>OZ242036.1:0-4800000 GCA_965205075.1 Candidatus Poribacteria bacterium | reverse complement strand
GGCACTCGCAAAGGGGAGGGCAAAACTCCAGTTTGGTAAAGGCAGCTTAAAAGGGCTCGCAGCACCAGAAACAGCGAACAATGCGGCTTCGACGGGGTCGTTTGTGCCGTTGCTCACTCTGGGGATTCCAGGATCTGGGACAACTGCCGTGATGCTGGGTGCACTGATTTCTTACGGGGTGCAACCGGGCCCCCGGCTGTTTGCGGAACGGCCCGACGTGTTCTGGTCAGTGATTGTGTCGATGTATCTGGGGAACGTTGTTTTGTTGATTCTGAACTTGCCCTTGATCCCTTATATCGCCCGGCTGCTCGCTGTGCCGAGACCGTTTCTCGTTCCGTTTGTCCTTTTCTTTTCGCTCATCGGTGTTTACTTGGTTTCGTTCAATAACTTTGATATTTATCTGATGGTGGGATTTGCCGCATGCGCCCTCTTCTTTCGGCTCCTCGATTTTCCTATGGCACCGATGCTGCTTGGGTTTGTATTGGGCGGACTACTCGAAGAAAATCTGAGACGTGCGCTTCTCATCAACGATGGCAATCTCTCTTTTCTATGGACTCGTCCCATCACGCTGATCATTCTTATCATCACGGCGGTTGTGCTATTCTTGCCGCTGTACCGGTCCTTAATGGAGCGATTCAGAGAGCCTCCCTAGTTGATGCCAAAATGATGGGAAGGTTCTGGTGAACCCGCTCCTACCTTTTTCTATCGGCTGATTTTTCGGGTTGATGTTTGCTTGACGGTCTGCTATCCTATAGACAACCGTACACAGACTGACATTTAGCGAGGAAATGCGTATGCGTATTATCGGACCCCAACCACAAATCACCGTTGCTCCCACTGTAAGGTCTGTGCGTCCCCCCGACGCGTATCTCGATCTGTTGACGCAAAATGAGCAGGAGTTTCAGGAGTATGTACGGCAGATCGAATCGCAGCGAGCTTTTCAGCGTTTGGTTGAGGAAGGGCATATCCGAAAAACTAACTTTCAGGGACGGATTCCACGTCATTTGTATGAGGAGTTTCAAGACCGACAGTTCGTAGAATTTATGCAGGAGTTTGAGATTGAGGAACGCGGCGATTGGCAGCGCGACTTTTTCCGTGAGGATGCGCGGCGGCACATCGTGGAGTTGGCGGTTAAGTATCGGGTGCCGCGTGGACGGCTCCTTCATGCGCTCGAATACTGTCGGCATCTCAAACGAACTTGGGCGGGATACGAGGATAATCCTGGGTTTCATCTGCGGCTTGATGATCCAGAATTCCAAGAGCCACCAACAGCACAAACGTCTCTTGAATCGACCGAGCCGTATGAAGAACTTGCTAAGCTGACGGAGGCATACGACATTACACAGTCGGAATTTGTCGAATATTTCATGGACGCGGGTGCTGAGTCAGAGGATATCGCCGATGAACTAGGAATCCCACTAAGCACGGTCCGTGACATTCGCGATCTTGTAGATCGAGTCCAGATTGCGAGTTCAGCACAGGTTACAGTCGTCAATACACCCGCATCGTCGAATCAACCATCCCAGACGGTGGCAACGGTGCGACAACTCAACAATCCGCCCCGCGCAGAAATTCACGTTTCATCGGAAATCGAGTATAATTCTCGTTACCAGATTCAGGTCCCTAGCGGTCAAGAAACTGACAAAGAAACCGCGCAGCTACTCGACCAACTCCGCCTCATCAATCAGCGCAAAAGCCTTACCTTCCGCATCGTTATGTTCATCTACGAGTACCAGTACCGTTACTTCGTCAGTGGAGATGAACTACATCTCAAGCCTTTGAGCCAAGCTCAACTCTCTAGGGAATCCGGCGAACATGAATCCACTGTCAGCCGCATTCTACAGGACAAACGCATTGACACGCCCACAGGTGTTCTACCTCTCAAGTTCTTTTGTCAGAGTAAAGGAGAGGTTGTTCGTCGCTTAATCGCGGTGCGAGAACACCAAGAACTGGTAGCAGGTAAGCGTAAAAAGCCGTACAGCGACGCTGAACTTGCAGACCTGCTTGAACGGGAATACAATACAAAAATCGCCCGCCGAACCGTCACCTATTATCGCAATAAGTTTCAGGAGACCCCGAAGTTCTATACGCGTCGAAAAGGTATTGATCAGCGTTAAGTCAAGATCTCGATCCAGTCGATCGTGTCTACGCCGCGGGCGATCATAGATTGGGCAATCTGTGACTACGAGCGGAAAACTAAATGACCCTAACTTGTCCATTTCTTCATTGACACTCACCATCTCGTGTGCTACACTTGAAATCAATAGAAACATGCAACTGTTATGTCTATCAATCAGATCGGGGGTTATCGCATGCAAACCGACTTGATCCAAGAACTCGCCGAGGATGAAATGCCCCTCTTCCCACTAGAGGTTGTCCTGTTTCCGGGCGGAGTGTTGCCGCTTCATATCTTTGAACAAAGATATCGATTGATGATCCAATATTGCTTGGATAATGATCGACTGTTCGGCATCGTTCTCATCAAAAAGGGCAGAGAAGTGGGTGAACATGCCGAGCCCTATCTCGTTGGAACCGCTGTCAAGATTATAGAGGTGGACCGGCTTGAAGATGGTCGAATGAACCTGATAACGCTAGGGCAGCACCGCTTTCAAATCACGAAAATTCGGCGAGATTTGCCTTATCTAGTGGGTCAAGTCAAAGTGTTCGAGGCGGATGATACAGAGCCACCCGAAGACTCTGAGATGCATGGTGTAAGAGCCATTCAGTTATACCGTACCTACGAATCGTTGTTAGCAGAATTGATTCCTCAGTGGAAGGTTGTAGAGGAAATTCCTACATCATCCGACCACTTATCCTACCAGATTGCGACGCGACTTCAAATCCCCTTGACAGACAAACAACAGTTGATAGAGACAGTGTCTATACATCAGCTTTTAGACCGGGAGATTGAGCTCCTTGAGCGAGAAAATCGAAGATTGAAAATAAGCCTACTCGCTCGAAGAAGTTTTGAAAAGCACGACACTAACATATCACCGTGGAAAAACGCCTCTCTGAATTAAATGGCGATACTTTTTATCGCCGCTCTCGGAATCGAGGACAACGATGCAACGCCAGATCGCTTCAGATCGCTCTCCTCAAACATCAGGGTCTCTAATTGTGGTGCGAAATTTTTTCTATGTCAGCAACTTATTGTCCATAATACGGCTTGGGCTGACCCCATTCCTTTTCCGTAGCATCATTCGTGAATCCCACTTAGCGGCTTTGATAATAGGGGGCCTAGCAATCCTGACCGATATGCTTGATGGTTACTTCGCACGCCGTCTGAATCAGCGCACCAATCTGGGTAAGATCTTGGATCCAATCGCTGATAAGGCGATAATTAGTGCGGTGATTATTGCCCTCATTTTATCGAATTCAAGTTTTCCGCTGTGGGCTTTTGTCGTCGTGATTATTCGAGATGTTTTGATTGTGATTGCCAACATTTTTCTGTTCCATCGAACGCAGATCATTGCCCGATCTGACGTGTGGGGCAAATGCACAACCTTTTTCCTTGCAACCGCCTTGGTTCTCTACGCCTTGGCGGATAATGTCTTAGCGGGTAGTGGATCCATCCCTTCATTTATTCCCTTTTCTGTGTTGTGCATCGGTTTGGTGTTTGCGTTAATTTCGGTATCGAGCTACAGTTGGCAGTTGTTGCGTTTGTTGCAACAGAACAGGGCACAGCCCAATAAAGCACTGTAACAACCAAGTCAAAGAACATAAAATATGGCAGTTCCGCTTACCGTATCCGAAATTGCGAATATGATTGGCGTCGAAGAGGCTATCATTCGACAGACCCTTGAACGCCGTGATGAAGATCTCGCCCCTTATCTGCATGATCCCAATACTTCGGGAGAAGAAACAGATGCCAACGTTTCACCCTCGCAATCTCAAACGTTGCTTTTAAAACGTGAAGGGCTGCCGTTGCTCATCACCAAGTTGGCGTTTAATATCCCAACCTCCGATATTATTGAAAATCTTGCCTCTCAGGTGTTGCACCTCATGCTTGTTCAAGAGGAGAATGCGGAGTTAACAGGCAAACATCAAGAGTTGCAGGAGCAGAATGAGCAGTTGCAGTACCACACCAAAGAATTACAACAAAGGGTTGATTCCTTAAAAAGTGAACTAGCAGAGCAGATTCAGCTACGAGAAAAAGCTGAAGCTGAGTCTCGCAAAGGATTTTGGAGCATCTTCGGACGACGAGAGTCCAAAGGTTCCTAGAAGCCTTCTGGCAAACTATACTTGTCTCGGAGGGGTCAACCAATGACAAAGCAACGTCGTAATCAGCTAATCGCTATTGGTGCACTAATTGTCGGTTTGGCGTTTCTCTATCAACCGTATTCAGTTTTGCTTCGGGGTGTTGCTTTGCCCCTGTTGGTCATTTCCGCTATCTTATCCTCCCTCTCCTTTTCAGATAAGCGAGTCATCGAAGTTATCGCCGGGTTAGGACTCATTGTCGGTTTTACATTTCTCTATCTGCCCATCCCTCCGGTTTTACGAGGTTCCGCTTTCCACCTGCTTTCTGCGAGCGCAATCGCCTTTGGCATGACAACACGGCTAATCAGATTCTCTGAAATTGCAGCGGTGGTTATCGCCATAACCGGGCTTGTTGCCCTTTACCAATCTTTTAGCCAACTTCTGCAAGGCAGCGGACTTCACCTCATCTTGACGGGCATAATTATGCTCGCGATTATATCCCCACGAAAATTGCTAATTGAGCGCGTTTCAATCGGCGCAATTGTGCTTGGATTGGTCTTCCTCTGTCAACCTTTTGCAATCCTGCTTTACCAAACAGGCTTTCAGGTCCTCCTCGGTGGCTTAACTGGGTTTATTGTTGTTGCACATAGGACAGCGTGATGCGTGAAATGTAAAGGTTAAATAACAATTCACCCCTTTGGGGGCGGGCCAACCTTCGTATCGGACATCTGTTCCAATACGAGTTATATTATACTTTTAACAATAGAAATTCTTAAGAGCTATCCGACATAGGAGAACTGCACAATGGATAACATGGAAAGTACCTTACTTGAAGAATCGGAGAAAACACGTCTCGAAGAACAACAGAAGAAACTGTTAGATGATACCAATAAATGGTTTCATCAACTCATTCAGAAAGAACAGTATGTTGGTGAAGTTTATTCAATCAGTTATGAAACCGCTCTTGTTCAAATTCATGACTATCATCGCCAAGTAGTTGGTGGCATTCCCAGTTTGAGTTTCTTGATCGCCACTCGTGTCAAACCGGATGAAAAGAAAATTGATTATAAGATTGAGGATAGCTCTGTCGTTCTGTTGCGAGTTATGGATGCGGCTCAATTACCAAATAGTGCCGAAGCTGAACGGATTCGAGTTGAAAGCGCACAACGGATAAGTGGGGAAACTCACAAGCATTGGGACGAAAGTGCAGCGATGGATCCACGAACACATTATCTGCTTTCATTCGCAGGTGTGGAATGCCGTGTGATTGGAACGTTCTTCCTTGATAGTAATGAATCTGATAATTCTACACATCTCGTGGCACGTTTTGGTAGTGATCTTTCAAATTACTATCCAAATCGAGGCTTGACAGTCTACAAACCGAATGATAACGCCCTGAAAGAAATTGTAAATTATCAGGATCCCGATCGTCATAAGGATTTAAGGAATGATTTGCGTGTACCAATCGGAGAAGTCCGTTATGCTTCAACCAATAGAGCATTTCAAGGCATATCAAATGTTGAGGTAAGCATCAGTCCTGCGGATTTGCTCGAACAGAAAACAGCATTGTTTGGTATGACCAGAACAGGTAAATCAAACACAACCAAAATTATCGCCAAATCTGTTTTTGATTTGCGATTTAATTCAACAGACCGTATTGGGCAGATTATCTTCGACCCAAACGGAGAATACGCTAACGAAAATGTACAAGATACAAACAATGAAGAAAATCCATCTGCGTTAAAAAATGTTTGGAAATCATGCCCATCGGGCAACCAGAAGGATGTCGTAACCTATGGTATTTTACCACACGAAAATGATCCCCATCGAAAGTTGATGCTTTTGAACTTTTACGATGAAGTTATGCTCCAAACTGGAAAAGAAATCGTAGATAGCGTCTTTGCTAACGAGACATCACAATACATAACGAATTTTGTCCAAGTCAAGTTTGAAAAACCAACTCAAGCTGAATCCGACGAATACCACGGTGCTCTGACTCGATACAAACGTAGGGTCTTAGCCTATCAAACACTTCTTAAAAAAGCCGGCTTTCCAGTTCCGCCTCAACTAAAGCCTAACTTGAATAAGTTATTCCGTGCAGATCTGCTAGGCTCAATGGAGAGTATAACGCTCGACTCCAAAAACAAAGACAAGGAGCGAAAGATAAGAGCGGCTGCGGAAACTTTAATGAAGTCTTCTCCTTCATGGGACAGTTTAGCGGAAGCATTTGAAGGGTTGTTTTACTTCTTAGATACGGATGAATATGGCGAATTTAACAAAGCATACATAAAGAATTCCAGCACAGGCGAGGGTTGGGCAGATCCAGATCTGACTAGGATTCTGGAGATGTTTACGTTTACTAAAGGGGCAAATCAAATGGGTCAAGTACGTAATCAGCATACAGAAAAAATAAACACCGACTTTGCAGTAGACATTTATAATGATTTGAAGGATGGAAAGCTAGTGATAATTGACCAATCGAGCGGTGAGCCGCAGGTCAATCAGTCTTCTGCCGAACGGATTATGAAGCAAATTTTCCGTAAAAATCAACATGAATTCCGAGAGAGCAAAATACCTCCAGATATTCTCATCTACATTGAGGAAGCACATAATCTTTTGCCATCTGGCTCAGATTTAGACCTTGAAAATGTATGGGTGCGTACAGCCAAAGAAGGTGCCAAATATCGCCTTGGCATGGTTTATGTTACGCAAGAGGTTAGTAGTGTTCAAAAAAATATACTTAAAAACACAGCAAACTGGTTTATTGGACACTTGAATAACACTGACGAGACGAAAGAACTGTGCAAATTTTACGACTTTGCTGATTTTGAGAAATCAATCTTGCGAGCTCAGGATCGAGGATTTATCCGTGTTAAAACCCTCAGTAATATCTTCGTTGTTCCTGTGCAAATTAAAAAATTTGAGGTGTAAGCAATGCCATACGAAGGCGAATTTGCAACATATCGACCAATCCGCAGGCTGACTGAAAGTGAACGCGTTCAAAACCTCATTGGGAGAATGGAACGAAAAGATCCTTCACAGGATAAAGCTGCACTCCCAACAGTGAAAATTTCAGATATTCATCCAAGCAGATGGCAGCCAAATTTGGTACTTGCTGTTGACGGAAGCCACCAAGAGGAGCCGGTAGAAAACGGCTATCCAGGTGCTGAAATTGGATACGTTACCATTGCTGCTGTTTTGATGAACGTGGAGAAAATTAAGGAACTCGATTTTCAAAGACCCGTTAATCCAAAATCGTTTCGAGAAACTGAACAAGTTGAATCAATTGATTCTGCCTTTCCCGGCTGTAACATTGTCATTGATTCAGAAAAATCGCCCAAAAATTCGCTAAGGAAAGCGTTATTTGAAACCTTTGACACAGGACGCTTATTTTCTGATGGTGAATCGTTTCTTGACACATATGAAGCATTATTGGAACACAAACCCGAGGATCCAAAACCAGACTGCCCATATGCTGAAAACGGGGATTGTCTGGCACCGGATCAAAAGTATCTACGAAATACAAGAGTTTATTCCTGTCAATGCTCATACGCAAACACACTGTATTCTACTGATGCCCTACGAATCCATGAAAGAATGGTACCTGACAGTGCAAATGGCGAGATGTTTGGTGAGATTATGCAAGTTTTGGAGCGTCTTGTAGTCATCCACATCTTACGTTGGTTTGAGCAAAAACAATTGTTCTGGATACTTCGTAACATGGGAATTGTAATTGATGGACCGCTTGCCGTATTTGGATCTCCAGCGTGGTTGCATCTTGCAATCTCTCGTGAACTTCATCGAATCAATAAAGCAGCTAAAGAATTCACCGATGGTCAAGATTTGCTTATGATTGGTGTAGAAAAGTCAGGTAACTTCGTCAATCACTTTGAAAGGATTGATCAAGATGAGCACGGTGCATCAGACGTGTTTCCTTCTCAAGCTGCTTGCTTGTTGACTAACGAATACATCAAGAAAAATATTATCTTCTCAGATAGTCCGATGCCATATGGGTTAAATACATACTTTGGTCGTAAATTCTTCTATAAAACCGCATCAGGTGCACGGCTCGTTGCATCACTCCCTTTTTTAGATGAATCACATCGCGATATGACTCGCGCTGAACCCGATCAGTATCCTCGCTTAGCGGATGCGCTCGGGTTGCTCGATCAATTGGTTTCATCTCGTCATCCGAACTCCCTATCTCCACTCATCTCAGCACACGCAGAAGCAGCAATACCAATGAATTTAGGTGCTCGCATCTTGGAAGATATGGCGAGAGAATTAATCCAGGAGCAGGAACAATGAAGATTGTTAAGGGGAAATTCAAGCATAGTTATGACAATGCGATTGGCCGCTGGGCGGCTGTTGGTCCTTATTATGCCATGTTTCCACTCGAATTTGCTTTTGATGTCGTTCATAAATACTCCAAACCGGATCAACTTGTTCTTGACCCATTTGCAGGTCGTGCCTCAAGTGTGTTCGCTGCCGCAACACGCAAAAGATATGGAGTAGGTATTGAAATTCATCCTGTAGGATGGGTGTACGGTCAAGCTAAATTAAATCCTGCTCCGCTACCTGATGTTGAAAAGCGTCTTGAATTGATTATTGAAATGAGCGAACAGTATCAAGAGCAATCAAAAGAACTTCCCGAATTTTTCATTTGGTGTTATTCAAAAAGAGTTTTAAATTTTCTTGTTGCCGCTCGTGAAAACTTAAAATGGTGGGAAGATCAAGTAGATTCTACGCTCATGGCATTGCTTTTGGTTTATCTGCACGCGAAGTTAGGGCAAGGACTTTCCAATCAAATGAGACAAGCGAAAGCCATGGCACCCGATTATTCCGTTCGATGGTGGCAACAGAAGGGGCTGCAACCACCTGTGATTGATTGCTATGAATTTATGCTCAAACGAATACGATGGCGGTATGCCAAAGGCTCCCCAAAGACGACACCAAAAAGCGAAACCTACCATGGTGATAGCACGGAGATATTAAAAGATGTTGTTGATCAAGTACAGGAGAATTCGCTCCCTGAATGTTCCCTGCTTTTCACATCCCCTCCTTACCATGGTGTCACAAATTATTATGTTGACCAATGGCTAAGATTATGGCTATTAGGGGGTAGTCCCTCACCAAATAGACTACCACAAAAGTATACATCACAAGAATCATATCGTGATTTGTTGGAATCTGTGTTTGAAAGTGTCTCACAAATCATGAGTTCTGATAGTACGATTTATGTTCGAACTTCTGCCCGTGAATTTACGTTTAACACCACGGTAGAGACATTACGGAAATACTTTCCAGATTGGAAAGAAAACATTAAACAGAAACCCTTTGGCAAAAAGACTCAGACTCATCTATTTGGAGACTCTAGGGAAAAACTAGGTGAGGTAGATATTATCTTGACTTCAAGATAGTAGGGGCAGCTAGGGCTAACCCCTACATAAGTCCACCTAAGCAACCGGATATGATTACCGATCTGACGCTCAGGGTGCATACAAGTTCCGTGAACGGTACTGGAAGAAAATCATCCGGCGATTCTGTTCCCCTGTCCACGGGTACGCCCCGTGGGTTTGAGCGGAGGCTAGGAAAAGGAGCACGTCACCTGCCTTCATCTCTATATGCCGCACCATGCCCATCTCGTTATCGCACGTCCGGATTCCGTCGGGCATGGGATAGCTTGTCTTATGACTGCCCGGCACACAGACGAAGCCGCCGTCCGCTGAGGTGACATCGCGCAGCTGCCAAGCGACATTGAGGTACTCACTATAGACGCGTCCATTTTGTTGGCGGTAGTGGTTGCCCACCTTTGATGGGAAGCCGTTGGCGTGCAGCGCGTGTCCAGATGATCCTTTCCCCGACAGGAACCCGTTGCACATCATACACTCGAACCCGCTGCCCATGATCCAGTTCATGCGTTGGATTAGGGCGGGATCGGCAATCATCCTTTGGAACGGTTCGCCATAGGGGGCGGGTAGCTGCCACGGATTGCCCATTGACGATCTACCGACTCCTGTCCCCGCCAACGGCTTCGAGTCTCCAGCTGCAGAGCCGCCTGTGCTGATTTGGTCAGTGTTAACATCAATTGCCTCATTAGCCGCCGCCAGCCAGTCCGCATCCATCACCCCCCGTAACACGAGATGGCCACACAGATCCCAGTGGAAAAATTCCTTCTCGTCGATCTCCGAATCCGGATCCCGTTTATAGATTGAGGGGTGAATAATACCGGGCTCCGCTGCTAAGGAAGCTGTCTTACCATCCGAGTGCACGACAGGCGGTGGATAGCCTCGATTCGGATTGTGCAACACAGCGCGCTGCACCGGTGTTAGGTCCGCTGTCCATTCGGGCATCGTGTCATCCTCACCGGTAATTTCAGACGCTGCGGACGGACGCACGTCGGCGCTGATATAGCCGCATTCGAGCAGGCGTTGGGACCCCTTTCCTTGCCAAGGGCGTAGCCCCCACATCAGGGATTCGGTGCACAACAACAGATCGCCTGCCTGCAAAACAGGCTGCACGACCAGTCCCATATCGTCGTCCCCGCTCACAAGGTCTTGGGGAGCGTCTACTGAGCTGTTGTGGCTCGCTGGAACCACCACCAATCCGCCGTCGCCTTCGTTAACATCCGCTAATGCCCATATCGCCCGCAGCCCCTGACAGAAACGGGATCCGTTGTGCTGACGATAGGCGCGGGACCAATCCTGCCATTCACTACCTCCCGACAGGGACACCTTTCCATTTTCAGAGGGTTCACCGTTCACCTCAATGAGGTGTGGTGAGCGATCTAGCCGGAAGTTTTCGCCACAGATCTCCTCCAAATATTGTGTCAGCACGGGATGATCGCGCAGGAAATGCAGGGCAGAGGGGGAAGATACGCACGATGGGGATGCCCCGTCAGCGGCTTCTAACTGATCGAGTGCTTCGTTGCAAGTCCTCAACTGATCAGGGGTCAGAACGCCGGGGACGATTAGATAACCTGTCACGTCGAAATGATAGTTTTCGTCGTTGGTCATTTCTTTGTGATCCATAACGGTCTCCTTTCTTCTCTATTCATTTCATGGGTGGTCTACGGGGTGTGATTGGTTGGACAATTGCTCGTTGCTCTGGTGTGAGTCGCTCCAGCAACTCCTCGGAAGGGACGTAGGCAAATCGATGTGCGTACATCGAAGGCAGATAACGAAAGATAATCATGCGCCGCTCGCCGGGATTCTTTCGCTCTGCAGAACCGTGGCATAAACAATCGTTAAACAATAGAGCATCGCCAGCGTTCAGATATACTTCCATTGTGCCTTCAATCGTTTCGCCCGGACTGTGGGTGATACCTGCGCTTGCCTTTTGCATTGGATGTGGAAAATCTGACTTGTGACTGCCGGGGATGATAACCGTCGGTCCGTCGCCCATACCTACGTTGGTCAAGGGCACCATTAAGGTCAACAGGCAGCAACACCACTCGCCTTGACTGCGCCCTGTGCGATTGCGGCTATCCGGCATATGCCCACCGGAGTGGACACCGATATATCCGCCTTGCTCGCGTATGTTGATGAATCCCTCGTTGATGAATGGCCGATCGTGCGGACCGATGTAGTGACGAACCAGATTAATCCAAGCGGGGTGGTCGATAAGTCGTTCAAAAACCTCTCCACCTTCGATGATGTTTTGCAGGTTCATCCCATCGATCCCTCCATAGGTATGGACATCGATATTGCCGTACCACTGATCGATTTCCAAGGGCGGCAGCGCATCAAGAAAATCGTTCATCGCGCGGAGGTGATCGGGATCGATTGCACCCTTGATAACTGTGTAACCGTGTAGGTCGAACAGGTATTCTTCCATCGGAGTTGGCATGTGCTATCTCCTCAACTCAACAGTAAGCGGAAAGAGGTTGAACGTTTTGTTGTCTGTCGATATTGTAAACGAACCTTTCACGAAAATCAACAACTGATTTTGCTGGGAGTTTTCCCATTTTACTCATTGCTTAAAATTTCAATGTGCTATATAATCGGATATCCTGAAGGAGTAATAAGGCTTATGGCCACTAAATCAAACATTGAATGGACCGAAGCCACTTGGAATCCAGTGACAGGCTGCACAAAGATTAGCCCGGGTTGCAAGCACTGTTATGCGGAAAGAATGTCCTTGCGTCTGAAAGCGATGGGACAACGGAACTACACCAATGGATTTGATCTCACGCTCCATGAACGGATGCTAGAAAAACCGCTTTCATGGAAAAAACCTCAGTTGATTTTTGTCAATTCAATGAGTGACCTATTTCATGATGAAGTTCCTGTAGACTTTATTCTGAAGGTCTTTGATGTGATGCGGCGTGCCTCTTGGCATCAGTTCCAAGTGCTGACGAAACGTTCTGAGTGGTTACTGGAATTGAACGATCAAATTGATTGGCCAGATAACGTATGGATGGGCGTCAGCATTGAAAATCAGGACTACACCTTCCGCATCGATCATCTGAGAAAAACAGATGCCATAACCAAATTTCTCTCCCTTGAACCGTTACTCGGTCCTCTCTCAGGCTTGAACTTGAATCGAATTGATTGGGTGATTGTTGGGGGCGAATCAGGACCAGGGGCGAGACTGATGTGCGAGGACTGGGTTATCCAGATTCGAGATCAATGCAATGTAGCAGGCGTTCCACTTTTTGTCAAACAGATGGGTGAGTCTTGGGCGCAAGCTAATAAAGCCAAAAGCAAAAAAGGCGGCAATATGGAGGAATGGCCAACATATTTACAGATACGGGATTATCCGCCCTTATCATTTGCCGCTGCATGATAGGTGTATAGTGTTTCTATAGTAATCTCCTTGGATTTTATTTCGTTGTTTACCAATCCTACTTATGGAGTGATTGACATGGATTTGAGGGAACCTCCCCGGCTCATTTTTAACACCGACGGTCACTGGATCATTAACTACCAAGATCGGTGGGAACCAGAGGACATTACCAAAATGATGCCCACGCTCACCGATGCCGGCGTAGATGCACTTTCTGTCCTTGTTGGGATTGACGACGATCTGTCTTGGCGAGGGAGCCCCCATGGTCAACTGTGGGGCGATAACATTGAGGATTGGAACCCTGATCCCCTGCCCACTGATATTCACGGTCATCCGTTGCGGGATGCCCAACCTCTGCACATCCACGGCAGACCTGTGAAGGAGATAGACGGCAGAATGCCCGCGAACGCCCATGAGTGTTTGTATAGGCTTTTTGCGAAGCTCATCCAAGACGGTCATGACCTCATGCGGATTTACATTGAGGGTGCCAGAAAGCACGACATGGCAATCTACGCTTCTTTCCGTATGAACGATGCCCACGCCTGCGATGAAGCCCGTGGGTGGTATGGCAGATCTCAGCAGAAGACGGAAAGACCCGATCTACTTCTCGGATCGCCTGTTCCCGCAGGTGTTCACGGCGCGGACTGGTCCTTTTCTTGGCGATGGAACTACGCAAAAGCGGAGGTAAGGGAACGCTTTCTAGGGCTGTTCAACGACACACTGACGCGCTACGATTTTGATGGGTTAGAGTTGGATTTCAGTCGCGCGCCGCCTTTCTTCCGGGCCGGTGAGATTATTGAGAATATTCCGACGTTGACGCAGTTCATGCGGGACGCACGGGAAATTGTCAAACGCCATAGCGCGTCAAAAGGTCGGGAGCTCAGGCTTATCGTCCGGGTTCCTGTTGGGGTTGGGGAGAATCTGGAGGCAGGAATGGATACGGAGACTTGGATACGCGAAGGACTTGCGGATATCCTCGTATTGGGTTCTCCGGGCTATTGTGTCCACGAGATTGATATCGGCAAAGCGATTTCCTTCGCGGAGAAAAGCGAGACTTTGGTGTTCACAGGATTCGACGGGGCAACGTATACCGTTTCGCCACAGGAGGGCTATGAGCGGAGTCCTTCCAGTGTGTTGAGGGCGACCGCGCTGAACGGCTATCGTGAAGGTGCTGCCGGTGTCCATCTGTTCAATTACGACTATCCATCCCATCGCGCCGGTCCCACCGATAGCAACGACTTCAATATTTATGATGATTACCATCTCCAGACCATACGAGATTTGAGGGAGCCTTCATCTCTAGCGCGGCAGAACCGATGTTATTATCTTCCATCTCCTGAGTCGTCCGGGAGGACAGACCACCGCCTCCAAGTACCGCGCAAGTTGGCACTCATGGGCAGAGGGACTGGTCCTGAACACGCGATGCGCCTTATCGTTCACGATGATGTTGAGGGTGGTAAAGCTGAAGGGAGAATCTGCAAGACCGAGCTTCGGCTTCGCATGGGAGACGTTGAGGGTTCACTGGACCGAATTCACTTTGAGGTCAACGGCAGAAGCCTCCCCTTCACACCGAGCCGGACGGTGACAAACAGTCAGGGTCAACAGTGGTTTGTGTTCGATGATCCACCGTTACAACAAGGGTTGAATAGCATCCTGCTGCTCTTGGAAGGCATTGAAACACCGGACCCTTGGCCCAGCCTACAGCAGTGCGAAAGTTTAATTTTAACGAGCGACTCGGCGTAAATCCCCAACGCGAAAACAATTTGTTTATTATTCTATAGGTTTACTGTAGTTTGGACAATTTGTGTTGCATTGCAAGTAGCATTGTCAAGCGTTCTTCGATTTTTCTGCGTGTTTTGCCAAGGACCTAACTTCCAGAAAAACGACACACCAGCACGTAGGTTGGGTTGAACGCACCCAACACATACGTTCCAACAAGCTAAAAGGTGGGTGACCCCGCGAAAACTCATTGTTCGGTAAGCGTGAGTGAAACCCAACTTCAGAGGTATCTGACCGTGCCGCCTATTGGGCCAGTTGTGGGTGTTGGGTTTCTCTTGTTTTTTCTGCGACGACTGTATCTCCGAAAGGGTAGGTCTGTTTATGTTGATACCGTTTGGCTGTGGGTTTCCGTTCAACCCAACCTACGGAAAATTGTCTAAACTTTAGTAAGGTTTATGAATGAACTAGTGAACCAATGAACTCTTGAACGATATGGAAACGATATCTTCATTAACTCGCATTGAAGGTTATTAGGAGGAAGATCATAATGAAACTAAAGGTTGGTATCATCGGTTGTGGGCGTATGGCGAATACCATTGAGGACGAACAGATAGCGAAAAGGAAACAGGGGCCCTACCGTAGCGGTCTAGTGTTACCCTACTGCCATGCGGGCGGCTATGCAGTTGTTGAGGAGACGGAGATGGTCGCCGCGTGCGATATCGTGGAGGAGAAACGGAAGGCGTTCCAAGAACGCTGGAATGTGCCGCGGGGATATGCAGATCATCGTGAATTAATTGATGTAGAGAAACCCGATATCCTCAGTATTACAACTCGCCCGGAGCAGCACGCTGAGGCGATGATTTACGGGGCGGAGCACGGTGTCAAGGGGATGTATGCCGAGAAACCGCTCTGCTGTTCACTCCTAGAGGCAGATGCCATCAATGAGGCGTTTGAACGAAACGGCGTTTTTCTTGAGTTCGGACCGATGCGTCGAAACTGGGCGGTCTATCGGCAAGCGCACGATATCGCTCATAGCGGGGAGTTAGGAGCAGTTCGGTCAGTAATCGGGTTTGCTGGCAATAGCATCGGCGGACACTTTCTCGACACGCTTCTCTATTTATTGGGAGATCCCGAACCTGTCTCCATCCGTGGGACGCTGGGAGAACTGCATCCCGACGAGGGGGATACCACTAATATGCGGTTCATGCGCGATACAGCCATCCTGTCGGCGTTTGTCGAATTCGATAACGGGACAACCCTCCATGCGGCAGCGACGGGAGCAAGCCGAGAGTATGAACTGGTTTGCGAGGCGGGGATCATCCGAATCCAGAACGATGGCGAATCTTTGTATGTGCGTAAAGGCGAAGAGCAAGATCGCGCCTACGATCCGATTGAGATTGAACCGGTAACGCCGTGGAGCGGCACCGAGCGCAAGGTTCGTGAGTTGGTGGAGTCGATAAAAACAGGAATGCCGGGAGTCAGCAATCTGCGGGCAACAATGCTGGGGACGGAGATCGGATTCGGCATTTATGAGTCGCATCTAGGGGGCGGTGTTGCTGTCCATCCACCGGTTCCGAATCGAGAGCGTTGGGTGTCGAGTTGGTGATTTGTATGCCCAAAATGACTTCGGCAAATAGTAGAAACTCAAGGGGTTTCAACTGAGGAATTCGACTATGTTGAGTAAGATTCAGAAATAGGGAAACAGCCAAGGGCTTCGGTTTACGAAGGCTCTGCTCCAAGAAGCCCAAATGAACGTGGGTGATGAAGTGAATGTCTCAGTTCAGAAGGGACGGATTATCGTTGAATCCGCGACCAAAGTGCGAGGCAAGTATGATTTGAAGGAGTTGGTATCGAATATACCCCAAGAGTATCAAGCAGAAGAATTGGACTGGGGTGAGCCTGTTGGAAAGGAAGAGTGGTAAATGTCCCGATACATTCCGGGGAAAGGGCATTTCGTGATTGTGGGTTTTGATCTGTAGGCTAGGTGGGACCAACAAGGTGGCCCCGCCTATCAAGATTCGCTGAGCTTTATAATTACTCCGGGCGCAATTCTCCCAGAGAGGTTTCGTCGGGTGCGATGAAATCAACGGCGGGACTTTCGACGCGGCCATAGGCGTTCCACACCTTAAAGCCGAGCAGCGCCAACAGTTCCGGTGGTGCGTTCTCCAAGACCTCTTTTGACGTGCCGACGGTGAGATTCTCTTGCGTCCGGAATTGGGGACCGCAGAATGTTGAAAGCACCCCCAACCGCGGACCATCACTCACATTCGCGCCGGTTCCATGCCACATGCGTCCGTCAAATACCATCGCCGTACCTGCGGGACCTTCGGCCGCGATCGGTTCAACATTCTTATCCAGTTCTTTGTCTGGATGTCGTCCGGTCAAATGGCTTCGAGGCACGAGGCGGGTGCCGCCGTTTTCAGCGGTGAAGTCAACCAACATCCACATGACGTTGACGACGACAGCAGGTGCAATCATTGAGGGAGGACCGGCATCATCTACATCTCGGCGTTCCCGCGTGATTGAACCAGCAGGAAGCGGGGAGCGGTCACGCCGGGTCGGCGGCGGCATCCACCACTGGTCGGTATGCAGATTCATCGCCACGCCGCCCGGTTTGGCGATGTTGGCGGTATAGCACGACAACAGATATTGCTCGCCGAGGACGTGTCCGATCAGTTCGTGGACACCCTTGTGGAGCAGCGGTTCATGAAAAATCTCTCCCTTGTTAATCAGCATCCACACCCGCTGATTGATACCGCTGTCCTTATCTTTACCACCATCCTCATGAGCAAGCCCTTGCTGCTTTTCTGCGGTTGCCTGCTCTACCAGTCGAGTGCGTAACGCCTCAACCTGCTTTGGGGTGAGCGCGTTGGCGAGCAGACAATAGCCGAACTCGTCCAAATACGCCTTCGCTAGATTAAGGTCTGTTGTCGGTTGGGGCAAATCATTTTTTGTTGTGCTCGTCATGACATCATCTCCATCTTAATCAGTTTTTTTAAGGTTCTTCCAGTAATATAACCCAAGTTGCTAACCCATCGGTTTCTCGTTAAAGTTGCAGTATTCAGTCTTTCGCTCCAGCGGAGCGATATGTCTATAGAATGGCGATATGTCTAATCTCTGCGCTCCAGCGGAGCGCAATGTGCATAGCATAGTTCAAGAATCAGCGAATTTCCACACCGAGAGTGCGGTGCGACCGAAAATCCACTCCCGCTCCTCCTCGCTTAGATCGGAGAAGTAGTCAAGCGGGAATTGGAGCGAATGGTGGTATCCTTCCCTTGAACTGACCGGCGGAAAGTCGCTCCCCCACATCACCCGTTGCGGTCCAAACGCCTCCACGACCATACGCGCTAGCGGCGGCACGTCCTCGAATGGATACGGCAGGTTGCAGAATTCCCCGAAGCCCGGCAGTTTTATCGTCAAGTTGGGGTGTTTCGCCAAGGCGAGAACCCGTTTGAATTCGTCGTAAGGTGGCGTCGCCTCTGTACCCACACCCGCTAAATGTTCGATGACGATCTGGAGGTCAGGAAAAAGTTTCACGACTTCAGCAAAGTTATCGCTGAGAAGTGTTGATGGGCTTGAAGGAGCACTGACGACAAGGTTGAGCTCGGCAGCAGTACGCCACTGTGCGAGCGGATCAGACGCTTCTGCCCGAGAGTCTGCACCGAGACGAATCCCCACAAGCCCTTGGTCCGCCCAATAGCGCATCCGCTCTCCATCGTCGGTGCTTTCCACAATCATTGCCGAGGCAAGTCGGTCTGGGTGGGCACCCAAACATTCAACATGATAACTATTGTCGGTAGTTCCCTGATGCTGGATTAAGACCGCCCGATCGACGCCAGATTGATCCATGTGGTAAAGCAGGGTTTCGATGGGTTCATATTTGTTCAGTCCGGCATGACAGTGGGTGTCGACGATGATCATTGGACGGATCCTTTCTCTGTCATTTGATTCGTGCTTCGCTTATCTTAACGCACGTTGCTAGTAGCCAACATATTCAAACCAATAGTCCTTAGCCTCTGTGCAAATTGTAGGATTTCTGTCTGGCAAATGTAGCGTTTGTGTGCTAAGATCACAATCTAACAGATCGTGGTACGAAAGCATATATTGTTGGGTTTCACTGTATCTATAAGTAGGTGTTGTTGAACGACTCGGGCCCTATTGGATTTGATGGAGATTGAGGTTTAACCGTTCAACCCAACCTACGAACTTAGGTAATTTGAGGTGTGCCGCTTAGAGGCGCCCGCCGGGTGTGTAGCCAACTCCTACCTTGACCTGAGTCCCTTCCATCTGTTCCACAACATGCTGGAAGCATTCCTCAACCGTTTTGAATGGGGGATTTGGATATGTTTCGAGGCTGAACCCTAAATCATTCGCGCCGAACATAAGCATATCAATGCCGGGTTTGGCGAGTTTTCGGGCATTGATGATCGCATCAACAGATTCCAGTTGCAGGCTGAGGATGCCGTTGTTGTTCCACCATTCGGCGTACTCTAACCGTTCCATATCTGGTTTGAAGCCATGCCCCGAACTGGGACCCCAACTCCGTTTCCCAATTGGTGGATAGTAGAAGGCATCGATCGCTTCATCAACCGTTGCCTCCGTTTCAACCTGCGGTACGCAAATTGCCAGAGGACCCAAGTCGAGGATATTCCCAATGAGATAAGCGTTTCGCGTATGTTTAATGCGTAACTGAACGGGCATTCCCAACTCTTCCAGGTTTGTGCAAAATGAAACGAGTTTCTCTTCGTTGAATGCCGAGTGTTGGGCATCTGTCCCGATTAAATCGTAGGAGTCCTGACTGAGAATGGCTTCGAGTTCACTTTTTGAGGCACTTGTGGGTGCTCCGCCGATATTAATAATTTCGCTATTGTGTATCCGTTGTTTCAACGTGAGTTGTTCTGACATAGCTATACGACCTCCTGAGGTTGTTCATTATATTATAACCCAAGCTGCCACCAAACTGGAAAAACATTATTGGTGGAGTAGCGTAGGTGGGGTTGAACGGCTAGATATGAATCCCTATCAAGAACGATGGGAGATCTGCCTTTCAACAACACTGTTTTATAGATAAATACAGTGAAACCCAACACCCAATCTGATGCGGGAAATAGTAGTAGGCACGTTGCTGCCGTGCCGTAATTGGCACGAGGGTTACGGTATATTGCTTTGAATCCCGATTCATCGGGACGGTGTTACGGCATATTTCTTAATCCCGATTTGTCGGGGCGGAGTATGCCTACTACTTTAGTATCAGCATCCGTCGCGTCGCTGTGAAATCGTCCGCGGTCAATGTATAGAAATAGAGACCGCTGGCGACAGGCTCACCGAGTTGATTCCGTCCGTCCCAATACATCGCACGGCTGCGACTTTGATACATACCCGCCGCTTGATGTCCCACCGCCAAACGTCGAACTAACTGTCCGTTCATATCATAAATGGTCAACGTCACCGCTGCTGACTCTGCCAACTGATACGGTATCCATGTCTCCGGATTAAACGGATTCGGATAGTTTGCCAATAACGCTGTCTCTTTGGGAATCAGGGAGGCTAGCAGATTCTGGAGATTCTCAATACCCTGTTTGAAAGCGAGCGAACCGTCATCTTCCAATCGTGCCTGCGCTATCCACGTTTCTATTGTCGCAGCATCTACACTATCTGTTCTAGCCATAGGTGCAGCAGATGATCCGGCAATTCCCTGTGACACGAGGATGAGGTCAAGGATACTGACAACACCGTCACCGTTGACATCCACCGCCGAACCTGCGGACACTCTTTTACCCAACTGCTGTGCAGCAAGAACCAGATCCAGAATGCTCACCCGTCCATCCCGATTCACGTCTCCAGTGGCAAGCTGTCCTTCTATAGTAATGTGAATTTCACGGGATCCTGCAGGAATACTATCACCGGTACTAGCAGCAAACTCAAAATTACGCAGTGCCAACTCTGTTTCACCGGCGGCTTTCGCCTTGAACCTCACCTGAAGCAGTGTGCCAGTGCCACCCACACCTTGGAGGGACAACCGCGCCGCATTGAGTCCCCTAATTTTACCTGCTGCGTTATCAATACTTCCCCCCTGAAAAAAGGTGGTTCCGCCACCGGTCTTCAGGAAATCGCCCTCGCTCACATTGACCGCTTCAAGTATAGCAGGGTCAAAGGCAATATCAAATTGCCAACCTGCCAAATCGGTGAAATCTTCTGCACGGAGGTCGAGGGTAAAGGTATCGCCCGTATGAATTGGGATTTTGGACAAGGTGTGGCCGACACCGGGGTTTGCTAATGTATATTCCGTGTTGGGTTCAACCCCAAAATAGGCGTCGTATTGAGCTCTAACCGTAACTAATAAGACATTTCTCCCCTGCTTTAGCGTAACTGGGACAGAATCCGTATAACCAGCACTTGCATGATAACGGAGGGACTCATGAATCAAAGTCCCGTTGAGCCAGACCTTAAACTCGTTATGACTACCTACATATAGTGTTGTACTCTGTTCCCGTGGCGAATGTAGCGACACAGTACCGTAGATAGTGGCACCATCAATGCCGATGGCATCATCGCCTCCAAGCATCTTCGCAACGTTGTTCCATCCCGTGGGCGGGAGTCTGCGGAAAGTCCATACGTCATCGCCGAGGGGCTGACCTTCTGTTACACTGTGGGTAGCAATCTCTACCTCTGTCACCGCCCCTCCACTCGCTTCTGACAGTAAATCCTTAGTACTAGGTCCAGTATTCGGTATCACGATCCATAGCCACGGTCCTTCTATTGCCGGACCCACTTCTGGGAACGCCGGATTGTCGTACCAAACAAACGTCGGTATATTTTCGCGTATCCCCTCCAAAGACGAAATATCGGCGATCTTATTTTCAGGGATTATTACCCATTTTAAGTTGGTCAAACCTGCAAGGGGAGATATGTCGATTATGTTGTTGCCCCTAAGATTCAAACGAATTAATCCGGTTAACCCTGCAAGGGGGGATATATCCGATATATCGTTGCCATCAAAATGCAGTTCTTTTAGATTCGTTAAACCCGCCAGAGGCGTGAGGTCTGATATATTTGCGCGGTTAATACCTATTATTTCGAGTTTTGTTAAGCCCGCAAGAGGTGATAAATCAGATATAGAGCTGCCCCAACTAGCACTAATGTGTTTTAGATTGATTAATCCTGAAAACGGTGATAGGTCAGATATATTATTTCCAAAGGTTAAATACTCCAGATTGATTAATCCTGCAACCGGCGACAGGTCGGATACTAAAGTATCGTGAAACTGCAAGTGAGTAAGATTTGCTAAGTTTCTCACGGCAGATATATCGGATACCAGAGTGTGATCAAACTCTAGGTAAGTAAGATTTGTTAATCCCCTGACAGGAGATATATCAGAGACTGTAGACTCATCAAACTCTAGGCGAGTAAGGTTTGTTAATCCCCTGACAGGAGATATGTCGTGTAAGGGGTTATCATGAAACCATAATTCGCGCAGGTTGATTAAATTCGCTAACGGTGAGAGATCGGAGATCTCGTTACCATCAAATCGTAAAAACCACAGATTGGCTCCAAACTGAAGTCCCGTCAAATCTTGGATACCCTTGTTCCGTGCATCAAGGCTTCCCAATCTTTCGATCTCCGCCACAGTAATCGGGGCATTAGGGCTTTTACCGAGCTCCTCTGCAATCGCAGCATGGAGGTTGAGGTCCGGGATATTAACAACCGCCCCCGGTAACACCTCCGGCTGAGATGGACTGTCAACCTCTGCCTCCGGGAAGTCCAAAGCGTAAATCATTGCATTGAAATTAGACCTCCATGCGTCCCGTTTCATACTCCCATTGGGACTATCTAACACCAATAATCCTGCGTTCTGTAGTCCTATATTTTCACGAATCTTTTCAAGGAAGGCTTCGGTCTCTAATCCAACCACCGCAGCGGCGTATGCAGCATCTACAGGTCCCTGAAACACCTCATGGAAACGGGATATCGGTTCAATACCACCAAACGCACCACCCGTCGCTTCAAGTGCACCCCTATATCTATCTGTATCCTTTTGGAGGAGTGCATCTATCTCTGACTGTTCAACATACAACCGTAACGCCTGCGCTTTGTCATACGCTGGGGTGGCATTACTCTCTATCACGGAACGCACCTCGTCCTCAAAGGTCTTCATGCCCTCTGTATGACAACCGAAACAGGAGAGTCCGTTACGCACTGTCGGGTCACTCGCTGCAGGATTGGATACAATGTTTATCGGTGCATCGTCTAGACGGAAGCCGGTGGCATTGGTCACGTAGTAGGCTTGTAACCCGTTGGGAAGATTGAAGATAACCTCTCCACCATCATGGGTGAATGAGAGTGGGTGGGTGAAGATGTTCTGTGTCCCGACGCTGCCAGCAAAGTCATAACTCTTCCAATACGCGCCATAGCGAGAGGCATGTCGTTCTATCACCCTGTTGTTATTGGAGACACCTGAATTGTTAGTGCCTGCTCTCCACACACGCACACCCGGTGCATTGGTAAGATTGCGCCCCACATCAACCTCTAGTCGAGTTTCTAACTCCCTATCTGTCGATGGCAAATCGAGTAGGTCGTGGTATAACGGGGGTAGAGACGCATTTGCAAGGAACCAGTCCACATGCACCGATGGTATATCGGTCTTCATCTCCGTCTGTAACCGTCCGAGTTGTGCCTTCAGCGCGGTCTGTGTTGGCCCATCGAACGAGATTTGATAGGGATATTCTTCCTCAATCTGCCCCCACGCATCATTGACATCCCACTCGTAGTGTCTTAGGTCAATGTGGAGGATTATCCCTTGTGGGTCGATGGGTTGTGGGTTGGTGACTGTCGCACCCCATGAGAGGCTATTGATTAGTTTGTAGAGCCCTTTACGATACTCTTGGAGTATTCTTGGCGTCTCACCTGCATTATAGAGATGAGTGAGTGTGAAGTACCGGGCATAGGCACGGTCAAAGGGGGCAAGGGACATTAGGTGGGTTTCGATGGTATTGAGTACCTCACCGGGAGAGATGAAATCGCCATCGGTTGTAGGGGCTGCTGCCCAATCGGGAGCACCGGCTAGAATCCAGTTACGGATGGTGTTAATTGACTGAGAGGGCAGTTGGGGTTGGCCGAGGGGCATCCGTTTGGCTGCGTCGGTGGTCAGGAGTCGGATATACAGTTCAGAGGCATCAGGGTTTCCCGGGACAACGGTTCCATTTTCGATGAGTGCGTTGTGTTCCATTAAGAGTGTCTCTTTATAAGCACCGTCAGGACCGTGGCAGATAAGGCAGCTCTGTTGGAAGATGGCGTAGGTGTCTAAGGCAATCTGCTGTTGGGTGGAGGCAGTTTGAGAAACTGTAATGAACGTTAATAAACTGATAAGTGCGATGCGATACTGCGGTTTCCTACTAAATCCGATCAAATTGGGAGCTAAATAACGCTTAAACATAGAGTGTATTTCCTTATAGGTAACGCAAATTGCTAGTAGCCGATATATTCAAACCAATGCCCCCTAATCCTTGTGCAAATTGTATCATTTTTGTAGGTCGATTTTCCAAAATCGACGGTTTGGTGTCGAGATGTGAATCTCGACCTACAGGTTCTGATGGATTTTCTTATAGGTAACGCAAGTTGCTAGACAACCTGTAGTTGAGCGTATTGAAATACCGCCTGTCCTCCTGGTCTCGATTTATCGGACAATTTATCGGGGATTCAGCGGACTTCCGTATACCGTAACCTGTGTAACTTTTCCCTTTTTCGTGTTACCTTTGTTACCTTTTTTGCAAAAAAAGTCCAGAGCAGCCTATTTTTCCTGTTTTTACCCAAGTTGCTAGATAACCGTTGTCAAGCGAGTCGCAATTCGGAGGGGGCGCCCCTACTTGGTTTATCAACTAGCAACTTGCGTTATAGGTAAAAGTCGCTAGGGCGTGTTGACATTTTACCGCATGTTGTAGGGAACAACGATCGTTGTTCCCTACGGAAGTGTGTAGATCCTGACCTAGTAAAGCCCAAGGTAATTATCGGTTTCCCACTGGCTGATGCTCTGGTGATAACTTCGCCACTCTTCACGCTTGACTTCGATGTAGTAGGGGGCATATTCGGGTCCAAGTGCGCCCTGAATGACCTCATCCTCTTCCAAGCAGTCGAGTGCTTGACTAAGTGTTCTTGGTAGCACGTCAATACCGCGTTCTTGGAGTTCGTCCAGTGGCACTTCGTAGAGGTTATCGTCGTTGCGCGTACCGGGATCAATCTGGTTCTCGATACCATCGAGCCCGGCGGCGAGCGTCGCTGCCATGGCAAGATATGGATTGGCGGCACCGTCCCCTGAACGGTTTTCAATCCGTCCGGCATCGGGGATACGGATCATCTGTGTCCGGTTGCTCCCGCCATACGTGATATAAACAGGTGCCCACGTCGCACCGGAGCGGGGTGCGCCAGAGATCAGGCGTTTGTAGCTGTTGACGAGAGGGTTGGTGACAGCAACGAGGGCTTTGGCGTGGTGGAGAATCCCACCCATGAACCAATAGGCGAGTTGTGAAAGACCGTTTTCCTCCGATTCGTCGAGGAAATGATTGGTCTGGTTTTCCAAATCCCACAGGCTCATGTGAAAATGTGCGCCGTTCCCGGTTAGGTTTGCAAACGGCTTGGGCATGAAGGTGGCTGTCAGTCCCTGTTCTTCGGCGACGGTCTTGACCATCCACTTAAAGAAGGTGTGCCGATCTGCGGTGGTCAGCGCATCGGAATAGAGCCAGTTGAGCTCAAACTGACAGTTGGCGTCCTCATGGTCGTTGGCGTATGGACCCCAGCCTAACCCCTGTAGATACTTGATCAGGGTGGTCATTGTATCGAGGTTACGATGGAGTGCCCGCAGATCATAACAGGGCTTACCGAGCGTGTCGAGTGGGTCCCACGGCGCGTAACTACCGTCCTCACCCTGTTTCAGCAGCATAAACTCTGCCTCGACACCGACGTTGAAGAGGTAGCCCTTTTGTTTGGCTTTCTCCAATTCCCGCTGCAAAATGGTGCGTGGGCAGTAGGGCCATGCCTCGTCACCCACGTGCACATTTCCCGCCAACCACGCTACATTTTCGCGCCACGGCACGATTGTGAGTGAGTTAAAGTCAGGCAGGCTTGCCATATCCGGATCGTGCGGTCCCTGACCCATTTCACCTGCCGCAAACCCGGCAAAACCAGCGCCCTCCTCTGCCATGTCATCGATATGTGTCGTCGGTACTACCTTCGCTTTTGGTGCGCCAGCCATTTCTACAAAAGAACAGAGGAAAAACTCGATCCCCTGCTCTGCAACTAACGCTTTAACCTCGTCTAACGTCATTATAAGGACTCCTTTCTCATTGCTGTTCGATCTCTTTCAACGCAAGGACGCAAAGTTTTGTACTGTTTTTCATCTTCGCATCTTTGCACCGTTGTGTCTTTGCGTTAAAAATTATGGTAGATTTTAGAATTACTTAGACCCTGCCAATCGGCGCAGTTGGAAACAGCGCCTACCAAACACGGGGAGCGAAAGTGTCTATTTATTTTTAGAATTCACTATAAAATAAATATCATTCCCGTTCTTTCCACCCCGGTCCGCCGCCAAACACACGGTTCGTCCCGACGAGCGGGATACCACAAATCATTGATGCCTCCAAGTTCAATGCCCGGAGGTCTTCCGGATCGAGATCGTGTACGTCTGCCTTGCCGCAAGCGCGAGCGAGGATCTGGATCTCTGAAGTCATCGCTTGCAGCAGATTGGCGACACGCTCTGACGCTTCGTCGATGTCAAGACGTTTCATCAGGTCGGGATCCTGCGTCGTGATCCCGACGGGGCAGCGTCCCGTGTGGCAGTGGTGGCAGTGGTACGGCTCGGTGCCGAGTTCGTGGTAGTCCTCGAGGTGGATAGGTTTGTTACAGTTGAGTGCCATCAACGCCGCCGTGCCGATGTATACCGCGTCCGCACCGAGTGCCATCGCTTTTGCTGCGTCCACACCGTGTCGGATGCCGCCTGCGATGATGAGTTGCACCTCGCCGTACAATCCGAGATCTTCGAGTGCCGCGCGTGCCTCACATACGGCAGCGAGCGTTGGAACCCCTGTGTGCTCCTGACAGATTTCAGCGGATGCGCCGGTGCCGCCTTCCATCCCGTCTACGACAATAACATCGGCACCCGCCTTTGCCGCCAACTTCACGTCGTCAAATACCCGCGTCGCCCCCATCTTCACAAAGATCGGCACCTGCCAATCGGTAGCCTCGCGTAATTCTTCGATCTTGATAATCATGTCGTCGGGACCGAGGAAGTCGGGATGCCGCGCCGGGCTGCGCTGATCTACGCCAAGGGGCAGATCACGCTGTTCCGCGACTGTGTCCAACACCTTTGATCCAAGCAGTAATCCGCCCGTTCCCGGCTTCGCGCCCTGTCCAATTGTCAGCTCGATACCATCCGCCATCTGTAGATGGTGGACATCGATCCCGTAGCGGGAGGGTAGCACCTCGTAGATTAGTGACCGGCTGTGCTCACGCTCCGCCATCAGCATCCCACCATCGCCGGTGGTATTGGACGAACCGACGATATTCGCTCCCTTTGCCAGCGCGACCTTCGCGTTGTAGGAGAGCGCGCCCCAACTCATGCCGGTGATCATGATGGGAACATCAAGTTCGATCGGCTTTTCGGCGAAACGGGTGCCGAGAACAGTTTTGGGTGAACAGCGTTCCCGATAGCCTTCGAGTGGGATACGGGTCAGAGTACAGGGGATGAAGGTCAGGTCGTCGAACGTCGCCCATCGCCGCTCGCGCAGCGTCCCAAATCCGCGAATGCGGTATCGTCCTAACTCTGCCTTGACTTGGATATCTTCGATGATATCGGGGGTAAATGTTCCACTGGTTCGGAGAGGAGTATCACTATCTAACATGGTGTAAACCTCTTAACTACTTTTCAAAGATTATCTACTTGATGTTTAGGGTTGTCCAAATTCGAGTGATTCAATAAGCTCTTTGAGAACGAGTACTTGACACGTATCTGTTTCCTTGTGTATTCTCAGCTGCGCTCCCGGAAGTGGTAGGATACCATCCCGTTCCAGCGAATGAATGTTATATTCAAGATCGTCGTCACAATCGTTTTCCCAGCAGACTACTAAGTCAATCCCGCTGAGGAATTTTACTTCATCCCTGAAATCTTGTATCAATCCGGAAAGGTGGAACTTGAATTCAACTGTTTTAAGTTGGGATGGTCTAAAGTTTCGTGGAAGTTTTTCGCCTTCATTTTGGTCAATTAAGAAAAGTGCATCGTAGGTTACCCGGTTTCCACCAACTCGAAATGGGAAGTATCCTCTTAACAGCTTCCTTCCAATCAATTCAAAGAATAAAGCGACAACCTCTTGTTCTTCTTGGGGTGTTGTTCTAAAAAAGAGCGGCAGTGCCCTTAGTAGGTTGTCTTTATCCTTATAGCTCTCAAGTTGCTCTTCCTTGTTCCATACTGAAAATTGGGAAGGATCTGTACCTTCCTTCTGACCAACAATCAGAGGTGCAACTCGGCGTAACATATGCCAAGCATCAAGAAAGAAAGCATCTATGATACCTTTAGAACGCGACGGAAGATTCCTTTTGCCAAACCCTAGTGGATAGTTGGCATCCAAGACGACGTATACATTATTGAGGTAACTCAGAGTACTGTGGGGCAAATTCAGAGAGATATTGGTGGGTAAACCATTAATTGAAATGTGTTGTTTCGACTCAATGTGAAAATAATTTGCGAGGTAGGTTCGCTGCCCAATGACCAAATACATGCCATTGATTTTGTCGAGAACTGTTCTATGTTTGTGGAGGAGAGTGGGGTTGGGTTCAAAGAACAACTCACGTGTTTGCCTATCTCTTCTTGGTTTGTCAAGTAATCTTTTAACAGTATCCTTGTCTAGTTTCTGAATAAGGATCTTTTTGAAGGTTTGATCGGGAGGCTGACTCAGAACCTCCTCGAAATCCGTATAAACTCTATCTGCTTGATCACGAGGACTCAAATTGTTATGCATTTCTAGCACATCTATGTATTTTCCAGGAAATGTCTGCGAAATCTCCTTTCTGTAGTAACTTTCAGAGGAGATGAACCTACAACGAGGAATATTAATGCATTTATGCTCTTCGAGCGAAGGTAAGTCAAAGTGGAGTTTCACTTCGACATCAATTGGTTTCAAATCCTTGTTAATACCCAACATGGATTGTACACAACCCAAGTATGTTTTAGTTCGGAAATAAATCTCAATAGCGGTTTTTAATTCTTCGATATCTTTTAATTCTTCGTATAATGTTTCTTCACAATATTCATTCACAACATCATTCAGAAACTCTTGCACGGTATAATTATCAAGGGAATAAGTAAAGGTTGATCCGCTCGGTAGGTGCGTTGGTTTTGGATCCGGGGGGTCAATTTCAACGTTGAAATTAGGCGCGTTGAACTTGTAGCAATCTGTTACTTCATAATCCCAAGCATAACCTTCATGTACAGACACGACTTTGAACGTTTTTGAAGTGAAAAGAGTAGATTTAATTCCTACTCCTTGGCTTCCCTTCAGGATCTTTCGCAGATGCTGATCTGTCTTATCTGAGCGTCTCTTATCTGAGCCTCCAAGAAGAAAAACCTTTGAAAAGTTGTCAACGGGAATTCCGGTGCCATTGTCTGTAACACTAACAGTGTTACTTCCAACGTACAGATCTATCTCAACTTTACCTCTCTTGATTTCTGAATTTAATTGAATACTATCGTGAGCATTTTGAATAGCTTCATGAACAAATCGCCACTGCCCCGAATACGTTTCAATCGTGTCTTGGATTATTGTCTTAACGCAACTTTCTTCAAGTCCAAATAAGTTCATTGCAATACCTCCTGCTGTAAGTTTTACCAAGCGTTCTATAACTATGTTTTAGCGGATGGGGACAAAGCGCACATCCGTTGGTATAGGGCGGGCAACTTCAATCTGTTCGGGGCGTGCCGCTTCTACTAAACCTTTCATCGTTCCTTCGTCGGTGACAATCTCAATGTTGTAGGCTTCATAGGGTGTCGTGTAGACTTTTACCACTGCCCCCTTCTCACCCTTCTGAAAACCGTTGACAGCTTCCAACAGCACTACTGTATCGTTTTGCCTTCATCGTTTTTTTGCCTAATTATACGGGCACCGCCCCGCAGCCCAAACCCTTTAGGATAGAGGAGGTGTCAACTCCGATTCGTTGCGTCCGTAATGCGCCAACACTATGTGGACGCATGCAGCAACGCACGAGTAGTTGAATTCCTGTCTAAAGTGGGGAACGTTGAGCCAGTCTTTCGGCATTAGCATCGATCCTTTCTACTGTGTCTGTATCCGCTAGCAATTCGCCTGTATCTGCGTCCACCAAAATTTCACCGACACGCCCAATGGTGCCTTTGGCAGGTGATGTGAGTACGACAGGTACTGACCAGCACAAGCGTTCACCGACATTCAAATCAGGGGTGTCACCGCAAAGTTGATTACTGATTTCACTGATGACAAATTGCGTAACCTTCTGCTGTGCTACAAAGGCTGTGATGTTTACTTGTGCTGTTATTTCAATTTTGAGGTCTACCGTTGCCCCTTCGGGGACTTGGACACCTTGAACATTCGCGGGCATTATATTGCCTCCTTCTGCGACGAGTTACAACGCCTCTCGCCACACCGCTCGCTCGTCCTTGTCGAAGTTCCACAATTTGCGACCAGAGACAACTTTCTTGAAATTGCGGAGTGCGGTCTGTGAATTGCCGACTTTGGAGGGGAGATGTTGAGACAGGGTGGATTCGAGGAAGGTGAGGTCTTCTGTAGTCGGTTCTTCAATCACAGCGTCGTTGCCGAGTTCCGCGATGTCCCCACCGACAAAGCAAACCGCTTCATACATCGAATCGGCGAACGCTTCGCCTGTATCTCCACAGACGATGATTGTACCCCGCTGCGCCATAAAACCCGCCATGTAGCCGCAGTTGCCGCCGACGATAATCAGTCCGCCTTTCATCGAAACGCCTAGCCGCGCAGCCGCATCGCTGCGAACCACAACTGTCCCGCCTCGAATCGAAGCCGCCGCACCGTTGCCCGCATTCCCTTCGACGGTAACGGTGCCACCCATCATGGATTCCGCTAATCCCCACCCTGCGCTCCCTTTGATCTCGACAGTAGGACCGTCGACCATCCCTGCACAGTAGTAGCCAACACTCCCGTCGAAGGTCAGCTTGACCGATTGTAGGATCGCTACGCCTAAGTTGTGCCGGGCGACAGGATTTCTCATACAAATGTCGGTTTCGCTAGTCGCAATGAGGCGTTTGATTTCCGTGTTGATGTCGCGGGTTGTTTTGCCGTCACAGATTATCTCTGCCATACACTAACATCCTTTGCTTGTGCTTCGCGCACCTCAGAGCCGTCCCCGAAGGCAGACCGGATTGCGATCTCTTCGGTTGCGACTGCGACAAAATCATCCGTTTCGGTAAAGAGTAGCGGTTTGAAGGCGAAGGGATCTTTGGCAAATCCAATGTAGTTCTCTGTTGCCGCGAGATAGCTGAAGGAACCGTCCAAATCGGTAAGCGACGCATCTAACGCTTCTTTGAACCCCAGTCCTTGGGATAGCTGGTCAGCGAGGTAGACACCGATGATTTCGGAGTCGTTTTCCGTATAGAATCTGACACCACGTTGTTCGTAAATGCAGCGCAACTTGTGGTAGTTCGTGATGTGTCCGTTGTGGACGATGGCGAGGTCGGGGTAGTTGTGTGCCCAGAAGGGTTGCGAGTGACTTAGATCGACACGGCTCTCTGTCGAAAGGCGGGTATGTCCCAAGCCGTGGGTGCCCAGAAACCTAGAGACGCTGTGGGTCGCGTCAAGATTCTGGGGTGTGCCCACCTGTTTGACAATTTCGAGTTCGCGCCCCATGCTGACAACTTCGATGTCCTCATCTAAGGATTCAATGAATTGCGTTAGTGCTCTTGCTTCCCCTTGCAGATCAATGACGAGCCGTAAGTACTCAGCAGTTGTTTTCACATCGTGCACGGAGCCGAATGCCTTGACTCTCTCTGCAATCGAAGTACCCCTCTCAGCTGCACCCTCAAGTTCTCCCAATTTTACCTGCAGCGTGAACGCTCCATTTTCTGGAGGACCATAAAGTGCCACACCCGCCGAATCCGGTCCCCGAACCCCTAGTGCCGTGAGCATTGTGAGAACGGTCTTGCCCACGGGCGCGTTCCTATTTTGCGTTTTATCTAAAAAACCAACGATACCGCACACTCTTAATTTCTCCTTAGTTGTGGCTCAGGCGATCACGTTCAAATGCAAACATTCGCGGTGTATCTTATCACATTCTCAGCTTCCTGTCAAACGTCGTGAAGACATCTATTTGTCCCGCAAATCTCTGACGCTCACAGCTAATCCTGAAAACTCGTTTTTTTCAAGAAGGATATTGGCGGTCTTTTCACCGATCTGGATGCCGATATGTTCGCCACTTTCTCGCATTTCGGCGATCTGATTTCCCCGAATCGTAATTGATTGAGTTTCACCCTGAATGTCAACGCCGATTCCGTCTTTGTCCGATCCGCTGTTCACAATCCGGTTGTTTTCCACTATATTCCGATGAGGGCTACGCCCTTCGTTTGGTTCGTTTCGGAAGGTTATTCCGACCTCTCCGCTGCCTTCGATTTGATTGTGTCGGATGATGTTGTCGGTGTCTCGGTGTCCGATGGAGATGCCATATTGACGGTTATTGAGAATCCGGTTGTTCTCTGCGATTCCGTGTTTCACACCCCAACAGAAGAAAAGCCCCAGCCGATTTCCTGCAAGGTAATTATCCTGCATGATCGGGCGTTGAGATCCAGAGCCCGGATGCAATCCCAGATCGACGTTGTTAAGGCTCCGGCAATTCGTCACGGTTACGTCATGGCAAATCTGCCATGAAATGCCGTCGCCGTTATAGTTTCGCGCTTCGACGTTATCAATTTGAATGCGCTCACAGTCCTGCATGAAGATGCAGCCGGCATAGTTTCCATCAAGGTGTTCATTGTTAGATCTGTTGCCGTCGAGGACGAGGTTTCGGATCTCAACGTCGCAGATATGTTCGCCGCTCAGGATTGGGAACAGGGTCGAGATCCGCGCTTCATGGTCTGCCCAGAAGTTCTTTTCGAGTGATTTATCGAGCCAAAGACGGTTGTCCTCTTTTGCGATAATCGTGCGTTTGATGACATTCGATCCACCGTGATGTGGGGTCTTTGCTCTCAGGCAAACCCCGTACCCCACCTCAAAACCGTCGCTCTCGGTCAGGGTTACGTCTGAATCGTACCAATCCGAATCGATGGCGAGGGGTGTGCTCACGGAAGGGTTTTTAATCAGCACCGTTTCGTCGCCGTTCCCTTCGATTCGGATGTTACTTCGTAAATAAATGGCGTTGTTGAGATGATAGACACCGGGCAAAAGTTTCAGCGTCCCTCCGCCGAGTGCAGCGAGATAATCAATCCCTGCCTGAATAGCGCGATCATCGCTGCCATTAATCTGTCCATTATCTCTACCTACCGTCATTGATAACGACTTCTGCATACAAAACTCCTTTCACCTCCGCTCCTTCATTCCAACACAATCCGTCGTTTCTCCTGCATTGATTGTTCGGCGGACAGGCTCACCCGTATCGCTTCAAGGGCGGTGGCTGCGTCCCTATCTGCTGCACTTGTCTCCTGAGTCTGGATCTCCTGTATCCATCGCTCCTGAAGCGAAATGCTTGGGGCATCAACCGGCGGAATTTCCTCTACCCCTGTCCCTGTTGAACAGCGCCACCCGCCGCCACTATCGCTAATTGTGCCACCTGCCAGCACATAACGGGCGTGCTGTTCGGATTCTTGAATCTCAACGCCTCCTGCCCAGATCCAATTCCCCACGCCACCGTTCTTGAACTCGACATTGACGGTGTTGACAAATCGGTTATAATTTCCCTGATCCGTTAAGCCTTCATAGACCGCAGAACCTTCGACCGACCTAACACCTCCGAAGAGATCGACAATGGGGTAGATGTGATAGACGAAAAAGTGCGCTGGCGGACCAGAAACGGGCAGATTGAACAAAATCTCCGGACGTACCCCTCGCCCCGGTGTAAGGCGCAGAAAGGTGGTCAACAGTAGATCTCCGAGTTCCTGTACTTTCTGCTTAATCGCACGATGCGAATTGGACACGGTTTCGGAGTGGTTAATCCGCAGCACCCGTCGGTTGCTTTGTGCGGTTTCGACTACGGCTTCACCCGCATCAATTGATCGTGCCAACGGATATTCCATAAAGATATGTTTATCGCAACCGAGTGCCAGAAGCGCGATTTCGGCGTGGGTGTCGTTGTGGGTGCAGATAACGACGCCCTCCAGATTATCGCGCTGGACGAGCGCCTGCCAATCGGGGATAAACTCCGCGCCATGTTTTTCAGCGAGTGCGCTGCCTGTTTCAGCGTTTCTCGACGCGATTGCTACAACCTCGACGGCGTCCATTTCAGAGAATCTCTCTGCATGGCGTGTTCCAGTACCACCAGATCCTATAATACCAATTCTTATTTTCGACATATTCCTGACCTAACATATTACGTGATGTGTAACAGGTGCATCTTATCACATTTGTATCCGTTCATGCTACCCAAAATCCGAAAACCTAATCAGGATTCGATGAAAAATCTAACACGGGGATGCTATGACGCTAGGGCACAAAGTTTTTTATTTTTTTTGCAACACTGTACCTTCGCGCCTTTGCGTTTGATTTAACCTAATCCTGAAAATCCTGATTCAGACAGTGAACTTTTATCTTTCCTGCGGTGTCATGTACAGTGAAAGCCTTTTATGATGGAACAATCAGACCAAAACCTCATTCGCAAGGTTGTGAAGCGCGATGCCACTGCCTTTGAAACGCTTTTTGCACGGCACAGTGCGTCGGTTCGCCAACATATCCTTAGTATTGTGCGGATTGAAAGTGCTGCTGAGGATCTGGTTCAAGAGGTGTTTTTGCGCGTCTGGACACGCGCTGAACAGTGGAATGGTCAGGGGGAGTTCAAGGGTTGGCTTTTCCGCATTGCAACGAACCTCGCTCTCAATCATCTGCGAACGGCGCGGCGACGGCGACAGGAGCCCCTCGAAACACCGCCGGACGAATTTGATGATGAGGATGAACGTCCGTCAGATCCGGATTGGCTAATTGATACCTCGTCGCGCGGTCCCGAAGTGATGGTGGAACAAGCTGAGCGATCCCAGCTGCTCTGGCAGCTTGTTGATGGGCTGCCCCAAGAGAAACGAGAGGTGCTTCATCTCATATATCAGAAAGAGATGGCACTTCGGGAAGCTGCCATGGAGCTTGGCATTCCGGAAGGCACCGTGAAGTCGCGTTTACACTATTCCATAAGGCATCTCGCCCGTGAATGGAAGGAAATCGCAAGCGATTGGGATGAGAAGGAGTGAGCGGGAACGTTTCACACTCTATAATTTACACAAACGCAATACGCAATACGAAGGAAATAGGAGAATACCATGTCACATAACATCACTGCATTTTGGCACAAGGAATCCTTTGAAGAATTGATGAAAGAACGGCTGCCAGAGCTCCTTGCTGACAGGGTGCCGCTCGCCGGTTATCATTTTGAGTCAACTGGGGCGTACACCTGCCGTGTCAGAATCGTATTGGCATCAACTGAGGGCTACGTTGAGGTTGAATACACGGACATTCCGCAGCCTGATGGAGACGGTATGTTCACGCTCGACAGCGATCCCTATGTTGTCGTGCCGACCGCTTCGGCTGAAAAACTGAAACAGGCGAAGATCGAGTGTGTCGGCGATCAACTGTACGACTACTTCAAAGCGCGTATCAGGGAAGCACCGCCAGATCTGGAATGGAATACGTCACTTGTTCGCTCATGGCTTCCGATTGATAGATGGGTGCGTGAGTTCTTTAGTGATACGTTCACCGCTCAGAAACTTTCCCACACCAACTGGCTCGACAAGCATTCACATCTGCGTAGGGTACGGATTTCACAGGGGAATCAGGTATTTACCGCTGAACACTTTGGACGGACTTGTCCATTTGAAACGCCGGAGGGACCCAACGTCGGCAAAATTCTGACGATTGCGAGGGGCGCGGAGATTCGCGATGGGAAATTGGTCATTGTGGATGAAAGCCCTGAGGCGACGCTCGGTCTGTCTGCAGCATTGATCCCTTTTCTCGAACATAACGATCCGTCGCGGTTACTCATGGGTGCGAACATGATGCGTCAGTGGTTGTCGCCAGTTGCTCCAGAGCCTGCGCTTGTCCAGACGGGTTACGAACCTGATGCCCCCGATTTTTGGTGTGGCCGTAATCTGTTGACCGCTTTTATTTCTTGGGGCGGCGAGACCTTTGAGGATGGCATCGTGATTAGTGAGTCGTGCGCTGCGCGTCTCAATTTTCCTTATGCTATTGAACCGGGCGATAAAATTAGTAACCGTCACGGGACGAAGGGGGTCATTTCGCGCATCATCCCTGATGATGAGATGCCCCACCTCGCCGACGGTACACCGGTGGAGCTTGTTTTCAGTTTTGGTGCTTTGCATGGACGGATGAACTTTGGTCAAATCCGTGAAGCGGCCATGGGCCGCATTGCGCGGACGGAAGGGGAAACCGCTATTGTGCCGCCATTTCAAGCACCCAGCCCCGATCAACTCCGTGAACGTCTACAAAAGGTAGGACTGCCTGAAGACGGGATGGAAACTCTCACCGCTGGACCTAACGGTAAGAAACTGGATCGGCCGAGTACGGTTGGTTGGGTTTATTGGGGAAAGACGGTTCACATCGCGCTGGATAAGCTCAAGGTCTCCGAGCCTATCGTTCATGACGAGCCTATATACCATCAAGGGTTTGGCGAACTGGAATACTATACACTCCGCAACATTTCAGCGGTTGAGACTTTGCGGGAACATTTCAACACCCGTGCTTCAACGCGGGTAGATGTGGAGACACTTCCCGATCGCGTTGCAGCAGGGATAGTTGAGCAGGCGGGACCACCGACGCCGATGTTTGACAAACTCAGGGAACGATTGTCGGCGGGGGGCATCCACGCTAACTTGGACGATGACAAACTGACTTTCCGATTTGCACGCCCGGTTGGGGAGACACTCCAGCTTGCCCAGCCGGTTCCCCATCCGTGGCTCCATGCTCAAACTATTGATGAAGTTGGTGTATGTGAAGACATTTCCGAGTATCGTGCGCTTGCCGATGTCAATATTAGAGCAGAGCGGATGTTTGCGAATGATGCGCCGGAAAGTCTGACCCTCCAGACCCTTAAACAGCTGCAAGCACGCCTTGCGGAATATTTCGACGCGCTTCTAGGACCCACAGACATGCGCTTTACGGCACGGACGCTTTTCAGCGGACGCAGCGTCATTGTGCCAGATGCGGAGTTACGCGCCGATCAGGTCGGTATTCCTGAGGAGATGGCATGGGCACTTTTTGGACCTCAGGTTGCAAAAGAAGTTGGTAATACCAAAGAGGTACAAGCGAAGAGCGAAAGGGCAACACATCTTCTTGATGAGCTGATGGAGCGTTCATGGGTGATTGTACATCGAGCTCCTGCGTTTACGCCTACTGCCCTTGTTGCATTTCATCCAGTACGCCAGCCAGACCGTGCCATCCGTGTTCATCCCTTTGTTTGTGAGTTAATGAACGCCGACTTTGATGGCGACCAAGCGGCAATTTTTCTGCCTATCACAGCGGAGGGGCAACGGGAAGCCGGTGAGCAGCTGTCCATCGCTGGGCATCTCAAACGAGATCCGAATATATGTGCAGCGTTAGCTCCGGGGCATGACGCGATATGGGGACTGGCAAGTTTGAGTCTCACACCTGAAGGGCGCGATGAGCTCTCAGGGATTGTCGGGATGGAGATTGCTATCCCTGAAGGTTTGGTGACGCAACGCTCGTTAGCGGATACGCTGAAAACACTCCTCAAAAGCGAGGGAATTAATCACACCATTGAAGTCGCTGAACGTCTGATGCAGCGTGGACTCGAAATTGTGAAGGAATCGGGAGCATCCATGAGTCCGTTCCTCAGTAGGGACAACGGTAGTCCGCCCGTTCCTACAGCCCCTGACGATGAAACAGCGTGGAACACTTACGCGGAAGAACTTATAGAATGGATTGCCGCTTACGAAAACTATGATGATAACAACTTGGGGCCGCACATCCTCGCGGTCAAAAGCCGCGCCTTTACGAGCAGGCTTTATCGACTCGCTTGTGTTGTCGGGGCGCGAGGAGCAATTTCAGACATTCTAGGCGGAAATATCGTGATTCGTCACGGGTATTGTGACGGCTTAACGTCTGATGAACTTTATGCGCTCTGTGTCGGATCACGGGAAGGGCTTGTTCGATTTAACTCGGAAGTGCAACGCGTTGCGTGGGAATTACGAGACAACAGCCAATCGAAAGGGTTTACCGTTCTGTCGCGTGCGATGCGAGCCAAGCAGCCCGGCATCGTTTTCGCCCGTGCCGCAGCGTGCGGTGAAGTTGATCCACTTACGGATATTGACAGCCGGCTCTTCGTCGGGCTGCCGGTGACAGCGTCTGAGTGACACACACGGGAGTCAAAGATTTTGGCTCATGTTAAGAAATTGTGCAATAGAAACCGAGTTTTGCCGAAAAAACTCGGTTTCTCGTAGTGCTCTGCACTTTCTTTTTATATGAACCAAGATTTTTTGTAAGGGCTAACTGTTTGCCCCTACAAACCTCTTCCAATCAATATGCTCACCGATAAACTGGCTTAAAAAGCCCGAATCGGGTGTATTACCTTGCAGCCGTTCATCAAAGGGCACAGTTCCTAAAATCGGTAGGTGAGTGAGCCGCGTGAGCTCCGTTGGGTTGGTTTCTTCAGCGAGCCCTTTAGATTCCTCTTGTGAGGCATTCAGCACTATCCCACGAAGGCCGAGGCTATAAGATCTGGCGAATTCAACCGTCAACACGGTGTGATTGATTGTCCCCAGATTTGGGCGGACGACGACAAGCAGCGGCAGTTGGAAACGTTGCGCCATGTCCGCAACAAGCATCTCCTCACAGATTGGCACCGCAATCCCGCCGACTCCCTCCACAACGATGAATTCATGCCTCTGACAGAGTTGGGCGAAAGCCTCGTCTATTTTTCGGAGATCGATTGAAACCCCTTCAATCTCTGCAGCCACAGATGGAGCAAGCGGGTGACGGAGACAGATTGGGTTAATCAGATCCAAAGCGTCATCTACTTGTGCGGCACCTTTGAGGAAGATTGCGTCCTCCGAGACAATCTGTCCTTTGTGTTCAATGCCACCACTTGCAATCGGCTTCATGACACCGACATCCACGCCAGCAGCTTTGAGCGCAGCTGCCAATCCGCCTGCGATAACGGTTTTGCCAATCTCGGTGTCTGTGCCTGTAATGAAGATACCAGCGGGTGTAGCATGGGAAGTCATAGTCGCTGACCGATACAGTAGCAGAGTTGATCCGGTGCTATTATGAAGAACACGCGGAAGGAGTTCTCGCCGTATGTATCCACCCGGTACTCTGCGTCATCTCTTTCTAGTCCGTTGGCTTTCAACTCATCGAAGGTCGCCTCAACATCATTGACTTCAAAGAAACACCCATCCTGTGTCGGATCCCCGCCGTTCTCCGCCAATCCCATCTGGATGTTATCTCTTGCGAGAACGGCTGACTTCCAAGGCGTATCACTTCTGGAGATCGTTTGAAATCCCATTACTGTTTCATAAAAAGGGATTGCCTCCTCCAAATTTTCGACGGGCAAATTCATTTCGTTTTCTTGATAAGGTTTTGCGGTTTTGAAAACAGCCTTGGTTTTCATGTTGTTTTCTCCTCATATTCACGGATGTTAATAATAATTTTATTGATGTAAATTATACCACACAAACATGAAGTGGGCAAGTAAAGTTATCAAATCTGACCGTTACCGTTTCTGTTTCAGAAGGGGGACCAGCACAACGGTTATCAATGGAAGCATCACCAATCCATCTAATAGTTTCGGCAATCCAACTTGATCGCCAATCATACCGACCGGATAGTTCAATATTCCTGCGGTTCCCCATGCCGCGCCCATTGCGAAGCTGGAAGCAAGATTTTCATGTTTCGGAAGCAGTTGTTGCGCTAGAACGATATTAACTGTGACTGAAGTGGACAGCGTAAAATTTCCCAGCAGAAGCAGAATCAGAAAGAGTGTGCCGCTATTATGCAACGCGGCGTATAGGATCGGTGGTGCGACGAGCAACGAAAAGCGTAACAGGGTGTAACGATTAATCCGATCTGAAAGAGAGCCGCCGGTCATGATGCCCATTGAACCCGCGAATACAAAAAGAGAAAGCACCGCCGAACGCTCGATGTTTGAAAAATTTTGTTGATCAAGATGCAATGATAGGAAGTTCAACACTCCGACTGTCGTGACGGTTCTCAAGGTGGTGATTAGATATAACGCGATGAGTGGACGCAGTTCGGGACGGAGGGCAATCCAGAGAGTTTCCTTCTTCGGTGTGCTATGCGAAAATGTGGTTGTTGCCGCAATCCCTTCTTTGGCTGGTCGAGAGTAGTTGGTTTTCGCGACGAGTGATGCGACGAGAAGCCCTGGAATCATACACCACACCAACCGCTCCAGTCCATAGCGGTTTAACAAGAGCATGATGCAGAACGGTCCAATCGCTTGTCCTACGTTGCCCCCGGTAATAAACAGTGATACACCGAATCCTCTTCCCCGTTTGGCTAATACCGCTGCTTGAACGGCTGCCGGTGGATGGAATGCTGCCACAGCCATGCCGCCAATTATCAGCAACAACATTAGCATCAAAAGGGACGGGACAACTCCCATTAAGCTGGTACAGACTGAAGGTATCGCAACACCGAGAATCAAGAAGTACGCTGTCCGTCCTCGGTCTGCAAGTTGTCCAAAAAGGACCTGACTAAAGGAATTGAAAACCCCAGAGACAGCAATGAGTAGCCCGGCGAGACTACTCCAAGAGGTCGTTTGGGACACAAGTTTTCTGAACAGGAGCGGTAAGAGATGGGGTAGCGTTGTGGAGTAGGCGTCAACAACAGCATGGGCAAACGTCAACAGATAAAGCCGATTGCGGAGGGTGGTGTTAGATTTATCTCGCATTATTTCTGTTTCAGCAGGGGAACTAGCACAACGGTTATCAATGGAAGCATCACCAATCCGTCCAATACCCTCGCTAGTCCAAAGTGGTCGCCGAGCATCCCAACCGGGATACTCAACAATCCGCCAATGCTCCATGCTGCGCCCATCATGAAACTGGAAGCGATGTTTTCATGTTCAGGGAGCAATCGCTGGGCGAGAACGATATTAATCGTAGTTGAACTGGATAGGACAAAATTTCCCAGAAAGAGAAGAGTCAAAAATGTGCCCCCTGTGCTATGCAGAGAGAGGTATAAAAGTGGGACGGAAGCGATAAAAGAAAAGAGTAACAAGCCGTAGTAGTTAATCCGATCGGAGAGCGATCCACCTACCATGATGCCCATCGAACCGGCGAATATAAACAGTCCAATCACTCCTGAGCGTGCAAAGTTGGAGTACTGCAAATCATCAAGGTATAAGGAGAGGAAATTTTCCAGCCCAATTCCTGTTATTGTGCGGACGACGGAGAGCAGATATAGCACAAGAAGGGGTTGCCAGTGGGGACGAATTGCCTCCCAAAGATTCTTTCGTTTCGCGGAGCCGTTTGTGGGTGCTGCGACCACTTGAGATGATAAAGTCACCGCTGCGGGTGGTGTTTTCAGGATTTTCGGAATTAGCAACGCAACGAGTACCCCAACAGACATGCACCACGGCATTGATTCTAACCCGTAACGGTACACTACCAGATACATGATGACTAAGGGACCGAGACCGCGCCCGATGTTTCCGCCCGTCAGGAATATTGATATGGCAAAACCTCTCTCCCCTCTAGCGAGGGCTGCCGCTTGGCTGGTGGCTTTGGGGTGGAAGGCAGCGACGCCGCAACCGCCAATCCCCAGCAACACGAGTGCGAAAAAAAGCGAAGGCGCAATCCCCAATAGGCTCAGTGCAATGGCGGTGAACGCTACGCCAAAAGTGACGAAATGGAGCGTCTGAAACCGATCTGATGCCCAACCGAAGAAGATCTGTCCCAGCGAGCTAAAGGTGCTATAAACCGAAATGATTATCCCTGCCAGACTATTCCGCGCAGCGGTTTGAGACGCGAGTTTTTTAAGCAGCAGGGGAAGTAGGTGCGGTAAAACGGTCGCGTAAGAATCGATGACGGTGTGGACGACGGTGAGGAAGTAGAGTTGTTTTTGTGGAGAAAATGGGGAATTTTTTGGCATCAATATAAGCGTTCAAACATTCAGAGTGCGTAAGTCGCGATCAAAACATCTCAGCCGGACAACATTATACCCGATTGGGAATCGAAAAATTATTGCTTATCCGGCATCGGGAGGTAGAATAACGCAAAATTGGGACGAGGTCAAGGTAATTCTTATTCCGATGGCTCCAATGCCGGGTACAATGCCATGTGCTTGCCAGCACCGTCCATAGCGGTCACTGTGTTCCCCGACCACTGAATCCGATAGGGGTTCTCATATCCCACAGCACGTTCCTGCGTCAGAAACTGCGGTCGATCAAAAGTCATTTTAACCTGAGCACCTTCACGGACTTGCTCCACTTTCAGGTGATACCGGGTTATCGGTACTGCGTTTCCGTCAACGGTTGCCCGCAGGGACTCGCACCAAGGGGGAATGCGAATGGAGAGCGTCTCAATAGGGCGTTTCGCTTCGACCACTAGGGTGGTAGTACCGCTGAGGACTGTGACCGCTTCATGTTCGCGGGACAATAGTAGGTTGACGCGGACGTTGTCGTTATCTTCACTGGTGATAATATGTTCCCAAGCGGCAGCGATGCCCTGTAAAGCGGCACCGGTCAAATCTGAGTTGTAGGAGTGAAAACCGTTCGGCTCGCCGAAGCAAAAAGCACCCCGCGCTCGTCGCCGCAGCCCTTCATACGCTCGTTTTTCGGTATTCTCCATCCCCTCATTTTCCACAACCCATGACAGGTCGTCCATCTGGGAGGCGAGAAGGTGGTTGCGAAGCATCCGCTCTGCATCTTCAAAATAGGAGCTGTAGCCCGATGCACCGAGCAGACATGCTGCCTCGATCAGGTCTGCAGTACAGTTTGCCTCGCCCCGCCCGTATCTTGCGTTCACGCTCTCCTTGACCCAACCGGTTGAGGCGCGATAGGGCAGCATCCCCACATCAAAGATAAGCCGTGCCCGAGCGGTAAACTCTCGTTCTCCGGTAACCAATCCAAGCTCCGCCAGCGAGGCGATTGTCCCGGTGATGGAGTGGATGTGTGTCCCACAGGCTGGGGTCAATTCTCCATTTTCCCCGAAACTCACCGCGAGGGCGTGGCGGGCGAAACGGAGTGCCAGATCTATTCCAAGCGAATCGTCAAAGGTATGGCTGTAGGCGATTAGTGCGCCGATTGCCCGTTCTGAAGTTGTCGTTGCTATGTTATCTTCCTGCCAACCGTCTGGGCCCAAGCATCTCCCCGGATACGTTCCGGTGGCGCGGGTCGTTTTCTCCATCGCTGTAACGAGTGCTTTGGCATATTGCTCGGCTTTCGGGTCGCCCCAAATCCGCCAAACAGCGATTAAGGCGAGCAACGCTTCGCGCTGATGGTGCATATATGCTAAGGGTGGGCTTGAATCGCCCCCCATATCGTCCCAAGCGAAACCGTCGCCATAATCACAGCTCGCAAAAATCTGTTTCCGCAGCCCCTCTAGCAGTTCCGTATCATCCGGTAAGCCGACCATCCCATGGCACACATTGAGGGCGTGTAGGAATCTACCGACGGTGTGTGGCGTATCGGCGGCTTCGTGCTGAGACCACACAGGCGGCGAAATTAGGTTGAAGCGGAAGTACGGACGGCAGTCTTGCTCGCGGTCTACGCTGTTACAGATATGTTCGATGCCGAGCAGCACGTTTACCCGGAGATCAATTGGTTCCATTGGATCTTTCATCGTTCAACCTTTTCCTTAGCGAATTAGTGTTCCTAAAGTCTACTATTTTCCACTTTACAATGTGCACAAGAAGGGGTATCATTTTTAACAGCCAACCTTTAGAGGAGGATAATCCATAAGATGACAACCACCTCAAACTACCCCTCCCCCGAAGTCCTTGTTGCAATTATGAACAACCAACGAGACTGGGAGATTGCGCGAACACAGCATTGGTATCGCATACCCGTCAACAGTGCCAATCGATTTATCCCAGATCTCGAACAGATGCAATACCTCGCATTCTACCAAACCCAGAATTTTGACAGGGATGGCTGTGCTGTAAACTACTACGCGGGGATCGAGCAGATAAGCACCACACGGCGGATCGAACTGTTACCTGACGAGGCGGGAAATCAGAATGCGGAGGCACTATATTACAAATTGGAGATTGCCCCGTTTGTCACAGCCTATTCCGAGCAAACCACGGCGCATCACTTTCATTACGACGACACTAGCGAAATTCAGTGCAGCGCAGGAGATTAACGATCTCTTCCACACCAGTCCGATCGAAGATCTGATGTGGGACGGGCTAAGAGCCGCTGAAATCCAAGCGGAACGCCAGTATGAAATTCGTGAACGCGGTGCCAGTTATGACTTGGATTTCTTTGTTGAGTGCAGCGACGGAACTAGGATTAACATTGAATGCAATGGCGATACTTACCATTCGACCAGAGTTGAAAGAGATCGTGATAGGAGAAGAAACACCTACCTAACAACCCAGGGGTGGTTGGTTCAGCGTTTCGGCACGGACGAGATTCGTAACGACCTACGCGGCTGCATCGATCAGATCCGCACCCTCATCAACCAACACGGGGGACCTGTTGATCGCAGTTTGAATTACGATCTCTACCGAGTTGGTGCGGATTCACAGTTAGACCTTTTCGAGCCTGAGTCCGAGGAAGAAACAGAGGAGGAATAATGGGATGCGAATTCACAGTTAGACCTTTTCGAGACCACGGACTATAGTGGATCTTAGAATTAATGAGACACGCCAAACCGGTGCGGTTTGGAAACCGCACCTACCGGGGGGGCGAAAGTGTCTATTTATTTTTAGAATTTACCATAATTTCGCTACCTTGCCTGATTATCCGCTAGCCCCAACGTTCCACGACCACTTTCTTCTGGGTGAAGAACTCGACCGCGTCTTTGCCCTGTCCGTGCATATCCCCGAAGAAACTATCCTTCCACCCGCTGAACGGAAAGAACGCCATCGGTGCCGCAACGCCGAGGTTAATTCCGATATTACCAATCTCCGCCTCATAACGGAATTTCCGCGCAGCTGCGCCGCTGCTGGTGAATAGACACGCCATATTCCCATAGCTGCCACCGTTCACCAGCGAAATCGCATCGTCGATTGTGTCCACATGGATGGCACTCAAGACGGGACCAAAAATCTCTGTTCTGGCGATTTCGCTTGATGGGCTTACATCACTCAAGAGTGTTGGGCGGACGAAATTTCCATTTTCATATCCCGATATCTGGGGATTGCGTCCGTCGACCAAAGCCTTCGCGCCCTCATCCAACCCTTTCTGAATAAGTCCCTCGATTCGGGATCTGCTTTCGGGCGTTATCACGGGACCCATCTCAACGCCATCTGCTAACCCGTAGCCAACGACTCGCGTTTCCGCGGCGTCGGTCATCGCATCCGTAAACCAGTCTCGTGCCTCACCGACGGTGACTGCTAGCGAAGCCGCCAAACACCGCTGTCCTGCACACCCGAAGGCACTCTCGGCGGTTGCATGTTGCGTCATCTCTGGATCCGCATCCGGTAGGACAATAATTGGATTCTTCGCTCCGCCTTGGCATTGGGCGCGTTTTCCGTTGGCTGTCGCCCGGCTATAGACATATCTGGCGGTGGCGGTCGAGCCAACAAAGCTGACCGCCTTAATGGTGGGGTTATCCAGAATAGCGTTCACCGTTGCCTCGGACCCGTTCACCAGATTGACGACGCCTTTGGGCAGCCCTGTGCTTTCAATGAGTTGAAAGATCTTCTGCATCGTCAATGGAACCTTCTCGGAAGGCTTGACGATGTATGTATTGCCACAGGCGATTGCGTACGGCATAAACCACGATGTGATCATTCCGGGGAAGTTAAACGGTGCGATTGCCGCGCAAACCCCTACCGGCTGCCGAATCATGATTTCATCGATGCCGGCCGCGATATCTTCGAGGTTGTAACCCTGCATCAGGGTCGAAATGCCACAAGCGACCTCGACGTTTTCGATGGCGCGACGCATCTCCCCCTGCGATTCAACTAACGTTTTACCGCATTCCAGCGTGATGGTGCGGGCGATATCCTCAAAGTTTTCTTCAAGCAGGTTTTTCAGTTTGAATAGGTATTGGACACGATCCGGTGCTGGTGTGCGCCGCCATTCGAGGAGCGCGTCCGCTGCCGCCTGCGCCGCCAGATCGACTTCGGTGCCTGGGGAGAGGGGCACCGCCCCGAGAACCTCTGCCGTGGCTGGGTTTGTGACATCCAGATATTCGCTAGCACTGGAGCGACGCCATTCATTGTTGATGTAATTATTAAGGATAGTTTCTGTGCTCATAGTTATTTTTCCTTTTCTATAACGATAACTCGAGGATAGTAGTAGGCATACTCCGTATGCCGTAACCTCTGTATACCAGTGGGTCAAGCTGCTTGTTTCACCCTGACAGTTATGAAGTGCGGATCTGCTATCCGGATTCTTGAAGCCCCAGAGGGACGACATGTGTGGTGCATAGGGGTGATGCATGGTAAATCAGGACAAGCAACATTCCTTCCACAGTAACCTTTCTAGTGTTTGTCGAGTATGGAAACTCGACCTACGGATACTGATACATTGTCACCGTCCGGGGTGGTTTTGCGTAGATTTGTGGATTCAGTTTGTATTCAGTTTATCCCGGAACACCTTCCGAAATTTCCGCACTTTGGGGTCAATGACCACTTGGCAATACGGTTGGTAAGGATTCAGTCGGAAATAATTCTGGTGATACGCCTCTGCGGGATAAAAAACGTCCATCTGCTCAATTTCCGTGACGATCGGATCCTTCCATAACCCCGAAGCATCGGTTTCTTCCTTTGATTTTTGCGCTATCTCTTTCTGTTCTTCACTGTGATAATAAATCGCAGAGCGGTATTGCGTACCGACATCGGCACCTTGCCGATTCAAAGTGGTTGGATCATGGGTACGCCAGAAAATGTACAGTATATCTTCGTAAGAGATAACCTCAGGATCGAAAGAGATCTGCACAACTTCGGCGTGGCCAGTGGTTTCGCTGCAAACCTGTTGATAGGTGGGATTTTCAACCACACCACCCGAATAGCCAGAAATCACCTCATGTACACCTTGAAGGTCTTGATAAATAGCTTCGACACACCAGAAACATCCACCGGCGAGCGTTGCTGTTTCTTTGTTCATACTTTCCTCCATATATGCGCCCGATGAATCCCCGATAAATCCCCGATGAGTCGGGACAGGCGGGATTAAGAAACGGGCTACTACAGTGGGATTTGTTGGGTTTGCTGTTGTAGGGAACAACGATTGTTGTTCCTACGTCCATGCCCGTTGGATCTTTGCGATCGCTTCAACGATGTTGTCCATATCCTTGCGTGAACCGAGCAGGAGATTCTGGAATAGCCAGACGCTCTCTTGGCACACCTGCTCCGCGACGGGACAGGACAGTTCACGAATCAGATGCGGATATTTCTGGGCGGCATGTGCGATGCCAGCCTCCTGTGAAAGTGGCGCGCCATATCCGCTTGAGCAAGGAATCCCCTCTGCGCTTAGTGCTTCGAGAAATTTGCTCCGCGGCACCCCACCAAACCCTTCTGGATTGTACTTGGCGCAGTATAGGTGATAACCGTGTTGAGTCACCCAAGGACTCAGTTTCGGGGGTGTGAAACCTTCAATCTGCTTCAGTTCCGTTGAAAGATACGCTGCGTTTGTATTTCGGATTTTGGTTTGTTGCTCCAATTTACCCAAGCGCGGGATGAGCAGTGCTGCAAGGTACTCCGACGGGCGGTAGTTCCAACCGAGGCGTGGATACTCCCATCGTGCGCCGCCCGGTGCGCGTCCAACGTTCATAAAGGCGTAGACGCGGTCTCTAACATCTTTGTCATCCGTTGTTACCATCCCACCTTCACCCGAAGTCAGGTTTTTGGACGATTGGAAACTGAAAGCCCCTGCACTACCGAGTGCTCCTACCTTTGTTCCTTGATATGATGCACCGTGTGCTTGTGCACAGTCTTCGACGATTGCGAGTCCATGCCGGTCCGCGATTTGCTGCAAGGCATCCATCTGTGCCGGGTGTCCGCCCAAGTGAACCGGCAAAATTGCCCGTGTCCGGTTGGGGTCAATTGCAGCTTCCACAGCAGCGGGATCAATTGTGAAGCTATCCGGGTCGATATCCACAAACGCAATTGTGCAATTCCTGTCGAGCGCTGCACTCGCTGTTGCGACAAAGGTGTAGTTCGGAATAATCACCTCACCGCCATCGCCGAAGCCATCCAGATCGAGTGCACCCGCCAACGCGGCGCTGATAGCGTCCGTTCCGTGCGGCATGAACATAGCGTATTTTGTGCCGGTGTATTCGGCGTAGTTCTCATTGAGTTCTTCTATTTTCTGACCGCCTAGGCCTTCTGTCGCGCTGAGATAGACTTCGCGCAGTCTCGGCTCTATCTCCGACTCCCATTCTTCCACGGCGTTTAAAGGCGAAATGGGCCACGGATCCTTTTGCGTGTCACGAACAGGCGTCCCACCGGATATAGCGAGTTTAGTTGCCATAAATTCCTCCTTAACTTCAGAGCAGGGTTCGCTCCTGAAAATCCTTAAATCCTGTTTCAATCTCTTTGCCCGGCTATTATATCACGAAAGCCGAATTTTTACCCAGAAATTTACCGCTCATTTTATCATGCGTATGGGGTGAAAACATAGTATAATACCTTTTGGAGATATTTGGTTTTATTGAGATCTGAAAAAGAGATATTTGGAGGAAAGCAATCATCATGGAACTTTACCTAATTCGACATGGACAATCCACCAACAACGAAGGGAAACTCCCGCGTGCTGCAGATCCGCCGCTAACAGATATCGGGGTAGAGCAGGCACGTTGGGCCGGTGAATCCCTCAAGGATGAAGGTATTACTCGGCTCTACTCTAGCCCGATGTTAAGAACTTTGCAGACCGCCCAGATTATCAGCGAAATTATTGACCTTCCCCCACACATCTTCGTTGGACTTCATGAGTGGGGCGGTATCTGGGAAGCCCGCGGAGATGGAACTGCCGTGCAACTGCCCGGATTAAATCGTGCTGGAATGCGTGAAGTCTGCTCCGATGCCGTTTTACCTGACAATGTAACTGACCAAGGCTGGTGGTTTAACGAAGGATTTGCAGGGGACATTGAGGGAATGGCAGAACTGTCCCATGAGAACGGCTTGGCTTTTATCACTCATTTGATGGGACATCACGGCAATACAGAGCAGCGGGTTGCTGCTGTCTCTCACGGTGGTTCCGGTGGGAGTTTAATCAGTGCCTTCTTTGGCTTACCACCCGATGTTGGCTATTCGCGTTTCACCCAAAACAATACAGGGGTCAGTAAATTATCATTTACATCGGAGCGGAAACAGCTACATTATCTCAACAACATCAGCCACCTGCCGCCAGAGGCAGTCACATCGTAAGACTTGGAATTTCAAAGGAGGGTATCAATGAAGATTAGACTTGCACAGTACGGTATTTCCCATGACCATGCGTCAGGAAAAGCGCGGGTAATGCAGGAGAACGATGATGTAGATTTTTGTGGCATCTTTGAGCCGACCCCGGACACCCGCAGCACACTCGGCGACAGACCGCCCTACACTAGCGTACGCTGGTTTTCATCGAAGGAGGAGATGCTGGAAGATGAAACAATTGTTGGGATTGCTATTCAAGGGAAGGTCTCGGAGAACCTCGGCTTTGCGCGGGAAGCACTTGAGCACGGCAAGCACGTCTGGCTTGATAAGCCTGCCGGCGATGACTTGGAGGCGTTCCGGACAGTTTTAGACCTCGCACGGGAGAAAGGGTTGCTAGTGCAACTCGGCTATATGTTCCGCTACAACGCGGGTTTTCAGTTTATCCTCGATTGGGCGTGGTCGGGCAAGCTCGGAGACATCTTCTCCGTCCGTGGACGGATAGCGTCTGGTGGTTCGACAGAAGATGCATGGAAGCTGTGGGATTCACGCGGGGAACATGAGGGTGGCATTATGTTTATACTTGCTTGCCATCTGATTGATATCTTTGTCGCCTTATTGGGGCGTCCAGAGCGCGTGACACCGTTTTTGAGAAATGAGGACGAGGATTTCCCATGGTATCAAGATAACACAACGTCTGTCTTTGAATATCCGAACGCGATGGCGGTTATAGAGTCAACGGGGCTAGAGGTTTCGTCGGGAGCGTCGAGACGGTTAGAAGTTTACGGGACACGCGGCAGTGCAATCCTTGAACCGCTCGAACCGCCGGCATTACGCCTGTGCCTCGACGAGGATCGGGATGGATATGCCGAAGGTTGGCAGACGGTGCCGGTGGAAAATCGTCCCCGCTATGTCGAAAGTCTTCGCGCGTTCATTGCGGATATTCGGGGTGAAAAATCACCGGACCGCTCGCTCGATCATGAGTTTACCGTTCAGGAAACTGTACTGCGCGCTGCAGGCATGATTGACGGAAACAATTGACTATCGGTTCCACCTAAGTCTTAGGGATATTAGAGGCAGTACATAATCGGAGGTCAAGACATGGCAGACAAAGATTCACCAATCGCTGTCAATTCGGAAAAGCAGCTGTTTATTGACGAAAAATTTGTCGCTGAAAGTAGCGGCATAACCCTCACGATGAATCCCCCACAGCAGAGACCTGAACCGGTTTTGGAAGTAGATCGACCGTGGGAAGGGGTCATCGGCGCTTATAACACCGTGTTGAAGGAAGGCGATCGATTTCGACTCTGGTATGATGTGCTTCTGCCGGAAGGGTCATCGGAAATTTTTCGAGGTATTGCTTATGCAGAATCGGACGATGGCGTCCACTGGACGAAACTGAACCAGAACCTCATCGAGTTTCAAGGCTCAAAAGAAAACAACCTCGTTGCACCGCGTCTTCCAGACGCGCCGCGTGGCGAGATGGAAGGTGCGACCGTTTTCAGAGATACGAATCCCGCCTGTCCGCCCGAAGAACGTTACAAGCTCTGGACCAAGATGCAGCGTATCCCCCCAGAGGATATTCAGGTTGGAAAGACCGGTGGTCTGGTGCAAATGTATTCCGAAGATGGAATCTACTGGAAAGTATATGATAAGCGTGTTGATACCGCCCGCTGCGATACGCAGAACGTCCCTTTCTGGGATGAGCGCCTTCAAAAATATGTTGGATACGTCCGTACACGGACGGAGACGGAGAGCTACCAAGGTCGTTCTGTTGGCCGTGTTGAATCGGACGATTTTCAGGATTGGTCGGAGACTGAGATTGTGTTTGAAGCATCACCGGAAGATTTTCGTGCTTCAATTCCACCCGCTTATCGTGAACGTATCGGATCATACGTGGATGTTTATACCAACGGATGCATGAAGTATCCCTTCGCGCAGGATGCCTACTTTATGATGCCAAGTTTCCTATATCACTGGGACTGCAAAGAGATACCAAACGAGCGGCAGATTAATTTCCCGGACACCTGTGATGTGCGACTGCTGACTAGTCGGGATGGAATCAATTGGGAATACACCGGGGGACGGAAACCGTTTCTGCGGCTTGGGACGTGGGGCAGCCTTTCATCACGGATGATTTACGCAGCACCCGGCGTCGTAAGGGTAGGAGATGACCTGTGGCATTATTATAAGGGGTCCAACTTCGATCACTCCAGCCAATTTGACCCGGAGGCGACAGCAAAAGGTAGCGGCCTATTTCGAGCAATTTCTCGGTTAGACGGCTTCATCTCGGTGGACACCCCCTATGAAGGTGGGACGTTAACCACCCCTCCGTTGATATTCGAGGGAAATCAGTTGGCACTGAATGTAGATACAGGTGCAGGTGGTATCCTCCGCGCCGAAATTCAGTCCGCTGATGGAAGACCAATTGAGGGCTATACCTTGGCGGATTCCGATGAACACAATGGGAATTCAGTCCACATGCCGATTCGTTTCCAAGGACAATCAGATATCAGCGGACTTGCAGGCGTTCCGGTCCGTTTACATTTTCAGATGTACGATTGCAAACTCTATGCGTTCCAGTTCACCGTTTAGCACACTTTTCCGTTACCATCTGCCCAGATACAACGACCGGTTTTCCATCGGCATTGTGACCCGCGCGCCTTTTTGACGCTGTGAATCGACGATGCCGATCGTAATCTCTGTGCTGATACGTGCGAGGTGGATGTTTCCCGTTGTTTCACGCCCGGTGTCGATTGCTTCAACGATGTCTTGGATGCAGCCAACAGTGCCGCTTGTCCGCTCAAAGGATGGATATGCAACGTCCAGAATCTCGTTGAACTCTCCGTCCCGTTTGCGTAGTTGAAAGCCGCTCCCGTTATTCAGCGAGCGCACGGTGCCATCAGCGCAATCGACTTCAAACTCGTAGGCACTTCCGGGGATACTGACCCCGTGAACGCCATTTTTGAATCGAACGTATCCCATAACGATGGACGGATCCGCATCGGTGCGGTTATCGTCGAAATCTGCGTCATTGACAGCGACATTGCCTTGAACATATTCCACTTCGGAATCGCTTGCGAAAAAGAGGAGCATGTCTGCAGCGTGCGTGTATCCCCAGAGCGCGGAGCCACCGGAGTAGGCGATGACCGAATGCCGCTCGCCGATTTCACCACTCTCCACGATTTCCCGCATCTTGAGATAGCCGGGGGTGTACCGACGTTGTGTTCCTAGATTGAACTTCATTCCATACTGCTCGCAAGCCTCAACCATTGCATCTGCTTCCTCCATTGAAGCACATAACGGCTTATCGCAGTACACCCCTTTCACCCCATGTTCCGCTGCAAAGATGGTGATTTCCGCGTGATTTCCCGGACGGGTTGCTACGCTGACGATATCCGGCTTCTCTTTCTCTATCATCTCCCGGTAGTCCGCATACTGTTTGGGAATATTCCACTTTGAGCATACATATTCGGCCTTTTCTTCCACAACATCCGACGCGGCAACAATGGTTGTCCGCTCATAAGCCGTATATCCAGCGGCATGAGAATAGGGCAAAGCCCTATGTCTACCTCCTCGTACCTCCTCATCGATAGTTCCACCCATCCTGCCACATCCGACGATGCATGCACGATATTGATTTTCCATCTTTTTCCTCCGTTTCGATATCGGTTGTAGGAGCAACCCCCAATCTATCGGGGAGTCGATTTCATCTGTGAAATCCAATCGTATAATAGTTGCGCCGCTTGTAAATCTTGCTGCGAAGTTGCCAGAGGCGGCATTTGACCCTCACCGTGCCGGGCGACACGTTGATAAAGAATTGAACGCTCTGGATCACCGGGCGCGATGAGCCTCGCATCGGGGATGCCATAAGTATCGTGCTGCGGACGGAAACCGACGCTGTAGGTCTTGTCCAGATCCGTTGTGAAGTCTAACACGATACGGGCATTGCCGCCGCCTGTGTGGACATGGCAGTTGGCACACGCGGCGTGTAGATATGACCGCGCCCTTGCTTCAAGGGGTTCTTTTGGGTTGTACGGATTAACTAACTTAGAATACTCCTCCGGGGACTTCGATAGTGGCTTTTTAAAAACACCGATATGATTCAATGTCCGCAGTTGATTGTCCGACACAGCGCCATAGTTGTGGACTGTGTTCATTTGCACCGTGGTGAGTCCCAAAACGTAATTGGCAGCACGGCTATGACATTCCATGCACTTCTCCCGGCTGGGATAGTGCCAAGACTGCTCTCGACTGCCTGTAGGGAGACTTGAATCTTGAATCGTGAAGATGTGATTTGTCCCAGCGGCATCCACAAGCGTTGCATCGGTTTGCTCATCGTTCCAGATATAAGAATATCCCACCCACTCACCCTGTTGTCGAGTCAGCAGTCGTGTTTCAATCCGGTGTCTAGAGGTGGGGTTGCCCACTTCCAGATCGAGCGCGAAGGTTTGGATGAGTGCAGTTCCATTGGGAAAACTCCAGCCGACCCCATCGGCAGCGGACATATCGATTTGAGAAGCACCCGGTAACGCGATGAATCGTTCTACGTGTGCCCCAGCCGCCCATAGTGGCGCATTAACTGAATAGGGAATCAGTCCCGGATCGGTCTGATGCTTTTTAACGGATGTGAACATACCCGTTTCGCTCAAGCGGATCGGAAACTTTTCTGTGGGTTCGGGTTTGCGCTCTAGTTGATAGATACCACGCGCCAGATCTACGATTAATATCTCGTCGTCATGGTCAACACCGAAGCTCACAATCTGTAGCGTTGTATCGGCGATTTCCCGATGCCAGATGAGTTTTTCCCCGTCGTGGCGGAGTGCCCACATTTTTCCAGTTGCGTAGTCGCCGTAGACGTAAGCGCCTCGCAATTCCGGGAACTTTGAGCCGTAATAGACAACTCCCCCGGTAATTGAACGGGCTTCTGAGTGGGGGTGTTCGACCGTTGGCTTGACAATAGGCGTGGGACCCGCTTTACGGTTGAGGAAGAAGGGATGGCTGCCTTCGTAAAGGCTCCAACCGTAATTGTCCCCACGACGCACCAGATGAATCATCTCCCACCGATCCTGCCCGACGTTTCCTGCCCACAGATGCCCTGTCTCGCGGTCGAAGGTGATGCGCCAAGGGTTGCGAATCCCATAGACCCAAATTTCGGGGCGTGCACCTTCAATATGGATAAAAGGGTTATCGCTTGGGATTGAGTAGGGGAGACCTGCTTCCGGACGGTCAACATCGATTCGCATAATTGTCGCGGGCAGGTTACTGAGATCTTGCCCCTTTGGATCTCTATCATAACTTCCGGGGAGACCGGTCAGGTTGGTATCGGAATCCATCGCACCATCGCCGGCAGGGATGTAGAGGTATCCATCGGGACCGAACGCGAGATCGCCTCCGTTGTGGTTATTCGACAGCCAGTCTAGGAGGATCAGCTCGGAACTCGGATCACAGCCATATGGCGGTTGACGGTCCACCGTAAAACGCGAAACGTAGTTTCTAGTCTCGGTTACTTTCCCTCCTATCGGTCCATTGCTGACCACATAGAGATAGCCGTTTTCTTCGTAATTTGGGTGGAATGTCAAGCCGTAGGTTTCGCGTCCAGTATCAATCAGAAATTCGGCGTTTTCTGCTTCCGGGTCATCTTTGAATCGGCGAATCTTACCCCCTAGCTCAATCACAAGCAGTTGATCTGTCCCCGGTTCGGGTTTGATATAAACGGGTTGATTTAACGGAAATTTGGTGAATGTCCGTTTAGGTTGGAGTGATATGGTCGGTCCGGATTCTGATCCTAACGTTTTGCCGGTCAGCGTAGATAGGAATGCGAGCAGATTATAATGGTCATCAACCGATAGGAGTTGCGCGTAATTATCCGGCATCGGAGATTTTACGTTGATTCGCTTCCCGAAGGCACGGCTGTAGGTCGGACCCTCGTCAATATCGAATTTATCAATGGTTCGTTCTACACCATTAGTTGCTAAGACAATCTGCTCCTCGTTCTCAGAGACTAATGTGCCGACAATCGACCCACCATCAAATAAGGTGACAGTTGTATAGGTCTTCAGGTTTGATTTTGATACCGTTTGCATCCCTTGGGGGGAGGTTTCAACATTGAGTGTAAGTGTCTCTTCATCTTCTCGGACAAGATCTCCGCGAATTGGTTCTGAATTGGTAGGCGTCACCTGAATCCAAAAGTACCCTTTCTGCGCCAGATTTGCTAACACTTCAATGGGTTCAGGATCAATCTCACTTAAAAGGAGCGTCCTCTCCGTTGGCACTGTCAATTCTTCTATGTGCAAGACAATTTTTTCACTATCTTGTGAAATAAGCGTTCCCTGAAGAACCGCCCCGCCGGTTACGACGGAGGCCACACCGTACCCGCGCACAATCTCGGTGTGGGGTTCCAGAATTGATTCTTCGATATAACCGATGCTGTTTAATGCCGCAATACCCGTTAAATCAGGTCCCGGAAAAACCTCAACCCCATCGTCAAGGGTTTGATTCTCAGGTTTCTCAACCCCAGCGACATCGTGACATGCGATACATTTTACGACATTGACAAATACATCCACCCCGCGCTCGGCGTCCGCGGTTTCGATAAGTGGACGCGCCTCCATCTCCTTCGCAACGGTTTGTATATCAATCGGGGGCTCAAACGGCGTCAGGTCAACCTTCCCTCCCTGACCCTGAAGGAATGCGATGACAGCTTCAATCTCTAAATTCGACAGACTGATCGGTGGCTTCCACGCTGGCGTCATGGTTTTACCGTACCCATGGACGAGGAATGCGGCTGGATTATAGAGGGACTCGATGAGATACGCCTTGGCATCCATGCCCGGTTTGCGCGTTGCAGCCCCCGCCCCAATATCGGTGAGATCGGGTCCTCTGCTCGGTGGTGCGGAAGGGTTGAGTGTGTGGCAGGAGTAGCACGATCCTTTCCCGTTGAAGATCGATTTTCCTGCCTCCACAAACCGCCCCGGCTCACGCGCTAAGGTTGAGAGATTGTCGGTATCGTCGGGGACACCCACGACGCGAGATTTCTCCCATAGGATCCGCTGATCGATTCCATAGGGTTTCACATCTTTCGAGCGTTCGTCGGCTGATGCTTCGCCATAGGATGCTAGCACCAGAATAATGCAGATCCCGAATACGAAAAAAGAGCCAACGAGCATACAAAAAGGGATGAGGGGGAACAGATAACTGCTAATACGCAATAGTAAAAACCTCCAAATTATTTTCTGAGTTTCGACACCCGACTAACTCTTTTGACATTCTAGGAAATATGATGTACACTTCTTTAGGTTGTTATTGGAAAATCGCGTCAAAGTTTATTTTTTAATAAAGGTTGGGTGAACAATGCGACGAAAGAGATATTTTACGCTCGAAGAAGCGAACCGGTTGATCCCTATATTGGAGCAGAAACTGTCAGAACTAAGGGAGTTTCGGGAGGAGTTAGAGGAACTTGGAGCGGAATTGACTCCGCTTTTTGAGGTCATTCGCCACAACGGTGGGCATCGAAAAACACCGCAGTTTCTTGAATTGACAGGGAAATTCCGGGATGCCATTGAGGAGATTCAGTCCTATGGGTGCACAATAAAAGATATAAATCCGGGGCTAATTGACTTCCCTCACCTTCGGGAGGGTAGGGAGGTCTACCTCTGCTGGAGGGCTGGGGAAGAAGCGATCCTGCACTGGCACGAGGTCGATGCCGGGTTTGCCGGAAGACAGTTAATTGAAGAATAGAGCGGTGTCCATAGAGGCTAAGAAATTGAGGGACTGGGGTGTCCCAATCCCTCGGTTGCATAAGACATCGTTAAGAAAAACACTCTCTTCTCATCTGTACCCATCAAATTTCCCCTTGATACTCTCGCTCAAGGGTATTGGTGAAATCAATCACCCGATCTAACGCCTCACTCGCACGGTCACGAGTCGCACTCGTGGTTTCCTCTTCGGCAAGCCATTTCTGTCGCTCTGGGATCCAATGCTCCTTGAGGTGCGCCAGTTGATTCATAAAGTGTGGGTCTTCGGTATCACTGACGAAGTATTCGATAACGCCGAGCAGCCCATATTTACGGTTCGTCTCCATATCGCCGACTTCCGCCGCGATCTGATCTGTCAGTGCCTTGTTTCGATCCTGCCGCGCCTGCCCGACCTCTTTCGCAGATTCTGTCAATAGATGTTCGACGAAAGCCTGCTTGGAATTGACCCAACGAGGTAGACTCTGGGCATACTCCTCAAGATCAAACCTGCCGTTACGCCGCATAGCGGAATAGCTGTGGATATGGACATTACGGAAAAATGCGGTATAGCCGACATTTGGATCCATTGTATCAGCGTCGTATAGGATCTGATTTTCGACGTTCCCGTAGAGAAAATCGTACCGTTCCTCGGTGAGATTCATCGGCTTCAGGTGTGCTAGCACAATGGCACGAACCGCATCAACAAAGTCCTGATCGAAATCATACATTGCCAGTATTTTCTCGGTGATAACCGCTCCTGACTCATGGTGAACCGTGCCGCCAAGGCTGTTTTCGTCATAGAGCCGGGTGACGAGATTTTCTCGACTCGGCATGAGTTGTTCATTCAGCCAAAGCCCGTCGTGATTGACGACCCGTTTGCCGTTTTCATCCGACAAAATCTCACCGTCATATCGCTTGGTGATGTCGTGCAATGTTCCCGCAACTTCGAGCTTGGTAACATCGCCACCCTCACGCCTACCGAGTTCCATGCTCATGGCACGAACCCGCATCGTATGGTTCCATGTGTAGTGTCGCCATTGGAATCCAACACGGTTATGGTCCCATAGACCGTAGGTCTCATTGACGAGATCTTCAAGTTCCTTTAATACTTGGGGGTAGTTCATAAAACCTCCTTTGAATCAGTGAACCAGATTGATTTACCATCTTTTCTCATCATACTTAATGCGTAATGCGTAATTCTTTTTATTTTATCCCGATGTCTTGGCAAACTGAACGCTGAATTGTACGAGTGTTGTGCTTGAATTGAATTCAATTTCATAGATCTGTCTGTCCCAACGAAAGTGGTAGTCGGCACCGTAACACGCGATTGCAGCAGGGGCGTAACCTTGAGGCACATGAATAAACAGTGTTGCTTTGCTGCGCCTAGGGGGTTTGCAGACTGCTAAGAAACTTTGGCTTCGCTTATCCCAGCCGGCGGACAGAACCTCCACACCGCCCTGTGTGAGGTGAATATCTGTAGCGAGTAGTTGGGGGACATTCTGCTCTGCGCGCAGACACAGCAGTTTGACAGAACGAGATGGGATATCGAACAGCGACACTCGCTCTCGAACATTTCCGAGAAATTCACGGTTCCAAAAATCGTGCGCAAGGTAGTATCGAGAACGATTCAAGCCGAGCGACTCCAAAGTAAAATCGACATCTGCCTTTATATCCGTCCAGTTGAAGACCCCAACGATATTGTAGGATTCGTAAGGAGAGGTCACCGGTAGATTCCAGATTTGCGGAAATTTGCTGTCGTAGAGGTCAACCGGTATTGCAGCATCACCGATGAGTGGAAAAACCTTGGCGAGCAACTCCGCCCGCTCCTGCTTGAGCGTTCTAAAGTCATCGCCGCAAGTAACAACCCCACCACTCAAACCTGCCATTGTCAGTGCGATAAGTGCTTCGTTCAGAGGGAGTGGTTCATTGATGGTTAGCGTCCCAAACTCATTTGTCCATGCGTTGCCATATATCGGAAGATGCGCTGCGTGAGCGTTCGCAATTGGCTTTAACCCTTGCGGACTTTCCCAAGCTCCTTCGCCGATATAACCGCTATAACCTGAAGATGTCTCATTCAGTACAAAGTCTCCAATGCTCGGTCCCCGGCATGTATTGCACGCTGCAAGGACAACTTCTTTCTCATTTTCATCAATAATCTGATTTAGTAATTGAACCCCAAGTCGATACAGTTCAACAGCAGTGAGTGATGCGTCGTGCGCTACGAAGTTGTTCAATTCTGCCAGTGGCCCTATTGCGTACGCAAGCAAATCCGCTTTGACCAGATCGTATCCCCACTCATCAATCAGTTTTCGGATATTTTCACGGATATGCGTCTGCGCTCCCCGCTGCGATACATCGAGTACCGCGACCTCCCTCCCATCTTCCGGCAAAACGATGGAGGCAGGTTTCTTTTTGTCGCGTTCTTGCAGAAAATACTCTGGATGCGTTTGCAAAAGCTGGGAGTTAGCTGCTGCACAAAATGGAGTGAATCGGATGCCCGCTTTTAGTCCGTTAGCATGAATCTGGTCAGCGACCGATTTCATCCCATTTGGGAACTTCTGCACATCTGCTTGATAGCTGCCGATTGATGCTTCCCAACCCTTCCCAATCTGGACGTACTCAAAGCCGCCGGGAATTGACAGATCAGATAATCGATTTTTGGTGATCTGTTCAATCTGTTGGGAGATTTGCGCTGCGTTTATCGGTCCGTCCTCACTATCCTGAGCACACCAACCTGAGAAAACCTGATTTAGCGATTTTGGTGTCACACGGTGGCTGACCATCTCGGCGTAGTGATTGTATGCTTCCCAGCCCTGATGCGCGAAGTTCAGGTAAACAGGTTCAGCGTACACCTCCTCACCTTGACGACAAATATGATTTTCGCACTTATGGTAGAGCGCCCAGTGATTCACGCCATGGTTTTCTTCCTTGCCCCGTTGTGTGCGACCATCATATCCCATTTGGACAGCAGACCACCATTTTTGAAAACTCAAAAACCCAAAGACGAGAGATCGCTTGCTCTCCGTGTCATAGAGAACTCCATTGTAACAGGAGGTGGTCGAGGCATCTTCGTTGATGCGAAATCCGTCGTGGATCTCTTTAAGTCCAGATGCTGTTGGTGTGTTCATGTCCAGAAAGGTATGATAGCCCGACGGTGCACCTCCTAAATAGACACCGCCTTTACCTTTACCGTTGTGAGGGGAGACGTCAATGGTGGAAATCTGCTCTAACGTAATTGGTGCCTCGTGGGTATTTTTTACGCCAACGGTTAATACAACATAAGGCTTTCTAGGATAACATTTCAGATGGAGATGGGTCCGCACCCCATGCCCTTCGGGTTGGTGCGAAAATGTAATTGGTTGGTAGACGCCAGATTCATCTTCGGTGGTAGGGCTTGTAATAAACTCCGAATCTCCCGGATCCAGTGTTGTTAGGACTGTCCCATCTTGCAAAATAATCTTCGTGTACGCATCCCTGATAACGCTATAACCTGTTTTGTCGATGTAGTTCCAGGTTCCTTTGGAAAGGTCGAAATTGATTTGAAATAGATTGTTTTTCGCGATAACCTGACTGCCTTGCCGGCTAATCGCCAGATCACCAGCTTCTTCTTTCATGTGTAATACTCCATACGTAAAGCGTAAAATATGATTGCATTAGTTTGATAGACGTTGCGGCAAATTTGTCTCAAAATTATAAGTTTGTTTTTCTGTTTCTACTCTTGGATCGCCTATTTTGCTAACGCCCAACAATGAAGCAGCGTAGTCGGCTCGCTGCCGGTCTGTGATAACGAGAAGGTGTCTTCAGGATCAAGAAAAATCACGTCTCTCAAGCCGAGCGTTGATGTTTCTCCATTCGTCTGTACTGTTGCGTCTCCGCCAATCAATACATAAATTGATTCTGCGCCGATGGGTTCATGCGTGAACGCTTCGCCGACATCGAGTTGGACGTAATCGAGCGAGAGATGTTGACTCCCTTTCTCCGGTGAAACAACACTACGCCAATCTCCTGATTTTCCAAACACTGGCCCCGCTTTTACCATCGAAATCACTTGTACGCCGCTTCGGTGCCCTAGTTCCGGTGTGGGGGAATCGTTCGGGTGATCCCGTTCACCACGGTACAGCGCCATGTCTGGTGGGGATTGGAAACTGATGAGCCGCGCCGGTTGGTCTGTTGTATTGACGGTGCCGTGGACCTCACGCGCCGGCACAAAGATACCATCGCCCGCGATAATCGGCGTATAAACATCCCCCTGACGGATATGACCGCCGCCCTCAAGCACCACAATCATATCCTCCGATTCGTCGTGGAGATGTTGCGTGAACTCCTGACCGGGGGCGTGTTGACCGTGATTGAGGGTTATCTGTGTCGCTCCCATATCGGGATGCACGACCCGCCAGTTTTTTCCCTTTCCCATCTGGAAAGGCGTTCCTGATTCAAGATTAAGAATTTGCATAAAGACTCTCCTGTTCTGATTCTTTTCGCGAATGCCTATATCCTAAAATAGCAGGGTTTCGAGTGGCCGGATGGGCGAAACTCCCCTGCCTTACCAGATTTCGTTCGCAATCTCATAATCCTGCGTGGTATCGATCTCGTAATACCCGCCCGCAATATCTACCTTGTGAATTTCCACCCCCTGCTCAATCATCTCCTGAAAGAGTTGAATCAGATATGCTTTCTGCACAGAGGCTGCCCCCTGAAAGGATGTATCGTTATATTCGTGGCAAGCCCGATGGAAATGGTCCCGTAGGAGACTTGCCCCGCGCTCGCTAAATTTTGCGACGCCGATATACTCCCCGTGTGCAGCGTTGGGTGCGATATCGCGGCTGATCCTTGTGACTCGCGCTCCCTCTGCGAGGATCTTTTCACCATCATCTTCGGGGTGAAGTGTACGCGCTGCGTAACGCTCTCGCCACGCAGTATCGACGACAAGTGTGATGTCGTAAGGTGCGTCCATCAACTGCTGCGTCACCCAAGGACGGTAGATAATATCCGCGTAGGTGCAGGCAAAAGGTTCGTTCATTTCGGCTTCGGCGCGAAAAAGTGAGACCAAGATATTATTCTGCTGCCAATCGGTGTTGTGGTAGAAGCGGAAGGTAGGATAATCACCCTGGATGCGTTGAATCTGATACCCACCGACAAAGACAATATCCTCCACCTCTGCTGCACGCCACGCTTCAAGTATCCAATCGAGGATGCGTTTCCCTTTAACCGCTGCGAAACACTTAGGTGTATCCTCTGTCAATGGCATGAGTCGTCTGCCACGTCCTGCACCGATAATAATCGTCTTCATCTATGCTAATCTCCTTAACTATATTTTACACGACTGTACCCCAATCGTAAATCTTTTTTTTCGGCGGTTCTGGATTGTTTTTTTCATTTTCCTTTTGAAAGTGGTGTGATAAAATATAACAACCCAACCAAGTTGTTGAAACCAATAAGGAGACTATTTATGTCAAACGTTAATCCCTTCAAACAGCCCGGACAGTGGTATCGCGGCAATACCCACAGCCATAGCACCGAGTCGGACGGCAGGCTGCCGATGGCAGACCGCTTTGCGGCTTATCGTGAAGCAGGCTATGACTTCTTGGTGTTGACTGACCACCGAAAGGTCAACGATGTTTCTGCCCACAGCAGAGATGGTTTCTTAGCAATCTCTGGCAGTGAAGTCCATCCCAACAACCCTTATGGCGGCGACACGTATCATATCGTTGGTATAAACCTCCACGAGCGCATCAACTGTGCTGAAATGCATCCCAACGCCGTAATCGAAGAGATTAATCGACAGGGCGGCGCGGCAGTGCTCTGCCACCCCTACTGGTGCGGACATACGCTGCTGGACTATCTACCGCTGAATGGATACTTCGCGGTTGAAGTCTATAACGACACCTGCATGGGTATTGGCAAAGGCTTTTCCGAGCAGGCTTGGGACGATTTACTGGACAAAGCAGGTCGCCCCGTCTTCGGTATTGCTGCCGACGACGCACACGGCACGGAGCACGACTGTTTTCACGGTTGGGTTATGGTCAAAGCACCTGAACTCACCACTGATGCGATTATGACAGGGTTTCGTACCGGAGCTTTCTATTCAACCCTCGGTCCGGAGATAATTGATTGGGACTTAGTGGACGAAGACGAAGAGAAAAAGAGTGTCACCGTTAAATGCTCGCCTGCACAGTCTATCGTATTCAAAGCCCAACGCAGTCGTGGAAAGCGCATCGTCGCTCCCGAAGGCGAGGCATTGACTGAGGGAACGTATGAATTGCCGAGCGGCATTAAGTACGTTCGCGTCGAGATTACCGATGAGACCGGCAAGAAGGCATGGTCAAATCCGTTTTTCTTTTAAGCTTAGTCTGTAGATCGTGGGTGATTGCCGCTCGCTCCAAAGGCTGCGGGTGGCAGTCAGCCCGCGCCTCTTAGGCTGTAGATTGATAACGGTGCACGCGAACGGATAGGGTTTAGCAAAAGAGGAGGAAGTTGTACAATGGCTGATCTGAAAGTCGGTGTTATTGGCTGTGGTGGGCACGCGCAGGGGCACTTTGCGATGATTAAAGATGAACCCCGGATGCAACTCATCTCAGTCGCAGAAATTGACGACCAACGCTTGGAGCAGGCAAAACTGGACCATGAACCTGAATCTGCGTTTAGCGATTACCGCGACATGCTAGATCAGGTGGATCTAGATGTTGTCTATGTTGTTACCATGCCCGGTCATTTGCTGCCGATTGTGGTGGAGTGCTTGGGACGTGACCTGCACACATCGGTCGAGAAGTCACCGGGGATGAACGTCGGAGAGACGCAGCAGATGCTCGACGCTGCTCGTAAGAGTAAGGGCAAAGCGATTCTGTCCGTCAATCGTCGTTACAAGCCAGAGGTATTGGCGGTGCGCAAGTTACTGCAGGAGCGTGGTGGGGCGGTGCAGGTGGCAGCAAATTATCACAAACCCCCATCGGACTTGCAGGTTCCGGGTCGCAGGGAGGTTGCGCCGCCAGAGATTATCTGCGATGCGATCCATCATGTCGATCTGCTCCGCTGGATGGCAGGGCGTGCCCCAACTGAAGCGGCAACCGCTGTAGAGGTGTACGGTCATTCGTGGCACGGCAAGCGGGGAGGCACACCCCGCTACAACGCTGTCATCGCCTTTGACAATGGTTGTCATGGGACGATGATGAGCCACTACGGGGTCGGCTACAGGATTCAGTCAGCGGAGGTCCATACCGAGGATATGTCAGCATACCTCGACTTGACACGTGCACCGCAAATCACCCTTTACTTGGATGGGGTGCTATGTGAGGAACCGCTTGACCTCGACGCTGTCGGTGGACCCGACTTCAACGAGACGCGCCATTTCGCCGACTGCATCCTAAAGGACACTACCCCATGGAGTCCGTTGGAGGAGGCGGTGAAAACGATGGAACTATGCGAGGCTATTGATCGGGGGCATCGAGGGCGACTTTAAACCTGATCCGGTTTAACGGGACAGTTGATCGAGCACATTTTGTGTGATGCGCTCTACAATCGGATCACCGCCCTGCAGTCCGTGTGCCCAATCGGTTGTGGCGGCGGTGAAAACGGTTCCCCCACGCGTATAAACTCCCATCGTCGCAGCACCGGTGCGACCTCTATCCCAACGTTCGTACCACTCACAGTCATCTGGATGCCAACGTACCGGGGCAGTGCAGAGGATGAGAAAACTATCGGGTGTGCCATCCCGATGTGTTGGAACAGGAAGACCGTCCACAATTTTTAGCTCGCAGCCGTCGCATTCGTAGCCTACGATGGTGTGCATACCGCCGAAGGTATCTCCCTGTTTGAGATCCGTTCCCTCAAAAACCCAATGCTCCGGGCGATGCACTGTGTATTCGCCTGAACCGTCCATGAACTGACCGTGACTGAGATGGTAGCCGCCGTGGAGAAAACCGACGCCGGTCAATTCGTTTTCGGGACGACCGACGAGATAATGACTCCACAGGGTACTCAGGGTTCGATAATCGCCTGTCTTGTAAATGGGGTCCATATTGTACCACTGTTTCCAGCAGGTCAAGGCGCGTCCTGCGTCTTCGGGGCGGACTTGCCAGCAGACCGAATTTCCGCTAAAGAATGCAGCGTTCCCACCGTCAGCGATGAACCCCTCTAGGTTATCTCGCATCCCTCCGGACCAGTATTCATCGTGACCAATGCTCAGCACCAATCGATATCCCTTCAAAATTTCCGGGTGGAATTCAAGGTCGCTGTTGGCGGCGTAATCGAGGGTGTAGCCATTCTGTTCCGCCCATTCCACAAAGAACGACTCCCATCTGCTAAAAAGTCCCGCCATCGGTCGGTCGAAAGAAATACGATGTCCCTGTAAGTTGCTGTGACCATGATAACCGTAGACGCTATATCCACCCCAGTTGTTATAGGCGTTATAGGTGTTCGTCGCCAGTTGAAGCAAAATCTTCGTGTCACGTCCCGGCTGTGCAGACCGCACGATGAAGTGCATCATTCCTTCAGCGGCTCGGCGGTTTCTGTACGTGAAATCCCCACCGTTATCTTCTGCTCGCATAGATACTTCGTAGTATCCACTTCGCCATGTATCCGGCACACGCAGCTTGAAACTCGTAGGCCAGCGGCAGCCGTGCGCCGATGCGTCCTCTGGAATCGGATACGCAGATCCAGGGAGCTCTTTCTCGCTCCAGACTACCTCGCGGGTTGCGCCAACGCGCACAATCTCCAATGAATACTCCGATGCGCTGGTGGAAATATGAAACCCGATCTCGTCGCCCGATGCATAGCTGAGTTGGTCGGTATATCCTTCGATATAGAGTGGGCGTAACTGTACCTCTGAAAATGCTAACTGTGCCTTATATGCTTCCATATAAATCTCCTTCTTCGTTCGGAAGGCAATAAAAAAAGCAGCCAAGTGAATGGCTGCTTTTTTTGTTTAATTGATTTGAGAGGTATTCAAATCAAAGGATTCTATTCAATTGCCCCAATTTTTGCTGCCTCTGGTGCTTCGGTCGGCAGCTTCCGGGCTGCCATTCTATCTTCTGGCACATAGCCGGAGTAATCCGAAATTGTGCCACTTGTCAGGGCATAAACTGCGACGTTGGTCATGAAACGATAGACGCCGGGAGAGTATTTGACAGAGCGGGTGGGTAAACTTACCGACTCCATCGCACACATGTAGTCACGGCGAACCAAAATGACCGAAATTTTATCGCCAACGGAGATGCCTTCAAGGAAGTTACGCCTACCCGGGCGAGACCCCCACCAGAAAATGTCGAATCCGGTCGGCGGACCACCCATCTCATAGAAGTTATCGTAGATTTGGTGTTCGTTTGGGATCCGTTGCACCTGATATTCTGGCATCACATAGCGCATCTGTGCCAAGAATAGGCGAGGCATCGCTTGCGTTGCCGCGTCAATACCGCAGTCATCAAAGACGAGGAGACCGCCTTTTTCGACAAGATATCGCCGCAACTGAGCCATTTCTGTCTCGGAGAATCGGCTGTCCATCTTGCCGCCGCCATATTGGCGACCCATTAAGTTCTTAGAACGGACGTGTGCCGGATCGTGTCCCGTCATGAAGAGTAACGGACATTTCATCAGATTAGCGTCGTTTAGCTTCAACGCGCCGCCTTCGACGTTCATGTCAGTCTTAATCTTGGTACGCTCGTTGAGCCATTTGGTAAAAGCGTTCAGCGAGGACGCATCTGCCCACCAGTCAGCGAGACTATGACGGACGCGCGTGAAGCGGAAAACGCCGCGGATGTCAGCACCACGACCAACAACACGCCCACCGGGTTCGCCGCGTGGCAACGGAGGCACCTCAACATTACCGAGCGTAATGTTCTCAACGACATCGCTCAAAGCATCGCGAGCGGCACCGACATGTTCGACCATAGCGAGGCCCTTCGGACGCGCAAAGGCAACTTTCACCTGCACAATGCCGCCAATCCCACGACCGATGTTGGCGGGTGCGGCACTTGGAGCCGTTGCGACGGGTGCGGAAAATGCCAACGCCCCTGGCGCGTCAGAAACGGGCAAGTCAGCATGTGTCACAACTTGCGGCACTGGCGCATTAGCGCTGACCACCTTAGGGACGTTCGGGTTGATGGGAGCTTCCAACTTTACCACTTTATTGGAAAATTCCAAAACGGTTTGAGGCTGCACAGAGGTCGGACGCACAACCGCCGCTGTCGTTACTCTAGGTTGGACTTGAACTTGCTCAACTACCACTGTGTTTGTGGTTGGAACGGTTGGTTTCACCACCGGCTTGATGACCGGTTTACGCACTTGGGGTTTGGGGGGTTCCTTTGCTTGCAGGACTTCGGCACCGACTAAATCTTTGAACTGCTGGGTTTGGGTAACGAGGTAGATACCCGTGATAAAGAAGGCGACTCCGTGAACAATCACCGAGGTCATCAAAGCCCCTGAGGTTTTTTTGGCACTCATTTGTTACCTCCAAAAATAGTTTGCGTCAACAGTTAGATAATTCTTTGCATTATTTTGCATGGGCTGCTCAAGCAGGCTTGTGTTAATGTAGCAGATAATTTGTTAATCGGTGGATTGGCGCTGGATAGATGCTCACGCGACAAGTCTCTAACTGGCAAAATATACGGAAACCAGTCGATTTGTCATCCACCGGTTACTTACACAGAACAATCTTGCGAAAAAGTAAGGTGCTTGTATCGTAACCTTGTGTATACTGTTAAAACGCGGAAATCGCCCGAATGACTTAGAGATTTCTCAATATTACCAACACATTATTAATTGTATGCCAAGTTAACCGTTCGGTCAAGAAAAAAATGAGCCTACCTCTATCAAACACATTAATCCTTTTTCCCATTTCCAATCTCAACCCATCTCTTCTGCTCTGTAGATTCAACGACAGCATCAATCGCTGACTGCGCCTTCCAGCCATCAAAGAAAGAAGGATCTCGATCCGAATTCAGTTTTCCCCTGAGAATTCCATTGACGAAGCAGCCCATCATTCGCCCCAAGGCGTGCGGTTTGCCTGCGGCAGCTTCGGGTGGTAGATCGATCGTCTCCCAATCACCGTCCCGGTGGCGAAACCGTAAGCCCTCCTCTTGACCACGACTTAAGTAGGCGAACAGCACCCCTTCCTCACCAACGACCTCAATATATTTATTTTCTGGGCGTGGTGGCGTAATGCTACTGACGAAAAATTGACCTTTCAAGCCGGATTCGATTTCGAACCAAGCGGCAGCAAGATCATCGGTATCAATTAGAGTCGGTTCACTTGTGCTGGCATGTGGGCGTACACGCGGCACATTATGCAACACACCGCACACCTGTATAATATCGCCGCATACCCACCGAATCGCATCAAAAAAGTGCGATCCCATATCGCCAAGAATACCGGTGCCAGAAAGACTTTTTTGGTTACGCCATGCTGCCGTTGCCGATGATTGCATCGCACCCCAGCCATCGCATTGAATGCGAACATAAAGGGGCTTGCCAATCTTGCCGTTTTTGAACATTTGGCGCAATTTATAGAGGCAATGCGTGTAGCGGAATGTGAAAGCGACTTGATGGATCTTACCGCTGGCTTCGGCGATGTCGTACATCTCACGCGCCTCAGAGACATTCATTGCTAGGGGTTTCTCACAGAAAACGTGCTTTCCCGCCTGGAGTGCCTCTACCGCAATCGGATGGTGGAAGACGTTCGGGGTTACAATTGTTACCGCATCGATTGTGTCATCGGTGATCACGTCTGTGTAGTCTGTATAGACTTTTGGAATACCAAATTTAAGTGCAGTTTGCTTGCACAGATCGCGACTACGACGGCACAGTGCGACAACTTCTGCGTTGGGGTGACGCTGCAGGCCGGGAATTTGACACTCCTCTGCAAATCTACCGGCACCAATCACAGCAAAACGGAGTTTACTGTCCATGCGATTTCTCCTTGATTCTACTTTGCTAGTCCTTTATGAGTAAGAGTCGAGAAGGTTTGTCGAAGTTAGTTCAGTTTAGCAATCTGTTGGGTCAGAACACGGATATTCCTAGAAATTTCCTCCTGATCTGGTGGGTCATCCGATAAACGGAGATAGGTATTGAAAGAAGCCAGAGATTTACCGTAGGCGTTGACTTGGTAGTATAGATAACCGAGATCCCGATAGTCCTGTGCGGATTGGGGGGCAAGCCATGTGATCCGCTCGGCGGTACTGACCGCTTTCTCGTGCGCTCCTTCCCTGAAGTGAATTTGTCTCAGGTTCCGCAGCATCCGGGCGAGAATCTCTTTATTGGTAACCGCTTGAAGAAACCGCGGGTGCATCGACACTGGCTCACGGAAAATGTGTGTCAACCTTTCGGTGAGATCCTCATCGGACAAAATTTGCCCTTTTTCAAACGGATCTATCACGGTTTCTAAGTCCCGATGCTTGATGATAAAGTGTCCGGGGAAACCGACTCCCACCAACGGCAATCCAATCCGCTTGCCAATCTCCATGTACACAACTGAAAGCGTAATCGGAATGCCTACTTTGCGTTCAAGCACTTCGTTGAGATAGCTATTCCGTGTGTCGTAATAATTTTCTTGACTGCTACCCGTGAATCCCTGCGTTTCAAATAGATAGTGGTTTAAGTGGTTAATCTGATCACTCGTATCCGCTTCCTCACCAATCTGTGCTTGAAGTTCTTCAGCCATTTGGTTCAATCGTTGTAGATACGTCTCAATGTCCAAATCGACATAGGCATCTTTGGCAATCAGGAGGGCCCCCTTAGCTAGATCAATCTGGTCATTTTCTAGTTGTGCGAGCTCAAAAAGAGCGTCTCTAGCCGCGTTGTTCATAACTGCTGGCGGAGTTAGTGCCTCCACCTTCCCCTTTTTTTATATTCTTAGATGAGATCGCTATCGCTGTGAGTTTCAGCCATTTCAAAACAGGCTCCGATTCTCGGAGTCCTCTATGAAATCGGAACTTGTAAATCTCTGGAAAATAGGGTATCATCGGATTCGCTTGTTTTGAGCGATCTTTTCATTTTATAATACCATCCTACTGAAACTTAAATTATAGGGTCAAAAGAATATTTTACCACAACTAAGCCGACTTGCCCAATCTATTCTCTAAAAGCCGCCGGCAGTAGGAGCAAAGCATATCATGACTGATAACACGCAAGAACCTCAAGAATTGAGGACACTTCAGCCGGAGGATATTGTAGGGCTGAAAGGACTCAATGGACCAGTGATTTCGCCTGACGGTAAATGGGCGGCGTTTGTCCGAGCTATTCCAATCCTTGAAGTGGAAAAAAGTGAACACCGGGGTCATATTTGGCTGGTTTCAACCGATGGGGGTGAACCGTTCCAGTTGACGAATGGTCCTAATGGAGACAACAATCCGCAATGGTCGCCCGACAGCACACGACTTGCCTTTGTCTCGAAGCGGGAGGACGACAAAGCGCAGATTTGGATCATTCCGATTGGGGGTGGCGAGGCGAAGCAACTCACCCATACGAGCAACGGCGCGTCAAATCCGCGATGGTCTTCTGACGGGAGACGGATCGCATTTCTGAAGGCTGAGGAGGATAGCGCAGCTGAAGAGAAACAGAAGAAAGCCGGGGATGATCGGGTGATCATGGGGGTAGATGACTTCAAGCAGCAGCACCTGTGGGTTATTGAGGTCGAAACGCTGGACGATGAGCCTGAACCGCTCTTTAATTTGCCGGAGGAAGGGGCAGATGAGGAGGTCAATGTAGATAAATCTCAGAGGTTGACGGAAGGCGATTTCCACGTCAGTGAGCCGTGTTGGTCGCCAAATGGGAAGCAGATTGTCTTTGTCTCTACACCTTCTCCAAAGGCGGATGATACGATGTTTTACGGGACTGTTCACGTCGTGGACTTCGAAACGAAGAATCTCCGAAAATTGACAAGACATACTGGTGGTGAGAGTTCGCCGCGCTGGTCTCCGCAGGGAGGACAGATCGCATACTTGCATAGTCCAGCAGGATATGGTCAGAAAGACCTCCACACCATCTCGGTGGAAGGTGGCGCGTCAACAAACCTGACCGCCACTCAGCTCAATCGGAACGCTGACCTACCAGTCTGGTCTCCGGATGGAGAAAACATCTACTTCATTGCGATGAATCGGGTGCGTTGGCAGCTTTACTCTGCCTCAAAAGTGGAGGGAGCAATTCGTCAAATCACGCGTGGCGATTGTGTCATTGGAGAGATTTCCATCGCCGATGATGGCGATACATTCTTGTGCACTCGCAGCGAGCCATACGCTCCAGCGGATGTTTGGGTCGGGTCTATCCGCACAGGGGAGATGAAATCGCTTACGAAACTTAATCCGCAGCTAGAAAACTTCGCACTCGGTGAGGTGAAGGTAATTCAGTGGCAGAGCAGCGATGGATTTGAGATTGAGGGCTTACTCTGCTTACCCGTTGGCTATGAGGAAGGTAAAAGCTATCCGCTTATTGTTGAGCCACACGGCGGTCCCCGTAGTTCACGCGATTTAGGGTTCAAGCCGACATGGCACTATTTCAGCGGCGAAGGTTTTGCCTACTTTGCCCCGAATTTCCGCGGCGGAGATGGATACGGAAACGACTTTGCCACGGCGAACTATAATGACTGGGGCGGTGGTGACTATCGAGACATCATGGCAGGCGTTAATTTTCTGATTGAAGGGGGAATTGTCGATCCTGACCGTCTAATCGTCGGCGGTTCAAGCTACGGCGGCTATATGACAAGCTGGATTATCACCCACACCGACCGCTTCAAAGCCGCTTGCAATGTTTGTGGTGTCATCAATCTGGTCAGCTTTTATGCACAAACCGATATTCCGAGTTTTATGTCGCTCTACTTTGCAGGGGCTCCATCACAGAGTTTAGAGTTGTACCGTGAACGATCGCCAATCAACCATGTGGATCGCGCCCAAACCCCAACCCTCATCCTGCACGGTGAGGAAGATATCCGGGTTCCTTTGCCGCAATCAGAGGAATTCTACGCTGGACTCAAGGCTGCCGGTGTAGAAACAGTATTCGTCAAATATCCACGCGAAGGTCATGGCATTGGGGAGCCGCGTCATCAGTTGGATATGCTCAAGCGTCAGTTGGCGTGGTATAATAGGTATGTGACTCATGATGTGAAAGGTGATAGGAGGGATGGAAGGGGGAACGCGTAATGCATGCGTCCCAACATTTTTTTATTTTCCAGTTGACCCTGTTTTATTAGTGGGGGTATAATGCACATTAGCGCGAAAGGTAACGGACAAGTGCCGTGAGTGTTGAAATGCGTTTAGTAACCGAAACAGACGAAGGATAAATGTGGACACGTTTCCCGGATTCCCCATAATCCGAATACAAGGAGGTTGGCCATGGACACAATAACAATTAACCAGATGGTACAAAATACCATCCAGCAACATGGTTCAGAGACTGCGTTATCTCACAAAGTTGACAAAGAGTATCAGGACATCTCTTATGCGACACTCGCAGAGCGGATCAAAGACTTCTGCTTAGGGCTGACCGAACTCGGCTTGCAGAAAGGAGATCGGGTCGCACTGCTATCGGAAAATCGTCCGGAGTGGGCAATAACTGACCTAGCAATTCTTGCCGGTGGTGGGGTCACTGTGCCGATGTTTTCGACGCTGACCTCCGCACAGGTGGAGTACATCGTCAGGGATTCGGGGGCAAAGATCCTTTGTGTATCCAGCGAAAGGCAGTTACAGAAGATTAAGGACTGGGATGAAAATGTCCCCACAAATCTGCAGCACATCGTTATTTTTGATGACCTAGAAGATGATTCAGTCCGCACATTTGATCAGGTGTGTGAACTTGGGCGGGGGGTTGAAAACGGAGATCAGGTCTACCAGCAAGCCAGTGAGGCTGTTACACCGGACGACCTTGCCTCGATTATCTATACCTCTGGCACAACAGGTGATCCAAAAGGCGCGATGCTGACCCACAGCAATTTTATGTCGAATATACAGGCAGCCACGGGGATTGTAACACTTACCCCTGATGACGTTTTCCTCTCTTTCCTTCCGTTGTCACATGTGTTTGAGCGGATGGGAGGGCACTATCTGCCACTTAGCTCTGGTGCGACAATTGCGTATGCCGAAAGCCCGTTTACTATTCGACAGAACATGCAGGAAGTCCGCCCAACGGTTATGATGAGTGTGCCTCGTGTCTATGAGGCGATGCACGAAAGAATTCTCAACTCTGTCAAGGAAGGTTCTCCTACTAAACAGAAGATCTTTCACTGGAGTGTAGGTGTTGGCTCGAAGGTGAGTCAAGCCATCCAACAGAAGAAGAAGCCATCCGCTGGCTTATCGCTGAAGGCGAGTATTGCCAATAAACTGGTCTTTGAAAAACTTAAGGCGGTAACCGGCGGACGCCTACGCTTCTTCGTCTCCGGTGGCGCTCCCTTGTCGAAAGCGATTGCGGAGTTCTTCCATGCAGCGGGCATCCTCATCCTTGAAGGGTATGGTCTCACGGAAACCTCACCTGTCATCTGTGTGAATAGGCCTGACCAGTGGAAGTTTGGCACTGTGGGTCCCGTCATTCCGGGCATAGAGGTGAAAATTGCTGAAGATGGTGAGATCCTGTCACGCGGTCCACACATCATGCAGGGCTATTTCAACAAACCGTCAGATACGGCGGAAGCCATTGACGCAGATGGGTGGTTCCACACAGGTGACATCGGGGAAATTGACGAGGAAGGGTTCCTGACAATAACAGACCGTAAGAAAAACCTCCTCATCCTTTCCAATGGGAAAAATGTCGCGCCACAACCCATTGAGAATCAACTCAAGCAGAGTCCCTACATCAGCGAAATTATGCTACTCGGTGATCAGCGCAGAACTATTACTGCGCTTATTGTGCCAAATTATGATGCGATTAAGGAGTTCGCGGCGGAGCAGCAGCTTGAAGCAGAAGATACTGCTGCACTCCTCCAGACGCAAGAGGTTCAGCGGTTGATTCGGGGTGAGATTAACCAATATTCGTCCGATTTTGCTGACTTTGAGCGGGTTCGGATGTTCACTTTAATGGAAAAGGAATTCTCGGAAGAATCGGGAGAGATGACGCCAACGCTCAAGCTCAAACGACCGGTCATTATGGAGAACCATAAAGCGACAATTGACCAGATGTATGGCGATGATGGCTAGAAATCTGCTATAGCTTCTCTATGTGTGATGTAACCGCGAAGGTCTAATTGGGATAGCGAGTGAGGGACGTTCATTATCGCGCAGTCATCCGATCGAATGTGCTAGGGGATTGGCGGGACTTCCAAGCATTGACGAGTGTACTTACGTTGGTCTGGTTTGGCTGCGTCGAATCGATCTCTATATCGTATTCGGCGAAACTGTGCACTATTTGATAGTCTCTTCGCGCCTCTCCATCTCGCCGATTTCCCCTTTCGTGCTCTCTGCGCTCAAGTTCAGGAAGTGGACAGTGCACACCGACAAAGAATACGTCCAAACCGGTGAGTAATGTCACCAGATCTGACATCCACGTCTCATTTTCAATGATATGCTCGACGATGAGATTATTGCCTGCCTCTGCCAATACTGGCAAACACCGATGAAACCCATCGAAGACGGCAGGTCTCATCGTTGACCAATCAATTTCACCACTGCGAATGCGTGCCATCGGTAGGGCATTGGAATCGCGGAGATGGTCAAACGAAAAATGCCAGAATGGCATTGGCAGTGTTTGCTGTAATTCGCGTGCAAGCGTTGACTTCCCGGAACTCGACGCACCGTTAATGAGGATAATTTTTCCTGGTTCGTGGGTGGTATCCATAAGATTTCTGGTATCAAGAATATGATACTCGTATATACATTCTATTTATCTACCTGTTCAATACGCCCGAAATCTTTCAACGTTTTCAAGGTTTCGACTGTGAACCGAGATTGCCATTCCTTCTTGGCTTTTTGCCATGTTTCTGGGTATTGATCTCCCCATGAGAAATTCGGGGACCAAGAGCCGTCCTCACCCTGCTGTTCAATCTCAAAGTCCAAGTTCATCTCCACTTCGTCCTTGAATTCAGTGGCGAGCGGTGATTCTGGAGAAGAAACCAGCCATAGGGGTTTGAGAACATAACCGGTCAGTTGCTCTGCATTTCGGGCGACACGAGGTGCCGCCGCCCGGGCAAGTTTTTCCCCAACCTCCTCCCTATTCGGCAGAGCCTCCGTCTCCGCGAGCCTAGCGAAACAGAGGATGTCGTGCATCTCTATTTCGTCAGGTAGGGAATCCAGATGCGCCAGAACGGTCGTGGTTAATTGCTGCAGCAATTGGGTCGGGACTCCATCGCTAAATTCGTACAAATATCCGACAATCTCAGCACGCGGGTTGACCAGAAACTGACCGAAAGTTTCGGCACTGTTCTCGTAGTTCCACCAAGGGGCGTGAGGTGCCTCAGCCACTCCGGGTGGAATGATTGGCCATATCTGCCGGAACTCGTCGTAGGTGGCGACAAAATACTCGATTCCTTTCCGTACCAGCGTGTGACTCACAGAAACCCGAATTTCTCTGAGAATCTGAAAACCTACCGTAGTTGCAATCGCAGACGAAACTGATGTCCTGATGTCAGGCTCCAGGCTGTTGCCAAAGCCCCCGTCATCGTTTTGATAAGGTGCGAGTGCGGCAAGAACAGCATCGGCGGATCCGGTTTCAAAGTGAAATTCAAAACGTCTTTGGTCCAGCGCCCTTCCCTGATCCATTATGAAATTCTTCGCGCTCTGAAATGCAGCTTGTGTGAGTTTTTTCATTTTTCCCTCGTTTTAGACAGTGGTCAGAGATGATCACTTTTATGAGTTGCATTTTCTTGTAGCGTTATCTCTACACAAACAGTGAACCATTACCTCACAAACCAAGGAGCGGTAGCAAAACAAGGATATGGGGAAACACCTTTCAGAACTATACATCAATCATTGCAAAAAGTGAGATAATGGAGGGAATTATAACATAACAAATGTTAAGTATCAAGAGGGAATTTCAGAAAAGATTCACTCGTTCTCATTTTTTTAAGCGTTTAGCGTTGACATGACTTTAGATGTGAAATGTTTTTAATAAGGGAGACAAAACTGGAGCGTGGAAAATAGGGAGTGGTCGAACATCGACAAAAAGTTGGAGCAAATGAAGCCTAGAAACCGATTGGCAATGAAGCACAAATTCGCTGCTATGCTGGATAGACAAATTCTTCTCTCAATTGATGGCGTCGCCGTTACCAACTTACTCGGTACGGAGTGCCTCAATCGGCGATAGCTTCATCGCTTTTACGGCTGGATACAACCCAAAACCAATACCTATCACCGCAGAAAATAACACCGAAATCAGTACCCACCGTGCCGAGAGAACCGCAGGCCATTCGGGAACAATCTTGACAATCTTGACAGCCAGATGCGCCATCCCCTTACCGGCAAAGGTGCCGAATCCAACCCCTATTAGTCCACCAATACTGCACATGGCAACGGATTCAATCAAAAACTGAAGCAGAATATCCAAACTTTTTGCCCCCAATGGCTTTCGCAATCCGATTTCCCGTGTGCGTTCCGCCACAGCAACCAACATCATATTCATGATGCCAATTCCGCCAACAAGGAGTGAAAATCCGGCGATGCTTCCCAAAGCGATTTTAATAACCTTGCTAATTTTTTCCAGTTCTGCCACACCGGCTCGTATGTCAAAAATGACAAAGAAATCATCTTGGTTGTTGTGCCGCTTCCGCATAACCGATTTAACCTCTTCAATTGCTTTTGGAATAACCTCTACGGTGTGTGCTTTAACCGCAATCTGCAAAATCCGATCGTTGCCGGTGAATCGTTGCTGAGTTGTTGTGATCGGAATAAAAACGAGATCATCAAAACTAAAACCAAATTTAAGGCTTCGCCCGCGGGGCACCAGCGTGCCAATAACAGTGAACCGCTCTCTCTTTCCAATTTTAATCTCTTTTCCGAGTGGCGATGCTACACCAAACAACTCCGCAGCCACACTCGATCCGAGCACAACAACTTTCGTAGCGTTGTCAACGTCTTGATCGGAAATAAACCGTCCTTCGCGCAAGTTCCAATCCATCGCCGCGGTATAGGTAGCATTCACACCGTTATAACCGCCACGAGTGTTCGCGCCGCTTGGGGCTTGAATCAACACACCGGTCCAATTCGGAATACGCGGGGTGACCACCTTAACGGAGGGACACTCCGCCTCAATCGCCAAGACATCGCCATAGTTAAAGTGTTCCCCACTCCGAATCGGCACCCGGCGACCATTAACCCACTTTGAGGTGGTGCGATACAACGTGAATTGGTTAATACCACCAATCTTTTGAAGATCTTGAAGGATAATTGATTTGGCACCATCACCGATGGCTATCATCGCAATCACAGCCGCAATACCGATGATAATACCAAGCATCATCAGCAAGGAGCGTAGTTTGTTTGAGTAAATCGCTTTTATCCCAACGGACATCCCATCACTTAGACGCATTCAGAACCACTTTCATATCAGGTGCCTGTTTACGGTAAATTGGTATGACGGCAAAAGTGCCCGGAATTGAGGCGATCATATGCGCTATCCAACGTCAAATCCGTCTGAGCAGATGGGCGAAAAGGATTCCTGATTTATACATTATCATTAAATAACGAAAATGTAGTTGGTTCGACGGAGGACACTGGCGTCTCAAAATCCGGGAACAGCCAGAGTTGGTCCGCCACATCTATCACCGGGGTATCCTCAACGGCTGGTTCGTCAGGTGAAATCGCTGAAGTACCCCAGAAATCCATCTGCTCCACTGTTTCCACGCTCCGATTTGATGCGATACGGGCGTAGATACGGGCGCGTTGCTTGGAAGATATCGCTTGCGAGGCGAAGACTTCGCGCATCAATTGTATGAGTGTGTCGGTAAACAAATCTGTTTGCATCATCTCAAAGGCATAACAAGATAACGAAAGTCTTGTGCTAAATCAAGGAGTATTGGTGATAAACGGTTCGTGCCTGGGTTCAGCCAGAGTATAACATTGGTCGCATCGGTATGTAGGAGTGCTTCTTCAGAGAACCAGCTATCAATGGTTGCGGCCATATCTGGACCCTCATACTGAATTGGTACGCTAGCTTCCGATTTTCCCAAGTGGGTGTTGTTTCCAACCGTTAACTGTCCATCGCTGAAACGAAATTCGGTGCGGTGGTTGGGATTATCTTCCACCTGAATGATTCGGAGTGCCCAGAGCAACTTTTCGCGATTCACCGTAACCTCTAAAGGGGCGACTGCACCTTCCAAAACTGATAGATAATTTGGGAAATTCTCTTGTGGCAAGAGACACCTTAACATAACATCTTCAGCCTCAAAACCCACAGCGTTTTCACCGAAACGTAGGCGGCAGACCTCTGGCTCTAAGGATTCTATTAGGTCGACCATCTTTACGCAAGCTTTATAAGATATTGCGCGCTTTGGGACCGGTGCTTCCGTGTCCCCTAACTCACGCATGACTGGCAACGTCAACACCGCCATCCGTTTGCCATCGGTGGTCACGATTCGGTATTCACCATCATGCGGATGAAAAAGTGCCCCCGTAACCCCAGCGCGTCGGTCCGCCCCTTCTGCGTCTGACGGTTTTTCTGATGCGAACAAAACAGTATTCAGTGCCTTCCCGAACTGCGACGCTGGAATTTCATACTCGTGTACATCTGTCGGTTCTTCAAGTGCCGGATTCAGACCTTTTTCGGCGTATGTACGCACGACGTGTTGATGCTGCTCACCTTCAATGTCTAGACACCCATACCTTTCGTGGTGACTGAACTGCAACGTCTCATTGGTCGTATGTTCACAAATACGCGGCAGTGTATCTGTGGAAACGGTTGCCGTACCGGGGACTTCAACTTCGGCTGGAGTTGTGTGGTCAATACAGAGGTTCCCATCGTCAGTGTCGCATCGGAACTGCAATTGCGCCGCTTGCGCTGTTATCGACAGGTGTGTTTTCGGTTCATCAAGTTTCAAAAGTGCTAATGCCCGTTTCAGTGTAGCAACATTACAGGTGAATTTCATCGGTTCCTCCCTACCCATAGGATAGGCATCGGGAACGGTCTTTTTGCCAGCGATGCCCTATCGGTTGTGTTTTTCCAGTTCAAATTTAGAACAGATCCGTGAGCGATGTGTTCCGTTGTTTCAATAGGTGCAACACTTCATCACGCAAGGCTTTGCGCGCACGTTGCCGAAGAGATTTCACTGCGATCTCGCTCCGTTGGACGATTTCTGCAATTTCTTTATTTGATGTGCCCTCCAATTCGCCCAACACCAGTACAGTCCGGTCAATTGGACGCAATTGAAGTAGCGCTTCTTGCAAAAATTCTGCGCTTTCGGAGCGAATTAACCCCTTAAGTGGAGTTTCCGCCGAAGCCACCGGGCTAGTAAACGCCTGCCTCATCTCCTCCGCATCCGTCGTATCCAACGGAATCGTCCGGTATCGCTGATGCTGGCGCATCAGATCAATACACCCATTATATGCGATGCGAAAGAGCCACGCCCGGACAGATGCGGGGTCGAGCAACTCGGACCAGCTTTGGTACGCTCGCAGAAAGGTCTCAGCGGTCATATCCTCGGCATCTGTTGGATTTCCCAGCAACCGCAGAATAAACCGATAGATAGCGTCAACATGTAATTCATACGCTTCGGTGAATGATGCCTCCACAAATATAGTACCTCGTCGGCTTGTGTTTTCCGGATATTATGACGAAGAAAGCGGGATAAGGCATCGAAAATAATGCTTAAACGCAAAAAGGGATTCCCAATCTATTGAGAATCCCCTTACCGAAGATTTTCACTGAATCACCGAATGCGCCATCAGTTCACTTCGTTCTGTGCACCGCAAGCCAATCAACCGTGAGGTTCACGATGGCGCAGGGGTGCCAAGTTATATACTGCCGTGGTCGAATATCAGTCGTCTGGTTTTTGCCCCACATAGAGAATGTGTCTGGACGAAGCCACGATGCTTTGTTCTGCACTGATTTTGAGGGTGATCAATCAACGGCACCCTCTGTTCAGCCGAGATGAACCCACCAATCGAGATTCGTCATCTCTTTTACTTGCTTGTGACGTATCTTTCTTTTGATTGCGTGTGCATACATGGACAAATCGGTTCTCTGTCCACATCTGACTGAGAACATAGATCGTAATACACTTTTAATTTCAGATTCGATAGCTCTCGCAATAGATAGAATCTCTTCCACGTCTTTCACTTCAACTAATCTTGCAATCGTAGTCTTGGTTTCTTTTGAGAAGACTGACAGGCGTTGGAAATGGGCGGATCGCCACTTGAAAGAAGGCGTGAACTGGTCACTCAGAGTGAAACCCAATTCCATTACTTCATCGACAAACCGACTTGTACAGAGGAGCGTTCCTATCGCATCTCTGCGATCGATTAATCGCTTGAGATTGTAGGTTGGTCCCGCATTCCAGATGCGAAATACAGAGCGACTAATTAACGCCAATTTGATATTCATCGGAACGAATTTCGTCCAGTCCCGCCACATCTCCTCAAACCATGCTCCGTGAAAAACGGCACCTTGACCTGCGTCAAAAAGCTGTTCTGTCCAGCGACGCCCTAGAAAACCGTTGCGCTCGATGAGCGGAATCCAATCTTCTTCTCTATCTACAGGACCCTTAAAACCTGTTATCAAACGAAGAAGTGAATGCGCTTCTTGGACGCCGGTCCTACGCGGCTCGGGCCCATCGTAGCCGATCCAGTGCACACCATCAATTTCATCAGGCATCTTTGCGATGGCTTTTTCCAGTGCGGAAACATGTTCGTTATAGACTTCGCCCTTTAAGATAAAAGTGAGGTACGGACCCCACATGTGATCACGAGACCAATCGTCATCAAGACTGGCGTTCTGTGAAGTGCCGCCAAAGCAACCCACCGCACATACATTGAGCAGATCAAGTTGCTGGAGTAAAGGGCGTCCGCGTCGCTCAAACAACTGACGTGAAAGCTCAAGGGCTTTGATACGAGTTGGCAATTTCGCGGTCTCCTTGTGCGAGGTGATCTTGGATAGTCGATATTGCTGACAGCCTCAGACAGCAAGTGTGACTTGGGTGTTACTGGAGCAACATTGATGATGGGTTTGTGTATCGACTCACGTTCCGACTTAGCTACTCCTGCGCTCTATCAGAATCATATGCTTGGTATTCCTTTAGCATATCATCTCTGCTCTGAAACGGTTTCCAGATCACCCGTAGTGGGAGCTCCCAAGTCTGCCCTGGAACTGGATCGGGAATGACCCAAAAGAAATCCCACGCGGGACCACCAAATGCTTCAGCGAGCGGGTTGACCGTAAACCTTACATTTTCCCTATCCTTACTTGGGAACATCAGACCGAATACCATACCATCGATCGTTCCAAAAAACAGAGGTCGGTCAAATTTGATGGAACTATCATCGTAGTAATATCCGCTACGATCGCTTTCGCGCCTCTCAAGTTCTGGCTGATTAACATCTGCTGGATGAGCTGTCCTGCCTGAATCTCTTCCGTAGCCATTGAAGAACACCCACGGATTTTCCCGCGTCAATTCAGCCTGATCATCAAATCCATTGAGGGTAACACCAGTATAAACGGGAGCATCAACGATTGTTGCAAAGAACAGAGCAAGATAGCCTAGTGGCCAACTCTCACGCTTTGTTTGTACCCTTACTCGCACGTCTATATAGTGTGGAGGCTTCATACGATACGAGATCGAACACGCTACTTCGCTGCACGGCAGTGGTGAGTAGTGCAGTGTGCAGCCATCTTCGATGATATCATCAAGGTGCTTTGGACTCTCACAGGGTTCATACTGGATGTGCTCAGGTGACTCAGAAGGGATACCTAAGTAGTGCTCAAGCGTTAGGGCTGGAGCAAGTAGCCAATTGATAGGTCGATCGGCGTGAGATAACTTATCTAGTCCACACCATCCGAATTTCCCCTTGGAGCTAACAGTCGCTGAGAGTGCTCCTCCACTTATGGTAGTCTGAGTCATACTGGACCTCGCAAAAAACTGCCCGCTTGTGTGCAATGCTGCTACTGCACCTGCGGTGCCAACAAGAAACTTCCTACGGCTTATGTACATGGCTTTCTACCTTGTGTAAATTGGATGTTTGTCCCATAACGGTCCGCCCCGAACTATTTAGCGGACTTGATAAACAGATAACTCTCAATCATTATAGATATCGATCAAACACCGAGATCGGTGGGCACTGCTCAAGACATCCGTACTATCCGCAAACTGATCGACACTACCTACGAGCGGTTGCTGCTTCAACCACTCGTCTTGGATAGCTGCCAAGCACGCCTCAGCAAATCGATCTCCTCCGAGCACCCGAAAGGGACGCTTATAGAACAAGCGGGTTTCGGGATTGACGGGAGAAGTAAGATTCAGTCGATTGTAGCAACGTGCGATATATTCGTAGGCGGAACAGAGTGCCGTTTCTCTGGTAGGATAGTCCGTTGCCTTGAGTGCTGCATCCAGATGCGGGGTGAGTCCAGAGGCAATACGGAGGTTTAAGAATGCGCTGCCCAGCCACTTATTATACGGGGCATATCGCTGTTCTATGAGAAAGCTGAGCCTCATGAGATCGCGTACGATTCGGGCTGTCAGGATTCGTGAACCGAGTTCATCGCCTACTTCAGCCGTGCGGCCAACAAACGCCTCTTCTTGAGCGATTCGACGCCACTGACAAGCCAAGAGCCATAGCCAGATATCCTTTGGATACCACTCCAGATTACTGCGAACACGTTTCAAATCTCCATCGGGATCGTGAAAGACCGTACCTGCTGTTACCTCTAGTAGCAGTTGTTGTGGTGTCGTAAGCCAGTTCCGGACCGTGATATCCATCTGTGGATTGAATCCCAGATGCGATTTAAGCCATGTCTCAAGGGGTACAACGTGCACGTGGTGTTGAACGGCGACCTTATCCCAACCGAAGTACACGGGCCATCCGTGAAATTCTGTTGGTAGGTTTGAGTCGATAATCGTGCGGATGGTTTCTACTTCAGAGGCTGCCACAAAAATATGTAGTTGTGGTCCCCAGCCGTGATCAGTGGATCGAGGGGTATCAAAACCGAGGACATCCGACCCTGAACCCAGCCTCGCTGCACTGTAATTTCGCCCTTCTATGAGTGGATGAACAACTTCAATGTAGAACATCCGGGCTAAATCAATGCCGCTTACGAAGTCGGCTCCATCGTTGGGTGTCTTGTTGGTTTTAGTCGAGGTCATTTCTCCTCTTGCCATTTCGTTTAAGTTTTCACGATTTATGAACACTGAATAGCGTGTAAATATTGATTGCTGGATTTCATCAATGGGTTTCGTGGACTGTTGCCACTTGCTCAAATATACGTCCGATCTGTGGCAGGTACTCAATCTCGTGACTCAAACGTGCTACCACCTTGCACCGACGTGCTAACTCATCGGATACTTCGATCATATCTTCGCGCATTCGGGGAATGGGGCCAAGACGTAGTAGCCAATATATCCAAGCTATCAGTAGCCCCTTATAATAAATAGCGTCGTCTAGTGCTCCACGAAAGCCAGAGGATAATTCTTTCCGATAGATGCTTTCGATCTCTTGCGCCAGAATTTCATCACATTCCCAGCGCACCGGAAAGGGAAACGGACCCAAAGGAGCATCAAGGAGAAAATATCCGTAACTACTGTACTCGAAGTCGACAAGTTTCACACCGTCGTCCACTAACAGATAGTTCTGGGGAGCAATATCCACATGCCTGAAAGCAGAAAATGGTTCGGCGTTTGAAAGAATCTTCTGCAATTCGGATAGTTCGCTCTCAACAGCGATAGATTCTGATTGCCCAACTAATGTTGCGAATCTACGAAAGGTTCGGAGGATTCCATCGTATGAATCTGTGTCTGCTTGGTAGTGGGTTCCTAGACTCGTCCGTAGACTGAGCCATTCGTTTTTCCTTCCATAGGTGCTTCCGTGCATACGTCCCATTGCTTGAGCGTGGGCAAGTAGAGCGTGTGCTCGCTCGACTGCATTGGATTTACGCAATATATCCCTGAACGAACGTGCTTTCGACACATACTCGAATGCGACTAACCCCTGTACAGCATCGCCGGCAATAAACTTGGGAGTAATCATCTTACCATCATTGATTTCACCTAAGAATTGAAGCGCAGCCCATTCGTTGAAAAGTTTCCAAGCCGAGCTTCCGATGCAATCCCGTTCGCGATCATACGGTTCGTGCTTGGTCTGTCTCGCCATCTTGACAAGCAACACCTCTGGCAGGTGACTCGGTCCGTCAGCTATCCAACAGCGACAGATACGATTCTTCTTGAACTTCGTGCATTTCGCAAGCCGAATCTCGTATTTGAGAGAGTTTGAAAGGCTTTTCTCTATGAGTGATAACGGGACATCCATCTTTGATTGCTCCGTTCATATAAGCCACGATGACAACTGATAAAGGACCTTGCTCTTTTCCCGTGACGTTCTCACGGTTTGCAGGTGCCGAATGGTGTGCAGGGGAACTTACTTTGTTACAGAAAAACAAACTCAGTCAAAGGCAATATTGATTGCAAGGCTTCTTCAATTGTTTAAGTTCATCTTGCATAACCCAGTTTTTCCCTGATCCGTTTTAGGAGCGAGAAGGCAAGGGGCGGACTCGCACCAAGGGCCTCCCAAGAATCCACCGCTCGGAGATCAAACCAGCCAATATCCTTTATCGGAGATTCTGCGTCGCCTACCTCGGGTTCAATCCCAGGTCGTGCCATACCTCCGACAATTTGACATAGGTACGTCTTGTGTCGCTCGTAGATGGGGTCTTGCGGGACCTTCTCGTCCAGAATGAGTCGCTCTACTTCTACTTGGAGATGCGTTTCTTCCCACACTTCTCGTATCACGCATTCTTCTTCGGATTCCCAACCCTCCCTCCCGCCTCCGGGAATTACCCAGAAAGCTTGGTCTTCCTCTTCGATTCTCAGTAAGGGGACGTGGTGATCCTTTAGGATGACTGCCTGATATCGAATATCTCGTCTATGAAAGGGCATGTCTGGCAGATGATTGCGAACTTCGTCCCAGGTGTCGTAGTTCCTCAAGACGGCAACAACCGATGGCAGTGGATCTGCCCACACGCCTCTGAGATCTCTTTCTCCCCTAACGGCTATGGGCCAGGCTAATTTCTCGTTAGGTGGATCGAATTGAGCGTCCACTCCGCTTCTGTTGCCTCTTGGATCGATTCTGTACCATCCAAATTCAGGCAGCAACACTGCATTCAAACCGTGTAGTGTGAACGGAGCGGTCTTCCCGTTTCGTGTAAGCCGTTGGTAGCACAGTCCAGCGGGTATACGGTTTGCCCTTAAGAGCGCAGCCAGCAGATGGCTCTTGGCAAAGCACCATCCTGTCTTATGACGCAATACTTCGGACGCGGCGCAGGTCGTCGGATTCATCTTGAAGTCGCCGCTATGCTTAATTTCATCTCGCACCCACTCAAAGCAGCGTTTTGCGATTGTCGTTTGCTCTGATATTCCGTTTCCTAGAGTACGCGCTAGATCTTGGACTTCGGGGTGGTTATAGTCTATCACGTCTGTGGGACGCAAGTATTTATCCATATCAATCCTCCAACTCAGTCTCGCTTGCAGCAGACTGAGATGATGCTAGGGCTATCAGCGGTCAGCGGCTCTAGATCCCAATCGCCATATTGCCGTTCGATACTGAAGCCGTTATAGTGCAGCAGCGCTGCAAGTTCCTGTGGAAAGGTGTAGCGCAACGCAGTACGCGTGATCTTGGTGTGTTCCTTCCCACCTTCGTACCAGCGTTTGTAGGTTGTCCAGTGGTGGATCTGAGCTGCATGGTCATATAGGTAGGTTCTCGACACACGCACTTCGCGTCCACTTGTATTGATAAAGGGGGCCCACTCTTGTTCCTCTGCTTTCGTTTCAAGGGGCACAAAGAGCCCTTTGGGGATCTGAGAACAAGGGAGAATTGGGTTGCGCGTTTCAAAGGCGAATAATCCCTCGTTGTGTAAATGCGCGTACACACGTTTCAGAAGTGCCTCTTGATCGGTGTTTGTCAAAAAAGCTTGGAAAGCGTTGCCGGTCAAGAAGATAAGCCGAAATTGTTCGCCGAGGTCAAATGTCTGGGCGTCCCCCACAATCCAACGCGTAGGCAAACCAGCGGATTTACTACGTGCCTGTTCTATCATTCCCGGTACGATATCTAAACCGGTTACAGAAAAACCCAATCGCGCAATCGGGATACTGACACGACCTGTGCCACAGGCAATTTCGAGCACCGGACCGCCGGTCTCTTGTGCTAGCGCAGTGTAAAACGCAATACCTGTATCGCTAGCATCCTCCGTGTCATAGTTGGCTGGATCGGAGAACTCCTCAAGATTGTTGTGATCGATCAATATGCCTCTCCAAGATGTTACAAATGACCATACTATTATGATTATTTATGGTAGATTTTAGAATTAATTAGATACTGCCAATCGGCGCAGTTGGAAACAGCGCCTACCAAACATGGGGAGCGAAAGTGTCTAATTATTTTTATGATTCACTATAATCGGCTTCGAGATCCAAATCTCTTCTGGACATCCAGGATTATCAGTTTGTGCTCGCTTGTACACGCTGAATCCACACTTCCAATAGAAACGCCTTGTCTCCTCATAGGGTTGGTACTCTACGCTATCCCCAAGCGTATAAGTGGCGAGCTCATCTATTCCCAAATCGCGTGCTCTCATTTCTGCGGCTGCTATAAGCCGGCTGCCAATTCCCTGCCTCTGAAATTCCTTATCCACCCCAAGCCAGCCGATGTGAAGCCGTCCCTCTGCGACGTAGAGTGTCACAAATCCAACCACCTTTTGTCCAGAGATTGCCACAAATCCTTCCTGATGTCGTATGTCAGTAGGAATCGATTTACTTCGGGCAGTCTCATCAAACCATTCAGGGAGCCCCTCTGTAATAGTGAGAATTCCAGCGTAATGTTCCTCCTCAAAAGGCTGAATTTGTGTCGATGTCGGTTTGCTTTGCATGTTGTTTAATCCATTTGATGAGAGAGCCAACTTTGTTTATGAAATCATCAAATCAGTTTGTCAGTTTCATTAACCGATTATCCTGTAGATGAATTTCTCAGCAACCACATTCCTTGAATTCTGGTGAATACCGCACGGTGCCGCTAACTTTATCAAGAGCCCCATTCTTCAATTCCATTGCCATGAAATGTTCGTCGGTGTCATATTCGTTGCTCAAGCCGTAAAGGCTGGCACGGGAGAAACCGAATCGTGGATAGTAGTAGGGACTTCCCAACACAACCGCCATTTCAAATCCAGCCGCCGCACATTTTTTCAACCCTTCGTGTGCCAACATAGAACCAATGCCCTGCCGTTGGAACTCTGGTGAAACGGATAGGGGTGCTAGTCCAACAGCACAGAACGCTTTGGGAGCGGGTGTTATCGTCACCGGTGAAAACATGATATGACCAACAATTTTATTGTCACTGACTGCCACGAGCGCGACCGGTGCTTTGTTTCTGTCTCGCAGCAATTCAACGAGGTTGACTTCGGTGTCACCACCGAATGCAGCGACAATAACCTGACGGATTTCCTGATGCTCCTCTCGCTGTTCTTCTCGTATCGCTATCATTGTGCGGATTTTCCTTTCGCCAAGTAACCCGGACAGCTTGCTATTGGGTGCTAACCATACCTCAATCAATTTTGGATGCAGCGACCGTCAGCCAAACAGGCAATCCAGCACGGGGATTCTGCCTCCAATCAAGTAATGATTCATCAATGTCAGACGCATCACCGCTGCCCTGCCAAAACACGGGATCCTGCGCTGGGCTTTCGATAACTTTGTTTAACCTCAATCCCGCTTGTGCGAGCGGATTAAGCAGATCCGCAAGGGTCCAGTTAAACTCGTATGATCCGTCCACTGACTCTTGAAACGGTCCGGTGTCCCAATAAGATTTCTCCATTTCAATAGGCATCACCTGCTCTTTCCAGGGGCGCATGAATGGATGGATGTCATAGAAAACGTATGAGCCTCCCGGCTTCAGGATTCTCGAAACCTCACGGAAAACTGCATCGAGATCGGCAATCCACACGAAGAAGCCATTTGTGGAACAGACCAAATCGAAGGTTGAATCATCTGCAAATCCGAGATCTGCGGCATCGGAACGAACAAAATCAATCGACACACCGAGGGTTTCTGCACGATCTGCTGCGAGTTTCAATCGTTCCTCTGAAATATCTGTGGAGGTCACGACTGCCCCTAATCCTGAAAGCGCGTAGGCTGCCATATTATCTCCGCTACCAATGATACACACCTGCTTGTCACGAAGATCGCCTACCATCTCTCGGATTGTGGCGAGCGTTTCGCCCTCAAATGCCAATTCAGGCTCTTTGTCGCACCTGCGCCAACGCCCATCCCGATTTAAGCGTTCCTCCCATGCTGTCGCCTGATTGTTCCAGTGTTGACGATTCGCTTCATGAATTTTACTCATAGATGATTTAACCTTCCAAGTATCAACATATCGGGGCTCATATTAAAAGAAAGTACAAAGCGCGAAGAATGTGAAACGTGATGTGTAAAACGTGAAAAATGAACTAGTGAGCTGATGAACTCAATCAGTTTCTATTGCACAATTTCTTAACGTGAGCCAATGTCGGTTAAGGCTTTCAAACTACCGAACGCTGTTCATCTATTGAGGCATTCGATAGCCGCCTCCAACATAGAGTAGTTGCCCTGTGAGCCAGCGGGCTTGCTCAGAGCAGAGGAAAACAGTAACCTCCGCTACATCTTCAGGTTGACCAACCCTGCCTAACGGTGTAGATTCTGCAATCTCTTTCTCAGCTTCAGGAGTAATGTAGCCTGTCTGAATCGGTCCGGGAGCAATTACATTCACAGTTATCCCATACTTTCCCATCTCACATGCAGCCGAGCGGCTATAGGATTCGATTGCGTGTTTGCTTGCGGCGTAGCTGATGTTCAACGGGTGGCAGTGTGCGGCATCCGTGCTGGTGTTTACTATTCTCCCCCACTCCAGTCCGTTTTTAAGGTATTGCTTCAGGTACGCCTGCATCATCAAGGCATACGCTCGTGAATTAATAGCAAAGTGCGCGTCGATGCTTGAGGCGGTGGGTAAGAAAATGCCCCTTCCGTCTTTTGAAATTTGTTCAGGGTCAAATGTTTCCAAAACGCAGTGGGTGTGATTGTTAATCAGGATATCAACTGGTCCTAGTTCTTTCTCGCAGGCATCGAAAAGTTTCGAGATGTTCGTTTCGTCAGCGAGGTCAGTGTCTAAGACAGATATCTTCATGCCCGCTTCTTCAAACTGATTTACGAGATGCTCGATAGGCTTTTGTTGCATTGCTCGGTAGAGGACATCGCCACCTAATCCGGCTTCTTCGGCTTGGTTCAATTCTGTTTTGTTGTATTGCGGCGGTGGGCGAAAGAATGATGCAAACACCTTCACGCCTTGGGTGCCCAGAGCCAGAGCGGTTGCGGCACCGATGCCATGATTGGCACCCGTAATCAGGGCGATCTTGCCTTTTAGCTTGGTGTTAGTCATCGTGTTCCTCCACGTGAGGTGTCACTCTCTATAGACCAGAAAGACTCCAATTAAGAATAACCCCTGCAAGCAGTTGATTCTTCAAATCTTTTCTTCTCCAGAAATTCTACATTGCGACTTCACAGGTTTGGCAGGGCCCTGACAGGTCAAAAAAATATTTTCAATAAGGGATCACAATCTAACAGATCGTGCTACATTTGTGGACTAGGATCACAATCTAACAGATCGTGCTACGAAAAACCACTTTTACGAAACTGCTTTTTGCAAAGGAGACTTCCTGATGCAAAACTTTGCTGGGTTTCACTCTATCTAGCTGTCGGTTTTTATTATATCTTTGTGTGTAATGAGGTGCAAGGGGGTTTATGGTGAAATTGGGGGTCATTTAATTCTTTGGGCGGGGCAAGGTGCCCCACCTACGATGTAAGGGAAAATCTACCATCTATCCATAAAAATCGGTCAAAAAGCGAAAAACTATAGTAGATTTTAGGATTACTTAGAGATGATGAGCGAACCAAGTCACGAACCTTGCTCGCCAAGTTACGGCACACGGAGTGTGCCTACTACTATTAATGTCTACTTATTTCTCTAATTCACTATAATTAGACACTGCCAATCGGCGCAATTGGAAACAGCGCCTACCAAAGGGGGGAACGGACGGCGCAGTTGGAAACAGCGCCTACCAAACACGGAGAGCGAACCTGTGCAAAAATTAACAAAAAATTGACTTCTGCAAAGCCTTTTGCTATAATGCGTTTAAGGTTGGATTGGGGTGTTGAGTCGCCTTTCGCAGCGGAGAAAAACCGGTGAAAACAGCCTCCAATCTTCAATTACCAGGGGAGGTGAATCAATGGATAAGCTCAAAATTACACATATCGGCACAGGGAATCGTGGAACGAGCGTGTACCTTCCGCTCATTGCGAAGTTGAAGGACGACCTTGAACTCGTCGCCGTTTGCGATCTACACCAAGATTCCGTCAAAGAGCAGGGCGAAAAGTATAACATTGCCGCATACACAGACACCGCTGAGATGCTGAAAAAAGAGAAGCCAGATATCTGCTCCATCGTAATTACGCCGAGCAACAATCATATCCCGGGGCTGCTATGCTCTGAACATGGGGTGAGCTACTGCACCGAGACGCTGATCGACACAGACCTCGGTTGGTCGGACAAAATGATTGAATCCGCAGAGCAGCACGGAACGAAGATTGAGGTCAACGAAAACTATTATCGTGCGCCATCGGAACGGATTAAACGCGAGATGATTCTGGCGGGTGTATTCGGCGAAGTCAACGTCGCTTACAACGAATTTCGTGGGCACGGGTATCACGGGATCGGCTTGATTCGCAGTTACGTCGGATTTGATAACGAACCCCTTCGGGTGTTTGGTTTCCGAAAGAGTTTCGCAGTGCAGGAGCACGTCTGGCGGCAAGGTCAGCCGACACGCGACTCAGAAGAGTGGCAGCATGGCATCATAGAATTTGCCGATGGCGCGGTCGGGGTATTCAATTTCAGCAGCTTGTCTTACGGGTCGCCGCTTCGCGGTTTCAACGGCACGAAGTTCTACGCCGAACGCGGGATGTGCTTCCGCGATGAAGCGGTCATTCTGAGCGACGCTGCCGATGAGCAACGCGCAATCACAGTCACCCGCAAAACTAACGATGTTGATGGGTTTGAGACCGTCGCCGCACTCGTGGCGGATACAACGCCGGAGGTGGTGTGGGAAAATCCGTTGCAAAATTACCCGCTCAGTGATGGCGAAATTCCCGTCGCGTCTGAACTGATGAGTATCGCAAACGCTGTTCGCAACGACACCGAGCCCGAGTATGGGGCTTACAATGGTCGTAAGGACCGGGAGATTGACGTGGCGATGGCGATGTCGTGGGCGAACGATGGTGCACCGGTGACGTTCCCATTTGAATATGAGCGGCGATAAAGTCGGCATAGGTGTCGAGTATGGAAACTCGACCTACAAGCTGCTGACACTCTCTATCCAAGCCTCGTCAATCTCAAGACCGAAACCGGGGGCGTCCGATGGTACGAGATAGCCATCTTTGATGACGGGAGTGCCGGGCAACTTGACCATCTCCTCAAGCGGTACACCGGGTGGAGAAATCCCTTCAGAACGTTCGCCCCATGTGATAGCAGGCATAGCAAACGACAGATGTTGACCGTAGGGATAATTCATTCCGCCGTGTGCAATCACGGAGATGCCGTTTGCTTCAGCGATGTGACAAATTTTGGCTGCAGCGGTAATGCCGCCACACCACAAAACGTCTGGCTGGAAGATGTCGACTAGCCGCCGACCCGCAGCAGCGGCAAAAACGGTTGGCAGATACCAGTGTTCTCCTGTAGCTAGCGTTTGCCAAGGAATGCGTTGACGCAAGGTTTCGTAGCCCACAAAATCCTCGGGGGAAATGTAGTCTTCCATCCACTTTAAGTCGTAGGGTTTCATTCTTTCACAGACACGCACGGTATGTTCAACGTCAAAGCCGGTCCACGCATCCAACATCAATTCAACCTTATCGCCGATCACTTCTCGCGTGCTCGCCACCAATTCTTCAAGCTTGATTAAGCCTTCCTTTCCGTGCACCGGACCGTATGGTGTGAATAGTTTTGTCGCTTTGAATCCGAGTTCCATATACCATTCCTGATCAAAACCGGAGGCGTAGCAGAAAATTTTCTCCTTCTGTGGTCCACCTAGCAATTCATAGACAGGTCTCTTCAAAATTTTGCCTTTGAGATCCCACAGGGCACAATCGACTGCGCTGATCGCGTAGCTGATCAAACCGGTTGCACCAAAGGCGGTTGATGATCGCACCATCATATCCCACAGTTTCTCTGTCGCCATGCAGTTTTCGCCAACGAGACGTGGGGCAAAGTAATCCGAGATGATTCGAGTCACTGGACCGCCATGAAGTGAGATACCGAACCCCCAAGTGCCATCTTCCGCTGTCACGATACATGCGGGTCTTTTCCATTCTAAGGAGGCATCCGCCACTTTTTTGTCGAACGTTGGATAACGGGAAATGGGTCGATTCATTGGATATATGCTGGCTCGACTCGGTGTCCGCGGCGGTGCTGTCGGTTTCGGATTTAACTCAATTTCTACAACACGAATTTCTTTAATCTTCATAGAATTTCCTTTCTGCATCAGAGAAAAGTATAAGTTCCCAACGAAGGGTAGCCACAAGGGCTACCCCTACATAGAGATGGTTGCCCCAGTGGGACGACATGTATATGGTATTAGTCGCGGTCGCCACAGTTATCCACAATCACCTAACAGATTGACGACCTCAAGGGAGGTATAACCCTGAAAACATTTACGTCTCATTATACCATCTTTGGAGCAACTCATGGGCGGATAAGTTTCACTGCGTGTTGGTAGGCACGCTGAATTGCAAAAATGAGAAGCCCAAACTCAATTTTTGCTTCAAGCGCGGGATCGTCTGTTTGATAGTGCTTCAGAACTGCATCAATAATTTTTTTCGCTGCAACACCGTCAGGGGACAAATCTGAGTACATCTCTATAGCAAACTCGGATAGATCTACGGCGGGATCGTGCATCAGTGTATCCGCAAAATCGATAATAGCGAGTTGTTCAAGATTTCCTCCCACAAACAGTAGGTGGTTTATTTGGAGATCGCAATGAACCACAGCCCACCGCTGATCTAAAGATTCGTGCAGGCTTTCTAGCTTTTCAGTCCATTGATTAGTATCTACCTCCACAGTGTGTTCCCGAATAAAAGTGAGTTGTCGCCTTGCCTCACGAAGTGCGACCTCAAAGGGATCATCTGCACGTGGAATGGTATCCAAGATCTCGGTTGGAAATTTGTGGTTGTGCAGAAATGAGAGAAAGGCGCCGACAGATTTGCCAAAGGGTTCTAACTCTTCGGGGGTAAATCGCTCAAGTGCCTCTATCGGAAGTGAAGCCCCATCAATCCTTGAAAACATCGCATAGAACCCCTTTTCATGCGCGAAGATTGGTTTCGCTACAACAAAGGGCAGTGGCTGTGTGTTCAGGTATTCTGTGAGTTTGACCTCTTTTAGGAGTCCTGTGCGGGAATCGTTACGGCGGGGGACCTTGAGAATACTGTCGTCACGGTAGTAGAAGGTTAGGCTATCACCACCTTGGTGACGATTGGATACAGGTTTTAGGTCTGCTAGGGATATATCCGTGGCGAACCTTTTAAGAAAATCGTATACGTTCTCTGTTCCAATTTCAGTTGTTTCAGCCATAGTAATATCTCTGCGTTCTAAACCTTTAATCGAAATGTTTCTCCAATTCGTAAGTCCAATCTACGACGCGATAGCCACAGTTGCTGTAAAATAGGAATGCACGGTAATTCTCCCAGTTGGTGCTAATCGTCGCATGGCGATATCCGGCTTTGTGCATCTCTTGAAGCGAGTATTGGAGCAGGTAATGCCCGATACCTTGCCCTTGATATGGGTCTTTGATGTTGAGGCCGATAGTGTGAAGCCAGTCTTGTGCATCGGGATGGCTTGAAAACTCGCCGCCGGAGACAGACTCACATCCTCCAATCTTTTCATTATCTAGGTAGGCATGCACCATGCAATTGGGACATTGCCCCCTTCCCTGCTCCCACTCAACAGAAAACGTTACCGGCACACTTGAAGGGACTGGTGTGACAGAATAGTTCTCCCAATCTAAAAAGACCTCCCCTGAACAGTATTGATAACCGTTGAATCCGAGGAGTGCTTGAACATGGTCAAGTCCGTCCGATAAGCCAGCGTTTTGAAAATGATAGAAACGATACCGGTGATCTGCTGAAAAGGCATCAATGTGGGAGACGTTACACGCTTTTAGATAGGCTTCGGCTTTTTCAAGGGCGGCTTGTCCGGCACGGCGTGCACCGCGCTCGTAACCCAAAAACCGAATGACGCCTACTGGGGTTCTTCTGTTCTCGCCAACCTGACCGATACCGACGTGAATAAACGCTTGCACAGCGCGGCTCTCTATCGCAACGAAGGCTGTCTCAAAACCGAGGCCGCCCTCATTTTTGTCGGCTTTATCGTTAATCCCGCGCATCGCAAGGGCGAACTCCGCTTCCTTGACCGGGTAGCAATGTGGAACATTGACAGTTTGACGGTTATAAAATTCCGTCAAAACGCTTTGCAATCTAGTACTCTGTCATATAAGTTTTGAGATTTTGATATTTGTATGGTATCATGATATTGAGAGGTATTGTTTATAATTTAACTCACTATCAACCCATGGAGTCTACGATGCCAGCATACAAATATCCAGTCGTCTTATCGCCCACTCAACGGAAGCAGCTAAAAGCCCTGTGCCGATGTGGAGAAATCTCAGCCCGCAAGTTAGCTCGTGCCCGTATCCTACTTTTGGCAGACCAAAACCGTCGTCAAGGTGCCATGAGTGACCATCAGATTCATGAAGTTCTCGATATCAGTCAAGGGACGATTATCCGGGTACGAAAAAAGTTTGCCACCGGTGGATTAGAGACTGCTCTTGAGGAGTTATCTCGTAGTGGTAGACCGCTGAAGTTTAATGGCTACCAACGCGCTCAAATCACTGCCTTAGCTTGCAGTGCCCCGCCAGAAGGACATAGCCAGTGGTCTTTGCGGTTGCTAGCCGATAGATTAGTCGAGTTAGATATAGTTGACGATATTTCCTATGAAACCGTAGGGGTCATGTTAAAAAAAACCGATTAAAGCCTCACCTGAAAAAGCAATGGTGTATCGGTGAGTTGACCCCTGAGTTCTTGTGGCAGATGGAAACTATCTTGCATCTATATCAACTGCCTTATAATCCAATGTATCCAGTGGTTTGTATTGATGAAAGACCTTGCCAGTTAATTGATGACATAATTGCACCGATGCCGATGAAACCGGATAAACAAAAGCGACAAGATTATCATTATAAGCGCAACGGCGTGGCAAGTCTGTTCATCGCCTTTGAACCCCTAACCGGTCAACGCATCGTAGAGGTCCGTGACCGTCGAACCAAGGTGGATTATGCACATTTTTTGAACAAAGTCGCTCAACATTACCCAAACGCGACTCAGATTCGGGTCGTTCAGGATAACCTAAACACCCATAATCCGTCATCATTCTATCAAACCTTTGAGCCATCTGTGGCGTTAGAATTGACCCAACGGTTTGACATGTATTACACCCCCAAAAGCGCATCGTGGTTGAACATGGTCGAGATTGAATTGTCTGTACTTTCAAGGCAGTGTCTGTCTCAGCGGATTGGACAGGTGTCGGAATTACAACGACAAGTCAACGCTTGGGTTGAAGCACGAAATCGAAAACAAGTCCGTGTCAATTGGCAATTTACTCTCAATCACGCACGACAGAAGTTCAAACAATTTTATCATAACACAAAAACATAATTTATCTGACAATGTACTAGGTGTATTAGGAGTTACGCAGTTGGCTTTAAGGTGTAAAGTGGTTCAGCGAGATAAGCCCGCACAGCCTCTCTGATAATAGAGACTTTAGCTTCAAACCAACTGGTACCTGTGAAAAACCGGTGTCGCTCAATGCGTAGAAATGCTCTCAATGCGAGTCCAATATGATTCCGTTGTGCCACCGCCTTGCGCGCAAAACACCTTTCAACGCCAACAAATTGCTTGATACCTCGATGATATTCTTCAATTGCCCAAGACAACTCAGCATATTTGAGTCGAAACATATCGTTCATTGATAGGTCACTGGTTGCCCAGTATTCAATGTTACCGTTTGGGGAGACAATCTTGAACACTTTAATTAATCCGTATCCCTTCAGATGAACGATAGTGCCTTTGTTGCTAATCGGTAGGTGGTTAACCGGTTGATTACCTTGTCTATCTAAGTTGACTTGTCGATTCGACTTCAATTGGGTCAACCAGTGCCATTGATACTTTTGAATTGTCTTTAGATTCTTCAAGCTACTGTACCAGCTGTCAAACACGACACACTCCGGAGCAAATCCTCTATCATGAGCAGTGGCAATCAGTGCTTGGAAATGGTCATTTTTGGTCAAACCATCATGGTCTTTATTATACAAGCGATAGTCACAAGGAATGTGGCTGTCACCATCCGTCCACATCAGCGTAATGAGGTTAATTCCTGAAACGACTTGTTTGTGTTTGCCTGACCAATGCCGGGTGACAAGGTCCATCTTTTGGGCATACGGTTTGTCAAGCGTTGAGTCGTCTATGACTAAAACGCCTTGGGCTTTGTTAACGCAAGGTGCTGCCTCGTTCCACAAGGCTTCTGAATCAGCAGGCAGTCGATACAGCAACCGATTCAATGAGTCATGGGCGGGCGGATTATCGTCTGGAGGTTGCACGCGGGCCGCCTCTGTACAACTGTAGGCACTCGGTGTGGCTATCACAAAGTTGATGTAGTCATATTCGGTACATTTGGCTGGATTCATAAACACTATTATAACCTATTTGGATGCTCAACTGCGTAACTCCTATGTATATTGAACGATGTTCATTTCTACCCCTTTCCGATTCGTACCTTTCCGAACTCCTAGAAAACTACTGCTCTTTTATCGTTGTAGATGGTAATCAGAACGACTTTGCCTTTTAACTGGATCTTAATCACCGTATTCCTCCGTGTCAGGAGAATAGAGCCAAAGTGCGATTCTAATCATAGTTATTCTCCAAGCAGGACAGGACGCCATACAGGTTTGAGATTGAGTAATCTGGTTGTTCGTCCGCGATGTTCGGTATTAATACATCTGATTTTCGGTTGATGAAAACGCTCGTCATGCCTGCACGGTTGGCACCAACGATGTCATTTTCAATGGAATCGCCAATAAACATCGCCTCTTTTGGTATAACACCAGCACGCTCGCAAGCCACCTCGAAGATTTTGATGTTCGGTTTTCTAACACCGACTTCGTCCGAAATTGTAAGCGACTGAATACGTTCACTGAGCCCAAATTGTTTTATTTTAGAGAGTTGACTGTCTGTATGTTTATCGTGTGCACCGTTTGTAATAATACCGATATGGTATGCTTGTAATTCTTCAAGTACCGCGACATCTTCGTAAAGGTGCAAACCCGCAAGGTAGCGCGAACTCAAAAAGTTGTTAAGTTCTTCTGTAATTTTACTTGTGGGCAAGTCTAGCTCTTTGAATACATACTGGAAACGTAAGTCTCTCACTTCTGCCATGGAACGTTTCCCCACATTGAGTTGCTGAAAGAGTTCCTGATGAACTGTGGCCCATGCTTTTGTAAAAGCCTCTTCCGAAACACCCGGCGCATGCTTGGGTAAAAGCTGGAATGTTTCTCTTACCGCGATATGCCAAGCTGTATCTGAATCGCAGAGCGTATCATCAAGGTCAAAAAATACTGCCTTAATCATCTTTTCCTCCTATTAACAAATCTTGTAGGACTTACGCACTTCAGGTTGCATTGAACGCAGTCCTGCGTTCAATACGCACATAACAATGGAAATTCAATCGTAGACATCCCGATTGAATCCCCGATACATTGGGACAGGCGGGATGATCCGATCACAGATTAGGCAATCTGTGGCTACGAGGAAGAGGGATACGGCATACAGATCCCTGATAAGATCGGAGTTCACAACAATATGTTACTACTAGCAACTTGCGTTATGTTAAGAAATTGGTTTCACGTTTCATGCCTTCTTTTGATAGGAATGTATCAACAACCTTAAAATACTCCTCTGGTTGATCAACCCAAGTGGCGTGTCCGCACTCGTTCAGAAAAGCAATTTCTGTTTGAGGAATCTGCTCCTTGATTAAGTATGCCTGTGTGATTGGTTCGTAGTCCTGATAGCCATACACAACTAAAGTTGGTGCGGTAATCCTATCAGCGTTTGCGAGTTGCATTTCATGCTTGAAGTTCGTGGGTGACTCAGCGTGTCTCAGATAGCCACCACAGTTCAGATAGAAGTCGATAAACTGCCCCGCAGTCTCACGCGAGTAGAATATGACGCGAGACCATACCTGTATCAGTGCTTCATCAATCTCGCGTGGAACCGCACCCTTCTCAGATCGCGCTTGGTCGTATGATCGCCGAATCGCTGCAAATTCTTCAGGCGAGGTCGGATATGCCATCCGGTCTCTATTCGCACGATAACATCCACGCATTTCTGAATTGAGTGGTCCCGGACCTACCAAGATGAGATGGGACAGGCGGTCAGGATACGCTTGGGCGTAGAGCAATCCTAACCCGCTGCCCCACGAATGACCAAGCAGCGCCATCTGATCCAACCCCAAATGGGCACGGAGCGCGTCAAGATCTTGAGTGAATTTCTTGATATCCATTGCGTCCTTGCTGCTCTCAAGAAGTTTCGATTGACCCGACCCGCGTTGGTCGTAGAGGATACATCTATATTTTTGGGCGAATAACTCTCCCATTGGACGGTAAAGCAGATGATCCCAGCTACCGTGAAGGCAAACTAAGGTCGGTCCTACGCCGATTTCAAACCAAGCCATTTCGTGCCCGTTCACCTGCAAGGTATGTTCTTTCCAAGTGTGCATCGTTCTCCCATCTGTATTTGCATCAAACATCTTCCTCCACGAAAGTCTGCTCGCCCCTTTCCTCCTGTTTCTGTTTGATCTCTGCGATTTCTTGGTCTGTTAGACGTTCTTCGTCTGTCACAATAGTCTGTTCGATTAATTTCAATTTCAATTCTCGGTTGGTAAGCCACTCCCAGCGAGTGGCATTCACTGGATGGGGATGTGGATGTACGTGATCCGGACCAATCTCATCGGCAACAGTATAGAGATAACCGGGAGTCACACCATCATGCTTAACTGTACCGCCCTCAGACATAGAGAGCATCGACGGTCTGTGAGAAAAAGCTTTCGCCACAGTTTTGTCCTGTGTGATCGAGCTTCCGACCCTGAGTGTGGTCAATTCTTGCTGGGAGCCGTGATACCATGTCAGCGTATAGTCGAAATCTTGCATCGGTCACCTCCTGAACACGCAGCGGTTGGCACAGCGTGCGGTTCGGTCTTAATTTGCCGAAGGGACGAAATCGAATGATAGTGCATCCCCCAAAGCTACATATCCGATTTTGGTGTAGATACTGTTGGAAGTTGGATTTGATAAATCGGTATATAGGTTACAGAATGAGTAGCGATCTGAGAGCAGTTTCTTTGTCAACGACCAAACGCATGAAGTCGCATATCCCTTACTGCGATACTCCGGCGGCGTGTAGACTGTGCTGATTGTTGTTCCATTTCTCGTCGGACGAGTTTCTGTAGCAATCGAGACCGGACCACCGTCATCCCAAATATATAGTTGCCTGTCCTTGATGTACTGCTGGGCGGTGCTTTTGGCTCTGTCAACATCCACAGGTTCGCCTATTGTTTCTGAAAAGGCGACAATCCATTGCGTCATGAATGGGTGGTCGCTTATACCTGCCAAGCGTAACTTCCCCGGAGAAAGCGGCACATCAGCCACCGTTCTGGCTTCAAACACACGCAGCCGCATGGCTACTCTGGATAATACACCAGCCATCTCTTTAGTCCAACACTCAGACAAGGCTTGGGCTTCGGTCGCCGGTCCAGTAACCCCCGGTATTGGCGTATCAATTCCACGTAGGTAGCGTGTAAGATGAACCATAGCGACTTCGACACTTGTCTCGAATCTACTCAAGATGAGTCTCCTAGGTGGTGTCATCATTGCCACACCGACAGCCCTACCTTGCTCCAAAATACTTAACAGCAGCGGCGATTCGGGGCCGTAGTAGCGAGGATTCTTGGCGAGCCTGTAAGCCAGACCAATCGGCAAATTGTTTTCACTCTCGTTCAATTCCAAGTAAGCACCTGAAAGTGAAATGAGTTCGTTCGCATCGTTATGAGATTGTATTTTGACCATTTTGCGTCCTAAAAGTTATCGTTTTCGGGCGATAATAGAATTGAAGGTTACGCCTTCACGAGGGTTTAACTTACGATAGTATTCCAATCTGAATGATTGTTGTACGACTTCAAGGAGTTTCTCCGGTTCCCAAAACGAGAAAAATCGCTTCGGTTCGTATGTATCTTGTTCTAAAATGCCTTCAAAATTTTCTCCGCCCCAAAGTCCAAGATACATTAAGCCATTTCTGTTGAGTCGGGTCACAATCAGACTGAAGATGTGCCCTATATCTTTCTTTGGTATGTGTAGAAGACAATTCAGCGTATACACCGCATCAAAGGTTTCGTTAATTTGATCGAGGTCGTAGCAATCCAACACTTGAGCAGGGACACCCTTTTCTGCGGTGAGTCTCACCATTGTTGGTGCGTTGTCCACTGCAAGGACTTGTAACCCTTGACTTTGAAAGAATTGGGCATCTCGACCGGGACCGCAGCCAATTTCAAGGATAGTCTTTCGTTGTTCCTCCTTCAAGAGTTTTAGAAACTCTGACCGCTCTCTTTTCTTAAACTTGTCGGCAGTGCTAGATTCCCTTTGATAAGCATGTTTTTCATAAGATTCAATGAGCGTGTCAGTAAATTGCATCATGTCATGGTGTTCCGCAACTGTAGGGCTATTTATCGTGAATTTTATAATTACTTATACACCTTCGACGCACAACCAACCCTCTAAATCCCCCTTATCAGGGGGACTTTGGAAATTTCGCTCAGGGGAGCTACTAGTGAACGTCTACTTATTTTTATAATTCACCATAATTCTCCCGTAGCTCGATCTCCCGGTCAAGGCTACGGCGGGGAAACCAGATGCCCCGCCTACGGATTCGGGGCATTTCAAAATCGGTCAAAAAACGGAAAGCTGAATAGCCCTATCTAGTAATGAAAGAATAACTGTGTTGATGATATTATGGTATAATGTAACCCCCTCTTGATGCAAATAATTCTGTCTTTTTACAAATTAATCTCTCCGTTCCGAGAGTTTTCAACCTGATAACCTGACGCTAACAAAAATGCCAATTATCACAGTCGAACATCTGAGTAAACATTTCAAGGTCTATAAACGCCGCACCGGGTTTTGGGGAAATCTCAGCAGCACGGTTTCGCGCCAGCACGATATTATCAAAGCGGTTGATGATGTGAACTTCTCCCTTGAGCGTGGGGAATTGGTGGGATACATCGGTGCCAACGGGGCCGGGAAATCGACAACCATCAAGATGCTGACAGGGATCCTTGTGCCAACTTCGGGACATATTGATGTGATGGGGTTGACACCCTATCATCACCGAAAGGAAAATACACGCCGGATTGGCGTGGTGTTTGGACAACGAACCCAACTCTGGTGGGATTTGCCCGTTATTGATTCCTTTGAGTTGCTCAAGCATATCTACGAAATTCCGCAGAACCTGTACAAGCAAAACCTCGAATTTTTCAGTGAACTGTTGCAGTTGCAGCCGTTTCTGTCCACGCCGGTGCGGAGGTTGAGTCTCGGACAGCGGATGCGGTGCGATCTGACCGCGGCACTATTACATAACCCGGAGATCCTGTACTTAGACGAGCCGACCATCAGCTTGGATGTGGTTGCCAAAGAGCAGGTTCGTCAGTTCTTGAGGCAGGTTAACGCGGAACGCCAGGTCACGGTTATCCTGACGACGCATGATCTCAACGATGTCGAGAAGGTTTGCCAGCGATTGATTATTATCGACAGCGGCAAAATCATCTATGACGGTGGGGTTGATGCCTTGAAAGAACGTTACGGTAAAACCCGGATGCTCATTGTTGATCTTGCACAGGCATATTCTGACATTCAACTTGAGGGAGTAGATCTAACCCGACGCGATGGAAATCGTATCTGGCTTGCATTTGATCGCGATACAATTTCAGCCTCGGAAGTCATCGCCCAATTGACAGCGCGGTATGAGATTCAGGATCTAACGATATCAGAACCGGAGATTGAGGAGATTGTTCGACGGATTTATGAGATGGGAGTGCAGTAATATCCGCCGATCATATCATAATGAAAAAATATCTCGCTTTCACGGTAAAAGCCTTTCAGCGGACGCTGACATATCGGTTTGAGCTGTGGATGGAACTGTTTATCAATGTGCTGTTCATGTTGGTTTACGTCTATCTGTGGAAGGCATTATACACGGGGCGGACATCAGTGGAAGGGTACGACCTGAGTAGGATTCTGACATACATCGTCGTCTCGCAGACCCTATTGACCTTCACGTTTACACTCCGGATCGCGCGTATTATCGAAGAGAAGGTGCGCACGGGCGAGGTAGTTACCGATTTAATGAAGCCAATTGATTTCCAGTTGATGACGCTTGCGACAGCTGCGGGGACTTCAAGCCATACGGCACTATTCAACATGCTCCCAAAATTCTTGCTGTTTTACGGTGCGTTTGGACTATCACTACCATCATCGCTCTTGACGGTATTCCTCTTTATCATCAGTGTGGTCTTAGGGTATGTCATCCTGTTCAGTATAGAATTTATAATCGGTATTTTTGCCTTCTGGGTTGTCGAGATCCGTGGTCTCTATGCCTTCGTTATATGGGGACTGGCTATGTTGTTTTCCGGTTATTTTTTGCCTTTGGAGTTTTATCCCGATTTCTTAGCCAAAATTGCGGCGGTTTTGCCCTTTCGTGCTATTATCTATTTTCCTACTGCCATTTACACCGGTCAATTAATGGGAGAAAGTCTGGTCACTGCGCTCCTAATACAATTGACTTGGGTAGCTGTGTTGGTGGGGATTGGACGGTTAGCGTATAGGGCAGCCTTCCGTAAACTGGTGATTCAGGGGGGATAGAACGAGCATATCTGGAATTATAGGGAACGCAGATCTGCGTTCCCTACATTTTAGGGGATATGGAAGGATCGGTTATGCGACGCTACTTCAAACTCTACTTGCTTCTCGCTGGGGCGTATGTACGTTCTCGGCTGCAATACCGACTCTCGTTCGGTCTCATGTGTTTCGGCATTGTTATCAGCGAAGTCTGCTTGCTTGGCTTATTAGCGGCACTGCTCGCCAAGTTTCGCACCGTTAATGGCTGGACATGGGCGGAGGTGGTATTCCTGTACGGGTTAGGGAACTTGGCGTATTCATTCATGCGGATATTGGGCAGCCAATTGGACGATTTTGACCGGTACATCATTCGCGGGGAGTTGGACGGTGTGTTAATTAGACCTGTGCCACCACTCTTCTACATCCTTGCAAGCCGTATAGAATTAATTCACGTTTCGCGGGCGTTGACAAGTGTTGTAATCTTTGTCGTTGCGTTCCATTTGAGCGGGATTCGCTGGACGCTGGACGTCGCGCTATTCACCCTCACAACGATTTTGAGTGGCACACTGATTATGTTCACACTCATGCTCATTAGTGCGACCGTTGCGCTATGGACAACAAAATCGGGTAAATTGACGGATTTGCTTATTAGTGCGACCAAAGAAGCGACGGTTTTTCCCATCTCGATCTATCCGCTTGCCGTACGGCTACTTTTGACGTTTGTTCTGCCCGTTGCGTTTGTGACCTATTATCCCGCTCAACAGCTTCTTCAAAAGGACGAATTTCTCGGTATGCCTGAACTCTTTCAATTTGGAGCGCCGGTCGTTGCACTGATGATGCTCTGTGTTAGCTACTCGCTCTGGTGCAGCGGGCTACGACGTTATCACAGCACAGGTTCTTGAGGATTTCGGGGGAAAGCTGCTTTTTCCTTGCGCTTCGCTGGCCAGTGTGTTAAAATAAAACCATTCAAGTGGGGCATTAGCTCAGTTGGGAGAGCGCTTGCATGGCATGCAAGAGGCCATCGGTTCAAGTCCGATATGCTCCACCTTTTTTGTGCCCGCAGATCTCTGTTTCTTACTTGTCGCTCGGTTTCTGTGTGCTGTTTTCTCTCTTAGGTGCAGTGCTGAAGCGGGGCGGTAAACCGTTGTCTAGCACACCGAGGATAGTCAGGTGTAGTTGTGCACGTGGCGGTAGAGACTTGAAGAGATTCTCTTCAGCGATCTTAACCTTCTGTTCTTGTGCTAAGCGTTGCTGGTGAAATTTTTCAAAATCTCTCGGACCTCGTCATCTGATGTCATCTTATCTTTAGCAAGCCGGTTCAAGGGTTTCAGATTTTCGATTGCTTGGCGGTGGGTTTGACGTTTGAATTCCCATAGGGCTTTGATCCGCTCCTTCTGTTCCGCTGTCACCCCGAGTGCTTCTAGCGTCACCCCCTCCTTCTGAGCTCCCTCCTCCGTCTTTTGTGCCCATGTCACGATACCGAAAAATGTGGCGAATATCAACAGGGCGAGTGCAAGGTTGATATAGAATTTGTGCATGTTTCACCTCTCTTGGATTCATCGTTTCGACGAATTGTAGCCAATCATCTTTAATGCTACAAAAGAATACCACAATGCCGTTGGGCTGTCAATTGATGAGGTCAGTTCCTCGTATTTTTGGCTTGGCTGGAGGTATGGCACTGCTTCTCAAAGATTTATCAATTAGGACTTACGCAGTTAAACGGTCAAAGTTCTGTAGTTCGGCGATTCATCGCTGCAGGACATCGTTCCCAACGCCCGATAAATCGGGCAACTACAATCAAAGCGCGTAAGTCCTGTCAATTATAGGTTTGTCCAATTTTGTGAAAAGATGTTATTATGTTGTAGTCTCATTTATAATATTGCGCTAAAGATAAAACATCGGATCTTATATCAATCGCTTTGTCAATTTCTAGGGGATAATATTTTTCTAAGTAACTCTGCTAAATGAAAGGAAAGAACCAAATGAAAGCGTTGCTGTTAAGCCCGGGACATGCTCATTTTGAAGGACATCTCGGCACACTACAGGAATTGCCGGAGGTTGAAGGCATCTTTGTTTGGGGAGAAGACCAATCTGCCCTAGCGTCCCTCCAACAAGCGGGAGAACAGAAGGTGGAAAGTATCGCCACCGATTTGGATGAAATTCTGGCACGGGACGATGTCTTCTTTGCTATTGCCACCATGAGAACGGATTTGAAGCCCGATGTCTTTATACGGATATTGGAATCCGGCAAACATCTAATGGCAGAAAAGCCGGTCGGCAGAACCGCTCCAGATGTACAGCGGATTGTCGATGCAGCGGAACGCGCAGGTATGCAGTTGGGCGTCTGCTATCAAAATCGGTACAATCCGATGATTCGTGAAGCGCGGGATCTTGTGGAGCAGGGCTTGTTGGGTCCGCTGATGTCGATTGAGATGCGGATGTTGACGACGCAGGTGCAATACCGTAACCCTGATGGTTGGCTATTTCGCCACGAATACGCCGGTAGTGGGATCTTGGCGTGGTTAGGCTGTCACTACATCGACATGTTACGCTACGTCACCCACGACGAGATTGTGTCGGTGTCTGCCGAAGTCGCAACACGCAGCGGTGAGGATATTGATGTGGAGGATATCGCTACGCTCTCTTTTCGTTTGGGTTCGGGAGCGGTTGGTTCTCTACATGCGGGATATACCCTTGCGTTGAGTGGATCGAAATATCCCAACCAGCCTAGTTACGATACCTATGTCGGTGTCAACGGTCAGAACGGTCGGATTCACTGGGGTTCTCCGGGCGTTGCGGAACATATGAGCGTTGAAACAGCTCAGGGTTCTTGGGCGTCTGCGCCTCAGCGTGACTTTGACTATACGTTGGCTCAATCTCCCGCGTATGGTGGCATTGCTGGCGAGGAATTCATCCGAGACTTTATTCGTGCAGGACAAGGTGAGGGTGCTCCGCCTGCGTCGGGACGTGATGCACTCCAAGTCGCCCGCATAATCGATGCAGCTTTGGAATCGAGTCAGACGGGTCGTCGGGTAGAGGTTGAACAACCTTAGGGAACCTGTGACAAACGGAAAAAAGGTTTTAGATAGTCCTGAAAATGGATCAATAAAATCTTAATCTTGACATTATTTCCCGTTAATGCTAGACTGTAAGGCAGAATCTTGGGGAAATCCGATTGAGGACTGATCGGATTTTCCTAATAGGTCTGGACGTTAAGCCCACATCCATTATAGCTGGAGGAACAGATGGCGACTAAAGTAGTAAATAACCAGGAAAGGTTTGATTGGGTTGAGTACCCGGTACAGGATGACGTTAGATTGGAAGTGTATTGGAGGTCTGACCGAGGGGGGCATGGGCCTGCAGCCTCTTTATATTTCTATGATGACGAGGTTTTGCGGTTTGACTGTTTTGGTGGTGACGAGGGTCATTGTCATATGAACTTGAGCCAGACTCGAGGGCAACGGTGGTATTACCCGGAAGGTCCTGTGAAAGAGAACATTAAACAAGCGGGCTTTGATATACGGAAAAACTATCAGTTTTGCATTCTGTCGCACCAAGATGATAGGATTCGACGGCTGAAAGTAGATCAGGAAAAACTTGAGGTAGCTGCAAGCCAAATGGAAAGTAAGCTGACCGAGATTGCCGCTCAACTTGATATGCTTTAGATTTGTAGTGTCAGTACGCTACCAATTTTGTAGTGACGAGGTGCTAGGAGCTACGGTGATTATTGCCCCTAGCACCCTCCACCTAAACATCTAGATTTATCCTGCCCCTTCGATTACTTCCATCCAAACACCACGCACAAATCCCGGATACTCTCCTTCACTAAAAGCGGGATAATAGACATCCTCCCCTGTAAAATCGTGGACAACCTCGCCGCCTTTGCTGTCGGGAATATGCACACGACAGGTTCGCTCTCTCTGCTTATAGAGTGCTGTGGGTGAAGGTGTTCCCGGCTCAACGCGGTAGCGTTCCAGCGCGTACTCGTCAACTTCGACTCCCAGCCCCGGTGCTTCCGGTGGGGCAATCGTTCCGTCCACTACCTCCAACCGTTGCTCTAAAAGATCATGTTCCCACAACTCGAAGCAGGTGATTGCAGGCAGTTGGGCATGGGACAGAACCGCGCCGATGTGCATGGCGTATGCGGTTGTAATACCCGTTCCCACCATCTGCAGCCAGAACGGTTTATCAAACGAAGCACACAACGCATTGATTCTCCGCGTCCCTGTTGCCCCACCTCCGACCACAAATCCACCGCAGCATCGGGCGTGCAAACACGATTCATTAAAGTGTTCGACAATTCGCTTTTCCACCGCTTCCTGTAGACGCCCGGCACCTTCGATATCCGTGCCAAGATAGTACGGGCTTTCGTAGTAGGCGACGTTGGGATGTTTATCCAGCTCCTGCAAAACAGGCTGTGCACCGTCCGCTGTGAGGAGAAAGCCGTTGAAGTCGATGTCCAATTTGTAACCTTCGGGGACAACCTTTCCAACAGCCTCCACCTGCTCGAAAATGTCCCGCCACGGACGGGCTTTCAGTTTAATCGAGGTGTAGCCACGTTTTATAGATTCTTCCGCCTCTTTCACCCAATCCTCCGGCGGCATGTCGATATCCCACCACGAAATTGGACAGCGGTCCCGGACCTTTGCGCCCAGCAGTTGGTAGGCCGGCACACCGACCGATTTGCCGACAGCATCAAACAGGGACATCTGAATCCCGAAACCGATGCTGTCATCCTGCATGATTGCGAACGGGTTTTGTCCGATGACCCGATCGAAGTTACCGGACTCGTCCCCCAAATTTTCGCCGTAACCGATAACGCCGTTATCCAACTCAACGCGGTATACCTCTACCTGTTCCGAGTGGGTTAAGGCGCGTTGCATGTGTCGGGTGACATAATCGGTGTAAAAAGGGATGTGCAGTGTAATCATTTCAAGGGTATTAATCTTCATTGTCAAAATCCTCCCCAAAAGGTTAAAAATCCAGTGTGTATTGTAGCACAGTTTTCGTTTGCAGGGCAAAAATTGTGGTTGACATAGACCTTTTACCCGTTTTCTGCTATCATGTATCCAACACACTTATTGAGAGGAGATGCAATGAATTACGGAACAATCCCAGGGATAGAGAAAGAGATTTCACAGCTTGTGCTTGGGTGTATGTTATTTACGCCTGATACGATGGAACACAGCTATTCGATGCTAGACGAATTTTTTGCAGCCGGCGGCAATGCACTTGATAGCGCGCATAGCTACGGCGGCGGCGATAGCGAGCGGCTGCTCGGCATGTGGATGAAAAATCGGAAAAACCGATCCGAGGTGTTCTTGGTTGACAAGGGTGGGCATCCACATTCCGCAGTGCCACGTCCACGCCTGAGTCCGGAGGAGCTTGCACACGACATCCATGAAAGTCTCCTCCGTCTACAGACCGATTATATCGATCTGTTTCTGCTGCATCGAGATGATCCAAGCATTCCCGCCGGTACAATCATTGAGCACCTGAATCAGGAGATTCGTGCGGGCAACCTGCGGGCGATCGGTGCCTCGAATTGGGAGCTTGAACGCCTCCAGGAAGCGAATGAATACGCCGCAGAACATGGGTTACACGGATTTGTGGTCAGCAGCAACAATATCAGCTTGGCTGTGCCGATGGAACCGATGTGGAAGGGGGTTGTGTCCGTATCAGAAACAGCATGGGAATGGCATAATGAAACGCAATTTCCGCTGCTGCCGTGGTCCTCGCAGGCACGAGGATTCTTCGGCGGGCGTTTCGCCCCTGAAAAGCGGGAAAACCGGGACATGGTGCGGGTCTATTATAACGATGCTAATTTTGAGCGACTCAGCCGGGCGCAAATACTTGCGGAGAAGAAGGGTTGTACGGCAATACAGATTTCGCTGGCATATGTTTTGCACCAACCATTTCCGACTTTTCCGCTCGTTGGTCCCTTAACTCATGAGGAATTATCTTCATGTCTTGCGGCGTTGGCGATCCAACTGTCCCCCGATGAGATGCACTGGTTGAATCTGGAAACTGATGATATTGATTCCTGAAAGATATGTGGGATAGTTTACAAACGGATTGACACGACGCATCCGATTCCGTCGGGGTGACCAGCGTTCTCATGCTTCTACGTTCATGCAACCCTAGTTGCATGATTTCTTATCAAAGGAGATTTCAAATGAGAGGGTTGACTTTGCTGCTCTGGACACTGATTTGTACCGGCCTAAGTGTTGAATTGATGCAGGTACAGGCTGAAGATAAGTTCGCCTATTCACGTAAACCTCCGAATGGAACCACGGAAATTTATGTCGTTGATGGAGAGGGAGGCGAACCGACACAGTTGACCGATGATTGGAGATGGAACCGATGGCCCGCTTGGTCCGCAGATGGGAATCTTCTCGCCTTTATAGCAAGTGGAACACTCGCTGTAATGGAGGCTGATGGGAAAAATCGAAGGAATATTGCTGCCGGTGCGTTCTTTCGTCCGGCTTGGTCCCCAAATGGACATCAGATTGCCGTAATGAAAGGGCTATCTCTCTGGATCTTTGATGTAGAGACGCTCGAAGGGAAAGAAATCCATGGGACACAGGTTAGTATGTCACCTACTTGGTCCCCAGACGGCCTGCAAATTGCTTTCCGCTCTGACCTCTTTGCCGAAGGAAATTGGGATATCTACCTCATGGATATAAATATTGGTGCAAATCTACTGAACCCAAGGCGGCTTACCGTCGATTTGGGAGATGATCACTACCCTGCCTGGTCCCCAGATGGGACTGAGATAGCGTTTAGTTCAGATCGCAGTGGACAGTCGCAAATTTACGTCATAGATATGATTGGAGATGAAAAGATTCGGCAATTAACGGATTTACCTTTTTCAGGCAAAGGTCCCGCGTGGTCCCCGGAGGGAAACCAAATTGCCTTTGGCGGACAAAAAGAAGACGATCTAAAATCTGTTGGGATTTATGTTGTTGACGCCGAGGGTGGCGAACCGACTTTGCGTGTTCCCACAGGCACAAGTAGTCCTCCCACGTGGGGGAAGGGACCGGGGCGCTTTGCCGTTGATCTACGAGAAAAATTGACAACCACTTGGGGTGCGATTAAAAAAAGGAATTGAATCAATGTGCGACATGATCGCTCAAACGTTACCAGTTTCTGGTATCATTGCACAATTTCTTAACGTAAGCCCATACAAAAACCTACTTTCATCTCAGTACAGCAGATCAAAAAAGGAATAGTCTATGTCTACCCAACCAAATGTGCTTCTGATAAGCACCGACCATTGGCCCGCTGCCCTATTCGGTGCTGCGGGACATCCAGCCATCCAAACCCCTACCCTTGATGAGCTATGCCGCAGCGGGGTTCGTTTCAGTAACGCCTATGCGGAGTGTCCTGTCTGCATTCCTGCCCGTCGAACTCTAATGACAGGGACTACACCCCGCACCCACGGGGATCGGGTCTTCAAAGATAAACTAACCATGCCCGAAATACCGACTATGGCACAAACCTTTCGGGACGCAGGGTATCAGGCTTATGCCGTTGGGAAACTGCATGTCTACCCGCAACGCGATCGTATCGGCTTCGACGATGTGATTTTGGACGAGGAGGGGCGCGTCCAATACGGAGTTTTAGATGATTACGAGCTGTTCCTCGGTGATCAAGGGTATGCGGGGCGACACTTTGACCACGGGATGGGTAACAACGAGTATGTCAACCGCCCATGGCACCTTCCAGAGGAGACCCATGCAACCAACTGGGCGACGAGTCAGATGGCGCGAATTGTCAAACGGCGTGATCCGAATCGTCCCGCTTTCTGGTTTATCTCCTACCGCCATCCACACCCACCAATCGTTCCTCTGCAAATATATCTGGATCTGTACCGCGATATTCCGATTGATGAACCGTATTGCGGCAGCTGGTCAACTTCCTCAGAAGATTTGTCTCTAAGCCTGCAAGCCAACATCGCGCGGGGAGAGAAGTTCACACCGCACCAGATTACCGCCGCCCGTCGCGCCTTCTATGCCCTTTGCACCCATATCGACCATCAATTACGCGTCCTGCTCGGAACGTTGCGTGAAGAGGGTGAGCTCGACAATACGATTATCTGTTTTACGTCCGATCATGGCGATATGCTCGGCAACCATGGTATGTGGGCGAAGCGACTTTTCTACGAATACTCCGCTAATATCCCGATGATTCTGCTCGGTGTTGCTGGGGATGAACGGGTGGGTTACAACCGCGTTGATGACCGATTGGTCGGTTGGGCGGATGTGATGCCAACGTTGCTGGACTTGGCGGGTATCGATATCCCTGAGACGGTTGAAGGGGTTTCGATGGTCAGTGAGCAGAGACGGGATTGGTTCTACGGCGAGGTGGGCGAAGATAACCATGCCACACGCATGATCCACGATGGTCGCTATAAGCTCATCTACTATCCGGTTGGCAACTGTCGGCAGCTTTTTGATTTACAGAACGATCCAGATGAATTGATAGACCTCTCCACTTCCGCTGAACATGCTGATATCCTCAATGGTCTAACTGACCGGCTAATTAGCCAACTCTATGGCGGCGATGAAGATTGGGTTGAAAACGGGCAGCTCATCGGTGTGCCTGATCGGGACTTTATCCCCGGTCCCAACAGAGGACTCTCCAGCCAACGCGGCTCGCATTGGCCCCAACCGCCACGCACAAACATGCCGCAGATTCAGTGGCACTCCGAGGGGAAAGACAAGTGAGGGGTGTTAATATACCGATGCCCCAATGTATTTTACGTTTCACACATCACGTTTTACGTTTTAGGAGACTATCCTATGGCAGACTGGTGGCACAGCAGAACATGGCGGTTTATTCAAACGAACCTGCGAGAGATTGACATGCTCGACATTGATGCCGAGCGTGTGGTTGCCGATATGCAGGGGTTCAAAGCAAATGTGCTGATGATTAATGCGGCGGGGATTATCGCTAGCTATCCCACGAAGCTGCCGTACCATTTTCAGAGTCCGTTTCTAAAGGGGGATAGCCTCCAAACGATCATTGCCGCGTGTCATCGTGCTGATATCCGCGTGATGGCGCGTACCGACTTTTCTAAGGTGCGTTATCCGATTTATGAAGCACACCCGGAATGGGCATCCCTTACCGCTGCGGGTGAGATTATCGAATATAACGGAGATGTGCAGGTCTGCTTGAATGGAGGCTATCAGCAGGAGTACGCCTTGCGGATTATTGAGGAACTGCTCACAACGCACGATTTCGATGGAATCTTCTTTAACATGGGCGGTTACCAGACGAGGGACTATAGTGGTAACTATCACGGTATCTGCCATTGTGCCAACTGCGAAGGGCTTTTTTTAGAGATGTTTGGATTGGCTCTGCCGATTGAGGAGAATCACGATGATCCGACATTTCGGAAATATAACCTCTTCAAGCAGCGGACATTACAGGCTCACCACAAGAAGGTTTACGATTTTATTCACAGGCTGCGTCCCGATATTTGTATCGCCAACCACCGGGAAATGTGTCGAGGGTTCAACCGGATGGAGGCAAACACCGCGGTAGATCGATCGCTGCCCCACTGGCAGTATAGCGCGTCCGACAATACGAAATGGGCGGTGAGCAGTTATCCAGAAATGGTGTCCAGCGGTACGACCGTTGACTTTATCGACTTCCCTTACCGGCATGTCGCGGTGTCACCCCATCAGCAGGCGTTACGTCTGGCACAGAACTTAGCCAACGGTGGAGCATTGGATTACTACCTTATCGGACGGTTGGACAATCATGAGGACAGATCGGGATTCGAGCCTATCAAGGAGATCTACCACTATCACGCAGCCAATGAAGCGGCATACACCGATAACCGATCGAAGGCGAATATTGCGCTGCTGAAGTCTGACCGGGTCAGTGCGGATGCGTTCAAAGGGTGGTTCCGTTTCTTGGTGGAGAGCCACTTCCTCTTTGATACGCTGACAGCGGATGCGGCACTCGATTTGGCGTGGGACAAGTATCAGGCGATTGTGCTGCCTGATGTTCGACCGATGAGCGATGACCTAGCAGCGCGGATTGATCGGTTTGTCGAGGAGGGTGGAACGGTGATTGCCACTGCTCAGAGCGGATTCCGGGATGCGGACGATGAACCCAGATCGATGCCAGTGCTAAAGAGCCTCGGGATTACACAGGTCCAACGAATACGGACGGATATGCGTGGGTCGTATTGCAAGTTGGACGATAAGCAGGGGTTTGAACGGTTCTCTGAAACTGAGCTTATCTATATGGACGGGACCTACGTCTATGCCGCGTATGCGTCGGATGTCCAGCCACGATTCAAATTGATTCCGCCGCACAACTTCGGTCCGCCAGAGCGGTGCTATTACACACAGGTTACGACGCACCCTGCGTTCACGGTTCGTCCCTTTGGAGACGGAACGGCGATCTACATCCCGTGGGAGCCGGGGCAGCTGTTCCACCGGCAGGGCTATCCCAATACCTCCGATTTTGTCACTGATCTGTTAGAGGGAGTTGCCGGGCTGATGCCAATCGGGAGCAATCTGTCGCCGATGGTTGAGGTGACGTGGTTTGAAAAGGTGGATGGCAGCTCACAACTGGTGCATCTGGTGAACGGTTCGGGGCATTTCGGGGTGAGCTTTTACCCGCCGATTAAGATGGTGGACTTGGAAATCGAGTTGCCGTCAGCGAAGCCGCCGAAGTCCGTGCGAAGCCTCGTTTCGGGGGAAACATGTGCGTATAGCCTGTCAGATGACCTACTAGCGATTCAGATCCCTGAACTGAGATTGTTTGAAGCAATTGAGATTGTGTTGTAGATACCTGAGCAGCAGCTATGTGAACGCCTCCGTTACCAGAGCCATGTTTTCAGCCATTCTAAATTTCTGCTGAAGCACTAACAAAAAGGGAAGTGGGATGGATGAAGCTCAAATCTGTCGTCAAATCCTTTTTGATGATACACCTGATAGCCCTATGAGTGGAAGCATCTCTATAATGTATGATGGAATCCTCTGGCGTAGTTCTTGCCTCAACTCTTCGAGTTTCTCGTTTTCACTGGTTCAACGAGAATTATACGACTGTACTGCGAAAGGGAGGAGAGATCAGAATGCAAAAAGTCCTATTTTTTATATTCATTGCGGTGGGGTTTGGGTGTATTGGAGGATTCGGTTCTAAAGCGAATCTTGCTTGGGGGTCCAAAATTGCCTTTGTATCAAAGGCATTTAACCCTGAAAGGAGAATTGTTATCATCAATGCGGATGGAACCGCTCCCCAACCCTTAAAAAGTAGGCCCATTCCAAATTGGCCAGCTTGGTCACCCGACGGGAAAAAAATTGCATTTATCGCTGATGTGCCTAGCCAACTTTTCCTGATAGATGCAGATGGTCGTAATCTCGAACGTTTAAGATGGAATATGCCTTTAAGGGCACGTCCTGCTTGGCACCCTGATGGGACGAAAATTCTCTTTACAAGATTCGAGGAACTGATAGTTTTTGATCTTGAAACGAAAGTAGAAACCCAAGTGTTCTTCAACGGGTGGGATAACGGTTTCCGGGACGCCGTTTGGTCGCCGGATGGAAAACAGATTGCATTCATAATCCAGCATGACCGGCAACACGACATCTACATCATTGACGTTGATGGAGGCAAATTACGTCGGTTGACCGATAATGCGTCCAATGATGCTGCGCCAGCTTGGTCTCCTGATGGACGTCAAATTGCCTTCTACTCAGATCGAAATCTTAAACCGGGCATCTGCCTCATGGATGCAGCAGATGGGGCAAATTTCAAACGCATCAGCTTTCGTGGCGAACATTATCCGTCATGGTCGCCAACAGGAACACATATTGCCTTTTGGTTATTTTTGGAGGGTAAAGTAGGTGTGATGAGAGCCAATGGCGGGGAGCGGCGCATCCTGTTTGATGGCGGGCAGCCCTCTTGGCGGCCTGATGGTCCAGCGGCGGTAGATCCTGTGCGGAAATTGCATGTAGCTTGGGGAAGGATCAAATTAGGCTTATGATTCCAAGTGAATGATGTGGAGGTAGAAAAATGAATCGAAAGCGCTGTTTAGCAATTGTTTTCATCTGTATGGCTCTGTCAGGCAGTCTTTCTCATCGGTCAATGTGGTTGAAGAACTGCTTATAGCCAGCGCAGAGATAGTTCAACGCATATTCATTTCCGTGGATCGGGCAAGTTAGCGATGCGTCAAGGTTTTTCTAATTTTTTTAATTCGCCCCAGGTTGTGATCCGTTTTCCAACAGCCTCCACAGCATACACGAAACCGGGCCTGACCCAATCCGCTTCATATGCCTTTTCCATCCATAGCGTTACGGTTTCGTTGACAGTATCAATTAGATAGAGTAAATGCTGGTGATCCTTCCCTCCTACTGATACTGATAAGATGAGTTGAGCCCCGTCTGGCCCCCAAACCAATCCAAAAAGGCTCCAATCCTTTTCAAACGCTCCCGGTAATACGAATGCGTGTTTTTGTGCAGTATCAAGATTCATCAGTAACATTCTGTATTCCGCGAGAAACATTGGTTCTCTTGCTTCTCTCGCACTAAAAAGAAGGTGGTTTCCTCCCGGCGACCATACAGGACTTAGCCAATTCACCAGTTCGCCGGTCTTTAACTGGGTTGGCATATCCCCATCAATCCGAATTTTCATTAAACCCTCCGAATTTTGATCTTCGACGACGTAGATGAGATGTTGACTATCGGGCGACCACGCCGGACGATCCCAATTTAGCACAGAGAAGGAAGGGCTGCCTAAATGGACAATCAGATTTTCGTTGTGGCCTTGTGGATCCGTGACATAGAGCCCCCAACCACCCTGATTATCTCCAGACATAAACGCAAGCCATCTGCCGTCAGAGGACCAAGCTGGCGGTCCATCAAATACGCGCTGATTATGCGCGATTTGTTGAACATTTTGCCCGTTTGTATCCATTGTGTAGATCCTGGGTACGCGATTTCGAGATGAGAGGAAGGCAATTTTGTTTCCGTCTGGGGACCAAGAAGGGGCGAAGTTTCGACCGGGTTGAAACGTGATTCGCTGCGGGTTTTGACCGTCCGCCTCCATGATAAAGATTGCAATCTCCTCCTCCCCTACCAGTCGGTCAAACACAATTTGTTCTCCATCTGGCGCCCAACTGGCAGCCATTTCCATCTCTGGCGATTGTGTCAAATTTATTATATTTTCGCCATTGTTATCCATGACGAAGATGTCACTCCCTAGAATTTCTTGATCGAAGAGATATTGCGTGACAAATAGGATTTTCTGCCCGTCGGGGTGCCACGCTAATGGAATACTCTCCTGATCGTCTCCAGATGTCAAAGCGGTTACACTCTCTTCGGTCAGATCCATTTTGTAGATTTGTAGTGGATTTCGCGGCACATGTCTGGTTGCGACCGCATCAATGTATCCGATTTGGTTGCGTTTCGGCGACCAAGCGGGAAGGAATGCTGGTCTGCGTCGATCCTGCGGGACCTGAACAACGTTATTCCCATTACCGTCAATGATAAATATCCCTGAACTATCTCCGGTATCCTGATAATATAGGATATGGTTACTATCGGGAGCCCAACTGGGACTAGAAATCCTTGTCGGATGATCTAGTTGAAGGATGTGTCGAATATCGCGTCCTTCAGTATCCATCACACAAAGATCCGTTGTTAAATCTTCTGGTGGGCCCGTAACCGTGATAAACAGGATTTTCCGGCCATCAGGGGACCAGTCTAGGCTTCCGTATCGGATATCCTTTTTGGCATTTTGGGTCAACCGCTCAGTTCGGCGTTTCGCAATGTTCAGTTTGAGGATATTTGCTGCCTGTGCCGGAGGGTAAGAAATAAATATAACTTCAGTACCATCGGGGGAGATTGAGGGTGAACTGGCAAACAGATTCCGGGTGAGTTGAAAGGGGCGTCCATCTAAGCCTTCAACTAGAAAGACTTCGGGAGTGCCCTGGCGTTCGGAAACGAAGACGATTTTGTCTTCCAATTCTCTTGCGTGCACGGATACGTCAATTGAAATCAGAAACGCAATACACGAAAAAGCGAAAAGTTTCCTTTCCATATCAGTACCTTCCCATCATGCCGATAGAATGCCGCCCCTGCATTAACCTATCAGGACTTACGCAAATTTATAGTAGATTTTAGAATTATTTGGACACTCCAAACCGGTGCGGTTGGAAACCGCACCTACCGAGGAGCGAAAATATCTATTTATTTTTAGAATTCACCATAGCATGTGGTGTGAATTTTTTTATCTTTAACCCCCTAAATCTCCCTTATCAGGGGGACTTATAAATCAACTGCGTAAGTCCTACCTATTTCAAACAGCACTGCTTATATTTTTTGCCGCTGCCACAGGGACAGGGGGAATTACGACCGACTTTCCGTGTGACTGCTACCGGCTTGGGACGCAGCAAAGGCATAATGCTGTCGGCGGGTCGGCCAGCCTGTAGTGCTGCAGCCATCATTTTCATCGGTTGGTCGATATGGTTGAAGAACTGCTTATAACCTGCACAGAGATAGTTCAGACCATCTTCGCCGCTCGGCGTCTTAATGAAACGGTTCTTTGGGCAGCCGCCGTTGCAGACAAAACGGACTTCGCAATCTAGGCAATATTGAGGCAGGGTATCCCGCTTGTCGGTTCCGAACTTCCGCTGGAACGTCGATTCGACCAACGCTTCCATCGGCGAGTCCATGACGTTGCCAAGGAAGTATTCCGGATCAACGTAGTGATCGCAGGAGTAGAGGTCGCCGTTATGCTCGATAGCCATCGCGTTCCCGCAGGTTTCGTTGAAGATACACAAACTCGGGTTATATCCCAACCACGCTTCTAGTGCGACATCGAAGATTTGAACGAAGATCTTTCCAATATCGTTGACAACCCACTCATCGAAGATAGCGCAGAGGAATTTACCGTACTGCGATGCGCGAACTGTGCGATCGGTCACACCTTTCTCATCCGCATGCTCGACAGCAGGGATAAACTGCATAAATTGTGCGCCAAGTTCTTTGAAGTAGCGATACACCTCAAGCGGATAATCGGCGTTGTGACTGTTCACGACACAAAGTATATTGTAATCCACCTGATGCTTCTGTAAAAATCGCAATCCTCGAATGACATCATCGGAGGAGGGTCTGCCCCGTTTGTCGTAACGGTACTTATCGTGCAATTCAGGGGGACCGTCAATGCTGATACCGATGAGGAAGTTGTTCTGTTTGAAGAAGGTGCACCATTCATCATTCAGGAGCGTCGCGTTGGTCTGGAATGTATTTTGGATGCGCGTGCCAACCCGTCGGTATTTCTCCTGATATTCGACAGCGCGTCGGAAGAAGTCGACCCCCATCAGTGTCGGTTCGCCTCCCTGCCAAGCGAAGGTTATCTCATTAACCTGTTGCGATTCGATATATTGACGCACATAATTTTCCAAAACCTCATCGGTCATCCGAAACGACCGTGTATCGGGATAAAGGTTCTCTTTGTCCAGATAGAAGCAGTATTCGCAATCCAAATTACAAATTGCCCCAATAGGTTTTGTCATCACATGAAACGCACGCGGTGCTTCCTGTTCAATCATTTTCTCACCTTCCTCTGAGTCGTAATCATTGCTACGTTGAAAACTGACCGCTCGTAGCCGCGCGATGGCCGGTTTACAATGTCGCCAAGTCCCCATAACGCCGATGAACTCCCACCATCAAAGTTTATTGCGTGCTTAGCTCCGAGGTCCCGCAAAAAACCAGCCATCTCGTAAAGCGTCATCCCGATGCTATATCCGTATTGACGGCCATCTACTGTAATAAGGAATAGCTTATCGTCATTAAACCCTAACGCGCTCCGCGGATTCAGTCTGGCTCCGTTGCGGTGACGATAGTTGGATCTGCCGCCTGACTCGTGGAATTCCACAAGTTCTGGTTCGATCTTCCCATGCCGTAAGAGGCGGAGATTCCCTCCAATTCCATCAGGTACTCGCTGCCATTTATTAGGAGAAAGCGCGATTTCGAGTGTGCCGGTTCCACCCGCCCTGAATGTGGCATCCCATTTTATCGCTAATTGATAATCGAGTGCCAACACAACTCCGTTGGACGGGATTGTGCTGTTGCCCCGCCGATTGACCGCATCAATCTTGAAATTGCTCCGATACCTGCCTGTAAGCGGCAATTCGAGTCCTTTGAGGATAACTTCATAGCTTCTTTGTGCGAGGGTCTGCTCCCCAAATCGGGGTGTGTAGAGCACGGTAGCGCATCCAGTCTCGCGAATCTGATTGATGCAATCGACTTCAAGGGATTCTCCGTTGATGTGAATAGTTCCGTTTAATTCAACGGCATCGAGTAAAAAATCGCCATCGGTTGTTACACCGAAACTGGTTTCACCCCAAGGAGATGGCGGTGGGAACCCCCACCAATCGCGTCGGGGAGCGATACTGACCAATTCCCAATCTTGGATATGGAGATTAAAGATGACCCCGCCACGTCCGACCCGATCGCCACGGAGACCGAAACTCCCATTGACACCAGCTAACAATGGAATATTTTGTTGCGCGAGCCGTCCCGCCATGCTTGTGATTGTCTCTCTGCCCAAGAGTTGGGTGTTGGCAAGTTCAACCCCAAAGCGAAGATTTTTGGATTCGCGCCTCATTTCAGCGACATAGACTGCTGCATCCCGCTCTTTCCACCAATCACGATAAATTCGTAATCCTTGGGGCCAATCTGATTTTTTAAGGTAATCCCGTTTTCTGGATGCAGGATTTGGACGATCAGGGGGCGGCTTGCTAATGAATCTGGAGATAACAGATGCAAACGCAGAATCGGAATTCGGATTTGTCGTTCGCAGCGCACCTATTCCCAAGATCAGGAGGAGAGTTATCCCTCCAACGATTGCGCTTTTGATGAGATAAATACGTCGATTGCGCTTTTGCATCCTCAACTGTCCTTGTTCCTTACTGTCCAATCGAAACTCAATTGTCACACCACTTTTGACAAAGACTATAAACACTATTTTTACAAATGGTGCGCTAATCTGTCAAGGATAAACGCAATATAGTTCCTCGTCACCCTCACCTATAGGTCATAAACCGGTTTGACTCCGACAGCGTTTTCAAGTAAAATGGTCTGTGTTAATCAATTAAATCTTGGCTAGGAGGGACTCTAATGAAATATCGAACGTTTGGACAAACAGGTCTTGAAGTTTCAGAGATCGGGATAGGGGCGTTTCCAATCTCTGGCGTACAGCAGCAGGCAGATGGCACACGGACGGGTTGGACGGGAACCGACGAGCAGCAATCGATCGCGCTCATCCATCGCGCGGAAGAACTTGGCGTGAACCTGATTGATTCCGCAGAGAGTTACGGTGCGGGTCATAGCGAGGAGGTTGTGGGGCAGGCGTTGCAGGGGAGGCGCGATAAGTGGATTATCGCCACCAAAGTCAGTCCAAACAGCGGCTTGGATGCGAATGATCCAGATCTACCGGCGCAGGCGAAAAAGCGAATTGTTGAAGCGGTCGAAGGAAGTCTGAAACGGTTGGATACGGATTATATCGACATCTATCAACTTCATGCCATCCCATTAGAAGGAGCGATGCCGGCTGTCATGGAGGCATTGGCACAGTTGCGGGATGAGGGCAAGATCCGTTGGTACGGCGTTTCGACGAATGATCGGGAGGCGATTGATAAGCTGCGGGAGTTGGGCGAGGTTCACATGCTGCAAATTGGCTACAATCTGCTCGAACACGATGCAGACGCGCTGCTTCATTTCGCCAAGCAGGAGAGTATCGGCACACTCATCCGCGTTCCGCTGGCGAAGGGGATGTTGACTGGCAAATATTTCCAGAGCAGTGAGATCCCGAAAGAGGATATACGTTATGAGCGTTTTAATCGTCCGGGGTCAATTGATGCCTTCCAAAAACTGCCGGCACTCGGTTTCCTTGCAGAGAACACAGGACGCACAATGGTTCAAGCGGCGCTCCGTTTTACGCTTGACCATCCCGGCACCTCTTGCGTCATCGCCGGTGCGAAAACAATGCAACAGATTGAACAGAACGTGGCTGCCGTCAATGTGCCGTCGCTCACTGAATCTGAACTACAAAGGGCATTTGCCATCGCTGACACCATTGATACGCCCAATTGGAGCGCGAATTGATTGGTGATTGGTCAGGAGAATATGACAAGCGATCCTATTGCTCAAACCGCGCCAACCGAAATGGGCTGATGTCGAAATCTGTTTTACCTTCAAGTGCCATTTCCGAAAGTATACGTCCGACGAGGCTGGCGAACTTGAAACCGTGACCGGAAAACCCGGTTGCTAAGGCAAGGTTCGCGCAATCCGGGTGTGTGTCAATAATGAAATCTTCGTCGGGCGTTTCCGTGTAGAGACAAACTTGTGCGAAAAGTGTCTCGCCGGCAGCATCGGGGATGCGTTCACGTAGAAAAGAACGGATATGCTCAATGTAGTCTGGATCGGGCGTCCGATCGCACGCATCAGGAGATACCGGCTGTCCCATGCCGTGTCGCGCAATCTTCACGCCTTCACGCCCAAAAACGGGGAATCCATACAAAACCTCATTCCACGTTACATCGAGAAAAATCGGAAATCTGCCTCGCTGAAACAGATGCGCGTCGGTTGGTCGATAATACACAACTTGCTGCCGTGTTACGGTCAACGGAAGATTCAGTTCACTGAAAATCTGTCCTGTCCACGCTCCCGCAGTCACAATCACTTTTTTCCCTTGAAAGCGTTCCCCGTTTGTAATCACTTCGGGATATGTTCCCTGCCAGTTAATCTCTATTACCGACGCATCCTCCTGTACATCTGCACCGTGTGCTTCGGCAAGCTGCAGATAGGTTAAGACACACCCTGAAGCATACAGAAAACCGGTGTCCTTCTGCCACAAAACTTCCACATCGTCTCCGATCCTGAATTGCGGGAAGCGGTCTGATAGTTGTCGTTGATCCCACCATTCAGATTCGACGCCGGCAGCATCAAGGCTTACGCGCATATCGTGGAGATAATCGTGTCCTTCGGGACCAATTATCACGCTGCCGGTTGTGAACAGCAGATCCTTCCCCGATTCCTTTTCCACCTTTCGCCATTCCGCATAGGCATGTTTCATCAGTTCTGTGTAGAACTGCTTCTCGTAGATCAGGCGGATGATACGGTTGTCTCCGTGGGAGCTACCGAAGGTATGCCCACGGGAAAACTGTTCCAACACCAGCGTGCGTGCCCCCGCTTTGGCGAGATTATAGGCTGCTGCGCTTCCCATTACCCCTGCCCCGATGACAATGGCATCATACATTTTTTCGTCCTTTGCTAATCAGTTATTTCATCGGAAATGGTTTGGGGAGTTCAGGAAGGTTCTTCTCTCTATTTTCACCACGCAACAGAATTGTCGACCAGCTAAGCCCCAATGAGTTCCTCTCAACCTGCTTGACCCAAGGTGGAACATAACGAACTGTCAATCCGCAACGCCGCCGTGTGGATTGATTGGGCAGGCTTCCATGAATCAGTGTGCCGTGATGGATTGAGATTTCGCCCGCTTTCAAAACCAGATCTACGGCGTTTTGCTCTTCAGCTTCACTGACTGGCACTTCCTGATCGATGCTTAACAGATTGCCTTCCTGTCCAGATTTCCCGTGGTCCCGAATGCCGGGGCGGTGGGTGCCGGGAATCACACGCATACAACCGTTCTCGCAGTCGCTGTCATCAATCGCATACCATGCGGTAACCGCTTCGGGTGGTTCAAGTCCCCAATAGGTTACATCCTGATGCCATGCCACAAACTTCTTTTCATCGGGACCATATTTGCAAAAGAAATGCGTTGATATCATCATAACATCGGGACCTATTAGGGCTTCGATACAGTCGAGAATCTTCGGGTGGGTTGCGATCTCCCAGATGAACTCTTCCTCAAGGTGCCGGTCAACTAACCCGATATGACATTCCTCGCGCCCTAGTCTGGCTTCTAATTTGTCGAACAGTTTCCGATGTTGGGTGGCTTCGGTTTCACTTGAAATTTGAACTTTTGGAACGAAGCCTTCTGTTTCATAAGCCTTGACTTGTCCTTCGGTAAGAGGCATTTTTCGCTCCTTTCATTATCTATCCACGATCCGGTACACGCCATTGGGCGTACCAGCGGGAATCCTGAGATGGTCCGTCGTCATCGCTCCAGCGGGTTTGCATGCTTTCAAAATCCTTTAGTTGTGGACGCACATCGCGCTCCCAGATCTCTTCAATCTGATCGAAGGTGAGCGGCTGACGCATAGGTGTCGATTCAGCGTAGGCGTCGAGAAGTTCTTTCGCTTTGGCACCAAGCCACTGGACTTCATCGGCGACCATTCGCTCACCAACTTGGCGATCCGAATCGTGTGCGGTCGGTCCCATGGCAAAGTGGGGACCCGGCGCATCTTGCGCTGGTAGACGTGAGACATCAACACAATCCGGTTCTAATGCCCAAAGCAGCGAGGTCTCGACCTTACCGGCATGATCGCCTCCGCTTTTGCCATCGCCATCGAAGCCGGGCTGATTCGCCTCAAAATCTGGCAGACCGTATAGCTGCATACCAAAATGTGGTTGGAGGATTTCAAGCAAAGTTTTGAGGTCCTTCCAGTTGGGACCGTAGTGTCCCGTCAAAAGGATGGCGGCGTGAAATCCCAAGGCATCGGCTGCCCGGACGTGGTAGCAGATATTCTTGAAATGCATCCACGCAGGCATCGCGGTGAGCCATGGACGCACCTCTCCGACGGTTCGATTTCCCCAGAGCGCATAACCGCCATGTTCGTGGATGTGCCAGTAATCGGGTGGAGCAACAATACCGCCGTGCTCATGGGCTGTTCGGCACGCAATCGCATGTGCCTTCAAAGCGTCAAGCCCGACTGCATTCTGGGGACCGTGGGGCTCGCACAAGCCGTAGCAGAAATAGACAACAGGACATTCCTCTAACGCAGCTTCCAGTTCATCGGGGAACATCCGTTCCCAGCGCACTTCTCTTCTCATCATGGTTTCCTTTTATATTATATGCCGACGTAGATGTGGTTTCCTGTGGCACCGACGATATACCGTTGTATCATTGTTGCCACAATCTTTTCAGATTCAATTTATGTCTACTATGTTCAGTCTAAGCAGTTTTGTGAGGACTCTGCTCTACTTTGCCACAATTGAATTATGGCATCTTAATTGCGTAAATTTAGATAGATCCTTGCCGAGCAAAATTTTATGATAGCTTCAGGCATCTGTCAATCACAATCTATAGCAGGCGGATCACGGACTTAACAGATATTGATTTTTCGCTTGGCATCGGCTATCTCCTATGATATACTCGACATACCTCGCTAAGTCAATCTACGAGCAATTTACGAAAGGAAAGATGACTATGAACAAACTTATTCTCTCTATCACACTTCTGCTGGCAATAATTGCCCTCGCAGGGTGCTACACGCAGATTGGTTACTATGAACCACGTCATTCAACCCGAGAAACCTCCTATCATCATCAGAATGAGCACCAACGCGAAGATGGGGATAAAAAGGTAGAATCCGAGCAGGAAGAGCATAAGGAAGTTGAAGCCGAGGGTGAAGCGTCTGAAGTGGAAGACGAAGGATACTATGGACGTCGCCAACCGAGTTACGGTTATTCTGACCGTTATTATCGATCTTACTACTACGATGACTACTACTATCCCACTTATCCATACTATTATGGTGGCTATCATCCCCTCTATCCCTATTACAGATATTCCTATCCGTATTATTCATATTATGGAAGTTACCGTTATTATGGGGGGTATCGTCCTTATCGATATGGCTACTCGAAGCCGCGCTCCAAGATTAGTGATTTGAACTTTGGCAAACGACGTTCGCAAAGCTATCGGGGGGTTAGATCCCGCCACCCATCTTCAAGTCGTCCGGATAGATCATTGAGGAAGAGTGAAAAAAATAAGGCTCCCACTCGCGGTTCGTCTGAGTCGCGGCGCGACAGATCTCGAAGATCCAGGAGGAGGTAACAATCCAATGAAAAGATTGATGAAAACCGCCATTGTTTTGGCGTTGATGTTTACCTGTTTTGTGCTAGGAGGTAGCATCGGAATCGCACAGGAGGAGGAGATTGCCATCGGCAATACCTTTGGTCTTGGCGCAAGAACAATGGGGATGGGTGGAGCGTTTCTCGCTGTTGCAGATGATTTCACGACGCTTTACTGGAACCCGGCGGGGCTTGCTCAGATTAGAAAGTTTGAGTTGTTTGGCAGCCTGTCACACAGCGAACGGGATGTAGAAACAGAGTTCACTCGCGGTCGCGCTGCCGAAGCTGACAATTCAAAAACCCGTCCCAACTCAATAGGCCTCGTCTATCCTTTATACGCAAATCGTGGAGGCTTTGCGTTCGCACTCGGATATAATCGTCCTCAGAATTTTGATGCGGAGGTTGCTATTCAGGGACTAGACCCGTCTTCTGGCTCAGTGTTTAGTGGATTTGATGTGGATGAAACAACCTCTAACAGCGGCGGTATAGGTATCTGGAGTTTTGGGATGGGTGTTTTTATATCAAAAAATATCTTGCTTGGTGGCTCAATAGATTTTTGGCACGGTTCAAGTTTCAACGAGTTAAATAGCGCGGCAGAAGATATCAATAACATTGACCCAGAAATAAAAGGTTTCGCTTTTCACGACACTTTAGATCGGGACTATTCAGGACTCAGTGGTCGGGTAGGCGTGCTTGCTTTCGCAGGGGAAAATGTAACACTCGGTGGAACTGTCACACTGCCAGCAGACCTTGAGGTCAGCGAGGTCTGGGAGCAACAAACGATAGTGCAATTCGACGATGGTGAAGAGGATGTGGACGGTGATGGTGGATCAATCTTATTTGATATTAAACGTCCGTTTGAGTTTGGCGGTGGCGTTGCTATCAAGCTTTTAGAGAAGCGTCTGACGCTTGCCGGTGATGTGCAGTTTACAGACTGGACGCAGACCGAATATGACCCGCTACCGGCAGAAGATGCACAGAATAACTTCAATCGGTATTATGACAGCACTATGCAGGTTCGCCTCGGTGCAGAGTATCGTATACCGGGAATTGAAGCCAGTGTACGTGTCGGTTACTTCAGTGATCCAATTCCGTTTCAAGAAAGGGAGATAGACAACGATCGAGACTTTCTGACAATTGGGTTAGGCAAAATCTTCGACCAGATTATCAAAATTGACATCGCCTACATGCGGGGTTCATGGGAGCAATCAAGCAATTCACTTTCAGAAAGCCAAACCTCGAACCGGGTGTTTGTGTCTGCGAGCTATCGATATTGAAGGTTGCTATGACGAAGGACAATTGAACCATTAAATTGGTTTTTTGGTATAACTTGAGCAATACATAAAAAAAGGCGTTGACTGATAATCAACGCCTTTTTTTACGATCTTATGGATATTTGCACTATTCTACCAACTGGATATACGCCATCTGAGCGGCATCACTCCGTCTCAGTTCACCTCTGATGATACGGGTATATCCACCATTCCGGTCTTGATAACGGGGTCCAAGATCCTCGAACAATTTTTGTAAAATATCGTGATCGTGGATAACCTTCGCGGCCTGACGGCGCGCATGTAAATCCCCTCGTTTAGCGAGCGTAATCAGTTTTTCAGCGGTCCGCCTAAGTTCTTTGCATTTTGGCAAGGTTGTGCGAATCTGTTCATGTTCAAATAATGCGGTGGCTTGGTTGCTAAACAACGCCTTGCGATGCCCGCTTGTTCTCCCAAGCTTCCTTCCCACTTTCCGGTGACGCATGACTATTCATCCTCATTATATTGGGCAACTTATTCATCATTGCCAAGGGTCATCCCTAAAGAAAGGCCCATCTCCGAAAGAATGTCCTTAATTTCGTTCAGGGATTTTCTGCCGAAATTACGAAATTTCAACATCTCTTGCTCAGTCTTGACCACGAGGTCTCGGATGGTTGTAATTTTTGCAGCTTCTAGACAGTTGGCGGATCGTACTGAAAGTTCAAGTTCCGCAACAGGCTTTGATAACCATTTCTCACGCTGAAGTTCTTCTTCGTCGATTTCCTCGACTGGTTCCACATAGGTTTCATCGAAATCGCTAAAGAGCCTAAATTGATCTAGCAGAATGTCCGAGGCTTGTGTAACCGCTTCTTTCGCAGTGATACTCGCATCTGTCCAGACCTCTATGATAAGCCTGTCATAGTTGGTCATGTGGCCAACCCGGGTTTCTTCAACCACGAAATTGACTTTTCTAACTGGTGAAAACTTGGAGTCGACCGGGATAACTCCGATCTGTTGATTATAGTTCAGATGTTCTTCCCCGAATTCATATCCTCTGCTTCGACAAACTTGGATTTCCATATTCAAACCATCGCATTGGTCGAGCGTTGCAATATGTTGGTCTGGGTTGATGATTTCAACCTGTCCGTTCGGTTGAATATCTGCTGCTGTAATGTTACCGGAGCCTTCTGCGGTTAAAACCAAGGTGACAACATCAGCCGTGTCGATTCGGAATCGAATTTCTTTAAGGTTAAGAAGGACCTGAGTAACATCCTCTTTCATCCCATCAAGCGTCGAGAACTCATGCTTCACTCCATCAATAGCAACAGCAATAACAGCAGCACCCTGAATCGAGGAAAGCAGGACGCGTCGAAGCGAGTTGCCAATAGTCGTTCCAAATCCTCGTTCAAGCGGTTCAGCGATAAATTTCCCATAATCAGGCCGCAAGGTATCAAGGTCCGTAACGAGGTGTTTTGGCTTGGTGATTTCCCTCCCTGTCATCTATCTTAATCCTCCTACAAGTAGCTGTGTTATTTGGAGTAAAGTTCAACGATTAACTGTGTTTGGAGGTCTGTGGCAAGCTGATCGACGTTTGGCAACATCCTAACAACTCCCTCTTGTTTGTCAATATCCAACTCAAGCCAATCTGGTGTGCCCCGGTGTTGGGAACGTTCTATTGCTTCTTGAATAACTGCCACGTTACGACTTTTCTCGCGTGGTTGAATAACATCGCCAGGTTGTATTAGGTAAGAGGGAATATTGACTCTTTTTCCGTTCACAAGGAAATGGTTATGTGTAACAAGTTGTCGAGCCTGCAAGCGTGAGTTGGCAAAACCGAGACGGTAAATCACGTTGTCCAACCGACGCTCCAATAATGTTAGCAAATTCTCTCTTACGACACCTTTCTGATGTGCGGCTTTTGTATAGTAGTTTTTAAACGGTTTTTCTAAAATGCTATAGATGCGCTTCGATCTCTGCTTGGTGCGTAATTGGCGTCCATAGTCTTTGACTTTGGGCAGTTTCTGGCCATGTTGACCGGGCGGATAACTACGACGCTCAAATGAACACTTTGGGGAATCGCAGCGTTGTCCCTTCAAAAAAAGTTTTTCACCTTCTCTTCGACATAACTTACATACAGAACCTAGATATTTGCTCATGCTTTTCTGGTTAGGTTAGGACCATTTCCCCCTTTCTTAAAATCCCAATTAAACATTAGACCCGACGCCGTTTAGGTGGTCGGCAACCGTTATGAGGAATTGGGGTTACATCTTTCATTGCAGTAATTTCTAGTCCAGCTGCTGAGAGGGATCGAATTGCGGACTCTCTACCGGACCCCGGTCCTTTGACCCGTACCTCAACCCGTTTCATGCCATGTTCCATTGCCTTCCTAGCGCACGTTTCCGCTGTTTGTTGGGCAGCAAATGGCGTGGATTTCCGAGAACCCCGAAAGCTGCTACCTGCACTTGCCCATGCAATCGCATTCCCGTTGAGATCGGTAATCGTTATAATCGTATTATTAAAGGTTGCTTGGATATGTGCAATTCCTTCGGAAACGTTCTTTCGTTCTCTCCTCCGTGGACGGCTAGCGGAACCTGAGTCTTGCAAAACTGATCTCCTTTCTGAAGCTCAATGCACAAAATGGTATTAACCACCCTTGCGCGCCGCTTCTTTTGCCTTTCTTCCGACCGAAATGGTTTTTGCTTTCCCTTTGCGCGTCCGTGCATTAGTGCTCGTCCGCTGTCCCCGTGCCGGTAACTGCCGGCGATGTCGCAGGCCACGATAACTATTGATATCCATTAGCCGTTTGATATTCAGCTCGACTTCACGTCGTAAATCACCTTCAACCTGGTAATCTTGGTTAATCGTTTCTCTTAACCGGCTGATTTCAGACTCGTCAAGGTCTTGGGACTGTTTGGCGGGATCGATATGTAGATCCTCGACCATTTTTGAAGCAGTTTGGCGACCAATCCCATAAATATAGGTCAGGGCAATGTCGATCCTCTTCGTTCGGGGTAAATCAACACCAGCAATTCTTGCCATGTTTTTGTCCTCCTTACCTGCTAGGTAAAATGCTTAACCTTGTCTTTGCTTATGCTTTGGATCCGCGGTACAGATAACGCGGATAACACCTTTTCTTTTGATAATCTTACACTGATTACACATTTTCTTTACTGAGGCACGGACTTTCATCATCTCTCCTTCACTGGAAAATGCATCCTATCTTGTGCGGCGTCCTCTCACACGTCTGTCTTTCAGGAATCCTTCGTAATGTCTCATAGTCAAATAGGATTCAATTTGCGACACCGTATCTAATACGACTCCCACAACGATTAGAACTGAGGCACCACTTATTAACGCTCCAGTGCCTAGCCATCCTTGCAGAAGTAAGGGGAAAACCGCAATTGCGGCGAGGAATGCCGCACCGGGTAAAGTAATTCTGGTTAGGGTATCGTTAATATAGTCTGCGGTCTTTTTCCCCGGACGAATGCCCGGAATAAATCCACCATACTTCCTCAAGTCATCCGCCATTTGCACCGGGTTGATCTGAACGGCTGTGTAGAAGTATGTGAAACCGATAATTAGGAGCGCGTAGATCGTCCAATATAAGGGGCTAGTTGCACTGAAGGCTGCCAGCAGTCCCCCAATCCATGCCCATGAGGGAAATTGACTTTGCATGAGCCCCAAAACCGTTGAAGGGAATTGCATCAGAGTAACGGCGAAGATAATTGGAATCATACCGGCTGCATTGACACGCAGCGGAATATGGGTTGCTTGTCCTCCCATCACCTTTCGTCCTACAACTCGCCGTGCATATTGGACAGGAATTTTGCGGACGCAGAAGGTGATGTACACGGTTCCCATAATCGCCACAACTCCCAAGGCGAGGAAGATGACCAGTTTCGGAAGGTCAATTTGACGATTAAGAAGTTGGTTGAATATTGTTTGAATCCCACCCGGCATGCCCGAGAGGATGCCAATTGTAATAATTAGAGAAATGCCTTGACCAATTCCGCGTTCTGTAATTTGTTCACCGAGCCACATGACGAAAGATGTACCAGCCATCAAAGTGATCATGGTTAGCAAAGTCCACCAGATACCCGGATTCGTCACGATTTCAATGTTTTCGCTTCTAATAACGGCTCCAGGTCGTTGCAACATCAGGCTGATCATAATGCCTTGAATGGCACTAAGAATAACGGTGGCATACCGTGTATATTGGGTAATCTTTTTCCGTCCGTCTGGCTCTTTGGAAAGTTTTTCAAGGAAAGGGATAACAACGGTAAGGAGCTGCATGACGATCGATGCACTGATATACGGTTGAATACCAAGCGCAAAAATTGTCATCTGCTTGAATGCGCCGCCGGAAAAGAGATCAACGAAATCGAGAACACTTCCTCCGGTGCGCCCTCTTAAACCATCGAAAAACTTCTCTAATTCAATATCGTCAATGCCGGGGAGTGTGATGTGTGCGCCCAAACGATAAACAATTAATAGTAGTGCTGTAAAGATAATCCGCTGCCGCAATTCTGGAATTTTGAAAGCGTTTTGGAATGCCTTAATCACTTAAATCACCTCAATGCTACCACCGGTTGATTCTATCTTTTCAATAGCAGACTTTGAAAATCGGTGTCCCTGTACCGTTAGTTGCTTTTCGAGATTACCTTCTCCAAGCACTTTGATCTTCCCGTCTTTCTTTTTTGTAATTCCAGCTTCCCGCAAAATCTCAGGGGTAATCGTGGTCCCATTGTCAAAATGATTTAGTGTCTGGATGTTTACGATCTCATACTCAATCCGCTTGTGTGCAATTCTTCTGGGACCCCGCTTAGGCAAACGTCTCACTAATGGCATCTGTCCCCCTTCAAACCACGCGGGAATGGAGACACCGGACCGAGATTTCTGACCTTTATGACCACGACCACAAGTTTTACCCCAGCCTGAACTTTCGCCACGGCCAACTCGCTTCCGATTACGCGTCGATTTTTCTGCAGGTTTGAGTTCGTTTAGTTTCATTGATATTTACTCCATTTTATCGATTGGCAGTTACGATGAAAAGTACTTGTTTTGCTTCAGGGATGAATTTTCCGAATGAATTAAGCGGACACCTAATGGGGATCATGAAAAAAGAATATTAGTCAAGCAGTTCCTCAACTGTTTTTCCACGAAGACGAGCCACGTTGTTGATGTCTTTTAGACCTTTTAGGGCTTCCATGGTGGCTTCCGCTGTGTTTTTGACGTTTCGAGACCCGAGTCGCTTGGTCAGCACATCTTGCACCCCGGCAAACTCCAAAATGACTCTCGTTCCGGGTCCAGCAATGATCCCAGTACCGGGACTGGCTGGCTTCAGCAGAACCTTTGCACCGCCATATTTTCCAATGATTTCATGGGGGATCGTGCTTCCCGATAAAGGCACACGAATCAGGTTTTTTTTCGCATCAGCGATACTTTTGCCTATAGCTGATGGGATTTCATTTGCACTTCCAAAGCCAAGTCCGACCACGCCCGACTGATCTCCAACGACAGAAAGCGCATTAAAACTAGGTGTTCGTCCGCCTTTGCGAACACGCATCACACGGTTGATATCTATTGGACGTTCCTCAAATTCAAATTCAGCCGAATTTATTCTTTCCCTCAAAAGCAATTCTCCTTCATTTTGAAGCGTCAGTTCATCTTGTGAACACAGTTATGGCAGTTTCTTTCACAATTTTCAGAATCGGAGGCCTTCTTCTCTAGCAGCCTCGGCAAGTGCTTTAATTCTTCCATGATAGAGATTTCCACCACGGTCAAAAACTACTGATTCAATTTCATGCTCTTTTGCTCGGCGAGCGATTAATGTGCCCACTTGTTGCGCTGCACCGATGTTGCCTTGTGTTGACAGGTTATCTTTCAACTCTGGTGACAGGGTTGAGGCTGCAATAAGCGTCTTGCCGGCTTCGTCATCAATAATTTGGGCGTAAATGTGCCTCAAACTTCGAAAAACCGAAAGCCTCGGTCTTTCTTTGGTCCCGATTATTTTTTGTCGTACCCGCTTCTGTCGCTTATGCCTTGCGATGTATTTTTCCTTAGACCGGTCCAACGATTATTCCTCCAAAGATTAATAAAAAAGGATCGACAAATCCGGCTACGATAATTTTGGCTTACCGACTTGTAAATCCTTTAGTTTACAAAAATATAGCAGTTAGACCGCTACCCTACACCCCAGTTTTACCTTCCTTCATGCGGACGCGTTCACCTTCGTAACGGAGTCCTTTGGAAGGTTCGTAGACTTCGGGTTTCTTGATCTGACGGATTGAAGCAGCAACTTGACCGACAAGTGCTTTATCAATACCGCTCACCGTTATTGGTGTGTGAGGTTGGCCTCCCACCGTTTCGGAATCACCTACATTCAGGGTTATCCCCTCAGGTGGTTCATAGATTACTGGGTGAGAATACCCGACATTTAAGATCAGGCGTTTCTGGCGGTCTACCTCCGCACGATATCCAACGCCAACGAGAATGAGCTTTTTTTCAAAACCGTCAGTCACACCTGTTACCATATTGGCGATGAGGCTGCGTGTCAATCCGTGTAACGATCTGTGTGTTTTCTGGTTTGTCAATCTATCAATTGTGATGGATTCGTCGTCTAAATTGACGACTATACCTGTCGGAATTGTCCAGTTAAGAGTGCCCTTTGGACCTTCAACAGTAATATCGTTTTGGTCCAAGGCTACCTTAACTTTTGAATCCATCCTAATTGGCATTTGTCCTATTCGTGACATTGTATTCGTCTCCGAATTCAAACTGAAAAATTACCAGATATAACAGAGGACTTCACCACCAATGCCGGATTTCCTGCATGTGGAGGCTGTCTTAATACCTTGCGAGGTCGATAATATAGCAATCCCTAAATTTCCGTACACAGTAGGAAGCCTGTCTGCTTTCGCATACACACGTCGTCCTGGTTTGCTAATTCTCTTGAGTCCTGTTATAACCTTTTCTTTACCGTCACCATACTTCAAATAGATGCGTAAAATACCTTGTTTGCCGTCATCAATCCAACGATAATTGCGGATATACCCTTCCTCATGTAGAGTGCGGGTGATCTCCATTTTAAGTTTTGATGCGGGTATTTCAACGCGTTCATGTGCAACCATATTCGCATTGCGAATACGGGTCAGCATATCTGCAACCGGATCTGTCATTGACATCAGTTTTCTCCTTTATTCGTACCGACAACTAAGGCACTACCAACTTGCCTTTGTGACTCCCGGAATTTTACCCGATCTTGCGAAGAGGCGAAAACAGATTCGGCAAAGATCAAACTTGCGCAAATAACTGCGGGCTCTGCCACAGTTACGACAACGATTATATTTTCGAACCTGAAACTTCGGGGTTCTTTTTTGCTTGGCAATGAGAGCTTTTGTTGCCAAATAAAGGCTCCTTTCCTTCACTTCTATCAAGGGGTAGCATACACGCGCTAAGATTCTCTAAACGGCATTCCCATCAGTCGCAGTAACTCGGCTCCTTCTTCATCGGTTGGAGCAGTTGTACCAATAGTGATATTTAATCCGCGAACTTCGCTTATGGTGTCGTATTCGATCTCTGGAAAAATGACTTGCTCTTGGAGACCCAAGGAATAGTTGCCACGCCCATCAAAGGAATCCGGTGAAAGTCCACGAAAATCACGAATCTGGGGAAGGACGACGTTGACGAGTTTATTAAAAAATTCATACATCCTGTCCTGCCGCAAGGTTGCTTTACAACCGATAGGCATACCTGTGCGGACCTTGAAGGCTGACACAGATTTCTTGGCGCGGGTAATAACTGCCCGTTGACCACTGATTTGTGTCAGTTCTTCGGCGGCATTATCCAAAAGTTTTGAATCTAGTATAGCAGCACCAACCCCCATATTAAGGGTTATCTTGTTAAGTTTTGGCACCTGCATAACATTTGAATAGTTGAAACGTTGTTGCAATGCAGGGAAGACTTCTTCTTGATAAAAAGTTTTAAATATACTCATTAATTCTTACCTTATCGGCTGCGGAACTCCCTTGGGGCAGGGCTCATGTCAACTACTCGCGTTCAGCGGACTCGCCACATTTTCTGCAAACACGTACATGATATGTTTTCGTCCGCCCTCCAATTTCCTTCTCAAAGGTACTGCGCTTTGTTCGAGCGGGCGCGCTACATTTTGGACAAATCACCTTTAGGTTAGCGATATTAATTGTCCCTTCTTTTTCGACGATGCCACCTTGCGGTGCTTGCGGACTCGGACGGGTATGCCTTTTGATCATGTGGATCCCTTCAACAGTGGCACGGCGTTTATGCGGAAGCATTTCTAGAATAACACCTGTTTTTCCCTTATCCTTCCCACTCAATACTAACACGTGGTCATTTTTCCTTACATGAAATCTAGTTTGCAACGGTACTACCTCCTAAGGGACTCTATATGACCTCTGGTGCTAACGAGACAATTCGTGCAAATGCTTTTTCTCTGAGCTCACGCGCAACGGGACCGAAAATGCGTGTTCCGCGAGGTTGGTCTTGGGCATCAATCAAAACGGCAGCATTCCTATCGAATTTGATATAAGAACCATCGAGTCTACGATGTTCCTTGGTTGCACGCACGACGACAGCTCGTACAACATCTCCCTTTTTAACTTGGCTATTTGGATTTGCTTCTTTCACACTTGCCACAATTACATCACCAACTCGTGCGTAGCGCCTTCTACTACCGCCGAGCACGCGAATACACATAAGCTGCTTTGCTCCTGTATTATCCGCACAATTTAATAGAGTGTATGCTTGAACCATTGGTCATTACCTTCCTGAGTGTAACCCTGTCTTCCACTTACACATCAATTGATTCTGTTTTGGAGACGACCTGGCGAACTTTCCACCGTTTACGACGACTGAGCGGGCGAACTTCAACAACTTGGACGAGATCGCCGACACGACATGTATTCTGCTCGTCGTGAGCCAGAATCTTTGTGGAGCTTCTCACAATTTTCTTATAAAGGGGATGCTGATAAGTTCGAACAATTTCGACCGCAACTGTTTTGTCCATCCCATCACTTGTTACAGTACCTGTTCTGAACTTACGATTCCCTCGCTGATGCTTATCCACGTTTTTCCTCTCGTAACTTTAGTTATGGTGATTCTTCGATCCCAAGTTCACGTAGCCGAAGGATTGTATGAATACGTGCGATGTCCTTCTTGACTTTTTTTAATTGGGATGTATCTTCAAGTTGCCCTAGTATGCTTCGGAACTTAACGTTAAACGCAGTATCCTTAAAATCTCGAAGGTCGCTTTCTAACTCCTCAGATGATTTGCTGCGTAACTCATTAGCGGTCATTGTTTAATTACTCTCCCGTCCGACTGATAAACTTCGTCTCAATCGGCAATTTGTGGGCTGCCCTGGTCATGGCTTCCTTTGCTGCTTCTTCTGGGACACCACTCAATTCATATAGGATCCGTCCTGGTTTAACAACAGCCACCCAAAACTCTGGAGCTCCTTTCCCGCTTCCCATTCTGGTTTCAGCGGGTTTCTTGGTTATGGGTTTGTGCGGAAAGATTTTGATCCAAACCTTACCTCCACGGCGCACATGGCGTGTGATTGCCTGTCGCGCGGATTCAATTTGGCGACTCGTAATCCAACCCGGCTCCATTGCTTTCAAACCATACTCACCGAAATCTATTCGTGAACCTCGGTAAGGTTTACCGCGGCGTTTACCGCGCTGCACTTTACGGTGCAGAACCCGTTTGGGCATTAACATTTTATGCACTCCTTCTGATTCATACTTGTCGTGAACAAGGGTTTACGATTATGGACGTTCACGATTGGTTCTGCGTGGTCCCCGCCGCCTATCCTGATCTCTTCTGCGTCTAGGTCTGCCTTCGGATCGCGCTCCTGAACCTTCTTGGTCTGAATAGCGTGATGGGCGTCTTTCAGAGGAGTCAGTTGGCACCTGCATAGCACGGCTGGAGGGGGAACCGGTTCCTGGAAGCTCCGGTTTGCCAATAATCTCTCCCTTGAAAATCCACGTTTTAATGCCAATCTTACCGTAGGTTGTATCGGCTTCAGCGAAGCCATAATCGATATTTGCTCTGAGCGTATGCAGCGGCACCCTGCCTTCAATATTTGATTCTGAACGTGCCATTTCGGCGCCCCCAAGTCGCCCACCGATGCTGATTTTAACCCCTTGGGCACCGGCTTTCATTGAAGCGATAATACTTTTCTTCATTGCCTGCCTAAAATTGGATCGACGTACGATTTGCAGTGCAACCGCTTCAGCAACAAGTTGAGCATCTAATTCAGGACGCTTGATTTCAGTGACATTAATCCGAACAGTCTTTTCACCGTTTGAACCTGAATCTGTCTGTAGGATATGCTCTAAGTCGGCTTGTAACTTTTCTGCTTCAACACCACGCCGCCCAATGACGATACCGGGACGTGCTGTGTGTATATGAATATTACACCTATCGCCAACTCTTTCGATTTCGATACGAGAAATGCCGGCACGCGACAGTCTTTCTTTAATGAAGGACTGGATTTTCAAATCCTCATGAAGCCATTGGGCATACTCTTTTTCGTTGTACCATTTCGAGTCCCAATTTTCAATGATGCCTAGGCGTAGTCCACGCGGGTGCGTTTTCTGTCCCACTAAAACCTCCTCCAAAATTCAGTTGGGCAAAGGTTGCCAAACGACGAAGGTAAAGGAACATGGGGCGGTCTATTCCGCAGACCGGCAGGATTCTCAATATTCATCGTCACTTTCCTCTTCGTCTAGTACGACTGTAATATGGCACCTACGATGTAAGATCCTGCTTGCCATACCTCGTGCCCGTGGGCGAAACCATCTTCGGGTAAGGCCATCGTTGACGACAATCTGTTTGACAACTAGATTGCTTTCGTCAATAGTGGCACCCTGCTGTTGTGCATTATATCGTGCATTCGCGGTAGCTGATTGAATCAGTTTGCGGATTACGGGAGAGGCTGCTTTATGTGTAAATGTTAATTGATTTATTGCCTCTTCGACGTATTGATCTTTGATCAAATCAGCAACCAAACGCGCTTTGCGCGGGGCAATCGGCACGTTTCGGATACTTGCTCGAGCCTCCATGTTAAAACTCTCCTAAATTAGCTTGAGCATTTGTAATAACTTCCGCTCATCATCTCGATTTTTCAAAGGGGGAACAAGAATCGAGTTTATTTTAGCAGTTGAGTATAACTTATCTACCCCCACCACTCGCATGCGCTCTAAATGTTCGTGTGGGAGAAAATTCACCTAATTTATGTCCCACCATGTTTTCTGTAATATAAACAGGAAAAAATTTCTTGCCGTTATGAATGGCAAGCGTATGACCAATCAGGTCCGGGGTCACCATAGATCTACGTGACCATGTACGAATCACGCGTTTGGTCCCAGATCGATTCATCACTTCGATTTTTTTAAGAAGTTTTGGATCTATATAAGGTCCTTTTTTCACAGAACGGGGCATGACATACCTCCTGAAGATAGGAAAAACACGCAAACCTTATGTCAGTTGAGATAAATTACTTCCGACGGCTGACAATATATCTGCCGGAACGTTTTTTGGGATCTCTTGTTTTATATCCTTTGGTCGGAACTCCCCACGGTGTTACAGGGTGTCTCCCGCCAGTACTTTTTCCTTCGCCGCCGCCATGCGGATGATCGTGTGGATTCATTGCCACACCACGCACTTTGGGACGATGTCCTTTCCATCGGTTGCGTCCTGCTTTACCAATAGATAGGTTTGCGTGGTCAACATTACCCACCTGTCCAATCGTCGCCATACACTGCACTGGAAGCAACCGAACTTCGCCGGAAGGCATTTGAATCCGCGCGTGCTTTCCTTCACGGTCTACCAACTGTGCCACAGCCCCTGCGCTTCGTACGAGTTGTCCGCCTTTACCGGGCTGCATTTCTATGTTATGTATCGAAGTGCCAAGGGGGATCCTTTCAAGCGGCAAAGCGTTGCCAACTCTGATGGGCGCATCGGGACCAGCATTTAACACATCATTAACTTGCAGTCCTAGAGGTGCGATGATATAGCGTTTCTCTCCATCAGCGTAATGGAGCAAGGCGATACGGGCAGATCGACTGGGGTCATACTCGATTGAGGCGACCTTAGCGGGGATGCCAAATTTATCACGCTTAAATTCAATAGCTCGATACCGACGTTTATGACCTCCACCACGCCTACGGACGGTCATACGACCCAGTGAATTACGACCTCCCTTTTTCTTTAATCCTGTCGTTAACGATTTTTCGGATCGTCGCTGGGTTACCTCTTCAAAGGCATCTCCTGTAATAAATCGACGACTGGGTGTGACGGGTGAATATGTTTTAACTGCCACGCTACATCCCTCCTAGTAAGGCTTCAAACGTGCACCGCTAGATTGTTTCAAAAGCCTCAATGATTGTTCCTTCAGTAACAGTAATGATGACCTTTTTCCAGTTAGGTCGTCGTCCCTGTCGATATCGCCAGAATTGTCCTTTGGTCTTCCCGCGGACCTGCATAGTATTAATCTTCAAGATCTTATCCTCAAGATCAAATAGTTCTTCAGCTGCTTTACGGATCTCCGCTTTATTGGCTTTGATATCAACAACAAAGGCGTATTTGTTCGATTCTCTGAGGATTGTGGTCTTTTCTGTTATTAACGGCTGCTTGATAATCCGATATGAGTCTTTCATCTATGCTTCCTCAACTTCCCGATTCATCAGGATATTGGCTGAGCGAACTTTTCTTCTAGCTTTTCCGCCGCACTTTCAGTGAAGACAATTTTATCGTGCCAAAGCACATCGTACACATTAAGGGTATTCCAAACACAACTGTTTACGTTTGGGATATTCCGCACCGATAGATGGATGTTTGATTCAGGTTGACCAAGGACAAAGAGGACTTTATCCTCAAGTCCTAAATTCCCCAAAACTTGAATCATGTCCTTCGTTTTCGGAGCATTTAGCGTAAAGTCTTCAATCAGAATGCAATCATCACTTTGAAATTTGCCTGCTAAAGCCGAGTGTAATCCGAGTTGACGTACCTTCTTCGGCGTGTGTTGGCGATAGCTGCGAGGCTTAGGACCGAATGCAACGCCGCCATGTACCCGTATTGGAGATTTGCCATCCCCGACTCGGGCACGTCCCGTTCCTTTCTGGCGGTATAATTTTTTACCGCTTCCTTGAACTTCTGACCGTGTTTTGGTAGAAGCAGTGCCTCGGCGTTGGTTCGCAAGATGTGCAACGACGCATTGATGTATAACTGCGTCATTAACAGTTGCATTTACAAGCGCGTCAGATAACTCTCTTTGTTTTAGGGTATCCCCAGAACGACTGTATACATCTAAAGCTGCCATGCGTGATAATCCTCAAAGGGTATATTTATTGTTCAGCCTTTACTGCTTTCTTGATAATAAGTAGCCCATTGGGTGGGCCGGGAACAGCACCTTTAACAAGTAATAGGTTTCTGTCGGAATCTGCTTGGACAACCTGCAGATTCTGGGTCGTCACCTGCGTGCCTCCGTGTCGTCCGGGCATCTTTTTGCCTTTGAAAACACGTGAGGGCCATGCACTATGACCAATTGAGCCCGGTCGCCGATGGTTTTTCTCACTACCGTGAGTTTGCTTCATACCAGAAAAACCCCACCGTTTAATCACACCTGTGAAGCCACGTCCTTTAGATGTTCCCGTTACATCAATGAGGTCTCCGGGGGAGAAAATGCCCACGTCAACGTTTGAACCAACCTCCAAGCCCTCTGTACTATCAACACGCACTTCCCGCAAAAATTGATTTGGTGTGACATTTGCTTTTTGGAAATGTCCACTCTCAGGGCGATTTACCTTGTTTTCGCGCCGAGAGCCGAAGCCTAATTGGATGGCATTATAACCCTCATGGTCTTGAGTTTTAACCTGTACTATCGGGCAGGGGCCCGCTTCGACGACCGTGACTGGAATCGCAGTCCCGGATTCATCAAAGATTTGGGTCATACCAATTTTCTTTCCTAATATTCCACTACTCATGCTACATCTCCGCAACGAGGGTGTTCAGGTTCAACGACGTGTGTCTACAGAAGCGTAATTTTGACATCCACGCCAGCCGGTAGATCTAAGCGCATCAGCGCATTGACTGTTTTGGGGGTCGTCTGTAGAATATCTAGTAACCGTTTGTGAGTTCGCATTTGGAACTGTTCACGGGATTTTTTGTCTTTGAAGGTCGATCGCTGTACGGTGTAAATGTGCTGCTTAATCGGCAGCGGAATCGGACCCGAGACCAATGCGCCTGTCCGCCGGGCGGTCTCCGCAATTTGGCCCGCAGAGTGATCTAACAAACGGTAATCAAATGATTTCAGACGAATCCTGATTTTCTGGTTATCCATTAATACTCCAACCAAATTTGGTTCATTGGTTCATTGGTGCATGACTGAATCAATGCACCAATGACCTCAGGTGGTTATTACTCAATAACCTGTGAAACAACGCCAGCTCCGACGGTATGTCCACCTTCACGAATTGCAAACCGCAATTCCTCTTCCAGAGCAATGGGTTTGGTGAGTTCAACAGTAATCTGGATATTATCTCCGGGCATTACCATTTCAACACCTTCGGGAAGGTTCATCACGCCTGTCACATCAGTTGTACGGAAGTAGAACTGCGGACGATAGCCACTGAAGAATGGTGTCCAGCGACCACCTTCGTCTTTGTTCAAAATATAGATTTCAGCCGCAAACTGTGTGTGCGGTGTAATACTACCCGGAGCGGCAAGAACTTGCCCACGCTCAACGTCATCACGCTCAATACCACGAAGCAGGACGCCAACGTTATCGCCTGCGCGACCTTCGTCAAGCAGTTTACGGAACATCTCTACACCGGTGGCAACCGTGCTAGTGGTCGGTGCAAGTCCAACAATCTCGACTGTCTCGCCAACATTAACGATACCGCGTTCGACACGACCTGTCACGACCGTGCCTCGTCCTGTGATTGAGAAGATATCTTCCACAGGCATTAGGAAGGGCCTATCCACATCTCGGACCGGCTCCGGAATCCAACTATCACATGCTTCCATGAGTTCTAAAATTGACTGACATGCCTCGGCAGTTGGATCGCCGCTGGCTTCCATCGCTTCGAGGGCAGACCCGCTAATAACTGGGATATCATCGCCCGGGAACTCATATTCAGTGAGTAGTTCTCGGACTTCGAGTTCTACCAACTCTAGAAGTTCTTCATCATCAACCATGTCTGCCTTATTCAGATAGACGACGAGACTCGGCACGTTCACCTGCCGTGCCAAAAGGACGTGCTCACGGGTTTGGGGCATGGGACCGTCAGCGGCGGAGACAACAAGAATTGCGCCATCCATCTGCGCTGCACCGGTAATCATGTTTTTGATGTAGTCAGCGTGTCCAGGACAGTCTACGTGAGCGTAGTGTCTATTTTCCGTCTCATATTCAACGTGTGCGGTGTTAATGGTAATCCCACGCTCCTTCTCTTCGGGAGCCGCATCAATCTCCTCGTAAGTTTTTACATACTCACTTCCAGAGAGATTTGACAACACCATGGTGATTGCAGCGGTTAATGTGGTTTTACCATGATCAACGTGTCCAATTGTGCCAACATTGACGTGTGGCTTATTCCTTTCAAATTTTTCTTTTGCCATTTGTAAATCTCCTCACAATTCTAATTAACTTAAATAACATCCATTAACCTCACTGCTGGCTATTAGCAATCAGCTACATCAACAGCGGGAACGGTTAAACAGACAATCCGTTTGATGAGATAATTTCTTCAGCAATACTCTGGGGAACGGAACTATAGTGTGCAAACTCCATCGAATAAGTTGCCCGTCCTTGCGTTAGAGAACGGAGCATTTTAACATAGCCGAACATTTCAGCAAGCGGAACATGAGCTTTAATAACCTGCGTTCCGGACTTGGGGTGCATATCTGTCTGGAGAATTTGTGCGCGACGTGCATTTAAATCCCCCATTACCTTTCCCAAATAGTCATCCGGGGCAATAACTTCAATCTCCATGATTGGTTCAAGCAGAATCGGATCCGCGCGTTTGACTGCGTTTTTGAAGGCGATCCGAGCGGCATTTGAAAATGCGATCTCTGAAGAATCAACGGGATGATAAGAACCATCATACAATCGCACACCTACATCAACGAGGGGATAACCCCCTAAAGTTCCAGCGGTTATTGCCTCTTCAAGCCCCTTACGAACAGCGGGTATATACTCTTGGGGAATGACGCCTCCCTTTATTTCGTTGATGAATTCAAAACCGGACCCTTGTTCTAATGGATAAATTTCAATGACCACATGTCCGAATTGACCGCGCCCACCGGATTGGCGAACAAAACGCTCATTGGCTATTGTAGACCGTTGGATAGTCTCGCGGTATGAAACCTGAGGTTGGCCAATCTCTGCCGACACCTTGAATTCTCGAACCAAGCGATCCACGATAATCTCTAGATGTAACTCCCCCATACCGGACAGAAGTGTTTGTCCTGTTTCTGGGTCCTGGTGAACCTTAAAGGTCGGATCTTCTTCAGCCAACTTTGATAGCGCCATGTTCATCTTTTCGATGTCCGACTTGGTCTGAGGTTCGATAGCGATGGACATTACCGGCGATGGAAATGCCATCGATTCCAAGACGATTGGGGCATTCGGTTCGCAGATCGTGTCTCCAGTCATCACGCCTTTGAAGCCAATGATGGCGGCGATATCGCCTGCATAGATGGCTTGGCGTTCCTCACGCTTGTTTGCGTGTAACTGCATCAGCCTTCCGATCCTCTCGAATTTCCGTTGCGTACTGTTATATACAGTCATTCCTTTGGCTAAGACACCGGAGTAAACGCGAAGAAATGTAAGTTTACCAACATGCGGATCGGTTGTAATTTTGAATGCTAGCGCAGAAAAAGGTGCATCATCGTCTGCTAAACGGCTTTCTTCCGCTTCAACCTCTGGGTTCAAGCCGGTTACCGGCGGTACATCTATTGGAGAGGGCAGATAATCGACCACTGCATCCAGTAACGGTTGAACACCTTTATTCTTAAGGGCGGTGCCGCACAAGACGGGAACAATTTTTCCGCTTAATGTCGCACTCCTCAAACCTGCTTTGATCTCTTCTTCGGATAATTCAATCCCATCAATATATTTAACTAAGAGGTCATCGTCACACTCAGCAATCGCTTCCAGCAGCTGTTCCCGGTATTCCAGAACACTTCCCATCATTTCATCTGGGATATCTGTCTCAAACATTATCGATCCGGAACTAGCTTCGTCCCATGCTAGACCCTTCAGTGAAACCAAATCAACGATACCACTGAAACTCTCAGCGGAGCCAATCGGCAGTTGAATTGGTACTGCTGAAGTGCCAAGCCGCTCAACCATCATTTCGACCGTTCGGAAAAAGTCTGCACCGGTTCGATCCATTTTATTGATCAGTGCGATGCGTGGCACCTGATATTTGTCTGCTTGTCTCCAGACCGTTTCTGATTGAGGCTCTACACCGCCAACCGCACAGAAAACAGCGACAACTCCATCAAGGATCCGCAGCGATCTTTCAACTTCAACTGTAAAGTCAATATGTCCGGGGGTATCAATAATGTTGATACCGTATCCATCCCATTGGCACGTTGTAGCGGCAGCAGTGATGGTGATGCCTCGTTCCTGTTCCTGTGCCATCCAATCCATTGTCGTTGTGCCGTCGTCGACCTCGCCCATACGATGCACTTTGCCTGTGTAGTACAACATGCGTTCGGTTACAGTTGTCTTGCCTGCATCAATGTGTGCCATGATGCCGATGTTGCGTGTATGGGTCAATGGAAATCGGCGCTGCTCTATGGAACGCCGGTTTTCAACGGTCATTTGATTTCGTTTTGTAGCTCTCATTTTTCCTATTTCCTAAAACTTCCTGCCCCGATAGATCGGGACTTTGCTGCTCTCAACTTACCAACGATAGTGTGCAAATGCTCTGTTTGCTTCTGCCATGCGATGTTGATCAAGCTTTCTGTTAATTGAAGCTCCATCATTCCTAGCGGCATCTAATAGTTCTCCCGCCAACCGCTCTGCCATCGTTTTCTCTCGACGCTCTCTTGCAGACTGGATAATCCAGCGGAGTGCCAATGTCGTGCGGCGTTCTGCCTTGACGTCAACGGGAACTTGGTAGGTTGCTCCTCCAACACGTCGAGACCGAATCTCAAGCACCGGCTTAACGTTGTTGATTGCTTCGTGGAAAACTGTAAGTCCATCTTGGTTAGCGCGTTGCTCAACAATGTCTATACTGTCATATAGAATTGCACGAGCAACACTCTTCTTTCCACGAGCCATTAAGAAATTTATAAATTTCGCAACTAGCTTACTATTATATTTTGGGTCCGGGAGTACGTCCCGTTTAACAACCTCTGCACGACGTGGCATATCTTACTTGCCTCCTCTAACCGGCACTCTTTGCACCATATTTTGATCTGGCTTGCCGTCGATTTTCAACACCCGCTGTATCTAATGTGCCTCGGACGATGTGATATCTGACATTGGGCAAATCCTTGACTCTTCCGCCTCGCACGAGTACAACCGAGTGTTCTTGAAGATTATGATCTATGCCGGGGATGTAGCAGGTGGCTTCTTGACCATTTGTGAAACGGACACGAGCGACCTTGCGAAGTGCCGAATTCGGTTTCTTAGGTGTTATTGTCCTGACTTGTAAACAGATGCCTCGTCGTTGGGGACAACTTTCCAAGACTGGAGATTTACTTTTCTTACTTGATCTTTTCCGAGATTTTCTGACTAGCTGATTTATTGTTGGCATATCGACCTCGATTGACTAATAATGTGCAGGCATAAATAAAGCCCCGCTATGGGGGCTCACAAAGTTGTCCGCTATAACGAAGTAACTGTGAAAAACACGCCAAAGTGTTTTAGAACTATAAAGTCCTCCCCTTTTCCGCCTGATTTAAGGCGAAAATCCTAAGTTAGCGTCAAAGGGCGAATTATACCAAACTTACGATTGAATGTCAAGCCTTTTTCTAAGTTTTTTATTAAGTTTTTTACGTTGCTCTCAAACGTTGCTCTCAAATTAACGGAATATTACAGATTATGTTTCCTGTAATTGATCACATCCGTATCGCCGGTTCTTGGACTGTATCCAACAATCGGGTGATTACAGTGTCAGAATCAACCCCCTCGGCTTCTGCATGGAAATTGGTGAGTACGCGATGCCGGAGAACAGCGTGTGCCACCGATTTAACGTCTTCTATTGAGGCATTCACCCGCCCTCGCAAAATACCGCGCGCTTTCGCACCAAGGATGAGGTACTGTCCCGCCCGTGGACCCGCGCCCCATCTTACCCACTGTTGGATAAAATCTGGGGCATCTTTGCTTTTGGGACGGGTTGCCCGTGCCAACTGGACCGCATACTGCACAACGTTATCAGCGGCGGTAACCCGGCGGACAATCTGATTAAGGGTTATAATGTCCTCACCAGAAAGCACCGCCTCAAGTTCAGGCTCCTCAACGCTTGTCGTTGAAGAAACAATCGCGATCTCCTCCTCTTCACTTGGATAGTCGATCACAATTTTAAACATGAAACGATCCAGTTGCGCCTCCGGCAGCGGATATGTCCCTTCCTGCTCAATCGGATTTTGTGTTGCAAGGACGAAGAACGGTTGTTCCAGAGTATACATCGTGCCGCCCGCAGTGACATGATACTCCTGCATTGCTTCGAGTAACGCAGCTTGGGTCTTGGGTGGGGTCCGGTTGATTTCATCGGCAAGCAGAATGTTGGCGAATATGGGTCCTTGGATGAAACGGATCTCCCGATGACCGGTGGAACGCTCCTCTTCCAAAACGTCTGTACCGGTAATGTCGGCGGGCATCAGATCTGGCGTGAACTGAATTCGCTTGAACTGAAGATTGAGGATTTGGGCGAGTGTCTTAATCGTCAAGGTTTTGGCGAGCCCGGGTACACCTTCAAGCAAACAGTGGCCGCCTGCAAAGAATGCCATCAGCATCTGATCGATCACTTCCTCTTGACCGACAATCACTTTTTTGAGTTGCTCAGAGATGAGGTCTCTGGCATCCATCAGTTTTTCAATTGCTTGAACTTCTTCTGTCGCTGGCATAGTGTTTATGACTCCTTGTAGGTTTTAATCTCAATGAGGACTGTTTCTTCTAAGAATCGTTTCCTAATCACCGTGAATGGGGCCAACTCTCTACGAAATCGTCAATGTCGAAGGCGGGCATCTCGTTGAAGATATAGGGGGTTGGCTCCTTGTTCTGAAAGCCGGGCACGAGTTGAGGTGAATCGGTCTGGAGTGCGTTATCCAACGGGAGGAACCGCTGCCAGAGCAGTTCTTGCTCCGATTCCGTGAAGCGATTGGACATTGGCTCGCGCGGATGGTGGCGTATGTTCTTTGCCCGTTTGGACAACAACACGAGGCAGGTCATTCGACCTTCAATGCCCGGATGCAGTTCAGCCAACCCCTGACGAAATCTTCCTTCATCTAACCCAATGATTGCGTGGAAAATGCGTTCAATTAGAGCAAGTTCGTCTCGTTCCAGATCGAGGAAATGTTCAAACTTAACCGCCAGATGCGCCGGTAACCGATCAATCAACTCCGGTTGCCAGACGAAGGAGTGTGCATGCGGGTATATGCCGTTGCCAAACGCACGGTAGGTATACTGTAAGGTCCGACGCAGCTTCGTGCTGTAGTTGCTGCCCCAATGTAGAATCGTATTAAGATATACAACGCCATCACCTGCTTTCAACTCGATCGGGATGCCACTATCCAACGGTTCGTGTTCGCTTTTGGACAGCTGGCGGTTTTCCGCCTCCGTATTGAAACGCCTGTGGCTGCCGGGAACCGCCCACAGTACATCATCGTCATACAGTGGGATGTTCCATTGCGTGTATGCCGGAGGATTTGCCAAGGAATCTGTAAACAATCCCTCCAACGGTCCCTCACGCCACGACCGGATATCGCGATGCCAATCCCATGGACCGTGATCTACTCGCGGGTTGCAGAACATGCCGAATTGCAGTGGCGCTACCTCCTCCGCTTGCATTACCCCCTTGCTGATTCCGTAGGTATTTTCGTGAAACACAAATTCTACCGATTCTGATGCCTCTGGATCTACCACCCGATCAAATAACACCCGTGGCTGCGCACCGGACTCCCACTCTCCGCCCGGTGGTTCGCCCTGCTTGCGATTGTCCGCCCACCACTGCTTATGTCGTTCAAGCATCCCCTCACAATGTGTCCGTAACGACTCAAGTTGGTGCGGCGGTACACAGTCGCGCACGATGATGTAACCTTTGTCCTGAAGTTCTTTTGTGTCTACGGGTGTCGTCACGGTGTCTACCTTGATTCTGAGGATTGTCTAAATGGCTTTTATCTGGTTCTTTGAATTTCTGCTGTCTGCTTTGCAACTGTGTCAAGTTGGTCTTCATCCCACTGTTCTTGCTGCTGCAGTGCGTACAACGATGTATAACCCCCTGACCAATCGGGCGGCACTAGGCATGGGCGATCATCGTGGTGTGCCCAGCGTGCCGGTTTGCCCTTTACAATGGTGCCCTCGTATCGACTGGGGAGCGGATTGGCGGTGTAGGTGAAGGCATCGGCTGACGAATAGATATTCAGCAATAAAGGGCGCCCTTGGTCGGAAAGGTTCGGCTTGGAACCGTGAATCACGCGACAATTGTGAATCGTAATGGATCCAGCAGGTCCCTTCAGATATTCAACGCTCGCTGTATCAACGCTTTTGGCATCTTCGTCGCTGAGGCAGCCGACCCATTGATTGCTGTCGTTGTATTGATTAAAAAGTTCACCCTTGTGGCTTCCGGCGATCGCGCCGAGGGGGCCCTGATCATCGCCCACATCGTGAAGATAAACGCCGATTGTGAGTGGACTATAGTTGGTATGGGGCCAATAGGTGATATCTTGGTGCCACTTGACCTCTTCGCCGCCTTCTGCCCATTTGAAATTCAATTTGGAGTGGTGAAATTTCACGTCCGGTCCTACCAGATCCGCTGCCACATCAACGATAATTGACTGCGAAGCAAACTCCCAATAGGTCGGGTGATGTTCAACCGGACTAGTCAGACGACGCAGGCGTGGATTGTCCGCCGTGTGACCCGGCTCCAGATCGAACACCATATCTGACTTGTCCAAGGAACGGCTGCGCTGCACCATTTCATCTGTAACGTCGATCAGACGTTCAACCCAATCCTGCGGTACAACCCTTTCAACGAGCAGGTATCCGTTATCAAAATAGAATTGACGTTGCGCTTGGGTGAGCGTCTCAGGTTTGTGGGACAATATCTTCTCAGGTGTCATCGGATAACCTCCTTCTATGCAAGATCAACAGTGAAACCGAGTTTTTTCTTGAAAACTCGGTTTCTATTCGTGTTCCGCGTAGCGGAATCCTCGATAAATCGGGACTTACACTTTCTTTTTACATGAACCAAGTCTATGTTTTCTTCTAACTGGACTTTCGCTGATACAAAACCCGCCCATACGGTTCAGCATCGCCATCGTATTTTGGATTCAAGCGGCGAACCATTTCCTGCGCTTCTGGGGACCAATCTTCGGGGATAGGATGTGTCTTGCTAGCCAGTTGTGCTTTGATGCGCTCCGGCAAATTGCAAAAATCGGGTTGGAACCAGAGGGTGATGACCGTGCGGCGTTCGTCGGAGTTGTTTGCGTACGAAGCGTGCAGCAAGCGTGAATCACCAATCAGCAGGTCACCCGCTTTGACCGGGACATCGACTTCATCAGGGCGCATCGAAAATTCGGGGCGGTCTAAGTTCTCTGCCGCTGAAATCTCACCGGCGTGGGGTTCCATTATTAAATCGTGGAGCGGGTTGTGCTTGTAATGCGACCCCGGAATCACACGGAGACAACCGTTATGCGGTGTGGTGTCGGTCAGGTAGTACATGAAGAAGACCTGCTGTGGTCTAGGGTCGTAGGTAGTTGGATCTTCCCAACCAAACCAGTCGTAGTGCCAAAACAGTGGTGGACTGTGCGGCGGCTTGCTCAGGATATAGCCACTGGTAAAGGTTGGAGTCTTGAATCCCATTGATTTCAGTGCGTCAAGCGACAGCTGCCACGCAATCAGTTCCGCGAAAATCGGGTCCTCGTAAGTTCTAAATGCGCTTCCTTGAGAGCGAAAATATTTTTTGTGCTCTTCCGTCATGTTTTCGCAGAGTCGGTCTGTCACACTCCGAAGTTGGTTGACTAGCGCATCGCTCAGAATATTTTCAAAAACACAGAACCCTTCATTGACGAGTTGATTATATTTCTCTTTCGACATGCTGCTCCTTAAACTGTCGCACTATAGCCGAGGCTCAACCAGTCCGGTGTCTTGCACAACCGTTTCTGGTTAGGAGTTACGCACTTGAGTTTGTAGTAGCGCAATTCATTGCGCGTCAGATACCAACAACGTCGCGTAGTAGTATCTGACTCAACTCACCTAATTCCGAAGGTTTAATAGAAAAAGAATAAGACATCTTCTTTTCACCACGCTTTTTCTTTTGCATATCTAACTCCTTTCTAATCACGACTTACATAAATCCGAAGCCGAATCTCTCTATCAATAGCACTATTTGAGCGCCCTGCTAAACCACTCGAATCTATCACACCGATCTTGCTACCATAATCTGTCCTTTTAACAGCAGGGAACGGAAATTCAGCAGGCCAATCAATGTGCAGTATACGAAACTCAACGCCCAACCCAACCCCTACCTCTCCAATCAGAGTCTCCGCAGTCGCATACCACCCTTCAGACAGAAACGTGTAATTATGTATGTGCCATTTGGTGCCTTCCTCCTCCTCGTCCCAAACCACGTAAGGGACTTTGTGATGGTCTTGAAAGGGAACCTCTGGTTGTATGATGTAATGACGGATCACATTATCCCATCCCTCGTTAAACTCATATCCAATTTCAAAGATGAAATGTTTACCTGCCTCATACGCTTTGCTGATGGCTTCATTTTCTTCTGGAAAGATGTAAAACATTCCAGGGTCTAACGGATTGCGCTGGAGTGTAGCAATCAATTCCCAACCCACATCGGTAGGGATTGCCACAACAGGCGTTGAATCTATCACCACATCCTCTGACTCCACATCCTCTGAAAGCGGAGGCGGTGTTGATAGTAGTGCTAAGTCCATACAATTCTTATCGAGAACTATTGCGTAATAGTCATCCACGACGATAGTTTGTTCGTAGCAGTCTGCCACATCGTCAATGGTGTCTTTGGTAACGGTGTCTAGGTCAAAGCAACCCACAACCAACAATCAACAACAGTGTAGCAATTACAAAAAAAAGAAATCTCATAACGTTTTACTCCAATCGTAGGATAAAGGTTAAAAAGAAAAAAATAATTACGGTGCGGGGAGGGCGTTTAGCACACCCAACCCTCTTATCGGAAACTCCGCCGCCGTAACGCCGCCTCAAGTTTCCGATCGAATTCAGCTTCTTCTTCTTCCAGTCTTCGTATTTCCTGCTCCACAATCCTATCTATTCTTTCCGTAGCAGGCTTACAAACCTCACACCGATCATATTTTTTCTTCGCCTCCAACAACTCAATATTGCGGTAGACACCATTAGATTCCTTTCTTGCCAATTCAAGAGCGAGACGTTTGCAATTCTCTCGGTGATACTCCGTTCCACCCCTTGCAACATAAACAATTGCCTTAACTATCTGATGTGCCTTGAAGGTCTTCGCATGAAGGCGAACTTGCTTTTTCAAATCCGAAATTTCATTCGCCTGCCAGACATTAAAAAACACAAGCAGACCAACAGCCACCAACCACTTATTACGCAATATACGACCACGAAAACTAAACAACAAGCGTCCAATTTCCTTTATCCTTTTCACGGTGTGATCTCCAGTCACAGAATGTCCGATAAACGCACTTAGCGGATATTCTCATCCCCGTAGATTGACGATTCAAAACCTTTGATAGATTGCTAACCGAGTATTCTATTTCCTCCGCCAATGCAGGTGTTTTCTTACCTTGCAACCGCATTAGGTATCGAATCAACGCCAATTTGAAATCTGTAAGCCCTTTTTGACGTGCCATCACTTACTCCTTCAATGCACAACCACTGCTTCAAGTCGAGGGTGTGATAGCAAAAGAATAAGGCATCTTCCTTTCACCACGCTTTTTTTGCATATCTCACTCCTTCCTAATCACGACTTACATAAATCCGAAGCCGGGCATCTCTACCAATAGCACTATTCGAGCGCCCTAGACTGCCACTCGAATCCATCACGCCTATACTGCTATTATAATTTATCTTTTTGACAGCAGGAAAAAGACCTTCAGCAGGCCAATCAATATGCTGTATCTCAAACTGAACGCCCAACCCAATCCCTTCATTTCCAATAAGATCTTGATGGGTTGCATACCACCCTTCAGACAGAAAAGTGTAATTATGTACGTGCCATTTAGTCCCATCAGCCTCCTCTACTATAACCACACGAGGTAGTTTATGCTGGTCTTGAAAGGGAGCCTCCGGCTGTATAATGTAATGGCGAATCACATTACTGTTGCCCTCTCTAAACTCACCTCCAATTTCAAAGATGAAATGCTTACCTTCCTCATAGGGTTTACTTATCGCTTCTTTTTGCTCTGGGAAAATATAGAACATTTCGGGGTCTAACGGATTGCGTTGAAGTGTAGCGATTAGTTCCCAATCCACATCTGTAGGAATAACAACAGGTGTTGAATCTATCACCGGGGGATCTACGTCTTCCGCCTCCGGTTCTGGGGCTTCCTCCGCCTTTTCTATAGCTTCCGCCTCTAGTGCTATCTTCGGTCCCGCCGAAAGAAGCGCAAGGTCCATGCAGTCCTTATCGAGAACTATCGCGTAATGGTCATCCACGATGATAGTTTGCTCGTAACAGTCCGCTACATCGCTTACATCATCTTTTGTAAGGTCATCCAAAACAGAGCAACCCGCAAGCACAACACACAACAGTGTCATAATCGCACAAAAAAATCTCATGGCGTTTCCCTCCAATTAGACACTCATTTTAATTACGCAGCCAACGCCACGTCTGCCATCTCATCTATCCACAACTTCGCATCTGCTATCGAATCGAACTGATCGGGGTAAGGGAATAAGCACCCCTCCGGCGACCGGGTGCATACATAGAAAGCATAATTGATGTGAATGATCCACAACGACTTGTAAGGGGTTAGCATAAGTCCTCCTTGCTACCTGTTAAAGAAAATTACGGTGCGTCACTATTTACGTCACAGCCCTTGAACCCGCGTAAACACTGAAAGCGTCACTAAGCGTCACTGTTTTTTTTATACTCCAGCCTATTTAAATACTTTTTTCAAAAACATACAAATATAGCCCGCAGTACTAAAAAAGTAGTGCCCCTTGTGACCCAAATAGAGTGAAAAACGCCCTAAACCCGCGCCACCACTACGTTTACAGCGTTTTGCGAGGGTCACAAAAGTAGTGCCCCTCTATGTGCCCCTTTTTGTGACCCTAACCGAACCAGTAAACGTTATCGTAGATGAAGTAGCGTTTACCTTCATCAAACACTACTGCGCGATACAACGGGTATTCGATAAATCACTCTACTACCAACCTACGGATTTACTGTAGTTGCCCGATTCATCGGGCGTTGGGAACGGTGTCCAGCGGCGATAAATCGCCGAACTACAATGCCCTGAGCGTTCAACTGCGTAAGTCCTACTGGTATTGGCTTTGAGGGTTCAACGACTTACTGAGACACCCGCGACCAATGTCAAGAATTGACCTTAAAGGCGTATAGGTGAGCGTTTTGTAGATCGAACTTCAGGCGTATTGTTTTCCCAATTAAAGGTGATAGGTCGGCATGATTGATCCATCTGGGCTGTAGTTGTAGTTCGTCCATGCCTTTGATGTCTTGGCATACCGCTTTGGCGAAACCGGGAATCTGCCCGCCCGCTGCGTCCAGAATCTCTACGGAAATCTGTCCTTGAGAGGTATCGGTGTTGAGCTCAAGCTGACTGCCTTCCAGTTTGAATGGTTTGGTCGTGACCATGCCCGGATCTGAGCCAGCTTCCAAAGACATAAATCTGTCCAATCGCAAGGTCGCTAGCCCAATCGACATCCGATTTTCTAAGTCTTTATGGCCCTTATCCATCGCTCCGTAGTACAGCCAATGGCGGTCTTTCCACGTCACAATCTGCGAGAAGGGAAACGCTCCCGCCGCATCGAAACTGCCTTTCGGACCAGGGGGAATGAACGATTCGCTCGCATAAACCCAACTTAAGTCCCAATGAGAAGCATCACGGCTTGTGCCGATATAACAATCGATTAAGCCCCCGGTCCGCAGCACGCTCATCAGGGCGAAGTGAACCCCTTGGTACAGCCAGTTTGTCAGTGCATAAATTTGTCGCCGTTTGTATTCTGAATTTCCCTCGCGGTCGAACTCCCAGCTTTGAATCAGTGTCCATCCTGTTGGGTTTGCTTTCACGTCAGGATTGGTCATGGTGCGGCTGCCGCGACTTATCTTTCGATCACCTCCCGCAACAGGTCCGGCGTAAATATCGCGGGTGAAGATCCGATACACTTTCGCATCGCTGTCCCAGTTCATCTGATTATGCGTATCCGATGCAGTGACGTAACTTCGCCCTTCGATTTGGGGATGAGGGATCGAGGTTCGGGACAATACAGCCTTTCCGTTGTTATAGGCAGTCCAATGGAGGCCGTCTGGAGAATGGGCGAGATGAACCGCCTTCTGACTTTTTTCCCAGCGACCGGTGGGACCGTATGCTCCCTTGTACCTGTGATTCGGGTCTTTCTCATTCTGGTCGATAAAACAACTGAAACCGTGTCCTCGAAAGACGAAGTTACCCCTACCGTCCTTTCCCACGTTCGGTCGTTTCCACTGAATGCCATCTTCGGATTCGGCATATCCGATGTCGTAGTTGGGTCTATTTGTCGCCAGATACCACATCTTGAATTTGCCATCGTCTCGCAGCACAGTTGAATAGACGCCAAAGTAGAGGGGATATTCCCGCTCATTGGGCACCATGAGCGGTTGGGCTTCCTTCGTAACTGTCCCCAGTCGACGGGCGACGTTTGACCTCTCGGCAACGATATAATCATCTACGAAAAACTGTTTCCGCTTACCTATTTTCAGAGGTTCTTCGACCTTGGCATTTTCGGCTGTCATAATCTGTATCTCTGTGGTCGTGGTTTAACATCGGACGTTGCTGATCAATCTAACGGCTCGCTAGGCGAGTTCAATTCTGAGTTGTTTTCCCATTGCACGTACCAACCGGTCTAACGATGCCAAAGTAATGGACGTGTTATCCGGATCGAGTGGACGATCTAGCTGCGCCTCGTCGGGTCAAAGACTTGATTATTGTAGTCGAACAAGAAGAACAAAGTCAAGGGTAGAAGTTTACGATCGAGAATCAACGGGTATTATCGCAAGTTCTCAAACCGAAGTTAGATTCCCCGTAGGATGATTTGCTGGATATGATACCTATGCCGTTGCTGTTGGGGTCAACTTCTCATTGTAGGGGATTGCACCGTTTACAAGGACTGTATTTCTGTTTCGCTTCTGCCAATGATATTGAGTTTTTGGTCTTACTTAAGAATCGGCAGCTTTCACGATGATATTTCTTACCGGTGGGTGTCACATAGACTTGACTCTCCAATTTTGTGTTGATCCCAGGGGGTAGATCGAACGGTGTACGGACATTGGCTTTGTAAAGACCTTTCTCCGCTGCACGCGCTCGATTTCCGTAGTGCTGAAACAGTTCCATGTGTTTAAAAGAAAAGCGGGTGTAGGGCCGTCCGTAACCTTGCCTCACAATTTCCAGATTCACAAAAAGTCCATCTGGTGCGCGGTAGAGATATGCTAGTTGCCTGCCGTACAGATCTACTTGCTGCACATCAAACCGCAGATAAACTGATTCACCGAGTAGCATATTACGAGTAAATTCTGATGCTTGCTTACCAAACGCCTCGACGGGTTTATTCGGATGGACTGTCTCCGGTGTATCAATGCCAATCAGCCTAAAATTTGTTGCTTTGCTGTTGTATTCAAGTTTCACAGTATCGCCATCTATAACCTCTAAAACCTTATAGGCGGTGTCTGCGGTAAAATCTTCTATTGGGTAAGTTGGCATCGTTTGAACTTCCACAAGGGTGGCAACAATGAGGACGAAACTGAGGACTGAAATCCAAGCGATTTTCCATAGTTTGTGTAACATGGTAATCTCCTTTTAATGATTAAATCCTATTCATTATAGCATATATCTAGGTGTGCTTTTGCAAAAGAAGTAACTGAGAGGAAAGATGATGTAGTAGAGTGCATATCCTCCGAATTGTGACTCTGACCGTTTACGCATGACGTTTCACAATTCAGACAAGCACTGAAACAATAGGTTGCAGCTCGCGCTGTTCTATTTTTATTTCGTTGATTTTTTTCGACAGCTCATGTATGATTGGGCTATCAAATCGGCGCAATAAAGGAGCACTCATGATTAAACTCGGTTGTAACAGCTTGGTGAAAGACAGAGACAATCCCGGCGGGTGGATAGATATTGAGACGATGATTGATTTAATTCATACGTTGAAGCTTGATATCATTGACTTTCAACTCGATAGAGGATTTCGTTCGCTAGAGCCGGCATATCTTCGCAGGGTCAAGATTCTGTGCCATAAGTACGGTTTGCCGATCGGTTTCATAGGAGCCGGCAGTGGGTTTGTCGGCACCGCTCAATCGCCGGAGGGAGGTGTGGTTGGCGAATCGCTATCACTAGAAGAATTACAGCGGCGGATCGGTGAAGTCAATCGGGCTGTGGATGTCGCCGTATTCATGGGTGCCCCACTGATTCGTCTATTCGGTGGAGGCGTGCCTGAAGCGACGGAGAACCGTGAGGCGGTGTGGTCAACGATGATCTCCGGTTTCCAAGCGGTCTCCGATTACGCAGCTGAGAAGGGTATCCTTATCGGTCTTCACAACCATCCGCCGGCTGTGGAACCGACGAGCGATGATATCTTCCGCATCCTGAATGACGTTGACCGCGAGAACTTCACCTTCATCTTGGACACGGGCAGATGGCGCGGTGCACCGACAAGTAGGGAGGAGACTGTCGATTCAAGTGAGAATATCTACAGATACATGGAACAGACCGCACCCTACGCCTCATACGTGCGCGCTAAGATCTATAAGGTCGATAGCGGTCAGGAGGAGTTACTCGATTATAGACGTATTATTGCTATTCTCAAGAAAGCAAACTTCAACGGGAATATATCGATTGTTTTCGAGGACCAGGGCAATCAGTGTGGTTACGCCGAAGCTATTGGGTTAGCAGTCAAACATTTACGGGGGTTGCTCGCGGAGGCGGAGGAGTGAGAAAGGATGATCTCAACCGAAAAGCAGGAAATTCCGTGGGCGAACATAGGCGAGCCACTAGCAGATTTGCTTCGGTATGAACGTGAGATTGGCTACTACGAGCACGCAAGCTACGCTCTACTGTCAACGGTTATCCATGAAACAACGGGTTCGGCGTGGCAAAAATTCCTGTTGACGGGGGATAACTTCGCTGCGGTGGTTTGTCAGGTCATCAACATATCCGATAGGGAATCTAAAAATCCCAAAGAAGTTCTTGACTCGATTTGCGAATTGGTCAACGCCGCTTATTCCCATGCACCAAAAAGAGCAGAGCAGTTTTTAAAGGCATACCTGAAGTACAGACCGAGTTTCCCAGATCCTATCCGAGAGGGATTGGACGCGCTCGCAATACAGGGAAAACGTCGTGTAGCCCTTCGTGCGATTGGTTTTGCTGCGGAGATGGATCGTCTCCAACCATTCCATGCACACACTGAAATAGCAACGACAGTATCCGAACATTGGTACGAACAGATCCTTCAAGGGAATATAACCGCACGTCAAGCGCGTAGAATACCAACGCAGATCTTCACCGCGAAAAAGCGTCTGCTCAAGCATCTACATGAAACTGAAGGGGATAGCCAGATTGCTGAGGAGACGGTCTTCGATAGGTATGTAGATGTCTTTAAGTCGACTAATATTTTGGCGTTGACGGACGTTATGGTTGGGATGCACCGTTTCAATTTGGTGCGTCAGTCTCATGTCAGATTTGATGTAAAACAGATTGAGTTTTTCCTGAAAAACTTCCCGAAAACGGACGTATTAAACCGCTTTGAGAAGTTAGAGGGGTGGATGGGTAAATATCACAAGACAAATCACGATGGCACGATATTAACTCCACCGCTGATCGATTTTTTATCGAAGGATTCGGACTTTGACTCTCTGCTCGCTGAACTAGATCGATATAGAGAGGATACACGGAACGGGCGCTTTGATATAAACAACATCTTGCAACGGGATCTAGAATTTAGACGCTTCGCCTACGAGTACACACGCGTTCTGGAACCGCTGACCTATCAACTCCAGAATCGATATCCACCGCCGAAATCGAACGAAGAGCTGTACCAACTGTTCAACCAACTCGAACAACTACCGGCGATTGCCGCAGATCAACCCCTTTTGGACGAGCAACACCTCGCGGAAGTTGGTCGCACCGCATACGAAGCTGTGGAATTTCTCAAGTTTTTGAGAGGATTCCGAGCGCGCACTAACAGACACATCGTCGTAGTAGGGAATGACCGTTATGGACGGCAGTGGGTTGTTGAGCCTATTGAAGCGTATCTCCAAGAGGGGTTTAGGCTTAGGTATGACCGCGTGCGTTCCGGCACTTCTACGAGATTGAGTGTTCCTCCAGCGTTTCCTAGGGAATTTGTCAAAGAGATCGATGATCAGATGCCCCATATCGTCATTGTTGACGCCTCCCATGCACCACCGAGCAACGATGTGATGCAACTCTCCCGCGGTCTCCGAGGCTATGCCCACTGGTTCGCTGTATTCAACGACCTCCGTGCCGAAGGCAACGTTGCTAGATACCAAGATGAGAGCTCCCTTCCCGCGGAGCATTTCCCCGAACTAATGAAATGGCATGACTACGTCGCCCGGAGGCAGCAGCTACAGGAATGGGTCACGCCGGGACAGACTTACCGGGTGACGACTTGGGCACCGGAATTGAGGGACACTGTGATACTGGGTGATATGCGAGTGAAGCGTTATCCGGCGATCTCCCATGAGGAGATCGGGGGCGATCTGCCGATGGTAATTTTGGCGAACCCTATCATATACCGCACAGCGGGGGATGACCTTCCAGATGCCCTGCGAGGAACCACGCCGCGCCACTTCGATGATCCCGAAGCCCACGCAGAGGATAGTATTGTGTTCGGGTTTGGTGCACACGGGCTTGAAACCCGACTTGAAGGAATGAGCACGGAGCAGTTTGTTCAGACGGCTCAGGGATACATCAAAGAGGAGATTGATAGATTGTTAAAGGACTCGTAATGTTACCATATTTTGGAGGAAGTGATTATGGCAAAGACAATTGTTTCGGTAGCGGTGGTGGGGTCGGGACCCACCAAGGAGATGAATCCTGCTGTACCGTATACGCCCAAGGATATCGCACAAGCCGCGATTGAAAGCAGTCGAGCCGGTGCAGCGATCGCACACATCCATGTGCGTGACCCCGAAACGGGGATCGTATGTTCAAGGCTTGAACTCTTCGCGGAGGTTGTGGATCGGATTCGCCAAGAATGTGACATCCTGATCAATCTCACAACGAGCGGGGGAAATATACCCGGAAAAAACATCATTGAGGAACGGCTTGAGCCCGTTAGGTTAAAACCTGAAATTTGTTCTCTTGATGTCGGTTCGTTGAACTTTGGGGACCGCATGTTCCTGAATCCGCCGGAGTGGGGGCGGGCTGCAGCCCGACGGATGCGTGAGCAGGGTGTCAAACCGGAGATCGAGGTCTTCGACGCGGGACACATACGGCAGGCACTCCACTTAATTAACGAAGGACTGTTTGAGGATCCGCCGTATATCCAATTGTGTATGGGTGCTGGTTGGGGTATTGAAGCGACGCCGGATAATATGTTGTTCATGAAGAACTTATTGCCCCCCGATATCCCTTGGTCGGTTATGGGTGTCGGTCGGACACAGCTGCCGATGATTACGATGGGCATTATTCTAGGCGGTCATATTCGCGTCGGTTTTGAAGACAATATCTATCTCCGACGAGGGGTTCTGCTGAAAAGTAACGCCCAGATGGTAGAGGTTGCAGTGAATTTAGTCCAGCAGCTACAGGGTGAAGTTGCCACACCTAGCGACGCACGTCAAATCCTTGGGATATAGGCTAAAACGTGAAACGTGAAGCGTGAGAAAGAAAAAATCATTTGCGTCCCTAGAAAGAGGTTTGTTCGGTTGATGTCACAGAAAAAGGGTTCACAGGATTTTCTAGAGGGTGTCACGGAGGAGACTGTTGAGTGGCGGATGCTCAATATGGATTCCGAGTTGGTCACAGCCAATCTGAGTCGCACAATCGGTCCCGGCCTCCACAGCACACTCAATCCCCACTGGAATTATAACGCCAGACGCGGCGACGGGGTGGTTCCACTCAATAACATCCTGAGATTTGAAACCTTCGGTGTGCACTGTCCATTGGGGACAAAGCTGCGGCAGGAAACGCGATTACGACTGGTGACGACACGGGACGAGGCTGGGAGACTGAAACGCGGCCATCTCGCGATGAACTGCGAACTGTTCAACAAAAACGACAACTCCCAACGACCGGTTGGACGCGCCGAATTTTGGATGGCACTCACCCGTCCACTCGCTCCCCGAGGTCAACATAGACCAACCGACGTGCCGGAGGCGATTGGGTTCTTGAAGGAGCATGAGCCGACCGAAAGCGATCTGGTCAGTCGAGATATTGAGTCGTACCGCTGCGGGACACCTGCCGACGGACAAGACTTCCATGACACAATGCCGTTAGTCTTCCATATGGACCGGTCGGATATCTACCGTCACATTAATACGGCTGTGTATATGAATCAGGCACAGGATTACATAGCACTCCTGTATCACAAGGTCGGTGGGGATGCCGGGCGGCTGCGGTTCCGTGAAATCACGATCTATTTTCGTAAACCTTTTGTGCCGGGACAGGTAGCGGAAGTAGAGTTGGACTTCGTCGAGTATGCAGACCGTTTCCATGGTGCTATCCGCTTGTATCATTCCGACGGGGACGGGGGCAGAAGTGAGCGGATCTCCGTGGCAATGGAAACGCGGGGTCCCCTGCATTGAAAAATGACTACAGGGGTGCAGAGACAACGAAACAACGAACGGAATTTAACGCCAAGGCGCAAGGTTGCAAAGACGCAAGGATTTTTTAATACATCGCGCCATAGCGTCTTAGCGTCATTGCGTTTCATTGTCTCAGCGGTTAATTTTGGATTGAGGAGGAATGAGAATGAAATATGACACAATCATCGTCGGAGCGGGGGCGGCTGGGGCGATACTTGCAGCACGCCTCACCGAAGATCCGGGGCGGTCTGTCCTGTTACTAGAAGCGGGTCCTGATTTCCCAGATTTTGAGCAGCTTCCAGAGGAAATCAAGTACGGTTACGGGCAAGATCGCAACATCTGGGCGCGAGCCTTCGGTCGCCCGACCAAATTCGGTTGGGGTTATACCGCCCGTGCTACCGATAGTAACCCCACCATGTTCGTCCCACGCGGCAAGATCGTTGGCGGTTCAAGCGCGGTGAACGCACAGATCTTCCTCCGCGGTGTTCCCGAAGACTACGATACGTGGGCTTCCTTGGGCAATGACAAATGGAGTTACAAGGAACTACTCCCTTGCTTTCGCAGAAACGAGGCGGATCCCGACTATAGCGACTCCTACCACGGAAACACGGGTCCCATCCGTGCGCGGCGGCATACATACGAGGAGTTGAACCCTGAACAAGCTGCCTTCTACGATGCGGCTCTGGATGCGGGCTATCCAGATTGTCCTGACCACAACGACCCGGACTCTACGGGGGTCGGTACGCTCGCGCTCAATAATCCGGACGGCATCCGCTGGAGCACAACAATCGGCTACCTAAACCCGGCGCGTCATCGCTTGAACCTCATTGTTAAAGCGGACTGCTTAGTACACCGTCTCCTCTTTGAGGGCAAACGCGTGATTGGCGTCCAAGTGGAGAGCGGCGGCGAGATGTTCAATGTCTACGGCGAGGAAGTTGTTCTATCCGGCGGATCTATCGGTTCACCACATATCCTCATGCTTTCGGGTATCGGACCCGCCGACCACCTCAAGGCGGTTGGTGTTCCCGTGGTGCACGATCTACCGGGCGTTGGGCAGAACTTGAGAGACCATCCACAGGTATCGGTTACGTTGAGGGTAAAGGAGGCGTTTCTGCCCGATGGTACGGAGCCGCGGCTTCAGATCGGACTGCGATACACGGCGGGAGGTTCCGACCTCCGCAACGACATGTTTCTCCTTCCAACCGCTTTCGCTACTGAGGAAGGGTATCTTGTCGAATCCGATTCAGTTCCTTTGGGATTTCACGTTGCTGCCTGTATATATCTTGCTGTTGGTGCGGGCGAAATCCGACTCGCTTCTTCCGATCCGCATCAACAACCCGCCTTGGATTATAATTACCTGACAGAGTCCTTTGACCGTGAACGGCTGCGTGAGTCTGTGCGTATCATCATCGATCTGCTCGAACACGATGCCTTCAAGAAGTTGGTGGCGGAACGGCTTGCACCGACGGATGCTGATCTGGCGACGGACAGAACTTTGGACGAGTGGCTACTGCGCCAAGTGGCTACCAGTCACCACATCTCATCGACCTGCAAGATGGGACCGGACGCTGATCCAATGGCTGTGGTAGATCAGTACGGTAAGGTCTACGGTGTTGAGGGGCTGCGGGTGGCAGATGCTTCGATCATGCCCGACTGTATCCGCGCCAACACCAATGTGACGACGATGGTCATTGGAGAGCGTATCTCGGACTTTATGATGGGCTGACAATCGTCACCGCATGGATTTTCGTAGGGGTTGGGTTTCCCAACCTGTTGGGCGAGGGGACCTCGCCCCTACGATAGGGTCCTTACCTGCGAATTATGGACACCGTCAATAAATGGCGGTCCATCGTTCTATTTGCGTGGTTGTGAGATTTCCGGCACTAGCCAGAGAAAGATTGCGACCGCCATATATCCGACCCCTGCTAGAGCTACAGCAGAAAGTCCCAATCCCGACACATCTGCAATCTCACCGACAATCCAAGGTCCCGCTGCGTGACCGACATCACCAATGAGTCGCCAGACCGCAAGGAACTCACCTGTCCCGTCCCGTGGGGCAAGGTCAGCTCCTGTCGTCATCATCGTGCCAGAACCGAGTCCGTTGCCAAGTCCCATTATAATGCCCGCAATAAGTAGGCTCAAGTAACTGCCTGTCAAAGGCACCATCGCCATTCCCGTTGCGAAAATGAAGAAGCAGGGAACGATAGCATATCTCCTGCCAAACCGATCCATAATAAATCCCGCCACCGGAAACATCACCATATCGATAAATGAGGAGAGACTGAAGATTAACCCCACTGTCTGACGGTCTAGCCCGATGACATCGCGTCCATAGAGAATAATAATAATCCGTCTACCCGCTCGGAGGGTTTGGACGCAGATCTGCCCCATTCCAGCCGTGAGTAACGCCCGATAGTGTGTTTTCAATATGTCAATAAACTGTTTCAGGTGCAGCCGACGAGGACCTACTACTGAAGAACGCTTTGTTTCGTGGATAAAGAGAAGGCAGAACAGGAAATTGACCCCCATAATCGCTGCGCAGGCAAAAAACGGAGCATTCAGACCGTAATGCTTACCGATGAAACCACCAATGGCAGGACCTACAAAAGTGCCGATTCGACTCACTCCGCCAAACATCGCGAGCGATCTGCCCCGTTCCTCAATTGGGACAGCATCTGTCAAATAGGTATATCGCGCAATGGTCCATAGAGCACTGCCGATTCCTGCAATCAGTTGGTAGATAAGCAGTTCAAGGACGGAGTGGGCGAGCCCAACGGCGACGGTTGATAGTCCTACCACGGCAGCTCCGATTAACATCGACGATTTGCGGCCCGTCCGTTCGATCAAGATACCGGCAGGCACATCAGCGATCAGAACGCCGACGCCCTGCATACCAAGAACTAGTCCCATCAGGCTATAGGAGGGATTAAAGGATTTTGCATATTCGGGAAAGATTGGGATGAGGATGCCGCCGCCGACGGAAAGCAGAAAGGCAGGGAAATAGATCGGCAGGATGAGCGATCGCCGCGTAAACGGCTGCTCTGGTAAGTTCTGCATAGTCGAGTTTTCGCTATCCGTACCTTTCTCGAAGAATTTCGGCTGCTTTCGCTTCGTTTTTGAGTTTCTGGTATGCCTCGTCGATAGGGATTTCGGCGGCGCTGCCGGGCGCGAATCCGCAATCTGGGTTGAGGGTGATGCGTTCAGGCGGGAGGTGACGCAGTGCGTTTTCAACCCGTGCGACAATCTCTTCAGGCGTGTCGATATGCTCGCCTCGACAATCGACGCAGCCGAGACCAACAGTTTTATCTTCGGGAATTTCCTTCAGCACCGCAAGGTCGCCGGCGACTGGAATCGTGAACTCCATCAGATACTGATCGACTTTGAGCCGTTTCAGGTGGGGCAAAATTGGCTCGTATCCCCCTTCGCCAATCCAGCCGTCACGCCCTTTATTGCGCCGGCAGAGGTGGATGGCAATCTGAATCCCGTGGACACCATCGATAATCTGATTCAGTAGATCGACACACAACTCCATTTCACGTTCAGGGTTCTCGTAACTCGTTCTGACGGACTGATCGACAAAGAGGCACAGATGTGGATCATCGAATTGGGCGACGGTCGCCCCTGCCTCCCTGATGGCGATAAGTTCATTTCGCAAAATATCGACGAGATCATACATGAATGACTCGCGTGTTGGGTAGGCATCTCGCGATTTTTCGGGGTCCCACATCCGCTGTCCCAATAGATATGGGGATGGGAGGCACACCTTTGTCAGTCGATCGGTGTGCTGATGCAGAAATGCTGCCTCCGCTGCGATAACCCCCGGCTGTTTGAGGCGTATTTTATCGACCGCAGTTGTCCAGTGCAGCCCCTCGTGCATACTCAACTCGAATCCGCTTGCGATGTCTGCAATTATACCGATGTAGGAACGCCGCCGCCACTCGCCATCGGAGATGATGTCAATCCCCGCGGCTTCCTGTAACGCAATAATGTATCGCACCGCGGCGTCCATCTCTTTCTGGGTTTCGGCTTCAGAGCGTTGCGGCTCGTTTTCTAATGTAAGCAGATCACGAACAAAATCAGATCGTGGCATACTGCCTACGACGGTGGTTGGGAATAGGGGAAGTTGTTGGTTTGACATAGAATATGTTAGTCCACTAGTACATTTGTACATTAATTGGTATAACGCGCTTTACGCCGTCACGAGAGCGCATTCTCATAGCCTGCATAGGTTGCATCGTCAAAGAGGACGAAACGCACCTCTTCGATTCCATCGTGTCCTTCTAGGAATTCTTTCACCGCATTGAGAGCGGTGTCGGCTGCTCTGTCAATTGGATAGCCGTAGATACCTGTGCTGATTGATGGGAACGCAATTGTCTTGATGCCGCCCTCAAGTGCGAGGGTTAAACTCTCCCGGTAACAGCTAGCGAGGAGATTCGGTTCACCGGCGTTTCCGCCCCGCCAGATCGGTCCCACGGTGTGGATGACACGGTTCGCGGGCAGATTGCCTCCCGTCGTGATCACCGCACTCCCCGTTGGACAACCGCCCTGTTCGGCACGAATTTCGTTGCATTCTGCCATGATCGCCGGTCCCCCGGCGCGGTGGATTGCGCCATCAACGCCACCGCCACCCATAAGTTGCTCATTCGCAGCGTTGACAATCGCATCAACCTGTTCCTTTGTAATATCGCCTTGTACAAGGGTGAGAGTCGTTTGGTTAATTTTGACTTGCATAGAGACCTCCGAAAGAATAATGCGTAATCCGTAACTGTTTATGTAAAGCTATTTTAGGACTTGACAATTATGGGGAGACTAACAATGTTTTCCCTACGTATTACTCGTTACGAGACGCTTCCATATCACTCAGTTACGGGACTCATAAGAATGTTTCCTTCGCTATCCAGATGCCCCCGATAGTCGGGTGGAACGACGATGGTTGAATCGTATTCATCGATAAGCAAGGGACCGGTTGTGCCCTCCTCCCCCAGATCATGACGCGAGATGACGGGGGTATCGATTGTTCTCCACGGTGTGCCGAAATAAGCCTCCCGACTCGATGCGCGTGATCCGAGGCGTTCCGCTGGATTGAGAGCACCCTGTTGACCGCGTATGCCGGCTTGTCCAATCAACCGTACCGCCACAACTTCGACCGGGTTGTCCGGATCAGATCGGTGTCCATAGAGCCGTTCATGCTCTGTTTCAAAGGTTGTGTATAGCGTTTTCACTGTCGTCTCGGTGAAGTGCTCATCCGCCACTGCGATGCGAATCTCTGATGCCTGTCCCTTGAAGCGGACATCAACGCTGCAACTCAAGGTCACTTGGTCGGCGGGATAGCCTTCGGTCTCGAATTGAGCGAGCATATTATGCTGCATCTCCGCTTTGATCCCTTCCAAAGCATTTGCATTGAGCGTCTCGCCGGAAAGCAGACAGCTACGGACATCGTGATGTTCGACACCGGAAAAGAGTAGACCCAAGGTACTAAATAGACCGGGCAGCGGCGGCACGATAACTTGACGGATCAAGAGTTCCTTTGCTAACCCCGCTGCGTGGATCGGGCCAGAGCCACCAAAAGCCATCAGCACGAACTCCCGCGGATCACGTCCACGTTCGGTGGAAACGGCGCGCAGTGCCCGCATGGTGCGAGCGTTGGCAATTCGGTGGATCCCCTCCGCTGCCTGAAGCAGATCCATGCCAAGGGGTGCGGCGATGTGGTCGTATATCGCTCGTTGTGCGGCTTCAGTGTCAACCCTAACCTCTCCATCGGCTAATTCACCGGGGCGAATATAACCCAACACGACATTGGCATCGGTGACGGTCGGTTCTGTCCCTCCACGTTGATAGCAAGCAGGTCCCGGTACGGCACCTGCGCTGCGGGGCCCGACGCGCAAACCGCCTGCACCATCCAGATACGCGATGCTGCCGCCTCCGGATCCGACTTCGGCAATGTCAATGCTCGGCGCGCGAATGAGTTCGCCACCCCCGCCAACCAACCGATTCCCCGCCGAAACCGAAGCACCAACTTCGTATTCTGGGCTGTAAGCCACCGCACCGTCTTCAATCATGGAGGCTTTAGCGGTGGTGCCACCCATGTCGAGTGTAATTAGATTATCGGTTCCGAGTCGTTGTGCCGTGAATCCAGCCGCTAATACACCGGCAGCCGGTCCCGATTCCAAGACAAAGACCGGCAATCGTGCTGCGTCTGACTCTGGTGTTAATCCGCCCGCCGATTGCATCATCAACAGCGGTCCTTCAATCCCCATCGCCTGCAAGCCGTTACGCATTGCATTCAGGTAACGCTGCATGACAGGACGGACGTAGGCGTTGACGACGGTGGTGGCGGTGCGTTCATACTCTTTGCGTTCCGGGAGAACTTCAGATGATAGGGAGATTGGGACGTCTGGCAGCTGCGCCCTCAAGAAATCACCGACAACATTTTCGTGTTGGGGGAAAGCGTAGGCGTGGAGGGTGCAGACTGCTACAGATTCGACTTCCTCTTTTTCCAACTCCTCCTTGAGCTGCCACAGTTCTGACTCCAACAGTGGGGTCAGTACCTCACCGGACGCAGAAATCCGTTCTGTCAGTTCAAAGCGGAGGTAGCGTTCAACAAGTGCTTCAGGTTTTTCAAAGAATAGGTCGTACATCTGGGGCGCGCGGATGCGTCTCAGTTCGAGAACATCTCGGAAGCCCTTGGTGGTGATCAGGGCGGTTTTCGCGCCACGTTTCTCCAGAACGGCGTTGGTTGCCACCGTAGTGCCGTGTGCAACTTCGCTGACGGTTGTTCCCGCAGCGTCAGTTGTGTCTAGTAGATGCTCGATTGCGTTTAGCACCGCTCGCTCAAAGTCGGGCGGTGTGGAAGGGACTTTGTGGGTCCAGATATTTCCACTAACATCGATTAGGACAACATCGGTGAAGGTGCCGCCGACATCCGCACCAATTCGCATTGTGTTGTGATTGGTCATCGTTATTTTGTCCCATTCCGATGAATCGGAGGGATTACTGGTAATGTGATGTGAGAAGGATATTGTGCATTGTGGTAAATTGTCTGGTACGCTAGCTCCATTTCAGCGTCAAGTCCCGGTGTGCTGCCGGTGTTTTGGTTCCGGTCAAAGCGCGGGAAGTTACTGCTGGAAACCTCGACGCGAATTTGATGCCCTGCCTTGAAGAGATTGCTTGTTTCCCAGAGTACAATCTTGTAAGCACAGATGGTTTCGGGTTCGATCAATGTTGGTTCTTCATAGGAATCGCGGAATCGCGTCCGCAGGATGCCTTCGCAGATGTTAATCGCTTTCCCTCCCGGATGCACATCAACGAGCGTCGCGGTGAAGTCGGTATCCGGCGCACTAGAGGCGGCGTAGAGCGTCAACTCAATCTGTCCTGTGACCTCCAAATCCTCGGTGAGCGGGGGCGTCGAATAGACCAATACATCGTCTCGGCGTTCCACAGATCGCCGGTCCTGTGGACCCGTGTTATCAATAAACATGCTCTGACCGCCCACAGTAGGGACAGGATTCTCAGGGTCGTAGGTGAAGGAATCTGTTGGCTCATCTTGCGGGGGTTGAACCGTCAGCTCACCATCGCCGTGGAGGGAGTTGGCGCGTCCCCCGCTATGAAGGTAGAACTTGGTATATCGCGTCCGTGCGAGGGGCCACTCATGCTCATCGCGCCAGATGTTCGCTCCCATCACGAAGATTCGGATGGGGGGCTCGTCGTCCATGCCGGTATCAATCCCTTTGAGCCGTTGATCGTACCAACGCAGGTGAGCGGCGGGAATATCTACCGCTGCATTTGAACCGAAATCGATATCACCGAACGGTTCGGCGCTGCCAATTGCGGAATGCGTCCACGGACCCACCAGCAGTTTTGTCCGCTGCCTAGTTTCCTGTGTCCGGGCGTGTGTCGTCCAACCGTTGAAACACTTGAAGCCTTCGTGAACGAGGTTATCGTACCACCCGGTAATAAAATATGCGGGCGTTTCGACTTCAGTATATCTGTACTTCATGCTGTAGGATTTCCAGAAATCGTCAAAGACGTTGTGTCGGATCACCTCTCGATAGAACGGACGGTCGCCGATGCTGTCAAGGGCGGAAATCAGCGGCAGCCGCCGGTAGACCTCCTCCCAATCGATGAGATCTCTCGGCGCGTTCTGGTTTGTGCGATCCCCAAGCCAGATAAAGTTCATAGCGTTCTGGAGCTGCAGGACACCATTATACCGCATGTGACCGTAATTGTCCTCTTGATTGGCGATTGGAACGAGTGCCTTGACGTAGGGACTACGGAGAACCGCCGGTAGAATCTGTGTAAATCCGGGATAAGAAACGCCGAAAGTTCCAATGTTTCCGTCGCACCAAGGTTGGGCACCCAGCCACTGTTGTGTGTCGTAGCCGTCGTTGGTTTCGTCGATGTACGGTCGCCACACTCCTTCTGAATCGTAGCGTCCACGGGAGTCCTGCATCACCACTGCGTAACCGCTTTGTGCGAAACGCACCGCCCAATCCACATAACGCGGGTGTTGGGTGCTGTAGGGAGATCGGATGAGCAGCGCCGGGAATTTATCGCCCGCCGCGGGCCGGTACAAGGCACCGTAAAGCCGGACGCCATCGCGCATGGGGATTTTAAGGTCTAACTGGATGCGGATGTCGTGGTTTAACATAAGGTATTCCTTTCACCTCCTCAAAAAAATGTTTGAATCAGGAAAATGTTTGAATCAGGATATTCAGGATGAGAGGATTAACAGATTTTTATTTTAACGCAAAGTCGCTAGGACGCTAAGAAATATCAATATAGGAGTTACGCAGTTGAGCATCCAAATAGGTTATAATAGTGTTTATGAATCCAGCCAAATGTACCGAATATGACTACATCAACTTTGTGATAGCCACACCGAGCGCCTACAGTTGCACAGAGGCGGCCCGCGTGCAACCTCCAGACGATAATCCACCTGCCCATGACTCGTTGAATCGGTTGCTGTATCGACTGCCTGCTGATTCAGAAGCATTGTGGCGTGAGGCAGCACCTTGTGTCAACACAGATAAAGGCGTTTTAGTCATAGACGACTCAACGCTTGACAAACCGTATGCCCAAAAGATGGAACTAGTCACCCGTCATTGGTCAGGCAAACACAAACAGGTAGTCTCAGGCATTAACCTCATTACGCTGATGTGGACGGATGGTGACAGCCACATTCCTTGTGACTATCGCTTGTATAATAAAGACCATGATGGCTTGACCAAAAATGACCATTTCCAAGCACTGATTGCCACTGCTCATGATAGAGGATTTGCTCCGGAGTGTGTCGTGTTTGACAGTTGGTACAGTAGCTTGAAGAATCTAAAGACAATTCAAAAGTATCAATGGCACTGGTTGACCCAATTGAAGTCGAATCGACAAGTCAACTTAGATAGACAAGGCAATCAACCGGTTAACCACCTACCGATTAGCAACAAAGGGACTATCGTTCATCTGAAGGGATACGGATTAATTAAAGTGTTCAAGATTGTCTCCCCAAACGGTAACATTGAATACTGGGCAACCAGCGACCTATCAATGAACGATATGTTTCGACTCAAATATGCCGAGTTGTCTTGGGCAATTGAAGAATATCATCGAGGTATCAAGCAATTTGTTGGCGTTGAAAGGTGTTTTGCGCGCAAGGCAGTTGCACAACGGAATCATATCGGTCTCGCATTGAGAGCATTTCTACGCATTGAGCGACACCGGTTTTTCACAGGTATCAGTTGGTTTGAAGCTAAAGTCTCTATTATCAGAGAGGCTGTGCGCGCTTATCTCGCTGAACCACTTTACACCTTAAAGCCAACTGCGTAACTCCTACAATATTAAGACTTACGCAGTATCGTAGGTTGGGTTGAACGGTTAAAGCCGAGTCCCTATCAACGACAGTAGGTGTGCTGCCTTTCAGTATCGATGTCTTGTAGAGAGAGGGAGTGATACCCAACATCTTAATCCGTCACCGGTCAAATGTTGGGTTTCACTCGACTTGTGAGTTTTCAACCGGAATCGTTCCTCCACCCCAATTGTTATGCGTATCATTTTTCATCGGTTCCGTTCAACCCAACCTACGGACTACACTCCAAAGAGGTACGGCATGTATATGTGATTGTATTAAGGGCGGCTGCACGATAAATCGAAACAACGCTCGCTTGTGATTCAATCCGTAGGTCGAGATTCATATCTCGACGCTGGTTTCCCCAGCGGTTTTTGATTCAATTGGGGGAGCCTATCCTATAGCAAAAATGCCAACAGAATGCCAACGCAAAAAAAAAATAAACAATGCTTTGGGAATGGGTAAGGTTCGTTTTTTTTCGGCTAAAGCAGGAAATTGTAGATTTTAGATAGTCATACGCGGCGTTGAAGGCAGTCGCTGCCTGCGATCTCAGTTGTCGGTGATGCTTCTACACCCCCCGGGGGAATTAGCCTGCGTTAGCCTAGAGTTGCCTTAGCTCGTTTTGCGACGTTGTCAGAGTTGTGGTCATCAAACAGTTGCTATTGTCATATTCGGTGTATTGGCGTGGATTCATAGCCCCTATTATAACCTATTTTTTGACCATGTGGATAAATCTTACAGGAATTACGCAAATTTAGCACACAAGGGGTAGATTTTTGATTTTTAACCCCCTAAATCTCAACCCCCTAAATCCCCCTTGTCAGGGGGACTTATGAATGCGCTGCGTAAGTCCTATCTTAATATGATACGGATAAAGCAGGGCAAACTTTACTTGAGTATCAGCATCCGTCGTGTTGCTGTGAAATCGTCTGCGGTCAGTGTGTAAAAATAGAGGCCACTGGCGATAGACTCTCCAAGCTGATTCCGTCCGTCCCAATAGGCTGCACGGCTTCGGCTCTGATACATACCCGCTGCTTGATACCCCACCGCCAAACGCCGCACCATCTCCCCGTTCATATCATAAATCGTCAGCATGACTTCTGCCGACTCTGCTAACTGATACGGTATCCATGTTTCAGGGTTGAATGGATTCGGATAGTTTGCTAACAAGGCGGTTTCTTCAGGAATCAGTGAGGCTAAGAGATTTTCAAGAATTTCGATACCCTGTTTGAAGGCAAGCGAACCGTCATCTTCCAACCGTGCTTGTGCTATCCACGCTGCTATCGTCGCAGGATCTATGCCTTCTTCTGTGGCAACTGTCGGCGCAGCGGAAGCTGTGGTTTTACCAATCTGCCCTGACACAAAGATGAGGTCGAGGATGCTGACAACACCATCGCCGTTGACATCCACCGGCGAGCCGGCAGCTACCCTTTTCCCCAACTGCTGTGAAACGAGAATCAGATCCAGAATCGTCACCTGTCCATCTCGGTTTACGTCCCCGGTCGCAAGGCGTCCCTCCACGATGATGGTGATTTCATGCGGTCCAGCGGGGATAATATCACCGGTGACCGAGCCGAATTGGAAGTTCTGCAACGTCAATTTCGTTTCACCTCCCGATTTCGCTTTGAATCTCACTTGAAGCAAGGTGCCGGTGCCGCTCACACCTTGGGTAGAGAGACGCGCCGCATTGAGCCCTGTGATTTTACCCGCTGCATTGTCAATACTTCCGCCCTGAAAGAAAGTTGTGCTGCCACCTGTTTTCAGGAAATCGCCTTCGGTCACGTTGAGGGCTTCAAGCGCAGCAGAATCGAAGGTGACATCAAACTGCCAACCCGCCAAGTCAATGACATCTTTTGCTTGGATGTCAAGGGTAAAGGGATCACCCGCATGAATCAGTGCCTTGGAAAAGGCGTAGCCGACACCGGGATTTACCACTGTATATTCTGTGCCGGGTTCAAATCCAAAATAGGCACCCTCCGGGATTCCAACTGCGATTAATAGGACATTTCTCCCCGGCTTCAGCGTGACCATCAAAAAATCATCGTAATCACGAGCCCACCAACTATCAAGACGTTGGTAAGCCAAATTCCCGTTGAGCCAGACCTTAAACTCGCGATCGCTGCCGACGTACATCGTTGTGCTCTGCTCGCGCGGCGAATAGAGGGTCACAACCCCGTAGATGACGCCTTTGGGGATGGGGCGTTCCAGTATATCTCGAACTCTTCCTGTAGGCGAGAGTTTACGGGCTATCCACACATCAGTCCCGACGGCCTCCCCCTCTACTGCCCCATGGGTAGCAATCTCTATCTCTGTTACCCTGCCCCCACTCGTTTCTGATAGCAAATCCGTACTACGATTTAGGCTTGTCTCCGGTAACGGGACCCATAACCACGGCCCCTCTATTTTCGGTCCCCCTTTGGGGAACGCTGGATTGCTGTACCAAATGAGTTTTATATTCTCTCGTAACCCATCCAAAGGCGAAAAGTCCGATATGTTGTTTTTTCCAACATGTAGCCATTTCAAGTTGGTTAAACCTGCAAGGGGCGATACGTCCGATATGTTGTTGTCTGAAAGTTCTAGACGAGGTAACTGGGTTAACCCCGCAAGGGGCGATACATCCGATATTTCGTTGGACCGGAGATAAAGTTCTTCCAAGCCTGTTAAACCTGCCAAAGGCGTTAGGTCTGATACCTTTCCACCGCAAATATCTACTTTCCTAAGTTTTGTTAATCTTGCAATGCCCGATATATCAGATACGGGGTTCCCCCAGACGAAAATCGATTCCATGTTAATTAATCCTGCAAGGGGTGACAAGTTGGTTATGTTACCACCGGTAATAGATATAGATGCCAGATTGATTAATCCTGTGAGCGGTGAGAGGTCAGATAGGTTGGTATCCCATAAGTCTAACTTCTCCAGATTGATTAATCCAGCAACAGATGACAAGTCAGTTAATGGGGTATCATTAAGCCACAAGTGAGTGAGATTTTTTAAGCTCTTCAAGGGAGAGAAATCGGATACGGGATTGTCGCTAATCCATAACTCACGCAGTTCTATTAATCCTGCTATCGGTGAGAGGTCGGAAATCTGATTACCTCTAAAATTTAACCACCTTAGCCTTGTAGCGAGCTGAATGCCTGTCAAATCTTGGATGCTTCGGTTCTTCGCGTCAAGTCTGTCCAATCCTTCCATTTCTTCTACAGTAATCGGGGCATTGGGGCTTTTGCCGAGTGCCTCTGCGATTGCGGCGTGCAGGTTGGGATCGGGGATCTGAACAATGGTCCCCGGTAACACATCCGGCTGTGACGGACTCTCTACCTGCTCCTCCGGGAAGTCCAATGCGTAAATCATCGCATTGAAATTAGATCTCCATGCGTCCCGTTTCATACTTCCATTGGGACTATCTAACACCAATAATCCTGCGTTCTGTAGCCCTATATTTCCACGTATCTTTTCTAAGAAGGCTTCGGTTTCTAAACCGACCACCGCAGCGGCGTATGCAGCGTCCACCGGTCCCTGAAACACCTCATGGAAACGGGAGATTGGTTCAATACCACCAAACGCGCCGCCCGTCGCTTCAAGGGCAATCCTATACCTATCCGTATCTTCTCGGAGGAGTGCGTCCATCTCTAATTGTGCGACGTACAGTCTCAGTGCCTGCGCCTTGTCATACGCTGGAGTGGCATTACTCTCTATCACAGCACGGACTTCGTCCTCAAACGTCTTCATACCCTCTGTATGACAACCGAAACAGGAGAGTCCGTTACGCACCGTCGGGTCACTCGCTGCGGGGTTGGACACAATGTTTATCGGCGCGTCATCTAAACGGAAGCCAGACGCATTGGTCACGTAGTAGGCTTGCAACCCGTTGGGAAGATTAAAGATAACCTCTCCACCATCGTGGGTGAAAGAAAGTGGGTGGGTGAAGATGTTCTGTGTGCCAACGCTTCCAGCAAAGTCGTAACTCTTCCAATACGCTCCATATCGAGACCTATGCCGTTCTATCACCCGATTGTTATTGGACACCCCTGAATTGTTAGTCCCTGCTCTCCACACGCGCACCCCCGGCGCATTCTGAAGATTACGGAGGACATCAACCTCCAGTCGAGTTTCTAACTCCCTATCTGTCGATGGCAAATCGAGTAGGTCATGGTAGAGTGGGGGCAAAGATGCTTGTGCGACAAACCAATCGACATGAACTGATGGTATATCAGCATTCATCTCCCCCTGTAACCGCGTCAGTTGTGCCTTTAGTGTTGTTTGTGTTGGTGCATCAAACCCTATATGATAAGGATATTCCTGTTCAATCCGCGTCCACCCATCATTGACATCCCACTCATAGTGTCTGAGGTCTATATAGAAGATAGTCCATTGTGGGTTGATGGGTTGTGGGTTGATGACGGTACTCCCCCATGAGAGGCTGTTAATCAGTTTGTTGAGTGCTTTACGATATTCTTGGAGTATTTGTGCTGACTCCCCTGCGTTATAGAGATGTGTCATTGTGAAGTACCGGGCAAAGGCACGGTCAAATGATGCAAGGGACATCAGGTGTGTTTCTATGGTATTGAGTACCTCAGCAGGAGAGATGAAGTCGCCATCGGTTGTGGTGGTAACTGCCCAATCGGGCGCACCGGCGAGTATCCAGTTACGGATTGTGTCAATAGCCTGAGGGGGCAGTTGAGGTTGTCCAAGTGGCATCCGTTTGGCGGTGTCAGTGGTCAGGAGTCGGTTATACAGTTCGGAGGCATCGGGGTTTCCGGGTACAACTGAACCTTTTTCTATGAGTGCGCTATGCTCCATTAAGAGGGATTCTTTATAAGCACCATCAGGACCGTGGCAGATGAGGCAGCTCTGTTGAAAGATGGCGTAGGTATCTAGGGCTATCTGTTGTTGGGCGGATACGGTTTGAGAACCTACGATGAACATCAATAGACAGATAGGTATGATGAGATGATGATGTTTACAAGCCACGAAGTAGGGCTTAAACATAGAGAATGTCTCCTTATAAGACAATGGAGGGGTGCTCATAATTATTGTCTGAATCGCGGATATCGCAGATGACGCGGATTAAAATCTGTGCAATCTGCATCATCTGTTTCATCAGTGATTATGGTAGATTTTAGAATTACTTAGACACTTCCAATGGACATGTACAGATTGGGAAATCTGTACCCACAAACAACCCCCTAAATCCCCCTTATCAGGGGGACTTTGGGAAATGTCCACTTATTCCTCTAATTCACCATAGTTGTCTCGTCCGCTAGTTGTCGAGTATGGAAACTCGACCTACAGGCTACCTAGCAATTTGGGTAAAATTATAGCATAGTTCCCTTATAGAACGGACAAAAAAGTGCTGAACACCCATGGTGACCCTTGATACGAGACGCGCAATGAATTGCGCTACTACAAACTGAAGTGTGTAACTCCTATTTCACGTAATCTGATCCAATTCCTGACGCAAAGACGCTGGCAGTGGTCCCATTTCGGACGCTTGGGTGACATCTTCTAGTTCAGTGATATTGGCGGCACCGCTGGAGACCGTCGTTACTCTTGAATCGGTGAGGATATATTGGAAGGCATTCTGTGCGTGTGTTCCCGGTACGTCTTGAAGTCGTTCGAGGACGCGCTGGACACGTTTCTTTTCCACGGGATCTGATATCGCTGCGACCGCCTCTGACCGTCGGGGTTCGTCGGCGAACAATAGGCCCGCCAACGGTGTGGCGATAACGACCCCCATATTGTGGGCAGCTGCCGATGGAATAACCGCTTTCGCTGCTCTTTGCGAGCATGGATGATAGTCGTGGTATACCAGTATTGTATCGAATTCCCCGGTGTCCGCGAGTTTTGCCAAAAGCGGGATGGCTCTGCCCGTGATTCCAATTCTTTCGCAGAGTCCGCGTTTCTGGGCTTCCTTCAAACCTTCGAGTGTGCCGCCCGGTTCCGTGATTCGTTCCCAACCCGCCATGTTGACCTCATGGATCTGTGCCGTTGCCAATTTTGGGATCCGCAGCCGCTGTAGGCTCCGTTCTATACTCCAAAGGACGCTGTCTCCGCGGTAGTCGAAGTCGGGGGGATCATAACCGACTTTGGTGGCGATATAAAAGTGTTCTGCTACGCCTTCAAGTGCACCGCCTAGCAGTTCCTCGCTTTTGCCGTAGAGTGGGGCGGTGTCGATGTAATTGATCCCTAGTTCGAGTGCACGTCTCACTACTTCGCCCGTACGCTCTTGGGCGTGTTCTGAATCGGTTCCCATCAGGTACGCCCCGCCGAGACTGACTTCGCTGATCTGCCAGCCTGTTCTTCCCATTGTTCGATATTTCATTGCTTACCTCACAGTGCTTATTCGGGTGGTGCCTAAGATTGTCCCTTCTCCGTCGCATCAATCATTTGCTGCAGCTTGTCGGCGACGTATTGGACATGGATGGTAATGAGTGCTTCACCTTTTTCGACAGTAGCGTGCAGAGCGTTCTCTTGGCGGGCACGGTCGCGGGGGTTTTCCGGATTCGGTCCACCTTGGGGCCAACCCTCCTTGGAGAAGGGTTCGAGATACGCCTCGACTTCGGGCGATAGATTATGGGCGTAGTCCAAGTTGGCAGCGTCGTATTCCTCCATTGTGAAAGCGCGCACCCGTTGCGGGTACGCCGCTAACATCACGGAGGTCTCATCCTCTGAGGCGTGATTCAGCGCTGTTTGTCGCGCTACCGTGTCCAATTTACCGTCTCTCAGATCTCGATAACCTTGGAGGATGGTTTCCTTGTCTTCAGCCGTAAGCCCCATCCAGTAAGATTCCTCATCCATCGTGATGCCCAATTCTTGCTGCCACGCCGGCAGCACCTCCCGAAGCAATCCGTGGTTGCCACCGTGACCGTTGACAACTAGAATCGTACGAATGCCGTGGGTTTTCAAGCTCTGCGCGAGATCGAAGATATATGCCTGCATCGTCTCCACCCGCAATGTCAATGTGCCTTTTCGTGCCATGTGGTACGGGGAGTAGCCCACCGGGCAGGGTGGAGCGACAGTAACTTGGGGGTAGAGTCGCAAGGCAGCCTGCTGCGATATGAACGTGGAGAGAACGATATCTAGATCCAGACTCAGATGTTCGTTGTGCTGTTCGACCGCGCCGATCGGGATGATAGCCGCTTTCAATTCGCCACGCTGCAACGCCTCCCGAATCTCCTTTCGGGTGCACTCCCCTAGCATGACTCTGTAGGGATTGACGTATCGGTTTGCCATGGTTTGGACTCCTTTATCCATTAGGACTTACGCAAATTGAATAGAAATAGGTCTTACGCAGCTAAACGGTTAAAGCCCTATAGTTCGGCGATTCATCGCTGCCGGACACTGTTGCCAACGCCCGATTCATCGGGCAACTACAATCGAAATGCGTAAGTCCTATCCTTCTAACCGTCGCACGGTGCTGCCATCCTGCACGGCATCATAAATTTCGGTGAATCCATCGCTTCCGTCGTCAGGAACCGCTTCCAGATTGGACCCCGCCTCGCAAGTGGGCATGGCGTCGTTCGGATAGATTGCGTGGAGTTCCTGTTTACCGCAACCGTAATAGGTGGTCTCTCCGCTTGCGCGGGTATAGCGATAGACATGGCGGGGCGGGTCTACGAAGGAGTAGTCCACCTTGTATTTCTGCATCGCTTCTTCGTCAATCTCCACGCCGATGCCCGGTTTTTCTGGCACACGGTAGAAACCGCCGCGCAGCTCGATCGGTTCTGTGATAAGTTGGCTCTCCCAGATGTTCATGCAGGTAATCGCGGGCCACTTGGCTTGGGGGCAAACAGCGCCGAGGTGGGCAGCCCATGTCGTGGTGATACCGGTGCCGACGAGCTGCAACCAAAAGGGCTTGTTTGCTTCCTCACAAACGGTCGCCTGCTTCAACAAACGGTATGCCCCGGCACAAATAACGAAGCCATCTGCTACATCTTCTTGCAGCGTGGTCAAGATAGGCGGGGAACCGTAGTGCATTGCGACAGGCCGGTTGATACGTTGGCGAATCTGTTTGTTCCCGGCGACATCGCCCTGCGGGATCGGACTTTCGATCATAGCGACCTGTTCGTACCGTTCGAGAGTCTTGAGAAACTCGACGGCATTGGCTGCATTTGCCAAGGTCGAATTGAAATCCAGATCCAGCTTGAACTGCGAGGGTACATCTTCGATGATGGCTTGGATCGCTGCGTGTAGGTCGTACCATGTCCGTGCTTTGAGTTTGGAGGACATATAACCCTGTTCAGCTGCATCAGCACATTGTTGCGCCCAATCTTTCGGAGGCATGTCCATCGCCCACCAAGAGAGCGGACACCATTCTCGGACTTTCGTGCCTAGAAGGCGATAGGCTGGTGTATTCAACGATTTGCCCACTGCATCGAAGAGTGCGATTTGGACGCCAGCACCCAAACCATCCTCCCACAATAGGTCGCCAACCTCGCGTCCCACGACCCGTTCGGCGATGTCATCGTCCACCCTTGCCCAAGTGTAGTTGGGAATAGTTTCACCCCAACCAACCACGCCGTTATCGAGGGTGATTTTGCAGATTTGGACAATGTGCCAGTGGGGCAGCCAATACTGCATGTGCTCGTTCGTGTGTGGTGTGAAGGGAACGTCCAAGTAGTTTAGTTCAATATCGGTAATTTTCATAGTAGTTTCCTTCCTTAAAAAAACAGTGCGTAACGAGTAATACGTAAGGAACCTCTTTACGCATTACGTATTGTGCAGCGTTATTCTCCTTGGTAAGCTTTAACGGTTGAAGAAGAAATCTTCCGCTGTCTTGAAAAGGATCTGTTCTTTGTCCGAATCACTTAGAAAATCAGCGTGATCGTTAATGAGTGCAATAGCTGCTGGAAAATCGGTATGCGGATCGCTCATTACTACCGGACCTCCGCTATCGCTTTCCCACATGCACCGTTCTGGTCCAAAAGCGTCTACTATCCGCTGAATCAGCGGCAAAAGATCGAGATACGGAGCCTTCCCATCTCCCAAGGCTTGAAAGGGACCAAGCTTGACCATCACGCGCTTGTGCCTTGCCATATCGCAGAGCGTTTTGAGGTCTTCCTCTGGGAATACACCGTCTCGTATCCTCACTCCGCAGACATGATCCAGAATCACAGGGGTTTCAGGGAAACGGGTGCACATCCGATCCAAATCCGGCAAATCGTCAAGCCCCATCAGGAAACTCAAGGCGAGATTGTATGCTGCTCCCGCTGCAAACATCCCCTCATACCCCGGATAGTCGAGCCACCGTGTAACATCACCTATCGGCATACGCGCACTCTTGCCTCCCCGTACACGGAAGGCGTAGATGCCATGACTGGATAACGCGATCATCGTTTTATCCGGACTAGCGAGCGACACATCCGTCACCGCTGGCACGATGCCCGTTCCTACAAAGGTGTCCGGAGCGTTGGCGATAAGGTCTATAATGTAACTGTGATCGAGACCATACCACGTCATCTGGACAAGGTTGATTCGGACTTTGCCAATTGAGCGACTGTACTCGGAATACTGCGCCGGGGTGAAGGAAGGCAGCCATAGGTCGCTTGGGTCAAAACCGGGTGCCAACGGATAACTTTCAAAGTCGTCTGTCCAAACGTGAATATGCGCGTCGATGACTCTATCTTGTATTGTGATGCCCATTCGCTTTTCTTCCCCTCTGCTTTGTGTTAATGTGCTTGTTGAGATGTTATCACAGTTTTGGATAGGAAACCATGAAAAACTTTACTTCTGTCAAGCGAGTAACTTCACCGAGGAAAAATGACTATTGTGGTATTTTTGTAACGACGGTGTGGCACAGTTTCAACAGTCGTTTTGTAAGGGTGATGCTTTCTTTGAGATCACAACTCGTGTCAAAAGCAGGTGCACAGTTGCCCGGAGAAAGGATTTTCCGAAGAACTCGTTTTTTGCACAATGTGCTTTGCATGATTTAAGATAGCTGTGGTATCTAAATTGCGTGTGATTGATGCGCCAAGTGAATTTTGTTTATCAACAATTTGCATCAGATTTTATCTGGCTTCGTTGAAATGTCAATAGAACCTAGTGAACCTTTTCAGTCCACCCAACACTAAAAGGGGTAGGAGGACATTGTGACAAGGGATATCGGAGAATATCACCCCCAGATTGCGCAGTTCGTTGATCAACTCTGTCGCGTCTACTATAAGCACAGCCAGCCCGAAGATCGTCGGGATATAAGCAGCGAAGTCGCCCTGATTGCGCATCAAAATCGCGAGCAGATGACAGACGAATCCGAAGAAGCGTTTTTGGCGTGGCTTTATCAGATTGCGAGAAATATAGTTCGGAACTGGTCACGCCGTGAAGGGACCGCTGCTAGACGTGCACTTGGCAGTCTGGATGACGAAAATTTTGGAGTTGAGAGGATACCGTCAGATTCACCTGCACCAGAAACAGATCTCCTCGTTCAAGAGAGGAGGGCGGTTGTTCGGGACGCAATCTCGGAGCTTCCCTTGATTCATCAACAGGTGATTTGGTTATTCTACATTGAGGAACTCTCGGTGAAGAAAATCGCGGGGAGGCTTGGCATTAGAAAAGGAACGGTTAAAAGCCGTCTATACCATGCAAGAGAGCAGCTCGCGACGCGTTTAGCATCCTATTTTGCCGAGGGTTAATAATAAGAGGAAAGGAAATTATGAAGCATCAAGCACTACTTCTTGTCATCTCTTGTATGACACTCTCGATCGTTCTTGGTGGGTGCCATGTAGAAGTAAATGTAACAGAAGAAGAGGAAGAGGGTTTTTTGACAGTCAAGAACCGTTCAAATGTAACAATCACGAGTATTTTTATCGCCGCTGCCGCAGATGATTCTTGGGGGGCAGATCAACTCAAATCCGATGTTCTACTACCTGGTGCTATAGTAACTTTTACTGTTGAACCTGGCACCTATGATGTCAGGGTTGTATCTGAATATCGTCGAGATTTCATATATGAAGCTGACATATCGAGTGGGTGGACGACAACCGTGGCAGTCAGATTCAGATAAGGAAGCTGCAAGAACGACTTGCCTGCAAAGAAACCACGTTGAGAGCGGGCGTAATTCGACGGATGATCCGATCGCAGATTGGGGAATCTACGCTACTTTCTGTCAACTGCGTAACTCCTATTAAAACAAAACGAAAGGAATAAAACAGTAGTGAAACACCCCTTATTGATATGGAATGCGAGTTTGTATCTGTTCTTCATTCCTTTGTTGTTAATTCTGTTACTCCCACTTGCAGCACTGTCCCAAACTGGGACGATTGAAGGCACCGTTTATGATGGGAACACCAACGCACCGGTAGTCGGCGCAGAGGTCCATCTCCTCGGAACCGATGAACGCCAAACAACGGACACGGAAGGGAAGTTCTGGTTTATAAAAATCGCTCCAGACACCTACACCGTGTCAATAACTCACAAAATGTACGACACCCCTACAGAAACCGATATAGAGGTCACCGCAGGTCATACCACCCAAGTAACGCTCTTCCTTGGCGAGGTACTCATGCTAGAAGAGGTTATTGTTGAGGGGGAACGGCTCCCGCCAACAGTTAGCCGAAAGGACATCCGTGGGAGCGAATTGATACGCATCCCCGGCGTTGGTAACGATGCCCTCAAAGGGTTGACGACGCTTCCGAGTATCGGTGTTCCCAACGATTATTTCGGCATACTCTATATCCGTGGCAGTGAGCCGGGTTCTAACCTCTACTATTTCGACCGGACACCGCTCGGATATCCGTTTCACTGGGGTGGTCTCCTCTCGACCGTCAGTTCGGAGGTCATTGATAAAATTGACATCTATGCCGGCGGATACGGTGGGGAATACGGGCTAGATTCACAGGCGGTATTGGACATCCACTCGCGCGATAGCCTAGAGGAACGGATAAGCGGCAAATTTAACCTGAATATCCTCTACTCTGAAGGGATGCTTGAGCGCAGCATTGGGGATGAGGGGTACGTATCTATTGCCGGACGACGGAGCTACATCGATCTCATTGTTGGACGGTTCATTGATGAACAGCAGTTTCCTTACTTTTCGGATTATCAGCTCAAATTTGCCTATCCCCTCGGTGAAAAACATCACTTGACGCTCAACAGTTTTGCCGCAACTGACCATTTCCACGTTGAGGAATCGACATCTGTAGAAGTTGCGGAGGTGGTTAGCGTGGACGGACGTCAATCTTTAGAGGTTACGGATGTTAGGGTGGACGAAGGTGAAGTGGTAGAGGGAACACAGACATTTGAAGGGGCGCGCACCTCTGCCTTTTTCAAAAATGGGTTTAACGCGCAAGGCATCCATCTCCGTTCAAACTTCGCTGAAAATCTCACCTCCCAGTTCTCGCTCACCCGTTCGTTCAATTTCCTCACTATCGACTTTGAGGCGCCCATCACGGAGTCGTATGAAATTGATTCAGATGGAGAACTTGTGTCTGAAGTGGATTATGGTCACTACGACATAAACATAAAGGTTCCGGTCTATACACTTAGGGAAGACATCTCCTACAGATTAGATTTGCGTCCTAATGATAGTAGTCAAGACACACTTGCCGCATTAGAAACAGGATTCCTCTTTTCCTTCACGCCTGCCAATAGTTTTGAGGATAGCAGGATCCCACAATATGAAGGGAGCGAGGAACCTGTAGAAACGGTTACTCCAATCGTTGATGAAAATGGGGAGGTGGTAGGAGAAACTGTTGTGTATGAGCAGCAACAGGAATTGGTCGGTATCGAAGAAAGCCACTACGAATTCGGGCACGACTTCTTTCGCGCTGAGGGCTACCTACAGGGTCGATATGACCCCTTACCCTCTCTCTCTGCTGCGCTGGGTCTCCGGTTAGATTATCTGGATGTGACAGGACAGCTTTCCATTCAACCGAGGGGAAGTTTAAGTTTTGCACTGCCGAGCGGTTCCAACCTCAGGTTCGCGTATGGACATTACGAACAGAGTCCACAACCGCATCAGATACTATCGGAGAACGGGAATTCTGCACTGGAATCGAGCCTTGCACGGCACTATATCATGGAACTAGAGCACGAGCTTTCATCTCGAACGGAATTCAAGTTTGCTACCTATTACAAAGACATGCGGAAATTGGTCACAGCGGATGAGATAGCGAATTATCTTAATCAGGGTACTGCGTATGTTAGCGGCGCAGAGGCGTTCCTGCGACACCGTGTACCGGATAGATTTTTCGGCTGGATCTCGTATGCTTATACACACGCCGAGCGGCGCGAGAATCCGGGGGTTTCCTACCGCCCCTATTTCTTTGACAACACGAATATTGTTAGTGTTGTTGCCAACTATAACTTCACACCCAAGTTTGAGGTTGGTGCGAAGTGGCAGTATTTGAACGGAACATCTGAAGTGCCGATCAGTTCTGTCGTGCTGGTTCAGGACCCGCTGACACGTGGATTGAACCCGCTTTTGGCGGATGTTGATGAAGCCCTCACTGCCGAGCTGACCCCGTATCACAAGCTGGATCTCCGGGTGAGTTACAAATTTGAATTTAAGGGACTACGGATAGGTGCGTTTCTTGATATTCTAAACGTCTACAACCGGAAAAATACCGTAAAATTTGTCTTTACCCCGGATGAGCCGCTTGAGGTCCAAGGTGAAGAGGTGGAAATCGAAGAACCTGAGATCTTTGAAGCACAACAATTCCCACGTATTCCCTATTTTGGTCTTACGGTTGAATTTTGATAAGGAGGTTGAAGAACGATGAAATGTAATCAAGTACAGGAAAAGCTGCTCCATTCCATAGATAAGGAGTTATCTTCGCAGATTCGAGCGCATCTGCTTGGTTGCGAAGAATGTAAGCGGAAATATAGAGTCTTGCAGGAGACGGAGAAATCGCTAGAAGATTTTGGCCGTGCTGTTCGAGATGGTTCTATCTCAATGGAGACACCGCCATTTCTACCGGTTCGACGCCGTTCCGTCTGGCTGGAAATACGCGATAAACTGAAAACGCCGGTGCCGGTGTGGGTGCCGTCTGCTGTTGGCGTGATGGGGCTGTTGCTGCTCGTTGTGTCGATTTTTTCACCGCTCACGCCGTCGGTGGAGTGGGGTCCACGAAAAGGGAGTGAAAATGCAGGTCCTAGTGCCCCACCGCTCTCAGCGGAGGGGATGTTGGAATTTCTCATTGTGCCCGATCCAATGGACGCGGGTCAACTTACCGCCTCAATTGAAGCGGTTGAAACGTTCTTAAAGATGCATCCCGACGATCTCGCGATGCACGCCAAACTGGTCGAACTCTACCAATCTCGACTCAAGTTGGGAGAACTTCCCGCGGCTGAACGTGATGTCATGGAGGAGAAGTTATCACTTGAACGTCAACGTTTCTCAGAGCTGCTGGGAAAAATTACGGAAGGAGCGCAGAATGGCTCGAAATAGTTTGGGGGCAACGATTCGATGGATGCTTTTGGTCTGTGGTTTCTTTGTGATTTTTTCGCAGCTTACTCATGCCGAACAACACGCCATCCTTGTGGGTGTTTGGGATTATGAAAATCCGAATTTGCAGCTTGATGCTCCACCAAACGATCTGAAGCTGATGGAGGCAGTTCTCTCGGCGCACGGTGTCACACAGGCGCAGATGCACATCCTGCCCAATCCGAATAAGGCGGAGATTCAGCGTAAGTTTCGGGAACTCAGCCGACGCCTAACTCCTTCTGATAGTCTGCTCTTCTATTTTAGCGGACATGGGACGCAAATTATTGACAAACTCGGAACTTTTCCGGGCGATGAAGCGAAAGGGAGATACCCGGACAGGAATGACGAGGCGCTGTTGCCTGTGGATGCAGATCTGGCATCGCCGAAGACCTATCTTCTTGATGATGAACTTAACACCTTACTCCAAGAACTACCAACGCGTCAGGTGTCCTGCATTATTGACACATGCTACTCGGGCGACATACTCCGAGAGATTCGTCTGGGGCGACCCAAAGGCACACCGGTGACGGATACACCAATGGGGATTGTTCAACCTACCCAGACTGTGAGCCATACGGAGGACATCTTAGATGAGTCTGCTGACTTTGCGCTGCTGCTAGCGGCTGCCGCCTACAATCAGGTTGTTCACGAACTTCGCATCCCGATTGGCGAGACTTACCTACCTATCAGCGCGATGACCTATTCCCTCTATCGACGGGTGTTTTCTTATGCCGTTCCGAGCCTCCCGATGAATCGGGACCTGCAAAATCCTGCTGGGACAGAATGGGACAACAAACTGACGTATCGACAACTTGCTCAACACCTTCAGAACGATCACAAACAGTGGAATCTGGCGTGGCAACCTGTCCTTGAGGGTCCAGAGAATCGCTTTGATGAGGTGTTTCTCCCTACTGACTTGATGCCGCAATTAAACGACACATTAACCCTGACAACAATAAAGGGACGGTCGATAGCGGTGAGTCAACGGGCGTTGGCACTTGCCGGTGGTGGTACTTTCCAGCTTGGTGCTGCGAGCGGGGTCAACACTCGACATTGGGCGGTTGTTATCGGGGTGGATGCCTATCCGCCGCCCTTCCAATCGCTCAAGTATGCCGCCGATGATGCCAAAGCGGTCGCGCAGGTGTTCCAAGATGCAGGCGCCAATGTGACGTTGATGACACCCGATAGCCTGATTCAACCGACAAAGGCGAATGTAATTCAACAACTCCAACGCCACGCCCGGCTTGAAGCGGTAGACTTATTGACTGTTTATCTCTCCGGGCACGGAGAGGATATCGATGGAACGGGTTACTTTCTGCCGATGGATGTCACCGATCCCCTTATGGACAGTGGACTGAGCCTTGAAGATCTGTTTGCGATTCTCAACCGCGCAAATGCCAAACATCGGTTCATCATCGTTGATGCGTGTCGTGTGGCACCGAAGGCACACTTCGTTGCGGCGCTGTCGCGTTATAGTGAGGAGAGCAATATCATCTTCACAGCGTGTGATAGCAACCAGTGGGCACCGGAAGTTCCACGCCTGAAACATGGACTGTTCACCTATTTCTTGCTCAAGGGGTTGCGCGGCGACCACCAAGACCGGGGCGCAGCGGGTACCGATGGGACTGTCACGGTGTTGGGACTGTTGGATTATGTGACACGTGGCATCGAGGATTGGCATTCCCACCTGTCCGAAGAGCAACACTATCCGCAGCAGATTACGCCCCGCGTCTTTTATAACGGGAAATATATCTCACTGTTGAACAATCAAGGGATTGATCCGACAGTTATTAACAATGAAGGGCTGCTTCCCCAAATTACCAATACTCTCCGACATCAACTCGCCCGCAAGTTAGAACTATTACCCCCTTTAGAGAGGAATGATGGCGTTACACCGTCAACCCCGAAAGGCGGCGATTTGCATCTGCCTGTGACGATTTCACTGATTCCGTGGATAAGCACTGTCGGCATTCAAGATCCTAACCGCAATGTTACAACGAACCTTTCCCTCAACATCATCGCGGGTTATCATACGAAACTTGATGGGCTTGAATTGGGTGGGGTTTTGAACATAAAAGGTGTTGAAGCGCGGGGTGTGCAACTGGCCGGAGTGGGCAATATCGTCGGCGGGGATGTAGATGGTTTTCAAATTTCAGGCGGCCTCAACGCCACTGGTAGAAGTGTCCGGGGCTTTCAAGCTGCTGGCGGGGGTAATTTTGCGGGTCACAACCTTCAGGGGTTGCAGATTAGCTCCGGACTAAATCTCGTTGGAAGAAATGTGTTAAGTGAGAGTCTACAAATCGCAGCCGGGGTCAACATTGCAGGAAATTTGGAGGGGACGCAACTCAGCGCAGCCTCCAATATCGCGCTGGGTTGGGACCAAGAGGCAAATATGTCGTACGCCGGGACACAGATTGGTGTAGCCAATATTGCGCTCGGTGGGATTGGGACACAGATCGGGCTTCTCAATATTGCTGGGCATGTGAGTACGACACAGGTTGGGCTTCTCAACGTCTCCGGACGGATGTCCGGCATCCCGATCGGATTAATCAGTTTTGTTAAGGATAACCCGCTGCATCTGCAATTGTGGGGTAGCGATACGGAGGTTGCAAACCTTGGGATTCGCGTCGGTAGCCGACACGTTTACAGTCTATTGATGGTTGGCAGTTACCCACACGGCGATTTAGGAAGGTGGTCGTCCGGGTTTGGTGTAGGTGGGCATATTCCGCTCAGCAAGCGACTTTTTCTGAACGTTGACTTTATTACGCGCCGGATAGGTTATACCGACGAATGGGCGGAGGAGACTTGGTGGTATGATGAACGCACTGTCTTGAACAAACTGCGCCTTGGGTTTGGCTGGGAGCAGCACAAATGGCTCAGTGTTTTCGGTGGTGTTTCGCTCAACTTCCTCATCTCGGATAGAGGAGACACCTCGGATTTTGGATACGGATTTGAACATGTATTCCGAAGGGATGATACGACCGTTCGTATCTGGCCCGGGTTCTTTGCGGGGGTGCAGTTTTGAGTTTGGGTTGGGTTTCCTGTCCTTTATTCTTTTGCCCAACCTACCAGTGCTTTATCCGGCGATGGGATGTCATTGATGGAGGTGAAGTAGTAGCGTTCCCAGTTGAGTTGGGGTAAGCCTGTGAAAATCATCAGGTTAAGTGGATATTCATCGGTATCGGCGGCACGTCGGAAGTCGTCTCGAAATAGGAAAGTTGGCTTGCCGAGTGCTAATGTTCGTCAGACATTACTGTTTCCCTCATGACTCTAAGAGTACCCCCACGTAAATACTCAGCATATCTTTGAAATTGCCACCCTAGATTCTCTGTGTCAATTTGCCTTGCCCAGTTCCGTAGAAGCGGACTGCAAGTCTCATCTTGCATGAGAGTACTTAACAACGGAATTCTTTCAGTGATTCGTTCGGCTATTTCATTATAAAGACTGGTTCTCGAATTATCTTGACAGCTTCGTAGGCGAATATGGAATTCGGCTTGATATTTTCTCTTGATTCTATCAACCCAATTATGGAGTTCGTGATTGTTTACAACGTATGGATCAACCCATACGACTATGGTATATTTTACTGATAATAGTCCATCAGGCACCGTACAACTAATCTCTGGATCTTGGGCCTTTTGTCTTCCAAATTCCTGCTCTAGCCTATCTCGCGATTTAACATAAGTACTTTCAGGAAAGGGTGCATTGCTTAAGTTCCGGAATAGGCGATTGATATCCTCGATAGTACTGAGTGCTTCGCGTTCTCGATTGAACCCTTTTGCACCAGCAGACCAAAGACATACGGCAATATCAGACGCCTCCAATAGAGCCGAGGGGCGTAGTTGGAATAGTATTGGTCCGTAAGGGTTTGGAACGTAGTTTCTGCCATACGCAAACCTGCCGCCAAAGTCACTCAAGTTTACAAAAACCTTATCCCATACATTGTTTTCGCGATCAGTGTCATCGGTAACAAATGGTGTGAATTTCGATCGTCTATTTTCGAGCAGAGCACGTGAAGGTATTCCGCCAAGTTCAAGATACGACTGAAAATCGAGTAACTGACAGGCATGATAGAGGCTTACCTTACGGTCCTCGAACAGATATACTAGAGTTTGAATATCGTTGCCTGTTATCATAATGTTGTATTTTTAACCAATTAAAATAGTTTCAGTTGATCAGAAATGCTATTGTCTTGGTCAAAGATGCTATTGTCTATATGCTGTTCAAGGTGCTCTGATTCATGGTGTAGCAATTCGACGAATAACGGTCTTGCTTTTGCCCAAATTGATTGTGCCTCATTGACTGACAGTCCTGCTTTACCTAGACGCCATTCGATTTCTTTCTTCCACCATCGGGATGGTGCAAGATTATTAACAATAGCACTTTCAAAATAAAAACTAGCCCAGTTTAGTTGTCTCCAAGGGATTCTAGTTTGATTAGCAACTTTACGAAGTGCCGTTTTGCCTTGAGGGGTGTGTTTGTCCAAGGCAGCCCAAAACGGGAACTTTTCCTCACTATTGGATTTGTCGACCTTTTGTGGTTTGGGTATTCCGTCGGTAACTGTTAGGTGCGCTGCTGCTTGTGTAAAAGCCTTATCCCAAGGCCATCCGCTCTTTCGGTAAACCTTTTCAGCTCGTTCGATTAGTGCCACCTCGCGGTCATTTGAACATTCAGAAATTACCGAGTTCCAATATTGCTTGGGATCCTTGGTTGCTTCACCGACGCGTCTGATATCATCATCTTCATCCGATCCTGACAGAACTGAGGTATCTCCCTGTGAAAGCGCATATGCCAGAGACCCTAGTCCGGCTGCATCCTTAAACTTTACCGACCATGCTACACGACTAAGCAGATCTATTGTAGCCTCGGGTGTGCTTGGCAATTCCCATTGTTCTAGTAGTGGCCAGCATTCTTCAGCTATAATCACGCCAATGCGTTGCTTCAGCCACCCTTTGTCCCCAATCTCATAGAGGTGGCGGACTACTTTAGCAACGAGGGTACTGTTACCACGGCGCACAGCTTTTTGAATAAGTGAACGACAATCCTGATGTGTACCTGCCTTAGCCTTGTACATGAGTTAGCCTTTCGTCAAAAAATTACTACTTCCTTATGAGGTAAAACGCTTCAATTCTGTTTCATAGGACATAGACGGAACAATCCAATCCCACGCATACAGTTGCTTTTGTGCCTTTACCTCGCTCAGGTCGAGAAACTATTATATCCGTTATCTACTATCCAGCCATATGCTGGACGAGTTAGCCATAGTTTATAAAATTTGTCATGTTTCAACTGACAAGTTACTATAAAAAATGCACACGACTGTTGGGTTTTCGACAAATCAGGTGGGTTTCATAATTCTAGGCAAGGAATTGCCCCAAGATATATTGTCTTTTTTTCCTTATAGTCATCGGGCCTATAATTCCCTCTCTTCTTGCAGAGATTTTGCCGCAAAAATTGTTAAGCGTAACTCTTCGCCGAACAGTTCGTATGCAGGGATTTTACCGCTTAGTTTCTCGCTTTCGTTCAGAATGATGCCAACCCCTTCCCCCCGACGTTCTAAAAAGTGTCGCCGAACTACCTGTGAACCCATATCATCGTCGAGCGTAATTTCCGAAAGTAGGCGAGCGAGGAGTTCGTTACGGGTTGCCTGATTATAGCGCAAATCGTCCACTGTTAAGGTATTTGCCAATGCACCCGGCGAATAGAGTTCGAGCCGGTCCGTGAACATAAACAGACGAATCTTCGATCCGGCTTTTGAATAATCTCTATGTACAACCGCATTAACTACTGCCTCAAAAACCGCTCTCATACTGTATTGTGATCGCTCTATTCTGCCGATTTCCTTGCGAGCCGAGACTTGGTTGTATCTCTCAACAAATTTGAAGGCATCCACAATCTGTTGATCCAACGGTCCCCTAAAATCTTTAGCATCAATCTGGTAGTTCGCATCCCTTTCCACGCCATTATAGAAAACAGCTTGAATGAAACTGTTATACAGGTAATCGTCGGGTCTGTCATGACACATCAACAGACCCGCCACCGAGGCGCGATCATCCTGCCCCTCTTTGACCAGCAAACGTCTTTTCAATAGCAGGTCTTCTACCTTCTCACGTTCAGTCGCTTCTTCTGTGATAAATCGTTGATACAGTGTTTCCCTTAGTGTCTCTTTGTGAGTGCTCGGCACAAACTGTTCGTCAAAGGCGATGATACGTGCCTGTGAGCGGCTTTGTAGCAATCGCCCTAACTGCTCGGTGGTCATCCTGCTCTTGCTGCTGCCTTGACGAATGAAGTAACGGCCGGAGGATTCGTGGACAAACAAGCTACGGGGCACTTCGATTTTTAGCAGGTTTTTATCATCAATCCGCAGTTTTTCGGTAAGGATGTGAACCATGGGGTCAATGTTATCCCGGCATACTTCAACCACTGTTCTCTCTATCCTGTCCAGATCTTGGCGGTCCATACCGATAATCTCGCCATCGTCATCAACACCGATCAGTATTACCCCACCGTTAGCGTTGGCAAACGCAGCAATTTCCTCAGCAAGACTCTCTCTGTGAGGTAACTCTCTTTTGAATTCAATCGTTGAATCTTCTCCCAGATATATTTTTTCGGTAAGTTCGGTCAAACTATCAAACATCGCTTATTCTCCAAATGAATACGCTATTGTCTGAATCGTGGATTGTCGTGGATTAAGGGATGACACGGATTCAAAGATAGTCAGTGATCGCTCTCAGTTTTCTGCTAAGAGATGTTCAGTTAACGTTACCAATTCTTTTTTAATGCGCCTCCCCTACTCCCATTTCGTCTGAACAGAGGTGCTTGTATGCTTATTGTACTTGTCGATATAGTCCTCGCGTGGTGGGGTGAAGATATCGAGGACGCGTGCAGGTCCCTTCGCGACGACGCCTGAATGCACCACATTTGGCGGAACAATGAATGCTTCCCCGGGTTTTAGAATCCTTTCCTCTGAACCGATTCTGAATTGCAATTCTCCTGATAATACCAAGCCCGCTTGTTCGTGTGGATGGCTATGCTCTGGCACTTCACTGCCTTCCGTCATCTCCAAAAAGGACAGCATTAGACCTTCTCCAGCAACAATACCACTGAGCGCGCCCGGAAATAGTTCCATTTTCGGTAGTTCCTCGGCAGCGATAAACGGCATATTTTTTCCTCCCCGATTTATCCATAAAAATAAAGGGGCGGTATAATGCTCCGCCCCTCGACCTACTGGTGTTCTTGACTCACATATCCGTTTTTGAGCCTATTCTTTGTCTACAACCTTAATCTCTTTCGATGCCCGCCAAGGAGCGGTGTGGTTCGGTTGCTCCATTGCGACCAATGTCGTGCTCTCTTCCAAAGCAATCGTGAAAGTGACTTTAGGCATAGTATAGATTGGGTGTAGATAGGCTCGTGCTATTTCCACATCGTTCTTGTAGATACCAATCCAGTTGACGTAGTGCTCATAAAGGGTGGGATGAACTGCACCGGCACCGATTGTTATGGTCACATCAAACCATTCCCCAACACCAACCTCATCTGGGCACTCGATCTTCGGTGTATGTTTCTCATCGTATTCGGTTTTAACGTGTTTGAAATCCCCAATGACCTCTTCATCAAATATCTGATTAGCAACCACGGGAATCGCAATCAGCACAGCGATGATTCCGAGACTTAATGCCCCAATTCTGAAATACTTTTTCTGCAATAATCGAGATAACAAGGTTTATTCCTCCTGTTGATAAATTGAAATTCTAAATGATTGTAACACACTACCGGAAACAGTAACAACGAAAACTTCCTCAGCTTGGTTCTGCTAGTTCAACGAGGGTGCCGCTGCGGTGCCGGAAAGTGCCACCTCTCTCGGCAGTGGGGACGCGTGGTGATGTACCATCTTCCAGTCCTCTCCCTCATGTTTGAAGACATTTGTCGCTTGTGCAAAGGAGATACCCATCCTGCCGCCGGCAAAGGTGTGTATCGATTCCACGCAGGTCACCCAAGCAAATTGGTTATCGATATGGATCGCGACCTCGCAAGGGTGGATGTGCATTCGATGTGTGTTCTGGAAAATATTTACCCAACTCGCGCGAATCTCCTGCCAGCCTGTGATTGTTTCCCAATTTGGGTGAATACATTGTACCCAATCCGCTTGTAGCCATATGTTGTCCATCATGTCAATGCTCAGCTTCTGCATCGCTTGATAAAAGTTGAGATTTGCACCTTTAACCTGTTCTTGTACTGTCATTTGTCTCTCCTCCGACAACTCGAGAATCTTCGACGTTTCTTTTGCTCCCGTTGAACGCTCATCTGTCTATTCCTGCCTTCGTCCAACCCAGCCATCGACAACGGCATATCCCCAGAAAATCAGGAGTTGAATCAGTCCAGTAATCTTGAACTGCCAACGGGGACGAAACCGCCATTGTGCGGTGCTATAAACGTCTAACCCATATTCGCTTTTCCTCACGGAATATGTTTGGTAAAAATCGTCTATCAGCCACCAGCTGCCTTCCTTTTTTGTTGAAACTGTTGCCCCTTTATAAATTAGGACTTTGTTCTTTCGAAATTCCTGTACCCATTCCGTCGAGAGTTCCTTGTTGTCAACTAGATAGCTATCCAAGTCTGTGGTAATTCGAAACATAAACTTGCTGTCAGAAGTGTATAGGGTATAACCACGCCACTGTTTGGGATCCTTGCCTGCCGAGGTAGGATCGCCCGCTTCTGACTGCACTTCCATTTGTTCTGTTGCACCCCGATCGTCCAACAATGTTTCAGTTCGATCTATACGAGTCAGATCACGCCAACTATTCACGGGCAGCGAGTTGAGGTAGATAAGCACCATTGCGGTGACAATACCTAGAAGTATAATGATACCCTTAAACGGCTTACGCAGATAGATCTGTGCCAATCCGGGGATAATCATTGACATTAGCATGGCACGGTAGGATCGCTTCGCTTCTACCATTCTGATTTTGCTCCTTCTTACAACGTAGTAGGGAACGCAGATCTGCGTTCCTTACACTATTACACGGTCATTTTCTTGTCTTTTCCAAATACTCGCGGAGGCGCTGTTCATCCCCAATATCGGTGGGTTCATAGTACCGCACCCCGCGTAAGGCGTCGGGGAGATGGTCCTGTTCCACGACGTGGTCTTCAAAATCGTGGGCGTATTTGTATTCTTTTCCGTAACCGAGTTCTTTCATTAGCTGTGTCGGTGCATTTCGCAGATGGATTGGCACAGGATAAGCAGGTTCTTCGCGCACATCTTTTTGCGCTGCGAGCAAAGCTAGATAAGCGGCGTTGCTTTTTGGCGCACAAGCGAGATAGACAGCAGCATGTGCCAAGTTCAACTGTGCTTCTGGCAGTCCGACGAATTCAACCGCGCGGGCGGCTGCATCTGCAATCAACAGCCCCTGTGGGTCTGCGTTCCCAACGTCTTCAGACGCTAGGATTACCATGCGTCGTGCAATAAAACGTGCATCTTCTCCCGCTTCCAATAGCCGTGCCAACCAATAGACGGTAGCATCGGGGTCAGATCCACGCATGCTTTTAATGAAAGCGGAGACTAAGTTGTAGTGTTCATCGCCCGATTTATCATGGCGCAACATCCGCTTCTGCGCGGCTTTTTGAATGCTTTCGGCATCTATATAGCGTACCTGTCCCTCATCCGGTTTGCAGGTCTGTACGGCGAGTTCCAGTGCGTTGAGGGCAAGGCGCACATCACCATCAGCCACCTGAATCAGCGCGTCTGTCGCGTCCTCCGAAAGTGAGACCTGATACTTCCCCAAACCGTGCTCGGTGTCGGTGAGTGCGCGATCCACCAACTGACAGATATGGGACGATTCTAGGGGTTGGAATGGATACACCTGCATCCGGGAGAGGAGTGGCGCATTGACCTCAAAGGAGGGATTTTCGGTTGTCGCACCGATGAGCACAAGCGTTCCGTCTTCCACGAAGGAGAGCAGAAAATCCTGTTGCGCTTTGTTAAAGCGATGGATCTCGTCCAAGAACAGGATGGTCCGTTGATCGTGGAATTTGAGACGTTCTTCAGCGCCCGCAACCTGTTTGCGTAACTCCGGCACTCCAGCTGTGCTGGCGTTGACATGCTCGAAATGCGCCTTTGTACACTCAGCAATAATCTGTGCTAGGGTGGTTTTCCCGCAGCCCGGTGGTCCCCAGAAAATACAGGACATCACCGTGTCACCCATGATCGCAAGATAGAGGGGTTGCTCCAACCCTAATAGATGTTCCTGTCCCACAAATTCGTCGAGCGTGTTGGGTCGCATCCGGTGCGCTAGCGGACCAGATCGTTTCCGGTTCTGCTGTAGATTCTGGTCAAACAGGTCCATGACTACCCCACCTTCCCCCGATAAATCGGGATTTCGCTGCGCTCAACCTGATACACTGTTTCAGATAGATATAGCAGTAGTCTAGTGACTACCCTTCTGTCATTTGATGTACAACGCTGTTTATTTTGTCGTCCATTGTCTGTGCTCGATCGGTGCGTGTGCCAAACTTGAGCGTTGTACTGATTCGAGGAGCGCCCATCTCATGGACAACCTGATGACACTGTTTAATTGCAGCGAAGACGGTATCCCAATCCCCTTCGATGTTGGTGCCGTAGGCGTGGAGTTTGGTTTTCAACCCCGCGTCCTTGAGGATACGTTCGCACTCAGCAACATATTTGGAGACTGATACGCCGACGCCTATCGGGACGACGCATAGATCTGCGATAACGTTCATGTTGGGGATCTCCTTTCGTCTGAAGTTACGAGTTATTCTGATTCTCCTAAGATCTCATGTCCATAAGCGAACAGAGCAGGGGTCCCGCCGGTGTGCACAAAGACAACCGTTTGATCGGTCGTAAACTGTCCCTGTCGGATATGGTCAATCATTCCCCCAAATGTCTTTCCTGTATAAACCGGATCCAGCACTAGTGCCTCTGTTTGTGCAGCCAAGATGACCGCTTCTTTGCTACCGGAGGTCACCACGCCATACGCTTCTCCTGCGTATTCCCCATAGCTCTCAAAATCGGACCCTGAGAAATCTAGATCCAGATTAAGTATCTGAGACACTTCGTTGGCTACTTTTGCAAGATTGGCGTTTGACTCTGCGTTATCTTGTGGACTGGGACTGATCCCTACAATCCTCAATGGAATTCCCAACGCTCTTGCCCCAACTACTAGTCCCACATGGGTATGTACACCTGAACAGACATACAACGCATCGGGCTGAACCTCTCGGTCTTGAAGTTGGTCCCATAGTTCGATGAAGCCATCCACATAAGATACGCTTCGCAGGTAGTATCCATCGCTGCTGGTGTTGTATACCCGACGACCTTCCGATTCTAGACGTTCAAGCACCGCTTCCCTCTCTTCAGCGGTCTCCACGAGATTAACTTCTGCTCCAAATAGGTGGCTCAACAACAGATTTCCGTTCACCGGTTCAGCATGAGCGTCTTTCCTGCCTACCATCACCGCTTTCAATCCCAACCGTGCCGCAACCGCCGCCGTCAATCGTGACTGATTGGACTGGGACGCTGCACCGTGTAGCAGGACATCGTATCTGCCCTCCACCGCGGGCGCAACGGAATACTCGAACTCTCGGACCTTATTTCCGCCAAACGCCATTCCGGTCTGATCCTCCCGTTTCACTAGGATGCGCGGACCATCTAAGGCTTTAGATAGGCGTGGACAGTCAAGCAGCGGTGTCGGCAGATCTGCCAAATACAACCTCGGCAGCCGCTCGAGACGCGCTCGTAGTTCATCAGCAGTAACAACAGTTTTGATATTCGACATAGGTACTTTCCCTCGAAGAGATGATAAGATTTGAGATTTTAATCGTCCGCGACCGCGACCGGTACATCGTCAAATGCGGGTTGGGTCGCCGGTTCACGTTTGATGAATAGTTCACGTATGTCTGCGGTGATCGCATATAAGGCGGGCATGACAAACAACGTCAGAAGCGTTGCCGCGGAAAGTCCAAAGATAATTGTATACGCAATTGGCATCCAGATTGGTGATTTACCACCCAATCCTATCGCCATCGGAATTAAGCCAAAAATCGTGGTGACAGAGGTCAAGATAATCGGACGTAATCGAACGCTTCCCCCCGTTAAAATTGCCCGCCATTTGTTATAACCGCGTAGCCGGTACTGGTTTATGAAGTCTATCATCACAATTGAGTCGTTGACAACAATCCCCGCCAATGCAACAGTGCCGAACAGCGCGACCATGCTCAATGGTGCTCCAACGATTAATAATCCAACCATTGAACCCATGAACCCAAACGGTACGGCAAAAAGGATAATGACCGGCTGAATAAACGACTTGAACTGTGCGCCTAATATAACGTACATGATCAAAATTCCAACGACAAACAGCCTTCCTAGTTGGCCAAATGATTCATTAATCTGGTCGAAGACACCTCGGAAATCGAGACGATAGCCGGGATAAAGCGATTCAATATCTTTAAAGGTTTGAATCAATACTTGGTTGACTGCGAAGGCACTGGTCTTGTTGTTGTCTACCGCGGCGGATACAGTAATTGCTCGCTCATTCTCAAATCGGCGGATTTCCGAATATCCACCTTCCTCATGGGCTTCAGCCACCTCTCTGAGCGGGACCATCGTCCCGTTGGGCACCGGAATCAGCAGCTCCTCAAGATTGGCGATCGATTGCAAGTCATCAGAATTGTATTTCACAATGACATCAATCGATTCATCGGCATCGCGATAGGTTGTCGTTATATTTCCTTCAAGAGCGTTGCGGACATTGTAAGCGATTTGAAAGATATTCAAGCCGTACTGATGTGCCCTATCTTCCTTAACACGCAGGCGGATTTCCGATTTTCCTGTAACAAAATCATCCCGTATATCGTAGACGCCATCCATCTGATACAATTTTTCTTTGAGTGAATTGGCAATTTTTTCCAACGGCTCGAACCGTTCCCCTTTAACCTTTACCTCCACATCTGTTCCCTGTGGTGGTCCCCCTTGTTGCGAATCAAATGTGAGTTTTTCAACGCCGCTGATTGCCTTGAGTTTCCCCCGGAGACCTGCGATAATCTCATCTGTACTGCGTGACCGTTGATTCTTCGGGACCAGTTCAACAAGCACTTCGCCGACGTTAGAACGGATGCTTGAGCCTTCCAGCAGAGAGGTTGGTGTAATCAAGCCGACGTTTGTAACGACAGCGACATATTCATCAGATGGCAGAGACATGGCAACCTCTTCGACCTGTGCTAAAACAGCGGAGGTCTCTTTTAGACCGAACGAAGGTGGCATTTCCGCTTTGATGTAAAATTGCGGAAAATCTTCGCCGGGGAACAGCTGCCTTTCTAACTGCGAAAATGCACCGATACAGACCAATACCCCAAAGGCGAAGACACCACATACGACTGCATAACGCCGGCGAATCGTCACTTTTAGTATGTGTACATAACGCCTTCGGATTCGATCAAACCACACATGTCGTCGCTGTGTTCGACTTTGCGCCTTACCCCACTCGGCAATATGGGACGGTAAAATCACGAAGACCTCAAACAACGATGCGAGTATCACCAAGATAGCGGTGATAGGAACGATTCGCAGGAACTGCCCCGAAGTGCCGGACATAAACATGAGGGGACCGAACGCAGCAATTGTAGTGAGACTTGCCGCTAGAACGGGCCACCCCACCTCTTGAGCTCCGGCGATTGCTGCTTCTTTGGGGGGCATCCCTTCCTGAATACGCCGGAACACGTTTTCAATGACAACGATTGCATCATCCACAACGATGCCGACCACGAGAATTAAACCGAATAACGTGACACCGCTAAGGGTATATCCGGACCAATGCAGAAAGAAGAAGGTCGCCATAAATGCAACGGGGATGCCTAATGCGGCAAAGAACGCGTTGCGCCATCCCATAAAAATATAGAGTAGGACAACGACCAAGATTAGTCCAAAAACGGCATTGTTTTGTAGGATTCCCAACCGTTCCTGTAGGATAACAGAATAATCGTTCACCACCGAGAGTTCTGTGCCTTCTGGCAGGTTCTGTTTACGCTGCTCGACCAGTTCTCGAATCTGCTTGACCAGTTTGATAGTATTGCCCTCCGTCTTCTTTTGGACAGATAGGCTGATTGATGGCTGGCCGTTGATATGCGACAGTGTGCGCGGTTTTTCATAGGTGTCGGAGACGGTTGCAACATCACGTACCCGCAGTGGTGTTCCGGTTGGTCGGGCACGTATAATCGTGTTTCCAATTTCCTGTAGGTTGCTAAACTCCCCCATTGTGCGTACTAGATATTCTGACGTTCCCATCTCTAATGTGCCTGCAGGCAGATTCAGATTGTGGGTTCTCAGTGCGTTGATGACCGCTTCGATGGGAAGATTATATGCTTTTAACTGATCCGGATCGGCTTCAATCCAGATTTCCCTTTCTCGCACTCCCGCTAGCCGGACGGCGGAGACGTTTTTAATTTCAAGAATCTCATCTTTCAGATCTTCAGCAATCTCCTTCATCTGATCTTCCGAAATTTCTCCACCGACGACGATCGTCAACATCGGAAAACCGCTTGATGTATCAATCTCTAGCACTTGGGGTTCATCCAGAATCTCAATCGGAAGATCATTGACTCTATCAACTGCTGTCCGAAGATTCTGGAATTCTTTGTCAAAGTCACGGTCGCTGATTTCCTCAAACTGGATGGTGATTAATGACCGTCCCTCTGATGATACTGATACAATGATATCAGTTTTGTTTACGTTCTCTTCGATCGCATCCTCAATCGGTACAGTGACCAGTTTTTCAACGTCTTCGGAAGAAGCACCGGGATAGAATGTGGTTACTGTTGCGGACTGAAAAGATATTTCGGGTATCAAGTCTCTGGGAAGGACAATCCAAGCATAGACACCGAATATAATGATAATAATCATGAATAGATTCGCTAGGACAGGATTGCCCACAGATAGTTTTGGGATAGACATGGAAGGGGAGATCTCCTTATTAGTGCGAGTTATGCTTATTTTCTCCGAGAGTGTTTAGGCATTCCTCATGTATCTTTCCATTGGTTGCGAGAAAGGGGACATCATGTCCTTGATAGGCGGAGGAGTCTGGTGGTAGCGGAAACAGCAGCCCACCCGATGGCTGCGTCATGCGACCACCAGCTTCTTGCAGAATAACAGCTGCCGCAGCGATGTCCCAAAGTTTTGTGTAGAGGTCGAAACTTCCATTGAAGTAACCGGTGGCGACCGAACAGATGTGGAGTGCTGCAGAACCAAGACTGCGTCCTTTACCACATTTTTGTATGAACGGATGAAGTATTTCGAGGACCGGCGACCCAAAGCCGAATAGACCGATGGGGTCTAATTTTTCGCGGTCGTTGACGTGAATGGGGGCCCCATTCAATGTTGCCCCTCCGCCCTTCACCGCACTGAACATCCGATCTGTATTGGGATCAAACACTACGCCGAGGACTGGGGCACCGTTGTGCAGCAGCCCAATCGCAACCGCGAAGATTGGGCAATGCGCCGCATAGTTGGCTGTGCCATCTAGGGGATCCGTGACCCAGCAGGTGTCCGATTGCACCGCGGACATGCCAAATTCCTCGCCGAGGATGGCATAGTCTGGAAAACGGGATTCTAGTCGTTCCGTAATGAGTTTTTCGGAGGCTTTGTCTGCTTCAGTTACAATATCGCCAATGCCCTTATAATCAATCTGACGAATTTCTCCATAGTAATCCATTAAAATGTCACCGGCTTCTCGGGCGACTGTCTCAACCGGTTTTAGGATCTCTGCGAGCTCAGGCATTCAGTCTACTGGTCCTTTCGTGACATCAAAATTCTAATCCGAAGTTGTTGCCGCTTCCAGCTGCCTATTCAAAATACCTAGCCGTTGACGCACCACACGATTGCGGGGGTTGGCTTTAAGGAATCCGCTCCACAATGCTTTTGCATCATCGATATACCCTTGTGAGAGATAGTATTCACCGAGGGCAATGGGGGCTGCGTGAGATTTCGGATCCTTTTCCATTGATGCTTTGAACTCCGCAATAGCGGTATCGGTGTCTCCTTTGAGGAGAGCTAACTGCCCATTTCCGTAGGGTATCAGTGGGTGATCAGGATATTCGGCGGCAAGTGTGTCGAATATTTCCTGTCCTTCCTCTTCCATCCCGGTTTTGTAATACGCCATCGCCGCATGTACCTTCGCGAAGACAATCTGGTTGTCAACGAGGCGTTGTTCTACCGGCGACATTGAATCTTTTTTCTGCCGCTCTGCGAAACGCGTAGCAGCTTGATATTTTGTCTTTGCCCAAGTGTAGTTACCGTATTTGTAGCAGATTGCACCGAGCTCTATTTCGCCTTCGTAGCTATTGCTCTGCCCCCTAGCGAGTTCGTCAAAAATTCTCGCGCGGTTCTTATCGTTGAGATGGCGGAAAAGCACATACGCGAGGCTCTGGAGTGCGTCGGTATAGTCCGTTTTGACGGCGATTGCCCGTTCGCAAAATTCTGCTTCCTTATCGTAATCGCCCATTTTCTGGTAGACAAGTCCTAATCTCCAATAGATCTCCGGGTCTCTGCTCCGATTCATACCCACAATAGAGTTGTAGGTCTCAATGGCTCTTTGGTACTCTTCATCTAGGTATTGGTTGTCACCTGTTACCATGACAGCCTCAAGAACACTAATATCTCTTCTCACCGCTTCCCTTAATACCTTCGCCGCGCGCTGGTACATGCCTACCTTCCGATAGCAAACCGATAGACGGAGAAAGCTATATGGATCAATCCGTGCCTTCTCAAGTTTGGCGAGTTCGATCGCATAAAAGAAGAGTGCGCCGGCATCTCGATAATCTTGGAATTGCAACTTTAAAACGGCGATTTTAAGCACTGTGTCGTGATAAACTTCGGGCTCTAAGCCTTCCGCATCGGCACCTTCTTGCATAATCGTCTGCTTATAGGGTTCCATGATTTCTTCGGGGTTCACACCGAAGCCGGAGTCTGGAATGCTTTTTGGCATTCCCGTTGCGGGGCTAGACTCAAAACCTGCCGCCTCCCGTTCTGCACGACGGCGCTCTCGGTAATTGAGTCTGCGGTTAAAGGCCGACGTGAGATCCTGCGCGTCTGGTACATCTGGTTTGGGGATACTTGCCCCCATCAATTGAAGTGCCTTTTTCGCTTCCTCAACTGATTCTTCTGTACCCTCAGTTGCACCATACTGCTTAACGAGTGCTTGGTATGTTTGCGTGGCAGCGGCTTGATTTTTGAGATATTCCTGCTCAATTCTGGCTTTATTAACCAATGCCTGTGTTGCTCGTTTACCCTCCGGGTGCCGGTTTGCCACGTTATCGTAGACTTCTGCCGCTTTCTCATAATTGGTGGCTTCCTCGTAGCTTTTTGCCAGCATCAGTTGGGCGTTATGACTATACTCTGATCCCGGAAAGTTGTTGATGATGGTGTCAAAGGATTGTTGCGCTGCTTGGTAGTCTTCAGACTTGAAGGCATGAAGTCCTAAACGCCAGTGAGCTTCGGCAGCTTCTTCGCTCTCGGGGGCAGCAGCGAGAAGATCTTGGTAAATTTTGATGCCCTGTTGGGGGTGCTCCATTTTTTCGATATACAGCTTGGCAATGCCCAATTGCGCTTGGCGTGCCTCCGATGTTCCGGGGTTGGAATCGATGACCGACTGATAGGCATCAACTGCGCCTTGATAATCCTTTTCTTGGATGAGTTGGTACGCCTGTTCGTCCATACTCTTTGAAACGCAGCCGTATTGGGTTATCACAACCATGGCTACTAGTAGAAAGGAGATGCTAAGTCTAATAACCCCGATGAGATCTGTTCCGTTCCGATCCCGTTCCGAGGACTCCGATAAATCGGAGGAATCTCGACTAGTCGGGAGATTCAAAGCAACTTTCATATTTGTCCTCCGTTGTGTCGTTAGTAGTTGAATCCTATTTGAGGCTGATGTTAAGTGGGATGTTCCGATCCATCACCAAAAGCTCCATGATACGGTAGTCTTTCAGTTTCGGTTTGTACTTATTGATGGACCGTTCTGATTTACGATCGTCGGCTGGATAGGTTGTGTATACGGTTGCTATCCAGCGTTCTGAATCAAGTTCCCAAACTATCTGTGCTTTTTGGACAATAAGGAAGTACTTGTTTGTATCAATGATTTCTTCGTTGATGACATGACAAGGTGTTGAATTCAGTTCTTGAGGAATTTCACTGACCAAGGTAGGATACTCGACTGGACTGCCTACCACCGCATTGATGTCCCCAGAATAGACTTTGCGGAATCCGAGCACTCCTGCTTCATCGAGAATGAACTCTGAACCTTCAAGGGTGGCCACATGTGTTGTATTGTCTATGGGATCCCCGTAGGCTAATCGCTTTGTGGAACTGGGGATGCTGGCTACTGCGGACAGAATTTGGGCTGGTTGTCCGTGCGTATCGGTGATTTGGCCTTCACTCAACCCGACGAAAAACGCGGACGGTAATTGCGATTTCGGGATACGGCGCTTCGGATAGATTGTCCGTCGGTTGGCGGGGAGGTCCCTACGCTTTGATGCGTTAGATGATGTGGTAGTGCTCGTTTGAGAAGAAGTGGTTGGTGCGGTAACCTCACCTTGTGATATTGCGCGCGGTTTTTCCGAATCTGCGAATCTGTAGCCAACCTGCTTTGTCAACTCGTGGAGCCGGTGACGCACTACACGGTTCAGCGGATTAGCTCTGAGCGATTTTTTCCATAACGCGATTGTCTCATCAGTATATCCCTGTGACAGGTAGTATTCACCGAGTGCGATAGGTGCCGCATAGAAACTCGGATCTTGTTCTATGGACGTTTTGAAGGCGGTGATTGCAGTATCCATGTCGCCTTGGAGCGCAGCGAGTTGTCCACGTCCATAGGGTATCAGTGAATGATTAGGGTACTCAGCGGTGAGCGTATCAAGAATTTCTCGCGCCTTATCCGCCATTTCGCCCTTGTAGGCTGCCATCGCCGCATGTACCTTTGCGTAAACGACGCGGTTATCTATCCCTCGCCTCTGAAATGGGGTGGTGTCATCTGTTTTTTCACTCTGGGCAATCCGCGATGCGAATTCGTATTTCGATTTTGCCCAGCCGTAGTTGCCGTATTTGTAGCAGAGATGCGCCAATTCTTTTTCACCTGCGTAGGTTTCACCTTTCTGGTCAACAAGATCTTGAAAGATTGCTGCTCTGTCGGTATTTTTCAGTTGATAGTGAAGTACTTCAGCGAGGCTTTGGAGTGCTTTGGCATATTCTGTTTTCACAGCAATTGCACGTTCAAACGATTCAATCGCTTTGTGGGGATCGTTCATCTTTTTGTATGCTAGCCCTATTCTCCAATAAATTTCCGGATCTTTTGTTCTATTCAGTCCCAAGACAGAGCTATACGTCTCAATAGCTTTTTCGTAATCTTCGTCAGTATATTGATTGGCAGCGCTGCTGATGATAGCGTCAAGAACCTGTCCATCTTTTTTGACTGCTGTCCTTACCATTTCGCTAGCGTGCTGATGCATGCCTAGCTTACGGTAACAGAGGGAGAGCCGGAGATAACTAAACGGATCGATATATGCCTCCTGACGTTCGGCGAGTCCGATCGCATGAAAATACAACGCCCCAGCATTACGGTAGTTTTCAGTATCCCAATTCAGGTGAGCAATTTTAAGCACCGTATCGTGATAAACTGCTCCTTCAGTACCTTCCCCGCTCATCTCATTGATGATTGTCTTAAAGGGTCTCATAATCTCTTCAGGGTTGACGCCGAAACCGGATTCTGAATAGGTAGGTGCTTTCCCCATTGCCGGACTACGTTCAACCCCACCGCGTGGACGATCCCTTTCACGGCGCTGCCTTTGACGCTCTAGTGCACGTTCCAGTTGGTTAAGGGACTGATCATCCGGCTTGGGAATAATTGCTCCCATCATGCGCAGTTCTTGTTTCGCGGTGCCAACGGATTCTTCTGTGCCTTCGACGTTGCCATACCGTTTGACGATAGATTGATAGGTTCGCTTGGCGGCGGTTTCATCGCGGAGCCGTTCCCCCTGAATTCTGGCTTTATTGACCAGCGCTTGCGTTGCTCGTTTGCCCTCCGGATGACGGTTTGCTACATTGCCGTAGATTTCTACCGCTTTGCGATAGTCATTAAGTTCCTCATAGCTTTTTGCCAGCATTAGTTGCGCGTTATAACTGCGCTCCGATGTCGGAAATTTATTGATGATCGTATCAAAAGACTGTTGTGCCGCTTGATAGTCTTCCGATTTGAAGGCATAAAGTCCCAAACCCCAGTGAGCTTCAGCAGCTTCTTCGCTGTCAGGTGCGGCAGCGATGAGGTCTTGATAAATCTGAACACCCAGTTGGGGTTGATCCATCTTTTCAATGTATAATTTGGCGATGCTGAGTTGTGCTTGACGGGCTTCTGGCATTTCGGGTTTGGAATCGACTACCGTCTGATATACGTCGATCGCCCCTTGATAGTCCTTTTCTTGTACGCGCTTTCCGGCGAGTCTCTGTGGACTTGACACAACACAAGCGTATTGAGTCATCGCTATCACGATGATAAGGGTGACAATATCGTACCTAATAGTTTTCATAGGCTATCCCCTTCGGTTTTGTGAGGAACAGATCTGGGACAAGATTTCGATTGGTTACCAACAATTCCATGATGTGATAGTCTTTGAGTTTTGGTTTGTATTTTTTTATAGACTTATCAGAGGTGAAATCTCTGGCTGGAAAAGTTGCGTGCACCGTTGCCCACCATCGTTCCTCGTTGAGTTCCCAGACAATCTGCGCCTTTTGGACGATGAGATTATACTTTTTTGCTTCAAAGACTTGTTCGTTAATGACATCGCAAAGTGTTGATTTCAACTCATCAGGGATTTCATTAAGCAGTGCTGGGTACTCGCTGCCACCTCCTACTAGTGCGTTGACATCCCCGAAATAAACTTTGTGGTATCCCAAAAGACCATTTTCGTCGAAGATAAACTCCGATCCTTCCAGACTGAAGGTGCTAGACATACCCGGCACAAGTGCACCATAGGCAAATCGCTTTGTAGCGTTGGGAAGGTTCGGAGGCGGATCAAGGATTTCGACGGGTTCTCCATACTTTTCGATCACTTGGTCCTCGTTCAATCCCACGAAGAGTGCAGACGGCAGTTGTGATTTTGGGATCCGATTTCTCGGATAGATTGTTCGTCGTTTTGCAGGTAAGAGGTTCTGTCGTTTTTTCTTTGTCAAGGTAGCGGTTCGTCCCGATTGATCGGACTTTTCAGCCGCTTCAACCGCTTGTGCTTCACGTTGCTGTTTTAGGGCGTTAAGACGACGGCGGACTCCACGGTTTTGTGGATAGGTCTTGAGCACTCCTTCCCACACCTCTATGGCTGCATCAGGCTTTTCCTGTGAGAGATAGTATTCGCCGAGCGCGACGGGTGCGGCATCAGAAGCCGGATCTTTTTCTATAGTGGTTTCAAAAGTGGCAATCGCGGTTTCGACATCTCCCTTGAGCAACGCCATCTGTCCACGACCATAGGCTATCAGCGGATGGTCGGGATGTTCAGCAGCAAGAGCATCTATTTGTTCTTGTGCTTGGACGCTCCCACCATTTTGATAATCAGCCATCGCTGCATGTATTTTTGCGTATAAGATCTGGTTATCGAGTTTTCGCCTTTCAAATGGGGTAACTTCAGCGTTTTCTTTTTCACGTTGGGCAATGCGCACCGCTGTTTCATATTTCGATTTCGATCGGAGGTAGTTACCGTACTTATAGCATATATCGCCTAGCTCTTTCTCACCGATCCAGGTATGACCTTGGGTATCAATTATGTCCTGAAAGATGATTGCCCTTTCTCGTTCTTTGAGTTGGTAGTTAAGTATTTCGGCGAGACTTTGGATCGAATCGGTGTAATCCGTGTCACTAGCAATGCTTCGCTCGAAGGCCTCAACGGCTTTGTACAGATCCCCCATCTTCTTGTAGGCTAATCCGAGTCTCCAGTAGATTTCCGGATCTTTGGTCCGGTGCAACCCCGCGATAGGCTGAAGTGCCTCAAGTACGCTTTCGTATTCTCCATCGTGGTAATTGTTTGCGGACGAGGTGATAACGGCTTCCAACACTGTTACATTTTTTCTCGCCCCTTCTTTCAGTGTTTCAACCGCCCGCTGATGCATTCCCACTTTGCGGTAGCAGACTGATAGACGGATATAGTCGTAGGGATCAATTTTTTTATTGCTCTCTTTCGCTACTGCGATCGCGCGAAAGTACAGTGTCCCAGCATTTCGATACTTTTTGATCAGAAAATTGATGTCTGCAATCACTTTAATCATCGTTTGTGTTTCGTCGTCATTCTCTCCTGATCGTCCGTGTCCTCCACCTTCCCAAGGGTTTCCGAATTCCCTTATGACCTCTTCGGGAGTTATACCGAAACCGGAGTCCCCGTATGCGTCATAGCCCATCGCAGGGCTCAGTTCAGCCCCACCACGGGGACGATCACGTTCACGACGTTTCATCCGCCGCTCTTGGGCACGATCGTACGCTGTGCCCGAATCAATCTCCGGCTGCGGAATACGCGCGCCCATTGATTGAAGTGCCCGTCTAGCATCGTCGATTGCTTCTTCCGCTCCTTCGACGTTGTTATACTCTGTGATGAGAGATTTGTAGGTTTGTTCTGCTGCGATCCTGTCTTTCAAATGGTCCTTTTGGATTTTCGCTTTATTGGTTATGGCTTGGGCGGCGCGGTCACTATCTGGGTGACGATTTACGACGTTATCGTAGGTTGCGATCGCTTTCTTATAGGCACCAGCTTCCTCGTAGCTTTTTGCCAACATTAATTGGGCATTATGACTCAGATTCCCGAGGTTCGGAAATTTGTTAACAATGGCGTCAAAAGATTGTTGTGCTGATTCATAATCTTTTGTTCTGAAGTAGTAGATTCCTAGGCGATAGTGTGCTTCGGCAGCTTCGCCGGTATTAGGTGCAGCAGCGATGAGATCTCGATAAGCCTTGACACCTAGCTGGGGTTGATCCATCTTGTCGATGTATAGCCTAGCGATGCCTAATTGGGCGCGGTAAGCCTCTGGTGTCCCGGCTTTGGAACTGATCGTCGCCTGATAGGCATCAATTGCGCCTTGATAATTTTTCTCATGAGCGAGTTTTTCTGCTTGTCTTTGCGTACTTGTTGAAAGACACGCATATTGCAATATCGCAATGATCGATAGCATCGCAAGAACGATCGTCCGCATAATGGGTGAAGCGGGAACATAAGATTTAATAGTTTTCATTGTTTATCCTCCCTCCTCATTATAACGTATAGTTGATACTTTTGCTGACGTTGGGCATCCTTCATGGGGTTATTCATCTGTTTAGTGTAAATTTCCTCTTTTTTCATCAGATAAGAATCTAGGACATCTGTCTTGAGGCACATTCGTTGATGAGATTTATGGTAGATTTTAGAATTAATTAGACACTGCCAATCGGCGCAGTTGGAAACAGCGCCTACCAAACACGGAGAGGGGAAGTGTCTATTTATTTTTATGATTCACTATAATTTGTGTACTCATGTAGATGATGACGTATGATTCTCAAGTGAAGATTAATTGTCTATTCAAAAAAATGGGAAACATTGCGTTCCATGGCTAGCGCTAGGCGAATATATGCGTCTTGCCCTCTAGATTCCATGGGTATTGTATATGCGGATAGCCATAGCTACCGCTGAAGCCGGTTGATAGGGAATCCAAGTGCTGGGCTTGAAGCTATCGAGAGGCGTATCGTGCCGATTGGTAAAAACAATAGATTCATTTTACCATAGTCGATAGCCCCTTGCAACCGAGAAATCCTGATGTTTTCTAGGTTTTATAACAAGATGTTTTGGTGTGGGAGTGGATTGTTAAACTGCGCTGTCACATTTAAGAGGTGGGTAAATACTTATCGCTGAATTGGTGAGGGGATTGTATACGGCTCGTGTCCAAAAACTACCTGTCCGTTGAACATCACCGGTCGGTTTTGCGATGCATCCTTTGAAATTTGCCAAAGTTGACCGTTGGTTTCGTAAAGGACTGCTGAACCGTCAGGCAACCAAACCGGCTTTTCACCGCCGTAGCGGGTCAGTTGTTGTACGTCCGGTTTTCCTTTTGGCCTTAACTCAACGAGCCAAATCTGGCGATGCTGCCCTTCTGCACGGGAAAAGGCGAGGAGATTCGGATCTGATGGGGACCACGCAGGTTCTGCATCATCTTCAGGACCTATACTGATGGGTTCAACGCGTCCACCTACATAAGCATAGCTATAGATATTTCGATCTGTGCCGGCTTCTGGATTTTCGATGCTCCCCTTTGTACTGTACGCTAACAATTCTTCGGTTAGGTTCCATGCCGGTGTAAACATCTCTTGCGCTGTCGAGGGTATAGGAATTTCTTCCTGACTCGCGATATGCCGGATGTAGATGTGCTGCCGTCCCATCTCCTGTCTCGCAAACGCGAGGTATGCGCCATCCGGCGAGATAGTTGCATCAGTTGCTAGTTCACGTTTGTCAAGCAATAATCTGCCTTGCGGAGCATCTGAATCGTGAAGGATGACATCTCCCTCTAGCCCCAGATGGATCAGTCTGCCATCCAAAGAAACAGTTGGTCGCCTGCCCGCTGCCAACGGTTGTTGTATACCAATCGCCGGCATACACTCCCAGATGATGTTGTCAAAACTATAATAGAGCAGGACGTTTAGCGGGGTTGTTTCGGGTTCATCGATGTTCGGTTGTTGTGGCTGCTGCTCAAGTTGTTTCAAGTGTTCGAGTGCTTCAGGCGTTGGTTCAAAATCTTTCCGGGTCTGCAGTTTCCAACCGGCTCCGACAGCTTCAAAGCGGAAGCGAACGCCTTGGGTCCAATAGCACCATTCCTCGATTTGACGTCCGAAACGGGTAAATTGGAAAACATCTTCGGGTGCGCCATATTGGAGTTTAATCTCGGAGCGACCACCGTCCTCAATTTCGGCGATATTACCCTCTACATCAATGTACATAGCGGAGATTTCGATATCAATGTATGGCGTGGTATAGTCTGAAAACACGGAGACCCGTTGTAGGTCTTTGCTGCGGACAGGATGCCGTGTGCCGTAGATACCAACACCATCCTGTAAGCCCGATTTCCGATCTCCGTCAAGGTCGACAACCGCCATAACGTAGTAATCTCCGGGTGGTATCGAAACCTCGTAGCGTCCCGCGTCCTCCAAATTTAAGGAGATTGCGACAGGTGACCGAAAATCAGGTGTCTCTGAAATCGAGAGGATTCCTTCCTTAAATGCCTTGCCATCCCACCGAATCTGACCAGAAATGCCACCGCTACTATCTTGGCTCAGGTCGATGGCACCTTCAGCAATTGGTTCCAGTTGACCCGCCGCGTTATACCGTGCACTCACGAAAATTGTGATTTCAGGGTTTGTCCCTTCCGCTACGGTCAATGCAGATGGAGAATCGGTTATGATATCCGCAGTGCCATAGCCGCCAAGCCCATCTCCTAGGCTATATCTGTCATTACCGTCCACATCGACATTTGCCATGAGATAATAATCCCCCGGCGGAAGTTGAAGACTGAATTTTCCATCCTCACTCACTCTAGCTTGATACGCCCCTTTGAGCAGCGCTGCCTCCCGAAAAGCTTGGATAACGCCCCCTTTAAACGACTGTCCTGTCCATCTGACCCTACCGGTAAGCTGTGCTGTTGCTGTGCCAGCGAGATCTACCTCCACCTCAGATTCATCCATAGGAACGACCTGCCCACTCATTGTCTGTTTCCCTGTGATTGTGATATTGAGATTTGAGGTGAATTGATTGGGGCTAACCAATGCGGGTTGAGGAAATGCTTGGGATTCGCGCAGATCTGTGATGCCGTAGATGCCGAGTGCATCTCCTGAATCAAAAAGATGGGTGTTATTACTGTCGATGATTGCCATCAAATAATACTTTCCCGGCGGTAAATTAAGTACAAAATTTCCATCGGCTTCAACCTGTGTTTCTCCGGCACGGTATTTCCATGACAGATCTGTGTAGGCAAAGACAAGCGTATTTTCGAATAATACCTGCCCTTCATACGTCACCTGTCCTTGGATGCCAGATGAAATCATCTCTAATGCTGATTTAAATTGGTCAAATGGATCTTCTCGGTAGTCGGATAGGGAGACGATTTGGTCCTGTCCGTCAACCTGCTGCATTCTTGCTGTGATAATAATATCAAGTCCTCTAATCATTTGCCGATCTGCGACCTTGACGCTCTGTTTCTGTTGGTTTGAATCAGCCCAGTCCGTGATACCGAAAATCCCCATGCCATCGCCGGTATCAAATTTACCTGAGCGATTCAGATCCACAAAGGCGACAAGGTAGTAGCGTCCCGACTCAACGCGAACTTCAAATTCACCGCTGTTTAACTGTGTTACGCCGGTGTAAAGATGCTGCAAGCCTTCATCCTTATAAACCTGTACAGTTGTCTGTGATAGATCTTGTCCTTCCCAAATTACCCTTCCCTTCAGTCCACTCGTTGCGCGTTCAGCAAAGTCTTCGATCGCTTCTTCATCGGTTTCGACTGAAGTGGATTGTTGCGCCCAAATCTGGTTATTAAAAAGCGCAAGGAATATGACGGCGATCGAAAATAGTAGCCAACTTCGACGCGGTTGCATTTTTGTCTCCTACTAATGAAGTCTGGATTGAATGATAGAAAGAGTGTGTGACGTACTTTCCATAAAAGATACGACTTATCAAAATCTTCCGAAATCCCCGTCCTTTAGGGCGGGAGTATGTCAAAGAGTTTCAGGTATCTCAACGTCGGAGAAACCAGTCAATGGTTCGGCGCAAACCTGCTTTGAGTTCTACTTGTGGTTCATAGCCAAGTAGTTGCTGTGCTTTGTGGATATCCGCACGAGAATGTCGAACATCACCGGGGCGTGACGATGTATAGACAGGTTTGGCATCGGTTTCCATCATCTCTCCAATAAGGCTTGCGAGACCGTTGATTGATGTCTGCTGACCACAGCCGATGTTAAATACCTCTCCTGCGACTCCTTCTGCATGGCACGCGAGAAGGTTGGCGTGGACCGCGTTTGCAATGTAGGTAAAATCTCTCGACTGTTTACCATCACCCTCAATTGCCGGGGAGTTGCCGTGTAGGTAAGCGTGAATAAACTTGGGGATAACCGCTGAGTATTGGGATGTTGGATCCTGACGGGGACCGAAGATGTTAAAGTATCGTAGTGCAACCGTTTCTAAACCGAAGACTTGTGTGAAAACTCGACAGTAACATTCACCGACATACTTGGTAATGGCGTAGGGAGAGGCCGGTTGTGGAGAGAGCATCTCAGATCTGGGGAGTGTCGGTGTATTTCCATAAGCTGATGAGGAGGCTGCATAGACAACGCGTTTTACCGCCGCATCTCTTGCTGCAACAAGGAGGTTCAAAGTTCCGTTGATATTCACATTGTTACTCAAAATGGGATCCGCAACAGATCTAGCGACTGAGGGCCGGGCACCTTGATGAAAGACATAGTCAATCCCTGCAACCGCTCGATGCACAGCATCAAGTTCCCGTAGGTCCCCATCTACAAATTCAATTTGACTTTTGACGTGCGCGATGTTCTTGGCTTTACCTGTTGAACAATTATCGAACACACGTACATGCTCTCCTTTTTGTACAAGAGTTTCAACAAGGTGAGATCCAATGAACCCGCAGCCGCCTGTAACCAAATAATGCGCCATTAGAATTCTCCGGATTTAACGTTTCAGCACTCTTACTCCGTGTTGGGGTTAGAATGGAACGGCGTTGCCAATTGAGCGCAACGAAGTCTGAGTCCCTCCGGACCTCGCGTTCAGGAAACTACTCGTCGTCTGACTGATTTAAGATCTCTTCAATCTCCTCCATTGAGGGGAGTGTTGACAGATCTTTCAATCCGAATTGTTCCAGAAATTCGTTGGTGGTCGCAAGGAGGAGCGAGCGCCCTGGACCGGGCTTCCGTCCGGCGATGCGAACCATCCGCTTTTCGATCAGCGAATTCAGGACGCTATCGCTGTTGACACCGCGAATCTCCTCAACTTCGGATCGGGTCACGGGTTGTTTATAGGCGACGATAGCGAGGGCTTCCAGAGCGGAAGCCGAGAGTTTGACGCGGATCTGGCGCGTGTGAAATTTTTCAACCCACGGGTGATACTCGGCGTGTGTACAGATCTGAAATCCGTTGGCGATCTCAATGAGTTGGAAGCTACGATTTGCCTCCTGATACTCGTCCCGCAACTGCATGAGTTGTTGGCGGATTTGCCAAGTAGATACGTCCTCAAACAACTGACCGAACTGCTCCAACGAGATTGGCTCGCTGGCAGCGAACAGAACAGCTTCGAGGATTGACTTGATTTCGTCTGGGTTATGTACTAGCGGACTGGCTACGTCCATAATGAGTGGATATTGGGTGTCAGACATAGGCGAAGTTCCATTGGGTTTAGGATTGGTTTTTAAGATGTGGCTTTTGATGAATTGAATTTGACGATTTCTTCCCAAAGTATGCTACCGTCAGCATCGCAGAATGTCCCGATGAATTCAATTGTTTCGGCTTGATATTTTCCCTAGCCACTTGATAATACTGAGGCAAAATTTCAATACCGGCAGAATTTCTTAACAACGTTTGAGCGACCTGACAGGTTGTGCCGGCACCTGCAAACGGATCAAGCACCCAATCGTTTTCTTTTGTAAATAGCTTGATGAACCATTCGGGCAGTGTCTTAGGAAAGACAGCACTGTGTTTTCGATTTCCTGTTTCCGTTGCTAAGTGCAAAACATTCGTCGGATACGCCATTTTTCGATCTAACCAATTTGATACATTCTTACCAAACCCGCTTCCCACCTTCGACGTATCCCGGCTCTGATCTGTTTCATTGAGATGCTTTAGCCTTCTCTCCGCCCAATCTCCCATCGGCACCATAACCGCTTCTTGATACATATTGAACTTCTTGGTTTTATTAAACTGCAAACATCTTTCCCAAGCATCCCTAAATCGGTTTGGCCACTTGCCCGGATAGGAATTTTTCTTATGCCAGATAAATTCTTCTGTCCACAACCATCCCTGCTTTCTCATTTCAAGTATCAACTCGAGAACATAGGTATGCCGTTCTCCATTAACGGCTTTTTCTTTAATATTTAGAATGAATGTGCCAGAAGGCTTGAGTACCCGTAAAAATTCTTCAGCGCGAGGCATAAACCAATCGACATATTTATCGGGATTGACTCCTCCATACGTTTTAGCTCGACGGTCCGCATATGGGGGAGAGGTCATAATCAGATCGAATGAATCTTCCTCAAAATTGGCGAGTACCTCTAAGCAATCCCCAAGATAAAGGTCTGTTTTTATTTCTGTCATCGAACAATCTGCTTTTAGATGATAGGTATGGTGTTTTACGCATCACGTTTAACGATATAAATATTATCGAAGTGTCCCGATTGCACAGCGACAATCCGCTGCAGACGTATCAGTTCTAAAATTGCTAAAAATGTAACGATTCGCTCAAGTTTACTGGCAAATTCTGAAAACAGTTCATCAAACCGGATCTGCTCACCGGCGTTAAGCCTGCGCTCTAGAAACTCCATCTTTTCTTCGACGGTAATCTGTTCTTCATGGATTTCCTCATAAGTGTCATCAATTGCAAATTCTCGCTCAGTTACATACTTGAAGGCAGAGAGCAGATCGAAGAGTGTTGCTTTAATCTGTACTTCCCGCAAATCTTCTACATCTCCGTATGAATCTACACTGCGTCCATGGACTTTCTCATGGTTCGTTGCGTAGTAATCTAGCGTTTGGGCAGCTTCCTTAAATTGCTTGTACTCCAAAAGCTGCTGAACTAATTCTTCCCGGTCCTTGAAAGTGTAGGATTCATCCGGATTCTTTGAGGGGAGAATAATCTGGGACTTGAGATGAAGCAGTGTCGCTGCCATAACTAGGAATTCCGATGCAACATCGAGATCTAGCATCTCCATAAGGTTGAGATATTCTAGATACTGCTCCGTAATTTCTGCAATTGAGACATCTGTGATGTCCATCTCATTTTGCTGGATTAGATGGAGCAGTAGATCCAACGGACCTTCAAAGACATCTAGTTTAATTGCATAAATAGGTTTTAGTGGTTGAGACGTATCAGTTAAGGGTGTAGGCCCCATACAGACTACCTTATTCCTTTTTTATAGCGCGAATACTTCGGCTAATACCTCAAGCACCTTTTGTGCTGTGCTTTCATTAACGACCTTGTATCGGATTAAGATTGACCAAATAAACCTCAAAGCGTTCAATTACCATTGCCATTCTTCCCGGTCCCGCTTTGTTTCCGAGAGTATACCTTCATCCAACATGGCATCATCGCCCTTCTCTGCCATCTTGCGAAACATCTCATCCCAGCCGACTCTTGGTGCGGTTAGTGCCTTAATAATCAGGTAATCTCCTCTCGGTTCCAATTCGACCTCTTCCTGTAGATGGCATTGTTCTAGTAGGTGCTTTGGTATAAGAATTCCTTGAGAGTCACCAATCTGGACGATAGTAGTCTTTACAGATGCCATATGTTTTCCTCCTCAATTCGTTTGCTTCGGCGTCAAGCTTTACGCTAACTTCATTGCGGATCGAACTTCTGCCATCGTTTCTTGAGCGACCTTTTTTGCCTGCCTCGCTCCTTCGGCGAGGACATCACGGACGGTTTTCGGTTTGGACGCCCACTCCGCACGTTTTTCATAAAATGGTGTCAATTTAGTGATTAGCTTTTCGCTGAGGTTCCGCTTGCAGTCAACGCATCCGATGGCGGCGGAACGGCAATCCGTATCAATCTGCGGCACTTCGTCGGGGTTGTAGATCTGATGATATGCGAAGACAGGGCAGACATCGGGATTACCGGGGTCATTACGACGCACTCGTCCCGGATCTGTTACCATTTTCATTAGATTTTGCTGTGTTGCCTCAGGTGGATCAGATAACTGAATGGCGTTACCGTAGCTTTTACTCATCTTGCGTCCATCAAGTCCCGGTAACCCGGAGGCGTCGCTCAACATTGGCTGCGGCTCCGGGAAGACCTCGCCATAGATATGGTTAAATCGGCGAACGATCTCCCTCGAAATTTCCAGATGGGCAACCTGATCCGCTCCAACCGTTACCATTTCTGCTTTGTAAACAATGATATCGGCGGTCATCAATACCGGATATTCTAGTAAACCGGTAGAGGGTCCCTCGCGTTGAGTGATGTCTTGAACTTTATCTTTATATGTTGGACACCGCTCAAGCCAAGCGACCGGTGTCACCATCGTCAGTAAGGTAGCGAGTTCTGCATGTTCCATGACGTGCGACTGAACGAAGAGGGTGCTCTTGTCTGGATCTATTCCCGCGCTCAACCAATCGATTGCTGCGTTTAATGTGTATTCGGGCAGGTTTGAGGTATCAGTTACATCGGTGAGCGAGTGCCAGTCTGCGATGAATGGATAACACTCATATTTGTCTTGCAGACCTGCTGTGTTTGTCAACATCCCTTCGAGATGTCCAATATGTAGCGGTCCTGTTGGACGAATTCCAGTCACTAATCGCGTTTTTTGCATTTCTGTTGTTGCCTCCAAATTCATTTTTCTTTCAGATTCATCTCAAACCAACGAGGGTTGCGATCAGATCAAACACGCCGTAAGAAACGGTTCCGATAAGCCAGAAGACCGGGTTCGGGATGTGTAGCAGGCTGGGCACAAAAATAATACACATTAGAATGACCATCCCGTAAGGGCGTAATCTTGCAAATGCTTGCGCCTGCCGCCACGGTAACAACCCATATACGACGCTAAATCCGTCGAGCGGAAACAGAGGTAGCATATTGAATGCTGCTAAAAAGATACTGATAAGCGCACTCTGAAGCAGAAGGATTCTGTAAATCTGAAATTGTGCAGTCGACCCCATTTCAGGAAATCCGATTGTTACCCTTAACAGCTTAGCAATACCCAAGATGACGATAGTGCAGAGAATATTCATGATAGGACCCGCTGCAGCAATAATCATAAGGTCGCGTTTGGGGTTCCTCAAGTTATTTGGATTCACGGGCACAGGCTTTGCCCAACCAAAAAACGCCCCGCCAAATAAAGTACCGAGTAACGGCAAAACGATTGTTCCGATTAGATCAATATGTACCGCGGGATTGAATGACATTCTGCCTTCATCTTCAGCGGTCGGATCGCCGAGCACATTGGCGGATTTCGCATGTCCCCATTCGTGAAAAGTGAGCAGGACGATAAATTGACAAACGCGCAGGATGGCGTGATAAGGATCGATGTTAAACATTAGTTTTCAATATCCAAAAATTGGTAAATCTCCTGTGTAGTTGATACTTTTCCATCTAGCTGTGCGGCAAACGCCTTCCACAGCAAATCCGAGAACGCTCGACTCGGTTTTAAGCCCTGTTGAATGAGATCATCGCCAGTAACTAAGGGCTGAACGCTTCTCAGATGTGTTAGATAATTGCTCATCTTGTCCACGCGCCAAGCGGGTTGGTTCGGTCGCGCCAGTACAAAAACGATAGGCTCTAAAGGATACGGGCTTAACCGTTGATAAACTTCACTCGGTTTGGAAGATACTGAGAGCGTATTCAAATCGTGTTCTAACTGCGTTACAGCACTAAGTTTGGTGCACAACTCATTTTCTAGTTCCAATCGACTGCTGATAGTCTCAATTGAATCCACGACGGTCAGCAGCGTCATCCAGAATATTGCCCTTGTGTTAATCGGATCATTTGGGAGAGATGTTGATGCCCATTTAATCGCTTGACCGGCAGTAGTCCAGAGTACATCAAAATTTGGAGAGATTTTCCAAGTCGGGTGGATGGTGCCAAAGAGATCAAATTCGTCCATCCGCTTAATCATTTGCGGCGCGACTTCTTCCAGCAATATGTGGTCAATTTCGTTTCGGATACGTTGCCTACTGATGAGATCCAGTACCCCCTGATCGATTGCATCAAGTATCCGCTGTTGATCGCTTTCGTCAATCTGAAAATTGTAACGCGCCTCATACCGTATCGCCCGGAAAATTCGGGTTGGATCATCAATGAAGCTTTGTGCGTGCAGAACACGAATGCGTTCGGCTCGTAAATCTTGCAGTCCATCCGTACAATCAACAAGCTCGCCAAAAGTATCGGGCTGAAGTCGCATAGCGAGGGCGTTGATTGAAAAATCGCGCCGACGAAGGTCTTCGATAATTGTACCATACTCAACCGAAGGTAACGCTCCGGGACTTGGATAAGTTTCGTTGCGTGCGCTAACGAAATCGAGTTTTAATCCATCGAGCCGGGTGATGGTTGCAGTTTTGAATTGATAATGTACCTGTACCTTGCTTTCCCACACTTCAGCAAGTTGATAGGCGACATCAACCGCGTCTCCTTCCACGACAATATCAATGTCTAAATTCTCACGCCCGATGAGGAGATCTCGAACAAAACCGCCAACGACATAGACAGGCTGGGATTTCTCTTCCCCAAACCGCCCAATCTCTTGCAATAGACGGCGAATATGAGGTGATACGCTGGAAAAATCTAAAGCGTCGCCCATTTTTAGCGATCTCTTATATCAAAGGTTCAAAACGTCTGAAAGGATTCGGTTAGCTACCTCATCGTTTCGGTAAAACCCGTAACGACGTACGTGCCACTGCGTGAATTTTTCTCCAGCGTGATAAACCCTCTGCGCTCCGCATCCTCTAACAGTTCGCTAAAAGATTTGAATCCGTAAGAAGATTCGCTGAATGAGGGACGCTTCCGCTTTATGGTATCTTTAATCATTGAAGACCATAGGACTTCATGGTTTTCACGGATGAGTCCACGTACGGTGCTGAACAATAGATCAAAGACATCCCGTAACTCCCTTGGGATATTCCGTTCAGCTCGCTGATCTGTGGTTTCATCCTGCTCAAGTTCCTCATAATAGATGAACTCATCGCAGTTTTCGCTCAGGAGACTTGAGGTGGATTCTTTCCGTCCCATCCCGATAACATACTTTCCATTCTCCTTGAGCTTAGAAACGAGTGGTGCGAAGTCGCTATCCCCCGAAATAACGACAAAGGTGTCGATATGTTCCTTTGAGTAGCACAGATCAATGGCATCAACGCACAGGCGAATATCCGCTGAATTTTTGCCGCTCCGTGAACGCCTTGGAATTTCAATTAACTCAATGCCAGCTTCGTGGAGTGATTGTCGGTGCTTAAAAAAGCGGTGCCAGTCGGCGTAAGCGGTTTTGACAACAACGTTTCCCTTTTCGACGAGGCGTCCCAGAACCTTCTGAACATCAAAAACAGTCTGTTCTTCACGCCCTTTTTTCTCCTTCTGTTTCTGCTCGAATCCGATAGCGAGGTTTTCAAAATCAATAAACATCGCTAGGATTCGTTGTTCTTGTAGTCCTTCGGGCATTATATCTCACCTCCTTTTGTGGAAAGTCTGTCTTACCAGCTTAAAAGGTTGAATTAGTTATCCAAGGGTGGAAGTCTTGGGAAGCATTACCTGTCGCAACGCAAGTAAGCGATATTCAAGGTAAGCATGTGTTCCATTCAGCATCGGGTGCGTTTTTGTGCACAGTTATGATATAATATTAAACCTGTAACAGAAAGAACCTGTCTAATTTCGCACGTCGTAAGCACTTATAGTACGTTAACACTATCAAAGTGTATCAGAAAGTTCGGTCAGAGGCAAGCGATTTTTCGTGACGATTCAGGGATAGGAGTTGGCTTGTTCTGTATAAATGGTGAACAATATAAATATGTAGACGTTTACCAGTAGTTCCCCTTAGCCAAGCCTCATGAAGTCCCCCTGATAAGGGGGATTTAGGGGGTTGATTCTGCATCGAAAGTGTATAAGTAATTCTAAAATCTACCAAATATAAAAAGAGAAGGTACGTATAACAATGGCAAAACAGATACTGATTGTGGAAGATGATAGCGATGTCGTGGGGTACATTGAACATCTGTTGAAAAGTTTGGGATATACCGTTTGTGCTGTCGTTTCGTCCGGGGAGGCGGCGATGCAGAAGGCGGCGGAGGTACAGCCAGATTTGGCGTTAATTGATATGATGTTGGCGGGAGATATGGACGGGATAACTGTCGCTGACCAGATGCGTGCCCGTTTCAATATTCCTGTGGTGTATTTAACGGCTTATGTAGATCAGCGCTTGCTGCAGCGGGCAAAGATAGCCGAGCCTTTTGGTTATGTTCTCAAACCGTTCGCTGAAAGGAGATTACACCTTAACATCGAGATTGCGCTTTACAGGCATGAGATGGAGCGGAAATTTAAGGAGAGCGAACAGTGGCTTTCGACTATTCTGAGAAGTATCGGTGAGGGCGTAATCGCTACCGATGAAAATGGGCGTGTCCAATTCATCAATTCTGTTGCCGAAGACCTGACAGGTTGGCAGCAGGAGGACGCTTTTGGTAAAGATTTGGAAGAGGTCTTTAATGTCGTTAGCGAAGGGACCGAAACCCCCATCAAGACGCATATCATGGAAGCGCTCCGGAGTGGAATTATTGTCGGTCTGGGGGAACCAAACGTACTCGCTGCCCGTAATGAGAGAGAAACTCCTGTCGATTACAGTGCAGCTCCCATCAGAGATGAAGAGAACAACACGACCGGTGTGGTTCTGGTTTTCCGTGATATTACTAGACGTCAAGAAGCGGAGGAGGCAGTGAGGTTAACGGCGGATGCCTTGCACAACCAAACTCGAATTTTGCAATCTATTCTAGATAGTATGGGCGATGGCGTGATTGTCGCCGATGAAAACGGGAAATTTCTGTTTTTCAACCCGGAGGCTGAAGGGCTTATTGGTATTGCCATGGGTACAACGCTGAGCGACCTGCCTGAACAATACGGCTTATTTCTTCCTGATACCATTACCCCTTATCCATCAGATGAATTTCCTCTCACACGCGCGATCCAAGGTGAGTTTTCAGACAACGTTGAAATGTTTATACGCAATGAGAAGGTGCCACAGGGGGTTTATATTGAAGTCGCTGGCAGACCATTACAAGATGAGTTGGGCAAACGAAGAGGAGGCGTTATCGTTTTCCGTGATGTCACCGAGCGCAAGCGAACAGATGAAGCCCTCGCCCGCGCTTACACACAGGGTAGGTTGGAGATTGTCGATACATTGCTCCACAATATTGGGAATGCTATCAATAGCGTGACAATAGGCATTGGAACCGTTTACGAAAATCTGGTGAAGAATCGACTGACAGGGCGCCTCAGAGCGCTGGCAAATGCAATCGAAGGAAATCAAGACGACTTTGGCGATTATGTCACGAATCATCCACAAGGTCAAAAAGTTGCGCCTTTTATCATCGGTCTCGCAGATGACTTTATGAACCAAGATAAAAAACTGGCAGAGACAGTCAGTCGTGTACAGGATAGAGCCGAGCATATCGCTGATATCGTCAGAATGCAGAAATCACTTGGCAGAAGCAGTGTGTATCGCAAGGATGTCAATCTCCAGCAGGCAATAGACGATACCATTACGGTGTTGGCGGAGTCTATTAAGAAAAGAGATATTGAAATTCATGTTGATTGCAAAAATACACCAGAAGAAATCCGGACACAAGAGAGTCAGTTTCATCAAATGTTGGTTAATCTTATCAAAAATTCGGTTGAAGCTATAGACGAACTTGCTGCATCAATAGGTCTCAGCGAACCTCCTGTCATCAAAATACGGTGTAATGTTAAATTGACTTCTTTCATTCTTGAGGTCGTTGATAACGGTATCGGCATTGAAAAGGATAAATTCACGGTCATTTTTGGCGGAGATTATACAACCAAAGAATCGGGAAGTGGGCTTGGTCTTCATTCGATAGCAAATTTCGTCGATGGATTGGATGGAAGGATTTACCCGTTAAGCGATGGTATCGGCAAGGGGACAACGATGCGAGTTATCCTCCCGCTTTCTGCCCTTACCCCATAACGTGAAACATGAAAGCAATTGGTGCATTGGTGCAATTAATGAACTTTTGAACGAATGAACCAAAGGTTAATAGGTACGTATTATGGAATTCAAAAAAGACTGGAACTATCGTGTTTTGGTCGTTGATGATCAGCGGGAGATACATCAGGACTTTGAGGAGATGCTCACGCCCGGTGTCACGGGTTCGTCAACAGATGACTTGGCAGATGCCTTTGCTTCAGAGGTCGATGAGAGTTTTCTTCCGCAATTTGAACTCCTCCATGCACGAAGCGGTGCAGAGGCTTATGAGCAGATAAAAACGACAATCGAAACGGATAATCCAATTGCCGTTGCGTACATAGATATAAGAATGCCACCGGGTATGGACGGTATTGAAACTACGCGGCGTATCCGAGCTATTGACGAAAATATTGAGATTGTTCTCATGACTGCGTATACCGATAAATCGCTCGGTGAGATTGTCCGCGAGATGGATTTGCTTCACAAGCTGCTCTATATCAGGAAACCATTTGCTCGCGAGGAAATTCAGCAGATAACGCTTGCGCTTGCAGAGAAGTGGAATGTCGAAACCGAATTGGGGGATAAACGCCGACAACTCGAAATCAGCAATCAAAGGCTTGAAGCCGTTCTGGATTCCACCGGGGATGCCATCGCGATGTTTGATATTGGGGGACATCTGTTGTTTGCAAATCGGGGGTATGAAGAGATGTTTGAGTTGACGATAGAGTCACTGAAGCAGATGTCGCCGGAAAAGCTAGATGAGCATACCAAACAATATTTCCAAGAACCAGAGCACTTTGAAGAGACAGAAATTTTACTACTCTCACACCCTGAGAAGGTGCTTGAAGAGGTTGTAGAGGTACGCCGATCAGAAACTCTCGGAACGGAGCCAGAACGCAAAATGCTCTACCGATTCACAGCACCGGTGCATGATGTTGAACAGGAAGTTATCGGGCGGATTGTTGTTTTTCGGGACATCTCCAAAGAGATAGAAATCAGCCAGATGAAAGACGAAGTTTCCCGTTTGCGCACTGAGCTTGAAATGAAATACGCGTTTGATAAGATTATCGGCAAGAGCAAAGAGATGAAGGCAGTTTACGCTCTGATGCAACAGGCAATCGAAAGCAACATTACCGTTCTGATTCAGGGAGAGAGCGGCACAGGTAAGGAACTCGTGGCAAGAGCTATTCATTTTAGCAGCCCGCGAAAAGCAGGACCGTTCATTGATGTCAACTGCGCTGCCATTCCTGAGTCCCTTATTGAAAGTGAGCTTTTCGGGCACGAGCGTGGTGCCTTCACCGGCGCGACAACGCAAAGAATTGGAAAATTCGAGAGTGCGAATGGGGGAACTATCTTTCTTGATGAAATCGCTGATATGCAGCCACTGGTTCAAGCCAAATTGTTGCGTGTCTTACAGGAACGGGAAATTCAGCGTGTCGGTGGCACAGGCAACATTCCCATCAATGTCCGGGTGATCGCAGCGACAAATAAAGATCTTGAAGCTGCGGTAAAAGCCGGGGTGTTCCGCGAAGACCTTTTTTATCGGATTGCCGGTTTTCCAGTACCGATTCCACCTCTCAAAGAACGGCGTGAAGACATTCCCCTGCTGGGACACCACTTTTTGCAAGAATATGCCGAGGCTGCTGATAAACCGATCTCAGGATTTTCCACTGGTGCATTGCAATTGTTAATGAGTTATGACTGGCCCGGCAATGTCCGAGAATTGGAGAACACGATTGAACGTGCTGTGCTTTTAGAGATGTCGGATGTATTACAAGCGAGTAATCCCGCTTTGAACGATTTGCACTCAACGGGGGTGGGGTATACCCCTGATAGCGGTGGCGATAGTGTGCCAGCCCTTACCTCAGCTTCAACTAAAATCCTTTCCCTTGAAGAGATTGAGAAACAAGCGCTCGTCCACGCCCTTGAAGTGACAGATAATAATATTACAAAAGCTGCACAGGCTCTGGGTATCAATCGAGTCACCATTTATAGAAAGTTGAAGAAATATAACCTACTTGACAAGAAGTAGTGAGGACCTATTTGAAGACGGGAAAACGAGAAAACGGGATAGCGAGCGACTATACACTGTTTTAGCTTGCAATCCAATTAGCTCAGTTATCTTTGGTGGATTCTAAAAATAAATGGACACTTTCGCCCCTCGGTTTCGATCCCGATCTATCGGGGTCGGTAGGTGCGGTTTGCAACCGCACCGCATAGGCGCAGTTAGAAACAGCGCCTACCAAACGGGAGACTGAACGGCGCAGTTAGAAACAGCGCCTACCAAACGGTAAAACGGTAGTTTCGTTTTCCTAACCGCACCGGGTTGGAGGGTCTCATTAATTCTAAAATCTACTATTGATTGAGTTTGAAATAACACTTGGTATATAATTACCGACAGTAAAGCGTTATAGAGGTTTTTCTGAATGCCGACGTTGTGTGGTTTGTAATTACGTAATTGATTGTAGTATAAATCCATAGTGAGTGAAGATAACTCAAGGAGAGGACATCCAATGAAGATTTTAGTCACAGGAGGCACAGGCAGAATCGGGGCAAATCTTGTGAAACGCCTGCTTGATAGAGGGCACGACATCCGCAGTTTTGTTTATCCGGGTGACTCAAGTCGTGCGGACAAACTTGATAGTTATGACCGTGTCGAAACGGTGGTCGGAGATCTGCGAAGCTTTGATGATGTAAAAGGAGCGGTCGATGGGGTGGACGCAATCTATCACCTTGCAGCTGCATTTGGCGGTCCATTTGATAACCTGCAATATTTGAATATCAATGGAATGGGGACACTTAATATCTTGGAGTGCATCCGAGAAGGGCTGCCGAATCTTCACCGCTTTGTCTATGCTTGCACAGAGGCGATTTATTGGAGACTGGGGGAAAAGGGACGTTTTTTCGATGAGCCTATCTCCGAAGAGATGGTGAGCCGTTACAAACACATGCCGTACTTTTTGACCAAATGGATCGGTGAAGAGCTGTCCATGACCTATCACTACCAATACGGCGTACCGACGACGGTCTTCCGTTTTGCCACAGTTATCGAACCGGGCGAATTTCTCAATGAAGATGGATTGCCTCGCCTATTTCTCTTTAACCCTGTGTATGAGCGATATAAGGATGAAACCGGCGACGATGAAGATGAGCAGGAGATGATTGAAACCATAAAATCGCTCTGGACCGGCGAGGAAAAATTCCTCATCAGTCTAAATCCGAATGGGCGTCCTTACAAACAGGAATTTACGGATGTCCGGGATATTGCTCAAGGATTGGTTTTGGGGATCGAAAAGGAAGAGGCGGTTGGAGAGGAGTTTACGCTTGGAGGCGCAGCGTTGTTCCGATGGGAGGAGGATGTCCCTTATCTCGCCGAGCGGTATAATATGGATTATGTCGAAGCGAGGGTGCCTTCATCGAATCATTTTGAATTCAATCTGCACAAGATCAAAAGTCTGCTAGGGTATGAGCCACGGCATGACCTCCGCAGCGTTCTTGATACCGCAGAAGCGATGCGGCGCGGTGAGAATACCGATGTGATCCCAACGGGGGTTCGATTTGACGGCAAGGTGTAAAACTCTTTTACACTCGCTCATTCCAAAAACGCCTAAAAATAGTCACAGATCCAATGTGTCGGTTCGTCTTTCGGAAAAAGTGCGGAGAGCAGCACCATTTCATCGGGTTGCAAGTTGAGCCCCTTAGCGCGATTCAATTCGTCTAGCTGTCCAAATGTCGCATCCCCGAAAAGCACCTTCAAGAAGTGATAGGTATCCAGTGTTACCTTTGTCCTTCCGCTATCGTCTGCAATGACCGTAACTTTTCCCTGATTCACGTTCAGTGTGCAGCTTTGATCCCTGACAGTAAAGTGGAATGAGCCTGACCGATCTGTCATGCCTGCATTTTTCAATTCTGTCTCGAATTTAGGAATCAATTTTTGAAAAAGTCTCTCCAGCGAGATGATGCGATACATCATCCTTTCATAGATTGAGAACGATAACGGGCTGCCGCTCTCTTCACTCAACAGCAAGGTCATTGGGTGATGCCGGGTCAAACGTCCCGAAATAGTTTCAACACCTCTTTCATAGGCTGCGTCCAAAATCGCATGACAGAGAGCGAGGTGGCTGTCAGGATCTGTGCGTCGCCAGCCGACTTCCCGCAGATTCGGGTAGTATGTTGCCAAATATGCGTCTATGCCTTGATCATCGTCGGGAAACGCAAGATTGGCGTAGGCACCGATTTGTCCATCTTTTTCGATGACAAGCGACGGCAACATACCAACTTGCTGCGAATAACCGTCCCGCCACAATTCCTCCGGGCGCAGCACGGTTCCTGTGCGTCCTTTGTTATGTTCGTCGTAGATTTGGCTGACTTGTGTTAAATCCCTTTCCAAATCAAATGGTCGACTATTCCAGCCTGATGGAGCAAAGCTCTTTTTGTCGTGGAGTTCCAACTCGAAATTTGTCTGTGGAAAAGATGCCCACCCAAGCGGCATGTAAAACGGTTGGATGGTAGTGAACAAAAGGCTGAGATCATAGTTGTGTGCTTCCATGTAGGCGATCGCATCCCGCAGCAAGGCTGACGAATAACCCCGCCGACGGTACTCCTCCGAAGTGACAACCATACCAATTCCGCCGAGTTTCACAACCCCTTTTCCAATATACATTGATCGGTCTGAGACGCGAACGTAGCTGACAATCTTCCCATCAACGGCGCAGACGCGCGACTGATCCAATTCGTAACTGGAATCCTCATAATGTTGGCTGGCATACCTCGGTCTGCATTTTTCGACGAATACTGCGGATATGAGATCAACGATTTCGTCCCGTTCATCTGCTTTTGCTGCACGAATTTCCATATCCCCTCCTCCCCGATATCGGGATTCAAGGCAACTTGGGCAAAATAGGCTTATTCCTTCTGCTGTAAACCGCTATGCAGTTGTTCAAGCCGCTTGTGCAATTGGTTTTGCATTTTTGCGAGATGCAAGACATAAAGACCGAAAATTAACCAGACGATAAAATAGGCAGAAACGAGGAATTTTAGCCGTCTTTTCTGCCGGTCCTCCAATTTTTCTACCGCTTTTTGGGTTACAAGCTGCTCAATTTCCATTTCGTCTACCTGTGCATTCGTTTCCGCAATAGCATCGCTGACGGCAATGGATACCTCGTCTTGTGTGATGGTGACCGGAATTTGGCTAAATAGAAATAACCCAAAAAAGAGCCCAAAAACAATGAGAACCGTTATCCATAAACCTTTGTACATTGAATTTCTCCAGAAATGGAACGTTTGTATTTTACGATTTGCCCATCTGTTGATGTTGAATCGTTTCTAATTCTAACTTCATCTGTTCAACGCGATACCGGAACATCAACAAGAATAGATAGAGGAGGGTCAGCGCAACCCATGAAATCAACCACGCTGTTTGCATGGTTGGGGGAAGATTCATCTTGGTGGAAGTGTCCGGATGCAAGCCATCCTGCCATAGTTCGACCGAAAAGTAAACGATGGGCACATTCAGGAAGCCAATAATGCCCAAGACTGCGGAGTAAACCCGTTTTTTCTCCTCCTCTAGGGCAGACCTCAAGATAAGGTAACCGATATATATTAACCATAGTATCAACGCACTTGTCAGTCTCGGCTCCCAATTCCACCAGGTATTCCAAGCAAATCTCGCCCAAATGGGACCTGTGGTAAACACGACTATCCCAAAAACGATTCCTATTTCCGTTGAAACAAGCGCAATCGTATCATACTTGTTCCGTCGCTTGATTAGGTAGAGGATACTACAGATGAAGGTAACGCCGAAGGCGAGGAATAAGGTAAACGCCGAAGAAATATGGAAGTAAAAAATCTTCTGTACTTCTAGCATTGACATCTCAATCTCGGCAAAACTGAACACGAAGTAGATCGCAGTAAATAGGAGGATTGCTGCAAGCATTCCAACCAATTGAGTACGTGTCATGTTTTCCTTTCTTTTAACGAGGTAACTTATCCCTCAACAACAAATTCAAAGAGAAGATATGAGCTTGCTAGGAATACAAGGCTGTAGACAACCAAAACTGAAATCCAGAAGTTTCCGCCAAGCCCACCGGTTGTCAGCAGAGAAACGGTGCATTTCGCTCCCGCCATAATCACCGGAAAGGTCAGCGGCAGTAAAATCACGGAGAGCAGGCTTTCCTTTCCGTGCGTACTGGTAGAAATGCCTGATACGATGACACCCACCGCACAAAAACCGAGTGTTCCAATCGCAAGCACACCGATGAGTTTAAGCAGGAGCCAAGGGAGCTGTTCTTGCAATGCGACGGGTAAAACAGTGAGTACATCCAAGAATTGAAGGACAATTGGTGTAACAACTATCTCTAACAGTATCAGAAAAACGAAGATACTGATAACCTTTGAGAGGTAAAAATAGCTTGCATCTACCCCCGTCAACCTCAGACCGTGCAGTGCACCGTTTGCGCGTTCAATATCGAAAGACCTGTTCAGCGTGATGATGCCTGCGAACAGGAATGTCGCCCATAACACACTGGCAGCCAATTTCCCCCGCTCCTCCAATTTTTCGGGAAAAATCGGTCCGAATGCGAAGCAAAAAACCAGCACAACTAACACGCTGAACACGATGATTAAAGCTAGCATGTCCTTTGTGCGAAATTGGAGTGCGAGGTCCTTGTGAATCAGCCAACCAATTTGACGGAATGCTTCCATTGATTAAATTATACCTTACTTGTCTATCTTCTCAACCGATCCTCATACTCACGAGACAACGCTTCCAATCCAATATCTTCCTTTTCAGCAACCGTCTCAATTTGACCGTTCAACAGAAAGTGAAAGCGAGAACCGGTGTGGTAGCCCAATTCCGTGTTGTGCGTTGTAAGGATAATCCCTTTGCCGTGAGCGCGTTCCTGATCGATGCGCTTTAGCACAAGTTGCTGTGCAGCGAGGTCAAGTCCCGAAAACGGTTCGTCGAAGAGTAGCACTGTCGGATCATGAATCAGTGCCTTGGCAATCATAAATCGCTGGATCATGCCGCGTGAGAAGATCTTGACAGGTTCGTGTGCATAAGGGGTCAGCTGGACCTCGTCGAGGAGGTCTGCGATACGTTGCTCTAGCCGATCAAGTCTGTAAAGTCGCCCGAAAAACCTCAGGTTCTCATAGGGGCTAAGTTCAAGATAAGCAAGCGGTTCGTGAACCACCAATCCCAACGATGGACGGACACGTAACGCCTCCGCAAGGGCATCAACTCCTCCAATTTGAAGCGTACCAGATGTTGGTTTAATCAATGTTGAGAGAATCTGAATGAGCGTGGTTTTTCCTGCCCCGTTGGGTCCAAAAATCGTAACAACTTCACCGGGTTGAACGTTGAGGTCAAGTCCATTCAACACGGTTCGATGACCGAAGCGTTTCGTGATTTGGGAGGCTTGGAGGAGCATCATGATTAGAAAGTTGCGGTTATGGGATGCCTAACTCGCGCAGAATATCACGTTTTTTCGGCGGAGGTTGACGCCAAATCCATTGAGGGTTTACGAAAAAGCCGGGAATTACAGCAGAATGATAGATGTCAGAGGCGTCGGGCAGCAGCAGTTCATATTTCCTTTGATCGGATAAGTGATAAACATCAATCCGTTTTGACAAGGGTGCAATGATCCAATATTCACGGATGCCAAACGCCTCGTATTCCTTATATTTATCGTCTTCATCCCTCTCTTTACTGTCTTGTGAAATAATTTCCATCGCAAGGTCAGGCGCACCCTCAAAATGTGCTTCTTCCAGCAGATGCAAGCGTTCATGGGAAATAAACAGGAGATCTGGAATTCGCCTCAATCGCGGGCGGAGACGAATTTGAAGATTCGGACCGAAAACTTCACCGAGGTCATGGTGTTCTACAAACAGTCCCAAAATCGTTCCAATGGACCAACGCATCCGCTCGTCTCTTACGGATTCAGGTGTCATAATAATAACCTTTCCGTCAACATACTCGGCGCGAATATCTTCATCACACCATTCTACAAACTCATCTTCGGTCATCGAAGCAGTGCTTTCGAGAGCCGCAATAGATAAGGATTCATCTTCCAGATTGAGGATTTCTTCAGGATTCATGGTTCATTCTCCTTTCCTATTCATTCGCGCCAAGATAGCAGCAAGCCGATCCGCCTGCTCTTTCCGTAACCGCTTATAAACCCGATCGGAGACTTCACGCTTTTCGTGCAATTCTTCTAGACGAGTAATCATCTCAAGCCGTGCGACCCGCGTCCGCTCAAGGTCGGCGGCATCCAACTTACCGAGCCAACTTGCATCGGGTGCAACTTGAGATTTCTGGGAGTCGTCGGACGGTTTCGGTGTTGGAGATCGGATTTTAAAAATTGCTGCAACCAAAAAACCACCTGCAAGTGCTGCAGAGAGCGCGATCAGCGCAATCATTTTGGGGTCAGATGGTTTTCTAGCTGTTTTACTTATGCCACTCTGAGATGGAGGTGCGGCGGCTGTAACTCTGAAGCGTAGATCCACGGTTTGAGCTGTTGATAACGGTTTCGCCGGGTCTGTTGCATAAATAGTGTACACTACTCCGTGGATCTGCTCCTGACGACCCGCTCCTAGGATTCTCGATTGTGGCACCAAGGGCATTCCGTCTGAGATGAATACATAGAGTTGGGCGGTATCAAACGTCAGTTTTCGGGAGAGTACCAAATCTGAGTTAACAACGTGCATCAAATAAGAGTATCCAACCTGATGTGTTCCCGGGGCTAACGGTTGGCTTACAATTAACCGGTTTGCGTTTAACCCAAGTTCTTGTTTGAAGGTCTGATCAACCTGAACGTTTTCGTGTCCATTTGGCAGGTTGAAATACATACCTGCCGGTTGATTGTCTATTGATGCTTGAAAAGCCAGTTCACCGGTATTTTCAATTTGAATGAGTTCTAGTACGGACACCGCTCCGTCAGGGGCATGGTCGGGCGGAGGGGTACCGATGATAAGCGTATGCGATCGAATTTTCACCTGCAATGGATCATCCGTAAACGCCCCAATCTCAATATTGACCGTGATGTTAGGCAACCACTCCGACAAAACGAGATCCTGTTCGATATATTCCTTACCTTCATAATTGGTTGAAATAGCATAATGCACATCAAAGGCAGTTGAGAGATTGTCAAAGATATAAAATCCCTTGTCGTCCGTCGCAGTCTCACGTCGCTGCACATCTTCGCTTTCCCTGCGAATCTGTAAAACCACTAACTGTTGAGAAAGCGTTCGATTTTCTTTCCTATCTATGACCTGCCCTGCGATTTTGCCAATGTCACTTTGTCCAACAGCGGAGGGCAGACAGATTAAAACCGTGAATATAAAGAATGAAGCGTGAAACGTGAAACGTGAAAACATCCACGAATCTCCGTGAATCATCGCCAATTTTTTTCTAGTTCGCGTCGGACTGTGTGATTCGGGGCATCTTTCGTTTCCTCGTTTGCCGGCTTTGCGATAGTTGTACATATTTTAACTCCGTGAACCCTTCTCTTGTTTATATCTTTCAATCTCTTCTTCCACAGATGCCATACCGGCTGTTTCAATCTGCGCCACCACCGCTGCGGTTTCTTGCAACAGTTGTCCTCGTAGCGCTTGATAATCTGCGTGGGATAGCTTCCCTGTTTCGTAGTCTTCTTCAAGATCCACAAGTGCTGAATAGCTGCGTTCACGCTCACGATACAACGTTTGCATTCGGGTTTCAACCGCATCCATTTCTGGAGATGGGCGTGGCTGCGACCACAGCGGCAAACCTAGGTAAACCAAAAGGGGGAGCCCAAGTAGTAGAATCCATAGAAACACAAAAAACATAAGTCTAACTCCTAGCCTTATAGCTATCTTTGCTCTTTGTAACGCTCAAGCTCTTGCTCAATCTGTTCGTATTGATCCGTTGATGCTGACTCCTGTGGCTCTGTTGAAACGGTCGACTTTGCTAACGCTGCTTTGCGCTTTGATCTAAGTACAAGAAAGACAATCACACCGAGCAGCACGATGATAACAGCGGGCATGGCGTAAGCGACGATATTGAATCCTTTGGCAGGCATAAGTGCTGAGAACTGCGTTCCGTGCCTTGCCAGATAGTCAGCCCGAATCTGTTCAACCGTTCCGCCGCCGATGAGGCGATTGCGAAAGTCCATTTCTATCTGTTGAGCAACGCCACAGACGCAATGCTTAATTGTCTCTCGCACGCAGCCGCAATAACAGTATACGCTTGTCATCAGTTGATCCAAGTTGGATTCAAGCGATGGGTCGGTCGTGGACACCTGCTCTTGTGCATTCGCCACCAAAATTAAGCAGCTGAGGGACAGTAAAATTAGGAGAACAGTACGGCAGCTTTTCATTTTACACATTGCCTTTGACCTGCTTTTCACAGATTGCAACTAATCCACCAATCATCATGATGGCAACGCCAATCCAGACAACATTGATAAGCGGGTTGTGGTAAACTTGAACAGAGACTATCCCACCCGATTGTACATGGGCGGGTACGTTTTCTGGAAGGGGACCTAACGCAATATAGAGGTCATTTAATCCCATGTGGCGTATGGCTGACTCGATGGTATCCTGTTCGCCTTGACCGGCTTTGTGATAAAATCCGCGCGCCGGATGCATCGTTCCCATCGGTTTTCCACCTTTTTCAACGGCGAATACAACGCCACCGAGCGAAAAGTTGGGATGTTCCTCCTGAAACGCATCCTGTATCGTGAGTCTGTAGTCGCCGACCTCCATTGATTCCCCGAGGTGTAGCCCCTTCGATTCCAAGAGATAATAGCCTTTGGATCCCAGAATCCCAATATATAAAATCACAATACCGATATGGACGATGTAACCACCGTATCGACGTTTGTTACGTTGAATGAGTTGAATGAGTCCATCAAAGAATGAGGTTTCTTGACGTTTGGACCGTAATTTCGACCCACGATAGAATTCGTCGCAGATGGCTACGAGGACAAAAACACCCGCGAATACACAAAGCGCAGAGTAGATTGCCTCCGTGTGTCCGTTAAAAGCGAGATATACCCATGCGAGTATCCCACCAACTATTCCGAAAACAATTGGTTTAGCGAACATCCGTTTGAAATTGCTCGGCGTCAATTTTTTCCATGAAATAATGGGACCGACGCCTGTGAGTAACAAGAGCAATAGTCCGGGAATAATAACCACCTGATTGAAAAATGCCTCTGGGACCGCGGCTTTTTCTCCAGTAACCTGTTCTGTGATAACTGGCCATAGTGTTCCCCAAAGGATAATCAGCGTTAAACCCACAAGCATCCAATTGTTTAGGAGGAACGAACTTTCACGGGACAGGAGAGATTCGAGGCGATTAGGACTTTTCAAATCGTGCCAGCGATAAGCCAGAAGCCCAATGACACCAAGTGTGGAAAGGAAGATGAATCCGAGGAAGTACCCCCCGATATCCGACTGAGCGAATGCGTGCACGGAGGTGATAATACCACTACGGGTGATGAAAGTGCCCAACAGCGTAAACTCAAACGCAAGTGTAATCAAAAGGATATTCCAGAGTTTGAGCATGTTCCGTTTCTCTTGGATCATCACTGAATGGAGGTAGGCTGTGCCAAGCAACCATGGCATGAAAGAGGCATTTTCGACGGGATCCCATGCCCAGTAACCGCCCCATCCAAGTTCACGGTATGCCCAATTTCCACCGAGCGTGATGCCAAGTGTCAACACCAGCCAAGATGCCATCATCCATCGCCGCGATCTGCTAATCCATTCACTGCCTATCTTTCCTGCGGCGAGTGCACCGACGGCGAAAGCGAATGGCACAGTCAGACTGACGAAGCCAACATAAAGCGAGGGCGGGTGAAAAGCCATGCTCGGTGTTTGTAGCAGCGGATTCATTCCGGCACCGTCCCGAGCAACCGCACCGTTCGGCAAACGATCCAGTGGATTGTAGACGCCCTCGACTAATCCCGTCACGAGAATAATAAAAAAGAGTTGTACTATTGAGATAGGGATGAGAGCGTAATCAGCCAAGTAATCGGTTGTACGTCGGTTTGTCCATACGACCAATGCGCCAAAAAGGGTCACAAGCCAGAGCCAAAACAGGAGCGAGCCGGACATCCGTCCCCACAACGCAGTGACTTTGTACAGCAGGGGTTGATCGTAGCTGGAGACTTCGACAACATACTTCATTGAGAAGTCATTTGTTACAAAACCGTAGATCAATGCGCCCGTTGCAAGCGTTATTAAGGCAAAGGTCCCAACGACCCCATTTCGGCCGCTGATGACTGCATTGTAATTGTTATGGCGTAATCCCATCCAGAGCATCGTCAATGCCCATAAACAAGAAAAAACCGAAAGCCATATTGCTGCCTGTCCCAATTCTGCCATAACGCGTGTCTTTCCTTCTGAGGCTTAATAATCGCTTGTGTCGGTTCCGCCGGTCTGTGCTGTCATTCCTTCAGCCGCTTCATATTTGGACGCACACTTCGTTTGAAGTTTGGAGGCAACGATGAGGTTTTCGGCTGCGTTATACTCCCCTTGAATAAAGACATTCCCGCCATCTTTGAAATTGTCGGGTCTGAGTCTATTTGCATAGAGGACGTTGACGGTCGCCTGACCGTCTCGATCGCGCACCGCAAAGGTGAGTTCAAACTTTGTTGGATCCCATTGGGTGGTTCCTTCCGCAATAAGTCCGTCCACTTGGATACCCTTATTGTGGACCTCTTGTGCGTGTGCAACGAGCGCGTCAGGTGTGAAGTGCCTCATGCTTGTGTTCTTCACACCTGCGACAACGAGAAACGCCATTGCAGCTGCTAAGATAAGACTCGCAATAATGATTTTAGTCCTTTTTCGATTCATTTTTCATTTTCCTTTCGCGTATAAAATTCGACGATTTCTTCCGTGAGTGATTCTACAGATGCTTGTTTCGCAACTATATCTACTGCCACTCCGTGCGCTTCCACGGTTGCAGCGGTTGATGGTCCTATAACCGCGATGAAAGCTTGGTCTAGCAAGCCAGCAGCAGGCAGGTGTGAATCGAACATCTCAAGAAAGTTGGTAACGGTTGATGAACTTGTAAAGGTCACCATGTCGATTCGCCCATTCTGTAGGTCTGCTTCGAGTGCGTCACAGCCCTCTGCACCGGCTTTGACGGTCTCATAGATTGGAATGGCGTCAATAATTGCACCTCTATCTCGTAAGCCGTTGGGTAAATCGTCGTCGGCGATTGAAGCACGTGGCAACAGCATTTTTTGTCCTTTCACACCTTCTAATTCCGCTGCAAGGACCGCACCACGATATTGCGATGGAACGTAATCCGCGCGAATCCCAATCTGATCTAAGGCGGCTACGGTTTTTTGTCCAACCGCACAGATACAAGCGTTTCCGAAGGATCGGGCATCTTTGCCATTTTCCCGCAGGTGACGATAGAAATACTCCACGGCATTGACGCTGGTAAAAATTACCCAGTTGTACGTTGAAAGTTGAGCGATTGCCCTGTCCAATGCAGCGTTATCGGGAATCGACTCGGTTTCAATCGTTGGGAATTGGATAATCTCTGCACCGTAAGATTCGAGGCGTTCGGCGAAGCCACTCGCTTGTGCCCGTGCGCGAGTGACAATAATCCGACGACCGAAAAGCGGTCTTCGGTCGAACCAGCGCAATTGTTCGCGTAGGGCATTGACGTCACCGACAACGATTGCCGCCGGATTGCGAAAATTAACAGAATCTGCCTTTTGAGCGATGTCTGCGAGCGTTCCCTCAAGTATTTTTTGTTGCGGGGTTGTTCCCCAATGGACGAGGGAAATCGGCGTGTCATGTGAACGTCCGTGTTGAATCAGACGTTCTGCAATTTCGTGCAAGTGCCCTACCCCCATAAGAATAACCAGTGTATCTACACCTGTAGCGAGCTGTTCCCAATGGACTGTCGAATCCGCTTTCAACGCTGCTGAATGTCCTGTGACAAATGCGACGGAGGACGAGTAGTTTCGATGCGTCAAAGGGATACCTGCATACGCCGGCGCAGCGATTGCTGAGGTAATACCGGGCACGACTTCAAAATCAATACCCGCCTCCACAAGTGTCAGCGCCTCTTCTCCACCCCTCCCAAATATAAATGGATCGCCCCCCTTGAGCCGGACAACTGTCTTGCCTGCTTTCGCGTGCCGAATCATCAACTCATCAATTTCGGCTTGACGTTGCTCCTGCTCACCTATCATTTTTCCGCCATAAATTTTTTCGGCATGGGCAGGACAGTGCTCAAGCAGTTTGACGTTGATAAGCAGGTCATAGATTACTACATCTGCACGTTGGAGGCATTCAATTCCTTTGAGCGTAATCAGTTTCGGATCGCCCGGTCCCGCTCCAACGAGGTAGACTTTACCGTTTATGGCAGCCATGATTCACGCTTTACGTTCCACTTTGAAGTTTGTGCGCGCCACTCTGAATCAACTTCGTCGCAAGGTTGACAGCTAATTCTTGAGCACACTCTGAATTACCCCGATCCGGTCGGGATTCATAGCAACCTGACAACCGCTCAAGGATGCGATGCTTTCCGTCAGGGCTGCAAACCGTGGCGATTAAATGAAGTCTATTGTCTTCCAGTCGTGCGTTCACGCCAATTGCACGTTGGAGGCATTCAATTCCTTTGAGCGTAATCAGTTTCGGATCGCCCGGTCCCGCTCCAACGAGGTAGACTTTACCGTTTATGGCAGCCATGATTCACGCTTTACGTTCCACTTTGAAGTTTGTGCGCGCCACTCTGAATCAACTTCGTCGCAAGGTTGACAGCTAATTCTTGAGCACACTCTGAATTACCCCGATCCGGTCGGGATTCATAGCAACCTGACAACCGCTCAAGGATGCGATGCTTTCCGTCAGGGCTGCAAACCGTGGCGATTAAATGAAGTCTATTGTCTTCCAGTCGTGCGTTCACGCCAATCGGAACTTGGCATCCACCACCTAATTCACCCAACACAGCCCGCTCCGCAGACACCTCAGTTTCGCTCTGACTATCATTAATTGCGTCCAACAACATCTTGATTTCGGGATCATCTGCGCGCGCTTCTACCCCCAATGCCCCTTGCCCGGCAGCGGGGACCATCTGATCTGCCTCAAAATACTCCGTAATAGTTTCCTCACCCATCAGTCGTTTAATTCCTGCCGCAGCAAGGATAACGCCATCAAGCTCTGTCTCATGCAGCTTGCGAAGGCGCGTGTCAAGATTTCCGCGAACATCTACAACCTGTAAATCAGGACGTAAGTGTAACAGCTGAGATTTGCGGCGTGGACTTGTCGTTCCAATCTTTGCTCCCTTCGAGAGTCGATCGAGGAGCAGTCTAGATTCCGTGACTAGCACATCGCGAGGGTCTTCGCGCACCGGAATAGCGGCGATACAAAGCCCATCAGGCATATCTGTTGGCAGATCTTTCATGCTGTGGACGGCGAGATCGATTGTACCGTCCAAAAGCGCTATTTCGATTTCCTTTGTAAAGACCCCCTTACCGAGTCCAACGAGAGAGCGGTCTCGAATTTTGTCCCCCGTGGTCTTGATAACTTTGAGCTCAATCGAGCGGTCAGGAAAGCGATCATTCAGGCGTTTTCTCACATATTCTGCCTGCCAGAGGGCAAGTTGGCTCCCGCGTGTACCGATGGTGATAGTTTGTTTCATGTCAAAGACTCTTGGCTTGTCGGAGTGGATGCCAGCGGATCGTCCAACAGTTTGGTCGTGCCCAACCGACTCATGTAAAAACGGTTAAAAGGATTCGAGCAACACTATTCAGTCTTCAATTTTTCAAGTTCAGATTCCAAGCGTTCTATCCGTCCTTGGAGGCGAGCAGTCAAAGCATAAGCTAACATGCCAAAGAGAAAGCCAGTCGTTCCAAGTGCCATTCCGATAATTCCAAATGTTTCCATTGTAAATTCCTTTATCAGGTTCGTATAATATCAGTTTCGATCTGTACTTTCTGTATCAAGATCGTCTGCTTGTTCCAAAGCAAACAATTCCTGCAGCGCGCGGACATACTGTACATGCTCACCACTAATATCATTGACCGCCTCGATAAGATCGGAATTCAAAGCGACCTGCCGCAAATTCGCTATCGGTTGATGCAACAATTTTTTGATAATCGCTTGCGTCATTGCTTCAACCGTCTTCTGCTGTTTAGGGGTCAGCTGTGCTTTGTCAAGACAGACTTCCAACTCCTTTGAAACAACCCCCTGAAATTGCTGATGAAGTGCTTTGATTGTCGGAGTGACTTCAAAGGCTTGCAACTGTGACTGGAATTTTACGACTTCTTCCTTGACAATCTGCGCTGCAATCTCTGCCTCCTGTCCCCGGTCTTTGAGGTTTGAGGCAACCACCATTTCTAGATCATCAATGTTATAGAGGAAAGCGTTGTCCACTCTGCTCACTTCAGGGTCGATATCACGGGGTACAGCGATGTCGATCAGGAACATATAGCGGTGCTTTCGCTGTCTCATAATCTCTGCGAGTGAATGCCGATCAATTAGATAGTGCGGTGCATCGGTTGAGCTGATCACGATATCCGCTTCAACGAGGAAACTCAGGTCAGCATCGTATTCTAGAGGAATCCCACTGAATTTTTTGGCGATGTCAACTGCACGCTGATACGTTCGGTTTGCCACGATGACTTTGGAAACGTTGTTCTTCACAAGGTGTTGTGCCGTTAATTCGCTCATTTCGCCGGCACCGATGATGGCAACCGTTTTATCTTCTAGGCTTTGAAAGATTTTCTTAGCAAGTTCAACCGCTGCGTAACTGATGGATACTGCGCCGGCGGCGATGTTGGTTTCAGTGCGGACTCGCTTGCCGACGCTTATCGCTTTGGTAAACAGGCGATTCAGAATATCACCGGTTGCTCCAGCAGCGAGTGATTGGGCATACGCCTCTTTTACCTGACCAAGAATCTGGGGTTCGCCGACAACCATAGAATCAAGGCTTGCAGTTACATTAAAGAGATGACGAGCGGCATCAAGATTTTGATGACTATATGTAAACTTGTTCAGTTGTTGTGGCTTGATCTGATGATAATTTGATAGAAAGTCGGAAAGGGCAGCACAGCCATCCTTACTGTGAGTCACGGCGTAGACTTCGACACGGTTGCAGGTCGAGAGAATCGCTGTCTCCCGAACATCGGGATGTTCGCTTAAAAGTTGGAAAGCTGCTGTAAGCTGGCTTTCAGAAAACGACAACCGTTCTCGAAAATCGAGCGGTGCAATATGATGGCTGGTGCCGACAGTGACAATTTGGTTCATGTGGTTAGAATGCGTGTATACTAGGTAAAAAGAGATTAACGCCTACATAGGTAAATAGCACAGCAGCCAAACCGATAATTGCAGAATAGGCGGTTTTACGTCCACGCCAACCGAGAATTTGACGGATGCTGAGTTGTAACACGTAGATAAGCCATGTGGCTATTGTGAAGATAACCTTTGAATCGAGCCATGTCCATTTGACTTCTTTAACATATTGCGTCCAAAGTACCCCAATAAGAATGCCCATTGTCATTAGAATAACGCCAACGAGGATACATTTGTGGCAGAGTTCATCGGAGCGTCCAAGCGCGGGTAGGAGACTGAAGATGAGCGTGTGCTGTTTTTCACGAATTTTCTTTTCTTCAATTAGATACATCAATCCAAACCCAAATGCAGCGACGAATGCAGCGTAACCCAGAAAAATAACGGAAGAGTGGGCGATGAGCCAGTAGTTTTGCAGATAAGCGGGAATCGCAGTATCTTCTTGAGTTTGTAATGTGTAAGCGACTAGGGTGGCTATAAAAGCGGCGGGAACAACAAAACCACCGATCGTGCGAAGACGGGTCCGGTATGCAATGCACAGATAAATCAAGATAATCGCCCACGCTAGAAAGGAGGTTGAGTCATACCAATGCGCCATCAGATGCCCTGCATACCGCCAGCGCAGGACGATGAAGAACGAGTGTAGCGAAAATCCTCCTATCGTCAGCCAGTAGGCGAATTTCGCGATCCTTCGATTCCCAGTGGCGAGAAAAAGAATGTGAAGTATGCTTGCTGCCAAATAGACCAGCAAAAGTGTATAAAAAAATCGTGAATTCATCCGAGTATTAAAGGTCAGAAGCGCATGTGTTCAAAAATCTATCTGCGGATCTGTCGAAGGGCATATTGACGAACAACGTTGATTTGTCCGTTACGAATCATATTGAAAGTGCATTCAACCGCACAGTTAGGGTCTTCAAAACCTAAGCAGCACCGCTGCCTTTCATCTCTAGGAACCTGATCAATAAGGTGATCGAAGTATCGCTGACGCTCTTTCTGGGTTGGAATGGATGCCATCACCGTCGGTCGCAGCGAACCGAGGAAATCGATGAATTCCCCATAACCGTTATTTTCAAACTGATGGGCAAGCTGGGCCTGTACAGACTCGATTTTACAGTTCCCGTTTACACCTCTGTCGATTTCCTGAATATGATTGGCGGAAATGCTGATAATCAGATCGCCGTCTCTCACCAGAGGCGGCGTGGTAAATGTACTAAATTCTGGAGTATTGATGAATTCAATTAATTGATGCTGATTATGATCCGCAAAAGCAAAATTTCCGGACGCGAAATCGTCAACCAACACAAGGAAGGCATCTGATACACATTCCAAATTATCAGAGTTCGGGACAACTCGATCAACGGATGCACCGCAACGCAGCAATAGGTCTAATCTTTGTGCGAGGGGTGTCTTCAGCTCCTCCGAATCGCTGATTACGATGCAATGGCGATCTTCCAACAAAAAATAGACCGGATACGGAAGTCCGTCCCCCTTGAGAGACGGGTTGAAGTTTGTCTCAGACGGTTCATCGTAAAGAGATACCGCTCCGAATTTCGTTTCAAGATATTCTCGGATGCGTCTGGACAACGCCGGACTTTTGCCACTTGTGGAGATACTGATTGTCAGGTCTTCGTGCGTAATCACGGACGCAGCTGCGAAGGTGCATTCAGGAATCACGTCAACCACATTAACAAGGTTAATTCCGTATACTTCGTGTGCCTCCTTGAAGACCTGTGTGTTGATCTCTGGCAGATCGGTTGCTGCACAGACAAGGAACATCCCTTCCGTATCACCGGACCGAAACTGGCGTTTATGCCATGTAATCTGATTGTTCTGTGCCAAATCCGCATTGGCTTGCGTCGCTTCGGGACTGATTAATGTTACATCCCCGCCGCTGCGCATCAGAGAAAGCACCTTTCGTTCGGCGACAAGCCCTGCGCCCACAACAAGACATTTGCGATTCTGGAGGTTCAAATACGCTGGATAGAACATAACATAAGAAGTAACGCAATAGGTCGTTATAGGCTTTTCTTCTCTGTACCCTCTGTGTCTATGCAGAATAATGCGTAATACGTAATGCGTAAAAAAATGTGGCTGCGAAATGACGGGAGTTATGTAGATAATTCCCTACGTGTTATTTTTTTACCAATTCCTTGATACGCCGTAGTCTGCGAGTTGGGCAAGGGCATTTCTTGCAGGCGTTTTGGGCAACACATTCAAAGCAGATTTCGCGTGATCGGCGTATTCTTGAGCGACCCCACGGCAATGTGCCTGAATCTGATAGCGTTCAAGCAGCCCCTCTATCCATTCGATTGCTCCAGCCTCATCCATTTGCACACTAAAAAGCCGTTCGAGTTCGGTCCTCTCTTTGGTTGTACAGACTTCGCGAGCATAGATCATCGGAAATGTCAGTTTGCCATCACGCAGATCGTTAAATGGTTCCTTCCCCAACGTTTCCCCATCCGCCACAAGGTCAAGGAGATCGTCGATAATCTGAAATGCTGCGCCGATAGCCTCTCCATATTCTGTCAAGGCTTTGACGCTTTGCGAATCCTGTATCCCAAGTACTGCTCCCATCGTGCACGAAGCGGTGATGAGTTTGCCCGTTTTCAGGTCGATGATTTTTAGATAGTCGTCCTGTGAGATGTCAAAATCCCCATTTTTATAGGCGTGGATGACCTCGCCTTCACACATTGAATGTGTCGCATCGGAGAGAAGTGCCATCGCGAGGTCATCGGACCGCCGGTTAACCAGCATCGAAAGCACGCGGGCATGGAGATAGTCCCCAACAAGCACCGCCACTTTATTGCCCCATTTGGAGTGCAATGTTTCACGTCCCCGACGCATAGGCGCTTCATCGAGGACATCATCATGAACGAGCGAGGCAACATGGATGAGTTCGACAGTTGCTGCAAGCGTATGGGCATCTTTGCCTTGATATCCGCACGCCTTTGCGGAGAGCAACAACAGGATTGGGCGCAGTCGCTTCCCACCTCCTTCGACCACATGCTGCACAGCAAGATCAACAAACTCGTAATGACTCGTGGTTTTCTCGCTGAGTTTTTTTTCGACAGCCTGCAAATCGTCTGTAATAAAATGGCAAATTTCGCTAAGGCTTGGTGTTGACATGGATATGAAACGTGAAACGTGAAACGTGAAGGTTGATTCTCTCGCTTATAGCCTTCACGCTATGTCCCTTTTTGTTTCTCCGTTTATCTCCCTTTCGTATATTAAAGTCTTGATAGTACTTCGTCGGCTGCCCGGACTGTCTGGTCTATATCAGCCTCAGAATGTGCCAGTGAAACAAAGCCTGTCTCAAACTGAGAGGGGGCAACATAGACCCCTTTCTCAAGCAAATTCCAGAAATAAGGTGCGTAACGTTCCGTGTCTGCGGTCTGTACACCCTCGTAATCGGTGACCGTTTTATTTGTGAAATAGAACATCAACATCGAACCGACTCGGCTGTGCCACGCATCAATTCCGTGGCGTTTGGTGGCTGCTTGAAGTCCTTCTGCAAGGGCAGCAGCACGAGCCTCAAGTTGATCATAGACATCAGGCTCGGCAAGCACTTTCAGCATTGCGATTCCAGCGGACACCGCAAGCGGATTGCCCGACAGTGTTCCCGCTTGATAGACATCGCCGAGTGGAGCGACGCTTTCCATAATCTCTTTTTTTCCGCCGTAAGCACCGACCGGCATTCCGCCGCCGATGATTTTGCCAAGACAGGTCATATCGGGCGTGACTCCGTAGAGGGATTGCGCTCCACCATATGCCACGCGAAATCCGGTGATGACTTCATCGAAAATGAGAAGGATACCGTGTTCTGCGGTGATCTCGCGCAATTCTTGGAGATAACCGTCATGCGGTGGGATTACGCCCATATTGCCCGCAATCGGTTCGAGGATTAAGCAGGCGATCTGATCAGGATTCGCTTCAATCACAGTCCGCACCGCATCAGCGTCGTTGAACGGCACAACGAGAGTGTGTCGTGTGAAATCGGCTGGAATACCGATACACTCAGGAACGCTAAAGGTTGCGACCCCGGACCCTGCTTCAGCGAGGAGTGAGTCAACATGCCCATGATAACAGCCCGCCATTTTGATGACCTTATCGCGCCCGGTGTATCCGCGTGCCACGCGGATTGCACTCATTGTAGCTTCTGTGCCGGAGTTGACCAATCGAACAATCTCGATTGACTGACAGGCATCAACTATCAATTCAGCGAGTTCCGTTTCTAATGCCGTTGCCGCCCCGAAGCTAGTACCGTTCTCTGCCGCGCCTTGAATCGCCTCAAGAATGCTCGGATGTGCATGTCCTAAAATTAGCGGTCCCCATGATGCCAAATAGTCAATATATTCGTTGCCGTCGATGTCATAGACCTTTGAGCCTTTACCGCGCTGGATAAAGAGTGGACTCCCACCGACCTTATTAAAGTTTCTTACCGGGCTATTAACGCCGCCGGGAATAAATTGCTGTGATTTTTGCCATGCTGCCAAAGATTTGGCGTTATTCAACGTGTTTTCTCCCTTTCATTTATTCTGCGAGCCACCCCACAACCGATTTTGCAAAGTAAGTCAAGATTATATCTGCGCCGGCACGCTTGATGCTCGTGAGCACCTCAAGCGCAACCCGCTTTTCATCGATCCAGCCGTTTTGTCCCGCGGCTTTGATCATTGAATATTCCCCGCTCACATTATACGCAGCAACAGGCACCTGAAAATGCGTTTTTACCTGACTGAGCACGTCAAGATAGGACAGTGCTGGCTTAACCATAAGGATATCCGCACCTTCTTCAATGTCTAGAGCGACCTCCCGCAACGCCTCCTCCACATTCGGAGGGTCCATCTGATACGCCCGTCTATCGCCAAACTGCGGGGCGGATTCTGCCGCCTCCCGGAAGGGACCGTAAAATGCGGACGCATATTTTGCGGAATACGCCATGATGGGAGTTTGGTCGTATCCGTTTTCGTCCAACGCCTCGCGGATCGCTCCTACCCGTCCGTCCATCATATCGGATGGGGCGATAACATCTGCACCAGCACGGGCATGGGACAAACTCTCTTTGACCAATAACTCCAATGTTGGATCGTTCAGTACTTCCCCTTCATGGATAACGCCACAATGCCCATGATCTGTATATTCGCAAAGACATACATCAGTAATTACGAGCAGCTCAGGGACTGCATCCTTGATGGCGCGTACAGCACGCTGAATGATGCCATCGTCAGCGTAGGCTTCGGAGCCGACTGGATCTTTAGATTCTGGAATTCCAAATAAGAGTGTCCCCGGAATGCCAAGGGCTGCCAACTCCTTTGCCTCCCGGACGAGCCGATCGACCGAGTATTGGTAACACCCCGGCATTGATGGGATCTCCGATGCAACATCAACCCCATGGACAACAAACATCGGGAAGATTAAGTCATCAACGGAAAGTCGTGTCTCTCGAACAAGCCGCCGAAGGTTCTCGTTAGCGCGCAGCCGCCTCGGACGATAAATTGGAAAGTGACTCATAGATACTCCTTATGGTGCTTGATGCTGCAAAAAGTAAGAAAGCCCTTCAAGTTCTATAGATAAATCAACATTTCTAAGTTTAATATGACGCGGAACGGTCAAGTGTGCTGGTGCAAAATTAAGAATTGCCTTAATCCCTGCTGCAACGAGACAATCGAGCGCACTCTGCGCTGCATGGAGCGGCACGGCAATAATGCCAATTTCAATTTGCTTGGACTGCACGGTTTCAGGAAGTTCCACAATATTCTGGATCACAACACTGTTGATGGCTCGATCCCATTTACTCGAATCAGTATCGAATGCAGCGACAATCTCAAAATTGTGCTCCCGCAGTACGCGATACCCCAATAAAGCACTCCCCAAGTTACCAACACCGATGAGCGCAACTTTTCGAGGAACATGAACGCCGAGAATTTTGTCAACGGCTTGTTTGAGCGCAGCAACCTCATAACCGATCCCGCGCTTCCCAAATTGCCCAAAATAGGCTAAGTCCCTTCGGATTTGAGTCGCTGTAAAATCGGTGCGTTCTGATAACTCCTTTGAAGACACAACCGTAACCCCTTCGAGTGTAAGCGTTGATAAAAGTCGGGAGTACAAGGAGAGGCGGTTGATTGTGGCTTCGGAGATGTTTTCATAGTTCAGAATAAGCGAAGCATTTGAGCTCATTATGACCTGACCGTAAACTGTATAAAAAATCAGTACATTATAACCGATCTCCATATAAAGCGCAAGAAAAAGCAAATGGTTAGAAATGGGGTAAAACTTCAAAACTGGAACTTGATTCGGCGATTCAAAGATTGGCTCACACCGTTAACGCAAAATTGCCAATCGCCCGATTTTTTCGATTTTGTGTGCGTCTGTTTTAACGATAACTTTGTAGAAGTAGACACCATTTGCCAAACGTTCGCCATTCTCGTCGCGAGCGTCCCAATCGGTTTCGTTGTAGCCCCGTCTCGCTGAGGCGTCCTCAATTGTACGGATGAGCCTGCCGCTCACCGTATAAATCTTAACCGTGACTTGGTCCGGTGCCTGTGCAAGGTTATAGGTAAATACTGTATTGGTGCGTATAGGGTTTGGCACATTTAGTAGGTGAGCGATGGACACCGCCTCCTCAAGGTGGAAACGGTAGATTTGTGATTCAAATGTGTTTTCACTGGTATCCGTAGCGAGGACCTGAAGTTGATATTCATCATTTGGCAAATCAGGTTCAAAAGCGATTCGCGCCTGCGTGGGTTGGGCGACATCGAACTCAAGTTCGTAGTGGGCTTCAGGCAGTGGGAACAGGGGGCTGGTTGTTGGGCCGAATGCAAATTGAATCGTCGTCGGACTTATTTCGCCTTCATCAGCAATCAAAATCTCAAAATTCGGCTGCTCACGGATAACCGTGTCTTCTGTCAACATTTCATCGTTGACACGGATTTCAACCGTTGGCGGTTCAAGGTCGGGTTGCTCCGCCACAGAGAAGGTAAATTCACGGAATCCCTCATTGCCATCAAGTGTATTTCCGGTGAAATCGTTTGCTCTAATTCTGAAACGATAGCTGCCGATGAACAGCGTTGGTTTGTAGTGGATGGCAACCGATGTCACCTGCCCACCGCTAATCTCAAAATCCTTAACTGTTTCAAACGCCTCTCCATCTTTACTCACCGCTAGGCTGAAACTATCCATATCCACCCCGTTTTTATCCGTCAAAAGGAGAGAGATTTGCGGGCGAGGTGGAATGGTACTGCCGGGTCTAGGTATCTCTCCGTCCACCCAGAGTTGGATTTTGGGGGGCTCCCGATCCGCACTCTCCATCAGGGCGAAAGTGGAGAGCTCCCTTACCTCGGCGGAGACGATGCTCACAGTTGTCTTTCTGAACTTGAACTTGTCTCCAAACTCGAAAGATGGATTATCTGGTCCTTTGAATCCTGAATCCATCGGAGACGTGACGAGCACATCGATTCCGAGGTTGTCAAGAATCAAAGGCTGATTAACCGTGCCCATAGCGGGATTTCCTGTCGCATGGAGAGCTACCTCGTTTCGTACATTTCGTAGCTCAAAGTGTTCGCTATCCCGGAAAAAAATAAGCCAATCACTAACCTCGGACCGACCGCCATTGCCGGCGATCTGATTTTTCGTCCTGATGTTCACATGTGCAAACCCTTCGCCACGGTTGGTACTCCATAGGACAGACAGTTGTACCTCTCCATTTGGACTGACATCAGTTTCAAAGGTCAATACATCGCCGAATTCAAAGGCCAGATTTCCGCCTAGCCCGTCTGTTTCCCCAAGTTGGGGTATTTCTAACTCAATCCCAAATCCTTCATCTCTGAGGGGTTGACCGATGCGTCCGATTTGATCGAGTTCTTCTATTTCACTTTTGTCCTTTTGCTGAAGCAGGACGCGATATCGATTTGCATCAAGGAAAAGGATTACCCATCTCCCTACCGGTGTGAGGTTTGGATTGATACGAATATAAGAGGTCCGTAATTTTTGAACGCTTCTGTTTTCGGCTTGTGTTGGCGTCACAAATCTCTCCGAAACCAAATTTCCGGTATTATCACGCAGTATCTCGGAGGGAAGTCGCTTCCAAGCGTTGGTGCCTACTTGCCACTGATAGATCGCGAGATTTTCGACCTCTCTTCGCAATGCCGGATTAAATTCCACCGCTCCGGGATTCAGTCCCGAATTTGTCTGTAACTGATCTTTCAAAGCCACTAGATCGAAACGGAATTTGAGCGCAGCAGGTTTGATCAACCGCTCAGTATCGGAATGCAATTCGACTTGGTACGCTCCACTTCGTGATACCGGTACATGGGGGAGCGAGGCAAAACGAAGATCCGGTTGAAATGAGATGGGTGGTTCAATTGCATTGACGGAAAGCGTTGTGGTAGACTCGGACACGGCTCCAATTGGGAATCCAACGCTGAATACCCGATCCAAACTGAGCGCAGTGAGTGCTTCATTAGCCTTCAGGGTAAATTCGTTGACCACGAAAGATCCAGACCTTTTGTTATCGAACGAGCGTGGCTCATCGAGTTTACCGATAATCCCATCTTCGTGGTTATCGCCGGGCAATTCTGGGTCCGCAAAGACGTGGATTTGATGAAAACCAGTGGACAACGGTTCAGGGAGGATTAAAGTCGCTGTTGTTTCCTGAAGATGTGTTTCCCCCGAATCCCATGCATCAGTTCTGATTAAGACTCGTCCAAGCACATCTGCGCCGGGATCGATCTGACCGTCCCCATCCCGATCTGGATCTTCTTTCGCGAACCAAACTTCAATGGGGACATCAATTTTTTGCCCGCCATCGTTGACTAGTTTGACGGTAAGTGTATGGGCTTTCTTTTCCTTTGAAAAGGTGTAGCGGAGAGGAGCGATCGCTGTTGAAGCAATAGCGATATTCGCTCCTTCGGGCACCCTGAGTGATTTTTTGTCGGTCCTGATGGTATGATTCGTGCTATCGGTTACCACGATTTGATACTGTACCGTCTGCCCGCCTTTCGGTAAGGGAATTGCGGTTTGCAGCTTGTACCATTGTCCACCGTTCTCCGCAGGGGTAGGCGGTGCTGGATGAGGTATCATCCCTACAGTGTGCTCCTTGGACTCGACGGTGTCACTCCAAATCACTTCTATTGACTTGAGTCCTGCGCGGTCTTCATTGTCTACTATTAGGACGGAGAGGTTCAGCGTGTTAGTGAGCGGATCAATATCCTCTCGGACTTCGAGAATAGTGGGTTGATAGGTCCGGAACTTCACCCCTCCCACCGCTGTCCGCTGATCATCGAAAGCGAACAGGCGAACGATCCCCTGCCCGGCGGGGACATCTTCCGGAATAGGAATACGAATCGCGCCAAACTCGCCCTGCCATACTTGAATGTTATTCCGTTGTGGCTGAAGATCGTTGGTCAAATCATCATCTAGATCGTTGGCAAACAGGGCTAGTGCCGACATCGTTCCTGTGCTGAAGTCGATTACTTTGCGAAACTCGACTGCTCCCGTAATCGGCGAGAACTGGCGCTGCCCAACAACATTGTGACGAATAATTAGCGCTTTGTTTGGATCGACCACAGCTCTCTCCAATTCGACTTGAATCTCCAATTCTGGCAGAGCAAGGCGCGTCGCTGGATCGCCGAAGAGGGTGTACTGCGTTACGCCGGGGATCCACAGTTGTGGTGCAGTCATCATAAATTGCGCTTTTGCGTCGGCGATGATTGCACCGAGGGTCGAAGGTTTAACGGTGAAGATGGAGGTGAAGAGATTTTTATTGAACTCGGCATTGACGGTTGCATAGGTCAAACGGGTCGCACTCAAGACACCGATACCGCCGGCACTGCCCATCAAAAATTGTTCGCTTAAACTGCGTTGCCCAAATTGCAGCGGCTGATCGAATTGCCCATTGAGACATGTTGTTGTGATGACAAACGGCAGATGTACATTTCGCAAGCCCTCTGCATCCGCGATGCGGAAAATCCCCTCATCCGCCCACGTTTGGGTGCCACCGTGTCCCGAATACTCGACGACGAGGACGCCCTCATCAATTGTTGTCAGGATAGCTTGGTTGGTGCGCTCTGGACTCTCAAGCTGTCGCAGGTACACCTTGCGGGTGTCGTAGCCGACAGGGATATATTCCTCAATAAGCTGCTTGCTCGCTCGCTCAAAGATGTCGTCCCCAACGTTGTTCACCTCGTTATCCGCAACCTGCATCAGCCTACCCTGCCATAGGCCGGGCTGCCGCTTTGTCTCATAATTGATAATTTTTTTTAGCATATCGCTCAATTCACGTGGTGATTGTACTGGAAGTCGTCCAATAAACATATCCGGCAGTGGATCATCGCCACTGACAGTGACAAAATGGTGATCCATCGCGGTTTCTCCACTCGCCGGTGCCCAACCGTGAAAGGTTGGCACGTAGATTGGGTGGAGATTGTAGTCCCTGTTGAGTGCCTCCCGATATCGCTTGACAATTGCTCCTTTGTAATCATAGTGTGCATCACCGACCAATAGGACGTATGTCGGTTTAGGGGCACGCCAATGGGTGTAGGTGTGGCGCAAAAACTTCTGGATAGCAATGGGGTTGAAAACTCCGTGGTTGAACTGATCGTACACCTCTTCGACATCAACAACCATAACAGATAAACCCTGTGACCGCCGAAAGGCTGCAAGGGGTTGAATGCTATCGATAAAATCGCGGTGGGAAATAATGATGTAATCTGCTTGGTTTGCGGGATTGCTTATTACCAGTGGTTTGGCGGGGGCAATGTGATCCACCTGAGCATATCGCTCTTGCTCAACCACAAAGTAGCCGGTTGGCGATATCGCATTATCCTCGAAGGTTAGCTGGAAAGTCCCATCCTTGCGTTCGACCCTACCGTTAGTGAGTTTTGCAACAATACTGCCATCTTGGATCCGATATACATTGACCTCCGGACGAAGAAGGTTTGTCACGCGGTACTGAAGACGTCCGGTCCTTCGTGGCTCGGTCTCCGAGTTAAATGCAAGCACTCCCTCGGACGCCTCAAAGGTATGCCAATAATCGATTTCAAACCAATCTAGATAGAAATCAGGTTTGCCTGTCGGTGTACCGTTGCGATCTTCGGCTATAATCCTCAGAAGGTTCATATCCTCCGGCTTACTAAATCGCCGCGGTTCAATTTTACGCGTGACTAACGGGGCGGCTTGCTGCCGCCACTCGGCAACTCCCCCAAGTTGTGCACCATTAAACAGGATGCGCGCCTGATGTCTGGCATTCCTTTCGTGTGAGGCACCCTGAAACTTAATCCGAATCTCAGCCTCCCGATTTATTTGCTCTCGTACTGCATGAGGTAGTTGAATCGGGAAATCTTTCTGGCTGAACCTGCTGTCTGTCCCACCTGTCAGACTTTCCCAGAAATAGTGATCTGCCCCCTCAGATTTCACATCAAGCAGCCGGTCATACTTACGATCTCGTTCAAAACGTGTAGTTTTCTTGAAAGCAAATGGGGTAGGCACATTCGATGTTTTTGGGGCAGCGTCTCTAACATCGACCTGTGAACGACCAATGCCACCCCAACTCAACCAATACACGTTGGTGTCGGTAAACCTATCCCCGATTGGTGCACCCCCGTAAAACACAATCGAGTCGTCCCGATCGAACCTACCGTCTATATCGTGGTCAAAGATATGAAGACCAACCCGTCGTCCGCGATTCTCCATTTTAAGGGTTTCAAACTCAATATCCACTGGGTTGGCACCGGTGCCTCTGAGTTCGCTATATGTTATTTTATAAATCCCTGTGCGGCTAATCCGGATTTTATATCTGTTCGAGGATTTACTAGTGCGTTGTGCTGCTGGGGCAGCTGCGACATTTTGGGGTGAACGCCGCCATGCCTTCGCCTGATTATAATTGAGCAGCTTCGTCTGAAAGAGTTGCTCAAAAGCCTGCGACGGTTCTATGACGAGGGAAGGGGTCACAAGCCGCTTTGAGCCTTGATAGGATTGGGCGGATGAAGACGTAGAATTAAAGTTGATTCGGATTAGTAGCTCGTGATAGATTTTGAGCTGTGATCTGGCGGGATTATACTGAATTGGCTGGATCTGGAGTCGTGCAACCCGCTGACCGCGGATATAGCCAATCGGTGTTATTTGAACCAATTTGATCGGGTAGGGGCGATCCCGTTTATAAAAGTCTGTGTCTATGATAAGCATCGATTGGGGGTTGGCGGCCCCCGATGGTTGAGCGGGGATAATGCGCTCGGTTTGTCGGACTTCAAGTCGGGAGTCAATCACGGTAACATGCGGTGAAGCATCAAGGGGAATGCCAATTAATTGTGGGTAAACAGGTAGGCTGGGGCGTCCTACGCCCGCCGTGAGGCTTGCCCCTGTGAAGGAGATCGTCGCGAAGGGACGTCCGTTAATTTCTTGTGAGTTGAATTGTAGCGTCGGTGCCTCAAATTTGATGAGGAGAGTATCTGTGCTTGCTTGGATAATTTGGACCGGAGATTTAGCGGTGGCAACAGTGATGGAAAGCCAAAAGATTAGAAGTGTGTAAAACGTGAGACGTGATGCGTGAAACGTAATGTCCCGTAAAGCGAGGATCCTCGATAAATCGGGACGTGAAACGTAAGGCGTGAAGCGTGAAAAATAGAGAACGGAAAAATGGGAAAATAGGACTCGCTTTCTCGTTTTCCCGCTTTCTCGTTTTCCCGCTTTTTCCTCCCGCCTCACTCAAGCACCTCGATTTCAAGCTGATTTAGGGTCCGCATCACCCCTTCGCCGAACTCCAGCATAGAGTCGGATTCCAACTTGCTGCCGGCAAGTTGAATATGATTTGCATCTGCTTGGATTTGACCGAGCGTAGGCTCCATTGCAACCCACTTGCCCACATACACTTCGGGCCAAAAGTGGTAGTAGAAAGCGTCTCGTTGGAATACAAGCCCCGCACACACCCGCGCAGGGATACCAACGGCGCGTGCCATTGCAATCATTAGAACTGTATGTTCCGTACAATCTCCCTCCAGCGATTCTAACGTTTGTAGTGCCGATCCGAACCCAATTTTCAGGTTCTTGTCACGGATATTTTGATACACCCATCGACATAGCTTCTCTGCGGATTTCCAAGCATTTGTCTCCCCATCAAGTACCTCGATGGCTTTTGCCCGAATCGCAGGGTGTTCCGCTTGGATATACACGGTTGATTTCAAGAATTGCGCGAGTTCCCCATTGTTGTATAGATCTTGTATCGGCAGGTTTGGTGCTACCTCTCGATCCATTACAGGTATATCGATTTCAAGCACTCCATGGCGTGGGTCATCATCAACCTTCAGTTTCTGGCGGCTATCAATTGTTACTGCCTCATCCAATTGTCCCTCGGTCAGCCGAAAATGCGCTTTGAAACGGCGTGCATGGGGAGTTGGACGTTCCCCCTGGGCGAAGATCTTTGTATTCAGAATAACATCAACTTCTCCCGATTCACCGAGTGCTGTTTGCATATCGGTCTTCGCCAGGACCATGTTTAGTCCCATCAGCCCGAGTTCCATCCGATACGTCGTGCCATTGTGTCCCAACCACTGAGTTGTCGTGATTCCGCCCATAATGTCCATCGTATAATTGACGACATAAACCGGCTCCATCTTGCCGGCAAATTCGATCTGGTCTTCTCGAAGGACGCTGATCCCCGTTTTCACGGGCTGCATGAGGTCTAGATTAAAGACCTGCAAAGTATGTGCATCCCCAATCCGAATACTACGTTGTAGAAGGAAGTAACTAATCATTCCTTCAAAAATAGTATCGGCTGAAATAGGTGTCTCGCTGTGAGTCGTTTTCCCTGCAAGACTTGTCTCTAGGTAAGCGACACTGTTTCTGATATGCCCTTCAACACGTTTCTCTTGTCCTGTCTCGTTGGAAGTGGTAATAAAATAGCGGGGAACGAGATCCAGTCCGCCGTACGAGATTCGCGTTGTTGTGAGCCTTAGTCCGGTGCCAGTGCGCTTGAGATCCATCACCATATCGGCACGTGCCCGAATGGCATCCTTGCCTTCATATATTGATTTCTCTATATAGATATGGGCATATCCAATTTTCGTGCCCATCAGTGTTAGATTTAACCAATCATCTTGAGGCAACTGCATCATTTTCTCAATCTCCGCCGGATCAACTGGCCCCCATTGCCCTACGGCATCTCCAACTGCAATAAAAAGCAAACAACAGGTGAAAAAGATCTGCTGTTTCATAAAAGGCGTTTCCTCTCCAATTTGTCATGTGTTCTTGCCTGTTCACCTTTCCGCTATAATAGCATAGGTTGAGGCTGTGAGCAATCGAAAATCGTTTGCCAAACTAATCTCCAGAGGGCTTCTCGCACGCGTTTCTTGACACTTATAAATCAAAAATGTTATTATATCGCACGTTATCTTAGAAGTAATCCCGTCCTAATCATGAATTAATCCCTGTAGGAGAAAAATATGAAAGTTGGCATCCGAGATGGTATGTTAGGTTTGCCCTTTGAAGAGGTATTCGGCAAAGCGAAGGAAATTGGGTTTGACGGCGTGGAGATCTGTATCGGTGCCAATCATCATGAGCACCTCCTTTGGAGCGAGTCCGGTGTGGACGACATCAGGGCATTATCCGAAGCGGCTGGCATTGAAACACCGGCACTCTCGCCGGGTGGTTTCACCGCATATACATTTGCCCATCCAGACGATGCAATGCGGGCAGAGGGAATCGCAATGTTGCAGCACCTCTCAGCGGTTTGTCCAAAGCTTGGAGCGCATGTCATTCTTGTACCGTTCTTTGGCGATGGTCAGATTGAAACGGAACATATAACGTCGCCACGTTTCATTGACGGTGTGAAGGCAGCCGCAGCAACAGCGGAACAACATAACGTTTGCCTCGCGTTGGAATCGACGTTAACTGCTGATGAGCACCAACAGATTCTCGATCAGGTTGATTCCGCGGCGGTTGGCGTCTATTACGATATGGGCAACGCCACGGGACGTGGATATGATGCCGCCCAAGAGATTCGCCAGCTTGGAAACGCTATTGCACAAATGCACATCAAAGACACTGCAGGCAGCCACGCCGGCGAGGGTGGAGTTGATTTTCCTGCGGTTATCGAAGCTACTCATGCAATTGGTTATAATGGCTGGTTTGTCCTCGAAACACCGGCAAATGGCGATCCGATAGCTTCGGCGATAAAGAACCTAAATTTTGTTCGCGAAAACTACTAAAATTTCCAACCAATGGGAGAGATATGAGTGTGAGTAGTGCAAAACTCATCAACCCACGCCTCGAAGCCGAGAAACTGCTAGAAATGCCGGTGACTGCGGCTGAAGTGTTGTTTCAAGGCTACACAATAGACCAGCAACTGGAAGTGATCTCATCCATACGAGATGCTAAGGCGCGAGAGGAATTGTATTATCTTGTGCCGGACTGTACCGAGTTAATCCAGATGAGTCCAATGGAAGATGTGTTGCAGATCTTGGACACAAGGCTTGGTACGGGAACGGCGTTCGCTCTTTTGCCGTGTCTGTCGTCGGATCAGTTTGAAGAAATGATGGATTTCGTTTTGTGGCGCAACGGCAAACTCGATGAAAAAACACTTGATTTGTGGCTCTTTGAGTTGTCTGAGTGCGAGACGGATGAACTTGGAGAGATGCTCTCCCAAATTGATGTCGGAATTCTCGGCGGTCTGCTGCGTGGACGCGTTGAGATGGAGGAAGAATTCAAAGCACTGTTTATTGAGGAGGGTCTGGTCGATCCGTCAACGCCGGGCATTGACTATTCAGATGAACGGGCAAGGGCAATCATAGACGCAATCTGGGAAGCGGACGCCGACCTGTTTGTTCGGGTGTTGTATGAACTCTTCGGGCTAGATCGGGAAGATGAGTTAGGAGAGGAACTCTGGGGATCGCTTGACCGTGCGAGAGAGGAACAGGAAGAACGAGTCAAGGAACGCGATAAAGCAGCTAGCATTGACATCACCGAAGCGGAGATTCTCGAAAAGGTAGACCTCGATCAACTAAATTTAGAAGACAAGGCGGGGTCTAAAGTTGACGAGGAATCAGAAGATGCTTGAAGCTGACGCGTTGACCCATTACGATAGTCGGTTGTTTCTCGCCCAAACACTCGCACATGGACAAAACACCGGACAGATCTCACCTGCATATCTAGACAAAATTCACCACGATATTGCCTCTCTTGCTCAAAAGTTGATTGCGATCAAAGTGGAGGACCTCTCCTCACGCTCGGAGATTCGAGGGCAGATTCAAGAAGCGTTTACCTTGACAAGTTTGGGTCTGGAGTACGGTTGCGAAGGCGCACTCGATAAATCGGTTCGCCTACTAAACAACAACCGGTTGGTTAAGTTCTTTCAGATCGGCAATACGCTCGTTGATAAGTTAGTGGAACGTTCCCAACATACACTTGAAAAAGCATTTCTCATCTCACCGGCAATGCAAACTGTCGAGCAAGAGAAGATTCCAGCTTATAATGAATGGGAAAATGATTTTTTGGAATCAATTGTCGAGCGGAAACTCGCGATTGATGCTGCACAGATTTCGCTTAATCAGCTATCCGCCAATCCCCGGACCTTAATGAGCCTCGCCGACATCAACATCGCCAATCAACAGCTAGATTATATCAACCTCCGATTCAACTACCTTCAAGCATTACCGCAAGAGAAAATTTTCGCCGTTGACTATCCGCCGGACACCGATTGTGATACCGTACGCCAAATCACGATTGCGTTGATGGTGAATTTAGTCCTATATCGTGAGGTTGATTTCCATCTCGATGAAGAAGATCTGGACAATTTTTGCAATATCGCTTATGATATAGAAGGCTGCATTGTCAAAAAGGGATCTCAAGACCTGTTGCTTGAGTGGATTCAAGGCTATATGGAGGTGGTAGGTCAGCCGGAGGAAGTCAAAACGTACGCGGTTGAATACTGGAGATATTGCTTGTCTGTTTTTGAGGAAGATCCCTTACTATTAATCTGAGGGGTGCTCATAATTATTGTCTGAATCAGGATTTCCACGATTGAAGGATTTTCAGGATAGAATATCTGGTGCATGAAAGCAGCAAAAGGGACATAGCTTCATTTAGCCCCAGCGGGGCGATATGTTTATAGCACACAGGATAACAAAATACCCCAAGCCCCAGCGGGGCGACATGTGCCATTTGTCTGAATCGCCGATTAAATTAATGGCATAAGCAGGGAAACTAGTCCCGACTTGTCGAGGATCCCGATGAATCGGGAGAAGCCTCTCCCACAGTGAGCAGGCTATCCCTCTTCTGAGACGCGGACTCATTGAAAGCTATTTATGAGCACCCCTCATTATTTAAAATTCAGACAAATTTTCAACGTTACAGATTGCACGAATCTGCTGTCTATACCACTGTCCGACGCATGAAGTATAATCCTGATAGTTTTGGGACATCTTCCGAAGAACGTCGAATAACTTATGCCACTGAGATTGAAAACATAAGAAATCAAGCGAGAGCAGATGAGATTGATAACACTCCAAATCCGTCGTCACCCCCTTCAGGAAGATCATAGACATGAAAGAGCGAGTATTTATCAGCTATTCTTGGGTGGATGCACCAGTCGTAAAAAGTATAGCAGAACAACTGAGATCTGATGGCTATGTTCCATGGATAGATAGGGAAAATCTCGATCTGAATGGCAATCTGCGTAAACAGATAAAGGAAGGAATTTGCTCATCAGATTATTTTGTTTTAATCTACAGTGGTAAATCTGTTCTTCAAAAATCTACTTGGGTCGAGTTTGAAATTGAGACGGCAAAAAATTATCTGACAGAAGAGCGAATCTTAAGACTAGATATAGATAAGAAGAAAGTAATTTTTACTGGTGTTGCGAGCAACAAAGCATTTGCACACTCTCTACATAATGCCTTCACCTTAATCTTTGGCAAAGCCAATAGTCAAACAAATTCAAAGTAACTTCTAAGTTAAGAGTTACAAATCTCATAAGGAATTTCAAATGTCACAAAGCGTTATCACAGAAACAAACCTAACGAACCTTGATCTTGCCAACAGAGGTAAAGTCCGAGACCTCTATGACCTCGGTGATGAATTATTAATTATCTCAACCGATCGAATTTCAGCGTTTGATGTTGTGCTGCCGAATGGAATTCCGTATAAAGGACAAATCCTGACCGGTCTCTCTGAGTTCTGGTTTGATTACACAAGATCAATCGTCGATAATCACATTATCACCACCGATGTTTCAAAGTATCCTGACGTGCTGCAAGCGGATGCGGAAGTGCTTAAAGGGCGATCAATGTTCGTGCGGAAGGCAAATCGAATCGATATCGAATGCGTCGTGCGGGGATACATCGCAGGTTCTGCGTGGTCGGAGTATAAAGCGGATGGGACGGTATGTGGGGAAAAGCTGCCGGCAGGGCTAACGGAATCGGAGCGGTTACCAGAACTTATCTTCACGCCTTCCACAAAAGCGGAACATGGCGAACATGATGAGAACATCTCAATCGCAGAGATGGAAGCGGAGATTGGAAAAGAGTTGTCCGAAAAGATTATCCAGACCAGTTTCGCGTTGTTTGAAGCCGCAAGCGCACATGCGGAAAAGTCCGGGATTATCCTCTGCGACACCAAGTTTGAGTTTGGGCAGATTGACGGTCAACTGATTCTGATTGATGAGGTCTTCACCCCGGATTCATCTCGCTTCTGGCCCAAGGACGAATATAAGCCCGGTAGCTCTCCCCCTAGCTTTGACAAACAGTATGTTCGTGATTACTTGAGTGATATTGGCTGGAACAAGGAGCCCCCAGCACCTGAATTGCCAGCGGAGGTCATCAGTCAAACCAGCGAGAAATATCTGGAGGCGTATCGCTTGATTGTTGGACGGGAGTTGATGTAAAACTATGGGGCGGCATCTTGCGCGTCTTGCCTTATTCATTGATAAAGAACAGATGGCTCCGCTCAAACAGCCCATCTAAGAGAATGTCAACACGCCAGTCGCCTTCAGGAAAGCCAGTTGAAGGTGGATCGATAAAAAACCATACGATCTGATCGCCCGACGAAGAAGTGAAGGTTTTATGGTCCTCTCGAAAGGGTGGGGCGTTTGCGTCGTCCTGCGGTGAAAACCAGTTGACTTCAACGGTATGTCGTCCCTCAACGTTCACCCAAAACATCCACACGTAGACCCGTTCATCCCTAAAGAAAGAGTTGATAATTCCATCGGGGCGATCCTCCTTAACGTTAATTGCGAGGGCAGAATCTAGAATCGTAGGTTCACCTCTGAGCAGGCTTACCGATCCACTTCCACCTGACCCCGCATCATCGCACCCACTAAAAATGATGCCAAGAAGAAGGAGTTTTATAAAGAGCCCAAAGAGATGAAATTTATTGTGCATTCGTGCGTTTCTCCCCTTAATATTAATGCCTAAACTTGAGTACATCATACCTGATCTCTTTTTCTCTGTCAACCCAAAATCTGGATTTATAGAAATTGAGAACAGCTATCAGGGATAATTTCCCCAACGCAGTAATGGAGAGTATTTGATGCAATTTGACTATATTATTCATGGTGGAAAGGTTGTTGATGGCACAGGCGAGCGGGAGCCTTTCCCCGCCGATGTCGGTGTCATTGATGACCGGATCGCTGCCATCGGAAAGTTAGATCCCGCACAGGCAAGCCAGCGTATCAATGCCGCAGGACAGGTTATAAGTCCCGGTTTCATCGATGTCCATGTCCATTCGGAAATTTCACTAGTGGGCGGTCGAGATCAACTGGGTGCTGTCCGTCAAGGTGTGACCACCCAACTTACTGCGCCGGATGGTTTTGGGTGGGCACCGCTTCCACCGGACAAAGCGCAGGAGATGTGGCGCTACACGCAGTTTGCGATTGGAGATGCGGAATTCGACCTCGATTGGCAGACCGCTGAGGATTATCTGAGTATCTTTCCCGGCAATACCCCCGCCAACGTTTATCCACAGGTGCCACACTGTGCTGTGCGTTTGGGGGCGATGGGGTGGGATCCCCGACCCGCCACCGACGAAGAATTGGATGCCATGGTGGACACAACCCGTGAATGGTTGGAAGCGGGTGCCGGTTGCCTCTGCTTAGGGCTTGATTATCAACCGAGTGCCAATGCAGATCTCCGCGAACTTGTGACTCTGTGCAAGTTGGCAGCTTCATACGGTGCTATCTATGCCGCACATATCCGTTACCGAATTCTTGGACGGCAAAAGGCGTGGGAAGAGACCTTTGAACTTGCCCAACAATCAGGGATTCCCGTCCATATCTCCCATGAGCGGGTAGATGACGAGAGTGCTGCATTACTTGAGCGGGTAGATCGTGAGGGCATTGATCTGACCTTTGAGTCCTATCTCTATCCTGCGGGGATGACCCATCTCGCACTGATGCTGCCGGCGGAGTTTCAAGTGGGAAGCCTCACAGAGGTCTTGGCAAATTTGGAAAGGACGGAGGTTCGGGAAAAGTGTCTGCCCCATATCCGAGAACAGTTGGGAAGGGGCGATCAGATTGTCGGTTATACTCTTTCCGGTCGGTTCATCGGCATGACTTTATCCGAAGCTGCCGAAAGTGAGGGTAAGTCCCGCGAGGACTTTGCTTATGATCTGATGCTTGAAGAGGAAGGAATAGAGACATTCGTCTTTCCTTGGCAAACGCCGCCTGAAGATAACAAAGTGACAATTGACCGCACGGCTGTCCACCCGCGAATGATGATTGCTAGCGACGGTGTCTACGATATTCCCCATCCGCACCCACGGGGATATGGCTGCTTTGTACAGTATCTTGGACGCTTCGTCAGGGAACGTCAACTGGTGTCGTTACACGAGGCGGTCTACAAAATGAGTGGATTTCCTGCGGCGCGTTTTGGAATCAAGGACCGTGGACGAATCGCTGAAGGCTTGGCTGCCGATCTAGTTGTCTTTGACCCTGAAACCGTCGCTGACCGTGCGACATGGCAAGATCCGGTGCAGCCGGCAGTCGGCGTGAACTGGGTATTGGTTAATGGGGTTCCCGTGATTGACGACGGAAATCCCACAGGGCAACTACCGGGGCGCGTGCTGCGACATGAATGTAAGGCGTGAAACGTGATAAAACGCAAAGTCGCAAGGGCATAAGGTTTTTCCTTTGCGTCTCTACGTTCTAGCGTTCTATTTTCTTCAAATGCTTGGATTTCCGTGCTAAAGGAGTTTTTTAGATGACACAAGAACTCTTGACTTATGATGACTATCTCGCGCTGCCAGAAACTATGCAGCGATATGAGGTTATCGACGGGAAACTAATTATGGAACCTGCACCGCTGTTTGGACACCAATGGCATTCGAGAAAAATCTTTCAACCGATGGCAAATTATGTGGATGAAAAGCTATTAGGGGTTGTTGTGTACGCCCCCGTTGACATCATGATTAGTCGAACACCGTTGCGGACTCGACAGCCAGATGTGCTTTACATCAGCTTTGAACGGATTGCACAGTTGGGATTGGATGATATGGAGGAACTCCCTTTTCTTGACATTGCCCCAGATCTGGTCGTCGAAATTGTTTCCCCAAGCGAATCACAACAAAACGTTTTGGACAAACTCGCGGACTATCAACGGATGGGGGTTGATGAGTGCTGGCTTGTACGTTCAAGGGAGGGCACGATTGAAGTGGTGCAATTCATCTCTGATTCATCTAGCACCGTTGAACGATTCAGCAATGAAGCGCGAGTTCAATCTCATGTGTTGCCCGGGTGGCAGCCTGTCGTCAACGATCTCTTGGCTCCACTTACGTCTCTGAAAAGTCGATCTGTCGATCAATGAAGCGAATCTCAAGATGGGACTTTAATTCACTGACATGCTACGCCTCACAGCTCTCAGGAAACGATTTATGGCATATCTCATCGGCATTGATGTTGGAACAACAGGGGCGAAGACAATTCTTGTTGATGAAAGCGGTCAACTCCATGCCAGCGCTCTAGAGGAATATCCGTTATACACACCTCACCCGAAATGGGCGGAACAGGATCCGGAGGATTGGTGGCAGGCAACGGTGAAGTCCATCCAAAAGGTGCTTGCCGAATCGCAAGTTTCGCCCAAGGAAATCAAGGGATTGGGACTTTCCGGCCAGATGCACGGTTTGGTGTTGATGGACAGTGGGCACCGTGTCCTGCGTCCGGCAATGCTGTGGTGTGATGTGCGAACGACGGAGCAGTGTCACTACATCACGGAGACTGTCGGTGAGGATTTGTTGGTGCAGCGTACGTGTAACCCCGCACTCGAGGGGTTTACCGCACCGAAAGTGATATGGGTACGAGATAACGAGCCGGAGATTCTGGAAAAGACAGCCACAATGTTACTCCCCAAGGATTACGTCCGATTCCGCTTGACGGGGGAAATCGCCGCAGAGGTTTCTGACGCGGCTGGAACACTCCTGTTTGATGTGCGGCAGCGACGCTGGTCCGAGGAGGTGTTGCAAAAACTTGGTATTGACCGAGCACTTCTGCCGCCTGTGTATGAGTCGGTCGATATCTGTGGGCAGATTACCGGCGAGGTCGCCGAATTGACCGGACTCCCGGCAAGGACTCCGGTCGTTGGAGGTGGAGCGGACAACGCCTGTAGCGCAGTCGGCAACGGGATTGTCAGTACGGGACGGGTTTCGGCAAGTATCGGAACGTCGGGAGCAATCGTTGCACATACCGATGAAGCCAAAGTGGACCCAAACCTACAGGCACACAGTTTCTGCCATTCTGCCCCGCACAAGTGGTATCTGATGGGCGTGGTACTTTCAGCCGGCGGCGCATTCCGTTGGTTTCGCGATAATTTCGGTGATTCAGAGGTTGCGGATGCAAAAGTCGAAGGCGTTGATTCGTATGAGATTTTGACCCAGCGCGCGGCAGAAGCACCCGTTGGCAGCGAAGGTTTGATCTTTCTGCCCTACCTCACCGGCGAGCGCACACCACATGCGGATGCAAACGCCAAAGCGACCTTTTTCGGCATGACGTTGCGGCACGGTAAACCCCATCTGATTCGGTCGGTGATGGAAGGCATCGCCTATGCCCTACGCGACTCGCTAGAGATTATCCGTGAGTTAGGAACGCCCATTGAGCGGATCTATGCCACAGGCGGTGGCGCACGGAGTTCGCTCTGGCGACAGATCCAAGCTGATGTCTACGATACCGAACTGGTTACGATTAATATTGCCGAGGGACCCGCATTTGGCGCAGCAATTCTCGCGGGTGTCGGGACCGGGGTTTACGATGGCATTGAGAGTGCAGCAGATGAAATTGTCAAAATCACGTCATCGACGCAACCGAACGCTGGCAATGTGAGAATTTATGAGGAATATTACCAGATTTACCGCGCGCTTTATCCCGCGCTCAAGCCACAGTTTGATCGAGTGACGGAAGTGGTTTCGGGCGGAGAATACAATGAATAAGCTCACACATTTTGATGAAAAAGGACACGCCCACATGGTCGATGTCACGCCGAAAGCGGAAACGCTGCGGGTTGCAGTGGCACGTGGGCATGTATTCGCGAAACCGGAGACGCTCCAGTTAATCGCTGAACGGGGTTTTGCAAAAGGGGATGTCCTTGAAGTGGCTCGTCTTGCCGGCATTATGGCGACCAAGCGCACCGGGGATCTTATCCCCCTCTGTCATCCGCTCGCGTTGACCTCTGTTAAAGTGGATCTGTCGATCAATGAGGCGGCACAGCGTGTAGAAATTGAGGCGGAGGTACAGACTGTTGGACGGACAGGTGTCGAGATGGAAGCCTTGACCGCTGTTTCTGTCGCCGGTTTGACAGTCTACGATATGTGCAAGTCGGTAGATAGGGAGATGGAACTCTCTGATATTCGATTGGTCAAAAAGACTGGTGGAAAAAGTGGGACATTTATTCGGGAGGAGTAATCGCCATGGGAAGAAGAAAGGGAGAAAAGGCAATGAAAGTGAAAAATAGAAAACGAAAAAATGGTAAAATCAAACGCAAGGACAAAGATCTATCGCGCAATATGCCCGGCTCATTGAACCTAGAACGTTGTACTATAGTTTCGGGCATCTTACAAAGGCGCAAGGATTTTTCTTTTTTCTTTCTGACATTGCATCTTTGCGACATTGTGTTAAATTCTGCTCGTTTTCTCGTTTTCTCGTTTTCTCGTTTTCTCCTCTGTTCACTTTCTGTTTTTAGTGTTTGCCTGATTTTGAGCTGCATTCTGTTCATTACACCGGAGGCCTCTGCCGAAGATTACGCGCTTATCATCGGCGGCGTTGGCGGTGAAAAGTCCTTTTACGATGAATTTTGGAACGCGACCACACGAATGCGTGAACTGCTGATAGAGGAATATGGCTATGCACCGGAACATATCACCTTTCTGTTTGAAGATGACGCAGAGGTGTCGGATTTAGTTGATGGGAAATCGACGAAAGTTGAGGTTGAGGCTGCCTTCACCGATTTGCAATCGCGGGTGCAATCGGAGGATCGATTCCTCCTTTTCATGGTGGGTCATGCGACCAAAACCGGAGGCGGACTAAAATTCAACTCCCCCGGACGGGATATCCGAGATGCAGAGTGGGCTACGCTTATTGACCAGATTCCCGCTGAGCAGATGGTCTTAATCTTCGGATTTCCCTACAGCGCGCGTCTCGTCTCTCAAGTGAGCAAGGAGGGACGCACAGTTATCACCGCGTGCTCAGCGCGTGAGGGGTACCTACGCTCAGGATTTGGCAATATTTTCATTGATGCCTTTTCTGATCGCGCCGCTGATGCGGACAACAATGGCGCGATTTCGCTGCTAGAGGCGTTTCTATACACCCAAAAACGGGTGAAAACGTGGTACGAAAGCGATGGCTCTGTTCAATCGGAGCATCCCCACCTTGACGATAACGGGGATGGGATCGCCTCACGCAAGGAGTTACCAAACGCTTCGGACGGTGCCCTTGCTCAAAGTGCCTACCTTGGAAAACGTCGTTCAGCACTTGTTGACCTTGTATCAGCTGAACCGGACTCGAATCGCCCTGATGATGAATTGACGGAAGCATCTGATAAGGTTGACGAATCACCGACCCAACGCACCTTAATTCCCTATAATTTTGTTTCACAAGCGGATGAAGCACAGATTGAAGAGTTACTCGCTGATGCACCAAAGGCAGATGATTATCCCGATGGCGGCGCGGTTGTGCTTTGGGAAACAGAGGTGATGAATGTCAATGAAGACAGCAGCTACATCTATTCGACACGGCGGATTGTGAAAATTTTTAATGATACAGGACATAAATTTGGTAAGGTCAGCATCCCTTACACGCGCGGAAACGATGATATCACGATTCATCATGCGCGAACACTCACTTCCGATGGTCGTGTGGTCGATCTCGATCAGCGGAGCATCGTAAAAAATATCCCGCCGCCGAGTGCGGTCGAAGCGGGACTGTTTGTAGATGCTCGTCTCATGCACTTTTCGATGCCGGAGATGTCCAATGATTGCATCATTGACTACGCTTACTCGTCCAACAATCGGGGGCATCTGATGCAGGGCGAATTTTGGCATCAGGTCTACTTTCAAACCTCAGAGCCTGTGCTGCACTACCGTTTTACCATTCACGCACCAAAAAAGAAAACGGTTTACTATCAGATTAGCAGTTCACAAGCTGTTGGAGCCGAACCGACAATCACGGAGACCCGCTATACACGCACCTATACATTTGAAATACGTGATGTCCCGCCACTCCGTGAAGAGGCATTTATGCCAGCCGTCGAGGACCTCGCCTACAGCGTTAATATTACATCGCTTGACTCGTGGGATAAACTGATGGAGTGGTACGGCACCCTCATCCGTGAGCAAGACTATTTGACGCCGGAAATTGAGCAGAAAACGAAGGCGTTGTTAAGGGGGGCGTGGAGCCGAAAAGAGAAGATTAAACGGCTCTATGAATATGTTGCGACGAACATTGATTATGTCGGCATTGAACTCGGAATATGGGCAATAAAGCCACACTCAGCACCCGAAATCTTTAAGGAGGGTTATGGGGACTGCAAGGATAAAACAACCCTGCTTAGCACAATGCTATCGGCGGTGGGCATCCAGTCCTATCCGGTCCTGATTTCCGCGGGTGAGTCTAGTAAGGTTATCCGTGAGATCCCCTCGCTTTCGTATTTTAATCACATGATACTCGCTGTGGAGGAAAATGACAACGGTGGACTCATCTGGCTAGATGCAACAGCGGAGACCTGCGCGTTTGGAGACCTTCCCGCTAGCGATCAAGATCGGTGGGCCCTCATCGTCAACCCCGATTTTCTCATGAAGGAAAAGGGGGAGAAGGGGCAAGAGCGGACCTCCACAGCCATTGATGCTACTTCAAACCTTGAGGAAATTGGCGGAATGCGGGAGCAATTATATCGATTTGCGAAAAGTCCAACGATCGAAGCAGCGGCAAACCTCAAGGACGTTGAGGCACGAATACAGGTGGAAGATGATCTATCAGTAAAGGTGACCCAAACACTCACCGTAACTGGAGCGTTCAATACAAAACTACGAAGTCAGTTGAAATATACCAATCCTGATGAGCAATCAAAGTTTTTCCATGAATACATGGAACTTGATGACCGCGCAAAATTAGAAAAAGTTTCGATCTCAAAACTTGATGCTATGGAGGACGAATTGAAAATTGACCTTACATGGTGGTGTGAGGATTATCTCTTTGCTATTGGTCAGCAGTATGTCCTTGAATTGCCGCTTGTCAAGCATCCATACGCTGCATTGCTCAGTGAAGAGAACAGGACACACCCAGTTGTCCTCGGTAAAGCAATCACTTTTGTAGATGAGGTTACCGTCAATTTATCGTCTCTGTTTTCAGTGGATTCTGTCCCTGAAGACCGTGAGATTCACAATCGCGTTGGATCCATCCAACTTGAATATACAAAATCGAAACGAAAAATGGTGATGAAGCAGACGCTCAGCTTCCATCGTCCGACAGTCTCTGTTGATGAAATTCTTGACCTAAAGGCACTTGTCCGGCAAGCCTCGAATAAGGGGACAAAGCGGGTATTGTTAATCCAAAGATGAACATAAATTTGTGATCAAGTATTAATAGAGGATTCTGAGTTTAGTTTTGGCGGATGTGAGGAGAGAGATTGGTGAGGAAGAAGGACAACTATCAAATCCTTGGTGTAAGTCGAAATGCGACCCTCGACGAAATAAAGAAAGCCTATCGAAAAATTGCGATGCGATATCATCCCGACAAAAATCCGGGAGATAAACGGGCGGAAGAGAGATTCAAAGAAGCATCGATGGCTTATCAGGCATTGACCGAGCTCAGTCCGCAGCATACCGGCGATCGATCGTCAGGGAGGGATACGGGAGATCAAGGGAATGGGGGATTTCGACGTGCTAGTGGTAGCGACTCCAAAATTAATGACTTTTTTGATGGCTTATTTAGGTCCGGACCGCAAACGAAACGAAAAACGAAAGCAAGGCGAACAGTTAAAGCAAAGGGAAGGCGGGGCTCCAACATAAGAACTGGTTTAACCCTCCCATTTACCGAAGCCATGTTGGGAACGGAGCGGTCCATCCGTATTCATCGCAACGAGGAATGTGACAGTTGTAACGGTACAGGAGCGCAAAAGGACTCGCCTGAATCAACTTGTCCTAGCTGCATGGGAAACGGCGAGATCCTCGACCAGTTGCTGCGGGGACGTACCACAGAGGATAAACTGTGCGAACGATGTCGTGGGACAGGTGTCCTCATTCACCGGCCGTGTCAAACCTGTCGTGGGGCAGGTACCACGCGCAAGGAACGTTCTTTACTAGTGAAAACGCCTCCAGGGATTGAGAGTGGGAAATCATTACGGTTACCCGGTCAAGGGGAATGCGGTTTGCGTGGGGGACCTTATGGCGATCTGTTTGTAGATGTCGTTGTCAAGTCAGACCCGGTCTTGCAACGCGATGGGTATAACTTGCGCTGTCAAGTGCCAGTTGGCTTCGCGACAGCGATTCTAGGTGGAGAGATTCAGGTCCCGACACTTACCGATCCTATTGCATTGAACCTCCCACGAGGGACACAACCCAATCAGGCATTCCGGCTAATCGGGCGGGGGATTCAAAAATCTGAAAATGAGAACGGAGATCTCCTTGTCACCGTAGTTATTGAAATCCCTACCACTCTGACCAATAAACAAGAGCAGCTGCTGAAGAAGTATATCAAGTTAGAGAAAAAAGTGCCCTCACAGGAATCTTGACAAACAGCAATCCCGATCAGGTCGGGATTTCGCTGCGCTCAACTAGACGCTTAGGCTCGCTGTTTAGTTCATTGGCTCACAGGTTCATAATGAACGAATAAACTATGGTGAATTCTAAAAATAAATGGACACTTTCGCTCCCGGTGTTTGGTAGGCGCTGTTTCCAACTGCGCCGATGCGGTGCGGTTAGAAACCGCACCTACCGGTGTCATAGCCCGGCTTTTTTATCTCTGGTAGTTGATGTTTCCTAACTTCGCTGATTAGGATTGTCTATGTAATTCTAAAATCTACCATAAAATGAACAAATGAACCCATGTACTAGTGAACTCATCACAGTAGTATCTGGTCTTCCCCGGTCTGGCACCTCCATGCTGATGCAGATGCTGGATGCCGGCGGCTACCCATGCCTGACTGATGGTGTGCGGAAAGCGGATGCCGATAATCCGCGTGGATATTTTGAATACGAGAAGGTGAAACGGCTTCGTCGAGATTGTTCGTGGTTGTCCGAAGCGAAAGGCAAAGCGGTAAAAATCATCGCCCAATTGATTCCGTTTCTGCCGTCTCAATTTAGCTATCAAGTTATCTTCATGGCGCGTGACATCAGCGAGGTGCTCGCCTCTCAGCAGAAGATGCTCCAGCGTCAAGGGAAAAGCGGCGGCAACCTATCTGATACGCAGCTTCACCAAATCTTTGAGCGTCAGCTCCTTGAGGTTAAGGGGGTGCTGGCGCAACGTAATATTCCGACGCTTGATGTAGCGTATTTGGAGGCGCTTCAACGCCCAATGAAGATTGCAGAAAAGATTCAAGCGTTTCTCAGCGAGAATCTAGATGTGGATGCCATGGCTGCAGCGATTGATCCTAACCTCCATCGTCAGCGATATGAGCGATAGACATCAACTCCGTCTTCGGTTTACCCAATTCTTAGTTCTCGAAATTAGGAGAAAAAATGCCCCCTACCACAGCAAAACCGCTCACGGCTGAAGAAGCACGGGTATGCGTCACCGGCTGGGATTTCAATCGTCCTGATCCGTTCCCCGGACTCGGCGACTTTATCGGATGGGCTGGAGGGCTGGAGCGGATGCCCAATGGAAACCTGTTACTTGCTCACTCCGCTGGTTACTGGCACGCTTCGTTTGCGTCACCGAGACTGTTTGAGAAAGAGACCCGCGAACGCTACGCCGCTGAAGGTTGGCCCGTGGATTTTGTTGCGCCCACAGGTGGACGCTCAATGGGAGTCCATTCCACCGATGACGGTCGGACTTGGAGCAAACCTGTCGAACTGACAAACATTCCTTTGGACGACGGGCCCGTTACACTGTTTGTCTGCCAAGATAGTACTGTGCTCTGTTTCATCAATGTGCAGGCATCTTGGTATGGATTCTCAGAGGCACCCCCAGCTTTCCGCAAAGACCTGAATGGGTTGAACACCCAGCAGTGCGTGATTAGATCGACCGACAGCGGGGCAACTTGGAGTGAGCCGATTTGGTTAGATAGTCCCGGCTCATTTTACGAAAGGAGCCACGGTCAGGCGTTCCAACTCCCCGATGGAGGTATTCTTTGGCCCACCTACTGTTCAAATCAAAATGAGGATCATCTCTTTGGTGCGATGCGCCGCTCTGATGACGCAGGAAAGACATGGCGCACCGTCTCCACTATCCACCGTAAAGATAAGGATGTAGATGAGCCTGCTATCGCTCGTTTTGACGATGGGCGTCTTGTCATGGTGTCCCGACCTGATGGCGGCATCTTTTTCTCGGATGACGATGGTGTGAGTTGGTGCGAATCTGGACAAATCGTCGTAGGGAACGCAGATCTGCGTTCCTCACCGCTCAAAGCGCCGCGATTGTTCGTGCTCGAGGATGGGACTCTCGTCTGTGTTGCAACCTACCAAGGTGGGTTATATGTCTTTTTGAGTCGGGACGGAGGCGTGGATTGGACACCAAAGATTCCCCTCGATGTGTCTTGCTACGGCTACCCCGGCGGCCTCCAGATGAAGGATGGATCGCTGCTTATCTCGTATTGTGAAAGTGGTCAAGCCCCAAATCGCGTGTATGTAATTCGCTTCCAAGTCAACTCTGCACGGGATGGTATAGAGTTATTGGGCATTGGAAATTCTCTATAGTAAGTCATCGGTCCCGATTCAATCGGGAGATTCAGAGCAACTCCTTGGTTCATTAGTCCATTTGCATAATTTCGTAATGCGTAACATTTCATGTAAATCTATTTTAGGACTTGACACTTAACACTTCTTACGTATCACTCGTTACGCATTATTTTTTTAATGAACCAAAAAGAATTGGAGGTATGGTTTGGACCTTGAGCAGAAAACAGAGTTAATTTCTGATGCTTTAGAAGAACTTTACGGTGCGCCCGAACCGGATATGGAAGAAAATGTCCTTGATTGTTTACTGCTTACCGTCTTGTCCCAGAACACAAACGATGTGAATCGTGATAAGGGCTTCGCAGTCCTCAAGGAGCGATTCCCGACGTGGGAGGAGGTTCTCGGTGCTGATGTTGAGGAAATCGCGGACGCGATCAAGATTGCGGGGTTGAGCGGGCAAAAAAGTCGCACAATCAAGAATTTCTTGACGTGGCTCAAGGCAGAATATGGCGAGTTAGATCTAGAGTTCATCCGCGAAATGGAGACCACGGACGCAATACCACTGCTATCTCAACACAAAGGCATCGGAATCAAAACTGTGTCCGTCACGCTTGCCTTTGCTTGTGGACGTGATGTATTTCCTGTGGATACGCATGTCCTGCGGATCAGCAAACGGCTTGGATTCGTGCCCTCAAATTGTACCGCGGAAAAAGCGCATGAATTGATGCCACAGATTATCCCTGAAGGCAAAGCCTACCCATTTCACATGAATCTTATCGCCTTTGGGCGCCGAATCTGCGACGCACGTAAACCGAAATGCGATCAGTGTCCCATCACAGCACATTGTCTCTATTATCGGGACGAATTGTAGATCGTAAAACGAGGAGTTCGATGACAGGTTCTTCTGAAGATTCCATCTGCTTCCGAGGTGATTGATTGCCGAATATAGAACATCATACCGTAATTATTGTGGGCGGGGGCCCTGCTGGCCTTCCGCTCGCTGTGGTGTTGGGTGGATGGCACCCTTACTTTCGTGGAAGTCGCATGTTCAGTCTGCGCTATCCACAGTTGGCTGCGGGATTGCAGCAAATAGAAGGGACTCTTTTGGGGTTAGATTTCAAAGGGTTATCCAGAAACGTTCCACCTGTGGATCTCTTCCGACTCCTCCATCACCCCAGACAGTTGTTTGAAGAACTCGCACAAATTGCGATGGAATTTCGCCAAAAGCCCCCGATAAATTACCTGCTCATTACACAAGAGGAGGTCGGCGGCTTGTGGAACAATGTCCCCCAAAATCTTTTGACCCTCTCCCCAGGACAGTGGATGGAGTTTGCGTTCCATCCGCTCGCACTACATATTGAGGAGCAGGGGATTGACTTAAACGTCAACGATCTGATAATCAAGGGCGATCTACTGCGTTACTACCACAGCATTCCCGCCCGGTTTGGACAGACTGACCGCATCCATACCGGCGAAAAGGTCGTCCGTATTGAACCGCATGACCGCGGTTTTCTGGTCACGAGCAAGGATGTGGGGACAGAGACAATCCATCAATATACCGCCAAGTATCTCGTTTACGCCGTTGGGCAGCGGTGCAGCCTTCGGCGGCTTGATGTACCTGGGGAAGATCTCCCATTTGTGGCGAAAAGCTACGATCGGCCGGACGATTTCCCCGGTGAGCGAGTGATTATTGTTGGTGGCGGTAGATCGGCGGATTGGGCAGCAACAGAACTTTACGATGCGGGCAAACAGGTGTATTATGTAATGCGCCAGCCGTTTGAGAATCACTGGCGGTTAATCAGCGATAGCCGTTATGGGCTGCCTTATTACGCCCGACTGGCAGAGATTATGGAAAGCCGAGACCCTCGCTTTCGGACGTTGTATCAAAGCCATATCTGTGAGATTGAAGAAGGCACTTCGGCAGGTCTTGTGACGATAGACCATCAGGGCGAAAAACAGGTCATTGAAGTCGAGCATGTTATCTTAGAGATCGGCGGTAGCCCAGACTACTCTCTCTTTGAGGGATTTGAACCGCTGCCACAGGTCGAAAAATATGACAACTATCGTTTCCAGTTAGATCAGGTGATGACGCATCCGCATAACTACGAGGCGATCAATATCCCAAACCTCTATATGGGCGGTTACCTCGCATCGGACATTGGGTTGGTGGTCATCGCGATGCACGGGACAACCTACGCGATTGCTGGAGATATCCTTCAAAAAGAGGGACTTATCAGTTAAATGTGATGCATAATACGTAAAGCGTAAATGGTCAGGAGTTTATTATAACGCAAGTCGCTAGAGCGTGTTGACCTTTGACAGTCCGTAGGTTGGGTTAAACGGAACCGATAAAAATGCTACGCATGGCAATTGGGGTTGGAGGGACGATTCCGGTTGAAAGCTCATAAGTAGAGTGAAACCCAACATTTGATCGACAGTAGATTGAGGTGTTGGGTTTCACTCTCTCTATCTACAAGACAGTGTTTTTGAAAAACAAAATATTTACCGGTCTTGATAGGGATTCGATTTGAACCGTTCAACCCAACCTACGATACTGATAGTTGTTATACTCTACTACATCAGGGGAGAGATACACAGGGAGCAATTAATAATAAACTAGCTGGAGAACCGTGTGAGGTGAAAGTCTCACGCACGGTTCGGAGAGGGGGATACGGATTCTAATGGAATTGCTACTCTTCATTTTAATTTTTTCAGTTCCCATATATTGCTTATGGATTTGGGGACAACGAAAAGATGAACTTACGCAACAAATTGATAGAATGGCAGCGGCATATACAGCGACTGCCAGCATTATAGCCCCTGATATTAACGGAGAGGGCAATTTGGAAAGTTATCGGAGAGTTATCATCTATGTTTTGAATAGGGCTTATAATGCCAATGCTGCTGATAAAATCTCTGAGATAATCTTAGAGAGGGTTTTTAATCGCGAAGGTCATGTCGCCTTCTCTCGGATTGTATTTGAGGGAGTTCTTGCTCAAATAGAATACGAACAAGACAGCCCCATAACCCCACGACAAAGGAAGAAAATCAGTAGTATCATGTTTAGAAAGCGTAATATTGATGAGTTAATATGGCAATAACTTTAGAACACTCGGTCTCTACTTTACTAACCATTAATAACGTGAAGCGCAAATGGTCAAGGGTTCATTAATGAACTAGTGAACCAATGAACGTCAAAGACTTAGGTTCCCACACCTAAAGGAGGTCTTAATGACACGTATTGGCGTTATCGGTACAGGCGGCATGGGTGGTGCCCATTGCAATTCGCTACCTCAAGTTGAAAACTGTGAATTTGTCGGTGTCGCGGACCTGCGGTTGGAGGCGGCACAAGCTATCGCAGAACAGCACCAAATTGGTGCATTTCAAGATTACCGCGAACTGCTAGAGATTGTAGATGGTGTCGTGGTTGCGACGCCGCCGGTGGCACATGGGGAGGTTGTCGTTGCAGCGGCGGAGGCGGGTGTCCACGCCTTTTGCGAAAAACCCCTATCCCTCACCCTCAGCGATGCGGACGCGATGATTGATGCTTCGGACAAAGCGGGGACGCACCTGATGGTGGGGCAGGTTCTCCGTTTCTATCCTGTGCATGTTCTCGGCAAACAGTTGATTGATGACGGTGAGATTGGGGAGGTGACCTATATTGAAACGGATTATAGTGGTCCCTATCGGGGTCCGCGGGAACGTCCATCAACTTGGTACGGGAGTGTCGGTGGGCTTCTGGAGAACGGCATCCACAAATCCGATCTCATTAATTGGTATGGCGGGACTGCTCTAACGGTTGCAGCGGAGGTGGGCAGCTTTTCTGGGCACGACGATTGGGAAGATTATACCATCTCGCTCATTCGGTATGATACAGAAGCAGTCGGGATATTGCGATGGGGTGGGTTCCTAGGTGCACGCGGCACAAACGAGACCATCATTGATGGATCGAAAGGCTCGCTGCGGCTTGATATGGGAGCGGACATTGCGTATCTCAAAAAGATTGGAGAATCGGAATGGCAGACGCTCACTCCTGACCGCACGGGACCTCACGGCGTCGTCGGTGAACTAACCCATTTTGTCGATTGTATCCGTGAGGATAAAACACCCTTGATTGATGGCAGAGGTGGGCGCCATGCTGTTGAGGTTGTCTTAGCAACCTACCGTTCAGCGAAGGAAAAGACTAAGGTCATCTTGCCTATGCAAGATTTGTAGGGAGGACATGGGGTAGGAGTACATCAATCACTCCAGAAAAAGAGGCAGTCCCAGAAACTGGAGAACCTCCAGAAAAACAATAGAGACAGTATCCTACTTGGTTCCTCATTGTCGTTCTTTCGGACAATTTTCCTAACTGCTTGATATTGCTTTTCTCGTTCATCTTTTATCTTATCTTGCAGTTGCCGTTTTTCGGTGTTGGTGAGCGTTCTCATCGAGAATCATCCCCTTTGGTTCTCCGGCTAGACAAGTAGGTGTACTCATTCGATACTCTAATTTAGACGACAAAGGCAGGTTTGTCAAACTATCCTAGGGAAATTATACCATACAACTATCTAACAAACAACGCTCTCATTCTTGAAGAGGTTCAACATGCCTACAAGCAGCGAACAAAATCTGCGTCCGAATATCCTCTGGATCTGCACAGACCAGCAGCGTTACGACACAATTGGCGCGTTGGGCAACCCGTATGTCTCAACCCCGAACGTAGATCGACTGGTCGAGGAAGGGGTCACTTTTACCCACGCCTACTGCCAAAGCCCAATCTGTACACCTAGCCGGGGGAGTTTTCTCACAGGCATGTATCCGAGTGCGGTGCATGTCAACGGAAACGGCAATGAATACTTCCCGGACAGTCCGCCCCTTGTAACCCGTCTTCTCGCAGACGCTGGCTACGACTGTGGGCTGATTGGCAAGCTGCATCTCGCCAGTGCTCACCGTCGCATCGAACCCCGCGTGAACGACGGATACCGATATTGGCAGTACAGCCATGCACCCCGCGACGACTGGGAAACAGGACACGACTACGCAGACTGGGTGCGATCCAAAGGACATATTCTGGGGGAATTGACCAAAAGCATTGACGGTGTACCTGCCGAACTCCATCAAACCACGTGGTGTGCGGAAAAGACGATCGAATTTATCCGACAGGAACGGGAGGCGCCGTGGCTGGCAAGTGTGAATATCTACGATCCTCACCCACCCTTCAACCCGCCTAAAACCTACAGGGATATGTTTGATCCGGCGGATATGCCGGGACCCCTATTCCGGGAGAGCGATCTGGAACAGCAGCGGAAGCTGGAAGCAGTTGATTTCCAATCGAAGGGACGACCGCCAGAGGAATTGGATATCCGCAGCCCAATCGTACCTCAATCGCCGGGAACGGCTGAAGTGGCTTCATCGGGTGGACGCGACGGCAAAACCCTGCAAGCGGCATATTACGCCATGATCAAGCTCATTGACGATGTATTAGGACGCATTTTGGAGACACTAGAAGAAACCGGACAACGTGAACAGACGATGATCATCTTCACTAGCGATCACGGAGAAATGCTCGGCGATCACGGACTGATTCAGAAGGGGTGTCGGTTCTACGAAGGACTGGTGCGTGTGCCGCTGATCTTCTCTTTGCCCGGACACTTTGAGGGCGGTCTGAGAAGCGATGCGTTGGTCGGATTGCTCGATAAGACACCGACCCTGCTGGACTTGGCTGGCTTGGAAATCCCTGATCGTATGCAAGGCATGTCGTTGCTGCCAATCCTCAAGGGAGAGGCTTCTCCCGATCATCACCGGGATTTCGTCCGCTGCGAATTCTACGATGCCTTAGATCAGCCGGACGGCACCTTTGCTACGATGTATCGGGATCGGCGGTATAAGCTAGTGATGTACCACGGCCACGCACACGGAGAACTTTACGACCTCGAAACGGATCCGGGGGAGTTTGAAAACCTGTGGGATACATCGAGCGCACAAAGCCTCAAGATGGACTTGATGAAACGAAGTTATGATGCTTCGATGTTGGCGATGGATCGGGGACCTCGACGCATCGGACCGATGTAGTGAGGACATTTCAATTGAAAACTCACCTCTCACGTTTCACGCATCACGCTTCACTTGCACTATTGCAACCTAAAAGAAGGAGTATAGTTTATGTCTGATTCCAATAGCCGCCAACCCAATGTGATCTTTATTTTAACCGATGATCAGGGACCTTGGGCGGCGGGCTGCTGTGGAAACGATGAAGTTCGCACACCAAATATAGATCGACTGGCGGAGACGGGGGTTCGCTTTGAGAACTTTTTCTGTACCTCTCCTGTCTGTTCCCCGGCGCGCGCTAGCCTGATGACCGGGCGAATTCCGTCAGCGCACGGCGTGCACGACTGGATTCGAGATGGGAATATGCCGCCGACCTCCGCGAAGTATCTTGAAGGCTTGACGTGCTACACCGACGTGCTCGACGCCAACGGCTACACCGTCGGACTCAGTGGAAAATGGCATCTCGGCGATAGTATGGCCCCACAGCACGGTTTCAGCCATTGGTTTGCGATGCCACTCGGCGGTAGTAAGTATAACGACGCAGAAATGATTCGGGACGGAGTTGTGGAGGTTCAGCCCGGCTACGTTACCGATATCATCACGGACGATGCCTTGCAGTTTATTGAGGGTAATAAAGATCAACCGTTCTATCTCAGCGTCCACTATAACGCACCTCATACGCCGTTCGACGGACACCCACAGGATATTGTGGATTCTTACGACGATTGCCCATTCAAAACGTGTCCTCAAGAGGCAGCGCATCCATGGGCGACTCCGGGCTCTCGTATACATCTAGGAAACAGGGAATCGTTAAAGGGCTACTTTGCGGCGATTACGGCGATGGATCTGAATGTCGGTCGCATTCTGGAGAAGCTTGAGGGGCTTGGCTTGCGGGAAGATACGCTGATCGTCTTCAGCAGCGACAACGGCTATTCTTGCGGACATCACGGTTTTTGGCACAAGGGGAATGGCACCTTTCCGCTGAATATGTACGAGAACTCCGTCAAAGTCCCCTTTATTATGAGCCACCCCGGAGGGCTTCCACAAGGACGCATTACCAAAGCGATGGCGAGTCAGTACGATTTCATGCCAACCCTGCTTGACTATCTTGGCTTGGAAATGCCAACGGATCCACTGCGCCCCGGGCGGAGTTTCCAACCGGCGTTGCTCGGTGAAACGGACGATGCACAGGATGAAGTTGTCATCTTTGACGAATACGGTCCCGTCCGGATGATCCGGACGCAGGAGTGGAAATATGTCCACCGCTACCCTTATGGACCCCATGAACTCTATGATCTGGTGAATGACCCAGACGAGCGAAAAAACCTTGTGGACGAGAAAGCGAAGAGTGTACTGGTGAAGGGGATGCGTCAACAACTCGCTTCTTGGTTCAGCCGGTATGTTCTGCCGGAACTTGACGGGACACGCTTCCAAGTCACAGGTTTGGGGCATGCCGCCAAAATCGAACCGGGTTCCTGTGGCGAAGGTGCTTTCCATCCGCTACCAGAGGACTGGCACGAAGTCCGACAACGTCAATTTCAGCGTAGGTAGCACTTTGATTAGGGCGGGTTAGACGTTTGACAACCCATAGGTCGGTCCGATACCGGCAGATATGTAGGTCGAGATTCATATCTCGACGCCCAAATGTCAACTGATTTGAACCGATTGGAGAGGATCTATGGCTATAGAAGACTTCGTTTCAACTGAAACGTCAACAATGAAAGGTGGACTAACACTCCAGCAGATCCAACAATTCAAGGATGATGGTTTTTTGATTATCCGCGATCTACTGCCACGCGAATCGGTTCAACCTTTGATTGATGAACTTACGCAGCGGGTCGACGAAGCAACAGACGAGGCAGTAAAGCAAGGGGTACTCGATCCGGAGAATAAGTTTGACGATGCGCCATTTGAGACCCGTTTGGCGCACGTGTGCAAAGCTTGTGCAGAATCTGACTGGGTCTGGCATCACTACTTTTCCAGTCAAAAGCCGATGAGTGCTGGGATGTTTGCGCTAAGAACAGCTCCTGCACTGCTAGATGTCGCTGAGTCGTTGATGGGTCCCGAAATTCTAGCGCACCCGCAATTCAGCTGCCGCGCCAAACTGCCGGACCAGGATCTAACGGTCATCCCTTGGCATCAGGATCTCGCGTACCTGAGACCGGAGGAAGCGGGGGATACATTGGTTGCCAATTTCTGGATTCCGCTTGTGGATGCCACAGTTACTAACGGGTGTATGGAGGTGATGCGGGGTTCGCACCGTCTGGGACTGCTGCCACATAGCCGCCTGATATCGACGCCGGGTCATAAGGGCGGAAAAGGTATTCCCGACTCCGACCTACCGCCCTGCGAGGTTGTGGCGGGGGAAGTTGATGTGGGCGATGTCCTGATGACGACGGAGCGGTTGGTGCATCGGTCAATTCCGAACCGATCGGATACGGTTAGGTGGAGCGTCGATACACGGTACAACCAGATCGGACTTCCAACGGGTCGTGAGAATGTTCCCGGTTTTATCGCCCGCAGCCACAAGCATCCTCAACGGATTGCACAGTCACATCACGACTGGAACCGACTTTTTGAGAATTAAGTTTCAGAGTCTATCCGAAGAGGTCGCAGAGATTTTTTGGGTGTCTCATGTAAAAAGAAAATGCAAAATGCGAAGAAAAACCGAGTTTTTTCTTGAAAACTCGGTTTCTGTTGCAATGATAATGATACAAGGAGATCACAATGGAAAATAAAGGGACCAAAGATGTCACGGCTACACTAGAGGAAGACTATCGAGCGCGCACCCCGCGGTCGCAGGAACTCTTTGAGCGAGCGCGAAAGACGATGCCCGGTGGGGCAAAAGGGGCGTACTTTCATCAACCGTATCCGCTCACAATGGCGCGTGGTGAGGGGTGTTACCTATACGATGTCGAAGGGCAGCGATATGTGGATTTTGCCAATCATCACACGGCACAGGTGCTGGGACACAATCACCCTGCGGTCATAGATGCTATCCAGAAACAAATGGCAAAAGGTATTGCGTTAGGCGCGCCGGTTGGTATTGAGGCAGAATTGTGTGAGGAAATGTGTCGCAGGGTGGCATCTCTAGACCGAATCCGATTCTGCAACTCCGGCACCGAGGCAACACTACACGCCATACGGCTAGCGCGCGGCGTCAGTGGACGGGCTAAAATCGCTAAGTTTGAGGGCGGTTATCACGGCAGCCACGATGTCGTCGAAATCAGTTCTGCTCCATCCCTGGACAAAGTGGGTTCCGAAACGGCACCAAACCCTGTCCCTTCAGCAGGCGGGATGTCTCCACACGCGGCAGAGGAGGTGATTGTCCTCCCCTTCAACGATGAAGCCTCGGTCGAACGCCTTATTACACAGCACCGTGATGAGTTAGCGTGCATTATCTTCGACACTAAGGCGGGCATCGTGCCGCAGCGTAAAGAGTTCGTGCAGTTCGTCGGGGAGATAGCTCAGAAAAACGACTTGCTCTTTATTTTGGACGAGATTGTCGGATTTCGAGTGGGGACAGGCGGATTGCAGGAATACTACGGCGTTACGCCCGATTTGACCGCCTATGGCAAAGTTGTCGGCGGTGGTTTTCCTGTCGGTGCATTTGGTGGACGGGCGGATATTATGGATCTGCTAGATGGCACGCGCGGCAGCACCGGTTTCTTCCAGAGCGGCACATTCAGCGCGCATCCCATCACTATGGCAGCTGGTTTGGCGACCTTGAAACAACTCACCCCTGAAGCTTTCGACCACCTGAACGGATTAGCTGACCGGCTGAGTGCCGGACTGAACGAACTGTTCGCTCGTGAAAATATCGCAGCGAAAGCGGTCAACACCGGCTCAGTGTTTAGCATTCACTTTACCAGCGAAGACCTCGTCAACTATCGCAGCCTTGCCCGCACTGACAAAGCGATGGCACATCGTGTTTTCCTCGCGCTGTTGGCAGAAGGTTATTTCCTGAGTCATGGATTGTCTATGAACGCAATCTCACTGCCGACCGAGACCAGTCATGTAGACGGGTTAATAGAGGCGGTGGGACAGGCTATCAAGTAATCGTAGTGAACGATAGGAGAAATAATTATGTCTAATACTGATACCCATGCCTACGATCTCCTCGTCCGCGCTGGGCGCGTTGTATGCCCTGCGACAGGACTGGATGGTCCGGGCGCAGTTGCGGTTCGAGACGATCGAATCGTCGCTGTCGGCGATCAGATCGACGGGGCTGCGCAGGAAACCTTGGATTTTCCCGATGCCATGCTGCTGCCGGGGTTGGTAGATATGCACGCCCACCCCGCACGTGAAGGCTCAAAGTACGGAGTCGATCCCGATATTCATTTCCTCCCCCGTGGAGTGACAACCGTGCTTTCCCAAGGAGATGCGGGTGCCGGCAATTGGTTTCAATACCGGGAGTCAATCATCGAAGGTGCACGGACACGCGTCCGACTGGCTATCAATCTCTCTGTTACAGGGGAATCGATCCCGACGAGTGGCTGTTTCGAGAATTTGGCTGATGTGGATGTGGATGCCTGCGTGGCAGCGATCGAAGATGGAGGTGAAGCAATCTGGGGTATTGCCGCCAACATAGCCAAATCCTGCGCCGGTGATAACGATCCCCGCGAGATTCTGAACCGTGCATTGGCAGCCGGCAATCAGACAAACCGCCCGCTGCTCTTCGGTACGCGACGGGAGCCGGATTTTCCTTTTGAAGAACAGTTGGAACTGTTACGTCCCGGAGATGTAATCACCTACTGTTTTTCGAACGATCTTGATCGTCTCGTAGAGGACGGGCGCATTAAGGATGAAGTTTGGGAGGCTCGCGAGAGGGGCATACTGTTCGATATCGGGCACGGCATGAATTCATTCCACTTCGATGTGGCGGAGGTAGCAATCGCAAACGGATTCCTTCCAGACACTATCTCAACAGACCAATATATTCGCCATGTGGATAGCACCCCGCAACATGATTTACCCCGTACCCTTTCCAAGTTGCTTGCCGCCGGCATGACCGAGGCAGACGCGTTAGCGCGGATAACGGTACGTCCCGCAGAATTTCTTGGATTGTCCGGAGAGGTTGGGACATTGGCACCCGGTGCTTGTGCAGACCTCGCTGTGTTGCGTTTCAATGAAGAGGCACTCCCACTACAAGATGTCAAAGGGCTGGAGCGGCCTGGGGGCTGTTGGGAGCCGATTCTCACTGTGCAAGCAGGCGAGATTGTCTGAGCCGAGGTGCTCAGAATCGGACAGATTAGTATGTCCCCAGACCCGGTAGGTGCGGTTTCTAACCGCACCGCATCCCGACGAGTCCCCGATTACATCAGGACAGGTCCCGACTTGTCGGGAGGCTCGGATACGGCACGGGACAGGACACGAGGAGCGAAAGCGTCTATCTGTTTTTAGGATTTACTATAGATCGGAGATGAAAACCAAGCTATGCAACCGAAAGGTGGAGTTCGCTTCATTAAAAACGTGATGATTCCGACCTCAGATGACGTGCGGCTAGCGATGGATATGCACGTTCCCGACAGTGATGATTGGGAACAGACGCCGCGTCCACTGATCCTCGAATACATCCCATATCGCAAAGACGACACCGCCCCGTATTCAGGTTATCATAACTACTTTGCACAACACGGGTTCATCGGGGCGCGGTTGGACTGTCGTGGTACGGGCAGCAGCGAGGGTATCAACACGGATGAATACACGCCGCGTGAACAGCAAGATGGCGTTGAAGCAATTGAATGGCTTGCGGCGCAGCCGTGGTGCAGCGGGAAGATTGCGATGTTTGGCGCATCGTATGGCGGGTTTACTTCTGTACAGATCGCTGCACACCGTCCACCGCACCTCACGACCATTATTCCCATGTACTTCACCGACGACCGTTATACCGACGATTGTCACTATCGCGGCGGTGCCCTGCGCTGCTACTACGATATCGGGGCGTATGGATGTTCGATGATTGGCATGAACGCGATGCCACCGTATCCCGAATACAGCGGCGAGGATTGGGCGCGAATCTGGGAAGAACACCTCGAACACAATACCCCTTATCTGCTGAAATGGTTGGAGAATCAGACCGATGGCGAATATTGGCGTCCCGGTAGTTTGCGCGGACGATACGACCAGATCCAGTGTTCGGTTTTCATGATTGGCGGCTGGCGGGACGGTTATCCAAATCCATCGTTGCGAACGTTTAGAAATCTCACTGTGCCCAAAAAAGTCCTCATCGGACCTTGGAACCACGCGCACCCCAATGAAGCTATCCCCGGCCCACGCATTGACCACCTGCGCGAAATCGTCCGTTGGTGCGACTATTGGCTCAAGGGCGAGGACAACGGCGTGATGGATGAGCCTCCGGTTTGCGTCTATATGCAGACCTACGATGAACCGCGTGCGGATCGAACCGAAACACGCGGATACTGGCGGGTAGAAAAATCGTTCCCCGTGGAGTCGAGCGAATCGCTGATCTATTGGCTTAGCGACGACGGTCAACTCTGTCCTCAACCATCGGATCAAGGGCTGCGTTTCGACAGTTATACCTACCGTCCGACCGTCGGGGTCACAGGCGGGTTGTGGAGCGGTGGTGTCCCCTTTGGATTGCCGACAGATCAACGTCCTGATGAAATCCATTCACTGAACTACACAACGGAACCGCTTGGTGAACCGTTGGAAATCATCGGGGGGCCGCAGGTCGCGCTGAATGTCAGCTCCACAGCACCTGTGATGGCGTTCGTTGCGAGGTTGTGCGATGTTGCCCCCGATGGCACGAGTGCATTGGTCTGTAGTGGTGTGTTGAACGCGACACGCCGCGAATCCCCCACCAATCCAACCCCACTGAATCCTAACGAGATTTACGAAATCGAGATTAATCTCGACTGTACCGCATGGCGTTTTGAAACGGGACACCGCGTTCGCCTTTCTATATGTAGCGCAGATTTCCCCAACCTCTGGCCCACCCCGTATCCGGGGATCAACCGCGTTTATCGAGATGCCGAGCACTATCCATCGCGGTTAAGGCTGCCCATTGTTCCAGTGAGAGGGGCAACGAAAGGGGAATTACCGGCGAATGAAGCACAGTTTGAACCCTTGCATGCGGGGATCGACGTTTATCGGATCGCGCCTGATATGCGTCCGTGGGAGATTGTCCACGACATTCTTGGTGACCGAACCGGACTGCGAACCCATACGCATGGGACGAGTCGCGTGAATTCGGGGACGCAAGTGGAAACCGACGCACAACTTGAAGTGTGGGCGCGTAATCGGGATCCTGCCGATGTTGCAGCGGTGGGCAAACATCATCGCCGCATCGTGTGCAACGACGGCGAAATTAACGTCGAAACTTGTTGTCGTTTTCGGAGCACCGAAACAGCGTTTCACGTTACGATTGACCTGCATATTACCGTCAACGGCTTACCGCACCATCAACGGCGGTGGGTACGGACGTTTCCCCGCGTCTTGCTGTGAAACTTAGGGCTATTTAGTTTTCCGTTTTTTGAGCGATTTCAGAATGATCCAAATCCGTAGGCGGGGCATCTTGCCCCGCCGTAGCCTCAACCAGGAGATCGAGCTACGGGAGAATTAAATGACCCTATTGTCGAAGTTTTTAGAATTGCCGCAAATTTACGGATGTAGTAAAATGGAAAACCAATTGGAGTAATTCTTACACAATAGCTACAAACTGAAAGGAGCTACAAATTATGGATCTTACACGACAGCCGCCACGGCGTGCATCAAACCTTAGCCTCGCCGGCATTGTCGGCGCAGCACGAATGGCTGACAAAGCTAGAGCGCATAACAACGGAACAACCGGCGAGTACCTCTATGGAGGCAATTCCGGTCTAGACGCTAAAGTTCTCGAATTGCTGGGAATTTCCGACGATGACTTTGCCAAAGCTGCTGGTGAACACGATGACGAAGCCTTGCAGGCATGGGTGCTTGAGAATTCGAGCGTCACGCAGGCGGAAATTGATGCGTTTAATGAGAGGGAATTGAGCCTTGAGCCACCGAATGAGCAATACAAGCAAATGCTGAGGGATCGGCTTGCCAAGTACGCCCCCGGCAGGACGGACATCACGACGGTACTTCAATCAATGGAGCTAGACGATTGGGGTAGTTTCTGGCAGGTTGACTTGACGGTGGGACCACCGCGCAGTCCCCACGCTAAAGATGTTGCAGGCTGCCACGGTGTTGCACGGATGGCGGATAAGGCACGCGCAGCACGCGCCGGAAAAATCGGAGAATATAAGTACGGCGACGATTCCGGACAGGATAGACGTATCTTGGAGTTTCTCGGTATCTCTGAAGCCGGTTTCCAAGAGGCTGCGGTCAACAACCCCAACGATGTCGAAATCAGTGACTGGGTGCTTGAAACAAGCGGAAAAGGGGCAGACGAAATCGCAGCCTTCAATGAACGCATGGCGAATTGGGGTCCTGAGGATGAGTCGTCAAGAGCCTACTTTGAGAAGCGTCTTCAAGAAGTAGCTCCAACTCGTACGGACATTAAGACGTGGGCAGCCCTTCAAGATGTTGACGACAAACTCAGTTTCGAGTAGGGAAACGGAGTATGGTAGGCGCTGTTTCCAACTGCGCCGATGCGGTGCGGTTAGAAACCGCACCTACCGGACCTGGGGGCGATGCGGTTCGGTTTGGAATGTCTCATTAATTCTAAGATCTACTATAAGTATATCAAGGACTGTGCCGGTTTTGTCATCGACAATCACGATTCCTAGATTGCCCCAGCCGTGATTGTAGTAACTGACAAACCACGCAAAACCTTGAAACGAAGCGTATCCGTGCACACTTGTATGTGCCTTTAAGTGTTCTTGTATACGTGCAGCCCTATCCGCAAGCCCCAATGCTTGTGCAGACGTTAATTTCGGGGCAGGGCTGATGGCTTTATGGGATAAATCCCTTAATACAGTTTCTGTTTCGATGGGGAACGTTTTGGGTTTGCCCTCAGCGATTTTACGCAACAGGACTGCCCGCTGACGATGCGTGTCTCGAACCTTTTCATACTGAGTGACACAGTCCTTTCCCACCTTTGAGAGGTGATTTTCCCCGCGGTGAGAAATTGCCTCTCCTGCTACATCCCCTCCGATTGTATCACGGTCCAGAGCAACCTGCCGAAAATAGGTAACCGTTATCTCGTTGTACTGGTCGGCACACATCTCCGCTGCATCGGCTTCAAGATTTAAGACAGCGGCATAATCCTCCTTCTTTTTGAAAATCTCCTGTTCTACTTTGAAGAAACTGGGGTAGATACCGTAATGATAGAACCGATTTGGGTAGATCTGCGCCCACGCCGAGATAAACTGCGTAATTTTCTCGCGTTCTGCCTCTAATTCGAGCGAAGTTCCCTCCGTTTCTGCCTTGTTCCAATGTGTCTTCGCAGCCTGTAGATGATGTTCCCGCCGTTCCTTTATGTCCGCCAACTCTCCACGACTCCTGTCTGCCAGTACGTTTTGTCCGTGACGCAGATAGTACCGAATCTGGATCTCCGCCATCGGAATCGAGATGATTCTCAGGCAGTCCGCGGCTGCTTCGTGCCACAAGGCCGCTTTGGCAAAATGCCCCGCCCGTTCATACCGCTGAATCATGACCCCAGCGTTGGCGGTGCCTTCACGAACTGCGCCGCTGAGTTGGACGTGCCAAACCAATGTCCAAAGAACGATGAGGGAATAGATTGCCTTCATAGGTGAACCCTATACATTGCATTCCGCTTTCACGTTTTGCGTATCACGTTTCACTTTCCATATTTGAACCGTGCGATCGCGCCTTGTTCTATTAATTCTGCGCGCGCATAATGCGCCGGCATCTGAGGCGATTTCCATCGTCCCGCGACCTGCATATTCACAACAGACGCACCCGCTTGGGCGAGCGAAATAGCAGAGCCGATACGTAGCGAGTGTCCAGAAATTTTGCCTTCGATACCTGCCGCGCGTGCCCTGCGCTTGATAATTTTTCTCACGCCATCAATCGTTAGCCTGCCATCGGCGATGTTATCACCACGACGAACCCACCGAAAGAGTGGACCTTCTGTGATATTTCCCGCTTCACAATACCGCTTTATCGCCTCCTGTGTGGGCTCACCGATATACAACGTCACATCGGGGATGCCCGCCGTACCCGGGTGGGTCTTTGACTGACGAATCCTCAATGCACTACCAACATCCGCTACATCTACCGTGACCGCTTCACTGATTCGTAACAGACAATCGCTCATCAATCGAATCATTGCTGAATCTCTCAATCCAGCGATAGTTCCCTCCGCTTCAGCAAGCGCGCAAATCTGATCGACCTCCTCCCACGTGATACCATCCACCTGTCCTCGTCCTCTGCCCTTACCCTTACGCCGAATACCGGCGAGTGCCTTTTCTGTGATCTCAAAGGGGATTCCTACGCCTTGATTTTTTACCGTCCATTTAATCGCAGCGACAATTTTATTGATTGTCGCCGGTGACTTTCCGTCTTGATACAACTCCGTGATATAAGTTGCAAGTAGGTTATCGCTCAGTGTACGTCCATCCAACCATTTTTCTAACTGTTGCATTGCGAGCCGATACGTCTCAACGGTACTCGGCGCGATACTAGCATTCACTAACTCCTCCGTTTCGTCGCTGATAGTGACTTGATTCCCAGCTGATGCATTCATGATCTTTCCTCCATTCTGAGTCCGTAATTCTAAAATTCTACTGAAATACCATTCTATATAACTATAATAATGTTGTCAAGGCTTTTTTTATTATCATTATTTCGCCAAAAGGGAGAGTGATAATAGGTATGCCAATCTTTGTCAAATGCCGATGAACATTGACTCTAGCATCGGAGAACGTTCTAATAAATTGGGATTTACATCCGTTCAGTCCAAATGATAAATAGTTCAATGCCGCTGTGGGTAAGAAATCGGACGCCAAACCGACAAGTATTAAACGCGATAGCCGAAACCCGCGCCACCACTGAGTTTGTAACAGGGGGCGCTCCTGGATTAGGTTCCTAGAATGGTATATGTAACTACTTGAAGCGAGTTTTCTCATTAAATAACGCTTAACCCTTCGCGACAGGAGTCCACTTCACCGCTCGGTGATGCCTGTCGCTCCCCTTGGACGGGGAATTGGAAGGGTGGAAGAGTTTCCTTTACAAAATCTATCGGATATTTATCAAGGATACTATGCGTGTTTTATTTCACGCATTGCTGTGTCCTAACACTCATATGAAAGGATTTAGTGAAAATGAAGTTACAGATTCGCTTGCAAACGTTGTTTCTTTTAATTGCATTGCCGCTGTTGAATATTCCTTGTGGCTCTGTTGACTTACAGTCCCACTTTATCGGGGATAACCTCCCGATTATGCGGGGGGATGAACAGCGGGAGTGTCGATCTGATCTATCTGGATCCGCCGTTCAACTCGAATCGGAACTACGCTGCCCCGATGAGGGTGGTCGTATCGTGTTAAGCAGACTAAGGGGGTTGTAAAATGTTGAGAAACAGTTGTTTTGCATTCGTTTTGTTTTTGGTGTTTTCGGTTGAAGGCTACGGTCGGACGGCTCGGTTCATTTACTGGACAGATATCGCCACGGAAAAAATCCAACGTGCGAATCTGGACGGGTCAAACATAGAAGACCTCGTCACAGAGGCACAAGGATTGGTCAGTCCAATGGCCATCGCCTTAGATATGGCAGCCGGTAAGATGTACTGGGCAGATGCCTCCACGGAAAAAATCCAACGTGCGAATCTGGACGGGTCAAACGTAGAAGACCTCGTCACAGAAGGATTGGCCAATCCAATGGGCATCGCCTTAGATATGGCAGCCGGTAAGATGTGCTGGGCAGATTCCTTCACGCACAAAATCCAACGTGCGAATCTGGACGGGTCAAACATAGAAGACCTCGTCACACGGTCACAAGGATTGGTCAGTCCAATGGGCATCGCTTTAGATCCGGCAGCCGGTAAGATGTATTGGCCAAGTCGGGGCCCATCCAAAATCCAACGTGCGAATCTGGACGGGTCAAACATAGAAGACCTCGTCACAGAGGCGCAAGGATTACTCAGTCCAATGGACATCGCCTTAGATATGGCAGCCGGTAAGATGTACTGGCTAAGAGAGAACCCAGTCAAAATCCAACGTGCGAATCTGGACGGGTCAAACATAGAAGACCTCGTCACAGAGGCACAAGGATTACTCTGGCCAGTAGGCATCGCCTTAGATATGGCAGCCGGTAAGATGTACTGGACAGATATCGCCACGGAAAAAATCCAACGTGCGAATCTGGACGGGTCAAACATAGAAGACCTCGTCACACGGTCACAAGGATTAAGCTTTCCAATGGGCATCGCTCTCGGCATCGAACTTGAAGATTTGACAGTTCAAACAGCGGGTGCCCGGACAGCACGGGCAGACATCAATCAAGATGGGTGGGTGAACATCGTCGATCTGCTGTTGGTGGCCTCGACGCTCGGCGACAGCGCGCCGGCGCTTGTCTTTGCTGATGTCAATGGGGATGGCTGGGTGACGATTGATGATGTGATGCTTGTCATTGAAGCCCTAGACGACCCAGTAACCGGTGCTGCGCCTATCGGGGCGGTTGATGCCGCAGCTCTGCCTGTGGACAGCGCTGCGGTCGAAGCACACCTCAATCGGTTGCGGTCACAAAGTGACGGGTCGCTTAAATACCAACGGGCTATTGACCACTTCCAAAATCTGTTATTAGCCGCAGCCCCGCCTGACAAAACGGAACTGTTAGCCAATTACCCCAACCCGTTTAACCCAGAGACATGGATACCGTATCACCTCGCCCAAGATGCCGATGTGAAGCTCTCTATCTACGACATCAATGGGATGGTGGTGCGTCGATTCGATGTGGGGCATCGGAATGCGGGCTATTATACGGATAGGACGCAGGCGGTATATTGGAACGGTCGGAACCGCTTCGATGAGCCGGTGGGGAGCGGCGTGTATTTCTATCACCTGCAGGCGGGCGATTATTCGCAGACACGGCGGATGGTGATTCTGAAGTGAAGGAATGAGTAAATATCCGATAACGATCAATGACTTATGGCAGTGCGCCCCGATGAGGGTGGTCGTATCGTGTTAAGCAGACTAAGGAGGTTGTAAAATGTTGAGAAACAGTTGTTTTGTGTTCGTTTTGTTTTTGGTGTTTTCGGTTGAAGGCTACGGTCGGTTCATTTACTGGACAGATGCTGGCAAGGGTAAAATCCAACGTGCGAATCAGGACGGTTCAAACATAGAAGACCTCGTCACAGGATTGGACGAGCCAGAGAATATCGCCTTAGATCTGGCAGCCGGCAAGATGTATTGGACAGATTCTGGCACGGACAAAATCCAACGGGCGAATCTGGACGGTTCAAACATAGAAGACCTCGTCACATGGGCACAAGGATTGGCCAATCCACACGGCATCGCCTTAGATGTGGCAGCCGGTAAGATGTACTGGACAGATTTTGGCACGCATAAAATTCACCGTGCGAATCTGGACGGTTCAACCCTAGAAGACCTCGTCGTACCGTTACACGGATTGCAGTATCCAGATGCCATCGCCTTAGATCTGGCAGCCGGCAAAATGTACTGGGCAAATTGGGTGACAGGTACAATCGAACGTGCGGATATGGGGGGCAGCGGGTCAAACATGGAAATTCTCATCACACGGTCAGAAAGAGAGGCGGCACAAACTGGCGCGACACATAGAGACGTGAAACCAAGCGGTCTCGCTTTAGATCTGGCAGCCGGCAAGATGTATTGGACAGATTTTAGCACGGACAAAATCCACCGTGCGAACCTGGACGGGTCCGACATAGAAGACCTCGTCACAGAAGGATCGGCCTGGCCAGAGGATATCGCCTTAGATTTAGTAGCGGGCAAGATGTACTGGACAACTAGCAACGGGAGTAAAATCCAACGGGCGAATCTGGACGGTTCAAACATAGAAGACCTCGCCACATGGGCACAAGGATTGGCCAATCCACACGGCATCGCTCTCGGCATCGAACCTGATCCCTTCTTTGGACCGACAGATTTGACGGTTCCAACAGCGGTTACCCCGACAGCACGGGTAGACATCAATCAAGATGGGTGGGTGAACATGGTCGATCTGCTCTTGGTGGTCTCGACGCTCGGCGACAGCACGCCGGCGGTTGTCTTCGCTGATGTCAATAGGGATGGCTGGGTGACGATTGATGATGTGATGCTTGTCATTGAAGCCCTAGACGACCCAGTAACCGGCGCTGCGCCTATCGGGGCGGTTGATGCCGCAGCTCTGCCTGTGGACAGCGCTGTGGTCGAAGCACACCTCAATCGGTTGCGGTCACAAAGTGACGGGATGCTCAAATACCAACGGGCTATTGACCTGTTCCAAAAACTGTTGGCAGCCGTCACCCGTCCGGACCGCACAGAACTGCTGGCAAACTACCCGAACCCGTTCAACCCAGAGACATGGATCCCGTATCGCCTCGCTTCAGATGCCGATGTGAAGCTCACGATCTACGACATCAACGGCATGGTGGTGCGTCGATTCGATGTGGGGCATCGGAATGCGGGCTATTATACGGATAGGACGCAGGCGGTGTATTGGGACGGTCGGAACCGCTTCGGCGAGTCGGTGGAGAGTGGCGTCTATTTCTATCACCTGTCTGCCGGCGATTATTCTAGGACACGGCGGATGGTGATTCTGAAATAATGAAACGCGACGTATGGCAGTGCGCCCCGACTGGTTACTGGGACCAGAATCTGACCCACTTCCCATCGTGGAGTTCGGGGCACGCTGCCGCCAACTTTGATTGGTGTCCGATAACGATAAATCCTTTACTAACAACAGATTGAGGAGATTGAAGGAGAGAGCAAATGTTCACGAAACGATTGATGTTTGTTGCTTGTTTATTCGCATGGATTACCATTTCTCATGCAGACGCCCAACAGCTTAGCATAGACGTTGTACATTTTGGCAATGGTTCTATTGTGCGTGGAATTATTATTGAACATATGCCCAATGAATCCTTAAAGATACGAACACTCACAGGCAATGTCATGACATTCAAGATGTCAAGTGTTGTGAAAACAGATAAGGAATTTTTACAGAATGATAAAAACCCGGGGGTGTCTTTTATTCTGTCGTTGACTTTCTTGGGCGCAGGTCAACTTTATAATGAGCAACTAAAACAAGCTTTTGTTCATTGGGGGCTCATGCTAGGGAGTATTTTCATGGTTCTTATGGCATTAGAAGATGATGTTTTTGTAAGTTCTCCATCCGTTGAACCTATATTCGGCATAGAGGACCCAGATCAGGATGACTTTTTCATTGGTGCGGGAATCGTTATTGGATTAACGAATTGGCTGGCATCGGTGATTTCTGCCCCCATATCTGCTGATAGGATCAACCAGCGGAATCGGCGAATCAGATCACTAATGATGAGTGACGGGCTTACACTTGAACCTATTATTTCACATGGAGCGCGAGGGGCTGTGTTGTCTCTGCGATTCTAACCGAGGCGGACTGAACTTATGGCAGTGAGTCCCGACTGGTGCCAGAATCTGACTCCTTCGGGAGGTTCGGGGCACGCTGCCGCCAACTTTGATTAAGGGGGCTAAACCGCAAATTGAGGAAAGGTTAATAGACTATGGACAACCTATCATGGAAAGCGATATTTTGGCTCGGATTTGTCGTGCTATTCTTGCTTGCTATAACCTTAATTCTATCTGAAACGCTACTATAAACAAGTAAAGTCGGACGGCTGAGCCCCGATGAGGGTGGTCGTATCGTGTTAAGCAGACTAAGGAGGTTGTAAAATGTTGAGAAACAGTTGTTTTGCATTCGTTTTGTTTTTGGTGTTTTCGGTTGAAGGCTACGGTCAGACGGCTCGGTTCATTTACTGGGTAGATTCCTACACGGCCAAAATCCAACGTGCGAATCTGGACGGTTCAGACATAGAAGACCTCGTCACAGAAGGATTGGACAATCCAGAGGATATAGCCTTAGATGTATTAGCGGGCAAGATGTATTGGGCAGATTCTGGCACGAAAAAAATCCAACGTGCGAATCTGGACGGTTCAGACATAGAAGACCTCGTCACAAAAGGATTGGAAAGTCCACAGGACATCGCCTTAGATCTGGCATCCGGTAAGATGTACTGGACAAATTTTAATCCGCATAAAATTCAACGTGCGAATCTGGACGGTTCAAACATAGAAGACCTCGTCACAGAGGCACAAGGATTGTACTATCCAGAGACCATCGCCTTACATGTGGCAGCCGGTAAGATGTACTGGGCAAATTGGGTGGCAGGTAGGATCAAACGTGCGAATCTGGACGGTTCAAACATAGAATATCTCATCACACGGTCAGAAAGATTGGCGGGAGAAAGTGACGCGACATATGGAGACGTGACACCAAACGACCTCGCTTTAGATCTGTCAGCCTTCAAGATGTATTGGACAGATTTTGGCACGGGCAAAATCCACCGTGCGAATCTGGACGGTTCAAACATAGAAGACCTCGTCACAGAAGCATTGGGCTGGCCAGAGGGTATCGCCTTAGATATATTAGCGGGCAAGATGTACTGGACAACTCACAACAGGGGTAAAATCCAACGGGCGAATCTGGACGGTTCAAACATAGAAGACCTCGTCACAAGATCACAAGGATTGGGCAATCCAGTGGGCATCGCTCTCGACATCGTAATTGATCCCTACTCAGTACCGATAGATTTGACGGTTCCAACACGGGCAGACATCAATCAAGATGGGTGGGTGAACATCATCGATCTGCTGTTGGTGGTCTCGACGCTCGGCGACAGCACGCCGGCATTTGTCTTGGCTGATGTCAATGGGGATGGCTGGGTGACGATTGATGATGTGCTACTTGTCATTGAAGCCCTAGACGACCCAGTAACCGGCGCTGCGCCTATCGGGGCGGTTGATGCCGCAGCCCAGCCTGTGGACAGCGCTGCGGTCGAAGCACACCTCAATCGGTTGCGGTCACAAAGTGATGGGTCGCTTAAATACCAACGGGCTATTGACCTCTTCCAAAATCTGTTGTTAGCCGCAGCCCCGCCTGACAAAACGGAACTGTTAGCCAATTACCCCAACCCGTTCAATCCAGAAACATGGATCCCGTATCGCCTCGCTTCAGATGCCGATGTGAAGCTCACGATCTACGCCATCAACGGCATGGTGGTGCGTCGATTCGATGTGGGGCATCGGAATGCGGGCTATTATACGGATAGGACGCAGGCGGTGTATTGGGACGGACGCAACGAGCGCGGGGGATCGGTGGTCAGTGGCGTCTATTTCTATCATTTGTCTGCGGGAGATTATTCGCAGACACGACGGATGTTGATACTGAAGTAGCCTGATGTGGGAGGGCTTTCCTTTCTCCTGTGGAAGGGAAAGCCCAATCCCGATATTGTTCGAGGCAGGGATGCCTCTCCCACTCAATATTTGATATATAAATGACCCTAGTCATTGAAGTTGTCTAGTTGACCATTTCGAGTGGGTGAAGTTGCTCTGGTCACCAATAAGTATAGAGTGTTACCTCAAATAGAACTAATTGTGAGCATAACAGTCCAGCGACCCAATAGAAATCCGCTATGTCCCGCTGGCTGAGATATTTCGCCACAGGAATGACAATAAATGGAGCCATAAAGATCCAGACCCGTTCGACCTCCATCGTGAAAAGTGTAGAAAAGGCAATCACCAGCAACGAGATTAGATAGCCAATAACGTAGATGTCGATTGGCTTGCCACGCTGTCCGTTCCGAATTGTCTGAACAACCTGCCGAAGCCACACGGTTGTCATCGGTATTCCAATCCCAATCAGAAAAGCAAACAGATTCCCAACGCTCAAGTGAAAGTATCGCCCAATCGTTTCGTATCCCGTTCCCAGTGCCGCCCTGTCTTTTTTTATCGACGCTTGCAACGCCTCAATCAGATTGAACCCTGCAAATAGAAACATCAGCAGATAAAATGCGATGAAGGTAACACCGGCAATTAATAATAAAGTTAATGTGCGTCTGAATCGACTTCGATCTACGATTAAGGTAAGCAGCATAACGACGGTAAAAAACAGACCGATGAACACTGTCGAGTATGTCATCAGCAGCCCACAACCAAGTGAGATCCCCGTTAAGAATCCGTAGAATCTCGCTTGGCCCGAAAAAATCCCTCGGTAAAATAGGTAGAGGCTCAAGATTGGGAAAAGGCTGAACGGCCCGTCCATCGATGTCCCCGTAAACATGACGAAGTTGGGAGTAATGAGGAATAGCGCAAGGGCGTATCGTCCAATTGATTCACCGTATAGCTCTTTTGCCAGCAGGTAGATTGGTATCACTGTTAGGCTCGTGAAGACAACCGCCCCAAGTGATGCCGCCAATAGATTATATCCAAAGAGCTTGCTGATAACCCAGAGGAATAGTATACCGCCGGGCGGATGGGTTTGTGCGTGCCCCGATAATGTTGAGAACAACTCCGGTTTGGCGTAATCTCGCATAAATGACAAGAAACCGACCTGATCAACCTTTGGCACATCACTGTAGTATTCATACCTTGTCCGCGTATACGGTTCAAGGAATGCAGGCAATTGCCGGCCAGCCACCTCTCGGTAACCGTCAATCATCGCAACGCTGATACTGATTACGAGAAAGAATCCAATCGAGATGAAAAAGAGCCAAGCAGATGATACAGACCGCTGGAGGAAAATCCTACGACACAGGAGAAAGAATACTATCAGAACCACTAGTGCCGGGAGTATCCAGATACTCAGATCGAGTTGCGGGAGTGCGTAGAGGGGAACCACATGGCGATGAAATTTAACCGCTCCTAGATTAACGGAAGCTGTCCGCATCCAGTAGACGAGGAGCTTGTGATAAAACAGGAAGAAGCACGCGATGCAAAGGCATTGGGTTGGAATAAAACTGAAGAGTGAGAAGATTCGCTTGGGGAAATGATTTAGAGGATTGAGAGGGGAGTCCACATGTTGATCCGTTATAGGAGTGATAAGTTTCGGTTCCTATGGTATCAGTCTCTGAGATCCTACGAAACTGCGAATTCCGATCTCTGATCGGGGCTTGCCTCAGACATACTCAAACCCTCACGGGCAATTTGTCGTCCATGCTCTGTCAACATCAAATCACCCGCATCGGACTGGATGGTGCCCTGTTTTTCTGCATATCTTACAACCCGCTGTGCAAACGAAGGCGTCCAACGAAGATGCTCATCTAGGTGTTCAATGCGACGTTCTTGTTGGGCTTCGGGAGAGCCTTCATGGTTTAGCAGGTGTATGGTGAGCATTGTCTGAGCAAACTGCCACCGTTGACGCACCCGGCGCCGGGCGATAGCAATTAGACCGTGGGTTGGTGCGAGAAGGAAGGTCAAAAGGAAGAGAACACCACTCATCGTTGCCATAGTACCGGCGATAGACGCATCGAGCCAACGTGCTAGCCAGTAACCGGTGATAGCACTCGCAATCCCATTTAACGCGCTCAGTCCAAGCATATAGGAGAGTCGATCGGTCAGCAAGTAGGCGGTCGCTGGCGGAGCAATCATCAGTGCAACAACCAAGATAGATCCCACCGCATCGAACGCTCCAACCGCCGTCACTGAAACCAAGCTCATCAAACCGTAGTGGACGAGGACCGGTGAAAATCCGAGCGCGGCGGCGAGTCCAGCGTCAAATGTCGCCAGTTTCAATTCCTTATAAAACAGTGTAATGAAAACGATGTTAATTAGTAAAATACTCCCCATCACCCAAAGCGATTTAGGTAAGTCATAGCCGAAAACGGTCAATCGCTCCATCCAAGCAAACGCCAATTCTCCCAGCAGCACAGCGTGCGTATCTAGATGGACACTTCCCGCATAGCGAGCGATGAGAATCACGCCGCCACTGAATAGCGCTGGAAACACAATCCCGATGGCAGCATCCTCACGCACAAGCCCAGTACCGTGCAAAAGTTCCACAAGCGCCACCGTAATCACGCCGGTGATCGCAGCTGCAATAATAAGAAACGGCGATGCGAGATCCTCAACAACAAAAAATGCCAAAACAATACCTAGAAGGATTGCATGGCTGATAGCATCGCTCATCAATGCCATACGGCGGAGTACTAGAAAAACGCCCGGCAAAGCGCACGCCACAGCAACCACCGCAGCGATAATTTGAATCTCTATATATGGTGGCAGGTTCATCTAATTTCCCCGCATTTCGGCCAAGCGTTCTGCTTCAGCCAATCCCTTCGGGGTTAGTGCCCATTCTGTACCGACTCGATGTGCCCATCCGCGAGTCTCTAGTTCTTCGAGGCTACGCTTCACGCCGCCTCGTCCGGCACTCATCGCATTTAAGACCCTCACAGAATGTCGATGTTCTAAATTTTCATGCTGCAAGGTCAGTGCGTAGAGGTCGTCCAAAACCATTTCGACTCGTAGTTGTTGGCGGTTACGTTGATGTCGTATCCAATTCCAGACCAACCCCCGATTCGGCGCTAGAGTCATTGATACTAAAACGATCGCACTGACACAGAGTACGATGGTTGGACCGGTGGGAAGTCGTGCTGTGCTACTACTAATGAGGGCACCACTCACGCCGGCAGCCGCACCAAACAGAGCGGATAGAACAACCATTACGCCTAGACGATCTGTCCACTGCCTTGCAGCTGCCGCAGGTGCGACAACCATCGCGCTCATTAGTACCACACCAACAGTCTGCAACCCCAATACGATGGCAATCACGATAAGCGTCGTCAGCAAAACATCAAGCCAACGCATAGGAAAACCGAGGCTGGCTCCGAAGTCAGGGTCGAAACTAAGAAGTTTGAAGTCTTTCCAGAAGAACATCATTATCAACAGTGCAATAATTCCCAGCGACGCCATTGTTTTGACGTCTCTTTCCACCAGTGCCGCCGCTTGACCAAAGAGGAATTTGTCAAGACCAGCCTGATTGGCGGTGGGCATCTTTTGAATGAATGCTGTGAGCAGGACAAGACCGAAACCGAAAAACACGGAGAGCACTAACCCCAAGGCGCTATCATCCTTGATACGGGTTGTATTGACAATGCCCATCACAAAAAGCGTACCTATCCAACCGGCAGCAGCAGCGCCCAACACTAGCACAAGGGGTGCTTTGCTGCCGGTAAGCAGAAATGCTAGGGCAATACCGGGCCACGCTGCATGGGAAATCGCGTCTCCTAACAGGCTCTGTTTCCGCAGGACCGCGTATGTCCCCAAAGCACCGCTGACAATTCCCAGTGTGGCAGAACCTTGTGCAACTGTACGTAGGGTGTAATCGAAGAAGAGATTGTGTAGCAACTCCATTCGCTAACCTATTTTAACTTAAGTTGCACCAAAGTAGTAGGCATACTCCGTATGCCGTAACATACGATAACGCAAGTTGCTAGTACGGAGGGTGCCTACTAATGGCGACCTGCGTTATTTTAAGATGATCATCCGCTTGACATCCGTGAAGTCGCTAGCTTGTAGATGGTAGAAATAGAGACCACTACTGACTAGCTCACCACGTCCGTTGCGGCCATCCCAATAAGCTGCGCGCCCTTTGGTAAGATATGAGCCAGCAGCTTGATCGCCTATCGGAATTGTGCGTATCCGTTCACCTGACGGATTGTAGATGATGATTGATACCTCGGCATCAGAGGCGAGCTGATATGGAATCCACGTCTCAGGATTGAATGGATTTGGGTAATTCTGAAGTAGCTGGGTATGTATCGGGGCAATGCTATCGAAGGTTAGGTGAAGTGTTGTATACGCTTTACGAATATCATCAGTTGTAATGATATGGTCTATTTTGCCGATAGGTTTACCTGAAGCCATATCGGTAAGCGTCAAACGCACCGTGTCGCCGACTTGGACAACTGGGGTTCGACTCAAATCAGCATAGCCCAGAGTAAATCTATCACCTGCTTCTGCTAATCCTTGCATCAACCGATTACCTGTTCTGAGATTGTCAACAGTAACTTGGTAAGATTCTTGGAACCCTTCTCCGTCCATAACCCCATCAACGACAAATGCCCAAAGCGTTCCATTGACGGAAGGTGCGCTCGCTGCTTGTGTCGAATCGGAATCGTCCCAAGGGGCTCCTGTGAATGTGACCGCACCGCCCTGCGGCGTATTGACAATATACCCCCGTCCGCCTTCAATCGGGAAGCCATCTCCAGGTGTTGCGTCAGTATGAGATATGAAATCCCCGTCCTCAGCAGCGATAATAACCGTTGATCCGACCATTTCCATAAAGCTGCGCGCTGTCAGCGGCGTCTCTGGACGCAGCGGTGGTGAAATGATATTTAACCCGTTATCCAGATGCAGTGTATAAGTATAACCGGATTCTTCTTCACTAGGCAGCCTGACATCTTCGGGTGTACCATCAAGGGTGCTCACCATCGTTGCCAAGTTGTTTGCGGCACGATGGAAGAAGGGGGGCCAGTAAAGCCTGACGGTTTCGACTTTATCGATTTCGTCGGGCGTGGGTCCCTCCTCACCTTGAGCAAGTAGGATAAACGCAGTCCGAAAATCTTTCTGAGAAGATTCAGCATCGGGGATTCGTGCCCCGTTTACCGTAATAATATCTTCAATTCTTACCTCTTGCTTATCACCTCGGAAACCGACGTCCCCCAAGGAATATATGCTCTGTAGCCGATCTGAAGTTATAGTCTGTTGATCATAAGGAGGTGGAAGATCCAAATCATGGGGGTCAGTCACCAAGAAGGTCGGAGGCACATCCTCCGTCTTGAGTAAACCCATTAGATATAAATCGAGTGGACTATAAATATTTTTGGGAGCTAAGGTAATGAACGAGCCATCCCCGTTATCTTGGATGTCATTGCCGCCCAGAAGTGATCCACTCGTATGTAGGAAAAAATTCCAATGTGCCCGATCTCGAGTCAGCAACACAGGGGGATCGATGAAAGCTATCCACGTATGCCCAAATTCGTGCGTGAGTACACTCAGCGTGGATGTTGCCGGACCAAACGTATTTTCCAAAGGATCATCCTCCCATACCTTCAAGTTTTTCATGGTGAGGAAGCTTTTTAGTCTCCCTTGGCTGCCGTACTCGGCGGTATGATCAAATTTCGGAAAGATTTCTGCTCTGTTTGGGTTGCCAATGCCCAAAACATCATTCTGAACGTTAATAGCAAAAGCCAGCACTCCTACTAGGTCTAGATTTGATTCAAAATTAGTAAAGAGAATTAAACTATCAAAATCGTCGCCATGCGTTCGGTAGAACTCACGCGCAACATTCTGTAGGTTGACTGTTGGTAGATCCACAAAAACTTCCGCGATGGCACCCGTTGTTCCCTCAAACGGCAAATTGTCCGAGTAATCAACTAAATTCACTTGAAAGGCATCATCAAGTCCACCGGGGGATACCCCAACAATACCTGTTCTTACATCAGATTTCTCGAAAACGATGTCAATGACACCTGTATCGTACAGAACAACCTGCATTGTTAGTGATGCCACACTACCAAAGGACTGTTCGCTGAACGCCTCAACATTAAACCAAGTAACGGTTACTTGCTTGGAAGATTGCTTTACTTCAACAGTAGGCGTCTCCCCGCCAAATGGGTCAGGAAAAGGGTCAAATGGATTCAGGTCAGTGTACAGCACACCGATACGAGGAGATTCTGACAAAAATCGCTGCAAATCCCGTGCTAAGGAAGCGGCATCCCCTTTGCTGAATGTCAAGTTCCCATCTGAATTAACAAAAAGTTCCGTATATTCCTCACCAAAAAATGGGAAGTCAAATTCGATTTCAACCTTCTTACTGTCGTCATCACTCAACTGTAATACATCACCGAAAGCCTGGACAAACTCAACATCTTCTGGTATGGATACATCGTATCCGCCTAGGTCATTGGGCGTGAAACGTAAATTTTGTCCTGCTAAATCGAAGGTGTTTTTCGGCTGGACGATGTGCTCATTGCCGTTGATGACCACCAAATGTCCGACATCAGTAGATGTTGATTCAAAGGAGACCGCTTGTGCGGAGTTCATCTGTAGTTTTTGATGTGGTTCATCACCGGATCTAGCTTGAGCCTGTAGAGAAAAGATAATCAAAAGTATAGCAGTAACAACCAACAATTTTCGTGTCATTAAAAAAAATATCCTCCTAATAAAGTTGTGTTTTTAGGTTGAGAGTTCACAAATTGTAGTGCGTCAAAAGACAGTTTTTACGCTTTATACATAAGGTAAGTTTGCTCTAAGATGGGCGGGGTGAGGTATCCATCGGTTTGTCAACCTGTACAGTTGTGGTTTCGCTAACTGGCTGAGATAATTTTGCATCAGGTTGCCCTGTGCTTCCATCGCCCTGATCATTTCGACTGAGGAAGGCGACGCGACCACCATACGCTAGTCGGAGATTCTGTTCTGTAAATACTTCCTCCACTGGACCGCTGGCGATTCGCCGCACGTTCAGCAGTGTTACGGAATCAAAGTAATCCGCCACCGTTTGTAAATCGTGATGAACAGCAACGACGGTCTTACCGGCAGCACGCAGGTCCTGCAAGAGGGCAACGATTGCTCGCTCGGTTGTCGCATCAACACCTTGAAACGGTTCGTCCATGAAGTACACTTGGGCGTCCTGCACCAACGCTCGTGCCAAGAAGACCCGCTGCTGTTGTCCGCCAGAGAGTTGGCTAATCTGCCGGTCAGCAAAATCCAGCATCCCAACATTTTTAAGCGCCTCCATGCCCCGCGTACGTTCCCGTCGCCCCGGACGCCGTCCCCAGCCCAAGGTTCCATAACATCCCATCATAACTACGTCCAACACACTTGTCGGAAAATCCCAATCGACAGTCCCGCGTTGCGGTACATATCCCACGAGTCGCCGCTGATCGGTGTATGGCTGACCGTAGATTAATACCCGTCCCGCTGCCGGTGCCACCAGCCCCAAGATTGCCTTGATGAGCGTCGTTTTGCCGGCACCGTTGGGACCGACGATTGCCATGAGGACTCCTGACGGCACGTTAAGGTCCACGTCCCACAGCACCGGCTGATCTCGGTACGCCACGGTCAAATCTGCAACCTCAATAGCCAATGGGTTACTCAGGGATTCTGTCATATCATCCGCCCTCCTCTCACACACCGACACCGGTTCGTCTATCTATTTTAGGATAAACGCATGTTGCAGGGTTCAACGATCGTTGAACCTTACGGGCAAGGTAACTTGCCTCTATTAGTTTGTCACCGTTTGCAGAAGCGATGCTACGATTGTATCAATGTTATGACGCACCATTCCGATGTACGTACCTTCTGGCGTTCCCGATGCCCCCATCGCATCTGAGAAAAGTTGTCCTCCAATTTCTACAGAGAATCCCTTCGCTTTGACAGCGGCTTGTACTGCCTCAATGCTCTGTCGGGGCACAGATGTTTCGACAAACATAGCGGGGATGCGGCGTTTGACGATAAACTGTACTAACGCTTGCACATCAGCTGTGCCTGCCTCAGCTGCCGTACTAATTCCCTGAAGTCCGCGCACTTCAAACCCGTAAGCGCGCCCAAAGTAATTGAAGGCATCATGGGCTGTAACAAGAACTCTTTGGTTAGGAGAAACTCGATCCGCTTGCTCCTTGACATAATTGTGCAGTTCTTCTAGTTTTGCTAAGTAGTCTTTCGTATTCGACCGGTACAACTCCGCACTGCCCTTATCTACCTCAATCAGCGTATCTCGTACACGCTCAACCGCTTTCATCCAGAGGATTACATCGAACCAAAGGTGTGGATCGTATGCCCCCTCGAATTCTGGTGGTGCCAACAGGATCGCCCTATCAACGTCCTGCGTTACAGCAACTGTCTTTATTTGATCTTGCATCCTTTCGAGTACACCAGCCATTTTCCCTTCCAGATGCAAGCCATTGTAAAAGATAAGATCAGCACCTGCGAGCCGAGCGACATCACCTTCACTTGCTCGGTAAAGGTGCGGGTCAATGCCGGGTCCCATCAACCCGGTCGCATTAACCCGGTCGCCCCCAACATTTTGAACAATATCGGTAATCATGCCGATTGTGGTCACCACACGAATCGGTTTCTGACTAGATATCCCTGTTGAGCTCGACCCTTTCTCGTTAGCCTTATCCGACTGCTGGCCACAAGCGACAAATAATATCATTATGAAACCCAACAAACCATAGATTATACGCATAGTCCTACCTACCCTTTCTTAAATTAGCACCGCACAGATTTCTATTATAGTAGATTTCAGAATTAATGAGACACTCCAAACCGAACCGCATTGTCCACAGGCCCGGTAGGTGCGGTTTCTAACCGCACCGCATCGGCGCAGTTGGAAACAGCGCCTACCATACACGGGGAGCGAAAGCGTCTATTTATTTTTAGGATTTACTATAGTTCAAGTCGTATGAAGATTATATTGTCTGAGAACTCACAAACACATTGCCTGCGACTTCGAGGCCAACAAAGTGTTCGGCCTGATCAATCCGCAAACGCAACGGTCCGTTAAACGGTTCTTTCGCTACAACATGGATAACCGTGCCCGGCAAGATGCCCAACTGATCGAGATAACGCAGCATTTCGGGATCATTATCATTGACGTGCTGAACGGTGGCAGAACTACCCGCCTCAACCGCTGTCAGCGTTTCATAAGTGATCTCTTGGAGTGCCCCATCCTTTGCGGGGATGGCGTGTCCGTGTGGGTCGGTTGTCGGATGGCCCAACGCTTCGCTCATCCTTTCCTCAAACTCCTCAGAAATAACATGTTCCAGTTTATCCGCCTCATCGTGCACTTTGTCCCAAGTAAATCCCATAATTTCAACGAGATAAAGTTCCAGTAATCGGTGATGGCGAATAATCTCTTGGGCGATTTTCTGCCCACCCTCTGTCAACTCAACGCCTTGATAGGAGGTGTAATTCAGCAATCCCATCGCCGCCAACTTTCGGATCATACCGGTGACAGATGCGGCAGAAACCTCCATTTGCTGGGCAATAGCAGAGGTGGAAACTTTCTCCTGACCTTCTTGCAGCAGGTAGACTGTCTTCAGATAATCTTCCATCGCATGGGTTATCATACTTAACTCCAAAAATTAAATTTAGGCATGCCTAAATTTTTAATTAGCATATAATAACCCATTTTTTAGAGGCTTGTCAACTTTATTTTTTAGGAAGGGTCAGGGGATCCGGAAAGTAAGTACAGAGTTTGCTTGTTGTCTGAGGAAGTTGTGATCGGGAGATGGCTTCTACAGCGATGTGTTGGGATTCGGAGATCCCTCCTACAAGAGACTCCAATGCACCGAACTTCAACATAAATATTTGGACAAATCCACTGTTTTATGCTAATGTAAATAACAAGTTGCAAATGACAAAATCAGAGGGGCTCGCCTCGCTCTGTAAGCACTACGCAGCATGTTTCATGTATCAGGGGGAACTTACGTTGAAAATATATCGAGCAGCGGTTATCGGATGCAGTCGTATGGGAGCGTTCATCGACAATGAGGTTGTAGGGGCACCGGGACATGTGCCCCCCTACTCGCACACGGCAGTATTTACCACCTGTGAGAGAACAGACCTGATTGCGTGCTCAGATCTTCGTCCAGAGGTTATGGCTGAAGTTGGGGATCAGTTTAATATTCCCACAGAAAAGCAGTATACCGACTACAAAGAATTGATCGACAACGAACAGCCGGATATCGTTAGTGTTGCCACGCAGCCGGAGCATCGTGCCGAGATTGTTATCTACGCTGCTGAGAACGGAGCCAAAGCAATCTATGCCGAAAAAGCGATGGCAGCGTCAATGGCGGAAGCTGACGCGATGGTTGAAATCTGTGAACGGAACGGGGTCTTCTTTAACCTCGGCACCCAGCGGCGGTGGCATCCCGGCTTCACCAAAATGAAGGAAATCATCGACAGTGGCAAACTCGGTGCCCCGAAGACAATTATCTTCAACGGTAGCACGCTGTTTAATGGGGCAAGCCATTATTATGATAACCTGTTGTTCCTTAACAGCGACCGGCGCGCGGTGTGGGTGCAAGCGAATCTGACGGGGGGGAATTGGCGGGTTGAAGGGGAGCGATTGACTGAAGACCCGATTGGACACGGTATCATCCATTTTGAGAACGACGTGACAGCGTATGCTGTAACCCCCAGCCGCGAAATTGAGTGGGAGGTCAACTGCGAAAAAGGGAGCTTGACCGCCCTGCCCGATGGCGTGTATCGGATGCGAGAGGAGGGACCACCGGGTTATCGAGGGCAGCCGACGATTGTGGACGCGGCATTTCCCGACTACGAACCCGCCAGTCCAAACCTACGGCTTGTGGAAGACCTTGTTCATTCGCTTGACACCGGCGAGCCCCCACGCGGCGGGGTACGGGTCGCACACGCCGGGACAGAACTGATCTTTGCAACCATCGAGTCGCATCTTTGTGGTGGGGCACGGGTCGAGCTGCCGCTGAAGGGACGTCCAATCCGGCTCCTACGCGACCGCGCGCCTCGACAACCGAGGTACAACCCCCGGACCTGATAGGTAGTTACACCGGAAAGAAAAACAGAGCAATGCAAAAGATGATACCAATCGAGAATACCGCCCAAGGCTATCTTGAACTTCTGCGCGAAAGAGGTATCAAATACTTCTTCGGCAATGCTGGCACCGATTTCGCCTCATTGGTGGATGCCTTCGCTAAATTTGCGGAAGAAGGGAAGCAATATCCACGTCCCATTACAGTGCCACATGAGTTTGTCGCGGTGAGTATGGCACACGGCTATTACATGGTTACGGGCGAACCGCAGGTTGTGATGGTTCACGTAATCGTCGGGACCGCCAACGCTTCTGGCGCTATCATCAACGCAGCGCGGGCCCAGGTCCCCATCATCTTTAGCGCGGGACGTACCCCCTTGACTGAAGCCGGCTTCACCGGTTCTCGGAATGTGCTTATCCATTGGGCGCAGGAATCGTTTGATCAGGCAACCCTTGTGCGGGAATTTGTAAAGTGGGACTATGAATTACGGAATTTCGCACAGTTAGAGACGGTGGTAGATCGAGCGTTAGCAATCGCCACCTCTGAGCCAGGGGGACCCGTGTATCTAACCCTTCCACGGGAGGTGCTCGCCGAATCCCACGAAGAACTGACCATCAACGCAGTGCCAAGACAGCAGGCACACCGAGCAGCTGTTCCCGATTCCGCTCAAGTCAAGGAGGTCGCTAGGCTCATTGCTCAAGCAACAAACCCACTTATTATCACATCGGGTGTAGGACGAGATCCCCAAGCCGTAGAGGCGTTGGTTGCGTTTGCCGAATCCTTTGCGATTCCGGTCGTAGTAGGGGTGGGCAAGACGCACATGAATTTTCCTACATCTCATCCACTTCACCTCGGTTTTGATTCAACTCCATATTTGAAGGAAGCGGATGTTGTGTTGGTCATTGACACTGATGTTCCTTGGTTACCGACTGTGGTTACCCCCAAAGAAACGACGCGTATCATCCAGTTGGGGCATGAGCCTCTCTACAATCGCTATCCAATTCGGGGACATGCCGCAGACATCGCGTTGGCTGCACAGCCCGCGGCAACACTCCGCCTGCTGACCGAAGAGATACTACCGTATCAGGAGCAGTCAGCGCGAAAGATTGCCAATCGCTTTGAAACAGTTAGGACGGAACATAAGCAGCAGCGAGAGGCTTGGGGCGCACATGCGGAGGCGGTCAAAGGGGATAAACCGATCGATCCGGCGTGGCTGTCCGCCTGTATCAACCAAGTCTTGGATGCGGAGACTGTATTGATCAATGAATACGATTTGGTCCCAACACAGGTGGATCTGACTGTCCCCGGCAGCTTCTTTGGACCTTCACCCGCCGCGGGACTTGGGTGGGGCATCGGCGCAGCATTGGGAGCAAAATTGGCTGCACCGGAGAAAACCGTCATCGCTACGGTAGGCGATGGCAGCTATCTCTTCAACGTTCCCACCTCCTGCCATTTTGTATCTCAAGCGTATAACCTACCGATTCTGGTGGTCGTCTTTAATAACCAATGTTGGGGAGCGGTAAGAGGGGCAGCCGCATCGGTTCACCCAGAGGGTTGGGCGGTAAAAACCGACCATTTTCCCCTCAGCGAGCTTTCACCTACTCCAGCCTACGAGATGATTTGTCAGGCGAATGGTGGATACGGGGAACGGGTCGAGGAACCCGATGCGGTGTTGCCGGCACTTAAACGTGCGTTGCAGGCGGTAAAGGAAGAACGACGACAGGCGGTGCTTAACGTCATCTGCAAGCACCCGTGATTTGATAAAGATTGAGAAGGAAAACGAAACTGACTATGGAAGCTGCCCCGACAAATACATCGGAGCCTGAACATCAACAGGAAAAAGAGAAGGAACGGGAACAGAACCGCAACTTTTGGATTGCTGTGGTTCAAGGCGCATTCATACGAATCGCTTTTGCATTTGCAGACTCGACAACGGTTCTCCCTGCTTTTATCTTAAAACTTACTTCCTCAAACACGCTTGTCGGCTTGACCGGCTCGATGACGCGAGCGGGTTGGATGTGGCCCCAACTACTAATGTCTAACCTGCTGGAACACCGGCCACGCAAAATGCCCTTTTATGCCTTCGGTATGAGCCTTCGATCATTCGCGTGGATTGCGATGGTACTATGCACCGTCATGGTCGGCTCTGGCAACAACGGGTTACTTGCCGCGTGCTTTCTCTGCTGTTACTTCATTAGATCCTCAGCGATGGGAATTTCAACGCTCCCGTATATGGATATTATCTCCAAATCCATTGAACCGCAGCGGCGATCCCGATATTTCAGTTTGCGTCAGCTTGCAGGCGGGTTCTTCGGCATATTCATCGGTTTCTTCTTTATCCGATACATCCTGAACCCCGAATCCGGACTGGTATTCCCAACGAATTATGCGGTGCTGTTCGGGTGTGCGGCAGGTGCAACCGGACTGGCACTCACGGCTTTTTTACAGATTCGCGAACCGATCCGTCCTGTCCAGAGGGCACGCCAACCGTTCGGACAACATCTGAAGCAGGGACCGCACTTCTTTCGGACAGATCGAAACTATCGCTGGTTCTTTTACTACCGGATGTGCACCACCGTTGCTGGGATGTGCACCCCTTTCTACGTTCCGTATGCCTTACGGAAATTGGAAGTGCCAGACGCAACCATTGGGATATTTCTCGCCGTTGTTTCCATCAGCGGTGTCATCTCAAACGGGCTGTGGGCTTATCTGGGAGAGAAATATGGTGTACGATACATCCTCAGTTGGACCACAGGATTGGCATGTGCAGCACCGTTGGTGGCAATTCTGGTGCAATACCTACCATCGGCGTGGCAGGTGCCCTGTTATTTTCTGGTGTTCGTCTTCAATGGGGCTGCAACGAGCGGTTCGTCGATAGGCTTCATGGCGTATCTGCTAAATATTGCGCCCAGCCTGAATCGTCCAAGCTATGTCGGTTTTATGAACACAATCCTCTTTCCGTTTAGCTTTATGCCAATGCTCGCTGGGGTCCTCATCGGACTTGTGGACTATGCAGGGATGTTCGCCATTTCGATTGGGATGGGATTTCTTGGGTTCATTACAACCACACAACTGGAAGAGATCCAGCAGGAAGATTAGACGCCTCAGAAAAGGTGAAACGTGATGCGTGAAACGTGAAAATCATTAAAGAAAGAGGAAGGGGGGAAGGATGGAAGGTGTACAATGTATTCTTCCCCTCTTCCATTCTTCCAATCTTTTCACGGTTTCTGTTGCACGATTTTTTAACATGAGCACCAGCTTTTTGGTTTGATTAGGCTATTCCAACCCCGCCAGAATCTCATCGATATCTTCCAGCAGTTCAACTTCGTAACCGTCTGGGTCGGTGATGAAAGCCATCTTCATGCCTCCCGATGTGAACTCTCCTCGCCAGCCATCGGGCCAAATTTCCAATCCCGCTTTCTCCAATTCGTCGCAGCAAGCGACCAGATCCGGCACACTGATGGCAAAGTGCATCAGATCCTCCGGGACATTGAGTTCATAATCGGGTGAATAGGTCAATTCTAGCGTCGGTACGTTGCCCGGAAGTTCGAGATGGACAATCTGGTTCCCCGCCGGTGATCTGTCGCTTCGACTTTTCACGACAAAGCCGAGGTGGTCGCAGTACCATTTAATTGATTGATCGAGATCGCTCACTCTAACGCGTGTGTGTAAAAAGATAGCCATGCTAATTCCCTCTCTGCGTTTGGGTTGTCAAAAGTGTTGAGTACCAAGTTTCAACACTTTTCATTATAGCATGACTATAGCACAACGACAAACAGAAATGTCGGTAAGTATAGGTAGAACCCTCACGGGTTTTTCCCTACCTCCAAACCGTGTTCCGTCTCATACATCGGGGTCGGGACGTGCGCCTTTCACCGCACACGGTTTTCCGTGTCATAAATGATGATTCAATGCGCTGGGATTATTGGCTCAGATTATTGGAAACTATCTCTATATCCTTTATATCAACGACTCCATCACGATTGACATCTTCGGGTATATCTTCTCCTCCTATGTCATTTGCTATTGCCTTAGCTACTGCTATCATATCTAATATACTCACTCTGCCATCTGTATTAAGGTCGTATAGTGGGTGTTTCGGAGTATAACTTAACTTTACACCCTTTTCCATCAGTTTGGGTATGTGAATATGTTGCGATGCGTAGCTTAGTGGATTATCGTCTAGCCTTATGAAGCTGTCCTTTCCCACGTTTTCGTTTTCTACTAACGGTGCTATGTCGGAAACTTGAGTACCATGCAGGAGTATCGAGTTGATTTCGGGCAGTCCTGCAATTGTAGATATATCTTTAATGGGCATGTCGATGATAACCAGATATATGAGGTTAGTTAGGTGCTTAAGTTCTGATATGTCTGTCATGCTGCTCTTTGCCATAAGAAGTGATTGTAGGTTCTTTGCTAATTCCAATCCTGTAAGGTCATTAACATTCCTTACCACAATCGTTTTTAGGCTTTTCATATCAGAGTCGGTGATGGATTCACCTTCTAATTTACCTAATTCCCTCATGATAGATTTCCTCAAATTTGAATCTGGTATGCAGATGCTTGCTATTGAGATGTTTAGTATCAGCACCTGACATGCGGCGACTAAAAACAATGTTTTCATAGCTTTCTCCTAAAGGGGCCCCGTTGTTGAGGGCAGCCTTTATCACAGCACAAAGGTTGGCGTCGGGGTTGTTGATAACTTGTGCCGTTGCTGTCAACGAAATTGAGAAACATATCAACAGAAAAAAGTAAAACAAAAAAGTTGTTTCGTCATAGATTTATCCCCTTTGTGGTTGGAAATGGGTGCAGTATTTGTGTTTTAATTGTTAAGGGGCCCTCTGTATTCGGGGGTGCCTCTCTGCGTTGTTTTGTAGTCAGAGTTGCGATGAAAAATGAAAGATTTTAGCCTCAAATTCCGCAACGGGTACCGCATGAAGAGATCGTGGTAAACGTTGGATTATTAGGCTACGTTGCAATATGAGTTTAAGGGAATGCGTGGCATTCCGTCAGAGAATTTGCTTCAGAAATACTATTCTATATAACTATAACAGATGCTGTCAAGCTTTTTTATTACAATTATTTTTTTCAAAAAGGGAGTGATAATAGATATACCATTGTCTGTCAAACACCGATAAACATTGACTCCGGCGTTAAGGGGCGTCTTGATAAATCGAGATTTACATCCGTTCATTTCAAATGGCAAATGGTTCGATGTGCTGTTAATAGGAAATCGCACACTAAATTGACAAGCCTTGAGCGCGATGGCTGAAACCCGCGCCACCATTGAGTTTTTGACAGGGGATGCTTATACGTCAAGACAGTAGAATAGTATTTCCGTAATGTTATCCCAAATTGCTAAATAACCTCGATAGGTCGGGATTTCGTTACGCTCAACCTGTAGGTCTAGTTTTCATACCCGCCACCTAACCCGGACTCGATTTATCGGACTCAGAAATAACCAACTTTACGACACACATCTCGAAAATACCCGGAACTTTGCAGAAGGTACTCGGTTCAATGAGCCAAGGATTGACGAGCAACCCACTAGGTATTTGAGAGGTGCTCATAAATAGGTTTTGATGCATATAGTCTGAACCCCCTCAAATGGTTTATGTGGATAACGATTGGCTTTTAACCGTTCCCCCCAACTACCTCTCAACTGAGCTATACACATTGCGCTCCTCCCCGATAAATCGGGATTCAAAACTGGAGCGCGGGTATCAGCGATAGCGCGATGCTATAGATATATCGCTCCTCATGAGTTTTAAGAAAATAATCGGGTAATTCTATATTTTCCCCTAGACCCGGTAGGTGCGGTTTCCAACCGCACCGGACATCGCTTGAAGATTACCCAATTAATAAATTAATCTTCATCTGGAGCGAAGAAAACGATTGACCCCCTGCCTCGCTCTATGCCTATATGCCGCCCCAGCGGGGCGACATGTTTATAGCATGCGGCTATTGAAACTTTTTCCCCCTGCTGGATTTAGGCGTAGCACATTCGCGCCACGATAGTGAGAATGGTGGATGGCGGGTCTTTCCTAACCTACCGCATCGAAAGCGGCCGCTCAATTGGCATAAGAACGCGCAATGAATCCCCGATAAATCCCCGATGAATCGGGACAGGCGGGATGCAGGCACCTACGGATTCGGGGCAGCCCGAAATCGGTCAAAAAATGGAAAACTAAATAGCCCTATTCAATGATAGGGCTATCGCCTGTAAATGTTGTGTAAGATTTACGCCCATGAATTGTGAAAAATCGCCTCCAATTTCCTATCGTAGCCATAGGTTGCCAACCTGTGGTTGCGCGCCTGCGCGCAGATTAGGAAATCTACGCTACGCCATCGGTTAATCCCTGGTTCAAATTGGTTAATTGCCTAATTTCTATAACAGGTGCAATTCCCCTATATTCAATGACAACTGACCTTGCAATCGCTTAACAAAACAGGTAAAATATCTCAACGACATCACAATACAATGAAAAATGCTTTGAAAATCAGATGAAGGAGCAGAGCTATGTCAGACAAGGTTGGAGTCGGGCTCATCGGCTGTGGTGGGATGGGATCACATCATGCCCGGAATCTCGCCGAGATCGAAGGGGCACATTTACGCGGATTCGCTGATGTCCGTAGTGAAGCTGCTCAACAATTGCAAAAGGAAGTCGGCTGCGACTACTGCACAACCAATCCACAGGATCTTTTCAACGACGATCTAGTTGACGTTGTGTTAATCTGTACCCATCACGACCTGCATGTACCTCTCGCGATTGAAGCCGCAGAAGCCGGCAAGCAAATCTTTGTTGAAAAGCCGTTGGCACTGACGATTGAAGGGTGCGAACAGATCGAGACAGCGGTAGAACGTGCAAGCGTAAAGTTGATGGCTGGGTTTCAAGCGCGGTTTTCGCCCTTCATTGCTAAACTCAAGGAGGTGGTTCCAACGCCCCTTGTGATTGTTGGGCAGCTCGTGGATCCACGGTGGAGCGATGATAGTTGGGCAAACGATCCTGTCGAAGGTGGCGGCAACGTTCTTTCGCAAGGTTGTCACCTGTTTGATGCGATGTGTTGGCTTGCTGGATCCGAACCCACCACCATTTATGCGGAAGGCGGGAACTTGACCCATCCGAAGATTCCTGAAATCACCGATGGCGTTGTTGCCACGATTCGGTTTGCTAACGGTTGCGTGGCGAGCGCAATCAACGGAGATTTCGGTTCACCGGCGTTGGTTGGAAAAGCGTTCTACGAATTGTTCGGCGGAACGAGGACGGCAACACTCTACGGTTATTATGGCGAACCTGCGATTAAGTTTTGGGGCGTGGAGCCTGCTGATTTCACGATGGAGGATCTACCAGCCGATTATCGCAACGGTAGCGCGGCTCACGGGTATGTCGATGAGATGCAAGCGTTAATTGATTGGGTGGGGAAGGATATTGATCCCGTAAATGCAGCAAAGGTAAAGGATGGGCTGCGAGCGACGAAAATTGGGGTCAAAGCAATTGAATCAATTCGGACAGGGCAGCCCCAGCATTTTTAAGAGATAACGGCATTTGATACTTACAAAATAGAGGCTGGATTATATGAAAATTACGAACATTGAGACATTTATTGTGGACGCCGGCTGGCGTCCTTGGACATTTGTCAAAGTTGAAACAGATGAGGGTATCACCGGTTACGGTGAATGCAGCGATGGCAGATCCCCTCACGGAATCATTGGGACAATCCAGGATTTGGAACAGGTGCTGATTGGCACAGATCCAAGGGCATTCGAGATGCGATTTTGGGACATGATTCGGGGCACACGCCAGAGTCCCGGCGGCATCGCTGCCAAAGCCATTGCCGGAATTGAGTGCGCCTTTATAGACATCAAGGCGAAGGCACTCGGTATCTCTGTCGTCGAATTATTCGGGGGACCAACGCGGGACAAGGTTCGACTGTACTGGTCTCATTGCGGAACGAGCCGCGCTAGACATCATGAGTTGATAGGTGTACCGCCGCTCAAAACGATAGATGACATCACCGCATTGGGGCGGGAGGTGGTAGAGCGCGGCTTCACCGCGCTCAAGACTAACATCGTGATTCCCGGCGAGCCGGCATCGGTGTACTTCAGCGGGTTCGGGGGCGGTTCAGGGACCACGGATCAGGTGGTCACGTCTGCGTTATTACGACACATTGAAACGCTGATCGGGACGTTCCGGGAGGCGATTGGTCCTGATGTCGGACTCTGCCTAGACCTCAACTTCAACTTCAAAACAGAAGCGTGCCTACGGATTGCCAAGGTATTAGAGCCCTTCGATCTCCAGTGGCTCGAAATTGATATGTACGATCCAGAGGCGATCTTGCAGATCAAAGAGTCCACAACCACCCGCATCTGTACCGGCGAAAATCTGTTCTATATGCGGGAGTTTATCCCCTATTTTGAACTACACGCCGCAGACGTGATGATGATTGACGTGGCGTGGAATGGGTTCACGCAATCCAAGAAGATTGGAGACCTTGCGGAGGTGTACCAGACCAATATTGCACCCCATAACTACTACAGCCATATAGCAACGTACATGAGCGCGAGCCTATGCGCTGTCCTGCCCAATGTCCGCATTATGGAAATCGACATTGACGATGTGCCGTGGAAAGATGATCTCGTCACTGATCCACCAGAAATCATTGATGGCTATATGACGACTCCCACGAAGCCGGGATGGGGAACTGACCTGAATGAGGCAGAAGTCAAAAAACATTTGTGGGAAAACCGATCGGCAAATTGGTAAACAACAGCGTCTATAGTTAATGAATAGGAAGTGATTATGCCGTCAATAAGTGAATGCAAAGCTATCATCTTTGATATGGATGGGTTGCTGATCGACACCGAAAGATTGGCACTTAAAGCGTGGCAGCTTGCGGGTGCCGATTTCGGGTTTCCTATCAGCCATGAGATTTTTATTAGTATGGTTGGTCGAAATCGCAGGGATCGGGACTGTACTTTAGTTGAAATTTTTGGCTCCGATTTTCCAGTTGATGCTGTGGGAAAAAGGTATCGTACATACGTCGATGGCTGGATTGATGAAGGCAAGTTAGCCGTTAAGTCCGGAGTTTTGGAGCTATTGGATTTCCTAGATAAGATCTCAATGCCAAGGGCGGTGGCAACGTCTACAGAATATGAGCGAGCGATTTACAAGCTATCACTCACGAATCTATTAGACCATTTTCCCATAGTGATTGCCGGCGATCAGATAAAAAAAGGTAAGCCCGCCCCAGATATTTTTCTTGCTGCCGCGACACAACTTGGTGTTCTCCCGGAGGGTTGTCTTGTTTTGGAGGACTCAGATGCCGGCATTCGCGCAGCCTACGAGGCAGGGATGACACCTATTATGATTCCGGACATGAAACCACCTTCAAAGGAAAGTCTCGCTTTTACGCACAGAATTTTTGGAGAGCTAGGAGAGTTTCACGATTACTTTCGCGAAGGTCTAGGCTAGTTGTAAATAATAATGGATTTATGGTGAATTAGAGAAATAAGTGGACATTTCCCAAAGTCCCCCTGATAAGGGGGATTTAGGGGGTTGTTTGCGGGTACAGATTTCCCAATCTGTACATGTCCATTGGAAGTGTCTAAGTAATTCTAAAATCTACCATGAAAAGGGGAACTATATGTCTGCACACGCATCTGATCCAATTTATGATATGTTCGTTCAATACAAAACAATCGCGGTGGTCGGGCTGTCCGCAAAGCTAGATCGCCCCAGTTATCGTGTTGCGAAGTTTTTGAAGGAGCAGGGTTACCGGATTATTCCCGTAACGCCAACCTACGACGAGGTTTTAGGCGAAAGGGCATATCCAAGCCTGCTTGACGTGCCGAAAAGTCAGCCTGTCGAAATTGTTGATATTTTTCGGCGTACCGAATATGTTCCAGAAATTGTTGATCAAGCTATCGAAATCGGGGCAAAGGTTGTCTGGATGCAACTGGGGATTATCGACGAAAACGCCGCAGCCAAAGCCCGCTCGCACGGTTTACAGGTTGTGATGGACAAGTGCACAAAACCTGAATTTACAAATCGTTTTCTGTCGCCTCAAGTGTAATATTGAGGAACGGATTCGCGCCTCGAAAATAAGCGGAAAAACCACGAGCGCTACCGCAGCGCACCGAAAAAAGATGTCGATATTAAAAGGCTTGCAACTGGCTTTGAACGCTTTTTCTTGCAATATATTGGTTCATGATTATGCAAGACACATACATCTTATTCAGGCCACTAAAAAGTCTGTGGAAGCGGATGCTCCCTCCGCTGAAATATGCAACGACACGGTGGGTTCTCTTACCCAAGCTGAAGTCGGATTCGGCGGAAATGCGATCTTATGCCGCACAAGCGTTGGAATCAATGGGAGACGCACAAGCAGTGCTACCTCTTATTAACGTGCTGCAAGATGCGGATAGCACCGTGCGTCGTTTTGCGATTTCCTCGCTAGGTGCACTGCGAGATGTGCGAGCGGTTGAGCCGCTGATTCCGTTTCTGAACGATGCGGAACCGGATATGCGTTGTGCCGCTGCTGTCGCACTGGGCGATCTGAGAGCTGTCTACTCGGTTGAACCATTAATCGCGGCGTTAAACGATCCTGATCGATCCGTCTGTTCCGCGACGATTATTGCTTTGGGCAAAATTGGGTCTCGGCGAGCCATTGAACCGCTGAATGAGTTGGCGAGGACGACTGACAGTGAGTGGCTGCGTCGCTATGTGAGTGAGACATTACATCAGATTGAGGAACACGAAGATAAAAATAATAGTTATAACGAGGTGTTATATTGAATCGAATTGAAGCAAAATTTGAGCAGTTACGCGCTGAGAAGCGGAGTGCGTTTATGCCATATATCTGTGCCGGAGATCCAACCCAAGAAATCAGTCGAAAACTGCTCTTAACGCTTGAAGAGGCGGGCGCGGATCTTATTGAGCTTGGTGTGCCGTTTTCCGACCCTATCGCAGATGGCCCAAGTATCCAAAAAGCAAGTGAACGAGCGTTGATGGATCAAATCTCACTCCGAGGGGTTCTTGATATGGTTGAGATCCTTCGGCAGAAGACACAGATTCCGATTGCGCTGATGACTTACTACAATCCAATTTTTCGCATGGGGGACGCGGAGTTTTGCGATGCAGCACGCAAAGTTGGCGTAGATGGAGTAATTATTCCAGACCTACCGCCGGAGGAAGCCTCTACACTACTAGAGGTTGCTCCTGCACATGACATTGCTACAATTTTCCTCGCTGCGCCCACAAGTTCGCCTGAACGAATGCGTTTCATCGCGTCGGTCAGTACAGGTTTTATCTATTGTGTTTCGGTCACCGGTGTCACCGGTGCGCGTGCAGCACTTTCAGATGAAATGCAGCCAATGATCGCTGAGCTGAAAAAACAGACCCCAAAACCGGTTTGTGTCGGATTTGGAGTCTCAACCAGTGTGCAAGCAAGGACAGTCGCACACCTTGCGGACGGTGTCATCGTCGGCAGCGCAATCGTTAACGTTATAGAATCACATTTGGGAGATGAGGCGGCAATCTTGTCGAACGTGAAGAAATTTGCGGAGGAATTGGCAGCGGGGGTGCGGGGAGAGATATAAAAAAATCCCGATCCGATCGGGGCTACGAAACCTATCGTAAAACTACATCCGATAGGTTTGGTAGCGAGATTGTAACACACCCCGACGCGGTTTCTCCTTAGGGTGAACACTATAAGCAAATTCGTCACAGATTTGTGACAGGTTGTCTATAAAATCTGACCAACTGTATATCTTATCCTTACGAGCTTGCGCGTCAGCAAGAAGTAGGGCGAGCTCGTAAAAATTCTGATGGTTCTTTTGAGAGTCTTGACCTTGTGTCATGTCAGTTCCTTTCTGCTCGATTTTTTGGCACTTCAGATTACTGAATTGAGTGAATTCTCTACAATCCTATAAGTTTGAACAATAGAAAAGCCAGTGAGGGCACTGGCTTTCCTCAAGGAGGCAAATTGATTGATTTTCAAGATGCAATAATGATGCCAATATTTGCTCTTAAGCCTTTGAGGGCATTAAATTTAACGCAGCATATAGAAACACCTTGATCTCAGCTGTCTTTTGAACTGCCAAACGAACTCTGACAACAAGAATTGATGCGACAAATTGGGCAGCTGCACAACCGTCTATGACCTGTTTTGTGCAACATCAGAGTTTCTAAAATCTTGCCTAAGTTGATAAAACGTCTTCAGGTGCCTGCGGGTTTCTTAAAAAGATCCGAACTGTTGCTGTACAAAGACCATGAACGCCAAATCGGTGTTTCGCAATCGCAACAACATGTATCAAAAGTAGCACGATAAATCTATGACATAAAGGAGTAAATATTACAATGGCAACGGACCAACCTATTCGAGTTCGCTTCGCGCCCTCGCCGACGGGATTTCTTCATATAGGAGGCGCACGCACAGCACTGTTTAATTGGCTTTTCGCAAGGTATCACGGCGGAACATTCATCCTTCGGATTGACGATACCGATGAAGCCAGATCCACCGATGAATCGATGCAGGGTATCTATGATTCGATGGAATGGCTTGGACTCGATTGGGATGAAGGACCAAGAGTTGGAGGTCCCCACACACCCTATATCCAAACGGAGCGCGGCGATCTCTACCATAAATATGTGCAGCAGTTGCTCGACACAGGCAACGCATATCGCTGCTACTGTACCCCCGAGGAGTTGGATCAGATGCGGACGCGTGCTCGTGTGGAGAAACGCCCACAAGGATACCCCGGAAAGTGCAGACATCTGACAGAAGCGGATCGGCAGAAACTTGAAGCGGAAGGACGCAAATCAACGATTCGGCTCAAAATCCCGGAAGGCGCAATCATTGTGCGAGATCTCGTGCTGGACGTGGTAAAATTTGAAGCCGACACGCTTGACGACTTTATTATTGTCAGATCCAACGGTTCACCGCTCTACAATTTTACCTCAATCATTGATGATATTGAGATGGGAATAACGCATATCATCAGGGGGGCAGATCACCTTTCCAACACACCGAAGCAGCTCCTAATCTGTCAAGCGCTCGGCATTGACCCGCCGCAGTGTGCACATCTGCCGATGGTGCTGGGCAGCAGCAAAGGCGAAAAATTGAGTAAGCGGCACGGTGCTACCTCCGTTGGACAGTATCGCGATAATGGGTATCTGCCGGAGGCGTTGATCAATTTCCTTGTGCGGCTCGGTTGGTCTTACGACGACAAGGAGGAAATTTTTTCCGTTGACCAACTGATTGAGAAATTCGACTTTGAACGGGTAGGAAAGAGTGGTAGTGTGTTTGACATCAAAAGGCTCCAGTGGCTAAACGGACATTATATCGCACAGTTAACCCCCTCTGCACGCACCGACGCGGTCATCCCCTTCTTGCAAAAAGGGGGCTTGCTGGAGGAAGAGAGAAGCCGGGCGTGGCTGGAGCAATTCGTTGCAGCGGTTGGAGATCGATTGGAAACATTGGCGGATATTACCACCTACAGTTACCTTTTTACTGACGATTTTGATTATGATCCCAAGGCGGTTAAGAAATGGTGGAAAGGCGATCCCGCTGGAATTTTGCAGGGACTCCGCGATGTTTTAGCGGCGGTTCAAGTGTTTGAAACAGAACCGGTTGAAGCGGCAATTTGGGCACACATCGAAGCGAAAGAAATCAGTCGGATCAAGGCGATGCAGCCGTTACGGGTTGCACTAAGCGGCGAAGCAGGAGGTCCCGGCTTATTTGATATTATCGTTTTGCTTGGCAAGGAAAAGGTGCTCGATCGGTTAGACAGAGCCATCCGTCATATTCGAGAGACCTGATATTCCTTACTGACGCTGCTGCGATCTTTGAATCTTTGCCCAAGTGTCCCGCAGCGTTACCGCCCGATTGAATACCAGTTTTTCATCGGAGGAATCGGGGTCTACGCAGAAATAACCCGTTCTTAGGAACTGGTACTGAGTTCCCGGCACAGCACCGGCGAGACTGGATTCAACTCGGCACGATTGCAATACCTCTAGCGAATTTGGATTCAAATTCGCCTTAAAATCATCATCCGTGAGCACGTTGGGGTTCGGCTCAGTAAAGAGATGGTCGAATAGACGGACTTCGGCTTCAAGCGCGTGGGGTGCGGAAACCCAGTGCAATGTTCCCCTTACCCTGCGTCCATCGTCAGACCACCCTCCCCGTGTCTCCGGATCATAAGTGCAATGTAGCTCAGTCACCTCTCCCGTCTGTTCATCCTTAACCACATCGACACATGTGATATAGTAAGCGTGTTTTAGCCGGACCTCGCGCCCCGGTGCCAAGCGGAAGTATTTCCGTGGTGGGTCTTCCATAAAATCTTCCCGTTCAATATAAATCTCACGCGAAAACGGAATCTTCCGATGACCCATGCTCTCGTCCTCCGGATTGTTCTCGGCATCTAACTCCTCCACCTCGCCCTCCGGATAGTTGTCAATAATCACCTTGAGCGGACGTAGGACAGCCATCACACGCGGGGCACGTATATTCAAATCTTGGCGGAGACAGTATTCAAGGAGCGCAATATCAACCACATTATCGCTTTTTGCCACGCCGATACGATTACAAAAGTCTCGGATGGCTTCCGCTGTGTAGCCCTTTCTTCGGAAACCGGAGAGTGTCGGCATGCGCGGATCATCCCACCCACTGACATATCCTGATTCCACCAGTTGAACGAGCCAGCGTTTGCTTAATATCGTATTGCTGATATTGAGCCGGGCGAACTCAATCTGCTGTGGGTGATAGATTTCCAATTCGTCAAGATACCAATCGTATAGAGGGCGATGGTCCTCATATTCGAGCGAACACAACGAGTGGGTGATCCCCTCTATAGAATCGTTTTGGCCATGCGTAAAGTCGTACATCGGGTAGATACACCACTTGTCGCCCTGCCTATAATGCGTTGCCCGCCGAATCCGATACATGACCGGATCCCGCATATTCAAATTGGGAGATGCCATATCAATTTTGGCACGAAGTGTGCGTTCACCGTCCGAAAATTCGCCCGCCCTCATGCGATCGAAAAGGTCGAGGTTCTCCTCAACAGGACGGTCGCGATCCGGACTGTTCACCCCTGGCTCCGTCAAGGTGCCGCGGTACTCCCTGATCTCATCGGGGCTCAGGTCACAGACATACGCCTTCCCTTTCTTGATGAGTTTCACGGCATATTCGTAGAGTTGTTCAAAATAGTCCGAGGCATAGAACTCCCGATCTTCCCAATCAAATCCGAGCCATCGGATATCCTCCTTCTGCGACTCTACATATTCAATGCTTTCCCTCGTTGGATTGGTATCATCAAATCGCAGATTGCAAAGCCCATCGAAATCTTCTGCAACACCGAAGTCAATGCAGATGGCTTTGGCGTGGCCAATGTGCAAGTAGCCGTTCGGTTCCGGTGGAAACCGCGTATGCACACGCCCATCAAATCGATTTGTCCGCAAATCCTCCTGAACCGCCTGCCGGATAAAGTCAGTCGTGGGTGTTGCATCGTTCGTACTGTTTTTTTCAGTTTCGGTTGTCTTTTCTTTCATGGTGTTTTCCTCGGTTAATTAAGATAGTGATATATAATTCGGTGTCCGCTCAAGCGTGAATGAGAGACTCAGAAATTATAGGAAAGATTCGCGTGGTTGTCAACCTGATTTCTACAACGAAAGCCTGATTTGCCCTGACAAAAGGGGCTGGTTAGATACTATTTGTAGAATGAAGTCGCTAAGTATAGTCATGGTATGGCTATACTGAAAAAAGTTGACTTTTAACCTGATTTTGTGATAAGATCGACAACAATTGTGGTAGTCTAATTGATTGTGCGATTACTTACCTTAGCCGTCAAAGAGGTAAACCTATGAAGAAAGCATTTTTTCGTTTTACTTTATTCCTGTTGGCTTACCTCTCGATTGGGTCGATAGCAACGGCACAAACGGTGGAAATCCCTGACCCCAACCTCCGCGATTACATTGAAAGAGTGCTTAACAAGGCAGCCAGGGTCCCAATCACTGTGACAGACATGGCGACTTTGACGTTTCTCGACCCTTGGGGTGAGGACATCAGCGATTTAACCGGTCTTGACCATGCAATTAACCTGACACATCTAAACCTTAATAGGAACTCAATCTCGGATATTTCACCTGTAGCGGGATTGACTAACCTCACATTGTTGCACCTTGGGGGAAGCTCCATATCGGACATTTCGCCTGTGGCAGGCTTAACCAACCTGACAGAGTTGAGTGTTTGGAACAACTCGATATCGGACATTTCGCCTGTGGCAGGATTGACTAATCTGACAAAGCTGCATCTTGGAGGTAACTTGATATGGGATATTTCGCCTGTAGAAGGATTGACTAATCTGACAGAGCTGTCTCTTCAGGACAACTCAATATCGGATATCTCGGTTCTGATGAATTTAACCAATCTGGAATGGCTGAGGCTTTCGGACAACTCGATATCGGACATCTCAGCAGTGACGGGATTGACTAACCTGATGGGGTTTTATATTGACGGCAATTCGATATCAGATATTTCAGCGGTGGCGAACCTAACCAATCTGACATCGTTAGATCTTAGCTACAATCCGGTATCCGACCTCTCGCCTCTGGTAGCAAATACAGGATTGGGACCTAGAGACGGGGTTCATATAGGTGGGAATCCCCTGAACGATCTATCCATCCACATGCACATCCCAACCCTACAGGAGAGAGGGGTTCGGGTATGGTTTGCAGAGACGGAGTTTTTGTGGAACTATCCGAATCCGTTCCGCCTAGAGACTTGGATACCGTATCGGTTGGCAGAGAATACTTCCGTTACCTTGACCATCTATGACCGAAGTGGTCGTCTAATCCGCACACTCGACGTTGGGCACCAGATCGCGGCGATCTATGAGAGTAGGTCTAAGGCAATTTACTGGGACGGGCGAAACGAGTTGGGTGAGCGGGTAGCAAGTGGGATTTACTTCTATCACCTATCCGCTGGAGACGCTTCCACTACAAGGAGGATGGTTATTTTAAGATAACACAAGTCGCTAGATAGTCCATAGGTCAAGTAGTGTTTTTATTTATCTATTGTGCATCAACCCAATGTGACACATATCGCCCCGCTGGGGCTGTGATTAGTAATGTAAATAATAATCCTATAATGAGGAGATGATGAAACGTAAATTACTCTTTTGTTTAATCTTTATAGTCATTGTTTTTAGTTTTACCGCCTTTGGCGACTCTGGGGATGCAGACACCCCTCACGGTTTAGAAGGTTGGCTCGAATCCAAGTTTGGAAATCTACATACAATTTGGCTCTTTGTCATCATTGCGATTACCCTTTATCTGCTTGGAAAAGGGGCGGATATACTAGTCGATGAAGCGGTTACCCTTTCAACGAGATGGGGCATCCCGCAGACCCTTATCGGAGCGACAATTGTTAGCCTAGGGACGACGACACCCGAAGCCGCTGTCTCAGTGCTCGCTGCTATTCAGGGCGATCCGGGGATCGCCCTCGGGAACGCGGTTGGGTCAATCATCTGCGACACCGGGCTGATCCTCGGCACTGCCGCACTGATTGCCCCTCTGCCACTCAATCGAAAAATTGTCAATCGCCAAGGCTGGTTGCAACTGGGGGCGGGGTTTTTACTAGTGATCGCCTGCCTACCTTTCGGTTCATTGGGTACAACTTTCTCAGAGGGTGGTCGTCTCCCGCAAGTGATGGGTTTTGTTTTTCTCATTTTGCTTGCTGCTTATATGTGGCAGTCGATTCGTTGGTCGCGTGATGCCGATAGCGACAGCACGATGGAAACAGAGCAGATCCATGACGAATCTGCTAATACGGTGCTTATTGTCGTCAAGTTGTTATTCGGTATTTTATTAGTGGTCGCCTCCTCATCAGTGCTGATTCCAGCGGTTAAAATTGTTGCCGAAAGAGTGAAGGTTCCTGAAAGCATCATTGCCGCCACATTGGTGGCGTTCGGAACCTCTTTGCCAGAATTTGTGACCGCAGTGACTGCTGCAAGGAGAGGGCATGGTGCACTCGCGGTCGGAAACGTTATCGGTGCCGATATTCTCAACGTGCTGTTTGTCGCTGGGGCAGCTGCTGCTGTAACGGGAGGTGGATTGGAGGCACCAACGCACTTTTTCCGTCTACTTTTCCCACTGATGCTATTTATCTTGGTCGTTTTTCGTGTCGGTATATTTGTTTCGGGCGACAGATTGAAGCGTCCTTTTGGTGTCATACTTATTGCTGCATACCTGTTTGTGACGATCCTGAGTTACAAAATTACGGGAGGCTGAGACTATCAGGACTTACCCACTTCGATTGTAGTTGCCCGATTCATCGGGCGTTGGGAACGATGTCCAGCGGCGATGAATCGCCGAACTACAGGGCTTTGACCGTTTAGCTGCGTAAGTCCTAACTATACTTGAGGTTTCAGAAATAGCCTAACAAGGAGACAAAAATGAGAACATACCGTGTCAATATTTTAGGGTGTCGAGGGCGTGGGACAGCAGCTGCCAGAGCGTATCATGCCCATCCACGGACGGAGATTGTCGCGCTTTGCGACCTTGTCGAGGAGCGGTTGAACACACTCGGAGATGAGGTCGGTGTGTCGACGCGTTTCGCTGACTTGGATGAGATGATTCGTCAAACGGAGCCAGACATCGTAGCTATCCCGACGGGGACGGAATTCCACTATGACCTGTGTATGCGTGTCCTAGAACACGGCGTCAACATCGAGGTCGAAAAGCCGATGTGCGTCGATCTAATCCAAGCGGATTCTGTCATTGCGCGGGCACAAGAGAAAGGTGTGCGGACCGCTGTGCACCATCAAGGACGGGTTGGTGCGTCGATGCAAGCGATTGGGCATGCGTACAAAGAAGGAAAAATCGGTGAGCTCCGATATATCTATGGCAGCGGCAAGGGGTACTATGGCGGCTACGGCTTGATGAACATCGGGACGCACATGATTAACAACATGCTCAGGTTCGGCGGGCGCCCCCGCAGTGTGGTCACGCAAGCGACGACAGACGGGCATCCGATTACCCCAGACGATATTGTGCCATCACCCAGCGGGATGGGGACCATCGCCTGTGAGCATATCACAGCATCGCTGCAATTTGATAACAACGTAACCGGTACCCTCCTCCAGCATCGTTTTGATAACATGGATTCTGCTGCTTATGCGATGGAGCTGTACGGCAGCGAGGGACGCTTGATGTGGAGAGGGGACCAAGCGTGGTGGCTGCCCCAACCCCACTTTATCCCGGACGGAGAGCATGACCAATGGGAACCCCTTGAGTCAGTCTATCCCGACAGCTACCAGCCCGACAGTACCGCAGCAGAGGCGGACTACTGGTTTGTCGAGGAGTATGTCCGCGCTCTAGACGAAAACCGGGAGCATGAATGCAGCGGATTAGAAGGACGTCGTGTATTGGAGGTCTTGATGGGCGTGTTCGAGTCTGCCGCTTACGGCACACGCGTGGATCTCCCACAAGAGAACCGCGAGCATCCATTACACCATTGGCGCAGAGAAGCAGCGTTAAATCCACCTTCTGAGATGCCCCGTCCCTATTGGGATTGGCTTTCAACGGAGTTTGAACGTTTGGGCAGGTGAACCACACGCTTATACGATTCATGGTGTAGTCGGGTTGCCTCATTAGCAGCGGGGAACAGACAGGTTGATGTGCGTCGAAAATCCCAAGCGATCGGGGGTGCCACTACTTCAAAATGACCATCTTGCGCATTACAGAGTGGTCCCCCACGGTCAACTGATAGAAATAAGTACCGCTTGCAACCCGCTCGCCTGTCTCTGATCTGCCCTCCCAATACACCGCTTTGGTCCGATCTGTGTAATACCCTGCTTTCTGACGACCTAAATCGAACAGACGTACCAACACACCTTTTGCGTCATAAATCGCAAGTTTCACATCAGCATCGTCGGCGAGATGATACGGAATCCACGTCTCCGGGTTAAACGGATTCGGGTAGTTCTGCAACAGGGTGGTTTCAGCGGGGACAGGCGTAGTCAAAAGGCGTTTGAGGTTGGCGATACCTTGCCGAAAAACGAGCGAGCCATCATCTGCTGCGTGCGCCATATCTATCCATGCCTGAATTGTTTCAGGAGCGACGAAAACAACAGTGGGTGTGGAAAACAATGATCGTTTTTCCCTATGGACGATGGGTGCTTTGGGAGTCGTTGTCGCACTCAAGTGGGCACTGACCGTAACTAAGTCCAAGATGTTGATTATGTCATCATCATTGACATCCCCTGATAGTCCATCATCCCTTTGCCTAAGCTGTTTGTGAACTATCACCAAATCCAAGATGTCGACAATTCCATCCTCGTTGACATCCCACGCAGGAACTTCAACCGACGTAATAGGTGTGAGGTACGGCGACATATCCCACAACAGAACCGTGCCGTCTTCACTCGCACTTGCCAACGTCCTACCATCCGAACTGAACACTACGCTTTCAACATGGTCCCTATGTCCCCGGAGCGTGGCTTTGAGCTGCCCCGTATCAGCATCCGACAGTCTCACTTCTTTATAACTTGCATCTGCTAGCGTCCTACCCTCCGGACTGAACGCTATACTCCCGATCCAGCCCGTATGCCCCTTGAGCGTGGTTTGATGCCCTCCCGTCCGCGCATCCCACAGCCGTACCTCTCTATTACCTCCACTTGCCAACGTCCTGCCATCTGGACTGAACACCACACTATAGACCCCGTCCGTATGTCCCGTGAGCGTGGTTTTGAGCTGCCCCGTCCGCGCATCCCACAGCCGTACCTCTCTATCACCTCCACTTGCCAACGTCCTACCATCTGGGCTGAACACCACACTATAGACCCCGTCCGTATGTCCCGTGAGCGTGGCTTTGAGCTGCCCCGTCCGCGCATCCCACATCCATACCTCTCTATCGCTTACACCTGTCAGCGTAGTGCCATCCGGACTGAACACGACACTGTAAACCCCGTCCGTATGTCCTGTGAGTGTGGTTTTGAGCTGCCCCGTGTCAGCATCCCACAGCCGCACCGTATCATCCCCACTCGTACTTACCAGCGTCCTACCATCCGGACTAAACACTATACTGTAAACCCCGTCCGTGTGCCCTTTGAGCATGATTTGGTGTTCCCCTGTTCGTACATCCCACAACCGCGCCGTGCTGTCCTCACTCGCACTTGCCAGTGTGGTGCCATCCGGGCTGAACATTACACTATAGACCCGGTCCGTATGTCCTATGAGCGTGGCTATGTGCTTCCCCGTCCACGTATTCCATAGTTGCACTATGCCATCCCAACTTCCAGTTGCCAGTGTAGTACTATCCGGGCTGAACGCTACACTATAGACCCACGTATGCCCTCTGAAGGTGGGGTTGGATTCCCCCGTCCGCACATCCCATAGCTGTACCGTGCCGTGCCAACTCGTACCTGCCAATGTAGCACCATCCGGACTAAACGCTATGCTATTGACCCTGCCCGTATGCCCCCTGAGCGTGGCTATCTGTTCTTCCGTTTGCACATTCCACAACCGGACCTCTTTATTACTTCCACCTGCTAGCATGGTACCATCAGGACTGAATGCTACACTATAGATCTCCTGCGTATATCCCATGAGTATGGCTTGGCGTTCTCCCGTTTGCACGTCCCACAGTTGTATCGTGTCCTTTCGACCTGTACTTGCCAATGTAGTACCATCGGGGCTGAACGCTACGCTGGAAACCCAGTCTGTGTGCCCCTTGAGTGTGGCTATGCGCTGCTCCGTCCACACATCCCACAACCACACCTCCTGAAAGCTCGCACTTGCCAGCGTCCTGCCATCGGGACTGAATGCTACACTAGAAATGTTATCTCTATGCCCTCTAAGCGTTGCTTGGTATTCTCCCGTCCGTGCATCCCATAGATACACGTCTCTATTACCCCCACCGGCTAGCGTCCTGCCATCGGGACTGAATGCTACACTGGAAACGTTATCTCTATGCCCTCTAAGCGTCGCTTGGTATTCTCCCGTCCGCGCATTCCAGAGTCGCACCGTGTTGTCCCAACTCGCACTTGCCAACGTCCTGCCATCCGGACTGAACGCTACGCTCCAGACACTGTCCGTATGACCCGTGAGAAAGTTCAGTTCTGCACCGGTATGGGCATCGTATATCCAAATACCAATACCGCTTCCCACCGCGAGTCTATTGCCATCCGGGGAATACGCTATCCCTCCAGTTATCCAGCCTTTGCCGAGGCGAGCTTTGGCACCTTCCGGCAAACTCCACTTGGTATAGTCCTGGGCGGCGGCATGTAGTGGGAACAGGATCACCACAAAGAAAAACGTGAATATAGAATATCGCATTGCTCTCACCCCTTAAATCCTCTTTTTGCTTAGATATGTGTGGAAGCGGCATCTCCTACACATAGTAGAAGAGGTAGCCTTGACTTGATGGGTGCGTTTGCAATTGCACAATTAATGGAGCGGGCGGAATGAGCGATGAATTGTCTGACTACAACTTGTTCAAATCGGTTTCAGCCACTCCTCCGGCACCTGAAGCCCGAACCCGGGGCCCGATGGCAGACCTAGCTTGCCATCAACCGGCATCAGTGTTCCCGGCGGAGTTCGATAACAGTGTCGAGCTGGCTCCGAGGGTGCTCCTAGGTAGCATTCCTCCAACGGAATTCCCGGCGCTGAAGCTTGAAAGAGTTCAATCAACGGTGTGTTAGGCATGGCAGCTGTCCAGTGCTGTCCATAGGGATTGTTGGCACCGGTATGCAGACACATTGGAATGCCGGCTGCATCGGCAAAGTGGGCCAATTTCATCGCCTCTGTAAATCCACCAATCCAGTGGAGATCTGCCTGCACGAGATCTATTAGGCTTTCTTCCACCGCTCTCATGCCGGACCAACGCGTTGTCCAATGCTCTCCGGTGGCGAGGGTCTGCCACGGAACGCGCTGACGCACGGCTTTTAACCCTTTCCAATCGTGTGGAGCTAACATCTCCTCCATCCACCGCATCCGGTAAGGTCGCAATGCTTCACACATTTGCACAGCGTAATCGGCGTCGTAAGCCATCCAGCAATCGAGCATCAAATCCGCTTCGGGACCGATCAATTCGCGGGTTTTTGCGATTAGCTCCACTGTGCCATCAATTCCAGCCTGCCCATCGTAGACTCCATAGGGTCGTGCCAGCTTGAACTTTTTGAACCCGAGTTCTATACTCCAATCCACATCGTTGCCGGTCACATACACATCCATTGAACGGCGTGCGGGTCCGCCAGCGAGCCGATAGACCGGCTGATCTAAAAGTTTACCCCACAAATCCCACAGTGCCAAATCGACCCCAGCCACAGCGTGTGCTGTCAAGCCTTCATTGCCAAAGGCGAGTGTTCCGCGCCACATCAAATCGTTGCAAAGATCAATCGCACCGACCTCCTGCCCGATAACTAGCGGCGCGAGGCATTCCTTAATGAGTATAGTCGCTACGTGGCCCGTGTCAGCGAGACCCAAGCCCCAAGTGCCATCATCAGCGATGACCTTGACCCACACCAATCCACCCGGACTCCGCCTGTGGACCGGTTGATCAAATCTGTCCATGGGGGTTGCCTGCACAAATGTATGCCCCCAAGACGGACGACGAGCCGGTGTTCCTTCTTCGCTCGGCGGCGGCGGTTGCAATTCACACACCTGTATATCAACTATCTTATTCGCAGCCATTTGAATATCCCTCGCGTAAGCATTAGAAACCGAGTTTTTGACAAAAACTCGGTTTCTTTTAATACGAACTACTCTAATTATTGCGTTGTTTCTCCGTCGTCTTGTGCACGGTTCAGCCAACCCTCCAGTTTAATCTTACTCGACAACTCCCAAGCTGTCAGGTAGAGTGCAGCCGTAAAACGTGTCGCTTCACGCGCGCGCTCATTCGCAAAATCAACGACTGCCGGAACACGTTCCCAGTCCTTGTCTCGGGAAGATGGTAGGCTATCCCCTAGCTCATACACCGGTTTGAGCAGGGCAAAACCTGCGTGAAGCTCCTCTACAATGCCAGCCATCAGATCATCGAGCGGTTGAATCTCCTGATCTTTTGCCAGAACAGACGGATCAAGTTCTAGATATTCAATGAGCGCGTCTACTTTCTCGTGGATTCCTTTATGTAGGACAGAACCATCGGACTGTTTCCATCCGTCGAAATGAATTGTCAGATGCAAGGGTTGACACATATCCTGTGCATAGTGGGCGACAAATCCGGCGTAGACTAGGCATTTATTCTGAATAAAGGTATTGTTGGGCCATTTGCGATGCTCTGCGAATGCTACGGCAAGGCGTTCTGTCCATTCAGCGACAGCGTAAGGCACGAACCCTACCTTGTCAGGCTTAACCCCCAATTCGGTGCACAACTCGGTGAACTCATACCGGTTTTTCGGGAGTGGCTTGCCCTGTAAAAGTTCTAGATCGAGGTAGTGCTCTGGATGTTCTGCATTATTAACGTGGGGTGCCCCACGGTTCTTTGAGATATCCGGATCATAGGAACAGTGAGCAATCATTCCTTCTCCAGCGCGGAAAAACGCCGGCACCTCATCGGGTAATGCCTGAACCGCTGCCTTCGTCATGATGCCATGTCCGCCCGACCACCATCCCCACGCTGTGCCTCCGACAGTAAATAAACTCACACATACAACAAACAAGAAACGTCTCATTTTTGCACTTGACTCCTTATTGGATATAGAATATGCTACATTAAATCCGACCTTGAAGATCTTAAAAACTTCCGCAAGGTTTAACCGGCATTATAACACTGATTAGAAATTTGGACAACAACAATCCTATTGAAGATGGACTCTGAACGAGGGAATTATGATGGGTGAAGCGAAACAAAATGTGCGTTGGGGAATTTTGAGCACGGCAAGAATCGCAACAAAGGTTGCACGTGCCATCAACTTGGCAGACGGTGCCGAGTTGACGACAATTGCCAGCCGAACGGAAGAGCGTGCTAAAAGTTGGGCGTCTGAGCACGGTGTCGAAATAGCCTACGGGAACTATGAAGCACTCCTTGAAGATCCGGAAATTGATGCCATCTACAATCCGCTGCCGCCTTCAATGCACGCCGAGTGGACTATTAAAGCGGCGGAACAGGGCAAGCATGTGCTGTGCGAAAAACCGTTGGAGGCAAATACAGAAAAAGCGGTAGAAATGGCAGAAGCCTGCCAGCAGCACAATGTGCAACTGATGGATGGTGTCATGTGGGTGCATCACGTGCGCACCCCTAGGATGAAGCAGGTCATTGATGATGAGACTTTAGGGCGGTTGCGTCGGGTGACGGCGGCATTTACCACCGGTTGGGACACAATCCCAGAAGACAACATCCGTGTGAAAAAGGAACTCGCTGGCGGCTGCCTCGGAGATCTCGGTTACTACTGTGTTCGCTGCATTCTCTGGGCTTTTGACGATTTGCCAACGCAGGTTTTTGCTACGGGACGTTATTACCGTGGCATAGAACTCAACCTGTCAGGTACACTCTGGTTTGAAGACGAGCGGATAGCCTCATTCGATTGCGCTTATGATACCGCGAGCCGCAGATGGTTCGAGGTTGCTGGTACCCAAGCGTCTATTGTGTGTGACGATTTCGTAATACCCCGGCAAGAAGATTCGACCCGTTTCTGGGTACACGGTGCGCAAGGACGGAACGAAGAACATAAGGGCGGAGGCTGTATCCAAGAGGTACGCATGATCGAACGGTTTTCAAACATTGTTCGGACCGGGCAGCTTGAGCCGCGCTGGCAAACTGAAGCGATTAATACAATGCGTGTCTGCGACGCGTTGAATGAATCTGCGCGACGCGCACAGGTTGTCCAAATCGGCTAGAAAACGGGGTTCGTTATCCCATCGCCACGCCGCCATCGACATGGATGGTTTGTCCAGTAATGTTTCGAGCTTCCTCCGACGACAGAAAGACGACGAGGTTGCCAATATCCTCCGGTGTCTGCTCCCGTTGGAGAGGTGTGTTTTGTTTGACCCAGTGCTCGAACAGAGCACGCGGTTCAAGATCCGCGTAGGTTGGGTCATTCTCAGCGATTAGTGGTGCAAGCCTGTGCCAGAACCCGGTCCAGAGCATCCCCGGGCAGATTCCATTGACATTGATATTATGGGGTCCAAGATCTTTAGCTACCAGTCGCGTCAGGTTCAACAAGGCATTTTTAGCGGCAGCGTAGGCAGGCGCGATCTGTGGATCCCGCTTTGCAGCAATTGACGAGATATTAATAATCTTCCCGAATTTCTGTTCGATCATGTGAGAGGCAGCGGCTTTACAGAGGAAGAAGGGACCTTTGACGTGGACGGCTAAGTTATCATCCCAGTCCGCTTCTGTCTGATTGGTGAATGGCAGCCCAAGATTCTCACCGAAATGCCCCGCGTTGTTGACAAGAATGTCCACCTGTCCGAATGCTTGCAGTGTTTCCTCTACCAAGGCGATGCAGTCCGCTTCCTTTGTTACATCTGATTGGACTGCCAGGCCGCGTTGTCCTGTTTCCTCAATCTTAGCAACACAACCCTGTGCTGCTTCAAGATTCACATCCGACACAACAATATTCGCACCTTCCCTAGCGAGGCATAGGCTGATACCGGTTCCCATCCCGCCACCGCCACCAGTGACAATAGCAACCCGATCTTTCAAACGCATAAAAATCTCCTTTGGCTCATGTTAAGAAATTGTGTAGCAGAAACCGTAGGGAACAACGATCGTTGTTCCTTACTACCAAAAACTCGGTTTCTCTTCGCGTTTTGCACTACCTTTTTTTGATTCCCGTGGGTCGGGCTTCCTAGCCCAACTACACCAATGAACTAATGTACTAATGAACCAGTGAACACATGGTTTTCACGCATCACGTTTCACGTTCTTCACGCTTCTTTAACCCGCTGCCATTTCAACACCTTTTGTGCATGAGGAGGTAGGCTTTCCCAGAGATCTCTTGGAAAATGTTTTTCGGTGTACTCATGCAGCCATTGGCTGAATAGCCACGGGACGCTGAATGCCATACACAGTTCGTCACGGGGGTGGTCCGATCTATTCGGTGTACCGCGATGGAAATTGCGTGGGTCTTGCACCCAGAGAGACCCTTTCTTCAGATTGAGGCGGACTGGGTGGTAATTGCCGCGGCGATTGAGTCCCTCACCAAAAACGTCGTTCAGGTTAGTGGGTAAGCCCTCCTCACCCACATACTGCGTTCCCGGAATTACTTCAAAGCTTCCATTCTCCTCGTTTGTATCAACAAGTGGAAACTTGACGCCCACAGAGAATGCTGGTGTCTTAATTCCCGGAAACAGGGAGGCTTTGCCATCCCGGTGCCACCGCTGATAATCTGTTCCCGGCAGCGGTATATTGGAATCGAAGTGTGTCCACACGTAATCAGGACCTAACACGCGCTCCAAAAATGCGACGAGGGCAGGATGATCGAAGATCTCCGGGTCTACAAAAGGGCGCTTGAACGGCACACGCACGTTATAGCGATGGTAGCCGCGGGGGGGATACTTCCCCTGCCGCTCGATATCGAGATCTCGAATCGGTGTCCACGCCTCAAGGATACGATCGATTGTTTCTGTCGGTATCAGATCCTCGAAGACGACGAAGCCGTTAATCCGCCACTCCTCCATCATCTGATCTATGTCATATTTCGTCTCTAAGCCCATGATTTCCCTCCCTCCTGATTAATTGATCTGAAAATTGCCAAGTGGATAAATTCTGTTTCACATGTTTCAAGACGTTTGGATTTATTTAGCCGGCTGCCGCTTCTTCCAACCCTAACTCAAACGCCTGTTTGAGCACCGAATAAGGTTGTGCACCGACAACCATATATTTTCCGATGATGAATGTTGGGACCCCAGTGATACCATATCCTCTTGCTTCCTGTATCTGTAAATCGACACAGGTTTTCATCGTGCGCTCGGAGAGACATTCAGCTGCTGCCTCTCTAGCAAGTCCAACTTCTTCAGCAACATCTAAAAGCACCGATTCCTCCCCCATATCCTGTATCTGCTCGAAGTATGAGTCAAATAGTGCTGATCGGAACGCTTCGCCCTTCCCGGATTGCTCGGCAAATTCACCCAACTCTAGTGCAAGTCGGGAATTAGAATAGATGACGTGATCGGGGAGTTGCAGATTGGCAGCCGCCGCCAACTGCTGTGCGTTTTCAGAAATCCGTTTGAGATTCGAATTGTTCTGATAAAACATTGAAGGTGGGATGCCTCCCGCCGGTGCTTCCGGGTGAAGTTCAAAGCTCTTCCAGACAACCGGTGGATCGTACTCCTGTTGCAGTTGCTGTACTCGCGCTGCACCGATGTAGCAGTATGGACAAACATAGTCAGAGTAGACTGTTACATTGATTGTTTTCATGGAAGGTATTATACCACCAACGACAGAAAATTTCGACGAATATATAGCGAGTGGAAGGTTGAAGGGCCTCCAGACGCTGCACAAATTTCTGCCATTGACATGATTGCCTTAGGAAAATATAATAAACCCGAAGCTCAGTAAATCCGCTGTTCTTTATCAGATAGTTTCACACTACGTCACGCGAGCCTGTCTATGAAAACTACCCATAAGATCTTTTTTCAAGATGCGAGAGATTTGAAGAAAATCCCTTCGGAGAGCGTCGATCTGGTAGTGACCTCTCCACCGTATCCCATGATTGGTATGTGGGATGATATGTTTGGAAACCAGAACCCAGAAATTCAGAAGTTATTAGCGCGTGGCGATGGTAGACAGGCTTATGAGTTGATGCACGCGATTCTCAATCCTGTATGGGCTGAACTGCTCAGAGTTCTAAAAAATGGTCGATTTGCGTGTATCAATATCGGCGATGCGACGCGAAAGATAAAGGAGGATTTTTGTTTGTATCCAAATCATGCACGAATCTTGAATTACCTCTTAGATATCGGGTTTTCAGTGCTACCGGATATCCTCTGGCGCAAACAGACCAATGCACCCAATAAATTTATGGGGTCGGGTATGTTGCCTGCCGGTGCTTATGTGACTCTGGAACACGAGTATATTCTGATAGTGAGGAAGGGATCCAAAAGGGAATTCAGGACAGAGGATGAAAGAAAGAACAGACGTGAAAGTGCTCTGTTTTGGGAAGAAAGAAATATCTGGTATTCGGATATTTGGACGGATATTAAGGGAACAGGACAGAAACTTTCTAGTGCGACTTCCCGATTACGGAGTGCTGCTTTTCCGTTCGATTTGGTCTATCGACTAATCAATATGTACTCTGTGAAAGGCGATATGATACTCGATCCATTTTTAGGTACTGGAACCACAATTGCAGCTGCGATGACATCGGGGCGCAACAGTATCGGTGTTGAAATCGACAAAGGTTTTCAAGAAACAATTTGCCCGATTGTGCGCCACATTGTCGATTTTTCCAACAATTATTTGCACGACAGATTGATAAGACATTTTGAGTTTGTCAAAAACCGGATCCAAGACTCGGGGCCGTTGAAGTATACCAACAAGCATTATGACTGTCCGGTGGTGACGAGCCAAGAACAACTTATTTTGTTAGACGACTTAAGAGCGGTTCAAGCACGCGGAGATAATATCTTTGAAGTTATGTATTCAGTAAAACCTCAACGTGGCATTCCTCAAAATTGACCGGACCTTGGTTAAATCATGGGTAGAAGATTTGGTTCTTGTCAAAACGTTCACAGGACTTAAATTTCAGGAGGCAATCCTGAGAAAGTTATTGGCAATAAAAGGCTGTGACTACCGTTTAGCAGAACTCTGTGAAGAATCCCAAGGTATAGATGGTGTCGTAGGCGAAGAGGCGTATTCTATTAAGCCCAGCACCTATCGTTCAATGGCAAATTTAGCGGAATCCATAAAGATAAAGATCGTTTTTTACGAAAAAACGAGGGGAAGAAAATTTCGTAAATATTTCGTAACCTTTTTCTGAGAAATTGGGACTTATCATTAGAAGGCCTTCTAAAAATCTTGATTTGGAGTTCATTATGGAAGTGTTGGCATCATGGAAGTGTTGACATCATTAGTAAGACAAGCGCAAGCTGGAAATCTGGACGCATACGGGGCGGTTGTCCATCGTTTTCAAGACATGGCAGTGGGTTACGCTTATTCGATACTTGGCGATTTTCATCTGGCTGAAGACGCTTCACAAGAGGCATTTATCGAAGCGTATCGAACTTTGGCTCAACTCCGTGACCCCGCTGCTTTCCCTGGCTGGTTTCGCCCGATTGTGCGAAAGCACTGTAATCGACTCACACGTGGAGAGCGGCTTGAAACCATACCGCTGGAAGCGGCCGTTGAGATGCCTTCCGCCGAGAAAGGTCCGGTTGAAATCGCTTTGGAACGGGAGCTGCAAGCGGACGTGTTAGCTGCAATAAAGGCACTTCCAGAAAACCAACGCTCAGTGACGACACTCTTCTATATGAACAACTATTCACAGAAAGAAATTTCCGAGTTTTTGGAGGTGCCTGTGACAACAGTTAAGAAGCGGCTCCATGACGCTCGGAAGCGATTAAAGGAAGGATTGAAGGAGGTAACTAAAATGCCTGAAATTCGCGTTGCAGTTGTTGGTATCGGAAACTGTGCATCTTCTTTGCTTCAAGGTATTGAATACTATCGAAACGCCAAAGAAGATGAGTTTGTTCCCGGTCTGATGCACGTTAAGTTCGGACCCTACCATGTGAGTGATGTTAAAGTTGTTGCAGCTTTTGATGTTGATAAGAACAAAGTCGGGCTTGATGTTGCCGATGCGATTTTTGCCGAAATTAATAACACCATAAAATTTTCAGATGTGCCAAAGACCGGTGTGATTGTCCAGCGTGGAGCCACGATGGATGGATTTGCCAAATACTACCATGAGACAGTCGATGAATCGTCCGATGAAGTCGTTGATGTGGGTGAGGTTCTGCGCGAGACTCAAGCCGATATTCTTATCAATTATTTACCTGTTGGCAGCGAGGAAGCAACGAAATGGTATATGGCGCAGGCGTTGGACGCCGGTTGTGCTGTCGTGAATTGTATGCCCGTATTCATCGCAAAAAATGACGAATGGCGTGCAAAGTTTGAAGCAGCGGGGTTGCCCATCGTTGGAGACGATATTAAAGCGCAGTTCGGTGCAACTATCGTTCACCGTGCGCTAGCAAAACTGATGAGTGACCGTGGCGTGAAACTTGAACGCACCTCTCAATTGAATGTTGGCGGGAATATGGACTTCAAAAACATGTTGGAAAAGGAACGGTTGGAATCCAAACGTATCTCCAAGACGGATGCGGTCGTTTCCCAAGTCAACCATGAGGTTGCACCGAAAAACGTCTACATCGGTCCCAGCGATTATGTGCCTTTCCTCGAAGATCGGAAGTGGTGCTATCTCTATATTGAAGGGACGGAATTCGGTGATATTCCTGTCCGGGCTGAAGTCAAATTAGAGGTATGGGATTCGCCTAATTCCGCGGGAGTAGCGATTGATGCAATTCGTTGTTGCAAAATTGCGCGGGACCGAGGCATCAGCGGTGCACTCTATGGTCCAAGCGCCTATTTCATGAAGTCGCCGCCGCGTCAGTATGCTGATGCCAAAGCCTTGGCAATGGTGGAAGATTTTATCGGTGGCAGATAAGGAGTATCGTAGGGAACGCAGATCTGCGTTCCCTACTTGCAGTCAAATCCATGGGAAAGCATAGCCATATTTTGTTTTCCCGTTTTTATTATTTTTAGGACTTATGCAGCCAAACGGTTAAAGCCCTGTAGTTCGGCGATTCATCGCCGCAGGACACCGTTCCCAGCACCCATTTCTTAATCCCGATTTATCGGGGATGAATCGGGCAACTACAATCGAAGTGCGTAAGTCCTGGTTTTGGTAAAGGAGTACGAAATGTCACATTTTCGCGCCATTCACACAATTGAACTAAAGCCGTATGTTGAACGCGAACAGTTTGAAGATTTCATGCTGCATCAATTTCTACCCACGATTCGCGCGCTCCCTAACTGTCTTAATGTCGAATTACTTAAGGGTTATAAGGGAGACCTCGCCGGCGTCGCCCAATCCGAACACGACTATGTCTGGATGACCCTCTGGGAGAGCGTGGAGGCGAATAATGTGGTCTGGTCGAAAGAAGACGCCCATTACACGCCGGACGAGATATTGGAAATTAATGCCAAACTCCACCATTATGTGGCGAACTACTCGCTAGTCGGCGGATTTACCGTTGCGGCTATTATTGGCGAATCAAGGCAACGAATGCCGAAGCAAGAAATGACACAGAGTCCCGATAAATCGGGACTACTGGTCAGTCTATCATAAGAATCCCAGGCATTTATGCTTGGGAGCAGTCAAAGAATAAATCCTTCCGAAGGTTATGAACCTTCAAAAGGTTTGTTTTACGGGCGATAGCAGCCAAGATTGGGTGTTATCGCCCTTTTTGTTTGTGGTTAGACATCATTCAGACATTTTTTGACGTACTCCAAAAGCTGAAGCGTTTAGCTTCTTAGCGATTGTTAGGTCAAGTCCATTCAACCGTTTAGAATCCGCTTGCTAATTGTGCTCTCAATAGTGAAGCCGGGCTCTTACCTCCGGTTTTAATTCACCTCTTGCAAAGGGCAACACCCTACCCCTATACCGGCGTCTGTATCCTGCCTCCCGGTGCCGGTAACTTTGACATACTCCCACACTCCCGATAGATCAGGACTCAGAAGCATTCTGATGCTTATAGAATCGGGGATTCACGCCCGATCAGATCGGGACAAACCGAATCGGAACCTAAAGGCTTAGGCTTTACCCCTAAAAGAAATTTTCGGTAAATTTCTGCTGTTGACAATGGTTGCCTGAGAAATATATAATAACCTAAATTGCTAGTACTCAATCAGATAAGTTTTGAGATATACAACAGTCTATGTCAGAAGGAAGCTGGTAAAACGTAATGCGTAATACGAGTTTTTTTTACGTTTCACGTTTTACGCTTTACAATTTGGCTCTACAGCAAGCGAGGCTATCAATATTTACCTGACGCAGTACTAGTTAATACGACTTAAAAGCGGTTCAGGCACGCGGAGATAATATCTTTGAAGTTATGTATTCAACGGAGCCTCAATATCTATAGGACTTTTACGTTTCACATTTTGCTCCTCTGTTTATTGATCATGGGACCCCAAACAGGGGACGCCCAATCGAAATCAGAGCGGCAAGCGGATGCGTCAATTTCGCGGCGGAACGCCATCGTCAATGCCGTTGAGTATGCGAGTCCTGCGGTCGTCAATATCAGCACCACACGAACGACAACGGTAAATGTCTCTCCATTTTTTGATGATTTCTGGGCACCGTTTTTCGATTTCCCCTTCCAAGTGCCGCAACGACGAACTTTACACGGGCTTGGATCTGGAGTGGTTTTTGACCGGGAAGGCTATGTGATTACTAATCAACACGTTATCGGGGGAGCAGATTTGACAACGGTACTCCTTTCTGATGGACGAGAAGCGAGTGCCAAAGTTGTTGGGGAGGATTTCCTCACAGACCTTGCTGTCTTAAAAATTGATATACCAAAATTGAAAGCGATTGAATTAGGAAACGCTGAAGATCTGCTGATCGGAGAATGGGCAATTGCGATTGGACATCCCTTTGCAACGATGGTTGAAGATGCAAGCCCGACTGTCACCGTCGGTGTGGTGAGTGCAACAGGTCGCTCTCTGAAAACGGAGGATCGACTATACCGTGATCTCATCCAAACGGATGCGTCTATTAATCCGGGCAATAGCGGTGGAGGACTCGTCAACTTATATGGACAGTTGATTGGTATTAACACTGCGATCTATTCGACAAGCGGTGGATCACAGGGCGTTGGTTTTGCCATTCCGGTTAATATCGTCCAAAAGGTTGTCGATCAATTGGTCACCTATGGGGCAGTCGTGCCACCGGAAATTGGGGTTGAACCCCAAGATTTAACGCAGCGGTTGGCGGAAGTGCTCGATTTAGAAGAGGGGATCGGTGTATTGGTCGCGGGGGTAAAAAGGGGTAGCCCGGCGGCAGCAGCAGGCCTCCGGCGTCGCGATGTTATTGAAGCGATAGACCAGAAACTGATAACCAATTCAGAGACATTCTTGGCAATCACCCGTCTCCTCCGTCAAGATCAGACAACGACCTTCCGCGTGCTCCGTGATGGGAAGCGCAAAGACCTGCGCCTGAGAATTCGAGGACTTCAATGGAATTATGCCGTACCCGGCTGGGGGCTCGCAATTGAACAACTAAATCGACAACAGAGAAAAAAATACACGCAGCGTGGTGTCCTTGTTACAAAAGTTCAGCCGAGAAGTACATTGGCGGAACGTGGATTAAAACGAGGCGATCTTATTTATCGCATTAACAGTCTCAAGGTTAATTCACTCGAAGACTTCAAACGCATCATAAACCAGTTGCAGCCCCCGCAACGGATTAGTCTTTATTTTGAGCGGGACGGTAAACAGGGGGAGTTGTCCAATTTGGTTGTTCGCTGAACATAGACGAATCGCAACTTCAGCCGTTGCACGGTGTTTATAATTATCGAAAACTCCTTTAGGTCTAAAACCCAAGCATTTATGTCCCGCGTAGCGAGGATCCTCGATGAATCGGGACTTGGGATACAGACTTGCTTTAGCCTTGTTTTTTATTCACATTGGCGGTAAAACATGCTATAATTATGGTGGCTTTCGTGGGAGTTTCTCACCCCCAACGCCTGTTGGGGTCTCCCACACGCCTGTGAGAAGGATATGAAAGCTAGTGCTATTACGAGCATTCTCGCCTTGCAGAAAAAGCTAACTCCATGAAAACCTACAAGTTCAAAATGTATTCCAACCACGGCAACCGTGAACTGCATCAGACAATCGAAGGACATGTTTGTGTGTGGAATCACTGTGTTGCGCTTCAGCGTCGATACTACGGTATCTATGGTAAATATATCAGCAAGTTTCGGCTGATTAACCATATCTCTAAACTGAAACGGTTGCCTCGTTTTGCCCACTGGAATCAGTTACCAAGCCAATCTATTCAAGATGTTGCTGCACGGCTTGACAAGGGGTATAAGGCGATGTTTGAAGCGAGAGCCAAAGGTAAAGCGTGGGGCAGACCTCGTTTTAAGCCACGTCGCAAATATAAATCGTTCACATTGTTTCAAGCCGGGTGGAAACTGCTGCCCGGTAACAAGATTCAAATAGGCAAACGCATCTATCAGTATTTCAAGTCCCGTGACGTGCTTGGCACCCCCAAACGTTGCACGATTAAACGGGACGCTGTTGGTGATGTCTATATTTGCGTTCTGACTGACCACGTAGATCCTGACCACAACCGAGCCATGACGGGTAAAATCGCAGGCTTTGATTTCGGTCTCAAACGGTATCTCACCGGTCATAACGGACATGATATAGAATCACCGCTGTTTTTCAAACGCAGTATAAACGCAGTTAAACGTGCCAATCGTAATCATTCACGGAAACAAAAACAATCAAACAATCGTCAAAGGGGACGGCTTGACTTGGCACGGAAGCACCGCAAGGTAGCGAACCAACGAGAGGACTTCCACTGGAAACTTGCACATCAACTGACTGATGAATACGACGAGATACGCCTTGAGGACTTAAACCTACAGGGTATGAAAGCCCTCTGGGGGCGTAAGGTCAGTGATCTGGGGTTTGGCGATTTTGTTTTGAAGTTGAAATACATCGCAGCGAAAAAGGGTGTTAAAATCGTGTGCATTGATAAGTGGTATCCGTCCAGTAAAACGTGCTCGGTTTGTGGGGCAATCAATGAAGCATTGAATCTGCGGGATAGAAATTGGCAGTGTAACGATTGTGGTACGGTGCATGATAGAGACCGTAACGCTGCAATTAACATCTATAGGGTTGGGGCGTCAACCCATGCAGGAGAGGACGTAAGTCCCGATTCGTCGGGCACTCCTTGTTGATAGCACAATTCGACTCCTATTGGCAAGGGACTCGGAAGAATCCCAATCCTTTAGGTTTGGGAGTACGTCAAGATTTTGACAATTCTTATGAGCAGCATAACTGATTGGGATGTATCGTTGCTATATTCTAAAAACAAGAGGTGAGGAAACATGCGTTTACAATTACCAACAATCATATTCCTTTGTTTATCTCTTATTGTAGTTGTTCCGCTCATCTTCTATATGCAGAGTGGTGATCAACAAGCATCGCGGGAAGCCATCAATTTGGAGGGGCAGGAATTTAAGAGTTTGCGTGAACAAGCTGCAATGAATCATAACGCAAAAAGACATACCGCAGCTATCCAGATTTATGAAGAGGCGCTAAAGATGCGCCCAGACAACGCCGAAGTCCATAATGATCTCGGCGCAACCTGCTACGAATATGGGCTTGATTACGCGGGGCCAAATTGGCCCTCTTGGGAAGCTGACCTGACAAATCAAACACCGGCTGAAGCTGTCCATGAATTGGAGACAGCGATAACGGAGGTCGGTTCCGGTTATATTGTGATGAGATCGGATAAACCAGATGTCACTGAAGCGACCGATAAAAAAGCCCAGGCCGTTGATGCCTATATCTATACCCAACAATTCAACGAAGATGTAACGCTGAACATAGTCATCGGGAAAACCAAAGAATTATTCATGAAAGCGCGGGACCACTACCTTCGAGCGATTGACATCAAACCGACTTACCCTCGCCCCTACTATAACCTCGGAGCACTGTATATGAAGATCGGTCAACATGATACCGCAGTCGATTATCTAGAGAAGGCGTACCAGTTGGATCCGCGTGATAAAGATCTTGAGGCATATCTCAATGAGTTGAGGTCGGATAGCCGTGGATACATATCAGTTCCAATCGATGGGCGTTAGGCAGATCTTCTTCAGCGCGCTACGCTACTATCGAATGAACTTTCTGAAATTGGTTGGAATTGCTGCGCCTGGCACTCTGATTGGTGGACTCGCTTTTCAATCCATCTGGATCTACGGATACGCTGAGATTGTCGGTCCGCAAGTGTTGGCGGCAGCATTGCCATACACGGCAATCACCGTCTTTCAATCTTTGGTTGTGACGGCGGCTGGAGCATTCGTGATCTCGCAACATTTACTGGGGAAATCGATAAACGTCGGAGAAGCGTACTCACGGGTTTTGGGTTCTCTCTTTCCGCTACTTGGAGTGCTCATTATTTTCATACTTGGGTCACTCGTTTTTTCTACGATTGCGGCTGGCATCGGTCTTCTGGTTTTCATACCGGGAATCGTCGTTTACGTTTGGTTCTGCTTGGCTGCGCCTATTGTGATAATTGAAAGAGAAGGTGGATTCGGAGCGCTCAAGCGGAGTCGTGTGCTCGTCAAAGGTTTTTTTGATAAGGCGTTCTTTCTTGTTGTGTGGCTGACACTCGTTGAGGCATTTGTGGTTATCCTTGTACTCTCCCTTCCGCTTCTTATTGGCAGCTTCCCCGGTTTTCCCTCCCTTCTCTCTGTCCTTTCAATCTGCCTTTCACTACCTATCAATGCGTTTAGAGCTATATCAACGACAATGCTTTACTACGATCTACGCATCCGCAAGGAGGGTTATGACCTCCAAGTATTGACGCAGGAACTTGCTACCCCACTCTAAAATGTCAAAACCGGAAGTAAGGAACGCGGATCTGCGTTCCCTACACTCGTTCAAGAGTTCATTAATGAACCAATCAACCAAGGAGATGGAGGTTTAGATGAGACTTGGAATTGTCGGCATGTTGCCGGGGGATTTTCGCACATTTACCAAGGAACAGATGGAAGCGATTCGAGGGCTGGAGTTTACAGGATTCGGATTCCATTTCAGCTGCGATGATGTCTTCGATATCACAACGGAGGATTGTGAAAAGTACAATCAATTTATGGCGGGAGAAGGATTGGATTTAGTTCAATTTGCCCTCACCTACGGTGAGTGCCTCTTTGATCCAGATCCTGCTGTCACAGAATCGGTCATCAGACGGATTAATCGGGGTTTAGAAATTGCGCGACAGGTCAACGCCCATAGCTGCCTCATCCGTCCCGGAAGCCTGAATCCCGACGGAGCATGGACATCGCACAGGGATAATCACCTGCCTGAAAGTATGGAACGTCTAATCGAGACACTAACACCCATTGCTCAGAAAGCAGATGCGGAAGGAGTGACTATTATTGTCGAGACCCATGCCGTTTCAATAATGGATTCTCCGGAAACATGCAAGGCGGTTGTTGATGCCGTTGGCTTAGATAGCCTGCGGATCGTTATGGACTTTGTCAACCATTTCCAGACGCTTCGGCAGGTTTATAATAGCACCGATCGGTTGAATCATATCTTTGATATAATGGGACCGATCGCCCCCGTGGCGCACGTCAAGGACATCAAGGTGGAGAATGGTTTGGTTCTTCATATTAACGAGGAGATGCCCGGTGAAGGCGAGTTAGATCTTGCACATGCGCTCAGAAGGTTTGATGGGTTTTATCCCGATGGATACGGATTAATTGAGCACCTACCGATGGAAAAGATTCCCGCTGCCAACACAAATGTTCGCCGCATTGCCGCGGAAAATGGGATTGATATCCACTGATATAACCAGCCTTATTTACCACGGTCTTTCGATACCTTCACGCCTTCTGCCAGATTGAGTGTGACACGTTGGTACCGCGTCAGATTGGCAAAAGTGGCGCGGAATTGCTCGCCGGTAAAGATGACTGTGGGCCAATCCTCTTTGTCAATGCCTGGGAATTCGATGAGGAATGCTGCCTCAAACTCGCCGTTGTCGTTAGTCGCACCCATATAGTATCCTGTAATATTGAGCGGAAGTTCCGATGCCTGTTTGGACTCACTTTTCTTTCGCTTTGATACCTGTGGTTTGTTTGTGGCCTGCGGTTGTGGATCCATTTCGTAACCCTGAGCAAAGCAGTAGAGATGTGTCAGGGAACGGACGATTATGGTATTGCCGGCGACTGCTGGAGATGCGATGAAACCTTCGTCGAACTCGTTTTCGGCAAGTATCTCAAATTCTCGCGCCGCTGAAATCACCGATACGTTTCCGTCTCGGCTAAAAAAGTAAATCCTTCCGTCGGCGTACAAAGGCGAAGCCCAGTAATCACCGTCGAGGCGTCCTTTCCAAACCTCATTCCCGTTCTTCGCCTCCAGACAAGATACGACACCACCTTCCGTGATCATAAACATTAGATCGTCCACAATCAGTGGCGACGGTATTTCGGGCGTCCTCCTGCGGACACTCCAAGCAACGTGCGTATCCGTTATATCACCTGTTCCTGAAGGGCGGATTGCCAACAATTGTTTTGCCACGCCGGTCGTCAGATAAACAAGACTGTTTTCAAAGATTGGGCGGCACGCTACGTTAAAGCCCATACCACGATGGCGAACACGCCAAAGTTCATCGCCGGTCATCGGGTCATAGGAAATTGTAGCGCCCGCGGCTGGGCTAATGAGCTGCCGTTTCCCTTGATATTCGATGATTGTTGGCGTTGCGTAAGATTTTTTGTTATCGTTCGGTTTTTCTTTTTGGGTTCCCTCAATATCCGCATCAGAAAAGCCTTCCGCCTTGAGCATGGTAGCCATATCGAAATCCACCTCCCGATTCCGCAGCCAGAGGGTGTCACCGGTGTGCTTGTTGAGGGCTGCAATAAACTGCACATCAACCCCATCGAAAGTGAGAAAGAGCGAATCACCATCGATAATGGGTGAAGAGGCGGGACGTACTCGATGATCCGTGTTTAGATCTCGACGCTCCCAGAGTTTCTCTCCACTTTTTGTGTCTAGACAGGCAGTGCCGTAGGTTCCAAAGTGAACATAGACGCGATCCTTTTCTACAATAGGGGTGGGCGTGGCGTGGCTGTTCAGGTCTGGGTATTCCGACTGCGGCTGCGCTACATCGAATACCTTGATGTCGTGCATAATTTTGCCGGTGTCTTTGTCCACACAAATAGCAAACAGTTCTGTCCCATCTTCGCGCCCTGTCGTCAACCAGATCTGGTCACTCCAAACGACTGGGGACGACCATCCCTTGTCGCGGATTGGGATCCTCCAACGTATATTCTGTGTTTCGCTAAACTCAAGCGGGAGATCTGTTGCAACACTTTTCCCGTCTCCGTTTGGCCCACGAAACTGATTCCAATACAGTTCTTCTACCTCGCTTTCAGCGAGTGTTGTACAAGCTGGAATCAGTGCTGCGACGAAAGCGAGTGCTAGGATTCTCAATGATATGTGTCTCATTAATTTAGGCATCTCTCTTTTGCTATTGTGATATGCGAGACCACTTTTCATTTCGCACGTTCGTTTGTGCAAGGGAGCGATTTTTCCCCGCCTGCAGGGAGTCCGACACGAAGCATCTCACGGATCTGATCGGGGCGATTTCTCACCCAGGCACGTAGGACTTCGACCTCCGTATCGTAGCCGTCGTCCTGCTCTGCACTTTTTACTTGTGTGCTGTAGCGATCGATGCTCTCTAGGAGGGCGGACTCGTCCCACACTTCGTCGAGCAATCTTTCAAGTTCATTTTCCATACGAGTAGCCATGGCTGGTATGCGGGAGAGGTGCCGTGGCAGATCGGCGGTCAGATACCCATCAAAACTGGTATCAGCAATAAACGTCTTGTCTGCCCCCCAGGGTATGAAGACGGCGCGGTCAGCATCGGTCGGATCAAAATAGACGTAGAAATTATTGCGGTCAGCACTGTAGCCATCAAGGTGGTTCACAAGTACCTCAAGTGCCCAGAAGGTGATGTAACGATCGATATTCAGCACGGGAGACAGCGCATCGACAAGCTCATCGTCGGGCTTCTGTAGGGCTTGGGCAACACCTAACAGTGGTGCATAACTGGTGTCGGTATCGCTCGTCTTGTATTCCCAGCGCGGCAACCATGCTTCGACAAAGTCGGTGTGCGTACCCTCATAGAGGGAGCCGGTGTTGTCGCCAAAAGTGCGACGAAGGAAACGCTTCTTGATGGCTTCGACATGCACGTAAGGCCCTTTTGGCTGACCGTTGATCGTTACACTTGCCATGTTGCACCGGGGCGCAGGGTAGCCAGCCGCCGCGAAAACTTCGTAGGCCAGACAGGCTACCATCCGGGGTATGACTCCACCATTGTTATTGAGTGTAATTCGCTCGGTGTTGCCAAGGAGCTGATTTTTTACATATTTGTCAGTCTTGATTTTCAAAGCTGGCACCGGCGAGTACTGGGAGCCAACAAAGCCCTTCTTACGGATCCCCACCTCTGATAGGCTAACGCCGTCGATCTCGATATCTGCACGATACCAGTTATACGTTGAGGGCCAGGGTTGGGAACAATCGTGCCATATTTGCTGGAAACTATTTCCGGCACCATCAAAGCGAGTTTCCTTGCTCAACGACTCGAAATCGTGTGGATCCATTGTTACTTTGATGTACAACATACGGTTGGCATCAAACGAGGCACCATCGGTTGGATCTACGCCATCTGGTACGTTTGGCGAACAGGGTAGACCGTTTATTGTTGGTGCTTTCCAGTTTTCTTCGTCTTTGCCTTTCCCGATTTTTGCGCCTTTCATCTTTCCGGAGGCTTTCTCGTACTCAGCAACCGCTTCTTCTTCGGTCATTTCGCCGCTGGCAATAGCCGCCTTCAACTTGATACCCAATGCTTCCAGGTCAGCCTCTGCGGCTCTATCTTGCGCGTGAGTCGCATGAAGCGAGGTCAACACCGCAACCAAGACTATAATGAAAAGGCTCAATATAACACAATAATTTCTCATTTTTATTGTTCCTCTTGCTCAATTGATAGCATATTATAATAGACAATACTCCTGGCATGGCAGAAGTGGAATTAACCAATCCTGAATTATAATGGATTCTAAAAATAAATAGACACTTTCGCTCCCCATATTTGGTAGGTGCTGTTTCCAACTGCGCCGGTACTGAGTGTCCAATTATGGTGAATCATAAAAATAAGCAGACGTTCACCAGTAACTCCCTTTAGCGAAGCCTCATGAAGTCCCCCTGATAAGGGGGATTTAGGGGGTTGGCTGTGCATTGGGAGTGTTCAAGTAATTCTAAAATCTATCATAATTCTAAACTTTACTATAAATGGCGAGAGTGCTCTTTATTTTGGCATCAACTCTCAACGAATACTTCCGGGATATTCATAATAGCAGCGCACACTAATCCGCCTGTGTAAGCTGACCAGCCACCATCTTTCACACCGTCATAGCATTCCGATATGGTGCCAGATCAATGCCGGGGTAGGCGTTAGCGAGGCGTTGGAGCGCTTCTTCGGTGTAATAGGAATCGCCCGGACTGGGCCAACCGAGCACGTGACGGGCACGGGGTGTGGTGTTGGCGACGAAACTCACAAATTCAGGTGTTGTCCAGCCGGGCACAGGACGCGTGGTGTGGCACCAGGCGGCGTTGTCCGCACGGTGGAAGTGGAAACCCATCCACCCGCGCTGCCGCTGTTTGTTGGCGAACGGTTGGGCGGCGTGAATTAGATAGCTGGAACGGAAGGCAACACTACCGGCTTTGGCGGTGACCGGGGTTGGTTCAGCCAACTCCTCACACTCCCGAAGATCTGACACACCCATTCCTCCCGCGCGCCCTCCGTGACGATCATATATCGACGCTAGCTGTTTGTGTGAACCGCGACAAACTAGCATGGGTGCGCCATCTTCATCGATATCGTGTAGGATAATTCCAGAAAGCAGGTAGCTATACCGCTCCCAATCGGGATGTGGTGGCAGCTGTGAATTGGTGCCGTTGTCGATATGATAGCCTTCCCAAGGGTTCTCACTGTATCGGGTATCAGTCAGCCCCTCTCGGAAGAATATTTGCCCATAGCCGAGTCGTATCTCGTCAGTTCCCAGCAACTGACATGCACAGTCGATATAATCGTCATTTTCTAACAACTTATCGACCGCCGGCAAGCCGGTGGGAAAATGAACGGCTCTTCCCATTGGGCCCGCCAATAGTTGCATAGGTGATGTCTGTTCGTAAAGTTCTTGAATCTCTCCAGGATTTTCCTCCCATTTTGCCCGGTATTCGGCATAGGTCAGTCCCCCATAGGCATTGCGCTCGACCGCCTCTAACGCTGGCGTAAAACTCTCCGGGGGAAAGACGTTGGGCACAACTATACTGCCATCACGCCGCCAAGTTGCTAGTTGCTCATCGGTTAATTGCATAGTATCCTCCTTGTATTTTTTATGGGAATTGCCGGGCTCTGCCAGTTTTGTGAATCAACAAACCTTCGCTATCTTGTAGCCAATATTAGGGACGATAGACAATCTGAAAAACCTTAATGTCATTCGCAGCGACGTCGCTCACGAAGACGAGGTCATTTTTAAAAATCGCGATACCGACCGGTTCAAGAAGCAATTTATCTCCAAATGTCATCACGGGTTCTCCCTCCTTTGTGAAGACATGAACCCGCTGATTCCCACGCTCTGTCACATACAGATATCCCCAGCGATCAATATCGATGTGACGCGGTTCATGAAATTGTCCCTGTGCTTCTCCTTCAGTTCCCCATATCTGGACTAGATTGCCGCTGAAATCGTATTTCTTGATCCGATGATTGCCCGAATCGACGATGTAGATATTCCCGTGTGAATCTGTAACGAGGTCTGTTGGATCACGAAACTGTTGCCTCGCCCCACCAAAACTTCCCCGCATCAATACACGAATGCCATCTGTGTTAAACAAGACAAACCGGTGGTTTCCTGTATCAACAACACAAACTTCCCCGTTCCGCCCAACACTAATGCCGCCCGGCAGGTCAAACTCAATTTCAGCATCCATATCACTATCCTCATTACCGCCTCCCAATCTACTGCTCGCCATGATATAGAAGATTCTATCGACCAAGTTACAGTATTGGATTCGGTTATTATCCGTATCGGCGACATAAAGGAGTTCGGTCCGCTGGAAATTGATAGCAACATCCGTCGGATTATCAAATTCTCCTGTTCGCCAGCCACGCACACCATATTCTGATACGAAGTTTCCTTCACTATCGACGACTTGAACACGGTTGTTTCCTGAATCGGCTACATAGAGCATTCCCCGATGGTCAAGATCAAGTCCGACTGGTTGCAAGAATTGCACCGCGCCCTGACCGGGTCCACCTATGGTGCGGAGGTGGTTCACACCGAGTATGGGCGGTGCGGGCAGATCCTGGAGGGAAGAAACAATTTGGGGTGGCGTTATTGCCTCGGTTAGGTTCAGATGTGCTTTGGTTTCCCCAGTCGCTGGCGGTGTGGGGGCAGCACAACTCAAACAGAGAGGAAGGAACACCAGAAGAGGCAGGGAAGTCCATTTGCTCATTTGTTTATTTAGAGCGTGTGTGAGAAATCGGAGGAAACCGCTGGCAAGTTCTCTTGACGTTTGAGATAGACGGCAAACCAATAGCTGAATGCCCAAAAGACAAGCAGCCTTTGTCGAAGGTTAGCATCTTACCACTATTTGCACACTCTCTTAGCTTTTTTGAACCTCAAACTTAAACACGAATGTGGTTTCTGTGTCGGTAAATTCGCTGTGGACTTTGGGAACAATGATCCGAAAATTTGAGGATTCAACGCTACGTTTATGGAAATACAGAAAGAACCGGACCCGACGTCTTGGCATAATGGTCGTTGTCTTTATATCTTCGGTCGGCAATGCCACAAGGTCGCCCATGGAACGGAGTACGCGGTTGTCCCGAAAATCTTCTCGGAATTCAGGCGGCATTTTCGGCGTGAAATTGTTTCCGAGATAAAATGTATGCTGAGATCTATGGATGGGCTTGTGGACTTTGCCCGACTGATCGAGCATCGAACAATCCTCCTGCCGCAACGAGATCCAATGGTCAGTGCTGTTGAAAACAATAATACCAAAAGCGTCGACCTCTTTGACATTGTTCAATGGAACAGCTATTGCGGTGATACCGTTTTTAACATACACAGCGGATCCTGATCTCATGAGGATGGTCGCCTCCGGATCAAAAACGGGTACAATCCGTTCAGTCTGAAACGCGGTTTCAAACGTATTTTGAAGCGTCGAACACCCCAGACTTGCAAGGAGTAGTATAAGGAGCAATTGTAGATTTAATGGTATCTGTTTTTTCATTTTCTTTTTCTGAAGTACGATGCGTGAAATATGATGGGCCAAACGTAATAAGTTCATTTGGCAAAAAAAGCGAGTAATTTACCAAGCCTTGCCGGTAGATCCTGACGCTGAACGTAGTAATCTACGCTCACATCGGCTGGTGTATAGCTAGACAATGAGGACGTGGTTTCGGAGGACTCTCCACGCGATGAGTGGGTTCGTCTGTCAGATGAACTTCCGGACATACGGTTCTGCTCTGCAAGTACGATATCCCCCAATGGAAACTGTGTTAAGAATCCCGTCTGACGATCCTGATCGGTGAGAATTGTAATTTGTGGTAAACGGGCTTGGGACAAATTGTCCATTTCAATAGTTAGGTATGTAATTTCAGTGAGCGACAATTCCGGCTGTTCCGGTGGGTCTGACCTCTTCTTAGCGAGCGCATCGCTTGGGTAAACAGTGATAAATGGCAGCTTTTTCTCTAATGCAGCTCGAATTGCAACTAGTAACGTTAGGAAATGGACGCGCTGTGGAATAGCGTAGGGGGCAACAACAGCAAGAACAGCCGGGCGATTTGAGATTGTGCCCTCACCCGCGGAAATCAGCCATTGGGATTCATCGGGAAATCTGTTTTGATGAACGAGATTTGTCATTCCAATGGTATCTAATAGCTGCTTATTGATTGAAGCCGGGTGGAGATTGAATATCGCCTCTGAATCAAATAAATAGCGTAGGCGACCATCAGCGGGCATCGGGGAATAGTAATCACAATTTGGACAAATATAGGAGTTACGTTCTAGTGCTTGCTTAAATACAAGTTCTCCACAGTTTGTACACTTATTCCACAACTCACGATGCCTATCTTTGTACAGTGCCACAGTGATCGCATTCCCTCTTCTATGAAATGTCGTCAGTCACAACAAGGGCTACTTGTCTGTAGACTTGGTGAACGAACGCACATATCGCTCGTTGCGAAGGGAGCGGTGAATCCCGAGTTACTAACTTGCTTGGATGATTCACCGTCCCATGACATTAAAAGATCGCTCATGTTAAGATTTAGTGCAAAGAAACCGAGTTTTTTCTTCAAAACTCGGTTTCTATTCGTGCTTTGCACTTTCTTTTGACATGAACCTAAAAGATATACTAGGATTTGTCAATCCACGATGAAAAGTGCTATCCCGCAAAGGCGGTTAGTTATTCGACTTGTAGAAGCTGGCGATAGCCTCGTCTTCGTCCTCATATCGATCGAAGATGGTGACTAACTTTGCCATGACAATCAAGCTCCTAATGTTTCCGCCGGGATGTAATAATGCAATGCGCCCACCTTTTCTTTGAACGGCTGTATAGGAGGCAACGATGATGCCAAGACCGGAACTATCCACCATACGTACATCCGCAAGGTTTAGCAAGATTCTAGCGTCTCCCTCTTCAGCATCATCAACTTGTTCATCAATGATATTCTTGAGGGCTAAGCTATCAGACCCTATAATTCTTCCCTCAATATCCAGGATTGTGATACCTTCTTTTTTACGAATATCTACAGTCATTTGATGGTCTCCTTAAAATTGAAGTGATGACCAACCCATGGGGCTGCTCTGGTTTTCTCTAGAAACTAACCTAAGTTACTACGATTCTCGTTTCTGTTTTCCATGTTGAAGTTACGTTTGTTGCTTATCAGCCAATGGTTTATGTTTAACCATTTTAACAATTGTACCCGATTGTTCAAAAGTGACGGAATCCATACACGCTTCCATCAGAAAAATTCCTCTACCGCTACTTTTTAGAAGGTTGGCTGGATCTAACGGATCCGGAACGTCCTCCCTGTTGAACCCTTTTCCTTCGTCTTGAACGATAACCGTAAGCTGGTCAGGCTGGATGATAAACTCAAAGTGTGCACTTTTACTCAAATCCTCCCGATTCCCATGCTTGATTGCATTTGTACCGGCTTCGATGACTGCGAGACTTACTTGCTCGCTTGTTTCCTCATCGAATTCCATCTCGTTGAGAATTTCGAGGATGATCGTATCTAAAAGGTAAACATGCTGCACTGAGCTTGGGAGATCAAGACGAATGACTTGCTCAGTTTTCGGTCCCACACAGTTATTCCTTTCCGCTTGTTGCTCTTATAACGACAATGGTGACATCATCGTCCCGATGATCTGTACCGGTAAAGTCCAAGAGTGCTGTCTCAATGGTTTGGCAAAGCGTTTCAGCAGATTGGCCGCCGTTTGATTGAAGGAGTGCGGCAAGCCTTTCTTCACCGTAAAAGGTCTCATCGGACTTCCGCTCGGCTTCGGTGACTCCGTCTGTATAGAGGAGGATTTCATCACCGGGAGCAAAGGGAATCGTTTCTGATTCAAAGGTCGCATAATCAAAGGTTCCTAATATCATCCCTCCTACCTCCAGTTGTGCCACTTCTGTTCCTCCATTTTTCAGATGCAACGGATAATTGTGCCCTGCGCTTGAATAGGTAAAGGTCATCGCTGCTGAATCTAAAATCCCGTAGACCATTGTTGCGAACAGATCCGGATCTGTGTCAATTGCTAGAAGATCATTGATGCGCTTAAGGACAGCATCGGGTACATTTTCTTCGCGGCAGATGAGCCGAAGCGTTGTCCGAATCATTACCATCAATAAAGCGGCGGGAATCCCTTTTCCCCGAACATCGGCGATTGCTATGCCTAAGCGATTATCATCTAACAGAATGAAGTCGTAGAAATCGCCGGACACTGTCATTGAACTTCGTAGGAAGCCAGCGATATCAAATCCGGGCAGATCCGGTGCTTTTTGAGGTATCAGGTTCTGCTGTATCATCGCTGCAGCTTCGAGGTGTGAAGCGAGTTGTTCAACCCCCTCTTCAGTGAACCAATCTCCCATCGTGCTGATGAGTGGGTTAATATATTTGGTCGGCAGGGTTCGTCCGAGTACAGCTTCAATGCGCGCTGTCAACTCATCCAGATCGAATGGTTTTGTGACGTAGTCATCTGCCCCCGCATGTAATCCCTGCACTCTTTCGTGCGTTTGCGCCCGCGCTGTGAGCATAATGACAGGAATGGCGCGGGTTTGCTCATCTGTTCTCAATTTACCTATGACCTCAAACCCATCCATCACCGGCATCATCAAATCAAGGAGGATAAGATCCGGTGAATAGGCTTTGGCTTTTTCTAACCCGCTCATTCCATCGTTTGCCGTGATAACATCGAACCCTTCAGCGGTCAGACTCATTTGGATCAACTCAAGAATATCAATATCGTCATCCACAGCGAGGATTGTCTCAGCCATTATTTTAACGCTCCCTTACTCTTTACGTTTTGCATTATCATCTTCTCTAACGAGCGGTAGCACAAACTGAAAATTGCTCCCTTTGCCTTGATTTCCATCGTCAATCCACAATTTCCCGCCGTGTGCTTCAACGATACTTTTGCTAATTGATAATCCCAAGCCGGACCCGCCTTGCTGACGTGTGCTAATGTCACTGAGTTGGTAAAACTTGTCAAATATCTTTTGGTGCTCCTCCGGAGGAATACCGGGGCCTGTATCAATAACCTCAACGTGCAAAAGGTTCCCATCGGCTTCAACTTTGACGCTTACTTCGCCGTTATTCGGTGTAAACTTGATAGCGTTGCCGATCAGATTTGTAAATACTTGGCCCATCCGCGCTTCATCTCCGAGGATATTGGGAACCGATTCAGGGGCAGTCAGGGCTAACTGAATTGATTTTTCATCCGCTTGGGGACGAATCTCTTCAATTCGCTGCGTCACAATCTCCAAAAGCGAAATTGATGCCTGATCCATCTGTATCCGGCCAGACTCAATTCGAGAAATATCGAGCAGATCGTTGATGAGTGCGGCAAGTCGTTTCGATTGCCGTTGGACGCGAGCGAGGCTATTTCGCTGTCTGTCGTTGATTGTACCCGCTTTGCCATCGAGAATGAAGGAGACAAAACCGATGATTGAGGTCAGTGGTGTACGCAATTCGTGGGAGACAAGCGAGATAAAATCGGATTTCATCTGATCTATCTCTTTCTCACGAGTAATATCATCAAAAAGGTAGACCGTCCCAAGAATCAGTCCGTTTTCGTTAAGAAATGGACTAGCGATAATACGGAGCACCAGCTTCTCATTGTAACGAGCCAACGTAACCTCGGATATGAGGTTTATCCCCTCGTTCTTTGAGGGAATTTGATCTGTCGGTTTATGCTGAAGAATTTGGCGTTGGTCCTCTTCAAAGATGTGGATTAATTCCTCATTTTGGATTATCTCGGCAATATCCTTATCGATGCTATCTGGACTGAGATCGAGTAGGCGTTCGGCGGCGGGATTGATGTGGAGCACTCGGTTATCTGAATCCACAAGGATTAAACCTTCGGCGATGCTATTGACGATAGCGGTCATCTTCTTTTCTTCCCCGGTCAACTTTTCGACCGCACTTTTGAGATTCCACCGCATCGAATTAAATTCTTCCGCTAGTATACCGACTTCATCACTACTGGTGACCGGAATTTCCTGATCAAACTCTCCACGACCGATTGCGCGCGCTGCCCCTGTGACTTGCCGAATCGGTCTTACAATACGTTGGGAAACAACGAGGGCAATCGCAATGACCACCAAACAGGAGATAAGCGTGAACCACAGGATACCCTTTGTGAATTCTGTCACTCCCCTGAAAGCCAATGAGGTGGGTATTGAGACTAGCACCCTCCAATTCGTAAAGTTTTGCCCCCTAACTTGCGAACCTAGTCTCCTCCGAGGAGGAAAGTTTTGCTCTTCAGAACCCCTCGGTTCCCATGCTTTGGTGCGTGCCCATCCAGAAATCCTCTGTTCCCCTCGTGTATCAGCTTCCCCTTTCATGTCGGATCCCTGAAGTCTATCGCCCGCATTAATTGCATCCATCGCAGCACGACTCATTTCAATACGTTCCCCGAAGTGGTGTCCGCTGTCCGGCGGAGCGCAGATAAGCTTTCCAAACTCATCAAAGAGACAGATTTCTACCCCCTCTTTGTTAGAATCAGTTACCTCGGCAAGTTTCGCCAGTGGAGGAACAATTCTTAATACGCCGGCCACTTTCGATTCGGAAGGGGGGGCCGGAATTGGCAAGCTGATAGGCAAAGCGTGTTGCTGCGTTTCGACATCATATTGAACATCACCAACTAACTCATAACCGAGTCCGTTATTATAAGCCTTGTGCCACCACGGTTCATCTATCGTCTGGAAGAGTAACCGCTTATCGGTGGCGAAGATCACCCGCTGATTTCGGTTGGTAATAATAATTTGACCGTTTTCGCCGACGCGTCTTTCATAAGGCGCAACATTGTTCAACAAGTCTTGGTATGCACCCTTGAGAGAGGCTGGACTACTATCATTATTGGTGGGTACAATTTTTTGGCTTATACTTCGCATTGGAAGGCGGCGCAACTGGTCGTTAATCACACGGTCTGCCAGATCTACCCTATCCTGAGCTAATTCGATGAGCTGTCTTTCAATTTCACCTGTCAGCCCACGTGTCCCGTACCAATGTGCCAAATAGGCAACGATGAGTAAAGGAATAAGCGCTACCAACAGAAAGAGCAGCACGAGTTGCCAACGCAACCCCATTCTAAGACCTAGAACTTTCATGATCAATCTCTGCTATGAGCCGAGGGCACTCGTTGCCGATTCTTCATCTGAATAAACTTCAAGAATCGTGTTGAGTCGTGTGACCTGCAAGACATTGATAACAGCGTGTTGTGGATTGAGCAAGACCAGTTTCCCATCCCTTGTCTTGAGGAGCTGCAAGGTCGCGATAATTATCCCGAGTGCAGTACTGTCTAACAGAGGAACATTTGCCATGTCCAAAACCAGACCACCTCTGCTCTGCTCAATCTGTTTATCCATTTCACGTTTGAGCGCGTTGGCCGCGCCCCCTATGATTTTCCCATCAATTCGGATAACTGGAACATTATTATGGCTGATTGATGTCTCAAACATCTAACAAACTCCTTGTCGTATAGCAACGTAAGTCCGATTTAGCTTAGGGATATAACTATTAACAATAGATTGATCCCTACCACCCAGTAATTGTAATTTAGGGGTTGCCTGCTGAATTTCATGCTGCACATCGGGTGACTTATAAGCAACCCACGTTCCATTTGGCTTCAATAGCGGAAGACAGTAAGCTGCCAAATCCTCTAGAGAAGCGACATAACGGGTCAAGACCCAATCGTAAGCAGTTATGTGTTGACCGTTTGTAATACATTCTTCAGCCCGTTGGGCGACAATACGGGGATTCTCCCACGCGCTAGAAGTATATGGTTGACGGCTCCGTTTCAGTTGAGAGACAAGGAACCGCAGAAAACTCACCTTCTTTGATGAGGGTTCAACTAGGACTAACTTAATCTCAGGGATGTAAATTTTAATCGGCAGCCCCGGAAAGCCTGCCCCCGTCCCAATATCGATTACTGAATCTCCGGGTTTAATGTCAAAACATTGTAACACACTTAGCGAATCAAGGAAATGCTTTATAATGATTTCTCGATCCGTCCGAATCGAAGTCAGGTTCATCCGTGAATTCCAGCGTTTCAGTTCACGCCAATAAGTGACAAACTGATCAACTTGCACCGGCTCCAATGGAAAACCGTGCTGAAGAAGTATCTGCTCTAGCTCTTCTCGAAATTGACTGGAAATCATGCCTGTGGCTGCATCAATCGCTTATACTGCTCGACCCAAACCATAAGTATCGAAATATCCGCAGGTGAAACACCCGGGATACGCGATGCTTGTCCAACGGAGATTGGACGAATCTTTGCAAGTTGTTCACACGCCTCTGTTTTTAGGCTGCGCACGGAGGTATAATCAAAATCATCAGGAATCCGAAAGTGCTCCATCTTTTTGAACTGTTGAATTTGTGTGGTTTGGCGATGGATGTATCCCTCGTACTTAATCTGGGTTTCGACCTGTTCCTCCACGGCTTCAGGCAACCGTTGGGAGTTCGGCGCGAGCGGCTTAATTTGTGCATAATGGATTTCTGGGCGTTTGAGCAACTCGGCTAATGAGGTTGGTTGACCGATTTCACCGATTCCAACCGATTGCAAGCGGGCTTGTGTGTCGAGTGATGGTTTCAGTCGGATCTGCGCTAAACGATTCTTTTCCTCCTCCACCAGTTTCCGTTTTATTTGGAAACGCTCGTAGGCATCCGCTTCCACCAGATTGATCTGATGCCCCATCTCTGTTAATCGCAGATCTGCATTATCTTCGCGCAGCTCTAGCCGATACTCCGCACGCGAGGTAAACATCCGATACGGCTCGCGGATATCCTTAGTAACGAGGTCATCAATGAGAACGCCGATGTACGCTTGGGAACGATCGAAAATAAGCGGTTCTTCACTGTGCACCTTCAAGGCGGCGTTGATTCCAGCCATCAATCCTTGTGCGGCGGCCTCCTCGTAGCCGGTGGTGCCGTTGAGTTGACCCGCGAAGTAAAGGTTTTCCACCCGCTTGGTTTCGAGGGTTGGGTAAAGCTGTGTCGCAGGAGCAAAATCGTACTCCACGGCATAGGCGAAGCGCATAATCTCAGCATTTTCCAAGCCTTTGATACTATGCACCATATCCACCTGAACATCCTCTGGCAAACTTGCGGAGATTCCATTGAGGTAGATTTCGTCGGTATCTCTTCCCTCCGGTTCGACGAAGACCTGATGTCGATCTTTGTCGGCAAAGCGGACGACTTTATCCTCAATAGAGGGACAGTATCGGGGACCAATGCCGGTGATTCTGCCGCTGTACATAGCGGACCGATGGAGATTATCACGAATAATCTGATGCGTTTTTTCGTTCGTGTACGTCAAGTGACACGGCATTTGCGACTGCGTGATCTGTTCTGTTGAGAACGAAAACGGACGCGGCTGCACATCGCCGGGTTGAATCTCCATCGCATCAAAGTCCACAGTATGTGCATTGACGCGTGGCGGTGTGCCGGTTTTCAGGCGACCAATTTCAAATCCAAGGTTCAGGAAACTGTCCGATAGCTTCTCAGCCGACGATTCGCCTGCCCGTCCAGCACTATAGGATACATCGCCGAGATGCACTAAGCCCTTGAGGAATGTGCCTGTCGTCAGAATAACCGTTTTAGCGAGGTAGGCGGTTTGGGTGTGTCCCAATATACCGATACACACCCCGTTTTCAGTCAACAGCTCATCAACCAACAACTGTTTGATATCGAGACGGGGCTGCCGCTCTAGGACGCGCTTCATCTCAGACTGGTACGCATACTTGTCCGCCTGTGCACGGCTTGAACGGACAGCCGGACCTTTCTTCGTATTCAGTTGACGGAATTGGATGCCCGTTTTGTCAATGTTCTTCGCCATCTCGCCACCGAGTGCGTCAACCTCCTTGACGAGATGCCCTTTTGCAAGCCCACCGATTGCGGGGTTACAAGACATCTTCGCGATGGTGTCGAGATTGATTGTGACAATCAGCGTCTCGCAGCCCATCCGTGCTGCGGCAAGCGCAGCTTCGCAGCCAGCATGACCCGCGCCAACAACAAGGACATCGTATTGTTTGTGATAAGTATTCACTGTTAAATCACTCTATTTCATTAGTGCTGTATTGATATTCAATGGTATCTCAAGCAGTTCACTTATTTCTTACGATACCGCGAACGGCGTGTGTTTCCTTGCTTGAGGCGGATGGAACGCTAGCACGATATGTTCGTGTGGAATGCCCGCCTCCAAAAATTCATAAGCAATGCCGTCCTCTGTGCCATCATGCTGAATCCACACCTTGCCATCTCGGATGTCCACATGAATCACTGTGCCGTGAACACGACGCCACTCGTTCCAACCTGTGTAAATCATTTCGTAGTGGTCGTAAGACTCGTCAAAGATAGTCTCTACTTCAATGTCGCCATAGGAAGGTTTCAAAGCAGCGTATTCGGCAATAATACGCTTGATGATTTGACGGTAACTCGCTACTCTATCCATTGGACAATCATCTCCCGATCCGGATCAAAGACTATTAACTTTAGGTCTTGAGCGGCATATCACAATCCCGAATAAATTATATCTAGCACCAACCGTCCAACAATTTCCAAGCTTTCTGGACTACATTTGTCCGGAGTATCTTCCACTGTGTGCCAGTGCGGATAATCAAAGTCAATGATATTGATTGTTGGGAGGCCTGCTTGGATGAGTGGCAAGTGATCATCCATAATTGCGGGACCCAATCGGCGTTGAAACGCCGGTAACCCCAACTCTTCAGCCCGTTGCCAAATGGTTTCCGTCAAATCCCGTGCCGCATTCCACGAATACCCTTCCATCGGTAACGCTAGCGACCGGTCGCCAACCATGTCCAACAAGATACCAAAATCTGCCTCCCATCCGTCCATATTTTTGGCAAAGTATGTTGAGCCAAGGAACATAGTGGCAACTGTTCTTCCGTAATCTTCGCCATCAAATAGGACAATGATTACTTGAGTCGGAGGCGGCTTGAATTTCAAAACTCGTGCGATCTCCAACAGCACCGCCACGCCCGAAGCACCGTCGTTTGCGCCGAGGATTGGTCTGTTTCTGTTTGATGGATTTGAATCACGGTCAGCGAATGGGCGCGTGTCCCAATGTGCTGCGAGGAGCATCTTCCCATCTGAACCATCCCCGAAGCGCGCCAAGATATTGTTCATCGGAATTGTTCTATCTTGATGCTGAAACTCAAAAGGTTGAAACACAACCTCGTCGGCATATTTTTCGAGTTCTGCGAATAGATATGCTCCTGTCTCTTGGTGAATGGTCGTCCCCGGCACACGCGGACCAAACTCACACTGCTTCTTTAAGTAGGCAAAGGCACGTTTGGCATTGAAAGTGCCATCGCTAGAGGTTTCTTCTGCTAACGTCGACGGAGACAAGTTGGCATTGGATTTAGCATACGTATAAACTAAGAACCCATCCGAACCGAAAAACATTATACCTAGCAAACTCCACAGGCAGAAGCCAAATTTCAGTTTACGAGGCATGCGATTCATCATCTGTTTTAGGCTTAAATGCGCCGGCGTCCTTCCAAAGCTTTAGCAAGCGTCACTGCGTCTATATACTCAAGATCGCCGCCGACCGGAATGCCGTAAGCAATTCGAGTGGTAGTAATCTCAAGATTTTCGAGCTGTTTTGTCAAATAGAGCGCGGTTGCCTGTCCTTCAGTGGTGTAATTTGTTGCGAGGATAACCTCTTTGATGTCTTCGCTGCGGATCCGTTGAAAAAGCTGATCAATCCTGAGATCTTTTGGCCCTACTCCGTCCAATGGTGATAAAACACCCATAAGTGTATGATATAAACCCTTATACTCCTGCGTGCGCTCAATTGCTAAGAGATCGTCCGGCTCCTCAATGACACAAATTGTTTGGCGATCACGCCTCGTATCCGTACAGATGTAGCATGGCTGCTGATCTGTGATATTTCCACAGACCGAGCAGTAATCCAGATGAGTCTTTATCTCGGAGAGCGCTTGTGCTAGTTTGGTCGTGTCAGATTCGGGCATTTTTAACATAAAAAATGCTAAACGTTGCGCCGTTTTGGCACCAACTGTAGGCAGCTTTTGCAACTCGTTGATAAGACGTGCTAGCGGTTCAGGATAATGGAGCATATTGAGTTTTGGTTCCGGTACACTGCGCCCAAGAAGCTTGGTTCTTATAGTAGGGGATTATAGATTTTAGACTGATAATTGATGTAAGAATAGTCATTTGCCCACGGTCTTCACATCAGTCCCGGAATTTTAACGCCTCCAGTCAATTTGCTCATCTCTTGCGTCATCAATTCTTGCGCTTGATGCCGCGCCTCATTGACTGCAGCAACGATGAGATCTTCGAGCATTTCGATATCATCTGGATCAACAACTTCTGGTGAGATTGTGACCGACATAAGTTCCTGTTGACCATTGACAACGACTGTTACCATGCCGCCGCCAACGGTTGCTTCAACAGTGCGGGTGGCAAGCTCTTCTTGGATGTCAAGCATGCGCTTTTGCATCTGTTGCGCCTGTTTCATCAGATTATTCATATTCATTGGGATGACCTCTTGTGAATCTTGTTAAATAGTTATAGTCTGAAATTCTATCATGAAGTATCAGACACGCTATGTTCGTTTAGAAATTCATTTTCGGGATGATAATGCACCATGTCCTTCAACACAGGCTATTTGGGTTCAATTTTAAGAATCTTTGCCTCAAACAGTTCAAGTGCCGGCGCGACCTCCGGATCCCGTTCGGCTTGGTGCTGCAGCATCATTGGTGTTATTTCCTGAGACCGTCGAGAAGGCGGCAGCGTCGCGTTGGCATGAGGATTCGCGCTTGAAGCCACGAAGCTAATTTGAACGGGCGCACCAAGCAGATCGGCAAGCATTTCCTTGAGTAACGTTTTCTCGTCATCATCAATTAAGTCCGTATAGGCTGGAGGACAAGCAACTTTCAGTTCTAACCCGTTACTTGACGACGTTGATTCTCCTTCGTTATTTGGCTGCGGAGTTGCACTTTTCAAGTATCGGTGTAATAACATTTTGCCTTTATCTTGCAGCCCTACCAACAAGTTTTCCCAGATCCGTGCCAATTCATTTGAATCAGACATCAGGTGCTGTACATCAGCGGGAGCGGATTTAACCTGGGACCGGTCCGCGCCATCTTTAGCCACATAAGTATCGGTAGAAACGGGCTTCCGCTCAATCTGAGTTTCCGAAGATGGCTGCGCTCTGTATTTTGGTGCTTGATTTTCTGCTATGTCTGAGTCTGTACTGGGCTCTAAAACTGGTGTGGGCACAGAACTTCTTGACGGAGGACCGCCAGTTGATTTGGGATCCACTGGCGGTAAATGGACTCTACTTGGTGCCTCTCCCCGATCAATCTTATCCTCTATCTCCGATAGCCGTTTCAAGATCTTGGTCAGTTGAATACCTTCTTGGATTGAGCAAGCATCAATTAACGCAGATTCAAGGTGGATTTGTGCATATCCATGCTGTTTGATTTCACTGCTTGTTCGCATCAGAATTTTGATAATCCGAGAGAGACGTTCTGGGGAAGCGAGGTGTGCCTTCTCCTTCATTAGCTCCAGTTCCGATTTGGAGGTCTGAATTATACTATCTAAGTTCGAGCCAATGGCTAAGAGCCTCAAATTTCTGAAGCAGGTGATCTGTTGGTGGAGGCATTGCGTCAAATCAGTCCCATTCTTTACCAGTTTATCGAGTGATTGGAGTGCCGCTGGCAAGTCACTTCGCAAAACAGCATCAATCAGTTCATTTATCAGATGATTTGAACCGAACCCCAGTATCTGGTTAATCTGGTCTACATTGAGTTCTTTCCCGATCGATGCGGTCAGTCGTTCTAGCAAATTCTCGGCATCCCTCAGACAACCCTCCGATTGCAGGGAAATCAACGATAACCCTTGCTTATCAATCTGGACATCTTCAGCTTCACAGATCTCTTGCAGCCGTCCCATGATTTGATCTTGCTCCATGTAACGAAAATCAAAATCTTGGCAGCGAGATACAATTGTTTTGGGGATTCTGTGGTGTTCGGTAGTTGCAAGGATAAAGATGACGTGTGGTGGGGGCTCCTCAAGCGTTTTCAAAAGGGCATTAAACGCTTCTTGTGTGAGCATGTGTGCTTCGTCAATGATATAGATTTTATAACGGCAGGCGGCGGGAGCAAGTTTGGTATTCTCGCGCAACTCGCGGATCGGATCAATCCCTCGATTGGAGGCAGCGTCCATCTCAACGACATCGAACGAACGCCCCTGAGAGATTTCCGAGCAGAACTGACAATTATTGCAAGGTTCGGCTATGGGCGCTTGACTAAACTCGGTTTCTTGCTGGCGATTGGGGCAATTCACCGCTTTCGCGAGAATGCGGGCGACCGTTGTTTTCCCGGTCCCCCTCGGTCCCCAAAACAGATAGGCGTGGCCAATCCGATCCGATAGGATTTGATTTCTGAGAGTTGTTATCACATGCGTCTGCCCAACGACATCTTGAAATGATTGGGGACGCCATTTCTGAGCTAAAACCTCGTAAGACATAATTTCCCCCATCGCGCGAAGTGGGTTGCCCCAAGGGATTCTATCTGACTAAAAGGAGAGGGGAAGGGGATAAAAAAATCCTGGCCATGCACCTAGAGCTTGACGAGTTCCCCCGAGCGTTACCCAAGCAGTTAGCTCCGACCAGGCTTCCCTGCGTCACACCCCCAGATTATCTACCGCTGCTTCCTTCCGGACCTGACGGGGTTTGATAATTGTGAGTTGCTCAGGACCCAATCTTCATCACCACTTACATGGGCCAGTCCTCAAAAGAAGTTCGCCGCACAATAGGAATTCAGCCCTGCTATAGCGGATTGCAGGTTCAGGGCACCGCTACCTCCCCGCTTAGCATAGCCAAGTCTCGACAGAGGTGATAATGGCGGAGAGAGTGGGATTCGAACCCACGGTACAGTTGCCTGCACACATGATTTCCAGTCATGCCAGTTCAACCAACTCCTGCATCTCTCCGAAAATCTTGAGCAGCACAGGATTTCCAACTATCCTTGTATAGCAGAAAACCTGTTCCGTGCTGTCCCAAAGTACATTCCAATCAATAATAATAATTGGCAAAATCGATGGAGCAGACGGGATTTGAACCCGTGGCCTCATCCGTGCGAGGGATGCGCTCTCCCAACTGAGCCACTGCCCCAAAAGGCGGAGAGAGTGGGATTCGAACCCACGGTGACGATAACGCCACAACAGTTTTCGAGACTGTCCTGTTCAACCGGGCTCCAGCATCTCTCCAAAAATTTAGATTCGTCGATCTCGAAAAAAAGATTTAAGCAGATGGCTACTCTCTTCTGCTAGAACCCCTTGTGTGACATCCACTTGGTGGTTAAGACGTTCGTCTTGTAATAAGTTGAAAAGTGTCCCTGCAGCCCCTGCCTTTGGATCCGAAGCAGCATAAACAACTCGTGGGATGCGAGCCAAGACGATTGCTCCACAACACATTGGACACGGTTCCAAAGTCACATAGAGGGTTGTGTCCGTCAAACGCCAATCACCGACAGATGAAGCAGCCAATCGAATCGCAATCAGTTCTGCATGAGCAGTTGGATCCTTTGTTCCTTCGCGCCCATTGTGAGCGCGAGCGAGGACAATTCCGTCCTTGATGATAATTGCACCAACGGGAACTTCACCGAGTGAGGCACCCTGATGTGCAACCGCGAGGGCTTCACGCATCCAGAACTGATCCGACATTGCAAAAGATCGAAACGGGGCAATTGCCCCAAATTCGCACTTTCAGCCCCGCAGCCGGAACTGCGGGACCAAAAACGCGTATCATTAAGCGCCCGAGAGGATTCGAACCCCCGACCTTCTGATCCGTAGTCAGATGCTCTGATCCACTGAGCTACAGGCGCATAATAGGTGGCGGAGGAGGTGGGATTCGAACCCACGATGGCGGTTAAGCCATAACTGCTTAGCAGGCAGTCCAGTTCAACCACTCCTGCACCCCTCCATATTTTGTAATAGTGGCGGTGGGAGTAGGATTCGAACCCACGGTGACTTGCGCCACAACGGTTTTCAAGACCGCCGCTTTCGACCTCTCAGCCATCCCACCGAAAAAGCGCCCTTATTGTAACAAAAAAAACAAGCATTGTCAAGAATCATTGAACACTTAGGAGCGAAAATTAAAGACTTGCATATAGCCCGGTTTTGTCAAACTTATATTGATTGTAGAACCTGTGATTTACTTGCATCCCTTTGCCAATGCGGATATAATTAGGAGTTACGCAGTTGGCTTTAAGGTGTAAAGTGGTTCAGCGAGATAAGCCCGCACAGCCTCTCTGATAATAGAGACTTTAGCTTCAAACCAACTGGTACCTGTGAAAAACCGGTGTCGCTCAATGCGTAGAAATGCTCTCAATGCGAGTCCAATATGATTCCGTTGTGCCACCGCCTTGCGCGCAAAACACCTTTCAACGCCAACAAATTGCTTGATACCTCGATGATATTCTTCAATTGCCCAAGACAACTCAGCATATTTGAGTCGAAACATATCGTTCATTGATAGGTCACTGGTTGCCCAGTATTCAATGTTACCGTTTGGGGAGACAATCTTGAACACTTTAATTAATCCGTATCCCTTCAGATGAACGATAGTGCCTTTGTTGCTAATCGGTAGGTGGTTAACCGGTTGATTACCTTGTCTATCTAAGTTGACTTGTCGATTCGACTTCAATTGGGTCAACCAGTGCCATTGATACTTTTGAATTGTCTTTAGATTCTTCAAGCTACTGTACCAGCTGTCAAACACGACACACTCCGGAGCAAATCCTCTATCATGAGCAGTGGCAATCAGTGCTTGGAAATGGTCATTTTTGGTCAAACCATCATGGTCTTTATTATACAAGCGATAGTCACAAGGAATGTGGCTGTCACCATCCGTCCACATCAGCGTAATGAGGTTAATTCCTGAAACGACTTGTTTGTGTTTGCCTGACCAATGCCGGGTGACAAGGTCCATCTTTTGGGCATACGGTTTGTCAAGCGTTGAGTCGTCTATGACTAAAACGCCTTGGGCTTTGTTAACGCAAGGTGCTGCCTCGTTCCACAAGGCTTCTGAATCAGCAGGCAGTCGATACAGCAACCGATTCAATGAGTCATGGGCGGGCGGATTATCGTCTGGAGGTTGCACGCGGGCCGCCTCTGTACAACTGTAGGCACTCGGTGTGGCTATCACAAAGTTGATGTAGTCATATTCGGTACATTTGGCTGGATTCATAAACACTATTATAACCTATTTGGATGCTCAACTGCGTAACTCCTAATAATATCGAATTACGGCAATACTACACCCAAACAAAGATTAATTCGGTGCGGAAATATCGACGATATCATTGAAGAAAACGAAGGGTGTACAGAAGAATTGACATAACTCGTGGGTGCTGACACAACGCCTCATAAATGATAAGGAGAGATTGAATGACCCATCAGGGAATGTGCAGGATTTTCAGAGATTGGAACAAGATCCTTTTTTATACTGTTAATTATTTAGCTCTAGTTATGGGAGTCCTGCTTCTGTTTGCAGGGTGCGAGAATGTCCAACAACTACTTGCACCAATGCCGGCTGAAGATGATGACGGCACGATCAAAATTGGTTTTATGTATACTAGCGACACCCGAAGCAATAGCCTGAACGGTGCGGAATTAGCGGCACTGCAACTGAACGGAGAGGGTGGAGCGCACGGTAGGGAGATCGAAATTATAGCGCGTGGTAATATAAGCGACACAGAACAAGCCGCAGTAATAGCCGAGGAACTAATTATCCAAGAAAGGGTATCGGCGATTGTCGGTCCCAACCGATCGAATTATGCTGTAGTCATTGGTCCAGTTGCCCAACACTACGGGATACCAATGATGACTACCACCGCCACCAATCCGTCGGTTACTACTGCGGGCGATTTTGTGTTTATGGCGGCGTTCACCGACGACTTTCAGGGAAAGGTGATGGCAACATTTGCTACACAAGATTTAGGGGCAAAGACCGCTGCAGTCCTCACGCGCAGGGAGTCTCTCTATTCGGAGGGTTTATCGCAAACCTTCATTGACAACTTCACTGCTTTGGGTGGCGAAATTGTACACGCTCAATTTTACATCAGGGGAGATACTGATTTTACCGCACAACTGACTGCAATCGCTGAAGCTGCGCCGGATGTCTTTTTTCTGCCCGGTTTTGCATCCGAAATCCCATTGGTGGTTCAACAAGCGAAGACGCTCGGTATAACAGGAATCCTCCTCGGCGGCGACAGTTGGGATAACTCCGTCTTAATTTCTGAGAATAGCGAGATTCTTGAGGGGAGTTTTTTTTCCAGCCTTTTTTCAGCCGACGTTGCACCGGGCGATTTGAATGAAGACGCAGACCAGTTTATCACTGCCTACTCCTCAATTTTTCAGGTCCCACCCGCCGGGGGTGCTGCGCTAGGTTATGATGGGGTGCGGCTCGTAGTTCAGGCGATGCGTCGTGCCGACGACTTGACGCCAACCGCAATACGCGACCAGCTTGCAGCGACGATGGATTATAGCGGGGCAACATTTATCTCCGGCTACGATGAAAACCGACACCCAAACAAGAGCGCAGTCATCAACCAAATTGTCAATGGCGAAGCACAGTTTTACAAATTAATTGAACCATAAGTTTGTAGTAGAATCAGGCATTGTATCTTACCCCGCACCTTACCAAAAACGCCTTTAGGTCTAAAGCCCAAGCATTCATGCTTGGGATACAGATTGCTTTAGCACGTTTTTTTTAATTCTGTAGACTATGGTGAATTAGAGAAATAAGTGGACATTTCCCAAGTCCCCCTGATAAGGGGGATTTAGGGGGTTGTTTGTGGGTACAGATTTCCCAATTTGTACATGTCCATTGGAAGTGTCTAAGTAATTCTAAAATCTACCATAAATAGGGTATACTTTTTTTGGCTTTCGTGAGAGGATGCGTCTCCACTGCACAGTGGAGCCTCTCACATCCAAACGCATGGAGATGAAAGCCAGAGAGCCGAATCCTATGATGAAAACGTACAAGTTCAAAATGTATAGCAATCACGGTAATCGTGAATTGCAAAAAACGATTGATAGCCATGCGAAAGTATGGAATCACTTTGTCGCCTTGTGTCGTCGGTATTATACTATCTATGGCAAGTACCCTGGCAAAAAGGCACTCATGCGACATCTAACAAAACTCAAGCGGCTCCCGAAGTTTGCCCACTGGAATCTACTGCCGAGTCAATCGTTGCAAGACGTCATAGACCGACTTGATAAAGCGTACACCAAAATGTTCACCAATAGCAAAGGCAACAAGCGTTGTGGTCGTCCCCGTTTCAAGAATTGTTCATACTACAAATCATTCACACTCAAACAAGCGGGTTGGAAGCTACTACAATCTAACTATATCCGTATTGGCAAGCGAATCTACCGATACTTCAAAAGTCGGGAAGTCTTAGGCAACCCGAAACGCTGCACAATCAAGCGAGACAGCGTAGGAGACGTATGGCTAATCATTCTAACAGACCATGTAGATATAGATTTAAGTCTGCTCACGACGGGTAACAGCGCGGGGTTCGACTTTGGACTAAAAACATATTTGACAGGGTCTGACTACAATGACTACGAATCTCCACAGCTTTTTAAGTGCGGACTCAACGGTATCAAACGTGCGTACCGCAAACACTCACGAAAGGTCAAAGGGTCAAGTAACCGTGACCGTGCAAGACGTAATCTTGCACGGAAACACCGTAAGATTGCAAACCAGCGACAAGACTTCCACTGGAAACTTGCACATGGCTTGACAGACAGATACGACTGGATTTCACTGGAGACCTTGAATCTAAAAGGCATGAAAAGCCTTTGGGGTCGTAAGGTCAGTGACTTAGGCTTCTATGACTTTGTACAGAAGTTGAAATATATTGCTTGTAAAAAAGGCAGACAAATCCGTTTCATTGATAAATGGTATCCTTCGTCAAAGACTTGTCATGTTTGTGGTGCAGTCAATCAAGACCTAAACCTACGTGATAGAATATGGCAGTGTCCAAGCTGTCACATACAGTTGGATAGAGACCGCAACGCGGCACTTAATATCCATAGGGTAGGGGCATCTACCCTCTCAGAAGAAGTTGTAAGTCCCAGTTCACCGGGCTAACTTCGTTGATAGAGCAATTCTAATCCTATTGGAACGGGCAAGAATCCCAATCCTTTAGGTTTGGGAGTATGTCAAAGGAGGATTTTAGTGACAGAGCAACGTCCCCGGCTAACTGAACGCGAGTTCATTGGTCGGCTTTGGATTTTACTGTTTTTAATAATTCCCCTGTTTTGGGGGTGTGATCAGATCCAACAATTGCTCCCACCTTTACCGGATACAGGCGATGAGGATGCCATTAAGATTGGCTTTCTCTACACTACGCCGAATCGAAACAACAGCCGATACGGGGCAGAATTGGCGACAATGCAATTGAACGAAGCAGGAGGTGTACGCGGCATACCGATACAACTAGTCGCTCGTGGTATACCGACACAACGTTTCGTAAGCGAGAATATAAACGAGACAGAGTATGTCTCTAGGCTAGCGCTAGAGCTGATTGTTGAAGGGGGAGTATCGGCAATCGTTGGTCCCAACCGTTCAACCTATGCTGTGGTTGTCGGGGAGATTGCCCAACGCCACGGCATACCAATGATGGCAACCTCCGCCACCAATCCGTCCGTTACCGCTGCGGGTGACTTTGTGTTTATGGCGGCGTTCACCGACGACTTTCAGGGAGCAGCGATGGCAGCATTTGCTTTGCAAGATTTGGAGGCAAAGACTGCCGCGGTCCTCACGCACAAAGACGATGTCTATTCGGAGGGCTTATCGCAAACTTTCATTGATAGCTTTATCGCTCATAGCGGTCAGGTGGTAGCTGATGAATTTTACGCGGCAGGGGATACCAATTTTACCGCGCAACTAACTGCAATCGCTGAAGCTACGCCGGACGTAATTTTTAGCACCGGTTTCCTCCCTGAAGTCCCCCTACTGGTCCGACAAGCAAGAGAAGATATTGGGATAGCAGCGACCTTCATCGGCGGTGATGCTTGGGACAACGTGGCATTGGTTGAGGAGGCTGGGACGGTTATTGACGGAAGTTTCTTTAGTAGCGGCTTTGCGGCGGAGGCGGAACCGAGCGATTTGGGTGAAGATGCCTATCAATTTGTAACCGCCTATACCGCCATGTTTGGCGTTGTTCCCGATGGGGGTGCTGCGCTGGGATATGATGCGCTCCGACTCGTGGTTCAGGCGATGCGCCGTGCGGAGGATTTGACACCAACAGCGATTCGCGACCAACTCGCGGCGACCATGAATTATAGCGGAGCAACGTTTATCTCTGGTTACGATGAAAACCGACACACGTCTAAAAGCGTGGTTATTAAACGGATTGTCAATGGTGAAGTACAATTCCATAAATTGATTGAACCGTAAACAACAGAGTGTGTAAACCATTCTGTATATTTTTTATTATCAGGACTTAGGCACTTCGATTGTAGTTGCCCGATTTATCGGGCGTTGGGAACGGGGTCCTTCGGCGATGAATCGCCAAACTACAGGACTTTAACCATTTAATTATTAAGCAGGAGGATAAATCGACATGGCCGATAATGAGCGGACATATACGATGGGGCGCAGCAAAGAGGAGACGGAGCGTTTGATTCAGCAGTCAGGACTGTATGAAGACATAACGGGACGGCTTCTCAGGGATGCGGGTCTTTTTACCGGGATGAAGGTGCTTGATATTGGTAGCGGTGCCGGGGATGTGGCGTTCGCTGCGGCGGAATTAGTCGGTAGTGAGGGAGAGGTCCTCGGGGTGGATATGAATCCGGAGATCCTCGAAACTGCCCGAACACGAGCGCAGGCAGCGGGCTTAGCAAACGTCCAATTTGTGACAGAGGATGTCCAAACTTTGGATCTGCCAAACGACTTTGATGCCCTTATTGGACGCTTGGTCCTGCTGTATTTGCCGGATCCCGTAGCGACCTTAAAACAGCTGGCAACGCACCTGCGTCCGGGGGGTATCGTCGCATTTCAGGATGCAGAGTTTTCGGTCTACTCGTCGATTGCCCATCCGGAGACTCCCATCATGAACCAGTTAGCGGAATGGGGGGTAGAGGTGTTTCGACGTTCAGGGGCGAATGTTGGAATGGGGCTTGACTTGTACAGCACTTTTGTTGATGCGGGTTTGCCTGAACCCACTCTACAGTATTCAGCACCGGTAGGCGGGCCGGAAACGTGGGGAGGTTACCAATTCATAGCAGCCGCTTTTCAGAGTCTACTCCCGCTCTTGGAAAGATTCGAGATTGCGACCGCTGAAGAGGTTGATTTGGACACGCTTGCTCAACGGCTTCGGGCGGAAGTTGTTGCATCGAAACGCCCACTCATCTTGCCGCCGCATATCACAGCTTGGGCGCAACTTCCAACATAGGCTCATGTTAAGAAAGTGTACAACAGAAACCGTAGGCGGGGCATCTTGCCCCGCCCTCAACTCTATTCCTTCACCATAATTGCACTCCGTTTTTACATGAGCCCCAACATAAAGTTACCTGTTATTTGGTGTTCCGATTGATAGGTGGTTGGGCTGTTTCATATCCGATTTGCGATGAACATTTCCCCGACCGCCAACAGGAACACCCCAAGCATCAAATACCACCACACACCCTGATTTTTCTCAACCTCGCCGTGATATTTTGTAATCATTTCCGCCGTGACAACCTCCGCGGGAACAGCTGTTTCACCACCAGCCAACATACTGGTCAACTCCTCTGGATCGCGGGCGGCAAGGTTAGATTCAATTGTGTCCGGATTGACAACGAAGTAACGCGGTTGTTCGCCGGATATATGGGCGGAATAGATTCCCGGATGCTCGGTGGCGTCGTAGATAATACCGCCACTCTCATTGATTTCCGTCCGGGTCTCTTCACCTATTGGGTTGAAAATCGCGACCTCCGTCCCCGATGGCAGTTGATAGCCCCATAACTCCACCAGATCGCCGATGTGATAATCGGGTTTCTCATCCGTCCGCTTGAGCGCGAGGTATTTAATCGCTTCGTACAGAAACGGCAGATAAACGCCGTGAATTGGCAGGTCTGTCCACTCCCGATCGATCGTCGAAGTAAAGCAGAGCACGCGCCCAGTTCCGTAAACTTTTTCAAAAAGTGCCGGACTCCCATCGTCAAAACTTGCCAAGACCGTTGAATCCTTTAACGGCACCGCTTGGATGTACCGGTAGAATCGACCTTTCCCAAAATCGCCGTGATTCGGTTCTTTGAACGGATGGAAGATAGGGTGATTATAGTCGAGCGTTGCGAGAACACTGAACCGATCGTGATTGAGTGCGTCGCCAACCGGCTGCACGAAGTTGCACGGCATCAATGGCTCTTCGCCCGCACCGAGTGTACTCCGATATGCCGCCAGATCCATCCGATCACCCGCGGTAATGATCAAACCACCTCCGCCTCCAACGAACGTCCTCAGAGACTGTGTCTCCGACTCAGTTAATTTTTCCACGTTCGCCAAGATAATCACGTCATATTGTGAAATCTCCGAAGCGTTTGGGAGTTGACGGGATTGCGTCAAGTCGATTGGCACAATCTGAACCCCCGGCTGAAGCGCTGCCTCTAGAAAGAACGTCTCGCTCTCATAATCGCGCCGCCCCGGCTCGCCATTAACGCAATGCACCTTGATTGAGGTCAGGCTTTGTAGACGGAAATACCGCCTATCGTCAATCTCTAGATGGTCGTCCGGTAACGCGGCGTAGCCGGTATGAATCTTTTCTGTTCTGAAACGGATTGGGAACAAAACGTCCATCACATCATTGGGTTCGATATCGAGCGTAGTCGTGCCGACATTGTTATCATCGACAAACAGTTGCACCGGTAGCCCTTCAAATGCTTGTTCCCCAAAATTCTGAACACGGACAATTACCTGTGCCGGCTTCTGCTCATTCAATACCACCTGTGGTACGCTCACGCCAGTGATTGCGAGATTAACCGGTTCTTTCGCGCTCACATCAATAAAAGCAATCTCAACATCGGGACTGAGTTTATCGGTATCAACAAAACTCTCCCAACCGATTCGCTGCAAATCGCTAATGAAGTAGATCTGCTTTGCTCCAATCTCCGCTTCCCCAAGTATCTCATCCGCTGATTGAATTGCGTCGAGATAATCGGTGGTGTGATTGGTCAACCGCGCGCCTGTTAGCGCTGTTTGGATCCGACGGTGTTCTGCATCGAGCGGTTTGATCACCTTTGCTCTGTTGTTGGCAAAGATGAGGGCGGAAGTGTCGCTAGGTTGAAGGTCGTCAGCAAGTTCAATCGCCGCCTTTTTCGCCTGATCAAAGGTATTGAGATAGCCCATGCTATAGGAGGTGTCCAGAATGATGACAATATTTCGCACACCACCTGTCCCCCCGGTAGTAGCGGGGGTATCCGCGAAAAATGGGCGTGCGAACGCAAGCCCTAGCAACGCCAAGATCAGGATTCGCATCAACAGCAGGAGCAGCTGTTTCAGCCGGTGTCGCTGCACGTTCGCCTGATGGGACATCTTGATGAACCGAATCGTGCTGAACACAAGCCGTCTCGCTCGTTCCCGGTTGAGGAGATGGATAATCAGAGGCAGCGATGCTGCCGCCGCGCCAACGGCGAGGAATAAGGGGGTTAGGAATTGGAGTCCAAACATAAATGAAACCTACAATTGGCATCTGATTTTTTCATTCTTTTTTGCAATAAGTAAAGATAGACTTTTCTCAGAAATAATGCGTAATGAGTAATACGTAAGGGAGCAATTTACGCTTAGGTATATACCCTGAAAGGCTAGTAACGACTTATTTCCTTCTCTTTATTGTAATACGTGACGGCAAGGTTTTCAACTGTTTATTTTTTCAAATGATGGTAGTATGAGAACTCGCATAAGGCTATACTCAGATTGGAAAGGGCGAGCACCATGCCACCAGCGGATACATCCGTTCGCGCACCCCTCCTCTATGGTGTCCATTGGCTTTTATCACACGACCACAAGCAACTCATTTTTGAACCAGCCCTGAAATTCCTTCGGGAAATTTCCGATTTTGTGTATCTTAATAGGATAGATAGCATCTTTTATCAAAGGAGGAAGCAATGCAAAATGAGAAAGAGATTATCCAAAATTGCTTGTGCGGAAACACAGAGGCTTTCGGTGCATTGGTCAAAAAATACCAGATTCGGGTTTTGCAGCGGGCACGTGCCATCGTTAAAAATGATGCGGAGGCCAAGGATATCGTGCAAGAGACATTCGTGAAGGCTTACCTGAACCTGCATACGCTCAAAAGGCATGAGAAATTCAAAAATTGGTTGTTTTCGATTGTGACCAATGAATCAAAACTCTGGCTGCGTGACCAGCATAGTGATTTTGTGCTTGCCGATTCTGCTATGTTCAAACCGAACCCCGAAGAACACTTGGTTCAGAAGGAATTGGTTAATGCCGTGCTTCAAGCGATTGACCGGTTGCCAGAAAAGGAACGCCAAATCATTGAAGCACATTTGGAGGGCAAAAGCAATCAGGAGATTGCACAGGAGCAAGGGGTGTCCTATAAAGCCATGACGCATCGGCTTTATGGCGCGAAACGGAAGGTTTTGGAGCGAATCAAGAGATTGATAATGATATTTCCTCCCGTTCCAACGAAAATTTATTTGAAGAAAGGAGCAGTAATCAGTATGAAAATTGGAAGCGTTACGAAGATCGGTATTGGTGTCCTTGGTATCGGGTTGGGCGGTTGGATTCTGTTCAACCTTGTTTCTCCTTCCGGAGAGCAAACGCCCGATTCGTCCATCAGAACTTATCTTCTACCGGACCGTTCAAAACAACAATCAATCGACACATCTACTATCCAGTCGAATCAAACGGCACCTCATGAAAAGACAGATTTGGTCGTGATAACGCCATCGGACGAGCCATCAGCGGAGGATGAACTATCAGTGGAAGAGTGGAACGAATTTGAGGATCTTCTCACTGAATTAGAAACTGCACTTTCCAAATCAGCGCAACAAGATGCTGAACTGGAACTGTCCGAACCTGTGGGCGAATCGGACATTTCACAACAATATGCGGCACTGGAAGACCTCATCAAGGAGTGCATTTCACTAGTAAGAAAGAGACAAAAGGCACTCTATGAGATGGAGCGTGCTGGATTTATAGATTACATGTCAAACGGGAATCCGGTCTTTACATACGACGAAGGAGAGGAAATACTTTTCGACGCGCTTTTTCAAACATTCAAGTCGTCAAAGCGAAGTTTGAGCAGAAATACCTCCGCCATCGCTGAACTGTTCCCCGATGCCATCGCCAACATGCAATACGATGAAAATGGCGTTGCATTTGTTGTCGGGAGCACGAAACTAGACTTTAGAAGGATTGAGCAGGCACTTGGTCGTCCACTACCATACGCTCAAGAGCTCTTATGGCTGGAAACAGATTAGAATTGGGGGAAGCCAATCGCCTCAACTCCTCAGATGGCAATAAAACAAAGGCTTGAGCATCACTCACGGTGCCCAGCGATCTCCTATGGGTTTTGAAACCAGCTTGCCGCACGTAGATTTGGAGATATGTGCGGCTCAGATAAATTCCATCTTATTTTCCATATCTTCCGGGTCAAGAACTTCCCACATCAAGATGAGCCACTGGATAATTTCTCCAATGGCACGTCTGCCTTGCCCACAATAGACAATCCCGGTGTGGTCAATCTGAATACGAAGAAAATCATCGTCGTGTGTGAAAACGACCCGTCCCTCAGTTTTCGCAAATTCAACTTGTTCCTCATCGTCTGCCTCTGTGAGTCCGACCTCTGGTGTGGTTGTTACATTGATGCCGCGAATCCGGAGTCCCTTTGCGATGGCCGGATTCACATTCTCATCAAGGTGGAATTTAATCGTTTGAGGCATCTTTTTGACTTTGTTCCTTGAATTTCTGCATCAGTAAAGAAGGAGTCTTGGCACGCCTCCCGTCCTCTAATTTCTCTGCCTCTGCAATGTCCCGGCGAATTTCTTCCATGTTATCCATATAATAGACTAGTGCAGCATAGACATCGGCCAATGTAATCGAAGGGTAGTCATTGACAATCTCGTATGGGTCCTTGCCCATTCTATCGTGCATTATCACGATATCTTGCACTCGAATTCGATGTCCGGCAATGCGGGGTTTACCGCCGCAAACCCCCGGTGTGATTTCAATATGTGATTTAATTACCCCCATTTTTAACCTCCTGAGTTTCCTGATTTCAACCATTCTGCAAGGTCTTACCTAAGTTCTGCATGATATTGTCTAGTGCGTCTATCTCCAATTCCTCGCGAAGTGTGTTTGAGATCTTAATTGTTGCGTAACTCCTAATAGGCAATGTTGTGACATTGTCGTGCCTCCACGTTCAAATTATAACTCATTTTCACCCAACAGCGTCATCCTTGGATGTAAATCATTGAAATTCAGGGACTGTCCTTTTCATTGTAATATGCTACGGCAACGTTTTCAACTGTTTATTTTCTATGCAGCATAACCTCCGAGCAACTTAATGTGTCTAATTATTAAATAGTTTCGGTATTTCATTGAGAAGTGATTGTTATTTTCGTTTTTGGGTTGGGGGACTGTTATGCGTTCAGACGACGAAAAATTAGTGTCCCAAACACTGGCAGGAGATCGGGATGCCTTCGGGGTGCTGGTCCACAAGTATCAGGAGATGGTCTATGCCTACGCCTTCCAGAAAGTGCGGAACGAAGAAGACGCGCAGGATGTCACCCAAGAGGTCTTCTGGCGAGCATATCACGGTCTCTATCAACTCCGGCATCCGCATCGGTTCCGAAGTTGGCTCTATACGATTATGTCCAACGAGTGTAAACGCCGATTGATGAGCCTTATCAAAACACGTCAGCGCGAAACTGTGTTAGAGGACGCCACGGACGATGCCCTACAGATTGAACCGGCGCACACCGCTCCCACAGAGGGTTGGCGGGTGGATCTAGAGCAGGCACTCACTGAACTTCCCGATGACAATCGAGTTGCAGTGTCAATGTTTTATATGGGCGACCACTCGTTGAAGGAAATCTCCGAATTTCTCGGTGTTTCCGTCAACACGGTCAAGGGTAAGTTGTATCGTGCGCGTCAACAACTTGGGAACGCACTGTCTGAACGCTACGGCAGGCTTTTGGAAAGCCACAAACTCAAAGGAGGTTTTCTCATGCAATTCATGGAGCAAATTCAGCATATACCATCGCCAGCAATGGCGTCGTCGTGGAGTGCCACGGCTATCGGTAAAATCGTATTCTCGCTAATCTTGGCAGTATGTGTTTTGATTGGAATTGCTAGACATGGAACCGATTCGCCAATGAGTCTAGCAATGAATCGAGTTGGGATGAGATCAACCGAGGTGGTACTGTTGACGCCCATCATCGGCTCAACGGCCTCGTCAGTTCAGGTCATTCCGGTAGAGACAGAAAACCGTCCGCGAGCTGCTTCTAGCCGCGCTTCAGGGAATCAGGAGCATCAATTGGCCGTCCGCAGGGCAGCGCCGGGAAGCGGCGGCAGCCCACAACTCCCCGCTGCTGCAGTGGAGGGCAGTTCCGAAAAACTAATCTTTTCCGGTAACGTCGTTGACAACAGCGGTGTACCGGTAAGGGATGCTGAAGTGCTATACTCCGTAGGGACCAATTCATCCGAACCTGCCACACGCACGAGGGTGGATGGGACATTTCGCTTTGAATTTCCGCGTCCTGAACTCAAGAAGTGGGATCGGGTGAGCATTGTTGCCAAGCATCCTGATCACGCGATCGGATGGCGAAACCTTCAACCCCAAAGCACGACCGATGTTGAGATTCAACTCGCAACGCCGGGAATCATCTCTGGCAAGATTATGAACGAAGCGGGTGAGCCAATCCAGAATGCAGAGGCACGCATCCAGTACTTAGTCGATAGCAACCGGAGACCCGAAGAGTCCGGAATTGGGTTGGGGAGAGCTATACCCCTCTCTCCCGCTAAGACCGATGCAAATGGAAAATTTATGCTCCACAGACTGCCACAAGGTGCGACAACGAACCTTGAGATTCAGGGTCTAAGATACGCACAGGAGTTGCACGTCACAGTGCCCGTCGGTACGGAGGGACTCGAATTCCGGCTGAAGCCTGAGGGCAAAATTGAGGGACGCCTCACCTACACGGATACCAGTGCTCCGGTCAAAGATGCGTCAGTCGCATTTCAAGGTATCAATCCAACTATTGGGGTAGGACGGACAAACGCCGATACAAATGGGAATTATCTCTTTAAAAACCTCGCCACCGGTGTATATAACCTCTATCTTGATAAGGGACCAGAAGGGTGGACTGCTGTTGCTAAAGAACTCATTAAGGTCGTTGAGGGAGAGACTGTTTCTAACGTAGATCTGACCCTTGTTCGGGGTGGCTCTATCACAGGACAGGTGACCGACCGGGACACAGGCGAACCGATTGCCAACCACTACATCCGTTTTCACGATGCAGCCCGTCCGGAATCTCAGGCGGCGGGTCACGGGACGGCAACGGACGAAAATGGTGTCTATCGCTTCCATGCTGCGCCCGGTCGAGCACGCATCTATGTTGGCGCGTCGGACTATCAGGCTATCGAACAGGCTAAGAAATATGTAGAGGTCGTTGAAGGCGAAACTATCGTTGTCGATTTTCAGCTCTCGAAAGGGATTGAGTTGATGGGGCAAATTTTGACGAAAGCTGGAGAACCTGTCGCCGGTGCGAGGATTACCAGCGCGCGATACTGGCATACGGAGTATGGTCGATCGGACGAATCGGGGGTGTTTACTATTAGCGGTTTGCAGTCTGGACAGAGTCTCAGCCTCAAAGCAGAACATAGCGGACTAAGGTTACGCGGTAGGGCGGAGGTCGAAGTCCAACAGGGTGCCTCGGTTGAGATTCGGATGGAACAGTACGAGCGGGTCAAGGTCTCCGGGCGAGTAGTCAGCCGTGAGGGAGAACCAATGTCATCAGTAAGTATCTATCTGATGCGTTGGGATTCTCAACGGCACATGGGGCGAAGCACAACCGTCGCTGTAACAGGTGGTGATGGGCGGTTCCGAGAGATTGGGCTTATTGTCGGGGACGAGTACGTTATCTCTGCAAACGCAGAAGGGTATCGGGAGGTGGAAACTGAGGGATTCACCGCAACAGCGGAGATGACCCAAATCGCGGATCTCATCCTGTTGCCAGCTGGCGGTCGGTTTTTCATTGAAGGGCGTGTCACCGATACCTCTGGTGTGCCGGTTCGCGGTGCACGGCTAGTATGTGGCGGAGAAACACTCACCGACAAGAACGGCAATTATCGGTTTGAGGACCTTCCCGTGGCTATCCTGACTGAATTGAACATCATGCATTCAAGTTACGCGCACCATCGATTTAAGATCTTGAAAACCAATCAACGTTACGATTTCGTGTTGATTAAGGCAGATGGATATCTCTCTGGGAAGGTTGTGGATGCTGAGGGAAAACCTATTGAGCAGATAGGGGTAGGGGTAGAGAGCGAAGAAGAACCTAGCTCCGGCTACGTCTACAGTGACGTTTTTACCAACGCACAAGGTGAGTTTGAACTGCAGCATATCAAGGATTCGATTGTGTCGATTGGTGTTAGCAACAGACACAACTACAAAATTTTTGAAAATATTGCAGTAAATCAGCGCGACCTCGTCTTGACTCTGACACCGCCTGAACCGAGACCGGAGCCGACCCCAGAAAAGCGAGCAGAACGGGAAGCAGAGCACGCCTACCTTGAGAATGCCGAAGAACGCTCCAAAACCTTGGTGAATCAACCCGCGCCGGAGTTGAGTGTTGCCGAGTGGGTGTCCGGTTCCCCCATCTCCATTGGAGATCTGAAAGGAAAGACAGTTGCCCTGCATTTCTGGCACTCAGTGGGCTTTGATATTCATCGGGTACGCTTACTTGATGTCTTGCAAGAGGTCTATCGAGAAGAGGGACTAGTCTGTATCACTATCTGCTCCGCCACAGCAGAAATCGAGACGATTAAGCGACATATAGCAGAACAAGCGTTGTCCCACTCAATCGCGTTAGACCAACCGACAACGGTTGTTGGTGCGGAAGGCGAAACCTTCGATCGATATGCCATCGGATGGCCACCAATCGTTCTGATTAATACAGCGGGAGAGATCACTGGACACGTCTGGGACGATGAGCTCGAAGAACAGATTCAGATTTTACTTGCGGATTGAATGGATGGAAACCGCTGGGTTTGGACATGTTTGATATTTTTTGCCCGTCTGATGAATTTATCAATCCATCAGGAGCATCAGGGGAGTAAACCATCGTCGTCGGCATCTATACGAAAAGTTCCCCACACAGGTCGATGATCGCTGACTGCTAAGGACGCTGCGGCATCGTCATTCCCAAAATGGATCTCGTCAAAACGATCTATCCCGCTATCTCCGGTGTACTCGGTCACATGGTTCGTTTGGAAAAAGATGTTGTCGTAGAGGCTAGTATCTTTAATATGCGATTTCTGCGGAAGTTGGAACAAATGCCCCATTGACCGGATGGACAGCAGCCGACCATACGCTGATTGATCATCGGGGTTACGATTAAAATCGCCTAACAGTATCACGTCCTGCTCATCTTCGTCCGCCGCTTGCACTGCTTGATACACATTCGCTAGTTCCTGCACCTCCCGCCGACGCTGATTGACCATATCGCCCCAAATCACATGCACAGCGATCGCTGTGAAGTCAAACTCGCCCGCCTTGAACGTAGCGAAGTAGGGTTCACGAAGAAAGGCATCGTTGGGATCAGGAAATACTTCACCGTCTTCGATAACACGGACTATCTGTGGGTCAAACAGGAAGGCATAGCGCTCCTTCACCTTCGCCCCGACTGGCGGACTCATCACGTAGTCATAATCCCTTCCCATGCCTATCAATATTGCTTCAGTCCGCATCAAAACCACCTCATCCCTCAACTCAACAATAGCGATAAAGTCGTAACCTATCAGCACCTTAGCGATGTGGTGTAACTCGTCGTCAGTCCGGCTGCCATCGCTGAAGATGCGGATGTTCCACGCAGCGAGGCGGAACGTGGACGTAACCAACTCCTTTGAGGAGTTTGCTTCAGTTGTTTCCTTTGGAATCTTTGTTTCGAGAAGGGGAGGGTCTTTCTGTTCTGAACACGCCGTGAAGATACAAATCAGGATAAGGAGTAGGGGACTCTGTTTTCGAGCGATCATGGCGCGTTCAGCATTATACACGGACTTCGATAACTGTCTTTCAATTTTCACTTCTTTCCACAACTGTTCCATTCCTAGAGGGGATATTTAGGCAACCAGAGCACCCCTTCGTATTGACTCGGTGGCCGTATTATTCCAAGATTCTCGACAGGGAGTATCCGTTTCTTCATCTGGCTCTTCGGATGCACATAGAAGGGAATATATTCGACACGACTAGGACTGGGATGTGAATTATCCGGCTCACCTGCTAAGATTACCTGATAAGAAACCGATGGAGTCCGAAGTCCTGTAAAGAGATCCATTCGGCAACCAATATCGTTGTCTTGGAGGAAGAAGCAGATACCATGAAGATGTTCACTGGAATCATAAACGAGATTTTCAGTTCCAGGATTTTTCCAGTCACCGACGAATTTATTAGGGGACCCAACATAGATAAATTCTCTGATATCATCGAAGATAGATTCATGCCCGTTAAATTCAGGATAGTGGTGCAAAAAACAATGAAACGCGATCTTTGCTATTGCTCTCGCGATATCTGGTATAGCTTTTGGATCGGCTCTTACTTCGATAAGTTGTATGACTGGTATCGGATCGGGGATTTTCTCATCCTCTATGATCTCTTTTGTTCCGGCCTTAAAGGAGTTGCAGAAAGTTTCTATTGCACGTTGATCTTTATCTTGTTCGGGAAATATAATCATCAGGTTATACCGAGTGCGAGGAAAATCCTTCATGAACTTAGACTTAAATTCTTGGATTCTGTAAAAGAAACGCTCGGAGGTTTTTGGCGGAAAAATGTAAGTATTTCCAAAAATACAGTATACTTCTTCCTGCTTATCATAATCTGTAATGATGTCTTGATCCGAACTAGTATTATTAAACTTTTCACAATTTTTCGCGATGATTGCCTCAGAGGTTTGACCTTCAGGATATTGAGTCAAAATAATCTGAGGACGTAGAGCTGTAGCTGAGTCAACTGGAACACTTGTGCCACTATTTACTGTTGTTGTTTCATGCAGAATTATATGATTTTCGTAGTGGGAATCTGGAAAAAATTGTCGTAGCGGATTAATTCCACCTGCTTTCTTATGATAGATGGACGAATGTGGTGTTTGAGTCTTGTGACCTAGCTCATCCTGAATTCGGTCCCACACAAATGCTAAGGGAGATTTCTTTATCAGAACTGCGTCAAGCTGCGCTAGCTTGCTATTACAGTCTACACACACGTGTTTTTTAATTGTCCATCCAGGTGCACCTTTTTGTAGCAGTGACTTGGGGAAAGCATGTTCTCTGTTTAAATTCTTATATTTCTTGCAGTAAATACATTTTCCTTTTTTCACTATATATTCTCTCGACTATTGTGGTAAACCGTCCAATCTCACTCCTTTTATTCTTTTAAAGGCATCTCTCCCCACGGATAAATGTGCTCCCAATCCTTGCTGAAAATTGTCCGAACAGGTTCATACTCTTTTGTGACACTGAATCGAAGGAAGACGGAACAAACTAAGGTTCTATTTGTTCCCTTTCCACATGCATCTAGGATTATTGGTATTCAATAATCGCCGCGGTTGCTGCCACAATTTCTTCCATGAGTGTTGCGTTGAGTCTACCTCGCTTGCTAATAAAGCGTTTCACATCCACGCCCCGAGTTTGCAATGTGTCAACAGCTGAGACCTTTGTCAGTCCATTAGTACGATTAGGTCCAATGCGGACGTGCCAGATGTTTCGTGAAAACTGGGTCTGCCAACCGGTAATTGGGGAGATTAGCTTAATCGGTAGGCGCCCAATGCCATCTGAACTGATAACCACGGCAGGACGGATTTTCTGTATCTCTGAGCCAATTGTCGGATCGAAATTTACATCCCAAACTTCTCCCCGACGCGGATTAGGTGGCTTCGTATTCGACAAGGTCTCCCCCTTCAAGTTCACGCCATTCAGAATCATGTTGGTAATAATCGGCCATCTGTTTCGCCTGTTCCCTTAATAGACTTCGTCTTAAATTTATTGGCAGTTCAAGGAAAGCACGACGTTCAATAAGTGATTGGGGTGAAGATGTCTCAAGGGTGTCATTCAGCAGTTGTTCGGCCTCCCCTTCCTCGATTAATCCTTCGGAAAGTGCCCGGAATACCTGCTGATGAAACCGCTTTGGTTTTTCAGGGGGTATTTCAATTGGTTCTTGCTTTTTCCAACCTAATCTGTTGATCTCCATACACCACCCCTTATAGTAGGAGTTGGTAATAATCCCCAAATCCTTCAGTCGGAACAAAATCGCCTGAATACTCATTCCGTAGTGCCACTTGAGGTACTGGAGTTCTTCCGACTCAATAAGAGTTCGATTGTCACCAACCTCCCGCCGTAAGTGCTCGGCTGGTGCAAGGAAAGCAGCACCAAATCGAAAAGCGGCTTTTTCGGCGTTAATTTCTTCGCTCAATCTAAGGATCAGATGCCCCAGTTCATGTGCCATATTAAGTCGGTGACGATCTCCCGGTGTGCCTCGGCGTGTCGCAATCGCTGCTGCCAGCAGATTATTGTCATTATCTCGTACCACAGCAGAAATGCCATCAAAAGTCTCACTTGCGTCAACTTCAATGATGTGGATAAAATGGTCTTCAAGCACTCCAACGAGGTTTGCAATTGGGTCAATACCCAACTCCCATTGCTGGCGGAGCGCGAGAGCTGCTTGCTCTGCGTCTTCCATATCATGGACCGAAGCCTCATGAATTGGGAGTGCGAGACTGATTTGCCCACCAATTTGTTTTTGCAAGGCGACCCGCTTCTCTAACACTTCAACAACAAAGCTCTCTAGCTGTTCCTGTTCCTTTTTACCTAAGCGAGCGAGTCTTCGATAGGCAATGCATTCAACTTGACAAGCGGGTTCACCCCACAGTTGAGCGGATTTAATCCCCAATGCGGCAGCGATTCGGTTAAGTGTTGCCACTTTTGGTTGCATTTTCCCACGCTCATACTTTGACAGTGCTTGCTTACTAACCAATCCATCAATAGCGGCCTCTAGGTCATCAAGAGACATGCCACGAGCAAGCCGAAATCTTTTCAGCCGTTCTCCAAGCACGATTGCAATACCCCCTTTTTGATTGTGATACTTTGTTTCTGATATCCATTAGTATTTATTTCTTGCGTGATGAGGACTTCAAAATGTTGCCAGAGGGATCCATCACTCCAATCGTTGTGTCTTCGTAGTACTCCAAAGCCGCGTTAGTAGCTGCATCATTCGCCCCAGCTACGTAGACGGGTCCTTTATGCCCTCGAAGTTGACGGCCTGCATCTGGAATGGTGTTGGTTGTTTCTACCTCAATGGTTTGACGGGAGGTCTTGATATCTGGCCCTTGTCCTTGGTTATAGGAAACGCCCTTCTTGTCAGCGATACGTTGGGCGGTTGTGTCATGTTTCGTAGGCATCTTTCTATCTCCTTAAATCATGTTTAGTGAACGATGGTTTACAAATGGACAAAAAATCGAGTATATTGTAAACCCTAAAGTTTAGATTGTCAAGAAAAATTTCAGTAAGGAAAGGGATTAAGAGAAAAGTCTGCAAAATCAAATCTGGAAAAGAGAAAGAAAGTCAGAGAGGTCTCAGGAGAAAAGCGAGGGCGAGGGCTTTTTTGGGGAGGTATTGCGAAAAGTCAATTTCTCTATCTATTGGCGAAAACATACCCTATCATCAACGAGCGGTGCATGACAGGGTATGAACTGCCGGTGCTGAAAATTTACTCGAAGGCATGAAATTCGCCGTTTTTGACAATCAGCATAAACGGATCGTAGACCGTATCCCCGACAGGGTTAAAGGAGAACTGACCCAAAACGGTGTCAAAATCTGAGAGATTTGCCATAGCGTCTCGAATTGCGGTTGAATCGGTGGATTGAGCGTTGGCAATCGCTTCCGCCAAGATATAGGTTGAGGCATACGACTGGGCTGCCCAGATGCTCGGCTCGACGCCATATTTCTCGGTATAATTCTGGACAAAGGCTTGGTTTCCTGGTGTATCAGCAGTGCTGAGCCAGCTCGCAGAGGTTACTAGACCTTCAGCGGCATCACCTGCGGCTCGGACTTCATCTGCACTAACTTGGGCAACAATAAAGGGAATCGAGTCAGGAATACCGAGTTCACGCGCCTGAATCATAATGTCAGGCATATCTGTTGGCAGAGCGGAGATGAAGATGGCATCAGGATTTAAATCCTTGATGCGAGTTAACTGTTCGGACAGGTCGGTATCCCCACTTTGGAACACTTCTGTGGCAAGAATCTCGACACCGCTTTCGGTGAGGGCATCTCGCCATACCTGATCGCTATTCCGGGCGACGAGTTCGACGCTGTCAACGATGGTTACTACCCGTTGATAGCCAAGTTTTGCGTGAGTCACCTTGACACTGTTTGGGATAACCACATCTGCGGTGAGGCTGGCACGAAAGACATAATCGCCAATCGCGCTCAAGCCGGAGGCACCCGAAGTCGGGCTAAGAGCTACAACTTGGTTCTGTTGTGCGATTGGGAATGCCTCTCCGGCCGCACTTGAGCTAGCGGGACCGAGTATAGCAGGCACGCGATCCTGATGTATTAGTTTATTGAAGGCTTCAACGGCACCTTCAGGGGTGGTCCCATCGTCCTCAATGATGAACGTAATTTTTGCGCCGTTGAGTTGTGAACGGTTAATTTCTTCACGTGCTAACTCAAAACCTTCTCCCATCCGTGACCCGAGTGCGGCAAGTTGCCCTGTAATCGGCAAGACAACGCCGATGGGAATCTCCCCACTGAGTCCGTCCATCTGAGGAGTTGCGGGGATGAGGAGCTGCCCAATCTGATCACAGGCAGAAAATCCCACAATCAGTGTAACGATCATCAAGACAAACGCAAACGTGGTGAACCTTCTGATATTCATATTGAATCTCCTGTTTTTTACGTTAAAAAATCCTAGGAGGGCACCCATAAAGGTGCCCCTACTAATGAATCCTTCTGGCATTTGGAGGCTTACTCAAAAATCCGAAATTCGCCGTTTTGGACAATCAGTATGATAGGATCGTAAACGGCATCGCCGACATCGTTAAAAGAGAACTTACCCAAAATGGTGTCAAAATCTGTGATGTTCGCTAATGCATCCCGAATCGCCGTTGGATCGGTGGATTGGGCATCGGCAATCGCCTTAGCGAGAATATAAACAGTGGCATACGACTGTGCTGCCCAAATGTCCGGTTCGATGCCGTATGCTGCTCGGTAATTCTGAACGAATGCTTGATTTCCCGGTGTGTCAGCGGTGCTGATCCAACCGGTAAAAGCGATCGCTCCCTCAGCGGCATCACCCGCGGGTTGAATTTGACTTGAAGCAAGGGTAAGCGTAATAAGAAAGGGAACATCGGCAGGTATTCCAAGCTGGCGACCTTGAATCAGAATCTCGGGCGTCTCTATTGGCGTAGCCGAGATAAAGATGGCTTCTGGATTCAACTCCTTGATGCGAGTCAATTGCGCCGAAAAGTCAGTCTCGCCGGTTTGGAAGGTCTCTGTGGTCAGCACCTCAACACCGTTAGCAGTGAGAGCCTCCTTCAACACAGCGTTACTGTCGGTGGAGAACAGATCCATTTCATCATATATTGTGGCGACCTTCTGGTAGCCAAGTTTTTCCTGAGTGATCCTGACGCCGCTTGGAATCAGTACGTCTGTGGTGAGACTAGTGCGAAAGATAAAATCACCAATCGCGCTGAGACCGCGGGCGGCAGAAGTGGGACTTATCGTTACAATTCCATTCTGTTGTGCGATTGGAAACACTACTTGCCCCTGCGTTGAGGTGGCGGGTCCGAGGATAGCAGACACGCCATCCTGATGAATCAATTTATTGAAGGCTTCAACAGCACCCTCAACGGTGCTCTGACCATCCTCGACGATGAGGTTGATCTTTAGATCACTGAGTTGTGAATTATTAATCTCTGCCATAGCGAGTTCAAATCCCTGTCCCAGCGGCGGGTTGTCCAAACCGAGTCGTCCCGTGATAGGGCGGACAGCACCAATGGCAATCTCGCCACGAAGCCCTTCCATTTGAGGAGTTGCGGGGATGAGAAGTTGCCCAATCTGATCACAAGCAGAAAGCCCCGCAATCAGTGTAGCAATCGCTAATACAAATACAAATGTGGTGAACCTTTGAATTTTCATATTGAACCTCCTTAGTTTTTATGGTGAATTCTAAAAATAAACAGACACTTTCGCCCCTCGGTTTCGATCCCGATTTATCGGGGCTGGTAGGTGCGGTTTCCAAAGTCCCCCTGATAAAGGGGATTTAGGGGGTTGGCTGTGTATTAGGAATGTCTCATTAATCCTAAGATCCACTATAATCACAAAATCCGCTACTGCCCTGAAAGGGCACCCACAAGGGGGTGCCTTTACTCAAATACTTGAAATTCGCCGTTTTTGACAATCAGTGCAATCGGGTCATAAACCGCATCTCCGACAGCATCAAAAGAGAATTTACCCAGAACGGTGTCTATATCTGTAATGTTCGCTAGGGCGTCTCGAATCGCGGCTGCATCAGTGGACCGGGCATCAGCAATTGCCTTAGCGAGAATATAAACGGTGGCATACGACTGCGCTGCCCAGATATTCGGTTCAATACCATATTTCGTCCGATAATTCTGGACGAAAACTTGATTTTTTGGTGTGTCAGTGGTGTTGACCCAACTGGTAAAAGCAATCGTACCCTCAGCGGCAGCGCCCGCAGCGTGTACATCGGCTGTGGTCAGCGTATTAATAATGAAAGTCACCGAATCGGGTATACCGAGTTGGCGTGCTTGAATTAGAATCTCAGGTTTGTCTGGCGGCAAAGCGGAAACAAAGATAACATCGGGATTTAAGTCTTTGATGTGAGTTAGTTGTGCGGAAAAATCGGTATCACCGCTTTGGAAGGTCTGTGTGGTCAGAACTTCGACGCCATTTGCAGTGAGGGCTTCCCTCATTACCGTGGCACCATCCGCGGAGAAGAGGTCAGTTTCATCATATATGATTGCCGCCTTCTGGTAGCCAAGTGTCGCTTGCGTAGCATTGATGCCGCTTGTAATCAACACATCTGTGGTGAGAATGGTGCGAAAAACAAAGTCGCTAATCGCGCTGAGATCGCGGGCGGCAGCGGTGGCACTTATCGCCACAACTCCATTCTGTTGTGCGATTGGAAACGCCGCCTCAGTTGCGCTTGAGCTGGCGGGACCGAGGATGACAGGGACGCTGTCCTGATGGATTAGCTTATTAAAGGCTGTGATAGCACCTTCAGCGTTGCCCTGACTGTCCTCGGTGATAAACTTGAGTTTTGCGTCGCTAAACTGTGAGTTATTAATCTCTGCAAGAGCTAGCTCAAAGCCATTTCCCATTTCCATCCCAACCGAAGCGAGTCGTCCGCTAGCAGGGTAGACGAGACCAATAGAAATTTCTCCACTAACCCCTTCCATCTGAGGTGGGGCAGGAATGAGAAGTTGCTCAATCCGATCACAGGCAGAAAATTCCACAATCAGCGTAACAATCGCCAATGCAAACACGAATCTGGTGAACCATCTGATATTCACACTAAATCTCCTTCTTTTGTAAGTAAGAGTGTGGTGCTATCCTAAAAGGGCACCCACAAGGGGTGCCCCTACGAGCCCTTCTGGTATTTGACGGGTTACTCGAAGATTTGAAATTCACCGTTTTCGACAATCAGTACAATCGGATCGTAAACGGCATCCCCGACGGCGTTAAACGAGAATTGCCCTAAAATGGTGTCGAAATTTTTGGTCTTTGCTAGAGCATCTCGAATCGCTGTTGGATCGGTGGATTGGGCTTCCGCGATCGCCGCGGCAAGAATATAGACAGCGGCGTACGATTGCGCGGCGAAAATGTTCGGTTCGATATCATACTTTGCGCGATAATTTTGAATGAAGGCTTGATTTCCCGGCGTGTCAGCCGTGCTTGTCCAACCAGTAAAAGTAATAGCACCCTCGGCGGCATCGCCTGCAGCTTGTATCTCGTTGCTAGGCAAATCGGGAACAATAAAAGAAACTGAGTCGGGTATACCGAGTAGACGACCTTGAATTAGAATCGCAGATATATCTGGTGATAAAGCAGAGATAAAGATGGCATCAGGGTTTGACTCCTTGATGCGAGTTAATTGTGCAGAAAAGTCGGTATTGCCGGTTTGAAAAGTCTCTGTGGTTAGAACTTTGATACCGTTATCAGCGAAGGCTGCCCTCGCTACCGTGTCGCTATCTGTGGAATAAAGATCTGTTTCATCATATATGGTGGCGACCCGTTGATAACCAAGTTTCACCTGCGTTGCCTTGATACCGTTTGGGATTAGCGCATCTGTGGTGAGCGCAGCGCGGAAGGCAAAATCTCCAAGTACGCTTAGACCGGAAGCACCGGAATTCGGGCTAAATACCACGACCCGGTTCTGTTGTGCAATTGGAAAAACCTCTTGGGCTTGACTGGAAAGGCCGGGACCCAAGATTGCAGGCACACCCGCTTGATGGATCAGTTTATTGAAAGCCTCAATAGCACCCTTGGCGGTACCCCGATCGTCCTCGGCGATGAAGGTAATTTTTGCGTTGCCGAGCATTCCTGAATGGTTAATCTCTTCACAAGCTAGTTCAAAGCCTTGGTGGGTTGGTAGGTAGCCGAATGCCGCGACGAATCGTCCTGTCAGCGGTAAGGAAAGACCGATGCGAAGTTCTCCCTTAATTCCTTCCATCTGAGTTGGTGCAGGGAGGAGAAGTTGTCCAATCTGATCGCAGGCGGACAGCCCTACAATCAGCACCGCAACCGCCAAGACAAATGTAAATTTGGTGAACCTGCTGATGTTCACATTGAATCTCCTCGTTTTTATATAAAAAAATACAGCACTGCCCTAGAGGGGCACCTACAAGGGGTGCCCCTCTAGGGCAGTGCTGGGCATTTGGACGCTTACTCGAAAATATGGAATTCGCCGTTTTCTACAATCTGTACAATTGGTCCGTAAACCGCATCCCCGACATCATTAAAAGAAAATGCTCCCAAAACGGTGTCGAAATCTTTGGTGTTAGCTAGTGCATCTCGAATTATGGTTGGATCAACGGATTGGGCTTCTGCAATCGCCGCAGCGACGATATAGACCGCGGCATATGATTGCGCTGTCCAAGCGTTTGGATCACTCCCGTACGTCGCTCGGTACTTCTGAACGAAGGCTTGATTTCCCGGCGTATCAGCTGTACTTATCCAGCCTGCAAAAGAGATTGCCCCTTCGGCGGCAGCCCCTGTATTTTCCACGTCGTTTATCAGGCTAGTGATAAAAGGAACATCGGTGGAAATCTCAAGCTGACGACCTTGAATCAGAATCGCAGTCTGCTCCGGGAGTTGTGATGCGATAAAGATAGCATCAGGATCTGCCTCTTTTATCCGAGACAATTGAGCAGAAAAATTGGGGGCTTCGCTTTCGGAGATCGCTGTGCTTTGGAAGGTTTCTGTGGTCAGAATCTCGACACCAATCTCAGTAAGCGTGTCCCTGAACTTTTCATAGCTATCTATGGAATAAGAATCGGTTTCATCATATATGATTGCTACCTGTTGATAACCGAGTTTTGCATGTGTTGCCCTGACACCACCGGGGAGCAGGATATCTGTGGTGAGTCCTGCGCGGAAGATAAAATCGCCAAGCGCACTCAGACCAGTGGCATTTGAGGATGAACTAAAAGCCACCACACCATTCTGTTCCGCAATTGGAAACGCCGCTTCTGCTTGACCTGAAGTTGTAGGACCGAAGATAATAGGTACGCCCGCTTGAATCAGTTTATTATAGGCTTCAATGGCACCCTCAATGGTACTCTGATCGTCCGCGGTGATGAACTTGAATCTGACATCATCGAGTTGTGAATTGTTTACCTCCTCAAGAGCTAGCTCGAAGCCACGTTGTATCGGTAGAGCAAAATCGGCAAGCCGTCCAGTAACGGGGTAAACGAGACCAATGGGAATCTCCCTACTACGGTCTTCCATCGAAGGCGGCGCAGGGACGAGAAGCTGCTGAACTTGGTCACAGGCGGAAACTCCTACAATCAGTGCGACAATCGTCAAGACAAACGCAAATTTGGCAACTTTACTTATATTCAATTTGAACCTCCTTATTTTTTGTAACTTGGGTAATTATACTTTATCTGCTTACCTTGTTTCTGCTAGGGGTTACTCGAAGATTTCCAACTGACCATTCTCTACAATCAATATTTTCGGATCGTAAACAGCATCCCCGACCGCGTTAAAAGAGAATTTCCCGAAAACGGTGTCGAAATCTGTGATATTTGCCAGTGCATCTCGAATCGTGGTTGATTCGGCGGATGGGGCATTGGCAATCGCCTCAGCCAAAATACGGAGGCTGGCATACGCCCGTGCGGCGTAGTTGCTCGGTTCCACTCCATATTTCGCGCTATAATTCTGGACGAAGGCTCGGTTTTCCGGTGTGTCAACCGCGCTTGCCCAACCAACAAAAGTAATCGCCCCTTCGGCGGCATCACCCGCAGCTTGCACATCGGCTATGGTCAACGTGCGCATAACAAACGGCACCGAGTAGGGTATACCGAGTTGGCGACCTTGCATCAGAATCCCGGGCTTTTCCGGCGATAAAGAGGAGATAAAGATAATGTCGGGATTTGCTTCCATTATCCGAGTTAATTGTGCGGTAAAGTCCGTGTCGCCTCCTTGGAAAGTTTCTGTGATTAATACTTCGACACCGCTCGCAGCAAACGCTTCCCTCACCGCTTCATCGCTATCCGCGGAGAAGACATCGCTTTCATCATACATTGTTGCGGCTGTCTTATAGCCGAGTTTTGCAGAAGTTGTCTCAATACCGCTCGGAATCAGCACATCTGTAGTGAGAGCGGCACGAAAGACAAAATCACCAATCGCACTGAGACCACGCGCAGCGGAGGTAGGGCTAAACGCCACGACCCCATTTGCCTGCGCGATTGGAAACGTCGCTTCGGCTCCACTTGAGGTGGCGGGTCCGAGGATAACAGGTACACCATCCTGCTGAATCAATTTATTGTAGGCTGCGACGGCACCTTCAACGGTGCTCTGATCATCCTCTATGATAAACTGGATACTTCTCCCGCCGAGTTGTGAGTTGTTAATCTCTTCGAGAGCGAGCTCCAAGCCAGCACCTATTGGTACTCCAAATGAGGTGGAGAGTCGTCCTGTGGTAGGTAAAACGACACCGATGGTAATCTCTTCCATCTGAGGCGGTGCAGGGACGAGCAGTTGCCCAATCTGGTCACAGGCGGAAAGCCCTACAACCAAGAGAGCAATCACCAGTGCAAACACAAATATTGTAATTCGTCCAATTTTCATCTTAAACTCCCTTTTTGCAAATAAAAAAAATCAGGCAAGGGACAATCAGGAAGAACTGTCCCCACCTGATTCGTTGAGTATTGGTGTTTGGAAGGTTGTCAGAAAATTCGTCTAGATTTAAAGTTTAAGTTTCAGAGAACAACGATTGTTGTTTCCTATAAGATACAGAATTCCGACTCTGTTAAATTGTTTCGATCCTTCGTTGACGGTCATTCAAAGACTGCAAATTCGCCATCTTTGACAATCAGTATCTGTGGGTCGTAAACTGCGTCTCCGACAGCGTCAAAAGAGAATTGCCCTAAAATAGTGTCCATATCCATGGTATTCGCCAACGCGTCGCGGATCGCTTCCGAATCGGTGGATTGTGCTATCGCGATCGCTGCGGCGAGAATCTGAAGCGTCGCATACGATTGCGCTGCCCAAGGATTCGGGTCAACACCGTAGGCTGCACGGTAATTCTCAATGAAGGCTTGATTCCCCGGCGTAGCAGCGAGGCTGGACCAACCTGTAAAAGTAATCACACCCTCTCCGGCGTCGCCCGCCGTTCGTACCTGCTCTATTGCCAGTTCGGGCAAAATAAAGGGAACGGAATCGGGTATGCCGAGTTCACGACCCTGCGTCAGAATCAGAGGCATTTCCGGTGGTAACGTTGAGATAAAGATGGCTTCAGGATTTGCTTCCATTATTCGAGTTAATTGCGCGGTAAAGTCGGTATCGCCGCTTTGGAAGGTCTCTGTGCTCACAATCTCGACACTGTTCTCCGCGAGAGCTGCTTGGAACCCCTCATGACTGCTCGTAGAGTAGAGATCGCTTTCATCATATATGGTCGCCGCTTTTGTATAACCGAATTTCTCTTGAGTTATCCTGACGCCGCTTGGATTCAGGATATCTATGGTGAGTCCCGCGCGAAAGATAAAGTCACCAATCGCGCTCAGACCGGAGGCGGAAGAGACTGAGCTAAAACATACAACTCTATTCTCTTGGGCGATCGGAAACGAGTGTATTGCCTGAGCTGAGATGGCGAGACCCGTGATAGCAGACACACCATCTTGATGAATCAATTTATTGAAGGCTTCAACGGAACTCTCACTCTGGTCATCCTCGGTGATGAAGGTGATGGTCGCACCGCCGAGCATCCCTGAGTGGTTAATCTCTGTGCGAGCGAGTTCAAAGCCATTTAGCATCGGTATACCAACGGCATCGGCGAATCGCCCTGTGAGAGCAACGACGACACCGATTGGAACCTCTCCACTGAGATCTCCCGTAGGTGGTGCGGGGAGGAAAAGTTGCTGGATCTGATCACAAGCAGAAAATCCCACGATCGACGCGACAACCGCTAATACACATACGAATATAGTGAACCTTGTGATGTTCATAATTGTACTTCCTTCTCTTGATTTCGTGTGGACAACCTTGGTGGATGCTCATTTTACCATGGATAACAACATGAATTATTATATTTTATTTTTTTCCATAGAGCAAACCTTTTTGCTCGTGGCTCAAGATCGCTCAAAGGTACTCGCTTGGCACGGCTTATCTCAGCTACCCGAACGGTATCGGGACAGTGCTTGATAGTCGTTAGTCGATGTGTTATACTTTCGCTTGGGCACAGGAAGGGGGATATGAAAAAAATGTTAAGTTCCAACGTGAATAGTAATGAAGTTTCTACAACAACATCGCTCCAACCGATGGGATTCACAGATATCTTGGACACAATATTGAGCCTCTATCGGCACCATTGTCGGTTGATTTTAGGCATCTGCGCTGTTTATTTTATTTTAACATTAGGGATGGACATCCTCACAAGTATCTTAACGCTTTTCTTTAAAGATTTCGGTGGAGGGAGCATAACGATTGTAATGAATCCCTTCGCCAGTTGGATTACCTTGTTAGTTGCGCTTTTCCCTATAGGGGCACTCCTGTTTGCTAGTGCCCAAGCCTACTTGGATAATCACATCACCACTGGTGCTGCATTTAAACAGGTCACACGCCGGTTTTTATCCTATCTCGGAAGTTCTCTACTTTTGATGATAGTTATTGTCATGTTGGCAATAACTATCATCGGTATCCCATTTGCTATCTATTTTGGAACACGGTGGAGTTTCTATGGACAAGCGGTTATGATTGAGGAAACTTCAGCGACAAACGCGCTGAAACGCAGCCGTGAATTGGTCAAAGGCACGTGGTGGCGTATCTTTGGTATTATATTGGCGATTTTTCTAATCGCTTTTATGATCCAGACCGTGCTTCAATTCTTTCTATTATTTGCGTTTGGTTTCACAGAGACGATAAGCGGTGAAGAGGGTTTATTAGAGATGTTTCAACGCATGTTCGAGCCGGAGCTTACGAACTGGGACAGATTAGCCGCTTACGTTATTCAGAGTTTCCTCAACCATTTCGTCACTAGCCTGATACTGCCACTGACATCAGTCGGTATCACCCTCCTCTACTTCGACCAGCGTATTCGGAAAGAGGGGTTTGGTACTGTAGATGTGATCAGCGAGATGGAATGATTCGTTATGGGCTAAAGTTTAATGCCAAGCACACAGCATTTTCTGTATTATTCGGCAAAGCACCTTGCATCTAGGGCTACCCCTAGATTCGTAAACTGAAGGTATATTGTGATAGGACTTACGCAGCGGCTTCATAAGTCCCCCTGATAAGGGGGATTTAGGGGGTTAAAAATCAAAAATCTATCCCCTGTGTGCTAAATTCGCGTAAGTCCTGTTGTGAAAAATATTGATCAGCACATCAACAGTAAAGGAAAATGACCATGTCTACCTCAAATTTTAAGTCGATTGAGCCCTTGACGACAGATCAGATTGCCCAATTCAAACGGGATGGATTTTTGGTTCTCGAAGGGGTTCTCGACCCTGAGCTCTGCCGCCAAGCACGCGACGAAATGTGGGAAACGATTCAGGCGCATCTTCCGCGTATGAAAAGGGATGACCCTTCTACATGGGGTCCCATCACCGAGGAGGAGAACGCGAAACTGCAGCATCGACCCGAGGGTGGGGGCGATCCATATTTCAGCGGCAATGGACACCGGTACACAGTCCGCAACGGCGCATCAGAATTGATGTTGAACTTAGCCCCCCGTTCCTTGTGGAACGTCGCTGAGCAGCTCCTTGGGGAAGGGACGGTGGTGTGGCCCGCAGGACTTGACGAGTCCGGTTACACAACCGGTCCCTGCTTTATGTGCGACGACGCGGTGGGAGGACTGAATTCTCATGTGGGGCACACAATGGGTTGGTCCCCAGAGGGCACCTTCGCGACAGAACCTGCATTAAGGTTACCCGAAACTGGACCGGTGTGGCTCAATGGACAGGGAACTCGTGGGCTATATTGCACCCTACCGAATAGTCCGTCTCATGCTCCTGAATACCGCGGTGCCCACTCCGACGGTGCGTGCTATGGGCGATGGCGGCTGCAAATGTCAACCTACATTTCCGATGTGCCGCCTAACTCCGGCGGATTTACCGTGTGGCCCGGAAGTCACGCACGAATCTGGCCCGAACAGTGGAAGGCTTTCAAGGAAGGCGAGAAGCATACAGACAAGCATTTGGCAGTACGCAAGGCGGGAGGGTATACCGATCCTGTCATCGGGGAGATTAAGGCGGATACCGAACCGTTCGATTGCCACGGGCCCACCGGCACCGTGGTATTGTGGCATACTAAAATCCTGCACATCGCAGGGCAGAACGCCTCTAATGACGTTATCCGCCAAGCGACTATTTACGGTTTTAAGAAAACACCTGAGTCAGTTCCGGATGCATTCGTGATGGACAATACCGATGGCGATATCTGGCGGGATTGGTCCGATGAAGTCCGTGCGTAGCCGTTGATATTAGCCAACCGTACCGTGCTCTTGGAGCAGAAATCGCCTACTCACGGCAATTTTTCTTATTGATAGATGATACATATCGGCGGGAAATTCGTCTGCCTTCCCAATTTCCCGCCGATATGGTTACTACGATTCCCGCGATTCGCTACGAAGCCCCATCCAGACGCAGACCGCCATTCCCAATAGGACAATGGCGAACGGGAAGCCGGTTGCGAGCGAGGCCGCTTGCAACGACTTTAGACCGCCACCAAGCAGCAGCGCGATGGCAACCAACCCCTCAAGACTACACCAGAACACGCGTTGGGAGACCGGGGCATCAACCTTGCCGCCGGCTGCGATGATATCGATGATCAGGGAGCCGGAGTCCGATGAAGTAACAAAAAAGATGATTGTCAACATCATCGCGACGGAGGAAAGTAAGGTCGTCCACGGCAGTTCATCGAACATTTTGAACAGTGCGAGTTCTAACTTCCAAGCCGCAACGTTCTCCGACACACCGGTATAGCCATCAACCGTGTGCTGATGGAGCGCGGTGCCGCCAAATGCACCAAACCACAGCAGACATAGCAGTGTCGGCAGAAGGAGCACAAAGATTACGAACTGGCGTACTGTCCGTCCCTTTGAAATGCGGGCAATGAAAGTCCCGATGAATGGTGCCCAAGCTATCCACCATGCCCAGTAGAATGTGGTCCAGTCATGGAAGAAGCCGGTGTCCGTGCGTCCTATCCAGTTGCTGAGTGGCACAATCCTCATGGCATAGTCAACAAGCCCGGCGCCCATCGTGCGGATAATGTAGAGGGTCGGACCAAGTATGATAACAGCCAACAGCAACAAAAAGGCGACAATGATGTTGAACTGGCTCAGACGCTTGATCCCGACATTAATACCGGTTAGCACGGAGGTCATCGCAATTCCTGTTATCACCGCAATCAACACCACCATGGTAACGCTATTTGCCGGGATCCCGAACAGATAGTTAAGGCCTGAGGTAACCTGTTGTACCCCCAAGCCGAGCGAGGTTGCGAGTCCAAACATCCCTGCGAATATGGCAAACGTATCAATGATATGGCCGGGCCAGCCCCAGACACGGTCACCGAATATAGGATAGAATGCCGAGCGCATGGTGAGGGGAAGGCCCCGGTTGTAGGCGAAAAACGCAAGAGCGAGTCCGACGACGCCGTAAACTGCCCAACCTTGTATTCCCCAGTGGAAAACCGTTGCTGCTATGCCTGCGGTAGCGGCCTCCGCCGTTCCGGCGGTAATGCCGAGCGGGGGACTCTGCAAGTAGTACATCGGCTCCGCCACTCCGAAAAACAGTAAGCCAATGCCAATGCCTGCAGCGAAAAGCATCGCAAGCCAAGTTATATTGGAGTACTCGGGTTTCGCATCGGCGCCCCCGAGGCGTATCTTGCCGAGCGGTGAGAACGCTACAATCAGACAAAACAGGCAGACAAGATTGACGGTAATCATGAACAACCAATCAAGATTCGTGGTGAGCCAGACGCGGACATCTCCAAACAGTTTTGTCGCGCCTTCTTGGAAGACGAGTGATCCGACGACAAATATCACAATGGCAATACTGGCAATCACGAATACAGGTGTCAGGTAGATATCTAAACCGAATAACTTCCGATACTCCCTGTCCTCCGGCAGTTGTGGTCCGTTTCCTTCTTCGCGCATTTTCAAATCTCTCCTTCTAGTTAGACAGACATAAAGAGTCTGTCCCTACAAGCGTAGACGTTTAGAAATAGTAACCGAAGTTAAAATTAACCCGCCAATTCCACGCGTCATTTCCGTTAGCGCCATAGTCACCGGCACCCGTATAGATGTTGGCGTAGCCCTCCTTGTTTCCATCAGCATCGACATTACCGACAAATCCGTTGCCGTTGGAAAGTGCCAGATCACTATAGACATACAGGGCACCAAAGAGCGTCCAGCTCGCACCTAGCGTCACCAAGGTACTAGGGTTGAAGTCCTCTACTGTTTTGAGGATAGTACTTGCTTCAATATAAGGTGTAAGACTGTCAATCCATGAGATACCAGCTGTATCTATGCCGCCGTAGCGCAGCGATAGCGCGGGTATTAGTCCTTGCGATGCTATGGGCCAAGCGAAGTCATAAGCCCCCATTGGAATCAGGTCCCCGGTGCCCCAAGGTGTATCATCGGTAATATTATATGCGTAATAAGAGAATTGTGAAAAGAGTGTGAAGTCCGCGAACACGTTCTTCATGTGTGCGGAAAACGCGTAGTGATTCGCGCCATCATCGTCCACATCTGTCCCCTTCAGCAACCCGTATTGAAGCGACACACCCAAATCCGCAATGTTTTCAAGGGCATAGATTCCACGAAGGTTCAATTGATGCTGCTCATCAAACCCGTTTTCACCCGCCCCCCATTGGACGTCTCCCTTTGCGTCGGCTTTTTCTTCCCACCTAACAATGTCATAACTGTATCGCGAACTCGCAAGGCTACTTCCATCCGTCTGGGGTTCACTCCCAAGATAGTAGCCTACATCTAGGGTCAGTTTGCCAAGGGTGTCGCTCCATCTGATTCCCAGATCCATATCGTCGGCAAGCCCGACATAAAAATGCTGGTCAAAGAACCAGCTGCTAGAAACACCGTAAGGACCGGGCCCGAACGGCACCCGCACAACACCTGCCTTGAGCGTGCCGAGATCGCCTAAATTATACCCTAGCCATGCGGTGTGTATCATGCTGTAGGTGTCGTACCATCGGTATTCGATTCTGCTAATGATGTTGTGGTAGTCGAGATCAGAATTCAGACGGAAAATCTCAAGATCAACATCCCCGATCTTTTCGCCTCGGCGGTGTGGGTTGTCAGCATCGCCGTAACTACCGTACGCCCAGCCTACCCGCAGGGCACCCCCGATTTTAATCGGACTTTTTTTCTCCTCCGCGAAAGCGGACAATTGTAAGACGAACAACAGACCCACAATACTGAGACTGAAAATTCGTTTGTACCCCCGATTTTTCATATAATATCTCCCTTATTTTTGAGAAGCCGGCGGAGAACTATCCCGCCTTTTTCTCGCTGATGCGAAAATGCTCATCACCGGAGTCAAGCCCCGGGCAAGCCGCAACCAAAGAACGCTGCGAGTATTGTAAGCCCTAAACAGACTAAAGTCAACTATATTAACGCAAGTTGAGCGTTTGCGAAATCCCGCCTGTCCCGATTCATCGGGGATTCATCGGAGATCCTCTCGGACTTACCCCACTCATAACCCCAAATACCCAGCGGGTTTTCCGTCAATTCTTGGCTCATTGAGCCTAGAATGGTTGGGTGAATTCTTGGGTATTTTCGACATATGTGTAGATGCCGATCGAACCACAACAAACATGTCGAGTTCATTCAGTTAGGAAAAATGGGAATAAAGGGTGAGAGAGTTTTTGCTGACCGGTTAACAGGAATGGGGGTGTGTTGATAGACTCATTCCTGCTTTTAGGGGCAGTTCGGATTCCTACATTGGACAGGTGAGGAGAGGTATATCTGTTTTTATCGATTTGGAGACTGCTTACTTGGGTACAACTTAATGCTTTTGGACACATCCCATAGCAGTACGGTGCCATCAAACGATCCTGATGCGAGTTTTGTGCCATCGGTCGAAAACGCCACAGTGTAGACGTTGCCGGTATGCCCTGGAAATGTGGCAATATGTTTCTGTGTTGAAACCTCCCACAGTTCGACTGTGTGATGCCCAGTCCCTGTTCCTACAGCGAGTTTTGTGCCATCCGGTGAAAACACAGCAGACCACACCGAATAACGCTCATCTATGAGCGTGGTGATATGTTTTTGTGTAAAAACATCCCACAACCGAACCGTCATATCGTATGATACTGATGCGAGTTTTGCCCCATCCGGCGAAAACGCTACAGATTGAACCCAATCCCTGATAATCTCAGCTTCAATATCAGCAGCATCGTCTATCTGAAGTTCACTGATGTCCTGTCCCGGGCGGGGGACGGGTAGGACTTCCACCCTCATTTGAGGACTATTCACCCCACCGAGTGTGTAGAGTGCTTTGCCTGTCAGGATCTCCCACAGTCGAATTGACGTATCTCGTGACCCCGATGCGAGTTTTGTTCCATCTGGCGAAAAGGCTACAGAGAGAACCATTTTCTCATGCCCTCGTAGTGTGGTGATATTTTCTCCCGTCGAAACTGCCCACAGTCTGACGGTTTTATCCTTTGATCCCGAAGCAAGCAGCGTGCCGTCTCGTGAGTATGCGACAGTAGTCACACCATCCGTATGCCCTTGTAGTGCGGCAATATTTTGTCCTGTCTCTACCTCCCACAGTTTAATTGTATGCTCGGCATTCCTCGCATCCACTGAACCTGTTACGAGCCTCGTACCATCCGGTGAATATGCGAGAGAGTCGCCAAAATTTGGAGGTCCTGCGAGCGTAGTGATATGTTGCCCGGTAGCAGCCTCCCACACTTGGATACCATCTACTGAAGTTGAGGCGCAGGTCAATCCGTCCGGCGAAAATGCTACGGAAGTAACCATCCGCGTATGCCCTCTTAGGGTAGTGAGACTTTGTCCTGTTTCTACCTCCCACAATTTGACGCCATCCCATGATGCCGAAGCAAGTTTCGTCCCATCGGGCGAAAACGCAACGGAAAAAATAGACGCTGGAAACTCTAGTTTACCGAAGTCAATATGTTGTCGCGTGTAGATATGTTCTCCTGTCGGTACTTCCAATAGCTTGATACCCGCTACTGACCCCACAGCGAGTTTCGTGCCATCAGGCGAGAACACAACACACAACATGGAACTTCTAGGCTGCGGTTTCTCTGTAAATGTGGCGATATTTTGTCCTGTTTCCACATCCCACAACTTGATTGTTCCATCGTCTGCTGAACCTGAAGCCAGCAGCCGCCCATCGGGTGAAAACGCGATGGATGAGACCCGTTTTGAAGATTCCTCCCATCTCGTGCACTGTGTGGCGGTGAGAGTATTAATGAGTCGTCCGGTTTCGGCCTCGTAAAACTTAATAACACCCGTCCGCGTCCGCTCAACGGTACTTATACCTGTCCCCGCTAGTATCTTGCCATCGGGCGAAAACACGACCTCGAACAACCTGTCATCTAGGGATATGTCGAGTTGTTGGCCTGTCTCTACATCCCATAGTCTATTCGCCCAAGCCAGTATTTTGCCATCGGGCGAGAATGATACAGAGTCGGTTGAGCCTCTCTCTACTTGGAATGTATTGATATTTTGTCCGGTCTTGACATCCCAGAGTTTGAGGATTCCGGGGAAATGGAAGCCCGATCCTGAAGCTAGCTTTGTTCCATCGGGCGAAAACGCTACAACGGTAACCTCTTCTTTATGCCCGGCCAGCAGTGCGAGTTCATCAAACGTTTCTGCATCGTAAAGCCAAACGCCCATGCTAGTCGCCACAGCGAGGCGGCGTCCGTCAGGCGAAAACGCGATACCTCGGTCCCGGTAACTCACCCCACCTTTCCCTAAGCGGGCGATGGCACCATCGGGTAAATTTACCTTTGAATAATCATGGGTTTGGGCAATACAAGCCGGGATAAACGCGGAAAGACTAAGATTTCCCAATAGGATAAGTGTGAAACGGAATACTTGAGTCTTCAAACTAGGATTATTTCTCCTTCGCCGGTATTTTGTCGGGCGGATTTTCTCTTTCAATGATAGCCATTTTGGTAGACTCCCAGTTCCTACTTTCGGGACCAACATCAAACCATTCCCCAATTGGTGCCCTTTTCATGAAGACATAGTCCTCCTCACCGCTGTCTGCATCCATCGGTTCATGGAGCGCCCAGCTAGTGTAGGTGACTAGCTCGCCACTCGTCCACTCCCATTCACCCTCCTTTGCAAAGTCGGTCAGTCCGATCCAGTAGGGACCATAACCAAAGATTTCCGAGAGCCACTTCTGCTCCGCTTCATCGTTAATTGCGACGAGATGTGCATCTTCAGCAGTTGCTTGGATGTTGGCATCGTCCCAATTCTCGCAATGGATGCTTTTGTAAGCGTGTCCATTTGCAGGATTCACCACCCATACCCCCGTATCCGCCGATGGCGAGGTTGACCATTCTGCGGACACTTCCACTCGACCAGAAGATGGATCGGTAGAAGTCGGCGCGTCCTCGAATGTGAAGACCAGATCGTCTTTTCGTTCTCCAGCCTGAAGTGAGAACGGTTCTGCTTTTGCCGAAAGCCCTTGGTAGTTCACTGTTACTGTGTAAAGTCCAGGTTCCTTCACATGTTCCACCACGTAACCCGCATCGTCTGTTTCGGTGGAGGAACTTGAAGTGCCACTGCCCATCCCAAGCAGAGAACGATGGCGTATTTTAATCCCAACCCGCGTGTTAGCGAGGGGTGTTCCATCGGCGGAAACGATTTGCACCCGTATACGCATCCGCGGTTTCACTGTGATCTCGACGTTTTCGATATGTGTCCCCGGCTTGATCGCAAAGGCGATTCCGCCAAAAGGTGGCAGTAGATGCTGATAGACAGTCACCTGCCCAATTTTGAGGGATTGAATTACATAGTCAGATGTGCGTACTGCTAATTGGAGGGCAATTGGAACGATATTAGGGATGGAAAAACGTCCTGCCTCATCGGTCTGTGATACCGGGGAAGAGATGTATGCATATTGCACCTTCCCATTGATGACTTGAAATGGCTTAACCACTATTGGTAGTCCTGCAATTGGTTCTCCATCCGCACCAACAACACGGCCCGATAGGGTGCTCGTAGCTTCTTGAGCGATGCTGTATGAAAGGACTCCAAATAAAAGGGCTACCGTTGTGGCGAGAAAGATCAGGTTGAGTCTAAAACATGAGCGGTTCATGATAACATCTCCTTTTGGAGAGATTGATTGCACAAAATTCGATCAAGATTTAGGTTATACCGTTTCTGAATAATTGTGTCGCATTAAGTTTTGTGGGAACGAGGGTTTGTGGGAGCGTGTTTTTTAATTCGCCTTCTCGCTCACTCGCCGCCATGCTCCCCCGCCTCCTCACCTCACGCATCACGTTTCACGTTTCAACAATGCGTTATCCTTTGTCAGAATTGGTATTATTTCTCCGCCGCTGACGGCTTGACAGGTAAACTCTCCTTTTCAAGGATAGCCATTCGCGTCATTTGCCACTCTGGGCTTTGAGGACCAACTTTATGCCATCTGCCGTCCGGTGAAAGCCCCATAAAGACATAATCCTCATCCCCACTGCCGGCGTTTATCAGTTTATCGGTTGTCCAGTTAGTGTAGGTGGCTAGTTCACCGCTCGTCCATCTCCATCCGTTCTCCTGCGCCGCATAGGTCAATCCGATCCAATAAGGAGCGGTGCCAAATACTCTCACGAGCCACTCCTGCTCCGCCGCATCATTAATCGCGACCAGATATGCACCTTCGTTGACCGCTTTCGCTTGGACATCGTCCCAACTGTCGCAGTGGATCCGCTTGTAGATGTGATTGTTCGCGGGATTTAACGCCCACTGTCCTGTACTGTCTAGTTTAGTTCGATCAGGAGTTGGCTTGATAGGAACTGGCTCGCTATTGAGCGTTAAGACTAGATCGTCATATCGTTGTCCCGCTTCAAGAATAAACTGCTCCGAGACTGCCGTAAGCCCTTGAGATTCGACTGCAACCGTGTAGAATCCAGGATCATCTACATACTGCACAAAGTAGCCTGCGTCGTCCGTATAAGCTCTGCCGCCTGAGCCGCCGGTGCCGGTCCCATCGAAATCACGTCGTCGGGCACTGATCCTGGTCGGCGCATTGGCAAGTGGTGTGCCATCGGCAAAAACGATTTGCCCCCGAATATGCATACGGGGCTGTACTGTGACCTCGACGTTTTCAAGGTGTACACTCGGCTCAATGGCAAATGTGATCCCACCGAGAGGTGGCTCATCTTGGTAATACGGATAGAAGGTCATCGCTCCGATTTGGATAGATAGCACTTCAGCGTCTGGGGCGAAAACGACGTTTGGAGAAAGGGCAAATAGTGAACTATCAGTCGGCGGTTGTGCCGGTTGTGCTAAGAATTGAATGAGACCTGGTTTGAGATCTGTGATGGAAAACTGTCCCGCTTCATCGCTGTGTGATTTGGGTAGAGCGGTGTATTCTGCTGTTATATGCTCAACATTCTCTATCATGTACATGGGCCGCAGTCCATCATTGGATATTTCAACAGACTGGATTGCTATCAGGAGACCAGCAATTGGATTTCCATCGACATCAACAACGCGCCCGGATAAAGTGCTCGTGGTTTCTTGGGCAATACCGTATGACAATGTCCCAAATAACAGGACTACAATTGCGGTGAGAGATATCAGGTTGAATTTGAAAGATAGACGGTTCATAGCAAATATCTCCTTTTGGATCGGTTGGTTGGGACAGATGATTAAGGCTTGCATAATTGAACAGTAAGATCTCGTTAGGCTGTCGATTCATCGCCGGTAAATATAACTCACGAGCCCCGTTGAATTAGGTAGCTACAGAAGCATATAAACCCAACTCACAATGAACATCCGACAACAAGTTGAAGTACGTAAATTCTAAGTATCTATAACAGGACTTACGCGCTTCGATTGTAGTTGCCCGATTCATCGGGCGTTGGGAGTGGTGTCCAGCGGCGATGAATCGCCGAACTACAGGGCTTTAACCGTTTAGCTGCGTAAGTCCTATATAATAAGACTCACACAGTTAACGGGCGAGATCCCATAAAAGCACGGTCCCATCGTAACTTCCACTTCCCAGTGTACTACCATCTTGGCTGAAGACGATACTAGTGATGTACGATGTATGCCCATTCAGGGTTTGGCGATGTGTTCCAGTCGTAGCATCCCATAAGTGGATGATACTGTCGCCATCCCCGCTTGCGAGTATGCTTCCGTCCGGACTGAAGGCGATACTCGTAACGCCTGTCTTATGTCCCTCCAGGGTCCAACGGTACGTCCCTGTCTGGGCATCCCAAATACGAACGGTATGGTCGCCACTGCCACTGGCAAGTATGCTACCCTCCGGGCTAAAAGCAACGCTAGTGATGTCCGCTGTATGACCTTCCAATATTCGTTCCTGTACGCCTGTCGCCACATTCCAAAGACGGACGTTGGGATCGCTCATGTCGTTACTTCCACTTGCTAACGTGGTGCCATCCGGACTGAACGCAAGGGTCGTGCTAGCAGCCGGTTTGTACGCGATGCGAGGGGCAGCCGAGGGGTTCCAGTGCAGGGTTCGGAGCTGCATGCCTGTCTTGGTATTCCACAGTTGGATGATGGTGTCGTCGTTCCAACTTGCCAGCATTGAGCTATCCGGACTAAACGCGATACTGTAGTCACGTCCCGTTTCATGTTTCATCGTTCGCAAGCGCGTACCTGTTTTGGGGTTCCAACGGTGGATGGCATGGTGGTCAGTCGCACTTGCTAGCGTAGAGCCATCCGGGCTAAAGATAACACTATGGAACCGCGACCAATCATCCTCCACCAGTGTCTGTTTGATCGTCCCGGTCACGACCTCCCACAAACGGACAGTATTTTCTCTACTCACACTGGCTAGCGTCGCACCATCCGGGCTGAAAGCAATGTCATAGATGGTCTTTAAATGTCCCTCCAGTGTTCTGAGAGGCACACCCGTTGCCACATTCCACAGACGGATGGTGCCGTCCGAACTCTCGCTTACAATCCTACTGCCGTCTGGACTGAAGGTGATACCATTGACCCCACCCGTATGCCCTTGCAACTGCCGCAAGTACGTACCTGTCGCGGCCTCCCACAAACGGATGTCATTGTTGTTATGGCCACTTGCCAATGTACTTCCATCCGGACTGAACGCAACACTCGTGACTCCAGATATATCCTCTCCTAGTGTAGCCAAGTGCGCGGCTGTCTTCGTATTCCAGAGATGAATCCCATCGCGCCAACTCCCACCTGCTAGCGTCAGTCCATCTGGGCTGAATGCGACGCTAGTAATGTTCGACCTATGCCCCTCTAAAGTCTGCGGAGACTTGTCTGTCGTCACGGTCCACAAATGGAAGGTCTTGTCCCAACTCCAAGTTGCCAGCATACTTCCATCCGGGCTGAATGCGATGCTACTGACATTCGACATGTCTCTCTCCAATGTTTGTAGGTGTCCACCCGTCGTCGGATTCCATAGACGGATAGTCCCGTCCCAACTCGCACTTGTCAGGGTGCTGCCATCCGTGTTAAATGCGACGCTGTTAACACTCGATGTATGCCCTTCCAGTGTTCGCAGATGTGTACCGGTGTCTACCTCCCACAGACGAATGGTTTTGTCCGAACTCGCACTTGCGAGCGTTGCACCATCTGGACTGAATGCAATATCTAAAATAACGCCTGAATGCCCTGTAAGCAGATTGAGTTCTTGAAAGGTCAGTATATCGTAGAGCCAAATACCGATGCCGCTGCCGACGGCGAGCCGGGTTCCGTTGGGAGAATAGTGTATTTGGGTGCCTATCGCGCCTTTTCCGAGACGTGCTTTAACCCCTTGAGGCAGACCCCATTGCGAGGGATCCTCAGGAGAGGCACTGAATGAGGATAGAGTAAAAAGCGTAAGTAACGCTAAAGTCATTTTCATGTAGAATCTCCTGTTGACTTACATAGTTGAATGCTCAAAACCCCGTCATCCTAAAGTGTGTAGTCGAGTAACCCCGTCTTGATGCCTGATGAACTGTGCTATTACGAAAATAACTTTCAATGCGAATCCACCAATCGGATCTGCTTGGGATATTTGGCACTCAAAAGCCTGATTTTCTTTGGATTGACCAAGACTTGAATTACTTCTCTTCCGCCGACGGCTTGGCGGGCAAATGCTCCTTTTCAAGGATAGCCATTCGGACAGACCGCCATGCACCATCTTCGGGCCCAACGTCAGACCATTCTCCTGTTGATGAATGTCCCATGAAAACGTAATCCTCCTCGCCTCTGTCAATGTCCATCGGTTCATAGGGTTGTCTCCAGTTAGTGTAGGTAACCGGCTCACCGTTTGTCCAACTCCATTCACCCTCCTTGGCAAGGTCGGTCAGACCAATCCAATAGGCACGAGATCCAAAGATTTCCGAGAGCCACTTCTGCTCCGCTTCATCATTAATTGCGACGAGATGTACATCTTCGTCGGTGGCTTGGCTGTTCGCATCGTTCCACCCCTCGCAACGGATGCTTTTGTAAGCGTGTCCATTTGCCGGATTCACCACCCAGACCCCTTCACCCGGTGCTGGCGAAGTTCGCGCTTCCACCCGACCACGAGGTGCATCGGTGGGAATCGGTTCACTCTCCAAGATGAAAAGTACATTGTCCTTTCTTTCGCCCTCTTGGAGTGGGAACGGTTCCGCCGTTGTCGAAAGTTCTTGGTGGCTCACCGTCACCGTGTAGAGTCCAGACGAATTCACATATTTCACAAAGTAACCTGCATCATCTGTCTGACGTCCGCCGCTTGAATTACCGCTGCCCTGCCCATCGAAAGAACGACGGCTTGCATTGATCCTAATTCTCGCTTTGACAAGCGGTGTTCCGTCGGCGAAAACAACTCGACCCCGAATACGCATCCGGGGTTTCGCGATGACTTCAACGTTCTCAATGTGTGTCCCCGACTTGACGGCAAACACGATTCCACCAAAAGGTGGTAATTCTTGCTGATAGACAGTCACCGGCCCCATTTTGGCGGATAGGATCTCATGGTCAGGTTCATCGTAAGGTAGTATAACCAATTCGACTGAAACCGGAGCGATATTCGCAATGGAGAAGCGTCCTGCGTCATCCGTTTGTGATTCCAGCACAAAGAAGTGCCCTTGTTGCTCCACACCATCGAAGGTTTCAGGTGGATGAATCGCTATCGAAATCCCAGCTATTGGGTTACCATCGACACCAACAACGCGACCGGATAGCGTACTCGTGGCTTCTTGGGCATTACTATATGACAGTACTCCAAATAGAAGAACTACAATCGCGGTGAGATATATCGGGTTGGGTTTGAAACATGAACTATTCACGGTAAATATCTCCTTTTGGGCGGGTTGGTTGTGAAGGATTCGGTCGAGACTAGGATCACTTCTCCTCTACCGACGGCTCGGCGGGCAAAACTCCCTTTTCGAGGATAGTCATTCGGGGCATCTGCCATTCTGGGCTTTGGGGGCCAACTTTATGCCATCTCCCGTCCGGCGAAAGCCCCATGAAGACATAATCCTCATCGCCCCTGTCGGCGTCTATCAGTTTATGGAATGACCAGTTGAAATAGGTGAGCGGTTCTCCGCTTGTCCAACCCCATTCACCCTCCTTTACCGTATCGGTCAAGCCGATCCAGCAGGGGGCAGTGCCAAAAATCTTCACGAGCCACTCCTGTTCTGCCGCATCGTTGATCGAGACCAGATGTGCATCTTCGGCAGTCGCTTTCGCTTGGGCATCGTCCCAACTTTCGCAATGGACGCGCTTGTAACTGTGGTTGTTTGCAGGGTTTAACACCCATTGTCCCATGTTATCCAGCTCCATCTGCTCGGGAAGTGCCTCGAAGGGAACCGGTTTGCTATCGAGTGTTAAGACCAGATTATCGTATCTTTGGTCAGTTTCCAGGATAAACTCCTCCGAGGTTACTGAAAGCCCTTGAAACCTGACCGCAACCGTGTAGAACCCAGACTCATCCACATATTCCACAAAGTAGCCCGCATTATCCGTCCGAGATCCGCCGCTCGAGCTACCGCTGCCCCTTCCATCAAGGTCACGCTGTCGGATACTAGTCCCAATGTCTGCATTGACAAGCGGTGTGCCATCTGCAAAAACGATTTGCCCTCGAATGCGCATCCGTGGCTTCACCGTAACCTCGACATTTTCGAGGTGTACGCCCGGCTCAAGGGCAAATGTGATCCCACCAAAAGGTGGGTGCTTGTGGTACGGCGGGTAGAAGGTTATCGCTCCAATTTCGACGGATAAAACCTCAGCATCCGGGGCGAGGTCTGGTGATACCGGCTCATCAGCCGGCAGATAGGCGGGGCGTGCCACGAATTGAATGGGTCCAGGCTTGATTCCCGTAACAGAAAATCGGCCCGCTCCATCGGTGTGCGATATAAGTAGAGGGATATACGCTTCTGGCATAAAATCCTTTAGAAAATGTGCCGATTCCAGCCAGCGCCCCTCAACGACTACAAATGATTGAATCGCTATCGGAATATTGACAAATGGATTGCCTTCCGCATCAACAACACGACCGGATAAGGCACAGGTGTCGTCTTGAGCGATGACGTGTGACGATGAGAAAAGTGTGACTATGATGGCGATAAGAAGTGTGAGCTTGGATCTGAGGCGTGAACGATGCATGGTGGGTGTCTCCTTTCGATCGGTTCGTTGTGAAAGATTGAAGAGTACGACCTACGCAAGGATCGTCAAACGGTTTTATTTTATCATATTTATCTGGCGATGTCCCAGATTCAGTCGTCAATTCGGGTGAATTGTAAACTAATTCTAACTGCTAGGACGTTGGTATTTCTTGCAGTGTTTATGGTGAATTAGAGAAATAAGTGGACATTTCCCAAAGTCCCCCTGATAAGGGGGATTTAGGGGGTTGTTTGTGGGTACGGATTTCCCAAGAAGTTCCCTGCTCTAGGAGGCAAGACGATGGTCAAATGCGAATATCTCAACAATCGAATCTACGCAGCATTGATGTCAATTGGGCTCGCATTCACTCTGCTTATCTGGAGTTCGTGCGGGGAGGGCCCATTTCACCCTGTTAGCGGAACGGAAGAGGAAGAGATAAAGATCGCGTTGAAAGATCGGTCATTCCGTCAATTTGATCCTGACGACATAGATGCTAGTCCGAGAAAAGCGGTTATTCTGGATTTCTTTGATGGAATTGAACTCTGGACACAATACTCCGAGGGCAAATACGCAATCAACGAGTGGAAGATTTTCGCGGAAGATTATCGGATTGAAAAGGCGGAGAATGGTTCGGAGATCAAGATCTATTTCAACGAACCGAGGTCAATGAGGGTACTACCGAATCAGTGTGAGGATTGTATTGAAACGATAGGGATCTCTATTTCGATCAGGGATGTTTTCGATGGCGGCAAAATGTCGTTCAAACTGAATAACCCTGATAAGATCCTGCCCTCACCGTTCCCTGTATTTCAGTCGTGGACAAAGTTTAGGGAGGATGAATATTTCGATTAATGTACCCGAGTTAGTCAGACAACGCTATACATTTACCCGGTGGTTGCGGCTCTTGATGAATCATGCTTTGAGGAGGACAGTTTTGGAACACTTCTCAGTCCGCCGGTTCTGGGCACGAAATCGGAGGAAAGCGGTACGACAATCAGTTGTCCGCTCGAAAGTTGTATCACTTCAAAAGGGACATCGTAGACTGCTTCCAACTGTTGTGGCGTAAAAATTTGCACAGGGGTTCCAACGGCAATAGGGTTTCCTTCCCGCAACATAAGCACCTGCTCGGCATACATCGATGCCAGATTTAGGTCGTGAATTGCCGCTATGACCGTTCTTCCGGACTGTGCGATTGAGCTGCATAGGCGAAGTGTCTGGACCTGATGGCGCGGGTCAAGATGATTTGTCGGTTCATCCAGCAGAAATAGTCTCGGTTCTTGTGCAAGGATACGGGCAAGATCGACACGGGACGCTTCCCCACCTGACAGCGTTGGATAAAGGCGTTCAGAAAACATATCGGCTTGCACCTGTTTCATCGCTTCCTGTGCAATTACTAAATCTGTGGGGCTTTCTTTCGCTCCGTTGAGGTGTGGATGACGTCCGAGCAGGACAATCTCCGACGCACGGAACGGAAAATTGACATCCCGTTTCTGTTGGAGATAGGCGCGCTTCCGCGCTAATTCTGCTGGAGAGTATTCATCAATTGATTTGTCGAAAAATCGAATTCGCCCGGTCGTTGGTGCAAGTTCGCCGGAGATGAGGCGTAAAAGTGTTGATTTACCTGCGCCATTTGGACCGACAAAGATCCAAAACTGTCCCGCTTCAATTTTCAGGTCGATATTACGGACAAGCCATTTCTGACCGATGCGGTATCCAACCCCTTCCAGTTCAACCATACACCACCTCTTTCTTAAATCTTATCAATAGCCAAAGGAAAAACGGTCCTCCAAGCAACGCAGTGACAACACCAACGGGCAGCTCGGCGGGAACCGCAACGGTTCGGGCAAAAAGATCTGCCAACACAAGCAGAATCGCACCCCCTAACGCCGACCCGGGCAGCAGATACCGATGGTCGGCACCACCCATGAGACGAAGTAGGTGTGGCACGACGAGTCCCACGAAACCGATACCGCCCGCCGCTGACACGGCGGCACCAACGGTCAACGCTACCCCGAAGACCGTCCATCGCTTCAGCGATTCGGTCGAGACTCCGAGATGATACGCTTCTGATTCGCCTAGACTCATAGCATTAAGCGCACGAGCAAGGCGAAATAGGATGACCGCTCCAATGGTCGCCACCGGGAGCGTGACTGCAACCACGCGCCACGTCGCCCCTCCGAAGCCACCAAGCAGCCAAAAGGTAAGGCTCCGAAGTTGCTCCTCGTCAGCGAGGAACGTCATCAAGCCGATGCCCGCACCCGCGAAACTGTTGAGTGCGATCCCAGCAAGTAGCAGCGTTACGGTAAGCACCCGTCCCTGCATTTGAGCGATTTTCCAGACGCCGATCGTCACAAGGACCCCACCGGCGAATGCCGCGACCGGTACACCCCAGATCCCCAAAAATCCGCTTCCGATTAGTACAATCCAAATCGCTGCACCGAGCCCAGCCCCCGCCGTTACGCCGATTAACCCGGGATCTGCTAGTGGATTGCGGAAGATACCTTGCAATGTTGCCCCGGAGATGGCTAAAACCGATCCGACGATTGCGGATAGGAGGACACGGGGAAATCGGACGTATAGGAGCACTTCAAACCCGTCTTTGTGGAAAAGCAATATTCCGGGGATACGCCACGGTAGGATCTGATATGCTCCTACACCCGCTGCAACGCAGAGCGAAATTGGAAGTAAACTGCTGAGGATAAGGAGGATTTTAGCTCGATTGGGCACGGTCTACCGATTGTTACACAACGTGTTATAGTTGATTGCAAGTTGAGGGAGACTACTCCCCTTTTGCAATAAAATGTCCCTCAGATTCATAGATGCCGCGAAATAGGTCAAGGGCTGCTCGACCACAACGGGGACCAAATCCCGACAAGTACAACCCATCCATCGCGACCACCCGTTTATCCCGTCCAGCAGGAGTCTGCGCTAAACCGGGGACTTTAAGCAATCCTTCGACCCCACCGATCGATTTCAACCCGGATTCAAACAGCACATACACATCCGGCTGCGCGGCGATAACCGCCTCTGCCGTCATCGGCTTGGTGCCTGTAATTTTTCCCGCAGCATTGGTTGCACCGACGAGCTCAAGCATCGCGCCAGGCCCCGAATCTCTGCCGAGCACAAAGGCGGTTTGCGGACCTCGCAAATAAAGGAACAACGTCTTAAGTTTTGGCTGACCCTGACGTGCGGTGAGTTTTGATTTCAATGTTTTGATGTCTTTCTCTAGGGCTGAGATTAATGCCGTTGCCTGCTCTTGACGATCGACCGCTTTTCCGATCGTGCGGAGACGCTGCTTGGCTTCGTCGAAATTTCTCGGCTCATTGAATAACAGCACCGTTACACCCGCCATGCGTAGCTGCTCGATAACTTGAGGTAGCTTCACGTCCGCTCGTCCAATTACCAGTGTCGGTCTCAAGGAAAGAATGCCCTCCGCATTGAGCCGGTACTGATAGCCGACTGACGGTAATGTTTCTTTGGCATGTTTTGGATAGGTGGAAGAATCATCGCAGCCAACGACGTTTGTGCCGACATCGAGTGCAAAGAGAATCTCGGTGGTACTGCCGTTGAGCGAGACAATGCGCTCGGCTGAGTGAATAACAACAGTCTCGCCGTGGGCATCCGTTACCTCTATAGGTTGTGCGGTGACGATTGATGCAGTTAAACAAAACAGTATTACAAGTTGTTGTATTTTCATTTTTTGATCCCTTGGGTTGGAACGTTGTAACTAACCGTTCCTATTGAGACATGATAAAAAGAAACCGAGTTTTTGAAGAAAAACTCGGTTTCTCCCGGAGAGGTAGGAGATACAATATCCTCTCACAGCAGCATGAACTATTCGTTTGGATAGATGTTAGAAATTTCGACTCCCATCGGGCTGATGGACGTATTCAAAGGTTATAAAACCACCCTCCTTTTTATTGTCATTGTCCTTGTAATAGCCAATGAAACGTACTTTCGCATACGTGCCATCCGCCGCTTGAACCACGAACACCCGTTTTTCCAGTGGTAAGATCCAGTGGTTGGGTGGTCCGGTGTAAATGTACCAACCCTCCTCACTTTGCGCGACGATAGCGAGGTTTTCGTCTGAATCAACGGCGTATCCACCCGCAGGTGCCTCTTTCACCCCCTCAAACGCCACATCTTTGAGCAGCACAGCACCACCCTTTCCGGGACCGCTTATGCCACCGTTGGTTATGACCGTGGTCCGTTGAAAGCCGAGGTCCCAATCCATTGAATTAAGTGGATCCGCTACCTCAACGGTATCACCTCTAGCGAGAGAGAAATATGTCCATGCCTCTCTGCTCGTTGCATCAATGGTGAAGTTGACAACATCGAGTTGTGGTGCAACATCGGCGGGAGATTGATCCACCGATGTCGGGGTTACGGCTTCGGACGACTGTTCCGCAAGCGGTTGTTCAATCCCATCGTCGTCATCATCGTTACCGCAACCGGAAAAGAGAACAGTAGCGATAAACAGAACTGACCAGATAATGAGTCGCCAAGTAGCGAGATTCCTAAAGTTTTTCATTGTGTCCTCCTATTGAGCCCTTGAAATGGTGGATTAGACAGTAATCGGTTGACCCCTGTCTGTTAAAGATTTTGTGTCGTCATCTTTGAAAGTCAACATGGCTTCGGCGATAGTGCCGGCAACTTGGTAGAAATCTTGTGGAGTCATCGCAATGTCGATACCCCGGTATTTGAGGTGAATATGCCCCTCAAGGCATTGATAAACAGCACATACGTTGTTACATGACAAAGATTCTCTTGTGTGACTCATTTGCTTTGTTTCCTTTCTTGATAGTTCCAGTAGGGGCAGGTCTTGTGCCTGCCCTACGAAGGACAACCACAAGGGTTGCCCCTACTGGAAGGATGCGTGTAAAAATAGTAGGATTGAAAAACAGATAATTGAAACATACGCCGATTTCCTTCCACGTCGGCACAGTACAAATCGGATGAACAGTTGAAACAGATAGACCAACCATACACAACGGGCGACCGATATTTGGTGAGACCAGTCGCTATAATAATTGCCATGTACTAGAAAAGCGGTTAACAATCCAAGGACCGACAGGGATACTCCGATAATCACACTCTGATAACCAACTGTGTCCAACCGTTCAAGTGCGGGCAGATGGTAAAATACCATCAGAAATTGTTTCCGTTTAAGTTGGACCTCTTGGAAGAGGTAAATCAACGATGAAGCGCACGCACATGCGAAGGCACCGGCTGCAAGTAGAAGTGCCTGTGAATACAACAACAAGCACAACTGCTGTAGTAAAGGCGTAAACGACACCAGCGCTCCAGTGAAAAATATCGAGGCAAAACCGACTAGCCCTAAGAGGTGTGCTTTGTTGAGTTCCATCTTTTCTTCTATTGGCATAATTGATTGCTGTGTAATGAGTCATGCGTAACGGGAGGCAAATTTTTGTAAGCGCTACGCATGACTCGTCACAACAGGCTCACCAGCCTGCCCCCTAACCCCAACAGGCTTATGAGCCTAGGGTTGGTTATTGATGACAAGCCTTCCCCACCCTATGAGAGAAAGCTTGTGGTCATTTGGCAATTTGCTCAGTAAGTCAAAGAGAGACCACCGTAAAACGACCGCCCGGTAAAGGTATAGAAAGTTGGAATTTTGAAGTCGAAAATATTATTGACACCGACGGAAGCTTTGAGCCATTTGAGCACCTGCTTAGACCCCCGAATATTCCAGATCCAGTTGCTCGGCGCGTACTCCTCGTCCTCAAGGACCTTGTCGCCGTCGTCGAAGAACCCCCACCTGCTGGCATAACGCCCACGCAGGTCTACGTTGAAACCAGCGTCTCGGTTTGCGTATGCAAGTTTGAGGTTGCCGCTGTGTTTTGATCTATTGAGCAATGCCAAACCTGTTTCCTTGTCGGCGCCGTTAAGATAAGCATAGCCGATCGTCGCAGAGAAGCCACCGATTGAGCGGGTCGAAAGTTCGACTTCAACCCCTTCGGTGAATGCCTCACTGACATTAAAATACTGAAATTTGCTTCCACCAAGTACGCTCTCCCCGATCCGCTCTGCTTCGATCAGATTTTGCAGGTTGTTTCGATACAGGTGTACCCGTCCGAGCAGTGAAGATTTAAACTGGTATTCAACCCCAAGATTCCAATTCCCCGACGACTCCGGTTGTAGGCTTGGATTCCCAAGCACCTGATAGCCGGATGTCGGATTACTGAAATCGAGATAAAGGTCTTTGAAGTCAGGTGCACGAAAGCCTTGACCGTATGAGGTGCGAATCGTAACATCACGAGTCACGCGATACATTCCGCTTAACTTTGGACTGAAGTGCGTTCCGAACTCGGAGTGATAGTCAAACCGCCCGCCCAAGACAAACGCGAGGTTTGCTATCGGTCGAAATTCGTTCTGGAAAAACAGCGAATTGGTTGTAACATCCTTCTCGCCGCCCGTGATACGCTGCGATTCAAGGTTTTCAAAAATTAACTCTGACCCAATAGTCAGTTGATTCTTCGATCCGAGAGCGGTGTCAAATTGTGTCTCGCCTTTGAGCAGGTCTTGAACTGTGAGGTTTGATGACGCAGTGAGCGAGGTGCCGCGATCGATAACTGTTGACTCATCGTGATAGCGTGTAGCATAGATTTTGCCCATTAACTTTGAGTGTGAACCGAGTTGGTATCCTGTGCCGACGCTTCCGCTGAAGTTATCTATATCGCCGAGCCGGTCAAAGACGACGCCATCATTTTCACTCACTCCCTCCTGCTTTTGGGAAAAATATTGTCCCGAAAACAGCAGTGTCGATTTGGAAGTCAGTTGATATTCGCTCCGCGCAGAGTGGGTCCAGTTCTTATAGCCATCAATGGTCGTTGTAAGGTCCGATGCGTCTAGATCCACTGAGTTTCGACGATTCGCAGCAAGGGTCAATAACGCGTTCAATTTGTCGCGTTTCAGTTGAATCGTGCTACGACTGTCGATAGTATTGTGGGTCTCGAAGTTGTTGGTGAATTGGGCGACAAATGGCGACGACGCTTTGCGCGTGATAACGTTGATTACGCCCCCCATCGCAGCACTGCCAAATAGTGCGGACGACGCGCCTTTGACAATCTCGATCCGGTCAACATTTTCGACTGCGATCCGTGCGAGATCCAGTTTGCCAGCGATTCGACCGACCTGTGGTTCACCGTCAAGCAGAATGAGGATGTAATCCGAATCGAGCCCTTGTAGTTGAACACCGTCGCCGTGGGCGTCGCGATCGACAACGATCCCTACCCGGTGCTCAAGCACCTCGCCGATGTTTTCCGCGCCTGTCGCTTCGATCTCACTGCGGGTGATGACCTCCGTGATAACGGGTGTGTCTTTCAATCGCCGCTCGGTTTTTGTGCCAGTGACGACCACTTCGCCCATTTGAAAAAGGTCAGCCATTGGGTCTACTGCAGCGAAACTTAACCTCATTCCACCGACCGTGAAGATAACCAAGAATCCTATCCCGATTCGCTTATATAATTGCATCAATTGTCTCCTTTCTGGGTAGCAGTAAAATGATCGTCCGGTAAATCAATTAGAAAGCTCGCCAAACAAAAAGGGTTGCAAGGATCAGTGATCCAAAACCGATTCCCGCGGCAAGCAGACGGGGACCGTGAAGTCGCGCCCCAGAGTCCGAGCCAAGCGTGGGTCCGGCGCAACCATTTGAGAAACGATCCCCGGCTCCACCCCGTTGGAAGGAAGGTGTAGGGCGAACGGCGTTTGTTCTGCTTTTTATGCTTGCTGGGGTTTGGCTCAATAGTCGTTGAATGTGAGTTTGTTTTATCTTGCACCTTAGCCTCCGTTTGATGCGGGATGAATTTCCTTGACAATCGCACGGCTATTGGCTATCCTTAATGGAAACAGAAAGGGCGAGGGCTCGGCCCAAATGGGCGCAAAAAAGCCCCAATACATCAAGTCGATAGAGATAGGGGAAATAGCTAACAATTGGCCGTTGGGAGCTGTCCCTTTTTCTATCGTTTGCCTTTTCTGTTCTTTTATTTTCTCGTTTGTTGACAATGAGTCTCAGTGTCAACGGGTGTGCAACTTTATTAAGTGATACTTACCGCGGTAATGAATACTTGCTCAACTGCTTCATTAGTTGATTTGACGAAAGTCGGTTTGTCTTTCATTTTTGCTTGTCTTTTCCGTCTGTGTTGATTTAGGTGCGCTAGTGTACCCTAAAGGGTCCACCCTCCGGCTCCTCCTCAAGGTCAGGGCGAGCAGAATCGAGGAATACCTCGTGAAGTTCCAACTTGTTTGATTGCGTAAACGCTTCTTGGGGCAACGTTCCCGATTGGGCGTGTCCCTTGCGAAACTCCTCTGACTCGACCCAATTTTCAAAGTCCTTCCGCGATTCCCAAAGCGTAAATACGACGTAGGGATCATCGTCATTGACCGGGCGTAACACTTGATTTGAGATGAACCCGGGCATCCCGTCGATGAGTCGAGCGCGATTGCGAAAGCGTTCCTCAAAGGCTTCTCGATATTCGGATGCGACGTAGATTCGGTTTGCGACAGTTATCACGTTGTTGCCCTCCGTTCTGTCTTCGTGTGATAAACACGAATGGGATTCTGTTGGATTGGCTGACTGGGTGAGTTGATATCAACAAGAATATCTCCCCCGTCAACCTTCACGGGATAGGTTGCAATTCCACATTTCCCAGGCCAGATGCACTTGCCCGTTTTCACATCGAACTTCCATTGATGAATTGGGCAAACAATAACATCATTTTCTAACTGACCCGCATGTAAAATTCCACCGACATGGGGGCAGATATTGTTTACTGCGTAAAACTTTCCATTGACGTTGTGGATGCCGATGAAGTTACCTTCCAACTTCGCGCTAATGCAGTTGCCGGGACTTACCTCATCTGTCTTGGCTGCTTTTATGAAGCGAGGGACTCCCGGATTTCGTTGTAATTCTTGGACTTGTAAAGCCATAAGCCTCCTCTAATTGGTTCATATTAAAAACAGGAGCAAAGCTGCTGGGAGAAAAGAGTTCTTAGGTTGGGTAACCCTTCCACTCTTTCACAACGTTATTATATACAGTTTCGATTGAATCTACCTCATTTCAAAATAAGGAAAAAACAATGAACGGACATCCTGAAATTATCGAAGTGCTTAACGAAGTTTTAACTGCTGAACTTACCGCTATCAATCAATATTTTGCTCATTCCGAAATCTGTGAAAACTGGGGATACGAGCGGCTCCACCAAGCGATACGCGAACATGCCATCGGAGAGATGAAACACGCTGAAGAACTTATCGCCCGTGTGCTTTATCTCAATGCCATGCCCAACATGGCACGCTATTTTGAGATCAAAATCGGGGCAAATGTCGAAGAGATGATGACAAACGACCTCGCCCTTGAAACAGAAGCGGTCGAACGACTGAATGAATTCATCCAACTTGCCCATACCCATAAGGATTTCGGGTCGGAAGAGCTTCTTGAGCGTATCCTCAAAGATGAGGAAGAACATATTGACTGGATAGAGGCTCAACTCGACCAGATTAACCAAGTGGGCATCCAAAACTACCTCGCACAACAGATTATCGCTGATGAAGAAGAGGCGTAACCCATTCCTGCGTGTGTTATAACGATTCCAGAAAAGCGATGAGCGCGTCTCTGTCACTTGCGGACATCCCCTGAACTGCCTCACGCGATTGCTCTGCTTCTCCACCGTGCCACAGAATCGCCTCCAGTAACCCTCTCGCCCGACCGTCGTGAAGAAAGTTGGTGTGCCCGTTGACCACTTTCACCAACCCAATCCCCCACAGCGGTGGTGTACGCCACTCCGACCCGCTCGCCAGAAAATCGGGACGGTTGTCCGCTAACCCCGGACCCATATCGTGTAACAGCAGGTCGGTGTACGGGTGAATTGTCTGATTGGAGACCTCTGGCACCTCCGATAACGACCCTGTTTCCAATGTTGGAATATGGCAACCGGAACACTGCGCGCTCTCAAAAAGTTCTTCGCCCCGTTGAACAACTGGATCGTCGAGATCGCGTCGGGCGGGCACAGCGAGGGTCTGGATGTAAAATGTTACCACATCTAGAATCTCATCGCTGAGTTCTGGGTCGTCCCCGCGTCCGTCGTATTGCGGTTGCCCATCCGAATTTTCTTTCGGTAACAGCGAGGTTGTAATGCCCATGTCATCGTGGTAGGCGGAGGCGACCTGTTGAATCAGTGTCGGCTGATTCGCCTTCCACCCGAACCGACCAAGGCTCAACCCATTCTTCTGGACATCCCAGACATAATTCGCTTTCCCTGAAATCCCATCGCCATCCTGATCATCTTCGTCCGCCAAGGCGAGGATGGTTGATTCCGGTATCGCCTCGAGTAGCCCTAAGCCAAACACAACGGGTGCGACACGAGGCGAGATTTCAACATTGTCGGGCAACGGTTGATACGGATCTTTGATCTCGTAGCTCGGTGTGCGGAGGTGCACCTTTACCCCGTCGCTTGTGGTGAATTCGCCTTCGGTATAGTTGATCGTTACCGTTCCCTCCGGAGGTACACCGAAAATCGCACGGTTATTGAGTTGTGTCCCGAAACCGGGAACTGGCACAGGTCCGTGTGTGCCGTCGCCCTCCGGGTTCGGAAGACTCACGCGGAAGAGCATTGATGTGAGTTTTTCACCCGATGTCGGTGCACGTCCCCGCCCATCTCGCGCATGACAGTTGATACACGCGATATTGTTGTAAACCGGACCAAGTCCCGGATTGACCTCCGCCGGGACCGTAACAAAAACCGCTTCAAACTCGACATCACCCTCTAGGTGCTTTGCAAGTCCATCTGCCGAAAGGTTTGGCGCGGGGGTCGAAAAAGCATGGCTCGTCGCGTCAAAAACCGTCGTCTCACCGCCAGAAAACTTCTTGTCCGAAACGTCCATCTTCTCCGGATCAGTCAGATTATCCGAATCACAACCGGTGAGAAACATGCAAAGCAACGCTATAAGAGATAGTACGTATAAACGATGATTGCTCATGTTAAGATTTAGTGCAAAGAAACCGAGTTTTTTCTTGAAAACTCGGTTTCTCTTCATGTTTTGCACTTCCTTTTTATATGAACCACGATGATTTGATTTCATGATTTCAAACGTCAATTTTGCCTTCGCGTACCCTGGCTGCCAACTGATATAACTCCGCTAACTCAAACCGGTTTATGTCCCGAAATCGCTGGACAGCTTCCTTGATGGGAACCAGTTCCACGCTTGCTACCTGTTCGCCCCCTTCAGGATTTTCGGGATTGCCGATAATTTCTACCGCTCCATAACCCACAAGCCGATAAAATTCGGGATGTGGCAAATGTGGACGATAGGGCTTCGAGGCAGTCGAAAAACAGTGCCAAGCGCCGAGTGGTTCAAAGGTTGTCAGACGCGCGCCAGCCTCTTCGATTAGTTCACGACTTATTGCCTCCGAGTAGCTTTCGCCCGGCTCCAACGTGCCGCCCGGCACCTCCCATTCCCCTGTTTGTAAGCGAAGGACCAACCACCGATCTCCTTTGAACGGAACAAGGTTGACATTACTGATTAAATTGAGTGGGGGCATCTCATTGAGGGGTTCAAACCTACAGGTTACAGTTCCCCAACTGGTGCTTCCAAACAGGTTTGGAAAGTTGCTCTGAATCCCGATCTTATCGGGAGCGTTTTTCGATATCGATTTTTCCCTCGTTGATCTCATTGCAGTTCCCAAACCTGCACGTCATGCCATGGCAGCTCAAAAGGATACTCACCATACTCAAGCAACGCCAAGCCGCTTTCAGCCATCCTGACTACAAGGTGGAGTTGATGCGGCGAAACACTAGTATCCACGCGCTCAAGTAACAGGAATTGTGTGCCGTCGTCAACTGTTATGTTTACCCTTGTCCAAGAGATGCCTTCACCGTCTATGTATGTTCCCTCCGACAGTAAAATCTGATGCGGTGTCTCTGGCGGCAAGGTGAAACTTTCGCCTATGACATAAGTCGACTTGAGGTTGGTGCGCGATACAAGTACCCACGTACCGGGTATAGGCACCTCAACGCCATTCTGATCGACAACCCAAACGTGATCGCGTTCTTCTGTCGGGGTTGGTGTCTCTGTTTCAGGAATCCCCGGCGATAGTAGTTGCTGAATCTGGTCGCAGGCGGAAAGCCCCACAACCATAACCAATACAAGCAATAGCCTTGTGATTGTTCTGATGTACATTTTGAATTTCGTTGTCTTTCTGAATAAATTTAGGAGTTATGCAGTTGGGTGCTCAACTTCTTGTAGTTCGGTGATTTATCACCGCTAGACACTGTTCCCAACGCCCGATGAATCGGTCAACTACAATAAAAGGCACCATCAGAAAGTTCGTAGGGAACAACGATCGTTGTTCCTTACTGAAGTGCGTAAGTCCTAATAAATTAATAAATCGTGCAAAGAAACCGAGTTTTTTGGAAAAACTCGGTTTCTCTATCATGCGCTAGCCTGCGTTAGTTGAAATCACTGTTTAATACCAACGTCAAGATATCGTTCTCTAGCGTCTGCTGAACCGTGCTGACTGCATCAATTGCTGCTTGAACAGCACCACGCTGGGCGGTGATTGAATCTCGGAAGGGGTCTGGAATTGCACCGATGGAGTCAATGGCGGTCTGGACTTCGGTTTTGAATCTTGCGTCTAGGTCGGCGTTCGCACCGTTTACGAATTCGCTAAGCCCCATGTAGACATTTTGGATCCCGCGGATATTGTCTTGGAAGTCCGCAATCGAGTTGAAGCTGAACTGCGACTCGACAAGGGTTGTGTCCTTCTCATTGAACGGGTCCGAGATCTTGCCGTTGGCGACCTCGTCAGCGATGACGATCATACCGTTGACCATCTCCTGCATCGCATCTTTCTGTGATTTATAAATGGTGCTTGTGTCGCCCGCGTTGGCAACCTCCCCGGCATAATTTTCGCCTGACGGAGCCCATGCGTTAGCCAGTTGAGCAGTTTTTGCTTTCAGATTCTCCGTCGTTGCGACGAGATATTCAAGTTCACGGGGGGTAATATCCTCAGCTTTTCGCTGATTACCCCCACGGAATAGGAGATATTCGATAGTGTGAAAACCTTTTAGCGTGTCCTCAAGCGCGTCAATTGACGCTTCGGTCAACGCCTGCCCACTGCCAAGAACGCCATCAAGGTCAACCCGATTGACGGGCCAGCTATCAAGTGCCGGGTCAAGCCCTTGTGTATCAACGGGACCGAACAGGAACGCTTCACTCTGTTCCCACGGTATCCGGGTTGCCTTCCAGGCTGTTTGTGCGAGTTCCAAGTGGGCTTGGTTGGTAGCCGCTGACAACGCCTGCACAGCACCTAGCAGTTCACCTGCTTTGTTGTCCAAATCGGTGTAGGTCGCGAGTACGATTGTGTTGGCGAAGTTGTTCAAGATGGGGCTAGCATTAAATGCGTCTCCTTCACCAGTGGCACTAACGGTATCATCGTCATCATCATCGTCGCTGCCACAGCCGGTAAGGCTGCAACCGATGAGACCAATTGATAGGACCAGAAGAGCCGATAGGGTGCCGCAAAATAGCTTTGTTAGATATTGATTGAATCTCATTGGATTCCTCCTTTTTGATTTAAAGTTAAATTAGTCAGGACTTACGCACTCCAGATTGTAGTTGCCCGATGAATCGGGCGCTGGCAACGGTGTCCAGCGGCGATAAATCGCCGAACTACAGGGCTTTGACTATTCAACTGCGTAAGTCCTATTAGTATTGAAACCCAAAACCGAGTGCGAGGGTATGTTCGTCCTCAAATTCGGTGTCCAATATGGGTATGGTGTCCAATACCTCTACGGGTGTGGACCCCAATATCCGTGCGGAGTAATGTCCCTTAAAGACAAGCTGTGGGTGTGGGTGATAATTGAGACCAAATGTCCACGTCTGCCGTTCCCAACGCGGATTATCAAAGATGTCCCCCTTAACCTCAGCCATTGTATCGTAGTTATCATAGCGGACGAACAGATCGAGTGCTCCCTCCGTGTTCAACGATGATTTGAAAAACGAGAGCACATTGTAGCCAACTTCGAGGTATCCCCCGAAGGCTCGGCTACCAACAGGTGTCCGCTTCACGTTCAGGTTGTTTGAAAGATTCCGATTGGTTTTAGAGATAAGTTCTGAATTTTCGAGTATCCCGTAAAGGAACATCCCGCGAACCTTCAGCGCACCGACCTCGTAAAAACCGTGCAGATCAAGGATTGAAACATTGGCATCAAGATCGAAGTCCGGTTTCGGACGATTGTCCGCGCTATCTCCGTAATAGCCGGAGGCACCGAGAACTACCCCATCCATGACCTGATAATCGGCCCGGCCAACAAGCGCGAAATCTTCAGCGTTGGCGGCCTCAAAACGGAGTTGATGACCGCCGACAATCCAACGGCGTGAACTGAAGCCGGTGGAGTCCAAGCCATTGACAACTTGCGCCTGATAGCTGAGCGCGCCGGCTTTGCCGAATAGCTCAATCCCATTTTCATGCCAGATGGTTGGAATCAGGTTTGATTCAGATTCGGGGCGGGTGGTTGTGAAGTAATGTTGAGGGCGATGCCGCTTGGCAGTTAAGCCGACCGGCACGATGATGTGACCAATCCGAAAGTTAAGTGTCGGACGAATCTCAAAAACTGCGGCAAGTTTCTCAACGATGACCTCGCCACCTTTTTCGACCTCCGTCTCAAATTCGCCAAACTCCTCAAATTTGTCGAACTCCATTGTGATGCCGGTCCCGCCGTGCTCAAACTCAAGTTCCGATTCAAGCCGGATGGTGTTGTTAATCTGGAGCTTTGGCGCGACAACAAGCCGTTCAACGTCAATATGAGCTCGTCGTTCTGGATCGGTCTCCCAATAGAAGTTAGCGTAATTGATTACACCATAGCCGGAGACACTAAATCGTTTGGATTCAGCCTGTGTGACTTGAGTCATCAAAAATAGAAACATAACACAACAGAGGATTCGCAATTCTAAACTCTCGGATTATTTGATATTGAGTCTCAATTTCACTGAGATGTTAAATAAAAACGGGCATCTTCTGCCCGATTGACTCTTCTGAAAAACGATATTGAGACTCATTCGCAAATTATACTGTAGTATTATAAATCGCTGCAAAAATTTTGTCAAGTTTTTTTGCAAATTATTTACAAAAAAGATTTCTATTGTCTGAATTGGAGATTACACGGATCAAGATTGACTAATCCGATTTGTTGTGGAAGGGATAATCTGTTGAGGGAAAGGCTAACTCAAGTAGGCTCTAAAATCAGAACAGACAACCACCGGGAACGTAATTCCGAGAAAAGAAGATGCCAAATGTTATCGGCATTATGTCTTGGTTTTCTAAAGTAAAGAACGGTCTGTCTATTCGCAATTCAAGTTTCAGGCGACTCTCAGTGAGGCGCAGTGCTTCTACTCCAGCGACACCATAAGCACCCAAGCCGGAATCTGAATCGTCATCCCAATCGTCATCGTAGTACCCATCATCATACCACCAATCGTTACTGGAAAATGATGGCTGGTTTCTTACTGATCGCTCTACCTTTTCCTCATAGCTGATATTAATTATGGAGAACCCACCTCCCACAAAGGGCGAAATATTCCGTTTATTAAAGAAGTAACGTCCACCGATTGACCAAGCGAAGAGGGAAAATTCGTCGCTATCCTCATCCCCATCACTTCCACTTGCCCGAAACTCGGTTCCCACAGCATAGGAGGGCGTCTGATAAGACCAGCCCCACTCATAGCCGGGTTCAGCTCCTATACTTGTGCCAGGAATGAATGTTCCGAGGATCCCTAAATTCCAAAGGGATTCACCCGATATCTTCCGAAGTTCGCGAGCCTCCTGTTCGGTGACGGTTTCCATATCAACCGTATCATCGATCGGCTTGTTGTGAACAAGTGCCTCAACCAGTCTCGGTGCTGCTGGGATCATCTCTTCGATATTTGCCAAGGTGAGTTGTCGCTCGGCGATAATTGTGCCGATAGGGCTTTCGTGACTCAAGCGCACAAAAATCTTCTCACCCAGACGGCGCAAAACAACCCGATACGCACTCGCTGAGGCGGGAGCCTCGTAGACAGGATCGGTAATTGATATGCCCTGCTTGCGCAGTTCATCACACACCAACAGCGCCGCGGTATGTGCATCGGATTCGGGGATGCCCGGATGATCTCCAATCAGGCAGACGGCAGGGGCATCAGCTTGTGCAACGGTGGGAACAACTGGTAAAACGAGGAAAACAAAACCAAACACGGATAACCAGATCCGCTTTAGATCGAACATATGAAAATCTCCTTCTGAAATGAAAGATAGAATCTATCTTATAGAATTTGGAGTTACGCTCTTGAGTTTGTAGTAGCGCAATTCATTGCGCGTTGCGACGGACGCTAAATCACCCTACCACAAACCTACCGATTTACTGTAGTTGCCCGATTCATCGGAGATCCTCTCGGACTTGCCCGACTCATAGCCTCAGCGGGGCAACATGTTTATAGCACGCGGGAACCACCACACCCAAGCCCCAGAGGGGCGACATGTGTATAGTTTCGCTCCAGAGGAGCGATATGTCTATAGAATGACGATATGTCCAATCTCCGCGCTCCAGATGAGTTTTAAGAAATTAAACGGGTAATTCTATATTTCCCCCAGACCCGGTAGGTGCGGTTTGAAACCGCACCGTACATCGCTCGGAAATTACCCAATTAATAAATTAATCTTCATCTGGAGCGCAATGTGTATAGCAGAATTGTTAGATATACCGTATATTACGAACTTTCCTCGTTCGCAGAGTCCTCAAGCTGCTCCATCAACTTCTGCGATAGTCGCGCTAGAATAGCGAGGCGAAGGTTGGGATCCCCATCTACACCAGCGGACTCAAAAACTTGCTCAATTCCACGCTCGATGTCCTCAAGTTGCGCTTCGGCAGTTGACGGCACGGTAACAACCCTTTCCTGTTCTGTTGCGGAGAGGGTGGTAATACCAACCCGAATCACCTCACCTGTGCTATCAGCCGATTTTTCAGATTGCTCCTGTCGTTCAAATGACACCGCCTCAAAATGGCGAAACTTCCTCGCAAGTTCAGAAAGGTCCATCTCAAACTGGGCTTTATCTGAGTCGTTCCACGATGCCGGTGGTTTGGTGACAATATAAGTCCCAATTGCCTCAACCCATTCCTTAAAATCAAGCCCTTCATCGCAGATGCGTATCAAAAACCCTTTGAGTTTCGTGTCAATCGTCCAATTGAGTAGGGGGCGTGCTCTGTTAATGAGTTCAATGTGGGGTGAATCACTGTTTGATTGCAACGAAAACGCAGAAACAAGCATCTGCTCAATAAAAGAAAGCAGCTCATCATAGGCTCGGTTTAATTCGGAAAATGCGCCTCGCAAGGTATTGAAAAACTGATGAACCGTTTTTGAATCTATCTCCGCTGATGGACCGAAAGCATCAAAACCGAGTGCTTGGGGCAATTGTTCAAAAAGGAGTGCATCCGGCTCTCGTGCATCGCTGATAGCTCTGCGTAAGGCGATTGCTGCATCGCTTAAATCCTGCGTGAGCATCGTATAACGGGGCAGTTTGTGGATAAAACTGATGAGCGGTCTGACAATTACTAACAGATTTGGTGGGCTTCCTTCCGCTGACACTGGCTTTGAAATCATCCCTGTAAATTGCTCAAATACCTCTGCACGAATGCCTTCCAGCCGGAAACGCTTGATTTCAAACTTCTCAGGGGCCCGAATCAACCGCTCAAAAACCGGCATTGAGATGTCTGCGACAAAGGAACCATCTTCGTACAGCGCGATTTCCGCCTCATAATGCAGCAAAACCGCGCACAAAAGGATGGGCATTGGACCGCTTCTCAATCCAAAGGGAGGCTGCTCCAACCGTCTGTAGAGTTCGGCAACGGACTGACGCTTCTCCTCGCATTCGTTAAGAAACCGGTCAATCTCTGACCAAGTGGGAGAGAGTCGATTTTTGTCATCGGTGTGCGGTGGATGAAAACCCCAAACCCCCGAAACATTACGGTGTATCCCGGTGTCCAATAGTAAGGAGAGGTAAATACTCATTTCGGGGGGATAGCCGTCAATACCTAGTTTTTCCAAATGTTTGGAATCAAGCATTGCTGCGATGAGTTTTCGCCTCGCGGACGCTGCCTGTGAGGAGATTTGTCGTCGATTGATGAGTTCATTACGAAGGATTGGCGTTTTGTTGTAAACAGAATCACAGATGTCGGAAAGAAATGCGTTAAGTGCCCTTCTTGAAGGAATGGGGGTCGGTTGTCCGTTATGATACCATAAGCAATTCCCGGTGTTCCCCTCACGGGTAGGTACGAAATCTACTTGAGGAGCAGCTATGTTGCTCCCAAAAATAGAAGTCAATTGCACGGATACCTCTCGCTCGGCTTCAGTGCGCCGCGCCCAGAGTTCACGACGTGCTGTCGCATCACCAGCGAGTTGGGGAGTATTGTCCTCAACCCATTCCAAACACCAAAGTTCTAACACAGCATCGCGCAATTCCCTAATCGATTGGGGAATTGCAATCAGTACCTCTTCTCGATCTGCGACTGATGCCTCAGTTACCTTTTCAATAAACTGTTTAGTGTCAAGTTCGCTTGCAGGCAGGGCGTAAAGCACAATCCCGTCGGGGTCATCCCCATCGGTGTCATCAGATGACATTTGCAGATCTGTATCAAATCCCTCAAGATCGGTGTATCGGACAGCGAAGTATCGCAACGTGCCGGTCACAAAGAGGTGCCGGCGAGCAATCAGGGGTTGCGGCTGCATAAGCGTCGAGAGAGCAGTGGGCAATCGCAGATTCGGGTCAAGGTGTGCCCTTGCTTCTCGGAGTCGCGTTTCAATGTCAACATCGCTTCCCTCCCATAGGGCGTGGGCATCGTTGTAGCGGCGGTAAATAGCAATAGAACGTCGCTCCAATATCTTTAACGCACTCTCAAACGATGTGACAGGTGCATCAACTTCACTTTGGTCTGTCTTCATGCTATCAAGTGCGTAACGGAGCAAAGCCTTTGAAGCTTTCAGATTTGGGCTACCTTCCCCAACAATACCGAGCAGACCAATAGTTTTGATCAGTTTCACCATCATCGGAGACGGGTCTGGTAGCCGCTCAATTGCGGACTCAATTTCTGCCCACTTCTTCCCATTGCTTGATGTATACAGACTGCCCCCCAAAGCGGTGTGGATATAGTCGTACAGGTTGGACAAAGTGAACGTTGGTAGGACACGCCCATCGTAGGTCTGGTTAGCGAGAAAATCTTGGAGCCCGTGCGGCTCGCTGGAGTTGAGTAAGGCGAACAGAGAGCGTTCGTTTTGAGCGAATCGGCGGAAAAGTGGACTGACAATCAGGGCAACCGTCGGATGGAGGGGTAAACAACTTTCAAGCAGCGACACAAATTCGCTTTTATTAAGTTGGCGTGGTTTAAGTCCTATGTCAATTGCAACAGAGATATTTGGGCTCTCAACTGCCTCGGTTCTTTCAATCGCGCTCCCAATTAGACGAATTACCTGCTCGGTCGGCTCCACAAAGGAGACATCCTCAAAACGTCCCTGCACCTTCGCCCACTCCTCACGTTGGGAGGTTGCCAACCGCTGCGCGTACTGCTCAAATGCTTGATGAAGAATTGTCAGCATTAACAAAGGCGTTTTTTCGCTTCTAGAGGCAAATTCAGCAAGAGTCTGTAGCACAAACAGATCACCGTATTCCGGGTTTTGCGCGGCATATTCAAGAAACTTTCCAAGCTCATCGACAACCAGTAAAAGTCCTGCACCGCCTTCCATCCTAATCTGGTGTGTTGCGGATTCAAAGAGATCTGTGATTTCAGAAGCATGGGGAAGATTCCCACTTTCCGCCGCCTCCAACCGCTTTTGGATGTCTAGGAGAAGTGGCTGAAGAAATGTGGACTGAATCGCGCCACGACGAACCGGTGAATCACTAAAAGCAGCGAGACCGCGCTCTAATCCGCGCAGTAAAGCAAGTGTGATCGGTGAACGTTCTCCGGAGATTAGGACAGGGCAAAATCCGCTCCGCCCGTGTAGATCCAAACCGATGAATTGATCCCATAACGATTCGTCTCCGTGCTTTAGGAGCTTCATCGCCGCCTGTGTCGTCGGTGATCCGGGGTCACCTAACAACTTCGCGGCAAAGAGTGCAAATGCCGATTTACCCGAACCGTAGGGACCGGTAAGTGACCATGCCTTCGATGTCGATTCACCCTCAAGTGCCGCAATCAGGCGTTGCAATATTTCCCGTGCTGTCACCGTTAGGACGTACCCATCTAGTGCGTTCTCCCCATAAAAATCGCGTTCAAGGTGAACCGAGCGGTGAAAGCGACTCGTGACGTGAAAGAGTTCAGAAAGTGGAATGGTTTTGTTCATGGATGCCTTCTAGTTTGAACCTATATTGATTGGGCTCTGTCTACACAGGATTGAAGTTATGTTCGGATTAGGACACAGGGGGTTACTTCAGATAATACCGATGGAGTAGTTCCACCGGATCAATCCTTCTGCTTCGGTGAACTTGCTTCATTCCTGCTGTTTCACCATAGTATAAGGCATCCTCCGTGAGATTTGCAAGTCTGTCGAGATATTCAACAAGGGTGTCCTCGTCCAACTGAAAGGTTCGGCCGGGACCTCTTGGCGAATAAGCGATGTTAGCAAATGTCAACGTATTATTCCCTGAAAAGTGTGTATCCCAAAATTCAGACAGGGCAGCGGCGAAAATCTCGATTGGCAGGGAGGGTTTCGGACCGCGATGAAATCGGTAGGTGTTACCGTCGGACGAGTCAGAGATTAGGTTTAATTCAACGAGTGGACAATCGAAGGTATCTTCCATAATAGCGGTTTTTGTCAGACGAGAAGGAACATACGTCCGAAAAAAACAATCAACATCGCGCTTAATCGAATTTTCTGAGATGCGATTCCGCGTGTTCCTTTCAGCCCAATTGATCAGTTCAGCTATAAACGTATCCCTTCCAAACTCATTCTGACCGAAAATGCTAAACGCCCAAAACCATGTGGTTGCTCGATTAGCGTTTGTTGTAAGCCGCCAATGGATAAGCCACAGCGTCGCTGCATCCTCAAGATACGGATCGCCGCCCCCATCGGCAAAAATACTATCGCCAAAATCAGTTGGAGAGAACTGCCTGCGATTATTAGAATCGACTCCATCACCTTCAATGAGTCCGGTGGCCTGACACCAATGGTGAATTGAACGCACCATATTTTTTCCAACACCTAGAGCGATTGTCGCGGAGTCATCAGCAAAAATAGTTGGATTCTCTCTAACCCCATCAACCCCCTTTTTCAGCCATGTATAACGACAAGGGAAGGTTTCATGCCCTGAAAAGGAGGCGTTGATTCTTTCTGTTAATTCGGTGTCCATATTTCGGATTTCACTGGCACTATTGTTGAAAGTCTGTCGACAAGAACTATCTGCCTCTTATTCTGGCTTTTTGGATGTATATAGAAGGGAATACATTTTATACGATTAGGTCTTGGCTGTGAATTATCGGGATCGCCTGCTAAGATTATCCGATAAGACATCGGTGGGTCCTGAAGCCCTGTAAAGAAATCAATTCGACAGCCAATATCGTTATCTTGGAAAAAAAAACAGATATGATGAAAGTGTTCATCGGAGTCATAAACGATGTTCTCGGTTCCGGGATCTTTCCATTCACCAACGAATCTGTTAAAAGATCCAGTATAAATAAATTCTCTGATGTCATCGAATATAGATTCGTGACCGCTAAATTCAGGGTAGTGGTACAAAAAGCAATGAAATGCTATTTTTGCTATTGCTCTCGCAATGAGTGGCGTAGCCTTTTGATCGGTTCTTACTTCAATGAGCTGTGTAACCGGCTGCGGATCAGGAATTTTCTCATCCTCTATAATCTCTTTTGTTTCACCCACAAGAGAGTTACAGAAATTCTCTGCTGTCTCCTGATACCTACCTTCTTCAGGAAATACAATCATCAGGTCATACCGAGTGCGGGGAAAATCTGTTAAGTACTTGGATTTAAATTCTTGTACCCTATGAAAGAAATACTCCGCGGCTTTTGGCGGAAAAATATAGGTGTTTTCAAGGAGGCAGTATACCTCTTTCTGTTCATCATAATCTGTAATAATGTCCTGATCTGAACTAATATTATTAAATCTTTCGTAATTTTCTGTGATGACTTCCTCACCGGTCCGTCCTTCAGGGTATAGCGTCAAAATAATCTGAGGACGCAGAGCTGTTCTCGAATCAACAGGAGCACTTGTGTCATCACTCATGGTTGCTCTTTCATGCAAGAGTATATGGTTGTCGTAGAGAAAATCTGGTGCAAAGAAGCGCACGGGATTAACGCCAGCTGCTCTTTTATGATAGATGGATGAGTGCAGCGTTTGAACTTTGTTACCTAGTTCATCTTGAATACGGTCCGATATAAACGCTAGGCAAGATCTCTTTCCCAAAATCACATCAAGTTTTCCGAGATCGCTATTACACTTTTTACACAAGTGTTTATCAATTATCCACTCATGTTTGGTTCCACGCAATCTATCATCTAACAGAGTCTCTGGAAAAGCATGTTCTCTGTTTAAATCCGTCTCTTTCTTACAGTAAAGACACTTGCCTTTTATCATCATATATCTTCCTCTCATCGCCGCGAGGAGGCCGCCCCTACACTAGGAGCGGTGAACCAATTCATGATAATTACTCTTTAGTTTAAAGTACACCGCCACAAACGAACTACCCAAATATGGCAGATTTCACATCTTCAACTTGCTGCCACATCTGATCGCATTCTTCCTTAGATTGTGCCGGAATTAGCATAGATTCCCAGAGTGCCTTGAGGCGTTCGATACCTCCCTTGTCAAGTGCATCAAGGCCAATTACCCACTGTTGGATTCTGCGTCCACAGCGAATTGCCTCCTTCCTCGTCTCGTTTCGCATTGTCCAGTTACCGCTCGCGTTGCGTACTAAGAACAAATACTGCCAAGGTGCTTGATGAAGCCTCCATTCTAACTGCCCAAGCCCCTTCAGTGCCTCGCTCACAGTATAAGGAGTAGGAGTTGCTATATCTGGAAGGCGTATATCAAGTAGCTCTCTCACAACTTCCGCCAACATCTGTTGCCCGATAGGCCAAAACAGTAGATGATCGGTTTCATCTTCTACCTCTTCGAGTTCATGAACTCGCATTTGCCTTGGTTCCTTACGAAGATCGGGTATCTCGGCGAGTAAAGCCTCCCAATACACTACCAATTCGGCGTAGAGTTTATCAATGTATTCTTCCGATGGACGGAATCGCATAAAGGATTTCAAATTCTGACCTTCCGCTCTGATTGGTCCCCATCCCCCGGGTTCTCTCTCGGATGAACTAAGCAATGCGATGTTCATGTCGTACAAAGCAGAAAGGCTAGTAAAGTGAGAATCGTTTTTCGTGAGATTTTTCCCTTTTGTTTTAATCCTAAGCGATTCTCTCTGTCTGCCGGGTGCCTGAAAGAAAGCATGCTCAGTAATCAGCCGCCGCGTGATAATGGCAAATGTATCATCCTCGTCCATAATAATATTCGTATCTGTATCCGTTGATTTAGCATACCGATTAAGATTTGAGAAGAGCCTGCGGTATTTTTGTATAAAAGTTTCATTGGAATCTTGCTGACTCGGCACAATGACAATGACGGAAAACTCATCGTTTTCAAAGTCTGTAGGCGCACCGTCAGATAGTGGATCGCTTCGGTCTAGAAGCGTTTTGATAGCTGAAAGACGATGCTGACCATCTAGGACGTAGTATTTCTGACTTCCATCAAACTTCAGGACACCGAATGCCTCATTAAGCCGCTGATCATCGCGAAAAATTGCAAACTGAGGATCTTCTGTAATCTCAACCGGATAGAACAATGGATTGCCTTCAAGAGCGGCCACAACAACTGAGGAAAAGAAGCGATCTGGTTGACGTTTCAAATATTCCACAATTTCCTTTTTAACTCTACTTTCCTTTAATATCCGCTGAAGTGCGTCATCAAGGGTGCGATCCTCATATACCTCATAGGCAAACTTAACATTTTCACTTAGTTCATGGGCACTCATTTTGACAGTATAGTATGTAAATGAGCCCATTTGCGAACGTAAAGCCGGATAAATATTCATCAGTGTAATCCTCCATTAGATTTAAGGGTTTACAACCATCAAGCAGGTCGAGGATTTCTGATCCTCGCACGGATGCCACTTATACGATTTGCTGGTGGACCAAAACATTTAATTAAACGTCTCTCAAGTTCATTAACACGATCAGGATTCACTTCGGTGTACCAATATTCAAAGTTATCACCAAAGCATTCTTTCGCTTGCTTAATTCCTCGCTCAGGTCTACGGCAGTGATTAAGAAATCGGTTCTGAAGGGAAACAGCAGACTTACCTACATAAATGATTTCATATAAAGCCCTAAACAGGCACTGGTTGAAATCACGTATATCGAGTTTGACACAGATTGCATACACACCCGAAGTCTCCGGAATACTGTCACGATTAAGTTGATTTAGTTGTGTCTTTGACCAATGCGTCCCACTGACAATTGGTAGTAAGCAATCCCACTTTTGTTTGTCAAGTGTCCAACCGTGTTGCATAAATAGCTCCTACATAATAAAATGTCACAAATCACAAATCAGACACGGTTCCTCATCATCCTCATCGTCGAGGGCATCGCCGAAGATTTCAACTAACGGACGATTCGGTTGGGCATTCTTTTCCCGTGCCATCGCCTTCGCATAATTTTCCTCAATCTGCTGCACCCGCTCAGGGTCGGAAAGTTCCTCTAAACTTTCGCTTTGGCTCCAGGTATACCGCTCGCCTGTGTCTTTGTCAAATTTCTCGTAATCCTTGGCAAGTTCAAAGAGTTCAGGGTGATTCTTCTTCAATCCAATCCACTCCGCTTTGCGTTGGTAAAAACAGAAGTAGCACCCGGAGCGCGTCCGCCACTGGTAATACTCCGGTAAGCCGAGACCGCTCTCCTCCAAAATCCGATAGACATCCCTTTCGGTGATGCCATCCTCTTTGAACGGATACTTGGGTTCGATATTTCGTGCCTCAACGTTCTTCAGGGGTTTATAGCCGACGCGGTCCTCGTCGGCACGGATGGCGATGTAGTTGTAAGCCTTATCCTCACCAACAAAATCCTCGAAGGGTTTGATTTTCAGTAGGCGTGTACACCAACGCACCTGTGACGACGGCAACAATCCGCCGAAAACCGAAAGCCAATGGTCAAATTCGCGATCAGCGTTTAACCGTTCAATTTTTTTGCCCAGAAAGGCTTCCAACCGATCGAGAAATTCATACGTCTCCGGTAACTCCTTCCCCGTATCGCAGAAGGCATATTCCATCTCCGGCACTTTGTCCCGCATGTAAATCGCGAGTGCCGAACTATCTTTGCCACCGGAAAGACCGAGGATATGGCGTATTTGTTGTCCCACAGCATCCCCCTATTTTCTTTTTATAACGCAAGTTGCTAGTTGGTTTGTAGGTCGAGTTTCCATACTCGACACCTATGCGTATAACCATGGATTTGGCATATAACAATTGCAGTTTGTAGGTCGAGTTTCCATACTCGACACTACTAGCAACTTGGATTAGCGCAAGTTGCTAGACAACCTGTAGTTGAGCGTATCGAAATACCGCCTGCCTGGTCTCGGCATGGACTCCCCCTAGTCTCGTTTATCGGACAATTGATCGGGGATTCAGCGGGATTCCGTATACCGTAACCTGTGTAACTTTTCCCTTTTTCGTGTTACCTTTGTTACCTTTTTCGCTAAAAAAGCCCAGAGCAGCCTATTTTTCCTGTTTTTATCCAAGTTGCTAGATAGCCGTTGTCAAGCGAGTCGCAATTCGGAGGGGACGCCCCTACTTGGTTTATCAACTAGCAACTTGCGTTTTTAAGTTACGGCACACGGAGTGTGCCTACTACTTTGAAGGTCTATTTATTTTCAGGATTCACCATAATTGTATGAAAGATCTGCACAAAAACTATCTTCTCGCAGACCTTCGATATGAAATTGGATCGCTTCTACAATTAATCCACGTGCTTCATCCATCGTCTCGCCTACTGCGACGCAGCCGGGTAGAGACGGCACATAGGCACCATAACTATTCTCACCCTTTTCAAAAATGACAAGGTATTGCATCCCAGCCACCTGTTTCAATCAACCTAACGTAGTTTCTAACCTCATTGGATAGTGTTTTTCTTCATAGGCATAAACAGCTTCGCCCAGTCTATCAAGGATTTCATACAAAGGGTGTGCTTCATTATCGCCAATTTCATCAATTAGTGCGTTCAACCGCTCAACCGCTATATCGTATTCGTTTTCGTTGTGAATCGAAAGGAGTGGACGCACAATACACCAATGTGCCTGAATGTCATCTGTAGTTACACTCATTTCTGCGAATCTCCTCTATGTCTTAAAATATACCAGAAAAAGCAAATGATGTGCAAATCTAAAAACAGCAGAGTCAAACTAATAGTTTAACTCCACCTAAAAAATATTTGGGGTCAGAAAAAAACACACAATAAACATAGGAGGAACCAATTTTTTACGAAAAAAAACTCGGTTTCTTTACACCGTTTTTTTACATGAGCATTGTTTTGACGATCCCGTATTCTATTATCCTTTGGTGCTAGTTTAGTGAGAAAGTCTTTTCTACATTGTTCAAGGGTTTATCGGTTGATTCATTCTTCTTATGTTCCACTCTTCGGATACACATGTCGCCCCGCTGGGGCTTTAGGGTATTTGTTTATCCGTGTACTATAGACATGTCGCCCCGCTGGGGCTAAATGAACCACTGAACTCATGATTTTTACGTTTCACGCATCACGTTTCACGTTATCAACAGCTGCAAGCTAGCACCATTGGTTATTACCCTGTTGGGGCTTTAGATCGCAACTTAAATTATCAAATCAACCCCTCCCGCTTGGCGAGATAGGAAGACAGCGCGTAATCAACAGGCGTTGCGGTATCGATCGTGTTATAGTCGATGTCGGATCTACTCAATTCCAACTTGTAGTGGTTGATGAAATCGTGCAGATGGCTGAGGTAACTTTGACGAATCGCCTGCGGCGTTGCGATGATCTCCTCGTCCGTTTCAGCATCGACGAAACGCGCCACCCGATCAAATTCAAATTCTAACTCCTGATTGTCCAAAACATGAAAGACAATCACCTCGTGTCCGTCGTAGCGGAGGTGTTCAAGGGCGTTCACAACCGTGTCGGGGTCGTCCTCATAGAGATCAGAGATCAGGATAACCAATCCACGTTTGGTGAGGCGTTCAGCGATCTGGTGGATGGGTTGCCCCATGTGCGTGAGTTTATTCGTTTGGATCCGTTCAAGCGTCAGCAGGATTGCGTGGAGATGGGCGGGCGAACTTCGGGCGGGAAGGTATTCGTGGAGTCTTTCGTCAAAATAGGCGAATCCGACGGCATCCCGTTGCTTTGCCATGAAATAGGCGATCGAAGCGATAAGGTAGCTAGCGTATTGCAACTTTGTCAGTTCGCCGGAGCCGTAGGTCATCGACTCGCTGGTGTCGAGGAGGAGGTAGCAGTTGAGGTTTGTTTCCTCCTCAAACTGCTTGATGTAATACCGATTGGTTCGTCCATACGCTTTCCAGTCGAGATGTTTGATATCGTCGCCGGGCATATATTGTCGGTACTGTGCGAACTCGACGCTGAAACCGTGATAGGGGCTTTTGTGGAGACCTGAGATGAACCCTTCGACGACAGATTTCGCAATGAGTTCGAGACTTCCGATCTTTGCTAATGCAGCGGGATCCAGATAGCGTTGCCCTTCTCGATTTTGCATTAACTTTGTCCTTGTTGGTTCATTGGTCCATCACTTCATTTCACGTCTCACGTTTCACGCTTCATTTATATTTGGGTGTTTATGTTTTCTTTAGCACCATCATTGTTAGGTCATCAAACTGCTGGGCTTCCCCCTGAAATGCGATAACGTCATCGTAAATGGCTTGGCATATCTGATTTACATTCTCACGTTTCACGCGTGTTGCGACCTCTTCCAGACGTTCTTCCCCGTACAGTTCTCCATCGAGGTTTACAGTTTCTGTGACCCCATCGGTGTAGAAAAGCACGACATCTCCGCTGCCAAGTTGAGTTGTCTCCTGTTCATACTCTGAGATTTGAGCCAATACATCGTTAGGAAACATACCCAACATCACCCCGCCCTTTTCCAGCTCGTCACACCCGCCTTCGCTCCGGATGACGAGCGGGTAGTTGTGTCCAGCGTTGACTGAAGTTATCTGATCCTTTTCCGGGTGTAACTGAGCGTAGAAGAAGGTTGCAAATTTGCCATCGGTACTACTTGCATAGAGCAGTGAGTTGAGTGCTTCTGCCATGCTTGGCAGATCTGCCTTTCGCGTGACCTCTGAGTGCAGTCCCGCCCGCAATGTTGCCATAAGCAGTGCCGCTTGCATCCCTTTCCCGGAGACATCGGCGATTGCAAGACCCCACGTGCCGTCTGTATCTGGGAGGCAGTCGTAGTAGTCTCCACCGACACCGCCGCGGGGGAAGTAAAGCCCGGTTGCTTCGTAGCCAGAGATTTCGGGGAGCGCGTCGGGAATCAGATTCTGTTGAATCTTTGCCGCTTCCTCCATCTCCGCCTGTAGCTGACGACCCTCTAGTGCCTCTTGGTAGAGTTGTGCGTTTTCGATTGCTACGCCTGCTTGGTTGGCGAACGCTTCAAGCAGAACCTGATCTTCGGCGGTGAAATCTAGGGTAGTCCCTCCTCGTCCCTCCTTATCTGCGACAATCAACACTCCTAACGTATCTTCGCGTCCACGCATGGGCACCGCCATCAGATTCCTACGACCGAGCAATACCCCATTTCCTCCATTGTTGGAGATCAGTGTTTCGCCTTCTGGCGCTGCAATTTCAGCGAGGGGTGATAGCGCGGACGGGGCATCTTGATCCGTTTGTAGGGGGATCGATAAGTTTTCCAGTTCGGTGTCCGCTTGCGGTTCAAGGGTGAAAATGGATTTCATTTCAAGCCGTTGTGTAACGGGATTAATGAGCAATAATCCCCCCGCACTGGCATCCAACAGCGTGATCGCATGTGTCACCACCTCTTCCTGCACAGCCTCCGTATCGAGCGATTTACAAATCTGGGTAGCGGTGTCAGACAGCATGAACAGGCGGAACTGTTCCGCACGGGTCTTGTCTAAGAGGCGCGAGTAAGCGATGGCAACCGATACTTGATTTGCTAACACCGGCAAGAGTTCTCGGTTCCAGTCCTCCAAATCATCCTGCATCCTAAAACTGCCTAGGCTGATAACTCCCAGAAATTCATCACGGATCTTGAGGGGTGCCCATAAATTGGCGCCGAGGAACTCTAACTGAGGCTGAATTTGATTGAAAAAGCTATCCAAGGCGGGCGGAGGGCTGGAGGGATCGATGATTGAAGATTCAAGTATCGACGCGATGTCGTCGGCAGTCAATGGAATGCTCAATGATTCATCCTTGACATTTATTGCCGCTTCGACAGTGAGGCAATTCTCGGTAGGTTGAAAGAGCAAAATCGCGCAACTGTTTACCTGCAAGGTGCCGTGAATGATTCGCAGATAGGTCCGACTTGATACGTTAAAGTTACCGCGCCCGGAGATGATTGTTTCACCCAGTTGTTCAATCTCAGACAGGCTAAAAATCAGACGTTGTATTGTCTCTTCAGCAGAAACGGATTGCATCTCTTAGTTACCTCTAACTGGTTGGTTGAGATTGATGATTCATCACAGATTGTGCAGATACCGATAGCGTTATCGGTCGGTTCAGATCAGTAGTGCCCAAACAATCCAATTATAAGTTGGTGGTTGCAGATGCCTCATCGGGGTGGATCTCGGCATGTTGTGCAAGCCCCATCATTTTGAAAGTCCGCTCAATGACGGGCGTTAAGTGGCAGAAATGCAATGCCCCGCCGTGCTCTTGAAGGAATTCAATAATCTCAATCAAGATGGAAATACCGATACTATTAACAAGTCGTGTTTTCTCAAGGTTAATCACAAGCGTGTTGTACCCTTGATTCAATAAGTCTTTGGCGGTTTCGGCAAGTTTTTCACCCGTGGGACCGTTCAGGTATCCATCCGTTTCAATAACGGCGTAACCGTCTTCGGTACGGGCGTTGACATTAAAAGATGTCGCCATTTGTGTCCTCCTTCGTCAAAATTTTTGGTGGTGGCTCTATTCTTTATTTTTGATTACACTCTTTTTTTCAGCATTGTGATGGTTGTGCCTTCGTCACTACTTTCAATGCCCACTTCATCCATCATCTCCCGAATAATCTCCAAGCCCCACCCTCGTTTTTGCATGGCACGAGCCGTAGCTTCTCCTGTTAAAAACTTGGCTTGTTCCGTACCAAATCCAACGCCATGATCTGTGATTTTTAGCTCCAGTTCATCATCTGTGAGAACGTAGGTGACTGTTACTTTGCTGTCTTTGCTATTACTATGTTCAAAAGCGTTGATACAGGTCTCAATAATAGCCAACTGAATCTCATCAATATGAGTCTCTTCAAACTCCATGATTTCCGCGAGGATAGAAGCGGTATGCGCAGCGACTAATTCCATATTGGGGTGTATCGGAATGTTCAAAGTCACTTCGTGTTTCATTTGCTCTGCCATTTGGATTTCTCTCCTTAATTTAAGTTAGAGTTTTCCGTCTGTTGTATTTCTCAGCAAAATTGACAGAATTAAATTCGGATCGGTGGCAGCCATTCAATCTTGCTAAAACTGAATTATTTTTTTATTGAACACTACTTATTTTTTGAGGATTTGCGACGTGGGGGCAAAGCGATATTTGAGCAGGGTCCATCCTGCGCGAATGCCCTCCCGCCAGAATTGGAGTTTTTTTCCACCCCCTTTTGTGCGTGGAAAATAAGAAATAGGCACTTCATGGATATGATAACCTGCGCGTAGCACCTTTGCCGTCACTTCTGGGCAAAACTCAAACCCCTGAGCGGTCAGATTGAGGTTGGCTATCAAACTCGTGTTAAACGCCTTGTAACATGTTGCTTCGTCGGTGATGCGAACATGATACAACAAATTTGTGAAACTAGCAAGCATACGATTTGCTATGTAGGTTTTCAGGCTTGCCCGTTTTTTACCTTTTAGGAATCTTGAACCGTAGACCACCTTGGCAATACCTTCTTGCAACGCCTCTATAATTGGTATCAGATCTCTTGGACAGAGTTCAAGGTCAGCATCTTGAATGACCACAAATTGACCGTTGACCTGCTCCAATCCCAACCGAATCGCGCCTCCTTTTCCACGATTCTTTTTGCACTGAAGAATTTTTAGCTTCGGTTCATCGTGCATCTGGTCCAAGATTACAGATGTCTCATCGGTTGAACCATCGTTGACGACGATGATCTCCGTGTCAATTGGTAATTCTTTAACCGCTTCAACAACCTGTCGAATCGTTTGTGCCTCATTGAAGGCTGGAATGATAACCGACAGGGTTGGGGGACGGTGTGCGGAATTTCCACTCACCGGTTGTCCCGGTTTTCTCAATTATAACAGCCCCTTTGCCATACCGCCATCCACTTGGATTGTGGTGCCGGTGATGTAGCTTGCACGTCCGGAGGCGAGGAACACAACAAGGTTCGCAAACTCCGTGGGGTCTCCAATCCGACCGAGTGGTATATCTTGGGTCATGTTTGTGAGGGCTTCCTCATACGTGATACCCGCCTCCTCTGCCCTCACAGTGGCTAGCTGTTTGATTCGATCAGTAAAGATGACCCCCGGACAAACATTATTTATAAGAATATTGTCAGGTGCAAGTTCGGACGCAAGTGTTTTGGCGAACCCGATGACACCGGTCCGCGCCATGTTAGAGAGCATCAATCCATCTACCGGTTGTTTGACGGAGATAGAGGTGAGATTGATTATGCGGCCTCCACCTCGCGCCTTCATACTCGGCACGACACCACGGCACAGATTAATCGTACTGAGCAGGTTGAGGTGCAGTGCATCTTGGTAATCTTCGGGGGATAGATCTGCGAACCGACCCGCCCTAGGACCGCCGGCGTTACTGACCAGAATATCAATCCCGCCAAATCGATCAATGGCTTTGGCGATCAACCCGCTAACCTGCTCCGGTTGGCTGACATCCGCAGGGACTGCCAAGACTTCCGCCCCTGTTTTTTCACGAATTTCAGCGGCGGTTTCTTCTAGCGTATCCGCATCCCGTGCGCAGATTGTCACCTTCGCGCCCTCTTCCGCCAGACCGAGCGCGATGGCTTTGCCAAGCCCTTTGCTTGATGCCCCAACGACTGCAACTTTATCCTTGAGTCCGAGATCCATATTTCTCCTTTACGTATCACTCAATACGTACTACTTCCGAAGCTTATATCTTAGGACTTACGCAGCGCATTCATAAGTCCCCCTGATAAGGGGGATTTAGGGGGTTAAAAATCAAAAATCTACCCCCATGTGCTAAATTTGCGTAAGTCCTGTATCTATCTATAGCGAAAGATAAATATATCATTGCGCCCAAACCGTGTCAACATCAAATTCACCGGTTACGGTTCAAGCATCACCTTGCCCGCTTCGCCATTGGCAAATTTGCTAAACGCTGTCTGGGCTTCGACAAGTGGAAAGTGATCGGTAATCATCCGTCCGATAGGCAGACCGCGTCGATACAGATCGAGCATGGCAGGGTATTCAGAGTAGTGGTAGAACCAACTCCCCATCAACGTGATATCCTTCCGAATCAGATCACGGCTTGGGCTGATTGGCAGCTCACCCTGCTCGCCAACGCACATGATCGTCCCCGCCACCGCAACCAAGGTGAAGGCAAGTCTGAGCGTCTCCGGGCGTCCAGCCGCCTCGATGCACTTGTCCACAAGCATACCGTGGGTAATTTCTGTAATCGCCTCAAGGGGATCGGTCTCCTTTGAGTTGATAGTGTGTGCGGCACCGGCTGCCTTTGCAAGGGAGAGTCGATAGTCGTTGATGTCAATAACTATCACTTCCGCGCCTAGGAACGATTGCACAATGGTATTTCCAAGCCCAACGGGACCTGCTCCTAAGACGCACACAAAATCCCCGCCTTTGGTGTTCAGGCGTTGACTCACATGATAAGGCACCCCACAGCCATCGCCGGTCAGAAGCACACCTATATCAAACGGAACATCTTCAGGCAGCTTGAGACAAACATGGTCTGGGGCAGCAAGACGCTCCGCATGGGTTCCCGTACCACCGCCGCCTATATGGTTACGGCAATAGGTATATTTTCCAACGGAACACCACCGACACTCGCCGCACCCCCGAACGGCGTGGACGCCAACGCGATCTCCAACCTTGAATTTTGTTGACCGTCCCGCGTCGATGACCTCCCCTGCGACTTCATGTCCGCCGTTGGACGTGTGAGGGGTTGGGTCGCGGTAACCGTGCATCTCGCTCCCACAAATCCCTGACGCTTTAACCTGAATCAGTAGATCGTTCTTATGGGTGAGTATGGGTTCAGGGTATTCTTTGACGGTGACTCTCTCGTTTCCCAAAAGTTGGACACCAAGCATCTAATCTCTCCCCGTAATAGTCAATGGCACCGTATATGCTGCATCGGGTGCCGGGGTTATGTATGGCGAATCCTAAACATAAGACATTAATAGTAGTAGGGCTTTATGCTAGTTCCTAAGGACTTGGAAAAGCCAACTCTTTAATCTGTAAACACGCCTCTTTTTTGAATAGGTGATTCAGATAAATACATAGCGTATGAGCGGTGATTTTGGCGTATAGCCGCGTGCATAATCCCCAGAAACTATGTGCATGATTGTTTTGTATATGAAACTGTTGACTCAATTGCCCATTGACGGTTTCAACTATCTGCCGAATTTGGTTAATCGCTTGCTTGGTTTGTGTGGAAATCTGCTGTTTCTGGTTGCGTCGTGGCAAGGTTATCAGTTCGATACAGTTCAGTTGAGCTAATTCGTCTTTGATTGAGTCGCTCATGTAGGCTTTATCTCCTATCACTTGCTTATCTCGGTGATTCGTGAGTAATTCGTGACCTACCGCTAAATCGGTTTTAGAAGCAGGTGCCAGTTCAAAATCAACAATCACTCCACTTGCAGTGACTAACAGATGCAGCTTATAGCCGAAAATGGTCTGTTTCTTGGATTCGACTCGTCCATAATTGGCACCATGGCATGACCAATCGTTGGTTGACGCAGGCACCGAATGAAACTGCATGACTGGAATCGGCAAACTATCAATAATACACAGTTTATCCGATGCCGCTTCAATGGCTGACAAGAGCATCTGCCGAATCTGATTGATGATTGCTCCCAAGTTGCGTCTGCGCCGATTGAACCGACTCTGACAAGGCAATATAGGGAACAGATGCCGGTGCTGGCTAAATTCGGATAGCAGCTCGGTTTCAATGTCCCACCCCTTACACTCAGCAATCAATATCATAGTGATTAACTCACTATCACTACAACCGGGAGCGGGACCGGGGCGTTGGAGCAATGGTGCAAGTTTTATCAGCAGGTCATCAACAATGACATAAGTCCATAGACACAGGTCATCAAAATCGGTTATCATAAGGGTATCCTCCAGTTTTAGATGGGTTATCAGGTCCATCTATAATAACAGACTGGAGGTCTTTTTAACTTCCCTTTTTTAGTTCCGATTAAAAAAGGGAAGTTAACTAGCATAACACCCTATTAGTCATTTAACACATACAAACTACCAGTCGATCACCGATCCATCATCCGGATCATAGGTTTGACCGTTCTGCCAATCGTGGTCGATCTTATCCTCCATCGCATCTTCATCAAGTTCAATCCCTAAACCGGGACCCGTCGGTAACTCCACGAAGCCGTCCTTGAAAACAAACGGGTTCTTGAGATAACCCTCCCCTAGCGTTGTATGCTCCTGTGCGAGGAAGTTGGGAATCGATGCATCCAACTGAATGCACGCCGCAAGCGAAATCGGTCCCAACGGATTGTGAGGTGCAAGACCTGCGTAGTATGCCTCCGCCATGCCCGCAATGAGTCGGACCTCGCTGATTCCGCCTGCATGACACAGATCTGGCTGCAAGATAGAAGCAGCACCCTTCTCCAATATTTCACGGAAACCCCATTTAGTGAAAATCCGTTCTCCGGTAGCAATCGGCAAATGTGTACCGCGCGCAATTTCTGCCATCACATCTACATTCTGACATTGACACGGTTCCTCAACAAACATCGGCTGGTAAGGCTCTAGCGCACGAATCAGTAGTTTTGCTGTCTGTGGACTGATTGCGCCGTGGAAGTCAATACCAATATCGACATCAGGTCCAGCGGCTTCGCGCAATTCAGCAAACCGTTCAGTGGCACGGTCTACAAATCCCTTCGATTCAATTAGCCGGGCGGGCCTCCCGCCAGCAACACCTGTCTTAAACGCTGTGAACCCTTTATCAATCCACTCTTTGATGGTTTCCGGATCTCCACCACCTTTGTACAAACGGATACGGTCGCGTGTGGGACCGCCCAATAGTTGGTAGACAGGAACACCGAGCGATTTCCCGGCAAGATCCCAGAGAGCCTGATCTACACCGCTCAATGCACTCGTCATGATAGGCCCCCCGCGGTAGAAGGCGTGGCGATACATTGCCTGCCAATGATGAACAACCCGTCGTGGATCTTTGCCAATCAGATAGGGTGCAAGCTCATCGACAGCTTGTGCACAGGTCTTGGCGCGTCCTTCGAGGATTGGTTCCCCAAGTCCCACCAAACCCTCATCGGTGTGAATCTTCAAAAATAGCCAGCGGGGTTTAACCAAAAATGTCTCGACCTTTGTGATTTTCATCTAATAATTCTCCTCTACAATATCTGATATAAATTATAGTGGACCTTAGAATTAATGAGACACTCCAAACCGGGGGGGTAGGAAAACGAAACTACCGTTCTACCGTTTGGTAGGCGCTGTTTCTAACTGCGCCTATTCGGTGCGGTTGGAAACCGCACCTACCGGCCCCGATAAATCGGGATCGAAACCGAGGGGCGAAAGTGTCTATTTATTTTTAGAATCCACCATAAATCTACAATAATGTCTACGTCTCGAAAAAATCATACCGTGCGTTAAGTTGAATTCATGGCGTGATAAATAACGCTTCAAAATTTCGTGTAGTTATCTCACCAATTTCTTCTAACGAAATGCCGCGCAGCTCAGCGATCTTCTCCGCTATAGCGCGAACATACGCTGGCTCGTTACGCTTCCCACGTCGAAATTGCGGTGCTAGCCAAGGACAATCTGTTTCCACCAGTAAGGCATCGGCAGGGACTTTTTGCGCGACTTCCTGCAAAGCATCTGACTTGCGATAAGTCACCGGACCACCGATACCGATGTGAAATCCAAGCGCGAGGCTCTGATGCATAATTTCAACATCACCCGAAAAGCAGTGCATTACACCGCGCACCCTGCTGCGCCGTGCTTGTAAAATTGGAAGGATGTCGTGATAGGCTTCGCGGTTATGGATCACGATCGGGAGATCCAATTCCTCCGCTAGATCTAACTGACGCTCAAACGCTGCTTTCTGAATCGGACGGGGTGAGAGGTCACGGTAGTAATCTAAGCCCATCTCACCAAGCGCTACCACTTTCGGGTGTGCAGCGAGGTCACGAAAGACGTGTATAGTTTCGTCATGCAAATCTTTTGCATCATGTGGATGCATACCAACGGTTGCATAGACTTGGAGAGGCAAATTTCCCCACCTCTCATTCTTTTTATTTGTAGTGGAAATTTGCCTCTCATGTTCCTCCGCGAGTGCAATTGCTCCACGACTAGTCTCCAGATCAAATCCGATGACCATTAGCGCGTGCACTCCAGCTTCTTGAGCCCGTTCTAAAACAGCTCCCCGATCTGCATCAAATTTATCCAATTGAATGTGGGCGTGCGAATCTATGAGCATGAGAGACTATCCAATTTCTTGAGATTGATCCAGCTTACCAAGTTCAGGGCTCAGGCGCTAGCTTTATTTCCTGCGCTGACCTTCTGCAAATTGGGTTGTTAAGGCTTGCAAAATTTTTTGGACATATTGACGACTTTCCCGATCGTTGAACGTCTGTGCCGCCTCCGCTGCGCGATAACGGTTCCCCAGATAATAGCGATAAGACAGAAAAAAAAACGAAAGGAGCGCATCGTCGTAGTCCCGTTCGATTGCAGCATCGAAAGTAATGTAACCGAGCACTCCATTGAGAAGCAGGGCATTCAACCCATTTTTCCAGTCTCCAGCGTAAGCTTGTCCTAATCCCGGCAAAAAGGTAGAGAGCAGCCGCGCCACCTTTTCCGATTTTTGTGGCAGATTGATTGCCTCTGAAAAGAGTGCATCAATCTCAGCAGCAGCCCTTGCGGCATCGGGAATTTCATCGAAATACGTCTGAAACACCAATCGTGCCTGCTCCCACTTAAACTGATACAGATAAGCCACTCCCCGTAAGAAACGAGCGCGTTGACGTAACCGTGCCGACCGACTGTGCATATCAACCTTGATTAGTTCGACCACCGCGAGATCGTAGGCACCACTAGCAATCAGGGTCACAGCGAGCTCAACTCGCCTCTCCGCCTGTAATTCGGTTTCTGTTGTCAATTGGGCAGCCGCAATCATCGCTTCAACCGCTTCTGCCCACCATTCTTGGGCGCGGTACGCTAACCCGATTTTGAACTGCGCTTCCCCTGTTTGTGGATGGTCAGCATTGAAAAATAGAAACCGCTTATATTCTGTAATGGCTGCATCATAGTTTTCCAACGTAAAGAGGAGATCGCCGAGATCAAGGGCAGGATCGGAGGCGGAGATAGAGACAGTGGTGAAAAGCAGAAGCACAACAGCTAGTACAGTGAAATTGACCATCAACTAATCTCCTATCCTCCCTACGACACCATGTTATCAAATCGTGCTACGATATGCAACGAATAAAAAAAGGGGCGAGCATTTTTAGCCTCGCCCCTCTTAACATCATTGAAGATGCGCGGTATGCGCATCACATTTTTTTAGTATACTGGACGGTCTTTAACGTGTCCCCACGTTGTGGTCATCTTGCCACCGGGTTCAACAGAGAACGGCTCAAACGGTTGGTCATCAACTTCTTGGAGTTCAACCGCTCCTTCAAGCGTAGCATCTGGACATGGGTTAGCAGCGCCACCCTCTTTGGCAATATTTACAATCGAAGCTGCGCCTTCAACTTCGTTGAGATGATAGAGGGCTGTCGTATCTGCATCCGGCACAAACTCGGTTTCAGGCATCTCGTAGTCACCCTTGTAGCGTTGACCCTTCGAGATACGTACCTCATCAATCAGTCCGAAATAAATAGAGTGGGTCGCGCCACCACGCTCACGCCTACCCATCTTGAAGGTATCCTCATGCGCCCACGTGAGTTCCTTGCCGCCCCATTCTTCTATTTTTCCTTCCTTGCCGTTGAGATACATTTGGACCTTCGGCGGATCCCAACTCATTGCGCCGTGGTTCCAAACATTGACCCCGACACTGAGTTCGCTATTATGCCATGTCCACCCACCGTTCCTACCATCGTCCTTGGCACGTGCCACAGCAGATTGGAAGAGACCATCTTTGTTAGCAGTTTCCCAAGTGTCCTCTTTATTGAGAATCATGCGTTCCCCTTGGGAATCAAACGGCTTGAACCAAGCTTCGATGGTAAATGGACAACAGATATCTTTGTCAAGACATGGGCCAGCAGGTACTGACACATAACTCTCAAAGTCGGCACCATCAATAAACACCGCCATCTGCGCGGCTGCGTAGGCACCTGTAAGGAAAGTTATTGCGAGTGCTACAAATAATAAGCGTTTCACTTTAATTCCTCCTTTACTGAGGTTAATGAGATTCTAGAGTCGAAATTTGAATTCCAAACGACTCCAGAACTACTTTCATGATAATGGAAAGCCACCATCATGCGAGAGGGGGTGATCCAATAAGCACAATCATCGGTTAACCCCCTAAAATCCGTGTTGAATCCATTGCTGTATGAGACGCTAAACAGTATATCATAAATGAAAATAAAAAGCAATACTTTTAGGTCTAGATTAAAACGAGCAATCTTTGGAGATGTCTATTCCAATTTGCCCCTATCTTCGCAACCATTATTCAATCAAAACCCATAAGTCGCGTCTACAAATAAGGAAGGGCAATTATTTCAGGATAACCATGCGGCGGGTATCTGAAAACGCGTCCGCTTTGAGCGTATAGAAATAGATACCACTCGATACCGACTCGCCCAATAGGTCCTTACCGTTCCAATAGACAGCCGCCTCTCTACTGAGATAGCTGCCCGCAGGCTGCTGACCGACGTCCAACTGACGGACTAGCTTGCCTTGGATATCGTAGATACGAACACTCACGTCCGCATCATTGGCTAGGGTGTAAGGTATCCATGTTTCTGGGTTAAACGGGTTGGGAAAGTTTTGAAGTAAGGCTGTCCGTTTGATGTCCCCAAACATCGTCAGTGCCAAGTCACCGTGCGGTTCGACGGACAACGGTAGATTAAGACTTGCTTCATCTTCGGTATCAAAGACATACACGGAACCTGCATCATCGCCATGACCAGTAGCATCCCACTGTACACCGACGACAGCGAAGTTGAAGTTTCGTCCGAATTCTCCGTCAATCGCAACGGCACTGCCCATGTTGTCACCGCTGGTCAGACCTACAGCTTCGTTTCCTCCCTTTTCAGGTATGATTGTCCCCTGCAACACCCAGTCGGCACCGACCTTCAAAAAGGCATAAGCCGCACCGGAATCGTCACCCGCTTTCGTGTCGGTCGAAGGCGCGCCGACAAGCGCGCGATTGACACTAAGCGAAACCGTCAGCCCGAAACCAGCACCTTCCTGAAGGTCTTTGGCGTTCAATTTCGCTTCCTGTGTATAGGCATCCCCGACACCGCTAAAGATATACGCGGAGCCGGAACCGCGTTTCTTCGCTTCATTCTCGTCCTTGTTTGCTCCGACGATAATACGACTTTTACTAACATCAACAGAAACACCAAAGGCATCGCCGCCATCCCCATCTTCAGGGGTCAACTTTGCTACCTGTACCCAATCGTCTCCCTGCCGCTTAAAGATATAAGCGGCACCGGAGTTTCTGTCGGGTGCTGCAGAAAGCGGTGCGCCAGCAACGATAGTGCTGCCATCAACACCGACATCCCAGCCGAACCGGGCTCGGGGCGCTGCGTCGTCTGCCTGAAGTTTGGCTACTTGTTCCCATTTGCCTCCGTCTTGAGCGTAGACATACACGGCACCTTTCTGCTCGTCATGAAAAGGAGATCCAACAACGAGGAGATCCTCCCCACTGAGATCAATGGCATATCCGAACCGGTCATCGTTTTGAGCATCAACGGCTTTGAAGTCTTGCACCGGAATAAAACCTTTATTTCCTTCACGCCGGTAGGTATAGACCCTTCCTGGGCCACCTCCCAGAGCATCACCGGCGGTTTTCTTTTTCCCACCAAATTCGTAACCACTAATGACAGCGGTACGTCCACTTATAGCAACAGCGTGTCCAAACCAATCCCTCATTTTACCATCGGGTGTCCTAAAGTGATCTAAAACATCCCACTTCTTCCCCTTCTGTTCAAGAATAAAGACACCCCCATGATCTCCAACATACGAAGTGTACCCGGCGATGAGAGTTTTCCCACTGACATCAACGGAATGCCCCCAATTGGTATTTCCACCCTCCGGGGCAGGTACAATCACTGGTTCAGGGTCTTTGGCGTCACTTAGTAAAACCTGTCCAACCAATAGAACGAGACAGGCTAAGATAATTTGCAAGGTTTTCATTAATAAAGTTCCCTTTCAATTGACTTTTAGGATTCTAACACAATTTAATCGTATTATTTTACATCCTTTGTGGTAATCTTTTAATTTAAAGCGGACATCAAGACTATTCAAAAACCAAAATGTTTGCCACTGAAAGATGGCAACCACATTAGCCGACCCCACAAACAGGGGTAATTATTTCAGGATAACCATACGACGGGTATCTGAAAACGCATCTGCTTTGAGCGTATAGAAATAGATACCACTCGATACCGACTCACCCAATTGGTCCCTGCCATCCCAATAAACAGCCTTCTCTCTGCTGATATACCTTCCTGACCGCTGGTAACCGATGTCCAGATTTCGCATCAACTTACCTTCGACATCATAGATACGAACGTTTACATCTGTATCATCACCGAGCGTATAAGGAATCCACGTCTCTGGGTTGAACGGATTGGGAAAGTTTTGAAGCAACGCTGTCCGCTTGATGTCCCCGAACGTGGTCAGCGCCAAGTCGCCGCGCGGTTCAACCGACAACGGTATGTTGATACCGTCGACATCGGCGGTATCAAAGATATAAACGGAGCCGGCATCACCCCCGCCCTCTTGACTATCCCATTGAACGCCGATGGCAGCGAAGTTGAATCTTCGTCCGAATTTACCATCAAGGGCAACGGCACTGCCCATGTTGTCGCCACCCGGTAAACCGGGTTCATCTGGTCCTTTCACAGGTATGACTCTCGCCTGCAACACCCAATCGGCTCCCACTTTCAAAAAGGCGTAAGCGGCTCCAGAATGTTTATTGGCTTTGGTATGCGTAGTAGGCGCGCCGACGAGGGCACGGTTCACATCAAGGGCAACCGAATGCCCGAAGCCAGCAGCTTCTTGAGGCTCGTCCGCGGTCAACTTCGCCTCCTGTGTAACGCCATCTCCAACTAATTGGAAGATATAGGCAGAGCCGGAGCTGCGTTTCTTCGCTTCGTTTTCATCTTTGCTTGCCCCGACAATAATATGATTTCTGCTCACGTCAACAGAAACACCGAAACTATCCCCGCCATCCCCGTCATCGGGGATAATCTTTGCTACCTGCACCCAAGCGTCCCCCTGTCGCTTAAAGACATACGCCGCGCCGGAGAGTCTCGCAGGGGCAGCGGCGAGTGGGGCACCGACAACTATTGTGTTTTCATGGATCGCGCAGTCCCAACCGAATCGGTTTTTTACACCCGCATCGTCCGCCTGAAGTTTGGCTTGTTGTTTCCATTTCTTACCGTCTAGTTGGTAAACATAGACCGCACCTTTCTCCTCATCATGGAAAGGGGTTCCAGCGATGAGGATTTCCCCGCTGAGGTCAACCGAATAGCCGAACCGGTCATCGTTTTGGACACCCTCGCCTTTAAGTTTTGCCATTTCCTCAAACCCTTTGGCTTCACGTTTGTAGACATACACTAATCCTGGTCCGCCACCTAACAGTGCGCCTGCCTTGCGTCTTTTGCCACCATGTTCGTAGGCACTCACGACAGCAATGTCACCTTCAAGGGCAACGTCACGACCGTACCAATCCATCGTCCCCGCATCGGGGGTCTTAAAGTGGTCTAAAACCTCCCACCTCTTCCCCTCTTGTTCCATGATGAAGACACCCCCACTATGTCCCCTATGCGAGGTGTACCCAGCAATAAAGGTCGTTCCACTGATGTCAACGGAATGCCCCCAACTGGTGCTTCCACCCTCGGGCCTAGGAACAACCTCTCCCTCAACATCAGGGACAGCGGCATAGCCCAATGCGACCTGTCCAACTAGTAGAATAAGACAGGTGAAGCTAATATACAAGGTTTTCATTGATAAAACTCCTTTCAGGAGGAATTGTTTCTTCAATCAACGGTTAATTTGCTGTGTCAAGATGTAAATCTCAACCCGCAGATTACGCTATTATATCAAACCTAATCAACGGTATAGATTAGGTTAAATATTTAGAAAAATCTCCATCAAGGTGAACCGGAGTGCTGCTCGTTAACCACACTGTTGCGTAGATAGAGTGAAACCCAACACCCTACCGGACGTAGATTATCGAATGTTGGGTTTCACTATTTAGGAGACTTCAATCAGAATCAAACCTCGCAAGCCAAGCGGAATGCTTCATATGCTTCAAGCGAAACTACTTCAGAATAACCATGCGGCGGGTGTCTGAAAATCCGTCCGTCTTTAGGGTATAGAAATAGACTCCACTCGATACCGACTCGCCCAATTGGTCCTTACCATTCCAGTAGACAGCGGCCTCTCTACTGAGATAGCTGCCCGCAGGCTGCTGACCGACGTCCAACTCACGGACTAGCTTGCCTTGGATATCGTAGATACGAACACTCACATCCGCATCATCAGCTAGGGTATAAGGTATCCATGTTTCTGGGTTAAACGGGTTCGGAAAGTTTTGAAGTAACGCTGTCCGTTTGATGTCCCCGAACATCGTCAGTGCAAAGTCACCACGCGGCTCGACGGACAACGGTACATTCAGACTGTCTTCATCTTCGGTATCAAAGATATACACGGATCCCTGATCCTGTCCAGCATCGGTGGCGTCCCACTGTACACCGACAACAGCGTAGTTGAAGTTTCGTCCGAATTCTCCGTCAATCGCAACGGCACTGCCCATGTTATCACCACTGGTCAGACCTACAGCTTCGTTCGGTCCTTTTATAGGTATGATTGTCCCCTGCAACACCCACTCGGCACCGACCTTCAAAAAGGCGTAAGCCGCACCGGAATCGTCACCCACTTTTGTGTCGGTTGAAGGCGCGCCGACAAGCGCACGATTGACATCAAGCGCGACTGTTAACCCGAAACCAGCACCTTCCTGAAGCTCTTTGGCATTCAATTTCGCTTCCTGTGTATAGGTATCCCCGACGCTACCAAAGATATAAGCGGAACCGGAACCGCGCTTCTTCTCCTCGTTCTCATCCTTAACGGCTCCGACGATAACACGACTCTTGCTGACATCAATAGAGGTACCAAAGGCATCACCGCCATCACCGTCTTCAGGGGTCAACTTTGCCACCTGTACCCATTCATCTCTCCTACGTTTAAAGATATAAGCAGCACCAGAATTTCTATCGGGCGCAGCAGAGAGCGGGGCACCAGCAGCGATCGTATTTCCATCAATAGCGACATCCCACCCCAGCCGGGCTCGTGGCGCTGCGTCGTCTGCCTGGATTTTGGCTTGCTGTTTCCATTTGTCTCCTTCTAGCACGTAGACATATACGGCACCTTTCTGCTCGTCATGATAAGGGGCACCAGCAACAAGGAGTTTCTCTCCACTGAGGTCGATGGCATATCCGAACCGATCATCGTTTTGAGCATCGTCTGCCACGAAGTCTGCCACCGGATCAAACCCCTTTGGACCTGTGCGTTTGTAGATATAGACTCTTCCCTTACCTGCTCCCAGACACGGTCCCGGTCCGCAGTTGCCCGCGGTTTCCTTTTTCCCGCCAAATTCGTAACCACTAATGACAGCGGTGTTTCCGCTGATAGCAACAGCATGTCCAAACCAATCTCTCATTTGTACATTGGGGGTTTGAAAGTGGTTCAAAAGGTCCCACTTCTTCCCCTTCTGTTCAAGGATAAAAACGCCCCCACCATTTCCGACATACGAGGTGTACCCAGCGATAAGGGTCTTCCCACTGACATCAACGGAATGCCCCCAATTGGTACTTCCGCCCTCCGGAGCAGGAACAATCACCGGTTCAGGGTCTTTGGCGTCACTTAGTAGAACCTGTCCAGCCAATAGAATCAAACAAGCGCAGGTTATTTGCAAGGTTTTCATTGATAACGCTCCTTTCAGATTGAGAACTCCTTTCAATTGCCTTTTAGGATTCTAATATCCAATAACCCTTCTTATCGGACAACCCTCTAGATTACACGCCAATTAATTGTATCACGTTTTCACTTTTAGGTCAACAGTGATTTTTCAATTTAATTTGCTAGTAACGAACATCGGACAAATGCTGCACTCACCTTTGCGGCATCGACTGTAAAACTTTCCGTACCCCAGCAAGATTGTGCTTGGCTTCAGCGTAGTCAGGATCCAATCGGACTGCTGTCTTGAAGTGCTGACGCGCCTCAACGAAATCCCCACGTTTAGCCAAAGCGAGCCCAATGTGATTGTGTGTCTCGGCATGGTTGGGTCGTCGGCGCAACGAAGCCTGATAGTATGGGATTGCTGCCTCAATTCTATTGAGACGGTAGAGTGTGTGGGCGATGCCGTGCAGCACATGGGGGTCTTCCGGGCGAATTCGGTTAGCCTCCACATAATGGCGCCCCGCGGCTTTGTTCCGGCCCTGTCCTATGAGCGTATCGGCGAGCATACGATTCGTCTCAAAATGGTCCGGATTCCAACCCACCGCTTCTGAAAGTAACGTAATAACCTCATCGGCTGCATCGTCCCTCGAAAGCGTCAGCAGCTCCGCTTGCCGGAGAATGGCTTCTGCGATTATTGCCCCTAGATTTTTCTTGCGAATCTCCTCAATATCTGAGATCTTTTCGGCAGAAAGTGTGAAATCAATGACCTCGTCTAGGGAACCGGTATGCTTGAGCAGATAATCTTTGACAATCGGAATTTCATTCATCTCGGTAATGTAATCCAAACTGGTTGCGTAATCGAGCACCGGCAGATCATCACGGTAAAGGCGAGCCCCCGATGACAGTTCAGCAAGTTCACGCGGACCTGCCAAATATCCCCCGAGAAAGACAGGAAGCCAGTTAAGCCAATGTTGAGGACCTCCCCAAAAAGTATAACGCAAGTCCCGGCGCACGGATTCATCAGATGATAACCGTTCTAGGGCGGTGTGGCTAATCTTGAAATTTGTGTCGTTCACGCCAATCAGGAGCAAATCGGAGGAATTGTACCACAGAAAACTCTGCGGGAAGGCATCAAGGAAGGTTTTAATCACACCCCGGAATTGGTCGGTTGTAAGCGATGGTATTGAAACCAATTGGGTCAGGAGACCACCGGGACGAAGTCGTTGCCGGGAGCGGTGATAGAAATCAGCAGTATAGAAGAACGCGATACCGGGACGAAAGATTTGGCCCACCTCAATGCCAATCACATCATACATAGCATCACTGTGATTCAAGTAGTTGAGCCCATCTTCGCTGATTAGCTTGACCCGTCCATCCGCCATCCACTTCGCGTCGAAATGGTTATGGATAAACGCAAATAGCGTCGGTTCAATATCGACACAATCGAGATGGTCAATATCATACATAAGAAAGCGGCTCGGCGTTTGGCCTGTACCGGCACCCACGACCAGAACATCCTTGGGATTCGGGTGCAGAAGCATTGGAATATGCGCCCCAACCACCTGCTGATTTTTTAGATTGCTTCCCTGCCACCATCGGTCAATCTCCAGTTCAATCCACTCCTTGTCCCTCCGGATGACAGCTAAATCCCCGTCGAACCCTTCACGAAAAGCCACCAGTTGCCGTCCAGCCGCAAGAAAGTCGGCAGGAATTTGGGTTCCCGAAGCAAAAGGGAGGCAGCCCCAGATCAGTAATGCTCCGGCAACTGCCCCTCCTCGAAGGAGTGGTGAAAAGTTTTTGTCAATCCAGAACCATGCAGCGAATCCAGTTAATAAGCTGACACCCGTAATAAACAAGAGACTGAACTTTATCCCAAAGATAGGTAGCCCTACAAATCCGATCAGTAGCGAACCGAGAATTCCACCGAGCGTGTTAATTGCTGCCATCCGTCCCGTCCCGATACTTGCTCTTGAGGCATCGTCGACAACCATCCGCACCGCGAGCGGAAATGACGCGCCCGAAAGGATCACGGGAGGCAATAGTAGAAGGAAATACATCCCTAACTCATTTTCGATACCTGCCCAAAAGGTCTGTGGAAGGGTCATCACAGTCAGCACCGATAGCCCTGTGAGAATTTGAAATAGACCAAAATATCGTGCGCGGAGCGTTGACCGATCGAAGAAACGAGAAGCGAGAAAACTACCGAGGACAATACCGACTAGTACCACTGTCAGTGTCAAGGTGTAGGTATAGACACTACTCTGGCGGGTCAGGAGCCGCAGATAGCGCGTCCAAAGTACCTCGCTACCAAGGACGACAAAGCCAACGGAAAAGAACAGAATGGCAATGGGGAGTTGCGCGGCGGTAAATCGTTCTACAGGGATTTTACGCTCATTTGCAGACCGCTCTGAATCTCGATCCAATTGAGGAAGTTGATTTTTAGCGGTAGGTAATAGCCAGACAGCAATGCCGCACAGGATGTTCAGAGCAGCCCCGAGCTGAACGGTAAGTCGCAGCCCAAGCGTTGGCAGCAAGAAGAATCCAGCTGCTGCACAGCCCACCGCCGCTCCTAAGGTGTTCACCCCGTAAAGCATTCCAACAGAATTGGCAACCCTTGAATCGCTGCGAACAAATTGGCGGCAAAAGAGAGGAAGTGTGCTGCCCATTAGGATGGTAGGTGGGAGGATAACGAGAGACACTAGCACACCGCGTACTACGAATAGAATAACGGCATGACCCGCTAGGGCACGATAGATTGGTCCATAGAGGCTCTCCGTAAAGTCAAGGAGATAAGGACTCGCCATAGCGAACAGCCCAAGTCCGATTTCGATCAGTGCGTAAAGCCTTAATGGTCGCAGCGTCCTTTGACCAATTCGCCCGAACAGGTAACTTCCACAAGCCAGCCCGAGAAAAAAGACCGCCAGTACTGTGCTAACAGCAAACGTCGTAGATCCAAAGACCAGGGAAGCCTTGCGTATCCACGACACCTCGTAGACGAGCCCCGCGAAACCAGAGAGGAAGAAACAAACAATCGCAATGCCGTTTTGGATTTTCATAATGAGGTCAAATACAACTCAGGTCTTGCAGCCAATAGGCTGTTAACTCATCCGTATGGATTGATCCTATTCAGGACGCAGCTATCTTATTTATGGTAGATTGTAGAATTACTTAGACACTTCCAATGGACATCTACAGATCGGGAAATCTGTACCCACAAACAACCCCCTAAATCCCCCTTATCAGGGGGACTTTGGGAAATGTCCACTTATTTCTCTAATTCACCATAGTCGCCTTAAGAGAGAATAGTTGTGGGACTGAGTCATTGTGCGATGTAAGTCGCCACCAACCGTCCTTACCTTTTTCCATACATGGAAAGGCTTTATAGCCACTGCGTGCAAACTCGTGGAAGAACTGAATCTGTAATCCAGCGTTCAATAGGGCATTCAGTATCTCACTAACGCTGTGCTGCCATTCGTAACACCCAACTTCTATGATGTCTGAACCCGCATAAGTGTGCTGACCGCCTTCGTAGAAATCACCCTCGTCTTTTTTGAAGTATGGGTGTCGCACTTGTAGCTCTTGAACGCCATCTTTGTTCTCTTCGGATTCAAATACGTGCGAGAACGGGTGACCATCCAAGATGTAGAAAATGCCGTTGGGTTTGAGAAATCTAGCGATAATATTTGCCCATCCAGACAAATCTGGCAACCAGCAAAGCACACCCATCGCCGTGTATACGATGTCGAACTCTTCATCCAGCACATCGGGCAGATCGTAGATATTGGAACAGATAAATCGGGTATTCAATTGCAGCTCATCATTCAACGCCTTTGCCAAATCGATCGCGGCATCTGAGATGTCAACCCCTGTCGCCTCCGCGCCCAAACGAGCCCACGACATTGTATCCATACCAAAGTGACATTGAAGGTGCAGCAGAGACTTGCCTTCAACAGAACCCACCTCAGCTCTTTCTATATCGTTCAACGTTATTCGACCGTTGCGAAATCCCGCCACATCGTAAAATGTAGAGGCTGCATGAACAGGTGTGCGCTCGTTCCAGTTCTTTCGGTTGGCTTCTATTCGATGATCCATAACTCTGCTCCTCTAGTTCACGATCCGTCAATGAATAGGCTTGAGAAACGCTGAATACTCCGATAAGCAAAGGGAGCCTCGCCTCCACCGCAACCTGATAGACCGTCACTGTTGGTACTAGCATCAAAGGGTGGGATGTGATCGATTTCTGTTCGCAAGGCTAAATTGACATTTCTGACAAGCTATGCTAAAATTGGGTTCTCAATCGGAAATTATAACGCATTGAAGGTGGGAGTTCAAGGAAGGAAAGCAGTAGATGCAGAAACAGAGCAAGGGACAGATTTTCGTAAAAGGACTGCGCTTAAGGTGTCCAAGATGCGGCGACGGTCAAATGTTTGCAGGTATGTTCAAAATGCGTGCGGAGTGTGGCAGCTGCCACTTCAGATTTGAACGTGAGGCAGGATACTTTGTCGGGGCAATGTATATCAGCTACGGTGCGACCATTTTCATTGCATTCGCTGGCTATTTTGCGTTGGATTATTTCACTTCTATCCCTTTTCTTCCGAACTTCATTCTGTGGGTAGCTTTCAGTGCCCTTTTCCCTATCTTCTTCTTCCGCTATTCTCGCAGCCTGTGGTTGAGTCTCGACTACATTTTCAATCCTCCCGAACCATCAGAGTCACAAAGGGAGGGGACGAGGCAACCTCCTTGCCACTAGGCTATACGTCTTCAAAATCCCGGAAGCGTTCGCAACGGGCAGGGTGACGCAGTCGATTCAAAGCTCTCACCTCAAGCTGTCGAATTCGTTCTCTGGAAAGATTCAGGAGTGAGCCAATTTCCTGTAAGCTGTGCTCCTTCCCATTTTCTAACCCATACCTTAGGGAAACGATTTGTTGTTCGCGCGGCGGCAGCTCGGTCAGCGCTGTTTTCACTTCGTCCACCAAATTTCGCCGTGTAAGGTCCGCTAGCGGGTTCGGAGTTTTCTCACATGCGACAAAATCCTCAATCCCACCTTGACCTGGACTAGTATAACTCTCCAGCGATACGGTATTAGTGGTTAATCGATCCAGTAACAGGAGCCTATCTACAGTGAGCCCCGACGCCTCAGCGACCTCTTTTCGGCTCGGTTCACGATTGGTCTGCTGATGCAAGCTGGCTTCCACACGATTCACCTTCCGAATCTCACTGAGGATATACGCGGGTAGACGAATCGTTCGCCCATGATTGGCAATACCGCAGCCAATTGCCTGCTGCATCCACCACGAAGCATACGCTCCAAATTTGACACCACGCTGCCAATCAAAGTGATCAACCGCTTGGAGAAGTCCAATACTCGCCTCTTGAACCAGATCGAGTAAATCAAGCCCCCGCTCTCGATATTTTTTGGCGATGCAGACTGCTAGTCTTAAATTGGCTTCAACAATACGGTTCTTAGCAGCGTCAACCTCTGCCTTGTATAACTTTACGTGTTGCACCATCTCCAAGAGATACTCTTCGGTGGACAGTGGGAAGGATTCAGCTACAATTCTGCGGCTCAGGATAGCATCAGATGGCGGGTTGGTCAGAGAAAGGTCAGGTAGGTAGGCTACCAACTCCTGATAGAGTTCATCTATTTGCAACCGACGCTTTTCAATTTTGATGAACAGATTCGTTTCTTCTCCTTGAGTTAAGCGTGGGATTTTTCCAATTTGGTGAAGGTAGGTACTTAATACACCGTCTTCCCGATCTGAATAACGGGTTTCAAACGTTTTGGCGTTATCATCGGCTGCGTCAATCGGAAATTCTTCTGGTGACTCTTGTATTTGTGCATCGGTGGGTGCAAAACGCAGCTTGGAGATTGTTAAATCGTCAATGTGCTTTTCAGTAGAAACTTTCAGCCGTGTAACCTCATTTGTCTGCGGAGCCATTCTTTCCCCCAACACTTGAATCGTTGCTTGCTTATAAATTGCCTTATTAACTATACAGGCAATATATGTGCCATATTGCGACAAAATGGCAATTGGGAGAAAATAAGAACGGGAAATCAAACATCATCCAACCACGAAAACAGGCGGAGAGAAGATTAGGGACTATCAATTGAAAAACAGTAATTTTTTATAATTGCATTTAATCAACAGTTCCAAGCCGGTTTACGCATCGCACTATCGTCACCTGAATGTGACGGTGCAACACAAAAGTGACACAGATCGTCATTAAGTCTTGCTCAGATCTCGCTGCAAACCCAATTCATTAATCTTACGATGCAACGACTGGCGTCGAATACCGATTTGCTCCGCCGTTGCTTGAATGTTCCAGTGATTTTGCTTGAGTTTGTGCTCCAAGAAAATTCGCTCAAATCCCTGTGAAGCCTCCTTAATCGTTGCGGCATCAAGCAGGCTGCGAAAATCTGCATTCCCCAAATCTACATTCTCGTCCCTTTCACACCTTCCTTGATTAGGGAGTTCAGGAGCAGATTGAGCGTTGTTATCAAAGATTTCCGGCGTCAAATCGCGTATGGTAATCTGTGGTCCCGTGCAGGTGAGGATTGCATATTCGATCGCTTTTTCCAATTCCCGCACGTTTCCCGGCCAATGATACTGCTCAAATACCGCGAGCACCACATCGTCAAAACCAAAGGTACGCTTCTGTTCGAGGAGGTGAGAATACTTGTGAAGAAAATGCCACGCCAACAATTCAATATCTCCTTCGCGCTCGCGCAATGGCGGTAGAGCAATTATCGGTTTCAAACGATAATAGAGATCGCTGCGAAACTTTCCTGCTTCCACCGCCGCCCCAAGATCGCGATTGGTTGCAGCAATAATCCGGACATCAACCCGTTGCACTTTCACCCCTACGCCCTGAATCTCTTTATAATCCAGCACACGCAGTAATTTCGGCTGCATCTCCAGACTCAAATCACCAATCTCATCAAGGAAAATAGTCCCACCATGTGCCTGCTGAAATTTGCCCGGACGTTGGTCAACCGATGTTGCCACCCGTCTCCCGATTCCGAATAGTTCTGCCTCAATTAACTCCGCCGGAATTGCGCTGCAATTAACAACTTCAAAGGGTCCACCGGAACGCGGGCTATGCTTATGGATGGCGCGTGCGACAAAATCTTTTCCGGTGCCACTTTCGCCATAGAGTAAGACATCCGTCTCTGATCGTGCAACCCGTCCGACCGTTGTCATTACTTCAATCATGGTAGGACTCTTGCCGATAATTTCATAATCGTCGGCAGAACCTATATTGTCATCTTGAGCAGGAGGCTCATGATCACGCTGGCTCAACACCTCCTTGACAACTTCGATCAGGTGGGTGTAGTTAATCGGCTTGCTGACATAGTCATAAATCCCCAATCCGCTCGCCTCAAGCGCAGTTTCCGAAGAACTGTTGGCAGTGATAACTATCGCTTGCGGTATCGGGTGTTGTTTTTTGCTCTGCTTAAGAACTTTTAGCCCTGCCTCTCTATCCAAAATTCCCTGCGTGTCCGGCATCCAGAGATCGACCAGAATCAAGTCATAAGGCGGATTTTCATCTAACTGTGCAATTGCCGCATCCCGATTATAAGCAAAATCAACGGAGGCATCAATTGATGTCTCCATCTTGAGTTGCGTATCAATGTATTTACAGGTCGCCTGTTCGTCGTCTGCTATTAAAATTCGTGCCTGTTTCATAATTTGTATCCGTTAGTGCGTAATTGCTAAGAAAACAGCGGAGATTGGTTACAACCTAACAAAAAACGTCGTTCCGACGCCAACCTCGCTTTCTACTCGCACTGCTCCGCCATGCGCTTCGACGATGTTCTTTACATTGACCAGACCAAGACCCAATCCACGTGGTTTAGTTGTATAAAAAGGTTCAAAAATTCGATGGAGCTCGTCCGCAGGGATACCCGCTCCTGTGTCCTTGACAATGACAGTCACTCTGTGCGGCTGAAGTATCGACACCTCTACGACGATTTCCAATGTCCCGCCCGACAGCATTGCTTGACAAGCATTTTTGATCAGGTTTGTAAAGACAATTCGCATCTTATCATCATCAAGCAGAAGCGGCGGAATTTCCGGCGGCAGGTTCATCTGAACTTCAATCTGATTTTCATCGATCACCGGTTGTACCATCTCCGCCGCAGATTTTAGGATGGGTTCCAGCGCTTGTTGCTGAAAATTCATGTGGGAATCTTGGAAAAAGCTGAATTCATCTTCGATCATTTCATCCAGCTTTGTTACCCACCCAATAATCTGGTCCATTTCACTAACAATCTCTCCGGGCTGTTCTCTCAGTTTAAGCGGATCTTGCTTCTGGAAATTAACCCGGATCATTTCTGCAGGAGCGCGGATCAGGTTCAGGGCATTTCGTAACTCATGGCGAACACGCGCCGACATCACACCAAACACAGCCTCTTTTTCTGATCTGACCAACTGGTCTTGCGTCGTTTGTAATTGCCCTAGCAAATGCCGCAACCGAAGATGCGCCAAGAGCAGGCTACCGATCACACTACTAAGCAACAATGCCAGCGTTGATCCAGTGACTTCAATCCAAAGGTCGAAGAGAACGAACATCCCACCCACAAAAAGCAGGTGGCATAGTATCAGTCCGCTGCCGAAGATTAACATAGATCGGTAGCTATGTCCACTTCGATAGATTAACACTGTTGCCGCAGCAGAAAAAATCGCGAGGCAAACGATATAGATAAGATTTCCGCCGCGACTAAGTTGCCAGACAAAATCTTGATTTAATAGACCGTTGAGCAGATTTGTCCGCAGAGCCAATGCTGACAGTTCGCCCAAGGGGGTCGCCCTTTTGTTGACACCTTCCGTTGTGATACCAATTAATATGCATTTATCGCCAAATTCGTGCCGAAATTGGTTCGTCTCATTCTCCGACATTGATAGGGCGTCAATAAAAGAAACAGGCTGAAACACCCTCTCATCGCCGGCAAATCGAATGAATAATCGTCCCTGCGCGTCAATAGGAATACGAACCGCCTCTCCCGCCGGCGAGTTGAGTTCAAGATGTTTTCCAATCCAAAATCCCTCCCGCATTTCTACAGCGGTCGGGAAAACATCATAGGTTTGATACAGGATCGACATTGCGAGGGAGTAACGATAGGTATCTGTGGCACGGTCTTTGACGACAAGCTGCGCGGAACGAGAGATGCCATCCGAATCACTCAACGGGAAATGACTAAAACCCCAACCCTGTGCTTGTGCCAAGTTGTCGGGTAAGGCGCGCCAATCAGTGGCTTCTGGCAGCGCCCCCGTGGGATTCGGCTTAGAGTAGGGGCGGATAACAAATAGCTTTTTACCGGGAATCCGTTGTTCATCTTCCCACTCGCTGTTGAACCACACAACTAAGCCAATTGCCTTCGGGTCAGCTTGTTGAAGCGAGTGAATCAGCGCAGCGTAAATGTCGGAGCGCCATAATGGGACTAATCCAAGTTCCTTCTCACTTTTGGCATCAATCGTAATCAGCGAAATTTGAGAGGAAATTGGAGGCGCAGTCCACTGTAGTCGGCTATCTAGCGTCTTCAGTTCGATAAACTCAAAAGTACCCAAATCGCGTAGAAACCCAACGACTATGAACGGCAGCAGACTCACGATGCCGATCAGGAGATATACTTTCTGAGATTGCGCTAGTTTTGAGAGCATAAAGTTTGGTGAGGCGTAAAATGTACAATCACCTCATTTGCTCACGGACTCTCTCCCCTGTTTTCCCCTACTGCTGGCTTCCTTGATACCACGCTGTCGTGAAATTCTGTTGAGACCACTGAATCTGCACAGCAATCCAGACCGTATCTTCCCCCTGCCTCTTATGGATTAACTGCTGATTTGCGGCAATCTGTTTTGCATTGTTGGAGAGGACTTCACTGTCAAAAACGACGAACAGCTGCCCCTCTTCATTGACGTCGAGATCGACGTTGAGGCCAGCATGGTGAAGCAGTTGAGCATACAACAAGGGACGACGTGATACTTCCGCCTCAATCGTGTTGAGTATGCCGTAGATTTTTCGAGCCAAGTCCAGATTGGGCGCAGGATACGCAGGGTCTTCCACATTTTCTCGGACAGAGTTAACGAGGAAAGGAGACACCGACGATGCAATCTCATCGGGAAGCAGATCGATTTTGTGACGGAGGGTTTCCAACTCACTTTGGCTTACCTTCACCGTAGGCAATCCCTCAAAGACCGAAGTGCGATTCCGTGTTTTTGGCTTATTACCAACGGGTAGCACATCTGTTGCGGGATCCTCATCAAAATCTTCATTAATCCGCTTGCCTTTTTGGGCATCTCTGCGCTGAAGCCCTTCATTGATTAACGTGCGAACAAGTACCTCACGTCCACCTGAGAGGGTCGGTAAGCGGGCGTCATCTGCTATTTTTAATCGCATCAGCGAGAAAGGTGGCATTCGCACCAAATCATCTGCAGCTAGGACCATGCCTTTTTCCAGAAAACGCCACTCCTGTTCGCCAGTTTTTAGAACTTCTATCTCGCCAAATGTAAATGTCGCTGTTGACTCTCCCGATTCGGCATACGAGGTATACGCCAGCATCATACAGAGTAAACAGATTGTAGTGGTTAAGGTTTTGCGGGCTATCATTGATGTTCCTCCTAGTGTAAACTATTTTGGTTCATTTGTTTATTGGTTCATTAATGAATAAATGTACTAATCTACTAATGTACTAACGTCGGAGAGTGCATTCAAAAATTCCATCAGCCATGGAGTGGCGAGGTCCGCATCGATCCGTTTTTGGGTGAGGTCTTTTGGAATAGAAAACTGGATTGGTTCTCCCAGCAAGGTACTCTCACCATATTTTTCCCATGCATCCTCAACAGTTTCAGCCCGGATATTCACCGCATTGAGCGATCGACAGCCCTTCTGCCATGCAGCGGCAAAACCTTCGCTGATAAGGGTTGTCTCAATCGGAATCCAAGCCTGTCCGTTGACTGTCTTGTAGTAATCGTTAGGCAAGCCTATCTCTTGTGCTTGTTTGACAGAAATATTGCCCAGATCGAACGCCATTAACACATGACTTTCTAATTGAATGAGTGCTGTTTTGATACCGACCGATTCAAGCAGAGAGCAGTAGAGGACTGTGCTGTCATCACAGTCACCAAAAGTAGATTTATCGTCATCTCCTGAGTGCTGCCCCATGAGGCTCTCCAACATTTCATGGGGATACTTGATCTCATCAATTGTTCCCCTCTGCCGCGGTATATTTGGATCCTGCGCATACGATACGCCGTGCAGAACATTAAACAACAACATGGCGATATACAAGTTCTCTGGCATATCCGCAGTCTCAATCTCCGTCTGAAATGCGGTACGCACCTGATTGATGAACGCACCAGTCGCCGAATCTGTCGCCGAACTTCCCGAGGGAATGAAACAAGCAAGTTTCGCAACATCATCCAACTGAATTGAATGATTATCGTGTAACAAAAATGTTACAGGAAAAGTTCGGTACGCGGAACCCCCGCTCTCAATCACTTGAATCTCTGCTTCGACAGGCTGGCTCTGCGACAATTCCACCGCCTTCTCCGATAAGACTAGCTGTTGTATTGGCACTGAAGTCCGCTCTAGCGGCTTCATCTTAATATCAGAAGCAACTTCTGTGCCGTTTTTGCTGACAAAATCAGGAATGAAGAGTTTTATATGAACGGTTATCTCTTTGTTACTCTCGTTTTTGAGCCAAATCCTTCCGATCTGATTCACTTCTTCAAGTGGATAATTAGATTCTCGGTCCGCCGCTGTAATTATCAGCGGCGTGGCACTCTCCAAAATCTTCCTTTCTAGATCCCGGTTTGGTCTAGCGTAGTAGCGCCAAAGCACGGGATAGAGATTTCTTATGCGGACCTCCTCAATCAGCACTGGCAACTTCCGAAAATCGAAGTTGAGCGAAAGACCGACATAGGCAGTTGGTGGCAACGTCGGAGGGAGGAGATAGGCAACATTGAAATCCATCCATCTATATCTTACGCTTCCACCCAGCGAATAGGTCGGCGGTTCCGACGTATACAGATCTTTCTGGAATCCTGCACGGATGGCAAAATTTCGATTCGGCAAAAATTCTGTACCGAGCTGCAATCGGTCTGTCAGATCTGCCGAGATTAGCCAATTCAAAATGGGGTGATAGGCAATACCAAATTTGTATGCAGTCGGGAAGACCTTTTCGCTGATATCCGAATCGTGTCGTATCCAAGTGCCGTAGCTCAATCCTTCCCCAGATCCGAAACCGATGAAATTTTGTGCAAGTACCCCCAACTTCCAGCGGGGATGGGGCTGGTACAGCAGACCAACATCCGTGCCCCAACCTGTTGCTGCCCCCCTTGATCTGCCATCTAGTGCAATTGACCATGTAAAATATTTCAGATTTGCCCCAAGGGATAATTGAGGCAAAGGGGCGTAACTATAAGCGAAGTTGAAGCTGCTACGACTCGAATCAAGCTCCTCGTCCTCTATGCCAACTTGCAGCCAATCAATGCCGAGCGCCATCTTCTCCGATGTCGGCAAGACCGCGCTGAGATAGCTTGTCTGCAATACATTGAACAACCCAGAGGGCGTCTGTTCAACCCCTACAGCATATCTGTCCAAACGAGGCAGTCCAGCGGGATTCTGACGCACAGCGTTTTCGTCGTCTGCAACGCCGATGAATGCCCCTCCCATACCGATGGCACGGGCACCTGTTGTCGCCTGCTCCTCAGCACCATATATCGCAGTTGTAGCATATAGCACGAATAACACTGAAAGACAGCATCGCGCTCCGAATATAATGTGAAGTGTACTCAGTTTTGTTAAGACTATTTCGGCAATCCATATCATTGAGAATGAAGGTTCTTTAATAGGTAACGAGACGTAAATTCTGAAATCTATGACAATAGAAATTCCCTACATGCCCGTTGCCGGGAAATTCATACTGTGACAAGGGAAGTTTTTACAGCCGTCAACTTTGGTTTTATAATTTTACCATATTTCTAACCGCTTTAGCCATTTGCTTCCGTTTCCAGAATCCTGTCACTCACATTTTAGGTTTTACGCTTCATTTCTTAATCATTCTGTACCACAACAACTTTTGTTCTTAATGCTCCCTCGCCCTCAACGGTAACGAAATAAAAATTGCTGACAACCCGCCGATTCTCATTATCATGTCCATCCCACTCGAAAACATGTCCCCCGACTGACAAGGGTTCCGACTCTCTCAGTAACCGTCGCAAACGTCCGGCTTCATTATAGATTTTAATCGTTATATCATCAGGACGATTTAATCGAAATGAGATCCAAGTTGATTCCCGGCTGGGCGAGAATACCCGCGGTTGACAGGTTAGATCGGAGATAATCGTGTTTTCTTCCGTTTCTACAGCAGGCCTTGTCGCAACGGCATATTGTCCGAGCGTCGAAACCGCTGTTGAGATTGTTCTGCGCTGCACATCAATTGTCCCACCAATAGGGAGCCATGTTTTGCCATCCCAGCGAGCGATTGTCAAGGTTTCTTTTGTTTTAGAGCGTGAAAGCATTGCTATATCTTCAGCGGAAAATTGGATGGTTGCCGGTTTCAACCGGTGTAACCCCAGATCCTCAGGTGCAAAATTGTAAGCCTGAAACGGAATAGGAGAAACAGGAAGCAAAGGCTGCCCTGCCACCGGGTTGATTGTTACGACAGTTGTCCGTGGCAAGCTGTTCGGCGGAAAAGTGATCTTGGCACGCTTATCATGGCTTTCCACTATACCGCCGGTTTCACGATTCACACTCGGATTGAAGAATATACGCACCTGATCAACTTCTCTATGTCCCGCTGTATCTTCCACAACCAACCGTAATGTGTGCAGCCCCGATAGATTCGGCGCGTCCCATAACGCCAATATATTACGGGTCACAGGGTTTGAAAACGTTGGTGGTTTGGAAATAGGTAACCAGGTATCAGGAGATTCGCCGGCCCCATATTCAATAATATATTCCTTGAAATTTTCGTCATCTGCGGTGCCGCGGATCTCAATTCTTTGCCGCACTTGGTCATTCTCGGCAGGAGAAAGGATTTCGACTTGTGGACGGAGTCTATCAACTTCAACCGTGACCGATGTATCAGCAAAATGTTCCCTATCGTAATCACCATTCGGAGTATCTCTCGCTACTAACTCAATCGTGTATAAACCGGCCGCGACCGTTCGTGTATCCCAGCGATAAAGTGTGTCTCCTTCGACGGGCACCGTTGAAACAAAAGGAGGCAGGGATTCACCCGAAGTAGAATCACCGGGAAAAATACGGATCTGATAATCCAGAAAATCCGTTTCATCAGTTGCAGTGCCTCTGATTTCATAAACGTCGCCAATCACAGCGTTCTCTTGTGGCGCGGTGATGCTCACGATCGGAGCGAGAGAATCAACCACAAATTCCCTACTTGCCCCTGTCAAATCCCGGTTGCCTTCCCTATCAATGGCATAAACCGCAAAACGATGCGGTCCCTCTGTGAGACCTGATAATACTGCCCGTTTATCCTCGCCCTCATCGTCAGTGGGGATTAGCGGTCCATCGTCAAGTTGGTAGAGATAACGAAGTTCCCCAGTTGGCGTACTGGCATCGCCTCCTTCAAACTTAAAGACAACACTTGTCTCTCCTACAATTTCGCCGTTTTGCGGACTGTCATCGGTAATTCTTGTACGAGGTGGAGCTTTCTCTGGACTGAAGATGCTTAACCCACCGTTATCCCTACTGCCAAACCAGAGTAGCCCATCCACTTCGGCGATTGCAGAAATGTTGTTGCTGTTGAGTCCATCACTCGCAGTCAGTGTCCGTTCAAACCGGCCGTTTTGGAATAAACTGACACCATCTGCGGTTCCAATCCAGATCCGATTATCTCCATCGCGGTAAAGTGCCTGCACACGGTTATCCGCCAATCTATCGGTGGTTGTCAGCGAAACAGTGAGATTCAAAGTCTGTTTATCAAAAATCTGGATGCCGGTATCTGTTCCAACCCAGATTTCGCCGCTAGGCACCTCTAAAATTGTGTGAATCGAGAATGGCTTAGGCAGGCTGTAAAAATTGTGCAAATTTCGTCCATCGTAAACCCACAAATCACTACCGCCTTCTTCGTTGCCAACCGTACCAAAGTAGAGCCGCCCCTGCGAGTCTATGAACATAACGACGATCGTTCGATCAATTTCCAGAAATTGATTTCTTTCCCACTGCTGCCCATCATAACGGTCCAAACCGGGGAGGTCATCGGTTGGCAAGAAACCCGTAGCAGCCCACACATCGCCAACTGAATCGGTAATAATGGATTGAACACTATTGACGTTGATATCCGGAATCCGAAAAACTTCCCACGATACTCCATCGAAAATGCCTATGCCAGCGTTCGTACCAACCCAGATTCGATCCCGAAGATCTTCGGCTAACGCCCGCACCTCATTTCCCGGCGTCTCGGTGACCAATTCAATCCTATTCTGCGTATAGTAGCTCAATCCACTGCGTGTTCCGATCCAAAGCCTACCCCGTCGGTCCTTCAGCATCGCTGTCACACTATTGTGACTTAATCCGTCATCCATAGTGATCGATGTCCAAGATCGATCCGAAAAATTGGCCCCATTATCGCGCGTCCCAACCCAGATCTCGCCGGTTCGTGTTTCAAATAGGGCTTGAATATTGTTGCTTGCCAAACCGTTCGCTCTGGTCAGATGCCGCCAACGTCCTAAATCACGGAGTGCCGTTGGGGAAAATTGTGCAAGCGGGTAAAATTGGCTGATGCCAGCAGTGGTCCCAATCCAGATAGTTCCTTCCCCATCGCTCATTATGGCTTGCACATTGCTTCCGATCAGAAGCCCGTCTTCTGCCGTTACAACATGCCAAGCTGAACCATCGTAAACAGCCGCACCAGCCGTTGTACCGATCCAAAGATTACCGAACCTGTCCTCCAAAATCGCCTGCACATCACCATTCGGTAAGCCATCGTTCACGCTAAAAATTTCCCAGCCCACGTTATTGAAACGACTGATAAGATTTCCACTTTGGAGGCGGTTGCTTTGTGAAAGACCAAACCAGAGGGCTCCGGCCTTATCTTCATAGATAATCTGTACGCCTTGATTGAGTTGTTCAACTTCTGCGCTATCCACAGAGTGCCAAACTGAACCATCAAACCAGTTGACCCCAAGCGGTGTCCCAACCCAGATTTCGCCATTTTGGCGTTGGATCATTGTCACAACATGCTCACCGATACCGATTAATCCCGTTCCTTGGGTATAATGTTGTAACCAATCAACCTGTCCTCGCGAATTGTCCCATACTCCTCGATAAACTCCCGCCTCCGTCGCAACCCAAATGAAGCCCGCGCTGTCTTCAAACACCTTGAAAACATCAGCACTTTGGGGTCCCCCATTCGACCTACCGGCTTCGTGCCAGAAGCCATCCAAACGATTCAATCCCCTGTCTGTCCCCAACCAGATTTGCCCGGACCGATCTTCGGTAATGGTTCTAACATTGTTGCTGATTAGATGATTATCGCCGAATCGTGTGAAATTTCGCCATTGGAAATTTTGCTGGGCAAATGTGGTATCAGGCACCAGAAGGAAAAAAATAATAGAGAACGCAACAGGTGAAAGGCGAAACGGGAAGTGAAAACTATATTTGGAAAATAAGCCGATGCGTAGATGAAAAGATTGGAAAAAATAGAGAAATGCACTCATTGTGTAGATATCCAAACTAACAACGCTAATTACTTGAGGTCTGTCCATAATATTGAGGCCTCCTTACCGAGATATTGCTCTGCGAGCAATAAAGAACGAGACCTGTTTTTCATTGAAATACTTCTCCTATTTACTGATAATCATTTTCCGGGTTGCATGGAAGGACGCTGTGGAAAGCGTGTAGAAATAGATCCCGCTGGCGACAGACTCACCATATACATTCCTTCCATCCCAGTACGCTGCTTCGCCTCGAGTCAGATAGTGTCCGGGCATCAGGTATCCCAAGTCAAGCTGACGGATAAGCGTCCCAGTAGCATCATAGATCCTAATCGTGACCTGACCGGCTGAAGCAAGGTGGAAAGGAATCCACGTCTCTGGATTGAATGGGTTAGGATAGTTTTGCAGCAACTGATTATGTACCGGGACCGGTGGGAAAAGGAGATATTGCAAAACCTGTCTAGCCCGGATAAGCTCTGGAGAATTATTAGACATCAACAGGAGTTCGCGGTAAATTGATTGAAGCTGCTTGCGTATTGATGGTGGGATTAGGTACAGGGATTCACCGGCGGATTGTGGAGCGGCAGGGATTTCATCGGTCTGATAGGATTCACCAAAATGTGCACTTACTAGTATAGAATCATTGATATCGATCACACCGTCACCATTGACATCTGGATAAATATCCAAGTCCGTCGGAATTGGTTGCCCTATAGATCGCACGACAATGCTAAGATCGAAGATGTTCACTACCCCATCGACGTTGACATCCCAAGGGTGCACGGGGTCTTCGACAATCACTTTTAACTCGTGAATTTCACAATCAATTCGCGCCTCATTTGAGTCGACAAGAATCAGATTTCGCAACTGAATTTTGCTCGATCCAACCGCTTTTGCCCGAAATGAAGCTCCCAACATGATGCCACCGCCAGTTATTCCGCTAGCGCCGGTTATGGCAGCACTGACATCTTTGTATATCCCATTTATCTGATCTGGTGGCTCTGTCGGCTGATGTCCAATCCCAGATTCTCCAAAAATAGTTCGGAACTTGGTGACAGTCACAAAAGTTAACACATTAGGATTGGTCCATTGCAAATCGAACTCAAACCCTCTTAAGTCAATGACGGATTCGACGAAAACGTCAACCGCAAACTCTTCTCCTAAATTGACCCGCCGAACCGAGGGGACCATCCTCACCACGCAACCTGGGGTTTGGAAGTTCCGAACCTCAGACCAATTACTGACACCACCGAAGCTGCCGGTACGAACACGCCACCAATAGTGGGAGATGTTGTTCTCAGCATCAAAGGATAACTCGTTGACAGTAGTAGTTATTAACTGTGTGTTCGCCGTGATAAAGTTTGAATCGCTGGAAATTGCAATATCGTAGTAGACTGCATCTTCAACGGCTCCCCATTTCAAGTTGATTCGTGAAGGTCTGACAAACTCGCCTTCTTGTGGTTCAACGAGCACCGGCCTTAGATGACTTGAATTCCAGATAGTGACCGTTCCCTCGGCTGCTCCTACGACTGCAAGTTGGGGACGAGTTGGACTGAACGAGAGATCGTGTATGATTTGCGTGTCGAAAGATTGGAGTTCAGAGCGGGTAGAAACATCCCACAGCTTGAGGGTGTTGTCAGCCGGGGAATTGAGTAGTCCCACAGCGAGAAGGCGTCCGTTAGGATTAAAACGGACTGACATCACTTGGCGGTCGTAAGTCGCAAACGGTTCCGTCTCCCCCATACTGCCACCGGGTGCCGCCGTACTGATGTTCCAGAGCCGAACAGTTCCATCCCTAGCCCCCGACGCGATGAGATTGCCCTCGGGATGGAATGCAACAGAAAGAATCCCTTGCGTATGTCCAGTCAAGCTATGGCGTTGTGAACCATCAGAGGCATTCCACAGACGCACAGTGCCATCCTCTGATCCGGAGGCAATTATGCTGCCATCTGGATTAAATGCAACAGACCAGACAACGTCTGTATGCCCTTCAAGAGTCGTTATAAGTGCACCAGTGTCCGCTTCCCACAGTTTGAGCGTCCGATCGCGTGATCCAGAAACGATACGGCTCCCGTCAGAATTAAAATCTACAGACGTGACCTGTCCAACATGTCCCTCGAACGCACGAATTTCTTGTTGCGCCTGTATATTCCACAATCGCACCGTTCCATCAAGAGAGGCAGATACAAGATTACCGTTGGAGCGGAAAGCGAGGTCTTCGACTTTTCCTGTATGTCCAGTCAGGGTATACATCGGTTCACTGACGCCGATCTCCCAGATGAGGATTTCATTTGCACCACCAGAAGCGATCCACCTACCATCAAGGCTAACCGCAACGGAAAGTGCACGTCCAGTATGTCCAAACAGAAATTGGTGAGGAAACTCGGCATAACTGTTTACACAGAAAAGGATAGCGAAAAAGATTGAAAACGATGAAATCAGGCGTTTCATGGTATCCCCCGGAAATGTCAAACGTAAAAATACGGTTTTTAGGGCACGCATAATCTATGCCAACATAAGCCGTCAACCGCAAAAATACGCCGAGGATGCATCAGGAATTTGTAATTTTGAAGGGAGGTTCGTCGGTTTGAGCGTGAGAGTCTACCAAGTACCAAATCTTATGTTAGGGATTCCACCAATAAGTCATTTTTCCGACAAATGTGGTTTCCTCTAGCCCAGTTCCTGAGTCGCTGCTATCATAGGTTTGGTTGAAAACGAGGTAGAAGTCGCTGCCGGGGCGGTAGATATAGTTGAGCAGAAAGTTAGCGGAAACGACCTTATCGTCGCTATTCCATTGGGCAAACAGTTTAGTGAAGAACCTTGTGGAAAAGGAATAGCTTACACGCGCACCGAAAATGCTCGCATTGAATGAACCCGCCGGAAGGGTGACCCGATTAAATTGGAAACGCGGTTCAAAACTGAAGTGTCCATTTGGTTTGAAGTCAGGTCCGATATCAAAACCGACCCTTTCCCCATCGAAAAACCCGCCAAAATTCGTTCCTAACTGGAGGGACACCATCTTTGAGTCATCGGTGTTAATTGAAACCCGGAAGGAATTGAAATGGTATTCGTCAACCGGAATCGTGATGTCATCTCGAATTTCAAAATCCTCGTCAAGGCGTTCAAAGGTTCGCTGCGCCTGAAAACCAAACCAACCTCCGCCCTCTAGCTCAAACCAGTTCATGTATGTAAATTCTCGGGTCGCTAGCTCATTATCTCGATTGAGGATGAGGTCAAATTCCGGTCCCGCCCAAATTTGACGAATTCCAAATTTAGAAAGCATCGGTGTAAATCGCATTTCACTGCGGAAGCGGCGGACATCCTGCCGACGGACAAATCCGACTTCGGGGTGAAAGTTCTCGCCAATATCTATGTATGAACCCTCTAAGCGTAAATTCTCATTTCGCCAATCGCCCCCAAAGTACAAGGCGTCCCTTTGGGTTGATATATCTTCTTCAAAAGTACGAGCCCAGAGCCCCCGGAAGTTGACATTATCGGCAGGGCGATACGCAACGTCAAATCCGCCCGCACGGTTGTATGTGCCAGCGTCTTGTTTATTGACCGCAATCAGGCCAACAGTGGAGCCACTGAAGAGATCTCGTCTCATGCGTAATACTGAGTAGTTTGTACGCGGCTCATCAACGATTTCATCCGGATCAGTAACGGAGGCATCGGTGTGAAAGTTATCCGTAAAAACATTTAACAGACCGATGCCGTAGGGGCCCACTTTGCCGGTAATCTTCCCGCCCGTAATAATCGGGACAGCATGTCCTTCCGCAAGACCAATACGACGACTGTAAAAGAGGAGCAATGGAGGGGGTCGCCGAAAACTAGTGCGAGGGATACCAAAATCAAACAGTCCGGCACCTTCTAAGAAGAAAGGACGTTTCTCTGGAAAGAACAGACTGAAACGGGTTAAATTGACCTGCTCCTCATCAGCTTCGACTTGTGCAAAATCGGTGTTAAAGGTGAGATCAGCGGTTAGATTTGAAGTCAATCCATACTTGACATCAAGACCAAGATCAAACTCTCCGTTCGTATCATGATCCGCCTCGATTCGACTCACCCCCGGCAAAACGTAAGGCAATAACTCCAAATTACGGGACGGCGCAATTCCTTTCAATCCTACCAGACGACCGATGTTAGCGGTGCGATATCTTGCCTGCCAGCCATGTGCTCTGGAAACCGGTGCCCACATCCCTTCTTCTTGGTTGCGCATGAGGCTCCGTCCCATATTCATGCCCCATGTCATTACATCACCACGATCAAAACGGAGTTGACTGAACGGAATGCCAATCTCTGCTGTCCAGTACTTCTCATTGTCTTTTGTGCGACAGTCCCAGACTGCATCCCAGTTTTCGTTCCGGCTGTCTCCATTGTCCATTATAGCGACATCTTCCATTGCCCCCAACGGATTGACACGGAAGAAAAACCCGCTCCGCTGATCGTTATAGGTATCCAAAAGTACAAAGACATTATCGTTGTCCCATAGATTGCCATCGCGGCGCATCTCGTTGGCGGCCACTTTAGACATATCCGAGTCAAAACAGGTAAAACCGAAGTAGATGTTTTTGTCATCATAAAGAATGCGAACCTCTATTGCCTCCGTCATCGGCTTGCCTTCGTCCGGCTCCATCTGGACAAACTGATCAATGCGCTTGGCGTTCTGCCAATCAGGTTCAGTAAGATCGCCATCGATCTCAATGGCTTGAAAGGTCCGGTACGCCTCCGCTTTGTACTCTATAGCGTCCGGATTCGCATCCACAATCAGCGGAAATAGCAAACAACAAATAGCCAAACAGATTGTTTTGAACCCCGATCCCACCGGGGGAAACAATTCCCCGCTTTGGTTGATTCTACACGGTGGAAACTGATGCCAAAAATTAAAATGGTAAGTCATAACTTGTCTCCCATAATGAATTCTGAGTTTCGGGCAAAGTTTTCCATATGGAGGTTCAGGTTGCTTTGATTGTTCAAAGCATTAGTCACCATTCATCAACCTAAAGATGTCGCTGAATCTGATTAAAACTGTGCGAATCAAGCCTGTGATAATCTGGAATATCGTATCGATTCCCACGGACATCTGTTACAAGCAGTCGCGCAGGTGGAAAATGTCTAACGTTCTGATGAAGCCCCTGTACAGAGAACGTGATTCGTCCGCGCGATGTTTCGACCTCCCAGTCATGGATGCCGAATCGCTCCTTGACGCGATAAACCTGCTGTATAATAGGTGTAAAGTATCGCTTATCGAGCTCCTCACGCAGGATTTCTTGGCTTTCGGAGTCGAGCCGTGATGGGTCTTCAATGATGCCGATTTCCACTTCCTCCCCAATCCCAAGCGAAATATAACGATTGGGATCACTCAATGGTAGAATGCGGCGCACCGTCACGCGAGTGTAGCAGACCTCCTCTAGGATTTCCAGACGTGGAGTCCCCATCGGCGACCGAAACAAGCGTATCTTCTCCGGATCCAAATATCTCGGTGTGAAATCATCATCTTCAACTCCGATTGGGAGGGGAGGGCCCGATTCCAAAGCAGCGATACCTTTAGAGTTTGCTTCTTTTTCCATATGCATTTTACCTCTCAACAGCCTGCGCCTCTGACCGAATTTCGGAAGCTTGCCGCTGTGTCTCGACGAGGTTGTAGTAAATCCCCTTCTTCTCCATCAATTCTTCATGTGACCCACATTCGACACCTCGCCCCTTGTCTATAACAAAGAGGCGATCTGCATTTCGTAGGGTGGAGAGCCGGTGGGCAATGGCAAAGGTGGTACGGTTTTGCACAAGTCGATCAATCGCCTGCTGGATTTTGCGCTCCGTCTGAACGTCAACCGATGAGGTCGCTTCATCGAGAATCAGGATGCGCGGGTTGTGCAGAATTGCTCGTGCAATCGATATCCGCTGCCGTTCCCCACCGGACAACCTACCACCTCGCTCACCAACCTCCGTGTCGTATCCATCGGGAAACTTCACAATGAACTCATGGGCGTTGGCAGCCTTTGCCGCGGTAACGACCGCTTCCATCCCCGCGCCCGGTTTTGCGTAAGCGATGTTCTCCGCAATGGTCCCATTGAATAGGTACGGTTCTTGGAGTACAACACCAATCTGCTGCCGCAGATCTTCAAGGCGAATGTTCGTTATATCTACACCATCAATGGTGAGATTACCTGAATCCGGTACGTAAAACCGGCAGATGAGGTTAATCAGTGTCGATTTGCCTGCCCCAGAATGCCCAACTAAGCCAATCATCTCACCCGGTTTGACGTGGAGATTGATGTCTCGGAGGACAGGTTTATGCGAATCATAACCAAAGGTCATATTGTGGAATTTGACCTCCCCTTGAAGTTTTGATTTCGAGACGAGTGTACTGTCATCTAACTGCTCCGGCTCGGAGTCGATGACCTCAAAAATCCGTTCCGCAGCTGTCATCGCCCGCGACGCCCAATTAACCATCGGGCTTAGATGCCGTAACGGTCCGTAGAACATCGCCAAATAAAAGTGAAACGCCATCAACGTACCGAACGTCATTCCGCCGGTGAGAATCTGCAATCCTCCAGCATACCAGACAATAATCGTTCCTAACTGAACAGCAAACTGCAGCAACGGATAATAGGTTGCCCAAACCTTTTCGGCAACTGTGTCGTAATTGCGGGCATCATCGTTGGTATAGGAAAACCGTCCGACCTCACTCTTCTGCTGACCAAACGCTCGAACAACACGGATACCGGAGACCGAGTCGTTCACAATGTCGTACATCTTCGATCTGCGTCGCCATGCCCTATGCCAGAGTCCACGAACCTTCTTCCAGAACCACCTCGCGCCAAGCACTACCAATGGGATTGGAATTAGGATAAAGCACGCCAATTTCCAGTTCATCGAAAATAGGAAGGCACCAATGCCAAAGAGCATTAATAGGTCGATAACAAGGAACTGGAGCCCATCTAACAGAAACCACTGTAGGCGCGTACTATCCTCTGTGATATGGGAGATGACAGTCCCTGTCTTGCGCTTATCGAAGAACCGAAGCGACAGCCCGTGCAATCGCTCATAAATCTGGTCACGGATGTCTGCTATCATGCGGAAGGTCAACCACGCGGCCAAACGCCCACGAAAAATATCGAGGATATGGGTGAGGATATGCGCTACCACGAGACAACCGACAGCAACCGTCAACGCAAGTGCCGCTGTCTCAAATGACCGAAAGAATTGACCTACCACCGTTTTTGCAGCGCCTTGCGCTGCTGCGAGGTCTTCGTTTAACTTCAACACATCATCAATGAGGATCTTTGTAAAATAGGGAGGCATGAGCGCAATCAGTGTTGAGACAAGCATGAGCAACACCACTACAGCCGCCCGCTTCTTATGTGGCTTGAGATAAGCGAGAACGCGCAACATGACACGATGTTTTTTGGTGCACGCCGGGCACGGCAAAAATACGTCGGGCAGCGGCAGCCCACATGTCTTGCAGAACTTCTGCTCTTCTTCGTACTCCCACATTGGCGCTTCGTCGCGTTTCCCTTGACGGTGCTCGACCTCTTCGCTGAGAAATTTTGCTATATACCCGAACTTCGGCATCATCCCGTTTGAGTAACGGATGAGATCAAGGGCATCCCCCATCATCTCTAGAACAAGGATTCCTCCGTCAACGACTGCTTCCGAACGCACCTCTACTACTTCGCTATATGACACACGATGGAGAACAATGCCCTCCGCATCAAGTGCCAAAACTTCTGCCTCAGTCAGGACGAACCAACTCTCACCGAACAGACCATCAGGATTGAGATCACTCTGCGCGGCGAACCTTACCTTGTCTAAAGAAATGTCCGCCGCTATTAAGCCGGTTTCCACTGAGGTGGATAACGCATCTAATGTCTCTTGATGTGCCAATGGTATAATTTCTCCTACGGATGGACTTGCTGAAATCTCAGGCTGCTTGCGGCATTTGAACGACGAGTCCACCGAACAACCTCGGATAATCGGCTACCTTTTGCCAATTTAGCCCGTAGTCGTCGGTCTGGTATAACGTGGTGTCGTCCACGACTACCAGTGCATTCGCCCCGCCAACGGTAATAATCTGATAGGTGTCAATATTCTCACCGATCTGTTCCGGCAGACCAGCGACCAACGCCCAGTTTTCGCCTGCGTCATCACTTCGGTAAAGTTGGGCATCTACCCTGCTGTGGGGACCTCGTGATGTGGAAACTAGATAGATATCGCTCTCAGGAAAGCAAGCGCACGCCCGTTGATAATAGTAGGGCATACCACTCCGCTGATGCGCAAACGTATCACCATAATCGGCACTTAGATAGAACCCGCTAGCGGTCGCAGCAAAGACAGTTGCTGGATCGGATGGGTGCGTAGCGACCTGATGCACATCCATCTCCAATCCTTCCTGAAGATTTTCCCATGTTTTTCCGCCATCACGCGAGCGGACAACCCAACCGACATGAATGTTTGCATAGATGGTTCCGTCTGTGGAGACAGCCAAAGAGCGTACATCCGGAGGTCCACCCCACGGCGTTTTCCACAACTTGCGTTCCGGCACCGCGTCAAAACTGTCGATAAAATTCAACTCACCGTCGGCGACCCATGCGAGCCGAGCACGCTCCGTGCCCACGAGTAGCCGATCATCGGAGGTCCAACAAACGCAGTTCAAGGTGATGTCCGTTGATACCTGCCGATTCCACGTCCCCGAAGCATACGTCCACACCTCATGGTCGTTAGCAATAACAGATAACCGATCTTGCCCCACATCCCCCGCAATGACCGATGCAGGCTGAAATGGAACATCATGAATCGGTCCGCCGTTGAAGTCTAAGATGCCCTCTTCTGAGAGTAACCAAACAGTCTCTTGGCTCATGGGAAATGCTCCTTTCTCGAAATGGGATTTTAGAAGAAAGAGAAGGAAAAGCGTGCCAACTGCATCTAATCACCTTTCTTCTCAGTGTCTATGACCAACTCCAGAAAACGGAAACTTGATTGCGAATAGTGTAGATTGATGGACGAATATTGGATTACGTATCTCACGTTTTACGTTTCACGGTTACGGATTCCACCAATACGTCAGCTTTCCCACAAGTGTGGATTCGTCAAGACTGACGCCCCCACCGTTGCTGTCATAAATCTGATTGAAAACGAGGTAGAAGTCACTGCCGGGGCGATAGATATAGTTGAGTAGGAAATTGGTGGAAACCACATTATCGTCGCTATTCCATTGGGCAAACAGTTTCGCAAAGAGTTGGGTCGAGAAGGAATAGGCGAAGCGACCGCCAAAGACATTTGCATTGAACGGTTCTTCCCCGGGGAGGGTTATCCGGTTAAATTGATATTGAGATTCGAGAGCGAAACGTCCGCTCGGTTTGAAGGTCGCTCCGATGTCAAAACCCCGCCTATTGCCGTTGTAGAACTGACCAAAATCTACATCAAACTCCGCAGCAAGCATTTTACTTTCATCGGTCTGAATCCCTACCCTAGCAGACGCAAAACTATACTCATCAATGGGTATGATGACATCATCTCGGATTTCAAAATCCTCCTCAAGGTGTTCAGCAGTCTGCCTCACCTCGAATTGTAAGCGACCACCTCTTTCCAGTTCAAACCAGTTGCTGTAGCGGATGGAGCGGGTTTCTAGGTCCCCGTCTTGATTGAGGATAAGATCAAATTCCGGACCCGTCCAGATGCGGCGAATCCCAAATTTTCTAGGCCAGGGTGTAAAACGTATATCACTCCGGATTTGGCGCATACCCTTCCGCCGGATGTATCCAACCTCAGGGTTGAAGTCCTCACCGATGTCCGTGTATGCACCCCCTACTCGAAACAGGTCATTTCGCCAAGTGCTGCCGATGTGCCACGCATTGCCGCTCCCATCTGCCTCATCCGAGTCGGCAGTGTACGCCCACAGCCCACGCACATCAAAATTGTCTACCGGACGGTATGAAAAATCGAATCCGCCTGCGCGATTGTAGGCATCTCCATCTTGCTTATTGATACCGATTAACCCAATCCGTGAGCCACTGAACAGATCTCGCGTCAACCTCAACACGGAGTAATTAGTGCGTGGTACATCAACAATCTCCTCCGGATCTGTATCATCGTGAAATTCATTTGTCAACACATTCAGCATACCGACGCCGTAAGGTCCCATTTTGCCGGTGATCTTACCCCCTGTAATAATCGGGATGGCGCGTCCCTCCTCAAGACCGATACGGCGGCTATAAAATAGAAGCAGCGGCGGCGGACGGCGGAAACTACTGCGACCGATACCAAAATCAAATAACCCCGCCCCTTCTAAGAAAAAGGGACGCTTCTCAGGAAAGAATAGGCTAAAACGGGTGAGGTTGACCTGTTCTTCATCGGCTTCAACCTGGGCAAAGTCGGTGTTAAAGGTCAAATCCGTGGTGAGATTGGAATTGATACCGTACTTGAGATCCAAGCCGATGTCGAATACCCCATTGGTATCAGCATCGTCTTCGGTACGACTCATCCCCGGCAAAACATAAGGTAGCAGTTCCAGACGCCGAGATGGGGCAATCCCTTCTAAACCGGCAAGGCTGCCGAGATTACCGAGGCGGTATTTCGCCATCCCGCCATACTGCCTAGGCACCGGCACCCATATCGCTTCCTCATTGTTCTTACGGACTCCCCGTCCTACATTCATCCCCCAAGTCATGTTGTCACTTTTATCGAAACGGAGTTGGCTAAACGGAATGCCCAGTTCAGCTGTCCAGTGGTCCCCATTAATCTTAGCCTGACACGCCACAACCGCATCCCAACTCCGATTCAAGCTGTCTCCACCGTTCGTTACGGCTCTATCTTGGTATGCCCCAAGCGGATTGATGCGGAAGGAAAACCCGTTGCGTTTATCGTTATAAGTGTCCAATATCAGAAAGACATTGTCGTTTTCATGTAGATCTTGTGCGTCATGACGCATGTCGTTGGCGACCAACTTGGACATCTCTGATTCAAAACAGGTAAAACCGAAGTAGATGTTCTTGTCATCGTACAGGACGCGGACTTCTGTCGATTCGCTTATCGACTCTCCTTCATCAGGCTCAATTTGGAAAAACTGGTTGATCGGAATCGCATGCTGCCAATCAGATTCATTGAAATCGCCATCGACTTCAACGCTCTGAAACGTTCGGTAGGCTTCAATTTTGTACTCCACGGGACCAGGGTCAGCACCCACAGTGAGTGGAAATAACAAACAGCAGATCGCTAACAGAAAAAAACATCTTCCGTGTCGCAGAATGCTACCACTTGACAACTGACACCAACAATTGAGGTGATAAATCACAAACGGTCTCCTTTCAAAATGGCTCCAGAATTGATTCTAGGGTAAAGATCTGTGTTCATGCAAGTATATCAGTCGTCTCCCCGATCAAATCGGGGGAACGCAGGGGACTGATTATACGCTTCACGTTTTACATTTCACGTTTCACGTCTACGGATTCCACCAGTAAGTCATTTTTGCGACAACTGTGGATTCGTCAAGTGCTGTTCTTGTACCACCAGTTTCATAAATCTGATTGAAAACAAAGTAAAAATCGCTGCCGGGACGATAGATGTAATTCAGCAGAACGTTGGTGACGACTATGTCGTCGTCGCTGTTCCATTGGGCGAATATCTTTGCAAACAGCGTTGTCGAAAAGGAGTAGCCGACACGGGCACCGAAAATGCTTGCATTAAATGCATCTTGGGGAAGCGTTACACGGTTAAACTGAAATATAGGTTGGACATTCAAACGCCCGTTCGGCTTGAAGCCTGCATCGAGGGTAAATCCCCACTTGCTGCCATTGTAGAAGTTACCAAAATTCACACTATATTGCCCTGTAAGCGTTTTCGTATCATCGGTGGAACCTCTAATCATCATCTCAGTGAAACTATATTCGCCCTGAGGGATAATAATCCCATCTCGGATTTCAAAATCCTCGTCGAGGTGTTCTGTGGTTCGCTTAGGTAGAAAGCCAATGTAGGCACCGCTTTCAAACCGAAAATAGTTGGTCAATGTGATTTCTTGAGTTTCCAGTTGATTGTCTTGATTGAGGATAAAATCAAACTCCGGTCCCGTATAGATTTGGCGAACCCCAAATTTGCCGAGTCGAGGACTATAACGCATTTGACCATTGATTCGACGGATTCCCTCTCGCTGAATATATCCGACACCAGGGTTAAAGTTTTCGCCGATGTCCATATATAAACCCTCCAAGCGAAGATCTCTATTCCGCCAAGTGCTGCCGACGTACAAGGCGTTGTTCTGACCGGTGACATCCGCTTCAAACGTGCGTGCCCAGAGCCCGCGTACATCAAGGCTATCAACTGGACGATACGTGAAGTCAAGTCCACTCGCCCGATTGTATGTGTCAGTGTCCTGCTTGTTGATGCCGATTAAGCCGATGCGTGAGCCGCTGAAAATGTCCCGCGTCAGCCTCAGCACCGAGTAATTGGTGCGCGATACATCAATAATTTCATCCGGATCGGTCTCATCAAGAAACTTATTTGTAAACACATTCAGCATACCGATGCCGTAAGGTCCCGCTTTGCCTGTAATCTTGCCCCCACCGATAATCGGGATAGCACGTCCCTCCTCAAGACCGATGCGGCGGCTATAAAACAGGAGCAACGGCGGCGGACGGCGGAAGCTAGTACGTGGAATGCCAAAATCAAACAACCCTGCCCCTTCCAAGAAGAAGGGACGCTTCTCCGGGAAAAACAGGCTAAAGCGCGTCAAGTTGACCTGCTCCTGATCAGCCTCGACTTGCGCAAAATCGGTGTTATAGGTCAGATCAGCCGTAAGATTCGAGGTTATACCGTACTTAAGGTCCAAGCCGTAGCCAAATACCCCGTCGGTTTGTTTGTCTTCTTCGATACGACTCACTCCTGGCAAGACATAGGGCAGCAGCTCCAAATTCCGAGACGGAGTAATGCCTTTCAAACCAACCAAATTGCCGATGACATCGGTTCGATACCTCGCAAAGAATCCATGCGCTTTGGAAAGCGGTGCCCACGTCGCGTCCTCTTGATTTCGCATGAGGCTCCGCCCCAAATTCAGCCCCCAAGTCATCTCATCACTCTTACTGAAACGGAGTTGGCTGAACGGAATACCTATCTCCGCTGTCCAATGGTCATCATTGATTTTAGTTCGACATGTCCAAATTGCATCCCAAGCCTGATTGCGACTCTCTCCGCTGTTTATTAAAGCTATATCTTCCTTTGCGCCCAGTGGATTGACACGGAAGTAAAATCCATTGCGCCGATCGTTATAGGTATCCAGTAGGATAGAAACATGGTCGTTTTCACGCAAGCCATCCCGTCCGCTGCCATCCCGGCGCATCTCGTTGGCAACCATTTTAGACATATCCGAGTCAAAACAGGTAAACCCAAAGTAGATCTCCTTAGCATCATAAAGAATGCGTATCTCTGTAGGTTGTGAAATTAACTCTCCCTCAATAGGCTCATATTGGATGAGTCGAGCGATGGTTTTTGCGTTTTGCCAGTCTTCCTCGTTGAACTCTCCGTCAATCTCAATGCTCTGATAAGTTCGATATGCCTCAGCGCGGTACTTCATAGAGTCCGGATCCGCACTAACAATGAGCGGAAACAGCAGACAGCACATAGACAAAATAAGGAAAGATTTTCTACACCATGACGCTATAGGTATTCTGTTAAAATGGCAAATCATAGACAGTTTCCTTTGAGAAAAAATTAAATATTTACAAGATGTGCTATGTTTCATAGGTTACGGATTCCACCAATAAGTCATCTTTGCAACAACTGTAGACTCCTCAAGTGCCGTTTTTGCACCATCACTATCATAAGTCTGGTTGAAGACGAGGTAAAAATCGCTGCCGGGACGATAGATGTAGTTGACTAAAAAGTTGGTGGAAATCACCTGATCGTCGCTGTTCCATTGGGCGAACAACTTCGCAAAAAGGGTTGTGGTAAAAGCATAAACAATCCGGCTCCCGAAAATATTCACATTGAAAGGATCCTCGTTCGGGAGATCCACCCGGTTAAATTGGTATTGCGTTTCAAAGGCGAGGCGTCCACTCGGTTTGAAGTTCGCTTGGATATCAAACCCACGATTCGTGCCGTTGAAAAAGGTCCCGTAATTTCCTCCGAATCGGCCCGAAATTTTTCGCCCTTGATCCGTATCGATCATTGTTCTAAAGGTAGTCAGATCGTAATCACCAATCGGTATGATAACGTCATCTCGGATTTCAAAATCCTCGTCGAGAAATTCAGAGGTGCGCCGAATCTCAACGTTGATCCAACTTCCCTGCTCAAGTTGAAACCAATTGGTGAGTGAAAACTCTCGCGTTTCCAGTTCATCATCTTGATTGAGAATATAGTCAACCTCCGGTCCCATGAAGATGCGTCGAACCCCGAATTTTCTGGGCCATGGGGTGAAACGTATCTGTCCACGGAATCGTCGGCTGCCCTGACGGCGAACGAATCCGACTTCTGGGTTAAAATCCTCACCGATGAACGTATATGTTCCATTGAATCGGAGTAGACTATTGCGCCATGTACCGCCAAAGTACATCGCATCATTCTTGCCAGAAACATCCTCCTCATAAGTCCGTGCCCACAGTCCGCGCACGTCAATACTGTCGTTTGGACGATATGCGAAGTCCAATCCTCCCGAACGGTTGTATGTATCCGTGTCCTGTTTATTAATCGCAATCGCGCCGATGCTGGAACCGCTGAAGAGATCCCGTGTTACACGCAGCACAGAATAATTTGTCCTAGACAGATCAACAATCTCATCTTCATCTGTAACCGATGAATCGGTATGAAATTCATCCGTCAACACATTCAACAGACCAACGCCGTAAGGTCCCACTTTGCCGGTAATCTTACCCCCGCCGATAATCGGGATAGCGTAACCCTCCTCAAGACCGATACGACGACTGTAAAATAGAAGTAACGGAGGAGGGGTAAAGAAACTGGGACGAGGAATGCCGAAATCAAACAACCCCGCACCCTCCAAGAAGAAGGGACGCTTCTCCGGGAAATACAGACTAAAGCGCGTCAAGTTGACCTGTTCCTGATCCGCCTCAACTTGCGCAAAATCGGTGTTAAGAGTCAGATCCGCGGTGAGGTTGGACGTAACACCGTACTTGAGATCCAAGCCGATGTCGAGTACCCCATCGGTGCCCTCATCACCTTCGGCTCGAGTAATCCCCGGTAGGACATAGGGTAGAAACTCTAGTTGGTTTGCCGGGACAATGCCCGTCAAACCAACTAGGCTGCCGAGGTTAGCAGTTCGATATTTAGATCGACTCCCATACTGTCTTGATACCGGAACCCATGTTGCTTCCTCGTTCTTTTGTCGGATGGTTCGTCCGAAATTCACGCCCCAGACCATCGAATCGCTTCTGTTGAAACGGAGTTGGCTAAAAGGAATCGCAACCTCCGTTGTCCAATGGGTATCGTTGATCTTGGAGCGACAGTTCCATACGGCGTCCCAACTCCTGTTCTGGCTATCTCCGCTGTTTGTCAACGCTATATCCTGCATCGCACCTAATGGATTGATGCGGAAGAAAACCCCACTCCGTTTATCGTTATAGGTATCCAAAAGGATGAAAACGTTATCATTCTCTCGCAAATTTTCTACATCTCGGCGCATTTCGTTGGCAGTAATCCTATCACGACCTGAGCTTGAACAGGTAAAACCGAAGTAGATGTTTTTCTCGTCGTAAAGGATGCGGACCTCTGTCGATTCAGTTATCGGGACACCTTCATCGGGTTCGGTTTGGACAAACTGATTTATCAGTTTTGCCTGCTGCCAATCGGTTTCACTGAAATCCCCGTCAATCTCAATGCTCTGAAACGTTCGATACGCCTCGGCTCGATATTCCTCAGAAGCAGAACTTATACAAATTGAAAATAAAGATATAAAACTTAAGAGAAACAGGTGTTTTCTAATTTCAAGGACTTGATGCAGATTAAAACTCATACTTCCTTCTTTTGGTACCTAGGTGTTGGGATGTAATGTATATTTAGATATTAGAATGACGAAAAAGGAGAGGATGGGATTAACCAAAATTGCACGATAGGAATACGGGTAGGTCAATTGAATAGACATAAGGAGAGAAAAGATCGAAAATTACCAATTCAATTAGGGAGCTCGGCTATAAATTCGCGTATCTTCCAGAGTATCCTTAAATGGTCCTTGTTTGTCCGTCCCCAATGTAAAGATAATCACGCCCATCCGCGTGTCACGCTGCTCATCTTCTTCGATCAGCCGATGGGGTATCTCTGCAAAAAGGACTCTACGGTTTCCACCGAGTGCACCCCATCGCAAATCTATGGGGCGCGCATCGTAGACTTTTTTGCTTCTAGCACCATTCCGCATCGAGTAGATCTCGACATGTGCTGTGAATTTGGACTCCGAGAGACTCCTGGGCCCAGTTCCCGGCGTCAAAATACTTCCGGTCTGGATTAATGGACGATCATTCTCATTTAACAGAAAAATGTCGAACTCAATATCATTGGGGCGAAAAGTAGTTTCAATCTTGATACCTGCGAAATTGTCTATTATACCGGTCTCACAACCTAAAATTGCGATTAGACATCCGCAAACGAACCACGGCAAGATTTTTCCTACTGTTTTATCTTTTAAGAAATCTACGTTCAATTCCCATCTCCATTTGCTGGTTCATTCTGCTCAGAAGTGTAATCCAATCCCCACACCAATCCCTGTACCATCAAAATCAAGGTCGAAGGGAATCGCGCCGCTCCCCTTGAAAGTCTTGAGGATCCGTTTTGCCTCAAGGGTAAGGGTAAGCCGATTGTCAAGAAGCAGATACCTTAACCCAATCTGTACATTTCCTGTCAAACCAGAATTCCCATCATCAAGAGTAATTCCTTGCTGCGCCAATAGGACAAGGCCACTACCACTAACGCTCAAGTGTGAATACCCAACACCACCCCCCAAGTAAAGCGGAAGAAAGTCACGAAGTAGTATGGGATGGTATAGCAAACTGAACGAAATGGGGATGAAAGTAGCGGAAAGATCTGCGGAGGTCGGCGGCGGTAGCGCTGTATCATTCGTCCAATATCCAAGTGCTATTTGGGAAGATAATTCCGGCGTGTGTTTCAGGTTCACCGAAGCAATCGACATCAACCCGGCGTTGAGTGCTGGCGCGCCAAGACCGTTCAACAACGCTGTGAATTGCTCTAAGTTTGGCTTGTACGAAAGGAAAGAAATGTGGAACGATGTGGATTCGACACCTCGTCTCATAAAATCCGGCAATAGGTTTGTCTGTTCGCCTTCAGTTGGTGTCTCTGAGACGACCGCCGATTCGATCGAGATATTTCCCACGAAACAGCCAATAAGCACTATGAGCAGCAATGGAGGAACTGTATAAGATCTGTTCATTTCTTGTTAATTGTTAATGGTCCCATTCCGTTTTCGGTTGTCACTACATTTCACATATCAACTTCATTTCGGTTGGCATCGGTAGATGGCTCTGCCTTTTGTTCCACCGAGCAGTGTCACCACAAAATACGTCTCCAACAGTCTACGAATTGGTTGATCAACACGGTAACAGATTAGGAGTGTAGTCACATTGGGTGCTTCCGCAACCTGTTGAAGGAACGGCTCAAGAGGACCAAAATCCGCTGTTTCAGGTCCATCTTTCGGCTGCCAATGGTCATTGTGAGCGTAAGGCGGATCCGTGACGAGGGCGATCTCGCCATCAATCGAAGCCAAATGCTCCTGAATCCGAGTTGCGTCGTGTTGCAAGAGTTCTACATCAAGGTGAATCTGTTGCGCGTGATTGAAGATTAATCGGCACCGCTCCTGATAGGATCTTTTTAGTTCATCATTCTCGGTTTTGTACGCTTGGATTGCGTCTAATCGTTTTTCAAGGGCGTTCTGCTCCTTTATCCACTGAAAATTTTGCTGCGCTGTTTCTAACACAACCGGATGCAGGTCTGCCCCGATCAATTTTTTTATTTTCTGCCAAAAAAGCAGGTACGCTGTGCAGAGGATGACACCATTACCGCAGAACGGATCATAGACCGTGATTGGTGCCTGCTCTCCCTCAAACAGCGATTTAAGCATCACATACGCAACACGAGGCGGAAATCGCGGCGTCCGCGTTGAAACCGCTTGATAGAGTGTCTTACCAACCTCTATATATTTATAAGTGACGGGACCTTGTGGGAGGTGCATGGTGCGTGAAACGACAATCGGTCCGTCTAACACTAGGTAGACGGAAAATCTCCTCAAACGTTGATCAAGATGACGCTGACCGCCACGGGATACAGTGTGCAGCAAAACGTTTAAGCGCACCACTTTTGACGATAATTGCTTCGGGTCGAAGCACAGTCGCGTACATCATAAGTAAAGAAATTGTATCAAGCAGAGACCGGTAGCCGGATAAACCGGATATATCAATATAAATCTTGTTAAACTGTTCGCCGAAGTCAAGTGCTGCTTTAACATCGAATCCATCTAGCACTTCAAAGTGCAGGTCAGGGTGCATTTCCCGTGCACGCTTGATACACTTAGGACTGATATCAGTACCGATGACCTTTTTGCAATGTGGTGCAATCAACGCAGTTGTTGTTCCCCATTCACAACCGATTTCTAGCACAACATCACTTGCATTCACCCAAACGGGGATGGTTTCACGGTACTCCCTGACACCGCGTGTGCCGATGAATTCTGTTTTCGCTTCAAATAGTTGGTTCTTGCTTGCCATGTGTTTTCCAGACGGTAACTTATAATCCGTATTCTATATGCCCCTGACTGTTGGCAGCGCAGGTTTCCTAATCTGACTCTTTAAGCCCCAGCAGAACAACAGATATATAGTATTGGGGTAACGCACGATAAGTCCAGAAAAACAATGTTTTTTGCACAGAAGCCTTTCTAGTAGTTATCGAGTATAGAAACTCGATCTAGGAACCTTCTAGCAACTTAGCTACCATAAAAAAAGGGAAATTGGGATGAAGCCGATTCCACCCAATTTCCCTTAAAGCCAGATACAGTGTGAAGTGCTACATCATCGAACCAGCCGGCACGATAATGACCTCTGCTCGCCGGTTCTGGGCGCGCCCATCTCTCGTCTTAACTGGAGCAATAGGTTCCGTATGTCCAAGTCCACGAGATTGAATTGTATTCGTTACGCCTTTGCTCTTGAGATATTGCACAACCGAATCTGCGCGGGCTTGAGAAAGATCCCAGTTGCTGCGGTATCTTCCCCTGAGTACAGGGCTGCCATCCGCGTGACCCTTGACGAGGACCGATGCCTCAGTATCTGCTTGAATTTTTGCCACCGCTTTATCAAGAGCTTCCATGGCAGCTGCAGTCAAGCCGACTTTCCCACTAGGGAATTGAACTGTAGTCACCATCATTGGCTTCGCAGCAGCCATTTCTGTAGTTGCAGCAAGCGCCTTTTTTGTCTCCATGAGTGCAGCTTCTAAATCGGATATCTTTTGGGCTTGCATTTTGGTTGTATCCTCAACTGCAGCGATCTGGTCTTGGAGTTTCTGATCTCCGGACATGGAGGCTTGTTGTGCCTTTTCCTCAACCATATTTGCGGTCTGCATGAGTTCCTCACGCAGTTTGGCATCCCCACTTTCAGCTGCCTCTTTGGCGGCCGTTATTGTATCCGCATCACCTTGTTGAGAGGCGGTAATGGCAGCTTCTTTTGCCATAGACACCTCTGACCTCAAAGCATCCCCTTGAGCGTCAACCTTACCGCTCAACTCAGAGACTTGGTTGCCCAGATCAGTGTGTGCCGCTGTATTTTCTTGGTTGTATTTATCCATCTCCATGGCAAACTCTTCTTTGCTTAATTTGCCACAGCCGGTGAGGATGACGCTAAAGACAAAAATGCTAACAATCGTTATTCCTGCTATACTTCTCATTGTTACCTCCTCAAAGAGATAATTCATTCTAAAGTGAACGAATATGGTTTATGGTATGACAATTTGTATGGATAGGTAGGATTCTCACGAACCTATCCCCCATCAGAATCGTGCGTGCGACTTTCACTACACACGGCTCGTCCGGTCATAAATGATGATTGGTAAGTAGTATGATCCTGTCCAGTTCTGTTATGTCATGGATTGGCTAGTCGCCCTGTCTCATACTACTCAATAATGTCTTGAAATTTTTAATATCAACTGCTTTGTCCAGTTGATATTGGACCTTTAGGACTTGTTCTTCACATTTTCTGATATTATCAGGTGAGAACTCCCTGCCTATTTGCACCATTTGGTGATTATCATTAGTAACAGTTTTAGGGGCATATTTAATCCTTCCAAAGCAACAACTCTGTTCAGGCTTGGATTGCTATTGTATCACAATTTTGGTTTAGGGAGTGTACCTAATTTCCGATGGCAGTACACTTTTCAGTTGGTAATATGATGATCCAAGTGATCGATGTGGGCTTTATTCAGGGCTGCAATACCGTCGGACAATTCTGATAGCCTCTTTTCGATGTTGTTGAATCTAACTTCGATATGTTCAAACCTCACGTCAACTTGTTCAAATCTCATGTCAACTTGTTCAAATCTCATGTCAACTTGTTCAAACTTGGCATCAAAATATCTCGTTGTTGATTTGTGCAGACTGAATAGCAAAATCCCCAAACCAGTGAATCCACCTAAGACTGCAAATAGCCCTATAGACAGGGCTATCCAGTGAGATGTTTGCATGATATATCTCCTACTGAAACATTCAAGTTGTAGAATCATGGGTTCTATTAAATCATCAACCAATCGTGTATCAATACACAAACATCACAGTCGAGGTTAGGTTTGTTGGTGCAAGTTACCAGAACAGGAATCTAACCTGCAATACAGCATGATACGCTAAAGCACACCCAGAAATTTGCCATATTGTAGCACAAACCAAATTTTTATACAAGCAAAATTCTATTGTTTGACATAATTGCTTCAGTAGTCTTGCGTTTTCCCTAAAAATCCATTAAATTTAACCCAAGTCGCTAGTAGTGGCGATATCGCTTTGAATTTCGTTGCCTTTAGAGTATGGGGATTCGACCTACAGGCTGTCTAGCAAATTGCGTTACTATATTCCAAATCTACATCAGTAACATAAAATCAAAATGTCATCGTCTGCAATGTTCTGTAATACAACTTGATGGGCTATGATAAAACCGTCAACTCTGAGATGGAAACAATCTTCGCATTTTCGTGTGTAAAATGTGTAATTTCTACACAAACAGGAGGGGAGAATAACATGAGGAAAATTGGCGTCGGGATCATTGGGTTAGGAATGGGGAAGTCGATGTTTGGGATTCGACAGATCTCCGATACTGATCTCGAAATTCGGGGGGTTTGTGATACAGATGCGAATCGATTGGAAAGCCTCCGTGCAGAACATAATGTCCCATTTGCGACGATGGACTATCAAGAACTGCTTCAGCGGGATGAAATCGACATCGTTGGTATCTATACACCAGATCCACTTCACGCACAGCACTGCCTTGATGCCCTCGATTGTGGCAAGCATATAATCTGCACAAAAGGCTTTGTTGACAGCCTTGACGATGCGGCTCGTGTATTGCAGAGGACGCGGGAAACCGGTTTGAAACTCATGGTTGGACAGACCTGCCGCTTTCGACCAGATTTTATGCACACGCACCGATTAATGGATTCCGGCAGGCTCGGCAATATCGTCGCAGCCGAAGCCCATTATGTTCATGATATGCGCAGCGTGCTAACAGCGACACCGTGGAGACACCAGATGCCCCAGAAAACGCTCTATGGTGGCCTGTGCCATCCGATGGATCTCATTATCTGGTTTCTCGGTTTTCCGAGTGCCGTACACGCAATTGCCCACGAAAGTGGAATTGATGAGCGGTATCCGTCAGGCGAGGGACATTTCAACGACAATTGGATGGTCAATCTGATCTATGAGGATGGACGACTCGGACGTGTGCTTGGGCTTTACGGTCTATGTCATGCACCGATGCCGATGCTAGGCCTATCAGTCTACGGAACTGCCGGCAGTGTTGTCAATGGACAGGCAATTTTCGATGATGACCACAGCCACGTCCTCCCCGTCGAAGATGCTGTTGCTATGGAGGCAGATGAGATTGCCGATGTCGGACATATCGGCGAAGTGGTGCGCTATATGCTACATTTTGAAGACTGTCTCAAGCATGATAAACAGCCACTAATCAACGCGGAGGTCGGTACGAAGGTTATCGCTGTGTTAGATGCGTGCGAGCGGTCTGCAAGGAGTAGCAAGACGGAAAGAGTGCAATCCGCTTTTTAGCCAACCCGTGAATGCTACAAAAAGTTCAGGGGTTCACAGGTTTATTAAACCCCTGAACACAAATCGTAGTTGTGTGAAACGAGAGAATGAACAAGCTACAATAGAAAAAATTACCCACGCGAAGGTTCGTTCATTGTCTCCCGCGCTTTACGAGCAAGTTCAGCGAGATGCCCATCGTTAGCCATCACCTGTTCTAGGTGCACCAACCGTTCAGGTCCCGCAGTACCAACCATCTTTGGACCATATTTACGATCAATCCAGAACCGCGCCGAGTTGCCGATGTAGCTACGTAGATCCTCCAAACGATCTTCGGGATAGCGTTCACACAGGTTCATGGTAAACATCCGTCGGCGTACACCACCGCCAAACGCGGCATGCTTGGTATTGTGATTAAAACAGACCACATCGCCCGGCTGTGTCTCGAATGCCATTGCTGGTACGTCCTTGCCATGAACACCCCAGTCTGCCTCACTCTCCCGAATCTCATCCTGAAGCCGATCCGCATAACCATCCCCAAAGAGATGACTGCCGGGGATAACCCGCAGGGCACCGGTATCACGAGTCAAATGATCGAGGTAAAATGCAATTTTAAGGTGGGTCGGATCCTCCGGTTTGTGTCCCCCATCAGAATGCCAGCGTGTATCTCCGACGTAGTAGTTGCCATCGCTACCCATATAGTTGAAATTGTTGCCGAGAAGCGTGGTTGCTATCCCCAATATGCGAGGTTCATCCAGCAGAGAAGATAGGTATTCACTCTGATCAATGAACGGGACGATACAGGAACGTGCTGTCCCTTCGTGGGGTTTTCCGTTATGGCCTCCCCCACGTTCTGCCCAAACCGCTTCAAACGCATCAATGATTTCTTCGCTACGGTCTGCCAGAAGGCCAGGAAAACTCAGATAACCGAAGGTTTGAAAAAAATTGATTTGCTGATCCGTCAGTTTGAAATCTTGATTTTTCATCGAACTCTCCTTTCCAAGTTTCAACGCACCAAATTAACATACCTAAAACCGAATTGGAACGCTAACCAAGCGGGTCATGTGTAACAAAACGAGGTGTCGCAAACGGCAAATGCGTCACCCCACGAGCAAGAATGTGGTTCTGATTGCCCTCGCCCCATTCGGTATAAGATCGGGCGTTGGCATAGTGGCAGACATACGATCGTCGAAACCGGTTTTTCGAGCGATTCTGCTTGGATCTGTGGATGAGGTGACCATGGAAGAAGATGACATCTCCGGCATTGGCGATTGCCGGCACCTCGCTACTTTCTTTGACACCTATAATTTCGGTCAACCTTTCCTGAAAATCCTCGGTATTGTCCGGTAATGCCACCTCCTCGTAGATGGGATGCAAATGGGAGCCGGGAACAACATACATACAGCCGTTCTCCTCGTCACAATCGTCGATGGCTATCCAAGCTCCACACAGCGTGTCCGGGGCAGTTTTGATATAAAAAGAATCCTGATGATAAGCCTGACCGGATTTCTTCGGTGGCTTTAGGAAAAGCATCGACTGCATCGCCATCACATCAGGTCCAATCAAAGTCTCAAGTACATCAAGGATGCGGAGGTGTAGCAAAAACCGCTCATGAACCTCCAAATGACGATGGAATTGGATGAAACGGAAAAACTTATCCTCCATATCCGCGGGGGTATCTCCCTCACTTCTGGAGGTAACCCCTTCCAATTGGCTGAAGTCGATCTGCCCCAGCGCCATATCCATTGAATGGCGATCGAGCTCACGAAGATCTTCTTCACTCAGCAATCCTTCGACCTTCAGATAGCCCTGTGTTCCAAAGAAGTGCCGTTGATCAAGGGTGAGTTGATATTTTTCTCGTGGTTGCTGTTCCATCAGCAATCTCCTGTTCTGACTAGAAAGTTTCTCATTCCGTACGGCAACTAAACTAACCTGTTAGCATCAGTATCGGAACTGAAAATTGACGTTACAAAAGCAGAAATTTTAAGTTATTTTCTTAACGCAACAAACAGAACTGATTAAATCACAGCAAATTCTCCCTAGACACTACGCAGACGGCGTCCAGTGCATCGTCTCATCAATAGGCCAAATCGGGCGACGTAGATAGCGATAGGGAAGGCTAGCGTAGTCCACGGTGCTGACGCCAGGAGTGTTAAGTTCAATGGTGGCAGCGACGACCGGATCAAAGGAGGCACGATGCGCTTGATTGGATTTGACAACAAGGATCTGTTTCTCCTCCAATAGGATACCGGCACTCTTAAAAAAATCTCGGTCTTTGCCGGTCCCTCGTTGAGAAAAGATAATGTCGATTTTATTCCCGGTGCGCAGCACAACCCGCTTATCGACATTCGCCTCACGAAATGTGTCCTCGTTGACGTCACGCCCCCAACCGCCGTGGGTGGGACCGCAGATCATGTATCTGCCATCGTCAATGGACTTGACCTGAGCCGTTATTTTCAGCGGTTGGTAGAAACGTTGATCAATCTTACCTCCCACTGTGATGTTAAGCTCTGCGCCCACTCCGGCTGCTATGCCTGCGCGTACCACTTCCGCATCACGGATAGTGAGCGCGCAATCCTGCGCCCCACAGCGGAGGAGCCCTTCCAGCACCGCCGGACTATCGGCGGGACAGGCACTGCCGGGGTCGTCCCCTAGATCAACCAAGAGAATCGGCTTTCGCGGGTCAGCTATCGCCATTTTCACTCCCGCATCAATGGACTGTATCGGTCGCACCGTTTTCAGTTGTTCCCGTTGCTCCCACAGATCCGCTGCCAACTCTTGAGCCAACCGCTTGGCGAGTTCCGAATCGCCGTCAGTCGTTGCTACAATTGACATGCCTGCATCGGGGGAATCGCCATACCCGTAGCCGCCGAGAATGGTGATGTTGATAACCTTGGAAGTCTTCTCCATCTCCGCCCGCTTTTCGTTCAACTGATAGAGCAGCAGGCCCTGTTCCTCCTGCGGTAAGTGTGACCAAGTGCTCTGACCGATATTGGGACCGATGATCGGCACAAACACCCGATGGGTAACCGGACGGATTTTTCCATCTAACATTTGGAGCAGACATTCCGCCGCCTCCAATCCCCGCTCGTAACCATCAATATGGGGATTGGTGTTATTGGGAAACGGAACCAGTGCTTCAGCCTCTTGGTCGCTCATGATAGTATGAAAGTCGTAAGTACCGACCATAGGGATATTCCCTAGTACCCGGCGCGCTTCCTGCACCAATTCGCCTTCGGCATCGGTATAGGGCGTTTCGGCGACCATCGCTCCATGAAGGGCAAAGTAGACACCATCTAACGGTCCCGCCTCCTGCAGACCTGTCACAATCATATCACGACAGCGTTCGTAAACTTCGGCATGGATGATGCCGCCGTGTGCGAAGCCAATTCCGACGGTGGGAACTAGTTCTACATCACCTCGCTTGGCACCTTCCACAAAACCGCCGATAAAATTCATAGGTTGTGCACGCCTAAGTGTCTCTCCGCGTTGGATATGGACGGTGTCCATGCTATCGTTCTGCTCCACAGCAAAGGTGTTGGTCTCGTGCCAGAGACTAGCGATACCAATCCTCATTTTCTTCCTCCCTTAATTAAAAACTAATCTCTGCAATCGTTTTACCGTCTATCACCTGTTCAATAACCCGAAGTGTTTTCTGGTAAGCGGCATTAATCTGCTCTTGCCGCAAGTAGATCTGGTTGTCGATTTCGTCCAGTTTTTCCGCAAACTCACCTACCATCCGCTTCACCTCCGCGGGCGATGTACCGCCAAGGCTCCGGTTATTGTGGAGGGAAAGTTGAGGATCAAGAATGCGCTGGAGTTGTGGGATAGATAGGTCAAGACCTTCTGAACGCAACAGTTTTTGCGTTTCCTCCCAATCTCCAAAGGTTTTCCCTTGTTTCGCCAAGCCTCCCACGACGCTCCCAACTATCTCATGACATTTGCGGAATGGTAACCCCCGCTCACTAACTAGGAAATTGGCTAATTCTGTTGCCGTTGCGAAGTTCGCGTTGGCAAGAGTTTCCAGCCGATCCGTGTTGAAGTCGAGTGTCTCAAGGAGACCGGGCAGAATCCCCAAGCAGGATTGAACCACATCAAATGCACCCCACAGCGGCGGTTTGTCCTCTTGAAGATCACGGTTATATCCTGTAGGCAGCCCTTTGAGATTCGTCAAGAGATCCATAAGCGCTGCATAAACCTTCCCCGTCCGTCCACGTGTCAATTCTGCGATGTCCGCGTTCTTTTTTTGGGGCATGATCGAGCTGCCCGTCGCATACGCATCATCAAGCGTTGCGATGTTAAATTCATAAGTTGTCCAGTAAACAATCTCCTCACCGAGCCTTGAGAGGGTAGTCATCAGCAGCGTCAGCGCGAAAAGCGGTTCAGCGATAAAGTCGCGGGAGCTAATTACATCCAGCGCATGTTCATGTGTGCCATCAAAGCCAAGTAATTGGGTTGTCAAATTTCGATCGATTGGGAAAGAGGTCCCCGCAAGCGCACAAGCACCGAGTGGATTGAGATTCGCAAGTTCGTAAGCGGCGTTCAACCGCTTCTGATCACGGAGGAACATACTGACATAGGCTGTCGCCCAAAATCCGAGACTGATTGGCTGTGCGTGCTGTGTATGCGTATAGCCCGGCATTACTGTTTCCGTATGTTCCTGTGCGATAGAGAGAAACGCACGGCACAAATGCGATACCCCCTTCTGTGTGTCAAGGAGCTGTTCGCGAATGTAGAGATGTGCATCGACAAGCACCTGATCATTTCGAGATCGAGCGGTGTGAAGCTTACCACCATAATCACTTCCGGCACCTTCAATGAGATAGGACTCCACATTCATGTGGACATCTTCCTTTTCAGGTTTGAGGACAAACTTTCCATCGCGAAAATCCGATTCCGCCTTGCTCAACCAGTGCAGGATCTGCCGAAGATCCTCATCGGAGATGATCTCCTGCCACGCCAACATGATCGCGTGGACTTGGCTTCCCCAGATGTCATGTGCGACTAAGCGAGAATCAACCTCAATGGATTGTGTGAAGTCTTCGGTTTCAGTTGACAGATCGGAGCGAAATCGACCGCCCCAGAGCTTGGTGGAAGTGTTCATTGTTGACCATTCCTGAAGATAGAAGTTGCGGTAGTCTGTGAGATCTCTGCTATCAAAACATCGGATTGGGCGATATTATAGCACGAAGCCGGTTGGGTTGACAAGCGGTGATTGTATCAACGTCTATAGCACAATTACGCGCATCTCGTTACCTAGCAAAAATAAAAAAGCCCATACCAATTCTCATTGGATATGGGCTTTCTTCGTGAATATGTTCAAGTTGACTACGTTCCTACTCCATCGGACTCTTGAGACGCTCTAGAAGTATTGCCGTCTGCTGACGAATCACTTCATCTTTAGCATCAATTAAGTTCTCAAGCGTTGCAATCGCTAATTCGGATTTCTCTTGAAGCGCGTAGGTAATCCCCAAGTAATATTGCGCATCTTCATAAAACTTGCTGTCGGGATAGGCGTCAATAACCTTCTGGAAAAGCTCTTCTGATTTCCGGAAATAGTCCTTCTCATTGTCGCCGACAGCGTTATTCCCATAATGGAGCCCAACATTCACATACAACTCCGGTAAAAGACCCGTTTCATTGTTTGAATCCTGTTTTACCGCTTTATCAAATAAGGGCTTCCCCTGCTCAAATTTGCCGCGTTTGATGTAAATCAGTGCAAGTCCAGCATTAGCCCTAGAATCATCTGGATTCTTCTGAACCGCTACTTTTAACGCCTTAAATGCTTCTTCCTCTTTGAAGATGCTTTCCATCACTCCGAAAAACTCCTCGGGAGGACTATAGCCGTGGTTGAGGCGGATCAAATCTCCCTCAGCAGTGAGAAATGCAACTACCGGGTATCCATCGATACCGTATTTGATTCGGGCTTCCTCATTTTCAGGATGGTCTGTATCTTCAGGATTAACCTTGAGGTTGACAAAGTTTTTCGAGAGTGCAACAATTTTTTCATCCGTAAACGTATCGGCATCCAGCCGTTTACACCAACCTCACCACTCGGTGTAAAAGTCCATCATGACCGGTTTGCCTGTTTTTTTAGCTTCTGCCAGCCCAGTCTCAATCGATTCCGCCCACTGAATCTTCTCCTCTGCCAGCACTACCGGACTTGCAAAAACGACCAATAGCAGGAGGGCAAACACAATTGGCTGTCTATGTTTCCAAACAGAATTTAACATCGTCTTTCTCCTTTATAAGAAATTTAGGAACAGAAATTATAGATCTAAAAAAGTCCATCAATATGTTAAACGAATGGATGCACAAAAAGTGTAACTTGCATTGCAAATTAGCTGCTCACTATTCCCCAGAGGTCGATTGGTCAGCAGTAGATTCTGTCTGCGTCTGTTCAAGCGTTGAGGCACTAACTGTTTTGCTGCTCAGTGTTATTCGACACTTTTGGCAGGTTGTAACAAGTTGCACTAGATTGCCGCGTCTACCTAATTTATTCTGTTTCTGTTCTGTCTCAACGTAACGCTTGCAGCGAGGACACCACTGCTGTTGTTGTGTCAACATTTCACATCCCTCCTTCACCATTCTTAATATGTTGGCTTTCTACCGCTCCATTTTACTTTCCAACACAGAATTGCGAAAAAATTCTGCCCAGGATATCTTCCGTCGTTGTTTTGCCAACAATTTCACCAAGACAATCTAAACTGCTGTGCAGATCGACCGCTACAAGGTCTGGAGGCATCTGTTGGGCGAAACTCTCTATTGCGTGTCCAAGCGCAAGTCGTCCGCGACGCAGCGCATCATGGTGACGGACATTGGTAACAATCGGAGCATCACCCCATATCGCATCTCCTTCAAGGAGTCCTTGGTGAACTGCTGATTTCAACTCTTCAACCCCCTGGCCATCAAGGAGAGAGATCTGGACCACCGGCTTTTGAGCTGCATCGGTATGTAGGTCTACGGGAGTTGTAACGATAGGTAGGTCAATTTTGTTTAGAATCAGAATTGATTTACGGACCTTTGCCGCACGAAGTAGCTCTCGATCTTCCTCAGTTAAGGACAGAGATGAATCAAACATGATTAAGAGCAAATCGGCACGGTCAAGATAGGTTTTACTCCGTTCGACCCCTTGCCGTTCAACAATATCCGTTGTTTGATGTATCCCAGCGGTGTCTATTAAATTGAGCGGAATCCCACCAAGGTTCAGCGGTGCTTCGATTGTATCCCGTGTCGTCCCCGGTATTTCCGTGACTATCGCTCGATCTTCCTGCAACAAAGTATTTAGTAAACTCGATTTCCCGACGTTTGGTCGTCCGAGTATTGCGATATTCACACCTTCCCGCAGGAGTTTTCCATCCGATGCGGTCGCAATCAACCGGTCCAAGTCATCAAGGATGTCTTGGGCAGTTTGCCTCATCACCGTTAAATCCATGAAATCGAGTTCTTCTTCAGGAAAATCGATAGATGCCTCGACCTCCGCAAGCAGATTCGCAACTCGATCGTTGAGTGCGTTAATCGTTTGGGACAACTTGCCAGACAACTGATCTATTGCAATTCGACGGGTGAGATCAGTCTTTGAACGAATGAGATCCGCGACCGCTTCTGCCTGCGCTAGATCTAGCCGACCATTGAGAAAAGCACGTTTGGTAAATTCACCCGGTGCAGCGAGACGCGCTCCGGCTTTCAACGTTAGCTCAAGCACACCTCTGAGAGGGACAATACCGCCATGGCAATTAAATTCAACGACCTCCTCTGCTGTATACGATTTTGGAGTCCGCATGATACCGAGCATTACCTCATCAATAACCTCGCCTGATGATGGGTGAACGACATGCCCGTAATTCAGTGTGTGACTCGGCAACTCAGCCGCGGAAACGTGGCGAGGCGAACGAAAAATTTGGCAGGCAATGGGAATAGCAAGACTACCGCTTACTCGGACAATACCGACGCCACCTTCGCCCCGCGGTGTCGCAATAGCTGCAATTGTATCCCATTCAATCATACTACTTTGAGTTTGACTCATACCTTTCGCGTGTAGTGACTGCAACGCGCCGCATCATTCCCTCACCCCGGCTGTACGTGCGAATATCCTCATCCGATTGTAAGGTGACGTGAATAATTCGGCGGTCACGAGGCGGCATCGGGTCTAGGACGATTTCTTGATGGGTCTGTTTGACCTTTGCGGCAGCACGAGAAGCCAGATCTGTCAGCATCTGCTCACGGCGTTCACGATATCCCTCCGCATCAACAAAGACTTTCTTCTTCACAAGAGAGGATCTATTTAATATACAATTCAACAAATATTCAACAGCGTTTAACGTCTGACCATGTTTACCAATTAGTATGCCGGGGTTATCAGAACTTACCGTAAGATGTACACTTCCATTGATGATTTGAGATTCAATCTCCGCCTCAAGCCCCATATGACTTAGGATTTCATGAAGCACCGCTTCTGGCGTCGAGGAAATATCCTCTTTTAGGGTCACGCGGATTTTAGCAAGTTTTGCCCCTAAGCCAAGAATGCCCTTCGTGGGTTCATGAATAACCTTCACACTTACTTGCTCACGACTGACACCGAGTTCTTTAAGGGCTGTCTCCAACGCCTCCTCTGTTGTATTCTCTTCAACTTCAATATATTGGTGCACGATTCAGTGTCCTCCCGAATAACCGCATAATATCTATAGTTATTTGAATGGTGTTATTGGAATCTATGATGCGCGCGCCGCATTTCATGCCTTACGGTTCGCGTTTGGGGACTATCGTTTCTTGGATTGAGGTTGTTTTTTTCTCGATGAGGTATTAACAGGGGTGACTTCCTCTGCTTCATCGGACTGCCATAATTTGGGTAAGTATTGTTGACCGATGGTAAAAATATTGTTACATAGCCAATAGAGCGCCAACCCCGACGCAAAATTATACAGGATAAAAACAAACATCAAAGGCATAAATTGCATAATCTTTGCTTGCATATTGTCGGTTGTAGGTGCCATACCGCCTGACGTTTTTTGTTGCAACCAAGTAGTAAAACCGTTGACAAGTGGTAGAAATCGAAACGCATCTCCAATAAATGGAATTGTAAAGGGAAGAGTGAATAAGACATCGGGGGCAGCAAGATCATCTATCCATAAACAGAAAGGTGCCCCTCGTAATTCAACTGCGTTACCGAGAAGTGCAAATAGTGCAATGAAGACCGGAATCTGTGGAATCCAAGGGATACAACCACCGAATGGATTCACGCCGTGTTCTTTGTATAATTGCATCGTCGCCTTATTGAGTTTCTGCGGATCATCTCGATGCTTTTCACGGATCTCCGTAAGCAAGGGTTGGAGTTTCTGCATCGCCTGCATAGATTTGTAACCCTTACGAGTCAGGGGATATGAAATCACTTTTACGAATAAAGTCAGGAGAATGATAGCAACTCCATAATTTTTGATGATACCATAGAAGAAATTTAGGAGCCAAAGCATTACCCAAGCAATATACCAGAAGAAACCGAGGTCAATAATATCAGCGAGCTGGAGGTCTTCCCCCTGAGTTCCCGGTGGCTCAATGGTCTTTAGAACTTTGTACTCCTTTGGGCCGATATAGACGCGAAATTGGTCTGTCCGACTGGCGCTGGAATCCAATGAAAATCCAGGGACAACAAGGCTTGCGGCTTCCGATGGGGCAGTAATAGTCGCTGGTGCCGTCGTTCCATTGTCTGAAAGGGCTTCCAATTCGTATGTCGCGTTGATCATTCCATCCGGAATCATGAGTGCAGCAAAATACTTATTATTCATACCCGCCCACAAGACCGGATCCATCGTCTGAGCGTCATCAAATTCTTTAACCGGTTTGCTAGCACCACTGCTCAACGCTCTGGCACCTTCGTTTTTCGAATTGTGTCGTCCACGACCATTTTTGAGTTCGTGTGCAAGCAGGTCAGCATTGATCCCAGGCCCCCAACGGAGTTTATATCCGTTACGGTTATCGCTCATCGTATCAAGAGAAATTAACGGTTGATTCGATAAATTTTGGAACGTTAATTCGAGGTCAACGTAATACCTATCATGATAAAACGTAAATTTTTTAAGGACCCTGAGATTAGGTCCTATCTGCTTGTTGAATGTTAGGGTATCTTGCGGATTCTGATCTGTAAGACTGATTTCCGTTTTGTCCGTTTCCCAGAACGTGTCTATAGCATTAGCCGTCAAGCCCGGATTAAAAAAGTGAATTGACAAGCAGTTTTGGGCTGTTTCTGGAATTAGGTTAAACAACGATTCATCCGCACCGGATCTGTCTGGATATTCTTTAAACGCCCATTCATGTGCGTAAGCGAATCGTCCAACTAAAAATGTAATATGATATTTCCCAGTTTCAATCTGAACCGTTTGACTCTCTCTAACCGGTTGCCGTGGACGTGATGGGGTCTCTACTTGCGCGGATTGAGTTGTATCAATTGTTGATTCACTGGAAGGTGACGATGAATCTAGTGAGGGTGGTGCGGCTTCCCTCGCTCGCTCAGTCGCTTGCTCAGTTGTTTGTTCAGGCTTGGGGAGTTTTCGTCCATAAAACCAACTCCAACCAAACATCACAGCAACCATGAGTACAAGGGCTATGACATAACGTTTCTCCATTTAGCAAATCTCCTCGTGGCGATTTTTTGACGATAGAATCTTACTTCAGGGGATGGTAACCACCAGGGTGATAGGGATGACACTTAGATAGTCGTTTAAGCGCAAGCCACCCTCCTTTTATAGCTCCATACTTTGTAACTGCCTCAAGGGCATATTGAGAACATGTGGGATAAAACCGGCAGGTTGGCGGAAAGAGAGGTGAAATCAGTTTACGATAGCAGTGTATGGCGTAGATGAGTAAGATCTTCATGGTATTGACAAGGTTTACAGAGGCGATCAGGCTCACATACGCACTGAACTACTTGGATCTACAAACCTTGGCTCGTTGTAGTAGTTGCAAGAATGACGCTTGAATTTGCTGACATTTGACACCGACCGCCGCAGACCTACCAACAGCGACAATATCATACCCTTGACATATTTGCTGTTGTGATAGTCTAAACGATTCCCGGATCAGACGTTTGAGACGGTTCCGTTTTACACTGTTGCCAATCTTTTTACTAACGGTAATCCCCAAACGGGTGGAGTATAAAGACTGTCTAAAAACATAGATAACAAGATGGCGATTCCAGTACTTCTTCCCCTTTTTATACCCCCGTTGAAATTCCCAACGCTGCGTTAGTCTGTCCGGATGAACTTTACGCGCCATATTAAAATCTCTGGAGTCGAAGCCGCTGCTCCCACTGCTGCCCGTCAATTTTCTCTTGCAAATACGCAATATAATTCACAACTTGAGCCTCTAAACTCATCTGCGGTGTACCGTTTTCGTCCTCTGCCATCACTCTTATGACATCAATCGTATCCGCCTGCGTTTGCGCCGCATGCACAAGCGCGAAAATCATTAGGAACTCTTCCTTGATAGCGCGTTCGGAAAATGCACGCGGAATAAAGTTAAGCAGCACAACGTTCTGATCGTCCCTCAGACGACCATTCCTCAATCGCCAATGAACAACCCGGATTTGTTTCTCACTAAAGAGTTGCCGCAATACTTCACCCCGTAACGAAATTGGCACCTTAGGGGTCGCGATAATAGGTGGTTGATCTACCTCCGGTAAATCTGGAACCTCATACGGAACAAAACCGAGCAACGCTGTGGGCGGTTCACCAACTTCAAATGCAATCACAAGTGGTTCACTGTTTTCTGGATGGCGTATGACTTCATGAAGCTGTCGTCCAGTTTTCTGTCGGTTCGTTTTTCCCCAGCCCTCCATCAAGGCATAATCATAGTAATAATCTTCTGGAGCGTGTAGCATACACCCCAATAGTAGGAATGGAAGGCTCAATATCAACACATTAAAAATGCACACATGAGCACACGAGTGCATGAGTAAAGGAACAGAAAAGCATTGGCGACTCTTTAAGATTTTTCTTAATAAATACAATTTGGGCTCCGCCGAGATAACACCTGCCGTTTTCGGCTCACTTTGTCAATTTCCATCAAGACAGAACTTTAGTTGATGTACAGGTACTTTTTCCAAGACTCGTCATAGGATCGACCATTGCGACTCAAGTGCAGATAGGAAATAATAGAAGGCGCTTTGGGCGAACGCTTGGGGAACATACGTGCTTCATGGGGCGTGCGATCGCCCTTCTTCGCGTTACATCTCTTACACGCTGTCGCCACATTTTCCCACACAGTCGTTCCACCTCTTGAACGAGGTTTGACGTGATCAATTGTTAGCGTTGACGGTGGAAAATGCTCTTCGCAATATTGACATGTGTATTGATCTCGAACCAAAACATTCTTACGTGAAAACTTCACAACGCAATGAGGGATATGGACATAGTTCACCAAACGGATTACCAACGGTATCTTCATCGAAATGGTCGGCGAACGAATTTCGAGATCAGAAACTTCTTCCATGCACGCTACACCTTTGACGAGCATCTTCATTGCACGTCTTAGGTTGCAAACGTTGATCGCTTCATAGCTTGCATTTAATACCAGTACATTTGCTTCCATGGTTCCCGTTCCAATTATGAAGCCTAAATTACTGTAAACATAAAAATTTAAATTATTGTAACACACCCATCTTTGAACCTGCAAGCAAAATATCTACTCTCCATCCCTTGACTGGCTTGAATCTCAAGTGGGATTTTCTTTGACAGACAGAACGCTTAGTGATAAAATCGTAGCGAGTAAATCGGCGAACGAGGAATCCAATGAATTGGCGAACCATTTTTACCCGCCGCAGATCACAATTCAGGTTTTACAGAGGCGGTGCCTTGCTTGACTTTCAACGCTCTGAGCCGCGCCCTTCCCACCCTACGCCTGACAACCTCCGATGGTCTCTGATATCCAATCGAGCCGGAGCGAATCGTCGCACACGTTTCTCGTTTCTTAGCTCCTTGCTGCTGCACCTGATAGCGGTCCTTATGGTTAGCATCAATTTACCGCGATGGTATCGACCGCCTCCGCCACCAGATTCGATTGTTGCAGAACTTATTGAGGTCGAACTTCATTCGCAACGCCTCCACCCCGTAGATATCAAAAAGCCGATCTTTCATGCTAACGTTCCCAACAAACCTTATGCAAATAGCGTACAATCCACACCATTGATGTCCCCAAAGGCTTTAGCAGTGCAGGCAAACCGAGTGACTTCAGCGGTTCAGTCAACAGCTAAACCGCTGAGCACGACAGCCCACTTACTACCCACATCGGACACGCCGTTTGCAGAAGCCCCCGAAGACGATTGGCATTTGCAGGAATCAATTGGCGAACCGGTGGAAACTGTAGCCGAAATTCCTCAATCAACCTCCACCGAAGTTGCACGTGACCTTTCGCAAATAGAACGACCGCAAACTGACAGCGTTGAGACACCATCGCTTGACCGAGATGCACAGATTGGATCGCTTCTTCAGACAATCGCTAGCGGTATCGCGAGCGAAAAAGATTCGCCAACCGTAGATATCGTCTTTTTGTTGGATACTAGCGGCAGTATGGAAGATAACATTCGCGCAGTGGGAAGGCGTTTGGTTGATATGGTAGAAGTCTTCCAAGCAGAACAGTTAGATTTCACAATGGCAATGGTGCCGTTTAAGTATCTGGCACAGCACTTTCATCAACCAACGAAGGATTATCAGAGGTATGAACGGCTTCTAGAAAACATTGAGTGCGGTGGGGCTGAACGGGCTTATGAGGCAATTGTCAAATCGATATCGAGGATAAAATTCCGTCCGGAGGCACAACGGCGTTTTATCCTCATCACCGATGCGCCGTGCACAGGTCCTTATACACTTAGCGAGGTGCTACAACAATGCTGGGAAGCAGAGATAACAGTGGACATAATTGGAGGCGTAACTGACAGAACTGAAGCCGATGATCCACTCAAAGCTGAACGTGAGCAAAAGGCGCTAGCGAGAAAAACCGGCGGGATGTGGTTTCCCATACCAAGTAATTAATACTCCTTCAATCCCCCGTCCGGAGTAATGAGCGGTGGACGCACATACGGCTCCGGAGGGTAATGCTTGAACGCCTCTTCGTTGAGCTCAATCCCAATTCCCGGCGTGTCCGGAGGGATTAAATATCCACCTTCGCGCTTAATTGGTTCTTTGACAAGATCGCCCTTGGGGGATTTATCCTCACCCAACGGATATTCTTGCACTGCAAGATTGTGAATAGCTGCATCGATCTGCACACACGCGGCAGTGAGAACACAACTCAACGGGTTGTGCGGCACCACACCGATGTAACTCGCCTCTGCAAGGGTCGCGATTTTCTTGACATTCGTGATGCCCCCGGCAAGCGATAGGTCGGGACGGACGAATGCAGCACCGTTGTGGTTCAGCAGATCTCGGAACTGGTAAATTGTGTAGAGCCGTTCCCCCATCGCAAGCGGCATAGGAACACTAGCAGCAACGTATTCCCATGCGTCCATGTTTTCAGGTTCGATTGGATCTTCAAAAAAGTATAGGTTGTATGGCTCAAGCGCACGTCCCACAGCGATAGCTTCCGCCGGGGTGAGTCGGTTGACGACATCAATCATCACATCTATATCCGGACCTACGGCATCTCTAACGGCTCCGACTCGCTGCTCTGCATTGCGAACCATCGCGGTATAACTCATACTTTCCAAACCGCGCCCCTCTTCAAAATCGAATACACCGAAATCGCCGAACGGATACAACCTAACCGCAGTGAATCCCTCTTCAACGCGTGCCGCTGCCTGCTCCGCCAATTCTTCGGGCGTGGTGCCACCCAGATGCGTATACAGGCGAACCTTTTCCCGCGTCGGTCCCCCGATCAGTTCATAAACCGGTGCTCCAAGCACTTTGCCCTTGATGTCCCATAAGGCGATGTCAATTGCACCGATGGCGGACATCACGTCTGCACCACCGCGGAATAAACAGCGGCGGAATGTGTGCTGCCAGTGCCGTTCAATGTGCAGCGGATCCTTGCCAACGAGGTATTCAGCGCAATATTCAACCCCTGCGATTGGCAAGAACGGTGTGCCGCCTGTCCCGCTAGCGGGATGGAGTTCACCGACCCCTGTGATGCCTTCATCCGTTTCAACTTTGACGTACATGAATCGGCTCGCCCGAAGTGTCTCAACTTTAGTGATTTTCACGATCTTGCACCCTCCCTTAATCAATTTTTATGTTAAGCCAATCGTATTTTAACGCGATCGAATCTGAATAACAACAAGTTTTACGTATCCCACAGAAATTCTGAGGACAATTAATTATGGTAGATTTTAGAATTACTGAGACACTCCCAATGGACAGCTAACCCCCTAAATCCCCCTTATCAGGGGGACTTTTGAAACTTCGCGAGGGTTGGAGTTATTGGCAAATGTCTACTTATTTTTCTAATTCACCATAATTTGACTGTGGAGTTGAGTGACCTAATTGACGATGGGTCGGCTGTATGCTATCATATTTAGTGTGTTAAAATCTGAGTTACCATCTATTGGAAATTGGAATAATTTGCATCTTTTTTTTCTGCTTTGCGTTGTATTCACTAGCCCTGTTCGGCTGGGGTAAATCTAAGCCATTCGGGGAGGGTGGATATAAAATTGCTTGTTTAACGAATCTCCGGGGTATTAATTTCTCACCGGCTTTTATTCATTCAAGCTGCGACCTATCCTATACGTGGCAGCTTGCGTGATTAACGATTAATGACGGATGTTTGACATCGTTTAGCCTTACTTTATCAATTCAAACAAAAATGGGTATTAGAAGACATTTCAGAAGTACACTAATCACAGGAATTTTAACGCTGATACCGTTGGGTGTCACCGTCTTTGTGCTGAAGTTTCTTTTCACTACAATCGATGGTTGGCTTAAGCCGGTAATGTCGCCGATAATGTTAGAGTTGGGGTTGAAGGAAAAATATCACATCGGTATGGGAGCGCTGGCGACAATCCTGCTCGTCTACCTAGTGGGTTTAATCGTCTCCAATTTTTTGGGACAAAAGCTACTTGGGGCAGGAGAGAAAATTTTAACAAAGATTCCGCTCGTGCGTGAAGTCTATGCACCTGTCAAACAGGTGGTGCAAATGGCTTTGATGACCTCGAGCTCAAGCAAATTCTCACGAGCGGTCGCAATTAAGACTCCCGGATCAACGATCCGTGTTATCGGCTTCGTTACGGGAGAGTTCCACGAAGAAGGGAATCCCGTTCCAGTTGCTTCTGTCTTTGTCCCAACTAGTCCGAACCCGACAACAGGCGTTTTGCTCTTCTGTGATCCAGAAATCATCTATGAGACAAACATGAAAGTTGAAACTGCCATGAAAATGCTAATTTCAGGTGGAATTGTTGCCCCCGACGACTTCATGATTCGGCAGCAGATGCAACAACAAATCAACCCAAATCACGAATCCGAATGAACACACTGCCTGTCAACTCATAAACTATAGTGGATTCTAAAAACAGATAGACACTTTTGCTCCCGGTGTTTGGTAGGCGCTGTTTCCAACTGCGCCGATGCGGTGCGGTGAGAAACCGCACCTACCGGTGTGATAGCCCGGATTTTCCCATCCCCGCCAGCACAGAGTGTCCAATTAATGCTAAACTTTACTATAATTCGTAAGCGCATATAGCTTAACTCTGATGATTACCTTTACTAGTAGCAACACCAATACGGAGATAGGAGTTACGCAGTTGAGCATCCAAATAGGTTATAATAGTGTTTATGAATCCAGCCAAATGTACCGAATATGACTACATCAACTTTGTGATAGCCACACCGAGTGCCTACAGTTGTACAGAGGCGGCCCGCGTGCAACCTCCAGACGATAATCCGCCCGCCCATGACTCATTGAATCGGTTGCTGTATCGACTGCCTGCTGATTCAGAAGCCTTGTGGAACGAGGCAGCACCTTGCGTTAACAAAGCCCAAGGCGTTTTAGTCATAGACGACTCAACGCTTGACAAACCGTATGCCCAAAAGATGGACCTTGTCACCCGGCATTGGTCAGGCAAACACAAACAAGTCGTTTCAGGAATTAACCTCATTACGCTGATGTGGACGGATGGTGACAGCCACATTCCTTGTGACTATCGCTTGTATAATAAAGACCATGATGGTTTGACCAAAAATGACCATTTCCAAGCACTGATTGCCACTGCTCATGATAGAGGATTTGCTCCGGAGTGTGTCGTGTTTGACAGCTGGTACAGTAGCTTGAAGAATCTAAAGACAATTCAAAAGTATCAATGGCACTGGTTGACCCAATTGAAGTCGAATCGACAAGTCAACTTAGATAGACAAGGTAATCAACCGGTTAACCACCTACCGATTAGCAACAAAGGCACTATCGTTCATCTGAAGGGATACGGATTAATTAAAGTGTTCAAGATTGTCTCCCCAAACGGTAACATTGAATACTGGGCAACCAGTGACCTATCAATGAACGATATGTTTCGACTCAAATATGCTGAGTTGTCTTGGGCAATTGAAGAATATCATCGAGGTATCAAGCAATTTGTTGGCGTTGAAAGGTGTTTTGCGCGCAAGGCGGTGGCACAACGGAATCATATTGGACTCGCATTGAGAGCATTTCTACGCATTGAGCGACACCGGTTTTTCACAGGTACCAGTTGGTTTGAAGCTAAAGTCTCTATTATCAGAGAGGCTGTGCGGGCTTATCTCGCTGAACCACTTTACACCTTAAAGCCAACTGCGTAACTCCTAACGGAGAAATAAATGGCTGGCATAGATCTACGCAATAAATTAGAAGATGGTGGCATCGTATACGGCACAATGCTGAGTCTATCGCGGAATCCCCGGTGGGCAAGAGCTATTGGCCAACTCAACTTCGATTATGTGATTATTGATAACGAACATTCAGCATACAGTCGAGGCGAGGTAGCGGATTTTATCGCGGCAATCAACACAACAGGAACAACCTCAATTGTCCGCATCCCAATTCCCTCATCTCACTATGTAACTATGGCACTTGATGCCGGTGCACACGGCGTCCTCGTCCCATACTGCGAAACCGTTGAGGAAGTTAAGGAAGTGATCGCAGCAGCGAGATGGCGTCCGCTGAAGGGGGCACTCGTAGACAAAGTGATAGAAATGGGGGAATTCCCAAGCGAGGCATCAAAAGCGTATTTAGAGGAAAGAAATCGCAACACGGTTGTCATGATTGGGATTGAGAGCGTGCCTGCCGCTGATAATTTGGAGGAAATCTTAAAAGTCGGTGGGATTGATGCGATTTTCGTAGGACCCAACGACATGAGCATTACAATGGGCATCCCAGACCAGTACGATCATCCGGATTTTGAGGAGATGCTCCGCTTTGTCATTCGCACATCCGCTGCGAGAAATATCCCTGTCGCTGTTCATCTGCAATCTGTCGAATTGTCAACAAAGTGGATTCAAGAAGGGGTTCGATTTGTCCTGCATAAGACCGACGTGGGCGCATTACACGAAGGCTTCCAACGCGACTTTAATCAACTTCGACAAGTTGGCGACGAGATTTCCGGGCAAACAACCGAAAAGGCAAAGAAATCCGACGTGGTTATTTAAGCAAAGTGTCACGGCGAAATTCGTTCAATTCGCCAGTCATTATCGGGTTGGCGGGTGTAGCGCAGGCGATCATGCAGGCGGCTGGGGCGCCCACTCCAGAACTCAATCATGTTGGGAGATAAACGATAACCACCCCAATCTGACGGCAGCGGAATCTCTTCATCTTGATATTGCGCTGCCAACTGTTCAAACCGCTCTTCCAGTACCTTTCGATCAGAGATAACCTCGCTCTGCTTTGACGCCAACGCAGCCAAACGGCTATCGACGGGCCGGCTCTGAAAATAGTTTTGGGAATTTTCACGAGAGACCTTGCTCACCCGCCCGGTGATACGCACCTGCCGATCTAGTTCGCGCCAGTAAAAAACTAACGCTGCATTCGGATTTTCTGCGAGTTCCTTCCCCTTTTGGCTCTCGTAGTCCGTGTAAAAAACAAAACCCCGCTCATCGTGCCCTCTGAGCAGTACAATCCTCGCCGAAGGTATGCCATCGCTGGTTGCTGTTGCCAGCGTCATGGCATCTGGCAGATCAATTTTCGCGTGAATTGCCTCTTGAAACCACTTCTCAAACTGCTTAAAGGGATTTGCATCTAGGTCTTGCTTGTTCAAGCCAGCGTCGGTATATTCTCTGCGAAGCTTATCCATATTTACGGGTCTCCTCGCGGTTACCGCTCACGCTTTACAATTCACGAATCGGATCGAATCTCGGCAATAATGGCGTCTGTCATTTCGACGGTGCCGACTGTTTTCAATCCCGGCTGCTGGATATCGATTGTGCGAAATCCTTTGTCGATTGCGCGGTCAACAGCGTTTTCAATATCCGCAGCTTCCGTCTCAAGGTCGAAGGAGTGTCGGAGCAAAAGGGCTGCGGATAAAATCTCCCCTATCGGGTTGGCGACCCCTTGTCCGGTGATGTCAGGTGCAGTACCGTGAATTGGTTCGTAGAAGCCTTGCTTGGTGTAGCCGTAGCTCGCCGACGGGCACATACCGAGTGAACCAACCAACACGCCCGCTTCGTCGGTGAGGATATCCCCGAAGATATTTCCTGTCACCATAACATCAAATTGGCTTGGGTTTCGGATGAGATGATAGGCACACGCATCGACTAGGATATGGTCCAATTCGACATCGGGATAATCCTGACTCACCTTTGTCGCAACTTCTCGCCAGAGTTTTGAGCTTTCCAGCATGTTCTCCTTCGCCACAGAGGTGAGTTTTTTAGAGCGTTTCTGTGCGAGTTCAAAACCAGCGCGTACTACACGGTCAATCTCTCGTGTTGTGTAAGCAAGTGTATTGCAGCCACGCTCTCCATCCGCGTGTGGTTCGATGCCACGTGGCTCGCCGTAGTATAAGCCGCCAGCCAACTCACGAATCACGATAAAGTCCAGCCCTTCACCGATAATTTCATTTTTCACCGGCATAACGGGTGCCAACGCTTTTCTTCCACGAATTGGGCGAAGGTTCACAAAAAGGTCAAGTTCTTTGCGCACTGTTCCGACAGCGCGTTCGGGGCGCTCTGCGCTTGGTACGTCCTCCCACTCCGGTCCTCCCGCCGCACCGAATAGGATTGCGGCAGATCTGCGGCATAGATCTAACGTCTCTTGGGGCAGGGCTGTGCCTGCTTCATCAATTGCGCAGCCGCCGAGAAGTCCGTATTCGTACTCAAGTCGATGTCCATATTTGTCTTGAATAGTATCCAATACCCGAATAGCCTCGGCTGTGACCTCTTGACCGATTCCATCTCCGGGTATTACGGTAATCTTTGCGTCCATTCATTCCTCCTTCAAAATCTCTTACAAATAGGACTTACGCAAATTGGGCAAACGGGGGTAGATTTTTGATTTTTAACCCCCTAAATCCCCCTTATCAGGGGGACTTATGAACGCGCTGTGTAAGTCCTGACAAATAAATATAATCCCAGCAAATTGGAGCGCGGTTTGCCAAATCAGAATTCGCGTCAATTTGTTGCTCGTTCCATAATCTCCGTCATCCGGGCGACAAATGTGGGTGGGTCCACGGTATTTCCGTCAACGAGCAATGCCCCCTCGTAAAGCTGTAAAATACAGTTCTTGATAAGGGTTTCATCGCCTTGGCTCTCGTTGAGTTGTGCGAGATTCTTTATCAACGGATGGGAAAAGTTGAGTTCTAAGATGCGTTTGGATTCAGTGAAATCCTGATTCATCATTTTCATCATCCGTTCCATGTGGGCGTCCATACCCTGTTCCCCAACAACTAAGGTTGCTGCCGAATCAACCAATCTTTTGGAAGCCACCACATCCTCCACCTTATCGCCGAGAATTTCCTTGAAAACAGAAATCAGGTTGGTATCCTCGGTTAAGGTTTCATCTTGGCTTTCTTCGTCTGACTTGAGATCTATATCCGCCTTTTCGATGCTTTTCAGCGGTTTCTCGTCATATTCAAGCAGATGGGGAATATTGAACAGATCAACGGGATCGATGAAGAACAACACCTCAATCCCACCTTTCCTGAAATATTCCAAATTTGGATTCCGTTCTACCGCCTCTCTGTGATCACCTGACAAGTAATAAATCTCTTTCTGATCCTCCGACATCCCAGCGACATAATCCTGCAGCGAGGTAAACTTACCACTTTCGGTCTTGGTCGACTCAAATCGCAAGAGCTCAAGCAGTCGATCTCTATTAACGAAATCCGAACTGAGTCCTGTTTTGAAGAGCAAGCCGAAATTCCTGAAGAATTTCTCATACTTCTCTGCTTCATCTTTCGCCCAACCTTCCAGCAGAGAGAGTATCCTGCCCGTTAAGGTTTCTCGGATACGTGCCATGACAGGACTCGATTGTGTCACCTCGCGGGATACATTCAAGGGCAGATCCTCAGTATCCACCACTCCTGATATGAATCGAAGGTATTCAGGCAGGAGCTCTTTGCAATCGTCCTGAATAAAAACCTTGCTCGAATACAGGTGCAGTGAACTTAGGTCTTCCTCTCTGAGGAATCTAAGCGGTTGTGTTTCCGGTATAAACATCAACGCTTTGAAATTCACGCGCCCTTCGAGAGAAAGATGCAGGTGACCGAGCGGCGGATTGAGGTCGTTAGATATGAATTTATAGAATTCATCTCGCTCCTCCTCCGTCACTTCATTCCTGTTCTTATGCCACAAAGCACTGACGGTGTTCACCTGTTTCCCATTGACCGAAACAGGAAAATCGACAAAATTGGAGTATTTCGTGATGACCTGTTCAACGCGATAGGATTCACCGAATTCCTTAGATTCGTCTTTCAGCTTGAAGGAGATTTGCGTTCCTCTCTCCGGACGTTCAATCTCTTTAATGGTGAATTTGCCCTCACCCGTTGACTGCCACCGGAATCCTTGTGAGTTGGCATCCGCGTGGCGTGTTTCAATTGTGATCTCATTCGTGAGCATAAACACCGAATAAAAACCGATACCGAACTGACCGATCAGGTTGGCATCGAAAGGTTTGTCTCCTTCTTTCATCTGCTCCAAAAACTCTAGCGTTCCTGAGCTAGCAACGGTGCCGATCCTTTCAGTCAGATCGTCCTGAGTCATACCGATGCCCGTATCCGTAATCGAGAACGTCTGTGCATTGGAATCAACCGCGATGTCAATCCGTAAAGGCGCTTCAGGACTCAAGATATTCTGATCCGTCAACTGTCTGAAGCGGATTTTATGCAACGCATCGGAAGCGTTAGAAATTAGTTCGCGGATGGCAACTTCGGGATGAGTATAAAGCGAGTGAACAATGAGATGCAGAAGTCGTTCCATCTCTGCCTTATACTCAAACTCTTGGATTTCTTCGGTGTTGGTGCTATCAGCCATGATTCAAAATTCTCCTTTCGCCGTAGCTTTTATGGTAGATTTTAGAATTACTGAGACACTCCAAATGGACAGCTAACCCCCTAAATCCCCCTTATCAGGGGGACTTTTGAAACTTCGCGAGGGTTGGAGTTATTGGCAAATGTCTACTTATTTTTCTAATTCACCATAGTTTTCGATTTTCTCCCTGTTTGAGTAGGAAATCGGGATTCGGAGATCCCTCCTACGGGAGAACTATGGTAGATTTTAGAATTACTGAGACACGCTCAATGCACAACTAACCCCCTAAATCCCCCTTATCAGGGGGACTTTGGAAAGTTCTCAAAGATCGGAGTTCTTGGTAAATGTCTACTTATTTCTCTAATTCACCATAATAAAATTTAGCATTAATTGGACACTCTGTGCCGGCGGGGATGGGAAAATCCGGGCTATCACACCGGTAGGTGCGGTTAAAAACCGCACCGTATCGGCGCAGTTGGAAACAGCGCCTACCAAACTGGAGACTAGACGGCGCAGTTGGAAACAGCGCCTACCAAACACCGGGAGCGAAAGTGTCTATCTGTTTTTAGAATCCACTATTTGTTAGATTATCGAATGTGCAAGATTTCAGTTATCTGCCGCATCTAAGGTCCCCGGACCCTTGTTCGCCATAACGATATACACAGGATCCGTGTATTCATCGGTCTGTGGGGTGCAATCCAAAAAGGTAATTTCCGCATAGCCGCCTGCCAAACGGAAGTAATGCTGCACCAATTCCGCGTGTTCAGCGTCAGAGGTTACACGCCAGATGTACACCGCTTTCGTTGGGAACAGACGATTGGAAAAAATGACGATGAACAGACCATCTGGCTGAAGAATGCGATGCACCTCACGAAAAACCTCGACGGGATGAGTCAGGTACTGCATCGAAACAGTCATGATTACCGCTGCAAATTCCCCATCGTCAAAAGGGAGAATTGGATCGGCATTGAGATCATGGATTACATATTCATCAAGAACAGGATTGACCCGGAGCTCCACTGCGTTTAAGCCTAATCCAACGATACGTTGAGCGGGAAACCCTTCGGGAAGGTGGGAGAAAGCACTGCTCATCAGGTCCAATATGGCGGTATTCCTCGGTAAGGTTTGATCGAAAAATTCCTTGATTGCGGCGATTGCGTTGTCGTCAATATGCGTGACGATACGGGGTTCGGCGTAAAACAGGCGATCATCGGTTTCGTCAATTCGTGCGAAGGCTTCAGGGGGTAGTACTGTTTTCATTTGGAGAATCGTCAGAAAATTTGGTGCGTATTGACAATAACAGGACTTACGCAAATTTAGCACACAGGGGGTAGATTTTTGATTTTTAACCCCCTAAATTCCCCTTGTCAGGGGGACTTTGGAAAATCAGGGGGACTTATGAACCCGCTGCGTAAGTCCTAAATAACTTTATAATTCCCTAGTCTTACCGCATACTCAATCGGATTTTCAGGAGCCGATGTAGCTCTTTAATTGGCTGCTTATGGTCATCAACCCGTAGATCAATATACCGATCACTAAAACCACCCTCTCCACCGTTCTCACGTTCGACAAGCAATGCTGCTGCCTGCTGTCCACGCCGATCTCCGCCTTTTTTCTGCCCCGCGATGAGTGCTGCCATCAGTTTTTCTGCCAATTCTCCCTCTGTTTCCTCAAATGCCTTTCCCATCGCATCGACCACCGCTTCGCCGGTCAGTAAGTTGCCTTGTGCCGAGTAATTTTCTCCGCTGCGCGCACCCGCCCATCCGAGACATTCATCGCCGGTGTAGTTAGCGACGTTACCTTTTACATCAATCATGCCGACCTGACGCTGTGATCTGCCATCATCGGCGGCAGCTAGCTGATCCAACGCTTGTTGGGCGGTGAGTCCGTTTTCCAGAAGTTCCAACCCTTTTGTCCCATACGTTGTATTTGTCCACGATTGGGTCGCCACCGCCCCTACACCCGCCTTTGCCCAAGGGACAACGGCACCAACAGCGAAAAACTTGGATTGAACGGCAACTCCAAGATCGCCATTCTCCGGGTCACGACCAACGATTGAAAAGGTTGTGATGAGAGTGTTTGACATTGATTTCGTCCTAATGTTTATCGGATCGGATCTTCATCGCTTCCGCGTGTCCTTGAAGCCCTTCAATTTGAGCGAGTTTGACGACAGCCGGCGTGACCTTTTCTAACGCGGTTTTGGTATAGGAGATAACACTTGTCTTTTTCAAGAAATCATCAACGCTCAACGGCGATGCGTATTTCGCTGCTCCACCCGTAGGCAGGATGTGACTGGGACCGGCGATGTAATCACCAACGGATTCGGGGGTGTAGGGTCCTAGCATGATCGCTCCCGCATTACGGATAGCGCCGACCCACTCGATTGGATTTTCTACCTCCAACTCGACATGCTCAGGGGCGATTTCGTTGGTAATCTCTATCGCTTCAGCTAAATTTGCCACGACGAACGCCGCACTGTAGTTTTCAAAAGCACCGGTCAGTTCAGATTGGCGGGGCAGCTTTCGCGCTTGTCCTTCAATCTCTGCACGAACCTGCTCCGCGACTTCCCTTGATGTTGTAACGAGAATGGCGGAACATTCCGCGCTGTGCTCTGCTTGCGAGATAAGGTCTGCTGCAACATAGGCGGGATTTGCGGTGTGATCGGCGATAATCAGGACTTCGCTGGGACCCGCCAGTTTGTCAATATCAACGGGTCCGTAGACCTCTTTCTTCGCAAGTTGGACATACAAATTGCCGGGACCGACGATTTTATCCACTTTCGGGATGGTGTCTGTCCCGTAAGCCATCGCAGCGACCGCCTGTGCACCGCCACACTTGTAAATCTCACGGACATCACATGCTGCTGCAGCGACAAGCATGTGTGGGTCAATCTTCCGATTTCGCATCGGTCCCATGAAGACCGCAATCTCCTCAACACCTGCGACCTTCGCAGGAACAAGATTCATAATCAGCGAAGAAACCAACAACTGGCTCACGGACGGGACGCATACACCAACACGTCTTAATGGACGGATGAGGTGTCCTAAAACAACACCGTCCGCTTCAGTGGACATCCATGAATTCCGTAGCTGCTTCTGATGAAACCGCTCAATGTTCGTCCGTGCAAGCCTGATCGCATCGTGGAAGTCTGAATCGACCTGCGTAGATGCATCATCAATCTCCGCATCTGTGACTCGCATTTCTTCAATGGATATTCGTGGAGCGTCAAGTTTGCGCGTATACTTAACGACAGCTTTGTCACCATCTCTTTGGACATCTTGCAAGGTCTTACGGACAGTCCTCAGAATGTTTGGATCTTCTAATCGCCCACGCAGATTAAGCTTTTCGATAAAAGCCGCCGCCTCGTCCGAGTGGACATCAAGAATAGCGATCACAGAAGATTCCTCGTTTCTTTTGAACGTTCATACAGATTTTTAGTCTCTCACTCGGATAATATCCGCGCCAATACCGGCTAGTTTCTGTTCAATGCCTTCGTACCCACGATCGATATGATAGATACGGGAAACGACCGTTTCGCCTATTGCTGCCATGCCTGCGAGAACAAGGACTGCACCTGCACGGAGGTCTGACGCCATGACAGGCGCGCCACTGAGTCTGAGTTTACCACGTACCACTGCATGGTTTCCTTCGACGCGAATATCTGCCCCCATTCGATTGAGTTCGCTTGCGTGCATGAAGCGATCTAAGTAGATGCCTTCCGTAATAGTGCTAATACCCGGTGCGATACTGAGGAGGCCCATCATCTGCGCCTGCATGTCTGTGGGAAAGCCCGGATATGTATCAGTGGCGATATTGATTGCACGAAGTTCTCGTGGTGCCCGCACGCGGACGCCATTATCCGTCCAATCCAATTCAACACCTGCCTCAACTAATTTTTCGGAGGTAGCACCGAGGTGCTCTGCTGGGACATCCTTCACAAAAACGTCTCCCTTCGTAATAGCACCCGCAACCATGAACGTTCCTGCTTCAATGCGATCTGGAATGACAGTATATTCCGTACCGTGAAGCTGTTTGACCCCATCTATTGTCAGGGTAGAGGTGCCAACCCCTTTGATATCTGCCCCCATTGCATTGAGGAAATTCGCTAGGTCAGCCACCTCCGGTTCGCAGGCAGCTCCACGAATAGTCGTTGTACCGTCTGCCAACGTCGCAGCCATCATGACATTTGCGGTCGCCCCAACGCTTGAACCGTGCGGGCCTCTCAGATACATCTCCGCACCGACCAACCCATTCGTTCGTGCTATGATATAGCCACTATCAATCTCAACTTCTGCACCGAGCTGCTGCAACCCTTTCAGATGTAGGTCTACCGGACGCGGACCGATGGCACAACCGCCGGGGAAAGAGACTTTTGCGATACCTAAACGTGCGACGAGGGGACCTAGTACATAAATCGACGCTCGCATCTTTCGGACAAGGTCGTAGGGAGCTTCGTAAGCAACTCGGTCTCCCGGTTCGATATAGAGCGTTGAATTCTCTAACTTCGTGGTCGCCCCCAATACCTCAAGCACTGCACACAGGCTATCAATATCGTTCAGATTGGGAACGTTACGAATAATGCTGGAACTGTCCGCAAGGATTGCGGCTGCAACGGCGATAGGAAGCGTTGCGTTTTTAGAACCGCTGACTGAAATTGTGCCTTCGAGCTGCTTACCACCGTTGATGATTAGTCTATCCATGATGAATTCTCCTTAGTGTAAAAATCTATCTCCGTTTAGTCTTACAGTAGCTTGAAAATAAATTATTCAGAATAGATCTATGATGTCTATATGCATCAACGATGCCAAGCGAAAAACCGTTTCGCTGCGGACTTTGTGGGGTGATTTACCCTAAAATTAGTGTGTTGGGATAACCACATGTCATCGTGTTACCCCGCTCACCCAATATTATACTATGGTAGATTTTAGAATTACTTAGACACTCCAAATCCCGATTTATCGAGTCCCGTTCCGAGGATCCCGATATGTCGGGAGATGCTCCCCGATTTCATCGTCCGTGCCGAGACCAGGGGGCAGGCTAAGTCGGCACCGGTGCGGTTAGAAACCGCACCTACCGGGTTGGATTGAAGGCGCGGTGCGGTTAGAAACCGCACCTACCGGGTTGGATTGAAGGCACCGGTGCGGTTAGAAACCGCACCTACCTTGTCAGGGGGACTTTGGAAAATCAGGGGGACTTATGAACCCGCTGCGTAAGTCCTACTGTATATTTCTAGCTGCGTCCGTCTTCTCCATCCTGTTTTTCGGGTTTCCGCCATAGTTGCCACTCTTCCGTTACCTCAACAAGTTGTTCCGCCGGCGCATCTCGGACCTCCAATACGGTTAGTGTATCCTGCGGAATCTGCGCCAAGATCTCTTCAAAGTCAAGGTCCCCGGATCCCGGCGGATGATACGCCTCAAGGTCTTTGAGATCGTGTAGGTTCACGCCGATGAGGTTCTCTGTATACGCCTCTAGCCAACGCTGTGACCAACAAAGTCCCACCCGCTCCTGAAGCATGGCGTGTCCGACATCGTGCCAATATCGCATGTTGCTTCCCTTGAACTCCTCCAAAAACAGTTCAACCTCGTCAAAATTGGGGATCTGATAGTAGCGTGGGCGATTTTCGATCGCCAAGTAGACCTCCATCCGCAAAGCCATTTCATTCAACGCATCAAGGCTGAACAGTACGGCATCCTGATGCTTCTCCTCTTTGCGTTTACGCCACTCAGTCGCTTCCTCTACCTTCGCCCCAAATGCCTCAAATTCCCGCTCGCCATATTCGTAGAAATCATACATCAGGTAGGAGCGATCGTAGGTATCTACCTCACCCAAGTGGAGCACAACGATTGGGACTTCAATCTCGACCGCCAACTCCATCGTCCGGATCGTCTGTTTAACCGCTTCGTTCCGCGTATCCGCATCAAGACTTGCCAAGTGGATTGGATCACTCTCTACCTGCGATTGTGGGAGACCGCGCAAGACGGGGCAAAAGTTATGGATGGAGCAGATCTGTGTCGTCGCTAGGTGGGGCTTAATCTGCTCAATCTGTGCTCGTGTCAGGTGTCGGCTGAGTTCAATCGCATCAAATCCAAGCTCTTTGAGTTCGTCAAGCAGCGCCGCTCCATCCGGTTGTCTCAAAGCGTTCCACATTGTCGAAATCGCTAACATTTCATGACTCCTTCACAACGACTTTTCTGCCAACAATTTCGAGTTTGCCCTCTGCATACCATCGAACGACCTGCGGATACAGTTTATGCTCTTCAATATGAATCCGCTTGAGCAGGCTTTCTTCATCGTCATTGTCGAATACGGGCACCGAAACCTGCGCGATGATAGGTCCAGCGTCAACCCCCTCATCTATAAAAAAAACGCTTACGCCGCTGATCTTAACGCCATACGCTATCGTATCTTGTACAGGGTGCGCCCCCGGAAACGCGGGTAGTAGAGACGGATGAATATTAATGATACGATTGCGGTACTTCCGCACAAACGCTGGTTGGAACAACTTCATAAAGCCCGCTAGAACGATTAGCTCCACTTCGCATCCCTCAAGGATTTTTGAAATTTCCGCATCAAACGCATCCCGATCCGGAAAATCCCGTACCCTCACCACCTGGGTGGGAATACCCGCTTCTTTGGCACGGGTGAGCGCGTAAGCCTTTCTTCTATCGCTAATCGCCACAGCGATCTCAACCCCACTATTTTCGTCTTGGTGGAGTTGATCGATTAATGCCTGCAAATTGGTTCCGCTGCCGGAGGCTAAAACTGCGATTTTCATATTTGCTGAACTGAGATCCCCTAAGTTGAATGAATCATACTCAACAAAATGCCCAGAATTTTACCAACATCGTTGATATGATATTCGTCTAAATCGATATAGATGGTTTGTCCCTCTAACTTTAGAAATTTCCAAACGCTTCCCGTTGTGATTCCCCCGTAGATTGTGGTGATATTGTTTTCCTCGCGCTCGTTAAATAATCTGGCGGCAACCATTTCCGCCACGCATTGACCGATACCATTCATCGGGTTATTATTTTTGGCTTCGACGATTGCAATGACGGGCGTAGTAATAAATAGTTGCTCCGTGGAGAGGCTAATGATAAAGCCGCACGCGCCGCTCAACCCTCTTTTTCTGTCCACATTAAACGCCTTACCTGAAAACAGACTAATCTGGTGATGTGTCTGTTCCAGAAGTTCAACCAAAACTGGGGCGACAATCAGTTCTGATCGTGCCTTTTCCGTATTGATGGCGATCCCCAAAGCCAGGTTTCTTTCTAACGTCTGGCGAAGAAAATCGCTGATTTCGACTTCTGCGGCCGTGGAAAAGAGATCTCTTGATTCATCAGTAATCAGTTGAAATACCTTTTTAGCTTCACTTAATGTAAAACGATTATAAGCCATCTTCCATTTTTCCTTTTTAGATTGACCCAAGCGGGACAGGTCCCGATTCATCGGGATTCTCGTGAAACGGAACGGGATTGAAGGATTTACAGGACAAGACTTACGTAGTTGAACGGTAAAATTCAACCCTTTCTGCTAGTCCCGATACTCGGTTCCGTTTCAATGCCCCACTGGCACGATTCGGCAATTTGTCAGGGCCCTGTCAGGTCTAAAAAAAAAATTCAACCTCATATCGGGGGTTCATCATTGGCGAATATCTCTCTGAACCTTGATGGGGCCTAGCTTCAGCGCATTTGTAGATTTTTACCACCCACCAGAAGGTGCGTGTAGATGGCTTTTTGACCTGACATATACGCACTGTTTATGAACCGTTTTTCACTGAGATATCACCATAACCTCGCCAAATGTCAGGGATTTGTCAGGGCACTGACAGGTCTAAACTCTGAGGTGCGTAAGCCCTGGTATAGTTATATTCGGTGTATTTGAGTGGGTGCATTTTGCCTCTATTATACCCTATTTTTTGACCATGTGTGTAAGTGGTAACTTTGTCTGAATCGCATCTAATGCCAGTGCTGCAGCAGCAACCCAAAGGTCACATTCATCTAATGGTGTGCCCAATTCCTGAGCTGCGCGTTTTATCTTTGCGTAGAAATCACCTGCTCTTTCTGGAACTGGGTCACATATCAGTCCAGAAAACAGATTGTTGGCTTGATCTTCTAAAGATTGCCGCCTACGTCCGATGGGCAAGAGTTCGATACCAAACAGGATCTCACCGCGCACAATTGGGCAGGTGAAAGGATAGTCAGCAACTTGAGCAGATGTGAGACGCTCTTTGACCCGCCTATGATTCGCCATGAGATAACTGCACGTTGATGTTTCCAAGAGATACTTTATCATTGACTTTCTTGCTCATTTGCTGCGAATGGTGAATCGAATCGCACAGGCATCTGATTTGCCTTAATTACCTGAAGCAGAACCTCTGCATCTTCCAGTGTCACATCATGCGATTTTTCAACTGCTTCAATGATACGTTGTGCAATCGGATTTTTGCTCGTCGGTTTCGCCCCTAAACTCTCGGTGATTTCTGGATCATTCGCTGATGCGTGTGTAGCCGCCCCTCCTTCTTTGCCTTGAAGATAGGTCAGATAGTCAATGCCCGCTTTCAAATTTTCCGGCGAGAGTTGTTTGATTAACTCAACCGCCTGCTGTTGTAGGTCTACTTTTCGCATGGCGTTCTCCTTTCGTTCTGTTTGCTCCCTATTGTCAGAATCGCTGATTATCACAGATTAAGGGATTGCACGGATTCAAAAAACATCGGTGGTGATTGTCTGAATCTGGATTTACTGGATTAACGGATTTTCAGGATTTTGGGGCGGCGGTTTCTTCACAAGGACGATTCCTGCGTTGTCAGAATCGCTGATTATCGCGGATTTAGGGATGACACGAATTCAATTGGCCGAATCTGTGTCATCTATTAAATTAGGGCCGATATGCTCTACCACGGTGGTAAATGCCTGTGATGATACACCTCCGACGTTGCGTGTCCACACTATAGAGAATCCGGTAACTCCCGACGCGGTATCGGTATTGTCCTGCGTATTCTCCCCACAACTTGGTAATGTTCGGCCCAAAGAACGGATTTTGGGCTAACAGATCAATCGCTTCATTTACTCGCCGTGTCAGGTTGGCATCAAGCGCGTTGTAATGTGTCGCTGCCTCATTAGTGAGTTGTACCTCAAACGTCCCGTCTAACATCATCCCAACGCTTTAGCCTTCCCGCTTTCACATCCGCTTTGGCGCGTTCTAAGCCCTTGGCAATTTCCGGATCGCCCGCCAATTCGTAAGTTGCCTCCCATTCTTCTTTGTCTTGCAGATCGGTCAGATAGTCAATGATCGCTTGTAGCTTTTCAGCAGAGAGCTGTTCGACTAGCTCAACCACTTGCTGTTGTAGATCTGCTCTTGGTGTGGCAATTACTGGAAGTGTCAGCATTTCAGCGATGTCTTTCGGCACCTTAACATCGTTGCTCTCCTCAAAGTCCGCTACACTGTCGTAAAGGTAATCAAACGCAGTGATGATATTTATTCCCATGCTTTTGGCAGCCATCAGGTCTGATTTGGCTTTTTCCCATTCGCTTAGGTGTAACCACGCCTCGCCGCGATTGTAATAGGCTTCGGCAAACTGTGGTTTCAGTTCTAACGTCTTGTTATAATCTGTGATGCTCTGAGCAAATTCTTGTTTTTCGTAGTAAGCATTGCCGCGATTGTAATAGGTATTGGCATCATCGGGATTCAGTTCTATCGCTTTATTATAGTCTGCAATAGCGCGGTCATACTCATCTTTGCCCGCGTAAATCAAACCGCGATTGTAATAGGCCTCAGCATTATCGGGGTTCAGTTCTATTGCTTTGATATAATCTTCAATGGCACGGTCAAAATCGCCTTTATAGCGGTAAGCATTGCCGCGATTGTTGTAAGCAGCGTCATCATTAGAATTGAGTGCTATCGCTCTGGTATAGTCTACTAGGGCAAGGTCAAAGTCGCCTTGTTCTCCGTAAGCAACCCCGCGATTGTAATGGGCTATAGCAAAATTGGGATTGAGTGCTATCGCTTTGGTATAGTCTGCAACAGCCCGGTCAAACTTGCCTTTTTTATGGTAAGTGACCCCGCGATTGTAATAGGCCTCAGCAGAATCAGGGTTTAGGTCTATTACTTTGGTAAAGTCTTCAATAGCAAGGTCAAGCTCGCCTTGTTCCCCGTAGGCAACCCCACGCTTGTAATAGGCTTCGGCATCGTTAGGTGTCGGGGCTATCGCTTTGCTTTTATAAGCATAATCAAAGCCAACGAGTGCTGAGTTCTGTTCTAACATGATTTTTCCCCTCACGATGCGAACCTTACAAAGTAGATAAGATACGCATCCCCTTTGACACTGGAGATGATTTGAAAGCGGTGAACTTGGGTTGAAGATGAACACTCCAATTATTCGGAGGATTCTCAGGATTTTTGGACGCAGTCGCGCTGATCTTGTTTATCTCTCTATTTTTCGCAACCCCAATTTCCTCATTGTCAGAATCGCTGATTATCACAGATTAAGGGATTACACGGATTAAAAAACATCGGTGGTGATTGTCTGAATCTGGATTTACTGGATTCAAGGATTTTCAGGATTTTTCGATGCAATCCCTATTTCCTCGCTGTCTGAATCGCGGATTGGCACGGATTAAAGGATTGCACGGAGTCAGAAGTTCCATCGGTGGTGATGCTTATTGTGGGGGTGTTAGCATAGCGGCGATGTCTGGCGGTAGTTCCACCCCCATATTTCTGGCAGCAATTAGATCTGCTCTCCCTTTTTCCTGTTCTCCCAGGTGTAACCACGCTATCCCACGATTGTAATAGGCGTTAGCATAATTGGAGTTGAGTGCAAGTACTTTGGTATAGTCTGCAATAGCTCGGTTAAAATCGTCTTTGTTGTTGTAAGCATTTCCGCGGTTGTAATAGGCATCATCATAATCAGGTTTGAGATGTATCGTTTTGTTGAAGTCCTCAATAGCCCGGTCAATATCGCCCTTGTTGTAATAAGCCGCCCCGCGGTTGTGATAGGCATCATCATAATCGGGGTTGAGGTCTATCGTTTTGTTGAAGTCCTCAATAGCCCGGTCAACGTCGTTTTTCTTGTTGTAAGCGACCCCGCGATTGTGGTAGGCTACGACATAATCGGGATTAAGTTGTATTGCTTGGGTAAAGTCTTTAATAGCCCGGTCAATATCGTCTTTCTTGTTGTAAGCCCTCCCGCGATGATAATAGCACTCGGCAAAGTCCGGTTTAAGTTGTATTACTTTAGTATAGTCTGTAATAGCACGATCAATCTCACCCTTTACCCAGTAAGTCAACCCGCGGCTGTGATAGGCATCAACATTATCGGGTTCGAGTTGTATTACTTGAGTGAAGTCTGCAACAGCAAGGTCATAATCACCTTTGTACCCGTAGACCCTCCCGCGCTGGTCATAGCTCTTGGCAAAGTCCGGTTTAAGTTGTATTACTTTAGTATAATCTGCAATAGCACGATCAATCTCACCCTTCTTTACCCAGTAAATCAGCCCGCGGCTGTAATAGGCACCAACATTATCGGGTTCGAGTTGTATTACTTGAGTGAAGTCTGCAACAGCAGGGTCAAATTTGCCTTTGTCCCCGTAAGCCCTCCCGCGCCGGTAATAGCCCTCGGCAAAGTCCGATTTAAGTTGTATTACTTTAGTATAATCTGCAATAGCACGATCAACCTGATCTGTTTCTCCGCAAGCCCGCCCGCGATTGAAATAGGCTTCGGCATAATCAGGTTTGAGATGTATCGCTTGGGTATAGTTATCAATAGCCCGGTCATAATCGCCTTTTTCCGCGTAAGCATTACCACGATTGTTATAAGCTTCGGCATAATCAGGTTTGAGATGTATCGCTTGGGTATAGTTATCAATAACCCGGTCATAATCGCCTTTTTCCGCGTAAGCATTACCACGATTATAATAGGTTTCGGCATAATCAGGTTTCAGTTGTATTGCCTTGTTCAAATCTTTAATAGCTCGGTCAAAATCGCCTTTTTCCGCGTAAGCTGCCCCGCGATTGTGATAGGTTTCGGCATAATCAGGTTTGAGATGTATCGCTTGGGTATAGTTATCAATAGCCCGGTCATAATCGCCTTTATCACTATAAGCTATCCCGCGATTGTGATAGGTTTTGGCATAATCAGGTTTGAGATGTATCGCTTGGGTATAGTTATCAATAGCCCGGTCATAATCGCCTTTATCACTATAAGCTATCCCGCGATTGTTATAGACTTCGACAAAATTAGGATTGATTCGTATCGCTTCGGTATAGTCGCTGATGGCACGGTCAAACTCGCTTGTGTTATGGTAAGTATTACCACGATTGTTATACGCTTCAGCCAGTTGCGGATTTAGTCTTAATGCCTCAGTATAATGCTCCACGGCTCTCTCATAATTTCTTCTACTTTGATAGGTCAGACCTTTGACAAACTCCGCCACGGCACTTAAATCGTCTGACCATTCGATAGTAATTGCATTTATAGTTTCAGATGATGCAGGTTGAACAATGTCAAGGATACGCTGGAGGTTATCCTCCCAGTCTTCATAGAGATTAACATATAACAGATCCTGTAAGGTTTCGCCGCCACCAATATCTCGATCAGGAATTTCGCATTCGTTCAACTTGACGGGGATAAACCAGGCTTGGTCAATAGGCCGCTGACGTAACTCCTCAATTGCAATTGTCAACTCCTCGTTCATGTAGGTTTTATGACGCTCGTCATATTCCTTTGAGAAACACGCAATGAAAAAAGACCCTTGTTGAATGGCCCGCCGAATTTCGCGTTTCCATCGGAGTCCGAGAGCAATATCATTCCGGTCCAACCAAACTTGAACACCATGTACTCTAAGTTCTTGACAGAACCGGTCAACTATTTCTCTATTTTCTCTAACATAGGAGATAAAAACTTTATTCATTTCCCTAGTTTCCTTACCGTCAGAATCTGGATTTACTGGATTCAAGGATTCTCAGGATTTTTGCAGGCATCCGCTCTTATCCTTAGGAGTTACGCAGCTCAGTTTGTAGTAGCGCAATTCATTGCGCGTTCGGACGGGCGATAAATCGCCCTACTACGAACCTAGTGCCTGAGTGTAGCTGCCCAATTCATTGGACCCCAAGGGGCATATTCACCGGTGATGAATCGCAGAATTGCAAGGCTGCAAGCGTTCAATTGCATGACTCTTATCTCTGTCAGAATCGCTGATTTTCACGGATTACAGGATTACACGGATTCAAAAAATCCGCGCTATCCGATTCATCTGTTTAATCCGTGATTCAGACATTTTCCGCGCCCTCTACAATAGCGATTTCTTCAGGTGTCAGGTCGTATAAAAAGTATACTATCTGATCCACCGTATTTTCAAGTTCGGATACATCGGCATCTGGGTCGGTGCGTTTGACAGCAAGGATTTGATTGACGAGTTTGCTGATAGATGCTTTCTGTGCAGGCTTAATAGAGGGAATAGGAATTTGGGACACATATTGAGCAATGAACCTCACAAAACCACCCCGAATCTGTGTGCTTGTCTTTGTGTAAAACCAGAAAATGGCTTTGCTGTTGAGCAGACCGAGAAGCCACATTTCCTTCGTTGGTAAGAGATACGAAGTGTTTCCCAGAAAATAACCGTTATCATCAAAGGAAAACTCCGTTCCTTGTGCGATATCAGGGTAAATAATTTTCGGTTGCTTAAACTCCTCCCAATAAGCACATGACCGCAACTCCCAAAAGTATCTTCCCTGATCGAATCGCTCAATCAGACGTTCCCGAAAGGGTTCAAAGTGTGCGTAGATTGCAGGATAAGTATCAGCGAAAAGCTGCTCTGCTTCTGTCACGGGCTGCCCTGACCATGGGTGTGTCCGGTTTTCCGACGATTCAATTTTGATGAGGTACTGCTCGGCGAAATTCACCTGCCACCGTTTCACATCGCGCCCACGCAGAAACGGCTTTAACACTTCTGAGGACGATGGGTGCTCCGCAACAAGTCTATCCCGCGTCTCCCTGTCTACGACAAATACCTCGTTCAAACCCGTTTTGATCCCGGAATAAAGCTGTCCTTTGACATATTCTCCTAGCGGTTGCTCCGCGTTGCGGAGTTTCGCCAACAAATTCAACACATCGGGAGAGGTGAGCCGCCAACCGTCAACGGTCAAGGCGTTTTGCGGCATGGTGAACCCCTTCGTCCGAAAAACCGCCCCAAATTCATCAATGGACGGGCCCGGCTCCCAATTCAGGGCGCGGAGGTGGTTCCCTTGAGCGTGGGCTTTGGACGCTGTGATAATACTCGGATACGCAATGGATGTAAAAACAGGCGCGTCGCCAAAATCAATAAGTTGAGACAGAGTGGCCTGACGGGCGAGGAAATCACGAAGTTTCTTACCGTATGCGGACCGGAAATACTTGTTTGAAGAGATGTAGGTCAAGACTCCATCGCCTCGGAGCATCTGAAAACCGCGCTCGTAGAAATAGACATAGAGATCGGCGGTGCCGGTGTAACAGTCGTATTGATCCTTCAGCGTTGGTTTAAGTTCTTTAATTTTTTCTTGGCGGACATACGGCGGGTTGCCAATTACCACATCAAACCCCTCCCCGATACCAAACATCCACTCCGAATCAAACCAATCCGCGCTTGCGTTCTGGTCGTAAGGGTCCCAAGTGGCGACTTTATTCGCATCATCGGCGGGCATCCCGATATGCTTTAATTCCGTTGCCAATTCTCGTCGCAATTTTCTATCCGCTCGCTTACAGGCGAGTTTCTGTGACCGCGTCGTTGCGTGGAAATGCCGCTCGCGGTTATCGCCCAATTCCCGCTCTAACGCTTTCGCTTTGGGGCTGGTCAGGGTTCGCTCCCCCTCAAGACCGATGAGCGTGTTTGCTGCGATAAACCGTGTCTCCAGATTTGGCAGCGGCTTAATCCCGAAGTTGTCCGCATCTCTATCCGGCTCCTGCTCGATGGCAAGGGAGATAAAGAAGCGGAGTTTGGCGATTTGGCAGGCGATGGATTGAATGTCCAAGCCGAAGATGCTGTTTTGAATCAGGTACAGCTTGCGTCCGAAGTCTCCCGAATAATTTTCAAAGATTCTGCTAATTTCCGTGAGCTCTTCGTCGCGGGTTTGTCTATCCTTTGTATCAAACGCTACCGCCGCTCGCTGGATGGCGCGTTCCTTCTGTAGCTGCTCCCATCGGGTGTTATCGGGGTCAAGCCGCAGCAGCGCAAGGGTCAGCTTGTGCAGGGTTCCCATCGGAAACGCACCCGAACCGACCGCCGGATCGAGTATCTTGAGTTCTGAAATTGCCCGCACAATCTCGTCCGATTCCCGGCTGTCGAACCTTTCATTCGAATCGTCGAACACCTTTGCGTAATCAAACAGGTAACGCAACCGCTCGTCCCACAACTTCACATCTCCGTCTGTCGGCGACACCTGCGCTGCTAGTACCCCCACTAACGCCTCCTCCACCATGTAGTCCACAATGGGGCGCGGGGTGTAGTAGGAGCCGGTCTGTTTCCGTGCTGTTGCGCCGGTTTCAGGGTTATATGCGGCGAGTAGGTTTTCAAACACCTTGCCGAGCAGCTCCGGATCCAACGCTACTTCCTGCTCTATCGGTGTATTTTCCTCAACGGTGAACTTGTAGCCTTTCAGCAGGGGAATCAGACCCTTATTATCATCAAAGAAGAGACGGTTGGGGAGGCTTAACTTTCTGTAGTGTTCATCGGAGAAGCAGTCAACCCGGTAGCCGCCGTCCCGTGTCGCCTCCTCGCTATCAAGGCAGTCGAATAAACCGCCGTTGATAAATGGCGTTTTTTCAAACAGTCTTAGCAGATCATCGGGGTCGGTTATCTGATCCTTGTAGCGATACAGTGAGAAATTGCGATGGCCCGTGTTTCCACCTTTAGTAAACCGACGCTTTTCTATCTCGGTGTTCAGTGTGGCAAAAAACAGGTTCTGTAGCACGGCACGATAGTAGGAATCGCCGGCCTCGTGGTCGTAGTCTTTCAGCAAAGGGGAAATTTGTGCCTCGTTGAACAGTTCATCGGCAATTAACCCCTTTTCCTTGATGAACCAGACAAACAGCAAGCGTGTGATTAAGCGGATGACGTGCTCCTCTGGCTTCAAGGTGCGATTTTTGTCTGTGGGGAATTTCCCCTCAGCAACCGCCCATTCAAACCAAGCGAACAGCTCCCGGTAGAATTTTTTGTTGAGTGCTTCGGTGTCCAATCGGGCAAGCCACGCTGCAAGCAAGCCATCGAAGTTTTCTGGTTGGTTATTGGCGTTCACCCACTTCGCGCACTCCCATAGTGCCAGTTCATACAGCACCTCTATATGCGCCCGGTGCGGATCATCCAAACGGATGTCCTTAATCAGCGTAACCTGCTCTAGCACATCGCGGGCCGGGTCATACTGATGTTGACGGCGCCCGACAAAGCCGACGGTCAGACGGTTCCCAACGCGAAAGAGGACCACAATCGGCATCATAAACCGTTTGTTGACCTCTCGTGTAAACTGCGCGTATGTGCCGCGTGGGTAGTCTTTATCGGTCAATTCGATTGCAAAGAACAGGAAACTTCTGACATATCCCGCATCAAAGGCAGGTGATTCAAACAGCGTTGGCTGGTTAGTGGGGGCAATTTCCTCGCTTGTCACTTGAAACACCAGTTTAACGGATTCTACGCTGTTGAGGAATTCCTGTTCTGTTTCGGTGTTTTTGTTCCGGGCGGGGAATCGCTGAATAAAGCCCCCCGCGGTTCCCGGCAGTTCCACAGTCCGCTCGCTACAGTAGCCCAAGACGGCTAACAGGTGCTTCGCGTTTTCCAAAAAATCGCCGGTAGATAGGGCCGCTAGGGCGGATTTGATTTTTTCCTTCTTTCTGATTTCTTCGGTGTTCATGTCTTTTGTTCAGGATTTGCACACTTCTGAAGGGAACAACGATCCTCCGTTCCGAGTCCGAGAGTTGTTCCCTACGAACTTTTTGATAGATGAAATGTTGGGTTTCACTCGTATGCCGGCAATTTGAAGCAACATGAGCCCTCAAAGGTCTCATCTCTGTGTGTAACTCTTGATGGTTTTCCGTTCAACCCAACCTACGTGCTACTATAAACATATCGCCCCGCCCTGATAAGATCGGGATTTAGAGCAACTGGGGCTAAATGCACCCAAGCACCGCATTCAGACAATAATTACAAGTATCCCTCAATTATAGTGAATTCTAAAGACAAATAGACACTTTCGCCCCCCATGTTTGGTAGGCGCTGTTTCCAACTGCGCCGATGCGGTGCGGTTACAAACCGCACCTACCGGGGTGATAGCCCGGATTTTCCCATCCTTTGTTCACAAGCCCCGTAAACCCTACGAAGGGGACCCTCATTCCAGTATCTTCAACTGTTTCATGATTGCACGATCTATTGCCCACGCACCGGCTGACGTATTAGAGATTACTGTTATAACCGAATCCTTTGAGGGACATGTGCTTTTAAAAGAAACGCCGGCATCCCAACCGATGAGATAATGAACCGGGGTTTTGCCTTCCTTGTGGTAAATCCAGATACCGTGACCATAAAATCTGTTATCTTTGTCATTGACTGCCTTTTCCAAAAATAGCTGCGTCAACCGTTTAGAAAGAATTTTTTCCTTAAAAAATGCCCCCCACAACTTGTCCATATCTTTTAGTGTCGTGAAAGCCCCTGCATCGGATGATCCGATAATTGGCAAGGTAAAAATGTTGGTTCTCCACCCTTCTTCCTCATCAATATATCCGAAAGCCGTGCGTTCTGGCAAACGATCCATCGCAAAAAATCCCGAATCGCTCATACCGCATAACGCAAAGATATTTTCTTGTATAAAGTCGATGTAGGGTGTTCCTGAGATTTCTTCAATGACGATTCCCAGTAGAATGAATCCTCCGTTTGAGTAGGAAAACCTTTCTCCTGGGTTAAACTTCATTTTCCCATCACGAAATAGCGGTATGTAATCCTTGAGACGTTTTAGTTCAAAGCAGGGGATATCCAATTGAAAATTATCGACATCCTCAATAAGTTCCTCATCATAATAGTCGTAAACCCCAGAGGTATGGGTTAAGAGATGGTGGATAGTTACATCTTCTGATATATTCGGAAAATCAATATTTACACAGTCACACAATCTTGAATCTAAAGAGAGTTCGCCACGATCAATCAGTTTTCCTATTCCGAGTGCAGTCAGAAACTTGGTTCCTGACGCTATTCCGAAACGGGTGTCGATCGTATTCGGAATTTTATTGCTCCTATCCGCATAGCCGTAGGCATTTTCAAATTCTACGTTTCCATTGAGTTTAACGAAAATCACGCCTGAAAAACTAGTGTCACTGACGGTCTGTTCTATCATCGGTTCAACCATAAGGGGCATAGGCTTTCTCGCTTTCTGCGGGTACGACGACAATCAACGAAACTATATCACGCACTATGAAGGGCGTCAAGGTTAAATCTGCCGTTGGCAGGGAACGATTTTGCGCTACCTGAAGGAACGCCAGTTAGGGTCATTTATGGTGGATTTTAGAATTACTTATACACTTCCAATGGACATGTACAGATTGGGAAATCTGTACCCACAAACAACCCCCTAAATTCCCCAACTCCCCTGACAAGGGGAGAAGATAAGAGGGGATCTTCTCCCTTGTCTTTCCCCTCTTATCAGAGGGGTTCAGGGGGACTTTGGGAAATGTCCACTTATTTCTCTAATTCACCGTGATTCTCCCGTAGTTCGATCTCCTGGTCAAGGCTACGGCGGGGCAAAATGAAGATTAATTTATTAATTGGGTAATCTTCAAGCGATGTCCGGTGCGGTTGGAAACCGCACCTACCGGCCCCGTCCCGATTCATCGGGAGGCCATCTTCTGTCTACCCACCAAAATCGGTCAAAAAACGGAAAGCTAAATAGCCCTATGCGCTAGGGTTTCGTACTTGACCGTCTACTGGGTGTGTGGTACAGTGCTTTAGAATCCGCAGCCTCGCCGAAACGGAGGAGGATCACGCAATCCCTCGAAAGTCAGTCCCTTGAATATACCTAATAGACCGAGGTAAAAAACGATCATGCCCAAACTCAGCATCGCTGTTATCGGCGTGGGAGCCAACCGCGGTTCTCGCGCTCGTCAGTATATAGAAACAATTACACGCTTGACCGAGCACTACGAACTCGCTGCCATCTGCGACCGCAATCCCAAGGCACTTCAGGAGGTAGCGACCCAATATGGGGTACAGGCGCGCTACGAAAGCGTGGCTGCCCTTTTTAATGCTGAGAAACCTGATGTTGTCCTCAGTTTGGCACCAAAGGATTCCCATATCGTCATTGCCCTTACCGCAGCGCGGCACGGCGCACATATCATCACGGAAATACCGGTGGCGTTGACACGACGCTACGCAGCGGCAATCGCTGAAACGTGTCGGTCAACAGGGGTCCTGTGGGAGGTAGGAGAGCAGGTGTGGCTTTGGCCCGCCGAGCGTCTCAAGAGACAGATTATTGAAGCCGGGGGGATCGGTAAACTTACTCACGCCCGGCTATGGTATCTGACCGGACAGTATCACGGTTTCAATGGAGTCCGGTCACTGTTGGGGGCAAGAGCAACCCGCGTCCTCGGCTACTGCGGCGAGGTAGAAACCGAACCCTACATTGCCTACGGTGGAGAACCGGAGTCAACGGTGAAGTGGGATCAGGCGGTGATAGAGTTTGATAACGGCGTGACCTGCCTGTTTGAAAAGCCACCGCGCGCCTTTCCATTACGGGAACAGACCTTTTCAACGGGCTGGCAGGTCGAGGGCACAAAGGGGCACTTCGATCGAAACCGGCTCACGCTGTACGGGGAAGCGCGTCCCTACGACATTACAGAGCAGTACACCAAAATGGAGGGAGAACGGGTACTTGAAGCGGTACGGGTGGATACGGCTCCGCCGGCAGTCTGGGAAAGCCCCTTCAAATCGTCCCGAATCGGCTCACCGGATGACGTTGCAAAGGCGAGTATCCTCGTCAGCTTTCATCGTGCAATTACACAAGGAGGAACACCGCAGTACGGTGCCGAAAATGCACTACATGATTGGGAGATCTGTCTTGCCATCCGCGAAAGTGCCCGTCTGGGGAACACTTGGGTGATGCTACCCTTAGAAGGTCCGACTGAGCTAGAGGGTCAGATCGAGGCGGAATTTGTCCGACGCTATGGACACGACCCGATTGAGGAGACCGAAGCACTTCTGGATACCCCTTTTAGTCGGTCAGCCACGCTTTGGCCCTTCGCGCATTGGCTTTGAAGTGTAAGGGACGCTGGCAGAGATCAAAAGCTCAGGATTTACGCAAATTCAGTACGCAACGCGAGATTTTTTATTTTTAACCCCCTAAATCCCCCAAACCCCTAACCCCCCTAGCCCCCCTGACAAGGCTTACTATTACCCATAAGTCTAGGGGTGGTTTTTTCATCAGTGTTAATGTTAATGGTTATGGTTGGTTCATGTGTTGTGTAACAGGGTAAATGCGTCAGAAATATCATTCAACCGCTGCCACCCTCGCCAGATGACAGTCACGCCCGGTACGCCGTCAGATTTTCGTGCTAAAAAGCCACCGAGTTTTGCAATCCAAACGGTGACTTGAGCGACGGTGGGTAATTTGTTTGGCAAAGCGGTTGTCTTATGAGTTATACAATAAAGTGCTTTCCATTCATCATCAGTCAACACAGAGGTGCATTCAGCGTCAGGCGCATGACGATTGTACATCGTCAACCAGTAAAGCCGCCATGCAATGACACTCATGAGGGCAATATATCGTAAGAGCCGGTCTTTGGTTTGCAATCGGCAGTGTTCGACTTTGACGCCGGATTTGAGCACCTTGAAATAGACTTCAATTTGCCACCTCAGACTGTACCATCGTATCCGTTGGCTGGCTTGGTCAAAATCATTGACGTTGACATTAGTAATTAACAGCCATTCCAGCGGGGGTGCCTTCACCGGTGGATTGACTTCCGTCACCCAGATGACACTCACGTCAACCGGGGGTAGGTCTTGTGGGGGTAATGCCGGGTGTCGATAAGGGGGAAGCAGTGTTGTTGTTGTAAAATGAATGCTGACCGTGGCTTGTCGGGCGGGTTGATTGCCCCGAGCGGGAATCTTGACGAGTTGTTCACCGGCAGCGGGTTGACTTTGAACTAAAGCCCGGAGTTGACCGGTTTCATCATCAACCTTTCGATTGTGAGCCGCTCGGATAACGAAAGGCGTGTCTTTGGCTTGGATAAAAAACTCATAAATATCGGCTTCACGGTCACAGATGGAAATCACCTCCACGCCATCTGGGGTGTGAACTTGGGTTTGATTTAACGCCTCAATCCATTTGTAACTCTCTTTTTCCGTCAGCGGCGTATTGGCTTTGCGACGGTTTCGCTTGGGAGCGTCCCGAACCCAAACGGCATCGGTCAGACACCCCAACGGCAGTCCCGATGCCGTTACCACTAAAGTGGTGTGTTTGACAAACCCATAGATGTGCTGAGATTTGGTGCCAATCGGTCCTAACCCTTCAGTCAATGGGTGATGCGTGTAATCGAGATAGGTGGTATCCTGTATCGCAAATACACGCTCGTGGTCACTCAACCGTTCAACTGTTCGTTGAAAGTGAGGGGATAGGATTTTCTCCGCTGTCACCTGCTCATTATCAAATAAACGATACGCCGCTTTGGTCGCTGACCAATCCTCACAAGCAGCATGAATAGCCGATTGCGGGGAGGTTGACAATGCCGAGGCGACAGTAATCAGCCGCTGAGTGAGACGTTTATCGCCTAAATCAAGCATCTCAAACTCCTGTTGACTCCAACAGGGAGTTAACTCACTATTTGCAGTAGGCATCAGGGACTCCTATTGAGTTGGGGGGAATCAGTATAGTCCTTTACCAATGCCATTAAATGTATCATATCGACTTTTGCCTATCAACCAAATACCAATACCCTTTTGGAAAGTTTACCATCTTCTACTTGTGGGTAATAGTAAGCCCTTATCAGGGGGGAAACCCTTGTCAGGGGGACTTATAAACTATGGTAGATTTTAGAATTACTGAGACACTCCCAATGGACAGCTAACCCCCTAAATCCCCCTTATCAGGGGGACTTTTGAAACTTCGCGAGGGTTGGAGTTATTGGCAAATGTCTACTTATTTTTCTAATTCACCATAAGTGCGTAAGTCCTAAAGCTGATTCTTAAACATTTGGATGCCGATTGTGCCACTCGGTTGCCCTCTCGTAGGCGTGACCAACCCGACACAACAACGGTTCGGACAGGTGCTTGCCCACCCACTGAATGCTTAGAGGAAGTCCTTCGCTGTTAAATCCACACGGCACCGACAGTGTTGGTGCTCCGTTGAAATCGAATGGCGCGGTGAACCGTTGGAATTTCGGTTCTCGGTTTTCCGGCAGCGGTCCATATAATTCTTCTGGCGTGACCGGGTGTGGTGGTGCGGCTGTTGAGGGGCAAACAAGCAGATCGATCCCCTCAAACACGCGACGGAGATGCCCCGTGCAGGCAGCGCGTAAGTTGTTGGCTTTGGCATATTCCGCCCCTGTTACCCTCGCTCCCTTATCTAGCCAACCACGAAACCAAGGACCGTAGTCGTCTCTTAGGGAGGGGTAGGTCGCTTCGTGGGCGGCAACCGCTTCAGCGGAACACAAAATGGGCCATGCGGCGACGTATGGGTCCATATCCGGCAGCTGTACTTCGACAATCTCAGCCCCCAAATCTTCCAGAACCTTTACACCGGCTAACACCGCCTCTGCGAGTTCAGGATCAATGTCATTGGTCGCATACTGCAAGTCCAGCCCGATACGAACACCTGCCACGCCCTTGTCTATATCTTCGAGCATGTCTGGCACAGCAGCCGGTAGAGATGTGGGATCGTTGGGATCGAAACCGGAGATAGCCTCAAGTACGATGCCTGCGTCGGCGGTGCTTCGCGTCAGAGGTCCAACATGATCGAGTGATTCAGCCAAAGCCAATACGCCGTAGCGACTGACTCGCCCCCATGTGGGTTTGAGACCTACCGTCCCGCAATGTGCGGCGGGGAAGCGGATTGAGCCACCGGTGTCGCTGCCAAGAGAGCCATAGCACAGCCCCGCCGCTGTTGCAGCCCCGGATCCACTGGATGAGGCACCCGCAAAACGTTCAGCATTCCAGGGGTTGATGGGGATCTGGAATTGGGGATTGTAACCGCCCATAGCACCTTCCGTAAGATTGAGTTTGCCAAGTAGCACTGCTCCAGCCGATTCCAACTTTGCGACAACAGTAGAATCAAAGTCAGGAATATGCTCGGCGAGCACCTGCGTTCCTCCCATAGTGCGGACCCCCTTGGTAAAACATAGATCCTTTACGGCTACCGGCACGCCATGCAGCGTTCCACGATACGTGCCGGATGTGATTTCCGCCTCAGCTTTCTGGGCTGCCATTATCGCGTGGTCTGCCATAACGGTGGCGTAGCTTTTGAGGTTGCTATCAAGTTGGTCAATGCGATCTAGTATTGTAGTGGTAACCTCCACAGGCGATATATGTTTCTCTCTTATTAGTTCGGATACTTTAGTAATAGTCTTGAAGTGAAGTGGCATTTCGCTCATTGTTTTGCTCCTAATAGAAGTCCCTCGCTAGACACTTTAGTTTTCCCGATGTTCCGATTAGAGGTTGAGAATCGAATTGTAATGATCGGTGTCGCATGGCTTATTCGGGACCTACAACGGGACCGGTGACAAGTTCATTGAAAACCTCGAAGGAGGGTAAGCCCTCTGTGGTCACAACACCGCAGGCAATATAGGTGTCGGCATCCCCAGCAACCAAACTGCCATTTCCACCACCGTGACTCCGCACCCACTCGGAGTCAATCAACCTTTCACCCTCCCAGATGCCGCCCGTGGCAACCAATAGACCAAAGCGAGCGAGGTCTTCCGCGCTCATGACAACCCAACCACCCCCGCCCCGAACGACATGCCCATTAATCTCATACGGTGGATCGAGGAAGTCGCCGTATCCCGGCATGTGAGGATAGAAATCTTTGTTCTCGTGGACAACCCGTCCGGATATCCAGTCCCAGCCGTCTGCACGAATACCAATTTTGCTGAATAGCTGTTCATCCAGCACCTGTTTGAGGTCCTGGTCCCAGAGGACGGTCAGTGCCTGATTGAGGCGCCACATACCACCACTGCTGTAGATGCCGACAGGGCCCGGTTTAGCATGGGCATAGTTGTCAAAGAACGGATCGCCAGTCCACTTTGCCCACTCGGGAATGGAACTTCCTTTGTCCACTGTCGAGCTGCTAGGCGTGTAAGATCCTTGTTCCCAAGACGTTTTGCTGTGCGCGTAGGCATCCCTGCGCCAGTAAAATCCGTTGGTGACAGGAAAGCCACCGTAATGGACCTTACCATCTTTTGGTCCGACGAGGTGGTTCCAAGTGAGCGTCCGGTGGTACTGCTGGTCCAACTGTTTGTGCGGATGTGAGAGCTGATTCTTGCCGGTCCAAGTTTTCCATATTACATCGTCCGGTTGAATCAAGCCTGTCTCTACAGCAAGGCCAACCAGTGCGCGACCAAACGCCTTGCCGACAGACGCTGTTTGGTATTTGTAGGTTGGATCCCCCCAAATCTGCACTAAGTAACCACCCCGGGTAAGAACTGCCCCCCATTCTTTCTCGGCGTGAGCCTCGCCCTCCCATCTCGCACCTTCAACTTGGGAATCACCAACAATCGAGTCAAATTTCACCGCATCAAAACCAGCTTGAGCGGGTGTAATCTGCACCCACCTTTCCTGTGGATAGACCACCCAGTCAGGAATTTCCGTTCTGTTCATGGGTTTCTCCTCTTCACGGTTTGGCATCATAGGCTTGCCCGGACCAAGAGCACCCCCCTGGGCATCCGATCACCGCTTATCTTGTGATTTGAACGTTCCTAATCACCCATTGCCTATACCCATTCGTGGTTGTTCAAATCGTGTCCGAATTTTACACGAAAACCGGAGGAATGACGAGAAAAAACAGTTTGGCGACGCCCCCAATGCGATTAGGTTGAAACACTTGTAATTGAGTTTTTGGGCTTGACGTGATATACTATTAAACCATCCATAAGTTTCTTATTTTTCCAACGAATGCTCCTGCTATATTTGTAATTCGTGCTGGGCGGTATTCGTTTTTCATATGCTAACGCAAGTTGCTAGACAGTCCGTAGGTCGAGTTTCCATGCTCGACGCCTGCTAGAGATAACTATGGTGGATTTTAGAATTACTTATACACTTCCGATGCAGAATCAACCCCCTAAATCCCCCTTATCAGGGGGACTTCATGAGGCTTGGCTAAGGGGAGCTACTGGTAAACGTCTACATATTTATATTGTTCACCATAAATACACCTGCAATCAGCGATACCTGTCGCCCCGCTGGGGCTTGGGGGTATTGGGTTGCCCATGTTCTATACACCTATCGCTCCGCTGGGGCTTTGTCGGTCAGGCAAGTCCGAGAGGATCCCGTGATCCGGGAGGCCCAACCTACGGGTATAGGGATCAATTTTAGGGTGCCGCGCATAACTAGCAACTTGGACTATACTAGCGAGCAAATACATCATACGAACATCAACCCAACCTTGAGAGAATGGATACGGAGAAATATATGCCACGGGAATATGGGATTGACCGGGTAAGAAACATCGGCATCATGGCGCACATCGATGCCGGCAAAACAACGACCACCGAACGGATTTTATTTTATACCGGCAAGAAGCATAAAATCGGTGACATCGACGATGGTACCACGGATATGGATTGGATGGTTCAGGAGCGCGAGCGCGGTGTGACCATCACTGCGGCAGCGACGACCTGCTTTTGGCGTGACCATGCGATTCATTTAATCGATACACCGGGGCATGTTGACTTTACTGTCGAAGTTGAACGCTCCCTGCGTGTACTTGATGGAGCGGTTGCCCTATTTTGTGCAGTCGGTGGCGTTGAACCCCAATCCGAAACAGTATGGCATCAAGCAGAACGTTACCACATCCCACGAATCGCTTTTGTGAACAAAATGGATCGGCTAGGTGCGGATTTCCCGCGTGTTATCGAAATGATGAAAGCACGATTGGGTGCCAATCCGTTAATTCTCCAACTGCCAATCGGCGCCGAAAGCCAGTTTTCAGGTGTCGTAGATCTTATTCGTATGAAAGCCCTCCGTTGGCATGAAGAGGACCAAGGACAGACCTTTGATCTGGCAGAGATTCCCACGGAATTGGGTGGAGCAGCGGAGGAAGCGCGTGAGGAGTTGGTCGAAGCTGTTGCAAGCGAAGACGATGATCTGTTGGAGAAGTATCTCGAAGGCGAGGAGATTACGGAGGCAGAACTTCTGCGTGCGATTCGGCTGGCAACGTTAAACAACAAACTTGTCCCGGTGTTATGTGGAACGGCTCTGAAGAATCAAGGAGTCCAACCGTTGCTCGATGCCATTATTGATTTCCTTCCGTCACCGACTGACGTGCCACCGATTGAGGGCATCATCCCGCGCAAAGACCGCAAGGAAGAGCGGAAGTCGAAAGATGATGCACCATTCGCTGCGTTAGCATTCAAGATTGCCAGAGATCCTAATGTAGCTAAAATTGTTTACTGCCGTATCTACTCTGGAACACTCAAACGTGGTGAGGTCCTCTACAATGTAACAAAAGATACAAGAGAGCGGGCAACGCGAATCTTGCAAATGCACGCCAACAAACGGGAAACCTGTGATGAAGCCCACGCAGGGGACATTGTCGCGCTTGTTGGGTTGAAAAATACCACCACTGGGGATACGTTGACAACTGACTCACATCCAATTTTGCTGGAATCAATGGTATTTCCAGAGCCGGTTATCTCTGTTGCGATTGAACCGAGGTCTGAAAGAGACAAAGATGCACTTGAAGAAACCCTTGATTTTATGATGGAAGAGGATCCAACCTTTACTGTGCAGATCGACGATGAAACCGGGCAGCGTGTGATCTCAGGCATGGGAGAACTGCATCTAGAGATTTTGACGGATCGGATGCTGCGGGAGTTCCAAGTCAACGCGCGTGTCAGCAAATTGCAGGTCGCCTATCGCGAAACAATCAATCAAATCGCTGAAGCCCAAGGCAAATATATTCATAAGACTGATGACGAGGGCATCTATGGAGATGTTATACTCAGACTAGAACCGCTACCGAGAGGGATGGGATTTGAATTTGCGGATGAGAGCAACGAACTAGACATCCCTCGCCAATACGTCGCCGCCGTTGAACGAGGGGCGCGAAACGCGATGTCTAATGGGGTGTTAAGTGGCTTCCCCATGCAGGATATCAAAACGGTTCTTACCAGTGGTTCATACCATGAGACAGATTCATCGGAAACCGCCTTTGAAGCTGCCGCTGTCATTGCTTTTGAGCACGCTTCGCAAAAGGCATCGCCTGTCCTGTTAGAGCCGATTATGAAAATTCAGGTGATTGCGCCAACTGAACATATTGGTAAGGTAATTGGCGACCTCAATTCACGCCGTGCACAGATTAACGAAACCGGGACGGTGGGAACAGCGGAATCTATTGATGCCCATGTTCCGTTAGCACAGATGTTCCAGTATACAACGGAGTTGCGTTCATTGACTCAGGGGCGTGGAATGTTCACGATGGAATTCTCTCATCACGATGTCGCTCCCGCCAGCACGCGAGATGCTGTTGTGAATAAACCACTGTTTTAGCGTCAGCGCACCAAACTAATGAAAGGATTATCAATGAACAAGCCTAAAATCTTATACCTGCCCACATCAGGGCACACCGCAGAGGTTTTCCCCCCAGAAGTTTTCGCGCGATTTCAAGATCAATTTGATGTCACGTTGAACGAAACCGGCTCAAGTTATACAAGCGACCAAATCGCCGAACGGGTTGCTGGGTTTGAGGGGATAGTTACCGGTTGGGGTGTATCACCGATAACCGAAAAGGTGATGGCTAACGCAGATGCGCTCCGAATCATCGCCCATTCGGCAGGTTCTATAAAGCGTCTTGTCGGTGAGGTCCTTGATAAATACATCCTGCCTCGCCAGATCTGTGTGTTCAGTGCCAACGAAGCAATCGCTTACAATGTCGCTGAATACACAATTGGTGCAATGATTATGACCACCCGCCGATGGGTTGACTTTATTTTGCACACCCGATCGGGGAGGTGGAATCGTAGTGAAGTCGCTTCAAGAGCACCCTCTTTACGCGGAAGCACTGTTGGTATCGTCTCGGCAAGCAAAGTTGGACGACAGGTGATTCAGCTTTTGCAGTCTTTCGAGGTCAGGAAACTGATCTATGATCCGTACCTCTCAGATTGGGAGGCTGGTACGCTTGGTGTGGAGAAAGTTTCGCTCAACGATCTTTTTGCCACAGCCGATATTGTGACAGTTCACACACCAAGTATCCCGGAAACGGATAAAATGATTGGTGCGGAACAGTTAAAACTGCTTCGGGACGGAACCACACTGGTCAACACCTCACGGGGCAGCGTCATCGATCATGATGCCTTACTGACTGAAGCACGGACGGGCCGTATTTTCATCACACTTGATGTCACAACCCCTGAGCCGCTTCCCCCAGATAGTCCGTTCCTAGGGCTGCCAAATGTTTTTGTCACGCCCCATGTCTCTGGGACAGGTGCTTACGGCTACGCCAAAATTGGTGAGTCGACCCTTGCAGCATTAGAGGATTTCTTCGCAAATAGACTCGTTGTCGGTGCCGTCAATTTCAATCGGTTCGATTTGATAGGATAATCCCTTTTGCCAACTCTGTTCAATTGACTATAGTAAAGTTTAGAATTATGGTAGATTTTAGAATTACTTAGACGGGATGAGCGAACCAAGTCACCAACCCAGCTCACCGAGTTACAGCACACGGAGTGTGCCTATTACTATTAATGTCTACTGATTTGTATTGTTCACCATAAGTATTGTTCACCATAATTGGACACTCTGTACCGGCGATGGGAAAATCCGGGCTATCATACCGGTAGGCGCGGTTTTTAACCGCACCGCATCGGCGCAGTTGGAAACAGCGCCTACCAAACATGGGGAGCGAAAGTGTCTATCTGTTTTTAGAATCCACTATAAATGTATGAGTCAATTCACTCATATCTGCGGGATGAACGGGAAAACTGCACCATTTGGTGCAATTTCAACAGTCCGTTCTACACCATTTGGTGCAGAAAATCGATTAATCGGCGACAGGAAACCTGCGTTTCGTGGGTATTCTTGAGTTTATTAGCCGTGGCATACTAATTGCTACTATTCCGAACATAACAGATTACTTTTGCATCACGCATGATGTGAAGGTTTGCACAAATCTTTATACACAAACAACAAATTTTTTTGGAGGAAAAAATATGAGTGCCAAGAAGACCTCAGGGGCTTTGATGACCTCGTTGATTGTTCACGGAGTCGCCTTCGTTATCGCGGGTATCTATCTCGTCACCCAGACTCAGCAGTTCAAAGACTTAGTCGGTGCCGAAGTGCTACAGGCAAAAGAGCCCCCCAAACCTCAAGTTCGTAAACCGGTCATCAAGCCGGTGGTCAAACCAACCGTTCCAACCACAAATACAGTGGTTGTTGAGCAGGTTCAGGTCCAACCCAGAGTGACGACAGCAGCAGTTGTGCGTCCGACCTCCGTACAACCACAAACCGTTTTGGAATTTTCCAACAAAGTGGTGAAGTTGGATGCTCCCATCAACCCAAACGTGCCTAAAGTGGTCAGTGCCAATGCGCCAGCGCCGCAAGTTGTGACACATGCCGACTTGCCCGTCTCTGATGCGCCCGGCGCACTAGCATTTAGCGCACCAGTAGCAACAGCTCCAAGTGCCGCACCCGCTAACATTGGTCGTGGAATTGGCGGTATCGTGCAGGTGAAGGTCGCTTTTGAGCGTCCGGCTGGACTCGCTATGGTCGAACACGTTGGTGCAACCCGCGATGCCTTGGGTGATGTCGTTGAGAACATTACTCTCGGTAATGTGGAAGTACCGCCGCTGCCCCGTGGTGAACCCGGTGGTCGCGTCATCGGTCGTGGTGCCGATATTCGCGGTGTATTCCGCTTTACCCGTGTCCGTCACAGTCTCTCCGACTGGTGGGCTGATGCCTCTTCATTGAACGCTTGGACGAAGTGGATGAACGAACGGACTAAAATTAAAACAGACATGAACGTCGAAGGTGGCGCGCTCAAGTTCACCGATGCGAACTTGCATAAAGCACCTCTGCTTTTCATGACGGGACATGATCCATCACTTACTCGTTCCAAGAACCTGATGAGTCGTCAGTACGGTGGTGGTAAATTAGACAACCGTCTGTCCGAAAGCGAAGCAGCGGCACTCCGTCGGTATCTCGTTGAAAAGGGCGGCGTCCTTGCTTTTGATGACTGTGGCGTGAACGCACCAGCGCAGGCGATGATTCGTCTGTTCCTCGCTCAGATGCGTTTTGTCATGCCTGAATATCAGGTAACACGAATCCCGAATGACCATGAGATGTATAGCAACTTCTATGAGATGGGTGGACCGCCGGTTGGATTCGACCTGTGGTGGTGGGGAACTCACCCGCCGAAACGGAACTATCTCGAAGGCGTTATGGTTGGCGATCACATTTCCGTGTTAGTATTCCGTCGTGATTATATGTGTGCGATGGAGTCAGTTAGTTTGCCAACCCGTAGTGTCCATTATTCACCAGGCGTTTATCGCTTCATGACCAACGTTGCAGTTTACGCACTGACGCACGGCTCAATTTCCGATTACTCCGGTTATGTGCCAGAAGATACAATGGCAAAGAAGAGATTGCCGACCAGTGCTCCTGAAGCTGCAAAGATTGGTGCTGTTGAATAAAGCCTACTGATTTGGACAGACCTTCATATTATGTCACACCAAGCAGCCAAGCTATTCGCTTGGCTGCTTTTTTTTTGCAACATTTCGCAGTCATGCAATGGCTTGTGTACAGATCCGGGCGACTTTGACAATCCCTGCATCTGTGGTATAATGCTCAACCGCTCAACCGGTGAGCCCTCATGGTGCCTTTTCAAGCGGGATAAGATTTTTTTACCTCTGTCCATTTTTTTCCGAACAAAAACTGAATTTATCGTCCTAAATATAGTGGATAGTATAACTATTGATCTATAACGTCTATTCATTGGAATATGAACCCTTGATTCAGACCCCAATTTCTAAACGAGGTGAATGATGACGAAACGAATCAATTTCAAAAGCGTATGTGTTGGATTTATTGTCGTCTGTATACTGGGAATAGGTATATCATTGATAGCCAAAGCGCAACAGGAAGATGTCCCCAAATACACTATCTTGGTTTTCGGCAAATTGCACTTGACCCCCACCGGAGATGCAAAGGTTGCTGAAAAACTCTTGAAGGAAAAATTGTTGCCAGCCGCAAAAGGGATTGAGGGATTGAAAATCACTGCACTTCAGCGGATGCAATTGCAGGGACCGGGGGCATCTGCCAGCACCAATCAACCCGATTTCGTAATGATGGCGGAACTGACGGATGTAGATGTCTTTACCAAACTCATCACAGCAACACCCGCTGCCTTGAGGGAGTATGGTGAAGGAATGAAGGTACAAGCCGGCGCACCGCAATTTGAAGTATATCAAATTTTGGGAACATCAACCGAGTGAATTTAACCTTAAACGCGATATGATCTCTTCAAAACAGGTATCAGGAGGCCAGTGATGAAACGGATTTTTCAACGCATCTATCAAGTGATCATAATCACTTTCGTATTAGTTATGATATTCGGCGGATGTAGGCAGGAGACCACCCGCAAAGCCGATTGGGAAACCCATTTCACAGACCTCCACTTTGCCAACTCGCAATACGGCTGGATTGTTGGGGAAAAAGGGTTTATCGTTCATACAAACAATGGCGGCAAAACGTGGAATCGCCAAGAGGTCGCTACCGCGGAAGATCTCAAAGCTGTCTATTTTACGAACCTAAAATATGGCTGGGTAGCAGGAGACAACGGTGTCGTCGCTTCGACTGATGATGGTGGCAGACACTGGTATCTCCAAGACAGCAACACATCCGGCATGCTCAGAGATGTTTTCTTCGCTGATTCCCACGAAGGCTGGGTTGTAGGGGAAGATAACTATGTAATCGCTACAAAGAACGGTGGAAAGACTTGGGACCGTCAGGGCTATCTGAGCGACTTTCCCCTCAACGAGATCTGGTTTGTCGATGACGAGCGCGGCTGGATTGTCGGTGAGTATGAACGTATCCTTCACACGGATGATGGAGGACAAACATGGCAAGAACAAACTACGCGACATCAATTCGCACGTACCCGATTGGTCAACGACAACCGGCGCGTTGTCTTTGTGAATGAAAATGAAGGCTGGCTAGCGGGCACGGATGGGTCAATTTTCTATACACAGAACGGCGGCACCCAATGGAATATGCAAGATAGCCGTATTCCGAATATCAACGGTCATGTCAAGGAAACCATCAACGGTCTCCATTTCGCAGACAACAAGCGTGGTTTGGCGGTCGCCGATATCGGATTTATCACATTCACCGAAGATGGCGGTAATAACTGGCGGCTGCTGGACAGTATCACAGAAAACAACCTGATGGCTGTTCAGTTCACAAGTGGAACCGAAGCGTGGGCGGTTGGTTGGCACGGCACAATTATGCAATCGACAGATGGTGGAAGTACATGGACAATGAGGAGTGGTACTACAGCAAACGACTTAGAAAACATCCAATTCACCTCGGAGGATCGTGCTATCGCTGTCGGACAACGCGGTGCTATCGTGGTTTCGGAAGATGGCGGACAGACGTGGGAAGAGATTGACACTGATATTTGGGATAATATTCGTAACGTCTTCTTTATCTCTGACAAAGAGGGTTGGTTGATTGGAGAGCGGAACATGATTGCCCATACCACCGACGGTGGACGAACATGGGATCGTCAATATGCCGGGGCGGAGCACATGCTCAATGGTATTTTCTTTGTAACACCGAAGAAGGGATGGGCGGTCGGTGAACTCGGTACAGTTGTGCATACCGCTGATGGTGGTGCATCGTGGGTGCCCCAAACGCCAACCGAATTTAACTCACTCAAGGGTGCCTTCTTCCTGAATGAGAAAGAGGGATGGGTGGTCGGTTGGCCCGGAGTCGTCTACCACACGACTAACGGTGGACTCTCATGGAAACCACAGACATCCGGGACCTTCAATGAACTGTATGGGGTTCACTTTACAGACAGTAATAACGGGTGGATCGTCGGTCAGTTCGGTGAAATTTTACATACAAAAGACGGCGGTCAAACATGGAGGTTTCAACCGAGCCGTGTTGAAGAGAATCTGAACAAGGTTTATCTCGCCGATACTTTACACGGCATCATCGTCGGGGACAAGGGTGTGATTCTGACTACGACCAACGGTGGCGCAAAATGGGAGAAACAGGAAAGCGGTACAGAAAATGATCTCTTGGGATTCTCGCTCTCACCAGAAGGGATGGTCGCAGTGGGACGCGGCGGGGTGGCGATGCACTATGCGATTGACCCAGAGCAACTGCCTGTAACTTTGCCGCCTATTGCAGAGATTATTGAAGAACCCGAAATCCCTGAAGAAGAGGTAACTGTCGAGGAGGTAACCTACCATTGGGATATTATCCGTCGCGCCACATGGCAGACCGACTTTTCAGATACCTACTTCCTTGATGAAAATACCGGTTGGACAGTTGGGAGAGGCGGCGTTATTGCACATACAACCGATGGTGGAAAAACATGGCTGCCGCAACATAGCAGCGTCGAAGCGGATCTGTATCAGGTAATGTTTGTTGATAAATCGCATGGCTGGATTACGGGCAGTCGTATGCTACTCCGCACCGAAGATGGTGGGAACACATGGCAGGTTGTAAGGGGTATTCTTCAAAACTTCCGGCGTGTCAACACCATGCAGTTCATCAACACCAAAGAGGGTTGGCTAGGCGTTGGCGCAGCCGAGATGCTCCATACCACCGATGGGGGGTTAACGTGGGAACGTCAGCGGACCGGAATGAACGAGAACCCTATTGTCGATCTCCACTTCATCAACAGTCTCGAAGGATGGGCGGTCTTGCGGGAACGCCTTGATGGCGGAGCGAGGGAAGGTGGAGTCATCCTGCATACCACCGATGGGGGGAGCTACTGGAAAGTCCTTGACAACACCAACCAACCCGCCATCGCTATCCATTTCGCGGACTCAAAATCAGGGTGGGTCGTACTGATGAACGGCGCATCAATCGCAACCCGTGATGGGGGTGTAACTTGGAAGCGTGTCCTGTCCGATTCAGATAGCGGATGGCCGCCCCAGCGCATTGGTCGAATCACCTTCCAAGACCACCAAACCGCATGGGCACTTGGAGGGGATGGCACACTCTTCATTACACGCAACGCCGGTCAAACGTGGAAAGGGGCAAACGTTCCACAGCATGAAAGTTCGGTCAACTCTGGAACTGCCAATGAAGAGGATATCGACTGGCTTGCGCTCTGGACAGCAGCGGCGGAAGAATCAGACGATGCCACGGACGAACAAAAGTCCGGTGATACCGACATTCCGGAATGGGATGAGGATTTCGCAGACCGGTTCCAAACAGAGATGAATGATAGGCGTCAACGCACCGGACGTTTCACACCAGAGGGCGATCTCGGTGGGGAAAACGTGCAATCCTCCGACGAAAGGCAGAGACAGCAGCAGGCTGCCCAACAAGATCGTCCGCGACCACGACAAAACAGGAGACGCGGGAACCGTTTAATTAACAACATCCACTTCGTTGACGACCAGATTGCGTGGGCGGTCGGTCAGGCGGGACATATCTTCCACACCACAAACGGTGGCAAGACATGGGAGCGACAACTCGGTGAACAGTTGGATGATTTCCGAGACGTACTGTTTCTCAACGACCAACAGGGCTGGATCGCCGGTGATAACGGCTTGTTGCTTGAAACGCAGGACGGTGGAGGCACATGGGTTACGTTGAAAAGTGGAGCACGGCAGCGATTAATTGGCGTTCACTTCCCTAGTCTCGATCCAAAATGGGGTTGGGCGATGGGGCGTGACGGTACTGTCCTCTACACAACCGATGGTTCAAACTGGTCATCTGGAGAGACGCCGATGCGCCCTGGCTTCCTTGAAGATGATCCGCCGCGATCTTTCTCAATCAACGATGTCGCCTTTATGCAGTTTTCCGAAGGCTGGGCGGCTGGCGGGGACGGACAGATTATCCACAATCAGGATGGTGGCCCCATCTGGACGCCCCAACGGACATCAACAGGGAAAGACCTCTACGGAATCGAGATGGGGTATGCGCCACTTGGCTGGGCGGTGGGCGACGACGGCATTGTTCAACGCACCATCAACGGCGGTGGCTACTGGAAATTCCATGAAACAGATACGGGCTACAGTCTGTATGATGTCTCATTTACCACCAAGCGCAAGGGTTGGGCGGTTGGAGCCTACGGCATCATTCTCCGTACCACCGGCGGTGGATTTAAGTGGGAACCTCTGTCTAGCGGTGTTACTACAAACCTCTACAGTGTTACTGCGTTGTCTAAGGATGAAATCTACGCCGTCGGTGCCAAAGGTACAATTGTCCGCTCAACCGATGGCGGCGATACATGGGAGCAAGAACATACCGATATCGGGAATGATTTGTACCGGATCGTTCGTGCGAAGGAAGGAGATACACTCTGGGTTGTTGGGCAGTGGGGCGTTGTGCTGCGTAGAAAGATTGGCGATACAAAGGTATCAATGCGGTAGTTTTCACAGTATCAGCGCAGCCATAGAGACAGATAGAGATTGGCTGCGATTTTTTATCTTACTAATTTTTTCCGAACAAATTTAGAATCTATCTGCCTAATGAATTGACGTACTCCCAAACCTAAAGGATTGGGATTCTTACCCGCTCTGATAGCCGGGTTCACAGTTAGGGGATCGCACCCTAACGGGCCCACGCCATAGGAGGCAACTACAGGGCGAAAGGGGGATATACCCACAAACGCCCTGATACTTTTTACCCCTTTCGGGGAACGGCAACTTAGATGCGCCGGGGCGACAACGATCCTAAAGTCGTGTCGATCCTCCCGATCGCTATGTTTTGCTATGGAGTTGCCAATTTCACCAACTCTTTACTGCTACGACGGCAGTGGGATAGAACCTCAATCGAGGTTGATTGAGGGTCGTATTCTATCCCGAATTGGCAAAACAAGTATACCATTTTTCGCATGTGAAATCAACAGAAAAACGTGCTAAAGCAATCTGTATCCCAAGCCTAAAGACTTGGGACTTAGACCTAAAGGAGTTTTCGTTAAATCCGAACACGCTCAGATGAGTATCCAAAGGACACAAAATGCTCAGATGGAAGACAGATAAATTCGTTATGAAGTCAGCCAACCGATGGACATAATCCGAGAAATTTTTGCGCCATATTCCCTCGCAACGCTAGGGACCATTGTTATCAACCTGATAATCGCATTTGCACTCGGTCTGGTCATTGCCACTGTTTACCGGTGGACCGCCGATAGGGCAGAAAACGCAATGACCGATGCTCTGATCATTCTTTGTATGCTCATTGCCGTCGTTATGGTAGTGATTGGCGATAGTGTGGCGCGTGCCTTCAGTCTCGTGGGTGCCCTGTCAATCATCCGCTTTCGCACCGTGGTTCAGGACGCACGGGATATTGCATTTGTCTTTTTCTCCCTAGCCGTTGGTATGGCAATCGGTGCCGGCAATCCGCCGGTGGCTGTTATTGGGACCTTCGTGATAAGCGTCGTTATTATCGGACTCCATCGCTGGCATATGGCTCCCGCCAACGATGGGGAATTTCTCCTGACTTTCCAAATGCCACTTGAGACCGAGCACGAACAGAGTTACAAACCGATTTTTAGTGAGCGGGTGGTAACCAGCCAGCTCATCGGTCAGAGGACAACAAAATCGGAGACCGCTGAGCTGAAATTTCAGGTGAAATTGAAAGATCCGAAACGCTGGACCGGTTTTGTCCAAGAACTTTCTGCATTAGAAAACATCACCGGCGTGAGATTAGAAAAGCAATAAACCTTTCGGCAGAAGTTGATAGAGGGATATCAGAGATGAGCAAGAAGATCCTTATACTAATTCTGGTTGTCGTCGTCAGTGTGCTGCTGATATTTCTTCTGCGCCAAACCCAACGCTATGCGCATAAACAGAATCCATTATACGGATTGGCACCGATTCAATTGCCACATAGGTTAATCGGTAATATTGCCCCGATCCCGATGCGTGAACTATCAGGAGCTACCTATCACCCACAACGTCAGACCGTGTTTGTTGTCGGCGATGAGGGGGATATCTACGAAATACGGACCGACGGAGGATTGATAAGAAAGGGACTTTTGAAACATACCGACATTGAAGGGGTTACAGTCCATCCAGAAACAGGGTTCCTATACGCTGTAGTCGAAGATGACGAAATAATCCTTGAGATTGCCCCTCAAAACTTTCGTGTCACGCGGGAATTCAGCGTTAACCGGCAATTTGAGGGAAAAGAACTGCTAAAAAAAGGGGGGATGGGATTGGAAGCGATTGTTTTTATTCCGAACGCTTTCCATCCCGAAGGCGGAACATTTTGGGTCGGAAATCAATCTTTCAGTTTAAAACAAGGGAAAGAGCCGTCGGTTATCTGTGAAGTCGTTGTTCCACTCGTTTCGTCAAAAGCCACTTGGGGTGCCGACAAAACCGGGACAAAGACAGTAGAAGCACGGATTTCTCGCTTTTTTTCACTTTCCATTATTGACATCTCCGGGCTTGCCTACGATCGGGAGCGTCAGTGCCTGCTTGTTATGAGCGATACGACCAACCTGTTGCAGGAGATGACACTAGATGGAAACGTACGCCGCCAATACCTGATACCGGGACATGACCAAGAAGGAATTGTAATAGACAAGATGGGGTTTATGTATATCGCCCAAGAAAATGGGGAAATCGTCAAACTCGAAGACCACCGGGATTGAAATAACAGAAGGATCTCTCGACGAGGTATTACGATGAGGAATCATAATCGCATTCAAAACCAACTCTCTGCATATTTGGACAACGAGTTAAGTCCAGAACAACGCATGAACATCGAGACGCATCTGAGGGAATGTCATGAGTGTACTGAGATGCTTGCTGACTTTCAACGAAATCGTCAGTGGATCGGTGCATTAACGCATGAAGCACCTCCAATAGCAGATCAGGTTCTCCCACAATTGGCAGACCGAGGTCCCGTTCAAAGAAGACTGCTCCCCAGCTTTGGTGAACTCTGGGATTGGGCATGCCGCCCAGCTATCAGCAGCGTCGGGGCATTGGCGATGGTCGGCTTAGTTGTGGCGCTTGTCTACTTTAATCTGATGATGCCCGCTTCCCAAGATACATATACCGCCGATCCACTCGATTTCTACCTAGCAGTTCACACCGAGGACACCGCATATAATCCACTGTATTCGTATGCTGTCACGGATTCATTTGGTGCAGACACCAATATACCAGATACCACTATCCAAGATAACACCGACCTTCTTCTGGAAGTTCATCTAGGAGACTAAAAGCCATGATTTTAAAGCCAAAAGACGTGGGTTGGTTATTATCAACCGTGTTGATGCTGCTGATTGTGAACACAAACGCATTCGCAGAGGCATCACCTGAATCGTTGGAAATTCTCAAACGTATAATGAACGCAGAGGAGAAAGTTGCTTATATCGGTACTCGTATGACCGTCATGAATACGCCGCGCGGGACAGCTGCGCGTGAGGAGATTGTCCTGCATCAACCGCCAGAGATTCATGCGGTCACAGTATTGTCGATCTTGGGAAATGGCCGTTCCTTAAAACTTGACAGCGAAGGAGTTCGCAGAGATAGCGAGAGAAATCGACGTGACGGTAGAGGAAGCAACAAGCGCGGAGATCGAAGAAGGTTTTCGTTGGATCGAAAACGGATGGGAAGCCTCACTCAAAAGGAAGTTGAACTGCTCGCACAGAATTATACATTTGATTCAGCCCCCACGAATCCGATCGCTGGACAGGAAACAGATCTAGTAACGGTTTCTCCGCGATTTGAGGCGCGCCCCACAAAACGTCTTTATCTTGCACGCAACACAGGCGTCATCTTGCGAATAGAAGACTTTGACCCAGATGGCAACCTCCGCTTTATGTCTGTTTACACACAAATTAGCTTCGAGGAAGAGGCGGTCAAGCAAAAATTAGCTGAATGGCGTCGTGACGAAAAATCTCCGCTTGAAAAGAGGCGTCGCCGAAGTCAGTCAATTACACTCGACGAAGCAAAAACGGTCCTAGAGGGCAAACTCATCGAACCGACTTATCTTCCACCCGGTTTTGAACTCCTAGAGACCCGATATTTCAAACACCGTTCGGAAACAGTTTATCTGCGATATACCGACGGTATGCTGACATTCACGGTGTTTGAATCGAAAAGGAGACAGGCAAATAACCGGAACGGTGAATGGAGGGGTGTGGAATACTTACAGATTCAGGGGACAAACGCGCGACACGAAAAGCGCGGACCAACCCATATTCTACAGTGGTATATTTCTGACCTACATTTTACAGTGATGGGTGAACTTCATCAAGATGAACTCGTCAAGGTTGCTGAATCATTGATTCTCGCCGCTAAGTAATACGTCTGTTTACTCTGTAGAAATCCTTGATTTTATATACCAGTTGGTTTAGAATTGTATCTTGGAACGCTATTGGTATGTGAAACCGCAGGCAACCAACACAAATCAAGTTTAACAGAGGAAAACAAAACCTATGAGAGATTGGAATCAAGATATTGTCAGGTATCCAGACCCCTCCATTGAAGTAATTGACCCACGTTTCTCAAAATATAAAATCGGCAACTCAGCGGTGGAGCGACTGTGGACAGGAGCGCGATGGGCGGAGGGACCGGTTTGGTTCGGAGATGGTCGTTATTTGCTTTTCAGTGATATTCCGAACAACCGGATAATGCGTTGGAGCGAGGAAACGGGTGAAGTCAGCGTTTTTCGCAGCCCCTCTAACAACAGCAACGGCAACACCCGTGACAAACAGGGACGACTCATCACCTGCGAGCACGATTCACGCCGAGTGACTCGTACCGAGTATGATGGGAACGTCACGGTGCTGATGGATAGTTTTGGGGGAGGGCGATTGAACGCGCCGAATGATGTGATCGTTCACCCTGACGGACATATCTGGTTCACCGACCCCGGATATGGCATCCTCATGAACTATGAAGGGCACCGTGCTGAGTTTGAGTTACCAACCAATGTCTATCGGCTCAATCCGGATACCGGCGAAGCAACAGTTGTAACGGACGAACTTGACAAACCGAACGGTCTCTGCTTCTCACCCGATTTTTCCAAACTCTACATCTCTGATACCGGCATCTCACACGCTCCCGATCATCCGAGTCACGTCTATGTCTATGATGTCGTGGATAACGCTCGCTTGGCAAACGGCAAACCGTTTTGCGACATGGGATCCGGGTTCGCCGACGGAATCCGTTGTGATATTGATGGCAACCTCTGGTCGAGCGCCGGCTGGGTCGGTGAGGGGTTCGATGGTGTGCATATTTTTGCCCCCGATGGCGATCTCATCGGCAAGATCCATCTCCCAGAAGTCTGCTCCAACGTTTGCTTCGGCGGCGTCAAGCGAAACCGGCTGTTCATGACCGGCAGCCAATCGCTTTACTCCGTCTATGTAGAAACGCAAGGCGCACAGATTCCATAGTCAGAATGATAGTAAAGTAGGTCGAGATTCACATCTCGACACGGCGCCCGTCGAGTTTAGAAACTCGACCTACAAGATCTTTACTCGATTAATTCTTCAAATTTCATCAGAATAACGGTGGTTGCCTACCTCACAACGGTTTCATGCTGGCGGTAAACCCGATCATAACGTTCCTGATCAATTTCTATCCCTAACCCCGGCGCGGCGGGTACTTGGTAACAGCCGTTTTCAAACTCGTATCCCTGCATGTTGTAGAGATCAAAATGTAGGGTTGAATCTTCCGCAATGACGAATCGTTCCGTCACCGCGCCGAATTGGATATCACCTCTCAGACCTATCGCTGCAGCATTGTAGTTGTGCGGACAGATCATTGTCGCATAGCCAGAATCTTCGATGTCGCGGGCAAGCGTGTGGAAGGGCCAGAAACCCATGTCTAACATATCAGGTTGGATACCATCCAGCAGATCTTCCTCCATTAACTGCCAGTAAATGGTGTTGCGACCGCGATGTCCTTCGCCGTCCACGAGCATCGTCTCAGGCGACCACCGGTCCCGCCACTCTTTGAGTTTTCGGTAGTCCCCCACGTTCTCAGTGACCATCTCTTCCATCCAGAACGTTTTAGCTGGACCCGTTTCACGCACAAAAGTTTCCAAGAGCGGCAATTTGCCATCGTAACCGTTGTTTGCGTCAACAAGGATTTTGATCTCTGGACCCACCGCTTCCCGCACAGCGTGCACCACTTCAATGTCACGCGCGACACCGGCATTCGGTTCAAACCAGCGTCCCGGTCGACCGAGTTTCAACTTCATTGCCCGCCAACCGTTGGCGACGGCATCCTTCGCTTCACGCGCTACAGCGTTTACACCCGCTTCCGGGTGCACCAAGTCCTGGAAGTAGAGGGTGGAGTCGTAACTCTCAACCCAATCACGAACCCGGTCACCTAGCAGACGATACGCAGGAACATCCAGCGCTCGCCCCATCAGGTCGAAGATGACAAAATCGATGAACCCGTTCTCTCGCAATAACTCCTCCCAGCGAGGGTTCACACTTGTAACGCGCCCTCTGCTCACGTGATAAAACTCGAACACGTCTCGGTCCAGCAACAACTGGAGCGTAGTGTAGAGTGCCGTCAGCTTGTCCCGGTTCATCGCTGGTCGCGCGTTTGTTACACCGGTGAGGCCACTGTCGGTGGTTACTTGCAGCAGCCATTCACGCTGGTTGTGACCATAGTTTTCACCCTTTGAGTTACGACCGACGATTCTGCCAATACCGGGCGCACCGAAGTACGTTTCGACCGGCGCTATCCGAATATCTTTGATGATGTGTTTTTCTGACATAATTTCCTTCGGGTTAGGCAGGGCTGAAACACCTCACTCCACCTGCCATTCGTGTAAAGCATACTTTTCTTGGAACAGGTCTTCGTCAACAGCAATGCCGAGTCCGGGGCGTTCCTCCACCTGATAGGCTCCGTCCTTGAAAAGAGGGAAGGGGCCAAAGATATGGGGGAGGTTGCGTTCGTCCTCCAGCGACACGAAGGTCTTAGATGCCGCACCGAACGCCAACGTCGCAAAGGTGCCGAAAGTGCCGTTGCCGAAGTTGTGCGGAATTGAGCACACTTTTGTTCCGCGCAACGCCCCCTCAATCTCTATCCAACGGAGGTAACCAGCCCCCACGATGTCCGGCTGGTATCCGTCAATTAAGCCATCCTCAATGAGATGACGGAAGGTCTCGCTGATGGGGTCGCGGTCTGTCTCGCCGCACACGAGCAGGGCTTTGGATCCGTGTTTTGCTTGCATCTCTCGCATGGCACGGTAGCCAGCCACGTCGTGCGTTATCATCTCCTCCAGCCAGTAGATGTTTGCGGAGATCGTCTCCCGAATGAAATCGTCGAGTAGGTCAAGCCGGTCATCATAGCCGAAGTTGGCGTCAACATAGATATGGAAATCTTCTCCGACAGCGTCCCGCACCCCCAAAACTACATCAACGTCCCGTCGCATACCGGCTTCCGGCATCATCCAGCGGCCGCCGCGTCCGGTTTTTATCTTGAGTGCACGGTATCCGGCAGCCTTCGCTTCGGCAGCTTCTTCAGCGACCTGCTTCACACCTTTTTCAGGAACAAGGAAATCTTGGAAGTAGAGCGTGGTGTCATAGGCTGGCACGGCGTCGCGCACTTTACCCCCAAGTAGGCTGATAGCTGAAACGTTGTGGGCTTTGCCGTAGAGATCGAAGGCGAGGGCATCCATCCACCTAGTGCTGCGGAAGGTACGTGCTACCTCTGCGCCGGGACCAGTGACGATTCCGTTCTGCACCTGCAGCAGCGAGTCCACTTCCCTGCTTAACAGCGACGTTTTCAACAACTGGAGTAGATCTTCTACCCGTCCCTGCCGTATCGCTCGGTTAGCGATGGTCACACCTTCTATACCGCCATCGGTCCGGGCGCGTACGATCCATTCCAATCGTTGCTTACCAATATTATCTGAAAATGCGTTTTTGCCTAGCTCCTTTGGGTAATAGGAAGGAACCGGTGTCACGGATATTTCTGTGATTTTCATTGTTTGTATTCTTTGCGTTTGTTATTCCGAAATTAAGTTTCTGTTTTCATTGCCTATCAGTTGAAAGTGTCGTTAGACATTCTATCGGTATTTACACACGACAGTCAACATAAATATTGGGGGCATATACTATTGGATAAACTTTGCATGTGCAATAATCTACCCCAAAAATGAAAACTGGTAGGGGAATTGCATCTGTAAAATTACCCCAAATGGCTAAGTGAATCTCTAAGGGCTTGCCGCTCACATTGCCCGCTAAATCCTTTCGTACCGCAGATTGCCTAATCTGCGCGCGGATCACAGGTTAGGCAACCTGTGACTACGATAGGAAATAAGAGATGATTTTGGCACTTTAAGGGTGTAAGTGCTGCACAATAGTTACATGCGATTTCCCTATGAAAACTGGGGATTTATGTTGACACGGGTTTGTGAACGCATATAATGTAAAAACAGCTCCAAAAAATAATCGACTAAGTAATCGAGGGAAAAATGGTTGAGAAGCAAAAAGTGTTGTTTCTCTGTACAGGGAACTCATGCCGGAGTCAAATGGCAGAAGGCTTTTTGAGGGATATGGCTGGCGATCGCTTTGAGGTCTATAGTGCCGGGCTGAAGCCGTCATTTGTTAATCTGTTGGCAATCAAGGCGATGGATGGCGTTGGGATTGATATCTCAACCCATACCTCGGATTCGCTTGATAAATACCTCGACCAAAATTTCCATCATCTGATTACCGTCTGCGACCATGCAAAGGAGAGTTGCCCGGTTTTTCCCGGTGCTGGAGAAAGCCATCATTGGGGATTTGATGATCCAGCGGAGGCGGAAGGGACCGAACCGGAGCGGTTCACCGTTTTTTGTCGAGTCCGCGATGAGATTCGGCAACAAATCCAGAGGTGGTTACAGACGCTTGACCCACCTCGATAGGCTTAGGACTTCCAAATTCACACTAAGAAAAATAGGGTAGACAATGTCACCGCGCTTTTTAGCCGTTGGTCACTTCTGCTACGATGTAGTACCAGATGGATACGTGCTAGGTGGCGGGGCAGCTTACTCCACGATTACGGCTCGCAACCTCGGCTGCCGTGCCTGTGCGGTCACCGCTGTCGGCACGAACTTTGATCGGCAACAGCCAATTTTAGATGGGATTGATGTTTCCTACCACGAATCGCCTGAAACCACCATTTTTGATAACCGGTACGACTCCGATGGCAAACGCCAACAGCTAATTTTAGGGGTCGGTGGTGAATTGGGAGTACATCACATCCCACCTCAATGGAAAAACGCAGATATCGCCTATCTCTGCCCGCTCACCGGCGAGGTGGATTCCCCGGTAGCCCAATGCTTCGATCATGCGTTAATCGGTGTCACGCCACAAGGCTGGATGCGTGGTTGGGATGAAAGCCGTCACGTCCGCCCCAAACGATGGCAAACCGCCGAAGCCATCCTCCCACATGCAGATGTTTTAGTTTTAAGTGAAGAGGATATCGCTGCCTCTCCTGAAGACCTCGAAAAATATATTCAGTGGACGCGGATAGTTGTGCTGACAAAAGGGCGACACGGCGCGACACTGTACGAGAATGGTCAAATTTTGGAGTCCACCGCCTACCCTGCAGATGAAGTTGATCCGACAGGTGCGGGGGATGTGTTTGCTGCAGCATTCCTAATCAAATATCACGAGACCGGTTCATCCCAAGCAGCGTTGAGGTTCGCACACTGCACAGCATCATTTGCTGTCGAAGGACACGGTACAACAGGAATTCCAACGTTGGATAAGGTCAATACAAGACTGCAAGACATATAGGAAGCACACAAATCTCTCTAATTCCCTCGTGCCGACACATTGTGGCAAGTTACCACGGTTCAGAATAGGAGGGCTCATTCACATAACGCTCAGTGGTCAGATCCAGTGTAATCTCAGCACCCGGTGGGAGCGTGATGCACAGGTGCTTGTCGTTTACAGTGACCGTCTGGGTTCCGGTCGTCAGCGGCGGAGGGGCGTAGCTGCCTGCATAACCGCCCAGTTCTCCAGGCCATTCGCTCGTACGCACGAGGTATTCCGCCGTGCCGAATCGGTGCTCACCGAATCCACCTGCCTGAATAACCAATTCCCTTCCTTCGTTGGGATTGAGATTGACTAGACGCACAACAGTGCGCGCTGCCTCCAATTTCTCGACTAATGCCCCTACATCTTCGGGCAGGCCGGGACGACGGTGATGAACGTCGAAGTAGCGGAGGCGACAGTGGAGCAATCCGCCATTGTAAATCGGTTGAGGGGCACCAAGCGTCAATTGGATCAACGCCTCGGACGAAACCGGGTTACCCCATTGCCAGTGGTGGACATGGTGATGTGTTCCCACGGCTTCGTCTTCCCGCAGCAGCGCAAGGCGACGACACGCTATCTGGTCACTGGCGTGAAGGATGTGTTCAGGATAAGTCGCATTCTGTCCTGCCAAATATCGGACCCACGGTTGCTCATGCCCTGAATCCTCCTTATTGTGGAAGGCAAAAGTCGCATTCCAGTCGAAAGCCTCCGCACCCCGAACCCGCTCCATACTCTCCCAGTCTTGATCTGCCATCGAAAGATTCCACAAAGTTACCATATACACAGGGGATATAGGCTGCCAGTCGAACCAGCCGGCGTCTCCGTATCGGTAAGGCACCAAGAAGGTTTCATGCTGATCACCCATGGAGGCAAACTGACTATCCCACCGTTCACTGACGCTCATGTCAAAGTCGCGGATGTCCTTCACCTCGCCAATCTCCAGAATACGATTCATCTGCTGTCGTGGCAGTTCAAGATAGGCGTCGTCGCGGGTCAGCAGATAGGCGTTTGCAGCAGCATCAAGCGTTGCTTTCTGAAGCGTCAGGAAGCCGTGCGGAAATGTCCAACCGTAGCGACCTCCATACCACTTGCCGTTAAAGTATTCGCCCACCTCTCCGGAATGCCCGACATTATCTGGTAGGAGTCCGTTGTTCCGCCGGGCTCGCTCGACCCACGCATCGGTGTACTCAACCACCCAGTCGCGGTACTTTTCCTCACCCGTCAAGAGGAAGGCGTTTGTAACCAACGACGTAATGGACAGGTTTGTCGGTGTGTCCCCCTTTCTCCAGCGATCAAACAGTGCCTGTCCCATCGCGCGGGCGTTATCCGGATCTCCTAGATCTTGCACAGTGGAGATGCCGGGCAGATCGAAAAAGGGTAGGCTGTACCGCTCCATAGTGCCACCGAGGGGCGCATAGTTCGCTGTTTCCCGCTCTGACATCGGTGCGTAATAAGCCCCTTTGCTACCGTTGAGTCCGGAGAGAACAATTTTGTGTTCAGGGTCGTAGTTGATGGCGTCGGGATCCTCGTTGAGGTAGAAACCCGCAAAACGCTGAGCGCGCTCACGACGCTTGTGTCCATTCGGGTGTGCGAGACAGAGATGGAAAAAGAGGATGTCGCTTTCAGACTGGTGCATCTGATCTTCGCTAATACCATATTCTTTATAGACCGTGCCGAGGCGTGTTAGCTGCTTTGTGACCGCCTCCCATTGGCGGTCTGCCAACGTGAGTAGGTGGTCTCCACCGCCCATCAGGTAGACAAGGGGCCAATTGAAGAAAGGTTCGTAATAGTCGTCGGGACTGCCGCCGCCCCATTCGTCGCTCCAGATAAATTCTCCGTCTTCCCGCGTGAAGTGGTCGAGGAAGGGTTGGACAGACTGATTCATCGTGTCAAACAGTCGCCGCTCCCAGACCGCCCAAGAGGGTGGCGTCGTAATCGGTACATCAGCGGATATGTGAATCATTAGAAATGCGTTCTCCTCCGATAAGATCGGAATTTCGCTACGCTCAACTTGTGTTCTATCAACTATGGTGGACCTTACAATTATGGTAGATTTTAGAATTACTTAGACATGATGAGCGAACCAAGTCACAAACCTTGCTCGCCAAGTTACGGCACACGGAGTGTGCCTACTACTATTAATGTCTACTTATTTCTCTAATTCACTATAATGAGACACGCCAAACCGGTGCGGTTGGAAACCGCATCTACCGGGGGACAAAAATTTACACTATAATTTGGTTCATTAGTTCATTGGTTCATTAATGAACCAATTGTTTTCGCGTTTCACGCTCTTAGTATTTTGTACTTTCTTTTGATATGAGCCTCCACCTTTACATATCGCCCCGGTACGGGGTTGGACCCTCCGGGCGGTTTTTACGCGGGACTTTTGTCGGATACTTTTCGAGTGCCGCAATCCAAGCATCTCGCCATTCCTCGTACTCGGTTTCGGAATCCGGAGAAAGACGACTACGGGCATCAAAGCTGGGCCAGAAGGCACGCCCGGTGGGTGTTCCTCTTTTCTGGTAGCGTATATCCATACTCCAACGGATGGCATCTGTGTTATTCGTACCCGACGAATGGGGGGTTAGCTTGTGAATGAAGATAACATCTCCCTTTTTCATCGGCACCGAAACCCAATCTCCATCTGGCAGACTGTCGCCCCAGTATACCGTGCGGTGTTTGTGTATCCGGGGCATCACCCGCAGACAACCGTTCTCCTCTGTGGTATCACACAAAGGGATCCAGACGGTCAGCACGAAGGTTGCGTCTGCTTCCTCGTGGAAGAATATCGCATCTTGGTGCCAGAAGACCACATTTGAGTTCCGCCCTTGCTCTAGGTCCGAAGGCAGCTTTGCCCGCATATGCGTCATGGGACTACAGCAGATCTCTGGACCGATAAGCCCCTCTATCAGATTCAGCAGCCGCTTATTTCGCATAAAATGAAATGTCCCCTTGCCTCGGATATGCCCCACATCCAGAAATGTGTCTGATTCAAAATAGGTTGCCTCGTCTTCGTCGCATATCCGAGCGAGGCGCGTTTCAAACGGTTCGTCCGCGTACAGTTGGCTGATTCGGCTATTAGCGTACAAATCTTTGGCGAGTGTGTTTATAACCCCCTCGTAGTCCTGAATCACCGGCTCGAAATCGACATCCTGTAGTGCTGCCTCAAGCACCACGTACCCCTCTTCTTTGAAATACTCAAGTTGTTCTTTTGTCATCGTCATTCTCAGTCCTCTCAGTCCGCATAAAACATAATCTTACGGTTCATGTCAAAAGAAAGTGCAAAGCACGAATAGAAACCGAGTTTTGAAGAAAAAACTCGGTTTCTTTGCACTAAATCTTAACATGAGCGAATCTTATATCTGATTTTAACGGCGGTAAGTAGGGAACGCAGATCTGCGTTCCCTACAGAACAACATTATACGCTGAAGCAGTGAGGGTGTAAAGGGGAAATTAGACGCCGATTTTCGGGACTTTAGATCTGCTTGCATTTAATATTAGGACGTGATATAATGCCGCGCATAGCTGTCAAACCTGCGTTGACAGCGAAGAATATCTGCTCCCAGATTTTTGGGAGTTTTTTTGTGTATCCAAAACAGGAGAGATTGACAGAATCGGTGCCGCTCTATTGACAATCCCTCCTCAACATGAATTCTATCTAATTAGGACTTACGCAAACTTGGCACACGGGGGTAGATTTTTGATTTTTAACCCCCTAAATCCCCCTTATCAGGGGGACTTATAAACGCGCTGCGTAAGTCCGACCAATAATAAAATGTATAATAAACTGACAGATGTTAAACTAAAAACTGGCGAGGCGATGGAGGTCGGCGTTATTATTGCCCCGGACGAAGCGTATGCGGAACAGATCAAACCGTTCTTAGCACACAAGGGAGGCGGCTTCAAGTGGCATCTTGAACGCTCTGTTGTTGAAACGCTAGATGATTTGGAGACACGCTTCTACGTCGGCAAAGTGGACGGAGAAATCATCGCAAACATAATGATAGTTGAGCACGGGCACGTCGGTATCCTTGGGCATGTTTTCACGACACCGACGCAACGTCGCAAAGGTGCTTGTAGATCGGTGATGGAGTTTCAAATGGAGGACTTCCGTCAGCGGGACGGTGAAGCACTCTACCTCGGAACTGGATATAACAGCCATCCCTACTACATCTACAACAGTTTCGGCTTTGAGAGTGTTTTCTCCGGGTCGGGTTTCATGAAATACGGTGCGGTCAATGACTTTGATGAACGGTACTTTGCTGCAAGCCCCGTTCATGTGAAAGATGTGGTATGGCATGATTGGGCTAAGATGACGGCTCTAACTGGGATCGTAGAGGGCGATTATCTCCGCAGTATTGCATTCGGCATCTATGGACCGGCAAATTTTGAGGGCGGTTTTCTTGGGTTCAAACAGGCGTTGGAAGATGGGGACACCTATCACGACGCAAAGCTGTTGGAATCGGAGTCCGGTGCAATTGTCGGTGTGGCAACCGTTTCTTGGGATACACGCTGGCAACCCGATACAGCGGTGTTGGACCTTTTCGTCCATCCGAACTTCTATGGATCGGCATCGACCTTGCTTGAAGCAATTGATCTTCCAGATGCTAAAGTCCAGTGTTATGTTGAATCAACCTCAACAAGCAAAGCCGAAGCGGTCCAAAATGCGGGATTCTACCACGAGGCGACGTTAAAAAACCAAATCCAACATCAGGATAGGGGTGTTGATGTGTTAATTTTTGCACGCAATTATGGTAGATCTTAGAATTAATTGGATACTGCCGGTGCACATGTACAGATTGGGAAATCTGTACCCACAAACAACCCCCTAAATCCCCCTTATCAGGGGGACTTTGAAAATTTCGCGCAGGTTGGAGTTATTGGTAAATGTCTACTTATTTGTATTGTTCACCATAATTGGACACTGCAAATTGGCGAGGTTAGGAAACCTCTCCTACCGGAGATGGAAAAATTTGGTCTATGACCCCGGTAGGTGCGGTTGGAAACAGTACCGCATAGGCACCGTAGTGTGGGTTGAAACGGCGCAGTTGGAAACAGCACCTACCAAATACTATGAACGAGCCCCTGATAGATCGGGGTTCGCGGAGTTACGGCACACGGAGTGTGCCTACTACTATTAATTGATCGCGGAGTTACGGCACACGGCACCCCGATGAATCGGGATTCAAAGCAATGTGCCTACTAGGGTGTTATGCTAGTTAACTTCCCTTTTTTAATCGGAACTAAAAAAGGGAAGTTAAAAAGACCTCCAGTCTGTTATTATAGATGGACCTGATAACCCATCTAAAACTGGAGGATACCCTTATGATAACCGATTTTGATGACCTGTGTCTATGGACTTATGTCATTGTTGATGACCTGCTGATAAAACTTGCACCATTGCTCCAACGCCCCGGTCCCGCTCCCGGTTGTAGTGATAGTGAGTTAATCACTATGATATTGATTGCTGAGTGTAAGGGGTGGGACATTGAAACCGAGCTGCTATCCGAATTTAGCCAGCACCGGCATCTGTTCCCTATATTGCCTTGTCAGAGTCGGTTCAATCGGCGCAGACGCAACTTGGGAGCAATCATCAATCAGATTCGGCAGATGCTCTTGTCAGCCATTGAAGCGGCATCGGATAAACTGTGTATTATTGATAGTTTGCCGATTCCAGTCATGCAGTTTCATTCGGTGCCTGCGTCAACCAACGATTGGTCATGCCATGGTGCCAATTATGGACGAGTCGAATCCAAGAAACAGACCATTTTCGGCTATAAGCTGCATCTGTTAGTCACTGCAAGTGGAGTGATTGTTGATTTTGAACTGGCACCTGCTTCTAAAACCGATTTAGCGGTAGGTCACGAATTACTCACGAATCACCGAGATAAGCAAGTGATAGGAGATAAAGCCTACATGAGCGACTCAATCAAAGACGAATTAGCTCAACTGAACTGTATCGAACTGATAACCTTGCCACGACGCAACCAGAAACAGCAGATTTCCACACAAACCAAGCAAGCGATTAACCAAATTCGGCAGATAGTTGAAACCGTCAATGGGCAATTGAGTCAACAGTTTCATATACAAAACAATCATGCACATAGTTTCTGGGGATTATGCACGCGGCTATACGCCAAAATCACCGCTCATACGCTATGTATTTATCTGAATCACCTATTCAAAAAAGAGGCGTGTTTACAGATTAAAGAGTTGGCTTTTCCAAGTCCTTAGGAACTAGCATAAAGCCCTAATATTGGGCTGCCAATTCCTATAATTCCAACCTTCGCTAAGTTTCCAAAAGTCCCCCTGATAAGGGGGATTTAGGGGGTTGACTGTGCATTGGAAGTGTATAAGTAACTCTAAAACCTACCATAAAACTAAGGAGGCACACAATGCTAACAGCGGAACAGGAATCGTATTTTGACACCTTCGGTTTTCTCTGTATGCAACAGTATTTCTCACCGGAGGAGATGAACGAAATTACTCAAGAGTTCGACAACGTGCTAACCGAAGAGCGTGGTGATGCGCCCTTCACCGGGGAAGAACAAAGTACGACAACCATCGTTGAGCAAAATACCTTTTTTACGCAACTTGTTGAGGGCGATCGTATCTACAAGGTCATTGAACAGTTGATGCCGGGTGAGTTCATCTGGTCTGGCTCTGAGGGTAACCTTACTGCCCACAGCGAGCACCGGTGGCATGCAGATCGGCAAGGTGTGGCGGAGGTTGATTACCTGCGGATTAAGGTAATGATCTATCTCGATCCGGTGACGAAGGAACGGGGCTGCCTACGCGTTATCCCCGGTTCACATCGGCTACCACTCCACACGGATCTTGGACCGCTTATCGCCCAGAAAGCGGATTCGAGTCCAAGCACCTTCGGGGTTACGGGATCCGACCTGCCGTGCTTTCCTCTTGAAGCGCAGCCGGGCGATGTCGTATTCTTCAATCACTGTCTGTGGCACGGGATGTTCGGTGGTTGGGCGGGCCGTCGCTATATTGCCCTGAAATTTGCCGCCAAGCCGACAACTGAAGCACACATGGCTTCTTTGCAGCGTTGGTCGCCCTATGCCCTGAAACCCAATGCGGCGTTTGTGAATAGTGATCGACCGCGAATTCAAAACATGATGGAGGGTGTTCCGGGAGTTGAATCGAATGGCTAATTGTGGGGATTGATATTCCTTAGTTTGACGGTGGTTACAGTCGCTACAAAAGTCAATTGAAATCTTTCTGATTATATCTCTGCTTGCTTCGGATCACGGATGAAAAACGCGGTCAAGATGGTCGCGAGTGTCGCGACAATAAGAACGAAGAGCCATGGATAGGTAGGGTTATGAGCGTAGAGATAGCCTCCTGCAAGAGATGCTATCATCAAGGGCAGGGTGATGAGAAAGCCTGTCCCCGGACCACCAGTTCCACCTCCCGCGGCACCAATCATGACTCCGCCTTGCCCCAACGCTGCCATCACCCGTCCCCGAATCTCTCGTGGCGCGATGTCTGCCATCAGCGCAGTGCACGCAGGGAGAGTAATGGCAGATGCCACTGCAATCACCAACCGTATCAGGAGAACAGCGGTAAAACCTTTCGCTAGGATGAACAGGGGTATCGCTACCGTTGAAAGGAGCAAGGCTACTAGCAGTGAGGTTGTCCTGCCCCAACGGTCAACGCTAAATCCCGCCGGGATAAGTATCAAGAGTCGCAATGCTGTTTCACAAAGCAAGATCAGTCCCCACTGCGATGAAGATAAGCCAATTTGCTCTATAGCGTAGACCACCCAGAAGGGACTCGCCACTCCATTTGCCATAAAGCTGAGGATAATGATGCCCGCTAGTGCCTTCAGAGAGGAAGGTAACCCCCGCAACAATGTGGGCATTCCACTATACGCTTCGGTAATCAACTTTGGGAAAGAAGAAGCCGTCATACGAGTATGGCGGTTTGATCTAGATTCTTTGAGAAAGCGGCTATGTATAACAGCGGTGGCTAGGTACAACACCAGCATCGCCCCATACAGCGTCCGAACACCGGTATTGGGACCAGAGAGCTCTACAACGAGACCAGCGATGTAAGGCGCGAAGATGGAAAGACCGCTCGAAATAGTGTCCATCGTCGCGATGCCTCTACCGCGATCTTCTGGGGACAGTGAGTCGGCAATTAGCGCGGACCGGGGTGGAAATCCCAGAACTACCAAACCGCTCATCAGTGAAGCGATAGCAACCACTTGCCATCTGAACGCAAGGACATATATTAGAAGGAACGCGACGGAGAGATAGTTACTCAGCACGATGAGTTTAATCCGACCGGTGCGATCGGTGAGATAACCGGCTATGGGAAATGCAATCAACCCAGCCAGTGGTCTGAGAAAGTTTACCCAGCCTACAGTTCTAGCATCTCCACCAAGGGCAAGGACATACAGCGAGGCGTATGGAAAAACCATCGCACGGGCAAAGTTACCCAGCAGCCCGGTGATAGAAAAGACCATAATGTTGCCAGACATTAGCCTTTTAGCGTTGCTGAGAATGCTATTATTAAACATAACGCGCCGCCTTATTTGATTGAGACTTGATCATAAACGTGATAAGCTAGGGGAGTGGTGCGTAACTTCTATTTTTTCGATCACCTGTTATTTCTTTTTTCTGCGTGTGTAATCCTATTCTTTTTCAAGCGTAACGATCTCCGGCAACGGCATATGGTGCTGTTTTTCAAGGAGCGTGAGGAGTTCCTGAGACTGCTGGCGTGATACCACGAAATCCGTCGGAGAAATCTCACCGAGAATATACTTCCCAATCTGTTGGGAGGTTCTGATTTCTTGGGCGATATGTGTGTTTTTGCAGCGTAGCAGCATCACGTCCATTAAATAGATTTGACCATACCGTTCCGCCCAATCTTTGATCGATATCTCAACGTTTTGGGGAATACCTGTTTTGGAATGAGTATTCAAAAATACCAAGATTTCGTCAAGGGAGAAGCCCGAACGCAAGCCGTTGTAGATTGATTCGGCGGAGAGTTTATAGGTAGACATCTGATCCGCTTGATGGAGTTCCGCAATATGATTGAGTTTCCAGCGGAGTTCGGGTGCTAGATAACTTGAGGCAAGCACCTCGTGATTGGGTTGAACAATAAACGATGACTCAAACCCGTAGCTCTCAATCGGCTTCCCATAGAAAAGGTGGCGTCCAATATCTGTCACTCGAATCGCAACATCATCCCCTAAATGGGCAAATGTAAGTCCTCCCATATAGGTTAGGTGGTTAACCAACGAACGTTCAAGTTGGGAATAAAGTGTTTGCATCCAAGTGGCACTCACCGCGAATTTGGATATTTGCTCTTGAATCGAGGAAAGCAGGAACCACTCTTCTAGGGGAAGAATGTGCAAAATAGATTGTGCAATTAACGCTGATGGATCTTTTGATACGCCGTGTTCCAGCCAGTAGCTGTATATGTCCAAGAGTTTTTCCGAATCGGTTTTTTGGATCCATTCCTTGCCGGTTTCACTGCATACTAGGTCAGAATCCCGTTGACGAATAAGTTTTTGGTGTCGGCAAAAATCAAAGATCAAGGCTAAGCGATCCGGATTTTCCATCGCCGGATTAATTCGGTCGTAGACTTTTGGTGTGTCGTTCGACACTTCAAAATGTTTGAGAAGGTGTTTCTGTGTGTATTTGTAGATGCTGCCTTGTTGGGTCTGTCGTATTCCATATTGGGACGCAAAGCAGAGGAAGGTAAAAGTATCTCGGACCAGTGCAAAATCGTCATTGCGAACATTCTTTGGTGTTTCTTTGGGTTGTCTAAGGGTCGCGCTCATATCTTTCGCGAAAATTTCTTGTAGTAGCAAACACAGGTCAGCCGGAACGATATAGTGGTATTGCATGCCGCTTGCTGCGAATGTGAAAATAAAACCTGATTCGGCGAGTGCATGCAGAATCTCAGTGCCTCTGCTAGACCAACCGCGGCTCATTTGATTGACCTTCCGATTGAATAGATGGAACGGAACTCCCGTCTCTCCACAGGAGAAGGCGAGGATCATCAATACTAAACGCTCGTGGGAGTTAAGACGCGCCACGGAGTCTTTCAAGGCGGTTGAATTAAGAAACCGCTCAGTAATTTGCTGGCGCAGCTTTGACGCGGGAAGTCGATCAGTTAATCCTATCCGGCGTGCGACTCGTTGGCAATATGCTTTGGAGGCGTTCTTAAGAAGATCTTTGTAATTCATTGTGTAATCAAACACTCCTGACCGGAGATTGGGTGAAAAGTAAATTATAGCATATCGGTGCAACAAAACAATCCTTATTTATTTTATATACATGGAGGAAATCGATGAAATCACCTAAACGCCATGTTTGGAAATGGCGAATTGCATTGATAACATTGGTAGCTTGGATCTGCCTTGATGGCGTGGAGATGATCACACAAGCGCAGGTACAATCGCCCCGTCGAAAAAGAGGCTTGATGATCAGTCCGGAAGACTTTCCGACAAAGGAGGAGATAACGGTTGATATTGGGAAAAGCCTCGTGGAAATTGTGCAACGCGCAAGCCGTCAAAGCAAGACCCAGATGGTTGACTTGGTGTTTGTTATTGATGGAAGCTCGGAGATGAGGGGACCAGGTGAGATAGTTGAAGCACGGATGGTTGATATGGCAAGTGCCTTTGAAGAATCGGTGATTGATTATCAGTTTGGGCTTATTTGGTTTCAAAATGCTGGCAAAACATCAGAGATCACGGTTAAACGGTTGCAGCGTGGGTTAGCTGAGATTGAAGAAAGCTTTCGCACGGTGCCGCCGCCGAGATTTAAGGGCAAGGCTACCGGACACGGACTTGACGCAATGATGGAAGGACTTGACACTTTGTATTTCCGACCGGATGCCGACAAGCACCTCGTTGTTGTGACAAATTCAAAACTGAAAACGTCTTGGGGGCTAGGTGACCAAAAAAATCAGGTTATCGGGAAGATCCTAGATCAGTGTAAGCAAGACAAGATTCGGATTAACATCATCGGAATCAGCGAAGAGGTACAGGTACAATTAACCGACTACACCGGCGGCAAATGGTACGCAATCGACAAATATCAACGTAAGGTTGACCAAGCACCTATGATAGATAAGTCTATACTCAAAATTGATGGGATTTTCAGACGTGTTGCTCAACATATCGTCGCAACAATAGAGAAACCAGTTGATTTGGTGTTTGTTTATGACTCTAGCTTAAGTATGGATGATAAGGTAGATGAAATCTGTGCAGCACTGGATGTATTGATCGGGGTTCTGGATAGCGAGGGTATAGATTATCGACTTGGTATGATCCGGTTCTGGGCACAGTCGGGCGGCGGCGAAAGTTCAATTACAACAACACGACCGCCGTTAAGTGCTGAGCAGGTCGAAAAACTATTTCGGAGACCTAGGCGTGGCGATGAACACCTGTTGGACGCAATTATGGAGGGCGTACCCAAACTCCGAACGCCTGACGATCGAAAACTTGTACTTTTTGTCGTTACTGATGAACCCTCTACTAGTGGGCCAAACACAGGATATACATTTACAAAGGCGATCGAAGTCTGCCACCAAGCTGGCGCGCAAGTCAACGTCGTCGGGGGCCTTACGCGGGTGGGTGGGCATTCACTTTCTGTGGACAGTGGTTATGGAGTTACTAAAGAATTTCAGCGACGTGTTCCTGAAGCCACTAAGGGGCAGCATTACATCATGCCACGTACCGAGGTACTATTTCAGAGTCGTCTCATCAGGTAAGTGGATAGACGTAACAAAGAAAGGAGCTATCATGATAGACGGGGAATTGGCTTTCGCATCAGCGACCGATCTCTTGGATCTGATCTCAACAAAACAGATTTCCCCGATAGAACTGACCGAACTGTACTTTGATCGTATTGATAAACTTGATTCACAGCTAAACGCATTCCTACTGTTGACCCACGATGAGGCGATGGAAGATGCCAAAGCTGCCGAAGCGGCAGTTATCCGCGGTGACAAACTGGGAGCTTTACACGGGCTGCCTATCCCCATCAAGGATACCCAGATGACCAAGGGGATACGGACGACTTCGGGTTCAGTCGTATACAAGGACCGGATACCGGAGCGGGATTCAGCCGTGGTAGAGCGGGTACGGGCAGCTGGGGGCATTGTCATGGGCAAAACCAATGTTCCAGAGTTCGGCATGGTCGGGACCTGTGAGAACAGCTTGGGTATCTCCGGGTGTAATCCTTGGAATACTGATCGTACACCGGGAGGTTCCAGCGGTGGTGCGGCGGCAGCGGTTGCAGCGTACTTGTGTCCCTTTGCCACCGGCAGCGATGGCGGCGGGTCGATCCGTATACCCGCCAACTTATCCGGCGTTTACGGCATCAAGCCCACGCAAGGCAGGGTTTCCGGTTACACCGGTTTACAAGGTCCTGCTATGCCGTACATGTTCTCCCAGAACGGTCCCCTTAGTCGTACCGTGCGGGATGCCGCCTTAATGCTTCAAACGCTTGCCGGGCACGATCGCAGAGATCCCACCTCCCTCCGGGAAACTCCACCCGATTTCATCGCTGCGGTAGGCCGAGATATTAAAGGGCTGCGTATCGCTTGGAGTCCGGACTTCGGCTTTGCTGATGTGGAACCCGATGTTTTGGATGTAACCTCAAAGGCAGCGCGATTATTTGAGGAACTCGGTTGCTACGTTGAGGAATCCGACTTGGCGATGGATCCACCCTACGACACTTTCGGTGCCATTATAGCGGCGGATTCGTATACCAGCCAAGGTAGGTATCTGGAAACCTATGGTGAGCAGATGACCGAATTTGCCAGATTCTGTCTTGAATATGGGGCGAAAGTCACTGTAGCAGACTACGCTAGGGCACTCGGTCAAATTGACGTTTTGAAGGCACGTATGACCGACCTGTTTGAGGAGTATGACCTGCTGCTTTCGCCGACATCGTGCTTTCCAGCCTTCCCCAACGGCGAGTATCCCGGCAAGTGGTCGCCTGACAGAATCTTCCCGGATCAGTACTGGAACGGTGCGTTTACGTTACCGATTAATGTGATTGGACATCCCGCTGCCACTGTGCCTGCAGGTTTCTCCTCTGACGGTCTGCCCATCGGTCTCCACATTGTGGGGCGGAAGGGGGATGAGGAGACAGTGTTGGCTGCGTCGGGAGCATTTGAGCGGGCACAGCCGTGGATACAGCACCGACCTCCGGTGTCCTGATTGTATACTTAAAATTGTGTTTTAAGCTGAATATCGTAATCTGTATTACTACGCCCCACGTTCGCTCGGTTAGGGGCGTTTTTTTTTTGCTTTTTGGTTGGAACCTTGAGGTGTGAATGCGGATGAGGGGTAACAATCGATATACTTCTTTGGTTCAACACAAAAAAGTGCTAGAAAAAATCTCAGAATTGTGTCTTGGTAAGAATTGGGAATAAACGAATGTGGCCAAGATATTAATCAACTATAGTAACCAATGGTGCTAGTTTGCAGCTGTTGATAACACAAAACGTGATGCGTGAAACGTAAAAATCATTGGTTCAGCGGTTCATTTAGCCCCAGAGGGGCGACATGTCTATAGTACACCGATAAACAAATACCCGAAAGCCCCAGAGGGGCGACATGTGTATCCGAAGGGCGGAACAGAAAAAAAATGAATTAGCCAACCGACTAATGAACCAATGAACTCTTGAACAATGTAAAAAAACTGGCTCATGTGAAAAGAAAGCGCAAAACGTGCAGCGAAAATTCGGTTGCTATTGCACGCTTTCTTAACATGCGCCAAAAAACTTTCTCACTAAACTAGCACCAAAGGTTAGTAAACACGAGAAATAAGGAGACATTTACCAATAACTCCGACCCGCTCGAAGTTTCCGAAGTCCCCCTGACAAGGGGGATTTAGGGGGTTGGTTCTGCATCGAAAGTGTATCAGTAATTCTAAAATCTACTATACTTCTTTGGTTCAACACAAAAAAGTGCTAGAAAAAATCTCAGAATTGTGTCTTGGTAAGAATTGGGAATAAACGAATGTGACCGAGGTGATCCCCTATGAAGCACATGATAGTTATATGGATACTTACGTTGTTGGTATCATCAGTATGGGCAGAGATATTTCGTGATGATTTTAACGATGGTGACTTAACGGGCTGGACGTTTGTACAAGGCGCCGAACATGGTAAGATTCAAAATGGTGAATTGGTTCTCAGTTCTCCCAAGGCGGAAGGTGAGGCGGAGGTTATTATTGCTGTTAATGGTATAATCTCAAGAGACTACGAGGTGGCGGTATCCCTAAAAATCGGCAAGCTAGTTAAGGATATTGATATTAATGGTGGCCCATCCATTGGGCTGCGTGCCCATACAGATCCGATCCTTGAGCCGATTATTAAACCTGCTCCTGCACGGGGAAAAAAGGGACTCCCAACGCTTCTGTACAGGCGATCTTACAAGTTTTTCCTAGGTAATCAAGATATAAACATTCAGGATATAAAAAGAGGTCTTGGAGCAACTATTCAACAAATGGATATAGCAGCTAACAAAGAAATCGGAGCAAACGAAAGGCTTATCAGGGTGTTTCTCAAAGATGAGCTGCGCGCGTTTCAGCTATTTGATTTTAGACTGCGTAAGTGGTATCGCTTGAAGATCGTTGCAAAGGGGAATCAGTTCCAATGCTTTATTGATGACGATAAAATGCTAGATTTTTTTGACGATACCTACAGGGAAGGGAGAATTTATCTGTCGTCGGGATTGGGGAACCATGTCCACTTCGATGATTTTGAGGTTCAATATGAGGCTCTTGCGGTGCAGCCCCGGAAGAAACTCGCAACCACTTGGGGCGAGATAAAGGGGGACTTCCATTGAAGTTCGGTCCCGCATGAGTGCCAAACAAATTTAAGGAGGTTTGCACATGTTGAAGCAATTCCCAGTGTTTCAGAAGATCCTTAGTTCCATAATACTTCTATTTGTGTGGAATCTACTTGGTGAACAGGCTTTTGCCGACGCGCCGAACGGCACCATCGCATTTCTCTCGGATCGAAATCGAGGTGAAAAATTCCCTGCTGGTTTGCCTCTTCGGACTAATATAACAGTTTATCTGATTGATGCTGACGGCTTCAACGAAAAACGTTGGAAGTTTAGTGATGGCAAACATGGTCCAATTGCCTGGTCCCCAGACGGAAAATATATTGCCTACCACATGCCGGACCGATTTGGCACTCATATATTTTTGATGACTCCTGTTCTTCCTGAAACTTTGGAGCATCTTTTTCCTGAAGTTTTGAAGCATCTTCCTAGGCGGAGAGACCCAAAAGAGATACTTGCTGCGGTAGGTGCTCTTAAGTTTGAGTTCAAAAACGTGACCGAACAGTTTGGTGGTCGAAGGTACTTATCGCCAAAATGGTCTCCGGATGGAAAGCGGTTAGCTCTCACCAGCACTGACGGTTCACCAGATGGGTTGACTGATGTTTGCGTTATGGATATTGAAGGCAACCGGTTGAAAAATTTAACACGGTGGCGGGGAGAGGATGAGGTCGGTTCTTGGTCTCCTGATGGCTCAAAAATTGTGTTCTTTTCCAAGCGGGATAGGAACGGGGAAGTCTACGTGATGGATTCAAATGGGAAGAATCAGGTCAATTTAACCAACCACCCCGCGTTCGACACTGCGCCGACATGGTCTCCCGATGGGACCAGGATAGCGTTTCATTCCAATCGGGAAGGCGATCAGGACGATATCTATGTGATGAACCCTGACGGAGACAACGTCGTCAACCTAACCCGCCACCCATGGGAAGACCGTGCGCCTGCGTGGTCTCCCGATGGTAGGTGGATTGCGTTCCATTCATCTCAGGTTAGGACACCTCCAGATATTTATGTGATGGCTGCCAACGGAGATAATCGGACGCAACTTAGTAAGGATTTGAAGTCGGATACTAATCCGACGTGGGTCATTCGTGACCGTTCTTTGTCGGTGGAGATGTCAAATAATCAAGCCACTCTATGGGGACGGATGAAATTGGAGAGACGGTGATAATTTGAAACACCAATTATAAAATAGAAGACTTCCTTGAGTTGTACTACCTTATGCTTCAATGTGAAAAAGTGCTAGAAAAAATCTCAGAATTGTGTCTCGGTAGAGTGTAAGGGAGGAATGAAAAGCCATGGCTAATGAGAATACACTCATCCATCGCGCCCAAGCTGGGGATGGAGGGGCATTCGCCGAACTGATGCGAGCATACCATACCTATGTTTATGCAATCGCGATCGGAATCGTGAAAAATTCCCATGACGCCGAAGAGATTGTGCAAGATACCTTCCTCAGTGCCTATCGAGGCTTGGCACAGCTTGAGGATAGCGCGAAATTCAAAAGCTGGTTGGCAGAGATCGCGCGAAATCGTGCACGAAACTGGCTTCGCAAACAGAGGGGCGAGACTATATCTATCGACGAAGTGAGCGAAGAGATACTGCAAACAACGCAAGACTCACCTGATGAGCGATTGATACAGCGGGAACAGAGAGAATTAATTCGTCGTATAATGGAGACGCTTCCGCAAAAGGACAGGGATATTGCCCGTGCCTTCTATCTGGAGGGTGCAAGTTACAACGAGCTGACCAGTACGCACGGACTATCGGATAAGGCGATTTCGTTTCGGCTGTCGCGTGCGAAGCAACACCTCTCCAAACGGTTGCGATACCTTCTCACTAGCATCTTTGTTCCTCCCGGATTAACATTAAAAAAAATCTATTCGGGAGGTCTAACTGCCATGAAAATTGGAGCGGTGCCTAAAATAACGGTTGGTGCAGCAGCGTTGATTGCGCTTATTTTCATCGGTTATATCGGTGTCCGCCAAATAAATTCACCCATAGTCGAAGAGCGTGTGTACTTATCGCCGTGGGAGGATGGTACTGCACGCCCACGAAACAACCCTGAAGGGCTCCTAGCTGACACCACTCAAGATGCGGAAAGCGGAGACACTCAGTCACAAATTGCCGAGGCAGCATCTGCAGCAGGAATGGAGTCAATAGATGATTTCTTCGATCAACCCGACGAAAAGGATACAGCGCAATTCGCGACAGAGGTGGAATTTGAGTCAGAGGCGGATCAAGATCTCACTACCGGCACATCTGTGTCATCAGAGCGCGCAAGTCAGTCCGCTGAAGATGTGATGTATGCCTTCGTGGAGGCGTGGCAGAATTCTGACTTTGAAGCAATGAGCTTATTGTCGACAGACGAGTACATGCGTCATGATCATGGTGATCGGACTTCCATAGAGGTGACACGTGATGGATCTCCGGTTCCGCCAGATGAAATGTCGGCTGAAACACTTGAATTTGCTGAAATAATCGCCGGGTCAATGTCTAAACTGAAAAGTCAGGCGAAGGTTGTGAGCAGCGAATATGTGGGCGATGAATTTCACTTCCGGTTGAGAATGCCGGCACCAGATATACCGGATATTTCGGATCCGGACAGAATGATTTTTGTCTCGCCCTCATATCAGCTTATTAAGATGCAAAAGGAGAATGGTACGTGGCAAATTTATGAGGGTATGCCCGATCTCGACAGTGCAATGTCAGAGCTGCCGGAGATACACCGCTAAATCGCAAACCTATCCCCAAGACTTCCCGAGGCGAATGGATAAAACCATTCGCCTTTTTTTATTGCTTGCTCCGCGAAGAAAGCGGCAAAATACCGCTTAGGCTGGCGTGGATTTAGGGAGTGTTTCAACAGGAGATCATATTTTTTTCCCTAAAAGCAAAAAAAGTGCTAGAGAAAATCTCAGAATTGTATCTTAATAAGGTCAGAGGAGGAATAGCAGATGCTCTGGAGATACAAATTCGTACGTTTGATTTTAGCTAGCGTTGTAGTCTTGGTTCTAACGCCGCTGATGGTAGTTGTTGACGCACAGGCACGGATTGCCTTCATGTCTGATAGGGATTGGCACTGGGAAATCTACGTGATGGACAACGATGGAGGTAATCAGCGAAACCTGACTAATAACCCTGGTGAAGATAGGGATCCCTCATGGTCTCCGGACGGTCAACGGATTGCCTTTAGCTCCGATAGGGATGATAGGGGTGGGAACCGGCAAATCTACGTGATGGACGCCGATGGGAATAATCAGCGAAACCTCTCTAAAAATGACTTTGATGACTGGGACCCCTCTTGGTCTCCTGACGGCAAACGGATTGCCTTCACGTCTGGTAGGGCTGGGAACGGAGACATCTACGTGATGGATGCCGATGGGGGCAACCCTAAAAACCTCACTAAACATCCCTTTCCTGACTATTCCGCCTCATGGTCACCCGGCGGTAAACGCATTGTCTTTGTTTCGATTAGGGGTGGGAATGAAGACATCTACGTGATGAACGCCGATGGGGGCAACCCCAAAAACCTCACCAATGATAACCGTACTGACAATAATCCCTCATGGTCACCGGACGGTAGGCACATTGCCTTTGATAGGGGTGGTGGAAACCGGGACATCTATGTGATGGACGCCGATGGGGACAATCAGCAAAGACTGACTCAAAATCCCTTTAAGGATTGGGATCCCTCATGGTCCACTGACAGTAAACGGATTGCCTTTACCTCTGATAGGGAGGTAGATGGGAACCCTGAAATCTACGTGATAAACGTTGATGGGGGTAATCCTCGCAACCTCAGCAATCATCCCGAGGATGACACTGCTGCTGCATGGTTGAACTTTCCTTTTTCGGTTTCTCCCACAGGTAAAAAGTTTACAATGTGGGGTTGGCTCAAACAGGTCAACCGATAACTACCATTATCGGGAAAACAGTGTTTGCTGAGGTTGGGTCATAAACACCAAAGAAGGGATGATGAGTTCATACGATAATAAACCAAGTTGCCACTTCCAACTGGGTTTGTCCCAATCTAATCGGGATATTACCAAGCCGTGAATCCACGATGCCGTAAGGCCCGAAACGGGGCAACGGAATCAGGATTTAATTGGAAGGGGATTGCCAACATAATCTGACCTCTATCCACTCCAAAGCATGATAAACCGATTTGGGAACAGAGGAGGAATATTAGATGCAACGAAGATACGGTCTCGCACATTTCCTTTTAGCTAGCTTTATAGTCTTGGTGCTGACATCGCTGATGGTAGGCGTTGATGCACAGGCACAGATTGTCTTCATATCTCAAAGGGATGGGCACTTTCGAGACGATATACCCGGTATACCCAAACTACCCGCTTCTGAAATCTACGTGATGGATGCCGATGGAGGGAATCTGCGTAGACTTACCAATGATCCCGGTAGCGACTCTGCACCCTCATGGTCTCCCGATGGTAAATGGATTGTCTTCGTGTCTGATAGAGATGGGCACGTTGACGCTAACGGTTGGCCCACTTCTGAAATCTATGTGATGGACGCCGATGGAGGGAATCCGCGGAACCTCACCAACAGTCCCGAAAGGGACAGTTCACCCTCATGGTCCCCTGATGGTAAACGCATTGCCTTTGAGTCTGATAGGGATGCGGGTAGGGAGGATCCTCATAACTATGAAATCTACGTAATGGATGCCGATGGTAACAATCCTCAAAATCTCACCAACAGTCCCGAGGAGGACAGGTATCCCTCATGGTCCCCGGACGGTAGGCGCATTGTCTTCAGTGCCGTTAGGGATGGGCACTTTAAAAACAACTTGGACATCACTTCTGAAATTTATGTGATGGACGCGGATGGTGGTAATCAACAAAGACTCACTGAAAATCGCAATAATGATTGGAATCCCGTATGGTCCCCGGACGGTAAACGCATTGCCTTCGATGCTGATAGAAAGGGGGACTTTGTAAAATTTGACATCTACGTGATGGACGCTGATGGTGGCAATCAACAAAAGCTCACCAATCATCGCGCTTGGGACGGGTCTCCCACATGGTCACCCGATAGTAAACGCATTGCTTTCTATTCGCTTAGGGATGGGAACGCTGAAATCTACGTAATGGACGCCGATGGTGGCAATCAACAAAAACTCACCAATCATGCCAGTAGTGACGCTAGTCCTGCATGGCTTAACTCACCTTTTTCGGTTTCTCCCGCCGGCAAAAAGTTTACAATGTGGGGACGGCTTAAACAGCTCGACTGATAACTGCCATTATTGAGAGAAGGGAATTTGCCGCTTCCTTTCGCTGAACTATTCAGTAAAGATAGCAATCCGCAATATGCTTGACGCGGATCGGACGGGTTGATACAATGCTCAAGCAGCCTCTCAATCTGATGAGGCGTTCACATAAAGTGCCAGGAAAATCTCAGGACTGTATCTTGATAAAATATTGGGGAGGAGTGAAGATCCATGGCTGATGACAATACGCTCATTTATCGTGCCCAAACTGGAGATGAAAGGGCATTTGCCGACCTAATGCGGGAATACTACCGATTTGTCTATACGATTGTTATAAGAATCGTGGACAATCCCCATGATGTCGAAGAGGTAGTACAAGACACCTTCCTCAACGCCTATCGAGGCTTGGCACAGCTTGAAGATAGCGCGAAATTCAAGAGCTGGCTGGCAGAGATTGCGCGGAATTGCGCGCGACAGTGGGTCCGAAAACGGAGGATCAATACTGTATCCCTTGACGAAGTGAGCGAGCAAGTACTGCAAGCGCAAGACTCACCCGACGCGCTATTGGAACGACAGGAACAGAGGGAACTGATCCGCCGGACAATGGAGACGCTCCCGCAAAAAGATAGGGATATCGCCCGCGCTTTCTACCTTGAGGGTGCAAGCTACAATGAACTGACGAGTACACACGGGCTGTCAGATAAGGCGATTTCATTTCGGCTGTCGCGTGCGAAGCAACACCTCTCCAAACGGTTACGATACCTTCTCACTGGTGTGTTCGTTTCTCCCGGACTGACGTTGAAAAAGCTTTATACGAGAGGGCTAACTGCCATGAAGGTTGGCACTACCCCCAAAATGACGGTTGGAGCGATAGGATTGATTGCGCTGATTATCATCGGTTTCATTGGGATACGCTGGATGAATGCGCCCATAGTCGAGGAGCGTGTGTATCTGTCTCCATGGAAGGATGGTCGTGCGCGTCCACGAAACAATCCTGAAGGACTCCTAACTGACATCGCTCAAGATACAGAAAGCCGGAACAATTTGCCACAAATTGCTGCAGCAGAACCCACAGCAGTAACAGAATCAATTAACGGGTTCGTTGATCAACCCGACGAAACAGATATGACGCAGTTCGCTATAGAAACGGAACTTGAGCTAGATTTTACTACCGACATATTTGCGTCATCAGAAAGTACAGATCAGTCCGCTGAAGATGTGATGTATGCTTACTTGGAAGCGTATAGGAACTACGATTATAAGGTGATAGACTCGTTAAGGACAGAGCAGTATAGGCGTAGCATCCATGAGAATTCTGGTAATAGGGTCCCCACGTCAGATGAAGCACCGGATGAGGCCGTTGAAGCTGGGCTTCAAATCCTGGAGGAGACAATCCGTGAACTACAAAAGCAGACATTGCTTGTAAGTAGCGAATATACCGGTGACGAATTTCACTTCCGATTGAGAATACCGGATTCAGAGCTACAGGGTATTTCAGATCACATAATGCCAATAGCTACCTGCATCTCATATCACCAGGTTAAGATGCAAAAAGAGAATGGGGTATGGCGAATTTATGACACGGTATTCGATCATGTGAGTAGGTAGGTCCCTAGCTCGCAAATCTATTCTCAGAACTTCACGAGGCGAATGGTTCATTCCATTCGCCTTTTTTATTGCTTGCTCCGCGAAGAAAGCGGCAAAATACCTCTTATGATGGCGTGGACTTAGGGAGTGTTTCGACAGGGAGTTATATTTTTTTTCGTAAAACTAAAAAAAGTGCTAAAAAAAATCTTAGAACTGCATCTTAATAAAATCTGGGGGAACGAATCTGGACTAAACTGATTGGCTCATGTAAAAAGAAAGTGCAAAGCACGAAGAGAAACCGAGTTTTTTCTTGAAAACTCGGTATCTGTCGCACGATTTCTTAACATAAGCGAAAACCGATTTGAGAACAGAGGAGGCATAACAGATGCACTGGAGATACAATCTCGCCCATTTGATTTTAGCTAGCGTTGTAGTTTTAGGTCTGACGCCACCAAACGTTGACGCACAGGCACAGATAGCCTTCGTGTCTGATAGGAATGGGAACCGGGAAATCTACGTGATGGATGCCGATGGGAAGAAGCAGCGAAGACTCACTAACAATGACTTTCCTGATACAAACCCTTCATGGTCTCCGGACGGTAGACGGATTATCTTTGTGTCTGATAGGAATAAGAACATTGCGGCTGAGGAGGGACCCATCATGGTTGATGGTGGTATCATCATTGGTGATATGCGTAAACGCCCGCAAATCTATGTGATGGACGCCGATGGGAAGAATCAACAAAGACTCTCTAACGAGTTCGTTGCTGAATGGCATCCTTCATGGTCACCGGACGGCAGACATATTGTCTTCACTTCTAGTGGTGCTATGGACGTTGCGGGTGGACACTGGCGAATCTACGTGATGGACGCCGATGGGGGTAATAAGCAAAGACTCTCTAATGGTGCCGTTGATGATTACTATCCCTCATGGTCTCCGGACGGTAAACGGATTGCCTTTGTTTCCACTAAGGGGAAAGGGCACTTGGATATCTACGTGATGGATCCTGATGGGAGTAATCAACAAAGACTCACTGAAAATCCCGATCATGAATGGGAACCCTCATGGTCTCCTGACAGTAAACGCATTGTCTTTACTTCTAGTAGGCTGCCGGACGTTTTTCCTGCGGACTCGGACGTCTGCGTGATAGACGTCGATGGGAAGAATCGGCGCAGACTCACTAGAAATGCCTCTCGTAATATGGAACCCTCATGGTCCCCGGACGGTAAACGGATTGTCTTTGTTTCCAATAGGGATGGGAACTATGAAATCTACACGATGAACGCCGATGGCGCGCAGCAGGTGCGAAGGCGCACTAGAGATGGCAGTGATGACACTGCACCTGCATGGTTTGCCCCGGCTTTTGCAGTTGAGGTTGCTCCCTTTGCAGTTGGTCCAATAGACAAAAAGTTCACGATATGGGGGTGGCTCAAACAGGTCGACCGATAGCTGCTATTATGGGCAAACGGTGTTTGCTAAGACGCGGACGCAGGCGCGTACGGGAGTATGTCATAAACGCTAAGGAAGGGTCGAAGGCTTCACGCGTTAATAAACCGAGTTGTCCCTTTATAGTGAATGATAAAAATAAATAGACACTTTCGCTCCGCATGTTTGGTAGGCGCTGTTTCCAACTGCGCCGTTTCCACCCACCGTTCTCCTGTTGGTAGGCGCTGTTTCCAACTGCGCCGATTCGGTGCGGTTAGAAACCGCACCTACCGGATCATCGCCCAGATTTTTCTAACCCCAGTAGCCGAGGTTTGCTCACCTCGCCGATTGACAGTGTCCAAGTAATTCTAAAATCTACCATAATTGTAAAGGAGTTACCAACACCAGTTGACCTCTATCCACCCCAAAAAATAAAAACTGATTTGAGAACAGAGGAGGAAAGACAGATGCAACGGAGATACAGTCTCGGATGTTTGATTTTAGCAAGCGCAGTAGTCGTTGGTCTGACACCGCTGATAGTATGCGTTGATGCGCAGGCGCGAATTGCCTTCACGTCTGATAGAGATGGGAACTTAGACATCTACGTGATGGACAACGATGGAAGTAATCAGCGCAGACTCACTAACAACCCCCTTGCTGAATGGGACCCCTCATGGTCCCCTGATGGTAAACGCATTGTCTTTACGTCTGATAGGGATGAGAGGGCTGGGAACAGACAAATCTACGTGATGGACGCCGATGGGGGTAATCCTCGGAGACTCACTAATAAGGATATTGCTGGATGGCATCCCTCATGGTCTCCTGATGGTAAGCACATTGCCTTTACTTCTAGTGGGGCTAGGAACATGAGGGATGGGAACTGGCAAATCTACGTGATGGACACCGATGGGGGAAATCCGCAAAATCTCTCTAACAATCCCTTTTTTGATGATAGGCATCCCTCATGGTCTCCCGACGGTAAACGGATTGCCTTCAGGTCCAATAGGGCTGGGAACTTGGAAATCTACGTGATGGACGCCGATGGGAAGAATCCGCGAAATCTCACCAATAATCCCCGTTTTGACACTGATCCTATATGGTCTCCTGACGGTAAGCGCATTGCCTTTACTTCCATGAAGAATGAGGGGAACTGGGACATTTATGTGATGGATGCCGATGGGGAAAATCAGCGAAAACTTACCAATAACCCCTTTAAGGATTGCGAACCCTCATGGTCGCCGGATGGTAAAAACATTGCCTTCGTGTCTGATAGGGAGGAGGATGGGAACATGGAAGTCTATGTGATAAACGTCGATGGGGGGAATCCACTAAAACTCACCAATAATCCCTTTGATGACACTGCTCCTGCATGGTATGACCCTGCTTTTGCAGTTGCCCCCGTAGGTAAGGTACTCGCGACGTGGGGTTGGCTCAAACAAGTTGACCGATAACTGCCCTTATTGGGGGAACAGTGTTTAAGGATAAGAAACTATAGTGGATTCTAAAAATAAATAGGTATGGTAGGCGCTGTTTCCAACTGCGCCGTCCAGTCTCCCGTTTGGTAGGCGCTGTTTCCAACTGCGCCGATGCGGTGCGGTTACAAACCGCACCTACCGGGATGATAGCCCAGATTTTCCCATCCCCGGTACAGAGTGTCCAATTAATTCTAAACTTTACTATAATTTGAGAACATAGGAGGAAAGACAGATGCGACGGAGATACAATCTCGCCCATTTGATTTTAGTCAGTGTTATAGTATTAGTACTAACGCTGTTGATGGTATGTGTTGACGCACAGGCACAGATCGTCTTCTCGTCTAATAGGGATGGGAACTGGGAAATTTACCTGATGGATGCCGATGGGGGCAAACCTAAAAATCTCACTAAAAATCGCCATGATGACAGGGATCCCTCATGGTCTCCCGACGGCAAGCGCATTGTCTTCACTTCCGAACGAGATGGGAACCGTGAAATCTACGTGATGGATGCCGATGGGGGCAAACCTAAAAATCTCACTAAAAATCGCCATGATGATTGGTATCCGTCATGGTCTCCCGACGGCAAGGGCATTGCCTTTACTTCCGAACGAGATGGGAACTATGAAATCTACGTGATGGATGTCGATGGAGGTAATCCTCAAAACCTCACTAACAATCCCCTTGATGACTGGTATCCGTCATGGTCTCCCAACGGTAAACGGATTGTCTTTACTTCTGGTAGTAATTGGAATATTCCGGGCAGGAATGAAGATATCTATGTCATGGATGCCAATGGGCAGAACCGACAAAGACTCACTGAAAATCGCCAGAATGACTGGTATCCGTCATGGTCTCCCGACGGTGAACGTATTGCCTTTGCGTCTGATAGGCGGGGGGACTTTGAAAACTTTGACATCTACGTTATGGACGCCGATGGGCAGAACCGACGAAGACTCACTGAAAATCGTCATGATGACCAGTTTCCCTCATGGTCTCCGGCTGGCGAACAGATTGTCTTCATGTCTAATAGGGATGGGGATTTTGACATCTACGTGATGGATGCCGATGGAGGTAATCCTCAAAACCTCACCAATAACAATCGCCAGAATGACATTAGTCCTGCATGGTTTAATTCTCCTTTTTCTGTTTCTCCCACAGGCAAAAAGTTCACAATGTGGGGTTGGCTCAAACAGGTCGACTGAAATATGCTTGACGCAGATTGAACCAGTTGATATAATGCCGAACAAACCTCTCAATCTGATGGGGTGTTTACATAAAGTGCCGGGAAAATCTTAGGGCTGTATCTTGATACAATGTTGGGGAGGAACGAGGGCCCATGGCTAATGACAATACGCTCATTTATCGCGCCCAGACTGGAGATGAAGGGGCATTTGCCGACCTAATGCAAGAATACTACCCCCTTGTCTATACGATTGTTATAAGGATCGTGGACAATTCCCATGATGTCGAAGAGGTGATACAAGACACCTTCCTCAACGCCTATCGAGGACTGATGCAGCTTGAGGATGCAGTGAAGTTCAAAAGCTGGTTGGCGGAGATTGCGCGGAATTGTGCGCGAGAGTGGGTCCGAAAACGGAAGATCAACACCGTATCCCTTGACGAAGTGGACGAAGGGGTCCTGCAAACACAAGACTCACCTGATGAGCAATTGACACGACTGGAACAGAGGGAACTGATCCGCCGGACCATGGAGACGCTTCCGCAGAAAGACAGGGAGATTGCCCACGCCTTCTATCTGGAGGGTGCGAGTTATGATGAACTAACTAAAGCGCACGGGTTGTCATACAACGCTATTGCGTTTCGGCTGTCGCGTGCGAAGCAACAACTCTCCAAACGATTGCGATACCTTCTCACAGGTGTGTTCGTTTCTCCCGGACTGACGTTGAAAAAACTTTATACGAGAGGTCTAACCGCCATGAAAGTTGGAACTCCCCCCAAAATGGCGGCTAGAGCGACAGGGTTGATTGCGCTGATTATCATCGGTTTCATTGGGATACGCCAGATGAATGCGCCCACAGTCGAGGAGCGTGTGTATCTGTCTCCGTGGGAGGATGGAACTGCACGTCCACGAAACAACCCCGAAGGATTTCCAACTGATACCGCTCAAGGGACAAAAAGCCAGAACAATCTGCCACAAATTGCTGCGATAGAATCCACAGTAGGAACAGAGCGAATTGATGACTTCTTCGATGAATCCGAAGAAACAGATATATCACAGTTCACAACAGGCGGGGGGTTTGGCCTATACACAGGGCAGGGGTTCACAACCGGCACATCTGCGTCATCAGAACGCACAGGTCAGTCCGCTGAAGATGTGATGTATGCTTACTTCGAGGCGTGGCAGAACCTTGATCATAAGGCAATGGGCTTGTTAATGACAGAGCAGTATAGGCGTGAGGGCCATGAAGATTCTGGTGATGGGGATTCCATAGATATGTCAGATGAAGCACCGGATGAGGTGGTCAAAACCAGACATCAGCTTGAACCAATGATGGTTGAGAAAATAATCCGTGAAAGGCGAAGGCAGTCATTGCTTGTAAGCAGCGAATATGTCGGTGATGAATTTCACTTCCGACTGGCACAGCTGCCGAGTATTACAGATCAGGGAATGTCAAGGTGTACCGGCACCGTATATAGCCTTATTAAGATGCGACAAGGGAATGGAGTGTGGCGAGTGTATGACGTTGAGTCCTCAACCGAAAGTGCGATGGCGGAGGTGCCGGCGGCAAATATGAGAAGCGACATGGGGCGTAGTGGCCATGATGATTCTGAGACTCTGATAGGGATAAGGGAAGTACAACATGAGTCATCAGTTGGCATACTAGATAAAACCTTCGAAGCTATGACTGAAGAGAATATAAAGCAGCTTGAACCACTGCCGGTTGAGTCATCCCGCGAAATGCAAAGTCAGGCATCGGCTATAAACGGCGAGTCTGTGGGTGATGAATTTCACTTCCGATTGCGAATGCCTGTCCCAAAGATATCGGAGGGTAGAGAGCAGAGAATGGAAATGTCTGTCACGCCCCCACCAGATACTGTTACCAAGATGCGAAAAGAAGAGAGAATATGGCAAGTGCATGAAGGTGCGATGTTAGACTAGCTCGCAAACCTATCCCCAAGACTTCACGAGGCGAATGGTTCTATCCATTCGCCTTTTTTATTGCTTGCTCCGCGAAAAAACAGGTAAAGTATCTCTGGGGGTAGGATGAATTTGAAGAGAACTTGGCAGATAATCGTATTTTTTTTAATTAAAAGCAAAAAAGTGGTAAAAAAATTCTCGGGACTGCATCTTGGTAGAACCTAGTACATTGTCAGATAAATGTTAAGTAAGTAGGTCGAGATTTACATCTCGACAAAATACCCGGCCTGTTACGCAATACATGAGCCAAAAGTAGATAGTCTTTGTACCACGATCTGTTAGATTGTGATCTGAGTCCGCAAACTGTATGAAGATTAATTTATTAATTGGGTAATCTCCGAGCGATGCCCGGTGCGGTTGAAAACCGCACCTACCAGTCTCCCGTTTGGTAGGCGCTGTTTCCAACTGCGCCGATGTGGTGCGGGTTCTAACCGCACCTACCGGGGTGATAACCCGTATTTTCCCCGCCCCGGTACAGAGTGTCCAATTATGGTGAATTATACAAATAAATAGACATTTTCGCTCCCCATGTTTGGTAGGCGCTGTTTCCAACTGCGCCGGTTTGAAGTGTCTCATTAATTCTAAGATCTACCATAATACACTGTAAGAGATTCATTGAGGACATAGAGGATGCAATTTATAATGGTTATCCTGATGGACTCAAGCGACATGTGAAAAGCACCGCCGTGAGAATCATAGGGGTTGAATTTAGACACAAACTCTAAATTGACTTATAGCAGGGAAGAAAGGGGATATCTCATGAAGCAAATGATGGTTATGTTGATGCTTACGTTGTTGGTGTCATCGGTAGAGGCAGAGATATTTCGTGATAATTTTAACGATGGGGACTTACAAGGCTGGACGTTTGTAGAGGGAGCTGAAGATGGTGGCATTGAAAATGGTGAATTGGTTCTCGGTTCTCCTAAAACAGAGGGTGAAACGGAGGTCATCGTTGTGGTTGATGGTATAATCGCAAGCGATTACGAGGTGTCAGTATCCTTAAAAATCAGCGAGCTAGCTAGGGGTATTAGCGGTGGTGCAGCCATTGGGCTGCGCGCTCATATGGATCCACACCACGTTGAACTGATCACTGAATATTTGGAGAGGAACAAGGAGATGGAGAGGAACGAGGAGATGGAGCGGGACAAGGGGATCCAACTTATGCACAAGCGATCCTACAGATTCTTCATAGGTAATGTACATGATAATAAACATCACGATATAAGAAGAGGTTTTGCAGCGACTATTCAACTTATGAAGGTTTCTGTGGGAAAAGGCGGACTTCCGACAATCTTTTTAGCGGACAAGCTACTCACATTTCGGGAATTTGATTTCAAACTGCACAAGTGGTATCGGTTGAAGGTTATTGCTAAGGGGAATCGGTTTCAATGCTTTATTGATGACAAAGAGATGCTAGATTTTCTTGACGACACCTACACGGCAGGGGGAATTTATCTGTCGGCAGGAAGGTGGCACCGTGCCCACTTTGATGACTTTGAAGTTCAATACGAAGCTCTTTCAGTGCAGCCCCAGAAGCAACTCACAACCACTTGGGGAGAGATAAAGAGTAACTTCCATTGAAGTCCTATGGGTGTTAAACAAATTCAAGGAGGATTATACATGTTGAAGCAATTCTCAGTGCCTCAGAAGATTTTTGGTGCCATGATATTTCTATTTTCATGGAGCCTGTTTACTGAGCAGGCGTCCTCCGACGAGCGGACTGGCACCATTACATTTCTATCGGATCGAAATCGAGATCCCCTTTTTGGGATTGATATAATGGTTTATCTGATTGATGCCAATGGATTAAACGAAATACCTTGGACGGGTGCGGATGGTAATGGTCCAATTGCCTGGTCCCCGGATGGAAAATCTATTGCCTATCATGCGCATGACCCACACGACCCATTTGTCTCTGTCATATATTTGCATACTCCTGTTATTCTTCCTAAAATTTTGGGGCCTCGTCCTAGAATTCAAATCAAAAACATGACCAGACGGTTTGGCGGTCAAACGTACCTATCGCCAAAATGGTCTCCGGATGAGAAGCGGTTAGCTCTCACCAGCACTGATGGGTCGCCAGATGGCATGACTGACGTTTGCGTTATGGATATCGAAGGAATAGTGTTAAAGAATTTAACACGGTCGCCGGGAAGGGATGAGGTCGGTTCTTGGTCTCCTGACGGTTCAAAAATTGTGTTTTTTTCCAATCGGGATGGGAATGGGGAGATCTATGTGATGGGTTCAAATGGTAGAAAGCAGGTCAATTTGACCAACCACCCTGCCCTAGACACTGCACCCACATGGTCTCCCGACGGGACCAGGATAGCGTTTCAGTCCAATCGGGAAGGCGGTCAGGACGATATCTATACGATGAATCCTGATGGGGCGAATATCGTCAACCTGACCCGCCACCCATGGGAAGACCGTGCGCCTGCTTGGTCTCCCAATGGGAGGTGGATTGCGTTCCACGCATTTCAGGTAGGTCAGCATCCGGATATTTATGTGATGGATGCCAACGGAGGTAATCGGGCGCAACTTACTGAGGATTCGGGTTCGGATACTGACCCGACGTGGGTCATTCGTGACCGTTCTCTGTCGGTGGAGGTGTCAAGTAATCAAGTTGTCCTTTGGGGACGTATGAAATTGGAGGGGCAGTGACAATTTGAAACACCAATCGGGGGACGGAAAGCTTCCTTGAGTTGTACTACCCTTCGCTTCAATGCGAAAAAGTGCTAGAAAAAATCTCAGAACTGTATTTTGATAGGATGTTGGAGGGAACGAAGAGTCATGGCTAAGGAGGATAAGCTCATCTATCGCGCCCAAACTGGGGATGAAGAGGCATTTGCCGAACTAATGCGGGAATACTACCCCTTTGTCTATACGATTGTTATTGGGGGTGTGAATAATCCCCACGATGCCGAAGAGGTGGTGCAAGATACCTTCCTCAGTGCCTATCGAGGCTTGACGCAGCTTGAGGATACAACCAAATTCAAGAGCTGGTTGGCGGAGATTGCGCGAAACTGTGCCCGGCAATGGCTCCGAAAACAGCGGGGCGAGACCGTACCCCTTAATGAAGTGAGTGAGGGGATACTTCAAACGGAGGATTCTCCTGATGAGCAATTGACACGACAGGAACAGAGGGAACTGATTCGCCGGACCATGGAGACACTTCCGCAAAAGGACAGGGATATTGCCCGTGCCTTCTATCTGGAGGGTGTGAGTTACGATGAATTGATCAGGGCGCATGGGCTATCATACAACGCAATTGCGTTGCGGCTTTTCCGCATCAAGCGGAAGCTCTCCAAACAGTTGCGATATTTTCTGACTAGCATCTTCGTTTCTCCCGGATTGACATTAAAAAAACTGTATACGGGAGGTTTAACCGTTATGAAGGTTGGAACGGTTCCTAAGATAATGGTAGGGGCAGCAGTGTTAATTGCAATCATTTTCATCGGTTTCGTTGGGGTTCGCCGGATGAATGCGCCCACAGTCGAAGAGCGAGTGTATTTGTCGCCATGGGGGGATGGCACTGCACGCCCACGAAACACCCCTGAGGGACTCCCAACTGATACCACTCAAGGTACGGAAGGCGGAGGCGCTCAGCCACAAATTGCTGCGACAGAATCCGCAGCAGGAATCGAGCCAATTGACGATTTCTCCGATCAACCCGACGAAACAGATATGGCACAGTTCGCAACAGAAACGGAATTTGAGCGAGACGCAGAGCAGGATTTCACTACCGATATATCTGCGTCGTCAGAAAGCACAGGTCAGTCCGCTGAAGATGTGATGTCTGCTTACTTGGACGCATATAGAAATTTTGACAGTGACGCACTGGCCTCGTTAATGACGGAGGGGCACAGGCATAGCCACCGTGATAATTTTATTGATGAACTACCGCCTGAAATTGTCGACAAGATAGCTGAATTGATGCGTGAAAGGAGCAGTCAAGCGGAGGTTGAGAGCAGCAAATATGTGGGCGATGAATTTCACTTCCGATTAAAAGCGCCGGCAGTAGAAATACCGGATGTTTCGGATCAGGACATAAAGGTTTCTATGATCGGGCCCTCATATGAGCTCATTAAGATACGAAAAGAGAATGGAGTGTGGCGAGTTTATGACACTGTGTACGATCATGACCGTATGAAATCAGAGATGCCGGATATGCCCCACTACGACTAGATCGCAAACCTATCCCCAAGACTTCACAAGGCGAATGGTTCTATCCATTCGCCTTTTTTATTGCTTGCTCTCGAAAAAATGGATAAAATATCTTTCAACATAAAAAAGTGGTAAAAAAAATCTCAGAACTGTGTCTTGGTAGGGTGTAAGGGAGGAATGGAGAGTCATGGCTAAGGAGAATACGCTTATCTATCGCGCCCAAACTGGAGATGAAAGGGCATTTGCTGACCTGATGCGAGCGTACCATGCCTTTGTTTATACCATTGCTATCGGGATCGTGGACAATCCCCATGACACCGAGGAAGTAGTGCAAGACGCGTTCCTTAACGCCTATCAAGGGTTAAGACAGCTTGAGGATGCGACCAAATTCAAGGGCTGGTTGGCAGAGATTACGCGAAATCGCGCACGAAACTGGCTCCGCAAGCAACAGGGCGAGACCGTATCCCTTGATGACGTGAGCGAAGAGATGCTGCAAATAGAGGATTCTCCTGATGAGCGATTGACACAACTGGAACAGCGAGAGTTAATTCGCCGGACCATGGAGACGCTTCCGCAAAAAGACAGGGACATTGCCCGCGCCTTCTATTTGGAGGGTGCGAGTTACGATGAACTGATCAGGGTGCATGGGCTATCATACAACGCAATTGCGTTGCGGCTTTTCCGTATCAAACGGAAACTCTCCAAACAGTTGCGCTATCTTCTGACTAGCATCTTCGTTTCTCCCGGACTGACACTCAAAAAACTTTATACGGGAGGTCTAACTGCTATGAAAATTGGAACGGCATCAAAAACAACGGTTGGTGCGGCAGCACTGATTGCGTTAATTTTTATCGGTTACATTGGGCTACGCCAGTTGAATGCACCCACAGTTGCAGAACGCGTATATTTGTCGCCATGGGAGGATGGCACGGCGCGCCCACAAAGTAGCCCGGAAGGATTGGCTGCCCAAACTGATTCTACTCAGGATCCAGAAGGCAGGGACACTCAGCCACAAATTGCCTCGGCAGAGTCCGCAGAAGAGAGGGAACTGATTGACGATTTGTTCACTGAACTCGACGAAACGGATCTGACACAATTCGCGACAGAAACGGAATTTGATCTAGACACAGAGTGGGATTTCACTACTGACACATCTGTTTCATCAGAAAGCACAAATCAGTCTGCTGAAGATGTGATGTATGCTTACATGGAGGCGTTTAGGGGTTCTGATTTTGAGGCAATGGAATCGTTAGCGACAGAGGAGTACATGCGTAGCAATCATGGTGATGATAGCTCTGAGATTTCCGTCGAAATGTCAGGTGATACACCGGAGGACGTCGTCGAAACTATACATCAGTTTAAACCAGTGCTGGGTGAGTCAATCCGTGAAACGACAAGTCAGGCGGAGGTTGTGAGCGGCGAATATGTTGACGATGAATTTCACTTTCGGTTGAGAACACCGGCACCAGAGATGCCGGATATTTCATCAGATCAGGGAACAGCAATTTTTTTCGCGCCCGGATATCAGCTTGTTAAGATGCGAAAAGAGAATAGTGCTTGGCGAGTTTATGACAGAGTGCCCGATTATGACAGTATGATGTCGGAGGTGCCAGAGTTCCCCCACTAGCTCGCTACCCTATTCCCAAAACTGCATTAGGCGAATGGTTTTGTCCATTCGCCTTTTTTGTTACATGCTCTTGAATCACTGCAAGGAAATCGGGTTAAAACGCTGTGGACATCGCGAATCCAAATGTTTCGAGCCAGACGTACATCAGACTGACGCCGTGCTGTTTATAAAAATAGTTGAACATCAGGTGAGGCTCTTTTCCGTCGTACATCCCACGCACGGAAAAACCTTTGCCAAAGTCAATGCTGGCTCCAAAAGGGAAGTTGAGTTCGTCATCCCACTCAGAATAGTTCACGGTCCCATACACCGAGAGTGGGATATACGGTAGTCGTTTGGTGGCAGTTAAAAAATAGGCTTGTTCGCCTGCGGGAGAGCCGATGCGGTCGGAACTTGTTCCAAGAAATAGCCCAGGACGGATATCGGTTTCCGTAAACAGAAATAGGCTGAAAAGCGGCGTTATTTCCGAAGCCACAGGATTGTACTCGACTCCGACTTGCAGTCTATCTATCAAACGATAATTCAGCGTCGTTCTCCAGCGCGGACGTTCCTTCTCCGTATCCACGAAACGCAAAGACACCGCCCATTTTGTCTGAATGCCGCTTCCCCGAAGCGGTGCCCCTTCGCCGGGTCACGCGCTTCAGGTCGGGGCAATAGAGGTGGGGCGTTTCGGTTGTAGCGGCTTGAGTTGAAATTTGCCCTCATCTGCCCAACTACTGACTGCTATCGCTAAGAATAGACAAAGAAGTGGGTATCGAATGAACATGGGAGCTTTCCGTTAATCGAATTCGGACAATTTGACAGGCCGCCCTTCCGCTGCCGAGAGATCTGCGGCGAAGACAACGCGGTGCGATTCAAACGCCGTGTCGAAATCGGTCAAGGGCATCGGTTCGCCGGTGCCGATGCTGTCAACAAACGCCTGAAATTGAGGCTCATACGGGTGATCGCTCACATCCCCCGAATCAATGAGCGAAGTTTCAAGCGTACTCCACCGGGTCTTATCCATGCCCTTCAATTTTGCAGAGTAGATTCGGTTGTCCAACAGACTGCCTTCGCTGCCGACCAGATGGATGTGGAAGTAGTAGGGTTGGAGGCAGTCCACACAGGATGTTACCTTCGCAATTTTGTTCCCGCCCTCAAACTTGAGAATCGTGACGCTGGTTGTCTCGTATTCGTACGGGACGAAATCCTTCCCCTTCGATTGCGTGTGGTAGCTGGTAACCTCCTCGACCTTCTCATCCATAAAGAACAGCAAAGCATCAAGCGCGTGACAACCTGCCGTCAATAGACTGCTACCGGCGAAGTCTTTCTTGATGTTCCAGCCGTATTGACCGTACCAAGGTCCGATGCCGTGGTAATAATCCACCTCGCTGTAGTGCAGATCGCCGAGCAAGCCTTCATCGATAACTGAACGAATCATCGTGAAGTGCGCGCTGTATCGGCATTCAAAGCAGACACATACCCCCACACCTGCTTTTCGTATCGCATCACGCACCCGTTTGGCGTCCTGATATGTCAGGCAGATCGGCTTTTCGATGATCAGGTGCTTCCCCGCTTCCGCAGCGGCGATAGCTTGATCTGCGTGAAACGGGTGAGGCGTGCAGATGTCTATGATGTGTATGTCTGGATTTGCTATCATCGCCTCATAGTCCGTATAGGCTTTCAGCGGGGTGCCAAACTCTGCTTCCAATGCCGCTTCGTCGTGCTCACGTCGGGAGCAAATCGCTGTGACATTTCCGCCTTGAACCGTCTTAAAGGTTTCGATGTGTGCCCCGGCGACCCAACCCAGTCCAACAATACCAACATTCATATCACTCATTTTTTCCCTCCAAATATTCCTGTCTTATTTTTTCAGGACTTACGCCCTTCAATTGTAGTTGCCCGATTCATCGGGCGTTGGGAATGGTGTCCAGCGGCGATGAATCGCCGAACTACAGGGCTTTGACCGTTTAACTGCGTAAGTCCTATTTTTTATTAGAATATGCTCAACTGACTGTTTGTCTAAATAATCTATACCGATTTTAAGTTGATGTCAATACATTTTTTCATGTAGCGTAACCACTCGTAATCTGCTATACTTTGATTTATGACCATTATTTTAGTTGGAGATAAACGGAGAGAACTTAATGGACGCGCTACTACTCGATTTTCCAGAATCATTTGAGTCAGACCGATTGACCATCCGCGCCCCTCGCGTAGGGGATGGCCCCGAAATAAACGCTGCCGTTCGGGAAACCTTCGATGACCTCAAGGCATGGATGCCGTGGGCGCAGCAGATGCCCACGTTGGAGGAATCTGAAGCTGTCGTCCGTCGCGCACAGTGTCAATTTTTGGCGCGGGAGGATCTCACGCTGTTTCTTTTTCTTAAAGGTGCAGACACACTAGTCGGTGCCAGCGGCTTGCATCGGATAGATTGGGATATTCCCAAGTTTGAGATTGGCTATTGGTGTCGAAAGCGTTTTCAGGGACAAGGTTATATTACCGAGTCAACAGAGGCGATTGCCAAGTTTGCGTTTGAGACCCTTGGGGCGAAGCGGGTAGAAATTCGTTGTGACCCGAAAAACGTCAGGAGCCGAGGCATCCCCGACAGACTTGGATTCAAATTGGAAGGCACATTGCGAAATGATTCGCTTTCGCCAGCCGGGGAAGTGCGGGATACGCTTGTATTTGGGAAAATAAAGGACAGTGCGTAAAGGGCATAGAAAAATCGGGATTCATACCGACTCGCATAATTGGAGGAGCCGATATGCAACTGACCGAAGAACAGATAGAGCAATATAGAACCGAAGGGTACACCATCGTGCGTGGGTTGATTTCCCCTGAAGAGGGTTGTCGTGTGCGTACCCGTCTCATGGATCTGCTGGCTGGCGATCATGATTGGCCCGACACCCATTTTCAGGTGCTGGATCCGTCGAAATTCCGAAATAGTGAGGACGGTTTCCTTCCGATAGGTGTCCAACGTCCCGCCATGCAGGAAAATCTTTTCAAAGGGATAGCCGATCACCCAAACTTGCAGCGTGTGATGGAACAACTGCTCGGCGGTCCCGTGGAACGTTTCACCGATCAGGCGTTGATTAAGCATCGCGCCATCAGTGGTCAATCGTTCTTCCACCAAGATTCGTTCTATTGGCATCTGGCACCTGAGCGGGGGTGCAATTCATGGATTGCGCTCGATGAAGTGGGCGTGGATAGTTGCGCTTTGGCGATCATGCCCGGCACACAGCAATCGTGGACGCTGATCGAACACGAAGGCTACTATGATGAACCGAGCTATCACAACGCTCGAAGTGGTGAAGCGTTCAAACGGTGGCGCATTCCAATAACGGAGATCGATTTTTCCGGGGAGGTGCTGTTGCCTATGTCGCCGGGAGATGCGGCGTTCTTCACCAATTACACGTGGCATCGCTCCGAGCCGAACAACTCTGGGGTTCATAAATGTGCCTATGCAATCGCGTATCAGCTGCGTGGCCGACTCACTCCCGATAAAATGTGAACGCTCATGTTAAGAATTAGTGCGACAGCAACCGAGTTTTCGTAGGGGTTGGGTCACCCAACCCTTACGGCGGGCGGGGAAACCCCGCCCCTACGATTTCGCTTCATATTTTGCACTTTTTTTTATATGAGCCAATGTGATTTCTTCGCGTACGCGCTGCTCCAAATAGTCAAGGATTACGGCATACGGAGTATGCCTACTGCTTTGTGGCAACTCAATTTATTTGACAATCAATTACGATGAAGGTAGAGGTAAATCATGTTAATTTTTGACGGCGACTATCCGATGGCGTATGGTGCGATTGACTTGAATCGAGATCTGACCTTGCCGATTGAGGAGGTTCGAGCGGTTCAGGAAGGATCGCGCGAAGGGGATCGGTGGCCCGCAACTGGGACAATGGCTTCGCTTCCGGAGATGCGACGGGGAAAAGTTGCGGCGGCACTGGTTAAAATAGCGGGACGGATTCAACGGAAAAACAGCCCCATCTGGGGGTATAGGAGCGGTGATGTCGCCTATGCTGCAGCACAGGCGCACCTCGCTTATTATCGGATTCTGGAGAGCAGGGGTGAGGCGCGTATCTTGAGGACACGCGGCGATTTCAGCGAACATATGCAAACGTGGTTGGAAGCCACGAGCTATGAGGATTTGCCAGTTGGCATGGTTCTCGGTATGGAGGGGGCGGACCCCATCCTTTGGCCTGAGCATGTCCACGAATGGTGGGAGAGCGGGCTGCGCACAATTAACTTGGCGCATTACGGCATCAGTACCTATTCTCACGGCACGGGCAGACCCGGTGGATTATTGCCTCCTGCCAAACCGTTGCTTCGTGAGATGGATGGATTGGGGATGGTTCTCGACCTCACCCACACCGCCGATGAAGCGTTTTGGCAGGCACTAGATCTGTTCTCTGGACCGGTGATGGCAAGTCACCAGAACTGCCGTGCGTTGGCACCCGGCGAGCGACAGTTTTCTGATGAGCAACTCAACGCCCTCCTTGAACGCGGTGGTGTCATCGGTGCGTCGATGGATACGTGGATGATCTACGCAGAAGGCGGTCTTGATTGGGGTGGGGATATTCCACCACGTCGCAGTGTCTTCCCAAGAGAGGCGGTTACGTTAGAGCATCTGGTAAATCACATGGATCACGTCTGTCAGTTGGCAGGCAATTCGCAGCACGCCGCCATCGGTGGGGACACGGACGGTCAGGGAGGCAACGATGGTGCCCCGTACGAAATCGACACAGTGGCGGATTATCAAAAAATTGCAGATATTCTTGATAAACGCGGCTATGCTGAGACGGATATCGCGAACGTGATGTATCGCAATTGGCAGCGGTTTTACGAGCAGGCGTTGCCGGCATGAGGTAACACCCTCAAAATTGACCGACATTCCAGAACAGCGCAACTTTTGGGCAAACCAATCAGTTAATCTGACAAACTATAGTAAATGCTAAAAATAAATAGACACTTTCGTCCCCCGGTAGGTGCGGTTTCTAACCGCACCGGTTTAGAGTGTCTCATTAATTCTAAGATCCACTATAAATGCACAAATCACCCTCTTTCTCAATTGAAGAGATGACCCCCGATCATCCGGACTGGCAGGAATTGGTTGATGTCATCACGCATGAAAACCAAACAGGCTGGGCATTTAACTCCCATTTTGAGCAATTCGCACGTTACTTCTTAGCTGCCAAACAGGATGGGGATATCGTTGGGTTTCTCATGTTTGTCGTTTGGGACATTGGTCCCAATGACCGCGATCATCCCCCTGTTCAGATGGATGGAAAGACACTGCGAGAAGCGAAGATTATTGCGTTCGGGGTGAAGGAAGCCTATCGGCGGCAAGGTATTGGCAGAGCGCTTCAAGAATATACGCTAAAACGGGCGAAAGAACTGGACTGTTACCAAGTTCGATCCGTCAGTGACATGGACCACCCAGAAAACCACCAACTCAAACTTTCTATGGGTTTTGCCGTAGAGCCAATGGAGCGTAAGGAACCGAGTTTGACATTTATCATGCCGCTTAAAAAAGGAGCACGAAACCAATGAGAGTCATTACCGGTGCGATTGGTCATGAGACCAGCACTTTTACTACCGTCCCCACCACTTGGGCGAGCTACCGCGATCAACGATTCGGCTATCTGACTGGAGACGAAATTATCAGCAAGTTTCGCGGCACCAACACGACCATCGGCGGATACATTGCAGGTGCGGAAGCGCATGGATTTGAACTTATTCCCACAATATACGCTAACGCGCATCCGAGTGGTCCAACCCCGCGACACATCTTCGATACCATCCTGAAGGATATGCTAGATCGAATCGCTGAAGCAGGTTCCATTGATGGTGTTCTCCTCGATTTGCACGGTGCGATGGTGGCAGAGGGGATTGACGATGGTGAGGGGCATATCCTGAGTGCTGTGCGTGAATTGGTCGGACCCCAAGTGCCTATCCTAGCGGAGTTGGACATTCACTCCAACGTCTCCCGCCGTATGATCGAGATGGCGGATGTGTTGATTGGGAGGGAGACCTACCCGGAGATTGATCAAGCGGAACGCGCCCGCGAATGTGCTGATGTTTTGATTCGTATCCACCGAGAGGGGGTGCGTCCTACCATGGCACTGCACCAGATTCCGCTGGTCTGGGGACTGAATCAGGTTACAGCGCACTCGCCGATGCGGGAGGCGATCGCTGAATTGCACAGGATCGAGGCGCAACCGGGCGTGGTTTGTGGTTCGATCGCGACCTGCTATCCGTTGGCTGACATCCCGGACATGGGTGCATCAGTTTATATCGTTACCGACAATGACTCAGACTTGGCGCAGCGGTATGCGGATGAACTGGCGGCATGGATTTGGGAGCGTCGAGCCGACTGGCAGGCACCAATGCCACCGACCCGTGAAGCACTAGCACAGGCGACAGCGGAAGGGAAATTTCCGGTGATTTTTGCCGATCGCAATGACAACACCGGTGGCGGTTCTCCGGGGGATAGCACCGGCATATTGCAGACGTTCATCGAAGCGGGGTTAGAGGAGGCATGTATCCTGTACATCGTTGATCCGGAAGCGGTACGCGCTTGCCAAGAGGTAGGTGTGGGAGCGACGCTAACTTTAGATGTCGGTGCGAAATCGACACCCCTTCAAGGACAACCGATACGCATGACAGCGGAGGTTGTTATGCTTTCAGATGGTAGCTTTCGTTACGATGGGCCGAGGAATGCAGGGTTGGAGAGCAGCATGGGCCCATCCGCATATATCCGACAGGGTGGGATTCATGTGCTGTTAGTGACAGAGCGTGAACAGCCATTTGACACCGCTTTTTCACGAACCATGGGCTTAGATCCGCGCCAGATGCGTTACATCGGGGTCAAATCGACAGTCCATTTTCGGGCGGGCTTTGAGTCGTGGGCGGGGGCAATCTATGCGGTGTCCGAGCCGAGTGTGCATGATCCAGTGGGAAAAGAATTGCCGTTCCACAATCTTGGTCGCAAGTTGTATCCGCTTGATGAAATCTAGCAGGAGAGCGAGAAGCGTGAAAAACCATACGCAGGAAGAAACCGAGTTTTTGACAAAAACTCGGTTTCTGTTACACGATTTCTTAACATGAGTCTTACGCTTCATATCCAGCGGAATCCATCTGATAGACGGCACGGTAGATCTTCCGTCCTTCCACACGATACTTCATCTCAAAACTGGTTGGGATGTGCCCTACCTCAAGGGAATCAGACGGTAGGTAGACCAACGGCGGCGTATGCGTTAGACATTCGTAGATTTCATGGAAATATTCGGCGTAATCGGTAGCGACGTAGATGCGCCCTCTGCTCGAATTCAACGTCCGAATCAATCCGTTCAGCCAGACTCCGTTCCTAAAAAGCCGGCGCTTGTGATGCCGTTTCTTGGGCCAAGGATCTGGGAAGTAGACATGATACGCATCAACGGTGCCTTCTCCAATGTAGCGATTAACAAGGTAAGCGGCATCGCTCCAGATCAGGAAAACTCTCGTGGCGTTTCCTTTCAGCAACCGCTCCTTTGTATGTTGAACATATTTCAATGCTCGCTCGACACCAACGTAATTGATCTCTGGGTGTTGCCTTGAGGCTTCAAGCAGAAAACGTCCCTTACCGCATCCGATTTCTATCTCGACGGGGTTCTCGTTCCCGAAGAGTGCACCCCAATCAATCGGGGGAGTGATTTCGGTCAGACTGGTCTGCTTATCTTCCTTGAGATCGATTAAAGCAGATTTCCTCGCCATGAGTTCAAAGAATTTTTCATAGCGTGATTCGCTCATACGTTTAGCCGAAGGCTCCCTTCTTATGCCTCCCCAGCAGTCTCTGTAACCGTTCATCTGCCCCATCAAAAACATGTTCAGGCATTCGGTAGTCGATAAACGGATAGAGCCGTTGTGCGATGATCCGCTGACTGTATGTGACCGCTGCAATGTATCGAATCTGATCTCTGTTATTGGGGGTTCCGCGATGCCAAACTTGGCTGTTAAACATGTAAGCACCGCCTGCTTTTGTGAAGAAACTGACGGGCCCCTTCCCCTCAAATGTTGGATTTTCTTCAGCGGGTGGTCTGCGCCCCGAATAGTGACTGCCGGGGACGACCTGCGTTGGACCATCGTCCATCGTTTCAATATCAATGAGTGGGATGAGCACGTTAATAACGAAACAGGGCAGCGTGATGCGAGGATCGTGTCGAGGCACATCATCCGGTAGTGGAAAATGAAGTTTGTCGTCACTATGCCATCCACCTCCCTGTCCGGGCAGGTAGCGTATCGCGTTTTGGGACATCATGTGACAATCCTCGCCCAAAATTGCTTCGGCGAGGCTGACATAAGGTTCGCGCACGATAAGATCTCGATAAACCCTATCATATTCAAACATGCGCATCATGCTGATACCACGGATATGATCGCCTTCCTCGTTGTGCATACGCGGGTCATTATATTTTTTTTCCATTAATGCTTTAAGCGTGGAGGCTTCTTCTGGAGTGAATATCTCGCCGAAGAAATAGTATCCGTCACGGTTGAATTGTTCGACGATCTGTTGCGTTTCTTCCTCAGAAAACGGTCTGCCTTGCTGGATTTCACTGGTCATTGGTTTTCTCCTGTGGTTGCGATTTTCTTTTTACTTTATTGACAGTTTTTTTTAGATCGGATAAAATCTCCATCGTAGACAGCTTGAGAATGTTGTCTGCCTTGAACGCCGAAAGGAGAATGGATTATATTATATGCAGTATAAGCGGTCAGAACCTCGAGTAACAGTCAGGCACGATGGAGAAATCTCAATTTTTGACATCACCGGTTATTTTACAGAAGACTCAGCCAACGGGATAAATGCAGCTTATGACCAAAGTGCCAATGCAGCGAAAATTCTGCTTCGCTTTGACCGGCACAGTTTTATCACCAGTAGCGGGTTTGGTGTCATCGTCAAGCTGATTTGGAAAACGCGCAACACAGGGCAAGTCCTACGGGTCGTCCATCCATCAAATCAGATGCGACAGGTTTTTGATATAATCGGTTTATCCCAAAGTATTGATATCTTTGCTTCAGAGGAGAAAGCGTTGACGGATTTCTAAAGGGAATTGGGTTTTAGTATCTGTCAGTCCTGTTGTGATGAATACCCTCGTTTATGGAACGAATTAATCCTAGTCCCTGAGAGATTTGTTGATGAACTGTTGATTTTGCACATCGCGCAAGACACAATCTAATCACTTCTATGCGAGCTATTCTCTTAAGTGACGAGAAGCCCGGTCATTATAACCAGTCTTTAGGTGTGATCGAGCGGCTGCCAGAATGCCAATATCACCGGATTGATGTAAAGTTTCACAGTAAGCAGCGGGATAATCTGCTACGGGTGTTAATGCGTTTATTCGGCGGGTTTAGATTACCGCGCCGGGTTATCAAAGCCTGCTTGCACATGGCACTCCAGCGAGATACATTGGAGGAAATCTATGCCATTGCACCTGATTTTATCCTTTCAACCGGTTCATCTGTCGCTGCGCCTAACTTGCTCATTGGACAACTCCTCGACGCAAAGACAGTTACGTGCCGCCGTCCCTCACCGGTCGGGGTTCACCACTTCGATCTTGCTATCCTTCCCCGAATGTATTGGTCCCCTCGCCGCAACAGAACCAACGTTTGCAAGATACTCGGCGTTCCAAATCGAGTGCGTCCAGAGAAAATAGAGACACAGCGCAAGAAACTCCAGACAGATTTAAATCTTTCGAATCAGAAACGCATTGGTATCCTGATTGGTGGCGAAGACCGGTACGATACAATCACTGAGACAACTGCTGCTCGTCTCATCGAAGTCTTACAGGGGTTTGCAACGAAATGGAATAGTCAACTCCTGTTGACAACCTCGCGTCGAACTCCACTCCCCGTTGAAAATCTGATTAGCAAACGACTTTCAAATGCCCAACACTGTCCAATCCTCGTGCTAGCACATAGTGAAAATTCACTCACCGATCCGGTCGGGACAATTTTAGCCCTGTCGGACGTGATTATCGTTACCGAGGATAGTTTCTCAATGGTATGTGAAGCCGCAAGCAGCGGTAAGCGGGTGATTATTTTAGAGGTTGATCACAGAACCCGGCGTCGTCCCAAACGGCACCAAGTCTACTCAGAGATTATGCATCATGTTTCAGTAAAGTGGTCTGATGTTGAAGATTTGGAAGCAATCCTTGAGGCTGCCTTGACGGATGAGAGTCCCATTAAGTCGTTGCAGGACACGCAGGTTGCCGCAACAGCGGTCAGGCAGCTTCTCAGGGATTAGTTAGTTTCACACCGCATTCCTACCAAGGCATTGTGCGATTGGTGTGTTTGCGACCGATATTCGCAACCTCCTCAACGCATGAAGGGATGCGAACACCGCTGTCGATCTTCTCAGCTATGTTGTCTGAGGTCGCACCGTCTAGGAACGCGATATTTTCAGCGTCACAGGCAGCCTTTACACGCGTGCGTGCGTTTGCACTCACCTCCGCATAGGACGACTCATCCCTATCGAAATGACCGTGTGACAGTGCCATATCCCCCGGTCCCCATTCTGCAAAGGCGATGCCCGGCACCCGCACCGTCGCCTCAACATTGCTCAATGCCCGTTTGTTTTCGATCTTCAAGCCGAGAAAGATTTCACCGTCTGGATTCAGGGGCCAAACATCGGCGCGTTCCATGTATTCCTCTGTGGATATGCCCCAAATCGCTGCCGCACCACCTTGTCCACCAGCACCACGACGGCCCACATCAAGCCCTTCACCAACGCCGCTTGTATGGATCGGATAGCGGGCAGATTCAACGAACACCTTCACAGCACCGGGCGTTTCCGCATGGCATAGTAGGATGCCGTGGACGCCTCTCGCAAGGACCTGTTTAACCATCCACGCATTTGCACGCATGACGTGCTCGTCGGTGCCGTCCGTGGGCAGCGTGGTGATCACCGTCGGCGTGTGATGTCCACTTTTCGTGGGACCGCTTGCAGCGAGCCCTTTCATGAATGCGTCCAATCCCGCGAGGTTAAACGTTCCATGTTCCATCTCGACCACGAGATAATCCGACCACGTCTGGGAGGCTTCCACGCCGCCTTCGTAGCTAACTTCTCTTGGACTGGAATAATAGACTGGTTGACCCTGTTCGAGCAGTTCGATTGCCCGATTTACTCTTGCCATCTATGCACCTCTCCGAATCTCATAAATATTATCAAACATATTCCTGACTGTTATAGACACTTCTAAACTCTGAAGAACATATTTTAGCACATCTGCTCACCAATTGAAAGTCCCAAATACTGGACTAAATATTTTGCTTGACCGCTTGGTAGGCGTCTGATACCATCTGATTTCAGTAATTCATTTATGAGGAATAAACTATGGAAATCACGATTGGTCCCGAAGAGCTCACCAACGACGAGATGTCCGAAACACATCTCGATCAGGCTGTCCACGCCATCCGCACGGACGGATATGTCATCTTATCAGACATCATATCACACGCCCATTTGGATCTGCTCCGTGAAAAGATGGATGAAGATTTACACACATTGATGACGGCGTCTGTCCTCCCGGTTAATTTTGTCAAACAACACCTCCAGCAAGACCCACCGCCCTTTGCTCCTTATGTTTTTCGTGATATAGTTGCCAATCCGTGGGTAATACAGGTGACCCGAACGGTGCTGGGTGAGGGTTTATTTAACAGCTGCTACACCGGCAACACAAACTGTCCCGGCAGTGGCACACAACCGGTCCATGTGGATCTCGGACAATTATGGTCGGGGTTGAAAATGGCACATCCAGCGGTATCTTTGGTTATCAACATTGCACCGATGGATGTCACCGAACATAATGGCAGTATTGAGCTTTGGCCCGGATCTCACTTGGACACGAACGTTGCTCTGGATGATGCGACAATCAAGGTCGATGAGCGGATAGTCGAAGCGCGGCGGAAGATTGCACCGCCGGTGCGTGGTAATACGAAAAAGGGGAGTGTCCTCATCAGAGATATGCGCCTTTGGCATCGGGGTATGCCAAACTATTCTGACCGCCCAAGACAGATGATTGCGATGGTTCACAATATTCATTGGTTCCGACGACGAAGACGGGTGCCATTTAACAAGGGGTGTGAGGAGGCTTTTGAAAACTGTCAGATAGATCCAAACGTTGAATTTACTGACGAGCCGATTGACTATATTTTTCGGAATCATCCCTACGATTATCATGAGGATGAAAATGAAAAAATGAGCGGTTGATTGGATTGTCAAACTCAACGGCAATCCCGGTTAAGTGGAAAAATAGAAAAGACCGGTGCAAGCGCAGTGCTTTTTCCTTGAAAACTTAATCTATGTATAGTATATTTTAAGTATCCAGAAAAACAAGGGAGAGGCAATTATGCGAAAGCCGTTGACCAAAAAACAGGACCGAATCTTTGAATTTATACGGAAGCATGTGCAAGATACAGGCTATCCGCCGACTGTCCGCGAAATTGGGATGGACTTCGGCATCTCTGAAAAGGGGGCCTACGATCACTTAAATGCAATCGAAAAGAAAGGCTACATACGACGCAGCCCTAAGAAACCCCGTGCGATCGAAATTTTAGAGTTTGTGCCGCAAAAGCTGCCACAAGCGGCGGTCGAAGTTCCTATTGTTGGACGAGTTGCCGCTGGTGAGCCTATACTTGCCTCTGAGAATGTTGAAGGTACTTTACCCGTACCGCGGGAAGTCGTCAAGGAAGATACCTGTTTCGCGTTACGGATCGACGGAAAAAGTATGATTGAGGCTGGTATTTTTGAGGGCGACCTTGTGATTGTGCGATCGCAAAATTACGCAGATACCGGAGATATTGTTGTTGCATTGCTTGAAGATGAAGCAACAGTGAAACGGTTCTTCCGCGATGGAAACCGAATTCGTCTGCAACCTGAAAATTCGGTGATGTCGCCGATTTTCGTCGATGATGCACAGATTTTAGGAAAGGTTGTCGGGCTTTTCCGCAGGATGTAGAACGTAAAACGTGACCCCCTGATGGATCTGCTCGTCCCGATCTTACATCGGGGCATAGGGCCGATCCTTGTCCTCTTGGAATGGAGTTGTGAAACGTAAAACGAATCCTTCCTTTCTCTCCACTCTCCCATCCTTCCATTCTTCGATTTTGCTCACCTCTACGCTTTTGGCAACTGTGCTCTGGTTATTCAGTTTTACCACTTTGCTCCATGCTGTCCCGCAACTCTCAATAGTTGAAGCGAAAATAGATCGTCCCCACACAAGAGAACTGCTAAGCGGTAAAGTTGGCGTCTTTGGACTCGCTCGAGGCACGATGTTCAAGGAGTATCGTTTGGAGTATACCTCTGTTTCCACAGGTAGGGGTGGAACTGTCTCGACCGGGTGGCGTCAGATTGGTGGCAGAGCAACAGCCCCAGTGACAGAGACCGGTTTTCTCGGACAGTGGGATGTGCAACGATTGCGCGGAGAATTCCTGATACGGCTTGTCGTTGTTTCGACGCAAGGCGATGAAGTTCAGGACCAAATCCGTATATTTATTGAGAATGAACGTCCACGCCTAGAGGTTTCTAATCCATCTGAAGATCTGTTGACATTGGAGAAGCAGATAACAGTGCGAGGAACAACGGAAAAATCGAACGCTGTTACTCTTAAATCCGAGCAGATGGAACTATCCTTACCTGTTGATTCAGAAGGGGACTTTATCGCGCAATTGCCCTTGAGCGAAGGTCTAAACCGAATCGAGATCCAAGCCACAAACCCAATCGGTCTGGAGACAAGTGTAATCCGGACTATTGTACGTGACAGCCAACCGCCGGAGATTATGTTGACATCTCCGCCTGACTCTGCTGTGCTAGAAGTGCCTTATGTCACTGTGTCCGGTCGAATCAGTGACCCGGATGCACAGCTTTTGATTAATGGGATGGCTGTCTCCCTCAAGGTAGAGGGGCATTTTGAGCGCACATTGCGACTGGGGGAGAAAGATTCTAATCTCATCAATGTGACTGCTATCGATCGGCTGGGGCGCAAAACGGAGGTGCAACGCCATATCAACTATAAGAAAAAAGATCCGCTCCTTGGGATAGATCTTAGCCCACCGGCGATAACGGAGGTTTTTCCGCCTGATGGTGCACTTCTTGATCGGTCAGACGTAAAAATCACGGGATTCTTAATTGATGATATGGAGATAGATCCGTTGACAATTCGTTTCAGCTTTGGTGAGGAGAGATTTTTTTTCGACGGGAGTCCGGGTGCTGCTAAGTTTGATGGAGATTTGTTCGATTTTCAACCAGAGACAGGCAAATTTACCTACACCCCACCGACCGAACTAATCGATGGTGACTATCGCTTTAAGTTGGAGGTTCAAGATACCGCAGGCAATTCGGCATCATCAATTGATTTTACCTTTACCATTGACACACGACCATTCCAAGCGTCAATTTCGGCGGAACGGGTTGAAGGGGCAAGGCATACACTCAGAATCACGTTAACTACAACAAAACGATTGACAGCAACTCCCGTCCTTAAAGTGCTTCCCTCCGGTGCGCGCTTAGGGTATACACCTTATCTCGATCATTTCAGCGTCGTGGATGAAGGGCTGAATGCGAATTTGATAATGGGAAACCAGCAATCGGTCTTTCGATATGCCCTTGATTTTCCAATTTCTTCTTCGCAAACAGGATTTACGTTTTCTACCCAAATTCGTTCTCTCAACGGAGAGGTACTTCCTGTGCGCGGCTATTTCACCGATCAGAATCAGCTTTTTGAAGATATTCAATTCCCCCGATTTATTCAGAGCGAAGCTTCTTCGCTGGCGGAGATTTTCCTTTCTATTGATAGTGGACCTAGCGTCCGACTGCTTAACGGTGATGCAGCACCTCAAGTTACCTTGCGAAGTCAGGGCGGATCGGATCAGAGTACGATTCACGCTCAACAACAAAACGCCGATACGCGTGGGTTGACGATACTAGAACCTATCTACGTTGTCGAATCCCCTGCGGAGACAGTCGATATTTCATTTCAGATTGTACTCCCACTTCCTTTGGGACACGGTAGGGACGGATATGGGGTTGCGATGTTTCAGTGGGATAGCCAGTTCCAGCAATGGCTGCCGTTGGATGCAATCAGAAACCAACTCGGTATGTTTGAAGCCACCGTCAATCAGTTCGGGAGCTACGCCCTGCTTGTAGATCGAGTGCCGCCTGTCATAAATACCGTTTTTCCCGAAGATTCCGCAGAGGTTCAGCTTGACCGTTTCCTTATAGTGCATGAAATTACCGATGAAGGCTCCGGCGTTGATACCATTCAGTTGTGGGTGGACAATCGGCCGGTGCAATTCCTATACGAGGATATGACGGGACACTTGACCTACCTCCCAAGTAATCTGGGGGTGGGCAGGCATACCCTTGAGGTTAGTGCGACGGATCGGGCTGGCAATGAAGCACGCCAGACGATGGACTTCTTTACTCAGGACATTTTCGACTTTGTTGATACGGTTATCGTGTATCCGAACCCCACTTCGCACGATGCCATCATTACATTCCAACTCACCAAATCTGCTGATGTTACACTGGAAATTTACGATGTCACAGGAGGTTTACTCTATACGGATGTGTTGCGCAATGTGGTCGGTCAACAGTCAGCCTCACTCGACGAAGCCTTCGTTTGGGATTGCACAAATCAAGCGGGTGAATCTGTCGCTGGCGGGGTATATATCTACGTCTTGGAAGCGAAGCGAGAAAACGAGATAGTCCGTAGATTGGGGAAGGTTGCGGTTATTCGATAGTCGATTTATAAGTCAAACTTATAGGAGTTACGCACTTCAGAGTTTTGACCTGTCAGGGACCTGACAAATCCCTGACATTTAGCGAGGTTATGGTGCCATTTCAGTGAAAAACGGTTCATAAACAGTGCGTATCTGTCAGGTCAAAAAGCCATTTGCACGCACCTTCTGTTGGGTGGCACAAATCGACAAATGCTCTGAAGCTAGGCCCCATCAAGGTTCAGAGAGATTCCGGCCAATGATGAACCTTCGATGCTTGGTTGAATTTTTTTTTAGACCTGACAGGGCCCTGACAAATTGCCGGATCGTGCTGGTGGGGCATTGGAACGGAACCGAGTACCGGGACTAGCCGAAGGGGTTGGATTCTACCGTTCAACTGCGTAAGTCCTAACTTATATTCGTTGAGGTCATGGGCAATCTACACCTCAGCTTCACATATAAAGGAGATTTTGATGGGTAAATTAGATGGACAGGTTGCACTTGTTACCGGTTCAGGTCGAGGCTTAGGTAGGGCTTACGCGCTCCACCTCGCTCAGTTGGGAGCGGATGTTGTCATTAACGACATTGATCTCGACGCAGCGAAGGAGTATGACGAAGAACTGACGGCAGAGACCGTCGTGGCGGAGATCGAAAATTTCGGTCGTCGGTCACTCGGCTTTGAAGTTGATGTTACGAACCGCGATGCAGTCTTTGCGATGGTTGACGAGATTGTGGACAAGTTGGGGCGCATTGATATCCTCGTCAACAACACCGGTGGGGCGCTAGGTCGGCCAAAATCCTCAAATGCATCCGACACTGAGGAGGAGTATTACAACTACATTATGGAGATCAACCTCAGCAGCGCGATTTTCTGCTGTCAGGCGGTCAGCGTCCCGATGAAGAAGGCGGGTTACGGACGGATTGTCAACGTCAGTTCGCAGGCGGGTTTGTGGAGTGCTTGGAACGGAGGAGGTATGGCGTATAGCGTTTCAAAGGCGGGAGTTGTGCAGTACACTCGGCTCCTCGCCGCTGAATTGGGAGCATACGGAATTAATGTGAACTGTATTGCGCCGGGCTACATTCTTTCATCACGTGGTATTGCCGGCGGCAGGAATAGCCCTGAAACACGCGAAAGATTGTTGCCGCAAATCCCGCTGCGCCGTATGGGGATGCCAGAGGATTGTGCGAAGGTTGTTGAGTTTCTCGTCACAGATCTCTCGGATTATGTGACGGGGCAGTGTATTCCTGTTTGTGGTGGATATGTCAGTTTCTGATTGATCCTACCATTTTGACAATGTTAAACTACATAGGATTTACACACTTCCAGATTGTAGTTGCCTGATTTATCAGGCGTTGGGGATAATTGCCGACGGCGATAAATCGTCGAACTACCCCCTGTAACTCTCCATGATAAGAAGGGTTGCCCTCCTTGTTAGGGGGGTTGGCTTTGAGCATTCAACTGCGTAAGTCCTATTTTGGTTAAGACTAGATAAGCATCATATTCAAATCTCAACTGGAAGTTTTGTTCAGACTGTTTTGTACTACGTTTCACGTTTTGCCATTGACAGAAAGGCGTTCAATCACTTATACTAAAACATCTTCAGCGATGAGATGACGCAATAGCTTATCCTCTTTGAAAGGATATCTCGCAGCGTGTTAGGAAAACCGAAAGTGTTGGATGCTAAGGCATTGTGATATTTTCCAATTTGGCTAAAAGCGAAGGATAATATGCAGACAATTCCTGAATTTTTTCATGGTAAAGTGATATTAATCGCCGGTGCGACCGGATTTCTGGGGCAAGCACTCGTGGCGAAAATTCTTACTGCGCTTCCCGATGTAAAGCGGATCTACCTGCTCATCCGCAGCCAGACTGGAGCCAATGGAGAAAAGCGTACCGCAACGGATCGGCTAGAAAATGAAGTATTTACTTCGAGTGCCTTTGCTAAACTTAGACAGATTCACGGGGAACAGTTTGATGCGTGGGTCTGTGAAAAGGTCTACGCGGTAGAAGGCGATATGGCTTACGAGCGGCTGGGTCTTTCGGATACCGACTATGAAATGTTGCAGCGCGAAGTGCAAATCTTCATTAATAGTGGCGGGCTTGTCAAATTTGACCCACCTATTGATGCTTCCTTGCAGAGCAATGTGTTTGGGGCGAAGTACGCGGTTGAGTTGGCAAAAAGTTGTAACGATGCGATTTTTCTGCACGTATCGACTGCCTTTGTTCGTGGGATTCAACCGGGAAAGGTTCCCGAAGAATTACACCCGCCGTACGAAACTTATGCTGAACAATATCAAGCGGAAAAGGGAGAAACGATCCCTGGAACCCTTGACGCCGAAATCGAAGACATTCGACAGTTGAGCGAACAGGTCAGGAATGAGGCGAATCGACCGGAGAAACTTGATCAACTCCGTCGTGAAGTCGCACAAAATTTAGGGGCTGACACCGGAGACAGACTAAACAGACAGATTGAAGTTGCCCGAGAGAAATGGATTGAGCAGCGTTTGACTGATGAGGGGTTGAAACGTGCTCATGCGCGCGGTTGGAACGATACCTATACCTACATGAAAGCTCTCGGCGAACAGATGATTATGAAAACGCGGGGAGATCTGCCGACCGCAATTATTCGCCAATCAATTATGGAAAGCAGCCTTGAGGACCCGGAACCGGGTTGGCTCGGTGGCGCGCTGCGGATGGCGGATCCACTTATTGTCGGTTTTGGAAAAGGGCGTTTACCGGATTTTCCCGGTGATCCGAATAGCATTCTTGATATTATCCCTGCTGATTTCGTTATCAACGCTATTTTAGCGGCGACTGTGCAGACCTATTACCGTCGAGGCATAGAGGTCTATCACGTAGCGAGTGGAGCGCGCAATCCTCTGACTTTTGGCGATATCGTCAATATCACTCACGATTACTTTACGCGACAACCACTGTTAGATAACGGCAAGCCGATACCTGTTCCTGTATGGAAGTTTCCGGATGAACAAAAATTCCAGAAGAATCTTCGTCAGAAGCTGCGCTTGCTCGACACAGCCAGTCGCTGGCTCAATCGCATTCCATTGAGATGGGCGAAACGGAAGGACCGTCGACTCGCAGTTAAAAAGAACGCGATTGAGACTCTACTACACTATGTGCAGATTTATGGTCCCTATGTCCGCCTCAGTTTTGAGTTTGAAATCGGTAAGACAGAAGCACTCTACGATTCCCTTTCGCCTGCCGATCAGCAGCAGTTCAACTTTGACATGTCACGGATTGATTGGCGACGTTATTTTCAAGAAGTACATATTCCAGGGATCAAACGACACTTTCTCAAGCTAGGCGACGACTCCGGGAGTCAGAGAATCAGCGAACCCACTCCCAATCAAATTGACGAATCACCCACGGAGGCTTCTTCCGCCGCAGCAGAATTTAGAGCGCACAAGGAATCAGGAGAGCAACTTATCAATGAATCCGCCAAACCGATCGAGCATCAGACAATGATAGATTTGGTCGCTCAACAGGCGGAATCCATTCCGGACAAAATCGCGTTGCAGATGAAACGGAATCGTGAGTGGGTGCGCTACTCTTACCGTCAACTCTACGAGGTTTCGCGGCAGGTTGCTTTTACCTTGTGGGAGCACGGTTATCGCAAAGGCGATCGAGTAATCCTTTTCGCTGAAAATCAGCCGGAGTGGGGTATCGCTTATTTAGCCGCTGTACAGATTGGGGTTATTGTGGTTCCAATTGATCCACAGACTGCTGAAAACGAACTTTTCGCGCTTGCGAGATACACTGAATCAAAGGCGATTTTGACTTCTGAAGCCTGTGTCGCTCGTTTACACAGTACCGCGATAAAGCCAAGTCCCGATAAATCGGGGTCGCCGGAGTTTTTGAATATTAATGATTTCTGCCAACCTTTTGCATCGGAGCAGACCGAAACCTCTGTACCAGCGGATTCGGAACTTCCCACAGTTCCTGATGATTTTCCCGATGTAGACATCGATCCAGATACGGTTGCGTCGATTATCTTCACAATGGGCACGACTGTGGATGCACGGGGGGCGATGATTTCGCACAGGGGTTTTATCGCGAATGTCGTTGCCGTTTCAAAGGCACTGCCTCCCGAAGACACAGATCGATTCCTTTCAGTCCTGCCGTTGTATCACGCTCTGGGGTTCTCCTGCAATTTCTTGATGTCGATTTACGCCGGTACAACCATCACATACACCAATAGTTTGAGACCGACCTCGATTTTGGCGATAATGCGGGAGACCAAGACCACCGTGCTTATTGGGGTACCGCGCTTGTTCCAGCTGCTCTACGATACAATTAAACGTTATGTTGTAGAGTCCCCTGAAGCAATGGAAGCACCACTTGATTCAGAGGTTGTCCAAGAGATTCAGGCTGCATTGGGAGGGCATATCCGCGTTCTGGTCAGTGGGGGTGCTGCATTGCCGGACGAAGTGTACGATCGATTCCTGGAGTTTGGATTAACAATTTATCAAGGCTATGGCATGACAGAAGCCTCTCCTGTTCTGAGTGTAAATCCTCATCACAAGAGCAAGCGGGGAACGGTCGGACCTGAAGTTCAGGGAGTACAACTTCAGATTATCAATCCTGACGAGAACGGTATTGGTGAGATCGTCGCAAGCAGCCCCAGCCTGATGCAAGGTTACTATCGAAATGAAGCCATGACAGAACAGGTGATTCGAGATGGGCTGCTCTATACAGGCGATTTGGGTTACTTTGATGAGGAAGGTTATCTGTATCTCACCGGACGCAGCAAGGAGGTGATTGTGTCTGGTGCCGGTAAAAATATCTACCCGGTTGAGCTTGAAGCGCTCTACCGACACAGTCCCTTGGTTTCAGAGATCTGTGTCGTTGGCATGAGCACGGATAATCTGTTTGAGGCAGCTCACGCTGTCATCGTTCCAATGTGTAACGAAAATCAGGACAGGGATGAGATTGAGAAAGCTATCCATCAGCACATTCAGGAACGTGCCCAAGACTTGCCGACATATCAACACCTCCAAACAGTGCACTTTTGGGATACTGAATTGCCCAAGACTTCGGCTGCAGTAATAGATCGCCAACGTGTTAAAGAGATTTTGCAAGAACAACTCTCTCAACAGACACAAGCGGGCCCGCAGCCCGACCCTATCAAAGGTACTCTGGTTACCGATGGAAACGAGGATGCCCTGAAATCAACGCCGGCTACTGACACACCTGTGGGGGTCGAGGCGGTTATTATTTCTGAGCTCAGTCGTTTGGCGCGTCTGCCAGCGGATCAGATTCGTCTGAACAGCAACTTGGGGACAGAGCTCGGACTAGATTCGATGGCACGGGTGGAATTGCTACTACTGCTAGAATCGAGACTGCAACGCTCAATTCCCGATGAGTTGATTGCCAAGATCCAGACGGTTGGCGACGTAACTGAGACAGTCAAAACGTTGCAATCTGAGTCCACACCGCCTCCTATTGACGAAGAAACCTCCGCCTATATTGAGCGATCTAAATCCTCACCTTTGTCCATGACACTTGCAGGGCTATTCCGGTTCATTGTATGGGCTATCTATCGGTGTTACTTCTCGATTAGGTGCAATGGACTGGAAAACCTTCCACGTGAACAGCCGTATATCATCGCTGCCAATCATTCAAGTCATCTCGACACCCTCGCAGTCATGACTGTTCTGAAGAGCGAATCCAAACGTTTGAGGGTTCTCGCTGCAAAAGACTACTGGTTTAGCACCCGTTTCAAATCATGGTTCTCCGGCGAACTGCTTAAATTTGTGCCGTTCGATCGACATGCCAACTTTTTGCAAGGGCTCCGAATTTCGCAGGAAGTACTGAAACAGAACGAATGCTTGCTGATCTATCCCGAAGGCACCCGCTCTGTCACCGGGGAACTTCAACCGTTCAAACCCGGGCTCGGCTTGTTGGCTTATGAAACTGGATCCCCAATCATTCCCACTTATATTAACGGTACTTACCATGCGCTGCCTAAAGGCAGAAATCTGCCGCGTAAGAGTCGCATTCAGGTAACTTTCGGCAAACCTATTGCGCCGCCTAGCGGACACGAAATAGGGAAAATGGATACCGCTTCAGGACTAGAGCAGGAGACTTACAGAAAACTTGCCGACGCCGTTAGGACTGAGATTGAATCATTGTCCCGTTCCGCTACGCGGAGCGAGGATCCTCGATAAATCGGGGCGGGCGGATTGTGTAGATCGTGAGGCGTAAGATGTCAGCGGAACAAAAAAAAACGGCTGCCTTTTTTGATGTTGACGGCACCATCGTGAGCACGACCATTGTCCACTATTACGTCCAATTTCGTTCCCATCTGCTTCCTACCTTCCTACGCCCCTTCTGGCTTGCTTGGTTTGCGTTGAAAGTTGTCTATTACTTTTTTCTAGACAAAGTGAGCCGCACAAGATTCAACCTCGTTTTCTATCGTAACTATCGGGGATTAAATGCAGAAAGTGTGAAACAGCTTGCTGGCGAGCAGTTCGAGACTTATGTCCGCCCAAAACTCTTTCCCGCCGCCGTAGATTGTATTCGGGAACACCAAAATCGGGGAGATCTGATTGTGCTTGTTACCGGCTCCCTCGATTTTATCATCCAACCTCTTGCCAATTATCTCCAAGCTGATGCTGCATTAACCGTGCAGCTTGAGGAGGCACACGGAAAATTTACAGGAGAATTGACAACGCTGCCTTTGAGCGAAGAGGAAAAGGTCCACGCGATTCAAACTGTTGTCGAACGGTATAACGTTGACCTTGCTGCCAGCTATGCCTATGGCGATAGTCGCGCGGATTTGCCTATGCTAGAATGCGTTGGTAAGCCCATTGTCGTCAATCCGAGCAAAGGGTTACGACAGGTCGCAATCGAATCGGGATGGGAAATTAGTGAGTGGACGATCGGCGGGAAATAGGGGTAAAAATAGACGCTCATGTTAAGATTTAGTGCAAAGAAACCGAGTTTTTTCTTGAAAACTCGGTTTCTCTTCGTACCTCGCACTTTCTTTTGACATGAGCCAAATAGAAAGTGTGCAAGAGCCAACTCTTGTTTTTTCTCATTCCTTTTGTGGAGAAAATTATGAAGATCAATCGTTATTTTGAATCACATCATGAACCGAATGATACTATGTTTGTCGAAATCGACAGCCGATACCGCTTTACCGGGCGCGGTGCCGATTGGGGAAAGTTCCGAGATCATCTGATTACGGTTATCAAGGATACCATCTCCGATGAAGTTGCTGAGGAATTTGAGAGGAACACGGAGGAGTGGGTATCCGCTAGTGCCTAAGAAGATCAGAAAGGATCACCCGTGGACCAGATTTTCATATTCGACAGAGCGAAAATCGGGGCAGAGTTGGATCGATTTGTTGATCATGCCCAAACACTGATATCACCGAAGGAGTTTTCAACGGCGATCCAAGCGTGGGAAACCATTGCGTCTGTCGCCGCTGCGCCACCACTTCTGGCACAAGCGAATTTGTCGCTTGGGCGGATCTATCGGGAGTGGGATGAACTGTTTACCGCCCAAAGGTTCCTTGCGAAAGCGCACGAGGTGGAGCCGGCAGATCCAACAATCCGATCCGAATTAGAGTCCCTCAATCGCCACATCGCTGACAATCGCACGTTCGTTTTTGATGAAAGGGCGCGAAAAAACAGCGACTCAATCGTCTCCCTTTTCCGAATTGCAACGGGGCTCAAGCTGCTTCAGATGGACAAGCCGGTACAGGCGTATCCCCTGATGAAGAGCCGCACCAAAATTTATCCGAATGCGGCGGTGGTAAAGCACCTCCTCACAGGCATCATTATTACAGAGGACGAGAAAAACTCGGCGATCGAATTTCTGGAAGCAGGAGAATGGTTGACGAGTACGCAACACGAAGTGTACGCCATCACCGATCGCGGATTGTATGCGTTTTATACCGAGTTGGCTAAACTCCACATTGCCAATCAAGCGTATGACGAAGCGGCTGCGTGTTACGAGCAGGCGTATTGGCTCGATGATTCGTCGATGAATCTGCTGTATCACAAACTAATTTGTGAGGCGAAATCTCAGGCGTGGCAGGTCGGACTTGCACTTCTCGATTGGCTCCCCGATGAATTGCCGAGCGGGATTGAGCCGGTCGAATACAGTAGTGCTGCTGCAACGATCTGTGGACTTGCTTATCAAGCGACACAGGATCCGGCGATTGGGGGACGCGCTGTCGCAATGTGTGAAACAGTTTTAGAAATCGACCGAAGGAATAAGGAAATATCAAACCTACTCAAATCCTTACGTTCCGAAAAATCCCTCCAACCCCACCTACCGGAAGCCAAGTCTAAGAGAAGATGGTGGCATCGGTAAACACTGTTATACCATTCAGCTACGCAGTGTTGCCCCTAGTTCCCGTTCTAACTGCTCTAAAATCCCGCCGTGAACTCTATCGACAATTTCATCCGTGAGTGTTTCCGCTGCCGAACGATATTCGATTGCAAACGCCAAACTTTTCTTCCCTTTGGGCACCTGCTCGCCTGTGTAAACATCGAATAGGTGTAACCCAGAGACTAACTCGCCGCCGGCAGATTTAATGATTTCGGTCGGACGGCTGGCGGGAGTATCCGCATCTAGCACAATCGCGAGATCCCGATTGACACTGGGGTAGATTGGGATGGTCTCAAATTGTTTTGTCGGCTCGACCATGCTAACTAATCTCTCGAAATTGAGCTCGAACAGATAAGCCTTGTGGGGCAGGTCGTAATTTTCCAGCACCTCCGGGTGGACTTCACCGAATACGCACAGCACTTCATCTTCAATACGGACTTCTGCCCGGCGTCCGGGATGAAAGACTGGACGGTCGGTGTGGGCGATGATATAATCTGAGATACCGCATCGGTCTAGCATGCCTTCGACAATCCCTTTGATATCGAAGAAGTCTGCCGGACGGAGCGGATCGCCATATACACCCGCGCCGAGATTGCCCGCTATGATACCTGCGACACGTTCAGGCTCGTTTGGGTATTCATCCGTTCCGCTTGGAATGAAAACTTTGCTGCACTCAAAGAATTGCACATCGTTGATCTGATGGTTCCGGTTGCGTTGGGCATTTGCGAGCAAACTCGGAAGCAAGGTTGTTCGCATGATCGATTGATCTTCGCTCAACGGATTCGCAATTTGAACCGCCTGACGGAGTGGATCTGTTGATTCGAGGCGGATGCGATCGAAAACATCTGGATGATAGAAGGCGTAATTCATCGCCTCCATCATGCCACATTGTAGGAGGTAGGTTTTCACACGCTCACGTAGATCTTCCTTTGGATCAACCTTCGGAATAGGGATGTCGCCTCTTGGCAGCGTGGTTGGGATATTATCGAAGCCGTAAACACGCGCAATTTCCTCAACCAGATCGATTTCTTGACTCACATCGGGACGGAAGGTAGGGACTGTAACTTCAAACGCATCGGACACGGTAAAGCCAAGGCGGCTCAGGATGTCACGCATTTCAGTATCACTAATTTCGGTTCCCAACACAAAGTTGGCGCGCTCTGGACGGAATTTAATATTGGTAGCTTCTTGCTTACCCGGATAGGCGTCAACAATCCCCGAACAGATCTCTCCACCGGCGATTTCCACGATGAGTTGTGCCGCACGGTTGATAGCTGGGATAACACCTTCAGGATCTGCACCACGTTCAAATCGGTGAGAGGCTTCGGTGTGCATTCCTAAATCCTTTGACGTTTTCCGAATGCTCGGCGGGTGAAAGTACGCACTTTCAAGCAGCACATCAACCGTCTGATCGGTAATCTCCGAATCGAATCCACCCATCACACCAGCGAGTGCAACCGGACTCTCCGCATCGGCAATGACAAGCATATCGGGTGTCAACTCCCGTTCTTCCGCATCGATTGTTTTCAATTTCTCACCCGGTTCAGCGCGGCGGACAACAATCCGGTTTTCAGTGAGCCGATGGTAATCGAAAGCGTGCAAGGGGTGTCCGTATTCCATCAGAACGTAATTGGTAATATCAACGATATTGTTAATCGTTCCAATGCCGATGGCTTCAAGGCGACGCTGTAGCCAAGTGGGGGAAGGCGCGATTTTGACCCCTTGAATAACTCGTGCTGCGTAACGTGGACAGAGGTGTGGTGCCTCAATCGTTACGTTGGTAAGATTGTGGATATCTGTCATCCGCTGTTGGATATTTACTTCGGGCAGTTTGAGTGGATTTCCTACAGCTACACTAATTTCCCTAGCAACCCCAATCATGCTGAGGCAATCAGGGCGATTGGGTGTGATCTCAAGTTCCAACACTACATCGTCCAAACCGAGTGCATCGACAATCGGTGCACCAGTTTGCATATCGTCGGGGAGTTCCATCAAGCCTGATGCCTCCTCTGAAATCGCTAGTTCCTGCTCTGAGCAGAGCATCCCTTGCGATTCCTCACCCCGGATTTTTGCTCGCTTAATTGTCAATCCATTGGGCAACTCTGCGCCGATGAGCGCGACAGGAGCAACCAACCCTTCGCGTGCATTTGGGGCACCACAAACGATTTGCGCGTCTGTGCCAGTCCCGACATCAACTTTGCATAAGACCAGTTTGTCCGCCTTTGGGTGTTTTTCCACGGTGTTGATTCTGCCAACGACTACCCGATCCAGCCCCTCTCCAAGCTGTTTGATAGATTCGATTTCCATACCAAGCATCAGCAAACGCTCTGCTAGTGCTTCAGGGGATAGATCGAAATCGACATATTCTTTTAACCACTTGATGCTTACGTTCATGATTCATTTTCCTCCACTGCTCTTAAAACTGCTGGGCGAACCGCATATCATTGTCAAACATCAACCGTAGGTCTGGGATGCCGTATTTTAAGGTCGCAATCCGATCGACCCCCATGCCAAACGCAAAGCCGGTAAACTGTTCTGGATCGTAATTAACATAACGGAAGACGTTTGGATGCACCGATCCTGCCCCCAAGATCTCGAGCCAACCGGTGCCTGAACAGAGGCGACACCCTCCTCCGTGGCAAGTTGTGCAGGAGATATCAACCTCCGCACTCGGCTCTGTGAATGGAAAGAAGTGGGGACGAAAACGGGTCCGCGTTCCCTCTCCGAACATCTGTTGCACGAAAGCGTATAATACTCCCTTCAACTCACTGAAGGTGACTTGCTCGGCAACTAGCAAACCTTCGACCTGATGGAACATCGGTGTGTGGGAGGCATCGGAATCGCAGCGATATACTCGCCCCGGGACGATAATTCGTATGGGCGGCTTCTGTTTTTCCATGTAGCGGATTTGAACGGGTGATGTATGTGTCCGCAACAGCAAGCTATCAGTGATATAAAACGTATCGTGTGAATCTCTAGCAGGGTGTTCCGCGGGTGTGTTCAGGGCGTCAAAATTGTAATATTCATGCTCAACCTCGGGTCCCTCGGCAATTTGGAATCCCATACCCCTGAAGATCTCTTGAATGCGATCGAAGGTTTGTGTCACTGGATGCTTTTTCCCCAACTGCGGAGGGCGACCGGGCAGCGTAATATCCACAGCCTCCGCTGCAAGTTGTCCCTCTCGCGCTTGTCGGTTCAGAGTTTTTTCGACCTGATCAAACGCCTCTGTGAGATTTGCTCGCACTTCATTTGCAAGCTTACCAATAACTGGACGTTCCGCTTTGGAGAGTTTACCCATCCCTCGCATCACCATGGAGAGTGAACCTTTGCGTCCGAAATACTTAATCCGTAGAGATTCTAGTTCGCGCAAGTCGCTCACAGTTTCGAGGTCTGTCAACCCTTCAGTTTCGATTTGCTTCAACTCTTCCTGCATGTTTATCTCCTGTGAAATTGCAAAAAAAACGCCTGTCACCTCGTCCAAGGGACGAAAGTGACAGGCGTCAAGATCTTCCGCGGTACCACCCTTATTGGCAGATATAAGATCTGCCCACTTCATTAATCGTTTCAATCACGGTGAAACCCCCGGCACAAGCCTAGTTGCCAAAATTGGCGTTCAACTCGGCGGCTCCAGGATGAAATTCGGCGACTCGTTCTAAAGATGCGTTTTCAGCCGGTGACGCATCCTCTCTGATTAGAAGACTCGAATCGCTTACTTTGTCCTTTCATAGCCTTTACGCAAACTCAATTTTTAGCCTTTCGCAAGTTCCACAATACGGGCGAATCCAGCCTCATCATGGATAGCGAGGTCAGCGAGGACCTTGCGATTGAGGTCAATTCCCGCTTTTTTCAATCCGTTCATAAAACGGCTATAAGATAAGCCGTGCATCCGTGCGGCGGCATTGATACGGGCAATCCACAACTGCCGGAATTCCCGTTTCCGCGCTCGGCGGTGGGCATAGGCATAATTCCAGCCCTTTTCGACAGCCTCCATCGCAGACCGCTTCAGATTATTGCGACCGCCGCGATAACCCTTTGAGTGTTTCATGATTCTTTTGCGACGTTGGCGACGAACGCTACCTGTTTTTACTTTTGACATTACAATCTCCTTAAAACGATATTGACAACCACCTAGTTGGGCAGCAAGCGACGCAGCCTTTTCTCGTTTGTTTCATCTACGAGGGCGCTTCTCCTGAGGTTTCGCTTCTGTTTCGCCGTTTTTGATATAAATAGGTGATTGGAATAAGCCTTGCGTCTGCGAATTTTTCCCTTTGCTGTGATTTTGAAACGCTTAGCTGAGCCTTTATGTGTCTTAATTTTCGGCATCTGACTGGTACTCCTCTACTTTTCGGCATTTGGCGTCAAGATCATAAACATGGAACGACTTTCCATCCGTGGGGGCGATTCTATCTCGCCAACATCTGCGACATCTGCTGCAAACCGCCGCAGCATTTCCATCCCAAGATCTGTGTGCAGCATTTCACGCCCACTGAATCTAACAGTTGCTTTGACCTTCCAACCGTTCGATAAAAACTCACGAGCATGGCGCAGCTTGAACTGAAAGTCGTGATCTCCGGTTCTTACAGAGGGAAACTTTATCTCTTTCAGGACAACTTTGGCTTGTTTCTTTTTTGCTTCCTTTGCCCGTTTGCTTTTCTCATACTGGAACTTACCGTAGTCCATAATTTTGCAGACCGGCGGATCGGCGTTTGGAGAAACTTCCACCAAATCAAGCCCTTCTTCCTGTGCTCGGTCAAGTGCTTCATAGACTGGCATGGGTCCAAGTTTTTCGTTGTCGATAGTGATCAACAGAACCTGCCTTGCGCGAATCTGTCGATTCACTCTGTTTTGCTGCTGTTGCGTTTTCTGCTGGTAACGGCGACCTCTACTTTGAATCTTTGACACCCCTTCTCAATCTGTTGGTGTATATCGTGAGAATCAATTCCTACAATATACAGTGAGTTCCATTTGCTAACTGTGATCCTGATAAAACGGGTTAAAAATCGAAATTTTACTATGGAGTATGACACACTCATAGGATATTTTAGCACATTTGAATCTGTGAATGCAAGTGAAAATCCTCTGATATAGATATGTTTGATCTTTGGATCTCACTCTAAAAATAATTAACTGTCCAGAGTGTACGTAAAACGATTAGGCCGATTCCCATGCCACCGAAGACAAGAATCAGCACGATACTTACAAGCATTGCCAGTCGGATGATTTGTTCTCCCAATGCGGGTTGTTCGACCGACCAAGTATGCGCCAGCCAGAAAATTAAGGCAACGCTGATAAGAATTAAAATTGATGCTCCTAAGACACTAAGCAAAAGCCCTGAGAAGTCAACCATCATCATGCTTTCGATCAAAGAACCGCTCTGTGACCAGTGCTTGATAACGCCGATTAGAATCCCGATGAGGCTTAGAATGAAAATAAAAAAAGCGATTAGCGTTTTTGTGAATGCTGTTTTCATGTTTCTCAGAGCGGTATGACCTTGCCGGGGTTCATGATATTTTGTGGGTCTAGGGACTTTTTGATGGTGTGCATCACGTCAACGCCTAGCCCATGCTCCTGTCTGAGAGCGTCGATCTTGCCTAGTCCGATACCGTGTTCACCAGTACAGGTGCCGTCCATCTCAAGCGCGTATTCAACGAAAAGTTGACTGAGTCGTTGTGCCTCCTTCAACTCTTCGGGTCGGTTGGGATCGAGGGGGAACACTACATGGAAATTGCCATCTCCCACATGCCCAAGTAGCCCTGCAACTAAGCCGGATGCTTGGATTTCCCCCTTGGTTTTCAGGATGCAGTCCGCCAAACGTGAAATGGGAACGCAAACATCCGTAACGTACCCAACAGATCCGGGGCGAAGGGCTAGTGAGGCGTAGTAACTATCATAGCGTGCCTGCCAGAGCCGGTTGCGTTCTTCTTCCCCGGCTGCCCACTGAAAGCCTTCGCCGCCACGTTTGCGGACAACTGTTCCTACAGTTTGAGCTTGCTCAGTCACCGATGATTCTGATCCATGAAATTCAAAAAGGAGTGTTGGCGCAACTTTGTAATCCAAGCCGGAGTAGTTATTAACCGCGCCCATTTGGATTTCGTCTAGCAACTCGAGTCGAGCCACGGGAATGCCTGATCCAATCACTTGGATGGCTGTATTTGCTGCTGCTGCAATATCTGAAAATGCACATACTGCCGCCGATACAGCCTCTGGTGTTTTCGTCAACTTCAACGTTACTTCTGTAATAATGCCCAGCGTCCCTTCCGAGCCCACAAATAACCGTGTCAAATCATAGCCGGCTGAGGACTTACGGGCGCGGCCTCCGGTGTGGATGATATTCCCATCGGCGGTTACTACCGTCAATCCCAATACATTCTCTCGCATGGTGCCGTAGCGTACGGCACCATTACCTGATGCGCGTGTCGCCGCCATACCGCCCAACGACGCATCTGCCCCCGGATCGACGGGGAAGTAAAGTCCTGTCCCGGTTTCAGCAAGATGATTGTTGAATTGGTTCCGTGTGACTCCTGCCTGCACTGTTGCGTCCATGTCGCTCTGATTGACCTGAAGGATTTGGCTCATCTGAGTCAGATCGACACAGATGCCACCATGAATAGCAACAACTGCTCCCTCAACTCCGGTCCCTGTGCCGAAAGGAACTATCGGAACCGAATGCCGGGCGCAGGTTTTCACGATTTGGGAGACTTCGGTGTTAGTGTGGGGGAATGCGACGGCATGCGGCAGATGGGGTAGGTGATGAGAAACATCCTTCGCATGATCCTCCCGAATATCTTGCGCGGTGTGTAAGCGGTCACCTAGTAAACTGTGTAATTCACTGAACACTTCCGCGTCGATAGCGGCATCTTGATGGTATTGTGCGGCTGCATGGCTACTCATTCTATCTGTTCCTCATACATCTGGGGGAATCTCTTTTCGTCTAATCCTATGGAATGAAGATTAGGACATAGCAATCATCGGGAAGTGGTTTCAAACACCGGCTGATCAAGCATTTAAATTGGGCGTGTACGCGACGCGCCAAAGAGTTCCTCTAACTTCTCCTGCACTTCAGTGAGCAGGTTTGGACTAGGCGGGAGATACGGCGGTCCGAGCAAATTGTTGGGGTACAGTCCTTGAAGTTGTATCGTTGATTTCATTACTCCCAGCCAGTTTTTGTCAATTGCCCATTGGAGCCAAGGTTCTTCATAACGGTAAACCATCTCCCACCCTTGAGTGTAGTTTCCTTCGACCAACAATTGATAAAACTGCAAGGCGATATCAGGGCGGAAAGGCGCGATAGGACATAGGTAGGCAGGTGACCCAATCTGATGTCCGAACACGAAGTTCCGCATCTGTCCGCCGCTGACCACGCCAAAACCCTCAGCCTTTGTGGCACGAACCAAGTCGTAATAGTCATAAAAGGGGTGTGCGTCGTTCTTCATGCCAACGATGTTGGGACGCTGCGCCAATTCCGCTACAACCTCCACAGGGAATGGGGGTGGTGCAACACCCCAGAGCAATAACGGTATGTCGGACGCATCTTCAATTAGGTCGAAGTATCGGACTAACGCCTCTCGTGTCTTGGGCAGCCAAGGGTTAATTTGCACTTTGACGGCATCAACGCCAACGCCGTCAGCGTGTTTCAAGAAATCACGGGTCTTTGCCGGCTTCCAGTAGCTGGTAGACGCAATGCAGAGTGAGCGTCCGTCGTTGGCAGATGCAACAGTCTCCGTTAATTCCCAGAGTTCTTCATCGCTGATGCTTGCAAATTCGCTGCTCCCGTAAGTGAGCAAAAGCACAGGGTTCTTCTCTTCGCATAGCCAGTTGATATACGCTCCGACAGCATCGTAGTTAATTGTGCTGTCTGCGTTGAAACAAACGTTGATAGGGACTACCGGTCCTTTCATACGCTTTAACACTTGTGCAGCTCTGTCCATGATTAAGCCTCCAGCGGCAATGTGCAAATGCAAAAAAGGTGTTTTTACCAGCCCGCCTCTTTGAGAAACTCTAACGCCATCAGCGTGTGTCCTTCCGGATTTGGATGGACACCATCTTCGGTTGTCCACAACGCTCCTGGCCGCGCAGCCACCGCTCGGTCAAACGCTTCGTTTGTGCATATCAATCGAGCATTAAACTCATCTGCGAGTTGATGGATAACTTCATTATAGGCATCAACGTCTAACGGACGGGGTTGAAGAACGTCTTCCTCAATATAAAAGGTCTCGAACATAAAAAGCCTTGCACCCAGTTCATCTCTCGCACGAGTAAGGATACGCCGATAGCACGCTTCCCATTCTGGGAGATATGTTTCGTTTGGAATACCTGCTCCAAGTTGCCGTGACGCATTATTGATACCGATTTTCACTGACAACCAGTCCGGTTTCTCGGCGATAACATCTGTATCCCATCGTGCTTCGAGCCCTTCGACAACATCGCCGCCGATGCCTTTATTGACATACTCAATTCGACGCTCCGGATACTTTGCGGTGATTAGCTCCGTTACTCTTTTTACATAGCCGTTCCCGAGTGGTACGTGGTCGCCACGACGTCCGCAGTCGGTGATACTATCACCAATAAAAAGCACCTTTTCACCCGATTGGAACAGTAGGTTGCTCATAGGTCTCCTCTCAATCCAATTTAATCTGTCTGTAGTTATAGCTAAGCAAGGGAACTCCTGTGGCAGCGCGTGCAGACTTATTTGCAACAGCCGCCATACAATTGTAGGGGATGGGACACAGTCTGTCAAGATCAAACTCAAACTTTAAGTTGTCAAAAGACCTCTCAATACTTGTTACATTTTCGCCCGATTGTGCGTTTGGTCTACTGGGGTTCGATTGATAAAATTTGTAGTTGTCATCTTCTCGTTTAGGGTCATTTAGTTCTCGGTTTCTCGTTGTTTGAGTCGGAAGTCAAGATCTGGATCAGATCGAGCGTGTCTACGCCGCGGGCGATCACAGATCGGGCAATCTGTGACTACGAGTGGAAAACTAAATAGCCCTATCTTCTCGTTTCATTCCGGTTGACACCGATGCGATGCCGTGATATAATCTTCACATCAGACCTGATTTTTAGGAGAGTGGTATGCCTCGAAAGAGAACAATTGTTTTGACGGCGAGTCAAATTGCTTTAGGTGGTTCTATCGGTTTGGCGAGTGGCTGGCTCTGCCGTTTGATTGTCGAGCTGCTCTTATGGAGAGGCTTAATCGGTGACCGTGTTCAGCACGGCTTCTGGGTGGGTTTACTCCTGCTTATTTCCTTTGGCGTGACATACGGGATTGCTCTCGCTGGTGTTGCTGAAGGCGTTATCTTTGCCGGACGTCGCTTTGGCGTTAGCATAGATCGCAAGCGCACGTATCAAGGTGCCTTCCTTGGTGCTCCTGCGATAGTAGCGTTGATGTCACTGCTGAATATTCACTGGGAAGCGTTGGTCGCCTCGAATTTGCTGTTCTACATACTCCTAAATATAGCGCAATTACTTGCCCTTATCATCTCTCTCCCCCTTCGCATTTTACTAGCGATAAAATGTCCTCCCGAGCTCTTATATATCGTTGCGGCACCGATTGGTGCAATCCTTGGCTACCGACTTAGTATGGAGCGGAGGCGGACAGCGTCGGTTGAACCCTAGCCCAAATCCAGACCGTCAAGATTTTCAGACGCCATGCAATAGCGCACCGGTGTGTGGCAGAACACCCGATGAATTGGAGAATCACCCAAATATGGAATATATCAATGCGTTTGATGATAAGCCAAGATGTGAATGTGGGGTATTCGGCATTTTGGGACACCCTAGAGCGATTGAATTCACTTACTTGGGTTTACGCGCCCTTCAGCACCGTGGTCAGGAAAGTGCAGGAATTGTTGCTGCAGACGACGATTTATTCACATATCATCATGGTATGGGACTTGTGGCGACTATCTTTGATTCGGATACCTTGGGTAAGCTGGGGGGTAATCTTGCGCTGGGACACAACCGTTATTCGACAACTGGGCACAGCACCCTCCAGAACGCACAACCGCTGGTTCGGGAATACAAGCGAGGTACCCTCGCGATTGCACATAATGGAAATCTTGTAAACGCCCAACGTATCCGCAATGACCTTGAGGATGCCGGTTCAATTTTTAGCACGACTTCCGACACAGAGGTTATCGCTCACCTTATCGCTCGTTCCCGCCAAACGCTGCTGGAAGATCGTATCTTTGATGCTCTCAAAGAGATTCGCGGTGCCTATTCACTTGTCTTCATGGGAAAATCGATCCTGATCGGTGTGCGAGATATATACGGTTTCCGTCCACTCTGGCTAGGTCGCGCTGGCGATGCCTATGTTCTCACTTCTGAAACGTGCGCCTTCGATGTGATTGAAGCGGAGCCAATCCGCGAGGTTAGCCCCGGTGAAATGGTCATTATTACCGATACAGATAAAGAACCGGAATCATTTATGTTTGGGCAGACGTTACCTCATCTATCACAATGTATCTTTGAATATATTTACCTTTCACGTCCAGACAGTGTTGTGTTTGGTGAACTGGTTAATCGTCCAAGACGTGAACTTGGTAGGCAGTTGGCACGCGAGTGCCCCGCAGCAGCAGACATCGTCATCCCTGTGCCGGATTCGGCAACCCTTTCTGCATTGGGGTATTCAGAAGAATCAGGTATTCCGTTTGATGTGGGACTCTACCGAAACTCCTACGTGGGACGGGCTTTCATGAACCCTTCACAAGAGGTTCGCGAACTGATGGTCAAGGTGAAATTAAACCCGCTTCGTGATGTGCTTGAAGGCAAGCGCGTTGCGGTGGTTGATGATTCGATTATGCGGGGGACTGAGAGCCGAAAGTTTGTAAAGATGCTTCGTCAGGGTGGTGCTACAGAGGTTCACGTCCGTATCGCTTCTCCGCCGAATAAATTCCCCTGTTTTTATGGTATTGATACTCCCACCCGCAAGGAGTTGATTGCTAGTTCACACACCATCGAAGAAACCCGTAAATACATCCGCGCAGATAGTTTAGGCTATCTCAGCATTGAAGGCATGCTCAAGAGTATGAAGTCACCCGAAGATTTTTGCACAGCGTGTTTTGATGGAAGCTATCCTGTTGAATTTAGTGGACAATCGACGTCACAACTCCCCATTACTTTTATGGGTGAGAGGGATTAATGGTTGCAGAGAGAACCATTCCCAAGGAGTAGTCCAATGCAAAACAGATTAAGAAGAGAGCGGCCTCAATCTTCCCACCCTTTTCAAAACGTGCGGCGAGGTTTATCCACATCGCAGGGGCGATTCACCTTTTACGCCATCATCTTATGCGCGATTCTTGGCATAGTGGTGTACCAACCGGCAGTCTTGCTGGTTCAAAAACTGAGTCCAACAGTAACTCCACAGGTCGCCGCAGAGCAGGCAATGTTGATCACTGTTGGATTATGTATTGTGGTATTGGTCGCTTCCTTGTTAAAGATGGATAAGATAATGGCTCTCATCGGTAATCGACGCTTGGAATCATTTAACCAGCGCATGGAAAAACGGAAGAAATCGGATAACTCTGATGTCTGAGCAAGGGTTAACTTACGCTAGCACAGGCGTATCCATTGACGCACAGGATGACGCACTGAAGCGGATAAAACCCCTCCTTCAATCGACCCATCGTCCTGAGGTCTTGAGCGAGGTGGGCAATTTCGGCGGACTGTTTGCACTCGGTGAGTACGAAAAGCCGGTCTTGGTCTCTAGCACCGACAGCGTAGGCACAAAACTCAAGGTTGCCTTCATGACGGGACGGCACGATACGGTCGGGTTTGATATCGTGGCGCACTGCGGTAATGATATCCTCGTTCAAGGAGCGGTGCCGCTCTTTTTCCTAGATTACATTGGCACAAGTAAGCTGCATCCTGAAATTATTGAGCAGATTGTGAGCGGGGTGGCAGCAGGCTGCCGGGAAATCGGCTGCGCGTTAATCGGCGGGGAAATCGCGGAGCTACCGGAACTCTACACGATGGGTGAGTATGACCTCGTTGGTACAATTGTCGGTGTGGTCGAGGCGTCGCAATTAATCACGGGCAACAGGATTGCGCCGGGGGATATCTTGGTTGGTTTAAGATCACTTGGCTTGCACACAAACGGTTTTTCGCTTGCTCGGCGAATCGTGTTTGAGGTCTGCGGTTATGAAGTGGATCAGTACAACCCTGAACTCGGCACAACGATTGGCTCGGCGCTGCTTGCACACCATAAAAGTTACGTGAAAAGTGTCCTTGCCCTGCGGGAATGTTGCGATATTAAGGGCATAGCCCACATTACAGGTGGCGGGTTGTCAGATAACATCATCCGCATTCTTCCTCCGAATTGCCGTGCGGAGGTTCGGAAGGGCACTTGGGATATGCCACCAGTCTTTCCCTTTCTTCAGGAGAAAGGTGGCGTAGATGAAGCCGAGATGTACCATGCTTTTAATATGGGCGTCGGACTGGTACTCGTACTACCGCCGAATCAGATCGACATGGCAATTGCCTCACTCCGGGAGTCGGGTGAATCACCGTCTCTGATTGGTGAAATTATCCAGGGCGAAAAGTACGTCCAAATTATCTGAAAACCCCTCGATTAAAGATTGAGGTAATGTTCCTGCCTCCATTTTCTGCTAGCGCCTCAACTCACCTACCGGATTTTTCTTCACAAAACCTGCCATCCACCGGTCCCTAAGCCATCCAATATTTTACGGCTTTCCCTCAACCTGATTTCCGGTCCGTCAACATTGAAAAAGGTGCGAAGTTGGCGTGCCTGTGCACGTACCGGATCTGTGTTAAGGCAACCGTGCTTCAATACGGTTTACAGTCTGTGTCGATTGATCAAACTGCTGAATTGCCCTCAACAGTGCATTTGCCACCTTGTCTTGATAGGTAGGAGAGTTGAGTTTTTTGTACTCCGTTTTGTTGGATAGGTATCCTAATTCGACCAAAAGAGCTGGCATCTTAGTATCGACAAGGACACGAAAAGGTGCTCGTCTGACCATTTTGTCCGGAGCACTTCGATTCCGATTTCTCGCTCCGAGGTGAGAAACAAGCACAGATTGCACAATCTTGGCGGCTTCCCAGCTATATTTTTCAACGCCTCTCTTATTCAGATTATTGATGATAAAATCGACGGGATTGATACCCTCTTCGTCATTTTCCCACTTGGCTAATTCTGCTGCGAATTTATCGGTCGCTTGTAAGTTAAAGATATAACTCTCCAATCCGTGAACACGGGAATTGAAATGTGAGTTACAATGGATGCTGATAAACAGGGTTTCACTAGCTGGGAACTGATTGGCAAAACGGGCACGATCTGTTAATGAGATCCAATAGTCTTCGGACCGGGTGAGGTAAACGTCATATGTCGTTTTTTTCCGAATCAGTGCTGCCAATTTGTGGGTAATTGTTAAGTTAATATCCTTTTCATCTTCGCGCCCCGGACCGACATTGCCGGGGTCTCTACCTCCGTGCCCAGCATCGAGCACAATGGTGCTTAAACGAAATGGAGGTTTGACCTTAGTTGCAGGTTCGGCGGGTTTAGACGCACTTGTTGATAGCCCTGTGGTAGATATAAACAAGAATAGCATCGCCACAAGACTGAGCGACTTCTGTGTTACGTTCATTTGTCTTCTCCAAGCTAGATTTTGGATGAATCGCTATGCTGCGCCTAACGCAAGATTTTTGGATTGGTTTCATGAGAACGTGTATAAACGAAAAAAAATAGTAATTAATAACTATAAATACAAATACCCCATTGGTAGAGGAAGGGCATCGGGAAAACCAAATCGCACAATACAATATTGGGTTAGATTCGGACTGGACTCTCGTGCTATACGTCGGGGGGTAAAAGAGTTTTTGGCGTGTACAGCGACAGAAATTTAGGACTGACCCGAACCAGAAGCGGGTTCTTCGGCGGGAACATCGTCAGCAGAGGGAGCTGGGATGTAAAGAATGAGTCTGCAACTTCCACAACGGATAAGTTGTTCATACTTACGAGCCTCCTGCAGCGTTTGCGGTGGAATCGTGAGATGACAATTTCCGCACGCATTTTCAACAACTAGTGACACTAGTCCCTGGCGATAACGTTTGAATCGAGCTTGGTACTGGTCTATTAACTCCGAATCAATTTGGCCAACAAACTTTTGTTGTTTGCCTTGCCATTTTACAACTGCTGCTTTAAGATTTTTTGCTTCCTGCTCGTATTCGGCTTTTTGTGCGTTATGTTTTTCCTGCTCCGCACCCAAGTCTTTCTGTTGTTGGGCGAGTTCTTCGTTGAGCTGATCTATTCGCAACATCGCCGATAAAATCTCATCTTCTATTTCCGCTTCCTTTACTTCGATAAAGCTGATCTCTTTATCTAGTGCTTGGTATTCTTTATTACTTTTCACCTCCCGCAACTGTGCCTGATATCTGCTACGCTGCTCGCCCTCCATTTCAAGTTCTGCCGTTTTGGAACGCTGCAATTTTTCTGCGTCAGCTAGTTGCGCCTGTTTTTCTTGTAGCTTTTGTTGATGGAGCTGAAGCTGTGCAGCCGCCTTCTTGATCTTGAGCGGGACTGATTTGAGTTTATTGTCCAGCTTCAAGATTTCGGCGTCAATTTGCTGAAACTCATACAGCAATCGTAACTGTTCCTGCAAGTCGAGATTAGGCATTACTTTCAGTCTCCTGTTCTGCAAGAAAGGCGAGGAAGATCCCCAACTGATATAACAAGATAAGTGGAATTGCCATTAATAACATAGACAACAGATCCGCCGGTGTCAACAACGCGGCTGCAACAAAGATAAACATGACGGCATATCGCTGTCGTTCTCGGAAGCCTTGGGCGTTGATGATGCCGATACGTGACAGAAATGCCATAACAATTGGGAGTTCAAACGCGACACCGAAAGCTAGAATCATGCCGGTTGCAAAACCCACATACCTATCAATACTCCATAGGTTCCCAACGCCTACATTAGCGAAGAGACCCGCAGCAAATTGAACGACAACGGGTAGGACAATAAAGTAGGCAAAAACTGCCCCAACAAGGAAGAAGAAGACAATAATTAGAAAGAGTGGGAGTGCGAACTTCCGCTCCTGTTGTGTTAGTGCAGGGAAAACAAACGCCCACACCTGATAGAGCACAATGGGCGATGCGAGCAATACCCCAAAGGTAACGGCAATCTTGAGAAAAGCCATGATTGCTTCGCTAGGTCCGGGTTTATTAAGTTGGACTGTGCTCACCGCCCCTGCTCTCAGGACGATTGATAGGAACGCCATGAATGAACCATCTGGACCTACACTCCGATCTATCCAATTTGCCAATTGCGCGTTGAGTGGTATGTCAGCGGGGCGCCTGATAATTTCCACTGCTTGGTCCCTGAACCACAGGCTTATAAGTATACATATAACGATCGCAATCAGGCAGATAATAATCCGTCGACGAAGTTCTTCAAGATGGTCCAAAAAGGACATTGACGCATCAGCAGCCATGCTAATAACTAAACCGTCTTATTCGCGGATTTGGTCGAATCTCGGTCATCTTTATCAATTGATTCGACAATGTCGTTCTGAATTTCTTTGCCAGCATTCCTAAATTCCCGAATTGCCTTTCCAAGTGAACGGCCCATATCTGGTAAACGCTTCGGACCGAAAACCAGAAGTGCAATGATAAGGATAACAATCAGTTCCCATGGGCCAATTGGCATGATGATTCCTCCCAAAAAGTAAAGATGATGACGCTGAAAGTCTATAGTAACTCACTATTTTCAGCTGCTTCAACCCAAAACAGTGATATTATACTGTATGCTTTTCGGAATTGCAATTGTTTTGTATGGACGATAGAAGTTTCTACTCTGCTTGATATAGGTTTCCAAATCCAACGGGAGTAAGCATAGGACACCCAATTTACCAGATGAACCGATACATCGGCTTTTCTAGCACCACACCAATCAGTGCCCACACCCCGCCGACAAGAAATTCACCTAGTATTAATCCGAGAAAGAATGGTGCTAGATTACGAAACGTTTTTAAGCCGCCAAAGCGTAGGATGCACCACTTAATTATCCAGCTAATGAACACGGAAAACCAAAAAAAATTGACTGCCCATGTGCCGGAAATGCCATATCCAACCGGATAAAGGGGCCACCAAACAAAGCGTGTGCGCACAGCGGTAAGTAGGAACGTGAAGACCGCCCCGAAACACATCGCCAAGATTGACAAAACGTCGACAGGTGCCGGATTGGTCAGCCAGCTTTGGGTGCGTCGAAAGATGGACCCATACCAAACCTCCCACGCGCCGGACTGGTAACCGATGTGCAACGAAAACCAGAACGAGGTCAATGGACTGAGAACAACTGCAAGCAGTATGGCGTATCCGACACGACGTGACGACACCCCCGTGCGCTCTGCCAGTTTCAGTGCCTCTAACTGGTGCGGCATAGCGTTGCCCCGATAGGCGCGATTGAAGCAATACACAAGCGAAAATAGGGTGAGACTTCTTGCCCCTAGCCGTCGCATACCGAACATTTTCGGCAATAGTACATCGGGTCCCATCGCACGTAAATCGTGGATAGGCGGTCCTAACTCCGCACGGATACGGGTGATAACGGTTACCGTTGTGAAATGGATGACGAGAACGAGAAACGCAACCCAAAGGGGTAGGCCTGCTACCGCCCAAAAACCGACCAACAACATGAAGCCGACGATCAGTCCAAGTACAGCGGTGCGATAGGAAATTGGTTCATTGGCTGCGATGTCCCGGCTTGAAGAATCCCCTTGGTCCGAGTCGTTACTTTGAAAACTAGAAAGCCTAGGGGGTACGGGACCCCGCCATGCACTCAGGAGCACGGTTCGCAAATGACGTCGCGCTCCCCACAGCGTGATAATCAGCACGCCGACACAGACGCCGAATGATTGATCAAAAATGAAGGGAAAACCGGGGATATGCTGCAGACCGAAAACGCTCCCCATAATCATTTCAAACTTCCAGAAAACGTAGAAGAACCAGAAGGTGAAGGAGAGATCGAGAGGTATGAAATATCCCATCCCAATAGCGAAGGGGAAGACAACGATTGGGGTCCAACCGATAGCGTTCCACGGTTTCGTGGTAAAAAATGGGCGCAAGTCAAAGAATTCACCACCGAGCCCGGGGATGATAGGAAACAGGAAATGCAGCCCGTTGATGAGATCCATGCCGCCGGCGAGAACAAATCCTGCCCACATTAATCGATTCCGAAAGAAATCTGTCGTGGTCATTTGCTGCGGAAGCTCGATGATTGGGTAGCTGAGCCGTTCTGCTTCGATCCACTGTTTCCGCAGGATGGCGTTGATGCAAAAAGCGGTGAAAAGGAGGACGATGATAAATCCGGACCATGCAAGAACGGGCTGCCACCATAACCGAAGATTTTCAGGCAGATAAAGACTGGATTCTCCAACGAAGTAGGGTGTGATGCCTTTTTTATCAGTTAGTGCCAGCCAATCAGGGAGGTAGTGGTGAAACAGCGTCGCCCATTCGTTTTCCTCATTTGACATCCAGCCGACGACCGCGATATTGGTAACAACGACTTGGAACAGGTCATGTCCGCCGATTGCAGAGGCGACGGAGAGCATCGCATAGAGCGTCAACAATTCGCCCTGTGTCAATGCTAAGTGTGGCGAAAATCGAACGAGCCAAAAGTTCACGACTACCACAAACACGAAAATGAAAATCACATTGAAGAAGAGCGACATGGTGGTTGGAAGCCCTTGTTCCCACCGCAACATCGCAAACAGCCAGTAGTTATTGATAAAAATGAGGCCCAGACCTAGCCAGATCACGCTCCAACGGATCTGTGGTTGTTGGGATTGAGGGGGCAACTTTTGGGCTTGGGGGGTCAATGCAATTTCTTTCGGGCTTAAATCGTTTCTCATGGGGAGGGCCATTGAGGACAGAAACCTCTTGAGAATACGTTCCTTGTGGATTATAATATCTGATATGGTCCGCGAGTGCAGACTGCGTCGAGTCCTCTGAATTATATTATAACTGCTCCCCTTGCGTTGTCAATATTTTATGGGAAGAGGTTACCCGACAGAAGGCGTTGTTTACGCACGGGGGTTGTCAGGCTCAAGATTCTGGTATCCATCAAATTACGGAACTGAAATCAGGTTGTTGCATGGTATTATTCATCACGTATCACGCAGGAGGTATTATCATTGAAGCCGAAAATTTTTATCACCCGTCCAATTCCAGAAAAAGCCTTGGCAATGATTGAGGCAGAATGTGAAGTTGATATATGGCCTACGAGCGAGATTCTACCCCCGACTGCGGAGCGGTTGCCGGGGCTTGACGGACTAGTCACGTATAGCCACGAGCCAGTAACAGCGGAGATGATCGCTAGCGCGCCAAATCTTAAGGTAATTTCCAACGTTGGTGTGGGATATAATCACATTGACGCAGAGGCAGCGCGGGCACAGGGCGTTGCGGTTGGCAACACGCCCGGCGTGTTGAGCGAAACCACCGCTGATACGACCTTCGCGCAACTCCTTGCAGCAGCACGGCACCTTGTCCCCGCTGGTGTCTATGTTCAGGAAAAGCGTTGGACATGTTACGATCCAAATATCTTTCATGGATACGACGTGCATCACGCAACGCTCGGCATCATCGGCATGGGCAGAATCGGTTATGAGGTTGCCAAAAGGGCGTTGGGATTCGATATGCGGGTGCTGTATTACAAACGGACTCGCCGCGAGGACTGGGAGGCGGAGTTGGATATTGAATATGCTAGCTTTGATCGCGTGCTCGAAGAATCCGACTTTATAACCCTGCATGTCCCGATGACGCCGGACACTCATCATCTGATTGGCAAAGCGGAGTTTCAGAAGATGAAGCCTACAGCCATCCTTGTGAATATTGCGCGGGGACCGGTGGTGGATTCAGCAGCGCTGTATGAGGCGTTAAAAACCGGAGAAATCGCCCGTGCTGCACTCGATGTGACAGACCCCGAACCTATTCCAACGGACGATCCACTGCTGACACTCGACAACGCTCTCATCTTCCCGCATCTTGGTAGCTCAACTTTACAGACCCGTACACGGATGGCGACGATGGCGGCTGAGAACCTGCTAGCTGGATTAAAGGGAGAACCGCTGCCCTATTCTGTGTTTGGCTAAAAATCGGGGAGATTTATAACTTGTGGGCTATTCAAAATTAGTAGGAGTTACGCAGTTGGCTTTAAGGTGTAAAGTGGTTCAGCGAGATAAGCCCGCACAGCCTCTCTGATAATAGAGACTTTCGCTTCAAACCAACTGGTACCTGTGAAAAACCGGTGTCGCTCAATGCGTAGAAATGCTCTCAATGCGAGTCCAATATGATTCCGTTGTGCCACCGCCTTGCGCGCAAAACACCTTTCAACACCAACAAATTGCTTGATACCTCGATGATATTCTTCAATTGCCCAAGACAACTCAGCATATTTGAGTCGAAACATATCGTTCATTGATAGGTCACTGGTTGCCCAGTATTCAATGTTACCGTTTGGGGAGACAATCTTGAACACTTTAATCAATCCGTATCCCTTCAGATGAACGATAGTCCCTTTGTTGCTAATCGGTAGGTGGCTAATCGGTTGATTACCTTGTCTATCTAAGTTGACTTGTCGATTCGACTTCAATTGGGTCAACCAGTGCCATTGATACTTTTGAATTGTCTTTAGATTCTTCAAGCTACTGTACCAGCTGTCAAACACGACACACTCCGGAGCAAATCCTCTATCATGAGCAGTGGCAATCAGTGCTTGGAAATGGTCATTTTTGGTCAAACCATCATGGTCTTTATTATACAAGCGATAGTCACAAGGAATGTGGCTGTCACCATCCGTCCACATCAGCGTAATGAGGTTAATTCCTGAAACGACTTGTTTGTGTTTGCCTGACCAATGCCGGGTGACAAGGTCCATCTTTTGGGCATACGGTTTGTCAAGCGTTGAGTCGTCTATGACTAAAACGCCTTGGGCTTTGTTAACGCAAGGTGCTGCCTCGTTCCACAAGGCTTCTGAATCAGCAGGCAGTCGATACAGCAACCGATTCAATGAGTCATGGGCGGGCGGATTATCGTCTGGAGGTTGCACGCGGGCCGCCTCTGTACAACTGTAGGCACTCGGTGTGGCTATCACAAAGTTGATGTAGTCATATTCGGTACATTTGGCTGGATTCATAAACACTATTATAACCTATTTGGATGCTCAACTGCGTAACTCCTAAATTAGATCGAAGGCGGCTACAAATTCTACCGTTAGCTGAACGGGAACATAAAATGACGATCGCGGATATCTACCCGTTGGACGCGGAGACACCGCCGTATGAAAACGATGATTTACGGTTAGTAGCGGATCGGATAGTTCAAGCCCATCGGGGAGGAAAACAGGTGATATGGATGATGGGGGCGCACGTCATGCGGCGAGGCAATTCGCGCTATATCATCGATCTGATGGAACGTGGTGTCCTCACACATCTGGCAACGAACGGTGCCGGTGCCATCCACGATTTTGAACTTGCGTTAATCGGTGCGACGCTGGAAGATGTAGAACGGTATATCTGGGATGGAAAGTTTGGCAACTGGGAGGAGACTGGACGTTACATTAACGACGCAATCACTCGCGGCTACCACGACAAAATCGGCTTCGGCGAGGCGATTGGTCGGCTCATTCAAAATGGAGAGGATGGTGTTAAATTTCCACACAGAGAGATCAGCATGTTTGCGGCGGCATATCGTTTAGGGATTCCGATGACTGTGCATAAAGGGATCGGCTACGACATTATTGACCAACACCCTGCTGCCGATTACGCTGCGATGGGCTACACAACCGGCGAGGACTTCCTAGGCTTTGCCCACAGTGTCTCGAAATTGGAGGATGGCGTATTTCTGAACTTGGGGTCTGCGGTGATGGGACCTGAGGTCTATCTCAAAAGTCTGTCGATGGCGCGAAACATCGCCGCGCAACGCGGTGAGGAGATCCGGCATTTCACCACAGCTAATTTTGATCTGATTGAATTTTCCGATTTCCGGGAGGAGGGCAGTCCCACAGATGCCCACTACTACCACCGTCCCAAGAAGACGATTCTGGTCCGCACTGTGAAAGATGGCGGCGAGAGTTACCATATCTCTGGAGATTTCGATCGCACTGTTCCGAAGTTATATACCCTCATCACAGAGGCTTTGGACTAGTCCGTTTGACTTGTATGGACGATAATACTACATTGTCAATCAACGGTAGCATAATCCCATCCTTTTGAAAATGCCGAGTAAAAATGGCATGGCATATCTAAATTTCCACTTCCAAAAAAATTGTGCATCTCATGTTTCCTGCCTAAAACTATTTTACATATCCATCTTTCTGATCTGTATCGGCTGCGCTGGAAGCAGCAATCAGAATCAACATACAGTTTCGATTGTCGATCTGCGGGCGCAGCTACAGCCGTTGAAGCGGATTGGTGCCTATGCCGGCTCTGATCTGAAGACAGGCATACTCTATATAGGAAATGATTCCATAGAGCGCTGGCTGCGTTTGAATCAGGGCACGCACAAGATTCAAACTATCCGCTATGCTTGGAAACCTTCAGGGGAAAGCTACGTAGATCGACCGAGTGAGGAATTTCGATTTCGGATCGGGGAAATAGTCTTTTCTGGGAGTAGCAATCTGCTGAGCTACAACGATTATCAGATTATTCAGACAATGGGCGGGAGTAAGCGAGTTACGGTTCAATTCACTTATAATTCAGACGAGGAAACGCAACCAACTTTTTATCTATGGGTTCACTACGAGATTTATCCGGATCTGCCGGTGATTCGCAAATGGCTGACGATTCAGAATCTGACAGATTCAGCCTTTTTTGTGGAGGATGTAGTAATTGAGTGTCTACCTCTATTTGCAGGACGGGAGAACAGCCTTCAAATCTGGCGGAGTGGAATTTCGGGAATACTAGAGGAACCGCTGCCAACGCCTTGGAAAGGGGGAACATCGGAGGCGTTTATTCTAGTGAGTGATGCTAGCATTGATAGAAGTGTGGTGCTAGGGAATGAGAGCGCGGGTCTCCTCAAATATTACGCAGTCTATTCAGATCAGGAGACCGTGTCAATTGGTTTAAGACCAACAACAGCTATCAATGGGACTGAAATCCGAGTGCCGCCGGGGCAGTCAGTGGATAGTCCCAAGGTCTGGACAATGCTGTTTGAGGGAGATCTCCAAACTGAAATTCAGAAGATTACTCAGAATGGCTTGGCGTATGTGCCTCCGTATTCTAAAGATGGAAGATCGCAGACCCCCGAAATTCGATGGGTAGCACTGGAAACTGAATGGGAGATGTCAATAGAATCGATGCGCCCCGGAGATTTAATTGCCCTCGATTATGATTGGAGCATCGAAGATCTGCAGATAGTAAAACAGATAAGTCACCGAGTGCACGAAGGTGGGGGTAAGTTCGGGATCCGTCTCCCAATTGCTGAGATTCACACCTCCATTTTGGATCGTCCGGAGTGGAAGTTGGCACCAGTACCGGTGGGCCAATGGCAGGCAATGCGGAAAAGTCACAATGTGGACGGAGAAGCGGAACAAGACGAGGAGGAAACGCAGCAGTCCACAACTCATGAAGTAGCCCCGGTGGTTTATTGTGTTTTGAGTGATTATGGGTACTACCTTACACAGGCTGTAAAAACGCTGATCGAAGAAACAGCAGCGGACCTACTCATCTTGGACCGCCCGATTCTGGGTTCACCAAACAACCTCTTAAAAGGCTGCGATGCGCTGGGGCATCAGCATTATACACGTGCAGAATCGATCGGTGTGATTTATCAATGGCTTTTTGAGTTTGCCGATTATTTGCATCGGGAATACCCGGCGTTGCAGTTGGGGATTACGGCGAGTGCTTATGGCGTCGAACAACCAGACGCTGCATGTCTTGTGCATTTCGATCTGTTCTTCGATCGGTGATTCGTCTTATGGATTACGGGAGGGCGGGATTAGACGGACAGGACAGTATACGTTATGCTGCTAAAACCTTAAACACGGCATCAGTCAATCGGCTTAATTCTACTGCTGAGATCGTAAAAGCGGGCATGATATAAACGACATCGCTAAAAGGCCTGAGCCACACACCCTCCTCTATAAACCGCTGTCGGAGCGCAAGTATATATTCGCCGCTTGGGTTGGACAGTTGGACGACACCGATAGCGCCCTTCACCCTCACATCAGCGACATTCTCCAGTTTATAGCACGGTTTCAGCTCCTCTCGTAACTGTGTTTCGATTGCTTGGATTTGTGCGGTTCGGGGTTCATCTTCAAACAGATCGAGCGAGGCGTTGGCGGCGGTGCACGCGATTGGATTTGCCATGAATGTGGGACCGTGCATCAGCGCGGTTTCTAGCCGATCTGAAAGGAAGGCTTCAAACACCTCCTCCGTGGCTAATGTCGCAGCCAACCCTATCATGCCGCCGGTGAGTGCCTTGCCCAGACACATAATATCGGGTGTGATACCCGCTTCCCCACAAGCAAACATAGAGCCAGTACGACCGAACCCGGTGGCAATCTCATCAGCGATAAACAGTATCCGGTGCTCCTTACAGAGTTTGTGGATTTCAGCAACTGTTTCAGGGGAATGGAACTTCATTCCTCCTGCCGCCTGAACCAGCGGTTCAATAACAAGCCCTGCCACCGTTTCTCTTATCTCTTTTAGCGATTCTGCAAACGCAGCCAGATCTGTCCTGTTGTTGGGGATATCAAGTATGTATTGTTCGGGCATGTAGTGATTCAGGGCCCGGTGCATCCCTGTTTCAGGATCAGCGAGTGACATGCCGCCCATCGTATCCCCATGATAACCGTTCCGGAAGCAGATAAACTTCCGCTTATCCGGTTCCTGTCGGTTAGACCAAAACTGTACCGCCATTTTCATTGCCACTTCAACGGCTATTGAGCCGGAGTCAGAAAAGAAGACGCGACTTAATCCTTTTGGTGCCATGGAGACGAGACGGTGGGCGAGCGTATAAGCCGGTTCGTGGGCAAGTCCTGCAAACATGACGTGGGACAGAGTATCAATTTGTCTTGAGATCTGTTTTACCAGATGGGGATGTTGATATCCGTGACAGGCGCACCACCATGACGCAATGCCGTCAATCAGTTCTCTGCCATCGGCTAAGGTCAGCCGAACACCGTTAGCAGAGATAACCGGCAGCGGCAGCGGTGTGGTCTGCATCTGCGTGTAGGGTAACCAGACGTGATTGAACCCTGCTGTTTCCCACTCAGGGGTTTTGGAGGGGGTAGGCATGTTGCACTTTGAGTGGAACGGTGTTACCCTGCGAAAAATAAAAAAGCGGAACCCGGAAGATACTCCAGATTCCGCTTCTTGAGTTCAGAATTATGGCAACTATCCCTTAATCTTCGCATAGTGGACAGGACGGTCAATAACGAGATCTTCGACCTTCCCAGATTTCGGAACAATGATCTGCAGCACCTTGTCCCGCAGCATTGCCTGAAAGTTTTCGGGTTGTGCTTCGATGCGGAACACATTGTTGAATCCGAGGGGGAACGAGCTGATACGTCCAGCGACTTCGGTAAACCGAGGATCTTCCAGCTTGGTTTCCACATCAACCGTGCCTTCTCCAAGACTCACCTGATATGTGTAATCCGGCATCCGATCTGGGAGATTGTACTTCCGCTTATATGTAGAATCCGGCACCCAGCGAGGGAACTCAATTTCGATGATATAGCGGTCTACCTGTTCTTCCATCTGGTTTAGCATCCCGTAACGGCGATAGCGTTCACGGACATCCTCTTGATAAATGGGTCCATCGGTGAGGACTGCGCCCGGCATGGTTGAACGCGGGGAACTGGGTTCAGTTGCAAGCACCGGTCGCAACGCTGGCAACAATAGACGGAAAACAAGCGATGGGATCCAACCGTATATCGCAGCCCCGTATCGAGACGGTTCTTCGCTATCCGTTGTGGCGAGATCGTCTCTAAATCGGTAGAGCCCCTCAAGGATCGCCAAAATAACGCCGAGGAAAATTGCAAAGTTCCCTTTGCCGGTGAACAGGGTGGATCCTATATCCCCACCGGAGAAAAGGAGAAAAAGCACAAGTGGATAGAGTGTTAGATTAATGAGACTGTTAATTCCCGTTGAGATCGCTGCACTGAAGACGACCGGGTTCTGAGCCATCTCCTCAAGTTCACGCTTAAATTTTGCATCGAAGGCACCCAGCACAAGCTGGGAGAGCATAACAAACGGACGCAATACGGGACGAATTGAAGACTTGGGAGATTCAATATCTTGCACAAACTCTTCGATCCCAATTTTATCTTCGTCCGCAGCGGCTGCGCCATCTTCTCCTTCTGCTGCCCCCGCTTTTGTCGGTTTGACAAAATCCTCAAAGAATTTCTCATTTAATTCAACATAAGAGGTCCACTGCTCTGGTACGTCGTCAAGTATGAAAATTGCGGTGACCGGGCACGCGGGCTCGCATGCGGCGCAATCAATACATTCGGCGGGGTTAATATAGAGTTGCTTTTCCCCTTCTTTCGTATGAATACAATCGACCGGACACACATCAACGCACGCGGTATCCATGACATCAACGCAGGGTTCGGCAATTACGTAAGCCATTTCTATCTCTCCTAGGGCACATCGAATCTTTTTAGTTGTCTGCGGTTTCGGTAAATTTGGTTGCTCAAATTATACCACAGTTCCATAGAAATTTGCAAATGGAGATTTGGAACTGGGGACAGAGAAATTATCCGAACTCGGTAGCGGTGAGGTCAAATTCAGCGCAAAAAGGAACGCAAGGTCGCAGTGAGTAGTAGTGATTCATCCACTGTAATTCGTAAGAACTAACGATCTTTAGTCCCTACAGACGCACGATTTCTACACTTGTGTCCCTTTCCATGAATCAGGTAAGTAGGGAACGCAGATCTGCGTTCCCTACTGATTCCGTTTATGGATAAGGAAGTTGCCTTCCCCCAATCAAAAATCTGGGCTTGAGCCTATCAATTCAAGGTTGACAAGCTATTTCCATTCAATTCGCAAACAATTTCAAGGTGTACTGACATATTATGTCAGTACGCCCTAAAAAAATGATTGAGATTAAATACAAGAATACTTATATTGCTAGGACTTACGCACTTCAACTACGAAAATCGCAAAGAAAATAAAAATTCTTCTTAGCGTCCTTGCGTTAAAATGGTTGTGTTCCCTACGCGAAATTAATAGACCTTCAAAACCATCTTCCATTATTCACCGGTCTCAATCCGCACTTCCTTCCCCGTTTCCGCGCTCAGGAGTAGAGCTTCCATCATCTGTTGCACGATAAGCCCGTGGCGGAGTGGGGCTGCACTCGGTTTGCCGTCCAAGATACTGTCGATAAAATGCGCGGCGATGTTATCCCAAGACTCAAATCCAGCGGGTGGGTCAACACGGATATCTTGGGTGGCACCGTCTTCCATACGGTAGAGTGTGAGTGGATTGAGTATAGCCCCTGCCTCTGTACCAAACAACTCCATCTGAAACTCACCCGGTTGGTGCGATGCCCAGAAACTTTCAATCTGTAAACCGGTGCCGTCTTCAAAGCGGATGAAACCGCCACCGTAGTCGTCCGATGCGTACTGTTCGTAGAACGATTGGGGTGGAGGTGTACTGCCGGAATAGCCTAATCCGTAGGGACCAAATTTCGCTCCGGCAGTCCCTAACACACCAACGGGTTTAGGCATACCCAGCACCCACCACACAGCGTCGAGCGCATGCACCCCCATATCCCGAAAAGCACCGCCGCCCTCCTGAATAAACCCGAGACTCCAAGTTGGAATTCCGTTCCTTCGGACGCTGCGGGATCTGGCGTAGTAAAGTTCGCCGAAATATCCTTGTCGTTGGAGATTTCCGAGATATTGACAGTCGCGCCCGAAGCGGGTGGAGAGAGACATCATGTTCACAACGCCTGCCGCTTCCGCTTCAGCGACCAGTTCCTTCGCTGCTGCTTCGGAATCAGCGAGCGGTTTGGTTACCATAACGTGCTTCCCGTTCCGTACAGCCTCCAGCGCGACAGGGACATGCCATTGATTCGGCGTTCCAACAAAGACGGCATCGATTTCTGGATCTTTGCACATCTGTTTGTAGTCGGTGTAAAATTTAACTTCTTCCGGTAATTCCTTCGCGAAGTCCTGCATACGCTCTTCTAGCAGATCACAGAGCGCAACGACCTGTCCACGCGGGTTTGCTGACAAGGCACGGCCGTTGGGTTTGCCGATGCCCATACCAACAACTGCGATTCGTACTTTATTGGTTGCTGCCATCTGATTTCCTCCGATGTTATTTGTGCGATTTTTTTCATCTTTCCCCATTTTACCCGTAATTTCGTCTGTTTACGTGCATGGGTATTGATCGGCTAAACTCTAGCATATTGCATGTTTTATTTCAACAGAAATTTTAGAGATATGTAGATGAGAGATGGCGTGCGTGGTTTGGCCTTTGCCCTAATCGGCTGCTATCTGTAGAGTAGTTTCCGTAACGATTGCCTACCGAAAAAATATGATATTGCCCACACGCCAATGAGGATGATCAGAATAAACCCAATTGTGAGTTGTTGTGAAGTGGAAAGTGAACCGCTCTGTCTCCCGCCAAAGAGCTTCATTTTTCCAAGGACAACGATTTGTAAGATTATGATGGGGGCACTGAGCAGTATTAGGTTAGCAACGATTGTGACTACAAGTGTCGCAAATCGAAGGATAGGTTGCTTGCTAAAATTCCGATCCGTTTCTCCAATTTCTGTGACCCAAGGCAGTGTCCCCATTGCCGTATTGAACGCTGTGGCAGTTGCCGTAATCACCGCAGTCATTAATAGGATTGGCAGCCATAATTGAAGGGGTATCCGAGACAAAACTAGTACTACGACAAGCCACACTTCTATGTAAGCAATTGCACAGAGCGTTGCTATCAAGAGTTTGCTATCGAACAGCAGTCTCGGCGAAATCGAGCTTGATTTTAAGAGCCACCACGTTTTCGCATCCGCTTTGCAGCCTCCCCATGAGAGTCCGGCTGTCAATATCACGCTGTAGATCATAATTTGAACAGCTATCGCTGCTAAGTTCGGCAAATAAACGGCATAGTAAATTTTATCGTTAGTTCGCATCTGATAGGCTAAGACAGATATCATTATCAACTGAATGAGGGTTAGTATTACAACCATCACTATCCGTCCCTCGTGCCGGAGGAAAACGTGGAAATCTTTTGCCATCATTGAGCGGATTTTGCCGCGACCGAGGAGCGTGGCGTTCCGTCGTTTCTTGTTGCTTTGTCTCGGATTGAGTTCTACACGCCTAGCGTATTCCCAACTCCGTTGGTAGATTCTAGAAGCCAATAACACGCTTAAAGACGGTATGACTATACTTGCAACGATCAGTTGAATTCCCCACCGTAACGGTTGGACTCCCGATTCGGGGAGCCAACTCATCATGAACTTCACTATCCAGAGATGCGGATACCAGTCGGAGGTAGGGAATTTTAATCGTTCGAGGAGAAATGTGGCAATCTCATCTGACCACTCAAATCTAAAGCTAAAGATACTGAGCGCGACGAAAAATCCGGCGGCAGTGCCGATAATTGCACCAACAATTTTTAAGAACTGTGTTACTCGCCGTGAGGACAGAAAGCGCATAACCAGCATCATCACAACCACAACATTTGTCACGATGATAACAAGCAAGCAGAAGCAAGCTGGGATGAGCCCAAGGTAGAAATGCCATGGCAGATCGAAAAGTCGTCCAAATGCGATCCACGGGGGGAACAGCCACATCACCATGCCTAATAAACTCGCTGCAATGAGTTGAACTAACTTAAATCCGAAAATGGTTGATGGTGCTAGCGACGACAGGAGCAGCGATGTATCTGCGGCTTCGTAAAATTTCTTGATTGTGTCTTCCATTGCACCTTTCACCAAGATGACCACACCGAGTCCCACGCAAATATTGATTGCGTGTAGTATGGTTTGTCCATCGGCGTCAGTCTGCTGTTCGATCACTTTGAAGATGAAGTGCCCTATCAGATATAATGCAGCCATCAGCACAAGGAAGCCGATGAGCTCTGCAACCTTTTTCCGTCTCTCCTCTGAGGCGTATTGAAGGTTATTTAACCAGCCTTGCCAACTGGCTTTGAGCAGAATTGATAGTGTGTGCATAGTCAAGGGGCATCGAAGAATCAGAGAATGGGATCACCGATATTCGATGGTTTTTCCTTTGATGGGGTCGGCTTTTTCCTGTTGTGGTATCGATCTATTTTCGCTTGATTTGATGTCTGAAGGGTGGTATAGTGGTGGATCACTTATAAATCAGTTGTGTATAAATCGAGAATTGAGTTGAGGAGGGGATACGAATGCAAATTGGAACTATGTCTGGCACCTTTGACCGTGCGACGTTGGAGGAAGCCTTAGATGCCGTTGTAAACCATGGCATGAGTTGTGTGCAATTTAACCTTTCGAGTGCCGGTGTGACTAAAATACCAACGCATATTGATGAGGATTTATGTGATAAAATCCGTGAAGAAATGGGTGTGCGCAACATAACAATGACCGCGCTTGGTGGCACCTATAACATGATTCATCCCGATATACAGCGACGCACCGATGGATTGCGGAATCTGCGTGTGTTGGCATCGGCTTGCGAAAGGCTAGGTACGTCAGTGATTGCGTTATGTACAGGCACACGAGATCCTGATAATATGTGGCGACACCACCCTGACAATGACACGCCGGAGGCATGGGAAGATTTAGTAGTTTCGATGCAACAAGCCATAGAAGTCGCTGAGGAATACCAAGTCACCCTTGCCTTTGAACCGGAAGTCGCCAATGTGGTTGATTCTGCAATAAAAGCCCGCCGCATAATTGACCAGATCGGTTCACCCTATCTGAAGGTGGTAATGGATGGTGCCAATATCTTTCATACCGGGGAATTGCCGCGCATGCGTGAAATTCTTGATGAAGCCTTCGCATTGCTTGGCGAGCACATCGCCTTTGCACACGCGAAAGACCTCGACCGCGATGGCGAAGCGGGTCATCTTGCCGCGGGGAAGGGGCTTTTGGATTATGACCAATACCTGTCATTGCTCAACGATGTTGACCCCGACGTTCCGATAATTCTTCACGGACTCAGCGAAGCAGAGATAGATGGGTGTGTCACTTTCCTGCGTGAAAAGATGGAAGCCATCAATGCGTGAAATGTGCAACTTACGTGGTCGAGCGGTTAATATCGCTGAAGTTCGGTATCAATGTCCCTTGCCCATCGATCTATACCACCAACCAAACTTTTGACTCGCTTGAATCCAAGTTGTTGTAGCAGATGTGCGGCATCTAAGCTGCGCATTCCTTTGTGACAGTATACAACGATTTCGGCGTAAGGATTCAGTAAAGATGCCTGTTGCGGCAGCTCTCCGAGGGGAATCTGCTTTGCACCTTTGAGATGGACAATTTCGCATTCCCACGCTTCACGCACATCTAATAAAATAATATCGTGACTGTTATCGATCAGCCGCTTGAGGCTCTGAGGTTGGATTGCATGTTCAGCCGGATTAAAAGGGATAATTGCTTCTTCGGCACTGGGTACGGCGCGGGGTACACTACCTTTGACCGAGGGGGTTGCGTTCCTATTGAAGAGTGCTTGTAGTGCTTTTTTGATACTGTTCAGCATTGGCTCTCTCCTTGCGTATTGTCATATAGTATGAATTCAAAATGGTGCATACTGCTTCTCGCAAAATTATAATCAAAGTAATAAAAAGATGTCAAGCATTATACGTTTTGGCTCATATTAAAAGAAAGTGCAAAATATGAGGCAAAATCGTAGGGGCGGGTTTCCCCGCCCGCCGTAAGGGTTGGATGACCCAACCCCCACGAAAACTCGGTTTCTTTGCACGATTTCTTTACCTGAGCGTCCCATGAAAGTAGACCTACTTCAACTATTAAAGTCCAAGGATACGTGCGACGGTGCCGCCCATAATCATCGCCAAATCATCTGGGGTTAGGAAACTACAGTATCTCTCAATCCAGTGGCGGGATTGGCGATACGTACAGAAACGGTTTTGGAATGGCATATCCGTTCCCCACAGTAGGTGGTCTGCGCCGATGTGTTCAACCATCGCTTCGAGGGTGGCCCAAACCTCTTGATAGGGGTAGTCGAAGATGTCACCTATTCGGACGGGAAAGCATACTTCCAAGTTGAGATTTGGATTTTGGAATGGTTCCCAGATGGCGTCTGGCAAGGTGATGCCATCCCCATCCAGAAATGTGCGCCAAGGGAAGCCGTGGGTAATGCTGCAGGTGGTCTCCGGGTATCGTTCCATCCATCGTATCAAGATGCGAAGTTCATTGAGATAGCCTTCTTGCTGTTCCGCGTCAGAGAGGGTGTATTGCTCCGCCTTCGGTCCGCTACCCAGCGTGAAGAATATAGGAACATTGAGGGAGGTCGCCGCTTCCCAGAATGGTCGGTAAACGCCATCATCCCAAGGGTCGGGGCTTACTATGTAGGTCAGCGGGTTGAACTTGATAGCGTGCAACCCGTGCACGGTGATAGCGGTGGTAACTTCATCAATGACCGCATCCATTTCATCGCGGATACGCCATTCGTCCACATGCGTCATTGAGCGGAGCCGGTCTGGGAACCGCTGCACACATTCTGCCTGATAGGTGCTATCCCTACCTAGCATTGGGTTTGTGTGGAGCAGTGCCATGTCCACCTCCGCATAATCCATCTCGGCGTTCAAGCTGAAAGGGGTGAATTCGCAACTTCGGAGGTTGGGTGGGTAGAAGTGTTTGGTGTACTCCTCGCCTTCGTAGTTCCAGACGACTCTGCCGCGCGGGTGGTTGATGCGAAATCGTACATCGGGAAGATTGGATAAATCGCGACGACCTTCGGGGGCGAGGACATCTGAGGGACCGGGTGCGCGATCACGAATCCGAAACGCCGGCTGATGGTGTACCGCATGTGATGCCTGAACCCACTTGAGGTGTTCTTCGCTACTGGCGTATCCACGTGGGCTATCCGCCGGTTCAAAGCAGTATGCGTGGGAGTCGATAATCATTATATCCTTCCTTTCTTCCGTGGTGTTACTGGTGGTCATCTGGGGTGACACTATCTTTCCATAAAAAAGGGGCGTTTGGCAAATGTAGGGAACGCAGATCTGCGTTCCCTACCAGTCCGTTACCCCTACCTCAAAAGGGAACCACACCCCTACCGTACATATTGTGCGAGGTAGTCTCGTGAACGCTTCAACCCATCAGATTCTGCTTCCCAAGTTTTCCAGTAGCGATAATCTTCGAGTTCAACGCTGACGATTCCGTCAAACCCTTCATCCTCAAGCCGTTGAACAACTTTGAGCCAATCAACGACACCATCGCCGGGGATGGTATATCGCCACCAATCCTCACCGAAACCGCGTGAGGCATGGAAAGTCGGTCCCAGATTGCCGTGGAGGTAGAGTGCCTCTTGATCAAAATCGGTATCCTTGCCGTGGACATGCACGACGTGCGCGGCGAATTCATTGAGCATCCGTATGTAGTCGATCCCAATTCGGACTAAATGCGACGGGTCATAATTCACGCCGAGTCCTCTCGGACACGCTGCAAACATCGCTCGCAGCGTTTCGGGGGTGCAACCGAGCGCGGGACAGTGGGGTGATGGACCGGGGTACCCTTCAACGGAAATTGTGACCCCGTGATCTGCAGCAAAATCGGCGATCGGGGGGACGGTTTCCTTCCACAGATCGAAGGCTTTCGCCCGTCCGATGGTTGGATCTGCTGGCGAGAAAACGCAGAACATGAGATGGACATCGTTATCGGCAGCGGCTTGGATGGCGGCTTTTGCGGCTTCTGCACCTGCTGCTTGCTGAGATTTATCAATACTCAACAGATCGCCAGTGCCCGGCATGTCTGCGGTGCCGATTGCCAATCCAGCGTCTCTTGCTGTTCCCACAATTTCGGGTGTAACGCTGCTTATATCAACAGCATCAAAACCGTTATCTGCGCACCAACGACAGAACTCATCAAAGGGCAGCTCACGCGCTGTCCCCGGTATCCGTAAACCAATTTTCATAAAAATCTCCTCTATTATTTGGGTATCTAACTACCCGGTTATTAAGGATTATCTGTTGCTTTTTATCGCTCCCCACGTTGTTGCTATATTGTCTTTTGGGGAAACGCTCAGCACTGAGGGGTCATATTCGTTTACCGTTGGGACGACCCCCAGTCCTGAAAACCCGCCAAAGGCGTAAATTTTGTCGTTTACCTTGGAAACTGACAGTCCCCCTCTTGCTATTGGCAGCCGAGCCCCACCCTCCGCGAGCCACACACCGTTGTCTGGGGTAAAGATGTCTACGCGTGAGAGGCGGCTGGTGTTATCCGAAGCGGTTCCTCCGATTGTGTAGATCTTTCCGTTGACTGTTTCGATACCTAAGCCAATGTTTGGTACTGGCATTTTGGGTTTGCGTGTCCACCGATCTTCAACGGGATCATACATTTCAACATCATCAAAATACCGGATTCCGCCATGGGTGGTTTCTTTGAAAGTCCCACCCCCGAAGACATAGATCTTTTCTTTAAACACAACCGCAGCGTGACCGCCTCTCGCGGTCGGCATATCGGCTTTCCGAGTCCAAGTATCTCCTTCAGGATTGTATTGAAAGACGGTTGAGTAAACATCGTCGGGGAAGTCCCACCCACCAATGAGATAGATCTGTCCATCGACGACACTTGTCGTCATCCGGTCCATCGGTACTGGCATCCGCTTTTTCCGTGTCCATTTATCTTTCGCCGGATCGTACATCTGGACAGTATCGAGTGGCTGGAAAGCAATTCTATGACCTCCAAACACATAAATTCTACCATCAACCGCGCTCGCGGCGATTCCGCCCCTTGGCGTTGGCATATCGGTTTTCTTCGTCCAAATATCCCGCTGTGGATCATATTCTTCTACGGCAGCGCGCGACCCTCCATTGAGTCCGCCAATGGCATAAATTTTACCGTTGACAACGACAGTTGCTAGTTGCATCCTCGGTGATGGCATGTCCGCTTTCTGCGTCCATTTCCCCTGTTTCGCGTGGCTCACCGAAGGAAAATTCAGCAGTCCGCATAATATTGAGCTGATTAAGAGGAAAATAAAAAGGGATTTTGTGTGTTTTTGCCATTTTATGGAGACCATGTTTATCCTCCTTTTTTAGCGAAACCTATTCTTCAATTAGACGCAAGGTATCGCGGGCAATCATCAGTTCCTCGTTGGTTGGTATGACAAGGAGCTTGACAGCAGCATCTTCACGATGAATTGACTTTTCCACCTCACTTGATTGATTTTTCGCTTCGTCAAGATGGATTCCTAGAAAGTCTAGGTTCTCGCAGATAGTGGCACGGATAGATGGCGCGTTTTCGCCGATCCCGGCGGTGAAAATTAGTGCGTCCAAACCACCGAGAACCGCTGCATATTTTCCAATATATTGTTTCACACGATAGGAGAACATTTGTAGTGCAAGTGCCGCTGGCGAGTTACCTTCCGAGATAGCTTTGAACAGGTCTCGAACATCTGACGCGATTCCCGAAATGCCCAGCAAACCGCTCTCACGGTTGAGCATCTGATTGATTGTGTCCGGGGGCATTTGCCCTTCCTCCATCAGGTGAAAAATAATGGCAGGGTCAATGTCGCCACAGCGCGTCCCCATCATTAAGCCTTCGAGTGGGGTGAGTCCCATGCTAGTATCAACCGATTTCCCCTGATCGATAGCTGTGATACTACACCCATTTCCGAGATGACAGGTAATTAGCCTGAGCGATGTGAGTGGACAGCCGAGGATTTCTGCCGCTCGCGTCGAGACATATTCATGCGATGTGCCGTGAAAGCCGTACCGCCGAATACCGTACCGCTCATGGAGCGAGCGAGGCAGCGCGTACATGTAGGCGTAATCCGGCATCGTTTGATGAAACGCTGTATCAAATACGGCGACGTGTGCAGCATTCGGCAATGCTTGACGACAGGCGCGGATGCCACCCAAGTTATACGGGTTATGCAGTGGAGCAAGGGGAACACATTGATTGATCGCTGTTTCGACTTCGGAGGTGATTAATGCGGATTCGGCAAAGCGACTCCCTCCGTGAACAACACGATGTCCAACAGCAACGATGCCACTGAGATTTTGGAGGACACCCTTTTCTGCATCGAGAAGTATCTCAAAGATCGAAGGGAAAACCGCTTCATAGTCCATTGGCGGAACGTTAGTCTGATGTGTGGTGCCATCATGCCGCTCATAGAACAGGCTCGGAGATGGAGAACCCAGTCGGTCTACTTGTCCCTTTGCCAGACATACTTCGTCTGTCATCTCAAAGCATTGGTACTTAACAGAGGAACTTCCCGCGTTGATTGTGAGTATTATAGACATAGATGTAAAGCGTGGCACGTGGTATACAATGAGTAACCGGACCATCCTGATCAGATCGGGAGATTCAGAGCAACTTGACCGTCTGAAATATCGTGAGATTCTGTACCCTCTTACTCAGTCACTATTCGCTCAATTTTAGGATAACGAGAAGGCAAAGTCAAGCGGAAAGTTAAGCGTTGACACTTTAGTACTAGGCGTGATACTATGATGACTCATAATGACAACCAACGACATTCTATCCGGGTTGCAGAACCAGACCATCGGACGGCGGATCCACACCTACAATCGGGTAGGTTCAACAAACGATTTGGCACTACAGTGTGGCATTGACGGCGCAGAGGAAGGCACACTAATCCTAGCGGAGAGCCAAACCCAAGGGCGGGGACGGCACGGCAGAAGGTGGCTTGCTCCCCCGCGATCGAGTATTCTTGCATCAGTTATCCTACGGCACCGGCTCCGTGCGGATCAGGTCGGCTTACCGAACCTCATCGGCGCGGTTGCGATTGCAACTGCGATCAACGCGTTGACGAATCTATCGGCACAGATTAAGTGGCCTAACGATGTGCTGATTCAAGGGAAAAAGGTGAGCGGTGTCTTGACGGAGTTGGAATACGATCGACATCGGCAGCCGTTTTTCGTCATGGGGTTTGGGATCAATGTCAATACGACGTGGACAGACTTGCCGGAAGAACTTCGCGCTTCCGCTACCTCTTTGCGAATAGAAAGCAAACGGGAAATCTCCCGCGTCATGCTATTCCAAACTATCCTACACCGACTTGAAGAAAACTACCTCCGCTTGAAACATGATGATACTGAACCTATTATTGCAACCGCTAACCGGCTATTACACTTTTCTGGCGATTGGATCCAGATTAACACAGCCGATGAGGTCTTTTCTGGGGAAACCGAGGCGATTGATCGAGATGGTGGATTGCTGCTCAAAGATATGAATGGAAATCGGCGGAAATTTCTGGTTGGAGAGGTTCTTCAAACTGGACAGGTAACGCCGAAAAATTAAAAAAGGAAAGGTTCTACTATGGGTGTTGGAACGAAAAACAAAGTTATTGAGGGTTGTGGCGCGCATCATATTGCTGTACATACGCGCGATTGGGAAGAATCGCTACGACTTTATCGTGATGTGCTTGGTATGGAGATTATCGCGGAATTTGGACCACCAGAACGCAAGATCCTCTTATTGGATATGGGGGATGGAAGTCACATGGAACTTTTCCAGCCGACTGCGGATGGTCCCAAACCGGGAGATCCCGCACCGAACAACCCGGTGCACCATTTTGCATTGACGACAACCGACATCCATGGGGCGGTGGAACATGTCCGCGAGGCGGGATATGAGATTACTGTCGAACCCCGCGATGTAGACCTTGGGGGATTACAGGTTACGATTGCTTTTTTCAGAGGTCCTAACGGCGAAAGCGTCGAGTTCTTTCAAACGAATTGAAACGTGAGCGTTTGTAGTGATGGATCCTTACAGGAGTTGTTTTTATGCAAGCTGAAATTGCCCGACATGCCCTTGACCGCGTGCCTTTATCGATCATTTTCGACGACTCAACGGTGTTGGTCAATCTGAACTACTTCTTTATGCGGGATCGGAATCTTGTCGATGGGGAGAACCGTCGGTGGCAGGATGTGCCCGCTGTCCATCCGGAATCATTTGTCCGCGAATTCGCTGAGTGGTGCCTTGAACACGGCGTCCGGGGCAAGTATAGCGTCGTCCCGTGCCCCGCTGCGTTGGGACGTATCGACGAGGGATTACCGCTCTTTAGCAAGGCGCAGCAGGAGAGTTGGTTGCAGATGTGCCGAGAGGTTATCACCCCCGCCTACGACATCACCCCTGAGATGATTACACATACCGTCGTGGTGGATCCGAAAACCTGTCAGCCTCTGGAATCGGGGATTTGGGAGCAGTACGACTGGAACAATTTACCTGTAGATCAAGAGGAATTAGTGGTTGACTACATTACCACCGCCTGCCAGATTTTGGAGAATGTCGGATTAACGCCCGAAGGGGTCACATCTCCCGGTGGGTTTGGCAATCCGCTTGATTTCTATGCGAAGGTTGTCGGTATCGCAGCACGGGAGGTTACAGGGAATCCTATGCCCTACTTTTTTAAGCGGGTCTCTGCCGATGGTCCTGTCGAAACGCCTGTTTGGTATGCGGATCGGGAGGCTGGTACAGCGGTAGGTGAGATTATCGCTTCCACCGGTGACTGGACCGGTTCGTGGACCGGCTACGGTGAGGTCAATGTCGATAAATATATCACCGCAGACTTGGGGGGCGGACGGCTCCCTGCTGTCATTGACGCCGGGGATCCGGCGGTGCTCATTAGCCACTGGCAGGGGTTTTATGGTTTGCATAACGACGATCGCCGTGGGTTCAACGCATTCAAGACCGTCGTCCGTCGTTTGAAGGAGCGCGACCCGAATGGTGAACGGACACAGTGGCGCAAATGCAGTGAGATTACAAACTACGCATGTGCTAGGGAGATGGCTGAAATAGTGGTGGAGGACAACACGATTCGGCTTGACCTGCCGGTGTGCGTTCCCGATTTTACGCTCCGTTTGACCGGCGTTGATGTGCGAAGCGTTTCCGTAGACGGGACAGACCTGACTCGCGCTGGGAGCCGTGCCGCGTTCAAGAGTAATACCTTTTTTACAGAGAACAACACGACCTTTGTTGCGTTCAATCCAACGCATCGCCAGCCGGTTATTGAGGTTCAAGTTTAAACAAGAAATGAAAGTTGTGGACAGGGCGGTGGGATAGTTTTTTAGGCTATGGTTGCGATTGGTAGTTACCCAAATATTTGACAAAAGGCAGGAAATTGTGCACGGCTTGATAAAAGGCATAATCTGCTGTCCACAATTCACCTCCTTCGATATCAGCAAGTGCAGCATAAACACTATCATATACGCGTCGCTGGTTTGCTTGTCTCGCAATTTGACGTGCTCGTTGGCGAACACCTGAGATCTGTTTTACTGTTACGGGCACGTTATCGAGTGCTACTTCAGCAATATCTGCATCGGCTTGGGATATTTGACCTGCCCAAACATGATAACGCAAAATGCCATCAAGTTCACTTTCCCATAGTGGTGGCACACAAATCTCAACTCCTGTACTTAACCACTCGTTAAGAAGACCTTGTGCAATGTTACTGAATCTTTCGGGTAATACCCACTTGGCAGATAGGCACGCATCGGATATAACTTTACTCATTATCTGGATTACTTTCACGGAGTTGGGCTAACACATTAGCACTATTCTCAACCTCGCCGGAGTGAGTACGAATTTGATTGCGTATCGTTTCCAACTGAGTGATAATATTCATTACTGAAGTTTGACGGTTTGCTTGAGACGACTTGCTGGTTTTAATACGATCTGATTTGAAGGTCATCATGCTATCAAGTCCACTTTTCGGAACCCTTACTGTACCACCCACTTTGATGTGAGGCAATTTTCCCTTCCAGATCCAACGACGAACGGTTTGTGGGTTTACTTGGAACAGTTCTGCTACGTCGGATACTGTCAGATATTCGCCATTCATGTTTATTGCCTCCTAAAATTGTAGAATTTAAATAAAAAAGATCAGCAGTAATCTGTCTACTATTGTCTATAATAATACTATTATTACTCCAAAATGACAAGGCATATTTTCGATGACATCTTAGAAATTTGTGTGATAGTTAAGGAATCCAATCCATTAGTTTGTTTGCATATTCTCAAAGTCTTGTAAAACCGTTGAAAGGGAATCAACCTATGAGCGTTTCATTTAACAATGCGCCTGTCCTGCTCACCGATGAGCAGATGCGTCAATACATTGTCGATGGTTATGTCATGCTCGAACCCTCCGTTCCCGATGAGCTGCATGAAACCATCCGTCGAAAACTTGCAGACGTTTTAGAAGCGGGCATCAATCCGGGGAACAACGTGCTACCACGAGTGCCGGAGATGCGCCACATCCTCAACAGTCCCGAAGTGCGCGGCGCATTGATAAGTGCGTTGGGTGAGGGATATATCGAACACCCGCACCGTTACTGTCATCACTTGGGACCGGTCACTGATCCAGATCCGGAACCGGAGATTAAGCTAGCCTCAAATTGCCATCAAGATTCATACACCCCTTTAGGTAGACCTAGGCAGCACTACTCACGTTTCGCTAGGATTATGTACTATCCGCAGGACACGCCTGTTGAACTGGGACCGACCCATGCCATCCCCGGCACACAATTCCATAAGCGACTGACCGATGAAGACCGGGCGCAAGCCATTCCAATGGTAGGCAAAGCGGGCACCGTGTCGCTGACACATTTCGATGTCGGTCATGCCGCAGGTGTCAATCTCCTCAATCAACCGCGCGATATGATAAAGTTTATTTATGTCCGGGCATCGGAGCCTACCGCTCCATCGTGGGATTGCCAGAACCTCCAATGGCAAAACCCAGTTGCCATCGAAACACCGCACAATCTAGAACTCGCGTGGTCTCACATGTGGGATTGGTTGTGTGGGAAACGAGACCGCTATGAAAGTTTCCGAAGCAATGGTGTGCAATCGACAAAAAATCGCTTGTCCCAATACATCGCCGCTTTGGGGGAGGATCAGGACTTAGCTGACCGCCTGAGAGCAATTTATGATCTGGCTGGGCTCGGTTTCGATGCCGCCGAAGCTATCCCTGCCCTGATCTCCATGTTGGATAACGACCATCAGGCGGCGCGGGTGGCTGCAATCTATACGCTTGGTGCGATTGGAGAACCCGCTGTTGCACCGTTGATGGAAAGGTTGAGAGCGGCAGGTCGCCGAGAGGACGCGCAATCAGTTCCCGAACCTTGGAACGAAGGTGCTATCTCGATGGAGGACGCAGCGCACGCTTTGACTGCCATTGGGTTACCGGCTGTTCCTGCACTGACCCATTCACTTGAGTCTTCAAGTGAATGGGTGCGCATTAATGCCAGTTTTGCCCTAGGCGAATTGGACTCCCATGCAGCGGGGGCTGTATCAAAACTGACGGCGCGTTTAAGCGATGAATCGCATCGCGTGGTTCGCACAGCGACGGATGCACTGGGAAGCATCCATCAAGGTGCCCCAATATTTATCCCGCATATCAGCCGTTTGTTGACAGAGGACAGACTGGACTGGTATGAAGAGGAGCGTCGTGGATGGACAATTCAAGATCAGGTTCGGACTAACGCAGCGATGGCATTCACACGATTGGAGAAGGATGCGGCGGGAGCCGAGGAGGTTCTGTTCCACGCGCTCGACGATCCATGCGGGCATGTGGGTGCTTTTGCGATGGATGCCTTGAGGCGAATTGATTCGCCTGCCGCTCGGCAAGCGGTTATGGCGTACCTAGAAGCCCAACGTTGGGATGAATCTATCACGGCGGATAGGCAGTTTTAGGTGATATTGACGAATCCATTTTATTGAGGAAGATTCATGACAGCCGCAGATGCATTAGCGAAGCAGATTGAAAAATATGTATCGCAATTGAGAGAGGTGGGTTGGTGCGTGGTAGAGGGGGTTATCCCTGCAAACGAAGTGGACGCTATTCGCCAGCATGTGGAGGCTGCCCATCTGGAGGCGACAGCCGAATATGAGGCAGCCGGTGGTGCGCTCGGTCGTCAGACGAACAAAGACGGAGGACCGGGGAAAAACGTCGTCGCCTATATTCAGTCGTTGGCGCCCTACTTGGCGGAGAAGCGGGTGCTTGGTGTAATTAGGGCAATACTCGACCCGCACGTGCGGATCGCACAAACTGAGTTTAAGACTCGCCCGCCGAACGACCATAACAAGATGTATCGTTCTTATCATTCGGATTGGCCCCACGATCTATCAGATAGGGACAGAGCGGGTGCTGTCCGTCAACCGTTCCCTGATGTTACCATGGGGCTGACAACGATATGGCTGCTTTCACCATTTGGACCCGAAAGTGGGGGCACGTGGGTGGTGCCGGGCAGTCACCGAGATCCACGCAATCCGAGGGGACCAGAAGATGGAATTGATGAATTTAAGCCTATCCCCGGCGAAATGCAGGCGTCCGGTCCTGCCGGCAGTGTGGTGATAATAGATAGTCGTATTTGGCATTCAAATGCTGCCAACCCCAGCGACAAACCGCGAGTGGCGATTGTGGTGCGTTATGTACCGTGGTGGGTGAGTGTGGAATTTGGCGGACGTAACAATGCAATCGTCCCACGGCATGTTTACGAGGCGTTTCCGGAGGACGTAAAGCCGCTGTATAGGCACCGGGTTGATGGAGTAGTAAACAGCATTTCTTGAGAACAGAGATTACCGTTAATTTAGCAATGGTAAGATCCGTTTGAGGAATGGTATAGTCGAGGGAACAGTTAAAGCGGAGAATGTCAAATCCACAAGGGAGGGGTTATCATGAGAGAGAATAACGGAGGGCGACTCGCCGGTAAGGTTGCCATTATAGCCGGCGCTGGTGGCGGTATGGGACGATCTACACCCCTGTGGTTTGCTGCAGAAGGGGCGAAACTGATGCTTGTGGCACGGCGAGCGGAACCGTTAGCGGCGATGGTCTCGGACATTGAGGCAAGGGGCGGCGAAGCGGACTATGTGACCGCTGATCTCACCACTGTCCAAGGCGGCGTCAAGATGGTAGATGCCACTATAGAGCGGTGGGGACAAATTGATGTGCTGTTCGACAATTTGGGAGATGCTGCTGCAAGTGGATTACGGCTGCATGAAACCGATGAGGAGGCGTGGAAATACTTGGTGGATATCAACCTCCACACCGGTTACATGTGTGCACAGGCAGCGATCCCAAAAATGCAGGAGCAAAAACAGGGTTCGATAATTTTTGTTTCGGCTGCCGGCGAAACCCGTCAACGTGCCAACGCCGGGTATGGTGCAGCGAAATGGGGACTTATAGGACTCACCCGTAGTCTCGCGCGTCAATACCGCGATGATGGGATTCGGGTGAATTGTATCTGCCCCGGCGGTATTGGTGACACTCGCGGTGAGGAAGATGCCGGACTGCCACCGCCTGAACTGATTCGTGGAGGACATCCGGCTGACATTGCTATGGCGGGCGTCTTTCTGGCATCGGATGAATCGGCGTGGATTAGCGGTGTCAGTATAGACATTGATGGCGGTGAGTCCATGATGTAGTTGGAAGTTGGTTCGTAACCATTGGTGCTAGTTTGCAACTGTTGATACAGTTTCCGGTCAAAGACTACAGCGTTTGCCGAGTTGAGAACAGTCAGATTTGGATACACCCTAGTATGGGAAATTCAACTGATCCTCGTATCGCCAGATACTAATTCCCCTCTTGCAGTTCTCGTTCTAATTAACCTGTCTAGTTGTTTTGATCCTAATCCAATAGTTTCTGCTAATTCAACACCATAACTTTTTTGCCCCGTTCCTTCGTGGATTTTATAATCAAATAGGAGTTACGCAGTTGAGCATCCAAATAGGTTATAATAGTGTTTATGAATCCAGCCAAATGTACCGAATATGACTACATCAACTTTGTGATAGCCACACCGAGTGCCTACAGTTGTACAGAGGCGGCCCGCGTGCAACCTCCAGACGATAATCCGCCCGCCCATGACTCATTGAATCGGTTGCTGTATCGACTGCCTGCTGATTCAGAAGCCTTGTGGAACGAGGCAGCACCTTGCGTTAACAAAGCCCAAGGCGTTTTAGTCATAGACGACTCAACGCTTGACAAACCGTATGCCCAAAAGATGGACCTTGTCACCCGGCATTGGTCAGGCAAACACAAACAAGTCGTTTCAGGAATTAACCTCATTACGCTGATGTGGACGGATGGTGACAGCCACATTCCTTGTGACTATCGCTTGTATAATAAAGACCATGATGGTTTGACCAAAAATGACCATTTCCAAGCACTGATTGCCACTGCTCATGATAGAGGATTTGCTCCGGAGTGTGTCGTGTTTGACAGCTGGTACAGTAGCTTGAAGAATCTAAAGACAATTCAAAAGTATCAATGGCACTGGTTGACCCAATTGAAGTCGAATCGACAAGTCAACTTAGATAGACAAGGTAATCAACCGGTTAACCACCTACCGATTAGCAACAAAGGCACTATCGTTCATCTGAAGGGATACGGATTAATTAAAGTGTTCAAGATTGTCTCCCCAAACGGTAACATTGAATACTGGGCAACCAGTGACCTATCAATGAACGATATGTTTCGACTCAAATATGCTGAGTTGTCTTGGGCAATTGAAGAATATCATCGAGGTATCAAGCAATTTGTTGGCGTTGAAAGGTGTTTTGCGCGCAAGGCGGTGGCACAACGGAATCATATTGGACTCGCATTGAGAGCATTTCTACGCATTGAGCGACACCGGTTTTTCACAGGTACCAGTTGGTTTGAAGCTAAAGTCTCTATTATCAGAGAGGCTGTGCGGGCTTATCTCGCTGAACCACTTTACACCTTAAAGCCAACTGCGTAACTCCTAATCAAATATAGGTTTTCCATCATTAAACTCTATACCAACCGAGAGATTTGCCATGCCGCGCAGGGAATTTCCCGCAATTCTTCGAGCGATCTCATGCATATGGGTTATAAAGTAAACGGTACAGCCTAGTTTATAGAAACCCTCAAGAATAATTATTGACTGTTCAACCCCTTCTTCATTACTTGTACCGCTACATGGCTCGTCAAGGATAGCTAGACTATAAGGCGTCGCTTTTTCAAATATTGTTTTAATACGCCTTAACTCCGCAAAATAACGCCCTTCCCCTTTTGCCAGATCACCCGGCTTAACAAATTGAGTGAATATGTTATCAACTACGCTAATTTCAGCGGACTTCGCCGAAATATAGAAGCCTGCATGAGCAAGTAGAACTGCTAACCCGATAGTTTTCACAAACGTTGTTTTGCCTCCATTGTTTGGTCCCGTGATAACATAAATGTCCTTATCAGGAGAATAGTATATATCGTTTGGAACAACTCCATTGCCTTTTATAGCAGCAAGAATCGGATTAATTACATCTATTATCTTAGCGCATCTCTGGCGCGAATCCAGCATTTTAGGCAAACATGTATCTGCTCCAATACTGCTTAATTTCCGGAAGAACCTAGCAACAGTGGTATAAACTTTGATCTGGTTTTCGACTTCTTTTAATTTTGATCTTTCTTGTAGGAACTTAAATCTCTCCTCTTTTTCTTTTCGGATTAATTCATACTGAGGTTTAACATGCTTTGACATAATCCGTGTCCAAAAGCTGCTATCAGATTTCCGACAAGATTGTATATATTCTTTGAATCTTTGTTCGATTTCTTGAAACTCTTCCGATTCTTTTATATTTGTGGCGAATCTATGTAGTTGTTGAAGCCCATTTGATTTTGCATCTTTTAACAGTGAATCGAGGGATTCGATAGCTATTTTAAATCGATTAATGCGTTCTCCTAATTCAGCTTCTTGCCTTGCCAAGTACTGGGATGGAGATTCATCAGGATATTTTGGGATATCTGAAGCAGAAAAGGAAAGATCGGAAGCAATATGGTCTAAACGACGCTCTAATGATCTTTGATATATTTCATCGAATATACCTTGCCTAAATTCAACAATAGCTTTCTCCGCAAAAGAGTTTTGTAGAAGTGAACGTAGATCAGAGTGGCCCGGAAAGGTCCGTGCTAAAATGGCCGGCCTGCCAAAAACCTCGCTTAAAAAGGCATCTATTTCCAAATCAATAGTGAAATCTTTGATTTGGTTAGGTTCTTGGTTGGTCGGGCTAATTTTTAACAGATCTGGTATCTGGACATGCAGTTCACGCAACATAAAGTATTCCTCCCAACATGCAGCACTAAGGACTATCTCTCCAAGTCAACAGCTTTTACAAGAGATATAGTGGATTGCAGAATACTCACTAGTTCAAACTACCAACTACAAAAGTTAGGTCAAATTCTTCCGGGCAATCATGCCCGTTGCTGTGTCCATTTTTCCCACTACAGCATAGCTATTTTCTGCAGTGTGTTTAGGAAGAAAGATTCAATCTAAAGGCTTTCGGAGAATATGCTATGATATTACCGTATCATAGCGTACCGTAGACCCACAATGGAAACTAATCTTGCGAAAGTTTAACACCTTCGCAAGATTTCGTTGTTCAGCCTGAGAACGGCGGGATTGCTTTGCTCCGCAAATAATCAACATTCATCTCAATTCCCAAGCCGGGACGGTTGGACAGATGTAGACAGCCATCCCTGACATCCAATGGATGATCTATCAGCACATCATAGGCGTTGAGTTTGGCACGGCTAGTCTCTAGCTTGTAGAAATTCGGGACTGTCATCATCGTATGCGCGCCAGCCAGCACGTTGATAGGTCCACTTGCATCGTGTGGGGAGATCGGTACGTAGTAAGCCTCCGCCTGCGTTGCAATCTTCTTCAACTCTGAGATGCCACCCGCCCACGTCACGTCTGGCATGATAAAGTCAGCAAGCTCATTTTCAAGGACTGGCACGAACTCATATCGGGTCTGAAGCCGCTCACCGACACAGATTGGCACGCTGACGTTCTGTCTGACCTGCTTCAATGCGTGGTAGCTTTCGACGGGGACTGGCTCTTCAAACCAGCCAATGTTGTAAGGCTCCAACCGTTTGGCGAGCCGAATCGCTGTCGCCACGTCGAACCGACCGTGACAGTCGATGAGGATTTGAATGTGAGGTCCGACCGCTTCTCGGATTGCAGCGATTACATTTGCGCCCTGTTCCTCTCCTGCGGCGTCCATTTGCCCACTCAAATAGCCGTTGGCTTCTTCTGGATGGTGAGGGAACGGGTCGGTTTTCAACGCGGTATGACCGGTTTCTGCAATTGCTTTGCAGTGTGCTGCCGCACTCTCCAGATCTTTCCCACCCCCTGGGTGTGTATAAAGGGATATCGAGTCCCTAACGGGTCCGCCACCGACCAATTCATAGATTGGTAACCCCAACTGCTTACCGCGAATATCCCACAACGCGATGTCGATGGCACTGACGATATTTGATGTAGCACCCCGCGTTCCCATATAGGTGAACGCTCGGAAAACCTTGTTCCATATCGTCTCGATGCGCGTTGCATCGTCACCCTCAACAAGATTGCTAGTTTGTGCGAGCATGGCACAGACCGCTCTATTTGCTACTGAGGAGGTGCCGGTAATTTCGCCCCAGCCCGTAATCCCTTCGTCTGTTGAGACCTCAACAAAGACATATTCCCGTTCTCTGCCGGGGGTTTCACCGGCGGTATCTAGATACGGTGCCTGGGATCTAACAAGCCACGGTGTGATTCCAGTTATCTTCATCGTTTAACTCCTGTTTTCTAATGAACTTGTATCATCGGTTCATATAAGAAGAAGGCGCAAAACCTCCGCGAATTAACGCGAATCTACGCAAATGAAGAAGAAAGATGGGCAACCACAAGGGTTGCCCCTACTATTGCATGATTTCTTTACATAAGCGGTGTTACTTTACTTCTTCAGCGCGGCTAACAAACTCGGCGGCACCGGCAGTAATCCACCCACCAACACTAGTGAATAGGAAGCGAACGCCTGCCGCAGCGTACTTCGCAACATTGTCGTTATTGGCGAGTGTACCGGCGATACGTCCAGCGTTTTGGATGCGAGCCAATGTGTCGTCGATTGTGCGCTGAACGTCGGGGTGCTGCAGGTCACCGATATGCCCCATTGAGGTCGCTAGATCCGATGGCGCAACGAAGAACACATCAATGTGGTCTACCGTTAGAATCTCGTCGAGGTTTCTGACAGCGACGATGTCTTCAATCAGGACAATTAGCAGCGTCTCATCGTTAGCAACTTGAACGTAATCGGGAACGGCGAACCCCTGACGGCTGGTATACATGCCCCGGTAGCCAATAGGCGCGAACTTACCGCCATCGACGAGGTTCTGTGCCTCTTCTTTTGTGTTGACATGAGGGACGACAATGCCCTGAGCGCCTCGATCGAGGGTGCGATAGATTAGCCCCTGATCATTTTTGTTGATGCGAACCACAGAGGTCATCCCCCAGATGTCGCAGGCACGGGTGAGGTTGCCGAGTTCGGCCGCATCCACAGGTCCGTGTTCGCCCTCCAGCCAAACGCCGTCGAAGCCGGCTGGGCCAAAGGCATCAATGTCGTCCGGGTGGGTCATGCCACCAGCCACATAGGCGGTGCTACCTTCAGCCAATTTGTGCTTAACTCGATTCGGTCTAAGTTTCATATTGTATTCTCCTTGTTGTTAGTTGATATGGTACTTATAGAATGAATGTCTGAATCAGTATTAACAGGATTATTATCTGAATCGCAGATTGAGCAGGGAGTTCGCTTTCGTAGGGAACAACGATTGTTATTCCCTACCTTGCTGTCACCGAGCATCTACATAACCCTTCCTCGTGGTGAGTTTCTGGGCAAGGTTCTTAATCTCTGGATTGGGGTCATAAAGCGCGAGTTCAAAAATCCCCCGGTGTTGAGTTACATCCAGTATTGGAAGCAGAGCGGCGGTTTCAAGACGCACACATGCTTCACGATCTTTCAATCCTTGCTCAAACCAGCGGGGCGCGTCTTTGATGGAATGCTTGGCAAGCGCAGCAATCGCTGCGGCTCGAACCCGTTTGTTTTGAGAATCGGCAAACGGCAAGATGACCTCCGGATCTCCATCGTCGCAATGGGCTATCGTTTGTAACGCGGCGATGCGAACGTCCAATGATTCATCCGAGAGCAGCAGCGTGCACCAGTCGTAGAGATCTTCGTTTCCAAGCCATACCAACCGTTTAAGACCGCGAATGCGTCGTTGCGGTTTTGCGGCGGCGAGATCATCAAGTGCGTTTTCTTCCCGTGAATTGACTGGTTCAGGCAAGGGGTCTATTTCAATTTCAGCCGGTTCGGGAAAACAGTCGAAACGCAAATCTTCAGGCGTGATTTCAATCCCTTGAAAAAAGTCGGGCAACCATTGATGTAGCTTCTGTGCAAATTCTTCTGGACGGATGGTGCTGCCGGTGCCAGAGGTGGTGCGGTTTTCCATCCAACGCGTCAGGCGCTCTATTCCGGGGTGACGGGGACTAATGCCTTCGTAGGACTTGCGTCCGAGTTTCTGGTTCACCCACCTAGCAATGTGTTCGGGCGAATTGAGTAATTCTAATGTAAAATGTGAGCGTATCACTGTCCGTGGAACACGCCCCCGGATGGCAATAACTCCACCGCCACGCATAACGAGATTTTTTCCAAGGCGGTTGTATAATTCTGAGACATTAATTTCACACGTAAGCACAAATGGTGAGCTGCCCGTTCTACGCGCCTTTTGGTTGGCGCGTCCCTGGGCATATTGCTTACTTGTGGTGAACCAGACCGCACCTTTTCTTGGCAGAAAGCCCATCTCGGCAATTTTAATCGCGCTCCGTAAGGTGGTGCCGTGATAGAACTTCATAACCCCCTCCTGTACCTATTCTTGAGATTCAGGTAGAATCCTTCATTTACCTCGCATCTGCATACCCTTTCCCTGTGGTGAGCTTTTCTGCAAGGTGTTTGATTGCAGGGTTAGGATCATAGAGTGCAAGCTCAAAAATCCCCCGGTGTTCGATTGCATCCAGTGTTGGAAGCAGGGAGGCTGTTTCAAGGCGCACACACGCTTCACGGTCTTTCAACCCTCGCTCGAACCAACGGGGCGCGTCTTTGGCGGAATGCTTGGCAAGTGCGGCAATCGCTGCTGCCCGAATCCGTTTATTTTGAGATTCGACGAATGGTAGGATGACCTCCGGATCTCCGTCGTCGCAATGGACTATCGTTTGCAAGGCGGCAATGCACACCTCTACTGACTCATCCGAGAGTAGTAGCGTGCACCATTCATAGAGATCCTCATGTTCAAGCTGTGCTAGCAGTTCAAGACCACGGATGCGTCGTTTTGGCTTTGCGTCGGCGAGGGCATCAAGTGCATTTTCCGCCTGTGAATCGATCAACTCTAGTGAAGGTTCTGTTTCAAATTCAACGAGTTCAGGAAAATAGTCAAAACGTAAATCTTGGGGAGCGATCTTGACCCCTCGAAAAAAATTGGGCAGCCATTGCTGCAGCTTCTGTGACAGTTCCTTTGGACGGATGGCACTGTCCGTGCCAGCTTTCATGCGGTTTTCCACCCAGCGCGACAACCGATTTATTCCGGGGTGATTCGGGCTAATACTCTCATAGGATTCGCCTTGGAGTATCTGACTTACCCACCTAGCAATTAGTTCGGACGAATTCAGTATCACCGTTGGCGGGACACGCCGCCGGATAGCAAGAAATCCCTTGCTGCGCATAACGAGATGTTTTCCAAGGCGGTTATACAATTCTTGGACATTGATTTCGCAGGTAAAGACAAATGGCGGGCTAGCGGTTTTACGCGCTTTTTGCTTGGCGCGACGTTGGGCACGGTGCTTACTCGTGGTGAACCAGACTACGCCCTTCCTTGGTAGAAAGCCCATCTCGGCAATTCTAATCGCATTCTGTAAGGTGGTGCCGTGATAAAACTTCATAATGCCCTCCTGTACCTATGGCTTCATCTTGGGATTCAGGTGAAATCTTTTTACCGATTGGGGCTGTAGCCCGTAAAGTCCAAGCCCCAATAGATCGGGATTAAGAAACATTTATGCTTGAGATATAAGTTTCGCTTCAGCATTTTTTTGTTGATTTTGTGGGTGAAATATGTTGTAATCCTTTTGTTGCTAGTGGGAGAGATCAACGCCATCGTACATCCGATGAAAAGGAGACTGAAAGAGTTTACGGTAGAAGCCTTCGGGACTTCCAGTACCGTTTCAACCATTGACCCGATGAAAAGGGGACCAAAATACTGGGCATCAACGATGAGGCACCATAAGCACTATTCGCCTTCGTCAGGTTCCTCAAATAACATCAGAAAACTGACAGGCACCCCCCCGCAGCATGGATTGCGCGAAACCATGCATCCGCGGAGAAATAAGCTTCTGCGATAGAAACCGCGTTTGAAGCGACAAACGGCTCCTGTTCTTTGGTTACGCGAAGATTCAGGCTGGAATTGACTGTTTCCCGTGTAACCTCACGCAAACTAACTGTAGCCTCGATACCAAGGGATGTTTTGGAATCGGGCATTTTTTATTTCCCTTCTGTTTGGGATTGGCAAGCACAGTAATCGCAGCAGCACACTCTAGACGACTGACAACGCAGCGAATAACGCTTTGATGTACCCCACCGAATATGCCAACCCGTCGTCGCCTTCCATACGGGGGATGTGGTCGGGGTTTAGACAACCGTCGAATCCGACCTTATGGAGTTCGCGGACGATTTTGAACATATTCATATCGCCGTCATCTAAGAGGACCTCCTCAAAGGCACCGGCAGTCGCAAGGCTTCCTCGGACGTTGCGTAGGTGAATCATAAAAATCTTGCCTTTACGACCGTAGTTATTAATCTCGTCGAGAACGAGGGGCGTGCTGCCCGCCTCGCCTCTGGTGCCGCAGCAGTAAAGGTATCCAACATTTCTGCTAGGGAAGGCGTCGATCACGCGATGGAATCCCAGGCTTCCCAAAGGTGTGTCGGGGTTGGGCGTGTCAGAGGGATGGATGGCAAGTTTTATATCGTGTTCTTCGGCGATGGGCACGAGATGCCCGTAGACCTCGCAGAAGCGTTTCCACCACTCTTCGAGTTCCTCAAAGTTTGGCGTTTCGGGAGGATTCACCGTCAATCCACGACTTTCACCGCGCGACAGGTAGCCGCCGCGATGCTCGGAATTGTAACGGGTCATTATTTCGTTGAAGGTATCGCCCCAGAACCGCTGCCTTGCGATAGGGACACCTGCCTCCGCGAAAACCTTTAAGGCATTGCAGGTGTTTTCCAGCTCTTTTTCTGCGCCCGGCAACCCCTTCATAAACGTCTCGGTGATGTCGGGTAGGGTCACGCGGTTGATGTCGAGTCCCCAAGAACGGATCCGCTTCCTGATTTTGATAACTTCATCCAGATCCGGATAGCCTTGTTCCGTGACGCCGGGGAACGAGTTGCCACCGCCGAAGTCAATGTAATCCGCGCCTAACTGTGTAACCTGCCTCAGATAACTGTCCGAGAGACCTCCGTCCCAGACGGATATTTTCATCATTGTTTTTGCCTCCAATTTATAAAATGTAAAACATTAATGACATCTATGAACGAATGAATTCCTGAACGCTTGACTTCCGATACCGCGACACCCCAGTTATATTTCGCCACGGTCTACCCTCAATCCGGCGGCGAGACTTGCCTGCGTTCCCATGCACACATTGGGGATATCGACGTATTCAGGGATGTCTGTTTCTCTGTGGTAATTTGGATCGACGTAAGGGAATGAACCCAGATTTGCCACCGCTATCGGATAACCCGCGTTGATGTAGGAGCCGTCATCATCGCCGGGGGATTGTCGCTGAAACTTTTCTTGTATTAATCCGATGTCGTAAATTTTGTTCACATCAACCATCAGATCGGCAAAACGCTCCCCTTCAGGTTTCGTGTAGAGGGTTACGTTTGTCCGGCGTCCCGCATCAATATCTGCCTGCGACTTACCCCCTAGAGAATCCAGATTGAAGATAGCGACCAGATTATCGCCTCGCGCTTTCGCGTTTTGCGCCGCTGTCACACTGGTCCAAGGCTTATGTTCTTCATTACAGAACAGAAACCAGATGGACCGTTGAGAACGGTAATCTTTCAAAACACGTGCTATTTCCATCGTTCCCACCGTGCCAGCTGCGTTGTCATAAGCCCCAGGGGAATCCACCCAGCTTTGGGAATCCTTATGCGAAAGGAACAGGATAATCTCTTCAGGATAAACGGACCCCTGCTTTTTCGCATAAAGGTTGTAGGCAGTGTACCAGAGTGCATCAGAAGCCGGCGGAGCGTATTGGTGTGCTTTCGGCTTGGACGTATCGCAACCAAATGGTTGAACTTGAACGCCTTCTTTCTCCACCGGATAGCCCCACGATTCTAGGTTTCGTTGGATAAAATCGTCGGCTTCGTACAAAGTGTTTGTAGCGTGACCGGGGATAGTATAATTCAACTTCCGATAGGGTAGGGGTGTTTTCGACAGATAGAACAGATTGCGCCTTAACTGCTCTGGGTCAACTTGCTTGATCCAGTCTGGAATGATGCCTCGTGCCATGCTGGTGCTTCCTTTCTATACGCTCTAACGCGACTACCCTATTTTAGGCGATCACCAAATAAATTGAAAGGAAAAAATCAACTTTCTAAAAAATCAGGGGCGGTATCGCTTTGCTGTACGCATTGTGATATAATAAGCCGACTTTGAAAAAAACAACTGCGAGAAGACGTGGAGGGTTGTGCGACCTAGGGAAGGACAAGCCGTGAAAGTCAAAGGGAAGATCCCTCAAGATAACAAGAGCCATAGCTACTGCCCCAAGTGCTGGAGTGAATGCATCCAACCTTATGCAAGTGAGGGTAGGGAATACTATCGATGTGAGCATTGCGGGTATAATGACAGTCGCCTCATCATGCTCTATCCGCAAATGCGTTACCGCATTTTACCCGACGGTGAATTGTTGCATTATTCTGTCGGTGCAGTCATCGAATGGGAGGGGAAGGTTCTCCTATTCCACCGAAGATTGTTCCCATTTTGCTATACAATCGTTGCCGGGCATTGGGATTTGGACGATGAGACACCGGAGACCGCCGTTGCTCGTGAGATTGGGGAGGAGGCGGGAATTGAGATCCGTCCTGAGAAACCGGTGTTTGTCGAAACATTAGAAGAGCCGTGTCGTCGCGGCGCAGATTTTCATGAATGGCGATTATACCGGGCGACGGTAGATCAGAATACAGCGACGCTATCCGACGAAGCCGATATCATCGGGTGGTACGCCCCTGATGAGATAAGGGGACTTGATTTAACCATTCCGACCAAATATTTTCTAAAAAAACTAGGGATTATCTGATGGGGTGTGTCTGTCAAAGTTCACCGATGCCGAACACGGTGTTCTTTGCTTCCAAGCTAACAATTTCCGAATAGTGATAGACTTGAGTAACTTCTACCCCATCTTCAATAATTGGGGTGGGTTTTTCGATAACGAAGTCAGCGAAGTGCGGGGCATTAAAGGCGACATAAGCGAGGCTGAACGTCTCAATCTGCGGATCGTATCGCTTTGACAGGTCTGGAAATAGGACAATTCCAGTGTCTACTTGGTAGATATCTGCTTTTTCATCGATATTCATCGTTTTAACCGGACATTCGATGATCGCCCGCTGATTTGTACTGGCATCCGCTATCTCTGTGTGTGTTACGATGGGTAGAGATTTTCGCGTTGCCTCAAAAATCGCTGCGTTGCTATCAAGGACTTGTACCGGCGATGCCTCTTGCAGGTCAAACAGAGGTCCTGCCCAATAATCCTTCGCTGGTCTGTACTCAACGTAGTTATCGTTGCGATAAGCATGTCTTCTGAATACCGCTATATACTCTTCACTAAAAACGGGGAGGAAGTCATAGTTTGGATTGATGAAAAGATCTTTCTCCGCAAAAGTGTGTTCACTCTTACACGAACCACACTGATAATAGTCGTTGAAACTTCCATCCGTATCATCTATCATGCGACATCGGGATTCGACCCAAAATCGAGGTGCGTTTCCATTGCCGACAGAGTTGATAAAAGAGAGTCCATAATCAAGGCAATTCATTGGTCTGTCCTTTCGGTGCAGTTGGGATCCAGGAGTGTCTTTTCACTGTATCAACTACCATAGTATAGCACCTTTAATGCAAAAATTCCGTTCTTTTTCCTTCACCTGCACTATCAACTGGAATCTTGGAGAGAATCCGAATCCAACTGTGGCAAAGATCAATTGAGCGGTTAAAGACCTCGTGACCGAATGAAATGAACAAGGGTGGGCGGTAACTATTGCCTAAGCCCTTAGCTTGATTATGGTGAATTAGGGAAATAAGTGGACATTAGTGAAGTTTGCAAAGTCCCCCTGATAAGGGGGATTTAGGGGGTTGGCTGTGCATTGGGAGTGTCTACGTAATTCTAAAACCTACTACAAATAACCAAAGTAAGAACTCGGGCAACTGACTCCGTTTGAACGTTGAACTTTAACTTATCGAAAAAACGCTCACCCCACCCGACTCGTCACCGACAGCAATATGCTGGTCATTCGGTGACCAAACGAGGCTTGTGACCCCCGCTGTCAGAGCGACTTCATGAACCGCCAGAGAGCGGGTACTGCCTCGCAATTGCCAGACGTAGACCATACCGTCGGTGCCGCCTGAAGCCAGCAGTTTTCCGCGATGTTGAAAACGCACAACGCTGAGAAAATCCTGATGCCCGGAAAGCATAATGGGGTCGGTATTGGCCGGTCCGCGACCGGAACAATCCCACACCACAACTTCCTGACCGCCTCCCGTAGCCAAGTATCGACTCGTGGCATCCCACGAGAGTTCTCGCACTTTCGTCGGATAGCCAGACATTTGTAAGTCTTCACCGGTAGACATAATCCAGAAATGTACGGTCGAATCTTGATCTCCGGTGGCGATGTATTTGCCGTCAGGGCTCCACGCAATCACCAGTGATGAGCCTTGCCATTCCAATCGGCGGATGGCTTCCGACTGTTGCGGGTCCCATAGCGTGACGCCGCCGTAAGCAATCGAGGCAAGTTGCCCTACACGCGGTTTCCACTGGAAACCAGAAATCGTGCTCTGATGGTCGGGATATTCGCGAACAAGATCGCCGACAGCGTTCCAGAGTTTCAGCTTACGGCCAGCGGCAGAGGCGAGTATCGGTTTTTTACCGCTACTCCAAGCCAGGTGCTCAACCCATGCTGCGCCCCCGTCAAGCGAATGGGTCGCCTCGCCACTTGTCATATCCCACAACCGAATTTTCCCATCTTGTCCTGCGCTTGCAAGCACCTTACTGTCTGGACGCCACGCGATTGACATTGTACCGAATTCATGCCCTTTGAAGGCATGGATAACCGCTCGACGACGACCTTCAAAAATTGTCACCGGACCGAGAACGGACGCGGCAGCGATGTATCTCCCATCAGGTGACCACGCCAGATCAATGACGTGGTCGCTGATGGTTGCGGTCCAATTTTCGCGCAGTTGAGAGGGCTGGACAGAGCGATTGCTCAGGTTGTTCAAGCGAGACATGCTTCAAACCCTTCAGTCAATTGGGCCCGGTCGAGGTTGCGCCCGATGAAGATGAGGCTATTGTAGCGCGGTTCATCACCCCACGGGCGGTCGGGCCGACCGTCGAAAAGCATATGAACACCTTGGAAGACGAATCGGTTTGGCTGACCCTTGATACTCAGAATACCTTTCATGCGGAAGATGTCGAGACCTTTTGTCCGAAGCAGATTGCCAATCCAATCGTTCAGCCGGTCGGGGTCGAGGTCGCCGGGGGTTGTGATGCCGACCGATGTGACTTCGTCATCATGTTCGTGGTCTGGCTTAAATTCGCGTTCAACAACTGGCTTGACAAGGGCACCGCTGCCAAAGAGTTGTGCTTGGAATTCGTCGGGGTGATGTTCGGTAAACAGCGCGTAAGCACCGGGGCGGTCGATCTGCACGTCAAAACCTAATTCGTCCGCTGTGAGATTCAACTCAATGAGTTGTCCACTCGGTTGAAGGGTGCCACCCGCGGAAAGTTCATGTTCATCATCGGAGAAAACCATAACGACTGGCTCAACAGCGGCCTTCAAAGCTTCATCGGTTGACTCATTTACCGGCGCAAACGCGACTTTCATCGTCGGGTCAGGACCGTCTTGGAGAACCAGTTCATGCGTGCCTGCCGAAAGGTTATAAACACCAGCCCATTCAAAGGGATACTCCGGTTCCATAAACTGTGGGTCAACCTCCATCGCCCGGTCCAGATCGAATCCGCCGACATCGAGAATCTTGTCCATTTCAACCGCAGCGTTTTTCGTTCGATAAATCTTCGCTGCAGCGTTCATGCTGCGAATTCTGGCTTCCAGTTGATCCAACTCTTCCTCGGTCACAAGATCAATCTTGTTCAACAAAATGACATCGGCAAAGGCAATCTGTTCACGCGCCTCGTCGCTGTCATCGATGTGCTGCCAGATGTGTTTGGCATCAACCACCGTCGTGACGGAATCCAGTTGCAGTTTCTCCTCCATTTCGGCGTCCATGAAGAACGTCTGAGCAACTGGCCCGGGGTCCGCAAGCCCTGTGGTTTCGACCATGATATAGTCGAACTTATCGCGACGCTTCATCAGATTCCCCAAAATACGGATGAGATCGCCGCGTACCGTGCAGCAGATGCAACCATTGTTCATCTCGAAAATCTCTTCTTCGGCACCGATAACCAAATCATTATCGACACCGATCTCGCCAAACTCGTTTTCGATGACGGCGATACGTTTGCCGTGGTTTTCGGTGAGAATGCGGTTGAGAAGCGTGGTTTTACCAGACCCCAAAAAGCCCGTCAATACGGTGACGGGGACTTGATTGTTTAGCATGGCTGTGTTCATCTTTCTCTCCTTGTTGAATTTAGCCAGCGGTCAAGCTAACGATGTCCGTCTGCTTCACCTCCGCCAGCGGTTTGTGAATCTTGTATTGCCGGGGTTTTCCGGGCGTCTCCATGATTGCAATGACCGTTTCAATAGGCGGGCAGCCCTCTTCAGTGCATTGCAACTGAGTAATCATCACGGAGACGTCTTCTGATAGGTCAAAGGCTTGGGAGACCCACGATTTGACTTGGACGAGTTGCCGTGGGTCACTCTCTTTTTGCGAATTGAAAAAATTCAGCACTGTTGTATGGCCTCCTTTCCTCGCATATGATGCTGTTTTAATACCTAAAATCTCGCCACAAATCGCTTGTTTTTTTTTGAAACCTGAACGAGGGAGATCTAAACCGATCAAAACGGTGACTATCAAAGGCTGAAGGCAACGGAAGTAGTGCATCTGTTCGTGCCACGGCTTCCGCCCAATCCACGAGTCGCGCATAGTGTAGATGGGGTTCTATCTGTCCTAACCACACGACGCCGTGCGGTGATGTGATACAGACGACATTTGCGAGATCGCACGGCCCAAGGCAGCCTTCGCTAATTGTCAATGTTATTGAAGGGGACAGCCGCCTGTTCCGCCACTCCTGTTTGAGCCACTCGACCGGTACAGGCGGATTTCGTTTCTCTGTCACGCCGCAACAACAACCCTTACAGATAAGCATATGTGCTAGGACACGCCGCCTTGATGCCAGCTTGGGCGACGATTCGATTCCATCTGCTCTCATACCTTTTTCCTGTATGTTACACTCCTGCGAACATGCCGATTCATCACTACCCAATGACATTCAAGGGGCGTATGGTGGTTTGGTAGCCCGACGACGTACATCGTGGGGCGGTTGTTCAGCACAATTATTTCTGAGCTTGATGTTTATCAATCGCTTCCAGGTTGTGAAAGTAAGTATTCGACGAGTTCATACCACTTTGCAGCCATCTCGTGTGCAGGAACACATTTCTTCTTCCATGCGTCAGTGCACCGTTGGCGATAGTCAAGCCCGTATTCAGAAATAATCCACCGTTCGTAGTCGCCCAGCCATGCGAAACCTTGAGTGAGCAAGCTGAAAACGCGACGCCACGCTTCCACATCACATGGCTGTGTAAGTCTAGGGAGTTGCTCCGGCTTCCATATGGGCAACGAAAAATCGATCGCTGCTGTCTGTTTGGGCGCGAATTTGTAACGCTGCAAGAAAAATCCTCCTCGGTCCCTATCGCCGTAGAAGAACCCGAATCCCCATAAAACAATTCGACTTCTGCCAGAGCTACGCCACTCATAAGCGGTACTTCCGTGCTTGCCTTCTGGCGGTCGATGTTTGGTAAAACCGTAGGCGAGCAAAGCATTTCCCTCTGCCCGGCGAATGTCCTGTCCCAAACACCACAATTGTTGGTCCAACAGCATCGTCCCGATCTTCCTGACCTTGTTCAATGCACCTAACCAACGCGCAGATTCGTCGCCAGTTCTGCCAGACATGACTTATTTCCCCATAAGAAGCCGCTTCTACCCCTTCACAAGGTCCCGAAAAGCTCCCGAATCAATTCAAAATCGGCGGCGGCGGCATCAGACGCTGTAACTTGGTGGGTGCCATTTTCCGTTTCGCATGCTTCAAAGCGCGATTGCAACTCAGTAGCGTCGATTCCGCCATACTCACCAATAAAAATCAACTGCGTGCCCGGTTTCTCGTCGCCCCATGGCTCACCAATGATCAGACGCGCCCGCTGGCCGACAACGTGGACGATTCCCTTCCGATCCGGAGTTTCATCAAGATAGACAAAGCCTTTGGCGCGGTAGATCGTCGCCGGTAAGGTTCTCACTGCATGACGCACTGCCTGATGTGACAGGGGTTTGTCGGTCGTATAACTCCACGTATTAAAGACCAACGTATGGTCGTGTTCGTGGCTGTGTTCGTGATGGTGTTCATCCTCGTGGTCATGTGCATGGTCGTGGTCATGCACCTCGCCGTCGGCATGGACGTGAACATCCAAGCCCGATTTCCCCGAAAAGCGGCGGAGGTCGTATGTCCCGACGCCGAGCACCAAATCGAGCGGAACCTTACCGTGTGTGGTTTCGAGGATACGCGCCCTCGGAACAAGGTCTTTGACAAAGTCTGCCAATTTCTCCCGTTTTTCATCATTGACCAAATCAACCTTGTTCAGCACCACGATGTCTGCCATAGCGATTTGGTCTAACGCGAGCTCCCGATGCTTTCTGTCTACCTGATCAATCTGCTCGGAATCAACCACGGTCAGCATACTGTCCACTCGTGCCCCCGACCGCAATTCGGGTGCCATGAAGGTCAATGAAACCGCCATAGGATCAGATACGCCGCTGGTCTCAACGACGATATACTCCGGCGGGTCTGGACGTTGAACCAATTGTACCGTGGCCTCAAGCAGATCGTCACGAATTGAGCAGCAGATACACCCGTTGGAAAGGTTAATGGTGGATTCCCCAGAGACGCCAGAAATCAACTCGGCATCAATGTTAACCTCTCCAAAATCGTTGACCAATACCGCCACGCGCACTCCGTGGTCGGCGTTGAGAATGTGGTTGAGCAGGGAGGTTTTGCCCGCGCCTAAAAAGCCGCTGATGATGGTCACCGGAATCGGTTCTGTGAAGTCTTGGATTTCAGTCATCTTCTTGCTCCTTGAATTATAGATTGCTTATATTCGTAGATGCGTCACGCTGACTGAGTGTCTTGAGCCTCCGAATCGAGAACTGTTTTCATCACTCAGCTTCTAAAATCCGTCCGGGTAAACGCCTATTCTCCCCAATATTCCAGCAGCATGCACAGCCGGCCGGGTGACTGAGGCTGGGTGCCTCCGGGGTCTCTCTAGGTTCAGCGGCCTCTTCGGCACCCGACTCGCCGAAATCTACTTCAGCGCCAGATGGATTGGAGCGCCCCCGGCCGATGAAAAAGGTGGGGGCACTAATGACTTTTTTGACATGAGGCGTATAGCAGATGGGACATTCGACAACCACTTCGTCCAACTGTGCAAGGGAAAGCCGTTCCTCGAAGAGAATATCACAGTCGGGACATTCAAATTCATAAATCGACATTGCGTGTTTCCTGATTGATCTGGATACTTAAACGTCCGGTTCAATTGCCGATAACGTCTCACGCTTCGCGTCTTCATTGCTTCCGATAAGCTAACTCAGCTCTCAAGGCGTTCACAATGGTATCTATGTTGTGACGCATCAACCCGATATACGTCCCTTCAGGAGTTCCGGGCGTTCCCATCGCATCGGCGAAAAGACCGCCACCGATTTCGACCTCGAACCCCTTTGCGCGAACAGCGGCTTGAACAGCCTTGATGCCCTGCGACGGGGTTGAGGTTTCGACGAATATCGCCGGGATTCGATGTTCAATAATAAACGCCGCGAGTTCTCTGACATCGGCGACGCCCACTTCCGCTTCTGTGTTCAACCCTTGAAGCCCACGCACCTCGAAACCGTAAGCGCGTCCGAGGTAACCGAACGCATCGTGCGTCGTGACGAGAACGCGACGCTGAGCGGGTATCTGTGCCGCGAGGTTTTGTAGGTCGTCATGCAATGTTTTCAACACTGCTAGGTAATTCTTCGCGTTAGAACGATAATATTCGGCATTATTAGGGTCGGCTTGAGCCAACGTGTCTCGAATCCTTTCAACTGCTTTCATCCAGAGCGACACATCGTGCCAGACATGTGGGTCGTAACCGCCCTGAAATTCAGATGATGTCCGAAGGTGTGAAGGTAGGGTCCCAGCCGTGACGGCGACGGCCTTCGTTTTATCCGCCATCTTATCGAGGACGGCGCCTATAATTTTTGCTTCGAGATGCAAGCCGTTGTAGAAGATAATATCAGCGTCCTTTAGCCGTTCGACGTCTCCCGCTGTTGGTTTATAGAGATGCGGGTCAACTCCTTCACCGACAATCCCGGTGACATCAATCCTATCTTGGCCAATATTTTTCAAAATGTCGGTAATCATGCTGATTGTTGCGACGACGTGAAGTTTTTTCTTTGTCGTAGGGTTTGCATTTGCGGGGTCTTCTGTGTTATCCTTTTGACATCCGCTAGCAACCATCAGCAATAATACCAACAAACATAAACTCGTCTTGAGAAATTGCCGATCCATTCTGTTAACTCCTTCTAAATTTGTTATAATATAGTAATCGCTTTCAAACATGTTATATTATAACATAACGGATTCAGAAGTCAAGTCAGAAATGGAATCTTCTAGGTAGGAGGAGTTGACTGAAATCTTTAACGAAGAAAACAAGACGGAATTGTCGTTCTTTTCCACTAAAGAAAAGATGTTTTGAATTCATTGACAAAAACGGCGTTATGTCACAACATAACATACACCTTCATTTATAAGGAGCTAGGGATATGTCTTTTACGGATGCGGAAAACACAACATTTGAAGCCTTTCCCAAGCCAACCCATGACCATTCTCAGTGCGTCAAAGAGGCATTGGCAAAGGCTTTGGCGATTTGTCAGGGGCGAGGCGTGCGATTTACCGAGCTACGGAAACAGGTTTTTGAACTCGTATGCACCAGCCACAAGCCAATCGGCGCCTACGATATTCTTGACACCTTTCAAAAACGTGGCAGGAAAACCGCACCGCCAACCGTCTACCGGGCCCTCGACTTTCTGCTTGAGCAAGGTTTGATTCATCGGATTACCTCGTTAAACGCCTATATCGGGTGTGACTTCCCGCAGGAACCTCATCGCGGCCAGTTTGTCATCTGCAAATTGTGTGGCGAGGCAACTGAACTTGTCAGTCACACGATCGAGAAGTGTATTGCTGGTGCCGCCGAGAAACTTGACTTTCAGGTTCAATCCAGAGTGATTGAGATTCTTGGTGTCTGCTCGGTCTGCCAATGAGTATTTCGCGACGGTTTATTCACGAGCACAAAGCGTGATAAGCGAGTTTTTTCTTGTGTGCCTTTCCGCGCTTTGGTGGCTGCTTCAGATGAGAAGCTATGCGTCATAGTACCGGAAAACAGAACCCAAACACAGATAATGCTCAAATGGCTTTGATGCCAGATAATTCGCTTCTGCAAAAGTAGTAGGCACGCTCCGCGTGCCGTAACCTCTTCAAATAGCGCGAGTCTATACCAACCCAGCAAAGGATACTCTTTCTGTGTCGCCAGCACGGTGGCTTTCACCGCATCGGTCACTTTGCGAGTGGTTCGCTAATCGAAAGGATTTTAGCTTCAGTGAGGTCGAGAGCGATCTGTCTGGCACTTTTCGATGAGTTTGCTTATGGTGCAACCTTTCCTCGCCTTTTTTATCCGCGTTTATCAGCGTCCATTCCCTAAACTCGATGCCGATGGGTGTTTATTACAAGCCTCGTCCTTTGAAAATAAAAAAACAGACGGATGCAAAAAAAATCTTGACAAGAGAAAAAACGTTTGATATAATTAACAGTGTTAAGTTAAATTACTATGTAAATTAAGGATGAAATAATGGGCACTAAAGAACGCAGGGCAAAGCAAAAAAAGCAGTTACGGCATCAGATTCTTGCTGCAGCGCGAGAGTTGTTCGTCAAGGAAGGCTACGAGAATGTCTCCATGCGAAAGATTGCTGATAAGATTGAGTATTCACCAACGACGATCTATCTTTATTTTAAAGACAAGGCAGATCTTTTAGATTCCGCTTGCCAGGAAACCCTCTTGGACCTCTTGAACACGCTGGAGCTGCTAAACAGAGATAAAAGCGACCCCGTCGAGACTCTGAGAAAAAGTGGAAAAACCTATGTCGAATTCGGTCTAAAATATCCGCAAGATTACAAGCTGACGTTTGTCGTTCGTCCCCAATTCCAGAAGGGTTTAGGTCTAGAAGAAGGAACGGTTGGCGAAAAGGTGTTTAATTACCTGCGCGCAATGGTCTCTGAATGTATTCGACAGAAAGCGTTCCGCCAAGTGGATGTCGACACCGCCGGTCAGGCGCTGTGGTCAGCAGTTCACGGCGTCACATTGCTCCTGATCGATTTTTCCGATTTCCCTTGGACTGAGAAAGACAAATTGGTCGATACGGTCATTCACACGATGATCGAGGGTTTGAAAGCATAGATTTTAAGTTATTTCAGGAGCGTGCGCGGTTTATTCGGAAAACTGCGTCGATGTGCTACCGTTGTGGTAGTGCCTTAAACAAACGGACTGAGGAGTGGGCAGACAGGTAGATAGTCATGGTTGTCCAGATGCCTTTGTCCTTTTTAATATCGAAAAGGAGCTTAACATGTTTATCCCAATGGCAACGAGTTTGACAAATATTAACTTAATTAGGAAGTGCTATATGCACATGAAAACACCTTTCATTGTTGTATTGGTGCTAACACTCTGTGGTTGTGAAGCAGTTGTTGATACAGTGGTTACACAACCAGAGGAAAACGAACTTGTCGGTGTGTGGAATGTTGAGACCATAGACGGTCAAACCCTGGAGATGGCTATGCCAGAGGCGCAAGAGCTCGCTGATTATTTCAATATTTGGACCTTCTCTCCTGACGGTCGATACGAGTGGATATGGGGTTGGACACCGGGACCCAACACCGAGGGCGTGTTCGTCTCACCGCCAATCTACTTCAGCATTGATGGAACGTATACGGTGCAAGGTTCACGGTTTACTTTGAACCTCACAGAATCAACCGCGTTTTTTGATATACCAGATTCCGACGCGGGAACATGGAGCCGGACGGGATCGACCTTGACACTCACCTTTGATGCTGGAACGGTTATCGTCCTGAAAGAAAAGCTGTAAAACAGGTGGTTCAACAACGTATCGCAGTGAGCCCCGACTGGTAAAAACGGGATCAGAATCTTGCCCATGCGTGGTTGTCGGGGCAAGCTGTCAACTGTTTCTTTTTTAAGATGCGCCTCGGTAAATTCGATTTATGAGCACCCCTCAGTTATATGGCGAAGGTCGCCATATTTTTTTGGGCTGGCATGTTAACACTGTTAAGTTATTTATCTGTGTTAATACATAGAAGATCCTGAAAGGAAAATAAGAATGAAGAAACGAAACCTATTCTACAAACACTTCCTTTTCACTAAACTTAGCTTGGTTGCTAATCACATGAGGTACTTTGAACTCAGCCGGTTTTTTATGATGATTTTTGGAGTCTTCCAATTGGGATGCTCAAGCCTGCTTGGCAAAGAAGCTGATCCGATGTCGCCTGCCTCCGCGGAATTTACCTTTGAGCAATACGAGGTCGTCACCGGTGCGGCGAAACACCAGACCGTTTTGACGGGGTTTCTGCTCGGTGATACTACCGCAGAACTTGTCGTGGTGAATATTGACGAGGAAGGCACCCGTCGCTTGCACATCTATGCGTTCGATGACGACAGTTGGGCACTGAGACTGGAAACAACGCTGCGCCCCGAGGTGCTGTTTGTTGATGTGGCTAACATCGGTGGACGTGACCGCTTAATTACCTACGAGGAGGGACGCCTGAATTGGTTCGATCCTGAATCAGCAACGGAGCATCCACTAATGGCAGTCACTTCCAACATCCCGCCTCCTATCGACGAAATTCCCCACCTTGATATCACGCAGGACCTCAACGATGATAACCGTGACGATTTGGTTGTTCCAGACTCTGATGGCTTTTGGATATTCATCCAGATGGACGATGGCAGGTTCGCCGATCCAGTCAAGATTGGTCCTTCCATTGAGATCGATAGAATCTATGCAGTTGACGGATATCGATACAATCCTTGGACTGAAACTCGTATCCATGAGATCGACTATGACCAAGATGGTCGCAGCGATTTAGTATTCTGGAACGAGGATCATTTCGTCGTTCATCACCAAGATGAGCAGGGGCTATTTTCCCCGGTGGCTGAAACCTTCACAACCGAGGTTGCCTTTGATTCCGATGACCTCGATTCCCTTGTCGCTCCCGAAGGGGTTCGCGGCCGGCGTTTCGACCACGGAGCACCCGGTGCCATGACGGGGAGGGTGCTGCACAGGTTAACCGATATGAACGCGGATGGTATCGCCGATCTCTCGATCTTCTCGTTGCAAGCCGGGAAAAGTCGTTTCCTAGGGCAGACCTCCGAACTGTGGAATATGCACTCCAGTTACGAGGTGCACTTCGGTAGGCAGACGCCCGGCAGCATCGTGTTCGGGAAGGAGGTCAATGCCATGATTCAGTCGGATGGCATCCCGTTTGAGATAGGCGCACGCGACTTTGACCACGACGGTCAGGTTGATGTGATGTTCGCGGTTATCGACCCGGGCATCTTCAAAATCATCGGTATGTTGGCTAGGGGGATCGCGACGCATTCCACGTTGCTGGATCTCAACCTCTACCGCATGGAGGGAGACTCGTATCCCCACGAACGTGACGCTACCTACAAGATCAAGGCGTACACCCCCGGCGATTCAGGGAGGAAAGCGATGCACTTCCCGTCGTTGCTGTTTGGGGATGTGAATGGCGATGGACGCCCGGACATGCTAGTGCAAAATGAGCGTAAAGAATTGCACGTCTTTGTCGGCGTGCCGGGGCCAAATCTATTTGTCCAAAAGCCGCAAAAGGTAGCGGTGGTCATGCCCTACGAGGAATACACACAGTTGGTGGACCTTAACAAGGACGAGAGGCAGGATGTCCTCATGCATCACCCGTCCACGACTGAACCACATCGAGTGACGATGCTGATCGCTCAATGAACGAAATCGGTGATTTATATCGTTTCCGGAATATTTTTCGCATGATATGAACGGAAAGCAATGGGTATCAACGAGGAGGTACATCCAGTCAAAGATCTATCAGTTCATGAGTTTATGGCTTCGTGGATTCATGGATTCAAAGACGCGAGTTTTCTTAGCGTTTCACATTTCAAAAAGGAGAAAAACAGTGATACGTTCAATTTTTTGCTTAATCGCTATTCTTTTGGGGATAACCTTCAATTTCTCAACTCCAGCGCAAGCAGCTGACCTGACCAGAAATTTCGGTATTGGACTTCAGGGAGCTACACCTGCATACAGTCTTGTTCAAGAGGAGTCGGAGCCGATTCTTGGCGGAATCAGTTTTCGCTATAACGGACTGGCACCCGTCTATTTTCAAACCGTTGGACATTTTGTTCTGAATGATCAGGATAACGACCATATATTAGGGGCTAGCGTTTCATATGCTATATTCGAACACCACAGTCAATGGAATATAGCCCGACTTTATTTCGAGTTAGAGGGGGGCGGTCGGTATCAAAAAAAGCAGCAACTCAGTCAACAGATGCTCAAAACCACGACTCTCGGAGCTGGACTCGCTTTTGGAGGTGAACTTGTGTTTTCACTAGGAGGGATTCCTCTCGGCTTGAACGTGAAAGTCGGTCAAGGGTTTGGTAGGGAAACAGTTGATTCTCAATCCAAAGGTCGCGCTGGCGTTTACGTCGGAACGGGCATACACGCCTATTTTTAGATCGGTAGAAGGAGTTTGGTGGATGAACCTTTGAATTACAACTATCAATCAAAATATCTTGCTTTTCCATATTATTCTGTTTATTATGGGAGAGAGACAGAAAGGGTAGGGTAATGATTCATAAACGGATTAGGGCAGTGCTAGTCACGATTTTGGTATGTGCGTTATTTTCCCAGCCGAGCACGGCTTCCGTTGAATCGAGTGAGGCAGGGCAGCTTTATGAGGCCGCTTTCAGGCTGATAGTTGAAGGGGATTACGGTGAAGCGTACGATCGGCTCAACGAAGTCATCGACAGATACCCAGACACCGTCTATGCACGGTTTGCGGCAGATCGGAAGCAACGGTTGGAACAACTGAACCTGCCAAGCATCCGACGCAAGAAAGTTGACCAGAATGGTCGAGTTGGGACTGTGGTGTTTAGCACTTTATATTCGACATGGCTGGGAATTGGCACAGCAAGGCTTATGGATGATACGGACAACGCAAAAAGCATCGCTGCGGGCATGATGATAGGGGGACCGACGGGCCTGCTGACCTCTCTGGTTGCAACACGAAACGCCAAATTGACTCGTGGACAGTCTGCTTTAATCAACTTCAGTGGTTCTTGGGGGACATGGCAGGGATTGGGTTGGGCAATTCTCACTGACGAAGATGATGACGAAAAATCGTTGATTAAGGGTGCAATGATCGGCGGGCTGTCAAGTATTCTTACAACCTCTATTCTCACAAGGAAAATTGACCCGAGTCTAGGTGATACGGCGATAATCAATTACGGTGCGCTGTGGGGGACATGGCTATCTATGTGTGCAGGTCAGGTTGCCGGTGTTGAAGGGGGCGATGAACTACTCGCTTGGACGCTCATCGGCGGCAATATAGGTACGACAGCGATGGCATTGCTTTCCTCAAAAATCGACGTCACACCGGCACGGGCGCATTGGATTAATCTAGGAGGGGTTATCGGCACTACAGTTGCAAGTGGAGTCGTGATGATAATGGCTGAAAGTGATATTGGTGAGAAGACCGCGTTCGCCACCCTGATGGTTGGCGGCATTGCTGGGCTTATTACAGGCATTTACAATACCCGTCAGGTTCCACCGCCAGAAGCAGGTGAAGAATTGAGTCGGCGAAATAATTCGACACTTTGGGATCGACCCCCACACCAATTGCAGTTGAATTCTAACGGTATACACGCCAATTTCTTAAACATCCGATTTTAATCACAGATTTTTATTCGTTGAATTAGCAATCAAGGAGATTGAAGATATGCCGAATCAATTTATCAGAATTATCATCGCAACCCTTCTTTTCCCCTTCTCACAGTTGCTGTGGGCAGATGAGATTGAATCAGAAATCAAGACTCTGGAAGCGCGATTAATCTATGAAGAAGCAGTTAAGCAGGGTATTGATGGAAAATATAATCAAGCCCTCAGACGACTGGACTGGCTTATCTCTTCCTATCCTGAAACAGTGCATGGACAATTAGCAACGGACAAAAGGAAGGAAATTGCTCTCTTGTTACAGCAACCCCAACCGGTTAGTGGCATGAGCAGGGCGAGTTTGGTCGGGTTCGGTACACTCTTTACGACATGGCTAGGTGTTGGTGCACTGATACTTGCGGATGTAGAGGATCCGGTCCCTTACGGGCTTGTTCTGATTGCGGGGCCCGTAGGTGGATTAGCCGGTTCTTTAAGTCTCACGCGGAACAGCGAACTGAGCGATGGGCAGGCTTCGTTGATAACTCTCGGCGGGACTTGGGGTATCTGGCAAGCGGTCGGGGCAGCTGCCCTTGCTGATGCCAGTGAAAAGCCGACTGTGTATGCTAGCATGGTGGGTGGTGCTCTTGGATTGGCGTTGGCTAGCAGTATTGTCAAAGACAGAGACATCAGTCCCGGCGATGCAACGCTAATCAATTTCGGCGGGATTTGGGGCACATGGTTTTCGATTTGTGGGGCGATGGCTGCCCGCGACAGGAGCAGTGATAGCAGCAAATTTGTTCTCGGCAGTGCGATGATGGGGGGTAATATTGGGCTATCAACCATGGCGGTATGGTCAACGAAGTTGAACATGAGTCGCGCCCGTGCCCGTCTTATTAATATCGGGGGCATTGTAGGTACACTCTACGGTTTAGGTGCGAGTATCCTGCTCGACATTGAGCCGGAAGACCGAACCTTCTGGTCACTCATGGGACTCGGCAGCGTGGTTGGGTTGACAGCGGGGGCTTATTTTACCCGGAACTACGACACGCAAGCGGGTTATTTCACAGAAAGTGGTGTGGCGTTGCTGAATCTTGAACCCGCCGAGAAGATATGGAACCTGTCTTGTCCGGCGATTACTGTTTCCCCTATTAGTGGTAGAGATTCTCGGATTGCTGATGTTGAATTGCGGACATCGTTGGTTCAAGTTCGGTTCTAGCAGCATGAGGTTGGAGAGGAGCACCGCAATAAAGACACAATGAACAAGATTGAGCAGATGTCCCATGATTTTCCTGACAGAACTACCATCCGGGCGTACTATGTCGGTATGTTTCTCTATTGGGGCGCGCTATATGTCTACTCGCCGATTTTATCCGTATATGCTCAGTCGTTGGGTGCCTCTTTCACGACAGTGGGAATGGTCGTCGGGGCGTACGGTTTCGTGCAGATGTGGCTACGACTGCCGTTGGGTGTATGGTCGGATCGGTTGGGACGACGCCTGCCGTTTCTGTACGCCGGGCACTTCTTCAACCTTGTCGGGTGTTTGGGGCTTGCGATGGCACCGACACCGATGTGGCTTGTGATCTCTCGTGGTGTGCTTGGTATTAGTGCCGCCACATGGGTCGCATTCACAGTGCTTTTCGCTAGTTACTTCCCGCCGGATCAGAGTCCCAAGGCGATGGGTGTTGTCACGGCTATCAATGGCATCTCGCTTATTGTCGTCAATGGGCTTGGCGGCCAAATCGCTCAGATGTGGGGAATGGGTGCTACCTTCTACGTTGGTGCGGTTCTAGCGGCTATGGGGCTTATAGCGACCGTGCCTATCAAGGAGCATCGAACGACGCGTCAACCTCCCACATTTCGACAGATATGGCGCATCATCACACACCCCGCCTTGATGCTCATTGCAGCTATCACGGCTCTGAATCACTACTCATTTTGGGCGACCACCTTTGGGTTTATCCCGGTCCATGCGGCGAATCTCGGCGCAAGTAAATTGGCGCTCGGCATCATCGGCGTAGCGGCGTTGGTGCCCTATACCTTAACCGCTCCGATGAACCATCACTTTGCTGTCCGCTTGGGCGAAAATCGCGCTGCTTTTGTGGGAATTGTGGTGATGGCGGTGACGATGTTTGTTGTTCCCCTGATTAACACTATTCCACTACTGGCAGTTTCCCAAGGCGTGAGTGGGTTTGGGCGTGGTCTCGTATATCCTTTGCTGATGGGATTGAGTATCCGAGAGATATCTGGTGAGGACCGGGCGACAGCAATGGGCGTGTTTCAAGCGGTGTATGCGATCGGCATGTTTTTAGGACCGATGACCGCCGGTGCTGTTGCAGATGCGGTGGGACTTTCCGGCGCGTTCATCATTGCCGGCGCGGTTTCAGTGATTGCAGCAGCTGCAGCGTTAACCCTGCTGCGACGGACAAACGATTTGTCAAAGCGTAGAGGGGCATAAACCTCAATAAGTACGCATCACAGCTTTCCATCTGCTCGCATTCGTGCACCGTAGGCTTCGATCTCGGCTGTTTCCTCTGGTGTGAGTGTGCTGTGATGCGACAGTTCGGATGCGATCTGACAGAATCGAGGCACGTTTCGCAATCCCATAATGGTTAGCCCTACCGATTCATGGCTGAGGACGTAGCGGTAAAATTGTTCTGGTGCCGGTGCACCCTCACCATCAAAGAGCTTATCATTGCGTGACGCATTCATAATCACGACGCCGGTGTTATGCTTGCGTGCCTCCGGGAAGACGGTGCTCTCCGGCTCCTTCATAGCGCAATTATACCAGCATAGCACAGTATCAAAAAATCCGGTCGCAACCGCCTGCTGGATCTGTTCCCAATCGTGACCCGTAACGCCAATAAAGCGGATTAGTCCTTCCTCTCGTGCTTTTTGAACTGCTTCCAGTGCACCATTGGCTCCCAGAGCGCGATTCCGTTCCTCTTCGGTGTTTAGATGGTGGAGTTGGTAGATGTCGATGTAATCTGTCCTCAACAGGCGCAACGATGTTTCAAGACCTCGGCGCGCACCCTCGGCATCACGCTGTTGGGTCTTAGTCGCCAGAGTCAGTTCATGCCGCCGTCCTTGAATGGCGTTTCCGATAACCCTTTCGTCATCTCCATCCCGATACGCTCGTGCCGTATCCATATAATTGACGCCACAGTCTAATGCGGTTCGATACCCATCGGCGGTTTCACAATACGCACCGCCGGTCCCCAGTCGAGTTACAACCAATCCTGTTCGACCAAGAGTTATTTGGGGAATCTGATTTGCCATGAGCGTACATCTCCTTACGTTTTTCTGTTATTACATCCACTATACACATTTCACCTCACTAGGGTCATGTTCGTTCACTAGTTCATTGATTCATTAATTGTACTGGTTTGTGAAGGCATGTCAATCGAAAAGGTGGGGTTGGGATTGTGGTAAATCTGCTTGACATGCTACCTGTCACTCGTTAAAATATATCAAATCCCGACATTTTTCGCAATGCCTGTTAACAATAACCGAGTAAGAGGAGTTTCATTATATGCCGACATACGAATATAAATGCCTGGATTGTGGTATCCAGTTCGATCGGTTTCAAGGTATCACCGAAGATCCCATCCAGGAATGTCCCGAATGTTCAGGTCAGACCAAGCGGTTAATTGGTGCTGGTGCCGGACTAATTTTTAAGGGTTCCGGCTTCTACATCACGGACTATCGCAGTGAGGGGTACAAAGAGAGCGCGAAAAAAGACAAAGACTCGTCATCGAGCAGTAGTGAAGATAGCAAAAGCGGAGATAGTAAAGGCAGCGATTCTAAATCTAGCAAGACAGAGAGCAGCGATTCTTCCAAATCGACTTCAGATGCCAGTGCTTGAGAGATAATTAATCAATCATTCCGTGTTTCTTAGGATACCGCCTATCGCTGTTGAGTCCACTTGTTCATTTGTTCATTAATGAACAAATAAACCAATTACGATAGCTTAACCGTATCCGTCATCCGAAAGGGAAAAGCATGGACCATACGCATCACCATCATGATCATGACGATGACCACGTGCATCACCACCATGATGGAGAAGAAGATGGACATCAACATGATCATCAACATCACTTACAGGGGAAATTCCGGTTCGCTATCCTGCTGACAACTTTTGTGTTCGGTGTCGAATTGGTAGGCGGGATTTTGTCGAATAGCTTGGCGTTGTTGAGCGATGCAGCACATGTTTTCTCAGATTCCCTATCGCTGATTATGAGTTGGCTGGCGATCTATCTGTCAACTCGTCCTGCGACTAGCTCACGCACCTATGGCTATCACCGGACAGAGGTATTCGCTGCGTTCATCAACGGTGTCTCACTAATTGCGATCTCTGGGTGGATATTTTACGAAGCTGTTCAGCGGTTTATTGAGCCTGAACCTGTAAAAAGCAAAGAGATGCTCGTCGTGGCGATCTTCGGATTTATTGCGAACATGGTCATAGTCTGGGCGTTTCATGGGGAAGGGCATAAGAACCTCAACGTGCGGAGTGCGGTGCTTCACGTCATTGGAGATGCGCTCGCTTCCGTCGGCGTCATCGTGGGCGGGGTGGTAATATATTATACGAGTTGGTTCCTTATTGATCCAATTCTGAGTTGTGGTATTGGTCTGGTGGTCTTAGTTGGTGCGGTCAGAGTTACGAAAGAAGCGGTTCACATCTTATTAGAGGGATCTCCGAAACATGCGGATGCCCAAAAAGTTGCAGCGTGCATCAGTACTATTGATGCGGTTAAGGATGTCCATGACATGCACATTTGGTCTTTATGCTCTAATTATTTGGCGTTGAGCACGCATGTGTCGATCGCTGAGGACGCAAGCAAATCCTCGCACGAATTACGGCAGGAGATTAACGACAAACTCCAAACGCAATTTGGTATTTTCCACACGACAATTCAGATTGAGCAGCCCGGTTGTCCCCACGAGGGACATCTGTTGTGTAACGCCGCCCACCACTGATTTATAGGTTCATTAGTTCACTAATTCATTAATTACCCAATGAACCAATAATTGTTAATATGACCGGGGCAGAGATACCTGTAGATCGAGATTCACATCTCGACACCAATCCGCCTCCTCGCTTCCTCACCTCCCCCTCTTAATATGACCGGGGCAGACCCAGTACATGGGTGGCGAGATAGGCGAGTACGAGATTGTTGTTGACCGGTGCGACTTGATAGAGCCGTGTTTCCCGAAACTTGCGCTCTACGTCGTATTCATCGACAAAGCCGTAGCCGCCGTGTGTGTCAAGACAGATATTGGCTGCTTCCCAACTTGCCTCGGAGGCGAGCAGTTTTGCCATATTCGCTTCTGCCCCACAGGAGGCATTAGTATCGAAGAGCCAAGCGGCTTTGTAGCGAATCAGATCTGCTGCAACTGTCGCTGCGTAAGCGCGGACGATGGGGAACTGCACGCCTTGGTTCCGGCCAATCGGAGCGTCAAAGACTTCGCGCTCACGGGCATAAGCGCTCGCCCGATCGATAAACCAGTAGCCATCACCGATTGCCTCTGCTGCCAACAGAATACGTTCGGCGTTCCAGCCGTCAATGACGTAGCGAAATCCGCGTCCCTCCTCACCAATCAAACTATCGAGCGGCAGCCGTAGATCGCGGAACCAGACTTGGTAGGTGGCGTAGTTGAGCATGGTGCGGACAGGCTGTATTTCTAACGCTCCCTCTTGCCGACGGGCATCACGTAAATCAATCAGGAACAGGCTGAGTCCCTCCGTCCGCTTGTCGACTGCTTCGCGGGGCGTTGTGCGCGCTAGCAGGAGAAGTAAGTCTGATTGCTCGATGCGGCTGGTCCAGTTTTTGTGGCCGTTAACGATGTATGATGATCCCTCACGTCGGGCAAAGGTGCGGATACTGGGGGTATCGGAGCCGGCTTCCGCTTCGGTGACTGAGAATGCTTGTAGCCGTAGTTCACCGCTAGCGATGGATGGCAGCCAACGCTCCTTTTGTCCGTCGCTGCCGTGGCGAAGTAACGCGCCCATGAGATACATCTGTGCATGAAACGCTGCCGAGTTTCCACCCGAACGATTGATCTCCTCCAAGACGATGCTCGCTTCTGTCACACCCAAGCCAAGCCCGCCGTATTCTTCTGGAATCAAAATCGAAAGAAAACCAGCCGCTGTGAGTGCTTCGACAAAGGTTTGTGGATACGCTCGCTCGCGGTCGGTCTCGCGCCAGTAAGCATCGGGGAATTGAGCGCAGAAGTCGCGGACGCGCTCCCGGAGTGCTTCGTGTTCGGGTGAGGGTCGAAAATCCATCGTATATCCCTTTCTGGTCGGAGTACCGTCAACGTTCTGACAATCCTTGCGTTCATAGGTTGTATCTTATCACACGCCCTGTAGAATTGCAAGATGGATCTCGGACTCATGAGAGGTTGTGGACTTCACGGATGGGGCGCGAGGAAAGGTGAGTCGGTGGTATCTGTTGAAGTGGTAAGTAGAGATGGGCTATAATGCGGTGAGAGAACCGGCGGGAGAATTTCAAATTATGTTCAAACTACTATCCCAAAACTGGCTATTTCACTTTATACTTGTGATATTGATAGCTGTTTGCTCACAGTCACTCCTTCCTGTGTCAGAGAGTCAAACGATGCAATGGCCCCCAACGCCAGAGAGTCAATTGATACGATGGCCTCCTATTATTTGGCCAACGCTGACGGAAAACCTGATCGGTGAGGATGGAAGTAAGGTCATTAGGGTATATCTGCCGCCAAGCTACGAGTTTACCGAAAAACGCTACCCTGTCATCTATGTGCTACACGGATTCAACGGGACTTCAGAAAGCCTAACCCGGAAGATGAAATCGGCGATGGACCGTATGATCCTCAGTGAGGAGATTCAGGAAGCTATCGCTGTATTTGTCGATGGCTCAAATCGGTTTGGCGGGAGTCAGTATCTTAGTTCTCCAACAATCGGTGATTATGAAACGTACATCAGGAGGGATTTGGTCAATTTCATTGATAGACAGTATCGAACGATACCCCATAGGGACAGTCGCGGAATTACAGGGTTTTCGATGGGAGCGTACGGTTCAATGCACCTTTCGCTTAAATATCCAGAGGTATTCGGTGTGGTTGTTGCTCAAGCGGGCACTTATAAATTTGACGACGATTTGATACAGTCTTTTACGGAGAAGGGTGGCGTTGCTATAACGCTCATGGAGCCGCTTAAACAGAAATCTGGAGACGAATTTTGGGACGCGTTGAATGCATTAGCCGATTCTGATGCCTTGAAGAAGATTAGCTTACCGTTTCGCAACGGTCTTGCGTATTTAGCAGGGATCGCCTCCAATCCTGACAAACCTCCTTGCTACCTAGATTTGCCGTACAGATTAAAGGCGGGTATTCCCCCTTGGGAGCGTGATGAGGCGGTTTGGGAAAAGATTGTCGAGAATGATATCATTCGTGAATTAGAGCGATACGTCAACAGATTGAGACAAAATCCGCAACAACCGGTGCGGTTGAATGGGGTTAGGTTGGTCCATGGTCTTGAGGATGAAAAGGCATTGTTCAGACAGGCGGAGGCATTGGATCAGAAGTTGACGGAGCTTAACATCGATCATGAGTTTGTAACGCATGGCGGTGGACACACATTCATCGCGGACGAGTCGCTTCAATTTATGGCGAAACATCTGGCGTTTAAACCGCCACCCGCTACCCCAGATGGCTCTGGCACAGCTACAGTTTCACCGCATGCTGTCCCTGCATATAGCAGTGGCAATGAAATTGTTATCACTTATACCGCTGAGGGAATGATGCGCGGTGGAACCTTGGCAGTTAATATCGCAGCAGGTTGGACACTTCCGCAGAATATCCCAAGCCTACCCGGATACACAACCGTTACCTCAACTGGCACTCTTGGTGAGGTAACATTCACTAATCAGACGATTCAGGTCGATATTCAGACCCTCATGCCCGACGACACAATTACGATTATCTATGGGAATGGTGGGTATGATTTAGGAGTAACTGCACCGGCGAAAGATTTTTCAACCTTTATTATCAGTGTTGCTGCGACATCGGAGGGGACTTTGACACTGATTGAACAGAGTCCGGTTGTTGACGTTTACCTAGATCCATGGGATGTGAACAGTGATGGAACTGTGGGGCTCCTTGACTTGATCGTCGTAGCGTCTAAATTGGGACAGGTGATAGATGGGGTAGTTTTCGGCCAAAACCCGGACGTGAATCGGGATGGACTTGTGAACCTATTGGATTTGGTTGCGGTCGGATCTCATTTTGGGAATTCGATCGATAGTCCAGCAGCACCTGAGCGCGCTTCTGCTCCTGTATCAGCAACAATCAGGTTCGGGAATCCCCGTTTTGCGGGCAATCGCCTTCTACTCGACCTGATAGTTGATACGGTTGTGCCTCTTGCGGGTTATCACATCCGGATAGCGCCTGCGGGACTTGTGAAGATAGATCCGAACAGAAGTGAGGACGATGTATTTCGTTTGGAGAGGATCGCTCAATCCGGAACGTTGGTGGGTGCGAAAATTGGTGTGGGGCACCCGTGGCGTGGTCGGGTGCGGCTCGGTACACTGGAATTAGACGTGCACAGTTCCATAGATTCAGTGCAATCATCGACTTCCACGGTGTCTGTAGACGCAGCACATCTTGTTTCTGTAGACGGCCAGTCCCTCCGCGTTGATGTGGAGCCGTTCTTCATGGATAAGTTGCGCCCTCGCCGAACGGAGGTGTTTCCCAATTATCCCAATCCGTTTAACCCGGAGACGTGGATTCCCTTCCAACTGCACAGAGATGTGCATGTTCGGATCACTATTTATGATGTTTTGGGGCGTGAGGTTCGGGGATTCGATTTGGGTTATCTGTCCGCCGGTTACTACAAAACACGGGAGCGTGCCGTGTATTGGGATGGTCGCAACGATATGAACGAGCGGGTTGCTAGTGGGACTTACTACTATAATCTGGAAGCGGGCGATTTTGTCGATACACACCGGATGGTAGTCCTGAAATAATGCGAATTGCAACATTGGGATATAACTACCGCACCGGTGGGGTTGATCAAGAATAATACGTAATGCAAAAGAGGGAACGGAACAGGGATCCCCGTATCCTCCGTGTAGCACTTGGTTTGAGGCGATTCATGTGACAGATTTTGTTAGTCTTGGTCTTCCGTTACACTCAAAGCTAGCGGTGTTTTCGCTAATTCTGTGTCTAATATGCGAATATCTGCTGTCACTTTCTGTTCAGCGAGCCATGCTTCCCGCTGTTTCTGCAGTGCTTCCCCCATAAGTTTGTCCTGAATTTCTTGGCTGACTTCCGGATATGTTTTCTGGCGCGACGGTTGTTTTTTTAACAGTTGAGCGATAAGATAACCTTCAGTTGTGGGAATGGGTTGGCTAACTTCGTTAATTTCTAAGATCGCTATTGCCAGTTGAGTTTGCGTATCGGCTGGAAGTGTCTGTGGTTCTGAGACAACCCGAAGAAACGGGTTATCGGGATAAGCCTCCTGAATTTCCTGAAAGGTTGCACCTCTTTTCAATTGGGAGGCGATTTTTTCAGCAAGGGTCTTGGCTTCGACTTGCAGATCTGCTGGATCGTCAGACTTTGAGAGGACCAGGATATACTGAAATTGTATCTGTGCGGGTTCAATGAAGTCTGATCGATGTTGTTCAAAATATTGGGGAGCCTCTTGATTGATTTGTTCTTCGTCAATACTGTTGCGAAATTGGCGGACGGTCAGTTCGTTCACAATTAAGGCATTCTTCACCCGTTCTTCTACTTCCTGATATTCTAATCCAATCCGCTTCAGATCTTCAAAGAACAGCGCTGCGTCAGCGTAGCCGGCTTTGAGTGCTTCAATTTCTGCGTTCACCTTTGTTCCCCAACTCCAGAGCATCATTCCGATATCGTCCGCCTGCTGTAACATCAGTTTCTGCTCGATGAGCGTTTCCAAAACTGCTCGTTTGACTGAATTCGGGGGATTCTTAATTTTTTGAATGTTTAGCCCATTTTCGTTGATAATGGCGAGTAGGGTTAGTTCGGTTTCCAGTTCACGTAGCGTGATTGGCTGATCGTTGACGACAGCAATCACATAATCGAGAGTTCTTTCTTGGCTGAATCCATTTGACGGGCTAGCGATAAAGGCGAGACAGAGCAAAATGTAGCATGTGATGCGTAGGACGTAGAACGGAAAACACAAAACATCAGTGTGCTTCCCGTCCTTCTTTCTCTGACTCCCGGCTGAGTGTTCAAGCCCTTCCATCTCTGTCCTCCTACCCGTATTTGATCCTAACGGATGTTGCCATTCCTCCGATATCAATTCCATAGTAGAATTATATGCGTTCAATATCTACCTGTCAATTAGAAGTTTTCACAGTTGATAGAATCAACTAGCTATGCTATCATAATACTAAAGTTTGTACAATTTGCTTTGGGTTCAAGCAGCCTTATCAAGGGTTTGTTGAATATCGTGCGAGTACGTATCATTGTGTTTTGTCTGCGAAAATAACCGCCTCTCAATGAAGGCAGACAGATACTGTACCATCAACCCGCGTGTCAATTTAGCGGGTCGATACCAATCAATGCCTAATTCCTGACACACCTTTTCAACGGGTATCGAACTGCCGATAGCAGAGGCAGTGTTGAATACCAATTGTGTTAGACAACTTGCGACGAAACTGAGTTGGACGAAACGATTGATGCTTTTTTTGGATTTGACCCGATAGGTATCAAATCCGAAGTGCTGCTTTACGTCCCGAAAGGCAGTCTCAATCAACCACCTTTGCCGGTAATATCGAACTATCTGACATACGTCAAGTGTCAAGTCGGTGGTGTAGACACAGAAGTATTGAAACGGCTTTGCTTTTTTGGGACGTTTTCGGGTCACGACCAAGCGAACCGGGTTCGGACACATTTTCGTCCGAACCACGACAGATGCCACTGAATAGCTTTTGTTGTCAATATCAATAGTAGCATACCGGAGATACCCAAGATGTAGGCGTTTGCCATATTTCTTGGGTCGTCCCCGTTTGGGTTGCTTACCCGCCACAGGTAAGCGATAGAAAACAGCATTGGACTTGGCACGACATAGGATATGATGTCCCGCTTTTAGCACACATTGAAACACTTTCCGTCGATTGAACCCACGGTCAAAGATAATCAGTCCACGCGGGATTTGACAGCACATCCACTTCAGCACCGAATCGCTGTTATCCTGACGGGACTTAGGACACATCAACTTCACCCAAACGGGAAACAGAATCGTCTCTGTGGCAGTGGTGCAAAGCAACCCCAATGCCCCAAACTGATGACCAAAGTGAAACTTCGATTGATTGGTGTTACGCTTGCGGTAGCGATGATTTCTGAAAAAGTGAAGTCCAAATTGCTTTCGTCCGGTCTTTACCGCTCGGGTCTCGTCGTAAACGTAGACGTAGTTATCAAACTGTTGTTGTAGAAACTGAATCAGATGTTGAGCGACTGCATCGGCGTCCCATTTACCACGAGACAGAAACTTGACTAGCGAGCCGTAACCCGTTTTGGGGCGAACCGCTTGATAGATACCGGTCACCGTTGCCCGCTGGCGATGAGTCATCAGTCCGACTATGAAGCTGCAAAATAGGGCGAAGTTTTGACGGTTGAATAACGGACGAAACTCGGTTAAAATATGGGTGAGGCAGAATATGAGGCTCATAATTGCTCCTTTCAAAATTGTGATGGATTTCTGAAAGGATAACCTCTTTTCTGCCTCTTTTCACATTAAAATTGTACAAACTTTAGTATCATAATAGTATAACGATTTCGGTTTGGAAGAGAGGTGGAAGATTGTGAAAAACGCGGATCAGCCCATTTCAAGAGAATTATTGGAAACACTGGATACAATTCAGCAGCGTGTACTTTGGTTGGCAACACTTATTATTCACTATGCGAACAACCTTCGTCCCAGTCCAGATCAGACGAAGGTCGGTGGGCACCAAGCCTCCTCGGCGTCAATGGTTTCGATCATGACGGCGCTCTACTTCCATTTTCTTCAAGCTGGGGACCGTGTCTCGGTTAAACCACACGCGTCGCCGGTTTTTCATGCGATTCACTACCTGCTGGGTCAACTCCCGAAAAAATACCTGACCATGTTTCGTTCATTCGGGGGGCTGCAGGCGTACCCGAGTCGAACGAAAGATCCAGATGTTGTCGACTTTTCGACCGGCTCTGTGGGTCTGGGCGCGGTTGCGCCAGCTTTTGGTGCGTTAGCGCATCGCTATGCACTATCCCACTTCGGTCATGTGAGTTCGCGTCGTTTCATGGGGGTCATCGGTGACGCTGAGTTGGATGAAGGCAATGTGTGGGAGGCGATCCTGGATCAAGCTCTCACCGGTATAGATAATCTGTTGTGGATTGTTGACCTCAACCGCCAAAGCCTTGATCGAGTGGTGCCGGGTATTCGTGCGCGTCAACTACAGCGCCTATTTGAGGAGAGTGGTTGGCAGGTGCTTGAAGCAAAGTATGGTCGGCAGCTTCAGGAGCTCTTTGAACGACCGGGCGGTGAGGCTTTGCGCCAGCGGATCGACGAAATGAGCAATGAGGAATATCAGGCACTGATTCGTCTCCCCGGTGAGGAACTCCGCTCTCGGATTGTTGAGTGTGAAGGGATTGATAACGCTGAGATTGCATCGGTGATTCAGGACATCCCGGATGAGACGCTGCCGTCGATATTAAGCAACTTGGGTGGACACGATTTGGAGGAGTTGCTCGCCGTACTGTCGCAGGCTGAAACGGAACCGGAAAGACCGACGATTATCTTCGCTTATACGATTAAAGGTTGGGGGACCCCTATCGCTGGACACCCGCTGAATCATTCGATGCTCCTGAGTGAAGAACAGATAGCCGATTTGCGGGAGCGTTTGGGTATATCTGCTAACGACGAATGGGAACGATTTGATCCGAGGTCGCCTTCCGGTCAACTGTGTCTGGAAGTTGCCGATCGACTTTTCCCCCCCAATCCTGCACCGCCGGTAACCCTATCCGCCGATGATGTGCCAGCAGCACTTGCTCTTCCAACTCAAGGCTCCTTGAGCACACAGCAATCTTTGGGTCGCCTGCTGATGCGTCTAACTCGCGTACCGAAGTTGGCGGATCGGATTGTCACGACTTCGCCGGATGTATCAGTATCTACCAACCTATCTGGGTGGATCATCAAGACGGGTGTGTTTACGCCGCAGGAATTGCCGGACTATGAGACCGAAGCGAATCAACTCCGAAGTTGGCGGCATGGACCGAGTGGACAGCACATCGAATTGGGAATTTCGGAGATGAATCTCTTTACGTTGCTAGGGATGCTCGGCTTGTCGGCTGAACTGTGTGGGCAGCATGTCATCCCGATTGGCACGGTCTACGATCCGTTTGTGTGTCGGGGGCTTGAAGCACTCATTTACGCGCAGTATTCAGGGGCGAAGTTTATTTTCGCCGGGACACCGTCGGGTATCACGCTATCGCCGGAGGGAGGGGCGCACCAATCCACTGTTACGCCGTCACTCGGTGCAGAGATCCCTCGACTTGATGCTTACGAGCCCTGTTTCGCGCAGGAGGTAGAATGGATATTGTTAGAGGCACTCCGTCAGTGTTGTGACCGGGAACATGGACGCTCGACCTACCTGCGACTGTCCACCAAGCTAATTGATCAGCGGCTGCTCACGCCGGCTTTGGAGCGTCTGGGAGAAGATGAATTGCAGCATCAGGTACTATCTGGCGGATACCGGTTGGTAGATTGGCGCAATGCGGACCCGGTTGTGCCGAGAGAACGATTGGTTCATATTGCGACAACCGGTGTTATGATTCCAGAAGCGATTGAAGCTGCGAACATTCTTCGCGAACAGCGGGTGGCTGCCAATGTATTGAATATGACCAGTCCGCGCCGACTGTTTGAGGCGTGGCAGACGATGCAACAATACCTTGGACACGTTCGTGGCAAGGATGCCACTCCCACAAGTGAAGAAACTACTCCGTTTGACTGGCTGATTCCAACCAATGAGAGGCATGCGCCGATTGTCACAGTTCACGATGGTGCCTCCCACGCTTTATCTTGGCTGGGGAGCGTCTATGGGGAGTTGGTTATCCCGCTCGGTGTCGATGAGTTTGGTCAATCAGGCGATCGTGCGGAACTTTACCGACACTTCGGGATTGACGCCGAGGGTATCGCTGCAGCGGCGTTAGCGGCATTAAGTCGCTGTGGCATATCTGTCTAATGCTGTATCGTTAGCGAGACGATGTTAGATTCAAGTGCTGCCAAGCCTCGGTAGGAATCCAAGAGGAGATAAGTGCCGTCTAGTTTGGATGCCTCTCCGTGCCGTAAGCCTTCGATCTCTTTCTCCAGATTACGGATCATCCGTTCCTTCATGTCGTCGGGCATGACAGTGTCTGCTTGTACCAGCCGAATTTCGTTCTTTATCTCAAGAACCTGTGGCGATTCAGGGGCAAAGATCTCCCGATAGACTTTCAATTCCATAAGCACCTGCAAGGTATAATCACCGGGTCCTAGTTTGTAGTAGGATTTCAGGTCTTTCAAACTTGCCTTTCTTGCCTCTCCTGCCTTGAGCTCCATTCCTTGGATGCAACTCGCCACCCTGTCCTCCCACATCACGGTTTTGGTTTTCGCCGGAAATGTGATCGGCGGTTTCGGTGGGATAACCTGCCCTAGTTGATTTTTGACCACCAATTTTGTGAACGCTCCTCTGCTTGCAACGGAGGCATACGGCACGAGTAGATTGAACTTCCCCACCTGAATCGTCATGTCAAGGGGTATCGGTTCGGTGAGACCGTAGCTGGGTTTTGCCAATGATAAATGGAGATCCCCAAGGGAGACTGGGGTTGCTGATTCTGCTGGTGTGGCGGCGGGTTCGGTCTTTCCCGTTGTACCACTCAGGCAACCGGTGGTATAGAGGCTCCACAAAGTTAGGCATATTAGCAGTTGGGTTTTCATGGGGGGCTTCAGTTATTTTTAGGGTCTTGGATCCATTGTGTTAATGTTTAGGAGGTAGGACTTCTGCTATGATAACCTAGTTTCGTTTAAACAGCGGCGTCCACTTTACTTTCCTTGTTGATTCTTTCCATAGAATAGGGAGGGTATTATTAGGACAATTGTCATAGAACGCCACAAGAAGTTGGCTATTTCTATAACCGAGTGGTGGTCGTTCCTTGAGTTTTTTTCCATATTCCAAAGCAATCTGTTTGGCCCGATCCCGATCACTAGGTGAACCGAATATTTTAGATTGATCGGTAAAACACTGATCTGCTTCGTCCAAATAATCGCTGACGATTATTTCGGCGTCAAACGGAACATCATTTATAGCATCTTCTAATTTTTTTATTCCGATGTGAAGTCCACAAATGACAGAGATAAAAACTTTTACCTGCTTGTCACGGATTAACTCACCACACGTATTATTGAGTTTATTTAAAGATCCTACAACGGATTCACCAGAAGCGATGATGTCATCAACAAATACAATTGTTTTGATATGATCATTTTCTTCTAAAACTGCCGGTATCTTGTCAGAATTAGCCACATTGTGGGTCGTAATCCTATTCTCAATTCTATAAATCCTTGCATAAGACGGCCCACTCTGAGCCAGCGATCCAAAACTACTCAGAAGAATATCTTTTCGCCGCTCTCTCCTATCCCCAGGGGTGATTCCGCCCCTTTTGGCAACATTTTGTTGAACCTTCTTGTGCAATCCACTGATCTTTTCACGAATCATCTCTTCGCTATAAAAACGCACGTGTTGAAGAAGATTAAACATAAGCCTCTGTTCGATATTATACTCGAACTGTTCTAGCCAGGCACGAACATTATCAGAAGTTATCTTTGAGCCTCGATATAGTCCCCAATTATCACATAAGTTTACAATTTCTTTGGGCGACACGTAAGCTTCTTCTTCTTCTTGTTTCAAGCGTATAATTGCTTCTTCGTCCAAAAACTCGCTTGTCAACATTGAAAAGCCTCGCTCGATTAACCAGCGTTCAAAGAATTTTGGCTTCCACCTGTAATGGTCCGTTTCCTCAATCAGAAAGCCGCGAGTGATATATTGGTCTATAATTTTATCAACATCAACGTTTCTAAGAAGTTCCGAAGCTCGAAGATCCTGTTTGCTAACGGATTTTTTGCTACGCTTAATTTGGGCGAATGCGATCAAAAATCTGCGTCGCTCTGTTTGGATTTCATCGCGCTGAGCAGGGGCATATCTTTTGCTTATTCCGTCTATCCAAAAATGGCTGACTGCATTCAGATCTAATGATTCGATAGTAACCTGAACTGCTTTCTCTACATTATCCTCAGAAATGTATGCGCTTCTTGCTTCACAAGCCGTTGTGTATATTTCACGACATATAGCCTTGGTATAGAACGGATGTCCCTCCGTTATTTCGTAGAGTGCATTAATCGCCTCATTGTTGAATTCAATGGTGTTTTTCATAGGTCTTCTCACCAGATCTTGGAAATCCGACCAGTATTGTTCCTTGTCAAAATAGTCGACCCGGAATGAAGACATTTTATTTAATTGATCTGTTGATTCTCTTATGATTTGCATGTTTTCCCCGCCAACGAGGACAAACCCAACGTGTCCCGTACTGCTTATGGCTCTGATATTGTTGAAGAATGTCTGACCCACACTACTACTTACTTGAAGCATGTCGGGAGGAATTTCGTCGAATTCGTCTAGGATGATGATGAACTTGTGATTCGGCTCCGGCGATACTGTCTTAACGTCTTGAAGATAGTCACGCAAGGGAGATAGAGCGCTTTCAAACTGTGGTTTTTCTATATGTCCGAATGATGCGGCAGCGCGAGATATCTGATCTACAATCGTTTTTCCTAGATCTGCGACAAATCTATCTGGAGTTGTTGTATCAAGACCATTAATCGCAACAAATATGACCGAATAATTCGTAAACTCCATAAAGTTAGCTTGAATAACCTCTGCAATAGAGGTTTTACCAACGCGCTTCTGCCCGTGGATAATTGATGATTCAATTCGATTAGCAGACAATCTCGCGTTTAACTGCCCCATAAGTCTCGTGCGACCAACTAAATCCTCGGCTTCATTGACAGCCTCTAAACTGTATGGCTGCTTCGATTCAAGATCTTGCCAGTTCAGGTCAGTTCGTTGAGGAATTAACTCAAAAACGAATTCGTCAGATACCCTTTCCTTATCATAATTCCGCCAAGAAATCTGGCCTATAACAATAGGATTTCCCTTTATTTCGTCTTCTACAGCTGTTTTCAAAATTCTTTCTGATGATTGATGCTGCCCTAGATTTCCCAAGCTCTTTGTATTACATTGCGTTAGACCTTCATCCATTTCGCATTCGATTTGAACGTCAACAGCATAGCCCGGACCTTGGTTTTCTACTCGATATTTTACCTCAATCTTTTTACCTATTACATGCAAAGGATACTTGCGGTCTAAAGGCGCAATCGTAACTGTAGTCGGTTTAATGGCGTCATTATTCTCGAAATCATCCCGAATGTAGTCGTATATTTTCTGCACTGGCGCAACGATACATTGTTCGGTAAAAATCGAGCGATTTTTCTCAGCAGCGCGCAAAAATGGATCGAAAACATTCTCTAGGTTGTGATAAGAGATAACCAGATCTTCCATTGAAGATTCATTATATGCTTGGACTGTCTCAAAGACCAGATTGATACGGTCTGTATTGATAAGTGATGGGGGTGTCACAAATTGTTCCAGAAACAGTTTATTTTCTTGGAAATTCAGGTTGCTCATGAAATTCTGTCTAATGCTAGAGAGCATGTCAAGACTAACAATAGAGTCTGCAATGTCGCTAAAGTTTTCTAAAACTGTTCCCTCAGTTCCAAGAAGTTTTTTCAATTTCTCGTGATTCTGATCATCTTCTGTTATGTTCAGATTATGATAGATCGAATTGATTTGATTGTCAAAGAGATTGAAGGTGTTTATCCTCAAATCCATATCCTGCCAAATAGCCTCCTCGTTTCGACAAAGAAGGCGTAACAAACAGACAGCAATAAATTTTTTCTGTTGTGGGCCATTAGTTGGATTAAATAACGCATCGTGTGGTAAATTCACAGCATCACAGACACTGTTCAGGAAGTTAGGTAGCGTTTCCGGGAGTTGTTCCTCACCTATGTTTTCTAATTCTTCTAGTAATTGATCTATTTTGTTTATGCTTTCTGGTTTCATAACTTTCCTGTCCTTATAGAGTTAGAGGGGTTGATGGGTTCTTTTTACATTTTGCACTTCAATTATATGAGGGGTGCTCATAAATAGCTTTCAACGCAGCCGTGCATCAGGAGAAGGATTGCCTACCCACAATGGGAGAGACTTCCTATTTGAACGCCCATAGAATTCAAGGAATACCCCTGACTAAGAAGCTTGAAACAGGCACATTGAACCAATTTCCTTGCTGCACTCTAAAGAATACCAGAGAGGCTATATACAATGCAAATTTAAAATCTGAAGAGTTAAACTAATAGTTTGACTCTGCAAAAAATAAAATATATAGTAGAATTTGCGCATTTCAGTGCGGGGCAAGATGCCCCGCCTACAGTTGGCTGCGTAAGTCCTATTTAGGTTGGGGATTACACGATTAGAGCTTGTTTGAAGCGGTTTGGTGGTAGACAGATTTACTGGGGAAGCGGAGAGTAGGCGTTAAGCATTGCTCCAGTCATATTCATGAACGACCTGCTGTCCTGTGCCAATCTCGTTGAGTTCGAGCAGGTTGCCATCGGGATCGTAAAAGAAGAGCACATGCCACTCACCTTCGCCGGCGAAACGGACGGGTGGCGAGACAAATTCTACACCCGCTGCCTTCAACCGTTCGTAGGTAGCTGGGACATCTTCGACGCCAAAGCAGATATGTGCGCTTGGCACATGGTTGACGGGGTGGTGTTCAACGGGGCTGGTGGGATTGAGCCACTGGATGAGATCCAATGTGAAGCCCGGCCCCTCGTTTCGGGTGTGGCCATGGATGCCATCGGGCGCACGTAGCCGATATTCGCGCATGTGTACCTTGGGGATCGCAACCATTTCGGAGATTGGACCGTCGTTGTGTTCTTCAGGAGAGACGACCTCCAGTCCGAGTAGGTCGCGATAAAAGTGCAGTGATTTTTCCAGATCGCTGACCATGACTGCGACGTGGTCAATTTTGATTGAGGCGTTCATAGGGTTTTCCTTTCTATGGTGAATTCTAAAAATAGATAGACACTTTCGCCCCCCGGTAGGTGCGGTTTTCAACCGCACCGGTTTGGCGTGTCTCATTAATTCTAAGATCTACTATAATTTGTGTTATGTTGGTTCATTGAAGGGTTACGGCATACGGAGGTTACGGCATACGGAGTATGCCTACTACTTTGTCGTATATCCACCGTCGACTGTCATTACTGAGCCGGTGACATACGACGACTCATCGTTTGCCAAGAATAGGGCGGCATAGGCGACTTCTATCGGTTCTGCGAAACGGCCGAAAAGGTTTGCTTTGCGATACGGTGCGAGATGTTCCTCTGGGATGTTTGCCGCCATGGGGGTGTTCATAGATCCGGGACAGATTGCGTTGATTCGGATACCCTCTTCGGCGTGGTCGCACGCCATGGATTTGACCAGTCCGATGACACCGTGCTTGGAAGCGTTGTAGGACGCTTGGTTCGGCTGTCCGACGAGGCCCGAAATGGACGAGAGACAGATAATACTCCCACCACCTTGACGACGCATCTGCGGGATAGCGGCCCTTGAGCACAGAAAGGTGCCTTTGAGGTTCACGCCCAAGACATAATCCCACTCCTCCTCGGTGGTGTCGGGGACGTTCTTTTCAACCTGTACCCCCGCATTATTGACTAAGACATTGACGCCGCCGTAGGAATCGACGGCTGCAGCAATCATGCGCTCGGCATCAGCCACTATAGAGACATCCGCTCGGACAAAAATCGCGTCACCCCCTTCCTTGCGGATAGCGTCCACTGTTTCCTCTCCAGCCTCTATATTGATATCAGGAACAACAATTTTGGCACCCTCGCGGCTGAATAGCAGTGCCATCGCTTGACCTAACCCCATACCTGAGCCAGTAATGACGGCAACTTTATCCTTCAATCGTGACATCGGCTTTTACCTCCTCCCTGTTCAAAAATGATTTGGTTTGATTTATCGGGGCCGGTAGGTGCGGTTTCCAACCGAACCGAATGCAATCCAACCCGGTAGGTGCGGTTTCCAACCGTACCGAATGCAATCCAATCCGGTAGGTGCGGTTTCCAACCGCACCGATTTGGCGTGTCTCATTAAGCAAGTTTCAATATTAAATACGCACATTTTACATCGATGGCGGGCGGGGAAACCCCGCCCCTACGGGTTCGACACCTACTGAGAATCGAAAGTTTATTATTCAATATTGCTTAAGCAAGTTTCAATATTAAATATGCACATTTTACATCAATGGTGGGCGGGGAAACCCCGCCCCTACGGGTTCGATACCTACTGAAAATCGAAAGTTTATTATTCAATATTGCTTAATACTAAGATCCACTATAAAAGTTTGGGAATTCCAAAGGTTGGTCGGTAAACACCTTTTCATCGGTTGTTGAAACCTCCTCCACAATTGGCTCAAAGCCCATTCCATCTAGCACATCCCGTTGGATATCAATCCCCGGCGCGACCTCCTTTAGCTCAACGCCACGATTTGTCAGTTGGAAAGTTGCGCGTTCGGTGACATACAACACCTCCTGCCCTGTTTCGCGGGCATATCTGCCGCTGAAGGTGATCTGCTCGACCTCCTCGACGAACTTGGGGATTACGCCTTCCTTAACGACCTTGACGCTGCCATCTTGAATCTCAACTTCTGATTTCACGGCAAGCGTGCCGCAGAAGACCACCTTCTTTGCGTTCTGTGAGATGTCGATGAAACCGCCACAGCCGGGGATGCGGCTGCCGAACTTGCTGACGTTCACATTGCCGTGACCGTCTACTTGGGCGTGTGAAAGGAACGCAATGTCAATGCCCCCACCCTGATATGAGTCGAACTGATAGGGCTGATCCAAGATTACCATCGGATAGTACATCGCACCGGAATCGAGCCCGCCTGCGGGGATGCCGCCCAAGCTGCCCTGCTCAATGCTGAGGGTGATCTGATCTTCAATCCCGCTCTCTTCGGCGATCATGCCGACACCGAAGGGCATACCAAATCCGAGGTTCACAACAGCATTCGGACGTAGTTCCAACGCTGCCCGTTTGACGATGACTTTGCGTTCATCGAGCGAGAGTCGCCCCATACTCAGGTCACCTTCGCGAGCCTCGCCACATAGGGCTGGATCGTAGTCAATCTGGTAGGTCTGTTTCTGATCTGGGGCAAGTACGAGGGCATCGACAAGGATGCCGGGGATCTTGACCATACGGGGATCGATACCGCGCTTACCAACCATCCGCTTAACCTGTGCGATGACCTTTCCGCCTGAGTTCCGAGCCGCTTGTGCATCCGAAAGCATTTCAAAGTAGGCTGCCTCATCCTCCATCGAGATATTGCCATCGGGATCGGCGGTGGTCCCGCGGATGAAGGCGACATCCACGGGAAAGCTATGGTACATCAGATACTCCTTGCCCCGCAGCGTGACCACTTCGACCAAATCTTCCGTCGCCCGTTCGTTGAGTTTGCCGCCTTCGATTCGGGGGTCTGCGAATGTGTGCAAGCCGACATGGGTAATATAGCCCGGCGCACCGGCAGCGATGCTCCGCATCAGGCATGACAACGCGCCCTGTGGGAGATTGTACGCTTCGGTCTTGTTTTCAATGGCGAGTTTTGCCATTGGTGGCGACATACCCCAATGCCCGCCGATGTCCCGTTTAATCAGGCGCGGATCGGCGAGGTGCCCCAGGCCAAGTTCGCCCTGATCTCCCATGCCGCTGATGTGGACGACAGTCAGGTCGCGTGGTTGAAGCGTTGATCGGAATCGTTTCCCCAACGCCTCAATGAGTTTTTCGGGGATGGCGTGTCCTGCGCCGCTTCCCCCTATAACGAGGGTATCCCCGCTTTGCACCATCTGCACAGCTTCTTCTGCGGTGATAATCGGTTTTATCATTTATTGACTCCTGCAAATCAGGGTTAATCGAATTTTCTATTGCTCAGTTGCCATTAACTATGGTGAACGTTGTAAATATGTAGACATTCACCAGTAGTTCCCCTTAGTGAAGCCTTATGAAGTCCCCCTGTAACTCCCCTGACAAGGGGAGAAGATAAGAGGGGATCTTCTCCTCTTGCCTTTCCCCTCTTATCAGAGGGGTTGGGGATTTAGGGGGTTGGTTGTGCATCGAAAGTGTATAAGTAATTATAGAATTCACCATAATAGTGGTAGTTTGCAGCTGTTGATAACGTGAAACGTAAAAATCATTGGTTCAGCGGTTCATTTAGCCCCAGAGGGGCGACATGTCTATAGTACACCGATAAACAAATACCCGAAAGCCCCAGCAGGGCGACATGTGTATCCAAAAGGTGGAACGTAAAAAGAATGAACCAATCAACCCAATGAACCAATGAACTCCCCGATAAATTAGGATTCAAGGCGACTTGAACAATGTGAAAAAAACTTTCTCACTAAACTAGCACCATCGGTTATTATGCGTCCGCACAGTGTATGACCGCAACCTCCCAAGGTTCAATGACGAGTTGGAATGCACCATCTGTAACCGGTACGTTACAATGAGCCAACAGGTCGTGAGCGTGGCTTGTTTTCCATGTGGGACGTAAGGCGACATGTGCCTGCTGCGATTCGAGGTTGAAGGCGAACAGCAGCCAGCCGCCACGGCGTGATTTCCGCACAATCGGCACCACACGATCTCCTTCGACGGATACCGCGGGGTGCACTCCAAATTCATCCACCAGTCCAAGAACTAGGTCGGGCTGTCCCACATCGCCGAATCCTGCCGATAGCGTGAAGCCGAACCATGTGAAACGTCGATCCGCTGTCTGCACAGCTACGGTGTTATCGCCCAAAGATGCGATGGAGCGGGTATTGCTGCGCGGTTCTAGGATAGCATATCCGCACGGTGTCTGAATAGTCGCACCCCCGTAAGGCGTTTCGACGATGTTCCGTCCACATTCGATGTCGTACGGCGTTACCGCCGAGAAGTCGGCTACCCGCACACCGAGCCGGTCGGCAAACCCTTCCGGCGGACGATAGCTAGACTGCCCATCGGCAGAATACATACCGAAACTCCCCTCTGCCACGAAATGCGTTTCTGGGCTCTCTTGCAACGTTCGCTCTATTCGTTCCTGTGTTTCTGCGTCCATCAATGCGACATTCGGCAGAAACAGGAGCCGGTATCCCGACCAGTCCATCCGGGGTGTGATAACCTCCGCAGCGATGCCGTGCGTCCAGAGTGTTCGGTACACACCACGCAGATCCGCCAAGAAGCGGTCGGATTCATCGTTATAGCTGAAAAGTTCCTGCGATTCAGGGTGGTATACGATACCCACGTCGGCGCGTGGACATTGCAGAGGTAGATGTTCGGCGAGTCCCTCAATTTGTGCTATTGCACGCGCCACCGCATCGAAGCGGGGTGTCGGCTCACCGTCCAGTGCCACCAAGTTATAGCCGGGTGACTCAAAACTGAGATATTCAGGGCGATATTGCCAGAACATCGTTCCTGCAGCACCGCCTGCTAACGTCATCCAGAGGAGTGTGGTCAGTTCTCGTGGATCGGATTGTTTTTTCCATGTTACCCCACCCCTTGACATGCCTGCGTAGATCTCTTCATTCCACCAACGTCCGTTGCGCCCGGCACTCCGTGACCAATCGAAACTGAAGGCTCGATCCGCAATCTGGTAGGGGTCCTCCGATGTAAGTAGATTGTTAGATGACATCGACATCCCCCAGCTGTCCACAATCCGCGCACACCGCTCATCCCAAGGGCGTGGGGACCAACCACCGTGCGATCGCACCTCATGATGGGGATCGATCTCCTCGACTTCGTCCACCATCCATCCCAAGTGATTTGCTAGGTTCTCGTAGTGAAATTCGCGATAGAGCAGCATCTCCACGACATTTTGATCAGATCGGGGTGGCTCCACATCTTCCCAGCGACGATAGCGGCGTGAGAAACGGGTATTGAGTGTGTCTAGCGTGAATCGCTCACGCAACCAGTTTTTGTACTTCGCAATGGTGTTTTGGCAGTAACATGGGTAGCCATCACCATCTCGGTGCCAGACCGATGCCAGATTCACTCCATCCCAGAGTCCCCAGATTAGCAGGCTGGGACGATCCTTATACCGTTTGGCTACATGGCGCAACAGTCCGCCGCCATACTCGCGCCAAGCGGGATGATCATAGCAGTGGATCATCGCGCCTTGTGGATAAGCAGGTCCCGCGTCGGTCTCTGCGCGTTGACCGCGATGGTTGACGACCCGCATATCGGGGTGTTCGCGGGTCAGCCACTCCGGGCATGCGCCGTGTGTCCCCAGCACGATATCGAGCCAGACAGACAATCCGTGTTTTTCTGCCAAGTCGAACATGTAGTCGAAGTCATCCAATTCGTAGATACCGGGACGTGGTTCCATCCAGTTCCAATAGGTAAAACTGCGAACAACCCGGAACCCCGCCGCGCTCAACCGGGCGAAGTCTTCATCCCAGCAATCGAGTTTGGGGGCGGGTGCACGGTAGTACTCTACCCCGACGGGAAATGGAGTTTTCGGATGTTCAAGACGTTTTGTTGTGGGCATTTGGTATCTCCTATGTACAACTATAGTGGATTCTAAAAATCAATAAACACTTTCGCTCCCGGTGTTTGGTAGGTGCTGTTTCCAACTGCGCCGATTGTCAGTGTCCAATTAATTCTAAACTTTACTATAATAGGGTCAATATGAATACGAACTTAGGTAATCTAACTGACTATTTGTGCTGTTGACGGAGATTTGGTTCTCTGCTATACTGACTTAGACCAACGGTTGAGAACCTGCGCCGACCATCGTTGCGTCGGTATGTTCAGACGGATGGATCCGGCGTCAATTTTAGCTCGCTACACTGTTTAGGAGGAAGACATTATGAAACTTATCCTCGTCGGCTGTGAATACGCCGGTAAGACAACGTTAGCCAATGAAATTGTGAAATGGATAGATGATACACTGGGTGGTGCTCGCGGCTTCCATGACCATTTTACCATCCCTTCTAATGAATTAACAGAGGAAGATCAGCAACAATTTATGGCGCTGAGTCCACGGCTCAAGGAGATGTTTCAGCGTTATATCATTGAGTACCATCTGCAGCCCGCATTTTACAACGATCCGGATCACAACATGACCGGCTTTCATATTGAGGAGGCGGTCTATGCGCCGTTGTATTACGGCTACGGTGGCAAAGGTGAATATGCCGAGCGCACAACAATGGCACGCGCGGTAGAGAAAACGATTATGGAGGAAGCACCTGACACGGTGCTTATCCTGCTGAAAGCGTCAGACGAAGTCATTGCACAGCGGATGCGCGAAAATCCGCAGCCGCTTGGTGTCTTGCAGGAGAAGGATATCGAGCATGTTCTGCAACGGTTTGAGGAAGAATACGCAGCCTCGCTGATCCGCAGAAAATTTATCCTCGATACCACGACTGCCACAGTAGAAGAAACGCTTGCCGAATTCGCCGACCAGATTGAGCATTACCTGACGGATACGGACCGCCTGCGCATGTTGGCACATCAGGCTTTACAGGCGAAATGAGTGCGAAAGGAAAAGCTATGAAACGGTTGGTTTATACAATCGTTGCGGTGGGTGTAGTTTTCGTGGGCATTGCTGCTTGGGCGCAAATGGATTTCACAAGGATTAAAATTAAAACCACTCACGTTGCCGGCAACATCTATATGCTGGAAGGGGCTGGCGGGAATATCGGTGCGTCGGTAGGACCGGATGGGATGCTGCTTGTTGATGATCAGTTTGCGCCGTTGGCGGAGAAGATTCGGAACGCACTCAAAGAACTGAGTGAGGGACAGCTAAAGTTTCTGATCAACACCCATTTTCACGGCGATCACACCGGCGGCAACGCCATCTTTGGAACTGAGGCGCACATCATCTCTCACGCCAATGTCCGAAAACGGCTGCAGATAGAGTCGCCTCAAGAAGCTCTGCCGGTTGTCACATTTGACGATTCGCTGTCTATCCACTTCAACGGGGAGGAGATCCGTGTTATCCACTTCCCGAATAGTCATACGGATGGGGACAGTATCATTTTCTTCACCGGATCGAACGTTGTGCATATGGGGGATCTCTTTTTCTCCGGACGATTTCCGTATGTTGATTTGAACAATGGTGGGGATGTGGAGGGATTAATAAAGCATATTGAGAAGCTCTTAGCCGAACTCCCACCCGACGTGAAACTGATTCCGGGCCACGGTCCACTTTCGGATATTGATGATCTCAAGACGTATCACCAGACACTTGTGGCGACAATAGACATAGTTCGGGATCAGATAGAAGCAGGAAAAAGTTTGGAGGAAATTAAAGCGGCAGGACTTCCCCAAAAGTGGCGTTCTTGGGGAGCCGGTTTCATTTCGACGGGACGATGGATTGAAATCGTCCACCGGAGTCTGGCAAAAGTAGGCGACATTTAATATCAAACCGCAGATTCCATAGAATCTCGTGGGTGATGCTCCATCAGCACGGTCCTATGAAATCTGCGGTTCTTTATAGTTCTACAGGTTGTAGCCTCGTTCGTTATGTAGCGCGAGGTCTAATCCTTCCTGTTCATCGTTGTATTTGACACGTAAACCAACCGCCCTGTCAACAGCCTTGAGAATAATAAAGGAGAGAATCCCGCTCCAAAGTATGGTCACGATGAGACTGACAAACTGACTCCAAACTTGTAAACCGATACTCTTGTCCATTCCCATCCCACCTAATCCTTCTGCGGCGAATATGCCGGTCAACAAGCAGCCGACGATACCACCGATACCGTGTACGCCAAAGGCATCGAGCGAATCGTCGTATCCGAGTTTATGCTTGAGAGTGGTTGCTCCCCAGAAGCAGATCACGCCTGAAGCGAGTCCGATAACCAGTGCGCCCATCGGTCCAACACTGCCTGATGCTGGTGTGATTGCCACAAGCCCTGCGACGGCACCGGTGACGATACCTAGCACGCTTGGCTTTTTGTACTTTATCCACTCAATAAACATCCAAGCCAATGCGGCGGTGCCTGTCGAGATTTGTGTGACTAGCATCGCCATTCCCGCTGCACCATCAGCTGCCAAAGCGCTTCCGGCATTGAAACCGAACCAGCCGACCCAGAGCATGGAGGCACCAATGACTGTCAGGGTCAGGTTGTGGGGTGGCATGGGGGTCTCAGGATAGCCATAGCGCTTGCCAATCATTAGGGCAGCGACAAGTGCCGCCACACCTGCGTTGACGTGCACCACAGTCCCACCGGCAAAATCGAGTGCGCCCAAAATATCTCCAAAGTATGAGCCAGGCCCAGCCCACGCCATGTGACAGATTGGTGCGTACACAATTATAGACCAGATCCCCATGAACCAGAGCATCGCGGAGAATTTCATTCGTTCCGCAAAGGCACCCGCGATCAGGGCGGGTGTGATGATGGCAAACGTCATCTGGAAGCAGATAAACACTGTTTCCGGGATAGTGCCTGATAAACTATCCGCATTCACACCCCGAAGGAACGCCTTACTGAGCCCGCCGACAAATGAGTGGCCATTGGTCTTTCCTGGCATCATGCCGGTTGCATCAAAGGCGATGCTATAGCCAATCGCGATCCATATAACGGTAATCAACCCCGTCAGCGTAAAACACTGCATCAATAGCGATAGGACATTTTTAGCACGCACCAGTCCGCCATAGAACAGGGCAAGACCGGGAATGGTCATGAACAGAACCAGTGCTGTTGCTGTGAGCAGCCAGGCGGTGTCGCCTGAATCCAGAGCATCTTCGGCGAGAGCAAGTTTTGGGAGCGCTAAGAACATCAGTACGAACAGCATTCCCAGAACACTTCTGGGAATGCCGTGTCTTAAAAGCCTTATAGGTTTTATTCCATGTTTCTGAAACCTAAACACACTGTGTGGTTGTTGGTGCATTTTGACCTCCATCTTAGGTTTAGACGATCACTACCTGCTCCGATAAGATCCCCGACGAATCGGGACAGGTCCCGACTCGTCGGGATTCTCGTGAAACGGAACGGGACTTCGCTACGCTTAACTTGAAAGTTGTTTCAAACTCCTTGTCAGGCAGTATAACACCATCGGTTTCAAAAGTAAACAGAATTTTTTCGATTTTGTGTGGTTTTGCGGTCAAGTGCCCATGATATAGATCGCTGAATCAAAATAGGTAAAAAAAGCGTCCATCTGTAGGAGCACGACCCTATCAAATGGACACCTTTGTCCACAAGGAGGAATTGATGAATTGTTGTATCTGTGCAAGCGTTCGGGTATAGCCTCTACCTAAACGCTTACCTACCTCCTAGTTAATGGAGGAGATTGTAAAGTCTGGATACGCGCTGGAACCGTGCTCGGCGTAATCCAATCCTTCCAACTCTTCTTCTTCACTAGCACGCAATCCGACAATCGCTTTGATACCGTAAAACAGGATAAAACCTGCTACCATACACCACGCAAAAACGGCAACGACACCGATGAATTGGGCACCGAAGAACTTGAAAGCTGCGCCTTTATCCGCTGCATAGAGGATTCCTTGCTCCGTATGAAACAGCCCAAGCAAAAGCGTTCCCAAAGCACCGCAAACACCGTGGACTGAGATCGCGCCAACTGGATCATCGATTCTCAGGTTTTCAATTATCAGGACCGAGAATACGACTACAACACCTGCGATTGCGCCAATAATTACTGCTGCTACTGGCGTAACAAACGCGCACGGTGCAGTAATAGCAACGAGTCCGGCAAGTGCGCCGTTGAGTGCCATACCGGCATCGGGTTTCTTGAGTTTGAACCAAGCGGTTATCATGGCTAAAATTGCGCCCGCTGCGGCAGCAAGGTTTGTTGTTACAGCAATTAATGCAATGGGTTTTGCATCAGCTGCCATCTGGCTACCCGGATTAAATCCAAACCAACCGAGCCATAGGATAAAGACACCGAGTGCTGCTAACGGCAGGTTATGTCCGGGGATCGGACGGGGTTTTCCGTTTGCGTCATACTTACCTGTGCGAGCACCGAGTACGATTGCGCCTGCTAAAGCGAGCCAGCCACCCGTTGAGTGGACGACCGTTGAGCCTGCAAAATCCAACATTCCCATACTCGACAGCCAACCGCCTCCCCAGATCCAGTGTCCGACGATTGGATAGATTAAACCGGTGATGAAAACGCTGTAAATCAGATAGCTTCTGAACTTTGTGCGTTCGGCCATCGCACCAGAGACGATTGTCGCTGCGGTGGCGGCGAAAACCAGTTGGAACAACCATGCAGCGAGGGTTGGGACGGAACTCCATTCTAGTGCGCTGAAGCCTTTTGTTTCTGCTGAGACGAACCATCCACTTAATCCCATGAAGCCATTGCCATCGCCAAACATAATTGCGAATCCAATCGCCCAGTAAGCGATAGCCCCCATCGAGAAATCCATTAGGTTTTTCATCAGGATATTGACGGCGTTTTTCGCACGGGTGAATCCCGCTTCAACCATGGAGAAGCCCGCCTGCATAAAGAAAACCAGAAAGGCAGCAACCAATACCCAGATGGTATCAGCAATATATTTTGAGGTTTCGATCTTTTCACCTTCGACGAAGCCGTCTAAGGCGAAAGCGTTCATACCTAGACATAGTGTCAAAATCAGAACAATTCCTGCAATCCTGTAATCGCTCTGAAGGAATCTTTTCATTTTTGTCTCCTTAATTGGGTGGGCACCTGCGTCGGCGTATTGTAAATTATCCGTAAAGTGGAGGAAAGATGAACAAAAGGTTGTAGCCGCTTAGATCGTTTATCTTTCCGATGCCAAAGACCAAATCTTTATGTTAATGACCGTAGGCAAAAAAGATGCCAGCGGTTAATGAGGATATTTTTTGTAGCGGCGAAAACAGTTGAAAGACAGAGACAACGGCGTTATGACAGGATTTTTTGAAATGATTGGCTGTGTAGTGCTCATTGCAAAGTGCTGATACATTTTTTGCCAATCTGCTGAAAAATTAGGCAGCGAATCACCTAAATTTCAAGCAGGGGAGATACACTGAATCTTGATGCGTGTTTACTTTATCTTGGCTTTACATTTTGCAAAGGCTTTAGGTATAATTGAATAACGCAGTTGGTTCATTGGCTCATTGGCTGTGAGTGTTGGGGTTCACTCTATCTATAAGGCGATGTTGTTAAAATGCAGAACATTTATTGTCGTTGATAGAGACTCGGTTTTAACCGTTTAACCCAACCTACGATACTACACCATTCATTCGTTCATCACGCCATGATGGACAAACGAGACGACTCCGTTTTCCGATTTTCACGTTTCACAGCTTGCTCCGCTTCTGAGCCCCGATATATCGGGGATTTATCGGGGCATCACGTTTCACTCTAGGAGGAATTATGAGTCAGTCGGTAAAAGTTGGTTTTGTTGGAACAGGCGGCATCGCAAATAGCCATCTCCGTAACCTTGCGGAAATGGAAAATGTGCGTATCGCAGCCCTTTGTGATATTGATGAAGTACGTGCGAACGCAGCAGTCGAAACCTATGGCGGACAGGCATATACAGATTATCGCAAGATGTTTGATGGGGTGGATCTGGATGCTGTCTATTTCTGTTTGCCTCCTTTTGCGCACTCCGACGCAGAGATAATCGCAGCAGAGAGGGGATTTCACCTGCTTGTACAGAAGCCGGTTGTGCTGGAACTTGAGACCGGTATTCGCATTATGGAAGCGATTGAGAAATCAGGTGTAATCTCCTGTGTTGGCTATCAAGGTCGGTACAACAATGTTGCATCGGCTGCACGTGATTTCCTCAAGGATAAAACCATCGGCATGGTCGCTTGCCATCGCTGGGGAGGGGTCCCTGGGGGACCGAGCCATTGGTGGCGTGTGATGGAGAAATCGGGCGGAATGCTCCATGAACAGGCGACTCACCAGCTCGATATGATTCGGTACACCGCCGGTGAAATTGTCGAAGTCTATAAGATTGATGCCATGCAGATTAATATTGATCAGGAGAACCATACAATCCCTGATGCGGAAGTAGTCACGCTTCAGTTTGAGAGTGGGGCAGTTGGCTACATCTCAACCAGTTCTGCGTTGATTAATGGCGGCGGGGGTACGCGCACCGATTTTATCGTCGAGGGACACTATACCGTTCAACTTGCTTGGGGAGACGTGCGAATCGTTCCCGAAAACGCGGCAACGATTCCGGTGCCTGATGAAGAAGCCCTCTCGATCGACGAAGCGTTTATCCAAGCGATTCAGACGGGGGACAGATCGCTGATCCGATCTTCCTATACCGATGGACTTAAATCAGCAGCGGTCTCAATTGCTGCAAACCAATCCTCGCGTGAGGGCAGACCGGTGCGTGTACCGACGATCTCGTAGGAAAGAATTTGTATAGGGAAAATACCATAATGGAGGTAAGGGATGATTATTGATACACATACGCATTTCTATGATCCAACACGATCCGAGGGCGTACCTTGGCCCGACCCTGATGATGACGTGCTTTATCGTCCTGTGTACCCGGAGCACCACAAGGCGCTCGCTATGCCTGAAGGTGTGACCGGAACCGTAGTCGTTGAGGCGAGCACATGGGTTGAGGATAATCAGTGGATACTTGACCTTGCGGAAAATGAACCATTTATTGTTGGGTTCGTTGGGAATTTAGACATAGGATCGGCGGATTTTGAGCGTAACCTTGAACGCTATGCTGCGAATCCGCTTTTCCGAGGTGTGCGGCTTCGAGGGGTGGATATCGACGAGGTTGTGGACAGTGGAAATCTAGCGAACATTGAGATGTTTGCTGCGAAGGATTTATCCGTAGATCTTTTATCGTCGCCAGATGCTTTGCCGAGTGTTGCCGCACTCGCAGCAAAAATCCCAGAACTGCGCATTGTCATTAATCACGTTGCCGGTGTGCCTATTGATGGGAAGGCACCAGATGCAGCGTGGGTTGAGGGAATGCAGATGGCGGCGACACACCCCCATGTCTACTGTAAGGTATCAGGGTTGGTGGAAAGCACGAAAGACAAACCTTCCCCTACCGATGTGGCGTACTATGCGCCGACAGTGGATGTCTTATGGGATGCTTTTGGGGTGGATCGGTTGGTCTACGGCAGCAATTGGCCCGTATCTGAACGCTTTGCCGACTATGCAACGGTGCAGCGAATCGTATCCCAGTACTTCAACGCGAAGGGAGTCGTCGCTACTGAGAAGTATTTTTGGAGAAATGCCACGGCGGCATACAAGTGGTTGGATCGAGGATAACTATGGTGGGGTGGACCTTAGAATTAATGAGACGCTCTAAACCGAACCGCATTGCTCCCAGGCCCGGTAGGTGCGGTTTGTAACCGCACCGCATCGGCGCAGTTGGAAACAGCGCCTACCATACACGGAGGGCGAAAGTGTCTATCTGTTTCTAGAATTCACCATAAAAGCGACGTTGCAATGCTGCGCTATCGGTGACGGGCAAGCGGTGGATATTTACCCAGCATCAAGGACTTCCCTTAAACCTACAACGATGTTATCCCGATCCGGGAATACATGGTCTTCGAGTCCGGGGCTATACGGGATCGGCACATGCAGCGCGCAAACACGCTTGGGCGGTGCCTTCAGCTTTGTAAAGGTTTCGCTATCTTCAGTGACTACGGTTATGATCTCTGCGGACGCGCCTGCGGTGGGACCTGCCTCGTCGGCGATGACCAGCCTGCCAGTTTTCTGGACAGAGGCGCGAATTGCTGCCTCGTCCAGAGGTACGAGGGAACGTGGATCGATAACTTCGACAGAAACGCCCTCTTTCTCAAGGATTTCGGCTGCGGCAAGTCCTTCGTGTACGAGCCAAGCTAGTGCTACTAATGTGACATCGCTACCTTCCCGTTTGGTGTCAGCGACCCCCAACGGTACGGTGTAGCCTTCCTCCGGCACCTCGCCCTCAACGCCCATGAGCCGGTTGGATTCAAACGAGATCACGGGGTTGTCATCGCGGATCGCAGATTTGAGCAGCCCCTTCATATCGTAAGGCGTTGACGGCAATATCATCTTCAATCCCGCAAGGTTCATAAACATTGAATAAGGACTCTGGGAGTGTTGGGCGGCGACCCGTCTGCCGCCTCCGACCGAGGCGCGGAATGTGATGGGAAACTTCGCTTGGCCCCCAAACATATAGTGAATTTTCGCCGCTTGATTCACGATCTGATCCATGGCGACGAAGGAAAATGTTATCATGCCCCAGTTGATAATTGGTCGATAGCCAGATCCCGCTGCACCGATGGCAATACCCGTAAAAGCACCCTCGGCGATGGGCGTGGCACGCACCCGATCGGTGCCAAATTCATTGACCAATTCGTCCGGCGCACTAGTTGCAAGGTGAAATGTGGTCGCATCCCGCTGCATCTCCTCGATGAGTGCGTCCGTACCGGCTTGTGCATAAGATATTTTTGGCATAGTAGATTGCCCCCATAATTTTCGATCGAGCGTAAAAAGATTTCACGGCAGAAAACGGTTTTGTTCTTCGAGACTCGGAATCCGACACGCATCTCTCCGCCCAAACCATCGGTATCGGTTTCGAGCGACAGTGCGATAAACAAAATCCCGGATACCTCGTGGAACAAGGCGCAGCAGACTCAAGAACCACCATACCCCTCCCAAACGTCGGTATACCTTCAGAAAAGCGTCTGATTCCTCGTAAATTCCCTGTTTGTCCAGATAGAACATCGACCACTCTTGGGGTGCCTCGGAGAGTGGTGGTAACATTTGCTTGGCAGTTTCCCCTTGGATTGGCGCGAACCTGAAGACTTCTTTGGTGTCAATCCTTAGGATCAGATCCACAAATCGGTTGCACATACCGCACACACCGTCGAAGAAGATGATGGGTAGGTCCTGTACGATTTCCTTTGTTGTCTTGTCTGTTTCTGAATTCATGATAGAAGTGGGTTAGGATTCAGCAAAGATATCTTCGACCGCCGCTTCCGGATCTGGGAATGGGCTTTCCTCAGAAAATTTGACAGCGGCCTCAATTGCTGCGAGGATATCGGCATCCATTTTTTGCCACGCTTCCTCGGTCAGAAGACCGTGATCCATCAGGCTTGTGGCAAAACGATTGATCGGATCTCGCTGCCGCCACTCTTCGATCTCTTCCTTCGGACGTGGGTCCTCTTGTCCCGGTCTTTCGGTATGTCCACGCCAGCGATAGGTTTTGCATTCGATGAGGCTGGGACCTTGACCGGCACGCGCACGGTTGACCGCAGCTTCGGCGGCTTCATAGACCGCCATCACATCGTTGCCATCGACGACCACCCCCGGAATGCCGTACCCGGCGGCGCGGGCTGCCACGTCGCTGAGAGCTAAGGTATCTGCTGCAATGGTGCCGGCGGAATAGAGATTGTTCTCACAGACATAGAGCATCGGCAGCTTCCACGTTGCGGCGATGTTGATCGATTCGTGGAAGGGACCCGCATTTGAGGCACCGTCCCCAAAAAAGGATACGGCGACACGTCCCTTGCCTTCGAGTTGGGCGGCCAGACCGGCACCGGTTACGATGGGAATGCCGCCTGCGACAATACCGTTGGCTCCCAACATACCGATGCTGAAATCAGCGATGTGCATAGAGCCACCTTTGCCTTTACAGTAGCCGGTTTGTCTGCCATAAAGTTCAGCCATCATCCGATTCAGATCGGCACCCTTAGCGAGACAATGTCCGTGACCGCGGTGGGTGCTGATGATCTGGTCATCCCCATTCAATGCTGCACATACCCCTACGGCGACCGCTTCCTCACCGATGTAGCAGTGCACGACGCCGTAGATGGCGCCTGCCTGATAATCATCTGATGCCCGTTCCTCGAAGCGACGGATGGTCTGCATCGAGCGTAGCATCTCCAGTTGTTTCTCTGTTGTGAGCGTCATGTCTGTTTCCTCCCAAAAACCTCATCTATCGCCTCAAGCCTCAGCTTTTGCTCGTTGAAACAGCACTGTGTGGGCTAGCACAAGGACAGCAATTACGAGCGCAACGACAGGACCGAACCAAGCACCTTCTTTTGGTACGGTCAATATAAAAATATAAGTAAATCCGAGGAGATACCACAGTCTATCCAACCTTCCTTGCACCAATCGAGCTGCGAGGTAAGCACAGGCAAACGTGGTAAACGCAATCCATATCCATGAGAATAGGGGCGGTGTATAGTCATAGAAGGGAACGCTTATCAGGGCAGCTCCTGTCCACCCCTTCGGAAATAGGTCAAAGGCGTGGTGGACAGCGAAACCGATGCTAACGCCCATCGCAAATGTGTACAATCCCAAGCCAATCCTTAATGCGAGCAACACCACTATGACCGGAATGAGCGGGCTATGCGTGATGATGGAGCGATGGAGTAGCAGAGGGATTCGTTGGTCGATATCTGGCATGACGATGCCACAGTGTAGTCCCACGACAACAAATACCGGGGCTGCCAAAGTCACTAGCAATCTGCCCATCGCCTGCATTTTAATTCTCCTAACTATGCGGGTCTATCGCCCTTTTGTACCGGTGCGGTTCGGCTATCGACACCGGGCAACATTTTTGCTGGATCACGGGTCACAATTACGTCAATGATGGTGGGGATGTCACGTGCAGCGATGCCTTCGGCGATCGCTGCCCCCAGTTTAGACGGCTCTGATACCCGAATACCGTGGCACCCAAGTTCACGCGCTACGTTTGCATAATGGGTCTCGCTCAGATCGCTCGATTGATAACGTCCGCCGTACAGGCTGTGCTGAAGCGCCTTGACGTAGCCAGAGGCGGCGTTGTTCACGATGGCAAGGGTAAAACCGAGTTCCAAGCGTCGAGCCGTTTCAAGTTCTCCGAGCATCATGTTGAATCCGGCATCGCCGGTGAGCCCGACTACCGGTGAATCTGGGGCAGCAAGCTGCGCACCGATAGTTCCCGGTAGACCGTAGCCGATGGAAGCAAACCCTCGATTTGCGATGTAAGAACGTCCTGCGCAGGTTGAATCATAGAGCAGGCCGGTCCAATGGGCGGCGAATCCGCCGTCAACAACGAGGATTCCATCGTCGGGCATGACACCTTGAAGTTCGCGGACCAGTCGTGCCATGTGGATCGGACGTTCTTCGGAGGCATAGCGGGGTTCTGCTTCTACACGCCAAGCGGCCATCCGTTCCTCCACTTCCGCTAGGTAGGCTGCGTGTTGGGTTTGTAAGGCTTCAGCGTCGTCAGCGAGACTAGCGTGGAGATCAAGTAGGCCCTCAGCAGCATCCCCCCAGAGTGCGACTTCTGTGGGGGTCGTGCGTCCAATCTCCTCCGCCACGATATCAAGATGGATGAACGGAACACCGCGCGGCATCAGGGCGTACCGTTTGGTGGCAATCTCGCCCATCTTGCAACCGACTGCGAGGATGCAATCTGCGGTCTCGATCAGGTCGTTGGCAATCCGCGACCACCGACCGAACAAGCCTACGCTCAACGGGTGCGTACACGGAATAGCCCCCTTTCCGCTCAATGTCTGAGCAACCGGGACGCTGAAATCTTCGGCGAAATTGAGTAGTGCTTCATAGGCACCTGATAGATGGATACCACCGCCCGCAAGTATAATTGGTCGCTTGGAGCGTCGGAATTGCGCTGCGGCGCGGGCAACGGCTTCACGCCCCGGACGGGGACGCTGGGCTGGAATACAGATAGTTTCTGGGTCAACGTAGAAATCGTCGCTTGGGTAGTCGAATTCGCCATGCGCCACGTCTTCGGGGACATCCAGAACGACAGGTCCTGGTCGCCCGGAGGTGGCGATGGCATAGGCGCGTCGCACCAGTTCAGGGATGCGAAGTCCATCTTCGATCCGGATTAACGCTTTAACCGATGGGGCGAGGATCTCGGACTGACGTGCCTCCTGTGTCATGTTTTTCCAAGAATGTGCACGGTTGCTGTTGCCAACGATAACGACGAGGGGCACCCCTGCGTTCAATGATTCGACGAGCCCGGTCACTAGGTTTGTGGCTCCCGGACCGAGTGTGGCATCACAAATACCGGGGCGACCGGTAACCCGTGCCCACGCATCAGCGGCGAACACACCGGACCGTTCGTCGTTGATAAGTGTATGTTGAAGCCCGAGTTCGCGGACTGCATCGTAGAAAGGCAATAGTTGGAACCCAGCCATACCGAACATCGGGGCGGGGTTGTGGCGTTTGAGCATTTCGGCGAGTGCTTGTCCGCCGTTCATCTGTCGAAATGAAGACATAGATCTCCACCCCCTCACGAAGTGAGTAATTCTACAAAGGTTGGCACTGTCATGCCAACAGTAACACCGCGTTTGGCGGCTTGTTTATTAATATATGAGATGATCCCGTTCTCCCATGCGGAACGTGCATCGCCAATACGGGCAGTCATGGCGTCTACTGTGACCGCCGGCGTGGAGTTCCTGTCAAGGATTTCGAGACGTTGAATTCCAGCCATATCTATCCCAACGCCGGCATCGTTGAACACCGCCCCTCTCGCCTGCACTGCAAGACCATAACCGGGGCGTCCGGCGAGTCTGCCGCCATGCGAACCTGTAATGATGATTGCGTCGCTATCGTTGGGCTTGACGAGTGATGCTGAGTCGCAGGCGATCACCCTCACCGGTGCCTCGCGCAGCAGCTTACGCGTTTCCAAGTAGGTCGGCGCGTTACCTTCAAACCCTTTCCCCTGCTGCATAACTTCTGCCGCTTCCCGGCAAGGTTGATTCACCAGACAGCCGAGGATTCTAGCGGTCGCGTTGCAGTGGCTGATTTTTCCACGGGCGATCATGTCAGCACCGTCTCCGATCCGCGCCGATGTATGAGCAACCGTCGCAGCGGCCACCCCTAACCGCTGTAGGTAATCAAGGGCACCCATGCCTGCCTTATCCAGTCCGACTCCCGCGTCATTGAATATCACGCCGCGCAGACCAGCGAGTGCTGCCAGATATCCGCAGTAGCTGCCGCCGTGGGAGCCGGCAACGAGCACGGCTCCGCGAAATTGGGGTCCGAGTTTGGTAATACTGTCGGTGACTTGAATAGGTTGCATTAGATCTTTTTATAATGAATCATAAAAATAAATAGACACTTTCGCTCCCCATGTTTGGTAGGCGCTGTTTCCAACTGCGCCGATTGGCAGTGTCTAAGTAATTCTAAAATCTACCATAATCAATCGAGATTCATATCTCGACATTACACTATGGTATTTGTTGAAACCGAGACAGGTATGCCATTATACCACAACCTTCAAAAGGAAGAAATAAAAAATCCGCTTATCGCTGATTTAGCGATTGCTCGTGCAGTCAAATCGTGCTATGCTTTGGCAAAGTCCACGGGGCAATTTTTCCCTTTCGATAAATTACTATTATTTTATCCCAATTGTTCTGACAGAGGTTATGCCACATGGAGGAAATATGCTAGGTGCTATTATCGGTGACATTGTCGGTTCTATCTACGAGTGGGACCGAATCAAAACTAAGATTTTTCCTTTCTTTAGCCATCGCTGCGATTTCACAGATGATTCGGTTTGCACTGCAGCGGTCGCTGATATCCTGCTGCATGACCGACCACCCGCGGAGACGATGCAGGAGTGGTGTCGCCGTTATCCGGGGCGAGGCTACGGTGGAATGTTTGGAAACTGGATTTATTTTGATGAACCTGCACCCTACGGAAGTTACGGAAACGGTGCAGCAATGCGTATCTCACCGGCAGCATTTCTATATCAAGACGACCTAGACGCAGCGCTTGCCGCCTCTGAAAAAGTAACTGCTATCACCCACAATCACCCCGAAGGTATCAAAGGTGCAAAAGCAACAACGCACGCTATCTGGCTTGCATATCAAGGTGAAGATGTAACAACCATCCGCGAGATTATCGCCACCGAATACGATTACGACTTGACCCAGACGGTAGACGAGATTCGTCCTAATTACTTTTTTGATGAGACCTGCCAAGGTACGGTGCCACAGGCGATTACATGCGCACTGGAATCAGATAATTTTGAAGATGCGGTGCGCAATGCCATCTCCTTGGGGGGCGATTCCGATACCCTCGCTGCCATTGCCGGTCCGATTGCCGAGGCACTGCACGGTATTCCCCAAGATATCACAGAACAGGCAGAAACTCACTACCTTGCCGATGCACCAAACATCCACGAAGTGATACAGGAGATGTATCAGGCTATTGGAGTATAATACCAACGATGCACTACTGCTGTCGGATGCGGAGATGTATCAGGAAACTGAGGGTGCCGATGACAGTTAAGCTGGCACCTGTTAGAAAAAGACTGCGATAGCCGAGTGCCTCAATGATGTAACCGCCTCCCAGTGCCATGGCTGAGAAACTCAAGCCTGATGCCATCTCGCCGGCACCGGACATCGTCCCCCGCCGGGCTGGCGACACCACCTCCATCGTGTAAACGAGGAAGGTCGGATACCGAATCGAGGTCAGAGCAAGGACCCCAACGAAACCGAGTCCGGCGGCAGCCCAATGAGAGATGAGAATTAACGGCAACATGCTAACGGCTGTTCCCAGCGATGCCCACGCAGCGGTGCGACCGTTGCCCCATCGTCTCGTCAGCAGGGGTACAATCAACGCTGTCGGTATGGAGAGCAGCCTACCGATGGCGGATAACACGCCGATGTGAACTGTGGAGATATGCAAACCAGCATCCATATAGACGTTAAAGAAGATGAAGAGCGTGCCCACACCGGTGACAACAAGGAGTCGAACCAGCGTCAAGAATGCGATCAACCGAAGGGACGATGGCTCGCTTTTGGTCTGTCTTTCTGCTGTAGATTGGGCGTGAACTTCGCGGGTCGCTCCGATTGCCAGGACCGAAGGAATCAATAGCAGACTGGCAGCCAACAGCGAATATCGGTAAGGCGCAGGTTGGTCAAGCGAAGCACCAAGATACATGGCAAAGATACCCGGCAAGAAACCACCAATCAAACTTCCGGCAAATCCAGCCAACGACCAGAGTGCTGCTTGCACGGAAAAGACGTGGCTGCGTTCACTCTGATGAGCGACCTTCATCGCAAACGGGGCGGTATTGACAAAGTACACGGCGAAACCGATAAAAGCGAAGCACCAAGTGATAAACAACCAGCCCGCCCGCCAGTTTCCTGTGCGTAATTCAGCGAAAGGTAATAGCCCACAACCGATGAGGAGCAGACTCAACCCTGTAATCATCATGCGACGATTGCCCAAGCGTCCGCTGAGCGTTCCGGCGGGCAGACAGAAGAGGGCAAAGAACAGCATCCCACTCCCGTTGACTAAGCCAATAAATTCGGGACCATACCCCAAGCGCAGTAGGTACAGATTGAATAGAACGGTATAGACACCGCCATCGACGGTGAGCCCAATTAACATCGTAGTGATGAGGTACAGGCGCACATCGCGGTTGAAATCACGCAGGACGTGGAGATAGGTGGGAGTGGCTCTGTTCATGCTGTTGGACGTGACCTATCCCCTCTCGACCAACCGGCGTGTGGCATCCACCACATAGGTTACATCATCGTGTTTGATGTGACGATGGACAACCAGCCGTGCACCGGCAGGGGGACGTGGGTTTGCGAGAATACCGCAAGCCTTCCATTTCTCAATGAGCGATTCAGAACGCCATCCCAATTCTTCGACGTTCACCATGGCGAAGTTGGTCGGCGTGGGTGGGCGTGACACATTTATTCCTTCAATCGCTTCCAATCCCGTACACAGCAGACGGGCGTTTTCATGGTCGTCCGCCAGTCGATCCACCATCTTCTCTAGCGCGACAATACCCGCTGCTGCGATAATACCCGCTTGACGCATACCGCCTCCCATGCGTTTACGCACGGCATCGGCTTCGTCGATGAATGAACGGCTGCCACACAGTAGCGATCCCACCGGCGCACTCAGTCCTTTTGATACGCAGAACATCACTGAATCAATGTACCGGGTGTAATCCTTTACATCTATCCCATGTGCCACTACTGCATTGAATAGCCGAGCGCCGTCCATGTGGATTTTCAATCCGTGGGCCCTTGCTGCATTGGAGATTGCTTCTACCTCTGTGGGTGTCCACGCCGATCCGCCGCTGCCATTGTGGGTGTTCTCAATGCACAGTAGGCTTGGTTGGGAAACGTCCCGTGAATTGATTGCTTCCTCCAACTGTTTGGGTTGAATCACTCCGAATTCTGCCCGCATCGGGTGTGGTTGCACTCCATGGAGGACTGCAAAATCGCCTCGCGCCCCGGCAAACAGATGGGCACGTTCCTCGAAAAAGACATCGTCCCCTGAACGGGTGTGAGCGAATAACGCACAGGCGTTGCCCATGGTGCCGCTAGGGACATAAAGCCCCGCTTCCATTCCGAGTTTTTCTGCAGCTAGTTCTTGGAGCCTATTGACAGTGGCATCCTCTCCGTAACCGTCATCTCCAAGGGCTGCTTCCATCATAGCTTCCTTCATTTCTTCCGTAGGTAAGGTGACGGTATCGCTTCTCAGGTCTACTGTTTTTTCTGGCATTGTTTTTTCTCTAGCTCATGTAAAAAGAGGGTGCAGCACATGGCGAGAAACCGAGTTTTTGTCAAAAACTCGGTTTCTGTTGCACGATTTCTTGATATGAGCGATGAACTTTTGAACTAATGAACCGTTGGGGTTACGGCATACGGCGTATGCCTACTACTTTAATGGGGACAGACTCTGAAGTGCTTCACCACGTCTTCGTTCAGCTCAAATCCCAATCCCGGACGGTCAGGTACTTCGATAAATCCATCTGCATCAACCTCTACTGTTGGCGTTAGCAGCTCGGAGATAATTGGTGAATCTGGAAATGCGATGGGGGTCTCGAAATACGGCATGTTCGGGAGTACCGCAGCGAGATGGATTTCCGCTGCCACTCCAACGACATGGCACCACGCATGTGGGACACAAATCAGACCCCTGCGATAAGCGGCTTCCGCAATCCGCGCTATCTCTCGAATCCCACCTGAACGGACTGAACTGGGCTGGACCACATCCACCCGTCCTTTCTCCATGATGTCCTCAAACTCAAATCGTGTCGTGAAGCCCCAATCACCGATGGCAATGCGGGTATCTACCGCATCCGCCAGCCGGGCATAACCGGCGAGATTATCCGCAGGCAGGGGGGCCTCGATGAAAAATGGGCGATACTCCTCAATCGCACGGATTGAGGCGATGGCTTGACCGACCTCGTACCAGCAGTTCTGTACATCAATAAGGATCTCCCTGTCCTCACCGATGGTCTCGCGAACCGCTCCCACAATCTCGGCATCGCGTTGCACACTGACATGCCCGAAACCGCCGGGCCACTCCTCTAACTTCATTGCATGAAAGTTCCGATCCTTTGCTAACGTAAAACGCTCGACAATCTCTTCTACATCCTCGCCCGGCGGGTAGACAGTCGCATAGGGCATCACCTTCTTTTTAATTTCCCCTGTTTCCCGAACGGTACAGCAGGCGTGCCAGATCAGTTCGCAAACCGGCTTGCCGAGTGCTTTGCCCGCAATATCCCAGAGTGCGGTCTCCACCGCTCCGATGGCTGCGATGGTGACGCCACGCCTCCCGAATAAGCCGGTAGCGGAGTACATCTTCTGCCACAGCCGTTCAACCTGCAGCGGATCTTCGCCCTCCAGAAGTCCTTGTAAGCCGCCATCGGTGCGGATGATGGCATCAATCACCAGTGATGGGGATTCCGCCTGTCCTATCCCGGTGATGCCCTCATCGGTATGTACGCGCACTAGGGTCTCGTCCGCTTTGCCCGGATCTGATAACGCAATGGTTTCTATTTCTGTGATTTTCATTATATTTTCGTTCCTCGCTTTTGGTACATAGGGATTCGCTCAACGACGGATTATAGCACGTTTTCCGAAGTTGAATCAAATGGATTTCGTTTAACCAGTTCTACGTCCTAGCGAGGGTTTTCGTAGGGAACAACGATTGTTGTTCCCTACAGTTTTCGGAGTGTCAGGGCGCCCTAAAAGAACTGGGGAAGCAGTTCTTTTGACGCGAGGAGTAGTTCATCGAGCATCGCTTCCGCTTTATCGGGCAGAATTGCCATCTCATCGATCAGCAACGCCTGAAGTGCGAGGTTTCGATCCCCCTTGACCGCGGCATCGGCGACCAATTCGTGCCACACGAACCGTTTCTCCAGAATACCCTTGAGCACCGGCGGCACTTCACCCATCTGTATGGCGCGTACGCCCCCAGAATCGGTTACGCCCTCCAACTCGACTTCAGCCGTGGCTGGAAGGTTGGCGATTGCGCCTTGGTTGGCGACGTTGACAATATAAATCTCACGACGACCATTCGCAATGGCACTGATGAGGCTTGCGATGCCTTCACCGGTAATCGAATTGTCCTGTGCGTCAGGGAGTTGGATTTCGTCCAGAAGCACCTGATACTCCTTAAAGAACTCGGTGCGGATTTCCGGTTCGGCAGGTGCTGCGGTCGGTTTTCCGGTTTCATATCCGTGTCCCAGAAGACTCTCGTACATGCCGTAAGGTAAATTCTTCGGTCCACCCTGTACCTGTGTCAAAAACGGGTAAAACTCTATAATGTGATCATCGGACGGATAAACGATGTGATACCCGTAAATTTGGGATAACCTCGCGCTGAGGACTCGCCCTTTCGGTGCTTGGCGCTCGGCGACACGCTGCATCAATTCCGGATACAGGTCCTCTCCTTTGTGCAGGACGCGGGTGAACCAGAAGTAATGATTCGTTCCTACCCACATGCAATCCAACTCCCTCGGCGGTACACCCAGAATCTCTGCCGCATACACGATTCCCGCTTGCACCCCGTGGCAGATGCCGATGACATTCACGTCGGTATACTTGTGCATCGCGCGTAGTAGCGTCGCCATTGGATTGGAATGGTTAAACATGATAGCCTTGGGGCAACGCCTCTCCATCTCGTGACAGATGTTGATGTAAGCGGGAATTGACCGTAGTGCCATCATCATCCCTGCGGGTCCGCAGGTGTCACCGATAACTTGAGAAACCCCGTATTTCTCTGGAATGCGGATATCGGCGTTGTGAAAATATGAGTTGTAGACATTCCGCGTAATTTCAGCACCGCTCCCGCCAATCGAAGATATAGCGAAATCCGCACCGTCTACAGCGTCTGTGAGGTCAATCGTCGAACGGATTTTGAATCTCGTTCCTGCAACTTCGGCTAAACGCCTTCCCATCGCCGCCATTCTTTCAACCTTTTCGCTGTCAATGTCGTAGAGGACAAGTTCCGAATCGCCCAGATCCTGACTCAACAGCAGATCTGGTATTGCACGGCGGAAATAGAGGCTTCCACCGCCGAGACACACAATCTTTTTAGCTGGCACAATAACACCTCCGTGGTGATAATGAATTGGGATTGGGACTGGCTCTTTTGGCGCGAGTTTGGTTTGAACGGTTAGAAAAACGTCAACAGGATTTTGAACCGGACCAGAATTTGTACGCATTGTATGACAGGTTTCGGGGATTGTCAATACGAAGGATTCGGTTTTGATATTGAGTTTTGGCGGCTCCGGTTGTATAATTTACACACGGGTCAACGAAAGTTTATCTGAGTGCATTTTCGAGAAAGGGTCACACCGATGAAAAATCGAGTGGGAGCATTTTTGGCAGATCGATTGCCTCTTAAAGATGTGGAAAATCACATCAAAAAGCCGCTGCCCAAGCATATTAATTGGCTTTTCTCTCTGGGGAGTATGGCAGCCTTTCTGCTGATTCTTCAAGCTGTTACCGGTGCGTTTTTAGCCTTTTACTATTCGCCTTCGCCTGACCACGCCTATGATGCCGTAAATTACATCAGCAAGGAAGTCCTGTTCGGTGGTTTTGTGCGTGGATTGCACCACTGGGGTGCCAGCGCGATGGTGATTATTGTATTTTTGCACCTGCTGCGCGTTGTGGTTTACGCCTCCTATAAACCGCCGCGGGAGATGACGTGGGTCACCGGAGTCTTGATGTTCCTGATTGTGTTGGGATTCGGTTTCACCGGCTACCTGCTGCCGTGGGATCAGAAGGCGTACTGGGCAACGGTGGTCGGTGTAAAAATTGCCGGCACAGCACCTGTCATAGGCGAGTTTGTCGGGAAGGTGCTCCGTGGTGGTGAGGAGATCGGTGCGGTTACGCTCACTCGGTTTTATGCCTTGCACACAATCTGGCTGCCGTGGCTCGCTTTTGGATTAGTCGCCGTGCATCTGTTTTTCGTGCGCTATTACGGTTCGGCGGGAACTCCCAAAAACAGTCCTGAAGATATGCGGTCGGGCAAACCGTTTTATCCGGATCAGCTCTTTGAGGATGCGGTTGCGATCCTTATCCTATTCCTGATTCTTGCTGCGATGGCAATCTTTATTCCCGTGCCGCTCGAAGAGCTTGCTGACCCGACTGATGCCAGTTACGATCCGCGCCCGGAGTGGTATTTCCTGTTTCTGTTCCAGTTGCTCAAGTATTTTGAGGGACCCCTTGAGGTGGTTGGTACTTTTGTGATTCCTACCGTTGGGTTTGTCTTACTCCTTCTCCTTCCCTTTTTGGATAGGAAAGAGGAGCGGACTTCCCTGCTAAAACGTCCGGTCGCGCTCACGGTCACCTGTCTGTCCGTTGTATTGATTGTGTTACTCACCATTCTTGGAGCGATTGCGCCGCGGCTGGAGCCTGCTCCTGAGCAAACACCCGCAGCTGAACAGACCGAACCGAGTCAAAGTGAAGCTCAGGAGGACACGGAGGAAGAGGCGGTTTTTGATTTTGGTTTGGATTAGAGATTGTCTGAATCAGGATTTTCAGGATTGAAGGATAAACAGGATAAGGAAGGAGGCGTCCAAAGATTTTGAAAGTTCTGAAATTTGGTGGATATAGATGCAAACAGAGGAAAGAAAATGAGCCGACCACTAAAAGGATTCATTACTTACGCACATAAAAATACGACGGCTAAGGATGAATTGATAATGCGCCTTGCTGTGATGCAGCAACGAAACGAGCTAGTGACTTGGCATGATGCCGAAATGACCGAGGGCGACAAGTGGCGTGAAGAAATTTTCAAACACCTTGCTGATTCGGATATACTTCTCTATCTCGTCTCTGCTGCGAGTCTTGCGTCTAAAAACTGTAATAAAGAATTGGCAGAAGCGGTAAGTTCGGACATAAGGATTATCCCAATAATCCTTGAGGATTGTGATTGGCAGCATCATCAACTCAGCGATTTTCAGGCTTTTCCAGATAGAGGCAAGCCAATTAACGAATGGCAGCCTGAGAGCAAGGGTTGGCAAAATGTAGTTGCTGGTATCCGAAAAACTGTTGACGAAATGCAAGCTCAGGTGGATTCGTCGTCCGAGGCGTCTGAAAAAGAACTACGTGCTGAATTGGCGTGCCAACAAGGTAATGTTTTCATGATGCTCGGTCAAATCAATAGGGCGATTGAACACTACTCACGTGCAATTGAACTCAACCCGAATAATGCTGCCGCTTATAACAATCGCGGCGTTACCTATGTCGAAAAAGGCAATCTTGACTGTGCCATTGAAGACTTTAACACGGTCATAGACCTAAAACCTGATTATGCTGCCTATAACAATCGCGGGAGTGCTTATGATAAAAAAGGTGATTTTAACCGTGCTATTAAAGACTACACCAAAGCGATAAACTTGAAACCCGATCATGTTGATGCTTATTACAATCGTGGGCTGGTTTACGGAGTAAAGGGCGATTATGACCGTGCCATCGCAGACTTCGCCAAAGTGATACAACTCAATCCCAGTGATGCTATAGCCTATAATAATCGTGGTGGGGCTTACTACTTAAAAGAAGAATATGAGTTTGCCATCACAGACTTTAGCAAAGTAATAGAACTGAATCCCGATGATGCCGTAGCCTATAACAATCGCGGGGTGGCGTACCACTTAAAAGAGGAGTATGAGTCTGCCATCACAGACTTTAGCAAAGCGATAGAGCTGAATCCCAATTATGCTGTAGCCTATAACAATCGCGGTAGGGCTTACGGGGTCAAAGGTGAAGTTGACGGTTTGATGCCCCAACCGGACTCGCCGACTTCTAAGCGCGCCGTAATCCGTGCCATCAAAGACTATAGCCCGGCAATAGGATTGAATCCTAAGCTTGCCCCGGCCTATTACAATCGTGGCGTGGCGTGGTTACGCCTGAGAGAATGGGAAAGAGCCAAAACAGATCTGACTGCTGCCAAAGACATGGGGATAAATATCATTACTGCGTTTCGTGACGACTACGAAAGCGTCGAGGGTTTTGAGGGGAGACATGGCGTTCAGTTACCAGAAGACCTCATCGCCATGTTGCTTTGAATCTCGATTTTATCGGGGCTAACACTACCGCAGGCATGAATGTTGACGAACTAACACGCTCATGTTAAGAAATAGTGCAAAGAAACCGAGTTTTGCCGAAAAAACTCGGTTTCTCTTTGTGTTTTCCACTTTCTTTTTATATAAGCCAAAATCGAAACTAAAAATTTCTCAAGGGAGGTGTAATCGTGGCTCAAATTGTCGTCAATCCAGAAATTCTTGATGGCAAACCGATTATCGAAGGAACTCGCCTTAGTGTAGAGCATGTATTGGGGTTGCTTGCTAGCGGGATGTCTAAGGCAGAGATTATCGCAGACTATCCAGAGTTGAACGAAGAAAACATCCAAGCGGTGCAGGCGTATGCTTCAGGACGTACCTATCCTTCGTGGGCACTTCGCAATGGAGTGATAATCGATCTCCCAACCATCCGTGATAGAGTTTAACAATGCTACCCCCGCTTGTTGCTGACATAGACATTGCAGTTTCCGTTATTCAGTTTTTGCGAGCGGAAGGGGTTGATGTGGTAGCTGGACGCGAAGAAAACTGGAACAGATATGCAGACCGAGACATCCTGCGTGAGGCGCATGCGATGAACCGATTTGTACTGACGCACGATTTTGATTTCGGGACGTTGGCAGTCCATGAGGGTCAAACCATTACCGGAATCATCCATTTGCGTCCGGGAAATCGTCCGTCCTCGGAGGTAATTGCTGACTTGCAAGTTCTCCTCAACACGGAGATTGATTGGACACCCCCAGTGATTGTTGTCTGCGAATCCGGTAAACCGCCTCGGCTACGTCGCCTATCCAGAAACGACTTTGCCGAAGCAGCGGAAAATAATCCTCTCTGAACTTTCGAGTACTGCGCAATCCTTAGATTGATTCTCAATAATCCAAAGACAGGAGATCCTTCTAATTCAATAAAAGACACCTCTTAGGTGTAGAACCTCAATCCTAATGGGCATGGGCGACAAGCCCTACCCTTTAGGGTTGGGTATATTGACTCCTGCCCAATATCCTTTTGTGCTTTGCATATCCCATCTTTAGTCCAATTCCATTGATAAACCTTAGCATCCTGTCAGTTGAGAGGCCCCGCTTAATCCTTGACACGCCTCCTTGTAATGTTCTATACTGTCTGACCGAAAAGGAGGCAACGTGGTGCGACAGACAACGCCAAAAGTGCCATTCACCAAGACGCCCCGGACTCACATTAATTCCCTTCGCTTTTCAGCAATTTTCCTGATAGCGTGGGCGTGTCTGTTGCGACCTGCATTTGCCCAACATACGGATCCGTTGGGAAACCCTGTCTTCGATAAGAGTGGGAAAGAGTTGTATACGCTCCAAGCAAGTTTTGGGGTATTGGGAGGGGATTCGCTCCTGCGCCGTGACTCGGAATTTCGGAAGAAGACGAGTAATCGGAACTTCTTCACCTTCAATATTCCGGGTGAAAATGTGCTGCATCAGTTGACTGTCGGTAACTTTCCGACCAAATTTTCGAGTTTCACGCTCAACAAGGAACTCTTTGATGCAGCGCGTTGGAATATAACAGTTCCGAAAGCGGGTGGCAGGGTATCTGCGTTTGTGGGGTGGGTAACGAACAATACCTTTGCTCTGTCCGGGGATCGGGTCAAACCGATTGAGGACAAGGATATTGTGAGTGGCTCTGACTGGTTCATGGCGGGGTTACGGGCGGAAGCAAATCTCGGTGCTCATGGCGTTCGATTGGGTGCGTTGCCGGAATTTACCGTGCCGCTGCCTAGGGTCGGATTTAACTATGTAAATCGGTTTTTTACCAACTACGATCTTACCCGCACGACCAATCCATTTCGTGGTGTTACGATTGCCAATCCGCCGCCAGAATTGTACCTGCGTTTCAGCGATGCCTCGCCGGAAAATCCGGGTGGTGCGAAGGTTTTTCGCGTTCGCGTTTTTGTCGATGATATCTTAGAGTACGACATCATTGGAGGTAGAGAGCTGCCCGGTGTGCTGCTGTTCCCGAACAACAGTATGCGGGACGGAGATTCGCGTTGGGTGGACGGCGAAGGGACGTTTACCTATCGATTCTTCCTGTTCAGTCCGCAGGAGATCGGCAGCGTGCGGTTTGAGGTTGATGTCGCCAACGATTACCTAGTTGAACTGTCAACGGACAATCAAAATTTTCACGTTGAATTAAGTGCGCCGGGCAACGTTAAGGACGAATCGAATCGGAAGGTGCATCGGTTTGAGTATGGCGAATTAACCGATGAGGCGACGATGGGGTTTGATCTCCAAACGACGCTGCTGGGGTTTTCGATTGAGGCTGAACGCGCATGGTATGTGCAGACAAAACAGTATCCGCTCCTCAGTGGTAAGCGGGCGCACCGCACAACCGGCGCATGGTTCATCGATGTGAATCGGAATTTCGGACCTGTGACTTGGCGCAGCGAGGTTACGCGGATTGCTCCCTTTTACACTGCAAGGAATTTCATTGACGATAACGACGACGATGATCCCTATGCAGATTCTCGCGAGCCGGAGATTTTGATTTCGGGGAATACTAAGGATGACCTAGATGGCGACCGGGTCAAGGACTGGGATGACGATTTTCTGCTGTTTTTTGCGGATCCACCCAGCTTTCGCTTAGGTCTCAACCGCGAATCGATCGACTTCAACAATAACGGTCAGCCGGACAACCTTGAAGACGACGATAAACCGAACTACCGTTACGATTACGATGAGGGGTCTTCTGGACATCACACCTATCTCAAGGTTGAATTGCCGTTCGTGGAAGGGCTTTCGGTATTGCCCGGATATTATGAGAAACATCTCATTCTTCAGCACAAGAGCGCGAGAGGATGGTATAATGTCCTATCTTACGCACCAAAGTCGATTCCCAATTTTGGGACGATTCTTTTTCGTTACACCTTTCGCCGATCCCATGATATTATCCCGGACGATGTTGTGATTCGGAGTACAGGTGAGCTGATCGAAGATGATTTGGTGCGCCAAAGGTATCTTGGCAACATTTTCACGATGATTGTTGATTACCAGAATATCAAGAATCTTACAATTCGCAGCAAATTCAAATACCAACGGGATGCGTTGTTCCACACTCGTCAGCGGGTTATTGATACTGCGTTGATTAACCAGATTCGCTACGACTATAAAGTTCGTGAAGACCTGACGATCTCTCCAGCGTTTCGGAGCGATCGAAACATCGGCTATACTTTTCCTTTTGACAAACGGACTGCCTTTGATACCATCCGAAACGCTTATATCTTAACCTTGACCCATCAGGTTGCTGCGCAGTTACAATTGAGTGCTGGCGGACAGTTTCTGACGTGGCGGGATCGCAAGGATTCACAACGGAATCTCAACCGCACTGTTAGCTTTTTGGAGCTTGTGCTACAGGGCGACGCCTTCGGGCAACGGATGGGGCTGCTGATTACCGGTGATTATGTTATCCAGAACTTCCTTGAACCGATTGGAGGCGGGGAAAGGTACACGAACATTGGAATTTCATTGTTTTTGTTGTAGCGTGTTACCGCATGTTGCCCCTTTGTAGCGAAAGATGGAGTCGTTGACGGGCGAAGGAACCTTGCCCCTACGGATTTTCAATACATAGCAACTTAGACTAAAAATGGACATATAGAAAGGAGTAACAACCATGCAAGGACAACCGTGGGATGAAATGCAGCCGTATTTTCGGCTCATCACCCCTAAACGTGTTATTTTAGTAATTGTTATTTTGCTTGCTATCGCTGTATCCCTGACCAGTATGTACACCGTCGAAGCAGATGAGGTGGCTTTGGTACTGCGGTTTGGGCAATACATTGACACAACTCAACCCGGCTTGCGCTTCAAACTCCCATTCGGCATTGACCAAGTCATCGGTGTGCCTGTTAAAAGGGTGTTCAAGGAGGAATTTGGGTTCCGCACCCTGCGTGCGGGGGTTCGCACCCAATATGATCCCAGAGACTATTCAGATGAATCACTGCTGTTGACTGGAGACCTCAGCATCGCTGATGTTGAGTGGGTGGTTCAATATCAGATTGGTGATCCGCGAAAGTTCCTGTTTGCCATCCGCGATGCGACCCGGTCCTTGCGCGATCTCTCTGAAGCGGTCATGCGGACAGTTGTCGGAGACCGGACTGTCACGGAAGTGTTGACCGTTGGACGTATCGAAATCGCCGCCGAAGTGAAGCAAAGCCTTCAAGAATTACTTGATCGGTACGACACCGGTTTGATCCTTGTAAACGTTACCTTGCAAGATGTGAATCCCCCGGAGACAGTGAAACCCTCTTTCAATGCTGTCAATGAGGCAAAGCAGGAGAAAGAAAGACTGATTAATGAGGCACGGAAGGATTATAACGAATCTGTCCCGAAAGCCAAGGGTGTTGCGCGGCAGCGGATCTTAGAAGCAGAGGGATACGCGCTCAAGCGTGTCAACGAAGCGAGAGGCGATGCCGACCGATTCAACGCAATCCGACGGGAGTATCGAAATGCCAAGGCGGTGACCCGTCGCAGGCTCTATCTGGAGGCTATGAATGAGGTCCTGCCCACAGTCAAAGAAATCTATATCATTGACGGTAAGTCGAATGCTCCGCTCCCAATTCTACAACTTGATAAATAACAATTTTCATCTCACGAAAGGATATTCACGATGAACCCCAAAGCGCTAGTATCAATAATCGTTATTCTCATCATCGCTATTCCCTTAGCCTCAAATGTGTTCTACACGGTTCGTGAAGATGAACAGGTGGTGATTACTCAATTTGGCGAGGCGATCAAAACAACGAGTGAAGCGGGACTGAAGATAAAAACACCGTTCATCCAGAAAGTCCAACGTTTGGAGAAACGGATTCTCGAATGGGACGGTTCGCCAAACGAGATTACGACGAAGGATAAGCGATTTATCTGGTTGGATACCACTGCCCGCTGGCGCATTACAAATGCCCTTGCGTTTTACGAGAGATTCCGTGGTGGGAATCCAGAAGCACTTGCTCAATCTCGGTTGGATGACATCATTGATTCGGCTGCCCGTGATTTGGTGACGGGTCAACTACTAGTTGAGGTTGTACGTAACTCAGACCGTATTCTGGATCTCAATCTGGAAGAGCTGGATCAAGATGAAGGAGGCGGTAGTGCTGAACAGCTGGAAAGTATTTCAGTGGGCAGGGATACAATTGTGAAAATGATCTTTGAAAAGGCGCAACAGAGCATCCCCGAAGACTGGGGCATTGATCTAATTGACGTCCGAATTAAACGAATTAACTATGTAGAATCTGTCCGTCGAGAGGTTTTCGCCCAAATGATTTCCGAACGAGATCGAATCGCTGCCAAGTATCGGTCAGAGGGTCAAGGTGAAGCCGCAGATATCATGGGACAGAAACAGAAGGAGTTAGAGCGCATCCAGTCTGAAGCATACCAGACAGCGGAGCAGCTTAGAGGTGACGCAGACGCGCAAGCAATTCAGATTTATGCGCAATCACACGGTCAAGATCCGGAGTTTTACGCGTTCCTTCAGACGCTAGAAACCTATCGTAAGACGATCAACACCAATACCAAGCTGATTTTGTCGACAGATAGCGATCTCTATAACTATCTCAAGAACGCCGGGCTGACAGGTAGGCGGTAGCATTGGAAGAAATAGGTGCAAATGATTAAATCACTCCAGTTGTATCAAGAAAACAATAGTGGTAATTCATGCGCGACCGGTAAAAAATCCGTTCAATACTCCCCTACCCGCCGCCATCCGCCGTGGATTCGGGCGCGGGTTCCGTCGGGACCGAACTATACCGAACTCAAGCGGTTGATGCGTGACCTTAAGCTGCATACCGTCTGTGAGGAGGCACAGTGTCCAAATATCGGTGAGTGCTGGGAGAGCCGATCCGCCACTTTTATGATTTTGGGTGATGTTTGTACCCGTCGGTGCATGTTCTGTGCGGTCACCAAAGGGAATCCGGAGGGGGTTGATTTTGATGAGCCCCGTCGGCTCGGCGAGGCTGTGGGTCATCTGAAGCTGAAGCATGTGGTAATCACTTCCGTCAACCGCGATGAGCTTCCCGATGGTGGTGCTAGCGTCTTCGCAGCGTGCATCCATGAGTCCCGTCGGCATAGCCCCGGCTGCACCGTTGAGGTGCTGATCCCAGACCTTGAAGGGAATTGGGACGCGCTTGGTGTGATTGTCGAAGCGAAACCTGACGTTCTCAATCATAATACAGAGACGGTGCCGCGCCTCTATCGTCGGACCCGCCCCCAAGCCAAATACCAACGAACCTTAGACCTATTGCGAATCGGCAAAGAGATGGACGGGACGATCCTGACCAAGTCGGGCTTGATGGTGGGGTTAGGGGAGAGCACCGAAGAATTACTAGAAACGATGCAGGATATTCGCGATACAAACTGTGATCTTTTGACAATCGGACAGTACCTTTCGCCGACATCAAGGCATCTGCCAATCCAGCGGTATTACACCCCAGAGGAATTTGAAGATTTGAAAATAGCCGGTATGGAGATGGGATTTCGGCATGTGGAATCAGGACCGCTCGTCCGGAGTTCGTATCATGCACGGGAGCAGGCACAGTTTTAATTATCGCTGTATTGATTGAGGATTTATAGTGAATTTCAGAATTAACTAGACACTGTATTTCCCCCAGGCCCGGTAGGTGCGGTTTCCAACCGCACCGGACATCACTCGGAAATTACCGAATTAATAAATTAATCTTTAGGAGTTACGCAGTTGGGTGCTCAACCCCTCCGTTCCGAGAGTCTTTGACTTGTAGTTCGGTGATTTATCACCGCTATACACTATTCCCAACGCCCGTTTCTTAATCCCGATTTATCGGGGATTCATCGGGCAACTACAATAAAAGGCACCATCAAAAAGTTCGTAGGGAACAACGATCCTCCGTTCCCTCCCTACCGAAGTGCGTAAGTCCTATTTACTATAAAAACAAATAGCCGTTAAAAGTAGCATACTCCGTATGCCGTAACTCCGCGAGTAAGGTTGCTGCCTTCTTCATCTACAGTGTCTCATTAATTCTAAAATCTACTATAAAAGCGCGAAAAACAATTCTGCATGAAAGGAGTATCGTATGGCACGAACATGGCATGGGCGGGAAGTACGGGAAAGCAAGGGGCAAATTAGGAATCTTCGGGAAGAGATTCCTAGCTTTGGAAGGTGGCCTTCCAGCGTAGAAAAAGACAGCGAGAACGAGTACTTAGATCTTATAGCGCGAAAACCGCATGGGGATGGAAAACATATACCAGTTGCTGCTGTTTCAAAAGGCTATAAACTTGTTGAACATCATGAGGTGCTTGACAGTGTATTGACAGCATTGGAAAATCACGTTGACGATCCAGAATCTCTTGAGGCAGAATTGCGACTTTCCAAATATGGCGCACGCATGTGGGTTACTTTTCTGTTGCCCAATTGGCAATTTGACCCGGGTGACGGATATCCTGTTGTGCTTCAAGTCAATTGCTTAAATTCGGTGGATAAAAGCATAGCAGTACGGATTCACCTTTCTTGGCATCGTGAGAAATCCGATACTGAAATGCAGGGGCGAATGTTCAAAAAAAACCACGATTCAGCGTTTAAAATTGAGGAAATTGAAGAATTCTTAGCATATCAATTCCACCGATTTTCAAAGGAGGAAGGTCTATACAAGAAGTGGTACGAAACAAAACTTGATTGGAAGTCAGTTGTAACTTGGATTAACAAGAGCGTTGCAGGAAAATGGGGTGTTCATAGAGCCGTAAGAGCATATCATATTGCTAAGACAGGAAATGACGTTGAAATTGAAAAGGTGTTCCGTATCACCAACACAAGGGATGGTTTCAAGATTAAGGAGGCTCGAATAGGTAAAGGATCACTGCGATTAGAGGAGTCTGATTTTATAGATGAACACATGGGGCAGGAAGATGATCTATATTCGATTGAGAGATTTATAACAGGCCGCATAATAAATTATAACGAAGATCGTTTCTTAAGAGTCAAAACAATACGTAAAGTTCCCGGTCTATTCACTCCTGTTGAAAATGTCTACCATGCTAGCCAGATCCTGAGTTGGATCGCTAGTCAGCAAGGAACAATAGAAAGTCAACTTGAACGGCTGGGGCAAATCCACGGTTTAATGGATGCTTTGTTGAAGCAAGAAAAGCTGCCGGTCAGATGGCACCTTGGTCGAGAATACAAAAAATCTAGATAAGGAACTCATCAGGAAAGGAAGTCTACGATGGCCCCCCAATACAAAATTTTGATAGCCGATGCCCCGTGGTCTATAGAGCCGGAACGGGAAGTCTTTGGAGAGATAGGTGCGGAGCTAATCGTTGCCGAGACAAAAACAGAGGAAGAACTTCTCTCTTTAGCCCCTGAAGTTGACGGGATACTTACTGACAGGCAGTCGATAACAGACGATATTATAGCGGTTGCACAACAGTGTAAAGCCATCGCTCGATATGGCGTTGGGTTTGATAACGTGGCACTGGAGGAGGCAACGGCTGCAGGGATCGTTGTTACCAACGTCCCGGCTTACTGCATTGATGAGGTCACCGACCACGCCATGGCATTGTTGTTAGCGTGCGCTCGAAAGATTCCGTTATTCCATAAGCACATCAATAGTTGGGATCGGGATGTGGGACCCCCGATGCGCCGTATCCGTGGGCAGACGCTAGGTGTCATTGGGTTTGGTAGGATTGGACAGGCGATCGCGCCGAAGGCACAAGCCTTTGGGTTGGGGGTTATTGTCTTTGATCAGTATCTCACGTCGGAAGCCATTCAAGCGCACGGTGCGACAAAGGTTGAACTCCCCGAACTTCTTGCGAAATCTGATTTTATTTCGATTCACACGCCATTAACGCCCGAAACGCAGAACTTAATCGGTGAAGCCGAGCTTCGCCAAATGAAGCCCACCGCCTACCTTATCAACACCGCACGGGGCGGTATCATCGACACGGTCGCGCTCTACAAGGCGTTGAGTGAGGGTTGGATTGCCGGGGCGGGTCAGGATGTCTTACCGCAGGAGCCCGCGCCCCCCGATGAACCGCTACTCACACTGGAAAACGTCATTTTAACGCCGCACGTTGCGTTTCTCTCGGAAGAGTCAACGTATGATGCCCAGAAAACCGCAGCGTCAGAGGTTGCAAGGGTGCTGACGGGACAGATGCCTGAATCGGTGGTAAACCCAGCGGTTCTAGACAGCCCCACGCTTCGTGCCAGAGGGCTCACAGGAAGATGAGCAGGCGAGAAATAGAGCAGCTTAAGCTTATCACCAGAACAAAGGTGCCCAAGCCGTGCCGATTGGCTTCTCCATTTGGAGCGGTAAAAACTGCTTCCTGATATGATGGACAGGATTTTGGGCACTCCCTCACGACCAAAAGTAACGTTGAGAGGGATGATTCACATTGTTCTTACTCCTTCACTGAGGAAAGCCCGTTTTTCAACTGCAAAAGTTGTGCTTCTGGAAGGTTTGTGATTTCAGAAATGAGCGTCATCTCCATGCCCTTGGCAAGCATTGCCTTTGCAGCTTCAATTCTGCCTTTCTGCTCACCCTCACGCAAACCGTTTTGAAAAAAACGCTGCCTTTCCCTCTCTAACGCTGTGACTAACATCGTCTTCACCTCCTCTTCGTTCTGATAAATGGACTCCAATGACTGATAATCTGCGGGTTCAAGCCGTCCGTGGAAAGCCAACTGCCTAAACCAGTTTAAGAACAGACTGACTGCCTGTCTATCCGTCTCCGACGAAAACAGATTCAGCAGCTCCACCTCCAGCACATCTAAATCGTAATGCGATTCTGCCAGAAACAACGTCGATACGATGTTTCGGATTTTTAACAACGCTTCCTGACTATATTGGTTCTCAGCAATCAAAAAATATTGGAAATCTAATGCAAATGCACCCAGTGGCGGCGTCTGCTCAATTAACGCCGAGAGGTTGACCGGTGCCGTCCATGGTGTGCTTCCATTGTACAACACGATTGGAAAGACCGCCGGTAACTTTTTGATACCATTGTTATTGACGAGAAAATCCATGTAAAAGTTGGTGATGTAGTTCAGCACTCGTAACGCCATGAATGGATCTACAGTGGATTGAAACTCAATCAGGATGTAAATATAGACTTCGCGGTCATGAAACTGAATTTTGTAGATTAAGTCGCTCTCGGTCTCTTTGTAGTGTTCGGAGATAAAAGATTTATCGAGGGGTTCACACGTGTCGAAATCGAGAGAATGGACCCACTCTTGGTTGACGAAGGTCTCAATCAGTTGTCGAAAGATGGTACGATTTGAGAATAGTTTCTTATAGCCGCTGTCGTGAATGTTCATCCCTAACGCCTTTTGAGCCAATGGAGTAGACGGATGCTTTATACTGCTTCTGCTACGCCGGATGCTGCGGAACGATAAGCTGCATCAAGTAGTTCTACCCCTCGCATAGCGGCTTCCCCCGGCGACCAATTTACATCGGTTGTTCCGAGAATAAGGTCCACGAAGTTGTTGGGAGGACCATCGCACTCATAGGCACCGCCATCTGGTGCAACGTCGGCAACTTCGTCCGTCCCGTTGTGCCGACGCAACTCCATGCGAGCACGTTCGGCATCTAGGAGAAGCATCCCCTCTGTGCCAAAGAAGCGGATATCGACCTGAAATGGTCGGTGGGTTGGGACCGTGCCTGTACCGCTGACCGTGCCAACTGCGCCGCTTGTGAAGCGGGTCGTAATCGCATCATACAGGTCTACCTGTGCCCCCGGCGCGGTCATCATACTAAAGACTGTCTCCGAGCGTAAACCCGACAGCCAAAACATCAACCCCGCTGAATGCGAAATTTGTCCGTGCCCATAACCGCCTCCCGCGACTTGGGGATCCGCCCATGTTGCAGGATCCGGATTGAACATTGTCCCCTCGGACTGTCCGCTCACCTCCGCAACGTTCATACCTTCGCCGCTAAGCAGCCCACGAATCGGTGAAGCCATGTGACACAGCACATACTCGATTGTGCCGATTCCGCTGTCGTCCATGAGTCGCTTGGCATGTTGGATGAACGGTTTGTGATGCCAGCCGTAAGGCACCAGCAGTTGGACACCCTTCTCTTCTGCCAATTGCACCAATTCTCGTGCATGTTCGGCACGGGTGGTTAGGGGTTTCTCGCACATGACGTGTAAACCCTTTTCAAGGGCGGCGTGGGCGTGTTCGTGGTGGAGTGTATGGGGCGAAGCCACAACCACGCCATCCAATTCACACGTGTCAAGCAAGTCGTGATAATCTTCGGTGGCATACGCAAACCCGAACGCTTCTTGCACCTGCCGTAATTCTGCTTTCCCTAGACGGCAGACGCCTACCAATTCGACATCCTCGCGCCCCGCGAAAACGGGCATGTGATTGCTAGTTGCCCACCAACCCGCGCCGATAAATCCCAAGCGCGCTTTTTTCTGTGCGCTCATAATGCTTTCTCCATTCTAGGAAAAATGTCCAACCCTAACGCCTAACAAGCCAAAACTCACCTTCGCTGTGTGTTGCCAACGCGCCTAGCAACACCGCGCCGGGAAAATCCTCCGCCATCTCAATCGCCATTGTGAAGATTTGAATATCAGTCATCGCGCGTTGCTCAATAGCCTTTAGGTCAGGAATGCCCGAAGTCAGAATACCATCGCTAAATAGCACTACGATTGTGGGCCCCCTGTTGTGTGTCTCTTGTAACGCTTCAAGCATATCCTTGTCTGAATAGCGCTCGCTTTTCACCGGCTTTACAGCCTCAAGATGGGCGGCGGTATCAGCGATATTAGTATCACTGACAGGGAGGAAGTTGGGTTGATAAAATTGGACCTCTTCGCTGAAAGTGCAGACGTTGAATTGATCGTGCGATTCGAGAAATTCCAACGAATTCGCCATGAGGCCGAGGATTCGCCGAAGTTTTCGCGGCTTCAAGCCAACCATGCTTGACGAGAGATCGACACAGTAGATGATCCGCTGCGGTCCCTCTTGTCTTTCGATAAATTTGACGAGTCGGCTTTTGGGACGTGCCTCTGAATCGACTTTTTTGATCGGGTTCGTTATCACCCGTTCCATCTGTGGCATCGCTTGCGGCGTGACGCTGCTCGTTGACAATCCCACATTGTCGTTCAGATTCAAGGGACCGAGGCTAAACTGTGTCGGTTCGGCTGCTGAAACGACCCCTCGCTCCGTGGCGGGTGCGTTGCTTGTCAAAATCTTCAATGCCGGTTGGTTGGTCTGTACGTTGGCTTTCTGTCTCCGTACTTGCGGACGTTTGGGACGATTCATCCGTTTCCGCTTAGGTTCTTCAACCTTCATCAGCACTGCGCTGATAGCGTCTTGATTCGCGATAAACTGGTCGCTGGTCCAAAAGAAAAAACCTATGACGCCAGCGATGAAGTGTAAGGCGAAGGAAACAACGAGGGCTTTGCTTGATTTATACTTTGATCGCATTCTGAAAAACTCTCAAATAGTTTATGGTAAACGTTACAATTATTTGGACACTGTGGGAGGGGTTTTCAACCCCGATTATACCGATACCTCCGACCCTTCCCCCTGCTTGCGGGGGATAAAGGGGAGTGGCTGTGCATCGAAAGTGTATAAGTAATTCTAAAATCCACCATAGTTCATTAATGAATCTTGTTGTGAGTGCAATATATCCGATTTATGGGTTGAATTATCGCATCGACATTTTCTCAGGATCGCTCTTGCGTCGGAGGACGACGCCCCACTGACCGACCACCCATAGTGTATCGTCTGGGGCATGGACAATAGTGTGCAGGTTGTTGGATATGTCCGTATATTCTCGCTCCCATGTCGTGCCACCATCGGTTGAGCGGAGAATTGTGCCAGAGGCACCAACGGCGTAGATTTCCTGATCCGATAACGCGAGGATGCCGTAGAGCGTTTCGGTGACACCGCTCGACAAGGCTTCCCACTTAAATCCACCCCCCGTTGTGCGGAGGATAATGCCGTAATCGCCAGCCGCCCAGCCCTTCCGTTTTGTGATGAACGATACCCCGTACAGATCATAGCCGGTGTCGGTTTCGTGATGTTTCCAATATCCGCCGCCGTTGATTGTTCGTTGGATGATACCGCTATGCCCAACCGCCCAACCGAGCGGCGCAAATTTCATCTCGACCCTTTCGAGATCTTTCCCTGTGGAGGTGCGTTGGGGTGTCCAGATGGGACCTCCGTCTTGGTTATGGATAATCTGTCCATCTCTGCCGACCGCCCAACCTTCGGAGAAACTGCCAAAGGCAACATCGTTTATCTCAAAGGGTAACGGCGGATCCTCCTCAAATAGCCCGGGACGTGTCGGGGTTTGTCCCGCTGACCACTTCACACCGTTGGTTGTGTATAGCACCGTGCCATCGCGACGCATTGACCAGCCCCACCGAGTTGTGTCCTCGGAGTTTAATCCCGACACATCGGCAAAGTGAACGCCGACAAGGGGCTGTTCGGTTCCACTTTGCAGGTGGGTCCATGTCTGCCCACCGTCCCGAGTTTCCAGCAGCATTCCGTTATCTCCGGTAATCCAACCGTGTGCGCTGTCTAGGAAGAGGACATCGCGGAAGTCATCAAGTTGCTCGCCGAGTTGACGTTCCCACGTTTGTCCACCATTTTCGGTGTGGTAGATGTGTCCTGCGTCGCCAACCGCCCACGCGTGTTGGTCGCCGACGAAATGGACATTCGTGATCGGCAGCCCAGATTGACGGAGACCCCGACGGCGGCGGGTTGGTCTTTCCCTGTTTTCAGTTTCCGTTTCTGTCTGTGTAATCGCTGTATCTTCAGCGTCCGATTCAACCTCGCCTTCCGGTGTGAAACGCCCGGCACGCGATCGCTGCTCGGTCATATCTCTCTGAAAGATGTCAGTGAAATTGTCGTCTAGCGGATTGTCGATCGTTGGTTGTGGCTCTTGAGCGTTATCCGCTTCTGCCTCCATGTCCGCTTGTTTGCTCTGGGCAATCAGTTCTGCCGCTGTCTCAAGTCCTACATAGGTCGGCAGCCAACTCTCGCCTTGGTCGCTTGTCACGAGGATAGCCCCACTACGGTCGATTCCCCAAGCTCGCTGATGGCCATGAAACTTGATTCGACGCAGCCCTTCTACCATGTCTTCCGGGAGAATTTGTTTCCACGTCACACCGCCATCTTGTGTGATAAAGGATCTACCATCTCTGCCCACAATCCAACCGGACTTTGCATCGGCAAAATGGACTGCCGCAGCAGGTTGATGGGTCTTGTCCTGAATCTCCCAGTAGTCTCCGCTGTTGACCGTGTGCAGAACCAAGCCGCCTTCGACCCGTTGGGGGGTAATAGCCCACCCTTCGGTGCTATTGACGAAATGGAGTGCTGTGATTGGTTGGTTCGTTGTCCCAGTTTTCTGGAGTTTCCACGTTACGCCGCCGTCCGTCGTATGGAGCGTTTGCCCCTGATCCGCACCGAGCCAACCCTCTTTCGTGTTGATAAACTGCATGGCGTTGATCCTCTGAAAGTTCCGCACCACCTTTTTGATGACTTGCCACGTTTGTCCACCGTTTTCTGTCCGGAGCATGACGCCGCGTCCGACAATCCATCCATGATCTTCGTTGACGAAAGTAATGCGACGCAAATCTTCCTTCACGCCGCTGTGTTGGGGCACCCATGTCTTGCCGCCGTCCGTCGTGTGTGCAATCACGCCGCCGGATCCGACCGCCCATCCGCGTAAAGTGGCTGGCTCATCCGCCGTGCGATGAAAATAGGTGTCAGTGAAATCGGTCTGCCACGTTGCCTGCCGGACGATGTCCCAATGATAGGTTACGTCCTCAACAACCTCCGGTTCCTCGACAATATCGGTGGCTTGTGTCCGTTCCGCCAAAGGAGGGAGTTCGGCAGGTAGTTCTTCTGCGTCAACAGAATAGCGCATCGCAATTCCACCTTTGCCGACAGCGACCATCCCTTCCGGTGAAAGCGCGAATCCATATAGGTCATTCTCCGTATCGCTCTCCTGCTTCTCCCATTTCTTCCCGCCGTTGGTGGTAGTTAGGATAACGCCGCCATCCCCCACAATGAGACCGTGCTTTTCATCGGCAAAGTAGACCTTATTCAGATTTGCCTCCGTACCGCTGGGTTGGAATCTCCACGTTTTTCCGCCATCTTTGGTGTGCAGGATTTCTCCGAATTGTCCAGTTACCCAGCCGGTTTTATTGTCAATAAAGTAGAGTGCGTACAGTTCATTATAGGTGGGTGTCTTTTGTAGTGTCCATGTCAGTCCACCGTTGGCGGTGTGGATGACAATGCCGGGCCAACCGACCGACCAGCCCTCCTTTTCATTGAGGAAAAACACCTCTTTGAGCATGTGAAATTCGCCCGGTGTCTGCTGCACCCACGATTCACCGCCGTCAGCAGTATGTAGGACCGTCCCAAGATCGCCGACAACCCAGCCTTTTTTCGGGCTGACGAAGTAGGTGCCCCGAAGCGAGTACCACCATCCACTTTTTTGCGTTTCCCAACTCTGTCCACCATCGGAGGTGTGAACAATCATGCCACGATCGCCGACCGCCCAACCCTCTAGGTCTGAGACAAAGTAGAGGCTTCGGATATGGTCCCAGATGTCCGTCTGAACCTCGGTCCACGTTTGTCCACCGTCCTGACTCATGGCGATGGTCCCTTTTTCGCCGACAGCGATTGCCCGGTTCCCATCAGCAAACTGTATCTCCTCAAGATTGTTGGCGGTGGTGCCACTGGCTATCGTCCACGTCTCCCCACCGTCCTCTGAGTGCATGATTGTGCCTTGCCAGCCGACCGCCCACGCCTCGTCTGGAGTCGTAAACTGAATCCCGGTCAGATTATTTTCGGTGCCACTCTCCAGCAATCGCCAGTTGTCCCCACCATCCTCTGTGAACGTGATGAAACCGATATCTGCGACCGCCACGCCGCGTTTATTATCTGTGAAATGGATACTATTCACGGTGTCTCGGACATGCCCGTTGATCAGTGGGATGCGACTGTCCTGACGCGTCCATTCGGCACCGCCATTTGTCGTGTGGAAGATCGAGCCATCGGTCCCGACAAGCCAGCCCTCGGTTTTGCTGATGAAGAAGACCCGCTTGTTGTCGTTGATCATTCGATCCCGTTCACCCTCGTAGCGGTTGCTCTGCTGCCGCCACGTTTTTCCGCCGTCCTCCGTGAAGAGAATTCGATCATTTGCACCGACAGTCCAGCCACGGCGCTTGGTAACAAACCAGACACCGCTGAGTGGAAACTCGCTGATGTATTCATACCGTTCCCACGTTTTGCCGCCGTTCTTTGTGTATAGTAGGTCGGCATCCTCTCCGACGATCCATCCCTCATCCGAATTTGCGAAGTGGACATCCCTGAGCATTGCTAAAGTGCCGCTGTCTTGGAGATGCCAGCGGCGTCCGTCATCGGTGGTAGCAATTAACCCCTTATCGCCAACCGCCCAACCGTAGCGGTTGTTGGTGAAATAGACCGCCTTGAAATCACCTTCCGTTCCAACCTCTTGGCGTTCCCACGTTTTTCCACCGTCGTTTGTATGAACGATCGTTCCCTTTTCGCCGACTATCCATCCGCGTTCGGCATCTGCGAAGTGCAGATCTGTGAAATTGACTTCCCAATCCGCTTTGCGGGTCACGTCCTGCCTACAGCCGATGAGTAATATTATGAATGCAAGCGCAAGCGTTATCGCTCGGAATATATGTTGATATGTCTGGTTCATCTGATTTTTTCTCCTTAAAGTGTCGTAATGTTCCTAGAAACTCGGAAAGCCTGAACCCCGGTGACGTACCAAATCGTCTTTGGACCGGTCTCAATCCAATGGGTAAATGAATGGAGAACAGCAGCGAAAACACCTCCCGAAATTCTCGATCCTTTGGACGTAGCAGCGTCCTAAATGTTGAGGGGACTAATTGGTTTCTATCTTATAAAGTATAACATAATTGCTTCCTAAACCCTATACCAAAATTTATCGAACAAGGATGTTTGTTTGGACATTTACTGCGCTCCGCCTTTTTGCTTGCATTTCAAATGATGGGTATGCTAACATGAACGCACTATTTCTGATGAAGAATTCATACAGATACGATCACGGATATCTTATTGAAAAGCGTTCTCAGACTGGGATTCACTGGCTCAAAACTAGCAGAATTTATGATGAAATTGAAGATTTTTAGGCGTTGATAATTGCAGTTATCAAAAGTGAACGCTGTTTTCGCATTTCCCCGAAAAAAGAGGCTTTAGGTTTTCTTATCGGACTTTTCTTATAAGGACAGGACTTACGCACTCCAGATTGTAGTTGCCCGATTCATCGGGCGTTGGGAACGGTGTCTAGTTGCTTTGAATCCCGATTTATCGGGGCGGCGATGAATCGCCGAACTCCATGGCTTTGCCCGTTCAACTGCGTAAGTCCTAAAGGAGATAATCCAATGAAAATAGTGAACCGCTTACCTTTATCTAAATTAGAAAAGGGGTTTATAGCAACTTATATTCGAGTCACTGTTCTGGTGGTACCTTTGGCTGCGATAACGTTTGTATCGGTTGCTGCCCTGTTTGAACACTTTACAATGGCACATGCTGTTTGGGGGATAATAATAAGTGCCTTTATGTGGATGGCGCTTATTGGATTGAGCGTATTGCTCATGTTATTGCTGCCCCTAGCAGGCAAGCTCAATCAATGGATAGCAGGAAACGATGATGAGTTTGATGATACTGAGTGAAAGACACCGTTTTTACCACAGAAACGAGATTGAAATGGACTTTTCTGCTTTGGTCGCTATCACGTTGCTCGCTTTGGGTGCTCAACTGATAGCGATATTGGTCAGCCTAAAAATCAATATCAAGCGACTTGAAGACAGTATGGACAAGATAGACACTAAAATTGATGTTGTCCAATCCGAAATTAGAAAAGAGGTTCGTGATGTCCGCGACGAACTCCGAGGCGAGATTCAAGGTGTTCGGGGTGAAATCGCCGATGTCCGAACTGAGATGAACCAGCAAATTGGAAGCGTCAGAGAAGAACTGAGCAAGATGAACCAGAACCACATTGACCACCTGACGCACCACGAGGAGATAACCCAATGAATAATTTCAAGGCGTTGTTGTTTGTGGCGAGCCTTGTTCTCATTCAACTAAGCGAGGCTGATTTTGCAGAACAGAATCCCGGTGCTTTCCCGTTTTACCATAACAGCGGGGTCAAGGACCTTCAAAAACAAGATTATGACCTTGCAATCTCTAACTTTACCAAAGCGATATTGATAAATCCCCTTTATGCTTTCTCCTATCGCGAACGCGGAAGGGCTTACTATGGAAAAGGCGATTATGATCGTGCTATTGCGGACGTGACTAAAGCAATAGAACTCAATCCGCTTGATAGCATTGCCTATTTGTTACGGGCTTCTATGCACTCGGCGAAATCCGATCATAACAAAGCTATTATAGATGTAACTGAAGCAATAAAACTCGAACCGACTGTTTCTGAATATTATCGGGATAGAGGGGTGTTTTACCGGCTACATGGAGATTATGACAAAGCCATTGTGGACTTTACCAAAGCGATAGAAATCAAGCCAAAAGAAGAATACTATAACGAGCGTGGGCTGACTTACCGAGAACAAGGGAATTATGATCGTGCCATTGTGGACTTTACCAAAACGATAGAAATTAATCCTATTGATGCCGAAGCCTATTACTATCGTTCAATAGCTTACTTTGAAAAAGGCGATAATGCGAAATTTGAGGCAGATCTTCTCATCGTCATCCAATTGAAGGTCAGCTCCACGGATCTCTATGAAAAGCTCGCTCATGCTTATTTTAGAAAAAAAGACTATGACCGTGCAATCGCAGTTTTCACTAAAGTAATAGAATTTCAAAGAACAAATCCTAAATTGTATGAGGCTCGTGCGCTCGCTTATATTGAAACAAAAAAGCATTTACTCGCTCAGAAAGACCTTGATATGGCAAAAAAACTCCGAGAAGACGGAATAGGGAAATAAAAATGTCCGATAGGTTTCTATTATCGGATGAAAAACGCGAAGGTGAGATAATACAAATGCAAATTACTCTGAACATTGCAGAATCTTTCGCTGCTGATATTGAACATTACAGCGCAGTGTTAGAACTAAATCCCAATGATTTTGATGCCTATTGCAATCGTGGGGCGCGTCACATTGGCTTGGGTAATTTTGAGCAGGCTATTGCAGACTGTACCAAAGCGATAGAACTCAATCCCGGTTATGTCGACGCCTATCATAGCCGTGCAGCGGCTTACCGTTTCAGTGGTAATCTTGAGCAAGCCATTACGGATTACACAACAACAATTGAAATCGATCCAAATTATGGTGCTGCTTACCTCCAGCGTGGAGAGGTTCTTGACAGCTTAGAGCAATATGAAGCTGCCATTAACGACTTCGACGCTGCAATTCGGCTTGAGACCGATGAGAAGGAGGTCGCAGAAATCTACCTCAATCGGGGAAAAGCAAAAAGTAACTTGGGGCACCATGAATCCGCAATTGCCGATTTTGATGCTGTTATCCGTCTCCTGCCTGATTATACAGAAGCGTTTATCCATCGGGGAGAGAGTAAAGCAGACTTGGAGCAATATTCTGATGCTATTGCTGATTACAACGTCGCTATCCGTCTTCAGCCCGATTATGCCTATCTCTACTATCTTCGGGGACGCGCGAATCTATACATGGAGCAATACTCTGATGTCATTACTGATTTAGACACCGGCCTCCGCCTTGGCTCCACCGATGATCTTCTTGATGCCGAAGCACACCTAAATAGGGGGATGGCCAAAGGCTTTTTAGGACACTATGAATCCGCAATTGCCGACTTTGATGCTGTTATCCGTCTCCAACCTGATGATCTAGATCCGTCTGATTATGCAGGAGTATACCTCAATCGAGGAATAGCAAAGGCAGAGTTGAAACTGCATAATGCAGCTATCACCGATTTCAACACCGCCTTGAATCTTGCCAAGCGCGGAGGAGATGAGGAACTTGAAGTGGAAATTGAGCAATTTATTCGAGAAATTTCTCCCTCGTAAGAAAATGTTCAGTATCCTCAGAATATCCGATAAAATTCATTATCAGTAGGAGTTACGCAGTTGAGCATCCAAATAGGTTATAATAGTGTTTATGAATCCAGCCAAATGTACCGAATATGACTACATCAACTTTGTGATAGCCACACCGAGTGCCTACAGTTGTACAGAGGCGGCCCGCGTGCAACCTCCAGACGATAATCCGCCCGCCCATGACTCATTGAATCGGTTGCTGTATCGACTGCCTGCTGATTCAGAAGCCTTGTGGAACGAGGCAGCACCTTGCGTTAACAAAGCCCAAGGCGTTTTAGTCATAGACGACTCAACGCTTGACAAACCGTATGCCCAAAAGATGGACCTTGTCACCCGGCATTGGTCAGGCAAACACAAACAAGTCGTTTCAGGAATTAACCTCATTACGCTGATGTGGACGGATGGTGACAGCCACATTCCTTGTGACTATCGCTTGTATAATAAAGACCATGATGGTTTGACCAAAAATGACCATTTCCAAGCACTGATTGCCACTGCTCATGATAGAGGATTTGCTCCGGAGTGTGTCGTGTTTGACAGCTGGTACAGTAGCTTGAAGAATCTAAAGACAATTCAAAAGTATCAATGGCACTGGTTGACCCAATTGAAGTCGAATCGACAAGTCAACTTAGATAGACAAGGTAATCAACCGATTAGCCACCTACCGATTAGCAACAAAGGGACTATCGTTCATCTGAAGGGATACGGATTGATTAAAGTGTTCAAGATTGTCTCCCCAAACGGTAACATTGAATACTGGGCAACCAGTGACCTATCAATGAACGATATGTTTCGACTCAAATATGCTGAGTTGTCTTGGGCAATTGAAGAATATCATCGAGGTATCAAGCAATTTGTTGGCGTTGAAAGGTGTTTTGCGCGCAAGGCGGTGGCACAACGGAATCATATTGGACTCGCATTGAGAGCATTTCTACGCATTGAGCGACACCGGTTTTTCACAGGTACCAGTTGGTTTGAAGCTAAAGTCTCTATTATCAGAGAGGCTGTGCGGGCTTATCTCGCTGAACCACTTTACACCTTAAAGCCAACTGCGTAACTCCTAATCAGATATTTTAAGCCATTTTTTGAAAAATCCCAAAAACAAGATTCAGTCATAATGCGTATCCCGCTAGCCTCAATAAGCAAAAAATATGTCCGATAACTTGTAGAGGAGATGTCATGAGACTGCATAAGGCTTTTATTTTCATTAAAACCACGAATATCCATGTAAGCGAGATAATATGGGTGAACCAACAGAGGGTGGCTATCACCATTTCTTCTATACATCGTTGAAACAATATAAGGAGGAGTTGATGAATCACAAGCAGAAGTTTCTTTATACACTCTTAGGTGCGGGGATTATGGCAGTGGGTATCACTATCGGGCAGTTTATTACATCAGACATCGAGGCACAGAGCCATGGAGTGTTTGATAAAATCATTTGTAGGGAACTTGAGGTGGTGGATAAAGATGGGAAAAAAGCCATTGTCTTGCGAAGCAATGAGGATTACAACAAGGTGATTGTCTATAATCCACAGAGCAAACGCGCGAATGTTGTTGGCGTAAGATTGGTCGCCTTTGATAACGGAAACAACGCAGTGCAAGTCTGCGATAAGCAAGGGGGAGTAGGGGTTGTGTTAAGCAGCACTAACATAGGAAATGCGATGAGCATCACTCGTTCGCAAGAAAAAAGTGCAATTATGTTAGTCAGCAACGAGCAACACAACAGCATGTTTCTGTATGATCTGCAGAGGGAGGACAAGCAGGCTATCAGATTACAGAGCACTGAAGGTATAAACGCTGTAACCCTCTTTGACGAGCAGGAAGATACAGCGGTAACATTGCACAGTGGCAAGGGTACCAATTCAAAGGAGTTAGGGAACGGGATTTTTGTCATTGATAAGACACGCAAAATAACGACACTGGGGGATTAATCATGAACGATTTGATGATTCAGGATAGCGAGGCATTGACAATAAGAGCCTGTTTTAAAAGTCATTTGATACGGTTTCGCATCAAGTAAATGGAAGCAATGTACACCATAGCTTCAGCGGTTTCAGCCGAGCGTTCATAGTCCAAAGTCAATCGGCGAAACCAACCGAACCAAGAAAAAGTGCGCTCCACAATCCAACGGAATGGGACAACGACAAATCCCGATTGCCCAAGAGATGGAGCAATTTCCAATCGACACTGATGCGTCATATATAACCAGTCGCCTAAGTCTCCGCGATAGCCAGCATCGGCACAGACTAACTGAATGGTTATGTGCCAACTAAAGATTTCTGTTAATAACTCTATTGCGACTCGGTTATCACTGATATTTGCATCAGTAACCTTCACCCGCAATGGAATGCCAATTGTATCGGTGACTATATGGCGTTTACGTCCTTTGACTTTCTTATGTGCATCAAAGCCTCTACTATCCGCCAGTTCAGTCGTTTTGACCGATTGGCTGTCAATGATAGCTACTGTCGGTGAGGGAGCTTTGCCAATATCACAACGGGTTTGTTCGTGAAGTGATTGATGAATCATAAGCCATGTACCATCCGTTTTCCATTTTCTGAAACGGGAATAGACCGTTTGCCATGGTGGCATCTGATGGGGGAGCATTGTCCATTGACACCCTGACTTGACAATATAAAAGATAGCGTTGATGATTGCGCGCATCTCCCATTTGAGAGGTCTACCTACCGGTGACGGAGGTGGCAAATAGGGTAACAGGTTGTCCCACTGGGCATCGGTTAAATCCGTGGGATAGGTTGTTGGAGTCATGTTTATCCCTTTCATTGAAGTGGTATTCACTACTCCAATGATTGAACGTAAACATTAACTCTTGAGGACATTTTTAGTTTTAAAACAGGTTCTAAGTAATAGTGATAGTATTAGAATAGCAGCAGCATGGGATAGGTGTGGGCGGTGGATTTCTGAAAAGGGGGCTTTCGATGGAGGGTTTATCCGGTGAGGTGATGGTAGTCTACCAACTGATATGATTTTGCACCATACACTGCTTCCGACATGGACAACTTTCAAGACCTGTCACCTATTTGGTTTCCCTGTGAAATTGCTCAATCTTCCAATTGACAGAGAGAAAAACTGTTGTTCATACTGACTCGGAGTGTAAAAAGGAGGGCATCAACATGAAAGCCGCTCAACTGTATGCGTACGACGAACAGATGAACGTCGAACTTAAAATTGAAACCGTCCCTGAGCCAACCATCAGTAACCCTGAAGATGTGATTGTTCGCGTCGGTGCTGCAGGCTTATGCCGTACCGATCTACACATCATCGAAGGCGTATGGCGCGACGTGATGGACGTGGACGATGCGTTGTTGCCCTACATCATGGGCCATGAAAACGCCGGTTGGGTTGAGGAGGTCGGTAGTGGCGTGAAATCGGTAAAGCCCGGCGATGCCGTTATCTGCCATCCCTTGCGGTCGTGCGGAATCTGCGCCGGCTGCCGCCGGGGCGAAGATATGTACTGCGAAAACAACGCATTTCCGGGGCTGAGCGCGGACGGAGGTTTTGCAGAATACTTCCTGACCAATGAGCGGGCATTAATCAAACTTAACGAGAATGTGTTGCCGGTGAATGTGGCTCCTATGGCGGACGCCGGTATCACTGCCTACCGGGTAGCCAAGCGAGCTGCCAAGATACTGAATCCGGGCAGTTATTGTGCGGTACTCGGTGTGGGAGGCCTGGGACACATTGCCCTCCAGTGTTTGCATGAGTTGTGCGGCAGCCGCACGATTGCTATCGACCGGAGTGAGTCTGCCCGAAAACTGGCGAAAGATTTGGGGGCTCACCATGTACTTGACGGCGGTCCCGATGTCGTTGAGGAGTTGAAAGAACTCACCGGAGGCGGTGCCCACGCCGTCATTGATTTTGTGGGAGAACTCGGCGCAGAGCAACTCTGCTGGCAGATGTTGCGTCAAGGCGGAACCCACTTCGTCGTCGGTTACGGTGGCAAAATTGAGGTTCCCACCGTTCACATGATTATTAACGAAATCGCAATCGTCGGCAGTCTCGTCGGCAATTACACGGAACTGGTCGAATTGATGGAACTTAACGCCGAGGGGCGCGTCAATATGCGTGCACAAGAGTACTCGTTGGACGACATTAACACCGCTATCACCGACTTCAAAAATCGTCAGATCGTGGGGCGGGGAGTTATTGTTCCCTAACCCCCTGTCACGCACAAATTGATGGGAATCCAGCACAGCGTAAGTGGAGGGAAAAATGTACGATGATGTGCGGTTATCGCTTCCTGATACCTTGGACCGAGAGGTCATCTTCAAGCGACTGGAGAAGGTGCTTGATCCTGAACTTGATGAGTCCATCCTCAAACTCGGTTTTGTCAAGTCGATTGAAGCTGAAAGCAATCATCTGACAATCGAGCTGCATCTTCCCACCTACTGGTGTGCGCCCAACTTCTCCTACATGATGGCTGAGGATACCCGCCGTGCACTTCTGACGGTTGGGGAAATCCACGAGGTCACGATTCGGTTGAAAGATCACTTTGCTGCGAAAACAATCGAGACGGGTGTGAACACTAACAAATCCTTCTCGGAGGCTTTTGCGGAGGAAGCATCTGAAGATCTGTGTCAACTCAGCGATCTTTTTCTCCGCAAAGGGTATATCAGGCGTCAAGAACGCCTGTTGCAGAACTTGAAAAGTGCGGGTTTATCATTTGAGGAAATCGCCCTCCTACGCATCAGCGATCTCTATTTTGAGGACGAATCCTATAGGATCCGGCGTAACGATGGTCGGATTTGTGATGTTGGAGAGGCTGAGGTCGCTCGTCAATATTTCCAACGTCGAGCGGAGCTAAACCTTGATTACTCGCCCTCCGCGCCTCTGATAATCGATCTGCGTGGTAGAGAGGTCACTGCCGAGGGGTTAGAGAAGTATCTGATACGAGCGCGCACCGTGCGCGTTGCCCTGCAAGCGAACGGGTCATTCTGTGCCGCTGTGTTGGCAGCACGGAAAGGTAAAAACTAAGCTACGCGGAACACGGAGAGAAACCGAGTTTTTTCCTCAAAACTCGGTTTCTGCTGCACGATTTCTTAACATGAGCGATGCCGTTAAATATACAAGGAGACTCACAATGTATAAAGAAAATGGGCACGAGATTTTTGTTGTTGACGGACATATGCACTTTTGGGATGCCAACCCGGAAAACTGGCGTAACGAGTATGGCGAAGGCTGGATCCGCTGTTTCTACGATTTTCATACTGCCCTCAGTCCGGATGAATATGTCTGGTCCTTTGAAAAGTATTGCAAATATGGTGAAGAGACGCTGATCAACGATCTCTTTTCGGAGGGATACGTCGACGTTGCCATCCTCAACTCAACGTATCTTTACGAGTTTTACAAAAATGGGTTTAACACCCATCAGCAGAACAACGCAATCAAAGCGAAATACCCTGATCGCTTTATTCTCTGCGGCTCCTTCGATCCCAGAGCGGAGGAGGAAGGACTGGATGCGTTTCGGCAGATGGTGGAGGATTACCCGATTCAGGGGCTCAAGCTTTACACCGCCGAATGGCGAGATGGTTCAAAAGGCTGGCGGCTGAATGATCCGTGGGCTTACAAATATTTTGAGCTCGCCGAGGAACTTGGGGTTAAAAATATCCACGTCCACAAGGGACCAACGGTTTATCCGCTCAATCGCGATGCCTTTGACGTTGCCGATGTGGATTATGCCGCAACCGACTTCCCCAATCTCAACTTTATCATTGAGCATATTGGACTGCCACGGTTAGATGATTTCTGCTGGATTGCCACTCAGGAAAAGAACGTCTATGCCGGCATGTCGGTGGCGATGGCGTTCATCCATTCGCGCCCGAAATATTTCGCCGAGATAGTCGCCAATCTCCTGTTTTGGTTGGGCGAGGATAAGATGATTTTCGGCAGCGACTATGCAATCTGGACGCCCAAGTGGTTGATTGAGAAGTTTATGGCGCTTGAGTTGCCGGACGATATCAAAGAGGAATATGGCGTTGACCTTACACTAGAAGCCAAGCGCAAGGTCTTAGGCGAAAACGTCGCAGGTCTGTATGGGATTGATCTCCCCACCCATCGGGAAAAGCTGAGTCAGGATGAGATCGGCGTCAAACTTGCCGATGGTGCATAAAACGGTGCTAGCATTGGGAACTGTGCGACATCACCCCGACCATTATTGCGAGGGATACCCATGATCACGACACATACCGATGTCGTTGGCAGTTTGCTCCGCCCGCTGGAACTTCTCAAAGCAAGAGACGAGGTCGCCGCGGGCAAAGTGACGCAAGCGGCGTTCAAAGCCATTGAAGATCAAGCGGTTGACGAAGCTGTTGCACTTCAGGAAGCGGTGGGCTTGGATGTGGTCACCGATGGGGAGATGCGCCGGTTATCCTTCCAGAGCCAGATGACAGAAGCGGTCGCGGGTTTTGGCGAATATGATCTCGATGCGTTCCTTTGGGGTGATTGGTGTGGCGACGGAGGTGCGGGCAACTTGAGTCTAGAACGTCCCAAAAACTTAGGCGTGATCAGCAAACTCACCCGCAAACGTCACCTCTCAGCGGAGGAATTCATCTACCTGCGAGCGCGGACGAGTCGCATACCGAAGATTACATTGCCCAGTCCCAGTCTGTGGACGAACTTCTGGTCGTCAGAACACTCCTCGCCTGCCTATCCTACGCTCGACAGTTTTCTTGCGGATGTCGTTGACATTATGCGGGACGAGGTCGCTGAGTTGGTCCGACTGGGTGCAACCTATATTCAACTTGATGCCCCCCATTATCCGTTGCTGCTTGATGCCCAAGCGAGAACCTTCTACGAAGGGCAAGGTTGGACGCTTGATCAGTGGTTAGACCGGGGTATTGAGATGGATAACGCTGTAATTGGTGATTTTCCAGAGGTGACTTTTGGCTTTCACCTCTGACGCGGCAATCAGGGCAGCCGGTGGTTGGTCGCAGGGGGATACGATCTGATTGCCAAACCGATTTTTCGTGGTATCCGTGCCCAGCGTTTACTGCTCGAATACGACGATGAACGCTCCGGTTCATTTGAACCTTTGCAGGAGATCCCCGATGACAAGGTTGCTGTTTTGGGGTTGGTCACCACGAAAACGCCACGCCGAGAGACGCCGGAGGGGCTCACCATGCGTATCAAGGAAGCCAGCCAATTTATGCCGCTAGAACGACTTGCATTAAGTCCACAGTGTGGCTTCTCAACTTCGGTCCTCGGCAATCGTATTACGGGGGGAGACCAGAAGCATAAGCTGTCAGTAGTTGTTGAGACTGCTAGAAGGGTGTGGGACTAAACTGGAAAAATGTTTGAAGGAGGAAAACATGGCGCAAACCCCTAAAAATCATCAAACCCGAACCGAATCTATTGGGAAATGGACGGTTCGGATCAGATCTTACCAGCTTGGCGATGCGTATATCTGCACTGTGGACAATATGAGTCCCGGTGCGGTTATTGCTCGATCTACAGCGGCAACCCGCGCGGATGCGGAATCCGAAGCGTTGGCACAAGCGAAAGCTGCTATGGCATAATTGTGTTACACGAGATTAAAGAAACCGAGTTTTTTCTTCAAAACTCGGTTTCTGATGTATTTGCAGGACTCACACACTTCGATCGTAGTTGCCCGTTTCTTAATCCCGTAGGAGTTACGCAGTTCAGTTTGTAATAGCGCAATTCATTGCGCGTTCTTATCGCCATTTGTAGTTGCCTGATTTATCAGGCGTTTTTACTGTAGTTGCCCGATTTATCGGGTGTCGGAAATCGTGTTCTGCGGTGATGAATCGCCGAACTACAAAGCTTTAAGTGTTCAAGTGCGTAAGTCCTATATTTGTAGAAGATACGAAAGTTGGGAGCGATAGAATGAACCTGAATAAATTGTCACGAAAACATACCCTAACAAGTCTGGCAAAAACGTGTGGGTGAGCGGCGAAAGTCAGTCCAGTTGGACTGGGAGAGCTCCTCGCCAAACTGCCGAAAAAAAACGATCCGAACCTACTAGTTGGATTTGAAACTAGCGACGACGCCGGCATTTACCGCCTCAACGATGAAATGGCACTGGTTACGACTGCTGACTTTATCACGCCGCCGGTGGATGACCCGTATGTGTTTGGTCAGATTGCTGCCGCTAATTCAATCAGCGATATTTATGCGATGGGCGGAAAGCCTGTGACCTGTCTGAATTTGGTGGGCTTTCCGGCGGACAAATTGGGTCCAGAAATCCTGCACGGGATTGTTGAAGGTGCGTTGAGTAAAATCACCGAATCTGGTGCAGTCTTGGCGGGCGGACATACGACCGATGATGAGGAACCGAAGTTTGGGTTGTCGGTCACTGGGATTGTGCATCCGGAAAAATATTGGCGCAACGTCGGTGCAGAGCCGGGAGATGTCCTAATCTTGACAAAACCGATTGGCAGCGGTGTACTTTTTAACGCCAACCTAAAAAATTGGGTGTCAGACCAAGCGTTAGAGGAATGTATACAAACTATCACGACGCTCAACAAGGGTGCGGCGGCGGTTATGGCTAACTTTGACATCCATGCGGTAACGGACATCACCGGATTCGGATTGGGAGGTCATGCTTTGGAAATGGCAGAAGGGTCGGGCGTGACTTTGGAAATTCGTGTCGATGAAGTACCAATTATGCGCGAGGCACTGGAAATGTATCAGAAAGGGATGCGGACCGGTGTCAACGCCGCCAATCGAGCGTTAATTGAAGATTCCGCACATTTTGAAAAATCACTTCCTGATTGGCATGAAGAGATCTTCGTTGATCCGCAGACCAGCGGAGGATTACTGATGTCTGTGCCCGCCGCTCAAAGCAAATCCCTGTTAGCGGCTTTGCACAATGATGGTGTGCCAGAAGCGCGGATTATCGGGAATGTGCAGTCCTTTGTCGAACCGAACCATCTTGTTTTTGTATAAACAACTATGAAAATCTGCCTAATAACCCCTGCTCCAACATACTCCCGAAAAGGTAACCGCGTGACCGCCCTTCGGTGGGCTCGTATCTTACGAGAACTAGGGCACCGCGTCGTTATCGCGGAGGAATATCAGGGGGGACGATGCGACGTTCTGGTCGCGCTTCATGCGCGTCGCAGTCACGCTTCTATTGCACGCTTTCGCCACGAACACCCAGAATTGCCCCTCATCCTTGCCTTGACTGGAACAGATCTTTACGGCGATATCCATACGGACGCATCAGCCCAAGAATCTCTGGAGATGGCGGATCGTTTCATTCTATTACAACCCGCAGGAATTGAAGAACTTTCAGAGCATCTGCGCCACAAAGCGTGGGTGATCTACCAGTCGATAACAGCACCACCGGGGAAGTTTTTTCCAAAAAAGAATGTTTTCGAGTTGTGCGTGCTGGGGCATCTGCGTCCTGTGAAGGACCCATTTCGTACTGCAATGGCTGCCCGACAACTGCCTCCATCATCCCGAATTCAGGTGGTACATGTTGGAGGTGCACTCACCGACGACATGAGAGTGCAAGCAGACGCTGAAGCCGCTACCAATCCACGTTACCGCTGGTTGGGAGAACTCCCACGCTGGCGCGCACTCCGCGTCCTCGCACGGAGTCGGGTTCTCGTGCTGACCTCGCAGATGGAGGGAGGCGCGAATGCGGTTTGCGAAGCGATTGCGTGTTCTGTCCCCGTCATTTCGTCACGAATATCTGGCTCAATTGGGCTCTTAGGGGAGGGCTATCCGGGCTACTTCCCGGTAGGAGATACACAGGCGTTGACGGACCTGCTCATACGCGTTGAAACGGATACCGCATTTTATGACACACTCAAAGCGTGGTGTGAGAGGCTAAAGCCGATTGTCGATCCGGACCGTGAGCGTGAAAGTTGGAAACGTCTGCTGCAAGATTTACGGTAAACTTTCAGGGATAATAGTATTAGATAGGGCTTACGCAACGCTTTCATAAGTCCCCCTGACAAGGGGGATTTAGGGGGTTGGGGATTTAGGGGGTTAAAAATCAAAAATCTACCCCCGTGTAAGCCCTGCTAGATCTACTGATCAGGGTTAACAAGAAGAAGGTGGAGGCAGCTATGAAAAAGGTTGGAGTTGTAGGTGCCGGTGCATGGGGGACTGCGCTTGCGATTACGGCGGCGCGGGCGGGTAGTGAAGTCACCCTATGGGCACGAGAGCCGGAAGTTGTGGCATCTATCAACGGACGGGGAGAAAATGAGATGTTCCTTCCCGGTATCAAGCTGCCCGACGTTGTCCATGCAGTCAACGATTTGGAGGCGATGCTTGCACAGGACGCGCTGTTAATGGTGGCACCTGCCCAATATGTAGGGAGTACCTGCGAGGGACTAGCTTCAGCCGGTTTGGACGATTCTCTCCCTATCGTTATCTGTAGCAAGGGGATAGAACAGGACAGTTTGAAGTTGATGAGCGAAGTTGTGGCTGAACATCTTCCCAATCCGCTGGCGATACTGAGTGGACCTACCTTTGCGATAGAGGTGGCAAAGGGGCTGCCTGCTTCGGTGACGCTTGCATGTGGTGACGCAGCTCTCGGGCAACACCTAGCGCAGTCGGTAGTGCACCCAAAATTCAGCGTCCATCATTCCGACGATATAATAGGTCCCCAAATCTGTGGTGCTATGAAAAACGTCATCGCCATCGCTTGCGGCATCGTTGAAGGCAAAGGGCTCGGAGAAAGCGCGAAAGCGGCATTAATCACCGAAGGCTTGGCGGAGATAAGCCAACTGTGCGTTGCCAAAGGTGGCAAACCTGAAACCGCGATGGGGTTATGCGGTCTTGGCGACCTGATTCTGACTTGTAACAGTCACACTTCACGCAATATGTCTTTGGGCTACGCGTTGGGACAGGGAAAGACGTTAGCGGAGATTTTGAGTGAACGCAGGAGCGTTGCCGAAGGTGTTGCGTCGTCCAATGCTGTAGCAGGATTGGCAGCCCAATTGGGTATTCGGCTGCGGATCTGTGGGATCGTTGACCGGATTATACGGGGCGATGCAGATGGCGATCAGATGCTCTTAGCGCTTGTTCAGAACTGAAGGCGGAAACACCGGTAAACACCAGTTGAATTGCTACATTTGCACTCAGCTAGGAATTTACCAATACTATAAATAAAAAGATGCAAGTACCTCAACCATTGACCCTTGATGAAATTCCTGAAGATGAGCAGGAAGCGCTGCTGACAAAAGTTGCCACGGAGATCGTGAAACGGCGCCTGACCGTGCCCGCGATTTTATTCCTTGAAACTTGTAAACCCATCAACTTTATCGGTAGTCAAATGCTTATTGCACTTAACCCTTTTGTGACTTCTATTTTTAACATCGCTGAATACCAGAAATTTGCCCTGATAATCGAAAAGGACGCAAATGTTGAATTGTTGACTCAGCTTATTGAGAAATTAGATGGAGAGGAGAAAGAGTAGTATGTCGGACCAGGCACAGGAGATACGCTCGATCCTTGCGACAGATTGTGGCAGCACCACCACGAAAGCGATCCTGATCGAGAAACGGGGGGATGAATACCATCTTGTGGTTCGTGGGGAGGCACCGACGACGGTTGAGGCACCGGTAGAGGATGTCACCGCCGGGGTGATCAACGCGATAACAGAGGTCGAGGAGCTCGCTGGACGCAGGCTGTTGCAGGACGGGCAGATCATCAAGCCACAACAGGGAGATGAAGGTACGGATCTTTATATCTCGACGAGTAGCGCGGGCGGTGGTTTGCAGATGATGGTCGCGGGTGTTGTGCGGAACCTGACTGCCGAGAGTGCTGAACGTGCTGCGTTGGGTGCGGGTGCGATTGTTATGGATGTGATCGCTTCCAACGATAAGCGACTCCCACACGAGAAGATTGAACGTATCCGACATCTGCGTCCAGATATGGTGCTTCTTTCCGGCGGCATTGACGGCGGGACAACCTCTCACGTTGTGGAGTTAGCGGAAATCATTGATGCGGCAAATCCCAAACCCCGTTTGGGGGTGACTTATGAATTGCCGGTGATCTATGCCGGCAACAAGGATGCGAGCGAGATCGTCGGTGACCGGCTTGGCGATAAGATGGCGTTGGAGGTGGTCGATAACCTGCGTCCGGTGCTAGAACGCGAAAATCTAATGCCAACGCGTCTGAAGATTCAAGATCAGTTTCTAGAGCATGTGATGGCGCACGCCCCCGGCTACAGAAAATTGATCTCTTGGACCGATGCACCGATTATGCCAACGCCCGGTGCTGTCGGTGCGATCATGCAAACAATCGCCACACAGCAGAATATTGAGGTGGTCGGCGTGGACATCGGGGGCGCAACGACAGATGTGTTCTCTGTCTTCAAAAATCAGGAGGGTGAGGCGATTTTCAACCGCACAGTGAGTGCCAACTTGGGGATGAGCTACAGTATTTCCAACGTCCTTGCAGAGGCAGGGATGGAGAACGTTCTGCGGTGGGTGCCCTTTGATATTGATGTCAGTGATCTTGGGAATCGGATCAAGAACAAGATGATACGACCGACTACAATTCCGCAGGCATTGGAGGAACTGATTATAGAGGGCGCAATTGCGCGTGAAGCGTTGCGATTGGCATTTGATCAGCACAAGCAGCTTGCGGTCGAACTGCGAGGGGTGCAGCAGCAGCGCACCATCTCCGAAGCGTTCGCTCAATCTGAGACCGGTGCGACACTTGTGGATATGCTCTCATTGGACCTGATTGTCGGAAGCGGAGGTGTACTTTCCCACGCTCCACGCCGTAATCAGGCGATGTTAATGATGATCGACGCATTCCAACCGGAAGGAGTAACCCACCTCGCTGTCGATAGCATTTTCATGATGCCTCAACTTGGTGTGCTTGCTCAGGTCAACGAAGCGGCGGCGACGCAGGTATTTGAGCGCGATTGTCTCATCCATCTGGGGACTTGTATCGCGCCTGTTGGGATTACTAACCCCGGCGATTTGGGTGTCACAATCAGCGGTGATCTGACGGAAACCGTGCCGTTTGGCGAATTGCGTCTCTATCCGTTGGGTGTCGGGGAAAAGGCACGGGTGACAATCCAACCGGAACGCCGTCTCGACATGGGAGCAGGGCGCGGTCAGCCGGTTGAAGTGGAGGTCGAAGGGGGTGTGGTTGGTTTGGTGGTGGACACACGTGGTCGTCCCCTCGAAGTCTCTAATGCGTCCACCGAGCGTGTCGCGCTGCTCAAAAAGTGGTTTGAAGCATTAGATGTATATCCAGAAATAATCAAGTAGGATTAAAGCGAGGCAAATTTGCTTTTGAAGGGTATCTTATAGTGGCACCAAGACAGATTTAGGAGTTACGCAGTTGGCTTCAAGATGTAAATGGGTTTAGCGAGGTAAGTTCGCACAGCGTCTCTGATAATAGAGACTTTAGCTTCAAACCAACTGATGCCTGTTAAAAAGCAGTGTCGCTCAATACGTAGAAATGCTCTCAATGCAAGTCCAATATGATTCCGTTGCACAACCGCCTTGCGAGCAAAGCACCTTTCAACACCCACAAGTTGCTTGATACCCCGATGATATTGTTCAATCGCCCAAGACCACTCAGCGTATTTGAGTCGAAATAGTTCGTTCATTGAGAGGTTGCTTGTTGCCCAGTATTCAATGTCGCCATTTAGAGCAACTATCTTGAACACTTTAATCAATCCGTATCCCTTCAGATGAACGATGGTGCCTGTGTTGCTAATGGGAAGTTGGCTTATCGGTTGATTACCTTGTCTATCCAGATTGACCTGTCGATTTGACTTTAATCGGGTCAACCAGTGCCATTGATACTGTCGAATCGTCTTTAAATTCTTCAAACTACTGTACCAACTGTCAAAAACGACACACTCTGGAGCAAACCCTCTGTCATTCGCGGTGGCAATCAGGGCGTGGAAGTGATCATTTTTGGTCAAACCATCATGGTCTTTATTATATAAGCGATAGTCGCAAGGAATGTGGCTGTCACCATCTGTCCACATCAAGGTAATGAGGTTAATTCCTGAGACCACTCGTTTGTGTTTACCTGACCAGTGACGGGTGACAAGGTCCATCTTCTGTGAATACGGTTTGTCAAGCGTTGAGTCGTCTATGACTAAAACACCTTGATTCTTGTTGACAGAAGGGGCTGCCTCACGCCACAACGCTTCTGAATCAGCAGGCAGTCGATATAGCAACCGATTCAATGAGTCATGGGCAGGGGAGGTAGCGGTTGGCGGTTGGACCCTGGCAGCCTCGCTACAGCTATAGGCACTTGGCGTTGCTATCAGAAAATTGATATAGTCGTATTCATTGCATTTAGGTGGATTCATAAACTATATTATAACCTATTGACTATTCAACTGCGTAACTCCTAAGATTAATCTTTTTGACCGCGTCATGAAAATCTTGGGGCGGCATTACGCCGAATCGTTTCTGAAACTCGCTTTTCCCGATACAGCTTTCCAACTGGTCGGGACGCTGGAAAATGTCGAAATCACCCTACCAGATCGACGCGCTGACTTTCTACATAGAATTCAGGTTGAAGGTGAGGAATATTTACTTCACTTTGAGTTCCAACTTCAACACAGGGCTGATTATCCCCGCAATGTGTTTACTTTCTCTGGCGGGCTGACGGACCAGCATCAGAAGCCGACAATCACCATTGTCCTGTATCTAGAACGGCGGGAATCGGACCCGCCCAGTGAATATGTCGTTCAAATTGGGGAATGGGTCATCCACCGGTTCACCTATCCGATTATCAAGCTGTGGGATTATACAGACCGGATCCGTTCTGGAGAGTTGAGAGAGTTTGCGCCGTTGCTGATTATGTTGGAACGGGAGAAGACAGAAGCGGTGCTGCATCAAGAAAAAGAACTCATTTTGCAGGAAACCCATCCGCAGAAACGAGCGGATTCATTGGCAACAGCGGTGATGATTGCGTCCCGCTATTTTGAACTTGATTGGTTATGGGAATTTTTCGGAGAGGAGGTGGAACAGATGCGTGAATCCGGTTTTATCACTGACTGGATTGAGGAGGGGATCCAGCAAGGATTGGAACAAGAACGTCAACAAGGAAAACGGTTGCTCCTAATCCAGCTACTTGCTACCAAATTCGGGGAACTCCCTCAATCCGTAAAAGAACAAATTAACGGGATGACCGCGGACGAAGAACTGGATCAGCTAGGGGTTCGTCTCTTGACAGCAGAAAGTCTCGAAGAGACGGGGCTGAATGGCGGAGCATCTCATTGACAGAAAGCACAATAGGGAGGTGGAACAGATGCGCCAATCCGGTTTTATCACTGACTGGATTGAGGAGGGGATCCAGCAAGGGAAGCGGTTGTTCCTAATCCAGCTACTTGCTACCAAATTTGGGGAACTTCCTCAATCCGTAAAAGAACAAATTAACGGGATGACCGCGGACGAAGAACTGGATCAACTCGGTATCCGTCTCTTGACGGCAAATAGCCTTGAAGAGATGGGGCTAAACGGCGGGCAGTCTCATTAAGAAGATACGAAGTGGATACACCAATCCGGTTTTAGTACCGATTAGATTGAGATCTGGATCAACCCCTAATTCCCCCCTTTGTGCCCTACCAGTATATTTTATGAATACGGATTACCGGGGCGACAAACAGACACGTAGAACAGGAGAAATCGACGATGCCCATTATGGATGCGCTGCCGGATATGAAACGAGAACTCAGATTCTTTCCGGTCAAGAACGAGAATCCCCAAAAGCTGACAACCGAACAGATTCGCCAGTTCAACGAAAAGGGCTACATCTTTCCGTTAGATGTCTTTACAGAGAAAGAGGTGGCGGCCAATCGAGCATATTTTGATCGGATTATGGAGATGGCAAAGGCAGCCGGTTTGAACAGCTATTCAATTAACGGTTGGCATCCCACCTGCCGGGGGATTTACGATCTGGCATTGGACGGTCGCATCCTTGATTATGTGCAGGACCTACTCGGCGAGAACCTGATCTGCACGATGACCCACTACTTCTCCAAAGAGCCGGGCGATACGAAACAGGTCACTTGGCATCAAGATGCCTCCTATTGGCCCCTAACTCCTAGCAAGGTGGTTACTGTCTGGTTGGCAATTGATGATGCAGACGAAGAAAATAGCGCGATGAAGGTTATCCCCGGATCCCATTTACGTGGACAGATCCCCTTTGAGCACAGTACCGCAGAGGAAAATAATGTTCTTGGTCAGTCGGTGCATCAGGCGGAGGAGTATGGAGAAGCCCCCGTTGCTTTTGAGATGAAGGCGGGTCAGGTTTCGCTACACACCGATCTGTTGCTACATGGGTCCGAGCCGAATACCTCGAATCGACGACGTTGCGGCCTCACCTTGCGCTATTTTCCGCCGGACGTGCGCGGGAGAGATCCGAAGCACGGTTCAGGTATCATCTGCCGTGGCGGCGACAGCGAGGGCTATTGGCAGCACATTCCGAGACCTGCTGGAGATCAGATACGGAAGATGTAAGGGAGATTGATACCGAGACGTGAAAACAGTGTGTTCATTGGTTTATTAGTACATCGGGTAATTAATGAACTGATGGACTAGTGAACTAATGAACTATGGTGAATTCTAAAAACAGATAGACACTTTCGCTCCCCGTGTTTGGTAGGCGCTGTTTTCAACTGCGCCATCCAGTCTCTAGCTTGGTAGGCGCTGTTTTCAACTGCGCCGATGCGGTGCGGTTAGAACCCGCACCTACCGGGGTGATAGCCCGGATTTTCCCCTTCCCGGTAGGCGAGGTTTGCTAACCTCGCCGGCACAGAGTGTCCAATTAATTCTAAACTTTACAAAAGGAGAGAAATATGCCAGTTTTAAGCGCAGCAGATATAGATTTTTGGGAAGAAAACGGCTACGTTGTTGTCCACGATGCAGTGCCGCCGGAAAACTGTAAGGCAGCCGAGCGTGCTATTTGGGATTTTCTTGAAATGGATACAGACGACCCAGAGACTTGGTATCCAGACCCACCGCGCCGCGGCATCATGGTCGAGATTTATCAGCATCAAGCGTTATGGAATAATCGACAATATCCCCGAATCCACCAAGCCTTTTCTGAGATTTGGGACACAGAAAAACTGTGGGTTAGCTTTGATCGCGGCAGCTTGAACCCGCCAGAGCGACCGGATTTTAAATTCCCGGGCCCCTACCTACACTGGGATATGTCGTTAGATATGCCGTTTGGACTCAAGGTGCAAGGGGTGTTATACCTGACCGATACACCCGCCAATCAGGGCGCATTCACCTGTATACCCGGATTCCACCATAAACTAGAGGATTGGCTCAACGATCTTCCTGAAGACGCCGATCCACGGCGGCTGATCAAGGAGAGAGATGCCGACGCCGTGCCTGTTGCGGGGAAAGCTGGAGATCTGGTTATCTGGCATAGTGCCCTGCCACACGGGAGCAGCCCGAACAGCAGTGATCGCCCTCGAATCGTGCAATATATCACCATGTCGCCTGCGCCGAAGGACAGTGAGGAAGCGCGTCAGAAACGGATCACCGGTTGGCGGGAACGGTTGACAGGGTTAGGCAAAGAGGAGAGGGAGAAGGAGCATCTCCAAGGCAAGACAGCGGAACTAACCCCGCTAGGGCGCAAACTTTTGGGGTTAGATTCTTGGGAAGAGTGAAAATGAGAGAGTGAGAAAGAGAGAAAGGGTGCACAGACAAAGACTGTGTTAGTTCATTAGTTCATTACTATGGTGAATTAGAAAAATAAGTAGACATTTGCCAATAACTCCAACCCTCGCGAAGTTTCAAAAGTCCCCCTGATAAGGGGGATTTAGGGGGTTAGCTGTCCATTGGGAGTGTCTCAGTAATTCTAAAATCTACCATAAACGCATGAACCAATGACTTTTCACGTTTCACGTGCAAACTAGCACCATTAGTTCATTAACCTTATCCTATTTCAAATCATAATTTACGGAGGTTTACTATGTATAAATGTGCATTTCTGGGTTGTGGTGGACGGGCACGTGCCCATGCACACGCATACCAGCATATTGAGCGCGGTGAAATTGTCGCGCTATGCGATATGAACGAAGAGCTGCTCAATAGTTTTGGCGATGATTTTGGGGTTGAAAAACGGTACACGGACATCCATGAGATGTTAGATAAGGAACGTCCTGACCTGCTGCATATCGTGACTGCACCGGTGCTGCGGGGAACAAATGAATTGATCCGCTATCCGCTGATGAATATCGCATCGGAACACGAAGTGCCTGCCGCGATTGTCGAAAAACCAATTGCGGTGATGGGAGAGGATTGGCGTCAACTGAGCGACTTATGCCAGAATACCAAAACCAAATTCGCGGTGAACACGCAGCTCAATTTCCATCCGCCGAATCTGAAATTGAAGGCTGATGTCGCCGCCGGGGCGATTGGCGACCTCGACTTCATTGATGCCAGTGCCCGCTCAACGCCGATCGATCAGGGACCACATGTGCTGCAACTAGTCTCCTCTTATATCGACAACTCACGTCCGGTCAAGGTTTTCGGTCAAGTTTCAGGGGGTGAACATCTGGATTCCGCCCAACCGTCCCCCGACCATGCGACAGCATCAATCTCGTATGCCAACGGGGTTCGGGCGTTAGTCACGTTTGGCACAAAAGGCTCGCCCGAAATTAGTGACCACGAATCGGTGTTCCAGCACAAACGGGTCCGCGTCTTTGGGAAGCGCGGGTTTGTTCATTGGTGGATGTACGGATGGGAACGCAACACACCGACGGACGGCTATAGTCGTGGAGCACACGAGTACGGTGAGCAGGATCTCTTAGGACAGGCGGGACTCACCGAGGCGATGATCGATTGGCTTGACGATGACGAAAAGGTGCATCCGACCCACTTGGAGCAGTCGCTTGCAGAGTTTAATGCGATTTTGGGCATCTATCACAGCGCATTGACCCACGAACCTGTTGAGCTGCCATTTGACCCACCTGATGGGTTGATTGAGTCCCTCAAGGAGTTGCTGCTGTGAAGTAGGTGAGGCTTATAAAACGACGGTGCTAGTTCGCAGCTTATTGGTTCAGCGTTTCGCTTAGCCCCAGCGGGGCGACATGTCTATAGTACACGGGCAAACAAATACCCTAAAGCCCCAGCGGGGCGACATGTGTATCCGAAGGTGGAACGTAAGCAGAATGAATGAACTAATGAACGCCCCGATAAATCGGGATTTTCAACTTGAGCAATGTGGAAACGACTTTCTCACTAGCTAGCACCAAAGGTTATAAAATGTTCGTCGTAGGGAATAACGATCGTTATTCCCTACAGAATCCTCGAAGGGGTGCGACATAATGGCACTTGAATATCCATTTATTACGACCATATTGCCGGAGACAGAGGGCGGCGGATATTTGATTGAATATCCTGACCTACCGGGCTGTATGTCCGATGGAGAAACAATCCAAGAAGCGATAGCAAACGGCAGAGATGCAGTGCGATGTTGGATAGAAACGGCAAGAGCACATGGGGATGAAATCCCTGCTCCCGGGTCATCAAGTACATCAAGTGGACGATGGGTTCAACGTGTCCCCAAAAGCCTTCATACACGCCTAGCTCAACGAGCAGAACATGAAGGGGTTAGTCTGAATGCATTGGTTATTTCGTTACTTGCCGAAGGATTGGGCAGACAAGATGTATTCCCTTCTGAACACCAACCTCAACCGTGACCCATCCGGGTCATACCATCAATACATAGTCAATGAATGTAATTAATTCTATACAAGCCATATTAGACGTAGCAAGGGAAGAACTGCTGGACTTGAGTTTACGCAACCCACTCATTAACTACAGACTGTTCAAAACTCGAGGGGTTGAAGTGATTGATGAATCCCCTCCAGATGTTTATCGCCTTCTTGTGGAAGAGGGTAAGGCTATGTCTTTCCTACCCAAGCCTGAACCTGAAGAAAATGACAGCTTATTATTTGAAGACAATGGAGTGGCGAATAATCGTGTTCAACATACTGGTAATCGACTTCAAACAAACCATTTATCAACGGAACTTCAAAGTCGTTTGTCGACCACTAAGAATACGGCACAGACAGCACTCCAAGAACAGGGTGTGACTACGCTCTACCTTGCACTTGGTATGCTCCGATGGTATGAATCCGAATCGAGTGATAGACTGCATCGTGCCCCATTAATTCTAATTCCGGTGGAAATTGATCGCGCTAGTGTCGGGGAGCGTTTCTACATTCGCCATACAGGCGAGGAGATTGGCACCAATCTCTCCCTTCAGGAAAAATTAAAATTGGAGTTCGGTATCCAACTTCCTCTCATTGCCGAAGCGGATGACCCCGAGCAGCTCAATATTCAGAACTATTATCAAGAAGTGGATTCTGCAATTTGCCATATCCCTCGTTGGTCGATTGATGAATGTGCGATTGCACTCGGATTTTTCTCGTTTACTAAGTTTTTAATGTACCACGATCTAGATGTTACAAACTGGTTTGGTGATTCGCTATCTGAGCATTCTGTATTACGGGCTTTACTAACAAGTGGGTTTCAAGAACCAAAATCATCCATTAATCCTAGCACACCCAATATTGACAAACACCTCAATCCCGCTGAGACGCATCATGTTGTTGATGCAGATAGCTCACAAGCGTTGGCTATCCATGATGTGAGTCAAGGACGAAATCTTGCCATCCAAGGGCCGCCGGGCACTGGAAAATCCCAAACCATTACTAACCTGATTGCGGAAGCCATCGCAAAGGGAAAGCGGGTGCTGTTTGTGGCAGAAAAGATGGCGGCTTTGGACGTGGTCAAGCGCAATCTGGACGAGGTGGGGCTTGGAGATGCGTGTCTGGAACTGCACAACCATAAGATGAATAAAAAAGCGGTAGTTAATGAGTTGAAGCAAACCTTTAACCTCGGACAACAACAGAGAACACTTCTTGAAAAGGAAGTGGAATTACTAATCAATGACCGTGATCGCTTAAACAATTACTGTCAGGCGGTCAACACGCCCATTGGCGAAAGTGGGATCACACCTTTTCAGGCGTATGGAAAACTTTTAGCGGCGGATCGGCAACTTTCAGAAATACAACTTCCGACTTTAGATTTGCATCAGTTTCAACATTCTTTATTAGAGTTTAGAAAAGGATTAGGGCGTGTTGACATTTGTGTGATAATGGGTGTATGTCAACCCTCACGTTACCAGATATTCAATGGTCAAAAATAGTAAACTTTCTTAACACCTGTCCCGATATCTATACCGGAAAGGAATCCCAGTTAAAGCGTTTCGTCCAGTGGAATGTTTTATCAACAAAATCAAGCACTACCGCTGTATCTTCTCTCGCTTTGATGAGTTAGCAACGAGATACTTAGGATTTCTCAGTTTTGTTGCTGCTATTATATGGTTATGATGAAATGTCAACAGAACCTAGCAATTACAGAAGAATTACAGACTCTTCTCAATAGCATGGGTACACCGACAAATCACCCGTTTTGGGGAAGTCGTTGCAAACTCTTTCTTCCAGCAGACAGACAACCCCTAGAACATGCAGCAGCTGAGGCAAGAGCGGGGGTTATAGCACTCAAGGATTCATCCGAGCGACTCGCGCAACACCTCAAACTTCCGGTGCCGGACACTTGTGAAGCGGTCAAAAGCCTCATTCGTGTGGCCCGTCGTGCTTTAGATGCACCGAACTTAACAGATATTAACGTCCAGTCAACCGAATGGCGAACGCACCGTAACGACTTGGGAATAGGATTAAGCGCGGGAGAACGGTTGAGCAAACTTCATAGTGGACATGACAGCATCCTTATTCCTGAAGCGTGGGGGCAAAACGTGCTGGAGATTCGACAGATGCTGGCAGCCTATGGAGGCAAATGGTGGACTTCTTTTTCCTACAAATATCGACGCGCCGGCAATGAACTAAAAGGCTTATGCACGCAACCACTACCCAAATCCCAAGAATCGCGACTCCGTATCGTTGATGCGATTCTTGAAGCACAACGTGAGCTGCCCCATCTTGAAAAGCTACAGGAGCTCGGACAACGACTGTTCGGCACACATTGGCAAGGAGAATCCTCGAATTGGTCTCAACTTCAAGAAATTGCCGGGTATCTTTCAGCATTACACGAATCGGTAGCGAATAGTGAATTGCCGGAGGCATTGGTTGCATATCTTGCAGCAAGCCCCGATTTGGAAACACTTGAGACACTAGTTTCAACAGTTGAGGAACACCAAACCAGCCATCCACATCTCCTTCAAGTTGTCACCGAAAAGATTCAACTTGATGAAACAGTACGCTTTGGAGGCGATGATGGCCTGAAAGCGTGTCCACTCACAGAGCAGGCGCACATTCTTGAATGTTGGGAACGGGAAGCGGAGAAACTCCCGGATATCGTCATCTATAACCACTTGGCGGAAGCGTTAAGGAAAAGCGACTTCGCTGAGATTGTGAAAATTGCAAATGTCTGGCCAGAGGCGAATCAGTTTCTATCGACTGTACTCACACAAGCTTGGTACGGAGCACAGGTTGAGACCGCGCTGCGAGAACGCCCCATCCTTGCGCGTTTTAGTAGCGATCTCCATCAGTCTATTGTCGAACGGTTCAAGGAGCTAGACCACCTCTCACTTGAATATAATAAAGCTAGAGTTGCATACGAACATTGGAAGCATTTACCTAAAGATGGCCCAGCCGTTGGACAGTTGGGTGTATTGAAGAAGGAATTTGCTAAAAAGAAGGGACATTTGCCAATCCGTAAGCTTATGAAAGAAGCCGGAAATGTGATACGAGCGATTAAACCAATATTCATGATGAGTCCGCTCTCCGTGGCAAAGTTTCTTCCACCTGAAAGCGTCCACTTTGATTGGGTAGTTTTTGACGAAGCCAGCCAAGTCAAGCCTGTTGATGCTTTCGGAGCGATTATCCGAGGGAAGCAAACGGTCATTGTTGGGGATAACCGTCAGTTGCCCCCCACCGACTTCTTTGATAAACAAGTAGGGACCGATGATGAGAATGAGGAAGAAAACTTAGTTAACAATATAGATAGCATTCTGGATTTGTTTTATGCTAAGAGCGCACCTCAACGCATGTTACGTTGGCACTATCGCAGCCGACACGAATCTCTAATTGCAATATCAAATGATCAATTTTACAAGAATGAGCTTGAACTCTTCCCAAGTCCGGATGTCTCGAAGGAAGAGGTTGGGCTAATCTATCATCACCATCCGGATACTGTTTTTGACCGCGGGGGGAGTAGAAAAAATAGGGAAGAAGCCCGAATTGTTGCAGAGAAAGTCATGAAACACGCTCGTTCACAGCCCCATCTGACGCTTGGGGTAGCGACATTTAATGCATCTCAAATGATAGCGATCCAAGATCAACTTGAGATCCTGAGACTTGAAACCCTACAGCAGGGAGACCCATCGTGCGAAACGTTTTTCAACGCGCATCCTCAAGAACCGTTTTTCGTCAAAAATTTGGAAAACGTCCAAGGCGATGAACGCGATGTCATTTTCATCAGCATCGGTTACGGACGCGATGCCAATGGACACCTCACGATGAACTTTGGTCCCCTCAATCAAGATGGTGGGGAGCGACGATTAAATGTATTGATTACACGGGCACGGCGACGGTGCGAAGTTTTCACCAACTTAGCCGCTGATGACATTGATCTGAGTCGTACTGATGCGCTTGGTGTCAAGGTACTTAAGCGTTACTTGAAATATGCAGATACGGGCGAACTTGATGACATGCCAGAACCGACCGGCAGGGGGGCAGACTCCCCGTTTGAGGAAGAAGTTGCGTATGCCCTGCGAAAACTTGGCTACCAAGTTGAACATCAAATCGGTTCCGCCGGATATTTCATTGATCTCGGGGTCAAAGATCCAGAACGTCCGGGACGCTACCTATTGGGCATTGAGTGTGATGGTGCGACCTACCATAGTGCACAATCAGCCCGTGACCGTGATCGACTTCGGCAGCAAGTGCTTGAAGGACTGGGTTGGCGTATCCATCGCATTTGGAGTACCGATTGGTTTAAACGGCAGAGCCACGAACTCAGAAAGGCGGCAGAAGCGATTGAGGCTGCTAAGGTACATGTTCCGTCCTCACCTGAGTTTTCTCCTGAAAAACATCCCACCGATTCCGATGAGGGTGGGGAAGTACCAGAGGCAAATCCTACTCCAATTGTCCAGCCAGCACCGGAACCACAGGAGAATTCCCCCACTGAAAAGTATCAACTCGCTGAACTGCCAATTTCTACCAATGGACTTGATTTATATGCTGTTTCGCCATTCGTGATGGCAAGTTGGATTCGGGACATTGTTGAAATCGAGAGTCCGGTGCATCTCAACGAAGTGGCGAGACGGATCGCAACCGCTGTGGGGGTCGGTCGAGTAGGTAGTCGCATCCAAGACACAGTTAAAACTGCTGCGAGACAAGCAGCACGTTCTGACAGCGTTGAGATTAAGGGAAAATTTCTCTATTGGACGGAGCAGAGGGAGGTCACCGTGCGGGATCGGGAGGGATTACCGGATGCTCTACGAAGGATAGAGCTTATCGCACCTGAAGAAATAGAAGCGGCTATCAAGCAAGTTGTATTGACTGCTTTTGGAATAGAGCGGGCTGATTTAGCCCTTGAGGCTCCCAAACTTTTCGGTATCAAGCGAGCTACCGCGAATATACGACAAGAGGTTGACAAAGTCGTAGAGAGATTAATCAAGGATAGGCAGTTGATTTTGCAGGGAGATTCATTAGTTATTCCTTGAGTTGTGTATACAGCACTAAAATTCTCCACATACAGCTCCGCTGGAGCGGAAGAAAGTACCAGCATTTTTCTATAGACATATTGCTCCGCTGGAGCGAAAGATTGAATTACTCAACTTTAACGATGACCCCTATGCACTAAAGTAAATATAGTTGATAGGAGATTCACAAAGATAGAAGATTTAAAAAAGAATGGAGGATACAGATGATAACCGCTAGTGATATTGCTATAAGAGTAGTATCAGAAGATGAAAATTATATGTCTTTTGCAATTAAAGCTTTAGTCCAGAATGGATCTGATGGTACGCAACTATATGTTGAATTGCAGGGTCTAGATAGTGACGGCTTTGAAATATACGACGTGCTACTACAAGGAATAATCCCGATTGGCGCAAGCAAGGTGCTCACAACCAGAGAAGATTATGTTGATAAAGAGCTATTTGAACAAATTACAGTTTGGCAGCAGAAGTAAATTAAGGAATAATACTATACACCTTTCGCTCCATTGGGCCCAAGGTGGCAACTTGGACTATCCTAATTACGGAGGTATTAAATGGCAGAAAAGACATGTTTAATGATTGGCGGAAGCGGCATGGCAGGCGGTTGGATCCGAAACTTTGTCGATAACTTCGGCGATCGGATAAAAATTATTGGATTGGCGGATGTGCTGCCAGACGTGTTACAAGAACAGGGAGCAGCACTCGGTCTCAGCGAAGATCAGCTGTTCTCGGACTTTAACGAGGCGTGTGCGACGGTCAAGGCGGATTTCTGCGGCGTTGCGACTCCCCCACCATTCCACAGTCCCGCAGCGATTGCTGCAATGGAAAACGGGATGCCGGTGATCTGCGAAAAGCCGATCGCGGACACGCTCGAAGCGGCAAAGGCAATGGTAACTACCGCCCAGAAAACCGGGATGCCGTGTGCGATTATCCAGAATTACCGTTATGCGAGGAACAAGCAGGAGTTGGTTCGCATTCGGGAGGAGGGACGGTTGGGACGACTCCAGCATATCGTGGGACGGTACGCCTGCGACTACCGCCGCTATCAATCGTGGGGCAAGGCGTGGCGGCACGATATGGACTTCAGTCTGCTCTTTGAGGGATCTGTCCATCATCTCGACATGCTGCGCTTCCTCTCCGGCGGCGACTGCGAGACGCTCGTCGGTTTCGGTTGGAATCCTGAGTGGTCCAGTTTCAAGCACTTTTCGAGTGGGTTGTACCTGATGCAGATGGACAACGGGGTGCATACCTGTTACGAGGGAAACAGCTCTGCTGCGGGCATCGTCAACTGTTGGCATAACGAACATTATCGCGCGGAATTTGAGGAGGGGTGTGTCGAAATCGCTGGTGAAGCTGAGGTTACGATTCATCAGGTCGGTCAGGAGTCGGAGACATACGAAGCACCGGAGATCCCCCGGTTCGGCCATGAGCATCTGTTCGACGAGTTTATCAACTGGATTGACGGCGGTCAACCCTCTGCAACGCGAATTGAGGATAACATCAAGAGTTTTGCGTTGGTAATTGCGGCGATGGAGACATCCGTTGACGGACAATCGAAACGGATTGCGGACTACTTGGGTGGTTTGGATCTTTAATCCATAGACTCAGAAGTTAGAGCGAGCGCGTAACAATACAAGGAGAACGAAAATGGCAAATTTAGCGATTAACGGCGGCACGCCGGTTCGGACCGAATCGTATCCCTCGTGGCCCACCTTTGATGATAACGACCTCAAAGCCTTTGAGGAGATCTATCGGAGCGGGGTATGGGGCACCGGCGGGTCAAGGGTTCCTGAGTTTGAGGAGCGTTTCGCTCAATTCCAAGGCACGAAATATGGCATCTGCGTGAATAGCGGCACGGCGGCGCTATACGTCGCGCTCAAGGCTGCGGGCGTCGGACTTGGCGACGAGGTTATCACAACGCCGTACACCTTCCAAGCGACGGTGGTGTCAATTCTGATGGCGAACGGAACGCCGGTATTTGTGGATACACTTCTCGACGGTTTTAATATTGACCCATCAAAAATTGAAGCGGCGATCACACCGAATACCAAAGCGGTCCTACCGGTTCATATCGCGGGGTATCCCGCCGATATGGACGGGATTTTGGAAGTTGCCGAACGGAACAACCTTGTTGTAGTTGAGGACTGTGCCCAGGCACACGGCGCGGAGTGGCGGGACAGAGGGGTCGGCGGTTGGGGGCATCTCGGTTGCTTTAGCTTTCAATCCTCCAAGAACCTCTGTGCGGGCGAAGGTGGTATTGTACTGACCAACGATCGGAAACTGTATGAACGCGCGTGGTCAATTCATAACTGTGGACGCTCTCCATCTGAATCTGAATTTGAGACGGAACCGTTCGGCGGGAACTTCCGGATGACGGAGTGGCAGGGCGGATTGCTGCTCTCACGGCTTGAGCGGTTGGATGGCGAGGTCAACCTCCGCAATACAAATATGCGTTTTCTAGATGCTGGGCTAGGAGAGATTCCCGGCATCAAGGTCGTGCCGCTCGATTCACGCGCCACCCGCGGCGGTTGTCACGGTTATAAGGCGATTTTCGATCCGGAAGAGTTTGAAGGCATCTCCCGCGAAACGTTCATCAAGGCGATGGGGGCGGAGGGGGTTCCGATGCGGCATTGGTACACGACGCCGATGTATCGGGAGCCGTTTATGGAATCGGGTCTCCTGAGTGCGAAGCCTGACTATTCAAACGTTTCCTGTTCAGAGACGGAAAAGCTGTGTAAAAACGGTTTGGCGCTTAGCCAGAGCATTCTGATGGGGACTGAGGAAGATATGGCGGATATCGTCACGGCAGCGACAAAGATCCGTCGTTATGTAGGCGAATTGAAGTCGTGAAACTGTGTGGTGTGGATAAAAACGAAGAGACACGCAATGCACCAAGAACTAACCTACAAGCTGGCCCAATGTTGTTCACCAGAGATGGGGGAAGGCATCATCGGCTACTTTAAGGAAGATGGCACAGTAGCTGTACATCGATCTGATTGCGCTTCCGTGCAGCACCTGCGCCCTGAACGACTACTTGATGTGACATGGGATGAAATCCATGCGGCAGAAACACCCGCCGATACAGAAACGGAAGATCCGACATTCGATCGACTTGATGAGGTGGATTACCTCATCCTGAAGCATCATCAGGAATTTGGGTTGGACTATTCGATTGTTGTCTCAGAGATGCTCGGTTTACCCCTTGATGAGACTCAGAACCGTCATCGGAAACTGCGGGAGCTGGGCGGCTTGAAACGTGTAGAGAGACGGATGATTCAATACCGCAAGAACATTGTAAAGGGGAAGTGGATCAAACACCGCAATCATACCTATTATGAATTGACACCCAAAGGGGAGCGGTGGGTCCGCTCGTTTGAGGATAAGACAGAGGCGATTGCATCACAGAATTTGTGAAATATAAAACACACGGAATAGACCTAGGAGAATGGATTGCAACAAAACGTAGAAAGTCGGGGCGTAAAAGGAGGATTAGATGGACCTGGTGGCTACCGAGAGGTTTGGTTGTTAGCATATCCGATCGTCATCACGATGCTATCGCGGACAGCGATGATGTTTGTGGATACGGCGATGGTCGGACGTTTGGGCGCAACGGAATTGGCGGCTGTCGGATTGGCGGGGATATTGACGTGGACGTTATTCTCCTTTTTTCAAGGATTTCTGAGTAGCGTCAACACCTTCGTCGCACAACGTTATGGAGCCGGAGATCGGCGAGGGATCACCGTTGCGGCATGGCAAGGGATTTACCTCGCCCTCGGATCCTATCTCGTCATACTGCTGCTTAACCTATTTACAGGACCTGCGTTTGCCCTGATGAAACCGTCTCCAGAGGTACAACGTCTGGCGGGCATCTACACGCAAATTCGGTTATACGGCGGTATTACTGTCTTTCTCTCTTTTGCGATGGCAAGTTTTCTGCGGGGCATCGGCGACACGAAAACACCGATGCGGATTGAGATTGTCGCAAATTTGGTCAACCTTCTCCTCGACTATCTACTGATCTTTGGAAAATTTGGGTGTCCCCGGCTTGAAATCGTTGGTGCTGCGATTGCTACGTTGATTGCGGGTGTAGTCGCAGTAATTTGCTATTTCGCTGTTTTCCTTTCACGGAAGTCAAATCGGGCGTTCCAAACCCGATCCCATTTCCAGATTGACTCACGTGATCTCCGCCGCATTCTTCGGATAGGCTTGCCGATGGGCGTTCACAATTTGATGGATATGGGGAGCTTTACGGTGTTTGTCGCCTTGGTTGGACGGATGGGCGACATCGCACTTGCAGCCAATAACGCTGGGGTTACTTTGATTTCTACATCGTTTATGCCGCTGTATGGCATTTCGATGGCAGCAACGACACTGGTCGGGCATTATATCGGAGCCGGTCAACTCCATAATGCCCGTAGGAGTGGCTACACGGCGATAAAATTAGGTGTTGTGTATACCTTTTTCGTTGCCATTGCGTTCTTTGCAGTACCAAAGTTTCTAATCTCGTTGGTTACACCGGATGCGGAGGTTATCCGTCTCGGAACGCGGGTCCTGTTTTTTGCAGCACTTTTCCAACTCTCCGACGGGTTTGGGATTTGTGCGTCGGGTGCACTCAAAGGTGCCGGCGATACCTTTTTCACGATGTGTGTTAGCATTGGCTATGCGTGGCTGCTCTTTCTTCCGCTCGCATACAGTTTAGCGTTTTTGTTGGGGTATGGAGTGCCCGGCGCGTGGTGCGGTGCGACAATCTACATCATTTTGGCGGGTATAACCTATTTCCTCCGTTTTCGCAGTGACCGGTGGGAACGGATTCGGATCTAAGGATTGGTCCGAGTACTGTTTCGTGACGATGTGTTACTATTCGTATCAATGGGAGGGATGGACAAATGCTTGGACGACATACGGAATTCAACAAAATTCGACAACGGTCGGCGATACTGGTCGCTCTGATTTTGCACCTGCTTATCGGAATTGTTTACGTCTTAACTCCTCGTGATGAAGTAGTCAGAGATAAGGATCATATCTGGGTGGAATGGGTAAAAGAACCACCGAGACCTGAGGTGAAAACAATCAAAAACAAGCCACCGCTGAAGATGGAGGTTCGGAAGCCTGACGAGAATTTGGCGCTCAGATCGAAAGAAAAGCTCCTTGAATCCTCACGCCACAAATTGACGGAGGTTGCTCGCCTCAGCCAACGGGTTGTGCGCGAGAATCTCGACGTGACCACGGCACCACTCACTGAGAAGCTGCCGGACGTAATGACAGATGCGAACTTGAAGGAATCTGAAAGGTCAGATATTGGACGACCGGTTTCGCTACGTTCAGACGGTCAAGGTAAAGTGACGGGACGGGTGCGCGTGCGTGGACAACGCAGCGGTCTTGATATGGTTGATTCGATGGGGAAATCAAGAGATGGATTGATTGGTGGGGGCGGATCTCCAGGCAACGCGAAAAAATTAAAGAAATTGCCGAACATCAAGGACAAATTGGGTATCATCGAATTCATAGAGGAGGCGGAGGGACCCCAACAGGTTGTCTTCTGCTTGGATGTCTCCGCCAGTATGCAGGCAGCTGGACTCAGAAAACTGGAATTGGGAATCGAGGCCATCAAGGAAGCGTTGTCTTCGCTTGATGAGGATGATTCTTTTAATATCATCACCTTCCACGCGAATGCCAAGATGGGGAAGGGTAAGCTAGCGCCGGTAACAGAGAAGAATATCGAAACGGTATCGAAGTATCTGGATCGGTTCACGCCCGAACGCATCGCAAATAGTCAAGGAACGAACCTCCTCGAAGCCATTGAGACGGCACTTGAGGTCAACCCATCAATTATTGTGTTGGTCACTGACGGTTTACCCGCAGCAGGTCCCTATGGCAATATTGAAGTAGATTCGACAAAAATTCTGGAAACCGTCAAGGCGAAAAATGTGAATGGTGCAAGCATCTATCTTGTAGCGCTTGAGATGGATCTTATACATTCGCCCGGTGCTTCCCTGCTTGTTGATCTGGTGGAGCAAAACAATGGAGAGATAAAAGTTGTTGACTACAAACAGCTCGTGCAACTTGCAGAGGAGGACTTGGATACAGAGGAGTTTTGATGATAGGTTTGAAAGGTTTCGCCCCCGTTTTTCGTGTTACCTTTGTTACCTTTTTTGCTAAAAAAACCCAGAGCAGCCTATTTTTCCTGTTTTTATTCAAAGCCGTTGTCAAGCGAGTCGCAATTCGGAGGGGATGCCCCTACTTGGTTTATCAACTAGCAACTTGCGTTAAAATTTGGTTTATCAACTAGCAACTTGCGTTAAAATAGGGTTGACAGTCCATTCAGGCGTCCATATAATTTCAACCGGTTTAGATTGAATGGCGGACAATGAATGTTGTCCTGTACACAGACGATTTTCGTAAATTCTATATTGAGGTGTTTTTATGCAAAAAAAAAGTTGGGTTATTTGTAGTTTACTGGTGTTGTTGTTTGGGTTTACTATCGGCACAACCGATGCAGCGAAGTTCAAAGTTGCCTTGCTGACGCCCGGTTCAATCAGCGATGCCGGGTGGAACGCTCTGGCTTATGAAGGCCTCAAGCGTATTGAAAAGGAGTTGGGAGTCGAGGTCAGCCATGTCGAGAGCAAAGCCCCATCGCAGTGGGAGGAACATTTTCGATTCTATGCGAGCAAGGGGTACGGTCTGGTTTTCGGGCACGGATTTGAGTACCAAGAAGCCGCAAAATCTGTCGCGCCCGACTTCCCGGATACGGTGTTTATCACAACCTCCGGAAATACCGTGTTAGATAACGTGGCATCGATTGTGTTTGAGCTTGAGGAGGTGACATATCTGCTGGGGGTCATCGCCGGCACGATGACCCAAACGGGCAAGATTGGACTTATCGGCGGCATGAATATCCCACCGATCAACAGTACCTTTCACGCCCTCGAAGAAGGGGCGAAATCTGTCAATCCAGATATTAAAATATCCAGTTCCTACGTCGGAGATTGGGAGAACATCGGGAAAGCAAAAGAGTTGGCATTGTCCCAGATTACGGAGGGAGTTGATTTTATCTTCCACAATGCGGATGCTGCCGGGCGTGGGGTTTTTCATGCTGTTGAGGAGAGCCGCAAAGCCGGTAAGGACGTCTACGCTTTCGGTTCAAATCTGGATCAGAACGACATTGCTCCCGATGCAATTCTCGCTAGCGCTGTCATCGATACCAAAGCCTTTGTGTACGCCGCCGATTTGGTTCAGACGGGCAAATTTGAACCCCAAGTGATGTGGATGGGGATGTCGCTTAATGAGACTGTGAAGTTAGTCTACAACCCGAAACTAAAAGATCGCATCCCTGAAGATCTCATCACCAAAGTTGAGAAAATTCGTCAAGATATTCTCGCCGGTAAGTTTAAGGCACCTCGCGTGAAATTTTAGAAGGTAAAGGGAAATTCATCCATTGGCATCACTCGCACTTGAACTGCACGGTATCACCAAGGCATTTGGAAATAACCTTGCCGTAGATGGCGTGGACTTTGCGTTGGAACAGGGAGAGATTCACACTTTACTTGGTGAAAACGGGGCGGGTAAGTCCACGTTGATGAATCTGATTTACGGCTTGTATCAGCCCGATGCCGGGGAGATTCTAATCGACGGAAAACCGAGCCTTGTCGATTCTCCCAAGACGGCCATTGCTTTGGGGCTGGGCATGGTGCATCAGCACTTTATGCTTGTGTCTTCATTGAGTGTGGCTGAAAATATTGCCCTCACTTCTGAACGTGGGAAATTCCGGTTTCGGCGGAACGAGGCGGAGGAGAACGTCCAGCAGCTCTCCACCCGTTACGGTCTGTCCATCTTACCACAGATGAAGGTCTGGGAACTTTCGGTTGGGCTTCAGCAACGGGTTGAGATCCTCAAGGCACTTTCAGCCGATGCACGAATCCTTATCCTTGACGAGCCGACCGCGGTCTTATCGCCACAAGAAATTACAGAGTTGTTCGCCATCCTCCGTCGTCTCAAATCGGATGGACATTCCATCATCTTCATTAGCCATAAGTTGAAGGAGGTGATGGAGATCAGCGATCGGATTACTGTGTTGCGTCGCGGCAAAAAGGTTGCAACGACGAAGGTCGCTAACACCTCGCCTACCCATTTAGCGAAGCAGATGGTCGGCCATGAATTACCAGAAATTCAGCGAAGGGCTCAAGCCCATGGTCCTCCAATTCTTGAAATCCACGATTTAACTGTTACAGACCATGATGGTCGTCGGGGCGTTGATGGTCCTTCATTTGATGTTTGCGCCGGTGAAATCGTGGGGATCGCAGGTATTGATGGCAATGGACAGATCGAGCTTGCCGAAGCGATTGTTGGACTCCGTAGGTCTCAGAGTGGTGCCCTCCGTTTTAAGGGGGGAGCAATCACCAATCTTCCGACGAGCAAAAGCCGTCAGTTGGGATATGGCTACATCCCCGAAGACCGACAGACCGCCGGGCTCATCCTGAGTTTCACAATCGCGGAGAATCTAATTCTCAACGTGCATCGGCTCAAGGGCTATCGATCAAAACTTTTGAAGGGTTGGGGGGCATTTTTAAATCTTAAACGGATTGATGCCGATAGCGCGGAGCTCATCCAAAGCTACGATGTACGGACGACCCACACCCACGCACCGGCGGGGTCGTTATCTGGGGGAAATCAACAGAAGGTCGTTATCGCGCGGGAACTCTCGCAGGAGCCACAACTGTTGGTGGCTGTCAATCCGACCCGCGGGTTGGATATCAGTGCTGCTGACTATACGCATCAGCAGTTTCTTGAGCAACGTCGGAAGCAACACGCTGTCCTGCTGATCTCAACAGAACTTGATGAAATCTTAGCACTGAGTGACCGAATTTTTGTGATGTATAGAGGTAGATTGACTGAGGCAACGGAGTTTCGGGAGGACCTTTCCAAGATCGGATTATTGATGACAGGAAATTGGGAAAATGAACTGTAACAAGCAAGTTTATGGTGAATAATAAGTAGACGTTCACTAGTAGCTCCTCTTAGTGAACGTCTCAAAAGTCCCCCTGATAAGGGGGATTTAGGGGGTTGGCTGTGCATCGAAGGGTATAAGTAATTGTAGAACTCACCATAATAGGGGAAATATCTAAATGTTGCTAACACAGAAGGTAGCGAATGAAGACATAGAAATGCGAGCATTTCGGTGGGCGTTACAGTTGACCGCATTTACGATTGGCTATAATTTCCTAGAAGGGACAGCTTCGACCTTGCTAGGATTTCAAGACGAAACGCTCGCACTTTTCGGTTTCGGGGTAGATAGTTTTATTGAGGTAATTTCAGCAATCGGCATCGCCCACATGATTACTCGAATCCGCCGTTTTCCAGATGTGTCGAGGGATAGATTTGAAATCACTGCGCTGCGTATTACGGGAACCTGCTTTTATCTACTAACGGCGGGGCTTGTTATTACTGCGGTGCTCAATATGGTTCAAGGCCATCAACCTGAAACAACCTTCTGGGGGATTATCATTTCAGCGATTTCGATTGTTACCATGTGGATTCTAATCGTTTTGAAGATGAAGGTTGGAAAACAGTTAGATTCCCAACCCATCATCGCTGATGCGAAATGCACGAAAGTATGTCTTTATATGTCGTTTGTCCTGTTGGCATCAAGCCTCATCTACGAACTGACGCACATAGGCTACTTAGATAGCGTAGCTGCTTTAGGAATTGCCTATTTTTCAGCAAAGGAGGGAAAAGAGGCATTTGAAAAGGCACAAGGTAAAGCCGCGTGTTGTGATTGCGAAGAATAGGACTTACGCAGCGCGTTCATAAGTCCCCTGATTTTCCAAAGTCCCCCTGACAAGGGGGATTTAGGGGGTTAAAAATCAAGGTTCATATAAAAAGAGAGTGCAAGTCCCGATTCATCGAGGATTTCGCTGCGCGGAACACGAAGATAAACCGAGTTTTTTCTTGAAAACTCAGTTTCTGTTACACGACTGAAGTGCGTGGATCCTATCCAGATCAAGCAGCCTTATCTGTCAGGAATTGACGGAACCATTCGACCATCCACTCAAAATATTCAGGGAGAAAGCGATGGTTGCCCTCCGGCTGATAGACCTTGAACCGCTCCGGGTGTCCCAATGATGCGTAAATCGATCCCACAACCTGAATCAGATCGTCTACTCCCTCGCGGGGCATATCCTCGTCCTGAGTGGGTGCCACCATCATGAACGGACGTGGCGGTATACATGCAGCGACAACCTCTGGATGGTCGAAATAACGGAGCATGTGAGGGATGAAGAAGTAGGCACTGTGGCGTTCGATGTCTCCTTCATGGATAAGACTTGTCATGCGTCCCACACCGCCGCAAATTGGCGCACCCGCCCGAACCCACGGCGCAGCTGCCATCGCATACCACGTCGCGTTCCCGCCGAGCGACATGCCTGTAATTCCGATACTATCAGAATCAACTCCGTCGCTTGCTGCAAGGATGCGTGCTGCCCTCAGTGTTTCTTCGACGAGGATTCCCATCTGTGGACGACCATAGGGGGTGAGGAGTTTGCCTTCAAGATTCCAGTGCTCTATGCTAGGACGTCGGGTGACACTCCCTTTGGGTGAAATCGCTAGTGTTGCGAAGCCACGTCGTGCCAGTTCACGTGCCCAACCGATCAACATACCGGGTGGGTCTTCCTCCAGATAAAATCGTTGATGGGCAATTTTTTCGGCGGAGCCGCCCGTGCCGGGTACGCAAACGACGCCGGGCAGTTTTTGACTCGATACGTTGAGCGGCGTCATGAGAATCCCCGGAACCGTTTCGCCGAGCGAGTTTTTATACCTCAACTGCGTAACACGAATGCCCTCCTCCTCCCACGTTGTCTCCTCTGTGAAGCCAACTTCCTTTGGAATCTCATCTAACCCCAGCAGTTCTAATAGTTTTGAACGCACCGTGTCTTTGGGGACATGCACCGGGAACGCCGGTCGGAGGCCCTTTGGAATAACGTTAGACATTCACCCTCTCCGATCTCTTACTTCAATCGCAGAATCTCACGCTGTGCCTCTGACAGAGAATCCATGACATGGTCGCTAAAGACCAAGCTCTGACCGCCCCAATCGGGCATGTAGCCAATACTGTAGCAGTAATATAGGGTTCGGCGCGGACGTTTCGAGGTGTTTACGAACGAACCGTGTGTCAAGGCTTCGGTGAAGATAATAGCGTCGCCTGCTTTTGCGGGGATGGGTGTCAACACCGGGTTTTCGTGGGGATGATTGCCCCAAGGTCTGACAAAGTTGCTCTTGTGCGCCCCCGGAATGACAGCGAAGCAGCCGTCCTCAACATCACAATCCAGCAACGGAAACACGGCTTTGGTCAGCGTTGAAACCATTTGACCGTTGCGGCAATGATACTGACATTTCGGGATGATCGGGGTGCCGTTCATGTGCAGCCCCGTATAACCACCGCCCCACCGGTAGATTGTGTAGGTATGGTTGAGTCGGTATGGACCGCCGGTCACGCCTTCAACAACATCCAACACTTCGGGGAGATCGATCAACGGATTGAAGACGGGATCGGCTTCGAGGATGTTGGAGATATAGAGTTCCTTTTCTGTCTTGGGTGTACCGAGACAGAGCGGCGGCGGATATTCCTCCGGCGGCATATCTTCCAAGGGATCTAACGCCTTGTTGCACGCTTTCACCACAGATTGAGGTACCACATCTTCTAAGACTATGTAGCCTTGTAGGTCAAATAGGTATTTTTGTTCCTCTGTCACTGTCTCTGCTCCTTAATTTTTGGTTATTCTATTTGGTAACTTCTTATTTTTGCTAATGTAATGCAAGTTGCTAGTCATTGAAAGTCCATTGATTTTCGGTTTAGGTTAATAGGTTTGGGTTTTCGCTCCAGCGGAGCGATATGTCTATAGCAATGCGGATACGTCTAGCCCTCGCGCTCCAGATGAGTTTTAAGAAATTAAACGGGTAATTCTATATTTCCCCCAGACCCGGTAGGTGCGGTTTTCAACCGCACCGGACATCGCTCGGAAATTACCCAATTAATAAATTAATTTTCATGAGGAGCGCAATGTGTATAGCATTAACAACTAGCAACTTAGGTTAATGTAAAGGAATAGTGCAAAGAAACCGAATTTTTCCGAAAAAACTTGGTTTCTCTGAGCTGTTCTTTCTTTTTACACGAGTCTTCATTTTTTTTATGATGAACGCTAGGGCCACTGTGTTTCAAAGGCATCGGTTCCGTCGCCATATATCAGTTTACCGTACGCCTCCCAAAGTGGCAGGCTTTTTGACAGTTGCTTTGTACCTTTCAAGGCGAATAGGTTTTCTTCCAGTTGTGCCGGTGTTGTTGGCGCAGTTAATGCGATGTGAACAGCGGGATGGTGCATGACATATTGATAGCAATCTGCGGCGGTTGGCACGGGACCGTCCCATTCTTGATGCCCTGTCAGCAACGACCCCCACCGTGTGCACGTAAATGCAACTACCGGGACTCCAGCATTGAGTGCTGCGGGAAGCACCTGCTCTTCCGCACCTCGGTGTGCCATGTTATAGCGGTGCATGAGCACATCAATGCAGCCGCTCTCGATGAGTTCTACTGCTATTGGTCGGTTATGCGATGTGGCACCGACGTAGCGGATGAGACCCTCCGCTTTCCATCGATGGAGTTCGTCAAACACGCCACCAGCACCCAACAGTTTCTCCATGTCATCCCCAGGGGAAACATACTCTGCGTAGAAGACATCCACTGCCTCTACTTCTAGTTGGCGACGCACTTGGTCGAGGTAGGAATTCAATGTTTTTAGATTACGGGATTCGCTCCCGGTTGCCACGACTATCGCTTCTCTATTATCGCGTAACACGGATTTCAGTTCTTTGATGAGTGTTGGATATGACTGATTATAGAAGAAGTAGTAATTGATACCCGCATCATACGCTGCGGTAACACAACCTTCCTCCATATTTGGATTGCCAGCGAGACCGAGCGGCTGCACCGGTTGATTCAGTAGGGTTGTTATCTTGGCGTTTTTTTTCATAGCCTGCTCCCAGCTTTTTTCTTTACAGTAACCTCATATTATCCGTTTCCATTATATACCTTTGAACCGCTATGTCAACCAAATTTTTCTATACATCGTACTCGGAGGTATGGTAACATAACCAAAGTGAAAGCGAAGCGGAACATCAGCCGTGTTTCAGATTGAGAGACCTATTCCGATGCACTATTGTCGGGATCCGAAACATAAAAGACCAACCCAACAAGAAACCAGAAGATCAGCAATGGTCGTTGGTGAAGAATCTGATCTGCAAGCCCGTAGACAAGGGCGGAAATCAGGAAACCGCTGCCTCCGATAAACAGACCGGAACACCAGAAATCATCCCTTTTGCGTAAAATAAAAAGCTGACGAAAGATAAGAAAAAGTATTCCTAAAAACAGGATGAGCGATGGAATTCCCTGTTCAACGGCGATGTGCAAGTAGATGTTATGGGCGTGATACGGTTTGTGGTGGATTCCTTCCGGTGCATGTAGTTGGTATTCATGACGAAACCGTCCCAAACCGATGCCGGTGATAGGGTACTTCGCTATCAGTTGGGCGGACGTTTTCCACCATAGGGGGCGCTCACTCATAAAGCCAGATGGACGCTGAAGCATGACCTCGAAGCGATCCTTGACGGCTTGGGGCGTCAAGAAAGGGGATAGGAGCGCGATGACTAGCAATACCCAGAGCAATTTCCGCTGAAAGTAGATTGCGATATAAAGCGTTGCAACAAACACCCCAATCCATGCAGCCCGCGTGAGTGTGAGAACGAGGTTAGCTCCCATCGTGCATAGGAGAACCCCTAAAACAGCGATGCATTTCCAGTTTAGGGGAGCACGCCCGCTCTGTTCCGATAGCCCAAAACTTGCAACAAAATAGCCTATCGCCATCGGTAGGACAATTACGAGGTAAGCCCCCAAGTCGTTGGGCATCTTGAAGGTGCCGGCGAGTCGGGGTTCAATCATGTAAACTTTGAACTGTCCCTCGCTTTTTCTGACAGCGTACTTGCGGTTCTGGTGCTTATCCACTATCAACCAGTCACCCTGTTTTTTCGAGGGCAAAATAATCGCATCTTGGGAGAGTCGTCTACCGTTTTTCTGGTAAACTTGCCGCAAATCCTCCGAGACCTTAACTCCCTCGTTACGGTGGGCTGCATCGCTGAAATGATTTTCTAACCCTACTTCCATGTCGAACATATAAGCAGTTCCCATGTGGGTGCCGGTCGTGTAGTAATATAGACCGAGGATAGCGGAGACCCCCCCAGCAAACACAAAGGTGACGATAAGGTAACGCCAACGATAACCCAGCCGACTGTGAATGACGGCATAAAACAGTAATACGGCTCGAAACAGTTTCCAGAAATAGCCCAAACTGCTTGTCGCCCGATGTGGTGCAAAGAGTGAAGCGACAAGTGCGAGGAGAAGAAAGACAGCAATCGGGATATCTAGCGGTGTTCTTTTCCATTCAAACCGACGCTCATGGCAGATACGCCCTACCCACCCAAATAGTACGAGCAATAGACTTGCATTTAAGATTGGTGTTGCATAGCCAAATGGAAGGATAAGGGCGAAAAGAAGAAAGCCAACGTAGATAGCAAGATCGAAACAATCGCTTGGACGACGATAGTATTGGATTGCAGTTTGTCTAATTTTCGATAGCATAATATGGGGTATACAATGTTCGTCTGAGAATTGAGCCGGTTTTAGGGCACACGGCAGCACATAATTTACGGTGCATTCATAAATGTAACATATCAGGTGTCGAAAGGACGAATAAAAATGGCATAAACGGCTGGGAAAGCATGAACAATTTGCAACAGCATCTTTCACTGCCGTGTGACTTGTTAAGTCTGTTGTTGGTTTTTATTTGTGTAGACACTTTCGCCGCCCCGGTAGGTGCGGTTTCTAACCGCACCGGTTTGGAGTGTCTCATTAATTCTAAAATCCACTATAATGAGGTGAGGCAATCGTGAATCAAACACAAGACCTCAAAGATGCGCTATTTGAGGCAGCTAAAAGTGGAGATCTCAATCAGGTTAGGCAGCTTGTCGAAAACGGTGCCGATGTCAATGCGGTGAATGGGCATCACATCACGCCGTTCTTGTGGGCATACTTCGATGGTCACATAGATGTTGTAAAATACCTATTAAGCAAAGGTGGGAATGTCAATCACGATGACTTTAGTGAAGGGACACTTTTGACGCTTGCTGCCTTTACCGGAGATGTTGTGTTCATTCCCTATCTACTTGACGCAGGTGCGGAGATTGACCACGCTATGCCGCGCGGCGGTGAGACAGCGTTGCATCATGCGGCGGATAACGATCAAACAGATGCTGTTAGGTTGCTCATCCAACACGGTGCCGATGTCAATCATCGAACTAAACACGACGGTCCCTCTGAACTAAATTTCGGGACGTTTTGGGGAGAGACTCCGCTGCATGTCGCTGCGGTACGGGGCGATCAAGAGATGATTGAGGCTCTACTTGCTGGGGGAGCGGACAAAACGATAAGAACCGCAAAAGGAGAAACACCTCTTGATCAGGCAGAACGCCACCAGAGACCGGAGGAGATTCTCCAATTGCTTCGATAGGATTTTTGTGATTTGCCAGCTAGGGGGTGCGTTGTGAAGGGATTTAGGTTATTGCTCCTGTTTTTTGCTCTTGGTTTCCTAGCCTCTGCCGTAAGGGCGCAACAAGACGAAATGATAATTCCCCATTTGTCGTTTCACTTTGGTGTGAGCCAGCCGCCGCCGGGCGATCGTATGCTGCCTCGTGTTTCTCGGCACATTATCTTTAGTTTGGATGACACCAAAATCATCTGCAAAATGGAAGATGGGAGTGTAGTGCAGTGGGATTTAGACACCCACGAGGAGAAACATATTACAACGACCAAAGACCTGTTTGCGTACTCACCGGCTCGTAATCTGCTCTTGATCAGGAAAGAGAACGGTGATGTTACGCTTATCGCTCTGGATACGAACCAAGAGACAGTTCTGACCAATGGTGGGTTTGAAAACGGGAGTTTGTCCGCAAATGGGAAGTTTGTTGCACTATCACGTGGGGATAAGCAGATAGAAATCTGGGAGGTAGACCAGAAACGGCTACTAAAACACCTGAACACGATTGAGCAGGTGAGGAACGGTTTAGCCATTTCCCATGATGGACAGTACATTGCAGCGGCGGAAGGCACCTACCGAGATGGCGAGGGACATCGCACGAATATTGAGGTGTGGGACATCAAGCGAGATACCCCGTCGGATCTGATTGATACGGGTATCATCTTGGGTGTCTGGAACCTGCACTTTTCTCCCGATGCCTCGATGTTGGCTGTTGATAGTCAAATTGAGGCGAAGGCTGGGATTCGTGTTTGGAAGCGAAGCACAAGGGAACAACTATCTGTTATAGACAATTTGGAAGCGTATTGGGCGCGTGCCCTCACGTTTGCATTAGATGGTAAATACATCGCGCTGGGCGATGAATCAGGAGTGCTAATGCTCTCGAATATCAAGGAAGATAGAGAGGTATTTGCACTGAGAGTTGATACTGGAATTGAGTCTCTGGCGTTTTCTCATGATGGGAAATATATGGCAGTTGGGCTTTTCGATTCGACAGTTCAAATCTGGGAGCTCAAATCCGATCTCTAGCGTTTTCTCGGGATTTTCATGAATTGGGGGTAAATTTACTATGGATCCAAAGGATGATACATCATATACCGATGCAAAAGGTCGCACCCGTTGGCGACGGAATGACGAAATTGCGAAGAAACTCCAGCAGCTCCACGAAATCTTGGTCATCGGCGGCTACGAGGAATCTCATGCTACACGCTATTCAAGGCTCGCCTACACGATTTCTCGCCACCCGGAATCGGTAGAGGAACTGCATCGGGAAGGACGTTTAGCGACAATCTCCGGTGTCGGTGAAACGATTGCCGAGATTATCGGTGAGTTTATCGAGACGGGTACATGCACGAAATTGGAGGAATTTGCTGAGCACACGCCGAAAACTGTGTTAGAGTTGACAGCGCTTCCCGGAGTCGGTATCAAGACGGCAAAGGCGTTGTACGATGAACTCGGTATTGATAGTCTTGCCTCTCTTGGCGAAGCACTTAACGAAAATAGGCTTGAAGGGTTCAAACTCATGACAAAGAAGACGCAGGACAGAGTTCGGCAGCACATCAATGAGAATCTCAAATAACAGCGACGGAGGAGATAAAAAAGATGCAACGACAGGATCAATCGTCTCAGTCTACGCCAGAATCTTCGTACCGACTCGCCGGCAAGATAGCAGCCATCACCGGGGCGGGTCAAGGTATCGGCAGGGAAACTGTCTTACGATTGGCGCGGGAGGGAGCGTCAATCTTTGCCAGTGATATCCGAGAAGATCTGCTGGAGAAACTGGAAAATGACCTCGCGGCGACCAATGCCACTGTTGCCACAAGAATCTTCGACGCCGCTAGGGCAGCGGACGCTCCACCTTTTGTTCAGGCGGTCATTGAGCGGTACGGACGCATCGATATCATGGTCAACAATGCGGGAGGCATACGGACGCAGCCGTTCCCAGATGTTACGGAAGAGACGTGGGACTGGACGCTCAATCTGAACCTCAAGGGCCCATATTTTTATATGCAGGAAGCCGCGAAACCGATGATGGCGCAGAAAAGCGGCACGATTATCAACATTGCCTCGGTGGCTGGGATCGCTGGAGGGATGACCTACTCACCGCCTTATGCAGCGAGCAAGGCAGCGATCATTAACCTGACCAAGGTGGCTGCCGCCAACCTCGCGGAGCACGGGGTTACGGTCAACGCTGTTGCCCCCGGCATTGTAGAAACCGCTTTTAACTGGACACTCGATGACCTAATAGGGGTTCAGCAGATGGGATTGTCGCCCGGCGAGTTTATGGAACGTCGTCGTGACTCTATTCCACTTGGTAGGTTGCAGCAGCCGCAAGACATTGCCAACGTTGTGGCTTTTTTGGCGGGTCCCGATGCCTCCGAGATGACAGGTGAAACGGTTGTCGTTTCCGGTGGGTTAGTAACACGGTAATCATCTAAAGGAGAAACCATGATCAAAGAATCAGCATTATCAAAACCTCAGTATCAGACAATTCATAAAAAGAATCAAGAAGTTACCATGCGTGATGGCACGGTTCTTCGTGCTAATATCACCCGTCCCAATGTTGAGGGCAAGTTCCCTGTACTCATAGAGCGCACGCCATACAACAAGGAGGGTGGATCTGAAAATGGGGTGGGTTCCCCCGATTTCTTCTCACAGAGGGGATATGCTGTCATTATCCAAGATGTGCGTGGCAGGTTCGCTTCTGACGGCGAATTTTACCCGTTTCGGGACGATGGCGCGGGGATAAACCGTGATGGCTATGACACCGTTGAGTGGGCGGCGGCGCAACCGTGGTCTGACGGCAACGTAGGGACGATTGGTGGTTCCTATTCTGGAGCCACTCAGTACAGAAACGCGCTCAGCCGTCCGCCCCACCTACGGGCGATGTTTGTTCGTGAGTCTTCCGCGGACTACTATCAGGAGTGGGTGTACCGAAGCGGTGCGTTTGAATTGGCGTTCAACATGGCTTGGGCGCATGGCGTGACGTTGAACAATCTCGCACATCTCGCGGAGGGAGAAGAATTTGATCGACAGCAGGGGATACTCGAACGAGTTCAGGAAGAGATGGATAGCTGGTATGCGCGCCTTCCAATCTACCCATGCCCGTTCTTTGAGGGTTTGAGCGATTGGTTCAACGAGTGGCTTCAACACCCAACGGATGATGGGTACTGGGACGCCTTCAACATGGACAAATTTCACGATCAGATAGAAACGCCTATGTACCATCTAGGGGGCTGGTTTGACATCTTTCTGGCGGGGACATTCAAACACTACATGGGTATCAAGCAACGCGGTCGCACGGAGAAAGCGCGCCAGAGCCAAAAACTGATTGTTGGACCTTGGGTGCACGGTCCTGGGGCTATCAACACCCAATCTGCCGGTGAGTTCGATTTCGGAGCTGATGCGGCTAGGGATTTTAACGAATTGCGTCTCCCTTGGTTCGATTACTGGCTCAAAGGCATTGACACAGGGATTATGGATGCACCACCGGTGCGCATTTTCATAATGGGTCGTAATGAGTGGCGTGATGAAGCCGATTGGCCCCTGCCCGACACGCAGTACACAAACTATTATCTGCACGGTGGACAAAGCAGCTCTATCAAATCATTGAACGATGGAACACTATCGCCGAAGCCTCCTGAAGGAAGCGAAAATCCGGACAGTTTTGTGTACGATCCGCTCCAGCCCGTCCCCACCCAAGGCGGCAACACATTAAATATACCCGGCGGTGTTTATGACCAGCGCGAGGTTGAGGAATTGTGTCTTACCTTCACCACTGAGCCATTAACGGAGGAGTTTGAAGTCACAGGTCCTGTGAAGGCAGTGATGTATGGACTGTCCTCTGCACCGGATACCGATTGGGTTGTGCGGCTCACCGATGTACACCCAGACGGTTATTCGCGGCTGCTATGTGACGGCATCCTCCGGGCACAGTATAGGGATTCTTTCGCGCAGCCTGAGTTGTTGGATATTGGTAAGGTATACAGATATGAGATTGACATGTGGGCAACGAGCAACGTTTTCCTACCGGGGCATCGGGTCCGTGTTTCGGTTACGAGTAGCTGTTTCCCTCGGTTTGACCGAAATCTCAACACCGGTGGGCCCATTCACAACGAGGCTGCCGGGCAAGTCGCTATCAATACGGTCATGCACGATGAAATGAGGCCATCTCATATTGTGCTACCTGTGATTAAACGGAATTGAGGATGGGTTTTGTCGTTGCTGTTGGCGTGGAGGAGTGGGAATTATCTTTTGTATGGGCAGGTATGCAGCGATAAATAGGTTAATTCCTTCAGTCTTCACGTAGGTGTTGAGGACGTGTCAACTCGGCTGTCAATGCTTCAATGGACTGACTCAGCACAAGGTCTTCCTTGAGTAGTGTTTCGATTCGTTGGCAGCTTCGCACGACTGTTGCTCGACTTTGCCCAAACCCTTGATGGATCTCTTTCAGCGAAAGGGGGGTCAACTGACGGGTAAGATACATTCCGACTTGTCGAGGAAGTACAAACCGCCTTCCCCGCTTTCGAGAACATAGATCTGATAAGGTGAGATGAAAATATCTAGCAACAGTTTCCTGAATATGTTCCAGCGTGATTGTATCGGGGGGCGGTCGATCCGGGGTTTTGTTCTCTAGTACATGATGAGCGGCCTGAAGGGTCAGCGGCGATCCCAAGCGTACCTCTGCCATTAATCGGTTGAGCGCGCCTTCAAGCTGACGGATGTGCTCTGTCAAGTGTTTTGCCAAATAGCGGAGCACTTTCAAAGGCACGGGTCCAGAGTCGCGTTCTTTTAATTTTTGCTTCAGAATTGAAACCCGCAAGTCAAACTCCGGTACACAAATTTCAACAGTGTGACCCTGCCTGGGGCTATTGGACGAGTCCCAAAACTTCTTCAGGAATTGCGGCAAGCGATCACAGGTGCATACAAGCCGTTGGCCTCGCTCATTTAAGCAGTTAAGTAAATGAAAAAACTCTTCCTGAATTTTTTGTTCTGGCGATAAAAATTGAATATCGTCAATTAGCAAGAGATCTACCTGCTTATACTGTTGCCGCAATGCGGCAGCTTTCTGAGGGGTGGCAATGGAGCGCAGCCACTCACGCATAAATCTCTCTGCTGAAGAGCAGTAAACCGTACGATTCAGCTGCCCCTGACGAAATTGGTTCCCAATTGCATGTAATAGGTGAGTTTTACCGAGTCCGACACCCCCATGTATGATTAATACTCCCTCCGTTTCTCCAACTCCATTCATCATACTTTTCGCTGCATCAAACGCCTCTTGATTGCTTTGCCCAACGACGAACCGCTCAAAAGTTAGCGCTGGATTCAGCCCTGAACTGGCAGGTAGGCGTGGTGCTGAAGTTGGTATACTCGTTGGCAATTCGGATGGCTGTGAAGTCTGATGCTGGGAAGGGCGATCGTCGCTGCTGCCATTCGAGTGGTTCATTGCTATTATCCTACGATTGGAGGTTGAATATTTCTGATGATACTAAAGCCTCGTCCAAATGTTACAAATGTGCCTAGGTAGGGGCGACTGAAATCGGTCGTTCTTTGTAATCTGTAACATCATAATTGAGGGCTTGTATGGGGTCTTGTCTGCCTCTGTCGCAATAAGAATGAGGCGACAATTTGGGTAGGACTATAGTCTATCAAAAAAACAGGGTGAGATCAAGCCTTTTTTTCGATTTTTTACAACATTTTTTCACTTTTCAGAAATACCCCATATCCTTCAATTTTCGTTCATCGCGTCGCCAATCTGCTTTGACGGACACACGCAAATCTAGAAATACAGTTGTCTCCAAAAACTGTTCGATCTCTGCACGAGCGAGTTGCCCAATCCTTTTGATTGTTCTACCACCTTTGCCCACTAGGATCCCTTTTTGTGATTGTCGTTCGACATAAAGCATCGCACTGATATAGATTTTTCCGCTTGGACGTTCTTTGAATTCTTCAACCACGACGCTGGAGGCGTAGGGGATCTCCTGACTGGTTCGGAGGAAAACCTTTTCCCGTATCGTTTCCGAGACAAAGAAGCGTTCCGGCAGATCGCTGAGTTGGTCGGGTGGGAAGTAGGCGGGACCTTCGGGGATATGTTTGACAATGGACTCGCGAAGTTGGAGCACTCCGTCGCTTGCTGTTGCCGAGATCGGAATGATTTCGAGGAAGGAGAACTTTTCTTGATAGCTAGCAATAATTGGCAAAAGTGCGGGGTTGGGTATCAGATCAATTTTGTTAATTACAAGTATGACTTGCTGCGCTGCCTTTTTAAGTTCATCAAGGATTTTTTCCTCAATGCCGGAGTTTAGCCTGCTCACATCGATCATATAAAGCACAAGGTCTGCGTCTGTTATCGCGCTGTATGCGGCTTTGACCATCTGATCGTGCAAGCGATATTTAGGGGTAAGCACGCCGGGCGTATCTAGGAAGATGATTTGATGCGAATCGGTTGTGAGGATTCCTGTGATCCGGTTACGTGTCGTCTGCGGCTTCGGTGTGACGATTGCGATTTTCTCCCCCATCAGCGCATTCAGCAGCGTTGATTTACCGACGTTTGGCTCACCGATGATGCTAACGTATCCGGATTGGAATGAGTTTTCTTCTTGCATTTAAGGATTCCATAGCTGGTTTGATAGCATAAAAAAAGCGATGTTTTTGACATCGCCTTTTGGCTGATTTTAGTTTCTTTTTTATCCTGAAGTTTCTTGCGTTTCCTCGTCTCACTCTCGTCTTAACCGGATGCGCGTCTGCCGTGAAACTGGGCGTGGCTGTTCGCTTAACCGCTTCAACAGATTTTCGACCTCCGCATCATAGGTCTCGAAAGGATCTTTCATCTCAAAGGGTTCTTCGTGCGAAAAATAGATCTGGTTCCAATCAATGATGCAGGGCAAACGGTGTTGGGACAGATAACGCATTACGTAGGAACGGGCTTTTGCTCTTGTGTTTTCGGGGGCATTCCGGATCGCCGCCTCAATCTGTTCGTCCGTCGTAACTCGTCTCACATGTCCTTCGCGTTCAAGTTCATAAAACAGCCCCTTCTCGCGGTTGAGATGGTGGTATTCAAGGTCGAGGCTCTCGATCCACGGGTCGGTCCAATCCAGTCCCTCCTCCTCCATAAAAGCCTCAAGCAGCCATTTCTTTGTTACCCAATCGACGCGATCTATTAAACGTTCCGGCTCCGCTTCCAAATCGTCCAAAACCGATTCCCATTCGGTCAATACCCAATCTGTGTCGTCATCTCTGCCTTTCAGGACTTTCTCTGCGAGGCTGAGGTATTCACGTTGCAGGTCTATTGCTGAGATGGTGCCGCCGGATTCCAGTTCAACAATCCACTGAAAAGTCTGATCACGCGAGACCTCTTTAATGGCGTGCACTGGGTTGACTAAACTCATATCGCGGGGGCGATGCCCTGCCTCGAGGAGATCAAGTATTAGAGAGGTTGTTCCAACCTTCAAAGCCCCCGCAAATTCGGACATATTTGAATCGCCAACGAGCAGATGGAGGCGTCGATATTTGGTGTAGTCGCCGAGGGGCTCATCTCGTGTGTTGATAATTGCACGACTGAACTGTATCCATTCGTAAATCTCTGTGACAATGTGATCAGCGCGCTGAGAGATTTGATAGCCGACGAAATCATCTCGCCGATGGTGAGAATCCCCGAATTCGAGAATCTCTTCGTGTCCGCCGACACGACCCGCACCTGCATAAATCTGGCGCGTGACAAAGAACGGTAGAAGCGTGGGAATAACGACCTTGTAGAAGGGTACATCACGCCGGAGTTGGTAATTTTCGTGACATCCGAAAGTTGCCCCTGTGAAATGATCGATGTTGTTTTTGAAGAAGGAGATATCATCCTTCAATCCAACATCGTCGAGGATTGTGATTATCAGCTGCTCGATGGCACGGTCGTAAGCGATCAGATCGAAAAGGCTGACACATTCTGGCGTAGCATACTCAAGATGCCCCATATCAATGTAGAGCCGCCCACCGTTGAACAGAAAACCGCCGTTGCCGGGTGGTTCTCCCCAATCTCGGTAGTGCATATCCGACATACCGAGTTTCAGCTCGTGAAAGATATAGTCCCTCACGAGTGCAGCGGTCCCTTCCGAAGAGCCTAAAGAGCCATCCGAGTCTGCCATACATCCAAATTCAGTTTCGATACCAAAAATGCGTCTGCTCACTATTTCGCCTCAAGGACAAACTGGGGTTTGTTCATTATTATCAGAGCCAATCTGCGATTGCTGCATCAATCTCATCCGAGGTCAGAAGACGGAACTTATTATTGCTTCGGCGCGAAGTCTCCAATACCGCTCCTTCAATCTCTCCTGACTTCAATTCATCCCGAAGGACTTCGTGTAGTCGCTCTTTGTCCGTCGTTAATTCCGAACCCTCGTTTGCCTCCTCATCCGAATCGGTTTCTGCTTGTTGCACTCCCAATTCCCAACCGACCACCCAAGTTTCTAGGGCTAACTGTAAGGCAGCGGTGAGCGAAGATTCGGACGCGTCAGCAGCGGATAGGTAATTCTGCATCGCCGTTTCGGCTTCGTGGGTGCCGCCGATAACTTCTCTGTCTTGATTTGATTGCACTGTACCATCGTAGTTCAGGGCGATAAATCCATCCCCTTCACCGCGTACACCAAGTTCTGCCAACAACATTTTAATGATGTAGGCGGAGCCAAAAATGGCTTCAAAGGATTGTTTGATAGTGGGTCCAAGCACGAAATTTGTCAGACGATGGAGAGTTACATCATCAACTGAACTCTGAAAACCTTGTACCGATGCGGTATCAGTTGCCATCATGCGCAGCCGTTCAACATCGGCGCTATGCCCTATCGCTGAAAGTGCAATCCGGTCATGGACCTCAAAGATTTTACGTTGTCCGCGTCCAACGGTCACAAGTAACAGCCCGTCATCATATCTTAACCCGACGACGGGACTCCCGCCGCGAAGTTGGTCTTCGATATAGTCGCGTCGGTTATTAACGGCTTCTAGCCACCGATATGGTTCATCTAGCATAAGTTGTCTCTACAGATTCAGCATAAATCTCTTGAAGTCTTTCAACAGAGAGATCTTGAATTCCGTCCTTGGTAATTGTTTTTACGGTTGGATAAATATTTGATTTCGGGTTATAGCCGCTCGTCGCCGAGTCATATTCTGCAGCTGCATCGAGTAAACGCAAAACAGTAACAGTAGCCTCCTGTTCATCCATGTCGGCAAGTGGTTTATCGCCCCAACGGTTCTGATACAACAAAATTCCGCGGATCCACACAGAACCGGATCCAGATGTCGCGAAATCGGTACTCTCGAAATGTGCACCGAGCGCGTCGTAAAAGAAGATTTTGCCACCGTTTTCATCGTCGTTTAGCAAATCATAGATGGCATAGATTGGTATTACGCCCCCAATGCCTTGCAGGGTCATGGGCAAATTTTCACGGATGAGGCGGGAGAGTGTACGCAGTTTGCCTTCGAGGCTCAACTCTTGGAGTTGGCTTCGGCGGAAATATTGGAACGAATGTTCGAGGACTCGTGCCATTTCATAAGCCATTGCAGGCGATCCTGCGATCGCAAGGACGGAGTGCTCGTCAATCTGCAGCAGCTTTTCCGCGCGATCGTACATGACAACATTGCCCGCCGTTGCCCGCCGGTCTCCGCCGATGAGGACACCATCCTTATAGCGTACAGCAAGGACAGTAGTGCCTTCTGTTTCCTGAATCGGAGGCGAAGCCCCGTTTGCAGATGTTGCAGGCAGATCCAGTTGAATCTGGCAATCCTGCGCCTTCAAGAGGTCGAGGAAATCCCCCTTGCAATTGGTCATGGATTATTCACCTGTTCGTTGGCGATAACGCCGGGATTGGTCTTTATCGACGCGCCGCATCCGCCGAACCAAATTTCTCGTATCCGGTCTGGTGACATCCGGACGTTTGGGACCATCATCGTCCCCACCATCGCCTGGCCCCGCCGGTTTCACCGGTCTTTGAATCCGATCTCGTAGATAAATCAAATGCTGTGCTGTCATGGTAATAACCTCCTGTAAGGAAATAGATTTAAAGGTTTCACTTACTAAGTTTTAAACTTTCAACTAACGCTTCGACCGACTGTGCCTGATCGAGAATGCGATTGTATTTTTCTGCCATCTCTGCATCCGCGAGTTGGTTCATGCTCACTGAGACGGTTTTTTTGCCCTTCGTATTAAATGTGACATTATCCCATTGGATTGATTTGATTTGTGGACGGAATTTGTCCAATGATTTGCCTCGAAAATATGCGCGGGTATCAGCAGGTGGAGCATGGATAGCGTTGTCAATCTGCTGATCGGTAACGAGGCGTCGCATCAATCCACTTGTTTCGAGTTCATAGTACAACCCCGCTTCTTGATCGATGTTGTGATATTCAAGGTCGAGGCTCTGTAGCCACGGATCATCCCACGTGAGTTTCTCTTCGTCGATGAACGTTTCCAGCAGCCACTTCTTAGCGACCCAATCCAATCGGTCAGTGAGATCCATCGGATCCTTTTCAAGTGCATTGAGAGTGGATTCCCATTCGACGAGGACCCAATCGGTATCACCACTTTGTGGATCGAGGTGCTTCTGAGCTAACGCGAGATATTCGCGCTGCAAATCAATTGCGGAGATGCTTTTACCATTGGCTAATTTAAATTGCCATTGATAGGTCTGGTCGCGGGAGATTTCTTTAATTGCGTGGAGTGGGTCTTGCAAGGTAAACCAACCGGGGACGCGTTTCTGTTCAATAAGATCGATAACGAGTGCGGTTGTGCCGATCTTGAGTGCCGTCGCATACTCTGACATATTAGCATCACCGACGATACCGTGTAGCCGGCGATATTTGGCTGGATCTGCGTGGGGTTCATCACGCGTGTTCACAATTGGGCGATTGTGCATGGTATCAACGCTGACTTCGACATGGAAAAAATCGGACCGTTGTGCGATTTGGAAAAAACCGGCAGAAGTCAATCCTGATTCGGTTTCGATGCCTACCTTCCCCGCCCCGGCAAAAATCTGTCGTGTCACAAAGAATGGCATGATATTCGCTTTGAGGTCATCAAAGGGAATAGCTCGCGACATTAGGTAATTGTCGTGGCAGCCGTAGCTGTGCCCGTGAAAATCGGTGTTGTTTTTGTACAGCAGGACGCGTTTGCCCAATTTTTCGCTGCGCCTGACCGCACACTGCTGCAATATTCGCTCTCCTGCTTTATCATGGGCGACTAATTGAAAAAGGCTGCGGCATTCTGGAGTGGAGTATTCGGGATGGGCGTGGTCGTTGTATAAACGAGCACCATTGGTCAAAATCAGATCGCTTTTGATTTCGACGAAGGACAGATTTCGCTGACGATCGGCTTCCTGATGTTCCCGCTCGTCGGGGTGTTCCTGTAAGGTTTTTGCACGGAAGCCGCGCTCGTCTTGGAACGGATCCTCGCCACTATAATCCCACATTGGCCGAAAATCATCCTGCCGATAGCTCTTAATTAATTCGACAGATTGATTGACGGGATCAACGTGTTCCTCTGACTCTAGCGTGATTCCGTATTCAGTTTCGATTCCAAAAAGTCTTTGCATAAACGCTTCATCCTAAATCACACTGCTCGCAGCTTTTCTACGAGTTGATTTCTCTGGACGGATCGGGGTCACTTTGACAACGTTCTCTGGATCGTAATCGAGCAGTTTAAGCCAATCTTCGACGCTGTCTGTCGGGGGGAAGATGTCGTTCTCGCGATATTCTGCCAATGCGCCTTCCAACAGGTCTTCAACCCGAATTCCCACCGCATCCTCAGTGCCTTCTATCGCACGTTTGATTGCGGACTCTTTTGCGCGTTGAACAATGGAATCGACAATCGCACCGCTACAGAGATCGCCACGGTACATAATATCGCGGCGACCACTTCGCAGGGCAACCTCTAAAAACTTGTTACTTTCATCTCGCTGGAACAGTTCATCGCACACCTGATCAATGAGCTGAGAAACTGCTGCTTCTGTATCGCCGTCGTGGGCATTAAGAATTTCTGGATGGAGTGGTAAATCTGGTGTGAGATAAATACGGAAAATCGACCTTGATGCTTCTTTATCGGGACGGGTGACTTTAATCTTCCGATCAATTCGCCCAGGGCGTAAGATCGCAGGATCGATGAGATCGGGGCGATTCGTTGCGAGGATAATTACGACATCTTGCAAGGATTCAATTCCATCCATCTCGGCGCAGAACATTGGGACGACGGTGTTAGAAATGTTATGGGAACGGAATGAACGACGCGTCCCTAAAATTGATTCTGCTTCATCAATAAATACGAAGGGCAGGAAACCTTCTTTGCTTTTTTCACGCGCTATCTGGAAGATTTCACGGACTTTACGCTCCGACTCGCCAAGCCACATATTCAAGATTTCGGGACCCTTGATGTGCAGGAAACTGCCTTCTACCTCGACACCTTCCTCTTCGCTCAGTCGTTGCGTCAGGTTGTGCGCTGTTGCCTTTCCGATGAGTGTTTTCCCACAGCCCGGCGGACCGTGTAAGAGAAAGCCTTTCGGGGGCGCGTATTGGAACTTATCGAAGAGTTCCGGGTGTAAAATTGGTAATTCTATCGTATCTTTGATGAGTTGAATGGTATCGTCCAGTCCTCCCACTTTCGACCAAGGGAGGTCTGGCACGGCTTCGAGGTAGTAATCCTGTGCTTCTTGTATTTCTAAGCGTTCTAGCGCTACTTTGGAGTTCGGGTCCATGCGGATTTCGTCGCCGACTTTAAGCTTTGCATTGGCTAGATCGGTGGAGCGTTGTAAAATAATTGATTGTAATCCAGCAGGTTCACCGCCAACGCGCAGCCGACCATCAGGCATCAAATCAACAATTTTCGCAATCGATCCAGAGGTGTTATATCCCAGTTCACCGACAATGACATAAGCATCATTAAGGAGTACACTAAAACCGATCTTCAGTGCTGCGGCATCCAATTGTGGGTCAATATTCGCATAGTATTCGGACCCACCGATAATAACATGGGCGACCTCCTTTTTCGGTAGTCCCAGCAGCGTTCCGATCCGATTCGCAGGAGAAGTCAGTTTTTCAATTGTTTCCTGCATTTCAACGATGGCTTCTCTCGCCTCCTGAAAGGTCATTTCATCTTCCACAATCGTCCGTCGAAGTTGAAACAGCAGTGGGCGTCTACGATCGTTCTCGTGGGTCGCATAAATGAGTCGATCCACTAACATCAGGGAACGAGGGGTGCCCACCTGATCATCATCGTCTTCAATTTCTTCCTCGAGATCGTCAAATAGCCGGAAATCATCTTCTGGTATCGTCGCAGGTCGCTTTCTATCGTTCTGGTCACGCATTGAACCCTCCTCAAACAGGATAGTCAGTCGTATTGGATGGTATTTCAGGGGTAATTTCTTTTGCCGTGGGGAAGCACGGGAAAATTTACCGAAAAGAGCATCCCCAATATTTAGAGTATTCAATTGCTAACATTTTCTTGAAGTAACAGGCTTCGTGAGATTGTAACGGTCACTGGAAAGAGAGTTGTGTCAGACCGGCTAAAGCCTGAACACCCCAGGCACATTGAGGAATGAGAAAGTGTTAGCTGGCAAAAGTATTACGTCTATCAAATAGTTCATCGTATAAGTGCATTTGTATTCTATCACATCAGTAGGCAAACATCAACACAAAAAGTAGAAAATCCTCATGAGAGTATTGCTTAAACGTGGGGAATTTCTAACAAAAAAGCTGAATCAACTATTCATAATTATTGCCTTCCTTTCCTAATTTTGGTATAATCTGCCTTACAGTTTTCCATCATTAAGAATAGGTCGTTACTAATTCAAATCTACCGCAGAGACACAAAGTACACGGAGAAAAGTGATAAAGAAGTCTTTTCTTTAAGTTCTCCGTTTAAGTGAACCAGTAACCACTTACTGTGTTTTCCCTCCAATGGGGATGGGATTCTACAGCAAATCACTATTAAGGACATGATGATGGAAACGACGGAATACCGGCTTCGAATAAAGGACCTTCCCGAAGATGAACGGCCGCTTGAAAGACTTGACAAATATGGTCCGCAGGCACTTAAAACATCAGAACTGATTGCAATTATTATTCGTACCGGAACGGGCACTGCAACCGCCGTTCAGGTCGCAGAGCAGCTGCTTCAGAAGTACGACGGCAATCTGAAGCGGTTGGCAGATAATAGCGAGATACAGATTGCAAAAGGTATCAAAGGACTGGGCACGGTGAAGGTGGGTCAAATCAGGGCGGCTTTTGAGTTGGGACGACGGATGGCGGCTTTTCTTGAAGAGAAACCCCAGATTAGTTCTCCCAGCGATGTTGTGCATGTTGCACGAATGGTGATGCCTTCGATGCGAGACCTACAAAAGGAGGAACTCCATGTCTTTTGCCTTGATACGAAGAACTATGTGACCAAGCAGCGCTGTATCTTCGTGGGAAGCTTAAATGCGAGCATCATTCACTCTCGCGAAGTTTTTCAGTTTGCGATAGCGGAAGCGGCAGCATCAATTATCCTTGTGCATAACCATCCATCCGGCGATCCCGCACCAAGCCCGGAAGATATTAATGCGACACGACAGTTGGTCGAAGCGGGGAAGTTACTTGATATCAGGGTGACGGATCACGTTATTATTGGGGACGGGTGTTATATCAGCATGAAGGAAGAAGGGATAATCTCGTAACTCTGTATTTCAGCGTCTACGATTTACATTCAAATAGGAGATTCCAATATGTCCGAAGAGAAAGCGTACAAAGTTCGTGCGATTCACTGTAATCACAAAGCCTCTCCGGAGGAGATTTACGAAAGGCTCAAGGCGATTACTGCTCCTCTGACGCGCTCATGGGAGAAGATCGAAAAAGCCCGCAAAATCGGTATCAAAGTGAACATGCAGATGCGTACGGATAATATCCGTCGCATTGGAGGACGACGGCAAGAGTTGGTTGATGACGACGTTCTCCGCGCATCGCTCCGTTTGTTGAGAGAGCGCACCGACGCACATATCTTTGTACTTGATACTAGCATGGTCCCACCGGGGCAACGTCCCGGCGACGATTTTAATATGCGCCCGATCTTTGAGGAGTTTGATATCCCTTATATTGAAGCCGGTGATCCTCCCTTTACGCAGTACAAGGTCCCCGGTGGCGGTATTATGTTCTCCGAATATCAGCTCTCTGCCTCTATCGGCGAAGCGGATGCCTTTGTTTCCATCGCTAAGATGAAAAACCACGCCTTTATGGGTATCACGCTGTGTCTCAAAAATCTTTTCGGTTTGCCTCCGATACAGCCTCACGGTCGGGTGAGAACCTACTTTCACCATGTCATCCGGCTTTCATACGTCCTGCCTGATCTCGGTCTGATTACCCAACCCTGTCTCAATATCATCGACGGTTTGACGGGTCAAGCGAGACGGGAGTGGGGCGGGGACGGACGGATCTGCGATGCGCTGATTGCCGGTGACCATGTGATTGCCACGGATGCCTGCGGCAGTTACCTGATGGGCACCGACCCTCGTCTTGATTGGCCCAATCCGCCTTTCCGCCGCGATCGAAGTCCGGTTGCAGTGGCTGCAGAGCACGGATTTGGGACTGTGAATCTGGAGGAGATCGACTTTGATATGGGAGAGCTACAGCCGCCCCTCGCTGAGTTTGACTCGGAGGAGACGGATCCCACTGAAAAAATCGCTAACCTGCGTCAAACCGCGTCCCAGCAGGCGTTGTTTTATCGGGATAACCAAAACCGGTTAGTAGATCGTCACGCCGGATCATTTATCTATCTGCAAGATGGGGAGGTCATCTGGAGCGGTTCGCATCCAGATCAGGCGGGTGCTGTCCACCAACTCAGTGGTAAGCGTCCGGATCAGGCTGTGTGGCTCAAACTGGCGGATCCAGAGGAGACGGAGGGAGAACGGATGCGCGTGTACGAGCGTATTTTGGCGGCGTAAACCCTTTTGAATAAGGAACAATATGTCCCAACAAAAACCCCATGTTCTGCTGCTGATCAACGACGAACATCGTCCTGACGTTTTGCCGGTTGAAGGTAACCGGCAGGTCCGCACGCCCACGTTGGATCGATTTATCAACGAAGGTACATATTTTCGCAATGCGTACACGCCTTCGCCGATCTGTGTGCCGGCGCGGCAGAGTTTTATCTCTGGACTCTATCCACGCAATTGTGGTAGCCTCAACTTTGGCGATCCGATGCCGACCGAGGTCCGAACCATTCCGGGACATCTGGGCAACTACGGCTACTATTCCTGTGCAGCGGGAAAAATGCACTTCGTCGGCAAAGATGTGATGCACGGTTGGCGGGAACGAGTTGGTCGCGATATTGTGGGCGATAACGGCTACCCTTACCCAGCCGTTGATGATGAACACACCGCCCAATTTCAGCGAGAGCCGGGCACCGGTTCAAAACAGAACAAGGTTATCCAAGAGATTCGTGATGCCCAACCCGGAATGGGGTATTGGATGCTCCACGACCAGTACGCGGTAGATGGTGCGTTGCTGTTTCTTGAGGAGTATTTTGTGGACGCCTCCTATGATCGGTACAAACCGAATCCGCTGTGCATGGCGATGAGTCTGTGGTGTCCGCACTATCCGTATCAGTGTCCGCTCGATCTGTTTAACTACTACATGCAGCGTGTCGAGCCGATTATTGAGGAACCGAACGATAAATTTGAGTGTAATGATTTCTTCAAAGTTCGCTTTGGTGAGGACGTGACCCACCGTCAGGCGCACCGTGCCACCGCCGCTTACTACGGCATGATTGATTGGATGGATCAGCAATTTGGTCGTGTAATCGAAAAACTTGAACATCTCAACGTTCTCGACGACTTCATTATCGTTTTTCTGTCGGACCACGGCGAGATGCTCGGCACAAAAGGGTTGTGGGAGAAACAGAGTTTTTTTGAAGCATCGGCGCGTGTACCGTTCTCTGTCTGGTATCCGAAGCGGTTTGGGCATGAGCCACAGGTCATCGAACAAAATGTGTCGCTGGTCGATCTATTTCCGACGCTATGCGATCTGGTTGATGTCCCATCCCCCGACGAACTCGATGGTCGTTCACTGGTGCCCCTCATTGAAGGTGGTGCTGATGACTGGCATAATACGGTCTACAGCGAACTCTGGCGTGTCCACAATGGTCCATCAGTGATGGTCAAACAGGATGACCTGAAATATTTTCGCTTCGATAACGGTGCCGGTTGGCCCGAACAGTTGTTCGATTTGTCAAACGATCCCGATGAACGCAACAATCTGATTGACAACCCCGCCTATGCCGAAGCACTTGCACGGTTGCGCGGTAAAGTGGCATCCTTGCCTCCGCCACGACGTAAGGACGCGGACAATCGGTTTATTGATCCGTATCGCCCGATGGATGGAGATTGATTTTATCGAAACCTGTAGGTCGAGATTTACATCTCGACACAAAACTTGAGGTGTAACTTATGTCAAATTATTCAAAGACTTACCGTGTGGGGCTCGTTGGGAGTGGCGGTATTGCACGGGCGCACGGCACTGCCTGCCAAGCACTCGATGGTGCTGATCTTTCCGCTATCTGCGACGTTTCACAGGAGGCACTGGATCGGTATGGCGAGCAGTTCGGTGTTACCAACCGATACCTCGACTTAGATGATATGCTTGAGGATGCAAACTTGGATATCGCTATCCTCTGTAACTGGGGTGCTGTCCACGCTGAGACGGGGATTCAGATTGCGAAGTCACAGAAAGTGCGAGCCATCCTGTGCGAGAAGCCGTTTACCAATAACGCAGCTGAAGCGAGGCAGATGGTCGCTGCGGCGGAAGAGAACGGCATCCTTCTAGCTGAAGCTTTCAAGTTCCGCCATCATCCCATGCACCTCAAAGCGAAGGAGTTGGCGGATTCGGGTGCGATCGGTGATGTACTGACGATTCGCAGTACATTCTGTTCCGGCGGCAGCGGTGCGGGTCCTGAAGCGCGAAAACCGGAGGACAACTGGCGGTTCAACAAGGCAAAGGGCGGCGGCAGTGTCTACGACCTCGCCTGTTATTGCATCCATCATGCGCGTTTTATGTTTGGTGCGGATCCGATTCGAGTCTTTGCGTCCTCACAGCCGGGCTTAGAGGTTGACGATGCTATGTACATACTGCTCGTCTTTCCGGATGACCGGACGGCACAGATTTCCGTTGGGTTCAATACAGCGACCGCGCAGTACGTTGAGATCTGTGGGAGTGGGGGAATGCTCCGAATAGAAATCGCGTGGAACAACGAGAATCGGTCTGTGGATCTGGAACACCGGACCCCTGATGGAACGGAGCTCATCAACTTTGAACCGATCCATCAATTCACAAATCAACTCGCCCACCTGTGTGACTGCCTTGAAACGGGTCAACCCCATCGAATATCGCCGGAGAACAGCATCAACCAGATGCGGACAATTGACGCGATCTTTGAATCTGCAGCGACGGGGAAAGCGGTGGAGATGTGAAAGGAGTGTAGTAAAATGGAAGCGACGAAAGTATTTCAGGGAGACGAGAAGGAGCAAAAACGGCGGGGATTGCCGGTTATTGATTGTGATATACATAACACCTTGTCTTCAGAGACGGTGTTGTATCCATATCTGTCGGAGCGCTGGCGTCGGCATCATCAGATGTTGGGGGCACCTGACCGTGTCGGAGGTTATGTCCCACGCGGTATGCCGTACGGTGCGCGTTACGACGCTTGGACCCCCTCCGGTCATCGACCGGGCTCGGATCTGAATTTCCTTCAGGAACAGTTGCTTGATTTGTGGGGTATGGAGTATGGCATCCTGAACTGTCTGACCCCGGTCTGCGAGATGCCCAATTTGGAGTATGCTGCGGCATTTGCACGGGCGGTCAACGATTGGCAGATCGACGAGTGGTTGGATCCAGAACCGCGGCTACGTGCGTCGATGATCGTTGCCTGTGACGATGGAAAGTTGGCATCACAGGAGATAGAGCGACTCGCCGGAGATACAAGATTTGTCCAAATATTGCTTCTCGCCCGCACAATGGAACCGTTGGGCAGACGTAAATACTGGGAGATGTACGAGGCTGCTGTGCGTCATGACCTGCCGATTGGGATTCATTTCACCGGCGTTGGTGTCGGTCCAATTACCGCTGTCGGTAAGCCTGCTCACTACATTGAGGATCACGCTGGTATGACACAGGCATTTCAGACGCAGGTGACCAGTCTGGTTTGCGAGGGGGTTTTTGAGCACTTTCCCACGCTGAAAGTGGCTTTGATTGAGGGCGGCTTCGCTTGGCTACCACCGCTGATGTGGCGGCTTGATCGTGCGTGGAAGAAACTGCGCGATGAGGTGCCTTATCTCAAACGGTTACCTTCAGAATACATCCATGAGCATTTCTGGATGACGACACAGCCAATCGAGGAACCACCCAAACCGGAGTACTTTCAACAGCTGCTCCAATATATCAACGCCGACGAAAGACTGATGTTTGCTACCGACTATCCCCATTGGGACTTTGATTCTCCGGATCGCACCCTTCCAACAAATCTGCCTCCGAAGTTGAAGCGAAACATCATGGCAGAGAACGCTCGTGGATTCTATCAGCTATAGGGTCATTTATAGTGGATTCTAAAAATAAATAGACACTTTCGCTCCCCATGTTTGGTGGGCGCTGTTTCTAACTGCGCCGATGCGGTGCGGTTAGAAACCGCATCGGCCGGGGTAATAGCCCGGATTTTCCCATCCCCGGTAGGCGAGGTTTCCTAACCTCGCCGGTACAGAGTGTCCAATTAATTCTAACATCTACTATATTTTTCTTTTTAAAACAGGTTCTAAGAATTTCCTTGTTTTTTTGAAGAAGACATGTTAGATTGACCTAAATATTAGACTGATATGTCAGCATGAATCAATTGAGTCAGGCTTGATGCGGTCTCCGGTATGTCATTTGAAGTGAAACCGAAATCGTCATGAATCCAACTTTTCAACGGTAGATCAAGGAGGTAGCCTGAGAGTAACTTAGAAAAGAACGTAAACCGTCAAGATTCAGAAAGCCCCGATAAGATCGGGACAGGCGGAATGGCGGCTTATGCAAACTATGAAAAAGCAATTTTTCTTGTTTTACCTTGTATTGCTCACAATCTATCTCATCGGCGGTGCGCTCCAGTCCGCCGGTGCATCTCCCCATCCATTGGGGAGAGACAAGACACATTCTCACGGTGTCATTGATAGTTGGGCAGCCAAACGGTATTCGGATCAATACCAAAACCGTCGCTATGCCGATCTGCTGCCGCGAACCTCAACGTCGGGCAACCCCCGAAGTCGCGGTTGACCGCCACCAATACTTTAAGGACAGTTGAGAGCCGACTGTCACTTACACACATCACAACCAGCGAAAGGAAATAAAATTGAAACATTTAGCATTCAGCATCTGTCTATTGATTTTTATCACCCTTCCACTGACAGCAACAGCACAAGTTGTAACTATCCCCGACCTCAACCTCCGCGCTGTGATTGAAGCGGCTCTGGGCAAAGCACCAGATGAACCTATCACTACGGCAGATATGGCGAGATTGACCGAACTTCACGCCAACGGTTCCAATGTTAGCGATTTAACTGGAATTGAACATGCAACCAACCTCGGAACGCTGTTTCTTGTAAACAACAATATATCGGACATATCGTCTTTGGCGGGATTAACCGATCTGAGTTTGCTGCATCTTGGAATCAACAATATATCGGACATATCGCCTTTGGCGGGATTAACCGATCTGAGTTTGCTGCATCTTGTAAACAACAATATATCGGACATATTGCCTTTGGCGGGATTAACCGATCTGACATGGCTGCAGCTTGGCTATAACAACATCTCAGACCTTTCTCCCCTTGTTGCCAATACGGGATTGGGGAGTGGAGACGCGGTTTATGTGGATGGAAACCCGTTGAGCTACCCATCAATAAATACCCACATCCCTACCCTCCAAAGCAGAGGGGTTGAGGTGAGTGCTGACAACCTCAAGCCGCCGCCGTTAGAATACCTCCTGTCGGTGCCAGCGGGTCCCAGCCTTATTCATGTCCCATTGAAAGTATCAGCGGTCGATGGCGTGGCAAAGACCATTGAATCTATCTCTGACCTCTACGACGCCCTCGGCGGTGCAGAGGGCGTCAATTCTCTTACCGTTCAGACCTCCAGGGGGTTCCAGACCTATCTCAATGTTTCAGACAGAGGCACAGCCAAGGATGGGGCATTAACCGATGCTACGGGTATTATAGCCAATATGAAAGTCTCAACCTCGGTTCGTCTGACCGGTAAACCATTGGGCAACAACGGCAGCAGTAGCATCAGCTTGAATCCGGGACCTAACTTGGTGGGACTGCCGTTGCGTGATTCGAGAATCAACCGTGTGAGCGATCTCCTATCGCTCGACGGGATAAGTGGCAACGTCTCTACGATTCTCCTCCTCGATGGCGGGGATTACCGGCCAGTTGGACGGGCGGGCGGTCCTGGCGATATTGCCATCACCGGCGGGCAAGGTTTTATCCTGACGGCTCAACAGGCAACAACGGTCACGCTCTCCGGTGAGGGGTGGACTAACGTGACAGCGCCGGCTGCCGCGCCTAACCTGTTGACGGGGCTCCTAGTAACAAACACGACGCCGGTGTTGGCATTGAAAGGGGAGATAGTTGGTGAGGTGTCAGCGGTGAATCCAGTAGGCTTCCGGGTCGCTGTCAAGAATTTTTCGACCGGTAGACAGGTTGCTACGACCGCCGCGGACGCTGAGGTGGGGTATCGGCTAACCGTCGTTGATATAGAGACGATGCGAGCGGCTGGGGTTGGAGATGTGCTTGAAATCTCGGCGCAATCCACAAATCCGTTTATCGGTGTGAAGCCCTTGCGATATACCGTAACCGTTGAAGATGTCTTGCAGGGGTGGATACAGTTGCCGGCGTTGGTCGCCTACGAGATACCCAAAGAGACAGAGTTGTTAGCCAACTATCCGAATCCGTTTAACCCGGAGACATGGATACCGTATCGGTTAGCGTAGGATGCCTTTGTGACGTTGACCATCTATGACACAGTGGGTCAGGTTGTCCGCACCCTTGATGTGGGGCATCGGATGGCAGCGGTTTACGAGAATTGGTCAAAAGCAATCTATTGGGATGGCAGAAACGCGGTCGGTGAGTCAGTGGCAAGTGGTGTGTACTTCTATCACCTGTCCGCAGGCGATTATTTCGCCACGCGGCGGATGGTGATTCTGAAGTAGGCTCCGCTGCTCGGCTTGGATAGACATATCCAAGTCATTTGTCAAATGTCAATCGTTGGGCCCTACGCGCTCCGTTTGTAAGGAACGCAGATCTGCGTTCCCTACACACAGAGACACAATTCTCGCAAGTTGAGCGTAGCGAAAGCCCGATTTAGGGGCGAAGTGCGTAAGTCCTAAAACAGTTTACTTATCTCTCGTAGCCGGTCAGTTCGACGTACCCCTGACCGCCGACAGCTGCGCCATCGATCTGTCCGCGCACCCGCACGGCACCCTCCCAATACGTGAAACTCGCGCGAAACTCTTGGTTTGAGATCAACGGTTCAACCTGAAGGACAATCTTTAACTCTGGAAAGGTTATCTGCCAACCGGAAGGATAGGTGGCACCGCTTTCCGAGCTTGTCCACTGACGGGTAGAGGTCAATGTGAAATCTTTCGTCCCAATGCGCAGCTGCCGCCCATCGGGATATACGAAAGTGCCCTCAAACGTCTGTGGGTCGCACGACTGATCTGACCGACGTAGGCAGTACAACATCAGTATCGTGCCATCTTCCAACTGTAGGCTGAACCAATCCCAACCCACGAATCCCTCGCCGAGGAAACTAGTGCCGAACTCATGATCCATCCAGCTGATCCCGCTGACAGCTACCGTTTTGCCGTTGATTGTAATTTCGCCAGTGGTCTCCAACCCAACAAGACTATAATAGTAGGTTGCATTTCCCGATTCGGGGCCTTTTTGGCTCAAGCCCCGGTCTCCTTGCAGTATCGGTGGACGCGTCTGCCGCAAGTCGAGGGATAGTCCTATCTGCGGTTCCATCTCGATAGAATCGGAGGTTGAAGGGACACGCAGGTGCATCACCCCCGTTTCTGTTTCTGTAGCCGACCAATCCTCCAGCCAGACTTTGTAGGTCGGATCTCCCGTTGCTCCCGCCAATCCACCTGCCCCCCGACTCCTACGCTCAAAGCAGAAATATTCGTTGTTTGCAGCGTCTGTAACGGCGAAATGCGCCATATAAACTTGGTTCGTCGCGAAATGTGAAGTCCGATCTGGCATTTGGGGCGTCAGTGCAAAACGGAAAAAGGTTAACTGATAACCGAAAGCCTTCCCATCGTCGGTGTGCAGGTTGCCGGTATAATACCACCACTCGATTTGATACTCCGGATGTGCCCCGTGATCGCGTGGAAACTGAAACGTCATCGGTTCAAGGGCGCGAGCGAATCGCTCATCGGCTTTGCTGCTCAATGTATCACTGACACTGGTGGAATTTCGCTGTGCCTCCGTGAAATTAGTGCTTACAATTACCAACAGAATTATAGCCCATAAATGGAAAATAGAGCGTGGTATAGCGAACTTTAATTGAATTCGTTGCATCGTCAATTCTGGTGAGTCTTCAAGGATTTTTGTATTTACAAAACCAATTAACTGATGTAACATACGCATGTTAGGTACATGAAGGGTGCTCATAAATAACCTAAGTTGTGAATCGTTGAAAATCCATTGACTAGGCGTTATCGTTAATTTGTTCAGTTTTTCGCTCCAGCGGAGCGCAATGTCTATAGAATATTCGATGCAGCCAAGACCCGCGCTCCAGCGGAGCGCAATGTCAGGCGTGCAATTTCGAGCGAATCTACTACCATCATTTAAAAAAATACCAAAGCCCTATTGAGGCTGTGTACGTTAATTCGGCACTGCTATACACATGCCGCTCCTCTGGAGCGGGAGAAGGGACTCCCATTTTCCTATAGATATATCGCTCCTCTGGAGCGAAAGGCAGAGTACTTCAGTTTTAACAGAAAACCGATGGTTTCAATGGATAGCAACTTGGATTTAGAGAGATTTCGATCTTCTACAGATTCTAAATCCCGATCTGATCGGGACTTTATTCACAAACAAAATTTGATTGATGAGGAGTAAAACTATGATCTATGAAATACGAACCTACAACCTAAAAGTGGGACAACTTCAGGACTATTGGGAACGTTTTGGCGAGAAACTACCGGCGCGTCAAGAATTATCGAAACTCGGTGGGCATTGGTACACTGAAGCGGGACCGTTGAATCAGATGGTCGCTATTTGGCCCTACGAGAGCCTTGAACAACGAGCTGAAATCCGACGCGCTGCGGAGGCGGGACCGAATCCTATATGGCCCCCCGATACAAGCGATCTCATTGTGTCAATGGTATCTGAGATTTTTCTGCCAGCCCCATTTATGACACCTTTGAGCGAAAGAGACATTGGACCTATCTATGAGATGCGTATATACACCTATCCTGCGGAAGGGATGCCGCAAGTGTTAGAAGCGTGGGGGGCGGCAATTACCGCGCGCCAGGAGTTTTCACCGATGGCGGGCTGTTGGTACTCAGAATACGGTGGGCTCAACAACTTCATCCATCTATGGGCGTATAGGAGCTTTGAAGAACGTCTACGGATACGGGCGGAGACACGGGAGCAGGGAGTCTGGCCCCCCAAAGGCTCTGTTAGACCGATTACACAGGAGAGCAAGCTCCTGCTTCCCGCACCTTTTTCGCCTATGCAGTGAACGTGAAACGTGATGCGTAAAGCGAAAAAAAACATTATCATTGGTGCAGTCAATCTAGGAAGTCTGACCTACGAAGTCAAGAAACAGACAGTGTAGCATACAATTATGGTGAATTAGAAAAATAAGTAGACATTTGCCAATAACTCCAACCCTCGCGAAGTTTCAAAAGTCCCCCTGATAAGGGGGATTTAGGGGGTTAGCTGTCCATTGGGAGTGTCTCAGTAATTCTAAAATCTACCATAGAAACCGAGTTTTTGGCAAAAACTCGGTTTCTGTTACGCGATTTCTGAATATGTATCAAAAACTTTTGCTGCGATTCGCTAATGCGAGTTCATTCCTGCGGCCTTACAGACCGAATACGGTTGACCGCACAGTCAGTCGTAGCAAAGCTGGTTCTCTAGATCTTTGGCGAAGAAGAAATCGAGTCCGTGACCGCAATAACCTAGTTGCGTGTCTGCTCCAGGCAGCGGAGCGTATAGGTAAAAAGCGGGTTTTAGTTTGGCAAGAATATCGCTGCCAGAAGGCTCTTTTGGAACCTCAACGACCTGCGTTCCATTTTTCAGAGATGATGTCTTCTCCGCGGTAAACCCAATGATTTCATAGCTGCCAAAGTTCCCACCTTTGTACTTATCGGGGACCTTGATTCGGAATGAGCCCTTCTTTTTTCCGCTGGTATCCACTTTTAGCCAACCGACGGGACCCAAATATTCGGTCTTTTGGTTCACTGTATCGTGCAGCCACGCGAAAATCGCACGGCGACCCTTGGGCATCTTTAACCCTTTATAGGTTCCCCGAAATTCGTTTGCTGCTTCATCATATACGATAGTTCCTTTGGGGCTATTATCGTTCTTAAAATCATAACCATCTATAAGGAATCCACCGTACATCGGCTGAACTTGCTGATCTTTGCCTTCTTGGCTCTGAACTGCCCATGCTATGCAGCAGATCACGGCAGCCAGTACCAGTAGGAACAACATCTTCAGTTTCATTTTATCCTCCTTTGGATTTGGGCAGGCGGGCCTTTTCTACGCTGCTTCCGACTGCCCTTCTGTTTATAGCGATCAGTATATTTGATATAGAAAGAAAAATCAAGCCGTTTTTGAACACAAACTATAGATTTATCAGTTTCATGTGCATTAATAAGTTGTGCAATCTGTTGAGTTAGCAAAACGCTTTTGACTTGTTCTGTCGAATGGATCCTGCTATTCTCTTTTTAGAGGAGGCGACACCTATGAAAGTCTTACTGAGACAACGTGACCTTTCGGACGAGTATATCCAGTTTGCCGCACAGATTGGTGCCGACGGATTTGATATTCATAACGCTGAGAGCATCCCTGGATTGGTAGAACAGGGTTATCCAGATGTAGAAGAACTGACGAAGTTAAAAGAGAAAGTCAACACCGCTGGCCTTAACATCTATCGCGTTGCACCCGCTGAACCGCAGAAATTTCTAACGGGTCAACCGGGCGGCGAGGAGGAACTTGAGAATCTGTGCAAGTCGCTTGAGATTTTCGGTCAAGTCGGGATTCCCTTTATGTCGATGCCCGTGCATCTAGCGCAAACCCCGGCACATCGAGATGCGAATCCGGGAAACCGGGGCGGATATACCAAACCCCTCCGGGGCGATTATACGTTCGGCGGATTTGATGTCGAATTGATGAAACGGAGTATCACGGAGAAGCCACTTGAACCGTTTTCTGTTGAAAAACATTGGGAACGTTGTGTACAGATGTATCAACGACTCGTTCCGATCGCCGAAAAATTTGATGTAAAACTCATTATTCATCCATCGGATCCGCCGCTGCCGGAGACGGAATTTTCACCGAAACGGTGGGCTGCCATCCTTGACGCTGTGCCAAGCGATCACAGTGGCTTGCTCTATTGCATTGGCACCTGCTATGAGTCGGGTGTGGACATCTTCGAGAACATTCGCCATTTTGGAGAGAAAGGGAAAATCTTCCACACCCATTTCCGCAACGTGCAAGGAACAATCCCGACGGGCGGATATATGGAGGTCGCCCTTGACGATGGAGACATGAATATGTTCAAGGTGCTTCAGACCCTAAAGGAGATTGGGTTTGACGGCGGCTTACAGATTGATCATCTGCCCAACTATATTGGCGACGTGGAGCAGCGGGCATCTTCTGCCTACGCAGTAGCTTATGTGAAAGCGTTGTTAAGAGCTCTTGAGGCTTGACCCTGAAACATGATCGCGGATATTACGGATTAACAGATTGACGCAGAAATTAAGAATAATGCGTAACGAGTAATACGTAAGATTTTTACGCATTACGCATTACGTTTCACGTCCCTGTAACCGGAGGTTATGGCATTATGTTTAGCTATAACCACAACGACACTATAAGGAGTGTTTAATGAATCAACCCCCAGAAACCTTTGTGAATGTGCAGGAGGACCGTCTCCTCGCCTTTAGTACCGCCTGTTTTGAGAAAGCCGGGCTGTCCCATGACCACGCAGCGTTGATCAGTCGTCTGCTCGTCAACTCAGACCTTCGTGGTGTGCGGAGTCACGGTACGCGGACGGTCAATGGTTACTGCAGCGGCTTTGAAAACGGAGATATGAATCCTCAGCCCAATATCCAACTTGTTCATGAAACACCGACGGCTGTTGTTCTGGACGGTGATGGAACACTCGGCTACCTTCCAATGGTTCGCGCAACTGAAGGAGCAATCGCCAAGGCGAAGGAGGTCGGGTTGGGCATGGGGCTTGTGCGCCACATCGGACACTACGGCTCGGCAGGGCACTACACGCGGATATGCATGGAGGCGGGTTGTATAGGCTTCTCTGTTCAGGGCTATCAGAATCTGGGCAATGCCGCTGGCAGCGATTCCAAACCGCAACTCGGTTACTTCGGCAATCCACCCCTCTGCTTTGCGATCCCCGGTGGCGATGAACCGTCTGTGGTGCTTGATGTAGCGACCTGTATCATGGCGGACTATCAGCGCGGGGAAGAGTATGACCCACTCCTCTCTCTCATCCCGGCCGCTTTTTTCAAGAGCATAGGTTATACTGCGGTCGCGGGTCTCTTGGGCGGTGGATTGACAGGCTATACACTTCCCGATGACGAAGGTGTAACCGAACGTTGGCCCGGCGGAGCGCGGTTAGGTGGTATGGTGCTCGCCATCCATGTGGACGCTGTTGTGCCCGAGGCTGTCTTCCGTGCTGAAACTGATCGGATGGTCCGAGATGTGCGGGAAACATTTGAACCGATGCCCGGCTATGACCGTGCGCTGCTGCCCGGCGGAATTGAGGAAGAACGGGTTGAAATGCACCGTCGTGATGGCATCCGCTACGGTGAGATGGAGCAGGAATCCGCCCGCGAAGTCAGTGAGCGCCTCGGTGTCCCGCTGCCGTGGGATTGATGAGATAGAATTTGAGTTCATTGGTTCATTAGTTCATGTTTACGTTTCACGCATCACGTTTCACGTTTTCACACTATTGTCTACCTTGGCAGTGAGCCATGTTGATTAAGAGGAGAAGAACCTATGGAACCACTTCGTGTTGGATTTCTCGGTGCCGGTGGCTTTGCCAGGCACACTATCTATCCGGCGTTGCACCTTGCCCCGGTCGCACTGCAAGCCGTTTGTGATATGGATGAAGCGAAAGCCAAAGATGCCGCGGGCAAATTTGGTACGGGGCGTTGGTACACAGATCGGCATAAAATGTGGGAGCAGGAAGACTTGGAGGCACTCATCATATCCATGAGACCCGATCCACGTCAATCCCTTGTTCGTGAAGCCTTAGAGGCAGGCTATCACGTCTTTGTTCCCAAGCCACCTGCCCCATCTTTAGCGGATGCCACTGAGCTCGCAGAGACCGCTGACCGAACCGGCAAAACATTGATGATTAATTTTCAACGGCGGTTTAGCTTGGGTGTCAGTCGCGCGAAAGAGATTATGGCGCAGGAATCCTTTGGTCAGCTGACGCAACTCTTCTGCTCCTTCTGTAGCGGCACCTATCCGACGGTGCAATGGTATCTTTTGGATTTTGCTATCCACCATTTCGATCTGGCACAGCATATCGCAGGTCCGGCGAAAGAGATTGCAGTCTTCCACAACGAGGTAGGCGGACAGGGATCTTTCGCGGTTGCCGTAGAATTTGAGAACGGCGCGGTCGGAAACCTCCAATTGAATAGCCAACGCCTCTGGCAACGTAACTACGATCGGATTGAAATCACGGGTCAGGGGGAATACATTGTCCTTGATGGGCTATGGGAGATTGCTCACTACGCCGACTCCCAGAATGTCTTTACGGATAACTACAGCGACCAACGCAACGGCGAATTGACCGGTGACGGTCATAGCTTGACAGAGTTCGTCAACGCTATCCGTGAAAATCGTGAACCGATAGCGAGTATCAACGATTGTCTGAAGTCTATGCGGTTGTACGAAGCGGTTTTAGACAGGCGAAAGGGAGTTATTACACTGAATGGCTAGTAGATGCTCGCTAGATAAACAAAACAGCGAAGGTCATGTAAAAAGACAGTGCAAAACACACAGAGAAACCGAGTTTTGAAGAAAAAACTCGGTTTTTATTGCACTATTTCTTAACATGAGCGAACAGCGAAACCGGTGTTGAAAGATGGAGATGATGTGATGAACCATAAGATTCTCTACAAACGAACGGGATTTTATGCCGCCTTTCCGGTCCTAACCCATCTCCCTGATGGACGGCTGACTGTCGGAATTCCCGTCGCGCCGTTCCATGACCACTACGCGGTTGCCGATTGGGTGGTGCTGCTGTCGGAAGACGAAGGAGAAACGTGGGCACAGACCGAAGATCCCACAATTCCCGACAACTGGCCCGGAACATCGCCACGTGAGATATACGACCGGTTTGCCGCCGTGATGCCGGACGGGACGTATCTCTGCGCCGGTACAGTGGGCTGGCAAGCTCAGCCAGCAGCGCAACAGGCGGAGGTAGAGGCACAGGGGCTAGTTGTGCGTCCACACCCAAACGACAAGGACGCAATTTTGGTGGGGAGCAACAAGTTGTTCGTCCAGCGTTCAACTGACGGGGGAAACACATGGCAACGGCAGGAGTGGACTGTGCCCGGTGTTGAACATCTCACAGCGTTTCCGCGTTCCGCATGGTTGGCGGACGGAACGATCCTTGTTCCTGTCTACGGCTCCGATGCCGATGCCCAGTGGCGGACCTACATCTGGCGGTCGGGGGATGGCGGAAAGACGTGGCGTTGGTTGACGATGGGCTCTTATGTAACGGGTGTGAACGGCAACGAGACTTCACTTCTGGAGGTTTCCCCCGGTTGTGTGCTTGCTCATACACGGACGGAGGGCAGCTACCTGCTGGAGACTTGGTCGGATGACGGTGGCCGGACGTGGTCGCAACCGTTACAGACACCTATCTGGGGATATCCACCACATCTATTGAAACTTCGAGATGGACGGATACTCTGTTCGTATGGATACCGTCGAGACCCAATGGGGGTACGTGCGGTCCTGAGTCACGATGGCGGGGTTACATGGGACATGAACAATGTTGTTGTTCTGCGGGATGACGGCGGGATGCCCAACGAATTCCGAACTGATGTGCCAAGTGGTGGGGCTGATATCGGCTATCCGATCTCGACCCAACTGTCCGACGGCAGCATTCTGACGACATATTACATCACGCTGGCGGATGGCGTAACCCACTCGGTGGCAACACGCTGGGAGGTTTAATAGATGAAAACGAGAGAACGGGGAAACCAGAAAACGGGATAAAATCAACCGCCAAGACGCGGAGAAAAACTCCCCAGGCCTGGTAGGTGCGGTTTGCAACCGCACCGAGATCGCCATCTCACAGACAAGATGCGGAGAAAAGCGTGGAAGGATGGAAGTTGCCCCCAATCTTCCAGTCTTCTATCCTTCCATCCTCCATCTGCTCTGTGCCCTCTGTGTCTCTGCGGTGGGTTTTCCCCTAAATTTAAAGGAGGGAGACAGTCACAATGTTAATTCAAGAACAGCTGCCTTGGACTCAGATAGATGATGAGCATTTGAGCATATTCAAAGCCATCGGCGTGGATTATGTTACAATTAACCCACCGCCAGACGATCTCAAAGATGGGGTAGATCGTGCCGATTTTTGGAGGGAGATGGTGCGTCGCGTTGATTCCAACGGGATGAAACTGGATAACGTGGGCATAAATTGTTGGGACGAAATCTCACTCGCGCTGCCGGATCGGGATAAAAAGATCGATGCGTGGTGTACACTAATTCGGAACCTCGGTGCCGCAGGGGTCCGAACCTTGGGCTATAATTTCAAACCCATCGGAAATTTCCGTACAACCTCAGCGATTGGACGTGGTGATGTCCGCTATAGCACCTTCGATTACGATGAATTCATGGAAGATCCGGCGGACGTTCCCGATAAGTATATCTCGGAAGAGCAACTGTTGGACAATTTGCGCTATTTCCTGACCCGCATTGTTCCAGTTGCTGAAGAAGCGGGTGTCAAGCTTGCCATCCACCCGGACGATCCACCAATCCCGGAACCGCTTGGTGGCGCGGCCCGAATCCTCTCGACCCTCGACCATTTCGAGCGCACGTTCAACACAGTCCCCAGCGAGATGAACGCCATGCTATTTTGTCAGGGGTGTGTCCGTGAAATGGGGGAGGATGTGCCATCCGCCATCCGCCGTATCGGCTCGCAGAACAAAATCGCTTACGTCCACTTTCGCAACATTCGAGGCACACCCAAGAGTTTCCAAGAGGTCTTTGTGGATGAGGGGGATGTGGATATGTATGAGGCGATGCAGACCTATCGAGAGGTGGGATTTGAAGGTCCCTTCATGATGGACCACACGCCTAGTTTCCCGCAGGAGAACACGCAATGGGCGGGTAGGGCTTTTGCTGTCGGTTACATCCGATCGATGATCCAGGCGATCTATCGTTAAAATAGTTATCAGTGAGTAGAAGAAAAATAAACGCTGGGACGCAAAGATGCAAGGACGAGAAAATGGGACCGCTTTTATCGTTTTCCCTTCTGGTTTTTCCTTTGCGTCATTGCGCCATTGCGTTAAATTTAAGGTAAGTTAATATGAAAATAGATCCAATAACCCTCGCCGTGATTCGCGGTAGCCTAGAGCAGATTGCGGACGAGATGGACGCCACCCTTGAACGGATGGCGTTTTCGCCGGTAATCTCTGACGGCTTTGACCGAGCTAGCGGGATCTACGATAAAACCAACGGCGAGGTCATCATGCAGGGACCGCGCGGGCTGCCGAGTTTCATCTACGTCATGGAATTCACTACCCGCACGGTAATTGAATCAATTGAGAATATTGAGCCGGGCGACATCTACATCGTAAACGATCCCTACTTGGGCGGGACGCATTTGATGGATGTGAAGATGGTCAAGCCTGTTTTCTATAAAGGGAAACTGACCGCCTTTCTCGCCAATAGCGGTCATTGGCCCGACATTGGTGGGCGGGTGCCCGGTGGATTCTCAAGCAAAGCTACGGAGATTTATCAGGAAGGGCTTCGCCTTCCGCCGATACGGATTTTGGACAAGGGGGAACTGAACAGAGAGGTACTTGACATCATCCTGCACAACGTGCGGGTTCCAGATGAACGGCAAGGCGATATTATCGCCCAGGTGACCGCCCTCAATCTTGGTGCTGAACGACTGACTCGTCTGCTTGATCGTTATGGGGAGGAGACGGTCTTTGATGCTATCGCAGAATTGAGCGCGCGTTCAGAACAGTTGATGCGGAGTCATATTGAGACCATTCCGGATGGGGTATACACATTTGAAGACCATATCGACAGCGACGGGGTGGAATGGAAACCACTCACCATCCACATGGAGATGGAGGTGAAGGGGAGCGATGTCCATATCGACTTCTCCAAGAGCAGCCCGCCCTGCAAGGGACCGCTCAACAGCGTCCTCAGCACGACCATCGCTGGGGTCTATATCGGCTTCAAGCATATCTTCCCCGATGTTCCCATCAACGCGGGGTGTTTCGCGCCCTTCTCCTTTGATCTGCCTCCCACAACCTTTATCAACGCCCAACTACCACGCCCTGTGTCGGGCTGTGCTTCTGAAGTCTGTCAGCGTATCATTGATGTGGTGTTGGGTGCGCTCAGTCAGGCGATCCCCGACAAAAGCTACGCCGCACCGATGGGGACGGTGACAAACCTCTCTGTGGGTGGAGAAGATCCAGAGAAGGGATATTACGTCTTCTATTCTTTCATCGGCGGCGGATACGGCGGAAATTATCTGACCGATGGACTTATTAACGGCAATCCGACCATCGCCCTCGCCCGAACTCAGGCTCTGGAAATCTTTGAATCCCGCTACCCTATTCTTTTTACCCGCTACACCATACGGGAGGGGTCAGGAGGAGCGGGTATGCGTCGGGGTGGTCTCGGCGTAATCTTTGAATTTCAGATTCGGCGGGGTGAGGCGAGCGCATCAATGCTAGGAGAACGGGGACGTTTCGCGCCCTTCGGAATCCTCGGCGGAAAATCCGCAAAATCGGCAAAACACACCTTTTTTCTTCAAGGGGGAGAATACAATCCACCGCATATCAGCAAAGATGAGGGGATTCCCATGCAGGCGGGTGATATCCTGCGGCTGGAAACGCCGGGCGGCGGTGGGTATGGCGACCCCATAGATCGTCCGCCGGAGTTAGTCCTACAGGATGTCAAACGGGGCTACTATGATCGCAAAACTGCAAAAGAGGAGTATGGTGTCCTGATTGAGGAAAATGATGGAGGGCTTGACACCAAAGGAACAGCACAACGACGCGCATCTCTCCGCGCTCAACAATGAGGTTATTGTAAATGCCGACACTTCATAGTAAATCTCGCATTCGCTGGCTGCCTGCCGCTATTATCCTTGCCTTGACTGTTTTGGCGGTGATACTGATCTGGAGTCTGGAGGCAGCGCATCGACAATCACAGGTTTTTTATACAGTATTGGTCTTGATGCTTTCGTTCCTACTGATGCTGCTGTGGCTGCTCTTTTTCTCACGACTGCGGTGGAAAGTGCGGCTGCTTGCATTTGGCGCGGTTGTGCTAGTTATCCTTCTTTCGACTATGCTGTTTCGAGTGAAAGGATTTAGCGGGGACTTAGTCCCACTTCTCGAATGGCGTTGGGGTGAAAAGGCTGCTGAATCTTTAACGGGAAGTGCTCCAACCGCTTCAGGGGCATTTTCAAAAGATTACCCTCAGTTTCTTGGACCACATCGCAATGGGACTGTTCAAGGGATAAAATTAGCGCGGGATTGGTCGGAACGTCCACCGCAGCTTTTATGGCGGCAACCCATTGGTGCCGGTTGGTCGGCTTTTGCCGTCGTCGGGAATTCGGCAGTCACCCAAGAGCAGCGTGGCGAATACGAAATGGTTGTCTGTTACGATTTGAAGTCCGGTCAAGAGCGATGGAGCCATAGCGACCCCGACAGATATGAAGCAGTGCCTGCCGGTGTTGGTCCCCGTGCAACGCCGACAATCGTGGAAGGTAGGGTATACACGCTAGGTGCGACAGGCATCCTCAATTGCTTGGATTTCGCAACCGGGGAGCGTATTTGGTCAGAGGATATCCTCTACGACAACGACGCTAAACTTGCATCGTGGGGGATGAGTGGGTCGCCGCTCGTTCTGGATGACCTTGTGGTGGTGAGCGCAGGGGGCGAAGACGGTAAGTCGTTGGTCGCCTATCACAAGGATACGGGGGAGCGCGTCTGGAGGGGTGGTAGCAGTCCCGCTGAGTATAGTTCGCCATTGATTACAACCCTTGCCGGTGTGCCGCAAATCCTTATTTTTAATTATGGAAGTGTGGCTGCCCATGACCCAAACGGAGGGGAGCTCCTCTGGCAGCACCCTTGGCCTAGCGGTACACAGTGCGTTTCGCAACCGGTGCCGCTACCGGATGACCATCTTTTCGTTTCAAGTGCTTACGGCATCGGTTGCAAGCTGTTCCAAATCGCGCACGATGCAGATAATCAATTGAAAGCCACTCTCATGTGGGAGACACCTCGACTCAAAGCGAAGTTTACAAATGTCATTTACCGAGATGGGTACATCTATGGGTTGGACGATGGCGTGCTTGTATGCCTTGACCTCGCGGACGGACAACGCAAGTGGAAGCGTGGTCGCTACGGGCATGGGCAGGTCATATTGGTTGATGGTCCCGACAAAATTGACAATCAAAGCAGTCTACTGCTTGTGAGTGCGGAGTCCGGCGATGTTCTCCTAGTTGAAGTCAATCCGAATGAGAGCAGGGAACTATCACGTTTCTCTGCGCTAGCCAGTAAAACGTGGAATAATCCCGCACTCGCTGGACAATATCTGCTTGTGAGGAACGACAGAGAGGCAGCGTGTTATGAGTTGCCTCTAGAGTGACAGGAAAACGGGATAACGAGAAAACCAGAAGATGGGAAACCCCTCCGCGAATCACGCCAATCTTCACGAATTAAAAAAGAAAAGATTTGCGAGAATTTGTGGAGATTCGTGGATGACATTTTCTGGTCTGCTTGTTTTCTCGTCTGTTCCGTATTAGGGGTCAAACTATGATAGACAAAGTTCGTCTCAGCGTTTCAGAGACAAAAGGGATTCCGCGTCAAAACGTGCCCGTCACGCAAGGCGTTCCGTTGCCAAAGGGCGCATTGCACAATCTGGATTCGGTTTGGGTCGAAGATAGTGATGGGCAGCCGGTATCAACGCAGTTTCGGACGCTTGGTCAATGGGCTGACGGAAGCCTGAAGTGGGTGCTAACAGACTTCTCAGCGGACGTGCCAGCGGAAGGAGAAGGAAATTATTTCTTCTGCTACGGTCAGGAACCTGCCTCGATTTCGTCAGATGAGGTAATCCAGATTGAAGAAAGCGAAGATCGAATCACGGTTTGTACCGGACCGCTGCGGTTTGTCGTCAACCGTCGACAATTTTCGCTGATTGAATCCGCTGAATTGGGGAGTGTAGACGCGGAGGAGGGATTCTTACCGGAGTGCGAAATCGTGAGCGCGGATGTCGCTTCTGAAGGTGAGGCGTGGGTGCGGATCTGTGAATCATTTGACAGCACGGAGGGGAAACGTTACCTCTACGGAATGGGCGGGAACTGTCTGGCTTCTCTTGCAAAGGAGGATTACACCGTAGAATTAGAGGAGGTGGGTTCACTGCGGACGGTCATCAAGTGCAGTGGCGCATTTGAGGCGGATATTCCGTTCCATCACTATGTAGGATACCGACCTTTTCGCTTGGTGACGCGGATTTATGCCTATGCGGGGCAAGCTCACCTTCGTGTGCTTCATACTGTGGTGATGGCGTGTAATCCGAGGGAAACCGAAGTGGAGGAGATTGCCCTACGGGTGCCGGTTTCCCTGAAATCCCCGGTACGTTTTCGGGCGGTGTCGTTACGACGCACCGAGGAAGGTCTTAATCCCGATGAGGCAGTTTTGTTGCATCAGCGATCGGATAATCAGTTCTGGCTTGAGCAGCAACGCGTGGGGCAGCAGCGAATCCTCGCCGAGGGTGAACGGACGGAAGGATGGATGACAATCGAGGATGACCAAGTGGGAGTAGGAGTTGGTCTTCGATACATGCCCGAAGAGTATCCCAAAGCGTTGCGGGCAACAGGAACTGGAAACGGTATTGATGTTTTTCTCTGGAAAGGTGTAGATGGAAAACGACTCAGTCTCAAGCGGTACGCCGAAGAAATGTCGTGGGGAGAGGGCGAAGGGGTCTACGCCGACGGTACGGGTACGGCGAAAACAAGTGAATTCTTCGTCTGCTTCTATAAAGCTGCAGAGCGTGAGGATGTTCCCGATAAGCTGCGGGGGTTGTTGACACCACCGCACGTTGCCATCGATCCCGAATGGATGGCACAATGCGAAGTAACCGGTGGATTTTCTCCAGTTGCCGCCGACCAATTCCCTGAATCCGAGCGGATGATGACCGGCTTTTTGGACTGGCTGACCCGGAACATCCAACTCGGTCGCTGGTACGGCTTTTTCGATTGGGGCGACGCGCTTGTCACGTGGGAGCAAGAGGCAAACGATTGGCGGTTCTATGGACGGTGGGGTTGGTGCAACAGCGAATGGGACCCGCGGCACGGTGTCTGGATTCAGTATCTGCGCACGGGCAGAGCGGATTATTTCCAGTTGGGTGAATCCATGACACGACACTCCGCTGATGTGGATACGTGCCATTTCCATCCGTTCCGCCCTTATATGGTCGGCGGTTGTTTTCGGCACAGCACAGATCACTTCGGTGATGAACCGTGCGCGTCGCACACCTTTTTGGACGGCTGGATGGATTACTACTATCTGACAGGCGATCTGCGAACTTATGAGGTGCTCCAAGAGGCGGGGGAGTTCCTCTCGCGTTACCGATGGACGGAGGACCCGACCTATAGTTTCAGTTTGCGGAGTATCGCCAATGTGCTTCGGGGATTGCTCTACCTTTACGAAATCACCGGCGAATCACGGTTCTTGGAAAGAGCCGAGGAGGTCTACACCGTAATTGCAAGGGGACAGAACGAGGACGGCAGCTGGCACAAGCGGTTTCAGGTTTCGACGCCGGATAAGCTGCCAAACCAAGGACCCTACGGCATGGCGACGGAAGGGACGACGTTGGCAGTGGAGATGGGAACCGCCCCGCCTTTTACCAATGAGGAGTACTGGAAATGGAAGGGTATCAGTGCCGGGGAATTTGCCGCTCCAAACTCAGAACCTGCCATCCGTGTGTTACCGATGGAGGAGCAGAAGGGGTATCAGACACACTATCTGATGGTTGGGTTGGAACTGCTCCATCGCATGACTGGACGGGCTGATGTAGCGGAAGTTTATCGCCGTGCCGTGGACTGGTTTTGCGGCTATCCAGATCCCCTCAATGCGGAATTTGCGCTGCAGCAGCGTTATGGCGGCATCATCTGCCGGCACCTCGCCTATGCCTATCAGTTGACAAGCGAGCGGAAATATCTGGAGATTGGGCGGATAGTGCTTCGAGACCTAATCGAAGGTCAGGACTGGAGCGATGATCCGAGACGCTGGGGTGCAGTGGAATTGACCCCAATGACAATAAGCCTGCTCTTTTTCGGCGTGCCATTTTTTCTTGGGAAACTGAGTGAGGTGGATATGGAAGAATCAGAAGAGCGGAGATAGGGGACGGCCGCTACGAACCATACTTTTCTAGCAGTTTCTACAAAAAATTTGCTTTTTTGAATCTTATGTGCTATAATTTTTCTTGTAGAACATAAGCTGCTTCGGCGTGGCTGAAGCAATTTCTTTTGTAAACTTAAAAAAAGGTGCTACGAAGATGGCTAACAGAACTAGGAAGAGACACAAGACGATTCAACTGGGAAGAGATCAACTCATTTTCCGGTTCCCCAATGTACACGAGGATGCCGAACTCAGGATTGAGTTTCAACGGACGTTGCGAATCCCGGACGATAACCGGTCATATCATCTACCTCCAGGGCTTGATGAATTTCCCCTCTATCGTGTGGACGATTACCCGGATAACCTGCCGGATACTTGGGAGCAACACGGCGGGGTATTCTTGCCGATGTATCAGGCGGAAGCGATGTGGATTAATTTCCACGCTAGCTATCCGATGGCTGTCAAGATAGCCGCGGGCAAAATCAACGCGGTAACCGGAGCAGGATGGAAGGACGAACTCACCAAAACGCCTCAGGACTATTTGGTGGTTCCGGAGCAGCCGTGGCTTGACGGTTTCTGCGTCGAGAAGGGCTTGATTCGGCAGTTTGTCGCGATGCCGTTAGGCAAAGGCTACACGGTGGAGGAACAGTTGACAGGAGAGGCAGAACATGGCGGGCTTCAGATTGCAGTCTACCCCATGCAGGCGTCAATATACGAGGCGCGACAAGCTGAACGAATGCAGTATCTAAATGATGTTGTCTGCATGACGCCTTCACTGCCCGAGATGGGATTAGCACCGGGTGGTCTCATGCGTCAGGAGATATACGAGGATGAATACGGCTTTGATGCGTGGGAGACATCAATTCGGTCGCGTTGTTTTGTGCATATCATCAACAGTGTTCAGCTCGTCCACCTGACGGGATGCGCGCCGCCGAGCAAACCGCCGACAGCACAGCATTACACAGCTAGGGGGCTGCCGTGGTTTGATTATTACGCGGAGGACCTATCAGCTTTAGAAGGCGCGAAAAAGTTGGCTGGACTGGACAGTGTTGCCGTTACTCAACTGAAGACAGGGAAAGGGTTCCTCAAGGACAACGATCCGGTGACACCGGCGGTGGTGAAGAAGCTGAATAGATTGCTGGTACGAGAGGGCACCTTCTAGGAAACACGGGGGGCTGCCGCTTAGAATGTAAGGAAGTATCATGAAACAAGGGAAGGATTCGGAGACCGGTTTGAGAATCGCCTCGGGTACAGGGAAGGCGATTCGGGTAAACGTGTCGGACAACACGCTCAAAGCGTATGAGCACGCGACACGCAGGCTAGAGGACTGGCTGGACGGTCGTACGCTAAACGATGCGGTGTTGGCTGAGTATATCTGTTTTCTGCACACGACAGGCAAATCGCCGGCGACAATCAATCTGCTACTATCTGCGGTCAAGTGGATGGCTGAATACTATGGGATTGAGGATGTCGCTGGGGCTATCACCAAGCGTACTTGGTCTGATATCCGCGGAGCGGACAAACCGCGGAGGAAGCGGCGGACGGATGGGCTTACATGGGATGAGGTTAAGCGGGTATGCACCGTTGCTGAGTCCTCAGAAACTGTGGCGGGTCTACGTGACGCAGCAATGATAAGTCTGATGAGTGATTGTCTACTCCGAATTTCGGAGGCTGTCGCAGTTGATGTGAAGGATATTGGAGAGGAGGGACTTCAGATACACAGGGGCGAGTGGGGCGATGTTTTGTATATCTGCGAATGGACGCGGCGGCTGATAAAACGCTATCGTCGGAAGTCTGGGATTGCTTCAGGCGCGTTGTTTAGGCGAATACGCTTCCAGAATCACGTGACGGAAGACCGCCTCGGCGTGAAGGGGGCTCGTGAAGCGATACGTCGACGTGCGGCGGAAGCAGGAGTGGAAGGTTGGATCAATGGACATTCGCTTCGGGTTGGGTCTGCGGTCTCACTGGCTGAGGCTGGTGCAACGGTGAAAGAGGTACAACAGGCGGGGCGGTGGCAAGGACCTACAATGCCGGCACGCTATGTGAGGGAGATGCCTGCGGAACAGAGCCCAGTGAAGAGGTATAAAGATACTAAATGAAAAAGGTACTGATTCGTGAAACCTTCTAAGTTTTTAGGGGTGGACAGCTAGAAAGGGCTTCGGTACGCGTTTTCGCTGAAATGTGACAGCGTAGACGGGACCGGGTGTAACAAGCATGCCAAAGCCGATTGGCACCCTATCAACTTGCGTATATGTCCCCGTGGACAATGGAACGATAGGATGCTGATAGAGGCCATCTTATCTATGTTGACGGGGGTGTCATTTGAAGAAAGTAGCCCATTGGTGTTGGGTGTATTTCAATACAAGACTCGCTTTCGCTATGGTTTTGTTTAATCTCTGGGTTCAATGGGACGGGTTGCCAAGCAATAACGATGGATTTGTCCCTTTATCTATTGCAAAATTTACTCTCTAAAATAGCACCAAAGGTTATCAATATCAATAGTCCCGTGGGACGGCTCAGGCGATGCACCCTATAACGTCGGAAGCCCCACACCCTACATGAGCCTTGGAGGAAATAAAAATGAGCATTAAAAAAAACGTAGTTAGAGATTGTCTATCGGATATGAACATCTACGACGCGTATAAAAATCTAGCGGAGGTCGGAGGTATGAAAAGATACGGCGTCAAGGATGCAGCACACCTGGAAAAGGTTATCAGGAAGGCTGCAGCAGACTTGAGAGAAGCACACTCGAAAGAACCTATCAACAAGCACAGATCCGAGCCGATTCCTAAAAAGCCAAATCCTAAGCCCGCTTCTAAAAAACCCCTTCCCAAAAAGAAGCGTAACGGGAAAAAAAAGAAGCGCAAAAAATTTGAGGACATCATCTTTAAAGCTCCACCAAAGAAGAACCCCAGGTGGCTTAGGAAGAAGAAAGGCGATGCCTTCTATCATTGTGTACCAGGTCACTATGGGTCCAATCAATGAGCATTAAGAAAACGCTCCAATCGTGGGAATCCACGCTTGAGCAGGAAGCCAAGCAAGGCAACGAGGACGCACAAGTCATCTTCGACTGGATGAAGCGGAACAGGTGGCTAAAGTCTCAGAAACATTTGCCGCTCCGACCGTTCCTGCAGGGCGTGAAGCCAAAAATTGAGGTTTAACCATGAAGCTCAGAACACGCATATTGTTTGGTGCAGTTTCCAATATCGCCGAGAACTCGGCACAGCCACTTTTTGCTCGTATCCAGATGGGTCTCCTGTTAGCAATCTGCGAGGCAGCGAGCGCGGACGAAACAGAGATTGGCAACAACCCTATCCTCGACGATGCGATTGAGGCAGTGGCTACGGTTATCCAGAGCCGACATTATGACAGCAAGGATAGACTCAAGGTGGAGGATATCGAACACTATCCACCTTCCAATAGCGATTGGCTTGCGGCCTTCGATAAGTATTCTACGTTAAATCAACGGATTAAGATACTCTCGCAAGCAATCGCACAGTCCGAGCCGTGTTCGGATTGCGGAACTGTGTTTGGTACTTCTATCGTTTCTGGCAAACTCGTGACGGATGAAGTTATCCCTTTGGAAATAGACGGCACAGACAAGGTGCTATGCCACCAGTGCAGGTTGCTCTACGGCTGAGGAGGAAATTATGAGCATCAAGAAAACGCTACAATCAGAGCAATGGGACCACTTTCTACGCTCTGAAGCAAACGACGGCAACGAGGACGCAATCGCTATCCTTCCTTGAGTGGGCGAAAAAGAACAGGTGGCTCCGCTCCCAACGCCACCTACCACTGTCTTCATCCCGACCTGTCGGGACAAACCCAATCTGAAACTCTACAAACCCAAGACCGAGGTATAAGGAGAGACAACATGAACTACAAGCAGAAGTTAGGATATACCGCTTTAGGCACAGCAATAATGTTAATCGGGATGTGGCTCAGTCCCCTAATATCCCCACCCGTCACCGCACAACATAACGACGTGTTCGATGAAATTCAGTGCAGAAAACTCACCGTCGTTGACGACAAGGGAAAAACGGCAGTGATATTAGGCGGCTATAAAGACTGGGGCAATAGGAATAGCATAGTCATCTTCGATAAGCAGGAGAAACAGGCAGTGAGATTACACAGCAACGTATTTGGCAATGCGGTAATCGTCTTCAATAAGCAGGGAAAACAGGCAGTGACATTAGGCACCTCTGATGAAGAATGGGGCCAGTCGAAGGTAGCCGTCTACGATCAGCAGGGGAACGAGGCAGTGATATTAACCGGCGATGAAAGCGTGAGCAATTCGGTAGTCGTCTACAATCACCAGGGGGAAGGGGCAAGTGAAGAATGGGGCAATGCGACAGACAGAGTCTTCAATAAGAGGTGGAACGACGCAGTGGGATTATACAGTAGTGAAGGGGGCAATTGGGTAAGCGTCTTTAATAAGCAGACGAAAACGGCTGTGGATTTATCCCACACGGAATATGGGGGACGGGTCGATGTTTGGGGCAATGTTGGGAACCACAATCCACGTGCAATGATGGACATCAACGAACACGGCAACGGAGTGGTCGCCACTTGGGATAAGAACGGGAATCGGCAATGATTCACATTCAGGAGGATAGCAATGCAGAGACATTTTGATTACAATCCCGTCCCCGCAGAACTAAAAGCACTTCACCAGTGGGTACTGTTGAAAGAAGAACTACGGAACGGAAAACCCACCAAAATTCCATATCAAGTCGATGGCAACCGTGCCAACGCCAACGATCCCAGCACATGGACTGACTTTCAAACCGTTTGCAACCACCGCGACCAGGACTCAGATATCGGCTTCGTGTTCAGCAAAGATGACCCCTACTGCGGAATCTATATCCACGGTGCCATTAATGTTACAGGGTGGCATGGGAGCTTCAGCAGAGAGTTAGCGCCGCTTTGCTACAAATTATGTGCAGTTAGTTATGCAGAGGCCTCCTCAAGTCGCAACGCTGTCAAGTTTTGGACTCGTGCAAAATTACCCGACTGGCTGAACAGAGGGAAAAGCCTGTCCGCAGTAGATGGGTCGGGCTTGTGGTATGGACCAGCCGAAATCGAAGTATACCACTACGGACGATACTTCACCGTAACAGGCAGCGATGATATAACAGGCAAAGGCACAAGTGAGATTAAGGACGGGCAAGACATCGTCGATTCGATTGTGGACCTGATAGAGTGGCGAGCCCGCAAGGATATGGAGGAAGAGTCTGATGAGGTATGCGACAAGTGCAACAACAAAATGGTCATCAAGTGGGGGAGATATGGTCGTTTTCTCGGTTGTTCAAATTTTCCCGAGTGTCGTAACATCAAGCGTTTAGGAGAAAACGATACACCCGCGTCCTCTGAAGAAGAACCGACCGATGAAACGTGCGACAAATGTGGACGTGCAATGGTGATTAAAACCAATCGCGCCGGAGGAAAATTCCTCGCGTGTACAGGGTATCCCCAATGCAAAGTGATCCGGTGGATGGCTAAAAACCAACAGCGTTGAAATCGTCGGTGAAGTCACCAGAAGGCCCCTGGCGGGCATTCGACGCGAAGGTAAGGAGCAAAGGAGATTCAAAAGGCAGATGAAAGCACAGGGCTAGGGCAATCGCATATAAAATCTTATTCAGCAGAAAACGCGCTACGTCACCCCGCATGTTGCCCCTCAAGAGACACAGCGCAAGCGTGAAGCCGCAATCAGACTATGGAAATACCCTGTGAATCCTGAAAACAGGTGATTCTGTGTGTATCTAAATCTAGGTTGCTAGCTGATAAACTGTAGGTTGAGCGTAGGCGAAACCTCGATTTATCTCGACGTTGGCTGTTTAGAGATAGCGTTTGACGGGCACTATACATCTATTGTCTCCTGTTCCACTTGCGGGTATTTGTGTTCCAGCTTGTCGGAGGGACGCATCACGTTTCACGTTTTCTATCCTGTAAATCCTAATACTTGGCACAAGCCAAACTGAGTAAGAAAGAAGAGTTATAATGTTACGAATCTTGTTTTTGCTGTTTGTTGTGATATTTATTGGTTGTGGTGATGACGAAATGGAGGAAATTACTGATCAGGTCGATAGTATTCAGCACGATGTTGGAGCATTAAAAACCCATACACATGATGTTACTGTGAGCGAAGTGGACGATCATGTTCATGAGGTTGTGGTTGGTAAGCCAAACCTTCCTAAAGTTAAGAAGACTGGCCTGCCTGAAGAACAGACAGGGAATAACCAAGATTTGGTCCTACCACCGCTTTTACCGTCGCCCCCGATGGGGAAGATTGCATTTGAGTCGAATGGTGATATTTGTGTCATAGATCCGGACGGCACAAATTGGTCCAATTTAACACTGCATCGCGCGCATGATACAAAACCCACATGGTCTCCAGATGGCAAACAGATTGCGTTTGTGTCAAATCGGCCCGGAGGACATGCGCTTTTTATTATGCAAGCAGACGGAGCAAACCCCAAACATATCGGACGTTGGCTTGATAGGGGACGAAGTATTGATATTAGTGACCACTCTCATATCGCATGGATGCCTAACAGCGACCGGGCTATCGTTGAATCTGCTAACGAGGTGTATATGATGATGTTTAACGGAAATGCGATTAAATTGTTTGATGGTCAACAACCCGTATGGTCACCTGATGGAAATGATGTTGTGTTCGTTCTGAATATAAACAATGGGGAAGACATTTACATAGCAACCTTTGATGGTGATCCAATCCGTCTTACTTTTAATCCCAGAATTGACTCAGACCCAGCATGGTCGCCTGATGGACGTTACATTGCCTATAGTTCTCAGCTTGATCTTGATCCTTGGAATTTTGAAATTATGATCATGAATCCTGATGGGTCGAACATTATCAACCTCACTAACAATCCGGGAGAGGACCGTTCTCCAACGTGGTCTCCCGATTCAAAAAAGATTGCTTTTTCGTCAAACCGCGATGAGAATTTCAATTGGGAAATCTATGTCATGAATGTGGATGGCACGAATCCAAGGAATATAACGAACAACGCCAATACGGATGACCACTACCCCGATTGGCAGCCAAGATAGAGTAGAACCCGCTCTCCGATATTTACCGGGGGGCAGCAAGACAAATTGAAGCGGCAACTGTTAACGTGTGTCAAGCACATAATTACCGAACAAAGTATTAAACCCTTAACGAGGGTGCAGATATCCTTAAGCTTATAGGAAGTGTCCTTTGCGTCAGTCGGGGCTGGCTGCTACTCGCGGGCCAAAACGACGCGGGCACCCGCAGCCGAACTAATCTTCCTCACAGCCCCCGCCTTGAGTAACGCCAAATCCTCGTCCGTCAGTTCAAACTCCAACCCATCAACGGTCAAATTGATTGTCCCACCGACAACCAGCCAATGCTCATTGCAGGTCAAGGGTGCTTCGTCAATGCCCTCACCGGGATCGAATGTGACAGCTCGCCACTCACTTAACGGACAACGCGATCCACGGTTCCGAATGGGACCGGTGTTACTTTCGCCCGGAACGATAAATCCCGGAACGGTCGGGATTGGGGGACCTGCTTCCTCTACTAGGATATGTATTGGTCGCTTCTGCCGCTCAAGTCGCGTTACGATGGCGTTGTTCTCGTAGTCGGTAAACATCTGAAACCGATGCACGACGCCCATGGGTGTGTAGACCAGCGTATTGGGCGTGATCTCGAACCGCTGGTCGTTTAGCCACACCTCACCGCGCCCGGCGGTAAAAAGCCACATTTCGTCGTTGTCGTGATAGTGCGGCTCAACGCCTGTGCCTATCTGTTGGCTGGGGAAGTGGCGGAACGCACTGAGGGCGGTCCAGTCTGGATAAATCCCTTGTTCCCAATAGATATTGTTCGAGTTCCCCGAACGGATCATGTAGTGTTGGTTTTCGATTATCATTTGTTTTTCAGGATTTTTAGGTTCAGGTTTTATCCAAGTTAATCAATGCACTAGTACTCTGTCATATAAATCGTGATAAGCCACTCACCGCTCGGCTTGGATAGACATATCCAAGCCCTCTTTGCAAGACTGTAGTGGTTTTGTCAGTCCACCCCGAGCAGAAATATTACTATTTACCTGACAATGCACTAGGACATGTTGATATTTTGCAGTGGTTGTAGGGAACAACGATCGTTGTTCCCTACGAAACTACCGGGGTAATTGCCGGTCTCCTGCGCTTATATAGGTCAAGGTTCAGATCTCAACACTGCCCTGTCGATTTTGGAAAATCGACCTACAATAGGGCAACCACGAGGGTGGTCTCCCCTACAAGGAATTGACCCAATGTAGGTGCAGGTCCCTGATAAGATTGGGATTCAAAGCAACTTGTGCCTGCCCATCGAAGATCTTCAGAGCAGAGATAAATTAATTTCTCAAATGTCAACAAAACCTAGCGATATCGAACGTGTATCTCCAGTTTCTCGATTAGGATTTGATGCTGGACATCCGCGGGACGTTCAGTCACTCGCACACCGACGAGGTTATCACCGACCGCTAGAAACTTAGGTTGTACCGCAAACACCAGCCAACCTTCCTCAACCGTTGGTATCCCTAAGAGAATATTGTTGACCCGCACCTCAATCTGATCTTCGATTCCTTTTGCCGCTGGAGTGTTCTGAAGGGTGCCGGGGTGACCGATGGTCGCCACGGTGACAGGTTGCAATCGCTGATCATCCGACAGATTTTCTGCCTCTGGATCGGACAGCAGCAGGCGGAGCGTAATTTGGTCGATCCAGTTTGTCTCCGCATCCACATCGTCTGCGACGGCGATTGTTAAGAGGGTATCTATTACCCCGTTGTTATCCAAGGGTGCGGGCAGCTGCCCAAACATATTTGTGTTGAAGTACATGAATCGGGGTGTACTCCAATCCTCTGGATTGGGTATGACGATTGTGCCGTGACCACCGCCGCGACGCTGCATAACGAAGATTTTGTTCCTGTGTTTGAGGGCATCCGAGTCGCCGATTTCCTGATACGCCTGACGGTGCGTGTGCCATCCCTTCTCTAGGTACATCTGACCAAGGAGACGATCCGTTCCCTCTGGCGTTGCGTGTGCGAAGTTGAAGGTCTGCACGCCATCTGCGCCCTGCTGATACCAATTCGCTGCCACACCGCGCATCACCTCAATGGGGGGCCACTGATAGCCATCTGAGGCGTGATGATCGTCGATGCACGGATAGAGTTTGATGTTTGTCCCCTCCGTGATTCTACGGAACGCTGGGATGTCCACGTCGAATGATCTACACCCCATGACGAAGATATCCAGCAGTTCCTCCCGCGCCCACGTTTCGGCGTCGATACCATCAAAATGACATCCCTCCAAGTTTTCGGGTATACGTGCCGCAAGCAGAAGCGGACGCCCACGTTTGCGCCCGACCTCCAACAGCATCCTTCGTGTTGCGCGTATGAAATCGGTGAGTCTATCGCGGTACTCCCACTGATGTCCCGGTGGCAGGACGGGGCAGACCCTCGCAAAGTCCAGTTCGATGCCGTCGAAGTCGTAATCCTCCGCCGCCTCGCGGAGAATACGCAATTTGTATTCGTGGACACCTTCGAGGGCGAAGTTCCAGTAACCGTTGGCGTTCCATAGATGAATAAGCCAATCGGGTTGTGCTTCCTTCATCGGAATCTTTGCAACGGGACCCAGATCGTTGTCCGAGCCGTTGATCCGGTAGGAAAAGAACGATTCGATGCCCCGCTGCTTCGCTGCCTCCTGGAACACCTGCACGATATTGACCCCGTCGTCCGCCCACTTCTTGAATCCGGGCGAATCGTAGAGCGGTAGGACTTCACTCGGATAAGGTGCCTGATGTCCCTCACCCCAGCTCCAATAGATACTGTCGATGTGCGTTCCCGGTTCGTCGGCAAACATAAACTTCCACTCGACCAACCGATCAATCTCTTTTGTGGCGAACCTTGCGCCGTCCGCTGAAATAACGTCGAAATTGACAATTATCCGCCGAGGTCGGTTTATCGCATCAATGTGTGATGTGGAAAGTTGTCCCTTCATTCGGACTCAGCCCCTTCTGTTATCGGAGTTGGAACGCATACAACTTCACTGACTGTCCCACAAATCGCAGGCGTACCGTTTGCCCTTTGAGTGCTGAGAGGTCTCGGTTGTCGTTCCACGTTACGATCTGGGATGTGCTGCTTCCACCGAGTCGGTCTGCATCTGCTTCAGTGAAACCTTCCAGTGGCTGCATCTCCTCGTCCAAGATTTCGACCTTGAGCCAACCTCTGGCGCTGCCGTCCATGTTTACCTCTAGGTGATTCCCTTCAACAGCGAAAGGCAGCGTAGTCAGCCACCCCTCCTGTCCGGCGGCGTCTTGAGAGACAAAACCATCAAGAGGCAAAAGAGCGGATCCGATGGCTGGACAGTATTCTTTGCTGGGGACTTTATCGTGGGGTTGGTCATAGCCGGCGTAGTATAGCCGAAGTTCGTCACCGATGGGCAACACACCGACGCCCATATAGAGCATCATCGAGTCGAATGCGCCGTCGGGACCAAGCCGCACAAAGGGTTCTCGCCATCGTGTGAAATGTATCCCATCACGGCTGGCCGCAAGTTGGATGTCCAATGCGTCAGTGGTGTGATAGTACGCAGCGGTGAAGATGAAGTATGCGTCGTCTGCGAGGGGATACTTCAATGCCGCTGTGTCATAGAGACCACCACCCCACATATCTGCATCTTCGGGATTGTCAAAATCCGGTTCATGAATTTTTTCTGGCACAGGGAAATTCTCGAAATCCGCGCTTTCTGACCGTGCGATGGCGCGATAGTCAAAAGACCCTCGCTGTGCCCCATCCTCCACCCGCAGGTATTCGTTCCAACGGACATACGCCACGTACTTCTGAATACGATCGTCCCAAAAAGCCACATTTCGGGTATCTGTATACCACGGCATAATTAGTTTCTCGCAGGGTGTCCAATGGATTCCATCGGGTGAATACAAACCACCCACGCTGCCGTAATGCCATGTTTCCGGTGGATCTTCATCGTACCGAAACCGGGCCCCACCGCAATTTACTGCTACGTAATCATATTTACCAGCACCAAGAATACACTTGAAACGCCGTTCAGGTTCGGCGGATGGGTCTTTGAAGATGCTCCCGTGATTGAGATCGAGAGAGATGATATTATTTTCTCGCGACCCTTGGTAGTCAATTAATCCAAGGTTGGGACGTTCCCAATGGATCCCATCCGTAGATGTGGCGTAGCAGTCTCGCGGTACTCCATCCTCTCCGTTAGCGGAGTACCACATCTTGTAGACGCCTTCGTCTAGCATCACACTGGGATTATTACAGCCACGCGACTCCCACGGCTTTTCAGGTGCCAGCACGGGCGTATTGGTCCGCGTGGCAGGGTTCATGGTGGTGGTAAATCCCTCTTTAGCTTCAACAAGAGCGTCGTCGAAGAGAAGTTGTTTTGCTGTCCCCACGGCTAAGGGGTTAGATTGAGACATGTAATTGCTCCTTACTGCAAACTATAGTGAATTCTAAAAATAAATAGACATTTTTGCTCCCGGTAGGTGCGATTTCCAAACGCACCGCATCGGCACAGTTGGAAACAGTGTCTACCGTTGGCTGCGTCAGGCCTATAAGAATTAAATTCCAGAATATTCGTAGGGTCCCAAATCCGCATCCTGCCCCCGATGGAAATGCTTACCCATCAGGTACTTAATCTCTATTTCCACATCGCGGATATAGCTTTCAGGGGTTATGTCCGGGTCTCGTTTCAGCAACGTAACTTCAAGCGTGTTGTCGCCGCTTTGGGGCCAATGTGATTCGTCCAGTCGGTAGATAAACCAGTAACCTGATCCAGTGCGGTAGCGCGGCGCACTCATCCGGTACATCTCGTTCAGCTTGCGTAGCAGTTCATCTGGTAGGTCTACCCCATTCAGTCGAAAACGGTGGCTATCGAGTTCTGTTGTGTTCATGATGCGTAGGCGGAGGAGGACTTCGTGGACGCGCCCAACCTGATGCCAGCGCGGCAGATCATCGCTGATCTTAAATTTCACTTCAGTAGGACGGTCCACCGCCAATGCAGCCGGTAGTGACATGGCGATACCGGGTTCTGTGGGCGGCTTCGGATAGCGTCCCGTTTCCGTAGGAACGTAGTAGGACTTGTCCTTGGGACCCATCACCTCCGGATGGGGCAACTCCCGCAGCTTTTCGTAGAAGTCCGCTTGGTAGGGCCAATTGCCGAACCAGTGCGCTAGGTAGAGTCCATGGACCCCCTGCGCCCAGTAGTTGCAGGCGGTGGCGCGAACCATTTCAATGGAGGCTTCCCCCAATCGGTCAGAATCCACATGGCTCTGAATAGCGGCGTGAACCCGACAGTTCGTTCCTTCGGCTGCTTCGACCAATGGACGAAAGTCAACGGTTGAGTCCACCAACTCCGGTCCCGAAAACGTCTGTCCGATAACGACATCCACGATACCTTGCTGCATCCAATCACGCACATCCATGCCTACTTCTAGACAACCTTCAAGACTAGCGGGGATACGAATTGCTAATTCACGTCTTGCGCCGCTCCGCTTGACGGCTTCATAGATCCGCCGAACCCACGCAGTCATAATCTCGCGTCCGGCTTCGACTTCGTCCGGATGGAAGTAATACGGCGTGTAGTTGAGTTGCAGTTCAAAACCATCAATCGGATAGTTGTTCAGGGTCTCCTCTATGAGTGCACACCGTTCTTCACGCACCTCCTCGTGTTTGAAGTCGAGGCAGGTGAGTCCGGGGAAGTCGGCATCCAGATCACCACGTGCACCAATTTCTAAGTGCGGGTTGTCAAAACGGAAATTGGAACAGCGCACATCTTGTTCACGGGGTGCTCGTCCTTGCTGCACCAGAAGCGTGGGATAAATTAGCATCCCCTTCGCATGGGCGCGGTCACAGACGATCCGTAACGGATCATTTCCCGATTCGATCAGGTGTTTGGCGTTCTGATGCGCTCGACGAAAGACAAGGTGGGGCCATTTTTCGACATTATGTCCCCAGAGTTCGCCAACCTTTGTATCGTGCAGAACAGTACGCCCATCCCCTAAGCAGAACATAAGCGCGTCCACAGGCGTACCGACCAATTCGTCAACCGCTGCCTCATACTCCTCCTTCTGCATCGGCGGCTCGTACATATAGATGAGCGGATGGCGTCCATCGTGATAAAACATGATGCGTGGTTGTGACATGGCAATTTCCTTTCGGGGCTATAGTATCAATTGCGGGTTAGCGGAGACTAGACCGATTCACGGTTAGTCTGGAAACTGTGTACCCTTTCGCGCTTCGGATATGACACGAATTGTCTCACGTGCCGTCGCTGGATCAACCGGCGGGGGACCACCGTTGCAAATAGCGTCATAAAGTTGGTCGTAGAACGATGTGCTAGGAGGTGCCTTGGCTTCAAGTTCCTCTTTTTCAAATTCAATTTCATCGCCACCTTCAACGCCATATTTGCGTTCAGCTGCTAGGGGTCTGTCAACCGCTTCGAGCGGCGCTAGATCATCTTTCACATACTGCAGCACAGCCGATCCCCCGTCTGTAACGGTCAGTGTACCACGCGTTCCCATGAGCGTCCACGAAGGCAGGGATGCTGCACAAGCATTTGTGAGTTCCAGATCGATTATCCGACCATTTTCGCCTCGTATCACCACTTTAAGGTGATCCTCTGTATCGCCCGGCTGGAGGATTTGCTGAAGGTCTCCGAAGACATCCACGATGGACGATTCCATGAGGAGGACGCACTGATCGACGACGTGTACGCCGTTATTGTTGAGCAGTCCACCGCCGTATTTCCGTAATGTTTGCCAGTCATTGCGACGGCGATAACCGTAACCACCTGAACGGATGAAAAAGACATGCCCTAAGCGTTCGTCCTTCAGCATCTGCTGGATAAAGAGAAAGTCTTCACCCCAGCGACGAGTCTGATGGACAGTCAAGATTTTGCCTGCATTCTCGGCAGCAGCAAGCATACGGTCTGCGTCTTCCAAAGCGGTTGCCATCGGCTTCTCAGTCAGGACGTGTCGCCCGGCTTCAAGGGCAGCAATCGAGTGGCCCGCATGGTCTGCCGATGCGGTCGCGACAACGATGAGTTCAGCATCACAGCCCGTTAGTAGGGAATCTAGGTCGTCAAACGGTTGTGCGCCTGCTTCTTCCTTTGCCTGTTGTTGGCGGTCAGGGTCAGGGTCGGCAACGGCAACGACATCAAAATCCTCGCGTGCCTGCATTGTGCGAACATGGATATTCCAGCCAGCGCGGCCTAGACCAATTACGGCAGCGCGAATAGGTGTAGGCAGGGTCATCCGGTGAGCCCTCCTTTGTTTAAGTTATATGGGTTGGGATTATTAAATTTCTTCTGCCGGAAGTAGTCCTGCGATTTCCTGAACCGTGATTCATTCTTCCCGACATTTATGAACGGAGTGTGTATCGTTGTACCGCTTCCTCGTCGAGTTCGACGCCCAACCCCGGTTTGTTTGGTACTATTGCATATCCATCTTGAACTAGAGGCTCGGCAAGCAGGCTATGCTCATGGACGAAGTTGCCGCATAGATCGCTGCCCAAAGTACAATTTGGGGTTGCGGCGGACGCGTGGAGACGAAAGACATCGAATATTCCAAGATCAACATTGGAGGCTTGCCACACGGGAATATCAGCTGCAGCTGCGATCCGTGCCATATCCAAAAAGCCCCAATCCGAAGGTGCGACATTAATCCCATCCACAGCCTCCAGATATACCATTTCAATCACTTGACGTGGATTCTGAAGATGGGGCGCGATGAGGATTGAAGTCTCTTCCTTGAGCCGTCGATAATCGTCTATGTTATCTTTGGGGATTGGGTCTTCAAAGACGATATCATACGCTTCGATTTCGCGTGCCAACACCAACGCTTGGCTGACAGTGTGAAATCGGTGACCGGGATCTAGGACGATGCGTAGTGAGGGTGCAGCGTCGTGCATGGCGTGCACGCGGTCTGCCACATTTCCATCGTCTATGGTACATTTTATCTTAATGCCGTGGAATCCCAATTCTGCCGCTCGTTTGGCAGCAGCAGCGGACACCTCCGGTCCCATCCGTCCAATCCAGTAATCAACGAGCACCCGGTCTTGAAATTTACCGCCGAAGATACGATACAAGGGCAAGCCGATTGCTTTGCCAATCAGATCTAGTAGAGCGATATCGTATCCACCGCCTCCTAGATTGCGCGGTTCAAAGTCGAGGGGGTTCTTACCGATTAGATCCGGGGGCTGCTCATCACGGTCACCAAAATAGGGGCCACTCATACCGAGCCCGGTAATTCCTTCAGCCGTGTGAATACGCAGCACGTCCTGTCTTCTTTCCCCAAGTGGTGCGGGATAAGATTCGGTGAACTCGTCATATTCAGGCGGTGGCAGGATTCCGGGCAGAAACGGCACACAGACGACGGTGCGTTCCAGCTGCGTGATTTTCATCTGCTTTTTTCCTCAATTGCTGGGAAAAATTGAAAATGAGAAAGTGAGCAGAGATCTCTTTTTCCCACTTTCTCCCTTTCTCACCTGCTGCTTTTCTGCTCAGTCGGCCCAGCGACTCGGATTGATTCCGGGTGCGTCGGTTGTCATTCCTTCCGGCTTATGTTCAAGTTTCCAAGTATCTCCGGTGGTGTTGAGACTCTGCAAGAACGGCTTGGCTTGCTCCGGTGCGGCGGCGACCAATTCAGGATCCCACTCCTTCATCGGTTGGATCGGTCCCGCCCAAGCCGGTCGATAACCGAACTGAATCAGCTCTCTAGGCGAACTGTCCGTATTCGGATGCGTGGCATGGAACATAGTGCTTGGAATGATGACTGCCGATCCGGCTTTCAAACACAGGGTGAGTTCTTCCGGATGAGACTTGTAGCGCACGTAAGGACTTGCCTGCGCGTGGAAGGAGATATGGCTTCGTGGGATAACTCGAAACGGTGCGCGTTTTGGGAGGAGATCGTCAAGGTAGTAGAGAACTCGCAGCAACCGCGGGGAGCTGCCTTCATAGTCGAAGATTGAGGAGCCGTGGGGTTGACCATCGGTGTGCATCGAGATTCCAGGTGAACCGGGGTTTGTGCGCTGAAAAAAACCGCGCGTGAATACGATGTCAGGTCCCATCAGTTCTGTCAGAAACTCAATCGTCGGCAGATGTCCGATTAGCTCCGCTGTTGTGTGACTAAACCATTGCGGTTGTATGGCCCCGGTGGTTTGGTACTCGCTATACGGTTTTGGTCTCATGGGAATGTCCGCGAGCTCTGCTTTGAGTTTCGCGATGAGTTCCGTATCTAATACATCGGGCAGCACAACGTAGCCTTCCACCTCGAAATGACGAATCCGCTGTGCCATAGTGAATGAACTGTAGTCTGTCTCGTCAATGTTCATGAAGTCAATGACTTCGTCGGGGTGGATTTCAGGGATAATGGTTTGTTGTTCAGTGGTAGTGGCTGCTTGCATGGGTTCCTCCTTATCGAATGGGAGCGTTCTGGAAACGTCTAGTAAATATTTGATTGTAAGTCAGTTACGACCAGACAAAGATCTCTTCGTCGTCAGGAGACATGGCAAAGAAGATTGCTAGTACAGCCCGCGGTCGATCGCCTACGACGAAGGGCACTTCGTGGATGTTTTCGGAATAGAAGAAGTAGAGATCGCCCGGCTCTAGTTGGACTTGTGTGCGGGGGATACTGTGTTCGGCAACATATTCCCGGAAGGTGTCGTTATCGCGCGCCTCCTGAACAGCATCCGACCAAGTGCAGTTATAGAGAAAAGGTTCGCCGCTCTCACCGGCATCGTTAGAGTTTTGGAAGCAGAGCACGCCTGCGAATTGGTGCTGAAATCGGGAAACGGCATAAGTAAATAACTTCGATCGCTTGGCTACAGAATCGTAGTGGGGACCGTGTCCCAACCCATCGTGGTAGATACGAAAGATGGCGGGACCGTAGAGACTACCATCTGGCTCCCGCGCTGTCATTACTTTCTTGCCCGGTGCGAGTTGTGACAGGTTATCGTACATAGTCTTCACCGGGTCATCGTACCCATCGAACAAGACGTTGAAGAGTTCATGCGTCCCGGCGGAGTGGGCAAAGAATTCCTTGCGATCGGAATTGTATCGTCCTAAACTGGTGCCGATGTCCACACGGTGAGGCTTTCCGTCTCCGACTTTGTGTGGATCATACATTAGCCCACGGTCATAGAATCGTTGTATAAGCCCTGCACAGTGGTTAGGATTATAGGCTTGCCGCAGGAGGACGGCTGGCATCTCGCCGGCTGCCAGTGCCATGAGCGGATGCGAATATTTTTTCAGTATGTCTGTTAAATCGCCCTCGAAGGGGGACCATGGCCGGGTGTCTGTCATGATTGTCTGTTCCTCCAAAAGAAGGTTGTTCAGCAGGTCAGGGGAACGAATTATAAGATTTCATCCCAGAATAAAGGAAAATATGGTGAATTAGAGAAATAAGTGGACATTTCCCAAAGTCCCCCTGATAAGGGGGATTTAGGGGGTTGTTTGCGGGTACAGATTTCCCAATCTGTACATGTCCATTGGAAGTGTCTAAGTAATTCTAAAATCTACCATAAGTTGACAAAAAGAAACATCTTGATATAATTATAACCCGAAACGGCCCTTTATGGTCCAAAATAACACATCTAAACACACCTTACCGTAAATTGAGGAAGAAGATGTTCAACAAAGACAATATTATAGCAGGAATAGGCAGCGTGATTGACCTATTCGGGATTCAAAGTTCCAACCGATATGACAATTCTACTGATGAGCATGACGCTTTTTCTGATTATCATGCCCTGAAATCTGACTGGGCTGCTATAGGAAATGATATGTCACAGGCTATGGAGCTATTTGCGTCATGTCATAAAGAATGTCATTAATTGGTTTCTGGATCAAAACACACCATCAATGCTCAAGAGCGCGACGGTGCCGACGATTTGTAGAAAACCTGTCGCATACAGAATATCTGTTTCATCGATATAGGTATACTCGTTATATCCGTAGGAGTGAGCTACCATAAACTGAAGTTGAAATGCCCTGCCGAGATCGTAACGCATCCCCGCACCCCAGCTAGAAATCCGTACCCTGAAGTCTAAACGTCGGTCGTTTTGTGGATGGAGTGCTTCATTGATGAAATCGTCTCGGGTCACATTAAGATAAGCAAACGCTCCCGCCTCCCGATACCGGTACGGATTATGATCCTGAATTAGTGTAAAGTCGATCTGAATTTGGTTCTCCCATGACGTTTCGGTAGTTTCATCGTCTTGATTGAAGCTGCCCCGGAAGTCCTCAAAATCGGGCGTTCGAAAAAAACTGGTGTCGATCAACCTCAGGTAGGTCAGACCGTTGGAAATTGCGAATCGCAAGTCTTCGTTTATGTCATAGGTCAAAGAGACCTCCGCCCCGATCTGATTCCATTTAATTCGCTCTTCAAAATCCGCGTTCGTTCCGAGATTGGAATCCAGATCATCCTGATTGTCTATCTCGATATCCTCAAAGTCGTAAATGTATCGCAACTTTGTCTCTGTTTGAAACGCGGAGGATATCAGCGAAGAGGTGGGGGCGAACACCCTAAACTTCAAGGTTTCACTATCAACGAAATAGAGATTACCGGTGTAGTCGATGGCTTTGAGATTCAGGTGCGCTTGCTCTTCATTCTCACGTTGAAAACGGATCAGGATCTTCTCGGCATATTCCCCGTCCGTGTAAAATCGCTGGACACGTCGTACACGGGTACGAAAGATACGATAAGGGACATGCCCGAACTGAAATGGATGGTATCGCTGTCTGGGTAAATCGGAGGCATAATCCTTTTTATACTTGGCTTGATCCGCGACAAGAACGGTGCCGTCATCTAGTGCGATGAGATGGAAAGGCGATATAAACTGTCCTGCCCGATCTCCATATTCACCGAATGCGAGTAGAAATTGTCCATCTTGATCATATTTTAGGATACGATGTGCATCCTGATCTACGATGTAAAAGTTTCCCTCACGATCGACGGTCATATCCGCAGCTTTACTCAGCTGCCCGGCACTAGGCTGGGAGGTCGTAAAGGTCCCTACAAGGTTGCCATCTGCGTCCAATTTATAAATATAGTCATCATCAAAGATGTAGAGATGCCCCTCATCATCGACCGTCAACAGCAGGGATCTCTGTGTATTCCCCTGTGGGATGATCAGTGCGTATTTCCCGTCGGCATCGAGTGCCGGCGCAGCGGCTTCAAGTGTCCCAATCCGTTTGGTTAAATCTTGAAGCGGATGACTTGCAACGAATGTTCCTTCCGAATCGAATTGATGGACACACGGGGCGTAGTTAAAGATGCGCGGAGATTCCGAGCCGTCCACCTGCACCATGATCCAATCCACGACGTAAATTGTACCGTCTACCCCAACAGCGATGTCCATCGGGTTAATAAAAAGAAACTTATCGGGATCTGTTCCTTGAATCTCAAACAGGAAGCGTCCATCGGGGTCGAGTTTTTGGATGCGAAGATTTTCAGCATCCACGATATAAATCCCGCCCTCCCGATCGAATGCGAAAGCTGTTTTCTTTGCGAATTCGCCCTGCCCCTCGCCTTTTCCGCCAAACTCCCGGATAAATTCAACTTCCTTGTGTGCATTGGCAAGGGGATGAATTAGGAAACTTAAAATCAGTCCCCAAAATACCTTACGAAATATTACCAACTATTCACTCCCACTCGTTCGTAGCTCTGCTAGGCTAACCATTTCGGTTCCCATGTCCTTGATTTTATCCAAAATCGCATTGATAAACTGTGGTGAATCTTCGGTACTGTATTTCTTCGCTAGTTCAATGGCTTCATTGATTGAAACAGCGGGCGGAATATCGATGAGATAGAGTAATTCGTAGGTGGTACTCCGCAGCAGACATCGATCGATAACCGGCATACGATCGATTTTCCAATGGGTCGCCGCTGACCGAATCGCTGGATCAATCGTGGCGAGATGTTCCGTTGTGCCCTCTGCCAGCAAATTGGCGAACTGTTTAACGGTTTCCGGGGCGTCGTTTGCCTGCCAGAAACCTTCTTGGATGTAGCGAATTGAATCCTTCGTGATCTCTGCCTGATATAGCATCTGAAGGGCAAGAATCCGGGATTGTGTGCGTGTATTTCTCATAATTATCCACCTATGGGCAAATCAGACAAGCGTGGTCCCGATGAGATCCCCGATAAATCGTCCGTTCCGAGACAAGGGGCGGGATTCAAAGCAACCTGCTTTTACCCACGAAACCTAATTGTAGCAGAGGCGTTGGGCATTGTCATTGACATACTCCCACACCCTAAAGGGTGGGGATTCTCATCCGCCACCGATTAGAATGTCGGATTGCGCTATCCACAAGGACAGGACGGCGAACCGCCTCTTACATCCTCTCCTTCGAGGGTTGATGCCCCAACCCTATAGATGTTAATTGCTGCATTTCTATCACGGTCATGGACAGCACCGCAATCAGCACACTGCCACGTTCTATCACGCAGATTCAACGATTCATTGATTGCACCGCAGGTTGAACAGGTTTTACTAGACGGATACCACTTATCAATGAACACGATTTTGACACCTTTTTTCGCTGCAATATATTTCAATTTCGCAATGAAATCAGCAAACCCCAGATCACTGACTTTGCGTCCCCAGAGCGACTTCATACCGTTGAGATTCAAATCCTCAAGGCGTATCTCGTCGTATTCATCGGTGAGCAGGTGTGCAAGTTTCCAGTGGAAGTCCTCTCGCTGGTTCGCTATTTTGCGGTGCTTTCGTGCCAAGTCAAGTCGTGCTCGTTGCCGGTTATGACTCCCTTTTTGTTTTCGGGACTGGTTACGATTGGCACGTTTGACTGCGTTGAAACTCCGTTTGAAGAACTGGGGCGATTCTATATCGTGTCCGTTATGACCAGTAAGATACCGTTTGAGACCGAAATCAAAGCCTGCGATTTTACCCGTCATGACTTGATTCAGGTCTGGTTCTGCATGGTCGGTTAGGATACAGATATAGACATCACCTACAGCGTTCCGTTTAATAGTGCAACGCTTAGGATTGCCAAGAATATCACGGGACTTGAAATACTGATACACTCGCTTACCAATCCGAATCTTGTTGCCCAGAAGAAGTTTCCAACCCGCTTGAAGCAGGGTGAAGGATTTATATTTGCGACGTGGCTTGAAACGGGGTCTGCCCCACGCTTTACCTTTGGCACGGGCTTCAAACATTGCCTTGTAGCCTTTGTCTAGTCGGGCTATTACGTCCTGTATCGCTTGGCTCGGCAACTGATTCCAATAGGCAAAGCGAGGCAACCGTTTCAGCTTGGAGATATGGTTAATCAACCTAAACTTGCTGATATATTTGCCATAGATGCCATAGTAACGACGCTGAAGCGCAACGCAGTGATTCCAGACAGAAGCATGTCCATCTATTGTCTTGTGCAATTGACGATTGCCGTGATTGGAATACAACTTAAACTTGTAGGTTTTCATTATGGATTGTCTTTCCGTCTTTCATGTTCTATGCTGTAGAATGTAGGGGACACCGCCAAGCGACGGTGCAGCATTCCCCTACGAAAGACAGGAAAAGTATACCATATTTCACCTACAAATTCAAACTTTCTTCACTGACTAACGAGGTTTGGCTGACAAGACCCCACGCTAAAGCAGTGGGGTCTTGTCGGCAAGATAGATAATCGGCCTCCCCTGCATTATTTGTTGAATCTATGATTCAGGCGATTAATGCTGATAAAGAGGATAAAGAAGTAAAGATTTAAGGCATTACTGAGCCTTCACACAACGAAACCCGGTATCGAAGTACGTTTTCGTAGGATCCTTCGAGCTGCGCTCAGTGACGTTCACGTCTCCGTCAAACCACGATCCACCACGCAACACACGCTCTGATTTGACATCTGTGAAGTTGTTTACAACCCAATCCAGACCATTCGCACCGGAAAACGGATTCTCACGCGGTGAAGTAGAATAGAAATCTTCATTGTATTCATCCAGACACCATTCCCACACATTGCCCGCCATGTCATACAGACCGTACCCGTTTGGTGGATATTGACGCCCCTTCGCCGTACCACCAGTCCGGCCGCCATTACGCCACTCGCCGATGTGCGCCTGATCCTCATCAAATTCATCGCCCCAGGGATACGCTTTACCCGCCAACCCACCTCGCGCGGCATACTCCCACTCCGCCTCCGTTGGCAGCCGCTTCCCTATCCACTGTGCATAAGCCATCGCCGCATACCAACTCACATGCACCACCGGGTGTCTCGTTTTCCCAGAAGGGTAGGCATTGCCCTGCCAGTCTTTCAAGTAATTTCCGTTATGGAATCTCTCATCAATATTGTCCTTTTGCCAGCTTGGGTTAGCACGTACGAACTGCTGATACTCGAAATTGGCTACCTCGTGTTCATCCATAAAGAACGCATCGACGTAGACGGTGTGCCGCGGCCGTTCATCGGCTGTACTACGAAGCCACCAGATGTGTTGAGTCTGTGGAGCGTCGCGCCCCATCTGAAACTCGCCTGCGGGAATCAACACCATCCCCTTCGGCGCAAGAGGCTCTGAGGGCGGAAGAATCTCAACACTAATTTTGGCACTTGCCACCGATGGGTTTACACCGTCATTGACATGAACAAGGACGGCAGCATTCATCGGTTCTCGAGGGACAGTCCATACCCCAGCTGCATTCACCGTCCCTTCGCTGACCTTCCATTTATAGGTCAATTTATCGCCGTCAGGGTCATGGGCAACGACCTCCAATTTGACCTCTTCACCGGCTTTGATCTGCTCCGGCACAATGACACGATCAATAGTAGGTTCGCTATTGGTTCTCTCTTCCATCCCATCATCACAACTACTCAACAGTAAAACTGTTGTGGCAATCACACTGAAATATAAACACCGCAGTACATAAATCATTTTTGCCCTCCTTTTAGCCGAAAGTAAAATGGGGTGTTCATAACTACTCTTCCGATTATTGCCTCGTTGACATACTCCCAAACCTAAAGGATTGGGATTCTCACCCGTTCCTTTAGAAGTGGAATTGTGCTATCGACAAGGATTGCCCGACGAGTCGGGACTTACGTCCTCTCCTGCATGGGTTGATGCCCCAACCCTGTAGATGTTAATTGCCGCGTTACGGTCTCTATCATGGACAGCACCACAATTATCACACAGCCATGTTCTATCACGCAGACTCAACGTTTCATTGACAGCACCGCATACTGAACAGGTCTTACTGGAAGGATACCATTTATCAATGAAAGTGATTTTGACCCCCTTTTTGGCTGCAATGTATTTCAACTTATTGACGAAATCGGCGAACCCGAGATCGGAGACCTTACGCCCCCAAAGGGCTTTGATGCCTTTGAGGTTCAAATCCTCAAGACGGATTTCGTCATACAAGTCGGTAAGCTCATGTGCTAACTTCCAATGGAAGTCCTCTCGTTGGCGTTCAATCTTGCGGTGCTGACGTGCTAAATCAAGTCGTGCACGTTCACGGTTGTTTGACTGCTTCTTTGTCCGTGAATGGTTACGATTGGCACGTTTAACTGCGTTTATACTGCGTTTGAAAAACAGGGGTGATTCTATATCATATCCGTCTGATCCCGTGAGATACCGTTTCAGACCGAAATCAAACCCCGCGATTTTACCCGTCGTGAGCCGATTCAAGTCAGGGTCTACATAATCAGTTAGGATACAAATATAGACATCGCCAACAACGTCCCGTTTGATGGTACAACGTTTCGGATTGCCAAACACATCACGGGACTTGAAATACTGATAGACCTGTTTATCTATCCGAATCTTGTTGCCCGGCAGAAGTTTCCACCCCGCTTGAAGCAGGGTGAATGACTTATACTTGAGACGTGGCTTAAAACGGGGTCTGCCCCACGCTTTACCTTTCGCTCTTGCTTCAAACATCGCCTTGTAGCCTTTGTCAATACGGGCAACTACATCCTGTATCGCTTGGCTCGGCAACCCATTCCAATGGGCAAAACGAGCCAACCGTTTCAGCTTGGAGATATGGTTAATCAACCGAAACTTGCTGATATATTTGCCATATATCGCATAGTAACGACGTTGGAGGGCCACGCAATGATTCCACACAGAAGCGTGTCCATCTATCGTTTTGTGCAATTCACGGTTCCCGTGATTGGAATACAACTTGAACTTATAGGTTTTCATTAGGGAGGCGGCTTTCTGGATCGCATATCCGGTTCAAGGCGTGTGGGAGACACCACCGGGCGGTGGCGTGAACCTCTCCCACGAAAGCCAAGACAACTATACCATATTTTGCCTACAATTTCAAAACAAAACTTGCTAAAGCAATCTGTATACCAAGTCCCGATTCATCGAGGATCCTCGCTACGCGGGACATAAATGCTTGGGTCTTAGACCTAAAGGATCTTTTGATAAGAATACCAGTCTACAACAAAAAAATCCATTCGTTTTTAACGGAGTTTGGACTTAATGTGTCCAAACCCCTCAAAAAACCAGTTGTTCTTCGTGTTGTCGGAACGGTTTTTCTGGTTCATATCTGTTTTTTCTTTGATAACGAGCCTCTCCTAACTATTCTGAAACAGGTGCTGTTGACATTGGCGTTTTGGGATTTACGGTTTCCGTTTAATCCAACCTTCGTGCTGCCAAATATCAACACGCCCTAGCAATGTGCTTCATCCTACCACATTTGATTAAGCCCGTCAATAATATCTAAAGTTTAGACTAGGGGCATTTGGTTTCGATCAGATCGAGATTTCGCTGCGCTCAACTTTCTATTAATTCTGTGGGATAAGTGGTGAACGGGCAGTTGCTGCCCAATAAATTGATTCCGAGGACTCCGATGAATCGTCTTGAGAATCGGGGAGATTGAGCACCTACGATGAAGTCTCGGTACTCGAGGATCTCGATAGGTCAGGAAGAGTCTTCTGCCGACGGAGAGCTAAATATCCCTAATCAATGAAACTTTCGGTATTGTAATTACACTTTGTTATGATATACTAACCAATGGTGCTAGTCCCGACGAAGGTCAAGACAACGAAATCGGAATTTGCAACAATTGATACGCTCCCGGGGTCAAAGAGCGCGAGTGAAACGTGATGCGTGAAACATGAAAACGGTTTGTTCATGGATTTATTTATGAATGCTCGAAAGATCCCCGATAAATCGGGACAGGTCCCGATCCTCAGGATTCTCGTGAAACGGAACGGGATTTCTCTACACTCAACTTGAACGATGTGGAAACGACGCCTTACCAATGGTTTTGGTATGACGAACTAAGATAGGAGTTAGCGTGAAATGTCCGAAAGACCGAATGTCTTGGTGATTATGACAGACCAACAGAAAGCCACTGCCAGTCACCTCTACGGTAATACCTTTTGCGAGACGCCCTCCATGGAACGCTTGGCGGGTGAAGGGGTGCTCTTTGAGGGTGCGTTTACGCCCCATCCGCTGTGTGTTCCAGCGCGAATTTCGCTCTGGACCTCACAGTTTCCACACTCACATGGCGGCAGACGCAATCAAACCTTGATGCCGGAGGACGCGACCCATGCGTTCCAACTCTGGAAAGAGGCGGGATACCACACGGGCTTGATTGGCAAGAATCACTGTTTTGAACGGGCGGAAGATTTATCACTTTTCGATACTTGGTGCGAGATTGGTCACGGTTGGATGTCAGGACACGCAGAGACGCGCGGCATGGAGTGGTTTCGCCCAATCGAAGGGATTCAGGCTGCCCATGAACTGCGGCGGACAATGGTGCCTCAGAGCCCACGCTTCGGCTACGCCACCTCGGATTTTCCGTTAGAGGACTATTCTACCGGGCTGGTTGCAGGTCAGACGGTCCGTTTCCTAGAGGCCCACCGAGATGATCCCTTCGCGTTGTGGGTTTCGTTCCCAGATCCGCATGAGCCTTGGGTTGTGCCTGAGCAGTACGCTGCGATGTTCCCACCGGAAAAGATTGATCTGCCCCCTTGGCGGGAGGACGAATTTGATGAACGTTCACCCGAACGGAATCGTGTACTGTATCAGATACTGGGCGTGGGGGAGGATGCCCTCGAAGATGTGTATGGTGTGATGGGAGCCTATTACGGTATGGTGCGCTTTATCGACGACGGTTTAGGACAGATTCTGGATGCCCTAGAGAATCTCGGTCTGCGCGAGAACACAATCGTGGTGTTCTGCTCGGACCATGGGGACTTCATAGGCGAACACCAAATGCAGTGCAAGGGGGGCGTTTTCTACGACTGCCTGACCCGTGTGCCACTGATTGTCTCTTTGCCCGGTGAGATTACTACCAATGTGCGGGACAGCAGCATGGTGAACCTAATTGACATCGTGCCGACGCTGTTGGAACTTCAAGGGTTAGATATACCTCGCTCAATGCACGGCGAGGGACTGCCGACCGTCACCGCCGCTGAACCACGAGATGTAACGTTTTCCGAATACGGCACGGGCGGACCTCCCTTCCGAATGACTGATTTGGAAAAACTACCTCAACCCTACGGCAGGCGCGCGTTGATACAGTCCTTGCAGTGGCGCGAAGCGGAGGGCAGACGCAAGATGGCACGTACCCGATCATGGAAGTACGTGCACGATCCGATGGGCGACCGGGACGAACTGTATGATCTGGAGAACGATCCGTGGGAACTGGAGAATGTGGTGGATGATCTAGCTCACCGCGAGGTATTGGCAGACCTGCGGTTACGTTTGGCGGATTGGAGCATTCGGACGGAGGATGCGAAGCCTGTACCGCTACCGGAAGAAGAACACATGAACCTTTGATCGTTCCGATCTCATCGGGATGGAGGGAAATTATGGATTTTACCAGGATCAACGTGCCCCTACCGGAGGGGCTTATCCCGGAGTTGACGGCATTCTGGGAAGAAATTTTCGAGACCTCCTATGAAGACTTCAAGCCCATCTTCGCCGGTAATGAAACCGAGGACAACACAGATATCCTCTACCTGATGCGGGAGGGAGAAAACCTAGCAGGCACCTCCCATCTCACCGTTGGCAAGGCAGTACCTCGGTTGGGCGGATTGGGAGAGGTGGCGACGCCGCCTGCGTTTCGGCGTCAGGGGATTGCTGCCCAACTCTGTGAAGCCGCCCTTGACGATTTTCGGGTGCAGGGCGGTGAGGCGTTTTTTCTCGGCACAGGCAACCCTGCGGCAGCGCGGATATATTATCGACTCGGCTGGCGAAAACTTGCCGGTGCCAATGTAATGGCGCTGATCGTCTCTGGCAATTCACCGGAGGCGTTTCTGGTGGACTACTTCAGAGAAGCAGAGGGACAAACTACCATCATACCGGGCACAGCGGCACACCGAGTCCCCATGATTCCGCTGATCGTATGTCCGCACGACTGGCAGGTGTTAGATTCCAACGCAGGCATACTTTCTACCCGCTATGCGGTACAGTCGTCCTGTATGGGATTGTATCCAAAATACGATGCACTCATCCAAGGGCAGACAGGCGCATGGTTTGGAGCGGGGGCGGATAGTGGTCATCTGATTGGACTGGCGACAGCACGCCTTGATGGATCGGGTGTGTGTCATGTGGATGGATTTACCCATCAACGTTGTTTGGACACTTGGGAAGATTTGATGCAGGCGGCGATGGACTGGGGTGCGGACCGTGGGGCGACGGAGTGGTGCGGAACCCTCTCGGTGGAAGATGAGGACAAGCAAGCACTGTTCAAGTCGTTGGGATTTAATGCAGCTGGAGAGGGTGAGGAATTCACACTGGGGGAACGGCAGGTGCCGTCTGCCCTGCTGAAGCAGTCAGTGTAATTGAGGAGTGCTCATAATTGCAGTCTGAATCAGGATTTTCAGGATAGCGCATCCCTGATTCGTCCAAATAGGAAAAGGCGCGTAAGTTGATTTAGCCCCAGAGGGGCGACATGTTTATAGACGCGGGATAACGAAATACCCCAAGCCCCAGCGGGGCGGCATGTGTATCCTGTAATTATCCCCAAAATTTAGACATGTATAACTTTAAAATTCACAAGTCTAAAACTGCCTATATCTATACTATTTATTGTGAAACTCAATTTAGCTAATCCCAAAACTACTTATTGCGTTATTTTTAGAATTCACTATATTTCTACGTCCACGCGGTCTTTCTTGATATATGCTCCTCATGCTGGTCACGCCGTGCCGGGATTTCCGTTCCCCTCAGTTCACGGATCAACTCAATAAGTCCTTCCGTTGCTGCCTCCAAGAACTTCTCCCCTTTTTCCACAGTGGCTTTGGTCGCATCGCCTAACACGCCGCTTGCGGTCTGCGAACTCCAATACGGTATCAAACGTGCAGCGGAACCTTGAGGGTGAGTTCCTGCGAGCAGATCCGTTTTGAAACTCGGCGGCAGCGGTGATCTTTCATCGACCGCCTTACTCATATCGACTAGATCCGGTTTTAGGGCAAGATAGAGGGCGGTTTCGTATTCCCCTCCATGTGATGTTCCACCATACTCAGAATCCCGGACCTCCGCACCGACATCCTTAATTTTGCGTACGTCCCAATGGTTCACTGAACCGCAGAGGATCTGCCCTTCATATTCGATATTTGTCAGCCGCGCCGCGAGGTCGAGGGGAGAGGCGTTGCTCCCGTGACCGTTGACAATGAGGATTCGCTTAAACCCGTGATGGGCAAGGCTGCAACAGACATCCCTAACATACTTGATAAAGGTGTCCCAACCGATGGTGAGCGTCCCGTGAAAATCCATGTGATGCGGACTATAACCGTGCGGGACCGGCGGCGCAAGCACTGCCTCCGATGGGATACGCGCTACGGCGCGTTCGCAGATGCCTGTACAAAGGACGACATCCGTGTCAACAGGGAGGTGGGGTCCGTGATCTTCATACGTCGCAACAGGGAGGATGGCGACACGGTCTTGTTCGGCAGCCTCCTTGGTTTCGTACCAGATCATTTCAGCGAAGCGATATTTCATTATCTTCTCCTTAATTTCCGTGTGGTATGCTAATGCGAGTTGCTATCTACCGATGTACACCGCAGAGACGCTGAGAACGCAGAGAAAAGCAGTAATTTTAATAGAACTTACGCATTTCAGCGCGGGGCAAGATGCCCCGCCTACAGTTGGCTGTGTATCTTCAGTCTTTGCGGTTTCCCTATCAAGCGCAGATTTCAGCCTTCGGTGGATTCGCGTAACACTGATAGTGGGATTCGACCCCCGCCTCCGGCGTGATACCTTCGTGAACGTAGGCACGGAATTGGAGACGGACGTTATCGTGCGGTGGATGGTGGAGGATGCTCATCTGTTGCTGAACAGCGATCTCCCCGAAGAAGCCGGGGTGTTCGATGTTTTCCGGGTGATCAAACAGCGCGAGTCCATTTACGCCATCTCCCACGGCACCGCCGAGATCGCACCAACGTGCCCGCTGATGATGCACCTCCTGCCGACCGATCAATCCCTCCGAATTTTCGACGTGCCCTTCGTCCGGCAGGTTCATGGACGGATTCAACCGTGCCACGAAGAGAAATTGCCTGTCCCCAATGTCGAGCGGCGGCGTGGTTTCGTGAGTAATATCCAGAAAACGCCTTCCATTATCGGCGTACCAGGCGCGTGCTGCCCGGGTTTCAGTTAGAATCTGATCGCCGTTTCCTTTGACATAGACCAGATCCTCCACAAATTCTGCGTACACCGGTCCAGCGGTGAGTCTGATAAACCGTTGGTGCAGCATCTTCCCGCAGGGACCGTAAGGAGGCTCATCCCAATCTGACCAGATGTTTGCCGATCCACCTTCGCCGTGACCGCCGTAAGCGAGGTAGAGTCCTGTGTGATGTGGGTGATCGCCGCCGCCTGCTCCGCGCACAACCGTGCCGTAATTCCCGTTGAGGGGCCAGAAGTACGGCTTCCAGACCCCCAAGAAATTGTATCGCGTGAATACCTGATTATCGACGGTAATTAGGAGATGGGCAGGTTTCTGATCAATAGCGTAGCGGTTGTTGGGTGGAAGGTCGACGACGCGGATAGCGTACCACGCCGATTCTCCCGCACCGAGGGAACCGGTCTGCCAAGCCAACTCACGGATTGTTGGCTCAAACTGAGCAGGGATCGCCGCATCTAACGGAGTTCCGTCTGCATCGGTTTGAGAAATGGCGAGTGTCGAAACTCCCTCCTGCCAATCCGGAAAGTGGTCTTTGGGGTTGAAAGGGAATCGGATAAGGTCGTTATTTCGATCTATGGAGCCGGCATCAACTTTGACGATGACAGCGTTTGAATTGTGTCTCAATGGTTTGCTCCTTGCATAGGAAATTGTGGCAATGGATATAATGAAACCTCTGTCGATAGATTATCATAGTGACTGATAACGGTCAAGTTCAAACCGAGCAGTCGAAAATATCGATTCGGGTTGGGATAGATTTATGGTATAATTCCCTGAGCAACGAAGCAGATTGAAAACGCCTCCACCTGTTGCTACATCAGAAGAATTGTCCACAGATTTTTCTACGCCCCTACGAAAAGGAGAGATCCGATGAATTTGAATCTACCGGCGGTTGCGGTCTCGGACCGGATCAGCGTTGTCCAACGGGTAAAAGTGAATGAGCGGACGACCATCGCTAACTTGGAAGGTCCGGGCTGCATACGGCATATCTGGGCGACAGCGAGCCGCGAGGGGAACGGACGTCAGATTATCATTCGCATCTATTTCGATGAAGAACCTGTTCCCTACATTGAGGCACCGTTCGGGGACTTTTTTGGGGTGATGCACGGACTGCCTTGGTATCCGGTGAACAATCGCTATCTATCTGTGCAGAGTTGCAGCGGTTACAACTGTTATTTCGATATGCCTTTCGCCCAATCTGCCCGAATCGAGATGGAGTGTGGAATGGAGGACAGCCCGATGATTATGTTCGTGAACTGGCACCGCTTCCCGGATCAAGAACTTGAGGAGCCTCGCCGTTTCTGTGCCCGTTGGCGACGTGAGGCACCGACGGAACGCTACGGAGAGGATTTTCTGCTGCTAGATGCAGACGGACCGGGTCAACTGGTCGGGTTTGTCTACGGTGTACGGCTTTACGATGATACCGACCGTTGGAGTCATGGTGGAGGGGATAACATCTACATAGACGGTGATGGTGAGCACCCCGCCTACCTTCGAGGGATTGGAGGCGAAGACACATTCGGCTCATCGTACGGTGGGGCGTTACATACTCCTGAGACGCATCTTTACGCGGGGCTGCCCTACTATACGCACGCGGATGTCGGTCAAGCCCGACCGGCACAGCGATTGGTGGGTTACCGATTCTTCGAGCGGGACAGTATTGAGTTCAGGAAGTCGATACATGTGCGATTCGGTTCAATGCAAAATGACATCTGCGCGACATCGTACTGGTATCAGGAGGGACCGGTCAGACCCTTCTTTGAGATGCCAGACTGGGAACTGCTCCAACCCGCCGAGCGATTCGAGTCGCCGTGGGGCGAGCTACCGAAGGGAACCCACGACCTTCCGCTGCCGGACACCGGCAGTTGGTGGGTGTGCGGACCGTTCTGGAACAAAGAAGATCGCGCTATGGAAACAGATCTGGATGCGGAGACCGACTTCGATTCCGAAGCAACTTTCGACGGTATGCACGACGAGGAATCTCCTTGGTTGACAGAGGGATCTCGTGAACTCGGCAGAGATGTCCCCCGCTGGAAAAAGCAGAGCGCGCTGCGTGGGTTCGTAGATTTCAACCACGTCTTCCGTCCTCACATACTAGGTACGCCTAGCAACAGTCGAGATGCCGCGGCTGTCGCAAGATGTATCCTAGAGGTGCCAGAGACCACAACGGCAAGTATTCGCCTAGCGTGGGATGACCGGCTGATCCTTCGGGTGAATGCAGAGGATCGGATAGATCTGGGACATCACGATGCCTTCCGATCTCAGACGATCAAGGTCAATCTGAAGAAGGGGCAGAACGTGATAGTTCTCAAATTGAGCAATACACTGGGATCAAATTACTGCGGTTGGACATTTGCATTTCGCGCCACGTTACCTGATGGTAGCGTCCTGATCCCCTACGCGGAATAATGGAAAGTGAGGTTAGTACATGAAGGTTCGCCAAGGGTTGCATTGGTCGTTTGATTACAACTACGGTGCACAAGATCCCCATTTCGCGCAGCAATTGGTCCAAACGTTCCTCAGATTCTATGCGGAACCCAAAACAGACCGAATAGGTGTCGGAACCACCGAGCACATTTACGATATATTTCCAAATTACTGGCGTGGCTATGCTATAAGAGAGCATCTGCAAGATAACCTAAGTCTTGGTGAGGCGGTTATCAAACGGCAGCGGGCAGACGATGCGCGCTGGCACTACACGATTCAATACACCAACAGGACGAGCGGCGAAGACCTCGAACTCCGTTTTCATACCGCTGATGATTTGTATCGGTCTCTCACGGGTAGGTGGTATATCAAGGCGCAGAACGACTGTCAGGACAGCTATTCTACATTCGCCTGCGAGGGGCAACGGATTGCGGACGAGATTCGACTGACCGTCAACCACGCTGAGATTACCGCTGGTCTGATAGGGGAAGATATGCCGTTCACCTGCAATTGGGCGTTATTCGATGTGATTCCTGCACTCAGTGGGACGATTCAGGGATCCGGCGAAGTCGTGGAAATGGCCCTCCTAGAAGACCTTGAAAAGCTGAGACCTGCAAGCCGCATTGGCTTCCTCGAATCGATCGAGCTGCATGAAGCGCAACTCGATGGCTATTACCTGTATGGAGAAGGACTGCTACCGTCCTACTGGTGGCTTGATACCCACGGCAACGTGGCAATTTCTGCCAACTTCTTCCAAACCCTTGTGCTTAGAGAGATAGTAGGAGGCAGGGCATGAACAAACGACCGAATATCCTCTTTATCAATACGGATCAACAATCTTGGAACGCTGTCTCCGCTTATGGGAATCCATACCTGCACACGCCAAACATCGACCGCCTCCATCGAAACGGGACATCTTTCATGCGTTCTTACTGTAGCGATCCGGTATGCGCTGCTACGCGATCCAGTTGGGCGACAGGGCTTTACACTTCAGAGACGGGTGTGCCCTTTAACGGTGGGTATATGCACGAGGAAATTCAGGATATTGGGCAAACTCTGAATGCTAACGGATACAAGGCTTTCCATTGTGGTAAGTGGCATGTGCCGGGCAGAAATGTGCGTGAAAGTTTCCATACCCTGTATTATGGTAAACGTGACATCGGCGCGGGGGGTGGGGAGTATTACGATTCAGTTTCTACGCACGCTGTGATAGATTTTCTGACAACCTACGACGGTAGCGCGCCATTCTATCTACAGATCGGCTACCTCAATCCGCACGATGTGTGTGAATATCTGCACAACCACGAGGAAAAGCGCGTCCCAAATCCATTGCAGCAGGGGATTATTACTGAAGATGAATTACCGCCGCTGCCCGAAAACTTCCATTACGATGAAAGCGAAACTGTGCTGCAGCAGGTCTGCCGTAGAACCGATGACGCACTCATTCACTCCGCAATCCTAAATGGAGTGCGGGATTGGGATGACTTTCATTGGCGATATCTTATCTGGAATTATTACCGATTCATCGAAAAGGTTGATGCAGAGATCGGTATCGTGCTCAACGTGCTTGAACAGACACCTTTCTGCGACAATACGGTTATCGTCTTCAGTGCGGATCACGGTGAAGCGTGTGGAAGTCATCAGATGTTCCAGAAGTTCACGCTATACGAGGAAAGCATCCGTGTCCCGTTTATCGTTGCTTGCTTGGGGGACGGTGTGCCAGTGCAGAAAAACCGTTTTGATAGGGAGCATTTTATTTCTGGCGTGGATCTGGTTCCCACAGTTTACGACTATGCTGGCATAGATGCAGCAGAAGCCGTACAAGTCAATCGCAGCGATGCCCCAAGGCTCGGAGGCATGAGCGTGCGTCCGCTTGCAGAAGGCGACGAAAGACCTTGGCGTGAATACGCCTATGTGGAAAGCAACTACTGGGGACGGGCGGTCGTCGCGGATAGATATAAATATGTCACGGAGTATAAGCCTGCTGACCCGGAGGATTTCCGTCCGCCGGGACCGGACGCATCACGTTTGGGACGGGCGCAGCTTTTCGATCTACAGGAAGATCCGTGGGAAACGCGGAATTTGGTGAGTCAGTCAGGATACGAAGATGTAATTGATTCGTGTCGCGCAAACCTGCTAGCCCAAGAAGCGAGACTGAACCGATGGCAGATTGAGCATCCGACTCCACGCAACGTCATATCGAATTGGGGGGCACCTCTGCGATCTCACTGGGAAGGCTTATCTGCGTCCTAAAATTTCTTGCGGAGACACTCGGGTGTGCTGACATTAGACTTGAAATCGTGGGTCATTCTACCGAAACAACGAAACCACTTCCTTCATCAACCACACGGATTTCGAGTGCATTCCCATAACGCAGCAAACCGTAACTTAATCGCGTTAGATAAAAAATGCGCGTTGCGGCTCTTGCAAGCGAGAGCTGTTTCTGAAGCGTCTCCTTCCATCTTTTCTTACCAAAGGTGAGGAGTACGATTGAAGCCACATGAATAGAAACGCAGGCAAACATATCCAGGGCGAACGCAAGGAGAAAGAGAAGCGGAAGGGGAATCCAGATATTCCGCTCCGGTTTGGCTGCGTCTCCGTTGAGGAGGCGAACTCTTAGAATGAGTGCGACACGCCGCCGACTCGACCTACTCATTTTCCCTCCAGTTGTAACATTATTCGATGCGAATTACCACACCGTCACTTCCATCAAGTACCGACACAAAGTCAAATGTCCCGATATCTTTGAGTTCGTCAATCCCTTCTTCAATCACTTCACAGATGGCGGTGAAAGTCCCAACGAAGTCAAAATCGGCGTATTTCTCACGAATCAGTTGGGCAGAGCCCTCAAACTGTTTATCTTTACTCATTGCGAGATCGACCATGAGTGGTATCAGCTTGGCGGACGGCGGCAGGAGCCGTCCTGCCAACTTGACAAGAGATAGCGGCAGTGCAACACACACGGCTGGCGCTTCTAAATCACCGTCGAATACGAGAATCTTCAGTAATTTCCCTTTGTAACTGCCAGATTCTGGCTGCGTTGATGTGGTTTGTGTATCCATTGTTGTTCCTCCTACTGCTTTTAAGGTTGAGTCAATTGAATAACGTGTAACGCTTCAGACTGTTAATCATCGGCTGATATGCCAATTTCGTCAGCGGATTCAAGTGATACAACAGATTTGGATAAATCCGTCTCAGCGGATTTTGATGAGATTTTGCGAGTGAACGGCGTGATGATTCAATCGAATGCAGTGTTTGAGTTTTCGAGAAATGACTCCATCTCACTAGCACGGTGTGGATTCGCTGGAATACGATTGCAAAAATGCGAAGATAGATTCTAGGCGGTAATAAAATTAAACCCACAATCATTGTGGCGAACGCTTCGGGAAACCTCGTCAATTGTCCGCTGGCGAGTTGTCTTGATACACTTGTGATGTGTACGAGTTCTTGAGAGAAATCCCACGACGATGCCGACCCCTCTATTCGCGCCATCACATTATCCGCCAAATCCGAAGGGGGTTCAAGTTGTGGGTAGCTTTCGATGCCGCGGAGAGTCGCTTGTAGGTATTCCATCTTCAGCTTGCAACCATTACAGGCAAGGAGATGGGCTTCAAACTGAGAGATACGTTCGTCATCGAGCTCCGCATCTATGTATAATTGAGACAACTCTTCAAAGTTTCTACAATCCATGGTTCATATTTTTCCTTCTGCAAAGGCTTGCAACTTCGATTTTAGAAGTTCTCTTGCGCGAAAGATATGGGTTTTCACTGTTCCCATCGGAATTTCCATCACCTGCGAGATCTCTTCGTAGGAAAGGCCGTTGAGGTGGAAGAGCGTGATAACCAACCGATATTGGTGTGGGAGTTTGTTAATTGCATCGTGAACGATGGATTGGGTTTCCTGCTGCTCAATCAACTCCAACGGTGATGGCGTTGAATCGGCAATCTGAAAACTGTAATCTGTTGTCAGTTGCTGATCAAGTGAAGCCATATTTTCATGGCGCAAGCGATTAAGGCACTCATTCCGAGCAATTCGACATAGCCACGTTTTTAGGCGGGCGTCACCGCGAAATTGCTTTAGGGAACGATATGCCTTCAGGAACGTATCCTGTGTCGCATCATCCGCCTCCTCAAACTGTCGGAGCATACGATAACACAGGTTGAAGATATGCTGTTGGTGACGCTCAATCAACAGCCTGAACAACTGTGTTTCGCCCATACACACCCGTTTGACTAATTCGTTCTCCTCCGCTTGACTCGCATCGGTTGAGTGCGATAAAGTTCCATCGTCTTTCTGACAATCTGTTTGTGGCATCGGCTTATCTCGTTTGTTACAATTTAACGTTCAGAATAGATAGACACAGATAGTCAGTATATGTTTCAAAAAAGTTTGGGGCTCATGTAAAAAGAAAGTGCAAAATACTGAAAGAAACCGTAGGCGGGGCATCTTGCCCCGCCCGCCCGTGCCAAAAACTTAGTTTCTGTTGCACGCTTTCTTAACATGAGCCAAGTTTGGAACGCTTCTCTTTATCGGTTGCAAACTTTATTACCGATAAAATGAATACACTTCGATGTCCCACAGGAGTCGAATAATCACCCACGTCCCACCGACGATAAACTCTCCGAGAATCAATCCCAAAAAAAGTGGAAACGCTTTTCGATACAGGCGGATTCCACCCGCTTTCAGCAACACGGTTTTGATTGCCCATGCGATGAATATCGAAAACCAGAGCCTTCCCATCGTCCACCGCTCAACACTGAGGAGGTAGCCCGCTGGATGAAAAGGTGAGAGAGGAAATCGCGTTCGCAACCACCAGAGGAAGCCGGTAAAGCAAAAACCAAATCCCGTGAAAACGACGCCCGGAACATCTGTGTCGGTCGGATGATAAAGCCAACTTTGCAGGAGATTATACCCACCAGTACCTAAGCCACTAACCACGCCAATTTCGTAACCAACGACCAAGTACGCCCAGAAAGCCGCAAGAATTCCCACGACCGTCGCTAACATCATCGCGACAACCAGCCCGCCGGAATTCATCTTTGATTCTTCGGCAATTTTTAACCCTTCGAGGGTATGGGGCATCGGATGGGCACGGGAACCGCGATTAAACGTAAAATAGAACCGCATCATGGTGAGGCTACCGGGGGACAACCGTCGCGCGCCAAACAGATTGATGATAAACTCATGTGGTGTAGATCTAACACGATTCATCGGAGGTCCCACTTCGGCGCGAACCCTCGTGATGCTCATCCCCAAAAGATAGTAAATCAGAAAGTAAAGTCCTCCGACCCATAGTGCCATGCCACCCTTATACGAAAAAACCAGCAAAAGAATCAACCCACAAATTAATCCAATGAATGCCCACCGGTACGGCATCGGTTCTTTTGATTCGTCAAGCCGGTATGTGTTGCCAGCACCAATTTCCGTGAGGGACTCAGCTTGTGTTCCATTTCCGCTGTGTCGTCGCTGAAATGGAGAGATGCTCCGGCAGATTGAAAGAAAGTAACGTCTTCCACCGTAAAGTGCAAAGCACGCGAGTGCCAAATATCCGCCCATGACCTGTGACCAATCGTAGGGGAAGTCGGGTAAAGCTGCCAACCCAAGCGCGCTCCCCAATACCCGTTCCCCTTTCCAGAACCAATAGAAAAACCACAACGAGAAAGACATCTCCAACGGTGTGAAAAAAGCAAGTCCAATGGCGAAGGAGCGAATATAGACCGGTGTCCAGCCGATAGCGTTGTACGGCTTTTGGGTGAAGTATTGACCAATCTCTGCGTGGCGCACCGGGAGTTCTGGTAGTGCTGGAAAAAAGAAATGGAATCCATTGATTAGATTAATGCCGCCCGCGATGGCAAATCCTATCCACATCATCTTTGATCGAAAAAGCCTACCATCGGGACGGGTCATTTCCAACGGTAACTGGACTATTGGATATGCCAACCGCTCATGTTCAATCCACTGTCTGCGAACCAAGACGTTGAGACAGATCATCACCCAGATAAGCACCGTCAAAAACACGGTCCACCAAAAGATAGGGCGCAGCCAAGCCCGGATATGGACTTCGGTGTAAAATGTGCTTTCTCCATCATAAAAGGCTTCCAAACCCGAAAAATTATTTATCGTCAACCATGACGGGAGGTATCGCCAAAAGAGTGCTTTCCATTCATTTTCGGGGGTAGCGAACCAAAAACCGTCGGGAACCGTCGGCACAACCGTCTGCATCATGTCATGCCCGGAGATCGCTGAAGATATTGAAAGCATCACAAAGACCGTCAAAAACTCTTGTTGTTTGAGGGCAAAACGTGGCAGGAAACGCTTGAGGAGGAGATTGAAGGCGATCAACACTGTTAAGGTGATCACCACGTTGTAAATAAGCGCCATTGTGGTCGGCAGTGTGCTCCAAAACCGTAGATGGTTTGCCATAATAAAATAGGTATTGACCGGAATCAACAACAGTCCAAGGAGCACCGCTCGAAACGTCACACTCACAGTCGCGATTTGGTGAGATTCTGCTTTTTCGACCATTATCTGCGCTTCCTTTTGCTATAAAAAAAGCCCTATGTGTTATGCACAGGGCTTTTTTAGCTCGATACTTTCCAATGCGATGTTACATCGGGGGTGGTGGGTACATCGCAACTCCGTCAATCCACATTCATAGCACCTTGGGGGCGATGTCTTGATGTATAACAATTTCTCATATCATCAACTGCTCGCATCCTCGCGGCGTTTCTGCATTTCCAACAGGCATAGATCTGCGAGATCGCTGCCCAAAGGGTCATCTATCTCCAAGGCGTAGCGTTTGAGTAACTGAGCAAGTTCGGCAGTGACTTCGGTGTATGGCGGAAAATGGAGATACTGGTTGTGACCGTCTGCTCGCGGGGTGTTATACAGGTTCAACTCCTCTTCCGGGTCGTTGACCAGATCATATAACTCATGATTGCCCGTGTAGCTGCGCAACCCACCCACAGGTCTGCTCAGGATCAGCTTCCATTCGTTGGTGCGAATACAGCGCTGGTCAACATATTGATCGCGGGTGATATTCTGGGTGTAGTGGGCTTCCCGCCACGAAACGGATTCATCCCTTAACAGCGGTGTCATGCTGCTACCGTGCAGATAGTCTGGAATGTCCAATCCTGCCCAATCGAGGACAGTGGGCATCAGATCTTGCAGCCCTACAAATTCCTCTATAACTGAGCCGGCTTCGATGGTTCCCGGTTGGCTGAAGATCATGGGCACCTTGATCGAGTCCTCATGGCAGGTAAACTTGTGATCTGAGCCTCGATAGGAGAACATATCCCCGTGGTCGGAGTAGTACACGACGATGGTGTCTTCGGCGATGCCCAGTTCATCCAGTGCGGTCATCAGCCGTCCCACGTTGTAGTCAATTGCACTGACGGCTGCGTAATAGCCGGCATACGGCACCCCCCTGCCTCGATACGGCTCATAGAATTCTTTGGGTGCGGTGTAGGGATCGTGGGGCGGGTAGTAGCCGTTCACCGCAAAGAAAGGCTTCCCATTTGTCCCCTGCTCCTTGATGAACTCAATCATCTGATCTGTTTGTTGGTGGGGCTTGTAAACGCCATCCCGTCTATTGTCCACCCAATGACCGCCCATGGAGTTAAATCCCTGCCAAAGGTCGAACAACCCCGGATCTTTTTCTCCCAGATGCCACTTTCCAAAATAGGCGGTTGTGTAGCCGCCCTCGCCCATGGACTCAAAAACTGTGCGCTGCTCGTGGGAGGTTTCTTTGAGCAGGTTATCCATGTTGTAGGAGTTGTAAATCACCTGATGCTGGTGCGGATAGACGCCGGTCCACATGGTGGCGCGTACAGGGGTACAGACGGGCCACGGGGTGAAACTGTTTGTGCAGTTCGCGCCACCAGCCGCCAATCGGTCTACGTTTGGCGTAGAAACAAACCTGTTGCCGTTACAACCCAAACTGTCCCAACGTTGCTGATCAGTCATGAGTAAGATAATGTTGGGTCTTGTCATTCAAATTTCTCCTATGCTTATTTTCCTCTCTCCCAGAAAGAGTTGTCATTTGATATGTAAAGTATACCACATTTCCCTAAATTTTTGGCAGAAAGCATTTCATTGCGGTAGGGCTATTTACGGTGAATCATAAAAATAAATAGACATTTTCGCCCCTCGGTTTCGATCCCGATTTATCGGGACCGGTAGGTGCGGTTTCTAACCGCACCGCATTTAATTCAATCCGGTAGGTGCGGTTTCCAACCGCACCGATTGGCAGTGTCCAAGTAATTCTAAAATCTACCATAAATGACTCTATCATTGTGGGAACCTAGATAGTGCTGCTGCAATCCGATTTGATGATCTCTTTAACATGATAATACGGAGCAGTCTCTATCAGTTCCAGCGTCTCCGGCGATAATCGAGCTTTGATATCTTCGGAAAACGTATTTAGAGGGAGCATATGTTGCGGTCTATATCGCAGAATCAGGAAGCGGCGATCTCTATCTTCAGGTTGCCAGATTAAGACACCGTGGGTGAGCAACTCTGTGATGATTACCACGTCCCCGGCGCGCGGCGTAATATTAACAACAGCCGGGTGGGGTTGCGGGTCGGTATCCTCGCTGTCGGGGACGAAAAAATCTTCAGGGCGTTTGAACTCGCTTTTGTGAGAGCCCGGAACGACAACCAGACCTCCGTCTCCGGGGAGAACATCGGTGAGGTAGAAGAAGAACACTAAATCGTCGCAATAGATACGTCCATCCTGACAAAAATAACGTGGCCACTCCAGACAACCATCTTCTTCCCGCCGGGAGTGCAATTCAAAGAAACGATGCTGTTCGCGGGTATTGACGCGTAGGGAACCACCGACAAGCTGGGGTTTATCGTTGGTTAATTCTTTGATAATTGGCCAGGTCGTCGGGTGCATGGTTAGGACCTCCAATGCCCTATCGAATGCAAAGCCGTGTGTATAATTTCCTTGGTCGGCTTCAAACCCCGCCGGCAAAGCGTCGAGTGGGCTACGAATGTAGCGGTCGGCTGCTTCTTGGGCATTGTGCAGTTCTTCGGCATTAAGGACGTTTTTCAGGTGCAGGTATCCGGTCATATCGAAAAGGTAACGCTGTTCAGATGTCATCTAGGGGTTCCTTCAATGATGGGCTGCAGTTCCAAAAATGTGTTAACAAAGCGTTGTTTGTTGACACCTAGCCGCTTCTGGCGTATAATTGGTCTTCCTCTCCTGTGAATCTCTGCCAGTTTTTCCGGCAAGTCGATATACAATTCAGACGCTTATCATTGGAGGAAGATTATGGGAACTCATGGAATTTCAAGCGACAACCTGAAGTCTGCCCTCACACATCTTTCTGAACACGGATACGCCGTAATTGAAGGTGTACTCAGCGAGGGGGAAATCGGGCACTACCGGGGTCTTGTGGAGGAACTTTTTGAACGAGAACGGGAACACCCCTTTGAGCCAGAAGACGGACCCGCATTGCCGGAGGATGCTGAGATGGAAGCGTATCTCAAAGACAGCTATCAAATCAGCGAGGCGGAACAGGTTCGACTCATGCGTCGCATCCGTCACTCACGCGCACAAAATCAAGATACGCCGTGGCCCGTTCCTCCTTCAGGGGTGGTTAAGAATTTCCTTCACCTGCCGACCCTGTTTGATTATGATCAGTCACAGCGCATCTGGAACTTAGTCAACAAAGCTCCGGATTTCGGAAAGTTGATAGAACATCCGGTGGTGCTTTCGTTGGCGCGAGGGGTTCTCGGCGACGATTGCGTGCTCGCCGACTGTAGCGCGACCAGTATCGGACCGCACACAGACGAGGGTGGGGCGTGGCATGTGGATGTGCCGCTCGGTCAGTTGCCGGAACCTTTGCCGGACTTTCCGTTGACCATTCAGAATGCTTGGATGCTCGATGCGTTCACAACGACCAATGGGGCAACGCAGATTGTTCCTGACAGCCATCGCACTCGCAGAAAGCCCGTATGGGGCGAACAGCAGGAGGAGGGGAAGATGCTGACTGGATCTGCCGGCTCGGTCGCTATCTGGCTCTCAAATACATGGCATCGGTCAGGACCAAACGCAACAGATAATCCCCGTCGGGCGATCCTCTGCTACTACTCTCGCTCATGGATTAAGCCGTTTACCGATTATACATCACTAGCCCCGGAGATCGCGCAAGCCTTTTCACTGGAACTACGGTATCTTCTCGGATATTCGGCGAACCCACCCGTGCGAGGGTAGGAGATTTTTTTTATATTAAGGCATAATACGTGATACGTAATGCGTAGGGGAGTGTCCGTTTAACAACATTCTTTTTACGTATTACTCGTTACTCGTTACTTTTTAGGAGATATTATAATGATCCGCGAAACAATCCAAAAAGTTGTCGATGGACACGACTTAACCGAGCGTGAAACCGTTGACACCATGAACGAAATTATGAGCGGTGGGGCAACGCCTGCACAAGTTGCTTCATTCATCACCGCTCTCCGAATCAAGGGCGAGACGATTGAAGAAATCACCGGTGCGGCACGCGTGATGCGCGAAAAATCGACAAAGATTCACACCAAACACCCTTTTGCTGTTGATACTTGTGGGACAGGCGGAGATGGCTCACACTCATTCAACATCTCAACAACCGCAGCATTTGTTGTAGCAGGAACGGGTATTCCGGTGGCAAAGCACGGTAACCGAGCCGCTTCGAGCCAAAGTGGTAGTGCGGACGTTCTTAAAGCGTTGGGCGTAAATATCGAAATCGGACCGGAGCAGGTTGGAGCGTGTATTGATGATGTGGGAATTGGTTTTCTCTTCGCCATTACGTTGCACGGCGCGATGAAGTATGCGATTGGACCCCGCCGAGAAATCGGCATCCGTACAATTTTCAATGCGCTCGGTCCGCTCACGAACCCCGCCGGTGCTCAAGCACAGGTCCTCGGCGTCTACGCGCCAACGCTGACGGAGCCCTTGGCGAATGTCCTCAAAAATCTTGGCAGCCAGCGTGCGTTCGTTGTGCATGGCGGAGATGGTTTGGACGAGATTACAACGACGACGACGACACAGGTTTCGGAGTTGTTGGATGGCGAGGTCAATACATACACGCTTGATCCGACGGAATTGGGCATCCCAACAGCACAACCCAGTGACCTCAAAGGAGGCACACCAGAAGAAAACGCAGAAATGACGTTGAGTGTTCTCAGAGGCAAAAAGGGTCCCAAACGGGACATAGTGTTACTCAATGCAGCGGCGGTGATCGTTGCGGGTGGTAAGGCTGCGGACATAGCAGCAGGGCTCGCAGCGGCAGAAGAATCTATCGATTCCGGGCAGGCGTTGGAGAAATTGGAGGGGTTGAAGGCAAAATCAAATGAGGCAGTTTAACCTTGAACGACATCTGATTGTCTGCAAATAGAAATTTACTGAAACGAGGAGATATTGCAGTGATTCGCGAAACAATCCAAAAAGTTGTCGATGGACAAAACTTAACCGAGCGTGAAACCGTTGATACTATGAACGAGATAATGAGCGGCGAAGCGACTTCGGCGCAAGTTGCTTCGTTCATCACCGCTCTCCGAATCAAGGGCGAGACGATTGAAGAAATCACCGGTGCGGCACGTGTGATGCGCGAAAAATCGACGAAGGTTCATACCAAACATCCCTTTGTCATTGATACGTGCGGTACGGGCGGAGATGGGGCGCATACATTCAATATCTCAACAACCGCGGCATTTGTTGTGGCGGGAATAGGGATTCCGGTGGCAAAGCATGGTAACCGAGCCATTTCGAGCCGGAGTGGAGGTGCCGATGTCCTCAAAGCGCTGGGTGTAAACATCGAAATAGAACCGGAGCAGATTGGGGCGTGTCTTGATGACGTGGGAATCGGCTTTCTCTTTGCAGTTACGTTGCACGGCGCGATGAAATACGCGATTGGACCTCGCCGAGAAATCGGAATCCGCACAATTTTCAATGCGTTCGCACCCCTCACAAATCCCGCTGGTGCACAAGCGCAGGTCCTTGGCGTTTACGCGCCGGCACTGACGGAGCCTCTAGCGCATGTCCTCAAGAATTTTGGAGCCCAGTGCGCGTTTGTTGTGCATGGCGGCGACGGTTTAGACGAAATCACAACGACAACAACAACTCAGGTTTCGGAGCTAGCAGATGGTACGGTCAGTACATACACACTTAATCCAACAGAATTGGGCATCCCAACGGCGCAGCCCAATGATCTCAGAGGTGGAACGCCGGAGGAAAACGCAGAAATAACTTTGGACATCCTGAGAGGTGAAAAAGGTCCCCGACGGGACATCGTGTTGCTTAATGCAGCGGCTGCGGTTGTTGCGGGTGGTAAGGCTGCGGACATAGCATCAGGACTCGCAGTAGCAGCTGAATCTATTGATTCTGGGTGGGCGTTGGAGAAATTGGAGGGGTTGAAGGCAAAATCAAATGAGGCACTTTAACCTTGAGTGGCGTCTGATTTTCTGCTAGAATCTCAACGTTGCCTTCCATCACTAATATATACAGGATTTACGCACTTCGATTGTAGTTGCCCGATTCATCGGGCTTTGAGAACGGTGTCCGGCGGCGATGAATCGCCGAACTACAGGGCTTTAACCGTTTAGCTGTGTAATAATATAGTGTGATATAGAAGCAGAATGAGAAAGGAAGGATTCAAATGGCTCAGTTATCTAAAGCAACCCTCGGACGAACAGGACTTGACGTGACTCGCTTGAGTTACGGTGCTATGGAGATCCGATCGGAGTGGGCTGGTAACGATGATCGTCCACTGACCGAAACGCAGGCGGAGACTGTCCTCAATGCACTCCTAGATGCCGGAATCAACTTCATTGATACCGCCGATTGCTACGGTCGTAGTGAAGAGTACATCGGCAGATTTATCTCCCACCGCCGCGATGAATACTACTTAGCTAGCAAGTGTGGCTGCCACCCAGATCACGGGCAGAAGCGTTTGGGCTGGGTCGGCAAAATTTGGACGAAGGAGAACGTCCACCGCGGCGTGGACGACAGTCTCCGACGGCTGAAAACCGACTATCTTGATGTAATGCAATTCCACGGCGCAACGGTGGAAGATTGCGAAAAAGGGCACGTGATCGATGCGTTGAACGAAGCGCGAGAGCAGGGGAAGGTGCGCTGGATTGGGACATCGTCCGCCCTCGAACATAAACCGACGTTTCTTGAGTGGGGTTCGTTTGATGTGTTTCAGCTTGGATATTCTGCCCTCGACCGTACCACCGAAAATTTTATCACTGAGGCGGCGGACGCGGGGACCGGGATGATTATCCGGGGCGGCGTGGCGCAGGGCGAACCGGGGGAGGGTAGAGGAAATGCTGACAGATGGCAGCAGGTGTTCGACGAGGCAAAGTTGGATGAACTCCGTGACGAGGGCGAAAGCCGGACCGCGTTCATTTTGCGTTTTACCCTGAGTCATCCACACGTTCATACAACCATCGTGGGCACGCGGAATGTTGACCATCTGCTTGAGAATGTCCAAACCGCTGAACGCGGTCCGTTGGCACCGGAGGTTTACGCAGAGTCAAAGTGCCGCCTTGGTGCAATCGGGATGATCCCAGCGGAATCGCTCGAAAACGCGTAATTGTTTAAATAGTCGGCTGTAACTACAAAGCCTGTATAATAACGTAAGTTGCTAGACAACCTGTAGGTCGAGTTTCCATACTCGACATCTATCTTTTATCACGCCACTCATAACTAGCAACTTGGATTATAATAGAATAAGAGGGTAGGAGTACGAAAATCGCAATGACTAACAATTTCGGTAGTGAAATTTACAAGAGACTCGGTGTGCGACCGCTCATTAACGCCGGGGGAACGCAAACGCTTTGGGGTGGTTCGACGCTTTCCTCCGAAGTGATGGGGGCAATGGTAGATGCCAACTCCAACTATGTGGAGATGGAGGAACTTTTGGACAGAGCGGGTGAACATGTTGCGAAGTTGATGGGCGTTGAAGCCGCCTACATAACCTCTGGCTGCTTTGCTGCGCTTGCCCTGAGCACCGCCGCCTGTATGACAGGGAGAGATCGGCAGAAAATTAGCCGACTTCCAGAGATCGTTGACATCAAGCACGAGGTGCTGATTCAAGCGAAACATCGCAACAGCTACGACCGAGAATATCCTGTGCCCGGTGGAGTGCTTGTGGAAGTGGGGGACGCAGACGGCTGCACCGTTGATGCGTTGGAGGAAGCGATAGGACCCAACACCGCAGCGGTTGCCTACCTTGCTAGAAGGGATGCCGACAGCTCGATTATACCGTTGGCAGATGTGGTCAAGATGGCTCACACCCACGGCGTACCTGTCATCGTTGACGCTGCGACCCATATCTATCCGGTAAACTATTTCCGAGGGCTTGCACAATCGGCGGATTTGGTATGCTTTAGCGGGAAATACTTCAATGCACCGCCTGCAGTTGGGATTGCTCTTGGTAAAAAAGAATTGATGGAGGCCGTAGCGGATCACGGTTATATCGGCTTCTACAACCCTGACGGCCGCTCATTTGGGAGAGGGTTTAAGATAGGCCGTCACGATGTAATCGGACTGGTGGCGGCACTGGAGTGGTGGCTGAACGCAGACCATGATGAACGTCATGCGAACGATGAGGCAAGGCTCGCTGGTATGCAGCAGGCGTTGGAAAATACCGCGGGGATAGGGAAAATGGAGATAGTGCACGTTGGCGCACATACCGGATCAACCCTACACGTCGGTATCGATTCAGAAGTTGCTGGAAAGGATGCGAGGCAGGTCGTAGCTGAACTTGATACCGGCGAACCTCGTATCAGGGTCGGTGGGAGCGATGATAGTATCATAATTCACGCCCACACCCTGAACGAAGGCGAGGAAGAAATCGTCATTGATCGGCTGAAGACTGTGCTCATCGGCTAAATGGTGACTATTTTAGGCTTTTTTCTTTTGAACACTGGAGGATCGCAATCAATGATGCTAGGTGCGCATGTTTCCGCCGCTGGCGGTTTGCACAATTCAATTCGGAATGGGGAAAAATTGGAATGCGAAGCCATCCAGATTTTCCTAAGAAATCCAAACCGCTGGGTTGGCAAAGAACCCAACGAATCGAACATTGGGCAATTTCGAGAGGCGTGGGCTGCGTCTGAGATTGTTCGCGAGGGGCTTGTCCACGACATCCACTTATCCAACCTCGCCTCCCCCAAGCCGGAGGTCCTTGAGAACTCTCGCGACGTGTTTCTTTCTCAAATGGAGCTCGCAGATGCCTGCGGGATTCGGTATATCGTGACCCATCTCGGATCACATCTTGATGCCGGCGAAGCGGAGGGTCTGAAGCTATTGAGCGATAGTTTCAATGAGCTCTTTGAACAAACAGCGGATGGAAGCGTTATTGTCTTATTGGAAACGACGGCGGGGCAAGGGACAAATCTGGGATACTGCTTTGAACACCTACGTGAGATTATTGATGACTCGAAGTATCCCGAAAGATTGGGTGTCTGTTTCGATACCTGTCATGTCTTCGCTGCGGGATACGATTTGCGGACGGAGGAGGACTATCACCAGACGTTTGATCAATTTGACAAAATTGTCGGGTTGGATCGATTGCTTGCGTTCCACCTCAACGATGCGAAATCGCAGTACGGCAGCCGGGTTGATCGCCACGAACATATCGGCGAAGGCAACATCGGGATAACACCGTTCCAGCTGCTTGCCAACGACCCACGCTTTGAGAATACCCCAATGGTTATCGAAACGCCGAAGATGGACACGATGCACACAACTAACTTGGCGGTGTTGAGAGGGTTAGTGAAAGATTGATATGACCATAGGTCCTTTGGAGGTTCTGATTCTGCTCATCATTTTTGTAGGCATCCTTCTGATTTCGCGTCGTCAAACCAAGCGGATTTGTCCCCGATGCGGTTTTGCGATCCGGTCATATACCGCTGCGTGCCCTGAGTGCGGGATGGTTTTTCCGAGGAAGGAAAGGTCAGCTTCATGAAGATTACATTTCTCGGTACAGGCACATCGCACGGTGTGCCGATGATTGCTTGTCATTGTGATGTCTGCCAATCAAAAGATCCCAAAAATCGCCGCACTCGTCCCTCAATTGTCATAACCCTCGACGATGGCAAAAACATCCTTGTAGATACCTCACCGGAGCTTCGGCTTCAAGTTATCGAATGTGGTATTGACCACATTGACGCCATCCTTTATACCCACGCCCACGCAGACCACCTGCACGGACTTGATGATGTCCGTGCCTATTCTGAGATTCAAGGTGCCTCCATCCCCTGTTATGGCAGTCCCGACACCCTCGATCGCCTCAGCACTGTTTTTGAATATGCCTTTCGGCTTCAGCATCTCGGGGGCGGTATTCCGCAACTGGAACTGGTGCCGATTGATGGCCCCTTTCAGTTATTTGGTGTTGAATTTGTTCCGGTTGATCTGCTACATGGATGGACGGAAGTGCTTGGATTTCGGATTGGCAATTTCGCATACGCTACGGACTGTAACGCGATTGCGCCAGCCTCTATGGATCTGCTGAGTGATCTTGATGTTCTAGTGCTAGATGCCATCCGATGGGAACCGCGACATCCGACCCATTTCACGATTCCAGAATCGTTGGAAATCGTGAAGGAACTCAACCCCGAACAGACCTATTTTACCCACATGACCCACGATGTGGACCATGATTCAACGAACGCACTCCTGCCAGAAAATGTTCAGCTTGCCTATGATGGCTTAGTAATAGAGGTTTAACAACTGCGGCAATAGGTGGAAGATGTGCGTCAGATATGATGCCTATTTCTGCTCGCAAGGGGGAGACATGAACCGTCATCCATTGCTAGATGTTGAAAACATTGAACAAACGCCGGACGTTTATCTAAATAGTGTGGGCAACGTCTTTGCAGTTTTTGATGAACGCTCCCAAGATTCAGGAAACATATCTTATGGTGTACAAACCACTCAGGGACGCTATTTCGTAAAGACAACGGGATACCCTGCCGATCCAAATCCCTTTCTGAGTCACTCCGAGCGGGTGTCGCTGCTCCGAAACGCCATCAACCTTCGGCGGAGCTGCGATCATCGCACCTTGCCACCTCTATATCAGATAATAGAGTCGCCTACCGGTCCGCTGCTTGTCTATCAGTGGGTTGATGGTGAGTTGATTAGAACGGATGCTGCAATGCGCGACGATCCGCGGTCAACCTTTCAGCGTTTCCGACGACTCCCGTCTCAGGAGATACTACGCACCTTAGATCTTGTCTACGAGTTGCATCACCAACTCGCGCAGTTAGGGTGGATTGCTGTCGATTTTTACGATGGGTGCATGATCTACAACTTTGACCGTCAAGAATTACACATTGTAGATTTAGACAATTACTGTGAGGGACCGTTTGTAAACGAGATGGGGCGGATGTTCGGTTCATCACGTTTCATGGCTTCCGAAGAGTTTGAACGGGGTGCACGCATTGATGAGCGCACCACAGTGTTTACTATGGGGAGAACCGCAGCCGTGCTGCTGTCGGACGGTACGTTAGAGCGTCGTCCGTTTCGCGGCAGCGACGCACTGTACGAGGTAGTCCGCCGCGCCTGCCACGATGATCAGAGGGAACGATACGATTCAATGGCAGCCTTTTTTGCTGCATGGGCGGACGTGCGTCTTTCCGAGGCATCGTCAGGCTAAACAACCTCACGGGTGAATACATTGTCAAGCGGTTAGGGAGATGACAGCAGATGAATGATGCTATCAACTACACTTTCAAACTCTCGCCGGAGCATCTCGCTGCCGTCACTCGGAAACGACGCATCGTTGTGAATCATCAGGTCGATGGTTTACTGTGCGCTGTTGAACAGGGGTTGACTGTTGAGCAGATTATGTTATACGAGTTCGCATTTGCCGATGCGCCGGGGAGTCACATTGACGCGCAATGGTGGTCATTCGACAATACCTTCCCACTAGAGGGACGACCGCTAATAGATGGGACAAGTCCGTCGGTGCCAAAATATGTAAGCCCGGAGCGCGTTAAGATTTTCGAGCAATGGTTGGATGACGGTATCAACATTACCGAAGTGTATATTGAAGAAACAAGGAAACGAGGGCTTGAATGCTTCTATACCTATCGACTTAACGAAGATCCATATACCGAGCACCGTGAATTGGCAGAAGCGCATCCCGATTGGCTAATCACCGGCGAATGGGCACAACCGCTCTGGAACTTTGCCCTGCCGGGTGTGCGTGATTACAAAGTCGCAATCTGCCGGGAACTGGTGGAGAAGTACAACTTCGATGGATTAGAGATCGATTTTTCACGCGGTCCTATCCAGACGCCGCCGGGGCACCAATGGGAGCAGCGTGAGCATATCACGGAATTTCTTCGCCGGGTTCGACAAGAGACACTCGAAGTAGAGCGAAAGCGGGGACGACCTATTCTACTGGCAGCGCGCATCCCAGATAATCTCATCGGTTGTCACTTTGATGGGCTCGACGTAGAAACGTGGGTACGCGGGCATTTCGTTGACTTTCTGGTCTTGGGTGTCCGCTCGTATGAGTTGGCTATTGAGCAGTTTCGCACCGTTGTGGGTGACAAGCCGATTCAGATTTTCGCGACGCTTGACGACCACCATTGCACGGATGGCTATTCTTGGCCCCCGATCGAGGTATGGCGGGGTGTCGTCGCTAACTGGTGGCAGCAAGGGGTAGACGCGATTCAGACATTCAATTGGGGGGTCGCCCCGCCCGAAGTTGCCCAGCGGTTGAAGGTTAAGACACACGGTGCCTACTTTGACGGTACACGGATGATTCCCGTATATCAACAGGCATACGGTGAACTTGGCGATCCGGAAAAACTGAAATATTTGAACAAACATTTCGTTGTCCAGCGTCGCGGCGGCGGTGGATCCGGTGGAGCCAACGTAGATGAGTGGCACACCCCACGGTTCAGTTACCAGAACACGAACATGCTGGGGCAACTGCCTATAACCTTGGATAACTTAGAACGGGTTGACGCGCTGATTAGGCTTCGCGTCTCCGACGATTTCGCTGCTGAAGCGGAACGGATTGAGCGATTGACCCTTCGCATCCTATTGTCCGATCCGGGGACAGAAAATCTGCCGGAGGGTCAGAAAATTGACGCTGCGCCCATCAACCCCTTCTGGGATCGACCACAGTTGTTCACCTCGCCAGCCCGAAAGGATATGATCGACCGGCTTCAAGTGCGTCTCAATGGTGTGCTGTTGGACAAGGCGACTGTTGATGCCGGTTGGTTTATCTTTGATGTAAATCCGAAGCTATTTGCGGTGGGCGTCAATCTAGTCGGCATCTTGGTTACAGGTCGGGATGCACGAGAGGCAGCCATGACCGTAGAAAAAGTCGAGGCGCATGTGGCATATCGGCGTTCCTGAAGTGCTATGACCACTCATCCTAGAAGGCGTCATTGAAGGAGGATTAGGCTTTTATTTAACGCCTCGGAGGACGGATTCGTCTCGCCATGGCGGGATATGTGATTCTAGCGTCTTTGTTTCCAAAGCCAGCCCGGAGCAGTTGGATGCCAACACCTCAAAGATCTTGTTTGCCACAATGCGGTGACCGAGGTCGTTGGCGTGTACGCCGTCATGATGGACGAGCCAATCCGCGTCGCGGTATGAACCCAGTAGGTTGACGAACAGGCAATCAGACGCATTGGCAACCCCTTTAATCGCGCCGTTATAGCGGTAGAAGAGATTGAGGTCGGCGTGGCTCCAGCGTGCGCCACCGGCGGTGAAGTCGGTCATGTAATACGGACCGAGTAAGACGATTAACGGTTGAATCTGCTCCCGTACGCGCCGGATAATGTCGCGCATCTCGTCGCAAAAGAGGTCAATCGGTGTGCCTCCGCGTGCATCGTTGAGTCCGTACGAAATCACTAACAGATCCGGCTTGTTGTCAATAACGTGCTGATCGAGGCGCGCATTGGCAGGGGGATTTCGGTCGGATTCAAGGTAGGCTGGAACTTTGGTCGAGATTAGGTTCGCACCAATCCCCACGTTGACCAACTCCACAGGGACACGCTGAAACTCGTTGATCAGCCGTGCCAACTGGCTTGCCCAACACCGCTCACGGATACTGGACCAGCCGCCCGCGGTTGTACTCTCTCCGATGGTAACTAGCTTCTGAAACTCTTTGGTCCACCAATCCTTTTTCATCCCTGTATATCCTCCCAAAAGTAAGTTGATGTTTTGTCTGCTTCCTAATTATTACCCCGATCTTATGGCGTTCCGAGTATCCTCGATGAAATCGGGATCGGGGCAGAGCGCAATGTATATACACAGCAACAGGGCTAAGCTACTCAAGTTGTGCGACTACGGCCAAGGTATCTACCCATGCACACCCCTTAATTAAAAGACGCTCATGTTAAGATTTAGTCCAAAGAAACCGAGTTTTTTCTTCAAAACTCGGTTTCTATTCATGCTTTGCACTTTCTTTTGACATGAACCTTAAAAGATTGTCGCAAAAGGTATGGAATGCTACTATGATTAAGTCTATGGAATTTTCTTGTTTAAGAGGTTTGTTTTGGCTGACAAATATTCTAACGGAAATCCCATGAATATTCAACTAGCAACTGCGTGAATATAGGGCTATTTAGTTTTCTGATTTTTGGCCTACTTTGAAATGACTTGAATCCGTAGGCGGGGCATCTTGCCCCGCCGTAACCTCAACCAGGGGATCGAGCTACGGGAGAATTATGGTGAATTAGAGAAATAAGTAAACATCTACCAATAACTCCGACCTTCGAGAAGTTGCCAAAGTCCCCCTGACAAGGGGGATTTAGGGGGTTGGCTGTACATTGGAAGTGTCCAAGTAATTCTAAAATCTACCATAAATATGCTTCTTGGTGAAAGCGCTTCCATGCAAATCATTCACACAACAATTCACCAACTCCGCAACAACGACACCATGTCGGTCTTAATTACAGGGGAAACCGGCGTCGGCAAAAAATTGGTTGCCCAAACTATTCATTTTGGAGGACCATGGGCGGCAAAATCATTAGCGCACCTTTTACCGCAAATTAGCCAAGTACAATTTATGAACACAGGGTATGCCAAAAATGGCAGATATTTTGCCAATATTGGCAGATTTCTGACAAAAAGCCTGCCAAGAGTGGCACAACTCCTATCCTGAATACGGTGCTTATCTGCCCACTTAAGAAAAAAAATAAAGGAGGTGTGATGGTCGCCTGGATTCAGGCACCGTAAGGATTTCAGGCGTCAGGTCGCAGCATGGCGATGAGAGCAGTAGGGTGTAAAAGGAAAGATGGCACACAAATTGCCCATGTGCTTATGTAAGTTCAATTGCTATTCATTGAATAATCACGGTCCACAGAGGAGATATTCTCATTGACGAAGATAATTTTTCCTTAAAGGTTAAGTGAGCTTACTAACAAAGGAGGTTTATCATGAACACCAGACGTTTTGTAACCCTAACCCTATTACTATCCATTATGCTGTTGGCTTGTGTATCGGAAGCAGCCTATATGTCAGGATTTCCACCAGGATTCAATATCCGTAACATGGTGAAACATACGGATATGATTGTGCATGGAAAAGTTGTGGAAACGGAATTCGTATACCGTGAACACATCACTTCTAGGTTCACAACAGATATTACGATAGAAGTAGATGATGTTGTAAAAGGAACACCTAACGTTAACGAGAATACTGTTAAGTTTATGATTGAAGGGGGAACTGGTATCAATCCTCATACAGGTGAATCTTTGCGGGTTGGAGCTGAAGGCTCACCTGACTTCAAAGTAGGTGAAAGTGTCTTGCTGTTCCTGAGAAAGAATCAAATCACCGAGATGAAGATCCCCCATGACGGCTACTATGTCTTTTATGGGCGTCTAGGGAAGAGAAAAGTTGAACGAAATAAAGTCTCAATCCCCTATACGTTCAAGAGATATATTATTGACAATTATGATGGTCAGTTGACTGGCAAGCACATAGATATAAAGAAGTACATTAAGCTGCCAGTAGATTTAGTGATGGATATAGGTAAAGCATCATTAGATAGTTATGATGCGGTCACGCCATTAGAAGATAGGATAAGAGAATTTATTGGCCAATCTCCTAATCGTAAGAACCGAACATTACCTAAATCATTGGCTGACGAACTCAGCCGAGAAGTTAAACAACTCAGAGAAAGGAACTAGGCCATGTTTGTCATAATTGTAGCACTCGCCCTAGTCGTTTTCGGTGCAGTTTGAAGGATGGGGGTAAGTTCACTAAGCGCCTTGTTATCCTAAAGTAGTCGTATGGGGTAGCCAGTTTGGCTGCCCCTTTTTTGTTGAGGTGGCAATTATGAAGGTTCTTACCGTCTTAATCTTGATTGTACTACTTGGTTGTACTTCTGCTTTTACCGGGTTGCATAAAGGGATGTATCATCAGAAATTTCATCAGGTCTATGCTGATAAGCTTGATGGGTGGATGGAACGTCCTTTTAGTTCGCAACTGATTATTGGAGATTACTACTGGAAGAATGGACCACGGGCTATTATTCTGTGGCGGAAACGGGCGGGATATTTAGCTGTTGATGATTATCGGGTGTACTATAGTGATTTTGACAATTACGATTGGCTTGACAAGTACATTAATATGCCTAATATGTGAATTTACACTTCAAGCTATTTAACAAGGAGGTTCATCATGCACGGCCAACGTTTTGTAACGTTACTACTGATACTCACGCTATTACTCGTTTCTGGTTATGTATCTGCGATATATCTTGAGGGTACATGGGATTTTGAGTCAATGGCCACAACAACGACAGAAATGGCAAATCATTTTGTTGTTGGAGAAGTAACTAATGTGTCTTTCGTTTTTCAACATCTTCAGGGTGAAACTACTTCTGGACCTATTTCTATGGTAACGCTTCGTGTTGATAGAGATATGCTGAGTGAAATTGAACGTGCGAATACTCCTGTAAATGAAAGACCTGAACGGAGTTCGGATGCTCAATACTTAGAGTTTGTCCAAGACGGCGGCCCATATCCCGATGGTGATTATGTAGAGGTTGTAGGTATTCGACGGCTTAAAGTTGGCGACTACCTCTTTCTACGATTGATACCTATCGGGTATGAAGTTACGTATAACGGAAAAACACTCACTAGTACACTGTCATATAAGTTTTGAGATTTTGATATTTGTATGGTATCATGATATTGAGAGGTATTGTTTATAATTTAACTCACTATCAACCCATGGAGTCTACGATGCCAGCATACAAATATCCAGTCGTCTTATCGCCCACTCAACGGAAGCAGCTAAAAGCCCTGTGCCGATGTGGAGAAATCTCAGCCCGCAAGTTAGCTCGTGCCCGTATCCTACTTTTGGCAGACCAAAACCGTCGTCAAGGTGCCATGAGTGACCATCAGATTCATGAAGTTCTCGATATCAGTCAAGGGACGATTATCCGGGTACGAAAAAAGTTTGCCACCGGTGGATTAGAGACTGCTCTTGAGGAGTTATCTCGTAGTGGTAGACCGCTGAAGTTCAATGGCTACCAACGCGCTCAAATCACTGCCTTAGCTTGCAGCGCCCCGCCAGAAGGACATAGCCAGTGGTCTTTGCGGTTGCTAGCCGATAGATTAGTCGAGTTAGATATAGTTGACGATATTTCCTATGAAACGGTGGGGGTCATGTTAAAAAAAACCGATTAAAGCCTCACCTGAAAAAGCAATGGTGTATCGGTGAGTTGACCCCTGAGTTCTTGTGGCAGATGGAAACTATCTTGCATCTATATCAACTGCCTTATAATCCAATGTATCCAGTGGTTTGTATTGATGAAAGACCTTGCCAGTTAATTGATGACATAATTGCACCGATGCCGATGAAACCGGATAAACAAAAGCGACAAGATTATCATTATAAGCGCAACGGCGTGGCAAGTCTGTTCATCGCCTTTGAACCCCTAACCGGTCAACGCATCGTAGAGGTCCGTGACCGTCGAACCAAGGTGGATTATGCACATTTTTTGAACAAAGTCGCTCAACATTACCCAAACGCGACTCAGATTCGGGTCGTTCAGGATAACCTAAACACCCATAATCCGTCATCATTCTATCAAACCTTTGAGCCATCTGTGGCGTTAGAATTGACCCAACGGTTTGACATGTATTACACCCCCAAAAGCGCATCGTGGTTGAACATGGTCGAGATTGAATTGTCTGTACTTTCAAGGCAGTGTCTGTCTCAGCGGATTGGGCAGGTGTCGGAATTACAACGACAAGTCAACGCTTGGGTTGAAGCACGAAATCGAAAACAAGTCCGTGTCAATTGGCAATTTACTCTCAATCACGCACGACAGAAGTTCAAACGATTTTATCATAACACAAAAACATAATTTATCTGACAATGTACTAGTTGTACCGTAGAATTTGGTACGACTTATGATGTTACTAAAAAGGCGAGTACCGATGTTAGCCAATACGTTATCAAGAAAGCTTGGACGGGTCTTGATATGAGTGTTGGTGATATGAATCGTATTGTTCGAGCAACGCTTAGGAAAACTGAGCGGATGCGAACAATGGAACGTAACATCGGGGGACGTGCTAATACTAATGATGCGCGTCACAGGTTATTGATGCAAGAGGTTGCGGCTATTGAAACCGAGTTAAACCTACCGGCACTACCAACTGAGTAGATTTTGTTACTCAATAACTGGAGGGACATCATGAAAGCCTTGACTCGAAGCACCGCTGTATGGTCTTCTTCAAAGGACGAACACAAGCGCAGATCAGGGTAATTGAGGTATGACTTTAAGCAGGTGCAAAGCGCGTGCGATTTCTTAGCATAAGCGAAAAAAATTACCGCTGGTTTTAGGCAGTAATCCGCCCGTCAATTAGATGGGGGACGACGTCAACGATATCCATTTGGGCGCAAAATTCGAGATCCTCCCCCAGTCCAATGCTAGCGAGGCGTTGACCGTGATAGCAATTTCTCAGCATCCCATGCAAATCTTCACGATGTGTCTGATAGAGGATCTTTGCTGTTTCAGCGGCATCGGTCAGTTGCGTTTCTCCCAATGCTGCCACACATGCACCGGCAAAAACGGTATCTTCCGTGCAGAAACCGCCCTCCCTGCCGGAACACGCGATGACAAGTTCCCCTTCTACTTGCGCTAATTGCTCGACAATTGCGCTGAGATTGAAGAAAGACCCGACAAGAATCCGCTCAGCAGCACGGCAGGCTTGTATGGTACGGGTTCCATTTGTCGTTGTCAGGACGATCTGCCGGTCTGAGACAACCGGTTGGGTATATTCACGCGGTGAATTTCCAAGATCGAACCCGTCAACTTTCATTCCGCCGCGCTCGCCGCCGATCAGTGTGTTCGGTTGATCCGCAGCAAGACGAAAGGCATCTTCAGGGGTCAGAACAGGGGTGATGGCTGTTGCGCCGTTTGCCATAGCGAAGGTGATGGTAGTTGTTGCACGCAAGATATCGGTGACAACAGCCGTTTTGCCGGTGAGGTCAGAGAAGGGGAGGAGATCTGGTGTGAAAACAACGTCAATGGAATCAGGCATGAATGGTAACCGTAATGAGGTGAGATAGTAGCACTATTAAAAGCAGCGGATGTGAAAACCTGAAAACGGGAAAACAATTCACCGCAGAGACACAGAGAGCACAGAGTTTTTGAGGGAGTGAGTATACGAATGTGTGAGGAAACAAGTGTTTTCCTCGCTCCTTTGCTTTCTCTGCGTTTTTCCGCGTCCTCTGATTTATCGGAGTCCTCAATGTATCGGGATCTGTGATTGACTTTCTAGTTCTCTCGTTTTCTCGTCGTCTCGTTTTCTCCACTTTTACCAAGCGAATCCCGACTCCAAAAAGTTGGTAAAGACCTCTGCGTTCAGGAAGCGTTCGTCGTCCATAATTTTTCGGTGAAGCGGGATGACTGTCTTGACACCTTCGATGGTAAATTCATCCAAAGCCCGTCTCATCCGTGCAACCGCTTCCTCTCGATCTCTACCGTGGGCAATAAGTTTCGCTATTAAGGAGTCGTAGTAGGGCGGCACAGTGTAGCCGGGATAGAGGTAGCCATCCACGCGGATGCCGATTCCCCCCGGCGGCAGATACGCTTCAACCTGCCCTGGGGAAGGGGTGAGATCGTTATCGGGGTCTTCCGCATTAATTCGGCATTCGATGGCATGTCCATTCACCTCAATGTCCGATTGACCGTATCCGAGTTCTTCACCCCACGCCATCCGGATCTGCTCCTTGAGCAGATCAATTCCCGTGGTCATCTCTGTCACCGTATGCTCGACTTGGATGCGCGTGTTCATCTCCAAGAAGTAGTATTCCTCATCGGTATCTACCACGAACTCAATCGTCCCTACATTGTTATAGCCAATTGATTTCGCAGCTTTAGCGGCGGCTTTGCAGATGTCATGCCGTGTCTTCGACGATAGGGAGGCAGCGGGGGCTTCCTCAACTAGCTTTTGATGCTTGCGCTGGATGGAACATTCCCGCTCACCGAGATGGATGGCGTTTCCGTGATTGTCCGCCAAAATCTGGACCTCGATGTGGCGGGCATTTTCAATCCATTTTTCAACGTAGACTTCGGTGCTACCAAACGCGGACTGCGCCTCTGCTCTCACGGTGTGGAAGAAGTCCATCAAACTGGTGCCGTCATACGCGATTCGGATGCCACGTCCACCGCCGCCAGCGACCGCTTTAATGCCTACTGGGTAGCCAATCTTGTCTGCGATTTCGACCGCTTCTTCAGCATTCTCAACCAAGCCTTTTCTGACGTTTCGCCGAAGCCGCCGACGGACGCTGCCGCTTCCCGGCACTAACTTGAGTCCTGCCTTCGACATTGTTTCTCGTGCCTCTGCTTTGTCGCCCATAGTTCTCAAGTTTTCTGCTGTCGGACCGATGAAAGTGACCTCATGGGCTTCGCAGATTTCGGCAAATTGTGCGTCCTCGGATAAAAACCCTGCACCGGGGTGGATAGCATCGGCGTCCGTTAGCTCAGCGACGGTAATAATGTTCGGGGGTCTAAGATAGCTTTCCGTTGAAGCAGGTGGACCAATACAGTAGGCTTCATCCGCATACTGAACATGCAGCGAATCCTTGTCGGCGGTCGAATAGATAGCGACGGTCTTGATGCCCATGTCCCGGCAAGCACGGATAACCCTAAGCGCAATTTCACCACGATTTGCAATTAAGATTTTCTTAAACATTTTTTTGAACCTTTGGAGGTTAGCGGTTCATTCCTGAATCATACTTAACAGAATCCCCAAGATTTTACCTATATTGCTAATATGATATTCTTTCAAATCAATGTAGACCGTTCCATCCACCAATTTCAAAAACTTCCAGGCACTGCCTGTTGTGACAGCTCCATAGATGGGGGACATACCAATTTCTTTTCGTGCGTTGAATAGTCTCGCGGCAAACATTTCCGCGACGCACTGCCCCAGTCCGTTGTGGATATTGTCCTTTTTGGCTTCAGCAACGGTAAGCACTGGAGCCGTAATAAAATACTGTTCTGGCGAACGACTAATAATAAAATCGCAAGTCCCAGTCAATCCTTGTTCTTTATCCACATTAAATACAACACCAGAGAATAGACTAATCGGTCGATCGGTCAGCTTTCGCAATTCGAGTAGGATTGGCGCGATAATTATTTCCGATTTCGATTTCTCAGTGTTGACCGCAAGTGCTAAAGGGACATTTTCCTCGAGAAATTGGGCGAGAAAACTGCTGATTTTTGCTTCTTCTACCTCGGGGAAGAGATCCACTGTTTCATCAATTTGTAATTGAAGTCTTTCCTTGGCTTGACTGAGTGTAAAGCGGTTATAAGGCATCTTTCATTTGCCTCCAAGTCTTTAGCCCAAATCGAATTACAGTTCAGAAAACAGACGTAAACTCATCTAGCAAGTCAGTTGCCCCACCCTGAAGGATCCGAGAAACAATTCCACTATCCCATCCCCAACAAGCCACCGATTACATCGCCATATTTCGCAATCAATCCTGCGAATACGACTGACACCATCGACATGAGTTTGATGAGGATGTTGAGCGACGGACCTGAGGTGTCCTTGAACGGGTCGCCAACGGTATCGCCGACAACGGTTGCGTTGTGGTTGTCAGAACCTTTGCCGCCGTATTCCCCGCCCTCAATGTATTTCTTTGCGTTGTCCCACGCACCGCCAGCGTTTGCCATCATCACTGCCAGCACGAATCCGGTTGCCAAACCGCCAGCAAGCAAACCGAGAACGCCCGCAACGTTGAAAACCAAGCCAACAAGCACTGGAACGATAATAGCAATCAATGATGGGAGAATCATCTCTCTTTGCGCTCCCACGGTCGAGATTGCGACGCATCGGGCATAGTCCGGTTTTTCTTCACGCTTCATGATGCCGGGGCGTTCGCGGAATTGACGACGCACTTCCTGCACCATCGCACCGGCGGCGCGTCCCACAGCTTTCATCGTTAAAGCACAGAAGTAAAATGCCATGACCGCACCAATAAAAAGCCCGATTAGCACTTTGGGGTTCATTAGGGTCACATTGTAGTAGGACATGAATTGGGAAATGCTAACCTTGACGGTATCAACCATGCCTTCACCGGGGATGTTCAGTTGTGTCTTTTCCGCCATGTGAATCAGCCCATATCGAACCTCCTCAAGATAGGCGGCGAGGAGAGCGAGGGCGGTCAATGCGGCAGATCCAATAGCAAAGCCTTTCCCCGTGGCTGCGGTCGTATTTCCAAGCGCGTCGAGTTGGTCGGTGCGCTGACGGACACTCGGATCGAGTTCAGACATTTCGGCGTTACCGCCTGCATTATCTGCAATCGGTCCATACGCATCTGTCGCTAGCGTGATACCGAGCGTTGCGAGCATACCCACTGCGGCGATACCCACGCCGTAAAGTCCCATCAATGTATCCGTGGCTCCACCCGGCAGGTAAAAGCTGACAGCAACAGCGCCGATAACTGTTATCACGGGGATAGCGGTGGATTCCATGCCTACAGCAATTCCTTCAATGATAACCGTTGCGGGTCCCGTCTCCGCTTGCTTGGCGATGGCGCGTGTGGGTTTATAATCGTGAGAGGTAAAGATCTCCGTCACCTTGCCGATAATCAGACCGGCAGCTAAGCCTGCTATAATAGCACCCCAAATCTGCCACTTGTTCGGGAGATCAAGAATCCACAATACCGGAATCGCACAGATAGCGATGCCAATTGCACTTCCATTGATGCCGAGGTTGAGTGAACCCATCAGCTGCCGCATCGAGGCACCCTCTTTCGTCCGAACCATATAAATCCCTAGGATTGAGAGGATCACGCCGATCCCTGCAATAATCATCGGTGCGGAGAGGTACTTCAGCTGAAGCGCGATGTTATCGTGATCCTTCGCTGCAATCGCCGCAACGCCGAGCGCAGCGGTGGCGAGGATTGATCCCGCATAAGATTCGTACAGGTCTGCCCCCATCCCCGCTACATCGCCAACATTATCGCCAACGTTATCCGCAATCACGGCAGGGTTACGCGGGTCATCTTCAGGGATGCCGGCTTCCACCTTTCCTACGAGATCTGCACCGACATCAGCGGCTTTGGTGTAGATACCGCCTCCAACACGTGCAAAAAGTGCCTGTGTCGAGGCACCCATACCGAAACTCAACATGATTACAGTGATCTGTGGCAGCGGATTTGCGCCCAAGAAGCCCGGAAAAATCTTTGGAAAAAGGTAATAAAGAATTAGAAACCAACCGGCGATGTCCAATAGGGCGAAACCGACAACCACCAACCCCATCACTGCACCAGCGCGGAAAGCAATTCGCAAACCGGAATTGAGGCCCTCCATCGCGGCACTTGTTGTGCGAGCCGATGCGTTGGTTGCGGTCTTCATGCCGAGAAAACCACAAAGCCCTGAGAAGAAACCACCCGTTAAAAATGCAAAGGGCACCACCTTGTTTTGGGCATTCAGCCCGAAAGCCATAATAACAAAGATAACGCACAACACAGCGAAGACAATGCCCACTACTTTATACTGCTGTCTTAGATAAGCCATCGCCCCTTCGCGGACAGCTTGAGCGATTTCCCGCATCACATCTGTGCCTTCACCCTGTCGCATGACCGATTTATAAAAGACAAATGCGAACCCCAAAGCGATCAGTGAGCCGATTGGGACAAGCCACCATGCGGTGGGTAGGGGTGGGAGCGATTCTGATTGTGCAAAGGCAGGATTTACAACTGCCATCCCCACCCATGAAGTGAAAAATATTAACCAGCCACGGCTCCTTTCACGGAGCCGTTTGACAACTGTTTCAAGCATAAAACATCTCCTTTACAAAATGAAGAATAATGCGTAATACGTAAGGAGGTGGTCTTTTTTACGTATTACTCGTTACTCGTTATGTGTTTATATTTCATCTATACCAAGTACCTTCATCGCTTCTCCGACGATATAGATGGAGCCTGCGATGCAGATAAGATCTGAGGTCGCGGCGATGGACTGTGCCAACGGTATCGCCTCGCGGACGTTCGGACAGACATGGAAATTCGTCCCGATTTCTGACCATGCCCCCGCAATCTCTTCGGCAGGCGTGACGCGGGGGTTATCAAACGCCTGTGTTGTAATGATTTCATCTGCAAACGGACACAAGACCTCACCGATAGTTTGTAGATCCTTGTCTCGCATCAAGCCCACAACAAGAATCAAACGGCGGTAATGAAAAACTTCACGGATGGCTTTGCACAATGCCTCCGCTGACGTTGGAGAATGTGCGCCATCCAGCAAAATGACCGGTGACCGTCCCACGACCTGCATCCGCCCCGCCCAACGAACTTCTTTCAGACCGTTGTAGATACTGGTCTGAGAAACCTTGTATCCTTCCTGACGTATACGCTCAATACAACCAACGGCAGTCGCTGCATTGAGTGCCTGATGCTCACCGTGCAGCGATAAAAAGAGTTCTGGATAGGACACCGATTGTATTGTCAAATCAAGCGTCTGGCCATTGATACTCCAGTCCTTGCGTTTCAGGTGAATATCGCGCCCAACCTCATCCATCGGCGCGTCCCGATCCGCAGCGACGGCTTCAAACACCGCACGCGCTTCAGGAAGTTGTGACGCCAATATGACCGGACGATTTGGTTTTATAATCTCCGCTTTTTCTTTTGCTATCGCTTCGTGCGTATCTCCGAGTATTGCTGTATGTTCCAAGCTGATTGGTGTGATAACACTTACAAGCGGATCCACCACGTTTGTTGCATCTAGCCGTCCGCCAAGCCCCACTTCAATGACTGCAAAGTCAACCGCATTATCTGCGAAGTAGGTGAAGGCAAGAGCCGTATAAATCTCAAAAAATGAGACACGCCCAATTGATTCTAATTCCGTCATTGCCTCAATTGACGGCTTGAGTCGGTCAACGTATTCTGCAAATTCCGCTTCTGAAATGAGCCGAGAGTTGATGCGGCACCGTTCACGCGGGGTTATCAGGTGGGGCTGTGTAAACAAGCCGGTTTTGTAACCTGCGTGAGTGAGGATTGAGGCGATCAGTGCTGCCGTTGACCCTTTCCCTTTGCTGCCGGCGACATGAACGACCTTCAGGCGGCGGTGCGGATCCCCCAAGTGCGCTAGCAGGCGAGAGATCCGTTCAAGGTTATAAAAGCGTGCCTGCCTTGAGAAGTCAGGGCTCCTCTCGGAATTAATAAATGTATCAATATAGGCGAGAGCGGCTTCGTAATTCAATTTTGGTTTATGTCCATAGATCCAGATCTTCGTAGATTGGAAATTGTCCACAAAGATCGCGAACTTTCTCCCTTACACCCCGCTTGGTTTCCGCGCTTCTGCGTCCTTCAAGGGTTTCCGTTATCAAATCGGCGATTACCCGCATCTCCCCCTCTTTCATGCCGCGTCCTGATATCATCGGTGTGCCAAGGCGGATGCCACTCGTTGTGGTCGCAGATCGTTTATCCAACGGGATGGTGTTTTTATTGACAATAATCCCCGCGTCCTCAAGGTGGTCGGCGGCTTGCCGTCCACTCAGCTGCTTGTATGTCGCAGTTAAATCAATCAGCATGAGGTGGTTGTCCGTGCCGCCACTTACCAAGCGAAATCCGTTGTCGATGAGTGCTTCAGCGAGTGCTTTGGCGTTCTTCACAACTTGGCTCTGATATGCTCTGAAGTCAGGCTCCATCGCTTCTTTGAAGGCGACCGCCTTCGCTGCGATTGTGTGCATAAAGGGTCCACCCTGTATCCCCGGAAATACCGCACGATCAACCGATTCTGCCAGTTCCTCCCGACACATCACGATTGCGCCACGCGGACCCCGCAACGTTTTATGGGTTGTTGTAGTAATCACGTCGCAATAAGGCACCGGATCCGGGTGGACATCTGCGGCGATAAGACCAGCAATATGAGCGATGTCCGCCATCAGATACGCACCGACTGAATCAGCCACTTCTCTCCATCCTGCAAAATCGAACCAGCGTGGGTACGCGCTTCCGCCAACAATGATCAGCTTGGGCCGATGTTCTTTCGCAAGTTCGGCTATCGTATCCATGTCGATCTGTTCCGTCTCAGGGTCAACACCGTAAGATACTACGTTGTAATGTTGACCTGAGAAATTCTGGGGAAGCCCATGACTCAGATGACCGCCGTGATCCAATCTCATTGACAGAATTGTATCCCCCGGCTCAAGCAGTGCTTTATACGCTGCCATATTGGCTAAATTCCCGGCGTGCGGCTGGACGTTGACATGATCGACACCGAAAAGCTGCTTTGCACGCTCGATCGCGAGGCTTTCCACACCATCTGCGGCTGCACAGCCGTTGTAGTAACGGGCACCGGGCGTTCCCTCGGCGTATTTGCTGGTCAGAACACTTGCCTGCATCTGCATGACCGCTCGGCTCACATAGTTTTCCGAAGGGATCAGTGTCAAACAATTTTGGAGCCGTTCCAGATCTTGCAGCATGATCTGGACAATTTGTGGGTCAGCTTCACTCAATGATCTGTTCATTTTGAAAGTCTCTATTTTGCCCTTTTTTTTGCACCCCAACAGAATAATTCTGCTGATAGTGTTTCAGGAATACTGGTTTGAGTTTCTCATCACCGGTCTGTTCCGTGAGTCTCAACTCCGTTTTCTGCCAAAACTTGTTGGAAGTCCTCAAGGCGGTCTGCGAGAATCGCTGCGCGATGTAACTGCTTGAGATGTTGCAAATCGTCGATGGCTTCCAGATTCAGTTTTATCGCCTGGGCAACATCGGACTGAAATCGGAGTGCTAGCACCTCAAGGATGTCTTCAATGGCGCGTTCTCTTACACCCGCTTGGTGGCCTTTCTCTGCAAAATATCGAACAATCGATGATTCGTACATGGTTTCCACTGACTTTTAAACACGAACCTCTCGTAGAACTTCAATGCCCAATCTTCCCACATTTCAGACCATGCTACTCAACTCGTTTAAGAAATTTTTCAGTTTGAGCTTTGAGGCGTTTATTACCAGACTGTTCTGCGAGTTCTAAGGCGGTTTCCCAATCCTTCTTTGCCGCCCAATTGCGATCCAATAGGTAATTCGCAATGCCCCGCCTGAGGTAGGCGAAAGCATAATCGGGTTTGGCATCGATCGCCTTGTTATAGTCCTGGATGGCGATGAAGTGTTCGCCTAGGTCGCTCCTTATTGTTCCCCGGAAGTAGTAGGCGAAAGCAAAATCATTTTTGAGGGCGATAGCGGTGTCGTAGTCTTCGATCGCCGCCTTGTATTGCCCCAACGATCGCTTCACAGTTCCCCGAAAATAGTAGGCAGCGGCGAAATCGGGTTTGAGATTGATAGCAGCATCATAATCATCAATGGCATCTTGATATTGATCCGATCTGTACTTGGCATAACCCCACCTGAGGTATGTTTCGGCGGATATGGATTGTGTGCCCTGCGACAAAGGTTTCGCCCTCCCTGACTGGGCGAGCAACTCCTTGAGGTCGTTTGACGGAATAGCGAAATTGAGATTCTGGCCATCTTCAAGTGTTATGAGAGAAATTCCGATGACCTCGCCGTTTCCATTTAGCACAGGTCCTCCGCTGCTTCCGGGAGAGATTAGGGCGGTCATCTGGAATCGTTTTTTGGCATCCCCTTCGCGCAGGTTACTGACGGTATCTTTTGAGAATTTGCCTTCCAGTCCTTTCGGATTACCTGCGACGTAAACTGTCTTGTCAATTTGTACTGTATCACTATTGCCGAGGGGAAGCGGTTCCCCCTCAAACCCCGTAACCTTTAGGATGGCAAGGTCGTTTTCCTCATCAGTTGCGGATATGCCTTCGACGGTGTATTCTGTGGGCTTACCCGCCAATTTCGCTGTGCCTTTCGCTGCTCCCGCAATAACATGAAAGTTGGTTGCAATCTGGCTTTGTCCGACGAAGAAACCGCTGCCAAATCCGAGGATGTTATTATCCTTATCTGCCATCTCTAAATGCAGTGTGGCTGCTAACGCTTTTTCGGCAAGCTGTTCATCGTTCTGGGCAGATGCCGCCGCAGCTATTAAGAATGAAATAAGTCCCAAAGCTGTGAAGCGTAGTAACGCTTTTCTCGGATTTCTCATAACAGTGTTGCCTATTATATGTTACTAAAGTTTGGACAATTTGTTTTGGTTTCATGCGGGGTTATCAAGGGTGTGTTGAATATCGTGCGATTTCGTTTGTTCAGAGGTTGTCGCAGAAAATAGTCGGCTGACCATTAAAGCGCGTAGATAGCGCACCATCAACCCGCGTGTCAACTTCTTGGGTCGATACCAATCAATCCCCAATTCCCGACACACCCGCTCAACAGTTATTGGACGGCTTGTGGTAGAAATGATGGTAAATACCAATTGAGTTAAACAAACAGCCACGAAACTGAGTTGTACCCATCGACTGATGCTTTTTTTAGATTTGACCCGATATTGGTCAAACCCGAAGTGTTGTTTAACGTCCCGAAAAGCGGTCTCAATCGTCCATCTTTTCTGATAATATCGCACTATCTGACATAGATTAAGAGTCAAGTCAGTGGTATACACACAGAAGTATCGAAACGTCTTTGCCTTCTTGGGTCGGGTTCGCATGACTACCAGCCGCACCGGCTGTGGACACATTTTGGTAAATGCGACTACCGATGCAATGGCATACCGTTTGTTGTCAATGTCAATCGTTGCATATCGTAGATATGGCAGGTGTAGCCGTTTTCCATACTTCTTGGGGCGGCCCCGTTTGGAACACTTAGCTACTTCAGCCAACCGATAGAAGACCGCATTGGACTTGGCACGACACAACAGATGATGCCCGGCTTTAAGCACACATGCAAACACTTTGCGCCGATTGAACCCCCGGTCAAAGATAATCAGTCCACAGGGAATGTGAGCGCATATCCGCCTTAGAACAGCGTTGCTGCTCTCCTGCTTTGTCTTGGGACATATCAGGTTCACCCAAACCGGAAACAGTATCGTCTCAGTCACCGTGCTACAAAGCAAGCCCAATACGCCAAACTGATGCCCTGAGTGAAACTTCGATTGATTTCTGTTGCGCTTTTGGTAGCGATGATTTCTAAAAAAGTGGAGACCAAATTGTTTGTGTCCTGTCTTTATCGCTTGGGTCTCATCGTAAACGTAGACCCAATTGTCAAAGCACCCTTGCAGTAACTTAATTAGATGTTTAGCAACCGCATCGGCGTCCCACTTGCCACGGGAGAGGAACTTCACCAGTGAGTGGTAACCGGTTTTCGGTCGAACCGCTTGATAAATGTCAGTCACCGTGGCACTGCGGGGGGCAGTGATGAACCCAACAATAAATGTACAAAACAGGGTGAAGTTTTGACGGTTGAATAACGGACGAAAATCGGTTAAAATACTCGCGAGGCAGAATATGAGGTACATAATTTCTCCTTTCAAAATTGTGGTGATTTCTGAAAGGATAACCTCTTTTCTGCCTCTTTGCACTTAAAATTGTCTAAACTTTAGTATATGTTAGATGATAATATCCATCGAGTAATTCGCACAACTTGTGATTTCAGGAACATCTGATTGTAACACAGATATTAGGTGGTTTCAAGATAAATAATCGTACAAAGCGTTGGTCTTAACTTGTACCTGCGTCTCATTTCCCATCTCAAACTTGCCTTGGATGAACAGCTTTCAGCATATTTGGTGGGTTCGTTTTCACGCTAGAAATGCGTTGACGGAAAATCCGAGAGGGCTTATAATATTCTAACGCAAGTTTCTAGGCTCCTGTAGGTCGAGTTTCCATACTCGACAAAGTTCCCGTAGGTCGAGTTTCCATACTCGACAAAGTTCCCGTAGGTCGAGTTTCCATACTCGACAAGGCTCCTCGACAGAGCAATGTCGGGATATGAATCTCGACCTACACAAGCACAGGAGACTCGCAATTACCCTGGTAGCTTAGAACATAAGGATCGAAGATCTCCATTCCCTACAACTACTGCAAAATCTCAGCACACTCTAACAACATGGATTCAAAATAACTCAAGTTGCCACCTATAGTAAAAACGAATCACTCATGTTAAGAAATCGTGCAAAGAAACCGAGTTTTTTCGGAAAAACTCGGTTTCTCTTCTTAACCGTCCAATCTAGTATATCAGGAGCCGCTTTCCATGTTTAAGCGTTATTTCATTCTCAATTTGATTGGGATTTGTAAGCAGCATCGCATCGCACTCATTGGTCTATTGATATTTATTGTAGGTTCCCCAAATATATCCGCCCAGCAACAGATAGCCCTAGATACCTACGCTATCTTTCAACAGAGCTGCCTCATCTGCCACGGTCCCGACGGTGCCTATAAAGAAACACTCCTAATGGAACACAACGCACTCATCGAAAAAGGATCGGTTGTCCCGGGCAATCCTGATGCCTCAGAATTGTATAAACGGCTACTTGGAAGCACAGAAAATGGCGCACAGATGCCGCTCGGACAACCGCAACTGTCCACCCAAGCGATTGACACAATACGGAACTGGATACTAGCCGGTGCTCCCGATTGGGCAGCAACCCCTACAACGGCTGGCGATTTCATCTCTCCTGCTGAAATACTCAATACCATTGAGACCCACCTGATGTCCCTTGCACCATTTGACCGTGCCTATGCCCGATACTTTACAATGACACATCTCTATAACGCGGGAGAAACACCGAGCATACTCCAAGAGTATCGCAAGGGACTCAATAAATTAGTCAATAGTCTCTCATGGGGAAGTGTAGTCACCAACCCACAGTCCATTGACCCACAAGAAACAATCCTCTACATTGACCTGCGACACTATGAGTGGGATCGTAATGATGGCTGGACGAAGATTGAGGGGGAATATCCCTATCACATCTCGTTTGATGCACCCGCACAGACCGCACTGAAGGCACAGCTGACGCGATTACAGGGGGAGATGAAAGCTGATATACCATCGGTGCATGTTGACTGGTTTGTCGCAACAGCATCTTTACCCCCACTGTACCACGATTTGCTCTCTTTGCCATTAACAGATAGGGAGCTAGAAACCCAACTTGAGGTTGATGTGGTACGCAATCTCACCAATGCACCGGGGGTTCGTGTATGGCGGGCAGGCACGAATAATTCGGGTGTCTCCAATCATAACCGGGTCATAGAACGGCATTCCTCCCAACATGGAGCATATTGGAAGAGTTACGACTTTGCTGGGAGTGTTGGCACACAGAACATCTTCACCCACCCGCTCTCATTCACCCATGATGGTGGAGAGGTTATCTTTAATCTGCCCAACGGGTTACAAGCGTACTACATCACGACAGCGGCGGGTTCGCGGTTGGACGCGGCACCGATAAGCATCGTTTCCAACCCCGCAGCAAGTGACCCGACGGTGCGGAATGGGTTATCCTGTTTCGGTTGTCATACAGAGGGCATGAAGACGTTTGAAGACGAGGTGCGTTCGGTGATTGAGGCAAATACCAATCCAGTGTATGACAAAGCACAGGCGTTGAGACTCTACGTCGAGCAGTCAGAGATGGACGCGCTTGTTCAAGAAGATACGGATAGGTATAGGGGTGCACTTGAGGCGACGGGAGGTACGTTTGGTGGTATTGAACCGATTTCCCGTTTCCATGAGGCGTTTCAGGACGAAGTAGACGCAGATTACGCTGCCGCGGTCGTTGGGTTAGAGACGGAAGCGTTCCAAGAGAAGATACGTGAGAATGTGGGGTTACAGAACATCGGTTTGTTGGTGTTAGACAGTGCGAATGGGAGTATGAAAAGAGATGCTTGGACATCAAGTTTTAAGGATATACTTTTCGCATTAGATTTCCCAGAGTTAGTTGACAAGCCTCCTGTGGTGCCGGAACCGGACAGGCTACCGGGTGCGTTTGTGCATATCCCTGACCCAAACCTCCGTGCTGCAATTGCGGAAGCATTGGGTAAAAGCCCCAATGCATCGATTACCGTCGAGGAGATCGAAAGGTTGGAAAGATTTGAGGCGGGAAGCAGGGATATCCAAGATTTGACGGGCATTCAGTTCGCAACCAATCTGATGCGGTTGAATCTTAGGGATAATCAAATCTCTGATCTCTCACTGCTGGCGGGGTTAATAAACTTGCGTGAACTCTGGCTTACTTCTAACCCGATTTCCGATATATCTGCCTTGAGGGGGTTAATAAATCTTACCGAGCTGCGTGCTGCTAGCACTTTGGTATCCGATATATCTCCTGTGAGAAACTTAACAAATCTCACCATCTTGGGGATTCACGGCACTTTAGTGACTGATTTATCGCCAGCTGCAGGACTCATCAACCTTGAGGTGTTCAATTTTTCCAATGACAATTTATCCGATTTGTCGCCCCTTGTCGGTTTAATTAACCTAAGAAGGATTTTCTGTTGGGAGCACGCTATATCCGATTTATCGCCGCTGGCAGGCTTGACGAAACTGGAGAGAATAGATTTTTGTGGCGGGAATATATCTGACCTTACGCCTCTTGCGGGGTTACCCAATCTGACAGAACTGTATCTTGCTGTCGAAAAAATATCCGACATCTCGCCCCTTGCGGGATTAACCGGTTTAACCCGTTTAGCACTTCATGGTAATGACATATCGGATATATCTGTTCTTGCAGGGTTAACGAAATTAGAATGGTTAGACGCTTCAATAAACCAAATATCGGATGTATCACCGATTCTGGGCTTAACAAACTTGACATGGTTAAATGTCGCTAGGAACCAGATTGCTGACCTTACACCTCTGCACGGGTTACGTGAGAAGATAACGCTCATTTGGCTCGGCAATCCGGCGATTTCAAAAGAAGGCGGACCGAAGATAGAGGGCCCGTGGCTATGGGTTGTGTTTCCAGACGCGGAGTCTGATTTTGATAATGGCACAGATTTGCTATCAAAGGCGAGTGATGGCACGGTGACCGAACCAGAGATTGCGACCCATGGGGCGACAGAAAGCAAATCTGTGGGGGAGGTGGTGTGGAACTCCCACAGTCTCCCGCCTACGGGGGCTAATAACATTAACGATATGCTGAAACCTTCCTATGGCAGCGTCATCTACGGCACTGTGTCGTTGTACTCGCCACGGGAACAGGACACAACAATGTATGTCGGCAACAATGACGGGCTAAAGGTTTGGCTTAACGGGGATTTGATTTACGAAGTGTTTGGAGACTTTGGCTTGGTCAATGATTACAATGATTTTCGCCCTGTTACGCTGCAGCAGGGGTTGAATGTCCTGTAGGAGTTACGCAGTTGGCTTTAAGGTGTAAAGTGGTTCAGCGAGATAAGCCCGCACAGCCTCTCTGATAATAGAGACTTTCGCTTCAAACCAACTGGTACCTGTGAAAAACCGGTGTCGCTCAATGCGTAGAAATGCTCTCAATGCGAGTCCAATATGATTCCGTTGTGCCACCGCCTTGCGCGCAAAACACCTTTCAACACCAACAAATTGCTTGATACCTCGATGATATTCTTCAATTGCCCAAGACAACTCAGCATATTTGAGTCGAAACATATCGTTCATTGATAGGTCACTGGTTGCCCAGTATTCAATGTTACCGTTTGGGGAGACAATCTTGAACACTTTAATCAATCCGTATCCCTTCAGATGAACGATAGTCCCTTTGTTGCTAATCGGTAGGTGGCTAATCGGTTGATTACCTTGTCTATCTAAGTTGACTTGTCGATTCGACTTCAATTGGGTCAACCAGTGCCATTGATACTTTTGAATTGTCTTTAGATTCTTCAAGCTACTGTACCAGCTGTCAAACACGACACACTCCGGAGCAAATCCTCTATCATGAGCAGTGGCAATCAGTGCTTGGAAATGGTCATTTTTGGTCAAACCATCATGGTCTTTATTATACAAGCGATAGTCACAAGGAATGTGGCTGTCACCATCCGTCCACATCAGCGTAATGAGGTTAATTCCTGAAACGACTTGTTTGTGTTTGCCTGACCAATGCCGGGTGACAAGGTCCATCTTTTGGGCATACGGTTTGTCAAGCGTTGAGTCGTCTATGACTAAAACGCCTTGGGCTTTGTTAACGCAAGGTGCTGCCTCGTTCCACAAGGCTTCTGAATCAGCAGGCAGTCGATACAGCAACCGATTCAATGAGTCATGGGCGGGCGGATTATCGTCTGGAGGTTGCACGCGGGCCGCCTCTGTACAACTGTAGGCACTCGGTGTGGCTATCACAAAGTTGATGTAGTCATATTCGGTACATTTGGCTGGATTCATAAACACTATTATAACCTATTTGGATGCTCAACTGCGTAACTCCTAGTCCTGTTAGTCGCGGCTTTGACGCGCTTTCAGACGAGTGCCTTTTTCGGGTTTGAACCCGGCACCGACTATACTGTGTCAATGGGTGTCGGCTACACTTTTTCCAAGACACCAATTCATACAGGCGATACCTTTACCCTTGACATCCGCGCCGAAAATATCACCGACTTGGCGGGCTGGCAGTTTAATATCGTCTTCGATCCGGCTATCCTTGAAGCTATTGACGTAACCGAAGGCAGTTTCCTAAAGACTGACGGTGGGACTACTTTCTTTCAGGGCGGAACTATTGATAACGCAGCCGGCAGAATTGTAGGACTCAGCGTGGCGCGGCTATCCACCCAAGGCGTGGATGGCACCGGCTCACTGCTTCAGATCAGGTTTAAGGCAAAATCGGCTGGTGAAACAGAGTTAGCACTTGACAAACTCCAGTTTGGCTCCGTCACCGGCGATAGCATTCCTGCCGGACCGCAAGAAATCCGCATCGTTGTAGAAGAACGGTTGACGACCGGGGATGTAAACCGAGATGGTATTGTCAGTATTCTGGATCTGATCCTCGTTGCACAGCAGTTAGGAAAAAGGGTATCAGCCGGCTCGGCGGTGGATGTGAACGGTGATGGTATTGTCAGTATCCTCGACCTTATTCGTGTAGCGCAGGGCATTGCCGAATCACTCGCTGCGCCTGCAATTAGAGCAGAAAGCGTAGATGCTGCGACGGTAGAAGCGTGGATCGCGCAGGCACAACTGGAAGATGACGGTTCGCTTTCGTTCAAACAGGGTATAGAAAACCTTGAACAGCTGCTAGCTTCGCTGATACCTGAAGAGACTGCCTTGTTGGCAAACTATCCGAATCCGTTTAATCCGGAGACATGGATACCGTATCAATTAGCGGAGCCGGCAGCGGTGACATTGACCATCTATGATATGAGCGGAAAGGTGGTTCGACGTTTGGCGGTGGGACATCAGGCAGCGGGTATATATCGGAGTCGAAGCCGTGCAGCCTATTGGGACGGACGTAACCAACTCGGAGAGCCCCTCGCTAGCGGCCTCTACTTCTACACACTGACAGCCGGTGAATTCACAGAGACACGCCGGATGTTGATACTAAAGTAGTAGGCATACTCCGTATGCCGTAACACCGTCCCGATAAAATCAGGATGCAGAGCAACATTGTGGTGTCGGGATATGAATCTCGCCTATTGAAACGCAAGTTGCTAGGTTCTGTTGGCATCATAGTGTCGAGATATGAATCTCGACCTACAGGTTATCTGCCGGTATTGGATCGAGCGGGAGGGTCGGTCAAGGTCCCCGACCTACAGTATGGTGTTGGGTTTCACTTCATCTATCCTAACGCAAGTTGCTAGACAGCCTGTAGTTGAGCGTATCGAAATACCGCCTGTCCCCTGGTCTCGATTTATCGGACAATTGATCGGGGATTCAGCGGGATTCCGTATACCGTAACCTGTGTAACTTTTCCTTTTTTCGTGTTACCTTTGTTACCTTTTTCGTGTTACCTTTGTTACCTTTTTCGCTGAAAAGCCCAGAGCAGCCTGTTTTTCCTGTTTTTATCCAAGTTGCTAGATAGCCGTTGTCAAGGGAGTCGCAATTCGGAGGGGACACCCCTACTTGGTTTATCAACTAGCAACTTGCGTTATCCTATAGAGGAGTGTTGCTGGAAAGCATAGCTTCTATTGTATTTTAGGACTTACGCAGCGAGCTCATAAGTCCCCCTGATAAGGGGGATTTAGGGGGTTAAAAATCAAAAATCTACCCTCTGTGTGCTAAATTTGCGTAAGTCCTGTATTTGATAGAAATTTGTTTTCACCGTTCAACCCAACCTACACCTTATCAAATGTCAACGCGCCCTAGCAACATGCGAGATTATAGCAGGTGTGATATAATCCTGAATTCAACAAATTAGGACTTACGCACTTCAGTGAGGAACAACGATCGTTGTTCCCTACGAACTTTTTGATAGTGCCTTTTATTGTATTGCCCGATTCATCGGGCGTTGGGAACGGTGTCTAGCGGCGATAAATCACCGAACTGCAAGGGATTAAGCACCCAACTGCGTAACTCCTACAAATATTAGAGGACAAATGAGATGTCGGAAAAGAATTTGAAACAGCGTATCCGTGATGGCGAATTGATTTACGGTGTCAGTGTGCCGGTGACAGCGAATCGGGATGAGATGAAAGCAATTCTCGATAAAGACCATTACGATTTCGTCATGGCGGATAGCCAACATTCGGCGTACAACGAGCCGCAACTGGTGGAGTATTGCAATATTGCGGACTCACTTGATATACCGGTCCATTTTCGGATTAAGCATACCCGTAACGCCTACCTCATCGGTAATTACCTCGATTTGGGACCGTCCGGAGTCGAAGTGCCCCAAGTAGAACTCGAATCCACAGTGGATGAAGCGGTTACTTGGTTTTACTACCCTCAAATCGGTATCCGTAGCGCGGGTGGCGGAAGTCGCAAGAGGATAGCTGAGCGGAGTGATCGCCTGGAATATGCGAATTGGTGGAATCAATACGGTGTGCTGTGGATGCAGGTAGAGTCAGTTTCCGCAGCGACCAACGCACGCAAACTTGCCAAGCCGGGCGTGGATTGCCTCTCTTTTGGTCCCGCAGATCTCACCTTCAGCATAGAAAGTTATCCGCATCACTCGTTGAAGACTGTTGACGATTGCGTGCGTCATGTGTGCGATCAACTCGCTGATACCGAAGTAGCGGTCTGCTACCGGAATGGTACGCCGGACACGCGCGAAAAATATGCCGAGATGGGGGTCACGGTTTTCCTTGAGGGCCCAAGGCGTTAAAAAGGTAATATTTGGTCTATTATGTTGACTTATTCTCTTGTTAGCACTGCAATCACTGGAGATCGAAGCGCGTTGAGGCAGGGGATGCGCCGACTCGCGGAACTTGCCCATAAACATGGCATCCCCATTACATGGGGCGTTGGGGCGACTTCTGCCCGATCCTTTGCTGCAGATCTAACCGAATGGCACACCTCCCACGGTGACGAAGTAATGCTGATGGTTGATATTTCACCGATTTGGGGATCGGGCACGGATTCCGACGACTTTAGCCAATCCGCAGAGCATATCGTAACGATGCGCGAAAAGCTGCCAGATTTTGTCTCGTCCGAGAGAGATAGAGTGCGAAGGGCGATCGAATGGGCGAATCCTGTTGTCGCGGGGGCGGGGCAGAAAAATCATGTGCTGCTCTACGCCTTAGCACAAATCGGTTTCGCTGGATTGTGGGGATACGGTTGGGGCGATGGAGAGGATGAGGGGTGTCCGTTTGGTTGCTTCTTTCCATCGGTAGACAAGCACAATTTCTGCGGTGCATCTACAAGTCAAATTATCGGTATACCACACGCCTCTCTTCTCCCTACCCAACTCCATGGGTCTAAGGAAACGGAGGGGGCAGATTTTCAGCACCAAATCTTGAACGGAGCGGCGCAGCAGGGATTCGACTGTTATGCGGCAAACGCAGCGTGGAATCATTGGTTGGCTTATATCCAGCGGATTGACCCTGTGGAGGTCGCATCGCTGACGGAGGAACAACTCAATGAGTTGGATACATATCTAGCGTACGTGCACGAGGCACCGGAGACGCAGATTATGTCACTTCCCGATGTTGTCCGTACATGCCAAGAGACCAGCGAACAAACACAACCAACTTTTCTAGTCACTAACTCCAACTCAGAAGGCGTGGATGAAGCGTCGACCGGTTCGGATAAATCGCTCTTCTACTATTATGATGCCGAATGTCAGTTGATTTTTGAAGAGGGTAAGATAGAACCGATTCAGGCAACAAACTACATCTCGCCACCGGTTAGTTCTCGTAACGGTGCGGAGGTCAACCTACCACAAATTGAACAGTTTCGTCCCTCTCGATCGCGCAGCCAATTGCGGATGCAGTTTACCTTGGAATCTACAAAAGCGATACCGTATGGGTTAGCCGTTTGGGGCGATCACGCTGGACTCACATTGGCATCCTCGAATGCACAGGAAGTGACGTGGTTGGGTGATCGACTGTTATTTGTACGGGTCAACCTACAAGTAGGAAAAAACGAAATTGAGGTTGTTCTAACAATCTAATCAAAGGACTCATGAAAAAAAAGTGCAGAGCACAGGGAGAAACCGAGTTTTTTCGGAAAAACTCGGTTTCTGCTGCACGATTTCTTACCATGAGCGAATCAAAGGACTAAGAAGATAGTCATGGATGCCCACCAAACAGTTAAAGCCTACTTTGACGCACTCATCACTGGAGATACAGACCGACTTGTCAAGATGATGTCTTTGGCTAACCACTATGTGAAGATTGGCACGGAGCCAGACGAGCATATTGAGGGCGGTGAAAACGCAAGAGATTACTTTCAGAACATTGTCGCGAATGCAGCGGACATCGCGATTGAATACCAACATCTTGACGTTCAGGAGCGGGAGGATGTGGCGTGGTTCTACACACGCCAGATATGGCGGCTCAAGTGGTTGGGTAACCCCGAAGAATTGGCAGTGCGGTTGACGGGTGTACTCGAAAAAGAGGAGGGAACATGGAAGTTTGTTCAGATTCACGCTTCGGTCGGCGTTCCTGCATAGTAACGAGTGAAGAACCAGTTCAACGAGAAAACCAGAAACCGAGTTTTTGTCAAAAACTCGGTTTCTCTTCAAGATGGTGATTTATGTTAATCAAGAGTGAAGTTTTACGATGATTCAAGGGTTCTAAAGAGGAGATGCTTATGTCTAAAAAAATCTACGCCTACGGGATGGATGGCTTTATCGTCCCGATGATGAAAAAATTTGTTGCTGAAGGGTGTTTGCCCAACTTTGAAAGAATGCTCAAGGATGGTACGGTGAACCAGACCTTTCCGTCCTTTCCGGTATGGACACCGACGAATTGGGCGACCCTTTCTACCGGTGCTCATACGGGGACGCATGGCGTTACCCGTTGGCGTGTGGAGGTTGCCCCCGGTGAACGGATTAATAGCTTCGATGGGCGCGCCCCGAATGCGGAGCGGATCTGGAACGCGCTAGAACGCGCTGGCAAAACAAGCGTTGCGGTCCACTACCCAGCAGCCCAGCCATCGGGTATCGAATCCGGTTTTGTTGTGGACGGCTTTGGTCATCCCGGACACGCTAGCACCGACTACGAAGTGGCCTCCTGTCAAGCCTACACGACGAGCGATCAGATTGCTACCGTCGAGATGGACCATGATGGGACAGCTGTCCGTCGGACGCAACGCAGCGTTCAACCGATTCCAGCCTTACGTCCCGCAGCTGGTTGGGAAAATCTTCCGCCGAGCCAATCACCTCCGCTTGAATCTGTAATTGAAATTCATGCGCGTCTCGGCGGCGATGTCAACACCTTTCATCTTCTTGCGCTTGACAGTCGTGGGAGGGGATATGATCGCGTACACATCTGCCGGGAGAAGGATGGAGATACACGAATCGCTGAGACAGAGGTCGGTCAATGGAGCGATTGGGCGATTGAACCGTTCCAGATCGATGGTCAAAAACAGGAAGCGTCAATTCGATTTAAGTTGATGGAGCTCACCCCCGACGGGAAGAATTTGAAACTCTACCGTTCGCAGGTTACTTACGCCGATGGATTCACCTATCCTGATGGCCTCGCTGCGGAGCTAATAGAACGCTTTGGGCCCTATCAGGAACACGCCTCTATGACGCCTTACACATCGGGTATGGCGGATTTTGATACCGCCCTTGAGGAGTGCGAATATCAGGGAATCTGGTTTGCTGATGTTGCCAACTACATGCTGCGTGAACATGACTGTTCCTTTTTTATTTGTCATTGGCATCTGTTCGACTATCTGAACCACATCCATCTCAACGATGTGGATCCCGTCTGTCCGGGCTACGATCCAAACAATGTAGATACAGCGATGGACTACTTCCGTCGGGCGTATCAGGTCGGCGACCGTGTTCTGGGACGGATCTGGGAGGCAGCCGACGATGAGACTTGCGTCGGTGTCCTCGGCGACCACGGGGCTTACCCTGATATTCGGATTGCTAACATCCGGAAGTTCCTCGTTGATCAGGGGTTTACTGTCCTTAAGGACGGGGCGGAAGGGGTCGAGCACGATGAAGTCCTAGAGAAGGATATAGATTGGGAGAATACCCGTGCCTATCTCAAGGACGACAAAGGCTTCGACATCTACATCAACGCCGAACAAGGACCGGCGTTCGACGAAATCGAGCGCGAGCTTCTGTTAGCGTTGCGCACGTGGGTTGATGAAGGGGTTGGACAGACGCCCATCGCCATCGCACTGCCGAAGCGAGATGCCTACCTCCTCGGTCAGTGGGGCGATCAGTGCGGCGATGTCATCTTTGCTTGGGACCACGGTTACGTCAGCGGCTACTACGGTCAGTGGAAGGGAATCGTCGGTGGCGGCGCGGTCGGTGCGCCTGAAGTGTATGGGGCGCATCACGGCGGCTTCCTCCCTACCCGAAACGAGCACATCTCCTCTAGCTTTGGCACATTCTTATTGGCTGGACCGGGACTCAAAAAGGGGTATGAGCGCGATTATGATTCACACGGTTACATTCACGCCGCTGATGTTGTTCCGACGTTTTGTCATATCCTCAACACTACTCCACCCGCGCAAAGTCAAGGCACAATTGCCCACGATCTGTTTGAAGGAAATGAAATGAAACGGGAGCGAGATGCGAGCTAAATATGTGTCGAAAAATTGTAGGTGTTAAGAATAGGGATTTCTTTTGACAATATTCTCGTGATGTGATAACATCTAGTCTAATAATTTTCCTCCCTTTTTGGACCTATCTACTCTTTAAGATTTAAGGTCTTTGGTTCACCTCACTAAATTATTAAGGAGGCACTCCCAATGGACACAAAAATTTCCGATGCAATGCCACCCAAATTTTCCAAGGTAGCACTGACATTTGATGATGTTTCATTAATCCCTGGTGAATCAAACATTCTGCCGAGTGCGGTTGATACCAGTACGCAGCTAACCCGTCATATTCGCCTCAATATTCCGATTTGCAGTGCCTCAATGGATACCGTTACAGAATCCGAACTTGCGATTGCTCTGGCGCGAGAAGGTGGTATTGGTCTCATCCATTACAACTGCCCCATTGAGCAGCAGGTCAATGAAGTTGATAAGGTCAAGCGCTCAGAAAGCGGAATGATTATCGATCCGATTACTTTGACTCCCGATAAGAAGGTACGTGACGCGCTGGAGATGACCGCGCGCTACCGCATCGGTGGTATCCCGATTGTAACCAAAGAGGGCTACCTCGTTGGGCTAATCACCAATCGTGATCTGAAATATGAGGAAGATCCCGATCTGCCTGTGACTGAACTGATGACACCGAGTGAACAGTTGGTCACCGCCTCGCCTGGGATTGAACTGGAGAAAGCGAAGCAGATTCTACACCAAATTCGGAAGGAAAAACTCCCAATTGTTGATGAGGAGTTTCGCCTGTGTGGGTTAATCACGATTAAGGATATCGACAAGGTAGAGAAATATCCTCTAGCTTGCAAGGATGAGTCTGGAAGATTGAGAGTTGGCGCAGCGATTAGTCCCTCTTGGGATTTGGAAAAAGTGGGACTTCTAGTTGATGCAGAAGTTGACGTATTGTCGATAGATACCGCACATGGTCATCATCGAAATGTAATCAATGCAGTGCATCGGGTTAAGGCGGAATTTCCCGGTGTGGAACTGATTGCAGGAAATGTTGTAACCGCCGAAGCAACGCGTCAATTGATTGATGCGGGTGTTGATGCTGTTAAAGTGGGAATGGGACCCGGATCAATCTGTACAACCCGCGTTGTCACAGGAATGGGAATTCCGCAGATTACGGCGGCTTACGATTGTGCGCAAGAGGCGGACAAAGATGGTGTTCCAGTAATCGCTGACGGCGGTATTCGCTATTCCGGTGATATTGCGAAGGCTATCGGTGCGGGGGCAAGTTCGGTGATGATAGGGAATTTGCTTGCGGGTACAGAGGAAAGTCCCGGCGAAACGGTTATCTATCAAGGTCGTACCTATAAAATCCATCGAGGCATGGGTTCCTTATCCGCTATGAAGGAACGTCGTGGTAGCGAGCGATACTCTCAAAGCAGTGAATCCTTAGCAAAGTTAGTGCCTGAAGGCATCGAAGGACGGGTGCCTTACAAGGGGCAGCTCGGCGATTTTGTCTATCAACTTGTCGGTGGTCTCCGTGCCGCGATGGGATACTGTGGTACGCCGGACATTGAAAAATTGCGGATTGAAAGCCGGTTTGTTCGGATACAGAGTAGTGGTCATCGCGAAAGTCACCCGCACGATATTGCGATCACGGAGGAAGCACCCAACTATAGTGTAATGATGTGAGACCATTTATAGTGAATTCTAAAAATAAATAGACACTTTCGCTCCCCGTGTTTGGTAGGCGCTGTTTCCAACTGCGCCGATTGGCAGTGTCTAAGCAATTCTAAAATCTACCATAAGTTATGAATGCCCTTTCAGAAAAGACGTTGATGCACGCTAGCACACATGACTGCAAACCAACTTTATCAGACACAGAGGTGCTTGAGTTTCTAAAAGATGGATATCTCAGGCTTGAGGGGGTTGTGCCTGATGATATTAACCAGCGTGTTGTGGAGTATTGTGCTGCACATCCTACCGTGCCCTACATGAATGACATCTTATATGAGGAATGGTTTGTTGAAGGGGTGATGAGGAACAGTGAAGTTGCAGGTGCGGTGCGGTCATTGTTAGGCAAAGATTTCCACCTGCCTGTCCAGATGGTGAACCATCGTGTTGAATGCCCGATCGCATCAGTTGGGGGTTGGCATATTGATGGGAACTACAACTATACCCATGAGTTAAACTTCCTTCAGGTGTTCTATTATCCACAAGACACCCCCATAGAGATGGGACCGACGCAACTCATACCCGGTACACATCTTATACGGCAGAAGTCGAGGCTCATGGGGCATTTAGGGAATATCAAGAACACAGTATCAACGGAAGCACCAGCAGGTTCTGTGTTCATCACAGTCTATCATATCTGGCATCGTCGTCCGCCATCCACTGTAACTGCAACCCGTAACTTGTTGAAGTATTTCTATTGGAGAACTAGTCCACCTAAAAGGGATTGGGTAGTTGACCCTAGCTTCGATTTCGCTACTGCTGATTATGACAGTCCTGCGGCTAGCCTTGTTGAACAATTCCGAAGTGCAGTGAAGGTGGCAGAGATGTTTCTATGGTTGTGTGGTAAACATGAAATGTTCCAAAACTTAGGGGGTCAGAGCTTTCCACTACCTGTCCCCCGAACTGGTACGCCCTATGGGTTTCCTGAAGGATTGAAAAAGGAATATCTATCGTAAAAAATAGTTGTTGCATTAATATTGAAATTATGCTACTATTCGACTTGAATTTCATCTATTGAAAGGAGAACGGCTTTCCAGCAGAGGTTTTTACGCTCAATAATCAAAGCCGCGACAGCGTTTCTATGAGAGTAAATGAAGAGATGTCGTTTTGGGACAGGCTTTATATCCCCGGACTTATTAAGGGTATGCTCACGACACTGAAACATATTCCCAAGAGGAAATTTACTTATCAGTACCCCGAAGACCCGCGTAGTGTTGAGGAGCGCAATGATCGCTATCGTGGTGTCCATAAACTGCCCTTGGATCCAGAAGGAAATGTCAAATGTGTGGCATGCTTCATGTGTGCAACAGCCTGTCCGGCAGATTGTATTACCATTCAAGGCGGTCCTGCGCCGGAAGGCTGGCAAACGAAAGAAGGTTATCAACGCGAAAAATATCCCGAAGTTTTTGAGATCAATATGCTGCGCTGCATTTTTTGTGGATACTGTGTCGAGGCGTGTCCAGAAGATGCAATCCAGATGACAGGAATTACACTCCCGCAATACTTTAGAGAAAGACAAAAAGAGGGTGAAGTGCTAGGCGGTTCGCGGAAAGATTTCATCTTTGATCGAGATATGCTGATAGCTAATAATGACATTCCCGAGCAAGGACTTCATCCGGATTCGTAAGTACCCGAACACGAAATTTACTTGGAGTGATGGCTGCTCAGCAGACACGTGAGGGGCAGGTTCCACCCGACAGAATGTGCATAAATTTTTAGTCAGATACTTAAACGAAAAGTACGCACATCTTGACATGAACTTTTAGGGCAAGGCTTTCCCATACCTCTGAGGTATAGTACGGGCAAGAATTGCCCATTTTTATTTAATATGTTAGGAAACGACTTTGGACAAAGATCAACCGAATCAAATTCAAGACCTATCCCTAGACTTTAGTTCAGATTCTCTTTTCGCTTTAACAGATAAGATAAAAGCGAGCGTTGAAGGACGGATCAGTTGGGGTGACACCTTTGGGATGGGACTTGGCGCGAAGAATGACAAATACCTGCTCATTTGGACGCCAAAGAAATCGTCCGAAGGGCAAATTCTCCCCGGCTTCGACTCGGAAGACGGTGAACTGACACTCAAAATGAGACCGCGACCCGGTGCTTGGATTTCTTGGATTGACGAGGAAAAAGTAGCGACGGAAGCGAAGGATGACTATGACCGTGTTCGCAGGAGTGTTCAGGAGCTAGAACGTAACACACGTCAGGTGACAGACTTTGCCGATGGCGTTCTCAAAGATATCACCACCGTACACCTAGGCAAATCTCTTACGTTGTCGGAGATGGTACAAGAGGTTTTGAAAGTTGAGTTTACGACACCAACCACTGTCAAAACCGGCGGTTATGTCCTCGCGTCATCTCAAGACACCTCGCCCGGATTAGCGAAAGTCATCATTCCGGAACAGACAAATATTCATGGTGTACATCTGAACGAGGATGAACTGCTCGATTCAGTTGCCAAAAGTGACCATGATCAGCTCTTGGTTATTCATCGTACGCATATCAAGCACTATCCCGACCTACTCGACATTAACTACTGTTTAAGGCTTAGTGAGTATTTCCAAGGTAAACCGATGCAGGAAGAGGAAGGGCAGCGCAAATTGCCACAGCCTGTACAAGGCTTAAGGCCGATAGAGATATTTCCAACGGCAGCGGTCTATAATCCATTGTCTCCGGAAAGCGTCGAATTCGTTGTTACTGCTCTCAATGGTGACTACGATGCGATTCGCGAAGCCGTTACCGAATGCTCTTCAATCATCGATGAGTATGTGTCGCAGGCAAATCAACGTGCACATGAAATCATGACGAATTTTCAGGGGCGTATTGATAGTCGGCTTCAAGCACTCACGCTCCAACCGGGTCAACGGATTTATGAGAGGGTTTGGGATGACCTAGCAATTGACGAGCTGCGAAATCAACTATTTGAATTTAGCGAATTTTTTGGTAAATACGTAGATGAACACCTAGATGAAGATAATGTGGAATCTAGGAAAGAATCGCTTCGGGGCAGTATTGATTCAATCATCGAAACATGGCAACTGCAGGATTCACGCCAAACCACTATTAGGCATCTCATCCTAGCAGGTTACAAATTGGCGAATCAGGTACTGGATCAAGCGACTGGCCTTTTCTACGATCTTGTGTTTGAAAAGCACTTTATTGAGACTGGGCTGCTTCGTACGGTTGAATTGATGGTACTTGAGGAAGGGGAACTTCTAGACGAAATTCGTTTGCCAGAATGGACAGACAAAACAGTACGAGACCGAATCTACCGCCTCGCGTTGAATCCGGCTATTCATCCCAAACAGACAGAGAGGCTTCGGGACCTATGGATAGAATTGCTCGAGATCGCGAATTTTGCGGACAGGCATCAACAACAGTTTGAATCCATTCTCAAACCGCTGTCTGATGTTCTATTGATGCCGAAGTACTCCACTGCTTCGGGTGGAAATTCAGGGACACGCAACATCTCGCTCCGGAGAGGGAATGCATTTGAAGGGTTTGGAATTTCGGAGACGACGTTTGAATATGTTCTGAGTCGCCTCCACGACAATTTCCCTATGATTAAACGGTGGATTCAGAATACGCCGGAAGAACGGAGCGGACGTGAGCCCTATTATAGGACATTGTGGACAATACTCACTGAGGGGCTGGTTCGAGAGTATCTCTGCGAAGATTTTCAGCCAATTTTCGACATCAATCTCAGCCTCCCGTTAGAAACGAAGCGATTAATGGACCTCGTGCTTGGTGGAAAAATTGTTATACGCAATGAGAAAGATTTAAATGCCTTGAAACGGAATCTTGACCGTGCCTTACAGGCGAAAATTGGCCGTGGACTCCAGGAAATTAGTACACCGACTATGCTGCAACTGCATAGCGATACCACCCTGTGTGCGCTGCGTGAGGAATTACTAGCATACCAGCAGACGCTTGATAAGCAACTGGTACGCGCAACGAATCCCAAAGCCTCTAGAAAGCAGGGCAAAGGGAAAAAGGGGCGGAAAAAGCGGCAATCCACTGAATCTGCTGCAAAAGTGATAGCGGCAATTGAAGAAGAAAAACCAAAGATTACTGAACTTATAGAGTTCCTGAATTCCTATACCAATGCGCCACTAACGCTGCTGGAAACAGCGATAACTCCACATTCTCAGCAAATCAATCAGATACGCGAGCATCAGGTGCTGAATTTCGACCTGCAATCGCTGCCGCCCATTGAAGATACGTGGCTGGAGGACGTGAAATCTCCCAGTGAATATCCAAACTTGCGTGCGTTCCTGTTTGAAAATAAGCTGCCCATCTCCACCACCGGGCGCGCGTTGACGAAGTTGAGAAGGATTTTTCCTGATTCCGCTGATGGAGGGAAGGATTCGGTGAATGTATTTAATATCGCCGTAGACCTTCTCCTAGAGTTAAGATTTCTCCAAGACGCTAGCTATGAGGGCGATGCGCTGCAACGATATGCGGACTACATTTCTGAAAAGTTGTGGCGGTGGGAATTGACACAAATTACAGAAACAGAGTTGCCAATCCTGATTAAAGAAAAGGTGTTATCCTCGCTAATTTGTTATGAAAAGGAGATCGAGGCACTCCTAGAATACGTTGAGCGCTATGAGCGTTTATTAGAAACAAAGCTCATCCCTGAATCTGAGATGAATAAACAGCGCGAATTGTTAGAAGAAAACTTCCAGACGCTGATTGAAACGCTTATGTAAACCCGTTTACTGAAGTTTTCAAACTCCAACTTTTGGATTGGTTGCCGTTGAAATGAAGATAAGTCTCCTTGGAGGGGGAAGTTGTATTGCTCCTGTTGCATCAACAATTTGTCGCTTGAACCTCTTTTCTGAAGTCGTTTGGGTGGAGGATAAGCCAGTGCCACTCCGGGATACGCTCCAGGATCTGAAACAGGCAGCTGCAATTGGGGGAGCTGACACGGAACTACGTGCGACTCACGATTGGTCGGTACTGGCAGATTCACAGATTGTAATTCTACTTCCCCACACATCACACCCTATTCAAGCGCAACGTCGAGCAAATACCTTATTAGCTCAACATTTTGCTCGGCACATCAAACGTCACGCTCCGAAGGCACGAGTCATCGTCGCGATGTCTTCAGCATGTTCACTCGCTTTTTACGTTTACCGTGAGCTGGAGGCGGACGCAAGCCAAGTGATTGGTCTTTCTGGTGGGATAGGGTGTGCGTATCTGAAAAACCAAATTGCCCATCAACTGAGCGTTTCTGTGCAAGATGTTGCGGTGCTCGCCATTGGGAATGACGAGACAATCTACCCGCTTCCGCAATACTGTCGTGTGAATGGTGTACCGTTGGGGGAGTTATTAGGTGAAAGACAGATTGATGCGTTGATGGAGGCGGTGCAGGATACACATAAAAAATCTAGCACCATAGATGCACCATATACACTGGCTACTTGGATTTCACAAATTGCCACAGCAATTGCCTTGGATAAAAAGCGAATCATGTGTGTCAGTTCCCTGATTCAATCGAGTGCTGCACAGGTTTACCTCAACGTTCCGACGCAGATTGGACAGGATGGCGCTGAATCCGTTCTTCAACTCGATTTGACTGATGCCCAGCGCGAACAGTTCACCCAATTGGTAACAAAGAGCGTTAAAGAACAACGATGACTTTAACTGACTTGATGCGAGGGAAGAAAAATGAGAGACATATATCAAAAAGTAATAGAACTAATTGAGTCCGAAGAGATCGGTGCCTACTGTACAGTTGTGGAAACGAAAGGGTCTACACCCCAAAAGCCGGGGTCTAAGTTGCTAATTTTGCCAGATCTGCGCAATGTCGGGACGCTTGGCGGCGGATGCGTAGAGGCAGAGGCGCGGCGGCAGGCGATTGGCTTGATGCAGGGTGGTCTCCCACGTCTACTTGATTTTCAGTTAGACAGTGACTACGGGTGGGATGATGGCCTAATCTGCGGCGGTAATATGAAGATTTTCATTGACCTGCCCCAAACCAAAGAGGAGTCATTCATATTAACCCGGTTACAGGAACTCTCAGAGGCAAAAATTCCCCTCGTCTCGACCACAATCGTTAAAAGTGAGGTAGACTATATCCAGGTCGGCGCGAAGATGCTGTTTGCAGCTAACGGCGAAAAGGTCAGTTCGTTAGGAGATACGGCGTTGGAGGCGGCAGTCCAAGATGAACTGATGGAGATCCTAGAGAAAGATGCGCCCGGTGTGTTCCGGTGGCAGGAGGGAGCGGTTTGGGTCTTTATGGATGCGGTGCAGCCACGTCCCACGTTGCTTATTGCCGGTGCAGGTCATGTCGGACAAGCCCTATGCCATCTCGGAAAATGGCTCGGTTTTGATGTTGCAATCGTTGATGACCGTGTAGATTTTGCTTCTGAAGAACGACTTCCCGAAGCCGACGAGATCATTATCGGTGATATTGCGGAAGAGTTGCGTAACTATCCCGTTGATCATCTGACTTACGCCGTCATTGTCACACGGGGACACCAGCACGATGAGGAGGCACTCCACAGCGTCATTGAGTCAAATGCGCGTTATGTCGGTCTGATTGGCAGCCGTCGGAAGATTAAGCTAATCTACGACGATTTGAGAGATATGGGTATCACAGAAGAGACGTTAGCGAAAGTGTACGCGCCGATTGGATTGGATATCAACTCCAAAACTGTGCCGGAGATTGCCGTAAGTATCGCTGCACAACTTATCCAGGTCCGCAATAGCACGAAACCAGACATCCACTTTGACGCACAACCGGCAAGAATGCCCACAATTAAAGTTGGTGCCTAACTTCTACGAGTCAGAGCAATGGTGACGATTCAGTTAGATAGCGATAAGTATTACACCGCAAAAGAGGTCGTTGAATTGACAAGGCTCGCCCTAGATTTTATCGGGGAACAGGGAGCTGACAGCGATCTTCAGTATGCTGCGACAGATGTCTACTGGATTCTGCGAAACCTGCTTGACTACGTGAACGACCACGCGGGTGGGGAATTTACCCTCAAACGTCTCAGAAAAGGTTCGTGGGGGTTGGAGTACAATGATAAAACATCGGCAAAACGCAAAGCCGATGACGCTGCGCGTCAAGAGATTAAGCGCACAGCGGAATATCTCGAACAACTGAAAACTCGCCGTTCGACTTGGTAGTAAACGGTTAATGGCAGCCTCCTATCGAGTGTGGTGCTGCATAACTTCTTCGAGCAGTGAATTGTAGGCGTCGAGGAGACTTGGATCGCAGATGTCACAGAGGTTGCAGCGATAATCGCTATCGACGCTTTCCCCGAAATACTGACGCACCACCTTGCCCCGGCAGCTATCCGTTCTCGCATAGTGAATCATCCGATCAAGTTGATATCGTTTGTTTTGGATATATTGTTTCCCTCCTATCTTCTCCTCAGAAATGTTATCAAACAGTTTGCTACCGTGATACAACTCAATCAACATCGTATCCTCTGCGCCAGAGTATCTTAGATACCCATCGCTTTGCAGATCGGTCAACTCCTCTATCAATTGGTTTGGATATAGGTTGTGTTCTTTGCAGAAATCTATGACTTGGATTTTTGACTGATCCCGTAGACTATCCAATACCCTCAACTCGTCGTTTGAATCCTTGATGAGATTTACGGATATACTTGATGGGATGTTATGCAGCCTTCGGAGGAAGCCGAGTTTTTCGAGATAACTAATCCCCACCCGCACTTTGCTCTCATCAATCTCATTTACGGATTCCATCTTCTGCACTTTGACCAACCGGAACTTGCCGACCGATGGCGAGCCCTCGATCAGCTTTAACAGCGCTAAAAGGTCTGACTTGTTCGGTGCGCTTTCCTCAATAAAATGTTCGTGCAAACGCCGGTCGCCTGAACAGAAGAACAGGATACACTGTGAATCCTCACCATCTCGCCCCGCGCGCCCTGCCTCCTGATAATAGTGTTCGAGTGATCCCGCAATTGTCCAATGGATAACATGTCGGATGTCAGGCTTATCAATCCCCATCCCGAATGCGTTAGTCGCCACCACGATTTCGATCCCGGTCTCCGTATCGTCGAAAAACGCATCTTGCACCTGCGTCCGTTCCGATTCCTCGCGAGCCCCATGATAGAAATCGGCGCGGTATCCCTGCTTTTTGAGGTGTTCCACAATCTCCTCAGTCTGCCGTCGGGTGCCAACGTATACAATTCCTTTCCCGGTGAGTTGTTCCAACTGTTTTGCTAGTAGCTGATACTTCTCCGGTTCGCCCGGCACTTCACAAACACTGAACTTTAGATTAGGACGCTCCACGCTCTGGATTAAGGTTTCGCACTTTTCGACTTGAAGCTGCTTTACGATATCCTCCCGCACCTCCGGTGTCGCGGTCGCTGTTAATAGCGCGACTGAATAGGGATTTACCGCTTGGATAGCAGTCCTAAGTGCGAGATAGTCCGGTCGGAAATCGTGACCCCATTGAGAGATGCAGTGTGCCTCATCAACCACGAACAGCGAAACGTCATGAGATTTTAAGATATTCAGAAATCGACGGGTCCGAAAGCGTTCGGGCGACACATACAATAGCTTAATTTCACCGTCTACTAACCGCTTCAGTTCCTGTCCATATTCTTCAGGAGTCAAACTACTATTCAGTAAGCCTACCGAATCAATTTCCCTTTCTTGCAAGGCATCTACCTGGTCTTTCATCAACGAGATTAACGGCGAAATAATCACCGTAAGCCCCGGTAACATCAGACCCGGCAACTGATAACAGATGGATTTGCCAAACGCCGTTGGAAAAGCACCGAGCAGATTCGTGCCAGATAGAAGTTTCTCAATTACTTCACATTGCCCCTCACGGAAGTCGTCATATCCGAAATGCTCCTGCAACGCTTGGCGTGGGTCTGGAAGGCCATTCGAGATGCTGTTTGGCACTTTACTCTTTTGCTTAAACCAGTTATCAATTATTGTACGGATTATGATGGTAATCAATGGGAAGTTCCTTTCTTCGGACAAACGGGTGATGAATCACTCAACTACGTCCGGGGCGATTAAAATGCCGCAAAAGCAATGAAAAATCAGCGCTTTTATTTCTTACACACCGTAGTAAGGAATTGGTATAATAGTAATAAGTACTAACATCATTAGACCTTACCTAAAAAGAGATCGAAATTTTGACAAATTGGGTTGGGTGTGCTATGCTCTTGCCCTAATAGTAGCACCCCTATCCCAACGTGGAGATTCATTTATGACAACAGACTCGACTGTAACAGTTAAAGATATCGAAGCATTTGCAGACAACTTGAACCCCCAAGCGGCTGCGGAAACATTTAAGGAACACGGCGCGCTTGTCGTCCGCGGGTTAATGAAACCGTACATCGATAAAATTCACCGAGACATTGAGGCGGCTGCCGCTGAGTCAATCGCTGGACTTGATTCTGCGGAGAAAATTGTGGAGGGGTGGCGAACGCCAAACGGTACACTTTTCCTGCCCGCACCGTCCGGCTACTCACGCGATAAACAGATCATGGTCTTGGCGATCAACTACCATACCAGTGCTGCGTTTTTCCACTCCGCGCTTGATGAGCGTGCGTTGGACATTGTTGAGGCGATTCTAGGGCAGGCTTTCGAGGTTTACGGCAACGGGCAGTGCCTCTATAAAGAGCCGGTCGGCGGGCATCCGAAACATCTGCATCAGGATTCCGCCTACTTTGAACACCGCTACGAGGGTCCCGTGGGGATTCTGAACTATGTAGTGGATACAGATCTGGTGAATGGAGCGCTGCACGTCGTCCCCGGCTCACATCGTCTCGGTCAACTCAAGCATATTGATACCTTTTCGCATCTCGGCTTAGATGATGACGAATGGCCTTGGGAACGGGCGCTACCGATTATTGGTGAAGCGGGAGACTCCATCTTTTTCCATGTCAAGATGATTCACGGATCCAAGCAGAACCACTCGAACAAACCGCGTCCGGTGTTCATTAACCGTTACCGGCGGGTGGACGATTACGTTGTTATTGGTGGGACCACTACTGCAAACCGTGCGGAATCGGAGAAACGCGCTGCTGAAGCGAAGAGAACGAATGAACAACGTGGGTTGATGGTTCGAGGCTTCCGTCCCTACGCCGAAGAGTAAGATGAACCCAGTCGATCTCGTCCACAACAAAACCGCCCCTCTCGTCGAGAGTCTCGCAAGGTTGGAAGGCGTACGAGCGATCTTGTGCTTCGGTTCGTATGCGATGGGCACATTTGATGAATACTCGGATCTGGATCTTTTCGTATTCTGCGAACCTGAGGTGGTTTCAGCGTCGGAGCGGCGGCGAATCTTAGAAGGTATCCCAGATGTGAATCACTTTGAGGAGAGCGACACCGCCGCGGGGTGGGATAATCAGTGGTCTCCACAAGTTGATCATTTCCGCCTAAACGGGGATCGGTTTGAGATTTCGTACAACACGATGGACTGGATTAGAACCGTTGTCAGGCGGGTCACACAGGGGGGTGTGACCTCTATTCCTGAACAAAAATTCCGGCCTTATACAATGCTTGGGCTTTTGGAAAACGGAATCATTTTGTACGATCCTGATTCATTCTTGAGATGTCTTATTGATTGTCTCTATCCTTACCCGGTTCAGCTCAAGAAGAAGTTGATTTCAGACAGTCTGCATACGCTGAAAGATTGTCTTGAAGAACTAAAAGACGGGAACAAGAGAGGATTTGGTCTCACATTTTTTCATTTCTTTTTTCACAGGATGTGTGATGCACTTTACACACTTCTGTTCGCCGTTAATGAAAAATATGATCCAGCGGTCAAACGGTCTGAGGTGGAATACGAAAAACTGAGGGTGTTGCCTCCCAATTTTCTTGAGAGATACACCAAACTCCTTGAGGGACCTTTCGATGAGAACGGGAGACAGCGAGCCATTCGTGAGCTAGGAACCCTCATCACCGAGATTGAGATGCTGATTAACGTATCAACTGATTTACACAGAGGAGAGAGCTATGGGGATGACTGAAGAGGAACGTTTCCGTTTCGACTTGACCGGTTTTCTGATACGTCCGGCTATCCTTACGCCTGAGGAAGTTGCTGCGATTAGAGATCAGATATACCATATCAGGCACGATGTAGAATCGTTGCCGCCAGAACATCGTGCTGTGCCGAGTGGTCCATCGAGTGTGCTAATCGATCACCCAAAGGTCATTGATGTGCTGCACGACATTATCGGTCCCGATATTCGGCTTGAGAATAGCTACTGTGTCTGGCGCCGGAAGGGAGAGGCACATGGAGATCTTCACGGTGGTGGCCCCCAACAGGCAGACCCTATCTTCGGCTATCGTGTTAGGGAGGGACGGATTCACGCGGGGATGGTGCGCGTTGTCTTTGAACTGACCGATATCGGTAAGGAGGACGGCGGGACACATTTCATTGTCGGCAGTCATAAGGCGAATTTTCCGATGCACCCGGATCATATGTCGTTGGAGTCGGGGAAGCGGAGTCCGTTCTTGATGAGTTACGACTGCCCAGCCGGTAGTGCGGTCTTTTTCACGGAAAACCTCTGTCATGCTGGACCTATATGGCAGCGGGAAGAACCGCGCGTAACGGTGCTCAACGCTTACGCCCATCTTGCCACCCATTGGCATCGGCTTACGATTCCACCGGAAGTGATAGCCGGGCTGCCGCGAGAAAAGCAAGCCTATTTCCGTGAGCCGTGGGTTGCTGATTTCCGTACCCGTCCAGCGACTCACAATACAATGGAACGTTTTATCGGCAATGATGAACCGTCGGTGAATACCGATCACCGTCCCTGAACCCTAGAGAGGATAGCGTTATGGCAATGACCGAAGAGGAACGTTTCCGGTTTGACTTAGCCGGTTTTTTAGTCCGTCCTGCGATTCTGACCCCCGATGAAGTGGCTGCAATCGTTGACCAAGCCGACCGGATCCGGCACAATCCAGAGTCCTTGCCGCCGGAGCAGCGGAGAATTCCGGGCGGTGCCGCAAGTCTGCTGATTGATCACCCAAGGGTTATCGAAGTGCTACACGAGATCATCGGTTCCGATATCCGACTAGAGGCTTGTGGGTTGACTTGGCGGTTGAAAGGGGAGTCGCACGGTGAACTGCACGGCGGTGCACGGGGACAGGCGGATCCCATTTTCGGCTATCGTGTCCAGGATGGTCGAATTCACGCGGGGATGGTACGGGTCGTCTTTGAACTGACCGATGTAAAGAAAGAGGACGGTGCGACCTGTTTCATCGTCGGCAGCCACAAGCGAAACTTCCCGATGCACCCGGATCATATGTCGTGGGAGGACGGGAAAGAGAGCGAGTTTTTGGTGCGTTACGAATGCCCTGCGGGTAGTGCCATCTTTTTTACGGAGAATCTCTGTCATGCGGGACCGGTCTGGAAACGGGATACGCCGCGTATTGCGATTCTCCATGCGTATGCCCATCTTGCCACCCATTGGCATCGGTTGACGATTCCACCCGAAGTAATAGCCGGATTGCCACGAGAAAAGCAAGCCTATTTCCGTGAGCCGTGGATTGCCGATTTCCGAACTCGCCCGGCGACTCATAATACAATGGAACGTTTCATCAATAACGATGAGCCATCGGTAAATACCGATCACCGTCCCTGAACCTGAAAACGTGGATATGGAGGAAGCGATATGGGGTTGACCGAAGAAGAACGTTTCCGGTTTGACTTAACCGGTTTTTTAGTCCGTCCTGCGATTCTGACACCCGATGAAGTGGCTGCAATCGTTGACCAAGCCGACCGAATTCAACACAATCCTGAGTCATTACCGCCGGAGCATCGAGCCATTCCGGGAGGTGCCGCAAGCGTGCTGATTGATCACCCAAAGGTTATTGAGGTGTTGCACGAAATCATCGGTCCCGATGTCCGACTAGAGGCTTGTGGGTTGACTTGGCGGTTGAAGGGGGAGTCGCACGGCGAACTGCACGGCGGTGCACGGGGACAGGCGGATCCCATTTTCGGCTATCGTGTCCAGAATGGACGGATCCACGCGGGGATGGTACGGGTCGTCTTTGAACTGACCGATGTGAAGAAGGAGGACGGTGCGACCTGTTTTATCGTCGGCAGTCACAAGGCAAATTTCCCGATGCACCCGGATCATATGTCGTGGGAGGACGGGAAAGAGAGCGAGTTTTTGGTGCGCTACGAATGTCCGGCGGGCAGTGCCATCTTTTTTACGGAGAACCTCTGTCATGCGGGACCGATCTGGAAACGGGATACGCCGCGTGTTGCCATTCTCCACGCTTACGCCCATCTTGCTACGCATTGGCATCGGCTGAAGATTCCTCCTGAAGTGATGGCAGGCTTGCCGCGCGAAAAGCAGGTATATTTCCGTGAGCCGTGGATCGCCGATTTCCGAACCTCTCCCGCAACCATCAACACAATTGAACGTTTTATGGGTAACGAGGAACCGCCAGTGAATACAGATCATCAACCTTGAAGCGAAAGGGCCTGGAACGTAAAGCGTGAGGTTCATGTAAAGAGAAAGTGAAAAGCACGAAGAGAAACCGAGTTTTTTCTTCAAAACTCGGTTTCTGTTACACCATTTCTCAACATGAGCGAAACGTGATATAAGGAGATATTGATGCTTACAGATGCAGAAAAAGCCCACCTTGATGAACACGGCTTTGTACTTTTGGAGAATGCTATCACAACCGATCATGCGGACGCACTGCGCGGGCGATCGATGGAACTCGCTGAGCGGGAACGAGAGGTGTTAAAGGAGCATGTGTATCTAGATGACAAGGGGCAACGGGTGTGGAATCTGGTGGACAAAGACGAGCTGTTTGAAAACGCAATTCAGTATCCTCCCGTACTCAGCGCGATAGAGTATCTACTCGGCGACGATTGCACACTCAGTTCGTTCACTGTGAATATCATCGGGCCCGGTGCGCCGGATGGAGGGCTTCACATTGATCATCCCTTGAGTGCGATGCCAACGCCGCGTCCGAGTTTTGCCCTTTCTGCCAATAGCGTCTGGTTTCTTGATGATTTCACACTGGAGAACGGTGCGACCCGTTGTGTCCCCGGCAGTCACCGCCGACTAGAGTCCCGTCCCGAACCGGGTGTCAATTACGACGACGAACTACAGATTACCGGTCCGAAAGGTTCTGTGATGATTATCAACGGATCCCTGTGGCACGCCTCATCTGCGAACCACACCGATAAGGCTCGTGTCTGCCTGCTCGGTTTCTTCTGCCGTGCTTTTATGAAGCCGCAGCAAGATCAGCAGAAGATCGTTTCCGAAGAAGTCGTTGCCCGTGCGACACCAACATTGAAACGGCTGCTCGGTTATGATTCCATGCCGAATACCAATGCTTGAGTTTGGTGGACATCAAGGAGAGAACTATGCTGACCACTTTTGAGGCAATTGAGGGATGGATTGACGAGGCACGCGCCAAACTAAAAGAGGGCGGGATTCAGAAGGACGATCTGGATCAACTCCACCAAATTATCAGTGCAAACCGGGGCGGAACGCGACAGCGGCTGCTCTATCTCCACGCAGCGACACCGGGCATCCGCTCTCAGGTCATCGGGATGGCGTTACACGAACCGGTGGAAGGTTCGGTGACGGAGATTGTGACAGAGGTGCAGGAGTGGCCCTACAATACGGTGCACGATGCAGTTCTGGATGGCTGGCAGGTCATCCACTTTCCGGATCAACGGACAGAATTTGATGACAGGGAAATTGACATCTTGGGCTACGAATTTATCCTACAAAAACTGGAGGTTTACGATGGCTGACAAGCCGTATCTATTGAGCGACGACGAAATCATCTCTTTTATTATCCACGGTTCGCATATTGTTGAGGCTGATTTTCCCGAAGGCTTCAACGAATCAATTTACGAGGAGCTTGAAGCGTTGGATATCCAACGGAACAATCCGGGCGATGGGATTCTGGATAAAGTTCCGAAACTCTATCAGGTCTACGACCATCCCAAAGTACACGGTGCGTTGGTGAGTCTGCTCGGAGAAGACGTCCAAATGAACGGTCATCGGCACTGTCATGTGAATCCGCCCGGCACGCGGAGCCAGTCGTGGCATCAAGACGGAACAAACAAACGGCATCATCACATCCAAACCGTTTTGGCGATGTACTATCCCCAAGATGTTCCCGCAGAACTGGGACCGACGGTAATAATGCCCGGCACCCACTTCCGCAATGCCCCGACGGATCGCATGGCGACCTACGCCAACTTCCGTGAGCAGGTCCCTCTCACCGTCAAGGCGGGGACAGTGGCAATCACGCACTACGACATCTGGCACGCTGCAGCTGCGAATCGTGGGACGAAGACGCGCTACATGCTCAAGTTTCTCTTCACCCGTGGTAGCGAACCAAAATCGCCAAGTTGGAATCACCATCCGGAAGAAGCTGCCGACTCGATGCGTCGCTTTAGCTTTGAGCGGGCGTGTGCCTGTTCCCAATCCGATCACTACAAGGAACGCGGGTTGCGTATGGAAATGTGGGAACACCTTATTGGGAAAACTGTGTCATAAAAGGAGACTCGCCCATGAAATTGAGTTGTTGTGCAGGACTTGCCTCCTTTGTCTCGCAAACGGTTGATGCCAAACAGTTGGACACCGGCTCGGCTTACAGAGCAAAGTTGGAGAAAGCACCTGCAACCCTTAAAACCTTGTCGGAGGCGGGGTGCGATTTTTTCGAGTTCGGAGTGGGAATGCTCTGCCCGGAATCCCCAAAATCCCTTTTCGAGGGCTTTAAGGCGGTGCTATCCGATTACTCGCTACGAGCGGAATGCTTTAATAGTTTTATCCCTGCCGACTTGAAGGTGACCGGTCCAGATGTTGATAAGGCCCGAATGGACAATTACCTGGCGAATGCGACGGAACGCGCAGCTGAGCTTGGCGGTGAGATTATTGTATTCGGAAGCGGTGGCGCACGGGGTGTGCCGGAAGGATTCTCTCGCAAGCGGGCGCATGACCAGATCCTTGAGTTCTTGGAGGCTGCTGGGAATTACGCAGGGCGACGCGGGCTTGTCATCGCCATAGAACCCCTGAACCGTTCAGAGACAAACATGATCAACAGCATCGCTGAGGCAGTCCAGTTTGCTGATGAATTGATGCAACCGGAAGTCCAAGTGCTCGTTGACTTTTATCACCAGATGCTTGAAGACGAAGCGTTTGATGAAATCGTCCGCGCAGGGGAGCGGATTGTGCATGTGCATGTCGCAGACACCAATCGGCTCTATCCGGGCAGCGGCGAATACGATTATCACCGTTTTGCCAAGAGTCTCACTGATGCCGGATACAACAAACGGGTTTCTGTGGAGTGTAACTTTAGAGATTTTAATAAGGAAGTACCTCAATCAATTCAGTTTCTGCACGAGGTATTCAACGCAGAGCAATAGGATTCAGGTGTAATAGGGGTTGAGCTCACGTTTGAGTCTTGATACAGCAGTATTTTACTTGACACCACTATAGTCCAATGCTATAATCTACCCTATTCTTGAGCAGTATGGTGACGCCCGGGATCGAGATTGCAATAGAAATCGCTTAACTCAAAACCCGGAGGAATTATCGGTTACAGATTTAGGACTTACGCAGCTAAACGGTCAAAGCCCTGTAGTTCGGCGATGAATCGCCGCAGGACACCGTTCCCAACGCCCGATGAATCGGGCAACTACAATTGAAGGGCGTAAGTCCTGAGATTCAGATCTTAGAAGCAAAATCCTTTTGGAGATAATAAAGCGAGATGGTGCGCTATTTCCCACCGGTCTAGCGATAACCTCCATCCCGTAATTCTAAAGATAAATACCGAGGTAAGGTTACTATGGCTACGATCAAGAACCCATCCGAAAAGACAGATTCGGAAAGCTCCTTTGAAGAAATGCAGGATCAGACGAATCTATCCGCACCTTCCTCAGAGCGGATTTCAGCCGAAAGAAAGATTCGTGAGCTAACATTCACTATTGAGTCGCTGGAAAGCGAAATTGATGATTTGAGAAGGCGCTTAAACGCTGCACCTTCTGACGATGTCGAAGTTCGCCTCTACGAAATGACCCGCGACTTAATGCACGCACACCGTAGAAATCGGAAGTTGACCAGCACCCTTCAAGAAGCGAAGGAGAAGTTGGAACAGTTGAAAGAGAAGGTTGAACAGCTCAGTGCCCCACCGAATAACTACGGCGTTTACCTTCAATCAAACGATGATGGTACACTTGATATCGATCTTGGTGGCAAACGGTGGCGCGTCAATGCGGATCCAGAAATTAACACCGATCAGCTCCAAAAGGGTCAAGAGGTCATCGTCAACGGCGTTATGAACGTTGTGAGTGTAAGGGAATTTGAGCGGCAAGGTGAGGTGGTCAAGGTCAAGGAGATGCTTGACGACAACCGTGTGCTTGTGAATCTACGCGCCGATGAAGAGCGGGTTGTGGAACTATCGGATCCGCTCAACAAGGAGGAAGAACTTAAGTTTGGGGATAATGTTATGCTGAACCCGGTCACCGGGATGGTTATGGAGAAGCTACCCAAACTTGAAGTTGAAGACCTGCTACTTGAAGAGGTGCCAGACATCAAATACTCAGATATTGGTGGGTTGAATGAACAGATCGAGGCGATCCGAGACGCTATTGAAACGCCTTACCTCTACCCCGATGAATACAAGGAATTCCAATTAAAGCCCCCTAAAGGTGTGCTACTCTACGGTCCCCCCGGCTGCGGTAAAACATTAATCGCCAAGGCGGTTGCCAACAGTCTAGCTGCTAGGGTCAGAGAGCAGACAGGTAGAGATGATGTAGAAAGCTATTTTATCAATATCAAAGGACCTGAGCTACTCAATAAGTATGTTGGCGAAACGGAGCGAAAGATTCGAGAGGTATTCCAGAAAGCCAAGGATAAGTCCAAAGAAGGTGTTCCTGTCATCATCTTTTTTGATGAGATGGACTCGCTTTTCCGATCCAGAGGTATGGGTATTTCGTCCGATATGGAATCAACGGTAGTGCCCCAATTCCTCGCTGAGATCGATGGTGTCGAAGGGCTCAGAGATGTAGTTGTCATTGGTGCAAGCAACCGCCAAGATCTTTTGGACCCCGCCGTTTTACGCCCCGGTCGATTGGACATCAAGATCAAGGTGGATCGCCCCGAAGCTGAGGGTGCCCAAGATATTTTCTCCATATACCTGACGCCTGACCTGCCAATTGCACCATCAGTGCTGGACAAATTCGATGGCGATCGGGAAAAAGCGGCTGAGTCTCTCGCAGAGCAGGCGATCGAGAAGATGTATGCGACCACAGATGAAAACAAATTCATCGAGGTAACTTACAATCGTGGGGAACGTGAGACCCTCTACTTCAAGGATTTTGCAAGTGGTGCGATGATTGAAAACATCGTTGATCGTGCCAAGAAAATGGCAATCAAGCGGCTGATTGATTCTGAAGGGAAAGAGAAGGGGATTACCCTTGATGATCTCGAAATGGCGATCCAAGAAGAATACAAAGAGAATGAAGATCTGCCTAACACCACCAATCCCGATGATTGGGCGAAGATATCGGGACGGAAAGGTGACCGAATCGTCAACATTAAGGCGTTGACCCACGAGCCAGAGCCGAAAAGACGGGATGTGAGAACCGTCAAAGGTGGCGCTTACCTCTAAGGCAGATTATGACCGTACCAACGATTATGGGGACCGAAACCGAATATGGCATTTCGGTCAAAAATGCGCGAGATCCAGATCCGGTTGCGGCTTCAACGCTTGTCGTCAATATCTATAAAGACCGTGGGATCAAGGGAATCACTTGGGACTATGATCAGGAAAGCCCACTGATGGACGCTAGGGGGTTTGTCACTGAAGGGGAAACCGACATCCCAGATCAGGAGAATAATAGTCTCATCAACGATGTCCTCGCCAATGGTGGGCGCTATTATGTTGATCACGCGCACCCAGAGTATTGTACCCCAGAATGTACCAATGCGCGCGATCTGGTCAAATATGAAAAAGCGGGGGAATTGATATTAGATTTGAGCCGTCTGGCTGCCCAAGAGCTGTTGCCCGCGAATCAAGAGATTATTATTTATAAAAACAACAGTGACTATAAAGGACACAGCTACGGTGCCCATGAAAATTATCTAATGTCTCGGAACGTTCCCTTCCAAGATATCGTTGACGGATTAACACCTTTTCTCGTGACGCGACAGCCCATCACAGGGAGCGGTAAGATCGGGGCCGAAAATGGCGCAGCAGAAACGGACTATCAAATCTCCCAGCGTGCAGATTTTTTCGAGACTGAAGTCGGCTTGAGCACAATGGTGGCACGTCCGATTATCAATACGCGGGACGAACCACACGCTGATGAGATGTTATACCGTCGGCTGCACGTAATCGTCGGCGATTCCAACATGTCTGAATTTTCCATCTATCTGAAGGTGGGAATCACGGCGATTGTGCTGCAACTCATTGAACAGGGTGTTGTCGGGGATCAATTTAGACTCGCTGACCCTGTTTTGGCGATCAAGACAGTATCACGCGATCTTTCTTGTAAAGAATCTTTGGTTTTAGAGGATGGACGGAAGTGGACGCCCATTGAGGTTCAGCGTGAATACCTTGAGTTGGCTCACAAACATATTCCCACGGAGGATCTGTCTGAGGTCGTGCAAGATGTGATGAAGACATGGGAATTCGTTCTCGACCGTCTCGACGAGGATCCGATGAGTTTGGATCAGCACCTCGATTGGGTGATCAAGAAACGATTAATTGATGCGTACCTGCGACGCCACAATTTAGACTATTCAGATCACCAAGCTCGAATGTTAGACTTGCAATATCACGACATCCGCCCAAATAAGGGGCTTTACGCGAGGTTGTTGAAAAATGGACGTATTGAACGGCTCCTCAAACACGAGGAGATCGTTCAAGCGATTAACAATCCACCTGTTGATACACGTGCCTATTTTCGTGGTATGTGTTTACAAAAATATCCCAACGAGGTTCACAGCGCAAGCTGGAATTCAATGATTTTTTGTACTGACGATTCTTCTTTAGATAAAATCTTAATGGATCGCCCGCACTTCGGAACACAGGAGATGACGGGCGATCTGTTGAGAGACTGCACGGCTGCAGAACTGGTTCAAGCCATTCTCACATCCAACCATTAGAAGGAGGGAAGCAACATGCCAGCCGAAAAGCAACAGGAACAAAGAGACAAACGGACTCAGGATACTGAGGAAGTTCAACCGGATCAAGAAGTCGTAGAGCAAGGCGAAGAGATTAAAGAAGATCTCGATCAAATCCTTGATGAAATCGACGAAATCTTGGAAGAGGACTCAGAAGAATTTGTCGAGAATTATATTCAGCGAGGAGGAGAGTAGTGGTCTTTAGCGGCTCCGATCATAGAACCTCCGATTTCCTTGAGCTTTTGCAAAGGGAACGCCCGGAGCTTCTATCAAGGTCTGGTACAGGGGCGTTCGGTACAACATCTCTACCAGACTCACCCGCTGCAAGCTGGAAAGGACAACGTGTGCCAACTCCCAGTTTGGTGGATCTTTACGATAGCCTGCTTGAAGGAACAACTATATTAGCCGCTGTTTATAACGAGGGGGTTATTATCGCCGGAGACCGTCAGGCAACGGCGGGATTCCAGGTGGGGGAACGGCGTATCCGAAAAGTCTATGAGGTGGATACCTATTCAGCTATCGCTATTGCAGGCGTCGCCGGACCAGCGATGGAAATGGCGAAACTTTTCCAGGTTCAGGTGGAATTCTATGAAAAGATAGAAGGCTCACCGTTAAGCCTAGAGGGCAAAGCCAATTCGTTGTCAAACATGGTCAAATCCAATTTGCCTATGGCGTTGCAAGGATTGGTGGTCGTTCCGATTTTCGCGGGGTATGACCTCAAGCGGAAACAAGGGAAGATCTTCAAATACGACGCGATAGGGGGGCAATACGAAGAAGGCGAATACTATGCCACCGGATCCGGTGGCAAAGACGCGCAAGCAACGCTGAAAAAGTTGTACAGCCCCGATATGTCCCGTGATGGTGCCTTGCAGATAGTTGCGGAGGCACTCTGGGATGCCGCCGATGAAGATGTGGCCACAGGGGGGCCCGATTTTATTCGGGAAATTTTCCCAACAATCAAGGTTATTGATTCGACGGGAATCTCAAATATACCGGATTCAGAGGTTAAGGAACTCTATACAGAGCTACTTGACAAACTCCGCAATTGATAATTGAAGATTGGAAATCAGTCTGCCTTCAAAGGTGCCCGCTGGATTGGCGAAGCCAACGAAAGAATTGGGGTGTGTCTATTGGGACTGAGCCGCTTTGAGGACTACTGATGATCGATACCTGCAATTTGAGGGAGGGGTAGATGCCCGCACCGTATTACGTGTCGCCCGAGCAAATCATGCAGGAAAAGGAGGATTTTGCTCGGAAGGGGATCGAGAAGGCGAAAGAGGTTATTGTTTTGGAATACCGTGACGGTATTCTGATGGTCGCAGAAAATCCGTTGGCAACGGTCTTCAAGATTTCAGAAATCTATGATAGGATTGCACTTGCAGCGACTGGGCTCTATCCGGACTATGAAGCCCTACGATATGCCGGGATTCAGGGAGCTGAAATCAAGGGGTTTACCTTCAACCGTGAAGATGTTACGGCGCGATGGCTCGCAAATCAGTATTCGCAGCAGATTGGTGCAATATATCGACAACCTGATATGAAACCGCTTGAGGTTGAACTTCTCCTGTGCGAGATTCGTGAGGATTCTTCGTCGAACAACAGAATCTATCATCTGTCTTTTGATGGTACGTTTTGGGAAGACAATCAATACACTGTCATCGGCGGAAGAGCGGATGAAATTGCAGGCATCCTCGAAGGTGAATATAGCGATGGCTTGGATCTGAGCGGTGCTGTGAGGCTCGCGGCGAGGACTTTTGAAACGATCGAAGCGCAAGCCGATGAAGCAGAACGATACCAAGTGACGGCTGAAACAATAGAAGCAGCCGTACTCGACGAAACGCTAAATCGGCGTAAATTTAAACGTTTGCTTCCCGATGAACTGGGTGAGATTTTAAGCGCATGAACCGAAGGATTTATGGTCTGGAAAACGAATATGGTATCATCTGCACGTCGGATCGGCGCGGTGGGAAAGCGTTATCAATCCAAAATGCGGTGATGTATCTCTTCCGAGAGATTATTTCTGGACGGATGTATCCAGACGTTTTTCTGGAGAACGGTGCTCGGTTCTATCAGGACATCGGTTGCCATCCCGAATATGCGACCCCTGAATGTGATAACGTAAGCGACCTCGTCAGCCACGATAAAGCTGGCGAGCGAATTATCGAGCGGCTGTCTGTTGCGGCAGAGCGGAAAATGCAAGCCGATGGATTTCTTGGGCGGATTTCGGTCTTCAAGAATAATACCGATACGCCCGGTAACACATACGGCTGCCATGAGAATTACCTGATGGATCGCCGCGTGAGTTTTCGGCAGCTCGCCTCGCAACTCATTCCATTCTTTGTAACGCGCCAAGTCTTTGCTGGAGCGGGAAAGGTTAAATCCACCAACCGAGGTGGATACGCAATCTCCCAACGGGCGCAACATATCCGTGAAGAAATCTCAATTGCAACAACAACGGCGCGGGGCATCATCAACACGCGTGATGAACCGCATGCGGACAGAGAAAAATATCGGCGCTTACACGTGATCGTTGGCGACTCCAATATGTCGGAGTTTGCGACCTACCTCAAGATCGGTACGACAGCAATCATCTTGCGGATGATCGAAGATAACTTTATCAAGCAGCGTCTCGCATTGCGCGATTCCGTCCGAGCAATTCAGCAGATCTCCGAGGATATCACCTGTACCCGGAAAATCGAATTGGAAAATGGTAAGCGGCTTTCTGGTGTCGAGATGCAGTGGGAATACCTTGAGTGCGCCAAGCAGTATTTCGAGCAGGCAGAATCGGATCCAGTCACCGATCAGATTATGGCGCGGTGGGAATATGTGCTGACCTGTTTGGAAACCGATCCGATGCAGCTTGACCGGGAGCTCGATTGGGTCATTAAGAAGAAATTGATTGAGACCTATGTGGAGAGCCGACAACTCAAGTGGAACTCTGCCAAGGTTATGATGCTTGATCTACAGTATCACAATATTCGGCCCGATTTTGGATTATATTACAAACTCGAAAAGGACGGACGCGTTGAACGAATTGTCAGTAACGACGAGGTTGAACATGCGATGCACCACCCACCAGAGACCACCCGCGCAAAGTTCCGTGGTCGTTTTGTAAAGCTGGCAAACGAGCGAAAGATTCTTTGTGGTGTTAATTGGAGCTATATCCAACTGTACGAACCCTACCAAAAACTCTTCCTTTCTACGGATCCTCTGCAAGCCGAATATGAAGAAGCCAGTCGGATGATCTACTCGATTTAGCACCTGTTTGAAAAATCTAAATTACTCTCTGAAGGTTGTCATTTTACGGGTAAATACCCTCACGATCGGTTGATTTTGCCTTCTAAGTTGGCAAAAGATGACTTGTCTCACCTACTTTTAAAACAAGCCCTTAACTATGGAGGATTTAAGTGTGAAAAAACGTTTAGTTGTCTTTCGCATGAAGGCTACATTGCTACTGTTGTTAGTTTGTGTTTCTGCTGCTTGGATGGGTTGCGATATAACACAGGAGCTAGTAATCCCTTCGACACCATCGCAACAAGCGATTGCAGTCCTCGGTCCGGCGAGCGGAAGTAACCTGACCGGAACAGCAATTTTTACACAGAACGGTGATACAATCACGCTCGTTGTTGAGATTCAGAACGTATCTCCGGGGCTTCACGCCGTGCATATTCATGCAAAAGGCGATTGTAGTTCGCCCGATGGCACATCTGCTGGCGGCCATTGGAATCCTACCAACGTTGCTCACGGAAAATGGGGAGAAGGTGAATTCCACCTCGGAGACATCGGCAATATAAATGTCGGTGAGGATGGCACAGGTAAAATTGAGTTGACGACAGACCTTTGGGAAATGGGCACCGGCTCTGACCTAGATATTGTTGGCAAAGGCATGATTGTCCATGCAGATGCCGATGATTTTACATCACAGCCTTCAGGTGCTGCTGGCGCACGAATCGGTTGCGGGGTGATTCAGTTGGCAAACTAGTTTTGGTGATCTTCCTTTCCACAACGCTTTTGACGAGTGGAATGTGGAGTAACCAACCGGAGGAGATGATTGATGTGTAGAATAAACATAGGAATACTATTGCTACTCGTCGTCGGACTGATGGTTTGGTTGTTTGGATGTGGAAGTGCTATTAAGGAGCTCGGTTTGGTCTTTGACAACCCTACGGATGCTGGTAGACCGAGTCCCTCTTTTAATACCGATATTTTGCCAATCCTAACAGAACGATGCGCCATCGCAGAGTGCCATGTCGTTGAGGGACCGCACGATATTGATCTCCGCACGTATGACACCCTCATGAAGGGTGGAGACGAAGGGGCTATCGTTCTTGCACATAATGCGAGGGAGAGCGAAATAGTCGAAGAGATTGCGGAGGGCAAGATGCCTCCTGAAGGCCCCCCATTGGATGCAGCCCAGATCCAACTGATTATTGATTGGATCAATGAGGGTGCTAAGAACAATTAAAACTTAAGAAAAACGCTTCCTTTTCACACAACCTTCTTGCAAGCGGAATATGAAGCAGCCAGATGGAGAAAATAATTGATGTATAGAATAAAAGTAGGAATAGTGTTGTTGCTCGTTGTTGGACTGATGTTTAGCTGTGGAGGTGATAACGAGGTGGCAGACGATGGTCACGACCATGTGCACGGCGATGAAGGCGATGACTTTGATGAGGCTGCTAGTAGTCTTGGTTTGTTTTTTAACGATCCGGCAACTGCCGGCAGACCAAGTCCCTCTTTTAGTGCTGATATTTCACCAATCCTGACAAGCCGATGTGCTACTGCGGGGTGCCATGTTGCTGGAGGACCGCACGGTGTTGATCTCCGCACCTATGACAGCCTCACAGCGGGCGGAGACGATGGGGCGATCGTCATTGCGGACGATGCGAGGGAGAGTGAAGTCGTTAAACAGATTGTCCAAGGCAGGATGCCCCCCGGTGGACCGCCTCTGGAGGCAGCCCAGACCCAACTCATCATCGACTGGATTAATGAAGGGGCTAAGAATAACTAGCCCTTTCGGTATCGCAGCAGTGGTTCGCCTAATTGATGTGCAGGTAGGTTCATTTACAAGGATCCCTCCATTCGTGGAGGGATTTTCTTTGTTCAATCTTTTGTGTTAATCACATTACTAGGGCTTTATGCTAGTTCCTAAGGACTTGGAAAAGCCAACTCTTTAATCTGTAAACACGCCTCTTTTTTGAATAGGTGATTCAGATAAATACATAGCGTATGAGCGGTGATTTTGGCGTATAGCCGCGTGCATAATCCCCAGAAACTATGTGCATGATTGTTTTGTATATGAAACTGTTGACTCAATTGCCCATTGACGGTTTCAACTATCTGCCGAATTTGGTTAATCGCTTGCTTGGTTTGTGTGGAAATCTGCTGTTTCTGGTTGCGTCGTGGCAAGGTTATCAGTTCGATACAGTTCAGTTGAGCTAATTCGTCTTTGATTGAGTCGCTCATGTAGGCTTTATCTCCTATCACTTGCTTATCTCGGTGATTCGTGAGTAATTCGTGACCTACCGCTAAATCGGTTTTAGAAGCAGGTGCCAGTTCAAAATCAACAATCACTCCACTTGCAGTGACTAACAGATGCAGCTTATAGCCGAAAATGGTCTGTTTCTTGGATTCGACTCGTCCATAATTGGCACCATGGCATGACCAATCGTTGGTTGACGCAGGCACCGAATGAAACTGCATGACTGGAATCGGCAAACTATCAATAATACACAGTTTATCCGATGCCGCTTCAATGGCTGACAAGAGCATCTGCCGAATCTGATTGATGATTGCTCCCAAGTTGCGTCTGCGCCGATTGAACCGACTCTGACAAGGCAATATAGGGAACAGATGCCGGTGCTGGCTAAATTCGGATAGCAGCTCGGTTTCAATGTCCCACCCCTTACACTCAGCAATCAATATCATAGTGATTAACTCACTATCACTACAACCGGGAGCGGGACCGGGGCGTTGGAGCAATGGTGCAAGTTTTATCAGCAGGTCATCAACAATGACATAAGTCCATAGACACAGGTCATCAAAATCGGTTATCATAAGGGTATCCTCCAGTTTTAGATGGGTTATCAGGTCCATCTATAATAACAGACTGGAGGTCTTTTTAACTTCCCTTTTTTAGTTCCGATTAAAAAAGGGAAGTTAACTAGCATAACACCCTACTAAGGAAATGATAATCCTGAAGACGAAGTGACGATGGTTGTAGATAGTCTCTTACGTATTACTCGTTACGCACTGTTTTTTTAAGGAGGTCTTGAATGGCTCAAGATAAATACGTTTACTTCTTTGGCAGCGATCAAACCGATGGCAGCGCAGAGATGAGAAGTCTGCTCGGCGGTAAGGGTGCCAACCTTGCCGAAATGACTAGTTTAGGGATTCCCGTCCCACCCGGTTTCACAATATCGACGGAAACTGGCAGATTATATCATGAAAACAATAATCAGTATCCTGACGGACTTGACGAACAGATTGATGAAAATTTGGGGAAACTAGAAGCGGCGATGGATGCAAGGTTTGGGGATACCGAAAATCCACTGCTCGTTTCTGTGAGATCGGGAGCGGCGGTTTCGATGCCCGGTATGATGGACACCATCCTCAACCTCGGCTTGAACGACGACGCCGTCAAGGGACTGACTGCAAAATCCGGAAATGAACGTTTCGCCTACGACGCCTATCGCCGATTTGTGCAGATGTTCGGGGATGTTGTGCTTGGCGTCGAACACGATGCGTTTGAACACCTCTTGGAAGCGAAGAAAGCAGCGAAAGGTGTCGAACTGGATACGGACTTGGATGCGAACGATCTGGCGGAATTGGTTTCTGAGTTCAAGGCGCTCGTCAAAGAGCAAACGGGAGCAGATTTCCCTGATGACCCACGCCATCAGCTTGACATGGCGCGTGACGCGGTCTTTGAATCGTCAAACAATGAGCGGGCAACCATCTACCGTCGATTGAACAACATTTCTGAGGAACTTGGACGAACAGCGGTCAATGTCCAAGCGATGGTTTTTGGGAATATGGGCGAAACGTCGGGGACGGGGGTCGCATTCACACGGGATCCCTCAACCGGTGAGAACTCTTTTTACGGCGAATTTCTGATGAACGCCCAAGGCGAGGATGTTGTGGCAGGAATTCGTACGCCACTCCCCATTGATGAACTCCGGGGGGTCATGCCGCAAGCCTATGAGCAGTTGACATCAATTGGGGAGGCCTTAGAATCGCATTATCGCGATATGCAGGATGTCGAGTTCACGATTCAAGACAGACGCCTTTATATGCTCCAAACCCGTAACGGCAAACGGACCGGTGCCGCTGCTGTGCGTACTGCCGTTGAAATGGTCAATGAAGGTCTCATTGACAAAGCAACTGCTCTGACCCGCATCCCACCGGACGATCTGGAACAACTCCTCCACCCGATGATCGATCCTGATGTGGCGGTTGAGCCGATTGCGAAGGGACTGCCCGCCTCCCCCGGTGCTGCTGTGGGGAAAGTGGTTTTCACCGCAGATCGTGCCGAGGAGTTGGTAGCTGAGGGTGAAAAGGTGATTCTGGTCCGCACCGAAACGTCCCCGGAGGATATCGGCGGAATGCACGCCGCGGAAGGCATTTTAACGGCGCGTGGCGGGATGACCTCACACGCTGCGGTTGTTGCACGGGGCATGGGAAAATGCTGTGTCGCGGGATGCAGTGACATCACTGTCAATGAGGGGGCAAAGGAGTTTCAGGCTGGTGACCTGCGGCTGACAGAGGGAGACCACATCACGCTCAACGGCTCCACCGGCGAAGTGATAGAGGGCGCGGTCAAACTGATTGACCCAGAATTGAGTGGCGACTTTGGTATACTGATGGAGTGGGCGGACGAATTTCGTAAACTCGGTGTGCGCACAAACGCAGATACGCCTAGCGATTCACAGACAGCGAGAGGGTTCGGTGCGGAGGGAATCGGTCTCTGTCGTACCGAGCACATGTTCTTTGAAGGAGAACGGATTGATGCTGTCCGTGAGATGATCCTTGCAAAGGATGAAAAGGGGCGCAAAGCAGCGCTCGACAAACTGCTGCCGTACCAACGTGAGGACTTCGCCGGTATCTTTGAGGCGATGGATGGCTATCCTGTCACCATTCGGACGCTCGATCCACCGCTCCATGAGTTCTTGCCCCAAACCGATGAAGATGTCCAAGAACTTGCGGATAAGATCGGTGTCCCTGCTGAGACATTGTACCAGCAGAGGGAAGCGTTACACGAATTTAACCCGATGCTAGGGCACCGCGGATGTCGTCTCGGTATTATCTATCCCGAGATCACGGAGATGCAGGCGCGGGCAATCTTTGAGGCGGCGGTCGAAGTCACCAAGCGCGGCGTTAAGGCGATCCCTGAGATTATGATTCCGTTGGTTGGGCACGTTCAGGAGCTAGCGTTGCAGCGTGAGGTGGTCGTCGATACCGCGAAGGAGGTGTTTGCGGAGACCGGCACTGAGGTCGAGTACCTTGTCGGGACGATGATTGAATTACCGAGGGCCGCGCTCACTGCGAATGAAATCGCACAGGAGGCGGAGTTCTTCTCCTTCGGGACAAACGATCTCACACAGACCACCTTCGGGATGAGCCGCGACGATGCCGGCAAGTTCCTAGGCGATTATGTCGATGGCGGCATCCTTGAACATGATCCGTTCCAGGTGCTAGATCAGAGCGGTGTCGGCCAATTGGTGCAGATCGGCACGAACAAAGGACGTGAAACTCGTTCAGATCTCAAGGTCGGTATCTGTGGCGAGCACGGCGGTGAGCCGAGTTCCGTTATCTTCTGCCACGACTCCGGTTTGGACTATGTTTCCTGTTCACCGTTCCGTGTGCCGGTTGCACGACTTGCTGCGGCGCAAGCTGCTGTCGCCGATGAGTCCTGAGATAGGTGAGATAATTGACTATGTAGGGGCAGGTTTCTAACCTGCCCATCTACCAAACCTCTACCTTGCGATTCATCGCATGTTTGTAGTAGGTTTCGTAGGGAATAACGATCGTTATTCCCTACCAGTCATGGTCCGGCGGCGACGGGAGAAGATCAATGAAAGTCAAATATTTTCACGACACGGATATCGCCCTAGTTGAATTCTCAGAACGTGAAGTGACCAAGACGAAAGAGATTAACGAGAATATCTATCTCGACTTGGATGCCTTCGGCAATCTTGTGGCAATGACCATTGAACATGCCCGTCAACAGGCAAGTCTACCGAATCTGTCCTATGAGCAGATAGAAGGCTCAAGTGTGGATTTATCGAAGTAAAGATTTTTGCAGCAATCCTTCCCCTTCCTTATGAATTTTCTCCTATATCAAAAAAAATAAAAAAGCCATGTAGGAGATCCTACATGGCTTTTATCATGTTACCCGAATTTCTGTCAAAGTTTGCAAAGATTACCGTCTAGCACGGCGGCGGGTGGTTCTGCGTTGGGTTTTGCGGTCTTCATCATCCTCCGCTGTATTGGTCGCCCGCTGACGGGGACGTTGCCGCAACTGTTCCCGGACACGAGTCCTGTCGTTTGTGGAGTCATCCGCTAGACAATTCAAGCGAGTGCGCCGACTTCGGTTGACCTTCCGTTGAGTTGAGGTGCGATCCCGATGTTCTCCCACACGACGATTGGGGGTTGTCCCTTGGATTGACGTTTGAGCGGGAGCACGTTGGATAGGTCTCTCATCTGCACGGTAGCTATCATGCGGATTCGGATCGATATTCATCCGATAACCCAATTCGGGTGCGTCGCCGTAGTATTGACGATACTGAGACAGCTGCCAAGCGTCATAAAGGAAACCGGGTGGGAGGCTATCATAAATATCTACCTCCTCTTCATAGATCCACTGTTCCTCCTCAAGAGGAACTGTACGGATGCTGCACCCTGCCAAAAACATGGTTGCTAGTGAAACTACCAGCACAGCGTGGAAGCAAGGTTTCATGATAGCCCCCTATTTTGTTGGGTTCGCTGTCTGTACCGCCCCTGAATTGACGGGTTAATCTCCCCATGCGGATCCACGCGGCACCCACAGCCATTGCCGTCCCGGGTGGAGTCTCCGCCGATCGAAGTCATAATCGTCCTGATTGGCTTCAGCAAGTCGGGGCCAAAGCTCCTCATTGTCGTATACCTCTGGACGTGAAGCGATTATTGGAAGCGTATCGCCTTCCTTTACGAGGTATCGGTCAACTTTCTCCGGCAAGGTGATTGTAAAGCTAAAGGAGCGAGCCTCCGCAAGGGTATTCCCCGCGGCGGCGGTATCTTTGACGCCCGATATGTTGACAGTATACTTACGCCCGGACCGATACGGTTCATTGGGAGTAAATGTCATTGTGTTTCCGCTGCCGGAGACGGTACCGGCGATCTCGCCAGATTGTTCGGTAGCAGAGTCAGGCGTTGATTTAACAGAGACAGTCAAACTACCAGATGTACTATCAACATCTTCACTGAAGGTGATTGAGATAGGAACACTCACGCTCAACGAGTCTTCATATTCCGATATGACCGTTCCAGCTGCGGGGCTGACTGCCGTGATTGTTGGGGCGGTTGCGTCGGTGTAGGTGAATTGCTGGCTCATTGTGACGGTGCCCTCCGGCTTCGTGTTGCCGTTGTTGGTAACAACAACTGAAACCGATTCGCCTGCCATCCCCGCCGGTGTCACTGCCGTAATTTCCATTTTACTTGGAACATTTACGCTTGTGGCATTCTTCCCGCCTACTTTCACCGTAACGCCATTTTTCATATCGAACTTGTCGCCCATAATTCGGATGGTTGTCCCACCAGTCTCGGGACCCTCTGTTGGGCTGAAACTGGCCGGTTCAGGGGGCGGATTGCAGCCGCTGCATCCGGAGATCCCTGCCAATATAAATGCAAATGCGATAACTGTTGAAATATTTCTGAGTGTTTTCATTCGGTCATTCTCCTGAACGTTTGGACTACAATATCAAGTCGTTTGTTAAAATGCTGGGGGCAGTCAAAACTCAAGCTATCATTCTCAGTGCAACAGAGAATCGCGCCGTTATAAAGACTTTCACTGCGTGGGGGCTGACATTGTAGTATGAACTGAAATTCAAAACCCTTAACACGAAAGATAAATTAAACGATAACTCTCTCTAGTATACAGATTGATGGGCAGTTTGTCAATACTTTTTATAGGCGTATATTTGCACCAATCATAACAGGCTTTTAAGTGTTTACAACGAGAATCATATCATTCTGTTATAGCTCATCGTAAACAGCATCCTCTGGGTTATCCCAAATTTGCATAAAGGCGGATTCAGAAAGATTAGTCACTTCACGAATTAAAGCCTCTGTGTCAGCATCTAAGGTTTGGTTCATCTTTGGTCTCCTATAGCACCATGAGAATATAAGAAAATCAAGGTAATTATACCATAGTATGCCATGATACGCCAACATGCTTGACGTGATGTAGGAGCATTTATAGTACAGTTTAGAATTAATTGGACACTCTGTACCGGGGATGGGAAAATCCAGGCTATCACCCCGGTAGGTGCGGTTTCTAACCGCACCGAATAGGCGCAGTTGGAAACAGCGCCTACAATTCTCCTGTAGGTGCTTGCATCCCGATCTATCGGGAAGGAATCTCCGAATCCCGAATCACTCCCATTAGCGTACGAACCAGCGCATGGGGTAATTGCCTTCGATATCCTCAAACGCCAATGTGTACGGATCGCAGCGTCTATATACCACCGATCCATCTGTCCGCACCATCAGCCAGCCGAAGTCCCAACCCCGGCTCGTGTATACCAGAGGCACAGCGGGTTTGACACGGATGGTCGGATGTGTTCCAGCGATAAAAAGCTGCTGCGCTGTGTAGTAGTAACATGATCCAGTCTGCACAAACATCTCATGGTCTATCGCTGTGGTGGAATCTTCTGCCAAATCCGCACACAACCCTCGAACCCCCACCTTCACTTCACAGCCTTGCGAGAAGGCATCGGCTAGGTCGTGAACCGATCCGGACTGGACAGCACCTTCAGCGTCATGTGAGAGCACCTCACGCCATTCGTCACGTACATAGAAGCGATATAGGTCAAAATCGTAGATAAAGTTTTGACTCGGTGCATCGGTCTGCTGATCCCAGTCCTCTTGTGGGTGGTATTTTGGCATATCTGTATGGGCGTCGATATGCAGAGCACTGGGGACTTGCGTTGCCCCTTGTCCGTCAAGATGGGGACGAGCAATCGCCTGCTGCCCGTTTTGGTTGTAGAGGAAAAACGACATTGACGCACGGGGACCAAAGCCGTCAGGCAACGAAACCGGTTGACGTAGGCTCATTATACCCGCTCCCCAAGAATCCTCTAGCAGGTAAGTAACGCCAAATTCGGCGACTTCGCGTACGCGCTCGGTACTGTCAGAGGTGACATCAATGTGTTCGTTATGGATAAATTCGGTATAAATCCGCAAGTCGCAGCCGTGCCTAATGGCATCAGCGAGGGCTGCTTCGCTACCCGCCACCTTGTGACGCGATGTGCTGAGTTCTAGGACACAATTCCATGGGACCATGGGAGGCCTCCTTATCGGTTAGAAATGCCGTTCAGGGTTTCTGGATGAGACGCCTATCACATACAACGGCTAAAATTATGGTGAATTCTAAAAATAAATAGACACTTTCGCTACCCGGTAGGTGCGGTTTCTAACCGCACCGGTTTAGAGTGTTTCATTAATTCTAAGATCCACTATAAATATTGATTTGATTTTTAACGGAATCGTGATACAATTGGGAAAAGCATCGGAGGAGAATATATGTTCATTCTCAGATTTGATGTTGAAAGTGCACACGCGCTCAATCCAAGTATTGAATCCGACGAGAACTGGCAAATTCACTACCATCAAAAGAGCCACTACAATATTTCACCATTTTTTGCTGTGAGGTGCTATCCATTATGACTACCATTAACACTCCAATTCTCAACGATCAAGAGATAGCTGACTTCCATGAGAACGGCTATGCGATTGTTCGCAATGTGTTATCTCCTGACGAAGCGGATGAATATCGTCGTGTCGTTCAAGAACAAGCGCAATACAATTCGTATCCACCCTCGCTGAAGTACCCTGAGCCGGGGAAATATACGATCGCCGGCAATAAGATGGCTGAGTCGAGCCTAGCTTCCATCGCTGAACATCCGACGGTTGTGAATGCCGTTGAATGCGCGCTCGGTCAGCCAGCGCACCTTACCGCTTTCGTTGCGTACCTACGGAGTCCGGGAGATCGAGGCTCTGGCGGCCACTGTGACTACAAGCGTTGGCGCCCGGTCGGCTCATCTATGAACTGGGTGTTTGCCATTATTCCGCTGACCGATTTCGATAAGGTGTATGGGCCGTTTATGGTGTCCCCCGGATCTCATAAGTTGCCTCAGGTTATCGACGAGGACGCACATATCTTGGATCTCACCCGTCCTGATACCAAGGAACTTGCGCCCTTTATCGATCCAGAGCTCAACGCAGGTGATTTGCTAATCACAAACCAGCATACGTGGCATAGCGCACCCGCTGGGTCGGCTACGGACGACCGTTGCGGGATTTTCCATAAATATTGCGCGGTCAACGCACCACCTTCCGCCGGCTACTATCCGTATAATTCCGCAGCGCTTAACTCACTGAGCGATACCGGTAAACGTCTTATCCCTGTTTGTTTCGATAATCCCATCACAACGACGCGCTTACTCATCGAATGCCCGTCTGATGATGAATCGAAATACTTGCTGCTACACGACGATGAAAATAACCGTTGGGAATTGCCCGGTGGGGCAGGTTGGGAAGAAGAAGAGGGAGTCGGCTGGGACATCGGCGCACGTATCGCATCTCTGCAAGATCTCACACAAACGCAACTCGGATTGGACGTTCCGTGGATGTCTTATATTGAGGATGCTGAAGAAGCAGATGGTGTCTGCCGTGTGTACGGTTATGTTGATGAGTCGTTAGCGTCTAAATCACTGGCTAACGGTCGCTATGACTGGGTCACAAAGGACCGTGTGGGACAGATGCTTGGTGATGATGACTATATCCCTCATGCCATCCACACATGGCATCGAGAAGACATCATTCGGGGCAAAGGCAAAGCGTGTCGTCAGAGCAAAGAGCAATTCGACTAAATCCGTGCCAGAAGCCTCCAATGTAATCTCACAAGGACTCGCCCATTCTTAGTAGGGAACGCAGATCTGCGTTCCCTACGAACTATCCGCTAGACTTAGGGAATAGGGGATCCGATAGTGCCTCCTGATAGCTTTGTCGTCTGCCGGACTGATCTCCGCCGAGCCACCGGTATGGCCTCGGATAGAGCGTCAATGAACGATCTTCCAACGGGAGTTTCAACGGGGCATTGCCCCACAGCGCGGAATACTTGGCGGCAACCGCCGCTTCGAGGGACTGGCGCAGATCGTGCCCAGATATAGCCAACTCGCCTCCGTTTGACACCACGTCGAGGAAAGACATTATTGACGTTGCCAGATAAGAGAAGCGGGGATATTGTACCGGTGTGTACGAGGGCTCCACTTTAATCCGTGCCCCGTTCTGATCAAAGCCACGATAGATTTCGGGCGGTCCCCAATTCCATCGAATAAGCGTATCGTCAGTCCATACGTCAACACCACGGTAAGGGGTCTCCTGACCGAAAACAGGGCAGATGAGACCATTGCTCAGACGAAATTGCCCGTTGATAATCAAATCCTCGTCGTTGTCGCTTTGGAGGGCTGCTTCGGGTGTACCCCAAGCGATTACCTCGCTGATCTCTGCCTGTGCCAAAAGTCGCAGCACGGCGATATGCTGACACCCGCCACCCGATATCTCGCCGTTCCAGCGGTGGACGCAGGCACCGCGTAGTTCGCCGTAGTTGCCGGCGCGGAGCCAACCTGCGACCTCTTGGACCTCTGAAAGCGCCCGCTGAAGATTGCCCCCGGCAAAAACAACGCCGCGTTCCTCGCATACATTGACCATTTCATCGACATCTGCTAGACATGCCCCAATCGGTTTGTCGGTGGACACACCTTTGACTCCTGCTTCAGCACTTGCAATCACCGCATCTTTTATGTACTTGCCGGGCAGAACGACAGCGGCGATGTCGGGAACAATTTCTCGGTACATAGCTTCTGCGTCCGGGTAGAGTGCTTTGATGCCAAAACGTTCACCGACAGCACGTCGTCGCTCTGGGTTGTGTTCGGCGATGGCGACCAACTCGGTATTGGGCAGTGTCTGATACACCTCCGCATAGTGCTGACCGAGACGTCCGCAACCAATGATTGCCACGGTATATTTGGGTTCAGCCATGAGTGCCTCCTTCTTACTGTGTCTGAGCAAAATTCTCCAAGATAAGCAGCCAAACCATTATAACACAATGGCATCAGCGGGGCTATAGAATTTGAGAATCTACCCAATCTGATGGGAGTGCCGGGAATGTGTAACCACGGGTGAGAGATTGTACTGTTCCACCATCTGCTTTTTCATCATTCAAAATCAAAATAAATCTGAGAAAGGGGTTGACAGTTTTTGGCAACTGCGATAAAATGAAAAAACCTGTTCCAGCTTGAATATGATTGGACATCATCAGCCAAAGTTTTACTGTTTTTGGGCGATAATTGTTCGTCAATCAAAGGAGGAGAAAATGTCGAATGCCGATGTTGCTTTAACTGCCCATCTGATGCGTCGTGCGGGATTTGGCACAACGCTAACAGAGTTAGATGAATACGTCAAGAAGGGCTACGAAAACGTTGTTGAAGACTTAGTAGATATAGAACGTTGCCCGCCGGTTGACGAGGATGTTTTGGATCGTTATTTCGGCGGCTCTGAGGGTGGGTATAGGAATACATGGATGTATCGTATGATTAACAGTCCACGCCCGCTCGAAGAAAAAATGGCACTTTTCTGGCACCATGTGTTTGCCACGGGTGTTGGGAAAAATCAGCATATTCTTGCTTCTGCCCTCCAGATTGATATGCTTCGGCGCGTGGGGCTTTCAAACATGCGAGAGATTCTACTCGAGCTATCGAAAGATCCAGCGATGATTTTCTGGCTTGACAATAACGAGAACCGGAAAGGTGAGCCGAATGAGAACTACGGCAGAGAGCTATTAGAACTGTTCTCAATGGGCGTCGGTAATTACTCAGAGGACGATATTAAGGATTGTTCTCGCGCCTTTACGGGATGGACATTCACCCAGCCGCCGCCTTTGTACCCACAAGGTTACTATCCTGCACATTTCGTGTTCATTGAAGAGGAACACGACAATGGCGAAAAGACGTTCTTGGGTCATACAGGCAACCTTAACGGTGATGATATAATCGACATCATCGTGAAGCAACCCGCCTGTGCGAAGTTTATCTCCAGGCACCTCTACAATTTCTTTGTCGCCGACGAACCGCAGGTCCCATCTTGGAACGTGACCCCTCCGCAAGATCCGGACGCCATTGATACGTTGTCAAACGCTTTCTTGGAGTCAGGTGGGGATATACGCCATGTCCTCAAAACACTCTTTAACTCCGATTTCTTCAAGGAAGCACGATTCAAAAAGGTTAAGAGTCCGACAGAGCTTGTCACAGGTATCCTGAAGCTGGTTGGGACTCATCAACAGCCCGGGCTGGGCATGGCGAAATATCCGGGAGCCACCGCTTTGATGGGACAAGAGTTATTGAATCCCCCGACTGTAGAAGGTTGGCACACCGGTAGAGAATGGATTGATGGGGGTACGCTTACCGAGCGCATTAACTTCTCGGTCGGTGAACTCAGCGACCCCAGCCAGCCGGGTATTGAGCAGATCATCAGTCGGCTTAAATCGAATGGGAGTGCCTTATCTCCCGATGAGTTTGTGGATAGATGTCTCGAACTGGTCGGTCCGCTAGATGTCGGTGAAACAACACGCGAGTCTTTGACCCGGTTTGCAGCATCTCAGGGTGATCTCAACATAGGTGCCGACGACGCTGAAGAAGAGAACAGCGCTCGAGTGGTGCGTATGCTACAGTTAATTGTGTCTTCGAGAGAATATCAGTTTGCCTAATTTGGTTCATTAGTTCATTAATGAGCCAATTGTTTTCACGCATCGCGTTTCACGTTTCAGGTTCTATACGCCGCAGGATTACAATTCCTGCGGGGAAGGAGTAAGTCACATGGCTGTCAGTAAGAAAGATCCCGTCCTTGTCGTTGTCGAACTGAAGGGTGGCAACGACTTCATGAACACAATTATCCCCTATACCGCAGGTATATACTACGATTCACGGCCAGTGGTAGGGCTCAAGGAGGAAGAAGTCCTTCCTCTCAACGATACCTTAGCTTGGAATCCGAATGCTGAGCCTCTCAAGGATATGTACGACCAAGGTGAGGTCGCCATCGTTCAGGGCATCGGTTATCCCGATTCCAGTCGTTCCCATTTTCGGGCGATGGATGTGTGGCACACCTGCGAACCGATAGAAATCGGCACAGAGGGTTGGGTCGGCAGAGTGATTCGGGAACTTGACCCCAACGGAGAGAACGTGTTAACGGGTGTCTCCTTCGGAAAAGGACTACCGAGAGCACTCGCCCTGTCCGGTGTCCCAGCTACCTCTATTGATAACCTTGACACCTACGGGTTGATGACCGATATCGAGGCTGACCCGCAGCGACTCCAAGCCCTTGAGATATTCAAGGAGATGTACAGTCCTGCAATCGGCACCGGTATTGTAATGGATTATCTATCGCAAACGGGTCTTGATGTCATCAAAGGTTCTGACGCGCTGAAAAAAGCCCCTGCGATGTATACGTCTGAGGTTGAGTACGAAGAAAACCCGATCGCCAAGAGCTTGCGGGACGTTGCGCGGGTGCATCTTGCCGACCTCGGAACAAAGGTCTTTTACACGCAGCACGGCGGCTACGACCACCATGCAAATGAGGTCCCGTCACATCCGAAGCTGCTCAAAGAACTAACCGGAGCGATTCGTGATTTCTTCAAGGATTTGCGCGATCACGACGCCTCTGATGAGGTGGTTATGCTCGTCTTCTCAGAGTTCGGGCGACGTATCAGGGACAACGCCAGCGGCACTGACCACGGCACCGGCGGTGGTGCGTTCATCATCGGCGACCATGTCGAAGGGGGGCTATACGCAGAGTATCCATCTCTTGACCCCGCTCGATGGGCAAACGGCGAAGACCTTGAGCATACGATAGACTTCCGTGGCATATACGGAACGGTCCTTGAGCAGTGGATGGGACTTGACCCCACCCCAATCGTAGATGGAACGTTTGAACAAATCCATCCTTTTGGTAGTAGGTAAAACTTCGAGGGGGTGAGTGAGCGAGTTTGTGGGGTTTCCCTTACTCACCCGCTCACACAGAATTCAGGAGGTGAATCATGGGTAGACCATATGGACTGCTACGCGCAGGTTTCCCATTCTTCAAGACTGTAGGTATGCGGCGACACACCAACTTTCCTGTTGATGTTGCACTTGGAAAGGAAAACCGCCTGTACATATTGTGTCGAAGCGGTGACGCCTCGATGGTTAGAAAGTACAGCGTAGATGAAGATAACTTGGGCGAAATTGGTGGTGTGGCGACGTGGGGAGTTGCAATTATTGCTGACAGTGAGGAGAATCTTTACATCTCCGACGAGGCGAAGCATTGTATCGCATCATTCAACGCAGATGGTGAATCCCTCGGCACTTGGGGAGAATATGGCGACGGAGATGGACAACTCAATGCTCCTTCAGGAATTGCATTTGACGCCGAAGAGAATATCTACGTTGCCGATGGCATGAATCACAGGGTCCAGAAGTTTACCAAGGACGGCGAGTTTATCTCGAAGTGGGGCAGCCACGGCGATGGAGAAGGCGAATTCGATATGCCTTGGGGCATAACCGTTGATGAGCTACGAGATGTTTACGTCGTAGACTGGCGCAATGACCGGGTGCAGAAGTTCAATTCCGAGGGCGAGTTTATTTTCGCATTCGGGAAATCGGGCTCCGGGGAGGGCGAGTTCAACAGACCCACTGACGTTGCGGTAGACGAACACGGCGATATCTACGTTGCAGACTGTGGGAATGACCGCGTACAACTGTTCAATTCCGAACCGAGGTACGTGGAAAAATTCCTAGGAGACGCAACGCTGTCACAAGCTGCGATCGATTATATGATGACAAACGCCAACCCCAATCGTCTGAGGGATATGGCGAATCTTGAGCCACAGAAATTGTTGAGGCGTCCAACATCGGTAACGATCAATGGAGACGGGCTGCTGTTTATATCGGACAATTGCTCCTATCGGGTGCAGGTCTACAAGAAGCACGCCATTCCGTTGACGGAGCTAGAGCTCGGTCCCCCAAGACGGTCGCCGACGCTTCATCAAGAGTAGTTTGAGTCTGTCGTAAGTAACCCAAGTTGCTAGATGTCCGTTAACATTTGATAGCACGTAGGTCAAAGGTCCTCGGAATGGAAGCTGGGTTAATTATGTCAAAAAAAAGTGTCATGTCAAAAGAAAGTGTAAAGTACGAGGAGAAACCGAGTTTTTGCCAAAAACTCGGTTTCTTTTTGCGATTTCGTCCCCCGGTAGGTACGGTTTTCAACCGCACCGAATAGGCGCAGTTAGAAACAGCGCCTACCAAACGGGAGAACGGTAGGTGCGGTTTTCAACCGCACCGAATAGGCGCAGTTAGAAACAGCGCCTACCAAACGGGAGAACGGTAGGTGCGGTTTTCAACCGCACCGGGTTGAAGTATCTCGTTAATTCTACTAAAGTTTGGACAATTTTCCGTAGGTTGGGTTGAACGGAAACCCCCGGTCAAACGGTATTAACGTAAAGAAGCCTACCCTTTCGGAGATACCTCCGTCCCAGAAAAACCAAGAGAAACCCAACACGCCTAATTGGCCCGATAGGCGCCACTGTCAGATATCTCTGAGTGCTGGCGTATCGTTTTTTGTGCAAGTTCGGCGTTGGGCAAAACACGCAGAAAAACTGAGACCAATAGCCGTAGATCGGGGAGCATTCCGATGCTCGGATACGGCATCGGAACCTGTCCCCCTGGTCTTGATTTATCGGGGTGGGACGACATATATATTAAGTAAGTGAGGATGGTTCATAAATAGGTTTTGATGAGTATAGTCTGAACACCCTCAAATGGTTTATGTGGATAACGCTTGGCTTTTAACCGTTCAACCCAACCCCCTCTCGATTGAATAATACACATTGCGCTCCGCTGGAGCGCGAGGCGTGGCTGCATCGGAAGGCAATAGGGGTAATCCTTGCACTCCAGCGGAGTGCTATGTCCATAGAATCTATATTTATCACACCCCTCAAGTAAGTAGGACCTACGCAGCTAAACGGTTAAAAGCCTCCGTTCCGAGAGTCTTCGACCTGTAGTTCGGCGATTCATCGCCGCCGCGATGAATCCCCGATAAATCGGGACAGGCGGGATTTAAGGCAACTGGACACTGTTCCCAACCCTGGTCTCGGAACGGACGCCCGATGAATCCCCAACCCCCTAAATCCCCCTTGTCAGGGGGACTTATGAACCAACTGCGTAAGTCCTAAAAGTGTCAACACGCCCTAGATTCTGTTGATGTTTAACAAATTGAACTAACCCCTGCCTCCCGATCGAATCGGGATACAATACCGTAAGTTGCTCTGAATTCCAATTTTATTAGAGCGTCCTTCCACCGCAACGGTATCGGGATCTGCACCACCATTAAAATTACAATTGTCTACGTTCTCTACAGAACACAGGTCAAAATCGGGCACGGTTTTTGCACATTGAACGAGACGAAAGTCCGCCTATCCTGATTTATCGGGGATCTGTCCGGGTGAAGTGCGTAACTCCCAAGAATTTTTGTAAAAAGTGTTAGGTTTTGCCGGGTTCTATGGATATTTGACAGTGGATTCGGTGTTGGGGTTCACTGTGTCTATTTATTAAACAGTGTCGTTGAAAAACTGAACTATTATCGTTGTTAATAAGAATTAGCTCTGAACCGTGAAACCCAACGCTCACTTTTCACGTTCTACACTAACTAGGGTATATTGACATTTTACAGCAATTGTAGAGAACAACGATCGTTGTTCCCTACAAATCCTTTGACGGAGCCCCCATTGTAGTTGCCCGTTTCTTAATCCGCGTTCCACGAAGGCAGGCCCGATTTATCGGGTGTCCGTCCGAGACCAGGGTTGGGAGTGGTGGCATAAGGCGATGGATCGCCGAACTATCCCCTTGACAAGGGGGTAGGGGGTTGGCTTTGACCGCTCAACTGTGAAGTCTTAATGAATTATAGTGAATTAGAGAAATAAGTAGACATTACCAATAACTCCGCCCTACGCCAAGTTGCCAAAGTCCCCCTGACAAGGGGGATTTAGGGGGTTGACTGTGCATTGGGAAGTGTCTAAGTAATTCTAAAATCTACCATAATACACAAATGAACCAATAAAGTGATAGACAGCGACTTGCGTTAAAATAGTTTGGTGATTCAGCACCAGAGAACACATTTCTTGTCGTTTGATGTATCAAGCGACTACAATCTAAAAGGGGTTTGAACAATGTATAATTGGAAATTAAGCGCGTTTTTCATTATCGGTTTGATGTTAGTTACAGGGGTATTCAGCAACGCCGCGATGGCAGCAGCAAATGACGGCAAAGGAAAGGTAACAGTAGCTTGGGGTAATCAGGCTAATGCTAACATAGCGAACCCTATTATGCTCGATCCTAGTGAGACTAGTGCCTCTCTTGGTGCTGGCAGTACGCACAATGGTCTGAAATTTACCTACAGAGCATGGAACGACGCAAATAGCGATGGGATTGTTGATAGCGGTGAGACACCCGTAAATATGGCTGGAGGGAAGTTCCGGGTTACGTTCCCCAGAGGTTGGAAGGTATCTAATAAATTGATAAGAGTCACGGATGATGCCGACGTGGTATACGAAACAAATAATATGGGTGATCTTGATCTCACCAAGATCTTTGTTGGCTCCACAAAGTTTAATACCAATGAAAAGAAGAAGGCAGCAGCAAATGCGAAGGTGACATTTGAAGCCGATAGGCACATAACGGTCAACCTCGGTTCAGAGTGGAGCGGTTCGAGGAGCGATGTGAACAGGCCCCTCGTAATTATATTGAGTGATGTAACTGTCCCCATCCCCTCTCGTCTAACCCAAACTGACAGTGCTAATAGCGCCCATGCTGATTATGCAGATGACTATGCTAATGTTGAGTTCCTGTGCAGCTCCAGTGCCCGGAACGGCACACTGATTCTGTTATCGGCTCACCGTGCTCAGAACGACAAAGTTAATGTCAAAGTGGGAAACATTTTGGGAGATCGTGATTTGGTCACTGATGCCGATAACGATGGGGTACTTGATGCAGCTCCGACCAGGGACCCATTTATCAGAGAGTTTAAGGTAACACCGGCGAGAGTATTTCCCGAAGATGAAAATATCCCAGTCACAATCACCTTTGAAGCCCCTGGGCCGATGTACGGTTCGGAGCTTGACATAACCATCCCCGATACTTTCCAGAGGAGCAGCTTTACAAGTACTGATATTACATCAAGTGGGCCAATAAGGGTATCAGGCGGGGGAGCCAGTCTTGGGACCTCTACTATCTCTGGTGACACACTTAATATCCCCATTAATACAATCAATAGAGGTCAGAGAATTACCGTTTCCTATCGCATAGAGACGGTGACCTCGACTAATACAATCGATCGGGTCACCGCAACGACAGCGGTCGGTGGCGGAGCCGACGTCAACGCAAAGGTCATGGGCGGAGTGGTGACTCCGGTAGCGGGGTCTGGAAGGATGGATATATCGCCTACTTTTGTGACAGCGGGTGCTCCGCACAGAACTATCACCTTGACCTATACCGCATATACCGACCTGGGCGATCCCAGCACCAACACTACTATTGATTTAGTGATTGGGCTGAATGGGGGGATTTTTTTAGATAGCGATGACGAACTACAGACAACTAACTCTAGTGACTATGGTTACGTCTCTGGCTCCCTCAATTCTGAAGATATAGTCTTGGCAAATGAGGATAGTGCTTCTACTGCTACGATTACTTGGCAGGGGATCACCCTCAAGAAAGGTCAAAGATTGACGACTAGGATACGCAGAGTCAATATCCTAGACGCACCCGGTAACTATAGATGGCCGATAACAGTTAATGGCATCGCGCTTAGAAATGATCCTACCACCACTATTGATGAGCAACCAGTTCTCTCCGTTGTGAAAACATCGGTGAACGCGGTTCGCTTTGAAGTTAGGAGCAGCGATGGCGAATTCGTCGAGGACAAACTCAATCTCCGCGCCGGCAGTAAGGCGACAATCGAGTTCGAGTTTGACGCGGTTGACACCCCTATTCGGAATGGCAGGGTTTCGTTGACAATCCCCTCCAATTTGGGCAGCCCTCCCACGACGGCGAAAGATAAACCCGGTCGGGTGACCGCGACGAGTGATGGGACGCTTGAGGCGGATCAACCTACCGTTTCTGGGCGCACGATCAACGTCGCAATTCAGCAGCTGGATATTGGGGACAGGGTGACAATTAAGTACGGCACCGATGTGGATGAGAAAGAGAGTGAGAAAGCCGTGTTACATTATGCGGCAAATGATGCCATCAGAATTTCCGGCAATTTTCTTGTCGCATCGGGGGCGGGTACCCGCACTACAGGGCCGGTAACGATCAGATTGACCAATATCGCCGACGGGACCGGTTCTGCGACGCTAACGCCTACCTCGATTGAGGCGGGCAGTAACGATCAGGTGATTCAGGTGGTGTTCACCGCAGCCGGTACGATGAATGGCGGAAAGGTGAGCCTTGAAATTCCATCGGGTTGGGGATTGATGCAGGATGATCCCACAAGGCGGAATTACGTGACGGTACGAGGTTCCGGCGGTGTCTCTCTGGAGAGTGTCAATGGCAGCAATGCGGTAGCGACGGTCCGTACACTTTCCAGGGGCGGCAGCTTCCGATTTATCTATGGTGGTGGCACAGGGGGTGCCAACAACGGTGTGGAGGTCCAAGATAATACGGGGACCGCCGACTTCACGATTAGATCCGATGGGGACGGGGATGGGGTGTTTGCCCTCGTCGAAAGTGATTTGAAGTACGAAGGCGCAGAAAAGACAAGAAATCCAAAGAAAGTAGGGAAGATTTATGCGGATGACCCCGGCGTCTTAAAAATTGAAGTGTCCGGCGCAGCGGATGGAACGGGTACGGCGACCGTTGAGCCCGTAGAGGTGCGCGCTGCTGACGATGTGAGGTTAGTATTTACCTACACACCGACCCAGACCATCGAAAACGGGGAACTGAAATTTACTGTGCCATCGGGTTGGAGTAAGCCGCAAGTGGATGAGTTGGGGCGGCCGGGCTATACCGAAGTGGATGGCGTCGGACTCGGCACCCCTACGGATGATGATAGACTCTCTATCACCGTGCCTATCTTTTTCCTTGACAAAACACAGACCCTCACCATTACCTACGGAGCAACCGAAACGGGTCGGGCCGTTGCCGCTGCCACAACGGGCACCGATACCTTCAGGATTGCGGTTAAGGGACATGAAGGGGGGAGTCTTAAAGCCATTCGCACACAACCTACTGTGAAGGTCGGCGGCCAAGCGGGTGGCAGCGGAAAAGCGGTGTTAACCGTGAGGCCCGTCAATGGCGATACGGCTCTCTATGCCGGTGATACGGAACGTAAACTCACAATCACTTACACCGCCGCGGGTCAAATGGTTGGGGGCAAGGTTCGACTCACTATCCCACCCGACTGGTCGGCACCGACTCGTAGCACCATAACTGTGAGGCCCTCCGCTTCCACCCGCTACGACGGCCAAATGGTAATTGTCGAAGATGTTAATTTGAGTGCGAACGGTACGTTGACCTTCGTTTATACCGCTGATGTACAGCCAACGGTGGAAACGGGAGTTCATTTTTACGTCGCGGTTCACGGCGGGGTTTCCGGTGATTCGTTCGTGGATGTTTCGGGAAGTGATACAACCCTCACGGTTGATGTCAGGGAGGCGAGACGGGGGTCCGGTTCGGGTACAGTCACGCCGACGCGTGTTAACCCTGGTGACACCGGGGTGACCCTCACCTTTACCTACACCGCGGTCGGTGAGATTTCTGCGCCGCGGGAGTTCCGTGTCCAGGTGCCATCGAGTTGGACGGCACCGAGTGGGGCTGTAAGTTCGCCTGAGAATAAGGGAACCTATACTGTTACACACCGGTACGCCGGCATAGAGACGACGGCGAGTGTGGAAAAACTCCCCCCGCGTAGAAGAGATATGGTCGCCCGGGTGAGATTGGGCGGGCTTAACGTGGAGGCGGGGGATCAGATTATATTTACATACGAGAATGCCGACGCGCCGACTACCGTTGAAGTCTCTAATTTTAGGGTACTTTTTGATGGCCAGCAGATCCAGGACAACACGCAGGTAGGAGTCGGCACCACCGTCCCCGTCCCAGATCCCACGCCTCCCCCTACTCCCCCAACCCCTCCCCCCGACGACCCTGAAGTTCTCATTCTCACCGCTGAGATTGATAAGACAATCGTGAAGGCGGGGGATACAGTAACAGTGACAGTCATCGGTACATCGGGTCAAAGGGCCACCTTCTCGGTCGGTTCGATTCTCACCAATGCTGCTATGAAGGAGTTCCCGGTGGGAACTTATACCGGCAGCACATCCGTTGCCCATTTGCGCGATGGGGTGCACCCTGTCACTGTCAATCTCAACGGTGCTAGTGGTCCTAGTGCGCCGGCGGGGTCTCTCACCGTTGATACCGCTGCACCAACGGTAACGGTTGATGTCTCTCCAGCTACAGTTGCGAATGGCGATACGGTTACCATCACCGCTACGGTATCCGAGGCGACCACCTCCGTAACGGCGGATGTCTCCGCACTCGATACAACACAAACGGCACCGATTCCACTAACGCTATCCAATAACACCTATAGTGAGTCCTTCACTATCAGCGATAATAACCAAGCAGACAGTGACCCGCAAACCATTACTGTGACGGCAACGGACACCGCTGGCAACAGTGGAGTGGGCTTCGCAACCGTTATGTTGACAAGCATACTGCAATACACTTCAATCATACCGGCAGGCACCAGTCTATTCCACGTACCCTTGGATGTCGAAGGGCTCGACACGGTGGGCGATCTCAAGACAATGCTTGGGGGTGCCGCCAGTCTGCTGATTGTCTATGACTACGCTACTCGCTCATGGAATAGCAGGAGCGATAGGGTGCCGATCACCGCCGACCTCGGAATCGTCCTGTCGATGAGTGCCGAGAAAACAATCGTTTTCAGAGGTGATGCTTGGGGTGACGGCACATCGGAGATACGTCTCCAGGTGGGATCGAATCTCATCGGGTTGCCTGTCGATATTCCCGGAGTAGAGAATGTCAGCGACATCATAGGGTTGTTCAATCAAGGTGTCGTCTCAAACATAATCGTTTCGACCGGTGCGGGTCAATTCGGAACGGTCGGACGAGCGGGCGATTCGGCGGATGGCCCCGTCAGGGGGGATGCAGCCTATCTTGTCATCGCAGGTGCCAGTGCAACTTCAACTGCAACGGTCACGGGTACCGGTTGGCGCAACAGTGGTATGGGGGGCGCAGCACCGATCGCGCTCACTGGATACAATGTTGAGGGCCAAACACCTGTCCTTGATGTCAACGGTGCCATCGTTGACGAAATCACCGGACTGGCGCGGGAAGGATTCCGTGTCAAGGTGAAAAACCTGTCAACCAAAACCTCACTCCACAGGGTCACCTCCCTTGAGATGGAAGCAGGTGGCTACAACATGACCTTTGTTGACCTGAAGAGTGGCAATGCGGCACGGGTCGGCGATGTCCTTGAGATTTCCGCTGATTCACCCAGTCCGTTGATTGGTGTCCAACCGGTGCGTCATGTCGTAACGGCTGACGATGTGAAGAGCGGTATCCTCGAACTGGAAAACCTCATCGCGTATGAGATTCCAGCAGAGACGGAGTTGCTTCGGAACTATCCGAATCCGTTCAACCCAGAAACGTGGATTCCGTATCGCCTAGCAGAAGATGCTGACGTATCGTTGACCATCTACGATGTAAATGGTGAACTGGTGCGTAGCATTGATGTGGGACATCAAAGTGCGGCGGTCTATGAGTCCAGAGCCAAAGCAATCTACTGGGATGGTCGTAACCGTTTCGGTGAACAGATTGCCAGTGGCATTTACTTCTATAGCTTGAGCGCAGGTGACTTCTCAGCGACCCGCAAGATGGTCATTCTGAAGTAGCCTCATCATCCTGTAGGAGGGAAATCCCTTTTCCCGATTGTTCGAGGCAAGATGCCTCTCCTACCGAATAACCCATCGGTCGGGCATCTCCCGACTTGTCGAGGATCCTCGCTTCGCGGGACCCGATAAATCGGGATCCAAAGCGACTTGCCCGACCTTGACATAGCTAGCTGTTGGATGCCTCATGTTGGGGTATTCAACAGCTATTTTTTTGTGCGGTGCTCCGTAGGGAACAACGATCGTTGTTCCCTACAACATATCATACCATGACCTCTCGGTTTGTAACGTCTTCGTAGGGAACGCAGATCTGCGTTCACTACCACCTAGTAATCTGCGCCACTTTATATCAACCCAACTTCGGGTGGCTTGTTACTAGGCATGGTCAGACACGCTGCATCATTGAACCGTCCCACAGAAACAGTGGTCAGCGAGAGTGATATGTCATTAAGATCGATTATCATCGGCCTCGCCTTGGTCATCATACAGACAGCGATTACACCATATAATGACTACTACCTTCAAGGGACAGATATTTCCGGTAGTCATTTCCCTTTGGGAGCACTCTTTGCGCTGGTTGTCCTCGCTCTCGGCATCAACCCTGTCCTCAAAAGGATAACACCGAAAGCGGAACTGAATCCCGGCGAGTTGATGACCGTCTGGGTGATGCTAGTCGTCACTTCCGCTATTCCTTCCAAAGGCATGATGGGGTATCTGCTTCCCTATCTGGTCGCGCCTCGCTATTTCGCCACGCCAGAAAACGAATGGGCTGAGGCACTTTACCCTCACCTCCCAGATTGGATTGTGGTATGGGATAGACAGGCGGTCTCAGATTTCTACACCGGCGAAACGTTCGTTCCATGGGCGGTGTGGGCAAAGCCGCTTGTCGCTTGGACGATATTTATTATCGTTCTGTATTTCGTCACAATTTGTTTGTCAGTCATTTTGCGGAAGCAGTGGGTTGAACATGAACGGTTCATATTCCCGCTTGTTGCCGTGCCCGCCGAGATGGTTCAGCGTACACAGCCCAACGCTCTGCTCAGCGGCTTTTTCAAGAGCAGAACGATGTGGATAGGTTTCACAATTGCCGCCGTATTTCATTTGCTCAACGGTTTCCACGAATACTTTCCTGCATTTCCTCGCATTCCGAATCGCTATGATCTTTATGGACCATTCACCGAAAGACCGTGGATCGTAATGCGCTGGTGGCCCCAACTCCGCTTGTTCCTCTATTTCTCAGTTATCGGTATCACATATCTGCTCAGCATGGAGGTCTCCTTCAGTTGCTGGTTCTTCTTTCTGTTCTTCAAAGTTCAGTATCTGATCATCAACGGTTTTTCCCTCCCGATCAATCCCTGGATCTCCGCACGGGCACAAACGATGGCGGTCTACGTAGTGCTTGCATTGGCTTTCATATACAACAGTCGTTACCATCTCAGGGATATACTGAAAAAGACGTTCGCTGAAAGGCACACAGCCAAAGCAATTGACGATTCCAACGAACCACTCCCTTACAGATGGGCGTTGCTGGGATTGATTTTTGGATTTCTTCTACTAGGTCTCCTCTGTGCCTACGCAGGGATGACGCTCTGGGTTGCGCTGAGCATTATTGCTCTTTTTCTAATCGTCTCTACCGCCTTGACATGGATGGTCGTCAATGGTGGACTACTGCTCATCCAAGCCCCAATGTACCCCTCCGAATATTTCGAGACTACAGTCGGTACGAGGCTCATCGGTGCGAACAGTTGGAGCCTCTTGGGATTCCAACGGGTCATGATGCGCGATTGGGGTGGGATTTTGATGCCGAGTATTCTACACGGATTCAAAGCCGCCGACCCTGTGAAACTCAATCGAAGGAGTCTATCTTGGGCGATAACCCTCGCCATTCTTTTTTCGATCGGTGTTTCCTATGTCGCGTCGTTACCCTTGATTTATGACAAAGGTGCGCTAAACTTACAACAGGGCCCGTTCATTAGGTCACCCAGATATTTTAACCACATAGCTTCGGTGATTCAGTATCCAAAGGGAGCGAAATGGGCGGAAATTTACAGTATGCTTGTCGGCACCGGAATTATCTCTTTTCTCCTCGTTATGCGCCATCAATTTATCTGGTGGAAATTGCATCCAATCGGCTATGTGATGGGGGCTGTCTACTCATCGTATTTTCTTTGGGCGTCGATGTTTATCGGCTGGCTCTTGAAGTATTTAATCATGAAGACCGGAGGGGTTGGGAGTTACCGTAAACTCAGACCGTTGTTCATGGGGCTGATTCTCGGTGAATATGCCATCATCGGTGTGTGGATGGTGATCGGCATTTTTACAGGGGTGGACTACCGCGGCGCGCTGCCCGGGTAATATTTTCCTTAAACGTCAAATGAATCTTCTGACGGTTTAAGGTCATTTATGGTGGATCTTAAAATTAATGAGACACTCCAAAGCGGTGCGGTTAGGAAACCGCACCTACCGGGTGGCGAAAGTGTCTATTTATTTTGGAAGCATTTCGTTGGTGGCTTTTTCGTGGCACAGGATTTGTGATGCTTCATATTTTTTTTCTGAGATTGGGGAGTTTGTTGCTTTTTGTTGACATTTTGAAGCTGCTATGCCAAAATATCGTTATAATATGAAGGGATTTTGTTCTTGGGGGTTGGTAGAGGGTTGTGATAGCAATTATACGAAGGGCTAAAATCAAAATCAGTATAATAATTGCAATCTACCTATCATAATTTAGTATTCAAGTGGTCTGCTGAAGAAATCTCGCTTGCAAATCAACAAATCTCAGGCATCCACACCGAAATCAGCAAACTCAATCAACGCGGTGGTGTAAATTAGATAGGGTTGGCACTAATCGCATTTTTCGGTGAATGCAATCCTTGACAGGTTGGATGCCGTTATATATAATGGCATGCATAAAGGCGTTGGAGAGGAGTTACTATTTGGTGCGCCCTCGCAATACAATAATGGATTCAAAACACCTTAACGGACTATCCGCGAGAATTGGTTACATAGGGGCAATTGCTTAATACTGACAAATTAGAGGGGCAAAATGACAACTTACATTATTACTTTCGAGGTAAATGACATTAATAGAAAGAAACGCCTTGAAGACAAACTCCAACAATTTATCGATTATCGCTCTATCCATGGGAATTGTTGGGTAATTATCTCCGACAAGGAGCCCATTGATATCTATAACTATTTAGGTACGGAACTAACCTCTCCGGACAGAATGTTCATTATTCGGTCCGGGACAGCTGCTGTGTGGAACTCCTTCGGCAATGAGACCGATCAATGGCTAAAGGAACGATTATAACATGAATGCACAACCGTCGCCCCTCAGTAGTGAAATGCAACCCCAGATAAACATGGGCAGAGTCGAGTTTATTAATGTATACCAGGTCAAAGAAAATGAATTAGAGACGTTGGAAAAAGGATCGGAAGCAAATATAGATCTTAGCTTTGCTATCTTTTTGTATTCATCTGCTTTCACATCTATAGCTGCCTTGGTAACGTCTGGTTTTAAATCGGAAAAGGTTGCATTAGTATTTATCGTTTTCACTATAGGGGCTGTTATCGCAGGTTCATACTTCACATTTCGTTGGTGGCGTTCCAGAGGCTCGATTAAAACAGTGATATCGACAATTAAAAATAGGATTCCTCCTAGTACTACTCGGACCACGGAAGTGTCTGAGCTCCGACAGGCAATAGAAATAATACGGTACGTTTTAGAACAAAGGGGTGCGGATAATCCCCAAGAAGTGAGCGAAACCGACAAATAAGGCAACCCCAAAACCTCACCGCCACCGTTCCGTTCTCCTTTTCCTACTTTTAATCCTATCACTCGGTTGTGCCGCCACGCCTGCACAACCCAAACTCACCGAAGAGCGAAGAAGATTTGAAAATTATTAAAAAGCCACTATCTACACATTTCCTTTATTTTTAGAATTCACCATAATTTTCCCTTATCTCGATCGCCCGGTCAAGGCTGGGGCGGGGCAAGTCGCTTTGGATCCCGATTTGTCGGGGATGCCCCGTCTACAGATTCGGGTCATTCCGAAATCAGTCAAAAAACGGAAAGCTGAATAGCCCTATCTGACGGTTTCATCGGGCTTTTCACACCCACACCGTATACATGGGACGATCTAAGATGATCCCGAGCAGCGACCAACCGCACGCGAAGATATAATCCCCCACAATTAGTCCTAGAAAAAACGGCAGCGATCGGCGATATCCCCGGGCACCGCCACTCCGCAAAATGATCCATTTCAGGGTCGAGGCAAAAACTATCGTAAACCAGTAATCATCGACACAACGGCTCGTCGCTAACGCATAGCCCGCCGGGTGAAATGGCCACCAGAGTAACGTGCGACGTAAGAAGGTCAGGACAAATGTCAGTGACAGTCCGAAAAGCAGAAAGCCGTTGCCAATCCAATCCGGTGAGCGAGGGTGCTGCAACCAGTCGGACAATCGGTTGAAGGCATCCCACCCGACCGCCCTCATCCCACCGGCGCGCGCTTCGGCGCCGTAGCGATAGAGAACCTGCGGAAAAATGACGAATGCTGAAAGGAGACCTATTCCGGTTGCAAGGATCAGAAACCAAAAAACAGGTCGGCTTGAAAAACCGGTCTGTTCGGCAATTTTGAAGCCTTCAAGCTGATGCGGCATCAGGTAGTTTCTCTTGCGATAGCTGAACCACACGAAAAGGGATAAGCCCGAAAGGTTACGGGTACCGAAGCTGCGAGTTCCCAACAAGCTCACAAGCGAATCTTGTGGAGAGACCACGTGCATGATATGCTCCGGCACGCCGGATTCAGCGCGGATGCGTGCCATAGCAATGCACATCATCAGAAAAAGGAGAAAGAAGGCGATCACTACCCAGAGCGACAATCCCATCTGTTGAGCGAAAATACCAAGTAGTACGCTGCAAATCACAATGCCAAAAACTGCACCGCGATACCGCAACGGTTCGCGAGAATCGTCTATTCCTGTGCCCAAGCAGACTTTTTTGATCACATCCCGCAGATGACGGTTGATCGAGACGAGGGCAATTATACAAATTCCGAGCACAGCCCCCATTGATTGTTGTCCCAAAAAAGGGTATCCCGGAATATTTGACCACCCGGTTATAGCGCCGGCAATCCGTTCAACTTTGCGAAGTATGTAGAAGAACCAGCAGGAGATGGACAGATCCAGCGGCAGCAGATAGGTCATGCCGATCATGAAAAATCGGAAACGGATGGGGGTCCACCCGATGGCGTTCCACGGTTTTTCCGTGAAGTAGTGATCGAGTCGGATACCTCGAACCGGTATGTAGGGGACGCTCGGATAGAGGTAGTTTAGCCCGTTGATGATGTCGACAATCGCCGCTACCGCAAAGCCAATCCAGAACAACCGGCTGTGAAATAACCGGGTTTTGGGGTTACTCATCGAAAGCGGCAGTTGTATGATTGGATAGGTCAGTTTCTCCTGTTCCGTCCAAGGACGCCGCAGGACGATGGTGATACAGAGCAGCAGAATGGTTATAACTAACACAAGAAATGTCCAACTGATCGCCGGAATTAACCAGTATTGCCAATAATTCGCTCCATAAAAATCGACCTCTCCAATGTAAAAATCACGCACGACTTCTCTGTTGGTAATGATTAGCCATGGCGGCAGATGTCCTGCAAACAGATTTCCCCAATCGTTTTCGGGAGTTGCATACCATGTTATGTGTGGCAAAATGCCTATCAGCCCAACAAGACTATCGTAGCCTGCAACTGCGCTTGATGTTGCCAAGATGATGTAAATCACCAATAGATCCTGCTGTGAGAACGCCAATCGAGGGGAGATTCGACGCGCAACCGCGTTATAGCCGATGAGCCAAAACAGAATGAAGATTACATTCAACGGGAGCGATACAGCGGTGAAATGCAATCCTGTCCACACCATTTCTGCCACAGCGATCCAGTAGATGTTAGGTGGGATGAGCACGACAGCAAAGACGACAGCCTTCCATGAAATCCCTTGGGCTTGAGTGGGACCAAAAGCGTTTGGTTGTCTCTCCTGTGCTCCTGTTTGAGATCGAGAGTCAGAGAGTTTCCCTGCCTTCCAGGCTTCCATTGGCACTTCCCTTTTTGCTTGCTCGGCTTGGGGTAACTGTTCAACCGCCGATGCTGCTTTTCAGGACTGACGCTATTGAGATGCTGAAGTCGATGGTACGGTGGGTTGTGTATGCTGTGCGAAAACCGCGCTGCGAAAAGTCTTCACTGGCGAGGTGCCTAAGTTTTACTGACCTTGTACTGTTTGCAGAAAATCTCGCCGTTTGCATGCTGCATAACATTTTAACACAGCACTCCAGTGATCTACATCAAAAATAGTTCGTTCAGACTTGAAACCGTTTCTTGGGGAACCAAGTTCGCGTTACCTTTCTGGTTTACAGGTTTGGTCGAATCTGATATAATACACTGCATATATAAGTGTGCTATAGGATGATAGATTGTCTGCAGCCTTGTTGCAGTCAAGATTGGCACAGAAGAATGAGCGATAAATCAAGGAGGCATGTATGGACACATCGTGTTTTGATTATTGCTTGACCGAAGATGAACACCGTGATTTTGAAAAGAACGGTTTTTTTATAGTAGAGAACGTTTTACCGCCGGAGATGGTCAAAGACCTCACGATTGTGGTAGATCGGCTTGATGCTCAATACCGGAGCACGGGGTCCTCACCAGATCGGAAAGTACCTGGCACCATAGACCCGAACCGACCCCCAGCGGAGTTAGTAGGTCCTTATGATCGGTTGAACCTGATGGACTTTGTGGGGAAAGACGAAATTTTTCTGGAACTGCTCGATTGGTATAAGACGTTCCCAAAGGTCTGGGGTCTCTTGGGCTGGAACATCCAGCTTTACCACTCCCATATGACAGTTACCCCGCCGGGACCATCTGATGAAGCTGAGGCGAAAAAGCGTTTGGGATGGCATCAGGATAGTGCGCGTTTGAATCATGAGTTGGAAACCACTCCCCAACCGCGCATCTCCCTCAAAGTGGCTTTCTTTCTGACCGATACCACAGAAGAAGGTCGGGGCAATTTCTATGTCCTACCCGGCAGCCAGCTAAGGAAAACACCTGACTTTCCCCCAGATGGCGTTTCAGATCCTGAAGAGGCATTAGCTGTGAAGGCGCCGTCCGGCTCCGCGGTATTTTTTGATCGCCGACTTTGGCATTCCGCCAGCCCAAATTATTCCGAGATCCCGCGAAAAGTGCTCTTTTACGGCTACAGCTACCGGTGGTTAAGACCTAGGGACGACATGACCGTGGATCACTTTATGGATCGCTGCGATCCGATTCGACGGCAGTTGCTCGGTGCTAGCACAGGTGGGCACGGCTATACATCTCCAACCGATGAAGATGTGCCGCTGAAGCTTTGGTTGGCGGAGCATCTTGGCGAGGAGGCGGTGGCGGCTTGAGCGTTCATCGCTTGGTAGCGATGATCGGAAGAAGATCCGTCCATCTCTCTATGCCTCATTCTCCAGATCTTCTTCCGTCATAATTTCGATCCCGTGTCGGTGAAACAGTGCCGCAGTGACCCCATCACTATCGGTAAGGTTGCCGGTGAAGGAGCCGTCATATATCTTTCCACAGCCGCAGGATGGACTTTTCGACTTGAGGAGGGCGTGGGTTGTACCATGCGCTTGAGCGATTTCTAATGCGCGATAAGCCCCCGCTAGGAACGCTTCAGTCTTGTCTTCGCCGTCCACCGTGACGACTCGCGCCCTCCCGTCGAGGACATCTGCTCCATCTCCGCCGACAATCTCGGCAGCCGGTCGCGGGGTTGAAAGCCCGCCCATCTGCTCTGGGCAGATCTGAATCAATGAATCTGCTTCAAATTTGTTTATGACCGCCTCGCTCTTGCTGTCGAGACCGTTATAACGACATTTCTCACCGATGAGACACGCGCTGATGACAATTTTTTTCATGGTAATTGCTCGATTGAAGCCTGACACACTTCTAACCTCTCCATCAAATCTATAGATGTCAAACCAATTCTCTCAACTAAGCGACCACATTTTTATTCATCACGGTTCTATCAACGTTGGCATTTTGCGTGACGAAAATCGCGCCCTATTGATTGACTGTGGCGACGGTAGCGTCTGCTCTACCCTCAATACGCTCGGAATTACAATCGTTGATACGGTGTTGTTCACACATCACCACCGCGATCAAGCGTCGGGCGTTAGGATAGTAGGCGCAGATGACACACGCGTTGGAGTGCCAGGGCAGGAACGCCAATGGTTTGAATCGGTCGAAACATTCTGGAACGATCCACAGATGCGTTGGCATCTCTACAACTATCACCCCCACAACCTGATGCTCGCCGAATCGGTCTCTGTGACCGATACCTACGCCGATGGTGATTCCTTCCAATGGGGAAACGCAAAAATCCGCGTTATCGACACCCCCGGTCACACGGACGGGAGTGTATCCTACACGGTTGAAGTTGATGGACGCTGTTTCGCTTTTTGTGGCGATCTGATTTACGACACAGGACAGATCTGGGAACTATACAGCCTTCAAAAAGGGGGAGAGACAACAGATTATCACGGTTTCCTCGGTGATAGAGAACGATTGACCCATAGCCTCAAAAAACTGCGACAACGCTCTCCCGAAGTTCTGATCCCTTCACACGGAAAAATTATGTGCGATCCGGTGGTTGCAATCGACGCGCTCCTGCAGCGACTTGATGTCTGCTACGATAAGTATATTGCCATATCCGCACTCCGATACCACTTTCCGAAACTGTTCACCGCGTTTGAGGGCAGTGCCGGACACATGCCTATCCGCGATGGTATAGAGGTGCCCGAATTCTTGCGCCACTACGGAACAACGTGGATGATTATCTCGGAAAACGGAGAGGCGTTTGTCATGGATTGTGGCAGCCCCGGTATCCTGAAACAGATTCAGCGTCTCAAAGCCAAAGGAGAGATTTCAGACGTGACGGAATTCTGGATTACCCATTACCACGATGATCATGTGGACGCCATTCCTGAATTTCAGGAGAGCTTTCCGTGCATAACCCGAACTGATTCAATTGTAGCTGATGTCGTAGAAAACCCCCGCGGCTTCCGTCTCCCCTGTATCTCGCCCGCCCTCGCCCGAATCGATCATCGCACCCAAGACGGTGATTCGTGGAGATGGAACGAATTTAAGATGACCGCTTACCACTTCCCCGGTCAGACCTACTATCACGGCGGATTGCTTGTCGAGGGACGAGGCATCCGTATGTTCTTCGCCGGTGACTCATTCACTATGGCAGGTATTGATGATTACTGCTCTGGAAATCGCAACCTGCTCGGTGAAGGCGTGGGATATGATCGATGCCTCGCTTGCATCGCTGCACTTCAACCGACCCATATCTTCAACTGCCACGTGCCTTGTGCTTTCACTTTTACGGACGAGGAGATTCGGCAGATGCGCACAAACCTCGCTGAAAGGGAACGTCTCTATGCCAATCTCTTTCCGTGGGACCATCCCAACTACGGGATGGACGAACACTGGGTACGCCCCTATCCTTACGAGCAAAACGTCACCGTGGGCGAAAGAGCAACCTTGCGTCTATATGTTACCAATCACTCCGCACAAGCCCGAATTGCGAGTTGCCGCCCCATCCTTCCTGAATCGTGGAGCATGGACCTTCCCGAACAGACTGTGACTATTCCACCGAAGCAGGAGGGACATATCACCTTTTCGATTCTAATCCCGACACACGCCAACAACGTGCAACGCACTGTTATTCCCCTAGATGTAACGTATGATGGACGCCCACTCGGACAGTTCCGTGAAGCAATTTTTGTCTTTCCACCCGATGCCTAATACCCCCTGAAATCTGTGTTTCAAAATTGCCCTCGGCGGAACCCGTAGCGGATCTCACCTGTCAAAAACTGCTGTTGCTCCGGTGTCACCCGTTCAAGTAGATCTGCCGGCGGATCGTAGCGGTGCCACGTTTGCATGAATGGCGGTGTGTAGCCGTAGACCAACGAATAACGCGGGGACGAACCGTCTTTAAGCTGAGGCCCAGCATGAACCAACGTTTCGCTCAAGATGAGGACATCTCCAGCTTGGGATTGCAGTTGTTTCGCTAAGGTCTCGTCCATGAACTCGCGCAGCGTTTTCGTGGGGGTGTTTATCCGATGGCTGCCCGGCACCACCCAAGTGCCCTCGCCCGGACCGTTGTCGGTCAGGTAGATGAAGGCTTTGCTAAACATACAGTGATAGTGTCCGTTCGCTTCAAAACTACCGAAATTCGGGGCGGTGCCCCGGTGCCAACCTTCGTCCTTGACATGAGACACATGGTTGGAGTTCCCGTTTCCAGTCTCATTTGGGTAATTAATCAGATACTGATGCTCCTCAAGACGTACGTCACCGCCGACTACATCCTCGATGATAGGAAGCAGAATTGGGTGCATCGCCGTTTCCAGCAGATGCGGATGATACCAAGCACACCGTGAGAGAACGGTAAGCGTCGGGGTTTTCGGATAGCCATCGTGCTTATAGGGGCATCCGTCATCGGCGTCCATCTTATCTGCCAAATCGATGAGATGCTGAGTTTCCGCCGGACTGAAGATCCCCTTGAGCAGCACGTAGCCGTTTACATCGTAGAAATAGCGTTGTGCCGGGGTTAGTTCTGCTTTCACCTCTTTGTTGGTTCCCATCTGCTTTTACCTCTTTTTAATTTGATTAACCTTTCCCCTATTTGATGGGGGCTGCGTTTTCAGTGATATACTGCTCGACCTCTTCTGGGTCTACACAACCTACAAAGGTCCCTCCCGGACCCACATAGTAAAAATTCTCCGCATACTCAAGCCCGTACTCCTGACCGATTTCTTGGTACGCCTTTAAGCCAAATAGCTTGATATACGCGCAATCCGCGGCTTCGTCATCGCCATCGAGTGCCGGCAGACGTAGCCCCTGTTTTTCGAGTCGCGCCTTGAGTTTGGATCCGCTTGAACCCGCCGGTCCCTGCGACTTGTTGACGCTCATGGAAGCCACCTTCTCCTCCATATAGTCGCTGATGTCCACCACCCGATTGTACGGCTGCCCTGCACGCGCAACCCAGTAATACTGCTCTGTTACGGTATGAGGTGCGATTCCGAGTGCCACTTGTTCGGGATAATCCTTGCCCATGCCAGCCATCCAGCGCGCAGCTTCAACCGCTTGGGCGGTTACGTAATGATCGGGGTTCTCCTCGCTGTGTCCCCACGGGTTGAAGGTAAACACAGTGTCAACCTTCAGGGTGCGAAAAAGGAAAACCAACCGAGCCCGCAATTCTAACGGTGACGCTTCGTCGAGGCGGTGATTCCGGTATCCAAGATTGAAGACCCCCTTGAGTCCCAACACCTTCGCTAATTCATCAACCTCGCGCTCATTGCTCAAGATAGTTTCACCGATGCTTGATGTTGGTCCGCACTTCTCGTCATTGGTGGTCTGGATGAGGTAGCCGGTGTAGCCTTCTGCGATGAACTTGGCGATTGTACCGCCACAGAAGAGCGGGATGTCATCCGCATGTGGTTGAACTGCGGCGAGCACCTTGCCCTTATGGGGTTGCCCTGCTGCGGGTCGCTCGATAGTGACATTCCCGAAATCCGTTTCTTTATTTTCTATGGTTGTGGACACTGTTCCCTCCTCAGTTGTACAAGGTCGGATAGACAGTTTCTGAGATAACGAAAGATCTATTGACGATGGGATAACATGATGATATATTTTAATGCAAGAAAGCGGTGTAACTGCTCAGACCTCCTCCACATACCGCTCCGCTAGAGCAGGGAGGGGACGTTGGGTGTTTTATAATCTAGCGCACCGCTGGTACTTTAGTCCGTTCCAAAAGGATTTGTGGAGGTCTTTTTATGATCGAAAATGAACACGAACTAAAAACATCACAGCAGCGATTAAAAGAATTTCGACAGGCATTCTTAAAATTAAAAAAACAACACCCTCGACCAGAGGATTTCGAGTTTTACTCATTAGGGGTCCGTGAGCACATCCAGCAGATTGAACAAGAGATTAAGAATTATCAAAAAATATAATTGATTTTCGCGTTTTGATTCCTTCCTTAATTTTCCCTTTCTCCATTTTCCGATTATTCATAATAATTTTGTCTGCTGAATCGCGTGAGTATATCGCCGATCTTATCTTGTAGGATGCGACGCGGACTAGCAGAGCCGAGATAATTGCTCACCAAAATCGAGAATGCTACCGTTTCCCTATCCGCTGTTACGGTATAGCCAGCAAGCGTTGTAATCCCCCTCAACGTCCCGGTTTTGGCGCGTAAAACCCCTTCCGCTGCCATGCCTCGCATCCGTCGTGTCAACGTTCCATCCACCCCGCCAACCGGCAGAGATGCCAGATATTCCGGCATCACCGTAAAATTATGGAACATATAGACCAACAGATCTGTCAGGAGAAAAGCAGTTACTAAATTATAGCGGGATACTCCCGAACCATCGGCAAGGGCATAACCCGCAGCCCCCATTCCAATTTCGCCCAAAAATTCGTTAATCGCACCCAGCCCTTTTTGCCCTGTACCCGGAGTCCCTTTCAATTCAGCGCCGATTGTCTTTAAGAGAAGTTCGGCAATCAGATTATCACTCGGCTTGTTCATCTCCCAGAGGATACGAGATAACGGCGGAGATACGTGCTGGATAATTTTCACCGCCTCTTCAGGGACTTCACCGTAACGCACCGTTCCCTGAAGGGTCACCTCCCGCTCCGCAAGCATTTCTCGCAATAGAGTGCCGCAGTAGAGTGCCGGGTCAAGGACATCTACACGTCGGTTCATCTCAGTTTGACCGATTGCCATCGCTCCATTGACCATCAGGATATTTTCTTCCGCGGATCCATTTTTCCGTTTAATCCTCACTCGTACTTGTTCCGATGCCCTCACTGTAGTGGCTTCATTGACAATTTTCATATACTGTGTGGGAGGATCAAGATGGATGCGAACCGGATCGCCAACTTTGGTGCCGGGCGAGATGCGAACACGGACGCCGTTACGGTTAATCGTCAGTGCGCTCAGATGTGAAAAATACCCACCGATAGGACCATCGTCCCACATCCAGCCTTTGCCCCGCCGGATAGCGTCAAAATAGGTTTCGTCTACCACAATGTCGCGCCGCAAATCTTTCACATCCATTTCCACCAATCTTTCGACCATCTTTTCCAGATCGTTGCTATTGAACACCGGATCACCGCTCCCTTTGAGATAGATATTTCCCACAACCCGATTGCCTTCAAGGCGGTCCGCATAAAGCGTAGTATGGAATCGGTAGTTTGGACCAAGTTTAACCAGTGCCGCTGCTGCGGTGATTAATTTCATAGTTGATGCTGGATGATACAATTTTTCGGCGTCTTTCTCGTAAAGTACCTCTCCCGTTTCAAGTGAAACAATCTTCACTCCGACATTTGAGGAGGCAAGAAGTGGGTCGTTCAGCGTGGCTTCAATTTCTGCCTGCAATCGTTGAACGGCTTCTGACGGCTTTGGTGGCACGGGCGGTGGAACTTTGATTGTTGGAGACATTCCGCAGCCGTATAATACGGTGTAACAGAGCAGTGCACAAAACCAGAGACAGGTTTCTGATATCTTCCACATTTTCAAATAACTCCATCTTGACGCAGGTCTGCAATTGCCTTATCATTCAGTCCAAGTAGGTTGGTAAGAATCTCGTCGGTGTGCTCTCCAAGCAGCGGCGGCGGCATCCGCATCTGTGTTGGTGTCCCTGATAGATTAAGCGGCGTGCCAGCCAATTGCACAGTTCCCGCTGTTGGGTGTGGCATCTCCACCCGCATCCCTCGTGCTAATGTCTGTGGGTCAGCGAATACCTTATCAAGGGAGTTGACCGGTCCGGCGGGAACATCCGCATCGGCGCAGCGTTTTAGCCATTCAGCGACGGGATGTTGACGGAACAACCCCTCTAACATCGGAATCAGCACCGCTCGGTGAGCGACACGTTGTGGATTGGTGGCAAATCGCTCGTCCGCTGCCCACGCACTTACCCCCGCCGCTGCACAGAAGCGTTCCCACTGTCCATCGTTGCCTATAGCGAGGATGAGGTAATCGTCCATCGCCTGAAACGCTTGATACGGTACGATGCTGGAATGTGTGTTGCCCCAGCGTCCCGGTACTTCCCCTGAACAGAGATAGTTGCTACCAACGTTCGCTAGCAGCGCGATCTGTGAATCGAGCAGTGCGATGTCGATGTGTTGTCCCTCATTGGTGCGTCCACGGGCAAGTAACGCAGCCAAGATAGCGTTACACGCAAACAGCGCCGAGGCGACATCCACAATCGCCACGCCAACTTTCATGGGAGTGCCATCGCGCTCACCGGTGATGGACATGAAACCGCCCCGGCCCTGAATCAGGAAGTCGTAGCCCGGCAACTCGTGGTCAGGTCCTGTATGTCCAAACCCGCTGATGGAACAGTAAATCAGGCGCGGGTTAATCTCCTTGAGCGATGCGTAATCCAGACCGCTTGCGTCCAAACCACCTATACGGAAATTCTCAATTAATACATCGCTCTGTGCTGCAAGTTTCCGCGCAATAGCGATACCCTCTTCGTCCTTGAGGTTGAGTGTAAGGCTTTTTTTGTTGCGGTTGCAGCAGAGGTAATACGCCGACTCACCACCGAGGAATGGAGGACCCCACTGACGCGTTTCATCGCCGACGCTAGGGCGTTCAACTTTGATAACTTCCGCACCTAAATCGCCCAGCATCATCGCGCAGTAGGGACCCGCCAAATGCCGCGACAGGTCAAAAACATGGATACCATCCAACGGACTCAAAGTCATTTATGCACTTTCCTCCTTGTGCTATCGGGATATTACTCAAATGGATAAGATGGCAGCGGCTGCGTCACAGGCTTATCAACCCGATCGCCGAGCGCATACCCCGCTTGAATCAACTGGTGAATCTCCTGCGTCCCCTCATAGATCAACGCCCCACGTGCATTGCGGAAATAGCGTTCCACAGGGTATGCGTCACTGTAGCCGTGCGCCCCATGAATCTGTATCGCATCGTCCGCAGCCTGGAAGGCGTTCTGACAGTTCGTCCACTTGGCAAGACTCACCTCTCGTGTGCAGCGCATTCCCTGATTCTTCAGCCAGCCGACCTGATTGTAAAGCAGCCTCCCAATGTCACGCCCGGCGACCATATTGGCGATCTTTTGCTGGACAAGTTGGTGTTCGCCGATGGGTTGTCCGAAGGTCTCACGTTTCTTGGCATAAGTCACGCTTGCCTCAAGACACGCTTCTATCAAACCGACCGCGCCTGATGCGACCGTGTAGCGTCCATTGTCCAACGCACTCATTGCAATCTTGAAGCCATCGCCCTCCTCGCCAACGCGATTTGCAGCGGGCACACGTACATCCTGCAAGGTAATGCTACCCACATTACCGATGCGACCCCCTAGCTTGTGGTGGATGCTGGAGGTGGTTACGCCATCAAAGTCGCGTTCAACGATGAACGCAGAGATGCCGCGATGTTTTGCCGCACGATCGGTATAGGCGAAAATGAGGAAATGATCGGCGATATCGGCACAACCGATCCACATTTTTTCGCCGTTGAGGAGGTACGTGTTACCATCATGCTGGGCAGTCGTGCTGATACCGGCGACATCGCTGCCCGCACCCGGCTCGGTCAATCCAAACGCTCCCAATTTCTCACCACGCGCCTGCGGCACAAGATAACCCTGTTTTTGTGTTTCATTCCCCCACTGAAACAACGCCAGCGAGTTAAGCCCAAGGTGGACAGCGATCAGCACCCGGAACGCGCTATCGGCACGCTCTAGCTCTTCGGAGACAATGCCGAGACTCAAGTAATCGAAGCCTAACCCACCGTAACGCCGGGGAATGCAAACCCCTAGCAGACCCGCTGCCCCCATCTTCCGTATGACCTCACGCGGAAGTTGCGCGGCACGATCCCAGTCACGGAGGTGTGGCACAAGTTCACGCTGACAGAATTCTCGTGCAGTCTTACGGATAGCATCATGGTCTGCGGTCAATGTGAAATCCATAATATGTTGCTCCCAGAAAAAGATTTATTTTGGATCGGTTATGGGTTACAATATACCAGATTTTGACTTTTGGGTAAACTCAAAAAACCGCAAACTGCTCCCCTGATACGGGGAAATTGTCAACATGAGAATCGGTTTCTTCGCACTATTTCTTAGAGTGAGCGAACAACTATTTCAAGTACCTTGTGAAAAATGGTAATTATAGTGGATTCTAAAAACAGATAGACACTTTCGCTCCCCATGTTCGGTAGGCGCTGTTTCTCCCGACAGGTCGGGATCCCGATTTTCGGGACGCGTCGATGCGGTGCGGTTACAAACCGCACCTACCGGGGTGATAGCCCGGATTTTCCCATCCCCTGTAGGCGAGGTTCCCTAACCTCGCCGGTACGGAGTGTCCAATTAATTCTAAACTTTACTAAAAAACGCAAGTTGCTAGTTGATAGACCAAGTAGGGTCGTCCCCTCCAAATTGTGACTCGCTTGACAACGGCTATCTAGCAACCTGGGTAAAAATAAAAAAATAGGCTGCTCTGGACTTTTTAGCGAAAAAGGTAACAAAGGTAACACGAAAAAGGGAAAAGTTACATAGGTTACGGTATACGGAATACCGCTGAATTCCCGATCGATTGTCCGATAAATCAAGACTAGGGGACAGGCGGTATTTCGATACGCTCAACTACAGGTTGTCTAGCAACTTGCGTTATAAAAGGAGAAATAAAATGGCAATTGGATTAGGAGTTATTGGAATGAACCCCACCAATATGGGGTCAACTGCAACGTTGCTCAAGGATGTGCCCGACCTCAAATACGAACTCCGGGCGATATGCGCCAAAAGGGCGGATGTGTTGGAAAATTATGCGGCGGAGATCGGGGTGGAATTTTGGACAACCCACTATCAAGAGTTGGTTCCTCGTGACGATATTGATGTGGTTGCGGTCTATTCGCCCGACCACCTTCATGCCGAACACTGTGCCGCCGCACTTGAAGCAGGAAAGCACGTAATCTGCACAAAACCTATGGTGACTAACCTTGAGGATGCGAAACGACTGGTCGGATTGGTGCGGGAAAAGGGGGTTAAATTTCTGGTCGGTCAAACGATGCGCTTTGATCTACAATTCCAGACGATGCGTCGATTCTTCGATGATGGCGAGCTTGGGGAGATTATGGCAGCAGACGCTTACTACATCCATGATATGCGCCCTGTCTACGATTTCACCCCTTGGCGCTTGCATGAGCCGCAGGATTTGATGTATGGCGGCGTGGTACACCCCGTTGATATTTTGCGGAGCTTTTTGGGCGATGTCGAAGAGGTGCACGCCTACGGTGCAAAAGGGAAACTCACCCCCGAATATCCGATAAAGAACAATTTCTTCCTCAATCTAAAGTTTAAGGATGGACAGATTGCGCGAGCGATGGGATTGTATGACATCGTCCATCCGCCCATGCCGATGATGCAGGTTTCGATTTACGGCACAGGCGGCACGATGATCGGGGATTTCACCGACAACAAAGGCGGACAGGTCAAGCTAATCTTGGATAAGTTGGCAGCGAAAGAACCGTTGGAGATGACATGCCCACCTGAAGTTGATACGAGCGTTTACGGGCACGGTCAAACTGTTATCCGTTATATGCGGCATTTCCAGAATTGTATCGAAGAAGATCTGGAACCGTCCCCGAATGCTGTTGACGGGGCAAAATCGGTCGCTGTCGGCGTTGCGGCGTGGGAGTCGATTGAAACAGGACAGCCGGTGAAGGTATTCAACGATTTTTAGCTATCACAGGATCTACGCGGTTGCGGGGCAAGATGCCCCGCCTACAGTTGGCTGCGTAAGTCCTATATCAGTGAAGCCCCATTTCCTTGAGATTCCTCAGGCTGATCCCCAAACTCTCAAATGGATCGCGTTGGCAGGTATCCTGCTCAACGATATACCATTCTGTGCCGGCTTCTTTACAGGCATCAAGGATTGCGGGCCAATTCAGATTTCCCTCACCGACCTCTGCAAACAGCTGCGTGCGGTCGTCCATCGCCATGTCTTTTAGGTGAACGATATCGGCACGTCCTTTCAGCTTGCGAATCCACGCCGCCGGATCGCCGCCGCCGTGTTGGATCCAGTAGGTATCGAGTTCGCTGTTGAAATATTTTGGATCGCTATCCTCGTACAAGATCTCCAATCCGGTTCGCCCGTTGAACCTCTCTAGCTCAAAGCTGTGGTTGTGGTACGAGAAAGTCAGTCCGCCCTCCGCAAGCCGTTTGGCAACTTCCGAGGCTTCTTTGGCGAACCGCGCGTAGCCTTCAGCACTGCGATACTCTTGGGGCAAACCGCCGATTGCCGCATGTTTACAGCCCCAGAGGTTGTGTTCGTCAATGACCGCTTGGGGTTCGTCGCGCATACGCTCATAGTCTGTATGTGTAGCGCATATCGTTAAGCCTTCGCCATCGACAATCCTTTTCAATTCGTGTGCGTCAATAGCGCCGAGTGCCGAACATTGCACAGCGTCGTAGCCGAGTTGCTTGACCTTCTTCATCGTTGTGACAATCTCGGCTGGGGTGTTGGTGAAATCGCGGACCGTATACAGTTGCGCCGCCAATTGTGATGCTGCCATAAATGTACTCCTCCTGAAATCATTATTATTGGGTTAGGGACAATATTTTATAGTAACGCAAGTTACTAGTTGATAAACCAAGTAGGGGCATTCCCTCCGAATTGCGACTCGCTTGACAACGGCTATCTAGCAACTTGGGTAAAAACAGGAAAAATAGGCTGCTCTGGGCTTTTTTAGCGAAAAAGGTAACAAAGGTAACACGAAAAAGGGAAAAGTTACACAGGTTACGGTATACGGAATCCTGTTGAATCTCCGATCAATTGTCCGATAAATCACAGGCGGTATTTCGATACGCTCAACTACAGGTTGTCTAGCACCTTGCGTTATAGTAATAGGCATACTCCGTATGCCGTAGCCTCCGTCCCATGAACCAATGAACTCATGAAGCGATAACTCTACTAGCAACTCACGCTATTTTAACACAAGTTGCTAGGATGTGTTGACATTTATGTGAGGGTTGTTCATAATTGCAATTAGAGGCGGCATCATTATTGTCTGAATCAGGATACTCAGGATTTAAGGATTTACAGGATAGAAGGTTTGAAACGCGGTATGTGACGGGAGGCATAGGTGCATTTAGCCCCAGCGGGGCGACATGTACCCTTTAAATCAACGAGCCCGATAAGGCAGAAAATGAACAAGTGAGAAGGGGAGAAAGTGAGAGAAAACGATGGCGACATGCGATTGTCTTTGCTCACTTTTCGCTTTAGCAGTTGCCACAGTTCCACTCGTTTACATCACGCATCGGAAAACTATTCACCGAGTTCAAAGCAAACTAGATCTAAAAAAAGGGGGTATCTAAGGATACCCCCACTTTTCGTTTTATCAGGATTGACCGTTACGGCGGATCATGGGCAAGGCGACGCGCAACAGACGCTGCAGCATCAGTTTGAACGTCGCCCAAGCCACCCCTCCGCTTTTATTTTCCCCCAATACTGGGGCATTAGCCCCTGTCGAGGGGGGACAGATAAGCGTGGATTCCATTCCTGTGGTGCACTATCCTCCCCCGGATTGTCGGTCAGTTGTATCAGTTTCTTGCCAATGAGTTCAAAACGGTAAATATGCCAGTCATTATCGATATCCACCGCTCCAGAAAAGAGAATCGACTTCCCATCTGCGGAAAAGATTGCAGAGTGCATTGGCATCCGTGGTAGATTTACAGGCTGCCAGTGGACTACCTCCTGACGCCCATTTTGAGCCAGCGTGGCAATAATAGGAAAGTATTTATCCGGATTAAAGTTGACTGCCTCAGCATATAGTACCTGTTTTCCATCGGGTGACCATCCCCCCAGAAACATTCCTGCATCAAATCGTGGGTTAGAAACCTGCCACATATCTGTCCCGTCAGGACGAATAGCAAAAATTTCTCCTGCCTCAAATAGAGTCCACTCCCCATCGGGTGACCATCTCGGCCGGGTAGCAAAGCCTACATTAGTGACCTGTCTGACATTGCCGCCGTCAGCGTCCATGACATAAATTTCAACTTTTGGCTCGCCTTCCTTAGCGTCTCTGGTGCTATTAAACGCAATCTGCTTTCCGTCAGGAGACCAATAAGCATAGGCATCAATGGCGAGGTGATGCGTCAGTCGTCGTTGGTTATTACCATCGGCATCCATCACATACACTTCTGCATTCCCATCCCGATAGCTATGAAATGCAATCTGTTGACCGTTGGGTGACCAAGCAGGAGTTGCATCAGCAGCATTGTTGAACGTCAGACGTGTCTGGTTGCTCCCATCTGAGTCCATCGTGTAGATTTCATGATTGCCGTCCTGATTGGAATAAAAAACAATTTTTGATTGAAGGGAACTCGTGGCAAGCCAAAGGCAAGCCACGAGTATAACAGTTCGCATAGTAAAACCTCTATAGTATCTCTTCTGTTGCAGTCTTATACGAAATTTTCCCAAACTTAATCCGTTTTGGGATGCCGGGGCGTCTTGTCTCGTAGAGAATATCGACACTGGTGTAAGCATCAATATAATAAAATCCCGGTACGACATCAACGCCTCTCGATCCTCCATCGTACTTATCCTGTCCCGCTTTAACTATAACTGTTCCATGTTTTGAATCATCTTCGTATAACGTTTTGTTAGCCCTCATAACCTTATGAGCGTATTCCCACGTGACCTCGAGATCATACGTACTATAATTCTCAACGGCATACCTGTGTTCACTATGAGAACTCCGCCCGTAAAAGCGAACATTATTGATACCTACCGACCAATAGAGACTCGGATCAGAAACATATCCACCCTTCTGAGCAGCCTGAACACAAAGCGCACCCATTAACAAAACGGCCGGAGCAATGAACAACGCGAGTTTCAACGTTTTTTTGATAAACATGGTATTTCTCCTTGTTGCCACCGTTCCGACCGAAAACAAAAAAGGGCTGCGTCCTCAAATCGCGCAGCCCCCTTGTTTTCGATTGAAACGAATGGCATCAAAGGGTATACTATCAAACAATTGTTAGGTATCCACCCTAACAATGGCGAAGCGATTCGAGTCCATCTCTCGTCTTGCTTCCGGGGGCTTTGAGCTGGCACTCGGAGCCCCCACCATCATTTAATCTACACCATTTTCCAAAATGTGTCAACGTCGCAACTGTAAAATACCAGTCACTTTTGGGCGAGTTATGACGTAATACGTCATAACTCCTTAAAATTAGTTGCCAGATGTGTTTGCATATCCAAAAAATTCCGTGATACGCCGCTTGAAAGCCAGCGTCAACACTAGCTGAATCAGTCCCAGAGCAGCCATTACAAACAGGATGAGGATAATCGAGAGCGCAGCCGCCTGCGAGAAGTCGCTGTTTTCAACAAAGCCCAGAATCGCCACGGTAATCAGATTCCACCGACCGGAGACAACAAAGATTACTGCACTGATAGCGGTCATACAGCGGACGAAACTGTAAGCAAGTCCAGCGAAAAACGCCGGCGCAATCAGCGGCAGTAGGATTCGGCGAAACGTGGTCAAACTGCCTGCGCCCAAATTGGTCGAAGCCTCCTCCAGCGAGGAATCTATTTGGTCCAACGAAGCGGCAGCGGCACGGATCCCAACGGGCATGTTACGGAAGATAAACAGCAGCACAATAATAGCCGCTGTCCCCCTCAACATAAGCGGTGGCTGGTTAAAAGCGAGAATGTAGCCGATGCCGACCACCGTCCCCGGCACCGCAAAACTCAACATAGAGGTCACATCCATTAGCCTACGCCCTATAAACTGCTTTCGCTTAACCAAGAATGCGACGACCATGCCTAGCAATCCCGTCAACGGCGTGGCAATTGCCGCAAGCAGGAGGGAGTCTACGATGTAATCCGCTCCTAAGCGAAAGGCTTCCACGTAGTTGTTCAACGTCAGTGAATAATCGACGCCCCACAGCTTGGTAAATGAACCAACCACCACCAATCCGTAAAAAAGAAAGACACAACCCACCGTTCCCCAGCAGATAGCCATCAGCGGGTACTGTACCCGTTTATCAGCCGTTTGTGTCTCTGCTCCTGATGCCCTTCCTGTCAGTGCGACGAAGCTGCGTTGACGTAGGAGATAGTATTGTAAAAAATAGACGGCAAGCGAGGGTAGCAACAGTGCCATCGCTAGCGTTGCCCCGCCGGGAAGGTTATCGTTGCCGGTGATCTGGAGATATGCCTGAACGGAAAGGACATTAAATCGCCCCGCCAAAATCAGCGGATTGCCAAAATCTGCCATTGACTCGATGAACAGCAGCAGCATCGCATTTACAATCCCCGGCAACGAGAGCGGGACTGTAACAGTTCGGAAGACCTTCCACCGGGAGGCGCCGAGGTTTGATGCGGCTTCCTCCAACGCAGGCTCAATGGACGACAACACACCGACCAACACCAGATAGGCGGTCGGGAAGTAGGCGAGCGTTTGGACAATGACCAACCCCGTCAAACCGTAGATGTCGAATCCTGCTGCGTAGAGATCGATGCCGAGCCCTTCTTGGAGGAGTTTCCGGGTGATTATGCCGTTTCGACCAAACAGAAGGATCGCGGAAAGCGCGATAACGAAGGGTGGGGAGATAATCGGCAGGAGTGCGCTAGCTTGGAGGAGTCTTTTGAACCGCATATCCGTCTTTGTGACGGCGTAGGCACAGGCGAATCCGACGGTTGTGCCGAGCAACGCGACACAGATACCCAAGACGATACTGTTGTAGAGCGGCTGCCGATTGTACGATTTAGCAAATAACTCCCAGACATACTCCAGCGTGAACGTTGAACCATCTTTCGTGATGAAACAGGTTTTGAACACCTGAAACAGCGGAAACACCACGAACAGGGCAAGCAGCACGGTGATGAGAATAACGGCGATCAGAACGGAGGGTTCACGCCAACAGTGGTTCCAATTGATGAGAGATTTTCGTGGCATCGGAAAAAGGGAAGCTGTGCCATTGCCAATTATAGTAGATTTTAGAATTACTTAGACACTCCTAATGCACAACCAACCCCCTAAATCCCCCAACTCCCCTGACAAGGGGAGAAGATAAGAGGGGATCTTCTCCCTTGTCTTTCCCCTCTTATCAGAGGGGTTCAGGGGGACTTTGGAAACGTCGCAAAGGTCGAAGTGATTGGTAAATGTCTGCTTATTTCTATAATTCACCATAGTTGTCACTCAATCCGCGGTCCCGTTAGATCTGGAATTGAGATCGAAAAGCAGAAATAAAAAAAGCAGGGAATGGGCTTCCCTGCTTTTCTTATGATTCATGAGGCAATATATTGTCACCTACATACCACCGGGCTGCGCCTCTTCGGCTTCGGCTTGCTGTTTCTTAACATCCGGATTGTCGTTCGGATCTTTATCAGAGGTGCCGGCTTCTTGTTCGACATAGAACTTGAAGCCATCGCCATCCTGATCCAGCTCATACTGACGGACAATCTGTTCAGCCTCGCGGTAATATTTGCCTTCTTTGTCTATACTCATGTAAGCTTTGAAACCTTCGTAGGCTTCCTCAAACTCACGAACAGCACGATAACATACGGCTAGTTGATACACCGCCTCATCCCGCCAAGTGGATTCGGGTGCTTTATCTAACATATCCTGAAAGGCAGCAATCGCACGCTGATACTGCCCGTCTTTTTGGTACAGGTCGCCAATCCGAAATAGGGCGTCTGCAGCGTGGAACTTTTTGTATGACAGATTTTGCGCCAATTTACGGTAGGCAGCAATTGCAGCCGGATAGTTTCTCATCTTCACCCAACCAGATCCGATGTTCTGGAAATTCTGGGCGATACGGTCGGCGTATCCTGCAACATACAAATCACTTGGGAGCACCTTCCGTCCTGCGTTTATGTAGTCGAGTGCTTTCTGATTTGTATACTTTTTAATGTCAGCCTGATCTTGAGCAATCTCTGTCAGGGTTGTTTCTGATTCCTTCAGCAAGGTTTCCGCATCGGAAGCTTCATAGGAGTCCGGAAACTTCTCAATAACCTTGATATAGGCGGGCCAACCACCTATGTAGTCATAGAGTTCGTAAAAGTAGATATTGCCAACTTGGAACTGGGCTTGAGGTGCCAGCCTATGTTCCGGAAACTCTGCGACCACTCGTTCAAACTGCTTAATTGCCTCTTCGGAGTTGCCGAGCGTTTGGTAAGCCCGTGCTTCGTCGTAAAGCGCACGTACCGCTTTATCGTTGCTATCCACTGCTTGTTGCTCGAGGATTTCCGCTTCTTGATTGATCATCTCGACTTCTTCAGGAGTGCTGGCTTCCTTTGCACGCTTTGCTGTTTCTGCTGCACGCATGGCTAAATCTTTGCTGAGTGGAGCGTGGTTTTGATAGGTACGCCTATTATCTCTGATAACTTCACGATTTTTACGGATATCAGCAATACCACTCTTTGCGCGACCCCCCAAGAAGCCGGTAGGGGCGATGTCTACAATGGCTTGATAATGCTCTGTGGATTTATCCCATTCAAAACGTTTTTTGTAGATCGCCGCTGCTTGGAAATGTGAATAGGTTGCATACTTTCCGTCTGGATCTTGCGCGATAATTTCGAGATACCCTGCGAGTGCGGTATCATACAGTCCTTTCCGTTTGGCGAGGTCTGCTTTCCTATTTTCTGGAGTATCCGCGCGAATAGTCATACCTTGAGCTTCCTCATATTTACGGTCTGCATTTTGGACCTTTACACTTAACGGCATGACCGTCGCACAACCGGTAATCACCGCTGCTATTATTACAAGCGCGATGTAGGGGGCAAGGTTTACAAAACAGCGATTCATGGTTATTCCTCCTAACGTTAACTGGATTGGTAAATTAGCAGGATTCTCAAGAATCCTGTTTGAAGTTTTGCTTCATTATAATCGTTTTACAAAAAATTGTCAACAATCATTTTGAATGTTTCGAGAAAGAGATTAATATCATTGGGATAATCTGAGGGTATACAAGGGAATTTCACTGACTTAGCTGCGTTGTGAAATTAATGAAGATCTCCCCGGACTGATCGATCTGCGGCACTGTCTTGGGCAAAGTGTTGAATCGAATCCTTTCGACATATCGTTTGGCTTGCTCTTTGAGTCGAACTTCGCCGACTGTTGTTAGAAAACCGGGTTTCACTCGGGCATCATACACCGTGCCGTCCGGTTTCACCTTGAAACTGATCTGGACGCCTCCGCCTTGTTTGCCTTGTGTTTGAATGGGCTTTCCCAAGCGATAGCCGCGTCCACTGACTTCACCAGAAATTTCAAACTCGAAGCCAACACCATCAGTAACATTACTTTGCCCGGTATGGGTCACGCTTCCTGTGGACACCTGCCGGGTCAAGCTGTGTCCACGTTCCCCTTTATGTTTGAACCGATCCGTATCTCGAACGCCTTGACGCGCTGGGGTACCGTAGGCGCCCTCCTCATTAACCCGTGGTTTCTCCCGAACCCTTGCGTTCGTTGCCTCCAAATCGTCGACCAGCGCCTGATTTCGTCCTTTTACAGGGGCTGCGCCTAACGCCAAACGATTCGGATCTTGGTCGGTAGTCCGCGCTAGGGCGCGGGCGGGTAAGCCGCCCGACGGACCGCCAGAATTTAGGTATCGCTGAACATTATGAGCCGATTGGATTGGTGGCAATTGGGTAGGCATTTCAGGTTGGCGGGTTGGAGGAATAGCGATAGGAATCTCTTCTTCAATACGACGTTTCTGCTCCGGCTCATTTATCAGAATATCCACAGTTATGGCTGTGTCATGAACTTTTGGCACAGGTTTTGTATAAACCGCCATAGCTAACACCAGAATCAGTACCAGATGTTCGACGATTGCAATCCCAAAAAAAGCACTGAGTTTAACTTCACCTCGCGTGTTCATCAGTTTGCCTCCTCTTGGATCAAACGCTGAATATCCTCAAATCCATCCTGAAACAATTTGTGTTCCTCAGCGACAAGAAAGCGGACCAGAGACATACCGTGTCTTTCCAGTTCTGTTAAAAAGAGCTGCGCCTTGCTGTTGAAATAGTAGTAGGCAACATACGTTGGTAGTGCGATCATTAACCCGGCGGCTGTTGTGATTAAGGCTTGTGAGATACCGGCAGCAATCTCGCTCGACTGTCCCACCTGTCCTTCTATCTCATAAAGGTTGCCAAATGAAGCGATCATGCCGAGAAATGTGCCGAGTAAGCCTATATATATTGCAACGGCAGACAACATCCCCAAAATATGGAGGTATCGGGTCAATTTCGGTTTTTCGCCACTGATTGATAAACGGATGACCCGTTTAAGCGTTTCCTCATCGGCGTTTCTGTGTTCTATTCCGGCACGAAGGATATTTGTCAAGGGGCCCGGACGCCTCTCACACATTTGGATTGCGATTTCGGGATTGCCCTGCACAAGTTCATGGTAGATGCTACGGGTCACAAACTGTGATGGGATGACGCGTTCACGGCGCAGATGATAAATCCGTTCCATAATAATCGCGTGTGCACAGATTGAACAACCAATCAGGGGAATGAGAAGGATTCCGCCCCCACTCAACTGTTCTAATCCTGAAATAATCATCTCAATTGGGTTGCCCATGATAGGTCTGTTCTCCCTGCCGTTGTAGAGTGGTCAAAATTTCAACTCAATCCCGAAATCAAAATTACGCTGCGAAAGTTCATACTTCTGCAGCAGGCTATATTCTCCAATCACAAACGCACCACCGACAAAAGCGTCAATATAGCCTCCAATTGTTTTGCTTAATTTGGGTTTCAACAAGAGATAGCCCGTCAATGTTTCATCGGTCATCATATCAACATATCTGGGACCCTGCAATTCGGCTTTAAGCGCGACATGGAACTCCGATGGGAAATGATACATCACATCCAGATCTATCCGATCCGCTGCCCTATAAGGGATTTGCTCACCGATCGTTGGCATCGAAACCTCATGCGTGTACCGAAACCGCAGGTCGAGACGGTCAACAATGCGAGCGGAAATAAGCAGTTGTCCACCGTAGATTGATGCCTCAATATTTGTCGGAGTCCATGAAAGTGCTGCCTTGGCAGTGTCAGTCGGTGGCACACCACTACTTTCAGGTGGTTTCATTTGAGGAATCAAGGCAACGAGATCGTCTATCTGTTTTGCGAAACCGGATAGATTAACTTCAAACTTCGCACCTTGATGATACTTTAGGATTATCTGTCCATTCCAAGTCTTTTCCGGCCGAAGGTGCGGGTTAAAGCTGATGTAATCTGTGTCAAAGTAAAGTGTTGACAATCGGTGCCGCGCAATTGTCCGATCCCCTTCAATTCGGATTAACCAATGTTTGTCAAGATGAGTTGTCAGCGCAAGGGAGGGGTACAACGGTAAGTCGACTTTATCGTCTTCAGTTTCAGTGTTTGTCCCCGGAGTTTCGCCTCCTTCGTTTGACAGCGAATCCGCTGTGTCTTCACCAGTTTCAGTTTCGGTCAGTTGAGTTTCGCCTTCCACATTTAACTGCGGGTTCACTGTATCCTCGCCAGTGTCAGCGTCAAGTTGTAGAGCTGCGTCTTCCATGTCTACCTGCGAGTTCACGTTATCTCCGCCGGGGTCATCAGATTCGCGGAAACTAACCCCTTCCAAGCCTATACTCAGAACGAAAGGTCCAAATAGCGTAAACTCATCGCGGGCATACAGGCGAGCGATTATCTCCCCAACATCTCCCGCGGAGAAATATTCCACATTACCGCCGGCGTGAATTGGATTCAGAAAGGGCCACGAAAGCGCCATGTCAAAGTTAAGACGCAGATCTGCTGCTTCATCGCGCAGCTCAGATTCATCGTGATCCATACGGAGTAGTGTCGTATCGAGATTCAGTGTTGACCACGTTGTTTCAGAAATCTGCTGCTTCCAGTTTAGATCGGAGCGGAAAAGCCGCAAATCCTTCTGAGGGTTTGGATCTCCTTCCGTCGCTGGCAACCATTCTAGCGCTTTAAGATTTAGTCCAAGATCAAGGGAAATTTCACTCAACTCCTGATACTGGTGACTTAATCCGCCACGAATCCCGTCAAGATTATAATCTCCCCGCTCTTTGGTGCGTGCATTACCAAGTTGCTGCCGGTTCAGATGAAGGAAACCGTGTGTCTGCTTCGTGCGCCCCGCGAAAAACACCTGATAGATTAATGATTCTGGCAAGCTTGGATAAGCACTGAGGTGAAAACTATAGTTTTTCGGTGGTCGAGCGGTAGGCTTAACAGCTTTTTGGGGCGTAGTCGTGGGAGGTAAATTCCAGAGACGTTCCTTGGGATATAGTGCAATGGCGTGAATTAGCTGGGGCACCAACGGGTCACTAAAACGGCTACGCGGCTCAAGCACGATTCGCGTGGTATCAATAATTTCTGCGATAACCTCGTCTGGGAGATCCGATTCCAACTGTGTGTCTGATGATTCCTGTGTTTGGGCGTAGACTTGTGATAAACTGAGTAGAACGTAAAACGTAAAACATAAAACGTGGAAGGGATTAGATCGAATGTATTGCATAGAATGCTTTGTCCCTCCTTCCATCTGTCCATTCTGCTCCGTTCCTCTTTTGCTCATCCCTTTCATCCAAACTCACTTAAAAAGTTGTTGAAGTTTGTTCATCGCATAATCGTATAGTGCATCCCATTGCTTTCGTTCCGCCGCATCCTGCACTTGTAGAACACTCGATTCATAAAACTCAATCGCATTTTCATACTCATCCTTCGCCTGATGGGTGTATGCGGCTTGGGCTAAGGTCTCGCCGGCTTGGGCAAAAGCATCCGCGGCATAAACCGTTGCTTGGAATGCCCTATACGGATCATGATCCTTGTATAGGTAACGAATACGCAGATAGGTTGTGCCGGCATCTCTATTTTGTGCTATCTGTGCGTATGTTTCTGCCAAACGAAACAATCCATCGATTACAATGTCAACGGAGTATCGCTCTGTACCTTCTTCGCGAATTACATCATAAGTGCCAATGGCTTGCTGGTACTTCCCTTGAGCACGATAGGTATCTCCCAATGCCAGTTGTGCCCACTGCGCTTGTTCCGAATCCGGATAATCGTTGAGGAGGCGATGGTATACGGCAGCGGTTTGGTCCAATTCGCCTAATTCTCTGTAGCACTCACCAGTAACCAATAAAGCGCGGGGCACGTCAACACTTTGCGGATATTTTTCAGGTACGGCAAGCAATGCTTTCACAGCGTTACCAAGATTTCGACCCGGATTATCTTGATCGTACCAAGCGTAACCAATTTCATATGCTGCGGTGGCTGCAAAATCACTCCGTGCGTCAACCCTGCCAAATGCCCCAATCGCTTGACGGTAAGATCCCAACGCAATATAGCATTTACCGATGTTGTACTGCGCTAACCACGCCGATGGAGTTTCGGGATATTGATTAATTGCGTTTTGAAATTCGGCAATCGCTCGCTTATAGTCTTTTTCATCATAGTAGTGGCGACCGATTTGGAGTTGAACATCTGCGGCGAGTTCACGGTTGGGGTATTTCTGCGTCAGCGCCCGATACGCCTGTATTGCCTTCTCTTTTTGACCTAGATTTTCGTAAGCGGTTGCAATCCCATACTGTGCATCGTCAGCCCATTCACTTTTGGGATGGTGTTGAAGAACCCTTTCATAAGCGGCAATTGCTTCAGGATAATTCTGAAGGTTTAAAAAACTTTCCGCGATATAATATTGTGCTTCTGGACGGAGATCGATGGCTTTTTCGGCACCCGCCTCGCGAATAGGGTTGGGATACTTGTCAACTACCCGTTGATATTCACCAATCGCTTGTGCGTACTTTCCTTGTTTGAAGTAGGCGTTGGCGATACCAAAAATCGCTCTTGGCACAAGCTGCGACCCAGGGTTTACCTTGAGCATTTCATTGAAAGCAGTGATTGCTGCGGGATATCTTTCCTGCTTATAAAACACCCATCCTGTCTGATACCGTGCGTTGTCACCCCAATCGCTGCCGGGGTAGTTAGAAAGGATTTGCTTGAAAGCCTGAATCCCATTTTCATACTGTTTAAGATTGACATAAGCGATACCAATATGGTATTGCGTTTTATCTGCAAGTGCACCGTTTGGGTGGTTTGCAAGCCCTTCCTTCCAAGATGATACTGCTGCTTGATAATGTTCTTGTTGCTCAGCACCGTCTTTTGAGAGGGTTGCCTCAGAGAAGTGGGTCCAACCGATTCCATAGCGGCACTTTTCAGCCCACTCAGCCCCGAGAGCGTTGGGTGCAATCTGCGATTGTTTCTCAAGCAAAGTTTGATATTTTTGGCGCGCCGATTGATAGGCTTGCGGGGTTTGCTCATGCCAATAGGTGCTTTCTGCGATAAAGAATTCTGCCCGATAGCGCAGGCGGCTATTTGGAAAACGTTGAAGCAGTTCCTCGCAGGCTTGGAGGGTTGCAGAATAATCTTCTAGCTCAAACCGAGCACGCGCTTTCCAGAACAGTGCTTCATCGGTAGGGGCGGTTTCCAAGTAGGTATCACGGTTTTCGGATAGGAAACTGTCAAAGGCTTGGGAACTTTCTTGATACGCTTGCTGGTTAAAATACGCAAGCCCGAGTTGATAAAGGACATAAGGTCTGAGCGGGCTAGATGGTTGGGCACTCAACAGCGCATTCAATACCTCAATGGTTTGCGAATAGTCTCGCAATTCAAACGCACTGGTAGCTCTTCCATAAAGTGCGTCGTCTGTGTACCCCGACTTCGTCCCCACTTTTTTATAGTGAAGGATAGCGGAATTAAACTCTCGTTGCAGGCGGAAACATTCGCCTAAACGAAAACGGGCTGCATCGCTGAGTTCAGAACGTCGGTTCTCCGCAACCTTCTTGAATTCACTACCTGCTTTGGGGTAGTCGCCTTTTAGAAAATACGCCGTTGCGATCCCATATTGGGCATCATCGGCAACTTCACTTTGTGGGTAGAGGGTAACAACCTTTTGATATTCATGGATGGCTTCAGGATATTTCTCCTCTTCCAACAAGACTTCGGCAATCCAATATTGTGCTTCCGCTACAATAGGTGATGTTCCGTGTTCACGCAGTAAAAGTTCAAAAGTGTTCTTCGCTTCTTCCATCAATTCCTGCTGGAAATAACACTCGCCAAGTCTGAATCGAGCATCTATAGCCAATTGCCGGTGCTCTGTGTCTGTCTGGTAGGTGTCAATGACTTGCTGGTACGCTTGTTGTGCCTTTACCCAATTGTCAAGGTTGAACAGGGATTCGGCTGCACGGTAGGAAGCCTCTGGAACGGCATAGTGGGCGGGATATTCTTCGATAAAGTTCGTTAGGGCACCATATGCCTCACCGTATTTTTTGAGTCTGTATAGACTCCAACCTTTCGCGTATAGGGCATCTGATGCTTCTTCTGACTGTGGATATTTAGTGAGAACTTGCTCGTAGTATTCGCCAGATTTCTGATAAAGTCCCAAGTTGTCATAAGATTCGCCGATGAGATAAAGGCTATGGGAGATGACGGGGGGATCGTCTGAGCTTTCGACAACTTTTTCGTAAGCCTTGATTGCCTCTTCATATTTGCCTTCGCGAAACCAAGCCGTTGCCGTACCGCGAACTGCATCTAAACGCAATGGGCTGTCTGGGTAATCAATTTGGAGTTGTTTATAGTGCTGGATTGCCTCGTCATATTTCTCAAGCTGCAGCGCACATTCACCCATGAGAAAACGTGCGTCATCGGCATCCGCACTCTGTGGGTAGTCTTGGATGAACGCCTTAAGTTCATCTTTAGCAATGAAATAGGCACCCTCTTGGAAAAGTTTGTAGGCAAAAACGTATTCCTCGCGTTCGCCTGCAAGCGTAGGATAAATCGTCCATGTAATGATTGCAGTGATGACCAATATTTTCCAAAGTAAGGGTGCCGCTTGACGTGTCATCGTTGACCTTTCAGTGTTCAACGGGTTTCCGAGTGGCTATTATATCATTGCGAATCACTGTTTTCAAGCCTTTTTGGAGGCTGTTGCTGAGCCATTAGGGGAAGCGCAAAGCTCCATCTGGCGAAGGGCATTGCAATGCTCATTTGAAGATATTGATGAGGAGGACTTTAGTTAAAACATAACGCTGCTCAATCCAAAACGCCCCGATGCCAAACCTTGACGTCGGGGCGTTTTTCTACGATTATTCAATTTCGGAGCGCCAGTATCTAATGTCGTAAAGTGGCTATGTCTCATCCCATTTGTCGTTAGAAATACGGCAACGCCATTTTGTGGGGCATTTTGTCTGCTTAGCCAATTTAATCTTCGGTGGATATTTGAGTCGCTGTTTCTTCCTGTTCAATCTCTATATCTGTTGACTCTTCCGAAGGTTCTTTACGCTTCATAGGAACCACCTTTTCTTCACGCAAGGTTTCTTGATCTGTGTAGGGATCATAGCTCTCCATAAAACGTCCATCCCGGAAAAGTGTAACCTCACTAGTTTCCTCGCTAATCACAATTGACACCATAACCTCATCAAGCGATGAAGCGTAAATTGCAGCATTGTGTCTTGCGCTTCCCTTATGTAGACGTTCCACTTTGTCGAATACGCGATGGGTTCGTACGCCTTCAACCATGACACGAGATCTAAAGGCAACCCCACTCAAATCTACCAGTATTGCCCCGTCCCGCTCTTCATGTCCGGTAATTTCACCACTTTTGTCCTTTAAGATGACCTTTTCTCCCATATAGCTGAATATTTCATCGACTTTAGGAGAGAAAATCTGTGGAAGCTGACTGATACCCTGATATTGCTCCCCTGTTAAGTGTTCGATTTGACCATCGTGGAATTCCGAGAAGTTATCGTCAGCCATATTTCGGCGGTCTATCAGCAATAAAAACAAGCCTCGATTTTTTCTCATCTCCCGGTTGGCACACGCGAAGGCCTTGGCGAGTGAGTACAACTTATCAACATACAGATCAATTAGATCTAATCGATCCGCCCAGAGTCTCTCAATTTGCTTTGAACTCAATCCAAATTCTTGAGTCACACTCTCCATATCTTCCACAATGCGCTGCTTCAGTTCTTCATGGTCCTGCGCTATCTGCCGAAGGGTTTCTAACTGGTGATTGAGTGCTGATTTTTCCTCCTGCTGACGAGCCTCAAGTTCAGCCTTCTCTGTTGTCAGAGTCTTGAGCTTTTCCTCAAGTTCTTGGATTTGGCGGCGCAGATTTTTTTGCTGATTAAGCAGATGCCGGTGTTGTACACGCCCTAAGATCTTAAAGCCAAAAAAGAACATCAATTTATCCCCTTTACTGCCCTGAACAGCGCCGCAATCGTTCAAATTCGGGAAATCGAAAGTCAGTCAATGTGTCTCAATAAAAGACACTCTCAATCTTCCCGATGGACTTTGTCATTTGGTTTAGTTCCGGTTGAAGTTTTGGGTGTAACTACTCAAGCCCCATCGTTATTGGAATCTAACCAACATTACGTTTTGGCACGCAGACGCGCCCTACGAATAGCATATCCTCCAGAAATTAACACTACAACAAATAAGACCAAGACACCGATATTAATTAATCTACGCCCCCAATTAAGCTCCCGCAGTCGTTCTGTCGCGAGCTCATGAAATGTCGAACCTTTTGCCGCTTGTAATCTTACCTGTTCCCAATAAACCTTGGATTCTTCTTGAAGATTCAGTCTATCTGCCAGTTTTGCTGTTGCAACAACGTAAGCAATGTTTTGGACGTTTACCTTATCGACTACCTCCGAAAAGGAGTCAAAGAGTAATTTGGTAAACTCCGGGGACATCGGTGGAAATTCAATAGTTTCCTCAATACCATTTTGGAATGCGCCAATTGCGTCTTCGTACGCCTTTCGGTTGAACTGCATCTGAGCAACTTCAAACCACGTCTTTTTGCTAAGGGTCAGGTTACGCTCAACGGATTCGTGGGTGGCGAGTGTAAAAGTTGCCGCCGCATGATAGAGTGCATCGCTTGCAGCGCGCAGGGTGTACGTTTTACCCGATTCCAACACTCGTTTATCCGATTGACCTGACTCGGATGTAACGTTAGCTATGTTAGCCAACAGTTGATACTGTCCATCTGTTTTGAGGTATAGCGGATTTTGTTCATATGCTGTTCCATCTATCCACACTGCTGCTCCCTCAAAGGGGACGCCATCGGGAGCTTTGACACTGCCGTGAACGGCGATTGACTCCAAGTCCCATGAAAGGTTAATCGACTCTCCCTGAACCAGCCCAACTTCTATGGGATGCGCAGGTGGAATCAGGTATCCCGGTTTGTTAACTTCTACGTTGTGCGTTCCCCGTTGAAGGTTATCAGTAAGACTGTACGGCGTTATCCCTACCTCTTGTCCATTGAGGAGAACCGAAGCGCCGTCCGGCACCGTCACGATTTTGAGCATTGGACTTAATTTTAGGACAATCTTCTCTTGGACCCTTCCTAGTAAGAGCAGAACCCCCTCCATAAGCCGCAAGGCGCGTTCAGCCAAATTTGAGGTGAGGTGTATGTGGAGTTCTTCAATAGAGACTTGCCGATTGTCATCAAGGTCCGTTGCGTCAGTTCCTAGGGCTCCCAATAATGCTTCTACTAACAGATCTTCTGTACTTAAAGCTGCACGCTGAATCGATATAAATCCTCCAGACCCGGGCAGCCCACGATTGCCGTAGTAAGCCATTAAATTTCCATCTCTGGTGTAACCGTCAAGAATGACAATGACTTTGTTTGGGGACAGTTCACGGAACCAACTGTTTAGTTCACGATCCCTAAGCGTCTCGTCCAAATTTTCCCGCGTTGCCCCGTGTGTCAAAAAGAAAATTGAATTCGATCTTCTCGGTTTCGTCACAAAGCCACGGAAGTAAAACATAAGGTGATCGCCCTGTCCCATTTCACTGCCAAGATCGTCTAAGACAGCCTTGATACCCTCGCGGGTGCACTCGCTGCCTTCGATGCGGCGGATGTGATTCGCCGGGACTTTTCCGCGCTCTTTGAGTAAATCGACCAATGAATTGAGATTACTTTGAGAACGGGCATCAACATCAGGGCTCACAATTAGCCACCAAGTTGCCACATCGACAACTTGGGCATCTAACGACGAAACCGTGATAAGTGAAACCGTAATAAAAAATACGACAAATCCTAAAATCTGTTTCATTATTTGCCTCACGACATGCGAAGTGAAACATAGAAAGTCGAAAAACCTCGGTTTTTCTTTGCGTCTTGTGCTTTGAAGTAAACGTGTGTAAATTAAAGATTGACCGACCCAAACCCTTCTATTCATATGAGCCAATACACATTTTTTGAGCTACATCTGCCGGGAATCAAGTTACAAGGTAAGTGTAGCAGCATCTGTTAAGGTGCTGCAAGGAAAAATGGGAATTCTCAGGCTGCTCCGATCTCTTAACGATAGCCCTCATTCAATTTGTTTGAGAGTGGTACGTTTGCTGCCAATGATATTGTTAGAATAAACTTCCCGATACAGCGTCCCATCTTCGGTCTAAACTTTCGACCTTTAATTCCGTCAAAACTCACTGTCAAATTACCTACAGACATATGCGATAAAATCAGTGGCAAAAATCTTGTATATTATCTATCTTAGTGTAATCCCACAGAATTTGCTTCTGTCCAAACGAAACAAATTGATATAAATAACCGATAGGAGATTAGAATGGTCCGATGGAGGATATGGTTCGTTTTAGTTTGTGCGTTAATCCTTGTCACCCTTACAGCAGTTGCCCAAGAAGAACAGGAAATTAATCTCTCCCAACCGCTCACCTTGGAACAATGTATTCAGCTTGCTGTTGAAAATTCAACCGATATGCGGAATGCCCGTATTAATCTTGCCATTGACGGTTTGCGTGTCAAGGATGCGCGTGCTCGTTATTATCCAGATATTTTCCTTGATGGCCGTTACAATTTTTCAGATCAGCTTGATTTCGGATTTGAGCGCGAAAATTATGACCTAGGCGTGACCGGACAATACACGCTGTGGGACAATGGACAAAGAGAGGCAACTTTCTCGCAGGCAAAAGAGCGACGTAACGCGACAATGAGTCGCAACGAACAGACAAAGCAGAACCTGATTTTTCAAGTCACGCAGGCATACTATAACGTCCTCAAAGCGCAAGAATTGGTAAAAGTCGATCGAGAAATCTTGGAACGGTCACGCGAGAATACTGACCGGGTGAGGGCTTTCGTCGAGGCAGGAATTCAGATTGAAGCCGATGTTGCAACGGCGCAGGTCAGAGAAGCAAACGATGAATTAACCCTGTTGAATGATCAGAATGCCCTTGAGATTGCGATGGCAACCTTGCCCCGGATTATGGGCTTAGACCCGGCGACACTCATCACCGTTGCCGAAGACACCGACTACCAGCTATACAGCCAAAAAGGGCAAATTGAGGTCATAGAGCTATCTGTCGAGGAGGCTATCCAGAGAGCTTTTGAAACTCGTCCTGAATTTGAGGAACTCCAATCCTCAATAAATCAATTGGAATGGGGTTTGACGCTGGCAAGGTTGGACCGTTGGCCCCAACTAAATGCGGAATATAATTATGGTGTCAACCTTGATGATTACCTGCATGAACGCGAAAATTTCACAGACTTCCGTAGTTGGGAAGTCAGAACGACGCTAAATTTTCCAATTTTCGATGGCGGGGTGACAAAACGGCGCGTTCAGGAGGCAGAGTTATCACTTGAACAGACCCGTGAAGATGCAAGTGATCTTGAACGCTCTATCGCATTAGATGTTCGCCAAGCCTACCTAAACTTGAGGCGAGCGGAAAGAGCGGTGGAAATCTCTAACACACAGGTACGAAACGCCGAGTTAAGTCTCCAAGTGATTCAAGGACGTTTTGAACAGGAACTCTCCATCCTGCTTGAACTGCTCGATGCCCAAACGGGGTTTGCGCAAGCCTTGACCAATCAGGTTCGAGCCTTTTATGATTATAAAATCGCGCAAGTTGCTTTGCAGCGAGCAATGGGAGTTATCCAATGAACAGGAAACGAGCGGTTGTTCTTATTATCAGTGTGCTAATTGTGGTACTGGTCGCTGTGGTTGCCTTTGGTGCGACCAAAATATTTGGTAAAAAAGATAAAGACGACGAAGGAGACAAAAAAGAGGTTGTCCGACGTGGTGAATTCATCGTCAAGGTAAGGGAATCCGGCAACCTTGAACCCTTGATCTCCGTAGAAGTTCGCTCGAATGTCGAAGGGGAGATCGAAACGCTTTATATCAAAGAGGGCGATGTCGTGGAAAAAGAACAGGCACTGCTCAAAATTGATGATGAGCAGGTACGTGAACAACAGAAGCAGGCGTCGGCGAATCGAGATGCACGGAGAGCACAAGTGGAACAGGCGACACTGCGTATTGGAATGACAGAGAAGCAGCAAGACAGCGCAATCACACAAGCCCAAAACGCTGTCGAAGTTGCAAAGGCAGCACTTGAGTCGCTGGATGCAAACACCCGTCAACGGATCACCGAAGCTGAGACCCAAATTTCTACAACGAAAAACCTGCTTCAACAGGACGAGATTGCTTTGCGTCAGTCTGAAATTGAGTTACAGCAAGCCAAACTCCGGCAGGAGCGAGCTCAGGCGGGAGAAGAATCGGCGAAGGTTGCTTATGAAACCGCCGAATCTGAATTGAAACGGAATCAGGAACTTTTCGAGAAAAATCTGGTCTCGAAGCGAGCCCTTGAGGAGGCTGAAAGAGGACGTGCCAACGCTCTTTCCCAACATGAAACCGCTCAAAAAGATGTCGAGTCTCAGATTAAGGCGGTTGAATCCCAACAAGAGACCATTGATACGAGAAAAAAGGCACTTGAAAGCCGTCAAGTAACCCTTGATCTTCATAAAAAGAATCTAGGTACGATTAAAGAATCACAAGAAGCACAAGGAAAACAACTTGCCGCAGAGCTAGAAAATGCGGAGACACGACTCCAGCAGATTCTAGAGACAACAGATGAGGAGAAAAAACTCACCGTTCATGCAAAAGCTGGTGCAGAAGCAGCCCTTCTAGAAGCTGACAGTACCCTGAAAGCTCAAGAGGAACGGGTCAGATGGACAACTGTTATCGCCCCCATGTCAGGAACGGTTACACGCCTCAACGTCGAGGAGGGCGAAATTGTCACCTCTGGACGCTCCGCATTTTCGCAGGGGGCCGCCATCCTGACCGTCGCGGATCTCTCCAAAATGGTTGTCAAAACGCGAATCAATGAAGTAGACATCGCCAAGATTGCACTGGGACAAAGGGTGGAAATCCGTGTTGACGCTTACCGCGATAAAGTTTTTGAAGGTAGGGTCAGTGAAATCGCACCGAGTGCGTACACGCCTGATCAAAGGGGTGGACAACAAGGAGATGGCACGATCACTTTCGAGGTGATGATTGAAGTGGTCGGATCGCCCGCTGAACTCCTGCCCGGCATGTCGGCGGATGTAGATATCATTGTCATGCAGGACAATAATGTCCTGCAGCTCCCCATTGATTCGGTGATCGATTCGGAGGTGTTGACCGTTAAGGTTAATGTGCCCTCCAATTCGATAGACCGTTTCAAATCCGATCAGGAGGTGGAGGTACAAAACCTTATTGGGAAGAAGTTCTCCGGCAAAGTTGGAAAGATTTCGCCGAGCAGCGTACGTGGCAATGTCGAAATCTTACTTGACGGTTCACCGCGCGGCTTGCGGTCGGGACCGACTGAGATACACATTTTATTTTCTGAGACGGATAAGATCGAAGGACTTGAAGCTGAAATTGAAAGCGAAAAGAAATATTTCGTTTTGCTTGATCAAGCGGATTCAAAAACAGATACCGAGAAGAAACAGAAGAAGGACAAGAAAAAAGACGAAAAGGGGACTCGGACCCGTATTGAAGTTGGGCAGCGAAATAACACCCATTTTGAGTTGACTAGCGGTCTTGTAGAGGGAGATCGTGTTTTTGTTCCCTCTATGCAAGAACTCACAAAAACAGGCCCGGGCAATAATGGTGAATAGAATGGAGAGGTAACAATGCTAATTGATGTTCGTGATTTGACAAAAGTGTATGAAATGGGGGATGTGCAGGTTCATGCGTTGAGGGGCGTCACATTCACTGTCGAAAGTGGTGAGTTTATTGCCATTGTGGGACCTTCCGGTTCAGGGAAATCCACAATGATGGACATCCTCGGCTGCCTTGCAAAGCCGACGGAGGGAGAATACTATCTCGAAGAGGAAGAGGTCGGTAAATTATCGGATAACCGTCTTGCTGAAATTCGCAATCGGAAGGTCGGTTTTGTCTTTCAGTCATTCAACCTTTTGCAGCGAACCACCGCGTTGCACAATGTTGAATTGCCGCTCATCTACAGTGGGTTGAGCCGCAAGGAGCGACGACGCAGAGCGTTTGAAGCATTGGAATCCGTTGGGCTTGCGGATCGCGTTCACCATAAGTCGAATGAAATGTCGGGCGGGCAGATCCAACGCGTAGCAATTGCGCGGGCACTCGTGAACACCCCGTCAATGATCTTTGCTGATGAGCCGACGGGAAATCTGGATACACGCTCTGGCGGTGAAATCATGACGATTTTTGATGAGCTAAACGAGGCGGGAAACACGATTATCATGGTCACGCACGAACCTGAAATCGCGGCACATGCTCGGCGCATCCTCCACATTCGGGACGGATTGATTGAGAGAGATGAACAGATCGGGTGATGGGCGAATTAGTACATACCTCCCGGAAACGAATGAACGCTAACGGTGGTGACTTGGTCACAATCAGAACCCCTGCACGGCTCCACTTTGCTCTCATTGATCTCAACGGGTCAATCGGCAGGATCGACGGGAGCATCGGCCTTGCAATCAATGACCCACACTTTGAAATTATCGCTGAACCGGCAGATCAGATCCAAATTGAGTCTATCCAATACGAAGAACGGGCGCGAGCCATCCTCGAAAAGCTGCGAGTAAAATACAGCTTTCCGGGAATCCACCTTCAACTCATCTCTGAAATCCCACCTCATTCCGGATTTGGCTCCGGGACGCAACTCGCTTTGGGTATTGCCCAAGCGGTGAATACGCTTTACGACCTAGATTTGAGCGTAGCAGATTTAGCCGAAATCGTTGGGCGCGGTGGGACATCAGGGATTGGTATTACCGCCTTTGAACAGGGCGGGTTTATCCTTGATGGTGGACATCGTTTTCCTGATCAGAAATCCTCTTTTTTACCCTCCTCTGCAGCGGGTAACGTTCCCGCACCGCCGCTTCTCCTTCGTCATCCCTTTCCGGATTGGGAATTGCTCATCGTCATTCCGCGTTGCACGCATATTTCTGGCGAGACAGAAATTCAGCTTTTCAAAACTCTCTGTCCCCAACCCCAATCCACCGCCGAACAACTTTCCCATCTCATCCTTCTCAGATTGTTGCCAGCGATTTTTGAAGAAGATTGTCAAGCATTTGGATCCGTAATTAACGATATTCAGACCTTTGGTTGGAAGAAGGTCGAGATTGATGCCCAAGGTAGCATTCTACAGCAGACACTTGACTTTTTACGGGATAACGGCGCAATGGGAGCGGGGGTGAGCAGTTGGGGACCAGCAATCTTCGCCGTTGGGGACGACCTCCCTATCTTGAAGGAGAAGACAGAGATGTTCCTCCAAACGCTGCCGGAGGGTGGAACCTGCTTTATCACGAACGCAAACAACGTTGGCGCTGCGGTTACAGTTGCTTAGACTTTGTGCTTCCTATCCGACAATCTCAGTTCCGATGCCCGATTGCGTGAAAACCTCTAACAGGATGGCATGGTTAATGCGACCGTCAATAATATGTGTTTTCCAGACCCCGCCCTTGAGTGCAGTCACGCACGCTTCAACTTTCGGTAACATGCCTGAACCGATCACCCCATCGTCAACTAACGCTTCAATTTCACTGGTTCTTATTCTTGAAATCAGCGAAGAGTCATCGGTCAGGTCTTGTAGAATACCGCGTTGATCGGTTAACAGAATCAACTTTTCTGCGCTGAGGGCAGCAGCTATCTCTCCTGCCATTGTATCCGCGTTGACATTATACGTGCAATCATCATCTCCCACACCGTTTGGTGCGAGCACCGGGATATAACCTTCCTGATCTAAGGTGAAAAGTACATCTGGCTTAACACCGACGATCTCTCCGACAAAACCGATATCCACGAAGGTTGTGTTTCCGCTTTCATCGACTACCTGTGGGCAGTGTTTCTGCACACGGATGAGGTTCGCATCCTTCCCACACAACCCGACCGCTTTTCCGCCGTGCAGGTTAATCAGTGAGACAATCTCTTTGTTGATTACCCCCGCGAGAACCATTTCAGCGATTTCAACGGTCTCGGCATCGGTGACCCGCAAGCCTTGTACAAACTCCGCCTCCTTGCCGACTCGTCGCATCCAATCACTGATCTGGTTGCCACCGCCGTGTACAACAACGGGATTCATGCCAATATACTTCATCAACACGACATCCTGCATCACACTGTGTTTGAGTGAGTCATTTTCCATTGCAGCACCACCGTATTTAATCACGATGGTTTTGCCAGCGAAAGTCTGAATGTAGGGCAACGCCTCGATTAAAATTTCTGCTTTTCTGACCAATTCATCCATTGCCGACCTCCTGTCTTTTGGTTTCACCGTCTTGCTCTATTGTGAGTTATTTCCCTTGACTCTGAATACATTTTACCACCAAATGCAATCATTGTAAAGAAGCGGAAAATGAAACGTATAGATACCATTCCGCATTTGTCTATTGCCAGCCGATAAGTCTTAAATACCAGCCCCAGATTTCATTTCCCCAAAACAGATCCAGGGTTGCTCCAATTACAAGAAAAGGACCGTAAGGTATTCGACTTCCCCCTCCACTCTTTTTCCCAAGGGCGATGAGGGACAATCCGACGATTGAGCCGGTGAAAGCGGAAGCTATAATCACAATCAGCAGATGGGGCCACCCTCCCAGAAATAGCCCGATCAGGATCATCAATTTGATGTCTCCGCCACCCATTGCTTTTTTGCGATAGAGAAATGTTCCCACAACCGCAATTAATGCCATTGAGGCACCACCCGCTACTGCCCCGATGAGGTGATCGATCAGATAGCCCGGATTATGACGGGTCAACGCAATGAGGAGGGTTACTACCGCGCCGGTAATCAACCCGACGAGGATAATGACGTTCGGAATGATGTACCACCGCCCATCAATCCAAGCGATAGGTATCAACAAACTGATGAATAGACAACTGTGCAAGAGTGCGAGTGTTGGTCCGAACCGATACAGTGAGAACAGAAACAGGATGCCTGTCATCAGCTCGACCAGTGGGTAAGCCTTTGAGATTGCGGTGTCGCAGTGTCGGCAGCGTCCTTTCAGGAGGAGGTAGCTCAGGACTGGGACGTTATCGTAGAAGCGAATCGGCGTCCGACATTCAGGGCAAAAGGAGCGACGTGGAGAATGAATAGAGAGTCCTTGAGGGAGGCGGTAGATACACACATTTAAAAAACTGCCGATCGCCAGTCCGAGCACAAAGATGAGGATGGACATCGCTATCATTGGTACTGCCCTTCTTCTATGGGTGCGATAGCCCGACTGTGGTCATTGCCTTCAGTTCTATGTGCATATTTCACTGATCCTCTGGACGCCTGATGTTAAATTTCTCCAGTTTTTTATAGAAATTACTACGCTCGATTTTCAACTGTTCGGCGGTTCGCTTGATATTCCAATTGTTTGAATTAAGGGCGTTACGGATGAGATCTGCTTCAGCATCGTCAACCATTTCCAGCAGAGATTTGCCTGTTTCAAACTGGTTTTTTTGAGGGCTAGTGATGGTGTTGGGCTGGGGAATAGTTTTTGGAATCGGTAGAACATTCTCCACGTCAGCCGGTAGGATGACATCTTGATTGACCATGATAAGCAAGCGTTCGACGATATTCTTTAATTCTCGTATGTTGCCGGGCCAGTGGTATAGTTGCAAAAGTTGGATTGCCGATGGATCGATGACTTTCGGGGCACGTGCGCTATCTTTATGAAACCGCTCGACAAAATGTTTCACCAATACCGGCAAATCGTCGGTGCGATCGCGGAGGGGAGGGACAGTAATCGGGACCACGCTCAAACGATAGTAGAGATCCTGCCGAAACCTTTCTGCCTCGATTTCCCGCTCAAGATTTTTATTAGTTGCAGCGATAATCCGAACATCCACGTGCAGGGTTTGGGTCCCGCCGAGACGTTCTAGTTCACCATATTCCAATACGCGCAACACCTTCGCCTGTGCCTTCAAGCTCATATCGCCAATTTCATCGAGGAACAGCGCACTACCATCCGCAAGTTCAAATTTTCCCTGTCGTCGTACCGTTGCACCGGTGAAAGCGCCGCGTTCATGTCCGAACAGTTCGCTTTCGATCAGTTCCTCCGGCAATGCTGCGCAGTTGAGCCGGGTAAGTGGCTTGCGACTGCGTTGACTTTGCTGATGAATCGCATTGGCGACCAGTTCTTTGCCGGTGCCGTTTTCTCCGGTAATCAGTACACCCAAATTGCTTGATGCCACTTGGCTAACCTGCGATCGGAGTTGCTGCATTGCAACGCTCCCTCCAACCATCTCGTCCCGAGCACCTATCTGCTCTTTCAGTGCCTCATTTTCTTGTGACAGGCGTGAAAGTTCTATAAATGGTTCGATAGCGTACACAATCTCGTCGATACTGGAGGGTTTCGTCAGGTAACGTCTCGCACCCAACTCCATCGTTTTGACTGCCGTTTCAATCTCTTTCTGTGCGGACATCATGACAACGTTTAGTTGTGGTTTAATCTGTCGTAGCCGGGTCAACGTCTCAACGCCATCTATACCGCCGGGCATCAGGATGTCTAGCAGCACCAAATCGACCGTTTTCGATGCGCACAGCTGCAGCGCTTCCTCGCCACTCGAAGCTGTGAGTGTGTCGTAGCCTTCTGATTCTAGCGCTTGCGCGAGCATCTTTGAAGCATTTTCTTCGTCATCAACAATGAGAATAGTAGCCATAGTTTTGTATTTACGAATAAGATTATATCACCGCGTTTATAGGTCGGATTTTGTTTCGTCATAGTTGTCATAGACATTCATCTCAGGACTTTCCCAGTCTTCGGCAAAGGTTGCTAACTGGGCACGCAAACCTGCCGCCTGTGCTCTATCAATACCACGTTCCTGTAAATCTACTGAATCAGATGATAGAAAGGTTACAATAACGGGTGTGCCGTCGTACACATTATGGGGTATTTGTGAGAATTCAATCTTGCCATCGCGATATACGCCTTCAATAGTTGTAAGCATGAGTATTGCTCCTAATTTTTTGGTGTTGCTATAACCTGTCGCTCCAATCGAGTTCTACGTTCGTTCTTCGATCGGCACGAACGATTTTGGTTCGGGACCGATGTATTCTGCCCGTGGACGAATCAGCCGGTTATCGCTTCGTTGCTCAATGACGTGGGCAGCCCAGCCGGTTATGCGCGACATCACGAAGATGGGGGTGAACATCGGTGTCGGAATGCCGCACAGATGATAAGCTGAAGCGCTGTAGAAATCGAGGTTCGGGAACAACTTCTTTTCCCGCCACATCACCTGTTCAATCCGTTCAGAGACTTCGTAAGGCAATCTATCTCCGCTTGCCTCAGAGAGTTTCTGGGACCAACCTTTAATGATGTCCGAGCGCGGATCGGAAATTTTGTAGACACGGTGACCAAATCCCATGATTAACTGTCTTTCCGTAAGCATGTTTAAAACAGCAGCTTCAGCCTCGTCCGGCGTTTGAAATCGTTCAATCAGTTCCATTGCGGCTTCGTTTGCACCGCCGTGCAAGGGTCCGCGCAACGTTCCGATAGCCCCAACAATCGCGGAGTAGAAATCGGATAGGGTGGAGGTTGCGACCCGCGCGGCAAACGTTGAGGCGTTAAATTCATGCTCTGCATAAAGGATTAACGACACATCAACGGCTCTCCGTTGCAATTCATTTGGTCGCTCTCCATGCAGTAGATGCAAAAAGTGTCCGGCGCTGGTTTCATCGTCCGTTTCAACGTCGATTTGTCTGTTGTTCACATGGAAATGGTGCCAGTAGAGCAGCATTGAACCGAAACAGGCGGTCAACCGATCCGCAATGTGAAGCGGATCACTTTCACTGTTTTCACGCTCCACCGTTCCCAAAGCTGAACAACCAGTACGCAGAACATCCATCGGATGGGCATCCCCCGGCACCTGCTCAAGCACTATTTTAAGCCCATCTGGTAGACCGCGCAGTTCTATCAGTTTCTGTTTGTAGTTATTAAGTTCGGCTTGCGTTGGCAGTTTGCCATGGATCAGCAGGTGAGCGGTTTCTTCAAATGTGGTATGTTCCGCTAAATCGTGAATGGAATACCCGCGATAGGTGAGTCCAACACCCTCTTTTCCCACCGTAGCGATTGCGGTTTCGCCTGCGATTACGCCGGCTAATCCCCCCGTGTTTTTAGATTGCATCGGTTTCCTCCTCTGTCAATTTAGTGGGAACCGTTGGAAGCGTTAATCTTTTTCCCGATCCGTGTTCAAAAGTTGATCGAGTTTACGTTCATATTCGTGATAGTCTAAGAGGTCATACAGTTCCGCCCGTGTCTGCATGGTATGGACCACGTCCTTTTGTGTGCCCTCGCGGCGCAATGTCTGATACACATTGAGCGCAGCCGCACTCATTGCACGAAATGCCGATAGCGGATAAAGTACAAGACTGACCCCAGCAGCCTTGAGTTCCTCTATCGTATAGAGTGGTGTTTTGCCAAACTCAGTGATATTTGCCAAGATGGGAACATCAACCGCATTTGCAAACTTTCGGTACTGGTCTAATTCCGTCAGGGCTTCGGCGAAGATCATATCTGCCCCCGCCTCCACGTAACGACAACTGCGGTCAATTGCGCCATCTATCCCTTCGACAGCGGCGGCATCTGTCCGCGCCATTAGGACGAAGTCTGGATCCGTTTTGGCATCGGCGGCGGCTTTCATCCTATCTGCCATCTCTGCTGCGCTCACAATCTCTTTGTTCGGACGGTGACCACAACGCTTTGCCTGCACCTGATCTTCTATATGGACGCCGGCGGCACCCGCCCGAATCATCTGGCGGATGGTTTTGGCAATCATAAACGCATTCCCCCAGCCGGTGTCAGCGTCAACTAGCAGCGGAAGTGCCGTTGTGTTGGTGATACGGCGCACATCTTCCAGAACGTCGTTCAAGGTGGTCATTCCTATATCTGGCAGTCCGTATGAAGCGTTCGCCACGCCTCCGCCCGAAAGATAGATTGATCGAAACCCCACGCGCTCTGCCATCAACGCTGAGTAGGCGTTAATCGTACCGACAACTTGCAAGGGGTTTTCTATCACCAGTGCATCACGTAAACGACGCCCAGCGGAGGATATATGACTCATGTTTGACCTCTTTGGTTCATTTCAAAAGGAAGTACAAAATGCTAAGAACATGAAACGTGAAGTCTAATGCGTAATACGTAATGCGTAAAATGGACACAGTTCACTGGGACAGTTGAGCTAGTAAGACCTGATTCTGTTGCACGATTTCTACTCGATCCAAAATGAGAAGAGGCGCGCTTGGTGAATATAGAACTTCAAGCGCACCGGCTTCTCGAATACCAAGTCGTGTGGGTATTTCCACCGGATCTTCGCTTTGGTGCTGTCGCCGGTAAACGGCGGCGGTTCCTCGCCCGGCACCCAGAATCCCTCGTGTGGTCGCTGCGTCTCTGCATCGACAATTTCGCTGTAGATCTCGCCCCAAGTTGCGTCTGCATTGATATAGACATCTTCGCCCTTCAGCTCGAACGGCTTTGTTACAATTGTACCACATTCACCACCATCAATCGACACAAAACCATCGGGTCGCAGCTTGGCGAGGGTCAGCGCACCCGTATCTTCAAAGTGTTCCGGTTTAACATTTAGTCGGAACAACTCCTTGGCACGGTTGAACTCCTTATACCGCTCAATATTTGAAGGCATACGCAGGGCATTGTAGTAACACCAGATCTCACCGTTCTCACGTACAATAGGATGCCCCGCCATCAGGAGTTGACTACAACCGTAATTCTCACCATTGAACGGTTCGAGTTCGATGAATAACGCACGGTCAGCGACACGTTCCCAGTGATGGAGGTCACGCGAGACTGTCAACTCAATCTGGTTGATGCGAGTGTAGTTTGTCGCCGGTGGGGGAACCGCACCGAAAGGATTGAATATGGTTGGGAAACCGATATAAAACCCTTGGTACGGCAGCACTGCCATATTGTAACATTCAGCGATGTAGTCCTCGTCGTCGATGATGGGTGGCGTGATATACGCTGGATCTTCAATAATTTTTCGGACACGGCGACGGCGATTCTCCCGATCCGTTTCGTCGGTGTGGAAGATTAGTTCAGGCTCAGAAAAGGTGTTGAAGTCTGAGCTGGTGGAGAGCCATACGGATCGTCCCCATTCCGTACTCAACTTGACCATGGCGAGAAACTGATTCGACTGGTGGTCATGTGTAAACTGGGACTCATCTTGGCTGGGGATGGGAGGGGTATCGACGAGTGTCCAATCAAATCCATCCGGTGACACGGCGGGATGGCGGTTGTGGGCACCGAATAAGCATTTATAGCGGCGTCCGGGATCTGGATCTGTTTCATCGCGCACAACGTGATACGGTCGTCCCGGTCCCTTGTACTCCGGGTCAAAGGCGATGTTGTTATCCTTAGAACCGTTCGATTCGTATAGCCCCAGGGAAGGTTTTTCCCAATGCTCGCCGTCTTCCGAGAACGCGTAGTATGCGTGTTGTCCAAAGTACCACCATTCCCACACTTTCTTCTCCGAATTCCATTGTGGGCAAGATCGGCTCTGAACCCCCGTCCCGTTGATGACGGGACCCCATTTCTTCGGGGAGTGTAGCGTGCGTGTGGTACTTTTCATGCTCTCCACTGCGAAGTCGTCTAGGAAAAGCTGGCGGTGTTCCTTAGGATTAATCATATCGGGATGCACTGGCGTTTCTCCTTTGTTATCATACGGTTCGGTTGTTCAACGAATACTCACGGTTGCCCTCAGGTCCCCCACCAATTGCCCAAGTCCCACGAAATAGGGACCGTCGCTTCGGCGGCATCGCTTCGATTGTTTCGTGGCTGAGGTTGAGTCGATGCCACTGCGCCCATATCGAGTTGTAACAGTTGAAGACGGCACAGCGTGAATTGTCCGGGTTGGTCCAGTCATTCGCTGCGTGAACGAGGCTTTCCGTGAAGATGACCACTGAGCCCGGTGGGCAACTGTAGTCATCCATTATGGTTCGCATACTCATCTCCCACGGCGATTCGCTGATATTTGGACGGTATGGGTCTGGACCTCCGTAGTTGAAGTGCGCTTTGTGCGACCCGCTGAGGAAGGAGGTGCCTCCTGTCCCTGCCTTCACCTCCTCAAGTTCCCACACTACCCGTGTCAGCCCGGAGAATATTTTGCCCCCTGCGACTTGGTATCGCATGGCGTTGGCTTGTTGCGGCGGACGCACGACGTGCGGCAGCCCTCCGTCGCCTCGTTCCGACTTGCTCCAGCCGGGCGGTCGGACGGTGATGAAAGAACCCTCACATCGAAAACCGTAGCAGTCATCTTTCACAAAAGGATCTTCAGACAGGATCTCATTCAAAATGCCTACAATTGCCGGATGATCTAACAATTTCTGGAGCGAACCTTCATAACTCTGCCTAGCACCGGCATACACCTCTGCCTTCGCCTCCTTGATCTCTTCCTCCGATAGCACAGAGGGCAGGAGTATCCAACCGCGGAGGTCGAAGAAGAACTTCTGTTCAGGGGTCATTGGCACCGGTGCATCATTAGCAATGCTGTGAGTATCTTCTGTCGCTATCATCTGTTCTGATGTAGTCATTTTTTTTTCCTCCTTCTATATCAGTTACGGATATGGTTCCGCCAATCTTCAGTTATTTCCTCCACTAATTAGATTATGTTTGGCATCCTGAAATTCTTTTTCTGAGAGAATCCCCTTTTCCTTAAGATCTGCGAGTTTTTGTAACTCATCAGCCATACTGAAGTTTTGTGAAGGAACTCTGGATTCTTGAAAATCACGGACTTTATTCTCAATGTATTCTTTGATTTCCAATGCTAATTGGGTTTGTGGACTAAATGGTTTAAGGATAAGAGTATTTTCATCATTCATCATACGTACTACGTCCAATCCATGTATTTCATTTCCACCAGGTATCGTGAATGATAGATACCCATTCATGAGTCCTGGCTTCTTAAATTGCACTGATGAAATTGAAGAAAACATAATTGTTTTAATACCACTCATTCCTGCTGATATGTATCCTAGCACACTGCCGTTAGGTTCCATTGTAAGGCGATCTTCATATACTTTAATTGTCTTATGTGCTCCCTTCATTGTGTATATGACTGACTTATCGCGTTCGTCTATTGTTTGTGTCATAGCTGTTTTCCTCTCTAGTATATATCGTCTATAGCGTCTTGATGTCCGATTTTGTGGATTATACGTAGTGCCTGTGGTAAGAGTAGGTTGGGTTGAACGATAGTGATGCCCAACGCTGAAACGTGAGACACGGGCGAAACGGAAACGAGGGAAGGCATTTGCCTGCCTTCTCGTTTGCTCTGAAGTCTATCATCTAAAAAATGGTGAAGTCAAGTTAAAATGAGGGTGGACAAAATTCCATGCGGATGGGAAAATATGAACGCTGCGAAAGGAGATTGACTAAAATGGTAGGAAATCATTCCCCAGCGCACTCGCGCACTGGGGAAAACAAGGAGGAATCGCCGATGTTTTATCGACAAAATCACAGAGTTTTCTGGTTAGGTGGGTTGGTTCTGGTATTTATGGCGATTGCAGCAGCCAATATGGAGGGGCAAAATACCATAGCAACCGAATCGCAAAGGACGGAAGGCGTTGAGGCAGCGAAAGAGATTCGGATCCGCGGGCATCTGGTGTGTCTCGCGGAGGCGATGCACGATTTATACCGAGCTGATCTTCCCGTCGATCATGAACACTTGTACGGCTTTAAGACGACGGACGGTGTGTTTTACACGCTGCTCCGCACAAACCTGTCGGAGGCGTTGTTTGTCGATGAACGCTTGGGCAAAAAGACGCTCATCATCACGGGGAGAACCTTTCCCAAAACATATCTACTAGAAGCGATTCGACTCCAAACCGTCCATAATGGAGTTGTCCACGATCTCTACTACTACTGCGACACTTGTGCGATACGTGCCGCTGCGCCGGGGGATTGTGTGTGTTGTCAGGCACCCGTCGAATTGGTCGAAAAGCCGATTAAACTTGCCCCACTGTCGGATTAGCTTTGGTTATCCTGCTCCGTTCCGAGAGTCTTCGACCTAAAAAATGGGTCTACCTGTGACTCCTGTCGCTCAAGTTCGACGAGTCGTCGTCGAATACGTTGTCGACGTCGGAGGTACACCAGAATAAATACCAACCCAAGGCTGCCCCAAAAGAGATACGAGTTTGAGAATAGTGCTGCCCAGTAGTAACGTTGGGAAAGCGAGGCTTGCCATTCCGCGTCGAATGTAGCGAGATCCCAGCCGATTGCCTGTTTATAGGCGGTATTCAGATCGTGTCCCGCGCCAAGTAGGTCAATAACCTCCCACAGTTTTTCTGTTCCCGCAATTTTTACGAACCATGCAACCGCATTCAGGCTTTCGGCGTAAGCCAACTGTGCCTTCCTTTCGGGACTTGGAAACCGTTCTGTCAGATCTGCGAGCGGAATAATTGATTTCGCTAGGATATGCTCAAACATGACATCATGGCGGTGGGGTGCCCACTCTCCGGAGAGATAGATTGCAATCCCCTCGATAAACCACAAGGGAATGTCTCCGATTGTGGATTTGGTGCGTTGTCCAAAAGCGATGTGCACAATTTCGTGGCGGAGGACTTGGGAGAGTTGGAACTTTTGATCAATGATGACACGAGGGTTCTGAATCACAATGCGGCGGCTGAGTGGAAACGCGCAACCGACCGCCCAATCTTGGATAGGGGCGTGGGCGGCGGCTTGGAACTGTTCCTGTGTCTTGCACATCCAAATTTCGATCTTGCCCATCTCTATCCCATCAATCAGGCGATTGAGATGCGGATAGAAGTCCTCGGCGATATCGGCGATGTTTTGGGGGTGGGTCCCGCCGGGTTGGTAGTAGATCTGGAAGTGCTTGCTTTCAAACATCTCCCATGTATCCTCAGTGTCGCTATGCAGTGTAGTTGCAAGGAGAATTAGAATAACTAGCAAACCGAACCGGGAAAGTGTGCATAATGCTATCCAACCGATTACGTGCATGATCTTGCCCGTCCTTGTGTGATGAATGCACGTTTAGGGTATACGCAGCCCACTGTTTATCTTAGCTGGGATAATGTTTCCCGAAACGCCTTGACGTGCGCGGGGCTTGTACCGCAACAGCCGCCGATCAGATAAGCACCCTCTTTGATCAGCTCTGGCAGATAAGGCGACATCTCCTCTGGTGCTTGGGGCCAGTATGTCTGCTGGTTTTCGTCTAAACGTGCCATACCTGCATTTGGATAAGCCATCAGCCGTTTTGAGTTAATCCCCTTCTCCTCCATCGCTTCGCGCAGCTGCTGGATGCCGCTGATCGCATAGGGCATTCCCGTATGCTCCTCGCGCCTTGATTCTGCACCGCAGTTTAATCCTAAGATCTCAACGTGGTTGAGTAGATTATCTCCGTCGGAGAATTCGCCCTCAGCTAGGATTTCAATGAGGGAGGCAGCTGAATGTCCCCAATCCGTTTTGTATATTACCTTTTTCGTCCGCCGATCTCTGGTGTATTTGTAGGTCATATTCACGGCGATGGGAAGCCCCGTTTTTCTCGCAACGTCAACAGCGATTGCGGCCTCCTTCGCGGAGAACATGGTTTCAATACAGAAAAAGTCCACCCCTTCTTCTGCGAGTGCGTTTATTATCCGCTCATGAGCGTCTCTGACGGCTTCATTCGCAATACCGAAATCAACGCCGCCGCTATCGGCTTCGATTGCGCCGGGCGAGGGCCCGACTGAACCTGCAATATATACATCTTTTCCATTTCTCTCAACGGCAACTTTTGCGTGTGCAACAGCCTGCCGTGTAATCTTCTCAGCTTCGGATGCATCTTTTCCCGCCATTTCGAGGTGGAGGGGGGAGGCAACAAATGTGTTTGTTCCGATTGCGTCGGCACCCGCCTCAATGTAAGCCGAATGAATGTCGATCACCGTTTCCGGGTGCAATTCGTTTGCAAGTGTGCTGTTTGTCAATGCGATGCCCACAGTAAACAGCTGCGAGCCAAACCCACCGTCATAAATCATCGGGGTGGGGTCTTTCAATCTATCCAAGAATGTTTTCATCTAAAATCCTCTGTCGTTTCAACAAAATTTTCGTCCTACTTTGGTTTGCTCCTCTCTTGTCCAATCTATTGGATTCAACCTAGAGAAATTCTACCCCGTCGTCCAACGTTCCGGGTCGAGCCCGAAAGCGGATGCCTCCTCACAAATAGCCGCCCAAGTTGTCTCATCAATCTCAATGCCTTCAACCTGTTTTCGCTCGGCGGTACGGAATTCGGGTTCACCGGGACTCAAGATCTCCTGAAATCCGGGCGCAAGACGGCTCGATTTGACATGCCGAATCAGGTCCTCCACTTCGTTGTAGTAAGCGTCGAGACTGGTGAAGTGAGCAATACTATAAACGGTGAAAAGCACGCCATTGCTAACCATTGTGCGTTCACCGGCAGCGCACCCCTCGCCGCTGAGCGTTCCACCCAAAAGTTCCACCACAAAGCTAAGACCGTAGCCTTTGTGTGCCACAACACCGCCCATCGGCAGGATGGCCCCCGGCGGATCGGCTCTGAAGTCGTTTGGATCGGTGGTCGGGTTGCCCTGTGAATCAATGAGCCAACCTTCAGGCACCTGTTTTCCCTGATTTATAGCAACGCGGACCTTGCCTTCAGCCACCACAGAGGTGGTCATATCCACTAAGATCGGTTCGTCGTTTCGGCGTGGAGCGGAGAACGCGATCGGGTTTGTGCTGAGACGACCATCGAGACCGCCGAAGGGGGCAATCTGATAGCCGAGATTGCCAGCGTTGACAAAAGCGACCGCCAGCATCTCGTTCCGAGCTGCCATCAAGGGATACGCTCCAGCCCGCCCGACATGGCTCGTATTTCGCAGTGCGACGGTCCCTGTGCCGTATTGTCGTGCTTTTTCGATTGCGAGATTCATCGCAAAAGTTGCCCCGACCTGTCCAAGCGCGCTGTGTCCATCTACCACCGCAGCACAGGGATTGTCACTCACAATTTCAGGCTTTGCGGTGGGTTGGAATCTGCCATCTCGTATAGCGCGGGCGTATTCGTAGAAACGGATGGCACCGTGGGAATCGTGTCCGAAAAGGTTGGATTCGATCAGGTGGTCAACAACCGATCGTGTGTCTTCCAATGTACAACCGGCGGCTTCAAAGAGGTCATAGCCGATTTGCCGCAGATTGTCGGGTTGAAATGTCGGCATAAAAATTCCTTTCTACTGTTTTGATTTATATATTGATTTTTCAGCCGGTGAAGGTAGTGTTTACGATCCTTTTTGTTTTTTCGTCTTATCGTTGTGTTCTGCCTCAAGTTCTTCCACAAGTGCGTTCAGAATATCCTCCGGTTCGCCGGGGCGTTCCCGCTTTTCCGTCCACTGCCACTGATCGAGATAATCGTCTGTTCCGGCTAAACCTGTTTCCATCGCCGTACGATCAATCTCAACCTGAAAACGTTTGGGCATTTGTCGTGAGATCGGTTTTCTGCCTTCAAAGACTCTGACCTGCGCCGGAATATCTTTCCAATATAGGATTTGATACATTGCCACGATTCAACCCTCCAATTCCCCTTTGCGATAGGCACGCAGGAATGTTCTACAGAAGCGATCTTTGCCCAGCATCATATCTTCAGTCAGTTGATAGGCTCTTGACGTTCGATCAACGGAGAGGGCTTTCTGTGGGTTATTGGTCACAGGGTCGATAATCCCGCTATCCGCACCGGCTTCCACCGCGAGAATCATAAACACGTCATTGATGAGACGACGGGAGGGCATTTGGAAGGAGACGTTGCTGAACCCACCACTGATATGGATGGCGGGACCATACTTCTCACGGAGCTGTCGAATGGCTTCAAAAGCGTGGTTGCCGTTCTCCGTGTCCACTCCAATGGGGAAGAACAACGGGTCAATGAAGATATCCTCAGTCGCAATTCCTTTGTTGGTCGCTGCGTCGATCATGCGTGAGGCATTGTCGACGCGTTCTTCGGGGGTCTGTGGCATTCCAGATTCACTAGCGGCTGTCACCATAACCTTCGTGTTGTACTGCGTGGCGAGGTCCAACGCATCGAGGCGTTCAAGCGATGCGGAGTTGAGTAGTGCCCGTCCGACGCTGCTATCATACACCTCAAGTCCGGCCGCGATAATTTCGCTGTTGGAGGAATCAATCGACAGGGGTGTGTCAGACATCTGCTGCTGAATGGCCTGCACCAACCAGCGCATGGCTTCCTTCTGCTCTTCAAGCCGCCATGAAATTTCATCCACATTGACATCGAGGAAGTCGGTGCCGGAATCAACTTGTCGTTGGACAATTTTGCGTATGTACTCCACACCCTCGCTAGCGTGGGGTTCTTCACCCGACATCGCCGCCTGAACCGCGATGATAACATGCTTGACGCGTCCCTCCTCATACTCTTGAGATTGCTTGATGGATTCGGGAATGACGAGGTAGCGACGTTTTTTGTTCATACCCAAATAGCGGACGGATTCAACTCCATCTGGATTGTTCGTAACCAGTTTGCCGTTCCGGCGTACCACCCGCGTGGTATGGACATTCTCACCAATAATGATAAAATCTTGACCATTTAGTTGCATCTTTACCCCTCTAATGCGTAATGAGTAATGCATAAAGGAGATCCTTATGTATTACGCATTACTCGTTATTCTTCGCGTGATGATCTCGCTCCAGAAAAGTATTGCCCCAAGCGCTTGTGCCGTTGAGGGCACCATCCTTGAAAATCGCCGGACCGTCCAACATCGTTTCTTCTTCGCCGTAGGCTTTGAGACGGTCGTAAGCTCTTGCCCAGATACAGTCCTTCTCTCCAATTTCACATTTACCCTGACGGGTTCCACCACACGGTCCGTTACGCTGGTTTTTCACACACTGAGATTCGGGGCATAGATACGCGATATCGGGCAGCGAGCAATCACCGCAGTCGCGACAGTCGAAGGCGGTGACCTTAACCGCTTGTTCCAAACCGTGCATGGCTTTCTTTATGCCCTCGCTCGCCCCGTCAATCGCCTGAGAGATCCGCTTGCCGACATTGAATCCCCAGCTTCCCTTTTCAAAAACTTGGTCGTGCACCGTGCGGTTAATTTTATAGTCCAAGGGGATTTCCCCTTTGGCAGCTTTCAAGCCTTCCGATCGTTTTGAAAAGAGGTACTCACGATTAATCTCGGTTGAACTCAGTTCCGTTTCCTGTTCCGGTTCAAAAAAGTAAAATTCGTCGGGGTAGTGGAAACAAATTTCCTTGGCGAAATCCTTCCAATCGTCCTCTCCAAAACGGTCTACTATCTTCAAAATTCGCTCATAATCTCTGTAACGTAGATGACCGCCTAGGTATACACCGCGATAGCCTAATCCCTTAGCGATGGCACACTGCTTAGCGGCGAATTCTAGGAGGAAGGCTTTGCCCTTATCCTTTGATTTTCCCTCTTTTTCGACTCGGTCGAGCAGCTCGTCGGTTACGGTCACGCCGGGGATGTTACCCTTATTGAAGAAACGGGCGGCAGGTCGGCTGAGGACGTAGACGTTGCCGATCACTGGAACATTCAGATTGTGGGTTGCCATATACTTCAATAATTCATCCTGTTTACGTGAATCGTATCCGATCTGGTTGATGATGAAGGCAGCACCGTTCTCAACCTTCTTTTTCAGTTTGAAGTACTGTGGCATAACCTCGCGTTCGTAGCGTTTGTGGTTATTGACCACCGCGCCCAAAAAGAAATTGGTGCGCTCCAGGATCTGTGATCTTCTCCCTGTGCCGACTGTCATACCGGCGTTCATATCAGTGAACATCTTCAGCAATCCCACTGAGTCTGTGTCAAAGACGGGACTCGCTTGACCACGATACCCATCGATCGGGTAATCGCCCGACAACGCTAGGATATTGTCGAACCCTTCACTGGCGAGCTGCCACGCCCGGCTCTGAAGTGCGTTGCGGTTCCAGTCTTTGCAGGAGAGGTGGATAATCACTTCTTGACCGCGAGAGAGGAGATCCCTGCCCAAGGTGTCGGGACCGATCATGGCGTTGCCGCCCGGATTATCGGTAATGCTCAAGCCATGTATGCGTGGATTGTCTGCCAGTTTTTGTGCCAGTTCCAATACCCGTTCCCCATCGGGATCGGTGATAGTTCCACGCGAGGTCACCACTTCCACACAGGTGAGAAATGTCTCTGTCTCTTGCAGCAGATGGCGGAATGAAGACTTCTGCGGAGCGTCAACGTTATGGCTGGTTTCAGTGGGGGATGTGTTCATGGTTGATTTACCTGAAGGTGGATAGAAGCAGAGTCACCCGAAATTGCGCTCACATTGCGCTCCGCTGGAGCGCGGGGTTTGGAGGTATCGGTATTCTATAGACATATCGCTCCGCTGGAGCGAAAAACTGAATAAATCAACGATAATGTCCAACCGATTACGTTTCACGTTTTACGTTTTACGTTTCATACAAACAGCGGTGTCGGCTCCGGTGGGCCGAAACCGAGTTCCACTAATCTTGAGACCATGCGTCGGAGTCGAGGACGGTTACTGTTGACTAGCTCTTCTGGTGGATGTAGTGAATAGTTCCAGCCTTCGTATAGCCCTTTGATGTAAGCGATCTGTTCGTCTGTCACGGGGTTTGCCATGAAACTGATGGCGTGTTGGGAGCGTCCCGGTGGGCCGCCGAACGCCCCATGCCATAATGTTTCTGGAAAGACGATAACATCGCCGGGCTGCGATTCGATGACGACGCTGGGAATATCCGCACCCGCAACTCCAAACGGCATCGCAGTCGGATCTTCCTGCTGGGCGGTCAGCGGCTGTATCCGTTTCCTATGTTCTAATTTATGAGATCCCGGAATGAAACGCAGCGCCCCGGTGTCTTTGGTGTTTGGCTCAAGGTAGAACGCTATCTTGATGTGGGGCACCGGCTCTACGTCAAGCCCTCCACCGTGCCACTGCGTGTCGCCGACATGGAGGTTGCCCTCGGTAGCGTTCAGGAGGAAATCAGGTCCGAGGAGGTCTTCGCCTAGCGCGTAGATGCGGTCGTCCTCAATGAGCCATTGAAGCCGGGGATTCAACTCAAAGAACGGGATCATGGCTTGACGTTTCTCTCCGGGGAACGGCTTGCCTTGACGGTTTTCGCACAAAACTGCGTCAGACTCACAACGGATAGCGTCAATCTCCTGCGGCGTAAATAGCTGTCGCAGGACAAGGAATCCAAACGTTTCAAAGTGCTGTTTCTGTTGAATCGTTAGCATGTTTACCTCTTTCCCTGTTCAGAGTTATGGCTGCCGTTGAGCTGCTTTTCACATGCCGTAAAAATAAAGTCAAGGATTCCGAATACTTTGGCAGGGTCGGTTATTGAGTATGCGAGCGGATGTTTCGCGAAAGTATTTGTTTCCAACTTGCCAAACTCCCAGATAATCCCTGTTGACACAATTCCATACACAGTAACCTGTTCATCCGCATTCAGCTTTTGGCACGCTATCAGTTCCGCCAAGCATTGCGCCCAACCTCCTTCAAAATCCTGTTTTTTTGCATCTACCACCGCCAGAAGTGGACGATCTACCAGCTTATCAGTCACGCCATCAACCCACGCCGACACAAAGTAATCCGGTTCCCCATACAACTCATTGTCGACATTCAAAGCACGCTGCGACCATAATTTCAGGGTTTCATGACGCTTCCACGCCTGCTGCAAAAACGGAAAAATGAAGCTTTCCCTTAAAAACGTTTCACTTTCTTGAATCGCCTGTCTGTCCAACAAAAAATCTAAATTCTCAATGAACCAGCTAGGGGGTTCAAGCTGCAGGTCGGGTATAAATCGTTCTGGACGGATTTGTAGGGGATATGTTTGAATAACCTGCTCTACACTTTTGAAATCGCTGTATGCCATCTGAATATCCCGCGTTTGGCTTGAATGCGGTGCGGTTAGAAACCGCACCTACTGGGCGACCCTGCGTTCTAACTATCGTTGTCCGTTTTGTCAAACCGGCATCTGTTTATTCATCACACAAGCTCCATCGGCATCGGCTTAAACTGACATCCTTCGACAAACACCTCAAAGAAGTCGGAGGTTGTCTCCAATTCGACATGTTCAATCCCTTTGACTAGACGCTCGATAGCTTGGCGTTTCTTCCGTGAAAGGAGTACCTCCTTCGCCCCTTGTACCGCAGCGTTGCCAATCTTGACGATACGCTCTTCGTCCACCGGTGCTAAAAACCCGATTTCGATCGCATTGCGAACATCTACATAGTTGGCAAAGCCACCCGCCAAATAGAGCCGACTTACATCCGCCGGATTAATCCCGAACTTTCGCATAACGATGAATTGACCACAGTAATTGGCAGCCTTCGCTTGAGCCAGATTGCTGGCATCTTCGCGGGAGAAGGTGATGTCGTATTCCGGGACAATCGGTATCTCACGCGTTTTTCTGTTCCCGAATACGCCCATTTCAGTCATTCGTCCGTTGCGACGGAGTTCTGCCAATAGATCGATTAAACCGGAGCCACAAATCCCTTGGGGTTCAACGCCGCCGATTGTGCTATATTCAACCTGACCATCTATCCAGTGGATTGACTCGATCGCTTCGTCGTAGCCTGGCATCCCGTACTTGATGCCACCGCCCTCAAAAGCGGGACCTGCTGGACAGGAAGCGGCAATCAGCCGCTCTGGATGTCCGACCACCACCTCGGTGTTCGTGCCGACATCAACCAGCATAACGACCTCTTTTTGGGATGCGATGTCAAGTGCGACCAGATCCGCTGCGACATCGGCACCGACATGGCTGCCGATCAACGGCAATCCATATACCCGCGCCTTGGGGTTGGCTCGGATGCCTAGCCGCCGCGTCTTCTCATTGAGCGAAGTGGTTTCGCGCTCGCCGGCGTGATATTGACCCTCGATTATCGACTGGTAAGGCTTTTGACCGATACTCTGTACATCCAACTTAAAAAAGATGTCCCGCATCGTTGAGTTACCTACTACAACAATTTCATAAATTTCTTGGCGAACAAACCCTAACTGTTTAGCCATCTCCTGAATTTCGTGGTTGAGCGCGTTGATGACCGCCCAGCGCAACTCTCCACCAAACTCGCCATCATACGAGATGCGGTGCATGATATCGCTGCCGCCGAACCGTTGTGGGTTCTCAAAGGAACTGACATGGACGCTTTCACCTGTCTCCAGATCGACCAAGTCGATAACCACTGTTGTGGTGCCGAGGTCAATCGCCAAGCCGTAGATGTGACCGCGATATTTGTCAACTGCTTCATCATCGTAGTAAACCATATTTTCGCGGCGAGTCACCAGTGGATCAATTTGAAGCGGTTTTTCGTGGGTGCGGGTAAGGATCTTGGGGGTACGCCGTATCGGTGAGAACGCGATATCGATATCGGCGTCCTTAACCACCGCTTGGCAGGCGAGCCGATAGTTCTCCCGTAAAAACGACTCGGCTTCGTTTCGTGGTCGCAACGCCTCCATCCCCTCTTTAATCTCCACGATGCATTCATGGCACTGTCCGGTGCGGTAGCAGGAGGTCGGCACCTGAACTGCGAGTTCATCGGCATAATCGAAGATGGTCTTTCCAGCTGCGAGCGGATGCTTTTTGCCGTCATGCGTTACTGTTCCCGTACCGTGGCTCTCTTCACTTTCGAGGAAAGCCCCTTCAGCGGCTTCGGTTTCCCACGCAGTCCGATAGTCGATTTTATCGTCCCCACCACACAAGAACAATCCTTCCTCTGGAACCCCACGAGTACCGGTCTGTTTACCAACCAAACCCTCACTAGGCGGTTTCCGCTGGTTTCGACACCCAAACTTAGCGGTACATTGATCGAAGCGGTTTTTGTAAGGGCATCGATACATAGATTGCTCGTTCGCGTGGTTAACCATGCTTGAGAACAGTTCTGATATTTTGTCTAGACGTTTCTGATATTCTTCTTTGCTCATTTTCTGATTACCGATAAATCTGCTCCAACTAATTGGAGTGAGTGGAGGTAAAGCCCGATCGGATTGGAATGAATCCTACTCCTCATCGTCCCAATCCTCGTCTTCTTCTTCAAGAAATTTCTTTGCCAGTGCGACGCATTCTAGGGCATCTTTGCCGTAGCCATCTGCCCCCATATCGTCGGCGAACTCTTGGGTCACCGGGGCACCGCCCACCATGATCTTAACCTCTTCCCGGAGATCTTCATCAATGAAGGCTTCAATAGTCTTGCCCATGTTCGGCATCGTTGTGGTCAGCAACGCCGACATTCCGAGTACTGGTGCCTCATGCTCCTCGACCGCTTCAATGAACTCTTCGTCCGAAGTGTCCACACCCAAATCGTGTACGACAAATCCCGCGCCCCGCAACATCATGATGCAAAGGTTTTTGCCGATGTCATGAAGATCGCCCTTTACCGTTCCCATAATCACGGTTCCGATGGGATCGATGCCGGAGGCAGATAGGATGGGTTCAATATACGCCATCCCAGCCTTCATCGCCCGCGCACAGGCGAGGACTTCCGGGACGAAGATAAAATTCTCTCGAAACTTAATCCCAACGATCCCCATCCCTGCAATCAGTCCGTCGTCCATGATTTCGAGTGCTTCTGTGCCCACTTCCAAAGCGGCTTTGGTCATTTCATCCACACCATCGTTGTCTCCGTCGATGAGTGCTGCGGCGATGTCCTGCATCTCAGGGCTCGTTTGGGCGAATGTGTTAATGGTGCGCTCCCGTTCGTCAGGGCGCTCAATAAACTCCTCAATCTCATCTACGATAATTTCATTCTGAATGTCAGTAATTTCTGCCATAGTTTTTTCTCTTTGCATTTTAAGTTAATTCTCGTTAGGACTTACGCACTTGAACACTTAAAGCTTTGTAGTTCGGCGATTCATCACCGCCCCGATAAATCCCCGATAAATCGGGACTCCGACAAGCCGAGAGCAGGCAGGCGGGATTCAAAGCAACAGAACACAATTTCCGACGCCTGATAAATCAGGCAACTACAGTAAAAACGCCTGATAAATCAGGCAACTACAAACGACGATAAGAAAGCGCGAGATTTCCCTCATCCGTATTTCCACCATGCTGACGGGGCACAATGTGATCTGACTCGTGCTTGTGCAGCGAAAACGACTGGGGTAAGAGACAATATTCGCAGCAATTGCCTGCACGCCTTACAACGAATTGACGTACACTTGCAGATAGATTGGAAGGCACTTAAGTTCCCTATTTTAGCTGTGATGTAACTTGTGCCTTGAGCATGATGACAATATGCTCAATTTGTTGCAGTTCATCGAGTTCAAGCTGCTCCATCTCCGATAACAATCCAGCTTGATTTAGTGCGAGCAAGCGTTGAAGCCTCTCCTGCGCCCGTTCAGAAACATGATGGTTAAGGACCTCCCCCGGGTCAGGATTTTTTGATAAAAACTGAATTGTTTCGGCTGCGGTGGCGGCTGCCAAGGTCTTAAATCCGATGAGACTCAACTCGATAACGGTTGGAAGCCAAGAGCCAATCGGCTGAATTCGCCTTGCCAATTCATCAGGAACCTGCATTGTTAGCTGAACCATATCTTTTGTCCTTGTCAGCACAAAAATTCTATTGAGATCTACCTCAAATGGGCTGTAGGGAACGCAGATCTGCGTTCCCTACAGCGAAATTTCTCTGTCTAATTCTTAATTCAATCCCGCATGTTCCTTGTGCCAATCCTGCACCGCTTTGGGGATTTCTTTGAGATTTTCAATAGCGGTTTGCAGCGGAATCGCACACTCTGGACCGACAAGCTGCACGCCGGACTCCAGATTCTTGTAGACTTCCCCTCTAACGTCTTCGGGACCCTTTGAGAAGAGCGTCTCCGGGTTGTTAATATTGCCTACCAGAGAGATTCGCTCCTTAACCACCTCCATAGACTCACCGGGCTCGTTCTTGGAATCGTAATGGAAGGCTGCCATTCCTGTTTGAGCGATGTACTCCATTCTATCCACTGTCCTCCCGCAAATATGCAGAATCAGCGGGATGGGAATCCGATCGACGAACTCAGTGTGCAGATCGCGGAGGTAACGCTCGTAATATTCACCGCTGACCAGATCGCCCGTTGCGTGGTCGGGTAGGGTCAGCGCGTCCGCTCCCGCTTCAATCTGTGCGACTCCAAACTCTATCGTGGCTTCCTTCAGTCTATCCAGCGCGAGTTTTGTTTGGCCCGGATCGTCCAGAGATAGCAGCAAAAAAGGTTCCACGCCGAAACAGTGATAGGCCTGAGACCAAGGTCCCATCGTCTTTCCAATAATAGCGACATCGTCCCCGTATTCCTTCTTGAGAATCTTAATCGCGTCGAGTACGCATTTGGTGTCCTGATGGGTCAGAAAATCTGATGGGATCTTGATTTCATCGACATCCTCCCAGATCGGTTCGCGCATTCTAACCGTGGGCCAATTATCCTTCTGCTCCCACTGAATCTTGCAGCCGAGCGCAGAGGATTCTTGGATAATTGTGAAAACGGGCATAATGGTATCGAAACCTAATTCGGTGTACCCGGTAGCGGCTAAACGTGCCATCAATTCGGGCTGCCGGTTCGCTTCCGGGAATGGTGCGTCCACTAAGTCCATCAGTTCTACGGTAGCGACGGACGTTGGGTTACAGATCGGGGTTCGGTCCACAGGTTCTCTCTTCAAGGCTGCTAAAACCCGTTCTTTGCCGGTCATCGGTCCGACTGTTTGTTGTTCGTTTCCCATATTTTCCTCCTAATTCTGTTGGCTTGGGGCTGCGAGGACACCACGTGAAGCTGCCATCTCCTGTTCCCGTACGATGGCTCGAACATTCGGGGCACGAACAAGCAGTAAACCGACCAACGCATCGTGGGAGTCGCCACACGGAAACGCAACCGTATCAAGCGTTCCATCTACCTCTTCCATCTCTCCCAATTTCATTAAACCGCCAGCAATCGCGGAGATGCGTCTGTCGGCGCGTCTGCCCTTGCCATCAGCCTTGACTTGGTAAATTCCTGCTCCAAGGCTATCGACCGTGATAGTTAGCCCCGATTTTTTGTCCAGAATCTGCAAAGGGCGTGGTTCCGCTGAATCGCTCGGTGATAGCTTGCACGACTCCAGAAAAGTTCGCCTGCAAGCGAGTTGATGTCCTGATCCGCAGGGAAACTGGAGCAGCCCGTTCGCAGTCACAACTAGGTTTCCCATGTGTGTCATCGCTTCGATCGCAAACTGAATACGCTCTTGAGCCCCTTCCATCTGGCTGTAGGTATGCACTAAAAATAGGGGGCTTTCCTCCTGCCCCTGTTGGTATAGGGCGATTGTTATATCGTGGAAATGAGGGTCCATCGGGACCAATTCAATGCGTTTTCCAATATCGAGTGTTTGACCCATGGCTATCTCCTCGTTATCATTTTGGCTATGTTATGGTAAATCTTAGAATTAATTGGACATTATGAACGCGCCCTGATAGATCGGAGTTCGCGGAGTTACGGCATACGGAGTATGCCTACTACTTTTGTTGATTCAGCAAACGCTGTAATCATCGGTCAATCTGCCATAAGTAGTGTTTGCGTGCTAGGATCACAATCTAACAGATCGTGGTACAAAAAACTATCTACTTGTAATGTCTACTTATTTGTAGAATTCACTATAATTTAAGACTTACGCAGTTGAACGGTAAAAGCTAACCCCTTCCGCGTAACGGCAATTACACCTCCGTTTCAATTGCCTAGCGACACGATTCGGGGATTTGTCAGGGCACTGTCAGGTCTAAAAAAAAAATTCAACCTCACATCGGGGGTTCATCATTGTCCGGTGTCTCTCTGAACCCTGACGGGGCCTAGCTTCAGAGCATTTGTAGATTTTTACCACCCAACAGAAGGTGTGTGCAGGCGGCTTTTTGACCTGACAAATACGCACTGTTTATGATCCGTTTTTCACTGAAATGGCACCGTAACCTCGCCGCATGTCAGGGATTTGTCAGGGCACTGACAGGTCAAAACTCTGAAATGCGTAAGTCCTGTAATTGTTTTCACATTTCACGCGCTTTGCGTTTTGCACTTTCTTTTCGTTTTTATAGTGGATCTTAGAATTAATGAGGCACTCCAAACCGGTGCGGTTGGAAACCGCACCTACCGGGGGGCGAAGGTGTCTATTTATTTTTAGAATTCACTATAGTTCTTAATTTTGCTTGACAATAGAGCGTTTTATTTGCATAATAATTAATGGTCTGACCTTTACAGTATAAGTTTAACCCAAAATTGAGAAATTGTAAAGCGAAATTTTTATTGCCGGACGCTATGAAAATGCGAGAACAAGAAAAATTGGCGGTGAAGGAGAGGAAGCTCGATACCCGCACCTCCGTGAGTGATGGAATTGTGGAGCAGATGGTTGATCTTATTTCCCGGGACGTTCTGAAGCCTGGGGATCGGTTGCCTTCTGAGCGGGAATTGTGTAAACGGTTGGGCGTGGGACGGAGTTCTTTGAGAGAGGCGTTGCGTTCACTCGCCGTCATGGGGATTATAGATGGACGGGTTGGAGATGGCACCTTTGTTTCTAACAGTAACAAGCGGTATCTGGAGAAAACGCTACAGTGGGGGTTGCTGCTTGACCGTAAAAGGGTTCAAGACCTTATCGAAACCCGGCTCATGCTGGAATCTCAAACAGCGTTTTTGGCTGCACAGCGGGTCACAGTAGAGAATATTGAGGTGATTGAGGAAACCCTACGGGGGATGGAAGCGTCAATCGGGCAGCCTGAGAAATACTTGGAATTTGATTTGCAGTTTCACCTGACCATCGCACGGGCGACGCAAAATTCGATACTCTACAGTCTCTTGAGCATGATACGGGGTTATCTGCAAGAGTGGATTAAAGGAAGCCTCGTTGAGCCGTCAACGACTCAAACGGAGACGCGGGCGAAATTGTCCTTACTGGAGCACCAGAAAATCCTCCATGCCCTCCGAAAAGGAGAGGCGGATCAGGCGCAGCAGGCGATGACGGAACACATCCTCTCTAGTAGCGTTGACCTTCAGAGGTGATGGTATTATCTTTGGTAAGGAATTTCAGATGAAACAGAGTCAATTCTTTCATCACAGATTGGGTTGAGAGCAGCAAACTATCAATCTGTCACCCGCCGGAAGTAATCCTCAAGCCCACCCATGGGCGTAAATCCGAGTATCCGTTTCGCTTTCTCGACCTGATATTTTCCCTGTGCGAAATAGCTTAGGAGGTTGAAGGATTGGAAGTTACCGGGAACGGATTCAATCTCTAATGCCAAGCGACAGGCGTGTTGCAGATCCTCCCACACCACTGTGAAGGGCGGAAAATCGCCTTGTGTGACAGCTTCCGTTGGCTTCGGACCGAGACCGTTAAAGAGGAAACAGACCGTTTGGATGTCGTATGTCCGCGAGAAAATCTCGCATATCTCCATGCTGAGATATTTGGTAATTCCGTAATATCCGACGCCCGGTGCCCGTGGCACATCGTCAAGATCAAATTCGTGATCGTATGCGTGGCGGATTGATTGGGGACCGGTGTGAACCACCTTTTTGATACCGAGTTCGGCGGCGGCTTTCATCACGTGATATGCACCCTTTGTGCTCACCTCAAAACTGATCACGGGATCATCGCGGAGGACAGCGAAGTTCATGATGGCGTCCATCCCACGGCATACCTCCAACACATCCGGATATGAGGTTATATCAACATTGATAATCGGTTTTCCGTCTGGATGCGGTACGATATCCGAGAGGCGCAAATCATAATCTTTTTCTAAGTCTGGCGTGACATAAGGGGCGATATTGCCAGACGCGCCCAACACAAGCACTTTCTTCATGGCTAAATTCTCCTGTGCGTAAAACGTGAAACGTGAAACGTGAAATATAATTGCGTAGCCGAGGGCCTTCTACCCTTCCTTTATGAATCAGCTGTATTCAGGTAAAGGCTCTGAAAATCGTGAGCGGGTTGATATCCGATCCCCCGTGCTTGGTCGATCAAAAATTTAGGATTGGGGATATCCGCACAGATATGATAAACCGCCCACCGTTGCGCCCACCATGCGCTGTTGCTACTGTCCCGATTCAAAACGCAGCGGAACGCACCAGCGGCATCGCGGATATCGAGCCACGCAAGGTTTGGCGTTTCCTCCTGAACTGTTTCCTCAAGCACTAACTCTCCCAGGCGCAGCCCCGTCACCGTAACTAGGTGCTCCCGTGCAAACTCACGAGCGGTCAACTCACCCAGATACTTCGTCATCTCCACAATTTCCGGCGATGGGAGAGGCTTCCAGAGCTCGGTGATATACACATCATCGGGATAGCCGTTGAAAATAGATAGGGTGCTCGCATAGATAAGTCTCTTTATCCCCGCCTCAACTGCTGCGCTGAAGAGGACATGGGTGCCCCGCGTTGCCAAGTCAAGTAACATCTGTTCGCGTTTTAATTCATCGGCTGGAAGATCTGTCGGCGGTTCGCCTGTGTGGATCAAGGTATCGACTCCCCGAACCGCTTCCCACGAATCATCGGGATTCAAGATGTCTCCCTGAATAAAATCGCAGCCTTCTGCTACGTCAACCGGTACACTGTCCATGAGGCGCACACTATGGTCATCCTTCAGTTCAGTCGCTATCGCCTGTGCCAGTTGACTGGATGCACCGGTAATGAGAATGTTCATTGGGTTACCTCCTTCGGATTTTTGTCCATCATATCAGACAACTCTGAACCTGTCAATTTTTTTCCTTTCCTCTAGTGAAAAATGGTATAATAACGGAAAATGCTAGTGTTGAAAATCTATCGGTTTATTGTTAAGGTTGAGGAATTCTGCCTTTCGCTCCAGTTGCCTTGAATCCCGATTTATCGGGGAGGAGCGATATGTCTGTAGAACGACGATGGCGATCACAGATTAGGCAATCTGTGCCTACGAGCGAAAAACTGAATAGCCCTACCCACAGCAAAACGGTATGAACATAAACAGACCTCCCCTTTCGGAGGGACGGTCGTTGAAGAAAAAAAACAAGAGAAACCCAACCCCCACAAGTGTCCCATTAGCTAGTTGTCGAGTATGGAAACTCGACCTACAGGATACGCGCTGCGGGTTGTCGAGTATGGAAACTCGACCTACAATCGATTCAGCCCGTATGGTTGGCGGGGGCATCTCCCGTTGGACGACGGGCGAGGGGACCTCGCCCCTACGATTCGGTTTCTGTCGCATACTACTAGAAGAAAGGATAGCCCCTTGCAAAACGGTCTATATCGCCAAATCAAGAGAGTTGCTGTGATTGGAGCAGGGACGATGGGATCTCAGATTGCCGCCCATATTGCCAACGTCGGGATTCCGTGCGATCTGCTAGACATCCCGCCCACGGAACTCACTCCTGAGGAACGCGCCAATCACTTAACGCTCGACAGTTCCACTGTGCGGAATCGGATTGCACAAGCCGCTCTGGATCGGATGAAAAGTGCGAAAACCCGCTCGCCGTTTTACGTCCCTGATGCTGCGGAATTAATTCGGATTGGCAACTTTCACGATCACGCCGAACGGTTGACGGATGCGGACTGGATTATTGAAGCGGTGGTCGAAAACCTTGATGTCAAGAAACGGGTTCATAAACAGATTGGCCAGCATCGCAATCACGGCACACTTGTGAGCTCCAACACTTCGGGAATTTCAATTCGTGCAATCGCTGAAAACCTCTCGGAGGATTACCAAGAATGCTTTCTCGGGGCACATTTCTTCAATCCACCGCGCTATATGTACCTAATCGAACTCATTCCGATGGATGCAACCCGCCCAGATCTGATTGAATTCATCTCCGATTTTGCAGAACACACCCTCGGTAAGGGAATCGTCCGTTGTAAGGATACGCCGAACTTTATCGCCAACCGGATCGGTATTTTCTCAGTCCTTCACACTATCCACCTGATGCTTGACGAGGGGTATACGATTGACGAGGTGGAGGCGATTACAGGTCCGCCGATGGGTCGCCCTCGGAGCGCGACCTTCCGTTTGGTAGACATCATTGGGCTTGACGTTCTCGTGGATGTGGCGAACAATGTCTATGAGAATGCAACTAACGATGAGCGGCGTGAGGTCTTTCGCATTCCCGATTTTATCTTACAGATGGTTGAAAAGGGTTGGCTCGGTGAAAAAACGGGGGGTGGCTTCTATCAAAGACGCCGCGGCGAAAATGGCAGCGAGATCTGGACGTTGGACTACAATACGCTTGAGTACGTTCCCCGTTCGGAGGTCCGGTTTGATTCGATCAACGAGGTAAGACGAATTGCGGACGCGGGGGAGCGACTCAAGCGACTAATTGACACCGATGACCGTGCGGGCCGGTTTGCGTGGAAATGCCTCAGTCATACGATGCGCTATGCAGCTTCACGTATTCCCGAAATCGCTGACGATCTGGAGAGCGTTGACAACGTAATGAAGTGGGGATTCAACTGGGAACTTGGAATTTTTGAGGCGTGGGACGCGATCGGTGTGCCAGAATCCGTTGAACGGATCAAAGAAGAAAGCTATACAATTCCGCCGCTCGTTGCAGATCTACTGGATTCAGGACGTACCTCGTTTTACCAAACATCGTCCAAAAGTCAGTCCGTGAAATCCAACGTGGACGCGAGCCTCATCGACATGGGCGATGGGGTTCTATGTCTCGAATTTCACAGCAAGATGAACACGATTGATAACCCAAGCATTGAGATGATGTTTGAAGCCCTTGATGAGGTGGAGCGCGATTTTGAGGGACTCGTCATCGGGAATCATGCGGACAACTTCTCCGTCGGTGCGAATCTTGCCTTGATGCTTGAACGGGCTCGAAACAAAGACTGGAATGCACTTGAGGCGATGATCTCTGCTTACCAAAGGGCAAACATGAGGTTCAGACTTTCCCCCAAGCCGGTGGTCGCTGCCCCCGCTGGTATGGCTTTGGGCGGTGGTTGCGAAATCGCATTCGGGGCAGACCGCATCTGTGCTGCTGCCGAAACTTACATCGGTCTGGTTGAGGTGGGTGTTGGACTTATCCCCGCTGCGGGCGGCGTAAAGGAGATGGCGATTCGCTGCCTAGAGGACGTTCCATTGGATACAGACGCTGAACCGTTCCCGCACATTAAGCGTGCCTTTGAAACCATTGCCTACGCCAAGGTGTCTGAGAGCGCTGCGGGTGCAAAGCAGCTCGGCTATCTCCGCGATACCGACAGGGTTTCAATCAATCGGGCGCATCATCTTCACGACGCCAAGCAGTTGGTGCTAGCTATGGCAGCAGATGGGTATCAGGAACCTCAACCGAGGGGGGTATTTGTGCTGGGCGAAACAGGACTTGTCCGCTTGAGATCTGAGATTGATCTTGTGCAGCGCGCCGGGCAGCTCAGTGACCACGACGTAACGATCTTGAATCAGCTTGCGTTCGTTCTTTGTGGTGGGGAGATTTCTACACCACAATCTGTATCCGAGGACTATCTCCTTGAGTTGGAGCGCGAAGCGTTTCTCGGACTCTGTGGCGAGGAAAAAACACATCAGCGGATCGAGTATACCCTCAAGACAGGGAAGCCGTTGAAGAATTAGCCGTGAACTAAGGTGATTATTTTATGAAATTTGGTGAGTTTGAACTTTTTGTGGTAAGCGACGGCGCATTTCGACTGGACGGAGGTGCCATGTTCGGCACGATACCGAAGGTGCTGTGGGAACGCACCAATCCTGCTGATGACCGCAACCGAATCCTGATGGGACTAAATTGCCTTTTGATTCGGACACCTACCGAGAACATTCTGGTTGATACCGGACTTGGGGCTGCCTACGATGAAAAATTTGCTTTTCTGTATGGTGTTGACAAGTCACAGACAGAGCTGCTGAAAAGCCTCGCAGCAGCAGGGGTAGGGGCGGCGGATATCAATAAAGTTATTTTGACGCACCTGCATTTCGATCACGCTGGCGGAAATTGCTTTCAAGACAAGAATGGAGAATTCAAACCCACATTCCCGAACGCTGTCTACTACATCAACGAGGGTGAACTGGCGTATGCAATGGAGCCTGATCCGCGTAGCAGTCCCAGCTATCTCTCATACACTTGGGAGCCGCTTGAAAAACGGGGACAGGTTGCACTTATCACCGGAGATAAGGAGGTTGCCCCCGGCGTGACAATACTCTCTGCGCCGGGACATACACCGAACCATCAGATCGTTACGGTGAAATCGGACGGACTGACCGCGTGTTTTCTAGCAGACTTGGTCCCGACGCCATCACACCTGAAAACACATTATGTTATGGGATTTGATCTTGACGCTTTGACTGCAATGAAAAACAAGGAGCGGGTGTTGAAACAGGCGCTGGCAGAAAATTGGCTGCTCGTTTTTGAACATTCACCGGGAGTCAAAGCAGGTTACTTGACCGAGGATCTGAAGGTTGAACCGGTTGAGCTTGTTTCTCTGTGAGGGAAGATGTGATAGCTTTTGTTAATAATATCGTTCCGGTGATGTAGGTTGGGTTGAACGGTTAAATACGAAGTTTTGAAGAAAAAACTCGGTTTCTTTGCACGATTTTTTAATATGTGTGACAGTCGAAAGGAAAAAGCAGAAAATGGTAGATAAGAAATACCTTCTCACGGACGATCAGATGCGCCATTTCATTGTTAATGGTTATGTGATCGTCAATACAGATCTCCCGGCGAGTTTTCACGATTTCATTTACGAGCGAACAGAAGCGGTGTTTGAAAAGGAGGGCAACCCGGGGAATAACCTGTTGCCTAGGATCCCTGAAGTCCAAACGGTCTTCGATGATAAGTGGGTTATCGGTGGGTTGATCAGTGTTTTGGGCGAGGACTACTACATGCAACCCCATCGCCATCCCCATTTCAATCGACCAAAGAGTGAAGGACAGCGGATGCACCAAGACGGTGGCAGACGATGGTCGCATCACACGCGGAGATTGTTGGTTTTCTACTATCCGCAGGATACGCCCATAGAGCTCGGACCCACCGGAATCGTTCCGGGGAGTCACTACTATAATACCCCTGATGGTGCAATGGTCAGCGACGAACTCCCGGTCTGTGGCAAAGCTGGCACGGTGGCGATTGTGAACTATGATCTCTGGCACCGCGGTATGCCGAATCGGACCGACAAGAACCGTTACATGATGAAATTTCTCTTTGCCCGTATGTCAGAGCCGGAGTCCCCTTCATGGAACACCGAAAAAGCGGAGTGGGATCAGCGTGAGCCAATCGGCAATCGCGCACACCAAAAGATGTTTCAGCACGTTTGGGACTGGCATTATGGAAAGACAAATGGGGATACGGCAAGCAACGGTCAATCTATGGAATCTGTACCAAAACTTATCAAAGGGATGGGAGATGATTCGGAGTCAAAGGGCCTCAGCGCTGCTTATGCGTTAGGCGAATTTGGGGAGCCAGTGTTGCCGGTGTTGATGGAGTCATTTGGTGGCGAATCCGAGACAGTACGCCGAAACGCGTATTATGCGTTGAATGCGATCGGTGCGCCTGCGGTTAATCCGCTCATAGGCAATTTGAAACATCTAGATTCGGAGGTGCGTGAGACCGCTGCAGAGGCGTTGGGGGATATTGGTCAGTCCGCACAAGCTGCTGTTCCGGAATTAGTAGGGGCGTTAGAAGATGAATCGGAGGAGGTTCGCTCCCGTGCGGCGGAAGCATTGGGGACAATCAGTCAAGGGGAGTCAACAGCCATCCCCGGACTAAGCGCAGCATTGAAGGATAAGGATGAACGGGTTCGACGAGATGCCATCCTTGCATTAGCGCGGATTGGTTCCCACGCAGTTGATGCCGTTGATGTGTTGGGAGGGATGTTTTCTGATGAAAACCGGTATGTGCGCGGCGATGCGGTTCATGCGTTATATCGCATCGGCACGCCGGAAGCAAAGGAGACTTTACTTCGCTTCCTGATGAGGACTCGATGGTGTCCCCTGACTAGCCAAGAAAGCACGCACTAGGTGATGGCACTCACTATCTCTCTGCCGTTGTTGGTAGGGAAATACTGTAGCTTTGGAGGTTGGCGGAATACGCTCAGATGGGAAGACTTAGCTCGACTGAAAGGTAGGTGAATAGGTCCAGAGGAGGAGATTAATCAGTAGAATTAAATCACGTTTCACGTTTCATTCATATTGCGCCCTTGCAAACTGCACTGCATAATTCCTACAGTCGTCCACAGCGGTTTTTGTATCATTTGCCCTTTATCTCGTCCCAGTCTACTTCGTCTTTCTTTTCGTCGTCATTGTTCCTGGCTCTGGCGCCACGACGGCCTCCACCTCCACGTTCTCGTCGAATTGCCTCTAGCTTCCGACGGCGTTCTTCGGGTGAGGCAGTGCGTAACCACTCGCGCAATGCGTCGCGCTCCCGATTAGCTCCACGCCGTCCTGCTCTTTGTTCTCGGCGTTCATCTCCCGGACGTTCTTCGGAAGCTGCCTCCCCTCCGCCTTCACCCGATTTTTCGCGCGAGGGACTTGAACCGCTGAGAAACTGCATTGATTCCGCTTTGAGCGTTACAATGTCATCTGAGGCTTTGAGGCTCACTTGATTCGCTGCGATATTTTCGACAATTGCATCCCCAACCTTCTCACCCTTGCCGACATAATACAGTTGGCTAGATTTTCGTTCCATCACGAGGGCTTTCGCAACGGGTCCTTGTGTGCCAATCCATGTGGCAATCAATGCGTAGTCAGGATCTCGATTTGGCTTCCGCCAACCCAACGGACGGAATAGGTTATTTTCAATGATAACGCGATAGAAATCTCCGACGCTTTCTCGTGCTTCAGCTGTTTTCCGATCCACCCGCTTTTCCTCTTGGGCGTGTATAGGTTGCGAGCTGAGGCACAACACGCTCATAGCACAGCACATTAGTAAGATATTGCACAGACGGTGCATTTGAATCTCCTCTCCGATGTATCAGGGGACCGCGTTTTGCGGTTGAATTGGCGTTTGTAGTGACAATTTCAATCGTTATCGGATAGTGTGTGGGGCACTACGAACGCGAACCTCAAAATTAGGCAATTTGACTTTAATAAATTAAAAGGGTAAAATTTACAACTAGATTCTTAGACGCTGAACCCTATCTTTTTGTTCAGAAAAATTTTCGCACTTGCTTTTTTTAACTTGGCTCATGTAAAAAGAAAGTGCAAAGCACGAAGATAAACCGAGTTTTTTCTTCAAAACTCGATTTCTTCGCACGATTTCTTTACATGAGCGAACAAGTAAAGAGAACTGATGTTCAGTAACTCAACAGAATTGGTGTTCGTCTATATTCCGGGAAGTAAACCCCAACTTATTTTGTAGCGTCACAGAATCAGAATTGCAAAGCCTATTGAGCTCAGACGGAGAAAAAATTGACGGACATCAATTTTCGCTCCACCGAACAATCAACATATATACTAAAGGAAATAACAATGCAAATCAATTTTCAGAAAGTAGTAGATCTCTCTTACACGGTTGATGAGAACAGCCCACGCGAACTTCCGATTGACCCTGTCAAGATCTACGATACAGCAACAATCGACAAGGATGGCTACTTTGAAAGCCGAGTGGATCTATCCGGACATTGCGCCACGCATATTGATGTGCCTTGCCTGATGTACGCTGAGGGATTCACCGTCGCTGAGATCCCGCAGGACAAATTAACCGGATCTGCGGTGCTGATAGATCTATCGGAAGTGAAGCAGCCGGGCGATGCGGTGACAGCGGAGGACATCGAAAAGTGGATCGCTGAGAATGGCGATATTCCTTCAGACAGCATCGTTTTTATACGGACCGGCATGGATCGGTATGCGTACCAAGACAGTTTCAACCGTCAATGGATTGGCTTTAGCGAAGATGCGGCGAGGCTGCTTGTTCAGAAAGAGATCAAGACGATTGGAACGGATGCTTGCAGCATTGACTCGATGGCAGGACATCCACCGCAGCATGACGGACTGCCTCCAGCTCATCTCGTTTTTCTGGGTGCTGGTATCCCGCAGGTCGAAGATCTCTGTAATCTGAGCGAACTACCGACAAACTTTCATGTGGCGATCGCACCGATGAAATTGGCGCGGAGTTCCGGTGCCCCGACGCGCGTCTTTGCGTTTGTGTAAGTGTAACTGTTCACCTGAAAACGGACAAAGTAGACACATGGAAACTCAGACGGTCGGTGTTGAATTGGAAGAAACAGATCGATGGGCATACCGCGATCAAGGTTTTTGGATTGGCCCCCGGTTGTTCGATGACGCGGCGGTGAAGGAGCTGCGCGATGCGGTTTGTCGCACCGTCCGCGGTGAGCGAGATTTCGATTCGATGCACTGGGGACAACCGCCGCAGTTCGATCCAGAAAGTCCAAAATTGGCACATGTGGTCAACGGTTGGTGGGTAAATGCCAAAATCCGCAAATTGATCCGCTCCAACAAGATCGGTTATTTGGCTTCCCAACTGATGGGGACTGAAGAGGTCCGTCTGGTGCACGACCAAATCCTCTACAAACCGGGGATCGGTGCCACGACGGAAGAAGTTCAGGATGGCAATGTTGGCTGGCATCAGGATGCTGCCCACTGGACCATGTTCAACTCTACTACCTTTTGCACTGCTTGGATTGCTCTACAGGATACTGATCTTTCCAACGGAAGTATGTGTTTTGTTGAGGGGTCACATAAATGGGGGTTGATCAAAGATGCCGCCGGCTTTGCGAATAAAGATCTACACGCTGCGGAAGAAAGGTTTTCTCAAGGCGACCGGCGGTGGGTAGAAACGGCTTGTGTCCTCAAAGCAGGTCAGGTTAGTTTCCACACGGGGCTAACCTTTCATGGTTCGGGTCCCAATCGGACGGAGGCGCCGCGTCTCTCAATTGCGCTTAACATGATGCCCGGTGGGACGACCTATAACAGGTATGGTAGGGACAACCTGATTGGTGCCCAATTCGGACCCTACGTGAAGCACGGGGACCTGTGCACAGACCCCTTCTTCCCAAGAATTTGGCCCTCGGATTGTGCTGATTAACTAGGCCGTGTTGACATTTATACCTCGTAAGGGCGAGGTTTCCTCGTCCAATCCCGATTTCATCGAGGATTCTCGCCTTGCGGAACGGGTTGGGAAACCCAACCCCTACAAGTGGTGTTCAGTATAAGTCGAGATATGAATCTCGACCTACAGGTTCACCGTTCCTAGCCGTCCAACTCGTGCACCCTTCATTTCCACCTGAACGGTTACTCTACGTTGTAAAATACCTACTGAATCAATTCTGCCTTTATCCCATCAAGCGGTATATCGAGCAAATCTTCCCCAAAGATAATATGCCCGTCAAAAATCTGCCCCGCCTCATACAACAGACGCTCCCGTATCCCAGGGCGCGTGACCTGCTCTGTTAGGTGAACCAGCACCAGTGTGCTGACTTGGGCATTACGCGCGGTGCGCGCTGCGTCCAGATGCCCTGAACAACAGCTCGTCAATCTGGGATCTGTAACAACTCCATTGATAAAGTGACACATATGCACTAGCACATCGGCACCTGCTGCGAGTTCGGTGAGTTTTTCTGTTGGTCCCGTATCACCACCAAAGACGATTGAATACCCTTGTGCTTCCAAGCGGTAGGCGAGACAGATGAGTTGGGGTTGGCAGTGGACGACTTCTGCGACTTTTATACGCCAATCCGCACATTCCACCACGGTGCCGTCAGCGACCTCAGTAACAGTTGGATTTGGTCGCTCGCGTGGCAGCACGCCGCCGCGTTTTTCGTAGATGAAATGGCTGCCGGGATGCTCGGTTCTTCCTGCCAGATCCGGTCCGAATACACCGGTTTCACCGAAGAGCAGTCGGGTCATCTGTTCCGTGTGTGGAGGTCCATACACACTTAACTCTGGAATTTTGCCGACACCCTGATCCCAGCGCGACAAGACCAGATAGCCATAATCGACGCAGTGATCGTAATGTAGGTGGGTTAAGAATAGGTGCGTAATACGGGTTGGTGACACGTTTTTCTCCAGTAGCCGACGCACGCAACTGGGACCGCAATCAAAGAGAAATTTCTCCTCGTCTAGGGTGACCAGATAACTAGAACCCGCACGATGGAGGAGTGGTGTTGGTGTGCCGGTTCCGAGAAGGGTTAAACGGATTGACATGTGGGGTTACTCCTACGGATCAAGGGTATTTGTATCATTTTCTGGGGCGTTAGATTGCTGAATAGAGGGTGAATATCGTTGCGTTTGATGTTATCATGATTTATTCTAGCCTTCAACCTCTTTTTGGACATAAGGAGAGATTTATGATGACTATCACCCGGCTTTCGTCGCCCCCTAAACACCATTTCTATGGGTATTACGGCATTGATGCGTGGGATCCATCGCGCCGATACCATCTGTCGATCGAAACCGATTTCCACGAACACCGACCGGTTGTTGGAGATGTCGCATCGGTAGGGTTAATAGACCGAGAGACCCATGCGTTTATTCCATACGGATCTACCAGTGCCTTCAACCTACAGCAAGGAAGTATGATGCACTGGATTGATGTCGGTTTTGGGAACGAGTTCACCTTCAACGATTGGGAGAATGAGGTGTTGGCATCGAGGGCCATTAATCTGCAAACGAGAGAAACCCGTACTATTCGCGGTGCAGTCGCTGCGCTCTCGCCGACCCAACCGGTTGCACTCGGATTGAATTTTGCCCGCATGGCACACTGTCGCGCTGTGGTTGGGTATGCAAACGAGATGGATCCAGAGTGTTTGCAGCGGCATCCCACAGACGATGGCTTATTCCTGTTGGATTTAAGGGATGGGAGTTCAAATCTGATTTTATCGATCGCTGACCTGATTCGAGAAAGTCAAGATATGAACATACCAGACGGGTTAGCTTGGTTTAACCATGTTCTCTTTAACACCGACGGAACGCGGGTTCTGTTTTTCTGCCGTATCAGGTATGGAGATGGTTTCTTGTCATCGCTCTGGACGGTAAATCCCGATGGTTCAAATCTAGCCCCTCAAATCCCATTTGGAAATAAAGTTTCCCACTTTGATTGGCGAGACGAAAGCCGTATCTTAATCTCCAGCGACGTAACAGGAGAGATGCAGTTTTTGGAATTGACGGATGGCAAGGGGGATTTTAAGCCATTCGGAGCGGGGGTTCTCCCGCAGGACGGTCATGCGAGTTTTTCGCCGGACAGAAATTGGATTGTATGTGATACCTATCCGAAAAACCCACAACGTCTAGCAGAACTCATGCTGTATGACATCGGGCGAGAGAGGAAGATTGAGTTGGGGCAGTTTTATTCAGAGGAGATGTTTACGGGCGACATCCGATGTGACCTACATCCACGCTGGTCGTCTGATGGTAGGTTGATAACGTTTGACTCAGTACATGAAGGTTCGCGCCAGATTTATCTGATAGATGTGGAGGAGATTGTATCAGAGTGAGGACACACATTATCGGATAGAAGCGCTTCCCCAATCGATTATTTTATTCGTGTATATGTCTCTGCTATACCCTGTTTTTTGTTGACACTTTCCACGATGTGACTATAATGTTGGCAAGTCGAATTCCTCAAGCAAAAGATTCGGCTACTATGGTGAATTGGCTGCCAAAACTGAGTCGGCGCGCAATATAATAGGTTGTTCCGAAGAAACAAAATTGCGCCTCGATAAGAAGCGGTTTGTCAATTTCAATAGGATACCGACGGAAAATTATCCAGATTATTTTTCTGCCCTAACCAACAGGAGAAACTATGGAGGAACAAGAAACAATTGATGAGAATCAAGAAGAGATAGGCACTATCGAAATTCCACCTCCTACCGGGGTTTTTGGTCAGTCATGGTCTATGAAGAAACTGCTCGGTTTAATGGCTGTCTTTGGACCCGCCGCAATTGTCGCATCGGTCAGTATCGGTGCCGGCGAAACGATTGTCGTTGTCCGTACAGGTGCTTGGGCACGCTATGACCTCCTATGGCTCGTGCTTATAAGCTGTATCGTTAAAGGCGTTTTTCTTACCTATCTACTCGGACGTTACACCGCCGTTAGCGGTGAATATCTTGGCCATCGTCTCGTAAGGCTACCCGGACCACGCGGTTGGCTGTTGCTTATGATTATGTTAGTTGAATTAATCGGTGGTCCGATGGCTTGGGTGCCGATTGCTAAACCGTGTGCGGATCTATTTCACTTTTTACTTAACGGAGTTCCGCAATCAATCCCCGAACCGATTTGGGAAAACATCTTCACCTCTGCCTTCATTGGTCTTGCCTTGCTACTCAGCCTGAAGATGTCATACAACAGACTGGAGAAGCAGCAGGTCATCATCTGCTTAATCCTTGTGACTGGAACGATTATCGGAACCCTGATGGTACGTCCGGATCTCTGGCAAGCCTTCATTGGCTCCGTAAATGTCGGACATCTGCCAGCGTTTCCAGAGTGGACACCAGACGATGCGCGTCAGAATCCGCTGCTGACGATGGCGACAACATTTGCTTACGTCGGCGGTGGGGCGATGGGCTATATCGTCTACGCCAACTGGATTGGCCTTCATCGTTGGGGGTTGACAGGACATCAAAATATTGACGCTATCCGCGACTATGCTTTCAAGCACGATGCAATTGATTATCTGCCCGACGCACCAGAACAGGTCAGCCGATTACGACAACTTGTCGCGCCGTTGCGGTGGGATGCTGGTATGGGCGCAGTCGTTCTGTTTATTGTAACGGCAGCATTTATGATATCTGGTGCTGCTGTTTTGTATCCACTGGAAAGCCGATTTGAAGGATGGGGCCTCCTCACCGAGCAGGCTCACGTCTGGAGTAACATCCATCCCTCGTTGGTCTGGGTCTACTACGTTTGTATCATCGCCGCACTTTGGGGGACCCTACAAGCGGTGCCTGAAGTCCTTACCCGTGTATCGCACGAATTTTTAGAGGCGCTGTGGCCCTCCCGCGAATGGCCCTATTCTAAAATCCAGCGTTTCATTTGCGCCTATTTTTTCGTCTCCACCTTTATTGTCATTTGGACAGATCTAAAGTTTGATATTCTCACGCAAATTGCGGGCACTCTAGGAAACTTTGCGATTTCATTTGTCATGGTTCTTGCGTTGCGCTTAAATTCCAAACTCCCTAGCTCTTATCGGACGCACCGTGTGATGTGGATCGGTGGATTTATATCTGCGCTGATTCAGATTGCTTTTGCAGGGGTTAGTATCTGGAGTTTAGGCGGCAAAATCTTCGGTGGTGGGCAGTAGCACATTTTTCAACGATGTGCCGTGGATTTGCCAATCCATGGCGAGCGGGCCTCTATAGGGGAATCCTCAACGTTTAATGGTAAATAATTCACGACTGACGATGCGCAAGGGTCACTCTTTGCGCACTTTCGAGGCATTCGGCAACCGCAGCTACCGGTTCCTTTGGCCCGCAAACTTCCTTGCCTATATCTGCCGGTGGATGCAGCTGACGCTTCTTGGCTGGCTGGTCCTAGAGTTGACAGACTCACCATTTTCAGTAGCTCTAGTTGGTTTCTTCGGGATGCTGCCCCTACTGATCCTTGGTATGGTTGGCGGTGTGTTGGCTGACAGAGTCAATAAGCACCGAATCCTTATCATGACACAGGTAATAAGTTGTGTGGCTGCCTTTGCGATGGTGCTACTGCTCCAGACGGGAGCGATACGTTTCTGGCACGCCTACGTCGTGATGGGGTGCACCGGTATCGGATGGGCACTGGATATGCCCTCCCGGCGATCAGCTATACACGACCTTGTCGGCAGGGCAGGCGTGACCAACGCTATCGCGATGGATTCTGTCGGTATGCAGGCGAGTCGTATGATCGGTCCGGCGTTGGCGGGCGCGCTGATAACCACCGTTGACGTGGTGGGAGGATACATCGTTGTCAGTGCCATTTACGTTGTGGCGATTGCCCTAATCGCAGCGGTGAGCCTGCCGCCCTCTGACCGGAGTCGGCTAGGATTGTCTAACGTCTTTGGCAACTTAGTGGAAGGGTTCCGATACGTTAGGCGGGATAACGCACTGGTGGCAACGGTGCTTGTTACCATCCTGATGAATCTGCTGCTCTTTCCCTACGCACAGATGATTCCGGTTATCGCTCGTGATGTCCTTCTGATTGGGCCCGGGCTGATGGGAACGCTCCTCGGTGCTGAGGGATTAGGCGCGCTTTTTGGTGCTATCTGCGTTGCTTCAAGAGGGGTTATCCGCTTCCACGGACGGTTGTACATCGGTGGGTCAATGCTTGGGTTGATTATGCTCTTATGCTTCTCGATGGTGCGGTGGTACTACGTCGCTCTGCCAGTTTTGTTTGTTCTGGGGTTCGGGACATCGGGCTTTTCAACGATGCAGTCAACCCTTGTGATGCTGCGAGCGCGAGAGGAGATGCGCGGACGGGCGCTAGGCATTATCAGTCTTGCCATCGGTGCGGGACCGATAGGGGCACTTATGGTTGGTGCTATCGCGTCAATGAGCAGCACACCATTTGCCATTGGGTTTGATGCAGTGCTGGGGATTGTACTGCTTTTGTCGGTGGCACTGCTGATGCCGTCGCTGTGGCGACAACCAATGGTTTCAGACGAGCAGGCCCCCAAGGCGGATGGATAGTAACATTTTCGGTATCAGTTTTTCCATTTTCTGCTGTCAGTAGATCTGAATGTTTGAAAATTGACTGAATCTTCACTTAAGGACGGGATTTAAGTTTGTTAGAATTGAAAGTTGCAAGAATCAGACGAATCGGTTGAGAGAGATATATAGATGCTTTCGATTTAGAACTGAGCGAAGCTATTGCGAATATAAAAGTCGTGATATCTAATGGAACGGAAACCGAATATGCAAAGAGAACACAATATAGATTTGACAGATACTGCCGCTGCTCACAACAGGCAAGCGTGGGATTCATACCGTCGACAAAGAGACAAAGGTTTGGTCGCTCACCGAAGATCACTAGCAGAAGAAATTCAAGAAGGTAAGTTGTTCTTGGAAGAAAGATGGATTGAACTTTTAGGCAATGTACAGGGCAAACAGCTTCTTGACTTAGGTTGTGGTGATGGAGGAGAAAGCTGCTGCTGGGCTCGCTTAGGTGCTCGGGTTGTTGGAGTTGATAATTCGCCAGTACAACTGGAAACTGCGAAAAAAACTGCGAAGGAACTTGGCCTAGAGTGTCATTTTTTGCTTGCCGACATCTTGCAATTACCTGAACATCTAATGAATGAGAAATATGACTTTGTGTTTTCGGATGCAGTTGCAGCTTGGATTGGTGATCTCAAAACTTGGTTTGGTAATGCGTATAGGGCGTTAAAACCGGGGGGAAGGTTTCTGTTCGCTGGAGACCATCCGGTAACGAAATTCGCTTCCGAGGTCCTTATGGGTGAGACTAGCGAAACCTATCGCACCCATTATTTCAATGAAGGGGCATTTATACGTCGAGAAGCGGACGAACGCAGCACGGGAAATCCAGCAGGTGATGATTTTACCACCTATCAGTGGTGCCACACGCTGACAAGTCTTTTAGAAGCCATGAAGTACGCGGGATTTAGTTCTATTAAAATGTATGAAACAGCTACGGGCAAGCTAGAATGTAAACAGTTAGCCGGCATGCCTACAGGGGTGTTAATTCTCGCCATTAAATAGTCAGTAGTCCGCAAAAATGAAGCCCCAAATCTGGTAGGTACGCCGAGGGTAGGAACTGCTACCCGAAGGGACGCCTGTATGAAAAGGCGGTTTCTTCACTGGTGATGAATTCAAGCAGTGACGCCTGCCCATCCTCGGTGGCTTTCCGAGCGCGCAGAATCGCCGGACCGACATCCGTGGGATCCACTACCCGCTCTGCCCATCCACCCATAGCCCGCCCCATATCGGCATAGTTCCCGCCAATATCTCTCGTCCCGTATAGTTCGTGGGATCGTGCCATGTGTGTTGTCTCTATAGCCATGGTGGAGTTGTTCAGCACTACGGTGAGGATCGGTATACTGTTTCGGGCAGCTGTCTCGAAGTCCAATCCTGTCATCCCGAATGCGGCATCACCCATGAAGTTGACCACGAATTTGTCAGGCGCGGCGAGTTTCGCCCCGATATTGAGTCCAAGCCCGGTTCCAAGCCCGTGCGACTTGCCCCAACCTAAGTAGGTTCGAGGACCTCCCGATTGATAGAACGGCATCAGTTGGTCACGAGGGCTTCCAGAGTCGTGGGTGACGATAGCTTCCGCCGGATCAATATTGTTCATGAACTCATAGATAACGCGGTAGGGAGTGATTGGAACCTCATCCGATGAGAGTTTGGGCAGCCACTCCTTCAACCACGCTTTCCTAACAGATGCAATCTCCTCCACAACTTTGTTATCGTCTTGGTTGGTGCTTGGGTTTTGGAGTTCTTTGCAAGCCTCTATGAACTGCTGCAGCACCAGCTTGGCGTCTCCAATGACAGGGTAGTCGGTATAGTAATCTTTATCTATGTCTATCGGATCGTTTGTCGCGTGGATGAAGGTCTTACCGGAAGGAATGGTTGTGGTCATGCCGTGCTTTGTGAAGGATGTACCGATTCCGAATACCACATCGGCTTGACCCAAGAAGTGGTAGACACAGCCATTCATGACACTTGAGCCACTTCCTAGTGCCAAGGGGTGCTTTTCAGGGAAGGCACTTTTTCCCGCCAGCGTGGTCATGACAGGCACCTGTAGCAGTTCTGCTAGTTCTATCAATTCCTCGGTGGCGTCCGCGTATAACACCCCCTGTCCAGCATGAATGACGGGAGCTTTTGCGTCGAGCAGCGCGCGGGCTGCAGAAAGGACATCCTGAGAATCGGCTTTTGAAAGCGTGGCTTTGACCGGCTTGTAACTCTCAAGGATTGATGCGTCTACCTCTGCGTCCGCGATGTCGGTGGGTATCTCAACCATGACAGGGCCCGGCCGCCCCATCTTGAGTCTAGCGAATGCCCGGCGCATTGTCTCGCCGATCTGCGAAGCGGTGCTGATCTGCTCGACGGATTTGGTGATGTCTGAAAAGCTGCGTACCGAGCTGAAGAGAGGGAATACGCCATCACGCGCTCTAGGGTGACCTAATGGGAGTAATAACATCGGCACCGCGTCTGAGTAGGTGGTGGCAACACCCGCGAAGGCGTTTTCAGCACCGGGCCCATTCTGCATAGCGAATACACCCGGCGGATTACCATTAGTCACCCGCGCGTACCCATCGGCGATGCCCACCCCTACCCGTTCCTGACGGCAGATGATTGGCTTTATGCCAACCTCGGCGGTAGACTCGATCAGAGCGGTTGTGGGGTAGGCACTGAGGTATTCAACGCCCTCTTTCTTCAGAATATGTGCTATGGCATCAAGAACTTTCACCAACCAGCCTCCTTGAGCATCTTGGCACTCGATTGTGGGGGAGAGTGAGGCTGTGAGGAGCGGAGATTCTTTTCTCGCTTTCCCGCATTCTCACTCCCATATACCTATGCTCAAGCACAACGGGGATCATCCGTCTTCCAGCGGTGGAAGGTGGGATTGTCATCACTCCCCGAGAGCCGGCTGCGCGTCTCATACCAGCTATTTGCCCACTCTCCGGCATCGTGCAATTCACTCTCCGGATTAGAGCGGCTGCGCGCAACAAAGCCGGGAAAAGCACTGCGCCCCGTTGGCTGACCCGTCGGGTTATAGCGCAGGTCAAAACTCCAGCGGATATTATCGCTGTTATTTGGCAGCGAGCTATGGCAGTTGAGACGGTGGAAAAATAGGACACCTCCGCGCTTGAGCGGGATCGGTACGCTATCTGGCTCACGCAGAAATTTGCCCGGAATGTGACGACCAAATCCTCTTGACAGGTCGGTGCTCGTGATGCAGTGCTGCAGCAATCCTTCACGGTGGCTTTTGGGAATAACTTCGAGACAACCGTTTTCAATGGTAGCATCCCACAAGCCGAACCAAACCGTCAGCATATCAGTTTCATCTGCTTCTTCTGTGACAACTCCGTTATCCTGATGCCATGGGGTTGCACCTATCTGGGGATGTCCGGTGTCTTCGTTGACGGGACAGAGATGCTCCGGCGGCTTCAGCCGTACATGCTGCACCGGGTTTGAATAAATTTCGGGACCGATCAACGATTCAATTGCATCGAGAAGTTTCTCGTTACGGAGTAGGTGAAAAACTTTCGGTCCCACCCACATCGGCGTATCCGGCTGCACATTCTGCTGGGGCAGTGAAAAGTCGAAATACTGTGCATGCACCCTACCAGATTCAGTGTAGATTTTCGTCAGTCGCTCGCCGAACGGCAGGTCATCATACATCGAAGATATCTCGCCCTGATCATATAAATCTTGGGCGAGGTGATCTAATACACCTGCGTACTCTTCAATAACTGGGTCTAAGTCTTGTTCGGGGTCCAGTACGTCTTCAACGACCAGATACCCCTGTTCCTTAAAGTGTGCCACTTGGGCTTCGGTAAGATGCGCCATTTTGTTACCTTCCTTTGTGTAGATTGTACCCAATTGCTTCCGATAGGACAGGTTAGCGGAAGCAAACAGTTCCCACTATACACTATAATTATAACAGAATTCTGAAAAATTGAGAATACAAAAATCAACGGAGACAAAACAGGGTGCTAAATAGAATGACAGGCGAGGTTTTGATCCTGTAATCGTGTGAGCGAAAAGGGTGTTGACCGATTGTTTGGAATGTGCTATAATAGCCAACAAGATCGATACCAATTTACGAATCAAAACAGGAGGTAAACTAACCGTGAAAAGAAGATATGTAGTGCTCTTTTGTCTTTTAGCCTTTGTACTCCTGTCGGGCTTGCTCGACAATACTGTATCCGAAAGGGGCAACAGAAAATTACAAGTCCGGGTATCTAGAGGGTTTAACAGCGGCATACAAGTCCACAGAAGGTGCAACTTACGGGTTGATTGGTAACTACTACCTCCCCTTGAAGCTACCAGACTCCCAGCAGCGGAAAATCAATGATAAACCTCTTGAGTACCAACGGGGTTTTACCGACGGTTGGAGAAGGGGCATTGATGATGACGTTGGATTGTACGACTGGGTGTATAATGAAACCAACTAAATCAGGGTTCATACGAATCGAGCGAATCGAGTTTCTTAACCTGTTTTATGACGATCCTGTTCTGCCTCCCTCCCATTATAAAAAGGTTTGGGGTGCCTAAATAACATTTTTCGGAGTCATTTTATGATAGATCAATTTGTTGTATTCGCTCGCACTGTTCTATCGGACAACTGGTTTGCGTGGTTTTATCAATACCTATTCGGCGGACTATTCTTTTTTTTCTCCCTCTGGCTTACGTTCCGTGCCGGTACGATATACAAAGGGCTACGCGCTGACCGGCGAATCATCTGGATACTCGTCATTGGATTCTTCCTGTTCGCTGGCATCCACCTGATCTGGATCTATTCTGTGGAGGGACCTCCCGGCAAATGAGCGATTCACTCCATACACTTGATTACACTGTCATTGTCCTCTACTTCGCAGCTATTGTAGCTTGCGGTATCTATTTCGGGCGATACACGAAGTCTACGGCGGACTTCTTCTTCGGGGGTCAACGCTTCGTCTGGTGGTTGATTGCCGCGTCATGTATTGCCACCCTCGTCGGCTCCTACAGCTTTATCAACTACTCTGATCTCGGCTACGACAGCGGGCTTGCCAGTATGACGTACTATACGAACGACTGGTTCATCATGCCGCTGTTCCTCCTCGGCTGGTTCCCCATTATCTACTTCAACCGCATAAGCACTATCCCTGAGTATTTTGAGCGCCGGTTTGATCGACGGACGCGATTCATGGTACTTATCCTGATCGTGCTATATCTCGTCGGTTATATCGGTATGAACCTACAGACAATCGCTGTCGTTCTGAACCGTGTCATAGGAATGCCGGTGATGGTGGGTGCCGTAATAGTGGCAATCATTTCGCTTGCCTATATGCACAGCGGGGGACAAATGTCGGTGCTCATGACCGATCTGTTCCAGAGTATGATCCTGCTTGTCGCTGGTATCGGCATATTCATCCTCGGCATCCATCACGTTGGCGGCTGGGACGCGTTTTGGAACGGACTGCCAGCGACGCACAAAGTTCCCTTCCCTCAATTCAACGAACCTGCAAACTTTCATTTCATCGGTACGTTCTGGGGCGACGCGCTTTCAGGCACCGTAGCTTTCTTCTTCATCAATCAGGGGATTATTCTGCGTTTCTTGTCGGTCAAGTCCGTCCATGATGGTCGCAAAGCCATGATCGTGATGGTGCTTGTCCTGATGCCTATCGCAGCAATCGTTGTCAGCAATGGGGGGTGGGTCGGTAAAGCGATGGAGACCTACGGTTGGCCCGAAGCTCCAGAAAAGGCAAAGAGTGTCTTCGTCATGGTGATGAAAGTCATCACCCAGCCGGGGGTGTTTGGTCTAGTTATCGCCGCACTGTTGGCAGCGTTGATGTCCACGCTCGATACACTTATTAACGCTGTCTCTGCCGTGGGGGTCAATGACATTTGGAAAACCATCGTGCCGGGAAAAGACGACAAATACTATCTCCATGCCGCTCGCTTGGCTGCTGTTGGAGCGACGCTGCTGGGGTTGGTACTGGTTCCGATCTTTGAGTTGGATGATCAGATCTATACAGCGCACTCAAAGTTTTTCACAACGATATTGCCATCGCTGATTGTGGTCCTGCTGATGGGTGTCCTCTGGTCCCGTTTCACATCGGCAGCAGCGTTCTGGGCCCTGCTCCTGGGATCTCTACTTACCCTCATTACCCATCACAAAGCCCTCTATTTTCTGATTGAACCGCTCGCCCACGGTGTCCCTCCCGATAAGGGATACATCTATATGCGCGGGTTGTTCGGCACACTGGTCACAGTAGTACTCGGTGTGGGTATCACGCTCTTCACCAAACCGCGACCAAAGTCGGATCTCCCCGGACTCTGTATCGCTACCTTGTCCGAAGGGATGCGGCTGTTCAAGGGCGGTGAACCGAATCGGTCTGAGCCGAAAACTTCCTCACCCCTCCAGTTTCGTACAGATGCGATTGACGCCGACCGCGTGCGGCTGCCAGTCGAGTTGATGGACGAACTCTCCATTCAGGAAGGGGACCTCATCTATGTATCGGACGCCCGCCGATGGCTCGGCGGTCTACGCTCCGTGCATCTGAAAGCCGATGCGCCACATCAGGAGACCGGTGTTGTCATCCTACACGATGAGGCTGTCGATCGTGCGAACTTCAGCCTTGAGCTGCCTGTCACAGTGGAGAAGATCCTCTGAATATCTTCTCGGCTCCAGATCAGAACAGGAACCGGTATGTCGGGACATTCCAGATAGCACCACGTAACGACCAGAATCCACCGATGACAAACTCCCCCAAAATCAATCCCAGAAACAGCGGGATCGCCTTTTGATGTGTTTTGATGCCACCCAGTTTTAGAAGAATTAGTTTTAACAACCAACTCACAAAAATCGAACCCCAGAACACGTTCATCGACCAACTGCTAGAGACCGCAAATCCCGCCGGATGGAACACCCACCAGATAAAGCGCATCCGCATCACCATCAGAAATAGCGTTGTGACCATACCGAAGATCAGTCCACCCATCGCGCCGTAGTCCGGGGACAATGGGTGATATAACCACGACTGTAGTTTATTGAATGGTCGCCAAGCATACCCAATAGCGCCGGAATATCTATAACCGTCGCTGAGATACGCCCAAAACGCAACGGGTCCTGTCAGTGCGATTGCTATGATCATCCCCCACAGCAGTCGTCGATGGCTTGCCCGTGACCGCTCCATCAGTTTGAATCCTTCGAGTTGGTGAGGCATCACATGCCCACGGTAGGCACGATTAAAAAAGTGAAAAAGCCCGTACATAGTCAGTTCATTTGCGCTGAGGACACGGGTCCCCAATGCTTTGACTAGTGTTGTGTCCGGTCCTGAGAAATGCAGGTCGTGGACCGGGGATCCTAACTCCGCACGCATCCGTGTAATCGCTGTCGAGATAGCGTAGTAGATGAGAAAAAAGAGGAAGCTGCTCCACAACGCCATCCCCACCTGATGACAGAAAAAGAGAAGCCCCCCAAAGACAAAAATCAGTCCGATTAATGCAGCCCGATAGCTCATCGGTTCGTCCACTGATTCTCCGCGCCCGCCTCTAATCGCAGCAGAAACGACTCGCTTCAGGTGATGCCGTGTCATCCAGAGTGCGATCAGAAATAGCCCCAAGTACGCCCCTGTGGTCTGCTGTTCGATATAGGGAAATTCTGGGATGGAGTGCAAGCCGAGGACGTTTGCGAGGATCCGCTCTGCTTTCCAGAACAGGTAGAAAAACCAACAAGCGAACGAGAGATCCAGCGGGATTAAAAACCCAAGTCCAACCGCATAGGGAAAGATAGCGACCGGTGTCCAGCCGATCGCATTCCACGGCTTGTTTGTGAAAAAGGGACGAAGGTCGTAGAGCCGCCCACCCAGACCGGGGATAATTGGATACAGGAAATGAAGCCCGTTGAGAATATCGAGTCCCGCGCCCAATCCAAACCCGATCCACATCATGCGGTTTGAGAGGAGAGACGAACGACCATCGGTCATCTGAAGTGGGAGTTGAATAATGGGATAACTCAGCTTTTCCGCCTCTGTCCACGGTCTGCGTACCAAGACATTGATGCAGAGCATCCCGAACACCAGCAAAAAAATAAATCCTGACCAGATGAGCGTGGGAAATATCCATGCCTGTACAACTTGAGGTACATAGAAACTGGACTCACCTTCGGCGAAGCCTTTTAGGACCTCCTTGTCTTGGACGGCGAGCCAATGGGGGATAAATCGCCAGAAGAGTTCCGCCCATTCGTTCTCCGGGCGAGCATACCAGAACGGTCCCACTAGGACCGCCATTAACACCCGCATCATGTCGAGTCCCGCGATTCCAGAGGAGATCGACAGCATCACATAGACAATCAGCAGCTCGCCTTGATTTAACGCGGCGTTGGGGGCAATCTGCTTGAACAGTAGATTCAGCAGGAGCAGGACGAATAGGATAAATATGATGTTGAAAAAGAGGGAGACAGTCGTTGAGGTCGCCTCGCCGGAAGCGATCCAGTAGGCGTTGGCGGGAAGAAGTAAGGTGCCGATAACCACGGCTCGCCATCGTGTTCGGCTCGTGGGTTGGGAGTCGTGGCTTGAAGGCGGAGGGATTAGATCATCCTGTTTTGCGTTTTTAAGCATTCATACTCCCGTTGCTAGGTTCTGTTGACATTTTGAGGCTGTTGATTCGGCAAACGGTGTAATCATCGGGCAAGCTGCCAAATGTAGCGTTTATGTGCTAAGATCACAATCTAACAGATCGTGGTACAAACGAATACTTTTTGGGTCTCACTGTATTTATAAGCAGGTGTTGTTGAACGACTGAGCCCCTATTGGATTTGATTATGACTTAAAATCCATCTCAACCGCACAGGAGTGGTTCACCCTGACTTCTGATTTTGGATCCATCCCCAGAACAGATTGTCGCGTTGATTGCCCGCGTCCAAGTACTCGGCTTTCAAACGTGAAAGTTCATCGTCCTTGTAGTGTTCAATCGGATGCCCGTTGCTATCGAGTTCGATGCCGTACTGCCCGGCGGCGTTGATCCCGAAGATAGCATTTTTCACGGGACCATCGGCGGGTCCCAGCGGTTCCAAATCGTGTTTGTCTTGAAGGTCTGCCGGGATTTCGATGCGACGTAACGCCTCGATCTGCCATTGCGGTGAGCCTGCCCAGATCGAATCGGTGCCCCACAGCACGCGGTTTACCCCTAAGCCCTTAATTAGTATCCCCAACATCGCCGCTGCAAGCCTCGGATGCGTAATTGCTAACGCCCCAAATGAGAGACCGATGTCGGCATACACATTCGACACCCCGTATTTTTCGGGGATGGCAGCCATCTCGTCAATCCACGGCAGGCGTCCGGTCCGTTCAAAAACTTCGCTCACCCCGCGTGCGTCGCGCCACATTTTCAAGCCGGCGTGATAGATGTGGAAATTCAGTTGGGGCCAATCTTGGGCTGCTTTTCCAAGGTCCTCCAACGTCGCATAGTGCCAGTTTGGGATGCTCTCGTAATCGATCGGTAGCACCCCCTTGTGGACACAGATATTTCGGACACCGTACTTGTGGGCTTTCTCGTAGGTCGGGTAGGTCAGGTCTTCGTCGTCCATGCACCACGGTTTGTCAAAGGTAGGTTCAGCACCCAGAACGTCGCCGATGGTGTAGCCCTTCCACGAATCCACCTTGAGTTCCGTGGCAGCGCGATCCATCGCCTCCAGATATTCTGGAACACTGGGCCAAATCACGCCGTGCGCTAGCATCCGTCGTGTGCCCGACAGCCGATTGACCAGATTGCGTGTTGCAACCATCTGATCGTCGGACAACAGTATCTTGTACGGATCGACCGATGGCGACGTGCTGAGCAGCGCAATGGTTGTGTCGCTATCGAAGAACACGTCCTTCAGGTAGTAGTCGAATTTGTAATATTTCAGATCGAGTTCCTGTTCGACCAATTCCGGGTTCCAAGGTATCCTTGATTGGTTATTGCCGCGGGCGGCGTCGCGTATCCAGAGCTGCCCCTCCCAGCTGTAGTCATCGTGGACGTGGTGTGTGTGAACATCAAAGATAAACTGCTCCTTGGTCTCGTCCTTCCGTGCACCCGCTGCCTCCGAATCCTCGGCTTCGTCGGTATCCACGTTGTAGACCTCGCCGTGGACCTGATTCATCGCTAGAAATGCGGCAGCCATACCGCTAGGGGAGCGGAGGTAGGTTTGGCGGGAAATACCCTGACGACTCGCATACAGATCTGCCTCTTCCTGAATCAGCGATTCGACCTGCGCTTGCTGCTGAGTTTGTGGCGGCGGGAAACATTCGCCGCTAGAGATGACCTGCGTTGGCACAGGGCATTCCACCCGCTTTTGGTATGCGCGCTGTAGGTGCTGAAGTTGCTGATTGGTGAGCCACATGGACATGGGATTTCTCCTAACAGTTCGGCATACTTACAAAGGTCAAGGAGAGCATACTAAAAATCGTCAGGTCGAACATACGGGACAATGGATAATCTGTCCGTCGTTTGGTTCCGGATGTTCCTTGTTATCCAACTTTCCGTCGGGACCCTCTAGTTGGTGCCACATCGCGCACTGTTGCTTGAACGCTGCATCAGCTGATTGGACATATTGGAAAGAAAAGACACGGTAGTTGGAGTCAAGCCAACCTTTCAGCGTCTCTGCGAGGTTGCTGTCTGTGCGACTGATAAAGGCGCGGTAGTGTGCGTATTCTGGTGTTTCCTCGATTCTGCGAAGCAGGAAAACGGCGGGACCCGTGTTATTGACAACAGCATCAATGACATTGCCTGTTAATTGAAATGGTCCTTCCATTCCAGCATCCTCGGAGGGAGTTTGGGGCTGAATCTAATGGCTCATGTTAAGAAATCGTGCAACAGAAACCGGTTTAGTTCATCAAAATCTTCGCACTGGAAACCCCGTCTTTTAAGGCGGGGAGGAAAGTGCGTCCCCTTTAACGGTTTCCGTACCTAAAATTTAATCTTGTTAATATCTTGCAGTCTTCTATCCTAGCAGATAAACATATTCGTTTTCCACCATCAATCGGTTGCAATGACAAGCCATTGTTTTGAAATCCACAAATCACGGCTATACCATGCTTAACGTGCTTAACTAACGTTCCCTTTGCATATCCTAAACATCTTGTCCCCCCATAGCGGGGGCGTTTCCCCCCTTTCTGTGGATTCTGTCTATGTAATTCACGCCTTCGTATTGGGATAGGTGCTATCGTCAATACGTCCGTGTTATCAGGTTTACCATTATCACCAACCTTGGTCTCAGAACGGACCACGTGAGCTGCCAAACACCATGAATCTACACAATGTGCATCAAACTCTGATGATAGTTTGTTGCTAGACTTCGCCAGTCCAAGATTATCGCGAATCTCTTTTGTTTCATAGCCTTGGAGGGTATGCAACTCCCACCGTTTTTGTATCTCTGCATAAAACCACTGTTTACCAACTTCAAGGGGACTGAATGACGCATTCCACTTGCGGCTGCCCATGCGTGTCCATGCTTTGATGTCCTCTACACAAACATGCGTTATCGGAAACATTTTGGCAAGCCACTCCAGTATTCGGAGTTTCCAATCCCAACGGGCACGAGTCCCTGCTGGTATACGTTCTTTGTTAGCCAATCGGTTCAGCCGATTCGGACGGTTTGGACACTTCCGTGAACGTCTACCGCGCCTTAATTCACGACGTTTCTTAACCTTCTTGCCAACCTTGTTATGTGCATCAGCCTGCACGTTCAGATAAGTCTTGGAGGCTGACTTGACGGTAAACCCTTCTTTCTTACTGCCGGGGTCAATCCCAACGCAAACATCTTGCTTGTAATGACCACTGGGTTCTCGGTTAAGCCGTATGCAGAAGATACCATTCTGCCAAAACGGCGTTGCATCACCACTTTTTATTATATGCCGTGCAACTGGCGGTGTTGTCGGCATCAGTGGATTTTGATCTTTGTCTACTACGGGTACAAACATCGTAATCAACTCTCTTTCGAGGTATATATTTCCCCATCGACATCACGGCATCAGAGCGGATTCAGGCTTGGGGAGCACCTGAAACATCAATTAGGCTGCCACGCCTTAGACCCGCGATAGAATCGTCTAGTCAACGGTTTAAATTGTCAGAAAACGTTTGGCAACGCTATGAACAAGCCCCGTCCTTTAGGGCGGGGTTATTGACTAATAAATCACTGTTTTTCACGTCCCGATAGATCGGGATCCTCGGAACGGGATTTCACGCATTACGTTTCACGTTTCAGATAATTCCTATCCATGAAAGAACTTTATACGTTCAGCTGATTTACCCTTTACCGTATTGGGAGAAAGCGCGCCCTCCCCGAAGACTATCGGAAAGGTATCGCCCGTAATCACTGAGCGAGTTGCCACATCCATATAGGTGGCACTGAACGCTCGGCGGGGTGACGTGGTCGTGTTGATGCCTGAACGGTGCAGCAAAAAGTTGTGTAGCAGGATAGCTTCTCCAGCCTCCGCTTCTAGGTCAATTACATCTTTATCTTGGGTATATTTCGCCTGATCTTCCTCCGACGTGAAGTGCCTTTCGTTGAGAATCCCCAGATTATTGCTGCCCGGCACAATCTGCATACAACCACTGTGCACAGTCGCCGCATCTAAGGCAGTCCACACCGTCGTAGTCGGATTGGTATCAATTTTCCAACCAACCCCGATATCTTGGTGCCAAACTAACTCCGTCCCCCGTTCGGCGGGTTTGTTCATGAACATGGAGCGAAAAACCGCTACATCTTCCCCGATATAGCGACGGGTGATCTGACGGATGAGAGGATGCTGCATATACGCAAGAAAGAGCGGATCCTGTTCCAAATCATCAATGCGCCGGTAGTTCAGAGTTGCTTCTTCGTTCCCTACGGTACGGGTCATATCGCGCTTCGTATACCGAGGGTCAAGTTGAAAACGCATGTTCTCATAGCGGATTTTGCCCAGCATAATATCGTCTATGCGCTGTTGGATGGCAGATAGTTCGTCGGGTGACAGGAGTTTGCCCAGACGCAGATAACCCTGTGCCATAAACTGTTCGTGATGTTGGTCTTCAAACGAGGAAAGCGTTTCCAATTGCATTACCTTAATCTCCTTGCATTTTTTAGAGTTGAATTTCTTGATAGGTATCTTGGCATGGATTACCGTCTACGAACAACACCTGTCGGCTCTGTGTCAGTCCGATCATCGAATATTCTGTATGCGAATCATCCGTCCCACCGTGACGGCAGACACTTGGTTGACCGTGGTGACGCAAGATCTCTTTCATATCCACTAGACTGTAATCGGACAATTCGGAGAGACTTTGTTCAAGGAAACCCTGCCTCGCTTTGGCATTGCATTTACCGCCTTTGCTGCGTCGATCGGCATCTGCAAGCGTTGGCAGTTGGTAACAGTTGACGCAGTTCATGTGACGTGCTTCCGATGTTGGATTGCGTACCTGCATGATTGGGCATGGTGCTTCGATGGAGCACATCACGCCGTCCGCGTCTACGCAGACATGGCTGTATCCTTTGCCGCGTGTCGGGAGTTGGGACAGTCGCCGAACAAATTCCGATGTCGTCCGGCTCTGCATCATACATTCATAAGCCCAAAGCCGTATCGGAACGAAGTCATCGCTCTGTTGGAAAACGCTTCCAACGGAGGAGTGTCCTACCGCTACACCTTCAGCGTTCATGCCGTCGGTTGTCGCAACCATGCCGCAGAAGGTAAAGTTTACCATCGGAATTGCGTCGTTTCGGTGGATGACTCGTGCACACGGGGGACGACGTTCATCTTTGGCGAGTCCATCGTTGTTTTTGCCCCAAAGCGGTCCGTCCGACCCGTCGCTAAATACAACGTTCGTGCACCCCTCATCAACTACCAGTTCATTCGCATACATCGGGAGATTCAGTTGGAAAATAGTGTCGAGGGGGAGATCTGCACCGGCTGCTGTACCTTCAAGTTCCGCGAGAACCGCCGGCAGATGGGTTTTCAGTGTTTCCAAAAAGCGTGGAAACCGCTGTGCCCAAACAGCGCTGTCGATGTTTGGCGGAAAGAGGGCAAGGTGTTCGCGGATTTCCTCACGCAACGCTTCGCCGGTAAGATTACCAATTTCGCGGGACGTTCTTGAGACTTCAATGACTTTCATGGTGTTTCCTTGCGATGGAGTCTGGGGACTAGGGTCATTTATAGTAGATTTTAGAATTAATGAGACACTCTAACCCGGTGCGGTTGGAAACCGCACCTACCAAACACTTCATGGTATCTCCTTCAAATGGGGCATCGGAACTAAAAAGCCTTACCTTCTCTATTGTGATGTACTAGTACGGAGACGGATACTGCAGCGCGGAGGGGTATGGACCGTATTCCACAATAAGTTCTACCTCCTCTACCTTGAGTGGGCTTACCAATCCTTGCGCTCTTCTTTCCAATATAATCTCTAACAGGTTCTTGCCCTGTCGCGGCAGAATATCCCTCAGATGAAATTCTAACCATTGACCGCCGTAAGCGTTGATCTCTGAGCCGTAAGAGCGTAGACAACTTTCGTCCTTCAGGGATTTGTCATTGACCCGGATATCGAGCTGGTCGGCGGAGACAAGGTCAGTGATTTTAATCTTGAGACGGATCTGACGTATCCGCTCCTTAGCACCCGCAACATCATCGGCAACATAGAACGGAATCGGATGCCGCGTCCCAACATCTGAGGCGTTGATTTCAATCGGCAACGGTGTCGGGTAGTGGGTTTTATCGTCTTTGGCTTCGCGGTTTCGGGCGACCATGTAGCGCTTGTCCCCCTCTTTCACTAGTGCTGGGTCACCAAGTTCAGTCAACATACTGCGCTCCACCTCCCCTAGGGGCCAACGCATGAACCAGGTGTATAAACCATCAACGTCGCGCGCCCAATTATTTGCCACCGCTGCTCGCATCTGTTCCGGCGTGGGCCATATCCGTTGTGGTGCGCCGGTCATGGCATCGTGGACATAAGGTTGTAGGATGCCGTAGACCGATGCATCCGCCCGATGTGCTGTCTCAATCAGCCAGTCAATGGGTATGTCGGGATCGAGAACCATGTAAGCGTAACGCATCGGAACCGCAAAGTCTAGCAGACCACGCTCAAACCACGTCCGCACGTCAAGACCTTGCGCCAGATTCATCTCCTCTGTGGGTAGCACGCGGACGCCAAGATCGCACGAATCGCCGCGGCGACTTCTGACCATTTCGGCGATCTGCTCGACATATTCTGTCAGGACGGGGATCATGGCGGGAGCGTCCTCGTCGCGTAGGATAGGACTGCCTCCCGGAAACGCAAAATCCAACTCCAGCCCTTCGGTAGGGTACTCGGTCGCCAGTTCCTCTAGCACGGCAAATTGGTGATCGCGCACCTCTTGATGCGCCAAGCCACGACCACCGTTCTGGAACTGGTGCGCCGGATCCATGCCACCGTGAGCGGGCATACGCAGGCTAGCGATGAAGTCCATCCCCTTATCGTGCGCCCGATCAATGAGAACCCGCAATGGATCCAGTCCTCGATCAATCAAGCTCTGCATGTTGTGCCATGTGCGCCAGTACGCAGCCATCTCGAAAGGTTGGATGTCTTCCCCGAAGCGCATACCAATTTTGGACGGGTAAAATAGCCCATCCCCCCGTTCAACACCGTAGCAGAAGGTGTCCACCGCAGTGCCGGCAACTTCGTCGATAGGAACCCAAGCGTCTTCCAGCGTCATCGGTGGCTCAAAGACGAACAAGTAATAGTGGCGTGCATCGTTCATGTAGATGATTCGTTTCTTTCGCATGGGGAAACTCTCCTTTCTCGCAGAATTCGATTGAATAGATCCCGGTCAGTGAGCGGTTCTTAACGTTTGAATAATCACCATCGTAGCAAAATTTCCCCGTTGTGTCAACGGGAAAGCATAAATATACAAACGGACAGAGGGGACTTAAACGCTTCCCTTTCGATTGCGTCAAATAGCTATAGTTGATTGGTATAATCTACCGCTTTTTTTAATAACGACACTCGCAAAAATATCCAAGAATCAACAAACGATGGAGTGATACCCATCGGAAAGGAACTTTGTTTATATGGCTAGCAATCGAACCCCGATGCTCACCTTGAATCTTTCGGTTTTAGGCGGTTTGATGGTCCTATTTTCCTTGTTCGTCGCTCAACTTCCAACCTTTGCAGAAAGTAGTGACAAAGGTATTGATGTCAAAGCCATCGTCAAACGGATGGACGAACTCTATCGTAGCGAAACGAGTCAGACGAACATGGAGATGCAGATTGTTACGCCACACTGGAAGCGAACCTTGGCTTTGGAAGTCTGGACACAGGGGATGGACAAAACTTTCATTTTGATAACGTCACCCAAAAAAGAGAAGGGTGTTGCGACCTTGCGAATTGGGAACGAAATGTGGAACTATCTCCCCAAGACGAATAAGGTGATGAAAGTACCGCCGTCAATGATGATGGGATCTTGGATGGGATCTGACTTTACGAATGATGACCTCGTCAGAGAATCATCAATGCTCGACGATTACACCTACGAACGCATCACACCGACGGATGCCCAACCTGATCATCTCTATATTCAGCTGCTGCCGAAAGAGGACTCGCCGATTGTCTGGGACAAACTTATCTTCGCTATCCGGGTGAGTGATCGGGTTCCGGTCTGGCAGCATTTCTACGATGAAACAGGGCGTCTGACGCGAGTTATAAACTTCAAAGAGATCAAATCGTTTGACGGAAAGACTATACCTTCAGTGATGGAGATGATACCGCAGAACAAAGAGGGATACAAAACCGTCGTACGGTTTGTAGATGCTGAGTTTAACAAGCAAATTGACGAAAAAGTCTTCACACGCCGAAACCTTCAGAAGCGGAGATAAATCAACTTCATTCACGTTTTACGCATTACGTTTTAGACCATGATGACACTTAAAATTGCATTCCGCAACATCTTCCGTCAAAAACGACGCACAATTTTAACCGCACTCGCAATGACTGTCGGATTTACACTCTCGTCCGTGTTCATTGGTTGGTCAGATGGCGCGTATTCCGACATTATTGCGATGTTTACACAGAACCGCATCGGGCATATTCAGGTACATCGAGAAGGATACCTTGATAAACCGTCACTCTATAAAACGATGGATAACTACGAATCAATCGGAGAAACCATCGGGAGCGTAAAAGGGGTGGAGGCGTGGACGCCGCGGGTGTACTCAGCAGGACTCGGCTCGGTCGGTGAAAAAAGCACCACCGTACAAATCATCGGTATTGATGTGGCGCGTGAAGTCGAAGCAACCCGATTTGATAGGAAAATTGTTGATGGGGAAGTAATTTCAGCGCAGCCGGCACGTGAAGCGGTCTTAGGCAAGGGGCTTGCTAGAAACCTTTCTGCAGCGATCAGCGATGAAATCGTGATTGTTTCTCAGGGTGCCGATGGCTCAATCGCCAACGACTTGTATGAGATTGTTGGTATAGCAGAAAGCGGTGACGACATCACAGATCGGATGGCGTGCTATCTCCACATCAAAGATGCACAGGAATTACTTGTGCTTGAAGGACGCTCCCACGAAATTGTTGTGATTGTGTCAAACATCAATCGTGTCCACAAAATCACGAAGGCAATCGAAGCCGATCTCAATGACTCGACGCTTGATGTTGCGCCTTGGCAGGTGGTCGCCAAGGATTTTTATCGGGCGATGCAGGCGGACCAGCAGGGCGATGCTATCGGACGGATTATCATCATGCTCATCGTTGCTATCGGTGTATTAAATACGGTACTGATGTCGGTGCTAGAGAGAACGAGTGAATACGGTGTGTTGAAGGCAGTCGGAACGAAACCGAGACAGATCTTCTGGCTAGTAATTTGTGAAGTGCTGATTATCGCCCTCGGCAGCATCGTCGTCGGTGCGGTACTCGGTACTGCGGTTAACCATCTGCTGTCAATATATGGCATTACCATGCCGCAGGAATTTACTTACGGCGGTATCAAATTCCAGACGATGTATGCCGAAGTCAACGCACGAAGTCTCATCATTCCCGCGATTACCGTCATGCTGTCGGCAGGAATAGTCAGTATACTTCCGGCACTGAAGGCAGCGCGAATTCTGCCAGCGAGGGCAATGCGTGCCCATTGAAAGCCATTTTGCAATCCCAAGCATTTATGCTTGGGTCTAATGATTTGGCTTGATAAATGACGGTAAAAATGGCATAAAATGTTAAAAACTCACAAAATCGCTTTAGATCCAAACAACGTCCAATCGACCGCATTCGCACAGCATTGTGGCTATAGCCGTGTGGTTTACAACCACGTCCTCAGAGATTTCAAGAACGGGTTAAACACCGGTGTTTGGCGTAGCCACTTGGAGCTCAATCAACGTTTCAATGCTATTAAGCGAGACGCTTACCAATGGTGTGATGAACTCTCGCAGAACGTTGTCAAGAATACAGTCTATCACAATTTCAAGAATGCGATAGCACGATGGAAATCGGGTCAAAGCAAATTCCCGAAGTTTAAGCGACGTTCCAGAGGTCAGTCCTATAGAGCGGATAGCGGCCGAGGCACAATCCCTGTCGAAGGCAAGCGGATTAAACTTCCCAAAATTGGTTGGGTTCGCATGTTTCAACACCTTCGCTACTTCGGCACTATCTGCAAGGTAACAATCTCTAAACATGGGCATCGATGGTTCGCTTCTATCGTCGTAGACGTTATTAATGATGATCCAATTCCTGATAACAGTGATAAACCTGTTATTGGAGTTGATGTAGGCATCAAGCACTTGGCAATCACCTCTGATGGCATCTATTACGAAAATCCAAAGGCGTTAAAACGTTACGAGCGAAAACTTAAAAGGCTACAACGTCGATTGAGTAAACGCAAGCAGGGGGGTCAGAACTACTACAAGATGAAGAACAGAATTGCCAAACTGCATTACCGAATCTGGTGTATCCGTCATGATGCACAGCACAAGGCATCTACTGCAATCGCCAATAGTGCAAGCCGTATCGGCATCGAATCGCTTAATGTTGCTGGCATGGTCAAGAATCACCGACTTGCTAAAGCATTATCCGATGCTTCACTATCGGGCTTTCTTACGATGCTCAAGTCCAAAGCCGACAGACTTGGTGTTAAGATAGTGGAAGCCGATAGATTCTATCCATCAAGTAAGACGTGCTCAGCTTGTAGTGTAGTGGATAGCGACTTATCGTTGTCGGATAGAACATATCATTGCAGTGTTTGTGGTCATACACAAGATAGAGACCTTAACGCCGCAATAAACCTTAGAAACCTCGCCGTAGGACATACGGAGAGCATAAACGCTTGTCCGAAAGGATCCCGATTTATCGGGGTGGAGCACTGTAAGACGTTGGCTTGTCAAGCAATGCGGGTGTGTTGAAGCAAGAAGATAGCATGGAGGATATAATGCCTGCCAATCAGTCTGTTGAGAATCCCAATGTTTCAACATTGGGAGCAGTCAAAACAATTCAGGGGCAGAACAAAAATGTCATATTAGTAGGACTTACGCGGCTGAATGCTTAAAGCCTCGCAGTTCGGGCAATCTGCTAAATGTAGCGCAAACTGTTAGTTTGTGGATTGGGATCCACAATCTAACAGATCGTGGTACAAAAGCCGACTTTTAGGACTTACGCGATTGAATGCTCAAAACCTCGTAGTTCGGTAGTTCACTGGCTCATTAAATGAGCCAACTTCACGTTTCACGGTTCAAATCTATGTGGCTAATTCTTATCAAACTGGCTTGGAGAAATCTCTTTCGGAATAAACGGCGCACGACCATCGCTTCGATAGCGATTGGTATCGGTCTGGCTGCGCTTATCTTCATGGATGCGTTGTGGATTGGGATGGAGCAGAATATGGTCAGAACTGCCACCGCTTCGTTTCTCGGCGATGGTCAGATTCATCGGAAAGACTTCCGTGAGACGCAGGCGGTCGAAATGACAATCAATCAACTTGATGAGGTAGCCGATGCCCTCTCTCAGGAAGCGACTGTCGAACAGTTCACACCCCGGACGCTCGCTTTCGGGATGATTACCTCGCCAGCAAATGTCAGCGCAATTAGCCTCGTAGGAGTCCAACCCCCAACAGAGCGGTTCTTATCCCAAATCGATGACGCTATCATAGAAGGGGCATATTTTGAAGGGGACAATAACCGCGATATTGTGATTGGCGCGAAACTAGCGGAACTCCTTGAGGTTACACTTGGCAATCGGGTTGTCGTCACTGTTGCTCAGTCAGAGACAGGCGATCTGTCACAAGAGATGTTTCGGATTTCAGGGATCTATCATCTCGGTGGTGACGCAATGAGCGGGGGCATGGCATTTGTGCGGTTGGGAAAAGCCCAAGAGATGCTCGCCATCGGTTCCGATGTCCACGAGATCGCTATTAAATTTACCGACACAAAATACGGGCAGGATAAAGACCTTCCATTTTGGGAGCGGTATTCTCAACACGACAACGAGGCGTTAGGCTGGACGGAAATCCTACCCCAATTACAAGCCGTATTCGAGATGTCCGAGTATAGCAAATACATCATGGGGGTTATCCTCTTTGGGGTTGTTGTGTTCGGAATTATCAATACGCTTTTCATGTCGCTGTATGAACGGATGTTTGAATTTGGTGTTCTGCGTGCCGTGGGGACGCGCCCTTTTGGGATGGCACGACTGATCTTATTTGAAGCCGGAGCGTTGGCGATTGTGAGTATCGTCCTCGGTGCCATCCTCGGTTTCGCCTTGACATGGATATTCACACAGGTTGGTATTGATTACACCGGCATTGAAATGATGGGCGTGACGATTCAGGAATTTATCTACCCCATCATGACGATTGAACCGTTTATTTTCTATCCAATCTGGGTGTTTATCTTCACCATTATCACAGGGCTTTACCCGGCCCGGTACGCAGCGAAGATAACCCCAGCGACTGCGATGCGTAGGAGTTTCTAATAAGCGACAGTAGCGAAAAGTAGCAGGGGCGAAAGGGAGAAAAGAACCTACCACAGAGCGGTTGATTTTTTTATCTGCTCATGTTCACACTTTCTGTCTTTACGCATTACGTTTTATGCGAGGAGTTTAACATTGGCGAATACCGATGTCATTGTCACAGAAAAGATAACTAAGGTGTATGAGGGAAATGGCGTGCCCGTCGAAGCCCTTCGGGGGGTTGATTTGACGATTCAGGCAGGAGAGTTTACGGCATTGGTGGGACCGTCTGGGTCGGGGAAAACGACGCTTCTCAACATCATTTCTGGGTTGGATGCACCAACAGACGGGAAGGTCTGGCTGTCAGGCAAGCTGCTGTCAGGCATGAGCGGCAATGAGTTGTCCGATTTTCGCCGGGACAACATCGGCTTCATCTTTCAGGCGTACAACCTCATTCCTGTGCTGACGGTGGAAGAGAACGTCGAATACATTATGCTCTTGCAGCATGTGTCCAAAGCAGAACGACATAGACGCGTTACCGCAATGCTTGAGGAGGTTGGGCTAGCGGGATTTGCGGACCGGAACCCACCGCAACTCTCAGGTGGGCAGCAACAGCGTGTCGCCATAGCACGGGCGATGGTTTCTGAACCTGCGATTATCCTTGCAGATGAGCCGACTGCAAACCTCGATTCGAGAACAGGTGCGGACCTACTCGATATGATGAGTCATCTCAACACGCAGACAAACATGACGTTTGTGTTTTCAACCCATGATCCAATGGTGATGGAGAGGGCAAGGCGTTTGATAACGCTGAAGGACGGAGAAGTTGAGAGTGATGAGACTAAAGGGTAGTGTGGGCACCATCTGCCAAGTATATCTGTGGTGGGCGATGATCTCACTCTCAACCGTTGCCTTGGCAAACGATGAATTTGAAATCAGTGGATACTATAAAAACTTCTCCACAGGTTTAGCCCCCCCATTGCCGGACGAACCAATAATCGGTGCGGTGAACAACCGATTGCGATTAAATTTCGGTTACACTCCCACCAATGCGTTTTCGCTTGACCTTGCCTACGATTTTGCCCCTCGTATTCAAGATCCCTCGCTGTTTTCTGAGCCACCAATTGCAGGTGCTGCGGGTTCACTCCACTATCGCGTTGTGGATTTTGATACCACTATCTATCCGGGCGAGGATGACCCGGAGGGTAGTTTCGGTCTCTTTCAGAACCTCGATCGCGCTGCAGTTGCCTACGGGGCTGATTTTGGAGACATCACAATCGGTCGCCAAGCTATCGCATGGGGGAGTGCGCGGGTCGTGAACCCGACGGATGTTATTGCTCCCTACGCTTACAACCAACTGGACACGGAGGACCGAATCGGCGTGGATGCGATTCGGGTGCAGATCCCGATTGGTGTGTTGGGAGAGTTTGATACCGGCTATGTTTTCGGTGAGAATTTGGCTTTTGAAAAGAGTGCCTTCTTCCTTCGTAGCCAACTGAATGCGGTGGAAACCGACTTCTCAATTTCACTGTTGGGATTTCATGAACACCTGATGACAGGGTTTGACATAGCGCGGGGGATCGGCGGCGCCGGTTTCTGGCTTGAAGCGGCTTACGTTTACGCCAGCGCATTCGATAGTGAAAACCCGAATGCAGAGAACTATCTCCGTGCGTCAATAGGACTGGACTACAGCTTCGGTGGTAGGGCTTACGGGTTCATCGAATACCATTTCAGCGGTGCAGGAGCAGGGGAGCCGGAGGATTATCTCGACAACCTGGAGCGACCGGCTTACACCGATGGGGCGGTCTACCTCATGGGCAAACACTACCTTGTTCCCGGACTCACCTTCCAGATCACGCCGCTCATCTCGTTGGGTGGTGTCGTGCTATCGAACATCGTTGATCCTTCGGTGTTCCCCTCTCTACAGGTTGAATATAACTTCGCACAGGACATCTATCTTTCCGCCGGTGGGTTCATCGGGGTTGGTAAACGTCCTGAAACTGAAGACGAAGAGACGCAATTCAGATCGGAGTTTGGCGGATACCCAACCCTCTTTTTTTCATCGTTCCGGCTCTATTTCTGAACAAGAAGCGATCCGAAAGAACCAAATCAATCTATTTTCACGCTTCTCCCTGCCAGCGGACGTTTTTATAGGGCGAAATTAGAGGGGCTTCCGGCGGCGGGGAGACTAACTCCCCATCTGCCACCCAGCCGCAATCCCGCGCTGCCAGTTCTGCAATCAAGTATCCCTTCCATTTGGCGACTTCGGCCTGATAGTCCGGATGATTGATCCGATTATGACACTCTCCCGGATCTTCTTCAAGATTAAAAAACTGTAGCTCATCAATACGTGGCAACCAAATCAACTTCCGTTTGCCATCGGTGACGTACTGCATCTCCTGCTCATAAGAGTAACAGGTGCAGTGTTCACCGTGGAGATAAGGACGCCAACTCGGGTCAGGCTGCTGCGTTAGCGGGACGACGCTCCCCCCATCAACGGTTTTCGGAATATCGACGCCAGCCGCATCTAGAATAGTCGGCATAATGTCGCGCAGTTCGACTACCTCATCGGCTACTTTGCGGGAAGCTGCGGGACCGCGAGTCGGTGGGGTAACGATGAAAGGGATGCGAGCACTGCCCTCGTAGGCGTAGGTTTTGCGCCATAGGTTATGGTCACCAAGCATCTCGCCGTGGTCGGAAGTAAAGATAAACCATGTATCCGCAAAAGTGTCCGGTTGGTGCCGCCGAAACCAGTTCATCAACCTACCGATTTGGGTGTCGATAAAGGAGATTTCACCGTAGTAGCCAGACCGTGCGCGATGAATTCGCCTTTCTGAGTGTTTTCCACGCCATGCGTTGGGGTCAACCGCGTCTTCGGGTCTGTCGTGACAGGTTGCCCAGTCGCCGACAGACGGAGTCGGCGTTTCACCGTTATGATACATCTCGAAATAGGGAGCGGGAGGTACAAAGGGAGAGTGTGGTCGAGCGAAAGAGATATTAAGAAAAAAAGGACGTTCACGGTCGCGTTGGGCGAGGAAATTAGTCGCACGGCTCATCGTCCATGACGTTGGATGTAGGTATTCTTCAGTGTGCCATGGGCGGGAAACCCACGAGTTCCAATCGACACCGTGGTCATCGGGCGTGATGTCGCGCCCTTTTTCCGCATCAAACCAGGTGCGGTATTCGTCCTTCAGACCGTGGCGCAACATCCGCCCGGATTCGTCGAACTCTTGGCTTTCAAACCCCATCTTGGCACGTTGCGGGGTGAAGTGTCCTTTCCCGATGAGGTGCGTCCGATAGCCGGTGTTGTTTAATTCACCCGCCAATGTGTGTGGAAAGTCGTTGGGGATTGGTCCCTGTCCGCCACCCATGCCGAGGACGCCGGTATGCCACTGGTTCATCCCTGTCATGAGCGTTGCCCGCGCCGGAATGCAGGAAGGCGAGGCGGTATAAGCGTGTCGAAACCGGGTTCCGCGGGCGGCAAGGAAATCGAGGTTCGGTGTCTCAATATGGGTGTTGCCATCAGCACCTATGCAATCACCGCGCATCTGGTCTACCATCATAAGAATAACATTAGGGCGGTTCATCGAAAAACTCCTTTTATATTAATCCGTGCCTTATCAAGCAAGTGGTTAAATAGATTTTTTTTCGTTTTTTCTCTTTTTATCTGCGAAAATCAGCGAAATCTGCGTTCCCATTTGCTGTTAGAACTGAAGTGCATAAGTCCTATTATGGTGGATTTTAGAATTACTTATACACTTTCGATGCAGAATCAACCCCCTAAATCCCCCTTATCAGGGGGACTTCATGAGGCTTGGCTGAGGGGAACTACTGGTAAGCGTCTACATATTTATATTGTTCACCATAATTTTAGCCGTGACAATATCATCAACCCATTTACGGATGATGTCAAGCAGATTTTCGATTGTCGGACACGATTTTGAGAAAATTCCGCAACCGGGACGCAAAGCAGAGGTTTGACGGATTAGCGTGGAATGGATATCGAAGAAATGATACAATAACCGAGACCATCGCCTGTTTGAAGAATAGATGCAATTATAACCTAAGCGGAAATATTCACATGAAATTAAGGACAATAAGAGACAAGGGAGGATCATATGACAGACAAAGGAACTGCCTATCTGTTTATTGACGATGCACACATAGAAAGCCTTGAGGGTGCTACAAAAGGCGTCGTTCCGGCGCAGAAAGCGTCCGATGAGCCACTGATTGAAAAGACAGAGCCTTGGGAAGATGAGTGGCGCATCGGCAGCTACATCAATGTCATCTACGACGACGAAGAGAACATCTTCAAGATGTGGTATGGCGTGGGACGAAAATTAAGCGATGCTCGCGGCGAAGAAGCGGATGGACTCGCCTATGCCGTCTCACAAGACGGCTACCATTGGGAGAAGCCCATCCTTAACCTCGTTGAAGATGCCGGAAGTAAAGCGAATAACCTCGTCTTTCCGATGTTCAGGTGGGGTGCGGGAACGGGGGTCATGAAGGATCCCATCGAACTAGATCCTGCCAAGCGGTACAAGATGCTCTTTATGTTTCAGAGCGATTCAATGAGGTTTGCCGGGATTGTGCAGCCGGTTTGTGTCGCGTACTCGTCCGATGGCATTCATTGGAATGTTCCCAAATACTGGCTCAACCCGGTCATTCCAGAGGGATCTGACACACATTTGGTCGCCTATTGGGATCCAAATCTCCATAAGTACGTCGTCTACCTGCGCGGTCGGCCGAACGTGCGAATCATCTGCATGTCTGAGAGCGACGATTTTGAAAGCTGGACGCCGCGGGAGATTATCGTCCAACCCGACGCACAAGATCCCCCACAGGACCACGAGTTTTACGGTATGAGTTCGCTGGCATATCGCGATTTTCGGGTTGGATTCCTGTCGGTGTTCCACACGCTTAACGAGGGTTGGATCGCCCAGAATCAGATTGAACCGTGGATGCCTGAATGGATGAATCAGATGGACGTTCAACTCACGTACTCGAAGGACGGTCGGACGTGGCATCGTGCGGGTGGACGTGAGCGGATTTTGGTCTGTGGTCCGCGCGGCAGTTTTGACTCTGGCTGCGTTTATCCCCCACATGCGCCCTTTGTGCGCGGCGAGGAGATCTGGGTTTACTATGGCGGTTCAAACGACCTACACGGCGAACAGTCTCGCCATGGTGAGCCGACCCGCCGAGGGATAAGTCTGGCGAAGATTCAGAAGGATCGATTGGTCTGTCTAAGAGCAGAGAAAGAGGGACTTGTGACCACGACATCTCTCAGCATCAGGCCGGATTCGTTGTGGATAAACGCTGATGCTACAGGCGGATCAGTGCAGGTGGAGCTAGTAGATCCTTTCGACCGGGCGATTCCCGGCTTCGCCAAAGATGACTGTGTGCCTTTCACCGGTGATGAAACGGAACATCAAGTGAGATGGAAGGCTGATCAGAGGACATCGGCAGGCACCAGCACTAGCGGTCTTGAGGATAAGATGGTTTCTCAATCGGTAGGACTCTTCAAAGTCAGGGTCTACCTCAACAACGCCAAACTCTTCGCGCTTTATTCGTAGTGTTGCCTGAATCGTTCCTAGAGGTCAGTCAGCGATTGTAATTTCCCTGCCCTTTTCGGCTGCTTCGTAAAGCGCGTCCATCACTCGTTGCACATCAAGCATTTCACTGAACCGAACAATGGGCAAGCGGTTTTCTATGATACTCTGGCAGAAGTCTTGAAAGACGCTGCCGAACTGGTTTGCCTCATCGACACGGGGTGTGGCGTCTATAATGCTATCGCCTTCCTCTAGCGCAACCCGTAGAGGTCTGAGGCTGGCAGTTCCCCAATCGCCCAAGATTTCAGTGCCGCTAGGTCGGGAACGTGGGTGCATCATCCAATTGCTTTCCACCGTCATCGTTGACCCATCTGCAAAGTGTACCAAACCGACGTTGAAGTCTTCGATGTCGCAGTCTGTCACCGATCCTTCCCATGTAATGAGTGGGGTTTTCATCCGGCGCACTTTCTGGTAACTTCCCGCCGAAGCGCGCACCGGTTTGGGATTTCCCAACGCCCAGAGGGTCGCGTCGAGCAGATGAACGGTTGTATGGAAAAGCACGCCGCCGCCTGCTAGGTGACGTTTGTACATGGTGGGGGTGCCGGGGATGTGCATCACATGTCCATGCCAGAGTCGCGTATGGTAAACGTTGCCCAGTTTCCCGTCAGCAAGGAATTGACGCAATGCCTGCACTTCAGGATTGGAACGGTTCTGTAAGCCCATTGACATCAGTTTTCCGCATCGCTTTGCCGTAACGACCATCTCCTCCGCTTCAGCGAGACTCATCGCCAACGGTTTGGAGACTAGCACATTGGCACCCGCTTCAAAAGCAGCCACCGCCGCGTCACGGTTGGCTGACGGTGGCAGGGCAAGACTGATGATGTCTAATGGGTGACGCTTGAGCATTTCACGGTAATCGGTGTAATAATATGGAACACCAAATTTGACCGCTGCTTCTCGCACCTTATCTGAATTCACGTCTGCGAGAGCGATGATCTCTGCTTCGGGAATTTCCGTGTAGTTCTGGATGTGGCCCCGTCCATGTGCCCCGCAGCCGATTATACCGACCTTGAGTTGATTCATACCTTACCTTCTAAAAAAAACTGGTTTGAGTCTCTCAACGCGCAGACGAGTCAGAGCGTTCGACGTACTTTCTCGGCATCACTGAACAAGATCTCTCGAACGGCATTGGTTGCCTTTTCGTGAAACTGGACCGCAGCAGGATCCAGATCCTTAGTTGGACGTGGAGCCTCCTTAAAGTGACCGAACCGATCCGTGCCACGAACAAGTGCTGCACTGTCCCATTCACCAACGGTTTGCTTAGTGCGGGTAGGCATATAGTGCATCGAAAGACCGATGCGTCGATCTGTTGACCGGTTGGGACCTGACGCATGCGCCAACCGTACATTGTGAAGCGAAATCTCACCCGGCTGTAGCGGCATTGCTACAGCCTTCGCTTCATCGACTTCCACTGCAATTTCCTGCCCACGGGTCAAGAGGTTGTTTTCTTTATACTCATCTGAGTGAGGCAAGAGATCGCCCTTATGGCTACCCGGTAGGACTCGCATACAACCTGTTTCGAGCGTTGCCGGTGAAAGTGCCAACCATAAGCTGACCAAGTGGTCGGTATCGAGACCCCAATAACGCAGGTCCTGATGCCATGAAACGAAACTCTCGCTGAGTGGCTCCTTGATCCAGAAGAATGTATTCCAGCAGAGAATATCGGGACCGATCAGATCCTCGACCGCATCAAGAATCTTCGCATGGCGCATCAGATCGTCAACCCATGTGAAGAGCAGATGAGACTTGCTCCGCTGCGCTCCCGCAATAGGGCTACCTTGATCGGCTTCAAATCTCTCAAGTTTTGCTCGGTTGGCTGCTACCCCTTCGTCGTCTAGTATCTTGACAGGAAAGTAGTAACCCTCCCGATTGTATTGTGCGATGGCGTTTTCATTCAGAACTTTTGACATTTGAACCTCCTCTAGAGCCGCTGGCTTGCCGGACTGCCGCTCGTCGAATCTGAGCACCTAATCTCTTGGTTAATGTCCCCCAACTATCTCAACCGCCGCTTTATGAGTTGCTATTTGCTCGCACGGGTCCAGTGAACAACTCTTCAGGCAGGAAACTCGTTGTTTCAGTGGCGTGCCTGTATTCAAACCCCTCAGTCGTGACGACCCCCATCGCGGTAAAGTATTTGGACTCGCCACTCGTTCCGCTCTTGTTTCCCCCGCTGTGACCCCTTAGCCAATCAGGATCAATAGCCTGTTCTCCTTTCCAGATGCCACCCGTTGTGTTCAGATGACCAAACCGAGCGAGGTCAGATGCACTGATGACGACCCAGCCGGGACCGCTACGGACGGGGTTCCCGTTAATCTCATAGGGCGGATCCAAATAGGTATATGAGTCTGGAATCGTGGGGTACAAATATTTCTCATCTTTGACATAGCCGCCGGTAAGCCAATCCCAGCGCTCTGCTGGAATGCCTATCCGGTCAAAGAGTCGCTCCTGAATAATATTCTTCAGGTCATCCCCCAAAACGTAGGTAAGTGCTTGGCTTAAACGCCAGAACCCGGCACTACTGTAGTGGCCAACCGTGCCCGGCTCGGTATGGGAGTAGAGGTCGTAGAAAGGATCACCGCTCCATTTGGACCATTCAGGAACGCCCGGTATAAGGTTCGCTGCCTCAAGTCCAGTAACCTTTTCTCTCCAACGGATTCCCAACTCTATCGGGAATCCCCCGTAGTGAAGAGACTCGTGCTTTGATCCAATGAGATGTTTCCAAGTCAGGTTCTTATGATGCCCTTCGGTCAAATATTTGTGAGGGTGGGAGAGTTCACCCTCGCCGGTCCAGTATCTGTTAATCGGTTCGTCCGGATCAATGCGTCCATCCGCGACCGCAAAACCGAGAAGTGCCCACATAAAAGCCTTTCCGACGGAGGCGGTTTGATGCCGATAATGTCGATCTCCCCAAGTGTGAACCAAGTAACCGCCACGGGCAATCACGGCACCATATTTGTTATCCGAGTGATCCTCTCCGCCAAAGGACGCGCCCTTGACCTCCATACCTTCTATGAAGGCTCCGAATTTTTCAGCATCAAGTCCCGCTTCCTCTGCCGTAATCTCAACCCAGTCATCTTCAGGATATGTTACCCAATCGGGCAATTCAATCGTCATCCGATGCCTCCTCCCTTGATAACCCACGAACAAATTGTTTTCACGTTTCACGCTTAGCTATTCCCTTGACAGAAAGTTTACCATAGTATATCCTGTTGATGTTCACAACTCAATTGAAAAAGGAGAGAAGCGGTTGAGCCCTTAAATTGGAATTTTGAGGTTTCCGCCGCGCAATTTCTATGAAATTACTTGTTGCTGCATCATGGTCCCAAGATCGGCTCGAAGAGGCAGAGAAAACCTTTCCCGAAGTACAATTCACCGTTGCTGCTGACCAAGATGATATTCTGCGCGAAATTGTTGATGCTGAAGCTGTTTTCGGTGCAATCAGTCGGGAAGCATTTCTGGCAGCCAAACAGTTGAAGTGGATCCAAAATACAGGTGCTGGAGTAGAAAGACTGGCGCGAATTTCTGAGATAGCAGAGAGCGATGTCACCGTTACCAATACTCGCGGTTCTCACGCTGCCACAATCGCCGAGCACGCTTTTGGATTGTTGATTAGCCTTACACGCCAATTACCAAGTCTTTTGGACGCACAACGCGAACACAACTGGACACGTCCATTCAGCGGGCCTCAGGTCGGATTGACCGGTTTGACGCTGGGAGTGGTTGGCATGGGCAATATCGGTCGTGCCATTGCTAAGCGCGGCCACGGCTTTGATATGGAGGTCATTGGGGTTGACATCAACGAAGTGCCCAAGCCCGATTTTGTGGCTGAACTGAGTTTGTTGGATGGACTTGACAATCTGATGGAACGTTCGGATGTCGTGGCAGTTGCAGCCCCAATCACACCTGAAACCGCCGGGATGCTCGGTCCTGAACAGCTTAGACTCATGAAGTCGACAGCCTACCTGATAGTTGTATCGCGGGGAGGCATTATAGACGAAGATACGCTCATGCAGATGCTGAACGATGGGCAGCTTGCCGGTGCTGGATTGGACGTTACAGCGATAGAGCCGCTGCCCCAAGACAGCCCGCTCTGGGACACCCCGAACTTGCTAATAACCCCACACTGCTCTGGAGGTTCAACCCAAACTGCTGCTGCGGGCAAAGCCATTTTTTATGACAATTTACGGCGATACCTCGCCAAAGAGCCTCTCACGAATCTGGTCGACCTGAAGCGGGGATTCTAATCGGATCTTGGCACACTACTTCTGCGACGTGTCATCTTCAGGAGCAGCTGGGAGGGACTCTACTGAAAATCTTCGCCGGGAAATGTACCCCAAGGGACCGCTTTTGCCTCGCCCTCATAGACCGGCAGGAATTCCTGTGTGATGTGTCGCGTCTGTTCGACCCAGTCAGCCCATTCAGATCTGCTGGTGATGTGGTCGCGGATTAACGCCTTAACTTCGTCGGGCATGGCGTCATAGGCGGGCCAATACCAGATCGTGAGCACTGTGCGGCGCTGGTCGGTCTGGTTGGCGCGGGCGGAATGCAACAGACGTGAGTCGCCCACGACAACATCGCCAGCGCGAACTGGCACGTTAACCTCACCCTCAATTTGTTGGAAGGCGAGATGATCCATATCGGTTGCACGGATGACCGTGTCGTCGTCCCTTGGGCGCATATCGTGCAGCGGGTGGCGTTTCAGGTGAGAACCGGGAATCAAACGTAAACAGCCGTTGTGTATATTCGTATCGACTAAATAGTACATCAGGAAGTACTGCTGCGGTTGATTGGTGTAGCTGATGGGGTGTTCCCACAACACCCCGTCTTGGTGCCAGTATAACGGTGGGCTGTGCGGAGGCTTGCTGATCACAAAACCGCTCCAGAATTTAGGAGAGTCGAATCCCAACTCGGCGAAAACCGCCATCGCGTCAGGATCAATGAGGATTTCAGTGAAGGCTGGATGGGGACAATCCCAATAGGGAATGATGCACCCCTGTGAACGGTGCTGCTCGAAGTGCTCCTCATCCTGTTGCGCGATCATCCATTCGCTCATGGCATTTAGCTTTGCTACCATCTCCGGTGTTATTACATTCTCAAAGACGCAGAAACCATCGCGCATGAGTTGATCTCGTTTCTCCTTAGCGATGATTGGCATTGATGGTTCTCCTTTCGTGTTGGCAGGTTCCCCTTGAGTCTATTGGGGTTTCACCACAGCTTTCCTCGCGGTTGCCTCGGTAGTATGGTGGTTCCAGCCACGCAACACCAAATTCTCGCTAAACTGGTAGAGGTCCTCCTTCCGATCCTTGCCAGAAAACATCCTCGCAATGACGACCTTCCTTGGCTTCTCAGAGCGATTGGACTCTGAACCGTGTACGATAAAGTAATCGAAGAAGGTAACATCACCGGGCTCGGCTTCAATCACCGTGGCACCGTCAAATGGAAACTTCTCGTGAAATTCAGGATCAACCGCCTTTGAACTCTCCAACCGCCCCTGTTTGTGTGATCCGGGATAGACCCTTAGACACCCTATTTCTTCCGTCGCTTCGCTGACGTGAATCATTCCCGCTATCATAGTGTTCTTTTGGGTTGGCAGGTAACTCCAGTCTTGGTGCATCTTGAAGGGGGTTTCTCCGTTTGTCTGTCGCTTCTCAAAGAGTGTCGAATGGTTGAGGACGATGTCGGGACCGATGAACTGTTCAACAATGTCGAGGAACCCTTTGTGAAGCAGGGCTGTCAGCCATAGACTAGAATACTGCTGCACATTACGTGTGGAGATGATGCCATTATGGTTTGGATCGTCTTCATTGGGTTTGCCGAGTTGTCCCACAATTCGATCAAACTCGCTCTCAAGTGTGCTTATCTCACCCCCTGAGAAAACACCTTTTGCTAAGTAGTAGCCGTTCTCATCGAAAAAGGTTTGGATTTTGCTCATAGTTGAAGCCTCCTTGTAAACACAATCTCAACCCCTAAATTTTCCCCAAATTAATAGATCTTGCGTCCGCCTTTGAAGAGTGGTAATATATCCCTGCTGTGGACAGTTGTGACCAGATAGCATACCTCTGAACTGAGGAGATAGCCCCAGCACATGCTGACATGGTTAGTCAGAAATTCTTTCGTTCAAAACGCAATTATACATAGGGTGAGTCATAGGGTCAAGCGAAAATCAGGAACGGGGATCTCCGTTCCCTACGAAATGTAAGAGGTTCAACGCCCTACCACCCCTTGTGTTTTTTTAGGATATTGTTGGGTTTCAGGTTATCCGTTCAACCCAACCTACGTGCTGCCAAATGTCAACACGCCCTAACAGCTTAGGTTAAGCAGGATCCCGGAAAGGAAAACAAATGAGAGGAATTATTAGAACCGGTGACGGGGGACCGGAGGTCTTAAAATTAGGGGAGGTTCCTGCCCCTACTCCTGGACTCACACAATTACTGATTGATGTAAAAGCAACCGCACTCAATAGGGCGGATACCATACAGCGGCAAGGGGGGTATCCACCCCCGCCCGGTGAATCAGAAATCCTCGGCTTAGAGCTTGCCGGGGTTGTTGCGGCGTGGGGTGATGAAGTGGAAGGCTTCGAGCGAGGTGACCGCATATTCGGCCTAGTCGGTGGTGGTGCTTACGCTGAACAGGCTGTCATTGACTATCGCATGGCGATGCCAATTCCTGACGACTGGAGTTTTGAGAAGGCGGCGGCGGTTACGGAGGTCTTCTTTACTGCTAATGAAACACTCTTTACCCTCGGCGGCTTGCGTGCTGGGGAATCGGTGCTCATTCATGCCGGGGGCAGTGGTGTCGGAACAGCGGGAACGCAGATGGCACATCAGGCGGGTGCTCGCGTCTTTATCACAGCCGGTTCCGCGGAGAAAATCGAGAGAAGCAAGCAACTCGGTTGCACAGAGGGCATCAATTATAAGGAACAGGACTTTGCGGAAGAGATTATGAGACTGACAGACGGGGAAGGCGTGGAGTTGGTTCAAGACTTCATTGGTGCGCCCTACTTAGAACGTAATCTCTCGATTCTCAAGACGCGAGGGCGCTTGGTTATGGTGGGACTGATGGGCGGTGCCGATGCAGAACTGAATCTCGGTCAAATCATGCGGAAACGGTTACAGGTCTTCGGATCGGTAATGCGTCCGCAGTCGATAGAAGAGAAGATTGGGATTACGCAGCGTTTTGTTGACCGATGGCTGCCGCTGCTCAAGGAAGGAAAGATTCAACCGATTATTGATTGTGTGATGCCTCTATCGCAAGCCAGCGAAGCGCACGAATATATGGAGGCGAATCGGAACTTTGGAAAGATTATCCTGAAGGTGGGATAGAAAACATACTCTCAAGGAGAATTTCATACGCTCCACAGAGAGGATTTCCCGTATCTCAGTATTGTTTTCCTTTTTGGCTTCAGGCAGCGATTTCGATTGGCAGATGCTTGTCGAAATATTCTATCGGTGTACACCCCTCTAACGCCTCCAACGGGAGTTCCAAAAAGAAATCCGCGGCCAGCCCAACAACCGTCAGGAACTGTTCAATATGGCAGAGATGGTCAGCTTTTTGAATCGTGGTATAAATGCCCTTGGATAAGGCCGCTGCAAATTTCAAACAGTGGCGGGGCGCCGTGCAGGTGTCATGCTCACCGGTGAAGACCAAAGTCGGCACGTCGGGAGAGTCCGTCAAGTCCAGGCGTGAGACCATTAGGGTCCGCAGCATGTTCTGTCTATATTTCTCTAAATCGTCCGTGGAAGCTGTGGACACCATTGACCGCAGGGTTCGCTTAACTGAGCGGCGTTTCGCAACGGGCTTTTGCTCATCTTGACAGATTAAAAACTGAAGCACACTATCCACAAAATCGCCTTTTTTCCCCGCTTGCAAAAGTGCGATTGATTTTTGAATATTTTCGGCCTGATCAGTCGGGATCTCTGTCATGATTCCAGATAATATCATTCGATTCACTTTATGGGGATACAATCGAGCAAAACTGTAGGCGACAACCGTGCCGTAAGATACACCCAACAAATTTACTAGGGATACTCCCTCCATTTCAAGTACCTTCAAAAGGGAGTTTGCCAAGAAATCGAGACCGTAATGGGCAGGTAATGGGTCGGAGAGGCCAACCCCTGGTGCATCAAACACAATGACCGGGGCGAATTGATTCAACCATTCGGCGTGCTTCTTCCATGTATCTATTGACTGAAAACTTCCACTGATAAGCACAAAGGGGGCAAAATTGCTTTCAGGGTTGGGGTAAACCTTGTAGAAATAACGAAAGCCATCAATACAAAGTTCAACATTCTGTGTTTCCATTGTGACTCCTTGACTTGGAAAGTTGTGGGACTTACGAACAGTATCCAGCGGCGATAAAATGAGTTCGTCTGTTTACACATACCCAGAGATATTGCGTGGGGCATTGAAATTCTGGCCGCTTGCTATCATGTGTGTATTGAATGATGAGTCCGCCCAATCTTCATCGCGTAAAGTCCTCAACCGTTCGTGAATACTGGGCAAGAGTTCAATACCGGCTTCAAAATCAACAATCCGATTGCCCAAATAAAAGAGATACACCGTTGTTAACCAGTTTGTGAAATCCTTCTCGGTATGCAGGTGCCGCTTCATGTGTAACATAATCCAAGCGAAGTGTACATACACGTCGTAACAGGTTGAACAGTCTCTCTCGTTACCAACGGAACACCGGCGGGTTGTTTTAAGATCGGGATTGTAGGCGCGAAAATGCGTATTGTATGGATTCCCATTTTTAATACGCTCTCTGTTTATCTCATTGTCAAAGGTAACGCTCGGGCAAACGTCATAACCCCATTTTTGACCAAACAACTCCCCTGTTGAGACAACTTCAGCGATATAAGGCGACATCAAAATCTTGTCGGGATGTCGTTGAATCGCCCGATCAATCTCATGACGGACCTTTTCAAATCTCTTTGTGTGATCGAACTTTTCACCTAAACTGGATACGTCACCATAAAAATTGAAGGTAACATAGTTGCCGTTAGCAACACACTGATCGACTACGCTTTCAATTTCATGTGCGTTGCCGGGGGTAGTCGTGTAGTACCAAATTGCACGCGGGTCATCTTTGAAATTCTTTAAGCCTCGATCAAAAACATCAATTTTCCCATACCCTCGCAGATGTGTATCTGTTTCATGGTCGCCCCAGACAGAAATACCGATTGGCATATTTTCAAAGCCGTCGTAAGGAATTTTGCGGAGCCCGTTGGTAACAACAACTATCCAGAAATTGTCATAAAGCTTTTTGAGACGATCCAACTGGAGACTCGGTTCCCCGCCGACGACTGTTATGTAATTTGTCCCTCGCGCTTTTTCCTGCTCAATGAAAGTGTCAAGCACCCCTTCATCGCTAGGTGCTTTATACGCGTCTAGGTCCTCCGCAAAAAAGTAACAGCCTTGGCATCGAAGATTACACAAGTGTGTAATGTCTACGAGTATAGATTTGAGAGCCCCGGCTTTCCTAACCTCAGAAAACATCTGATTCAAGAGAGGATCACGCAAATATGTTTTTAATTTGCTACCCATGTTTTGCTCCTTGTACGAATGATGTAAGTGCTAGTGGGAAACCTTCTGTAAATCCTACGGTTCATGTTAAAAAAGAGTGCGAAACACGAAGGGAAGTGGGGACCCTCCTTAATGACAACTCTCACAGTTGCATTCGTGCACTATCCTTTTACAGCCACAACAAAGTCCTGCCTCGTCAACAATCACACCGCTCACCCCCGCCTCCACGTCAGTTGCGGTGATAGCATCACCCGTCGCTTTGTTCAGATCCGTTTCTAACGCATGGTCATCAGGAATGTTCACCGTTGGTGCTGCTGCCATCAACGAAGCTAAGAATTGAATTAACAAGAATAGAGTGAAACAGAAAATTCGTTTTTGCATCATAATCTCCTTTTTTTATGGTCTAAACACACGGAACGCATAAATCGTGCCATCCACCAACTCAAGGGTGAGGAAAGGGGACTAACGGTGGATAAACCCCTTGAGGACAGCCTTTTCACGAGAGCACACCGTTTTTTTAGGTTTTTTCAGGGAGCACAAGTTGCTGTTGAATGTCGCAAAATGCAGCAGTTAGGAAAGGAATAGAGAGGGAAAAAATGAGTGGAGCCTGTGATGACGCAGGATGCGGGAAGGTTGCTGCATTTTGCAGCTTAGTCGCATTATGCAGCAGGAGAGAAAAGCCTCTCCACGCGAGTAGGGTGAAAATCGGAAGGAGCGGCACCGGGGGCCTAAATTATTCTGACGCGAGCAGTTGATACGCCTTCAATTTCCGATAAAGGGTCCCTCGATTGATACCCAATGCTTGGGCTGCCTTATTGACATTATTGTCCGTAGTTTCGAGGGCGTGGGCAAGTGCTTGCTTTTCGACCTCCACAAGCGGGAGGATTGTCGTTGGGGGAAGATGGGGCGAAACAGCTTGGGAAGTGGAAATAGGGAGGATAGACGAGGATAGATTGGACGCTTGTAGGCTATCCATTGTCTCAAGCAGGACAGCGCGTTCAATGATGTTTTCTAGCTCACGTACATTGCCGGGGAAGTCATGCCATATCAACAGTTGTAAGGCACTTGGGGAAATTTCACTTATGGATTTGTTAGCACTTTCGGTATATTTTTTTAGAAAGTGTCTTGCCAATAGGGGAATATCTTCGCGTCGGTCTCTGAGGGGTGGAATCTCGATAGGATAAGCGGCGAGACGATAGAAAAGATCTACACGGAAGTCACCTGCTTCTACCGCGGCTGGTAAGTCCTGATTTGTCGCCGCGATGACTCGGATGTCAAGGGGAATCGTTCTGGTCCCACCGACGCGCTGGAGCTCCCGTTCTTGAAGGACCCGCAACAACTTGACTTGCAGGTTAAGTGGCATATCGCCAATTTCATCAAGAAAAATCGTTCCTCCATTGGCTTGTTCAAATTGTCCGATTTTTTGTGTTGTCGCGCCCGTGAAAGCCCCACGTTCATGTCCAAAAAGCTCGCTCTCAATCAGTGTATCGGGAATGGCAGCACAATTGACGACGACAAATGGCTTCGTTTTTCGAGCGCTATTAAAATGGGTTGATTTGGCGACTAGCTCTTTACCTGTCCCGTTTTCCCCCTGAATAAGCACAGTGATATTGCTTTCAGCCGCCCGTTGTATCAATGTGAACACCTCTTGCATTTTTGGGCTTTTAGCTATGATTCCGCTAAAAGAGTAGGTCTTTTCAAGTTCGTTGCGTAATCGAGAGACTTCAAATTTTATCCGATCGAATTCGATTTCTTTGGATCTGTCACGGTAAGTGATAATGTTACCGGCAATGTTTCCCTTATCATCATGCACCGGCGCGGTCAGGCGGCGAAACAACCGGGGTTTTGATTCGCTAACTTCCATAATATCTTCCACCATTCCGGTATTTCCAAAGGGTACGTTTATCTTCGCTTCAGGAGGGATCGACTCTTGAAAACGCGCTTTAACCCGTGCTTGATGGTCGTTGGGTGCCATCTGCTTCAATTCACTTTCTGTTAATTCAAACAACTCCTCATACCATTGATTTGCGAACACCAGGTGCCCATCGACATCAAACATTCCGATGGCATCTCCCGTGGAATCCAGTAAGGTTTCAAGCCTTTTATGACTGATTATCAGTTGCTGTTTGTTTTTGATTAACTCCTGTTCAGCCGTCCTTTTTTCGACGTCAATGTTCCACTTCTCGACAAGGGAAAGGGCAAGCTGCTGAATCTCCTCCTGCACGAAAGGCTTTCTGATATAGAGCAATTTGTGAAGCAATTCCATATCATGGATAATCTCAGGCAGCGGTCTATCCGTGTAAGCGGTCATAATGACGAGCTCTATGTTTTTATCCATCTGCCTAATCTGATGGATTGCTTCAATCCCATCAATCCCCGGCGGCATTCTGACATCGATGAATCCCACAGCAATGGGACGGTTCGATTCCTTACTCGCTTTCACGATTTCACACGCTTGTTCTCCGCTCATCGCATGCAAAATTTCAAAATCTGGCAGATAGGATTTTTCAGGTTCATCGAGAAATAGGTCTACCAAAGCATCGGTTTCTGCCTTATTATTCTCTTCTGCCTTCATAGAGTTGAAAGTCAGCATATCTTCAAGATCATCGTGGATCTCTTCTTGGTCATCAACAACCAAAATGCGATTGTTCCAATCAGTTTCAAATTCCATTGAATCCCCTCTCATATTTAGGTCCTAGACTGGCGGCGATTTATCGCCCGACTATGGGAGAATAGAGGAGAGCCGCAGCATGACGCGCATCGTCATGCCTTTGCCGATACCTTCGCTCAGCGGCTGAATTTGCCCGCCGGATGCGATGACAAAATTGGCGATTGAATGGAGACCTAGCCCGCTCCCCGATTGCTTTGTGGTATAACCGGCGGCAAAGATTGTCTTGCTATTTTCCGGTTTTATTCCGATACCGTTATCAATCACTTCAAGGCAGTAAAAATCTCCATCGATATAGGTTCTGATACGGATGTGCGGTGTTTCATTGAGACCGTCCGATTGAATCAGTTCATCAATGGCTTCAATTGAATTTTTGATAAGATTGACCAACATTTGATGAAATTGACTCTCCTGAATCCGAATTTCTTGTGGTGCGTTTTCGCAGTCGATATCAATCTGGATCCCTCTTTTGTCGATCACCTCTTGCTGTAGCTTCAGCGCATCATCAATCAGCTTATAGATACTGACATCTTTGCGGACTATACTTGAATTGCCAAACGACTTTTGTGTGATGACAATATCAGCGATATGTGTCGCCCTGAGTTTGATGCGTTCAGCCCGTTCTAACCACCTGTTGTTTTGATTGTTAAAATCTTCGGCGATTGCACAAATAAACGGTAGCACCTGCTGCCCTTGTGGGTCGTTTTTGATGTAATCAATCCAATCGTCTTCACGCGCTTTTACCGCGCTAGCTAGGGCAGCAAGGCGGCGGATTAACGGATTGCCCTGTAACTCTCTGTGGAGTATTTCAGCTCCTGACGTTACACTGTTGATTGCGTTGCCGATGTTGTGGAGAATCGTATCGACAATCTCCAGCCGGCCTTGTGCAAATGCTTGGGTCAACGCTTCTTCGGCAACCACTCGCTGAGTTACATCTCGAAAAACAATCACGCCCCCCTTCGGGTTGCCTTCATCGTCCTGTAGGGGTCTCCCATTGATGCTAATAAAAACACCGTCCGGTACATTCGGATTGCGCACAAACATCTCTACCTCGTCTGCGGTTTCCCCTTGGATGGCACGCACTAGCGGGAGTTCATCTGCTGGAAAGGGCGTAACTCTATCGGGGAAAAAGAGTCCGTATGTGTCGCTCCATTCATCGGTATCCGTCTCTGTTGCCCCTATACCGACAATTCTTTCGGCACTTGGATTAAAAATTGTGAAATTCCCACTTGCATCGGCGACGACCACCCCATCACTGATACTATTAAAAATGGATTCTAGCAGGGTACCCTGCTCTTCAAGTTGTGCGATCATATGTTTCAAATTGGTTTCTGCCTGTTTAAGTTCCGTGACATCGCGCGAGACGGATACGCTTCCTGTTATAGCACCTTGCGCGTCATATAGGGGTCTCGCACTGACACTCAAATGGATCCCCTCCCGCATTGTCGACGGATCATATACAAACATCTCAATGTTGTCTGCCGGCTCACGGCGCAGGGCACGTGCAATCGGCAGCTGATCAGCAGGGAAGGGCGTTTTTTCATCGGGAAGAAAGAAGCCGTATCGTTCAACGGCATTCCCCACCCCTACGGGCTGCAGACTACGACCGGTCATTTGTTCTGCAGTCCTATTAGCCATGATGTATTGCCCTTCCTTATCAGCAAGAATCACACCATCACTCATATTATTAAAAACGGTATCCATCAGTTGGTTCTGATTTTGCAGTTTGGTGATTGTTTGTTCCAACTGAATCTCTGTTTCCTTAAGCTCGGTGACATCGCGGACTAAGACAACGCCCCCTAGTAATTTCCCATTTGAGTCTCGTAGAGGCCTCCCGCTAGAATTGATAAAAATACCCTCTGGCAATTCCGAATTGCGTACAAATAACTCAATGTCGTCTACCTCCTCACCGCGCATAGCCCGTGTGAGCGGAAGATCCTCTCCCGCAATAAGCGTTTTTTTATCGGGGTAAAAGAGACCGTATGCCCGAGGCCGTTGATCAATTTCTAGATCCCGTACCAAAGGTACACCAAGTAATTCTTTCATCCTTTCACTAAAAACTAAGTATTTCCCGTTTGTATCGGTAGCGAGCACGCCATCGCTGATACTGTTGAAAACGGTATCCATCAGTTGATTCTGATTTTGCAGTTTGGTGATTGTTTGTTCCAACTGAATCCCTGTCTCCCTAAGTTCGGTGACATCTCGGAAAGCGATAACGCTACCTCTCACATCACCTTCCTTAGATTTCAAGGGTCGCCCGCTCACGTTGACATAAACACCCTCCGGTTTCTCAGAATTGCGTATAAACACATTGATATCGTCTATTGCCTCACCGGATATGACACGCATGAGCGGCGGCTCTGCTGGAAAAGGTGTCGTTTTATTAAGATGAAAAATACCGTATTTTTCAGCCCATTTATCAGGTGGTGTCTCTGTTGCCTCCATACCGATAATTTGTTCTGCCTCCGGATTAACAAGTAAAAATTTCCCCTTCTCATCAGTGACGACCACCCCATCACTAATACTTTTAAAAATGGTGTCCATCAGTTGGTTCTGATTTTGCAGTTCGGTAATTGTTTCTTCCAACTGATGCTCTGCCTCCTTGAGCTGCGTGATATCGCGAGCAACAACCACCCCTCCTCTCAAAATGCCTTTTTTATCGAGTAGAGGCCTCCCATTTACACTGACATAAACCGCTTGTGACATTTGCCCGCTGTTTACACGCATTTCGACGTTGTTTGTCGCCTTACCTTCGATGGCCAGGGCGAGAGGGAGTTGATCTCCGGGAAACAGTGAGTCTGTAGTGGGATCAAAAAGACCGTATAGCTCAGATGCTTGGGGAAGATTTAGCTCCTCAAAATCTTGGCCAATCATCTTTTCCGCAGCGGGGTTAGCCATTATGTATTGCCCCTTGTCGTCGGCAACGACCACCCCATCGCTCATATTATCAAAGATAGTATCCATCAGTTGAGCCTGCTTTTCCATTTCATCGATGGTCTGTTCTAACCTGGCCTCTGTTTGCTTGATCTGCGTCACATCGCGGAAAACAATCACGCCCCCTTTTACTTCACTTTGCTGGTCCCGTAGCGGTCTCCCATAGACACTGATAAAACTACCATCTGGATTTTCCTGATTGCGTATAAACAGATCTACCGCATCTGTGGCCTTACCCTGCATGGCGTGAACGAGCGGTAGCTGATCCGAAGGGAAGGGGGTAACTTGATCGGGATAAAAGGTGCCGTATTTTTCAGCCCATTCATCGGGTATCGTCTCCGTTGCCCCCATACCGACAATCCGTTCCGCACTTGGGTTAACGAGTAAAAAATTTCCCTCTTGATCGGTTACAACGACTCCATCACTGATACTATTAAAAATGGTATCCGTCAGTTGAACCTGATGTTGTAGTTCGGTGATTGTTTGTTCCAACCGTGCCGCTGCTATTTTGTCCTGTGTGATGTCGCGAATAATGGCGACGCTGCCTCTAATCTCCCGATTGCTATCAAATAGAGGTACTGCCCTGCCCTTGGCATAAACCCCATCCGGTTGTTCCTTATTGCGTATAAAGAACTCGCCCTCTTCTAATATCTGACCTTGGAGGGCCTGTGTAACCGGCATCTGATCGGCCGGTATATATGTTTCTTGATCCGGATAAAAAATACCGTATGTTTCAGCCCACTCCTCGGGGTCTATCTCCTGTGGCGGCATACCAAAAATTCGTTCCGCACTTGGATTGGTGAGTAATGTGCTGCCCTCTGGATTGATGACGATGATACCATCACTGATACTGTTAAAAACGGTATCCATCAGTTGGTTCTGATTTTGCAATTCATTGATGGTTTGTTCCAACCGATTTTCTAATTCTTTATGTTTCCTCATATCGCGAAAGGTCACAGCCATGCCCACGATGTTTCTTTTTCTGTCTTTAAGAGGCGCGGCACTATAGTCAACGGCGATTTTTAGACCAGATTTGGCATTGAGGGAGGCATCATCACCGGCTGCAGACAATCCCCAGTGGAGAGTAATTCCTTTGTGGAGTACATTCATCAAGCTCGTTCTAATGGACTTATTTGATTCTCCAATAGACACATTGAAAACGTGCGTTATGTACTCCCCACACGCTTCTTCCAACGGCCAGCCTGTCAAGACTTCAGCAACCGGATTCATAAATGTTACGAATCCACCTTCATCTGTAGAAATCACGGCATCTCCAATACTGTCAAGAATTGTAGAGACCCGCCGCTCTCTGTTTCTGAATTCCTGATCTTCCTTAAACCAGTAAAGGTGATTTTCGATGCTCAAGTATAATTGGTTCGTTTCGTAGGGTTTGTAGACATGACCAAATGCCCTGGTTGACTTTACTTTTTCCAATAAATCTTCATTTACATAATCAGTCAGATATATCACTGGAATGTCGCAACGCTCATATATCTCCCTAGCTGCTTCGACGCCTTCTGTCCGCCCTTCAAGTTCTGGATTGATCAGCGCTATATCGGGACGCATTTCTACCGCTTTTGCAACCCCTTGTGCCCTGGATGGCACCGTAGCACAAACTGTATATCCTAACCCTGTTAAGCGTTCTGCAATGTCTTCAGCAACAAGCGGATTGCGCTCAACAATCAGGATCTTTGCATTTGTCATCAAATCTTCGCAGTAGAGCCCCCGTTCAACCCCTCTGATAAGAGGGGAAAGACAAGGGGGGAAGATCCCCTCTTATCTTCTCCCCTTGTCAGGGGAGTTAGGAGCGGGGAGGAACCTGCGCCTCCTTTTTTGTTTATCGAAAATCATTTTAGCCCTGTATCCCCGTATTTTAAGGCAGGAATACAGGGCTGCTTTAGCATAGCTTCTTTAAGTAGGGGAATCGCATCTGTTTATTTTAGGACTATAAGCCTGTTGTGCACGCATTACATGATGATTCCGGTTTCACTTCAAATGACACACCGGAGACCGCATCAAGCCTGACATATCAGTCTAATATTAGGTCAATCTAACATATCGTCATCAAAAAAACAAGAAAATTCTTAGAACCTGTTTGAAAAGTCATTTGATACGGCTTCGCATCAAATAAATGAATGATACAACGACTGATGCCATCTGTCAGTTGAACGTCTTTGACATACTCCGCAAACCTAAAGGATTGGGATTCTTACGAGCCCCTTTCCGGTAGGAGAGCTAATTGTGGTATCGACACAGAAAGCGAGGCGAACCCCGTCTTACTTCTGCTACTCCAGTGGACGATGCCCCGCCCACTCCCAAGATTGTCAGGATTTGCCCGACAATCAGGGAACTTTGGCGAGGTCAGCGAGGGTTCTTATGCCCGTCGGCACAGCCCAATGTTGCGGATTTTACTCCTGCTAACACCGGGTAGAACCCTCAACCTCTACAAACAAGTATACCATTTTTAGCATAGAAAATCAATACAACTACTGCTAAAGCAATCTGTATCCCAAGTCTAAAGACTTGGGCTTTAGACCTAAAGGACTTTTCGGTAAAAACGTGGTCTAATTCAGTCGTGGAAGATGGTTGCCCATTCCGCAGATCCAACGTACCGGAGACCGGGAACGTCTTTCCGGTTGGCACCAGCGCATCATCCAGTTCCCAATATTTTGCAACAGGAGCGGTAATCATCGCCTGCGTTGCATCTGAATCAGGAGCGAAAAGTGTGTGAAAATAGGGGTGGATGCCGAACCCCATCGGCATATTGCGTTCGCCTGTGTTTGTGATTGAAACATCCATTTTCAGACACAGTGTTGGTGTCTCAGTAGACGAATCTGGTGCGCCATTTGTTGAACTAACCGGCCCTAGGGTATAGGTAATTTGGATCTTAAAAGGGAAAGGATATTGCCGACCGATATCTGGAAAATCGCGAGTGTCGAGTGAACAGATCAGCAGCGCGCCATCTCTGCCAGCAGACCGTTTTTCAACCTGATACGGTTGATTGAGCAGCAGTCCATGGATAGAGGTTGGGGATTCGGGCGGTTTGTCAAATTGGTAGGTTTCGCCTTCAAACGTAAACGTGCCCCCACGGATGCGGTTTGGGAACGGAAACAGAATCGGATTGCCGTAAGCGGTAGGGCGTTCTTTCAACGTCGCGAGATCCGGCGGCGATTCTATCACGTCCATCCATTTATTGCCGTCGGCGACCTTGAAAGTGTAGCAGTTATTTCCAAGTTCTGGCACAATGCTAGCAGCGGCGATCCAAGCCGATGGCTTGACATTCGAGTGTGCATTAAAAGTTTTAAGGTCTGGCGGCGAACCCAAATCGTTCGGTTTGTGGGCACTAAGGTGATACACTCGAAAATCGTCAACGGTTCTATAACCTGCCGTATAGTCTAAATGTTCCATGATCTCACCTGCATCGTCCCCAGGCCCGGTAGGTGCGGTTTCTAACCGCACCGCATCGGCGCGTCCCGATAAATCGGGATCCCGACCTGTCGGGAGAAACAGCGCCTACCAAACGGGAGCCCGGTAGGTGCGTGGGTTGAAACGGCGCAGTTGGAAACAGCGCCTACCATACACGGGGAGCGAAAGCGTCTATCTGTTTTTAGGATTTACTATACTTGTGTTCTAATCGCGAAAATGAGAAGGTGGAAGATTTGATGAAACGCTTACCATTATTCAGGGCGCAACATCAACTTTATCCCTTCCCGCTTTTCAAAGAGATCGAACGCCTCCCGCCATTCAGAGATGTGCATTTCATGGGTAATTAACGCCTTCGTGGAAACCATGCCGTGTTCCATCAGTTTGAGTGCACGCTCCCATGCGGTTTTCTTCTGTGAGATGAAGCCCGTCACCTGAAGTTCCTTAAAGGCAATCTGTTCAAAATCGATGTTGATTGGATTGCCGAACAAACCCATCTGTGTGTACTTCCCACGTTTGCGAGTCAGTTCGATGCCTAGCGGTGCTGCCGGTGCTGCCCCTGAGCATTCCAAAACAACATCGGCACCATAACCGCCGGTATGTGCCTTGATGATTTCCACCGCATCTTCCTTTTCAACATCTATTGTTAGGTCTGCGCCAAGTTCAGCTGCACGTTTGAGCCGATTTGCATCAACGGATGTGCCGCACACGGCGACGATGCCCCCTTCCGCCTTCGCTATTTGCAAACTGAGCAGTCCAATGGTTCCCGGTCCGGTGATCACAACAAAGTCGCCGGCGGAGACCTGCGTCTGCTCGATTACACCGTGAACGCAGCAGGCGAGCGGTTCTGTCAATGATCCGGAGGTCAAGTCTACGTTTTCTGGAAGTTTGTGTAAGCCGGTTTCGGGAGTAGTGCAATATTTTGCGAACGCCCCGTTATGCCAGTAGCCGATAATCTCCCGGTGATTGCACAGGTTATAAAATCCTGAACGGCAATAGTCGCACCGTCCACAGATTGAAAAAGTAGGCTCAACGGTCACTCGATCTCCGACCTTGACACGGCTAATTTCCGAACCGCACTCAATGATTGTGCCGCTGAATTCGTGACCGATGACAACCGGTGGACGCATCGGGAGGTTGATGTGATCGTGATGGATATGCAGATCCGACCCACAGATACCTGCACCGTGCACCTCGATGAGCACTTCGCTGGCGTTGGGTTTCCGAACATCAACATCGCGGAGTTCGGTGAATCCGTCACCGCGCTGATATTTGACGACGCCTTTCATCAGAAAAACTCCTTTTATGTTTTCCGATAAATCACCGGACAGTGTGTAGGTATATCTATAAATGCCGTTAATCCCTGTCGGAGATTGTCAACCGGTCTAGACTTTTCCGTGCGTAAATGGACTGCAAAACTCCGCCGTGGTTTCCCTGAGAGATTAGGTCCGCTGCCATGATAGATCAAATTATCGTGAAAACTGATGCCACCGGGGCGAAGAATGGCAGGAACCTCTTCCCAGCCTTCACCATCAGGCACCTCGATTTCTTCACGTTGTGCTTCGTGGTTTTGTCCATAGAAGTCGCTATGACTGAGCAATCCCCATTTGTGCGAACCACGAACAAATTTCATGGGTCCAGCTTCCGGGGTGACATCGCTGAGTGCAACCCACGCCGTGAGGAGCTCACTGCCTTCTTCCCACACCTGCCAGTAGTGGCGGTCTTGATGCCAGCCAATATTCGTGGACACAATTCCGGCCGGGTCAGCGGGAGGCTTGTAGAGCAGTTGTACCCACCACACCTGCACCATCTCGGCACCCGTAATCTCAGCTGCCAGTTTTCCGATCGATGACTGGCTGACCAACTCCATGATCGCACGGTTCGCAATTTGAGACATCTCTATCTTGCACAGCTTCTTTGGATCGTCACCGGGGTTCCAAGCCGACGGACGCGGCGGCGTGCCCGTTTCGTATTCTCCCGCTCGGACCGCATCCATGCCTTCGATGGCACGTTGAATGACTGCCTTATCAATCACAGGGTCAGGGAAAAGATGGAACCCATCCGCCTCGTATTTCGCACGCGCCGGAGAGGCTGTTGGCGTTTGCATCAATGTCTCCTTCCTACTCACGACAAGCTGATCGACTTGAACGACTCAATTTGGGCGGTAATGGCACGTTCTGTCGGCAGACGCTCGGCACTTGATGCGCCGTAGAACCCAACAACTCCCGTTGTGTTGTCGAGGATATACTGGGCATCTTCTGGCTCGGCGATGGGACCGCCGTGACAAATGACCAAAATATCGGGGTTGACCGACTTCGCTGCATCGTGGATGGCTTGCACCCGTTTGGCGGATTCTTCGAGCGTCAACGCTGTTTTCGCGCCAATACTCCCCTTCGTTGTCAGTCCCATGTGGGCAACGAGGATGTCTGCGCCGGCATCTGCCATCTGTTCCGCCTCCGATTCCTTGAAGGCGTAGGGCGTTGTCAACATGCCGAGATTATGGGCGGTGCGAATCATCTCCACCTCTGGTCCATACCCCATCCCCGTCTCTTCCAGATTCTGTCGAAATGTGCTATCAATTAAACCCACAGTCGGAAAATTTTGTACACCGGAAAAACCGATTGCATCAATCTGTTTGAGAAATACATCCATAAGGCGAAACGGATCCGTCCCGCAGACACCTGCGAGCACGGGTATATTTTCAACAACCGGTAGCACTTCACTCGCCATCTCAACCACAATTTGATTTGCGTCACCGTAGGGCATCATCCCTGCAAGCGATCCGCGACCTGCCATACGAAAACGACCTGAATTATAAATCACGATGAGGTCTACACCGCCAGCTTCCTCACACTTGGCGGAGATGCCGGTTCCTGCGCCTGCACCGATAATCGGTTTGCCAGCCTCAACGTTTGTCCGCAATCGGCTTAAAATATCTTCACGTTTGAATTTCATTTGTACCTCCAAATCTATTAAGCAAGGGCAACCACAAGTGCTTGCATCCCGATTCATCGGGGGGTTGCCCCTACAAGGAATGAACCAAATGTAGGGGCAGGTCTTGTGGCTGCCCAAACCTGTGTGGCGATGAATCGCCGAACTACAGGACTTTGTAAGGAACGCAGATCTGCGTTCCCTACCATCCTACACCGGAAAAACCAGTTTCTGATCAAAGAAGACCTGACTGACAGAACGTCGCTGATGAATCCTCAGAATCGCCTCGGCGAGAAGTGGGGCAATAGACAGGACTTGGATTTTGTTGCCAATCTGTTTCTCAGCGGGGACGGGAACTGTGTTAGTGACAACAACCTCCTGAATTGAAGGACGGTTCAGACGTTCTAGCGCGGGACCAACAAGCACTGGGTGTGTGATGCTAAGGTACGCTGGCTTGGCGCCCGCTTCAGCGATGGCATCTGCCTGCTGGTAAATGCTTCCACTCGTTACGAGGTCATCAATAATAATTGGGGTTTTGTCCACAACGTCGCCGATGATTTCGGTGACGACCTTTACATCTCTACCGCCAGTTCCGCTACGCCGTTTGTGCATGACTGCCAATGGCATGCCGAGCATATCGACGTACTTATCCGCCAATTTCGCCCGCCCAGCATCAGGAGACACGATTACGCCGTCTTCAATCTGCTTCTCCTTAAAATAATCCGCTAGTGTCGGCAGTGCTGTCAGATGGTCAGTGGGAATATCAAAGAAACCTTGAATCTGTGCAGCGTGCAAATCGACAGCGACAACCCGATTCGCGCCCGCCGTTGTGAGCAGATTCGCTACCAGTTTCGCGCTAATTGGCTCTCGCCCTGTTGATTTGTGATCCTGTCGCGCATAGCCAAAGTAGGGGATGACAGCAGTGATTTGCTGAGCAGAAGCGCGTTTCATCGCGTCAATTATAACTAACAACTCCATTAGGCTATCGTTTGTCGGTGGGGATGTTGGCTGCACAATATAGATATCAGCCCCCCGGATACTCTCTTCAACTTGAGCGTGGGTTTCATCTCCGGGAAACGTACTGACTGACATTTTCCCCAAATCAACCCCCAGAATCGCAGCGATCTCCTTCGCCAATTCCGGATTGGCACGCCCGGCGAAAAGCCGGAAATCGTCTCGAACTTCCCCATTGGTTATTGTGGACATAGCTAAGACCTCCATAAAACGTAATACGTAAAAATAAACAGTGCGTAATACGTGATGCGTAAAGAAACGTAGGCGGCCTGGTTTGAATCTCTCGATTCCATCGGGATTCACGGCTTGGTAATCCAGACAAGCGGATGCTCGGAACGGCATCGGGAAACCGAGTCGGAACCGATTTATTGGGCAACCCTTTACTCGTTACGTATTACTCGTTATTCTTCTCGTCACCAGCGATTTGTAATCTTCGGTGGGAAAGCACCAGATTCAACCTTGACAATCAAATCTTGCAGTGCGTTCCTCGCCTGATTTGCCAAATCGGTCTGGATCCAATTGTGCGCTATGGCTGACTCAAATTCATCTTCGTCTTCAACCTGATAGCTGCCATCCGGTGAAACCCACAGATCCAAAAATAAATCGGTTATTTCAAAATGATTTTCCAGCCGTTTCATCGGTAGGATAATGTCGCAGTAATATCCTGTGAAATGGTCTTCAAGATTATAGATTTTCCCTATATCATACCAGCGGTTGGCGAAGACAAACCAAACCGCCCGGTAATTATCCCCAAGAACAGTTACGCCGTCAATGATGATTGGACTGGAAGGTTTGATACGTTGGGTGGTGACAATAACGTCGTCGTCTTCGTAAAGCAGATTTTGCGGAAAGTGGTTTACGCGATCCGGTGGGCGTTTGTAAATCAGTTCGATTGTTTCCATTCGCGATCTACCTCTTTCACATTCTGAATAAATGCCCGCACTTTGACCGGGTCTTTTCGCCCGGGACTCGCCTCAACGCGACTACTGACATCAACGCCATAGGGGCGCACCTGCTGCACAGCCGATGCGACATTATCGGGATCAAGTCCGCCTGCGAGAACTATCCGACCGTACTGTTTCGCCTTTACCGCGAGACTCCAGTCAAACGCCACCCCTGTTCCACCCAATGCCCCCTTGACGTAAGTATCCAGCAGATATCCGCTGACACGATAATCGGACAAATGAGAACAACTCAATTCATCTTTAATCCGTACCGCTTTGATGACCCTGCGATTGAATGCTTGACAGAATCGAGGGGATTCATCGCCGTGCAACTGTAGCATGTCTAGATGACATTCGTCGGCGATTGACTGAATCAACTCTGGATCTGCGTTGACAAATAGTCCAACCGTTGTGATGAAAGGGGGAAGTTGTTCGATAATCTTTGCAGCAGCTTTTGTATCTTTGAGATAGCGTGGTGTACCGGGGACAAAATTGAAGCCGAGAGCATCCGCACCCGCATCAATTGACATCAGTGCATCGTCGATGTTGGTAATCCCACAAATCTTGATTCGAGTCAATTCGTTTCTCTCCCTTGTATCTACCCTACCGGATAACAATTTCAAACGGCATCACCGTTGCAGCAGGTTCATCGGCAAACAGATACAGCCAATAAAGGCCTGGCAAAGTCTGTTCAATTGGTGTTGGCAATGGAAGGTGAGGTGCCATCGGAAGCCGCATGTCCATCTCCATATCCTCTATTAGCGTCTCTAGAAACGTCTTCGGCTTCGGCAGTATGATGATATCAACCTCATCGGTGGGATCCAGTTCGATCTGTTTTTTGGCAATCGTGAGTGCTGTATCGAGTCCACCGAGTTCATCGACTAGTCCAATCTCCTTCGCCTGTTTTCCTGTCCAGATTCGTCCTTGCGCGAGTTCATGAATTTGCGCTTCGGTTTGATCCCTGCCCTCAGCGGCCTTTTGGACAAAATCCTGATAGATCGTCTCTAACAATTTCTGTAATCGCTCACGCTCTGTCGGCGTGAAATCGCCGTAATCCGAATAGAGATTTGCATTCTGTCCACGTGTGATAACCTCTTTTGTCAGTCCAATTTTATTGTAGAGTCCTTTGAGGTTGATTTTGCCGCCGAGGACTCCAATCGAGCCGGTAATTGTACCCGGTTCAGCGACAATTGTGTCTGCAGCCATAGCGATGTAATACCCACCCGATCCTGCAACGTCTGACATCGACACAACAAAGGGTTTTTCCTGTTGTGTCAGCAGCACTTCCCGCCAAATGGCGTCTGATGCGACCGCGGACCCGCCAGGGCTATCAACCCGCATTATAACTGCTTGAATATCATTGTTCTCACGGGCTTCGCGGAGCGCTTTTGCCATTACGCCGGGAGTGATAACCTGTCCTGTTGTGAATGGACTGGTAGGTGCATCGGACATGATGGGACCGGTGGCGTAAATCAGTGCAACCTTCGGTTTTCCTTCTCCAAAGGTCGGCTTCTTTGACGATGAAAGCATCGAAAAGAGTTTTATGAAACCCGCAAAGCCGGTGAGTTCGGGCGTTTCCGTCGATTTTTTGTCATATTCCGAAACAACTTCGGCTTTTTCCGCCGCACTTTCCTCAATTGATTGCACAAGTTCGTCGTAGTATTGGATTGCATCGACTAGCTTCGCCTGATATGCTTCTTCGGCGGTAAAAGGTCCCTGATCAATGAGATCCGCAGCCAACGCCGCATCAATTTCACCCCGTCCGCTGGCGATCATTTCAACCTGCTGTGCATAGAGGTCATCGAGAATCGCGTTCATCGCTTCCCTCTGAGCCTCTGACATGCTGTCTCGCACGAACGGTTCAATCGCTGATTTATACTTGCCGACGCTGTACATATCGGCTTTGACCTCTAGTTTATCCAGAAGCCCTTTGTAAAACATCACTTCAGCCCGCAGTCCTGTCAGACCGACCATCCCTGCTGGCATCAACACAATCCGATCCGCGGCGCAGGCGAGCAGGTATTCCGTGTTGCCGCCGCTTTCTAGATAACTGATGACTTCAATCCCGTTGCTTCGGAGTTGAATGATTTTGTCGCGGAGTTCCTGTAGCTTCGCCCAACCGATCCCGAGTCCATCGATTTTCAGTAAGACGCCGGCAACTTCGTCGTCCTTGCGGATTCTGTCGATCTGTTTTGTTACGCTTCGGAGGGTTTTGATACTTGGCGAAAGTACAAATGTGGATCTGACCTCTGCAAGTGGTCCCTTGATTGATAATTCAACATACTTTCGTAAAGGCATCTCCTGTACATCTGACGTTTCGTGTAAGGAGTCGGGGGATACCTCTGGCTCAACCGTTTCCTCTCCGTTCCGAGAGTCTAAGACTTGGGCAAAAGTTGGAAGGCAGATTAGGAGGGGGCTGATGAGCACTAGCAGCCAGAATAGCTTTGTCAGTTTTGGCATGGTGCTATCCTTTCCGATGCGATTTGTGAGATTTGAACAGGTTCATTTTAACAAATGATGCGGCATCTTTCAACCACAAACAGGTATATTTCTCTTTGCTCGCCGATTTTCGATTCATAGTGGACGGAACTCCACCAACCGGCTTGCACCATCAAAACCAGGTGCTCCCACATACTGAACGGCATTTAGATTGATGCTATCTGCATGTGCAAAATGAATGTGACCACAGAAAACAGCGACAAGGTTCTCTGCCTTCACAAGGGTACGTGCAAATTCTACGGTTGGAGGTAGATCTTCTCCTGTGCCCCACCGATCCCGATTCTCAGGTGCCCAGTCCGGATCAGCAATTAAAATTGGATTCTCAAAGCGTTCTAATGTTGGCTCCCGGAGTGTTGGCAGGCTCACAGGGATATGGGTGAGCAGCACCGTTGGCATTCCGTTTGCCAGATGCGTATCTACAAACGCCGTTTGTTCTTCGTTTACCTGATAGATGGAATCATCGACCAATAAAAATTGGATGCCCCCGATTTCATGTCGGGCATACGCCGCCTGTCCGTGATGCAGCGGTGCCAGTGCCTCCCACCACTCCTCCCGCAATTCCCCACGTCCCTCCACGCCCGGATAATGCCAGTCGTGATTTCCGGAGGTATACAGCGTCGGTACGTCCGCTTTAGCAATTGATTTTGCGACCGTTTCGACACCCGCTTGAGAGGGGAAATGTACCATATCACCCGTCAACGCAACCAGATCCAGAGAACTGTCTTTGGCTTCATCCATGAGTTTGTCAAAGATCTGTTCTCTCGATTCAAAACGTTCGCACGCCCCCTGACAAGCCTCTATATGTTCAGCGTCACGGTCATCAATGAGGGCAATGTGTGAATCGGTAATGTGGAGCATCCGAACCGTTTGATCCAATCCCTCAATACAAATCGTTGCTGTTTCGTCAGTCCATTTGTGTGTCGTTCGCATGATTATGTTCCTTGTATAAGCGGTTAATTCCTTTTACCATGTCTTGAAGATATATGTCATAGGTTCACGACATACTCTACCTGTTTTTCAATATAAGGTTTCAAGTCCGATTTAACGCACTTAACGGCAACAAGATCAACCTTTTTTTTAAACAGATCTTCGAGGAAGAGAACGAGCTCCATGTAGTTGCGAAAGGTTGATCTTTCCAATTCAACGAGTAGATCAATGTCACTTGCGGCGTGTGCTGTTCCATTCACGTAAGATCCGAACAGTCCAATCTGCTTGACGCCGTATTTTCTCAGTGTCTCCCGATTGTCCGCCAGCGTCTGTTTGATAAAGTGCTTGTTGAGAACCGTTTGGTTTTCCAACTTGAACCCCTCCGCTAAAGCCTCTGAGAACATGGCTAGCAGTTGCAACGCTTTTGTGAAAATGATGTTTTCCTAGTTTAGGTGGCAGCTTAACGTTATTATACATCTTTTTAGGTCGTTTATCAAACGGACACTGTAGTATAATTACACCACGACCAAAAAAAGAAAATACCCAAACAGTAAATTGTCTCAGAAAATTCATAGAGGCAAAAGGAGGATAACCATGCGCGTTGAACTTTTAGCGGTTGATTGCCAAAACGACTTCTGTGATCCGGGTGGTGCACTGTACGTGCCGGACGCAGAAAACGATATGAACCGCTTGGCGGCACTTATCGCTCGAATCGGAAATCATCTACACAATATGCACTTCACGCTTGACAGTCATCACACGGTTGATGTCGGACATCCGATATTTTGGAAAAATAGTGACGGTGAATCACCCGAACCATTCACCACTATCACGCATGAAGATGTCCAAGCCGGAAATTGGCTGCCGTACGATCCAACGTTGACCGAACGGATGCTGGATTACACGCGGTTGTTGGAGGAGAATAATCGGTATCAACTGACAATTTGGCCCATACACTGCCGGATCGCAACGTGGGGGAGCGCGCTCTATCCTTCTGTGGATCAGGCGGTACGGGACTGGGAGGTATCTCAATTGGGGGTTGTTGATTTCGTGACGAAGGGTTCAAATATTTTCACCGAGCACTACAGCGCGGTAAAGGCAGATGTCCCTGATCCAGAAGATCCCGCTACGCAGCTCAACACCGATCTGATCCAGAAACTGGGACAGTGTGATCAGATGATTATCGTCGGCGAGGCACTATCCCACTGCGTCGCAAGTACAGTGCGAGATATCGCCGCCGAACTTGGAGATGAAGGGGCGAAGAAGTTTGTTATCCTCGAAGATTGTTCGTCGAATGTCCCCGGCTTTGAGTCGCTCGGCGATGCGTTCCTACACGATATGTCCCTGCTAGGGACGACCATTACCAACAGTGTGGACTTCATGCGGTGAATCGTAGAGGGATTGCCGAAACCTCCTTGCACAAAGGGCGTTTCCAAAGAGTGGGAGGGTATCTATGATAAAACCGAAACGCAAACCCAAGACATTCGCAGGAACGGTTGCCCAAAACCTGACGCGAAAAAAGCAGATTGAAACAATGCGGAAGCAGCTGTTAAAGCGTGCGCGAAAGGATCAAGATCGCAAAAAGATCGCCTGATAGCACCCATCACGTCCTGACCGCGTCGAAATACTGTTGCAGATTTTCCTTGCCAAGTTTCTCATAGACCGCTTCTCGCAGCCGATGTTGTTCCAAACCGGAGTCTTCCTTCAGTAACCGTTCGACCTCGTCCTCTTCTCGGAGTTGAAGTGCCAACGATTCTGCGTTCAACTGACGCAGCACAAGCCGTGCGCCGAGCGCCGCTGCTTCTCGGATTGACATGGGGTCGGTCTTATCCACCGTGTCAAACGCCGTGTGTCCAAAACCTCTGCCGGGCGGACGACCGACCGTCGTGATACTGCCCGTTGGGAGACCCTTGAGAAAATAGGGGTAGTGATCAGAGTAACAACTGATACCCTGTCCAACGGAGATATCTTGTCCCATCTCATCGGCTGCGTTTTCAATGAAAGCCTCAAAATCCGGCAGTCGATGGAGCTGAATCCCTTTTCGTCCGCCGGGGTTGCCGGCAGAATCCAAGTTCCAAACGAAACGGACATGCGCCGGATTGTCGCCTAACCCCTGGGCATCATGATATGCACCGAATAACCCTACCTCCTCGTTGCTCCACGCGATAAAACGCACGGTGCGATCCAATCCATCTTTTGCATAAGCTGATAGCACACGCGCTATCTCTGTGACGACCACCATCCCGCTGAGTGGATCATTGGCGCCCTGCGTGATGTCGTGTCCATCGTAATGACACCCGACAATGATGACCTCTTTGGGATGCGTTTTGCCGCGGAGTTCCCCTACAATGTTCCACGCCGTTGTGTTACGGTATTCATCGGTGGTCTTAATTTGTACACGCACTGCTCCGTTTTGCCGAGAAAGACGGTGAAGAAATTCGCCGGTCTCATAAGAGATTCCGATGCCGGGGATAACCGCTTCGTGGTTCCAGCCAACGGTGCCGGTAACCTCCCCATAGCCGGGGTAGTGGTTCTGGAAGATGAATCCTTTTGCGTCGTATAAAATGGCGCGGTCATACTTCTCCATGCGGTGGATGCCGCCGCTTCGGGAGATGACAATACTTTCTGCCAGACGGTCTTTCTCTTTCTCGAAATCTTTCTCAACCCCTTCATCGACGAAAATGAGATTGCCTTCTACTTCTGCGGTTGGACAGTAAGGCAACGAGATACACGGCACTTCGCGCTCTACGGGACTGAGAATCTCCAACGTTGCTTCTCCGCGATACCAGCCATTGTAGTCGTAGGCATCTTTATGGACGTTAGCCAACCCATAGGCGGCGAATTTTTCTTCTAGTAGGTCAGCGGCAAGGGCTGCGCCTTCTGTCCCACCGAATCGCGATCCAAACTCATCACAGAGTGTTGTCAGCAACGCCATCGGCTCGGTTGAGGTATATATATCCCCAACGATTTTCTGATCCAGTTCGAGATAAGGATTGGTCGTTGGCATAGTGTCTTTTCTCCTTCCAGTTCCACTACCCTTTGGGAGATCACTAAAAGATGAGTTTCCTACCCCGTTCTCGGGATCCTGTTGGACTTGCCCCTTGGTTTCAAGTCCTCTCGTCTTCTCGTTCTCTCGTTTTCTGGTCTTCTTCGCGCCTTTGTGTCCTTGCGTTAAATTTCGCTTGGTCTCTCGGTTTCTCAGTTCACCTCTGGCATTGCCTCTACCTCGCCAGACGTATCCCGCTGCATCGTCGGTCTGATAACCACTGAAGGGAGATTAGTCCGTTGTGGCAGACTCGCCATAAGACAGATCGTTGCCGAAGTTTCATCGACATCTACCATTTCCGTGCGTGTTTCATCTGGAGGGGGAACGGGACGTTTATCGAGGATGGGGGTGTCAACCTCACCGGGGATGATGACGCTTGCCCGAATGCCGGTGTTCCGAAGATCGACATTGAGGAACTCGGTAAAATTGATTACCGCTGCCTTGGCGGGACCGTACGCCAATCCGCTAAAAGGTCCGGGTGTTACGCCAGCTAGGGATGAAACATTGATAATGGTGCCCTGTTTCGCTTTCAGCATGGCGGGGACCACCGCTTGGGAACAGTAAATTGTGCCAATCAGATTAGAATCAAAGACGCTGCGAATCTCCTCCGGCGTAATGGTCAGCAGCCGCCGATTTTTGGAACTGTGACCGGCGTTGTTCACCAGCACATCAATGCGACCAAAGGTGTCGAGCACATCCTTTGCCATTTGATGGACGGCGTCGTGGTCAGCGACATCCAGTGACATAGCTACTGCTGTGCCACCATCGGCGATAATCTCATCTCTGACTGCTTCAACCTTTGCCGTTGTTCTCCCGATCAGCACCACCTTGGCACCCTGTTGCGCCATCATTATCCCCGCGCCGCGCCCGATGCCGCTGCCGCCGCCGGTGATGATACAAACTTTGTCCTGTAAACTCATCTGTCACCTCGTTAATAATTGAATAGTTGGAATGTTGGCGGTTCAATGTATGAGTTCATTAATTACCCAATGAACTAACCTCATGTTTTACATATTTAGGACTTACGCAGCTAAACGGTTAAAGCTCTGTAGTTCGGCGATTCATCGCCACTGGACACCGTTGCCACCGCCCGATGAATCGGGCAACTACAATCGAAGTGCGTAAGTCCTGATATTGCAGAAAGGTTGCTTCTATTTGTCTATTCCTAACAGATCGAAGATAAACGCATACTCAAAAGCAATTTCCCTCAAGTAGTCATACCGTCCCGAAGGTCCTCCATGGCCCGCGCCCATCTCAGTTTTGAGAAGCAACTGCTTATCCCCCGTTTTCAGCGCGCGTAACTTCGCTGTCCACTTGGCAGGCTCCCAATAATGGACCCGTGGGTCGTTGAGTCCCGCTGTCACCAATATATGCGGGTACTCTTTCGCCTCAATATTGTCATAGGGAGAATACGATTTGATGTAATCGTAAAACTCTTTCTCGTTGGGGTTGCCCCACTCATCATACTCGATAACCGTCAAAGGGATAGAGGCATCAAGCATGGTGTTGACGACATCGACGAAAGGCACTTTTGCGATGACAATCCCAAAAAGTTCAGGACGCATATTTGTGACTGTGCCCATGAGCAGCCCGCCCGCGCTACCGCCTTGAATAATCAGTTTGTCGCTCGCAGTATATTTCTCAGCGATCAGATGCTCAGCGCAGGCGATAAAATCGGTAAAGGTGTTTCTTTTGTGGAGTAGCTTGCCATTTTCGTACCAAGTCCGTCCCATCTCTTCGCCACCCCGAATGTGAGCGATGGCGTATATGAACCCTCGATCCAGCAGGCTCAATCGGTTTGATGAAAAATAGGGATCACTGTTGATGCCGTAGGAGCCGTATCCGTATAAAAGCAGTGGGCTCCCTCCGTCTTTGACCAACCCTTTTTTGTAGACCAACGAAATGGGGATGGACGTGCTATCTGTTGCTTTGGCAAAAATTCGCTCCGATTTGTAAAGGGACGGGTCATATCCGCCGAGCACTTCGTCCTGCTTCTTCTGTTCACGGGTTCTAGCGTCCATTTCATAGTCGAAGACCGACATCGGGGTAACGAGCGAGGCGTAACTGAAACGGAGGGTATTTGTATTGAACTCTGGATTCCGCCCCTGCCGGACCGTGTAGACAGGTTCAGGGAAGTCTACCGCGTGTTCTTCATCGGTGGTGAGGTTACGCACCCGAATTTTTTGGAGTCCATCCTCCCGTTCGGAAATCACTAGATGGTTCTGAAAGGCACTGACGCCATCTAACTTTACTTTCTCCCGATGAGGAATAATTTCCTCCCAATTCTCCCGCGACGGATTGTTCACAGAAGCCCGCATCAGCTTGAAATTGACCGCCTCCGCGTTGGTGACAATGAAGAACTGATCGCCGTGATGCTCAACGGAATACTCCAACTCCGACCGGCGTGGCGAAATGACTCTGAAATCGCCTGCGGGTTGATCGGCTTCCAGATAGTGGACTTCAGAGGTGTTGATGTTCTCCAACTCCATCAGCAGGTAAGCCTTGCTTCTCGTCTTGGAAACGTCTAGGAAAAATGACTCATCTGTCTCATGATAGATAAGAGCATCCGCTGCCGGATTACTGCCGAGTTGGTGTCTGTGAAGTTTGTAGGGACGCTTTGCCGCATCCAGTGTGGTGTAAAAGAGGGTCTGATTATCGTTTGCCCATTCGACGCTATAGTAAGTATTTGGAATTTGGTCTGATAACAGTTGACCGGTATTCAGGTCTTTGACAAACAGGGTATAACTCTCTCCGCCGGTCGTATCGGTAGAATACGCCAACAGTCGATGGTTTGGGCTGATTTTATAGACGCCTATCTCCAGATATTCATGCCCTTCGGCAAGTGCGTTCTGATCTAGCAGTATCTCTTCCTCCGCCTCCAAACTTCCCTTCTTCCGACAATAGATCGGATACTGTTTGCCCTCTTCGGTGCGGGTGTAATAGTAGTAGTCACCCATCTTTTCGGGAACGGAGAGATCGGTTTCTTTGATTCTTCCCAAAAGTTCCTGATACAGCTGCCCCTGAAAATCCTCGGTATGCTGCATCATCGCTTCAGTATATCTATTTTCGGCTTCAAGGTATTCGATGACTTCCGTATTCGATTTCTCCCTAAGCCAAAAATAGTTATCGAGACGTTCTTCCCCATGCACTGTGTCTACTTTTGGATCAGTTTTCGCAACAGGAGGTGTTCCTGATGCAGTTGGGGCAGCGGTGGCTAACCAGTAAACAGTTGGTAACATCTTACCTACATCTCCTTGCGTTGATTATGGTAGATTTTAGAATTACTTAGATACTGCCAATCGGCGCAGTTGAAAACAGCGCCTACCAAACACGGGGAGCGAAAGTGTCTATTTATTTTTATAATTCACTATAAACGGAGTTCAATCCAAATAATCCATCTCCGGACGACGGTCCCAACGAAATTGGTCTTTCGGTTTGGTGTGTTCTGCCCAAGCCCGGATTATCTCTATATTTGCCCGTTTTTGCTCCATCTTCTCGGCAACTGCTTCGGGATCCCAACCTTCCAAAACCTCGGCGATCAGTTGCTCCCGTATTTCCCGGCAACTTGCATCCTGCGCCCGATCCGATAGTTCGTCGGGATCCTCAGCAAGATTAAAAAGCTGCGGCTCTTGACCGTGGTAGTAATTCAGTTTCCACTCATCGCGCCGAATCATCCTGTGCAAGCAATCCTCGTAGGTACAGTATTCGGAGAAGGCGAGATCCTCCCACTCTGTGTCGGGCTGACGCACCAGATCGAGCACGCTTCTGCCACGAGCGTTGGGCAGGGACGGTGCACCGAGGGCTTCCAGCATTGTTGCGTTGAGATCGAGCGAACTGAGAACACGATCACACTGGAGACCTTCCGGCAAGGCTCCGGGCCAAGAGAGAATCGCCGGCACCTTGACCGAAGTTTCATAAAATGTGCGCTTCATCCACAGTCCGTGTTCGCCCATCTGATCTCCGTGGTCAGAACTATAGATAATAAGCGTGTTCTCCGCTAGGTCATTCTTTCGGAGTGCTTCGAGAATCTCACCGATCATTATATCCATCCGCGTGACCAATGCCCAGTATGCCGTCCGTGCGCTAAGAATCTCTGATTCAGGAACATCTATGAGATTTCCCCACTCTCGCCACCACTTGAAGTAGGGATGGAGTGCGTCGGAATATGGTTCGGAATGTTTGGGAAGAGTCATCACATCTCGGTAGAGCTCGTAGTCCTCCTGACGCGCCACATAGGGTGAGTGCGGAAGCATGAATCCCACAGAGAGGGAGAACGGTTCCGTTGACAAGCCCGCTCGCTTTTGAACGCCGAGCCGGTCTAGGTAATTTACGGTTGCGGCGGTCACATCCTCATCGTGAACCTGATAGCTGCTTTGACCGGACCCTGATTGTTGCAGGCTAGCACGTAAGTTGGCCGGGGCGACTCCATTGCCGGGGTAATTGCCGCCGTGGTCACCGACCAGACGCTCCGAATAGCCGTGCAATTGATCGAGTCCCAATGCGTGCATACGACCGATCAGCACCGGATGGTATCCCGCTGCCCCCATCGCGTGTGCGAGCGTTGGAATACCGGAATCCATGATGTGATTATTAGTCCAGACCTCAATCTCAGAGGGATACCGTCCCGCCAACATCGACATCCGTGAAGGCACACAGACGGGTGACGGACAGTAGACATTCGTGAAGAGGACTCCCTTTGCTGCCAAACTATCGAGGTTCGGTGTCTGCACCAGCGGATCGCCGTAACAACCGATAACAGCGGGGTTGTGCTGGTCGGAGTGGATGTACAAAAGATTCGGCCGTTCTGTATTTGTGTTCATTGTTATGATAACCTTTGGTGTGAGTTGGTGTATTACATGAGTTCACTCGTTCATTAATTCCCCAATTACCCAATGGACTAATGAACCAATTTCACGTTTTACGTTTTACGTAACTGACCACAGTGTAAAAACAAATAGTGTTACCCAAGATATACCTGGACCATTGAGATCGAGTGCGGTGGCAATGTAACTGTGAACGGATTAGACGGCACCTCCAATTCCCGTTTCACCAGTTTCACGTTTTCTTCACCAAAGTCGTTCGTCACTATCGGATCTTCGCCGGTGATCTCAAATAGGATACCATTGCTCTTGAGATTCCCATGCTGATTCTCGACTACAACCGGCAGCGCATCCGTCCGATGCCTGTTAATCAGGTTAATCGAAATGCGTTCGAGATCTGGCTGATAGCTTGCAGAGGCATCAAGATATGGCACTTTGCCGTGCTGTTCCGTTTCAAAACTGTCTGAATCCCAGTGTGCATCGAGGGCAATCGTTCCATTTTCGAGAGTATGTAGTTGCAGGGGCCAAAAGATTGTTTGCAAAAACAGTCCCTCTGTGTTTGTGTGGATTGGTGCAATGACGTTGACCAACTGTGCCATATTCGCTAGCTTGATTGCGTCCGCATGACGGAGGAAAGCGTTGAGGAACATCCCGACCGCCAAGGCGTCCTGCAATGTGTATCGCTCATGTCGTGGATGCTCAGGATCATGGCTATACATCACATTCCATTCATCGAATGCTATCTTTAGTTTCTTGCCTTCTTCAGAGTAATACACTCCAACATCAATTATCCCACGCGCCGCGCGGATAAACTTCTCAATATGTTCAGATGCGGCCATGTACTCGTAATAGCCGCCGTACCAATCGCCAACGTACATGTGGATAGCGAGGTAATCTGCGATATCCGCTAGTTTCTCGACCACCACCTGATTCCACTTCATATCTGAGGCATTTTGCTCGAATGAACCGCAGGCAGCCAGTTCGATATTTTTATCAACCAGTTTCATCACTTTTGCGTATTCGTAGGCAAGGGCGGCGTATTCCTCCGCCGGCTTATGTCCAATCTTCCAGTGTCCTGAAACCTCGTTGCCCAATGCCCAATATTTCACGCCATACGGTTCGTTATGCCCATTTTTTCGACGAAGGTTGGCGTAGTACGTGTCCTCCACCCCGTTGCAGTATTCCACCCAATGCTGTGCCTCGTCCATTGTGCCGTTTCCCATATTGACGCAGATGTAGGGTTCTGTCCCGACTTCACGGCAAAATTGGATAAACTCGTCGGTCCCGAAGCGATTCGATTCAACCGTATTCCATGCCAACTCCATCTTGCGTGGACGTTCATCCTTCGGACCGATGCCATCCATCCAATGGTACGCTGAGACAAAGTTCCCACCGGGCCAACGGATATTGGGCACCTTGAGCGACTTGATAGCTGCAAGCACATCCCGTCGAAAGCCTCTTTCATCCGATAACGACGAGCCTTCTTCATAGATACCACCATAGATACAACGCCGCAGGTGTTCGATGAAATTGCCATAGATGTTCGGATGAATCGCGTCAATCTGCCGGCGTGGGTCAACCAAGATTGTTGCCATGTTCTATCCCTTTCTTACCAGAACCACACGACATACAACGGCGTCTCGATAATCACGCTCAAAATTGACCAGTAACAGCCACTTGCAACATCTCCTAGAATAAGCCCTAGGAAGAAGGGCAGGAAACGCCGGTATAAACGGGCTCCGCCAACCTTGAAGACGATGAACTTAATGGTTCCACATAGGATTAAGGCGAACCAGTAGTGATCCATTGTGCCGCCATTGATACCCATCGCATACCCGACCGGATGCAGGGGCCACCAGATAAATTTGAGCCGCAGGAGCCCTAGCAACATGGTAAATGCGAATCCTAAACCAATTGCCATGGTGCCAAAAACATCTATCTCACGGGGGAATTGGAACCAGCCGGAAAGTTGGTTGTAAACGCCTTGTCCCGGTCCCAACACCTGTCCGGGGGCGTCTACAGCAATTGAGGCACCGAAGTCGTAAAGGCAGTAGAGGTAAACGAGAAAAGCGATGAAAACGCTGGGTGCAATCCCAAGGAGCATGACCACCATCAGCCGACGGTAGTTGATTCCGGTGCGTTGGGCAAGTTTGAAGCCTTCAAGTTGGTGAGGCATCGGGTGACTCCGGTTTGAGCCGTTGAACCACGAGAACAGTGAGAACAGCGTCAGATCGCTCTTGCCGAAAGCCGTCACGCCCGCCACCGATGTCAGAATTGTCTGCGGATTGACACCGCCCATGTTATGCACAGGCGGACCGAGTTCAGCACGAATGCGTGTGACCGCCGCTGCAATAATCATGTATAAGCCAAAAAAGAGTGGGAACACCCATCCGGACATTCCCGCCTGACTGGAAATTACATAGAGGAGGAGAAGACAGATGATGATTCCAATGAGAGCAGATCGATAGCGCACCGGTTCTTGCGAATCATCAAGGGACGTATTCATGCCAATCACACGCTTTAGAATGTCCAGAAAATGTTTCCGCCCCGCCCAAATTGCCATTGCAATAATCGCAAGGAAGGCACCAACCGCTTGGTTCGGCAGGAAGGGATAGTAGGGGATCGTGTACAAGCCAGCAGCCCGTCCGCCAATGAATTGTGCTTTTCTGACCCAGTAGAAGAACGCCATTGAGAAGCTTAAATCGATCGGCAGCAGAAAACACAACCCGATCATGAACAATCGTAAGTGAAAATAGGTCGTTCCAATCGCGTCCCAAGGTTCGTTATTCAGCCATAAGGCGAGATCCGCGGTCGGCTCGCGGATGGGTATCAGTGGGACGGATGGATACAGAAAATTGAGTCCGTTGATAATTTCGATTGCTGCTGCGATTCCAAACCCCCACCACATTGCACGGTTCTGAAAGAAGCTCATCCCCGGAGCCGTCATATCGAGTGGCAGTTGAGCGATAGGATAGGGCATCCTTTCATGTTCAATCCATTGGCGTCGGATGAAAACGTTCAAGAAGGCAACAAGAAAGAAGATCAGCGTGGCGATTGCTGTCCAGCTCAGGATAGGTGCTATCCAATATCTTAAATACCCATCCGTGAAGAAATTTGCGCCGCCCTCGTAAAATGGGCGTGCCATCTCGGTGTGTTCCATGACAAGCCACTTTGGGAGATGGGGATGGATAAGCTGCTTCCATTCATTTTCAGGCGAAGCGAACCAGAACGCGTGGGTGAGTGGTCCCATGAGGCTCACCATGTTATCGTGTGCAATCACCGATGTCGTCGTCGCCATCATAATGTAGATGACAAGTAGTTCTGCTTGAGTCAGTGCATAGGATGGGAAGAACCTGTGGACGCCAGCGTTCACAAGGGCAAGGGTGAAGACGATGAAAATTACATTCATCGGAATGGAAGTTGCCGAGAAATGGAAGCCGTGCCAGACCATCTCGACCATGGCAATCCAATAGGCGTTCACAGGCATGAGGATAAACCCTAATAGCACGGCGCGTAAGGTAATCCGCGACTCGGAACGCGAGGATGGAGATATTTGCATTATTCCTCCAAGATGGGTACCTGACTATATAAATCGCCCGCGTGATATGACGAATTTGATGAATCAAGTTGATATATCAAGATTGGCAACCATCCAGAACTATCACGTTAGAAAATTAAAGGGGGTGAATCATTGCGGAGTGCACCCCTCGTGGCGGGAAGCCCCGAGGGATTGGGATGCAAGTTGAGTGAAGACATGTCCCTAGCGGGACAAGCTAGGATTCTGGCGATCAATATATTAAGATATCCCAACCGCATCAAGGGTAGGTTCTGCGCCAAAGCTTACTTTTTCTCGAATAATGCACACCCCAGATAATTGACAGACAGCGTATGTATGCTGCGCTCCAATGTAATCAGGTATGTATGTTATTGAGCGACGAACCTAACCTTGGGATCGCCGCCCTGGATCTCGATAAATGACACGGCCCCGTGTTAAATCGTAAGGCGAGAGTTCGACGAGGACTTTGTCTCCGGGCAGAATTCTGATGAAATTCTTCCGCATTCTGCCAGAGATATGCGCCAAGATCTCATGTTTGTTATCCAATTCGACCCGAAACATGGCATTGGGTAGAGTTTCAATCACTGTTCCTTGGACCTCAATTTTGTCTTCCTTTGCTCGGACTCGAGATTGGACACCATCTCTAGTTTCCTGAGCCTCTTGTTCTGCGCGAACCGCAACCTTATCCTTACGAAATTCACGCTTGTTTTTCTTTTTATTTCTGGTTTTTCCTGCTCCTTGCGCCGGTCCTCTACCCTGTGCAGGTCCTCTACCTTGTGCAGGTCCTCTGCCCTGTGCAGGTCCTCTGCCTTGTGCAGGTCCTCTGCCTTGCGTAGATCCTCTACCTTGTGGCGATCTATTTCTATTTGGCGATGTGTTTCTTCCTTGTGTAGGTCTTTTGCCTCTCACTTGTATACATCTCCTCTGTACGGGTTAAAGGGTTATCAAAATCTTCCGATCTATAACTTTGTCATTCATGACGGGGAGTTGTCAATGGTCTTCAAGACTAAAGATCTTTCCTTTTTCGATGACAAGGGTGCGAAGATACTCTGTTGCTGCTTGGAGTTGGGATTGGGCGCTGCCTTCGTCACTGCCTGTCGAAACCAGATCAACAGGCATATACTGATTGTCATCGCGTCGTAGGGCGACATAAGCTTTTAAGTAGACATCTGGGTGTTCGCCCATTACTTGTTGCAAAAGCGGCGAAACTTCCGCCTCAAACATATTTACATAAACGCGTAACGTTGCAATTTTCGCACTATAGCGTTCAGCAATCAGCGGCGCAATGTAGGTTTCAAAAATGGACTTCATTTCCCGCGGCGGACCGGGCATCAGCAGAATTGACGACGAATCTTTCGTAACACGAACGCACGGTGCCCAACCGACCGGATTTTGAAAGACCTCAGCGGTTTCGGGAACGGTCGCCATATTAACCATCGCGTCGGTTACGTCATCGCGGTTCGTTAGCTCCCGCCTCTCCATAAAAGCGGCTAATGTTTCCTCATGTACGACAGGCTGTACCCCGAGGATTTTCGCGACAATCTGCACGGTCATATCATCGGGAGTTGGTCCAAGTCCCCCGGTTGTGAGGATCAGATCTGTTTTTCGGTGAATTGCATCCTGAATGGCTTCAAACATTTCGTCAAACTCATCTCGAAGCATTGTCACGCGACGCAGCTGTCCGCCTAACTGAAGAATCTGCTGTGCTATCCAGTGGGCATTGGTATCTTGGATCTGCCCGAGGATTAACTCGGTTCCAATTGAAAATAACTCAATAACGGGCGTGCGTTCCAACCTAACCTCCTTGCGGTTATTCGCTTCTTATCCTATCTATCACAATTTTTGTTCAAGGAATTGAAATGCCCCAATCCCGTGAAAGCTATGGGCAGCTTCAAACACCTCAAGTCCTAATTGATCTTCGGCACCGAATATGCGGAAAATTTCTTGTGCTTGGTCAAACGCAAATCGGGTGGCATCAATCGGGAAAATAGTATCTTCCGTGCCGGACTCGACGAACATCGCTCGTGGGGCAATCAAGCCAGCGATGTCATACATCTCCGCGTACTTGAGAACTCCGGGTATATAGTTGTCGATACAGTGGTTGATACTCAAGATGCTGTCACGGAATGTATTGAAATAGCCGCTGACGACAGCAACCTTGAACCGCTCATCTATTGCCGCCGAGTAAAAGGTCGTCGTACCGCCGCCGGAGATTCCCATAACGCCGATACGGCTCATGTCAATTTCAGGGCGTGTTGACAGATAGTCGAGAGATCGCATCGCATCGTAAACTCGCCAGCCAATCATTGTTTCCCCAAGCAGAAATGCTGCCCCGGAAGCGGGTAGACACGATGAATTACCCGCTCCCCGTTGACACGCTGCATCATCTCGGCGATGTCCGAAGCCAAACTGCTCAATCGCCAACGCAGCATACCCTCGGTCTACACACTGAAGGGCAAAATCGTTTTGGTATTCGCCGTACTCGGTTCGCATTGTGCCATCTTCTTGGATCCCAACGATGTCATCAACGCCGCGTCCGTGTCCATGTAAGCAAAGGATGGTGGGTCCGGGCGTTTCAAAATTTTTGGGCAGCAGCAGATAGCCGAGCACGGTCATGTTTGGACGGCTTTGGAACAACACCGTTTCACGGGTGTAGGTCGAGAATTCCTTCGTTTCCGTGACTCTAGGCAGCAATTCGTATCTCTCGTCCGGAAAATCACCGAGCAGTTCAACGAGCTTGGCTCTCAGATTGCGCTGCCACTCCTCCGCTGCCGCACTTGTCGAAGCCTGAAACGCCATCGCACGAGAGGCGTAGTCGTACATTTCATGTGAAAAGGCTAAGGTATCTAAGTGGTCTTGGGACATCGGAAGTTCTCCATTCTAATCCCATAGTCTGGTGCTGAAGTATCGCTCTCCGAGATCGTTGAAGACAGTGACAATGACCCCCTCTTTAATCTCTTTAGCGACTTCATAAGTGCCTTGCAGGTATCCCCCGGAGGACTGACCAACAAACCAGCCTTGTTTTGCCAGACGGCTGCACATGTCATACGCGTGATCGATGGTAACAGGGATTTTTTTGTCAATGATACTCTCGTCGAGAATCTCTGGAACGATGTCTTCGGGTCTCCCCATCGGCTTGAGCCCTTCAATACCCGGAAATTCATCGGGCACAATACCGCAAACTTGAATATCCGGGTTATGCTCTTTTATGCGTCGTCCAACGCCGGTAATTGTTCCCCCTGTGCCAACCCCTGCGACAAAGTGGGTAATATGTCCCGCTGTTTGTTTCAGGATTTCTACCCCTGTTGTCTCATAATGTGCGCGCCAGTTGTTATCGTTCTGATACTGGTCGGCAAAGTAATATTTATCGGGCATCTCTTCATGTCGACGATGGACTTCGCGGAGGGCTTCGTCATAACCAAGGATTGCGTCCGTGTAGATGATGTTTGCACCGTGCGCTTGAATCCGCTTTTTGCGTTCTTCACTGGCGTTGCTGGGAACAACCAATTCAACTTGGTAGCCTAAAACGGTGCCAATCATAGCGTAAGCGATTGCGGCGTTGCCAGAGCTTGAATCAAGGATGAACTTGTCACGCGTTAACTCGCCAGATCGGATGGCTTCGGTCAACATACGTAGCACAGGCCGGTCTTTAATAGAACCGCCCGGATTGTACATCTCTGCTTTTGCATAGATGTCTACATTGGGTAACTCATCGGCAAATAGGTCTATTTTGACCAGCGGTGTATTTCCGATCTGTTGAAGCAGCGGATAGTTTGAGAGAGAAACGGAGCCGGTCGATGTTTTGCTCATTTAGGATGTTACTTCCTTTTTCTAATGGAGTTTTATAGGAGATTGCTGTCGAGCAGTTTTGAAAAATGACTCGTAATACACTACTGTACGGAACGCAGATCCGCGTTCCTTACTCCGCTTGAGTCAGTCGCTGCTCAATTAACGAGCGAATATAGTCTTTAGCGGCATCTCCGATCAGTTCGCCGCTGAGAATGTCGGTAACTTCAAATTCCGCTAATCGCAAGGTTGGGTTCAGTCCATGTAACGGCGGTAACCAGTCTCGGAATGTATCAAAAAAGGCGCGTTGTGCAGCCCGACCGTTAATAAACGGAAAATCCGCTGTCTTTCGTCGAAAGCGATCTGTACCTTTCTGAATCGCCATCTCTTGATGTTTGAGGCACAGTTGGAGATACGCGTGGCGATCAAATCCCAGAGCCAAGTCTTCCGAATAAAAGTCCAAAGCCACCTGACGAAACACCGTAAAGTGTTGTAATTCGTCAAATTCGAAGATAAAATTGTAGGGCGCAGGGAAATAGGCATCGGGAGTTAAGTGTCCGTCTGCTTTTGTGGATAAGCCCTCCCAATCACCGCCCATTTTCTCAAAGAGGTCAACGATTCTCTGATAGTATTGACCGAAATGTGCTGGGGACGGTTTGTTCATCAGCCAATCGAATTGGGCGCGTCGTTCAGCAGGAACCCCTAACACCTCCTCAACGAGCGCGATGATGCCGATTTCAAGACGCATGTTATGCGACGGTTCCTCCACCACTAATTTCCTAAATCGAACGGGTTGTCCTAACCTTGCAAAGTTTTGAGATCCTACCAAATCAAAAGCATACCACAAATCGGATCATCTTTCAACTGTAATTCTCGCTTTCGACACTCAAATCGGTTATAATTATATTTCGGTTACCGATCCTATTCCAATTGAAGTACCTCCCATTACGATTGAGACGTTTCAGTGCCCATTAAGAGCGAGTCCACGAAAGGAAAAAAAAATGACAAATCTCCTTGATGACGCCCAGATACAACAATTTATCACCGATGGCTATATCACCATCCGAGCCGACTACCCTCCCGAATTTCATCAAGACATCTACCAACAGATTGAGGCGATGTTTGAAAGTGAAGGCAATACCGGCAACAATATTCTACCGCGCATCCCCCAAATCCAGAAGGTCTTCGATCACCCGGCGTTAAAGGGTGCCTTGACCAGTCTGCTAGGGGAGGGTTACATCATGAACCCGCACCGGCACTGCCATCTCAATCCTCCTGACAGCAAAGGGCAACAATGGCATAAGGATTGTTATGTGTTCGATCACAACATGCGCCACCCACGCTTTCAGTGGGTGCTTGCACTTTATTACCCTCAAGATACGACCGAGGACATGGGACCAACAGGTCTACTACCCGGCAAGCAATTTTACAAAAAAGTTAGCCATGCCGATCCGCAACTAGCAAGTGAGCCCGCAGCACCCTTATGCGGCGAAGCCGGCACAGTTTCACTCGTACACTTCGATGCGTGGCACCGGGCAACGCCGAACCTTAGCACGAAAAAACGATACATGCTCAAGTTTCAGTTTGCGCGTATGCAGACCCCTCAAGGACCTTCATGGGATCACAAACATCGTGAATGGGAAGGCGACCCAAATGATGAAAGTCGCGCTACATCGGTAGATGTCTGGAACTGGCTATGTGGGAACCATGCGGCTTCGGAGCCAGATGCGTCAGAGGATGGGGTGTCAGCGTTGGTAGCAGCTTTGGGTGATCAATCAGAAACTGTTCGTTTGAATGCCGCCTATACGCTGGGGAAAATGGGAGAGTCTGTTGTCCCTGTGTTAATTGACACTATGCGGAAGGAAACCTTGGCATCGATCGAGGAAACGACCGCCAAGCCCCCGGACAATTTGCACGGCACCAATCCGACCGCCGGCTATGCGGCGCAAGCGTTGTCCGCGATTGGCTCACAAGCAGTTCCAGCGCTAGTCGAGACATTGGATGATGAAGATTGGTGGGTACGTGCAATGACTGTGGATGTGCTAACAAAGATTGGACAATCGGCGGGAGATGCAGTACCGACATTGGTAGAGCGTGCGAATGATGAACACTGGTGGGTGCGCCGCAATGCAATTGAAGCATTGGGAACCATTGAGGCTTGCAGCGCAGACGCAACATCGCTGCTAGTCAACGCGGTGCGAGATGAAGACTATCGGGTACGCCGTAACGCCGCTCTCACTCTGGCGAAGCTAGGACAACCCACAGACGAAGCCATACCTGGGTTGGTGGAGATGTTTGAAGACGAGAATCGGTACAATCGTTTTTATGCGGCAAATGCGTTGCGACGGATTGACACATCCGCCGCACGGGACGCGTTGATGAACGCACTTTTCACCGCACGGTGGTGTTCCATTACCACGAAGGAGAACCAATACTAGGTGGGAGTTCGGCAAAATTCTTTCCTTTGCCAGGGCGATTGGAAGGCAGGAAGATTGGAAGAATGGGCGTGAAATCCCAACCAGCCTTCCAGTCTTCCGTCCAAGACGCACCGATGGAGACGCGGGTGCGTAACCCCTAACTAGGGGGAAACCTCTTCCTGTGATGTTTAATATCCCAACCCTGTTGCGACCTCATCAATCGTTTCCTTCATCACATCAACAGTTTCGAGGACTTGCGACTCGTTGATTGTGAACGGAGGGCTGATGGCGATGTGATCGCCAGCCACGCCGTCAATCAGTCCGGGTGCGCCGGGCATTATCAGAACGCCTTTGTCAAAAGCCAGATCCACGACGGCTGAGGTCACGCCTTTTGAAACGTCGAATGGGGTTCTTTTCTCCTTATCCGCAACAAATTCGATACCAATCAGCAGCCCTTTCCCACGAATATTCCCAACAATTGGTGACGCTTGAAGGGGCTTCAGTTTTTCAAGCATCAGATCTCCCATCTGTGCACACTGCGTGACAAGATCATGCTTCTCAATATAGTTTTGCACGGCGAGTGCGGTGGCACATGATAGGGGATTCCCGCCGTAAGTATGTCCATGTGTAAAGCTGCTCGATTTTTTATAGATGGCGTCGTAGACTTTTTCGTGGGCGATCGTTGCAGCGATAGGCGTGTAACCGCTGCTCAACCCTTTCCCGGTGGTCATAATGTCCGGAATGACATCCCAATGCTCAATAGCAAAGTTCACACCGGTGCGGCCGAATCCCGTTACCACTTCATCGGTGATCATCAGTATGTCGTGACGATCGCAAATCTCCCGAATAGTGGGATAATAGTCGGGAGGCGGTGCTACCCCCGCTGCGGACGTGCCGAGGATCGGTTCGGCGATAAATGCGGAGATATACTCGCTGCCTTCTTGATGAATCACGCGCTCAAGTTCGTTCGCACAGGTGAGATGACAGTCCGGATATTCCTGTCCGTAGGGACAGCGATAGCAGTAAGGGGCTGGAATGTGCGGAAAATCGAGCAGATAGGGAACATAGTCGTCCCGCCATGAGGTCCGTCCGGACATTGACAGCGCGCCGATTGTATTGCCGTGCCAGCTTTGCCACCGCGAAATCACCTTGTACTTTTTGGGGTTACCGGTTTCGATATGATATTTTCGCGCCATCTTCATGGCGGACTCTGTCGCCTCGGAGCCGCCGGAGACGAAGAACACTTTTGAGAGTCCCTCCGGTGCCATGTCGTCGATTTTCTGTGCGAGGTCAATCTGCGCTTGCGTGAGAAAGCGGCTGTATGTGAAACAGACTTGGCTGGCTTGTTCGCCCATGACATCAGCAATCTCTTGAACACCGTGACCGATGCTTACCACATGCACCCCTGCACACGCATCGAGATAGCGTTTGCCTTCCGTATCGAATAGATAGACACCTTCGCCGTGAGAAATCTGCTGCCATTGCTGCTTCAACGTTCTATGAAAAATATGATCATCGTTCTGGACTTCAGTCATTCATCTATCTCCTTAGTAAATAAGTTTATGTATTCACTCCAAATGGGCAAATTAAGGTTCAATCCTTCTGGCGTTTCGGTGGAGTTGCAGAGACACCTTCCATACCGCCGCTGACTCTTAGCACCTCACCCGTAATCCAAGACGCTTGCGGACTGCATAGAAAGGCAACACCCCGTGCGATGTCAGTCGGCTCGCCCCACCGTCCCAACGGGATGGCGCTGCGGATGCGCTCAATCATCTCGTCCTCAGTGATGTTAAGGGTCTCGCAGCGTTGCGCCATGTTTCTCCTGTTAAACTCGGTGTAAACCGGACCCGGACTCACCGCATTCACTCGCACACCATACGCTGCCAACTCCAACGCCAATGTCTTGGTCAAGCTGATAATGCCTGCTTTTGCTACGTTGTACGCTGCGACCAGTGCCGCCGGATTTTGACCGTTGATCGAGGCGACATTAACAATGCAGCCGTGGTCCTGACGCTCCATAATTCCACCGGCAGCCCGGCAGCAGTAGAATGCCCCAGTCAAAGTAGCATTTAACACACGATCCCACTCCTCATCGCTCAACTCCACGATAGGGGTAACCTGCTGACCTACGCCGGCGTTGTTGACCAAGATGTCCAACCGTCCGTGTTCAATGGATAACCTTTCAAAGAACGCTGTTACCTCGGTACTGTCGGTAATATCCAAGTGAGCTGCATGTACCTTCAAACCATCAGTTCGTAGTTTGTCGGCTTCCGTTTCAGCCTTTTCCAGTTGCAGGTCAGCGATGATTGTCGTAGCACCATCGCGGGCAAGTTGCTCTACGATGCCGAGACCTAGCCCCTGTGCCGCGCCAGTTACCACTGCAATTGAGCCATCAAGATTTTGTACACCATTTCCATCATTGTTCATAAACATACCTCACTTCTTCCGAAATTCTTCCGAAATACAGAGAGAATGGCCTCTTTCCTGTTGGATTCGTCCTTCCTACTTCTGAAAATAAATGCTCATTTTATTTATGGTGGATTTTAGAATTACTTATACACTTTCGATGCAGAATCAACCCCCTAAATCCCCCTTATCAGGGGGACTTCATGAGGCTTGGCTAAGGGGAACTACTGGTAAACGTCTACATATTTATATCGTTCACCATATATCTTGCAGATCTCCAATTCCCCTTACATTTTCCATTGTCAAATTTGGTGCCTTCTGCTACAATGAATCGCTATCATAAATAACCAAAAAAGGAGGAAATCCAATGGCTACTTACATCGCGTTGGGACGCTATACGCAACAGGGCATTCAAAATATAAGAGAAGGACCCTCACGCACCCAATCTGCCAAGAAAAACGTTCAAGCACTAGGCGGGGAATTTAAGGCGTTCTATATAGTGATGGGCCAGTACGACTTTGTCACCATCATTGACGCACCTGACGATGAAACCGCAGCCAAGTTCGCACTTACTACCGCTGCGGAGGGTAATGTCCGCATTGAGACCCTTCGCGCCTTCACGGAAGATGAATACGGGGAAATTGTTGCTTCTCTACCCTGAGTTGTTTTTGGTGCACAGTCCGTATCATACCAAAAATAATATCGTGACACAATTCCTGAAACCTTTCGTGACCCAAGCACTGGAGTCTTTTATAGTAAATTATAAAAACAGATAGACACTTTCGCTCCTCATGTTTGGTAGGCGCTGTTTCCAACTGCGCCGATTCGGTGCGGTTAGAAACCGCACCTACCGGGTCATAGCCCAGATTTTTCTAACCCCAGTAGTCGAGGTTTGCTCACCTCGCTGATTGGCAGTGTCCAAGTAATTCTAAAATCTACCATAGATAGGTCTTGGGAGTGTGCATCACTACGTTCACCATCGAGTCGATCTAATAGCGAATTGGCTATGCTGCGCGTGCTTGGACTGCCACAGCATCGGCGAGGTGGAATGGTACTGCGGCACGTCCGCCTTCGGGCAGTCCGCGTGGCAGGTGCACGTTTAGAACAAACGGTCGTCCTTCTCCCTCGACGACATCTAGCCCGTGACGAATCGCTTGGGCAAGTCGTGCCTCATCCTGTACGTGCATGCCATCTACGCCAAATCCCTCTGCAATCTTTACAGGATCAATGCCGTCCAGAACCACACCAGCATACTCACCGGTCTGGTTCATGACTCCGCCTGCTGCGCCGAAGGAGCGAGCAACGACCCCATAGGATTCATTATTGGGGATGATATAAAGCACTGGAATGCGATGACGTGCCGCTGTCCAGAAACCGGAATCTGAGTAATACACCGAGCCGTCCCCCACCAAGCCCACGACAGGTTTGTCGGGTGCTGCGAGTTTTACGCCGATCGCGCCGCCTACCCCGTAACCCTCTGAGCCGCCTGCAGGCTGGAGATATACATTATTCCCGTCGGGTTGGATCCCGCCAATGCACTGCATCAAGGCGAATTGCTCCATCAAGACCAATCCACCGCCGATCCGCGCCAACTCCTTGTCGAGTGTATCGGCTAGCACCCATGGACGAATCTTAGCGGGTTGTGGTTCAACGCTCTGCATCGCTTCCCTACGTTTCGCTTGTTGCGCTGCCGCCTGTTCAAGTGCCCATGTGCGTCGATCTCCAAACCGGTCAGTGTTTCCTTCTGTTGTGTCTAGACATTCTTCTAGGCGTTCAAGCGTTCGACGTTCATCTGCCAAAACTGCCATCTCTAGCCCTTCAAGGTTCTTGAAATTTTCAACGTCGGGACCGATCGCAATGATGCCCTCTGCGGTCGAAAATTGGTCAAATCCCCCCATATTGCGTATGCCGACACACATAACGTAATCCGGTTCGAGCGCGTTTATATCTTCACAATGGAGTTTGTGATTCGGTGGTACGCTACGCATCCACTGATTACCGCCAGTGGTAATAGGAATCCCCAAACGCTCGGCAAGGGCTTTCAACTGCGATTCTGCGCCGCTCTTCCAGATTCCGTCCCCGATATGCAGAATAGGACGTTTGGCTTGGGTCAGTATTCGCGCAATCTCTTCGACATCGCTATCCGCCGGATAACCGGCGCGGAGTTCAGGTAAGCCATCCTCAATGATGTTTCCGTCCACCTCCTCAGGACCGAGTGTGCCTTCGTAGAAAGCCACATGGACCGCCCCAACCGGCGGCGTCTTGGCTACCAAGAGCGCGCGATACATCGCATGGGCGATCCCGTCCGGATTAATCACCGCCCAACTTGCCTTGACAAAAGGTGCTGAAATTGATGTGGGCCCCACGTTGTGACTCAGGTGATGTCCCCAACCGGCTCGGTCTGTTCCACTTCCTGAATCTGCTGCGTAGGTAATGACCACTACGGGTAATCTAGCGTTCCAGATGTTAGCCATCTGTCCGAGGGATTGGGCTAACCCGGCTCCAAGATGGACAACCATGACAGCTAGATCATTTTGGACCTGTGTATACCCGCCAGCCATACCTGCGACAGCGCCTTCGTGGAGCGCGAGAATGTTATGGACATCTGGGTGTTCGTGAAGTGCATCAAAGAATCGTGCTTCGTGGGATCCTGAGTTATTAAATACATACTTGACCCCCGATGCGGCGAGTTGTTCAACAATAATTTGAGATGGATTCGCTTTTATTGGTCTTGTGTTCATGAACCCGAACCTTTCCCCGTTATAGATACTAAGCGAGATCTGTTTTAACTTTTTTCAGCCCGATCCCATCCGAAAATTCTATGAGCGAAATTTAACAATTCCGCCCTGTAATAATGTCAATCTTCGTCTGACCGATATAACTCTTTCAGACGGCGTATGTACTCCCTATCCCTTCTTTCAACTGCCTCATCGAACCTGTTCGGATCGACGAACCACGGCTTCCCTTCCGCCATACGATTACTAATTTTCTCAGCGGCTTCGTCACGCGATTCGGATCCCCTGCGCCGCCTCGTTCGTATATCTGCGGGCCATTTCCAGATACCCGCTAAATCGTAGTGGAGAAACGGACCTTCGTGGGGCATACGGAAACCGAAGGTGGACTGGATGCCGAGTTCGATCTCTTCAGCCGTTGCCACCCCCTCTGCCCACAATCGACTTGCCTCGCGTCCCATTGCGCCCTGTATCCGGTTTAGCAGATAGCCCGGTAGTTCTTTAAGCACCCGAATTGGAATCTTCTTGACCTTTTTCAGCAGGTCGTAGGTGATATTGTACGTTTCGTCACTTGTGCCCGGTCCTTTAGCCACCTCAACACCGGGAACGATGTGCGGCGGTGCAAAATAGTGCGTTAGCCCAATTTTGTCCTGTCGCTTGACATCTGCGCCAATATCGCTCATCACAAATCCGGAGGTGTTGCTGACGATGATAGTATGCGGCGGGCACAGCTGATCCAGCGTATTAAACAGCACCTGCTTGTCTTTTAACCGTTCGACAATGACTTCAGTGATGAAATCGCTCTGCGCTGCCACGTCCTCCAAATCGGTGGTGGTTGTGATCCGGCTGACCGTGTCATCGGCTTGGGTTTGGGTTATCAGCTCCTCCTCGACGAAGAGATCCATAGCAGACTTGATGTTTCTCATAGACTGCTGTAGGAGTGCATCACTGAGGTCCCTGATAATGGTGGGGTAGCCGCCCAGCGCAAAGTTTATAGCGATACCGAACCCCATGGTCCCACCTCCGACAACGCCCACCTTTTTGATGTCCGCTAACTCCATATTCGCCTCCCATATTTGCCAGCACTTGTTATAGTTTCCATCATTAGACGGAACATTAGAGGGGGTCTACAATTTTCCGAAGCCCTTCGCCAAGCTCAACTAAGGTGCTCTGGTATATGAATCGATCCCAGCCCATACAGAAGTGGCGGACACCCAGATCAATATACCGTTTTGCTTCTTCAGGCGCACTAATTTCGATCCGTGGGGCAACATCATATTCTATTGACTTCTTGATGACAAGTTCTTCAAACGGGCGTATCTCCGGTGTGTTCATTAGATTCGGTGCACCTCTGGAGAAACCAAAATCTGCGGGACCCCATTGAGTCATATCAACCCCTTTTTCTTTTGCAGCAGCTAGGACCTCGTCGATATTCTCAACCGCTATGTTTTTCTCAATCATAATCAGAAACACGATTGAGTTCAGGTCTTCGATGTAGCCGTCTGCACTATAGCCACCTAATGCTGAACGACGTATCTTGACTCCCATGTGTCCACCGACATCGGGGAGATCCGGTCTTATCGCTTGATGGCATCGGTCAATATCCTCTACGGTGCGTATATCCGTAAAAAGGACTGCCTTAAAACCCGCGCCGATCGAAGCTTGCGCCCAAAAACTTTCACTTTTCTGATCTAGCTTTGTCATCAGCGGTAAGTTGCCACACTGCCCTGAACGCGCCATGTGGTAGAGTAGTTGCATATCAAAAGTGCTATACTCGGCACAGAACTCGCCGTAATCAAACAGACCGGTGTCTCCGATGATTTCTGGAAGATCTGGGTCGCTGGAAAGGTAGTGCGTGCCGATAGTTGGTTTACCTTGATTGAGTTTCTCACGAAACGTATTATCCATTACCATGTAGCCAATTCCTCCTATTGTGATGTTGTCCTATCTTGGACGGACTTCCCAACCATTGAAAGGTGATTGAAATCCTATCCGTAGCAACTGTTAGAAAACTGATATTCACCTGTTGGGGTTGATAATGTAAGCCGTGTAAGGTGTAGGGTTTGTAAACCCAAGTTTTTGAGCTAACGCCGCAGAAATTTCAGTTTCTCGTGCGTCTGTCCGGTTCCCCGCATCCCAACACGGTTCGATATTATGTTCGATGCAGTAGAGAATCATTCGTGCTGCAACCGCTTGCGCTAACCGACGCCGTTGATGTTCGGGTCGCGTGGCAATGCCCAAATCGAATTTCCCTCCGCCAATTGCGTAAGATGTGCACCCCGAGACGATTTGCCCGTTGAACTCGACGGCAAAGGCAACACCCCGGTTAAGAAAATCTGCGGGCGTCGGATAATTGCGACGATCGACCAGCCAATCAACGACCTGTGTTAAGCCTTCGACCTCCGCTGAGGTTGTCACCTGCTTAAGTGTGTATCCTTCGGGAAGTTGCTGTGTCAACACCGTCAGCGTTTTGGAGTTCCAATCGCCGGCGCTAAAGGCAATCCTTTTCCAAGGGACCAATCGATTTCCCCAAATCCGTCGAAATGCGTCTGCCCAAGCAGGGGCTGCACCGATTAGCGTAGCTTCGGGCGGTATTTCTCTCAGCATAGCTTCAGATGTTCTGTGGGTTGCATCACCAGCGAAGATGTGGGGCCACCCCAAAGTGAGTCGCCCGACTGTTGGATTGTCCAAATCGTCAACAAAAGCCGTGCCCATCTCTCCACTGAGGACCGCCGCGACATAGCCACGCAAATAGGGATAATCGCGAAAGAGTGATCCAGCAATATGCCGTTGGTCTGGTGAAAGTTCAATCATCGTATTCGTTGTGCAATGCAACTCCTTCCGTTTGCAGTCAGAACCTTGCGGAGGAGTCAAACCTCCGCAAAGTTCAGGCTTTATACGGACTAGTGGTGACTACAGGAACATCGTGATGCCCATATTGATATATCTATCGCGATCGTTTGGTGCAATGCCCCGGAGGCAAACCGCAACGCCGGTGCCTTGCAGCTGCTCTGCCACATGACGTGCACAATCATCAAGGGTTTTGAGTGAGTGGTGTGGGTAGCTTTCTAGGCTGAAGCTCAAATCTGCTGGCCCAAAAGAAAGACAATCAACACCTGGCTTGGCGAGTTTTCTCGCATTGGTGACCGCATCAACCGATTCTATCTGCATCCAGAGAACACCGTTTTCGTCCCACCATTGTGCGTATTCGAGGCGTCCACTGTGCTCCGGCGCGACCTTCCGAGAAGCACCGCCCCAACTGCGCTTGCCAGTTTGCGGATAGTAAAAGAAGTTAATGGCTTCGTCGACCGTCGACTCAAGTTCCACCTGCGGCACCTCAATGCCTGTCGGTCCCAGATCCAGATAGTTGCCGATAAGGTAGGCATTACGGGTGTGTTTAATCCGGAATTGAACGGGCATATCAAATTCGTCTGCAACCTCGCAGAAGGTTTTCAACCGTTCTTCATTAAATGCGGAGTGCTGACTGTCGGTATTGATGAAATCGAAATCTGCCCCGTCAAGGATCGCTCTGAGGTCATCCGGATCCGATGCAACGGGGGCTCCCCGTCCAATAAGCACCTCTCCATCACGTATACGTTGTTTCAAACTTTTTTCTGCCATCTGATACTTCCTTTCTAACTTGATTGTATTCGATGAGAACTTCCAATCTAATCTGCACAATGTTGTGATACTTATAACATTGGAAAGTCTTCATGAGCCATTGTACCCGTTTTTCATTTTCCGATCAACAAAAATCAGAGATTCGCATGACAATGCTATCTCTGGCATGGACGACGACGCGAAACTGCGCTCTGATCGGTTACTATATACAACCGGACAAACGTAGAGCCTGAAAGATTTCGCCAAGCATAGTCTCTGGGAGTTAATTTTCGATTTCTCTTGCGGATTTTTGGCGATTTTTCACCAGAAAATTCTTTTGAGGTGATATAATGAAGTTACACATTTCAGATTGTAGTTGCCCGATTCATCGGGTGTCGAGGGTCCCGTTACGACTGCACACCCATCGTAGGCGGGGCATCTTGCCCCGCATTAGTGATGACGCACCGAACTACAGCACTTCATCATTCAGCTGCGTAAATCCTAAATAAATATAATGAAAATCTTAGATATTTCATCGTCTTCTAAGCCCAAACTGATTTTGGTAAAGGAATCAAACAATGACAGATTACGAACAGTTACTTCAAGAATACAAGCGCGCCGTCCACCGCTTAACGCAACTGTACAGTAACAAGACACATTTTGTTGATGAACTAATTCAGAATGCCGATGACAGCGGGAGTCGCTGCATGGAATTGTTGTTGGGTGAGAAGGGGTTGTATGTTTGGAATGACGGGAAACAGTTTAGTGAAGAAGATGTGTCCAGCATCTGTTCGATAGGTTTAGAGCCTGTTTTAAAAGTCATTTGATACGGTTTCGCATCAAGTAAATGGAAGCAATGTACACCATTGCCTCAGCGGTTTCAGCAGAGCGTTCATAGTCCAAAGTCAATCGGCGAAAGCAACCGAACCAAGAAAAGGTGCGCTCCACAATCCATCGAAAGGGAACCACCACAAATCCCGATTGACCCACAGGAGTGGTGATGTCCAATTGACACTGATGCGTTGCATATAACCAGTCGCCTAAGTCTCCACGGTAGCCGGCATCGGCACAGACTAACTGAATCGTTATGTGCCAACTAAAGATTTCTGTTAATAACTCTATTGCGACTTGGTTATCACTGATATTTGCATCAGTGACCTTCACCCGCAATGGAATGCCAATTGTATCGGTGACTATATGGCGTTTACGGCCTTTGACTTTCTTATGTGCATCAAAGCCTCTACTATCTGCCAGTTCGGTCGTCTTGACCGATTGGCTATCAATGATAGCTACTGTCGGTGAGGGTGCTTTGCCAATATCACAGCGAGTTTGCTCGTGAAGGGCTTGATGAATCATCACCCATGTGCCGTTGATTTTCCACTTTCTGAAGTGGGAATAGACCGTTTGCCATGGTGGCATCTGATGGGGTAGCATTCGCCATTGGCACCCTGACTTGACTATATAAAAGATAGCGTTGATGATTGCACGCATCTCCCACTTGAGGGGTCTGCCTCGTGGTGAAGGTTTTGGCAGATAAGGTAATAGGTTGTCCCACTGGGCATCAGTCAAATCCGTGGGATAGGTGGTTGGAGTCATGTTTATGCCTTTCATTAGAAGGGATTGATGTTTCCAATGAGTAAACGTAAACATTAGCTCTTGAAGACATTTTTAGTTTTAAAACAGGTTCTTAAGTAATAAGGACCTGACCCAAATAGGTACTTTTGGCATCGGCTTCATAGCGGTTTATAACTACACAGATCTCCCGGAAATCTACTCTGGTAATAAACGTTTCCGTATCCGAGATTACAGAAAGCGAGAGGACATTGACAATGTAGATTCAAAGGTCGCGAAGCAAATAGGTAAAGGCAGAACAGTCTTTCGCCTACCTTTCAAAGATCGCCTAGGTCAGGCAGACATTGCAGGCCTAAAAAAAGGACTTTGCAATTTAGAAAAACGATTCCTGCTATTCCTCCGTCATCTTGAAACGGTTCAATGGCGTGATGAACGCGACGGACAAACGGGTTCATATTCCTGTCGCCGCCAGCCCCATGGTACGATTCAGAATGCGCTTCAGGTTGAGTTGATAGCGTCCATTAATGGTAATGATCAACTGTCGGAAACATTCTTGGTTTTTCACCGGGAAGTTCAACCACCACAAGTGGTAATTGATAAACTTCTGCAGCAAGCAGAGGAGGGCGAAGAACAACACCGTATTCAACGGTCAGCGAAGCAGCAGCAACCTATTGAAGTCGCATTCAAGCTAATTGATGGTCAAATCACAGCGATGGACAGTTGTGTGCTGTTTGCCTACCTTCCCACTCAAAGAGAAACACATCTGCGATTTCTCATTCAAGGACGGTATCAGACAACACCCGCCCGTGACAATATGCCAATTGATAATCCATGGAACGAATGGTTGGTAAAGGAAACTGCTAACTTTCTTCCTGAGGTATTGGAACAGTTGAAAGCGGGTGGATTGCTTAAACCGATGTTCTTTGACGTATTACCTCTGGAAGATGACGGTGTGCTAGCGGAGTTTGAACCTATCGCCGGGGCTCTGAGAGCAGCGATGAAAGATCTACCATTCGTCCCAACTCAGGACGGAGGATATGCGAAAGCGAAAAGCGTATTCTATCCCCATGCCGAAGCTCTGCGAGAATTGGTTGAAAGCAGTTGGTTACAGCTAGATAGCAGTTGGCTACATTCTGACATACGAGATACGGAAGAGTTTCGCCGGTCCTTTAAAGTCATGCGCGAGGCAGGTGTAAGAGAAGTAGGCCTCAGTCGAATGCTAGGCTGGCTTGAAACGCAATCTCTTAACTGGTTCGAGGACAGATGTAACGAATGGCTACGCTCCTTGTATGTCTATTTGAAAGGACAGCGTGCAGAATTGGAGCGAATAAGAAAACTCCCATTGGTTCGACTTGAAAATGGAGGGCACGTGTGTGCTAGCAATCAGTTAGTATTCTTTCGACCAGGCAGAGATCAATTAGATTTAGGACTCTTTTCACCAGATGAAGAACCTGAAGAAATTAAGCCCTTCCTCAATGAATTGCCTATCGTTATGTCAGCACTACTCGAAGGCGATGAGCGCAACGACATTGAAGCATTCTTAAGAAGCTTGGGTGTTAGGATGTTACACCCGGAACAGATGATCCGTGAATGGATTATCCCTCAATATTCTCAATCCGACACCCCTAAACCTTCTGTGGAGAAAAATCGCTTGCATCTGCGCTACCTTTTCAAGGTTTGGGACGATGTTTCGAGCGCAGAACGTAACAGCTTAAAAGAACAAATCAGTAAAATTCCAATTATACAAGCTTATAGCGGCGTGCAACGAGAAACCTATAACTTTGTCGCGCCTTGCAATGCTTATCTGCCGCGAGTTTATACAGGCAATGCCGATTTGGAAACCTACTTTTCTGTGTGTGATGACGTTTGGTTTGTAAATGATGGATATCTGGAAAGCGATGCCGAGTCGGGGGGTTGGCTGCGGTTTTTGAAAGAGATTGGTTCCATGGATCATCCTCAACTTATCGAAGAGAAGTTATTCGCAACCTCTGAAGAATGCATCAAGCGAGGCATTACTAGGAAACGTGTTGTGCTACACAGACAGAATATTGATTATCATTACATTAAGGACCATTACGTTGATAGTCTTTCAAAGGTGCTGGCTGAAATCAACAAGTCCCAGGAAGCGAATCTTTCGCAAGCTCTCTGGCGTCTGTTAATTAAAGCAGTTCCGCCAGCGTCCGCACAATGGACACGAAGAGGATTTTTTCAAGGTGCTTATCATTGGTTCTTTCAATACAAACATTCAAATTCCTTTGATGCTATATTCTACCGCCAGCTCAAGAAAGCGGCTTGGCTTCCCGATAAACAAGGCAAGCTTCGCTCCCCTTCTGAGTTATTCGCGCCAACTTCTGGAAATCGTAGGGTGTTAGGAGATAGCGTGGCTTACCTACATCCTGATTTCGATATCAGTGAGGAAAACGAACCCGCGCTATGGCTAGCAGAGAAGTTAGGGATACATCTAGATGCAGACACGGAAAGTGTGCTCAACTACCTTCAAACCCTGAGTGGCACAATAGTGAGCATTGAAGAGATTAAACCGCTCTATCGTTTTCTCGATCGACGGGATGCACGACCACGCGAAAAATTTGAGGAAGAATCCCTCATCTTCACCCCTAGCTCAGAACCGCGTTGGTGGCGAGCAGATCAGGTGTTTTGGGAGGATGAAAGCGCAGTGTTCGGGGATCATCGTGGTTATCTCGCAGCACATTATGCGCTAACGCTAAAACCATTTTTCATCGCTTTGGGAGTGTCGGAACAGGCCTTTCCTCTGGACTACGCTCGTGGTATCCGTGAGGTTACATCTACAGCACAAGCGAGCGATGCGAAAGTTCGTGAGCGTGTTAAAATTCTTTATCGTCGTTTATGGAATGCCCTACAAGAGGGCGGTAGCTTGCTGGAGGACGAAAATTGGCAGAAAGAATGGGAGCAAATGCGCAAAGGCAGATGTTGGCTTGGCAAAAAAGGAAGTGAATGGGGATTTTTCTACCTAAATGAATTGGTTTGGAACGATCATAATCATCTCGCTGATTTCTTTGAGGGTGAAATTCCGTTTTGGGTGTTTGATGATTTATCAGAACTTGCCACTAAGTATCTGGGCGTAGAAGAGTGCTCTCAGGTTGAAGTCAAATGTCACCCTAGTGGCGAAGAAGAAAAAGATGAACGTTGGTCAGATAAGGTGCGAGATCTACGTCCCTACATTCATGCCTTTCTCAAATCGCCGAATCTGTGTAATCGAGAGTATAAGGAAATTAAATCTGCCCAAGTTTTAGATCGACTGTCTATTCGGTTGGTTGAAGAACTAAAGACAACATATACATTAAAAGAAATTTCTGTTTCTGACCCGGAGCCACGTCCGAGTTGTTTGGACGCAACCAATCAGGAAGCAATGCTCTGGTTGGGATTGGGGGCAGACGAAGACGAATACGCCGAGCTTATTGGTGATGCCTTACAGGATTATTTTGACATAAAAGAGCTGCGTGGCTTTGTCGAAGATTTGCTAACAAAAAATCGAGAGAAGGTGCTCTCTAGCTGGCAACGGCGAGGTCTCCGAACGGATTTTTGTATGCCATCAGAAACATCTCCTGAAGAGGGGGAGGAAAAACCGGTAGAACCCATTCCAGAACCCAATCCGTATCCTCCCAAACCGCAACCTACTCCAGAACCCAGTCCATATCCTCCTAAACCACAACCTATTCCAAAGCCTAGTCCGTATCCTTCCGGAGGAGGAGAAAGTGAAGAACATCGGAAATTGAAGGAATATCTAGCGGCTAATCCTTCTCAACTTGGTAAAGACTTGAAATGGGTTAAAAATGAGTATGTCTTCGAGTCAGGGGATAGGGTGGATATCTTACTGGAGGATAGGTTTGGAAGTCCTGTAACGGTGGAGGTGGAAACAGAAATTTCCGCTAGAAATTATGACGGTGTTTGGCAGGCTGTGAGATATAAACACTTCGCTGCTGCCGAATATAGATTATCGTGCCAGCAAGTACGCAGCATATTTGCAGCACCGAAAATTCCTGACCATGTTAGAATAAAATGCAAACAATTGGGAATTGAAGTCAGAGAGGTGATCATGCCTCTATAGGATTTATGCGGTTGAACGTTCAAAGCCTTTGTGTATAGCAAGAGCAAACACCGCAACCCAAATCCCGTTCGGGGAAATATGTGTATAAAAAATATGATAAAATTGACCTTAAAGTTCCAATAGGCGACAGGTAGGCAGTTATCTATATGTCAAGTATGGAAACTCGACCTACGGGTTCCCTAGGAACTTAGGTTATAATAGATCAGGAGGAAAACATGTCAATAGAGGAAAAGCTACACCAGTTGAAAATGAATGGCTATTGTGTCCTTGAGGGAATCATCCCTGAGGACAAAATTGATGCGGTGCGAGAGAGCGTGGTGACAGCGCAAGCGGCACACCATGAGAAAGCAGAAGCGGAGCTCGCAAAAACGAGATCGAGAGGGCACCGTGTGGGCGTTCAGGGGGTTGCGAATCTGAGAGGGGTCATCAACGAAACCCAGACCTTCGCCCCGTACTTGGCAGATGAGCGAATTATGGCGATCACCGATGCGTTGTTCGGATCGTATGTGCGGATTTCCTGTACCGATTGTGTGATTAACTATCCGGGGAATGAGCGAGGCTACTGGCATTCGGATTGGCCCTACAATCAGACCAATGCAACGCACATCCCCGCTCCGTATCCGGACACAATCATGCACCTCTCAACCATTTGGATGCTAACTCCATTTGGGCCTGAAACGGGTGGTACCTATATCATCCCCGGAAGCCACAGAACCGACGACAATCCTTCCGCAGCAGGGATATCGGGAATCGATCCCGATGCCCCATACCCAACAGAAACGCAGGCTTCGGGTCCTGCGGGTAGCGTGCTGCTCTACGACAGCCGGCTCTGGCATGCGGTGCCGCCGAATCGTAGCGACACACCGCGCGTTGCAATCATTGTCCGCTACGCACCGTGGTGGCTTAATCTGAATCCCACACAGGCTGGAAATCCAGAACACGCCCGAATGGTGATTGAGACGGACGGAAAAAATTACGATTCTCCCCTCATACGAGCAGATGTCTACGAGTCATTGCCTGATAATGTGAAACCGTTGTACCGGCATTGGGTGGAAACATAGACTATCCAAGCCCAACACCATCAATAAACCGAGTTGCCCCTTTAATCGAAATAGGGCTTCCCTACACAAGCTGACCTCCATCAACCCCAAAGGGTAAGACACCGATTTGAAAACAGAGAAGGAAAAACAGATGCAACGGAGATACAATCTCACGCATTTCATTTTAGCTTGTGTTGTTGTATTGGGTCTAACCCCGCTGCTGGTAGACGTTGACGCACAGGCACGGATTGCTTTCGTGTCTGAGAGGGATGGGAACCCTGAAGTCTATGTGATGAACGCCGATGGGAAGAACCAACAAAGACTCACTAACACTCCTGCTGTTGAATGGGATCCTTCATGGGCTCCGGGCGGTAAAGGCATTGTCTTTAGTTCTAAACGAGATGGGAACAGTGAAATCTACGTGATGGACGCGGATGGGGGGAATCCACAAAGACTCACCAATATTCGCCATAGCGACTGGCATCCGTCATGGGCTCCGGATGGTGAATGGATTGCCTTTGCGTCTGATAGAGATGGGAACTTTGAAATCTACATTGTAGACACTAATGGGGGTAATCTACAAAGACTCACCAATGCTCGTCGTAATGACTGGCATCCGTCATGGTCGCCTGACGGTGGACGGATTGCTTTTGCGTCTGAGAGGGATGGGAACTTTGAAATCTACATAATGGGTGCGGATGGGGGTAATCCGCAAAGACTCACCAATAATCCCCGCAGCGACTGGCATCCGTCATGGTCGCCTGACGGTGAACGGATTGCTTTCGCGTCTGAGAGGGATGGGAACTTTGAAATCTATGTGATGGACGTTGATGGGGGGAATCCGCAAAGACTCACTAATAATCCCCGCAGCGACTGGCATCCGTCATGGTCACCTGACGGTGGACGGATTGCTTTTGCGTCTGATCGGGATAGGGACTTTGAAATCTACGTGATGGACGTTGATGGGGGTAATCCACAAAAACTCACTAATAATCTCCATGATGACACCGATCCTGTGTGGTTTGATCCTACTTTTGCAGTTACTCCCGCCGGTAAGCAGTTCACGATATGGGGATGGCTCAAACAGGTCGTCCAATAGCTGCCATTATTGGGAAAGTAATGTTTGCCGGGAGTTGGAAACGTACGGGGGTAGGTCATAAACGCCAACGAAAATTGCCCAAGTTGTCCCCCCTGCTTGGAAAAGGATTTCCTACACAAGCTGACCGCCATCAACCCCAAAGGGTAAAAAAACGAGGCTCATCTAAAAAGAAAGGGCAAAGCACAAAGAGAAACCGAGTTTTTCCGAAAAAACTCGGTTTCTGTTGCACGATTTCTTAACATGAGCGAAAAATGATTTGAGAACGGAGGAGGCATAGCCAATGCACCGGAGATGCAATCTTGCACATTTGATTTTAGCAAACGTTGTAGCCTTGGGTTTGATGCCGCTGATGGCAAGTGCTGCCCCACCGGCACAGATTGCTTTTGTATCTGAGAGGGATGGGCTCCGGCAAATCTACGTGATGGATGCCGATGGAGGGAATCAGCGAAACATCACTAACAATGACTTTCATAACTGGGATCCCTCATGGTCACCGGAGGGCAAAAGCATTGCCTTTACCTCTCGTAGGGCTAGGGACTTGGAAATCTACGTGATGACCGCTGATGGGAATCATCAGCGAAATCTCACCAACCATGGCGCGTTTGACTTTTTACCCGCATGGTCCCCGGACGGCAAAAGCATTGTCTTTACTTCTATGAGGGGTGGGATGAACCGGGAAATCTACGTGATGACCACCAAGGGGTGGAATCCGCGAAGACTCACTAACAATGACTTTGATGATTGGAATCCCTCATGGTCCCCTGACGGTAAACACATTGCTTTTACTTCTAGTAGGACTGGACACTTAGAAATCTACGTGATGGATGCTGATGGGGATAACCAGCGAAACCTCACCAATAATCCCCGTCATGACGACGAACCCTCATGGTCTCCGGACGGTAAACGCATCGCCTTTGCTAGGGAAGGGAAAAACCGTGAAATCTACGTGATGGACGCCGATGGAGGTGATCAGCAAAATCTTACCAATAATCCCCGTAGAGACTCGCATCCCTCATGGTCTCCGGACGGTAAACGTATTGCCTTCGTGTCTAATAGGGACGGAAACCGTGAAATCTATGTGATGGATACCGATGGAGGTAATCCGCAAAGACTCACTAATAGTCGCCGTAATGACATTGATCCTGTATGGTTTGACCCTACTCTTGCAGTTGCTCCCGCAGGCAAGAAATTCAGGATGTGGGGCTGGCTCAAACAGGTTGACTGATAGCTACTATTTTGAAAACAGAGGAGGAAGGACAGATGCAGCGGAGATACAATCTAGCACATTTCATTTTAGCTAACATAGTAGCCTTGGGTCTATCGCTGTTAATAGTAGAAGTTGAAGTGCAGGCACGGATTGCTTTCGTGTCTCAGAGGGATGGGAATCCTGAAATTTACATGATGGATGCCGATGGGAAGAATCAACGACGCCTCACTAAAAATCACCATGGTGACTCCTCGCCCTCATGGTCTCCCGACGGTAAGCGCATTGCTTTCGCGTCTCAGAGGGCTGGAAACGCAGAAATCTACGTGATGGATGCCGATGGGCAGAACCGACGAAGACTCACTGAAAATCACCATGGTGACTCCTCGCCCTCATGGTCTCCCGACGGTAAGCGCATTGCTTTCGCGTCTCAGAGGGCTGGAAACGCAGAAATCTACGTGATGGACGCCGATGGGAAGAATCAACAAAGACTCACTGAAAATCCCAGTGCAGACTGGCATCCCTCATGGTCTCCCGACGGTGAACGCATTGCCTTCGCGTCTCAGAGGGCTGGAAACGCAGAAATCTACGTGATGGATGCCGATGGGAAGAACCGACGAAGACTCACTGCAACTCTCCAGGAGGACTGGTATCCCTCATGGTCACCGGACGGTGAACGCATTGCCTTCTCGTCTCAGGGGGCTGGAAACGCAGAAATCTACGTGATGGATGCCGATGGGCAGAACCGACGAAGACTCACTGAAAATCGCCGGAATGACTGGTATCCGTCATGGTCTCCCGACGGTGAACGCATTGCTTTCTCGTCTCAGGGGGCTGGAAACGTAGAAATCTACGTGATGGACGCCGATGGGAAGAATCGACGAAGACTCACCAATAATCGCCACGATGACACTCATCCTGCATGGTTTAATCCTACTTTTGCAGTTGCTCCGGCAGGCAAAAAACTCACAATGTGGGGGTGGCTCAAACAGGTTGACCGATAACTACCATTATTGAGCAGATGGCGTTTGCCGTTATTCCGTGTATTCATCAAAATTAGTGACCTTCCACTGTCCATCAATCAATTCGGTGAAAATCACAGTGTTACGAACCGTGTTGGAAAAACTTGTGCCCTTGATGGTCAATTGGTATCTGAAGAATACGCGATTTTCAGCCTCAATTTTTTTTCCCACCTGCTTATACTCAATGTTTGGCTTCACATAGGATTGGTCGCTACCACTTCGGACTTCCCGTAAGAATTCGATTTCCGTTTCCAATTTTTCCTTAGCGAGCCCGTCGCTCAAGCGTAACGCCATCCCTTGGTTTGCGTGCAGGTAGTAGTTATAGACAAAATCCTCCGCAACCCCTTCAGGCGTATTCCTGTCCGAACAAGCCGATAGAATCAATAAAAAACTGAAGCCGATCCATGCCCTTTTCATGGTGTTCCCTTTCGCTGAACCGTTCAGCAAAGATAGCAATCCGCAATTTGCTTGACGCGGATTAGACGGGTTGATATAATGCCTGATGAGCCTCTCAACCTGATGAAGTATTCATCCGACGCTTGGCAAACAGAAAGGAAGATTAATGATTATTTGCCGCTGGTTTATTTTATTACAGTTATTCTTGCTGTGTATCTTCATCTGTCTGGTGGGGTATAATCCTCCGCAGAGCGAAGCACAGACCAATTCGCCCCAACAGTCAAATCAAACCGCTCAGCCTACGACGCCAAAACGGGCACCAAGGACTCTAGAAGCATTCCAAAACGCGATCGAGTCCAAACAGGTGGGAACCATCGGTGGACGTGCGTTGTTCAAAGGTGAACCCCCTCCGCCCAAAGAACTGCGTGTTACTTTAAACAAAAAGACGTGTGGACATACATATCAATCTGAAAGTCTCCTTATTTCTGAAAAAGGGGGTATTCAAAATGTGGTCGTGTCGTTGTTGAGAATCCCCAAAGGGCTGCCGGTGGAAACTGGTGACAAACCAATCCAAATAGACCAACAAAAATGTATTTTTATTCCACATGTGCTGCTGGTTCCCGCCGGTGCAGAATTTCTAGTCTTAAATAGCGATCCTGTGTTGCACAGTTTCCATACTATGGGCGCACATAACAAAGAACTCAACATCATACAGACCAAAACGAAAAGGAGACGGCTGCCTATGACGTTTCCTGAACCTGACACTATCAAAGTCGTTTGCGACGTACATAGTTGGATGAAGGCATGGATTATTGTGACCGAACACCCCTACTACGCACTCACGGATGCAGATGGGCAGTTTCGGTTGGAAAATGTGCCAGAAGGAAGTTATCGTATTAAGGCATGGCATGAAGAGTTGGGGAAGCATCCGATTCAAGAAGTTGTGGTTACCACTAATCAAGATGCACAGGTTGATTTTGAGTTTAGCCAACCCCAACAGGCAACTCAATGAGACATTAAGTCAACCGCTCTCGCCTACAGGCGTTTGCCAAAGGCATTTCTGACCAATTCATTCCACTTTACGCCTCCGGGGAGAAAAAGAATCCTCTATATAATTTTCCACCACTCTCAGCAAGTTTATGTTTATCCTGTTCAAGGACACATCGAATAATAGCCCTTAACGTAATCAACGTCAAGAGAAATTAGAGGCTTTAGCCTTAGGAGTCTGTTAAAAGATGAAAATTACCAAACTCGAAACGTTCCTAATCGCACCCCGCTGGCTGTTTCTACGAGTCCATACCGACGAGGGAATCGTCGGCTTGGGCGAGCCGTATCTAGAAGGACGTGCCACAACCTCCGCTGAGGCGGTCAGGGAGATGGAAGATTACCTCATCGGTCAAGATCCACGACGAATTATCCACCATTGGGAGGCGATGTATCGGCAGCCGTGTTATCATGGCGGCGCAATTATGATGAGTGCCATCAGTGGAGTCGAGGCGGCGCTATGGGATATTCTTGGCAAGAGCGTCGGGCTGCCGGTGTGGCAGCTGTTGGGCGGGCGCGCCCGCGACCGTATTCGTCTGTACAAAGGGGGAGGTTCTATTGAGCAGATGAAGGAAGATGTGGCGCGAGGATTCAAAGGGTTCAAAATCGGTTTGCCGGGACAATATCCCAAAGTCCATGCCACGAAAGAATTTATCGATCAAGCGGTTGCTTGGGTGGGAGAAGTCCGCGATGCCGTTGGACCCTCCATTGACATCGCTATTGATCTACACGGGGCATTTCTCCCCGCTGCTGCAGCACCAATCATCAAAGCGTTGGAGCCATTACATCCGGCGTGGATCGAAGATCCGTGTCAGTGCGAAAACTATGATGAGATGGCGCGAATTGCCCAATCCACAAGCATTCCCATCGCAGCAGGTGAGCGCGTTTTCACACGCTGGGCGTTTCGTGAGCTTTTGGAGCGTGGTGCAGCGAAGATCCTAAATCCAGATCCCTGCCATGTTGGCGGCATTTTTGAGACACGCCTCATCGCAGGGATGGCAGAGATACACTATGCCGGTGTTGCGCCCCACTGTCCGCTCGGTCCAATAGCGTTGGCGACCTGCCTACAACTCGATGCCATGATGCCAAACTTCGTGTCTCAGGAACATGTGACGCTCGGCGAGGGCTATCTCAAAGAACCCTTCGTTCCGGTTGATGGATACTTGCCAATTCCCGACAAACCGGGGCTTGGGATTGAGCTCGACGACGAAGCGATGGCGGACAAAATCGGTGCTATCTTCCGCCCACAATCCCCGCTACACCCCGATGATGGAACGGTTGTCGACTGGTAATGAGCAAGCCAATCAACGATACGAAACGGATTCCACATCGTCAATCAAGATCGGTTTTTGCACGAGATGAACCGTAATGCGTGAGGTTGAGCAAACACCAACTCATTCAACTCGTAGACGAACCCAGTCTATCCCTTAGGTCTATTGTGAGGGCCAAAATGAATGGAATTCTGATTAGGTGAACCCTAGCCTCCATCATGTCCGATTTCTAATCGTTGAACTTGAGGAAAGGAGACTATAAATGTCAACCATTCGTTGGATAGAGGACTTTGAAGCTGCCTCGCAGCTAGCAAAGGATTATGAAAAACTGATGCTGATTGAATTTTATACAGATCACTGTTATTGGTGTGATCAATTGGATCAAAACACCTTCACCGATGCCGAAATTATCCAGCTAACATCAGAGTTCGTTTGCTTGAAATTGAATTCACCGACAGATGAAAACGCATTAACGCTCACTAAGAAGTACGATATCAGTGGTTATCCCACCACAATCTTCGCTGAATCAAGTGCCGAAGAGATCCATCGAATCGTTGGTTATCGAGATTCCCAAGCGTTTCGACCGGTAATGGAGCGACTACTCCGCGATCAGAAACAGATTGAAGAGTTGGAGCACCGTATTAGCCAATATCCTGACGAATTGGAGTCTAATTTCCAGCTTGCAATGCTTTATCTGAAGCAGAAAAAAATTGACAACGCAGCTCCCTTGATTCAAAAGCTCTCGGACGCAAATCTCTCTAAAGTGGATCAAGCCCAATTGCTAATGGCGTATGGAATTGCTTTGGCGGTTGCAAAGCGGTATTCAGAAGCCCTTGAATCCTTTGAGCAGCTAATCCGTGTTTCGCCGAAGAATGAACTCTTGGGACAAAAGCAGTACTACTTGGGGATTACCCATGGAACACTGGGCAATTTCGATCAGTGCCGATCCATGCTAAAATTTTGTGCGAAAACAGATACGGAGGACAGCAAATGGCATCAGCAAGAAGCTCAAAAAATTCTCGAATGCATTGGGATCCCGATACCACAGAATTTTTCTGCGCCGCCAATGTATGTCACAGCCTCATCGCCTGTCAGTAACACAGAACGAATCGCTTTTGTATCCAACAGAACTGGTCATGACGAAATTTACGTGATGAATCCGGATGGCAGTAAACAAAGGCAATTGACGCACCGCAAGTCACAGGCTCGTTATCCTGCTTGGTCGCCCAACCGAGACCAAATTGCCTTTGTCTCAGGGTGGCGGCTTTATGTCATAAACGCAGACGGAGGTGAGGAGATGAACCTTTCTGATGCCCTTTTTTCTGATGGCAGCCCTAGAGGGGAAGTAGATGGTTCTATTTCTTGGTCTCCTGATGGCAATTGGATTGCATTTGCTATAACTTTCGGTCGAGCCAGCTACGGTGAAAACTTACCAAGTGGGAGCATACGAGATATCTGTGTAATGAATGTTGAAGACAAATCTTTTTTCAATCTGACCAGAAACATATTGAATCAACAGATACGGAAGTGGAGTTCGGGACCAAGATGGTCTCCCGACGGTACACAGATTCTATACAATACTGTGTGCGATGAGCAGCGCAATATTTATATCATGAATAGCGATGGTAGCAACCAGAGGCAATTGACACACAGCGACTGCGACGGGCCCGCTAGTTTTTCACCCGATGGTCGGCAAATCACCTTTGAATCATCGCGTAATGGGTATGATGACATTTATCTAATGGATGCAGACGGGCAAAATGTTCGGCAGTTGACTCGTAGCGGATTCCGGATACCTAGATGGTCCCCTGACGGTCAAAAGCTTATATTTTATAAGTTTATGTCTCATGATAGCGACGGCATATACGTTATGTCCCTCCATGACAATCGGATTGAGCGACTGATTTCCCAAGGTAACTTGCCCGCATGGAGTTGACGATTTGCCCATTATCAACCCTGTTTCTGATGACGTTTATTGCAGCCTAGCACAAAGGAGGTCGTCTAAATTACTATGATAGACCGTTCGAGAGTTCGAGAAGCACTTACAGGGCCCGTTGCCTCCGTCCATACCCCCTTTCAACGTGATGGCGAAATTGACGAAAGAGGGCTGCGGAACATGATCGACCATGTGATTGACGCCGGGAGCGGAAGCATCATCTTGACCTACGGGGATAGCCTCTATTCGGTGTTGACCGACGAGGAAGTCGCTCATCTCACCAAAGTGACCGCAGAGCATGTAGCGGGACGCGCTATGGTTATCGCAGCAGATAGACAGTGGTGGACCGATAAAGAGATAGAATTTGCCAAATACGCTGCAAACGTCGGCGCAGATCTATTGATGGTTTTGCCTCCCAACTGGGCGAAATCCTGCACGGTCGAAACCTTTGTCGAACACTACGCCGCTGTCGCTGAACATATTCCTGTGATGGTTGTCACCAATGTGTTCGCGAATGCACCGGATCTCGGTCTAAAGACGTTAGAAGTCTTGCGGGATACGGTAGAGGGAGTTGTCGCCATCAAGGATGACATCGTTGGAGCGTTTGCTAGACGGATGGGATTACTGTTACACGGTCATTGGGGCGTGATTTCCGGCGGTCAGAAGCAGAACCATCTGGACGTGCTGCCGTATGGCTGCGACGGGTATTTCTCCACCTTCATTCACTTCAGACCCGACATCACTCAGGAATACTGGCGGGCAATTCAGACGCAGGATTGGCAGCGCGTGAAAGAGATTATACAGAACTACGATTTTCCTTATTTCGACTTTGTCGGTGGCTTGACAGGGGGCGGAGACGCTGGTATCCACGGAACGCTTGAACTATTCGGAATCGCCGGGCGTTGGCGCAGGAAGCCCTATCACACACTGGACGATGCGGAGATGGAGCAGTTAAAAGGATTTTTTCAGGATAAAGGTTTGCTTTAATCCTGCTATCTCCTTTTTCGTTTCCACTCCTCATATTCAGCCGACGTTTTTTCATCCGGTGGATACACGCCAACGATGCTTGCTCCAGCCTGTATCTTTTCCGTGATAAACACCTCTTTCTCCTCCATTTCAGCAGCGGTCTGCGCTACCTGCTCCGCCAAGTGTGCCGGCACCACAACTATCCCCTCCTCGTCACCAACGATGATGTCGCCCGGATACACCGCCACGTCGCCGCACGCAATCGGCACCTGAATCTCGCTCGGATGGTGTATGGTTTTGTTAGTATGGGCGTTCATCGCTGCAGCGTATGCCGCCATGCCAAGTTCCGCGATGACCGGACTATCGCGGTAAGCACCATCGGTCACGATACCCGCTGCGCCACGGCAATGGAGGCGTGTTGCTAGGATTGACCCCATCGTTCCTGCGCGAGTATCGCCTCGTGCATCAATGACCAAGACTTCCCCCTCGCCAATCTGCTCAATCCCGATGCGTTGGACATCTTTTAGGTTATCGACTGTACCCGGATCCAGATCCTCGCGCATCGGTATGTACCGGAGGGTGAATGCTGGACCTGCCATCTTCATATTGGGTCGTAGCGGTGCGACGCCGTGCATAAACGTCCAGGTGATGCCATGTTGCCGCAGCACCGAAGTCAAGGTCGCGGTACTGGGAATCAAGAGAAGGTCAAGCGTTTCACGCGATATTTTTTTTGCCATTCATTTCTCCCTTTACAGAATCATTTTAATGCAGATTTCAAACCCTTGTATAAACCTGTCTACCTGATATTATAAACCAGAATAGTTATAATTCAACCTCTAAATTCAATCAGGATTTTCACGCATCACGTTTCACGTTTTACGCTTCGGTTTTAAGTTGACGTGCGAAATTCGCTATTGTATAATCTGCCTGTATTTCACTACATACCAAGTTTCAAAGCGTCAACAAGGTTGCAGAATGAGAATTGTCGCTGGAAAATTCAAAGGCAGACGCTTAAAAACACTTAAAGGTTCAGAGGTTCGTCCCACTGCGGACCGCGTTAAAGAGTCGTTATTTCGTATCTTTGGTGAGCAGGTCGTCGATGCCGATTTTCTGGATCTCTGCGCGGGAACTGGGAGTATCGGTCTGGAAGCGTTGAGCCAAGGCGCGAGGTCTGCCACCTTTGTTGATAACAATTATCACGCTATCCGCGTTATTGAATCTAATCTTGAGATGTGTGGATTTTATCGCAGGCATCCGCAGGTCAGGCTCATTCACCTTGACGCACGAAAAGCACTTGCCCGACTTGGCAAACGTAAAGCAAAGTTCGACCTGATTTACTTTGATCCACCATACGCCTCTAAAATCCATGAGTCCTGTGTGAAACAGATTGCAGAGGCAAATCTACTCTCTCCAGACGGGGTGATCGTTATTGAACATGGGAAGGTTCAGGAGACAGATTGGGCTAAATCTTTGATGCTGGTTGCACTGGTTCTAAGTCGCCAAGAACAGTATGGGGACACAACACTTTCATTTTATAAATGGCAGCTATAAAGGATTGGGATAATGCCAAATCGTTCGCTAGATTGGCTGAGACAAGCTGACAGAGATTTCGAGCATGCGATAGATTCTCGTCATGCTGAACGACATGAGTGGGCGTGCTTCGCTGTGCAACAGGCGGCGGAAAAAGCGGTCAAGGCTTTACACCTCCATGTAGGACAGAAGGTGCGAGGTACGGTCATCGCCCAGCTACTTGAGGAACTACCAGAAACTATTGATGTGCCAGAACTATTGGTTGAAAAGGGAAGCGTTTTGGATAACTTCTATATTCCGTCCCGTTATCCGAATGGTCATTCAGCAGGTGCCCCTTTTGAGCACTACGGTCCACTGCAAAGTGAGGTGGCAATTCGACATGCCCATGAGATTATTGAATTCGCTCGCTCTCAAATGCCCGGATCTGCGAGCCGTTTGGATCTCAGGTATGGGCTAAAAGTAGCCTCTACTCAATTGTGTTAAGAGGAAGAATTTTGCAATACAGAAATGCCACTGACGACCTGCCACTCGATCAGATTTTGTGCGGGGATAATCTAGAGTTGATTCGACAACTCCCAGATCGCTCCGTTCAACTTGTCATCACCTCACCGCCCTATTTCCAACAACGCGATTACGGTGCGGGTATGGGCAACGAGGCGCGTTTAGAGGAATATCTTGAGAACCTGCTATCCCTGTTCCGAGAGTGTGTGCGTGTTGTAAAAGATGACGGGAGCCTTGTGTTTAATTTGGGGGATAAGTACGAAGATAGCAGCCTACTCCTTGTGCCGTACCGTTTTGCGATTGGAGCGACGGAAACAGGATTGGTGAAACTGGTTAACGATGTGACATGGGTAAAGAAGAATCCAACACCGCGTCAATTTAGACGGCGATTGGTCAGCAGCACCGAACCGTTCTTTCATTTCGTCAAGACAGAGGATTACTTTTACAATCCCGATGCGTTCATGGTAGACGAAACCCCACCAAAAAAATTGCAATCTCAAGGGAGGAGTGTGGGGCAGAAATATTTCGCGTTAATCGATCAATCAGATTTGTCTGCGGACGAAAAACACAATGCCTGCGTTGCTTTGGAAGAAGCAATCCAAGAGGTTCGTCGTGGTGAAATCGCCGGATTACGGATGAAAATTCGGGGTATCCACGCAGAGGCATTTGGTGGACAGGATGGCGGACGTAAGATTCAAATTGAAAAACAGGGTTTCACACTTATTCGATTGCGAGGTGACAAACTTAAACGGGATGTGCTCGAACACTCGGTTGAGTCTATTAAAGGAATTAGACACCCAGCAATTTATCCCGTAAAAATTGTTGAGGAGTTTTTATACCTTCTCACGCGCCCTGGCGATGTCGTGTTAGACCCCTTCATCGGTTCTGGTTCCACAGCCGTTGCCTGCAAACAACTTAGACGACATTTCATCGGCTATGATATTAACCCAGAGTATTGCGAATATGCACAAAATCGGGTTGAGGCGATGACCAATGAAGATACATTACCCTTATTTGGGAATACCCTATAGGTTTTCCTTCTGTCCACGTTACCGAGAAAGGTAGGTTGAACTACGGCCTGCATTGTTTCTACTCTCGAAGAGATTCAGACACAGTTGACAGCTTTCGATCTCTTTCAGTTGTTGGCTGATGAACCGTACAGTTTTTTCCTTGATAGCGGTATGGATGCCCCAAGTCCCGCAAAGCGAGGATTCCGCTACGCGGAACTTGGCCGCTATTCGTTCATCGGCTCGCATCCTTTCCTGATTTTTCGCAGTAAAGGGACGAACTTCCAGCTGGATTGGAGGGACCGGGTTGAGCAACGGTCGGGCGATCCGTTTGACGCGCTCCGAGAAATTTTGAATCGGTTCCAGACCGCGTCTTTGCCCAGCGCCCTACCGTCTATCGGCGGAGTTGGATATTTGGGGTATCCGCTCCGCTGCTTCATCGAAGAACTACCCGCGGCAGCACACGATGACCTCAAGCTGCCCGATTGCTACTTTGCGTTCTACGATGCCATCGTTGCGTTTGACCATTTGACCAATCAGGTCTATTTATGCCAATCCAATGTCAACAATGGCTCTATCAATAGACATCAACAGCAGGTCGAAAAACTCCGCTCGATTCTCCAATCTGAAAATCACCACGCACAGCTGCACTCCGAAGGATTCAAGTCTCATGCTCCACATTTTACAAAATCCCCAATCAGATCTAATTTTTCTAGGGCAGACTATCTTTCCACTGTGCAACGCGCGAAGGAATACATTGCTTCCGGCGACATCTATCAGGTCAATTTGTCGCAACGATTATCAACACTGAGTGATTTACCTCCACTAGAGTTATACACCTCTTTGCGTCAGTTGAGCCCCGTTCCTTATGGGGCGTATCTCCACTGTGGTGACTTTCACATCCTGAGTGCTTCTCCTGAACGGTTTCTCCATTTTTCGCCAAGTTGCCGAACCGTCGAAACCCGTCCAATCAAAGGGACCCGTCCACGCGGCTTGACACCGGATTTAGATCGTAAACTGGCAGCAGAGCTGCTGCATAGCGAAAAAGATCTCGCTGAACTATTGATGATTGTGGATCTTGAACGAAATGACCTCGGGCGCGTCTGCGAAATCGCTTCCATCCATGTGCCAGAACGGGTCGCGCTCGAAAGCTATTCCAACATACACCATCTCGTTGCGACTGTCAGGGGGACGCTCCGGAAGGACGCTGACCGGATTGATCTCCTGAAATCGTGCTTTCCCGGCGGCTCAATCACCGGTGCACCAAAGATTCGAGCGATGGAACTGATTGATGAACTTGAACCGACGGATCGCGGCGTATATACCGGAGCGATTGGCTACTTCGGGTTCGACGGGACGATGGATCTCAATATCGCTATTCGGACCTGTATCCTCAAGGAGGGGCGTGCCTACTTTCACGTTGGCGGCGGCATTGTTGCGGATTCCGAACCCGAAGCAGAATATCAGGAGACGCTAGATAAAGCGAGCAGCTGGCTAGCTGTTTTGGAAGGCGATATGAAACATGATAGGTAGAATGTCGAATCTGTTGGATTGTGTTTGACTGCTAAACCTGTGATCTTAAGGAGAACATCGTGAGCCAAGTAAGAAAAGTTGTCGTGATGGATAGCAACGGCAAAATCTGGACGGAGGAACAACCCACCCCTGAACCTGAGTCGGGACAATTACTGGTAGAAGTCAGAGCCTCTATGGTAAGCCCGGGCTCTGGGCTCGGTGGAGTCAAGGGCAGACGCGCAAACCCAGAACCGAATCCAACCAAACGTCCCTTTGGTTATACCAATGCCGGTGTCGTCATCGGCAAAAAAGGGAATTGCGATGAATTCTCGATCGGCGATCGCGTGTCGGGGATGGGTGGTGGTTACGCGCTACACGCAACGCACGCCTGTATACCGCACAATCTTTGTGCGAAGATCCCTGAGAATGTGAGTGATGCAGAAGCGGCGTCCAATCACCTCGCAGCTACCGCCTTACATGCCGTGCAGCGCGGACGTATCGTAATTGGCGAAAATGTAGTCGTGGCAGGGCTTGGTTTGGTGGGACAACTTTCCTGCCAGATCGCGCAAATTGCCGGTGCTTATGTCATGGGACTAGATCACCTGCCCCGGCGAATTGAGATTGCACAGGAAGCTGGCGTAGATCTGCCAATCCAATTGGGCGATGCTGACCCGGTACCGATTGCAGAGGAATTCACAAACGGGTACGGGATGGACTGCGGGATTATTGCATTTGGCGGCGATGGCACGGAAGCGTTTCGTCAGATTCGCAGTATGCTCAAGACAGCGCCGGACACGCATAAAATGGGACGTATCGTTATCGTCGGCGGTGCAACTATTACGCACGGCTTTGCTGCCGGCCTTGGAAATGTGGATGTAGTCAGCGCAGCCCGGACGGGTCCTGGTTATCATGACGAAGCCTATGAACACGGCGCGGACTATCCGCCGGTTTTCGTCCATTGGCCCACGCAACGAAATCTGGAATTGGTGCTTCAATTCATGTCTGAAGGGAAGCTAAAGGTGAAACCGCTGATTACCGATATTGTCCCAATCGATCAAGCAGCCGACGCGTGTGAGAAACTCATCCAAACCCCGAATGAAGCGTTAGGGGTTGTCTTTACTATGCCATAATCCGCAGACGAAAAATGGATTGACAATGGGGGTATAATGCACTATATTTTATTGTCGAAAGGGGGTGTCCCGCGATTTTCCGAAAAATTAAGATCATCCTAGACATGATCAAATTTGAGCACACAATATTCATGCTGCCCTTTGCAATCATGAGCGCGTTCATCGCTGCGGATGGATTGCCAGCGTTAGATAAGTTTGCTTGGATACTCGTTGCCATGGTCGGGGCGCGCAGTTGTGCTATGGCGTTCAATCGTCTTGCCGATGCTGAGATTGACAAAGCGAACCCACGCACGTCAATGCGAGCCATTCCCGCCGGATTGGTTGCGAAGGGATCGGTATGGGGATTTACACTTGTTTCCGCTGCACTGCTCGTATTTGCTGCGTATAACCTCAATCCGCTTGCCTTTGCACTTTCACCTGTCGCGCTTGTGGTGATTATAGGATATTCCTATACCAAACGTTTTACCTCCTTGTCTCATCTTTGGCTTGGAACCTCCCTCTCAATCGCGCCAATCGGCGCGTGGATTGCTATCAAAGGTCAATTTGATTGGACACCTATGCTGCTCGGATTGGCGGTGCTGCTTTGGACAGCCGGATTTGACATTATCTATGCTTGTCAAGATTTCGACTTTGACCGCAAGCATCGGTTGTACTCAATTCCTGCAAAATTCGGAATCAGACCGGCACTATGGATCTCATCGGTGTTGCATGTAGTGATGGTTGCGGTCCTGCTTGGCGTTATGTTATTGACAGATCTTGGTGGTGTCTATCTGGTCGGCGTTGGAATTGTCATCATTATTCTTATCTACGAACACGCTATCGTCAAGCCGCACGACCTTTCACGGGTAAATCTCGCTTTCTTCACGCTAAATGGCATGGTGAGTTTGGTGCTCATGGTGCTATCTGTTGTGGATATGGTATGGTAGTGTCACATAAACGATCGCTTTAGCTGCCAATCCAGTAGATGCGTGGTCTGTCATTCCAAACTGAAATCTTCAAAAATAAAAAGAGGCAAAATTATGGACATTAGCTTTAGTACGGGTGCAGGTGGGGGTGCATGGAGTCTTGAAGAATGTCTCAAATGGGCGAAAGCAAACGGCTTCGATGCGATTCGTCCTAATGCCAGTGGAACATTTGATCCTGATCATATCCTGCAAACAGGCGGTGATCAGATCTACGAAACCTTGCAGTCGCACGATATCTATCTCGCTGCGTTAAGTGCTCACAACAATCTGCTGGACGACGATCCCGAAACGCGTGAAGCCGCGCGTGACAATCTCAAACGAGCGATTGAAGCGACAAGCGTTCTCGGCGCACCAGTCCTCGTGACCTATGCAGGCAGCCCTGTCAGTTGGCATTTTTACGGACAATTTTCCTCGAACCCCGGAAATCCGGACGATAGATCGGTTGAACTAGTGGGCAGATTTAAGGAGATGTGGACACCGGTCATCCGCTTCGCTGAAGAGAAGGGCGTAACGATCGCGCTTGATTGTGCGGTGCGAATGGGTAACATCGCCTGTAACCCGGAGATGTGGGAACGCATCCTTGACGCAATTCCTTCCGACAACCTAGGATTATCTTGCGATCCCTCCCACTGGCTCTGGATGGGGATTTTGCCGGCAGAAGATGCTATCCGTATGTTCTCCGGCAAGTGGTACTATGCTGATGTGAAGGATTGCGAAGTCAGTCCGCAGATGCGCTTCCGTCAAGGAATTATCGGAAACTGGTGGTGGCAATATCGCGTTCCCGGACGCGGACAGTTGAACTGGGGAACAATCATCGGTGCACTGCTTGAGTCCGGATATGATTATGTCCTTTGTGTTGAGAATGAGGATCGGGGGATGCCGGGACTTGCCGGATTCGCACTAGGGGGGCGACATCTGCGTCAGTTTCTGCCCAAGCATGGCGAACCCTATGACCCGGCAGGTCTTTGGAAGGTCAGGAATTGATCTTGCAATCGCTTCTTGAAATATGCTATCATTTAGCGGTTTTGCACATCTCTGTTAATTTGCTCTGGTGGGAGGTAAACAATGGCTTCTATTCACGACAATCTTTCACGGATTCAAGATCGGATTGCTGCAGCTGCCACGCGCGTCGGACGTGATCCAGATTCAATAGAGCTTGTTGCTGTTTCTAAAACCAAGCCTGTTAATCAAATTGTAGAAGCAATTGAGGCAGGGATTACGCACATTGGCGAGAATCGCGTCCAAGAGGCACAAAGTAAGCACCCCCAGATTGACCACCCTGTGAAATGGCATCTGGTTGGTCATCTGCAAAGGAACAAAGCGAAACAAGCCTTACAAATTTTTGATCTCATCCACTCCGTGGATAGCCCGCGTCTCCTCGCTGAGATAGATCGACGGTCTGCTGAGTCAAATCGCACGACAGAGGTATTGATTCAGGTCAACACCTCTGCTGAACCCAGCAAATTCGGTCTGGAACCGGATCAGACGCTAGACTTCATTGAAAGCGCACACCCTTACGCTCATGTCCGGATCAAAGGATTGATGACAATCGGTGCCTTTCTGCCAGATCCTGAAGCGGTGCGTCCGATGTTCGCGTTGCTGCGACAACTCCGGGAGAAAATTATCGCCCAGCACTTTCCGAATGTTGAGATGGACACCCTGTCAATGGGAATGACCAATGATTTTGAGATTGCTATTGAGGAGGGCGCGAATCTCATCAGGGTTGGTACAGCAATCTTTGGAGAGCGAGCAGAAAACGTTTGACGCAGATAGGAGCATAGCCCTTTGGATACAAAACTTCGAGTCGGTTTCATTGCTGTCGGCAATATGGGAGGTGCGATTGTCAGAGGCGTTGTGCGTGATTTGCTACCGCCTGAGCAGGTTTGGATAACAGATGTCTATCGTCCGCTTGTTGACCAGTTGTGCGAGGAGTTAGGGGTCAATAGTGCGGAAAACATCTCGCAATTGGTGGAGAATGTGGACTGTCTGTTATATGCAGCCAAACCGAATAACGTACCAGATGTCTTTCCAGAGATTGCTGCTACCCTCCAATCTCCGTCCCAGTGGATTATCTCCATTGCAGCAGGTGTTTCAACAACCCAATTAGAATCTTACTTTACCTCTCCGTCACCGCCAATTGTTCGTGTGATGCCAAATATCGCTGCATCTGTGGGGGAGGCGATCTCCGCAATCGCAGCGGGAAGCACTGCCACGGCTGAACACCTTGACGTAACCCAAGCAATTTTTAACGCTGCGGGTAAGTCGCTGGTCATGGAAGAGAAACACCTAAACGCTGTTACCGGCTTGAGCGGCAGCGGTCCTGCTTTTGCGTTCCTATTCATTGAAGCCTTCGCTGATGCAGGGGTGCAGGTTGGATTGACCCGTCCTGATGCCTATCAACTTGCCCTACAAACTGTGCTTGGGGCGTGCAGAATGCTTGAGGACACAGGTGAACATCCAGCAGTCCTAAAAAACCGAGTGACGACGCCGGGCGGGACAACGGCGGCGGGACTATATGCGTTAGAGAGCGGACGCCTGCGAGCGGTTATTGCTGATGCTGTGAGCGCTGCTACAAAACGCTCCGAAGAGCTTGCAAATTGAGTGAGATTGAAAGGGTCCTCAACTATGGAAGTGTTGATACCTCTCATGATTGAAGTGATTGGGGTTTACTCAATCATTGTTTTTGCTAATGTTATATTATCTTGGGTTGTGAATTTTTCCGGTAATACGACAGTAAGGCAACTTTATTGGCTGACGAACCGATTTGTTGACCCAGCGCTAGACCCCATTCGCCGCGTACTTCGCCCTATGACAGGGGGCTTGGGAATTGACATTTCACCACTTATCTTAATACTCTTTTTACAAATACTGCAAAGGATGTTGAGGCAAACCTTATAAGCGTCCATTTGTCCAGAACTTCTGAATTCTTGTAATTATATAAGTATCCCTAACGGTGCTTGAAAATGCTGACTGAAGAGAAAATCCTGGAATTATGGGATGAAATTGATGTCTATGCCCAACTCACTCAACGGGCAGAATCGACATCCTACATCCTTCGAGAAATGCCTGCGGCTACCCATCATTTGAAGTTGGATATGCTTAAAAGCAAGATCCATCAGGACATCTTTCTGAAATCTAACATGATGCGAGGGATGGGTGTAGAGTATGTGCCGCATTGGGACTATTATACTCCTACTGTTGAAACCAAGGCGTTGAATCGGGAGTATAAGGATGGCACCTTTGACGCAATTCGGTTTCGCCGGCAGTGTCGACGTGAGTTCCAGCGTGAGGTTGACCGACAGCAAAACCAGCTGCGAGCGATTGGGATTTTTGGCGATTGGAAGAAGGGCAAAACTCTGGATTCACGCGATGAAGCAAAAATTATCAATGCTTTCAGTACGTTGCAGGATTTGGGCTATTTGAATAAGGATCAAAAATTGGGAGCTTGGTGTCCGAAATGTAATACGATACTAGATGTGGATGAGACGAAAAGTCACCCGGCCCCGGCGTATTCTGGGTACGTCAAATTGCCTGTCAGCATCGGTTTAGAGGAGTTTGGTGAGGACGTTTACCTGTTAGCGTGGCTTTCAGATCTATGGCATCTTGCGGGGAGTGTTGCCATTGGGGTGCAGGAAAGGAGCGAATATTGGATTATTGAGCTAGATGGTGAAGTCCTTCTTCTCACTGAGGACGATGTGTCAGCTTGCTTTCCACCGGATCAGCAGGCAAATATAAATCGATTGCAGACCTGTCCGGTTGATGTGCTGACGGATTGCTTTTGCGCCCATCCATTTCTAGGCAAAGACCTTCAGGTAGTTGTTATTCCAGATATTTCTGACCAAAACGATGCATCGGACGCAGGAACAACACCTCAACCGCTGACCGGAGTTAGGCCACTCACCCCGGGGCACCGCCCTGATGATTATCAAATTGCTCAAGCCCTACAACTTCCGATTACATCAGTTGTTGATGATGCTGGACGTTTAACGGAGGATTCCGAGCAGTTTTGCGGGCTTGAGGTTTCTGATGCCGGAAAATTCATTGCCTTTGAATTGGAAAAGCGGGGCTACCTAATATCAGCGGAATCTGAGGAGGTACACCAGCCCCACTGTTCGCGGTGTGATATGCCAACTCTGTTTCGTTCCGTTCAACAATGGATCTTTTCCTTAGACAGTAACCAATTGAGGGAACGGGTCCTTGGTTCAAACGAATATTTGGCATATTATGACCCTCAAGATAGAGATTGGATACAACAAACGATCAAAAAGCTCTCAGATCCACCAGTTTCACGCCACAGAGGTTGGGGAACTCCGATTCCAATTTTTCAATGCCAAAAATGCGGAAAAGAGCTCTCTGACACCCGAATTATCAAAGCTATCCGTACATTGGTGAGTCGTCGCGGTGCTGATAGTTGGTTTAAGTTGAATACTGAAGATCTGTTACCTCCGAATATCCTATGTCCTAACTGTGATGGAAAGGAGTTTCGGAAAGAATTCACAACCCTGGATGGACGCTTCGCAGTTCTGCTCAACACTATTAACAATTTTGGAACTAAGAGCAACGCAGTCAATCCGATTAATGTTTACTTCTGTTACCCGAATCAATTTCATAAATGGTTGTCTCAGTTCGTTTTGACTTCAATTGCTGTCTCCGATGTGGAGCCCTTGAATGTGGAACTGACAGGAGATCATTCAAATGTCCAGTCGGTTGATGTCAACAAAAGTTGGCTGGAGGAATATCCGAAGGATGTGCTGCGTTTATTCCACCTCCAACCCAATTTGGACCCGTCATCAATCGAGACACAGCTTAAACAGTGTCAGCAAGAATACAGTGCCCTCCAAGAACTCTATGCCGTGATATTAAGTTATCTTGAAGATTTTACCCTTGATCCAGATGCCCCCCGGCGAGAACTGATAATACCGGATACACAGGAGTTATCTAGCGCTGCTAGTGTACTAGAATCTATAGATTCCGCCTACCAGCAACGCGACTATTATCAAGCGTGGTGTCTTTTGAGAGACTTCTGCCAATCGGATCTTCAACAGTTTGTCGATAATTGGTTCAAGGCATCGGAAACAGTACCGGAAAAAAGATCTTGCCAAACAATGTTGGTAGAGATTTTGTATGTCTTGGTACAACGATTTGCGCCAATCATTCCTTTTTTCTCCGAACAAACCTACGCTTCAATCCGAATGTGGGTGGATACTGATAAGCCTTCGGATGACACCCAAAGCGAAGATGAGTCTGAATTGTCAAGCATCTTTCTGAAAAATTGGATTTCTCATGCTGATTTTGCTTGCTTTGCTGGGGCAGATATGTACTGAAGGAACCGCTAGAGGAAAGGATATTCCCAATGCAGAGAAACATACTAAAATTGATTTTACCTATATTTGGTGTTACGTTACCTGTGTTATTGGTAGATCAATTCACTAAGTGGTTGATTCAACAAAATATTCCGCATCACGGTCAACATGTGATAATTCAGGGCATCTTAAACCTACGCCATGATACGAATGATGGTGCTGCGTTTGGGTTGATGCCGGGACAAAGCGTACTGCTAGTTATCATCTCAATTGTCGCGATTGGCTTCATTGCCTACTACTACAGACAATTCCACGAGAGTTTGTGGATGAAGATTGCGCTCAGTTTTCTGCTTGGCGGTGCACTCGGTAACTTTATTGACCGTGTTCGTTTGGGAGAAGTCACAGATTTTATTCAGTTTCGGCTGCCCGGTTTCTGGTGGCCCACTTTCAACGTTGCCGATGTCGCTGTTTGTATTGGTGCCGGGATGTTAATGATTTACCTATTTCAGCATCGAGGAGACTACGATGAAGCAAAACAGATTGAAAATTAGGTTACTCATCGTTCTGATGTTAACCGCGATGGTGGCGACCAATGCCCTTGCCCAGTTTCAGGGGAATCCGGAAGATGAAGCATCGTCTGCCCATCGGCACGAAGAGGAGGTTTACCATGAAAGCACGTTACGCCGCTTTGAAATTGTGACCTTCATTGCGCTGCCGTTTACAGCTATTCATAGCTATGCAGGTGTACGTGGTATCCAAATGATTCGGCAAAACGAGATCGCACCGGAACTCTCCACGACAGATTTCAAAATTATGGGAGCATCTGCACTGTCACTTGCTCTTTTGATCGGTTTCTGGGATTGGCTACATACGCATGACAAAAATCCTTCGGAAGAACTGATTCCTACTTCGCCGCAACGTATAATTCCTCCACAACGAGCCCCGCTCCGAAATGTCGGACAGAACGATTGGAACCCCGATGAGCCGCAGGGGGTAGTTGTACCGTTCGTTCGTATTCGGTTTTGATGAGCTAACGACTCAAATCATTTTGATTGATTTATTAGGGCGCTTTTTACACATCACGTTTCATGCTATGGCCGTTTTAGAAATCCAAACCAACGATGCTCTTATCTTGCGGCAAGAGGCTGCTCCTGTCCAAGAGATCCACGCAGATCTACATCCGTTTATCGAAAATATGTTTGAGACGATGTACGAGGCGCAAGGGATTGGTTTGGCAGCACCACAGGTCGGTGTGTCCAAAAGAATTGTCGTGATCGACATCGAAGAACACCTCCCGGAGTATCCGCGGATTGCGTTGATTAATCCCGTCATTACAATGACCGTCGGCGAAGAACTAGGCGAAGAAGGCTGCCTAAGTTTGCCGGGGGTGCGAGGAATGGTTCGGCGCGCAGCGATTGTGAAGGTGGAAGGACTACTGCCCAATGGGGATAAAATTGAGTTTGACGCTAGCAATCTGATGGCACGGGTTTTGCAACATGAAATCGACCATCTGAACGGGATTCTGTTTACCGATCTGCTGCGTCCCGAAGATCAAGATCTGCTTGAACCTCGATCGGAATCATCTGAAAAAAGTGGTGAGCAAAAATGAAGATTCTCTTCATGGGAACAAGTGAGTTTGCAGTTCCGAGTTTAGAAAAATTGATTGCTGAGGAGGTTGAACTCATTGGTGTTGTAACACAACCGGACCGTCCGAGCGGTAGAGGGAAGCGGCTTACCCCACCGCCCATTAAGGTTGTCGCTGCTGCTCACAATCTCCCCATTTATCAGCCGGAACGGGTTCGACATCGTGATGCTGTTCGTGTGCTTAGAGAACTTCAGCCCGACGTGATTGTTGTCGTTGCTTTTGGTCAGATCCTTCCGAAATCGGTGCTAGAGCTGCCGCCTTATGGCTGTCTCAATGTGCATCCTTCGTGCCTCCCAAAATATCGAGGGGCTGCTCCAATTCAATGGGCACTCATTAACGGCGAGACGGAAACAGGGGTCACAATTATGCTGCTTGATGAAGGGGAAGATACGGGGGATATTATTCTGCAAAGCAGTCTGCCAATTGATATTGTGGATGATGCGACTACCCTTTCAATCCGATTGGCAAATTTGGCACCTTCCCTGTTGATTGAAGCATTAGGACGGATCTCAGACGGTCCGCCACCGCATCAACCCCAAGATCATTCCCAAGCGACCCTTGCCCCTCGACTCACCAAGGAGACCGGTCAAATTGATTGGAATCAGCCGGCGGATCAGATTCGTAATCTGGTGCGTGGCGTTTCGACGTGGCCCGGTGCGTATACGTGGGTAAAAGCGGACGAGCACCCTGCAGGTGATGATCTCCGTTTAAAAATAACCGCTTGCACTGTTGTCGACTCTCTGAATTCCGCAAAACTCCCTAGCGGTACAATTGAAGTTACATCTAACAAAGAACTCGTTGTCTGTACCGGGAATGGCAGCCCGGATAGAATCAGGGCACAAAATGCCCGTGACGGATTGGGAGGCAAGTGCTTACGGTTAGATCGTGTCCAACCGGCGAACAAGAAGGAAATGGACGCTAGTGCTTTTATAAATGGGTATCGGTTAAAAACAGGCGATCAGCTCTTTCGTAAGGAAACGCCAATAGATTAATAGGTTGAACATGCGCCGAAATACCATATTATTTGCTATTATTAAAGTTTTATTGCTTTGTTTCGGAGTGATGGGTGTTGTTGGATTGGTGCTCCTCTTTTGGATTATTCCGCAGCAAGTCCACACCCCGGAAGTTGCTGTGCCTAACTTAGTAGGACAAAGTTACGAACAAGCGGTGTTGCTTATCACGAGTTCAGGATTGGCGGTCGATCCTGCGCAAGAAAAAAAGCCAAGCGCCGACTTTCCAATCGGACAAGTTATCGAGCAAGAACCTCCGGCGAATTTCAAGATTAAGTTAAACAAGCCCATTCGGCTTACTTTGAGTTCGGGGAGTGAACAGGTTGCGATACCTGATGTTACGGGAAGATTATTGAGCGATGCCGAGATGTTACTCACAGACGTTGGGTTGCGACGGGGAAGGGTTGCGGCGGTCTACACCGATCGGTATCCAGAGGTCCATACTGTTATCGCGCAAACCCCTCGAGCGGATACTTTGCACCCGTATGATGGCGAAGTTCGTTTGCTATTAAGCTTAGGAGTCCGTCCAAAATTACTACGCATGCCTGACCTCAGTCTTATGCCAATTGATGAGGCGCGTCCCTTACTTGAATCACATGGACTCCAAATTGGTGAATTGGTGTATAAACCACACCCGGAAATTGATCAAGGTGTGATTATCAATCATCAGCCGAGTGTGGGGAGATTACTTCGCGTTGGACATGTGATCAATTTTGAAGTCAGTGGGTCTCAGCAAAAGCAAGAGGACAAGGGAGGCTATCTGCCGATAAGATACAAAGTGTCCTTGACCGGTGTGTCTCACAAACGGGTGCGGATTATCATAGAGGATGAACGCAAAAAGCTGATTAAGGTTGTTGATGGATGGTATAAGTCCGGCACACTTATCGAGAAACCGCCGGAGCGCGTTGTGGGGAAAGCGACGATGCGTATCTATGAAGATAACTTGTTGGTCGACACACGGGAATTTGATTGGTAAGTTGGATTTAAGACCTTTGAAATGAAAAATGGATAGAATTGACCAAGATTAGATAGGTAGTATGAGGTGAGCAATTGTCAGAGCAAAAAATTATGATCGCCCCCTCCATGCTTGCATCAGACTTTAGCCGAATCGGCGAGGAGGTCTGCCGAGTGGTTGAAGCGGGGGCAGATCTCATCCATCTTGATGTAATGGATGGGCACTTTGTTCCCAATTTAACAATGGGACCTCAACTTATCAAGTCGATCCGGTCCTATACCGACCTCCCTTTTGATGTCCACCTGATGATCACTGACCCACAGGCGTACCTTGATGCTTTCATCGATGCGGGTGCAGATCTTATCACGGTTCATATTGAGTTGGAGGAACAGTTCCCCACAATTATCGATCAGATTAAGAACAGTGATGTCAAGGTTGGCATAGCCCTGCGACCCAAAACACCTATAGCAGCTGTTGAGCCGTATCTCAGTGATATTGACTTGGTTTTACCGATGAGTGTCGAACCTGGCTTCGGTGGTCAATCGTTCCAAACAGATACACTGAACAAGATTGATCGGTTATCACAACTGATTCAAACCCGAAAACTGAGTGTCGCAATTGAGGTTGACGGTGGAATCAATCAAGAGACTGCGGCGTTGGTTGGACGTTGTGGTGCAACAATTTTAGTGGCGGGTACAGCAATCTTCGGGCAAGATAATCTCCGGGACGCAATCCGCAGCTTACGCCAAGCGGCTTCGTCAGGTTAAGAGGCAGTTCGGATGGATCAATGAAGGTACACACCTATGACCCCCAAGTTGAACCGGAACGTTCCCCTAGTAAGTTTTTATCCTGATACCCGCATGAAATTGACATGCCCTGTTTTACTTGTCTGTTGCTTCTATCTTTTTCTCTGCCTATCTTTCCCCGTCCATTCACAAAACTTTAATGCTGATAATCTATTGGGCTTTGCGCAATCCCTCTTTCGGGAGGGGGATTACCTAAATGCTGTGCATGAATATCAACGCTACCTATACCTTTATCCGGGTACAGCCCAATCAGATTTTGTTCAACTCCATATCGCTGCTGCGTATCAGAATATGGGAAGATTGGATGCAGCAATAGAAGCCTACCAATCGCTAATTCAAAACTATCCACAAAGCCCATTTATTGCGCGTGCTCAATCTAATGTCGCACAATGCCAACTGTTGGGTGGTAATCAAGCTACATCAATTACATCGTTACGTCAATTTTTATCAGACTATCCGGAAAACGGATTAGCGCCGCGAGCGCAGTTTATTATTGCGACAATCTATATGGACAAGAAAGATTGGACAGCTGCAGCGCAGGAGTGGCAGCAGGTACAGACGAAATACTCACAAACCCCCTTTGCCGAAATGAGTGATCAACTGATACGCATAACTCGGCAGGCAGAATCGCTTCCGCGTCGATCTCCTAGTACCGCTGGCTTGCTCTCGACATTTTTTCCTGGGCTTGGGCAAATCTACAGTGGACATTATTCGGAAGGTGTGTATTCCCTGTTAGTTGTTGGCGCGACAGCTGCTGGAACGGCTTACTATATCAATCAAGAACGCTACGAGGTTGCGATTCCAGTGGGTATCATCGGACTATTTTTTTATATCAACAGTATTTATGATAGCTGGCGGTACGCTAAGGCTTTTAACCACCAGCACGAAGATCGACTCCGAGATAGGCTCCGAAAGCGGATTGCTGAGTCCGATCTGTTCAGTGCTTCGGATGCACCGCCGACTGATATGGCACTTCTGTTTTTAGCCACCCGCTTTTAGGTCTTCCCAAGACCCGGATTGGAGAGGAGTCCCAATATTTCCCTCCATTCTTTTCTCAACGGCTTTTGCTTAATTTGGGGTAATTTGCTGATGATTTCCTACTTCTTGATTTCCCTGCTCACCATTATTCAACCCCAATCCGATATGCGTCAGTTCCTCTACGCCGAGCACCTCTTCGACCAAGGTGCTTATCGCTCCGCAATCCTTGAGTACAAGCGGTTACTTTTCTATCATCCGGATATACCTAGGGTAGACCTTGCGCGCTACCGGATTGGGTTGAGTTACTATCATCAAGGTAACCGAGAGTTGGCTCGACAGAAGTTCGAGGAAGTTACGCAAAATTTTCCCCACTCTCCACTTAACCTCCAAGCGCAATTGATGCTCGGCAGGACATATTTTGATGCTAAAGACTACTCGACCGCCCGATCGACTTTTTTTTCTATTGTTGGCGCAGACGCAGGCGGAGAAACAGCAGCACAGGCACGATACCTACGAGCCTGGTGCTATATCCATGAACGGGGGTGGTTCAAAGCGATAGCAGAGTTCCGCACCGTTCAACAGCTGCAGCCGGATACCCCGCTCAGTCAAATCTCGGCCCAACTCGCTGATGTAACTTATGCAAACACGCCTTTACCCTTCAAATCTCCTCGGCTGGCTGCGTGGATGTCCACCGTTCTTCCGGGGGCTGGGCAGATCTACGCCGGCAAGTTGGAAAATGGTCTGATCTCCGGCGCAGTCCATGCAGCTGTATGCTACCTGTTAGTGGACTCGATACTCGACGAGCGTTATGTAGATGCGGTTGGGATTTGCTTGGTAGGTTCGCGCTTTTATATGGACAATCGGGGCAAGGCGAGGGAGTGGACGGCTGAACATAACCGGAGGCTGGAAGCTGACTTCATCCGTCAATTGAAGCAGCAGGTACAGGATAACACTCCGCCGGATTTCCAACCGAAACTACCGGGTTAATGCTGTGGACAGAACGTGGGTAGCTTTATCAGAGATTTCGTAGGGGTTGGGTTTCCCAACCCTTTGCTCACACATCAGAAAGGATTGCGGATTTCTGTAGGTCGATTTTCCAAAATCGACGGTTTTGCGTCGAGACGTGAATCTCGACTGAACAACTCCCTATTTTAATGGATTCGGCCGTGGGCATTTGCAACTAAGGCGGACGCTATGCCGCAGTTGCAGCCTCGGCAAGTACGCGTTCCACTTCCTGTTCCCAAGTCCCTTCAATCTTAACACCATACTCCTTAACGCCACCGGTTGCTTCTATACCTGTCAGGTAGGGGCGGGTCGTCCGATTGTCCTCGACTAGCTGCGGTTGAGCATAATCGGTGTGCAGGAAATGAATCGCCAAGCCGGCGCGCGATTTGGCGGTGTTGTTGTGCCCAGTCGCATGGGCGGTGCCGTAGCAGAAAAATGCGACGCCTCCTGCGGGCAACTCCAGGGATACAGCGCGTTCTTCTGGCGGGTAACATCGGATGTGATGGTCGCTGTGGGGATCGCGGGCGTGTTCGTACTGTTCCCGATGAGAACCGGGAATGACACGGAGGGTTCCGTTGGCGACTGTTGCGTCGTGAATGGCTGTCCACATTGCGGTGCCGCGCAAAGGATCGCTAATCTTGAAGTAGGCGTTGTCTTGATGCCAATTGGTAGGTGAGCCGGTATTGCCCGGTTTCAGAAAAATCTGATCCAGATGCTCGATGATCCTGTCCCCAATGAGTTGCGTTACCGCGTTGATGATTTTAGGATCAAACGGCATTGCTCTGAAGAAGTTACTTTTGTGATAAATCGGACAGATCTGGAAATTGAACTGTGTGGTTGAGTGTGTTTTTCCGTCACCATCCGTTGCAACGTTACGCAACAAACCGTCTCGAAACAGGCGGTCGAGTTCAGCCTGCAGCGCTTTTACCTCGCGTGGAGAGAAAAATTCGGGAATGACGAGATACCCCTGTTCCTGAAAGTGGTGGATGTCCTGTTCCGCTAACTCCATTGTATTGTCTCCTACTCATGGTTAAATGATGGCTCTGGTAATTTAGAAATGCTCTGATTTCATGCCTGTTCACGTTTTTCGGGTGCTGCTTTCGCTTGATGTCTTTCACGAAATGCGCTACAATATTTTACCCTGTTCCGCTTTTTTGTCAAACGAAAAACGGAAAATGTCCCAAACGCTGCTTCACATTTTTTGACAAGCCATAGGGAGAAAACCTTGGATCTGTCCGAGACACCCCTTACAGGTTTTGAAAGAGAGATAGACACACTGCGTGAGGTCGGTAGTCATTTCCACACGCGTGGCTGGTCGCTCGGCACTAGTAGTAATTATAGCGTGGTGACCCGTCGTGAACCGCTGGAGTTGCTAATTACCGCAAGTGGGAAAGATAAAGGATGCCTATCGCGAGGCGATTTTGTCCGTGTGGATGGCGATGGTCTTCCCATCGTTGTTGAGCAGCCGAAGGCATCTGCGGAGACGCTGCTGCATATTGCTATCGCTGAACAACCTGATGTTGGATCCGTTATGCACACACATTCCATCTGGGGGACGCTGCTTTCAGATTTTTATTTTTATGACCGCGGTTTCAGCATCAAAGGCTATGAAATGCTCAAGGGACTTGCCGGCGTAACGACCCATGAACATGCCGAGTGGGTGCCAGTCTTTGACAATACCCAAGATATCCCAGCGCTAGCCGAACAGGTACGCCAATGCTTGAAGGATTCCGAGCCTCTTGTTCAGCACGGATTTTTAATTCGGCGGCACGGTCTGTATACGTGGGGACGCGATCTAGACGAAGCGAAACGGCACATTGAAATTTTTGAGTTTCTATTTGAATGCGTCGCTCGGCGTTTGAAATTTGACTGAGCGATGCTAGCTTCACCCAACAACCCTTAACCTGAATCGTAGGGGCGAGGTTGCCTCGCCCAATGGGTTGGGACGCCCAACCCCAGTGAGGAGGTACACTATGGCTCGCATTCGAGTGCAAGACGAAAATCGAGAGATCACCAATCACCAAGAGATTCGCGAATTTCTGAAACCGTTCGGCATCTCGTATGAAAACTGGGATGTCGAGGGTCGTGTTGGTCAGGAGGCGACAAACGAAGAAATTCTGGACGCTTATGCCCCAGAGATCGAACGTCTCAAGGAACAAGGGGGATTTGTAACGGCAGATGTGATTAACGTCACGCCAGAGACGCCCGGCTTAGATGACATGTTGGCAAAATTCAACAAAGAACACACACACAGCGAGGATGAAGTTCGCTTCACTATCAAGGGAAGTGGACTCTTTCACATCCATCCAGATAACGCGCCTGTATTTGCAATCCAAGTGGAAAGCGGTGATCTGATCAGCGTGCCAACCGGGACTCAGCACTGGTTTGACCTGTGTGATGACCGCACCATCCGCTGCATTCGCTTGTTTGAGGACACATCGGGTTGGACGCCGCACTATGTTGACAATTCTGTTCATGAAAATTACACGCCTGTCTGCATGGGGCCGGCCTACCTGTCTCCTGCTAGCGACATTGAGTCTGTGGTAAAAGTCTGATGAAATTTTCCGGACGTGGAATTCTACTCGATATCGAAGGCACGACCTCGTCGGTCAGTTTTGTCTACGATGTGATGTTCCCTTTCGTTCGCCGCGAATTGGATAAATTCCTGTGTGCGAGTTGGGAATCGTCGGCGTTAAGCGAGGTGTGTGATCTAATTGCCAAAGATGCCGGTTATGAATCCTTCGTTGTGTGGTGTGGCGGCGAGACTGAAGCAGGCAAACGACAGCAACTGCTCCGGGCGGAGGTCCTTCGGCTGATGGATGGCGATGTCAAAGCGACGGGCCTGAAAGCACTCCAAGGTTTAATCTGGCAGTCTGGCTTTGAAAGTGGCGAAATGCGGGCACACGTCTACGATGATGTTCTGCCTGCGATTCAGGCTTGGAACGACGTTGGGTGTGATGTCCGTATTTTTTCATCTGGGAGCATTGCGGCGCAAAAACTATTTTTCGGGCATACCGTGGTTGGGAATATTCTGCACCTGTTTCGAGGCCATTACGACACGACCATCGGTCCAAAAAAGGAGGCAGTGAGTTACCAAGCAATCGCCAAACACTTTGGTCTGCCACCGGCGCAGGTGCTTTTTTTGAGCGATGTGCTTGATGAGTTGGAGGCAGCCCGCGCCGCCGGGCTACAAACCGGGTTGTGCAAGCGTCCGGGCAATGCGAAAGTTACAGCTGGGCACGGTCATCCAGAGATTACGTCGTTCGATCAGATCGAACTATCGTGTGGGGTCTAAAGGACATCATTGCTATGTCGCTAGGTTGGTTGTTTCTATCTATGAGGTGGCAGCTCTCGCCGCCTCAAACCCCTTAACTGCTGTCTCTAAATCTTCAGTTGTATGAGATGCTATCACGGAGATCCGCAGCCGGCTCGTTCCTTCCGGTACGGTGGGTGGTCGAATAGCGGGGGCGTATACGCCGTGTGCAAGCAGAGTTTCAGCGAACCGTGACGCAACATCCACAGAGCCGAGGAGCAGCGGCAGAATTTGGGTCTGACTCGGTAGCAGTTGGAATCCTCTCTCTAGCAAAGCATTTTTGAGCAGAAGAACGTTGGAGAACAACCGTTGGCGTAATTCAGGGTTAGAACGAATTACGTCAATCGCTGCCGAAGCACCTGCTAGCGTTGCGGGTGGGAGGCCCGTTGTAAAAATAAAACCTCGCGCCCGATTCATTAGAAAATCAATCAAAGCAGTGCTGCCAGCGACATATCCTCCCAATCCGCCAATCGCCTTGCTCAACGTTCCCATCTGAATAACGCCACGATTTTCCAATCCGAAATGTTCAATTGTCCCACCACCGGTTTCTCCTAAAACCCCAAAACTATGTGCGTCATCAACCATTACGGTTGCATCGTATCGTTCAGCTAGCCTACAGATTTCAGGGAGCGGGGCGATGTCTCCATCCATGCTGAAGACGCCATCGGTCACAATGAGCCTGTGTCTGAATTTCGTTGATTGTGCTAGCAGCGACTCTAGATGCTCAACATCGCGATGCCGATAGATCCGTTTTGTCGCTTGACTGAGGCGGCACCCATCAATAATGCTTGCGTGATTGAGGGCATCGCTGAGAATGAGATCTCCCTCACCTGCCAACACAGGAATTGTTCCAATATTCGCTAGATATCCGGAGCCGAAAACAAGGGCGGCTTCGGTTCCCTTCACTTCAGCAATCTTTGCCTCAAGTTCAGTGTAAAGGTCGCAATTGCCTGACATCAGGCGGGAGGCACTAGCACCCGTTCCATATTTCTGCACAGCCGCAGCGGCAGCTTCAACCACTGTCGGGTGCACACTCAAACCGAGGTAGTTGTTTGATCCGAGCAGGATGACCTCGCGTCCATCAAGCAGGATACGCCCTGTTGGTGCTGTCATGACAGAACGTAGCGATCGCGAGAGCCCAACTTGATTAAGCTGGGCTAATTCGGATTTCAGCCAGTGCTCTTTAGGCATGGGGTGTTAGAGAGGGAGGTGTTGTCAATCGATCGTTCTGAGGGTATACGCCTCACGATGTCATGCGTGAAGCGTAAAGCGAGATGGGACGTGGTGGTTTCAATTGTTCCAGAATGGCATGAAGAATTCGTCACGACGACGAACCTGTTAGTTTCTGTGTGACACTATCCCAACCACTAGACCCTTTCTCGGAATCCTGTGACGGTATTTTATTGGCATGGATAACAGTAATACCGTAATCAAAGACCTCATCAACGGTATATTCGATAGTGTCATAGGTCACTTTTTCACCCTGTTCCGGCAGCCGACCGATAAGCTTGAGTATAAATCCCCCAATCGTATCGGATCGGTCTTTGGGAATGTTTGTGATTAGTGTTGTATTAACAATATCGATGGGTGTTCGTGCATCGAGTGTCCATGAATTGTTGCCAAGTGCCTCGACATGTAGCGGCTGCCGTTTATGGGAGTAGCGAATCTCACCCACAATTTGCTCAAGCAGATCGTCCAGCCCTATAAATCCAACACAGCTACCATGTTCATCAATAATAATTGTCACGGGTTCTGTGGCAAGACGCAATTCTTCAAGTAATTCACCTATCAACTTTGTTTCTGGAATATAGTATGCCGGCCTGATAAAGGGATCGAGTTCGTTTGTTCCCTGTGGAGCGTACAAAATGTCCATGACACTCACGATTCCTGTTAACCGATCAATCCGTTCTTCATAGACCGGAACAAACTGATAGTTAGAATGCTGTATCATCGCCTTTGCCTGTTCGATCGGCGTGGCAATATGAACCGCCACCATCTCCGATAAGGGAATCATGATTTCCCTTGCAGTTGTGTGCGCAAGAGAAAAAATCCCATGTAACATCCGCGCATCAGTCTCCGAGAAAACGTTGACATTGTCGAGGACAATCTGTTTAATCTGGTCTGCTTTGGGATCCCCCTTAAGTTTCCGTTTTCCGAATAAGCCGCGTTCCGGTTTGGTTGGACTTACCAACGCGGGAAGGGTTCGTTTTGGAGGGGGTGCCACAACCAGCGAATCGGTTGTTTTTGTCGTGGTCTCTGAGTCTTTTTTCGTTGACCTAGATCTCTTGTTTTTCAATTGTGTTGCGCTCCCATTTTAGATAATCGAGATAATTCTATTAAAGGAAATTGTACGATACAAAGCCAAGGTAATTATAGCACATCTCACGAGTGTCTTTCAAAAAAAAATCCATCTATTCTATACATTTACACCGAACTCAGCTCCGTTACGATTTCTTTTAACTAGGCATCGCTTGGATTACGTAGGGAAAATCTACACCAATTCCAAGTATTTGATCAACCTATTTGCCATATTGCGCCGATTCCAACGGATGACTTCCAGCACATAGAAGCTCTAAGTTGCTTTTTTGACATACTCCCAAACCTAAAGGATTGGGATTCTTACCCGTACCTTTAGGATTAGAATTGTGCTATCAACAAGGATTGGACGGCGAACCGACACTTACATCCTCTCCTTCAAGGGTTGATGCAACCCTATGGATATTGATTGCCGCGTTGCGGTCTCTATCCAACTGTGTGTGGCAGCTTGGACACTGCCATGTGCTATCACGAAGATTCAGGTCTTGATTAACTGTACCACAAGCATGACAAGTTTTTGATGACGGATACCACTTGTTAATGAAACGGATTTCACGATTGAGTTTCTTTGAGGCGATGTACTTGAGTTTCTGCACAAAGTCAGAGAAACCCAAGTCAGAGACTTTGCGACCCCAAAGGCTTTTCATGCCTGTAAGGTTAAGCGTCTCCAGTGAAATCCAGTCGTATCTGTCTGCCAAGTCATGAGCAAGTTTCCAGTGGAAGTCCTGTCGCTGGTTCGCAATCTGACGGTGCTTTCGTGCAAGGTTGCGTCTTGCCCGTTCCCTATTGTTTGAACCTTTAACCTTTCGTGAGTGTTTGCGGTACGCACGTTTGATTGTGTTGAGTCCGCGCTTGAAGAATTGTGGAGATGCGTAGTCATTGTAGTCAGACCCTGTCAGATATGTTTTTAGTCCAAAGTCAAACCCCGCGTTGTTACCCGTCGTGGGCGACTCTAAATCCATATCTACATGGTCAGTCAGAATGATTAGCCATACGTCTCCTACACTGTCTCGCTTGATTGTGCAGCGTTTCGGGTTGCCTAAGACTTCCCTGCTTTTGAAGTATCGGTAGATCCGCTTGCCGATACGGATATAGTTTTCTTGCAGAAGTTTCCATCCCGCTTGTTTGAGTGTGAAGGACTTGTAGTGGGTGCGTCTCTTGAAACGGGGACGCCCTGAACGTTTGCCACTTGTACCGTTAGCAAACAGTTTTGAGTACGCTTTATCAAGCCGGTCTATGATATCTTGCAACGATTGACTTGGCAGTAGATTCCAGTGGGCATAGCGAGAAACTCTTTTTAACTTTGTTAAGTGTCGCATCAGTACCTTTTTGCCCGGATATTTGCCATAAATAGCATAGTATCTGCGACACAGAGCCACAAAGTGATTCCACACTGCTGTATGTGCTGCAATCGTTTTTTGCAATTCACGATTGCCGTGATTGTTATACATTTTGAACTTGTAGGTTTTCATGGAATTGGCTTTCCGGCTTTCATGTCCCATAGCGTGGGCTGTGGAGGACATCGCCTTGCGACGATGCGCTATTCCCCCACGAAAGCCAAAAGAATTATACCATACTTTACCTACGATTTTAATCAAAATAAGGCTAAAGCAAGCTGTATCCTAAGCCCCGATAGATCGGGATTAAGAAACATAAATGCTTAGGCTTTAGACCTAAAGGAGTTTTCGGTAATAAGATCATTTTTTCCACTTGCCAACGGTGCTAGAAGGTGCTACAATACACACTTCACATGGCGTGAGAATGTGTGTTTTGATTATTCCCGCTATCATCTCTTTAGTTGATTGATATGCAACTGAGTTATAGTCTGAGTTGATATGGTCAATTCAAAATTGGTGTGAATAACCTGTTTAATAGGACGTAGCTTTATATCTTAAAAATTGGCGGTGGTGTTATGTACCCTTCGGGCGAGGACATGGAAAGGAGAAAGGATGAAACTTAATAAGCACTACCACAGTGGAGATTGCGCTGTAGCCGGCCAGGTATTGAGCCTTAAATTGAATATCTCCATTTTGTTAACAAGCGTCCTCTTGTCTCTGCTGTCAGTCGGTTGCGGAAGGATTGCAAATACTTTTGTAACGAAAGGTGAGTATAAAGTACCTGCGCTGCCTAAAGCCGAACTTGCCACTATCCAAGTTAATACGGCTGGAGGGTGGCTACAGCGGCTTGATCAGTTAGCATTACGGATAGATGACAGGCTAGCCTTGGAGAAAAAAATTGATGCGGACGAAGAGATTACTATCAAGGAGGTTGTGGTTTCTCCAGGGCAGCATAACATGTCAGTGCGGATTATATACGAGTCTTTTGATGACGTAACCCTACACCCCCATCAAACCGTGGTCAATTTCTCTGCTGATGTAAAAGCTGGCGGTAGTTACCTCTTGCAGGGTGAATTTTCCCCCAGTCTTGATGGGGAACTGTCCTTTGAAAGTTGGCTTGCTGATGCTAATACTGGTAAAGATGTTTCCAAGAAAAATATCCTAAAAAGCATGCTGTTTACAGGAAAAATTAAGCTCGATTCTAATAAATGATTGAAGATTCAGGGTGATGACCCGCTTAACCCATCGTTATGACCTTGTCCTTCTCTATCAGGTTGACAGTGTGGGTTGTAGTTTTTGCAACGAATCAAGATATTGACGTACGACTCTTTACGCAAAAGGATTTTACAATATGGTCAATTTCGCAGTTGTGGGTTTAGGCGTGGGCAGCAGCCGCGCTCGGATGATTAAAAACACAGAAGGTGCTGAGCTGAAATGCGTCGTCGATTTGAACGAAGCCCTTGCCAAGGAGATAGCTGAGGAACTGGACACTGAGTGGACACCGAATCTGGATGATATCTTGGGACGGAGCGATATCGACTGCGTTATGGTGATGACGCCGAGCGGGACCCACGCAACACTCGGCATCCGCGTAGCACAGGCGGGGAAGCATGTAATTACCACCAAGCCGATGGACGTTTCAACCGAAGCCTGCGATCGCCTCATTGCCGCCTGTGACGAGGCAGGTGTCAAGCTAGCTGTCGATTATCAGAGCCGCTATGTGGACACCAACTATCGCGTCGCGGAAGCCCTTCGGCGTGGGTGGCTCGGTAAGCCTATTCTGGGCGAGGTCCGCTTCAAGTGGTTCAGAGCCGACGAGTATTTTGAGAAGAACGGGGGTTGGCGCGGCACGTGGGAGATGGATGGCGGCGGATCTTTGGCGAATCAAGGGGCACATCTGCTAGATCTCATTTCTTGGTTCATGGGCGATTTTGAATCGGCTTACGGCGAGATGGCAATTATGAATCACGATATTGAAACCGAGGACATCGGGCTTGCAATCGTGAACTTTAAGAGTGGTGCCAAAGGGGTCATTGTTGGGACAACAACCTTTCCGACGAGCGTCTATTTCAGCGCTGAGGTACACGGGACTGAAGGCGGAATTTTGGTTGACGATGTGCTTGGAGGGAAGATGCGTGTCTTTGGTGATGGGTTGGAGGAGCGGCTCCAACAGATTGAGAATCCCATTCACAGTATCATCGAAGATTTTGTTCAGGCTTTTGAGGAAGGTGGAGATCTGAGAGTTGATGGCAGGGAAGGGCGCCGAACCGTTGCACTGTTGGAGAAAATATACCAATCAGCCAGAGAGGGAAAAGTCCTAAGCGTATGAGGACATACGAAGTCTGTTTCTCGTGTCATTTGTGAAAATGGAGAGTGTGATTGGAAGAAATTAAAACACAGCGGCGGAATAAAGGGGCAACGGTACGCGCGATCTTGATTGGTCTGGCGCTTGTCGCCTTCAATGCCTATTGGGTAACAATTACGGAGATGAAATACCGAGCGGAAGCAACTGCACTGCCGATATTCATCTATCCGATCTTTCTCCTGTTCTGGCTGGTCGTGTTCAACAACGGTATATTGCGACTGTGGCCACGGTTTCAATTCTCGGCTGGAGAACTCCTCACCATCTACTCTATGATTGTGATTTCGACTTCGATCGCATCGTATGGGATGTTGCAGGATCTTTTTGCTATCGCTCTCCACCCCTACCAATTTGCAACCCAAGAGAATGAATGGAAGGAGCTCTTTTTCCATTACATCCCGCCTTGGTTTACTGCTGACTCACCCGATGCCGTATTAACAGGATACTACGAAGGGGATGCCTCCTTTTACGAGTCTAAGCACTTCAAAGCATGGATGCGTCCCATAATAGTTTGGACAGTATTCACGCTGGTCTTGTTATTTATGCTTCACTGTATCAACTCTCTTGTTCGACGGCAGTGGGTGCATACTGAGCGGCTCGCATTTCCAATCATCCAATTACCTGTAGCGATGACGCAGTCACCGCATTTTTTACGGAATGGTCTGCTATGGGTAGGATTCTCTATTCCTTTCGTTTTGGACCTCATGAACGGGTTACATGTCCTTTTCCCGTCTGTTCCATACCTCCATCTCAAGCTGCACTTTATCGGCAGACAGCTCACTGAGAAGCCTTGGGATGCGATGTCCAATACGATGATATCCTTCTATCCGTTCATGATCGGACTCGGTTTTTTTCTGCCGTTGGACCTCTCGTTTACCTGCTGGTTTTTCTTTCTGATACGTCAGTTCAGTCGTGTATTAAGCAGCTATCTTGGGTTAGACACGCTCCCCGGCTTTCCCTATTTCTATGAACAATCCGCCGGTGCATGGATCTGCATGTGCCTCATTGCTATTTGGGTAACGCGGAGGCATTTGGTTTTTGCGTTTCGGACCGCATTTTCTGAAAAATCAGATGTCGATGCTGACGAGCCGATGCGCTATCGGACAGCACTATTTGGACTGGTTGGTGGATTTTTGTTTATGTTTATTTTCTCCTATCAGGCAGGTATGTCGGTGATAGCCATTCCGGTTTTCTTTGGGCTTTATTTTGCTATCGCTATCGCTGTTACCCGCTTACGCGCGGAATTCGGGGCACCCCACGGTATCTTTAACCATCCTGCGGATATGATGGTGACCGCCTTTGGGACGTTGACTTGGGGCGGCGGTAGTTTAACCGTTATGAGTTTCTATCAGTGGTTCAATCGAAGCTACCGGTCGCACGCAATGCCAAACCAGTTTGAGCCGCTCAAGATGGCTGAGGTTACCCGCATCAACACCCGCCGATTGATAATTGCGATGATGGTGGGGGCGGCTGTGGCACTCATCGTTGGAATGTGGACAAACCTAGACATGATGTACCGAGACGGCGCGTCGGCACGGGTGTCATTCTTCAAGGGGTGGGTTGCAAACACCGCTTGGACCCGATTGGAGAACTGGCTGTTTCATCCAATGCCGACCGACGTACCGCGGACTACATTCATGGGGGTTGGCATGGCGATCGTCGTAATTCTCCATGTCTTACGAACCCGTTTCTTTTGGTGGCCCCTCCATCCTGCTGGTTACCCGCTTGCCGTCAGCTTTGCTATTGATTACTTTTGGTTTACGTTCCTCATCAGTTGGACGGTGAAAGCCATTATTTTGCGGGTTGGTCAGGTCAGAGGATACCAACGCTCCATCCCGTTTTTCTTTGGCTTGATCTTGGGTGACTTTATAACTGGAGGGCTCTGGATGATCTACGGCGTCTTGACACAACAGCAGACATATATGATCTATTTGAATGGCGGAACGTGGTATTGAAATATAGACTACAAAAATTCCAACAAAGGGAGATAGGATTGTGGAATATGTAAACTTTGGAACCGCTGGCGTCCAAGTGAGCCGGCTGGCTTTCGGCTTGGGTTTCAGAGGGCAGCCCGATGAAGCCGAAGCCCAGAGAGTTATCGAGCACGCTTTTGAACTTGGAATCAATCTCATTGATTGTGCAAATTGGTACGGTCCAATGGACGATCGAGCGAATCAGGGACGTTCAGAGGTGATTTTAGGTAGGGCACTCAAGGGGAAGCGGGATAACGTTGTGATTACTACGAAAGTTGCCGCTCCCACAGGCTCCGGTCCAAACGATGAAGGCTTGTCGAGATATCACATCATGCGTGAAGTGGAGCGATCGCTCAAGCGGTTGGACACCGACCATGTTGATGTCTATTTGGTCCATCGCTTCGATGAATTAACGCCACTTGAGGAGACGATACGGGCGTTGGACGATATCGTTCACGCGGGTAAGGCGCGTTACGTCGGATGTTGCAACTATGCGGCGTGGCAGGTTTGCAAATCGCTCTGGATCGCAGACAAGCACAATGTAGCGCCGTATATGTGCGTTCAAAATCTATACAATCTGTTAAATCGTCAGATGGAAGGCGAGATGTTTAGTTTGGTAAGGGATATGGGATTGGGTGCAATGGCGTTTAGTCCACTGGCGGTCGGTCTTTTCAGTGGAGTATATTCACCGGATCGCCCACCACCATCGGGCACTCTTTTTGCGGGGCGTGAAGACGATTTTGCCCGTATGATGGAGGAACGTTCCGCGCGGGTGATAACAACTGTTAGGCAGCTCGCTGATGAATTGGGAAAAACACCTGCACAATTGGCTATAGCTTGGGTGCTTTCACATCCAGAAATCACGGTCGCTATCAGCGGTGCCGACACAATCGAACACCTGAACGATAATATTGGTGCTGTCGGTTGGACGCTTGATGATTCCGTCAGAGAAAAACTGGATGCTGTTTCCGAATCATTCGTCGGTCGGCCCCAAGGAAGTTTCTAGGGTATCTCAAGTTCAGATTGTAGTGAACGCAGATCTGCGTTCACTACTTGGTTGAGACACGCTAGACACTTTTTCCTCTTTGCGGACTAAAATCCACGCTTCATCTTGCCCCAGGTGACGGCGAGTTTACCAGCGGGGTCAACCGATAGCGAGTTTTTGACATTTTTGGTAATTTCGTCCGGGCTGAGTGTCCGGTCATAAACGCGATAGATGGCGATGGAACAGTTGCAGGTTCGCTGCTGTTCAATACGGGCGGAAGTAAATATACCGTGCTGTAGCATTGGGTGTGCTGGATCCCACTCTACCTCAGTTGGATTGTTGGAAACCTCGATACCGTCTCGGTAGATTTTTATACTTTCTCCGCTTTTAAAGGCGATATGTACCCAGTGCCACTCCTTCTGCCCAATATTCAACTTGTTTTTCCGTTTTGCTAAGTCCTGACGATGTTGCACGACGTTCTGGGCGATGCTTATATTTTGGAATATCCCACTGCCGTTAGCATCTAACCAGACCCGAACAATCTGATCCCTCGGTGCCCCAGCATTCCAGCCATCTTTAATAGGAGCCCACGGCTGCGTCTGAAGTCCAAATACTTGGTGCTCTTCCAGAAAGAGGGGACCATTTATTCGCATAAGAAGTCCAATGGTAAAATCTTGAAGGTGGACAATAGGGGCATCTTTATCCTCCTCGTCGTTGGCAAAAACAGCCTTAGACTCAGTTGCTGTGTACCAAGCGGCATTGTCCGACTTGACGCCAATCGCGGGAATTTCAATGGTGCCCTGTTCAAGGTTCGGCTTGGCAGCCCCCCGTTTTAGTTGTCCACCAGCGGTGCCAGCGTTCCGCCACACATTGTTGGCTTTCTGCTGGTGTGTTTCTACAGGGTTAAAGTAGAGCACGGGGTCCCTAACTGGACTTACGGCGAACGCCATGGACGAGATGAGGACTGTAATCAGCACCACACTCAGAACCGTTCTGTTAGACATTGCAATTTCCTCCTGATAGATTCCGTGGAAGGTTGATATCCCCCTTTTAACAAGTGAGTCACTTAATTAGACGAGTTTCAAGGCATTAGTGAAACGTTTGAGGATAAGATAATTTGTTAGAAAGCTTTCAAATTAAAATCCACGCTTCATCTTGCCCCAGGTGACAGCAAGTTTACCAGCCGGATCAACCGATAGCGAGTTTCTGACATTTTTGCTGATTTCATCGGGGGTGAGCACCCGGTCATAGACGCGGTAGATAGCAATTGAACAGTTGCAGGTTCGCTGCTGTACCTCAAAATTAGAGGTAAATATGCCGTGAAGTTTTAATTCATGCGCTGGATCAAACTTTACTTCTGTTGGGTGGGAAGCTGCCTCTGTGCCATCGAGGTAGGTCGTCATACTCACGCCGCTTTCAAAGACCACATGCATCCAGTGCCATTCGTTTTCTCCAAGTTTCAGCTTGTTTCGTCTGTTCGAGAAATCGTGACGCGCTTGGATTACGTTCTGGGCGATGCTTACGTTTTGGACAATGCCTTTGCCGGCAACATCTAACCATATCCGAACATTCTGCTCGTGCGCCCGAGGTGGTATCTTCCCCTCGGTTTGGATGCCTATGATGATGTTTTCCTCAGCGAAATATGGACCATTCACCCGCAGCAGGAGACCAAGGGTGAAGTTCTCAAGATGAATCACAGGTGCTTTATCATCATCCTCTTCATTGGCGAAAACTGACTTAGACTTAGTTGCGGTATACCACGCAGCATCGTCCGCCTTCAAACCGATTGATGGAATTTCAAGGGGACCCATTTCAAGGGATGGTTTGCCTTCGCCCCTGCTAACTTCTCCGCCAGCTTTGCCGGCATTCTTCCAAGCATTGTCTCCTTTTTCTTGCCGGGTCTCTAAGGGGTTGAAATAAAGTACGGGACCCTTCACCGGACTCGTGGCAAGTGCTATGGAAGATATCAGCACCATAATAAGGGTGAAGATAATTACGTTAGACATTTTCATATTGACGCGCTCCTTCCTTCTGAATTCTGGTAGAGGAGAGTCTTCCGCTCTCCTTGTTGAGCTACTGATAGCTTGTGCAATTTTGGTCACAAAAGTCCCACAATAAGACCTGAAGCTCCTTATAAAAGTTTAACAAAAAATCACGCAATTGTCTACAAAAAATCAGCAATTGTGTCGAGGTAACATCAGATGGTCAATTTACATAACAGATGGATTTCCTTTTTCCTGATCGTTGTTTTCCTGAATTTGTGTAGCCTCCCCCTCTATTCAGAGTCTGAATTTCAGACGCATCTACAGAAGGCGGAGCTGTACGCGAGTCAACGTAAGTTCTTCAAAGCGGTCGAACATCTCTCACAGGCACTCAAGATTAAACCCCGACACATTGATGCACATATTCAACTTGCAATTGCTTGCAGCAGATTGGGGTGGATCGACAAGGCGGTTGAATATTACGCCATTGTGTTGCACCTCGATCCCAACTCACCGAGTGCACAATACGGGTTAAAAGTGCTCGGACGTTACCAACTCGGTTTAATCAATGCGAGGAAAGGGGCTTTTGAAAAAGCGAAAACCCATTACCAATTTGCCATTGAATTAGATCCGGAGCTCTCCCTGCCACATTTCCAACTCGGTTACCTCTTGACGCAACAGGGGAAGTTTGAGGAAGCTGTCCCCTTTTACCAGAAGGCGATAGCACTCTATCCAGATCACACAGGTGCCTACTATCAACTAGCAAATGCCTATTTTCGGCTGGGAAGACAGGACGAGGGAAAACGTCAGTTGGAGAAGTTTCGGGAGATTAAAGCGAAGGAACGGTTCAATCTCGCAGAGCGATCGCTGAAAAAGGGAGAGATCGACGAAGCACTGACAGCATTTCAGCGGACGCTTGACATGGATGCCGCCTTTGCGCCAGCGTACGCTCGACTCAGTGCCATTGCTCTCCAACAGGATGATTTAGAAACCGCAGTGGAGTATCTCCAGCGAGCACTTGAAATCAGGCCCAATTTCGCTGCGGGGCACTATCAACTCGGCAGTATCTATCATAAGCAGGACGAAATAGAGAAAGCAATTAAGTCATTTGAAGCTGCCCTCACGCTTAAACCCAATTTTGCACCGGCTTGTAATGCGCTTGCTTGGCTCTATGCCGAGAGCGAGAAAAACATAGATGAGGCGATCTCGCTTGCGACGCGGGCGATCAAATTGAAACCGACTGCCTCCTACTGGGATACCCTTGCTTACGCCCTGTATAAAGCACAAAGGTACAAAGATGCTGCAGCAGCTATTGCCACAGCACTTGACTTACAACCTAATGATCCGGACTATGTAGCGCGCCAGAAATTGATCCAAAAAGCAATAACCGAACGGAAGAAATGAGGATAGGCAGAATGGAAAGCAGGTTATTTTACGCAATACGCAATACGCATTACGTTTCACGTTTCACGTTCCACGTGCTACTCCTCTCGCTATTCGCTCCTCTAACTCTCGCAGCCCCAACACCAACCTTCACCGATGTAACCGAAGAAGCCGGCATCGGTTTTAAGCATACAAACGGCAGAAGCGGCGAATTTTACTTTGTCGAACAACTCGGCTCAGGGGCAGCATTTTTTGATTACGATAACGATGGAGATCTTGATATCTACTTCGTTGATGGAGCGGCGCTCCCCGGTTTTCAATCGAAGAGTCCGCCAACAAACCGTCTCTATCAAAATAACGGAAATGGGACTTTTACCGATGTAACGGCGTTTGCGGGAGTTGGAGACAAAAGTTACGGAGTGGGCTGCTGTGTCGGGGATTATGACAACGATGGACATCTTGATCTCTATGTGACCAATTTTGGAAAAAATCGCTTCTACCGCAACAATGGAGATGGAACTTTCACCGATGTAGCAGACCGAGCCAATGTTGCAGATGGGCGTTGGGGGGCTTCTTGCGCCTTCGCAGATTATGATAATGATGGTCACCTAGATCTCTATGTGACCAACTATATTCAGTACCAACTGGACAAAAACAAAATCTGCAAAAATAAAGGGGTGCGCACGTATTGCAACCCGCAGGAATATGTGGGCGAGGCGGATATCCTCTATCGAAGCAATGGCGACGGAACATATATGGAAGTTACCCAAACAGCAGGTGTTTACCAGCCGCGGAGTAGAGGACTTGGAATCGTCTGGGGCGACTACGACAGCGATGGCTATATTGACCTCTATGTGGCGAACGACACAAACGAGAACCATCTATTCCACAATAACGGCGATGGATCATTCTCCGATATGGCTTTTTTTGCGGGCGTTGCGTTGAACGAAAACGGTGAGATGGGGAGCGGCATGGGCGTTGACTTTGGGGATTATAATAATGATGGCCGCTTGGATATCATGGTCACCAATTTTCAGGATGAAGTGGCAACCCTATACCAGAATGACGGTGATGGTTTTTTCTCTGACGCCTCTTATATCTCTGGAACAGGCGAAAGCACCTACGCGTCTTTGGGGTGGAGTGTCTGCTTCTTCGACTATGACAACGACGGTGCCAAGGATATATTTATCGCCAACGGACATATCTTCGGCAATGTTGAGGAGTTCAATCCTGAAACGACTTACGCACAGATCAATCACCTTTTCAGGAATCTAGGCGGCGGGGTTTTTCAAGAGGTTACTGCTAATGCCCGACTCGATCTATCCGAAAGAGCGCCCAGCCGGGGCGCTGCGTTTGGAGATTATGATAATGATGGCGACATAGATATATTGGTCACCAATAGCGATGGCAATCCACAACTGCTCAGGAACGATGGCGGAAACAAGAACAATTGGGTAAAAGTGCACATCCGTGGAACTACAAGTAACCGGGCGGGAATCGGGGCGCGGGTCGAAGTCGTTACCGGGGAGGTTTCGCAGATGGCTGAAGTGAAAAGTGGCTCCGGTTACCTTTGCCAAAATGCGCTTGCGCTTCATTTTGGGTTGGGGAGTTACACGATTATTGATAAAATCATCGTAACGTTTCCGAGTGGAAGTGTTTATAAAATGGCAGCGGTTCCAATCAATCAGATTATCGAAATTACAGAACCCAACGAGAAATGAGATCAAAAAATGGTTGCAATAATTTGTGAAAAATGCTAATATTATCTGACTTGCTGACAAGACCCCTTCCCTTTAGGGAGGGGATGTAGTCAATCAAATTGTGTTTAAGTGTCTAAACCCTTTACCTTTAGATATTGATTCTGTGGCGGTTTGAGTCCAAAGAGACGAGCAGACAGGGTAAAATCTCCCGCCGTCAATTCCGCAGACAACGGGATTCCTGAAGTACGACGAATCAATCCCTCTAAAATCAAAAATGCGCTTGTATGGGACAGCAGCCTGCTGTCACGGATTCTCCCTACTTGCGCGGGCAGGGCAGTCAAAAAGGGGCAGGGCATTGTCCCACGACGTAGCGGGTGTAAGACGGACTTCGGTTCGCACCCCGTGTTGATAGCGCAATTCGACACCTTAATGCATGGCGGATAAGAATCCCCATCCTTTGGGGTGTGGGAGTATGTCACAAATTAGACAGGGCGGCAATGTGCCGCCAAATTCTTGATTCTGCTGGAACGACTCAGCAGCGACTAGTAAATATCAGGAGGTACACGAATGAACACGGTGTTAAAATCGACCTTGGTGTGTGTTAGCCTTATTGCTCTTGGGCTGATTTTCACGCATTCAGGGTATACCAAAATTGAGCTTGCAGACGAGGATATCGTAGGGATATGGCTCTTTGATGAGGCTGATGGCGATGCAATCGTTGATGCAAGTGGCCACCACGCAGACGGTAAAATCAATAACTTCACCGCAGACGGTGTGACAAGGGATGAAGGTAGGTTTGGTGGGGCGTTGAGGTTTCCTGCTGTAGATGGAAAACTTAATAACGTCACCATTCCGAATCCGCAGAACTATAACGCCTTCGACGAGTTTACCATATCCTTGTATGTTAAAGCGAAAACCACAGGGGCGAATCAACGTATGTTTTCAAACGAATCTTTTCCGGGTGGAGATGGCAGCCGGAATATCGTCTGGGAACTTAACGGTGGTGCAGGAGACACGGGGCGCATCGTTTTTGGTGCCGATGGATGCTGCAAGTGGGCTGATGCTCAAGCACCACGCGACACCCTAACGGATGACGTGTGGCATCATGTCGTTGGACTTTGGAAACAACCGTCCCTGCTTGTCTATACCGATGGAAGAAAAGGGCAGGATAAATGTTTCGATGGAGACAGCCCGAACGGAGACGATCCGTGTAACGCGCTGCCAGACCTCAAAGCCGCTGGCGATCCATTCATCATAGCTACTCGTCCGAATGACACCGGCAATTTTAACGGGCTCATTGACGAGGTCGCGCTGCTTGATCGTGCATTGAGTGAAGATGAAATTCGGACCATCATGGACGATGGACTTGAGGCAGGTGCACTGGCTGTTAGCCCGAAAGGCAAAGCTACCACAACTTGGGGTGCCATCAAGAGTCGAACCACTCGAGAAAATTATAGCAGGTAGCACTCCGTTAATTTTTTTTGAATCAACTCACGCCTTGCGAGGGCTTCAAAAACCTTCGCAAGGTTATACCTATTTTATCACCTCCCACCTCTGAACCTCGCCCTCCTCAACTACCTACCGCCCCGATAAAATCGGGATTCAAAGCAACTTGGAGTGAGCGCATGCTTCTTAGTCCCGATCTTGTATCGGAGTAGAGTTGTTTGCCTAGCACTCCGAAAAGGAAATTAACATGTCAACGCTAGATCTGCGTGTCCGATATTTTCAGGACAGCACCCCCGTAGAGGTGCCATGTCGTGAGGAAAACTTTATCCGACGTGAAATCAGGATGCCGCTACCTGTTGAGCAAACTGCGCTTGTGCTCGTTGATGTCTGGAACGTACATTTCATTGAGAGTTGGATCGAACGCGCAAAGGATGTAACCGTCAACGCAATCGTTCCCGCGCTGAACGCCGCTCGTGAGGCGGGATTGACAATCGTGCATGCTCCCTGCCCGGAGGTCGCCGGACAATTCCCTCAACTGAATCGGCATACCCCTCCCGAAGCCCACTCACCGCCCGATTGGCCCCCGGCGGAGTTCCGGAGTCGGACCGGCGAATACGCTGCCTACCGGGGACCGCGCAATCAGCCTCCGAGCATTGGCATCCATTGGGATAGTCTTGCAGACAAATTGGGAATGTCGCCGGCAATCGAAGTGCAAGACGACGACTTTGTAATCGCAACGGGGGAACAACTGCATGAACTCGCGAAGGAGCGCGGCATCTTGCACCTGCTCTATGTCGGCTTTGCAACCAACTGGTGCGTCGTTGGTCGAGACTACGGCATCCGTGCGATGACTCGGCGAGGGTACAACATCGTTCTTCTTCGTGATGCGACTACAGGGGTGGAATTCCCGGATACGCTCGACCAGCTTTTCACCACCGAAATTACGATTCGGGAGGTTGAGCAGCAGTGTGGCTTCACCGCATCGAATGAGGACTTCTTTGCGGCGTGCCGTGCTGTCTGAATCAGGATTTTCAGGATTAAAGGATTAACAGGATAAAAAGAAAAGGTTCATGTCAAAAGAGAGTGCAAAGCGGCTTGGAGAAACCGAGTTTTTTCTTGAAAACTCGGTTTCTTTACATGAGCGAAAGAAAAAAGGAACGCAAGCACGCTATGACGCAGAGAAAAAAGAAAAATCCTTGCGCCGTTGTGTCTTTGCGCCATTGCGTTAAAATATTATTTTTACGTTTCACGTACTATGTTTCATCTGTAATCAAATTTGCAATAGGAGTCTTTTATGAAAAAAGTCCGTATTGGTGTTATTGGTTGTGGGGCAATTGCTCAGGTCCATCATCTACCCAACCTAAAAGCACTTCAGGACGAATTTGAGGTGCCAATCGTCTGCGATGTGTCGCAGGGTGCTGCAGCGTATGTTGCCGAGACCTTCAATATTCCTCGCTATGTGACGGATTATCGCGATCTCCTCGCCTCCGATGTAGATGCGGTGCTGCTCTGCCACTCTGATCCGAAGACAAGGGTCGCCGTGGCAGCATTCAATGCAGGCAAACATGTCTTCATTGAGAAACCGATCTGTTTTTCCATTCAGGAGGCAGATGCTATCGGTGCTGCGTGTCAAGCGTCGGGGAAGGTTGGGCAAGCGGGGTACATGAAAGTGCACGATCCCGCGTTTGAGTTGGCAAAAAGCGAAGTTGATACGATGGACGACATCCGATTTGTTCAGGCGAATCACCTCCACTGTGGTAACGAATTGCATCTCCAAAATTTCCGAATCAAGCGTTTCGATGACATTCCACCAGACGCGATGGTTGAGGCGGGTGAAGATGGTGCGAAAGCGCGCCACGATGCTATCGGAGATATATCTGGTGAGGCGGGGAGTGCCTTTTCTACGCTTTCGGGCAGTGGCATCCATGACCTTTACGGCTTTCGCGCCATGCTTGGGGTGCCGGAGGCGGTAGCCAGCACCGAGTTGTGGAACGGTGGGCGCGGTATCACGACGATTCTTGAATATCCAAACGAAGTACGCCTCGTTTATACATGGGCAGCCATCCCCGGCTTGTGGGATTTCAAGGAAACGCTAGAGGTTTATGGCGATACCAAGCGCGTGATTGTCAAATACCCCACAGGATTTTCGCGCGGCATCCTCTCTACTGTCACGGTGCATGAGATCGAAGCGGACGGCACAACGGTTCTCAAGGAGCCTGCGATAGTGTGGGAGAGTGCTTTCAGTCGTGAAATCCGCCATTTCCACGCCTGCATCACCGAGGGAATTCCCTGTCGGACATCGGTCGTTGATGCCCGCAATGACATCGCACTGATTATCAACATCGTCAAATCCTACACTGAACACGCACGAATTCCGAGTGACTGGTAGGATTGGTAGTAGCGATTCAACCTTGCCCTACAAGGAGGGGCCAAAGCACAATTTATATCAATGAAAATTACGGACCTAAAATGTACTGTCTTGGGCACTAATCCTGTGGTTCGCATAACAACCGACGAGGGAATCAGTGGATTTGGACAGGTGGCGGGTAGAAAACACTACCTGAAACCTCATATTATGTTTTACAAGGATTTCATAGTCGGGGAAGATCCTACGGACGTAGAGCGGGTCATGATGCGGATCCGCAAAGGCGGCAGTTTTAAGCCGTGGGGCAGCGCAGTAAGTGCCATAGAGATGGCACTTTGGGACATCGCCGGCAAAGCAGCAGGTGTTCCGGTCCACAAGTTGCTGGGAGGTAAAATCCGGGACAAAGTTCGGGTCTATAATGGTGCGGTCAGGTTTCCAATGGACGGAAATTCCCCGGAAGCCTACGCTGCGAATATGGAAAAGATGAAAGCCTCCCCCGAAGGCTTCACCATTATTAAGCAGGGAATTGCGTTTCATAGCGGAATGCCAAGTGAGGTGCCGGACTACTTTTACGGTGAAGTCCAGACAGGACGTTTTGCAAGAACCAGTGGCCCCTTGACTGAGCGTGGGTTAAAATATACAATTGATTGTATTCAGGCGATGAAGGATGTCTTGGGAGATGAGGTTGGTCTCGCTTTAGACTGTGGGCCCGGATTAACAGTTCCCGACGCGATAAGGCTTGCACAGGCTGTGGAACCGTTAAACGTGATGTGGCTCGAAGACATGATCACCGGCGACTATGTGCCGTACGTTCTGGCAGACCTCTACCGAGACGTAACGCAAAGCACATCAACACCGATTCACACCGGCGAGCAGATCTACCTCCGACAGAACTTCAAAGACCTTATCGAGAAGCGCGCCGTGGATGTAATCGGTCCCGATCCAGGCGACATCGGTGGTATCGCAGAACTGAAGTGGGTTGCGGAATATGCAGACATGCACGGCATTCTTATGGCACCCCACGGGATATTCATTGGACTCATCGGGCTTGCTGCCCTCGTTCAGGTGGCGGCGACCTTGCCCCAGAATTATATCGCTTTCGAGTGTCCGGTCGGAAACCCCAAGTGGTGGTACGATATCGTCGAAGGGCTGCCAAATCCCATCGTTCAGGACGGATTCATCACGGTTTGGGACACGCCCGGCATGGGTGTCGAACTCAACGAGGAAGCCACAAGGCAATATCTCCCTGAAGGCGATGAAGACTTTTTCGATTAACTCTATCCCTTGATAGGAAATTTTTACCGTTTTCGTGTGTAAAATGTTATCTTTTTGTCTTACAAAATTAGACCAAATCCAAAGGACAACTCACATCGATGAAAATTACAGACTTAAAATGCACTGTTTTGGGTAGCAACCCTGTGGTTCGCATAACAACCGACGAAGGAATCAGCGGGTTGGGAGAGGTAGAGGCTAGTAAACACTACCTGAAACCTCATATTATGTTTTACAAGGATTTTATAGTCGGAGAAGATCCCACGGACGTAGAGCGGGTCATGATGCGGATCCGCAAAGGCGGCAGTTTTAAGCCGTGGGGCAGCTCAGTGAGTGCCATAGAGATGGCACTTTGGGATATTGCCGGCAAAGCAGCGGGGGTTCCGGTCTACAAGCTGCTGGGAGGTAAAATTCGCGATAAAGTTCGGGTCTATAATGGTGCGGTCAGGTATCCGATGGAAGGAGATACGCCAGAAGCCCACGCTGCGAATATGAAAAGGATGAAAGCCGCCCCCGAAGGCTTCACCATTATTAAGCAGGGGATCGCTTTTCATAGTGGTATGCCAAATCGGCCGGACTACTTCTACGGTGAAGTCCAACCAGGGCGTTTTGCAAGGACCAGTGGACCCTTGACTGAGCGTGGGTTTAAGTATACAATTGATTGTATTCAGGCGATGAAGGAGGCTTTGGGAGATGAGGTCGGTCTCGCTTTGGACTGTGGGCCCGGATTAACAGTCTCTGATGCACTTAAACTTGCAAAGGCTGTGGAACCGTTAAACGTGATGTGGCTTGAAGACATGATCACCGGAGACTATGTGCCGTATGTTCTGGCGGACCTCTACCGGGACGTAACGCAAAACACATCAACTCCCATCCACACCGGCGAACAGATCTACCTCCGGCAGAACTTCAAAGACCTCATTGAGAAGCGTGCCGTGGATGTAATCGGTCCCGACCCGTGTGACATCGGCGGTATCGCAGAGTTGAAGTGGGTTGCAGAATACGCAGATCTGCACGGCATTTTAATGGCACCCCACGGTGTACTTGATGGACTTATCGGTCTTGCTGCCCTCGTTCAAGTGTCGGCAACTTTACCCCAGAATTATATCGCCTTTGAGTATCCGACAGGAAATCCCAAGTGGTGGTACGATATCGTTGAAGGGCTGCCGGATCCCATCGTCGAGGATGGATTCATCACAGTTTGGGACACGCCCGGCATGGGTGTCGAGCTCAACGAGGAAGCCACAAGACAATATCTCCCTGAAGGCGACGAGGACTTTTTCGATAATTAGGGGAACGGACATGGCAAAAATCAGATTGGGTGTCATCGGTGCCGGTGGCATTGTGTGTCGGCTGCATCTTCCTGCCCTCGTTGCCGGAGAGGATTTTGAGGTTGCTGTGCTTGGTGGTAGGCGGGAACATCGGCTCAAACACCAGTGTGAGCAGTTCAACATCCCTCGCTGGACGCAGGACTACGATTCAATTATCGCGGATGACTCGCTCGACGCTATTTTGGTTGGCACACCGCACCCGCTCCATGTGTCTTGGGGAGTCAAAGCACTGGATTCAGGGAAGCATGTCCTGATGCAGAAACCGCTCTGCGGTGAGATGGACGAAGCCAATCAATTTGTGGAAGCGACAGAAAGAAGTCGCCTGACCGTGATGTGTCTCCCTCACGTAAGTCCCTCCATCCGCAAGGCGCGTCAATTGTTAGCAGAAGGCGCGATTGGCAGAGTTTCAGGAGCTCGGTTCCGAAGCAGTCACGGCGGTCCCGAAATCTACTACGCAGAGATTCGAGACATTTTCGGTGAGAAAGATGACGATCTCTGGTTCTTTGATGCCAAGCGAGCAAGCGTCGGGGCACTCTTTGATATGGGCGTCTATGCCGTCGCTGGATTGGTTGCGATGCTAGGGACTTTTAAGCGCGTTACCGGTTTCGCTACCACCTTCGATAAACCAACTGAATTGGAAGATGTGGCGACGCTCGTTCTTGAAATGGAATCAGGGGGCATCGTTACTGCTGAAACAAGCTGGTGTGACCCCGCTCGGACGTGGGGTGGGTGCATTCACGGCACAGCAGGAAAACTCACACTGCCGGGGGAGGATGGGGCTGCGCTGAGTCAGTGGACGCCGACATCCTATACCCGCGAAACAGCACCTGTGGACCTGAAAGCGATCGATTGTTCAGATGCTGATCTCGGCGATATGCACACGCATTTTGCAGAATGTATCCGCGATGGCAAACAGCCGTCGCTGTCGCACGTTTATGCAGCGCGTCATGTTACGGAGATTTTATTAGCTGGCATGACATCCGCTCGAACCGGCAGCGCAATTGAGTTAGTGACCAGAGCAGATTCGTAAAAAATAACGCATTTAGTATTTCTCCGCTTCTTGGTATAAATATCTTTTGGTTGGTAATTACTGATTGCAAGGGAAGGTAATTAGTAGTTGTCAGCTATTTATTATATGGCGGGATAATCTTATCTAAGATAAGACGGACATCTTTTCGTAATTCTTGGAAGTCTTGGCGCAATTCATCAATCCGCTTATCAAGAGGTTGTTTAACAAACTTTAGCATCAGAATAAACATAGATACTACAGATACTATTGTCCCAATTATCACTGATATTATGGTTACTGTTATGGTGTCCATGACAGCCTCCTTTTAACTTGTTACTCAATTATTATACCATCTTACTAATTGACAGTCAAGTTAGCAGGAAACCAGTAACCTACCGAGAAGTCAATAACCCCCTTATTTCCCTAACTAGCCGTTCAGCACTAACTAGTGCTGTCTCCCAACTGGACGGTTACCATCAATATTGTCTGGCTGAAAGGAGCTACAAATGCTAACCCAAGAACAGATTGACTTTTACAATGAAAATGGTTATCTCGGCGTCGAAAATGTGCTCTCGGCGGAGGAGGTTGCTGATCTTCAACGGACTACAGATGAGTTTGTTGAGAAATCCCGCGAGGTCACTGAACATACCGATGTGTTTGACCTTGAACCGGGGCATACCCCAGAAAACCCGCGCGTGCGCCGGATCAAAAGTCCTGTCCTACACCACATTGTCTATGAGCAGACGTTACGCCACGACCGTATCCTCAATATCGTTGAGCAGTTGATTGGACCCGGCGTGAGCCATAATGGTCACAAACTCAACATGAAGTACCCCGAATTCGGCAGCCCCGTCGAATGGCATCAGGATTGGGCGTTCTATCCCTATACCAACGACGACCTGCTAGCAGTGGGTGTGGCAATTGACGATATGTCGCTAGAAAACGGTTGTCTGATGGTTATCCCCGGCTCCCATAAGGGACCAACCTACGACCATCACCAAAATGGTATCTTCGTGGGTGCGGTAACAGATCCTAATTTTAGTTCCGATAACGCCGTTCCCGTTCAAGTCAAAGCCGGCGGCATCTCGATTCACCATGTTCGCACACTGCACGGTTCCGCACCTAATACCTCCAGTAACCCCCGTCGACTACTATTGCTCCAGTATTGCGCCATTGACGCTTGGCCCATATTCGGTGGGGATTGGAATGTTTTCAAATCCTTCGCGCTGCGTGGCGAGCCCACGAATCAGCCGCGTGTCGTTTCCACTCCTGTCCGCATTCCTCAACCGTCTTCTGACCGAACGGGATCGATCTATGAAGTTCAGACACTGCTAGAAAATCCCATTTTCGCGGAGAAGAAAGCCAAATAAACAGTGGCATTCATCAGAGAGACGAAAAGTGAGGACAAGTGATCTAAGGAGATGATGTCATGGGAAACGGTACTGTGAGGGATAAGTTCTGGATCTGGGGGCACCATGCCGGGAGCCACAATGATCACTGGGGATTGACCATGACCTCACGGATGACGCCGGCAGAGGGTGCTTTCTATCTTAACGTGCCCAACATGATATTGGTGCGTTATAATGATTTGCCGCAACCGCCGTATGAACAGTACGCATTGGCGTTGCGTCCGTTGAAACAGGTGGTGTGGTCTATCGTGGGAGCAGGTGGTGCCACGGAGCATTATGAAGTGGAAGCAGCCCGCAATCTGGCGGAAAAATTCCCGAATTTTACCGGCGTGATGATGGATGATTTCTTCAGTGATCCTGCGACCGGTAAGGTCGCTGTCCATGATGTCGAATCGCTGGATGCCATTCAAAAACAGCTAACCGTATCGGATCGGAAATTAGATCTGTGGGTCGTTCTCTACAACCATCAGCTTGAACACCCTGTGGGTCCACATCTGGAGACCTGTGATGCCGTCACCTTCTGGACGTGGACTGCCGATCAATTGGTGGATCTGGAGAAAAACTTCCAGCGTGCCGAAGAACTTGCACCATCGCCCCGCAAAGTGCTCGGCTGCTACATGTACGATTACGGGGCCCGTCACCCGATGCCGGTTGACCTGATGCAACATCAGTGCGAAATTGGTCTGCAATGGCTTCGTGAGGATCGTATTGATGGCATGATTTTCCTCGCCAGTTGTATCTGCGATTTGGAATTAGAAACCGTTGAGTGGACGCGAGAATGGATTCAGCAGGTCGGTGATGAACCACTCTGAGGCATGAGGTACGCCAATCATGATAGAAGGTACTCAAAATGTGACCGATTTTAACGAAAAAGACTCTTTCACTTCTGGACTTCAAGAGGCGATTGATATCCTCCCCAAGAGTGGAGGCATTGTCTGGGTGCCACCGGGGGTTTATACCTTGCACCGCCATGTGCGGCTGCGGTCCAACGTCACTATCCGTGGGGCAGGACAATCCAGTCGCATCGTCCGTGCGCCGGAGGTTTCCTCATCCCTTGTAAGTGAAGCCGAAGCAGGTGATACCTCTGTCCATGTCCAAAACGGATCGGAATTCACCGTTGGCATGGAAGTCAGTGTGTTTGACAAGGCACAACACGGTTGGTACGCCACACACGCTTTCATTGTGGACATCAGCGAAAACAGGCTCCATCTGGATCGAGCTATCAATCGTCCTTGCCACCCGGACCGGAATGGTGGGGTGGCTCACGCTTTCTCAGCGTTTGTGGGGTGGGAAGAGCGCGGGTGTGAATTGGAATCGCTCTACATTGATGGGAGCAATGCAAACGGTCAGAGTGTTTTCGTTGACTTTACCGTGTCCGCGATTCATCTGGTACGGACAATCGATGCCCGCGTGAGGGGATGTGTCGTACAGCGTTGGCTAGCGGATGGCGTAAGCGTTCAGGGAGGGGTTGGAGCTATTGTCAGCGATTGCCTCGCCGAAGGTTGTCTGGGACACGGTTTCCACCCCGGCACGTCTGTCCAGCACAGCCTCTGGACAAACAACATCGGACGCGATAATGGGCGCGATGGACTCTATTTCTGTATGAACGTCCGTCACTCCGTTGTCAGCGAAAGCACCTTTTACGGAAATGGTCGGCACGGCATCGGCGGTTTGGCTGATGGCGGCGATCAATACAACGTCGTTGCCAACAACACCTGTGTCAACAATGCCCATCACGGCATTGAAGCCTCTCGTGGCAAAGATAACACGATCAACAGCAATATCTGTCTGAACAACTCACAGGAGGAACCGGGCAGATATAGCGGAATTGCCCTGATGGATGTCACCGGGATGACAGTCACCGGCAATAGATGTCTCGACGATCAGGACACACAGACACAAGCCTACGGGGTTGAAGAGGGTGGAACAAGCGATAAGAACCTCATCATTGCCAACCATTGTCAAGGGAATCTGGTGGGTGGTGTGGTCACTGTCGGTGCCGATACAAAATCTGTAGAAAATCTTGAATAGAACTCCTTGGTCCATCGAAAAAAATAGTATAAAGCACAAAAAGAAACCGAGTTTTTGCCAAAAACTCGGTTTCTGTTATACTAGTACAAAATATCCTCATCCTACAAAAATCTTGCTATTCCGGTTCATTCTCCGCCGCCCGTGGCGCAAGTTCGTTCCATACCTCACCAAATTCATAGACCTTCTTATACATCGTGTAAACCCCTTCCCACATCGCTTTCCGCGCTTCAACGGCAGCGGGATTATCCCCATTCGCGTGAAGCTCCTTGAGTTTAGCCCCCATCTCTTTTTGTGCGCGGGCACAGGCTTGCGCTGCCTCCGCAAGACTCTCAGCAACCGCAACGTGATGGTCAATCAATTCTTCAATCGGTTTGTTTGTATCCTCATCTAGGTCGTAGGCGTTGGGCGGTGCGAATCGATGCGGTAGCCGTTCTCCGTCCTCCGTCCGCGGGGTGTGAGTCGGATGGATGTGCGGTGTCACCGAGAGGTACATAATCATCGGTTCATCCCCGATTACACGCACTCGGTGGACCTCGTCGGCTAGCGCAACGCACATTTGACCGGGCCCCAGTTTCTCAACCCCATCACCAATCTCAAATATAACCCGTCCTTCGAGGATTAAGAAAATTTCATGTCCCAAGTCGTGGCTATGAATATCAGCGACTGAACCGGGCTCCATCCGCAAAAAACGGGAGCGAATTTGTGGGGTAACCAATACATTACGAATGTCCTCGTCGTTGTGATAATCGTAGATAGCAAAACTCATCGTTTCCCTCCAATTTCCAATATCGGTAGGACTTACGCAGTTGAACGTTCAAAACCCTGTAGTTCGGCGATCTATCGCCGCAGCACACAATTTACAACGCCCGATGAATCGGGCAACTACAACAGAGGTGCCATCAACAGTTCGTAGGGAACAACGATCGTTGTTCCTTACTCAAATACGTAACTCCTAATCGGTTAATAGTAACGCGACCTTCTAAACAATCAGAAAAATCCTTCAGTTCTGTTCAAGTGTATCAAATTCTGCCAAAAAATCAAATGCTAAAACGTAGTCTCTAGCTTTGAAGGTTTTTTGTATTGACCAGCGTTCCTCAATTACGTATAATGAACTGATCATTGATTGCTAATGACAATAGGTAATTCAAAAGGAGAATCAGTAATGGCAGAAAAGAGCTACCGAGTCGGTGTGGTTGGGTTGACAGGGATTGGGGCAAATCGTCTAGAGGCGGATTCAGGGGCGGTACTCAACACCCCGATGCCGGGGTCGCATGTCGCATCTTACGAAGCACTTCCACACACAGATCTGGTCGCGGTGTGCGATCTGAAAACAGAGCTATTTGGCGAATTTAAGGAACGATGGGGCGATGTTCTTCCCGATGTGCAGACCTATACAGACTACCGTGAGATGCTTGAAAAAGAGAACCTTGATATCCTCAGCGTTGTCACCTCCGACAATCGCCACACCGATATTGTGGTTGACGCAGCAAACGCGGGGATAAAGGGCATAGCCTGCGAAAAACCGCTCGCCACAACGGTTGACGACTGTAATCGGATGATCGCTGCTTGCGAAGCAAACGGTGTCCCGATTTCGATTGACCATACACGACGGTGGTGGCCCGCCTATCATCGCGCACGCAAGGCAATCCGTGAAGGGACAATCGGTGGCGTGCGTCGTATTATAGCACACATGGGCGGTCCCAGAGCGATGCTGTTCCGCAACGGTACACACCTACTTGATGGTGTCTGCTTCTTTGCCGAATCGGAGCCGGAGTGGGTATTCGCAGAGTTGGACGAAGGTTTTGAGGATTACTTTTCCTATCGAGGGGACGGCGGACGCAGCCCGGCTGGCGACCCCGGCGGCAGCGGATATGTCCATTTCAGGAACGGTGTCCGTGCACTCGTTAACGCATCAAAGGAACAGGCGAGCGGTTTCTGCCTTGAAATCATTGGCGAGGAAGGACGCTTGGATGTAGAAAACACAGTGACTCTGTCAACCGGTGTCGGTAGATCCGAGCTACTCGACCTTCCGCCGCACATGGTTATCGGTATCCCCGCCTACATTGAAGAGCTCATTGGAGTGATAGAGAACGGTGGCGAACTGCTCTCTCCTGCGTCGGAAGCTAAGAAGGTGGTCGAGATTATCGTCGGATTCCTCAAGTCACAAGAGCGCGGAAATGTGCGTGTAGATCTGCCACTACCGCCGGGGAATTGATGCCATGTCCAATGGTTACATCGTTAGATGATTTGTCAAGAGGTGGAATATGCACATTCAATATACAGACCTACCCGAACCAAAATCCCTCCCCGAAGGGATGACGCTTGAATACGCGACACAGGACCAAGACTGCCGTTCTCTTGAGCGCTTCGCTATCCGCACCCTCAACGCAGGGCTGCGTACACCAGAGATTATTGATGAATCGCGTGAATCATTTTGGGTCATCATCAGTGGAGAGGGGACGATGACACGCGGCGATGAAACTACCCAAATCCGACCGCGAGACCTGATTATCACCCCGCCGGGAGTTCCCCATTCACTCACCGCTGGGGATACGCCCGTCAAATGGTTTGATGTTGCGTTCCATTCTGCCACTTGGGAGCTTACTGCGGATGCGTTGGAAGATGGTATCGGCGATCCGCACGGCGATCATGTCAAGGACAAGCCATCACTGGTACGAGGCGAAGAGCTGCCGCCACAGGAGGGCGATTCCTGTTACCGGTACCCACACGCGCGACCCCATTCGACGCTGGATCATTGGGACCAAAATAGCAGTGAGCCGGGGGCACGTGCCGCCAACCATGTCCACGACAGCCATGAGGAGTTCTGGTATATCCATGAGGGTTCAGGGCATGTTGAGCAAAATGGTCGTATTTTTGAGGTTTCAGCGGGAGATCTCATTGGACATGCGCCGGGCGTCCATCATACGCTTATTGCGGAGAAGGAGCCGATCCGTTGGTACTGTTTCTGTATGAATCGCTGGCTGATGCCACTTGTCAAAGACGCACTTGTTGATGAGGCGTAACCGGGCTGGATAATCTCTCACATTCCAAGATGAAGTTCCTCTGTGTTTGAAAGAAAGCTAAATGAATGAACTCGCCAAAATTCTAGCAACAATCCGACGGCCGTTTCAGCAAGAAATTCGGAACGGTTGTAAAGACAGTGCGGTGATTAACGGCTTAGGTGCCTATGTCCAACTCTGGGTCAGGAATGCCGAAAAGTTGACGCTTAATCCCACTGAGAAGCAGATGCTGACTTCGCTTGCGGAGCTGTTTTCAGATTACGAGACGCTTTCGCCGACAGAGCGACGGGAGGTCGTGCAAGCTGCCATTGAGCAGATCGAAGGGGTGGCATCTGGAAATCAGAAGATATCGCCGACTAAAAAGCCTGCGGCACCAGCGACAGCAAATGATCTTCCTTTATTTCAGTCATTGCCTAGCCAATCGTCAAAGATACCTGCTCGTCCGGTGGAACGAGCAGGGAAGGGTAAAAGTCAACAAACGCTTTTTCCTTCCAGTCCAAAGAGCAGCGGAACGTCAGAAGCGGTTGAACCGTCCCCCTCAAGTTTCACCGTCCGTCCCGATTCATCAGAATCTCACATTTCACACCCTGATCCACAATCTGCACCCCCAGAAAAGGTACAGATTAAAGATGTTCCCATCTCAACCGATCCGGCGTCGCTAAAATCCTTAGAGACGGAGATTCAATATGCAAGTGGCATCGGACCGCGTCGAGCGGCGAGACTGATAGCGGAACTCGACATCCGCACTGTCCGTGATCTGCTAGAATACTACCCGCGCGACTATCTCAATCGTGGGCTTTTCCGGTCAATTTATGACGTAGGGCGTACCGGCGAATATGAGACAATTCAAGGCGTAGTGGTCAATCAAAGCGAATTTACGCCGAACCGCAAGGGAGCAAAGTCCGTCGGCAAAATTGCTGTCTATGACCAAGCCGGTGTGGCGCAGTTGGTCAACTTTGGGCGGCGTGTCGGCTACCTCAAGAACCTGCTGAAAGTCGGAACGCCTGTTGTCGTGAGCGGCAAATTTACCCGCCGCAACAACGAGATCCAAACCACCGATTTTGATTTTGAGGTGCTTGAAGAAGAGGATGCAGATCTCATTCATACGGGCAGAATTGTGCCTAAGTACGCGCTGACAGCGAAGCTGACCCAACGGATGCTTCGGCAGTGGACGAAAACGGTCCTAGACGGGTATGCAGAGGGGTATCCAGAGATTTTACCGCTAGAACTCCGGCAACGAAATCAGTTGATAGATCGGTGCACAGCACTCCAAGAGGTTCACTTTCCCTCATCAGAGGGGTATAAAGACGCAGCGCGGAGACGATTGGCGTTTGATGAGTTTTTCTTACTGGAGTTGGGACTTGAGTTGAAAAAGCAGCGTTGGAAAGCGGAGGAGAAGGGGATCGCTTTCCAAGTCGAAGGTCAACTGCTGGATCGGTTTATTGAAGTATTGCCCTTCCAATTAACGAATGCGCAGCAACGGGTGATTGAAGAGATTAAGTCGGACATGGCTAACGCAGAGGCAATGAATCGGTTGCTTCAAGGGGATGTCGGATCGGGTAAGACAATCGTTGGGGCGGTTGCTTTGCTGTGTGCGATTCAGAGCGGGTATCAGGGAGCGCTGATGGTGCCCACAGAGATTCTCGCCGAACAGCATACCTACAACCTGTCGGAATTGTTTGAACCGTTGGGCTTGAAAGTCGTCCTACTCAAAAGCGATCTTTCCAAAACAGAGCGCGACGAAGCCCTCGATGCCATTGCCGATGGTTCAGCTCATGTTGTTGTTGGAACGCACGCCCTGATCCAAGAGGGTGTAGAATTTCATCAGCTTGGACTCGTAATCATTGACGAGCAACACCGCTTCGGTGTGATGCAACGGGCGACACTCCGGGATAAAGGGACAACCCCGGATGTCCTAGTCATGACAGCGACCCCCATCCCGCGGACACTTGCCCTGACAATTTATGGCGACCTCAATGTGTCTGTGATTGACGAAATGCCGCCGGGACGGCAGAAGATAGCAACAAGATGGGTGAAGGAAAAAGATCGTGAAAAACTGTACGCGCAGATAGAGAAAGAGGCCCAGCGAGGGCGACAGGCGTACATCGTTTATCCACTTGTCGAGGAGTCAGAAAAGTTAGAGGAAATTAAAGCGGCAACGGAAATGGCAGACCACTTTCAGGCTGATGTGTTTCCGCACCTACGGGTCGGGTTGCTACATGGACGGATGCGATCGGTGGAGAAGCAGGACGTGATGGGGCGGTTCAAAAATAGGGAGATCGATATTCTGGTTTCCACCACCGTCATCGAAGTTGGAATTGACGTGCCCAACGCCACGCTCATGGTAATAGAAAACGCAGAGCGATTTGGACTGTCACAAATGCATCAGCTGCGTGGACGTGTCGGGCGCGGTACACATAAATCCTCCTGTCATCTGATCAGCGGCCCAATGACCGACGATGGAGTGCGTCGAGTCCGAGCGATGACACGCACCAATGATGGTTTCGAGCTGGCAGAAGCAGATTTGGAAATCCGAGGACCGGGCGAATTTTTTGGGACCCGCCAATCCGGGCTGCCGGACTTCAAAATCGCCAATATCCTCAGAGATGCGTCGTTGCTTGAAGTTGCCAAATCAGAGGCGAATCGGCTCGCTAAGGCGGATCCAAGTCTGAGTCAGCCGGTGCATCAGGTATTGAAAGAGGTATTACAGACGCAGTGGCGTGGACATCTGAAAATGGCATCAATCGGTTGATTGAAAGGAGTTAATAAAATGTTGATGACTTATACCGCAAAATATACAAAAATAGATTCTGGGTATATGGGACAGTTAGTCGAATGGCCCGAAGTCCTCACTGAAGGAAGCACTTTGGAGGATTGCCGGGAAATGCTTCAAGATGCACTACATGAAATGATAATAGCATATCATCAGCAAAACCAAGAGATCCCGATTGGAGGGGCACTGCTCGAACAAATGCCCGTTGAGATAGGAAATGAAAGATAGCTGCCGTGCATTTGAATTTCCTTATGGAGTCGGCAGCTATCTTTCAGTCAGACGGCGTAATCTAATCAAATATTTTGAGGAAAACGGGTTTTATCTATTGCGTGAAGGTGGACGACATTCTATCTACACGAATGACCAAAGGACAATACCGATCAAAAGGCATCGTACCATTGATCGAATAACCGCCAATCAGTTGTGCAAACAGGCTGGATTGAGACCGAAATTCTGATAGTGAAAGGAATGATTGATGGCAGAAAACGAAGATACAAATGTAGAGAGACACGCTGACGATCCCTATGCGCTGCGGAGCGAATATATTCAAGAACCTCCCGTCGGTTTTTGGAATACAGTTAAGTTTCTCGGACCGGGATTGATTCTGGTAGGTTCCGTGGTCGGGTCAGGCGAGATTATTCTGACGACAACGCTCGGTGCGACGGTTGGTTTTGTGATGCTCTGGTGGATGCTACTCAGTTGCTGGGGCAAGAGTATTGTACAGGCAGAACTGGGACGTTACGCTGTCTCATCGGGCAGTACTGCCCTCGCTGCGTTCAACGATATCCCCGGCAAATTTCCCTTTTTCCGTAGCAAAATGTCCTGGTTTATTCTGTTATGGTTTCTACAACAGATTCCCGGTCTCATGGGTGGTGGCGGAATTTATGGGGGCGCAGGACAGGCACTGAGCATGATGATGCCGTTCATGGATTCAAGATACTGGACAATTATCGTTGCAATAGTGACAGCGACGTTGATTCTGAGCGGGACCTATCGTTTCCTTGAAAAGCTGCTAACCTTTATGGTTGTGACCTTCACTTTTATTACGTTGACGTGTGCAATCCTGCTACAATTCACAGAGTATGCTATCACATGGGCAGACGTGGGGGCTGGACTGAGGTTTGACTTCCCCACTTTTGCAATTGCAGCCGCCTTGGCGGCTTACGGGGGAACCGGCGTTAATGCCGGTGAGTCGATGGCATACACCTACTGGTGCACCGAAAAAGGCTATGCCCGTTTCACCGGACCGACCGATGACAGCGAAGGCTGGGTAAACCGGGCGCGTGGCTGGATTCGCGTTATGCAGACCGATGTGGTTCTGACGCTAATTGTCCTGACCTTTGCGACGATTCCTTTTTACATGCTGGGTGCTGGTGTCCTGAACCGTATGGGGCAGATGCCCGACGGATTGGATACGCTCAGTATTCTCTCTAATATGTACACACAGACGTTAGGTCAATGGGCGTGGTGGCTGTTCATGTTCGGCGGATTCTTTGTCCTTTTTTCAACGGTGGTTTCAGGGCTCGGCGGTGGTTCACGAATGATCGCCGATGTAATGGGTGTTATTGGCGTGATTGATCCTAACGACTACGAAAAGAGAGTCCGTGTGCGACGTATTTGGGCAGTAGCTGCACCAGCCATTCAGTCGCTGTGTTATTTCTTTATCAAGAATCCGGTCTGGATGCTCACTATCAGTGGCACGGTTGGAGCGATGATGATGCCACTCGTTGCGGGTAATACAATCTACCTGCGATATTTCCGCACCGACCGTCGCATCGCACCGGGAGGGAAGTCAGATGCAGTGCTTTGGATCTGCTTCCTTGCGATGATCGCATTGGCAATCTATACTATCTATCTTCAGTTTACGAAACCCGCAGCGTTATGATTGAAAGGAATGGAATTGATGCTCACCCCCGAAGAAAAGCAATCCTATGATGAGAACGGTTTTATTCTAAAAAAAGCCCTCGCTTCACCTGAAGAGATAGAAAACATCCGTGAAGAGATAAAAGACATTCACAATCGCATGGCGGAACAACCGGTCGAGGGAGTTAATCTCTCTTGGGAAGAGTTCGATGATCCCAACTTACCCCCACGCCTTAAGCAGCTAATGCACAGTGAGGTGATAAGCCCCACACTGAACAAAATCTTGCGATCAGATGCAATATTAGACATTATCGAACAGATGATTGGTCCCGATGTTTCACTGTATCATAGCAAGCTGCTGCCCAAAGATGCCGAAGATGGTACGGCGATTCCGTGGCATCAGGATTATGCCTATTGGAATCGGGACGACAACCGCCCGTTGATGGTGAACTGCCAACTCGCAATTGATGCCACAACCCAAGAGAACGGCTGCATCCAGTTTGTTCCCGGCAGCCATAAGTGGGGGTTGCAGGCGCACCAACGTCGTCAGCAGACATTCGGTGTATTTCTACCGGGACACTATCACGGACGCGAAGACGCTGTCCAAGTGGAGATGGAACCGGGGGACGGGGTCTTTTTCAACGCACTAATTATTCACGGCTCGGCCGCTAACACCTCTAATCTGCCGCGGCGGATGAACACCTTTGCGTATAACGTCACCGGCAACGGGTTGATGCAGTGTCGGCAGGCGTTACGCGGTAAACCGCTATGATATGTGCAACATGGTGACACGTTTGCCTGTTTTGATATGAAAGTGGGTATATAATATGGCTTCAAAGAAAACTGTTGCTTTCAACGAACTTCTGGATTCAAACGGTTCCACAATTTACGATCTGGAAACCCATTCACCCGGTCCTGAGGGCAGTCTGCCACTGACGCCGGAAATGCTGCTCAATTTGCCGAGCGGAGATGTCTTTGCATGGAGTCATAATGCGGGTATGGGATGGGCACCCGGTGAACTTAATCGGAGAGAGTTCCTTATCCTGAGCACACAAGGGGGTATCCGCGCACCGGACGGGAGTCCGATTGCGCTTGGCTACCACACCGGGCATTGGGAGGTTGGCTTGTTGATGCAGGCTGCTGCCGAGGAATTTAAGGAACTCGGCATGATCCCGTTTGCCGGATTCTGCTCGGATCCTTGTGACGGACGGACGCAGGGCACCCCCGGTATGATGGACAGTCTCGCCTACCGTAACGACGCCGCAATAGTTTTCCGGCGGCTCATTCGGTCAATGCCGACGCGCAAAGGGGTGATGATGGTTGCGACCTGTGACAAGGGACTCCCCGCGACGATGATCGCAATCGCTGCGATGCGCGATCTGCCGTGCGTATTAGTCCCCGGCGGTGTGACATTGCCGCCCACCGAGGGTGAGGATGCGGGTATGATTCAGTCCATCGGTGCGCGGTTTGCGCATGGGGAGATCTCCTTACAGGACGCTTCTGACTTCGGGTGCAAAGCGTGTGCAAGTCCGGGGGGCGGATGCCAATTTCTTGGGACTGCTGGAACATCGCAGGTCGTTGCAGAGGCGCTAGGGATGACCTTACCCCATTCCGGGCTAGCACCATCGGGTCAACCGATCTGGTCGGATATGGCAAAGCGGTCCGCCCGTGCTTTGGTCAACCTCGACGCAAAGGGCATCAAGATGGGTGATATTTTGACAGATGAAGCGGTTCGCAATGCCATGATTGTCCACGCTGCCTGCGGGGGTTCGACCAACCTACTCCTCCATATCCCTGCCATCGCGCACGCGGCAAAACTCGATCGCCCAACCGTCGAAGATTGGATGGAGATTAATTGGCAAGTGCCTCGTCTCGTCGATGTCCTACCCAATGGTCCTGTCGGTCATCCAACTGTTCAGGTCTTTCTAGCGGGCGGTGTGCCTGAAGTGATGCTGCATTTGCGGGAGTTAGGTCTGTTGAACGAAGATGTGCTCACCGCTTCAGGGGAACCCCTTGGGCGGAACCTCGATTGGTGGGAGAAATCAGAACGCCGCCAGCGTGTCCGAGATCTTTTGATGGAACGGGATGGAGTTGATCCGGACGATGTGATCATGAGTCCGGAAGCCGCAAAGGCGCGTGGGTTGACCAGCACAGTCACCTTTCCGCGCGGGAATCTTGCGCCGGAGGGGTCTGTCATCAAAAGCACTGCGATTGATCCCAGCGTTGTTGATGAGGATGGTGTTTACCGAATGACCGGGCAGGCGCGTGTCTTTGTCCGTGAGCGGGATGCGATTCAAACGCTCAAAAGTAGTGGGGACGACCAGATCAAACCGGGAGAGGTAATGGTGCTTTGTTCCCGCGGTCCGATGGGGTCTGGTATGGAGGAGGTCTACCAGATCACTGCAGCGCTCAAGCATCTTTCGTTCGGCAAGCATGTCGCCCTAATCACCGATGCGCGATTCTCTGGGGTATCTACCGGTGCGTGTATTGGACATGTTGGGCCAGAAGCGTTGTCAGGCGGACCTATTGGCAAGTTGATTGACGGCGATCAAATCCAGATTCGCGTCGATCGGAATCGGCTTGAAGGGAGCATTGATTTGGTCGGTCATGGAGACCAGATCTTCGGTGTTCAGGCAGGCACGCAGGTCTTAGCCGAGAGGTCACCCCGTCCAGACCTTGCCCCCGACGATCTGCTACCGGACGATACGCGTCTGTGGGCGGCACTCCAGAGCGTCGGTGGTGGGACATGGGGCGGCTGCGTCTACGATGTGGATGCAATTATCGAAACACTTGAAGCCGGTATAAAGCGTGAAACGTAAAACGTAATAGGAGTTACGCAGTTGGTTGCTTAACCCCCTGTAGTTCGGTGATTTATCACCGCTATACACTGTTCCCAACGCCCGATGAATCGGGCAACTACAATAAAAGGCACCATCAAAAAGTTCGTAGGGAACAGTGATCGTTGTTCCTTACTGAAGTGCGTAAGTCCTACGTAATAAGAACTCAGGCATTAATTAAAAAAAGGAGGCCGCACAGTTCGCCTCGATTATCCAGAGGTGAAGAATGCGGGTTTGTTATGATAGCACACACGAATCTCGTCGGTTGTCGTAAGGAAGAACTAGATACACCAGCGCTCCTAATTGATTTGCCGACAATGGAGCGTAACATTGATCGGATGGCGTCTACTATTATTCATGAAGCAGGGGTCAATTGGCGGCCCCATACGAAAGGGATGAAAAGCCCGGCGCTTGCCCATAAACTCCTTGATGCAGGTGCCATTGGTGTTACCTGTGCCAAGCTCGGTGAGGCAGAGGTCATGGCTGCTGGCGGTGTGAAGGATATCCTCATCGCCAATCAAGTTGTTGGTCCGCAGAAGGTTGCTCGTTTGGTCAATTTACGGAAACATGCGGATGTCATGGTCGCCGTTGATTGTGAAGAGCACGTAGAAGCCATTGACCGTGCAGCCCGTGAGAAGGGTGTGCGTATTCGCCTCGTCATTGAGATCAATACGGGTATGGATCGAGCCGGCGTAGATCCTGGAGAACCTGCTCTCGCTCTGGCTCGTAGGATCCACGGCAGGGAAGGGGTACAGCTTGCGGGGCTCTTTACTTGGGAATCTATCGCGCTCCGTATCGAAGATCCGGGAGAGAAAAAGCGGATAATCGACGATGCACTGACCTCCGTCACTGACACCGCGCAGAAATGCCGAAACGAAGGGATGCCGATCGACATCATCAGTTGTGGAGGGACCGGAACTTACTGGATCAGTGCTTTCCAGCCGGGTATCACAGAGATTCAGGCAGGCGGTGGGATCTTCTGTGACGTTATCTACCGCAATCAGTATGGTGTTGAACACCCGTATGCCCTTACAGTCCTCGCCACAGTTACCAGTCGCCCCGCACCCAGTCGGATTATCTGCGATGCCGGGAGAAAGACCATGAGTGTAGGCGCAGCAGATCCTGATCCTATTATAGATTCGGGCGTGGAATCAGTGGGGTTGTCGGCGGAACATGGGACGGTGAAACTCACTGAGCCGAGTGAAACGCCGCGTGTCGGAGACAAAATCGAGTTTGTTATCGGCTACTCGGATGTTACCGTCGCGCTACACGACGAAATTTACGGTATCCGCGATGGCATCGTCGAAACGGTTTGGCCCCTTCTCGGACGTGGACGACTGCAATAGGAAAACCGTGAAGGATTTGGGTTGAATATTTGTAAGTATTAGGATTTATGCACTTCGATTGTAGTTGCCCGATTCATCGGGCGTCCGTTCCGAGACCAGGATTGGGACCGATGTCCTGCGGCGATGAATCGCCGAAGATACCAGGACTATTGCACTATAGTTCTGGCTCAACCAGCCCGGAATGTTGTGTGACCGTTTCTGGTGTCTGCTTTAACCGTTTAGCTGCGTAAGTCCTGAGTATTTTTTAAAAGATCGTTTTCTCAGGCGCATCCATCAAGGGGAGACTGTTCGTTGATCAACATGATGGGTTGTTCGTCAGCAACGACACGATAGGTGCGACTGAGAAACGGTTTCCCCTCCAAATGAGCGAGTGCCTTTGGCAAATCTTTCGCTCGTTTAAGTCCCCACCACAGCAGATCGCGTCGGCTTTCTAAACCGCTGCGTTGCAAGAGTTGTCCTAAACCTTGACCGTTGAGCGTCAAGCCGCCTCTGATAATCTGTGGAATTCTGTCCAGCACAATAATTGAAGTTGCGTAAGCGTGGATGGTCGGCTGCTGAGCATCCTTCTGCTCTGTTTGCAGCACTACCTGACGGGCAACGACTTCCGTTCCTTTTTCAACTTCGAGCCAATCATGACTGGTCGGCAGGGTTTGCGTTTCTTGGTGGAGCAGCACAATTTCAACTGGAGAGAATGTGTAGGCTTCAATGAATTGAGTAACTGTTCCATCGATGACCAATAGTGCCCGCTGAAACGGCGTCAATTGACTCAGGTTCATTTCCTCTAAGTCCGATGGTTTGGCAAACTGGGCGACAAAGAGATCTTTCATCCGTTTTGTGGAAATGTGGGTTTTCTCTACCGTCTCATGCACCGTCACTGTTTCAATATCCTCTCTTGATCTGCCCCCACAGGGTTGGCAGCTTGTTTTTTCCTTCGACACGCAACGTGCCGGCGTCAAATTCCTCCATGGCAGGAAGAATGGCGGGTCCTAGTCCTTTTGCAACCCCACCAACGGCATAGATCTTATTCCCCACAACGCCCGCTCCCAAGAATACTCTTGCTGTTGGCATGTCCGTTTCCTGAGACCATGTATCACTCGATGGATCATACCTTTCAACTGTGGACAAACCCGGACCTTGCACGACGGCAGCACCACCAATCGCGTAGATCTGTTTTCCAACAACGCCGGTTGCTAGGGCACTCCTTTTGCTTGGCATATCTGTTTTTGGTGTCCAAGTTTCCGCTGTGGGGTCGTATTCCTCAACGGTTGCAAGCATAGGTCCTTGCACGTTAGATGTGCCGCCGAACAGATAGATTTTTCCATCCACAGTTGCAGCGGACATTCCCGTCCGAGGATTTGGCATGTCCGCTTTTTGCTCCCACTTGTCAGCCACCGGATCGTATACTTCGACAACCGGTAGCACGGGACCGAAGTTTGTCGCGATGCCGCCAATGGCATATATCTTTCCATCAACAACAGCGGTTGCGAAAAACACCCGTGGCGTGGGCATGTCCGCTTTCTGTGTCCACCTATCGGTTGCCGGATCATATTCTTCTATGGTCGAGAGCGCAGGGGCTTCGTTATTCCAACCGCCGATGGCGTATATCTTTCCGTTAACAGGCGCAGTTACGATTCCCGCGCGTGCAGATGGCATGTCTGCTTTCTGTGCCCATGTGTCAGTCGCGGGGTTGTAGACGTCAACTCTCGCGACAGGTGCAGCAAGCATACCACCGATAACGTAAACCAACTCACCTGCTGCGCTTACCGAGAAAAAGAGTCTTGGAAAAGGCATGTCAGCTTTTTTTGACCATTCTCCCTCTGCCGCGAGACTAATCGACGAGAATGCGAACAGTCCATTTAGCAGTAATCCAAGTCCAAGCATCCAAATCAAAAACCGTTTCATTAGGAAACTCCTTTGTTCTCTACTCCTTGTTTATCGATCATCGAATGCCTTACGGGTTCCACCAATACGTCATCTTTCCGACAACCGTTGATTCCGAGAGACCAATCGTCCCACCGTTGTCGTCATAAATCTGATTAAACACGAAGTAGAAGTCGCTACCCGGGCGGTAGATATAATTGATCAGGAAATTGGTTGATACCAGCTCGTCTGCGCTATTCCACTGCGCGAACAGTTTTGCAAAGAGGCGGGTGGAGAAGGAGTAGACAATCCGGCTTGCCACCACGTTTGCATTAAAGGATTCCGCAGGGAGTTCGACCCAGTCACGCTGATACTGCATTTCGACCACAAGCCGTCCGCTCGGTTTGAAACTGGCGTCCATCTCGACACCCCGTCGCGTCCCGTCGAAGAAATTCCCAACGTTCACCCCAAACTGTCCAGCGAACATCCCGCTTTGTGCGGTTTCGATCATTAGGCGAACCCAATTAAATTCGTACTCGCCAACGGGAATGATAACATCATCGTATATATCGAAATCTTCGTCGAGATGTTCCGCTGTACGTGTGGCTTGCAACGTAATCCGCTCACCATTATCGAGTTCAATCCGACCACCGAGTGTAAGATCACGGGTTTCCAATTCATTTTCCTGAGTGAGAATATAGTCTATCTCCGGTCCCACCTGAATTTCGCGAATCCCAAATTTACGGGGTCGGGGTGTATACTCCATTTCACTGCGGAATCGACGGCTTCCTTGATGTCGGACATACCCAACTTCTGGGTTGAAGTTATCACCGGTATCGGTGTATCCAGCTGACAGGTCAAAGAGATCCGCCTGCCAATTTGAACCAATATACCACGCATCACTATCTCCGACATCGGCCTCGTCCTCTGAATCCGCTGTCCGTGCCCACAATCCACGAATTTCCATTCTGTCAGCTGGACGGTACGAGAAATCGAGTCCACCAGCACGATTGTAGTTCTCTGCATCCTGCTTGTTAATGCCGATTAACCCGACACGAGAGCCGCTGAAAAGGTCGCGCGTCATCCTAAGCACGGAGTAGTTAGTGCGTGGCATATCGACAATTTCATCGGGATCGGTAATTGATTCGTCTGTGTGAAAGTCATTGGTGAACACATTGAGCAGTCCCACGCCGTAGGGTCCCATTTTTCCTGTAATTTTGCCACCGCCCATGATTGGAATGGGGTGCCCGTCTTGGATACCGATACGACGACTGTAGAAAAGAAGCAACGGCGGTGGGCGGCGAAAGCTAGGACGCGGAACGCCGAAATCGAAGAGACTTGCCCCCTCCAAGAAGAACGGACGTTTCTCAGGAAAGAACAGACTGAAGCGGGTCAGGTTGACCTGTTCTTCGTCGGCTTCGACCTGTGCAAAATCTGTGTTAAACGTCAAATCCGCAATGAGATTCGTAGTCAGCCCGTACTTGAGATCCAATCCGATCTCGAACTCTCCATCTGTCTCACTATCTTCTTCGATCCGACTTACACCGGGTAAAACGTAAGGCAACAATTCGATCTGTCTTTTCGGTTTAATCCCTTCCAATCCTACTAGACTGCCCATGTAGGCGGTACGGTATTTCGCGCGGCCACCATACGATGACGGGACCGGTGCCCATGTCCCTTCCTCATTAGTTCGGCGGATGCCACGCGACAAATTTAGCCCCCACGTCATCTCTTCGCTCTCTTTGAAACGGAGTTGACCGAAAGGGATAGAAATTTCTGAGGTCCAACGGTCAGAGTGAATTTGACTCTGGCAATCTACCACGGCATCCCAATCCCGGTTGAAGCTATCTCCGCTGTTGCTTATTGCGGTATCCTGCACCGCTCCCAACGCATTAACGCGGAACGCAACACCGCTCCGTTTGTCGTTATAGGTGTCAAGGATGAGAAAGACGTAGTCATTTTCATGCAATTCACGGGCATCGCGTCGCATGTCGTTGGCGACTAGCTTGGAAATATCTGAATCAAAACAGGTAAAGCCGAAGTAGACGTTCTCTTCATCATAGAGAATTCGAACTTCGGTCGGTAGGGTCATAGACTCGCCCGCATCCGGTTCAACTTGGCTAAATTGCCCGACAGGTTTGGCTTCCTGCCAGTCGAGCTCATTGAAATCGCCGTCAATCTCGATGCTACCAAAAGTCCGATACGCCTTTGCCTGATATTCAGTGGCGTTTGGAGACGCGCTGACCATAAGGGGCGTTAAAGCGAGCAAATATACAAATAAACAAACGAGCGAATAGATTTGGTAAGGTGCTTTCCCTCGAAAGAGAGAACATTTCTGTGATTCACAATCCATAGACATCTTTCCTTTCGTTTTCGGATAGCTCGAATGTGCATCAAATATTCGAGAATGATGGTTCAGGCGGAGAAATTACTCCCCTTGTAGATGTTGGATTAACATATCTCGCGTTACTGGTTGGTCAAAGGACATCAGGTAGATTTGAAGGGTGCCACTCCGATCTGAGACAAATACGAGCTGGTTCCCATCCGGCGAAAAAGCAGGTTGTACTGAGACACCGATGCCGTTGGTGATGCGTCGTTCATTCGTTCCATCTATATCCATCAGATAGATCTCGATGTCATCCATCCGCCCGGAGACGAAAGCCATGGTTTTTCCATCAGGGGCAATCACCGGGCTGTAGCAGTCATAGGGGTTGGGATTCAGATGTTTTTCATCACTGCCATCAACATTGATGGTGTAGATTTGATGAAGAGGCTTGCTACGACCGGGCGTGACGCGACGCGGACCGGTGCCTTCCGGTCCCGCAGACACAAACGCAATCTGTTTTCCATCGGGAAAAAAAGTCGGGCTGCCCTCATCTGCCTCGCTATCAGTAATGGGGATAGGGACGATTATACTTCCCCCCATGTTTTCCAGATCAACGTCGTTCAAATCTAGGAGGTATAGGTCTAAGGTTCTATTCCTACTTGCCTCATAAACTACGCGCTTCCAATCTGGCGATAAACATGGGGCACGTACCCCCAATCCAAGTGGTAACAGTTCGTGTGTTACTTCTCTGTCAAGGTGAGTGGCATAAATACCAGTGTAGACCGGCGTTGTTCCATCGCTTTGGAGGACAATATGGATTTCACCGGCACTTTTCGGTTCGCGGCTGTGCACTATATACCGCGAATCGCCCAGAAAGCGCGGCGAATCGTCATTGAAATCCGGTGTGAACGTTACCTGTTGGAGATTGCTTCCATTCACATCCATCAGATAGATTTCGCCATTACCTAACCGGGATGATGCAAAGGCAATCTGTTCGCCATCGGGAGAGAAGCTCGGCGAGTAGTTAGCTGGATTTCCCTTTGTGATCTGAACCACTTGATAAGCATCACTGACCAGTCCTGCGACCTGTTGTATCACCGCATTATCCGATGTAGAATGGACAATCGCGCGCAGTTGATTGACCCCTTCCTTGCGGACTCCCAATCGCAGATAGATCTTCGCTAGCTGGAGTCGTACCATCGCGCGGTCTTCGGGTTGGGCAACGTACAATCGAATCGCAGCTTTGAACTGGGGAATCGCGCGATCGTAGTTTTCCAGTGCTTCATGTGCCTGTGCCATCAAAATCCGAGCTCTCGGGTTTCGATCGTCGGCTGCGATGACCTGCGTAAGCAAGGCAACTGCTTCATCATGTCTACCTGACCGGATTAGCTCCTCACTCTGCCGGAGGGATTCGTCTGTTTCATCGCAGCCGATGACGAATAGAAGGGATAGCAAAGTGCAACATAGTGCGTGAAACGTGATGCGTAATGCGTAATGCGTAAAACGAGAGATCGTCTGCTTTGCCTCCTTCCTCTGAAGAGGTGGTCAAAGTGAGGTTGAGGGTGATATTTAACCCAAACACCTACAGATGCTTTTTTGACGCATTTGTGCTGAATTTGTTTATTCGTGTCTGAGGGCTTCAATCGGGGATAGCTTTGCTGCTTTCCATGCCGGATACGCACCGAAGAAAACACCAATCCACGCTGCAACGAAAAACGCCACTGCTGTGTACATCGGCGAAATGATTGTCCGCCACCCCCAGATCGATGGCACCATTTTCGATCCAAAGATCCCAACGCCAATGCCAATCAGACCGCCAAGAATCGACAGCGTCATTGCTTCAATCAGAAATTGGATCAGGATGTCATGACGTTTGGCACCGACCGCTTTCCGTAAACCTATCTCCCTCGTGCGCTCTGTCACTGACACCAACATGATATTCATTATCCCAATTCCACCGACAATCAGGGACACAATTGCAATCCCCATAATCATGTAAGTGAACGTCTGCCCCGATTCTTCGAGGGTTTCGAGGAACTCCGTTTGATTCCGCACGTTAAAATCGAGCTCCTTGTTGGCGGGAAGTTTGTGCTGTTTCCGCAAGAGACTTTCAATTTCAGCTTGGGCGGGCTCCATCGCTTCACTACTAATCGCTTGTGCGTTGATACTTGATAGGTGATCTCTGCCAAAAACCCGTTTCATCGCTGTTGATACCGGAATAAATATTTGGTCGTCCGGATTTCGCCAACCGCTCGCCCCCTTCTCCTTCATGATGCCGAGCACCCGAAAGTTAAGTCCGCGAATCTTGACTGTCTCACCAATTGGATCTCTTCCGTCACCAAACAATTCATCAACAACTGTCTTTCCTAACGTGCACACCCGCCGCCGAGTACGCACATCGTTCTCGGTAAAAAACGCGCCTTTCTCAACCGGGAAGTTCGCCGTAATCTGATACTCCGGCGTTGTGCCGACAACCGTCGTATTGTGGTTTTTGTTTCCATGCTTGACTTGAGTGCGTGAGGATACTTCCGGTGTAACTAAGAGAATGTTTTGTGCACGTTCCCTCAACACCATGGCATCTTCGTACTTTAGGCTTTGACGGTCCTGCCCCGAACTGCGTCCACGAAAACGACTTTGGCCCGGACGCACCGCGAGGATGTTCGCCCCGAGCGTCTGGATACGCTCTGTGATGTCTGCTTTTGCCCCTTCACCGATTGAGGTCGTGGTCATAATCGCTCCCACGCCGATAATAACACCAAGCATCGTCAACGCCGATCGAAGCTTGTTTGCTAATAAACTGCGTAGTGCATTCGCTAAACTTTCGAGCGTTCCCATCTATACGATTCCTTCCTTATCATTACCGGCCTCCTCTTCCGCCACCGCCGCCGGCGCTCCGCTGCATTCGTCTCATTGTCGAAGCTGGATTACCCATCATACGTCTGAATCGCTCCATGTCCCCGCCACCTCTGCGCTCGAAACCGCCCACGGCGACGGCTTGCCCTTCGTTTAAGCCAGAGATGATCTCTGTCCTGTCGAAACTACTTACCCCGGCCTCAATAGGTTGTGGGCGCCCCGGCTGACCATCTTCGCCAACGACACGGACCATTTTTCGGTTCCCGAAAGATAGAATCGCCTCATTCGGGAGAACCAATATATTTCGCTTGTTCGTGGCGGCGATCTCAACAGTCGCATTCATTCCCGGCTTCAAGAACGGCGTATCCGTATCTTCAGACGGGGTTTCTTCAGGTGTCGTTTCTTCCGTCCCCGCGTCACCGAAGAAGTTGTCTGCCATCGCCATCCACGGATCGGGTGCTTCTGTGGGTTCAGCAGCCGCTGCGTTTTCGTTAGATGTTTCGGCGTTTTCTGATGCTGCCGCTTCTTCTTGTCGTTGCCGACGCATCTGTCGAAAGCGTTCGCGCTGCTCCGGCGTGAATTCTCCACCGCCTCCACCTTGACGAAAACCGCCGTCGCCACCGTGATCCGTGAATCCACCACCTCGCCCCCAGCGCCCTCGTCCCCTTGGACGTGGATTCGTGATTTCAGTGATAACTTTGAACGTCGTTACATTTTGAACAACCTGCCCTTGCGGTGCAATACGAAGCACCTCTCCTGGCAGGGGCTGATCTGGATAGGCTTCGACGGTGATGGTCACGGATTGCCCGACCTTTACCTTGCCGATATCGGTCTCATCGACCTCTGTTGCCACATATACCTTTTCGAGGTCTGCCATCGTTACCAACACCTGACCTTCCGACGAAACAGAGCCACCCCTACCTCCCCCGCCGCTAAAGCTGGAGACAATTACCTGCCCTTCCTCCACTCTTTTTTCGAGAATCGTCCCGGAGATGGGAGCACGGATGACCGTATCTTCATAGCTTTCTTGTGCGAGTTTCAAGGCACTCTGACTACGCATGAGTTGTGCTGTGGAACTTTCAAGGTCTTTTTCTTTTAGCTCAATCTGCTTCTCATTAGCAAGTGCCAAGTTCAAGGCATCTTTAGCTTGTGTGACACGATGTTCTTGAATCTTTATCTCCAGTTTGCGATACTTCTCTTTTTCGATCTGTTCGTTCGCTGCATCAATGGCGTACGCTGCCCTCTTAATTTCCGCCTGCGAGAGCTCTAATTCCTCGGGGCTTGCCGGTTGTTTAACTAGTTCTAATTGCTGTAAAGCCGAGTCATATTGGGCTTTCGCCGATTCATGCTGCGTTGCAGCAGCGTCGAGATCCGATTTTGAGATGAACTGTTTGTCGAAAAGTTGCTGTTTTCGGTCATACTCTTTTTTGGCAAGATCGCGGTTGGCTTTCGCTTGGTTCACACTTGCTTGTGCACGCTTTTTATCTTCTTCTCGTACCGTGTCAGATGTCAGGAGTTGGTGTCGCAACTCCGCCATCCCGTGGCTATTTTTCGCATCATTTAACTGGCGTAGATTCGTTATCTCTTCTATCCGTATCTGTTCTTTGAGCTGCTCCAACTGTTTTTCTGCCTCAGCTAACTTTTCTCGCGCTTGTTGAATCTGGATTGCTGTTTGTTCCTTCTGCAATACGATATTAATCTCTGATTGATCAAAACGTGCTTGAGAGGCTCTAAAGTCCGCTTTTGCCTGCTCCAGATCCGCTTCAACATAAGTGGTTTCGATTCGCGCAATTACATCGTCTTGTTCGACATAATCCCCTTCCTCAACGGTGATTTCTAAAATTTTGCCGCTGGCTTTGGAGCTTACCTCGACAATGTTAAGCGGCTCAATGGTCCCGGTGGCGTCAATAGTTACCTCAATATTGCCCCGCTCAACCGTGGCGGTCTTGATTTCAGGCGCATTGCTGGCGTCCTCCTTGGTTGCCTTGGCAAATTGTCCTCGCAGCAATAAGCCGCCGGATACGAGGATCACGACAGCAATCACTATGATAATAATCCATTTCTTCTGCATCGGCTATCCCCCTTCGTTAGCGAGACAAAGAATAAGGGGAGAATGGACGAATCCATCGCCCCCTGTTTTGATGTTATGACTTAGCGGCCTCTGCCGCCGCCACCTCCTCTACCACCACCTCGACCCATCATCTGCTGACTCCGCTTCTGTGCGAGTTCTTCGAGTTGGGCTATCTGATCTTCGGTCAAGACCGATTTCAAATCTGCCTTAAATCCACTGCCAATCTTCCCGAAGGCTTCACGCAGTCCTTCTCGATCCCCGGATTCACGAGCTTCTTTGAGGGTTTTCTGAAGATTGTCACGATGTTTCTGATAAACTGGACGGGCTTTGATGAGTGTTTCATCATCAACCTTGACTGAAAATGTGAGGTCTGTCCACGAGCTGTCAATAATTGAGGTGGGATTCATGAATCCACGCATTCCGCCTCCACCACGTCTTTCGCCTCCACCACCACCGCGCATCCCGCCGCGATCTGGACGTTGGGCTTGGGTAACTTGATTGGTCAGGAAAACGGTAACTGCTGCCATTGCGAGTATCGCTGTGAGTACGAACCATCTGCGTTTCATGGTAAAATCTCCTTCTTTCTTATCAAATAAATGTTGGGTTAGTGCCGAACCACGGATTTATTATCAATATATGATATGTAGGTTTCGGCTGCTAATTCGTGTCTCTGCTCCTTTGGGCAGATAAGTTTGAGTTAAGTTCGCAATTTTTTTCAGAAAAATGAATTGGGGTGCCATCAACCCAATCCGGTGAACGAGGAGGGAAGGGAGCGAAAGCGTGGAGGCGAGTGAGAATACACGCTCACACGCTTACTCACATACTCACTACCTCTTGTTTATTCTACGGGTCGCCAACGAATTGCTTGGACACGCGGCATATATTGAAACCCCTCCGGTGTCGCGGGACCTTCGCTGCCCCAGTTGCGCTCTGATCGCTCACCGACAAGTGTCAGGATCATCCCCGGTTTGCCGTCTGCCAGATGGGGTGGTAAAACGCAGCTACCAGAGTACCCCGGATACGAAGGTGTTGCGGTCATGAAGTACAACTCATCGCGCCAAGTTCGTCCTTCATCGCAGCTCACCTTCGCTCGTTCGCCCCCACGATACGTCGGTCCACGGTGCGTATAAAGAAAGACGACCCGTCCATCAGGCAATTGTACGCCCCCACCGTGCATCTCTTCAAGCAGAAACGTCGCAGGACGCTGATTATGCCACGTCTGCCCACCATCATCCGACTCTGCTAGTGTGATTCGTTTCGTATAGGAGGAAAGCCCACGAGCACCTTGAAAACGCTGCCATAATCGCCACGGACCTTCATTGCGGAACGGACGTTGTAGATCGTTAGGTGGAACCCGCGGATTGTTACGGCAGAAAGCGAGCAGCTTTCCCGATTGTAATTCAAGAATTTGTGGCTCACCGCCCGGACAGATTGGTGAACCAGTCGACCAGGTCCTGCCCCCATCGGTTGAGCGAAATGCGTGTACGGTAAGGGGACCCGCTGCCGTCTCGGAGTTGATAATGCCGATCGGTATAATCAGCGATCCATCGCGCAACTGTTCAATCCCGCCGACCTGTGGGTGTTCGGAGGACTCAATTTGTCCGAGCGGTTGCCATGTCCTACCCTGATCGCTTGACCCTGATACTTGCAACATCTTATCTGTGGATTCCACTGCTAGGAAAGTCCCATCGCGTAACACAGTATTGACTGTCTTGGTTACCTGTAGATTGTCCCAAGTTCGCCCGCCATCACCGGTACGCATCACCGTGTGACTATCGCTCATCTGCGCGTGGATTTCATCGTCGTCGGTAACAATCAGTGTCGCTTGTGTGTCAGCATACCAGTTCCGATCGTTGGCCCACGGCAGCACACTCCGCTCCGCCGGTATCTCATGTACGGCGCTATGCTTTGTATACATCACTCCCTGATACGTTTCCTCGAAGACAGGGTAGTTAACGAAGATATAGTCCTCCGGGCTAATCTGCTCACCGTCTCCTGCGATCAGTCGGGATCGGAACTCACCGATGAATGGGAAATCCAACGAGAGCCTACGTTCACTTCGACCGGGTGGGATAGGGGTTGTAAGCGTATGGGTAAAAATTACACCCCCTCCAACAAGTTCTCTGACCTCCAAGGTGATCGGTTCGTTGGCTGCTTTGACTATATGATTGTATGTCGTCAGAGACAGTTTGAGTGGCCCGTCATTGAGGTGAATCAGTGAGCTATCTCGCCGTCCCTGATTAGGACGGGCTCCGGGACAACCAGCAATCGCCGCCTCGATGTTTCTGTGTGTCTTGAACTCAGTCGCCTGAGATCCCTGCTCCAACTGCGCGGCATCAAACCAAACGACTGCTCCCGCTTTGTCCGTTGTGACCTTAAAGTCAACAACAGCGCGTTCTTCCAGTTCGTCCGTGCAGCACGTAAATGTGAAACGCTGCCACTCCGTTGAGAGCAACATGGCATAACTGAGCGAATCGGGGGACTGTGTAAAGTCCACCGGATGCGTCCACAACCCAATTTCTAATTTTGCCGATGCGTCATCGCTCCGCGCATACACCGAGATCGTGTGTGGTGTGCAAGGCGTGACACCCACCATCGGCGAGAGCAGATGTCCCACGGTGCTGCCACTTTCCCCCGTTTCATCGGAGTTTAGAGCGGGCTCTGTCTCAACCCGCGCTGCACGTTTGCCGTCAACCGTCTCGTCCATTGCTTCACTACGCGGCGATACTTGCGGGACCTGAGTTATCCCAATTTCATCGGGATTCAAATCGAGGTGCAACTGCAACGCCAACTCATTTTGGGTGTCTCCCCAGTTCGTCGGTACGGTGTCACCGAAGTCGAGTTCAAAACTGGCATTAGGTAGCAAATTTTTCAAGAACATATTTGCAGCAATCTCCATGTTTGAAATGGCAGCGTTCACATCAATTCCGTGTATTTACTCGCTTTTTTTATCCGCAGCAATCTTATCCTCTACAGCCAATTCAGTCACCGTGAATTTCAGTTCATCATCCTTCGCATCAACGAACAGATGGTCGCCATCACGCACCTCGTTCTGGATAACCTGCATCGCTAACGGATCAATGATGCGCTGCTGAATTATCCGCTTGAGCGGACGTGCGCCGTAAGCGGGGTCGTAGCCTTCTTGGATAAGAAGATCCACCGCCGCATCCGTCATCTCGATTGAGATGTTTCGTTTGACTAGCAACTGACGGACGTTACCAAGTTGAATCTCAGCAATTTGACGAATGTGTTCGGTTTCTAGACGATGGAAAAATACCACTTCGTCAATCCTGTTCAGGAACTCCGGACGGAAATGCTCACGAAGCGCGAAAGTTACCCGCTCACGCATCACTTGGTTATCCGTGATGTTCAAAATGGAATCACTGCCGATGTTACTGGTCATGATGATGACCGTGTTGCGAAAATCAACAGTACGCCCCTGACCGTCGGTGAGTCGCCCATCGTCCAGCACCTGTAGGAAGACGTTGAACACCTCCGGGTGCGCCTTCTCGATTTCATCGAACAGCACAACACTGTAGGGACGGCGTCGGATAGCTTCGGTCAACTGACCACCCTCGTCGTATCCCACATATCCCGGCGGTGCGCCGATTAAGCGTGCCACGGTGTGCTGTTCCTGATACTCGCTCATGTCGATCCGCACCATATTCTGCTCATCATCAAACAGAAATTCCGCCAACGCACGGGCAAGTTCGGTTTTCCCAACGCCCGTCGGTCCCAAGAAGATGAACGAACCGATCGGACGATTCGGATCTTGCAGACCTGAACGGCTTCGCCTGACCGCCCTTGACACCGCTTCGACGGGAGCATCTTGCCCAACGATTCGGTTGTGAAGTCGTTTCTCCATCTGAACCAGTTTCTCGATCTCACCTTCCAGCAGTTTGCTTGCCGGAATTCCTGTCCACTTACTAATAATAGCGGCGATGTCTTCAGAATCTACCTCTTCCTTTAGCAGTGCGCCATCGCCCTGAAGGTGAGCAAGTGCAGCTTCGGCGTCAGCAAGATCATTCTCTAGCTGACGGAGATGACCGTATCGGAGCTCGGCGGCTCGCTGCAGATCGGTCTGACGTTCCGCTTCCTCAATTTGTTGGTTGACTTGGTCGATCTGCTCACGGATACCGCGTACCTTCTCAATAGCACTCGTCTCAGCCTGCCAACGGACGGACAGCTGCGTGCTTTTCTCTTCGAGGTTAGCAAGTTGTTCCTCAATTTTTTCTAGCCGTTCTTTACTCCCTGCGTCCTTCTCTTTTTTTAAGGCTTCCCGCTCAATCTGCAGCTGCATAATCTCTCGATCAACCGTGTCCAATTCCGCCGGTTTGCTATCAATCTCGGTGCGGAGTCGGCTCGCGGCTTCGTCCACAAGGTCAATTGCCTTGTCCGGCAGAAAACGATCGCTGATATAGCGGTGGCTCAAGGTTGCAGCGGAGATCGCTGCGCTATCGGTGATACGGACACCGTGATGTACCTCGTACCGTTCTTTGAGACCGCGCAGGATGCTGATGGTATCCTCAACGGAAGGTTCGTCTACATAGACCGGCTGGAAACGGCGTTCGAGTGCGGCATCTTTTTCGATATGCTTGCGATATTCGTCGAGCGTAGTTGCACCGATGGCATGGAGTTCACCGCGCGCTAGCATCGGCTTGAGCATGTTGGATGCATCCATCGCACCTTCGGCTGCCCCTGCGCCGACGAGGGTGTGCATCTCATCGATAAAGAGAAGAATCTGTCCTTCAGCACTCTGAATTTCTTGCAGCACTGCCTTCAGACGTTCCTCAAACTCACCGCGATATTTTGCGCCGGCGACCAACGCACCAAGATCAAGCACAACGAGCCGTTTGTCTTTAAGCCCAAGTGGTACATCGCCTCGCACGATTCGTTGTGCAAGCCCCTCAACGACAGCAGTTTTGCCCACGCCCGGCTCACCGATGAGTACCGGGTTGTTTTTCGTGCGCCGATTCAGAATCTGGATCGTGCGCCGAATTTCTTCGTCTCGACCAATCACGGGATCGAGTTTTCCTTTACGGGCTTCCCGCGTCAGGTCACGACCGTATTTGACCAATGCTTCATACTGGTCTTCGGGCGTCGGGCTGCTGACCCGTTGGGAGCCGCGAATGCCCATCAGGGCATCCATGATGCTCTGTTCGTTCACGCCGAAGATGGCTAACAGTTCACGGACTGTAGATGCCTTAGCCTGCACCATCGCTAGCAGAATATGTTCGGTGGACGTGTAGTCGTCCTTCATCTTATCGACGATTGCTTCTGCCGCGTCGAGAATACTAACTATGTCCCGATCCATTCCAACTTGAACCGATGCACCCGTGGCACGTGGCATACGATCCAATGTCTCATCAATACGCTGTCCAAGCGCATCGGTATCCACGCCAATCCGCTTGAGAACAGATGGCACGACTCCGCCCTCTTGCTCAACTAATACTTTGAGTAAATGCTCCGATTTGACCGCCGGATGGTTGTACTTCTGTGCTAAATTCTGCGCCTCTAGAAGTGCCTCTTGACCCTTTTGCGTAAATTTGTCAATTCGCATGATAATTCCTCCTGATGTATATTGCGTGAAATGCAAGTCGTAACTGAGTCAGCAAATGATATGCCAAAACAATTTTTCTCGCTCCGATTTCACTACAAATGTGCATCAGGCGTCACTAAGCAAGTTTTTGGACGGTATAAAGACCACAAAACACGAAGGTATGCCTATTTTCTCTATGTCAAATTGACACACTCAACGTTTATATTTTGTCAAGACAACACTTCTTGAGTTCCGGGGTCATAACAGAAATCTCATTCGGACGATATTTCAAAGAGTCGCATGTGTTCTTCAAACGTCTCTGAGCGACGGATTTGGATTAAGCGATCATTATCAACGAGGTATTCCGGTGGACGCATCTTGAGGTTATAGTTTGAACTCATCGCGTAGCAGTACGCCCCCGCATCGTGGACAACAAGTCCCGCACCTTCGTGAGGGGTTGGAAGTGCTCGATCTTGGCCGAGAAAGTCTGCCGATTCACAGACGGGTCCCACAATATCATAGGTTACGACTTCACCATCAACGGGTTCAATAAAGTCGATATGCTGGTAGGCATCGTATAGACTTGGGCGAATCAGTTCTGCCATGCTCCCATCGATTACGATAAAATGCTTGTTACCGTTTGTTTTTACGCCGGTGACTCGATTGACAAGCACCGCTGAATTGCCAATGATTGATCTGCCCGGCTCGATAATCAGTCCGATATCATCGGTCAACACATCTCTAATCGAATCAATTAGATGGGAAGGTGTTGGTATCGATTCTCCCGTTTTCTCATAGTCAATCCCCAACCCGCCACCGATATTCAGGTATCTCAAATCGAATCCCGCATCTCGAATTTTTTCAATGAATTCCATCATCAAGATAGTGGCATCGCGGAAGATTCGTACCTTCTTGATCGTTGATCCGAGATGGCAGTGAACACCGACAAGGTTGAGGAGCGGTTCGGCTTTTATCTGATCAAGGAACCAGTGCAGCCGTTCATTTCGGATGCCAAATTTAGAGTTCTTGATTCCTGTTGAGACGTAGGCGTGGACTTGCGGATCAACATCGGGGTTAATGCGGATGAGAACATCGGCGACTTTGCCTACCTCCTTGGCAGCTTCTCGCACGTGCTCCAGATCAAACTCGCTGTCGATATTGATCATCACGCCGTGCTCCGCTGCAAGGATAAGTTCTGCGATTGTTTTGCCGTTTCCGTTCAGCACGGTGCGCTTTGGATCGAACCCCGCCGCCAGCGCAATTCGCAGTTCGTTCCCACTCACTAGCACCGCACCACTTCCTAACTCACGCAAATGTTTGAGAATCGTCAGGTTGTTATTGGCTTTAATCGCGTAACCGATGATTGACTCAATACCTTCAAGCGCAGTTGCGTAAGCCTTATAATTTTCCCTTATTAGTGTGAGACTGTAGAGGTAAAACGGACTCTCTGGAATCCGGTCTTGAATGGCTTTAATCTTTAAGTTTTCGCAATAGAGGTAGCCATCTTTGAAGTGAAAGCTCATATTTTTTGTTTAGTTCCTTTCTGTCATACGTGAAATATAGAGAATTAAGAGAAGTCGAATTCAGTTGGGAAAAACAGACTTACGTTTGCCACAGCGCAGACAAACGTCAAGATAAAATTGAACTGTTTTATGATGGCAGGGCACGTTTTTCAAGTTGCCAACTCAAAATCCCAAAAAGTGTTGCAGATAGAATTACATGATAGAGTACCATCCACACCCAAACCGGCGCAATGCCGAGGGCAATATAGGTCTCAGACTTTACGATCGCAACTATCGTACACAAGGGACTCAACACCCGCAGCAATTCTAGTAGGATAGTTGGGATACCTACTGGTGTCAATACAGGAGCGATAAGTGGAGTAAAACTCAATAACAACACAACGGCATAACTCCGTCCCATCGCATGATCCGGGTGTCCTAGCAAGGTGAAACATGCTCCTATGAAAAAAAAGGCGATAAGTCCGACGATAAATATCAGTCCGCACTGAAGGAGTTGATGAATCTCCAATCCGCCCGTGTAAACCGAAATCCCGAAGAGTGGGATTGTCAACCCAATACACCACAATAGTGCCAAAACCGACCCTATCAGTTTGCCAAGCAGAAACTTTCGATGACCGATGGGGGTGAGATTAAGTAAATTCCAATTAGACCCGCGTCGTTCAATCTGAAACGATTCAACGACTTGCAGCGGGACAACCAATCCAAGTAAAAGGCAAAAAAAGAGTGGTATTAGGAGAGCGTAAATACTTTCGCCAACCAGAATTTGTGGTCGCCCACGGCTTAACGCGAATTGCTCAAACGCTATGGCGAGCAAGGCGAAAGCAAGAGTACATAGAATGATAAACTGTGTGCGACGGTACGTTGGTTGGTGTGCGTAACAACGCAGCTCTTTAAGGATTAGGGCAATCATGTCTCTATTACGGATTCCATGAAGTCTTGAAGGTGCTGTATCCTCGTCACAGTTTAGATAGCTATAACAATTATAACCGATTCGGATTCCATGATCAAGACTAAGCTATACAGTCATCCAAAAATGCTTGAACATTACGAGTAGATGTGTTAATCTATTGACATCTTGTTGCTTCGTCGCAACTTGTTCTCACAACGATTACGCCCAAAAAAATAGGAGATTAAGTCAGATGAAAAAATGTGTTTCTCGGACACTACAGATGTTATCAGTGGTACTTGTTTTCATTGTAGTTTCACTTAACCCTCTTCACGCGAATTACAACGGTGAATGCTGGGTCGTCAGCGGCGGGGATACGGTCTATAAACTTAATGCGGATGGTCTGGCGGATCCAACAATCATACCCGGCCTCACTCAGGCACAAGCCGCTGTGGTTAATCCTCAAACCGGTGTTGTTTGGATTGCTGTCTCTGCTGCAAATGCGGTTTTCAGGTATGACCCTGCCGAGCAAGATCCAAACCAAGCATTCATCACACTTCCGCCAGTTGAGCGCCCACATTCCGTCTCGGTCAACACAACTGATGGAACCGTTTGGATTGGTGGAATTAATTCGGTTCAAAAGTTTTCAGCCGATGGTCGTCAGGTTCTTGCGACGGTTACTGGTGTGCACGAACCAACAGTTGCAGTCAATAGCACTGATGGTAGTTGCTGGGTCACAGACTCTCGCGGAGCAATTGCTCGGTATGGTGCTAGCGGCGCAGCAGCTGCGACCTCTCCGGTAAAACTGAAAGAACCTAAATATGTCGCTGTTAATTCCCAATCTGGCAATGCGTGGGTGACAGATCCACACGCCAACGTTATCGTGAAATTGAGTCCAAACGGTCAAGAGTTGCTCAGAGTTGCCGACCTCAAGCTACCCAGTTCTCCAAGTGTCAACCAGAAAAATGGTACGCTTTGGGTTGTGGCTGACGGCAATACCCTTGTCAAGTTGTCTGCAGATGGTCAACAACTGATGCAGGTGCCCGCTGGGATGGCGGTTCTTTCTATCTGTGTTAGTTCCCAAGACAACAGTGTTTGGGTCGCAGATCAGTTTGGATCTACTTTTCAAGGTGGTGTCAGTAAGTTCTCTGCGGATGGACAGCAGCTGTTTGAAAATCCGATACCACAACCCTCTTTTGTCTCCGTTGGAAATTGGGCGGGACAATAAGATATGTGGGGGAAAATGGGTATGCCTAGCACTACCCATTTGCTTGCTGTCTCACGTTTAATCCGCAATCGTTGATTCTCTCTCAACCTGTTTTTTTAACCGATCCCAATTCATCGGGATAAAAAAGGGGTGTTCGTATGAACAGATTTTGCTTGCTTTTTGCCCTGATGCTGTGCCTCATTGCATTTCATGTGCAGGCACAACAGACACCGCTGCCAGACTTTGAGGTGGACAGCACAAGTTTTGTGTTTTCCAACCCGTCTCCGCTTGAGGGAGAAGAGATCACGATTTCTGTCATCGTTAAAAACGTGGGGCAGGTTGCTCCGACGATGAATGAAGATCTGATAGTCAATCTTTACGAAGGTGCCCCGGATACAACGCCCCTACAGATTATGTGTAGAGATGTGATTTTGGGGTTGGGGGTAGGAGAGTCAAACAGCGTCAAGGCGCAATGGCGGCCTCCGCCCGGCACAACGGAGGTGTATGCTGTCGTTAATCCAGTTGGGGATGACAAAGAGATTCAAGAAGCCAACCACAGCAATAACATCGCTCACACCTCGATTACTGCCACACGACGTATGTTTCCCAAGGCGACCCCTGACCAGATCCAAAACGCAATACAAAGGGGGGTGGAATGGGTCAGAGCCCAACAGGGTAAACATAACCGCACCTGCTTACAGTGCGGCTCCGAGAATCAGCTTATCTCAATCTGTGTCATCTGCGGCGCGACCCTAAAAGGGTTGCCTGAAGATCTTATACCCGGTCCAGCGTGGGACCTGGGGGAAGATAGCAAGCAAGAAACTGCACTCGCGATGCTCGCTTTGATGTCGGCGGGCGTTCCTGCTTCAGATCCTGCCATACAACAGGGGCTCGATTTTCTTATGCAGCAGGATTGGAATTCCTTTGATGCCTACGTTCACTCTATCGTTTTGCCCACACTCGTTGCTGCCGACCTGCCAGAATATCGCAAGCGTGCCCAGTTTTCAGTGAATCAACTCGTTAAGCTTCAGTTGCCATTTGGGGGCGAGGAGTTTTCAGATCCAAGAGATTTTGGTGGTTGGGGCTACGGGGCTACAGCCGATGGGGCGCACTTTAACTGGGTTATCTACGCGCTTTACGCTGCGAAACAGTGGGGACTTGACGTGCCTTCAGAGACATGGGAACGCGCCGAGGAATGGATTCGCAGCAATCAGACAGAGACGGGCGGTTGGCTCTATAATCGGGTAGAGCACGGCTCGCCTTGGGCGGAAGGCGTCTACGGCAGCATGACGGCGACAGGGCTTTGGACGCTTCGCGCGTTTGGCGTTCCTGTTGAGGATCCACAGGTGCAGAAGGGGTTGGAATGGGTCAAAAAACATTGGTCACTCACCCGAAATCCCGGCGCAAACTCTTGGCATCACTACTACTTCGTGACCCTGCAGCGCTTCTGTGACATCCCTCCGAAGCAGGGTACACTTGTCGGACATGATTGGTATCAGGACATCGCCAGTATGTTCGTTGCCGAACAGCAACCCGATGGACGCTGGATCGATCACGAGGACTATTTCCCCACAACCTGCTTCGCGCTAATGTTTCTGACACGCTCCTTGCCGAAGCCGATGCAGCCAGACCTCGGTGCCGTGAACCGGAGCTTGCGCTATTCCCCGCCTTCGCCGCGTGTTGGTGATCCTGTGCGAATTAGTGTTACACTGGCAAATACCGGCGCACCGATTGAGACAACGGTTCCGGTAGATTTTTATGACGGCAATCCAGTGCAGGGTGGAAACAAGATCGATTCTCAAGAGGTGCTCTTTAACAAGAATCTCGATGAAACGACCACAGAAATTAATTGGATCCCAAGTGAAGATGGAGATCTTACGCTTTATGTCGTTGTTGACCCGAATAAGGATATTGCAGATCTGAATCGCGGCAATAATAGCACCTCGCAGCAATTAACCATCCGCCCGGAGTCCGCGGAGGCGATTGACCCGACCTCTAGTATCCGGAAAATCGGTGATAGCATCTACCAAATCGGAACTGTCACTGTTGATGTCAATAAACATGAAGTGGTCATGAACGGTGAGATCAACCTTATCAGTCCTGAGACCATCCTTGAATTTTTTGCGGTCGGCGAACTGGGTAAAACACATGAGAGCCTCATTATGCTCGATGCAGAGCCGATACACATCCAACTTGCGCTGCTCCGCTTGAACCTGAATCCGGGTATGAACCTCACTGTGGAAGGTGACCCCCATCTTCCGAAAGGCGATCCAGTCGAGCTATGGGTTGAATGGGAACGTGGCGAGGAAGTTATTCGCCATCGCGCCGAAGAACTGATTTGGAATGCGATGACGAAGCAGCCGATGCAACAAACCCACTGGATTTTCACAGGTGGACGCCTGCTCCGTAACCAGTTTACCTCCCAACTGTTCCATAATATTATTGCTGTCTATCGCGATCCTGACTCAATCTTCAACCATCCACTGCCCGGCGGCAAAGATGACCGAACCTACCGCGTCAATACGGATGTTGTACCCCCCAAATCAACGCCGGTAAGAATCATCGCCCGACAGATACAGAATGAGGCGCAGGGGAATCGCCGCGACGAACCCACCAATCAGCAGATGGGCGGATAGGCGAGTCGTCTGACGTAAGTCCCTCGGTGCTGAAATTACAAATCTTCCAGAAGCACAACTCTTGCAATTAAAAACCCAGCTTTCTATCAAAGACAAGTTATATCAATGACAGACTTTCAAAAAAATAAGGACAAGGTGTATGCAACAACTCAATCCCAAAGAACATAAAATGGTCATTCTCGCCGAAGGTTCATTTGGCATTTTGGAATCAAAAGCAGCGACGGTGTTGGTACGCTACCATACCGATAACGTTGTTGCTGTTATCGACAGTGAACAAGCCGGGAAAGATGTCAGCGAGGTCATTGAGATCGGGGAGGGAATTCCGGTCCTGAGCAGCCTCACAGAAGCGATGGAACTGAACCCAACAATGCTCGCAATTGGAATCGCGCCACCGGGGGGTGAATTGCCTGAACCGTGGATAGCGATTCTGAAAGAGGCTATCGGACATGGGCTGCATGTCATGAGTGGGCTTCACTGGTTCTTGAGTGATGACCCCCAACTTGCCGATCTCGCCAAACGTAACAACGTCACGCTGTGGGATGTGCGGAAACCGCCGGCAGACCTGCCTATTGCGACCTGCAAAGCCGACGAAGTGGATCAAACGGTTATCCTGACTGTCGGATCCGATTGTCGGATCGGCAAAATGGTGACAGCGATTGAACTTGCAGAGACGGCGAGAAATCGGGGCGTGGACGCCGAATTTTGTGCGACCGGCCAGAACGGCATCATGATCTCCGGCTGGGGGATCGCCATTGACGCGGTGGTGTCCGACTTCACAGCGGGCGCGTCGGAGGAGATTGTCTTGGAAGGGGCAACGAAGGCGCGCGACCTCCTGATTGTTGAGGGGCAGGGATCGCTGGTACACCCCGGCTATTCAGGTGTCACATTGAGTCTCCTACACGGATCGATGCCCGATGCGATAATCTTCTGCCATCAGCCCTCACGGAAGATTGTCGCCCGATACACTGTGCCACTCCCTCCAGTACCCGAATTGATTCGTCAGTATGAAATGCTCGCCAACCCCATTAAACCCGCCAAAGTTATTGGGATCGGTCTCAACTGTTTTGATCTCACCGAAGAAGAAGCCCTCCAAGCCGTTGAGGACACAGAGCGAGAAACTGGACTGCCTGCCACGGATGTCATCCGTTTTGGAGCGGATAAGTTGGTCGATGCGATTCAGAAGTTTCAATCAATATAGAATCGACAATATTTCGTCTATCAATGGGTCGGTGTGAATCGACAAACCCTATCGAATGAGATCCGCAACCGCGGCAGTGCTTCATAGGGCCAAGGATTAAAAGACTGAGGGATATAGTGGCACGCGAAACTATGACGGAATGCCCCCGGCTCCAAAATAGGACCACCGCGATGGATGAGCCTACCGTGGAAGAACACCGCGTCCCCCTTTGACGCTTCGACAGCGACCTCTGGAAGTCCATTACGCTCAAACAGAGCCTCGAATGCGTCTTCGTGCTGCCAACCATACCAAGACCCCGGATTACCGTTTTCGTCCGTTCTAAAATCCTTCTTATCGATAATCGGTCCTTTGTGAGAGCCAACTTGAACGTGGATGCTCCCGTTCCATGCACCGACCTCCTGCAGGGCAATCCATGCCGACATGCAGCCCGGAAGATGGTATGCGTCCTGATGCCGACGTTGCTCTGAACCGACATAGAAATACATACTTTGCACCGCATCGGGCTCATCGCCGAGGAGCGTCCGCAACGGCTGGTACAGTCTACTGTCCAGCATCCACTCTAGTCCCACAGGTTCGTGTAGCGATCGATTATGCGTCCGCCCCCAGTCATCCGGCTCCCGTGGAGGGTAGCCTTCGACGATCTTGCGCCCGGCATGTAGGTCCATCATATACTCGATAAACCGATCGCACTCATCTGAATTGAAAGCACTTTTAGCGATAGTATAACCATCGCGTTCGTATTCTTGTTTTTGAACCGATGTCAATTGTATATCCATAGAAACCTCACTGAGCAATCTTGTGAGAGGGATCTTCTATACACCCTCCAAAACAGTCTCAAGTTCCGCGACACTGGCAACCGCCACCAAAGCAGTGCACACACCTTCGTTCTCGAGCACCCATGACAACGCCTTACCGGTTGGTGAAATCTCTTCCCTTGATTCAGCCAATTCACTCCAAGGACCAGCAGTAAAAGAATAGACAAGCGACAGTTCACTACGCATACTTTCACCGAGGGGTGAAAGTTTCACCAAAGTCTCCTCCGTCGCTTTGGTCCAGTCAGTTCCAGTTTTATGTCCCCAACTTAGGTATTGTCCACCGAGCGCCTTCATTACCAAGACTCCCTTTCCCGCTTTGGACGATGCCCGAATACCCGCTGCCTGACTGCGACAGACATAATTGTAAATAACCAAGTCTGCATCTGCCCCCTTTTCGGGACCGCGCGTTACATAGGCATCTTGGTCCTCCTCAAAGTGGCGTATTGTACAAAGCGATCGCACCTTGCCCATCTGTTTGAGATCAGCGATCCGCTTCCTCAACTGGACATCCTTCATATAAGCGTAATAGTGCACCCGGAGGATGTCGATCGCGTCTCTACGTATATTCACGAGATGCTTCTCAATTATGCCTTCTAAATCTGCTGCTGCGGGTGCACCGACCTTCAGAGAAAAGTGACGCTCGTCCGTGTTGCCCTTCAACTCTTCCGGGATATGGATCTCATCCCCGTAGCCCATGTCAAATAGATTTATCCCTGCGTCGGCTGCTCGCAGATAGATCCGCCGCTTCTCTTCGGGTGGCGGATGACCGGATTCTCCCTCCCAATAGTGTGCGAGGAGACCTCCCGTCCCTATGACACTCAACCGCATCCCTGTCCTTCCAAATTCACGATATTCCATAACATGCCTTTCTGATAACACTTATGTTAAAAAATCGTAGGGGCGGGTAACCCCGCCCATGCTTTCTATGTACTATCCGTCATCATCAGTCGGTGCGCTTCGGAAGTTTAGCGTGAACATCCGTCTACCCACGCGTCCCCCAAACGACGCATGCCAGAGCTGATGGCTGAAAAAGACAACATCGCCCGGCTCAGACTCAATGGGGAAACTCGGAATGTCACACGGGGCTAGTCCAAAATGATTCATATCGGAATCCGACAGGAACTGTTCCACCCCTTCCTTATCCCCCGTCGCCTGTTCCCACATTTCGATGAGTTTCGGGCGTACATTCTCGAACTTGTAGGAATCATCTGCCGACACAGCGGACGGGACATTCAGGTGAAGCGACCACAGCCGGTCATGGTACGGATTCCGATGTCCGCCCGGAATGACACGAAGGCAGCCGGTATCCTTGCCTACTGAATCCAGATAGAACGCAACCTTGATGCTCGGACGGTAATGATACCGCCACTGTGCAACGTTTCGATTGGGATCACTTTCCCCCTCCGGGATGTGCGGATCCCACCCAAGATCCGGATGCCACCCCGTATCTCCTACATAGAAGTTGCCATCGTTTCCCTGCTTGAACGTATAACCGGGTCCTAACAACTGTTCAATTGGCACGCAGATGCGCTCGCTATCGATCAGCAACTCCGCGCAAGGTCGTCCAAGATACCAGTCATTCACCTGCTGCCGTATTTTACCATCGAAGGGTTTACCATCTCGGTCTTCGAGCATCACCGCCTCAAAGTCGCGGATGATGATTGCCATCTCGTCGGGAGTGAACAGTTGTCGAACCACGACAAATCCGAACACCTCAAAATGCTGTTGCTGTGGTTTGGTGAGCATATTTTCCTCCACATATACCTTCCCACAAAATGGTTAACGTCATGTTCTGCACAATTACAAAGAAATCACCTCTTTTTTGTGGTGAGACTCGAGTATGGCGTGCGAGACTTTTAGAGCCGCCAAGCCGTCGGCACCTGTAATCGCCGGGGACAGATCATTGGCTATACAATCAATAAAATGTCGACTTTCCATCTCGTAGCAATCTGAGGTGGCATAGGAATCATCAATCACTTCAATGTGCTCGTTTTCCATCTCACAGGTCTGCCAACGGAAATGTTTTCCAGTCCAGAGTCCCGGACCATCCACAACGGCTGTACCTAGAGTTCCAATGACCCCTCGGGCATTCATGCTGAGGTGAGATGACCAACTAGCATGAATTACGGCTGTGCCTCCATTGGATAGGGTCAGAACCGCATGTGCATTGTCATCGAAACCCTCTAGATCTGGATTGGAGACAACAATATTTGCGCGGACATCAACGATTTCTCCCGCTATCCATCGGATGAGATCAATATCGTGCGAAAGGGATTCAATACTCATGCCGCACATCAGTTGCGGGTCTGTCCGCCAGTTGTACCCTTCAGAAATTCCCCGACCAATCCGTTGACTCCACATATTGACAAGTTTGCCCAATGTACCGGCGTGAACCATCTCCTTGAGACGATTAAACCCCGTTCTAAACCGATTGTTGAAAGCAATCATCAGTTTCACATCGGCTTGTTCGGCAGCTTGTACCATAGCCTCCGCATCATCCAAGGAGATAGAGATTGGTTTTTCACAGACAACGTGCTTTCTAGCCTCAATCGCCGTCAGCGCCAATTCCCGATGGGTAGAAGGAGGCGTGAGGATATATACCACATCGGCTCCATTCACACAATCTTCTAAGTTCTTATAAGCCGCTGTCCCAACCGTACTTGCAAGGATTTCAGCGCGGTCCTTATTCGAGTCAACGACGCCAATTATATTTGCACTAGGGATGCGCATCAGTGAACTGCCATGTGTTCTAGCAATCCCTCCAGCGCCGACCATTACAATGTTTACCCGCATCGAATTCTGTTCGACTCCTTTCTCGATTTGGACCCAACTGAATTTGTAAGAATTCGGGAAGTTGTTCAAACTCTGGATAGATAAGTTTTACGAACTCCGGTGCCCGTTATATCGCGCAGCTTTTTCCGCTTGACAGTCTACCCGCAAGGTGCTAAACTGCAACGAGATACTATCATTATCGGTCCGACAAATCAAGAAAAAGTTCGGTGTTATAAACCGGTAAAGTTCAGATCTCAACTATTGAATTTTCTCAGAAATCCCTTCGCAGCATCTCGGAAGGTAGGTTAACCATGAAGGAAAAAGTGTCGTCTCCTGATTCTGCCCCCACAATGCCACAAAACCCACTCCTCGTTCCCGAAGCGTCAGATCCGACGCTAGCTCAACTCCTACTGCGATCAACCAATGAACTTGCAAGTGCCACCCGTCCTAGCTTCCTTGCCAATGACCATTCCCCTGTGCAGTGGTCTCAGAGCGATTGGGACCAGTTAGAAGAGAATCGCGAACCTCTATTCGACATGTCAGCGGTTGCTGTACAATTTGACCACGCCAGTTTTTTGAGGGATGGATACGCTGTTCTGAGAGAGGTTATGACACCCAAAACTGTCGAGGACTGGACAGCGGCGTTGAAATATGGTCAGCAACTCAACGATAGATTGCTGAAGTCAGACTGGACACAGATCGACTGGGACACCCTCGGCCGCACACCACCGACAAAATCTCTTACCGTTGAGGAGATTAATAACGCCCTCGGAGGGAGCCAGAAGGCACCACAGTCAGACAATGAGGCTGGCGTGAAGACGTTGCGGCAGCACAGTGTATTCGCTGAGTATTTTCCGGCGGGGCATATTCCGTACTTAATGAATGTCCTCACACACCCGCAGATGCTCCAACTGCAACGGATGAGCCTCGGCAGCGATGCCATCTATTTCGACCATAACCAGCTATTGACGAGACCCCCAGGCTATCCCGGTGGCGCGTGGCACAGCCATAAAATCGGCGGCGGTGCTGATAACTGCGGTGTAGCGAGCCTGTCGGAGTATCAGGCGCAACCGAATTTCAATCTCACGCTCTGTTACCCTCAAGGTTTTGAAGCTGAGGACGACGGGGGGCTGAAAATCATTCGGGGCAGCCATCTCTTTCGGGATCCAGGCGGGTGCTGGGCTGACACTGACGAAGATATGCAGAAGGAATGGTTGGCAGGACGGGTGCATCCCGTTACTTCTGAGCCCCTTCAAATTGAATATCTTTCAATTCCGCCGGGAACGGTCGTCTGCTGTCTATCGCACGCCGCGCATGCCGTGTCACCCAAAGCCTGGGACAGGGCTACTCGCTGGTGCTCGCTTTACTGTTACAAGAAACCGAGTGATATAACCGGTTACGCCCAACCGTCTCATTCGATCCCACCGGTATGGGCAATGAAGGCGCAGCGGGGCGAATTGCCAGCTGTGCTCACTGAGCTGTTTCGACCAAGCTATGACAGAGAGTTGACGGGCGGACGGACTGTGGATTCACAGGCTTGATAGGTCAGTTCAGGGGATTGTCCGCTTCAAACACACGTCGCTCCGCGTCGGAAAGTTTTCCCGCCGCCGCAGTACGTTCTACCCAATGCGTTGGTATGCCGTGTGTCCATTTGGCTGGGGAGGCTTGGGAATCTGGTGTTCGATATGCCATCAACAATCCCCACCGGGTCGGTGCCCCCGGCGGACGGCGCTGGACATGATGCGGCATATGGTGAACAAACGAGACCATGCTTCCGGGCGGTAGTGATAGATGTACGATTTCCAACGGCACCCCTGTGATGGCGTGCGTCTTTCCCTTTAGCCAATTGGCTTGCATGTCCGCGTCTTCGTCGTGGCGCTCTGTGTTCCACTTGAATGGGATGCGGTAAAGGTGAGATCCCGGGATAACCCCAAGTTCCGCACCATCTCCACTCTCTGCCCCTTCTGGATAACAGAGCGTTCGGATACATTGCTGCTGCAGAAACTCAGGGGTTAATGCCTTACCGGTGCCGATAGGATCTTCGACCTCGTACTGCCCCTCGCGATATTGGTGAGCGTGCCAGCGTCTCCCTCGTGATTCAGCTGCTCGGTTGAGCATCAAACAGTGGTCGAGCACGAAGCGATCGCCGAACAGTTGCTTAAAGAGTTCCATCATCTGCGGATGGGCTGTTGTGACATCCATAATGAAGTCATCGTATCCAGCCGGGAAATATTCCGGCATAACCCCCAGCGATTCGTACCCACGTGTGACTAACGCAGGTCCCGGCCCGAGAAGTCCGTGTTCGTGCATATATGCGCGAACCTCTGATCTGAGGAAACTGGGCATCTGCTCTGATCCACCACAGCAGGATTGCAAAAACTCCGGGGTGATTTGCTCCGGTGGCGGCGTTGGCAATCCACGTCCTTCAAAGTTGATGGCAGCCCAGTCGGTATCCATCAGAATACAGTCGTTCATGTGCTGCAATTTCTGTAGACTCGCAGTAAACTGCTTTCGTCCAGCGTCGGTCAGTATGCCCTCCCACACCCAGAATCCTTCCTGCTCGAAGGTCGTGCGGTCAAAGGCATCCAATACCTCCGGGCGCAACAGATTATCCACGCGGGCCGTTTGTTTCTGTTCCCTTGAGTTCTTCATTGTTTCTTTTTCCTCAATTTTGTATACTTAACGGGCAGAAAATGGACAGTTTCTCGAAACACATCTTCATCATAACACAGCTAAAGGCAGCCTGTCAACGGATTAAACACTACATCCGATGCGTAGAATTAACCAAGAGGGCAATCACATGGAAATGCATCCAGGAAAGCAGTTATTCATAGACGATTTCTTCATCGAATCAATGGTTGGGGTGCATCGCGTACTTAATCGTCCAGAGAAAATCACTATTGACGAACCACTTCACACGGTTGACCCAGATCGGTCGTGGGAAAACGCAACCGTTCAAGGACCAATCATCTACGATGAGAAAAATCACACCTTTCGGATGTACTATCAGGGTGTAAACTCCTTAATGTGTGTCCTAGAGTCCAGTGATGGGGTTCATTGGGAACGTCCTCAATTGGGCCTCGTCGAGTTTGAAGGTTCCAAGGACAACAACATCCTCAATTGGCCCAGTGACTGTCCATCACTTGGGAACATCCTATACGACCCCCATGAAACGGATGAAACCTATCAGTGGAAGCGGATAACCACTATGCCCTATGAAGGCGTCTGGCAGGCGCTCTACTCGGCGGATGGATATAACTGGTGCCATTATCCCGCCGGTCCCCACAATCATCAGAAACAGTTCTTCGCTTTCGGCTCTCCCGCAGAAACCTTTGGCGGCACCATTGACCCCGACGCGCCTTATATACTCTATAGCCAGCGCGGTTCAAGCCGTCGAACCCGTGTTATTGGACGGCGCGACAGTCAAGACTGCCTCAATTGGTCGGGCTTGCGTACAGTCATTGATCAAGATCTAGGCGACCCACCGGGGACGGAGTTTTACGCTGCAGGACATGATATAGCAAACCGCACAGATGGCGGATTACATATCATCATGCTCAATGTCTTTTTTACCGATTTGACCGAACCATACGCCATCGAACAACCGGATCTTTACTGGGGAAATGCCGGGGGATCGTCAGCACTCCCAGCGCGGGTGGACGGGGTCGTTGAGCCACAACTGGCGGTAAGCCGTGATACGGTCTCATGGAAACGGTACCGCGAGCCGTTTATTCCTCGTGGCAAACCCGGCGCATGGGATTGGGGATCTATGTACGTCTCTGGACCCGTTCACCACAATGGGCAGCTTTGGTTCTACTACAACGGGGTCGGTTTAACCCACAACAACCGCACACCGCAATTGCACCACGCGCTTAACCCAAAAGAACGTCAGACAGGAATCGGGGTTGCGCAACTCAGGCCCGATGGTTATGTCAGTGTGGAAGCGGATGCGTATGCGCTGGGATCCCTGACCACGCATCGCTTCCGCCAAGAATCGGGAGGAAGGGTGACAGTTAACGTGGACGCCACAGCAGGCGAACTCCGATATGAAGTGTTAGAGGACACCGGCGCACCCATCCCCGGTTTCACCGCCGCCGATTGTGATCCTATCCGCGGTGATACCCTTGACACCGTGTTGTCGTGGAATGGAGTTTCCCAATGGCCCGGTGTAAGCGAGGAACGCCAATCGAGCTACCCTAATCTTCCCGAAAGAGAGTTCTACATCAAGTTACGGTTTTATATTTTTCCGGGAACCAAACTCTACTCTTTAACGCTAGACCCACCGGAGGTTACGATGTGGCAGGTTCGTTCACAATCAGTCCCTGAATAGAATTATCCACGCTTGTACGGTGCTCAAGTCGCCGTTCTGAGTGCACTAGGCGTGCATAAAATTCGATTGGCATCAGTTGGTCTAAAATGGTAGAATTTGAGCCATTCGGGTGCGAAATTGGATCATGTGAAAGGATGGTCGGTGTCTAAAGTGATGTATCAGTCATCTTTACGCTGAATTTTCCTCGCCTGAATGGATTTTATAGATTTTAGTGAACTGTTACGAGATAGGAGCTTATCATATAATGCAAACCGATAAAAACCGATGTGTTGTATTCGTTTCCCTCACTGGGGATGAACAGATTAAATGCTACGACATGGATCCCGATTCAGGTGCGTTACAGCTGCGCTCGACCAGTAACGCCCACGGACCTTCAGGTGCCCTCTGTCTGCACCCGTCTGGAGAGATAATGTACGATGGTCATGTGGGATCAACCACGTTGGCTAGCTTTCGCCTTGATACCAACTCAGGCGAGCTTACTCTCATCAACAAGGTAGACACCGGCGTCGACATTCCGGCCCATCTTACTACAGACAGAAATGGTCGCTTCCTGCTCGCTGCCTACTACGGTGGAGGTGGCGTTACCGTGCATCGGCTAGGGGACGATGGCACAATCGGAGAACTAGTGCAATATGTCGATACCGGCGAGAAGGCGCACGCAATCATCTCAGTGACCGAGGATCAGTTCGTCTTTGTGCCGCATGTCTGCCCGAATAACAGGACTTATCAATTTCGTTTTGATAGCGAGTCGGGTCAACTCACGCCTAATGACCCCGCCGAACTCGCACCGCCTGATGACGAAACGGGTCCCCGCCATATCTGTTTTCGACCCGAAGGGGATGTAGCCTATATCGTCAACGAACAGGGCAACACCGTGACCGCTCACCGTTACGATTCCGAAAAGGGGACGCTCGAAATCTTCCAGAATATTTCGACTTTACCAGAAGACTACACAGAAGGTGGCGCGACCGCTCATGTGGAGGTGCATCCGAATGGAAAGTGGGCGTATGCATCCAATCGGGGACACGACAGCATTGTCGGATTTAACGTTGACACCGACGGATCACTCAATGTGTTCGGACATTTTCCAATCTCGGCAAGTCCACGGTCATTCAATATTGACCCGACAGGCACCTATCTATATGGGGCAGGCGAGGCTGCAGACACGATGACCTGCTATCGTGTGGATGCAGTGACCGGCGAATTGCATCCACTTCAAGACTACGCCGTTGGAAGCCAACCGTTCTGGGTTATGGTAACCCCACTAGGCTAGATTTTATTGGGCTTTTTGCCCTATGTACTCTTTGCATCACGAGAAACTCTTTAATCAGCGGTGTTTAATTTCCACACCGCCAAACAATCAACACATTATACAAGGAGAATAGCAATGGTTTATGAACTTCGTACCTATAGAATTCCAGAAGGCAAGATGCCGAACATCCTCAGCCGATTTGAAAATATCACCTTTGGTCTGTTTGAAAGGCATGGTATAGAAGTCGTTGGATTCTGGACACGGTCAGATGCCAACGAACTAGTGTATATCTGTAGATATGAGAGCGAAGCGGCGATGGAGGCGGCATGGGAAGCCTTCCGTGCAGATCCTGAATGGCTTGCAGCTCGCGAACAAACGGAAGCGAACGGTCCAATTGTCGAGGAAGTCTTCTCAAATACCCTCATTCCGACCTCTTTCTCACCCATACAATAGCGGTTCAGTCTGTCAGGACCAATTGCAGAAAAGCGAAAAGTAGAATGCTGCTATGACAAATGTTGGACTCATCGGTTTTGGTCAGTGGGCTCGCCAATCTTACGCACCGTTGCTTGGTGAGATGCCGCAAGTCCGGATTGTGGCTGTTTCCGCTCGAAGTCATACCACAAGAGCGCTAGCAGAACAAACATTTGGCGCGGGGACGAAGACGTTTGCGGATTATCACGATCTGTTGAACGATTCAACCGTTGATGCTGTCCTGATTGCGCTCCCCAATTCCCTTCATGCGCCGGTCCTTCAAGCAGCAGCGAAGTCAAAGAAGCATCTGCTTTTTGAACCACCCGTCGCAGAAGACTCGGAGACAGCCACACATGTACTGGACGCGCTTGCGGCAAGTGAATGCGTCGCGCAAGCCGATTTGGAACTCCGATACCTGCCGGTGATGGACGATATATTACCGTGCATCCAGTCCGGTAGGATGGGCGAACCGTTGGTGGCGAAAATCCGTCTGTGGTGTAATTGGGGGTATGAAGGGGGCGCGTGGTATGACGAAGTTCAGGGGCAAAGTTTCTTTCTGTGGCTGGGTTGTTGGTATCTTGATGTTCTGGATTGTATCTTCAAACGGGAGGCGATTCAAGCATCTGTTGTGGGAGGTCGCCACAGCAACGGGGCCCTGATGGATGCCGGTTGGGCGTCGCTGCATTATTCTGATGAAGGAATCGGTCAGCTTGAATTCAACCTAGTTATACCACAGGAGACCGTCATTGAGTTGTCTGTTGCCTGCCGGTCAGGGGAGATTATCGCGGATTTGCAAACCGGGCAGTGGCGATGGCGGGGTGAAACAGGCGATTGGCATCTTGAGCACACCCCTGCCTCAACACCCGCTCACGGATTCGTGGGTATGCGCGAAAGCCTACACGGGTTCTTTGATACCATCGGTGTGGGCGGTCGTCCTCGTGCAAATATTGATGTAATGCGTCGGGTGCAGCACGCTGCCCAACTTTGCGCGGATGCTGAATGAAAGTTTCGTGGATATGATATGGTTCCAGACATCTCTTTGAAAGGGTAGACATGAGTTGGCTAGATGTTATCCAAATTGGACATGATTTGAAAATGTGTCCCGACTGCGACCAAGAATATGAGGTGATGGATGAGTTTCTAGCAAAGAAGGACAAACCGCTAATCGGAGACGATTGGCTCGATGAAATGTTCAGCGAAGAGTATTACATCGCACTGAGGTGTCCGCAGTGTCTGGAAACGCGCAATCTGCGTCTCAAATCGCTAACTGAAAAGCAATATCAAACGGCGCGAGACGAAAATTAACACTATCAAAGATGTGAAAAACGAACTTGCCTATCCTTGAATGTTGCCCAGTACAATCCAATTGTCCACCCTAAAAAATCACCTTTTCACAGCCTAGTCATATCTCAACCAAACTGATATTTTTGCGTCTAACACAAATCGAGTCCAATGAATTAATTTGAGTCCCGTTGTTAATGACCTGACCAGTTAATCATCATTTATCTAAAGTGTAAAGAAATCCAAAATAGTCTTTAAGCAATCGTAGGGGGAAATGCGTGCCAATTATCAAAACTGCAAAACAACACCGTCCGTACCGGAAAAAAACAGCGCTTTCTACGCTATTTTCTAAAAACGGGTGCTGTTTATTCATCCTTATTCTTCTGTTCCAATTCTTCCCGTCCCTTTTCTTTTTGGGTGGAGAATCGCTCGTTTGGGCAATACGCTTTCAAACCGCACCACAGGCGATCGATGACGTTAATGAGAATACTGTTTTTAGTCCAAATGGAGATGATATACAAGATCTGTTCCTCATTAGTTTCGTTACCGATGGTGGACTCGGTGACTATCGGATTATCATTGACACACATGGGCCAAGTGGGGTTGGTGCACCTGATGGTCGATTTTTTCCTGAAGAGGATTGGGTCGTAAAAGGGGAACTCGGTGCCGGTATCCATCCGGAGGACGATCCAAGAGCCATCCGCAAGGTATGGGACGGAAACGATTTTTCAAGTGAGCAAGAACAAGAAGGGAAAACTCCAGTACCGCTCGGCGATGGCAGATATCGGATTAAAATCGAAATTGATGGGATCCCCAATGATAGCGTCAATAGTGCGGAGACAGGGTACGCTGCACGTGAATTTGTAGCGGTAATTGACAATACGCCGCCGCAACTATCCGCCACAGTTTCCCAACGGGATTTGTCGCCGAATGGAGACTCCATCAGGGAGGCAACACAGATCCGCTACGGACTTTCCGAGGATTTAGCGGAGCTTGAGTTGGAATTTATCGATCCGTCAGATCAACCGGCACTTGTTCTGACCCGCCTTACGGAAGGTAATCACTCATTTACTTGGGCGGGGAGTGATGGTTTGGGTACGCCGCTAAGGGACGACACCTACGCCCTCCGGCTGCGTGGCAGCGACAAGGGTGGTAACGTGGGAGCTTATGGAATTGGCACTATCCAAATTGATACAGAGCCTCCGACCATTTCCGAGATAACGCCGAGTCGGAATTTGTTTCAGAACACCTCCGTTGAACAGATTGAGGCAATATTCGACATTGGTGACGGGAGTCTGATCGATTTTCGTTCAAACTTGACCACGATTATCCTAAAGAATGCAAACGGCGCACAAGTTAATGGAGTCCTCAGTCATAATGAAAATGCAAGCCGTCTCACGCTGACGCTTGATCAACCACTTGATTCTAGTGAAGAGAACGGCGTTTACACAATTGATGTTTCTGGCGGAGACAAAGCCGGCAATATCGTCCGGGATAGTATCAATTTTACCTTTGATAATGTTGCCCCGACAATAACAAGCATTGCAACCGATGCTGGTGAGTTCACTTCCAATGCAAGTACCACCACAAAATTCACTTTCGTTGATGTAACCTTGGTGGACAACATTGACACTGGTGTGAACTTTAGTAATTCGATGATTCGCTTGAATACTCTTGAAGGAGTTTCAGTAGGTGGGAATCAACGCCAATTCGGAGAAAATGGTATTCGTTGGACGCCGGGATTTGCTCTGGCGACAGATGGTTCTGACGACGGGGGTTATACTATTACGATAGAGTCTCGAGACCGTGCAGGAAATGAGGTTGAGGTCCAAGTCCTTTTCAACTACGATACCCAAGCTCCCGAGTTAGTTGCACTGACATCTGAGATGGGGGTTCAACTGACCCCTTCAGTGGGTGCGAAAGCCTTCCTTAACAGTTCTCTATCCGTGGTGACAGCGACTCTTGACGATGAAAACGGTGGTGGCGTTGACTTCAGCAAAACAACCATTGAGATGGTTCGTTTGACTCGAGCGGGTGGAGTGCCGATTCCAGTTCGAGGGAGATTAACACCTGATGAGGATGATAACACGCTAGAGCTTCGACTTGCCCAGCCGCTTGAACGCCGCAATGGAAGTCAGGATGGCACCTATCGCATTCAAGTGAGATTAACGGACAAAGCGGGCAATACACAGACAGAGGTCATCGATATTGGTTACGATACGCAAGTGCCTACCATTGTATCGACAACTCCTGCTGAAAACGAAATTATCTCCTCCCTGTCACAAGTGTCCATCCTTCTGGAGGACGCGGAAAGTGGGATTGATTTTTCAAATACCGTTGTGAGATTGCTTCGTGACGGAAGTGAAGTAAGAGCAGATGACCGCCATAACGGTACAGACACAGTTTCCCTAACATTGCCCGAGCCACTGGCGATCGACGGTTCGGAGGAGGATGAATACATTATTGAAATTACTCCCGTAGACCGTGCCAATAATGCGGGTGCAACGGTTCAGCACCGATTTTTCGTTGTATCAAGGCTGCCGGAAATTCGTCTGAACACCCCCACTGAAACTCGAATCAATAATCTGACAACAATTGATGTACAACTGTTTGACTACATCGGCCCAGAGCTTGATTTTTCTGAATCAAAGTCAACGGTAACGGTTAGTAGAAATGGGATAATTGTAGAAGCAAAACCCCTGACAACGGATGAAGAGAATGCCCGTCTCGTCTGGACAATTGACGGGGCCCTTTCTCGAGACGGTTCAGCAGATGGTGAATACACTGTCAACGTCCAATATACGGACCTCATCGGCAAAACGTTCAGGGAGGATTTTATTCTGACTTTTGACAGTCAACCCCCAGCAATCACCGACCCCTCCCGTCCGCACGCTGCAAATCCGCTTGCCACAGAGCGGATTGAAGTTGAACTTGAGGTAACTGATGATTTTGAAGGCGTACAGGGAAGTGGATTTGACGCTACTACATCAACCTTTGAACTGTTTGATGCTAACGACGCTAGAATTGACGGTGCACAAACGGATGATGGTACCGGTAGATTTTCGTTTCGCTCTAGTGTGCTTCCAGAGGGAGGTATGTATATCCTTGTCGTTACGCTGGTAGATCGGGCGGGCAATCACAGTATTCCGCAGCGGTTTATTTACGATGCCGAAGCACCTACCATTGAAGCGGTAAGGCACATTGAACTGACCACAACTGTCTCTAATGTGAATGAATTTCTGAAGCAGGTGGAAGCAACGGTTAGCGATGTTGGTACCGGCATTGACTTCGATCGGTCATTGATTCGGTTGCTGAATGCTGCAGGTGATGTAGTCCCAGGCACACCATATCACGATGATGAAGCAACAATTGGATGGGAATTGGACACCCCGCTCACCCGTGAAGGTAACTTTGATGGTCTATACTCGCTCCATGTCAGTGCTATTGATAAAGCTGGGTACGTGGAAGAAGATACCTTTTTGCTACGCTACGACACGCAGGTCCCCGCTATCCATACTCCTCTCATCACACAGAACGATGGAACACTCATAGAACTGTCCGGTCTGGAGACTCAATTGATTACGTCCCCAATCAATCAGGTTACGGTAGGATTCTCTGATGGAGAGGGCAGCGGTATGGATGTTTTGCGGACAACCGTAAGCCTGGTCGGTCCGGAAGGGACGTCAGTTGGCGCGAACCAAACTGATAACGGGGCAGATACGGTTTTCCTTTCATTCAATCCGTTACGTGCAGACGGATCCGATGATGGGTTCTACCGGGTTCAGGTGACTCCCACAGATTTAGCGGGTAACAGCCTCACAAGCCCGGTTGAGTTCCAATTTTTTTACGGTACGCGTAAACCGGAGGTTCTTTCGACAACACCGGCTGAATTTGCATTCGTTACCCAACTCACCCAAGTCAGCGCAATATTGCAAGACCACAGCGGCGAAGGCATTGATTTTGATCGCACGACAATTTCCCTAAAAGCACCAGACCAGTCACTAATTCCCGGTTATCAAACGGTAGAGGAAGCACAATCATTAATTACTTGGGAATTGAGCCAACCGCTATCACGAGACGGGTCAGCGGCTGGCGAATACACCATTCAACTGTCGTTCGTTGATAAAGTGGGGAACAGTGCAAATGCCGAGCGCGTATTCGTCTATGACACGCTTATCCCAAATATCGTTTCTGTAACGGCAAACACCACCCCACCAACAGTCCTGCTACTAGATGAGTTTGCAGCTATTGAACAAACGTTTGATGGATTGACTATCAAACTTTCAGATGCAAATGGCGAAACAACACCGGTGAGCAGCATAGATCTGGTTAACACCAATGTCCAACTACTCGGCCCAGAGAACGCACAACTCGGTCTTAATACCCGCGATGATGGAGTAGATACTATTACAGCTAGTTTTGCCTCACTACGTCAGTCCGGAACTTACACTGTCAAAATCATACCGCGGGATCTCGCAGGCAACGTCTCAAGCCACGCCATTGAATACAATTTCAGTTTGGAACTTGGACACTCTACCGTTTCTGCTGTGACAATCAGTGGTCACATGGCACCAGTCGAATTTGTGAACCGGTTGGACGAAATCATTGCAACGCTTGAAGATGTCAGCGGCACCGGTTTGAATTTGACGTCGGACGGTTCAACAATTGCCGTAACCGGTCCCGATGGTGTGGTTGAAGGGGTTCAAATCTCGCGCGGAGAGAATCAGATTGTATGGAAACCGATACAACTCGCCACAGATGGTTCAGCGGATGGCATCTATACCGTGACGATTACCCCTGTTAATAGTGGTGACAGACTGGGAATACCTTCTCGGTATCAATTTACACTTGATACACAGGAACCTGAGGTAACTTCAGTAACACCCATTGATTTGACCCAGCCGCTGTCCTACATCGGTCAGCAGCTTATCCAAATCGCTGCTCAAGTTGAGGATGTGGGACCGGCGGGTTTGGAGATTGAAGACCAACGTTTTCAACTGCGTGATGCCGGGGGGAATATCGTGTCAGCAGTACAGACCAATGATGGAGAATCTCAAATTTTCCTGACGCTTTTTCAACCCCTTGCGACTGATGGAAGTGACGATGGGGTATACACTGTCAGCATAGAACTGACGGACAAGGCAGGCAATCTGAATTCACTTTCACATCAGTTCATCTACGACACGCTTATTCCAAATATCGTTTCTGTAACGGCAAATACCACTCCACCAACAGTCCTGCTACTAGATGAGTTTGCAGCTATTGAACAAACGTTTGACGGGTTGACTGTCAAACTTTCAGATGTAAATGGCGAAACAACACCGGTGAGCAGCATAGATCTGGTTAACACCAGTGTCCAACTACTCGGCCCAGGGAACACACCACTCGGCATCAACACCCGTGATGATGGGGTAGATACTATTACAGCCAGTTTTGCCTCACTGTATCAATCAGGGACTTACACTGTCAAAATCATACCGCAGGACCTCGCAGGCAACGTCTCAAGCCACGCCATTGAGTACAAATTCAGTTTGGAACTTGGGCACGCTACCGTTTCTGCTGTGACAATCAATGGTCACATGGCACCAGTCGAATTTGTGAACCGGTTAGACGAAATCATTGCAGCGCTTGAAGATGTCAGCGGCACCGGTTTGAATTTGACGTCGGACGGTTCAACAATTGCCGTAACCGGTCCCGATGGTGCGGTTGAAGGGATTCAGACCGCGCGTGGAGAGAATCAGATTGCGTGGAGACCACTGCAACTTGCCACAGATGGTTCATCGGATGGCATCTATACCGTGACGATTACCCCTGTCAATAATGGTGACAGGCTGGGAATACCTGCTCGGTATCAATTTACACTTGATACACAGGAACCTGAAGTGACTTCAGTAACACCCATTGATTTGACCCAGCCGCTGTCCTACATCGGTCAGCAGCTTATCCAAATCGCCGCTCAAGTTGAGGATGTGGGCCCGGCGGGTTTGGAGATTGAAGACCAACGTCTTCAACTGCATGATGCCGGAGGGAATGTCGTGCCAGCCGTTCAGACCGACGATAGGGAATCTCAAATTTTTCTGACGCTTTCGCAGCCGCTTACAGCCGATGGGAGCGACGATGGGGTATACACTGTCACCCTAGATTTGATGGACAAAGCTGGTAACGTTAACCCGATTTCGCATCAACTCGTTTATGATACGCAAGCCCCAACACTTGTCAGCACCAATCCAACCGATGGCAGTCTTCGTAGTGACGATATAACGTCAATTACAGCGCGTTTGAACGACACCGGCGGTAGCGGCATTGATTTCGCTGAATCAATGTTGACATTATTAGATTCAACCGGCACTCCAGTTAACGGCGTACAGAGCAATGATGGGAATCGAAAGCTAACATTGCAAACTAGCGGTCTTGTAGCGGATGGCAATTATACAATCCGTGTGGGGGCAATCGATCGTGCTGGCAACGGATCAAACACTCCGTTTGAGGTATTCTTCACCTTTTCATCCGGTATGCCGGTTGTCGTTTCAACAGTTCCCAAAACCACGCCTGCAGAAGAAGCGTTCACAAACAAACCGTTCCGTCAGGTTTCGGTTGAACTTCGATCAGAGAACGGAGGAGTGGATCGTTCTACGATTGCACTGCTTGCCCCCGATGGTACAACAGTCCCAGGACAGCAAGTACGCCGGGGAAAATTGTTAATTTATCGACTCTTGCGGGACTTTGCCCCCGATGGGTCCGACGATGGCACTTATACCATTGTGGTAGTGCCCATCAATAGTGCAGGGCGGCAGGGAGAACCACAGCAATTTGCCTTTGCCTATGATACTGTTGCCCCTGAGGTGATTCCTACCTCAATTCAACTGATTGTTGCTGAACCGGGTGTCAATAATTCGTTGGTTTCGGTCGGGGCACTTATCACCGACGATGAACCAAGTTCCAAGGTGGATTGGGATAACCTTGATGGATCATGGATTACCCTTAATGATGTCAGGCGGAGTCGCAAGGTTGAGGGAACACTTGCTACCGATGAGGAACAGGCACTTTTGTTAAACTTGATTATGCCACTCGCTAGCGATGGCAGTCAAGACGGTGTATATCTGTTAACAATTGCCCCGAAGGACCGTGCCGGCAACGTCACTGAGGCCGTTAGCTACCCCTTCTTCTACGACACACGTCCGCCGATGATTGATACTAGCTCGTTGTTCATTGATGGGCGACCGTTGCTTACTGATTCAAATGATCCGTCTTACCCTTCCGCGACCAACAAGAGCGGCAGCATCATCATTGATGCAAAGTTCTCCGATATCAATCCGGATGGCAGCTACGGTCTTGGCCCCGATCTAGTCAATTCGTCAATTACCGTCAGTTCTCCTTCTGGAGAGGTTATCACCGGAACCACGACACAGAACGGCACCGACAGCATCCGCTTCAAATCCGGACCACTCAATGAACAGGGACATTATCAGGTGACTATCACCAGTGTCGGCTCGGATGCTGCAAATCTGGGTTTCCAGCCAACCGATTCGGTCACGACACAGTTCCTTTTTGAAACAACAAAGCCGGTCGTTGAACTTACTGATTTAGTTGGAGAAACAACCTTTGAGGATGAGCCGTTACCATTTCAAGGTACTGCGCGTGACCCGTCAGAGGAGGATATTCCTGCATCTGAGGTCGCGCTGGTCGAGGTGGTCGGTACCGGTCCTGATGGACAACCAATCGACCCAGTTGCTGCAAAAGATGACAGCGAGGAAGAGGAAGATCCGTGGAGTCGCTGGTCAATTGATTTTCTGCCTTCTCAGTCTGGCGAGTACAACTTAGATGTTCGCGTCACTGATCGCGCCGGTAATGCCGGTATTTACGATGCTGTGACTGTCAATTTCTCAGTGTCACTTATCTTCAAAGGACCAACATATGTCTGGCCCAACCCGCTAAGTCTCTCAAGACGTTCCAACGGTGAAGTTGCAAACTTCTCCTTTGAAGTCAACGTTCCCGGTGGGGAAGGCGCGCGGATTGTTCTAAGTATCTATGATTTTGCTGGCGACTTGGTGTACGAAAAGCAATATGATGATCGGGGCATCGGTAGGAGCGACAATGAAGTCAGGTGGGATCTCACCAATCAGTCCGGCACTGATGTTGCCCGTGGGATCTATATTTTCCGCTTGGAAGCTGAGGATGTGGTGACGAGTAACTACACCAATGCGGTTGGGAAGATTGTTGTGGTGGAGTAGGTGTGAGCGCCCCTTTTGAATATAGATCAAACGTTCAGGCATTCATTTACGAACCAATGAACCAAATTACAGAATTGGAGAAACAGATGTCCCTAAAACAGGAATTAATCGGGATTAAAAGATTAACAGAATTGACAGGATTAAAAGACAGGGATTGCTGCAATCTTAAAAATTCTAAAATCCTGAAAATCCTAATTCTGACGATATTTTTTTCAATCATTGCTTTCCCCGCCTTTGCTGCGGATATTCACGAGGACGCTGGCACGGTGGGTGCTGCATTCCTGAAAATTGAGGCTGGTAGCCGCCCTGCTGGGATGGGAGGCGCGTTCGCAGGCTTGGCTAACGATGTCAATACGATATACTGGAATCCCGCTGGATTGACTGCGGTGGGACAACGCCAATTTACTGCAATGCAGAATTTCTCGATCGCAGATATTAGTAACCAATTCCTCGGTTATGCACAAAAATTCAGCGACAGAGGCACTTGGGGGGCGAGTTTTCTCGGTGCGTTTACAGAGATCGAACGCCGTCGTAGAGCAACCGAGGAACCTGACAGCACTGCCACGGTCGGCGGTTTTGCTGCAGGATTATCCCTTGCGTATATTTTATCCCCACAGTTGTCGGTTGGAGCGACAGCGAAAACAATTTCTCAGCAACTTGACGTTGAAGACTCAATTGGTGCTGCTGCCGATGTCGGAATGCTTTTGCGAATCGCGGACAATCGGCTTGGCGTAGGAATCGCAGCACAAAACCTCGGCGTTCTGGATACGGGAGAAAATCTGCCGATGAATGTGCGGGGTGGATTCGCTTACCACGTTCGCACTCAGCCTAACCCTGACAGTGGGAGGCAACCGCAAGACATTTTTGCATTGGCAGCCGATGTCAACTACCCAATCGTTGCTGGGTATCCAACCTTCCATTTGGGTGCGGAGAATTGGTTCTATAATATGCTTGCCCTTCGCGTTGGATATAGTTTCAGCCAAGGAGAAAACCCTAAAAATGGGTTGACCGCTGGGTTCGGACTGCGTCGACTAGGGGAAGCGTCTATGCAAAACGTCAACTTCCAATTTGACTATGCCTTCGTTCCAGACCAAGCTGTCGGCAATGCTCACCGAGTGTCTCTCCTCCTGCGATTCTGAGCGCTAATCGGGTGTGCTAGGTTCTGTTGACATTTGACGGTCCGTAGGTTGGGTTGAACGGTTAAACGTGAATCCCTATCAAGGACAATAGAGGTTCGGTTGTTCAACAACACCTGCTTGTAGACAGATAGAGTGAAACCCAACACTTAGCTAACAGTTTGCGCTACATTTGTCAGCTTGCCCAAACCGGAGCATTTCTATGAACATCATCTGCACAGGAATCAGTTGTTCAGGACGAAAAGAATTGATGGGAGAGTTTGAAGCACTCTGCTGCGATAAAGGGCTGCGGGTTGGCTTTTTCAACGTCGGCGATTTTATGCACAGCGCAGCTGCAGCCTCCGGAATTCAATTCACAGACAAGGTGCTCGACTCTGATCCCGCTGTCCTGTCATTGGCACGCCGATCGGCTTTCTATGAGATTGCGAACGCTGCACACAGCTATGACCACACCTTCGTCGGTCTTCACGCCTGCTTCCGCTGGAATGGAAAACTGGTTGAGGGCGTCTCGTTCCAAGATATGCAGGGTTTTCCGGCTGACGTATTCATCAACGTAGTAGATAATCTCGCAGATATTACTCAACGTATGGAGGCTAATCCGCAGTGGGCGGGCATGAGACGCGATGAAATTAATGTCTGGCTCGATGAAGAAGAATTTCTGACCAAACAATTTGCTAACCTCAAACGAAAAAATCACTATACCGTTGCCCGACAGCACAATCTGGAAAACTTCTACGACCTGCTCTTTTCAAAAAAGAAGAAATTCTACTTGAGTTATCCGATCACACTTATCCGCCAAGATGCACCAGATCAGATTGAAAACATCCGCAGGTTTGGTTCAAAGATGCGGAAAGACTTTATCATATTTGATCCGCTCGACATTGCGGATATGGACCTGATTCATGCTGCGGAATCCTCCCAAGAGGAGACAGATGACAGTGAGATTACAACTGTTAGTGATATAGATCAAAATTTCAGCGTGCAGATTAAGACACGCACCATCTCCAGAGATTACCAGTTCATTCACCAGAGCGATTTTATTGTTGTTATCTATCCAACCGATAAACTCTCCCCCGGTGTCGTGAGTGAAATGAACTTTGCTTCCCGCTATAACAAACCCGTTTATGCCGTATACTCCCATGCACGGAGCCCATTTTTCGAGCATCTGTGTGAACGGATCTTCGACACCATTGAGGAACTCGAAGATTTTTTGGGGGATCAACACTGAGAATCGACTATTCCGTAAATCCCGATCGGAATTGTGAGAACGAGATTTCAAGTTTGGTAAGTGTTGGCACGATCTAATATCGGGATTTGAATCTATATCAGAATGAAAATTGGTATCATCTCCCTCGGTACACAAAACCACGCCACCCGACGATTGGTTGAAGCCTCCCTCGCAGCCGGGCACATACCCCAAGTTCTTAACCCATTTGGATTTTATCTGCATATCGGCGGTTCAGGGGCAACCATTTACTACGAAGATACCTCTGCCGCAGATTTCGATGTTGTGCTCCCACGGCTGAGTGCGTCAACAGCGCAGTACGGTGAGGAGGTAGTGGCACATTTTGAATGGAATGATACGCCAGTAGTCAATCAATCTTACGCGATTGCAAACGCCCGAAATAAATTCCGCGCCCTCCGCATCCTTGCCCAGCACGGTCTACCTATCCCGCCCAGTTTTGCTGCGGGTTCAGCCCGTTACGTCGATAGATCTGTCCATCAAACCGGCGAATATCCCTTTATAATGAAACCCTTTGAAGGGACTCACGGCAACGCAATCTTATTGCTCGATACCCCGGCATCACTCCAGTCGGCGATTGGTGCAATGTGTGATCTCCACCAAGACTATGTCATCCAGCCCTTTATCGGAGAGTCCGCAGGGAACGATGTGCGAGTGATTGTCATTGGTGGAAAGATTGTTGCTGCCATGAGAAGAACAGCACAGGCAGGCGAATTTCGATCGAACATCCATCGCGGCGGACAAGGGCATCCTATTGAGCTTCAAAGCGAATATATTGACACTGCAATCCGGGCTGCGGCGGCGATGGAGTTGAATATTGCAGGGGTAGATCTGTTGGAGACGCTAGCAGGTCCAATGGTGTTGGAGGTCAACCCATCACCGGGGTTTGAAGAAATCGAAACAGTTACAGGAATCAAAGTCGCGGAAGCGATGATTGCATTTGCTGTCGAATATTCTGAAGCTACGAGAAAAACGAATTAATATCTATAGCGTTGATGAACCAATGAACCAAAAAAGGTTGCGATGCCCATGATCATTGACTGCCACACCCATTTCTGGCGATATCCAGGGGAACTTACCGAGGAACTCGCCCGCGAAACTTTCATCATGCGTCAGCAAGAGGTCGACTTAGACATCACACCGGAGATGCACGCTGCGGCTGTAGCAAAAGTAGATCGCGCGATTGTGTTTGGGTTGCGCGCACCACTCACCGGATTCCTTACGGTCAACGATACTGTTGCTGAATATATTCGCACGGACCCGAAGAAACTAATCGGCTTTGCAGCAATCTGTCCGACTGAAGACAACGCGCTTGCAGAGATAGACCGTGCTGTCCAAGAACTGGGGCTTCGTGGACTGAAGATGAGCCCAATCTATGGTGGCTGGGATCCGTTAGACCCACGCGCCCTAAAAATCTTTGCGCGAGCGGAGGAACTCGAACTGCCGATCATGCTCCATCAAGGCACGACCTATCCTCGGAAGGCACCGCTGAAGTACGCCAATCCGGTTCTGCTCGAAGATATCGCACTGCGCTTCCCTGATTTGAAGATGATCATCGCCCACATCGGACATCCTTGGGAAGCGGAAGCGATTGTCCTGATCCGTAAGCAACCGAATGTTTTCGCGGATATCTCCGCCCTATTCTACCGTCCTTGGCAATACTACAATTCGTTACGGTTGGCGGTCGAGTACGGTGTCGCTGACAAACTGTTTTTCGGCACCGATTATCCGATAACCACTTTCGATGAATCCGTCAAGGGGCTACACGATATTGTTAAACTATCCCAAGAGATGCGGCTGCCGCCGCTGCCGGAAGACCTACCCGACCAAATCTTGCATCGTGATACGCTAGGGCTTCTAGGACTTGATGATCCTGCCTCCCCTTAGACATGCTAAAATCTGCGCCATGCCCCCTCGGTAGCGGCGTTAATAAGTATCCGCTCTTTCTGGCTGCGTCGTACACGTTGTTCTAAATCAACCGGATCCCAATGAGAGAGCAGTTCCGCTTGGAGGTCCTCGAGAATTGACCGGTATGCGGTATCTCCGGCGAGATCATCGAATTCATTTGGATCGGTTTGAACATCGTAGAGTTGGGGGGCATCGCCCAAACTGTAGATGAGTTTGTATCTACCCCGTCGAAGCATCGCGACCGGGCGTGCCACACCGTGTGCCAAGTATTCGGAAAAGGCTGCATCCTTCCAACCTTCCGCCTCACCTCGCATGAGCGGTAGCAGACTATCACCGTCCAGAGGGGTGATGGGCGTCGCACCCGCGATCTCAACGACGGTGGCGATAACGTCTACCAGCGATACAACCTCATTGACCCAACGGCCCGCGGGAAGGTGTCCGGGCCAAACAATTTGGAGTGGTACGCGCGCGGAGGCTTCATAGAAATTAGATTTCCGCCACATCCCGTGTTCCCCATTCATTTCGCCGTGATCGCTTGTATGCACAATTACGGTGTTATCCAACTGTCCAGTCTCTTCGAGGGTTTGGATGAGGCGACCAATCTTTTCGTCGAGGTAGGTTATGAGACCGTAGTAGCCTGCACGTCCCCGTCGCACCAGTTCTTCTGGGAAGTTGACGCAACCAAACATGCTCCGCATCCGCTTGAAAACTGGGTGCTGGTTTTCCAAATGTCCTTCCGGAATCTCCGGGAGGTCAATTTCATCCAGAGGATACATATCCCAGAATCGTTGTGGCACAACGAGCGGGAAGTGGGGCGCGATGAAAGAGACATTGAGTGCCCAAGGCTGATCTTTGCGCGCCGGATCGCGGAGGTAAGTTAACGCTTGCTCCTCTGCCAGATCGTCTACTTTGATTTCCGTAGTGGTGCCGGGACCTGCCTCCTCAAGACAGGACCAGGGACGGGCTGCAGCGGGTGTGCCGTTTTCCCAATCGGTGACACCGTGATCGTTCTCAGCGTGGAGATCACGCGCAAGTTGGGCGCGGAACCCGTGAAGTTGGTCTAGCCCCTCGAAGTGCTGTTTCCCGGAGAGGACTGCATCGTAGCCAACTCCCCGCAACAGATGGGCCCAAGTAACGGTGTCAGAGGGGAGTGGGGTCGCGTTGTCCCAAGCACCGATGTGGTGAATATAGCGACCTGTCATGAAGGACATCCGTGAAGGCATACAGAGGGGAGAGTTACAGTAGGCGTTGGTAAAGGTGACGCCGTCAGCAGCGAGACGATTCATATACGGGGTCTTAACCAAGGGATGCCCATACGTTCCGCTGTACATCGGGGCATGTTCGTCAGACATAATGAACAGAATATTGGGTAGATCTGAGGTATTCATGAAAGGGCTCCTTATATAATCTAAATTAGGACTGAACACATAGGTTCCTACCTGCTGTGGTGCCAACATTGTAACACGGTTTAATTAGGAGGACAACGGGATTTTATTTGACCTGTGTAGACAAACTAAGGTAAAATAGATGTGCTCGGTCTTCGCCCATTGATGGGTTGGAGCGAGGCAGTTTTTTTAACACGAGAAAGGAATCTCTCATGGCAACAAAATCAATCACGATTCGCGAATACCTTCCACCAGAACACGACTTGGATTTATCAGCTGAAGCACCCGATGACATTGCCTCTTACAAAGTGATGGGGTTGGCTGATCCTTTGTCAAGTGCGGAGGTACAAATCGCAGTTGATACGTGGCGTCAAATTCAGCGTCAAAAGGCAACGGTTCAAATCATTGATATTGACACTGACCTCATCGCACTTTCATCAGTTGAGTTACGCCAAATACTGGAACAGCTGATCAGTCAAAATACGATGAAAGTCGTTGTGAATCTCAGTAGAACGCGTCGAATTGATAGTTCAGGGTTGGGCATATTGGTCAGCAAATCAAATGAATTAAGACAGCGCGGTGGTGACCTCAAAGTTTATGGACTATCGGACACGCTAACACGCATTTTCGAGCAGTTGGGGGCAGCAAATCTTGAGAAGTTTATCTACCAAAACGAAAGGGATGCACTTGCAGACTTTGAGTTAAACCGAGAGACAGGCGTATAACTTTGTTTCGATGGTCATGCTGTTTCTCACCATTGCTTACGAAGCGTAGGCAACCTTGTAGGTGTTGAAGATGGTTCTATGGATACCTCAATCGGGTTGACACCCACCTTCATTGGATTTTCAGGGGGAAGTGGATCTGGCAAAACAACGCTTGCCGCAGTGATTCATGAACGACTTGGCAAGCATAGATCTGCCGTGTTGAGCCTAGACGCCTACTACAAAGATCTCGGTCATCTTCCCCTTGAAGAGCGCGCAGCGGTAAATTTCGATCATCCTGACGCGTTGGACGTCCAATTGTTGACCCAACAGATACGCCAACTTAGATGTGGACGCGCTGTTGAGGTCCCACGCTACGACTTCACGACACATACACGCCGCCCTGAAACCCTTACACTTCAACCCACGGCGGTTGTGCTAGTCGAAGGAATTTTGCTGCTCGCACTTGACTCTATCCGGTCACTGCTTGATCTGAAAGTGTTCGTTGACGCGCCTGCCGATATCCGTTTCATCCGTCGGCTGCTACGCGATATTCAAGAACGTGGACGCACGGTGGATTCGTGTATCCAACAATATTACGCGACGACTCGCCCAATGCACTTCGCTTGGGTAGAGCCGAGCAAGGTGTTTGCAGATATGGTTGTTTCGAGTGAAGAGGAGATTGAAACCCTTGCAACACTTCTCATTGAGCGTATCGAGAATTTGTAAATGTTCCGACTTCCGTTTGCCAACCAATGCAACGTCTCACCGTTTATCTGGTAGTGGTTTCTGTTCCCAATGATTTGGTATTTCACTTATATCCAGAGATTTAGGAGAAAAGTCCATGGACAGCAATAAATGTGTCATGTCCGACGAAGAAAAGTATTATTTTGATCTCACGGGTTACCTTGTCGTTCGCGGTGCGTTGACACCAGAAGATGTTGACAAATGTAATGCTTCTATTGATCACTATGCCGACAAGATTCGCGCCCGTTCGGTTGATGATGGTGGATTGGCTCGCGGATCATCAACGCTTGAAGGGCAAACAGGGCGCTTGGAACTAACGGGGATGCTCGGTTGGGAGAAACCCTATCGCGAACCGTTTCGCGAACTCTTAGTCCATCCGGTGGTCGTCTCTCGCCTGAACGGGATGTGTGGAAAGGGATTCCGTCTTGACCATGGACCGTTAATGATTGGGGCAACATCTGGGACGGAAGGACATCAATTACATGGAGCAGGAGAACCATTCAGCCCGGCGGTTTGGTATCATCAGCAGAACGGGACCATCTACTGTCGAGGTGTCACTGTGGCATGGCAACTCACCGATGTCAATGAAGGTGATGGCGGATTTGCGGTTGTTCCCGGCAGCCACAAAGCCTGCGAACCCACGCCCGAGGGCGTCCGGAGTGTAGAAGACGACATGGGGCTGGCTGTTCAGCCGGTGATGAAAGCAGGAGATGTCCTCTTCTTTGCAGAGACTGCTACCCACGGCACACTCCCTTGGAAAGGGAAGGGTGAGCGGCGTTCCATCCTTTTCAAATACGCTTCCCGCGGCGTTGCCCGCGCAACGGGACGATTTTTTACACCTGAAGCACGCTTCGGTGAATGGACGAAGACCCTCTCGCCTGAACAACATGCTGTGCTTTACGGACCTGGCGTTCACACAGGAGGTGAACTCCCCCTGCTTGAATCCGATGGAAAGAAAACTTGGGTTGCAGAGTAAAACCGAGCCAACATTAACTACCGGATTGATAAAATTTGCGAAACGGAGATGTGTGAAATGGATAAACGTGAACGTTACTTCTGGGATCTCACTGGATACCTTATACTCAGAGATGTGCTAACCGCCGATGAAATTGCAGCAGCCAATGAGGCTATTGACCACTATGCTCACCGAATTCACGTTGGTCAACCCAACGAGGGAGCTCGAGATTCTCAAACCTTGCAAGGGACCGTACAACGCGTCCTTCACGATCTACTAGAACTGGAGAAACCATATTGTGAACCGTTCCGCAAGATGCTGGTGCATCCGCAAATCATCATGCGCCTCAATGTGATGTGCGGGACGGGTTTCCGATTCGATCACGGTCCCTGGGTGACCGACAGCGTGACAGGCACTGAAGGACTGGTCATGCACGGACAGGGTGAACCACATAGACCCTACGTCGCTTATCATCATCAGAACAACAAGATGCACTGTGGTGGAGTGACTGTTACTTGGCAACTGTCTGACATCAACGCGGACGAAGGGGGATTCGCCTGCGTGCCCGGCAGCCACAAATCTAGATTTCCCATGCCTCACGGTGTGCGAACCTGTGATGACGATATGGGCGTGGTCCTCCAACCAGAGATGAAAGCGGGAGATGTGATTTTCTTCATGGATGGTGCTCAAGCCCACGGCACCCTCGCTTGGCGTGGTGAACATCACCGGCGATCGGTGCTCTTCAAATATGCTGATCGGACCTCCGTGCGTACAGGTGTTGCAAGGGAAATTGCACCTCCAGAAATCTACTGGGGAGAAGAACTTGTTGAGGGCATGACAGAGGCACAACGTGCCGTTATGTACGGACCTTGTTCATCGCTTGGCACCACCAAGCTAACGGTGGACGGAGATGGCACGGTTCGCGTTGAAAATGACTAGGCGTTGTCGAAATGGAATTTTGTGCGTTTATGACAAAAAAAGGAGGGATAAAAGCTAATATAACTGTTTTTGAAACGATTTTCTCCGGCTGAGCGTTTTGTTCTATTGAGAACTTTTTCTGCACTCGTTAGGGCCAATCGGTGTTAAAGACTGACAAAAGCTGATTAGACACCAATTTAACGCTAGGAGAGAACGATGTCTCTGACACGAGCAATGCTATCTTGCTACAGCGCAATCAATCCATTAGTGGGGCTTTCGTCAACAGCCCTCCGTCTATATGGGGCGTTAGAGGTGTTTAGAGATACCTACCAATCCCCAATGAAGGATGGTTGGTTCCGGGCACCTCGGTTAGATAAACGGCTACAACAGATTAGTTTATCCAAGTGGGAAATTGAGAAGGGATTCACAGAACTGATAGATGCCGGATTGCTACAGATACGGACTGAACGCAACACTCGGTGGTTTCAACTTAAATGATTGAAAACCCCCAATTATACAACACCCTCCCTAATATAATCCTCGCCTCAAAATCGCCACGCCGCGCAGATTTGCTCAAGCAGATTGGTCTTGAATTTAAAGTATACCCCAGCGAAATAGAAGAGCCACAAATCACAGCGTCTCCAGCAGATGCTGTCCAAGAACTTGCCCTTACAAAAGCGAGAACGGTTGCTGCCAAGTTCGATGCAGGAATCGTTCTCGGCGCAGATACCGTTGTTGTCATTGATGGTCAGCCAATCGGTAAACCGGAAAATGACGCACACGCTGTCGAAATCTTAAAGCAACTCAGCGGGAATCGACATGAAGTGATTACCGGTACTACATTAATTGATATCATACGGAACAACGAAGTGGTATGGGCGGAAAAAACAACGGTCTATTTTAGAACACTGCGCCAATCGGAGATTTTGGCTTATGTTCGCAGCGGCGAGTCATCGGATAAGGCAGGCGCTTACGGGATACAAGGAAGCGCTGGTGCTTTCGTCGAGCGAATTGAGGGATGTTACTTCAACGTGGTGGGGCTTCCATTAGCGAGTTTGACCGTGCAGCTTTGGCGGCTACTTGAGGACGATCCAAAACAGTAAAAAGAAAGATGAATCCTAATAGCTCTCCGAACATGAAAATTCTTGGCGTTGATACATCAACTCCTATAGGCAGTGTCGGTCTGATTGATGGAGAAAGTTTCGTTGCTGAACACACATTCAGCATTGTGAAAGCCCATTCGTCTAGACTGATGCCCGCTATAGACCAAATCTTAAAGTGGGGAGATCTGACTGTCCATGACCTCGACGCGTGCGCTGTTGGGATAGGTCCTGGCTCATTTACAGGCATCCGAATTGGGGTCGGCACAATCAAATCGCTCTGCTACGCTCTCAAAAAACCGATCATCGGTATCTCAACGTTGGAGGCAATCGCATACAATCTCCGTTACACTGACAAACTAATCTGCCCAATCCTTGATGCGCGGAAAGATGAGGTGTACGGTGCGGTGTTTCGTGGGGGACAAAATCTCCTGCGGAAGTCTGACGATCTCTGCGTGCCGATTGAGTCGCTATTGAGTCAGATTGATGACGATGTGATTTTTGTCGGTGATGGTCTGCGGCGATACGCCCCCCTTGTTCAGGCGCAATTTGGCGCAGATGTACCTCTCACTGATTCGATTTTTAACGTGCCGCGCGGCGCAAGTATCGCACGAATCGGCTATGACCGATTGCTCAATGGACAATCTGGCGATTACTTCTCGTTGACACCCAACTATGTTCGCGACAGCGTCACGTAGGACACTGCCCTTCTTGATTTCTTGTCGCGCTCAAAGCGTCATTACTATCTATTATAGTGAATTATAAAAATAAATAGACATTTTCGCTCCCCAGGTTTGGTAGGCGCTGTTTCCAACTGCGCCGATTGGCGTGTCTAAGTAATTCTAAAATCTACCATAATTGAATATGCCCAAAGTCAGATTCTTTACTTTTTTATCTCCAGAAATAACACCCCTGCTCACCCAGTATGCCCCACCGGGTTTTGAAGTCAGCGTACACGCGAGTGATCTGCCAGATGAGGAGAAGATCCCCCTTGTACAGGATGCGGATTTTCTGATTCTTTTCCCCGGCCAAATCTCAGAACGGGTCCTACGGTCCGCTCCTCGCCTCAAACTCATTCAGTTAGTCGCTGCGGGCTACGATAGCATGGAGGTGAGCCTATGCCGAGAACTTGGCATTCCTATCGCCAACAATGGGGGCGCGAATTCTATTGATGTCGCAGAGCATACTATCGGCCTCATACTAGGCTTTTATCGCCGCCTAATAGAGTTGGATCGCAATGTTCGGGGGGATCGATGGCGTGATATTGACACCGGATCTTCAACATACACCATCAACGGAAAGACAGTCGGAATTGTAGGGCTTGGGAATATTGGGAAGCGTGTCGCTCATTTGTTGCGCCCCTTCGGGGCGCGACTCCTCTACTATGACCAGTATCCACCGGCACGGAACATAGAGTTGGAGCTTGGCGTAACACGCATGGCATTGGAAGACCTGCTTCGAGAGTCAGACATTGTGACGGTGCATCTGCCCCTTACGGACGAAACCCGTGGCATTATTGGCAGACGTGAACTTTCTCTGCTGAAGCCCACCGCTGTACTCGTCAACACTTGTCGAGGTCCCATCGTAGATGAAGTTGTTTTGACAGAAGTGCTGAGTGAAGGACGCATCCTCGGAGCTGCCCTTGATGTCTTAGAGCAAGAACCACCTGCCCCGGACAATCCCCTTCTGAAGTTGGACAATGTGCTGCTCACGCCGCATGTCGCGGGTGTAACCTACGATACGTGGACGCGAAGGGGCGAATTTGTGTTCCAGAATCTTCAGCGGGTATGGGAAGGAGAGCCGCCGCTAGCAGTCGTGCGAGAGAGCCAATGATGGTAAGCGAATCCTACGAGGTTTTCCTTGCACTATGAGATCATCAGCTATCAGTTGGGCTAGCATCTTAGAAAGTGCAAAATACCGAAAGAAACCGTAGGAGGGACATCTTGCCCCGCCCACCCGTGCCAAAAACCTAGTTTCTGTTGCACCCTTTCTTAGTATGAGCCAGCGTTTTAAAGAAACAAATTCATCATCAGGAGTTGATATGAGCGAAAAAAATCCATATTTGCAAGTGGATCAACAGATGATTGGCGACATTTATACATCGCGAGAGGTGATGGATAACCTCACCGTTCTGTGCGATGACTTCGGATCACGGTTCGCGGGTACACCGGAGGAGCGCAAAGCTGCAGACTTTATCTGCGAGACTTTTAATCGTTACGGTCTCAAAGACGCTCGATTGGAGTCCTATTCCTACGCAGGTTGGTCACGCGGACCGGCAACGTTGGAAATCATCGAGCCGATCCAAAGGTCACTTCACTGCATCTCACTGCCTTACTGTCCTACTGGTGACACTACGGCAGAATTAATCTCTGTCGGCTACGGCAGTCCTGCGGAGTATGAGGACCTAGGCGATGGGATGAAAGGCCGAATCGTGATGGCGGGCAGCGCATCTCCCCCTGACTTGGGACGATGGGTGCATCGCAAGGAAAAATATGAACGTTCCGTCTTGGGCGGTGCCAGTGCCTTTATTTTTATCAGCGAGAGCCACGGCGTGGGTCCCGAAACGGGGAGCCTACAAAACGACCAACCTGCCCCGATTCCGGGCATCTCGGTATGTAAGGAGGACGGTGAATTTCTGACGCGGTTGATGGAACGGAAGGGCACCGTTAAATTACGTCTTCACACGACGGATGTCAACGAGCCCCGAACCTCATGGAACGTCGTCGCCGATCTGCCGGGAAAAGAAAATCCCGATGAGATGGTAATTCTGGGTTGCCATTACGATGGGCACGACATCTCACAGGGTGCCGTCGATCCGGCATCGGGTATGGTACTCGTCATCGAAGCCGCACGGGTGCTCGCTTTGTATGCCGGTGAACAACTTAAGCGAACGGTTCGATTCATCGGCTTTGGCACTGAGGAGATTGGGTTAACCGGCGCATTTCGCTATGCGGACACCCATGAAGGCGAACTGGATAGCGTCCGTTTCATGTATAATCTTGATGCGGCGGGCGGGGCGAGTCGAAAAGGTGTGGTGCTGCATCGCTGGCAAGACTTAGCACCGTTCTTCCGAGATGCTGCAAAAGAGCTTGTAGCTGACGTGCCTGTCGGTCAACACATGCATCCCTATTCCGATCACTTCCCCTTCGTCCTAAAAGGTGTTCCAACGGGCCACATGGGTGACCCCGATGCCCCGCCTTCGGGCAGAGGCTTCGGACACACGGCGTATGATACGCTGGACAAAGTGGAGTTGGAAAATCTGCGAAAAGGGAGTGCGGTGGCGGCACGGTTGGCATTGCGAATCGCCAACGCTGATGACTTTCCCGCCCAACGCCGGAATGCTGAAGCCGTTCAAACGCTCATCGACACGGATCCGGGCTTGGAAGGATACCGCGTATCGCTGGAGTTGAGGAGGGAACCTCAAACATTGTAGAAAAAACTATGGTGAAGTCTAAAAATAAATAGACACTTTCGCCCCTCGGTTTCGATCCCGATTTATCGGGCCGGTAGGTGCGGTTTCCAACCGCACCGTATAGGCACAGTTGGAAACAGTGCCTACCAAACGGGAGAACGGTAGGTGCGATTTCCTAACCGCACCGGTTCAGATCTTTTTGCGAATGAGAAATTGCACACCTATCAGGGATGCCAAAAATTATATAGTTCGGGCCAATTGAGGCAGAGACCAAGAATTGTCCAGATGCCAGTCACTGAAAATTCCCCTAGTATCAATCCGAGGAACAACGGAGCAAATTGCCTATATCGTATAATTCCCCCATATCGTAGAATAAACCACTTCAAGATCCAAGCCACCAGCAAACAGGTCCACAAAAAGCTCATCCCAAAACTTCCCCCCAGCGCATAGCCCATCGGATGGAGGGGCCACCAAACAAATCGTGCTCTTAGGAACGCCAAGAAGGACGCGACCACAACCCCTAACCCCATCAGAGCCATGTGAATATAATCCACTTCTGTCGGATTGCGTAACCAGTCTTGTAGGTAAAACCAGACCTCTGCTCCCCAGCGTGGATAAGGCGTATTCTCAAGACCGTAGTGATAACTGAGGTGTAGTAGGAGCCAGAAAATTACTACGATTCCAAAAGCGCACGCCAACAGCATTGACCAGAATGCCCTTTTGGGACTCACTCGACTTCTTGAGGCAATTTTAAACCCTTCCAATTGATGCGGCATGATATGGCTCAGGTAGATACGACTGATATGCCAGAAGAACGGCATGGCGACAAGCGTCCGTTGCGACAAATTCGCAGTCCCAAACGCGGAGGTGATCATCTGAATCGGACCCCCAAAGTGGACATCGTGGAGCGGGAAGCCAAATTCGGCGCGAAGTCGAGTGATACACGTCGAGATGTAATAATAGAAAAGGACGAAGCCGATTGCCACGCCCATTGTCATGCCAGCCTTATAACAGAATAACATAAGAACGATCATCCCGCAGATCATTCCGCACCATGCTGTTACATACGACATTGGGGCATCATCCATCTCCCTCTCTCTACTTCCGATAACAGATTGCTGTCGGACGCGTACCATGTGTCGCGCTGCTCGCCAAATCGCGATCGCTAAAACGGCACAATATGCCCCAACCGATTCTTGCACAATATAGACATGCCGACCATAGCCCGGATATGTATGCCAACCCGCGAAAGCACCCACAACCCGCATCGCTTGCCAATAAAGATAGAAGAACCAACACGAAAACAGGACATCAAGCGGCATGAAGAAACTTAACCCAATAATCGAGGGGATAAATGAGACTCGCATCGCCCAGAGCGCGTTCCACGGTTCCTCTGTAAAGATGTAGCCGATATGTCTAAATTGGACAAATGTTAATCCCGGGAAACTCGGATACAAAAAATGGAGTCCATTTACGATATTGATCCCCGCAGCAATAGCAAATCCAATCCACATCATTCGGCTATACCCACCCGACTGGACCAACGTCAGTGGAATCTCAGCGATCGGATAAGCGAGTTTCTCGTGTTCAATCCACTGCCTGCGGATGATAATATTAATGCACAACATGACAAAGATGAGGACAAGGGTAAAAAATGACCACCAAAGCAGTGGAGGCAGCCATGCTGTCAAATGGCGTGCTGTATATAAGTTGGCTTCGCCGCGATAATACCCTATCAGAACGGACGGTTCGTTAACAACAAGCCATTGGGGAAGGTCTTTGTGGAATAGTTGTCGCCAGTCATTTTCTGGCGTCGCTCCCCAAAAGGGATAGGTGATGACGTGGGGTATGACTGTCAGTTGGGCGGTATAGGAGCAGAGAGATGACACCATGTTGACCATGATATAAATGGTCAATAGCTCCCTGTTGTCAAAGGCGAGTTTCGGTGTAAATCGGCGCAGCAATCGATTCAATAAAAAGAGCACCCAGAGCGTAAAGACCGCATTAAAGAACAAAGAAAAAAAAGTCGCGCCAAAAGCTCTTCGGAGGCTCTCCATCTGTATGAGCCAATAACAATTCATGACGATGAGCACACACCCAACCATCCATGCCCGCACGATAGATTGCATTTTCAAAGCCCTCGTATATTAACGTGAGTTTGGTTAGGATGCAGACGGTGCTTGGTGTCATGTGGTTAGAAGCGGCAGATGCCACTACACCATGGCTCTAAGCCCTGAACCTTTCAAGGCTCGAATGCCTCAATTCTCATCGCTCAATATTTCAGAGCGGTTTGCCCCGAAGTGCCTCGCGGCACTGGGTCACGCCGTTGCCTGTAACATTATAGGCGAAGGTATTCATTCGTCGAGGGTGGGTGGATGTGTTGGCAGCGGAACCGTGAATGATTAGTGCGTTAAAAAAAACGCCAGCCCCCGGTGCCATCTCTACTAGGGCAGCATCATCACGTTCATGGTAGTGTCCTGGCAGAAACAGGCGAAACTTTTCTTGTCCCCGTTCGTGTTCCTGTAACCCCCATTTATGGCTGCCGGGGACAAACTGGATACATCCATTCTCCTGTGTTGTTGCGTCAATTGCGAGTTGGCAGTTTACCATCAGTGGACGGTTATCATCCAGATCCCAGTACGCATAATCCTGATGCCAAGGAATTGCCGTGCCGTCTTTGGCGTCTTTGGGGAGTAGTTTGCTGTGAAACAGTGAGATGTCGGGACCAATCAGTTGCTCGATAATATCCAGCATTGCGTCCGAACGCAAGATTTTATTCAGGGTTGGGCTGACCAGTTCACTCTGCATCAGTTGTTTAATTCGTGGCGGCGTGCTTGGGTCATCAAATTCTTCCCACGCCACTTCGACGCCGTCAATTGATTGCTTTGCCATCCGATTGTGGATTTCATGGATCTCCGCTTGAACCTTTTCGATCTCCTCAGGCGAGACAAGTCCTTGCTTCAGCACATAACCGTTCTCGTCGTAGAATTGCTTTTCGTCAGATGTAAGCATAAGCGTTATTTCTCCTTGACCTGAATTCTCAGCAAGATGGGCATTCTAACATCCCGATTTATCGGAGGCGGGATTTCCTCGCCCAACTGTATCAATGAACAAATGGTTTTTTCGTTTCACACTTTTTGCGTTTTGCATTCCCTTTTGGAATGAGTCGCTGATATTACGTTCGGTAATCCGCATTGATACTAATATAATCGTGGGAATAATCGCACGTCCACATGGTGACCGTTGTATCGCCGGCATTCAGATCGACGGTAATTGTCACTGTATCCTTGGAAAAGAGTTCCGTTGCTTTGTCCTCGTCAAACCCTGCGTCCATTCCATCCTTGACCAGCTGATAGTCGCCAAGCCAGACATCCACTTGATACGGATCGAATTCCGCGCCCGATTTCCCAGCCGCCATCATGATACGTCCCCAATTTGCGTCTGAGCCGAAAACAGCAGTCTTCACGAGAGGCGATTCCGCGATTGAACGGGCTGCCATCTCCCCTTCCGTTTCGTTCTTCGCGCCGTTTACAACCACTTCGACCAACTTCGTTGCACCCTCTCCGTCTCGCGCGATTTTCTTCGCTAGCTCAATGCAGGCAGAGTCTAGTGCTTCACAGAATGCCTCGTAGTCATTATCAGTTGTTGCGGTAATTTCTGAATTGCCTGCGGTGCCTGTTGCCAAGATCAGCACCGTATCGTTTGTACTACTATCCGTATCAATCGTCATCCGATTGAAAGACTTCGCGGCGGACTCACGTAACGCCTGCTGTAGCGGCTCACTAGCAATATTCACATCTGTCGCCAGAAAAGCGAGCATCGTGGCAAGATTCGGAGCAATCATCCCTGCCCCTTTCGTCATTCCACCAATCCGAGCAATTTTTCCCCCAATTTCAAACTCCACAGCAATCTCTTTGGGGACGGTATCTGTTGTCATGATTGCAAGGGCAGCGTCATGTCCTCCATCTGGGTCCAACGCCGGCGCAGCGAGACGGATGCCGTTAGTAATTAAATCCATCGGCAACTGCTGCCCGATGACACCCGTCGAAGCCACTAATACGAGGCTTGGATCGATGCCGAGTGCTTCCCCCACCAGCGAAGCCATCTGTCGTGCGTTCTGCATGCCGACCTCGCCCGTACATGCGTTAGCGTTCTTGCTGTTGATGACAATTGCTTGACCCGCGTTGTCACTGAGATTTTCACGGCACACCAAAACCACCGGGGCACAAACGCGATTTTTTGTGAAAACACCCGCTGCAACCGCCGGCGCCTCCGCTGCTATCAAGGCAACATCCTTTTCATTATCCGGCTTCAGTCCTGCGTGAACGCCGGTCGCCTTCAACCCCGGTACTGCTGTTATTCCGCCCTCAATCTGTTTCATCACAGTTCTCCATTGGATAGATATTTGATTTCCCTCTCTGCTCCGCTTGCTCCCTGAATTAGTGCGTCAATTATAGCGAGTTGCGGGAGAATTGTCAATTGTCAATTCTCAGAGATTTTCTACGAATCAAGAATAAAGCAATTGACGGTAAGTTCTATTTTCAATTGTTCACGAATGACTTTGATGGTATAATGCAGTTAAGATATGCAAACCACTAATCGAGTCCGTCGAAATGAGCAGATCAGAAATGAACCTATTCAAAAAATACAAACCGGATAAAGGATATACCCGACTTATTGAGAGCGGTGAAATGGGAATAATAGGGCTTGATTTTGGTATCCTCAATCTCGGCGTCGGTGAATCTTTCTTTGAGGACACAGGGGATAACGAGGTTATGCTGGTGGTACTTGGAGGTCAGTGCGAATTGCTTGTTGGGCATAACGGGAATAAAGCCCACGGGCTCATTGGTGACCGTGCAGATGTCTTTGACGGCGAGGCGTATCGCGCATCTATCCCTTATCGGACAACATACGAAATTCTCGCTCACGACGATCCTGTAGAGGTCGCAGTTTGTAAAGCACCTTCATTTCTTGAAACAGCAGCTGTCATCCTTGAACCGGGCGACGATTTCAACCGTGGCGAACATGCGTTGATTGTAAGCGAAACACCTACCCGCTCAATCTCCGGTGAAGCGATCTGCTTCTACCGTCTCATACCCGCGGAGGAGCACGCCTCCCAACGCATCTACAGCGAGATGGATGCGTTTGAACAATCCGTGAGTGTCAGCCACAATAATATACTTGCACTGCCCAAAGGTTACCATGCCGAACTTGCAGCGGTGGAAACGCAGTTATATTGCCTTCAGATTTCTGGATCGTAATCCATAAAAGGGAGATGAAAAATCATGGAGGTTACTAAGGCACAGGTTGATCATTTCCACACACACGGATTCTTCTTTGTCCCCAACCCCTTTGGCGAGGAACGAATGCGCGAAATTGATCAAATCGCTGCGGAGAGCGAAGAAAAGTGGGCGGGCACAGATTGGCCCAGCGGACTCAACAAGCTTGCCTGTCAATTTCTTACGATAGGAGAGCCAATCCTCCAGATAGTGGAGCAACCAGAACTTGTCGAGACTGCTAAACGTGTGTTGAACTGCGAGCAGGTGCATGTAGGCGCATGTGGATTGGGAGATGCGTTGAGGGTTATCTCCGAGAGTCAAGGCCTACACCGGCAAGTTTATTGGCACGCCGATGGCGGACCCGATGTAAAACAGGTGTCGTTCCGGACGGGACTGGACCGACACGATCCGACGAATGCACCACTGCGCATCTTGCCGGGCAGCCATCTGAGAGCGAAGGAGGAAATCTGGGAAGAACTGTTACAGTTGGAGATCGCTACAGGACAACACGATCTTCCGCCAAAGGAACTTTATGCGAAGCACCCCGCCGAGGTTGAGGTGCTCCTCGATCCGCGCTGGACCTTGGTCTGGACACCGAGTTGCTGGCACGCCACAGGCGTTAAGATAGCTGCCGGCCCTCGCCGGGCGATGGGTTGGAACTACTTTCCCGCCGATGGTAGAAAGCGCGATGTAGAAGCGTTAAAGTACATTTTTGTCAACGAATGGGAAGATTGGAGTAACGAGCGAAAACAACTCTGGGGACTGCTAGACTGAAACTGGGTAACACCAGGATAGCACGGACTTAAGGATTTTGTTGTGAGAGAAAATTGCTGAAAACCAATCGTCATTATGATTCGCTCAAGAGATAAAACTCAGGAGAGATCTCGGACTGCTGGGACTTTGTTATTATCCTATCACCCCAGACTCCAATGCCCCATTGCTTTACTGCCACATAGATCCTCTGCGCTTTTGTGGCTCGGTGGTTCAATTAGGATAGATGTCTAGCTTGTGGCATAGGCGATGGTAAATCGTGGAACAGACGTTTCAAAATAGCGTCAACGACCATCTCATGGGCTCGGACAACAATCAGATCTATATGTTGGCTATGTGCAAACATCTCTTGCGCGTGATGTTTCAGAGAGGCCATTGTTGGTAGATCGGAACGACAAATCTCGGTGAGAAAAGCGTGAGCGGATGGCCGGGAGTGGCGGACACGTTGGCGTAGCTCTTCAAATCTCGGTGTGTGTGCCCACGCTTGGCGAATTTGCTCACTGATAGTTTCAATCGGGAAACTCGTTGCCAACCGTTGGGCGACTCGTTCGATGACGTTTCTTGGTATACCACGTATCCCTTGAACGACGGTGGCAGGTGGGGCGCGAAGGTCCCAAACAATTCTAAAAAACGCCAGGAACTTCAAAACGTAATATGTGAAATCGATCTGCCACCAATGGAATCCTTGTCGGGTTGAACCTTGAAAGTAGTGGTGGTTGTTGTGCCATCCTTCACCAAAGGTGATGAGTGCCAGAAACCAGTTGTTGCGCGAGTCATCCCCGGTGACGTAAGACTGTTTGCCGATAAGGTGAGCCAGCGAGTTAATCGCAAATGTGCAGTGAAAAAGGAGCATCGTACTGATGAAGAAACCGACCACCAGTCCAGACCAACCGGAAATCAACCACACCCCGATTCCCAACAGCACCGGTGGTGCGTGTTTGTACTTGTTAAGCCAAACGAGCTCAGGAAATTTCATAAAATCCTTTATCAGGTTGTAGTCCGCTTCGCGCTTGGTTGCCGAAAAAATCCAACCGAAGTGGGCAAACCAGAAACCGTTTTGAAGTGGCGAGTGTACGTCTTGCGGGGTATCGGAGTATTTATGATGTCTGCGATGGTGGGCTGCCCACCAAAGCGCGCCCTGTTGTGCTGACGACTGTGCAACGAACGCGAGCAAGAATTGGAATACACGGCTGGTTTTGAAGGAACGATGTGAGAAATATCGATGATAGCCACCTGTAATGGCAAACATGCGGATGGTGTACAATACACCACAAAGCATAAGGTCTGATGCCTGAAAACCGGTCCAGATGACCGCAAAACAGGCAAGATGAACGAGTGCGAAGGGGATGACTGCGGGGTAAATGATGTCAGCCTCATCGGCATGACGCGCAGTCTTAGAAAAAGACACTTGCAATTATATTCCTTTCTTTGTTTGTTGTGAGTGGATACGCCGCTGCCATTCTGGGCTATTAAGGAGGGCGAGGGTCAACATTGTCCGCGTGTTTCCAAGTAACGTGTGCATCTTAAGCGATCTCTTGATTAGCGAGAACAAATTCCGCATAGAATTTTTATCGAGACGAGCGGCGACGTGGGCTATTCCTACCTTTATTGGCACGAATAGGGCGCCGCTTGTGGGGTGATAGCGTCTTTGGCTTTGAACGGTTCTTTTGGAATTGGCTTTCCGGTACGAAATTACCGTAATCAAAATCAGGTAACCGCCGCCGTTCGATTCGTGTCCCCAGCAGTTTTTCAATGTCCCGTATCATCTGTTCATCTGCTTGTCCGACAAGCGTGAATGCGTCACCAGACCGGTGGGCGCGACCGGTGCGACCAATCCGGTGAGTGTAGGCATCAACAGTATCGGGGATATCGAAGTTGATTACGTGTGATATTTCCGACACGTCTATGCCGCGCGCAGCAACGTCCGTGGCGACGAGAATGTCGTATTTCCCATTGCGAAAGCCATTGATCGCCTTCTGCCGTTGGCTCTGCGACATGTTACCTTGTAGTGCTGCAGCGCGATAACCACCTTTTTCCATGTCGCGTGCTAGGTTACGGGCGCGGTACTTCGTGCGGGTAAAGATCAAGACCCGGCCGGTAGGTGTCTGTTGCAACATTGTCAGCAGAAGATCTTTCTTGAGGCTATTGGGCACCGGGTAGACCGCGTGGGAAACGGTCTCCACCGGAGCAGTCTTACCGATTTGAACCGTGACCGGATCTTTGAGGATATTATCCGCTAGTCTGCGGATATCCTCTGGCATTGTGGCTGAGAAGAAAAGGGTCTGGCGTTGGGCCGGCAGTAGCCCCAGGATACGGCGAATATCGGGGAGGAAGCCCATATCGCACATGCGATCAGCTTCGTCCAACACCAGCATCTCAACGCACGATAGGTCGATATCGCCATCGTAAACGAGGTCAAGCAGGCGACCAGGGCAAGCAATAACAATCTCTACGCCACTCCGCAGCCGCGAGACCTGAGAAACTTTGCTCACACCGCCGTAGATGGATACGCTGTTCACATCGGTATTTTTGCCAAGATCAAGACCCATCTGATAAATCTGTTCAGCGAGTTCGCGTGTAGGCGCAATGATGAGGGCACGCACACGACGGAACGGGCCTTTGGCTAACCGTTGTAAAATTGGCAGCATGAAGGCTGCGGTTTTGCCGGTGCCGGTATGGGCTAAACCCATCACATCGTGCCCTTCGAGCACCATGGGGATGGCTTGCTGCTGAATCGGGGTAGGCGTTGTGTAATTGACTGCTTTAATTCGGGCGACAATGCGCCGGTCAAAAGAAAATTGTTCAAAATTCACTGGAAGTACTCCTTGAGTCTGTTGAGCCAAGTCGTACTCTCAGCTCGATGATGTTTTGCTAATTGCTTTGCTAATCATGCCGCCAATCAACTGTTCACACAAACGGAACCTTTTGGCTGACGTTGAACTAACGTTATTACGACTTATCGGCCATTTCTAATAGCGATTAGGGCTTCAGAAGTGCCAATCTTTGCTAATACTTTAACCGCGTTGGTAAGAGAATTACAGTCGATACCTCCATTTCACTATACTGATTTTTATGCTTTTCATTGAATATCTTTAACCCTTTTGTTATTCGCCCGTCAAGGCGACTTAAAGCAATTCTTTGAGGGATTGTGAACGAGGCGTTTGGCGGAGGACTTCCTCTGACTCCTGCGGGTTTACCTTGACTTCAATCATTTAAGTATATCTTTCTCTTTGACATCAAACGGATCATCTAGGTTTTCCGGGTCTGAATCCAATTGATTGTACTCAATTTTCCCCTTAATGAGTTCTTCGATGGCTTCTGACGCCGATTTCCGGGTAAAGAGAGGAACCTCCTTTTTATTCAATTGACGCGCGCGTAGGCCGGCAATATGGATCGCTAGGTATTTGTTACCAACAATCTTAACGACATCTTCAAGATAAACAACTGACATTTTGATCTCCGTATTTTGGGTTTACTCTGAATCATCTTGAACTGGATTGGCAGGGGGATCTTCGGTGACCTCAGAAATTTCCCTGCTGATAAGCGTTGGCGCGGCATCAAGGTTTTTCACCTCCATCATCGAAGCAATTCTTTGAAGGGAGGAAAGCAATGATGTTTGTTCCCAATTCTCAAGTTTCTCAAATTCCTTCACGAAACGGTCATGGAGTAGCGATGGGGCATTCACAAGCGCCCTTTTACCCAAACCGGTGAGTTTTACGAGAACACTGCGCTTATCCTCATCGGCGCGTCTTCGCTCTATCAAGCCGCGCTTTGAAAGCCGATTAAGTATTCCGGTGACCGTTGCATTGCTAAGGTTGACGTTTTCCGCCAATTGGCCTGCTGTTATCTTCCCTGACCGTGAAATTTCACCTAGGACGATAAGTTGAGGTGCTGTCAACCCGTGGTAGCGCGCGAGATGACTCGAATAGAGATCGATTGCCCGCATAATGCATCTGAGTGCCATAAGCACTTCATCCCGTATATCTTTTTGATCTAGAACCATTGTGAGTCCTTCCTATTAAAGAAAGAGGCTTATGTTAAAAGAAAGTGCAAAGCACAAAAAGCGTAAAACGTAATGCGTAAAACGTGACAGTGCTTTGTTCATGGGTTCATTTATAAATGAGTGAACTCATGGACTCAATCGGTTTCGATTGCACCATTTCTTTACATGAACCAAGAAAGAATATGCAACGAAATTATACGGAGTAAAGGTCTTGTTATTTGCTTAGCATGCTAAATAATAACATGCGAAAACTCGTAAGTCAAGACGAAACAGCGATACTACGAAACATCAGTTCGATATAGGGAACGAGGAGACAGGGAGCTGGGAAGAATTACAAATCGCAAATCGCAGATTGAGAAACCTATCCCCATCTTTTCGTTAGAACTTCCCTTGTTGGGGCTGGTCTTGTGCCTGCCCTTCCTGCCCCGTGTCTTTGTGGTTAATTGAAGGGATTCGGCATACTTACGCCGAACTCATGTTACGAAGCTCGAATTGTTGAGGCAGTGTTACAGCGGGAGATGTTGAAGGGCGTTTAAGTAAATAAAAAAATTAGTATACAAAATATTTATTGTTCATGGAAGTTGCTTCAGCGACTCACGCTAGTCTTAGGCATGTGATTTTGGCTATATCGTGAAATTCCTGCAATAGAGTTTAGGTACTCGATGAAGATTGCTTCACAGTTGAACGTCCATTCCATGTGGGATGCCGGATGGTAAGATTGACTAAGAAAACGAGTGCCAAGCATTTCCAATCAATACAGAGGTGATTCAGGAGCGTTATCAAGACTATGAGCGACTGCTCCCTGAATCGTTGGAGCGGGGATGTAAGGCAGTAGGGATATCCTGTCAGTTAACCGCAGAAATAGGTTGGTGAAGAAAGGCATTGGGGATTCGTATGCGGAAGGAAATTGAGGAACTGAGGCGCAGGGTTGAAGAATTGTTCGACAATTGATGACTCGTTTGAAGGCTTACGGTGGGAATCACAGCGAACAGATGAGGTCAGCGAAATCCTTAATCCATGCCATTCGTAACATCATGAAGTTTTCTGTTGACGCCAAATCGAAGCCATGATATAAAAAATGATAAATGGTATTGGCACTCATTCATTGCCTCCCCCGGAATTCAGGGCCGGGGTCAAAGTCAAATTACACAACTTGGCAGGTTATGTCGTACAGTGGGGTCCGATTCTCAGATGAGCACGGCTCACCCACTTTTGCTTTTAGACACGCGCCATCGTTGGGTGGACCGGCTGCCATTTTACGGCAAACAGAATCGATAACCTCCAAGTCGTGAGGTTGCATTCAACAAATACCGCTGGCGTAACACAAATTGTGCCAAAGAAGCGTTTGATTAGGCGGAGGTTGGTTCGTCGGATAACTTCTATTTCTGTTAACAACTTAATTAGCAAAACTTCAGGATGACATAATTCAAGTGAGGAAAAAGAAATGCTATGAAGACCAATCCTATTGTCATCGGCATGATCGGTGCCGGTTTTTCCGCGACATTCCATGTCCACAACTATCGGCTTGTTCCCGGCTTGGACGTTCAGATCAAGGGGGTCACTGCGAGGAGCCAAGAGAGTGCTACCGCCTTCGCCCAAGAACACAATATAGAAACAGTTTATCCCACAGCGGAAGCCCTGTTTGCGGACGAGGAAATAACCGTTGTTGATCTCTGTGTTCCCAATTACCTTCACCATCCGCTAACCGTTCAAGCCGCCGAAGCTGGCAAACACATTATCTGTGAAAAGCCGCTGACAGGCTATTTTGGTGACGGTGCGGAAACGCTTGTGGGACGAGAGATCTCCCGGTGCACGATGTTTGAAGCCGCGCTAAAAGCAGCCGACGAAATGGTGGACGCTGTTAAGCGCAACGGCGTGACGTTCTGCTACGGAGAGAACTGGGTGCACGCACCAAGCGTACAGAAAGCAAACGACATCCTCGCACAGAGCGACAACACTATCCTCCGTATCATTGCTGAGGAGTCGCACAGCGGATCGCATTCCGATTACGCAAAGGAATGGCGATACTCCGGAGGCGGTGCGCTTTACAACAAGGGCTGCCATCCCGTTGGTGGGACGCTCTATCTAAAATATAACGAAGGGCAGCGGAAATATGGAAAACCTATCAAACCCAAGAGCGTTGTCGCAGAGGTCGCCAACCTGACGCATATCGAAAGCTTTGTCAATGAGGACGAGAAGTGGATCAGGGAAGGTTGGAAGGACTGCGAGGATTGGGGGTCGATGATCATTACGTTTGACGATGATACCATCGCGCAGATTACCGCATCAGATATTGTGCTTGGTGGCATCCAAAACGTCATGACGGTCTATTCGAGCAAAGCTGTGGTGCAGTGCAACATCAACCCGAACACAGGAATGTTGACATACACACCGAGCGATCACGTTTTGGGTGATACCTATATTCGAGAGAAGGTGGAGACCCGCGCCGGTTGGCAACTGACCAACCCCGACGAGGATTGGATGAACGGCTTTCCACATGAACTCTCTGACTTCTGTCAAGCGATCGCTTACGGACGACCGCCCAAAAGCACGGTAGAGTTGGGGCGGGACATCCTCGCTGTGTGCTACGGAGCTTATATTGCGGCGGAAACTGGCGAGCGCGTTGACCTTTCCGAATGGATGTGAAAGATTCGTAGGGACTGAACAGATGTCCGACGATATTTTTTTAATTAGGCCTTACGCAGTTGGTTCATAAATCCCTCTGAACCCCTCTGATAAGAGGGGAAAGACAAGGGAGAAGATCCCCTAACCCCCCGTCCCCCTTATCAGGGGGCTTCCCTTGTCAGGGGAGTTGGGGGATTTAGGGGGTTAAAAATAAAAAAATCTCGCGCTGCGTACTAAATTTGCGAACATCCTGTTAATTTAACAATGAATAACTTTCAGGACTTACGCACTTCGATTGTAGTTGCCCGATTCATCGGGCGTTGGCAACGGTATCCAGCGGCGATTCATCGCCGAACTACAGGGTTTTAACCGTTTGGCTGCGTAAGTCCTAACTTTGTAAGGAGGCCTCCCATGAAATACATCGTAAAAACTAAAGAGATGCCATGGAAGCCAAAGTTCTTTCCCGGTGAGGACAAACAGTATGGCGACTTCAAGCCACTATGGGAAGAACACGGCACCGAACAGTTTGAAGTCCGGCTGACGCGGATTCCGGCTGGCGAGACAAATACGAAATACCACACCCATACAAAAGAGGAAGAGTGGTTCTATGTGTTAAGTGGTTCATGCCATATTCATATTGAAGGGGAGTGGTATCCCATCGAACAAGGTGATTCTGTTTTTAAGCCGACTGGTGCGTATCACATCTTTAGAAATTTTGGGACAGAACCGTGTGAGCTGATCATGCTGGGGACCAATGTGGAAGGCAACGAGGTGCATCGCCTGCCGGAGCCGGAACCACCCGAAACACAATAACTTAGGAATAATTAGATTCTCATTCTTATGTACCGGCATCTTCTCTAAAGCGGAATGCGGGTTCTTGGGTAAAACCTGTGGAGGTGATAGTCGGGCACAAATGCTTTTCAATGTGTTCGACTATCAAGTCAGTTCCGCGAAAGTGACTAAACTCAGGGGATACCGGTTGAAAAAATGAATCTGTCAAGTCACGGCATAACACAACGTTTTTTCCATGGTAGACCATCTGCCTTAGCCCAAATGGTCGTCCAGAAACGCAGATATTGGTGTGGACACCCATCAGAATGACATTGTCTATGCTGCGTGCCTCCATCAGATTATAGACCTCTTGACCATCGTCGCTGATTACGTCTTCGGAGGCGATTTCAATCGTCTCAATCTGCCGGATCCAAGGCACCTTACCCCCCTTCCACTGTCGAGTTCCTTGGTCGTCAGCGACCCAGCCGGGACACGGTTCGCTACATCCACACCCACCGTTCCGTATGAAAGGCAGTGGCTCTCCTTCACGTTCAGGATCCCAATAGTTCCACTTGATTTCAATCGGTGATTCGGTAAGCGGTGCCTCTATGGATCGCCGACGTTGCGGCGTGTCATCATAAAACGACATCGTGCCGCTCGGCGCATGGATGATGAACACACCGGTATCCCGTGCTGCAGATACCATTCGATTCATGGTGGGCACCATCTCCGCGACACGTTGGGCAGCGGCTTTGCACGTATGGTCATCCCACATGTCACAGATGATGATTGCTGTCTGTTGTCGATCCCAGCGGACGGTTTGAACGTGCTCCTGATCCTCACACCTGCTGCGCTGTGCCAGCAAGAGGCTTTCCTGATTCTGACTTGTCATTGTTTTCTACCTGTCAGTCATGGTTGGTGGAATGGATTGGAAGAATGGCAGAAATTTGTCCCTCCCACTCTTCCTCCGAAATGGGAAGTTTATTTCCGAAAACTAGTTGTCGTATCAATCATTTTTGTGGTTACCACTTGCATGGGCAATTCGGTGTGATCTCGCCGACATCCCAATCGGTGTTTTTAAGCTCCCCACGTTACAATTCGCACAGATTCGTGTAGATTCGCGGATTTTTTGTTGAATAGCGCACGACTACTCTTCAAACGCGGAATCAAACGCACGGGCGGATGGCTCAAAGTCGTAGCCTTTGACTTTGGCGCAGGCTTCACGGGCCCCGTGCTCCCGGTCCATGCCGCTGTCCTCCCATTCAATAGAGAGAGGCCCATCATATTCAATGTTATTGAGCGCACGGATGATTTCTTCAAACTCAATATTGCCGCGACCGATTGATCGGAAATCCCAATACCGTCGAGCATCGCCGAAATCCAAGTGCCCACCAAAGACACCGGAGAGGCGCGGCGTTGACGACCACCACACATCCTTCATGTGGGCATGATAGATGCGATCGCTGAACCGCTCAATAAATGCGACGTAATCAACGCCTTGATAGCCAAGGTGGCTTGGATCGTAGTTGAACCCGAACGTTTCACGTCCATTGACCGCTTCGATGGCGCGTTCTGAGCTCACGATGTCGAAGGCAATCTCCGTCGGATGGACTTCAAGCCCGAACTTAATCCCGACCTCATCGAACACATCAAAAATTGGATTCCAGCGGTTGGCAAAGTCCTCAAAACCCGCATCAATTTGGGCGGGATCGTTGGGCGGAAAAGAATAGAGCAGATGCCAAATGCTGCTGCCGGTAAATCCGTTAACGACGCTCACACCGAGTTTTGCTGCGGCGCGGGCGGTCTGTTTCATCTCTTCCGCAGCACGTCCACGAACCCCTTCGGGATCGCCATCGCCCCAAATCGCGGGTGACAAAATCGCTTCGTGACGGCTGTCAATATTGTCGCAGACCGCCTGTCCAACAAGGTGATTACTAATTGACCAGACCTTTAGTCCGTATTTTGCTAAGAGGTCATGTCGTCCTTGGCAATAGCCATCGTCTTCGAGGGCTTTATCAACTTCAAAGTGATCTCCCCAACATGCCAATTCCAGTCCATCGTATCCCCAATCACTGGCTTTTTGCGCTAGCTCTTCAAGTGATAAATCCGCCCACTGTCCCGTAAATAGTGTTACAGGTCTTGCCATCTTATTCCTCCTTGTATTAGGTCATAAAAAGTAAGGGGTTGATGAGGGAGCCATACACTACTAACCCTAAAGCGGAGAAAGTGTAAAGAAGCCGTTGTTGATCCTATGGTTTTTGCTCACTTTCACACTTTCACACTTTCTTTTCTTTATGCTGGTGGTGTATAGCTTGCGTCTATCCAACCCCGTTTATTGCCGCTTTCCACCGCTTTGTGGATGAAGTGAACACCCCGTGCACCATCCTGCACCGTTGGAAAATCTGTATCGAATTCATCTGGTGTTTCGCCAGAGAGTTTTGCAGCAAGCGTACGTGCAGCGTTGACATAAACGTTCGCAAACGCTTCTATGAACGCTTCTGGGTGTCCAAAGGGCAGTCGTGAATTGTGCGCCGCAACTGGAGCAACGTAGTCGTTACCCCGCTTATACACATGCTCAGGACCATCTGGGAAGCGGACAGAGAGATAATTCGGATTCTCCTGATGCCATTCAAGCGAAGCCGCCGTGCCGTAGACGCGGATACGAAGATTGTTCTCTTCGCCAACAGAAATTTGCGAGGCATACAGCACTCCCCGTGCACCACCTTTATAGTGGACTAGAATATTCCCATCATCTTCGAGTTGTCTGCCGTCAACAAAGGTGGTCAGGTCCGCACAAATTTCCTCTAACTCTAAGCCGGTAATGTAGTGAGCGAGATTTTCGGCGTGTGACCCAATGTCTCCGATACAGGATGAAACCCCCGCTTGGCTTGGATCTGTCCGCCAAACTGCCTGCTTCGCGCCTTCGCCCTCCAAGAACGTTGCGAGCCATCCCTGCGGATATTCGACAACAATTTTCCGAACAGATCCGAGCGTTCCCTGCGATACCAACTCACGGGCTTGCTTCACCATCGGATAGCCTGTGTAGTTATGCGTCAGTGCAAAGACCGAATCGTGCTGCTTCACTAGTCCGCAGAGTACTTCCGCATCTTCTAGCGTCGTTGTCATCGGCTTATCACAAACGACATGAAATCCTGCTTCTATGAATGTTTTAGCGACATCAAAATGAACGTGGTTTGGTGTCACGATGGACACGAAGTCGATGCGCTCTCCCGCTGGCAAGACACTCTCTTTTTCTGCCATCTCCTGATATGAATCATACACGCGATTAGAGTCAAGTAGCAACTCCGCCCCCTGTTGCTGCGATTTTTCAGGTGATGCGGAGAAGGCTCCGGCAACAAGATCGATTTCCCCATCGAGCGCTGCAGCCTTTCGGTGAACCGCTCCTATAAATGCGTCTGGACCGCCGCCGACCATTCCATAACGTATTTTTCTTCCAAGTGGCATATTATTAACTCCTACGATTTCAAAATGCTGAACCCGCCTTGAAAATCTGCGGATTGCAAACGCGGATTATAGCACGATTTGTGACTCTTGTCAAAACGATTCAGATCTAAGCGGAAATTTGTAACCCGTCCTTGCGCTGCAAGGGGAAAAGATGATAAACTTGCTGCGATATTATTCATATCAGGATTACACACTTCATACGGAATCTGACAAACTGCGAAAGGAGAAATTGTATGGCATTACGCGTGGCAGTTATCGGGATGCGAGGGATTGGAAACACACACGCCAACGTCTATAATGAACACGCAGGGACATCGTTGGTCGCTGTGTGTGATATGGTCAAGGAGCGCGCGGACGAATCGGCACAACGGCTTGGGGTCAAGGCATATTACAGCGTTCCATCACTCTTGGAAAATGAGGGGCTCGACGCCGTCAGCGTTGCGACAGGGGGCTTTGAAAACGGAGGAGCTCATTTCGAGCCAACAATGCAGGCACTTGAGGCGGGACTTCATGTGTTATGCGAAAAGCCGTTGTCTAACGATGTCGCTCGCGCACGGGAGATGGTCAACAAAGCGAAGGAGAAGAACGTCTGTTTGGGAACAAATCTCAACCACCGCTTCACGCCGTTAGCGATGCAAGCGAAGGAGTGGACAACGAGTGGAAAACTGGGGGACCTACTTTTCATCAACATGGCGCTGTGGATCGAAAACCCGAATGAGACATCGCCGTTCTTCCACCTCAGAGCCTTGCATCCGCATTCACTCGACGTGATGATGTACTTCTGCGGTGAGGTAGAGAAGGTACACGCGTTTGCGGTCCGTGCACCGGGGCGACAGAATTGGAGTAATGCTTCAATCAACCTCAAGTTTAAGAGCGGTGTGGTCGGACACCTCAGTGGTAGTTATGATGCGGGACGACTAAATGAGCGGTGTGAGGTTGCGGGAACGAATGGACAGTTTGTCCTTGATGGGGTGTTTGAAAAACTAACCTTCTACCCCCGAAGGGGTGACGAAGTCGAAGAGTATTTCAACCCACCGCCGGGTGCTGAGGGACACATGGACTCGTTCGCAGATACCTTCCCAACACGGATTGGGGCGTGGATTCAACAGCTTGTAGATGGGGCTTCACCCGATGAAATTGATGCTTCTGGTGCCGCGGGACTTGCGGCGCAGGAAATCATTGAGGCAGCGATTAAATCATTCCAGACCGATACGGTTGTGACCCTATAACCATCTGTTCTGATTAAACTTTAAATTCTAGCTTGCTCTCTTCTCCGGCACGCGTCGCTGCGTAATGTTCCTCGAAATTCAGCATCTCAAACAGACTGACACCTGCTGTCATCTGCTCTAGTATCTGATCTTCCTTCCGCTGAATTTCCTCCGCAATTGGAATCGCTGCTGCCAGTTCATCGATGGACCCTACAATAAGCCCATCGTCGTCGCCGAAGATAATATCCCCCGGATTCACAATAGCACCGCCGCAGGGGATCGGGATTTGTGTCTCGAAGATCTTATTAGTTGTGCCCGCTATCGGGTTGAAGGATCGCGCATAGTAGGGCACATCTAGGGTGCGGATCGTTTTGGTATCGCGGCAGGGACCATCTATGACGATACCCGCTAACCCCTTCCGCGCCGCCTCCGTCGGAAACAGTTCACCCGCCACCGCACGACGACTCCCCTGAGTATCTATCACAAGTACCTCCCCCGGCTCGGCATCCCGCAACCCCTTGATCACTGTGAGAAAGTCTTCATGACAGGTCACCGTGTGTGCCCGTCCGACCAGTTTGAGTCCAGTTCGGACAGGACGGATGGCGGGATCGATGACCCTTAGCTCTGTAACCGTGGGGTCGGCAGCTCTCCCCGCTTTATTACCATCGCATACGCAAGCGGTGTCGAGTGCCAGTAGACGCTGCTTTATCTCTTCAAAGTTCATTAAAATCTTCGCAGTGCAGATCCCATGAAATACCAATCGCCGGGTATCTCTGGGGAGAGAACTGCGTCTCCTTTCTTTTTAATGTATCTACATGATCGGCTGCTATTGTTTTCCGTGACCCTTTTTAGTTCTGTTGGAGCCGATCCTATGATATACTGAAATTCATTGATAGATGGAAGAAGTTGCGCCTAATTTGACACCTATGGGCAGCAAAAGCCCAATGACAATCGCTAAAGGAGGTGGGAACGATGTCAGTTGATTATCTGTTTAATATCTATCTCCTCGTTTCTTTGCTTTTTATGCTGGCGATTGGGCCTTACTATCTATTCCGACAGCGGAAAGTGAGAGGACAGGTCCTGTACCAGCTGCCCAGATCAAGGCTCCACAAAGTGTCTGTGGGGGTTACCATCGTTTTTTTTATCGGTATCCTCATACTTGCGCTAATCATGTCGATGATAGAGAACCACCGGCCATCGTCATCGCAGTTGTTGTTAATGATGCCGTTACTATTCCCCCTGTTTTCTGTTTCCTTCGTAGACCGTTTTGCAATCACAGAAGTGGGGCTCCACTACCAAGGACGCTTTATAAAATGGAAAAACATATATACTTTTCAATGGAAAGAGGAAGGAGACTATAAATTTGGCTTGGGAGCAGAGGCGTATATACTCGGCTTAAATGTGCTAGGTGACAGTTTCCCACAGTGGCTTGAGGGATACAAATTTCAACGAGATCAACGCGAAGACATTGATAAGCTATTGTCTCAATACCTCTCAAGAGCTGCTTGAGATGCTGTATTGGTTCCTCAAGGAATTGGGCGAAGGTTTGAATAAGCCTTCTGAGCGAGATGTGGAAACAGTTCATCGTGAATCTCAATGCACTGCCACAAATGGATCTTCCGCTTCTTATTGGCGGTATCGAGTATGGTCGGATGATACATGCTTGCACCGGTGTTGACGTTGTAGCCACCGGGGGAGTGGATGCTCAAATACTGGCGCAAGGTCTTCAGATCTGGCTCGGTTGTGCAGTGGCGAGTTAGATTCATCGTGAACATCCGTCGCCGTTTGCCACCACCGAAGGACGCATGGTAGGTGTCGTGATTAAAGATGACCAGATCGCCCGGATTCGTTTCCAACGCAACGCTGCCGGGAAATTCCTGTGGTGGAACACCGAAAAGTTCTTCCGATTCGTTCGGATTTATCTCTCCTGCTCTCACAAAGTGTTCTGGACGTTGACTGCCGGGGATAACTCGCAGGCAGCCGGTATCTGCTGTCAGCGGATCAAGGTAGAATGCAATCTTGCAGGAAAAGAGCTGTCCCCAATTACCATCTGGATGCCAACCCGTGTCACCGGTATAATAATTGCCGTCACCGCTGGCGTAGTTGAAGTCCTCACCCAAAACCCCACCGGCAACACCAAGCACACGTGGATCGTCTAGCAACGAGCAAAGTCTCGGACGGTGCTCGATAGGTCCGCCGAACATAGTTCGTTTTGAGCCATCGTGTGCCTTACCCTCCCCGAAGTTTTGGATAGAGAAATCAAATTCTTCGATAATCCAAGCGACCTCGTCGGGCGAAAAGAGGCTAGGAAACGCTAGGTAACCGAAAGTGTTGAAAAAATTGGCCTGCTGTTCGGTGAGCTTCATGGAATCCCTCCAAGATACGAAATCGGTTGGTTTAGGCGCGCTTTTCCTGTTCTGGGAAAGGTCTCCGAATATCGTAACGGTCCTCCGTCAGATCCGGGAAAACACCCTCCTCTATCAGCAGTTCTAGCGGCGATTCGCTGGTTTCGAGCGGCATCGTAACCACATTTTTGATCCGCAGCGACTCGTAGATCGCCATCATGATTTCCATCGTATACCGTGCTTGGCGTCCCGTGCTTCGATGTGAATCAATTTTTCCCTCCATCCAATCAATTAGCTCTTGGTACTGATCTATCGGTTCCGGGCGCGGCTGAATCTCCTGCCAACCGCTCGCTTGATTGTTCTGAAGCAGGACAGTCACATCGTCTCCCATTTTGATTTGTCCATCTGTACCCGCCACTACTGCTGCCGAGACTACAGGTTCTGGTAGGTCGCTTTCATAGACACCACGTGCACCGCCCTCAAAGCAGATCAATCCCATACACAAATCCTCACACAGGGTACGACGTTCCCATCTGTTAGTAGTGCGAGCAACTTGACCAATCACCCAAAGCGTTTCCGGATCTGACAGATAGTATCGCATCCGATCAATGGCGTGCGTACCGATATTGAGCAAACCAGCATTCGGCTTTGACCTCTGATGGAGCAACGTTGGTTGACCGATAGCACCATCTTGGATAAGCCGCCGGATCTCGGTGTTTGCCGGGCTGAAACGTCCATTATGACCGATGACTAGCTTGGCATCATACTCCTCGCATACTGCGATCATAGTATCCGCTTCCCCTAGAGATGCTGCCATCGGTTTTTCACCGATAATACCCTTGACTCCCGCCTTTGCCGCGGCAACGGTAATCTCAGCGCGGACTCCCTGCCATGTTGTGATGCTTACAATATCGAGTGCTTCTTTTTCTAGCATCTGATTATAGTCGGTATACACAGCGGGAACAGAGAACTCATCGGCAAGGCGTTTCGCCGATTCCTCGTTTACATCCATTGCCGCGACCAATTCTATTGCTGGATTTTGGGTGTAGGCGGTCGAGTGAGCGCGTCCCATCCCACCACAGCCAATAATACCAGTGCGATAAGTTTTAGCCATTGGTTTACCTCATCAGTGATTGTTGGTTAGGATTTGCCTAAAGAAATGTCTACTGTCTCTATCCAGATGGCGGATGCCATCCTTCCAAAGATTCGTCAGTCTATCCAAATCGGTTCAGTCGGAATTTGTCTATCGGATAATCTGTTTTGCCGTCAGTAGCGAGTTCAGCGAGGATCTTGCCGACAATGGTTGAAAACTTAAAGCCGTGTCCTGAGAACCCTGCCCCGACGAAGATGTTTGAATTCTGAGGATGATGCCCGATAAGAAAGTCGTTGTCTGGCGTGAGCGTATACATACAGGTCGCACCTTCGACAAAGGAGGGATTGACACCGGGCATAATTGTTTTGATCCACCGCTCCAACGCATTCTGCACGTTGAGGTCTAGCTCCCGATCAACCGTTTCAGGGGAGGTTACAGGTCCGTGCCCGTCATCAGCTATCTTGATTCCGGGACCGTAGTAGGGAAAGCCGTAGTAGTGCAGGTCGTAGTCCGCGTAGACAGGCAGACGGTCTGGCTGACACAACGCTTCTTCGTTTTGCGGCTGAAAGTAAAATTTCTGCTGGCGTGTTACCTCAAGCGGCAATGAGAGATCTTTGAGAAGCTGCGACGCCCACGGTCCGGGGGCGACAATAAGCCTTTTGCAGCGATAGCTGCCTGCCGATGTTTCAATTTCGGGATGTTCCTTGCTAATGTCAATGTGATGGACGCTCACCCCACTGTGAACCGTCGCGCCGAAACGCTCGGCTTGTGACACATGTGTGCGGACACAACGGCTTGCGTTTAGGAAACCTGAGTCCGACGTATAGCAGGCGACTGTGCCCGTCGGGAGTTGAAGTGCTGGAAACCGGGCGGCAACCTCTTCAGCGGTCAACACCTCGTGTGCCGTTTTCGTTTCCTGCATGACGCGGATATTCTGATCCAATCGTTCATTCCCCGGCTTGGCAAAGGCTAACATGCCGTTGGAGGTCAGCAGCTGTTCACCAGAAAGCGTCTCTAATTCCTGCCACAGCGGAAGGGCAGCTTTCACTAAGGTCACGAACACGGGGTCGTTATAGAAGACTCGGAACGCCCTTGAGTGACCGTGAGAACTGCCGTGCGTATGACCAACGGAGTATTGCTCTATGCCGACCGGGGCTGCGCCTTGGCGAGCGAGGTGATATAGAGCAGCACTCCCCATCGTCCCCAACCCGACAACTAGAATTTCCGCATCTCGGTGCATTTTTTACCCCTCCCTTTTCTAACTTACTCTACCAACCGATCCAGTCAGTGCCGTAAACGTGCATCGCATTTTCTCCGAGGATCATCGCTTGTTCATCGGGGGACAGTGATTGTGTGTGTAGTTTTGCCAACCTAAGCAGTTGTGGATAGTTTAGGTGGCGCAGCAATCCCGGCAGATCCGTGCCCCATAAGATTTTCGATGGCCCAATGCGTTCAAGCGCAAGGTGAAGATACCGCTCCGCAGTTGGATAGGGGAAATCCTCGTCCGGTAGATAGGCTGGCAAAGCGGCTGTATCAAACCACACATTGGGCAGCTGTCCGAGATCTATCTGCTCCTGCCATAAGTCCCAGCGTTCCGCCTCCGCTTCCGCCAACGGATTCGGTTGCCCTAGATGTGCAATAACAATCCGCAGATCTGGATGTCCCTCTGCAATAGCACGCACGGCACCGGTCTGATAAGAACGACTGCCTATACCCCCCAAATCAAGAGTCAGCACCAATCCGCGGCGTTCGAGTTCGTTCCAGAGCCAAGCGATGTTGGGCATATCAAGCCTAGCATCGGGATGCAAGCCACAAAGTCCAGTTGGTTCAGAACATTCTAGCTTGACCACTCGAAACCCCGAAGACGTTGTGAGGATCTCAAATTCGTGGCGATTGTTCGTCGCCCATGGATCGAAATACGCTGCACCGACGAGGCGATCCGGATAGCGGTTCAGTGCCTCAAGCACATACGAATTGCACTCCCCATAAAACGGTCCTTGAAGCAACACCGCCTTGTCAACAGCCGCCCAATCCATATTTGCTATAAGCATTTCAGGTGTGAACACCGTTTCTTCGTTATACGGTGGCAACAGTTGGGTTTCCTCATCACCGACAGCAATGCGACCATAGCCCGGTCCGCGGGTGGGGCCCCTACCTGTCGCGCCGCGGACTTCGGGAAAGATGTGGGCATGTGCGTCAATAATCATCGGCAAGTCTATCCTTACTTTTATTCCAGATTAGCGTGTCTAGTAAACATTGACTCCGGCGTTTTTCCTGTTTTCTCCATCAGCAGGAGGACGGTCGCATCCAATGTCAACAAGAGGCTCTGTTCAAACAGAGATCCCATCGGCTGCACTGAACGAAAACCGAGATCTCTATTGACTTTGGGTGAAGGGGCGGGGATAGTGAGAACTACCTCTGCCATTTTAGCAATCGGCGAGTTTTCATCAATAGTGATGAGACAGATGGTAGCACCAATAGCATCGGCTTTATTGGCATTGACGACCAGACTGCTAGTTGAACCCGAACCGGACCCAATCAACAACACATCCTTATCTGTGATGCTAGGGGTTACGACCTCTCCCACAACGTAGGTATCAAAGCCCATGTGCATCAGGCGCATAGCAAAATTTTTCATCGCTAAACCGGATCTGCCTGCACCAGCGGCGAAGACGGTTTGGGCAGCCAAGATCGCATCAGCCAATTCTTCCGCCGAATCGTTGCAGACATGCCCCACGGTCTCGGCTAGTTCGTCAAGTATCTCGCTGATATGTGCCTGTATATTCACCAATCTCCCTTCTTTAAGTCAGCAATTCTCTGATTTCGAGTGCCGCCTGACGGGGATCTGGACGGTTGGTGATGAAACCACCCACAATGATGACCGCCGGACGATAAGCGAGAATATCCGGCAGGATCTTCGGATTGATCCCACCCGCTACCGCCATCTGAGCCCGCTTCAGAGCGGATTGAACGAGCTGAATTTCTCTCAGAGGATCCATGCCGTGGTCTTGGAGGTCAAAGGCTGTGTGGACACAGCAGTAATCTGGGGCAATTACCTCGATCTGATCAATACGTTCTCGAACATCATTGACCGCTATCAGGTCTATCATTACCTGCTTATTGAGGGTACGGGCTTGATTCACAGCGCGGCGAATCGTAACGTCGTGTGCCACGCCAAGCACGGTCACAATATCGGCACCCGCTTCAAACCCGATGCTTGCCTCAATATCGCCGGCATCCATGATTTTGAGATCAGCGAGCACCTCAAGCTGAGGATAGGCATTCTTGATCTCCGTGACAACCTTTACCCCCTCTTTCATGAGCAGAGGGGTGCCGACCTCGACAATATCCACGAGATCACTAACTTGTTCAAGGATGTATGTGGCGTCCCAACTATTGCTTGAGTCCAAAGCAAGTTGTAATTTCATATTATCATGCCCGTTTCCTCAGTCTGTATACTACCCTCCGGCATTCTATCATGGATAGATTTCTCTGTCAAAGCAAAACAAGTCGTATAGACAGATGCAAACAGGCATAAAAAAAGCGCCTCGGTTGCCCGAGACGCTTGTATTTTGAATTAATCGATTAAGAAGGTCTACCTTGCCCCCCTGGAGGTCCTTTCCGCTCCGGTAAAATTACCCGATCGCCTTCCACCAATCCACTCTTGATGATGACATCGGTTTCGTTCTGCTCACCCGTCTCAATAGAAACGCGTTTTCCCTGCTGCCCTTTTGAGTTGCCGTTCCCTTTTTCAGACCCACCTTGTGCATCAAGCATGACAAACTTATCTTTCGTAATTTTAATATTTGTCGAAACCCCGTCTGCTTTCTGTTTACCGTTTACAAGAAGCGTGAAGGTGCGTTCACCATCACGCAAGCCGCGCTGTGAGCTGTCAAGGCTGATTGTCAGTTGATTGCCGCTGATGCTTGTTATCTTTCCGTTAAAGCTTTTTCCTGTTAGAGTTTTGAGCTCAACCTCTTGGTCTGTTTTGAAAGCGTCTGCACCAGTACCGACCTTCGCCGTGGCGATTGCGGATGTTTCATCTTGGACCGCATCAATCGGCAGCATCAAGACATCTTTCTCCTCGTAAGTGACGACATCGACATCGGCACTCATGCCGGGGCGCAGCTCAGAAGGAGAACCGACCACCTCGACCATCACCTCAAAGGTGATGATATTATCCCGCTCCTCTCCACTCGGAGAGATTTCAGCGACGCGACCGTCATACGTTGTATCCTTATATGCGTCAGCTTTGATGTTTGCCTTCTGATTCAGCCTGAGTCGTTCCATATCGACTTCGTTGATGTAGGTTTTCACCACCATTTTTGATAGATCCGCAATTGTCATCAACGGCGGACTCTGTGAGAATGCTGAGCGACCGGAGGTTACAATCTCTCCCTGTTCAATTTCGAGTAGGGTCACAGTGCCAGCCATCGGTGCCTTGATGGTTGTCCATTCCAACTGTTCCTGTTGGTTCTTCAGGCTACTTCGGCGTCGTAGGAGATTCGCTTGCGCGCTCACCTCGCTTTGCTTAGTAACAGCTTTTTCATTGTCAAGGGTGTCCAAAATCTCCTTAAGACGAGTTTCGGCAATTTGCAGTTGGAGGTTTTTTTCATCCTCCTCCGCGTTTCTCATTTCACGGAGTTTATCCAAATTCATTTTTTGATATGTCAGGGTTAAGTTACGATTTGCGATTGCGCTCTGTCTCGTGGCGATGGTCTTGTCTTGAGAATTTACCGTTTCCTGCTGAGACTCTAACCGCTTAAGTGCTGTCTTGTGTTGCGAATCTGCGTTGGCGTATCTCGATTCCGCTTCCTCCAATGATTTCTTGGAAACCAATTTCTTCTCAAACAGTTCTTTGTTCCGATTTCTCTCAGATTCGGCATTATCCCGCTCCACTTTGACGGACTCAAGCTCTGTCTGAAGTTCTGCAAGCCTTATCTTTGCCCGGTTAAGTTCGATATTTGCCTGTTCCAGCGCAATCTTATCTTGATCCAATTGGTTCTTCGTCGTTTGGATATCCGTTTCTGCCGAAGTAATCTGTGTTTGCGAAGCTGCTTCGGTTGTCCTCAAATTCGATTCGGCAATCTTGACATTATCTTCAGCTTGTTGGCGCGCGCTCTCAAGTTCGTCGGTTTTCAATATGATGTTGAGTTTTGACTGGAAGAGTTGTGCTTCGGCAGCGTTAACATCGGCTTCAGCCTGCTTCTTTTCTTCCACGTACTGTTCCGGATCAATCTTTAACAGCACCTGATCCTTCTCAACATAGTCCCCATCATTCACATACAACTCAATAATTTCACCCGCAACGTTTGCCTTGACCTCGACATCAATGAGCGCTTCGAGGTTTCCTGTCGCGCTAATCAACTTCTGAAAATCTCCACTTCTGACCACTTCAACCCGTTTTTCAGCTGCGTTCTCTTTTTTCCCGCGCCCTTGAATCCACCCGCATGACCCGAGGGTTGCCGCTAAAATAAGAATCGCAACAGTTCCCATTACCTTTTTCACTGTTTGATCACTCCTTTGTTGATGATTGCTACTTATGGTGAATTCTAAAAATCATTAGACACTTTCGTCCCCCGGTAGGTGCGGTTTCTAACCGCACCGCATTCAATCCAAACCGGTAGGTGCGGTTTCTAACCGCACCAGTTTGGAGTGCCTCATTAATTCTAAGATCCACTATAGTTTAACGTCTTATGTGACCTTGACCACGAGCGTCCTTGAAAGTTTATCGCCCAACCGCTGCTTTTTCTCTCCTAAGATGAAGATACAATCAATCACACTAAGTATCGGCAGTGACAGATTGCGAAGAAAAGATTGCCACAAATTGCAAGGTAACCCACTTTTTGAATCAATAACTCTTGTTTTCATGAGTCGTTTGCCGATGCTTCGTCCATTTAGCGCATCTTGAAAGAGCAGATATAGTAACGCAATGGAGGCAGCGACCCAGAGCACAATATTAGTGTCTTCTAATCCGATACGCGTCCATACGCCGAACGGAATAGCGACGATAGCAGCGTAGACCAAGCTGTCCAATAATTGTCCCCAAAATCTTCCGGAAAGTGGTGCCAGCTTAAAATCTTGTCCATCAATCTTGAGATTTTCATCTCCCGGCACCTCCCGCAACGCTTCTATCGGCATTAAGATTGCCGCTCTATAGGCGGGATACAATCCGAAAATAACTCCAATGCCCACAGAGACGCCCATGGCGATGATCATGGTGGAATAGGAGATGACCGAGGGCCAATTGCTGCCCTCCCACACAAATTTGGTGATTAGCATGGCACTACCCTTCCCAAGGAAAATGCCAAGAATTGCGCCGAAGATACCACCCGTTATGCTCAAGACCAATGCCTCAATCAGAAACTGCATCAAAATGTCGCGCCGCTTTGCCCCAAGTGCCTTGCGCAAACCGATCTCCTTTGTTCGTTCTGTGACCGAGACTAGCATGATATTCATAATGCCGATTCCTGCCACAAAGAGTGCAATCAGCGCGATCCCACCCATTAAGGCTTTCATTGTGTTCCCGATTTTTTCGGCGGTTGCCAATTCCTCTTGTGCCGTCCAGTATTGATATTCCTCGCCAGAGTTGTTGTGCAGCCTACCCAAGATATGCTTCGCTTCCTCTTTCGCGATTTCAACTTTATCAAGGCTTGTTGCTTCCACACGGATACGCTCGACCTCCTTCCGCCCGGTAAAGCGCTGCTGAAAGGTTGTAAGGGGGATGATAAAACGCTCATCCCATCCCTCGGTATCCATCGCGTCGCCCTTTTCTTCCATCACACCAATTACCGTCAAGCGCACGTCATATCGGGGCCCCCAACTCGTTGTCCGGGTCGCCTTCATCTCCTTGCCGATTGGGTCCTCACCCTTGAAGACTTCATCGTAGATTTTATAACCGATAACGGTGACCGTGCTTGCTCTTTCAACCTCCTCCTCGGTAAAGAAGCGGCCCATGACTGGATACCAGTTGTGTGATCGATCATATCCTGCTGTCCCTGCGACTACCCTAGAGTTCCTACTGGCTCCCTCATGATATACGTTCCAGCCGGGCATGTCATCTTCACCAACCACGTGGACAACCCCTCGTCCTTTTTCCATGATTTGGTATATATCTTCGGTTTGCAAGTGTTCAGCACGGTTTCTACGCCAGCGCCTTAGGGTACGTCCCGCCCTTCTGCTGAATGTCCCCGATTGCCGATCCCAATCGTCCCGAGTAATTTCAATCATGGTTACTCCACCGGTACGTTCAATTTCGCCTAAGACCAGTGCCCGTGAACCATCGCCGACTGAAACCATACTCACCACCGCGCCAACACCGATGGCAATGCCCAAGATCGTCAATCCGGAGCGAAGTGGATTACGACGTAAGCCATTAAGTCCAACCATAATGCATTCGATGAGATTCATGCGATTTACTCCTTTTGGTGCGTTCCTCCAAATCAATACTTGAACCGATTTCCTAATGTATCTATTCTGTCCGCAACGCCTCGATGGGTGAAAGTTGTGCGGCTTTTACCGCAGGATAGACACCGAAGATAATACCGATAGCGGCTGAAAAAGTAACCGAAATAACCATCCATTGCATAGAGATAACAGCGGGCCACTCTGGAACAACTTTAACGATTTTTACAGCAATATTCGCCATGCCGTAACTCGCTCCAATACCTAATCCAACCCCAAGCAGTCCCCCCACACTACACATCGTAATTGCCTCAACCAAGAACTGGAAAAGGATGTCCCGCCGTTTGGCACCGATTGCTTTTCGCAGTCCGATTTCTCGCGTGCGCTCCGTAACGGAAACCAACATCATATTCATAATGCCGATACCACCAACAAGCAATGAGAATCCTGCAATGCTACCCAGCGTGATTTTGATGACCCAACTAATTTTATGCAGCTGCTCCATGCTCTCATTCAAAACCCAGATGTGGAAAAAATCGTCTTGGTTGCGATGTTGTTTTCTCATCACCGCCTTGACCTCTTCTTGGGCTTTGCCAATCAAATCAATGTGTTTTGCCTTGACAGTGAACATCGTGACGTGGTCGTTTCCGGTAAATCTCTCTTGCGCGGTTGTCAACGGCACAAACAGAATGTTATCAAGATTCCAGCCGAAACGAAGGCTTCTTCCGCGCGTCTCCATCACGCCTACCACGGTGAATCGTACCATCACTCTTTCTCGTTCTTCCCGTTTGACTTCCCAGTCAGCACTCCGTGCAACCTTGATCTCTTTGCCGATGGGCTCATCGTCGCCAAACAGTTCGGTTGCCAGTTCAGATCCAATAACACAGACTTTTTGCCGATCGTTGAATTCAGTTTCTGTAAAGAAACGTCCTCGCCCCACTTCCCAATTCATCCCAATCGGAAAATGCGAATCGACGCCGTTATACCCGGTGCGGCTTTCAGCACCATCTGCGGTCTGAACGAGAATTCCACCCCATCGCGGAATACGCGGTATCACCAATTCAACGGAAGGACACTCCGCTTCAATGGCTACGACATCATCGTACTTTAGAAACTCGCTGCTACGGTTGCGGACCCATTGCCCCTTTTTTTTAATCCAACCACCGCGCCACATACTAAATTGACTCGCACCTCCCAGTTTATCTGCATCTTGGAGTACAAGGGTTTTGGCTCCATCTCCCACTGCAATCATTGCAAGCACAGAAGCGACCCCAACGATAATCCCTAACATTGTCAAAAGGGAACGCATCTTGTTTATGCCAATGGCTCTGAACCCGACCAGAAATCCTTCACTGAGTTTCAATGTCCTCTCTCCTTCCGTGTTAATGCCTTCTCAACGCTTCCATAAACGAGAATGGCAGCCTTCTGTTTCTCATTAAATCCACACGTTTGAGAGTTCTTCACTCAGTTCCAGATTTCTTTTCTTTGTCCCTATTCTGTTCGTAATGCTTCAATGGGCGAAAGTTGTGCGGCTTTTACCGCGGGATAGACACCGAAGACAATACCGATAAATGCCGAAAAGGCAACAGAGATAATCATCCATTCCGTAGATACAACAGCGGGCCACTCCGGGACAATTTTAACGATGTTTACCGCAACATTTGCCATCCCGTGCCCAGCAGCAACACCCAACCCAAGACCGATCAGGCCACCGACACTGCACATCGTAATTGCCTCAATCAAAAATTGGAAAAGGATGTCCCGTCGTTTGGCACCAACCGCTTTGCGTAAGCCGATTTCGCGGGTCCGTTCCGTTACAGAGACCAACATCATGTTCATGATGCCGATTCCACCGACAAGCAGTGAAAATCCGGCTATGACACCGAGCACAATCTTGATAACCTTACTGATTTTGAACAGTTGTTCCATGCCCGCCTTCATCTCCCAGACATTAAAGAAGTTATCCTGATTGCGGTGCCGCTTCTTTATTACCTCTGTTATCTCTTCTTTGGCTTGGTCAACCAATTCCATGCTCTTTGCTTGGACCGAAATCATTGTGACTCGGTCATTGCCGGTAAATCGCTCCTGAACCGTTGTCAGGGGAAGAAGAACCCGGTCATCCAGATTCCATCCAAAACGGAGACTTCTCCCGCGTGGCTGCATCACGCCCACAACTGTGAACCGTTCCATACTCCTGTCTTGGCTGCGTTGCTCCCACCGACGGCGCCTGTTCCCTGCACCACGTGCAATTTTGATTGTTTTACCAACTGGATCTTGCCCCATAAAGAGCTCGTTCGCTACATCCGATCCGAGTACACAGACTTTAGACCGATCGGCAACATCTTCCTCTGAGATAAAACGTCCCTTTGCAGGTTGCCAGTTCATCCCGATTTGGTAGAAAGACGTAATTCCTTCATACCCTGTCCGTTTCTCTGCACCGCCTTCCGCTTGAACAAGGACCCCACGCCACTGCGGGATACGAGGGATAACACCCTCGACGGAAGGACACTCGGCTTCAATCGCCAACACATCTCCATACTCAAAATATTCGTTGCTGCGATTCCGCTCCCAACGACCGCCTTTGCGGATATGGCTGCTCCGATACAGCGTCACCTGATTGGCCCCGCCAATTTTTTGGGCATCCTGAAGCACGATCAGTTTGGCACCATCGCCAATAGCAATCATCGCTAGCACGGAAGCGATACCAATAACAATCCCGAGCATCGTCAAGAGTGATCGCATCTTATTCGCGCGAATCGCTGTCAACCCAACTGAAAATCCTTCACTAAGTCTCATTTCTGGTCCTCCCCTATTTGTGCTGAATTTCGCTCTAATACTTGGACGAAACATCGTGAGATTGGTTTATGTATTTGGTGGTAAGCAAACAGCATCGGAATCTGAGTTGCTTGCTGGATTCGATTGGTATAGGGCTATTCAGTTTTCCGTTTTTTGACTGATTTCGGAACGCCCCGCCGTAGCCTCGGCTGGGAAATCGAGCTACAGGAGAATTATGGTAGATTTTAGAATTACTTGGACATGCCCAATGCAAGCTAACCCCCTAAATCCCCCTTATCAGGGGGACTTTGGAAACCTCGCAAAGGTCGGAATTAGATGTCTACTTATTTCCCTCATTCACCATAAATGCCCCTAAAGATTGGTAGAAATTGTCTTGACAATTTGGGGAATCGCTGATAATATATATTTCTCCGATTTGGTTTAACCAAATTACCCATAAATTGTGAGGTTACTCAGAATGCCACTTATCTATCTCGAAGATATCTTGGAAAATACCGGCAACAAGTATTTGTCTGTGAATATCGCAGCGAAACGGGCGCGTGAAATCAATGCCGAAAATAGTCTGCCTATGTTAATGGGTAATGCCCAAAAACCTGTAACAATTGCAATTGATGAGCTTAGCTCCGGGCGAATTGACTACGAGGAGTTAGATCAAGCGGAAGAACTCGTAGAAGATTCACCCTTCGGCGCCATAGATAGCGAGGAAGACGAGGATACAGAGCGGGTCGAGGAACCGCCGTCAACTGAAGAATATTATGAAGAAGACGATGTGACAGATCCGGATGAGATGGAAGAGGGGCTGTAAGTTAATTATCCGGTGAAGTTGGAGACTGTCCCGTCGATCGAAAGAATCTCTAAAAAATAATTACTGTTATGTTGGTTTTAAGGGTTCACGTGGGAGTAGAATGAAACTGATTCATTCTCATGTGAACCCTTTTTTATTTTCCCGGTGGTTCTGCTTTGTTGTTGATCCAAACTGACAAACGTGCTAAAATGGAAACGTATTTTTTAAAATTCCGAATTTTGGAGGTACAACATGGCATTAGGAGAGGGCGACTATAAATATGAATTAGTTGACGGATGGCCAAAACTGCCGGAGGGCTGGGTTTTCTCTATGGTATCGGATGCAGCAGTCGATTCCAAGGGACGAATCTTCGCCTTTACCCGTGGTATACATCCAGTTATCGTTTTTGACAAAGAGGGAAACTTCGTCACCTCGTGGGGGTATGGGGATTTCGGTGTTTCTCCCCACCTGATAAGCCAATCACACGGAATCTTCATTGGTCCTGACGATGAAGTTTACCTGACCGATGCGTGGCAGCATATCATGCGCCGTTACACGCTGCTCGGTGACTTGGAACGCGAGTGGGGAACACGTGGTGTCGCTGGCGTAACACACCATAAACGCGAGTATAACATGCCCACCGGTGTGGCAATCGGTCCAGAAGGAGAGATCTATGTCGGGGACGGATACGGCAATCGACTCGTTCACAAGTATTCCAAAGAGGGTGAGCATCTGCTAGCTTGGGGCGAGGCGGGCAGCGGTCCCGGCGAGTTCGCAGTGGTCCATAATATCGGTTGTGACAAAACGGGGCGCGTCATCGTTTGTGACCGTGAGAACAATCGCATCCAAATCTTCGATCCAGATGGGAAACACATGGAAACGTGGACGGATGTCGTTGCCCCCGGCGATGTGTGGATAACTGATGACAATATGATTTATGTGGTCGAGCAGGGGGCGGGCTCACGTGTCAGCGTTTGGACCCCGGAAGGAGAGCGGTTGAGTCGGTTCTCCGGTGCGGAAAACAACGGTATCATCCAGTCGGCGCATGGACTTTGCGTTGATGACGAAGGCAGCATCTACGTTGCCGAGATCGGTGCACCGGGCAGCGGACAGCGGTTTCAAAAGTTTGCCCGCGTCTAAACAGATTCGATCCCGTTAAGCAACAATACAACAGAAACCGAGTTTTTGTCAAAAACTCGGTTTCTTTTTTTTATTCACACTTTACTTTTTGTATAAGCCTTTATTTATTTTATTCCATCGTTTAGTCCGGTTGCACAGGTCGTGTCCGATCCTGCAAAATCAGTGAACGACCACCGTAGGGTGTTACAAGGAACGATTTCTCAATGTGTAGCGACCCAACGCCCGGCATCGAAATCATCGCTTCCAAATTGAGAACCATGTTCACCTCAAGCGGTAGATCTGAAGGGATATCCACACAATCATCATGAATCCGCTGCCCATTGTCTGCGACGATAATCGGGTAATCGCGAACCTCCAAGCCCAACCCATGCCCATGCGGAGATGAGGCTGTGATGCCGTGTGCGTTGAGTGTTTTCCACATGGCAGCTTGGGCGGCAGACGCTTTTGCGCCCGGTGTCATCTCCTCTACTCCCGCCTGAACGCATTCCCGCAATGCGCTGTGCCTGTCAATCAGCGTTGCCGACGGTTCACGCATAGTTAATGTCGTGCCGCTGTCGGAAAAACACCCTTCATAAATGCAGCCAAAGTCTACATAGAGTATATCGTCATCGGTCAAGATATAGTTTGGCTCCGTGGCAAGCCCCAAGCCGCGCACCCCGAACGCGAAGTGATCAAAATCCGCGCCATCCTTGGCAATCTGCTGCCGATAGTGTTGAACAACATCGGCGATTCGCTGCCTTGGCCGAGCAAGTGCGAGCGCGCTCATCGCTGCTTTTTCATTGATTTCCGCTGAACGAATTAACCACGACAATTCCTCTTGAGTCTTGACCATCCGAATGAGGCGAATAAGGTTTGAGCAATCCTTAATCTCTGCTTTTGGCAGCCCCGCCTCGATTGTTTCTTTTGTCTTCGGTGATAACCCTTCCATCTCGATTCCGATTCGAGCGTCGGTCAACCCGCGTGCCGTGAGAACACTCAAGAGCGCGTCGGTCGGTGTGGCACTGTCCTGCGGTCTGTGCAGTATATCAAAAATCCGTTGCTCCGTGGCGGACAAGTCCCCCAGCGGCAGCGAATCGTCCAAACCGTGATCACCAAAGATATGCACGTCTTGCACCCACAGATCGGATGCGTTCACCGCAAACGTCGGACTCGCCACAAGCGCGGGTTCCCCCTCTAGCGGAAAAATTGCATAAGCGGCGGTCGGATCGGGATCGCTTGGCGCGCCCGGCATCATCATATACGCTTTGAATAGCGGGTCAATCCAGCACCGATAATCCGAAAAATAGGTGATGTTGACCGGTGAGGTCGCTACCAAGGCATCCACACCGCAACGACGCATATATTCCCGTGCGCGGGTTATGTTGAAAAGCACCGTATTGCTCCTTTGTCCAAAACAGGTCTTATAGAACTTCCTAGAACTTCAAGCCGAGGCTCACGCGATGTGCCCGTTGCAGATGCCCAAAGTCCGCAAACGCATAATCAAGAGACAACATTGTTGCGGCAAAATTCATGTGGATACCCAATCCGAGCGTCAGTCCTTCTTCATCATTACCGCTGTCGGGACCCAAGCGGAGTTTATACCCCCCACGAATCGCCGCCATCTTCCTGTACCAATACTCTAATCCGACGTTCAGTCGTTCGCTGTTGTCGTTCGGATGGTTAGCATCAAGCGCGACGGTGAGCAGGTTATCCCCAGCATCAAGCAGATCGTAGGCGATGCCGAGCCGGAAATTGGATGGCAACGGAAACTCGATGGTTTCTAATTCAGCCTTTCGCGTCGGATTCGTTGTGTCCGGATAGGGGCGATAGTCCGCATTCCTAGAATCGCCTGCTTCTTCGGCACCGGTCGCAAGGTCTGGACCGCTAAAGCGCATCTCAGGCCCGAAGTTGGAGAAACACATCCCTATGCGTAAGCTTCTCCAACCGGTGTGGTAGAGGGTCCCAACATCAACAGCAACCCCTGTGGCACTTTCTCGATGAATCTGCTGGTGGATATATTTGGCATTAACACCGAAGGAAAGATTTACCCCTGACTCTTTTTCGTAGAGCTGTCTGGAATATGCCACCGACACCGCCGAATCCCAGGCAGAGTACCAGAGCCCCGTTCCATCAGGCTTTGCAAGCGTTGTGATTTCCGTGTCGGGGACGTTAAGAAATGTAACGCTCGCGCCCAAGGTGCCTACCTTTTCTACCGGCGTGGCAAATGCAAGGTAGTTGTATCGGATGTCGGCAAGCCATATCGTATGTGTGTCTGAGAAGCTAGTCTGTTTGAGTTGACTTAGCCCGGCTGGATTCCAGTAGATGGTGGTGGCATCGTTAGCAAGTCCACCAAACGCGCCTCCCAAACTGTCCACCCGCGCCCCCGGTCCAATTTTTAGAAACTGTGCACCAGCAGTTCCGACGTTGGTAGTTGCGTCACTGGGAACCGTCCACAAAAACGCAACAGTAGCTAACAAAATAGAGATTACTGAGGCAAATCGCCTCACTGCTGAGTTCGCAAAAATGGTATTGTGCATGTACTTACCCTAGTTTATCCCCCTTTATCGAATGATCGAAAACCGACCGATCTTATTCCCGATAACATCATTGCTGTCATCACGTGCTTCAACGTGATAGATATAGACCCCACTCGCAAGCGCTTGATTGTACAGATTAAGAAGGTTAAATGTCTCTGTGCCACCCTTGTCGCCCTGTGCCAGCCGTTCATCTGCATTGAAGGGCGAGAAACTCTCGTGTTCAATCTCCCGCACCAGTTCACCCACCAACGTATAAATCCGAATAGTACATCGTGGCGGAAGGCGTGTGAAGAAGATCTTATCCGTTCCTGTAGCAGTCACAGCCCTGTTCGTGATGAAGTAGGGATTTGGCACAACACGGATACGTTCCAGATCTGCTTTAATGTCTTCAGGGGCGAGCGACGCACCTTGTGTCGTCAACAGAAATTCGTCACCATCTCGCGGTGCGCTGATACCGCCCATATCAACAGTGAATACATCCCCAGCGGAGATTTCTTGGTTGGGATCCTTTATGAAGACGTACCCACCCCGAATATAAATCCGGAAAAAGTCCGGTGTGGCTTCCCGGCTAAATGTATCAACCCAACCTGCCCCGAAGATTGCGTATCCCTCGGCGCGTTCGGGGTTGAATGGAATCTCCTCGCCCGTGTTCTCGTCCACCACTCTGACGTGTGCATCGTCAATGAATGTGATTGAGTATGTATGCGGACGGTAATATGTTGCCCAGAAGATGTTGGGCCACGTGTTTTCCCCGACACCGGGAGACTGGATATCCACCGACCACCCCGAAACGGAGCCTGCGGTCAGTTCGACACTGTTGATTGGGTTTTCGGATGGACTCCCATACGTCACATCAACCCCCGTTATCTTCAAGATGATTCCATCAAACATCGGAGAGAGTACTTCAACAGCTTCGCCGTGAAGAGGGTCATACCAGTCAAACGGTTGCTGCTCTACTACCGTTTGATCTGTTGTCGTATTAATAATCTCATAGGTAGATGGTTGATAGCCGGGACCCGTGATATACGCCCCGGGACCTATCTGCGTCGCGCCCTGCCAAACGATTTTATATTGATCCCCCGTCACCTTGTTTGGTGCGAGCACCATCGGTTCAACGGTTACAACTCCTATGCCTTGACTTTCCACGTCAGCGGCTGCCTCTCGATACCCAGCGGGTTGTGCGCGTGGGACAACGTGGAGCATCGTCTCAATCTGGCTGCTCTCCATTGAGATAAGCCCAGTTTTCGGATTGCCCGTATCGAATGAGGTCACCGCATAGGTATACTGAATCCCGTTGGTCAGTCCTTCGTCGGTATAGAAATTCTTGATGCCTGCATCTTCACCGAGTGCCTGTGAAGGCGTGGAAACAACGCGAAAAATATCGCCCGCCACTGGAGGGCCGGAAGCACCATCTGTAATTGTTACATACAACCCCCCGAAGTAGATTAACTCACCGGAGCGATAGGTCCCGTCCGGATAAGGTTCTCCTGTGTTCGGATCCTTTACGATAGCATATCCCTCACCATTTGCTGGGAATTCGGGATTATGTGCCATGACCTCCCATAGCGTTGTATTAATTATCTCAAAGGTGGTACTGGAGTTGAATTTGATTGCGTAGACAGCATTTTTGAAAAAGTCAGCAAAAAATGGTTCATCGCCACCGCTTGCGATGGTAGCATCTGACTGTTTCCCGACATGCGCGACTGTGAGGAAATTACCCGTCGCGCTCGGTTTGTCAAACTCCATTAGCATCGTCCAATCTTCCACAGGGGTGCCGGTATCTGGATCGTAGGAAGTATCCCGTCGATAGACCCTATAGCCCTCAAAAAGTTTCTCCGGATCGGTAGGATCAACATACTCTTCGATACTTTGACCTAGCCATTGTCCTGCGCTTTCCCAAACAAGTGTCACCTGCCCATCGGCGGGATAAGCGTTTACCTCCGGGGACGGCGGTGGCGCAGGCGCCACGTAGTCATCATCATATAACTTCTGCGCCCAGTCTGCAGACGCTTGTAAACCAGCAAGCCCCTCACCGATAGCCACTGCTGTGACGATGGTAAACTCCTGTCCGGGCGCGAGCGATTCCACAGGACCGTAGGACTGGACAAAACGCTGATCATCGTAGTTTGCAGGGAGTGGGTCAACACCGGGGACACTGATATAGGCGTACATCTCCGCATCGGTCGTTGGGTCGGTATTTATCGTAATCCGTTTGTGCGCCGTAAAAGGAATTTTTGCCCCGGCATCCTGTGGGTCATTCCCCACATACGCGTCCAACACCCGCAAACCGATGTATCCGGGAGCAGAAGCGTTGGAGAACCCATAAGAGAGATAGCGGTTCGGATGTGCTTCGGGGTTGAGCGCGTCCGGCGTCTGATCTAATGCAATAAAGTCATCCGCTGAATAGCTCGCCGTACCTGTCTCGTTGCTAGAGACATCTACGTCATACCGGAACGCCATAAACACGTCTTCAAGCGTGTCACCGCCAACATTTTTGACCCTATATTCTAGAATAAAGAAGTCGTAGAGCGGTGCATAACTCCATTGAAAGCCATCGACTTGAATTTCTAAGCCAAGAATCAATCCCTGATTCGCATCGGGGTTCATGTCGCTACATTTAAACATGATCGCTTGGCTTGTCGGTGTTCCTTTTGTGGTCATACCGGGCTTGTTAGAAATCACTTCAGGCACATCGTCGGTGGGCCAAATTTCGCTCTGTCTACCATCCGATGTGGAGACACCAATCTCCCCACCTTTTTTGGCACCGATCCAGATATCGCCTTCATAGATATAGGAATCGTTTGTTCCCGCGGGCCACCACCCTGAAGGGTTGGCAGTCGGGTTGCTAGGAAAGCCGACAACTGCGGTGTTGTAGACGGCAGACGACAGGTTGCCTACATCCAGTGCCTTCCAATCCACAGCAGCCATCACCGGCAGGATTACTGTGATTAGTAGCCCAGATATGAGGGTTACTTGTAGGGGAAACGCTATACGCCCCCCCGATTTGGAGTGTTTCATTTTTCCTCCTAACTATGGTGCATTAGAGAAATAAGTAAACATTAAAAGTCAATGGTTTTTTGTAACACGATCTGTTAGATTGTGATCCTAATCCGCAAACTGTATGAGGTTTCAGAAAATAAATCGGTAATTCTATATGTTCCCCCAGACCCGGTAGGTGCGGTTTTCAACCGCACCGGACATCGCTCGGAAATTACCCAATTATGGTGAACAATACAAATAAGTAGGCATTAATAGTAGTAGGCACACTCCGTGTGCCGTAACTCCGCGAACCCCGATCTATCAGGGCTCGTTCATAGTGTCTAAGTAATTCTAAAATCTACCATAAATGACCCTAGCGGCTTGGTGTTAAGATTTTTTCGCATGTCTGATGGCATAGCCCGCAACGATGCCTAGATCAGTGAGAAACACCACAATTACTACAACTGGCACCCATTCCATAGCTCTCCTTTTAAAATAGATATGTGCTTCTGAAAGGATACCCTCTTTTCTGCCTTTTTTACCTAAAATTCCGCAAGTTGCCAGTAGCTAGCATATTCAAGCCAATAGCCCCGAATCCCTGGACAAATTGTATCATTTTTGTAGGTCGATTTTCCAAAATCGACGGTTTGGTGTCGAGATTCACATCTCGACACCAAACTGTACTCGGGACGCAATTCGTCATTAGGTGTAGTTATTTCAGCCATTTTCGTAATATTTAGCGAGATTACTTGCTGCTTTATCAGAATCCCATTCAAATTCCATGTTGTTGGCTTGAAAAACCTACTGTCCCTAAAAATCCAGACTCACGCCCATCATAACCAACCGCGGCGAACTCCATGAGAGCGGCGTGGAATGCTTTCTAGCAGTCAGCGGGAGACCATACCGGTCATAAGTCACCGGATCCAGCAGATCGTCCAGATTCTTCGTGTTGAAGATGTTCCGAATATCCGCAAAGAGGGTATACGTCACCCCACCAAGCCGACTTCGCTTGCTAAGCAGCACGTCAACATTGTAAGTTGGCGGATACCGCTTTGAGTTCACGTCAGGTTTAATCGGCGCGCTCGGATTTGGCGTGTAGGGCAAGCCACTGCCGTATCGACCAATCAGGTTGATAGCACTATCGAGGGGCAGTTGAATGTCCAACGTTCCAGAGACAACGTGCCGCTGGTCCCAATCTAGGGGATGGCTTTCAGTCACCTCAGGTTGTTGCCGATAATAGGTCAGGTAGCCTAGATTTCGACTGGAGCCTTTTCCCTTTGCGACGGAATAGGTATAACTGAGCATCCCAGAAACCGGACTATTCCCGGTGCGCCACTTACGAACCGTCAACTCAAAGCCTTGAACCCGTCCGTAGATATCGTTGATGAAATAGCTGTAATCGTTGGTGATGTCAACATGGACGCTACTCACCAGATTGTCGATATCCTTAGTAAACCCGGTGATGTCAGCCGTTAAGTCTTCGGCGAACTGCTGCGCGATTCCGACCTCGTAGGCGATAGTTTTCTCCGGCTCCAAGTCGGGATTCCCACGTCTACGGATCGCGCCCCGCATATCAAAGTTGAGATTTTCATAGAGGTCGTCGCCCCGCGGGATTTGATAGTAATGCCCATACGTGAAGTGCAGCTTCGCCCGATCTGTTACCGGGAACGAGATGCCGAGGCGGGGGGCAAGCGTCTGTTTGGTAGACGCCTCAACCGGATTCTTGATAACCGGCAGTCCAACTGTCTCTTCGTCGTCTACCTGTCTACTCTCTAGCTTGAATGTTCCATCGGGATTGAGTTCAAGCGGATCTAAGGGATCTTTAGGTGAAACTCCGTCTGGATTATACAGATCATACCGCAGCCCCGCATTGACAATCATTCCGGCATACTCCATCTTATCTTGCACATACGCACTCAAGGAGCTCGGTGCTACATCATAATACTCCATATAGAGGTTTGACTGCCCCCAATTGGTCGCGCCGAGATTATAGATGTCCTGCGCTGTAAAGCCGACCCCTGTCTGGATCTGATGATTTTCCGTGACTTGGCTGGCAAAATCTGCTTTCACTATTGAGGTCGTCGAATTGCGGTCAGTCCAAGAATTGTCATCGCCTGCAACGTAGTAGGTTGTATCGTTGTACGCCTGCTGGGTTGGGTTTCGTATTCTTCCTTCTGCCTGATTCTCCTCAAACGATTTTTCGGGGTCCCAGGCGTTTTCATCAAAGGTTTTCTTCAATGGATCCCACACTTTATCCGGTTGATGGCTTTCAAAGGAGCGATGGAATTGCCCAAGCGTCAGGGTGTAGAAGGTGCCGGAATTCAGGTTATGTGAGAGTTGCACGGAAAGCCCTCGCCCATCCCTGTTCCCCACCGGAATTGCGCTGGGCAAGAAGCGCAGACTGCCGCCATAAGAGGTCGATTCCCGTTGATCGAAAAACCCACTTGCCGTGAGCTTAATTTCGGGGGTCGCTTCAAACTTGAGTTTGCCCTGAAAGGTGTATCCCGTCCCATCACTATTGGGCAAAAAGCTTTCATCTTGTCGCAACTGGCTAGCGAACGAGAAGGTCAACCGATTACCCCATATCGGTCCGTTGAGCGCGAATTCCCCGATATGGCTCGGACTTAGATCATACTCTTTCGCCTCGTTGAATAGCCCACTGTACTGGTTCAGATCGACGATGTAGCCGTCTAGCAGCGTTACCTGTTTTTTCTCATAGTCAATAACCGTGCCATCGGTGTCTTGATAGGGTTGACGTGCCGTAACGACTTCACCCGCGGCATCCACCATAGGCTCACCTGTAGTGGGGTCAATAACGGGCAGCAGCGGGTTTTCCGTCCTATCCGCATACACGCCGGGGACAATCTCCGTGAAAACGACCTGTGCATCGCCCTCTCGATTTGCCAATTCTTCGACCGTAGTGGCGTCTCCCCGATAGGGGGTTTGATAATCGTAGGGTTCACCGAGGAAGATGCCCCGGAAAGGTTCGAGTGCCACCGGTTGGAAGTTGTTATCTGGATCTAACCACGGACCGTATACTGGATCGCCGTGGTGCGTCGCCCACTGCCCAACTCGATACCGTATTCGCCCCGAAAATTTTTGGCTGCCGGCCTTCGTTATAAGATTGATCACCCCCGATTGTGCGTTACCGTGTTCTGCGTTGAATCCTCCCGTGATGATTTCCATCTGTTCAAGCGCGTTGGTGCTGATATTTATACCTAAGCCGTTGCCAATTAGGTCATTGACCGGGAGACCATCAATAAGATATTGAACCTCCATCGAACGACCGCCGCGAATATGGAGCGCGCCGGAGGCATTATTTACCGCAACGCCCGCCTGTGTCTGGAGAATTCCATTCACGGTATCGCGGGGCATGGCTTCGATATCCTCCGCTTCAATAATCCGTGTTGTTTGTGTCACATCTCGCTTAATCAGCGGTTTGACCGCCGTTACCGTTACCTCATCAAGCGTGACAACATCGGCAGCCTTTAAGGCAAAGTTCAGAGTTGTAGTAAGCCCAGCGAACACCTTCGCACCCGCCACAGTCTCCGCACCGTAACCAGTGAGTTCTGTCTTCACATCATAGCCGCCCGGTGGGATATTGATGAGGACATAATAGCCTGCGTCGTTTGTCGTTGTGGTGCTGCTTGTCCCGACAAGTGTTACCGTGACATTTGCCAACGGTGCACCCGTCGCCTCAGCGGTGACTACACCTGAAATCTTCCCGGTGATGGCAGCAGAAGCATCCCAGATGCCTACCAACGCTACGAAAGCCACAATGAGCAGGAAGAGTTGTCGTGTTGTTGTAGTTGTTTCTTTCATTTTGTAGTGATCTAACCCCCTTTAATCTCCCTTGTCGTGGGGAGAATATCTTTTACGTGTTTGCCTATTTTCTTGCTATTTCGCCTATTATATTTGACTTATGCGTCCCCGTCAAACAATCTAGTTGTATCACAGGACTTACGCACCTCATATTGTAGTTGCCTGATTCATCAGGCGTATCGGGACATGGGCAGCATCCACACCCATCGTAGGCGGGGTATCCTGCCCCGCATTGGCACTGAAACATCGAACTACAAAACTTCAGCGTTCAACTGCGTAAGTCCTAATCAGATGTGTGTCTGCTTCATAAAATCTTCGATTTTGGACTTCAGTAAAATTTGATTTATATCATAAGAACTTTGATTGAAATTAACTTTTATAAGCCAACCTTCATCGTTAAATGTCTGATCAACATTTGCGAATTGAAATTGTCTATGACAATTAGCGCATACTAGCATCAGATTCTGTGGTTGATGACCTTCCGCTGGATTTATATGATGAATTTCAAAATAAGGTTTACCATCCTTTTTTAAGAATGTAAAGTAACATACTTGGCAATGACCTTGATAAATCTCCCCTAATAGAACTCTTAAATTGTGAGGAGTTCGCCCTCTTGTTTGATTCGATTGCCTACTAACATATTCCCTTTTTCTATATGGCATTGTATCCACTAATCGACGATATTCATTAAGTGCAACTTTGCTCTTATCCAGTTCCGTCCAATGTGCTAGTTGGACAACACCATCCAAAGCCTCATCTTCATCTTGAGAGTTATCAAAACCATCTTGTAACTTTTTTGTTTTTATGATGAAATCGTTTTCGGCAATCAATCTATAAATATGCTCTTCCTTATCTATCAGTTGGATAACTATTTCATCACCATCTCTAATATTATTTCTATTAAACCAATCCGCCATTCCACCAATTCGGGATTCATTTGTAGAGCTAGTATATGAGGTGTAATTTTTATCCTCTGGTATCAGTGAATTCCCCAGATAAACTTGGATAGTTGTATTATAATCAGGGAACCAGTCCGCTCCCGCTAGAGATCGTGGAAGTGCTATTAACCCTCTAGCTATTCGACTGTGAGAGATTTTGACTGTCTGATAATTATAATTGATTTTGCTTCTAGTACACTGTCATATAAGTTTTGAGATTTTGATATTTGTATGGTATCATGATATTGAGAGGTATTGTTTATAATTTAACTCACTATCAACCCATGGAGTCTACGATGCCAGCATACAAATATCCAGTCGTCTTATCGCCCACTCAACGGAAGCAGCTAAAAGCCCTGTGCCGATGTGGAGAAATCTCAGCCCGCAAGTTAGCTCGTGCCCGTATCCTACTTTTGGCAGACCAAAACCGTCGTCAAGGTGCCATGAGTGACCATCAGATTCATGAAGTTCTCGATATCAGTCAAGGGACGATTATCCGGGTACGAAAAAAGTTTGCCACCGGTGGATTAGAGACTGCTCTTGAGGAGTTATCTCGTAGTGGTAGACCGCTGAAGTTCAATGGCTACCAACGCGCTCAAATCACTGCCTTAGCTTGCAGCGCCCCGCCAGAAGGACATAGCCAGTGGTCTTTGCGGTTGCTAGCCGATAGATTAGTCGAGTTAGATATAGTTGACGATATTTCCTATGAAACGGTGGGGGTCATGTTAAAAAAAACCGATTAAAGCCTCACCTGAAAAAGCAATGGTGTATCGGTGAGTTGACCCCTGAGTTCTTGTGGCAGATGGAAACTATCTTGCATCTATATCAACTGCCTTATAATCCAATGTATCCAGTGGTTTGTATTGATGAAAGACCTTGCCAGTTAATTGATGACATAATTGCACCGATGCCGATGAAACCGGATAAACAAAAGCGACAAGATTATCATTATAAGCGCAACGGCGTGGCAAGTCTGTTCATCGCCTTTGAACCCCTAACCGGTCAACGCATCGTAGAGGTCCGTGACCGTCGAACCAAGGTGGATTATGCACATTTTTTGAACAAAGTCGCTCAACATTACCCAAACGCGACTCAGATTCGGGTCGTTCAGGATAACCTAAACACCCATAATCCGTCATCATTCTATCAAACCTTTGAGCCATCTGTGGCGTTAGAATTGACCCAACGGTTTGACATGTATTACACCCCCAAAAGCGCATCGTGGTTGAACATGGTCGAGATTGAATTGTCTGTACTTTCAAGGCAGTGTCTGTCTCAGCGGATTGGGCAGGTGTCGGAATTACAACGACAAGTCAACGCTTGGGTTGAAGCACGAAATCGAAAACAAGTCCGTGTCAATTGGCAATTTACTCTCAATCACGCACGACAGAAGTTCAAACGATTTTATCATAACACAAAAACATAATTTATCTGACAATGTACTAGTTTTCATTGTCTTCGACAACTTTGACCTCATCGGCAGGCCGCCAATCCTCTAAGGTTGAAAGTATTTCGCCTTCATCTATGGGCAGATCTAGAACGATATTATAAGCATCATCCTCATTTTCTGCTTCGACCTCATAGGTACAAAAACCTGAGTAGTATCTTCTAACAAGAAATTTCATTTTTGCTCCTCCTAGCATCGACCAGTCTATAGAGTGATTATATCAAATCGACCCATCAGCCACGCGATGGTTCTGTCATTGTTTTTCTGAGTTCCCGATGCAATTCAGCGAGATGGGTGTCATTTTGCATAACCTGCTCCAAGTGCACCATCCGCTCCGGACCGGCAGTGCGGATCATCGCTTCGCCGAGGATGTGATCAATCCAGAACCGTGCTTCTTTACCGAACATATCACGCAATTCCCCTAGTCGCTCCTCGGGGTAACGAGAGCAGAAGTTCATTGTGTACATCCGGCGTCGCTCAGAACCGCCAAACGCAGCGTGCTTGAGGTTCTGGTTGAAGACGATAATATCGCCGGGATTCGTCTCCAGAATGAGTGCCGGGACTTCAGGTCCGGACATCCCCCAGATCTGCCCACTCTCGCGGATATCGCGTTCAATGGTATCAGCATAAGGTTCGCCAACGCGGTGGCTGCCGGGGATCACACGAAGCGCACCCGTATCGCGGGTGAGCGGATCTAGGTAGAAAGGGATCTTGATATCCATCAGCCGGTTTCCATTGTACCCGTCGGAGTGCCAACGGGTGTCCCCGGCGTAGAGATTCCCGTCGCCGCTTGTATAGTTAAAATCATCACCACAAATACTAGCAGCGATGTCGTGGATGCGCGGATCATCCAGTAGTGAACTGAGATACTCGCTGAGATCCGGGAACGGGCAGATGCAAGAACGATTCACCCCGTCGTGCAACGCGCCGTTGTGTCCACCACCATGGTCAGCCCAGACAGCTTCAAACTCGTCAATAATCTTATCGGCGCAGTCAGCCAATAATCCCGGAAAGGACAGGAAGCCAAACGTATCAAAGAATGCCATCTGTTGGTCGTTAAGTCGTGTTGATCCCATTGTCGCTTCTCCAATCTCTATTATGTCATGTTAAGAAATTGTGCAACAGTAATTGTAGGGAACAACGATCGTTGTTCCTTACTGCTCGGCTTCTTTTCGCGTTTTGCACTTTCTTTTTCTATCGGAACTCTGTCGACGGCATAACCTCAACCAAGACCAATTGAGCCATCATCCACGTGACGGTTCTGTCATCGTCTTTCTGAGTTCGCTATGTAATTCAGCGAGGTGGGTGTCATTTTCCATCACCTGTTCCAAGTGCACCATCCGCTCTGGACCCGCAGTGCGGATCATCGCTTCACCGTGGATGCGGTCAATCCAGAACCGCGCCTCTTTGCCGAGTTTATCGCGCAACTCCCCAAGTCGTTCCTCCGGATAGCGGCGGCAGAAGTTCATCGTATACATCCGGCGCCGTTCAGAACCGCCAAACGCAGCGTGCTTGAGGTTGTGGTTGAAAACAACAATATCGCCGGGGTTCGTCTCCAGAATAAGCGCAGGGACTTCAGGACCGGTCATCCCCCAGATCTGCCCGCTCTCACGGATATCACGTTCAATCGTATCGGCATAGGGTTCGCCAACGCGGTGGCTGCCGGGGATGATGCGGAGTGCGCCGGTGTCGTGGGTCAGCGGATCGAGGTAGAAAGCGATCTTGATGCTCATCAGCCGGTTTCCGTCGTAGCCATCGGAGTGCCAACGGGTATCGCCGGCGTAGAAATTGCCGTCACCGCTTGTGTAGTTAAAGTCATCACCACAAATGCTAGCGGCGATGTCATGGATACGCGGATCATCCAGTATAGAACTGAGGTACTCACTGCGATCAGGGAACGGGAAGATGCAAGAACGATTTACCCCGTCGTGTAGTGCACCGTGGTGGCCGCCACCGTGGGAAGTCCAGATGGCTTCAAACTCATCGATAATCTTATCAGCGCAGTCCGCTAACAATCCCGGAAAGGACAGGAAGCCAAACGTATCAAAGAACGCCATCTGTTGATCGTTGAGTCGTGTTGATGTCATTGTTGTGTCTCCAATTTGGTGGATGCAGCGTCTGTTCAACGTTCTGCGTTTTTTTCAATCGCGCAATTGTCGAGGAATTATTAAAAATCTATACGGTAGCGACGCTTAATCCGATCGCTCCTTTTGTATAGGTGATAGAATTTCCGGGGAACCTCTACGGTTTCAACAAACTTGGCTCCCACAATTTCGCACGTTCTCCTCGAAGCTATATTGTCGGGATTACACGTAATCCAGATCGGATTAATCCCATGGCGGCGTGCGAGAGACAAGATGAGTTGGCAGCTTCTCGCGGCGTATCGATGCCCCCTGTACGCCGGCGTAACATTATAACCGATATGTCCTGCGTATTTTTCGAGGTTCTCATCGTTCCCAATCCTCAGCGAGATATTCCCCATATTCGTATTTTGACCGACCGGTCTCATTGCAAATTCATAAACAGGGACATACCCCCTTGAGGAATCTGCGGGACGCTTTTCAACTAAAATGAGCTCTAGATCGCCATTGACCAATCGTCCGGGCTGCAAGAATCTAAAAGCATTGTTATCACTCATTGCAAACCGCCTATTACTCTATTACACCTATGGTGGAAAATCTCGTCGTTTTCTGGCAATACGCCGATTAACTCCATTCGTCACTCTAATACCCAAAATTAGTGAATCTCTCTGCCGTCTTAATGTTTCAGCCTCACATTTTATGAATTTCCTGCTCCTACAAGTTCTTCGCCCATACGCTTCAGCCCGGCGGTCAGTCCTCCATCGACGATGAGGTTTGTCCCTGTGACGAAAGATGCCTGATCTGAAGCCAGAAAGAGGGCAGCTGCGGCAATCTCTTCAGGCTTGCCAACCCGCTTGAGCGGATACCATTTCGACAGACGGCTGAAGAGGTCGGGATCCTTTTCAAGCACCGCCTGCCACGCCGGCGTTTGAGTAGAGCCCGGGCAGATTGAATTGGCGCGGACACCCTGTTCTCCGTAGCGGACAGCGATGTTTTGCGTCAGCGAAATAACTCCTGCTTTGGCAGCACTGTACGCTTCCTCACCGAGTCCGAGCAACCCATTCACAGAAGCGATGTTGACAATCGCCCCTTTGCCCTGACCAATCATGTGCGGTAATACAGCCTTACAGCAGAGGAAGACACTCGACAAGCATCCCCGGATATTTCTGTTCCACAGTTCCTCATCAACGGTGAGAATGTCATCTCCATCGCAGAAGTAGGCATTGTTCACCAAAACATCAACACTGTCGTAAGCATCAATCGTTTTGGATACCATCGCTTCTACCTCGGCGGTGGCTGTTACATCCGTGTGCACAAACCGAGCGGTTCCGCCCTCACCTTCGATCATCGCGACGGTTTCCATTCCAGCGGCGTCGTTAATGTCCGCTACTACGACACAAGCCCCTTCCGAGGCGAATCGTTGGGCAGTCGCACGACCGATGCCCGATCCAGCCCCTGTTATAATCGCTGTTCGGTTCGCTAATTGCACAGTTTCTACTCCTTCACTATTGTAGTTGAGCGGATGGACGTGGAATCTTACAACCCTTCTTGCCAAGAACCTGTAGGTCGAGATTCACATCTCGACACCAAACCGTCGATTTTGGAAAATCGACCTACAGAAATGCTATTGAGCGTGGAATCTTACAACCCTTCCTGCTGACTGAGTCGTTGCAGCAGCTTACAATAGGCTATCTGCCCACCCTCAAAGCTGCTAAGCCGGAAAAATTCGTCCGGGGCATGTGCGTTTTCATCTTCTAAGCCGAAGGCAAAGGTCACCGTATAGACATCTAGCTTATCTAGGAAAAGACGGCATACTGGAAGGGTGCCGCCCAGCCGGGTGAAATACGGCGTTTTTCCGTATACCTCCTCAAGCACAGCGAAAGCAGCCTGATTCCCCGGATGGTCATCAGGGATTCGATACGCCGGGGAGGGTGCAGCCTTTGGGGTAGTTTCTATTTTCACCCCCGGAGGCGTATACTTTTTGATATGCGTAGTGAGTTGTTCCAAGATCTTGTTGGGATTTTGGTCGGGCACAAGGCGGCAGGTAATTTTGGCGTGGGCTTCACTCGGAATGACAGTTTTGCTGCCCTCCCCTTGGAAACCGCCCCAGATGCCGTTCAACTCAAGCGTCGGACGAACCCATGCCCGTTCAAGTGCCGTATAACCGGGCTCGCCAAAGAGGTGATTCACGCCGAGTTGTTCCTGATATTCTGCCTCGTCATGACCGATAGCGGCAATCTGATCCCGATCTTCGGCGGAAAGTGGGATGACATCGTCATAGAATCCTTCAACTAAGACATCGCCTGCTGGGCTGCGCATAGAATCCAAGAGGTGCACTAGAGCGTGGATCGGGTTTTGGACGGTGCCGCCATAGATGCCAGAGTGCAGGTCTACATTGGGTCCCTTCACATCAATCTGTAGCGCGCACAATCCCTTGAACCCAACAAGCAGCGAGGGTTGGTCTTCACGCCACTGTAACCCATCGGCACTGACCACCAGATCGCAAGCCAATAATTCTTTCTGGGAGTCTATCAGGTCCGGGAGATGACCGCTGCCGATCTCCTCCTCGCCTTCAAAGAAAAATTTCAGGTTGACTGGCAGGCTTCCCTCCGTCTGGAGCAATGCCTCGGTGGCGAGGATGGGGATGAGCATATTGCCTTTATCATCTGAGGAGCCACGGGCGTACACCTTTCCGTCCTGTACGACAGGTTCAAACGGCGGGCTAGACCAAAGATCTACCGGATCAACGGGCTGCGTATCAAAGTGACCATAGATCAAGATAGTCGGTTTGTCGGGTGCGTGTAACCATTCACCGTAGACCACCGGGGGACCACCGGTCGGTAGGATGCGTATCCCCTCAATGCCGGCGGCGTCCATACGGTTTGCAACCCATTCACCAGCCCGTTGAATATCACCGGCATGCTCAGATAGTGCGGAGATGCTCGGGATACGGATAAAGTCGAGCATTTCGTCCAAGAACCGAGACTTGTTGTTTTCCAGATAGTTTTCCCAATTCGCCATAGGTCCTCCCATTTCTACTTTTTGTCTTTCTGCAATTTGAAATTTAAGCGAAGCGTTGATTGATACCTACTCAGCACCTTCAGCTACAAGGGTCAGTTCCTCTTTGCCATCGAGTCCAGCAGCGACTGGAAAGGACTTTCGCTCCGGCTTCCCGTTGCGTGGGACATAACGGACTTGCGGCGAGAAGTATGCGTAAAGCGCAGTGTTCCTTGGATTCGGCGATTGATTCGGTCCAGAACCGTGCGCCATAAGGCTGTGGAAAAACAGCGCACTCCCCGCGGACAGGGGAACATCGACCTGCTCGGAAAAATCGCGATCCTCGTGGTCTGTCAAGGATTCATCCTGCTTACGAGCGATATGTCCCCACGATTGAAGTCCCCATTTGTGGCTCTGCGGGATTACCTTAAAACATCCGTTTTCGGGTGTGGCGTCGTTGAGCGCGATGCTCACTGTTACCAGCATCGGCGGCTCCATGGGCCAATACGCTGAATCTTGGTGGATGCCGTGTGCGGAACCGTGGAATGCCGGCTTGAACATGAGGGTGCTTCTGAACAGCAGCAGATCCTGACCGATAAGATTTTGCACAACTTGAATCAGTTTCGGATGGACCGAAAGCCGGCGAAATACCTCCGAATATTGACGGGTATTTTCAGCCTTTCTGAGTACCGGAAGTTTATCGTCCTGTGTCAACGCCTGCGACTCATTTTTCGCATAAGGTTCGCGTTGAAAGTGACCATTTTCACCTTTCGCTTCAAGTTCAGCGGCAAATTTGTGCAGACGCAAAATTTCCGCCTGACATTCCGCCAATTCTTCAGGCGATAACAGGTTTTCTACAACGAGGTAGCCCTCTTCTTCAAAAAGATTTTTTTCTTCTTGCAGGGTCATATCAATCTCCTTGACCGTTTGGGATTCATTAGCGGCGGTATGATGCACCACCTACAATCTCAGCAAGCCGTTCCACAAGATGCGCGTTAAAATTGTAGGAAGTACCGTATCCATGTGTCTCTTGGAATTTTCGACAAATGAAAAGATGACAGCCATCGCAATCAGCTTCGATAATTAGTGGGCGGTCGGAGGTATCACATAAGAAATCAACGACACCAATCTCAAATCCGATCAGACCCGCCAAACGCAGAGCGAGCGATACCATCTCTTCATCAAGGGGCTGTAAAAATTCGTAATGCGCTCCGGTTGCAACGTTGATAATCGACTTTTCAGGCGTATCAACGCCCTCCTTCACGCGCATTGTGCCCATAACAACCCTATCCCCGACGACATACATCCGATAGACGCGATCATTGGTTTGTGCTGTCGTGCCAATGAACTGTTGCACGTAGTAAGGCGGTGCAAGCACGAGCGTCCGATTGAGGAGGCGATTACGTTCTCCAAAAGCAACCTGATAGGTCTGATCTCGCCTTCGTGTGGTAATCGTTCCTCCCTCACGCCGTAAGATTCGATGTCCCGCCCCGCCACATAGGTGTGTCGCTTTCAACAGAGCGATCCCGTAACGGTCCAACATCTCCACCACGGCATCGGGGGTCTGGGAGATGACCGTTTCAGGCGTCGGCAGGTTATTTTCGACCATAAGCCGAGAGGTCGCGATTTTATCAATGGCAATCTCCTGCGCTCGCATCGAATTAATAACTAGCCGTTCTACCTCAAGTTGTTTTAGCGTTTCCTGTTCGTCGTAGGGCAGTACATAAACTATATCTACGTCCGCCTGATTGAGCGTTGCTGTTGTCAGTCGATGACTCTGTCCGCCGATAAGTCTGATTTCATCCTCAAGTCCCCGAACCAAATCTTCCAATAGAAACCAGTAAGCGGGTTCATAGAGCAGCCCAATTTTCATAACGAATCTAGCGCACGTTTTCGGAGTTCAGCAAACTTCTCAGCGCATGCGGCGCGGGCTGCTTGCAACCCCTTCAAATCGCGTTTGCCGGTCTTCAGAAAATCAAGCACATAGCCTTCAGCTTCCATATATTCCGCGCACAAACGGGCAACACTGCCAGCAATATGATTCGGAATCGTCGTCACACCGTTGCAATCCCCATGTATCAGGTCCCCCGGATAGACCGTAGTCCCGCCGATATGCACCGGGAGGTTCACATCGGCGATTTGGTGGTAGCCGTGGGAGGGGTTGGTCCCGCTCGTGAAGGTGGGGAAATTGATCTCCCGTACCTGATCTAAATCTCGCCCGGCACCACTCGTGATCAGCCCTACGCAGCCGAATGTCTGATAGGTCATGCACATCACTTCGCCGAATGTCGCTGCAGCAGATGGAACATCAAGATCTTGGAAGACAACAACGCGAGGTTCAGGAATTGAATCTAACTGTGCGAGCTGTGCCTCCATGCCTGCGTAGGTCTCCCCTTCGCGCGGCGGATTATCGGTAGAGAGCGTCGCTGTTGTCGCATAGCCGACCATCGGTGGCATTTCGGGGAAACAGGCTTGGATGCGGTCATCCATGTAGCCGGTGTTTCGTGGGCGTACATCAAACAGTTCGATAACGTTACAAATGGTGGGCGTATCTGCGACCTTAAGAAGTTCTAACTCTTCAGATGAAATTGTTTGGACTGGATTCATCGATCTCTCCCTGGGGCTATATATTAAAATGCGGAGTACAAATTCCATCGGAATTTGCGAAAACTGATTATACCACGATTTGATGGCGAAGGCATATATTTTTTTGCCTCATGTTAAGAAAGCGTGTAACAGAAATCGTAGGCGGGGCATCTTACCCCGCCCTCGACTCTATTCCTTCCACCGCAATCGCACTCCGTTTTTACATGAGCCTTAGTGGTTTACAGTTTGATTTGAATGAACTAATGAACTAGTGAACCAATGAACAAATTGTTTTTACATTCTACGCCCTTAGCATTTTGCACTCTGTTTTTCTATGAGTCTATATTTCTATCCCTCAAAGGGGTGAAACATTTGTTTCTTTTAGAAACGTCTGTTTCACCCGCCCCGGACCCTGAGTTTGAAGGGGTTTGCGAGGTATTTACCTCAAAACTGGCTTTCCATCCGTTTCACCCCTTGTTGTCCCGTTTCCCGGCTCCATTCCATGCAGTTAATGACATCTACATGGGGTCAACGTAACTCTGTGAAACGCGTGAAAGGTAGAGATAGCGCCGTTTTCAAATGCTTACCCTCAATGCAGTATGGGGAAAAGCAGTCTTATATGTTCCTCCTTACACATCTTGGCAGATGTTTTGCACATAACGTAGCAGATATGTGAAGAAGAATAAATACAAACAGGAAGGAGAAACCATGTTAAGTCCAACCATTCAGGATGCATTGAACAAACAGATTAACCATGAATTTTACTCCTCCTACTTTTATCTTTCCGTGTCAACCTACTTTGAGTCGCTTAATTTGGGTGGCTTCGCGCATTGGATGCGGTTACAGAGTCAGGAGGAAAGAGAACACGGGATGAGGTTGTTAGACCATCTCCACGATAGGAATGGTCAGGCGACCTTTGAAGCGATTGCTCAACCACCTATAGAATTTCAGTCTCCAGCAGAAGCTTTTCAGCAGGCTTTGCAGCATGAACACCATGTAACACAGACTATCAATCAATTCTACGAGTTGGCGATGGAAGAGAAGGACTACGCAATACAGGTGGAGTTACAGTGGTTTATTTCAGAGCAGGTTGAGGAGGAGAAGCAAGCCCGTCAGATACTGGATCAGCTGAAAATGATTGGCGATCAGGGAACAGCCTTGTATCTATTGGACAAGGAGTTAGGCGAACGCGAGAGCGACGCCTAAACGGGGCTTCGGTGTTTTTTTTAAGCTAAGGATTATCAGCCAACACAGGGAGAATTATGGAAACTTTAACACAAGCTCTCAGTCAGGAAGCACTTCTTGGCACGAGGATTGGTGAAGTTTATAGAGCCGAGTCCTATGAGATTGAGGCGCAATTTGAGACAGCCGAGCAACATGATGACTGTACGCCTGTAGAGTCCGGTCTCAGCCCCGCTGTCCAGCCGAGTTCTTTGCCTGTAACGGTTTATATGGAAAATATGGCAAAAGAACATATCCTCGTCGTTGATGACGAACAAAACATGCGTAACACCCTCGCATTTATTCTGGAAACGGCGAATTATCATGTTACAACCGCAGCGGAGGGTCGATCGGCTCTGGAGGAGATACTAGCGGCACGAGGGGGTGATCGTCCGGTAGATCTGCTCATCACGGATATGCGGCTACCCGGTTTAACTGGGCTTCAATTGATTGATGAACTGAATTACCTAAAAATAAAGATCCCTGTCTTGGTTATTACTGCCTATGGGGACCGGTCACTGCTTCTTGAACTGGAGCGCACCGGTTGTGCGGATTACCTTGACAAACCCTTTGATTACAAAGAACTTGTCAGGCGCGTTGACTCGCTCATGGAAAAAAGATGAACTGGGTGAGAGACATCAATAAAAACAAGGAGGAAATTGATATGCTTTGGGGTGAAGCGTCTTTAAGGCTTAAACTAAACGGTTTCGAGGATGGATTAAACCAGACGATAGATCGACTAACCTATGAGATCCTTCAGGAGTATCGCGAAGGGGTTGATGTTGCGCATCAGTTAATGGAACCCCCAATGTGGGACACCTTTGAGGATATACCGATGCCATTCTTCAGTCCGAGCCATGAACCGGACGAAGTTGTCTAGATAAAGATGGCTTCAACGTCTATCGTGACTTTGGGGCAAAGATAGAAAGTAATAGGCACGCTCCGCGTGCCGTAACTCCCCGAGCAAGGTTGCTGACCTCGTTCGTTCACAGGGTCTAATTATGGTGAATTATAGAAATAAGCAGACATTTACCAATCACTTCGACCTTTGCGACGTTTCCAAAGTCCCCCTGATAAGGGGGATTTAGGGGGTTGGTTGTGCATTAGGAGTGTCTAAGTAATTCTAAAATCTACTATAATTCTAACATTTACTATCAAAAAAGAATCCGCGTAAAGTCCAATACAATCTGAACGCTGTATCTATCGCGTACCAACATTATATAAAGGAGGGAAATACCATGGCAGTCATTACCGTTTCCAGAGAATACCACAGTCGCGGCACACAGATTGCCCGGCAGATCGCCCAAGACTTGGGATATAACTATTTTGATAAGAATATCCTTACTGAGGTGGCACGTGCCGCCAATACAACCGCTAAGCAGATCAGCCGCTATGACGAGAAGTGCGAGAATGGGCTGAAAGGTTTCCTCAAGAAACTTTTTGTCCCGGAATTCTCACGATACCTCGATTTTCCTTACTACTATTACCCCTCCGAATTTCTGATGGATAGCTACCCTGTTGAGAGGGATACAGCCTTTGAGGACGATCTTATTCCGACTGAGACAGAGGTATTGGGATTCTTCCAGCATGTTATCGAAAAGCTGTGGAAACTGGACAATGTTGTCATTGTCGGACGTGCCGGCCAGATGATTCTCGCTGATAGACCAAATACACTTCATGTGCGCTTCGTTGCGCCTGTTGCAGAACGGATCGAGCGTGTCATGGAGGAACAAGGGATCGTTTATCCCTTGGCGGAGAGAGAGGTTGAAGCCGTTGATAAGCAACACGCCCAATATATCAAACATTACTATGATGCCGATTGGGCAGATCCCAAACACTACAATCTCGTCTTAAATACCGGCTCAATGAGCGACGACCAAGCGGCAAAAATCATCATCACCGCTATCCGCAATCAGGAGACTGAAGCGCAGAACGGTAAAGGCGTAAAGACATGGAAAGAGACGAGTCCGAGCGCACTTCCCTCGTTTATCTCCCACACTCCCCCGAGCATACTCCGCGATCATCCTAGGCATTGGGGTTAACGGTGCCAGCATGACACAAACTGGTGCCCGGAAAGAATACAGTAGCAGGACTTACGCACTTCGATTGTAGTTGCCCGATTCATCGGGCGTCCGTTCCGAGACCAGGGTTGGGAACGGTGCCCAGCGGCGATGAATCGCCGAACTACAGGGCTTTAACCGTTTAGCTGCGTAAGTCCTAAGTAGGTGAAACCCCATGAAGGAAAAGCTGAGAGTGAATCCGTCCAAGGTGTCGATTTCGTTCTTTGGGCAACGTAATGGTACGACTGGTAGCCCCCGATATGTCGTTGGAGATTATCTGGGGCAATCAATCACGCGCCATTACCAACACCCAAGCAGGAAATCAATCATCTCTCCAACGACTGTAAAAACCCTATTGGATTTAGTATACGAACCGGTCATTATTGGTGCGTTTATTATCGCGATTTGTATCGTTGGTAGCGTTTACGCTTTGAGTCAATGGTACTACGCGGATTTTGATCCGGAGCCGATTCCCACGGAAAATCCTGTATCAAAGTTGGCAGACTCCCCCGCCTTGTTAGTTAGCATGGATCTTTCAAAGCTATCGTCTTGGGATACCGAATCGGATTGGGAAGCTACGGCTGCTGCTGAACCCACCCAAGCGGAATCGGAAGTGGGATCGTATAAACTCACGCCGGAGGATGAAGCACTTCTCCTAGAACATTTCGCTGAAACTCTACCACTTCCCCCGCGTGAATCTCCGTTTGGCTTGGGCCCTTATCCTAAATTGCCTCCGGATTGGCCGCGTCAGAATATTTGGGATGTGCTTGAACGGGACTATAAAGATGGGTATGCAGCTATCGAGCATGAGTTAATCCAACGCGTCCTTGTTAAACTTTGGAAACAGGGCAAGCAAACAGATAGTGCTATCGTGGAAGATGGGAAGGTCTATCCGCTCTATACTGATACGATTTATATCCGATGGGCAGAGAGTGAAGATGAAGATGGGACACCTTATCGCTATGTAAGTGAGGTGCTTTGTCACCAAAGTCTCGCACATTATGACGAGGATATTGATCGGGGGATAATGCCGAGTGGCATAAAGGTTATTGAACAAGATGGGGCTGGTATTGACCCTTACTCGTTTTTGGACTTACCTTGAGCCGTTGTTGAGATTGTTCCGTTGAAACTCTGGCATTGAATAGTTTTCCAATCGCTGTCTAATGTACTATCGAGTGATAAAACCGGTATAGGAAAGGGTGATTTGTTGTGACTTTAGCGGAAACCTTTGATTTATGTCAGGAAATTGAACTGAGACATGCGAAGCTATACGCGACACTATCTGTCCGATTGGGCGATGTCGATGAGCGAATTGCTCGGTTTTGGCAGGAGATGAGTGCAGAGGAGTGGCAACACCATCTCCTTGTTGGCTTTGGACGTTCGCTCTGTGCCCAGACTTTCGGACTGGAGGGCCCCGCCCCTCAGTTTGCCGACGTATCTATCGAACGGATTAACGAGACATTGAGCCAATACGAAGAGCGTGTACGTGCAAAGCAGGTCACTCTCAACGACGCATTTGAGATTGCCATTGCACTTGAGACCGGCGAGTCAGACGCAATCTATGCGGAGCTGGTTTCGACCATCAAAGACGCAGTTTATCAGAGCAATCGACCCTATCTGTTGGATCGCATCTCCCAGATGGAAAAGGATATGCACGATCACGTGAATCATCTGATTGATGCTGCCAAACGGTTTTCTATTAATCCAGAGCTAGTGCGAAAAGCACACCGCTTGACCGATCTCCATATCCCTCCACTGAATTAGCGTCCTCCACCCAATTATATTAGTTTATGAATGCGCTCATGCTAAGAAATCGTGCAATAGAAACCGAGTTTTTTCTTCAAAACTCGGTTTCTTTGTGTGTTTTGCACTCTCTTTTTATATGAGCCTATGAATGGACTGCTGAATCAATGTACTAATGAACTCTTGCCCACCCGTCAAATAGTTTCACCCTCACTGTTTTCTGTCAATTCCAAAAAGATGTCCTCCAAGCTCAGATCCGTCGCCGTACGGTTCTGACGCAGCTCATCCATTGTTCCTACCGCAACCAGTTTTCCTTCGTTAATGATACCAATCCGATCGCACACGCGCTCTGCGATTTCAAGGATGTGCGTCGTCATGAACACTGTGCACCCACCGTCACAGCACTCACGTAGTAGCTCCTTTGCGATGCGAGCGCTTTTGGGGTCCAGACCGCTTGTCGGTTCATCGAGAAACAGGACACGTGGCTCATGCACCAACACCCCTATCAAAAGGATCTTCTTCTGCATACCGTAGGAATAGCTTTTAATCAGGGCGTCCGCGGTCTCGGTAAGATCAAACGCCTCTAACAGATCCTCCATCCGCTGTTCTGACCGTTTCGGATCAATTTCATAGAGATCTGCAATGAAACGGACAAACTGCCTTCCTGTTAACGTCTCATAGAGGTTTGGTGTATCAGGCATTAAGCCAGTTATCGCTTTCACCTGTGAAACCTGCGCCCGGATATCATAGCCGCAAATCGTTGCTGTGCCGGCGGTTGGACGGATTAAGCCGGTCAGCATGTTGATGGTTGTGGTCTTTCCGGCACCGTTGGGACCCAAGAAGCCGAATAGTTCGCCGGATTCGACCTGCATGGTAAGACTATCCACAGCAGCGAGTTTGCCGAAACGTTTGGTCAAATCTGTTGTTGTAATCATCTTTGCAAAATTGTAGGGGCAACCCTTGTGGTTGCCCTGCTATGAGTTTCACATTTTATACTTTGCGTATTATATCACACCGCCAAAGAGATTCAATGGAAATTGTATTGACAGGAGGTGCCGGCAATGCTACCCTATCTACACAGATTTTTTCAATTCACAGGAGGTTTATAATGGCAAACACAGTTTTACTTGATCCAATCGCTCCAAACGACGTATCCGACAGATTTCTCGCCCCACGTCTTGACAACCTCAACGGCAAGGTGATGGGCTTGCTAAACATCAGCAAAAACGGCAGCGACATCTTCCTCGACCGTGTCGAAGAGCTGATGCGTGAGCATTTTGACCTTGTAGATGTTGTTCGCGTGACAAAACCGACCTTTGCACGTCCCGCCCCGGAAGAGCTAATCACAGATCTTGCGGATCGGTGCGACTTCGTGGTTGAAGGGCTTGCGGACTGAGGTTCCTGTATATCGTGCAGTGTGCACGACGGAACCGCTTTAGAAGAACGTGGCATCCCTAGCGTATCGATCTGCTCGGATGTGTTTTTCGCTGCCGGAGAGGTTCAAGCGAAATCACTCGGCTACCGCGATTTCCATCCGACTACCGTTGATCACCCAATCCAAAGCCTCACACACGATCAAATCCGTGGTCGTGCGGATGGTATCGTTGAAAAGATCGCTGCCGTCCTGACAAAGTCTTCATAACGACAAACCATTTCTCAATGAGGTTTCAGAAAATAATTCGGTAATTCTATATTTTCCCCAGGCCCGGTAGGTACGGTTTTCAACCGCACCGGACATCGCTCGGAAATTACCGAATTATAATGAATTAGAGAAATAAGTAGACATTTACCAATAATTCCCACCTTCGTGAAGTTTCCAAAAGTCCCCCTGATAAGGGGGATTTAGGGGGTTGACTGTGCATTGGAAGTGTCCAATTAATTCTAAACTTTACCATAATAGGAGTGTGCACAGCCATGAACGTCATCTTTATCATGAACGATACCTTTCGCAGGGACCACTTGGGGTGTTACGGCAACACTTGGATTCAGACACCCAATCTGGATGGGTTTGCCCAACACGCAGCTCTGTTTGAGCAGTTTTACGCAGCCTCCTATCCAACGGTGCCCAACCGGTGGGATTTAGCGACCGGACGTTTCGGTTTCCCGTTTCGCGGGTGGCAGCCCCTTAATCCTGAAGATGTGACTTGGGGACAGATCCTGTCTGCGAACGGTGTGCATACCCAAATGATCTGGGATACCCCAATGCTTGCGATGCACGATTATAACTACACGCGCGGTTTTGGGGGACTCGGTTTTGTGCACAGCCAGAAAGGCGATCCATGGATAACCGATCCCACTCTCGATATTCAGCTACGGGCACAACCCCATAAAATCCGCAACATCTCCGGCCTACAAAACTACCTCCGCAACCATGCCGCCCGACAATTTGATCGTGAATTCTGCATTGGACGGGGGATGTCGGAAGCGATGGACTGGCTGGAGACTAACTGCACTCAAGAGTCGTTTTTCCTCTATATTGATATGTGGGATCCCCATGAACCTTTTGACTGTCCTTGGTACGACTACGCGCTATACGCTGACCTCGATTACGATGGGGACCAGATGTTGTACCCGGAATATGGTCGTCCAACATATATGTCCGAGGCAGAGGCGGCGCACCTCCGTGCACTCTATGCCGGCAACGTTACGCTGACAGATCGGTGGGTGGGTGCATTTCTGGATCTGGCAGAACGGCTGGGACTCTTCGAGGACACGCTCATCATCTGGGCTTCCGACCACGGGCATCTGTTCGGAGACCATGACCTGCAAGGCAAACCGGGGGCGGAACTGGGCAAGCTCTACGAAGTCACCGTCCGAATCCCTCTCTTGGTGCATCACCCCGAAGGGTTAGGAGGGGGTGAGCGGGTTCACGGTATTGTCCAACCCCCTGACATTTTACCTTCAATCTTGGACTTCCTTGAAATCTCGAAGCCATCACAGATCCAAGGGACCTCCTTCCTACCCTTGATGGCAGGCGATGAGGACAAGATACGCGATTACGCTTTCTCAAGTCGATTCCCGCCCAGCGCGGGGACGACCGGCTATACGCCGGTGGAGGGTGCCACTTTTGACGGTTGGGTCGGTTCTGATCGAAACGTTGAACCTAGCACCATCACCGACGACGAGTGGACTTACCTATGTGCACCGCAGGGGATGCCCTCCGAACTGTATAACCTGAAAACCGACCCCGACCAGAAACATAACGTCATTGATGCCCATCCCGATGTGGCTGAACGGATGCGCAGCGCTTGGATTGAATTTCTGGTGAATCACGGTGCTTCTGAAACGCGCATTCGCCCCTTCCAAGATGCGAACGTCGAAGTTCACACGCCGACGAGCGGGACGGTGTACGCCTTCCGAGATGATCACGGTCAATGGATTGCTTTCCCCACAGAGAGGCAGGCGCGACATTCTGCGTATCATGACGATGCACCGGGACCACAGCGGGAGATTCAAGAGATAACCTTTGGCGACCTACTAGCTGACAATCCGAAAAATCTGATTCACCTGTATGGTCAGTATTATTGGGCGCAAGACCTTGCTTGATAACCGTTGGTGCTATTAAAAAAAGGGAGTTACCAAACCGTGGCGGAATCACAAACCTTAGAGAATACGTCAATTGAGATAGTTCGCGAGATTGAGCGAGGAAAGATTCAGCACGCGCTGTTTGATTTCGACGGAACGATTTCGCTCGTTCGGGACGGTTGGCAGAGTGTCATGGTGCCCATGATGGTTGACGTGCTGCTCAAAGAAACGCAGACCGATGAGCCGCCGGAGGAGTTAGAACAGGTTGTTGTTGAATTTGTGGATAACCTGACCGGCAAGCAGACCATCTATCAGATGATGCAACTGTGCGAGGAGATTGAGAAACGGGGTGGGGTTCCAAAACAACCGTTGGAATACAAGGATCTGTATAACAGCCTGCTCCTGCCAACCGTGGATGAACGCATCGCCAAGCTAGCGAGCGGAGAGATTGAAGCTGCCGATCTGCGTGTACCGATGTCGCTTGAGTTCCTACAATCGTTGCAGAAGCGTGGTATTAAACGTTACCTCGCTAGTGGGACCGATGTTGAATTTGTTCGGCATGAAGCAGAACTCCTCGGTGCTGCCTCCTACTTTGATGGGGGAATCTTCGGGGCATTACGGGAGTATCAAAACTTCTCGAAGGCGATGGTGATTCAGCAGATCCTCAATGACTTCAACCTGACTGGAAGCGAACTTCTGGTGGTCGGTGACGGTTCGGTGGAAATCGAAAATGCGAAGGCTGTCGGTGCAATTGCTGTAGGCGTGACATCCGTAGAAAACAACCGCTACCAGATGAATGCGGACAAACGAGGCAGGCTGCTTCACGCCGGTGCGGATATCCTCATTCCCGACTTTCAGGACGGGGATCGGTTGTTGACCTATCTTTTTGACCGCTAACCAGCAACACGCCCAATGCCTTAGCTTTGGGCCCAACTTGGTAATTCTATATCTCCCCAGGGCCGGTAGGTGCGGTTTTCAACCGCACCGGGCATCGCTCGAAGATTACCCAATTAATAAATTAATCTTCATACAGTTCGCCTTTTTGTATCACAATCTAACAGATCGTGTTACAAAAGACTAGGGTTATTTGTGGTGAATTCTACAAATAAATGGACATTAATAGTAGTAGGCACACTCCGTGTGCCGTAACTCGGCGAGCAAGGTTCGTGCCTTGGCTCGCTCCCCATGTTTGGTAGGCGCTGTTTCCAACTGCGCCGATGCGGTGCAGTTAGAAACCGCACCTACCGGTGTGATAGCCCGGATTTTCTCATCCCCGATAAGCGAGGTTTGCTCACCCCGCCGGTACAGAGTGTCCAATTAATTCTAAACTTTACTATAGTTTTCCATTTTTTGACCGATTTCAGAATGACCCGAATCCGTAGGCGGGGCATCTTGCCCCGCCGTAGCCTTGACCGGGAGGTCGAACTACGAGAGAATTAAATGCCCCTAGAATACAGTGTTGCGTAAATTGCTTAAAATGGTTATACAATTTTAGTTGTAAAGGTGTTGTCAACCCAAACCGACTCTATCCGCCCAGCGGATAAGCAACGGATTTGAGAACACAGGAGGCATAGGAAATGCACCGGGGATACAATCTGACACATTTCCTTTTAGCTAGCATTGTAGTCTTAGGTCTGACTCCGCTGATGGTATGCGTTAATGCACAGGCACGGATTGCCTTCATGTCTGATAGGGATTGGAACTGGGAAATCTATGTGATGGATAATCATGGGGGCAATCAGCGAAATCTCACTAACAATCCGGGTGATGATAGGGACCCCTCATGGTCTCCTGACGGCAAACGCATTGCCTTCTCATCTAATAGGAATGGGAACCGGCAAATCTACGTGATAGACATCGACGGGGCGAATCAGCGAAACCTTTCCAACAATGACTTTGATGACCATGAACCTTCATGGTCTCCGGACGGTAAACAGATTGCCTTTGTGTGGGACCGGCAAATCTATGCGATGGACACCAATGGGGAAAATCGGCTAAACCTCACCAATAATAGGGGGCATACGGACAGATCACCCTCATGGTCCCCGGACGGTAGGCACATTGTCTTTGCTACCTCTAGGAGGGAGAACGCTGGGAACATGGAAATCTACGTGATGGATGCCGACGGGGCGAATCAGCGAAACCTCACCATTAATGACACTCATGACAATAATCCCTCATGGTCCCCTAACGGTAAGCGGATTGCCTTTGATTCCTTTGGACCTGGGGCTCTTCGCACAGATATCTACGTGATGGACGCCGATGGAGGGAATCAGCGAAACATCACCAATCACCCCGATAGGGATTATTCACCCTCATGGTCGCCCGACAGTAAACGGATTACCTTTGTGTCGAATAGGACGAGGGATTTTAATCCGGACATCTTTGTGATGGACGCCGATGGGGCGAATCCGCGAAACATCACCGATCACCCCGAGGACGAGGGAGCTCCTACATGGTATAACGCTGTTCTTTCAGTTGCCCCCGCCGGTAAGATCCTTACAATATGGGGACAGCTCAAACAGGTTGACCGATAATTGCTATTATTGAGCAAACGGTGTTTAAGAAAAAAAACGACTTGAGACTAGAGGAGGAAAGACAGATGCAACGGAGATACAATCTGACACATTTCCTTTTAGCTAGCATTGTAGTCTTAGGTCTGACTCCGCTGATGGTATGCGTTGATGCACAGGCACGGATTGCCTTCATGTCTGATAGGGATTGGAACTGGGAAATCTATGTGATGGATAATCATGGGGGCAATCAGCGAAATCTCACTAATAATCCTGCTGATGATAGGTTCCCCTCATGGTCGCCCGATGGCAAACGCATTGTCTTCATGTCTGATAGGGATGGGCACGTCCCTAAGGGCGGTGTTTTGCCCAATTTTGAAATCTATGTGATGGATGCCGATGGGAGTAATCAGCAAAACCTTACCAATCATCCCTCTCATGACATCTCTCCCGCATGGTCTCCTGACGGTAAACGTATTGCTTTCACGTCTTATAGGGATGGGCACGTTCACGCTATACACGGCTGGCCCACTGCTGAAATCTACGTGATGGACGCCGATGGGGGTAATCCTCAACATCTCACTAACGATCTCAATGATGACAGGTTCCCCTCATGGTCGCCCGACGGCAAACGCATTGTCTTTTCCTCTGAAAGGGATGGACACTTTATAGGCGACTTTGAAATCACTTCTTCTGAAATTTATGTGATGGACGCCGATGGGGGCAATCAACAAAGGCTCACTGAAAATCGCAAGAATGATTGGCATCCCTCATGGTCTCCCGATGGCAAACGCATTGCCTTCTCATCCGATAGGAAGGGGGACTTTGTAAACTTTGAAATCTACGTGATGGACATCAATGGGGGTAATCTACAAAGACTCACTGAAAATCGCGTTGATGACGAAGATCCCTCATGGTCCTCTGACGGTAAACGGATTGCCTTTGCATCCTATGGGGATAACAACCAGGGAGATATCTACGTGATGGACACCGACGGGGACAATCCGCAAAAACTCACCAATCATCCGAGGAGTGACGGTAGTCCTGCATGGTTCGTTCCTGCTTTTGCCGTTGCCCCCGCGGGCAAAAAGTTTACAATATGGGGACGGCTCAAACAGGTTGACCGATAATTGCTATTATTGAGCAAACGGTGTTTAAGGAAAAAAACGACTTGAGACTAGAGGAGGAAAGACAGATGCAACGGAGATATAATCTCGCACATTTGATTTTAGCTGCCGTTGTCGTGTTAGGGCTAACGCTGCTGATAGTAGACGCTGATGCACAGGCACAGATTACCTTCCAGTCTGATAGGGATAGGAACTATGAAATCTACGTGATGGACGCTGATGGGGGCAATCAGCGAAACCTCACCAATCATCCCGATACCGACTTAGCACCCTCATGGTCGCCCGATGGCACACAGATTGCCTTCATGTCTGATAGGGATGGGCACGTCCCTAAAGGTCGTGTGTGGTCCACTTTTGAAATCTATGTGATGGATGCCGATGGGGGGAATCCGCAAAACCTTACCAATGATCCCAATTCTGATCACTCTCCTTCATGGTCTCCTGACGGCACACGCATTGTCTTTTCCTCTGATAGGGAGGCGAACTTTGAAATCTACGTTATGGACGCCGATGGGGGAAATCCGCAAAAGCTCACTAACAATCCTGGTACTGACCAGCATCCCTCATGGTCTCCTGACGGCACACGCATTGCCTTCTCCTCTTATAGGGATGGGCACTTTATAGGCGAGGATGGAATCACTTCTGAAATCTACGTTATGGACGCCGATGGGGGAAATCCGCAAAGGCTCACTGAAAACCGCAAGCATGACGACTCACCCGCATGGTCTCCTGACGGCACACGCATTGTCTTCTCATCCGATAGGAAGGGCGACTTTGTAAATTATGAAATCTATTTGATGGACGCCGATGGGGGTAATCTACAAAGACTCACTGAAAATCGCGATAATAACGTGTCTCCCTCATGGTCTCCTGACGGCAAACGCATTGCCTTTTCGTCCATTGATGGAGAGAACCACGTGGGAGATATCTACGTGATGGATGCTGACGGGGGCAATCAGCAACAGCTCACCAATCATCCCAGGAGTGACGGTAGTCCTGCATGGTTCGTTCCTGCTTTTGCCGTTGCCCCCGCGGGCAAAAAGTTTACCATGTGGGGACAGCTCAAACAGGTCAACCGATAACTACCATTATTGAGAGAACGCTGTTTAAGGGTTAGGATTAAGCGCGTTCATAAGTCCCCCTGATAAAGGTTCCCCCCTGATAAGGGCTTACTATTACCCACAAGTAGAAGATGGTAAACTTTCCAAAAGGGTATTGGTATTTGGTTGATAGGCAAAAGTCGATATGATACATTTAATGGCATTGGTAAAGGACTATACTGATTCCCCCCAACTCAATAGGAGTCCCTGATGCCTACTGCAAATAGTGAGTTAACTCCCTGTTGGAGTCAACAGGAGTTTGAGATGCTTGATTTAGGCGATAAACGTCTCACTCAGCGGCTGATTACTGTCGCCTCGGCATTGTCAACCTCCCCGCAATCGGCTATTCATGCTGCTTGTGAGGATTGGTCAGCGACCAAAGCGGCGTATCGTTTATTTGATAATGAGCAGGTGACAGCGGAGAAAATCCTATCCCCTCACTTTCAACGAACAGTTGAACGGTTGAGTGACCACGAGCGTGTATTTGCGATACAGGATACCACCTATCTCGATTACACGCATCACCCATTGACTGAAGGGTTAGGACCGATTGGCACCAAATCTCAGCACATCTATGGGTTTGTCAAACACACCACTTTAGTGGTAACGGCATCGGGACTGCCGTTGGGGTGTCTGACCGATGCCGTTTGGGTTCGGGACGCTCCCAAGCGAAACCGTCGCAAAGCCAATACGCCGCTGACGGAAAAAGAGAGTTACAAATGGATTGAGGCGTTAAATCAAACCCAAGTTCACACCCCAGATGGCGTGGAGGTGATTTCCATCTGTGACCGTGAAGCCGATATTTATGAGTTTTTTATCCAAGCCAAAGACACGCCTTTCGTTATCCGAGCGGCTCACAATCGAAAGGTTGATGATGAAACCGGTCAACTCCGGGCTTTAGTTCAAAGTCAACCCGCTGCCGGTGAACAACTCGTCAAGATTCCCGCTCGGGGCAATCAACCCGCCCGACAAGCCACGGTCAGCATTCATTTTACAACAACAACACTGCTTCCCCCTTATCGACACCCGGCATTACCCCCACAAGACCTACCCCCGGTTGACGTGAGTGTCATCTGGGTGACGGAAGTCAATCCACCGGTGAAGGCACCCCCGCTGGAATGGCTGTTAATTACTAATGTCAACGTCAATGATTTTGACCAAGCCAGCCAACGGATACGATGGTACAGTCTGAGGTGGCAAATTGAAGTCTATTTCAAGGTGCTCAAATCCGGCGTCAAAGTCGAACACTGCCGATTGCAAACCAAAGACCGGCTCTTACGATATATTGCCCTCATGAGTGTCATTGCATGGCGGCTTTACTGGTTGACGATGTACAATCGTCATGCGCCTGACGCTGAATGCACCTCTGTGTTGACTGATGATGAATGGAAAGCACTTTATTGTATAACTCATAAGACAACCGCTTTGCCAAACAAATTACCCACCGTCGCTCAAGTCACCGTTTGGATTGCAAAACTCGGTGGCTTTTTAGCACGAAAATCTGACGGCGTACCGGGCGTGACTGTCATCTGGCGAGGGTGGCAGCGGTTGAATGATATTTCTGACGCATTTACCCTGTTACACAACACATGAACCAACCATAACCATTAACATTAACACTGATGAAAAAACCACCCCTAGACTTATGGGTAATAGTAAGCTGATAAGGGGGATTTAGGGGGTTAAAAATCAAAAATCTACCCCCGTGTGCTAAATTTGCGTAAGTCCTGAGGATAATAAACCGATTTGAGACCAGAGGAGGAAAGACAGATGCACCGGAGATCTCATCTCGCACATTTGATTTTAGCTAGCATTGTCGCATTAAGTCTGACGCTGCTGATGGTAGCCGTTGGTGCACAGGCACAGATTGTCTTCTCGTCTGATAGGGTTTGGGACGATTTTGAGTGGGAGATCTACGTGATGGATACCGATGGGGGTAATCAGCGAAACCTGACTAACGCCCCTGGTGATGACGAGTATCCCTCATGGTCTCCGGACGGCAAACAGATTGTCTTTACGGCTGATAGGAGTGGTAAGGATTGGAACCGGCAAATCTACGTGATGGATGCCGATGGGGGTAATCAGCGAAACCTTTCTGAGAATGACTTTGATGAATGGGGCCCCGCATGGTCTCCCGATGGCAAACGGATTGCCTTCGCGTCTCAAAGGAATGCGCCCACTGAAATCTATGTGATGAACGCCGATGGTAGCAAACCAAAAAACCTCACCAATCTTCGCTCATCTGACTATGGTCCCTCATGGTCTCCGGACGGTGAACATATTGCCTTTGTGTCTGAAAGGGATGGGAATATGCAAATCTACGTGATGGACGCCGATGGGGATAATCAGCGAAACTTGTCTAAGAATCCTGGTCATGATAGGGAGCCCTCATGGTCTCCGGACGGTAAACGCATTGTCTTTGAGTCCTGGAGGGATGGAAACCGTGAAATCTATGTAATGGATGCCGATGGGGATAATCAGCTAAACCTCACCAATCATCCCTTTAAGGATTGGGAACCCTCATGGTCCCTGGACGGGAGGCGGATTGTCTTCGTATCTGATAGAGGGGCGGATGGAAACCCTGAAATCTACGTCATGGACGCCGATGGGGGTAACCCTAAAAACCTCACCAATCATCCCGAGGATGACCTTGCTCCTGCATGGTTTGGTCCTGCTTTTTCCATTGCTCCCGCCCGTAAGACCCTCACGCTATGGGGACGGGTCAAACAGGGGGGGCGCTAACTGCGACGGTTGAGAGAACAGTGTTTAAGGATGAAAAACCGATTTGAAACCATAGGAGGCATTGCAGATGCACCGAAGACATAGTTTTGCACATCTGATTTTAGCTATTGTTGTCGCATTAAGTCTGACACCGCTGATGATAGTCGTTGACGCACAGGCACAGATTGTCTTCGTGTCTAGTAGGGATGGGAACTTTGAAATCTACGTGATGGACGCCGATGGGGCGAATCAGCGTAGACTCACCAAGAATCCCGCTAAGGACTATGCACCGTCATGGTCTCCTGACGGCAAACACATTGCCTTCATATCCGAGAGGGATGGGCACCCTGGCCGTGCCCCCGGTTGGTTTACTTCTGAAATCTACGTGATGGATGCCGATGGAGGTAATCAGCAGAACCTAACTAACAATCCCAAAGATGATTGGGATCCCTCATGGTCACCCGATGGCAAACGAATTGCTTTCCATTCAAATAGGGAGGGGCGCTTTAACTATGACATCTACGTGATGGACGCCGATGGCGGGAATCTGCAAAGCCTCACTGACAACAGGAATAATGACTGGAATCCCTCATGGTCACCGGATGGTGAACGGATTGTCTTCTCGTCTTCGAGGGAGGGGCACGTTGAAGACAAGTTTGGAATCACTGATGAAATCTACGTGATGGATGCCGATGGAGGGAATCAACAAAGACTGACTGACAATCGGAATAATGACTGGGATCCCGTATGGTCCCCCGACGGAAAACGGATTGCCTTTGCGGCTGATAGGAAGGGTGATGGGGTAAAATTTGACATCTACGTGATGGACGCCGATGGTGGTAATCAACAAAAACTTACCAATAATCGCGGTTGGGACAACTCTCCCTCATGGTCCCCTCACGGCAGACGGATCGCGTTCACGTCTGAGAGGGAGGGGAACTATGACATCTACGTGATGGATGCCGATGGCGGGAATCTTCAAAACCTCACCAATAATCCGGATATTGACTCTGGTCCTGCATGGTTGAACACTCCTTTTTCGGTTTCTCCCGCCGGCAAAAAGTTTACCATATGGGGGTGGCTCAAACAGCTTGACCGATAACTGCCACTGTTGAGAAGGCTCATATAAAAAGAAACTGCAAAACGCAAAGAGAAACCGAGTTTTTTCTTGAAAACTCGGTTTCTTTGCACTAATTCTTAACATGAGCGAAAAGATGTTACGCATCACGCATTACGCACTGTTCTTCTGTTGTGTAATGACATTTGCCGCTTCTCGTGCGACGATAATCTCCTCATCTGCCGGCACGACAAAGATTTTCGCACGGCTATCGCCGGCGGAGATTTCCCCTTCGCCGGTGTGACTCTCATTCCTTTGTGGGTCTATCAATATACCCTGCCATTCCAAGCTATCACAAATTGCTGCACGCGCAGTTGAACTCTTTTCCCCGATCCCGCCGGTGAATGCAATCACGTCCACCCCACCGAGCGCGGCGATGTAGGCACCGATATGCTTCTTGACTTGATAAAAGAAGGTATCCATCGCTAGCCGTGCGTCGTCATTTCCTTCCGCTGCTGCCGCTTCTACATCGCGCAAATCGCTGCTGACGCCTGAAATTCCGCGCAGCCCCGATTCCTCGATCAGTTGGCGACGAATTTCGTCGGTATCCCACCCCTCCGCGTCCATCAGGTAAAGCACCGCAAACGGATCCAGATCGCCGCTTCGAGACGATTGGATGGGACCGTATTGTGGGGAAACGCCCATCGTCGTGTCAATTGACTGACCATCGCGGATAGCGCATAGTGATGAACTCCCACCGAGATGGCAGGAGATAATCCGTAGATTCGTCGGTGGATCGTCGAGCAGTTGGGGAACCCGCTCTGAGATGTAGCGATGCGATGCGCCGTGGAAGCCGTAGCGACGGATATGATGCTTCTCAACCCACTCCCGCGGGACACCAAATTCGGAGGCATAATCAGGCATCGTTTGGTGGAACCATGTCTCAAAAACGGCGACCAATGGTGTTTCTGGAAGTCGCTCCTGAAACGCACGGATCGAGGCGATGTAAGCGGGATTGTGGGTAGGGGCGAATGGAATATCGGCTTCAAGGGCGTCGATGACTTCGTCCGTTATCAGCGCGGAACGCCAAATCCCTCTAGCGAGAATGGTCTTAAAGCCTATCCCCACGAGGTCGCTGAGATTTGTCATTACCCCTGTTTCGGGGGACGTAATCAGACCTATCGCGTGCACGATCGCAGCATTATGGTTTGGCGCGTCGATCTCGCCGTTCACAGTTGGTTTGCCGGGCACGGCGTGTGTGAACGGTGATGGAGAATTGCCGACCCGCTCAACACCGCCTGTGACTAGCGACGCTGACGTTTCGACATCAATGATTTGGTATTTGAATGAAGTGCTGCCAACATTGGCACAAAGTATAAGCATAATTGATTAGGACTTACGCAGTTGGTTCATAAGTCCCCCTGACAAGGGGGATTTAGGGGGTTGGGAGATTTAGGGGGTTGGGAGATTTAGGGGGTTGGCTGCAAGGGAACTACGCCCCTACATTCTCATACCACTTGACATTGCCCGTACTCAAACCCCCAGCGATGATGTCCACCCGTCCGTCGTCGTTCAGGTCAAGCACGTGCATATTACCGACTCCCAAGCCACCGTGGTCAATGAATTCTTTCGTCCACCGGTTCTGATCGAGATTCTCAGGACGATAGAGTTGAAGATTCCAACCTTCACCGTTATACCCGGAGATAATCTCCACCCGCCCATCGCCATCAACATCGATCCCATGCAGCGAGTGTCCACGATTCAGCGTGTCATCGATCTGGTGTCGTATCCACTCCCCCGTCCGTATATCCCCCGATGCCTTATACCAAGATAGCGTGTTCCCATGCCACGGTTCAATGGATAAGATTTCGTTGACCCCATCGCCATCCAGATCGACCGTGAAAACCTCGCTGCTCTCTTGGTCACTAATCACCCATCGGCTCCACTCGCCTTCTAACGGATCCGCAGGCGGTTCAAGCCAAATGACCCCGTCCCGACAGCCAATTAGGATATCGAGCCTGCCATCCCCATCCACATCGCCGACACTCAACCCGTGATTGAGGTGCAATTCACCGTCGATTAAGCGGCGTTCCCAAGGCCCATTGACCGGGTCACTTGGAAATGGGTAACACCAGAGACTGCCCGGATCATACCAATCATCTAACCCACCTTCGGGGCCCTGAATCGATGCGGCGAACAGCAGCGGTTGACCATCGCCGTTGATGTCAGCGACTGCGATACGGTGCAGGTATGGGATCTCTTCGATGAAGTGGCTCCTCCACTGCCCACCGTCCGCAGGGGCTTCGAGCCAATGCAGATATTCGATGAGGGAACGGTCGCCTCGACTAAATGCACTTCCAACAAACAGATCCGGTAGGCCATTTCCTGTCAGATCTTGAGCGGCGATGGTGATGTTGCCGGGGTGTTGGTCTGAAACAAGATGCCTTTTCCAATCAGGCGCTTCGTACCAGACAATAATCGGCTCGCCGGTGGAGCCCATAACAATATCCTTCTGTCCATCACCGTTCATGTCGGCGACTTCCAGGCCGTAGACACTTCTGATTGTATCATCAACAAGATGTTCTTTGAATTGCACGGTTTTCACCTACAGTTGTGGAAGTGAGTGTTCTCTATCATCGGGCATACTAAGACCGTCCATCATGACCCGCGTATACCGGTTGAACTTGCTGTAGAAGCGGCGAACTTCCGGGTCTGGATGCTCTCGCCACAGACTCGGAGGCATCATCGTCACTTCACTCAGGGAACGGCGGTTGGGATGCCCATAATAGACCTGAATTGTGCGGCGCACCTCATCGGTTTTCCGCAATGTGACACCGTGCAAAGTAGCACAGTTGAAAAGGATTGCCGAACCCGCATTACCATAGAAATGAAGGATACCACCGCGCTCGAGATGTGCGTCTTTATCATCAAGGATTTCTCCGCCGGCAGGCTCCGGACTGATAGAAAAACAGTGAGTAGTCTCGTTCACATCGTTCAGATAGTAAATGACCTGTGGATAATCGAGATTCAGGGGGTGTTCGGGCCAATAGCCACGATCCCGGTGCCACCCTGTATCATGTGCTTCATCCTCCCCATCACGATGGCGCACGGCGAGTTCCTCAAAGCAGATGGGACCACCCATCAATTCTCCGATCAATGGCAGTAACCTTTCATGGCGAATGGTCATCTCAAAGGCAGGCTCTGTCAACAGGAGATTGCAGTTGTAGTCGGGTGCTGTCCCAGAGTACCACATGAAAGGGTTTGCCTCCCGATCTCGGTCGATAGCGTCGTTAAGGGTGTTGACTTCATCGGGCGAGAGTAGATCTGGGAGAATCACATAACCGTGGTCTTTGAAGCATTCGATCTGCGCTTCAATGTCGTCCGGATCCGCGATGACAGGGTCAACGAGTTTGGGCATAGTTTTTGTGCCTCCGATTTTCAGTTACGAGTTATGGATTTGATGGTGCTTTGTATTGTGAGACTCAGATTCACGCAAGACCCGCAGATAAAAACGGAGGCACAAGGCACTAGCTCCTTGAATCTCGCCTCTCGCCTTGTCACGGATATTTTTGGCGATAAAAGCGAGATGGACTTTCTGTCCGAAAATGGAGTAAGGGTTAGAAGCGGCATCGCGTCTTTAATAGCGGGTGTTGTGCGTTGATTCACTTTAGCCCACTTGCCCAAAATTTAAGAGTGGTTAGCTATCAATGCTTTTTGTTTTTCCCTTGAAGTTTTCAGGGAGAGGGCGTATCATTAACCATGTTCCCTAGCAAACGGGAAACTACACCTATCGCACCACACTCATCTGCCCTGTGGCGCGGAAATCACCGGCTTCTAGGATATAGAAATAGATGCCGCTTACGACAAGTTCACCGGCGTGGTTACGTCCGTCCCAGTGAGCTGCCTTCTGCTGCTTCCGATAATCACCCGGGGGCTGATCGCCGAGCGCTAACTCCCGAACGAAATGCCCGGAAGCGTCGTAGATGCGGATGCGAACGTATGCTTTTTCCGCTAGTTGATAAGGAATCCACGTTTCGGGGTTAAAGGGATTGGGATAGTTCTGAAACAGAGCATTCTGCTTGATTTTGCCCAACAAGGCCTGTCGTTTTCCTGTTGCCTCCACCGGCACAACGGTTGACTTACTGATGCGGTAAATGACGCCCGCGCGGTCGTCGGAGATGAGAAGTGCGCCATCAGGCATCACAAGCACGTCCACTGGACGCCCCCATGCCCGACCGTTCTCTCGTAGCCAACCTTTTGCGAAAACTTCATAAGACACCGCTTGGTTATCCTCCAACCGCACAAGCGTCACACGATAGCCGATCGGTACCGTGCGATTCCAAGAGCCGTGTTCGGCGATGAAGATCTGATTCCGATATGTTTCACCGAACATAGTGCCCGTGTAAAAGCGCATACCGAGCGCCGCCACATGCGGACCTAACTTCATCGCTGGCTGCGTGAATTCCTCACACCTACGTTGTTGACCGAAGGCAGGATCAAGAATCTCCTCACCATGGCAATAGGGAAAACCGAAGTGCAGTCCTTTCTCTGGCGCGTGATTCAGTTCATCGGGGGGTCTGTTGTCACCCATTAAATCCCGACCATTGTCGGTGAACCAAAGTTTCTGTGTCTCTGGATGCCAATCAAATCCAACGGAGTTACGGACACCGTGTGCAAAGATTTCTAGGTCTGTGCCATCGGGCTTCATCCGCATAATCGTTGCATAGCGTTGATCCTGGCGCTCGCAGACGTTGCACGGTGCGCCGACAGGAACGTAGAGCAGTCCATCGGGACCAAAACGGATAAATTTCCAACCGTGATGTCTGTCATTCGGGAAGCTGCCGTTGACCACGACAGGGGCAGGCGGATTGTGCAGACTGGCTTCGATGTTATCGTAGCGCCGCACGCGACTGATTTCAGCCACGTAAAGTGCTCCATCACGGAACGCGACGCCATTGGGCGAATCCAAACCCTGTGCAACCGCGATGACTTCATCGGCCTGGTTGTCCCCGTCACCATCCAGAACCGCATAAATTTTCCCCGCGCCCCGGGTGCCGACAAATAGTGTGCGATTGGGGCTCAGACTCATTGAACGCGCGCCGGGGATGCCTTCCGCATAGACGCTAATTTCAAACCCCGTCGGCAGTTCAATTTCGTCGAGGGGCAGTGCCGCATCGCTGATTGTCGGCCAGGAGGAAAGCGCAATCGCCGAAATTAACAGCGTAGACGCAGCGATGAGGAATTGGCTGGCACTCCGCTGCGTTTTTTTGACTGCTCCCAAGCCTAAAGACTTGGGATTCTTAATAGACTGATTGGTAGACATTTTCTGTCTCCATGCTATTTTCTTGTTTCAGCGATTCTTGCCTCGTGTTGAGGGTGAGGACTTACAAAATCTCCACAAGCGTTTTCCGTCTCGGCGTGTCCCGCCGCGACGTTTCTAAGGTTTATTGCAGCGTTTAAGTCTCTGTCTTGTGTATGGCTACAATCGCTGCAATGGTAAGTCCTATCCGATAGTGACAGGTCTTTGTCTTTTGCTCCACAAGCCGAGCAAGTCTTACTGGACGGATAGAAGGTGTCTGCCTCTACAATTTTAACGCCTATCCGTTCTGCTTTGTATGCAAGCATAGACAAAAAATTTGACAATGAAGCGTCTGATAATGTCTTTGCAAGTCTGTGATTCTTTAGCATACCCGCAACGTTGAGCGACTCAATCCCAATACGACTTGCATTGTTGACGATAGCTGTCGTTGCCTGGTGTTGTGCCTCTTTTCGGATACAAGTGATACGGTAGTGCAGTTTAGCAATCTTGGATTTCGTCTTATGCCAATTCCGACTGCCTTTCTGCCTTCGACTCAACTGACGTTGCAACCGTTTTAGCTTGCGCTCGTATCGCTTTAAGGCTTTCGGATTCTCGTAGTACACCCCTTCGGACGTGACAGCTAAGTGATTGATACCTACGTCAACACCAACAACAGGCAGATGTCGATTGTCAGGAATCGTATCGTTATCGAAAGTATCAACAGTGATAGAAGCGAACCAACGGTGCGCCGTCTTAGAAATAACAACCTTAACGATAGTGCCGAGGTGTCGAAGTTTTTGGAACATGCGAACCCAACCCATCTTGGGTAGTTTTATACGCTGTCCTTCGACGATAGTTGTGCCTCGACCCGCATCCGCTTGGAAACTTTGACCCTTAGAACGCTTCTTGAACTTAGGAAAACGACTCTGACCTGACTGCCACTGTTTGACTGCATCACGAAAGTTGAAGTAAATTGTATTATGAGCAGCACGCTGATTTAACTCGGTGCACCACTCGTATGCCTCACGTTTAACCGAATTAAAACGCTTGTTTAACTCTATGTGTGAACGCCACTCGCCATTGGCTAACCCTTGCTTAAAATCAGCAAGCACGTGATTATACGCAACGCGAGCATACCCACAATGTTGAGCAAATTGCGTCGCTTGGACGCTGTTTGGATCTAATGCGATTTTATGAGTTTTTAACATTGGAAGTGTCTTTCTGTCTTTCGTGTCCATGTCAGTGGATTGTGGGGGACCTTATCGTGCGATAGGACTGACATTCTCCCACCGAAAGACAAACCAAGTACACTCTACTTTGCCAAGAAAATCAACTAAAATTACGCCATCTGACCCAACGCTAAAGCATTGGGATTGTTTCCAATATTTTTATTCTGAAGATCTGTGCTATTTGCTCTTACAGGAGGTAGCAACTTATGATATTATATCATAGAATCTCTGAAGTGAGGGACAATTTTTTGGAGTTTATTCACGAATCAGTTTTTATGTCGGGTAGGGTTTGTCAGAACTAGGGAGATTTAAGCGATGGACAAAGTCAACGTTTGTATAGTCGGTACAGGCTGGACAGGTACGAACCATTTTAACGGTTACCAAGCGATTTCTGAGAAAGCGACGGTTGCCGCTGTGGTGGCACATTCGGATGCTTCAAAAGCGAAGGCAGAGACGTGGGGCGTTCCGAAAATCTATCGTTCGTTCGACGAAGCGTTGAGGGATGACGAAATTGACGCATTTAATCTGTGCACGCCGCACTACCTTCACGCAGAACAGGTACTTGCGTGCTTGGGTGCAGGGAAGCACGTTTTGGGTGAGACACCAGCCTGCCTCACGATTGAGGAATGTCGGGTGCTTCGTATAGCCATGTTTGAATATCCGACCCAGAAAGCTGCCACAGGGCATATCTGCCGCTCTTGGCCCACCTTTGCACATGCGAAAGGGATCGTCTCCAGCGAGGGCATCGGCGATGTCTTCTACCTTTCGTCCAACTACGCACATAAAGCAGATCCGGATGAATATCCGAGCCGTCTAACATGGGGACGTAGCCCACGGGCACAGGTGCGGTTGGGCATCGCCTATCATTCAGTAGACCTGTTGCGCTGGGTTGCCGGCGACATTGAGGAGGTCTCCGGCGATTATACGGAACATGCGCGACTCGCAGTTCTGAAATTCAAGAATGGCGCGATGGGCAAGGTGTTTACCAGCGCATCGGTGGTGCGTCCATACATTATGTCGCTTTCCGTCTACGGGCACGGCGGGACAATCATCTGTTGGTGGGAGGAAGAGGTGCTGCACGGCTATCTGCACAAGTCAGCTGAATGGGATCCAGAACGCTTGACAACGACACCACTACACGGTCGTGGCTCCCCTGAATGGGCATACGAGATGGAGAACTTTGTCGATAGCATCTTGGAGGATACCCCCTTGGCTTGTCCGTTGTCTGAAGGGATTGCAACGGTTGAAACCTGTTTAGCCGTTGAGGCAGCGATGACGCATAATACAAAAGTTAAAGTGGGCACTTAAATACAATCAGAACTTACGCCCTTCGATTGTAGTTGCCCGATTCATCGGGCGTCCGTTCCGAAACTAGGGTTGGGAACGGTGTCCAGCGGCGATGAATCGCCGAACTACAGGGCTTTAACGGTTTAGCTGCATAAGTCCTAACAATCAACAGTTAGGACTTACGCCCTTCGATTGTAGTTGCCCGATTCATCGGGCGTCCGTTCCGAAACTAGGGTTGGGAACGGTGTCCAGCGGCGATGAATCGCCGAACTACAGGGCTTTAACGGTTTAGCTGCGTAAGTCCTAACAATCAACAGTCAGGTCATGTTAAGAAAGTGTGCAAAGAAACCGAGTTTTTCCGAAAAAACTCGGTTTCTCTGAGCGTCTTGCACTTTATTTTTTGATGAGCCAATAATGAGAATCACATCATCAACAAAATGGATTTTTATTTTCATATCTCTGATCTGGATACAAAGCACAATTGATGCAGAAACACTCCCTCAATTCGTCGATATTACGAGGGAAGCAGGGATCGATTTTGTCCACAACACCGGTGCGTTTGGCGAAAAGTACCTTCCCGAAGAGATCGCTTCTGGCTGTGCGTTTATTGACTACGATAACGATGGCTGGCAGGATATTCTGTTGGTGAATGGCAAAGATTGGGGTGGGCATTCAACCGGAAAGCGACAAACGATGGGCCTCTATCGGAACAACCAAGACGGAACGTTCACAGATGTCACAGAAACTGCCGGACTTGCCGTAAAATTGTACGGACTTGGTGTTGCGGTGGCCGACTACGATAATGATGGTGATGATGATCTGTATATAAGCTGCTTGGAGGCGGATCGCTTATTCCAGAATCAGGGAGATGGAACCTTTGCTGATGCAACAGAGTTGGCAGGAATTGATAACCCCGGTTTGGGGACAAGCTGCGCTTGGCTGGATTACGACAAGGATGGCAATCTTGATCTCTTTGTCGCCAATTATGTGGAATGGAGCCCTGAGACAAATCTGTTCTGCGACGAGCTAGACGGTGTGAATAGATCTTACTGCGGTCCCAGATCATATCCGGGACAGGCAAGCAAACTCTTCAGGAATCGTGGGGATGGGACCTTTACCGATGTCTCGCGAATTGCCCTGATCGAAGATCCGACTAGTAAATCGCTCGGTGTCTGTGTGTTTGACTATAACGACGACGGCTTCCCCGACATCTTCGAGGCGAATGATACACAACCGAATAAACTCTATCAGAACAACGGGGACGGGACCTTTATCGAAAGGGGACTGGAAACCGGCGTTGCTTTCGATGAAAGAGGTGTTGCGACAGGAGCGATGGGAGTTGACACCGGGGACTACGATGGCAGCGGACGGGAAAGCCTTGTTATTGGCAATTTCTCCAATGAGATGATGAATCTTTATCGTAACGAGGAAGCACTTTTTATCGATGATGCCCCCGTTGCCAAAATTGGACTTCCAAGCTTGCTAACGTTGACCTTTGGCTGCTTCTTCTTTGACTTTGACCTAGACGGAAAACTCGACATTTTCGCAGCCAATGGTCACATTGAAAGCGATATCAACGCCCTACAGAGCAAAGTGACGTACGCACAACCGCCACATCTATTTCACAACATTGGTGCAGGTCAGTTTGAAGACGTTGCACCAAAGGTTGGCTCACACCTGCAAAAGCCAATCGTCGGACGCGGTGCGGCGTATGGGGACATTGATAATGATGGTGATTGGGATGTGTTGGTCAATACTTCCAATGCGGCGGCCCGTCTATACCGTAACGACGGTGGGAATCGAAACAATTGGATTAAGTTGAAATTGACCGGGACCAAAAGTAACCGGAGTGGAATCGGTGCGAAGATTACTGTACAGTCTAAATCCGGCACGCAGACACGCACGCTGAAAAGCGGAGCAAGCTACTGTTCACAGAGCGAACTCACAGCTATCTTCGGAGTTGAAAATGACTTCCAAATTGATGAAATTACGGTCCAGTGGGATAGTGGGGACACCGATCTGCTTGTTGATGTGACACCGAATCAGGCCCTTACAATCACTCAAACTCTCCACGAACCGTCAAAGCACTTGCCACCGAAATAAAATCCCGCCCCTCTTCGACACGGTCGTTATTGTAGCTCAAGCCGAGATTTAAATCAGCAGTAAGGCGCTCGCTCAACCTATACCCAACCCGCAGAGACGTTTCATATCGCTCGGACCGTTCTTCCCGATTTGCCCCGAACCGTTCGCGACGGATAACCGTTGACAGGGTGTTGCTGAGGTCTAAGTCGTGCTCAAGGGGAACCTTGCCGATAAAGGGCAGCCGAATTCCGCCTTCTATCCGCACCCGGTAATCGATGCTAACGTTCGGTGTAACAATAAACGAAGTCGTATCAATCCCGCTTCGTTCCCCGTCCCGTTGCGTGAGACGGAGACCAAATGCGGTTTTTGTTGTCTGACCCCATGTATGACTCCAACTAACTGAGGGTTCGTGGGCGGTACTCTGACCAATCTGGGTATTGATGTTGCTCTGATCTCGTAGCGTATAACCGTATCTCAACTGTAGGCTTGATGTGTTTTTTGAGTTGAAGATCTTAACATCCCCTTCGTAACGCACGGACTCGGATCTGGAGGATGTACTCGAAGACTTGGTGAAATTGTTGCTGAGGTCAATGTTGCCTCCGAGTGATGCCCAACTCCACGGATCAACCGATGTCCGAAAACTGTATCGCGTCCCTTGGCGCGACTGGGTACGTTCCTCAGCCTCATCTGGCAGTTGTAAAATATCCGCAATCCGCATCCCCCGATCCAGCCCTCGCAGAGAATCTTGGTTATTGAGACTGACGTTCGCATTCAACCCAAGGCTTTCGATGCTCCGTTGAAAAATGCCTGCTTCCTGTTGCTCCGGCTTACTCTCTCGTTCTTTCAACTTCCGTGCCAGTTCCGCCTTATCACGACGGATCCAGTCCCCGCGTTGATCCTCTGCGTCTTGAATTGTCTCGGAATCAATGCCCATCCGTTCAAGCCGGTCAAAATCGCGTTGACGCTTTTCCTCAAGGCGCGTTTCTGCATCAAAGCTGTCAAAGTCTGAGGGCGGTTTAGATGTTGGACTACTCTGTTCCTTATTTTCCTCTTCTCCTGTCTTTGCTGCTTCCTGTTCACCCTCTTCTTCGGGAGATGTTTCGGGTTCCGGTTCTCGGAACAACCAACCGAACCACGCCCGTGGGCGAACATTGAGCCCTAAGCTAACATTCGCACTAATCCGGGCATCTTTCCGATCGCCGAACCAGTTCTCGTTCAAGCTCACTCGGTTATTTATCGTTGGACGGATGCCTAGTAAATCGCGATTCAGACGCGGATTCAGAGCAAGTCGATGTTCCCGTTCCGCAATGGTAAACACCGGTACAGCTGCCGGTTCTTCTGTCTCCTCCTCTGTCGTTGTGGCTGCCGGTTGCGCGAAACTGCTGAAACTACGTCCACTTGGATCGCTGGGATCCTGTTTCTCAAGTGTGCGCCGGACTTCGTATTGTGGATTCAAGCTAAAACTCTCAAACGGGCTGAGATCAATCGAAATACTGCCGCTATCAACCTTTTCGTCCCGGCTCCGTCCATAGTAGCTTCCAAAAGAAGAACCGCTGCTACTAGTGTCTGTCGCTGTTGATGAATCCGTTTCAACATCTTCGTGGTGATACTGAACGTCTAGCCCAAAAAATGAACCGAGGGCGAACTCGAAAGAGCCGGTGTAGAGATCACTCAGTTCCGTGCCTTGGCGCTCATTCCAGAAGTCTTGACGATTGAGCGCGAACCCCAATATTGGAAGTGGACGCAAATTCAAACTCGCCGAAAAATCCCGGTTTTTTGTTTTACTCTTTCCACTTTGGAAGGAACTAAAAGATCCGCGCCGACTTTCTGTCTCGGATTCATCCTCTCGGATACCGTAGCGGATGGGAAGCCAAGAGAAGAGGGTGAGTTCGGTATTGATATTGAAATCATTGCTAGTCGTACTATAACCCAGATCGTGTCGACGCTGACGCCCTGTATCGCCGGCAGAATTCTCAAAGTCTTTGTCTTGTCTTGCATAGCCCCCGTCCACCTTGAGCAGATTACCGAGTTTAACGTTCATGTTGGCGCGGCGCGCCCAACCTGAGCGTACCAGCGGATCGCTTAGATGAATTTCGTTGACCCACACCTCCCCGCCAATTTCCTGTTCAGCGTCATTGCGGATGCCGATTAGAATACCTCCGACATTCTTTATTGAAAGTTGGGAACTGTTTGTACCCCGCACAACGAAACCATCCGGATGTCCATCCGGTCCGTCGGCATCTACCGCTTGCTCAGTTGATAGGTCCGTCGAAATTGTTGGATCCAGTTGGCCAATTTGACCCGTCTGCGGTATAAGACCGCTCAGATCGCTGGCATCAGGATATTCATTGCGTTTCAGATCGTGCAACTCGATTTCAATCAATTTCCAGCCATCAAAATCTATTACCCGTGTATATTCGTAAAAGTCCTTCAAATTTTCAAAGACATTAATATCTTCCTCTTGATCCTGCGGATCCTCAAAAGGACCTGCGGAACGATAGGTAGACCGAAATCCGGTGCGGATGCTCGGTGCAAGCCGCAACACAAAGGTCGTCTCGCTTTTGTCGCCGTAAATCCACAGTCTGAGTGTGTCATGTTTTGAAAAATCTTGTCCTTCGCCATGCTGGAGCCCACGTAGTACCCGCGATGTCACGCCGAAAGACCCCGGCAGCAGTACATAATCCAACGTCAGTGTTTGCTCGCGCTGCTGCCGTTGTTGATAGCCGTATGTTGATTCTGTAAAGGGGTGTAATCTTTTGAAATCGTCTTCATCTTTAATCTGTTCATAAGCAGCATAATAATCATTGAAATTGAAGTTATCTTTGGTGCCAACGGTAAACCGCTCGGCTGCATCGTTGGTGATTGTGTCGTTCTGTGTAACTACGCCGCGCTCCCACTGAACCCCGACCACCTCAATTGACGCCCATTCAAATTTGCCTGTAACAGTTCCGGATCTGTTCTTCTGTAGCCAGAAACGTAGATGTTGGATAAACCCAAGATTCGGTAGACGATTGCCTTCGGCTGTGGCTGCACTGAGGGGGATACTCAGGAATGTCCAACCGTTCGGGTGTTGGCGTTTTAGCCATTCTTCAGGGATATCATTGAGTGGAATTTTGATTTCGAGGTAGGCATTGATAGTATCTAGAACACCATCTCCGTTAAGGTCTTCCGTATCCAAAACCGTGTTGTTGGGGCCAACTTTCGTCGGTTGAAACCCAGCACTATATTCCCATCCGACATCCTCACCTGTGTCCAACGAGCCATTGGCACGGAATTTTTGGGAAGCAGGCAGGTTTTCCAAATCAAGATCTAACGTATCGACTTTTCCATCCCCATTGATGTCTTCCAACTCCGGGGGCAGGTCTTCGGTGTCAAGTCGATTATCTAGGTCACTATCCTCGCTTACGACACCCAGATCGATATGCAACGTTATATCCGAATCACCGCGTACCCGAAACCAGATTTCGAGGAATTGGCGTTCCGAGAAATCCTCTCCGGAGGCGGACAAACCGTACGAAAAACCGCCCCACTCCTCGATGACATCTGTCAGATCATAACCAACCTCCATTATGAGGCGTTCTTCCGTCGAGACCGCCAGTGGATTGATTACTGATGCGGGCACTTCACGATTGCGCATATAGTTACCGACAGCTTGGGATTCGTTGCGATCCTTCGCTAGCACGCGAAAAAGTGCGCGATTTTCCAAAGTCACTCCTTCTGCAACAGGTAGGCTGCTCACACGCCAATGATGTTTGAATGTGGGGGTGTTCGACGCCTCTCTCGCGCCTTCCATGCTATCAATCAGGGCAAGCCCAACACTATTCGGGTTATTGTGCGAGAACGCTGTTTCCCCGCTGAAATTTACTGACAACGGAAAGTTACGCATGGCGACAAATGGTAGCGGGTTCAACAGCCATGCTAAATTGAAATCCCTTCCAAAGGTGGTGTTGAAATTGACAGCTTGCAATCGACTCGGCGCACCATTGACATCGGGGATGCGGGACGGTTTTTGGCCGGTGTTCAGGATGTATCCTGTGGCAAAACTAAATCCTTTTTGGAATGTAGGATTGAAATAGCTGCTACCACCAGCACGCAATCCACGCCGAGATCGACCACCTAAACTTGAATATCCGCCAAAGCCACCGCCAAAACCACCACCAAAGCCACCCCCAAAACCACGAGATCGACCGCCGCCAAATCGGCTGCCGCCAAACCCACCAGAGGAACCTCGTCCGAAGGGACTGTCTTCAGTTTCAAACCCGTCTGTCTCCAGACGATCAATCCTACCGATCAGCCGTTCAAACCGATCGAACTTCTGCTCTTGCTTCTCTGTTTTCGGTTTAGGAACATAGGAATATTCCAGCCATAGCCCGGCAACCGTTTGTTGCAGTGATCCACCGAATGGAGTTCTCTCAAATTCAACCACAATTTCGTCGAACTCATCAAGCTCCGTAAAGAAGCGAATGCTTCCTACTTCATAGATCATTGTATAATCAACATCGCGCTGCAGCAGTTGCCCATTGAGTCTCACCTTCTCGCTGTTTGGGATAACAAACAATCCGACGTTATACGTCTCCGATTGAAAAGAATAATCTACGATGATCGTGTAAGCCGCATCGGTCGTCCTTGGGTTTTCGAGATAGATCGCTTCGTTGCTCAACTGTTCACGAAATTGGTAGTAAGGACTTTGGGGATCGTCGATGACAAAAGGACGCAAATCAGGAAACGTAAGGAGACCTCGGTCAAAGTCGATAAACTCCGGATCAACGCTACCATCTCCATTTTGATCTAGTCCGAAGATCTGGATATACGGAATTTCTCCGCTCCCTGTATCGAATGCTTCGCCACTCCCCTGACGCACAATGGTGATTCGATAATCCCGTGGGCTAATATTCCGGTTCCCAAGACTATACACGCGCCGCGATTCCGTCCCTCGCAGGCTTTTCCCTTTGATGGTGACATAGCCGATTTCCTCTCCCTCTTCATCGACTGTGCCATCACCATTCTCGTCCTCAAAGACATTCCCCGGATTCCCAACCATACCACCGCCCTCGCCGATATATTCATAAGCGACGACGATTTGGTAGCTAGCAGAAATTGGCGTTAAGAACTCGATTTCACCGGTTTCGTAGTTGATATTATAATCTCGACCCGCTTGCTGAAGGTTGAAGTAACCACGCCCCGTCCGTACACCACCCTGATTGTTGCTTGCGACGTTATCGTCGATATAAATCTCCTCGCTACCACGCGTAATTGGGCGGTAGGAGTCGTGGAGAAGTTCATCTTCACCGAGTTGAATCAGATAAAAACGCTCTTTAACATAATTCGCATCGGGAATTGGAAGACCTCTGCCACCGCCTGCGCGTCGAGATTCTCCGCGGAAACGGCGTATATCAGAGATACCTTTGCTGCGGGAACCAAATGCGGTCAACTTTGCCCCACCAAGCTGTGCGACCGCCTCAAGTCCAAATAGATTGCGATTGACGTTCAAGAATCGGGTATTGGGTATATTAAGTGTCAGGTCACCAAAAGAGAGGGTTTTGAGAATACTTGTTTCCGTTCCTTCATACCAGACGCGGATTTTCTGTTCCTTGGCACCGCCGTACCCACCGCCGTACCCACTGCTATACCCGCTGTATCCGCCACCATATCCGCCGCCATATCCACCACCCGAGTCGCTATATTCAACCTCAACGTGAGTACGTTCTCCAACCCGCCCATGTAAACCGACTTCAAGGGTCTGCCGAATATTTATTCCAGTATCACGAGGCACTCCGTAACGACCACTTCCAAAACTGCTGCCGTATCCACTACCATATCCACCTCCGAAACCGCCACCATACCCGCCTCCGAAACCGCCACCGTATCCACCACCATACCCGCCTCCGAAACCGCTGCCAAAGCTATCGTAGGTATAGGAGGAGGTCAACCCGAGATCTAGTCCGGAGCCAAAACTACCCCCTCCATAGCTGCCGCCATAACGGTTGATATCACCTTCGCCAAAATAGTGCGTTTGGTGTAGCTCAACTGTTACCGACTTATGTCCCGTAATTTGAAGGTTAGACTGGAGGGGAAGCGCGATCCCCTTCTCCTTCTCTTTCCGTTGTCCTTCGCGTAAGTCACCAAGTTCGTCGAGGTCGAGGAGGAAAGGTGGGTTCTTCCATCGGCGCAACGATTCGTAGTACGGCATCAACATCTCTAGGCGGATGTCCTGCTCTTCTGTCTCTTCGTCTGCCGGGGGCGGCTCGGTTTTCAACGGGTCCGTATCCGAATCTGCTGGAGTTGCCCAAAAATCCTGTGTCTTCGATTCTTCGGTAGGTTTGGTTGTGGAGTCTGTTTCTTCTGTATCGAGTGCTAGGGTACGGCGTTTCATGTAGTATTCTGTCAGCGATACGTCTTTGAGAACTGGTTCGGCGTGAGCAGTGGGGGGATGTAACGTGACAAAAATGAGTGCGAGGATGAAGAAGGAAGGCAGGCGGGAAATTTTTGCGCCGATCAAATTCAATGCGTATCTCCATCGGATCTGGGATCGGATAAACCGTTCACTAATTTCGCAAATCGTCTACAATAACGGCTTAACCAGATTTGGGGATAAACGCAGAAGTGAAAGGACTAGTTTACAAAAAAATCCTTGGGTTGAAGAAATCGGTTAATTCTTCTGTGCAGTTGGTGGGCACAATGAAACAAATAATGGGGAGTAAACAGTTCGTAAGAGTGCATCGGTCAAATCATGGTCCCCTTCAAAGAGAATATCATTAGACAGATAGCCCCTTACGTATTACTCGTTACTCGTTATTTTTCTATAACGATCCTTTTGTTGAAAGCACACCGCTGACACGATCGTCAATACTTGTGGAAATATCAAGTGCTTTGGCAACCGCCTTGAAAATTGCCTCAATGATATGGTGACGATTCGTTCCGTAAGGGACATTGATGTGCAGCGTCGTCCCGCTATGGTTGACAAACCCGTGGAAAAATTCCTCAGCGAGTTCTACATCAAAGGTGCCTACCTGTCCATGATTGAGGGGTGTTTGGTAATGAAGGTAGGAGCGGCCACAGAGATCCAGATCAACCTGTGCAAGTGCCTCGTACATCGGAACGGTGAAACTGCCAAATCGACGCATTCCTGCCTTGTCTCCGACTGCGTCCCTGAAAGCCTCCCCTAAGCAGATGCCCACATCTTCAACGGTGTGGTGTGCATCAACGTGAAGGTCGCCGGTAGCATTTACTTCGAGGTCAAAGAATCCGTGTTTGGCGAAGAGTTCAAGCAGATGGTCCAGAAACCCAACGCCGGTACTGATATTGGACTCCCCTGAACCATCGATATTGAGTTTAAGTGTTATCTGCGTCTCCCGCGTTTCGCGGGCAACTTCAGCTTTGCGTTTCACACCGTCTCCTTACGTGAAACGTGAAGCGTGAAAATTTTCACCTATTACGTTTCACGTTTCACGTTTCATCTTATCGTTAGAAATGCGACTATCTCACTTGCGCGATAATTACATCTGGAAGGCCAAATGACGTTATCCTTCTATCGCTTTCCGAAAATCATCACCATGTGTCTTCCACCAGTCGAAAAGGATCGAAATATCCGTGCCAATACAGAAATGGCGGACCCCCATATCAAGGTAGGATTTCGCCGCATCCACGGTGTTTACCTCGGCGCGTGGCGGTACACCCATCTTTATAGCAGTTTCAAATACTTTGCGCTCGGCAGCTTGGATTTCAGGTGAACCCCGTTCTCCGGCTTTGCCAATATTCATTGAGTAGTCAGAGCCGCCCCATTGAATCATATCGACCCCATCAACGGAAAGGACTTCCTCTAGATTGTCAACAGTGCCCGCCTTCTCGATCATAATCACAACGACGACATCCCTAATCGCCTCAACATATGTCTGGGAGCCTCCGTACCCCATGTATGTGAAACGGCGAGTTGCAACACCATAGGAACCACCATCCTCAGGGGTATCCGGGCGTGAGATGCGTACACACTCCTTGACATCTTCTACTGTATGGCAGTCGGCGAACAGTACGCTCTGGAAGCCGGAGCCGATTGCGCGTTGTGCAAGAAAGCCACGCGGCTCTTGGTCAACCTTGATCATGCTAGACATGCCGTATAAATCCGCTGCCCGACCTAAGTTATCGAGATCGTGCAGATCGAAGGGCCCATATTCTGCCACAAATTCAACATAATCGTACATTCCTGTATGCCCAATCGCTTCGACAACGGAGGGCCAAGTGCTATGGATATGAGTACCGAGCGTCGGTTTCCCCTCGTTCAACAACTCTCGTAGTTTGTTGCGTCGCATATAAGTTACCTCCAATATTCGAGTTTAAGGTTGATTAGTTCATTAATTACCCAATGAACTAGCTTACGTTTCACGTTTCATTCGGTTGCACCAATTCTAACAATCGATCAATGATATCAAGACTTGATATCCCATCGGCTTCGGCGTTGAAATTCGTGAGAATGCGGTGTCGCAGCACCGGTTTAGCGACAGCGCGTATATCGTCGTAGGAGACATGATAGCGACCGTGCGTAATCGCTCTTGCTTTTGCGCCGAGCACCAGATATTGCGATGCTCTGGGACCTGCCCCCCAATTAACCCAATCCTTGATGAAATCCGGCGCATCCGGCGCGTTTGGACGAGAACGGTGACTCAATGCGACCGCGTAATCAACGATTGATTCCGCAATTGGAACCTTCCGGACAACCTGCTGCAACCGCAAAATCTCTTCGCTTGTGATGACGGCGTCTAGCTGTGGTTCATACGCGGAGGTCGTCGTCATGACAACCTGTTTTTCATCGGCGGGATCGGGGTAGTCAAGGTAGATGTTGAACATAAACCGATCCAGTTGCGCTTCAGGCAGCGGATAGGTCCCCTCCTGCTCAATCGGATTCTGCGTCGCTAAAACGAAAAAGGGACGATCGAGCTCATAGGTTGTGCCACCGGCGGAGACTTTGTACTCCTGCATGGCTTGCAACAGTGCTGCTTGCGTTTTGGGTGGCGTACGATTAATCTCGTCCGCCAGCACAATATTGGCGAAAACGGGACCCTTAATGAAGCGGAAAAACCGTCTGCCGGTGTCCACATCGTCCTGAATGATATCAGTACCGATGATGTCCGCAGGCATCAGATCTGGCGTGAATTGGATGCGATTAAAATCGAGATCTAAAATTTGAGCCAGACTATTGATAAGCAAAGTCTTTGCTAGTCCGGGCACTCCCACAAGTAAACAGTGCCCTTGCGAAAAAAGCGCAATCAACAATTCGTCAATAACCGCTTGTTGACCAACGATTCGTTTCTTGAGTTCATTCAAAATGGATTCTCGCGCTTTTTTCAGAAATTCTGCGGCTTCTAAATCTGCATCTGGCACATCAACGGAATTGGTGTCGTTCAACTGTTCGTTCTCCATGGATTGCTAATTTGTTACAGCTGGGCTATCTAAGCGATACACACAATGGGATTCCATCCAAGATTCTGGCCCGCGCTACGGTGTACACTCTACATTTCCCTATAAGTGTAGCCTATTCTACAACACGGCGTCAAGGATTGCTTTTTGAATCGGCGAAGGAATGCACAAATTGGGGTATTACAATTGAAAGATAAAGTGAGGAGTGTTCAGCGTTTTTGGGGAGGTTTCGTTTGGAATATAGGATTGGATGGAGGTGTAATGGGGAGGTGAGTGGAAGGAGGGAACGATCGCCATGGCGTACTTAAAACAGATTCAGCCAATTTTTAGACCATGCTTCAAGACAGCCATGGCGATCATTATGATTACTTACTGATCCGGATTAACAGCGTCTCTGAGCCCTTTGCCAGCTTTGAAGGCAGGAACATTCTTCCCTGCGATTTGGATTGTGGCACCCGTTTGGGGATTTCGACCTTCACGGGGCTTTCTCTTTCTGACTTCAAAAGTGCCAAATCCGATTATCCCAACAGAATCGCCTGCGGCTAAAGAACTTTTGATACAATCGATAACAGCGTCAACGGCTCTATTTGCGTCTGCTTTGCTCAAATCTTCGACCGCAGCAGCAACGGCATCAACAATTTTCTGCTTACTAACGTCAGCCATATTATCCTCCTATGGATGAAAAAACTTAAAAATTATACTACAAAATTGCGCCAATTATACTACACACACATTAGCATGTCAAGCGAAAAAGACAGTGATAATGCGGGTTTGACGCTTTTTTCACAATTTTCTTGTATGTTATTGGGTTTAACAACCCAATATCTTGTGGTATATCCTGCTTAACAAACGGGGACTTCTTCTATTCGGTTTCGTTAAATTTAACTATGATGAGTTCTAAAAATAAATAGACACTTTCGTCCCCCGGTAGGTGCGGTTAGATGAAGATTAATTTATTAATTGGGTAATAATCCGACATAGTGTAGCAACTGTTGTGAACCGCCTTTGAACTGTTCCATGAAGTCACTGACCTTGTCTTGAAGTGCTGTCCAGTCATCGCTGAGTCGATGCAGATGTATGACCGCCTGACGCACCCACCGCCACAGTTTCTCAATCGGGTTGGTCCAAGACGCATAAGTCGGTAGCTGCAATATCTCAATAGGGAGTTTGGCAAGTTTTCCTATTTTCTTCGACGGTTTGTCTGTCCAATTGGGCGGGGTCGGTTTATCAAATGTGGTTGTCTGTGGCAGAAGTGCCGCCATAAGATTGGGGTGAAAGTGTATCGCCCGATTGTCCTGAATCAGATAGATGCGTTCAGCCTTTGGGTAGCGTTGGCAAATCTGCGTGTAAAATGTATGAAGTGCCCCAACCGTGCAGCTTTCGACTTGGTGATAAACAACATCTCCGGTGTGTGGGTTGAGCGCACCGATGCCATAACAGGTCTTCTGTGGCTGATAACTCTTGTGTGCCAAAGGATATTTCGTTCCCGTCTGGGTCCACTCTTTTGCGACGGTCGGTTGTAGATTGAAGCCAAACTCGTCTTGGTAAACCACGACGCAAGTTTCTGGGTGCTGACGGGCTTGTTCTAACGCGTACTCAATGCGAGAAAGTTTTTCAGCATAATCTGTATCGGGACTCCGCACATATTCTCTGGCACGCTTATAACTGAGACCCAAGCGTGAAAAGATTTGATGAATGCCCGACAGCGATATATCTCTAAGCCATGGCACAACCTGACCGATGCTATGGAGCGTCCAGCGTGTTTGATGCCGATTGATGAGTCCCGGATCTTGACCGATTGCTTGTAACAGTTCTGATTTGGCAACTTCCGGTGCCTTGGGGGAAAAAGCAGGTTTTCGACCCCGACCGGGTTTATGGAACAGTCCACAGATGCCATGTTCGTTATAGCGACGCAACCACGCATAGACAGTGTCAGGTTTGCGCTTTTTCAATAGCCCCCTACGGGCAACTTCATGCGGAGAAACGCCTTGATGAATCTTCAACAGTGCTGTCGCACGCTCGCGCAGATAAGCCGGTTCGCCTTTATCTCGAAGGGCAATCAGCGCTTGTATTTCAGATGCACTTAACTCAAGTTTATGGGGTTTTGCCATCAGAGAATACCTCCTTTGGCACTACAATAACACAAATTACAATATTACCCGATTATTTTTTTAAACTTCATGAAACCGCACCGGTTTGGAGTGTCCAAATAATTCTAAAATCTACTATAAATAAAAAGGAGGTATCCTATAGCCGACAAGAGTTTCTCTAAAATAAGCCAATTCCTCCGTTTACTCTCTTGTTGAGGCTTTGCCCGGTTAGATAATAAACATCTCCATAAATTCATTCACCAGCATAGCTTCCAGGCGTTCTTGATCCAGACAAAGTTCCATAATTGTCCCCGCCTGTCTCGGCGGGAAACGGGTCGCTAGGTTATCGGCGAACTTTTCCTCCAGCAACGGAATCCCTTCCGCACGACGCCGACGATGCCCAATCGGATATTCGACCTCAACCTCCTCAGTGATCGAGCCATCCTTGAAACGAATTTGGAGCGCATTGGCGATTGAACGTTTATCCGGATCGAGGTAGTCTTTGCTATACTGCGGATTTTCTACGACGGTCATCTTTTCGCGCAAGACGTCAATGCGTGGATCCGCTGCGACCTCATCTTCGTAGTGGTCGGCGGTGAGTGCTCCGTAGATGAGCCCAATCGCTGCCATGTATTGAAGACAGTGATCGCGATCGGCGGGGTTGTGCAGCGGTCCCGTTTTTGAAATAATGCGAATCGCGGACTCATGTGTTGTGATTGTGATCTCGTCGATTTCATCCAAACGATCTTTCACGCTCTCATGCAGCTTGAAGGCGCATTCCACCGCTGTCTGGGCGTGAAACTCCGCTGGGAACGCAATCTTGAACAGAACGTTCTCCATGACGTAAGCCCCATACGGCTGCCGACGGACAAAAGGCTTTCCTTTGAATTGTACGTCGTAAAAACCCCAGTCCTCTGCGGAGAGTACGGACGGATAGCCCATTTCCCCCTTCATCGCCATCAACGCTAGCCATACCCCGCGACTTGTCGCATCGCCCGCCGCCCACGATTTTCGCGAGCCGGTGTTCGGTGCTTGCCGATAGACCCGTAGGCTGCCCCCATCGGCGAAGGCATTGGAAACGGCATTGATGATATCTTCCTCTCTGCCTCCCAGCATTTCCGTTACTACTGCGGTTGATGCAACCTTCACAAAGTGTACATGATCCAAGCCAACCCGGTTCAAGCTGTTTTCCAGCGCGAGGACACCCTGAATTTCGTGCGCTTTGATCATCGCGGTAAGGAGGTCGCGCATCAACAGTGGTGGACGACCATCTGCCAGATTCCGGCGACTCAAGTAATCCCCGATCGCGAGGACGCCGCCGAGATTATCGGAAGGATGTCCCCACTCCGCAGCAAGCCATGTATCGTTGTAGTCCAACCAGCGAATCAGACAGCCGATATTATATGCTGCCTGTACCGGATCTAATTCAAATTGCGTCCCCGGAACGCGAGCACCGTATGGGACATGTGTGCCGGGAACGGTTGGTCCCAAATGTTTTGTACATTCGGGATAGCGCAACGCCAGCAACGCGCAACCGAGCGAGTCCATCAGGCAATGACGCGCCGTCTCGTAAGCGAGATCGCTGTCAATAACCTCCTGTGCGACATACGCAGCGATATCAACAAGTATCGGATCCGGATCGGGTCGAGTGTTCGAGATATGTGATACCATAAAAAAACCCTTCTTTCCTTATAATCCCTTTCAAAAAGCGTGGAAGATTAGAAGGGAGGAAGATTGGGCACCCATCCCCGATAGATCGGGAGCAAGTATCTTCCAGCCTTCCAGTCTTTTCCTTCCATCTCCTTAGCAAAGAGAAGAACATTTCGATTTTACCTCAATAGTCTTTTTGCAAACTAATATTCAATACCACGTCCCCCCATTCAAGTAGATCATATAAACCTGCTGCTGTGTCAAAACACCATAGACCATCCAGAGCCCACCTGTAATGAAATCCCCCAAAATCAAGCCGAAAAAGAATGGGATGGCACGTTGATACCCTCTAACTTTGCCATACTTCAGGATGACCGCTTTTAACCCCCAACTGATAAAAAAGGTAAACCAGAAGTAATCGATTGAGGAACTCAGGGCGAGCGGATAGCCAGCGGGGTGGAGGGGCCACCAAAAGAAGCGCATTCGCAAAACGAACAGAATCAAGGTCAGCACCATCCCTCCTCCCATAAATGTCATACGCAACGAATCGACGGGCATCGGATGATATAGCCAAGTCTCCAATCGTCGGAACGCTGTATTGGCGACCCAGATCTTAAAGAACGACACCCGTGCAATTGCACCGTCACGATACATCATGTCTAGATTTATCCACATCCCTACAATGAGTGCAATGGCAGACCCAAGCATCATCGCCCAAACCAATCGACGACTATTGATGTTAGCGACCTCAGCCATCTTGAGTGGTTCAAACTGATTCGGATTTGCATGTGAGCGATAGCTCCGGTTAAACCATTGAAAGAAACTCATCACAGTCAAGTTACGTCCACCCCAAGCCAGCGTTCCGAAACAGGTTACCATTACGTCCATCGGATTATTGGATATTCTGTGAGGTGCGCCAAATTCTGCCCGTAGACGGGTGATAACGATGGCGATGGCAAAATAGAGGGCAAAGAAGATTGGGATAGCGACCATTGACATACCAGCTTGAGCGGAGAAGATAGCCATGAACAGGAATCCACCCGCCAATCCGATTAGTGCTGTTCGATACCGCATCGGCTCATCCGCATCGGCCGATGAAGTCGCAGAAAATGCGGTCCGAAACACAGAAGCCAAATGCTTTCGCGTTGCCCACACTGCAATGAAGAATAGGCAGAACCATCCGCCGCCGGCTTGTTCGTGAAAGTACGGAAAGCCGGGGAGATGCGTAAGTCCTAAGTAAGTAACAAACACACTAATTAGCCGACGCAATACATAGAAGAACCAACAGGTGAAAGAGAGATCAAGCGGCAGGAAAAATCCGAGTCCGATCATGAATGGATAGAAAGAGAGATTCGTACCTGCCATTGCACTCCACGGCTTCTCGGTGAAATATTGACTAATCGAGGTTAGCTTAAGGTGGAGATACGGAACGGAGGGATAAAGCACATGCAAGCCGTTCATCAGATCTAGAACCGCGGGGATAGCGAAACCGAGCCATAGAAAACCGTTCCGGAGGAAACGTGATGATTGCACCATCGCTACCGGCAGTTGGATGATCGGAAACGCCAGTCGTTCCGTCTGCACCCACTGCCGACGCACAAGCGTGTTCATGCAATGGAGCATAAATAGCAACACCAACGTGAATACTGTCCAGACCAATATGGGTCTCATCCAAGCGTTAAGGTGCTTTGCTTTGTAAAGCGTTGAATCACCTTCATAGTATTCAGCGAGTATGTCATGAGGCGTGTTGGCGGTGAACCAAGGCGGGATGTAATGGAAAAAGAGTTCCTTCCACTCATTTTCGGGTGAGGCGAATTGGTACGGGTGAAGGAAGAAGGCGAACAGGTCCTGCAACATTCCATACGACGCAATCGAAGTCGAAATCACAAGCATGGAATAGATGGTAAGCAGCTCCCCAGGGGATAAGCAGATCCGCTGCCATACCTTTGACAGACAGTTGTTGAAAACGACAAGGCAGAACAGAATAAAAATGGGGTAGATGAATATCGGCAGAGCAGTCGCTTCTGCACGGTACTTCATCTCCACAAGTGTCACCCAATAGACGTTGACGGGGACTAAAAACAGACCAATCTGTATTGCGCGCGCCGTTGCACCGTCATATTTCCTGCGTTCGGAGGTCTCTTGCAATTAAGCACTCCATTATCCTCAAACCAATTTGGGTTGGTATTCTACTACTACATTCATGCAGGAGCTACGCCCTTCAATTGTAGTTGCCCGATTCATCGGGCGTCCGTTCCGAGACCAGGGTTGGGAACGGTGTCCAGCGGCGATGAATCGCCGAACTACAAGGCTTTAACCGTTTAGCTGCGTAAGTCCTATCAGGGTAATCCTTATTGCCGAATGAGTGTAGCATCAAGTAAATCTGTTGTCAAGAAGGGTTGAAGGGTTACGCCAATCTATGTTACTATACCTTACCTACAGTTTGACCTGAAGTTGACCTTAAAAGACCGCACTTGGAAAGTGAGGCGAAAAATGGCAGCTCTCCAAAACAAGCCCGATTCTTATCTCGCGGCCGCACAGGAACTCGCGCCTCGTGTTGCAGCGCTCACCGATCATATCGATCAAGAACGGGAACTGCCTGAAGAACTTTTTGCGGAACTTGCGGACAAGGGGTTCTTCCGTCTGCTTGTGCCGCATTCCCTCGGTGGTGGCGAGATCGACTATCTGGAGCATCTTTCTATCGTTCAGGCCTTCGCTGAGGTTGATGGCAGCACCGCTTGGTGTATCAACCAAAATAATGTCTTTGCGACCGTCTCAGCGAAAATGCCTGAGCCGTTAGCGCGAGAGATCTGGGGTGCACCGCGGGCGGTGGTAGCAAACGGTCCCCCAACAAACGCCTTTGCCCTTCCGGTCAGTGGAGGATACCGTCTCACAGGCCGATGGAATTTTAGCAGTGGCTGTCGTCATGCTACTTGGATGGCAGCGGTCGCTCCCGTCAAAGATCCTTCGACCGACAAGAGGGAGGACCGGATGCTAATTATGCCGAAAGAACAGGTGACCCTCCTAGATGTCTGGCAGGTCAACGGGCTTCGGGGAACTGGAACTTTTAGCTTTGAGGTGGAGGATGTCTTTGTCCCCAGCGAGCGCACCTTCAATATGGCAGATTCTCCGCGTGAGGAAGGACCACTTTATGTGATGCCGATGTTGCTGCTGTTTGCTTCGGGGTTTGCGTGCACAGCACTTGGCGTCGCTCGTACGGCACTGGATGCCGCAGTTGAGTTAGCGGGTGGGAAGCGTCCACGCTTTGATCAAAATCTGTTACGGGATAAACCTATCGTCCAACGGGAAATCGGCAGAGCGGAGGCAATCTGGGGATCGGCGCGTGCGTTTCTGCTTGAAACCGCAACCGCAGCGTGGGAGAATGCCTGCAAGGTTCACGCCCTGACGGTTGAGGAACGCATCCGACTACGATTGGCTTCGACCCACGCCATCCGCATGGCGGCAGCGGCGGTCGATATTGTCTATGAGGTGTGCGGCTCTGACTCCATTTTCGAGCACAAGCCGATTCAACGCCGGTTTCAAGACGCACATGTTATCACGCAGCAGATTCAGGGACGGATGGCGCACTATGAGACGGCGGGTCAGTTTTTCTTAGGGCTAGAGCCGGAGGGTATGTTCTAGCGATAGTGGAGGGCGACTTTGCGAATTGCTCGGACGATGTCCGCAATGTCCCCATCGGTAAAGTTGGGCAGCATACTGAGATTGACACCGCGACCCATCAGGGCTTCGCCATACGGACATTCGGTCAGCCGGTAGTCGATCGGCTTTTCCCGTTCATAGTCGAATGGGAAGCGGGTGCGACCATAGCAGTCCGGTTCAGCGAGAAACGGGTTGCGGTAAAGAGGTCCCTCCTTCCCCGATCCGATGTATGGTCCCGACAGTGGAACCCCCTCTCTACTCACCGCTTCGGCGAACTCTCCAGCGGAGCAGTTGAGCCGGTCGGTATCGATCGTAAAACCCAAGACCCAATAGGTGTTACGGTCACCGGACCGAACCCGCTGGGGCGTAATCTCCTCGATGTCGGCAAGTCCCTCAATAATCTGCTCGGCAGCACGAATCTTGTTCGCAATGTAGCCATCAACCTTCTTGAGTTGGGTGAGCAACACCGCCGCAATCAGATCGTTAATCTTATAGTTCGGTGCGAGGAAGTAGTTCGCATAAGGCAGCCCTTCATACGGTCCGTTGGCGCGAGGCAGCGCAGCGTCAGCAAAGAGCACACCGCGTCCCCAGAGTCCTTCATCATTGGTTAAGACGATACCACCCATGCCCGCCGAGAGGTGTTTCCCGCCAAAGCTAAAGCCGTTGATATCGCCAAGCGTGCCGACGGTCTTGCCCTGATATTCCGCAAAATGAGCCTGACAACAGTCCTCGATCAAGAAAAGCTGATGACGTTGTGCAATCTCCCGCAATGCATCCATATTGCAAGGATTGCCAAACAGATGCACGGCGATAATCGCCCGCGTCCGTGGCGTGATCTTTGCCTCAACGTCCTTCGGGTCAAGCGTGAAGGTGTCGTCAATGTCGGCGAATACGGGGACGCAGTTGTGCAACAGCGCACCGATGAAGCTGCCGCCAGCGGTCCATGGCGAAACGATAATCTCGTCGCCGGGGTCGGGATTGATCGCCCCGATGCAGACGTGCATCGCCGCCGTCCCGGAGGTGACTGAGATGGCATGTTTGACACCATGTCTGTCCGCAAACTCACGCTCAAACTGGGCAACCTTTGGTCCCTTACCGATGTTGCCTGAACGAACGACTTCGGTGAGTGCTGCGATGTCTTCGTCACCAAAATCGTGAGATTGCTCAAACGGTTGCGTGCGCACCGGGGTTCCACCATTAATAGCCAAACGCTCATCCATGCGATGTTTCTCCTTTCTTAGAGGACGTATGCATTTCCTCTTAAAGTCCCCCTGATAAGGGGGATTTAGGGGGTTGGTTGTGCATTATGAGCCACCCACCTTTCCTCTCGCTTCCAAAACCTTTGAAACGACCATCTCGACATCGGCTTCATCGACAAATGGGGATAGGATGAAAGATTTTAAGGCTACAATCGGCTCGCCGTATTGAGTTCGACGATAGCAGTCTGTTATCGAAATAACAACGCCTCTGCCCTCCATCGCCTCCGAATGTACGTATTGGGAGATTTCTCGGTTGTAGTCGTTATGTGCGAGCAAGCTGTCGCGATAGGCGGCATCCTCAAATTCATGCCCTTTGATTGAGAAGGTATCCACACCGACTGGATAGGCGCGGAAGAGCGTAACAGTTTCGAAATTTTCTCGGTTCAGCACGGTTGTGCCTTCGCGTCCTTCCAGATGTTCCCGCAGAAGTTGTGTCATTTCAACGATGTGGCCGAGGATGACTCGTAACCCCTGTTCTCCGAACAACCGGAAATTGGCGAGTGCAGCAAGGGGACCGGTCCCGGCTCTGGAGGTTTCAAGCGTATACATTCCGGGACGGTATTCTCCGACCTGATATAGATACGGCATCTGCTCCGGTTGACGTTTCACCAATTCCAGATCTGCTTGGTTTTTGAAGAGGACAAGACTGGAGATATAAGGTGTAAAGCCGGTTTTGTGAAAGTCAATGCCAACCGAATCTGCTAGGGATAAATGCCGTATGCGCCGGGAGGCACCTGCCAATGCGCGGACGGTACGCGGTCGAAACCCGATAGGGTTATTTTCAAAATCGTAGTCGTTGAACACAGACCAAGCCCACCCAATAGCTGCATCTGCGTGGATGTGTGGCTGATAGTCAAGTTGGAAGTCATCGACCAATGTATCTCGTAACGCCGCAATGTGCGCTAAATCGTCCAACCCGAACGCGTCGGTAGTGCCCAACGTCGCAATGATGGAGGCAATCTTTTTTCCGTTCTCTAATGCGCCCCGTGTCTCCCGTTCAAGGTGCACGAGATCCATTTCGTTCTCGACTGTTGTCGGGATCGTAATCAGGTTGTTCGTTCCTATGCCGAGCCAACCGACAATGTTAGCGGCACAGTAGTGACCTGCATCTGATACGAACACGACAGTGTCTTCAGGTGTGCCGTTCTGCATCGTTCCCGGACAAGCCTTTTCAAGCCCCAACTTCACACCGTAGAGCGTCGTAGCGGTGCCGCCGAAAGTGAACACACCGCTCGCCTGTTCCGGATTATATCCGATCAATTGCGATGCCATGGCGACCGCCTCAACTTCAGCCAATGCCACCAAGCGACTATATTCATCCCAAACCAGATTCGGGTTGTACAGAGACGCGAGGAGTACCCCAATCACACTTGGGATCGTCGGCGGTGGAATAACGTTCTGTTGCGTCCGGGGGTGCCCGAAGAGGGTCATCCCTCGGAGGTAACTCACGAGGTCAGCCGTAACATCCTCAATCGAAGCCATCGTATCCGGTAAGGTCGCTTCTCTAGCTTTCTCAAAATCCCCGGAAATGATGTCACCGAGCATCGGCAGATGTGTCTTCAGGTCATCAACCTGATCCAAGGCGCGCATAATCGAATGCACAAAGTACGAATCATGTATCGCGTCGGATACCGGCTGGGGAAAGGCAAGTCGAATTTTTTCTAAGATGTCGCGGTAAGCCATGTTGTCGCTCCGATTCACGGTTGCTCGGCATCGGGAAATTAATTATAGCTGTCCAGTTCCTCGTTTGGTAGGCGCTGTTTCCAACTGCGCCGTCTAGTCTCCAGTTTGGTAGGCGCTGTTTCCAACTGCGCCGTCCAGTCTCCCATTTGGTAGGTGCTGTTTCCAACTGCGCCGATGCTCCCCATGTATGGTAGGCGCTGTTTCCAACTGCGCCGTTTCGGTGCGGTTAAAAACCGCACCTACCGGGGTGGATTGAATACATCGGGAGGTCAATTATGGTGAATTAGAGAAATAAGTGGACATTTCCCAAGTCCCCCTGAACCCCTCTGATAAGAGGGGAAAGACAAGGGGGAAGATCCCTCTTATCTTCTCCCCTTGTCAGGGAGTTGGGGGATTTAGGGGGTTGTTTGTGGGTACAGATTTCCCAATCTGTACATGTCCATTGGAAGTGTTTAAGTAATTCTAAAATCTACCATAAAATTACACATTTTACACATGAAAAACGTACAAATCTCGATTCTGCATCGGCAAGTCGATCCACCGACCGCCCTGCCGGTGGCTCTCCGCCACGGTGATACACGCCTCTGTGATTGGGTGTGTTACTTCAATGTTGCCAATTGACGGATTTCCTGACTCGTGCGCGTCCACCAAGTCCTCTAGCAAAGAAACAACTGTGCTGACCGGAGTCTCCTCTGGGAATACCTCCCCTTCCCACTGCAGGGGCCAATCATCTGCACCATTCAGCTTCCGGAAAGTCACCGCTGCGCCATCCCACATCGATCGGAGGGTGCCTTCCGTCCCGACTATCTCATACTCGCGCCCCCCATCCGGCACCGACCACGCCTCGATTCCGTTGGCAAAAACGACTTGAAAAAGTCCCTGCGGATCTTCCTCAAGTCGGTTGCCCTTAACCGCTATACTTCTGGGCAGCAGATCCCCCCGTACCGCTGCGATCTCTGGATCTCCTAGCAGGTAGGAGACGGTGTCCATCCAGTGGATGTGCACGTGCATTAGGCTAGCAGCCCCATAAACCACCGCCGATTGCGGTTCACCGATGTCACCTCGCGCAATCATCTCGCGTATCCGCTTATAGCGTCCGCTGAATCGTCTCAATACGCCGGTGTTGAACGCTGTGCCGTGGTTACGACAGGCTTCGAGGACTTCATCAGCCTTCTCCACGGAACAGGATATCGCCTTCTCTACGAACAGCATCGGCACACCGGCGTTCGCCGCATGGACCGCCATATCTGCGTGTGCATCGTCCCGAAAGGTGGTTGATGGGGCGCGATTGCCCGGTTTGGGCAAACCGGTCGCTGTCGTACACACCGCCACAAGGTCCGGCTGCTCCTTCTCAATCATCTCTTGGTAGTCGTCGTAAACTGTTTCTACGCCCCATTTCTCTTGGAATGCCGTTCGTCGTTCTGGAATCGTTTCCGCCCCCGCCACCACTTCAAGCCGGTCACTCACATGGGACGCCGACGCAATTGATTGATCAAGTGTACTGCCCATGCGCCCTAGCCCCACAATCGCCACTCGATAGGTCTTCATTGTCTCCTCCTGCATCTATTAAACTTGAGACTTACTCAGTTCGTTTATAAGTCCCCCTGATAAGGGGGATTTAGGGGGTTAAAAATGAAAAATCTCATGCCGCCTGCTGAATTTGCGTAAGTCCTAAAACTATAAAAATGTGCGAAAGTTTTACACGATATATTTTTGCTCGCTCGGATTTTATCACATATACAGATAGGACGCTATGAAAAACTTCGGATATAGATTACGATATTCTGTTGACATTTGCCAGCCCGTCAATATACCACACCCGTAGGTCGGGCATCTTGCCCGACCTATAGCCCCAGCGGGGCGATATGTTTATAGCATTTTGTACCACGATCTGTCAGATTGTGATTCAAACCCACAGACTGTAGTGGATTCTAAAAATAAATAGACTTTCGCCCCTCGGTTTCGATCCCGATTTATCGGGGCCGGTAGATGCGGTTTCCAACCGCCCCGGACATTCTCTGGTTTGGTAGGTGCTGTTTCTAACTGCGCCGTCCGTTCTGCCATTTGGTAGGTGCGGTTTCCTAAGCGCCCCGGTTTGGAGCGTCTCATTAATTCTAAGATCCACTATATATCTCGACAAAACACTATTGCGCTATGTTCTAGGCATTGTCGATTTTCACCAAACCGACGAATTCCAAAAAGTAGCCATTTGTAGGGGCACCCCTTGTGGGTGCCCTTCCTACTTTGCGCTTGACTCCGTGTATAGGGCGTGATACAGTTACTTCGCTTTTCCTCACATAAGTTCATCGAAATCATTCAGATAATCATGCTCCATAAACTTGACCAAAAAGGAATTGAAAAATGAGTCGAATATCATACATCACGCCTGAAAACTTTACCGAAGCGCAACAACACCTCTTCAAAAGTATCACCAGCGGCAAACGTGGCGAAGGACGGGCTCCCGAAGATCTCCTCAACTCAGAAGGAGGGATGAGCGGTCCGTTCAATCCGTGGCTCAGAACCCCTGTCTTAGGCGATGCAGCACAACGCCTCGGCGAGACTGTCCGTTTTGAAAGCGCGATCTCACCGCAGCTACGAGAACTCGCGATCTTAATCGTTGCTGCCAAGTGGAAGGCACAGTACGAGTGGTGGGCACACGAAAGAATCGCAAGACGAGAGGGCTTGGACGATCGAATCATAGAGAGCGTCAAGGCGGAGACGCGCCCAGATCGCGCTAATCCAACCGAGACGGTGGTCTATAACTTTGCCCGCGAATTGCTCGACGAACATCGCGTGTCAGACCATCTATACGACGAAGCGGTTGAGCTGCTCGGTGAAGCGGGGGTTGCAGAATTAGTAATCCTGCTCGGCTACTACACATTGGTGTCGATGACGCTGAATGTATTCGAGGTGCCAGTACCCACCGGTGAACAAATGCCGTTCATTGGTACTGAGGCAGGGGCAAACCGCACGGAGCCTTAACAACCTTTGGTGCTAGTTGGTGGGGATATTCAGTTCATTAGTTCATTTACGGAAATAATACGTAATGCGTAAAATTTTCTCCCTTACGCATTACGCATTATTCTTCACGTAACCGTATCAACAGCCGCGAACCCATTGATTAACAGAGATGTAATAGACAAAAGGAGACCGTATATGTCGCTTAGTGGTAAGGTCGCAATCGTCGTTGGAGCCGGGCAGACACCGGGGGAAACCATCGGTAACGGCAGGGCAACCGCGATTCGTTTCGCAAAGGAGGGAGCGCGGGTGCTCCTCGTTGACAAACGACCCGAATCCGCAGAGGATACCGCCCAGATGATAAAGGACGTTGACGATGAAGCCTCCGTTTTCGGCGCGGATATAACCGTTGAAGCGGATTGTCAGGCAATTATCGAAACCTGTGTCTCGCGCTACGGGCGGATAGATGTTTTGCATAACAACGTCGGGATTGCAGCGGGTGACGCTGACACGGCTGATGTGACTGAGGCAAATTGGGAACTATTGATGGATATCAACCTCAAAGGCATGTTTCTCACGATTAAGCATGTCCTGCCGGTGATGCGAGATCAGGGATCTGGAGTCATTATCAATATCTCCTCAACAGCGTCGCTCTGCACTCGACCGACCATGCTCGCATACAAAACCAGCAAGGCGGCGATCAATGCGATGACACAGAACCTCGCCATCGAAAACGCGGAATACGGGGTGCGCGTGAATGCGATTTTGCCCGGTCTGATGGACACACCCATGGCGATTGAGCGGCGGGTAGCGGAGCGGGGAGTGAGCCACGAAGTTATCCGTCGAGAACGAGACGAAGATGTGCCGCTTCTCCAAAAAATGGGATCCGGCTGGGATGTCGCAGCTGCAGCGGCGTTCCTCGCGTCTGATGATGCACGATACATCACAGGGGTGCTTCTGCCCGTTGACGGCGGCTTGAGCGCGCGGGTCGGATAAGATGCGGAGGTTTTTTCAATGACGGTACTTAATCTCAAACCTACAGATCAACCTATCAAAGACTACTACGACGCGCTCGATCAATTTAACCAGCGCGGCTTTACAAACGAAACCACTGTCCGATCAGCGTTCCAATCCCTACTCCAACACTACGGACGAAAGTTAAATTGGATCCTTGTGCCCGAGTATCCAATGACTCCTCTTGATAAGGGGGATCCAATGACCTCTCCTGATAAGGGGGATCCAATGACCTCTCCCGATAAGGGGGATCCAATGACTCCCCCTGATAAGGGGGGCAGGGGGGTTAAAAACAGGCGGATTGTCATTGACGGCGCGTTGATCGACAATTTCCAACTGCCTCACGGCTATTGGGAGGCGAAGGATATCCACGACAACCTACCCACCGAAGTCCAGCACAAGTTTGAGGCGGGTTATCCGCGTGACAATATCCTCTTCCAAACCCCACAACGCGCTATCCTTTGGCAGAACGACCAACCCCTACTTGAGGCGGATCTAACCGATCGAGCGCAACTGATCGAGACACTTCAAGCCTTCTTTTCCCATCGTCCGCAAGCATACCTCGAATGGGAAGAAGCGGTTTCTCAGTTCAAAGACAGAGTGCCCGCGCTGGGGCAAGGCTTGGTAGAACTAATCGAAAAGGAACGAGGGACAAATCGTCGGTTTGCGGCTGCCTTTAGGGCTTTTCATGAGAAATGCTGCCAATCAATCAACCCCGACCTCTCCGAAGCGGCGGTTGAGGAGATGCTGATCCAGCACCTCTTGACCGAGCGGATTTTCCGCACCGTTTTCGATAACCCCGACTTCACCCGCCGTAATGTTATCGCCAATGAGATTGAGAAGGTGATAGACGCGCTTACCTCCCAGTCGTTTAGCCGTGACGGTTTTCTCCGCAGCCTCGATCTCTTCTACATTGCCATTGAGGATACGGCGAGGACGATCAGCGATTTCTCTCAAAAGCAGGGATTTCTCAACACCGTTTACGAGCAGTTTTTTCAAGGTTTTTCGGTCGAGGTTGCGGACACACACGGTATCGTCTACACGCCGCAACCGATTGTCGATTTCATGGTGAGAAGTGTTGAGGAGATTCTACAAAACGAATTCAATCGATCGCTCTCCGATTCCGGCGTTCACATCATTGATCCGTTTGTGGGGACCGGCAATTTCATCGTGCGGATGATGCGTGAGATTCAGAAGACTGCCTTAGCCGACAAGTATCAGTCCGAACTCCACTGCAACGAGGTGATGCTGCTGCCGTACTACATCGCCTCAATGAACGTCGAACATGAGTTTTTCGAGGCGACGGGTGGGTATCAACCATTTGATGGAATTTGCCTCGTCGATACATTTGAGTTAGCGGAAGATCGGCAGTTGTCATTGTTTGATCCTGAGAACACCCGCCGCGTTGCGGACCAGAAAAAAGCCCCGATGTTTGTGGTCATTGGCAATCCACCCTACAATATGGGACAGGTCAATGAAAATGACAACAACAAAAATCGGAAGTATGAGACGATGGATGCGCGAGTTAAGGATACCTATTCACAAGACTCCAAAGCGACGACCAAAAATAAACTCTCGGATCCGTATGTGAAGGCAATTCGGTGGGCATCGGACCGGATAGGAGAGGAAGGGGTTGTCGCCTTTGTAACGAACAATAGCTTTCTTGATGGCGTGGCGTTTGATGGGATGCGAAAACACCTCGCAGACAATTTCGACGCGATTTACATCCTTGATCTGGGCGGGAACGTCCGCAAGAATCCAAAACTTTCAGGAGCAACCCACAATGTCTTTGGGATACAGGTTGGTGTGAGTATCAATTTTTTCCTCAAAAGTCGTGACAACGCAAATTCCCAAGCCGAAATCTTCTACACTCGTATTGATGAGTTTTGGCGCAAGGAGGACAAATATCGTTTTCTCGATTCAAAGAATCATTACCAAAACATTGAATGGAAACCAATAGAACCTGACCAACGATACACATGGCTAACAGAGGGGCTCCACGCTGAATTTGAGACCTTTATCCCGATAGGAAGCAAGGTGGCGAAAGCAGCGAAAGATGAAGATAGCAAAGCGATTTTTAGCCTCTATTCTCTGGGGGTTGCTACAAGCAGGGATGTTTTGGCTTACTCGTTTAATCTTGAGTTGCTGCAAGAGAGAGTTAGCACATTTATCGAAATATACAACAGCACCGTTGACCGTAGAAAAAGGCACGATCCCAACGCCCCTATTGAAAGTTTCATTGATACGGATGACCCACGCATAAAATGGAGTCATCGGGTTAAGGAATCACTAAAAAAACTGGAGTTAAGCAACTATGAAGATTCGCACTTTCGGCCTGCACTGTATCGTCCATTCAGTCAGAAATATCTCTACTTCGATCACTTCTGGAATGAAAGACGTTACCAACAGCATCGAATTTTTCCTGCTCTTAATTCTGGAACAGAGAATCGGGTAATATGGCTCAAGGTAGGTCAGGAATGGCCGATGTTCGCACTGATGATTAACAAAATTCCCGATCTACTGCCTCAAGGTGGTTCCCAATGCTTTCCTTTCTACACCTACGACGAAGATGGCACAAACCGCCGGGAGAACATCACCGATTGGGCGTTAGCACAATTCCGTACCCATTACCGAGATGAAGCCATTACAAAATGGGACATCTTCCATTATACCTATGCTCTCCTGCATCACCCCGCCTATCGGGAGCGGTATCAGGCAAACCTCAAGCGGGACCTGCCGCGTCTGCCATACACACCGGACTTTTGGGCGTTTGCCAAAGCGGGGGGACGGTTGGGAGAAATCCACATCGGCTATGAAGCCGCGGACGAATATCCGATCAAGAAGGTCGAAACGCCGGGAAAACCCCTCGATTGGCGCGTCGAAAAGATGAAACTCTCCAAAGACAAAACGGGGATAACATACAACGATTTCCTGATCCTTGACGGGATACCCCCAAAGGTGTTTGACTATCGGCTTGGGAATCGGTCAGCGTTAGAATGGGTGATAGATCAGTATCGCGTCAAGACAGACAAGCGTAGCGGCATCGTCAACGACCCGAACCGAGACGACGACCCACAGTCCATCGTCAAGCTAATCGGAAAGGTAATCACAGTCAGTCTGGAGACGGTGGAGATTGTGGAGGGATTGCCCGATTTGGGGGTGCCTGCTCATTAAACACAACATCTAAGGGAACATCTTAATTTAGGGCGTGTTGACATTTTGCTTTACGAATTTGGGAAACGCTGTAATCATTGCTCTATCCACGAAAAATTTAGCCCTAAATTACCTCTAGGCATATCAGATCGAAGACTCTCGGAACGGAGATTATTTCAATCTGTCAAATATCAACAAAAAAAATAACTCCTGATTTAAACTATTTTCTGCAAGTTGAAACTATTAGTTTGAAGTTGACGAAAATAAATTTGCATTGTGTTTGACCTTTCTGGTATCTTTCAAAACGTAGAAAGGAAATTGATTCGATATGCTTGGTTTCAAGCATTTGGATTAAGGGCATTCCTTTTTATAAGATGGTTATAGCTTGGATACTAACGAGCGCAAACTGCTTCTTTTTAAGGGGTGGGCTAGGTTCTGTTGACACATACTATTATGCCACAAATGTCAACACGCCCTAGTACTCAATCAGATAAGTTTTGCAATTACTTTATATGTTATTGTTTGCTTTCAATCAATATACGCAAGCATAATTTGCCTGACAGAGTACTAGTTACTTATTCACCACAATAGGAGGATATCTCAGTGAGAATCAAAGAAGAATTTAAAAAATCCGGTGATTTTTGGCTTCCCTCCGAACCTGATAGAAAAGTACATGGAACGCTCTCAATATCAGATGGAGGGACTATTGAGCTAGAAGTTGATGGACTGTTCAATGATGAGATAGAAGCACTATTACGTGATCGTTTGGAACCAATAGAACGAATTGTTGGGCACATTGAAAAAGACGGGTTTGTTACTCTTGATGATTGTTATTACAAAACACAGACAATTAGTTTGGGTGGTGGCAGATCAAAATCATTCATTCATGTAGGCAGAGTTTTTACTGGTGTAGGTTATGATGAAGGCGAAAGTCCCTGTTTTAATACCCTAACTTTTTCCGTAGAAGGAATTGACGAATGGGTTGGAATAAGCGGCATTAATGTTGAACCCCATTTTGAAGAAAGCGCTGCAACCATATCGTATCAGCTGCCAGAGGATATTTCAATCAATCTTGACAACGGTATGCAGTTATTAATTACATTCGGGTGGATACCTCCAGGATTCCCGGTTATCAAAGAAGCTACGATAAGCCAAAAGACTTATTTTCAATTGGTGTCAGAGGAGGAAGAGGAGGAGCGTGAATTGAAGGAATTCACCTCTATTGCTCATAAAATCACAAATTTTCTATGTTTTGCCATAGACAAAACGGTTTCCTTAGATAGTATGGAGGCAACTTCAGAAGATCTGCGCCAAGATATTGGAGACGGTAGAACAGAACCAATTCCGGTAAATATTTATTACTCAAGCTGGTCTTACTCTACAGATGAGCCAAAGATTTATCAGCATGATATGTTATTCAGATTTAGACAGATACAAAACGATGCAGAGAGGATAATCAATAATTGGATAGAAGCTTACGAAAAGATTGCTCCTACTTTCAATTTATACTTTTTGGCGAAAATGGGGATGCAAACGTACTTGGAAGAGAGATTCATGGCATTAGTACAGGGCTTAGAGGCATATCATCGAAGAACATCTGATGAAAAACGGATGGACGAAGCCGAGTTTGAAGAATTGGTCGAAAATCTCATAGAGAAATGCCCGGAAGAACACAGAGAATGGTTGAGCAGAGAATTGAAGTATGGTAATGAAGTGAGTTTAAGAAAGAGGTTGAGGGACCTTATTAAACCATTTAAGGATGTTATTGGGAACCGGGAAAAACGAAACAACTTGATAGATAGAATTGTGAACACGCGTAATTATCTGACACATTACGACCCATGTCTGGAATCAGAAGCCGCTGAGGGGCAGGATTTATGGACTCTTTGTGTTAATATGGAGCTGCTTTTTCAACTCCATTTTCTCCAGTTAATTGGTTTCAGTCGAGAGCAGATTGATTCCCTGTTGGCTCACTCCATTCCATTCAAACGGAAACTCGAATTACTTTGAATCCCGATAAAACTGGAAAGATTTATGATATGAAATTCACCGTAGTTTACAAAAAAATCCGAGAAGAACACCTCAGACTTATTGAAGCACTGCCCGGTGCCCCTCGCCCCAAATCTCCCTCTCCCCATTTCTCTGCCATCTACTACCCATCGCTTTAGGTTGCGGTGATTTGCTCCGGCTATCCACATTGCGCTCCGCTGGAGCGCGGGGGTTGAGCATATCGCGATTCTATAGACATATCGCTCCTCTGGAGCGAAAAGCTGAACAAATCAACTATAACAACCAACCGAAAACGACACCATCAATTTATACCCATGAAAACCGTGTGCTGTGAAAGGCGCGGTTTGGGAGGAGGACGCAGACATGAGGATTCTATTAGCATTGATTGTGCTTACTATTGGTTGTGGTGTATCACCAAGAACCCAATTTCCAAGATACTACTACGGCATGGATATAATCACTTTTGAAGCGACTTATCCAAACATTAAAACCTTCCCTAAAGAAAGTCCTTCATGTGTCGAAGTATTAAACGGCATTTCTCATAGTTGGCGTAGATACATATTGCCAGACAAGAGAGTTATGCAAGTTAATCTTAGGAATGCTAAAATCGTTGAGATATACGTAAGACAACCAAAGTGAATCATCAAAACCGTGTCTGTCCCTATCCACACAAGAGAGATGTTGCGATGCACTGCCCCGAATGGAACTAACTCTAAACTTTCCTCCCCCCGCTTTTATCCTGAAAATCCTCTAGACATTAAAAGATAGTCTTTCGTACCACGATCTGTTAGATTGTGATCCAAACCCGCCAACGATGGTCAATGCTAAAAATAAATAAACACTTTCGTCCCCCGGTAGGTGCGGTTTCCTAACCGCACCGGTTTGGAATGTCTAAATAATTCTCAAATCCACCATAAATGACCATAAACAATAATATCATGTCGTTGCAAATCATTAAACAATATGATATAATTAGGTGAAAGGAGGGCATCACACTATGAAAATGCGATTTGACACACCTATTGATGGAGAGAGTCCACGAGCGTTTGAATATTTTCAAGTTTATCTTGGAATGCCAACGCCTCGATCCATTGAGAAACTATGCCAAGCAAATGTCAATGGAAAAAAAACGACGCCTCGGACATTGTATCGGTACAGTAGCGATTATCATTGGGTAGAGCGTGCAGAAGCATTTGATAAAAAACAAGCACACGAAGCCTTTAATCAACTGATCCAAAAAAGGCAAGAGGAAGTAAACGCCTTTACCGATACAGACTTTGAACATGCACAGCATATTCAGGGGTTGGTGGGTCAGAAACTAGCCGCACTGCAAAAAGCAGACGAGGTTGATTGGAAAGAGCTCAGAAGAGTTGTGATGGTTTATCGGGAGACGCGCGTGTGGATACAGGAGCTGCTCGGTCTGATTTCAGACGATGAAAGGAGAAAAGAGAGTGAGACGAGTTAAACGAAGAACACTAAAACGGTATGACATACCCCAACAGTCCTCAGTTGGGGGACGAGCCTACGCACCGGGGGAATGGGTGGATGTTGAAGGAACGCGCTATAATCGGAAAACAAAATGGTGGGATGGGGTGCCTAAGGATACAATTCCTTATGTTCCGATGGATCGCATCGAACCGGATTTTCGATGGCACCTTGCCCCGATCACAGCGGCAGGGGGAGTTTGCACCTGTAAAGATCGCAAACAACCGGGTTTACCGCTACACGAACACGCTGCAGATTGTGATAAAGATCCGATAGATTATGCAGCGTTGGTTGAGTTAGTCGAGAAATTTGAAAGAGAGACGTAGGGAGGGGCATTTATCCCTTTTTGGGTCATGCCCTGCTGTTTGTAGTAGCGCATTTCATTGCGTGTTCTATCCTCACCCGGTAGGCGGGGCATCTTGCCCCGCCCAAAGAATTAAATACCCCGACCCTTCCCCTAATTTTCACTTGACCTGTATCCCCGCCCAATGCTATGATAGAAACACAATACGTGATGCGTGAAAGCAATTGGTTCATTAGCCCTGTAGGTCGAGATTCACATCTCGACACAAAACTGAAGACTGTTCATCAATCACTGTTGATATGGCAGATCAACAAACCGACCACACGGCTGGCGAAGCACAAATCTGAAAATGCTCTAAAACATGGGACCATCGGGATTCAGAGAGACATCGTCCAATTATGAACCCCCCGACGAGAAGTTGAAAATATTTTTTTCACCTGTCAGTGCCCTGACAGTGCCCTGACATTTGGCGGAGTTATGGTGCCATTTCAGTGAAAAACGGTTCATAAACAGTGCGTATTTGTCAGGTCAACAGACCGTCTAGACGCACCTTCTGTTGCGTGGTACAAATCTACAAATGCTCTGAAGCTAGGCCCCGTCAAGGTTCAGAGAGACATCGGCTAATGATGACCCCCCGATGTGAGGTTGAAATTTTTTTTTAGACCTGACAGGGCCCTGACAAATTGCCGAAATGAACAAATGATTTTCACGTTTCACGCATCACATTTCACGCATCACGTTTCATCACCTCGAAACGGTATCCAATCCATAAAATAGAATCAGGAGATATAACAGATGAGTAAAGTTGCTATTGTTACAGGAGCGGGTTCTAACATCGGTCAGCGAACGGTGCTTGCACTACTAAACGACGGGTATTCCGTTACACTAGCTGGGCGACGACCGGAAGCGTTAGAGGATACAGTCAATCAAGCGGGAGAAGCGAGTTCGCGAACGTTAATTGTGCCCACAGATGTAACAGATCACGACTCCATTAAAGCCCTGTTTGCCAAGACAAAGGAGACCTTTGGCAGGCTCGACCTACTGTTTAATAATGCGGGAGTCGGCGCGCCGGGCGTCAACTTAGAAGACCTGACCTACGAGCAGTGGAAAACGGTCGTGGACACCAACCTGACCGGCTCATTCTTGTGTACGCAAGAAGCGTTCAAGATTATGAAGGACCAAGATCCCAGAGGCGGGCGCATCATCAATAACGGTTCCGTATCAGCACATGTGCCGCGCGTCAATTCCGCGCCCTATGCTTCCACCAAACACGCACTGACCGGGCTAACGAAATCAACCTCCCTTGATGGACGTAAATATGATATTGCTTGTGGACAAATTGACATCGGCAATGCGTCGATTGATGCCGAGCAGAGAAGCGATACCGGCAGCCTCCAACCAAATGGAACGCTCATGGTCGAGCCACGGATGGACACGGATGATATTGCACGCTCCGTTGTGTTCATGGCAAGCCTACCGCTGGATGCAAACGTGCTGTTCATAACCGTTATGGCGACGAAGATGCCCTATGTTGGTCGTGCGTAATTTTATGAACGGATTGGTCTGAATGTGCTCCCCCACATTGATAGTAGTAGGCATACTCCGTATGCCGTAACCCGCACCACACCCGTAGGTCGGGCATCCTGCCCGACCCATAGCCCCAGCGGGGCGACATGTGTGTCGTAGCAAATTATGGTGAACTATCAAAATATGTAGGCAGCTTGTAGGGGCACCCCTTGTGGGTGCCCACGAACTTACAGGGCACAATGTCCAAGTAATTCTAAAATCTACCATAATAACCATAGCCCCAGCGGGGCGGCATGTTTATAGAAACGCGATCTATACTAATGACCAAAGCCCCAGCGGGGCGACATGTGTGTCGTAGCAAATTATGGTGAACTATCAAAATATGTAGGCAGCTTGTAGGGGCACCCCTTGTGGGTGCCCACGAACTTACAGGGCACAATGTCCAAATAATTCTAAAATCTACCATAATTCATGATAGATATAGAAAAACACCAGATAGAGGGAGTTCAGGATGCCTGACAAACAACAGATCCAGGGTTGGCTCGACAAGCTACGCGCAGGCACGCTAGCGGAGGCGGATCTCCAACAGGCGTTAGATCGCCTGAACGAGGGTGCTTCGGACGACGACTCACCTAAGCGGCAGCGACTGCTGTATCTGAACACCGGCAACACCGGCGTTGATTCCCAAGTCCTCGGCATGGCACTGGTAGAGAACGGTGAAATCCTCGAAGGACCCGACGATGTGGACGAATGGCCCTACAACTCCGTACTCGAAGCGATGAACGATGGCTGGCGGGTAATCAAGTTTCCCGAAATGGTGCTGCTGCTTCAAGAAGACAAAACCTTTGGACTCGGCTGCGAATTTATCCTCGAGAAACTATAGTGGATTCTGAAAACAAATAGAGGTTAAAAGTAGTAGGCACACTCCGTGTGCCGTAACTCCGCGACGTTTCCAAAGTCCCCCTGATAAGGGGGATTTAGGGGGTTGGTTGTGCATTGAGAGTGTCTCAGTAATTCTAAAATCTACTATAACTTGAAACCGTGACCGTAAATTGCGAAGGAGTTTTTTGATGAATCCGACGACATCCTCCCCGATTGAACGAATCGGAATCCCGCATAGCGAGACGACGATAGGAGGGACCTACGATTGTGAGCCGACGCTGAACGATCAAGAGGTCTTTGAATTTTGCCGTAAAGGGTACTTAGTGCTTGAAGGTGTAGTCGAAGACGCGGTCAATCAGCGTATGATGGACTTTGTGGACGAACATCCAGAGCACCAACCCCTCGAACTGCTGACCGAAGACTGGTTTGTTGACGGCGTATTCAAAAATCCACAAGCGGCGGGTGCCGTCAGATCGTTGCTCGGCAGAGACTTCAAGTTGCCTCAGACGTTGTGTAATCACCGGGCCCCATGTCCGGCACCGCCCCAAGGGTGGCATCGCGATGGCGGATCAATCTACACCCCGCGCTTGGACTACCTGCAAGTGTTCTATTACCCACAAGACACGCCGAAGGAGGCGGGACCCACCGAAGTGATCCCCGGCTCCCACTTCTTGCGTACCAAAGCCAACTACATGGCGCACCTACGCAGTGTTAAACTCTCCGTACCGACCACCGCACCGGCAGGCTCTATCTTTATTACCGTTTATTCGATATGGCACCGCAAAGGCAGGAGCACTACCAACGGCTTCCGCAACCTCTTCAAATACAACTACTGGCGGACCACCGAACCGCGCCGTGACTGGATAATTGACTCCGATTTCGATTTCTCTTGGCCCACCTTCGGCGGCGAACCTCACTTTGAGCAGTTTAAGTGTGGCATCGCTGCGGCTGAAATGTTCTGTTGGTTATCCGGCGAAGATTATCAACACACCGGCGGTCAATGCTGGCCCTGTGAAGCGCCCGTCAAGCCACCGGCGTCCGATCAAGAGGGTTTGCCGAACGGACTCCGCCGATATTCGGAGGTATAGATATGAATATCGGGTTCATCGGCATTGGACGCATGGGACGCTTCATGGCACGAAACCTTGCCAAAGGCGGTCACAACCTGACCATGTTTGATACACAGAAGGAAGCAGCCGAAGAATTGCTGTCGCAGGGGGCATCGTGGGCGGATAGTCCAGGTGCCGTAGCGGCGGCGAGTCAAGTCGTCTTCACGGCACTCCCTCGTCCCCAAGATGTGGAGGCAGTCGCCCTCGGAGATTACGGTATCCTCGGCGGTGCTGCCCCCGGCTTAGCGTATTTTGATTTGAGCACTACCGATCCAGATACCATCCATCGTATAGCCACCGCCGCAAAGCCCAAAGGTGTCCATGTGTTAGATGCCCCGGTCAGCGGTGGTGTCGGCGGTGCCGAGCACGCAACATTGTGTATTATGGTCGGCGGTGATCAATCGATCTATATGTCTTACAAACCTGTTCTTGATCTCATCGGTGAGAAAGTCATGTACTGCGGTGAGCAGGGCATGGGAGCGGTCTGCAAAATTGTCAATAACCTGATCAATCTTGGTAACTATGTTTTGGTGTCAGAGGCACTGACGTTGGGACTCAAAGCCGGTGCCGAAACAGAGACCATGTTTGAGGCAATCTCTCACAGTTCCGGCAATACCGAGTGTATGCAGGAATTTCCGGGGAGTCTGTTTCAAGGCAATTTTGAACCGGGATTTAAGCTAGACCTTGGTGCGAAAGATGTCGGTCTGGCGACCGAGCTAGGGCGTCAATTGCGCCTACCGATGGAACTCGCCAACATCATTGAACAACGTTTCACGGAAGCGCGAAATCGGGGATGGGGGCAGCTTGCATCGGTCTCAGTGGCACGACTTCAGGAAGAGCGAGCAGACGTAGAGATTCGCACCTAACCTTAGCACCTGTAGGTCGAGATTCACATCTCGACACCCAACTTTCGCCCCCGGTAGGTGCGGTTTCCAACCGCACCGCATAGGCACAATTGGAAACAGTCCGTAGGTTGGGTTGAACGGTTAAACGGTAATCCTTATCAAGTGCAATACAGGTTCGGTGATTCAACAACACCTGCTTATAGACAGATACAGTGAAACCCAACGAAGTGTTTCATCGGGAAATTTTCTTTTCAAACAGCATTTTCGTAAAAGTGGTCTTTTGTACCACGATCTGTTAGATTGTGATCCCCGTCCGCAAACATTACATTTGGCAGATTGACCGATGACTCCAGCGTTTGCCAGATTATCAACATCAGAATGTCAACACGCCCTAGTGAACTAATGAACAATTCTTCTGATATTCCAAAAAAGACTTGAACGATAAGAGGTGAGCTATGAAAGTTGGTACATTTATGATGCCGCTGCATCCGCCAGAAAAAGATCGGACGCAGACATTTGAAGAGGACGTAGAGTGCGTCATTTGGGCAGACGAACTGGGATTCAGTGAAGCGTGGATTGGACAGCATCATACCGCAGGGTGGGAGCCGATTCCCTCCAACGATGTCTTCATCGCCCACATGCTGCCGCAGACGAAAAACATTCGCTTGGGCACCGGCGTAACTATCATCACCCAACACCATCCCGCCAACGTCGCCGTCAGACTTGCCTATCTCGACCACCTTGCTAAAGGCAGGCTCAACGTTGGTTTTGGACAGGGCGGTGTTCCGACCGATTGGGCTCTATTTGATCTCCCCGACCCACGGACGCAGGGGCTGATGACCCTTGAGGCGATGGACATCGTTCTCAAGTTGTGGCAGGAGGAGGGACCCTTTGAATTCAAGGGGGATTACTGGAACATCAAACTCGACGAGAAGGTGCCCGAACTCGGATTGGGTCAGGTGCTGCAGCCGTATCAGAAACCGCACCCACCAATCGCGATGAGTATCGTCAGGGAAGAGTCTATGGCAGCCACGACAGGTGGGCGGCGGGGGTTCATTCCAATCAGCATCAACATGGCACCGCCGCACAAAGTGAAACGGCAGTGGGAACTCTATTCCCAAGGTGCCCTCGAAGCCGGACGCGAACCTGACCGCTCGGAGTGGCGTATCTCCCGCAGCATCTTCGTCGGGGAAACAGATGCGGAAGCGCGGGAACATGCGCTGAACGGTGCATTCGCCGCCTCACTCGTCTATCTACGCGGTATGCTCACGCTTGCCCGGATGCAGGATCTGCTGAAATCGGATCCGGAGATGCCAGACGAAGCGATTGATGCCGAATATATCATCGACAACATCGCTATCGTCGGTAGTGTTGAGACAGTTACACGAAAGCTTCAGGACATCTACGATCTCACCGGCGGTTTCGGCACAGTGTTGATGATTGGTCACGATTGGGACGACAAGGCAAAAATGCGCCGATCAATGGAACTGATGGCAAAAGAGGTTATCCCCCAACTGCCGTGAAGGGTGTTTAAGTGTTATCGCCCACTCTCGTCGGAGGATTTTACATGGCTGACTTCATCACTGACCGTGGTTTCAGCACAACACCAATTTATGTGACCGACCTAGAGCGCTGCCAACCCGCAGACCGACTCTCTCCCGATGGCGGATTCCGTCGCTGGCAAACCATTTCCTATGAGGCTGAAGGTTTCTCCGGCGTCATGCTAAAGGCTGGTCCAGAGACCCGCGTACCAGAGATCCGTTACCCATTAAACATGACCGGCTGGTACGCAATCTCCATCGGCGTACACCCAACCAGCGAAGAAGGATTGCCTCAAACGCTCGTCAAGTTGAGCGGCGACGACACCTATTCCGTACTTACATGGGATACCGGCGGACACCACCTACGGCGTAAGCAGCTCCAAGAGATCTTCTGGAAGGTTGCTGATCTGAATGGACAAGCTGTTGACTTCTGCCAACTGATGCGCCGTATTGATCCAGGGGATGGCTTCGGTTCGGTGCAATGTGGGGGTGTACGCATTGCCTACATCAAACTTGTGCCGCTCACCCCGACTGAAGTTGATGCGCTGCACGTCGAACAACAAGGTAGTGCACACCGACGCCTATTCGCGCACAACGACTCACACGGACCTCACTTCCTTTATCGTCCCACGTCCGCTGAAGAACTGCGCCGCGAGGTTGAGGCGTATCGAGACACCGACTTTTCACGCATGTATTGGGAGAGCGGAAGCGGCGATGTCCTGCATTACCCCACCAAAATTGGACGTACACCCGATATTCCCAATATTACAGAGTTTGCGCGGGTCGGTGACCGACTGGTAGCGGAAAGCTGGCGCAGCTATCTCAAAGCCGGCCTCGATCCCTTCGCGATAGCGCTCGAACACACGCACGCTATCGGTCTTGAGTTCCACGCCGCCTATCGACTGGCTGGCTGGACCTATCCGCCACCGCTCGATCACAATTTCCGAGGAGGGTATTACCAAAACCATCCGGAGCTGCGCTGTGTCGATCGAGATGGAAAGCAGTTGCCACGACTCTCCTACGCCTTTCGTGAGATACAGGACTACTGTCTGGCACTGCTACGCGAAATGGCTGAATACCCTATTGATGGGATCTGTCTACTCTTCAACCGACGACCTCCATACATCGTATACGAAACACCGCTGCTTGAGGCTTTTGCAGCTGCGCACGGCAGCGATCCACGCGATCTTGCGGATACCGATCCAATGTGGCTTGAGTTTTGCAGAGGAGTCATGACAGGCTTTATGCGTCGTGTGCGGGAGGAGATGGACGCAATTACCCGCGAACAAGGACGGGCTCAGAGGATTGAGGTTTCCGCGTGTGTGTTGGGCTTGGAGGAGGAGAATCGATACTTCGGTCTTGATGTCGCTGCTTGGGCAAGGGAAGGGTTGATCGATGTCCTCATTCCGTACAGCCCGGCGCCACTCGCAATGCCGACCGAGGAGGATATCTGGTCGAGTGCATCACAGCTTGAGCCTTTCGCCCATGCAACTCAGGGGACTTCATGCTTGTTGGCACCGAATATCATGCCCCGCCATCAGAGTCCCGAAAATTTCCGATGCAACGCCCATATGCTCTACGGTGCAGGCGCAGACCGCCTCTTCTTTTGGGATTGCGCCGGTCCGGGCGGCAGAGCAAACTACCAGCCGATGTGGAATGCACTCCGGCGGTTGGGACACCGTGAAGAAATCGAGGAGTGGGTACAGGCGGGTGAACCCGCGCTTGGCGATTGGACGAAACCGCTGCTCGGCCTCGGTGACTGGGACATGACCGTGATCGCTCCGGGTTAGGAAACTATTTCCTTTCGCGCTTGAACGCTTCATATAGCTCTGCCACACCTGCTTCCGTTGGATCCCCATCGTGAGCCAAGATTCGTATTCCGAGATCCAGTTCATCGCCCCGATTCAGAATCCCCTTCTCTCTCATAAATGGATTCACCAGCATCGTCCCGTAGTCGAAACAGAACCATTCAATGCCAGCAGCGGAAGCGTGTGGAATCACGGTTATTCCTGCTTTTTGATCGCCCACCGCGGTACCCGATATATCAACCCAGTCTGCAAGCTGGTTGCAGACCTCCTGCTGACCGACTCTGCCTTCCGCATCTATGAGTTTGCCACCGTTGATAGGACGCAGCGCATCTGCCATCCGAATCGTAAAATAAGCGTGGCGCGTCGTACCGATGGTAACATCCCAATCAGTTGGCCTCAGTTGGGACCGGATGTCGATGACGTTGGCAACCTCCCCCGGATAGATGTCGATGGTTCGCGTCTCCTCAGCCAACACCCGACGACCAATATCCGCCGGCGCGCCCCATTCCTCAGGACCTTGCCACTGAATAGTTTGCACAACGCGAAGATGGTTCTCGGAAATTTCCTCGCTGTCAACCCCAACGACCCAAATTCTACCCGGCGCACGTCCTTGGAAGATATTGTTGACGTAGAAGTTATATGTTGCCTCCTCCGTTAATGTAGAAATCGCTGGAGACAGTGGCGGTAGTTGAACAAAAAAGACATCAGCACTGACGGTGATGGAATTGTGGTGTGGGTGATCCACCGGGCTTTCAGATGTCAGGGATACGCCCGCAGGGGAGTATACCGGGAACAGATAACACCGGTGAATGCCTTGAGTCAAATCGGTTATCGCTCGTCCCTTCCACCGTATCTTGACGCTTGTAAACCGGGGCGCAATGGACTTGGGTTCGGGGCGTTGATGTATATCGACGTGGAAATGCTCCATTTTTTTTCCTCTCTATTTTCGGTTGAGTGTCCTCGTTCAACTGCTCGTTATCTACTCAGGTGGAATTTCTACCGTCTGACCGGTTTTGGACGATTCAACTGCGGCATTGGTAATCCGAATGGAATTCAGGTTATCTCGCCCGGAAACTTGGGGTTCGACGTCCGCTGCGAGTGCACGCTGCATCTCTCCCATCGTGCCACCCCACGCATCGGGAAACCAGCTGCCGTGAATATGAAATATCTGCCGCCGATCAGGATCCTCTTTGAACGAGAGAGTCAGTTCCGTCCGCCCATCTCGGAGGGGACCGTACCGGGCAATTGAAGCGGAGGCGTCTGTACCATCAATGTGCCACAGATATGGGCTATGATGGAGTGCCGGTGCGATGTTGTTGAAATGCAACGTTGACATCAGGTCATCCGGTTCATATTCGCAAAGGATTGAGTAAATCATCGGATCCATCGCATACTGACCGGGAACACGGGTGGTTGTTGTTTTCACCCATCGTGGTGTCCGACCGGTAAAGTAACGGGAGAGATCGACGTAATGAATCCCGTTGTCTATGATGGTGAAGTCAGGGACCGTCAGCCACGTGGAATCGATGGTGTCTTGGCATTGGCGGTGGACGTGTAGCACGCTGTATAGGTGACCGAAACAGCCACGGTCAATCAGTACCTTCATCGCGGTGTGATACGGCACCCAACGTGCTTGCTGGTTGATCATCAGTGTGATGCCCGCCTCCTCACATACCTCGACAATGCGCTCCGCTTCCACCAATGTCGGGGCTAGCGGTTTTTGAGAGAGAATGTGTTTACCGGCAGGTGCTAACTGTTCCACCGCTGCCAAGCGATCTTCCGGGCGCACTGCGAGATCAACAATATCAACATCACGCCGATCAATTATCGCTTCAATATTGGTCGTCCAGAAGGGGATGCTGTATTCTTCGGCAACCGCTCGCGCTTTCTCTTCAATAACATCGCAAGCCGCAACGATGCGATATCCGAACTTACTATAGGCGGGCAGATGTGTGTTCCGGGCGATGTTCCCACAGCCAACGATGGCGATACCGTAGCGCTGCACAATCTCCTGTGGTGGGGCTGCCGGAAGGTAATCCTCTGGGTGTAGTTCAATCTGTTTCATAACTAAGTCTCCGTTCCATTGTTTTGCAAAAAGGTGCGTGCTGCTTCCAGTGCCTCCTCTGGTGTCTGAATTTCTCCTTCAAACTGGAGGTCTTCAATGTGTTGTAGAATACGCCCAATTTCGATGCCAGGCATCATCCCAAATGTTTGCAAAATATCGTCGCCGGTGATGAGTCTACCGCACTCCATTATCGGACCAATTTCATCATAATAAAGGTCTGCAATCCGCTTCAGTGCCTCTTCCACTATCGGTGGTGCGTCAGTCCGGCGTATCTTCGTTTCAGCTGATCGAATATTTGCGTAGGATATTAAAAGGACCCCTAACCAGTCACTTCCTGTCCTTCTTAGGAAGGAAGCCGTCGACCGACGGGGTATATGACCGTTGCCATCCATCGAATCCATCAGGTACAGACGATTCTGCACAAGGCAGCGCATCAACTGTGTCGCTTTTCTGCCGAGCCGCAAGCGATTCGTTGCTTGAACAGCTGTCTCTGTCCCACTATCACGCAGTAGCAAAGCCAACTTGAGCAACTGTCGTCGGGACAGATCGTATGTCATTTGTTCATGCAGGTATGCCTCAATTTGTGGCTGGTACGATTGTAACGTATCCGGTATCGGTTTTATCTCAAACATTTCGAGGGCACGCAGGCGACGGTCCAGCGCGTCTTGGTACGATCCACGTATCTCCTCAATTTCAGGGATAATTTGCGACAGGAGACGCGTCTCGTCCATGTGCCGCAGATAAGTAGTCGCGTTTTGAACATTTAAGATCTTAATCAATTCGTCGCGGATGCGTTCCAAGGAGACCTGTGGCAATCGATCTTTATGGCTGCGAATGAGATCGACTGTAGCTTCAGAAATTTCAAACCCCAACTGTGCCGCAAAACGGTATACTCTCAACTGCCGCAGCGGATCATCGATCACCACCCGTTCGCTTGGGAAGCGCAGCGTTCGCGCTTCAAGGTCTGAGAAACCGTCACACGGATCAATCAACTTCACCGCCGGTTTCGTCAAGAGTAATGAAAGATCTAGTGCCATTGCGTTGATTGTCAAATCGCGCAAGCGCAGATCCGCGTCCAAAGTCTCGGCACGAAATCCGGCGAAATCTAAGGTAAGCCGCGTTTCTCTGATAACAACCCGCGCTGTCGGCGGCTGTTCTTCTAATTTTACAAATGCCTCACCGATTTTATCCGCGAAGGCTTTGGCAAAAGCAATCGCATCGTCAGCAAGCGCGAAATCAAGATCCGTGAGAGGCTGATTAAGTAACAAGGCTCGGACGGAGCCGCCGACAAGGTAGAGTTGAACCCCTCGCTTTTCCGCAAACGCATGGAGTTGACGGATTAGCTGTGGCTGTGGTAGATTTTGACGTAGGGGTATGCTTGGAATAGATTGCATCTTGTTACTATTTCAATATTGGACGATTAGCTACAAATTTAATTTGCCAAAAACTGACGGTCGTTGGTATCATTGTGCACAACCATTAGAATTATAACAATTTGTACGTGATTTTTTCCGGAACAATCACCTGCGTTGTTGGTGAAATAAAATAGATTGTCTCTTCACATTCAGAGCTGAGCGATGAAATATAGGGTAAAATCCTCATAATTGTCCCACCACATTTTCCTGTCATCTCCGATTGAGAGAGGAAAAATGTTAAGAGCAAAAAGGCGAACAATGGGCTCATGAGCCAATCCTGTTCGGAAAGGGCGCGTAGTGCAAGAACAAAAGCGAGTAACCAAAGATTTACCACGGGTTCGCATCAGTTCCCGTCTCTCAAAAACATGGATACAAAAGCAAGAAAGCAGACGGCAAGCAATCCGGCACTTACCGGAATTTAATATACAGCGCAGTGTGCGCCAGGCCGTGCGGCGGCGACGACGCCGGTCCGCATTGATTATCGCCCTCATATCGCATCTAGTCGCTGCGTTTTTTGTTATACAATCGATTCAGCAGCATATCGTAGAAGACGATGTTATCCACGTTGAGTGGGTTGAATTGCCGCCACCAGCTCGTACATTGGTCAAGCCCCGTCCAATCGAAGAAGCAGCGAAAGCCCCTAGCGGTACAGGGACATTGCCCACGCAGGCAAAGGTGATAGTGCCGATACTTTCAGATACCAATACCCAAGAACCACCTCCGTTGGAATCGGATGTTCTCCAAAGTTTGGGGGTTGGCGAAGTAGAGACGCAGCAACGCGGCGATACGGAAACGCTTCTCCCTGACTCCTCGACAGAACGCACGCCTAACAGGGGCAGTTATACCCGTTCTGGTAGTGGAAGAGGTGCGAGTGCTCCAATTATTGGAGGCACGTATGGAGAAGAGAAGGGAGGCACATCTTCAGATTCAGGTTCAGGCTCAGATTTGGCACTCGCTCCAGATGAAGCGCTCGGGTTGTCGGACGAAAAGCTAGTCCCTGAAGATCGCTTAGGGGCAATTCTGGAGGGAGAAGGTATGGACATTCGCGGGCATATTCGCCTAGTTCGGCTTAAACACTCCCTTTCTGACTGGTGGCAAGATCCAAGCGCGATACCGAGTTTTGCGAAGTGGCTCCAAGATAATACTAACCTCCGCGCCGATATGAAATATGCAGGCGGTTCGCTGCATCTGACAGATCCGCGCATCCTTAATGCGCCGATGATTATCATGACAGGACACGATAAGGACATGGCTGTTGGACGAAATCTCGCCACACCGGATCGTAAAAAAGCGGTGCTAGCACCACACTTTACCCGAGAAGAGCGGGCAGCACTGCGGAAATATGTCATTGAACGGGGTGGAATGCTATTTTACGATGACTGCGGGTTCAACGGATTACTCGCCGCAACCGTTGCTAATGAGTTACGCAAAACCTTTCCCGAATATCCTCTCCAGAATCTGATGCACACCCATAAAATCTATAGCATCTACTATGATCTCCCCCTGCCTCCGACAGGTGGGGATGTTTTCTGGCAGTCTGAAAACCATCCGAAACCGTCGAAGTTCAAATACCAAAAAGGTATTACTATTAACAATCGGCTTGGTGTAGTCTATAACCGCAAAGACTATTTGTGCGCTATGGAGACGGTGGAGATCAGTAGCCGAACCATGTTGCGGATGCGTCGCTCGAAAGATGTCCATCGCTTCATGACAAATCTACTCATTTACACGATGAAATATGGTGGGAATACGGATCGTTCAGGGTATAAACCGTAATCATCACCGCCAGAAAACCTCGACCCCCAATTCATCTGCGAGTGCCGCCAGCGATTTCAAGTGCGTCGGATGCAGCGGGATACCGTTACGCAACGCATCCTGCTGATGCAACCACTCAAGTTCACCGGGAAGATAGATTCGTTCAACGCCTTCGGCGCGTGGCGCGTTGCGGACAGTACGAATCTCTGCATCCACCGCTTCCGTAAATTCGTCCAACGGACAGAAGTTGCTGACTTTAATTGCAAAAAAGAAATGCCCCCGTCTCGCTAGGTCGGGCGGCGTCTCCGATGTCCGATTGCAGGCGGCGGGCCCTCCTGTCATCACGCCGCTGAGGATACTCATCACAATTGCTAAACCGTGCCCTTTATACCCACCAAAGGGCAGCATCCCGCTCGCTTGAGTTGGATCTTGTGTCGGCTTACCGTCCGCGTCCAACACATAGCCGGGCGGCAGCTGTTTCCCCTCCATCGCATACGTCCCAACATGGCCCCACGCAATCTGCCCAACCGCCATGTCTAACACAATCGGCAGCTCTGTTTTAGTTGGTATTGCGTAGCCAACGGGGTGATTGCCGAGTAGTCCCGACATCCCGCCGTGCGGTACGACACTTGCCCCACCCGTTTTGGTAGTGCTGAACCCGATCATTCTCTTCGGTAAAGCCATCATTGCGAAACACGCCGCTGCGCCGTAATGGTTGCTATTGCGGACCGCCACCGACGCGAAGCCTGTAGCGTCAGCCTTTTCAATCGCCATATTCATCGCATATATCCCGGCGACATGCCCAAGGCTATTGTCCGCATCAACGAGCGCGGTGCTCGGCGCGTCCGTCAGAACCTGCGGTGTCGGCTTCGGGTTGATCTCGCCGTTGAGAATGCCGCGCACATAGCCGGGGAGCGCGCGAGTTCCATGCGAAAACACACCTCGCTCGTCGGTTTCGACCTGCATTCCAGCAACGGCGTCTGCCTCTGCTTCAGGAACACCGGCACCTTGATAGAGCGCACTCGTAAATTGGCGAAAGGGTTCAGATTCAATTCGGATTTTGTTGTTCTGTCCGTTCATGGTTGCCTCCTAAAATTATCAACGGTGGACTAACGGATCAGACGAACACCGTCGGTGATACATGAAATCTTGCTGCTAAGGTTTGCAGATGCTTGACCGTAAGTTCGCGCTTACCACTGAGAAGCTCTAAAACGGCATCTGGCGGCCCTATCTCTGGTAGATCGGACGGTTCAAGTTGATGAGCTTCCATCAAAAACTGAAGCATCTCAACACCACTACACTCTGGCATTGGATAGTGCTGTTCTTCATAAGTATGTATAACCGCCCCCAATGTGTCAAGAAGTTCATACAAAGGATGCTCTTCATTATCACCAACTTCATCAATTAGTGCATTCAACCGCTCAATAGCTATATCGTATTCCTTTTCATTGCGAATTGAAAAGAGTGAACGCACAACGCGCCAGTGTACTTGAATGTCATCTGTAATTACACTCATTTCTTCCAGTCTCCTTTGTCATATTCTGCGTGAGTTAATACATGACGAACATAGACTTTTTGACGATTGAAATGGATTGAGGTAATCAACCGATATTTGTTGCCACCAATATTAAAAACAATCAGATTATCAACCTGATCAGCACTTGGAAGCACCGCACGCAATTCCGCAAAGTTCTTTAACTCCTGTTTGTCAATCAGTTTGAACCAACGTACGAGGGAAGTTTGGCTGTCAGGATATTTCTCCCAAAACTCGCGCAATGCCTTTTTGCTAATAATGTGCATATTTTCAACCCTTGGTGTTGGTTTTGATCATCAATCTTGGCTCATGTCCAAAGAAAATGCAAAAGGGGCATTCATTTTAGGATTACTATCTTCCGCATTGCAAAAAAATCCTCCGCTTCACCGATCGGGCCTCCGAACCACACGAAAGCCGAATGTATAACACGCGATGTAGTGCCGAAAACGTGCAGCGGTCCTTACACTGCACGCGCTCCGTTGTCCCCGATACCACGAGCCGCCGCGCACCACATAATATTCTCCATTATCAGGACCTTGAGGATTGCGAGACGGAGCATGGTGATAGTAATCTGTCCCAAACCAGTCGTGGCACCATTCCCAGACATTAGCGGCGCAGTCCATAACACCATAAGGTGATGCACCTTGCGGATAGCTCCCTACAGGCGTTGTTCCTTTCCCGGCAATATTGCATTTGGCTTCATCAAACTCATCTCCCCAGGGCCAGAACCAGCCGTCGCAGCCGCGCGCTGCTTTCTCCCACTGCGCCTCGGTTGGCAAGCCGATTTCGACACCCGTCTCCCGGCTGAACCACTCACAGTAGGCGAGGGCGTCCTTGCGCGTTACGCACACAACGGGGTGGTCTAGCCGTTCCTCAAGTGGTGCTTCTCGCAGCTTATACCAGATCGATTTGCCGAGTCCATCTAATTCCCGTTCCGTCCGATAGCCAGTCTCACCGACAAATGCCTTGAATTGCCGGTTGGTCACCGTATATTTCGCAATGGCATATTCAGAGAGATAAACTTCTCGTTGTGGTTGCTCACGCGCAAGCCACTCATCAGGAAACTCGGCATCAAGCACTTTGATGCGGTGGTCCTGCGCTGGATCAGACCCCATGATAAACTTACCCGCGGGGATAGTGACCCATTCCATTTCGTCCGGTTTTGTGATTATATGTTCCGGCATCGTGGTCCCTTCAGATTGTTGCAACAGTTCGTTGGTTATTCTTTTGACCGCACTTCAGAATCGTAAATCAGAAATTGAATGATCGGTTCGGCGGTTTTTGGTGTCAAGCCCGATCCCGGTTTCCGCATCATTTTGTAGACATATTTGCGCCACGCCTCCCCGGTAAATTCTGAGTTAATTGGACGGGCAAGCGTATGGCAGCGACTGCATTTTTGCTCAAACCGCTTGTAGTTTTCCTGCATCTCTGCTGGGTAAGCCGACACATCAATAAAGTTGGGCCCCTTGTCCGCTGGATAAATTTTCGGGGTCGCTGCTGGCATCCTGACCAGTGAAACAGTTATAATTACCATTAAACCAACCACCAATACCACTGAAATCCAAACAACGGGTTGACGCATCTATTAGTTCTCCTAAGAGTCTTAGTTGGGTATACTCTAATACGCTCTTTCGGTTTCTGTCAATCCTTTTTTCTTTCAACGGAAATGTACACAGATCCTATATCAATTTACCACTTCCAATACAAGCAGGTCAGCGGTCACGAGGGAATCGTCGGACGATTGTCTGAGGCCGAGATTGTGAATCTATTACCGCGTGTCGTCGAGATTGCGACACCGGAAATCTACCCGCCGGGGAGCATCGTTTGGCATGTGGGAGAATTGAGGTCCGAAGAAATCGGCCGGTGCCGATGGATGACTTTTCTGACACAAATTGACGCGCTCGTTTGGGAGGATGGGGAGGCTGATCGAGACCGGCAGGTAGCGGAGATTCTACGGAAGGATTACGATGCTTTTTGTGCCTTCGTTGAATCTGGTGTCCATCATCCGATTCTGACACTAGACAAAGACTGGGTTGCCACAATCGCTCCACAGGCGTTCGATTACCAATCTCCAGCGAGGCAGTCTCCGTACCTGATTCGTGCGATGTTGAATCTCAGTTACAACGCGGGACCCGTTGGAAGTGTGCTAGATCCGATGGGCGGCTACGGGCAGACACTTTTCGAGTGCGTGTTAAGAGGGATTGATAGTGCGACGCTAGAGATTTCTCCCACAGCCTCGAAGCGGAGTGCCGAGAACCTCCGAAAACTCTTGCAGCGCCTCGGACAGCGTTTTGAGGAATCCCACGATGGAACACGCCATCTTTTCGTGACATGCGACGCTCCCCAAAACCGCTATCAGATCATCAATGGCGATACGCGAGAAGCACATGGGCATCTACCGAACCAGCAATTCAACAGTCTGATCACAGATTTCCCTTACGGTGTCCGTGCCGGAAGCCGAAACGAAAAACTCACCCCGATCCCATTAGATGAGCTGTTGGATGCCGCCCTTCCAAGTTGGAAACGTTTACTCAAACCGAACGGGACGATTGTGGTTGCTTATAACTTGAAGGCGTTGCCACGTGAAACTGCCCTCGATCTGACTCAGAAACACGGGTTTCGCCAACGTTTCGCCGATGCTGACCTACGTGAGCGGATCTCCGGTAAGATCCATCGGGATATCATAGCGTTTGAAAAGGGATGAAACAGTGCCGATGATTCGTTGATTCACCGAAAATTCGGCACCGGCACAACTGCTCCGTCCCTTTCAGCAGATAGGTGGGCGCAAATCCCCGGCGCAGTATAATCCATCGCGTCGTAAACATCAATTGGCGGTTTCGTATCGTTCAGGATAGATTCAACGAACCCGTCAACAATTCTGCTCTCAGCGACTCCATGCCCGCTGTCATCACTTGTGAAGGGGGTCATCTCTCGGTCGGGGGCGATTCCTCGGAAGTAGCCACTTGCCCTTTCTTTGTATTGGCGTTTACTTTCTAGCGCACCCTTTGTGCCGTAGACGACATACCAGTGAAATGCCGGCTGCCGTTCAATCGAGAAGCCGCACAGGATCTTGACAACCGCACCGCTCTCCATCTGAAACAGCCCAACCTCAAGGTCTATTACGTCGAGATCGGGTGCGATATTAGATCCAGGATTTAACCCCGTCGCTGCTACGCACCGGTCTTCCATCAAAAAGAGTAGCGGTCCAAGGCTATGGGTACAGTATTGGATTGGCGGCATCTTGGCGCGCCACGTCAACGTCCCATCCTCACGCCGCATCATGCCTCGACAGTCGTGAATATATTCGGCTTCGGCATAGATAATCTTCCCGATGTCGCCAGCACAGATCTGCTCCTTCCATGCGAGGTGCATATCGCTATAGCAACAGTTCTCAGCGAGCATATATTTCAAGCCGGTCTTTTCGACGGTTTGAACAACCGCCTCGCACTCTGACAGTGTGTATGCCGCCGGCACTTCACAGAGGACGTGCTTTCCACCTTCCAACGCGGCGATTGTGTGGTCGGCATGTTGCGGCATCTCCGTGCAGATAACCACTATATCCAGATCGTGTCTCAGAAATTCCCCATAATTCGTGTATCTTGACGCATCAACCGGGCAGTCAGCCGCCTCCAACCGAGATGTATCTGCATCGCACACTGCAACCACTTCCGCTTGAGTCTGCTCCGCAAAGCGGTCTAGGTATACGCGCCCACGCCCTAGCCCCACAACACCAACCTTTAACTTCATCAATTTCCTCCTTAACGACTGTGCAGGATGTGATACGCCGCAATTCCCAACGACACATGAACGTTCAGCGAAGCCCCCTTGCCGTACATCGGGATGTAGACTGTCATATCGCAGGCGGCGAGGGTTCGCTTTGTCACGCCGTGATCTTCATGTCCAACGATCAGGCAGAGTTTATCGGGATATGTGGTTTCATTGTAAGGCACAGAGGCTGCGGTTATCTCTAACGCACAGCTAACATAACCCCGCGCTTTGAGGTCAAGAATTGCGTCCGCTGCCTGTTCCACATAACGCCACCTCACCCGCCGATCCCTGCCCCGTCCAACCTTCCGAATCAATGGGTGCGGCGGACGTGCGCTGATTCCCGTCAAAATGAGTTGGCGCACACCGGCTGCGTCCGCAATCCGAAACGCAGATCCAACATTGACCGGATCTTCAACATCCTGCAAGATAAAAATGAGTTCTCTATCCGGCCGCGATGCCCCTTTAAGAAAATCCTTGAGCGGTTTGCCACGTAGCTGTTTCAATGCTCATCTCCAGTGTCCAACACCTCCGGTTTCTCTCTGCCTTTGCCAGCAATGTAGAGAACGCAAAGGGTCACAACTATTGCAATCGCCATCCATAAAACGCCCCACACAACCGTCGGGATGTATGGTGTTACCTCTTCGTGGAGCATACGGGCATCGGATCGGAGATGGGAACGGTCTATAATATCGCTCTTGATGTCGAGAATCGCATAAAGACAACTGGTCAAGCCAATAACCCGTAGCAGCCACTCATTAATCGACTCTGGAAGCAATCTGCCGACAAGAATCAATACCGCGCCGAACCCAACGCCAAAAAGAAAACCGAAACTGTTTCGCAGATACAAGACCGAAATAAGGATCATACCTATGCCGATAACGGCGCTGATTAATTTAGCCAAGTGTGTCCTCGCTGCGAGCATCAGAATCAGTGCGCCCCACATTAGGCTGCCAAGATAGCCAGCGGTGAGTGTCCAGAAACGTGAACCGCCTACCGTGATCGCGTGTCCCCCTTCTTGCTGGACAATCTGAATCTCTTTGATACTACCACCCGTCGCAAGTGCAGCGAGACCGTGACTGACTTCGTGCATAAAAACGACAAAGATCTTGAGGGGATAAACAAACTGTGTATTCCACAGAAAAACGATGACGATGAAAATACCGATCAGGCGAATATCTAATCGTTTAAGGAATTTTATGATCATATTTGCTTTCGTGAACTTTAGGTTGATATTCGGGGGCGGATATGCTATATTTGCCAAGTATTCGCATTTAGAACTTACGCATTTCAGCGCGGGGCAAGATGCCCCGCCTACAGTTGGCTGCGTAGGTCCTAGCATCAATGCTTTCGAGCCTCCGATGGGGTTAGATTAACGGATGCAGCGCCGATTTGTCAAGTCGTTTTAAGTCCCGATTCCATCGGTGAAGGATTTTAGCGGGGCTTTGAATGCACCCACGGGGAAACGATGCGAAACTGAATTGGAGAGCAGCATAATGGGAAATACCTTTGGTCAACTCTTTCGGATTACAACATGGGGCGAATCGCACGGTGGGGCGATCGGCGTCGTGATTGACGGTTGCCCACCACAACTCAAAATAGATATCAGCACCATTCAGGCGGAACTGGATCGGCGGCGACCGGGGCAGAGCCATCTTACAACCTCACGTCAGGAGGAAGATCAGGTAGAGATTTTGTCCGGCGTTTTTGAGGGGGAGACGCTTGGCTCCCCGATCTCAATGCTCGTGTGGAACAAAGACGCGAAACCCTCCGCCTACGAACACCTCAAGGATGTGTATCGACCGTCGCACGCTGACTTCACCTACCAACAGAAGTTCGGGCTCCGTAACTGGCAAGGTGGCGGCAGAGCGAGTGCCCGTGAGACAATCGGACGGGTAGCAGCGGGCGCGATCGCAAAGCAGATTTTACGCGAACAGTGTGGAACGGAAACCCTCGCTTATGTCAAGCAGGTTCGCACAATCCAAGCAGAGGTTGATTCGGACAGTGTAACGCTTGATGAGATTGAATCCAGTCTCGTTCGATGTCCAGATCCGAGAGCCAGCGAGAAGATGGCAGAATGTATTGATCAAGCGAGACGGGATGGCGACTCCCTCGGCGGAATCATCGAATCGGTGTCCCGGAATGTTCCCGTTGGACTTGGTGAACCGGTGTTCGACAAGCTCAAGGCAGATCTGGCAAAAGCGATGATGTCCCTCCCGGCGACGATGGGGTTCCAGATCGGTTCCGGCTTTGGCGGTGTAGTTGGCACCGGCTCGCAGCACAACGATCCCTTCTACAGCGAGCACGGGCGTATTCGTACACGGACGAACAATTCCGGCGGAACACAGGGCGGCATCTCAAACGGTGAAAACATCGTTTTTCAGATCGCTTTCAAACCAACAGCTACCATCCGCAAGGAGCAGGAAACGGTGGACCTCGACGGGGAGGCTGTCACGCTATCGGCGCACGGACGACATGATCCGTGCGTTTTGCCCCGCGCGCCTGCCATTGTTGAGGCGATGACCGCACTGGTATTGGTCGATCATTTCCTGCGACAACGTGCGAAAACTTTGGATTGATGAACCTTTTACTACCCTCAGCCAAATTGCTAGGACATTTTGAGGATGCTGATTCAGCAAACGCTGTAATCATCGGTTAATCTGGCATAAGTAGCGTTCCGACGTGCCGGGATTAGTTTGCGAACTGGGATCAGCCCGATAAAATCGGGATGGTGCAAAAGACCACTTTTGGTGCAATTCGTAGGTTGGGTAGAGTGACAGCGAAACCCAACTCGGATCAACCGATCTCCTTTACGCATTTCACATCACGTATTACGTTTCATGCTCTTCACGTTTTGCGCCTTTTTTGACGTGAACTAACCTTTCATTACGTTCCCTCATCTCCTGCAATTATGAATACACGAGACCGAGACGAAATTCTCATCTCAACGGTTATAAAACTCATAAAGCGTAAGGCGATTCCAAACTTGAAAAATGTGATTGCCAAGACACATTCGGCTGACATCGCGCCTTGGTTCCCCCGCCTGCGCCCGGAAGAGCAGGTAATCCTCTTTGACCTGTTGATCCAAGAGGGGCGTATGGGCGAAGTCCTGAACGAACTGAATAGCGAGGAACGAGATCTCTTTATTGAAACGACAGAAGCATCCGCTCTAGCAGATGTCCTCCACACCATGCCTGCGGATGATGTAAGTGCTATTTTAGCGGATCTCCCTGAAGCGCGACAGGAAGAGCTGCTCAAACTGATCAAGGGCAAAGCATCGGAAAATCTTGAACAGTTGCTGCAATACGAAGAAAAAACAGCGGGCTACATCATGACCCCACACTTCTTTGCCGCCCAAGAGGAAACGACAGCAGCGGCGGCTGTTGAGCGTATACGGGAACTGGTTGATGTCGAGATGGTTTTCTACGTCTACGTCGTTGATGAGGAGAATCGGCTTAAAGGGGTGATCTCTCTCAGACAGCTTGTCGCGACAAAGTCCGACACCCCGTTAAAAGACCTGATGACCACGCGGGTATACACGGTTTATACCCACACACCGCAGGAGGAGGTCGCGCAGGTCGTCGCACGATACGATCTATTGGCGGTGCCCGTGCTGGATGATGCGGCGGGACTTGTTGGTATTGTCACCATTGATGACGTGGTCGATGTCATCCGGGAGGAAAACACAGAAGATGTCCTGAAGATGGCTGGGACAGGGGACGTTGATATCGCCTCCAAATCTGTGTTCAGAAACACCCGTGCACGTCTCCCTTGGTTGCTCGCAAGTTTTGTCGGAGGATTGATCGCCGTTTATATGATTGGACAGTTTGAGGAGCCGTTGGAAAAGATTACGGCGTTGGCGTTTTTTATCCCGATTATTATGGGTATGGGCGGGAATATCGGCACGCAATCCTCGACTATCATCGTGCGTGGACTTGCCACCGGAGAGGTAGACCTCAAGGAAGCGTGGAAGGTATTGTGGCGGGAGTTTGCGACCGGCGCAGCTCTCGGCGCAGCCTACGGTGTTCTAATCGGCATATTTGTTCTAATTGCAACCCGCTTTGCCAACTGGCATGTGCCCGATGAGCTTGCCCCTAAATATGTCTGGTTTCCGCTTGTCGTTTCGCTGGCAATATGCGTCAATATGATTATCGCCGCCACGATTGGCACAATCATTCCGATGCTCTTTAAGCGATTTCGGATTGATCCCGCCATTGCCACGGGCCCCTTTGTTACCACCGCAATTGACGTGTTCGGTATCCTATTCTACTTCATGATCGCCCGCATCTTTCTTTTCTGACTTTCGCTCCAGTTGCTCTGAATCCCGATCTTATCGGGGCAGAGCGATATATGTATTAAAACACGCTATACCCGTAGGTCGGGCATCTTGCCCGACCCAAAATGCTAGTTGCTTTGAAGCCCAATCTTATTGAGATTCCGTATGCCGTAATCCCTTTCGCTCCAGCGGAGCGATATGTCTATAGCAAGGCGACATATCCAATCTGCGCTCCAGCGGAGCGCAATGTGTAGGGCTCAGTAGTTCAATGAACTAATGAACTTGGGTTATTATAACGCAAGTTGCTAGACAACCCCGATACATCGGGATTTCACCACGCTCAACCTGTAGGTCGAGTTTCCATACTCGACATCTATCTTTTATCGCGCCACTCATAACTAGGTTCTGTTGACATTTCATCGTAATCAGACAATCAAGGGGGCACACAGACACATGCCTCTTCGTAGGGGTTGGGGCTCCCAACCCTTTGTTCACATATCAGAGATAGCTTCGGATTTCTGTAGGTCGATTTTCCAAAATCGACACCACCTAGCACATTGCGCGATAGTTTTGGCGCAATGAACCCGGATTGTTGCACGCCACACTGTCTGTTTTGTCGAGATATGAATCTCGACCTACCATCTACTTTTGTACCACGATCTGTTAGATTGTGATCCCAGTCCCGTTCCGAGGACTCCGATAAATCGGAGCCTGCAAACGCTACATTTGGCAGATTGCCTGATAATTACAGCGTTTGTGCCGATAAATCGGCATGAGCAGCTTCAAAATGTCAACACGCCCTAGCAACTTGGATTATAATAAGTTTCGGTAATCGCATTTACACAACATTAAACGCCGATTTACGACATCCCCAGTAGATCGGTCAGTGTCTTGGGGATAAAAAGGAGAAGGTTATGAATCACAAACAGAAGTTGGGATACATGGCGTTAGGGGCAGGGATTTTGGCAATCGGCATTATCATCGGGCAATGGGGAACACCGGATATTGAGGCGCAATCGAATGGCGTGTTTGATGAGATTCAGTGTGCCGGGCTCACGGTGATGGATAAGAACGGGAAAAGTGCTATTCGCTTAGGCGGTTATGATGAGGGTAATTGTGTATTCATTTATGATAAGCGTGGAAAAGTAGGGGCTATTTTATGTACTGGTGATCAAGGAACTAGTGTATCGCTCTATGATAAATATCAAAAAATGGGGATTGGCTTAGACACTATAGGAACGGGTAATAGTGTATCGATCTATGATAAGCGTGGAAAAGAAGCTATTGCCTTAAACGCTGCAGAAACGGGTAATGGTGCATTCGTCTATGATAAGAGTGGGAAAGGAGCTATTGTCTTAAACGCTTTAGAAACGGGTAATGGTGTAGTCGTCTATGATAAGGGTGGGAAAGAAGCTATTGGCTTAGATGCTGTAAGAACGGGTAATTGGGTAAGCGTCTATGATCGGCAGGGTCACATCAGATGGCAAGCACCTTAATAAGGGAGGATATTTCATGAACGACTGGAGTTGAGCAAACTCAATTGGAAGGGAAGTTTATGACTGAGCAAAATAGAAAGGATAAAAGCTACGCGAAGGATTTTTTAATTGCTACTGTCATCTTCGTGGTATTAGTAGGAATGTCCATCTTCGGATTTCTTTACGACATCTCTCATAACCCAAGTAGTAACAAAGGTGATGACAGCCAGACATATATTGATCGGGGAAGGGCAAAAGCGGATAAGGGACAATACTTTGAAGCCATAAGCGATTATAATATGGCGATAAGTCTTAACTCTGTTAATGCTAAATCTTATCACTATCGGGGTAAGGCGAAAGCTGACCTTGAACAGTACGCCGATGCAATTATTGATTATGATACCGCGATAAGTCTTGAACCCGATGCTGCCTATGCTTACAACAGTCGGGGTTGGGCAAAATACAGGTTAGGACAACACGCCGCCGCGATTGCCGATTTTGACATAGTGATAAGCCTGGATCCCGATGCGGGCTATGCCTACTCCAATCGGGGCGACGTAAAGAAAGACTTAGGACAGTATGCTGCTGCAATTGCTGATCATGACAAGGCAATAAGCCTTGAGCCGGATCGTGCCATTTTCTACACCCGCCGAGGCAACGCGAAGGCTAAATTAGGACAACATTTCGCAGCGATTGCCGATTTTGACACTGCTGTCCGCCTTGATCCCAATAATGTTGATGCTTACTTCTATCGGGGCATGGAGAAGCGAAAGCTAGGACACAGGGCACAGGGGGATGCAGATTTAGAAAAGGCGAGAGACCTTGCGAGAAAACAGGGAGACAATAAGCGTGCCAGTTTGATTCTGAAGGCACAGTTATCACGTTAAAGGAGGGACAGATCATGAACGAATTGGTTACAAGACAACAGGAACAGGAACTAGCTATCAGCACCGAGACGAAAGAATTGATTCAGTCAAGCATTGCAGATAGCACGCTCAAGCGATACCAGAAGCTATCGAGGGAGCTTGAAGCATGGTTCGGTAGTCAGATCTTAACCGACGGACTACTGGCGGATTACATAACCGAGCTTCACACTGCGGGCAAATCACCATCAACAATCGCCTAGGTGGTTGCCGCGGCGAAGTGGTTGGCAAAGAATCACGATATTGAGATTGTCGGTGAGGTTACCAGTAAGACGTTGGCAGGTATCCGCCGTGAAGGGAAGGAACGGGGCAAAGGGCAGGTGGATGGCAAAGGAACGCACCATAGATGGTTAATCATGATCGGCAACAATTTAGCTGGGATCCGATAAAAAACCGAATCAATATCACAAAACATGGTATCAGCTTTTCCAAGGCAGCAAAAATCTTTGATGGTCCCCGATTAGAAAGAGAAGATACCCGTCGATACTACGGTGAAACCCGGATCATTGCTTTAGGACGAAGTGAAAGAAAAATCCTTCGCATTGTCTATACGCGGCGCAATTCGGTCATCCGAATCATTACAGCAAGAAAGGCAAACAAACATGAAAGAGCAGAATACACACGTCACATACACCCGGTCTGAACTAGACGCCCTCCCCGACGAAACCGATTGGGAGCGCGTGAATGCACTAACTGATGAAGACATAGAAAAAGCAGCCTTGTCTGATCCGGACGATCCGCCCACGGATGCAGACTTTTGGAAAGATGCAACAGTGGTCATGCCAGAAAACATGGAGGAACTAACTGATCTACAAAATTACTATCTCAATGGGTTATCGAAAATAATTAACGAGATAGTGAGTCTATCTGCTGGTGGGAATTACATCTATCGTGGTGAATCTAAATGCTATGACAAAATATCTTCAACCCTCTACCGCAATTATGAGGGTGTGCTTGCTACGGGGAAATTTACTATAGAGCAAATTGAAAATATTGAGATACACAAAGCTAGAAACTATATCCGCAATCAAAAAAAAGAAGGATTTGAAATTGCCTCTGAGCTTCAGCATCATGGTGGTAAGTCCAACTTTATGGATTTTACAACAGATTATAATATAGCACTTTACTTCGCCTGTGCAAAATCTCATGGCAAAGATGGTAGGATTGTTTTATTGGAGAAAAACAAAGAGACAACAGCAAAATATCAAATACAACACGCTCAGTATCCAGCAAACCGCGTTCAAGCTCAGAAAAGTATATTTGTTAGACCACCCGACGGTTTTATACTCCCCAGCGACAAAGATGTGACGACAGTGTGTATTCCGAAAGAACTAAAACAGTGGATACTGATTCATCTTCATAGATTTCAAGACATATCTTACGAGACTCTTTTCAATGACCTATATGGATTTATCAACCAAGATGATTTGAGTAGGTCTGACGAGGCCTGGAAACCTCTTGCTATGGAAAAGACTTTTGCGACGGACATTCCGGAGGGTAATCTTACTGATGAAGAGAGGCAAAAACGACATAAAAGGATAGTGAAGGCGTATACTACAAGGATAGAATATTCACCATATAACCCCACTTATTACGCTGAACTAGCGAATGATTATCTTTTTAAGATGCGTGAGTATGATTGTGCCATTGAAACTTTTAGCAAAGCCATACTACTAAATCCCGATTATGCCCACGCTTATATGGTACGCGGAATAGCTTATGACCTGAGAGAGGATTTAGACCGTGCCTACAGCGATTTCGTCAAGGTGATACAATTGAGTCCCACGTATTCCTATGGTTATGTAATGCTTGGAATATTTTACGATCGCCAAGGGGTTCGTGCCCGTGCCATCGAAAACTTTGAGCGGGCCCTAGCACTAGATCCTAATAATTCACAAGCTCGTGAATTATTGCAAGGAAGTGAAAGCAGAGATATTCCCATGCCACAATTAAACGAGAAAGCTGCCTATCTGCTCAACCAAGCTGCTGCTGATCGTGAGAGAAAGGTTGAGCATTTTAATTTAGAACAAGGGATTATTATTTCGACCAACGGTGAAGATATAATCAAGGAGGACTTGCACCGTAGAAACGTACCCCAGGATCGAGTAGAAACAGTTGAAGCAGAGTGGGAATCAGCATTGAGGGAGTTGGTGTCTACTAGATATTTAGAACAGACCGGTGGACAGCAACCGCTTACACTGTTCAGGGTGACAGAAGCCGGATACCAGTACGTCTCTCAGAGCAATTCCCCTAGCTAAAATCTAGTGAGAATAGAACGAAATACCCGATAATGTTGATTATCGGACGTTTGAAAGGAGCTGTAAAATGAGAGAAGTATTTTGTGTGTCATTAACGCCTTACGTGGTAAAGTTAAAGGAGGAGCAAAAGCATCTTCGTGACGAAATAGAAAGGGCACCTGCGGATCAGGCTGGAAAGTTGCAGTTGGAGTACGCGGAGACGTGCGAGGCTATAGGGCACTGGTACCGGCAAAAAGGCCATGAAAGAGTCGCAAAAAGTGAATTTGGAGAGGCTGCTCAGTCTCGACGGAACGCTGCTTCAAATTGCCATAATATCCGATAAAATCTGTTATCGGGCATCTTTTCCCGCCTTAACTTTCTTTCCTCCGCCTCAATCCTCTCCAAAAAAGCGTTGCAATCTTCATGGTAAATCTGCCATAATATGGTAAGTCTACCATGAATTGAGAGGAGGACATAATTTTGAACGAAGTGATGAAAGATGTAACTTGGATTGGGGATTCTCGCGAGCAAATCCGACGTTTTCCTAAGCCGTGAGAAGGACGATTGGTGAAGCGTTACGTTTTGCCCAGCGCGGTGTGAAACACCCTAAAGCAAAACCGATGCGGGGCATTGGATCTGGCGTGTGGGAAATTGTCGCACCTTACGATACGGACACATACCGCTCCGTTTACATCGTAAGCATTGGCGCGAAAATCTATGTGCTCCATGTGTTTCAGAAGAAATCGACTCGCGGGATCAGAACCCCGAAACGGGAAATTGATTTGATAAAACAGCGCCTCAAAATCGCGCAACAACTGGAGGCAAAACAATGAGTGAAGATGTCAAAATTGAGCAGAGTTCTGGAAATGTGTTTAAGGATGTGGGATTTTCAGACGCCGAAGCTGGACAAGCCTTGTTGAAGGCAGATTTAGCTTTTGAGATTTACAATATCATTGAAGGACGAAAACTCACGCAGGCAAAAGCGGGGAAGATTCTCGGTGTGGACCCATCTGATATTTCGAGACTGAAGAATGGTGATTTTAACCGCTTCAGCGTGGAGCGATTGTTTACACTTCTCAATCGTTTTAATCGCAACATCGAGGTTCGGATTACGCCGGCGGAAGATAAAGTGGGGCATCAGCGGGTCGTTGCGGTTTAGAGTCTTTAAACCAGATAATATCCGAGAATAAGAGTGATTTATGAAATTACCAAACATTAACAGGGTGGAGTATGGAGGATGAACGAAATTAGTAGCACAGTGCAAAGAGACGAGGCTTATAATCAGCGTTGAATCAACAGAATTAATTCAGTCAAGCATTGCAGATAGCACATTGGAACGATACCGGAGGCTATCCAAGCAGATAGAAGCATGGATCGGCAGTCAGATATTGAATGACGCACTTTTAACACCTTACATCACCGAGCTATAAATCTCCTGCCGAGAATCTCGGCTAACGAATACAGAGGACCCAATGATGAGCATTTATGACGAATTAGGTGTCCGTACCCTAATCAATGCAGCGGGGACCGTTACCCGGTACGGTGGTTCCCTGATGGCACCAGAAGTGTTAGACAGTATGCGCGGCGCATCTCAACAGTTTTGTCATTTAGATGAAGTGCAGAAGAAAGTTGGCGAAAGGATTGCCGCTATGCTTGAGGTAGAGGCAGCGTATGTGACCTCAAGTGCTGCCTGCGGGTTGGTGCTCACCACCGCTGCCTGTATGGCTGGGACCGACCCCGCTAAAATTACACAACTGCCGGACACAACCGGGATGAAGCACGAAATCATCATTCAAAAGATACATCGAATTGCGTATGATCAAGCGATTCGTGTGGCTGGGGGGACATTGATTGAAATTGATGATCAGGGAACGCCGCCGACCGAAGATATGCGTCGTGCCATCAATGAAAACACTGCGGCTATCTTCTTCATGGCGACCGTCATGAACCACCCCGCCTCTGTGCCGTTAGAGGAGGTTGTAGCGATGGGAAGGGCAGCGTCCGTGCCAGTAATTGTGGATGCCGCATCGGAATGTCCACCCGTTTCGACCTTGACCCGTTTCTGGGAGGCGGGTGCCGATCTGATTATCTTCAGTGGCGGTAAGAGTATCATGGGACCGCAATCTACCGGGCTGGTCATCGGGCGAAAAGATCTCATTGCAGGGTGCGCTGCCAACGGTGTCCCATTCGCCACCGTGGGACGACCGATGAAGGTGAGCAGAGAGGAAATGATCGGGTTTATGACGGCACTAGAACTCTATTTGGCGAGGGATCACGAAGCCGATACTGCGCGGTGGACGGCTCAACTGGACTACATTGAAGCAGCGTTAGAGGGGATTCCGAATATAGCCGTCGGACGGTTCACCAAGTCGGAGACGTATACGATCCCACTACTGTACATCCGTCCAGAAGCGGAGGCTAACTTTACGCGATCGATGATAGCAGAAGTGCTCGAAGCAGGCGAACCGTCTATTGTCGTTGGTCAACACTTCACTGAGGACAGCGTTACGATCAATCCCCACAACCTACAACCGGGGCAGGAACAGATTGTGGCAGAACGGTGTAAAGCGGTGTTGACTCAGATCGGCTAACCCCCTACTTCTATTTGAACATACCAAATGCGAAAGCCTCCGGCAATGTATCAAAAATGATGTTGCCCGCATCATCCGTGGCGAGGTAGTTTCCCATATACTCTGACCACCGCTCAAGTGCAGGATCTTCGCGGCTTTTGAGCCAATCCGCCTCGGACGGCGCGACCGCGTGCAAGAATAGACGGTCTCCTAAGCGATAGATTGACATACTCACACTGTTGTCGTCCATACTTTTTGCAATTTCGGGCCACAGGTTATCGTGGGCTTCTTTGTATCCCTCGTAACTGCCGGGCTTTAGCTGCATAGATAAACCGATTGAATACATTTTTTTCTCCTTTTTGTGAATGACTCTCGCTACGAGGTAGCACTCCAGTAAAGCGTGGAGTTATGACTTGACAAGTAGGGGATCCACTGACTATCTTTATGTATCCCAACAATAAAGGAGTCAGCATATGGATCCCCAACAGATATTCTGTCACAATCCCGCCTGCCCGGCAAGGGGAAAAGTGGGTCGGGGGAATATAGGTGTTCATAGTCGCAAGCACCAGCGTTACATCTGTCATGAGTGCAAGCGGACGTTTACTCAGAGCAAAGGCACTGTGTTCTACCGTCTTCGCTATTCGTGTGCCTTTGTCACGCAGGTCATCACGCTATTGGCTTATGGGTGTCCGCTTCAAGCGATTGTTGCCGCGTTTGGTGTAGATGAAAGAACCGTAGCAAGTTGGCAGCAGCGCGCAGGTGAGCACTGCCGGCAGGTTCATCAGCATTTGGTGCAGCAACCGCGTGACTTGGGTCAGGTACAGGCTGATGAAATACGTGTCAAATACCAAGGTGGCATTGCTTGGGTGGCACTGGCGATTGCCGTCCCCACTCGCTTGTGGATCGCTGGTGTCGTCAGCGATTGCCGTGACGGTGCATTGATTCGGCATCTTGTCCAACAGGTGCGTCAATGTGCGTTGTATGGTCCGTTGTTGCTGTGTGTCGATGGCTTAGCTAGCTATGTTTCGGCTATTAAGCAGGTCTTTCGTAACCCCATCTTTACTGGCAAGCCCGGACGCCCTCGACTTCGCTTGTGGCACCATCTGTGCATGGTGCAGGTCATCAAGCAACGTGACTCAAAGCAACCCAGACGAGTCATCGGTGTTATCAGACGCATTGTCTGTGGCACAACAAAGCAGGTACAGACTTTGATAAGACAAACACAATTGACCAAAACTGCACATGTGAACTACATCGAAAGGCTTAATGGGACATTTCGCGCACGCCTTGCGGTTTTGGTGCGTCGGGGACGGGGATTGGCACGGCATCGCCAAACGATTGAACGAGCTATGTATCTGATGGGGTGTGTCTACAACTTTTGTACGCCGCATCAGAGCATCCGACTCGTGCGCTATCTGCCTAACAATCGGCGTCAGTCGGTAGAAAGAACACCGGCTATGGCTGCGGGGATGACTGAGCAGGTCTGGACGGTGGAACAGTTGCTCTGCTATCAAGTTCCCCCTCCGCCGTGGCAACCACCACGACGACCGGGAAGACCTACTACCAAAATCAAGGAACTTATTCAACGCTATTTGTTATGACCACACTTTACTGCGGGGCTACCCGCTACGAAATTGTGCAACAGAAACCGAGTTTTTTCGGAAAAACTCGGTTTCTCTGTACATTTTGTACGCTTTTCTGATATGAGGCTTGTGAATTATGGTAGATCTTAGAATTAATGGGACACTCCAAAACGGTGCGGTTGGAAACCGCACCTACCGGGGCGCGAAAGTGTCTATTTATCTTTAGAATTCACCATAAAGTCTCTTTCAATTAACCAGCGATCGAACATAATCCCGAAACAGAATTGTCTCGGATAGATTGTCACACGCGTTGCAGTTCTCCCATTCCGTCCAGACATACTCAACTCCGAACCAACCGCCGTATCCATTCGCCTGTGCGACTTCCAAAATCCGTTTGAAATCAATTGTATTATTGGCAAAGGTTTCCTGCAATCGCTCATTACGCGCACCTCTTACATGGAAGTGGCTTGCGTATTTGACCAACGGCTCCACAGCCGCGTCCGGTAAACCGATCCGCGTGAAGTGGGCGTAATCTAAGGTCAGGGTCAAGCCGGGGACCTGCCGTACTAACTTCTCCGCCGGTTCCGGCTGCGGAACGATGGAACCGATGTGGGCTTCGACACCGTAGACGATGCCGTAAGTCTTGGCTTGATCGACTCGCCAGTTCAGTTCGTCAACCGCACGGGCAAAGGAGTCATCGTATGACTCTGTCTCGAAGTGTGCGCCGGGCAATCCGGTTACATGCTTACACTCACACTCGGCGGCGTAATCAAGTGCTTTGATGAACCAATCGCGAGCCTTCTCCCGTTGCGATGCTTTGGGGTGATTGACTGCGTGGGACTTGAAATCCAACCCCATTTGAAGAAATATATCAGCAGCCTCAAGCCCCCAAGTGTCTAATCTATCTTTCAGTCGTCGTGCAGATTGGGTAACGTTCTCGAACTCTTGAGAGGGCCGAAGATGAGAACGTTCCTCAAACAGACCGATATCCACACCTGTGAACTCTAGCATGGCGATGAGTTGGAGGACATGCTCATGAGGTAACAGCGGAAAAGTAAAGTCAGCACAGGCAAGTTTGAGTGTCATGATGGCTCCATAAATTTCGTTTGTCCCACAGTTTCCCACTCAGCGGGTGTGATATACCCCCCATCCACCACCAACGATGTGCCGGTGACGCCGGCGGAGTCCTCACAGGAGAGGTAACGCACCGCTCTAGCGATGTCCATCGGTGTGATGGCAACGCCTGTGGGTACACGGCTGAGGCGGTTCGCAAGTGTGGCTTCTGGGTCAGGCGTGGTGCTCAGGTGGTAGCGCAGCATTGGGGTATCGGTGATTCCGGGGCAGACGCAATTACAACGCAGTCCTTCGGCGGCGTAGTCGAGCGCGATAGATCTGCTCAATCCGAGCACAGCGTGCTTGGAAGTGATATAAGCCGGCGTTAGGGCTTGTCCAATGAAGCTGCCCACCGAACCGATGTTTACCATGTAGCTGCGTTGGTTCTTGCACAGGTGGGGGTAGCCATGTTTGATAGAGAAGAAGATCGATTTGACGTTGACACCCATCAGCTGATCCCACTCCTCCTCCGAGTATTCGTGCAGAGATACAACGTGGACAACCCCAGCGCAATTCACGATAATCTGCAAGCCGCCGAAGTGTGCAACCGTTTTCTCGATTGATTGGCGCACCCCATCCTCTTGGGCAACGTCGCACTCATGGAAGATGGCTTCGCCGCCGTTAGTGGTGATACCTTCGACAACCTTCTGACCAAGTTCGGTTTGTATATCTACAACAACAACCTTTGCCCCTTCCTCTGCGAAGAGTTGGGCGGTGGCTTCACCCATACCGGAGGCACCACCGCTGATCCAAGCAATTTGTCCTTCCAATCGTTTCGGGTTCATAAGCTCTCCCATGTTTGAATGCCCGCTTCGGGTTATCCGCGCCCAACGTAAGGCATTTTCGTCGCCATGATGGTCATGAACAGCACATTTGCATCCAACGGAAGACTTGCCATGTGTACCACGGCACGTGCCACATCGTCCACTGCCATTCTTGGCTCAACAGCAACGGTTCCATCTGCTTGTGGAACACCCACCTCCATTCTATCCGTTCTTTCGGTCGCTGCGTTACCGATGTCGATTTGGCCACACGCGATATCATACTTACGCCCATCAAGCGATGTTGCCTTGGTGAGGCCCGTCAACCCATGCTTGGTGGAGGTATAGGGCGCGGAGTTGACCCGCGGTGTATGCGCTGATATAGAACCGTTATTGATGATGCGTCCCCCTCTGGGTTCTTGGCCCTTCATAATCTTGAACGCCTCCTGTGTGCACAGAAATGCGCCGGTCAAGTTCGTGTCTGCAACCGTTTTCCATTGCTCGTAGGTCAAATCCTCTAGCGGCATAGGTGGTGCGCCGGTGCCCGCATTATTAAAGAGCACGTCAAGTCTGCCAAAGGTTTCCTTCGTTCGGGCAAACAAGTTTTGGATAGAAGCGTGATCCCCCACATCTGTCGGCACAACGAGGACTCGTGAGCTATCCGCTCCTGTCTCCGTGGCAGTTCCCTCCAAAGTCTCTACACGACGGCCAGCCAAGACGACAGAATAACCCTCCTGCGACAGAGCGATCGATGTCTGCCTGCCAATCCCAGAACCTGCTCCCGTTACGATAGCAACCTTCGTAATTGAACTCATCTATAAATATCTCCTCACAATACGTCTATAATAATAGGACTTACGTCCTTCAGTAGTGAACAACGATCGTTGTTCACTACGAACTTATTGTAGTTGCCCGATTCATCGGGCGTTGGGAACGGTGTCTAGCGGCGATAAATCGCCGAACTACAAAGGGCTCAGCACTCAGCTGCGTAAACCCTAATAAAAAGGAACGAAGCGGGAAATTTGCCCCGCCATTTTTTTCCTACATAACGCTGTTGAATAGATCCCCAAAACCTGATACAATAAGCGCGTTTTATTGAATGAACCTCTATGTATCATTGCTTTAGTTTTGAGGTATGTCAATATACCATTGCCCACAAAAAACGTCAAGTGCAAAAGAGGTGGATAGTCCCTCACCAATAGGAGCGCAGCGTTATGAAGTATTTTTCGGTGGAGAGTTCAGACATATCTGTTCCAAACGACTGGATGGATGATCCGGTTCGGCTTTTGAAGGTTAGTTGGAAAGGCAAACCTGTTACCGGCTTCAACCAATCTTCTCGCCGCTGCTATGTCTATCCGGTGATGACACCGTTGGGTGTCCCTGTTACGAACGAAAGACCGACTAGCGATCATCCCTTCCACCAGTCAATCACCGTCGGGAACGACTACTTCTTCACGTACCAGACATCTGCGGTTGGGCGGTTTGAGGACCCCGGCATGTGCTTCTACACCAACGAGCCTGACATGCGGGGTAGGGGAGAGGGACGCATCGTGACGATGACGCACAACGAATGCACGGAGTTCAACGAGGGGCATCTAGAGTTCATCGTGAGGATGCAATGGCAGGGACCTGAACAGGGATATGCCCCGAAGTATCGCCGCGTTGTTGCCGAAGAGATGCGCACCATCAGTGTCTTTCCGGGCGAAGTTGCCAACATCCTCGACCTGCGATCGCAGCTAAGACCAACGGAGTGGGATATCCGCTTGGGACCATCACGGCACGGATATTTCACAATTCGGGTGGCTGATCATCTAAGGGTTGTAGACCGGAGCGGCGCGAAACTGGGAGGCAGTATTGTGGATTCTGAAGGACGACGAGACGATGACGTAGGTTGGCAACACGCAGATTGGATTGATTACTACGGAACGGATGCCCAAGGGCGCACCGCTGGCATTGCAGTTTTCCAGTTTCCTTCGATGGGAAATGTGGCTTGGTATGCGGGGGACTATGGAAGCATCCGAGTCAACCCGTTTCGCAAGGGAGCCACTTATGTATCCCGTGGGGAAGAGGTGGACTTAGCGGTTCGGGTGGTCGCCCACGACGGAGATCCCTATGAGGCGAGGGTTCCAGATTTGTACGAATCCTTCAAGCACGAGACCGGATAATTTCAGGAGAGGAGATTGAGCCATGTCAAATATATCTGCTTCATCCCAGCAAGGCAGTGAGGCACCGTGCATAGATGACCGTGATTGGAGTAAATTCACACTCGGTCAGCGCATCCAGCAACTTGAGGTCGAAGGATACGTGGTTCTGCCAGATCTGCTTGATGCGGACCACATTACACGCCTCAAGGCACAGGCATCGCAGTTTGAAACAACCCACGTAGACTACAGCGTCCATCAACGAGGGAAGTCAAGCATCCAGTTCGCCGGCGGTGCAATCTCCGAGTTGATTGCGTATCCACCGATGATTGAGTTCCTCAAGGAGTTGTGCGGTGAGCATCTTGTTTTGATGTCCTACGATTACTCCCGATCTGAGCCGGGGCACCCCGGCATCAGCCTGCACTGCGACGGTCAACCGTGGGGATCCCGAATCTTCAGCGCGGAATACACCTGTCCGAAAATTATCCGTGTCCTCTACTACCTAGATGACCTAATCCCAGAGGTTTCGCCTTTCCGCGTGGTCCCGCGATCCCATCTGAGTTTCCACAACGAGGCAAACCCCTACCTACGCTACGCAGAACACCCCGAAGAGATGATGGTGACGTGCAAGGCGGGTGCTGCGGTGTTGTTCAACAACTATGTCTTCCACGGCAACTATCCAAACGTCGGGACTTACCCACGGGAGGCGCTGCAGCTGTCATACCGACCAACTTGGGCAGGACCCGCCGACAAAGTGGAGCCTTGGGACAAGGATGAAGTTGCCAAACTCTCCCCGGCTGTGCGTGAATTGATGGGGGATCGCAGTGCTCGCATCTGGATATACGAGGGCGGCAACAAACCGCCCAATATGCCGCACGAAGCCTCCGGTATGAACCCAAGTCGATGGGAACGTGAGTAGTACAGGGCACAGTCTCCTAACCCCAATAAATCGGGATTTCACTACGTTCAACCCGCCATAATCAGGGAACTCACCCACTCCTGATGCGGATTCAGTATTTTGTAGGTCGTGCCGGCGGGGATGTGAATCATATCCCCTTCGGTTATCTCCTGTTCTTCACCATCGCTTTGGAGCACACCGCGATTCTCTACTACATAGTAGACCTGCTCAATATCTGTGTGGCACCGCTCAATTGATTCGTTGCCGGGCTGCACAGACTCGCGAGCGATGAACTGCATCCCTTTCAGACAACCGTTCTCACTATCGTCTTCGGGTTCCAGTTGATACCATCGCACTGCACCGGCGCCATCCCCCTGTGGTGGCGTCTGTGTCCAATTGCGGATGGTAAACTTACCACCACGACTTGGCACACCCATACTGATGACGTGATGCTCCAACCAACCTTCATTCATGGTATTGAACATCTGGTGATGGATGTCCGCCGGTAAGTAGACCGCATCCCCATCTTCTACGGGATAACGCTGATCCTCGAACAGCACCTCTCCCTTCCCACTGAGGATGTAGTAGACCTGTTCCAAAGCCTCATGTTTGTGAAAATCGGAGGTCTTGCGTCCTTGGAGCGCGTGTCGGGCAAAGCCGCCCAACCGGTCCAGACGATGCCGATCATCGTCACCGCCTTCCTTTACAGAGCGTAGGCATCCCCAATGTACTGCACTTAAATGGGAGATGTTGGGCTGGACATCGCGCCAGTTCTTTATATAAGCCATTTTTTCCTCCTGTTGGGTAAATTATGGTTTGTAATAGGGTAATTCATTTTGATTGTTGCTTTCGGTTAAGTTTGTGTTGCACTCTTGAGGCTAAAAAAGCAGATCTAAACCGGTATTACTCGCCAACAAATGCCCTAAACAGCCCTACATACAGCGTAAGCACCTTTTCAGGATCTGGTCCTCGATACGCACACTCATTCGAGATATAGCCGTCAAATCCAATGCGTTGGAGCCACTCAAACATCTGACGATAGAGCTCAAAGGTTTCCGGGTCTTCGGCAACGTGGGTATGTACAGCCGTGATGTGCGACGCAACCTGCGAAAAGAGTGGTTCAATACTTCCATCCTCGCACCCGAAGAATTGTGAGTTGAATACAAAGCCAACGTTGGGCAGATTGACACCTTCGATGACCTTCATCGCTGGGGATGGATCTATGAAAGATCCGTGCATCTCGATCGAAACCGTGATGCCTTTCGGCTGGGCATATTCACCAAGTTCCTTTAGTGCATCGGTGACATACCCGACAACGGCATCGCGGGTATTATCGTCGAATCGGTCGCCGAGGACACGGATGTGGTCGCAGCCCATGAAGTCCGTCATCTCTATGACGCGCTTGACACGGCGCACACTTTCAGCGCGATCCGCAGCATCCGGTGAGTGAAAATTTTGGCAACTTGTCAACGATGAAATCACCACCCCACTCGCATCAACCTCATCTTTGAGCCGACTCCACTGATCTTCGGGTGTGTCCCACTCAAAGCCGTGTTTCTGCTTGTAATCCATCAATAGCTCTACGCCGTGATACCCTGTATCTTCGGCGATCTTGAGGATCTTGCTCAGTTCCCAATCTTGACAGGTCTGATATGTGTTCAGCGACCATTTCATAACGTTTCCTCCGAATTTGAGTTTGTTAGCAGAGTGTAACACATACAAGGCATCAGGTCAACACTAGAACGTGAAACTTAGGGCTATTTGGTGAGGTGTCGGGATTGGGAAATCCCTCCTACAGAAGCCCTAAATGCCCCTAGACACTATCCTTCCACACTTCTTAATTCCTCAACAAGCCACCACATATCATCGGGCATCGGAGCGGAAAAGGGCAGTCGTTCCGCCGTCTCCGGATGGATAAACCCAAGCGTGTGAGCGTGTAGTGCTTGGCGATGTAGTGCCGCAAGTGCTTCTTTGACAGCAGCGGAAGGGGCATCGTGGAGGGCGCGGGCATACCCGCCTCCGTAGACGTGATCGCCTGCTACGGGGTGTCCGATATGACTGAGATGGACACGAATCTGATGGATACGTCCCGTCTCCAACCTCAGTTTGAGGAGGGAAAACCGGTCATACTGTTCGAGGAGGTGATAGTGAGTAACTGCACGACGACCACCCATCCCTGTTACTGTCATTTTCCGCCTATCTCGTGGGCTTCGGATGATACGGGCATTGATGGTTCCCGTTTCGTTGGAGGGGACGCCGCAAACGACAGCGTAGTAGTGGCGTGTGGTGGTGTGTGCCTCAAACTGAGCCGAAAGATGCCGATGGGCGTGATCTGTCTTAGCGACAACAATCACGCCGGAGGTGTCTTTGTCAAGACGATGCACGATGCCGGGGCGTTGAACGCCGCCGATGCCGGGGAGGGTTTCACAGTGGTTGAGGATCGCATTAACCAGCGTACCAGATTGGGCATCGCCGGCGGGATGAACAGTCATACCTGCCGGTTTGTTCACGACGATCAGAGCGGAATCTTCATGCAGAATATCGAGTGGAATCGGTTCAGGTTCAATAGTCTGAAGGGGGCGCGGGTCGGGAATTGTGAGAGCAATCTCATCGCCGGTTCGGAGCTTGTAGCCGGGCTTGGACAGTTTGCCGTTCACAGTTACGGAACCTTCTCGGATCAGTTTCTGAATGTGTGTTCGGGACAGAGGAGAAGAGAACGGTGTATCCATCTCCGTCTCCACCTCCTCTGGAAGCTGTGCCTCAATAAAGCGGTCAAGTCTAACGTCGTTTGGGGGTAGGTCCGTGTTAGACGCACCCTCCCGAAAAGGGGCAAAGCGGAAAACTTGAGACTTTGACATGATGCAGTACAGTAAATATAGTAGTAGGCATACTCCGTATGCCGTAACCTTACAGTAAATATAGTAGTAGGCATACTCCGTATGCCGTAACCTTTTTCATCCCGACAGTCATGTAGGTTGGGTTGAACGAACATCATGAAACCCAACTCAATCTTATTACGCGTTACGTATTAATTCCTTTGGGATTTGGGGTGTGATGAAATCTCTCAGCTCATTACGATTTTAAACGGCAACTTGCGTCAAAAAATATGAATGGCGCGGTCATAGGCTGCTTCGGCGGATTCCATGACAGCCTCCGCGAGGGTCGGATGCGCGTGGATTGTGTGCGCCAAATCAGCAACCGATGCCTCCATACGGATGGCAACCACGGCTTCATGGATTAGGTCTGAAGCGTGCGCTCCGAGGATATGGACGCCGAGAATGTCGCCAAATTCCTGATCTGAGATGACCTTGACGAATCCATCTGTCTCACGCATTCCCAACGCCTTACCACTCGCTGCGTAAGGAAATCGCCCAACCTTGACTGCGTAACCTTCTTCCTCGGCTTGTGCCTCCGTCATTCCGCATCTAGCAATTTCAGGAATCGTGAAAACGCACCACGGTATAGTGCTGTAATCCATCTCCGCGTCGCCGCCCATGCAGTTTTGGGCAGCGACAATCCCCTCTGCTGATGCGACGTGCGCCAACAGATATCGACTCGCCACGTCACCGACCGCGTAGATACCCGGCACATTGGTTTCCATCCGTTCATTGACAACAATCTTGCCTTGATCTGTTCGGACACCGACAGTCTCCAATCCAATGCCTTCCGAGTTGAAACTCCTGCCGATAGAAATCAACATCTTCTCTGCGCTGAAACTTTCGCCAGACTGTAACGTTGCAGTCACACCGTATTCCGATTTGTCCACACCTGTTACGTTGGCGTCGGTCTTAATTTCGATTCCTTTTCGTCGCATCAGAAGGCGGAGTTGTCGAACAATCTGCACATCCTCCGTAGCAAGGATTGTTGGCAACAATTCAAGAACGGTGACATCGCACCCCAATCCGTTGAAGATCGACGCAAACTCACAACCGGCGACACCGCCACCGACGATGATGATACTTTGGGGAAGTTCGGGCAATTCCAGAATCCCTGTTGTTGTCAATACTTGCTGTTCATCAATCTCAAAAAGGGGAATATTCGCAGGCTCTGAACCGGTGGCGATGATAATCTGATTCGCGTTAACCTGCTCCTGCGTACCGTCCGCTTTCGTCGCTTCTATCCTATTCCTTGTAGTGAGAACGCCGGTGCCGCTAATTGTATCAACTCCGTTCCTTTTGAGCAGCTGCGCGATGCCGCCGGTTAGCTTTTTGACGGTGGCATCCTTGTGTCCTAGCACCTGTGCATAATCAATCTCCGCACCGCTGATCTTGACTCCGAATCCCTCTGCCTCCCGAACTTGCGTGGCGAAGTGCGCCACCGAAAACAGCGTTTTGGTTGGGATACACCCCCGATTCAGACAGGTGCCTCCCCATTCCCCTTTTTCGATTAAGCAGACTTTGCCCCCTAACTGGGCAGCCTTGATCGCTGCGACATAGCCCCCCGGGCCGCCTCCAATAATACCAACATCATAAGTAGCCATTAACATCTCCCATTGATGAATACATCCAAAAATTAGATTATCACATCACGGCTGCCAACTGTTCCCAAATCTCCTCCGGCACCGGCGTAGTTGCCGCAGCAAAATTCTGTTCGACCTCCGCTGCGTCTTTAGACCCTGTCAGGCTCATGTGGATAAGCGGTTGACGCAGACAGAATTGGATCGCTAAATTGAGTAGATTCTGGTTATTTTCTGCCGCCCATCGCCAAAGTCGATGTGCCTTCTCTCCCTCCGGCGGTCGAGCGGCCACGTCCGGTTCAATGCCGGAGAGCAGTCCCATTGCGATTGGGCTGCCGTTGATGACCCCAATATCATGTTTTGCTGCAAAGGGCAACAGGCTCTCGGCAGCGGTCTGGCTAAGCAGCGTGTAGTCAAGGAAGGTCAATATCACATCCACAACACCTGTTTCAATGGCGATACGGTGAAACTCGTGTTCACGGACGCCAAGCCCAATAAAGCGCAGCATCCCTTCGTCACGCATCCGTTGGAGTTCCTCAAACGCTCCACCCTTTGCAATCACAGGGTCCATGCTGTCCGGATCATGAACAAGGCACACATCCAGATAGTCTGTGTCCAACAAGCGCATACTATTTTCGACGCTTCGGCGCGTCGTTGACGCTGAAAAGTCGCCACGCCATTCCGGATGGGTTCCTATCTTTGTTGCCAAGTAGATTTTTTCACGCCAACCGCCAGCCAACGCAAGCCCGATCCGCCTTTCACTTTCGCAAGCACCATACAACGGTGCCGTGTCGAGGTAGTTCATTCCTAGCTCTATCGCCCGGTGCACCGCTTCGATCGCTTCATCATCTGATACATTGTCGCGTCCAACACCTGCGCCACCCATACTGAGCGCGGTTACTTCTAGACCTGTGCGTCCCAGCCGGCGGCGAGGCAGTACTGCCCCTTTCTTTGTCATAGTTGCTCCTTAATTATAGTTCTCGGTGTAAATGTCCGTGACGCGCCTCCGGCGCAATGACACTAACCCACTGAATACCTTTTACAGCGTCGTCAGGAATATGGCCATGCTCTACTCCTTTGGGGGTTACCACCAAATCGCCCGGTCCAATCTGATACGACTTGCTTGTACCGTCAGAGGTGCGCAGGGTAACAGTTGTGGTGCCTTCGGTGAAGTACCAGTATTCATCGTAGTCATGGTAATGTAGTTCTGTTGGCTGATCTTTGGATACCGCAAAGTGACCAATACTTCCCATATCTACTGGATCGAGGAGGGACTTTACCTCTTCTCCAACGCGCTCTCCATCACTGAGTTTGACCACATAGATGTCTGTTTTCATTACTATCTCCTCCAGCTCTCTGATTGTTTTGTTTCCACTTGATTTCGATTGGTTATGGTATTTTAAGCAACCTATCCCATCAAACCTGTAGCGAGGATGTTATCACAAATTGGACGGAGAATGCTATCAAAAAACAGGTCAGTTTGAACGCCGCATCCACCTAAAAGCTGATGCATCTATTACTACCTGTAAAATTGATCCCGAATATGATACAATAGAGATGTGTACAAATCCTGCGACTGTAGCGCAATTTTAACTATGAAACTAAAAATCCCAAAATTTTTCAGAGGTTCAAAGCAGAAAATGACGGTTCCATCGGTTCTTGAAGAAACGCAGCCGATAGAACAACCGCAGCCGTTTGATCCAGATGCGATCCGATATTGTCCGCAGCGTTCTTTTCCTCCCTATCGGCATGTGCCGGGGAGCACGCCGCATCCGATCCGAGATCCAGAAGGGCATAGTTACGGCTTGGAGGACGACGATAGCCCGGTTTCTCTGCCTGCAGATTGGCGTCAAACTGAAGATTATCTATACGGAGTCGATCTCTATAATTTCGCCTACTGGTGGGAAGCCCACGAGGCGTGGGAGGGGCTTTGGAATAAAACGGAGGACGATTGCCGTCTATTCCTGCAGGGGTTAATTCAAATTTCGGCGTCACTTATTAAGTACCACATGCGACAACTTCGTGGATTGCAAAGCCTTTCAACCAATGGACGCAACAAACTACGTCAGGTGCTCACCAACCTTGACGATCCAGCGGGGCTATACATGGGTGTGAATCTCCCCGAATTCCTAGCCTGCCTTGATACCTTTTGCGATCCGTTCTTTTCCGACACAGTCTCGGAGCAAACCTACGCTCACGTGACGGTGAAACCGCTCATTCACCTACATTTCTAGACTTCAGTTGAAGTTAAAAGAGTCGTTTTTAACCTCTTGCAGCATCCTACGAATCGTGTTATAATTATACAAATAGGACTTAGCAGCCAAACGGTTAAAGCCCTGTAGTTCGGCGATTCATCGCCGCTGGACACCGTTGCCAACGCCCGATAAATCAGGCAACTGCAATTGAAGGGCGTAAGTCCTGACAAACTAGATGATCTATGAAAGTAAAATCTCAACTGAATGCTGCGCTTCATCAAAGAACAACAAACATGAGGGGGATTCATGGTTCAATATAGAAAGCATACTTTGCCTATCGCAATTTTGGGAGTTGCTGTTATCATCGCGCTCTTTCTCGTTCCGCTGGGAGAGAGAACTGCGCTAAGTCAGCGCGATGGCAGAAACAGTCTCATGCTGCAAAAGGCACTAATAGAAGCGATTAGAAAGGCGGAGGTGCATTATTATGAAGACATTGATCAGCAGGAGATGTATGAAGGCGCGATCAAAGGTGCACTTGTCGCTCTAGACGATCCCTACACTTTCTACCTACCGCCGGTGGATCAGAAACGCGAAGCGGAAAATCTCTACCACGCAAAATTTGGCGGTCTCGGTATTCGGATTTATGAAGATAAAGGTTTTATAAAAATTGCGCGTCCCTTGCCTAAGACGCCAGCGATGCGAGCGGGATTGCAAGCAGGCGATTACATAACCAAGGTCGATGGGGAGCCAATTCATATCAGTGCGGGCGGACAAACGCTTGCAGAGGTCGTTGACATTTTAAGAGGGATAGTTGGCACAGAGGTCACAGTCACGGTGCAGCGACGAGGGTATTCGGAGCCATTTGATGTGACATTAATCCGTGAGGAAATTAAAATCTCTAGTGTTGAGCAGACAATGCTAGAGGACAGAGTCGGTTATATAAAAATTGAGAACTTCACCGGCAGAACTGTTGAAGAGTTCAAAAAGGCACTAAAGACCTTACTTGCGCCTGAAGACGGAGCGATGACGGCACTAATCTTGGATCTTCGAGACAATCCGGGAGGATTGCTTACAGCTGCTTACGATGTGGCAGATGCCTTTATCTCTAGAGGTACTATTGTTTCAACACACGGGCGACTTAATCGATACAACCAAGAATATCCGGCAACACCTGAAACACTTTGTCCTGCAGAGGTCGAGCTAGTTGTGCTTGTGAATGAGTATAGTGCGAGCGGGTCTGAAATTGTAGCGGGAGCCATCAAGGATGCCAAGCGGGGAGCTATTCTCGGCAAGAAAACGTTTGGCAAGGGTGTTGTCCAGCAGCGGTTCCCTTTGAATTCCTTAAACAAAACAGGCGCAGTATCACTCACAGTCTCAACTTATTACACGCCGAGCGGCGTCTCGATTAACGAAACCGGGATTGAGCCAAACGTTGAAGTCGAGATGAGCAAACTCGATGAAGTGACGGCGGCGATGCGGTTGTATGCGAGGAAATATGTCAAAACGTTTGTTGAGGAATGGATCGAGCGGACAGAAAAAGAGATGGGAGAAACTCCCAAGGATTTCTCTCAGTTGGAGACAGACCTTCCAGAGTTAATGACAACACTTACGGAACACAAGATCATACTTGATATGGAGATTGTCAGGAACGAGGCGAATGCGTTCTTCAACAGAAATGTGGGTATTGATCAATTGATCGATACCGTTAATGACAATCAGTTACAGAACGCAATCCAACTCATCAAGACAGGGGGAGTTGAGGCAGTCCACGCATCATCCAAAACAGTAGACCTTTAAAAAAATAAACCTGCGGTGGTTACATTTTCAAGCCCACCGAACAAAGTCGATTCATTTTTTTGGTAATGGCACAACGCTCATGTTAAGAATTAGTGCAATAGCAACCGAGCTTTTGTAGGGGTTGGGTCACCCAACCCTTATGGCGGGCGGGGAAACCCCGCCCCTACTGGATCATAGCGGCCGTATATAGTGAATCTGTCGGGCAATTTCAACAAAGCCCATCTTGGGATAGAATGCCGTTCCAATCTGATTCTGATCCAGCGTCTCAATCCGTGCGCAAAGCATTCCTTCCTCTTTGAGATATACCAACGCTGTCTCAATCAGTTGTGTTCCCAACCCTTGCTGTTGGAAGTTTGGGTGCACAGATAAATTTGGGATGCCGCCGATTTTCGTTTGATGATTGACATAGGTGGTGATATAACCCGCCACTTCTCCGTCAATCTCTGCGACGAACACGCCATCTGCATTTGCTTCTACATCATCGTTAATGTGCGGCATCTTGCGCTGTTTCCAATCGAGTTCATTAATAATACCGAACCTATCTTCGATATTCTTATCGATTGAAACTCCCTCGAAACAGATTGCGGTGATTTGCCGTAGCGTTTCAAGATCTGATGGTTGGTATTTCCTTATCACGGTTTCTCCTTCCTGCGAATCTCCGCTAGTGCTGTACCCGTAGTGGTGATTCTGGTTACTTTCTCTCTCCAAGCTACCACACAATAATCAGGAATAGGACTTACGCAGCTAAACGATTAAAGCCCTGTAGTTCGGCGATTCATCGCCGAAGGACCCTGTCCCCAACGCCCGATGAATCGGGCAACTACAATCGAAGGAATTCGTCCGATGTTCAGCAGCCGATTGAGTTCTTGATGTGAGGCCTCATACCCAAAGCGCACCAGCAATCAGTTGTTTCAGATATTTGATTTCGTGGGCTGCTGTCTCATAGGGTGGGTGGTGGCTGCCATGTTCGATAGAAATATAGCCATCAAAACCCTTGTCCTCCAATATCCGTGCGAACTCCGTAAAGTCCTCATCTCCGGCATCCAGAAATGTCAGATTGGGCCAATTCCCAATCCAATTGTGTGCATGAACGTGAACAACATGGGGACCCAACTGCGCCGCTGTCTCGAAAACTGATTCGCCTAATAGCGGGGTTTGGATATTCACCTTCAGATTTTCCATCCCTACATCGGCTAACAGTTTGAGTGTGGCTGGACTGGTGTCTGTCAGGTTCGGTCCTGAATGGATAACCTGATGGGTTTCGAGCGGAAACACGATGCCGTGCGGCATACCCATCTCACAGATCCGCTGCAACCCTTTCACGCAGGCATCCCACTGTTCCACTGTGGCATCGGCGCTGCCGACATTGCCGGTGTACGTCCGGATAAAGGGACCTCCCAACTGAATCGCATACTCAATATATCGTTCCGCATCCCGTATACTCTGCCCCCACGTCTCCGAACTTGTGGTGAAGTCAAAATATGGGCAGATCTGGACAATTTCGAGGTGGTGTGCGTCCATTATTCCTTTGAGCCACTTTAGGTCTGCACCCGAAAGGTACTGTTCCCAAAACTCCAACCCGTCGTATCCCATCCGTGCCAACTTCGGGATGGCTTGTTCAATATCCCCCTGTGTGTTGCCAAAGGCGTTTGTACAAAAAGATGCTTTCATGCCGTTCTCCTTTGCAAGGCTATTGCCTTAGACTTGCCGTCCTTGCAGCAAGCTAAGGGCAAAGACAAAATCCTGAAATTTAAGGCGGACCTATGTTGATGGTTCGTTTTCATGTGCCCGACTTTTTGCTTGCAACAGTCTTCCCATGTTACCTGTCGTTGTAGATTGTGGGGCTACAGATGCGTCTCTCCTCGGCACCGAATCTGATTCGCTTTCGCCCTGATACCCAAATTGGGCAACTGAAGAAGGGGCGAAATCACTGGACGTTGTCGATGTTTCCTCTGTTAAGGTTGCCTTCTTTTGTCTCAAGCGCGAAAGTGTTGGTGAGGAGGTACGGTCCTCTCGGCGGCGAAGGGATTCCAATTGTGCCTTGAGTTCTGCAAGATAACCACTCGCAATGCTGAAACGGCGCAGAATCATCTCCAAAACAAATAGAATCAGGCTTACTATCAACAGAGTAAACGAGAGCGGTTTCAGATGTTCAATCGCTGTCCCACGGTGTTGAGCGATCTGTTTAGGTGACGGTTCAAAAATTCCGTTGGTTCGACTTGCAAGTTCATTGAGCAACTGACGATTCGTCTCAAATTCGGCAAACTCTGGGGGGTAGGAGAGCACAAGGCTTTCATAAGCAGTGCTTTCGACCTCCCTATCTCGGTTTTTCTGGACAGTAAGGAGATACGATCCGCGCTCACGCACGAGGAATTTCCCCGAATATTGTAATGGTGTAACGCGACGCAGCTCAACTGCCTGTCCCTCGGTGTTGGGTGGAGCGATACGCGCATCAAATGTGATTCCGTGCGTCCCTATGGTTGATGCCATATCTATGATTAGCTTGCCCCTACCCTTCTGGTGAGTTGCTGTCAAATCAAAATCCGCTGCCCCATCCATTGATGGTAACACCCAGTTGAGGACCTGCCCCCAAAATTTACCAAAATTCTCCCACTCAATCCAATCCGCCCCCCAACCCGGCTTCACATCAGAGGTAAAGGCGATAGACCGACCAAGCCCGTAATTCCATCCAGCGAGGATTGGGTGATCTTCATGAGAGTGGATATAGGTTTGTGCCAATTCCTTTTCTGAGGTGGCAATGTAACCGTAGAGTTTTGGCACACGATCAATCCCCACTAACATCGGATAATCGCCATCATTAATGATGGGTTGAAACGGCTCTTGCACCGTGTACTGCTGTGTCTGGCGCACCTCATCAGCCATGATCTTTGGCAGTTCACTGATGTTCCGAACATCTCGGTATCCGCCGCCTCCCGCTTCGGCAATTGTTTTCATCAATCCCCGGTCTGCATCACCAATGGCGAGGGTCGATAGGGTCATCTTGTCCGCTGCAATCCGTTTCGCCAACGGGATAAAATCGCCCTCTGACTTGCCATCTGATAGGAGCAAAATATGTTTCTGTTTCGCGTCAACTCTTTGGAGACGCTCGTAAGCCTTCTCCAGTGCGGGATACATCTTCGTGCCACTGCCGGGGCGCAACTTTCCAACTGCGCGGAGTGTCTCTTCATGTGCGGTTGTCGGTGGGTGATCCATCCTGATTTTCGCAGCGAAGGCTATCACCCCGACGCGGTCTTCATCATCGAGCGCGCGGATAGAGGCACGCACCCCTTCAAGCGCTAACTGAATCTTCTGATCTGGACCGATATAGTTTGCCATACTTCCCGAGGCATCAACAACGAGCATCAACGCAAGGGATTCTTTTTTTTGACGAGGTGTCATCTCAAGGGGCAACACCTGTTCCAGCGGTGTGTCGTGATAGCCACCCCTGCCGAAAGCCCGGTCCCCGCCAATTATGACCAATCCTTTCCCCAGATCGCGAACGTAGCTTTCGATATACTCCATCTGAAGGGCAGAAAGTTCGTCGGCGGATACGTTGCTCAAGATGATGGCATCGCTGTTTTGGAGTGCGACAAAATCTGTCGGGAATTCAGGGGGAGAGAGAACTTCAACCGCCAAATGGTTTACCTCAAGGACGGCTTTCAATAATTCTGCCCGTCCGGCATCTCCCTCAATATACAGGATATGCGGTGTTCCATAAACGCGGGTGACGCCGTACCCTGTGTTGTTTTCAGGACTATCGCCGGTAGCGTTATCGACAGAGAGTTCGATTCGATACTTATAGACATTTTCCTCAGAAATTCGTTGCGGAAAGTCAATTGGATGCTTCCCCTTTTTCAAAGCTATCGTTTCAGGATCCGTCAGGGGAGTGTCATTGCGGTACAGTCTCACGTGAACCTCTGTATCCATTGTTGTTTCGACAATGGCACGGACCTGAAAGGCTTCATCCGACCGCGCCTGCGATGGGGTTCGCAGCTCTCTCACCCAAACTTCGTATTCCCGCTCGGACGACAGTGGAAGCGTGAAGATCTCAATTTCACTTGCCCGGACGAGGTCGAGCAGAGCATCCACTTCACCGGCGTTTTGAACGCCATCACTCAGCAGCACCAGCCGCTTTTTTCCTGCTTGACCATCGGACGATAGACTCAGTCCTAGTTGAATCGCTTCTGCGAGATTGGTCGTCGTTCGGTCGATTTCTGCACCAGATAAAATGTCTTCCGTTAAATGAGGCTGCGCTGCTTTTGTCTGATTCGGCACACTCACCGCTGCTCCTCCTGCGAACAGAATAACACTGAATAGATCGGTGGGTTTGAGCGCGTCGAGGGCTGTGTTAATCTGCTCAATCCCTGCCTTTTGCTGTACCGTTGGGACGCTGTCAGACACATCAAGGAGGAACACGACGGAGAGGATATCTTCTTGGTCTTTCTGCTGCAAACCGACTAATGCCAAGATGAGGCAGAGCACCGCACCAAGACGCAGCAGGAGGGTCCCAATCTTCCGCCACCGCGCTGCCTCAACGCGTGTGTAACGATTAATAATCAGCAAGATTGGAATGATACCGAGGAGTAAAAAAAAGAAGGGATTACTAATTTGGAACATAAGGATCACAAAGTCCTAAACTGTCTGGGCCAGAAAGGCGCTAGCTCCGCTAAAAAGGTCATCTCTTCTTTTCGTGTTGGGTGACTGATAGTAAGTGACCGGGCGTGTAAAGCCAACGCTTTCCGTCCAAATTTTATTTTAGAGCCGTACCGAAAATCGCCAATCACTGGATGACCACGATGTGAAAATTGCACACGAATCTGATGGTGTCTACCAGTAGCAAGTTCAATCTCTACCCAAGAGACATCTTTGCGATATCGAAGCCGACGAAAGGATAACTCTGCACGTTGACCGCTATCACCTTTGACCAGATGGCTTGTGGGACCGTGGCGATGAATTCGATCCACCAATGTCCCGTTAGTTGGCGTCTTGCCTTCGACAAGTGCCCAGTAAATTTTTCGGACATCTCCCACCCGAAACTGCTCGGACAACCGCTTCGCCGCTTTGGAGGTCAGCGCGAACACAACGACACCCGATGTCGGTCGGTCGAGACGGTGAACAAGACCTATATAAACATTGCCGGGTTTGTTGAACTTATCTTTTATATATTCCCGAGCATAATCCAACAGTGACGTATCGCCGGTGCGATCGCCTTGTACCAACATGCCCGCCGGTTTACGAACAACAAGAAGATGATTATCAGTGTAAAGGACTTTCAACGTTTGCAAGGTAAGTGAAGTGCAAGGACATGGCCTGCCGTAATCCCTCTATTCATTTATAGTGAATTAGAGAAATAAGTAGACATTTACCAATAACTCCAACCTGCGCGAAGTTTCCAAAGTCCCCCTGATAAGGGGGATTTAGGGGGTTGGCTGTACATTGGGAGTGTCTATATAATTCTAAAATCTACCGTAATCCTGATTTCGGTTCAGCAGCAACCTGCCGTAACTGTTTTTTTAAGGCTTCTGGATTCGTCGTAATTTCGAGTTCGATTTCTAACACAAAAAACTGCACGGATTCTGGGAGCGAAAATTCTGCTGTTGTTGCAAAGACTTCTAGTTTCTGGGAGTCTTTCTCGGTTGTTACAACTATATTTACCCCAATATCACGCGCTTTTGCGCTGATGTCGTTGAGATCTGCCAACGAGTAGCGGTGATGATCGGGGAACGCTAGAAGTTCCACAGCCTTCGGTTCAAGCTGCCGAAGCGTCCCGGCAAAGGCTTCGGGGTTACCGATTCCACATACCGCAAGGATGCGCTGCCCTTCTAACAGATTCAGTGCACATTCTTCGCCGGTACTCAGTTGATATAACTTTGTTGGTTGATGGCAGGTCTGGAAAACCTGTTTCCGTTGGCCAAATTGTTTGAAGTTGATGGATTCTACTGCAAGGTCTGTCCGCGTCAACAGAAGGACATCTGTCCGTTTCAAAGCGGTTTTCGGTTCGCGCAGCGTTCCCGCTGGGAGTAGTTTTCCTGTGCCAAAGGGTTGGGTGCTGTCGATCGCAAGGATATCCAGATCCCGCTCCAATTGTCGCCGCTGAAAGCCATCGTCTAAGATAAGTACGCCTTCCGTGTGCCCCCAAAGCTGAATCACTTCAAGACCTGCACTGTAGCGATCTCTTCCGACCACGACAGGGATGTCCGGTAGCTTGCGGGCTGTCATGCTAGCCTCATCACCGCTTTCTGTCGGGGGTATTAAAATCTGTTTTCCATCGGATACGACCAAGATCGAATGACGATCTTCTCGACCATAACCACGCAGAAGCACTCCCACTTGGAATCCTTCGTTTTGCAGATATTTTGCTATCCAGATAACTACCGGCGTTTTACCCGTGCCGCCGGCAACGATATTCCCAACGCTAATCACCCCACAGGGGAGTTGCTTCTGTTTGAGAATCCCGCAATCGTAGAGCCAACCACGTATCTTGATGAGTACGACGTAGATATAGCTCAGTGGAGTCAGCAAGCCGATCAGGAGAGATGGAATAATTCCCGTCGTTCTGCCCGTAATGATAGCGTACAGATAATCCTTCATGATCAATTCTGCTTGATAAGTTCGACAATCTTATCACGATTCGTTTCTATCAGTTCCCGTTGTTCTGGCCAAAATATCGCAGGGAGGTCTCCGATTGGATACCACGCGAGTTCGTAGTGGTGTTCGATATCGGTTGGAATACCTTCTACCTGTTCTGTAACAAAGAGGAAATAGTGCGTTGTAATCCAACAAACTCTATCATACGAGAGACGCGCTCGAATCCCCAATTTTTCAATCAGTTCTAACGAGGATAAGCCTGCCTCCTCTTCGATTTCCCTGCGGGCAGCGTCTTCTAAACTTTCGCCGGCTTCCACGCCGCCCTTGGGCAAAACGCGCTCTGTAAGTCCGAGTTCCCCGACAAGTGCCACATAGATTTGTCCATCTGCTATCCGTGCAACAACGCCCCCCGCAGATGTTCGATCTGAAACGCCGGGCGGGCGTTTGTACCAACTTTCGTCAATCATTTAATTCTCCTTCGGAACTTACGCATTTCAGCGCGGGGCAAGTTGCTCAGAATCCCGATTTATCGGGGAGGCCCCGCCTACAGTTGGCTGCGTAAGGCCTATCCTTGTTTGATGTGGTCCAGTATCAATTGAGCGGTTCGCTTCGCTGCACCGGGTTCCCCCAGTTGTCCATACACCCAACGAAGGCGCGCTTGCTGTGCTTCTCGCTTTTTTGAGTTCTGCAACAGTTCAAGGGCGATGGGTGCGAGCCGTTCCGCTGTGACCTGATTTTGCAGAAGTTCCGGAACGATTTCACTTCCTGCGATGACATTGGGCAATCCACTGAGTTCCAGTTTAACGAGTCTTCGGAGGATGTGCCACGATAACCTCGACATCTTGTAAACCACAATCATCGGTGTGCCTAAGCACGCGGCTTCAAGGGTTGCTGTCCCCGATGCAATGAGCATCAAATCTGACGCGCGCATCGCTTCATATACGCTTCCCTCCATAACTTTGACCAGCGGCATCTCTGGCAACGTCGCTGAATCAATACCGGGCGCGATTGGAAGGACAAATTGGCAATTCGGCACAGTCTGATGTATCTGACCTGTGACCTCCAACATCACCGGTAGGAGCCGCTCGACTTCTCGGCGACGGCTGCCGGGCATCAACCCAACCACGGGTTGATCTTCGTTCAAACCGATCACCCGACGGGCTTCCGCACAACTCAGATCGATTCGGGCAAAGTCTAGCAACGGATGCCCGACAAACTCCACGTTTGCGCCAGCCTTCCGATAAAATTCTGCCGCAAATGGAAAGATTGATGCGACGTGGTTGGTCGTTTTAGCAATCTTTTTTGCGCGGCTTGGTCGCCATGCCCACGCCTTGGGAGGAATGTAGTAGATAACTGGAATCCCCAGACGGTGGGTGAAACGCGCGAGAGGCATATTAAAATCGCCAAAATCGACCAATACGAGGGCATCGGGACGTTTCGCACAAATCAGATGTTTAAGATGTTTACGCTTCCTCAAGAAAGCAGGGATAGCGGTAAACACTTCGCCGATACCCATCACGGCAGAATCGCGGATATGATAGATAAGTTCAACCCCCGCTTCCTCCATCAGATCGCCTCCCATGCCAAATAGTGCTAAATCGGGAGCGAGTTCCTTCAGCGCGGCAGCCACACGGGAGGCTTGGAGGTCGCCGGACGGTTCACCGGCGACAATCATAATCGTTGGCATGATATTGAATGATGAGTGCAACGTGAAACGTAAAGAATCATGCTAAGAAATTATGCAACAGAAACCGAGTTTTTGACAAAAACTCGGTTTCTCTTCGCATTGTACATTTTCTTTAGGGCTTGTGCAGTTGCACGATCGAAACCTTGTCCTTCGGCGATTCAACGCTGCCCCGATAAATCGGGATTCAAAGCAACAAGACACCCTTCCAACGTCCGATGAATCGGGCAACTACAGTAAGGTCTTACGTTTGTAGTAGGGCGATTTATCGCCCGTCTGGACGCGTAATGAATTGCGCTACTACAAACTCAAGTGCGTAACTCCTATTTCTTTTTAGATAAGTCGCTTTTTTCTTATTCACCTTCGGTGGTTTGGGTCACATAGTTACCGATAACCTCCTCCGGTATATCCAGTCTACCCCCGGTATTGCCAAGAACCACGGGGGTATACTGAATCGGCCCCGATGCCTGTGGGATTGTTTCAACCGTCAGCAGATATGCCCCAAGTTCCAGTTCCTGAATCATTACAGGACTAGATGCCAATCGCTTAAATTGGCTGTCGAAAAGTTTAGCGTCTAGCTGATCGCTCTCCGTGCGGATGCCAACCCCGACCTTTCCTTTTACCGTTACATTAAATTTGAAAACTTGGATTTCACCGGGGCGAATTAACCGGGGACTGTCAGATGCGGTATCAAGTGGTTTTGGAAAAACCTTCAACAAGCGGATATTCCCCGCCTGCGTCGTTCCTTCCAATGGTCGTGTCCAGAGTTGATAATCCCCCGGCGGTAGGAAGTAACGAAGCTGCCGCCCTTTGCTGTCGCTGCCGACACTCGTAGCTATTACCTTTTGATCCGCTAGCAGTGCCGTTACGCCCGGTCCGTCTGCATCAGCAATGATGTAGGCGGGGTGCTTCAAATCGAACATCCAGCGTTGTGATTTGTTTTCTAATTTCGCCAACCCATTGGAGAGACCTTTCACTCTGCGGGGTTTCTTGCCCATAAAAGCCAAATCTTTCTCCTGCGGGTTAGCTTCCCAGACCTTGACGTAGCCGGGCTCGTATGAGAGTTCAAGTATCCCTTGTGCTTGAAAACGCTCACCTTCACGGATAATCCCATCGTTCCCTAGGAGGTGGCTCTTCACCGCATCCCCTGCTACAAAAAGTGCTTTCCGGTCCTTGACCTCCTCGGTCAACAACGATACGGTGCCTGTTTCGGTGAACACACCTTCAAAACCCTTTTTGGGGTCAAATTCCTGCGCGGTTTCCGCAATCTCCCTCTTCCTTTCAATGCGGAATAACCCTGCTTCGTTCCCCCGGTTGGCGATGAATAGTTCTCCGCCGGTAACGGTAATTAACTCCTGAGTATTGCTGTGTGCGGCGACGAGTGCCTGCGTCTGTTTCCCATCCCAAACAAACGCAACCAAACCCGCGGTAAGCAATAGCTCATAGGTCTGACGGGACTTATCTAGTGCAAAGGTCTTGGCGCTGTCGGGCTTGATCGATCCCTCATACGAAAGAGTTTTACCAAACTTGACCCGTTCTTCCTGTCGAAAAGTGCGTGTGTTGAGGTGGACTTTCTCTGTTTCAACAGTTTCGCGCGTCTGCCAGATTTTGGCGCGGTATTTCCCTTTACTTGGCACCGCCGTGACTGTTTTCGATGGTGCTGTCCCCATTCCACCCCAGTGAAATTTCGATCCAAACTGACTTTCGGAAGTGTAAGTCATTGCACCAATCTGCCCCCCGATGGAATTCACTTCTAGCAACAAAGGTCCATCATTCTCGTTTTCCAGATTGAAGGCGAAGGGCAGTTGTCCTAATTCAACTGTTTTAACCGTTTCTTGTCCCGCGTAGCGGGGATTCCGATGAATCGGAACCAACGCAAAGGGTTCAAGGGTGAGATGCTGGGTCTTCTCATACGGGCTCAAAATTAGCCAGCCTCGCCCAGCATTCGTCACCAGTGGTGCATCCGTCACAGTTTCAAAGGGTTGCTCTAGCGTAGACGAGAACTGCAGCGACGCACCGGTGCTCTCGTGTGCCCAATAGCTGCTCTGATCAGCATCGGTTAATTCTAACGCGATCGGTTCGGCGTATGGGGGCCAAAGGAGTTCAGTTTGTTCCGGCAGAACGGAAACCGGCTTAACCTCAAGAGGGGCGACATCTAAGGTCACTTCTCCCGTGAAATCCCCCAATCCCCATATCAAAATCTGATAGGGGGTTTCCGCTTGTAAAGGAATGTAGAACGTCGAGGCTTCGGTGTCATTGACTGCCCCTTCGTACAGTGTGTGTGTGCCCTTCAGCAAAGCAACACCCAATTCGCCCACCCCATTTTCTGTTGGGAGTTGGGAGGCGTTTACAGTAACGCCTACGAGGGAACTCGTGTTATCAACCTTGAAGGGAACAGCTAACACTTTTTCCTCAAGATCTGCGTCCACTGTAAATGGTGGGGAACCGCGTTCGGGGAGAGCGTGCTGCTCACGGAACTCCATAGCGATTTGGACGGTGCCGTAGGGGCGTCCAACAGGAACCAATTTCAGGAGATAACGCCCGGCATCCAATCGCTGGGAAATACGGAAATTCCAATCGTTCGGCATATCGTCATTCTGTGCCAAAAGTTGCGTCCCGGTTTCATCCCATAGGCTAGCCTTCACATCGGTTGGACCAAAGCTGAAGAGGTCAACGATTCCGGGTTCTCCGAGACGAACGGTTAGGTCGACTGGCAGATCAACGGGCTGTCGCAAGCCGGGGATAAGCTGGGACGTTCCTATCCGTAGGGTGTAGGGGAGCAGGTTATTTTCCTTAGCACTTTTCACCGCAATTTCATACTGACCCGGTTGGAGCGTATCCTGCCATGCGCTGTTCCCTGTTATTACCCGTCCGTCATCTTCCTCTCCACGGAGGCGGATCACTCCCTCCATTCCACCACTTAGGTCGATTGTCACATCAACGGGCGCCGTGATCTCCTTTGTGAAGATGTCCGGCGGTCTACCACCCTCTTCCCGCCACATCATTTTAACCGTTTCGTTGAAGGGAATGGGATGGGGTCCCTTTCCGAGGCGTTCCTGTTTCTCCGCTATGCGTTTCAAAGCGGTAATTCGTGTCGATTCGACCGGCGACGGCATGGAGTAGTAGTAGTAAGCTCCCGGCTCGAAACGGGCGAGCACCACTCTTTCGCGTCCGGGTACAGCCAAGGGCCACTCCTCTTCATCCTCTAAGCGATAGGTGAAATCCTTGCCAAGACCAAGGGTTTCTAGGTGGTATTGCCCCGGTTCGTCAATTGTCAGTGTATATTGGAGGGCGACATCCGGTTGTAGGTGCGCTTTTTTGATCGCTCCGACGGTAAGTTCCCCTTGTCGGTTGAGGGGTGTCCGACGTAGATGAATTCCCGCCCGTCCATGAGACTGCCCCTGCGTTTGTACGGTGATCTGATACACGCCCGGTCTGAGATACTGGTGTACCAAGGCGTTGCGTCCGATACCCTTCTGTTTCTCACTGAATAGCTGGGTGATAAGTGCAGTCCGCACAGTCAACTGGGTTGCTAAACGCCCGCTTGTCTCCAAACGATAAAGACTCGGTTCCTCCACTATAAGGGTGAAATGCTGTTTCTGATCGCGCTCAAAATCGACATACAGTGGTTTCTGTTCGGTGAGCTGAGGAAATGGTTCGGGTTGTTCTAACTGGTCCTTTAGATCACTCAACGTTAATTCCGAAGGCGGTTCGGCGGGAATCGTTTTTAGAGTAAAGAGTGTTGTTTCTGTCCCGGTGTTTTTGAGGTTCAGCTTATGTGAGCCGGATGACAGGATTGAGTCGGCGGTCAATCTGCGTTCTTCCGCGCTCAAAAGAAAAGGCGTTTCTTTGTTCCTTGCAATGACAAGGGTGGATCGCTGCCTTACGCTAATAAAAACTGGAACCGATTGTCCTTGGTTAAGGATCACGGGCAGAGGTTCACTTAAATCCATCGGCAACGAGCGGATAATTATCCCTGTGGTGACATTGTGCCGATGATTCAGTCGGAGTGTGTGTTGTCCGCGACGTTGAGGCAAGGTGACTTTAGGCAACAATAGACTCTGTTTTCGGAAGGAAGAGGCAGTCTGCAAGTCATCTGCACTCCTATCCTTTTGGTGTAGAACGAATGAGAGAATTCCTTTCGACTCATCAGGTTGGATTGTGAGTTTATAGAAGCCTTGGGTCAGTTCTAAGGTTTTTCCCGGCGACTGAAATGGTGGAGACTGGTAGTTTCTGGGGCGATTTACCATAAAGGGTTCTATCCGGTAACGCCCTCTTGCCCCAGACGTTTCATCCTCCTCAATTACATAGGTCCCAGCCTCCTCTAACTTGAGGAACAGACTAGTTTCACCCAACAGATTGAATTTCCCAGTGACCAACGGCGTTTTCAATCCGACAGGAAACACCTGTGAAGCTACCGGCGTTTTCTGTGCAGGATGGGTCAGAATTCCCGTAACGTCGATAGCGTCGCGGCCCTCTGCTGAATGTAGGGAGGAAATCCAATAGTCCCCGCTTTTTTGAGAAAATGAAAAGGTCTCGCGCTTTTTAGTGAAATAGGTTAGAACGACTTGGTCGCCGGGGTTTCCCTGGACGGTGACCCATTTGTCCCGCCTCGTCTCCCTTGTCTGCACAACCGCCGAAGGATTGCGGGATTCCTTTGTGATGGACGTTCGCTCGACGCCCCCATGCCGGCTCGCCTTATCGTCCCACCGTCTCACCGATAACCTTGTCACTTTTTTATCCGCTCGTGAAATCTGGAAGAAGTCAGTTTTCGCTGGTGCCACATAGGCATCCCGACCAAAGGGAGAGAGCGTGATAATTTGCACCCCACTTGATCCCAATCGGGAGTATCCCATACGCAGGGAGAAAGGATGTATTCCTGAATCGTTAGCCCACGCCAACGCTGCACCGCCATAAAATGTCAGCCGGTATACCCCCGGATTGAGATCGTGATAAAATTCCGCATAACCCATCGGTTGACCGTTGACCGGCTCATAGGTTGAGAACCTAGGCTTTATATCCTCAAGCCAGACCCCATCACGCCACAAACGGCACTCTTTGAGGTTTCGTCCGATTGCTTCAAGTCGCAGGATCCGCCGTTTTTTAAGATGCAGCCAGAAGGACCGCTGTTGCAAATCTTCCAGTGAACTGCTTTCGATTTGATAAGCGTCAAGCGAGAGGAGTTTGTCGGACGAACCGATCTCCACAAACGGATGCACAGCCAGCTTCAGGGTGCCTACGCCCTCTTCATGAGATCGCAAGCGGATTTTATAAGTTCCCTTATCCAGCAGCAGATCAAGCCGCCCGTCCTGTTGACCAGCACTCCCCGCTGCAGCGAAAGGTCCCGCCATCCGGTCTACAATTTCAATTTTCGTACCTTGATCGCTTTGGGCTTGTAAACTATAGCGCCCCAGGACGCTGATATGGAGCAGCGTTTCGTTCAGCCCGTGGGCATCAAAATCGGTTTGCTCCAGACGCGGTAATTCTCCCTCTCCAAAAACGGAAGTGGAAAGGGTTATACCGACAAAAACGAGCCATAGTGTTCTTATCCAAGTTTTTCCTACCATGTCGTTTCTCCAATTGATTGTGAGTCGTATAAAAGTTGCCAGTTCTTCCAGAGAAGCGTAGAAGCAATTCTTGTGCCTATCCGTCAAAAATTGAGAGCAAAAAGAGCGATATTGATAAGTTTACCACATTCTTTTCTATCTTTGCACTCTAGTTTTAACCTGAGTTGGGTGCTTTGATTTTTTGGAGGAGCGGTTACAGGCTAAAATTAACCGCCGAGACGCCGAGAGCAGAGAGATACTCTGATTGCTTCACGTTAAATCAAGCAATAGTAGCAAACAACTTAGCGGAAGGGGAGGTTTGATTGGCGTGCGAAAAAGGTAGATATAGAAGGACAGCATTGCCGTTATGCTGTCAACAAAATGGCGGAACAGAGTGGTCACTAGGGCGTGTTGGCATTTTGAGGATGCAGATTACTGCTTTTTCAACGCGCCCCATGTTGTCGCCAGTTTCCCTTTTGGTTCCACGGCGACTACAATGTCATCAATGGTGATGTTGTGGTCGATGAGATCAAAAGCAATACCGTCGCTATTGGTTGATTTCACTAAACCGATATCCGGAGCGAGCCACATAATGCTGCTTGTTGTAGGAAGTGTAGCGAGGGCTGGTGATAATTGAGTTTGAAGTGTCTGCTCAATTTTCAAGCAGTCTTGGAATGTTCCCGCCGGCACGGTGACATCTTCGATAGCGATAACCGTGGCGGTGTTAGTCGTCTCTATTTTTATTTGGAGTCCAAGAAGCGAGGCAGTGGCTTCACCGGACACCTCCCACTCTGAACCCAATTCAACTAGGTTAGGCAGGAAGGTTTCGGGCGGGGAATAGTCGATTGTGATTTCACCAAACACTGCGACTGTTGCGATGGCACGAAATATTAGCACCCCGTTCGGTGTGGTTTTGATAAAAAACTTATTGGGATTGTTATTTGCCGGATCTGAAACGGGATATGTCCCATCCGAAATGACCTTCAGCGATTCAGTGCCGATGGTTTCGGGCCCCTCAATTGTGACAACTCTCTCCTCGATCCCATCTTCGCTGCGTAAAGTCCAACTATTCCCGAAGTCGTCTGGATAATAGTTCTGTGCCTGACCGTCTGAAGCCAAACCGCACACGATTGCAATTAATAAAAGGTTGATAAAACAGCAACAATAACCGGCTGTAAGAAATCTAGTTTTCATGATATATAATTTTTTACGTTTCAACTGTAGAAATCCACCTGCGGTTACACGTTTTCATGCTTATGACTCATGGGCTTACTTGCATATTTATATGTCGGCGGGGGATTTCAATTCTTTGTCCGGGACGAATCAGATTTGGGTCTTTCAGTTTATTATACGCTAACAAAGTGCGCAGATCAAGATTATGTCTTCTAGAAATTTTCCAGAGCGTATCTCCTTTATGGACATAGTAGACTTCCACTGAACCGGCGGAGGTATTCTCAGGATGCGAGGCGAGTTGCGATGGTTCGTTGGATTCCTTGGCTTTCGCTTCGCTGACTTGGCTTTCGTATGATATTGCTTCAGTTCCTTGTTCACTATAAGTAACGGTATTTGATTCCAATAAATTTGTGAGGTCTATTTGTGTGAGTTCTGTTGGTGTGAGTTCTTCTAACTGCGTTCTTGCGGTCGCGGAATCATCGCGCAACTTAGCCAATAATACTATGTTTAACACAAAAATCACGGCAGTCCATATTAACAACTGTTTACGAGCGTACATGAGACCCTCCTTTGAACGAATAGAATATTGAGTGTAAATAAAATAACGTCAACAACTATACGACCGATTCGTAAAACTTATGACTGAGAGTCTTGAAAAACAATACTAGTTCTTAATTCAAAAAGATTTTACATTAGACTCACCCTATTTGATTTAACAATTCCACTGCTGCATCAGCGACCTGTTCCCCGCATCCGGGACGAAAACGGGAAGAATTTGATTCGTACCCACCCTGTTTGTAGGCAATCTCGACCGGAATATAGCCGATACTTCCGTTGGTCATGCTCATCACGAACAGGTTTTCTCGTTGCACCCTGTTCACAATGTCAAAGCCGATCTCGACGAAAATCTCGCCCGGTAGTCCGATGAAATAGATGGATCCAACCGCGATACATTGAAGGTCAATCTCCTCGGTTGTTTTTCCATCAATTGATTCTTTCAATTCTAGGGAGTATTTTTGGTGCACCACCCGTATCTTCACCTCATCCGAGGTTTCGATCCATTGTAGGACCTTTATCGCCTCACCCCCGATGGTTTTGCCAATCATACGCGGATACTCGCCTTCACGCTGGATAGGAACAATATTGCCTGCACAGCCCAATCCAAACAAACATATTCCACCTTCCCCTGTTTCGACGACCTCCATTGCATACCCCGGATAGTCCGCGCTAATTGTGTACATCCTATCTGTTGTGGTGACAGGATGGCAAGCGAAATGGATCAGCGAAGCTGCTAGTTCCCCCGTTACGCTATCAACACGGAGGATTCTCACCGTCGAATCATAGGGACCGAACGTTAAATCGGAATCGGGATCGGGTAGACGATAGCTGGTTTGTGCGCTGCCGTCTGGTCGAATTGTGTGCCGATTATAGCTGACCTGATCCGCAATGCCCTGTCCGGCCCCAACCCGTGCCGACTGAAGCCGCTGTTGAGCGAGTTCCGTTACCGTCGTAAGCTGCTGTGCAAGCATGTCAGCGTAAATGCGATTCTTGGGATTATCAGGGACTGTGGCGCGTGATGCACGGACTTCAGGACCGAAATGCGTGTGGGAGCAACTGATCATCACGTTGCCCGCCGGAATCCCTGTCGTCTCCTCAATTGTTTGACGAACATGATCGACAAATGTTGATTCTACACCGATCAAATCGTTGGTGATGATTGCAGCTTGTGTCTCCCCATCGTCAAATACGATGGCTTTCACGTAAAGTAAATCGGCGATTGTTTCGCTGCCACTGTCTCGTCCCGAATATCCTGCCATGTTGCAGCCGAGCGGCGGCGTGATGTCGATCTTTGCAGCACCAACTTTTAAGTTTCCCATACTCAATCCTCATCTGCCGCTGCAGCCTTGATTAACGCACCGCTCACAATCAAGAAAGCGAGTGCACGCAGAACAACATGGAGGTGAATGCCGAGTTGGGGGACCCATCTCCCGATTGGGAACGCAAGGACAGCGACCAGAAAGATATATCCTGCCAACCGGTTCCAGCCCCCAATGAGTGAGAGACCGTAGCATAAAGCGGTGAGCGCAGCAAAGAAGGTTCCAGTCATCAACAGTGCTTCCGCGAACTCTTCTGATACTTGGTAAATCGCCATGGCATGGGTCGGATGATCTGCGTGCAGCTCACCCAAGGTGCGAAGCGGAGCGGTTTGAGAGAGATGTCCAACCATCTCTAGGACCAACCACATCGTCGCGAACCCCAGTCCGAGGTAACTGCGTGTCGTCGTGGTGGCGTTGAGTGCCACAAACAACGCGATGACCGTCGGCACAATTAGGATGAGACTGACTACGCTTAATCCGTGCGTCACTCCCACTAACTTCAACACCGGTGTCCCCAGCGCAGCATCTTGAAGACGCATCACGACTATATAACTTGCTACGAGCATCAATACGCCGCTCAGAAAACCAGCGACACCGCCAATTAGATTCAGTCCAACAGGTTTATTGTTCACGGGAGGTCCTCCTTGTCCAGATCAGGATCCGCTGTGCAATCCCCGTGGTTCGAGCAAATAAGGGGATAGAATAAGTGAGCCAATTCCAACTATTATAACACAAGTTGACATAAAGTAGTAGGCATACTCCGTATGCCGTTAGGGGAATTGCACGTGAATATAACGCTTGACACTGGAGTAAATAGAGGTAATGTATAAGCTATCCCTACAGATAAGGAGTTGCTTAAATGACTGATACCCCAATCCCCTCCCTCCAAGCGCATTTTTCCGAATTAACAGATCCCCGACGAGATGATAGTCGCACCCATCATAAATTGAAGGATATGCTTGTGATTGCTATCTGTGCTGTCATCTGTGGTGCCGATAGTTGGGTCGCTGTTGAATCGTTTGGACATTCCAAGTATAATTGGCTCTGTCGCTTCTTACAATTACCCCATGGCATCCCATCACACGACACGTTTAACCGTGTATTTGGCTTAATTGACTCTGCTCAATTTGAACGCTGTTTCCTTAACTGGGTAAAGCATGTTATCCAAGTGACTGATGGTCAAGTGGTTGCCGTTGATGGTAAACAACTGCGTGGGTCTTATGATACTTCTACTCATCAACCTCAGATTCACCTTGTCAGTGCATGGGCATCTGCTCAATCGGTGGCATTGGGTCAACTGAAAGTTGCTGACCATTCTAATGAGATTCCAGCGATTCCGCAATTACTTGAGGTATTGGACATTTCGGGTTGTATTGTGACTACCGATGCGATGGGGTGTCAAACTCAAGTCGCTCAAAAGATTGTCGATTGCGATGCAGCGTACCTGCTAGCACTCAAAGCCAACCAAGGACAACTCCATGAAGATGTCAAACTGTTGTTTGATGGTACTTTGGACAATCGGTTAACTGATGTGAAGACCGACACCGCTCAGACGGTGGATGCCGACCATGGTCGAATCGAGACCCGAACCGCTACTGTTATCTCCGACTCTGCGTTGATTGCACCTTTGAGAGGAAGTGAGAACTTCGTCAATCTTAACTCTGTGGTCAAAGTCACCGCACACAGAGAGTCCAACACAGAACATACCGTTAAATCGCGTTACTATATTTCCTCACTGAATGCCAATGCCGTTCAATTCCTTGAGGCAACTCGTGCCCATTGGTCTATTGAAAACTGTTGTCACTGGGTGTTAGACGTTGGTTTTAATGAAGATGCGTGTCGTATCCGTAAAAACAATGGCAGTGAAAACTTCGCTATACTCCGACGCATTGCACTGAACCTGCTCAAAGGCGAAAAATCTGCCAAACTGGGGGTTGCCAACAAGCGATTGAAAGCCGCATGGGACAACGACTACTTGATTACTGTCCTATCCACGCTCTTCTAAATTCACAGGTGCAATTCCCCTACGTATGCCGTAACCTCTAGGCTTTACATCTGTCAGGGCTAAATGAACCAATGAACTCATAATGAACTTCTGACTAGGACTAACTGTCCAATCCGGGAATCGCTCATGTCGAGCCTGTGTCACAGGCTACGCCTTTCCCATTTCCAAGTGATGCAAAGCTGGAAAAGACCTTCATCGGCTTTTCCGCACCACAATCGGGACATACAAGTTCACTGTTATCCGCATTGATGGATTGCAGTACCTCAAATTTGGATTCGCATGTCTTGCATTGATACTCATAAATTGGCATTGTCTTTCCTCCGAACAGATTGGGTTGTAAGTGTTACTTCATTGTTTCCGCTAACGCCTTTGCCTGTTCCACCTTTTCACGGATTAAATCGCAGCCGCCCTGCCAAAAGTCGGGTGAAGCGATGTCAATCCCCATGTCAGCAACCAATTGGCTCGGCGTGGCAGAGCATCCGGCGCTCAAGAGATCGAAATAGCGAGGCACGAACGCCTCCCCATCGCGTTGATACTGGGCATAGAGCGATAGCACCAACAACTCGCCAAAGGAATAGGCATAGACGTAAAACGACAGTTGGAAAACGTGGGGAATATAAAGCCACCACCACTGATGGTCTTCACCCAACGTCAGCGAATCTCCAAACATCTCCTGCATCACCCGCTGCCAGACTTCACAGTACGCTTCTGTTGTCTGTTCCCCCTTTTCGCGCCGCAGACGGTGTGCCTCCTGCTCAAAGCGATACATCGCGATCTGACGAAACACGGTAGCAAAGATGTCTTCTATTTTACCACACAGCAGTGCCAAACGCTCCTCCGTTGATTCTAGCGTAGACTGCAACTGGTCGAACACCAACATCTCTCCGAAAGTACTCGCGGTCTCCGCCAGTGGCAAGACAGGGTGATAGTTGAGCAAGCTCTGCTTGCTAGCGAGTACATCGTGGATTCCGTGTCCTAACTCATGCGCCAGCGTCATCACGTCACGCGGCTTGCCGGTGTAGTTCATAAAGACGTAGGGGTGCAAATCAGGCGTGACCCCTGCACAATATGCGCCGCCGCGTTTGCCCGCGCGAAGTTCAGCGTCAATCCAGCGTTTGCTAAAAAACGGCTCCGTTATTTCTGCCAACTGCGGTGAAAACCGACCGAAGGCGTCCATCACCATGCCTTGTGCCTCATCGAACGGGATGTTACCGCGATCGCCAAGCAGGGGAGCATACCGGTCGTAGTGCGTCAACTCATCCAACCCCAACAACTGCCGCTTGAGGTGATAGTAATCGGCGGCGATATCGTAGTTGGCTACACACACATCGGATACGGTGTTGACCACCGCCTCGTCCACCTCGTTGTTAAGATGCCGTGACGCTTCGGGCGACGAATGCCCGCGCAGACCATCCAGAATTTGCTTTTCGTGGAGGAGTGTATTGAAGATGAAAGTCAACACATGAGCGTCCCCCTTGAGTGTATCTGTCAAGGCAGCGGCGGCGGCTTTACGCGTTTCGCGATCCGGGTTGTAAAAATTCACCAACAACTCGCTCTGTGTCAATTCTTCGTCGCCCATGCGGAAAGTCTGCCGTGACGTTATTTCAGTAAACAGCCGTCCAAAGGCGCGTCCTCTCGTATTTGCTGTCTCCTCCAAAACCTTCTCTTCCGCTTCGCTCAGATGGTACGCTGCCAGTGCGCGTTCATGTTCGAGATAGTGCCGGTAGGGTGCGAGTTGCGGATCATCGATAATGCGATCAAAAGTCTCTTGTGGGATCTTGCCGATTTCAAGGTCCAAGAAAATCAGATGGGTCGCCGCCGCTGAACCAACCTCACGTGTCCTCTGTAACAATGCGCCCCGTCGAGCGTCCGCAGTATCCGTCGAAAACAGCAGATTGGCGTAAGACCCCGGCTTATACTGCGCCGTCATCAAGGCTTCATAATCGTTGAGCGCGCTACATAACAGATCCGCGGTCAGGTCTGCCGAGGCGATGCGTCCTTTGTACTTCTCCTCAAACTTTGCCGCCTGATCTGCCATCGAATTGAGATCGGAATCTAACCGCGAATCGTCAATGTCATCGTAAAGATCCGACAAGTCCCATGTTGGTAAACCGTTTCTGTTTTCAGTGCTCACAGTATTCTCCTAAACATCTGCAAAAGGACCAGCGCATCGGGCTAGATCACTCAAAATAGATTAATGCTTCCCAGTTAACGGGACAAAACTAACAGGCATCACCTGTCTTGTCATTACTGATCCTGATTCTGTTTTTTGTACAAGTGTCAGATTCTGCACTTGGAAACGCCCACCCACTGGAATACACAATTTTCCACCCGGCTTGAGTTGATGTATTAACATCGGTGGAATATGATCCGGTGCAGCGGTGACAATAATCGCGTCGTAAGGCGCATGTTCCTTCCAGCCGTAGTAACCGTCTCCAATTTTCACCGTCACGTTTTTGTAGTCAAGCCGCTTCAGTCGCTTTTCTGCGCTTTCGCCCAGCTCCTTGATAATTTCGATTGTATAAACGTGATTGACCAACTCCGCTAACACCGCCGCTTGATACCCCGAACCGGTGCCGACTTCGAGAACTTTGTGCTCTTTTTTAGGGTCAAGCAATTCTGTCATATACGCAACGATATACGGCTGCGAAATTGTCTGATCATACCCAATCGGCAACGGCATATCAATATACGCCTGGGATTTCAGACGGTCAGGGACAAATTCATGACGGAGTACACGCCGCATCGCTTCCAGAACGGACTTATTCTTGACACCGATTCGACCATCGGTGATCCCGTCTACGTCGATCTGGCGTTTGACCATCCAATTACGGTCGCTCTCGAAATCACCAACGCTGTGTGGTGGGACAGCGATTAACAAGAAAAATGTGGCGAGAATCCCCCAACCCTGTTTCATGATAGCCTCCTTATTGATTCGGACTTACGCAGATGAAATGTTGGGTTTCACTCGTATTTAGGCAATTTTAATCGGCGTAAACCCTCAACGCTCATGTTAAGATTTAGTGCAAAGAAACCGAGTTTTTCCGAAAGAACTCGGTTTCTATTCGTGCTTTGCACTTTCTTTTGACATGAACCACCCTCAAAAGTCTCACTTCTGTGTGTAACTCTTGACGGGTTTCCGTTCCAACCCAACCTACGCGCTGTTGCACGATTTCTTAATGTAAGCCTCTGTTTTTATTTGCGAAAATCAGCGGGATCTGCGTCCCAATCCATCCGCAAATGGACACACCCACCGATGAGGTAGATCCCGACAGCCAGAAGAATCACGAGGTTAAAGCCGAACGCGATCGCAAGGCAGGTCGCCAGAATCGCGCTTACCACAGACGCAAAACCGTTGATACCCCACGCCCAAGCGATAAGATGCGGATGGTGTCTCTGCAACCAAGCTATACCCAACGGGAAAGGCATTCCCATGAAAAACGCTAAGGGTGCAATCAATCCAATTGATACGGCAATCTTCAGCGCATCGGAACTCGCAAGAAAGCGGTGGAAAATCGGAGGAAGCAGTTGCAAGTAAACAAGTGCGAGAACTGATAATATACCGATAGCGATAACCATCGGAGGTTGTTTCAGTTTCACCACCGTCTTCAGTTTTAGCGAGAAAAGGCTGCCAAGACCCGCAAAAAGCAAGAACGCGCAGAGCACAACTGCAACCGCGTACGTTGGGTTCGCAAGCAACAGGAGAAATTTCTGGATGAACGACATTTCAATGAACATAAATCCAACGCCTAAACTCAGAAAATAGATGAATACCCGCCAAGTCCCTGCCCCTCGAAACGGAGTCTCGAACGCTTGGAACGAAGTGCTGGAACGCGAGTTTTGCGCGGTGGAAGAGGCCGCTTCCCGCTTCAGGAAAAAGAGTGGTATCAGAATCAGGACTAGCCCCGCTAGCCCCGCTTGGATCAACGTTGCAATCAGGAGTAGATATCCCCATTCGATGAATGGGATAGCGCTTCTACCGACCGTCTGAACCATTTGAATTAGTGAATTAAAACGTAAGAATTGAAAGAAATATGGACGATTATCAGTTGTAGGGCGGATATTGAAGGGATATCCTTCGTAAAACTGTTGCTGATCGTTCGACAGAATCGCTTGTGCAGCCCGAAAGTAAATCGGTTCCGTCAATTGGTTGTAGCGATTTGCTTCTACCTCCGGCATTTGCGGATAGTACGCTAGATCGAAGGAACGTTCACGACAAAAATTCTGAATCGTCCCCCGATCCGTTGTATCGAAGATCCCTTTTTTTATCAGCAACGTACCGGTCCGCCAGCCGCGGATCATCGCCAACTGTTGAGCGGGAAACACGCCATCACTCTGTTCCAACGCCTCAACTGCTGTTGCGAACAACCGAATCATGTCACGCGGCGGGGTTTTCAACCAGCGTGTAATCGAGATAATGCCCCCAGGCGTCAGGTGTTGATACAGGTCTATGAACGCCTCAACGGTGTAAAGATAGCTTTCGCTCAGGGCATGAGTGCCTGCAGCAGAGGCACTCACAGAATCGAGCAGCGCGATCTGGATAAGATCGTACCGCTTTGTTGTCCCTCTGACAAATCCACGCGCCTCTGCAACGTGAACCTGCACCGGATAGGGTGAATCTGGCGCATAAATGTTCCCGGCGAAATCTTTGTGTTCTTTCGCCACTAGTTCAAGTACTTGTGGGTTTAGCTCCACCGCATCAACCGATACCGCGCCGTGATACAGTGCGTTGAGGACATCCCCACCGCCACCGGCACCCAAGACCAGCACATGGGGCGGCTCAATCAGGTGATATGCCACCGCTGACGTTGTATCCCCAAGATAACCTAACTTCGATAGGTCACCTCCGAAATCGGTTATCGCCGTCATTCCATCGGCGTCAGTGAATACGCCCAATTGTGGTTGGACCGGATGCTGCGTGTTGAGGCTTAACCCCGGCACCGCACGGATTAATTCGCTACGAACCACATGCAGCACACCAAAGGGACTATGCCGCTCATTCAGAATCTGTGCATCCGGGAAATTCAGGGTGCTACTCAACCCTTTGTAGGGTGAGATCTTGATTGAGATAGGGTTGAACAAAAGGTAGCCGATAAACGTAACAGTCAGTCCCGTCATTGGGACAATTCGCCACCACTGCGGCGTTTTCCAACTTTCCCAGTTAGCAATCAGCACCGCACACAACCCAACTGTTGAAATGAGAGTCAGGTTTTGTGCCGGGGGAATCAGGTACATCGTAGCAATGATACCTAATGCCCCAATACCAGAACCGAAAAGATCGAAAAAATAGAGACGGTTGACATTTCCCGCAAATCGGAGCAACGCTAAGCCAATACAGGCTGCCCCGAAGAAAAACGGGAACGACAGAATGAGATACAGCACAAAAAGCGACAGCGCTTGACTCGGCTGCCAAACCAGCATCAGTGGGTTAAACGGTACATATTGATGCAGTACAAAACAGCCAACGACGCTGATCGAATAGAGCAACCCACAAACCGTATACGCGTTGTGAAAGCGTCGTTCTGCTTCGTCGGATTTCCACCGATTCCCCATCAACCAACGTTGCGTAAGCGAAATCGCTGTCCCACTCGCGCCAAATCCAAGCAGTGCGAGGCTGATAATCATGTGCGCGAAATGATGCCATTGCGCTATTGAAAACAGGCGTACCAGCGTAATCTCATAAGCGATGATCGAACCGGCTAGCAGGGCAACAGAGAGGAAATAGGAGTTCATCGTTATATGGCAAGACTTACGCAGCAACCGTAGGCGGGGCATCTTGCCCCGCAACACCTACGGCATTTCTCGGAGCAGTTGTTTGGTTACGACCTCGAATCGCGCACGTGTCGCATGCTGCAGTTGGGGGAACCAGAGAGCCGGATCCGATGGCTTGTCTGTCCATTCTGCTGACCCGCCATACAAGACATAGACATCCCACGCGGTTTCGTTTAAGCGGAGCAGATCCTTCCAAAGGTCGCCAGTCGCTTTGTTGCTATCCCAATAATGTGTAAGTCTTTCGTGCGTAAACTCATTAGCGCGTCTCTCTGCCGAAACCCGATTATCGCTATTAAGGATCGGTTGCCAGATAAGATAAGCCCGCAGTCGTTCATCTCCAACCCTGTCAAACAGTTTTATTATTTCGGAGACCCCCCGACGACATTTCGGTCAGCCGGGAGAAAGCAGCGCGACTATGCGAATATAACCTGTGTCTGCTTGGAAGTGATGCATCAACTGATCCAGATGCACCAGTTCCGTTACAGGCTGCCGATCGCTCTTGAAAACATCTTTCTTCTTTTCAGCAGTCTTGCTCATCTCAGTAATCAGGGGCTTACGCTCATCTTGGTCTAACACGCCGAGCAGCGTGTATTGCCACGCCATCGGAATGAAGACATCTATCTGTTGCATGAGCGTGAGTCCATCAAGTGTGCCCCACCGTTCCGCAACGACCCCATCGGCGATCCGAAAGATATCGAATCCTGACACCGTTACCGGCTTGCCGGTTGGATCAACCCCCATAAAACTATTTTTGTGAGTACCCCGCATGGTGGTACGAGTCACCACCCGATCTCCGTTGACAATCATCTGCTCAACTGTAAAACGCAGGTCGGGAAAGGCGAAGCGCAACGCTCTTACGGTCTGTTTGAAGCCTTCTATGCCAGGTTCACCCCCCGGGCCGATTGGGTTATGATCGATATATTCGGGGGCAATTAGCGTATCTACCTGCTCTAGATTGCCCGTATTAAATACCTCCTCGTAGATGCGAGAGATGGTCGCTCGATCTGCTGCCGCTCCTGTGTCTTCTGCCTCTGCAATTGACTCCTCAATCAACAGACAAGCACCGATTAGGAGCATCCCCACTATCAAGAGACGGGGCAGTTGTGTTGCTATTAGCGTTTGTTTCATAAATTAAACTCCTATCTATTTCGATTCTGATTAATTTGTCATCAGGTTCTCCAATTATACCAATTCGATTTCCAATGTCAATGAGAAAATGTGGACTCAACCTTGATTTTTGTGATGTTATGTGAAATCGGTTACATCGGTAAGGCTTGTAAGCATGCGGTCAATCCGCCCCTAGAATTTCCTTGACTTGCTTACCCGCCACCGCTATAATCTGCATACCTCGCGCGTGCTGTATCAGGATAGGCGCGCCTCACCCAATCCACCCACCTCACACAAGGAGTTGCCAAATGAACACTATTGTTATCTGCTGCGATACGCTTCGAGCGGATGTCGTAGATCATACTTGGGAAGATCACGTCGATACCCCCCATCTCGATCGGTTGCGAGAGACCAGCACGGTGTTCAATAACGCTTGGGGAGAAGGCGAACCAACGATCCCCATGCGGCGCGGTTTCTTTACGGGGATGCGATCCTATCCGTGGCGTTTCCATGTTGATGACCGTGGTTCTGTCCCGAACATATACGGCTGGCACGCTATCCCTACAGCACAGACGACACTAGCAGAGCACCTACTGCTCAACGGTGTGGCGACGGGGTTGGTTGCCGATGTCTATCACATGTTCAAGCCGACGATGAATTTTACACGCGGCTTTATGAGTTACGATTATATTCGTGGACAGGAATCGGATCGGGTGCGTAGCGGCCCCCTTTCTGCTATCAATATGAAACCCTATCTACCTGACGAAATCGCCAATCCGACAGACCGCCCCGGTATCGCACAATACCTGCTGAACATGCAGGATCGACGACGAGAGGAGGACTACCTCGCCCCGCGTGTCTTTCGCAGTGCGGCGCGGTGGATACAGGACAACTCCGAAAATCAGCCGTTCTTTCTCTGGATCGATAGCTTCACACCGCACGAATGCTGGGATCCGCCGATGCACTTCGCCGATCGGTATTTCAAAGCGGAGGGTGTCAAGGATTATATCTATCCACAGATGGTGCAGAATTATAAAACTTTAACGGACGATGAGATTCGTCGCACGAAAGCCCTCTACTACGGCTATGTCACCTTTGTCGATAAGTGGATCGGCTACCTGTTTAGCGTTCTCACCGATTTGGGGTTGTGGGATGACACGGTAATCTGCTTTGTCTCGGATCACGGCACCGAGTTGATGGACCATACGCAGTTCGGCAAGACCGCAGACGCGATGCACCCATTTAACTGTCGGCTCAATTTCTGGATTCACCACCCGGATCCTGCATACCGTGGCAAGACGATCGACGCTTACGTTCAGAATATCGATCTGATGCCGACAATCCTTTCCATCTTTGATGTTGAGGGCGAAGCGGTTGATGGCTATAATCTCCTGCCCGTCATGTCCGGTGCACAAGAGGGGCAGCGCGATCACGTCATCACCGGTTGGTCAACGACCGCTGGAGTTCGCACGTCCGAATGGCTCCTGATGCTTGAGACCGTGAACGCAGATACCAATCCACGCCTGTTCCATTCAGTCAGCGATCCGAAGGAGGAGCATAACGTCGCTGCTACTCACCCCGAAGTTGTCAGTCAGTTGCAGGGGAAATTGGAAGATTTAATCGGGGGCTCGCTGCCGACCACCTATACCCATCAGCCAACGATGGAACATAACGCGACATTCGCTCAGTGGGCGCAGAGCAATCTTGTACGATGAAATATAGAAGACAATTATGAGATGCAAAGCACGAACCCCCTTTATTTTTCGATGTTTCAGGAACGCCATCGAAAACAGCCCATACTGCTCCGAGCATCAAAATTACCCACCGAGCGGTTGGCGATATGGCTTACTAACGGCTTCAAGGATTGCGACCGGGGTTGCTGGAGCTGCGGTTGCGGTCATCGGTTTCGCCTGCCTGAGAAACTGCCCGAACAAAGATTTGAAAGAGAGCGAAGGGCAGCTGCGCGGAATGGCACCATTTGATTACGCTGTGTTGTGTCTGGCGATTTACGAGGCTAAGACAGAACTTCACATCTCCACAAAAACGGATGGCGCCAAGATCTTTATGACGCCAGCGGCGAGTAACGATATCTATTTCTCCCGAATAACAGAGCCGCCGAACTGGATGCAGCTCTCCGCCGCTTCACGCCGGGACCAGCTTCCAGAGGCGCTAAAGGGCGCGAGGTTTGAGGACCCTAACACAGGTTTCCGTGCAATGTTATATCAATCAAAGGACGAGCAGGAGATTGTCGTTGTTTATCGAGGGGTCAGGAGATCCAATATTATCCGGGATAGCCAGACCTGCCTTTCCCAGGGATTAGGATTTAATGCAGCAGTATATCGACAGGCTATCGAACTCGCCATAGCTGTTGTGGAAGCGTATGGGGACAAGGTGATCTTCACGGGGCATTCCATGGGCGGCGGTCTGGCAGCCTCAGCGAGCATCGTGGCGAATCGACCGGCGGTGACTTTCAACAGTGCAGGGGTGCATCCCGCTACCCTTGGAGGGTTTGGCTTAGATGATGCAACCATTGACGAAAGACTGAAAGCTATCGAAAACTATTATGTGCCGGGCGAATGGCTATCTACCCTGCAAGGTCCCTGCTTTGTCAAGAGTGCTGCTGGCATACATATTCCACTGCCAGATGTCGGGGGCCGAGTTTCTGTGAAAATGGTGCCTGCCAGGAATAAAGGACGTGGCAAACATTCAATCACGTTGATTATTGCGACGCTGTACGAGCTCGCTGAACCTTCATAACTTGTAACGCTACGAATCGCTGTCCTTTTATGCATCACGCATCACGTTTCACGTTCATTCATCTGTATTCGCGATGGCATCCAGATAATCCTTAACCCGCTGCCGATACCGCACAGGAATCCTATCCCTTTCCACCGCCTCCGCGTAAGCCTGTCTGGCGTTGAGATAGGCTTCTCGGTGTGGCATATAAGTGGGTTCCTCCTCGCCGCTCGGAGCCTCTTGTGTTGAGGCTGTGACGAATTCCTCCGAATCCGATGTGGCTCCTCTCAATTGTAGTGCTTCCGTGGGTTGTGTTTCTGGAGGCATTGCTTCAAGTTGTGTTCCTCGCGCCTCTCCTGTCTCAGATTCCTCGCCCGGTCCCCCATCGCTGCCTGCTACCCCTCCCGTTTTACGCGCCATTTCGATACCTGCCAATCCGATATTTTTTCGGCTTGTCTTAATCTCCTCAAGAATATCTTCCAACTGTGCCATGTCTTTTGCCTGCTGATCAATCTCTAGAAGTGAACGTGCAATTTTCGCTAGCATTTCAGGACTGACTCCCGCTGTTTCAATCTCGTTCAGTTGGTCCACAAGGTTCTTGGCAGCGGGGTTGCCCCCAAGCCGTTCAGCAAGTTGCCGGAGTAGTGCGTCCAATTCCGTCCGCTGTGCTTCAGTCAGTCCGTCCATCTGATCCGCCAGTTTTTCTAGCTCTGAAGCAATTTCCGCTGTGTTCGCACCACCGAGTAGGTTGGAGTTTTCGCTCAGTTTGGAGATAGTTTCGACCGCTTGACCCAACCCATTTTCCGCCAGTTGGCTTTTCTGTGCTTGAACCTCTTCACTAAGTTTGCTAAGTTTCTTTTGAGCGGCTTGCACACCGGTGCGCTTATTTCGCAACGCTTTGGCGGTCTCCTCAACCTGCTTAGAGAGCTCTGTATTGTTACCGCCGCTAACCGCCTCTTCAAGCCTTGCTGCGGTGTCATGGATAGCCGCATGTTCTGCGGGGTTCGGGGGAGGGGGGAGTTCATACATACGCGGGATGAAGAGCGAAAGCCCCACTAGCAACATGGGGATGGGAAGCCATTTGAGGGTCTGTGGGACCGTGTAGGAGACCACAGTGGCAGGGAGGATCTCTTGGGCTGCCCGTGCAGCATCACGAATCTGTAAAATGGCAAAATCACCTGCGTTCCTCCGATCCATTGCCTCAAGGGCGGTGCCGAGTCGTTCCTTCAGATCGAGGCGTTGATCTACGAGGTGTGCCACTGCAAACGGATCTATCTTCCGCAGCAGACTCAAACTAACCGCAATGATACTTGCAACAATAATTGGCAGGGCAATTGCAAATCCAATCGGTATCGGCAACGGGACAAATCGGCCGGCTACAAGCAATATCCCAGTAATCAGGAGCCCCCAGAGATTGAATGTAGCCAGATTCTGGAAGATTCCCTCAATCCGTATTCGATGTTGGATGGCGGATAGCTTATTTTGGATAATATGTTCAGGTTGATTTTGTATTGCATTTCGCATATTCTATTAGACGAACTATCCGGCGAAATCGTTCATAAAGAGATCCGAAATTTTCTACTAGGGACAGGAACCAATCGCCTCGGATAAACCTATGGGACAAGCACATCGTCGCAGAAAAACGATGATTTTGGACTGATTTATCAAAACCACTTTGTAAAGGATGTATTCAACATGAAAACAAATCAACAAATCAAAAACTCAGTCCCTCACGTTTCACGCATCACGTTTCACGCATCACGTTTCACGCATCACGTTTCACGCATCACGTTTCACGTCATCTTTCTCATGGTAATACTTATCGGTGGGGGCATTGGCTGCTCGAGAGATCAAGCCCCCAAGCCCGGTCGCTGGGAAATTGTTCGGCGTGCAGATTGGGAAGCGCGATTCTACGATGTCTTCTTCATTGACGAGCGCACCGGGTGGATCGTCGGCAATAACGCAGGCAGCACATTTGCGGAGGAACTCGACAGCGTGATTGCACACACAACGGATGGCGGGGTAACGTGGCATCCACAACAGAGCGGGGTCTACCATCCGTTACGAGCGGTGCGATTTGCAGACCACCAAACCGGGTGGATAGTCGGCGAAAATGGTATCATCCTGCACACAAACGATGGTGGGAAAACGTGGGAAAAGCAGTTAGGGAACACATATAATAACCTGTTCGATCTCCACTTCGTCTCAGCCCAAGAGGGTTGGATCGTCGGCGATTTTGGGACGGTGTTATACACGCAGGATGGTGGACTGAATTGGGTAAATCGATCAGAAGGGGTTGGCGACAACTCACTACGGGGTGTATTTTTTCTCAATGCCCGTCAAGGTTGGACTGTCAGCCACCAAGGCAACGCCTACTATACACGCGACGGGGGAAAACGCTGGACTTACCAGAGAACAAATGTCCGCTACGAGTTGTCCGATGTCCACTTTGTCGATGAGAACCGCGGCTGGATCGCCGGTGACAGACGGATAGTGCTTGCCACACAGGATGGCGGCAGGAACTGGAATTATTTAACGAGTGGCTCAAATAAACGCCATGAACAACAATACGGTCAACAGATAAGAACCGGGGACGAACCGCTACATACCTTCCTCCTGTACGCGCTCCATTTCGCCGATTCTGAAAATGGCTGGATTGTTGGTGATTTGGGTGCTATCTTGCATACTAACGATGGCGGGAGGACGTGGAAACATCAGCGAGGTGGGGCGACACAATTGGTCGGGGCGGATGTCGTTCTACTCGGTGTCCATTTTGTCAATCCTCAGCTCGGTTGGACTGTCGGCGAGTTCGGGACGATTTGGCACACCAAGAACGGTGGAAGAACGTGGGAACTTCAATCCGCACCCAGCTATCTGCTTACAGACCTTCATTTTATCAACGATAAAGTTGGATATGCGGTGGGCGACCGCGGTGAGGTCCTTCGCACGGACGACGGTGGATTACGCTGGCAGTCGCAAGATAGCGGAACGATGGAATGTTTCGGATCAACACATTTTATCAACGACAAAATTGGTTGGAGTGTTGCGGAATGGGGAACGATTGTCCACACCACCGACGGTGGCAAAACGTGGTTACAGCAGGAAGCAAATACGGAAAATGACCTCCTTGGCGTCTCCTTCGTTGACCTACAGCACGGATGGGCGGTCGGTCACAGCGGAGAGATTTTACACACCGCGGACGCCGGCAAAATGTGGCAGAAGCAGCGCAGCGGTGTCAACCGTCATCTCTTTGGTGTCCACTTCGTTGATCCCCAAAACGGATGGATTGTGGGGCAGGGCGGTGTGATCCTACACACGCGGAACGGCGGTCAAAAATGGGAGGTGCAAGCCCAACTCGGAGAGGTCTGGCTATCGGGGGTGTACTTTACAGACCATCTCAACGGCTGGGTCGTTGGGATTGATGGATTGGTTATCCACACAACCGATGGCGGGCGCACATGGAAACGTCAAAAAAGCTACGTGGAAAGTTTCCTCAATAGCGTCTTCTTTCTCAATGCGAATCTCGGTTGGGCGGTCGGCGGCGAAGGCACGGTTATCCGTACCCTCGATGGCGGTGAAAACTGGCGTCCACAAAAGTGCGAAAGCCACTATAACCTGAACTCGATTTATATGGCGGACGCCGAAACTGGCTGGATTGTCGGCGATCTTGGGGTAATGTTGCGGTATGTCGTTGATGATTAAGGAATGGGACGTAAAACGTGAAGCGTAAAACGTGAAACATCCCTCCTATCACGTTTCACGCATCACGTCATAACCACACTATACAACCGCTGACAAACCTCCGTCGATATTGATTGCTGTCCCCGTTATGTACGAAGCCCGATCTGAGACGAGGAAAGCGACGAGATCGCCGACCTCTGTCGGTTCGCCCAAGCGGCCAAGTGGATGCTCCGCCCCCCTTGCTTCCCAATACTCGTCAATTGTGCCGGGCGAGCCATCCGCCCTCCAAGAACGTTCACCCTGTGCACTCTTGATCGAGGTCAAGCAAACCGTATTGACAAGAATCTTGTCGGCGAGTAGCTCTTTAGAGAGTGCTTTCGTCATCGCAATGCCTGCCGCTCGACTGACAGAGGTTGGGACAGAACCTGCGTCCGGCTGTTTGCCGCCGGGGTGCGTGATATTGATAATCCGTCCGCCACCTGTCGGTCTCATGTGAGGGATAGCCAACCGCGAACAGCGCACCGCTCCCATCAGCTTGAGATCGAGATCCTCGTACCATTCCGCATCGGTGACCTGTTCAAAATTTCCGCCCGCAGATTTGCCCGCGTTATTGACCAAAATATCGATCTTTCCGTACGTATCAACCGTTTGGCTGATAAAATTTTCGAGTGTGCCGGCGATTGTCACGTCGGCGGCAACAGCGAGCACCTCACCGCCCGTTGCGTCACGAATCTCCTGTGCTGCATCTTCTAAGACATCCTCACGACGCGCGCAGATGGCGACCTTCGCGCCCTCTTCGCAGAGCCGTTGGGCGATGCCCTTGCCAATGCCTTCACTACCGCCTGTGATGACGGCAACCTTTCCTGTCAATCCTAGATCCATAGTAACCTCCTATAGTTGGGTTAGGGGTTCGCTCAACAGAAAAGTTCATTAGTGCATTCGTTCATTAGTGAACGAATGAACTCTTCTTTAATTTACTCACCCCGATGTATGTCAATTTTGACCTTTCTCGTAAGTGTTCACCCAGAGCGGAATTGTTGCAGTTGACGGTGGGGTGCACCGGTGTGCATCACACGCCTGATAGCGAACACTTATCTTCAACGGAAACGCTTTTTGGATTGTTTCACCCGGCTTCAACTGCAATTTCATTTTAACCACGACATCACCTTCATAGACAGAAATTGGGGTCTCTTTCCAATCTGCGTGGAACGGCTTCCCCTTGGGGTATGTGACCGACACGATTTCGACGGAAGCATCGGGACTGACGGACACAGTTGTAGGGATCAGCAGATCCCACGAAGAGGGATTGGCGTTGATATGCCATCCTTCCGCGAGTTCAACCTTTACCTCCACATCAAAGGCGTTCCCGGGGACGATGTCCCCCGTCGAGGGGATGGAGGCTGCAAGCGTCAGCAGTTCGTCCTCTGAAGGTAAATCCACTGGGGCTTTCGGCAGTCCGAAGATATTTATTTCGCTTATTACCTCTGTGTTCAAGCCGAATTGAGTTGATTCTTCTTGGGGGAGTGCTCCGACTTTAGTCCAGTCCGTCGAAAGATAACGATTGGTAGCAAAGAGCATGTGCATAAAAGCACCGGGCGACTGTTCCATCATACTCGCGAAGTTTTGAAGCGTTTTTTCCGCCTTATCCAGATAATCCTTTTCGCCAACGTGTTGGGCGATGGTGAGCAGGTTATTGGCTGCTACGGCATTCCCCGATGGAAGAGCGGAGTCGTAAGGATTTTTGGTGCGTACAACCAGATGTTTTTGGTTGGCAAGCGTGAAGTAAAAACCCCCGTTTTTGTCGTCCCAAAATAGTTGACTCATCCTGTCAGTTAAGGATTTAGCTTCATCCAACCAAGTTTCCTCACCCGTTGCCTGATGGAGACCCAGCAAGCCGCGAACGAGAAAGGCATAGTCGTCGAGGTAGCCGTTGTATTTGGCAACACCGTCTCTGTAGGTCCGCATCAGTTGCCCATCGGCTGTGCGGAGGTGTTTCAGGTTAAACCGGGCAGCTTTCTCCGCCACATCTCGATACCGTTTATCATCAAGAACTTCGTAGCCGTAGGCAAACGCATCAATCATTAAGCCATTCCAGCTTGTAATCACTTTCGTATCGAGCAGGGGTTGCTTCCTTTGATCCCGCGCCGCAAGTAGTTTTTTCTTGAGCGGTTCAAGTCGGTTGTAGAGGTCGTCCTCCAACTTTTTGAGCGATTTCGCTACACTTGAAAGTGGGACAGGACGGTAAAGGATATTGGTCCCGCCTTCAAAGTTGGGCCCTTCCTCTACCCCATAAACCTGCATGAATAGCTTGGCATCCTTTTTTCCAAGGAGCGCTTGAATCTGTTCTTTTGTCCAGATATAGGATTTGCCCTCTTCCGCATCCACTTCCGCATCGAGTGCCGAGTAGAAACCGCCCTCCGCAGATGTCATCTCGCGAGAAACGAATCTGAAGATCTCCTCAGCGACCTGTCGGTAAAGCGGATTTTTCGTGAGCTGATAGGTTTGCAGGTAGACTTTCGCGAGTAGAGCGTTGTCATACAGCATCTTCTCAAAGTGGGGCACGAGCCATTTGGCATCAACCGAGTAACGATGGAAACCGCCACCAATCTGATCATACATCCCACCATACGCCATCTTGTCAAGGGTGTTGGTGACCATCTCAAGGGTCGATTTGGAAGATTCACGTTGATACTCGCTCAACAACAATTCCAGATTTGTGGGGCTCGGAAACTTTGGGGCACCACCGAAGCCGCCGTGTGTAGCGTCATACCTCGATTGGAGTGCTTTCACCGCTGCGGAGATCAGTTTCCTATCCAGCGGTGCTTCCCCGATGGAAGCCGGAGCGGCAGCCGTTGCCTGTATAATGACTTCCGTTATCTTCTCCGCCTGTGCAATGACCTCTGCCTGTTGATTCGTCCACACCTCATGAAGTGCGTTTAGGACTCGCGGAAAGCCGGGACGACCCCGACTATCCTCCGGTGGGAAATAGGTGCCCCCGAAAAAAGGAAGGAGGTCAGGCGTTAAAAAAACGGAGTTGGGCCAACCGCCAGATCCCGTCATGATTTGGGTAGCGGTCATGTAAATCTCATCTATATCTGGGCGTTCTTCCCTGTCTACCTTGATGTTAATAAACAACGTGTTCATCAGATCGGCTATCTCTGGATCTGAGAACACTTTCCGCTCCATAACGTGACACCAGTAGCACGTAGAATAACCTACAGACAGGAAAATCGGCTTGTTCTCAGCCTTCGCCCGGTCCAACGCCTCGGGACCCCACGGATACCAGTCAACCGGATTGTGGGCGTGTAGAAGCAGATAAGGGCTTGTTTCGCCGATGAGGGCATTTGTCCACTTCCATGTCCCATCGGGATTCTTGAGAGCTGCTTCGTGTGGATGCGAATCCTCGGCAGCATAGACCGTGCCCTCAAAACTGCTTCCAATGATACAGAAATACACAAGGGAGAAAATTAAGATCAATCGCATACCAACGTTTCCTTACTTCTTTCTATTTCATCCTTACAGATCAAGGATAGAACCATCGACATCGAAGGCATCCCATTTCCCGCGTGAGGGATCGCCTGAAAGCGAGCGGATATAATCTTCGTTTAACGAAACGCCCCACCCCGGCCCCTGCGGCACTTGGAGATGTCCATCGACCGGCTTTTCCTCAAATCCAGCTATGAGATTCTTCCGCTCTGGGTTGTTGCCATTGGGAACTTCTTGGATAAGGAAGTTTGGCACGACGGTATCTAAGTGTAGGCAAATCACCGTTGACAGGGGACTCAGCGGATTGTGCGGCGCGATCGTGGCGAAAAAGGCATCTGCCATCGCAGCAATCTTGAACGCTTCCATAATGCCACCGCAGGTACAGATATCCGGTTGGACAACATCCACAGCACCCTTGACGAGATACTCACGGAAGGGGTAGCGCGTGTAGAGTCGCTCACCGGTGGCGATTGGAACCCCCGCATTCCGACGCAGCGTTGCCATCGCATCGACCGATTCTGGGAGCACCGCCTCCTCGAAAAAGAGGATGCCATAGGGTTCAATCCGTTTTGCCATCTCCATTGCGTTGACAGGGTTTAGGCGACCGTGCCCATCGATTGCAATCGGCACCTCGTCGCCAACTGCTTCGCGCACCGCTTTGACTATTGCTTCGACCTTTTTACCGTGAGCGAGACTAAAGGCGGGGCCCGTCGGATCAAATGGCGTAAATTTCAGTCCGCCCCAACCCGCTTCAATGCGTTGTACAGCCGCCTCCGCCCAAGATTCTGGTGTGCCCCCGCCAATCCAGCAGTACACCTTCATCTTGTGCCGATACATACCGCCTATTAACTCGTACACCGGAACGTTCAAGGCTTTCCCTTTAATGTCCCAGAGTGCATGCTCAATGCCGGATAGCGCACCGATGAGCACGGGGCCGCCGCGCCAGAAAGCGTTGCGATAAATCATCTGCCAAAGTTTCTCGACCTGAAATGGGTCTTCGCCAATCAGTGCATTTTCAAGATCTCGCAATGCGCCGACCAGTGCGCCCTCTTTCCCCGAACAGGACGCTTCGCCGATGCCGATGATACCCTCATCGGTGTGCAGCTTGACGTAGATATACGCCCGCCCCTGAAATGGCGCGGGAAGAATTTCGAGTTGTGTAATTTTCATATCGTTTCAATCCTTTATCCATAAATTTAAATTAACAAACCGCTCAGATTTTTGCTTTGACAACTTTGCTAAAATTTCAGTATGATGAAGGTGTTCCTGCTGCAATAGGACGATTGGAATCAGACTTAGATTATCTAAAAGACGGACGGAGGCCTCAAGTGACATCAAAACAAGCAGAATATGCGATAAGTTCTCAAATTCTTAGTGAGTCTTTGGGATCCCTGTTCCTCGTCATGGCGGCGATCTCGCCGATTATCCTTTTCAATCAAGTACTAGAAGCCGGGATCGGTATGGCGGTTCTGGCTGATGCCCTTGCCGTTGGGTTTATTCTTTTCGCCCTCATTGAGATATTTGGTCCTATTAGTGGTGCTCATTTCAATCCCGCGGTCAGCCTTGCAATGGTACTTGGAGGTAAAATAAGTTGGAAACGGGCGTTAATCTATATTGTAGCGCAAATCGCCGGTGGATTTACAGGAACAATCTTTTCGCATCTGATGTTCTATCATAAAATTCCTAAACTCATCGCCGTTTCTGAAGTAACGCGTGCGGGTGGGAATTATTTTGCTGAGATTCTAGGCACCTTTATCCTTGTTCTCGTAATCTTCCTTTTGGTACACAATCAATCGGATAAACTCTCCTTGGTGGTTGGCATGTTGGTTGGGGGACAGTTGATTGCAACATCAAGCACCATGTTCGCCAATCCGCAGGTCACTATTGCACGGATATTCACCTACGCAGCGGCGGGGGTAAAACCCTTCGATGGTGGGGTGTTTATCCTAATGGAGATTATCGGTGCGGTGCTCGCCGTGCTGGTCTTCAAAGCGCTGGTGAGGAGGCTAGGCGAAAGATAACAGATCTCTCTAGCTATCTGGTGCATCGGGGGGCCACGGATCTAATGTCGATCCACTGGGTTCCGGTCCCATCGGTCGAATCGGCAACTGCTCGTAAGAACGATAAGAGAGATCTGCCAAGTGTGGCGTTTCTATGCGGATATGTCCCTCATACCTAGAGCGCATCGCCGCATCCAACACACCTGTCGTCAGCAGCGTCCGTTCAACGGGATATTGGGGCACCCCTGAGAGAAACATCTCTTCGATGTTTAAGCTGAGATAGCTAAAATGTGCGTGAGGACCTCCGCCTTGTAGGCGAAACTGGGTGCCTTGGATCTCGCCATTAATCTGCCCCGCATACGCGAAGTCGCTGATGTAGCCGTTCAGCATCAACATCGCTGACCTAAACCCATCGCTGTGTTCGAGTAGAAAGACGGCGGGGTTCTCGCAATGGTCTTGGGGGTTCCCCTCTGGTTTATCGGGGATCGGCGCACATGCGGCGGTCGCCAATTCGGGGGACCAACGCCCCTCCGTTCCCGCTTGCCATGCCGCTTCCCCCTCTAGACATTGGACAGCAACCACCCCGGACTCACCACCGGTGCGTCGCTCAATCATGCACTGTAACGTCTCCAAGGCGTGGAAACCGTAAGACTCGATACCACCATAGCCTATCCCGATTGCGTTTTCTAGGGGTGTGTCAATATCGTACTCAAGGAACGGATTCCGCCAGCAGGTCGGCAGGGAGGAGCCAGCCATAAAGGGGACATTGAGCGCCTTGGCGCGGTCGTACATCCATTTCGCATCCGTCCAGTTATACGAGAGATGCTTGTCACAGAAAACGGGGACAGAACGCCCACTCGACGCGAAGACGCCGCAGATTTGCTCGAACAGATAACGGCGCGGGTACATGTGCTGCTCAAGCTCGTTGTACGGATAATCGCCATGCTCGCCGATCAGGAGGACGCCATCAACAGCAAGTTCATTCCCGCCAAGTGTCAACGCCTGACGGATACTCTGATAGATCGGGATGCCGTGTAATTCGGCAAGTTCACGTCCGATGTCCCGTGGATCGGTCTGATCCAGATAGATCGAAACCAGATCTACGCGCGGTGCTTGAAGTCCCTCATCGGTCGGAAATCCCTTCATATACTTTGTGGCGATTACATCTGCGTGAGAGAGTGGGAAGTATGTGGTGATGATAGCTGCTATCTTTTTGCGCTCGGACATTGCGGTGCCCCTTCGTTCAAAAGTGAAGTATTAGATTTACGTGAACAATATGGAATTGTGTGCTATAATATCACACAAACCGACACGGGAGGCTAACATGGACAAAGATACGCTGCAGATCATAATTATGGTTGCTGGCTTTGCGATTACGATTATCACCTTTCTCTTGAAATTTCCGAGTCGAGATGAGATGAATAAGCGGTTCGATGATACGAATAAGCGATTCGATGATGTAAATCAGAGGATCACTGATATGAACCAACAGTTCAATGAAAGGATTGCCGATCTAAACCAACGGTTCGATGAAAGGATTACTGATATGAATAAACGGTTTGATGATATGAATAGACGATTCGATGATATGAATAGACGATTCGATGATGTGAATCAAAGGCTCATTGATTTGAGTGCAGATGTGAGAAACATCTATCACATACTCATACAGGGAAAACTAGGAGAATCAGAGAAAGACGATTAATCTCCTTCCGAATTCTCCTCTGCTTTGTCGCTGCATATCCTCCCACCGAGCGATGATAGAAGTAAATTCCATTTATCGCACCCTAATCGGTATCGTTCCACTCCTCCCAATAGATTGATTTGCACGGAGAGAAACCGAGTTTTTGACAAAAACTCGGTTTCTATTACGTGATTTCTTTACTATCTTTACTAATCAGAAAATGCTTTCATCATCCCTGAACAACAGGATTCCTCAAAACGCCAATCTTCTCAATTTCGACCTCAACGACATCTCCATCAACCAATTTCTGATCAGGGTGCCCGACGCCTGCGGGTGTACCTGTTGAGATAATATCACCCGGTTCAAGCGTGACCAGCGTTGAGGTAAATTCCACGATTTCCGCGCAGTTAAAGATCATATGTCCCGTGTTGGCATCCTGTTTAGTTTCGCCGTTGACGCGACAGGCGATACGCAGACTATTCGGATCCGGGATTTCGTCCTTTGTCGTCATACATGGACCGACCGGCGCAAAGGTATCAAACCACTTCCCATTGAGCCAGTCAAACCATTCATCACCGTCCCGATCTACGCGGCTGTCCTTCACCTTTAGTTCACGTTCTGAGACATCGTTGACCGCGGTGTATCCTGCAACGTAATCGTAGGCTTCATCAGCGGAGATGAATTTCCCACGTTTGCCGATGACAATGCCAATCTCCGCTTCCCAGTCGGTAAAGACGCCGTTGGGTGGGATAATAATCGGTTCCTCGGTGGCAACTATGGTAGTAGTCGGCGGTTTCATGAAAACGCGCGGCGTCGTCTCGGACCGGCTCAACGCGACTTCGCCGCCTTCCTCAATATGCGAGGCATAGTTCCCGGCGAGTAGCAGTAGCTTCTTCGGGTTGGGAATCGGTGACAGGAGCGGATCTGTGCTCCAGACCGCCTTCTCTGAATTTTCTGCCGCCACGTTGATTGCGTGTGTAGCAGCGTCAAACGCCCGCTGTCCGCCTTCAAGAAATGCGATCATACCACTCAAGAGTGCAGGCAGTGCGTCATCTGTGACCGCCGCTTGATAGGTCGCTTGTAGGTCTAAAACCTTATCATCAATTGAGGCACCCAATTTGGGGCCATCGGAACTCTGAAAACTTACTAATCTCATGAGATCTCCTTTGATTGTTGTTGCAGATTAAAGTCAGCTACAAAGCCAAAATGCACCTTTGCAGCAGAAATGCGTGTGAATTATTAAAAATCGGTCTATTTTCCTCTATTCTTCTCAAGCCAGTCAACCGCGAAGTCGACGACAGCGCGTTGTGACATTAGTTGGCAATTTGCCAGTCCGACCTTGCCACGATGCACTTCGGGCCCTACATCACACAGAAAGTTCTCACCAATCCGCTCAAAATCTGAACTATCCAGATCTGTATTTTCAAAAGTGGTCCATCGTCTTGAACCCATCGTTGAGATCGGTGCCCCTTCTTGTACTATCCGTTTGGTTGGAAAGGTAGCACGATATTCTGCAAGGTGCATAGATGTGTTGCTGTCATGTCCCACACCGAGAAGAAGGACGAAACCGCCCAAATCGCAGATTCTAGCAAGCGGCGAACCCTCACCCAGACCAAACTCCAATGAGTGGTTATCTGTGATGTATGATGCTTGATGCCCATACGCACAGAACGAGTGGTGTGGATGTGCGCTACGTAGAACACCTTTCTGCTTGCGGAATGTTTCTGCAATAATCCCCATTGACCGCGTGGGTGTGAGATCCGGCTGATAGGCTGGCATTGTCTCACGTATGACTGACCACCACGATTCGGGTACGGGCGGATTTTCCCACTGGCTCGGTTCAGTTAGATCGGTCGAATGGGTGGGCATAACAAGTGTTCCAGTTGCGCCCAAGACCTCCTGAAGTGCAATGATGACCGCCACCGCCCCGCCACACACCCAACCCATCGCGCTTAAAGATGAATGAACCAACAATACCATTCCCGATCTGATCCCAAGTGCTCTGAAATCAGCCTGCAACGAGTCAATCGTAGCCGGAACTTCTGTTTTTTGAACAACTTTACCTTCACTCATCTGTTCTACACCCAAAACTGACCCATACAGAAGGTATCTGGAGCGCGGGATGGAAAGCAATCCACGCTATTATGACGAAAGGGATTATAGCAAATCTGATAATTCAAGTCAATGACAATATGGTTGCAAAGAAGCGGTGGCTTCTGTATAATAAACTCACCTGAATAGAAGCCTTTATCATACAGGGAGGAAACAAGTGAAGCTAAATAATGGAATAAAACTCACGTGGCTTGGACACTCAACCTTTAAGATTGAATTTGAGGGACAGACCTTTTTAATAGATCCATGGTTAACCGGTAATCCGTCGTGCCCAGATGCTCTTAAAACATTTGACCAACTCGATGCGATACTCATCACACACGGGCACGCCGACCACATTGGCGATGCTGTTGACCTTGCGAAGCAACACGCACCGACCGTTGTGGGAATGGTTGAAGTCAGCAATTGGCTCGGTGGTCAAGGTGTCGAAAACGCAATCGGGATGAACAAAGGGGGCACCGTGTCGGTCAATGGACTAAGCGCGACTATGGTAACAGCGAACCATAGCAGCAGCTTCACAGAAGAAGATGGCACAATCGTCTATCTCGGTGAACCCGCAGGGTATATCCTTGAATTTTCAAATGGGTATAAAATTTACCACGCAGGTGACACCAATGTGTTTGGCGATATGCGAATCATCGGTGAAATCTATCAGCCGGATCTCGCTCTCTTACCAATCGGCGATCACTTCACGATGGGCCCCCGTGAGGCTGCTTATGCCTCTCAGTTGCTCAATGTACCTGCTATTGTGCCGATACATTACGGGACATTTCCGCTCCTGACCGGAACGCCGGACGCCCTGCGCGAACTGACCAAAGATCAAGCGGTTGAAATTGTCGAACTCCAGCCGGGCGAAACTTTGGATTGAAGTGTAAGGGGTAATTTGTAAGATAAACGGTTATACCTAGATTTACCAATTTCTGATAGGAGACCTCAAAAATGAGAATTTCATATGCTCGACGTGAAGAGATGGAAGAAATCAGCAGCGTTCATGGTGGGGCGAAGTCAATCCTATTCAAAAGCCTTTTTGGAAGCGATGATTTTGGAACTCCTTGGCGGTTTATCCATAGCGCGATTCTGCTGCCCGGCGGCGGTATCGGTCATCACCGACACGACACCGCTGAGGAGGTTTTCGTCACAGTTGACAACGCAGCCCAATTTACACACAATGGTCGCACGGCAGAGATTGTCGGCGGCGCAGCGGTGCCGTTGCGGCAAGGGGAATCTCACGCCATCTACAATCACACCGACAAAGAGACGCGATGGTTCAATTTCAATGTTACGGCGATTGGTATGCCCGCCGATTCGACCGATTTCGGTGATGACCGTGCCGATGCACCTTTGGAGTCGATAGATCGCCTGCCTGTCGCTAGGTTGGATCGCAATCTACTGGGTTATAGCCAATCGCACGAAGGTAAAGGCGAAATCGGTGCTCGGACGCTGTGGGAACATCAAGATTTCCGCAATAACTGGGGTTTCGTCAGTCATGCCTTGTTACCACCCGGCACCTCTGTCGGCTATCATCGGCACGACCGGATCGAGGAGGCTTACATCGTCCTAAATGGCAGCGGTCGAATGACCGTTGATGATGAAACGGAGGAGGTCTACGAAGGCGCAGCGATTCCGAACCGACTTGGCGGATCACACGGACTCTATAACCACACGCAGGACGACCTTGAGATGCTTGTGGTCGCTGTGTGCCTCGAACGCGGCAAGACCGATGCCACCAATTTCGGGGACGATTTGACGCCCCGGTAGCTTAGTTGATGAAAATTCTAAGATCTCTTTTTCTTATTCTGTTCAGTTGTTTCGTCTTCTGTCTCTGCACCTTGGAGACGGTAGAAGCGAAATCGCTCCCCGACTATCCGAATCAGGTAACGCGGGATGGAGAGTTGGTTGTCCTGCCTGACAAAGGCACCGTGTATGTTGCAACGGACTTTCAGGCGCAGTGGAGCAATTTTAATCGATGGCTGACACAGACAAGACTGGTGGAGCGGATTGAAGCCGGAGAAGATGTCTACGGGTTGATTCTCGGCGATGCTGTCGATCACAAGCCGGGCGATCCGATCTTTGAGCCTTACGGTGATGTGAAGATTGTCGATCGGATCATGCAGCTGCAGGAGCAGCTAGGAGAAGAACGTTTCATCTATCTCAGAGGGAATCACGAACTTGCATCCGCTGATATCTATGCCATGCTCAAAAAAGCCGGTATGACCCCTGACAACCGCCGGGATATGATTGCTCAACTTTACCAGACCATTGAGGGTACCTACTTCAAGCAGTTCAATTTCATTGAGCGGATGACGGATAAGCACTACAATTACCTGATCAAACTTCCAACAGTTGCTATCGGTAAAAGCGGTTTCGTTGGTGTTCACGCAGGAACATCGCGGTCTGCCAAGAAACTCGCTGACCTCGTTCATCCAAGTAAAAAGGTGCTTGACGAGCTGCTTTGGGGGCGTCCTTCTATTGTGTTGCGGAGTGGATATACCCCGTCTCAAACGGCTGAATTTCTCAAAAGAATCGGAGGTCGAGTGCTGGCTGTTGGACACACGACGGTGAGTGCTTTCCCTAAGGATGCTGTCAGTGATGGCGTGGCACGACTCGGTAAGCATCAACTCATCTTCTCAACCGGCTATGGTGCAGCGCCGGGGGTCCGATCCTATCTTGCCATCGATCTCTCCAAACGCTACAACGCTGTCACCGAGCTGAAATACGGTGCGGAGATTCAGCCACTGCGTCCCTAACCCCTCTGATAAGAGGGGAAAGACAAGTTGCTTTGAATCCCGATTTTATCGGGGCTCAACTTGTCAGGGGAGTTGACTCAATTCCATCTCACGAAGGGTTGTCTATGTCGCGTTTATTGCTCTACGTCATGTTACCGGTGCTCATCGCTTGCGCCCTCATCGCCTCCCGATTCGTAAGTTGGGATAGTCTGAAAGGCGAAGACCCCAAGGCACTCCAGTTCGTTGTCAAAGGAACGGAACTCCTAGGGGAACGAACAGACCGTGGTAACCGCAGCGCAGTTTCCTCCTTTACCCGTGCGATTGAAATCAGACCAGAATACGCAGAAGCCTACGTTAAACGCGGACTTGCTCACTATCGTCTGGGTGAATACCGAAAAGCGATCGACGATTATACGCAGACACTGAGCCTGAATCGGTATGCAGCCGATGCCTACTACAGTCGCGGGGATGCCCATCGTGCCTTGGGCGATTATCGGCACGCAGTCGCAGATTACACGGCATCTTTGGAGAAGCGATGGGCGGGGTTTGTAACGTGGAAGCGGGCAAAAACCTATCTGGAGATGGGGGATACGCAGCGCGCGCTTGCAGACTATGGGGCGGTCATTGAACGTAAACCCGGTGCGGCAGCCTACTATTATCGGAGCATTGCCTATGTGCGGTTGGGAGAAGATCAACTTGCACTCGCAGATCTTGATAAGGCGATCGAGATTGAGCCGGCATTTGCGGAGGCATATCTCCGCCGGGGCGGGATCCATCTGCGCTTAAATCAGCCGGACGCAGCCGAATCTGACTACCACGAAGTCGTTCAGTTGTCAACCGATGAGATTCAGGAGTGGGGAGAAGCGCATCCGACGTTGGGTCCGGTTTACTTCCGCAGAGCAGCTGCATATCAACAACTGGGTCGCTACGAAGATGCACTCGCTGATTATGAGCAGGTCATCGCGCTTCAGCCGGGGTCGGAGATGGCGCAGAAAGCGGTGAGGGAATTGGATATAGAGTTCAATGAATGAACCAGCGAAAAGTTCAAAAAACTCGGCTATCTTAAATAGCTAAACAAAAACTATCATGGCAACCAACCATATCCTCCTTAAGAAATTTGGCGACCGAGTTCAGTCGTTACGAAACCAAGCGGGAATTTCTCAGGAAAAGCTGGCTGAGATGGCTGAACTGCATCGTACCTATGTTAGTGGCATTGAGCGTGGAGAAAGGAATGTATCTCTGATCAACATTACGCGACTTGCAAGTGCGTTAAATGTATCTGTAAGCAAACTCATGGAGGGGATTGATTGAATGTTGTCGCCTTATAATAACCTTGATATGGTCAACTGGAAACCAAAAACTCTGGAATTAATTGAACGATACCCATTAAGTTTGGATGAGATCAGGGAGGTGGCCCTTCAGACGTGGCAGATTTTATGGCAGACGAGAATAGGCACCGGAAAATCTGCAATAGGTCTTGATGAAATGGATGTACCCGCTATGGTAGTTGGATATTTTTTTGAAAGGCTATATGCCAGAGGACTCGAAGCGCGCTATCCGAATCAGTGGCGTGGCGGACAAAGCAGAGATGAAAAAGATTTGGTCTGTTTGACAAATCCATTTTTCTCAACAGAAATGAAATCATCTGGCCAATTGGGCGCAAAAATATACGGCAATCGCAGTTATGCACAGAGAACAAAACGCGATTCACCAACATCAAGGGTTGAGAAATCAGGATACTATATCACCGTCAACTTCTATCAAACAACACTAACTCTGCTGCGGTTTGGATGGATAGATTACGAAGATTGGCAGCCTCAAAGAGCAGCAACCGGCCAAGCCGCTACCTTAAGAGATGAAGTTTACGAGTACAAGTTAGTGGAAATTCGAGGAGATTATAGACTGAATGGACACATTGGTTTGCTAAATGGAGTTGGTGGCAAGCGAATCGAAATATTTGCCTCCGAAGGAATCAAAACCATTCGTGACCTATTGGCTTATGAAGGAGATAACCAACTTATTCAAAGATTCAAAGAAAATGCTAAAAGTCTCGAAATAACATCAGGCTAAACCCCTTTACTTGTCCCAAACAATTCTAACTGTGCTTCCTGTTCTTTTCGGTGCTGCAAAAAGTTATCAAGCCTATCCGCAACGATACGACAATAATCTTCTCTGATTTCAAAACCAACTGTAGGACGACCTAATCTGAGAGCAACCTCAGCAGTGGTCCCAGATCCGATAAAAGGATCTAAAACTATTTCTCTTGAATTAGATGAGGCTTTGATGATACGTTCTATGACATCCATAGGAAACTGAGCCGGGTGAGAGGTCCGTTCTGTAGAAGCTCGGTTCTTACCAGATGTTACCTTCGGGAATTGCCAGACGTCTGTAGGATTTTTTCCATTTGGGTTTACTTTTATTTTTCCATTTTTCTTTTGGTTAGGATACTTGACATTTGGATCTCGAATTGCATCAAGATTGAAAGTGTAATCATCTGGATTTTTTACATACCACAGGAATTTCTCATTTCTCGGCGAGAAGAATTTTTTTCCAGCAACCCCGGCACCATAGTTCCAGATGATTTCTTGAATCAAATGAAAAGGTATCCTGTCCCACAATAAATATGGGATGGGTATCGCCTTTGCGCGATCTGGTATTGACAGGTACCCAAGATTAAGCCAGAAAGCTCCGTTTGAGCGTGTAATCCGGTAAATCTCCGCAATCCACGACCCACACCAGTCTAGGTACTCATCCAATACCATTGGATTTTCGTATTCTTTTCCAATATTATAGGGTGGACTGGTTACTGTCAACCATACAACCTCTGCAGGCAGTTTTTTCAATGCCTGCAAACAGTCTATATTGTAGATTAAACAGTTGTCGGTAGAATAAAAAGGTTGTCCTAAGATGTCACGAATCTGATTAAGCACCATGGGACTCTCCATTTGTTTTGTTACTTATAGTATACAAAACTTGCTTTTAACAGTCAAGTTATTTTAAGTATTCTAAACATCTTTCTGACAGAGTTGAGGATTTTCTTGTTATGGTGATGAATCAGTGGAGTAACACATTTTAGGTTTCATATTGCACAACACCATGCCACACGAATATCGCACCAAACGCCGAATAGAATTCTCCGACACCGATATGGCGGGTATTGTCCACTTTGCACGATTCTTTGTGTTTATGGAATCCACCGAACATGAATTCCTCCGTTCATTGGGAACAAGCGTTGCCACAGAATGGGAAGGGAACAAAATCGGTTGGCCCCGGTTGGCAGCCTCGTGTGAGTATCTCAAACCTGTCAAATTTGAGGATGAGTTGGATATCTGTATGACAGTTGCCAGAAAAGGCACGAAATCCCTCACCTATCAATTCGTTTTTATGAAGGACGATGTAGAGGTCGCGCACGGTCAGTTGACATCGGTGTGCTGCATCTGTAACCCCGGCGAAAAGTTGAGAGCCATCCCAATACCAGATTTTATCGCAGATCAGATCGAAGCAGCGAAATAAGAACCCACCACGGTTGAATTTTAATGAAGCGTAAAACATATGTAGTTCATTAATGAACCAGTGAACTACTGTACCAATGAACTCCTAAACTTATGAGCTTTCTCAAAGTATCCGACATCTATAAAAACTTCGGCGATGAAACGCAACCGATTGAAGTGCTTCGTGGCATTTCGTTTGAAATGGCACAGGGCGAATCCCTTGCCATCACCGGTCCCTCTGGCTCCGGCAAAAGCACGCTGCTGCACCTCATCGGCACATTGGACCGACCTTCGTCAGGACAAATCGAGATTAACGGCGAGGATCCGTTTGGGCTGCCAGAGCCACAACTCGCCAGATTTCGGAATCGGGGGGTCGGGTTTGTCTTTCAAGATCACCACCTGTTGCCACAGTATTCGGTCTGGGAGAACGTGCTGATCCCTACTATGGCTTTCAAAAACCGCGATGGGGATGCCGGAAAACGCGCACGGGAACTCCTTGAACGGGTCGGGCTTGCCCATCGTTTGAGCCATCGACCCGCCGAGCTCTCCGGTGGCGAGCGGCAGCGGGTAGCAGTAGCGCGGGCCCTTATCAACTCCCCCAGTCTTATTCTCTGTGATGAACCCACAGGAAACCTCGATCACGCGACCGCAGAGGGAATATCTTCTCTACTGTTTGAACTTCATCAAGCCGAACCGAACCTCCTGATTGTGGTAACACACAGCCTTGAACTCGCATCTCGCTTTGAACGGCGTTTTGAATTGGAGGCGGGCAGATGCGCCGAAGTCTAAGCTATTTTTGGCGAATTCAGCTCGCTGTATTGCTCGGTGCTGCGGTGACAACAGCAGTACTCACAGGTGCGCTGCTCGTCGGAGACTCCGTCCGGGGCAGCTTGCGAGATCTCACCTTGAATCGGTTAGGGCGGATCGATTACGCGCTCATATCAGAACGTTTCTTCCGCGAAGAGTTAGCGACTGATCTATCGGGCAAGTTGGAAGGTGAAGCACAATTCCATCAAGAGCTAGTGCCAGCCATTCTTTTGAACGGCACTGCGGTCAACCCCAAGAGCAAGGCGCGTGCCTCTCGTGTCCAGATTCAAGGAATTGATGAGCGATTTGTGGATTTGTGGGAGGACGCTTCCGGGCAGGACACTCCCTCTTTGGAAAAGCAGCCGGGACAACTCTTTTCATCGGTCCATATCAACCAAGCCCTTCAAAGCGAACTGAGTATAAAAGTTGGTGAGCAGCTCCTCCTCTCCTTTGAAAGACACAGTGACATCCATCGCGAATTTTTGCTTGGCCACCGAGATTCATCGGAAGTGCTTCAAATCCTCCGACTCACCGTTACAAAGATCCTTCCGAGCCGGGGCATCGGCAGCTTTGGCTTGCGTCCCAATCAAAGTCGTCCGTTGAATGCCTACGTCCCTCTATCTGTTTTGCAGAAGGCTCTTGGAAGTGAGGCGAAGGTCAACGCGATTTTCGCTTCTGCGGCATCTCCCAATTCAGCCGACCTTACTACGACTGATGCGCTTCCCGATTTACAGAATAAATTGCATCAGGTTGTGGAGTTAGAAGATCTCGGATTGATATTACGCCACATCTCTTCCGAATCCATTGGAGGAGTGGGCTATCTCTCCCTCGAAAGTACGCAATTCCTGCTCAAACCGGATATTATTGAGGTTGCCCAAGCCGTTGCCATTGAGCGGCGGACGCTATCTCTGCCAATCTTGACCTACTTGGCTAACACCATTGCTGCCAATGAACGAACGATTCCGTATTCAACAATTACCGGATTAAATACCCAACGTGCCTTTTCTCTTGAATTGACCGACGGTTCAGTTGCACCTCCGCTCGCCGACGATGAAATTCTTCTTAACGAATGGGCTGCCATAGATTTGGGCGCGGAGGTTGGGGATGAGATTAATGTGAGCTATTATATTGTAGGTCCGAGAGAAGAGTTGTTGACACGAGGCGCACAGTTCCGCTTGAAGGGAGTTGTTGCAATAAAGGGGCTAGCCGCTGATCGAGGATTGACGCCAGAGTTTCCGGGCATTCATGAGGCGGATGATATGTCCGAATGGAACGCGCCCTTTCCGATAGATCTCAACCGGATTCGTCCCAAAGATGAAGTATACTGGGATCTTTTCCGTGCGACCCCCAAAGCGTTTGTATCAGACGGGACAGCGCAGCAGCTGTGGCGTAGCCGATTTGGAGATCTAACCGCTATTCAGATTAGAACAATTTTAGGTGCTGACCTTCAAACAATCCAAACCAACTTTCAAAGGCGATTGCTAGACAAAATCCGTCCAGAACAGGTTGGTTTGGCCTTCCAACCGGTTAAAGCGGACGGTCTAGCAGCTGCTACAGGGTCAACAGATTTTAGCTCCCTCTTTATCGGATTCAGCCTATTTCTCATTATATCCGCTATCCTTTTGGTGGGATTACTTTTTAGGCTTAGTGTCGAACAACGGGCAAGCGAAATTGGTATTTTACTAACTACGGGCTATCCCATTTCAACCGTCCGGCGACGTTTTATGAAAGAGGGTGGATTGATCGCTGGAATTGGCGGCTTAATTGGGTTGGGAGGTGGCGTTGTTTACGCATGGTTGCTGATGGCTGGGCTACGAACTTGGTGGCTGGCGGCGGTGGGAACGCCTTTCCTGTCTCTGCATATCAACCCATTAAGTTTGGTTCTTGGGTATCTGATTGCCCTTATCGTAGTCCTGTTTTCGATTGGTTGGACTGTTCGGCAATTTGGCAAGGTTCCTGTTCCTGCGCTGATTGCCGGTGGAGCGGGTGCTGCTAGACTCTCCAATCAAAGTTCGATGGTCCGCACTCGAAGCCGCATCCTTGCCTTTGCTAGTTTGGGACTCGCCCTCGGTTTGACGATATTCGTCCTTGTCTCTGAGACTACCGCTTCGGCGGGGCTCTTTTTCGGTAGTGGGGTGCTATTACTGATTGCAGGGTTGGCTTTCTTCTCCATATGGTTGCGGTCAGGCGGGCGAGCAGCAAATCAACCGCGGGTTGCCGTAACGGTGCAGATGGGGATTAAAAATAGCGGACGTCATCCGGGTCGCAGTATGCTTTGTGCAGCGTTGGTTGGCTGTGCCTGCTTTGTCATCGTTGCGGTGGGTGCGAACCGTCATGTTGAACGAAAACAGGGAGCTGTGCCACAAAAGGAATCAGGCACCGGCGGGTTTGCTTTGGTCGCTGAATCTGACATCCCGTTGCATCATGATCTCAACTCTCAGGATGGACGATTTGAGTTGGGGTTTTCTGAATCCGACTCGGCTGCCGCAGCGGACACCCATATCTTTCCGTTCCGCCTCCTTCCGGGGGAAGATGCAAGTTGCCTCAACCTTTATCGCCCTCAAAAACCTCGAATTCTGGGGGCTTCACACGATTTTATTGGGCGAGGTGGATTTCAATTTCAAGGGACAACCGCCGCGAAGGAAAATCCGTGGGAGTTATTGCAAGATGAACTGGAGCCGGGGGTCATTCCAGCTATTGGGGATTATAACTCAGCCCAATGGATCTTACACCTTGGGCTTGGCGACGAACTGAGTATCCAAAACGAATCGGGAGAGCGATTAAAACTTCGTTTAGTGGGCGTTTTACAGCGCAGTATCTTTCAGAGCGAACTGTTAATTTCCGAAGCCAATTTCAAGAAACATTTTCCAAGCCGAAGTGGATATGCGTATTTCTTAATTCAAACACCTTCAATAGCCGATCCTGCGGCATTCTCCGAAAGCACAGTACACATTGGGCACACGTTGGAAAGGGCGCTAGACGATTACGGCTTGGATGTCGCATCAACGACCGAAAAGCTAGCTAGCTATCGTGCCGTCGAGAATACCTACCTCTCTACCTTCCAGACACTCGGTGGGCTTGGACTACTTCTCGGCACGCTCGGTCTAGGGATCGTTCTACTGAGAAACGTCATTGAGCGGAGCGGAGAGTTAGCGACGCTACGTGCCTTCGGTTTTCGGAGGGCTATCCTGTCGTTGATGCTCTTATCGGAAAACGGGTTTCTCCTATTAATCGGGATTCTGACTGGCACTGTTTCCGCGCTCATCGCAGTGGCACCACACCTGACTACTCCGGGTGCTCAAGTGCCTTGGCTCTCACTTGTAATGACATTGGTTTCAGTGTTTCTGGTAGGTATAGTTGCTAGTGCGATCGCTGTCTACTTTGCCCTGCGTCGACCGCTGCTGCCTGCGCTCAAACACGACGCTTAATCTGTGAACGCCTACACCTCCTGAACAACATCGGGTCTGCTGCCGATAGAAGGCGGCATCAGCATCCGCTTCTGCTGCTCCGTTAGGTTGTCGAATGCGTTCAGATCGTAGTAGTTGTCCGACCACGCCGAGTGTCCAGGGCTATACTTGTAGAGCAGAGATCGCCGCTCATGTTTGGCGCGCCACTGCATTGTCCCGTGGATGAGTGCCTCTGTAAAAAAGAGGGCATCGCCCGCTTCGACTGCCGGCTGAACGACATAGTGGGCGGGACGGTCGTAATTACGGATTTCGTCGGGCAGGCTTGACAGGAAATTGGTTTTATGGCTGCCCGGAACACACGCAAATCCGCCGTCACCTTCTGCTGCATCTGTCAGAAAGTATGTGATGACGCTCAACCCATTGCGCATCACCCCGTCCCAGTATTTGTACCAGTGATCGCCGACCACTTCGGGACCCCCGTGCAGTCGACCGCTCTCGCCGCCTTCGTTCATGAAGATGCAGTAGTCGTGGTCGAGTCGGACCTTGGGGCCCATTAGCTCAATTAGGTAAGGCAGTACCTTCGGGTGATCTATCAGATTTTTGAACGGCTCCCCCCAGTGCGAAACGCGACTTGTGCGGCGATAGCGCGTGTCATCGCCTTCGGGAGGAAAGACGCGATCGGCGATTTCATTCATCTCCGCAACTTCATCAGCGGACAACACGTTCTTGATAATTAGATAGCCTTCGAGGTCAAAGGCGAATTTTTCTTCACCGGTCATGGTGTAACTCCTTGCGTGAAATGTGACATGTCAATACTAACCCCCGACTTTTTTCCGTTTGCAGTATGTATTGATAAGGTTGGTTATGGTATAATATTCAGGTTTCTATCTAAAATCACAGCACTCAATGAGTCTAACACAAAAAGACATTTCTGTGAAGGCGTTTTTTCTAACTATAGTGAATTAGAGAAATAAGTGGACATTTCCCAAAGTCCCCCTGATAAGGGGGATTTAGGGGGTTGGTTGTGGGTACAGATTTCCCGATCTGTACATGTCCATTGGAAGTGTCTAAGTAATTCTAAAATCTACCATAAAAGGAAGGATTCCAAACATGTATCGGCGTAAACAAATTCTATCTCAACTCTCCGTTTATGTCTTAATTCTTTGCTTAATTGCTTCCACCGGCTGGGCTGGCTATAAACGGATTAACGAACCGAATCCAAATGATCCGATGGCGGTCGCGATCTATCAGTTGGACAACGGATTGACCGTCTACCTCACCGAAAACCGTGAAGAACCACGATTCTACGCGGAGATTTCAGTCCGTGCCGGCAGCAAGCATGATCCGTCAGACGCAACCGGCATCGCTCACTACCTAGAGCACATGCTCTTTAAGGGTACTCAAAATTTTGGCACCCTCGACTACGAAAAAGAGAAACCGCATCTGGATAAAATCACGGATCTCTATGAACAGCACTTCGGCGAAACCGATCCAGAAAAACGGAAGGAGATCTACGCTGCAATTAACGAGACGGCGCAGCTCGCTACCCAATACGGCATCCCCAATGAACTTGATAAACTATACAAAGCGATGGGCGGACGCGGGGTAAATGCACATACGTGGGTGGAGGAGACCGTCTATAAGGTCGATCTGCCTGCTAACCGTCTGAAGCAGTGGGCGGTTATTGAATCCGATCGCTTCATTGATCCGGTTTTCCGCCTCTTCCAGACCGAACTTGAGACTGTGTATGAAGAAAAGAACCGGTCGATGGATAGTAAAGGTCGTATCATCAGTGAGGCTGTCAGAGATCTGCTTTATAAGAAACACCCCTACGGACAACAGACGACACTTGGTTCAGTCGAACATCTGAAAAACCCATCCCTGAAGCAGATGTACCAATTTTACCATACCTACTATGTGCCCAATAACATGGCAATCCACATCTCCGGCGACATTGACAGCGAGCAGACTATCGGCATTATTGACGAATACTTCTCCCGGTGGCAGCCGAAGGAACTCCCCGAAGCCAAGACGTGGACAGAGGACCCGCTTCAGGGAGCCGAGCGTGTAACGGTCAAATATCAGGGTGAGGAGTATGTCTTGCTTGCGTTTCGGACGGCTGGTCGCAACCATCGTGATGCGGAAGCCTTGAAACTACTCGACATGACCTTAGACAATGCAACCGCCGGGCTGATCAACCTGAATCTCAATCAGGGACAAAAAGTCCGTGAGGCGGGATCCTATCCTTATCTGGACAACGATTATGGGGCGCAATATCTGTGGGGCATTCCTAAGGATGGACAGTCCCTCGCAGAGGTTGAGGGGCTCCTCCTAGAACAGATTGAACTGATCAAAAAAGGCGAGTTTGAAGAATGGATCATTCCAGCGGTTGTGACCGACTTCAAGAAATCTCAGAAAGCGAATTTGGAATCGAATCGTGCGCGGGTGAGTATCATGCGTGACTCGTTCTTAGCCCATCAGGACTGGGATACCACAGCGGGGGAAATCTCGCGCATGGAGAAGCTGACCAAAGGGGACATTGTCGCTGTGGCTCACCGATATTTTGGCGATGACTATGTGGCAGGCTACCGTATAGATGAGCAGCACGAAGTCCCCTCTATCGAAAAGCCTGCCCTCGACATCATTGAGATTGATGCCACACGGCAATCCGATTTTGCCAAGGGAGTCTTGGAAATGCCTGTCGAAGAGATTGAGCCTGTCTTTGTCAATGCGGCGAAAGACTACCAGATCACCGACTATCACGAAGGGGTCAAACTCTATTACGCCCAAAACCCGATCAATGATCTCTTTGTCTTCACGATTTCCATTGATGTCGGCAGTCGTCATAATGATAAGTTGGCTATCGCCGCCCAGCTACTAGATAAATCTGGCACATCAAAATACAGCAGTGAAGACTTAAAGAAAGAATGGTATAAACTGGGAACCGATTTCAGCCTCAACGTTGGAAACAATGAGACAACTATTTCTATTTCGGGGCTTGACGAAAACTTTGGTGCCTCCTTGGCGTTGGCTATAGACTACCTGAAGCAGCCAACCGCTGACGCCACGACGCTTGAGGAACTTGTCAAAATCATCCTTGCCAATCGGGAGGATGCGAAGAAAAACTACCGCAGTATTCGGGGGGCTTTGGTCAATTACAATCGTCACGGAAAAGATTCACGCTATCTGCGGCTGTTGCCGAGCGAAGCGGTTCAGAAGTTGACGGTGGACGAACTCCACACAGAGATTCGAGGACTTTTGGACTACAAACACACTATCAGCTATACAGGTTCAATCCCGCTTGATGAAATGGGTGCAACCCTCAAAACGTATCATCCCATCTCAGGGGCTTTGGTTGCACCACCACCTTACCATTTCCTCAAAACGCGTGTTTCCGAAAAGACTGAGATACTGTTCTTCCACAAGGAAATGGCTCAATCGCAGGTGGACATCGAGTTTGGGGGTGAGGATTACAGCGAAGCGAACAATCCTGCTATCCAACTCTATAACGCTTACTTTGCAGGGGGAATGTCCGGCATCGTCTTCCAAGAACTGCGTGAAGCCCGCGCACTTGCCTATTCCACGTTTGCCAGATATGCGACGGGCAGCCGCAAGGGTGAGCAAAATCTGATGTGGGGATATATCGCCTGCCAAGCGGACAAAACGCCGGAGGCGGTAGAAGCCCTCATCGATCTCATTGACAATCTGCCGGAATCGCCTGAACGATTCGATGAGGCGCGCCAAGCCAGAATCAACCGGTATCGCACGGCGAAGATCGGCTTCCGAGAGGTTATTGGAGCGGTCCGTTCTTGGGAACGTTTGGAAGTCCCAATTGATCCACGAAAGGCGCGCTATGAGTCAATCCGAGCGTCGAATATGAACCTAATGCTCCAATTCCATAAAGCGCACGTTCAAGGACATCCAAAACTCATCTCCATCGTTGGAGATCGAAATAAGATGGATATAGAAAGGTTGGCAGCGGTGGGGCAGGTAATAGAAATCGGTTTAGAGGATATTTTTGTTGATTGACCCCTGTGATTGGCTTCCTAAACCGAACATGGTTCATGTAAAAAGAAAGTGCAAAGCACTAAGAGAAACCGAGTTTTTTCTTCAAAACTCGGTTTCTGTTGCACCATTTCTTAACATGAGCCTTGAACATTAGCGGATACTATGAACATATACCTTGTCATTATACTGACCGCGCTGATTGGCGAATTTGCCCTGCGTAGCATCGCACGCTATCTGAACTTAAAAGCGCTGGATCCCAAGCTCCCCGATGAATTTGAGGGATTTTACGATGGCAACAAATACCGCCAATCCCAAGAATACACCAGAGCCGGTGCAAATTTTGCCTATGTTTCCTCTACATTCGATCTGTGTCTAATTTTGGCATTCATCTTGTTGGGCGGATTCAACGTTGTGGATGAGTTTGTCCGCGGGTTGAATCTGCCACCGATAGCGACCGGCTTAGTTTTCTTTGCAATCCTCTATTTTGCGAGGGATATTATCTCTATCCCCTTTTCGCTCTACAGCGACTTTGTTATTGAAGAAAAATTCGGCTTCAATAAGATGACGGTCAAGACGTTTGTGTTAGATCATATCAAGACCTACGGGCTGGCAATCGTTTTAGGGGTTCCGCTACTTGGTGGGGTGCTCTACTTCTTTGAAAAAACCGGAGATCTCGCTTGGATTTATGCGTGGGGACTGATATCCTGTTTCATCATAATTGCGCCACCGCTTTTTACTACACTGATCGCGCCGATGTTTAACAAGTTTACACCGTTAGAGGAGGGTGAACTTAAAGACGCGATTCAGGGATATACGGCAAAAGTGAGATTCCCGCTTACAGAGATTTCCGTCATGGATGGCTCTAAGCGTTCAACGCACTCTAACGCGTATTTAAGTGGTTTCGGGGCGAAAAAGCGGATCGCACTTTTTGATACCTTGATTGAGAAGCATTCCGTTGGTGAGCTTGTCTCAGTCATCGCTCACGAAGTAGGACACCACAAGAAAAAGCATGTCCTGAAAGGTATGATTTTATCGGTTCTCCATTCAGGGATGTTACTTTTTTTGCTCTCACGTTTTGTTGAGAACAGGACGCTCTTCGATGCCTTTCAGATGGAGGAGGTTTCGATCTATGCGGGGATTGTTTTCTTCTCTATTCTTTACGCGCCGATTGAACTGGTTCTCTCTATCGGTCTGAACTATATGTCTCGGAAGCATGAGTACGAAGCCGATGCCTTTGCCGCTGAAACCATTGCCTCCCCGGAACCGCTCATTTCCGGTTTGAAAAACCTATCCGTTTCCAATCTCGGCAATCTGACACCCCACCCTCTGGCTGTTTTTCTCAACTACAGTCATCCGCCGATGCTTCAGCGTATCGCAGCGTTGCGTCAATTCGACAACGCACTACACCCGTCTTTGGACTGACTTATCAAGCCTTCCAGTTCAACGCCACAGATAGTTCTTGTGCGAGTGCCTCCATATCCGCTGCTAGCTTAGGAGGGATTGGGATGCCATGTGTCAGATACTCGGTTCGGCGGCGATAGCTGCCCTCACCGGGCCACTGCGCTTCGCCCTGTTCTTCTGCCGGCGGTGCGGACTTTAGGTAGGATTTGAGAGCCCCAGTTCTTTCGTTTAACCAATTCCCGTGGGGGCGTATAGCGATGAAAAGCTTCGAGGAGCCGCCTGACGTGTCCGTTGGTCGTCCCTCTACGCCTAATTCATAACAGAGCAAGCCACCCGCCAGTCCCGCTGTCAGCAGCTCGATCATGAACGCTAGTCCCGATCCCTTATGTTCACCCATCGGCAGAAAACGTTGAGATTCGACAATTGCTTCCGGATCCGTTGTCGGTTTTCCTGCGGCATCTAACCCCCAGCCAAGCGGAACACGCTCGCCTGCCTCCGCGGCTTCCCGGACTCGGCCGATGGCGGTTTGCGTCATGGCGAGGTCTAGCACAACTGGCTCACCTCTGTCCTCCACAGGGACGCCGATAGCCATTGGGTTGTTACCCAGAGACGCCGTAGAAGTGCCCCACGCCGGAAAGTTGATGATAGCGTTTGTAAACGCCAAACCAATCATACCGGCACGCGCTGCTCGCGCTGCATAACTATACCCACGTCCCCAATGCGCCACACCCCGAATGGTGACTGCGCCGATGCCATAGGTTTCTGCACGCTCTATCGCCATATCCGTCCCGACAGCAGAGATATAACGTCCGATGCCCCGGTCTGTCTCTGCGAGCACCGAAGCCGGCTGTTCTGCGAGGATTTTCACGTGCGGATCCGGATTCGTCAATCCGGTTTGGATATTCTCAACCATCACCGGCAGGAGTCGAACGCCGTGTGAATGTACACCACAGAGATCTACCTCGGCACCAATCTCTGCTTCCACTTCTGCGACATGCGGCGGTGCACCAACAGCCATCAGCGTCTGTTTGAAAAATTGAATGAGCTCACGATGCTCGATTCGCTTTGAATCTACCATTATCGAATACCTCAACTTGGGGACTATAGTAGATTTTAGAATTAATGAGACACTCCAACCCGGTGCGGTTAGGAAAACGAAACTACCGTTTGGTAGGTGCTGTTTCTAACTGCGCCGTCCAGTCTCTAGCTTGGTAGGCGCTGTTTCTAACTGCGCCGATGCGGTGCGGTTTCTACCCGCACCTACCGGGCGGCGAAAGTGTCCATTTATTTTTAGAATCCACCATAATTGATGTTCAGATGAAAAACAGTTGACTTTTCATCAACTCAATTAATGTTATAATTGACATAAAGATTATGTACGAAATATTAGTCTGCGTTCGGCTTAGGCAAGGGAAAAGGAGAACCAAGGATGGCGTCCTTTGATGAACTCGATTTCAAACTTCGCACCTTCATGAAACTCTATCGCTATCGGCGTTACGATACGACGCCGCACGCACCATTACAGCGACCGTTAGCGGAATGTCGAGTTGCCTTAGTGACAACGGCTGGTTTGCATACAGCGTCTCAGGAGCCGTTCGATGACCACTTCAAAGGTGGTGATTACTCCTATCGTGAAATTCCCAACACCGTTGATGTGCAAGGGTTGACAATCGCACACAGAAGCACGGCATACGACCAGACAGGCAGCTTTGCGGATCGGAATCTGGTGTTTCCGCTCGATCGCTTTCGAGAGCTAGAACAGGGAGGCACAGTCGGGCAGCTCAACGACCGACATTTCAGTTTTATGGGTTCACAGACTGCTCCGGGACGTTTAATCAAACGGACGGCTCCGGAAGTTGGACAGATCCTCAAATCGGATGGGGTTGATGTTGCCTTTCTGACTCCTGTCTGACCGCTATGCAACCAGTCCGTTGGACTGATCCAACGTGCCATCGAGGAGGTGGGTATTTCAACCGTTTCGATTACTCTGGTTCGGAGCATTACCGAGCAGATCAAGCCACCGCGCGCCCTTGTTGTGCCGTATCGTTTCGGCTACCCACTTGGCGAACCAGACAACCCCGCGCTGCACCACAAAATCATCTCAGCTGCGCTTGCCCTTTTACAGGATAGCCAGTCACTTCCCATTCTAGAGACGTTTATCCCTTAATTGCCCCAACAGATTTACTAAGAATGAACTGCATCAATCCGCACACTAATAGGAGTTACGCACTTGAGTAAGGAACAACGATCGTTGTTCCCTACGAACTGTTGATGGCACCTCTATTGTAGTTGCCCGATTCATCGGGCGTTGTAAATTGTGTGCTGCGGCGATAAATCGCCGAACTACAGGGTTTTGAACGTTCAACTGCGTAAGTCCTAACTAAAAAAATCAATAAATTTTGTATACTATGTTTTTCACTCAGAGTAGGATAAATCAGTGTTTGCCATTATAACATAGGAAGTAAATAGGTAGAAGCGAAAACCTTAATGCGCTTACCCTCAGTTGCTCCCCAAAGTTGTTGACAAAAAGAGAGGCAAGATGTTATTATTGCCAACGTGTGACTATCTTGAAACAATTGGCGCATCCCCAAATAATGCGATTTAGAGGAATCTAAGTGAACGTCTTAAAAATTGTCCTAGTTCTGTCATTGACCTTTGGATTTCTGGCTGCCACGTCTGTACCCATTGATGCACGTCCACCCGATCCGGGATTGTATAGTGCCATTCGGTCCGCCCGAAAATACATGAATCCCAAATCAAATTATGCCCCCCACGAAATTGAGGAGTGTTTTACAGACACCTTCAATATCCTTGCTCAAAACTGGGATCGCCTGCCTGTGGTGATTCAGCGCGAGTTTCAGGGGATCTTCCTTCGACCGGGGCAGCCGGGCAGCCCTTACGGTTCCGTCAATCTGCCAAAGAAGTTTGACACAGCCCACTTTAGATTACACTATACCACCGTCGGTCCACATGCGCCACCGCTTGAGGACGTTAATCCCATGAACGGTGTGCCAGATTATGTTGATCTGTGTGCCGAAGCACATGAACGGTCTTTCCATGTTGAGGTGAATCTGATGGGCTTTAAGCAGCCCTTTGATGATTTCTGGGTTGCGGAAAATGGTGGCAATCATAAATATGATGTGTACCTGTTTCAGTTTCCTGCGCTCGGTTTTACAACGACGGATTGGTTCAATGGACGGATATTACCGACCGTTGTGACCTTCGGTCCCTATTTTGCAATAAATTCTCGTCTGTATGACTATTTCGGCAAGTTAGAGGGTCTCCGATTCATGGAAACGACCACCGCCCATGAATTCCTGCACGGAATTCAATTCGCCTACAATGCACGTATGCCCGGTTGGTTCATGGAAGCCTCAGCAACATGGATTGAGTCGAAGGTATACGATGGCGGACGAGTTGAGGATCTCGACGATATCCCGGACCCTGATGAACTCGATGAAACCGATGCCTATGACTATTACGCCAGACAACTTGGCATTTTCTTGGATCAGCCTGACATCGCTCTCGATAGCCTGGTCGGTTTGCACGAGTATGCAGCTGTGATCTGGGTATTTTACATGGCGGAACGATTTGATGTTGATATTGTCCGCCAGATTTATGAGGACGCGACAACTGGTTCTTACCGCGAATTCGGCAACTTTTTGGACGCTTTTACCAATCATGGTACAACGTTAGTTGAAGCGTTTAAGACGTTTACCGAGTGGAACTACTTCACTCATAACCGTGATGATGGGAACCACTATCTCAACGGACACCGTTTCCCGCCGGTCGTTATTCATCCACACGATGTGCACGATACCTATCCTGTCCGTGTTGATTTCGATTCAGAGGCGATGCCGGAACCCTTCTCTTCACGCTACATTGTTTTTGAACCCCCTCCGGGTATTGTGATGGACGAGTTCGCAATTAAGGTCGATGGTGCCGACATCGCGCCACTTGAAATGAATTCTCTCGGCCTTACAGACCGAACCGCAATTCAGCGGGAGTTGGATCGGCTCGATATCTTGGGCTTGCGTGGTTGGGGTGCCAAGTTTATCGTTGAAAAACGGGATGGAACCCACGAAGTCCGGGAGGCGTTTACTTACCAACGTTCTCAAGAAGGACAGATCACATTCAACGATTTCGGGGGCGATATTAAGAAAATTACACTCATCCTGATAAATCTGCGTCCGGATATTGAGGAGGTCGTGGTCCCCGGCGGCACCTTTGGGGGTGCTGTGAGCTATATAGCGGGTCGTCCGCCTGCCGGTGCCCTTTCGGCACCTACTCTTTCGCAAGAGAGGGACGCTAGCGTGCATGTGCAGTGGCAGCTCGAAAATTTGACGGATATTCGTGAGGTAGTTATCGTCCGTAAGCGATATACACCGTTGATTGAAACGGATGATCCACAGCCGTTCCAGACCGCTGCGGAGGTGCTGAATGCCGCGGATCGGGAGGGCGACGGCATCCCTGACGATGATATCAACATTGTCGGACGGGTCAACGCAACCGATACGTATTTTGAAGATACAACGATATTTCAAGATATTGATGTGGGCAATTCCCGTTTTGATCCACAGGACACCCGCTATTTTTATGCCGTTGTGCCTGTCGATGCAATTGGCATCATGGGTACGCCGAGCATTGACCTAAACGGTATTACTCCCATCTTTAACCCACCGGACATCCCTACTGCCCCGATGCAGACTCGACTCTTCCAAAGTTATCCGAATCCATTCAACCCAGACGTTTGGATCCCTTACGAGTTGGGGGAGGATGCTTTGGTTTCAGTTGAAATCTACAATATATCAGGGCAGTTGGTACGAACATTGCACGTCGGTATGAAAAAGCGCGGACAGTACATTACTAAAGATAAAGCAGTTTATTGGGATGGACGTACCCAGTTGGGGGAGCGGGCGACGAGCGGTGTCTACTTTTATGTGCTGAAAGCTGGCGATTATGTCTCCATGCGAAAGATGGCGGTGCTGAAATAGAGGCATAAAACGTAGTTGTGTTCCTTCACGTTGGGAAGTTTGTTTAAGATGATAAAAAATACAATTATTGTATCTACTCTTGCCTTTGTGCTGTTCTTCATTCTTGGTTGTGGTGAGGAGGGTTTGATCGATCCACACGGCGAAGTGGATTTTTCGCCGCCTCTCAGTGCGGGATTACAAGCCACCGAGTTCCCCACAAACAACGGCTCCGCTTGGACCTACCTTAATGTGGGAACCGGGTTGTATAATCCGGGGCAGGGAGAAACTATCTTGGAGCTACTAGAGGAGACATTTACAATTAGGATTGAAGGGACGCGGGATATCAGTGGATTCACCCACCGTCAGGCGACCGTCAGTGAAGTCAAAGCGATTGTTCGCACTGAACGCAGCGTTTTCAATCAGCGCGGAGAGGAGGAAAGAGTTGTCCAAGAAGAAGAGAGAATTTTCCGAGCAGCAGTTAATCATCTTTCCGCAAACGCGCTCTATTTTCGTCTTGATGCCGATTTTTTGGGTGCCGATTTACCGTTATTTGCAACCTATTTCTCAAGCACACCACAAGCCTATATCGAATCAGCGTTTGATGTGTACGTTTTCTTTCTTGATAACCCTGTGCTACATCAGAAACATTTTCCGCCGCGCCTTCTCTGGGATTTTCCTTTGCAAACTGGAAAAGAGTGGACCGTCTTTGAAACCAAAACGTCGTCAGCGCTTCGGGTGGTCCGCCGTGTTATTGATGCAGAGGTCTCGGTAACAGTGCCCGCCGGAAGTTACAATAATGCTTACTTAGTTGAAGAGGAGATTATCGGTTTGTCGCAACTGCCAGCGTTAAAATTATCTGACGATTTCCAGAGCCTAGAAGCCGCCAACTACGAGCCTGCGAGATATTGGGTGGTGCCGAATGTGGGCGTTGTTAAATATCAATATCCCTATATATTGACCGAAACGGAGTTGCCGAATGGAGCAGTCGTCAATATAATTGGCTCTGTGAATTTTGAATTGAGTCAGGTTGAACTTCCCGATGATCACTCACGTTAGTCTACATTTATTCATTATGCGGCCATTACAATTCATTAAAAAGAAAATTAAGCAACTGTTCTATGCCCTGTATCAAAAACGCCTTGAGCGGGCAGCGAGCCAGTGGCAGACTCCTTATCATATCGGAATTATTTTGGATGGGAACCGTCGGTACGCGAAAACGGAAGGCTTTTTCGATGCCGCTAAACAGCAATACGGACACTCGGAGGGCGGGGATAAGCTAGAGGAGGTACTCCATTGGTGCGACGAATTGGGCGTCAAAATTGTCTCAATCTGGATCTGCTCACTCGATAACTTCACCAATCGCGCAGAGGATGAAGTGGCGGAAATCTTCAATGTCATTGAAACAAAGATGCGCTCGCTGCTTACCATCGAAGGGCTCCACACCAATCAGATTAAAGTGCGCCCCATGGGAGAACTTGAGTTACTGCCGCCGAGCCTCCAAGAAGCCATTCGTGATGTGGAGGAAGCGACAAAGAACTACGATAAATTTATCCTCAACGTCGCTGTGGCTTACGGTGGGCGCGAGGAAATCGTCGAGGCGTTCCGGCGTTACCTAAAATCGGAGTCATCCGAGGGTAAAGCGCCGGACCAGATAGCAGCAGAACTAAGTGCGGATAAGATTACCTCACACCTCTACACCTCCAATTTGCCGGACCCAGACCTGATTATCCGAACCAGCGGCGAGATTCGGCTAAGTGGCTTCATGCTCTGGCAGAGTGCCTATTCCGAATACTACTTCTGCGATACCTATTGGCCCGGCTTCAGAAAGATCGACTTCCTTCGGGCAATCCGTGACTACAGCCATCGGGAACGGCGATTTGGAAGATAGGATACGCAGAAGCGGTGGTTTATGTCAAAAGAAAGTGCCGCGCAGCTTAGAGAAACCGAGTTTTTTCGGAAAAACTCGATTTCTTTGCACCATTCTTTATATATGGGCGAAAGCGGTATCATACCTATGAGAGAGGATATGATACCGCTTGCAGGTACGTAGAATGTTGTCAAATTACGGTGAAGCCGATCCTTAATGCCGTAATCGTTTAGATTTAATCTTGCCCCAGAACACCGGGAGCAATCTTTGTTGTGGAACAGATAGGCTCGGATTCCATTCCTGACCGATCTTATCTTTTGAAACGTGATGGGTCAACTGTATCAGCTTCTTATCAATGAGGTGGAAGCGGTAGATGTTCCAGTGAAGATCATTGTTTGGAGCATCTGCCGGTCTACCCGAAAAGAGCACAGATTTCCCATCAGCTCCCCATGCCCCGCCGGAGATAGGCATCTTCTTTGGCAGAGGCACCCTATCGTAATGTCTCACCTCTCGTCTGGTAGGGTGAAGTGTGGCGATGATGAGCGTCGCATCGTTGACGCTAGAACCGATTGCCTCTGTATACAAAATCTGCTTTCCATCCGGCGACCAGCCACGGGCAAACATCCCCGCTTCAATGTTCGGGAATGAGACTTTCCAGAGGTTTCGACCATCGGCATCAACCATATAGACCTCCCGTCCGTTGTCGGTGACTGCCTCAAATAAGATACGTTTGCCATTTGGCGACCACTTGGGACGAGATGCAAATCCCATGCGTGTAATCTGTCTCACGTTGCCATCGTTGGTATCCATCACAAAAATGTTAAGGCGCTGATTTGCATCAGCGTTCTGAGTACTAGCAAACGCAATCTGTGAGCCATCGGGCGACCAGTCGGGGCCACTATCAAGACCGGGATGGTGCGTCAGTCGCTGTCGGTTCTCTCCATCTGCGTCCATCACATATATCTCCGGGTGTCGTTCTCCATCTTGATAGCTATGAAATGCAATCTGTCGACCATTAGGAGACCAAGCGGGGACAGCATCAGTCACCTCATTGAACGTCAGCCGGATCTGATTGCCTCCATCCGAGTCCATCGTGTAGATTTCAAGGTTTCCATCCCGCTTGGAATAAAACACGATTTTGCCCCAAAGGGGGCTCGTGGCAAGCCAAAGGCAAGCCACGAGGATAGTCATTCGCATAGCCACTCCTTTACGGCGTAGCCAACCCTCAATGCCGTAATCGGTTAGATTTAATCTCGCCCCAGAATAGGGGGAGTAACCGCTGTGGCTGGACAGATAGGCTTGAATTCCATTCCTGACCGATCTGATCCCTCCTAACATGATGGGTCAACTGTATCAGTTTTTTGTCAATGAGATGGAAGCGGTAGATATTCCAGTCAAGATTCAGCGGTCCATCTGCCGGTCTACTCGTAAAGAGGACAGACTTCCCATCCGCTCCCCATGCCCCGCCGGAGATAGGCCTCTTTGGCACAGGCACCCGATCGAAATGTACTACCTCTCGTCTGGTAGGGTGAAGGGTGGCGATGATGAGCGTCGCATCGTTAACGGAATGACCGATTGCCTCCGTATACAAAATCTGTTTTCCATCCGGCGACCACCCACGGGCAAACATCCCCGCCCGAACGTCGGGAAATGAGACCTGCCAGAGGTTCTTACCATCGACATCAACCATGTAGATTACCCGCCCCGCGTCGGTTATTGCCTCGAAGGCAATCCGTTTTCCATCCGGCGACCACTTGGGTCTTGAGGCAAAACCTAGGTGCGTCACCTGCCTCACGTTGCTCCCGTCAGCATCCATCACGAAAATGTCAATTTCCTTATCAGGGTCCCTACCACCCCGACCACTATAAAACGCAATCTGTGAGCCATCGGGCGACCAGTCCGGAAAGCCATCCAGTCCTGGATGACGGGTCAGTCTGCGTTGGTTACCTCCATCGGCATCCATCACATACACCTCCGGATTCCCATCCCGATCGCTATGGAACGCAATCTGTTGACCATTGGGAGACCAAGCCGGGGCGGCATCAGATGCCGGCTGATGCGTCAACCGTGTGACGTTGCTCCCATCGGAGTCCATCCTGTAGATTTCATGATTCCCATCCCGCTCCGAATAGAACACAATTTTACCCCAAAGGGGGCTCGTGGCAAGCCAAAGGCAAGCCACGAGGATAGCAATTCGCATAGCAACTCCTTTACGGCGAAGCCAACCCTCAATGCTGTAATCGGTTAGATTTAATCTCGCCCCAGAACATGGGGAGTAACCGTTGTGGCTGGACAGACAAGCGCGGATTCCATTCCTGACCAATGTAATCTTCCTTAACGCGATGAGTCAACTGTATCAGTTTCCTATCGGTGAGACGGAAACGATAGATATTCCAGTGACGATCATTCTTTGGAGCATCCGCCGGTCTGCTTGAAAAGAGTATCGACTTCCCATCCGCCCCCCACGATCCGCCCATCATTGGTATCTTTGGCAAAGGCACCCGCTCGAAATGTATCACCTCTGGTCTGGTAGGGTTAAGGGTGGCGATAATAAATGTCATATCGTTGACGGTAGGATCGTTTATCTCTTTATACAAAATCTTCCTTCCATCCGGCGACCACCCGTAGACAAACATCTGCGCTTGAATATTCGGGAATGAGACCTTCCAGAGGTTTCTACCATCGGCGTCAACCATATAAACCTCTCGTCCGCTGTCGGTGACTGCCCCAAATAAGATGCGTTTGCCATCTGGCGACCAATAGGGACGAGACGCAAAGTCCATGTGTGTGACCTGTCTCACGTTGCCGCCGTCGGTATCCATAACAAAAATGTTAAGGTGCTGATTTGCATCAGCGTTCCGAGTACTAGCAAACGCAATCTGTGAGCCATCTGGCGACCAGTCCGGTTGAGTATCAAGACCGGGGTGGTGCGTCAGTCGCCGTCGGTTCCCTCCATCGGCATCCATCACATATATATCCGGATGTCGTTCTCCATCTCGATAGCTATGAAACACAATCTGTTGACCATTGGGAGACCAAGCAGGGACGCCATCCCTCGCTTGGTTGAACGTCAGTCGTGTCTGATTGGTCCCATCCGAGTCCATTGTGTAAATTTCGGTGGGGCCATCCCGCGTGGAATAAAACACAATTTTGCCCCAAAGGGGGCTCGTGGCAAGCCAGAGGCAAGCCACGAGGATAGTCATTCGCATAGCGACTCCTTTATTCTAATAGACAAAGGTGGTTGTCATTGTGGTCGATCTAAATTCCATCCCCTCACCTTCATCGTTTGTGAACTTCACTTTCGTCTGACTCTGAAGGTTATACGTTTGCCCTTTTTCTAACCACCCGGAGACCTCAGGCATCAACCACCCTTCCTGAGAGCCTGACACTGGAACCGTTCCCCCTGCCACACTAAAATCCCCATCGAGCTCATCTCCCCTGGTGTCATTTGCTTGATTGGTAACCTTGTGAATATACTTATATTCCACAGTTAAATCGTGCGCACTGTGATTTTGAATAAAAACACGATGCCAGCTATGCGTGTTGCAGAAATCCCAACTATGTCTACCCGTGGTAACCTTCCAAAAAACCTGCTCGTCGTCATTGTCCTCCCACCAATCCCAGTTTGTCTCAATGTCATGATGATTTGCATAAGATCCTACAGTGCAAATCAGTAGAACCGCCAGAACAAATAGAACCATTGCTTGCACAGGACGTAAACTTAACATGATGAAGCCTCCTCTAATTTGTTGGAAATGCGTTGGCATCCCGTTGGGTGAGAACCATCAACTCTGAGTTAATTCACATATCCGATAGATATGCGGTTCTCTGTTTCACCAAGTGTTCACGGTATTTCAACTTGGCTTCACCCTATTTAAAGCAAGCCCCGTGCCAACATCCTAAATTATGCCAACTCTTCAGTCGTGGCGCGGGTTTGAGAGGAGGTTCGCTATCTGGTCTTACACGCAAGATCGTCCGTAAATCCGGGCAAAACGAACAGATGTCCGGGCAATATCGGACAAACCGGACACATCTTCTGCCACTATCAATCATCGGAGTCCATACTTTTTCAATCGGCGGTATAAAGCCTGTCGGCTCAACCCAAGTTGCCGGGCGGTCTTGGTAATGTTACTCCCATTAGCCACTAAGGCGCGTCGAAGTCGCTCCTGCATAGAATAGTCCTCGTTGATATTTATTGAAAATTAACTCTATGTCTCAAAGGATACAAGAAAAGGCAAACAACGTGCAAATCTATTTTCTTTAGAGTTACACTATTAGTTTAACTCCTCAAAAAATAAATTTACTCATTAAGATTTACGCAGTTGAACGCTCAAAGCCTCTGTTCCGATCCCGTACCGAGGACTCCGATGAATCGGAGGAGTCTACGACTTGTAGTTCGGCGATTTATCGCCGCCCCGATAAATCGGGATTCAAAGCAACATGAGACCATTCCTAACACCTGATAAATCGGGCAACTACAGCAAAGACTCCCTACGGAAATGCGTAAGTCTTAACTTATATGAGGGGTGATCATAAATCGGTTTCGATGCAGCCGCACATCAGGAGAAGGTTCTACCGCCCATAGTGGGAGAGACGAATCTCGACTGTTCCCGATGTATCGGGATTCTATCAAGGGGAGTGGATACCCATTGTTTCCCGTCCGAATCGTGTGACAAAATTATTCAGAAACGGTATTATGTGTAAGCAAGATAACGGTATCCCGGTCATACCACACACCCTTAAAGTGTATTAACGCACCCTAAAGACAACTACCGGCGGTGTGCAATTTCAATAAGTGTGTCACCGACAATTTTGTAGCGATGCAAATCTAGCCGCTCCACATCTGACCGTTTCGCTTTCGTATCAACCGCTTTTTCCTCTCGCATTTCTGTGATAAATTCGTAAGGCGGATCCATCGTAAACGGCTCAATTTCTCCAATTTTCTCCATTGCTGTCTTGCCCCCTGCCTGCAAAAGTTCTCTCGCCTTCGCGGGTGCGAGCGACAACGCGCTTGTTTGCGAGAGTCCTTTCTTCGTCATTACCGACACGATATTCGGCACATATTGCTGCGTTTCAGCGATGGCGGTATCGTCCCCACTGATGAATACTGTTGGGATGCCAAACGAGCCTGCGACTGCGGCGTTAAACCCAATCTCCCCTATCAATTCCCCGTTGAGCCAGCAGTTGGCGATTGCGCGCGAACTCCAGCTATGGCAGAGGACCCCTCGTTCTGTGTTCCCCATTGAGTGGTGCCCGTAGAGAAAGAACGCATCAAACGACTCATCCAATCCCCACGGTGCCGAAATTGGACGACCAATAATCATCTGTGCCTCCGGGTGCATCAGTTCATAGTCAATTCCTCCTGGACCGTGACCATCTAAAAACCAGACCTCCTGCGCCCCGCCCTCTAATGTGCCGTCAACGAGTGCATTTACCTCCAATGTTGAGAGCCGTTTCGCTTGATCGTAGTACCTTGCATCGCTATAGGTTTGTTGGTGAAAATCGACGACACCGGCGGCACCTTCCAAATCACCGAGTATAAATATTCGCATGTCCCCTCCTTCTGATCTCAGAAATTCCTTGACAACTAGCCACATCTGTTTCATAATAAATTCGCAAAATGCCTACAAAGAAAACTTGGCGGTTACAAGCCTGTAGAGCGTTACGATGGATTTGCAATTGGCTATTATACCCTTGTTCGTTGTTTTGTCAATCTTTTCGCTGGACCTTAAAAAGTAGGGGCAACCCTTGTGGTTGCCTTCTTTGGGTGTCCAGATTGAATCTCTACCAACCTGCAAATTGTATTATGGAGGCTAGATTATGGGTTTCAAACTTGGTTATAGTACGTTACGCTGGCAAACACCTGACCTCGAACCGCTTCTCGTAGAACTGAAGGAAGCCGGGTGGGATGGATGGGAGATGCGCCAATCCTTTGATTGGGTGGGAACGCCGAAGCGGGTCCGACAGGTCTGTGATAATGTCGGTATGCCTGTCGTCGTTGTCACCGCACGAGGACTCCCAATTGACAAGGATTGGGAGCAGATGGAGATGAACAAACGCCGGATGGACTTCGCCGCTGAAGTCGGTGCAGACTGTTTCATGTTCATGGGAGCCGGCAAACCGCAAGACCGTCCTGTCAATGACGACGACATCGCTGCACTGGCAGATGTTTCAGAGGAATGGGCAGAGTACGCTGGGCAGTACGACCTAGAGGTGTGTTACCACATCCATACCAATACCACCATCGACTCGATTGAGGACTGGGCGAAATATATGAGTCTGCTCCGAAAGTGCAAGCTGTGCATCGACGTTTCGCACTCGGCACTGTGGGGGTATGACCCCGTCGAATCGATAAAACGCTACAAGGATCAGCTGATCTACGTCCACCTTCAAGACTATGCGAGTTACGCCGGCGGCGATGGCGAGTCTTACGATGTGAATTGGGTTGATGTCGGCAGTGGGACGGTGATGGACTTTCCCAAAATTATGAAAACCTTGGAAGATATCGGATATGATCGCTGGGTGACCGCCTGTCCCGGTCAAATCGAGGATCGATCTGATCAGGATCGGATGCGGGTGAATCGGGAATATCTCCAGCAGATGGGGTATTAGGTTTAAATATAAGGATACCGGGCTACGTGGAGGCGTTGGAATCCATGTAGCCCGATATTCCTGAATTATAACAATTGGGATATACACACGCTTGGCTGCGAATCTTGCAAGTGGTATCAAAACACCGCCGAGAACATATCGGCTGCTGAGTTATCTATGTCAATGCCTCCGCTTGCTCCCGCCTACAACCTAGTCCGCTCATTGGTCCAACCCTCTCTTAATCTTCAACTTATGACAGCGTGTGCAATTACGCATCACGCATTACGTTTTACGCACCACATATCACGCCAAAGAGGTGAAAAACCGTGTCACTGGTTATGGGAATTGACCTCGGCACCTCAAATGCCAAAACGGTTTTGATGGACGACGCAGGTCGTATCGTTTCAATGGCGAGCGCGGACTATCCGTTGTTGACGCCACACCCCGGTTGGGCGGAGCAGAATCCCGACGATTGGTGGAACGCACTGTGCGACACAAGCCGTCAGGTGCTCGCAGAACTCAAGACACGGCATCCCGCTTATTCGATCCACGACATAAAAGGTGTATCGCTTTCGGGACAAATGAACAGCGCGATGCTCGTGGACCCCCAAGGGGTTCCGATCCGTCGCGCGATTGCTTGGTTGGATGGACGTTCAAAACGGGAGTGTGACGAGGCGAATCAACGGGCAGGCGACCTGTTTCGTAAACGGGTGTTGCAGATCCTTAACCCCGTCAACACATTGGGGAAAATCCTCTGGCTGCGCGAAAACGAGCCGGACCTCTATAACAAAGCCCGTTATGCTCTCATTCAGAAGGATTGGATACGGTTCCGGCTGACAGGCAGCTTTGGGTCGGACGTTTCGGATGTCTCGATATCGGCGGCTGGGGACATCTACACGCGGGATTGGAGCGGTGAAATCTTAGATGCGCTGGAAGTTCGCCGTGATCTCTTCCCCCCTGTTGTTGAATCCACTAGGGTGGTAGGCGAAATCACGGCAGCTGCCTCCGCAGAAACGGGACTGGCAGCGGGAACGCCTGTATGTGCCGGCGCGGGTGATATGGCGTGTATGGCGGTGGGCGGCGGCGTCATCAAGCCGGGAGTCGTCAACGTCGGAATCGGTACAGCAGGTCATGCGTTAGCTTTTGCTGAGGAGGTCAGCGCTGCGGGGTACAATCAGCTTTGGCCCATCTGCCACGCCGTGCCGGGGAAATACATCTGGCTCGGCTGTACATATACCGGTGGACGGAGTCTGGCATGGGCGCGTGACCAGTTCGGCGAACGCTTTGAGGACTTGACGGGGCACGCTGAAAACGCACCTGTCGGCAGTGATGGGCTGTTTTTCATGCCTTGGTTTCAGGGAGCAGCAACGCCGAACCCCGATCCCCACGCACGTGCTGGTTGGATCGGCTTGACGTTGCACCACACAAAGGGGCACATGATTCGGGCGTTGATGGAGGGGGTAGCCTTTGACCTACGACACTCGCTTGAATGCTTCAAACGGTTGGGTTCCCCAATTGATGAGCTCCGCATCGGTGAAGGCGGGGCGAAATCCGAACTCTGGCGTGCGATTCAAGCCGACGTTTTCGGTCAGGACGTGCGGATAATGGAGACACGGGAGGTTTCCGCTATCGGCGCAGCGATAATTGCAGGGATTGGCGTTGGCGTGTTTTCGGACTTTGAGTCTGCATGTGAGCAGGCGATTGTGTTAGGCGAGACGGTCAGGTGTGATGCGGATCGGGTGCAACAATATGAGGCGTACTATCAGCGATATTGTGAGTTGTATCCGATGCTCAAGGATTGGTTTCGCCAGTAACAACCTTTATCTTTCGCTCCAGATGAGTTTTAAGAAAATAATCGGGTAATTCTATATTTTCCCCTAGACCCGGTAGGTGCGGTTTCCAACCGCACCGGACATCACTTGAAGATTACCCAATTAATAAATTAATCTTCATGAGGAGCGATATGTCTATAGAAGGGCGATGGGACCAAATCCCGCACTCCAGAGGAGTGCAATGTGTATGGTGGAACTCAAGATAGCCTAATCCGGATCAAATACGGAAAAGACTTCTAAGTGAGCCAAACAGCCACAAATCGATAAACCTTACGAGGAGACACGACACCATGAAGATTACCCAAATCGAAGCGATACCGGTCAAGGTTCCGTATCATGACGGCATCACCGAAATGATGGTCGAACGGAATCTATACCAAGGAAATACCGTCTATAAGGTCCACACCGACGCGGGACTTGTTGGTATCGGTGAAGCTGAAGGGCAGCCCGACGATGGACTTCAGCAGTACGTTGGCAGAGACCCGTTTGAATTCATGAATGGGCTGGCACCGACACCGTTCCAACAAGCTGCCTATGACATCATGGGAAAGGCACTCGGTGTGCCGGTCCATCAGTTAGTGGGCGACAAGGTTCAGGATAAGGTAGCAATCGGATACTGGTCGATCGATATGCCGCCCGCAGAGTGGGCAGAGGAAGCCAAACGCGCCTATTCGCTCGGCTATCGGCTCCACAAAATCAAGGCGCGCCCATGGCATGATATCATCGAACAGGTGGAAGCAATCACTGAGGTCGTTCCGTCCGATTATAAGCTGCGGATTGACCCCAACGACTCGTTTGAGACGCCGGGGAAGTCTATCGAGGTCGCAAAAAAACTCCGGGACTACAACATTGAAGCGTTTGAATCGCCTATCCCCCAGGGCGATATTGATGGATACTTGGAAATTCGGAGCGGCTGTGATATGCCGATCACCATACACTTCGGCAATCCCGACCCTGTTGACGCAATCAAGGCGGGAATGAACGACTCCTTCATTATCGCGTACCCGGATTCGCGGGCTGCCAACGCCAAGCGTGAAGCGTCGATTTCTGAATCTGCGCACTTGCCGCTCTGGATTCAGATTGTCGGGATGGGAATAACGACCACCTATCTCATCCATCTCGCTGCCACGATGCCCAACGCTACCATGTCATCAATTACGCTGAATTGCCTACGGGCATTTGATATCGTTACGCCAGCGGTCAAGATGGAGAACGGCTATGCGACCGTACCCGATGCGCCGGGGTTGGGAATTGAGCTTGATGAAGACCTTCTAGATAACTGTCGGGAGTGAGTTGTTGCATCGTGTTTTATGGTGAATTAGAAAAATAAGTAGACATTTGCCAATAACTCCAACCCTCGCGAAGTTTCAAAAGTCCCCCTGATAAGGGGGATTTAGGGGGTTAGCTGCCCATTGGGAGTGTCTCAGTAATTCTAAAATCTACCATAATAATGTCTCATAGTAAGAAAGCGTGCAACAGAAACCGATTTGGTTCATTAGTTCACTCGTTCATTAATGCACCAATGTCCTAATGAACCAATCAACTGAGTAAATGAACCAATGATTTTCACCTTTCACGCCTCACGTTTCACTCATCACGTTTCACGGGTGGCACTGTTCATCCTCAGTCTGCTAGCTCTTGGCTGTGGCGGAGGGGTAAAACTGATCAATCTGCCTGATAGCAGCAACGCGCTTAACCTATCAAAGGAACAGCGGGAGGACATCGAACCCAAGATTGTGCACATCCGGGACATCGTTGAGGATTACGAGTTTGAACGAGACGAAGTAGAGGCTGCATATCGCAGTTACTACGGTCGTGCTAGCTTACCTCGACTGAGCCGATATGAGGGCGGGCGCAGAGAAAGGGGAATCCGGTCAGAGTGGCACGAACTGAGAATCAAACTCAGAAGTTTTGCCGCGCAACGGCGGCAATACGCCAAAGAGATCTCTGGGCTTATCCGCGAAATACACGCTGATTTAACGCCTGACCAACGTGTTGCGTTTGAAGATATAAAACTGCCGGAACTTCGGCTCCCGGAGGTGCTCAGAAGGCGTCATTACGATGAATTCAGCATGGGATTCAGCGGGATACCGTACCGCTTCTGAAGCAAGTGCTTCACTTAAAAAGGAGATGTTTCAAAAGATGAGACTTTCACTCTCGGTTCGGGTCGCAGAAGCACCCGGATCCAAAGAAGAAACTATCCGATCCTTCGGCGAAATTGCTGCACTCGCTGATCAGCTCGGTTATAGTGCTGTCTGCATGAGAGCATCGCAGGCAGGGATACAGACACCACTCCAGCAAATCACCGCTATCCGCCAGAAAGCCCGTGAACTCAACCTCGCAGTGTCAATGGTTACCGGGGATTTCCCAATTCCAATCAACAACGACCAAGGACCCGATGCCCTGCGGAACATCACGCCTTATCTGGATCTGACCGACCTGTTGGGTGCCAATCTCATTCGGATTGCGATGAAAAAGGAGGAGGACATCATCTGGGCGAAACGAGCGTCCGACGAAGCCCGCGAGCGAGGTATCCGGTTGGCGCATCAGTCGCATACGCGCAGCCTGTTTGAAACAGTAGATGGCTCAGTCGATATCCTCAAACGGGTGGGAAGAAACAACTTCGGTATCATCTACGAACCAGCGAATCTAGACCTCTGCGGACAGGATTACGGTCCCGAAACGCTCAAGCGGTTTTCACCTTATCTGTTTAACGTTTACCTCCAGAACCATATCCGGCGCCCTGATGGAAAGACACATCTTGAGACGTGGATTCGCGGGGATGTCCCACATGATCCGATTCGCTTGCAGGATGAGGGCGGAATTGACTTTTCAGATGTGTTTGAAGGATTGGCAGGGATTGGTTACAACGGCTATGTGACGGTGCATCAGGCATTCACCGAGATCATGGAGCCAGAAGACGCTGCACAGCAGAGCTATGATTACCTAACGCAGCTTGCAGATTTTGAAACAAGGGCGACGAATTAAGCCTATTCCTCTTTTTTACGCCTTAATAGACTGGAGTGAATATATGACCGATTTTTCCAAATTTATTCGGGAGGTGCCCGATTTTCCGCAGCCGGGAATCCTCTTCAAAGATATTACCCCGCTGCTCCGAAATCCAGGTGCCTTCCGCGATGCGGTGGATGCGATGGCAACCCACTACGAACCGAAAGATGTTGATGTGGTAGTAGGGATTGATGCGCGCGGTTTTATTTTCGGCAGTGCGCTTGCCTATTGCTTGGGGGTTGGCTTTGTTCCCGTCCGCAAGAGTGGAAAACTCCCCTATCGTACACATGAAGCCAGTTATGAATTGGAGTATGGGGTTGATACCCTCGCAATTCATCAGGACGCCTGTTCTTCGGGAAGTCGTGTCCTTATTTGCGACGATGTGATCGCAACGGGCGGGACAATTGCTGCGTCGATTGACCTCATCGAGAAACTTGGCAGCGAAGTTGCTGGAATCGCAGTCCTAATCGAACTGACCTTCCTCAATGGGCGCGAAAAATTCTCAGATCACGATATTTTTTCTCTCATTGAATTTTGACCCCTTGATATGCTATACTATCCCGTTGTTGTTAGCCGAGCTGCGCCTGTAGCTCAGGGGATAGAGCAGGGGCTTCCTAAGCCTCGTGTCGGGGGTTCGAATCCTCCCAGGCGCACCATTTTTTATTCCGAGGAGAAATGAATGTACAGCGTTAGTGTATGGAAATTAATTTTAATCATTGTGGTACTCGTATTTTCAGCATTGTACCTCATCCCGACCCCGGAGAATTTTTACAATCCCCTATACGGAAATCTCTCCCTCTGGATGCAGGAAAGACTTCCTCAATTTGAAGTGACCGATGAAAATTCGTTAAAGGTAAGCCTGCAGGCAGTCGAATACCCGGAGGGCATCAACTTGCAGGATGCAACAATGGAACTTGAGGAAATCTTGGCGAGAAGGTTGGAGGCTAACGGATTTGAGGAGGCAGTGGATTATCAATTTGATACAACGGAAGAGCGAGACTTCCTCGTCAGTTTCTTATCTCCAAAGAGCAAAACCGATCTTGAAAGGATTTTGGCGGATCTACATCTGTACGGAAGTATCCCGACAATCGTCCGTCGGTTGATACCGGACAATCGCTTAAAACTCGGTCTCGATCTCCGAGGTGGCGTTCACCTCGTCCTTGAAGTTGATCTTGAGGAATCAAAAGTTGAGTTGTTGAAGGGACGGGCTGACTCGATACCTGAGCGGTTACGAGCAGAGAAAATTCATTGCAGAGAGGCAGAACCGGTCTTAGCGGAAAATGCGTTGAACGTCGTTGTCGGTATCCCGAAACGGCTTTCGGATCCAACTGAACAGGCAGAATATCTGAAAACAGCGCAGGAAAATCTTCAAGATTTAGAGTTCTTTGATGCTTCCCAAGAAATCAATAGAACTGACACGGAGGTTATCTATCAGATCCGCTTGGACGAGTCTGGCTTGGAGCAGTATAGCGAACAAGCGATCGACCAAGTTATGGTGGTGCTACGAAACCGCATCGATGCCTTCGGTGTTGCCGAACCGTCGATTCGACGTGAAGCCAATCGTCCCCGAATCATCGTAGAATTGCCCGGCGCAAAGGATTCGTCAAAACCGCTCCAGATTGTCAAAACGATGGGGCGGCTGGAATTTAAGATGGTGGAAAAGAGTCCTACGGGGGCGATTGCTTGGTCCGGATCAGCGGATACCCCGCCGCCTAATGATATTCCGGAAGGCACCGAGATCCGCTATCATAGCGACGATGGAACAGCACTGGCGAATAGCTGGTATGTTGTGCAAAGTCCAGTGCTATTGAGCGGCGATCGAATCAAGAATGCGCGTGAAACCCAAGGCAATACCAGTTTCGAGATCGTCGTGTCTATGAGTTTTGACTCACAGGGCACCCGGAAATTCGGTGAACTGACCACCAACCATGTTGGTGAACTTTTAGCCATTCTGCTTGATGGCAAGATCCAATCGGCACCGCGGATCAATGAACCCATTCGTGGCGGAAATGCCCAAATCTCTGGAGACTTTACCTTTGAGGAAGCCCAATATCTAGCGAATATCCTCAAAGCAGGAGCGTTCCCCGTCGGCGTAAAGATCGCAGAAGAGCGAACCGTGGGACCAACGCTTGGTCAAGAAGCAATTGACGACGGTGTTCGCGCCGCAGTTATTGGCATGGGAGTCGTTCTGATTTTCATGTTAATCTATTACCGATTTTCGGGTATCGTTGCAATTATCGCACTGGCATTTAATATGCTGATTATTCTGGGGGCACTCGCCGGTTTCGGTGCGGCTTTGACGCTGCCCGGACTTGCAGGGCTTGTCTTGACTATCGGCATGGCGGTTGATGCAAATGTGCTTATTTTTGAACGTATCCGTGAAGAGTTGCGCACCGGCAAAACTGTATGGTCTGCAATTGAGACCGGCTACCAGAAAGCCTTCTGGACAATCCTTGATGCCAACGTGACGACGTTGGCTGTTGCAGCGGTACTCTACCATTTCGGAACAGGTCCCATTAAGGGGTTTGCTATTACGTTGGGGATCGGTATCTTTGCCAGCATGTTTACCGCCATTGTTGTCACACGAGAGATTTACGGTTGGGTGCTTGGTGGTCGAAATGTCGAGAGGTTAAGTATTGGACGGGAGGTTGTCAGGAACACAACCATCAGTTTCCTTAGCAGAAGCCGGATGGGATTTACTGTATCTGCAATCCTCATTATTACCGGCATAGTTTCGCTCGTCCTCCATAATGGACCGAATTTTGGGATTGATTTTCGGGGTGGCGTCAAGACCTTCGCCAAGTTTAACCGTGCGGTCACTCAACCAGAACTCTCTGCCAAACTGACGGAATTGGGCTATGAGCGTTCAACAATCCAAGTGGATGCCTCAAAGCAAGAAGCCTCAATTGATATCGGCTACAGCCGGGAATTTGAAAGCCAGAGAATCGTTGTGCCATTGACAGCTGATCCCGGAGATGCAACCGCGCAGAGCATTCAGGTGAGTGCCACGCAGGAGAGGGCACGCTTCCAACCCGGAGATGCGATTCAGTTAATCGAAGGAGAGCATCGGTTGAGGAATGAGATTCGTGAAGTTATAGAAGGGGAGGACACGGTTACCTTCATGCTCGCGGACGAAATTGGAGCCGATCTAACGCAAGCAGCGCAAATACAGGTACAAGCGAGTGTCGGACAGATTCTCACCGGTGCGTTGTTACAAGGAGATGGGGATTGGAAAGCGATGCCACGCGCTGTAAACGTGAGTGAGGTGGGACCGAGTGTCGGCAAAGATCTTAAATGGGCGGCACTGTCGTCTGTTATCTGGTCGATTGTTATCCTGCTTTTCTATATCTCTTGGCGCTTTGAATTTCGTTTCGCTATCGGTGCAATCGCTGCCTTGATTCACGATGTGTTGATTACACTCGGTGTCTTTTCAGTGTTGGTGAAGGAGATTAACCTGCCGACAGTTGCTGCATTTCTCACAATTATCGGATACTCCTTGAACGATACGATTGTTGTCTTTGATCGTATTCGTGAGAATAGTACGCTGCTCAAAGGCACCGACTTTGCCGAAGTTATCAACAGAAGCATCAACCAATCTTTGAGCCGTACAGTGGTGACCTCTTTGACAACGCTGTTTGTTGTTCTTGTTATTTTCCTCCAAACGGCTGCGGGCCAAGAGATTAACACCTTTGCGTTAGCGTTGATTGTGGGTGTAATCGTTGGAACATATTCATCTGTTTTCATCGCCAGTCCAATCATATATCTCTGGCACTTAAGAAGGCGAAACATAGAGGTTCAAGAGGTTCAAGAAAGCACTGCATAGTCTGATATATCCATAGGTGGTTGCCCGGAGAGGGAGCCTTCTCCGGGCTGCTACTTCTAGCGCAAATCACTAGTACTGCGTCAGGTAAATATTGATAGCCTCGCTTGCTGTAGAGCCAAATTGTAAAGCGTAAAACGTGAAACGTAAAAAAAACTCGTATTACGCATTACGTTTTACCAGCTTCCTTCTGACATAGACTGTTGTATATCTCAAAACTTATCTGATTGAGTACTAGGTTGTGTCGACATTTGCCAGCCCGTAGGTTGGGTTGAACGGTTAGAAGCAAATACTTATCAACGACAATACAGGTTCGGTCACTCAACAATACCTGATTATAGACAGATAGAGTGAAACCCAACGAAGTGTTTCATCGGGAAGTAATCTTTTGTAGCACGATCTGTTAGATTGTGATCCAAGCCCGCAAACTATGGTGAATTAGAGAAATGTCAACACGCCCTAGTTGATAAACCGAGTATCAGAAACCGATGCAATAGTCGCGAATTGAAGTTTCCTTTTACAAAAAACGGACGGTAGGAGCGATCTCCGAATCGCGACTTGCGTTACCCTGAAAATCTCTCCTGTTAAATCGCATGAACGTCACCTGGTGGTTGGTTTCAAGTGGGATCATTCTGATTCTTGCCGTTTGTATTCTAACCGTCGTTGCCCGGCGGCGAAGATACATGCGTGCCCAAAAAGTTAGCAATGAGCACTCTAAACCGACACCTCCCCTCACCCGTGAATTAGTCCATGAGATCCGCAATCCGCTCAATAGCGTTAACCTCAACCTCCAAATTTTAGAAGAAGACCTATCCGCTGAAAAACCGAGTTCCCCCACCGATCTGCAGAAACGTGTCCAGCGGATCCGTGGGGAAGTGGAACGGCTTGATCGAATATTAACCGATTTTCGTCGTTATGCAAATCTGCCGCCGTTGGCGTTTGAAACCTGCGACCTCGCGGTGCTTATCGAAGAAGTTTTGGATTTCAATGAACCAGAGGCACAAAAGCAAAACGTTCAAGTCAACCGTGAGATTCAAGGATTGCCCCCCGTTCAACTCGATCAATCGCAGTTCAAGCAAGCATTACTGAATCTTATCATCAACGGGGTTCAGGCGATGGAAGATGGTGGTGGTACACTCACGGTTCGCGCAAAACCGTTAGATGGAGGCGTACAAATTGAGGTGGAAGATACAGGTCAAGGTATCGAACCGGAGCAATTTGACAAGATCTTTGATCTGTTCATCTCCACAAAAGCGGAGGGGACCGGAGTCGGTCTTGCAATCGTAAAACAGATTGTTGAAGGGCATGGTGGGCGTGTAAATGTGGAGAGCAACCCCGGTCAAGGCACAAAATTCTCCATTTTGTTGCCCGCCAAGTAAAAAGTAGTAGGCATACTCCGTATGCCGTAACCTGACCCCGCTCGGCTTGGATAGGCATATCCAAGTCTTGGACTCTCGGAACGGAGCCCTCTTTGCGCGTGTGCAGCTGATATGTATATCAAAACATACCACCCTGTAGGTCGGGCATCTTGCCCGACCCATAGTCTCAGCAGACCGGTGTTACGAGAGATATTCGTAGAAAACGCAGATTTGCGTTCCATTTTTTGGGCGTATCACGTATTATTTTTCATTAGCCCCAGAGGGGCGACATGTGTATAGCAAACACGCTAAAACCAACCCTAAAGCCCCAGAGGGGCGACATGTGCAACTGGCGTTAGTAAATAGCGGTAGGTGATAAGATGATCCCAAAAATCCTTGTTGTAGACGATGATTCAGCGAGTGTCGAGGCAGTGACCGAAATACTTGAGCGCGAAGGTTACGACCTATTTGCAGCGTTGGGTGGACGCGAGGCATTGGAGATTTTAGCTGCTGAAAACATTGATATCGTCATCACGGATGAAAAGATGCCCGACCTGAGTGGGATTGATCTGCTCAAGCACATAAAAGACAACTACCCTTATGCACAGGTCATCATCTTAACAGGCTACGGCTCAATTGATAGCGCGGTCGAAGCCACGAAGGCAGGGGCAGATGGCTACCTTGAAAAGCCGATACAGATTAACATTTTGCGCCAAACGGCGAAAAACGCACTCGAAAAACGGTCGCTCTTCCTCCAGAACGTCAATCTACGAGAGCAGCTCGATGACAAGTTTGGGTTTGCGAACATTATCGGCACTTCAAAACCGATGCGGGAGCTTTTCCGTATGATTCGGCTTGTTGCCCCGACTAACGCAACAGTGCTAATCCGCGGCGAAAGCGGTGTTGGGAAGGAGTTGATTGCTCATGCGATTCACAACCATAGCCGCCGAAAAGACCAACCGTATCGGACAATTAACTGCGGCGCGCTCTATCGTGAACTCCTTGAAAGTGAACTGTTTGGTCATGAACGCGGTGCTTTCACCGGGGCGACAACCCGCAAACTCGGAGTGTTTGAGCAGACCAATGGGGGAACGCTCCTGTTGGACGAAGTTGGGGAAATGGGGATTGAAACACAGGTGAAATTCCTCCGTGTACTGGAAGGACATGAATTCACACGCCTCGGTGGGGACGCGCCTATCAAAACCGATGTCCGTATCATCGCTGCAACCAACTCAGACCTCGAAGAAGCGGTCAAAAACGGCAGATTCCGCAACGACCTCTATCACCGTATCAACCGCTTTCCGATTCGGGTGCCACCATTGAGGGAGCGGCGAGAGGATATCCCCCTACTGGTCAGCGCGTTCATCAAGGAGTTCAGCAAAGAACATGACCGGTCCATTTCAGATATCACCCCTCAAGCCATGGATTACCTGAAAAATGCTGCTTGGGATGGGAATATCCGTGAGTTACGCAACGTCATCGAAACCGCGATCATCTTAGCGAGGACGGAAACCCTTGATCTCGGCGATTTCTCCTCCGATTTTCAAACCAGTTTCACAGATTCGGAGGTTGTCTCCAATCCCGATATTCAAATGGGGATTCCTGTGGGCCTCGATACCCCGGATGACCAGGAAGGTTCAACTGATGTGGACGATGAAAAGGTTGGAACGGTTGGCATGACGATGGAAGAGATCGAAAAAGAGGCTATCGGCAAGACATTGGCAGAAACCGGCAACAATAAAAAACGGACAGCGGAAATACTCAAAATCGGTTTGCGGACCCTGTATCGCAAACTCGAATCTTACGGCTGGCTGAACAAGAACGATCAAGCGGATCAACCACCCGATTAGGAGAATTTAGTGCGCTCGTTAGGGTTTATGTTTATCAAGTCCCCCTGATAAGGGGGATTTAGGGGGTTGCCTGTGTATTAGGAATATATAAGCAATTCTAAAATCTACCATAAGTAATCCTGCTACGCTAAGCGAATAAATCTACCCCATCTTATTCAGCAAAGGAGATACCACATGGCTTTAACAACTGATCAGAAAGCGTTCTTTCAGGAATATGGTTACCTGCCTTATACGCGGGTTGTATCTGACGAAGAATTGGAGGCACTCCGCCAGCGGAGCGAGGACATCGCTGAGGGGCGTGTGACGCATGTGCCGTCGCACTACATCCAGCTTGAGGCAGCGTTCCGTGATGGCGAGGATACCACCACACCCCGCCTTGACACCGTCCGCAAGATGACACAACTCTGCTACTTCGACGACCTGTTCCAAGCGGTTGCAAAGAAACCTGGGATTGTGGATGTCATCGAAGATCTCTTAGGTCCCAACATCAAGCTGTACACCGACCAACTGATGATGAAATCCCGCTATAACGGGACCGTGACCGATTGGCACCAAGACTCACCCGCTTGGCCCTTCTTTGTCCCACAGGATCATGTAAGTTGTTGGGTTGCCCTAGATGACGCCACCATCGAAAACGGCTGCATGACCGTCATCCCCGGCAGCCACAAATGGGGACCCGTCACCCGTGAATACAAACAGCAATTCATCGACGATCCCGAAATCGCCGAACCGACACCTGTGGAGTTAAAGGCGGGGCACTGCATGTTCCACCACGGTCTCAACTTCCACCGCACCGGAGCGAACCCGACACCGAATCGGCGTCGAGGATTGGCGTTGCACTATCTCCACGCTGAGACGAAATACCTCGGCATTGAAGATGAGGAATCACGCCTCCGAACCGAATGCGGGATGCCGCGCGGAGAATTTCGTTTCATGCCAATCCGCGGAAAAGAATTCCCCGGACGAGTCTGAACCATTCAAATATCCGTAGGGGCGGGGTTCCCCCGCCCGTCCGTTAAGTCTCTGTCTTTCGCTCCAGCGGAGCAATATGTATATCAAACGCACCACCTCCGTAGGTCGGGCATCTTGCCCGACCCAAAGCCCCAGCGGGGCGGTATGTTTATAGACGGGTGCCATGTGCTAGCAATCCAAGCTCCAGCGGGGCTTTCGCTCCAGAGGAGCGATATATCTATAGATAGCGATATGCCCAATCTCCGCGCTCCAGCGGAGCGCAATGTGTATAGCAACTAAACCCTATGGCTCATGTCAAGAAATCGGGCAGCAGAAATCGTAGGGAACAACGATCGTTGTTCCCTACACCCCTCTATACTATGTAAGACTTACGCAGCCAATTGTAGGCGGGGCATCTTGCCCCGTTCCAACTGTGCTGAAATGCGTAAGTCCCCCTGATAAGGGGGATTTAGGGGGTTAAAAATCAAAAATCTACCCCTTGTGTGCTAAATTTGCGTAAATCCTGTATATGCTGCTTGAGTTGACACAGAAGCAAAGCCCCAGCGGGGCGGTATGTGTATAGAAAACCAGCACCCCAAATCCCCTAAAGCCCCAGCGGGGCGACATGTGTATAGCATCGTAAGTTGGGTTGAACGGTTGAAAGCACTTCGCTATCAAGAACACTAGGACTTCTGCCTTTCAACACCACGTTCTTACAAATAGCCAGAGTGAAACCCAACACCCACAGCCAATGAACCAATGCACTAATGAACCAATGAACCAACTAGGAGCATAACCATTGCCCAAAAATAACACCACAGCAGACACACCCCAAACCACAACTCCGTTTTCCCCTCCAGACGAGGAATTTAGGTTATGATTAAAAATCCTTGACGATTTATATCCAATTGGTTATAATGATTTATGGATCACGAAAGACCGAACTTAAAAGAAGTTACATGGGTAGGGAATTCAAAAGCAAAACTAAAAGAATTTCCGGAGGACGTTCAAAAGGATATAGGTGACGCTCTGTTTTTTGCACAAGCAGGAAGCATGTCTCCGGCAGCCAAGCCTTTCAAGGGTATTGGTTCAGGAGTTTTTGAGATACGGACTTCTCGCAGAAGGGATGCTTACCGCGCCGTATATGCTGTGCAGATTGGGGAAAGAATTTATGTGCTACACTGTTTTCAGAAAAAATCCAAACGCGGCATTAAAACTCCCAAGTACGAGGTAGACCTTATCAGGAGACGCCTGAGAATGGCGCAAGAACTGGAGGCAAATTATGAACAAGACGATTCAATTTGAAAGGGGTTCCAGCAATGTGTTTAAGGATCTCGACTTGCCAGATGCAGAGGAACTGTTTCTCAAAGCAAAACTGGGATTTGAAGTGTTCCAGATTATAGAAAAGCGGAAGCTGACCCAAACAGAAGCAGCAAAGATTTTAGGCGTGAAACAACCTGAAATATCCCGGCTAAAGCAGGGGAAGTTTAACCATTATAGTGTTGAGCGATTAATGACATTTCTTAATCGACTGAACCACGATGTTGAGATCCGTATTATCCCCTCAGAAGATAGAGAGGGACAACAACGGGTTGTTGCTGTTTAGTTTTTAACATGTCTATATATGTAGGACTTACGCAGCCAATTGTAGGCGGGGCATCTTGCCCCGCTCCAACTGTGCTGAAATGCGTAAGTCCCCCTGATAAGGGGGATTTAGGGGGTTAAAAATCAAAAATCTACCCCCTGTGTGCTAACTGTGTGCTAAATTTGCGTAAGTCCTGTATATGCTAACTTGAGTTGACACCGAAGCAAAGCCCCAGCGGGGCGGCATGTGTATAGCATCGTAGGTTGGGTTGAACGGTTGAAAGCACTTCTCTATCAAGAACACTAGAATTTTCTGCCTGTCAATACGACGTTCTTACAAATAGCAAGAGTGAACCCCAACACCCACAGTCAATGAACCAACTAGGAGCATAACCATTGCCAAACGATAACACCGCAGCAGCATCCCCACAAACCACAATCCCCTTTTCCCCTCCAGACGAAGAACAACTAGACATTTCCACCCTTGAAACATAGCTAGGGGACGCCGCCGGGGAAGTTCCGTTTCATGCGTATCCGCGAAAAAGAATTTCCCGGACGGGGCTAAAAATTCAGACAGTTATAAATGCGGTATATATATTGATGTATAAACGGCATCAAATATGCAGCATATATGATGTAAAATTTATTGACAATAATGTGTATTTAGGGTATACTTATAATGTGTTATCGTATCTAATATGAAAATTAGGAGGCAAAAACAATGGCGACGAAGGATAGTAAGCGGGTAGCATTCACATTTGATGTGAATAGTTTCGAGGCTTTAGAAGAAATGAAAGAAGAAGGACATTACTCCTCTCTGGCTGAAACTGTCCGCGATTCACTACAAATCAACCGGGCACTACAAACACAAGCCAAGAAAGGATACAACGAAATCATTGTGCGAGATCCGGAGACTGGAAATGAACGAGTCCTTGTTATTCCTTCATTACAGTCACTTTCTCGAAAGGGTAAGTAATCGTGGAAAGAGAGAGCAATAGTGATAATGGTGAAGAAACCACTTTGGAACTTAATGATGAGTCAGGTTCCGAAGGCAGCGAAACCAATGAAATTGATATAGAAGGCGGTGCCATTTCCCTCGAACCTGACGCGTCCTACAATCCAATTGAAAGGCATAAAGCGATTACCACGAGGTGGCTCGCATATCTGCTAATCGGTATGCTTGGCGGATCCTTTGTAATCCACTATGGAGTTATGGTTTGGTTAGCTGCCCAAAATAAAACCGATGCTATGGAAATTGTCGAACGAACTTTCAATGCATGGCTGCCCGTCATCTCTGGACTCGCAGCGGCCGCCGTGACATATTTTTTTACGAAGGAGCGCAATGAGAAAAGATAAAAAATCTACCGATTCCAAGAACACGGAGTTTCTTAATGCTTATAGTATCCTTGACCTAGAAGATCTAAGTTGGGACGTTGCGATTTACAAAATTGTTCCATTAAACGGTGATCAATCAAAAAACGAGGATCGAGGAAAAATAAAAGGCATTATGTGGGGCTTGCGGCGGCAGTACACGGGACAGTGTCCTGGCTACGGCTTTATCTTTGATGTAGATAAAACCACGGTGGCTATACCCAAAGACTGGAATATTCCTCAACAGGATAACTTCAAGGGATACCGAGTTACACGGGCTCGCGAGTTCAAAGCCGAAATGAGTAGTCCAGATCATCAGGCAATTATTAAAGGAATTCTGCGAGAAAGCATCAAACAACATTTCAAGAACAGTCCTTCAGACGAAATTGGACCGTTCTGGCAATATTTTAACAGTTTTTGTCAGATGCCTGACTTAGCAAATTCAGACCAGGATATCATTTACTGTCGTAGGTTTCACGTCTCGCCTGAACTTCTTGAAAATAACCTTTGGGTACTACAAACTGAAATTAGGACTAAAAGCATTGATGGTCGAACCTTTGCGGATTATTATCGTAGCAGCAAAGTTGAACAGTTGGCGGAGATGATTCGACTCAAACAAGAAAATCGTCTAACACGTCAAAACCAACCTTTAGGGATTCAAGTTTGGCATTTTCCGGGGAATGCCGCAGCCACCGTACTTGAATTAAACAATCCGGACGAAATTGTCGCTCATACGAAACTTGATCCAATGGACCAAATCGCCCTAGCGGATCAAACGCTTCTCTGTAAACAATACAAGAAACTACCTATCTCTGTTCCTTTAAATGAAATACGATTTATACCTGATTCCGGGATTACCCAAGAACGTCATCAAGAGACAATTATTGCCCCGGGGGAACGGGCCAACTGGTATGATATACTACGCGATTTCCTCAATGGGTTAGACGCTTACGAAAAAACAATCAACTTGGCTGAACAACCTGTTGATGCCCGGAACTTTTACAGCATCCAATTCAAACCTCCAACACTCCGTGTCAAGACTTCCCCGAAAGGGATTGATCGCATTCCTGCACCGCAAGGTAACTTACCACACGATTTAAAACATCGGCGGGGGGAGTTGGTCGATCACATCCGTAAAAACGGTTACTTGCAACAAAGACCCATAAATCCACTCCTTGTATACCCTCAAAGTTTCGGACAAGAGCGTGCAAGTTGTCTGAGAAGAGATCTTAACCAATTGGTAATTCAGCAGGGGTTAAATTTCCGATTCGAGGCGCAGTGGCGGTACCGAACGATCCACGATATAGAGCAAAAGGTTGAACAAGAAGAATACGATACCTTATTCGCTGTGCTTCCTGAAGGACGCAATGAAAAACGCTCTGACGCGGACATGCACGAAAAAATAAAACAGCAGATCTCAATTCCCTCACAATGTATTCACCATGATAATACTCTGCCTCAAAAATGGGTAAATCGACCCCCGAGAGAATTCGCAAAAACAAATCCGCGCGCAGCTCGCAAGATTCAAGATCACTATAAACAATGTCTTTTAAACCTACTGGTCAAACATCACTGGGTTCCTTTTGCACCAGTTGCACCTTTTCATTACAACGTGCACTTGGGGATTGATGTTGGAGGAGTGCACAACAACCGTGTTATGGTATGCGCTGGATATGGCTTTGCACAACCTTCTGAGGGGCTTATATTTTTACTTAAAGAAGTGAATATCCGAACGCAGAAAGTTGAACCGATTCCTGACCGTTACTTTTACAGCGGTCTTCTCTCTCTGCTTGACGAACTATACCAAAGTTTAATTGACTCCGGTATTGAGAAGCCAGATTTTAATAGCGTCCTTTTCTTTCGTGATGGCAAATTAGGTGGGCAAGGTGACCATTGGAATGAGAAGGATACACTTGATAAATTATGTAAAGAACTCCAGAGCAGAAAATGGATTGATAATGATGCGCTTTGGACAGCCCTAGAAATTTCTAAAAGAGCTGCATTTTGGAGAGCCCTCCGCAGAAGTAACAATAACACCATTGAGAATCCCATAGTTGGCAGATGTGTCTTCCCATTTCCTAATAAAGATGCTGCTATTACATGTACGACGGGTGAACCATATCTGTCTCGTCAAGGCACTGCATCACCGCTGCTCGTCCGTGTTCACAATATTTACGGAACAGCTAATCCCAAAGATGCCTTACGCGACCTATTCTGGGAAACTGATATGTGTTTTTCCAAAATTGACACGGGAACGAGACTTCCGTGGGTTCTGCATGTTGCCAATAGAGGAGCTTTACAACTGTCGAAAGCCTATCAAATCACGGGTATCACTGTTTAACGGAAGCCCGTGAGATTTCATCAATCAATTTGTTAAAGGTTTGTTCCTCCCAATCTTGGTAACATTCTTCGTTTTCCTGATAGCTTAACCAAGCAGCAACGATAAGTTCAATACCATTAGACCAATCATTTTCCTGCTGCAAATTCAAGCGTATTTTATCGGGATCTTCAGGCTTAAGACGAGGTATTCTTATGCTTTCGCAGTAAATCAGTGCTGCAGCAACACATTGGGTAACAAGTTCAGGATTACGCAATGACTCATATTTGTTTCTGATCAGTGCAGGGATTTTCCTATACCAGTCTTGTCGAATCTGCTCCAATTTTTCAAGATGCTTGTCCCAACCTAATTTCCGTGCAGCATGTAATAACGCATAGGTTCTGAGTTCAACGGGTGGATGTGTTAGTTCGATGACAAATGGATTTTCTATATCCTCATGTGCGTCCTCAAAGGCTGCTAGGTATGCCGGACCGCAGCTCCAGAGGGCGATGACATCAATTGCTAACTCTTGAACCCATCCTGAAGATTTCCATTGGGTATCAATTTCTTTTATGACTGCTTGAGATTGGGTCTTGGCAAGGCCCCGATCCGAAATTGACATTTTTTTCAATCGTGAAATGAATCTTTCAAGATGTGGAAGAAATCCATTAAATAATTTATCATAGTGCCCATGTTGCTTGAGCAAATAGTGTCCAAGTTCATGACAGAGCCATGGATAATTAAGAAGTGATGGAATTTCTTCACCCCCTTCAGACGGAATATGGAGGAAGCTCACAGTAGGTCCAGCAGGAATGGGAATTTGTTCATACCCCCACTCAACATGGTGAGTGGGGATAATCATACCAGAGTTCGGGGTTAAATCGTTACTCCAACTTGTCAAGATGGACTGTATCATCCAAGCATCAAAATAGAAATGGTTATCTAATTCTTCAGGCAAGCGTTCTAACACTTTAGAAACATACTCAACATTTTGCTCATCTTTAATATCAGTAAGAAACTTTAATCTCAAGGCTAAATTATCAAGGGGCGACTCGAGGAGTTTTTCTATTTGTCCTTGTACCTTCAAATATTTATTCTTTGATTTTCGCTGTTTACGTGCCAATTTTTACCTCCATAAACTAATAGAGCGAATCTAGGAGGATAAAAGGATAACAAGTCACATAAAAATCAAGCCGCGATATATTCTCCTACTTGTCACACCTTCTGATCCCTGTATGTTGAGATACTGAAATTATAACAAACCACCCCGAAAAAGTGCTATTATTTTTTATTTTGTAGCCAAAGGCTGAGCACTTTTCTCGTTGAAGGTAACACGACTTTTAGGACAGTTCTACCCCTGGGGTAGTAGCACAAGCGCCACTGAGGCGTGGCGGATTCGGCGAATGTTGTTCCGGTTTGGGCAAATCCAATAAAGAAAGGAGAGCTATGATGAAAAAGATATTTTTGGGACGGAGAACACAAACAGGCTATCTTTATGGAGGTCTATTGTCTATAATTGTGAATCTATTCCTAACGTCAAGCACTCTAACATCACCCGCTGATACAAAGATTGTGTTTATGTCCAACCACTGTGGGAATGGTCAAATTTACCAGACGAACCCTAATCGGAAACAACTTCGTCGATTCACCAAATATCCTGAACACGACAGTTCGCCTATCTGGTGGTCTAAAAAGAAATTGATTGCTTTTGCAAACTAGTTAAAAACAAAAACAGGAGCATAACCATTGCCGAAAAATAACACCACAACAGATACAACCCAAACCACAATCCCCTTTTCCCCTCCAAACGAAGAACAATTAGACATCTCCACCCTTGAAACATGGCTATGGGACGCCGCCTGTGTCATTCGTGGGGCGACCGACGCCCCCAAATTCAAAGATTTCATCCTACCCCTAATCTTCTACAAACGCCTCTCCGACGTATTCGACGACGAAGTTACAAATCTGGTCGAGGTATACGGTGGTGACGAGGAAGAAACGCGGGAAACGATTGATGCCGACCATCAGGACGCACTCAAGACTGGACGCAAGCCGATTGTCCGTTTCTACATCCCGCAAGAATACCGTTGGGAAGCACTCCGCAACCATCCCGCAGACGGTCACTTAGGCGAGTTTGTCACCGAAGCGATGCGCGAAGTTGCCCGCCTAAACCCACCGTTGCAAGGCGTTCTAGATGTCGAAGACTTCAACGAGCAACAGAGCGGACAGCGCACCCTTGACGATGACCGACTGGAAGCACTGATCGAGATCATCAGTGGGCATCGGCTTGGGCTGCAAGACACAGAGCCGGATATCCTTGGACGTGCTTACGAATATCTCTTGCGAAAATTTGCCGAAGGACAGGGACAGAGCGCGGGCGAGTTCTACACACCGAAAGAGGTCGGCTGGTTAATGGCACGCCTCATCAACCCCGAACCCCACACCACCATCTACGACCCAGCCTGCGGTTCAGGCGGTCTACTCATCAAACCCCGCCTTCTATTTGAGATGACGCACCCGGACGAAAAGAGCGCAGCCCCACAAATCTATGGGCAAGAGTTGACTCCCACCACCTTCGCTATGGCAAAGATGAACGCCTTTCTACACGACTTTATCGGTGCCGATTTGGGTATCGGCGACACCTTCCGCAACCCGCATTTTGTTGATGGTAATTCTGGGCTGCAACGCTTTGACTATGTGCTTGCCAATCCGATGTGGAATCAGAAGGAGTATGACGAGACCTTCTACGCCAACGATAGTTGGGGACGTTTCACCTACGGCGTCGCGCCGAGTTCCTCCGCAGACTGGGCATGGGTGCAACATATACTCGCCTCCCTGAAAGCGACCGGACGCGCCGCGATTGTCCTCGATACCGGCGCGGTGTCTCGCGGGTCTGGCAGCAAGCAGACCAGTCGGGAGCGCGATATCCGCAAAGGGTTTGTGGAGAATGACCTGATCGAAGGCGTGATACTTCTGCCCGAAAACCTGTTTTACAACACGGGTGCACCGGGAATCATTCTGCTGCTGAACTGCAACAAACCAGCAGAACGCAAAGCACAAATCCTACTGATCAACCTCTCTCAATATTTCGTCAGCGAGAAACCGAAAAACGTCCTGACCGACGAAGGAATCAATGCTGCAACAGAGGTCTATCAGGCATGGGAATCCCGCGAAAAGTTGAGCGCGGTTATCGCACTTGAAGATGCCCAAAAAACCGATTATAACCTGAGCCCTTCTCAATTTGTGGATGTAGGTGACAAAGTAGAACACCGTCCTGTCTCTGAGATTCTGGCGGACCTAACGGAGGCACGTATTGCTCGCGAGAAGGCAGACAACGCATTAGAGGATGCGTTGAGGCGGCTTGGACTGAATGGAGAAGGAGTATAATGAGCATGGTGGATTTTCCTAAACATTGGAAGATGGTACGTTTTGGAGAAGTTGTTACATTTACAAAGAAACCGAGAGACCTGCGATATTCAGAATATGATGAGGTGCCCTTCTTACCGATGGACTTAATTCCGATTGGCAAACTCTCTTCGGAAAAATTTATACTCAAAACGGATGAAGAATTAAGTAGTGGGACTTATTTTGAACCCGGAGACATTCTTCTTGCTAAGATTACGCCATCTTTTGAAAATGGTAAACAATGTATCATTAAAGATTTACCTACGCCGTTTGGTATTGCAACAACTGAAGTAATCCCAATTCGTGAAGTTGTAGATGTGAGTGATAGGTTCTATCTTTTTTATTACTTGTTGCTGCCTGATGTGCGCGTTTTGCTTGCAGGGAGGATGCAAGGGACGACTGGGCGCCAACGATTAGGCAAAGAAACACTTGCTAACTTGGAAATCCCCCTGCCCCCACTCCCCGAACAACGCGCCATTGCCCACATCTTACAGACAATCCAAGAAGCGAAAGCCGCCCGGCAACGCGAGCTTGCCTTGGAGCGCGAACGCAAAGCCGCATTGATGGATCATCTCTTTTCATACGGCACAAAGGACGAACCCCGCAAACAAACCGAAATTGGTGAGATTCCTGAGAGTTGGGAAGTAGTAAGACTGGAAGATGTATGTACTTTTACAACAGGTAAACTAAATTCAGAGCAGGCAAAAGCAGATGGTCGGTATCCTTTTTTTACTTGTTCACAGGAGACGTTCAGGATTGATTCGTATTCGTTTGACCAAGAGGCAATACTGCTTGCAGGGAACAATGCACGAGGAATTTTTTCGGTGAAGTATTACAAAGGCAGATTTGATGCCTATCAAAGAACTTATGTCATTACCATAAAGGATACAAAGCAGTTATCTTATCAATATTTTCTTTATGATTTGTCCCTTAAGTTGGAATTGCTCAAAAGACGGTCAATTGGCGCAACGACGAAATATCTTACAGCACCAATCATCAAGAATTTAGGGCTCACACTCCCGTCGTCAAGTGAGCAACTTATGATTTCATCTGTGCTTTGGTCTTGCGATGAGAAAATCGCAGCCCTTGAAGGGGAAACCGAACGACTGGACGAACTATTTCACGCTATGCTCGACGAACTGATGACAGGACAAAGATCTGCTATACCACTAATTGATATAGAATCCGTGTAATCCTTTAATCCTGAAAATCCTGATTCAGACAATGCCATTTCACAAATCACTTGACACATTGTAACAAATGTTATATAATATCAAGCGTATATCCATCAATTCAATTAACCTACACCAACTCAAGTTGTTAGTGTTGAAAATCTATCGGTTTGTTGTTAAGGTTGAGGGATTCTGCCTTTCGCTCCAGCGGAGCGATATGTCTATAGAACGGCGATAAAGGAAAGGCCCGCACTCCAGATGAGTTTTAAGAAATTAAACGGGTAATTCTATATTTTTCCCTAGACCCGGTAGGTGCGGTTTTCACCCGCACCGGACATCGCTTGAAGATTACCCAATTAATAAATTAATCTTCATGAGGAGCGCAATGTGTATCACAGGACTGTAGGTCGAGATTCACATCTCGACTATCCTGTAAATCCTTCAATCCCGTGCCGTTTTGCTGTCCCACCTGATTTTATAAAAAGTCAGGACTTACGCACTTCAGAGTTTTGACCTGTCAGGGACCTGACAAATCCCTGACATTTAGCGTGGTTATGGTGCCATTTCAGTGAAAAACGGTTCATAAAGGTTGCGTATATGTCAGGTCAAAAAGCCGCCTACACGCCCCTTCTCCTGCGTGGTAAAAATCTACAAACGCCCTGAAGCTAGGCCCCATAAGGGTTCAAAGAGATATCCGCCAATGATGAACCCCCGATATGGGGTTGAATTTTTTTTTTAGACCTGACAGGGCCCTGACAAATTGCCAAATCGTGCCGGTGGATCATCGAAACGAAGTCCTAGGTTCCGCGTAGCAAAAGGGGTTAGATTTTACCATTCAACTGCATAAATCCTAAAAAGGTTTGAGGGATTTTGCTTTCGCTCCAGTTTTGAATCCTGTAGGTCGAGATTCACATCTCGACAAAATCCCCGGCGTGTTGCACAATACACGAAGCCAAAAGTAGATATTCTTTTGTAGCACGATCTGTTAGATTGTGATCCGAGGACGCAAACTATAGTAAAGTTTAGGGCTCATGTAAAAAGAAAGTGCAAAATGCGAAGCGAAATCGTAGGGGCGGGGAGACCTCGCCCGCAGTCAGTAAGGGTTGGGAGACCCAACCCCTACGAAAACTCGGTTTCTGTTGCACTGTTTTGATACGGTTTGCCAACGTTTTAGGAAAGACTATGGCCGAACGTTCCGCAGTCCAAAACCCAATGCTCAAATACGCCGATGAAATTGGCTGGGAATCTGTTTCCCGATTAGAAGCTGCACAAAAACGCGGCGATAATACCGGGCTTTACTTCATCGACATACTGCAAGCGCAACTGATGAGACTCAACGGCGGAATATTGGACGAGTCTCTTTGCGGTGAGATTGTGCGACAACTGAATCTGCTCAGAGGGACAATTGAAGGGAACCAAGACGCGCTCTCCTGGCTGCGCGGAGAGCGGTCAATTTTTGTCCCAGACGAGAACCGCGAGCGAAATGTCACCCTGATTGACTACGATACCCCCGACAATAACCTCTTTCACGTAACCGATGAATGGACGCAAGATGGGACAGTACACCGTAACCGCGCCGATGTCGTTTTTCTGATTAACGGGATGCCGGTGGCAATCGTGGAGACCAAATCCGCTAACAAGCGAGACGGACTGGCGGAAGGCGTAGAACAGATCCGCCGCTATCATGACGAAACGCCGGAGATGTTCACCACCGCACAACTGTTCGGTGTCACGCAGATGCTGGATTTTTACTACGGTGTAACATGGAACGTCAACCGCAAAAACCTGTTTGAATGGAAGATCGACGAACACGCAACCTACGAGGAAAAGGTCAAGACCTTCTTTGACCGTGAACGATTCCTGAAAGTGTTGCAGGAGTCAATCGTTTTCCAGAGCAAAGACGACGCACTGACCAAAGTTGTCTTGCGTCAGCACCAGACCCGTGCGGTAGATAAGGTAATTGAGCGGGTACACGACCCGAACAAACAGCGCGGCCTTATCTGGCACACGCAGGGCAGCGGCAAAACCCTCACCATGATAACGATTGCCTCCCGCTTGTTGCGCGGTGGCGGAGAGGCGGAAAAGCCTACAGTATTGATGCTAATTGACCGCAATGAACTAGAGAGCCAGCTTTTCAAGAATATCACCGGCTACGGCATTACCGCGCTTCAAGTCGCACAGAGCAAGCGGGACCTACAAAGGATTCTATCCTCCGATTATCGCGGCTTAATCGTCTCAACGATTCATAAGTTTGACGATATACCGGCGGATATCAACACCCGCGAGGGGGTGACTGTCTTAGTTGATGAAGCGCACCGAACCACCGGCGGCGATTTGGGAAATTACCTGATGGCAGCCCTCCCCAAGGCGACCTATATCGGTTTTACTGGCACTCCTATCGATAACTTGGCTCAAGGCGAGGGCACCTTTAGGGTATTCGGTGTAGATGATGAGCAGGGTTATCTGGATAAATACGCGATAGCGGAATCCATCGAAGACGGGACAACCGTTCGGTTGAATTACGCCCTTGCCCCTTCCCATCTGCAAGTTGATCGTGAAACATTGGAGAGTGAATTTTTCAGGCTTGTAGTTGGGGAAGGTGTGAGCGATTTTGAGGAACTAGACGCGATTCTGAACCGTGCGGTCAACTTGAAAGCGATAATGAAAGCCCCCGATCGAGTGGATAACGTCGCTGCAGCGGTTGCGAAGCATTTTCGAGAAAACGTAGAGCCGATGGGATTCAAGGCGTTTCTGGTCGCCGTAGACCGTGAGGCGTGTGCTTTGTACAAAGCGGCACTCGATAAATATTTACCGCCAGAATATTCGGAGGTGGTCTATTCCGGGAACAATCGGGATTCCGAAGCTATGAAAGTATTTCATCGTAACGATGACGAAGAGAAAGAGATCCGTAAGAAATTCACCGATAAAAACGAGCAGCCGAAGATTCTGATTGTGACCCAAAAACTATTGACCGGCTTCGACGCGCCGATCCTCTACTGCATCTACCTTGATAAACCGATGCGCGACCATGTGCTGCTACAGGCGATTGCCCGCGTCAACCGTCCTTATGAGGACGACGACGGCCTAATAAAGCCTTACGGATTCGTTTTAGACTTTGTCGGTATCTTTGAGAATCTGGAAAAAGCCCTCACCTTCGATTCAGACGTGGTGGGGAGCGTGATTCGGAATATCGACCTGCTCAAGAACCTTTTCGCCAAGTTAATTCAGGAGGACGCAGCGCACTATTTACCCCTTGCGAGAGGCTGGGACGATAAGGCGAAAGAGGATGCGATTGAGCATTTCGACGACAAAGAGAGTCGAGAAACCTTTTTCAAATTCTTCAAACAGCTACAGGATATCTATACCATCCTCTCACCCGATGCCTTCTTACACCCGTTTATAGCGGATTATCAGTCGCTTGCATCGCTCTATGGACTGATCCGTAACGCCTACGCCGACCGTCCTTACGTCGATAAGGAGTTGACCGCCAAGACAAAGGAACTGCTACAGCAGCATACAGAGAGCGGTGATTTTGCACTACCGGGTTCTATTCAGGAATTGGATGCAAACACATTGAGGGAAGTCGGGAACAGCGATGTGTCCGATAAAGTAAAGGTGCTGAATTTGCGTAAGATACTGAATAAAACAGTAACGGAAGAAGGCCAGTCAAAACCGTTTCTCATTTCAATTGGAGAACGAGCGGAGGCACTCACGGAAGCATACGAAAATCGTCAACTAACAACGCAGCAGGTACTAACTGCGTATGAAGAATTAGTGGAGGCATGTGAACGTGCATCAAGCGAACAGACCCGAATGAACCTAGACGATAACGCCTACGCTGTTTATACCGTTCTCAAGGGGTTTGCAGAAGACGTTACCCCAGAAGGGGTACAAGAGGTCAATAGCATTTTTGAACAATTCCCCGATTATCAATGGAACGAACAGCAGGAACGTGAGTTAAGGATTACGCTCTACCGCACCCTGAGACCAATCCTTAACCAAGCTATTATGGAGCCAACAAACGCCTTATTGAAGATACAACGGATATAAAAAGTAGTAGGCATATTGCTTTGAATCCCGCCCGCGGGGTGCCGTATGCCGTAACCAAAGTAGTAGGCATACTCCGTATGCCGTAACAGTCAATTGTAGGTCGAGATTCACACCTCGACAACATACTGGGTTGAACGGTTAAAAGTATTCTTCTGTACCACGATCTGTTAGATTGTGATCTTAGCCCGCAAACTATGGTGAATTGTAAAAATAAATAAACACTTTCGCTCCCCCTGTTTGGTAGGCGCTGTTTCCAACTGCGCCGATGCGGTGCGTTTTCCACCCGCCCCGTACATCGCTCGAAGATTACTGAATTATGGTGAACGTTGTAAATATGTAAACATTCACCAGTAGCTCCCCTTAGTGAAGCCTCATGAAGTCCCCCTGATAAGGGGGATTTAGGGGGTTGGTTGTGCATCGAAAGTGTATAAGTAATTATAGAATTCACCATAATAAATTAATCTTCATACAATTCGCGCTACTTATGGCAGCTTGCCCGATCATTACAGGTCGTAGGTTGGGTTGAACGGTTAAACGTCAATCCCTATCAAATCCAATAGGAGCCCGGGCGTTCAACAACACCTCCTTATAGATACAGTGAAACCCAACAAAGTATTCTTTTGTACCACGATCTGTTAGATTGTGATCTTAACACACAATTGTAGGTCGAGATTCACATCTCGACAAAATACCCGGCGTGTCGCCCCGCAATAGAAAGACAACGAATATGAAAACCAAAAACATCTGGAACGATTCAGAAGATTTGAAAGGTGCTGTGTGGGAATGGGCGGACCGCATGGGTGTCACCGTGCGAGAGGTGCATCTACGCGACATGCGGAGAAAATGGGCATCCATATCGACAAATGGACGCTTGACCCTCAGCACCGACCTGCTCGACCTACCCGAAGCGTTGGGAGAGTTTGTCATCGTCCACGAGTTGGTCCATCTCCTCGTCCCAAATCACGGCAGGGTGTTCAAAAGCTTCATGTCCGCCTACCTCCCCGATTGGGAGGAACGGCAGCATCACCTACAAACCTTACCGGAGGCTTAGAGATGGACGTCCACTCTTCCACCCTTCCGTTTCACCTATTGCTACTCCATAAAAAAACGTCGTTCAGATACTCCCTTATTTCTCCCCAAAAGGTCAACTTAGATCAACATATTTGCGTCTTAAAAATAAACTAAAGACATCAAAGCATTCATTCCAACCCGGTAGGTGCGGTTTCCAACCGCACCGGTTTAGTGTCTCATTAATTCTAAAATCTACCATAGTAACGATTCGCGTCAGATTTTATCTGGCTCCGCTGAAATGTCAACAGAATCTAGTGAACCTTTTCAAGCCACCCAACACTAAAAGGGATAGAAGGACATTGGGGCAAGGGATATCGGAGAATATCACGCCCAGATTGTGCAACTCGTTGATGAACTCTGGCGGGTTTACTATAAGCGGAACTACAAAAATATAAAAGGAGAATATAGCACCACATGAGAAGGTTTTCAATTTTTCTTGTATTGATCTTATTTACTTATCCCTGTGCTACATTTGCACAACAGGCCCCAAGTAGCACAGGGGAAATTTACGGCACAGTCTATCAAGGTGACCCTGAGCAGCCTGTCACGACAGCACAGATACGCATCATAGAAAGGAATCAGCGCACCACAACCGATCAGAACGGTGAATTTCGATTCCGTAACCTACCCGCTGGAACATATACACTTACCACATCCGCTTCCGGTTATAATCCACCAGTGGATGTCGTTGTCACCATCGAGCCGGGACAAACAACCGAACTTAAAATTTATCTTGAACAGGTTGCAGTCGAACTTGATGAGGTAGAGGTGACGGGAGAACGTGCTGCGGCACCCGTCGGCAGACAAACCTTAAGTGGCTCAGAGATCCAGCGTGTACCCGGCTCCACAGGCGATGCGCTGCGTGCGCTGCAAGCCCTGCCCAGTATCGGTGTCGCAAACGATTTTAGCGGCGCGCTCTATATCCGCGGTGGCTCAGATGAAGATAACCTCTACTACTTTGACCGGGTGCCGATCGGTTATCCCTACCATTTCGGTGGAATTGTCTCCTCCCTCAGTTCCGAAGTCATTGAGCGGATCGATGTCTACGCCGGCGGTTACGGTGCCGAATTCGGCGTCGATTCGCAGGCAGTGATCGACATCTACTCCCGCAATAAAAACACAGATGGCTTCCGCGCAAAATTTAACCTGAATGTCCTTTACTCCGAAGGGTTACTGGAGGGAAAAATCAGCGATCAAGGGTTCTGGTATTTTGCCGGACGACGAAGTTACATTGATCTGTTCCTTGGATCGTTGTCGTTTGATAGTGGTGCAATCACCGCCTTCCCCCGGTTCTGGGATTATCAGGTAAAGGGGGCGTATGACCTCAATGACAAGCATCAGCTCTCTCTGAACATATTCGCTTCTGGCGACAACTTTGCACTCAAACTGGATGGTGAGGATGTGGACGAAGATGTCAGAGGGAACATTAGCTTCGGGAGCGGCTTTGAAGGGGCTGGTATTCACCTCCGTTCCCGGCTCACAGACCGGCTGACCTCCTTTCTGTCCTTGACCCGCTCTGATTTTCAATTCGACGTCAGTGCCGGTCCTGAGCTTTCTCTCAAGATTGATGCACCAGATTACGTGCTCCGCGAGGATCTTACCTATACCTTAAACCCGAAACATCGACTTGAGACCGGCGTGATACTGGGTCTCGAGCCGGGCAGCGCGACCGGCAAATTCATCCGTCCACCCGATGAGGGCGAAGTCGATTACGACCCACGGTTTATCGAAAAGCAAGAATTCGATGAATCCGTATCCGGCAGACGAATGGAAGTGTATCTACAAGACCGATATAAAGTGTTGCCATTCCTGTCAGTTGTGCTCGGTTTGCGAGTGGATTACTTTAACCTTGTTGATGACTTTTCGATCCAACCGCGCGGAAGTCTTCTGTTGGATATTATGGAAGGCTCTCAACTCCAATTCTCTTACGGCAACTATTATCAGGTGCCGGGCCCACCACGACTTACCCAGAGCGTTGGGAACCCCGACTTGAGCACAAGCCAAGCCAGTCACTATGTATTGGAGTTCACACGTCAAGTTTCGGAGGGGACAGAGTTCAAATTCGCAGGTTATTATAAAGACCTTGCGAACCTTGTGACCAACGACGATGACATGATATATCTTAATCAAGGTGCTGGATTTGCGCAGGGAACAGAAGTGTTCCTACGCCATCGCGCCGGGGATCGATTTCTGGGCTGGGGGTCTTACGCCTATGGACTTTCCAAGCGGCGGGACCGTCCAGAAGAACCGTATCGCTACTATTCGTTTGACCAGACGCACGTTGCGACCTTAGCAGCAACTTATCGGTTGACACCGACGTGGGAGATTGGTATAAAATGGCAGTATCGCACTGGAAACCCCTATACTCCAGTAGAAGGCGCAACTCAGAAAACCGATCCGCGCAACGACGAGTTGATCTATGTCCCAAATTACGCGGAGATAAATTCAGCGCGGCTGCCGCCCTATCACCGATTGGATGTGAAACTCAGCAAAGCGTTCCGATTTAACAGTTGGGAGATGAGTCTTTTCCTTGAGCTCTTAAACGCCTATAATCGCAAAAATCTGCTCGATTTCAGCTACAACGACGATTATACAGAGAAGGACGAAATCTACCAATTCCCGATCATCCCCTACTTAGGGATCACCACCGAGTTCTAGTAGTAGGCATACGCCGTATGCCGTAACCCGCACACGTCCGTAGGTCGGGCATCTTGCCCGACCGCAACGATCCAGCAAGATTCATTCGTAGGGAACGCAGATCTGCGTTCCTTATGGGGCCTCTGCTGTAGTTGCCCGATTCATCGGGCGTTGGGAACGGTGCCCAACGGCGATAAATCGCCGAGCTACAAGGCTTTAAGCGCTCGACTGCGTAAGTCCTGTTTGTTAATAAGGAGGGTACAATGAAAAACCTCGTTGTCACAGAAGAAATCTGGAAAGAGGGCAATATGTACACCGCCTATTGCCCGGAGTTAGATGTTGCGAGTTGCGGAAGGGAGGTTGAGGAAGCGAGAAAAAATCTCCTTGAGGTTATCGAAATCCAACTCGAAGAAACAGCAAAGCTCGGAACCCTCAAGGAATTTTTACCGGTTGACTGTTGAAAAAATCTTTGTATCGGAGGATACATGAGACCTAATATTCTTATCTTTATGACCGATCAGGAACAAGCCGACGTGGTACATCCAGATCATCCATGTATCACACCAAACGCCACGAGATTAGCACAGGACGGGGTTCTTTTTAACCGTTCATTCTGTCCGACGGCGCACTGCTGCCCCTCACGCGCAACGTTCATGACAGGCGTATATCCCAGTCGGCACGGTATCTACAACAACGTCAGCAATCCGACTGCCATCCACCACGAACTCTACGAAGGGGTCGGGATGTTCAGTGAGGTGCTGCGATCTTCAGGCTATAACTTGGCGTATGCCGGAAAATGGCATGTCACCGATGCCGAGAACCCATCCGACCGTGGCTGGGAGGATCTTCACCTCACAGCGGGCAAAGGCAGCTACATGCACCGCTCAGTCGCACAGTGGCAGGAGCAATCCAAGCAGCCCGAATCGACAGAACGCCAACGCGGACAAATTCTCCGCCCCGGTTGGGGACACTATCAGCTATACCAATCCTACCCGACCGACACACCGAAAGGTTATGAAGACCACCGAGATTACCGCGTTGTCCAATCTGGGATGGAGGCGTTGGGGCGTCTGTCCCAAGCGGAGGCGCCGTGGTGTCTATACATCGGACCGAGCGGACCCCACGACCCATTCGTCGTGCCCGAACGATTCGCCCAAATGTATGATCCCAAAGAAATTCCGCTGCCGCCAAACTACCACGACACACTAGAAGATAAACCCCGCGCCTATCAGCGTGCACGCCAGCAGTATTGGGATCAGCTTTCGGAGGACGAAGTGCGCGAATCCCTCCAGCACTATTGGGGATACTGCACAATGGAGGACGCGATGTTCGGTGAGGTGCTTGAGACACTGGAGGAGACGGGACAGGCGGAGAACACCCTTGTCCTACGAATGAGCGACCACGGCGATTACTGTGGCGCACACGGCTTGTACCTCAAAGGGGTGCCGGCGTTCCGTGAGGCTTATAACATCGCCACGATCGCCCGTTGGCCCCAAGGAATCACCAATCCCGACCGCGAAGTCGATGAATTTGTCAGCCTCGCCGATTTTGCACCGACTTTCATCGAATTGGCAGGCGAATCCGTACCAGAGGACCTGACGGGCCGGAGCCTCGTGCCGTTCCTAAAAGACGAAAACCCCTCCGACTGGACAGACGCATTCTACACACAGTTCAACGGTGTCGAACTGTATTACAGCCAGCGCGTTGTTACTACCAAAGAGTTCAAATATGTCTACAACGGCTTTGACTTCGACGAGGTATATGATCTGCGGAACGACCCGCACGAAATGGTGAACCTGAGTGATCACCCCGATTATCAGGAGGTGAAGCGCGATCTAGTCCGTCGGATGTGGCGGTTCGCAGGACGCGAGGACGACATCATCTTCAACCCGTATGCAACGGTGGCGTTTGCGCCGTGGGGTCCCGCCGATGCCCTGCGCGACGAGGCGTAAAGAGGAGCAACTTCATGGCAACCCTTAAAGGTGTCATTCGAGACAGCGTTTCAGGTGCCTCTGTCGAGGCGAAAGTCCATGTCCTGACCAGTAGCGGCAATTTCGTCCACCCAGCGGACACTGTCCTGAAGATTGGACCGGGCGACCCGTTTTTCTACTGTCCGGGTGAGTTTACTGTGGACGTGCCCCGTGGTTCAACGGACATTGTGGTTGAGCGCGGCACGGAGTACGAACCCCTTCGGAAGGTCGTTTCAATGCCCGCGAAAGGGGCGGTCGAAGTCGAGCTGCATCTCAAACGGTGGGCGGATCTTCCGTCACAGGGATGGTATCCGGGAAATACACATCTGCACTATAATGAGGGGGAGGCTCGCCCCGACGATCGGCTACATCTCGATCCCAAAGTCCACGATCTCAGCGTGACCGTCATCAGCATCCTGCAGCGGGGTGAAATACCCTATGCCAGCAATAAATATCCGCTCGGATTCATGACCGACTATTCGACCGCACACCATCTTGTCGATTGCGGCGAGGAGAATCGCCACAACTCCCCTTACGGTGGCGGATCCGGGCACGTCATGTTCTTGCACATTGAGAATCTGGTTGAACCTGTCAGTCGCGGTAACCTTGTCAGCGACTTTGACCCCGACTATCCGCCGATCTGTTACGCCTGCGATGATGCCAAGCGACAGGGAGGGGTTGTGTTGTGGTGCCACAACGGACGGGGGATGGAAGCGCCGGTGGCGGCAGCGCTAGGGAAACTAGATGCCTTTAACCTGTTCGATCCCTCTTGGAAAGATCTTGAGTACGACATCTGGTATCACCTACTCAACTGCGGCATCCCGCTCCCCGCATCGACCGGGACAGATTGGTTCATCTGTGCGAACAACCGTGTCTATGTCCAGACCGATGGCGAGTTTACCTATGAAAACTGGTTGAGAGGATTGCAGGCGGGACGTACCTTTATCACGAACGGCCCTGCACTGTTTCTAAATCTTGATGGGGAAACCCCCGGCAGCACTATTGAATCGCCGAATGGTCGTCCGCGCACTGTGTCGGGGCAAATTAGGTGGCAGTCACACTATCCGCTCAACAGCGTCGAATTGGTTCAAAACGGGGCGGTGACCCAAACTGTTCCGCTTGATGGATTGAAACAGGGTGGGGAGTGGTCGTTCGATCTTCGGATCGAATCCGATGGTTGGGTTGCGGCGCGTGCCTTCGGAGAAGCGCGTGACAGCTTTGCACAGCCGGTCTACGCACACACCAGCCCTATCTATATCGGCACAGGTCGTCCTGATAGCACCGGGCAGTCGTCAGCAGCGTTCTTTGTGCGTTCGATTGACAGTGCAATGGAGATAGTAAACAGGGATTGGCGGTTTGCAAAGGATACACAGCGGGAAGAGGTCCTACACCTGTTCAACGAAGGACGAAAGGTCTACGAAGATCTGGCTAGATTGCGCTAGGCACGTGCTTCTTCAGGAGAAACCCGCCGCTGTCCGCCCGCTTGTGTCGGTGCTGGTTCGATGGTTGGTGCCGCCTCACCTGCCTCACCCATACGCCGGATAAGCCGCTCCCGCATCACCGTAGCGACCTCCTGATGCGACTCCCGTCCAATCAGATTTGCTAACTCGTAGGGATCTGCCTGTAGATCATAGAGGGACTCCTCGGCATACAAATCAGATCCTGCTCCCTGCGCGCTACGTCCCCCCGGCGCAGTAACGCCGTACTTCCATCGGTGTGTGCGGACGGCACGTCCGACTTGCGACTCACTGACCTGAACGAAGACCTCCTCGGGCCAATTCTCCGTTTCGCCTCTCGTCAGCGGAAGGATTGAACGTCCCTGCATCTCTTCGGGCACAGGAATCCCCGCTGCATCGAGAAGCGTCGGGGGTAAGTCAACGAGACTGACCAGTTGCTGCAGCTGCCCCCCGCCCTCGAAGCCGGGACCGTGCAGCGCCGTTGGGATACGGATGGAGCTTTCGTGGCAGGAGCGTTTGTATTCCGCATTTCGCGTCTTAAAGTGACAACCGTGATCCGATGTAAAGAGTAGAATGGTGTTATCGAGTAGGTCGAGACTCTTGAGTGCATCCAATACCCTACCGAGCGCCTCATCGAGCCGTTTGACCATGCCGTAATAGCCTGCGATATGCTGCTGCGTCGAGCCGCCCAACGCAGCAAGATCTGGCGGAATCCACCTCCCCGCATAACGTTCGCGGTAGCCATCGGGCGGCGGGTAATCGTCAAGATGGTTCTGGTGGTGCGGCTCGATGTACGAGGTGAAGAGGTAAAATGGATCGCCTTGATGCGCGTCAATATAGCGAATCATGGAATCGGTAACAGCGTCCACACGGTAGCCGGGGAGTTTGACAGGTTGGTTGTCATTGTTGTAGAGCACGGTGGAGTAAGCGTCGGAGGTAAATTCAAGCACGTTGGAGGCAAGCCAATACTCGTAACCACCACGCGCGGATTCCGGGACAGGTCCCTCAACGCCCCTATCGTAGAGATGCCACTTGCCAATATAGCCGGTTTTGTAGTCGTTTTCACGAAAATGGTGAGCAAGCGTCTTCAGATTGGAGGGCAGTGGGATACCGTTTCGATAGCACCCCGTTTCAGTGGCGTAAAGCCCAGTCTGCAAGCATGACCGCGCTGGACCACAAACAGGCTGGCATGTAAACGAACGGTAGGCATGTGTTCCCCTCCGTGCCATCCGATCAAAATTCGGTGTCAAATCCAGCGGATTGCCGTGGACGCCCGTTGTATCCCAGCGCTGCTGGTCTGTGAAGAACACGATCACATTGGGCTGGTCTGAAGTTCTTGCCATATTGCTGTTTCTCCTTTTCCGCATTCCCGCTGAAGTTGATTTGTCTATGCACCTCAAGTCCGGCGAAAACGCGATCTAAAATACAAGGCAATCTGCTATTGGTCTACACACTTTCAATTTCTGGTGCCCCAAATTTCTCTCTCAAATTGGTTCCATTTAATCCTTCAAGGAGTCCATTCAGAAAACGCTTATACAGATATTCCGCTAAGAAGAAGAATATCTCCTGTTGGGTGGTTTCGGCTACCTGATTCTCTGGTCCAAGTAGCCGGAAGATTTCCTGTTCTGCTTCATGCTCAAGTTCTGGATATTTACTAATTATAGATTCATGAAGATTCACAAACCATTCTCCGGTATCGTTCAACGGATCTAATGTTGCATTAAGAAAATCTGTAAGCTCTGAAAGAATCGGATCCGTGCATTTTTCTATAAAATCTTGATTGACTCGGGTTAACTCGAAAAGCCAAAGCAAGCTACCAGCCACTTCCGACCAATACTGAATTGAAAAATCAGGTTTTGTGAAATCCTCAAGTGGTCTGCTCGGTTTCTGCGGTGGAGGGGCGTCCCTTTGTGCCATAATGATCTCCTATTGTTGTGAGCGTATAATACGTTCCTTGCTCACTGTTGATATATTCTGAAACTTCAATGATTGTGAGGGTTTTATCATGGATCTGCTCCGAGGCTAATCAAAGCAGCCATCCAGACTTTTCAGGAATAAGTGACCGACGTCAAGGTTATATGCGAAATCGTTTGCTATCCAAGGGCTGTTGTAGCCGATGACCGGGACCTCGCTCTCATGGCGTGAACCGTGAGATCTAATATCGACAGCCGTTTCCGTTTCGGTGAGTTCGCCAAAAACGGTATCTCGATCTGCGAGGACAAAAATATCTCCAATCCGATCCGGGTGAAGCCGAAATTGACCCGCTGCTTCATCTGAGGCATAAACCTCTTCGACGCCCGGCGCTGCGCCTAATGTCTCAATTGCCTTCGGAAGATCCGCCACTCTCTGTAGAAACACATACGCCGCGCCTCCCAAATTACCGTGATGTGCGACATACCGATCTTTGATGATAGGGATAGCGCTTGACGGAACACCGTGCTCGGTCAACCAACGCCCCGGATCGAGCGCACGGTGCTTCGGCAACATTGCGTGATCCGCTGTGATGTAAATCTCACGCTCCGGGTTATCGTCCACAATTTGCCCAATGAGTCTGTCCAGTTCAGCGATATGTTGCAGCGAATGTTCTTCCGTCGGGGCGTACTTGTGTTGATTCCAATCTGTGGTTGAGCAGTAGGCGAGCTGCGGATCATACTCGCGAAGAACCTCGCGCAACGCCCGAAGCAACCACCAATTAATTTCCGATGAGTAGATCTCCTCGACCGGTCCAGCCATCTCAACATATTCGGGGGGTGGATCTTCCGCAGCGATAGCGATATCTGTTCCAGCTTCAAGCATCCGCAGCAGTTTTTTCTTTGTAACGAGCAGGGCGGTTTTCTCTGCGAAACCCGACAATTTTGCGCGCTCAAATAACGTTGGTGCAAGCAGAAAGCGATTATCTTCGATAAATTCCCCCTTTCCTGTTTCACGGTCAACATGGTAGTTGGTAGTGATGCCGTGTATCTCTGGAAAAGTCCCTGTCGCAAGGCTCACATTATTGACATTTGTGACCGAGGGGATGACCGATTGGGTGTGTTGGTAGAACCCTTCCTTTGCTAGCCTTTGGATGTTTGGTATGTCGCTGGCGGCGAGGTAGTCGTGCCCACCGGCGTCAATACAGATAATCAAAACTTTGCGCTGACTCAAAATGAATTCCCTTCTAAGGATGGATTAATGCCAACTCGGATCAGATCCCCTTGCATCGCTCGGTCAAATGCAGCATCGATTTCTTCTAGCGGATAGACCGCACCGACTAATTCCTTAAATGGATAACGCTCCCGCGTCGCTTCGACAAACCGAAGGGCGTCTCCTAGCGCAGATGGATGATAATTGTGATTGCCTCGTATCGTCAAGCATTTTGTTACAATCTTGTGTGCGTCCATCGTGACATCTGCATGTGGAAAAACGTAGCCGAGCGTCAAACAGTTTCCGCCGATTCCCAGCCAATCCAGGGAGTTGACCAGCGCAGCCTCTGCTCCACTCACTTCAACGGCAAAATCAACACCGCGTCCACCTGTTAAATCGTGTAAGGCTTCCCCGGTTTCATTTGCGGATTTTTTAGAAAGATTAAACGTATGCGTTGCTCCGAAGGCTTCCGCGATGCGGAGACGCTCGGCGACACGGTCTACGCAAGCGACAATTTCAAACCCACGTTCACGCAAACAGCACACAGCGTAAATACCTAACATGCCCGCACCTTGAACGACCGCGCTGGATCCTCCTGTAGGGTTGAGGATTGCTAGTCCACCTAAAACCGTGGCGAGAGCGCAGTTGAGCGGTGCTGCCTCAATATCGCTGACGGCGTCGGGGATCCGGTAGATTGCTGTTCCCGGTCGAAGGCAAATCTGTTCCGCGAAACCGCCGTTGAAGAAATGAGGATCGGCACTCTGGGCATGCCCATACTTAAACAGCCGCTCACACTTCTGTGGTAAATCCCGTTCGTTGCAGTATTCGCACGCACCACACGCAGCCATAATGCTCCACGTCACACGGTCGCCTTCGTGTAGAGGTTCACCATACGCATCACGAACCTTCGTGGGAGCGGCGATACGCCCAACCGCTTCGTGCCCTAACACACACGGTGTTGGTGCGGTCCGTCGACCTGCGAAGGTATGTAGATCTGAGCCACAGACGGTTGCCAACGAGACTTGAACCAGTACCTCGTCTATATTCGGTGCTGTGATATTCCGTTCGCAAAGTTCAAATGGTTGACACGCGCCGTGAAAGAGTGCGATCGAAGCCCGCTGACGCATAAGATTTCCTTTTAATCCCAGCACGGTCTGTTTATTCAGCTATGCTATGACTCGCTATAAACTCCATCGCTGCTTGTACAATAAATCTCGATCGGGTTTCACCATGCTGCTTAGCATGTTGGTCTATCAATGCTAATAAAAGCTCAGGCATGGTAATATTGACACGGCGTGATTCGCCTGGAAGTTTATCAAGAGTTACCGATACTAATGCCCAAACCCCATCGGCATAGTCCGGATTCTTCTGGTGAAATTCAACGCTACGGGGTGTCGGAATTGTTTTACCGTCAAGCACTAGTCCTTCAACGTGACATTCGATAGCTTCCACGGCTTGAGCAATTGCGTCATTGACCGTGTCTCCGGCGGTAAAACAGCCCGGTAGGTCTGGAACAGTTACACCATGATCGCTGTCTGGATCTTTGTGGATAATAACTGGATAACGCATAAAATAACCCAAGTTGATAAGTATTGAAAATCTATCAGTTTTCTGTCAAAGCTGATGCGCTTAGTCTTTCGCTCCAGTTTTGAATCCCGCCTGTCCCGATGTATCGGGGAGGAGCGCAATGTATATTCTTCATCAGTCCAATCGGCTAATGAACAAATGGTTTTCACGTTTCACGCATCACGTTTCACTTTCCCAATTCGCCAAAGCCGAAAAGCGAGTATTGCTGAAATAACAACCATTCCGCTAGCTACGGCAAACGGCAAGGAGATAGCCACCGATTCGAGTCTACCCCCAACCATGTGTCCTGAGAGGAAACCTGAACTCCATGCAAGATGGGTTATTCCAACACCCCGTCCCTTCTCCTCTGTCGCAAAGAATTCATCAATAAGGCGGGGCATTGTGATTGAGACTGACCATGCTGCCCCTGCACCGAAGACGCCCAATACAAATAGCAGAGTTGTCGAACCTGTATTTAGCGTCATCAGGACTACACTCAGCGCGACCAGACAGGTTGCCACAAGGGCAGTGGGTTTAGCGCCGACAACATCACAAATACGACCTGAGATTAGTTGGCAGCCGGCGGCAAACAGATCTCTTGATGCGCCGTAGTAGCCTGCCAGCCTAACACCGGAGGCGCGTGCGATTAGAACCGGTAGCAGGAGACTGACCGTACCCCAAGAGTAGGTCGGTAGAAAACGCATACCAAGCAGTAAGCGTATCTCTCGGCGTCGGAGCATTTCGCCATACCCTGCCAACATTTGCGTGAAAGATTTCCGTTCATCGCCCACACGCGGCAGGCGAGGTAGCAGGATAAGTGCTATTAAAATGAGCAGGATCATGACAACGATCGCCCCGCTGCCAACAACTCCGTAATTGAAGCGATCAATTAACTCACCACCAATTGCACTGCCCATTGAACCACCGAATGTATACGTCATGAAGTATACAGCGGCGGCTAAGCCAAGTTGGTTCCCATCAACGGCGCTGATGAGATACGATTGTCCGCCCGCTATCCGGAAACCGGAGGCAATCCCCTGATAGCACAGCACTCCCCAAATCAGCAACGGCTGTTCACTTATGAACACAATTCCCACAACCAATGCGCCTGTCATGCCCAAAATTAGCGTGGACTTCCGACCCAATCGATCGCTTAACGCACCACCGACCAAAGCAAACAGACCGCCAAGCGCGATTGGGATTGCACGTAATAACGCGGCAAACCATACTGTTTTTCCCAATGCGTCCTCAACATAGACCGGGAACAAGAGTTCAATGGGTGCGGTGACAAGTCCCGCTGCAAGTAAGATTAGGCACAATGAGATGAATTGGCGATTCCACATCAGATCACGGGCACCTGTCGCTGTTTAGATGAATGATAAAAATAAATAGACACTTTCGCTCCCCATGTTTGGTAGGCGCTGTTTCCAACTGCGCCGATTGGCAGTGTCTAAGTCATTCTAAAATCTACCATAGATAAATTACGCATAGGCAAATCTCCATTGGCAACTACGCCAAACCAGAGTTTAAAGGAAATCGTGGGTGACTACACAATTGGTACGTTCATTATACAGATTTCGATAAAAGGAATGCAAGGGTTTAATGACATTTGCCGTTGTATCGTGTGGAAGAAGTGTGATAAAATGACGGATAAAATCAGGTTGAGCTATAAGTAAGGAGAAAAACATGAATTATAGACGTTTAGGAAGAACGGGGTTGAAAGTTTCAGAGGTCTGTCTCGGAACAATGACCTTTGGGGCAACCGGTTGGGGTAACAACGAAGCTGAATCGGATGCGATCTTCAACTTTGCATTGGACGCCGGCATTAATTTTTATGATGTCGCTAATTCTTACGCCGAGGGTCAGTCGGAGACCATTTTGGGTCGCATCATGAAAGGGAAGCGAGACAAGCTGATTATCGCCACCAAAGTGTTCAACCCGATGGGAACCGACATCAACGATTCGGGAACTTCGCGAGTGCATATCATGAGATCGGTGGAAGACAGTCTGAGGCGCTTGCAAATAGATCATATTGATCTCTATCTCATCCATCATGTCGATAGGGAAACACCAACCGAGGAACGTTTGCGCGCCCTCGACGATCTCGTGCATCAAGGCAAGGTTCGATACATCGGTTGTAGCAACGAGTACGCTTGGCGGTTGTGCGATGCCCTATGGATTAGCGAGGTGAATAATTTAGCGCGCTATGAAGCACTCCAACCCCAGTACAATCTGTTGACACGGGACATCGAAGAAGAGATCTTGCCGGTCTGTCGTGATAAGGGAATCGGCGTGTATGTCTGGGGACCGTTGGCGTCGGGATACCTAACCGGAAAGTATAAGGCGGGCGAGCCACCTCCCGAAGATTCGCGTTTTGCTCGAAGGGCGGAATCTTCAATGGATCGATATCTTGACCCACGAATACAGAAAATCCTAGAAGCTGTCCAAGATGTAGCAGAAGGGTTGGGAAAGAGCATGGCACAGGTGGCTTTGCGGTGGATTTTAGAGCAGGAAGGAATAACTTCAGTCATAGTTGGATCGACGAAGGTGGACCAACTCCGAGATAATGTTGGTTGTTCGGATTGGAGTCTGCCCGCCGATGCGTTGGCAAGGTTGAACGAAGCTTCCGCTCCTCCAGTCCGTTACCCGGATGCGATGGAGTTGAATATCCACGAGCGTCGAGCGAGTGCTGTGGATATGCCGATACTGGAAGCGTAATGCGTAATTCGTCACAAAGAGGTGAAATCGTGAGTGAGACAAATTACCAAGTGGGTGCCGCGAAAATTGATATCACACCGGATTTTCCGATGCGCCTCAGCGGTTATGGTGGACGGCGAGCCGAGGCAGACCACGTTGAACAGCGGATCTGGGCGAAAGCGTTAGCGATTCGCAACGGAGCCGAAAACCCTGCTCTATTGATGACAGTAGATAATTGTGGCGTACCAGATTACATCACTGAGGCGGTCGCAACGGAATTAAGGGGAGAGGCAGGGATCCCTCGCGAACAGTTCGTAATCTGCTCCACCCATACCCACAGTGCGCCGTACCTCTCAGGCGTGCTGCGGACGCTTTTCGGGGAGCCTGTTCCCAAAGCGCATCAGGAGAACATTAATCGCTACAGTCGTGAACTGACGGAGAAACTGAAGCAGGTCGCAAAGGCAGCACTCGCTGATCTCTGTGCTGCTTCTCTTTCTTGGGGTGAAGGAAGGGTTGGATTCGCCGACAATCGTCGGACGCAGGGAGGTCCCGTCGACCACGCCCTGCCGATGCTGCGTGCTACAGGAGCCAACGGTGAACTGCGAGCGATTCTTACCAGTTATGCTTGCCACTGCACCACGCTAGGTGGGGATTTCAACGCTATCTGTGGAGATTGGGCGGGCTATGCAAGTGCCTACATCGAAGCAGACTATCCCGATGCGACTGCGCTGGTGGCAATCGGGTGTGCAGGAGACGCGAACCCCGCACCACGTACCGGACTGAACTTCGCACGACAACATGGCCACGCGATTGCGGCCGAAGTGAACCGCCTCCTTGGTAGCGACCTTGTCACGTTACAAGGAGAACTCAGAGGACAGGTCAAACAGATCGATCTGCCCTTCGACAGATTGCCTACCCGTCAGGAGTGGGAAAAACGTGTCGAGGGTGGTGGGGCAATTGGCTACCACGCTCAGATACAGCTTGACAGACTGGACCGCGGTGAAACGCTTCCAACAACGCTCCCTTACCCGATCCAGACCTGGAATTTCGCGGATGAGCTCGCAGTCGTTTTTCTGCCCGGCGAGGTGGTAGCTGATTATTCTGTTCGTCTCAAGCGTGAGTGCGATGTGTCGCGTCTGTGGGTCAATGCGTACTGTAACGACGTGCCGTGTTACATCCCTTCGAGACGCATTTTGAAGGAGGGGGGCTACGAAGGCGAAGGGGCGATGATCTACTATGACCGTCCAACGCGCTTCGCACCGGCGGTAGAGGATATGATTATCCAAACCGTCCACGAACTGTTACCGGAGACGTTTCGTGTGGACAGCCTTTGATAGATAGGAATCAAGATAGTTTGCGTCCTAGGCTGGAGCAATCTCGATTCTACTTTCGTTCCCTAGATAGCAGAAGTTTTGCCATTGCACAACCTACTCCCGTTGTGCAATGGCAGCGCTCACTATCCCTGTAGTGCGGCAAGGGCTTCACCCTCGCTATCGAAATGTTCAAAGATAGTAATTAACCTCCCTATCACAAGGAGATTGTTGATACTGTTACTAACGTTAATAACACCAATCCGCCCACCCTTGCGCGCAACGGACACATGCAGTCCTATCAGTGTTCCTAGACCCGAACTATCCATCCGGGTAACATCGGCAAAATCAAACAGAAATTTCGGGGATTCGGAGGCGTCTTGCAGCTGCTCTTCAATCACCTGTCTGAGCTCACCACCCGCAATGCCCACAATTCTTCCACCGAGTTTTAGAACGATAACGCCGTTTCTGTGTTCAACATTGACATCCATTACTTCTTCTCCTGAGATATAATTCGGCAAAAAGCCGGTTGTTTGTAAAATACAGATTCGCTACTGCCCATCTCACTTATTCTAAATAATATACCATTTTTTGTCAAGCCTACTTTTCTAAATCTGTCGAGGCGCTTGACGAAATCAGGATTGAACGTAACGAGATTCTCACGCATCTAGAGATAAAGAAGCAAAAAACACGCGAGTTCGTTGATTTATCTAAATTTGTCAGGATGAAACCTTGACAAAGTCATCCCTTTGATGATACTATTTCAGGCTGTTGTGCCTAGCGTTCGGCGTATAATAACGTAAGGTGCTAGAGCTAGTTGACATTTTGCTGCAACAAATTCGAGAAGCACAGTAAGTACCGTGTGATTCCTCCAAATGTCAATAAAACTTACCTATTACCCTATTGAAGGGGTAGGTGGCAAATCGGATTATGGTAGTAATCGAAAATCGCCCGCTGCGGTGGGCAGTTGTTGAAGGTAAAATCATGTTATCAATGAAAACATCTTTTGTGGGATCAGATACGGATATCAAATGGTGTGTTGTGGATGCGAATGGGAAGGTACTCGGACGTCTAGCTACTCAGATTGCAATGGTGCTTCGGGGGAAACATCACCCCACTTTCACCCCACATGCTGATATGGGTTATCGTGTGGCTGTGATTAACGCTGAAAAGGTCGTTGTCACGGGAAACAAAGCGACAGATAAAACATACTTTCGCTATAGCGGTTACCCCGGTGGTGGGAAAGTGAGAACTTTTGAAGAGCAGATGCAGAAAAAACCGGAAGAGATCCTACGGCACGCTGTCAAAGGAATGCTTCCCAAAAATCGCTTGGGCCGCAAACTGATTAAAAAGCTAAAAATCTATGTGGGTCCGAACCACCCTCATCAAGCACAGAATCCGGAAGTGTTAGAAGTATAATTTTTTAGAGGAGGAAGCATGGCTGTAGAACAGTATTGGGGAACGGGTAGACGTAAAACATCTGTTGCGCGTGTGCGCGTAATTCCCGGAGGCTCCGGCCAATTCGTCGTTAATAAAAAGCCGATTGAGACGTATTTTGATCGGGCAGATTTGATCCAGTTGGCTAAACAACCGACGGAATTAACAGAGAAAAGTAGCGCGTATGATGTATTCGTTAACGCACGTGGGGGTGGTATTTCAGGACAAGCCGGTGCTATTTTGCACGGCCTCGCGCGTGCACTTGTTAAAGCGGACGAATCTTTGAAACCGACTTTGAAGAAAGCCGGATTTCTTACCCGTGATTCCCGTATGGTTGAACGTAAAAAATATGGACAAAAAGGTGCGCGTGCACGGTTCCAATTTTCCAAGCGTTAAGAATCAACCCAATTACAGATTGGGGTTTAATTGATTTCAAGGATACAAATTATGGCGAACGCGGTCATATTGGGTGCACAGTGGGGAGATGAAAGCAAGGGAGGAACGACCGATTTCCTTGCTGAAAACGCCGATATTGTCGCGAGGTATCAAGGAGGCGACAATGCGGGGCATACTATCGTGGTTGGAGAAAAGAAGCTGGTCTTCCATCTGCTCCCTTCTGGTCTACTCCATCCTCATACCACGAATGTGATTGGCAACGGTGTTGTCATCAATTTGGAGACACTTTTCGACGAAATCGACCAGTTGCAAGCGGGCGGCATCGAAGTTGGAGATCGTTTGAAGATTAGCTCGCGTGCACACCTAATCTTGCCCTATCACAAGGTGATGGAGTCGTGGGACGACTTGGGGAGTTCCTTGAAACTCGGCACAACCGCACGAGGGATCGGTCCAACCTATTCCGATAAAATGAATCGCCATGCAGGGATTCGGGTTGCTGACCTACTGGAATTTGACCTCTTTCAGAAAAAGTTGGACTTCAATCTGGGCGCAAAAGGTTATATCCTCGATCAGATTGGTGGAGAAATCGACAGAACCGCTCTGCTGGAGGAATACCACAGTTATTCTCAGCGGCTCGCGCCGTATGTGGTTGAAACCTCCGAATTTATGAATAGCGTCCTCAAGGCTGGGAAGCGAATACTTTATGAGGGTGCACAGGGGACGATGCTGGACATTGATTTCGGGACATATCCCTATGTCACCTCTTCCAATACCACCGTCGGTGCGGTTTGCACAGGGTTGGGTGTCGGACCTCAGGCAATAGATCGGGTTCTTGGGGTTTCAAAAGCGTATGTGACCCGCGTCGGTTCGGGACCATTCCCGACGGAGATGCCTCCAGATCTGGACGAAGAGATTCGCCACATCGGTAACGAATATGGTGCGACCACACAACGGGCCCGCCGTTGTGGCTGGCTCGATCTTGTCGCGCTACGCTATGCCTCTCAGATTAACGGCTTCACCGATCTGGTCTTGACGAAGTTCGATGTCTTAGACCATCTTGATGAGATTCAGGTTTGCGTCGCGTATCGGCGTCGTGGTGAGGTCGGAACCGTATTTCCAACGAGCTTGCACGCACTTGAAGAATGCGAGCCGGTTTACGAAACGTTACCCGGTTGGAAAGCGCCAACGGTAGATGTGCGGCGATACGAAGACCTGCCGGAAAATGCAAAGCGATATAACGCTTACATTTCTGAATTCCTCGATGTTCCAGTTACAATCCTTTCTGTTGGTCCTGAGAGAACACAAACAATAGTCTGCGATGAGAGTATTGTTTGATAGAAATGCGAACATTTCGGGATAGGAAGAAAATCGTAAACTAAATAGCCCTAGCAAGCGTTATTTTAGGGTTGACAATCCCTAGCGCATTAGGTATTATTTCTGCTCGCTTTTAGGGTATATCTATTGAGGGCCGTTAGCTCAGTAGGTAGAGCATCTGACTTTTAATCAGGTGGTCACAGGTTCGATTCCTGTACGGCTCACTGTTGTCCCCGTCGTCTAGCCTGGCCAAGGACACCGGCCTTTCACGCCGGCGACACGGGTTCAAATCCCGTCGGGGACATTTTTTAGCCCTTTCCGCATTGAATGTGGAAGGGGCTTTTTTGTTGTCTGCATTCCGAAATACTCACTGAGTATCCCTACCTACACCAACTCCTCAAACCCTAACTCGTGGGGAGATTCATAGAAGATAGGACGCATCTGCAGATTTGTCTGGATAGGCGTTGCTTCCAGATCGACCGGCAAGTAAATTGAGAACGTTGTCCCGCGTCCCTCCTCGCTGTGAAGTTCCGTTCTGCCCCGATGGTCGCGGACTGTTCGTTGGACGATGTTCAGACCGAATCCGCTTCCGTGTTGTTTGAGGGTATATCCCGGTTGGTAGAGCTGATCTCGCACTTCATAGGGAATGCCAACTCCCGTGTCAACAAAGGAGATTTGGATCTGAGAGAATTCTGGTAGGTAGGCGGTTTTGATCTGGAGAAAGCCGCCGCCTTCCATCGCATCGACAGCGTTAATAATTAGGTTGTTAAATGCCTCCTTCAACTGGCTAGAATCCCCTTTGACTGGGGGCAGGCGTGTATCGAAAATTTGCTGGCACTCAATGTCCTTGGCTTCGAGAACAGGCATCAAGTTTCGCAATAGCGTATCAAGGATTCTGTTAATATCAATGAGACCGAAGACCGGTTCTTCCATACGCAACTGCTGTAAGAGTTCAACCATTTCGTTATAGCACTCCTCATGTTGTGTGAGGATCTGGTTGAGAGTAGTGTGTAGCTTAGAATCCGGTTCTGCTTGGCGAGATGCAGATCGAAGTTGTCCGCCGGTTGCACTTACCAAGTTTTTCATCCGGTGCAGTTGGGAATAGAGACCCTGGTACGCTTCTGCTCGCGCAACATCCATTAATGAAAGAGTGAGGTGAAAAATGATACGCGCAGCCGTCTGTGGTTCCGCCTCTAACCACGCTTGCAGATCTTTCAGGATTTCTTCATCTCGTTCGTAGAAGTAGACTTTGGCGAGGTTATGATAAGGTGATTCATAATCCGGATAACGTTGGATAGTCTGCTTAAATTCTTCGGCAGCCTTATCAATCATGTTCTGTTGGAGATAGAGAAGTCCGAGATTATTTCGCGCCTGCGGGGAAGGGGCATGCTCCAAGCCGGTCTTGTAGGCATAAATTGCGAGATCTGCATCTTCTGGACGGTCATCGTACAGGCTTCCAAGAGCGAAGAACACCTGGCCGAGCGGTTCAAAAGTATGTAATTCATCGTCCCGCTTGATTAATTCGATAAATTGATCTATCGCCTGTTGACGGAATTCTGGACGCGTATACCGATGTTTCGCATAAAGTAGCCCAAGTTCGAAACGAGCGTCCAAATGTTCCGGATCCCGTTCAATGGCATGCTGCAAGCAGTAGATCGCCCGATCCACATCGTCATATAGATTTAAGTAGATTGCTGCGAGATGATAGTGCGCATCCGGTTCCCGTGGCTCACCTTCAAGGATTTCTTCAAAAACACGCTCCGCGTATTCCCACTGTTGCCGTTTAATGTACAAGACACCAAGGTTATGGCGTGCTGCCTGAAACGCCGGTGCACGACTGACAACCTGCTTGAAGTCTTCACACGCTTTCTCAAGATCTTCTAGTTTCTCGTAGAGTAAACCGCGATTGTACCATGCTTCAATGTATGAGGGATCCAACTCGATTGCACGAGTAAATTCGTGGATCGCCTTCTCCCATGCTCTATCAAGTTCCGTCCAATCTTCTAACAACTGTCCCAAAACATAATGATAGTTTGCGTTCTGTGGATTCAATTCAATTGCTTTTTGGAGTGCTTCCTGTGCAAGATCAAACTCACCATCTTTATAGTACGCGAAACCGAGACTGTGGTGAACCGCCGCACAGTCTGGATCGAACTCAAGTGCACGTTTGTAGGCGTTGATTGCGAGGGAATACTGGCGCTGAACAGGTTCTAAATACCAATTGCCAAGCGCGTACTGGTCGCGCGCTTCCTTAGAGGTCGGCAAGGCAGATTCGGTAGTAGAAACGGGAGCTTCAGGCTCTCCGCTGGGGGCGGGTGAAGTATCGTGAAGTTCATGTCCCTGAAAGTGTGATTTGACGGTGGGCTTTGCGTTGGACATGGGGCATCACCTTAGCGGGCTATATCAGCATTTCATCCCCAATTGGGAAAAACTGATCGGCAATCCGTTGCAGATCCATTGATGTATTATGTTCAAAAGCTGCAACCTCGATGCGCTTCCCGTGCTGTTTAATCAGTTCCGCAAGCGCACAGAAATCACCATCTCCACTTGCCAAAATCACAATATCGAGTGCATCAAGCATTGACACAATATCGATGGCAATTCCGACATCCCAGTCTCCCTTAGCGGATCCATCGCCGCGCATCCGTAGATCCTTACTCTTAATCGTGTAACCGTTATGTTCAAGAAGCGACAGGAATCCGGCCTGATTAATTTCGGGGATTTGGACAACATAGGCGTAAGCGGCGACCAGATTCCGCGGACCAACGATGAGATCTAGTAGCTTGATATAGTCCAGCCGTCTTGCGTAGCGGTCTTTTGCAGCATAAAACATATTCTGGACATCAACGAAGACACCAACGCGTGGCTTCCCTGCTAGCATACGGTTTGCACCGGCAGTACCTCGTTGTCCTGAGAGACTGACAATTTTTTGGCGCGCCCTTGTGATGACAGTCTTGTATTCCTCGTTGACGCCCTGCAAATAGGAGAATTGAGAGTAGAAATTGGATTGTATCTGTTCAAGCACCTGTTGTGAATGATACGCCATCTCCTCAACTGATTTGAGCTCCACTGTTATCTTTTCCTTTTGTGCTTGCAGCTCGTGAAATTCACAGAGTTGGTTTGAGAACTTCTCTACATCACGTTTGAGGCCTATATTCTCACGGTTGAGTTGATCAATACGCAATTCGCTGTCCCGATACAATTCTTCTCTACTTTGTAAAAATGTGTTTTTTTCAGCCAATGTTGTTATTTTCTGTTTGAGTCTGTCATTTTCATTTTGTAGAACCGTATATCCATTTTTCAACTCAGAAAGCGCACTATAAAGTTTGTTAATCTGCTGCTGGTTTTGTTTTAGTTCATCACTTAGGCGGGATTGCTGTCCCGGGTCTAAATCTGTTTCGGGAATAGGTGTAATTTTAAGATACTCAGGGTCATTGGCAGGCGAAGCGGTAGAGGGCTCAGTGGATTCAGGAATTGGTTCTTCATCATGACTACGATGTGGCACGGTGTGCTGATTTGTCGTGTCTGATTTCGATTGTGCTGCCTCTTGTGCAGTCTCTGATGGTGGAGCGTAGTTTCTATCTTCAGGCGGAGGAGGAGACGGGGGAACAGATTGTTCGTGGTCGGCGAGCAAGGTGCGACCGTGCTTCTGTACATCTTCGCGCGAATCAACTAACAGAGCCCATAAAATCTCACCAAGCTCGCCTTCTGCGCGGATCTGTTCCGCACTTCTCAAGAAGACCCGAATTTCCGTCACATCCATGAATTGGACTCGGCGCGCGGCTTGTTCTGCTTTTTTTGTTAGGTGTTGACTCACAATGTCTTCAGTCAAGTCGCGGTTAAAAAAACATGCGGCTAAATCATAAGCAATCCAATCTTTGCGAGTCTTCGTCCTGTGTTGGCTGTTGTGGAAGAGACCGCACTGATTCGCCATCGTGATAATTTCTTCTTCACCAAAACAATCGGTGATGATCCAAGCGAGTTGGTGGGTAGCAATGTGTGTTTTTGCTGGAACCATGGTAAATCTCCCGAATCGTATTGTACCTTTCGATGAGTTATTAAATTTTTAGGATTTTATTCTGGTTTTCTGTAATCGGTTTTGTCGCGTTTCGTGTGTCTACCACTGCAGCAGCGTGATCTACAAGCCAAGCGTAATCAATATCGGCGTGATCTGTCATAATCACCACACAATCAACGCGCTGGACTAATTCCGCGGTCAATTCTGCGCAAAGATAGCGCGCGGGCTTCCGGTCCGTCGGAGCAACCTCCTCAACCTCCAATTCTGGTACATACGGATCATGGTATAAAATCTCACCCCCGCGCTGTGCAAGCATCCGGATTACATCAATAGCCGGTGATTCGCGGACATCCCCGACATTTTTCTTATACGCAACGCCCATAATCAGGATTTTCGAGCCGTTGATAGCTTTCTGGTGTTGGTTGAGTGCGTCAATAATTTTGCCGAGTACATACTCCGGCATTGAGCCGTTGATTTCACTCGCAAGCTCGATGAAACGCGCATGAAACTCGTAAGTTTTTGCCTTCCACGACAGGTAGTGCGGATCGACGGGGATGCAGTGACCCCCTAGCCCCGGCCCCGGGTAGAACGGCATAAATCCAAACGGTTTTGTGGCGGCAGCATCGACAATTTCCCACACGTCCAGTCCCATCTGGTCGCACATCAGTGCCATTTCGTTGACGAGACCGATATTGACGCTCCGAAAAGTATTTTCGAGCAGCTTGGCCATTTCGGCTACTCTTGTCGAGGAAACCGCATGAACTTCTTGAATGAACTGTTTATAAAAGAGTTGGGCGACCTGCGTACATGTAGGCGTTATTCCCCCAACGATTTTCGCTGTATTTGCGGTGGAGTATGTCGCATTCCCCGGATCGATCCGTTCAGGAGAAAAAGCGAGAAAAAAATCTTTACCGACCTGCAAGCCACTTTTTTCAAGCTTCGGCAGCACAACCTCCTCTGTTGTGCCGGGGTAGGTTGTACTCTCCAAAATAATCAACTGATCTTTGCGTAAATATTGTGCAATTTCATCTACCGCAGAGATGATAAAACTCATATCCGGATCCTTACTCTTGCGCAACGGCGTGGGGACACAAATATTAATCGTATCTAATTCTCTCAGGATCCGATAGTCCGTTGTCGCTTGGATCTGCCCTCGATGGACAAAGGACGCAAGATCTTCAGACGGAACATCGGAGACAACCGAAATCCCGTTCCGAATACATTCGACCTTGCGACGGTCCACATCAATGCCGGTGACAGAAAAACCGGCTTTTGCTATGGTTACTGCAAGTGGAAGACCGACGTAGCCTAGTCCGATAACGCCCGCATATGCAGTCTGATTTTCGATCTTCTTTTGAATCATTAACTTTATGATGTCCGCTTTCTCCGAAGAACCCCATTATTGTGTATCACATTTCATGCGTCCTGCGGCACAAACTTCTGTATCCGCTGCCCTGCTAACACCTCACCCACATAGAGAGCATCTTGCGAATCCGTCCAGACCGCGTGAGGTGCGACAAACTCCCCGGGAGCGTGACTCGATTCACCCCCCATCCGCGTTAGCACTTCCCCGTCAAGGTTTAGGATACTGACCCGGTGCTGTAGTTCCGAAACGTAGAGGTGCCCCTCCGCATCAAGGAAGAAATCGGTTGGTTGGCGGAATCCTGTCCACTGATCGATGAACGTGCCTTGAGGATCAAAAATCTGAATACGATGATTTTCCCGATCTGCGACATAGACACGATCGTTGTCGTCTACCCAGATACTGTGAGGCAGGTTGAATTCACCGGGACCATCGCCGGGCGTGCCCCACGATAGAAGATGTTCTCCGTCCGCAGAGAATTTGTGCACTTGTGTATTTCCGTAGCCATCGGAAACATAAATTTCGCCGGAGGATGACAGCGCGGCATCCGTTGGGTGATTAAACGGCTCGCCGTTTGTAGAAGGTTGGTCAAGCGTACCTATCGTCATCAGGAGTTCGCCCTCCGGTGTATATTTCAATACTGCGTGCAACCACCGGTCAACAAGATAGATCATATCTGTCTTGTCAATGAAAATGCCGTGTGCGTGCTTTAAGAATCCTTCGCCCCAAGTGCTGAGTATGTTGCCGTCCCTATCAAAAACAATCATAGGATGTTCCCCACGATTGTAAACGTAAATTCGATCCTGGGAATCAACAGCGACTCCAGCCACCTGTGTGAATTCCCACCCCTCTGGAAGTTGGCCCCAGCCCTCTACAACTTGGTATGTAAGACTATGAGATGCCATATGATACATTCTCCTGTTCTGGTCTAACTATTGCTCTATACATCTGAGACCCGATAAAATTGCGGCCTTCTCATGTTTCGTGCATCACTGTATCATGGCGAAAAAATAGTTAGGAACTCTGCCCCACTCTCAACCTCACTTTATAGTGTCGCAGAAATTTTTCCATTTGTCAATAGAATACTTTGTGATGAGAAAGCAATCGCATCTGTTTAGGAATTAGACGGTTAATCCATTAGAAACTTGGAATTCCCTCTCTCGTAGCGTAGATTGCCTAATCTACGATCGATCACAGGTTAGGAAACCTGTGGCTACTATAGAAGCGTCTATTTATTCCTATGATTCACCATGATTCTCCTGTAGGAGGGATCTCCGAATCCCGATACCTCACTGCGGGATCTACTTCCCGATAGGGACTTATCTCCCAGAACTAGCAGCCGAAAACTAAGTAACCCTAACCAAAGTAGGGGAATCGCATATAAAAAATAGTGTTTGACAATGGGGTAAATTGAGGTAATGTATAAGGTATCCTCAAAGCAAAGGAGTCGCAGACATGTCTGATAAATCCATTACTTCAATTGAATCCCATTTTTCCGAATTACCCGACCCTCGAACAGATAAGAGTCGGATACGTCATAAACTGCTGGATATGGTTGTGATAGCCATCTGTGCGGTCATCTGTGGTGCCGATAGCTGGGTGGCGGTTGAATCGTTTGGTCATGCGAAATCGCAGTGGCTGTCTAAGGTATTGAAATTAGCTCACGGTATCCCATCGCACGACACCTTTAGTCGGGTGTTTGGTTTACTTGACTCGGTTCAGTTTGAGCACTGTTTCATCAATTGGCTAAAACAGGTTATACAAGTGACAGACGGTCAAGTGGTTGCTGTTGATGGTAAACACCTACGTCGGTCTTATGATACTGCGACCGACCAAAGTGCGATTCGGCTTGTCAGTGCGTGGGCGTCCTCCCAATCGGTGACATTGGGACAACTGAAAGTCGCTGACCATTCCAATGAGATACCCGCCATACCGCAACTGCTGGAGTTGTTGACGCTCTCAGGTTGTATTGTGACCACCGATGCAATGGGGTGTCACCCACAGATTGCTCAACAGATCGTCGATGGTGATGCGGATTATGTGCTCGCATTGAAAGCGAATCAAGGGCAACTGTACGAAGATGCCGAACTGTTGTTTGATGGCATTGCCGATAATCGGTTACCCGATGTGCAGACCAACACTGCTCAGACCGTTGATGGCGACCATGGTCGGATTGAGACCCGAACCGCTATCAGCGTTTCTGACCCGGCTTTGATTGAACCCCTCAGAGGCAGTCAAACCTTTGCCAATCTCAGTTCAGTGGTTAAAGTCACTGCCGAGCGGGAACATAATGGACAGACGACGGTGAAATCCCGATATTATATCTCCTCGTTATCGACAGATGCCACCCAATTGCTTGCGGCTATCCGAACCCATTGGTCGATTGAAAACTGTTGTCATTGGGTGTTAGATGTTGCTTTTGATGAAGATGGGTGTCGCATTCGCAAAGAAAATGGCAGTCAAAACTTCGCCATACTCCGGCGGATTGCACTCAACCTGCTCAAGGGAGAAAAATCAGCCAAGGTCGGGGTTGCCACCAAGCGATTGAAAGCCGCGTGGGACACCGACTACTTAACGACTGTTTTGGCTACACTATTCTAAAAACTCACATGCGATTGCCCTATAACCAAAGGGGAAAACGGTTGCCTTCCATACGAAGGATAGCGTATAATGAAAGGTAGGCTCCTTTAAGGACCACCAGCAAGTGGGTTACGGTATTCAGGTTTTTTCAGGAAAGATACCTTTGACTCCAGTTTCTTTTCTTCGCACAAGGAATCGAACGATGATCAAAATGCTTCTAAGTCTTATCAAAAAGCTCTCTCAAAAATGACAACTAGAGAGAAGGTGACTTTACAGTGGAAATAATGCTCTCTGAACAATTCCTAACCGATCTATCTGGACTCAAACCGAGTCTTAATCGAAAATGCCGAAATCAGCTGTCTGAAATAGACAAAATGAATGCCAAAGCATTACGAACACAGGCCACTTCAGGCTGGCGCTTACATAAACTCAAGTCTTCGCCTTTCGTTTCACTATCAGTTGATATGAACTTCCGTATGCTTTGCACAATAGAAGGGGAGAAATTACGTGTGTCCCGCGTTGTAAAACATGATCTTGCAGATTCAACCCATATTAACAGAAACGATGATATTGATACACCATACGTTTTAGATGATATCCAAATTCAGCCAAGAGATGTATTCAACTCACTAATAGCCTTGGGACTCCCTAAAGACTATGTACAGCCTTTCGAAGGAGTAACAAATGAAGACGACCTTATGGACACGCTATATCAAGTGGATCCACATCTTCAAACATGTGCTCTGTCTATTTATGAAATAGAAGGAACGGTAATTCCTCGTTCCAAGTACACTGTATTTGATACGAACAAGGATTTTGAGGAGGCATTACAAATGAGTATGGATGAATGGGAGCTATATCTTCATCCATCACAGCAATACATAGTTGAATTACCTGTAAATCACAGAATAGCCGTCAATGGTGCTGCTGGAACCGGGAAAACCGTGTGTGCTTGGCATCGTATGCAACGTTTAGCTCAACAAGGATATAGCGTCGGACTCGTCTGTTCCAACAAAAAAATCCTGGAGGTGTCAAAACAGATTCTCAATAGATGGCTTCAATCGGTTCCAACTGACTGCTACTTTTTAGTACCTAACTCATTGGATTATATTACTCAACTGGCGAATGAAGTAGATCATATCGTAGTAGACGAAGGACAGGAATTAGCAGCGGATTGGTTGCCAAGTTTGGGAAGCACTGGATTTACCCTATTTTATGATCCAAACCAACTCGGAGGAAATATCCAAGCAGGAGATACAAAACGTTTTAATCACAGGCTGAATACCTGGCATTCAAGGCTTAATTCAATACCTCAACTAAGCAATTACGTTTTCTATATCAATTACAGAAACTCCCGGGAAATAGCTGAATATTGTCATGACATGTTAGCTCAATTACTTCCCAACAATCTCCAGTCATATGTTCCTTTATTTGAGGCCGGGGAGGTTGTCGTGGAGACAATCAATGACGGAAAAGAACTCGGTGTTCGGGTTGCAAGAGTTGTTCAGGCGTTACGAAAAGACTATAAAGATAACGAGATAGGATTGGTATTCAACAGCTATCACCCAGCGGATAGACGGAGTTTGTTGACTGAACTGAGAAAGTTTAACATCAAAACGACTAGTGACATACAAAACACGAGAATGATATTGAGTGTCTCTCCGAGGGATATAAAGGGACACGAGAGAAAAGCTATTATCCTGTGTACTCCCCCAATGGACCACGCAACAAGAAAGTTGGGAAAAGCGATAAACGTATATGTTGCTATAACACGAGCGAGAGATCGGTTAATCGTTCTTCAAACACCTTAGGAGTGTAGAAATACTGAAAGAATTTAAACCAAAAAAGAAGCCTCAAAAGGCATTGAATATCAGTGAAATAGAGGTGCTTCTTAAAAAAGGGAAATTCAAGCAAGCTTATCGACATTGTTGCCAAATGGGCTATCAATTGGATAGTTTTGACTCTTTTAGAAAAATGTGTCGAAAGATGTTTCATTCCAGGCCTGGAGAGTTGTTATCCTTGATTCATAAATATGGAATTGATGTAGGATATGAGCCTCATTCAATACTACGGTCACAATTCAATAGAAATGATTATCATGGTTTTCTCAAAAATGTGTATCAATTTAAGATGCTTGATAACTTTAAGGTTGAAGTGGAAGAAGCAATCAGCAATCTAAAGCGAGCAGAGGAAGCACAATCTTGGCGCACGAAATTTGAAAAGCTGTCAAAAAAGTAATAAGTATATGGCGGGTTGAAATTCAGTTTTGACTTTGACATCATAACCCAAAATGGATTGAAGGCAATTCTATGCTCAAACGGAAATCATATCTCGTCGTTTTTTTATGTCTTGTGAGTTTGATGAGCGTCTGTGGTGCCGATGAAAATGACGCTTGGGACAACCCCTTGGAATCTCTCACGCTTGAGGGGCACAGTGCTGCGGTGCTTTGTGTTGCTTTCTCGCCCGATGGTAAGACTTTGGCAAGTGGAAGCAGCGATAAGACAGTCAAACTGTGGGATCTGGGCACGCGGAGATTGAAACGAACGCTGGAGGGACACAGCGAGATGGTGCCCGCAATCGGCTTCTCCCCTGACGGGAAGACACTGGCAAGCGGCAGCTGGGACAAAACCGTAAGGCTATGGGACATACAGACGGGAAAGCAGAAAGCGGCGCTAAAACACAGCGGTCGGGTGCATGCGCTAGCCTTCTCAGGGGGCGGATCGATACTCGCAAGCGGAGATTCTGACGAGACAGTGAGGTTATGGAACGCACAGACCGGTGGGTTGAGACAGACACTAACCGGAAGCAATGGCCCCGTGTTTGCATTAGCCTTTTCCCCTGACGACAAAACAGTGGCGAGTGGAGGCGAACTGGACAACACTGTCATCAGGCTGTGGGATGTACAGACCGGGAAGTTGGAAAGAACGCTAAAATGGCGCAGGGTCGAGGCAGTAGAGGCGATAGCGTTTTCACCTGATGGGTTGATCTTAGCGAATGGGAGTAGCCGTCCAGAAGAAAACACGATACGATTCTGGAATGTGCAAACGTGGGAACTGGTCCGAGCACTCACAGGGCATCGACAGGGAGTGACCTCCGTAGTGTTCTCGCCCGATGGCAAGACGTTGGCGAGTGGAAGTTGGGACCGTGAGGTGATGTTGTGGGAGGCACAAACTGGAAGATTTATGCGGACGGTGGGCAGGCATAGCGGTGCGGTATTTTCGGTCGTTTTCTCGCCTGATGGCAAAACGCTAGCGAGTGCGAGTGCTGACAAGACCGTGAAACTGTGGAATCTGGTTATGCAGTAAAAGTAGGTGTATACAGAGGGACACAACTAATGCTAAAAAAGAAACACTTTCGTTATCGAGATATTGATGCGCTCCGGGCTGAGATTGCCGAACTTGGACTGAGCATCCGCCTCGAAGAAAAGATTGAAAAACTCCTTGAGCCTGTCCAAATTGGGCACAAAGTTGCCGGTAACGCATTCGGTATCCATCCAATGGAAGGGTGTGACGGCACACTTGATGGCAAACCGAGCGAACTCACCATCCGTCGCTGGGAGCGATTCGGACGCGGCGGTGCGAAGTTGATATGGGGTGAAGCGACAGCACTCTTTGATGAAGTGAAGTCAAACAGTCGTCAATTGGTGATTAACGACGAGACTGCGAGTTCGATGGAGTCGATACTCAATTTAACACGCAACGCTCACCGAGAGGAGTTCGGCTCGAATGAAGAAATCATCGTCGGAATGCAGCTGACCCATTCAGGGAGGTATAGCTATCGGAAACCGCTAATCGCTTTTCGCCACCCTGTTGTTGACAAAGTTACACTCATCGATAAGAAAAACAAGATTCCTATCCCTGATGACTACCCTGTTCTGAGCGATGATTATCTGGAGCGCCAGGAGGATATCTTTGTAGAAGCCGCTAAGTTGGCATGGAAGACAGGATTCGATTTTGTTGACCTCAAACAGTGCCACACCTACCTACTCTCCGAACTTTTGGCAGCCAAGACACGGGAAGGAAAGTATGGCGGCAGCTTTGAGAACCGCACTCGGTTTATCCGCAACATCGTTGGTAAGATTCGGGCGGAGGTCGGGGATGATCTCATCCTTGCCACCCGGCTCAACGTCTACGACGGTGTGGCTTACATGGAGGACCCGGAGACGACAATAGGGATTCCACGGGACATCCCCACACCTTATCTTTACGGCTTCGGTGTTGATGAAAACAGTCCACCACAACCGGATATGACTGAACCAATCAAGCTAGTCGGAGTCCTCAAGGAACTTGGGGTTAACCTAGTTAATGTGACCACCGGAAGTCCGTATTTCAACCCACATATCGGTCGCCCGTTTGAACGCCCACCGATCGACGGTTACGAAACCCCCGAACACCCACTGATCGGTGTCGATCGGCATATCCGATTGACGGGAGAAATTCAGCGTGCCTATCCGGACCTACCAGTGGTCGGCACAGGTTACAGTTGGCTGCAACAGTATCTGATCAACGCTGCCGAGGCGAATGTTCGGGATGGGCGTGTGAGTTTCGTTGCTGTAGGACGGGGTGCGTTGGCGTATCCCGACTATGCGCGGGATACGATTGAAGATGGCGAAATGGTTAAGAGAAAAGTCTGCGTTGCGGTCAGCTACTGCACGGCGTTGATGCGCGCAAAAGCGAATCCACTTGGCCAATTCGCTGCCGGTTGCGTTCCCCGCGATAAAATTTACGCCCCGATCTACAAAGAAGCAGAAAGAACCTTGAGAAACGCAGCTGACCGTTGACGAGCTATTTCCATGGAAAGTAAATTGTAGGTCGAGATTCACATCTCGACACCAAAGCGTTGATTTTAGAAAATCGACCTACAGAAATCCGAAACTATTTCTACGGAAAGAACGAGATAAATGCCCACACGAGAATTGCCCCTTAAAGCCGCCATAGTTGGTCTTCACATCCATGCCGGCAGCCTTCACCCCGATAAAAACCACGGTCTGCTCAAGTCGTTCAAAGGGCAGGAAGATGTTGAGATTGTAGCGTACTGCGAATCCTCACCGGATCAGGCGGAGGCGTTAGACGAAATCCGCCACGCCGATCCAGGTGCCCGTATCTACACTGACCTCAACGACCTGATGGCGAAAGAGGATTTTGATTTCGCCGTCATTATGCTGCCTCCTAATGAGGCGGCACCCGCGGCACTGCGTCTGGCGGAGTCAGGCAAACATCTCTTTATTGAGAAGCAGGTTGCACGCACTGCCGTAGATATGCGACAACTCTGCGATGTAGTTGCCAACAAAAAGTTAGTAACGCAGGTGGGCTATCCATGGCCCCATCACCCTGTGCCAATCGAGATGAAGCGTCTCATTGATACCGGTGCGCTCGGACGGTTGGTGGACATGGAGGCACGCCTTGTGACGGTTCAGGTGAAGCCGGGACTCCGTGAACCGGATTTCTGGATGTATCGAAGTGAGGGCGAAGGAGGCGGTATCCTTCACATGGAAGGTGGTCACTGGCTGACGCTGTTCCGCTTTTTCAGCGACGCGGAGGTGAAATCGGTGACGGGGCTCTGTGGACGGGGGACAGGCTATATTGAGGAGGGTTTAGAGGACGTGGCGACGGTTGCGCTGGAGTTTGACAATGGTGTTCACGCCTGCTTGCACATGGGGTATCTACTGTCCGGTGCTGGTCCGCGAAACGACACCTATTTCGGACTCCGGGGAACGCTCGGTGCTGCTACTTGGCAGCCTACCGGCGAGGGCAACTTCACCGTAAATAGCATCGCACCGGGCTGGGAGGCTGCGCCGGAACGGCAATTCAGGGTGAATGTCGCACAGCGTCCGGTTTATGCGGATCAGTGGGGTTTCGAGTTCGTCGCCGAATTTATCCGTGCGATTCATCAAGGGGGCAAGACAACGGTCAGCATCCACGATGCCTATCGGGTGATGCAGATTATCGACGCTAGCTACGAATCTTCTCGGACCGGACGGCGAATCGAGTTGAGTTCATCTTTTGGATAATTTGGTTTGTGAATCGGGGCGTTGCGATTCTAACCTAAGTTGCTAGTAGCCTACATAGTAGTAGGCATACTCCGTATGCCGTAACTCTTGTGCGATGGGGCGATAATGCTTGCCTAATACTGTAGGTAACACGTAGGTTGGGTTGAACGGGGAACCGTGAAACCCAACAACATCTTAAAAAAACACAAGGGTTGGTAGGGAACAACGATCGTTGTTCCCTACGAAGCGGACTGTAGAAGCGTGTATATTTCGTAGGGAACGGAGATCTCCGTTCCTTATGTAAAATGTCAACAGAACCTAGCAACTTGCGTTATTTTAAGATTATTAGACAGGAGAGTGCACAGTGGCAACTACGATTCCTTTTTTTGAACAGGTCAACTTGAACTTTGATAAAGCGGCGCGGTTTACCAAACACTCCGACGGTCTACTACAGCAGATTAAAATTTGCAATAGCGTTTATCACATGACGTTCCCGATTAAAAAGGACGATGGAACAATCGAAACAATTCACGCATGGCGAGCGGAGCATAGTCAGCACAGACTTCCAACAAAAGGGGGAATCCGTTACAGCACGTTGGTAAATGAGGATGAAGTGATGGCACTTGCGGCGTTGATGACGTACAAATGCGCCATCGTTGATGTACCCTTCGGCGGGGCAAAAGGTGGGGTGCAGATTGACCGCAAACGATATTCGCTGAGTGAGTTGGAGCGCATCACACGTCGTTATACCTATGAATTGATTCAGAAGAATTTCATCGGACCGGGCATAGATGTTCCGGCACCCGATTTCGGTACGGGGGAACGCGAAATGGCATGGATTCTGGACACGTATAAGACAATGACGGCTGAAAAATTAGATGTGGCCGCGTGCGTTACTGGAAAGCCGATCGCCGAGGAAGGGGTGCATGGGAGACAGGAAGCGACGGGTAGAGGGGTTTACTTCGGACTTCGAGAGGTGTGTCACTCTGCTGAAGATATGAAAGCCCTCGGTCTGCAGCCGGGTTTGGCGGGAAAGTCGGTTGCCGTGCAGGGGTTCGGCAATGTCGGTTATCACGCAGCGAAATTTTTACAAGAGGGCGGTGCCCTTATCGTTGGCATAGCGGAACATAATGGTGCCATTCACAATCCCAAGGGGTTAGATATTGATAAAGTTGTCTCGCATCGTAGCGAAACGGGGTCAATCATCAACTTTCCCGGTGCAACCACACACCAGAATCCTGCCGACGTGCTTGAGTTGGAATGCGATATACTGATTCCAGCAGCACTTGAAAATCAGATTACCCATGAGAACGCCGACCGGATTAAAGCCAAAATTATCGCCGAAGCCGCGAACGGTCCCACGACCTTTGAAGCGAACGAGGCCCTTAGAAAAAGAGGTGTAATGGTTATTCCCGATACTTACCTGAATGCGGGTGGCGTAACAGTTTCTTATTTTGAATGGCTTAGAAACCTTTCACATGTGCGATTCGGGCGGTTAGGAAAACGGTTTGAGGAGAGTATTCATACAAGTATGCTAAAGGCGATTGAAAAAATAACGGGGAAGGAACTTACCCAAGCGGAGATGCAACAGTTAGCACATGGTCCGGATGAAGCGGATTTAGTCAACTCCGGGCTTGAAGATACAATGATTGTTGCATATAATCAGATTCGGGAAACCCAAAAGCAGAACAGAGAAGAGGTTGACTTGAGAACGGCTGCGTTTATCAATGCGATCAACATAATCGCGACATCCTATATAGAATTAGGTATCTTTCCATAAACCACCGCCCGCGTAGCGAGGATCCCGATAAATCGGGACCTGAAGGAGTTTTTTGATGAAAATAACACATATCGGTTCGGTCCTGTTGAAACCCACCGGTTGGGTGCTGATCAAAGTCAAGACCGATGAAGGCATCACCGGCATCGGGGAAGCTTACCACGGAGCAGGGGTCCATCAAATTGCCGTGGACGAGCGATTGACAAGGCCCTTAATCGGTCAAGATCCACGTAACGTCGATAAACTATTCCGCGATATGATGAGTGCTATGTCCGCTTCCGGCTTTTATCAAGGTGCCGTGATGAGTGCTATCAGCGGGATAGAAAGTGCATTGTGGGACATCACCGGACAGGCAGCTGGCGTTCCGATTTGGCAGCTGCTGGGAGGCAAGTTTCGGGATAAGATACGGATTTATAACGATTGTCATGCCGGCGAAACAGAAACACCCGAAGCATACGCAGCCAAAGCGCGGGAGGTTGAGGCACGGGGTTTTACCGCCATCAAGTTCGACATTGATCCACTCCCGTCCCGCCGAGACCGATACAATCGTTGTATTAGCAACGACGACATTGCCTACTATGTCGAGGTGGTAACGGCTGTCCGCGAAAGTTTAGATTCTAATACCGATCTCGCAATAGATGCCCACTGGTTTTATGCCCCGGTGGACATTCTGAAAATCGCACACGCTTTTGAGGATCTCGATCTGCTCTGGTTGGAAGATCCCATCCCACCCGAAAACATAGCGGCGATGGAAGGGGTAACAAAATCCACGCGTACACCGATCTGCACCGGCGAAAATTTCTACACCCGATTTGGCTTCCGAGACCTGATCGAAACCCAGGCAGCAGACATTATTTCACCAGATATGGCAAAGGCAGGTGGACTATTAGAGGGAAGACGGATCGCAGACCTCGCGGATATGTACTACATCCCTATCGCTCCGCACAATATCGGCAGTCCCGTCCAAACTGTTGCAAACTGTCATGTGATGGCGGCTGTGCCCAACTTCCTTGTCTTGGAATTCCATCACTTGGACGACCTATTTTGGGAAGGGATTATCAATGAGGTCCCCTTAATTCAAGAAGGTCATATCGATGTGCCAAATCTTCCCGGATTGGGGGTCACTCTGAATGAGGATCTACTTAAAAATAACTTCAGGGAAGAGTTCGGATTCTTTGATTGAATCGTCGGAAATTACAAAACTAGTGACTTGCGTTAAAGTAGTAGGCATACTCCGTATGCCGTAACTCCTACAAACTAGTATCTCAGGAGATTCTTTCTATGTTTAAGCGTCATTTAGTCCCCAATCTGATTGGGGACTATAAGCAGCAGTACTACATCACACTCATCGGTCTATTGATATTTATTGTAGGTTCTCAAACCGTATCCGCCCAACAGCAGATTGCTCAAGACGCCTATGCTATCTTTCAACAGAGCTGCCTCATCTGCCACGGTCCTGACGGTGCTTATAAAGAAACTCTCTTAATGGAACATAACCCACTCATCACAGCAAACGGTCCCGTTGTTCCGGGCAACCCAGAAGCTTCTAGGCTGTATAAGCGGCTTCTTGGAGAAGGTGGACCACTCATGCCGCTGGGAGGTCCCCCTCTACCCGATCCACAGATTGAAACAGTGAAAAACTGGATATTAGCTGGGGCGCCCGATTGGGCGGTAACTCCTACAACCGCTGGCGACTTCATCTCTCCCGGTGAAATACTTGATACCATTGAGACTCACCTGATGTCCCTTGCACCCTTTGACCGTGCGTATGCCCGATACTTCACAATGACACACCTCTATAACGCAGGGGGGGCTGTGGAGATACTCCAAGAGTACCGCAAGGGACTCTCTAAACTCGTCAATAGCCTCTCATGGGAGCGCGAAATTACCAACCCACAACCCATCGACCCACAAGGGACTATCTTCTATATTGACCTAAGACACTATGAGTGGGATCGGAATGATGGTTGGACGAAGATAGAAGCGGAATATCCCTATCACATCTCGTATGATGCACCGACACAGACCGCGCTGAAGGCACAACTGACGCGGTTACAGGGGGAGATGAGGTGTGATATACCATCAGTTCATGTCGATTGGTTTATCGCACAAGCATCTCTACCTCCACTATACCATGACCTACTCTCTCTCCCATTGACAGATAGGGAGTTAGAGACGCGATTAGAGGTTGATGTGGTACGTAATATCACCAATGCACCGGGAGTTGATGTCTGGCGGGCAGGCACCAACAATTCTGGTGTATCTAATAACAACCGGGTAATAGAACGCCATACCTCTCGGTATGGAGCGTATTGGAAGAGTTATGACTTTGCTGGCAGCGTCGGGACACAGAACATCTTTACCCACCCGCTGTCATTCACCCATGATGGCGGTGAGGTCATCTTCAACCTGCCAAACGGGTTACAAGCCTACTACGTTACCAATGCGACCGGCTTCCGTCTGGCTGATGCACCGATAAGCATCGTATCCAACCCCGCAGCGAGTGACCCGACGGTGCGGAATGGGTTATCCTGTTTCGGTTGTCATACAGAAGGGATGAAGACATTCGAGGACGAGGTGCGCGATGTCATTGAAAGTAATGCCACCCCTGCGTATGACAAGGCACATGCCTTACGCCTATATGTTGAGCAATCAAAAATGGACGCACTCATAGGGGAAGATATGGAGAGATATAAAGAGGCACTGGAAGCGACGGGTGGGCTGTTTGGTGATATTGAGCCGATTTCCCGCTTTCATGAGGTATTTCACGGCCCTGTGGACGCTGCATACGCCGCCGCCGTCGTTGGGTTGGAAACCGAAGCCTTGCGTGAGAAGATTCGTGAAAATCGAGGGCTACAGAACGCAGGATTATTGGTGTTAGATAGTCCCAATGGGAGTATGAAACGGGATGCGTGGAGGTCGAATTTTACCGCGATGATTTATGCTTTGGACTTCCCGGAGGTGGAGGTTGATAGTCCATCGCAGCCGGATCTGTTGCCAGGCACTGTTGTTCATATCCCGGACTCGAACCTACGTGCCGCAATAGCGGAGTTACTTGGCAAAGGTCCCAATACCCCGATTAGTGCCGAGGAGATGGAGAGGTTGAGAGAACTTGAAGTGCCGAACAGAGGTATCCAAGATTTGACAGGACTTCAGTTTGCAACCAATCTGAACAAGTTAATTCTCGGTAGGTGGTGGCAGAAAGATAATGTTAATCAAATCTCCGATCTGTCACCTATCGCAGGATTAATTAACTTGCGCGATCTCTGGCTTGACAATAACCCTGTATCCGATATATCCCCTTTGAGAGGCTTAAAAAATCTCATTCACCTAGAGATGTCTTTGACTCCGGTATTCGACCTGTCACCAATTACTGGGTTAATCAGTTTGGAAAGGTTAAATTTTGGCGATTGGGGGGCAAAGTTTGCCCCTGGCGACATATCTGACCTGTCACCAATTGCCGGATTAATCAACCTAAAATCGATTCGGGTTGCGAACCCTATATCTGATTTATCACCCTTTGCAAAATTAACAAAGTTAGAAAAGATAAGCATCTACGAGACAGAGGTGTCAGACCTCTCGCCTTTAACGGGGTTAACAGGTCTGAAAGAGCTGGATCTTATTGCCACCGGAATATCGGATATATCGCCACTGGCGGGTTTAACCGGGTTAACGCGTCTGGAGCTTCCTGCGAATAACATATCTGATGTGTCCCCGCTTGCGGGTTTGGCCCAATTGAAGTGGCTAGATATCCATAACAACAAAATTTCCGACTTTTCGCCCTTGGACGGATTACGAGAGAATATAACGCTTATTTGGCACGCAAATCCGGGATTTCCACAAGGGGGGCCGAAGATAGAAGGACCGTGGCTATGGGTCGTGCTACCGGATACTAAGCTGGATAGCAGTACCGATTTACTATCAGAAGTGAGTGGTGGGAGGGTGACAGAGGTGGAGGTCTCCACCCACGGGGCAGTGGAAGGGCAATCTGTCGGCGATGATGTGTGGACATTCTATAAACTCCCAACTATGGGCTGGGATAACATTGAAGATATGCTGAAACGCGAGTTCCGTGGAGTTGTCTACGGCACTGTGTCCCTCTATTCTCCACAGGAACAGAACACAGCGATGTACGTTGGTGCCCTGCACGGGCTAAAGGTCTGGCTCAACGGGGGTTTGGTTTACGAGCGCCTTGATAGGCTTTGGGGTGAGGATTACAGTGATTATTCCCCGGTTACGCTGAAGCAGGGGAGAAATATCCTGTTAGCGGCAGTTAATATCACGCCTAGTGACGGTAACGCTTTTTTTGGATTTGAGCCCGGCACTGAATATACAGTGACAAACCCCAGTCTTGATTACGCTTTTTCTAAAACGCCAATTCATATAGGTGATACCTTTACCCTTGACATCCGTGCAGAAGATGTCATTAACCTAGCAGGGTGGCAGTTTGATATCGCCTTCGACCCTACTGTCCTTGAAGTCATCAACGTGAGCGAGGGTGATTTCCTGAAGACCGGTGGCGGCACCACCTTTTTTCAGGGAGGAAGTATTGATAACGCAGCGGGTAAAATTACGGGACTCAATGCGGCGCGGTTGTCCTCCCAAGGTGTGGGTGGCACCGGTACACTGCTTCAAGTAAGGTTCAAGGCGAAAGCCATCGGTGAAACAGAGTTGGCACTGCGTGATTTTGAGTTTGCTGCTAGCACCGGTGATAGTATTCCTGCAGGCCCCCATGAAATTCACATTACTATAGAAGGACAGCTTACCACCGGGGACGTGAATCGGGATGGACGGGTGAGCATTCTGGATCTGGTTCTTGTTGCGCAACAGTTGGGTAAAAGAGTGTCCGCAGGTTCGGCGGTGGATGTCAACGGCGACGGTGTTGTCAGTATCCTTGACCTCATCCTCGTGTCACAGAGGATTGCCGGATCATCTGCTGCGCCTGTGGTTGCAGCAGAAAACATAGATGCTGCGATGATAGAAGCGTGGATAGCGCAGGCACGGTTGGAAGATGATGGTTCGCACCCCTTCAAACAGGGAATAAAGAACCTCCAAAAACTGCTAGCCTCATTAATTCCTGAAGAGACCGCGTTGTTGGCAAACTATCCGAATCCGTTTAACCCGGAGACGTGGATGCCCTATCAGTTAGCGGAGTCAGCAGAGGTGACGCTGACGATTTATGATATAAATGGGGAGATGGTTCGACGATTGCCGGTAGGGCATCAAGCGGCGGGGATGTATCAGAGTCGCAGCCGCGCAGCCTATTGGGACGGACGGAACCAGCTGGGTGAGTTTGTCGTTAGTGGTCTCTATTTTTACACACTGGCAGCGGGAGAGTTCACGGCAACACGGCGGATGTTAATATTGAAGTAAGCTAAATCTGCCTATTCCATTTTAGACGGTATACTAACCCAAGTGGCTAGGTTCTGCTGACATTTTGATGTTGCTAATGCCGATTCATCGGCAGCCTCGACAAGTCGGGATCGGCAAACGCTATAAACATCGATCAATCTGCTAAATGTAGTGCAAACTGTTAGTTTGCGGACTCGGATCACAATCTAACAGATCGTGGTACAAAAGAACAGTTTTACGAGCTAACTTTTTGCAGAGAAGATTTCTCGATAAAACCCTTCGTTGGGTTTCACTGTATCTGTCTATAATCAGGTGTTGTTGAATGACCGAACCTGTATCGTCCTTGATAGGTATTTGCTTTTAACCGCTCAACCCAACCTACGGGTTATCAAACATAAATAGGACCGAGTTAGCCTATAAAGCGAGTTTCCAGATCTGTGCATTAATCGACCTGTTCCACCCATTTGTTCGGTGCGGTGTCGATTTCGTATTCGGCGAAGACCTGATCAATTTCAGCCCGCACATCGTCCCCCAACTGCCAACCAACCGCTCCCATGTTGTCCTCAACTTCGGAGGCACGCCTCGCTCCAACAAGTGACACGCTGACGCCAGGGTTGGAATGCGTCCAATTGAGTGCGAGGTGGGGAAGTTTTTTCCCAAGCCGTTCTGCTATCGGTTTGAGTTCGTTGACCGCTTGAACGTTGCGCTTGAAAACCTCTGGCATGAACAACCTCAGCGACATGTCCCAGCCGCCATTGCGCCGCCAATCCCCTTCCTCAAATGTGGTTTCCTCGGTGAATGCGCCTGTCAGCAATCCGTAGGCGAGTGAGCCGTATGTCATGACGCCAATCCCGTTCTCTTCGGCATAAGGGAAGATCCATTCTGCCATACGCCGATCAAAGAGGTTGCAGCTATACTGCAAAACCTCAACCCGACGCATTGCCGCGCACGTCTTGATTTCATCGAGCGTAAAATTCGATAGGCCGACGTGGCGCACCTTCCCCTGTTGGACAAGTTCCTCTAGTGCCTGCATTGTCTCGTCGAAGGGAGTTGTGCGATCGGGCCAATGAACGAGGTACACATCAACATAGTCGGTGTTCAGTGCCTTGAGGCTCCGATCAATCGCGGCGTGCGCGGTGGATCGCCGGCTATCCCTCCCCTTCGGACGATCATCGTAACCTACGCCGAACTTGGTCACAACGATAACGTCTTTTCGCCGGGCACCCAACGCCTTTGACAACAATTCTTCAGACCTGCCCTTTCCATAGCCTTCGGCGGTGTCAAAACAGTTGATTCCAAGGTCGAGGGCGCGGTGGATTGCCTTGATGACTTCCGATTCCTCAATAGAACCGTAACCGCCGCCCATCTCCCAGCAACCGAACCCAATCGCTGAAACCTGCAGCCCTGTTTGACCAAACGGACGATATTCCATAGCTTGCCTCCAGTCGTGCTGCAGAAACCGAGTTTTTGACAAAAACTCGGTTTCTCTTCGCGCTTTCTTTTGATATGAGCCTACATAATTTTTTTTCGCTCTGCCCGTAGGGGCAGGGTCACCCCGCCCCTACTGAAGAATTCGTTGATCGCTGAGATCTTTGCCGCCAACGCTTTTAGAGATGGTTGCACCGCGGTATTCTTTAATTTCCAACTCATGGAAGGCGTTGACTATGTGATACTGTGTTGGTAGGTCTTCCCACCTCGCTTTGTGAAACTCCACTGTTCCCTCACCGCGCCACAGTTCTTTAGTAATGCTGTTGCTTCCTTCTGCCGGCGTGAGTACGGCATACCCGACATCGCCTTGGCCCCATTCCCCGGTTCGGGGCATATATTTGTAGTGCAAGGTCCCCCGCAGCACACCATCATCCGGAGGTGGAGCTGCCGGCGCAGGGTTTGGATCCAGTGCCACCTGCTCCATGTTCGTCAGTTCCATATCCAAGAACTTGAAGCCGAGCCAACTGGCAATGCAGTGTGTGTCTCCGCGAAGCACGACCGGCTCCGGAAGCTCACAGTAGATTTTGGAGAAGCCCAACTGCTCACGACCCGTAAGGATCGGATCGCACAGGTTTTCCCAAAGCACCGTCAGCAGCCCGCCTTCAGCGCGATCTCGTTCCCCGTTGAAGATGGCGGGAAAGCTGACGCCGAGGACATTGTATCCACGACCCGCCAACCACTCGATCTCCGTCATATAGGATGCAGAAACGCTGACGACCGGCTCTGCGCCAACCTCGAAGCGTTCAGGCAAAAATTCCTGAAGTTGTTCACGGTTCGTCAAAAAGCTGACTGATACGGACGTTGACTTCGGACTGTCCTTACACTCGAATTTGCGTCCACACGGTCCCTGCCTCGGTCCCATGCCGGGACCAAAGTGTGTTGGCATCATATACATCTTGTCTGGTCTAAGTTTGTAAGGCATGATATCCTCCTGCTGGTTTGCTGGCTGTTGTGTACTTGAACCAAAATTCGCACATATTTTTGGGGTGTAATAGATCAGATGGTGAACACCTGTCGTGCAAATCAACCTAACACCTTTGTAGGAAAAAGTCAACAAAAAATCATTCTGATTTGCCTCCAGTTTTCAATTCAGGTGTTATATTCTCTTTTTGATATTTTCACCACTAACTCAGATTTTTTTAACTATTGAGAAAAATGAACAGACTTTACTGTTGACAAAGTTTTCTAGGTGTGCTATGCTATTCGTATCCTTTAAAATGAAAGGAGGTGATCATTCTTGTTACCATCTAGTGGAATGATCAAGGGAGGTGCTGTCTTTTAGGAGACAGTGCTTCCCCCATCAAGGGAGCTTTCTCCTAGGGGACGGTTCTTCCCTTGATCTCAAACTTAGGTGCAGAGCAGGGCTGATTTTTTAGCCCTGCTTTTTTATTTTTCAAAAGAGAGGGCAATTGATGATGCAGACACCACCGGAGGCGGCAGTTATTCTTTTTGATGGGACAGATCTCAGCAACTGGACGACACTTGATGGCGGATCACCGGCGTGGGAGGTCGCTGACGGCGCGATGACCGTGACCGCCGGCGGAGGGGACATCGTGAGTCGGGAGAAGTTTACCGATTTTCTACTTCATTTAGAGTTCATGACACCCGACATGCCAGACGCAACGGGTCAAGCAAAAGGAAATAGTGGGGTATTCCTTCAGGGACGGTATGAAATCCAAGTCTTGGATTCCTACGGGATTGATGTGCCGGGCATGGGAGACTGTGGCGCAATTTACAATCAATTTGCATCGTTGGTAAACGCTTGCAAGCCACCGCTTGAATGGCAAACATACGATGCGATATTCCGCGCTGCTCGCATCAGTGAGTCGGGAGAGATTGAAGAGAACGCACGTGTGACCGTGCTGCAGAATGGGATTGTGATACAGAATAACGTCCAAATAGAGGGGGCTACAGGTGGGGCGACGGACGACGAAGCCGCAGCACCGGGACCCTTACGCCTGCAAACCACGGTAACCCGGTGAAGTATCGTAATATCTGGGTTGTGGCACTTCCGCTAAAGGGTTCCGACGTATACTAAGTTGATTATCCGTATCGACCTTCGATATAATCCGCCGTTTTTTCGTTCTGGGGCGTCAGGAATAGATCTTCAGTGCGGCTGTGCTCAACAATCTCACCGAGCAGCATGAAGATACATTCATCGCTCACACGGCGCGCCTGCGCCATATTGTGCGTGACAATCAGAATGGTGTACTGCCCTGCGAGTTCCAACATTAATTCTTCGACGGTCCGCGTGCCTTTGGCGTCAAGGGCAGAACACGGTTCGTCCATCAAAATCACCCGTGGTTTCAACGGCAGCAGTCGGGCTATGCACAACTTTTGCTGCTGTTCGAGCTGCAGGGTGGTTGCCTTCACCTTTAGTTGATCCTTCAGATCATCCCACAGGAAGACCTCCCTTAACGCTGCTTCAACGATATCGTCAGTTGCTGACTTCTTCCGCATACGCTGTTCGGAGTGGATCCGCAAACCAAAAATAATATTTTCGTAAACGGAGATTGGTAGGGGATTCGGACGCTGAAATACCATACCGACGTTTTTGCGTAGTTCCGGCAGTGAGACGTCCGCATCGTAAATATTTTTACCGAGGATTTCAACCTCGCCGGTCGTCGTGACATTGCCGTAGCGTTCGTTCACGCGGTTGAAACAGCGCAGCAACGTGGTTTTGCCACAGCCGGAGGGACCAATGAGCCCGGTTATCAAACCGTCAACAATCTTCATGCTCACATTGATAAGTGCCTGAAAGTCGCCGTACCATAGGTTAAGTTGACGGGTTTCGATGCTGTGTCTTTTGTCTGCGCTCATCCGAAGGTTCCATTCACATAGTCATAGGTTAGTCTATTCGCCGGTGAATCGGAGAAAATAACATCGTTGTCGTCGATTTCGATTAGCTCGCTTTCAAATATAAACGCGGTGCGGTCTGCCAAACGACGTGCCTGTTGAACCAAATTGGTAACGAGGATGATCGTGACTTGGGATCGCAATTCTTTGAGGATATCCTCAATGCGCATGGTTGTCACCGGATCCACAGCAATCGAAAATTCGTCGAGACAGAGAATTTCGGGTTGGTGTGAGAGTGCACGGGCAATAGTCAAACGCTGCTGCTGTCCTCCCGACAACTTTGTACCGAGACTATTGAGGCGATCTTTAACCTCATCCCAAAGTGCCGCCTGTTTTAGACAACGCTCAACAAGTTCGTCTAACTCGCTCCGTTTGCGGATCCCCGCAGTACGAGGCGCGAACGCAACGTTATCGTAGATGGACAAGGGTAAACCGACAGGCAGCGGAAATACCATCCCAATTCGTCTACGCAGTTGGTTGACATTTTTGATACTTTGTACATCTGTGCCGTCAATTTTTACCAAACCGCTGACCTGTGCACTTGGCTCCAATTCAATCGTACGATTGATAGTTTTCAACAGTGTTGTTTTGCCGGATTGTGCCGGACCGATAACGCCAAGTATTTCATTCTCATATACATCGAAGGAAATCCCTTTAAGGGCTTCCATCTCTCCGTATCGGACTGTAAGGTCGGCGATTTCAATTTTCTTTGTAAAGTTAGCTATCTGTGCCAATGTCTTAGATTTTACGGTAAATTAAAATTCTCAGCATTGAATTTCAAATGTCGCTTCGCTTGTAGTTCTTAATCGCTACGGGTTTTCAACTAGAATCCTACCACCGCTTGCGAGATCGCAGGTACACACGCAGCACAATCGCCACCGCGTTCACCATCAGCACAGCACCCAATAGCACAACGGCTGTACCGTACTCTAAGGCTTCGGGAACACCCGGTACTTGCGTCGAAAGTTGGTACAGGTGCATTGAGAGCGCCATAAACCGATCGAGTAGACCGTAGGCGAGAACATCCCCTTCAGAGATAGCCTTAAAAAATACTGCCCCGGTAAACATAATTGGCGCAGTCTCACCCGCCGCTCGTGACACCTGTAAAATTACCCCGGTCAGTATACCACTAATTGAATTTGGCAAAACAATGCCACGAATTGTCTGCCACCGTGTCGCGCCGGTATTCCAACACGCTTCCCGGAACGCCATCGGAACAGCGCCGAGTGCTTCCTTCGTGCTTGCAATGATAACCGGCAGCGTCATAATCGCCAATGTGAGGGAAGCGGCTAAAACTGAGCGTCCCATTTTTGCAAAGTACACAAAGGCACCCACCCCAAAAAGGGCGTGAACGATGCTCGGCACACCGGCGAGATTGACGACTGCAAGGTTGATGATTCGGGTAAACCAGCTTTCACGGGCGTACTCGTTTAGATAGACCGCAGCTAAAACACCGATTGGCGCGGAAACAAGCAGCGAAATTATCACAATATAAATCGTTCCAAGCAGCGGTGCCCATATACCGCCAGCTCTCATCCCCTTTGCAGGATTCGTGAAAAAGAACTCTGGAGACAGGACCGGTGCTGCCTTGACAAAGAGATATACAACGATGAGGATAAGCGGCAGGATCATTAACAGCGTCATTACGAAAAAGACGCCCCGTGCAATATTCTCCATCAGCTGTTTTTTACGGCTCTGTGCGGTGGCGGTGAACATCAAGTGAGGAGCGACGACTTCTGGAGAGGTGGGGGAGGAATTTATATCTGTTGCCATCTAATTTTTCGAATGAACGCTACGCCTTTTCGCGGATGCCTTTAATCACAAGGTCGGTAACAAAGTTTACGATAAATGTAATTGTAAATAACAAAACGCCGATAATAAACAACACACGATAATGATCACTGCCCACCGCTGCCTCACCCAATTCGGCTGCGATCGTGGCGGTCAGCGTACGGACAGAATCGAAAGGGCTATTTGGCATGTTTACCGCATGGCCCGTTGTCATCAACACCGCCATGGTTTCACCCACTGCACGACCAACGCCCAACAGTACCGCTGCAAGCAATCCATTCTTTGCTGTAGGCAACAACACACGATAAATCACCTGCCATCGCGTTGCACCGAGTGCTTCAGCCGCTTCTCGATACGAATCCGGAACTGCTTTGAGTGCGTCCTCACCTATGGAGACAATGATAGGGACGCTCATCAGTGCTAGAATAATACCGCCGTTTAGCATCGTCAAACCGATTGGGACGTTGAATATCTTGATAATCAGCGCGTTCATCACCGTTAAGCCGATGAAACCCCACACAACGGATGGAATCGCCGCGAGCAACTCAATGACGATTTTGAGGGTTTCCTTCAATTTCGGTCCGCAAAATTCAGACACGAAGATAGCTGCTCCAAGCCCAAACGGCACAGCAATAACCATCGCCAAGGCTGTCACGCTAAACGTACCTGCGATTAATGCCAATACGCCGTAACGTTTGTTGCTAAGAGAAGTAGGATACCATTCGGGGCTTGTGAGAAACTCAACGATGTCCAATCCGCCGAAGAAAAAGCCCATCCCTTCGCGGAAGACGAAGAAGAATATGCCGAAGACGAAGATAATTGCGCTGATACCGCATAGGCGAATAATTGCTTCGATAACTGGCTCGCACCAACGTTCGAGTTGGTGAAAAATGTTCACGATTGTTCGCATAATTGATGGTCATCCACTGGCGTGTCGGCATCGTAATTCGACAAGCACCTATCACGACTCATTTCTGTCCGACGGGCACGTAACCTGTTTTCTCAACAATCCCCTGTCCCGTTGGCGAAAAGATCCAATCTAGGTAAGTCTGTTCCTGCGGTTCTGGCGTTCCGAGCGAATACATATACAGGGGTCTTGCGATTGGATACGTACCGTCAAGCACACCTTGGGCGGTGGGCCCATAGGCGGTATCACCTGCATTCTTAGCAATTTTGAGCATCTTCACCTCTTCTGTGGCGTACCCCATGCCGCTATAGCCAATTGCACACGGTGTATGTGCGACGAGTTCGACGACATCCTTGGAACCGTGTAGATCTCTTGAGCCGAGCTTATAGTCGCGCTTCTTGCCGAGAACTGCCGAGCGGAAATAGACGAATGTCCCGGAATTCGATTGTCTACTCACCCGAATAATCTCGTCATTAGCACACTCGCTATTATCAATGCCGAGTTGAGACCATTCAGTTATGTCTCCGCCTTCTCCGTAGATAGCAGCAAGTTGATCTATGGAGATTTCAGCCAACGGATTATCTTTGTGGACGTAAACAGCGAGTGCATCGTATCCAACGATGAATTCTTTCGGTGCTTCGCCTGTGTTCTGTTTCACCCGTTCGTTTTCTGCCAGCGTCATTTGACGGCTACAATTCGCGATGTCTACCGTGCCGCTGGTCAGCGCAGCGATGCCGGTTCCCGAACCACCACCGGAAACTTCAAGGGACACATTGGGCTCGACGGTAGCATACGCCTCTGCCCATGCCTGTGCGAGATTGACCATCGTATCAGAACCCGCGTTCTGAATCACGACCTTTTCACTGGCCTCATCTTTCTTTGTGCAGCCGTTTGAAAACAGACAGAACGCTACCGCAACGATAGCGCACAACACTTTATTGAACATCAGTTTCCTTCTCCTTCTCAATATTATCACCGAGAATTGCTTGAACCAATTCTCGGATGTGTGTTTCTAAAAATTGAAATGTTGTTTGGTATGCAGCTTGAACTTCCTCTTCGGTTCCTTCAAGCTTTGACGGATCCGGCACTTCCCAATTGATACGCACTGGTCGCGATGGCAACGACGGGAGAGCTTTGTCTGCTTCCTCACTGAGCGATACAATGATTGCGTAATCTTTGAGATCTAAGATTTGGCTTAAATATTTGGACCTTTGACCAGAAATATCAATGCCTTTTTCCTCCATGAATTGCACGGTTTTCGGATCCAGTGGTTGGGACGCCACGCCGGCACTACTAAACAGTATCCTATGCGATTCGAGGGAACTGCCGATACCGGCTGCCATCTGTCCTCGGCACGCATCGTGCTCGGCGACGAAAAGTACACGCAACACCTGTTGGTAGTCGTGTCTTAAATCTTCGCCGGTACACATATACAAGATTTCCTCGGAAATATTGCTCGCCTGATTTGCTACACGCTCCAAGCAACTGACAATCGTCACCAGCGGAACTAGTGCCTCTGATGGCAATTCGTCCTTGATGTGTAATTGGATTAAATCACTGTGAATTTCGTAGCGTAAATTATCTATCGCCCGTTCTTTTTCCTTTTCCCTCGTTGCTTTTGCCAATTCAGCGTCACCTTCAGCGAAGGCTTGCAAGGCGTTACGGAGGAACGGAATTGCAAGGTTGGCAATGTCGATGAGCTTGGGATGGGAGGCTTGCGCGCCCAAGTCACTGACAGTCAAAAATCGCCGAGCCATCGCTTTCGCATAATCGCCAACACGCTCTAATTCGGTGTTGATTTTGATAACCGAATAAACAAAGCGCATTTGACTCGCAACGGGTAGGTGCTTAATCAGGAACCTCTGGCAAAGTGATTCTAGAGTCTCCTCTAACTCATCGATATGCCGGTCTCTTAAGATCACAACATAAGCCGATTGTCGATCATTATGCTGAATCGCATTCAGACAGGTTTCTAACGCTTGCTCAACTAATTTACCCATCTCAATTACATTGCTGCGGATCAGATCGATGTCCTGCTGCATGTTTTCTTCTAAGTTAGATTGCATAGCGTGTCCCCTCCAACGAATGAAACGTGAAACGTGAGAAGATATTAGAGGAGAAAACGGGAGCAGAGCGGTCCCGTTTTCTGACTGTCCCACATCAGGTTCCACGCCTCCATTGCTAGAACCTGAAGAATGCTGTCAAACGCGGCATAATCGTCGCGTCAGGTTTGGGGCCATTATCCGGTTCATCGTAAAAGACGAAGACAAGATTGGGCATGATATTTAACGCCTCAATGGGTTTCCAATCCAACCCGACAAGAATCATATTTGGCGCTGCTGTACCATCAAAATGGATATAACCTTTATTCGCAGCAGGACTTGGATCGAACAGCCTGTCAAACCGAGCAAAAGCCCATACCTTCTTTTCGAGCAATTGCGCCGCACCGAATACCGAGCTCACTAAAATGTTAAGGTCGTCCTTGTCTTCCTGTTCCCGCGTCTGATTGGCAAGCTGAATACCGACCCGAAGCTGCTCCCGTTGATAGCCTAGAAAACCTTGTAATGTGTACCATCTGCCCCGATCCACTGCATTTTCCAAATCGGCATATCCTTCAACGATAAAGCCTGTAACGGGCTTGGCTGCGAGTGAAAAGGCGATCTTCTTATTGCCATCAATTTCTGCACTTGTGCTCGTGCCATTTGCGAACATCAAATGGTAGCTAACCTTTTTTGATTTATCGACATCGCCTTGTAGAGCTATACCAAAGTCGGAGCCATTTCCCATTTTGTGCATGTGAAGCGCCGTTTCTGCAACAGAACGATAGCCCCATACCCTTTCAACATTCTTCCAAGTCGGGTTGCTAGATATCCCTAAATAAAGATTGGTCCGCCACTCGGGTTTCTTCCACCTCAGATAGCCATTTTTGAGATACGGTTCGATTTTCTGACGATCTGTGGGGAATGATGCGCCATTCATCTCGAACCGAAACCGCATCGAAAATGCTTCTGACAGATCCTTGTCGTAATTGAAATAGACGCGTCGATACTGAAATCCATTCCGGCTCTCAAGTTCAGCGTTGTGAGACTTCAGCACATAGTAATAATCGCCAAAAAAGTAACCGCTAATCTTACCCGCATCTCCCCACAGAACAGCGGGACTGCTTAACAATAGACACATTAAAGGTAAAATGCCGCGTAGAAAATATCTTTTCATTGAACCTCCATTCGATACCATTTTTGCGCAATGACATTCTGGTTAATCACTTAACACTACTTAAATAAAATATACCATAAATGTCACAAATTTGTCACAAAAAAGCGTGTCATGAAGGCTGTCTCTGAAAAGGAAATTTAACTGGGACAAAGAAAAAATTCACAAACACAGCCAATGGAGGGCACTGCTCTGTCGATCTGCGATCGGGCGTTAATTCGTTTTTAATTGAAAAGAGATTGGGATTTCTAAACGAAGCGTTGATCCCTCTTGACCCTCGGGAAAAGAGGGATAGGGCGCAGCATCCCGCACAACAGCCAAAGCGGCGGCGTCAAGTGATTTGGAGCCGGAGGAAGCGACAACTTTAGCGTCAAGCAGACTTCCATCGCGCCGAATTGTGAATTGCACCTGTGCTTCACTGCCGTCAGCTAAATTCCGGACCGATCGTGGATAACGTTGAGAGCGTTTGATTTTTTCGCGGATTGACTGGAGAAACTCCGTAAAGGACTGTGTCGCATCTCTCAGCTCTGCTGTAATCGGGTCCATCGCCTCCGGATTAAAGTCCATTTGTGCAAAACTGTTCCCTGTGTCAATCTTACTGGTTATTGATGTACTCATAAATTTTGGGGCTTCAAACTGAGGTGTTACAGCAACGACTTGCGCCTGACGGGCTCCGGCGAACAGACCTCTGCCGAGTTGGGTGCTCGGTTCACCGATCGATCCAACAGAAAGACTGCTCGCTGGAATTGTAAACCTTTCGCTGCCTATTGGGAGTCGGGCACTGGTTGTAGCGATTTGTTGAAGTTGCGGTTTGGGTGTGTCTATTGTCTTTCGAGGCGTGGTCGTTTTGGCAATGCGTGGACGAGATCTGCGCTTGAGCGTCGGTTTGGGGGCAGGTTTCATGAGTACTCCTTGTACTAATTCCTCATTGACGATCTTTTCCTGTACAACGTATGCTGTAGCAATCAACGCCCCGGCAAGATGAACCACAACAGAGACAAAAAATGCTCCCCCTCTTTTACCTGCTTGCTTGGGGACAGCTTGACTTCGACTTGGTATAGAATGTCCCTTACCTTCATGGACGGATGCCCGACTCACACGGGGCGTAGGTGCTTGTCCGGCGCTGGAAGATGGTGGGGAGGAGTTCGTTACCAGCCGCTCTCGACTTTTTGCCCTCTTTTTCTTGTCTATGTGTTTATTTGCTTTATAACTAGAAATGTAACCACTCATAGTTGTCTAATCCTCATAACTTAAAAGTTTATAATGGTTTCCTTTCTTGACAACGGATCCAAGAATTCTCAATTCGACTTTTTTGCCATTCGCGTTTTGTACTGTAAGCACGCTTCCGCGTAGCAACTTAAACCCTTTGTATTCTTCGGTTGGACGGTCAAAATCCACGTCCACGAAGGCTAAGTTTTGACCGCCGTACTGTTCAATCCCGCTATTTGCACCGACAATGCACCTCTTATTTAGATTTGACCATGCAAAATCAGCGGTAAAATTATAGGGTGGACGGCTTGCGGGAAAAGCGGGCCAAATCCATGAAAGGTATTCATCTTGATTGACTCTCAACCGATGCAGCCCATCAATATCCCCACGATTCAGCGCGTCAACGACAGCTTGACCAAGGGCAACCGGGGAATCCAAGCTGCCCTCCCAAGCATTTATTCTGTGCCAGCCGATTGATGCAATCAGCAGAATGAGGGAAATTATCCCTAATACAATTCGCCATTTCATCTGTGAAATAAGATAAAGTTCAAGGATTGAACAGGATTGTTGAACATCTCAATCCTGAACATCCTTGAATCCTGATTAGTTTTGAGCGGTTGTCGTCCAACCCTCTGTCCAGTTATCGTTAGGCCCCATTCCACCAATGAAATTCACAGGATCAAAAAAGCCATCGCCGGGCGGCGAGGCGACTGGAATCGCACCATTGAGCGCGGGGGAATCGGCGGCTGGGCGGAAATCTGGGTCACTCTGAGCGAATGGGTTACGCAATTTCGCATCCGCTTCAAGGTTATTAAACGCAGGATCCATCGCCCATGCAGCTTCATCAAAATCTTCGTCCGGTTCGGCGAAGTTCCCCGGCTGGTTGTTGGAGAAAATGGTGTTTTGGACGGTCAGACCACCACTGTTTGCCTGAGCAATCGTTGAGGCGTTATCAATATCAAGTCCAGCTTTGTTCTTAAAGCCGTGTACAATGATGTTGCGGTATATGCCTGCTGCGCCTTCACGAATTAGCATACCGGTGTCACTCGTGGGGCCCTGCGGATCACCGATGAGCGTGGCGTTGTAAATTGTCGGGGCAGACCGCGGCGTTGCATCATTGTTCTTGCTACTGTTGTCATTTTCAAAACCGTTATCAGCCTCATCTCCACGTTGCTGTGCGATCCAGAACTGTCCTTTACCTGTCCAACCATCTGTCCAGTCGAAGGAGTCATCACGTGCACCCGTGACAAGCGCGTGTTTGATGTTGACCGTACCACCGAACATTTCAATACCGTCATCCTGATTCAAGTGAACCTGCACATAATCGACGACCGTGCCGGAACCGACACCTTGGAAGGCGATACCATTTAGCTCGTTATCAGGGCTAAACTCGATACCTGCATATTCGACACGGACATACTTGAGGACACCGCTGTTGTCTCCGGGGTTGTTCCCACCGAAAGCACCTGTATCCCCTTCACCAAATGTGACACCTTGGTTGCTGGGTGCACGACCGTTAATAATCAAACCACCCCACTGGCCGCGGCCCCGTGAACCGTCAAGCGCGTCACTGGTGAAAACAATCGGTGCGTTCTGCGTTCCCTCAGCCATAATCTTTGCACCTTGTGCGATAATGAGAGTTCCGTTAGAAACTCCCTCACCATAAATGAGGGTGCCAGGCTCAATCGTCAATGTGGCACCGTCTTCCACAAACACGGCTCCCCGCAATATATGTTCGCGGCTTGCTGTGAGGGTCATATCTTCTGTGATTTTCCCCTCAAGGATGTTTGGGCCGCTCGGTTCTTCAGCGGTGGTGACAGTGTCACCATCATCAGTTTCAGTGATGTCATCCACTTCATCATCTCCACAGCCTACAAACAGAAGAGCGAGGCAGATACACAGAGTAGAGGACAACCGGAAAAACAAAAGACTACTCATTGAATTAAACTTCCTTTCTTTTTTATAGTAGATTTTAGAATTACTTAGACACTCCAATCCGGTGCGGTTAGGAAAACGAAACTACCGTTCTACCGTTTGGTAGGCGCTGTTTCTAACTGCGCCTATTCGGTGCGGTTGCAAACCGCACCTACCGGGAGGCGAAAGTGTCCATTTATTTTTAGAATCCACCATAGATTAAGTGTGAAACATAAAGAGAGTTTTTCTTATTCTTTACAAGTTGTAACTCAAGCCGAACGAAAATGTCCGACCCGTGCGATACCGCACGTAGGTTTCGCTACCTTGTTCTAAGGTAACGTCAGGATTCAGCAAATTCTTTGCTGAAAGGCTCAAACGGAGAAATGGGAGTAATTGCCTCCCAAAAGTCACATCCAGTTGGGAACGCGGCAGTTCAAACACATCCGGACTGCCGTGATTACCCACCTCCGCAATTCGTTTTCCAAAGACATGATACGCAACCGCGGCGGTGATTTCCAAATCGGGATTGTCATATCCGAGACTGGCGTTCACAACATACGGTGACTGTCCCTGCAGCGCACGCTCAGAAGAGGTCTGAATTCCCACGTCGGGCAACTCAACTTTAGACGAGATGAACGCTACGTTGGTGTTGACCGACAAATATCTTAACCTTGAAGCGAGAATGCTGAGGTTTTGGCGTACTTCCAGTTCAAGCCCATAGTTATTCGCTGCTGCTGCGTTTTCGTAGGTGATTCGCACTTCAGCCGCTGGTTGGATTATCTGCTCAATGGGTTTGTGGAATTTCTTGTAGAAACCGCTGATTGCTACCACGCCTCCTAATTCTGGGAAAACCTCCCAACGGATATCGTAATTGTCAATTTGTGTGCGTTCAAGTTCTGGATTGCCGAAAATTGTTCTGCCACCAACGAAATCCGTAAACTCGAAAGGTGCTAACTCCCGAAGGTCTGGTCTCGTCACTGTGCGGGAGGCAGCCAAGCGCAAGTTCATCCGCTCCGTCAGCCGGTATGTCAGGTTCAGACTGGGCAGGATATCTGTAGTATCTAGGTTCGCCTCTATCGCTTGCTGTTCTGCGGTGAAGGGATCAAATGTTGTGACGTTCTGATCGGAAACCTCCAACCGAGCGCCGGTTGTCACCCGAAACTTCTTCGACAACGGCAGATCGATCATACCATAGCCAGCCCACACGCTATGTGCGGCGAGGTAGTTATCTGTTGCTCGCGTTGATTCCCGCAGTTCAAAGAGGTTAGGAGCAATATGTTCTGCGGTAAACAGTTCCTCCGGATGAGCAGTCCGATCTAAGAATAATTCGATATTGTCGGAGGGCAGAAACCGAAAACGACGGGCATCAAATGTTCTATCGCGATCTCTCCACATCCCGCCGACTTTGAACAAGCCTGTTCTTACAATAGGCATTGACCAATCAAGCCTACCGCTGATTTCATCATCTGCCAAATCAAAGAAGAACCGACTACCGCTCTGAGTGATGTCACGGAAAAGCCATTCATCCCGGCGTTTTTCATAGATGACTTCGCGGGTATCCGGTTCGTTTCGCACCGCACGAGAGAAGGTCAAGCGCCACGAGAGCGTCGGTACAGGCGTAAACTCTGGTTCACTGGTATCGCTTTCTTCCCCTGCTTTAGATTCCGAGTCACCATTGAAGTTTTCGGAGGCAAAGTCAAATTCATGGTCGCCGGCAAGCTGGCTGGAAAAGAGACCGCGTTCAACATAGAGCAAGCGAGAACTTCGCATATCTGTGCCGCGGTCGGCGTTGAAACCCTCCCAAGTCCGCGTTTCATCTTCGGCGGTATGGCTATATAGTGTTCTCAAACTCACCTTCTGTCCGGGCGAAAAACGCATACTTGTGTTCAGCACCCCGCCCCAACTAACATCATTTGCGCTGCGCTCCACCAGATATGCCGTCACGGGGGTGAGATCATTCAAGCCTAGCCGAAACGCATTCTGTTCTTCTGCTGGGCGATGACTGTGTCCATTACCATATGAAATAATGCCTAAATACCCGAAATCCTTTCCAACGAGTTGAGTGGAATTTCCGATGCTAAACTTATAGCTTTGGTTCGCTGGGGCGGTATATCTTTCTGGTGACCAAACATTATCAAAGGCTCTGCCAAACTGTTGAATTTCCTCTGGTGTGAATCCACCTCTGGTAAAACGCCCACGTTCGCGAATTGGAGCGTCCGGTGGTTGATCTGCAATGATACCGGGGAGTGCGCGTGTGCCGTCGTCAAACCCAAACCTGTCTAAATCTCCGCCCGGATACTCAAGGAGTTCCTTGCCCGTTGTTTCCGTATTAAAACTACTGGACATTGATAGCGACATAGTGAACGCATCTGGGAAGTCTTTCGTGAAAACCTGCACGGATCCGCCGGCGAAATTACCCGGCTGATCGGGAGAGAAAGTTTTAACGGTTTGAAGGCTCTCCAGAAGATTGGCAGGAAAAATATCCATCGGAACAACGCGGCGGTTGGGTTCAGGACTTGGGATCTGGACGCTGTTCAGCAAGGTGTTACTATAGCGTTCCCCTAGCCCACGCACGAAAACGTATCGCCCACCAACAATACTGATGCCGGTGACCCGTTTTAGTGCTTCCCCAGCGTCTGAGACGGGGAGCTTAGCCATCAACTCGGTACTGATGCTATCTTCGACAGCAAAACTTAGTCGCCGCTTCTCCAAGAGACCTGTTTCACTGGATTCGCTCAGGCGGACAGGTAAATGTATAGGTCCCAATTTAATGACTTGAGGGGTGAGAGTAATACGGAGGGATTGCTTCGGCTGTGATTTGTTGACTTCAATTCCGGATACGGTCTGTGTGAGATAGAAAGGAAATCGGACGCTGATGTTGTAAGTCCCCAAGGGAACTTCGAGAGTGAATGCCCCGTCCTGATCCGTTGACACGCGCTGTTGGGTCGCGCTCAATACGATGCTGACATCTTCTATCGGTGTTTCTGTCGCTTCATCAAGGACGATCCCTTCAATACGTCCAGTTTGTTGCGCGATGAGTGTTGATGGAACCCAACAAATCCATACTACCAACACCCACAAAAGTGATTGTTTCATCGTTCTCCCGTTCTGATTACGTCTGTTTGTTTTAGTGCACTTACAGTATAGGTTATGAATGTTACAAAATTTTGACATTTCTTTCGACTTTTTGTGGCAATTAACTTACGTAGGGGTTGTCTGACTTGGGACATTTTCACTTGGTGGTAAAACGAAATTTGGGATGGACAGCAAAAGCCTTCCATCCCAAATTTCTTGATTTCCCCAACCAACGCCCTAAGTATAGTCTCGAAATGTTACAAAATTTTAGCGTTCCTTTGGCTTTTCTGTGGCAAAATTGCTTTAGTGCTAAAACTCAAAGGTTTATCTTAATGAAAGGGTGATGGGAAACAAAAAAAGCCCGGCAAGAATTTCTCCCACCGGGCTTTTCTCATCTCTTATTCAACTTAATAGTTTAATATCTTTGTGCTGTTACTCTTTAAGCCGATAGCCGACTCCATGTACGGTCTCAATCCGCTCTCCAAACTGTCCTAACTTACGCCGCAAACGACTTACATGGGTATCCATCGTGCGCTCAATGCCGTAATACTCCTGCCCCCAAACCGCATCCATCAGAATACTGCGTGTGAAGACACGCCCCGGGGAATGAGCAAATAGAGAAAGGATTTTGAACTCTGTGGCAGTTAGATCAATAACGCTGCCATCGCTGAATACTTGGTGTCTGTCCAGATCAATCTTCAAGTCATCAATCTGAATTTGGTTTGCAGGTCTGCTGCGCGGAACGTTCGGCGCGCGACGCAGCACGGCGCGGACTCTCAGCATAACTTCCCGCGGACTAAATGGCTTGGTGATGTAGTCGTCTGCTCCTAACTCCAACCCAACAATTCGGTCAATCGCTTCACCTTTTGCCGTGAGCATAATAATGGGAATGCTTGCCGTCTCAGGATCGCGTTTTAAGGTACGACATACCTCCAGGCCGTCTACCTCTGGAAGCAATAGGTCCAAGAGAATGAGATCAGGCGGCTCGATTTTGACCCGTTCAAGGGCAGCCGCCCCATTAAGGACTGCGTCGGCCTTAAAGCCCGCTTGGTGCAAGTTGTACATTAATAATTCAACAATATCAGGTTCATCTTCCACAATCAGGATCTTTGATGCCATCTTCCTTCTCGAAAATGTTATGAATCCAGACAGCAAAAACATGGTCAAAGCAAAACGCTAAGTTTTGATGCCATCTGAATCCGATATGTGTCTCAACCACAGTAAAAAGGAGATATAAAAATTATTTTAGCTCATGTAAGAAGAAAATGCAAAATACGAAAAGAGCTGTAGGGGCAACCCTTATGGTTGCCCTTTTGGGCAGGCACAAGACCTGCCTCTACGGTTTCTGTTGCACGATTTCTTAACATGAGCGATTATTTTTATCCCCCATCCACTGTTGAAGGGGGCAATAATTCAGCTTCCTTGATGTGAGAGAGTTGTGCTATCTGTTCCGTCGCCGAGAATCTCCTTTGCAACGGCAAGGCAAAGTAAAATACTGATCCCTCTCCCAAAGTGCTGTCAACCCATATCCTTCCACCATGTTGAAGCAGAATGTGTTTAGCAATCGCAAGTCCCAATCCTGTGCCCCCCATCTCGCGCGAGCGTCCCTTATCCACCCGGTAGAATCGCTCGAAAATTCGGGGCAACGCCTCAGAAGGAATACCGATTCCGGTATCTTTTACATGAACGATAACCTCTGATTCGCTGGCTTCAGCAGAAATGGTAACCCCTCCCCCCGCTGGTGTATACTTGATCGCGTTCTCAATTAAATTTGCCAATACCTGTCCGATAAGTTGCTTATCGGCAAACACGGTGGGTAGATACTTAGGCACCCTCCACTCAAGCCTCAAATCCGCTTCCTCAAATACGGGTTCAAAGAGTGCTAAGACGGTCTCTTGAAATTCGTCAATCTCACACGGCTTTAATTTGAGCTTTACCTCCCCGGATTCGAGCTGAGACAAATCCAGAAGATCTGAGACCAACTGTGAGAGCCGTGCTGACTGCTGTAAAATCTTTTCCACAAACCGCTCGTTTGCGTCGGTGTCGTCCAAAGCACCATTGAGAAGCGTTTCTGCATAGCCGTGAATTGAAGTCAACGGAACTCGCATTTCGTGAGCGACGTTCGCGACGAAATCTGATCGAATCCGCTCCAATTTCCTCAACTGACTCACGTCGTGGAGACTGACCAGATACTCCCCTCCGACGGGTACGACAATAATTTCCGTCTCGCGTTCGGTTGTTCGGATCAGATTGATTTCTGCGAATCCCGCTTTTTCTGTATCCGTCACCTGCATTAGGAGGTGTTTCAATGCCGGGTCAGGGATGCTTTCAACCAAGGAGAGTGCCTGATAGTGGACAGGAAAGTCTAGCATTGTGATTGCTGCCGAATTCGCATACGTGATGGCAAACTGCGCGTCAATTAAGAGCACCCCCTCGACCATCTTTGATAAGATGCTATCCCTTAGATTGCGCTCACGAGAAATCTCATGGATCTGCATTTCAATCCGATTAGCCATCTGATTGAAATGATTGGACAATTCTCCCAGTTCACCCGACGCGGCAACGGAGACACGCGAGTTTAATTCGCCAACTGCGAGCGATTTTGTGGCTTGGGTCAAGTCTCGGATCGGCTTCGTGGTCACGTTGGTGGTGATAATGCTGAACAAGATTGCGAACACAAGACCTGCACTGATTGCCAATAGCAAAAGCCATCTGAGTTGACCAATGGCTGTATCGATCTCCCTCATAGGCAGCGCAACCCGACAGATACCAATCATCTTCCCCTCACGAATCACTGGCAAGGCAAGGTAGCGAAGCGTGGTCATCACAGTATCGCTATATCGGTCGATCGTCCCAATTCCACCTGCCAAAGCCTCTTGTACTTCTGGTCGATTCCGGTGATTATCCATCTCCCGTAAACGCTGTCCATCACGTTCTGTATCTCCCCATACAATTCCATCGCACCCAATAAATGTGAGACGTACCCTACTAGCGGCTCCGAGCCGATCCACAAAGCTGTCCACAACGTCGTAACTGAATGTGTCAGGGAGTTTCTCCAGCAGAAATTCCCGCGTCAGATTCGCTTGCACTGTCAGCTCGCTCGTGATTCGTTCACTCAAGTTCTGCTTTAACGAATAATCCAGATAGCCATACATCGCTAGCAAAATGACCAGCACGATTCCCATGTAATTCAAAATTAATTTAGTGTGGATGTTCATGCTAACCTCTTTACCAAGCCTAACATCATTGGGTATTTCTTCAATTAACCCATTAACCAATTAACTAACTCCGGTGAGGTGTCGGGATTTGGAATCCATATCTCGCTTCACTGGACGCGTAAATCTGGTAGAAGTAGAGCCCCGAAGCGACCTTTTCATTGTGTTTGTTACGACCAGCCCAATATGCAGCGTGGGAACGATTGTGATAGAATGTGATAGAAGCCGGCATCCTTTTGACCGAGATATAGCAACTGAGCGATGTGTCCTTGTGCATCGTAAATCGTGAGGCTCACATAGGCAGTTTCATTGAGTTGGTGTAGAAGGATGTGTTCAAGACATCGTTTCATCCGTTATCACAATTCCCGAATCCGAATATTGCGAAATTGAACGGGGCCATGGTCCCCCTGCAACATCAGAGGACCCTTGGGTGGATTATCATCGGCGAGTTGTCCACCTGTCGGTCCCTCGATGGTCACATTGTCGTGAATCTTGACCCCATTTAGGACTACTGTCAGACTCATACCCTTGAGTGTTGCATCTACTGTTTGCCATTCTCCTGCTGGCTTACTCGCCTCAACATCTACATGCTTCTGATTATAAAGGGCACCGTTCTCCGCTGGGTATGAGTACGTCTTCCCAAGACTGTCTAAAATCTGGATCTCATATCGACCCCGGAAGTAGATACCACTGTTGCTATCCTCTGGCACCAGATACTCGATATGCAGTTCAAAGTCCCCGAACTCTTGCTCCGTCATGATATCTACACCTTTACCGGTGTTGTCGAGGATGCCGTCGTGAACAACCCACTTGTGTTCTTGGTCCGGATGCCGCATCCGCCAACCGGTGAGATCCGTTCCATTAAAAAGTTGAATTGATTCGTTTGCCATGAATGCTGTCTCCTTTGTTGTGAATTGAATAGCAAGGGCAACCACAAGGGTTTCCCCTACAGGGAAGTAATCCTTTGTAGGGGCAGGTCTTGTGCCTGCCCAACTTCCAGCTGCGTCAGTCCTATTACTATCAACCGCCGGGGATGTAAAGGGTTCGATCTGCGACAGGTAATGCCACGCGAGCACCCCCTTGCAAGTGCGAATGCGCGATACCGAATTGCGCCTCCACCGATTGCATCGTTATGTCGATATTTCCTGTGGTGCGCTCACCCGTTTCAATCTCGTGGATGATATTGCGAATTGTGCACACCGTAGGACTTGCGCCTGCTGGCTTGATAAACGTTTCGTCAACGGCAGCCCCGCCCTTTGCACTGCGGCGGACGCAGAAAACATCGCCGTTGTCCCATGCGTAGGCGTGTCCTTCAGTGCCGTGTACATCAATGTTAAATGGTCCAGATAGGGGTAGAAAAATCCCCTCCGTATCGTTTTCATAGCCAATCCGGAAGAATCCGACCATGGGGTCAGCAATCTCTTCCCCGGCGGGTGGCACAAAGCGATGTCCATTGGAGTCATACTCTGGGTACGCGCGGGGACGTTGATCCGCGTTTGCAGCCAACGGTTCGCCCCGCTGCACCAAGCGTCCCTCCACCCAAATCGGCATCGGGTCCCCCAACAACATGGCTACCAAATCTAGCGTGTGCGGGTGGTGTTTAATGATGTCGGTATAGCTCGACATTACTGCATAGCGAGGTTCGCCAATATCTCCTTGGGCAATCGCGTCGCGCACCCGAATGTAGCCGTCATGGTGTCGGCGCATCGCACCCCAGTTGAAGGCAACCTCATTTGCTTTACACGCGGCGGTAATGCGATCAGCTTCCTCCAATGACGCACACAGCCCTTTCTCCGAATATATCCCTCGTACACCATGCTCTGCCGCAAAGATAATCGGCTCAGCGCGTGCGAATGATGGCGTGGTCACACTCACAATGTCCGGCTTTTCCCGCTCAATCATCTCGCGATAATCGAGATAAGTGTTGGTAATGCCAAACCGATCGGTGAACCGCTTCAAGCGTTCCTCCCCACGATTGGCAACGGCGACCACCTCGGTCTGCTCAATGGCGGCATAGGCGCTGAAGTGCCCATAAGGGCTCGAAAATTGGTTAACCGTGAGTTCATCTTCGATTAAGCCACCCATACGACCGGTGCCGATAATAGCGACACGGTATAAATCCTTCATGTTCTCTCCTTTTTATGGACACGAAAATTCTAAATCGAAATACGAACAGCGAAGATAATACCAAGAGTTATACACATGATACCGACTATAAGAGTACCAAATCTCAGACGTAAGAAACCCTTCTTTAATCAAGATATTATATCATAATTGCAGCACGATAATTCAAGAATAGATTGACACTTTCACTGAATTTTAGGTTGCACAAAAACCTCCAAATCCCGCACAATCAGATTATTCCTCAAAGCAATCCTGATTTCCATGAAAATGCCTATAGACAATTATTATTCATAACCGATTGATTTGTCAACTCATATCACACTTGCTAATTGTTGCTGAGATATGGTATTCTCATCATGTCCTTATAGCATTTTTCAGAAATGGAGGTATCTATCACTATGAAACCTGTTCGTTTGGGATTTATCGGTCTTGGCCATATCACCACTCGGTCACACCTGCCCGCCCTTGCACCGTTAGTCGAAGCCGGCGAGGTCACTTTGCAAGCATTCTGTGATATCAATGAAGAGACTGTAAAGACACAAGCTGCAGCCTTCGGGGCGCAGGCAACCTACACCGACCACCACGAAATGTTGGACAAAGAAGACCTCGACGCAGTCTATCTTTGTATTCCGCCAACACTCCACACAGACGAAATCCTTATTGCAGCGGACAAAGGATTGGCTATCTTTGTCGAGAAACCGCAAACACTCGATATGGCGCAAGCCGTTCGGTTTGAAACCGCTATCCAAGAATCGGGCGTTGTCTCCCAAGTCGGCTTTATGAGCCGTTATTATCCGTCGGCAGAAGAGGTGTGTCGGAGATTGCAGGGGCGCACCTTGCGACACGCCTTGGTGCAGCGTCTCTACAGTGGCAGGCCGATCCGCTACTGGACAAGTCGTTTCGAGTTATGCGGTGGTTCATTCGTCGAAAACACCATCCACACGGTAGATCTACTGCGCTACTTCTTGGGAGATATCGAAGCAGTGTCCGCTTTCTACGTTGACCGGAAGCCCGGCGAGGGACCCGAACCGATGAACATGCCGCATGTATACAACGTCAATTACCGCTTCACTAACGGCATAACTGCCAATGTGAGTGTTTCGCGGGTGCTGACAAATGTGAGTATTTCACGGCAGCAAGTGATGCTGGTCAGCGATGATTCATTGATGGAGTGGTCGGGGCAAAAGGTTGTGGAGAATGGTGAGACTGTCTGGGAAACGACGGAAAGCGATAACGCTTTTGCCTTGCAAGCGCACGCTTTTGTCAAAGCTGTGCGGATTGGTGATGCTAGCATGATGCGGAGTTCTTATGCCACTAGTATGAATAGCCTCGCAGCAGTTCTCGGTGCAAATGCATCGGCTGCACGGGGCGGTGAAGTAATTCGACTGGAAGATTTTACTGCGGGCCTTATCTGATATACCCTTTAGGTGCGATCTACATTAACTACATCTCTTGTTTCTTTTGTGAACCGGCGGGGTGGTAATACGGCTCTAACAACAGATGCGACTTGGCGGGATTAGCAGCGGTACGCGCTAGCAGATCAGCTGACGGTTCGCAGCGGGGCCAATTGACCATATAAGAAGGACCGTACTGATAAGACAGCCACACATCTCCTTCACCGGTAGTCGGTCGAAATGCGTGAGAGAGGTTTTCAGTAAACAAAACACCCGATCCGGCACGCAATGGGATATTCTGCAGCGGCGCAATCGCGCTTAAATCCGTATTCTCATAGGGGTGTGGAAGGCTAGCTTTGTGACTGGCGGGAATTGCACAAAACGCTCCGTCCCCATCGGCGGTGTTAGTCAACGCAATTAGACAGGTAATCATCAGACAACGGAATTGACCGTCTCCAAAGCAACGGTAGCGGGCATAACGTCTCGGATCTGCATCCCCTCCTTGCGTGAGTTGACTGCCCTTTCCCGGTGTTCGCACTATTGCCCGTGAGCCAACGAGGCGGTATTGGCGTCCCCAAATGAATTCCTGCACATAATCGAGGACACGGGGCAGTGCCATGGCATCCTCAACGACATTCCTTCCTTCAATGATGTTGACCAATTCGCATCCATAGGGCCCATCTGGTAATAGCGTTATATTTTTCGGTGTTGTTGCTTTAATACTTGCCAACGTATCGTGCGCCTGCGAAACTTGTCCCGGAGTCAGGAGATCTTCTAATACCAGATAACCAGCTGTGTCGAAGAAATGCTTATCTTCAACAGCGGTTTCGGATTCACCAAGACCAATCTGCAAGTCAAAAACATCTTCTTCCGTAGCTGGTTTCATGGAGTTCACCTTCTGATTTCTCTGGAATTATGCCTGTTTTTAATTCATTGGGACAGATATTAGCGGACATCAGCTTCGGAGGTATGAGCAAATGGGGGCGGTCCTTGGATAAGTTCGAGTTGGCGTGGAGTTGCGCGCTGCTCAAAACCTTCGGCTGTCATTGCCAAGCCGTGCCAAGTGCAGTGAAACGCCGGTGCGTAGGAATAAAACAGTGTCCGCCGTACCTTTGAGCCGTAGTTCTCTACAGCCCCGTGGGATAGGTCTTCAGAGAAGATGATGGCATCACCGGCTTTACACGGCAGCGGTTGCACAAGTGGATGGGCGGGATCTGGAATCTGCCCCACGAGCGGGTTGGTGAAGTTGCTCTTGTGGCTTCCGGGGATAACAGCAAAACAACCGTCTTCCACATCAACGTTCGTCAACGCATACCCAATTTTCACGCTTACGCACTTGAACGCTCCGTCTCGGAAGGCATACTCGCTATAGGGTAGTAACTCCGCATAACCGTGATGGAACCGAAACGCTCCTCCACTGTTCCGTGACATAAAGCTGGCTGCATCGAGCCGGCTGGGTTCACCAATCATCTCCTCAATATAGTGAAGTGTTTGGGGCAGGTCGATAAGTTCCTCAAAGGGACCACCATAGCGTAGCACCTCACAGTCATAATCGCCTAAGCCATCTTCTGACGGGACACCCGTCTGAGCGTAGACGTTGTCCGAGGCACGATATTTCCGTTCGGTGCCCAAGGCTACGGTCTGACTATCATCAAGCGTTTCAAGATAATCTATCGTTTCGTTGAGGCGTTGACGTATATCGGGGGACAGCACCCCGCGCAGCACCAAGTATCCGTGCAGATCAAATAGGTATCTCTCTTCCGGTGTCATGTGATACTCCTAATTTGAATTGACTCCGTTGGAATGCGACGTTGTTGGAGACGTTTTAGCCCGTCTCATCGAAGCCGCTTTCAACCAATTTCGATAGGGCTTCAACAGCTTCTTCCTCGTCAGGTCCTTCTGCCCAAATCGTAAGTTGAGTGCCACGGCTTGCTGCTAACATCATGACTCCCATGATACTTTTTGCATTTACTTTCATCAGCCCTTTTTGGATGTAGATGTTGGAAGAGAATTCATTCGCCGCTTGAGACAGCACGCCGGCGGGACGGGCATGCAAACCGAGCGTATTGCGGATTGTTACCAAGTGTTCAATCATAATTATCTTCCTTATCGGCTGATGGAGCTGTTAAATTACCTTCGACTTCGTTGGCTCCAAGATTTCACGATGAAGCGTTGTGTGCTGCCACTCGTCGAGCACGGCTTCATCGTTCTGCTCTGCCATTTCCGCAATGAGGGTTTCATTGAGTTCTTTTGCTGCGTGGAATCCCAACTTTTGTCCCCAGAGGTTCATCGCTGCAGCTTCGATCAGATTTGAGATATTTCGTCCGGGCGCCACCGGAATGACAAGGTATGGTATCCGTTCATTGTGAAAACTGTAAACTTCCTCATCAAGTCCCGTTCGGTTGTACACTTTGTTTTCGTCCCAATGTTCTAGTGTGACGACCAATTCCACCTGTGTGCGATCACCGACCGCGGTGACCCCAAAGAGTCCGATCACATCGACAATTCCTAACCCCCGGACCTCCATATAATGCTTCACCGGTTGGGTGCGCATCCCGAAAACACGGTGTCCGGATACACGTTTCAAAAGAACGGTATCGTCTGCAATGAGGCGATGTCCCCTCTGCAGGAGTTCCAAAGCACATTCGCTTTTGCCAATTCCACTGTCGCCGAGGATTAAAACGCCAACCCCAAACACATCAACCAAGTTCCCGTGGACGTACTCCGAGGGGCCAAATTCATCTTCAAGAAACAGCAGCAGCCGGGTTGTGAAGATGGCAGATGATAGCCGGGTAGTTAAGATTGGTATATTTGTTTGATTGCCAATGGTGACAAGTTCTGACGGGACTGGTAAGCCACCTGTAATAACCACACACGGGAGAGAATACGTGAAGAATTTCTGTAAAACTTCAATTCGCTCCAAGGAAGGGAGGCTTTCTATGTATGAAATTTCACCGTGTCCCAAAATCTGCACCCGCTCGTGTCCAAAGTGGTCGTAATGCCCACACAGGGCAAGTCCTGGGCGGTTCGACTCCGCTGTTTTGAGTGCACGGTCTAGCCCATCATGTCCAGCCGTGATCTCAAACTGTAGTTCGTAACCGGCATATTTGATTAGCTGACGCACTGTCATTATATGGTCTAGCATTCGACTATTCCTTGGGTGGATTAATCTTATCTCATCTGTGTGGCAATTTAAGAAAGGATAGGGAGGGACCGTCCAATGGATTGGGACAGGTCACACTCGGAAGAAAATCGGACCGAGCATATGTGAATTGGAGGACGTGGACTATCGTTCAGTGAAACACCTTTCCCGAATACCTCTAGACAAATTGAGGCTCAACCCATCCATATTCACCATTATCATTTTCGTAAACAAGATTGACCTGATTTGTCTGCGCGTTTAAGAAAAGTAACAAGGTATCTCCAGAAATTTGAAGCTGCATCACTGCCTCACCCACACTCATCGGTTTGGAGGCGAATTTTTCAGGAGCACTGAACTGAGGTGCCGGCATATCTGATGGATCACTCGTATCCAATCCCACCTCTAGGTCGTCCTCATTACCGCTTAACTGCACTGCTACCTCACGCTGAGACATGCGATGTCGCCGATCTTTAATTCTCTCCTTATGGCGACGAATTTGTGCCTCGATCTTGTCTATTACATCGTCGAGCGATGAGAAAACATCGTGCGTTTCACCTTGGGCGTGGAAGGTCGCTTTCCGTGTCGCAAGCGTAATTTCCGTTCGGTAACGGTTTTTCTCCACCTCCATAACCACCTGAAAATCGATAACGGGACTAAAAATCACTTCGATTTTCTTAGCACGCTTCTCAATGTAAGTTCGAATATCGTCTGTAATTTCAAAGTGACGGCTAATCAGATGGATTTGCATGCTTAGGCTCCCTCTATTCAATTAATACTTCACTGGTCGCTGCCGATTCATCACAAATCGGTCAGTCGTTAATTATCTACCATTTCCGTTTCCTCTTAGGAGATGGTAGAATATCAAGTTCCTCACGATATTTGGCAACAGTTCGTCTTGCGGTATGAATCCCTTGTGCTTCCAATGCATCAGCGATTGCCTTGTCACTCAACGGTTTCGCTGCATCCTCATTTTCAATCATGTCCTTAATCTTCTCTTTGACTGTGGTTGCAGCAACATTTGATCCGGAATCCGTCGGAAGTTCACCGCTGAAAAAGTACTTCAGCCTATAGATGCCTTGAGGTGTTTCAACATACTTATTCGACGTGACCCGGCTGACTGTTGATTCATGGACACCCGCCATATCTGCTATCTGCTTTAGGACCAACGGTTTAAGTCCCTTAACTCCTTGCTCCAAGAAATCCGCTTGTACCTCAAAGATTGCTTCCGTTACCCTTGCAATCGTTTGGCGACGCTGTACAATGCTTTGTAACAAATCCCTTGCCTGAGTTCTGCGAACCTCTAGCCACTCCTTCGTATCGGTATCTAGGTTTTTGTTGCCGTTCATCATCCAATCGACATAGACCGGATTCAAACGTAGTCGAGGCATACCGTCGTCATTGGTGATAACTCGGTATTCCCCCTCAATTTTTTCAATTGTAACGTCAGGGACGATCGTTTCAGGTGCCCTTGGATCTCTAGGATCGGAGAAGTGACGCCCCGGATAGGGATCTAAAATACCAATTAGTTCGCGCGCTTCCACAATTTCACTGATTTGTACCCCAAGTCCTTGGGCAATACGCTGGAGATGATTATCCGTTAAATCCTTCCAATGGTGTTTGATGACCATTTCTGCGAGTGGATTCTCAATTTGTGCAGCTCTCATCTGTGTAAGAAGGGTTTCCGGGATGGTTCGATAAGCGATTCCGATGGGCTCAAAATTATTGTGAATAAAGTGCAAAACAGCTTCGACCTTCTCCACGTCGCAGCTGATGGCGGCTGCAATACCTTCGAGGGTGATGTTGTAGACATTGAACTGACCATCTTCCTTGTTAATTGTATAGGTCTGTTCACCCGCCGCATCGGTTATCAGCCAACAGCTATCTTCCGATTTTACAGTGACGATTGCACTTGGAGAAAGCGAAATTTCATCGTTTTCAAATTCCTTACGCAACCCTTTTTCGATTACCTGTTGCAGGTTTTCTGAGAGTATCCCATTATCTAAGTGATTTTGGAATACTGGATTTATGTCGAACAGAGGACCGGTCCGCAGCTGACCGTTATCATCAAGATTGCCAATAATCTGCTCACCAATTTCGCGTTCCATTGCCGAAAAAGGTGCGACACGGAGTTGTTCCACCAGAAAATCGTGTAGCGACTGGAAACAAGCGATGTCGGAGGGACGCTGGTCGTCGTTGTTCTGCCAATGTTCAAACTCTCCGCTTTCACCCCGATGGAAGGAGTCATCCAGAAAGTCCTTCCAGTCAAAATCCGGTTCTTTATCCTCACGATCAATAATCTCTTCGGGTTCGTTCCATTGGGTATCCGGATCAAGCCGTTCTAAATCGAAAAGTCCCTCAAGCTCATCATCTTCGAGTATCTCCTCTAAGAGCGGATTTTGTTCCAATTGCTGACTCAAATGCTGCGTCAGATCCAGTCGTGACATCAGAAGTATTTGAATCGCTTGCTGTAGCTTGGGCGTCATGACCAGCCGGTGCTGTAAGTTCGCGGTTTGTCTCATTCCAACGTTCATGACTTAATCCCCTCAAATGAGTGCGTTATATCTGAGATCTGCGCAGTTCAAAATTATGCCCCAAGTACTGATCTCTAGCGATTTCACTCTCAACAAGTGTTTCAGGCGTACCGCTTAACGTGATTTTTCCGTCAGTAATTAAGTAAGCACGGTCAACAATGCCTAACATTTCCGAGGCATTGTGGTCTGTGATTAGGATGCCAAGATTTCTATCGCGTAAGTGTAAGATGAGCTGCTTAATATCTTGAACTGCAATTGGATCTATCCCTGAAAATGGCTCATCCAATAAAATAAAAGACGGAGACGCTGCCAAAGCTCTTGCGATTTCAGCACGACGACATTCGCCACCCGAAAGGGTGTATGCCTTGCGATCTGCCAACTCAGAAATGCCAAGTTCGTCCATCAGTTGTTCACTTTGTTCGCCACGCTCCATTTTGGGAATATCGCGCACCTCTAAGATGGCTTCGATGTTCTGTCTGACCGTCAGCTTCCGAAAGATAGAGGTTTCCTGAGCGAGATAACCGATGCCCCGTCGTGCGCGTTTATACATCGGCAGAAATGTGATGTCCTCATCATCATAGATGATTTGTCCTGCGTTGGGGCGGATCAGTCCAACAACCATATAAAATGTCGTTGACTTGCCCGCACCGTTCGGACCCAGCAAACCGACAATTTCGCCTGTCTCGACTTCAAGGCTGACTCGATTAACAACGATGGGTCCACGTCTTGTATAACTTTTAACAAGTTCATGGGTTTGAAGGACCGCCACTGCTCTCTGCCTCCTCTTCCTCTTGTGAAATCACCTCTTCTTCTTGCGACTCTGCTTCTTCTTCCTGTGACTCCGCCCCAGGTTCCTTCTGAGACTTGACACGAATCCGAACCTTTATATTGCCCTCTCCGGAGCGTTCACCCGTGCGGCGGTTATATTTGAAGGTATCTGCCTCCAACCGATCCTCATTTTGGAGGACAATAACGTCATCGCTGAAGTCTATAATATCAGTGAGGTGGTTCAAGATCGCGTGGGCACAAGTGACAAATGTATCCCCGTCCCGAAGCTCAACGTTTCCTTCCGCAACGGTTTTAACAGTTTCATTCGTGTCAACGTTTTCATAAATGGTCACTTTGTCGGCATTCAGGAAGCCGTTGGGTCTTTCGATTTGAACGTTACCAGTAAAAATTGTCACCCCTTCTTTTTCACGTTGCTCAAAGCGATCTGCATGTCGTACATTAATTACTTCCTCTTCTGAAGCCCTTTCATCGCCCATTTCTTCCTGTTGTGGTGGAGCTGTTTCTTGTTCATCAACTGGGTATGCCTGGTTGTTGAGCAAAAGAACACTAAGGAGAAAGCCAACTGTCCACAGCAGGACCACGGTAAGTTTTGGAATTGTTACAGAATTAATTCTCAGTAGCATCAAATTTCTCATCCTTTGGATAAATTTTAGATTGAACATTCTTCATTATAACCACTTCGAGTGTCGGATCGCCTTCCAGTTCTTGACCGACCATTGTTGAATCACCCCGCACAATTGTAGAGGTGTTCGGTGCAAATAGCTTGCCATCACTGTTTCGCCAGTGAAGTTCATCGGTGTAGAGGCGCCCATCTGGACTCTTTCCAACAACATTCTCAAAAATATGAATATCATTGCTTGACTCGATAAGCTCGCCACGATCGCCTGTTATGGTTATTGCCCACTTGCCCTCCTCAAAGATCTGGACCGTTGGTTTTTGCATCTCCACAATTTCTTTTAGGAATGTTCCCTTCTCAGCAACAAGCGTCCAGCGCGTGATGCCCCCGTCTGCGTGTTGGGTTGAAAAGGTATGCAGTATCTGTTGAGGCGTTTCTTGAACCGGTTCTGTCGGTTCTTCGTCTGCTTTATCACAGCCAAAAGTGAATAGGCTAAAAGCTATCAAAAGGAAGGGGATTTGAAATGTGATATATAAGTGTCGATTATTCAGGTTGTGTCTTCCAACGTTCATGCATCCAGATCCACTGTTCCGGGTAGCGTCGAATATAAGATTCAATAACTTTGGTGAACTGTTGTGTGTTGACCAAGAGGTCTACTTCTTTATCGCCACTTTGTTGTAGAGTCAGTGGTGCTTCGATAATAGCACGATGTGAATTGTCCTGTTGACGGACGATAAAAGTTGGCAAAATCGCAGCCCCGGTCTTGAGCGCGAAGGCTACCGGGCTATAAGGTGTATAGGCAGGTTTGCCGAAAAAATCAACGAAGATCCCTCGCGTACGGGTGTCCACATCTGCAAGAATCGCGATTAGTTCATTTCGATTGAGACAACGTAATACTTCACGAACCGATCCATCTCGGTCGATACCTTGCCAGCCAACCTTTTCTCGATAGCTGCTGACAATAGCGTCTAAACGTTTGGATCGTAGCTCCCGCGTGATCCCACGGATTGTATAGCCATGTGCAAGGATGCTAGCACCAAGAAGTTCCCAGTTGCCAAAGTGAGCCGTCAGAATGATCGCGCCTCTGCCTTGAGCTAATGCCTTATCAATATGTTCTCTGCCCTCAAGGGTAACAAGCTGATGGAGAGTCTCGGGAGACATGCGAGGCAGCTGCATAAATTCCATCAAGTTCTTACCGATGTTCTGAAAGGAACGTCGGACAAGCCTGCCTACCATTGGCTGACCAATCCCAAGGCTCTGTGCCAGATGCTTGCACGCTTTATCCTTCTCGCGATCAGACAATAAAAAAACAGCCGTAGCAAGATAAACGCCTATGAATAAAGCAAGTTTACGAGGCAGCCGAGCAATGCACTGACCTATACATTTTGCCGTAAATACGTAACAGTAATCTTTCAAAATGCGCCACATATCTGTCCCTATTATAGCAAATTCGACCTGCAATGACAAGGGAATTCATGGCTGCAAAGGGGTATGGGGACTAGTTGGCACAAAAATTGATGGTCAGTATTAATCTCTGTTGTTAATGGATCTGGATGTGTGAAAATTAACTGAAGTTTTACTTGAGGATGGGATTGAAGTGTGTTAAAATAAGTGAAATTGCAACCTTGATTAGAAATAGGCGTTAGATATAGATAGCAACTCAATCCAACTACATAGAAAGGTGGTGCAAAGTCATGCAAGAAATGCTTAAACGAATTAACTGCGGTAGAAAAAACAATATATTGGATAATCAAGGAACTTGTCTTGACTCTGCCCATCTGCGTTTCGGATTGGTAGGAACGGCTACGTAAATCTCGTTTGGTGTGATGTCGAAAAGCCCGTAAGGATGAGTTTCCTTGCGGGCTTTTTTTATTTAACCTTGTGAGGTTCTATTTTATGGATGAAGGAATCGTTATCAAAGCACACGGTGGGGGGTATGATGTCCAGATCGGAGAACAACTCTACCACTGCTCATTGCGACATCATATTATTGAAGCGGATAGACGGGAGCGTGCAGAAACGAAAGAGTTGCCCTACGTGGATCTCGTTTCTGTCGGCGATCGAGTGCAAATCTCTCGATCAGGGTCGAAAGCGGATATGGGTTATATTGAGGAGATTCTTCCGCGTGAGACCCAATTTGGCCGCACGCGCGTAAACAAATTGCCACAGGTCATTGTAGCGAACCTCGATCTCTTGCTAGTCATCTTTGCAGCACGAAACCCTCAACTCAAATTACGCATGTTAGATCGCTTTCTCGTGACAGCCGAGGCATCGGGGATGTTACCCATAATCTGTATTAACAAGATTGACTTGGTCCAACTGGAAAAATTAAAAGCACAAATGGCGCTGTACGAGAGAATCGGTTACAATGTGATCTACACTAGTATTGTAACTGGTGTTGGAATTGACGAAATGCGTACGGTGATGAGAGATCGGATTTCCGCTATCGTCGGATCGTCTGGCGTTGGCAAATCGTCATTACTCAACGAAATCCAGCCGGGCTTGCGGCTGCGCGTCGGCGATGTTGATGAACGGATGCACAAGGGACAGCATACCACAACGGAGGTTGCCCTTTTACCACTCCATTTTGGTGGGTTTGTCGCAGACACACCGGGCATCCGTACACTCGGCTTGTTTGAGATTGATGATGAACAGGGGCTAGACATCTACTTCCCTGAAATGCGTCCTTACATTCCTGAATGCAAATTTGCAGCGTGCACCCATCAGCATGAACCGGGGTGTGCGGTTAAAAGTGCTGTCGAAGGTGGAGAGATTAGCGAGTTGCGGTACGATAGCTACTTGCGCATATCGGGATTCAGTGCAGGAAGATTTGAACGTGAAGGACCGAGGAAAGAGAAAAAACGGTATGAAAGGAGGCATAAACGTGCGAAGCGATAGTGGACATCAAGTGATTGACAAATTGAGACGAATTATTGAAAAAAATGAGCAGAAACTCACCTATTTTCAGAATCGACTGAAGCAGTCTGAGTTCATTGATCAGCCGAACCAGCGCCTGATTGGCACCGCAGCAGGACAGGCGGATTCATTTACTGATCAGTTGGCGATCTTACGGACTCAACTGCGCGAGCTAGAAAAGCTTTACGGCGGCAGCGTAAAACTGAGAACAACTGAGGAGCGAGATTTGCGGCGCATTTGGGGGTGGACGAATGAACCTGCCCTTCGTGATCGCTTGCACACTAAATTCATGCCGTTCCACGCTTACGTCGACAACTGGCATCGTTGGCTCGCTGATGAAGACACGCACCCACTTTCAGTTGATCTGCCAACCGGTGAACTGGTTGGTTTTATGCTGATTAGATGCACTGATGAGGATGGGAAACTCGCAACAGTTGAGTTTATTGTTATTCGACCTGATTGCCGTTATCAGGGGTATGGTACAGAGGTGATGCAGCAGGCGATTGACTGGGCATTTGAACATCTCGGCGTGGAGGCTTTTGAGCTTCAAGTGGGGGTCGATAATTATGCTGCCTTTCTCTGCTTTGAGAGGTGTGGATTGGAGTACATCGACCAAGGGCGTTACGGGAGTTTGGAGTGCTATCGCATGGAGATGCGTCGTGAAAGCTGGGGAGGCATTACATCTGTCGAGTTGATTCCAGAAGACAATGACGGTGAGACACCGATTGCCCCCGATGAAGCATCGGGACGAAGAAGTTTGAACCCTGATGCGATTGGGGAGGGATCAGGACCCTATCTTACGGCGAAACTGCTCGCACCCTTAAAAGAACTGGTTTCAAATCGCTGAATGTGGTGTTTATTTCGATGCTAGTTCAAAAGACTCTAGTTCAAACTCAACATCAACCGTAATATCGTCGCGGGTCTGAGATTGAGTGAATTTGACGATGCCAACATTGGGAGCAAGCCATTTTTGTGCCACCGTTATATCAAGGGGATGATCGAAAATGCTCCACGTAAATGTCTCCTGCACCTGAAAGACGTGCTCAAATGTACCTGCCGGGACTGTCAAGGTTTCCTCTAAAAGAACTTCAAACTCATCCACACCACCACCGATCGGGAACAATTCAGGGGTCAACTTTGCCTGAAAATTTGTTTGCCATTTATTCCCCGGGATCAGTGGAAAATTGTAAAGTGGCAAAAAGGGTGCAAAAAGGATTGTATCTTCCGTGCCGGAGGTGACATTCTGTGCATGCTGGAGGATTCCTTTGACAACGCTATTTTCAATTTTATGACCCAAATAGGAGAAATTGAGGATACCTTCTAGCCCCTCATCAGGACTCGATTTTTGTAGGACGTAGCTTTTAACTATCCGATCCTGGGTAACTTGAATATCGATCGTGTCAACGATTTCAAAGATAACCCGATTTCCTTGATCATCGCGATAGTTCCATTTATTGCCAACAGCAAGTGGGTAGTAGTCCCCCGGACGGGTCCGCCACACTTGGATGTTGATGGCGCTTGTGGTCGATTTTCTGCCATCGCTCACGGTGACTTCAATTAGGTATTTTCGTTCTTCTTGGGGAGCGGTCCAAGTCGCACCGAGATCATCGCCGCTAATCGTGCCACCGGTCGCATACCATTCAACAGACAGTTCGTCGCCATCAACGTCAATGGCTTTGAACTGGATATCGACTGGGCTGCCGGGTTCAATGATATCGGAGTGTACCTCAAAGACAGAAATTCTTGGCGCGAAATTCGTGTCACGCTCACTCTCACTACACCCTAGAATTAGGAAAAGAGGAATTGCTATAAACAGAGGCAACAGGTACTGTCCCCTGAATAAAAACATGGTAGGATCTCCTTCACAGATATGGAATAGTTGCCGCCCCAATAAAACTGGGACTCAACGCAGCATAAAACGCTGGGGAAGGCAAAAAGATGACAGTGGGAAAGATTTTATAAACGTTTAACCCAACTCCCAACCGTATTCCCTCGCAGGGATGTATGGAAGCTGTCCGCTTTGAAGCATCAGTTCAAGCGGAGATTCTTTTTGAGCTAATGGAAACGGGATTTTGACTCGACCGAGCCGTTCTGATTCGTAAGCGGCGAGACACATCTCCAAAGCGATGCGACCATCGTATCCACTGGAGACGCTCTCTCTGTCCTCGTCGAGACAAGCGACCATTTCCCACGCGCCTTCGCTCGGTACATCTCCTGTCGAATCCCCAATGAGTTCGCTGCCTATCGCCTTGATCTGCTCTCCCTCACGAAAATCTCCCAATCCTCCATCCTTCTTCCAAAGCCGGATCAGCGGTTGCCAACTACGGTGCGGACGAACCTCTATCTTACCTTCGCTGCCTTCAAGGATAAAACAGCCATCTAGCCGGTAATCCCAGTGTCCGCCGGTCATGAACAGTGCCGTGATCCCGTCGTTGAGACTGAAAAAGCTCATAATCCGTTCGCGTTCATTGCTCCGGTCGACAGTCGCGATAACCCACTCCGGGTCTCCGCCGAACCACCGAATGGCGTCGCAGCTGTGCGTCCCGTTGTGCAGCAACGTGCTGGTATCGCCATAATTTTGAACTTCGATATGTAGGAGTTTGCCAATTACGCCTTCATCCACCATCTGCTTGACACGACGCCAATTGGGTTCAAACCGCATGGTGTGGTCAATCGCTAGCTTCGTCCCAGATCGCTCACACGCTTCGATGACTCTGTCCGCGTCTCTCATGTTCAATGCCATCGGCTTTTCGCAGAGGATTGCTTTAACCCCGGCGTGGGCTGCTGCAATTGTTGGCTCGACATGCTCCCGGTTGTGCGTTGTCACGCCGACGATATCAAGCCTTTCTTTGCTTAACATCTGTTGCATGTCCGTGTGCGCCGATGGAATCTCAAATTGTTCGACAAATGCGTTCACCTTCTCTTCGATGATGTCGCAGGCGGCGACAACCTCCACGCGGTCACGCAGCTGCTGAAACGCTGCCGCATAACGTGTCCCAATGCCGCCACAACCGATAATTCCGACGCGGTACTTCGTTTTAGGCATATCTCCCTCTACTTGTGGGTAGATCGGTTTAATTTCAACACTACTGCTACTGCCTTGAGCTTTATTTCGATATCCTGATTGTCGTCTCCGAGAATTTCCATCAGAGCGGGCATCGTACGTTTATCTCCTAACTCCGCTAGTGCTGTTGCAGCACTCCATACTACTAAGCTCTCGTCTACGGGATTCCATCGCGGCAAGCCTCCGTTGTGCTTGACGGCGTTTATCAAAACAGGGATGCCACGCTTATCCCCCAACTTTCCCAACGCTTCTGCGACAATCCATTGTACCGTGATATTATCATCGTTGAGAGCATTTATCAAAGCGGGCACCGCACGCTCATCTCCCAATTTTCCCAATGCTTCTGCGGCAAGGATATTTTTATCGTTAAGAGCGCTTATCAAAGAGGCAACGGCACTATTATCCCCCAACTTTCCCAACGCCTCTGCAGCGGGCCATTGTACCGTGATATCGTCATCGTTGAGAGCGTTTATCAAAACGGGCACCGCACGCTTATCTCCCAACTCTCCCAAAACACCTGCGGCATTCATTCGTACCGTGCTATCGTCATGGTTGAGAGCGTTTATCAAAACGAGTACACCACGTCCATCCCCCGATTTGTCCAACACTTTTGCAGCAACCCGTCGTACGGTGCTATCGTCATCGTTGAGGGCGTTTATCAAAACGGACTCACCGCGCTTATCTCCCAACTTTACCAACGCTCCCGCGGGAGCTAGGCGTACCCAGCGAATGTCGTTGAGAGCGTTTATTAAAGCCGGAATCGCACTTTTATCCCCCAACTCTCCTAACGTTTCTGCAACCTCCCATCTTACCCAATTATCATCATCATTGAGAATCTTTATCAAATGGGGTACGGCACTTTTATCCCCTAATTTTCCCAATGCTTTTGCGGCAGCCTTCTGTACCGCGTCATCCTCATGGTTGAGAATCTTTATCAAATGGGGTACGGCACTTTTATCCCCTAATTTTCCCAACGCTTTTGCGGCAGCCTCCTGTAGCGTGTCATCGTTATGGTTGAGAGCGTTTATCAAATGGGGTACGGCACTTTTATCCCCTAATTTTCCCAATGTTTCTGCGGCAAACGATCGTACCTCCGAACTATCATCGTCGAGAGCATTTTTCAGAGCAGGGATAGCACGGTTATCTCCTAATTCTCTCAACTCCCACATAGCAAACGATCGCACCTCCGAGCTATCATCATTAAGAGCGCTAAGCAGTAGTTCAAGTAGTAGCTCTTCAGAGAGGGAGTTACCCAGCTTATAAAACTGATAATACGCTTTAAGTGCCTTTTCGGTTTGACCACTTGCGGCAAGGACCTTCACCAGCATGGCATGCCCAATCGGTTCCTGTGGGTTCTCTAAAATAAAACCCTCAACCAATTTTAATGCATTCTCATAATCACCTGCTTTGAGGAAGGTGCCTGTGCCCTTTTCCAGTTCTGATTCTTCAGAAGCATAACCTGAAAAGGACGCTGTGAGATAGGCAAGAGCAGCTAACAGTCCGAAAGCTGCCATTGCTATGCTCAATCGCTTCATCATTGCCTCTTTTAAGTTATGAAAGGAAATAACTACTTTCCAATTAACGAATCGCAATGGGATTGCCCGGAGATCCGGTGCCACCTTTCAGCCGTAGCGGAGAAAAGATAAAGGCAAACTCATAAACCTTATCCGCTGCGAGCTCTGCCGTGATGAGATTCTCGATGTTATAGATGCCGTTTTTGGCAATGAACAGTTGATGGACAGGGGCAAAAACCGATTCGTCAGGATTTGGGACCACTTCAATTGCCCAATTGTCCGCACCCGCCATAACAATCTGTTGCTCAACCAGATACTTGCCTGCCTCCATACCGATACCTGGCTCCGATCCGTTATAGCGTTCGTTGTCCGTCATCCAGAATTTCCCCCAACCGGTGTGAGTAATAACCACATCGCCCGGATGTATCTCCACACCCTGCTTTTTTAATGCGCCCTCTATATCCTCAACCGTGATCTCGTAGCCGCCCTCCAGATGCTCAACGCCTTTATACCCGGCAACGTCGATGAGCACCCCGCGAGTGACGAAAACGCCGACATTCTCGACACCCAGTTTTTTGAGTCCATCAGGCTTTGCAAAGTCGAGTCGATTGTTGCCGTTGTAGTAAAGATCGCCGATACCGATGTGTCCCAGCCCATCGAATTGGGTGCCAATCTGTCCAATTTCGCCACTGACAATTTCATCGTGCCATGTGACCTTATTTGCGTGGTCGGTGCTGCCGGTTTGGGGAATCAACAGACTGTAGTGGCGTGTTCCAAACAGCGGCATTCCTGCTTCGTAAACCCGACCGAGTTGGTAGACTTTTCCTTCCTTAATGAGGCTGGCAGCTTCTACGACCTTTGTGGCTGTCAGCAGGTTTGCTGCGCCGCGCTGATCGTCTTTTCCCCATTTGGAGGGATACCAGTTGGATTCTTCCGTCAGTGTCCAAGTTGCTGTCAGTGCGATTAGTAACACGGCTGAACCTAAAATTGCGAAAAATTTAACGATGTTTTTGCGTTTGTGAGACATTGTTTTTCTCCTTTTGTTTGAGGTGGCTTTTGATTCATTAGGATGATATTTGTCATAGAGAAACCGAGTTTTTCCAAAAAAACTCGGTTTCTTTGCACTAATTGAAAGATACCCCCTTTTCGGGGGATATTCAATGTAGCAAAATTCGGGGGCAAAGTCAAACAGATTTCAAGGGAGGATGTTTTGGGATTGAGGGTTGGTGATTGCACTTATGTGGAAGAGTCGCCTCGCAGGGAAGCCATTTCCTCACGCAGTTGTTCTAATTCGGATTCAAGTTGTTGTCGGCGTTGGATCTCTGTTTGAACAATTGCTTCTGCCTGTTGTCGGCGTTGCTTTTCATCTTCAGCCATGGCTTTCAATTCCTCAGAGGTGTGAATTGGTGTGCCATCCGGCAGATACGGGCGTAACAATCTAACTTCACTTATCGGTTGATACTCCCAGCGGAGCCACATATTCAAAGCGTGGCTGAACATTCCCCCTTGCACATCGGGTTCGATTTCTTCAATTTCACCAGATGGGTTTCGACACCACCCGCGAAACTCCGGCGGCTTGGCACCTTCCGGTTGATGGATAAAATACTCCTCAACTCCAATCTCAACCAGGTATTGTCTGATTTTATCTCCCCGGTCGTAAGCCGCAGTGGATTCGGAAAGAAATTCAAACACCACCATAGGGGTTGCCCCTTCCGCCCAGGTGTAAAAACTTCGCCGCTCTGGAAACGACTCAGCACCGTAGACGACGTAAATATCGGGTGCCACAAATTTCCGGCGATCCCCCTCCCGATAATAGATGAAACTATCAATACCGATGTAAACGCGATTATCATTCCCAAAGTAACGCTTGAGTTGGTCGCTGAGTGTCGTAATCTGTACGCCATGAAATCCCGTTGCGGACATAGGTTGCTCGTCCTCCGAGGGGTAGCCTTCGATATAAACCGTCGGTTTGCCTTTCGCTTTTGGAAGGATTGGCATATATTTTCTACGCTTGAAATCAAAATCGTTTAGGGTGTCCATAATATTCCCCTTTCAATTTTCAATCAGAGCCTAAAACTTAACCGTTAATTCACCGACAAACTGTCTTGCCCGGTTGCGGCTACCAAAAACTTCATAGAGATCGCCCGAAGCATCAAAATAACGACGCACAAAATTACGACTTGTGTTCGCCGGATTCAAATCTGTGTATTCCAACCACAGATTGACATCCGTGAATACATCCCAATTCACCCCAAAAGCTGTAGAACTTGCATCACCCTCTCCCTCCTGACCTTGACGGTTCAGATTTGGATAGAGTGCCTGTTGATAGAGGTCTGTTGTGCCGTCAATTCGTTCAGCGTAAAGATTGAACTCCTTGTAGTGGTAGGCATTGGGATTTGTGATAAATTTAAGATTTGCAACGACAGTGTTCGTCAACGCTTGGGTTTCAAAGTCGTAGCTATCTTCCTCTTTTGGCGGCGTTATATAGCGCTCATCCTGCTCCCCATAAGTGAAAACATCCGCAAGGGTCAGGTTCCAGCTTTCCGAGAGGTTATATGTCCAAAAGAAGGAGTTATTCAACTGTAACAGATTCAATTGGTCGTCAACGTCTGCTTTGTCGTCGATATCTTCGTAATCTTCAAGGAAGTCATGATCGCGGTTGAGTGCCCGAGTATTATAAACCACGTTCATGTGCGATGGCTTAATCGTAAAACCTGCAATGGAATATTGACGAATGATTAAATCACTGCCGTCGCGAAGGTAAATGTGACCAAGGGGATCTAAGGCAAGGAAAGCGAGATCGTGGTCTTCCGCGCTCTGTCTATCCACTTCATACACCACGCGTCCTCTATATCTGCCGTTACTATCAAATCGCTGTACACGCGCAATGATGTTGTGATAGATTGTCTCACGAATCTCTTTAACCTTCAGATCTTCTGCCTCCTCTCTTCTGTTTTCGTCTTTCTCATCTTCTTCATCGAGGTATTCGTTGAGGTAGCGGCGATATTCCGCTTCCTCAAGCAGACGAATCCGCTGATTTAGGATAGCCAGATCTGACGACTGCAAATTTGGGTTAAGAGAGGCAGAGCGCGGTCGAGTGGTATTGATGACCGAATTGACAAGTCCTGTGCCGGTTGAATACACATCGGCGAGCCCCTGTCCAGAAGGTGAAACAACGTCCAAGAAATTTGCGAGTGGACTGCCCAAAAACCGTTTGAATTGGCTCTTATCTTTCACCAGAATCTCACCTGTTGCCAAAGCGACAACAGCAATGGGCTTGACAAATTCCCCTTCGTTACGTCCCCTCACCCCAAATTTCAATGTAAACTCCCCGTCCGCGTTAAACTTGACCACACGGTGATTGCCGGTGTCCGCAATAAGCACATTCCCTGCTGCATCAATTTCAATGTCCGAGGCATCGGTGTCAAACTCACCATTGCTTGCCCCGTATCTTCCAAACGCGATTAATTTCTCCCCATCTGCACCAAATTTGTGAACCTTAGCGTTTTTCGCATCCAACACATATAGTTGATTTTGGCTGTTTACATCAATGCGAACTGACCGATCATAATTCCTCGGTTGATAGGCGAATGCCGTTTTACCCTCCTCGTCAATCATCAGGCGTGTGGGCAGGACTACTTTGGGACGCACGTCGATCGCATCGACAACGTAGGTGTGCATTAATTCGCCATCTCGATTGAACTTGTAAACACAGGGACCAAACCAATAGAGTTTCGGATCTGCGGTTTCCGGGATATGATGAGGTACAGCCTGATCGACGACGTAGATATTTCCAACTCCATCAACAGCAACATCGCCCGGCTTTCTGAGTATGTTGTCCACAGTTTTCTCTTTCGGGATTTGCATAATGAAATCGCCTTTTGGTGACAGTTTCTGGACCAGCCGGTTATCTGCGTCACTGACATAAATGTTGCCTGTGTCGTCAAATCCAACATGAATATTTTTGCTAAAAAATCCGTCCGTTGAGCCCTTCCCACTGAACTCCCGTTCAAACTTCAAAAAACCTACAGCAAATATTTCGCTTGCCTGCCACACACACAGCGCAGCGATAAGTAGCAAAAAAACAATCCATTTTTTCATCGAATGAGGTCCCTTCAAATGATTTAGTTTTATATATTACACTTGATATCGCTTATATTGGTGTTTATCTTCTGGTCAATTCATTAATTGTAGGTGTTCAGTATAGCACGAACTTACCAAAAATTCAAGCCCTTAGAATTTACTGATGAATAGGTGTGTGTGTTTAGAGATACACTATTCCATGTGCTTTTGTTCCAAGTGTCACTGAACTAAGACACTTTGCCATTTCTGTGTCTGTAACTGGTCTCAAATCCACTGTTCCCAAGGGATCGATGGTTTTGGCACGCGTCTTGCTCAAAAAAGATATAACACAATTTTGAAACCTTTGAAAATGGGTAAGCTGAAACACGATCTGAGGTAAGGAGGAATAAGACCATGTTATTTCGTATGTCATTCACAATTACAATGTCGATCTTTTGGGCGGGTCTGATCTGTTGCATCATGTTTGGTTGTAATGATCAATTAGCGGCATCACCGGTAGAAACTGAAATTCAACTCTTGCAGGTGGGTGCGTTTCACGGCGACGAGGTTTCAGCAGAATCTGGTGAAGTCTGGCTGGGATTGTATTCGACGTCCGATGGGTACGCGCTCATCTCTTCGAGGATTACGGTGGAAACCGTTTATGACCCATTCGTTGACAATGCCGGGGAGAAGACCGGAAAAGTGGTGTCGGCAGAGGGGCAGACACGCCCACTTTTTCTGATAAAAGGTTTGGAAGCACCTGAAAGGGGATCCATCAAGACACTATCCGATGAAGGGGCAATTTTGAGTCCCGGTAAATCCCTTAACCTTACATTGGACGACGAAAACGAAAGTCAGTTGACAGTTTATGGCGAAGGGGATATCGGGCCGAACGGGTTTACCTCACTCGAAAACTACAGCCTTGAACTGTCCAAGGGGCACTTATCGCAGGAACTGCTCGCATACAGTTCTACGAATGGTGCTATACCTACCCTGCTTTGGGCGGGCGATCTGGATGGAGACGATCAATTGGATTTGGTCCTTAATGCGACCCCACATTACGCGGTATCTTCTGCGCCGATGCTATTCCTCTCGTCAATGGCGAAGGACGGCAATTTGATCCAGAAGGTTGCGATATTTATCGCCACCGGCTGCTAATCCAACTATACACCTCCTGACACACCTCATTCTTTGTGAAACACCGATTCCCCCTATTTCAGAGCAATCATAAGCTCCGGTGCTGTCGACTCGTCCGAGTACCGGTGAAGAATCTGCAACCTGACAGCACCGTGAGTTGACGATTGGTCATTGAAATCTTCCTTCCCTTTCAGAGATCATAGGTACGTCGGTCAGATTTTCTTCCCAATCGTATGCCCTATTCGCAGAAGTTCAGTTTCTTTCCCTTCTCTGAATCGTTTCTGATTCTACCTGTTGCTTCGTCTCGCTCATCCCCAATTTCTCCTCAACATTTTCTATGTTCCATCGTCCAAAAAGAACCGCACCAAAATTTGTCGGTACGGTTTGCGTTTGTGTGCTTCAGTGAGGAGGTTTTTTATGCACAGCGGGGGATTTTCTAGACGAGACATGCATCGAATGGCTCGTTCTTCCGGTAGAAGGAACAACGTTAGACGGCCCGATGTAGAGATGACAATTTTAGAGGAAGTGCCAGCAGAGCTCCAAGATCAGCTTGAAGATTTGCTAGATGGAGAAGAAGAGATTAAAATTGCTATTTCTACAGATTTACAGTTTGATGGCACTTACGGGAAAGATTGGGTGTTAGCGACGGAGAAACGCCTACTCGCTTTTAACCAAAACGGTGTGCCCGGACCTGAAATCCAAAATATTGCGCTCGAAACCATTGACAGAATCGAAATACGAGAGTTATACGGCAATAATTTCATGAAAGTGCGAACCGCAGAGGGAGCATTTGAAATTGCTCGCTACTCCAAGCGGTTCGTTCCCAAATTTGCCGAAGCGACCCCAGAAATCGAATCTTTAATTGACAAGGTTAAGCCGGAAGAAGCGGACAAATCTAAGCGGCGTCGGAAATATGTCGATCCCGGAAAAAAGAAAATTCGATGTGAAACCTGTGGGCGCCCGATCCCACGGTGGTCTGATGTTTGCCCGAACTGCGTTGAAAAAGGGAAACTCCTCGTCCGCTTGCTAAAGTACGCCCTCCCATTTTGGAAGGTTTCTGTTCCAGCGTTACTAGTTATGCTGGTTATCCGGTTTGTTGACGTTTATCCTCCTATTCTGGTTCAGCAACTGATTGATGACATCCTCGTTCCCGCAACAATGGCAATGACGGGAGGACAGCCGGTCCAGCCGGGCGCGTTTGGACAAGTGGTAATGATTGTGCTTCTGATGGTTGGATTACACGTTTTTACGGCAGCTTTCTCAGCAGTTCGGGGGTACATGATGGCGTGGGTCGGGCAGCGTATCACCTTGACATTGCGGAATGATGCCTATCAGCACATGAGTATCCTTTCACTCGACTTCTACCAACAGCGGGAGACGGGGAATCTTATGTCACGCATCACTCAGGATGTCGGACGGCTGCGTGACTTCATCGCTGAAGGGCTGCAGGATATTATCGGCGATTCAATGACGCTGATTTTTATGTGCATTATCATGTTTACCGTGAACTGGCAGCTGGCACTCTGGGTGTTGCTTCCGATTCCCTTCATTATCCTTTTCTCATTCTATTTTGGACACAAAATGTCCAAGGTTTTCCACGTCTTGTGGAGGCGCTACGCTGGGATTAGCACAATTTTGGCAAGTACAATTCCGGGGATACGGGTTGTTAAGGCATTCACCCGTGAGAAATACGAAGTCGATCGCTTTCAAGAGCAGACCCATCAGGTTTTTGAAGGAGAAATGAATGCCGCCAAACTGTGGACACTTTATCAGCCAATCATGACCTTTATGACCTATTTGGGGACTGTACTCATCTGGTTGGTTGGAGGGCGGCAGATCCTCAATGGAGACTTAACGCTCGGTGAAATTACGCTATTCATGACTTATATGACGCGGTTTTTACAACCCGTACGAACACTCGCTCAGATGAACCGTCGATTCCTGAGAGCTGCGACGTCTGCTGAGCGGGTCTTTGAGGTCCTTGACACACCGCCTAGCGTTGCGAGTCGTAAAGACGCTGTTCGCCTTCCGAATATGCGGGGGCAGGTCGAATTTCGTGACGTTTTCTTCTCTTACGATGGTGAGAAAAACGCTATCAATGGCATCAGTTTTACCACCCAGCCGGGAGAGATGATTGGGCTCGTCGGACATAGCGGCGCAGGCAAAAGTACCCTCATCAATTTAGTGACCCGATTCTATGATCCCAACGAGGGTGAAATTCTTATTGACGGGCATGATAGCCGCGATATTGAACTCAGGTCTCTGCGAGGGCAGATTGGCGTGGTGCTGCAGGAACCATTCCTGTTTGAAGGCTCCGTCGCTGACAATATCGGTTATGGCAAACCGGATGCAACTCGCCAAGAGATTATCGCTGCGGCAAAAGCCGCAAACGCCCACGACTTTATCGTTAAATTCCCTGATGGTTACGATACGACGGTTGGTGAAAGGGGGGCACGCGTCTCTGGTGGAGAACGTCAACGGATCTCCATCGCTCGCGCGATCCTCAAAAATCCGCGCATTCTCATCCTCGATGAAGCTACTTCGTCTGTTGATACGGAGACCGAATCAAGAATCCAAGAGGCGTTGGGACGGCTGATTCAGGGGCGGACAGTCTTCGCAATCGCCCACCGCCTTTCGACACTCAAACATTCTAATCGTCTGGTTGTCCTCAAAGAAGGGCAAATTGATGAGATTGGTACACACGAAGAGTTGATCGCCGAAGGTGGAACGTATGCCAACCTATGCGAAAAGCAGACAGAACTCTCAAAGATTCGGGCGTGGTAAAAATGAGATGTGAAAGGAGTAGATACAGTGGAACAACCCATTCGGATCGAAGATGAAGTCCAATTTCTTGATCCTAAGCTGGTGAAAATTAGCCGGAACCAATTTGCAGAATTGGAAGCGGAACTGCCGGACGGCTCAGTTCACACACCGGTTGAGCCGGTGCGCACGTTTCCATTGACCCAACCGGATCAGTATATCAGTCTCCTTGACGCCGACAAAAACGAGTTGGGCCTAATTGAGGACATAAAGCAGTTAAACAAAACAGATCAGACAGTCCTAGCGGAAGAATTGGAAAAATGCTATTTTATGCCAAAAATTACAAAGATTCATGACCTTGCGGGACGGTTCGGCGTCACTGAGTGGGCCGCTGAAACTGAAGCAGGACTCGTTTCTTTCGATCTCCGTTCTCGGAATGACATCACCTCACTTGATAGCGGACGGGTGCTGATTAAAGATATTGATGGGAATCGATACGAAATTGTCAACTACCATCGGCTAGATCCGAAGAGCATAGCCCTCCTTGAAACACAGATTTAACGGGTAAAACGTGAAATGGAAAAGTGGCTTACGTTTCATCAAGTAAGGATAACTTTGAATCGCCAATGGACCATGCGACAATTGCCCTCATCCTCAGTATCATCGCCGTTATACTTGCTGCCTCTAAATGGGTCTATGACCTCCATGCAGACCGCGCTGGCAGGCGAACCCACAGTCGAAGACGACGCGGAAACCATCTCAGGGTCGAGCTACTAACAAAACAGGCAAACTGCTTTATCACACGCGGTGGACATCTACTGTTTCTCGTTTCGTGTCGGATCTATAACGAGGGCGATCAGGTTCCTATTACAATTCAAGCCTGCCAGTTCCAAGCGAAAATTGGACACAGGTGGCAAGATACGGAGTTATACCAAGTACCGCACGCGGTGCTCTTTCCAAGTTTACTTCGCAACAGCCTCCCCATCAGTCTCAAACCGGAAGAACGACAAGACTTTTATGAAGTTTTTGCACTTGATGCGTTGATTCCGAGTACTACAATTAAAATACGACTCAAGTTCCAAAGCGGGCGCGGAAAGATAACGCTGTGTCGGGATCAATTTAGCCATCGCGTTGATGATCATCCGGTTTTTGATATTCTGTTCCGCGTCTTTGAATAAGAGGAATCTCACTACAAATCGGTGGAGAGAAGCGTCTACTTGGACAAGAACTTATACAATACTTATAGGACTTACCCACTTGAGTTTGTAGTAGCGCAATTCATTGTGCGTCAAGTGCTTGCATCCCGATCCTATCGGGGGGCATTTTCAGACTCCACCCCCATCGTAGGCGGGGCATCTTGCCCCGCATTGGCGCTGAAACATTGAATTACAACATCTCATCGTTCAGCTGCGTAAGTCCCAACTTATTTTTTTTAAGGAATTTTATGAACAGGAGCAAGTGCGTTGCCATTTGGATAGGAATTTTATTATTGGGCTTTGGCTTGACAACCTATGGCCAAAATGAGATTGCAGGCGAAACAGCGCTGTCATATGGGGGACCACCGAATCCAGAAGAAATGGCTTTGAGTAGGGGAGAACTTTCGGGACTTGGGTTCACCTTCATTGATGGCGAACCGTTCTTGCGATTTCAGTTGCAGCCGGAGATAGATCTCGGCAAAGTCGGCTTTGGACTCGGTCTTGTACTACTTTATAGTTCCTCTGAGGATGACGAACACACAATTCTCGCTGAGGACGGCGAGACGTGGGACGACATAAGTACCGTCTTGCGGGTTGTGCGCTATGTGCGTTACGGTCATCTTAGTGAATCGTTTTACACCCGTTTCGGCGCGTTGGACTACGCCACTATTGGGCACGGGTTCATTATGTCAGGTTATTCAAACTATGACCGCCGGGGCTTGCGTCTCAACCTTAGTTCAGAGACAAAAAAGATTGGGATTGAGACAATCCTCAACAACGTCGGTGATCCAACTGTTTTCGGCGGACGGTTGTTTGTACGTCCTTTGCAACAGGAGGAGGGCGGCATACCACTTCTTAATAGTCTTGAATTTGGCGCAACCTATCTAACAGACATCGAACCCGATCTAACTTTGATTCCAGGCGGAGATCCGCTTATCGCATTGGGGGTTGATATTGGTTTCCCGCTTATTCACAACAAGTCAATGCGTTTGGATATATACGATGATATAGCAGTCTTAAACACGAAACCGGAAACGAAAGCGGAGGAGATTGATGAGATAACCGATGTGGCGATAGGAAATGCTATCGGAATCGGTGTGTCGCTTTCGCAAGCCCTCTTTAAGGTTGAATACCGTATTTTTAGCGATCAGTTTTATCCAACTATCTTTGACTACGCTTACGATGCTGCCGAAGATATTCCTGACTTTTGGGGGTTGGAGAATGAGGGCGGTGAAGGTCAGGCACGACAAGGTTATTTTTCTATGATCGCCGTTAGACCGATTCCGCAGATCAATTTCATAACGACTTTTGAGGACTATACCAACACGGAGCCAAAGTTATACCTTGGCATCACGGAATCTGGGGTAGTTGAACGGATGTCGTTCCGGGCATTCTATCTCAAACGCAACATCGGCGAACCAGATCTTGAGAGGGGGGAAGATCCGGGCTTTTTCGAGGATCTCTTCCGTCTCGATAGTAAATCTGCGTTCATCGTGCGAATCGGATATGAGATCTTTCCGAGGTTTGAGATTGCCGTTCTCCGCGAGTACCGTTTCCGGCGGGTAGAAGATGCGGCGGGTGAGACACAGTTTGAGCCAATTCAGAAAACTTCGGTCGAAGCCGGTTTCAGGCTCAATTTCTGAGGTGAGAAATGTCTTCAATACAGCAAACGTCGCTGAGGGATTAGGGAGGTCCCAATCCCTCTCATTCATCGTACGACTCAGGCTAGTCAATCTCCCGAAAATCAGGCACCTCAACGGGCTTTCCACCATTTGCAATTGATTCCTCAGAGAGCAGCCCCGGCACTGTCAAATCCATAGCGTCATAGACATCAATTGGCGGCTTGGTGTCGTTAATGATGCTATCGACAAAACCGCGCATCTCAAAATACTCCTCGGTCACATCTCCAGCCTTCACGGCTTCCGCCGGCGGATTTTTCCAACTTTCTGGCAGAAACTCATCCTCAAAGTCTGCTAACGGCTGCCACCCACCCTGTTGGTGGTAATCTGCCAACCAAACCTTTTCTACGTCCCTCATTCCTCGTGTGCCTTCATAACAGCCCTTTGTTCCCTGCAAACTCAGGTATGAGTTCGCCGGACGATTGGAGAGCATATCAATTCGGATCTTAATCAGAGCCCCACTCTCGGTCTTGCACAACATCATTACTGTGTCTTCCATGGCATGTTCCGGATCGGTGTGTACACCAGTTCCGAGACAACACACCGAAACAACCCGTTCGTTGAACCAGTCCATCACCGGACCAAGGCTATGCGTCGCATAGTTACATCGGTTTATACCGACCTGCCAATAGTATCGCCAAGTCGGATTGCCACTGCTGTCGTGATGCAGCACTTTGATGTCATGGAGATATTCGCCCTCACCAAAGTAAATGTCTCCGAACAAGCCTTGACGCACCATGTTTCCAATTAACATGCTTGACCGTGTATAGCACTTGTTCTCCGCCATCATATACTTCGTTTTGCTCTTTCTTACTGCCCTGACCAACTCATAGCACTGATCCATGGAGGTTGCCGCCGTCACCTCGCTGACGACATGCTTCCCTGCCTCCAGCCCCGAAATAGACTGCGGCACATGCAGATTTTCGGGTGTCCCTAGCACAACGATATCAATATCATCCGCGAGCATCTGTTCATAGTCCATGAACCGTTTCGGAACACCATATCGATCTCCGACCTCATGAAGAGTCTCTTCGTTCAGATCGCAGATTGCGGTTACCTCTGTTTCTGTAATGGTTGTGAAGGGACGGATATGCCCGGCTCCTCTACGCGCGCCAACAATGCCAACTCTTAATCGATCCTTCATCTGCAGCTCCCTTTTTACTTTGAGGGTATTTATGGCTCAAGTACTTTGGTACATTACACAGAAGATTTTACTCCATTTTTGGCGATTGTGCAATCGTATAGTTTTGGAACCGGACTATTTAGCTCTCGAATTGGATCTGCCTCCTGATGCTATATCAGAAGGCAGATATCTTCGGTCCCACGAAACGAGACCTTACAAGTTCAAGCAAGCCTTACTCTTTACTTGCGATCTCGATCACCGCAGGTTGCTTTGAATCCCGATAAAATCGGGGTTGAGAGATGTCATCCATAGCAGCTAGTGCTCGCGCTGCGTACAAACGAACCCCAGCCACTTTACAACTTAGCACTTCTGTCAAGGCGTGGGTCGCCATCTCGTGTTTGGAATTGTCGACTTGAGCCAACGCATAAGCGGCGTTGGCGCGTACCCACAGCGACTCATCATTTAACGCGTTTATCAACGCAGCAACAGCCGTTCGCGTCGGTACGCCAATCTGACCCAAGGCATACGCTGCAGTACCACGAAGGGTTACCTGTTGATGGTTAAGTGCGTACGCCAACCCAGGAATAGCTGCTTCAGCCGGTGCACCAATCTGCCCCAACATCGAAGCCGCCGAGATGCGTACATTGATATGCTTATCGCTCAACCCTTGAATTAAGGTGAACACAACTGTTTGAGACGATTGGTCAATTTTCCCCAATGCCGAAGCGGCATTTTGACGGACTTCCCATCGTTCGTCATTCAATAACTGCACCAACGCGGGGATCGCATTGGGCTCACCAATCCGACCCAAGGCATAAGCCGCAGTGGAACGAACAACAGCATCTTTGCTATTCAGCGATCGTATAAGTTCAGGCACAGTAAGGGAACCTATCCGCACTAAAGCAGAGGCAGCCGCAGCCCGAACCTCGCCACGCTCATCCTTCAATGACTTAACCAACACTGTGATAGCGGCTGGATCACCAATCTGCCCTAACGCATAAGCAGCTTTGCGCCGAACCTCAACTATCTCTTTTTTGTTCTGCAGTTGCTCAATAAAGTAACCTGTCTCCTGTCCTTCAGCTACGACTCCAATAACTATCGCACTGACAATTCCCAAGAAAATCAAACTGATTCTACAACATTTCATGATTCAGCCTCCTGTTCCGGTTGACGTTAAAATCATCTGGTGATTTAGCGTCAAGAAATAAGAATTTAATCGCTCATACATTTCCCTTGCTCACAATTTGCCCTCTTACGAAAGAGGGTCCCTGTTTCCAGGGGTAACAGGGAGAGTTAGAGGGATTGAATGACTGATTGAATTACCAATCCCTAAATAACTCCCTGTGCCCATTTTTCTTCAGAATATCTTCATTTTCGGAAGATTTACATGTTGGAATGTTCACAAAAAGGTAAAACTCGTTTTTCTTATCGTGAATTATACCACACAAACGTGAAGTAGTCAAGTTAAAATTGCAGATCTATGGGAAAACAAACTTTCCCATCAAAATCAATAATTGTGATATAATATCAAGCATGTGGTGCCGTTGGGGCGGTAGGAAATGTAGCTGGACGGAGGGAAGAGTGGACTATCCTTCCCGCCTTCTGGACGGCTCTTACTTGGAGGGATTTTCGCCAAACCTGTGTATTACGGTAAGCAATAAAACCTTAGTTGTAGACAGTTGTTTCAGGATGGTAACGCGCCCAAGCAAACCAGTAGATATTCATCGCTGGCAATCGCTCTAGTGTGTGTCCTTTAAGTTTGCCCTTCGTTGCCATCCCTGTGATAAGATTCCATGTTGTCTTCGTTGTAACATCTTTAACAAAGTAACCTCGCGCCGGCTCAAACCTCAATGTTTGTTCATCTACAACGCGGAGAAAAACGGCAGTTGCATTCGAGTCCAAATCGTGAAAGGCTAGCACCGGCACGTCACCTACTTCGTCATTGATAATTGACTTCTTCTTGAAAGTTGTGAAAGGATAAGCGCGATAGCTCTCATTGATGCGGACGCCAACAACTAGCTCCTTGTTCATCAAGCGGTCGTCGGTATATTGTGTGCCGCTTATGCCTGCGTCGGAACTAGCATGATACATAGCGTAGTTATCGGTTCTTATATCTTGGAGGTGTCTCTCCGGACCACGAAAATCGTTTGCCACAGAGAGCACTTTTGTCAATGGCTGGTTGCGTTTCCAGGCCTTCCATGTGATTCGCGGTGTGCCAGCTAACATCTTTAACCGTTTACCCTTGAGCTCGCCTTGCACGGCTTCGCCGGTAATGTGTGACCAGAGCGTCCGGGTTTGGTGGTCATACATAAGCAGCGCATCGCGAAAGAGTTTGCCGGAAACGCCAAAGGTGTAGGTTTTTCCGTCAAGTTCACGACTATACACGATAGCCGTTTTGCAAAGTGGTCACCACGTCGTTGCAATCTTAACGCCGCCGACCTCATCGTTGACGATTTCGTGTCCGTTGAGCAGATGGATCGAATAGGCGCGGCTTTCCCCATTGAAACTAACACCAATCACCGGCGAGTTATCCGCTAGTTTCGCTTTATTGGCAGAGACGAATTCGGGATTTAGGATTGCAGGAATCGCATCATACGGTAGAACTGTGAGGATGCGATCGTCCGAATAATCTATCGTCGATGCAATCGCATTGACCTCCCCCGAATCTCGGGCACAGCCGAACAGTATAAAAGCTGCTGTTGTCAATAGAAGGATTATATTTTTTTTCATTTTTTCCCCTTTTAATTTTGACTATAGGTATACTTTTTGAGAAAGTTCTCAAAAAGAGATAGGCAAAAATTCAAGTCGATTGTTATTAGAAAAGTATACCACACCGTTAGGCAGGATTCGTAATTTAACTCACGGATTGTTCAAATTCTATGGTGAATTAGAGAAATAAGTGGACATTTCCCAAAGTCCCCCTGATAAGGGGGATTTAGGGGGTTGTTTGCGGGTACAGATTTCCCAATCTGTACATGTCCATTGGAAGTGTCTAAGTAATTCTAAAATCTACCATAAATCTTGGAGGTACAGTATTATGATATATGGTTCAGGTAGCCATACCTATGAGGTGCAAGAAGGTTGGGGACAACTCCCCGAAGGTTGGAAATTTGGTTGGATCCCCGCAGTCGCGGTTGATTCACAGGATAGAATTTATGTCTACAGTCGAAGCGAACGCCCGATGGTTGTATTCGATCGCGAAGGTAACTTTCTCGCATCGTGGGGCGAAGATATCCTCAAAGACTCGCACGGTATTTTCATTGATGCCGAAGATCACATCTATTGCGTCGAGCGAGAGGTGCATGTCATGCGCAAATTCACCGCTGACGGGGAACTCCTGATGACACTGGGGACCCCCGATCAGCCCGGTGCGGAAGGTGAGCCTTTCAATTTGCCGACAGACCTTGCGCTCGGTCCCGATGGAGAGATGTTCATCAGCGATGGGTACGGCAACGCACGGATCCACAAATACTCCCCAGATGGTGAGTACATTATGTCTTGGGGATCTCCGGGGACGGGTCCCGGTGAGTTCGATCTGCCGCATTGCGTCCGGGTAGACCGTCATAACCGTGTAATGGTCGCAGACCGGAGCAACAACCGCATCCAGCTTTTCACGCTTGATGGCGAATATATTGAGGAGTGGGGCGGATTCTTGGAGCCAGATACCATCTTTATTGATGACGATGACATTGTTTACATTGCAGAGTTACAGCAGCGCCTCACAATTTTGACACTTGATGGCGAGATTATCACCCAATGGGGTAGCGAACGCGGCAGCACTGTTCCGGGCGAGTTCTTCGCCTGTCCACACGGTATCTGGCTGGATTCGCACGGCGATATCTATGTCAGCGAAGTGCAGGCGGATCATCGCTTGCAGAAGTTTGTCCGACAGAAGTAATACCAATTCTGACAAAGAATAGGACTTACGCAGTTGAACGTTCAAAGTCCTGTAGTTCGGCGATTTATCGCCGCAGCACACAATTTACAACGCCCGATGAATCGGGCAACTACAATAGAGGTGCCATCAACAGTTCGTAGGGAACAACGATCGTTGTTCCTTACTCAAGTGTGTAACTCCTAAAAGAATAACGCATTGTTGAAATGTGAAACGTAAATCAGTTCATTGGGTAATTAATGAACTAATGAACAACTGTAGCCTCTTGTAAGTTTTCCCGAATGATGCGACACAATTATTCAGAAACGGTATAACCTGACTTTGTGACGCTATGAGGCAGCCTATAGTGAGGAATTGAGAAATGCCAAACATGCGAGGGGCGCAGCGCCGCGTACTTATCACCGGAGGTGCTAGCGGTTTCGGATTGGCCATCGCTGAAACGTTGCTTGGTCAGCAAGCACGTGTAGCAATTGGCGACATTAATTCCGAGCGGTTGGAGCAAGCCTCTCGACACTTGGGTAACGCCAACGATGTGCTGCCCTTGGAACTTGATGTGACCTCGCCCGTTTCGGTCAAGGCGGGGGTGATGGCTTGTCAGGAAACCTTCGGCGGATTGGATATACTGATCAATTCAGCGGGTGTCATTCACTTTGCACCATTGGCAGAAATCAGTGAGGCGGATTGGGACCGTGTGCTGGCTGTCGATCTGAAAGGGCCCTTTTTGTGCAGCCAAGCAGCTGCGCCATTGCTATGCGAAAGTGGACGGCGTGGGCGTATCGTCAACATCGGTTCCGATGCTGCAAAAATTGGGTGTCCGATGATCCTGTCATACTGCGCAGCCAAGTTCGGCGTCGTCGGCTTGACTAAGGCACTCGCTGCTGAGTTGGCGCCTTACCAAGTAACTGTCAACTGTGTCTGTCCGGTAGGGGTTTCGACAACCGGGATGGGGCAAACGGTGCTCGACTGGAAAATTGGCGCAACAGGTCAAGAAACCGATGAAATCCTCGTGGAGACTGCAGCAGGTATTCCGCTCAAGCGCAATGCGACTGTAGCGGATGTGGTCAATGCAGTTCTGTTCTTTTTATCTGATGAATCATCGTTTTTAACAGGTGTTGCCCTAGATGTTGATGGAGGGCTGCTCAGTACCATGCCGATACCGGGCACTAAAGAATAATGCTTTCAAAGGAGGGAGGCCAATGCAGCGTGTCGCTTTTGTTATGCGGGTGAAGGAGGGGCAGCAAGAGGAATATATCCGACGACACCAGCGGGTCTGGCAAGAGGTGCTAGCAGATTTACAGCGGGCAGGTGTTCACAAAATGAGTATCTTTATGTTCGGTCTGCAACTTTTTCTGTATATGGAGATGGAGGATTACGCGGAAGCAGCTCGTATCTTAGCAGAAAGCGATGACTCCGTACGTTGGGAAGAATACATGGCACCGATTATGGAAAGCGCGACCGGCGATACCTATGATCCCGCTAACGCTTATCCAGAAGGTTTGCCTGAGGTCTTTTACTGGCAAGCCGATTGAACAGCGATTGGTCAACAAGTCAGTCGTTAGGAAAGCATTTATAGCTTGACCGGCAGTGCAATGTATACTATCCTACCCAAAAGATTCATGTGTCAATTGAGGAGGGCTGAAAGGGTGAAACCGGTAAAGATTATTCTATTTTTATGCTGGGGTTGTGTTACTTGGCTAGGATGTGGAAAGACATATCAATCCATTTCCACCGATAACTTGGGGGCACAACTGAGTGGTCACGACGGACAGCGTATATCAATACTTGGGGTTCCCGAAACTCCTCTGCACGGCGATTTTTTGCCGCCAATGCCTTACAACGAAGGACACTGGAGGATTGTTGTCAATGGTGTTAGCTGCGTGGAGACAGTTAATTTCGAGAACCAGCCACGTATCCGATCAATGCTACAAATGGCAGCGTCTGCGCGGAAGGAAAATCGTCCAATCAGAATCTCAGGTGTTGTCAAGGAGGGGCAATTAGATATAGAGTATTTTGAGGGGATGCGTACCGATACAGCATGGCACAAAAATAAAAATCCGTACTATTCCTATGCTGCTTATTACGAATGGTCTCCATTTGCCTATAGCCCTAACGCGCGAGTGTTTAGATTTTCAAGAATGCAGTAGTACAGCTGTATGGCGCAAGAAATAAGCCGCATACTCAACCGCATCATCATACCAGTTTTTTGAATACAAAAGCTCCCAACTCGTAGCTTCTCACCTGATTATCATCGTCAAAATCAAAGACGGCGATTTCGCCAGCCGCGCGCCCTCCACGAACAAGCCATTCCGCCTCATTATCGGTCGGTTCAAGGACTGCCGGCGCGTGTAGGGAATATGCAGCACCACCGTGAGCCGCAAGCTGCAAGCTACCATCACGCATCTCGATGTTCACATCAATGCCCGGCTCAGCGCGATAATAACCGATGAAACGCTGCAATGCCTCTGGTGTTGGCTCAAGTGCTGGCTGCGCTGGTACAGACGGCACTGCTTCGTCAGCATTTAGCACTATCTCAAGGACCTCCTGCGCCATCTCAAGACCGCCGTGCGGGGGCCACATGTTGATGAGAACGACCACGCCTGTCTTACTCGGAACGTTAAACCACACCTGTGTTCCAAAGCCGTGAATCCCACCACCGTGATTGTGATAGATATGGTCCCCAACGCGGGTCGCTCGCCAGCCTAGGCATTGCCCCGACGACCAGTCCGATTCAACATATTGCGGCTGTTGAATCTCCGTGAGTGTTTGCCCCTTGAGCACCTGTCCCCCACAGCGATCTCCACCATCGGTTTGGAATTGGAACGATATCCACCTTGCCAAGTTGCTGACAGTAGAATGTAGTTGACCCGCCGATGAAATGCCGTTCAGATGGGCGTAGGGGGCACGTTCAGGACGGTCTTGGTAGGGCGTTGGGTTATAGCCGACGAAGAAGTGAGGACGCAATTCGTCTGTGAGATCGAAGACCGTGGACGTTAAACCAAGCGGCCCAATGATATTGGCGTGGATATATTCGATATATGGCGTGCCAGTGATCCGGTACACTACCTCACCGAGTAATCCAAATGCAAGGTTGGAGTATTTGAAGGCGGAGTCCTGCGGGATGACAATCCCTGTCTCCGGCAGTTTGGCGAGCATTTCTTCACGGCTTGGGAAGTCAAGATCATTCCAGCCGTACGTCGGTGACTCGGTGACCAATCCGGATCTGTGTGTCAGCAATCGCCGGAGCGTTACGCCTTCAATATCGCCCCGGATAGCGCGAGCCGACGCGAATTCGGGGATATGCTGTGTCAGTGGGTCTTCCAGTGCGAGCCTCCCCTCGTCTCGCAGCTGCATAACCGCAGTTGTTGTGAACGTTTTGGTTACTGAAGCGATACGGGCAATTGTGTTTTCGGTAGGTTTTTTGTCCGAATCAAGATCCGCTGCACCGAATCCGCCGAACCAAGCGAGAGTTTGGTCACGGATAATGCCGAGTGCTATACCGGGAAGTCTATACTTTGCAACCTTTGTTTCTGCCAAGTGCTCGATGTCTGGTATCAAATTTTGGAGAACACAATCTGCCATTTGTAATCTTTCTATTCCGTTGGTTGAGGTTTGGGGCCCGCCAAAATCCTTTCCGGGCTTGCACCAACAATATTCCGATAAACCTCTGGATCGGTTGCTCCCTCGGTTGCAATGATGACAACCCGGCTATTAGAATCGAGTCCAAGCTGCTGATGTAAATTTTCGTCACGGGTTGCTGCCAAAAATCCTGCCCATGCTGCAATCCCTGTTTCACCAATGACCACCGAAGGATCTCCACTGACACCTGCTGCTGCTTGCCATATGGCATCAACCGCCGCTTCGTCAGGGATAGTCAGAAAAGCGAAAGCACCGCCCTTGAGAATCTCCCACGCTTGGGACGACGCCGATTCAACGACCAATCCGTCCATAACCGATCGACCATCACCGCTGACGGTTGCCGCTCTATTTTCGACCATGCTTTGGTACAGGCAGGCAGATGGGGTTGGCTCAACGACAACTATCCGTGGATGGCTGCTGCCATATCGTTCCCACAAATGCCCGCAGGTTGCACCGGCAAATCGCCCACCGCCGCCGGGGACGAAGACGTGAGTGGGTGGCTGGGTGCCCCTGAACTGTTGAACGATTTCGTCCGCGACCATTGCGTAGCCTTGCATAATCGCACCGGCAATGTGGGGATACGCGGCAGATTTGTCATCCGAGACGACAAAATAGCCTAACCTCTCGGCATCAGCAAAGGAACGTTGCACCGCTCGGTCATAGTTTCCCGGCACCCGCACCACCTCTGCGCCGTAGCCGACAATAGCTTTCTCCCTACCCGCGCTGACGCCATCGTTCATGTAAATGGCACACCGACAACCGAACATACGGGCACCCCACGCCAACGCTCGTCCATGATTGCCCGACGTTGCCGCCGAGACGACAATCTCTTGCGTCACCGATTCGTATTTCCGATCTATCAGTTCCTGCGTTGTAACGGTTTCCACGCCGGTGGCTTTTTGGATCTCACTTTTCAACACGGACAGCATTGCGTAGACGGGCCCCGTCGGTTTGAAACTTCCCACCTCAAATCGATACCCCTCGTGCTTGCACCACAGGGCTCTGACACCGCTTGCCGTAGCAAGACCGTTCAGCGTGATTAACGGCGTCGGTTGATAACCGGGTAGGTTTGTCACCTCTGCTTCCACATCGGCAAAGGCATCCCGATTCAGTAATGCCTTCTGTGCCGGACCGTACTCCGGGGGAGGATGGGCTTCTGAATTGATAAAAAGATTGGTTTCGTAAGTATTCATACTTTTTCGTTTTGATTGGTTAAGTGCTATTATAAGGACGCGACCCTACCTTCGCCTCGTGGGTCGGTGCCCCCGGATTGGACTGCCGGATCATCCGAAAGCACGATGGCGTGACCGGGCCCGCCGATACCTCCCTGTGGCTCAACCTGATGCCCCTGTCCTCGCAGTCCGTCAAGCACATCCGCACCGGCTCGCTCTTCAACGCCAATCGGTTCTGCCCCTTCGTTGTGTACGCGGGGTGCATCTAGGGCTTCTTGAGCGGTCATTTGCAGATCGATGAGGTTCACCGAAATACTGAGTTGATTGTTCGGAATGGTACGACCGCCGGGAATGCCGTAAGTGGCAAAAGGAGCGTCATTCCGCAACGCGAGCATCGGTGCCATGTTATGCAACGGTCGCTTGCCGGGGGCAATGGAGTTAGCATACCCCGGTCGTGGATCGAAACGCCCCACCCCGTGCCCAAACAACAGTCCCGTCCCCGGTACGGTAAACATTGAGCCAAATCCGCCGCCATGCGTTTGGGTGAGACTCACCATGTTTCCATTGCTATCCGCTGTAGAAATGTGGCTGGTACAATTGAGCGGTTCATAATACACAATTCTTCCCGGCTTTGGTGACTCCAGACCCGCTTTCAACTCCGGTGCGAATTTAGCGACGAATGAATCTGAAAGTTCCGCTGCAATATCAATCTCCACAAAATCGGGATCCCCAAATCGACTAAGCCGCTCTTGCCAACCAATTTTCATCGCTTCGGCGAGGAGATGGGTTCGTTCGACGAGGGAAGTCCCTCCAACATCGTATGACTCAATTAACCGGAGCATCTGCAAGGTGGTCAATCCGCCTGCACCGAGTGGGGCTGTATAGATCTGATAGCCTCGGTAATTAATTTCATACGGCTCAAGCACTCGTGGTGTATAACGCTGCAGATCTTCAACGCTCAAGCACCCACCGCTTTCTTGGATATAGTCAGCGATCTTTGGTGCGATATTGCCTTGATAGAAGGCAGGAGATCCACCTTCGGCGACAGCCTCTAGCGTTCGGGCGAGATCGGGGTTTGTAAGTCGTTCACCCGGCTTCGGTGCCTGACCGTTCTTTAAGAAAACGCGCGCGGTCTCTGGAAAATCCTGCAGCCATCGTTCCGCGTTGCCAGCCATGGCACCTCGATTGGCGGTGTTGGGAGCATAGCCATAGCGGGCAGATCTGATAGCCGGTTGAATTATCTCGGCGAGTGGCATAGATCCAAATTGCTCAAGTGCCAAACATAATCCTGCTACCACACCGGGCACACCGACTGCCAGAGGTCCATGCAGATTAACTCTCCCCGGCACTCGATAGCCCGCTGGGGTATCGGTCTTTTCGATGGTAAACATCTGATCCGACGCTGCAGCGGGTGCCACTGTATTGTAGTCGAGGGCGACAACCTTTCGCTGATCGGCTAGATAGATGACCATGCAGCCACCATACCCCGCTATGCCGTTGTGGCACGGTTCAACGACCCCTTCAGTAAAAGCAGCCGCGATTGCAGCATCCACCGCGTTACCCCCTGATTGAAGGATATTCATACCAGCGTTGGCAGTCCTAGGGTGAGGTCCAACTACAGTGCCGTACTTTCGTTGACGTGGTTTCATGCAGGATTTCCTTTCATCTCATTCAAATTCACTTTAGGAGGAGTGCGATGTTGGCTTGTCAATCTTTATCGAATTCAGACATCTGAACCGGCGCATTCCGTTCAGCACTTATTTTAGCTGCTTCAATCACCGCCATCGAATGACGCACAGAGTGCCCACTTGCATCGGGTTCACGCCCTTCGAGACAGCAGTCCGCAAATTCTCGAATCTGGTTGGGCATCCCTTCTCGGCTCGAGCCCTCCACTGACATTTCCTCTCCATTGACGGTCAACTTATCACCTGACAACATCATCGAGCCTGTGCTTCCAACAATATACTGATCATGAGCACTGGTATGAGAAACAACCGTTTGCGATAGTACGCTCACCGCGCCATTTTCATGTGTCATCATAGCGGTATAGGAGTCCTTCTGTCCTCGGTACAGATCGGTGCTCTCTGAGCCTTGGGCGTAAACCTGTGTTACAGGTGAATTAAGATACCAATGCAGGATGTCGTATTCGTGCGGTCCAAAACAGTAGAGGACGCAAATCCCGCCTATCTCCAGATCGAGATACCAATGTCGAGAATCGCTCCCCGCTGGTGTTGGGTTGAAATAGCTGTACCGCCGCCGTATTAGGTGTCCCACCTGCCCGATTTCTCCATCAGCAATCATTTTCCGTATGGCACGGTTTACGGGATAGTACCGCATCACCTGACCTACCATCAGAATCTTCCCAGCTCGATCGCAGGCATCGATCATCCGATCGCAATCTGCAAGCGTCAACGCCATCGGTTTTTCCACCAATACATGCTTTCCCGCCGTTGCCGCTGCAACTACCTGATCAGCGTGTAAGGAATGAGGTGTGCAGACGTGCACCGCCTCCACTCGTGCATCATCTAAAAGCGGCTCAAGGTCTGTATAGGTGCTGGCACCAAAGTCCGCCGCGGCTGCACCCACTCGATCGGCGTCTACATCCATAACCGCAACTAGCTCTATGTTGTCGTTTGCTTCTATTGCGTTCATATGCGATCGGGCAATGCCGCCTGCACCGATGACTCCTACCGACAATACGTCGCTCATACGCTATCTCCTCAACTGAAATCTCTCTATATTGTACAAACCTGTGCCCAAAAGCCGGAATAGGATTCATTATACAGATATATATACCCGCGTCAATTAAAAAATAGTACCGACATTCTGCCAAATCACTTTCCACTGGATCTCGCTCACAAAATCGTCTATAATGTTTTTGACTGACGCAGATCTCAAGGTTCATTGACTACAAACAACAGGAGGAATCACGATGGTAAACGGATACTTGACAGAGGAACAACGCAAACACTGGGATGAGCAGGGCTATCTTATTGTGAAACAGGTGCTCTCCCCTGAGGAGGTTTGCACACTTTTGGAGGCTGTCGATCCGGTTATTGAAGAATACGTCCGGGAAACGGATGGTCCAGATGCCCCCCAGTTTGGTCGAGGTGCTTTCACCATCATTCGGGCGATCGAAAGAACAGATGCGCTGGATGTCTTAACGGATCACCCCAACATCTTCGGGACAATTCTTGCATTGATGGGGCCCTACCTCCAGATTATGGGAACGCAGATCTACACTCGACACCCTAGCGATGACCCTTTGCTGAGTTTTCATACGGATGCTGGTCCCTCACTGCAGCAGATTCACCCACATCCCCAAAGCCTCCCACTGCAATTCAAGGTTCAGTTCTTCTTGACCGATGTATCAAAGCCAGACAGCGCGAACTTCATGCTAGTGCCGGGCAGTCAGCAAAAGCCTTTCCCTGAACGCCCAGAACCCGGGTTTATCCCGGAGGGAGCGATCCAAGTGCTTGCCGATCCGGGTGATGCCGTCATCTTTCCGTGGGCACAGTGGCACTCGGTTGGACCGAATAAAACCGATCGGATTCGGAAAAGTGTCACCTTCCGTTACGGTCAGATGTGGAGCCGTCCCTACGACTACGAAACGCTTCCGCCGCATGTGCTAGAGCGAATGACACCTCGCCGTAAACGCTTATTCGGATACATGGGTGAGGACTATCACCCGACCGATTACTTCAAGCCGCATGACCAACTGGAAGTTATCCTTGGTGATGAGTGGAAATTGTAGGCGTGAAACCTGAAACGTAAAACGTGATAACAAATTGGTTCATTGGTACATTAGTGTAGTCGGGCTAAACAATCCGGCCGACGGGGCTCATGCAAAACTCGGTTTCTGATGCCTTTGTAGGCGGTGCATAGTTCCTTTTGGATGCCTCTCTTCTGATTTGTTTAGAAAGGGTGAAATATGGTTGACTTACATGGCAAGGTCGCTTTGATCACCGGCTCCTCGCGCGGGATTGGGCGTGGATGTGCGATTGAGATGGCGACGTGTGGTGCGGATATTGTCATTAACTACCGAACCCATCCCGATGAAGCGGCGGAAGTCGCTGAAATTGTCCGAGGACTAGGGCGCAATGCCATCACTGTTGGAGCAGATATTGCGGATCGAGATGCTGTCGAGGCAATGGTGCAACAGGGGATCGATCAGTTCGGGAAAATAGACATCCTTGTAAATAATGCGGCGATGAGCATTCGCAAGCCGTTTCTCGAAATTCCTGTTGCCGATGTGGAACGGACGATTGATGTCTGCATGTGGGGCGTGTTTCATTGCAGTCAGGTTGCCGCGCGCCACATGGCAGAGCGCGGCGAAGGTGGGAAGATCTTAATTATCAGCTCTGTTCATGCGTTTATTCCCTTTGCGCGTTCTGTTGCGTACAATACCGCTAAGGCGGGCATCAACCACATGGGATACACAATGGCGACAGAACTGACCGAGCATCGTATCAACGTCAACGTCATTGAGCCGGGGTGGACCGACACACCGGGTGAGCGGAACTTTGCGACGGAGGAGGAACTGAGAGAGGGTGGCACAAAACTGCCGTGGGGCAGACTGGGAACGATTGAGGACATCGGAAAAGCAGCAGCGTTTCTCTGCTCTGACGCGGCGGACTATATTACCGGTGCCTGTTTACGGGTGGATGGCGGTTTCTGGCTGCCGAAGTAATGACAGTATGCCTAATACTCCTGATGTCCGCAAGGGAAAAATTACTTGCGTTTATATTGGCTGGATGCTATATTTGCCTATGAGTCAGTTTTCCATCAAAGCCGAAGTGCTTTACTTTCGCTCCAGTTGCTTTGAGCCTTGATCTCACCAAGGGGGAACGCAATGTGTGTAGCAGAAGTTGTCTAACCCAAATCTCTAAAGCCCCAGCGGGGCGATATGTGTATAGCAAACATGGTGAAACCACCCCTAAAGCCTCAGCGGGGCGACATGTGGCAACTTGCGTTAGAATCCCTAGAGCAGGAAGAAATTGATAAGCAGATTGCTCAGATGGCGACGGATTCGGAATATCAGGAACTCCATGCCCAAATGGTTAAAGAATATGAACCAACTGGTTGGGAAACCCTACGTTTAGGTGAGGACGGTTGATGAAGGGTGGTGTATTGAATTTTTCTCTTGACTTTTCCGTGCAATCGTTGTAACATTGACATTGAATTAGAAATTCTATAATAATTCCAAAGAAAGAATAAACGCTATCTAAGAGTTGTATAAATATAATTTTTGTTGGGGTGCGCTCCGATTTGACCCGGGGCACTGAGAATATACCCTTTGGACCTGATCTGGATAATACCAGCGTAGGGAAATATGAGTTGCAGAGTAGAGAGCAGCGTTCGTTGTTCCTGACTTGTATTGTCGAGCCGTTTTCCTTATGCAGGAAAGCGGTTTTTTTTTCGACGTTTGCTTAATGCATAGGAGGTTGAGACAATGGCTACTGAAAAATCAAATGATTTTTTCCCAAATAGTAAAAGAGTCTATGTTTCTGGCAGCCAGAACGAAGATATGCGTGTACCTTTCCGTGAAATTGCGCTTCATCCCACACAGGCATTTAACGGTGAAATGGAAACTAATGAACCGCTGCGTGTTTATGACACAAGCGGACCGTGGGGAGACGATGCGCAATCATGTGATAGCGAGCAGGGGCTAACCCCTGTACGAGCGGATTGGATTCGGGAGCGCGGCGATACCGAAGAATATGTGGGACGTGAAGTCCAACCACAGGATAACGGTTATTTGACTCGTGGTCACGAACAGTATGCCAGCCGGCGTGAAAAACAGAAAGGCCGTTTGGAATACTTTCCGGGCCTAGGAAAAAAACCGCTTCGCGCAAAAGCGGGTGGCTGTGTCACTCAGATGCACTATGCCAGACGAGGGGTTGTTACCCCTGAGATGGAGTTTATCGCCATCCGTGAGAATTTGGGAAGGGCTGAGGCGTATGAGGCACTCATGAGCGAATCTGCCCCCCGGAATGCGTTAAACCATCAACACCCCGGCGAATCGTTTGGTGCGTTTATTCCCGACTTCATTACGCCTGAATTTGTTCGTGACGAGGTAGCACGCGGACGGGCAATCATCCCAGCGAATATCAATCACCCTGAAACCGAACCGATGATTATTGGTCGAAACTTCTTGGTGAAGATTAATGCGAATATCGGCAATTCCGCAGTCGCCTCCTCCATTGAGGAAGAGGTAGAAAAGATGCGATGGGCGACGAAATGGGGTGCCGATACCGTTATGGATTTATCAACGGGCAAAAATATCCATGAGACCCGCGAATGGATCCTTCGCAATTCTCCCGTCCCGATCGGCACAGTTCCAATCTACCAAGCCCTTGAAAAAGTGAGCGGCAAGGCGGAAGAGTTGACATGGGATATTTATCGGGATACCCTGATTGAGCAAGCCGAGCAAGGCGTTGACTACTTTACCATCCACGCCGGTGTGCGTCTGCCATACATTCCGCTCACGGCAAACCGATCCTGCGGGATTGTATCGCGTGGCGGGAGTATCATGGCGAAATGGTGCCTATCGCACCATCAAGAAAGTTTCCTATACACCAATTTCCGTGAGATCTGCGACATCATGAAGACCTACGATGTCTCCTTCTCGCTCGGTGACGGGTTACGTCCGGGTGCGCTTGCGGACGCAAACGATGCCGCCCAAATTGCCGAATTGGAAACGTTGGGCGAACTCACAAAGATCGCTTGGGAATCAGACTGTCAGGTGATGATTGAAGGTCCCGGACACGTGCCGATGCAGCTGATCAAAGAGAATATGGATCTGGAGCTCAAGCACTGTTATGATGCGCCATTCTATACCCTCGGTCCATTGACAACCGATATAGCCCCCGGCTATGACCACATCACCAGCGCAATCGGCGCGGCGATGATTGGTTGGTTCGGTTGCGCGATGCTCTGTTACGTTACACCAAAAGAGCATCTGGGACTGCCGAACAAAAAGGATGTTAAAGATGGTGTCATCGCGTACAAGATCGCGGCGCACGCTGCAGATCTCGCCAAGGGACATCCCGGTGCCCAAGAACGTGATAATGTTGTCTCAAAGGCACGCTTTGAGTTCCGTTGGGAAGATCAGTTCAATCTGAGCCTCGATCCGGAAACCGCTCGTGAATTCCACGACGAAACCCTGCCGCAAGAGGGTGCGAAACAAGCGCACTTCTGCTCGATGTGCGGTCCGCATTTCTGCTCGATGAAGATCACGGAAGATGTCCGTCAGTATGCGCGGGAAAAGGGTGTCAATGAGGAGGAAGCACTCCGACTGGGCATGGCAGAAAAGAGCGATGAATTCAAGGAGGCGGGTTCAGAGGTATACTCCTCTGCTGCGGATTAAACAAATTAGAAGGGACAAACAATCGTTTGCCCACACTTGCCGAAAAAGCCGTTTTCCTCCGGGCAACATGGGAAAACGGCTTTTTTCATTCCTTGAAGCGTATGTGCCACGCTTCAGAGTGTAGGGGCAACCCTCGTGGTTGCCCTTCCTGAACTACCAGCAAAGGAGATTTTCAGATATGTCTGCGCAGGAACAACACCCGATTGAATACCTATTCAAAGCGCGAAAAAATGTTGCGCCGGATCAATATGGGAAAGTCGCTCCAGTAAAAAAAATACTTCTCGGAACAGCGTTTTTCCCGGGGGGTTCCGGTTTATGGAACACGCCACCTCAAAAAAAGCTGCCCCGTTCTCTCCAAGCCTTCTATGATTTCTTCGTTAATTCGGAGCCTCCAGCCATGCCCAAAAAGAAGATAATGATACTTGGGAATGACTTCGGTCTAAAAGATGGGTACAGAGGGGTTCGGGATAATCCGTATAGGAATCTGACTTCTTCATCAACATGGCGTAATTTGCTTGAGTTCTTGCATCGTGTTGGCATTAAACCTAAGAATTGCTTTTTTACAAATGCCTACATGGGTCTGAGACGCTCCGGGAAGGACACTGGTCCATCTCCGGGAGCGACTGATCCAGAGTTCGTAGAACGTTGTGAGGCATTCTTCCTTGACAAGCAGATTGCCGTGCAGAAACCACGTCTCATCTTAGCATTGGGCAAGTACGCCATCAATTTCATCGCACAATTATCGCCTGACTTAGCTGAATGGAAAGAATGTAAAACTTTCACGGGGTTAGATGATTCGGCTGTGGGACCTGTAGTGAAGAAAGTTCGTTTCAACGGTTCCAAGCCCGTAACTGTTGTTGCCTTAGTGCATCCTTCTATGCGTAGCAGCAACGCTAGGTACCGACATTACTGTGAGAAAAAGGGAAAAGACGCCGAATTAGCAATGCTAGAAGACGCATTGAGATTATCCGAACTTCAGTGATTGTAGTCTGTAATAGGCTTATCAAGAATTACATCACGCATTACGTTTCACGTTTTACGTTACGTTTCACGCAAGGAGATACAATCATGTCCAAAACCTATCGTGCAGGACTCGTCGGATGCGGCGGCATGGGACGCCACCATCTTCAAGTCCTCAATGAGTTACCCGAATTTGAGCTCGTCGCGCTCTGCGATATTTTCCCTGATGCTGTCAATAAATCAGGAGACGAATATGGCGTTGACGCGCGTTACCTCGATTTTAATAAGATGTACGACGAAGCCAATTTAGACCTCGTCACTGTCGCCACGCAGACGCGCGGTCACCATGCCCCGGCGGTTGCGGCACTACAACGTGGAATCTCCGTCTTGTGCGAGAAACCGATTGCCATTGACCTCGTCGAAGCGGATGATATGGTCGCCGCTGCGGAAAGATCCGGTGCGAAGTTCGCTATCAATCAACAGAACCATGTCAACCCCGGCATCCGTAAAGCGCAGGCGATAGTAAAGGAGGGGGTCATCGGCGATGTTATCTTGGTGCGAGGGAGAAACAAAGCCGGACGCAAAAGTGGTAATGAGTTCATGGAGATGGGAACGCATGTCGCGGACATGATGCTTTGCTTTGGTGGAGTTCCAGAGTGGTGTTCGGGAACGGTTTACAACGAGAACCAATCCGCCGGACCGACGGACATTATGGAGGCGAAGGAGATGTCTCCGCGAGATCGGGACTCTGGATTGGTGATGGGGACACGCGCGATTGCACACTACGGATTCCAAGGCGGTATCTGGGGTGAGACACACTTTATCAACTATGCCAAGACGATGAGCGAGAATTATGGTGTGGATGTCCTCGGAACGGAAGGGCAGTTGGCGGTGCGTGCATCAGGAAATGTGACAGACAACCTGTGGCATCTGCCGCGTCCGATGGAAGGCGCACCGGCACAGTTCTCAGATTGGCAACAGGTCGATTTGTCAGATGTCGGTCTTGAGGAGCCAATGGTCACTATGTATCGACGGCTAATCCATGCCATCGAAACGGATACGCAGCCGCCGAGTAGTGGTGAGGAGGGACGTTGGGCATTCGAGATGATGATGGCGATCTATCAGTCCCACCGAGAAGGCGGACGCCGCGTAGAATTGCCGCTCGCTGACCGCCGACACCCGCTGGAGCAGTGGCGTGATGCGTGAAACATAATATAGTAGTAGGCATACTCCGTATGCCGTAACCTTCGTAAGAATAACCATTGAGAGGGTTCAATGAAAATTGACCGATCATTACGCACCGATGGTGTTTGGAAGATCTCGCTTTCGACCGAAGATGAGCAGGATATAAGCCGCCTCTGGATCCATGAATACCAGATGCGATTCGGGACTGCGCGACTCAAGCTGGGCGGCATTGCCGGTGTCGGCACGAATGAGGAGCATCGCAACAAAGGATATTCTCGGCGCGTCATGGAGGACTCCACGGCGTTCATGACTGAGAACGGATTTGATGTCGCCATGCTGTTCGGTATCCCGGACTTCTATCCTAAATTCGGCTATGCAACAGTGCTACCGGAAACATGGATAGAACTTGATACAGAGGAGGTGCAAGCTGCCGCTTCCACATATCAGATCCGAAAATTTGAAGCAGGAGACGTGCCGGAAATATTGGCTCTCTATGCAGCGAACAACGCCGAACGCACAGGTACACCTTTGAGGGACGAGACCCGTTGGAAAGAATTCAAAATGGGGAGTAACTTTGGGATTGTCGCTGACCCGTTTGTTATCCTGAACGAAACCGATGAGGTAATCGGTTATTTTGTCTGTGATGATACAGAAGAAAAATGTATTCTTTGTGATATTGGCTTTCAAAGTAGGGCGATTTTTGAGACAATCGTCCGTTTTCTCGCAGATCGTGCCAAACGCATTGGGGTAGAGCAAATTGAATGCTCAATGCCTGCTGACCATCCATTTGCCATCTTCTGCCGACGCTACGGCTGCCGGACAAGTACCGATAACCCCAAGAACCGCGGCGGCATGATGCGGATTATCAACCAATCCAGTGCCTTAAAAGCTATCACCGGTGAATTGGAAAAACGGCTACGTCGTTCTGCCCATCTCTCACAGTGGAGCGGAAAAATTCTAATTTCGACAGATCTGGGACAGGACTGTTTGGGAATTGATCGGGGGCGCGTTGCATACACCAATAGTAAGGCGAATGCTTTCCACCTTGATATACCGCAGGACAAGCTGATCCAACTGATGATGGGGAGACGAAGCATCGAAGATCTCGCCATTGAAGCCGATGTTTCAGTAACTGGGGGCATTATTCCTATTCTGGAAATCCTTTTTCCGCTCGACTATCCGCACGTTTGGTGGCCTGATCGATTTTGATGAAGGCGGCTCACCCGTTCATTTCCAGCTTTTACTTTCGCACATATGCTAACATACGAAAGGAATTCCACCGTGCCAACCAAAAAATACAGAGTTGCAGTCGTCGGGGGCGCAGGAACCTGGGGGCGTTTCTATCTACGCGCTTACGCTAACCATCCCGACTGCGAAATTGTCGCACTGGTAGACCGCGCTCGAGATCGACGCGGTGCCTTTGCTGATCGTTATGGTGTCGAGACCGTCTTTGATACAGTGGACGAACTCTTTGCGGTAGAGGTCCCCGACATCGTTTCAATTATTCTACCCGTCGGTCACAATCCTGAGACAGTCATCGCTTGCGCCGAAGCCGGTGTCAAGGCAGTGTCGTGCGAAAAGCCGATAGCCGTTGAACTATCGCAGGCGGATGAGATGGTGCGTGTCTGCCGGGAACGTGGAACAGCTTTTGGCTGCGGTACGGGTTACTGGGACGCACCCTATCTGCTGGAAATCGCCGATTGGATCCGGGCGGGCAATATCGGTCAGTTGACAGGTGCCGCGATACCCGGCGGGCTGCCTACAGAGGTATCGGGTGGTGGCTGCGTTCAGCTGACCATCATGCGCCTGCTCACCGGTATGGAGGTAGAATGGGCAGAGGGTTGGACGTTACCGCCGCAAGCCGGCTGGATGCCTCCGGTCGAATTCGCAGCGGTGGAGACGGATTCTCCGGCTTATGGTCGCTTGGGATTATCCGGCGGAATTGTCTGCGAAATCGTCAAGCCACAACCAGAGCAGAAAGGGTTCTGCCCCGCTTCGGTTACCGGAGAAAATGGGCGGGTATGGACGAGCTCTCCCAAGCCGGTCCTTATCCAAGGACAGGGGGCTGCTTCAACGCCGGTTCAGCCAGAATTTCTGAATAGTCCCCGAAAAGACGGATTTACATCAGCCATTGAACGGCTCATGCGGGCAGTGGATACCGGCGAAGATGCACTGTGCAGTGGACACGACTACCGTCAAGCACTGGAAATTGCCATCGCCCTAAAACAGTCCGCTCACCATGGACATGGGCGGATTTCCGTGCCGTTGGAAGATCGTTCTCTCAAAATCTATCCGCATCCCTACCGCCTAAAAGGCGGCGATGTGGCAGGTTGGCAGAGCATCGGCTATACGGGACCGCCATCGGTTGCGTAGGAAGAAATTAGGTTTGACATCACACTATTAAATTGATATTCTTTTTGGCTGAAAAGACAGTTAATTCAATAACGGAGACAAAACTGCCAAGGCGTGTAGAGTATAGAAGTAAAGAGAGGTCGTTTTGCATAGAATCGCACGGACCGTTTCAAGGCTCGGTCAAAGGGTGCTCATCTTTCTTGTGGAAGACGTTAGCACGTTCTCGTATATTGTGGGATTTATCTTAGTAGTCCTGCTCTTTGGGGGTGTGTATACTTGGCTTACTCCAATGGGGCACGGTATTGGGCAAAACCTCGAACTACTTCCTGATGTTACATTTTCCACAGGCATATACTTTAGTATCGTCACGATTTCCTCGTTGGGGTATGGTCACATGCATCCAATGGGGGCCTCAAGGGCTCTAGCCTGCATAGAAGTCCTCATCGGACTTGCAATGATAGGCATTATGATTGCTAAAGTGACTTCCCAGCGTCTGTCATACCATGTTTTGCATCTCTTTGTTTCTGATGCTCAAAAACGGCTTGAAGATATCGCTGCAAAATTCGATACTTCTCGGTTCACTCTTCGTGATAAAATTATGCCAAGGCTTGCGACCGCTTATCAGAGTGCACCCGGTCAAACATCTTTACTCACTGAAGACAAAAGTATATTAATCTCGAACTTCCGAGAAGCTATCAGCGATCTCCAATCAGAATGTTTCAAATTGCACGATTATTTTTTACTCGCGATCGAGCAGGAGAACTACTTCCAGAGCGTGCCAAGCAGTGCAGTAGTACGCGTTGGTAAAGCCATTGATGGGGCATTTTGGATACTCGGTCAACTCATCACGAGTTTGTCAACACAATCGAGGATTGAAATTCTTGATAACCATAACAGACAGATGATTTTTGAAGCAATCGATTCGCAGAAAAAGGTATGTGATTTGGTTAATGAATATGCGATTAATCAGGACACCCTAGATGTGTTCCAACGCATTAAGGCAGCTTGTGAGCAGGTACAAGCAAGTTACTTCGCAGGGCCAGAAGAATCGCAACCTGACCAAGTTCTACAAGGTACTGACGAACCACAGGAACTTTCAAGGGGAGACAATGAACAGCCAGAGTCCCCATAGGTCATGAGCTATCACGACACTTTGGAGGTCTAAAATGCAATTGAACTGGACGAGGTGCCAGGGTAATGTATGGTGTAAGCTTAATTTTGTAAACTTGGACCACGAGCATTTTAACAATAAGCATGGTGTTTATATAATTTGGCACGGAGGTACAGATCCTGCGGCAGTGTACGTTGGTCAGGGAGATATCAAGGAACGCCTAGCCGAACACCAGAAGAAACCGGAAATACAACAGTATAAACATCTGGATCTTTATGTAACTTGGGCAACAGTACCCAAGGAGTACCGCGACGGTGTAGAATCGTACTTAGCTGATACCTGGTCCCCAAAAGTCGGTGTGAATCATCCACAAATTATCCGTCGCATAAAAGTGAACTCCCCTTGGGAGTAATTGTGAACCATCAATCCAGCAGCCTTGAGCAGAGGATTGAGACAGAGGGTTATCAAAGTCAATCTTCGCCTTATCGAATATTTGAACAATTTGCGAAGTCGTCAAGCCACAAACGGCTCATGCGGGTGGTAGATACCGGCGAAGATGCTCTGTGTAGTGGACACGACTACCGCCAAGCACTGGAAATCGCAATCGCCCTAAAACAGTCCGCCCACCATGGACATGGACGGGTTTCCGTGCCGTTGGAGGATCGTTCTCTCAAGATCTATCCGCATCCCTACCGCTTGAAGGGGGGCGATGTGGCTGGCTGGGAGAGTATCGGCTATACGGGACCGCCATCGGTTGCGTAGGGTTTTAAAAAGATAAAAGACTGACTTGACATCTGAATGATGTATTGGGTATAATAAAAATGAACCTCGTCGCTTTGATGGATTTTTCCATCTCTTCCGGTCCCGGTGTTCTTCCATCGGGAATTCAACGGGTTCGCAATCTGAATTTTATCAGATTGTCCACAGGATATAGCTTTGTTGCCCCAAAAAGGAGGCACTTTCATGAGCAAAGCCGAAAAGAGGACTCCCTCTCTTATTTCAGATTTAGATGATGCTTCTGCCGAAAAAGAATCTATAAAGCAGGATTTGCAAAACGCTGGTTTCTCAAATGATGACCAAGAATGGTTGGTCGAGTTTTTTAAACGCCCGGACACTTTTGGCGATCGCAGTGGGCCCCATGTATTCAGAGAGCATTTTGAGGACGGTTTAGAAATAGCTCTGAGAATGATAAAGGAAAAGGTTCAAATTGCGAAAGATCGTCAAACCGCTTTGGTGCTTTTCTTCAGTTTAATGTTTGACTTTGGCCCTGGGTCCAACACGTGGTTTTTACCCAACGAGAAGCTTAATCAATCAAGCAATCCCTCAAATTATCCTAAATGGATTGGCGAATACCAAAGATATGCAAAATTCTGTGCCCAAAGTTTGGATCGGGACAAGCTAGATGAGTTTTCAAAAAATGCGGTTTTCTACGTTGATGATTTGCTACTATTCCTCTTTCCAGAGCCTTTGAAAATAGTTGATCTGGACCTGTTAAATCCAATTCAACGTCGCAGACTGCGCTACAACGATTTTACAGATCTTGAACAACTGGAATTCTGGTTAATCCGGCGATTTGAGGCAAATGCAGAACGCTGTGATACGATCCGTTTGGATACCTTACTGCAACCTTTTTCTGACTTTCCAGAGGATGTTTTAGGGGATAAGATCCTTGGATTACGGAATGCCATCTACCACGCCATGAGTGTTATTTCTAGGTCGTTAGGTTTGGATCCGTTAAATGACGGGTGGCGGATTGTTGCACATGAGTTAGTTCCGTTTTTGGAACTTCTTACTGCGAAAGAGCCTGATTCAAGTCAGGAACGCTCATCCTTACTCAAGGCGTGGTGGCACTTAGCCAATGTAATTTACGGTTGGAGTATGGGTGGATTGGAACCTGAACTTTCTGCGGAACTGAAAAATCGACTTGTCGAAAGTGCTGCTAGGCACATCGGAATCTTGCGTTCTGTATTAAGGGATACCTCTGATGTCTTTGAGGGTGAAGATTCTACGGGAACAGTCTCCGATTTTTACCAAGAGGCTTTTTATATTTTGCTAAACTTTGCTCCTCCGTGGAAATGTCTAAAGCCCTTATTGCTTGCTTTCACAGGGATGACCGTGCGAGCTGTCACATCGGACCTTCGAGCTTGGCATGAACTTGGAAGGGAAGAGAAGCCACCTCAACCGTATTCCCGCGTAGCTCTGTGGGTTGCGATAACAATGTATCCCCAGAATCTTCGGGTGGAACTGGATAGGGATCCCCACCTGCAGGGGTTGCGGGAAGAGTTTGCGAAATTTTGTCTCGATCGCCTTAAAACAAAAGGAAAACAGAAAGCATCCAGCGGAGATAAACAATTCAGCGATAAAGATTTTGTAGAGCCGCGTCCGCTATGGCGACGAGGCTACGTTCAAGCGTTGGCAGCATTGCGCGTTAATCCCGGAGGCCGAGCGCATCGGACACTTTTCTGGCTTTCAGAAAATGATCCCAATGAGGAGGTCTGTGCGTTAGCTAAAAGAGCACACAAACAGATTCGGCACCTAGACCGAAAAAAGCCCAATCTAGACGAGGGTGCATCGCCGCGGCGTCCATTGTTCGAGGCGTTTTGGTGGCTTCGCCAAGCGCATCTAGCGACAACACCTGGAATAGAGGTTGATCAACCAGGCGCGATGCGTACCCGCCGAAGAGAGTTGCACCGAACACAGGAGAAAGATGACCGCCGCAACTGGGGACGGGCGGGATAATCTTGCCAAACGGCAAAAGCCTTGCGTCATTTAACAATTGATTCATGATTGCTTCAATTGGGAACTTATATGTCCCTGTGGGGTGATGGATACATAAGAAAGGAGGTAAAACAATGTCTAAATCAACTGGAAGCCGTAGTGGGGCTAAAAGCAAAAACCGTGGAAATCCTGGTTGGCCCAACAAAAAAGGAAATCGGAACAAGACTGGTCCACGAGATAATGCCCCTCCAAAAGGCAAAAGCAAGTAATTGATGGGTAGAGGTTTATCTGCGATATTTGTTCATCAGGTCAACCTCTCCATCAACCTCTCGTCTCATCTAGTTAATATTGAGCATTGTAAGGACTTAAGTGCCTCACGCTTGATTCTTATTGGAATTGCACTATGATGCGTCCGACCTGTCAACTGGGATAGGAACATTCCCTTTAATGTCAAGAAAGGATTTCAAATGCAAATTGCTACCAAATGTGCTGCGAAAGCACATTCCTCCCGATTTTCGATTTATTCCCTCGATCAGCCTGATCTATTGTTTATCTCTTTGGATTGGTCCCGGCCTAAAGACCTGAGAATACCGCTTGCTATGGCCTCAATAGAAGCGTATTTCAGGAAAAATCAAACCATAAAGGCCAAATTTCAAAACTTTAATTTGAATACGCCAGACTTTGATGTTCACGATGTCCTGAGTGTCATAGACGAGACTCAGCCAAGATTTATCGCGCTTGGAGCTTACATTTGGAATGAAAAATACACTCCAGATGTCATTCGTTGGACTAAGGTCCACCACCCGGAGGTAACAATTATTATGGGCGGGCCCCAAGTCACTTATGGCGATCATAATTTGGTGAGAGAATATCCCGGCGTGGATTATTTTATCAGGGGAGAAGGAGAGGTGCCTTTCACCGAATTGATTAACACCCTATCTCGTTATGAAACACCTAATGAGGCTTTTTTGGATAGGTACGCGATTTACACCCCGGAAACTCTCAGAAATGGCGAGTGTAACCACATTTTTACCGTTGATAATTTGGATCAGCTAGAGTCTCCCTACTTAAGTCATATCCTTCCAGTCGGACAAAACCAAGAATTTGTTCGTTGGGAAACGTTGCGGAGGTGCCCATACCGATGCTCTTTCTGTCAGTATCATTTGGCAGGGCATAAGACGGTAGAAATTAATCAGGGACGCCTCTTTCGAGAACTTGAGTATTTCAAAGAGAAGGAAGTTCAAGAGATTAACGTACTCGATCCAATATTCAATCTTAGACCTAATCATTACTTAGAAATTTGCAGGAAAATAGATGTCTTAGAGCTGCAGACTCGCTTCTACTTTCAGTGCAGACTTGAGTTGCTCTGCCGTAAGGATGGTAAGCAATTTTTGGAATTTTGTAGAGATCATGATATTTGGCTTGAATTTGGTGTGCAAACTTTTCGGGAAGAGGAGTCTAACGCTATAGAACGCGGAAACAATTATCCGAAAATCAATAAGGCAATTGAATTGCTACATCGATTCGATGTTCCATTTGATCTGCATCTCATTTTTGGGTTGCCGTTTCAGTCATTTGATGACTTTCTGTGGAATTATGACAGAGCTAGGGAGGCACATCCAAGCGGCCTCTATGTCTTTCCTCTCAACGTGCTTAAAGGCACAAACCTTTATCAGAAACGCGATGAGTGGGAGTATACATTCGATACCGAGGATAATAACATTTTCATGAAAAGTAAATGGATGGCAGAACCCGAAGTCGAATATCTAAAAGAGGTTGCGGAAGGGATCAATCAGGACTCAAAGTGCACCCGAGATAATGATAGTTTGATCCAACTTCCAGATTTGCGTAAGGAATAAATCACGCTAAAAATTCAATGGCAGGTCTCTTGCGCTATTGAAAGCTGTAGAAACACGGTTGCCTCAATTGGGAACTTATATGTCCCTGTGGGGTGATGAATACATAAGAAAGGAGGTAAAACAATTCCTAGATCAACTGGAAGCCGCGGCGGCAGTAAAGGTAGCAACCAAAGCGGCGGTAAAGGTGGAAGCCATGGAAAAGGTGGCGGCTGGCCCAGCAAAACCGGCAACTCTTCCGGTGGTGGTCGAAATAACGCCCCTTCAAAAGGCAAAAGCAAGTAGTTGACGGGTAGGGGTTGGTCTGTCAGAGATTTCTATCAGGTCAACCTCTCAACCCACATTTCGTTTTATCTAATTGACGCTGAGCACTTGAGGACTTATGTGCCTCACACTGTGTGCTATGAAGCGTGCCTTCACGAAATTGACAGAGATTTTTTACTGTAAATCCTCACTTGAGAAGGAGTATTTAAGATGCGAATTACTTTTTTAGGCGGTGCCAACGAAGTAGGTGCTTCATGTACATTAATTGAAATTGAAGAGAAACGTATCCTAGTGGATGCAGGCATCCGACAGAATGTCAAGCCGGATAAGCAATTACCTGACTTAGATAAGATAGGAAAAATTGACGCGTTCCTGTTGACACACGCACATACCGATCATACAGGTGCGTTACCGGGCTTGGTATCCAGCTTGCCCGCTTGTGTGAAGGGATATTGTACCCCTGTAACTAAGCCCATTACACGGGTACTATTGGAGGACAGTAAGAACCATCTGGAGCCTGAAGAACAAAAGAAGTCCTTGTTTACCCCTGAAGCGATTGACACAGCATTGGACTACTTAGATTTTATGGAGACGGTGCAGTGGAATACACCTGTAAAGATCTGTGACGGCGTGAAAGCCAGATGGATTCCCGCTGGGCATATCCTGGGTGCCGCAATGATCTATATTCAGGGTAAGCGGGAAAGCATCTTGATAACAGGCGATGTGTCGGTCAACGATCAGAAAACGGTTCCGGGCATGTCAATGTCAGATCTGCCATATCAACCCGATGTGATGGTGATGGAGTCAACTTATGGTGATCGTCCGCATAAGGATCGTGCAAAGGAAGAGAAGCGGCTTGTATCAGAGGTAGCGCGAGTAATTCAAGTTGGCGGCAAAGTGCTGATTCCAGTATTTGCGATCGGACGTTCTCAGGAGGTTATCCTGATTCTCAAAGAGGCAATGGAACGCGGACAGATTCGTGAATTTCCCGTGTATGTTGATGGGATGGTGAGAGCGGTAGCCCCGCAGTAAAGTGTGGTCATAACAAATAGCGTTGAATAAGTTCCTTGATTTTGGTAGTAGGTCTTCCCGGTCGTCGTGGTGGTTGCCACGGCGGAGGGGGAACTTGATAGCAGAGCAACTGTTCCACCGTCCAGACCTGCTCAGTCATCCCCGCAGCCATAGCCGGTGTTCTTTCTACCGACTGACGCCGATTGTTAGGCAGATAGCGCACGAGTCGGATGCTCTGATGCGGCGTACAAAAGTTGTAGACACACCCCATCAGATACATAGCTCGTTCAATCGTTTGGCGATGCCGTGCCAATCCCCGTCCCCGACGCACCAAAACCGCAAGGCGTGCGCGAAATGTCCCATTAAGCCTTTCGATGTAGTTCACATGTGCAGTTTTGGTCAATTGTGTTTGTCTTATCAAAGTCTGTACCTGCTTTGTTGTGCCACAGACAATGCGTCTGATAACACCGATGACTCGTCTGGGTTGCTTTGAGTCACGTTGCTTGATGACCTGCACCATGCACAGATGGTGCCACAAGCGAAGTCGAGGGCGTCCGGGCTTGCCAGTAAAGATGGGGTTACGAAAGACCTGCTTAATAGCCGAAACATAGCTAGCTAAGCCATCGACACACAGCAACAACGGACCATACAACGCACATTGACGCACCTGTTGGACAAGATGCCGAATCAATGCACCGTCACGGCAATCACTGACGACACCAGCGATCCACAAGCGAGTGGGGACGGCAATCGCCAGTGCCACCCAAGCAATGCCACCTTGGTATTTGACACGTATTTCATCAGCCTGTACCTGACCCAAGTCACGCGGTTGCTGCACCAAATGCTGATGAACCTGCCGGCAGTGCTCACCTGCGCGATGCTGCCAACTCGCTACGGTTCTTTCATCTACACCAAACGCGGCAACAATCGCTTGAAGCGGACACCCATAAGCCAATAGCGTGATGACCTGCGTGACAAAGGCACACGAATAGCGAAGACGGTAGAACACAGTGCCTTTGCTCTGAGTAAACGTCCGCTTGCACTCATGACAGATGTAACGCTGGTGCTTGCGACTATGAACACCTATATTCCCCCGACCCACTTTTCCCCTTGCCGGGCAGGCGGGATTGTGACAGAATATCTGTTGGGGATCCATATGCTGACTCCTTTATTGTTGGGATACATAAAGATAGTCAGTGGATCCCCTACTTGTCAAGTCATAACTCCACGCTTTACTGGAGTGCTACCGTGAGAGCTATCAATAAGGTGTATTCGGATTATAGCAGGGAACTTTCGCTGCCCTTGCAACGCAAAGCGGAACACGATGAGGACCTCTTTTATTCCAATTCCATCCAAAAAGTTTCATCACAGGACGAGCGCGATAACATTTTGGCGGGGCCTCCATGTTGTATTATAGCATCTTCGGGGATGTTAATCGGTGGTCGGTCAAGTAACTATGCCAAGCACCTAGCTGGGGACCCTAAGAACATGATTGCCATTACAGGCTATCAGGCTGAAGGGACTCCCGGACAGCGTCTACAGGATTTGCCAAAACCGGATGAGTCTACACAGCGAGAGCTGAAGCTGGACGATGAAAAATCCATGTTAGTGAAGTGTATGATGAAATCCTATTCGCTTTCGGCACACGCAGACAGCAGTCAATTGACAGCGTTGGTCGAGAAGGTGCAACCGCATAAGCTATTTCTTGTCCATGGCGAGTCAGATGCACGAGAGAAATTAGCTCAATCCGTGCGCGCAAAATGTCGGAAAGTGAAAGTAGTGCTTCCTGCAAATGGCAATACCTATACACTGAAGAAACAATCTGGTATTGCAAAAGGAAGACAATTGAGGAATGACACGATAATCGCCGAAGTGTTTGTTTTTGTGACGAAAATGGGACGCAAGGGACCATTTAGTGTCCGAGAATTGACCGAGATATGGTTCGGCACAGAAGCGACGACATTGATAGAAGTGACTTTCTTCCTATGGTGCTTGTCGTTGGATTACCAGTTTTTTGTGCGAGATCGCCATTTGTTCTATCCACGGCAGCCTGTCTAAATGCCGTAAACCCAAAGAAGTGCTCCGACGAAAACCGGGGCACTTCTTTATTTTTCGGATGAAGGAAATCTAAGCAAACAACTCCTTAATGACGCTCCCGTCGTTCACCACTCGAATCGGGCGCCCACCTCTGGAGTGATTTTGATCAGTGTCATCAATGCCGAGCGAAAAACACAGCGACGCAAACAGATCGGGGACAGAAACGGGTCTATCAACAACCGCCATCCCGTCTTCACTCGTAGCACCAATCACCTGTCCACCGCGAATCCCGCCTCCCCCAAGGACAACCGACCAACCGTTGGGGAAATGGTCGCGCCCATCATTATCGTTAATTTTGGGGGTACGCCCAAACTCACCGAGCCACAGGACGATGGTTTCGTCTAACAGGTCCCGATCTGCAAGATCCTTTACAAGCATTGAGAAGGCAGGATCAAGCGTTTCGAGCAGATTTTTGTGCCGCTCAAAGTTATTGTCATGGGTATCCCAACCGTCGAGCGAAACTTCAACAAATTTCACACCAGTCTCAACCAACCGCCGTGCCATCAAGCAGCCATCTCCGAATTGATTCATACCGTAGGCTTCTCTCACAGCCAATGGCTCATTTGAGAGGTCAAATGCCTTTGCGTGCGGGGAATTAATCAGTTTGTCCGCTTTCTTGTAGATAGCTTGATGCGCTTCTGTACTCCGATTCGCATGCTTCTTGAGGAAGTCCTTTTCTAGATCTGTTAACATCCGGAGACGCTGCTCAAAGCGACGTGCGTCCATCTGCGGTGGATATTTGAGATCCTCGATTGGTTTCGTCGGATCGCTGACAACAAAGGGATCGTGTTCGGCACTGAGAAAACCGCTCGTAAAAGCGGGGGCACTGATGTTGACACAGTTGGGCAGTTCAAAATCTTCGTCATTCAGATAGTGTGAAGCGATCGAACCCAAGGTCGGGTGTCTCACGGAGCCAGTTGGCGCGTAGCCGGTGTGGAGCAGGTAGCGTGCCCGCTCGTGATTTCCTTCGCGCGAGACCATTGACCGAATAATCGACAGATGATGCGCCTGTTCCGCGAGCTGAGGCAGATGTTCGGAAAACTGAATGCCTTCCGCGCTTGTCGGAATCGCTGCGAAAGGTCCGGCGTTAAGCGTATCCGGTTTTGGGTCAAAGGTATCCAATTGACTTGCGCCGCCATTCATGAATAGGACGATGCAATGTTTGGCACGCGCTGCAATGCTCTCTACCGGTGTCCATGCCGATGCTTGCAGATGCTGCATCGCAATAAGTCCTAAAAATCCACTCACTCCAATTTTGAGAAAATCACGTCTTGAAAAACCTTGCTGCCGGGAATCGAGTATTTCACTGTCAGGTATTCTAACTGGTGTCTTCATCTTTCTATCCCTTGGTAAACTGAGTGATAATGAGGGCGAAAATAGTGATCCAGACCGGCACCGTCATGCCGACCATCCACTTGAAAACATCCGTGATTCGTCTGTCGAGTCGTGTTTCCAGTGCACTCACGCGTTGTTCGACTCGTATTTCCATCTCGCTCATCCGTCCTTCTAGCGCACTCATCCGTCCTTCTAACGAACCGAGACGCTCGTTAATCTGGTTCAACTCGCCACGCATCTGTCCCACATCTTTGGACACCTGCACCACCAGATCGCTGAGGTTCTGAATCATATTCTTCAGTTCAGTTGTTTCTGGATTGGTTTCCATGATAAATTATTCTCCTTTTACCTCTATTTCATTGATCAAGCGATGTGTTATCTTACACACCTAATGATTCAGCGCAAATTCAGCGGAGTTGAGTAATGCCCAGTAGAGATCTTCATACGCAAGCGCATCGTTACGATACAAACTTAACCGCAGGTATCGATCAAAATAGGTCCTCTCTGAGGTCCGGGGGTAGCGCGAAAGGGTCGTAAGATAGATCTGATTGAGTCTATCCCGCTTGGTGCGATGTGTTTTGAGGATATAGTGGAGAAGGCCACCTCGTTCTTTGTGGGATCCGCTGTCATTAACCAGTGATCCATTAATCATCATCAAGGCTTGCGGAACCGTACCGTTGAAAGCCTCAACTTCCTCCATTTCGCCGTTATCAATCAGGAAGAGAAACCGTTCCAAATAGCGACGTTTCATATTTTCCAATTGACCACGGTCTCGCCGTTTTTGAAGTCGCTCAAAACCGGTTGATTCTAACATCGAATAGAAAAACTGTTCCGCGGTCAACGGTTTAACGTAGGCATGCGAATAATAGAGATCGTCATATTGATTGCTTTTGTTTGTTTCAGAGGTGCGTTGGTAGGCTTTGGTGTTAAGAATGGTTCGCATCAAGTATCGGAGATCGTATCCGCGAATCATAAAATCTTTCGCTAGCCAGTTAAGCAATTTAGGGTTTGACGGTGGATACTCTTCCCCAAACCCGTCTAACGGCTCTACAAATCCTCGCCCCATAAAGTGCGCCCAGATCCGATTGACAATGGCGTGGCAGAAGTATGGGTTATCCTTAGCAGTCATCCACTCACTCAAAGCGTATCGTTGTTTGGTTGCTGGTGTTGTGGACTGTTTGCCGTCGAGGAAACTTGGTGGAATGGGTTCATGGGTTCCTGGGATATAGACCGAGCCTTTGGCGACATTTTTCAACATACGTTCTGTGACGCGTTCTCCGCTGTCCTCGTCCATTTTGGCGGTTTCTTCAATGCGAATGTTGGCAAAAAACGCAGCCAATCCGTAGAAGTCCTCCTGATACCACGCTTCAGTTTTGTGATCATGACATTGGGCGCACTGCATCGGCAATCCGAGAAACAACCGGGAGGTGTGAGCGGCAAGATCTACCGGTGAAAGATCGTAGCGTAGTAGATAGTTCGCCGCACCATTTTCCTCCACGCTGCCCTCTGCTGCGATCAGGGCTGTGACAAATTGGTTGTAAGGCATATTTTGGGCGAGGCTTGCGCGTATCCACCGCTCCAGTCGTAAGCGTTGCTCCCTGTTATTGTCATCTCGACCGATGAGCCAATTGGACCACAGTCGCGTCCAGTAGTCGAGATAAAGTTCGCCGCCAATCAGTTCATCAATCTTTTTTTCACGCTTATCCTTAGAACCATCTTTAAGGAAATCGACAACCGCTTCGACGGTGGGAATTTGTCCGGTCAAATCCAGATGCACACGTCGCAAAAATTCAGCGTCACTAGATTGTTTCGATGGTTTAATCTCTTCTTCTCTCAACCGGGCATCGATATGTCGATCCAGATGCTTCGTGCTTGACCAAATGCGCCCTTCAACGCTGGTGTTAAAGTTCCACAGAATGATATTCACACAAATGAGAATTAGTAGACCTATTAATAAATTGCCCCATGTCTGAGATAAGGTTTTCATCGTTTTTGTACACTTCCTTCTACTACTGTTTTCATGCAGTGCTGCGTGAGTGGGTTGGTTTGCTCCAGTCAAATTAAATTTCAATACATCACAGCAGTGTAATCCAATGATAATGCTTGAACAGTAATCCTATCTGAACCAATCGTAATGAAGACCCAACGAACGGTCTTTGAGCGGTAGGTCGACGCGCATACCCCCTTGGGCGGAGGACTGCTTTAGCCCGAGTTCAACTTCAAGTGCCATAGCAACTCTCCCGCCCGAGTTCTTCGGTTCATCAAGTCTACCTTCGATGCAGTCGATGATGTCCGCCAGTCCGTAGACAGCGTTATATCCACCGACAAATTGAGGAGGGTGCCACGGCATCTCTACACGCCGCTGTCCTTCGGGGGTATCCATGTCCTGCCATAATCGCCAACCGCCCGGAGGTCCCGAATGAAATTGTATCTCGCCATTGCTGCAGGTCAGACGGATCACGCCCGCTCCCTTTCTGAAATGGATAGATTTGCCATCTTCCGTAACCAGCATTCCCTGTCCGGTGAACTCATTGCTACCCGATTCACGTCTGGGTTGGTCGCCAACGCCAATAACCCATACAGGTGTGCTGTCAACAAAATAGGACCAATATTGCTTCTGTGAGGTTGATGCCTCTGTCTCAATGGAGAGAATTTCGCCGATAGTATCACTGTTGGCTAATTCCTTTGCTTTGGCGTAAGAGGGATGATTCACCGGGATAGCGCCGCAGCAGAGTGGCACACCGGCATCGGCGCATGTCTTGACCATCCGGTCGGCTTCCTCGAGTGTATGCGCCATCGGTTTTTCCGTCGCAATGCCCTTCACACCGCACGCGACTGCTAAGCAGGTTAAGTCAGCGCGACCTTTGGTGTTAGTAGCAATAGCGACAAGATCGAGTGCCTCCGTGTGCAGCATCTCAGCTGCGTCGGTGTAAAGTGCCACCTCGCCGTAGCGTTCGCCGAATGCTTTCAGCCGCTTCCGATCGCGATCTGCGCCGGCGACTAAGTCAATCTCCGGCCGGTCCCACATCACTTCTGCCCAGCTATGAGGCACATTTCCTGTGCTGTGATACTCATGGAGGTGAAATTTGCGATGGATATCAAGTTCGGGCGTGGGGCGATCTACATCATCAACGCTATACGGATCCCAAATCCGTCCAGCGAGATCGGAGAGCATTCCCATCCAGCCCAACCCGATGACTCCAGCACGATATTTTGCCATGTCACTCCCTCTCTCAGACACATTTACAACTCGCCCCGCCATCAACGACAAGTTCTGTCCCGGTAATGTATTTCGCTTCATCCGAGGCGAGAAACAGCGCAGCGTACGCAACATCCCAAGCGTCGCCCATCTTCCCGGTGGGGCAGAGGGCATTCCGTACCTCGATCATTTTCTCCACATCCCCGTCCGCATAGCTATCAGCAAGCGATTTAACAACCATTGGCGTGTTCATAAAACCGGGCAGAATGCTGTTGGCACGGATGTTTTTTTTTGCGTACTGGAGGGCGATGCTCTGGGTGAACTGCCTGATTGCCCCTTTGGTCGTGCTGTAAGAAATGTAAGGAACCCCCAGCCAGCGGATTCCGGCGATGGAGGAGATGTTTACGATAGCGCCACCTCCCTGCTGCTCCATCTGGGGAAGTACATATTTGCAGGTCAAAAAAATGCTCTTGAGATTGACGTTGTTGACCAAATCCCAGCTTTCCTCGCTCGCTTCGACCGGACCGCCAATTTCGAGAATACCGACGTTATTGTGAAGAATGTTGATGCGACCGTAGGTTTCAAGGCAGCGTTCCACCATTGCCTGAACCGCCTCCGACTTGGAAACATCTGTCTGATGGGCGGTACAATCGCCTCCCTCTTGGTCGATAATTGCCTTTGTCTCTTCGGCGGCGGCGAGGTTAATGTCGATAGCGAAGACCTGCGCCCCCTCGCGTGCGAAGAGCACAGCGGTCGCCTTGCCGTTCCCCCAGCCTGGTCCGACAGAACCCGCGCCGGTCACAATTGCCACCTTATCTTTTAAGCGATTGCCCATAGTTGTTTCTTCCCATAGTTTAAGACGCTCATATATAGACAGATGTCGTGGAAACGCATCGTACTGTTATCGCTGTCCTTTCGACTACTCAGGGAGAGTATCCCGTAGCAATGATAGCCCAAAAATTACGGTCCCGGTGTCTTCGCACAGCGAAAGCCCGTAGTTCCGCTCGTAGTTGGGGGATCGAAAAAGTTGCGACCCGCGACTCGTATTTTGTTATCTGCGCTAGTCCACGAGCCACCGCGCTTTACGCGGCGGGTGTTAACCTTTGCGAAATCGTCGTTCATAAATGTAATCGGTTTACCAGCTACCGGATTGTTCTCCTCACTCACAGAATAAAACTTAGCATCGTATTCATCAGCGCACCATTCCCACACATTTCCCCCCATATCATACAAGCCGTAGTCGTTGGAGGGAAAGTTTCCAACGGGAGCAGGACCGTCCCATATATCTTTACCACCTTTGCCCTTATAGTTGGCATCATCGTGGGTGATTGTATCGCCCCAAGGGTAACGCGCTCCGCTACGTCCACCGCGAGCGGCGTGCTCCCACTCTGCCTCAGTCGGAAGTCGTTTGCCCGCCCATTGGGCATAGGCAGCAGCGTCAAACCACGATACACCCACAACGGGTTGGTCAGGTGCATTGAAGGCAGGATCAGCCCAAGACTCTGGCACCTTGTGTCCAGTAGCGTCGAGGAACTGTTTGTATGCAGCATTAGTTACTTCAGTCGCATCCATATAAAAAGCATCAACAGTAACCGTGTGAACCGGTAGCTCGTGAGGTAAACCTTCCCCAAAGGAATCCCCCATCTCAAACGTGGCGGTAGGAATCAGCAGCATTGTTGTGCCATCGCTTTTGGATATGATCTCTGGCTCGGCGGTGACACTTATCACTTTTTCTGCTGTCGCTGTGATAGGGCTCGGAGCACCATTGCCTACTGTTAGGGTAATTGTATACTCTCCAACCCGCTCGTAGGTGTGTGATGCCGTGAGTTCCTCGCCAGATTTTGTCTGCTGCCCGTCTCCCCACTCCCATTTTACTTCGGAGATTCCGTAATGTGTGTCGCTGGATTGACTGGCATCAACGGTTATCTGCCCGCCTAAAAGATCGCCTACGTCTTCGGCGGCAACAACCTCAAATAGTGCGATAAGTTCATGTCCAGGTGGATTGACTATAATCTCTACTGTTCTGTTTGAAGAGTTACGAGTGAAACCAGCCTTACCTTCTCCTTGATATAAAACCGTTCCACCCTGTAATACTTCAACTACCACTACCTGATTCGGTCCGAAATGAACTTCACTAAGAGTGATTTCCTCAACTAGCTGGCTGGTCGGCTGGATAGACATATTGCGCTCTGTTGTGATTGTTTCTACACTGGGTCCGGTAATTGTAATTCGTACCGTATATTCGCCTGCTTCTTTCAGGTTTGAGAAGTTGACTGGAATTATTGCTGCGCTTTCAACTTGAATCTCATCATCCCCACCGCAACCGGACAAACATAGAGTAAAGCTAAGGTATATTAATGTTATCAAAACTAAAATGAATTTCACTATTGTCTCCCTATTTCTCGGTAAACTTATTGCGTTTTCGAGAGATACCTTTCCCGTTCGATAACCTGTTCCAGATGACACATTCGCTCAGGCGAAGCGGTCTGGCGCATAACCTCTGAGTGGACGCTCTGTGACCTTGGATAGTACCGTGGCTTGCCATCTCGCTGGAGATAATTATCGAGTTCAGCAATTTCGGCGTCTGCTTTTGCTCGACTCGCCACGTTAAGGTCAAAGTGCCGACGACTGCGCCCACCACCGAAGGAAGCATGATAGATATTGTGGTTGAAAACCACAACATCACCCGGTTCGGTTTCAACGGCGACGCACGGAACATCGATCCCATCGATTCCCAACACTTCGTTTGAACCGCGGACCTGTTCAATACGCTTGCGCCATTCCCCAAACAGGTGGCTTCCCGGTATCACGCGAATACACCCCGTATCGCGTGTGAGTGGGTCAAGGTAGAGATGGAACTTGGCGTAAAGCCCAACCCTATGTGCTCCATCGGAATGCCAGCCGGTATCCCCACTATAGTAATTCCCGTCTCCGCCCACATAATTGAAATCCTCGCCTAACAGCGACCCAATCACCTCAAGCACTTTCGGATGGTCCAGAAGGGTGCAAAGACGCTCGCTTTGGTCGATGAAGGGAACGATCTGAGAGCGCTTTGTCCCATCATGCACCATTCCTTTCTTCTCAAAGACTGCTTGATGCTCTTCAGCCATCCAATCAATCTCTTCTGTCAGTAGGTTAGGAAGATAGAGATACCCGAACAGCTTGAAAAATTCACATTGCGCTGAGGTCAACGCCACGGCATACAACTCCTTTTCCTACAATTCGCCAGTATCAAGATATATCACACCGGACCGTCCTTTATGGTTCAAAGTTTTTTTACTTCCTATCATAAGGTTCATCCGTAGAAATCCTGACTATTGGGCTGTGTCCTTCACCATGAGGGACGACTTAGTGTCTAGATGCCATAAAACCGGTTAAGGGAGGATTGGACAGGAACTCATCCCAAAATGAGTTGCCCTGCTGAGTGGGTGCTAGATAGAGATCTACCCATTTAAAATCGGCAAACCCTGCCTCTTGAAAAGCCCATTGGTACGTTTCTGGCGCGAGGTAAAAATTTTTGAACTCAAACTGCTGCCCGTCTTCATTGACCAGTTTATATAAGATTACATCTCCTTCTTTGGGAGAACTGGTGCACTTTTTTTCAAATCCATATTTGGCAAAAGAGACAGTGCCTTTAGGAGGATTCCAAACGTTGTCATTGACCCCAAGAAATCGTCCACCCGAGCGTAGTGCGTTATAGCTGACTTGGCAAAAGCGAAGGAGTTCCTCTTTGGTTTTAGCGTAATTCAAAAGGTACATGGCTACAACGACGTCAACCGATTCAGCTACCTTAAGCTCTGCCACATCTCGGTTTAAGTATTTACACCCTAAAGGGCAAGTTGTTTCTTCCTTTTCTGCCAATTGAATCATTTCAGCGGAAATATCGACACCTGTAGCTTCAGCAGCTCCTGCCTGCTTAATCTTCCGAGTGTAAAATCCCTCACCACAAGCCAGATCTAGAACCCTTTGTCCCTGAACCTCCCCCAACATCTCAAAAAGGGAATATTCTTCAAGATACTTCCGAAATGATAGCTGTTTGGAATCCCTGTAGGCTTCAGCGATGTCATCATATTCATTTTTCGCTTGGGGCATAAGCCATACCTCTACCAATTGAATTTAGTGAAAAGCAAGTAACATTTTTGTGTCAATAAAAAAGGGACTGTTTATCCCAGTCCCTTAAGGTTGACTAAAAACCAAGCGTTTTCCTAACCACATTTTGCAGTGGTTCGCCCGCTTTATATCGTCTGATATTATCGCAGAAAAACTCGATAGTACGACGTGGGCGATGCTGTGACCCGCCAGCGGCGTGCGGCGTGAGGATCACGTTGTCCATATCCCACAAAGGGCTATCCTGTGGAAGCGGTTCGATTTCAGTGACATCCAACCCTGCGGCAGCAATCTTTCCCTGCTTGAGAACTTCAATGAGGGCAGGCTCGTCAACAATTGGACCGCGAGCAACATTGATGAAATAAGCGCTCGGCTTCATTACTGCGAGATTTTCAGCGTTAATTAAGCCGCGTGTCTCATCTGTGAGTGGACATGCGATCATCACCACATCTGCGCGACTCATGAGATCGGGAAGCTGATCAATCGGCATCAGTTCGTCAACCACATCCGGCTTATCCGTGCGGTAGGCATCGACAGAGATAACGTACATCTCAAAGCCTTTGGCGCGTCTTGCCATATGTTGACCTATCCCGCCCATGCCAACGATACCAATCGTGAAGCCGCCCAGCTCGATCATCGGCCTGCCACCACCCCATTTACGCTGATCTTGATTACGGGTGAATTGGTCAATGCCTCTTGCGAGAGCAAGCAGCAGCGCAAAACCTTGGTCCGCAACGTGAGAACCATACAACCCCGCCGCATTCGTCAAAATGACATCGCTATTTATGAGAGCGGGATACAGCGTACTGTCCATCCCTGCGCTAGAGGACTGAATCCACTTCAGGTTCGACATCTGTTTGAACAGTTCCTCACTGCAGCCGCCGAAAAGGATTTCTGCGTCCGCAGCTTCTCTGGCATACTCTTCGTCCGAGTTTGCGAATACAACACTGTTTTCATCACCCGCAGCATCCCGGATGATCTGATTTAATTCTTCATCTGAATTTGGTCTTTGTACCAAAATTTTCATATACCGCCTCCATTCAAAAATTAAGAAATAGAAAAACGAAGAAAAGGAAAAATTCCGATTGTCCGAAATTACCTCGCGTCACACATCATACGTGCTTCATTTCCACGGTGGTGATTCGGGCAACAACGCTTCAAACTCCTCAACTAGCTCGGTTTCATACGCGCCGGCATACTCGTTGTTGAAAAATTTATCCATTCCTACATCCACGAGACGTTCCCACGATTCCTCCTCGTATCCAGGATTGACGGGGAAAAACAGCGCACCAACGTCCCGAGCAGCTTGCAAATCGCCGGGGGCGTCGCCAATCATTAGGATGTGGTCAGACGGATACTTCCCTTTCGCCGTCAATGTGAGATGCTCCGTTTTAGATCCCATCTCCTGCCCTGCAATCACCGCGACATATTGGTCAATGTTGTGCTCTGCCCATTCCCGTCTGAGTGCCTCATTGGGAGTCGCTGACACCACAATCGCATCAGCGCAACCCTGTAGGCGTTGTAGCGTCTCACGAACGCCGGGGAACGGGGGCAAATTGTGGACAATCTCTGCAATGGTTTCATTGACGGCAAGGCTCCACTCAAGTACCTGACTCAACTCCTCCCACCGGGCACCCGTTGCGTTTTCAATTACTGTCTTGAGTGTGGGATTACCGAGTTTGGTTTCCGCTTCGGACCATTCCCTAAGATACGGAAAATTGGGGACCGAAACGCCAGCCTTTTGAACTTTCGGCATCTCCCGGAGAAGGTCACAGACAAGGAGAATCGCTTTGAAACGATTGCAGCCGCGCGTTGTGGAATAAAGGTTCACAAAATCCCACGCTTGATGGACCTGCCGCGAAACAGCGGGAAGCCCAAAATACTTAATCAGGTTGACGCTGAAGCAGTCGTTGTGCTTGACTTCCATCGAATTGAACGCACAACCGTCCGAATCAATTCCGACAAAATAGTCATGTTTCGGTTGAAAGCTTTTTAACGCTGCTGCTGCATCTTGATCCATTCAATTTTCTCCTTTCAATTCGGACTATCGGACAGGCATAAGTTCAAGCGTTCATAGGTTTATTGCTTCATTGCGCTCATAATTCCATGAATCGTATTCTAATCAACAACGACTTCTGGTCTCCCGTCCACCATCCACTCCGTATGGAAAACGGTCGGCTCTCCATCTGTCCCCACAACTGTCTTGCCATCGGTATCGATCCGGTTGTAGGTGTGTGCGCCAAAGTAATCCCGTTGTGCTTGGATGAGGTTGGCAGACACACGAGCGCTGCGGTAGCTATCGAAGTAAGCCAACGCCGAGCTACACGCCGGTATCGGAATGCCGAGCTGCATAGCAGTTGCAACCACCTGCCGCCAGCTGTCCTGAGTCCTTTCAATAACCTCAAGGAAGTAGGGATCAAGCAATAGATTTGGCAAATCAGGGTCGTTTTCATAGGCGTCGGCGATTCGATGCAGAAAACGGGCGCGAATAATGCACCCACCGCGCCAACCAAGAGCGATTGTGCCGAGATCGAGATCCCAATTATATTCGCTACTCGCTTCGCGCATCAACGCAAACCCTTGGGCGTAGGAGCAGATCTTGGAAGCATACATGGCATCATGGATAGCCGCTAGCAACTCTGATTTATCACCTTCATATTTGCCACTGGGACCACGGATAATTTTCGAGGCTTTGACCCGTTCCTCCTTCACCGCTGAGATACACCGTGCGAAGACTGCTTCAGCAATGGTCGGAGCAGCGATGCCGGTATCTAAGGCAGAGATACTTGTCCATTTTCCTGTGCCTTTTTGTCCTGCAGCATCAAGGATAACTTCCACAAGGGGTACACCCGATTTGTCTGTCTGCGTAAAGATGTCAGCCGTAATTTCAATTAGGTATGAATCCAACTCCCCTTCATTCCATGCTTTGAAAGTTTGGTGCATTTCTTCAGAGCTCATACCGAGGACCTGTTTCATCAGGGCGTACGCTTCACAGATGATCTGCATGTCGCCGTATTCGATGCCGTTATGTACCATTTTGACATAGTGTCCGGCACCATCGGGACCGATGTGAGACACACACGGAGTACCATCAACTTGGGCTGCAATTTTTGTGAAGATAGATTCGACAAGTGCATAGGATTCAGGAGTGCCGCCGGGCATCATCGCAGGTCCATATCGAGCCCCTTCCTCACCTCCGGATATGCCGGTTCCCATAAACCGTATCCCCTGCGCTGCGAGGTCTTTGCTACGGCGGATGGTATCTTGGAAATTTGAGTTTCCGCCATCAATGATTAGATCGCCTTCCGAGAGATGTGGTGTTAATTCGTTGATACATGCGTCAACCGCAGCACCCGCCTGCACCATCAGGATCATTTTTCTCGGTGCACTCAGTGAGCCAATGAACTCTTCGATTGAGTGTGTGCCAACAATATTTTTCCCTTTTGCCTGTCCTGCGATGAAATCATCCACCTTTGAGACCGTACGATTGAATACCGCAATCCGAAACCCTTGGCTCTCAATATTGAGAGTAAGATTTTCGCCCATCACGGCTAATCCAATGAGCCCAATATCAGCTTTTGCCATCTTTGGCGCCTCCTGTAAATATACAACATGAAATGATTCAAATATGATACATTACTGTGAAAATGCGGTCAACTGAAAAATTCTACGATAGGTGCGCAGGATAAAACGGATTTTTCAACTTGACACATGGTCTGCTTTTTGATATGCTTGCATCACTCCTGCAAATGCCGGTTCCAATACATACTAAGCAACCCTCAAACCGCCTAATTAGCAGCCGATAAATCGACACAGTAAGGTTGTTTGCAACATTATGAATTATATGTTGAGAATACGTCAAAGGGGGCGTAGAAACTGTTAAGACGGAATGGAAAATCTGATGGAGTAACGTGTATTACTCTAGGGGTAGGATGGTAAGACAATCATGCACGCCAAAAAAGGGCTTGAGCCTAATACAGGGCATGGATTAAGTTAGAGAGCAACTGGTGTTCAGCACGTGGTGGGTAGCGAGTAACTCTTACCAATCGCATTTGATATCTCACCTACCGTGTGGATGAATTACGCCTGAAGATAGTGGCGAAGCAGCTTTCTCAAGTTCCGGTGTGCATGGAAGAGATGTGCTTTCACAGTACCGCTTGAACGTCCCAATGTATTAGCAATTTCTTTGAGCGAGAGGCCCTCCCAGTGGCGAAGGATGAAAATTTCGCGCTGTTTGGGAGCCAATTGCATAATTGCACGCCGGAGATAGACCAATAGCTCTTTGTCTTCAACTGCTTGCGTTGGAGGTTTCAGATTGCTATCGGCGATATTCATCATTGGGAGGTCATCGGATTCCAGCGCATAGTTCACCGTTTCGCGCCGAGCATTCTTACGCAAGAAATCAATGCAAAGATTGACAGTAATGCGATAGAGCCAGCTATAAAACTGAGACTTTCTTTTGAAATCTGGGAGTCCCTGATAGGCTCTGATGAAGGCATCCTGAGTAATATCAAGGGCATCTTCGGAATTCGGGACAAAACGTTGCGCGAGTCGGTAGGTACGGTCATGGTAGCGTACCACCAACGTATCGAAAACCGATTTATCTCCCTCTTGAAACTGCTCAATCAGCTTTGCGTCATCAGGAAATGCTTGTGCATACCGTGGTAATATTTTTTCGTAATCTTCTTCGTGCATTTTGCTTTCCACAAAAAATGCCGCAACAGAGACATTCTCCTTCGCGGGTTATGACAAATTCGGCGTATTTAGTCATCAATCCTAAAAGACTGATTGATGACTAAGTTTTGACAACTATGGTGAATTCTAAAAATAAATAGACACTTTCGTCCCCGGTAGGTGCGGTTTTCAACCGCACCGTTTTGGAGTGTCTCATCAATTGTAAGGTCCACCATAATAGACTAAAAGGACAGTAAAATACCGGATTAATCTATCTGTTTGAACATATTAGAAAACCAACGTTTATATCTCTTATTATCTTGAACTATTCGCTGTAACAGTCCTAAACTTTTTTTGTGATTCGCAGTTTGTGCAGTATCCACAAGATCTAGTATTTCTTCAAGCACGACTCGATCTTGGCGAATCAGATCAGACAACGCTGCTTTGAGCCCCTGTTGGTGTCCAAGCAATTCAAAGATTTTATTGGCGTGGCGAATCTCTTCCGACGCGACCTGTTTTAGGTAAGCCGCAAGTTCATGTTGATTTTGCTGCTCTGCCATCTGTGCCAAAGTAAACCGCGTACCAATTGAAGTCAACTTTGCATGTGCCAATTCGTCCAACTCAGCTTCCAGACGTTTTTTTACATGCCCCGGATCACGGGGGTGAAGTTGATCATAACTTGGCCAAACAGGTTTGTCCATCACCTGTTTCAAGCGTGTCAAACTTTTGATTAGCTCGTCCTGTTCTTCAGATGTCAACTGTCCAATTGTCTGATGCCAGAAATCGGTCGCGCTCTCTGCTCTATCCTGAAAAAGCTGCTGCGATTTTTCTGTCAGTTGTATACGATTCTGCCGACGATCCGTATCGCATTTGCGACGAACAGTCCACCCATCGCGCTCAAGTCGGTCTACAAGGCCCGAGACGGTGCTGTGAGCGAGTCCGAGATGTTCTCCGAGTTCACCGATGGTCATACCGGATTCACCGCCATACCAATGGAGATGCAGTAAAGCATTAAACTGGACGATCGTGAGTTTCTGCGGTACAACCTGCTGCACAAAACGTGATTTCACTGCAGCTTGCGCATGTCGCATCACGCGCATAATCAACATCGTATTTTCAGCATACTTGGACATTTTCTTTATATCTCTTTCAGATATTTAGAATTATGTCGTATAACAGATATAATTCTATTGCATGCGATATAATACTATATAATTTCGTTAATGTCAACCCCAAACTGATTAAAAATATACCTCTGTCAACGATTAGCCAATCGCATCATACAAAGGAAAATTAACCGTGAAATATTTGACCTACTCTGGTAACCATCTGATTAATGCAAAATTGCCTGATAATTCGGAAATCTACTATCCACAACCGGCAAAACCGGGGGTCAGCCGCTCCGAAATTCCAGAACACCTCAAAAAAGCTGTAGAAAATCCGCTGGGGATGCCTCCCCTGAAGGAACAGGTCAACGGAAACAGTAAGGTCCTGATTGCTTTCGACAATAACTGTCAGCCCTTTCCAATGACGAAAAAGCCTGATATGCGCCAGATTATGCTCGAAACATTGCTGCCTATGCTCTACTCCTACGGAGTTGAGAAGAACAATATACAGCTAATTTGTGCCGGCGGACTTCATCGCAAAATGAAGACGCACGAGTTGGCATACATGTTAGGTCGCAAAATTATGAACGAGTTCTATCCATATCAGTTGAGAAACTTTGATGCAGAAGATCGTGATAATATCGTTGATTTAGGCAAGACGGACAAAGACGAAACCGTTGAGGTTGAACGGGCTGTTGTGGAAAGTGATCTAGTAATCTATCTTGACACTGTCCAAATCCCCCTTAACGGTGGTCACAAGTCGGTCGCTGTCGGAATGGGGACGTATAACTCAATCGCCCCACACCACTCCCCACACATGACTGCGGAGAGTCCACATGTTATGCAACCTGGGGGGTCAAACATGCACGATTGTATCGAGCGGATGAGCCGAGTTATTCAGAATCATAGTAAAATCATGGTTATAGAAGCTGCCATGAACAACCAAATCTATCCCACAGGTTTTCGCCAGTTGGGTAAGCCGAACACGCAATGCAACGGTTTTGAAAAAATGTTAAAAACATTGACGCCACCTGCACTATCCCTGCTGCCGGAGGCTTTACGGTACAAAATCTTCAAAGGCATCCGAACCGATTATGAGCCGATTGAGATTAACGCCGGCACCATTGATGATGTTCATTCCAAAACCCTTGAAGCGATGCAAAATCAGTTGATGATCGACGTTCCGAAACAGTTCAGCACTTTGGTTTTTGGATTGCCCGATATGAGCCCGTATGCTATTGGTGCCCGAATTAATCCCGTTTTGGTTGTCAGCGACATATTGGGGTACGTTTTCAACTGGTTTTATAACAGACCGCTGATTAAAGAGGGTGGTGTCGTGATTATCTTGAATCCAACCTTTGAAGTCTTCCACGAAGAATACCACGTCGCCTACAAAAAATTCTTCGACGAAGTCCTCACTGAGACCACCGAACCTTTTGAAATGCAAAATCAATTTCAAGAGCAATACGCCCATGACCCTTATTTGATAGATTGCTATCGCAACAAGTTCGCGTATCACGGATTTCACCCCTTCACGGTCTGGTATTGGGCGACCTATGCGCTGAAATATCTGTCCAAAGTCATTTTGGTTGGTCCCAAAGATGACCGTGTTGCCAAGAGGTTAGGCGTAGATTGGGCAAGAAATTTAGACGACGCACTGGGTGTAGCGAAGGAGATTTCCGGCGAAGATGATGTGGTTGCTTTGACGATGCCGCCATTTCTTTACGTCAACGTTCAATGAAATTGACAAGTTGGTTGCGTGTCATAGGAACATCGTAAAATTAAATTCAGAGGTGAAATATGTCCCACCAAAGGTTGAATAAAAAAATACCAACCATTGAGGAAATTCAGAAAGAGTTTGAGGATTTCGTTAAACGGAAGTACGGCGGTACTGTCAACTTTACAATGTCACAGGCAAGGCCAGATACAACTACAACTAACGATACAAGCACCTCCGTCCCTGAAGAAAAGGCTTTCGATCTGAAATTTGACCTCAAACCGAAGGAGGTTAAGCAATATCTCGACCGCTATGTCATCAAGCAGGATGATGCGAAGAAAGCGTTAGCAATCGCTGTGTGTGATCACTACAATCATGTGCGCGAGGTACATGAAAATCCAAAAGTTGCTGATACCGATTACTCTAAACAGAATGTCGTCATGCTCGGACCGACAGGCGTTGGTAAGACTTACCTGATTCGCCATATCGCCAAGTTGATTGGCGTGCCGTTCGTTAAAGCGGATGCGACCCGGTTCAGTGAAACCGGCTACGTTGGTGCAAATGTCGATGACATGATTCGGGACCTAGTAACACAGGCAGACGACGATATTGAATTGGCACAATACGGTATTATTTACCTTGATGAAGTGGATAAAATTGCGACGCCACCGAACATCATCGGACGTGATGTCAGCGGACGAGGTGTGCAGATCGGTCTCCTCAAACTGATGGAGGAAACAGAGGTTGATCTCCGCGCCGGCTATGATGCAGCGTCTCAAATGCAAGCCATGATGGAGTTCCAGCAGAAAGGCAAGGTTGAAAAGCGCATCATCAACACGCGCCATATCCTGTTCATTATTAGCGGAGCATTCAACGGTTTGAAAGAGATCGTCAACAAACGCACGAATCAAAGCAATATTGGCTTTAACGCAACGGTGAAAAGTCAAACGGATTTGGAAGATCCATTTCAGTTTGTTACGCCGCAAGATTTCATCGAGTTCGGATTTGAACCCGAATTAATCGGTCGACTACCTGTCCATGTCGTATGCCAAAACCTTTCCGCGGCTGATCTCTACCATATTCTGAAACATTCCGAAGGGTCAATCGTGCGTCAGTATGAACGGGCGTTCGGGGCGTATGGGATTGAGGTACTGTTCTCGGATGCTGGCCTCCATCAAATTGCCGAGCAGGCATACGTCCAAGAAACAGGCGCGCGTGCGTTGATGACGGTCTGTGAAAAAACGCTGCGCGAATATAAGTTTGAGCTACCGTCCTCTAGTATCCAAGAGTTTGTTGTAACAGAAACGGTTGTTGGGGATCCGGCAGACGAGCTGCAACGGATTCTAGAAGATGCCGACTACAATCGCCAAATTGTGATGCGTGAGCGGGTTCGCCGGTACGAAGAGGATTTTCAAAGCGAGCATCAGATGCAAATCCAGTTTGATGATGAGGCGACAGTGCTCTTATGCCAACAGGCGATTGACCAAGGTCGAGCACCAAAGGAAATTTGTGAGGAGCTATTGCAGAGTTACCAACACGGTCTAAACCTTATCAGGCAGAATACTGGACAGTCTGTGTTCACCTTCACTAAAGCGGTGGTGGACAATCCAGATGTTATGCTTGAACGTTGGATCCGTGACTCCTACGCTGCAAAGTCAAAAGAAGAAAGAAAAGCGTCGGAAGCGGATCTTTGAGACGATGGAAGATTAGGGTCATTTATGGTGAATTATAAAAATAGATAGACACTTTTGTTCCCCGTTTGGTAGGCGCTGTTTCCAACTGCGCCGTCCAGTCGCCAGTTTGGTAGGCGCAGTTTCCAACTGCGCCGATTGGCAGTGTCTAAGTAATTCTAAAATCTACCATAATTCTCCTGTAGGAGGGATCTCCGAATTCCGATAGCTCACTGGAGGTGCTTGCATAAATTGCTCACATGGTTATATAACGCAAGTTGCTAGTGTTTATGTAACGATGAGTGTAATCATAGTAGCGATGAGAAACAAAACGACTTTCATCTCAAACCCAGCGGCAGTGACCGCATGAATAGAGCGGGGTAGCCGTTGGGTAATTAAACTGTTTGTCACCTCCACTCGCTTGCGATAATGGTGGTGTAGGTAAACCTCCCATGGTTCATATTGACGCTTACTGTTCTTTTTGCGCAACGGTTTGAGCATGATGCCCGCTTCGGATAAAGCGTCCTCAATTGCATAATTACAGTAGGCTTTATCCGCATAAACCGTCGCGCCTTGAGGCAGGTCAAACGGATAATACCGCAACCCCATCACATCACTAAAACTCCCCGGTGTTAAGAAAAACTCAACCGGTATGCCAGCCTCGGTCACCATCAGATGCAACTTCAGTCCATAGAAGTATCTGCGTTTACTGGCTATCACCCCTCGCCACACTTCACCTTGATAACGTTTGGCACCAGAGATACGAATCACGTCACACGCCGGGACGGGATAGGAGTCAATGGCATACAGTTGGTTGGGGTTTTGTGCTTTACAGTCGGTGGCAAGTGATTCAAAAAGGCTTTGAAACATCGGTGCAATTTGGTGGAGTCTTCGGTTGAATCGTGCCTTACTGAGCATATTGGGAATATATCCCTGTTCTTTGAGTAGCCTGCGTGCCCGCTGTTGATTACCACCGAACAGTTCTGCTGCGACTAAGGCGGTGGTCATCACTTCAGCGGCAGACATTTGGGTTCGGGGGTCATCTTGGTATCCGTGTTGAATTAAGTGATCGTCACAAAGTGTATAAAATGCTACGATGGTCAAGTCCATGGAATTCTCCTGTGTTAAGAGTTTTGTTTTGCCTAACAAATACTCTAACGGAAATTCCATGGATATTCAACTAGCAACTTGCGTTTATATAATAACGCAAGTTGCTAGACAACCTGTAGTTGAGCGTATCGAAATACCGCCTGTCCCCCTGGTCTCGATTTATCGGGAATTCAGCGGACTTCCGTATGCCGTAACCTGTGTAACTTTTCCCTTTTTCGTGTTACCTTTGTTACCTTTTTCGCTAAAAAAGCCCAGAGCAGCCTATTTTTCCTGTTTTTACCCAAGTTGCTAGATAGCCGTTGTCAAGCGAGTCGCAATTCGGAGGGGACGCCCCTACTTGGTTTATCAACTAGCAACTTGCGTTATAATGAGGAATGGCTCATGTTAAGAAATCGTGCAATAGAAACCAAGAGGAGGAAAGACAGATGCAATGGAGATGCAATCTCGCGCATTTGATTTTAGCTAGCGTTGTAGCCTTGGGTCTGACACCGCTGATAGTATGCGTTGAGGCACAGGCACAGATTGTCTTCTCGTCTAACAGGGATGGGAACTGGGAGATTTACGTGATGAACGCCGATGGGGCGAATCCTCAAAACCTCACTAACAATCCCAATGATGACAGACAGCCCTCATGGTCACCCGACGGTAAACACATTGCCTTCATGTCTGATAGGGATGGGCACGTTATAGATGGTAGAGCCACTTACGAAATCTATGTGATGGATGCCGATGGGGGAAATCCTCAAAACCTCACTAACAGTCTCCATTATGACCTGTCACCCTCATGGTCACCTGACGGTAAACGAATTGCCTTCGCGTCTGATAGAGAGAAGGCCCCTCTATACTTTGACATCTACGTGATGGATACCGATGGAAGGAATCTTCAAAAACTTATTGAAAATCGCAAGGATGACAGGTATCCCTCATGGTCCCCCGACGGTGAACGCATTGCCTTCAGTGCCCGTAGGGAAGGTCACTTTGAAAACAAGTTTGCAATCACTTATGAAATCTACGTGATGGATACCGATGGGCAGAATCAACAAAGACTCACTGAAAATCGAAAGAATGATTGGCATCCCGTATGGTCACCGGACGGTAAACGCATTGCCTTTGCGTCTGATAGGAAGGGAGCCCTTGAAAACTTTGAAATCTACGTGATGGACGCCGATGGGCAGAATCAACAAAGACTCACCAATAATCGTGTTTGGGACAGGTATCCCTCATGGTCCCCCGACGGTAAACGCATCGCCTTCACGTCTAAAAGGGATGGGCACGTTATAGATGGTAGAGCCACTAATGAAATCTACGTGATGGACGCCGATGGGGAGAATCAGCTAAACCTTACCAATCATCCCCATAGTGACACGCATCCTGCATGGCTGAACTCACCTTTTTCGGTCTCTCCCGCAGGTAAAAAATTTACAATGTGGGGGCGGCTCAAACAGGTCAACCGATAACTACCATTATTGAGAAAAGAGTGTTTGCCACTTTCCAGTTGCACCGTTCCGTGTATCCATTTAAAGTGAAGCGGTGGGATTCGGATACCCTCTTCGTTCCGAGAGTTTTCAACCTATAGAAAAATTAAACGATCCTAGATGGAAGATGAAATAAACTTGACGCACCAAGATAAATTGTGCTACAGTTATAAGGTTGTCTAAAATTGGCTAATACTATCAATCCCTAAGTTATGGAGGCGAATTTTCCGCCCTGTTCTTTTTTGAACTGTGAGCGAAGAGAAACATGAAGATTGCTGAAAACCTCATTGGCCTCATCGGCAATACCCCACTAGTTCATCTGAATTACCTACCCGGTCCAGACGACGCAACAATCTTAGCGAAACTGGAATCGTATAACCCCGGCGGCAGTATCAAAGATCGGATTGGCTATGCCATGATAGCCGACGCTGAAGAACGAGGATTGCTCAAGCCGGGATGCACTATTGTTGAACCGACTGCCGGCAATACGGGAATCGGGCTTTCGATCGTTGCCATTGCAAAAGGATACCGCGTTACTTTGACCATGCCGGAGAACGTCAGCCGGGAAAAATATACACTACTTGCCTCTTTTGGGGCAAAAATTATACTAACACCTGAAGACGCTGGGATGGGTGGGGCAATCTGGGAAGCCGAGGAGATCATCTCACAGAACCCACATAACTTTATGCCCAATCAGTTTGAAAACCCGGTGAATCCTGAAATTCATCGACAGACGACGGCACGCGAGATTCTGGACGATATTGACCGTGAGATTGATTTTTTTGTCGCCGGCGTGGGCACGGGCGGAACCCTAACAGGTGTTGGAGAGGTCCTCAAAACCCATCGATCGAAAACTCAGGTGGTTGCTGTAGAGCCGAGCATCTCACCAGTTCTGTCCGGCGGACAGCCGGGACCGACCCGTATTGACGGTATTGGAGCCGGTAGAATTCCAGCGGTGTTGAACGTCAATATCATCGATCGGGTAGTTACTGTCTCTGATGGAGAGGCTTATCGGATGATGCGGCAAATTTCAAAAGCCGAGGGTTTGCTCGTTGGGATGTCGTCAGGAGCAAATGTCCATGCCGCATTAGAGGTGGCACGAGGGCTTGGCAAGGATAAAACTGTCGTCACGATTTTGCCGGATACAGGAGACCGTTATTTTAGCCTCGCCCAGTATTTTGAATCACAAATCGGTGCGGAAGCCGGTTTTGAGTAAAATAGGGAAATCAGTTTGAAAGTCCAAAAATTTCCTGACTCATCAATTCACTTATCCCTCATTTGTTACGTGCCATGTATACAGGAAGGATTGGGTACCCCTTGAGTGAATTAACAAATCAAGATCTGATAAATGAAGAGCTTTGCTACGAAGTTCGTCTACTCGAAGAGCCGCAGGAGATCCTATTCAACCTCGTTAAACGTTTTAAGGAACGCGCTGCGATTGTGACGAGCGGACAGCTATCTGGGATGATTCTGCTCCACATGGCTTACGAAAATCAACTGCCATTTAGAGCCTGTACAATTGACACGCTGCGCCTGTTCCCTGAAACCTATGAATTCTTTGAACACGTCGAAGCGCGTTACAACATTCATATTGAGAGGATCACTCCAGACTTGGAAGCAGTGAATCGAATGGTCACAAATCATGGGGAGTTCCTGTTCTTCGACAGTAAACAGAAACAGGAATATTGCTGTAATATCAGGAAGGTGCAGCCGATGCAGCGATTGTTGGATACACTAGATGTCTGGTTTTCCGGACTTCGGCGAGATCAATCCGGTAATCGGCAAAGCACACCCAAAGCGGAAATCATCGAGCACAATGGCCGTCCTATACTGAAAGTCAATCCGCTAGCGGATTGGCCTGAGGCACAGATTTGGGAGTACATTCACAAGCACGATATACCTGTGAATCCGCTGATGGAACCCCAGAAGTACGGGCAATACTATGAATCGCTCGGATGCGTCATCTGCACAACGCCGATCCTGCCCGGTGAACCAAAAAGAGCAGGACGGTGGCGATGGCAAAACGCGCCATCGTCAGACGAAGACAATAAGAAAGAATGTGGGATTCACTACGCAATATAGGACCCAAACGCAGCGTATCTGAGTGTTACTTTTAAATATAGAAACTGTCACAATTAAGACCTAAAATTTTTGGTCGCGTTTTATTTAACCTTACACAGAAGGGAGTTTTGCAATGGCTGTTACCGTACGTATTCCAACCCCTCTCAGAAGACTCACGCAAAATCAGCCAGAAGTTGAAGCAGAGGGAGACACAGTTGAAAGCCTCATCGAAAATCTTGAGGCGAACTATCCCGGAATCAAAGAACGCATCTGCGATGAATCCGGTAATATTCGCCGTTTTGTTAATATTTATCTCAACGATGAGGATATTCGATTTTTAGATGGCAATGCAACGGCAGTGAAGGATGGCGATGAAATCTCTGTCATCCCTGCAATCGCAGGCGGTGCGTCAGATGGTGAGAGAGTGTGAAGTATTAGAATTACAAAGCGAGACACTGGATCAAATCTACGCACACGCAAAGGTCGAATTTCCCGATGAGTGCTGTGGCATCATTTTGAACGACGGGACCCGGGAATTCGTCCGGCAATGCCGGAATATACAAAATGAACGACATGCCGAAGATCCGGATACGTATCCCCGTGATGCACGCACCGCATATCTAATAGACCCTAAGGACTTAATCCGCGTACATAAAGAAGCTGAAACCGAAGATAGACCGATTAAGGCATTTTATCATTCACACCCCAATCACGATGCCTATTTTTCGGAAAAAGATAAAGCGGATGCAACAGCTTGGGACGAACCGGTGTATCCCGGCGCAGCTTATGTTGTGGTCTCCGTCTATGACCGGGAGGTTAAAACCACAAAGGCTTTCGCTTGGAATGAGGATGATGCAGATTTTGTAGAGGTGCCGATACACGCGAAGCGTGATGCGGAATAGGATTCGATAATTCAGAAAGGAGCGGCAGATATGGCATCTTTAAGACTTCGTTTGACCTTCCCGCCGGATCTAATCACTGAGCCCATCATTCACAACATCGGTCAACAGTATAATGTGATTACGAGCATTCGACGCGCCGATGTCACGTCCGACCGCGGGTGGGTTATCTTGGAGATTAGAGGTGAGCCCGACGAGCTTGAACGGGTTGTTGAGCATCTCACTAACGTGAAGGTACAAGTTGAGCCGATTGAAGGAGATGTTGTTCAATAAGTAAAGAATTCAGCAAGCACAGTACGGGGAGAACAGGTAAGGATGCGGGTAACTGAGTGCTATTAATCTAAAACCATACACTCCCCGTTAACAAAATAGGGACACGATGGACAATGGTCCCTATTCTTCTCAAACCTTCCCGCTCCGATTGCATCGGAATTCAAGGCAGCCTGTATTGTCTTAATCCGTTCCATCCACACGCTCTCAATATCTATTAATTCTTCTTTCGTTACCTTCGCCGAATACGGGGCGACGAGATCTGTGGAGTCAATCGTCACCGGTATGACTTGCTGTTCAGGATAGAGCCGGTGGACAAGCAGAGCGTACAATTCCATTTGTGATCGGTAGTAATCTGCTGGAGTGTCGATTCCGTCCCAATCAATTCTATCCGGATCGTAGTTGATAACCCGCCATAATCCCTCCACATCCTTGAAAAACCTATCTGCAGTTCCTTCGACTATGTGAGAACCGATCTCGGCGTGGATGTGCCGTTCACGATAAATCTCATCTGTGTTTAACGCCATCTCCTCAACTTTCGAGTTCAAACGGCGATTAACATCTTTACGATCTGTTTCAGTATCCGCCCCGGACTGAGGCTCCGATGATGGCACCTGAATCTGGTGCTGTAAGTAAAACCGCGTTGGACAGTGAGCATACGTTGTAAGTTCCCTCACCGAGACGGTTTCGCCGACGGATGAAGCGACCAACGGATCAATGTGGTACGCTGGAAATTCGGTTGACAGCGACGGAGGGGGCATCTCCTCTTCAACAAAATCGAGCTCATCGGAGGATTTGATGACCCGAATCGGCAGATCGAAGGTGATTGACTTATCCTCCTCCCCTGCTAAAGTTTGAATCGTCGTCGAATATCGAAGTTCGTTTTCTGATGGCATCCCTGAAATCCCTAGGGCATTGAGCAACCACTCGAACCAACCTTTCGCTTCTCCTTTTTCATTGAGTGTTCCCGATAGAATCAGGCGATCGCGAGCACGGGTTGTTGCCACGTAAAAGAGACGCTGCTCCTCTGCCAATCTCTTATTATTTACCCGTTCCCTCATCAAATGTGTCGCCCCCGGATCGCTTTGTTCGTAGTTTTTCTCCGGGTTCGCGGGCCTAAAGCCGATACCTAGCAAATCATCAATGAACGGTTCTTGGTCATACCTGGTAGCCCTTCGATCTAGGTTCGGAAGGATAACGACCGGAAACTCAAGCCCTTTCGCCGCATGGATGGTCATTATCTCGACTGCGTCTGCTGTCAATTGTGTTGTCGCTTGTCCCTCGCGTTCTTCCTCCTCAATCAGTAGATTTAACCGTTCCAAGAAATCGTGGAGATCTGTGAACCCTAACCTTTCAAAGTCTCTTGCGATCCCTAATAGCTTTTCGTAATTTGCCCACCGCTGCTCTCCGCTTTGCCCGACAGGAAGCACCCCTACCATTCCAGTATCGTTGACAATTTTCCGGATGAGTTCGCTCGGCGGAATACGGTGATAGATTTCAAGGTGATTGTGCAATATCTGAACTGCATAACCTATTGGAGAGGTTGGAGATTGATCTGTTTGAACGGCGTAATGTTGGACTTTCTCCCAAAATCGTTCTTTGGAAGATTGATGTGCTATTTCATACAATTCTACATCTGACACACCGAAGAATGGCGCACGGAGGATGCCTGCGAGTGCCACATCGTTCTCGGAATCGATAAGGAATTGTAGATAGTTACCAATGTCGTAAATTTCTTGACGCTGATAAAAGCCGATACCTCCTGTGATTTTGTACGGAATTTCCGCTTCAAGCAAGGCAGATTCAATCTCCGGCAGACGTGTCCGGCTGCGAATGAGGATGGCAATATCACCGTATCGGATCTGCCGAGATCTTTCACCGTCGCCTTCGTCCGTCCAGACCGTTTCGGTTGTCCCAACCAAGTGTTGGATGCGTGCCACAATCAGTTTGTTTTCATCAGCGGGGGATTCTGATTCACCTTCAGCCCCTTCCTTTGAACCGATAAGCAGTTCTACATCACCGGACTTATTTGTAGTTCTCCCTTGTACCAGCGGCTCATACTCAACTTCAAATTCATTCCGTCCTCCCATGATCTCCTCAAAAATCAGATTAACGAAGCCCACAAGATTTCGCAACAGACGGAAGTTTTCGGGGAGATGGAGGTCGCCGCGCTTCTCTAAGTCGTTTGCCTCAAGTATCTGTCCCTCCCAAGTAAAGTCTTTGGTCAATGCGGATTGATATTGGGTGATATCCTGCCGTGTTTGGTCGAATACCCGCACATCCGCCCCACGAAACCTATAGATACTCTGATTCTGATCGCCGACGATGAACAGATTGCCCGATTTGTAATCCGAGATCAGCGGCTTAAGAATCTCGTATTGTAGTTGGTCCGTGTCTTGGTACTCATCAACCATGATATAGGGGTATCTTTCGGCGAGCTGCTCACGAATTGATTCCTGCTGATGTAATAGGTCCCTGACCTTAATCTGAAGGTCATCAAAATCGAGTTGCCCCGATTGGCGTTTTCGATCTTCGTAGGCGCGTTGAACTTCGTCATAGACATCCATCAACAGGCGAGTTATGCGAATGAGTAATTTATCATCATCGGTAAAAACCGGGAAGGATAGCAAGTGGTTTGCTGCAGGGACAAGGAAATTAATTTCGTCCTCGATTGTGTCCGTCTTAACACGGAGTCCTAGAAAATCGCGTTTGCTAATTGTGCCGCCTTGAGTGACGATGAAGGGCGCGATTTCTCTGAAGAGCGAAGCAGCCTCCTGCGGTTCCATATTTGGCTGGACACCTGCAACCAGTTCTCGGACTTTCGCAGCATTTTTGCCTTTAGCAATTTCTAAGACGCTGTTCAGACAACGTAACCAATCCACAATAGGGAATCGATCCGTTAAACTCTTCTCCAGTTGCGATTGGACAGACTCATACCAAGTGTCCAACACCTCTGAATCTATTTGGCAGTATAAGTTGCGTTTCAGTCGCTCCACTACCTCACGTTGATTCACCAGTTCGGATAAATGCGCCTCCAGCCGACTTTTTCCAAAGATTCGCAGTAGGGCTACCAATTTCTCACGGATTTCGTCCTCATCGGGACGGTCGGCAATCTCCCGGAGCGTGGCATCAATGGTTTCACGGAGAATCAACCGTTGTTGTATTCCTTGTAGCACGCTGAAACCAGCATCAACACCCGCTTCAACCGGATACTCTCGCAGAATCTGTGCACAAAACGCGTGAATTGTTGAAATCTGTGCGGAGAGCGTTCCTGTCTTGATTTTTTGTAACTGCGTGTTGTGGGGCTCTGCCTGCAACCTTGCGTTGACCTCATTGACTACGCGTTGTTTGAGTTCCGCTGCAGCTTTATCCGTAAACGTGATTGCAACAACCTGATTGGGAGGTAGATCTTTTTCAAGCAGAATCTTGAGGTATCGGTGAACCAATACTGCTGTTTTCCCAGATCCGGCACCAGCGGTCACACTGATGTGACGATTGAGGTCATGCGCTTTCTTCTGGTTCCGTGTAAATTCCACGATGCGGTAACTCCCTAAAAAAAAGAGCGATAGCACAAACAGCAGACCGTGGTGCGAGTTTTAATCTTGTCTTGTTGCGAGGTATGGGTCTGTTCGTTTGTAGGCTATCGCCCGATTTGTCTAATACGTTTTTTTCGCTCGCTTCTCTTGTTTAGCGAGTTTTTTCTCCTTACGTCCCTTTTTGGTCGCTGTTTTTTTGACAACGCCTTTATTGGCACTGTCTAATGATTTACTGCCTTTTCCTCGATTACCTCTCATTTTTGATTCTCCTATTCTATTGTTCTGTTATTAGCCGACAAATTAGAGTGCAAGGCAACCGGTCCTCACCTCACAAGCCTGTTCCAGAACAATTGTTTCCGAGATTCTACAGATACTTTAAACATGATGAATTCAAACACAATCTGAATCCAGCTATGACTTGGTTGTTGAACTGTATCCTCTAAGTGGACCGGTATGTCTATGATATGTGAGGCGATTCTGTAAAACCTACTTTTGATAAAAAAGTTCGATCTGTTTTCAAAAAGCAGTTGAGAGTATAGCATAAAAGCGGATAGATTGAAAGTAAAAATTCTTTACAATATTTCTGCAAAAAAAATCGCCTTGACGCTACTTCTTCGACGTGCTATGATACTTCCATAATTTAACAAGATTTTCAAATCTCCAAAGAAGGCACTGCAATCATGATCGCCCTTTTGAAGCGCATTTCAGTGGATCCAAACGTCTGTTTCGGAAAACCGTGTATTCGCGGCACTCGGATTTGGGTCTCTTTAATACTTGACTTCTTGGCAAACAAAATGACAATCGAAGAAATTTTGGAGGAATATCCTCAACTAACGGTTGACGATATTTACGCTGTGATTGCTTACGGTGCCGAGATGACAAGAGAACGCTATGTAGAGATTCCAATGAGGACTGTTGCGTGAAGTTCAAACTGGACGAAAATTTCGGTACGCGCACCCAACAATTTTTGAAGGCGCTCACCCAAACGAAAATAAATCACCATCTCTGGATTATTGAAATCGGCAGACTGCGCATACATCAAACCGATTAACTTGATAATTCTTTGGTAAACTCCTGTTCGGTCAGGATAGGGACGCCGAGCTGAATTGCACGGTCATATTTAGACCCCGGCGATTCTCCAGCGATTAGGTAATCTGTTTTTTGGCTAACGCTGGAACTAACCTTACCGCCGCGTTCCTTAATTTTGTCAGAGGCTTCAGAGCGTGTCATCGTTGAAAGCGAACCTGTCAAAACAAATGTTTTATCAGCGAAGATACTATCGGAAACTTCTAAGGATTCGCTTGATTCGGCTGCCCATTGAAGCCCTGCATCTTTTAACCGTTTCAGGAGCTCTTGAACTCTTGGTTGTGAGCAGAAATGGTGGAGGCTTTCCGCAATTTGTGGTCCGATACCGTGGATGCTCTCAATATCTTCTATACTTGCATCGGCAAGGTTATCAATTGAGGAAAAGTGATTAATCAGCAGTTCAGCAACATTCGCGCCAACGTGGTGGATGCCCAATCCAAACAGCACCTTTGCGACTGGAATGCTTCGACTTGCTTTAATGGCGTTTATGAGATTTCTCCCAGATTTCTCCCCCATCCGCTCAAGACTGACCAGATTTTCCTGCCTCAAGGTGTAAAGATCCGCAACATCATGAATCAGCCCAACCCCAACTAGTTGCTCAACAATCGCGGGCCCAAGTCCGTCAATGTTTAGTGCATTCCGTGAGGCAAAATGTTCAATTCGACGTTTCAGTTGTGCCGAGCATGCTACATTTACACAACGGATCGCTGCTTCATCTTCTGACCGCTGCACCGGCGTTTCACATACAGGACAATGATCCGGTAAACGAAAGACCTTTTCATCACCTTTCCGCTGATCTGTCAATACAGCCGTAATTTTTGGAATAACATCTCCTGATCGTTCGAGAAATACAGTATCCCCGACGCGAACATCCTTGCGGATGAGTTCCTGCTCGTTATGCAGTGTGGCATGGGTTATGGTCGCACCTGCCAACTGCACAGGAGACAAGATCGCGATGGGCGTCAAGACACCAGTTCGCCCAACCTGTACCTCGATCGCTTCTATCTGTGTCGTTACCTGACGGGCGGGAAATTTATAAGCAATTGCCCAACGAGGACTTTTCGCTGTGGTGCCGAGCATCCCCTGCTGTTGGAGTGAGTCAACTTTTACGACGATTCCATCAGTATCGTAAGGAATTTTTTCTCGATCAGCAGTCCACTGACGGCAATATGTAATGACCTCTTCGATTGATGGATGCGCTTCGGTATAGGGGTTCATCTTAAACCCCAAATCCGCAAGCAGGGCGAGTGCTTCTGTGTGCTTCGTAATTTCGATCCCTTCCGCATAACCGAGGGTGTAGATAAAGATATCCAACGGACGTGACGCTGTGATGGAAGAATCCAACAAACGCACAGAACCTGCAGCAGCATTCCGCGCATTTGCAAAAGGTGCTTGGTCCTCCGCAACTCGCTGCCGGTTCACCTCATCCAATCGATCCTTTGGAATAAACACCTCGCCCCGGACTTCCAAAATGGAAGGCATTGTCTTGATTGGTGTCAGCCGCAACGGAATCGTGCGGAGGGTACGTAGATTCGCGGTCACATCTTCTCCATACTCCCCATCTCCTCGTGTGGCACCGCGTGCCAACCTACCATCTTCATAGAGCAAGGCAACCCCCAAGCCATCAATTTTTAATTCGGTTACATACGCAACCGACTGGTCAGGTAGTGCCTTCCGCACACGCTGATCGAAATTGTATAGTTCTTCAGGGCTATACGTATTATCAAGACTCAACATCTGCGCGCGGTGGGGGACGCTAGTGCCAAGTGTGGTTTCCCCACCGACCCGCTGTGTCGGTGAGTCAGGCGTGACCAGCTCAGGATGCGTCGCTTCAAGGTGTTCCAGTTCTTTCATCAACCGATCATATGCCTCATCCGAAATTTCCGGCTGATCGTCAATGAAATACTTACGTTCATGGTAGGAGATCTGTTCCCGCAGCGCCTCAACCTGATTTTCGATAGAATCGTTTTGCATATCCCTGCACAAAATTTATAGTTGCTAGTTTCATTAGACCGAGCCTCTGTATCCCGGTCCAAATGGAGAGCTCACATCTCGACTGATGTCAGGGTTGAATTCATCAAGTTATAAAAGGAATTCTACGTTGAAGAGTTGCCAGAAAACTATTTTCCATACCAAGTCTTCTTTGCGAAAATCTATTTTGCAATCAACGATAATCTCTCTTTTGTTAGGTCGTGGGCCCTCTTCGCTGATAATGTGTAAGGTAAATCGTGCCGACGCTTGTCGTGAATTTGTCACATCCACTTCAATTTTATTAAACTGAAATTGGAGCGCATTATACTTCTCAAACACTACGATAATCGTTTGGCTAACATCATCGAATTTTGCGGGAATAACACCTGTTGCTAGACCGAGAAGCGTGGTGGGATCATCTGATGCAACGTACGATTCCGAAAAGAGTTCTTGGATTGTACCCAATTTAGTTATGTCTAGCGATTCAATTAGTGCTGAAAAGCGTTCTAGGAACTGAACAATCTCCATTTTAGGATCCGTTGAGGGCATAAGTCGGATGTTCAATCCAACGCGACCAGTCCTAAGTTGAAAGCCTTCTATTTTGGGGGCATAATCGGCTGCGGTAATCATTAAACTGAGAGCCCCGGAATAGGGAACTCCTGTAAAATTGTATCTGCCATCTGCTTCGGTTGTTATTGACTTATTTGATAACTTGACAATGGCACCCTGAATCGGGTGATGTGTTGTACCATCGGTAATAACACCTGAAACCGCCCCAAACTTCGGATCGAGAAGGACATTCAACTGTATCTGCGCGGTCTTAAGTTTAAATGGCTTCATTTTGGGCTGGTGATCAATGCCCATGACAATTAGCTTGTGGTTATCCGAGTAACGGATTCCGGTGAAAACATAGCTGCCATCTTCTCCAGTCTCCACCTTTTGATCCAACAGGCTAACGGTTACGCCTTGAATCGGGGTTCCCGTCTTGGCGTCAGTGATAATTCCCGATACCATTCCAGATCGCGAATCTTCTTCCAGATCTAGTGTCTGCTCAGATCCTTCTCCGTCCTCGACGGAAGGAGAAGACGACTCTTCACTGCACCCAAGACAGGTAACTACCCAAATCAGAATAAGAAAAAAACATAGGTTGATCTGAAATTTCATTCGATTTAACCTCCGTTTAATGCACATAATAAGATGAATCGTGCCGAAAGCGTATGCAGAATTAACGCATATTTTACGATTCACCTATCATGGAATTACTTTGCTCAAAGGGTATTCAATTATATCTTCTGCGCCCACGCTCCTAAGTTCTGGGATAAAGTCTCGAACAATATGCTCATCGACAATCGTTTCGACGGCATGCCAGCCATCTTGGCTAAGTTGGGAAATCGTTGGATTTCTCATCGCCGGCAAAATAGCGAGCAAGGACTGCAAGTTTTCCTGCGCAATGTTCATCTTGAGTCCGACTTTGTTTTGCGCCGCCAATGCTCCGGAGAGGAGGATGTACAAACTTTCCGCCTTATACCGCTTCCATTCATCCTCCCAACTCTCCTTATTGGCGATCAGCATCGTTACCGATTCAATGACAACATCAACAATTCTTAATTGGTTGGCATGCAAGGTGCTGCCAGTCTCCGTAATCTCTACAATTGCATCGCAGAGATGGGGAATCTTTACCTCTGTTGCGCCGTGTGAAAATTTGACAGTCGCATTGACACCATTATCTTTGAGGTATGATTCTGTCGCTCCAACCAATTCGGTAAAAATGACTTTTCCTTCGAGATCTGCGACAGATTGGATGGGAGAATCTTCTGCAACCGCCAGCACCCATCGCGCCGGCTGCGTGGTCTGCTTACCGTAGGTAAGCGATGCGACCTCTAGCACATCAACGTTGCACTCGCGGACCCAATCTCGCCCCGCTAACCCCACATCAATGACACCGCGTTCTACGTAAAGTGCCATCTCCTGTGGGCGCAGCAACATCACCTCAATCTCGTCATCATCGATGTGTGGATAGTATGATCTGCCGCTGATTGTAATCGTGTAGCCTGCTTGTTTGAAAAGGTCAATGGTGAATTCCTGTAGAGATCCTTTAGGAATACCTAATTTCAGTTTGTTCATCGGTTTGTATATCCTGTCTCCAAGTTTTTTCAATTACTTTGTTCTGACACTAAATCTAACTCTCATCTGTTACAGTAATTGCTTTGTAATGGAACCCCTTCTGTTGTACTTTCTTCACTCCATGTGCGGATAAGCTACGGGCGGGCTTCTAGCCGTGCTTTCTCTGCGGTCTGTAACATGCTAATCGGGAATTATGGTGGACCTTGCAATTAATGAGACACTCCAAATCCCGATTTATCGAGGATGCTCGACGAGTCGGCACCGGTGCGGTTTCCCTCCCCCCACCTACCGGGGACGAAAGTGTCTATTTATTTTTAGAATTCACCATAGTATAGGATATGGTATGATACCATACTCCGTCTATTATTGTCAAAAGTGAAGAAAAAAGGCGTGTTACGTGATGTGTTTATTGAGTTCGCCAACACGCCTTAATCTCCCTTTAAGATTCTCGGATTGCAGCTGCATGTGCTATAGGAGTTGGCGAGATGCGTAACAAAAACACCCTGTTGGAATGTAAGCATCTTGACACACTAAGACGAATCGGGTTAAAATAGAAATCAGATACAGAATTATTCAAAAATTGATTTTTGGAAGTCCTAAAACGTGGAGGCATATGAAAGAATGGCAAACAGAATTGAAGTTGGTCAGCTCAAAATCGATGAGGGATTGTATCGCTTGGTACAAGACGAGATTGCACCCGGCACAGGTGTGGAAGCGGATGCCTTTTGGGCAGCGCTGAGTGAAATTGTCGCTGACCTTGCACCCAAAAACCGCGCACTTCTGAACAAACGGGACGCATTGCAGCAGCGAATTGACGAATGGTATTTATCTACAAAAGGCGAACCAGTTGAACCAGATGAATATGAGGAATTTCTTGCAGAAATTGGCTACCTCCTCCCTGAAGGTGGCGATTTCCAAGCGACCACGGCGAATGTAGACCCTGAAATTGCGGATGTCTCAGGTCCCCAACTGGTGGTGCCGGTGGATAACGCCCGTTACGCGCTGAATGCCGCCAATGCCCGTTGGGGGAGTCTATATGATGCGTTGTACGGCACGTATCTGCTTTCGGAAGAAGGTCGCGAGCAAAAGGATGCGGGGTACAACCCTGAGCGCGGTGCGGCCGTCATTGCCCAAGTAGAGGCGTTCCTAGATGAAACGGTCGGGCTTGAACAGGGGAGGTTTTCAGAAATTACGCAATTCTCACTCAAGGATGTTGGTGGGACTAATCAATTGGTTGCAAAACTCGACGATGGCAGCGAAGTGGGTTTAGCTGACTCCGGTAAATTTGCCGGGTTTAATGAGAAAAATGGTGAACTGTCCAGTGTTTTGCTCAGAAATAATGGATTACACATTGAGATCCAAATTGATCGTGATCATCTTGTTGGAAAAGACCATCCTGCAGGCGTAAAAGATGTGGTGATGGAGTCAGCTGTCACTACAATTCAAGACTGCGAAGATTCTGTCTCCGCCGTTGACGCCGAGGACAAGACGAAAGTCTACAGCAACTGGAACGGCATCATGCAGGGCACACTGGAAGTGACCTTTGAGAAGGATGGACAGCAGATGACCCGCACGCTAAATGCGGATAAAACCTTTAGCGCACCAAATGGTTCAACACTAACACTTCCAGGTCGAAGTCTTCTGCTAATTCGGAATGTTGGAATTCACATGTACACCGATGCGGTCACCACGGCAGATGATCAGGAAATTCCTGAAGGCTTCCTTGATGCGATGGTCACATCGCTGGCAGCCATACACGACCTCAAAAGAAATGGGGAATACGTCAATAGCCAGGCGGGCAGTGTCTACATTGTCAAACCTAAACTCCACGGCCCCGAAGAAGCTGCAGCAACAGTTGAACTGTTTGAACGGGTGGAACGCGCACTGGGGCTTGAACGCAATACGTTGAAGATCGGGATTATGGATGAGGAGCGTCGAACTACCATTAACTTGAAGGAAGCCATTCGCATAGCGAAAGAACGGGTCGTGTTTATCAATACCGGGTTTCTAGATCGGACAGGCGATGAAATCCACACAAGCATGGAAGCGGGACCGATGATACCCAAGCCTGACATCAAGAACCAGCCGTGGATGCTCGCTTATGAAGACTGGAATGTAGATATCGGCATTGAGACGGGACTCCCCGGTAAAGCACAGATTGGTAAGGGGATGTGGGCAATGCCGGATGAGATGGCAGCAATGATGGAGACAAAGATAGCTCATCCGCAAGCCGGGGCGACGACCGCTTGGGTGCCTTCGCCAAGAGCTGCCACACTCCACGCCCTACATTACCATGAGGTGAACGTCAAAGACAGACATGTAGAACTTGCGAGCAGAGGGCGTGCCAGTCTGCCGGATATCCTGACACCGCCGTTATCGGATGGGGAATTTGGTGAGACAGAAATCCAGCAGGAACTGGATAATAATGCCCAAGGGATACTGGGTTATGTCGTGCGCTGGGTTGATCAGGGGATTGGCTGCTCAAAGGTGCCGGACATCCATGACGTTGGGCTGATGGAAGACCGAGCAACACTGCGTATATCGAGCCAACATATCGCGAACTGGCTACATCACGGTGTTGTGACGCGGGAACAGATTATAGAAACTTTCAAGCGGATGGCTGCGATTGTTGATAGGCAAAATGAGGGCGATGCTAATTACCGAAACATGGCACCCGAATTTGACACAAGTATTGCCTTTCAAGCCGCACTGGATTTAGTGTTTGAAGGGGGAACGGTCCCTAACGGCTATACTGAACCTGTACTACATGCTCGTCGGAGAGAGGTCAAAGCGACGCAGTAATGCGTCGCCTTGACTACCTGAATTAAACCCGTACAAACTTCTGGAACCGTTTTTCCGCGATGACCTCGCTGATATAGACATCGCCGCGGGAGTCAATCCATATACCGTGTGGCGAATTGCTAAACTGTCCAGGTTGCTCACCCTTCTCGCCCCATTGGGTGATAATCTCACCATCAAGTGTCATGACAGTGATACGCTGCCCACCTTCTGCGATATGGATGACATCATCCGAGTCGATGAACAGATCATTGGGAGAGCGAAGGTCGCCCCACTCCGTCAGATATTCTCCGTTTGAGTTGAAAATCTGACACCGAAGGTTTCCACGGTCTAAGATGTAAACCCGGTCATTTTTGTCTACAGTGACATCATGCGGCAGGTTAAATTCGCTTGGACCCGACCCCGATGCGCCCCACGAAACAATAACTTCGCCATCAAGCGTCATGCGGTGAACCCGCGATTGTCCGTAGCCGTCTGAGACATACATTTCGCCCGATTCGGATAAGACTGCGCGGGTCGGCTGATTAAATGGCTGTCCCGGCGGACCCGGTTCATCCACGGTCCCCCATGTTTGTAAAAGTTCCCCAGAGAGCGAAAATCTCCGAACGGTGTGATCTACGGTGTCTGTAGTGTAAATTTCATCATCGGGGCTTATCCAAATCCCATGGGGTGCTTTGAAGATGTCTTCCCCCCAAGAACCGATGAACTGACCATCTCGCTCAAAAACAAGCATGGCGGGGTTCGGACTCCGATTAAACACATAGACTCGGTCTTGGGAGTCACACGCAACAGCAGAAGCAAGACCCAACTGTGGTATCTGCCCCCAACCTTCTACAACCTCATATCGATAATCGCCACTTCCATAAACCATACTAATTGTCCCTCCTCATAATGATTAATGAACCAATGAACTAGTGAGCTAGTGAACTTCTGACCGTTTCACGTTTAACCTCGCCGGCGTTGACGCCCAATCCTCGGCGATACGCCTCCAACGACACGAGGTCAGCGGGGGCGACGTTGCCTAGGTTGACCTCTGGACCATATCGATCAATCAATTGGCGACGAAGGTGATGGATGCCATGCGCAGTCACTCCAGAAATCCACGGACCGGGCAACTCAAACATGACTTTCTCCAGCCCGACCAGTTCCACTACTGCCTCAACAGCTTGTGCAGTGTCAACGTTGTCGCTAACCAACTCGGCAGCCTCTAGAAGCACGAGCGCTGCGCCAGCGTCGAGACACCCCTGTGCATCGTCGGGAAAGGGAATCTCGCTTGCAAGCCCCTCCTTCTTCCCAACCTCACCCATAACCTGCAAATCGTGTTGATCGACCGCTTGACGAATCATCTTCCGTTTCCACTCAACCGAAACGGTTCCTAGGTTATCCGATACTTCAACCCAACGATAACCCGCCTCAACTATCGCAGGAAAGTAGAGATCCGCCTTCCCTGACACCTCTGCGTATTCGAGAAACATACCTCCCGCAAATGGCTCGATCTGGTGTTCACGATACCTTTTCAACTTCCCTGCTAGTACATCATTTGACAACAAGCGAGAGATGCCGACAGCGATCTTTGCGAAGTCGAAGTGTTCTGCTCCAGTCTCGATTAGGTCTTCCTGTTCATGCATCCCAATGCCCCAATCGATAACCATTGTTAAACCACAAGTTCTCGGTTTCCCTTGCCGCTCAATTCCATCAAGCCCTTCAAAAAAATGTGAATTCATCTGGTTTGTATCTCCATCATGCATAAAAACTCAGGACTAAAACCTGTGGATAGATGACACAATGTCCACGGGTTTATCTCCCTTCTGCAAACTCAGGTCTTCCCAATGCATCGGTCTTTTCCTGCCGTTCATATCGCTGCAGTTCGCCGCTAGCATCTGCCAAGATCCGTTCCGACGCAAGTGCAAGCCGATCCGCTGCAGCTGCAGCAATGTCATGCTGACATGTCGGATCCGCTTCTAGGTCAAAGAGACGCGGATTCTGGAAATCCACACCACTGAAGAACCAATTCTTTGAATCTTTGTACCAAACAGAGTTACCGTAACGGCAGGTCAAATACTCCCGTGCCTCAAATCCACTGCGTCCCTCTACCAGTGGAAGCAGACTCTGTCCCTCTATCTTCCCGATTGGTTCGACACCGGCAGCGGCAATAACGGTCGCCGGTACATCCAAACTGTAGACAAACTCATCGCGCGTACTTCCAGCCCCTGCCGTTGTTGGGTGGCGTAGTAGCATCGGGATGTCCATTGTTCCCGGATACATGAAATCCGCCGGCTTCCCGGTAACACGGTCAGGATTTTCACCGAAATTGGTCCCGTGATCGGCTAGAAATATTACAAGTGTGTTCTCTTTCAGCCCTAGCCTGTCGATGGTATTAATCAGTTTCCCAAACCACGTATCGACCATCGTCACCAAACCGGCGTAATTTGCCCGAATGCTAGGCAGACGCTCTTCGACTTCAGGATTGCGATCAAGTGGTCCATAGGGCGCAGAAAGATAGATCGGTTCCCGGTCTTCTCGACTCCCGTATAGATCGTAGTAATGGAGAGGTGCTTCCCAAGTTTCGTGCGGTGTGAAGCTATCGATGTAGAGATAAAATGGGCGGTTGTTATAATTCTGCTCGACAAATTTTATCGCAGCACGGAACGTGCGTGCTGTGGGCCATGTCTCTTCTGCCCGTTCCGGCTGCACGTTGACTAGATGCGCCCGAATCCGATCCGGCCCCCCACGATAGCGTGATAGCAGCGTCTCATCCGCATGTGCTATAGCGTTATATCGATCTTCCGCCTGACCACGGATAAACTCCCATTGCAGAAATCCACGCGTAAAATTCATCCCCGGTACGAAATAATGGGGTACATCCGCAAAGAAACCGGTGTGGTAATTCTGACGGACAAGCGCCTCTGCTATCGTGCTTTCATCTGACGATAACGGCTGCCAACCTGGGATATAAACATTATCCCAAGGCACGGGACGATAATCTCGAAACGGGAATGCCCGTCGTCCACTATGCAAGGTGCGGCGCGTCGGAATCGTTGGTAGGCATTCTGGATGCGCATTTGTAAATCGTACACTATCTTGGGCGAACTGATCCAGATTGGGAGTATGAATCCATTTGTTGCCATAGGCACCTAGATATGCTGTCCTAAGCGTATCTGAAACCACAACCACGATATTCCACGGTTGATTTGCACCCGATGCTACTTTTTCAACCATAATCTCTCCTTGTTTATTCACCAATCATCGGCGTAAGGATGACCGCCTATATGTTGTGACGAAATCCCTATGTATCGGTACTGCTCGACTCCGCAAGTGTGCAGTGGATTTGTCAATCCACTGCGAGCAGTAACTAGGGCGTGTTGACATTTTGGCGTTGCTAATTCAGTAAAGCTGTAGTCATTAGGCAATCTGACAAATGTAGCGCAAACTGTATGAAGATTAATTTATTAATTGGGTAATCTCCGAGCGATGTCCGGTGCGGTTGAAAACCGCACCTACCGGTCTCCCGTTTGGTAGGCGCTGTTTCCAACTGCGCCGACCGGGTCTAGGGGAAAATATAGAATTACCCGATTATTTTCTGAAACCTCATTTAGTTTGCGGGCTCGGATCACAATCTAACAGATCGTGCTACAAACTGTCAAATGTCAACAGAACCTAACTCAATTAGCGCCCATTCCCCGGTTTGGAAGGCTACTTATAGATGGCTACTTGTGTTAACCGATAGTTACACCAATTTCCCGTCCAACATGCCGAATATACTGTTGGCCCGCGATTGTCTCTAGCTCAGGGAAATGCTCTACATGTACCGGAACATCATTATCTAATGCATCTAAGCGCCGGAGTATCGTCGCATAATCCATCATACCGGTGCCCGGTACGGCTTCATCCACACGACTAATAATGCTGATCGGTTGTGCCGACCACATTGTAGCATCTTTTGCGTGCATTGTGACAATTTTATCTCCAATTCCATCGAAAATCTCATTGATAAAGTCTGTCATTCTAAGGAACATATGGGGTCCTGTCATATTCACAGGGTCGAAAAGTGCCTTCAGCCGTGGGGAGGGAACGGCATCAAAGAGTTCCTTATATCGCTCGACAGAATAGACGGGTGTAATGATGTGAGGATGTATCGCTACGTCCGTCTCAAATTCTTCCGCATAAGGCATCAATTCCTCGACTGCACCGATACACCGTTTCCACGTCTCCTCAGACCACATTGCAGGGATAGTTCCACCTCGCTCCGCGAAGGTTTTTGGCATCTCGTCAATCCAGATTCTGCCGATGAGTATCGCACAGGCGATGCAGTGTGCACCTATGATGTGGGCATGGCGCAACTGGCGGCGATGTCCTTCAATAGCAGATCTGTACTCATCCGGATCCGCCGAGCCAAATCCCCCTTGATGCCCGCTAAACTCGCCGACTCGGATGCCGTGATCATCAAGGAACCGTTTGGCCTCCTCAACATCTGCATCACTCCAATCGGCAGGCGTATTTGTGGTCACAGTCTTAACTTCCATTAACTTAACTTTTTGGAGGAAGGCAGCCCGTTCCTCCGATGTCTTTCCCAAACGCACAGACGGACTCATTAAAATCATCTGACACCTCTCATTACCGAAATATAATTGCCTATGAAACTCGTCTCAATTAAAAAAGAAAAGCCTCCTGACACCGATAGAAAATATGCTAATCCAATCGGAAATCAGGAGGCAAATAATCAGGAAATCCCGTGTTGCAAAATTAACTCAACCCGCATGGATTCTAGTAATTGCGTTTGAGTTTAGCCCATGTCGTTGACAGCTTGCCTACGCCCGGCTCGACCGATAACGGTTTGAAGGGGGCATCTGGCACCTCTTCCCATGTCGCCTCCTTGATTAAGCCGTGATGCTCAAAAGCGGATGAATCCTTGGCTTCACCACCTTGTCCCTCATTAAAGTGCATGAGGAGAACGGTATTACGATCCCGCTCTTCAAACTCGGTCGTCGGTCTCTGAAAGTTGGCGGCTGGGTATCTGGGAATGTTAGAAATCCGGACCTCATCGATTAACCCGGTAAACGCTTCACCCCACTGCGGAAGCCAACCGATATAAACATCAGATAGAGATGTGTTAATCTTCCCCGGATTTTCGACTTCATCTTTCAGTCTGCCATCAACATGAAGCAGGTAGGCACGACCATCGAACGACAACGCAATATGGGTCCACCTGTCTAAGCTGATTTTGCCTTTCGCCGCGTCCACTTCTGGCTTCCAACCCCACCCAGCGGCGTTAACAGCTCCTGTGTAGGTTGACGTCTTCTTCCAGATGGCGTGCATCCAAGTATCTGTCTTCCCGGTAATCATATTTAAGCCTTTATCGAATGCGGTGGCGTAAATCCATGCTTCAAGTGTTAGCTTGTTTGCAAGGTTCAATTCCTCGCTGTGGTCAATAATAACCCGTGTTCCGTTCGTTCCGTCATCCTTTTTACCATCAAACTTGAGTGCAAAGTTCTTTGGCGCAGCAAAACTCACTTGCGTGAGTGAGAATGCAAATACAAGAACCAAGGCTATAGAGATTAATCGCCCTTTTCTCATCGTAATATCCTTTCTGTTGTATAGTTTTGGATTTTGATGGAATACTACCATAAATTCCACGATTGCAGCCCAAGATTCGATCCTTTTTTGCTTCAATTGCCACGAATTGTAGGCAATATTATATAATTGAACCACGACAGATCCAATTTTGACGTAGCATTGTAGGATTAGGAGAACCTGTGGAACAATGGTTCTAATAACACAAACATATTAACATTTTTCTGCTAAACAAGTCAAGCGCAAAGAAGGCACTTTTACATTGACATTCAATCCTTTTACCGATACACTGTAAAGACGGTCGGATTTGCGTTAATACGTCGGCGCACATTTTGTAAAACACTAAAAAATAAGGGACAAGGAGGCGCTCGGAGTGAACACTTGTATTATTAGGTTATGCGGAGTTGGACTCAGCTTAATTATCATGAGTTGGATGTTGGCAGGTGTGAGCGATGCCAGGTTGACAGGACCAGAGCTTCTAGAGGCAGCTGTTGCGATATGGACCTTTGAGGGGACAGAAAGAAATAAGGATAACGATCCTTTTGTCAAGGATGTTTCTGGGAATGGTCATGATGCGGTGATGCTGAATAAGCCTGCATTGGTTAAGGGGCAATTCGGTAAGGCAGTAGAGTTTAATGCCGGCAGAAAAAATTACTTGGAAGTGCCACACCATGAGGACTTTGACCTTGATGAAGCCATCTCCATTTCGGTATGGGTGAAGCGACCGCCGCGATTACAAGCACTCGATACCGCCCCCTATTTTATTGTCGAAAAGGGCGGAGAATGGCAGCACGGTCGCCCAACTTTTGGAATAGCTCTGCATAAGGTTTTTAACAACATGTTTTATTTCTGGTATAAAGGTGGGTTCCAAGGAGTACACGGGATTAAGGACGATCAGTGGCACCACTACGTTGTTGTTGCCAAAGATGGGGAAAGAGACCCTGAGATGTATATTGATGGAGAATTAAGAGAGGTTGAAACTCGAGATGGTCAGCGAGTAATCGCGTTGGAACCTTCACCGGGGCGTGCACTACACATCGGAGCAGCGTTGCCCGAACGATTCGATTCGTGGACCAATAACACCATAGATGATCTTGCTATCTTCAACATTGCGTTGAGTCAAGCTGATGTTGAACGGCTTGGGAGAGGGGTTGATAACTCAATCTTCGCGGTTTCTCCGTCTGGCAAACTTGCCACAACGTGGGCAACGCTTAAACAGAGCCGATGAGTTCGCGAAAAAGGAACTATGCAAATATGAGAAGTCCTACGACAAAGTTAAGTACAGTTGGTATCGGCCTGATCGTCCTGAATCTAGTGTTTACAGCGGTCAGCGATGCTCGGTTGACAGGACGTGAATTTCTGGAAAAAGCAGTTGCAATATGGACCTTTGAAGAGGCTGGTAATGAGGGCATCCCAGATATTACCGGCAACGGTCATAATGCTAAACTGATAAATAAACCTGCGCTGGTTGAGGGGAAATTCGGTAGGGCAATCGAGTTTAGTGACACCAGAAAAAACTACTTGGAAGTGTCAGACGATGTGGGCTTAAACCTTGAGAAGGTCATCTCGATTTTGGTATGGGTGAAACGACCGCCACGGCTACAGGCGACCGATGTCGCACCCTATTTCATCCTACATAGGGGGGCAGGATGGCAATGGGTAGGTGCAGGATACGGTCTTGCGCTCCACAAGGTTTTTAACAATATGTTCTATTTCTGGTATGAACGTGGATTTCAGGGTGCTAGCGGTATAAAGGACGATCAGTGGCATCACTATGTCGTGGTTGCCAAAGACGGAGAAAGGGCACCGACGCTCTATATTGATGGCGAGTCGAAGCCTATTGAACACGGGGATGGGGTGAAGAAGATGGAATTGGCACCTCCACACGGACAGCCGATGTACATTGGGGCGTTGTTGCCAGCGCGATTTGACTCGTTCAGTAAAAGCCTTCTTGATGAACTGGCTATATTTAATGTTGAATTGAGCGAGGCGGATGTCAAACAGCTCGGAAAAGGACTTGATATAGCAATCTTCGCGGTTTCTCCGTCGGGGAAACTCGCCACATCGTGGGCTGCGATCAAAAATAGTCATTGACCCCTAGTCTGCAGCCAAAGGGATACGTTCAAATGAAATATATAGACGAAGTTGCAATTTACTGCGTGATTCTTGTTTTGGGGCTCACTAGCCTGCCTGCAGGTGCAGAGAAGAAGGTTATTCCCGGTGCAATAATTCACCTTGATGCCAGCGAGCAGAAACGGCGGGAAATAGCTTGGAGAAACCTTGGCTTAGCCGGCGGAAAAATGCCAGCCAACAATGAGGTGCCTGAATTTGAAGAGGGGAAAATCAGAATACCCGCACTCGGTATCAATGAGGACGCAAAATGGTATACCGCCACGCGAAAGTCGGAGACTTTTGGCGGACCTCCGGATTTACTCCCCAAAATGCAGCTTGAAAATTGGACAATGGAGGTGCTCATCAGACGCAACGGTCCCAAATGGCCAGATCTCGTTGTTGCCTCCCAAGTTCTCGGATTTAGAGCTCGTGATAGGGAATTACAACAGTTTCAAGTTTCTCTCAACGGACCGGATACCGGCGAACTCATCGCAAGGTTTAAGGGTAGCGCGAATGATAAAGGCAAGTGGTTAATCCCGGAAGATCTCGGCATCGATATTAAGAAAAAGGAGTGGCATTGGCTTGCGTTTGTCTACACCGATCAGAAAACAGTTGAAACCTACCAAGATGGTGAAAAGGTGGGGATGGTTGATATGAATCAGGATTTTGACCACGCAGAGCCTATGTGGCTTTCAATATTTACTTCTCATGACAGGGATCGAAATTTCAACGGTTCAATCGCTATCCTGCGCATTTACGACAGACCGTTGAGTAGAGACGAGCTGCTCCAAAACATCACAGGTAAACTAGCAGTTGAACCAACCGGCAAACTGACAACGACTTGGGCACAGATAAAAGCGCAAGAACACTAATCGTCAACGCTCATACTAAGAAATAGCGCGAAGAAACCGAGTTTTTTCCTCAAAACTCGGTTTCTCTTCGTTCTTTACACTTTCTTTTTACATAAGCCACCTACCAGTTCGTGAACGCTCCATCAGGCCGACGCAGCTGCGGTGCCTCAACTTCACGGTACGGATTAGCAAGTGCCGCTTCCTCATCAAATTCAATTCCCAACCCCGGACTTGTCGGTGGTAGTAGATAACCGTCCTCCCACTCTAGCTGCACCGGGAAAACATCGGGCAGCGTCGTCCCCGGTTTGCTCGGAAGTTCTTGCACGCCGAAATTCGTCGAAGCGAGGTCGAGGTGCAGACACGCCGCCGTCGAAACAGGACCCAATGGATTGTGTGGTGCCAGATCAATGTAGTGCGCTTCACACCAACCGGCGATTTTCTTCGCCTCTGTAATCCCGCCAACAATACAGAGATCAATCCGTGCATACTGCATCAACTCCTGTTCAACCAATTCACGGAATTCCCACTTCGTGGCGTACTGCTCTCCCACCGCCAACGGCACAGCAACGTGACGCGCTAGCTGATGGTACGTGGACATATTTTCAGAGCGCAACGGATCTTCGATGAAATAGGGACGGTACTGCTCCAAAGCACGGCAGAGCGGAATTACATGAGGCGGATCTAGCCGCGTGTGCACGTCGATCAAGATCTCAATCTCCTCCCCGACAGTGTCCCGAACCGCTTCACACTGCCTGATGGTTTCCCGGACCGCCCACGACGGATCGAGAACCTCCCCCTGCTGAGGGACACCCCAACGCACAAATTTCCAACCATCCTCCACGAGCGACCGTGCATGTTCAGCGAGTTGTTCGGCGGAGTTACCGACAGCGTGAGGATAACACACCGCTTTCTGACGCACTAGCCCACCAAGCAGGTCGTAGACAGGAACCCCCAAAACCTTCCCACGAATATCCCACAGTGCAATGTCTATGGCACTGATCGCAGAGCAAGCAATCCGCCCAGCAGGGAAAAAGCCGCCTCGGAACATCACCTGCCACAAATGCTCGATGCGCCGTGGATCTTCACCGATCAGGACGGATTTAAGATGATTGACACATTCCGTCGCCGCGAGTTCCCGCCAAGTAATCCCGCCTTCACCAATTCCATAGATGCCTTCATCAGTTTCGACCTTGACAAAGAAGAAATTCCTAGCACCTCCCCATACCGGCAAAGGTTTTATATCTGTAATTTTCATGTTTCCCCTTTCTAAATATAACTTGTGTGGTGTGTATACCAAATGAACCAATCAACTAATGAACTAATTACGTTTCACGAATCACGTTTCACGCTCAATCTATGTCTTCACCTGTGGATCCAGCACATCGCGCAGCGCGTCCCCCAGCAAATTGAACCCTAAAACAATCAGGAAAATTGCAATCCCCGGTGTCATGACAGTCCACGGTGCACGACGGATCAACGCCCGATTCTCATTGAGCATCGCACCCCACTCCGGTTCACCGATTTCGGCACCAAGCCCAAGAAAGCTGAGACCGGCGGCATCCAAAATAGCTGCACCCATCCCCAACGTTGCCTGCACAATCAAGGGCGCAAGACAGTTGGGCAAAATCGCACGGGTCAGAATGCGAAAGTCGCTCACCCCGATGGCGTGGGCAGCAGTTACGTAGTCCTGTTCACGGATGGTGAGGACAGACGCACGCAAAATTCTAGCATATTGTGGGATATAAACAATCGAGACAGCAATAATTGCATTTGTCAGGCTTTGCCCCAAGATGGTGACAATAACCATCGCCAACAGGATACTTGGCATGGCAAGCATCATATCCATCACCCGCATGATACTGTTGTCGAGCCAACCTCCATAGTAGCCAGCGATAATACCCAACAGTGCGCCAATCGAGATTGAAAACGTCATTGCAATCAACCCAACTTTGATCGAGATTTGCGAACCGTAGACAATGCGGCTGAAAATATCCCTGCCGACCTTATCGGTTCCAAAGTAATGATCTTGAGACCAACCTTTGAGCCGCACCGTCACATCTGCATCGCGGGGGTCATGGGTTGCAATCAGTGGGGCAAAGATTGCGATAATGATGAAAAATGCCAAGATTGATGCCCCAATAACCGCCGATTTCTGACGCAGCAGCTCTTGATAAAATTGGCGACGATGTTCCCTCATGTTGCTTCTCCTCCGATTCGGATGCGCGGGTCAAAGTATGCGTAGAGCAGATCAACAATCAGGTTCACCGTCATGAAAACTGTAGCGACAAAGAGAACACCGCCTTGTACAGGTCGAATATCACGTGCCTCAACAGCAGCTCGCAGCCACGAACCCAAGCCGGGCCACGAAAAAATATGCTCCGTTAAAATCGCACCGCCCATCAGGTAGCCGAATTGGAGACCAATGACTGTCAACACAGGAATGATGCTATTTTTTAAGGCGTGCTTGAGGATCACTACCCGTTTAGGTAACCCCTTTGCGTAAGCGGTTACGATGTACTGTTGGTTAAGAACCTCTAGGAGGCTAGACCGCGTCATACGAGCGATTATCGCTAATGGTATCGTGCCGAGTGTTATCGCAGGGAGGATAAGGTGCGCTATTGCATTTTGAAACGCAGCAAAGTTGCCAGCGAGCAGGGTGTCAATCAGATAAAAGTGGGTACGGTGCTGAACGTCAAGATCCAATACAGCGTCGAGCCGTTGTGAGCTGGGAAAAATTGGGAAGGTATAAGCAAGCAGCAAGATGAGCATCAAACCGAGCCAGAAAATTGGCATTGAGATCCCTGCCAGTGATCCGAACATCGTCGTGTAGTCCCAAAACTTTCCGCGATTGACAGCAGCGATAATCCCTGCAGCGATACCGAAAAAGATTGAGAAAATCATCGCTGCGAGCGTCAGTTCTACTGTCGCAGGGAATTTGCGGAGGATTTCGTTGATAACCGGTTGGTTCGTCTTAAACGAGCGTCCCAGATCAAAATGCGCCAAATCCCACAGGAACACCCCATACTGCTTATACAGCGGTTGATCTAGCCCCATCTGGCGACGGAGTTCCGTCAACGCCTCCTCTGTTGCCCGCTCGCCAAGAATTGCGAGGGCAGCATCGCCGGGGATGAGATGCACCATAAAAAAAACGAGCAGCGAAACGCCAAAGAGCGATAATCCCATTGAAAGGAGCCGATGCAAGATGTGAACAATCATGCGCTACGTCACTCTTCAAGCCAGATTTGTCGAAAATACTTCCACGATGTTGGGTGGAGTTTGAGGTTCTTAATCTGTTTGTTGATGATTAAGATCTGTTTGGAGTGTGCCAATGGGACCCAGGGGACATCGCGGTGAAAAAGTGCTTGGGCTTTTTTATAAAGTTCGATCCGCTTGGCTTGATCCATAGTTGATTGTGCTTCGACCAGAATTTCCTGCATCTCATCGCTGCGATAGAATGCAATGTTTCCTGCCGGTTTTTTCGCTGCTTCCTTGCTCAAGAGGTAATAAAAGAAATTATCCGGGTCACCGAGGTCAGCAGACCAACCGAGCATGGCTGTATCGTGCTCACCGTGTTTGGTCTTTTCCAAGTAGGTTCCCCAATCGAAGGTCACAATCTTCGCTGTGATTCCAACGTGGCGCAAATCCGATTGAATCGCTGCAGCCAGAGCACTGCCATCGGGGATATAAGGACGTGGCACCGGCAATGCCCACAGCGTTGTCTCGAAGCCGTCTGGATAGCCTGCCTCTGCGAGCAACGTTTTTGCCTTTGCCGGATCATAGGTATACTCCTCAATCGAGTCATCATAACTCCACATTGTCGGTGGAATAGGGTTTTTAGCGGGAATGCCCATACCTTGATAAAGTTCCGTGACAATTTCGTGCTTGTTAATTGCGTGGTTGACGGCGAGACGGACCTTGAGATTGTTGAAAGGTTTTTTGTCGAAATTCATCGCCAGATAACCGATATTCATGCCGGGTTGTTCGACGATCCTGAGTTGAAAGTCTTCGCGGATCTGGGGCAGGTCATCCGGATTCGGAAATTCCATTGCGTGAATACTCCCGTTTTGTAACTCGATAAGACGTACTGAGTTATCGGGGATAGATCGGAAGATTATTCTGTCAAGCGGGGGGCGTCCTTCCCAATAGTCTTTGTTCACCTCCAAGACAACCTTATCCTCACGGTCCCAACGTACAAACTTAAAAGGTCCTGTGCCGACCGGGTGATTCTTAAAATCCACGCCCCATTTCTGGAGAGCGGTTGGACTAACGATTGAAAAAGGGGGCATAGCGATAGTGTAGATAAAAGGAGCATAGGGACGTGTAAGGGTGAATTGGACTGTATAGGGATCAGGCGCAGTGATTTCCTTTACAATTTTAGCCAATCCGGTGTACGACCAATAGGTGTAGGAACCACCAACATTATGGAAGGGATGGTTTGGATCATGCTGACGGTTAAGAGAAAAAAGCACTGCATCCGCATTGAAAGGTGTGCCATCGTGGAACTTAACCCCTTTGCGGAGATTAAACCGCCATATCAACCCATCCTCCGATGACTCCCATGATTCCGCCAACGCTGGCTCGATTTCCGTACTCTCGTTTTTGTACTGTACGAGTCTGTCGTAGATATTCTCACACACCTTGAAGGATTCGCCATCCTCTTCTTGGGCAGGGTCAAGTCCTACAGAATCACCACCACGTCCAAAAATCAGTGTGCCCCCAATCACTTGGGCATCCACAACATGGATCGCAGCTATTAAAAACAGAAAAGTTGTAAAGACGTATCGATACGATTGTTTCATGTAAAATCGCTCCTAGATTGATATAATTAAGATCTAAAGGTATCAACAATTCAGTGAATCTTCAAGATACAGGTTCCTATCAAATTATTCTCGCAGAAATAAGGGGGAGTGTCAAGAGAAAACAGTGTATTTGGATGTGCACGGCTGCGGATGATATGATACAATAGATGATATACTTTCGTTACGTCCGAAAAAACGGGGAGGATTTGCCGATGTTTGATTTTGTACAACACGCACTTTTTGGCATTAGTTCAATCCTAACGTTAGCATTTCCAGGTTTGCTGGTATTCCTATGCATCCGTACACGCTCAAAGGGTTTGATAATTGTCACAGCGGTGCTTATTTTTGGTTCGCCCTTCGACTTAATTACACGCGATATTATGAAACCATTCCTAGACCAATGGAGCACAGGTGAACGGAATAACTGGCTGACTCAGAACGTGACAGTCGGGGAGTTTATGACGTTGTATATCTATGTTACACGAATATTCTACAACGGATTATTGGCGTTGGGTGCCTTCCTAATCTATCGAGAATGGAATCATGGGAAGATTCGTTGGAACCGGCAGCAACCATCAGAGGTAGTTAATCATGCCTGATACCGGTTCTGACTCTAAAATTATGCGCCACGCGCTAAACACACAAATGCTCGATCGGATTGCGGTTACTATATCCGTGCTCTTCAATCCATTCCTATTGCCGATTGCGTCAATCCTGATAATTGTCTGGCTGTCCGTCGCGACAATGCAGCAGGGATTGTTATGGATGGTGGTTGTCATACTGTTTGCCAGTGTGCTGCCGATGCTTTTTATCCTGTTACTCTTCCGTCTGGGGCAACTGAGCGATTTCCGATTAACGGTCAGAGAACAACGCGCTAAACCACTCATATTTTCGCTTGTAAGTGCGCTTGTCGGCAGCGGCATTTTACACCTCCTTGATGTCCCAAGAGAGATTGTCTGGCTCTGTATTGCGTGTATCATCAACGGAGTTGTGCTTACCCTAGTTACACAGGTCTGGAAAATCAGCTTCCACAGCGGGGTTGCTGCAGGGTGTATGACAGGGCTTGCGACACTAATCGGCAGCCAGTTTGTCTATCTGTTCATCCTGTTGCCGTTCATTGCATGGGCGAGGGTGCACCGGAAAAGGCACACCTACCTTCAAACTATCATCGCCGCGCCGATCGCTGTTGCAAGTACTGCGGTAGTACTTCAGTTGGCATTGTAGCAGCCAAAGTTGTTCAATACAGCAGGTCGCTTGGTGCTTGGGTTAACCCCAATGAATCATAATTTACTACATAACATATAGGAAAAGCGTAGGTAAGAAGCAATGTCAAAACAAAACGACACGAAACAGTTGCTAATCATTGACGGTACAGCGTTTGTCTATCGCGCATTTTATGGAATGCAGCAACAACTGACCAACTCGCAGGGTCAACCAACAGCTGCAATCCTTAGCTTCACGAGAACGCTGCTGAAACTGCTCGAAGAAGGTAATGATCACATAGCGATATGTTTTGATCGCGGTGGTAAAAGCAAAAGAGACGAACTTTATGCCGCATATAAGGCAGACCGTCCCCCAACTCCGGACGCACTCATTTCTCAATTTCCGTATGTGCGGAAAATTGTTGAGGCGCTTGGCATACCAACTGTAGAAATGGTCGATTACGAAGCGGATGATGTCGCCGGAACCCTAGCGAAGCAAGCGGAGGCAGTCGGGTTCGATGTGCTGATTATGACCAATGATAAGGATATGCTCCAGTTGATTTCTCCAAAGATTAAAGTGCATCGTGTCAACCCACGTGGCGGATTTGAAATCTACGACGCAGCAGCGTGTAAAAAGCGTTACGGGATAGAACCGTATCAGATCCCCGATTATCTCGCGCTTGCGGGCGATAGCGTTGATCAAATTCCTGGTGTTAAAGGCGTTGGAGAAAAGACCGCGCCAAAACTGCTTTCTGAATTTGGCACGGTCGAAACCCTCCTCCAACGTCTTAGTGAGGTGCCGGAAAGGTTCCGCACCAAGCTGGAGGTAGGGGAGAGCCACGCGCTACTGAGTAAAAAATTGGCAACCCTTGAAACTGCCCTTGAATTACCTATTACGCCTGAAGGGTGCGAGGTTGGAGATCGAGACAACGAAGCGTTGATAGCCCTTTTCCGCGAGTTGGAGTTTCGTAGCCTACTCGACCAGATTACAACTGACCAAGAAATGCCGAAACCGGACACAAACTATCGGCTGATTACAGATGAAGCTGACTTGAAGCATGTCATTGAGAAACTCAAGGCGAGCGGGGAATTTTCCGTAGATTTGGAGACAACCTCAACGAACCCAATTGATGCCCAGATTGTCGGTATTGCCATCACCACCGCGCCGCATGAGGGATATTACATTCCAATACTGAGTTCTCTGCTAGAAATGCCATCTTTGCTCTCTCAAGATCAGGTCTTGGAGGTTCTCCGCCCGGTTCTTGAAGATGCGTCTTATCAAAAAATCGGGCAGAATATAAAATATGACCTCAAGGTATTCAGACGGCACGGCGCAGACTTGAAGGGTATCTCGTTCGACACGATGCTCGCTTCTGGGTTGTTGCATCCAGCATCATCCAGCCACGGTCTGAATGATCTCGCCTTTACCCATCTGAACCACAAAATGATTCCGATTAAAGACCTGATCGGCACAGGCTCGAAGCAGATTACGATGGATCTTGTACCGCTCCCGCAGATCACAGAGTACGCCTGCGAAGATGTGGACATCACACTGCAACTCAAGAACAAATTCGAGCCGGAGCTTGCAGCGGAAGGACTGACGGATATTTTCCGCGATATTGAGATGCCATTGATCCCTGTGCTTGCCGATATGGAGTTAGCAGGGATTAAGGTTGATGGTAATTATCTCAAACAGCTATCGGGGGCATTCCAAGAGCGTCTCGATCAGAAGATGGATCAGATCTACGCCGAAGCAGGACAGGAATTTAATATCAATTCTCCAAAACAGCTTGGGCAGCTCTTATTTGAAGAACTCGATCTGCCGAAAAATCTGACACGTAGAACGAAAACCGGTTACTCAACCGATATCCGGGTGCTGCAACGGTTAGCACCACACCACCCGCTGCCGGAGTTGATTTTGGAGTATCGTTCTTTTTCTAAACTCAAATCCACGTACACCGACGCACTAGTTGGACTGATTAACCCGGAGACAAAACGTATCCACACATCGTTCCACCAAGCCGGGGTAAGGACAGGGCGCCTCAGCAGCAGCGATCCAAACCTCCAGAATATCCCCGTACGAACTGCTGAAGGACGGGAGATTCGCCGAGCATTCGTCGCTAGTGATGATGACCATACACTGATTGTTGCGGATTACTCGCAGATTGAACTACGTATTCTCGCCCACCTCTCTGGGGACGATCGCCTTCGGGAAGCCTTTGAGCAAGATCTGGATATCCATGCACAATCCGCTTCTCTTATCTTTGGGCTGCCTCCGGAAGAGATTGATGATAATATGCGTCGTCAGGCAAAAACGATGAATTACGGCATCGTCTACGGTGTAGGTGCGTTCCGTCTTTCCAACGAACTTCAGATCGAGTTTGGTGAAGCCCAACAATTAATCAATAATTACTTTCAGACCTATGCCGGTGTTAGGGACTACTTTGACCGGATTGTTGCAAAAGCGCAGGAACAAGAATATGTCACGACGCTCCTCGGACGACGCTGCTATGTGCCGGAGATCCAAGCCGCGGATCGAAACACGCAGGAGTTTGGAAAACGTGTTGCTATCAACGCGCCGATGCAAGGCACGGCTGCAGAACTTATCAAACTCGCCATGCTTGGGATTCATGACTATCTAACGAAGAACGGTAAGCGGACGAAACTCCTGCTACAAGTTCATGATGAGTTGGTGTTTGAAGCACCGAAATCCGAGCAGGAGGAGGTCTTGGCAGAGATCAAACGTCTGATGGAGAATGCCTGTCAGATTGATGTGCCCATCAAGGTTGATATCCATGCAGGGGCAAGTTGGCTGGAAGCAAAGTAGTGATGGTTCATTAAGTGAGATTTTTCAGATTAGTTTTTGCCTGCTTTTGGAGTACAGTACATTATCAGCGCGGATCTTTTTGATAACTGCTGCTCGACAGTGCACTTAATCGTGTGTTTGAGCGATATAAGGCAAAGGATGCAGCACGGTACATTTGATTAAACATTATGCGTCATATTGGCAAAGATTGCAAAATGTGATGTTGCCATTCTGGCATTTCTAAGAAACCTTCGGCTGTTATGTGCGTTGTTGCCTATGTTTATTGGGTTGGCACGTATATTGCCTGAGAATCTGCTACGTGAACTCGGATTCAGTCCGCTAGGATATATGAATCGTTAGGAATAGGAGAAGAGGAGCACTGAAAGATGATCCGGCACAGTTATCAAATTCTTCTGGTTGATGATGATATAGCTTCTTTAGAAGTCTTGGACGAGGTGCTGACTCGTGCCGGTTACAATGTTGTGTCCGCAGATACTGGGTATGAAGCCTTAGAAATTGTTCGGGAAGCTGCGATAGATCTCGCGCTCCTAGATTTTAACCTTCCGGATACAACGGGTGCAGTATTACTTCAACAAATTAAGCGATTTCAGCCAAGTGTGCCTGCCATCATTATGAGTGCAAACACATCACAAGGTGTAAAATTTGACGTTTTTGAAGCCGGTGCCTACACGTTCATATCAAAACCGATAGATTTACCACAGCTGTTGGGATTCGTGTCCCGTGCATTAGATCTTAAACAGCAGTCGATATCACGCAGGCAGGAGGTTTCAACAGGTCGGAACACCCAGACGCTTCAGGTGAAGAGATTAAGCATTTTCCGATGGATTCGGATTATTAGACATAAGTAGTGAGCAGATACCTACATCAATAATCAATCAACAATTATCATTAATTTATGGAGGGATTTCGGATGAGTAAAGTCATTGGAATTGATTTGGGAACCACAAATTCGTGTGTCGCTATTTTAGAAGGCGGCGAGCCGAAAGTGCTCGAAAACGCTGAAGGCACCAGAACAACGCCATCTGTTGTTGCTGTTACGAAAGAGGGAGAGCGGTTGGTTGGGCAAGTTGCTAAAAGGCAAGCTGTCACCAATCCGAAAAATACAATCTTCTCCGTCAAGCGATTTATGGGACGTAAGTATAGGGAAGTTAGCGAAGAAATAAACCGCGTGCCCTACGAAGCTGTAGGTGACAAAGATGGTGATGTATCTATAAAAATTGAAGATAAACAACATGCGCCACCTGAGGTTTCTGCGATGATTCTTCAGAAGATGAAAGAGACCGCAGAATCCTATCTTAGTGAGTCGGTGGAGCAGGCTGTCATTACTGTCCCGGCTTATTTTAACGATTCACAGCGTCAAGCAACGAAAGACGCGGGTAGAATCGCCGGGTTGGAAGTACTTCGCATCATCAACGAGCCAACAGCTGCATCATTGGCTTACGGACTCGATAATCAGAAGGAGAAAAATATTGCGGTCTACGATCTGGGCGGAGGTACTTTTGACATCTCAATCCTTGAAATCGGCGACGGTGTATTCGAGGTCAAGAGTACCAACGGTGATACCCACCTCGGTGGCGACGACTTCGATCAAACGATCATCGATTGGCTCGCTGAGGAATTTCAGCGGGAGCAAGGCATAGATCTTCGCAAGGACAACATGGCACTGCAAAGGTTGAAAGAGGCTGCCGAAAAAGCGAAATGTGAACTCTCAACCGCTATGCAAACGGATATTAACCTGCCTTTTATCACCGCAGATGCAAGCGGACCGAAACATCTCAATGTCAATCTGACCCGTGCAAAACTTGAACAGATTACCGACGATCTCGTTGAACGCTCGCTTGAACCGTGTCGCAAAGCCATTGCGGATGCAGGGCTATCTGCAAGTGACATTGAAGAGGTCATATTGGTTGGCGGACAAACACGGATGCCGAAGGTCCAAGAGGCGGTACAGCGATTGTTTGGTAGGGAACCCCATAAGGGGGTTAATCCTGACGAGGTTGTCGCAATTGGTGCCGCAATTCAAGGCGGAGTTCTATCTGGCGACGAAGGTGTAAAAGACATTTTACTGCTTGACGTAACTCCTCTGTCGTTGGGTATTGAAACGTTAGGTGGGATGTTCACCCGACTCATAGAACGGAATACAACGATTCCAGCCAAGAAGTCACAAATTTTTACAACGCCGGAAGATAACCAAACTTCTGTTGATGTACATGTATTGCAGGGCGAGCGGGAGCAAGCAGTCTACAACAAAACGATTGGTCGCTTTCGACTTGATGGCATTCCGCCGGCACCGCGCAGTATGCCGCAGATTGAGGTCGCATTTGACATTGACGCAAATGGTATTCTCAACGTTTCTGCAAAGGATCAAGCGACAGGCAAGGAACAGCAGATCACCATTACCGCTTCGTCGGGACTCTCCGAGGCAGAAATTGACCAGATGGTCAAGGATGCCGAAACGCATGCATCCGAAGATCAGGAGAAGCGCGACGAGGTAGAAGCACGCAATCAGGCGGATTCGTTGATCTATGAGACAGAGAAGAATCTCGGCGAGTTTGGCGATCAGGTTGATGCGGCAATCAAGAGTAATGTCGAGAATGCCGTTGATGAACTTAAGAAAGCCCTCGAAAATAACGCTACTGAAGATATTAAAGCGAAAACTGAAAGTCTGATGCAGGTCTGGCATCAAGCTTCGGAAGAGCTCTATAAGCAAACCGCTGAGGCTAGTGGTGATCCATCTGCGGGACCAGAGTATCAGAGCGCGCCCACGGATGAGCCACAATCCACATCTTCATCGGCTGACGACGAAGTCATTGACGCTGATTATGAAGTTGTTGATGACGACAAAAAAGCTGATGAGAACAAGAAGTAGGACGTTGGACTCAGGTATTGTGATATCCATGCTTTTGCTGTAGAGAAATTGTTGCAACAGAAACCGAGTTTTTTCTTGAAAACTCGGTTTCTCTCCGTGCTTTGCACTTTCTTTTTGCATAAGCTACCAAATTTAGTTTAAAATCCCAACCTTGCGAAGGTTTCGAGCCTTCGCAAGGTTTTTTTGTTCTATTGGAGGTATCTGATATGGAGACTTCTGTGAATGAGCGTATCCGCGTGGGGGTTGTCGGTGCAGGGCGCGGTCAATCCTTTATGCGATCCGCAATAGCGGTCGGGCTTGAGTTGGTAGCCATCTGCGACACGTGGGAGGAGAAGCTGCAACAGGTCGGGGACCAACTCGGTGTGACCACTTACACTGACTACGACAAATTCCTTGACCACGACATGGACGCAGTTGTGCTTGCCAACTATTTTCACGAACACGCACCCTTCGCAATCAAGGCGTTTGCCGCGGACAGGCATGTAATGAGCGAATGCGCTGCCTGTCACACGTTAGCGGAAGCGGTGGCGTTGGCGCGTGCGTTTGAAAAAAGTGGTAAGATTTATCTATTCGCCGAGAACTATCCGTATATGGTCTATAATCAAGAGATGCACCGCTTGTACAAAGCGGGGCAGATTGGCGAATTCAAGTATGGCGAGGGAGAATATGTGCATCCAGATCCCGCCGAAGTCAAACTCGCTCGCAGCTGCGGGACCAACCACTGGCGGAATTGGATTCCATCTACCTACTACTGCACCCACTCCATTGCACCGGTGATGTACATCACAGACACCCGTCCCGTGAAGGTGAATGGGTTCGTAGTGCCCTATGACTTCAACGATCCAACCCAGACGATGCACATGAAACGCAGCGACACCTGCGCCGTCATTATCTGTCGGATGGATAACGATGCAGTGATGAAATCGCTTCACGGTGCGCTGCGTGGACATGGAAACTACGTCCGCATCCACGGTAATAAGGGGCTGATGGAAAATAGCCGTCATGGCGACAAACATCGTCTACGTGTTTGGCGTGAGCCGTGGGAGAAGGATGAAGGGGAGGCGACCGAAGTCGTTTACAAGCCCGATTTTCCAACACATCATAACCAAGCGACAACCGCAGGGCATGGTGGCGGTGATTTCTTTACTACTTACCATTTTGCGGAGGCAATTCGGACGGGTGAACAACCGTATCTGGACGTTTACCGGGGGATTGACATGAGTATTGTTGGTATTCTTGCTTGGCGGTCTGTTCTCAACGATTCTGCTCCAATTGAAGTCCCTGATTTTCGTGCGGAATCTGTCCGTAAGTCTTATGAAAACGACGATTGGTCTCCAGATCCAAAGCGTAAAAAAGAAGGACAACCAACGAGTAGCATCCTTGGCGATATTCAACCTTCGGAGGCAACAATCGAATATGCGAAAGAGGTCTGGGCAAAGCAGGGGTATCGGGGGTAGGTTCGCCGACCTCTGGCAACACCATACACGTAGGTCGGGCATCTTGCCCGACCCTCCCAATCTGCATCAACAAGGACAATTCGTAGGGAACGCAGATCTGCGTTCCGTTTTTTCTTACGCATTATGTATTACGCATTAAATTTATATCTCGACACCCAAATGTCAACAGACCCTAAACAGCGAATCACCGAATGTGGCGATATAATCTTGCAAGGTGATTAGGGGGAACTCGTAGCAGGTAGAGCAGGGTGATGAGCCAGTTGGTTAAGGTCGTGCGGAGGATGCCGTTCTTTTGCCAGCGGCGGGCAGAAATGTGAATCCCCGGCTCAACAAGCGTTACCTCGCCATGTTGGCAGAGTTTTCGAGAAAATCTAACCTCTTCCATAATCGGAATATCGGGGAATCCACCAACTCGATCAAAATAGGTGCGGCGCACAAAAATCCCGCCATCGCCGTAGAAAATCCGCAGCCGCTTTGCCCTGAAATTGGCAACACGTTCAATCAGCCGATACAGAAGGTGTTCCCCTTCAATCCGTTGCTTGAACGCTCCACCGACATAGCCCGCTGAGATTGCAGTTTCAACGCCTTCAATGGCTCCAGCATCAAGCCACACATCTGCGTGCAAGAAAAGCAGAATGTCTCCCCGTGCTGCTGCAGCACCCGCATTTGACTGACGCGCCCTCCCACGTTCAGCGGAAATTATCTGTCCATACTTTTTTGCAATCAACGGGGTTTCATCGGTACTGCCCCCATCAACGATAATCAGCTCATGCCCTTTCAACTGAGATGTGAGTCGAGATAGCGATTGCTCTAAAATCTTTGCTTCATTGAGAACCGGAATAATAACAGAAATCATCTGAGGCAAACCGTGGCTAAAACCCCCGATAAATTAGAGGCACTAAACTCATAAGGACATTTACGTGTCGCTTCACTTGGCTTCCTTCAGGTACTGATTCAGTGCAAGTAGCGGGAAGACCGCAGCGTATATTGGATCCGCGTAACCACCGATGATCTCCCAATAGATGCCGACACAACTTGCGTCCCATGAGCCCTCCGGACGCTGACGACTAAGTAGAAACTCCAATCCCTTTCGCGCAGGTGAACTTTCAGGGTCGGCGAGCAATAGGGCATAGGTACACCAACCCGTCTGCTCGACCGTGCTATCGGTCAAAGTGCCGAACATATCTTCGCCCCAACCGCCATCGCTGTTTTGGACCGACTCAAGCCAACGAACCCCGCGCGAAATCGCCGGAGAGGTGGCTTTGCCTGCTTTGATTAGACCGATAATAGCGTAAGCTGTTCCATACGTCCGTTTGGCAAGCCAAAGATCTGACCAATATCCCTCTTTGGAAATTTGGGCTTCTAACCACTCACAAGCGCGGTCTATCTCTACTTCCATCCCTGTTGCTTCGCACCATGCCTCGATTGCGTGGGCGGTAAGACTCACACACCCGACATCGCCTTGGCCGGGCAGATATGTGCTACAGCTTCCGTCAGGGCTTTGGTGTGCCTTCAACCAATCAAGCCCCCGCTGAATCGCTTCAGTACCGTCGGTTATCTTCGATCGCAGCAGGGCAAGCGTAGCTAACGCCGTATCATCAGCATCACTCAGAAGACTGCCACTTCTTCCCATCGCCGAAAATGCCCAACCACCATCTGGATTCTGGTTGTCAATAAACCACTTACCAGCGCGTTGAACGGCGTGGCTCGTGTCTCCATTGCCAATATCAATGAGCGTAAGCACGCTTAATGCCGTGTCCCAAACGTTGAGATTTAACGCCTCTCGACAACCGCCGTCTGGGTTTCGTGTTGATTGCAGCCATGCGATTCCACCGTCAATCAACCGCTGAATTTCCTCTGATTGAGCTAGTGCCGTTGGTTCTGGATTCAAAGTGGCTTGGCGACCTGTTATATGCTTTTGAAGTTCGATGAGTGCTAACACCGACAACGCCGTGATGTAATTCACGCGAAACCAGCTATTATCAGAAAGTTTATGTTCTATGAGCCAGCTGACCAATGAAGCAATCATTTCCGGACGTCGCTTGGTGTTCAGTTCGATTAGGATGAAGACTGGCACCAGCGTGTGCTGCTCTGCGATGAACAGTGTCTCAAAGGTTCGGGTGTTGAATAGGTCAACCGGTGGAAGGAGGTGGGTTGGTGGCTTGAGGAACGATTGTAGGGAGGGGAACTTCGTCAGCAGCTTTTTCATTAGTGCTACCATAGGGAGCGAATATTTCGGCAATGTTAGCTTGTTCCAATCGAATTCGCCGAAGGCTGCGTAGGATAGTTTAATCAAGGCAAGGTTCAGCGGATATGCGGGGATACGTGCGAGTACCCCAGCAAGTTGCGGACTGGGTTTCCGTTGCCAAACCTGTTCTAAGATAAGTTGTGCAAATAACGTGGCTTCTCGGTTTGGCTGATTGGCTGCATCAAGCCCCCATGTGCCATCGGGATTCTGGTGTTGAATCAACCAATCGATTAATGCTTCATCCGGCGACTGATCTTGGGCAAAGCGCACCCAAGCGTAAGCACAAGTAGGGAAGGTACTTGAAGAGAGCTGCCCCTCAAAATTGCCCGCCGAGTTTTGCTGTTCCATCAAAAAAGCGGTGCCACGATACAGCGCAGATTTTACTTCTTCGTTCGTCATATGAATAGTCAGCCATCAAGTATAAATTAATGAGCGCAGACCGAACTTTCCCAATCAGCCTAAAATCATCAATTTTAGGAAATAGGACGACCGAGCTGAATTCAGTGTCCCACAAGAATCGACTGTGAGTACCCCTTGAATTCCGTCCACACTTCCTCAATGATTAACTTGCACATTGCCGCAATCGGAACCGCCATTAGCAAACCCATTAAACCGAGTAACTGCTCACCGAGCAATACCACGACAATTGTTGTCACGGGCCCCAGCTCAACACTTTTACCTATTATCAATGGCGTAATAACCGCGTTGTCAATGATCTGTATTACAAGCGTCAGCGTAATAACAGCCAACAGGCTCCAACCAAGCCCGAATCGGGAACCTAGAAAGACCACAATGATTGCAGGAATCGCCCCAATAAATGGACCGATATACGGAATCAGATTCGCCAGTCCAGCGATAATCCCGATAAGAAGTGCAAACCGCAATCCCAAAATCCAATACCCAATTGCGGCAATTATCGAGATTATTATTGTCTGAATCAAACGGCTACGTAGGTAATCGCCCAATTGCCGATCGAGCCCTTGAATCAGTACCAAAGCAACCTCAAAGAAGCGATTCGGTACAATCTGAATAAAAGCTTTCTTCATTTGCCGTCCACCGTTTAGGAGAAAAAAGATTAAAAATAGGACAATAACACCGGTGGTAAACACTGAAAATGCACCTCTCGCAGAAGTGCTAATTGCATTGAAGATCGACTGAGATTGTCCAATCACAAGTCCCAAAATTTTGTCTTGCAGCCGTCCAACGAGGGCATCAACTTGTTCGCGATCGATTGCTTGGTCAGACCTATCCTCAGAGAGTCCCGTTGGAGTTTCCGTATCTGCGGTTATCTCAAGATAATTGAGCACAGGGACGCGAAGGGGCTTAGGGATTAGATTTAACACCGTTGTGGCTGTATCAACTAGGTTCTCAAGATCGACGAGATGTGCCAACGTTCTGTAAATCTTGAGTTGGTTGTCTTCCCGCCTGATAGCGTATGTACGGCGATTCTCTGTGTCAATCAAGTTCCATCTGTTGCCTGTCTCTTCAACAACAATCGCTGCATTCTGAGAGAGTGGGATACTGCTCTCCACAAATTCCTGTCGTAAATCCTCCGGAATCTCGCCTCGATCCAAACCATCTTCAAGCCCTATATCCACGCTTAATAGCACTTCATTGAACTTCTGAATCTGTCCGGTAATGCTATTAACAGTCACTGTTGAAAGGAACGCAAAACCGCTGAGCATTAATAACGTTATAATAATGACCAAAAGTGTGCGATTGATCCCCTTCCGCTCCATTAGATCTACAATCGGACTAAAAATGTAAGCAACCAGAAACGAGATTACGACTAACGCGAGGATATCTTTGAGCAGATAGACAACGCCAATGAGAATTGCAAGCGAAATCAATGTTGTACCCAGGGCGATGATTTTCAGAGAGGCATTTGCTACCCGTGCTTGACGAGTTTGTTCGCGACTTTCACGGACAACCAACCGGATATCCGACGTCATTGTCTCAACATTTTGTGTCAACGGTATAATCGTCTCACGTGCGAGCGTAGCCGTTTGTGCGTGTAACTGCTCTGTATTGATTTGACTGGAGGGATTAACCGTCTTAGAAGGCACTTCTTCAGTAGATGGGCGAGTCGCCATACCCTTGTTAGCGGAGTCGTTCATGGGTTCTCTTCCTCTCCGGAGGCGTCCGGGTTGATAGAATCCGGTGCTTCAATCTCCACTCCAGATCCACTGATGGCCGTTTCATTGGAAACTGCATCTCTATCTTCTACGCTTGTGCTTGATGTTGCTGTGAGTTGTGCCTTCAAACGGCCAATTTCTGCCTGTGCCTTTTCAAATTCGCTGTGTATAAACCGGAAGCGTGCCGTGAGGATTTGGCCCAGTTTGAAGATGACTTTGGACGCCAACCTTGGATTTGAGTTCATTAACTCAAGTAGTTCTGGACGAAAAAAACCGATAACGCTTGAGTCACGAGTTGCTCTAACTGTAGCTGTCCGTGGCGAACTATCCAATAACCCAACGTCACCAAACAACCCGCTGTTTTCTAAGGTTGTTAAGCGGAGAATTGTGCCGTCTTCTAGGGCTTTGGTCACTTCTGCTTGACCGTCCACCATGATATACATTCCTGCCGCATTCTGCCCTTCGTGGATAATGACTTCCCCTGCGTTATAATGTCGTTGGTAAGCAATTCGTGCGATGTTTTGAATTTCGCGATGGCTCAATTCCTCAAAAACGGGTACCCCCTTGAGGACATCAATGATACTTCGTTCAACCTTTTCTTTGCTCTTTCTATCAAAGATCGCATCCCATGTCGCATCAGTCTGTGTCATCTTCGCCATAATGTAATTCCCTTCTGCTGAATGTTTCTCTCATTCTATAGATTCTATTATACCTTACAACACCCTGTCAAGCGGAATACTCATTTGAAATAGAAACATTTGTTGCTCCTGTAGAAGGGATCTCCGAATCTGGACATTTCGCTAAATGACCTGACTGTAAAAATTAAAGGCTTGACAAAAAGTTATATCTCCTTTAGAATAAATGATGCTTAGCGGAACAAAAAACTATACTCCGCGTCGAGTAAAATTGCGCTTTTGGAGGTGCTGCTCATCGCTTTGACAAGTGTCGTTCAGGTTCTAAAACCTGAATTTCATTTGAGGGCAGCTTTTGCGAAGGATCTCTGACGCTGAGAGTCTTGGCTTTGTTCAATGAGGGGTTTCAAACCTCAAGATAACAGGCGAAAGGCACAATTTCTGGCGGTAGACAGTAATATGACAATAACATTTGATATTGAAACATAGGAGGAAAGCTAATGGCTGTCGATATTCGTCAAAGAGATGATGTAGTCATCTTAAAACCCAAGGGTAAGGTTATTGGAAGATCTGTTCGCGATCTCAGCAGTGCGATTAATGAAGAAAGTGCAAAGATTTCCGATGCGCCGAAATTTCTATTTGATTTTGCTGATGTTTCAATGATGGACAGCTCCGGGCTCGGAACCCTGCTAGGAGCACATGTAGCCATTGTGCAAAAGGGAGGCCGAGTTGCAGTCATCAACGTCAGCGAGAAGAACGTCAAGAGCCTCATTATCAGGAGCCGATTAATCTCCACATTTGAACACTTTGAGAGTGAGGATGAAGCAATCGCCGCACTTACCGGGGAATAGCGTTTGATCTTCTCGTTGAGATCGATATTTACAGTAATCGCAGAAAATATACTGTTCCAGCGCGATAGTAGACACTTGGAAGCCGAGGCTATAACCGGGGTATAGCAACCTTAGCTAAAACTGCGGCTTACCCTTGAGCACCGTCTACTATTTTGTTGGACAGATATAGTTTTCCAAAAAAATGGGCATTTTCCTGTGTGAAAAATTCGGTTCTTTCCCTTAGGCGAGTGGCTACATCAGAACAAAGGTCTTTAAATGCAGACTGGCTTAGCTGAACAAACCACGCGGCGACTAATTCTGGGGCTGTCTGAGATTGAAGAGGTTGGCAAAGCCATTGTTTCCGGGCAGAGCAGCTTTAATGCATCAAGCCAGACCTATCTGCGAATAGTTCTCAAGACGTTGCAAGCAGCCGAGGGGGCTATACTGCGCTTCAATCCTGCGGAAAATCTGCTTGCCGTTGAATCATCAATTGACATCGTGGAGGAGTCTGCGAATGAAGCGTTGGTCATCCCGATTACGCCCGATGAAATCAGGATTTTGCTTCAATGCTCGCCCCTCGATTTTTCCCAACCTCCTTCCCTACTGAAACCTTTCTTGGATGAAATTCAGCCACAGTTGCGGACTCTAAAGGCAACCCTTTGGGCTCCATTAAAGATTCACGAGGAATTTCTAGGTGTTATCAGTCTAGGTGAATTTGTCGACGATTCTGAAGAGGCAGGATGGATTCGAGAGTTGTTAAACGTCCTTGCTGACCATATCTCTGTTGCGATTGCCCACTCACGTTCGCAAGAAGATATGCGTGCCGCTAAATTTCGCCTCTTCATGCTTTCCGACACAACCGCACAGATTGCCCAGTTGTTAGATACAGAGCAATTGGAGGAAGAGGTCGTCAATCATGCTGTCAGTCTCCTAGATGCCAGCGCGGGTTGTTTGATGCTCATCAATCCGATTACACAACAGCTTGAAATCAAAAATCCTTTCGCACCTAGTTTACAATTTCCCGCCGATCCAAAAAGTTTGTCGATTCCTTTAGAATCTAACCGGCGGATTCACCCTACACTTTCTATGCTTCGTGAAGTAGCGACTGAGGGGAAAACAGAGATCCGCAACGATCAAAAGGCAGCTGCACTGTTCGGCGGAAAGAATCTAATCGCAGTTCCAGTGTTTGGGCGTGAAATCCTGGGAATACTCATTGTTTTCAGTAAGGAAGGTAGAGCCGGTATCACACTGGAGTTTACCGATGAAGATAGAATTTTGCTTGAAGCCTTTGCTACGCAAGTTGGCGTGGCAATCGAAAATGCGAGGCTTTATCAGGAAGCAATTGAGAAGCGTCGATTACAAGCGGAAATGGAGGAAGCCGCACAAATTCAAGCAAATCTTTTGCCAAAAGCACCTCCAGAGATTCCAGGCTATGAAATTGCCGGGATGAGTATACCACATCATGATGGTGTCGGAGGAGATTACTACGGTTACATTCAGGAACCAGATGGCTCATGGGGATTGGTCATTGCTGATGTTGCCGGCAAAGGTATGCAAGCAGCACTGTTAATGGCAACGCTTCGTGCAGCCCTACTCTCAGAGGTTGCAAAGCAAGCAGATCTGCCAAAGAGAGCAATGGCACTGAATGCCCTTATCCGTGAGAGCAGTCCGTTGGACAAATACGCGACACTCGTTTATGCGCGGTTGCATCCAGAAACAGGTAAACTTACTTCACTGAATGCAGGGCATAACTTTCCCATCGTTATTCGGCGGGATGGTAGCCTACAACGGCTAGAAGCCGGCGGCTTAATGATAGGCATGTACCCTGACGATATGATCTGCCAAATGTCAGCGGAATTTGAAGACGAAACAATTCAACTTTACAGTGGAGATACGGTTATATTTTTTACTGATGGTGTTACCGAAACGCAAAATATCCACGAAGAAATGTACGACGAAGAACGATTAGAGGAATTTGTGACACAACTCCGTGACGCAGATGCCAGTGCAATCTGCACGGAAATTTATAACTCAACGCTAGAGTTCCAAGGAGAAGCCCAACGCTTTGATGATTTGACGTTGATGGTGCTAAAGAAGAAATAAAGCTACCTGAGTTGTCGCCTATTTCGGTGTAAGAAGAATTGAGAACCTGCGACAAAAAAAATACTCAGGGAGTGTGTAGAGTAATTTTTACCTGACCAATCTTCGGAGAGCCTCGTTATCTCTCTCAAAAAAGCTATAAGAGTTCGGACTTTCGCTTCCCGTATTAGCAGAATTCGAGACCGAAAAATGAAGGAGATAAACTACCATGACTATTCCTGCCGATACCACTGAGCGCGACCGCTTTTTTACCCTATCGCTGGATATGCTGTGTATCGCCGGTTTCGATGGTTACTTCAAGGAACTGAACCCAATGTGGGAAAAAACGCTCGGCTTTACAGTGGAGGAGCTTAAAACTAAGCCATTCATCGAGTTTGTTCACCCTGAAGACCAAGAAGCAACAATCGCTGAAGCCACGAAAATCATGACAACCGGTGAAGATGTCGTTTCCTTTGAAAATCGCTACTTGTGCAAAGACGGTTCGTATAAGTGGCTCTTATGGAGTTCGACGGTATCCCTTGAAGAGCAGTTGTATTATGCCGTTGCACGAGACATTACCGAACGTAAGCAAGCAGAAGCCTACTACCGTGACCTGTACGAAAACGCACCGGATATGATGGCTGTCGTTGATCTGGTTTCTAGCAATATTTTAGAATGTAACCAAACCCTGGCAGATGTGATCGGCCGAAGCAAAGAGGAGATTGTGGGCAATTCCTTCTTGGAACTATATGCTTCTGAATCGATAGATACTGCACAGCAAACGTCCCAGTCATTCGTCGAAACAGGCGAGGTTATTAGGCAGGAACGGACCCTTCGCCGGGCAGATGGCAGCACTATTGACGTGCTTCTGCAAGCGACACCGATGCGCGACGCAACCGGCAAGATTGTCGCAAGTCGGTCAACATGGCGCGACGTGACCAAACAGAAGGAAGCGGAAAGGGCACTGGCTTCCCAAGAGGCGCTCTATCGGACGCTCATTGAAGCGGCACCACAGATAATTTGGGTCGCAGATGCTGATGGTCAGGTTGCCCTTCTGAACAAAGCTTGGCATGAATTTTCCGGGCGCACAGACGAGGAATCATTGGGGACCCGGTGGGCAGAAGCATTACATCCAGAAGATCTTCCGGACGTACTCGCAAAATGGGAACGTGCATACAACCACGGTGAGACATACAGCGGCGAGTGTCGATTTCAGGCAAAAGATGGGTCCTATGAAACTTTCATTTTTATTGGCACCCCTGTTCGGGACGATTCAGGGAAAATTATCAACTGGGTCGGTATTAATACTAACATCGCCGATCGAGTACAAGCTGAGATCGCATTACAAGAAGCCAAAGATGCCGCTGAGTACGCCAACCGCGCGAAGAGTGAATTTCTTGCTACCATGAGTCACGAGCTCCGCACACCGTTAAACGCTATTATTGGATTTTCTGAAATTTTGCGTGATGAAATCCTAGGCGCTATTAATGACGAACAAAAAGAACTAATCCTCGACATCCATACCAGTGGAAATCATCTCCTCTCTATGATTAACGATATCCTCGATTTGTCAAAGATTGAGGCTGGCAAGATGGATTTACAACTAGAGACTTTCTCTGTTAAGGAAGCGGTGACAGAGGTCAATACGATAGTTAATGCCCTTGCAAACAGGAAACAGATTCAACTCTCTCTCGAATTGAATCAGGATGTCTGGATAGAAGCAGACAAGATCAAATTCAAGCAAATTCTCTACAATCTGCTTTCCAATGCCGTTAAGTTCACCGATGAACGTGGGAAAGTCACTACGAAGTTTGAAGTTTCCGATTCCGCGTTGCTGGGGAGTGTGACTGATACTGGCGTAGGCATCTCCGCACAGGATCGAGCAAAACTGTTCCAACCCTTCACACAACTCGATGCTTCAAGTACCCGCGCACACAGTGGAACTGGATTAGGGCTAGCGTTGACCAATCGGCTAATTCAATTGCATGGAGGAAAGATCTGGGTTGACAGCGCGATCGCCGAAGGGAGCACCTTTTCCTTTACGTTTCCGCTACACCAACAGGAACAACAGGTTGAAGTCGCCGTGCCAGATGCCTCTACTTCTGAAACTGTTGATGTTTCTGGTAATAACCGCACCATCTTAGTGGCTGAAGACAATGAACAAGCGGCCCAGCTTTTGGGGATTTACCTAACGGAAGCAGGATACCAGGTAGAGTATGCCACAGATGGTGAAGAAGCCATCGCAAAAGCTGCGGAAATACACCCATTTGCAATCACGCTTGACATTCTGTTGCCGAAAAAGGATGGTTGGCAAGTCCTGAGAGAAATGAAGACGAAACCAAACTTGCAATTGATTCCGGTCATCATCGTTTCCGTAACGGAGGAACGTCAATTGGCGTTTGGATTAGGAGCGGTGGACCATCTAGTCAAACCGATTGACAAAGAAACACTTCTCGCTTCGCTCCAATCTCTGAAACTACCCAGCCGGGACGGTGCACCTCGTATCCTTGTCGTTGACGATGATCCGCAGACGGTGCGTCTATTGTCCACTGTACTGACTAACGATGGGTATGAAGTCCTGAAGGTGTATGGCGGAAGCGAGGCGATTGAAACAGCAATTTCCCAATCGCCGGATCTAATTATTCTTGATATGATGATGCCTCAAGTGGATGGATTCCAAGTCGTTCGGCATTTAACCGGGGATCCGCGGACCTGTGACATTCCTATTATTATCTGCACGGCGTTGGATCTCACTGACGAGGATCGAGATCGGCTCAACGGTCAGATTCAGTCGGTTATCCAAAAGACGGGTAACGTCAAAGAAGAACTGCTAGCCACAATCAAACGGATCGAACGTTTGCGAACGCCAACTCAGGAGGCGGAGGCACAGTCATGAGCACCAAACGGATTCTAGTGGTTGAAGACATAGAAATGAACCGAAAGATTGTACGGATTGTGTTAAACGCGAAGGGCCATGAAGTCATTGAAGCTGTTGATGCAGAGGAGGCACTGGCGATATTGCAAATTGGACTACCGGATCTGATTCTGATGGATATTGCGCTTCCGGGGATCAGTGGAGAAGACTTGACTAGACAGATTAAAGCCAATGCCGAATGGTGTCATGTGCCAATTATTGCCTTCACCGCCGCAGCGATGAAAGGAGAACCAGAAAAGTTTCGCGACGCAGGTTGTGACGACTATATCAGCAAGCCCGTTGATACGCATGCACTGGTAGATTTGGTAGAGCATTATCTTAATGCGTAAACATGCTAATAGGTGGTGCTTTTCTAGGGACTCGAATGGGGTGGAGAGTCGGACACTCTAAAGAAAAAAACAATTGACGCTCAATATAACGCTATGATAGACTGAAAGCTGTGCGTAATTATGGGAGGGATAAATCGGATCGCAAATTTCTAGCTTGCGATTTTGATGGTTACCGATTCGGAAATCTGCATTACGAATCACTTGCTCTCGAATAATGTATGCCCCTTGATAAACTTTAGCCGGACCCCTTAGTTGCATATTTCTAATAGGAGTAGATTACATCATGGATATTTCAATCAAATATCAAAACGAGAATGTCATTCTCCGTATTTCAGGCAGTATCCTCGGTGAAGATCGAATTGAACTGAGCGATAAAATTCAGGAGTTGGTTGATAACGGTGGAAAAAATGTCGTCCTGAATCTCCAAGATGTTGACTTAATGGACAGTGTCGGATTGGGCATGCTAGTTGCCCTGCGTACTTCGTTGCAGCGACGCGAGGTGAAGTTGTTGCTTTCAAATGTTGACAGATCTGTCAGATCGTTGCTGCTTATCACTAAGCTCAATAATGTTTTTGAACTCTACGATACTGAAGATGAAGCACTAGCGGATCTGGATAGTGTAGATAAGGATAAGTTTATGGTATAATTTTCTACAATATCCTCTGGGCCCGCGAACCGTAATCAGTCCATGTCTCCTCTTGAAGGACGCGAGAGAAATGAATAAACCACGCAACGCCAGAATCCTTGTTGTTGATGATGAACCGCAAAACATCCGATTGCTTCAAATTCGGCTTCAAGCGGAGGGATACGCAGTTCTCGCAGCAAACAACGGTCAGGAAGCATTGGAGCTGGTGCAGGCTGAGGCACCCGATCTAATTCTGCTCGATATTATGATGCCGGGGATGAATGGATTTGAAGTGTGTCAGCAGATTCGTGGGGAGGAGTCCACACAATTTACGCCGGTGGTGATGGTAACCGCGCTCTCAGAGAAGGAAGATCGAATCAAAGCCATTGAGGCTGGTGCGGACGATTTTATATCCAAGCCATTTGATAGCCATGAGGTCCTTGCTCGGGTCCGTTCGTTGGTGCGCATCAAGAGATACCATGATGCACTTGAACAAGCCAATCATGAACTCAGGATGCATAATGAACGCTTGGACAAAGAGCTACAAATGGCAAGTGAGATTCAAGATAGTCTGATGCCTCAAGGAATCACCGATCTATTGGGATTCCGCATTGTGTCACACTATACACCTGCAGTTGTGGTGGGCGGGGATTTTTTCGATTTGTGGGAGGTTGAACGGGGACGATTAGGCGTTTTCATCTCCGATGTGATGGGGCATGGAGTTTCCGCCGCCTTTATCACTGTGTTTATTAAAACGATTGTCGAGGAGATGAGCGTTCAGACAGACGACCCTGGCCGCTTGCTCAAAGAGTTGAACGCCCGTTTCAACAAGATGATCAGTTCACAGCAATATATGTTCGCAACAGCGTTCTGTGCCGTTATTGACCTCTCCAACGAGACACTACACTACGCGAACGCAGGGCACCCCTTTCCATTCTTGGTCCAGCGTCAGCGCAATGTTTGTAAACCCATCGGGGATCAATCAACGGGCAAAGGGTTGGGATTACTTCCAGACTCGACATATCAAACACACCACTACCCTTTCGCCCCTTCGGATGGACTATTTCTTTATACCGATGGTGCTTATGAACTCCAAAATTCGCGGGGAGAGGAGTTCACCCCTCAAGGTATCCAAGAGGTCATCACGCAACAAATCGCTCAACCAGCACCTGTCCTTGTTGAAACTGTCCTCAATACAACGAACCGGTTTAGCGGTGGCAAACCGAAAGACGATGATATTACAATTGTTGCTATTGATGGGTGTGAGCCGATGTGATAGAACCCCGAAAATGGACTTAGGATATTCAATCCTCAATCAATTGACAGATAGTTCGTTCACGTACCTAGAACGTGGAAAGGGCACTATCTTCTGAGTCGTGAATCTCAACAATATCAGAAGCACCAATTAAATCAAATGTCCGCCTGATATTTTCTGCCAAGCCGTAAATCTTGACATCTCCAGCTTTAAGGCGAAGCTGCTTCGCGGTGCCAATAAGAGCGCCAATAGCCGCACTGTTGATATGCTCAACCTGACTCAAATTTACAATAATTTTCTGAACATCTTGGTTGACAAGGTTTGCAAGTGTTTCGCGTAACTCAGCAACCGCGTAGCTTCCCAAATAATCGTTGACATCAACAATTTTGACATCTCCACTTTGGCGGATGCGCGATGATTCTTCTGACATAAGATTGTTACCTCTTCAAGATGATATTAACGCAATCATGGCGAAAATGCTTCAGTCAGTCAAATAACAATAACAGTGGGTATGCTTACCTACATGCGCCTTCGGTGTCGTACGCTTTCCACCTTGTGACCCGGTAATGGCTAACCAAATGATATGGGAGAAAAGACCACGTGGAACAAACAGTTGCACAAGTGATTCGCCTCAATGTTCCCAGTTCACTACGGTGGGTTCACACCTTGCATGCTATCATTACGGAAATTCTTAGCCAGATGGCGTTGGAGGAAGAGTTGAGCGACCAAATCAATCTGGCGGTGGTTGAAGCCGGTACCAATGCGATAAAACATGGGAATCAGGAAGATCCGGAGAAACGCGCATATTTTGAATTTATTATTCAGCCAGATCTGTTTACAGTTGTCATCCAAGATGAAGGACCAGGTTTTGACCGTGAGCAAGTTCCAGATCCAATGGCCCCCGAAAATCTCTTTAAAAGTAGTGGGAGAGGACTTTTTCTGATCGAATCATGTATGGATGATGTTGCCTACGAGAAGTCTGGCACACTCGTCAGGATGGTTAAAAAGCTGACATAGAAGTATTACTAAACCACATACGACACTGCCATCCAATCTCTCTATGTCATTTCAACCTGTTGTCAGCGCCGCTATCGCTTCATCCTCGTTTGAATACTGTTCAAACACCGCGGTTAATTTTGATGCAACGATAAGAGTTTTAATTTTCGAGCTAGGATTGATGAGGGCGACCTGTCCACCTTTAGGTGCAATGGCCGAGCACGTTCCGATTAACACTCCCAGTCCGGTACTATCCATCATTGGGGTAGTGGCGAAATCAAACAAAAATTTGGGTGCCTCAGAAGTTGAAGCAAGTTGCTCGGCAACTACGTCCCGAAACTCACGGCTGGCATCTCCAATGATTTCACCACTTGGACTGAAAATGGTAACCCCAGCCTTGTGACGAATGTTAAATTCCATTAGTCTGTTCCTTCCTGTGTTAAGAAGCGTTGTTTGTAGAGAAGTAGAAAACAACTTGAACATCCGTTCCCCCGAGGGGATTGGTCAATATTTCGAGGGAGTCTGAGAGCTTTTCCGCGAGAAAGATGCCGTGGCCACGTTCACTGTCAGGCGTCATCTTTTGAGAAACTTCATCTAGCCTTCCTGTTGCCAGCCAATTCTTCCGTAGAGACTTGCCTTTGTCGCGAACATGAATCTCTAACTTGCTTGAATCGAACATGAGGGTCAAATCAATTCCTGAAGCAGGGGTCTCTGAACCGTGTTCGATGGCGTTGCTACAAACTTCATCAATAATTAGCTCAATATCATAGATACGGGTCCGGCAAAACCCAAGCTGCTGCGCCAATTGCCCAATAAACATCTGGATTGGACGGATATACATTAGGCAGCTAGGGACTGTAAGTTTAAGAATTTCCTGTTCCGTTGTTTGTGCTTGAGTCATACCAGAACACCAAGTCAAAAAGCCAAGGGCTTGGCACAAACATTATACGTACAAACCAAGCCCTAGTGTTTGACCCCTTTTCTTTACATCAACATCTAAATGGCAGCCTAGAACGCAGCGAGTGCACTGCTCTCTGAATCATAGATTTCGAGAACGCTAGAAGCTCCCACCAGATCAAATGTCCGTTTGAGATTCTCTGCCAGACCATAAACCTTGAGGTCTCCACTACTCGCGCGGAGTCGCTTTGCAGAGCCAACCATCGCACCGATGGCCGTGCTGTTAATGTGTTGGACCTCGCTTAGATTTACAATGATTTTCAGAGATGCTCCGTTAATCAGCCCATCGATTGTTTTTCGCAAATCAGCGGCTGCATAACTTCCGAGGTCTTCATTCACGTCAATAATTTTTGCATCCGCGCTGTCACGGATGGTCATTGATTCACTTGCCATAAAAATTTCACTCCCAATAGTCGTTAGAATATGATATTGACTCTAACCCAGTCCCACCTACTGTGTTTCAAATTCGCAAGACCTGAGTCTCATCTGAAATCCATGGTAGTAGCAAAATAGTATACCAAGATTTTATCCCTCTATTATATCGGAAGTGCAAACAAAACACAAGCACAATTAAAGTAATTCGTTGTAAGAAGATGCACGGTGCTTCATTTGGCTTGGCGAATCGTCAAAGTTGGTGTTCAAAAAGTACAAAACCCTGAGCACTTGGGGGATCATCGTGAAAATAGGAATTTTAACCGAAGAACAAAAATATCAATGGAAGAAAGATGGCTATCTTGTTCTGAAAGGTGTGCTTTAGATTCACCGAACCCCGGCATTACAAAATGCTGCACTATTTTATGATTGACGGAGATTTCAATGACCCCCAAACAACGCTACCTATTCGATATAACCGGCTATCTTCACCTGAAGAATGTGCTCAATCCTGAGGAACTAAAACACGCTCAGGAGGCAGCAGATCGCTACATCCGCACCCCACCCGAAAAGTGGGAACCTGGATTTGGGGCAAATCTAGAGCGTCCAGACTTTACCCCCTATTCCCACGGTTTTGCATTCGACAAGGCACTGGAGTCTCTCTGCTTCCAGCCAGTGACTTGGCCCATCGTTAAGGAGTTGACCGGCAACAAACCCCGGTTTACCAGTGGTAGCTTGGGGCGAAATACTCATGGACAGCAGTTTCACCCGTTGCACTGTGCGCGGGAAGGAGGCGGTGGGCCGGAAATGCCCCGTTATTTCTGCCAAGATGGGCAAATTTACTGTGATTTTTTTGTTGTCTTCTTCTATCTGACCGATGTGATGCCCGGTGATGGAGGGCTCGTCGTGATTCCAGGCTCCCACAAAAGCGAGTTTTTGCGCCCACCCGATCTGTTCGTCCCGGACAGCGATGAGATTGATCCAGAGCCACATCCAGCCGTGACCAATATCACACCCCGCGCTGGCGATGTCGTAATTATCTCGGAATTACTCACCCACGGTGTCCTTGTCTGGCAACCGAAAGATCGAGACCGCCGCTTCCTCATACTGCGATACATGCCGCAGTACACCACCTACGGGACCTTTGACCCATTCCCAGACGAAATTCAGGCAAGATTGTCGCCGGAGACGCTGGAATTAATCGAGATTGCCCCCTACAAACACGTCAAAGAAATTGTCAAACAGGAAACGGTCGCCCTAACATGTTGAGGAGAAATATCAATTATGAGCAGAGAAAACGACATAAATTGGCATACATTTCGTGTTACTTCGGCGGTGTGGAAGAGTCGCATCGTTTTTTCAGTAAATTCATCAGCCGGTGTTGGGAAGCTATATCTTTGCCTATTCATTTTGTTATCCAGTATATTCACAGGCTGCATTGATATTGATAATACTGTGCAGTCATTAAACCCTTTCTACACAGACGAAGCTGTTGTTGAATTTCCCCAACTCGAAGGAGAATGGCTCTCTTTTATAGTTCTTGATGGGGACGTTTTACCAATGAATATAAAGCCGTGGGTTTTTGAGAATAACACGGTAAAAATCTTCGATGAAGATAGGAAAGTCTCCGTTGCTCGGATCAAGTTTTTTCAGATAGAAGATTCATACTTCGCTGACATCGTTATGGCAAATTTTAATTTGGATCTTTTTGATGATGGTAACGATGAAGACACGCTAGCTAGCGATGTGAAACTTCTTCCTAATTTTATGTTCACGTTCTGGTCAATGTTTCATTGGAGACCGGTTCATCTTGTGTATAAAGTCCAAATTGATAAGGACAATACCTCGTTGGTTTTAACTCCATTAAGTTTCGATTGGCTGGAACAGATTGTGGAAGAAAATCCGGATTTAATTTCTTTAATCGAGCAATCGGATCCCAATTCACCCTTACCTTTATCAAATGCAACTTCAGAAACATGGATGTCCTTCTTAAAAAAATATCGGGACGAGGAAAGAGCTTTCCCCTCCGACCAGATGTTTAAGGTTTTGTTAAAGAAGTATGGAAAAGCTTACGTCCTGCAAGCTTATAAAGATGGCAATCCGCAGCTGGCAGTATTTCCGGAAGACCGGGAATTTTCTGATGGGACCCAAGCGAAAGCGAATACGCCGATTTACTACGCTGCAAATGGACAAGTCGTCGGTCTTATGCTCAATCGAGATTGGCAGGCACCAGCCGGTCTTTGGTTGAAGGCAGGTACTTGGGTAGGATACTTTGAAAATGGTCATCTCAATTTCGCAACTTTAGCACAGGACTGGAAATCCCCTAAAGGCAAACTAATCAAAGCGGGAACGACCCTCGAATTTTCTCAAAATGGTAAAATTAAAAAAACAGCCGCTGAGTAATCGAGGGAAATTCATAATCCAGCCAAAAGTCTGTGTAGACGCGGACGCCTGTAGGAGCGATTTCTAATCGCGACTGTTTCCTCAGAACAGAACGGAAAGGAAAAATCAGATGCAGACGAATCATACGCACACAGGCGATAACACGCAAATTGCTGTGATCGTCAGCGAGAATGCCCCTGAGTTGGAACGCTTCGCTGCAGAGCAACTCTGCGACTATCTTGAGAAACTTTTTGGTATCCAAACCCGACCGGCGTCGAATGTGCCTGCGGAAGCGAAGGTGCTATTCCTTGTCGGCAACTTGGATATTGATGTGACGGTTCAGGGGGCGACGGAGGGAATCCCTATTCCACCGGTCAGCGAGCAGGGATTCATCTTGCGCCATGTGCAATTTCAAGGACGACCATCGCTTGTAGTAAGGGGCGGCAGTCCGCGTGCAACATTGTGGGCGGTGTATGAACTGGCAGAACGCTGGGGTGTGCGCTATCTTTTGCACCGTGACATTTTACCTGCTTCCTGTACCTTTCACCTCCCAGATCTGGATATCGTGATGGAGCCAACGCTGCCAGTTCGTCAGTGGCGGGTTATCAACGATTTTGCGTGCGGTCCGGAATCGTGGGGCATGGGAGATTATCGTCCTATGCTTGACCAACTGGCAAAACTCAAGTTTAACCGCATTCTGCTATCCGTTTGGCCCTGGCAACCCTTTCTCCACTACGAGGTCAAAGGGGTCAAGCGAGAGTCAGCGACGCTCTGGTTCGACTTCCACTACCCCATCACTGATGATATGGTGGGGCGTCACCTGTTTGGGAACGAGGAAGAATTTTGGAATCCCGACCTGCCACGCGGTGCAAGTTATGAGGAATTCACGGCAGCGGGTGAGCAATTGATACATCGCCTGATAGACTACGCGCACCAACGCGGGATAGAGTGTGTCATCGTTGCTACATTGACCGAATTCCCGCCCGAATTTGCGCCGTTGCTCAAAGACGCTCAAGAGGTCCATCAATTAGCGGAGTTGACCGTTGTGCCAAGTGCAGAGACCGATATCGATGACCCTGCGCTCACTGAACTCGCAACGACTGTGCTACGAGCAACAGTGGATACCTATCCTGAAGTAGATTATGTGGCGTTGGGCATGCCAGAGTTTCGGCAGTGGTCGGGGTTATATGAACGGGCGTGGCAGGCGCTCGATGCCAAGTATGGTATCTCATCGAAACGCTCCCTTGATGATGTACTAACTGCTGCGACGCAACGCTCCGCATATCCCGGCGGAGAAGAGCGTGCCCTACAGGAGGTCAAAGGCGACATTGTTGCCCTCTACTTCTACGACCGACTCCTCAACGAGATACATGCTCTCAAGGAATCCCATCGTCCCGACATGAAATTTATCTACAACAGCGTAGCGGAGGAACTCTTTCCACTACTTGGAAACCTTGTGCCTCGCGGTTGGGAAACGCTGAATTTTGTAGATTATACTGCATCGCGCATTGTCAAGAGACGGGAAGTCCTCGAAAACGTACCGAGTCGAGAACATGCCTGCAGCCTAATTTACACGCTCCACGACGACAACGTGGGACTGTTGCCCCAATTAGCGACCGGCTCCCTGTGCGAGTTAACACAAGACCTGATTCAGCACGGTTGGGCGGGGTTCTCCACCCGCTACTGGCTTATCGCCGATCACGACCCATGTATTGCCTATCTGTCGAAAGCAGCGTGGGAAGAGGGAGTAAAGCATGAGGAGGTTTATCGAGATCAGGTCCGCGCTGCCTGTGGGGAAGACTGTATTGATGATATGTTGACGATGTTTCGTGAAGTGGAGGGGACGACGATTGCACTCGAAGATCATGGATTGGGACTGACCTTTCCTGTCCCCGGTATGCTGACCAAGCATTGGACGCCTCAACCGATGTCCGATAAACTGGTGGCGGACCGGCAGGGGTATCAACGGGCGTTAGACGCCGCATACCGGGCGCGGAAAAAAGCACAACCGTCGGGACAAAGTTACATAGACTACTGGATTGGGCGTCTGAAGTTTGGTATCGGTTATCTGGATATGATCGCCGCGGTCCGTCGTGCCTCGATTGCAGAAGCTGATGGGAAGCCTCTTGATGCTATACAGAATGCAGAGGCGGCGTTAGTTACTGCCCGTGAAGCATTAGAGGCTTATGCAGATGTCGTCCGCGATCAATCCGATCGTGGGGCGATTGCGGTGATGAATGAGTATGTCTATCGTCCTTTGAAGGAGAAGATAGCCGCATTGCGGAAAGGGTAAATCAACATCGGATCTATATAACCGTCGTTGTGTCTTTTCGCCCACTACTAATTGGGTTTCCTACCAAGCAGTCCAGCCACCATCAACTAACAGATTTTGCCCGGTAATATAACTGCCAGCATCACTGGCTAACAACACAACAGCCCCTTTCAACTCTTCTGGCCTTCCCATCCGTCCCAGCGGCACCTTCTCCTCCAAACGAGGGATGAAGCCTTCAACGCCGTCATGTACCTCTGGCTTGGGAAATGGGCCGGGAGCGATGGCATTAACCCTAATATTGTATCCTGCCCAGTACGCCGCTAGATGGCGGGTTAAGTGCACCACACCGCCTTTGAGGGCATGGTAACTCGGAGGGCTGTTTGCCGACAATCCTTCATAGGCGCTCGGATAGCTCGCCACGACACCGTACATGCTAGCGATGTTGATAATCGATCCGGGACGCTGATGCTCGCGCAGATGAAGCATCACATCTCGCGCCAGCAGAAAGTAAGCTGTTACACCGACATGATACGCCTCATTAAAATCCTCCGCTGTGGCGTTGTCGATGTCCGGTGCTGTCCCACCATAAGCGTTATTGACTAACACATCGATCTTGCCCATGCGCTCCACCACCTCTGCGACGAAGCCGGGAATCGTATCGGTGTCCCCCTGACTGAACCCGACTCCGAAATGACCATCGCCGGGCAGCGATGCAGCAAACTCAGTAGCCTGTCCGCCATCGCGACTAGTAACTACAACCTGTGCACCTGCTTCGGCGAGGGCTCGACTCATTGCTGATCCTAACCAGCCACATGCACCAGTCACCACCGCAACTTTGTCCTGCAAGCTAAATAGATCTATCACACTACGTTCATCGGCACTCATAATTCTCCTCCATTTGTTGCAATGTGTGTTAATGGCTCCATGCTTGACGTAGTAGACGCAGCCAGTTTCCGTGCATGATGGCAGCAATATCGTCATCATTGTAGCCGCGATCCGCTAGCAAGCCTGCAAGTTTTTGGAGATCAGCAATGGTATCTAAATCACAAGGGGATTGCTCTCGACCATAGCCTCCATCAAGGTCTGTGCCGATGCCAGCATGACGGCTGTTGCCCGCCAATTGGCATACATGGTCCATGTGATCTACGACTGTGTTCAGTGTGACTGCTTCATTTGTGCTTTGACCGGAGACCCAACCCGGCTGCAACATCCACGCATCAAAAGCTGCGCCAATCACACCATCTCGTTGAAAAATCGCTTGCAACTGCTCATCGCTGAACTGACGTTGATGCGGGACTAGTGCCCGGCAGTTGTTATGGCTTGCCAGCACCAATCCCTCGTAATGCTCTAACGCTTCCCAGAACGCCTGATCTGAGCAATGGGTGAGATCTAGCGTAACACCTAACCGTTGCATTTCGGCAAGCAGCGGCGGTCCTAGTTCGGTTAAACCCAATTCGGTGCCTGTTCCGCCGGCGTAGCGTCCGGGACCATAGTGCGTAAGCCCAAGGAGACGTAGACCACCGCCGACCCATTCTTCCAATTGATCCGGCTTTAGAATCGGATCCGCCCCTTCCATACTGATCACAAACCCAAGCGGCGGGGTATTATCTGATTCTGTCCCTTCCCACGTCTCCCAATCGGCGATATGACTATCCAAATTCGCGCGATCCGCAATAAGGCGAATATGACCTTCGTGGTCTAAAGCGCGATAGTAAGCCAACTGTCCTTGGGCGACACCGTAGGACTGGGCTGGTGAGGCATAATCCGAATGAGGAGAAGGTTGTCCAGTGCAACGGGCAAACAAAGTGACAACGGATACCGCGAGTCGCCCCTGACGCATATCTGGAAATGCGACGGTGCCTTGGGCGCGTCCCTTGCCCGGGGTGGTGACTTCTTGTGTGCGGATGGTATAAGCGGAACGCAGCAGATCCCGATTCCCTTGAAGTGCGTTCCAAGAAAGATCAAGGTGGGCATCAATGATTAGCATAAGCAGAAATCCCCCAATAACGGTGCATCAACAACGAACAAGATTTAAGGGTTGACTACCGGACCAAACGGCGGAACGGATCCTTCTTCAGATCAGATTCGAGCAGACTATCCACATCTCCTGCATCTATACCGGATTTAATCACGCCCAATGCCCCCGCCACCGCATCAGCAGTCAAACGGATATCTTCTTCGGTGTGAGCAAGGGTTCCCTTGAATCCCATATAACAATGGATACCACGCTTTGCCATCTCTTGGATGAATAGCGTTTTGACTTGGACTGCCAACGTTTCATCCGGTAAGTCAAGGGAAACACCAAGGGCTGTATGGAAGCCTGTACACGCACCCGATAGCCCGCTAGCATCAATTACCTCGTTGAGAACAGAACGCAAATTCTCGCCTAGTTCCTTAAAGCGAACCTCAGAATTCCGGCGTTTCAGCTCACGAATCGTCGTCAGTGCAGCAACTGTCCCAATGTTATCACTCCAATACGAACTAGAGATAAACATGCGACCGGCTGGTTCCATTACCTCTCGTGAACCAACGACAGCGCCCATCGGATAGCCGTTTGACATTGCCTTTGCAACAACAGTCATATCTGGGATAACTCCTAGGGGTTTCTGCATACCACCAACCGAATATCGCCAACCACAAGATACCTCATCAAAGATAAAAATAGCGTTGTGCTTGTGGGCGAGGGCTTTGACCCCTTCTAAGTATCCCGGCTCAGGCAACTCAGATCGAGCGGGTTCCATCATAACCGCCGCAACCTCGCCTTGATGTTCCTCTAGCAGTCCTTCCAACATGGCAAGGTCACCATAAACAAAGGGAATAGCCGTCCCGGCGAGTGCTTGAGGTACACCGATTGGTTCAATCCCTGCAAACGGGTATTCGCCGCTTTCAGGATCGACACCGTAATTCGCCGCCTGATACCAGTCGTGCCAACCGTGATAGCCACAGAATATAATCTTATCCTTGCCGGTTGTACCACGTGCAATACGCGCTGCGACAGCACAGGCTTCGCCACCACCTTTGGTATACCGTACCATCTCTGCACTCGGAATGGTGTCTATCAGTTCTTCCGCTAATTCGATTTCGACCGGTCCATTCAGCGTGTAAAGGCTACCGTGATCGATCTGCTCCTTGACCGCCGTATCCACGACCGGATCGGCATGACCGAGGATAATCGCTCCGACCGCATTGACCCAATCGATGTATTCATTCCCATCTACATCGATAAAACGGGAGCCTTTAGCGCGTTGAGCATAGGTGGGACTGACACCATTGGCAAACTGACTGGCACGTCGGCTGATTAGTTGCGTCCAGCCGGGGATAATTTCGCCAGCTCGTTGATAGAGTTCATTAGAACGGGTAACGTCATAGGTACGTTCAGACATTTGTAACTCCTTTCTGTGTAACAAGCCTAGATGAGTTAATGTATTCGTTCACCGGTTCATTAATGAGCTAATGTACTAATGAACCAACACGGTTGGTCGCTGTTTCCAAAAACCTGTAGCCTGTTCAAAGGCATGAGCCAACTGAAGTACGCCAAAGTCATCTTGGTGTCGCCCAACAATTTGAACGCCCACCGGCAAACCGTCCGGAGTGAAACCACAAGGCACCGAGATTGCAGGCAGACCGAGAACGCTAATGTAATAGCAGGACCGCATCCAATCAATATACGTTTCCATTTCTACGCCGTTGATTTCGGTAATGTAGCGCTGCTTTACGTCGAAGGGGAGTGCTTGGTTCACGGGCAGTATCAGAAATTCGTGAGTCTCCATAAACTCCCGCACACGTTGATAAAGTGCTGTCCGCTTAATCTCCGCTTCCCCAATCTGTGGCCCACTTAACTCCATACCCGCTTTGATGTTCCAAACCACAGTCTCCTTTATCTGGTCCGGGTGGGTTTCTAACAATTTTGAGTAAGCGAGTTCAAAACGCCATGCACGCCATACCTTAAAAACCTCATCCGCGTCCGTGAAATCCGGTACGTCGTCCACGATTACGCAGCCCAACGATTCAAAGATCCCTCGTTGTGCGTCAATGGCGGCAGTCACCTGCGGATCCACCGGTAGTCCGTCCAAGTCCCGATTCCAAGCGATATGCACGCCACTGAAATCACGCTCAAGGGGCTGAGAGAACATCGTCCCCGGCTCACTGATAGAAATGGGCGCGCGCCGGTCAGGACCAGCAATTGCACTCAACATCAAGGCAGCATCTTGGACCGTTCGTGCCATCGGACCCTCCACCGATATTGGAAACCAACCCAACACGGCGGGCCACACAGGCACTCTGCCGGGGGAAGTGCGGAAGCCCACGACATTGCAGAAGTTGGCAGGATTCCGCAGCGAACCGCCCATATCACTCCCATCTGCGATTGGTATCATACCGCACGCCAACGCAACCGCAGCACCGCCGCTACTACCGCCACAGGTCTTGGTTAAATCATACGGATTGAGCGTCTCTCCAAACACCTCATTGTAAGTTTGCGACCCAGCACCAAACTCCGGCGTGTTGGTCTTGCCAATGGTGATAGCCCCGGCTTTCTTCAGGCGTTCCACAATCAGAGCGTCGTGTTCAGGTACAAAGTCCTTGAAAATTGGGGAGCCGTAGGTGGTACGCATACCTTTGGTTTCGACAAGATCTTTATGCGCTACGGGGAGCCCGTGGAGCGGACCTACATCTTCACCCCGCGCTAACGCTGCATCGGCGGCATCTGCTTGATTCATCACTTCGGTGAGATCCGAGCGAGTGACGATGGCGTTTACCTTCGGATTGACACGCTCGATTTGAGCCAAGTGTGCCTCCATTACCTCTCTAGCGGAGAGTTCTTTCGCACGGATACGACGCGCCAACTCCGTGGCGGTTAGGAAGCATATCTCTCTGTTGGACATAAGGGCTCCTAATCCTTCCAATCAAAAGTGACGCCCAGCATCGACTTTTCCCGATGGTACGCCATCTCATAAGCCTTGACTATCTCTGTATAATGGAAGCGATGGGTGATTAACCGCTTGGGTTCAACAAGCCCGTTCGCCATTAAGGAAACGATATAATCCCCCTGCCGATCATTGTTAAATCGGGTTTCAGGTGTCGGATACAGATAGCCCGGAGGTCCTGACACCGCGATGATTGAAATCCCCTTGTTATAGAACAATTCCATCGGCAGCGGATTAAAATCGAGAGATGGTTCGCCACGACCGAGCAGACTGACGATGGATACACGACCGTTATCCCGAACGATCTGTAGGGAGGTGCGAAAAGCGGGCCAAGGGTTTGCTGTGAGGATAACCAAATCAATACCGATGCCGTTGGTAAAATCGTCTAACTTTGCATTGAGGTCAGGATCATTATACAGGAATGCGGCATGAGCGCCCATGCGTTCTGCCATCTCCAAACGGATGGGACTGTTACCGATTCCAACGACCCTTGCCCCAAAGGGTTGTCCCAATCCAACTGCTCCCAAGCCGAGTACCCCTAGCCCAACAACCGCTACATTTTCACCGGGCTGAAAATGCGCTTTGCGATAGCAATGACCGCTGAGAGCATAGAGATGGGTGTAGACAGCATCCTCTGGATGAACACCATCGGGAACTTTGACGATGCTCGCAGATTCATCGGTGATATATTCGGATTGATGCGGTTGACGGGTTACAACCCTGTCGCTAACCTGCACGCGGGTCACTTCACTGCCGATACCACGAACAATCCCCAAATTGCTGTCCCCCACCCATCGGGGATAGCCCGGCGCGCCCGGAACCTGTTCCGCACCTTCATAGTTGCCGCGATCCGTACCGATTTTCAGGGCAGAGATCTCAGTCTCGATCCAAATATCCTTTGGCTTCAGGTTGTCTGTGTCAAGAGGGTGTTCCTCCATGCGAAGATCTCGCGGACCATATAGAATTGGAATTTTCATCGGTTCTCCTCAAGAGTCGAGTATTAGATATCATCAAAGATAGGACTTACGCAGCGCGTTCGTAAGTCCCCTGATTTTCCAAAGTCCCCCTGACAAGGGGGATTTAGGGGGTTAAAAATCAAAAATCTACCCCCGTGTGCCAAATTTGCGTAAGTCCTGAAAGGGATATAATTTGCGACCAAGTCGTTTGAAGGTCAGATCGCTCAGTGTATGGACGCTAGGCTCATACACAACATGGATCGCCCCCGCCCACGACTCAAACCCCGCGCGAAAATGGGCGGAAGATTTGACCCCGATATAGCGCATCTGACGTGGCTCTAATCCGAGTGTTCGTGAAAAAGCGGTGTCAAAGGGTTGCTCCCGTTGTGTGACCAACAGGACGTGAACACCATCCTGCTTGATGTGCGCGGATGGTCCCATGGTGCTACTTAAACCGGCAAGCATCGGTCCATCGTAACGGAAATCGCCATCCGACAGCGAAATTACCTCTGCCGTCATGCGGATGGGTTGTCCCTGTGCGGGGGTTGATTTGGCACCGACATCTAGGGTCAGCGTTGCACCCACGCCTGCGTGATGGCACGCTGCAATTGCTTCCGGATCAACGATGTAAAGTATGCAGGCGTCCTGAAGCCCGGCTTCTAGGAAGCACTGCAACATGCCGGTGCTATCGCCCGGAGAGCCGCCGCCGGTATTATCGTTTCGATCCGCAAAAATCACTGGGAATTTTCCCTCCGATTCAGCGATTTTCAGGGCTTCACGGGTTGTCAGTGAGGGACCGTGCCACGTTTCGCGTCGCTCAAAGAGCCATTCCCCCAACTGGTCAGCGTAGGTTTGGGCTAAGGCTTGGTCGTTATCAGTTACAATGTAAACCGATGCCCCCATATTCGGCACATCAGCCAAATAGTAGCAGGTTGCAATCGAACCGCAGATGACGCCGGGCTGGGCTTCGATGCGATGCAGTTCCTCAATTGCCTCCCGCATCGGCGGGTGCGCCGTAACTTGGTGTATCCCCCAGATCATCGGAATTTGATGCAGCGCCATCGTCGGGCGTTTGCCATCATTCACAATGGACATCAGCACATCGGCACATTCACGGCTACGCTCCGCCATATCGATCTCCGGATAGGTCTCCCGCCCAATCAACACATCTGCAGCGTCAACCATCTGTGGAGAGACATTGGAATGAATATCGAGTTGTGCAAGGATAGGAATCTCTGGACCGACCACCTCACGAATCGCTGCCAGTATATGACCTTCAGGGTCATCAATGCCATCTGGTCTTTCAAGGTTTCCGACCACCATCGAACCGTGCAACCCAAGCAGCACCCCATCTATCGAACCTACCTCAGCAATTCCGTTTAATATCTCATCCAAAATGGCATCAAAGATATTCCGAGGGGTTGGCCCGCTAGGGTGTGCTTCGGCAAAAACAGTCGGAATTAGTTCAAAGCCATGGGTTTTTGCACCATCAATATATCCGCCAATTGGGGTGTTAGTGCCGCGGAATCTGTTTAATATATCTTCGCCCCGCAGGTAGAACCGTTCCTTGTAGCTTTGCCAATCTGTTTCGACTGTGGTAAAGGTGCTGGTCTCGTGGGCGATCCCACCGGTAACAACTCTCATGGCTGTCTCTCCTCTAAGGTTCACATTTTATAATTCGGCGTAGCACGGAACAGCGCTGGATTTCGTGATTGGAAACGAACGCGCAGCTATCTTACCAATTTATCAACCACTGGTCAACAAAAATCACTGAGCGAAACTTCTAGCAGCACAACGGTGTTTATAAAACTATTGATCCGTCGCGATTCTGATGTTATAATCTTGCATCAACGTTTCAAGATTTCTACTCCTGAAAAGAAGGAGCATACGTTTTGCGTACCTCCGACGAAGAATTGATGATGAAGTGTCGAAACGGTGACATGGGTGCTTTCGAGCTAATCGTAATGCGCTATAAAGACCTCATCACAAATTTCATCTATCGATCCATAGGCGACTATCACCGCGCTGAAGACTTAGCACAGGAGACATTTCTGCGGGTTTTCAGGAGTGCGGGGCGTTATGAGCCTAAGTGTCAATTCAAAAATTGGCTTTATCTCATTGCAACGAATTTATGCCGAAACGAAATTCGGGATCGGAAGCGGCGGAATATGGCGTATCTTGACGATCTTGTGCCTGACAATGAGGATGCCAGTTATTTTGAACTAATGCAGGATGTCAGTCAACTTCCCGACGAAGTCTACGAAAAAAAAGAACGACAAATCATCATTCAGAGAACAATTGATCGTTTACCTGAGAACCAACGATTGGCGTTGCTTATGGTAAGCTATCAAAATCTGAGGTACGATGAAATCGCAGAAGTCCTTGAGTGCTCCGTTAGCGCTGTGAAATCGCTTATCCATCGCGCTCGCCAGAATATGAAAACACTCCTGACAGAAGTTGGAATTGGAGAGAGTTCCCATGCTAAAGTGTGAAAATGTTCAACCACAGCTATCCGCTTATGTAGACCGTGAGATGCCCTTGTGGACGATCCAACTGATTCAATGGCACCTCAAGCGGTGCCCAAGTTGTGCACATGAAACGATGCGTCTCCTGCAAACCAATAAGATTCTTCGTCAGCTTGAGCCGGTGAAAACCTCTGATAATTTTCTGCCGGACCTAATGCGTCAAGCCGCAGCGATCACCGTAATTGAAAAGGAGCGAATCTCTGTGATTCGTCGTGTCTTACGGCGATTGGAATCGTCATTTGCATGGATGCTTTACAGTTTTCGGACCCGGGTGCGCCCCTATGCCGTTGTAACTTCATTGGCAGCAATCGCGACAGTTGTAAGTCTCACACTGTATCAACCACGGCTCCCACTTCTATCGAACGATACATTGACGCTCGCTCAGACACCATCGGACAAACAAGCCCTGCTCGTGGAATTTGAGATTGTCCCGATCAATCAATTCCCCAAACCACACCTGTCTTTTAATCGGCGAACGTTGCCTTTCACACCGGTTGATCAACATCAGGAAAGATAACACAAGCGTTATTCCTAATATGAAGGCGGGAACATGCCCAAAGCACTTTGTATCGGCGAGTTACTCATCGATTTCGTGTCCACAACATTTGATGTCACGCTCGCAGAAGCGCCGGGATTCGCCAAAGCAGCGGGCGGCGCAACCGCAAACGTCGCTGTTGGCTTGGCGAAGCTTGGCGTTGATTCAGGATTTATCGGTAAAATCGGTGCTGAACCGTTCGGCGATTTTCTGCGAGAAACGCTTGAACAGAGCAGCGTTGATACCACCTATCTTATCTCAGAAGCGGGATCTCGGACAACATTAGCATTTATAGCGACCCGATCAGACGGGGCTAAGGATATCCTTTTTTATCGCAATCCGGGGGCAGATACACTGCTCAGACCGGACGAAATTGATGAAACGTATGTCCAAGCTGCAGAGGTGTTTCACTACGGTTCGTGCAGTTTGAGCCACCGCCCCTGTCGTGATGCCACGTTGAGAGCGATTCAGTACGCAAAGGATGGCGGCGCATTCATCTCCTACGACCCCAACCTGCGTCTGGTGATGTGGGATACGCCAGAGGATGCCAAACACTGGATCTGGGAGGTCATGCCGTATGCGAATGTCGTCAAAGCGGCAGACGAGGAGTGGGAGTTTATCACTGACACCCCTGAACTGGAGGAGGGAAGTGAGCGTATCTTGGAGACCGGCGTGGAGCTAGTCATCGTGACACTAGGCGAGCACGGCTGTTACTACAATAACGGCTCGCATCAAGGCTATGTAGACGGATTCAAGGTAGAAGTGGTCGATCCACTCGGGGCGGGTGACGGGTTTGTCGCAGCGATGCTGACACAAATAATGTGTTCCTCCGGAGGTGTGCGGACACTACCTGAACTCGATGATAATCAACTCCGGAAGATAATGAGATACGCCAACGCAGCAGGAGCATTGACAACACAGAAAATCGGTGTCATCCCTGCTCTACCAACAATCTCAGAAATTGAGACGTTCCTCAATCTTTAACCTATTTAGGGATTACGCACTTCAAATTGTAGTTGCCTGATTTATCAGGCATATTGTAGTTGCCCGCCTGTCCCGATAAGTCGGGGATTTATCGGGCATCACGTTTCGCGTCATCAATAGTTCCAAACTATGGTAGATCTTAGAATTAAGGGGACACTCCAAACCGGTGCGGTTCGGAAAACGAAGCTACCGTTCTCCTGTTTGGTAGGCACTGTTTCCAACTGCGCCGTCCATTCCCCCGTTTGGTAGGCGCTGTTTCCAACTGCGCCGATTCGGTGCGGTTAGAAACCGAACCTACCGGGGAACGAAAGTGTCTATTTATTTTTAGAATTCACTATAGTACCATTGAAAGGTATTCGACATTACCATCTTAATACAAGAAGGAGTCACAACATGAGTGAAAAAACGACCGGAGCGTTTGCTTCGCACATAAAGGATGCTAATTGGGCAGAAGGTTTACGTCCCTACTTCCTCTACCGAGATCTGGGGATCAACACCGCCACCGACGGCAAGGTACTGGCGCACGTCATCCGCGCCAACCAATCTTGTGATGGCCCCATGGGCTACCACTCCCACGCCCTCGACTTCCAGATGAATTATCTGCTCAAGGGTTGGGCACGGCTTGACTTTGAAGACATCGGTGAGGTTCGCGTTGAGGCTGGCGATGCGTGGTATCAACCGCCCGGAATCAAGCATGAGGTGTTGGAGTATTCCGATGACTTTGAGGTTATCGAAATCACCATGCCCGCTGAGTTCCCCACACAAGACGAATCACGCTAAACATCATTAACACAGGACTTACGCAGCCAACTGTAGGCGGGGCATCTTGCCCCGCGCTAACTGTGCCGAAATGCGTAAGTCCTAACACATTCAAAATGCGCTCATGTAAAGAGATCGTGCAATAGCGTAAGGGCGGGGTTTTCCCGCCCGTCCAACGCTTTTCGCTCCAGAGGAGCGATATGTCTATAGAATGACGATGCCCCCAACTCCGCGCTCCAGCGGAGCGCAATGTATAAAGAACGCTAGTTCTGAACTAATGAACCAATGAACTAGTGAACCAAATGGAAGGATTGACATGAACGTTGGTTTCATCGGTCTGGGCAATATGGGCAATCCGATGGCAGCAAACATCCTCAAAGCCCAATACAACCTAACAATCTACGACCTCCGTCGCGAAATGGGGCAGCCTCTTGAAGCTGCCGGCGCAAACTGGGGGACAAGTCCGAAGAACGTGGCAGCCCAATCGGACGTGGTGCTTACGTCGCTACCGGGGCCCAAAGAGGTCGAAGCCGTTGTCCTAGGTGAAGACGGTATTTTCGCGGGGTTGAACAGCGGATGCGCTTACATCGATCTGAGCACCAATTCACCCACAACCCTGCAAAAAATCGCCGAGATTGGTGCGTCAAGAGGATTCCACGTTCTCGATGCGCCGATTAGCGGTGGGGTGTTTGGCGCGAGGGACGGGACACTCACCATATTTGTGGGCGGTGAACAGGGGGATTTTGAGCGGTTTCAACCGCTGTTTCAGAGCATTGGCGACCATATCGCTTACATGGGACCGATAGGCAGTGGGCACGTGACCAAATTGGTGAATAACTTCATCATGTTCATCAATTTTGCCGGCGTCTGCGAAGGGATGGCGATGGGTGCCAAGGCGGGCATCCACCCACAAGCACTGCTCGATGTGATTAAGACCAGCACAGGCGATAGCATGTACCTGCGCCGAACAATTGATTTACTCTTGGCTGGCGAGGATGTGAATTCCGCCGCGGATCTGGCGGTTAAAGATGTGCAATTGGCGGTGGAACTTGGTAGGGAACTCGATATACCGATAGAACTCGGTCCGCTGGTCGAAGATATTTTCAGGCGGTTCTGCGATCAAGGACGTGGGCAGGAGGATCAGTTGGAAATCATGCGAGATTTCATGGAAAGATCGGGAGTAGATGTGCCGGAGAGAAAGTCATCGTAGTCTCACTGAAGGCACAATCGCCTATTTCAGATATACGCCTTTTCTCTTACCTATTGGCGTTTATAGCCTGCCCTTTGATTGCTCCCCAAGATGTCGATAACTTCCCCGCAGTTTCCACCGCAAGCGGGGAGTCGTGCCAGAAGACAAACGTGCTTTGACCATCGTCGGTCAAATGCTGAACTTCTTGGGTGTCAACATTCGCCACAACGACATTGGTACCGCTCGTGCCGACAATATGCTTGTTGTCTGGTAACCATTGCGCCCCACCACCTAGGTTCGCCTCATCGTTAAGAGGAACCAGCTTTCTGGCCGGCGCATCACCGAGAAACAATCCCCATTGTCCCCATTCCTCTATCGAACCGTAGACAATTGTTCGTTTCCCATTTGGGGACCAACGAATCGAAAGGGCGAAGAATCGGTGATTCATCTCTTTTGCCTGCGCGTTGGGATTCGCGTCAATCCAATGCAGTTTTGCACCGCGTTTGCTGACCGTAAAGCCGATGCGCTTGCTGTCCGGAAACCAAAAGGGACCGTACGTATCTTCTTCTATATCTGCAGCAATTTGAAAGGAATTAAGTCCTTGAGCATCCGTCACATACACTTGCATGGAGGGACGCAAATCCGGATCAAAGACTTCATAAACAATCCATTTCCCATCTGGCGACCACTCTCCAGACATATTGGCCGGACGCGGCTGGGCAGCAAGGAGTTTCCGCAAACCACTACCATCCAAATTTATCACCATTAATTCACCTTTACGCCAAGGTGGGAGTGTGAACAAAATTTGCTGCCCATCTGGGGAGAGTCTAGGATTGTCCATCGGAACGGGCGATTCGAGGACCAGTTCCTTGTTTGCCCCATTGATATCCATCCGCCAGAGGTTTCGCTCCCACTTCCCCGGCTGCATGTAGTAAATCTTCAATTTTGCATGCGCCATGTGGCTAACAACAAACATCAATAGGCAAAGCCAGCCGACACAGAAGGATTTGCAATACGTCCTGATTTTGCGTCTCATACCTATTCTCCTTGTTAAGGGCATTTGGTTCTCCTGTGGGAGGGATCTCCGAATCCCGATATCTCACTGGTCAATCCGTTTGAACCATCCCCACATTGTAGGTTTCTTGCCTGTAGGAGCAACCGCAGCGGGAGCAATCGTAAGATTGGGCTGAAACCACGCAGGAGCGGAGTCCTCCCCGAAACGTAGGTTAGTGAGGTTTTGAAGATTCCCGCCATCGGCATCCATCGCGTAGATGTCAAAACTCCTGCCCCTATCAGATACAAAAGCAATACGTTCTCCATCAGGGGACCAGGAAGGCAGCCCATCATCCTCCAGATGGTTTGTAAGTCTTTGCGGATTCCCGCCATCGGTGTCTATCACGTAAATTTCACGGGGGCCATCCCTATCAGACGAGAAAGCAATGCGTTCACCGTCAGGGGACCATGAGGGGCTCCAGTCTTCTGCCGGATGGTTAGTGATGTTTTGAGGATTCCCGCCATCGGCATCCATCGCGTAAATTTCGCTGTTCCCGTCTCTATAGGACATGAAAGTAATGCGTTCACCATCAGGGGACCATGCGGGAGAATAGTCACTTCCTGCGTTAGTGAGTCTTTGAGAATTCCTACCATTGGTATCCATCACGTAAATGCCATAGCTTCTATCCCTTTCGGAAGAGTAGGCAATCCGTTCACCATCAGGGGACCATGCGGGATAACTATCACCTCCGGGATTTTTGGTGAGTCTTCGAGGGTTCCCCCCATCGTCGTCCATTACGTAGATATCTGCCGGCTTGTCCCACGTTTCAGATGAAAAGACAATACGTTTGCCATCGGGGGACCATGAGGGATACCATTCCTCCTCCGGACTATTTGTGAGTCTTCGTGGATTACCCCCATCGTCGTCCATCACGTAGATTTCCTTGCTGTGTCCATCCCTGTCAGACACAAAGGCGATTTTTGCCTGTACGTCAACACCTACCATCAGCATCGTTAGAGCCAAAGTAAAGACGGAATATGCGAGATTATATTTCCGGTGCATCTGCTGTGCCTCCTCTGTCCGTGACAGATTCTTGTCAAACGAAATTCACTCACGCATCAACCATGGGCAATTTATATGCCATAGTTATCTCGAATCACCTGAAGGGGTAGTATAGAAAACCGAGTTTGTCGGTAAACCCGTTCTCTGGGGAGTTTGGCATCTATTTTCAATATGAGCTATTATTTCAAAGGAAGGATTGTGCTAACAAGATGGCTGTTGAAACTATGCTACACCGCTGTCGCAAAAATGCCACACAGGTAATGGCAGGGGGCGTATCCTCTGAATCGCAATTGATTTTTAATTCCGACGGTGATCTGTAAATCGCCGCGCCTTCAACTCGAAGCTGGGCAATGTGCCGTGAGGCACAGGCTCCACCACGGCGCGCAAACCCAGAGATTCACGAACCGCTGTGGCGACAGCTTGGGCGGTCATGTCCGGATCCGTGCCGCTAGTCTGAATCCGAATCTCCATCTCATCAAGCGCGCCCCGCCGATAAACGTCTACCGCAAACTCACCCACTTCACCGAAACGACGGATGATGTTCTCGATGGTGCTCGGATAGACATTCACGCCGCGTATAATCAGGGCGTCGTCAATGCGTCCGATGACACCACCTTTAAGCCGCCAAAATGTCCTTCCGCATTCGCACGGTTCCGTTTCCAATTTGACCTGATCGCCGGTGCGATAGCGGATGACCGGCATCCCAACCCTACCCAGATTGGTGATGACCAGTTCGCCCTCTTTAGCGGATTCGCCGGTCGCAAGGTCAATAACCTCACAGATAAATTCCCCCTCATTCAAGTGTACACCGGCTTGCGCCTGACACTCAAACCCCCAAGCACCTACCTCCGTCGCGCCGGGATGATCGTAACAGCGCGCGTTCCATGCAGTTTCGATGCGATGCTTCGTCCACGGTAGACTCGCGCCCGGCTCACCGGCGTGAATCGTCACGCGGACGGCGGCGTTGGCGATGTCAATCCCCTCTGCCTCGGCAACTTCAGCGAGATGCAAAGCATACGTGGGGGTGCAGATTAGTGTCGAAATATCGTTGGAGCAAATCACTCGTACTCGCTGAAGTGAAGTCATGCCACCGCCCGGAACAGACAATGCCCCAATCCGGCGCGCCCCTTCGTAAGCACTCCAGAAACCGATAAAGGGACCGAAAGAGAACGCAAAGAAGATCCGATCGCTTGAGGTCACACCGGCGGCGTTGTATACAGCCTCCCAACAGCGCGCCCACCAATCCCAACTCTCTTCGGTGTCCAAGCAGCGCAACGGTTCGCCGGTCGTGCCAGAAGTCTGATGGATGCGGATATACCGTTCGCGAGGAAATGTAAGGTTTGTACCGTAGGGTGGGTGAGCCTTTCCGTCCGCGGAGAGCTCATCTTTTGTCGTGAAGGGCAATCGCCGGTAATCTTCGAGTGTTTGTATCTCCTCCGGCTTCCCTACTCCTGCCTCGCCCAATTTTCGCCGATAGAAGGGGTTGGTTTCCAACACCGAAGCAAGCATCACCTGCAGCTTCTTTAGTTGAATTTGCGTCAACGCTTCTCGTCCGAACGTTTCGATGAAAGAATTTAAATCGCTTGTCATATCACAAAAATGTAGTCTCCCAAAATGGGCTCAATTTTTCAAGTATCAACAATCTGTAGGTCGAGATTCACATCTCGACACCAAAACTCAGCATCGTAGGGAACAACGATCGTTATTCCCTAATGGTTTGCCGCAGCAGCACAATTATTATAACAACCAATTCCTTGTCGTGGCAAGCGATACTGTATTGACACCCAGATGCTTTGCTGCTACAATGAACCGAGATACTTACATCAACCCCGATAAGGTGGCACCCACATGACATCACCCCCTGAACCGAAGACCATCCAGAAACTGGTGGATGTTTATCCCTCCTTTGCCTTGCTGGCAGGGATGCAACTCGATCTGTTCACGCCACTCAAAGCCGGCTCCATGCGCCCTGAGCAGATTGCCAATGCCATCGGTGTGGATGTAGCCAAACTCAAGCCGCTACTCTACGCGCTTGTGGCCGCCGAGTTGTTGACCGTAAACGGAGATCTTTTTGCCAACACCGACGAGGCGAGCCACTTCCTTGTCCGCGGCAGTCCATCATACATGGGCGGAGTGCATCCGCTATACGCAGATTTGTGGGATGCGGCACTTCAAACAGCGGAATCCATCCGCACCGGACAGCCACAAGCCAAGCACGACTACACGCAGATGCCCCGCGAGGCGTTAGAAACATTCTACCAAGGTTTGCATCCGGGTGCCCTCACAACAGGACGCACACTGGTAAAAGACTATGGGCTCTCGTCCTGTCAGAAGTTATTAGACGTTGGCGGCGGCTCCGGTGGAGTCGCCATCGCAGCGGTAAAAGCCTGCCCCCATATCCAAGCGACGGTTGCAGATGTGTCGAATGTAACACCCATCACGCAACGTTTCGTGAAGGAGGCAGGTGTGTCTGACCGAGTCAAGGTCGTTACAGGGAATGTCGCAGAAGTCCCACTGGAGGGGGCGTTTGATGCTGTCGTTATGAAATCATTCATTCAAGTGCTTTCGCCGAGTGATGCACAGCGTGCGCTCAAAAACATCAATGCAACCATGGCACCGGGCGGTATGATCTATATCTTGGGGATCGGTATCCTTGATAACTCTCGCATTTCTCCGCGGGGAGCTGCGATAACCAATACCATCTTCATCAATATCTATGATGAAGGACAGGCTTATACCGAAGATGAATATCACGATTGGATAACGGCAGCTGGATTTGTGGACTTTAAGCGGGATACGTTGCCGGACGGGTTGGGTATCATAACGGCGCAGAAACCAATATAAAAGGTGAGATGACGATGTTAATGCCGTGACTCATATTAAAAGTAAAGTGCAAAGCACAAAGATAAACCGAGTTTTTTCTTGAAAACTCGGTTTCTATTGCACAATTTCTTAACATGAACCACATGAAAACAATTTTGCATTGGTTCATTAATGAACTGATGAACTAAAACGGAGAACCATTATGGCGTTATTCAAAGCAGGTGTTATCGGTTGTGGTGGACGTGGACGTGGTCATGCGGAAGGGTATCAGGCATCGCCGGATGTAGAGATTGTCGCATGTGCGGATCCCTTTGAAGAGGCTCGCGGGAATTTCGCGGAGCAGTTCGGAGTTCCGAGAACCTATAAAGATTACCGTGAGATGCTCGACAAGGAATCGCTCGATTTTGTCAGCGTCTGTACGTGGATTGCCCTGCACAAAGAGATGGTTATCGCAGCAGCGAATAGTGGCATCAAAGCCATCCACGCCGAGAAACCGATGGCACCGACATGGGGCGACGCCAAAGCGCTCTATCAAGCGTGTGTGGACAACGACGTGATGATTAGCTTCTGTCATCAGCGCCGCTTCGGTGCGAGTTTTATCAAAGCGAAGGAGTTAGCCAACGATGGCACAATCGGTCAGGTCTACCGCTTTGAGGGGGCATGTCCCAATATGATCGACTGGGGAACGCACTGGTTTGACATGTTCTTCTTTTATAACAACGACGAACCGGCGGAATGGGTGATGGGTCAAATTGATGCGGTCGAAGAAACTCTTGTTTTTGGTGTGCCGGTAGAGACAAGCGGTGTCTCATGGATTCGCTATAAAAATGGAGTAGAAGGTCTACTTGCGACGGGCGCAGCTTCGCTAGGCGGAGTACAAAATCGCATCATCGGCACAGATGGTATCATCGAGGTTAGTGGGCGAGACAAACCGCCGGTGCGTGTCCTCCGACACGGGGCAGCCGATTGGGAAGCACCGAACCTTGATGGCATTGTGCCGCCCGGTGGGGATACCGTCCTTGCCGTGCTTGATCTTATCGATTGCGTCAAAACCGGGCGCGAGCCAGAACTCAGTGGACGAAAGGCGATCCAAGCAACAGAACTCATCTTTTCGACCTACGAGTCAAGCCGCCGTCGTGCGAAGATTACCCTGCCCCTCGACGTGGATGACTCTGCGTTGCTGACTATGCTGGATGAGGGAACGATCAAATACACAAACCCATGAACACCCAGTCCCACGCCATCATTAACGTCGCACTCCTAAGTCGGAAAGCAGCACAGCACCTTCACCGTTACGCGCTCATCGGTGCTGTGCTGCCAGACGTACCGATGTTTATCTTTTTTGCGGTTGAGGCGTTCATTCTCAAGCACCCACAACGCCTGATCTGGGGTGAGCGATATTTCCTATCAGAGTGGCAAAACCTCTTCGATATCTTCAACTCTATACCGCTGTTCCTCATCCTTCTTGGGATTGGTTATTGGCGCAAATCAAATGCTCTCATCATCTGTTCCTTGAGTCTGCTGCTACACGCTGCCGGTGATTTCTTCCTACATCAAGATGACGGGCATCGGCACTTCTTCCCACTTCTCCAATACCGCTTCCATAGCCCAATCTCCTACTGGGATCCTAGGCATCATGGTGGGATTGTCTCTGCTATCGAAATATTGGTAACAATTGGAGCGTCGATCTATCTCTTTCCCCGGCTCCAATCCCGATTCATGAAGGGGGCTTTAGTCTTTATAAACCTCATTTCAGTACTCATGTATGTCGGGTTTATTTTCTTCGGTTGAGCGACCCGTTCCCTTACGGTTCAATACTCCACAACCTCCGCTGCTTCCAGCAAAGCCTCCCAATCCACCCCTTTTTTGCCCTCAAGCTGACTCCGTTTGAAGGTGAGGATCAGCGTCGTTGCCGGTTTGCCACGAAATCTGTGGGGAAAACTTGGTGGAGTCGGAGGTGTCGGAGGAACCGGAATACGAAAACGGAGCTGTTTCCCTTTTTTTGGTTGTGAGTCTTCTATCTCTTCATCGTTTTCTTCGATTTCTTTCAGTTCTTCTTCTGTAAGGATTTCCTCCTTCTCTGCAATTTTCTCCGTCAATTCTTCCAATTTTTCTATAGCTACCTGAAGTTTTTCTTTTTTCTCTTCGAGATTTTCTCCCGTGTGCGAGTGCGAGAGAGTTTCCCGTACGTGAGAGAGAGCTTCCCGCGCGTGAGACAGCGCATCTGCACCAGCGTGTTCGACGACGTGCATTTCGACCAAAACATCTGTTTCAAGGTCAACGGTGTAATCAGGGTAACCGAAGACCACAAACGAAATTGTATCATCAAACGCCAATTGACCGATGCGGGACCCATACTCACCGACGAGATAAGCGAGCTGCTCCTTAAGTTTATCAACTTTCTCCTTACTATACGATTCGTTTTTACCGACCACCCATGCCGCTTCTTCTGGCTGACTTTGATGCCGAACTTCTCGCTCATGTTTTTCCCACAGGTTCGCTTCCTTCTCTGTCTTAACAATTTTCATCTCTTTTTCCGTAACAGGAAACCGTACATCAAGCAGGAACACGGGACCATAGCCTTTGAGATATAGGTGCTGACAGCCACCTCTGCGGAAAAATCCACCCTTGACATAATCGTTCTCAAATGTCTCATCCATTGTTTCATCGATAATCCGACACATCACCTTAAGGTCTTCGGTCATTTCGGGGTAGTTAATCTGATCTTGTGCTGATGCGGTGCCAGCAACCAAGCCGATGCCAAGCACAGCTATAGTGAAAGTCACGTAGAATTTCATGATTGTATCCTCCTTTTGGATAGGTGTGAATGAGTACCTCTTACGTTTTACGTTTCACGTTTTACATGGCGCACAGTTGAAAATCTTCATCATTCCATATTCTGTTGCATTTCAGACACATGGGAAGCAAGAATGAACTCGAAGGCGCGCTGAGTCTCAAGAAATTCAGCTTCTGTTGCCCCAGCGAGGTGCTGAAGCTCTTGACGGATGAGTTCCAAATCCTGGACCCGTTGTGATTGCAATCCTTGGTAGATCAACACCAATTGTGCATTTGTCTGTTTCTGCCGTTCATTTAGATGGACTTGGAGTTGTTTGCTGAATTCATCCAACGCCCCTTGAAGTTGTTTTACTATCTCCGCTTGGGTGGCGTGACGTTCTGCCTGAAGCAATCGTACCAGTTCCTGCTCTGTAATCTCTGGGACCTGCTCCTGCCCAATCCTAAGCGTCAAACCACGGTCCTCCCACTTAACGCCGACGCCGATCCACGCCAGCGCAGAAATACTAAGGACCAAAATCAAACAAGCCGCCACGCCCCAAGAGAGCCATCGCCATGCTGGTAATTGGGGGGGCAATGACAAAGGTTTAGATTGTATCGTTCTATGCAACGCCTCAATATCGGTTGGCCGATCTACCTCCTCCCATTGGTCAAGGGTTTGTTGCGTCTCGTTTAGATTCACTTGGAATTGTTCACACTCACGGCAAGTCTGTAAGTGGGCTTTTAGCGGTTTTTTCGCCTCTGCTTCCAATTCCTCGTAGCTTTCAAGCACGATCTGCTCTCTAAAAAATCTGCAATCCAGTGTAAACACCTCCTTTATCCCCAATCAGCTATTCCTGTTCTGATAACATTCGACTAAGACGTTCCATCCCAGCTGCCATCCGTGACTTGACCGTACTGATAGGACGCTCCAAAATCTCAGCAATCTCATGAAATTTCAGGTCGTGATAATGTCGCATAATAACCACGATTCGCTGATCTTCCGGCAAACGTGCCAACGCCGAGCGGACCCGGCCTTCAATCTCTTTCTTCAGCGCGACCGCATCAGGGGTGTCCGATGGATCGATGAGCCTCTCATCGAAACCTTCAGATTCCGACTCCAGATAAGCGTCTATCGGCGTCTCTTTTCGACGCTGTTGTTTGGCAAGTGTATCCAAACACAGGTTTGTCACAATTCGATACATCCATGTCGAAAACTGCGCCGTTGGGCGATAGGTCTTGGCGGATCTATAGATACGAAGAAAGACCTCCTGCCGAAGATCTTCCGCTAACGTGATGTCGTTGACCATTCGATAGCAATAATTCAGCAGCGGCTTCTCCCACCGTTTGACCAATATATCAAACGAACGCAAATCACCTGCTTGGAGTTGGAGCATCAAAGCCTCATCCGATTTCTCCATACTTATCCTCAATCTAGCTGGTTTCAATAGGTATAAACGGCTGAGGACGCGAAAAAGACGAGATTTTTTACGAAAGTAGTAGGCATACTCCGTATGCCGTTTACGTTTTACGTTTCACGTTTCACGCCCAATATGGTATCATACTTAAACGCTTGAGTTGGGTAGGTGATCGCGTTCCGAGAGATCGGGATGAGGAAAGTCCGGACTCCGCAGGGCGGGATGCTGGGTAACCCCCAGGAGCGGCGACGCTATGGAGAGTGCAACAGAAAGCAGACTACAACGCTTCTGCGTTGTACAGGTGAAACGGTGCGGTAAAAGCGCACCAGTTCCGATGGTGACATCGGAAGCTCGGTAAACCCCATTTGGAGCAAGGCCGAATAGGAGGATGTATGTAGGCGCGCCCGCCTAGTCCTCGGGTATGGCTGCTTGAGGTTGATGGTAACATCAATCCTAGATGAATGATCGCTACCCTGATGCGCGAGAGCAATTCAGGGAACAGAAACCGGCTTATTCCCAACTCAAGCCTTTTTATTAGGAGGAGGATCCCCAATGGAACTGACAGAAGAGGAACGGTTTAATTTAGAACGCAGAACGTATGACTGCCCCCCAACACTGACAGACAATCAGGTGTTGGAGTTCTGCCAACAGGGGTTTCTCGTGTTGGAGGGAGTTGTGCCAGACGAGATTAACCGCAGAGCGTTTACGTATCTCGAAAAGAACACCTATTACGAACCTGCCGAAATCCTCAAAGAGGATTGGTTTGTCCATAATGTGATACTCAATCCGCAGGCAGCCGGTGCCGTCCGTTCACTACTCGGTAAAAACTTCGGGCTGCCGATCATGATGAGTCAACATCGGGTCCAGTGCCCAATGTCAGGTCAATCGTGGCATCGGGATGCTGGCTCCAAATGGGGACCTGAACTGAATTACCTGCAAGTGTTCTACTATCCGCAAGATACACCGGAAGTGTTCGGCCCCACCGAAGTCTTGCCCGGTTCACACCTTTTCAATGCGTCGGCGCGTTATATGAGTCACTACGGCAACATTCGGGGAACGGTGAAAACAACCGCGCCAGCAGGTTCAATCTTTATCACAGTTTACTCAATCTGGCACCGCCGCTCCGACTCAACCGCGGAAGGGATGCGTCACATGTTGAAGTACAACTACTGGCGAACCGTGCCACCGGAACGGGATTGGATAATTGAACCCGACTTCGACTTTGAGTCTGCGGACTACGGTCCTAACCGTTTCCAAAGTGCTCACATGTTCTATTGGCTCTGTGGTAAGAATGAGGAATTTCGATGGGTTGGGGGCCAAGGGTGGCCACTGCGTTACGGTAGGGGACCCAACTACAAGCCCTACGGCGCACCATCTGCACCGCCGGGCGACTGGTAGAGATCCATGGTGCACAAATAGTAGTAGGCATACTCCGTATGCTGTAACTCTTGTGCAAATTATGGCACTTCGGTAGATCGATTTTTCAAAAATCAACGGTTTTGTATCTATTGCCCCGTTGGAACTGAATGAACCAATGAACTCACTCACGCATCACGCATTACGTTTCACGTTTTAGGGCTCCATTTTATAAGGACGCCACCGTTAGGATAGTGACCGTATGCGGTCAGCACCGAACCATCGCCCATCGAAGTCGAATACAGGTGTCCAGAGACGCATTCATACCACTGCGCTGGGTTGTTGTACGACCAGTCGTCAAGGATATACATCCTGTCTAGGTTCCACGTCTGACCGTGATCGTGGCTAATGAGAGCATCGCATCCACGCCGATAGCTTGCCAATTTCCCATCGCGGATATCCAACCGTCGGATTACCGTCATCACGAGATCATCGTTCGGGAGACGGAGGAGATTGGCGTGCATCCGACCCGCTTCCAACAGATGCTCAACCGGCGACCACGTCGCCCCATCATCTTTGGAGATTGAGATACCTGTCCCCTCAAAATTGTCGTAGTGATACTTAATGTACTTCCCTAGCATATCGGTGCGTATCGCAGCAATGATTGAGCCGTTGGCAGCACGAACCATTGCCCCTTCTCCACAGCCACGTTCATACGTTACACCCTCGTAGGTGTCTTGCCATTTCCATGCGTCGGGCCAACTGTGGTTTTCCCATGTCCAGCCGCCATCGTTTGACCATCGGACGCAGCCACAAATTGCTTTGTCAAAGCCAAAATTGTCCGGAAACGTCTGCCCCGTCCACCCAATCCGTGTGGCGCGACCATGTGCATCGCGGTCTACAAGCGGATTTCCTTCTGAACAGAAGTCTTTCCCGTCCGGTGCCTTTGCCAACGGAATCCGTTCCGACCATGTGCGACCATAGTCGTGACTGAAACAGAGCGATGAACCGGATCCCGCCATCAATCCGCCGTCATTGTAACTCAGGGTGCCACCGCCTAGGTCTGTCAACATAACGGGACGACCATAGCCAATCGCCTGATAATCACTCCATGTTGCCCCGCCATCCCCACTGATGGCAGCGACGGTCTCTTCACCGTTTTGAAAGGTGGTGTGGTCGGTCTTTGCTGCGCCTAGCAATAGGATCTCGCCGTTATCCATCTTTGCCAGACCGAAAGGCACAACCTTGGCTTCGCCGAACCGCGGCAAGAACTGGTATTCCGCAGGAAGCGAACGGTATCCACCCTTGCCATCCCCTACGAGCACCCGGTGCTCTCTCCAAGAAAATGTCTCAAGGTTAGCATCAGTTTTATCAATCATAAGGAACGCTCCCATTGCCGGTGCCGACTGTGGTCTTTGGTATCTTAAAAAAGCGAGTTGTAGCACAGAGTTCCAGATCTGCGATCAACCCAACTATTTTGCGATTGATTTGCCCTCTGGAGTGTGTTATGATGTATCTCTCTGAGAATCAAAGTCTCTATCAATTACGGTTGCGATTAAACTGCTACCATTGGGTGAGGAAATCAAAATGCCAATCGATATTGACGAATGCATCGCACAAATTTTGGACATCGGACACTGCATCCTACCGGACCATTTTCCGCGGACAGCACTTGAGGAATGCCGTCAAGCGTTTGAGCCACTACTGCAAGATGTCGCCACCCGTATTCCCGAAGGCAACCGCGGACCTAACCGATGGGCGATTGGATTGCCCTTTGCGCCGCCGTTCTATCACTCCGCTTTCTTCAACGACGACACAGTGATCGAGATTGTTAGCCGCATCTTGGGCGAAGATATGCACATCTCCTATTACGGTACGGATACACCGATACAGGGATCAGAATATCAACACGTCCACGCGGATCTACCTTTTCTGTTCAAAGAGGAACCAGCATATCGCCACCCACCCGCGCTGCTGTCCGTGCGATTTACATTCGTTGATATGACGCCGGAGAACGGACCCTTTGAGGTCGCAGAGCGCACCCAACACCTGCCCCGGACCGAAACACTAGAAAGAGCCAACGTGGGCAAAATCTCTCTCAAGCCTTTGCTGCTTAAAGCCGGCGACGTGCTAATCACCGACCCTCGCACCATCCACCGTGGCACGCCCAACCGCACCAATACATCCCGTCCCTTTGCTGTTATCGTCCATAACCGCCACTGGTACAATATCAGTCGTGAGCGACTGGAGGCAAACGAAGACACGCCAGTGCTTATTGAGTCTTTCTATCGTACACTGTCGGAGCGGGAACAAAGTCTGTTACGAAAAGTCCCTAGGACACCTTCTGATAGTCCCCTATCTCCGTAGGCGGGGCATCTTGCCCCGCCAAATATGCCACTAGGCCCTCACCACGATATATCATATTGGCGGATTCAAAAAGATGGGACAATCTACAATTTTTTCTGTGTTTGCTGAGATAACGCTTTGAAATACTGCTGAATCAGTTCTCGATACTGTGGTGGTAAGCTTTCCTGCTCTCCAGATCTGAGATTCGATTCGATTTGCTGGATGGTGTCTAGCAGCTTCGGGTCGAGGGGCGGCGCATCATCTCCGGCGGCTGTTGGTGTTTTAGCGACTTCGCTTCTTCTTCTTTTGCTGACCTCCCGCTTCTGCAACGATTTGGAGCTTTCGAGCATCCGCGTCAAGATCTCCCGTTGTTTCTCTAGCACCTGCTGATTTAAGTTACCCTGCCGAAGTTCGCCTTCTACCGCTTTCATCTCTTCAGAGATACTGTTGAGATCTCCAAGCACCTCCGACAGCCTTTCCATCATATCCGCCACCCGTTCTGTGGCTTCCCGAATCATTTGCTGCTCATACGCCATCCGCTGGAGCATCTGCTCGTTGCTCGGTGTGCGTCCTTGTCTCCGCATCTGCTGGTTCAACTGCTGTGCCATTTCATTTAGTTGCCCTTGGCTCTGTGCTAGCTGCTCAAGTTGTTCCATCAGATTTTGCATCCCGGCTTCCCCCATCTGTTGGTTCATTTCATCCATCGCTTCGAGCAAATCTGCGATCGCTTGGTTGAGGTCTGCCAATCCCTGTTTCTGGATCGGGACAGCGAGATTCGGCTTCCGGTCTTCCAACGCTCGCGCAGAACGTTCAAAGGCATCGGCGGCAGCGTTGAGTCGCCAGACAGTTTTGGGGTCAATTTGCATCTGGTTCGTGCCTAACTCCCAAAGCCGATCCGCAAGCAGGTTAAGCCCCGCTGCAAGTCCTAATTCGCTTACCGCAAGTCCCTGCAACTGTTTCACTTCACCCGGTAAATACTGTCCATGTCCAGATTGCAAAATTTCGTCGGTCCCCTCAATCGCTTCCTCATGGGTTCTTGAGAGATATAGACCACTCCGCACCGCCTCGCGTATCGCAGTCAACGTCTCCTCTGCATTTCCACCTTCCATAAACTCCAGCGCATTGTCTAAGCCTTGATGTAGTTCGGTAAGCCCTTGCTGCGCCGCCGCCCCAGATTCCATTGCACGCTGCATCTGATTGCTGCGCATCTGTTGGGTTGCGGATCGGAGGTCTTGCGCAATCCGTACATCTCGTGCGAATTGGTTCAGCCGTTTGATTTCATCAGCAACCCGTTTGAGATTCTCTAGTTCTGACATCTCCTCCCCGAGTTCATCAAGAGTTTGGTGCAGTTCATCCATCCCCTCTGCGATGCGCTCTTCTTGCTTGGCGAGTTGCTTGGGATCCGATTGGGACGTATTGGCACCTTGGACCTCATCTAGCGCATTCTCCTGACTAACTTGGTCAGCGAGATCCTCCAACTGCTCCATTAACCGTTTTTGACGATCCGCAAGTTCCTTCGTCTGATTAACCGCTGCTTCTAGCTTCTGCTGAATGATCATCTGTTTATACAGTTCTTTCAGCCGATCAAGCTGCTGAAGAAACCGTTCTTGGTTAAAGTTTGCTTCCATCAACTTCTGCTCCTGCTCGGTTAGCTCCTGCATTTCCAACGCTTCAGCTAACTTGCGTAACAACTCCTTATGCTCCTCCGAGAGAGCCTGATCCATTAACTCTTGCAACTCCTGAAACTTCTCGACCGTCTGTATATCGAACAGTTGTTGCTTCTGCATCTGCTCAGTAGTTTGCTTCATCTCCTCGATCAGATCCTTTGCCGTTTTCTCAATTTCTTTCTGGGTTTCGAGCACCCGTTCCATCAGTTTCTCATCTTTCAACGTTAGCTCTTGGCTCTTCCGTATCTTGTCTAGCAGCTCATCAGTTATCGCGGTTTGCTCTGCCTGAGCATCGTGTAACGCCTCAAGCCCTTGCATCTCGACTTCCTGCTCAAATTCGACCGCATCGTAAAGTTCCGCTAGGGTGGGGAAACGAATCGAATAGATATTGGATTTGCCGATGTTGGGTCCAGAGACGTTATCCGCGTCGATTGCCTCGGCATGGTAAGAGATTATATCTCCCGGATACAGTCCGATTGGATCGATGTTCCAAGGAAATTCGATAAAGACTGGTGTATCCGTTGGATTCCACGTTTTCAAAGGCACCACTACGTCATCGTCCGTACCTTCAATCCGATAAGCAAGTTGAATTTTCTCCACACCGTAGTCATCTTTTGCATCGAGTTGCAGAGCAACAATCATCGAGTCATCAAGCACAACATCTTTTCCCGGTGCAACAATCTCAATTTGAGGTTCAGTGTCCTCAATCGCGTGAATCGTGTAGGCAATAGGTTGTGAGTTTGAAATGTTATCGATGTCAATTAGTTCAATATGATACTTTTCACTACGCTGGACAATAAAGCTGCCGGATAGCAGGGTGCCTTCTGAGACTGTAAGTTTGACTGGATCCGACTCTTCAAAGACCAGTCTCGCTGAAGCAATTGGTTGATTTCCATCTCCTTCAAAATGGACCATTGTTCCAATAAGGGTCGTGACATCGCCAAGATTCTCCTCAAGTACCTGCGGGGAAAGTTGCGTGTATTTCGGGTAGTTGAGTTTTAGTTGGAAGCGGCTCACAATTGGCGCTCGGAGGACAGTAATTTGGAAGGGTTCTGATTTTACCTCTTTTGCTGCAACATAGTATTCCATTGACTGTGTGACGTTTTTGAACGTGAAGTGATGAGCGATCTCGGTCTCATCTCTTGTCATTAATAAATTACGCCATGCACTCGCTGATACCATCGTTTCGTCTCCGCCTCCCACACGATAATAGAGGTGCACGGGTGCCCCAAAGTGCCCCGTTACTTTCGCGGCGATAGTAACTTCCGTCCCGGATTGTATTCGTAGGTTTCCCGGCTGAATCTCATCAATCTGGACGACAAGAATATCCTGCGGCGTTTTGGGCAGTTCGTCGAATGCTTGTGCAAAATCCTTTGCTGCAGACGGAAAGATGAAAAGGGTAATAAACAGCAGCACAAAAGCGATAAGGGCAAAACCACCATACCGCTTGAGTTTCATAAACTCCCGCGAGAAGACTTTCCTGCTTTCGATAGCATCCATCAATTGATGCGTGCCTTCAATCAACTTTTCTATGAACCCCAAAGCATACCCGAAGCGATTGTTCTCCATCTCTGGCATGAGTTGGACGGCACTCAAAATACGGTTTTCAAACCCCGGATATTGGTTCTCAACATAAGCAGCCACTCGTGCATCTGTTAGCTTTTGGAATACGGGCTGAATCAGGTATCGAAACGCTGCGTACACACCGATCCCTAACCACAGCAGCACCAATCCCATACGGAAGAGGCGCGGTAAAGGCAGAATCTGATCAATGATAAAAACAAGCGCAAGAGCGAGGGCAATCATACCCGACCACCGGAGTAAACTGTGGGAGAAAAGCAGCAATCGCCACTGCTTTCGCAATAAGTGAAGTCGTTTAATAATCTCTTGATAACTTCGTTCCGTATTTGAGTTCGACACAGTGTAACCTCCATAAGTATGATAGCGAATCCGTAAAACCTAACGCATGAATAAATTTCTAAAGAAATGAGGTGGAGGCTAAACCAGTCCCCATTCCTTCAGTACCTCTAGAGTTGGTGGCATTGATTCCTTCCAGAGCCAATTCACCTTCAGCCACAAGCCATGCAGCACAGTGCTCCGAAAAATGCCGTCCTCACTGATAGGTGCTAGGCAATAAATACCATCTTCACCACGTACATAGAATTCGGCCTGGTGGCGCTGCGGGTCAATCAGCCAGTATTCGCAAACACCGCCCTCTTCGTATTCGTAGAACTTATCACCTCGATCCGTTCCACGACTGCCGGGGCTAATAATTTCCACCACCAAATCTGCGGGACCATTTAGATACGTCTCCTCTAAGCGGGACAAATTTTCGTTTGCAATAAACATAATATCAGGGGCTCGACTCGGCAATTCAGAGGCCGTTTTCATCTGAAATGGGTCATAAGCCACAACGCCTAACTGATGAAAGTCAGCAAAGTGTGAGATCAATGATAGCAAGAAACGTCCTAAATTCTGATGTTCAATCGATATCGGCGTCATGAAAACTACCTCTCCATTGATCCACTCTGCATGGGTGTCTTCGTCCAACCATTCGAGAAATTCCTCATAAGTCATCTTCGCCGTTAGTGCTTTCGGATCTGGCGGGAGGGCAGCGACTTCCAAACGCTCGGCTTTAATCTCCTGTTTCTGTCGTGCTAGTTCAATTAGTTCCTCCAATTCGTTATTTGGTAGCAGCACCTTGTCGCCAACGGTCTGGGTATGGATGGTTATCATATGTTACCTCCATTCCTCTGTTTTTCCCATTTAGTGCGTCAATACATAAACTGCAATATTGACCGCCATTTTTGCAGCCAGCTCGCGAACCTGCGGCGTATCTTTGGGATGAACCTGCGGATCTTCTAGGCCATCCCCAATATCTGAACTGTAGACGTAGTAGACGACCATTCGACCTTCGTGGAATAATCCCAACCCTTGCGCGGGTTTCCCATCGTGTTCATGGATTTTCGGAAGTCCATTCGGGAAATCGTAGAAGCAGTGGTAGATGAGATGTGAATTCGGTAAAGGTTGCAGAGCCTGATCGGGAAACACACGACGTATCTCACGACGGAAGCTTTCATCCAAACCGTAATCGTCATTCACAAAAAGGAAGCCGCCGTGCGTCAAGTAGAAACGCAATGCCTCGACCTCTTCCTTACTGAACCGAATGTTGCCGTGACCCACAATGTAGAGCATCGGGTATTGGTACAGATTCCGATCCGTCAGTTTCACAATCACACGTTCTTCCGCTGCCTCAATATCCGTTCTAGTCCGAAGAATCTTCAGCCAGTTGGAAATCGTAGTCTGATCGCCGTACCAATCACCGCCGCCGCCGTATTGGACTTGAGCAATAACAAACTTATCACCAGCACCTTGGGCGGATCCGATCACTATAACAATACTCAACAGAACGTAAAATGTGAAACGCAATGCACGATTTATCTGATGTCCGGTTGTTCTGTCCATCATATCCTTCAACTACACTAGTCCTCTCCGCATACGCAGAAACCATTCCGTACCCAAGAATCCAACCGCAAGGATCAAAACTATTGGATTATCCCACAACTCACGTTCTTGAACCGCAAAGACAGATTCCTGAACCGGCTTAATCTTATCTGGTAAAGACGCAGCATCGGTGATTGGGGTGTAGTGACCGCCGGTTTTTGATGCAAGCTGCTTAAGTAGATCCTCGTTAAGTTGCGGATTCTCAAACTCCGCTAACGGAGATTCGACAAAGATTTCTGTTGAGTCTTCACCGAGCGAGACAGAGCGATCTACACCTAAAGCACGGACGTGGTACGCTCCTTTCTGGTTTGCACGGAATAGGGCGCGATAGCTGCCGGGGTTCTGTGAATTTACACTGGTTCGGACTTGAAAGTGCTTTCCGTCCGGCGGTGTCACCTCGATTTTAAGCTCCGCAGCGACCATCGGCTGGTAACTTTCATTGTAGGCATAGGCGATGATTTGCACTTCATCGCCAACTGAATAGGTTGTCAAATTTGTCGTGACATTAATCTGTTTGGTATCCGTCCGTGTTGCCATCCAGCGAATCGTCTGCCCCCAAAAGCGAGGATAAGTATCATCCTCGTCTTTGAAATTCCACACACCAAATCTCCAATTCCATAGCCCTTCGGCAGCAATTAGAAGGCTTTTTCCCAAACCCCAACGTTGGAAAATCATGATCGGCAACGTCGTTTGATTCCTGGCTGAATGATACTCAGCGAGTGTTGTTGCTCCGCCTTTAAGCTGAAATCCACCCAACCAACGCGATAACGGCGGCAAATCGCGCCATAAGGCTTCGACTTTTGATTGGGTATCTCCCAAACGGGTGATTGGATGGTACATGCCCTGTTGCGTCAACTGGAGGCTAAAGTCCTCATCTCGCACGTAGCAACCGTTGGCAGGGATGACAATCGGCAGAAGTGCAGCAAGCTTAGTTTTCCTAAAACCATCGCGACCGAGCGAGTTGCGGCCACCGAGAAATATAACCGCTTTCCCCGTTTTTTCAACAAAATCGACGATCGCTGTGTGCTGTTGTGGTGTTAGCGTGCTTGAGCGGAGATCCCCGATGATGAGTACATCGTAAGATAGTAAGTCATCAAGCGTTTTCGGAAATTGAGGCATACGGGAGCGCTGAGTCGTCTGTGGATAATACTGATCATAACGGGCTAACAACGTTCCACGGAGTTGGTTCGGTGATTTGCTCGATAGGATAACACAGGTCGAATCAATGTTTGGATCGCGTTCAAGTGTCCGCTTGAGAAAAGCATATTCCCAGCCCGGCTGTCCTTCAATGTACAGCAGATGTAACTTTGTTTTAACTACTTTCAGTGGAAACGCTCGTATATTGTTTTGGGCGGTTAGCTCACCTTCAAGTACGGGAACGGAGACCACGTATTGGAAAATACCCTCCTCTTGAGGATTCAGAGCGAACTCGACGGTTTGCTTCGGCTCATCCGTCAGTGTAATAGGCACCGCAGCCACCACCTGATTATCCATCATGAGTGAAACACGTGTCTGACTCCCTGAGTAGCCAGTATGATCCACAGTGACGCGAATCGGCACATCGTGCTCTGTGTAGGCGACAGGACTGACTTCAACTCTGGAGAGTTTGAGATCCCTTGGTGGATCGGGATTGCCAACACCGACCGCATAGATGGGGATTTGTGTTTCCGTCATCTGATCAACCACAGATGTTGAGGCGTTGTGTGCCCCATCGGTGAGCAGGACAACCCCCGCGAGTAGTTGACCACGCCACTCCTTAGAAGCCTCATCAATTGAGGTCGCAATATCGGTTAATCCTCCCACTGCATCAAGCGAATCAATCTCACTGGAAATCTGGTGAGGTTTTTTGTCAAAACGGTACAGGTGAACATCAAATCGGTCGGTTAAGGTTGGGAGAAAGGAACTGGCTGAATTAAATAGGGTACGGTTCACAAGATCTAATCGTGTTGAAGACTGCCCCGCTAGCTCTACATCTTCAAGACGCATGCTCTGAGAGGTATCCGCAAGAACCAGCAAATTTGTTGGTGGGGTGATATCTTTTCGCTCAATCAGCACCGGCTCAAGTAGACAAATCAACAACACGAGTGCCGCTAAAATTCGTAAACCGATCAGAAGCACCCTAAACCTTCGACTCAAGGGACGATTCAAGCGGAGATACCCATACACTGTAATCCCAGCCATGATGGCTAGTCCAAGCACAACCGCCCACCATGGCCACAGGTAAGTAAATCGCATCAAAGTTCCTTCTTCGTTCCAGTTAGTTAATGAATTATACCCCATACCGAAAACACCGTCAACTGAAATACTGGAGCGGATTGCGGCACAACAGGATTCCAGTCTTTCACTACTTTCAGTAACCAACCCCAAAATTTTATTTTTAGGGGTTGACAAGGAAATCCATCTTCTGTAGAATGAGCGTTAACTCACTCATCCGACTGCATGTGCACTTACTACTTAAAATTAAACCGATGCCTTGAACCACACCAGTAAGGGGGTGGAGTCAATTCAATCATCACCCATATTAGACAGAATTTACGCGATAACCCTCAGTTTCAGAGGAGAAATGATTCCAGCAGAAATTGTCTTGAGTCCTGAAACGCATCAGAAGATTGTGGAAGAATCGAACTTCCAGCACGGACTTGAGGCAAAAAAAGATCCGGTTTCTGCGCTTAAAGGGGCTTTCGCAATTCCAATCACGATTCGAGAAGAAGATACAGACATTATTGTTGTAAAAGGGCTATACCCAAATCCTTGTCCGGTTTGTGGGCGTCGCATTCCGTTTCTGCGAGAGATGATTGAGCGTATTGAATCCCGTTCCATCAAACGTATCCGCTGTCCGTTGGGACACCGCTACGAGGGAGAAATCAAAGTATACTACCTGAACATCTTTCAGGAAAATCAATCGGAAGCCAAAGCAATCCAAGTATGCCCACAATGTGGGAGTGAAAATATACAGAATCTTAGCCAAACAGATATTTTTTGTCTTGATTGTGAATGGGATAACCTGAAGTACATTCGTGACTCTTAGCATGCGTGTTAGTGGGAGAAGATGACGAAAGAACAATAGTGAAAAAAAGATGTGTCTATCAATTAGGAAATAAAAAAAGCCATACTGCCTGTTATATGACAGTATGGCTTTTTTGTGCCTCATAACGGATTTTGGAGACAGGTTTTTGTGGTCACCTCATGGTGATTAATGGTGGTGGTGTCCGTGCCCATGTCCATGCCCATGATGGTGATGTCCATGGTCATCTGGCTCTTCCTCCACCTCCGTAATTAACGTTTCGGTTGTCAACAGCAATCCTGCGACACTCGCACCATTTTGGATTGCAGATCGTACCACCTTCGTCGGATCAACGACTCCTGCCTCAAGCAGATCTCCGTACTCTCCGGTCGCTGCGTTCAAGCCGTAACTTCCCTCGCCATCTTTGACTTTCGCAGCAACGACGGATCCTTCCAAGCCTGCGTTTTCGGCGATGGTTCGGATAGGCGATTCCAGAACTCTTCGGACAATGCTTACGCCCGTCTCTTGGTCGCCTTCAAGATGAAAATCTTCAAGTACAGAACCTGCCCTTAGCAGTGCAATGCCACCGCCCGTGACGATTCCCTCTTCAACGGCTGCGCGGGTTGCAGACAGCGCATCTTCAAATCGTGCCTTTTTCTCCTTCATTTCAACTTCTGTTGCGGCACCGACATTAACAACAGCGACACCGCCGGCGAGTTTTGCGAGGCGCTCTTCTAACTTCTCCCGATCGTAGTCGGAAGTTGTTTCCTCGATCTGTTGCCGAATCTGCCCAATCCGTGCCTGAACATCCTCTGCAGCACCAGTCCCGCCAACGATTGTCGTGTTATCTTTGTCAACGATAACACGCCTTGCGCTTCCCAGCATACCGGCTACTACATTTTCCAAACGGATACCGACATCTTCTGAAATCACCTGACCACCAGTGAGGATCCCAATATCTGCAAGCATTTCGTTGCGACGGTCTCCGAAACCGGGGGCTTTCACTGCAACAACCCTAAGCCCACCACGCAGTTTGTTCACAACCAATACTGCTAAAGCCTCTCCTTCAATATCTTCTGCAATAATCAGCAGCGGACGCCCAAGCTGACCAACCTTTTCTAAAACTGGGACGAGATCCGTAACTGTGCTAATTTTGCCGGTGTTAATGAGGATGAGCGGGTCTTCCAATTCAGCGATCATCGATTCGGGATCTGTCGCAAAATGGGGCGAGAGGTAGCCGCGATCAAATTGCATACCTTCAACAATATCGACCTCTGTTTCAGCACTCTTGCCATCTTCAATCGTAATTACCCCATCCTTCCCAACTTTGTCCATGGCATCGGCGACGGTCTGTCCAATATCGCTGCGATTTGCGTTATCGTTAGCGGCAATTGATGCGACCTGTGCTATCTCATCGCTTGTGTTGACCGATTTGCTCTGCTTTTGAAGCTCTCCAACGATGACTTCAGCGGCTTTGTCAATCCCAATTTTCAGCTGCATTGGATCGGCACCAGCGGCAACATTTTTGAGCCCTTCGTGAACGATTTCCTGTGCCAATACCGTTGCTGTGGTTGTACCGTCTCCTACTGCGTCATTGGTCTTGGTTGCGACGGATTTCAGTAACTGTGCACCCATATTCTCATAGTGATCTGGGAGATCGATTTCTTTAGCCACCGTTACACCGTCACTGGTAATCACGGGTGCCCCAAAGGATTTCTGGAGAACAACATTCCTCCCACGGGGACCCAACGTAACTTTCACGGCGTTTGCTAGTGCATCTGCCCCCTCCTTAAGAGCGTTCCTTGCTTCTACATCGAAGATCAGCTGTTTTGCTGGCATAGTGTTCCTCCTTAATTAGTATACCGTAATCAATTTTAAGAGATGAGCGTGTGTTTCGCTTCATCTTGAGACAGGATCTGTGAGCTTTGCTAGAAAGAATCCAGCCATAGGACGGATTCTCGGTGAATCCTACTAAAGACAGGTCCATGATAGAACAATATATGACAATTTCAAAAGCCGGAACTTTTAGCACTCTCACATGGTGAGTGCTAAAGACAGGCGAAATTATATCATTACTATATCCCAAAGTCAACCTGAATCACAGTCAGATTCAGGTTTATCGCTTGCCTCGACTAGTAATCCGTGATAAAATGGCTGTACTAAATTGCACATCACGGTGCATCAAACCGTGCGCGTGCCACAGATTGGGCAATTTCCCCTTGCACTGCGGCTAGAATTTTACAAAATAAACTAAAAATCTTCCGATGCTGTCTCAATAGTAACTGATATATTACCCCGATAGTTGTCGGAATTGAGATGTTCGTTCAAGGTTGACCAGCCGAAAAAACGCAACGCACCAAAAAAATCGCTTACCTAATGATTTGCTTAATCAATGGTATAATCTTTGCTCCTACGATAACGGTGATGCACCGGCTATCCGGTTTGATACAAATAACAAGCGGCTGATTCAAGTGGATAACGCTTCATTCCATCGGACTGTTTCAACCGCTTCGTATCATAGTAAGATTGCATAATGTGTCCCTCTACGCACAGGCGAACATGGAAAGGAGAATCAAAATTGAACAACGTGTTTCTGAAAGACATGGCGTATCGCAAGGCAAGGGTCATCTTGACTACGATTGGCATCACCGTGCTAATCGCCCTGATTTTGATGTTAGGGGGAATCATGAACGGTATGCGCATCCAAGCGCAGCAGTATCCTAACTTCACAGGAGCAGACATTTGGATCTCCGCAGAAGGCTCCGGTAGCGCATTTATCGGTTTTTCACTGCTTGTTCCGGAACACCTTGCCTATCTCGATGGCGCACAACCCTTGAAACCAAATTCGGTGTCGCCACTAGTTTTCGCACATGCACGACCGGTAATTCGTGGGAAACTTGGCAAAGCGGTTGTTGTGGGATACAAGTCAGACAAGTTGGGAGGACCGACGCAGTTTGAGTTAACCGAGGGACGACTGGTTACTGCTAGTCAATATGAGGGATGGGCGGAAGCGGATATTCCACCGCGTGAGGTTGTCGTCGATGAAAAGATGAATCTCGAAATCGGGGAACGGATTTTGATCGGGAACAGAGAACTCAAAGTAGTTGGAAAGGCAAAAAGCCTGATGTTTGTCCTCGACACGCCGTTGCTGTTTATGGATCTTCGGACTGCACAGGAAGTGCTGCTTAAAAATTCACTTCACGTCAATATGATGATAGCCCAAGCGGCGGAGGGATATACCCCCGAAAAAGCCGCGAAGGAACTTGAAAACTTCGATGAACAACTCAAAACGATTGATGTGCGCACCCTTAAGCAAACACTTCGCGATATTATTGCTACCTATGTAGATGAACCGATGAAAGCTGTTCAGTTTCTTCGGGTAATGCTCTGGATCGCTGCGGGACTTATCGTCGGAATGATCACCTACGTCACAACGCTCGAAAAGACGCAAGAGATTGGTGTCCTTAAAGCAATAGGTGCCTCCAATTTTTACATCTCGTCGCTGATAATTAAGCAAGTTGTTCTGATGTCGGTGGTAGGTGTGGTTTGTGGACTGATTTTGTCGTACATTTTTGCTATCGCTGCACCAATCTTCGTGTCAATTCATCCGGTCGAATCAGGTATTGTTGCGCTAATTAGTTTTGTTGTGTGTTGCGCCGGCGGTTACCTCGCTGCGCGAAAAGCAATCGGCGTTGACCCAATGGTCGCATTTAGAGGAGAAGTCTAATCTGGGAAAGTGAAACGCGAAAGATGAACGAACCCCTGATACAGATTTTCGATTTGGATTTATGGTGAACAATATAAATATGTAGACGTTTACCAGTAGTTCCCCTTAGCCAAGCCTCATGAAGTCCCCCTGTAACTCCCCTGACAAGGGGAGAAGATAAGAGGGGATCTTCTCCCCTTGCCTTTCCCCTCTTATCAGAGGGGTTGGGGGATTTAGGGGGTTGATTCTGCATCGAAAGTGTATAAGTAATTCTAAAATCTACCATAATTTAAGTTGTCGCTCCGCTCTACATTTTTCCCAAGGTTGGGAAACTAAGAGAAGCAGCACACAAATTGCTGAGGAGATAGGGAGGAACCTGATGGGAATCGTTGTCGAAGGAAAAGGACTAACAAAACATTTTGGCGAAGGGGATGCGAGGGTTGTGGCTGTTGACCAGGTTGATATTACCATTGAAGAGAGCGAATTGGTAATGTTCATGGGCGACAGTGGTTGTGGTAAGACGACGCTAATTAGCCTGCTCGGTTGTATCCTCACGCCGAGCGACGGTGATGTTTGGATTGATGGGGAGCAGATCGACTACCAAAATCAGGATCTGTCCCAACTTCGCAGCGAGAAGATCGGCTTTGTGTTTCAACTGTTTAACCTTATCCCGTACCTAACAGCGGTAGAAAATGTGATGGTCGCCATGGGTATTGCTGGTATGAAGGGCAACGAGGCAGAAAAGCGCGCAGCGGAGCTTCTTACTCAAGTTGGATTGGAACAACGTTTACACCATCGACCCGCACAGCTTTCAGGTGGCGAAAAGCAGCGCGTTTCCTTTGCACGTGCCCTTGCCAACAACCCTAAAATCATCTTTGCTGATGAACCCACCGCGAATCTTGATAGCCGACAGGGTGCAAATCTGATGAACTTGGTTCGAGAACTGCGCCAAGAACACCGAACCACGATCGCAATTGTAACGCATCACGAGGGCTTAAAGAAAGATGCCGATCGTGTAATTCAGATGAAGGATGGACAGATTGTATCAGTGTAGTACGGTTGTCCTGACTTCGGTGATAGGCATCTTGATATCCGCTTAATCTCTATACTATCATTGGCAAGGGATATGTTCCTGAATCACACCATTGAGCTTTAGAAGGCTACTGTTGTCCGAAAATACGCCATATGAAACAAAAAGCAGCCTGAAATCAGTTAAAGGAACGCGGTCATGATACCTCAGAACCGTCGCCGTAGATCAGTTCATGCCTTACTCATTTCACTGATTATTTATCTCTCCACTGCTATAACATTGACGTTCATATACTATCAGGGAGGTAAAGGCGGGTTTGAGGAGACGGTAGAGGTCGAACTGCTTGATGAAAAAGACCTTCTCAAATCGCGCCGAGATCCACTTAAACCGCCTCCACCGAAACGTATCCGGGTCCCACGACAAGTTCAATCGTCAATTCCCCATCAACATCAAACAGTTAAGTTGACACCCTCCGCGAATCCAATTAGTGAAACCCTGCAGTTGTCAGAACAACCCGTACTTTACAGTGCAACCCCCGATCAAACTAACCCCCAAAATCAACTTCCCGATGTCACAACAGCCGCGGAGCGACTCAATAGCCGTGAAACTCGAATTGATGAAGCGGCTTCAACACGCTTCCAAACAAGCAGCGGGGAAGGTGTGAGAAGCCATCGGCAGCGGGCTAAAGGGAGTGGCAAAGATGGCATCCATGCGCTGGAATCTACTGGCGCGTCAGATATCGGAGCTGTTGGCAATCGTCCCGGACAGCGCGGTTCGGGTCAGGGGGATGGCTCAATCATGGGCAATAACGCCCCCAATAATCCTTTTGCTAAGGCTTTACGCCGCATAGCTGATCACATCATCGCGACACGCACGAAAGATCAGGTTGATGTCGTTTTTGTGCTTGATACCAGTGGGAGTATGCGAGATAACATTCAGCAGGCCGCGGACAATCTATTCAGTATGACCAATGCCTTTGATAAGATTAATATCGAATATTTCCTTGGGATGACTGAATTTAGCGTTAGGCATGAAGGACAGATACTGAAACAGCGTCCGCTTGTACCAGATGTCGGGATGCTTCGACATCAGATGAGAAACATTCGATTGAGTGGGGATGAACACGCTCTCGATGCGATGATGGACACCTTTAACTCTATGGAATTTCGTTCAAATGCCGATAAGTTTCTAGTGCTGGTAACAGACGAACCCGCCACCGCTCAATTGGGAACGGGTTTGGATCCTGATGAGGTGCGCCAAAAGGTTATTGACAGTTGTCTGCTGCATGAATTACGTGTTAATGTGCTGGGACACACAGAGCAATATCAGGTACGTCTTGCGGAGGAAACTGGTGGGCTATGGCAAGAGATTCCCGGTGGAGTTAGACAAAGAACTAGTTTGCCGTCTTCACGCGTTTCCCGGGGCGGTCTCGTTGAGATTTTCCGTGCAATCGTCACCGATATCCGCCGAAATACCGGTGCACTATTATTTAGTCTTGGGCTTGAGTTTGAAGCAGCGTCAGATAACCACGAAGACATTTTCACCAAAGAACTACGTCGAAAATTTCACAAACACAACGTTTTCCTTTCTGACGATTGGCGATCCTCGGGAAGTGCTACGCCCTTGGTGAGATCATCAGGTGAGACGTGGGTGATAACAGATGATGCCGGACAGTCCTACACAATACGGAAAGAGAGCGGGAAACTCAATGTCTATCGCGGTCTCCATCCAGAATCTTCCACACAACCCGTAGTGGACATTGTCATCATGCTCGATTACAGCCGTAGCATGGGTGGCAAGTCTGAAGCGATAATGATGGGAATTAGTGCTCTAATTGGAAGGTTAGATATTCTGCCAATTGACTACCAGATTGGACTCATCCGCTTCGCAGAGGCAAAGGATGCAATCAAATCAGTTGACGGTGCAGATGTCATCCAGATGCCGCTCGGAGAAACCGCGATACGGAACCTGATGGCGCTCCCCTTCGGCGGAGATGAACACCTCACAGATGCCATTGTGGAAGGGCTTCCGCGGGTTCGGTTTCGTCGTGATGCCCGTTCCTTTATCCTCATTTTGACTGACGAGCCAACGACCGGCACTGTTCCACCGGAGCGTGCGATAACACTTTGCCAATCATTGGGAGTGCGAGCGTATGTTATCGGTGTGCCGGGTAAAGGCGACTTGCAATGGAAATTAACCAAACAAACCGGCGGTCGGTTTTTCAGGATGCCGAAACACCATTCTCAAACATATCCGTACCAATAGGTTTTACTCTATCGTACATCAGCTCTATAGCCCCAAACATTGCTACAACAAGCAATCGGGCGACCTGTGTCGAAGCAATTTAGTGCTTGCATTTCCGAATGAGGTGTGCTAAAATCAGTCCTATACCTTCAGAGGATTTTGACAAAAGCAGTAACAGATAAATTCTCCATTTTGGACGTGCGTGTAGGCACATTTAACACCCAATTCTAAAACGCTACTATAAGGAAAAATACGATGGCGGATATTCTAATTATTGGTGATGGTCCCGGCGGTTTAAGTGCCGCACTTTTCCTAGCCAAAAATGACATGAATGTAACCGTTTTTGGTCAGAATAAAACTTTGATGCATGATGCGATGCTCTACAACTACTTGGGCATTCCTCAGATAACTGGAACTGAGTTTCAAGAGATCTCGCGTAAACAGGTCGAAGGATTCGGTGGCAAAATTCTTGATGTCGAAGTAACTGAGATTGAGACTGGTGGCGCTGAATTTGCCGTGAGTACGGCAACAGGTGATAAGCACCGGGGGAAATATCTTATCGTTGCAACCGGCTTGGAGGAGGCGTTAGCCCAAACACTTGGGCTTGATATTGATAGCGATAATGATGACGCTATCGTTGCCGATCGAGAGGGTAAAACAACCATTGAGAACCTCTATGTTATCGGGTGGTTGACTCGCGGTCAGCGAACACAAGCAATTATTTCCGCCGGCGAAGGTGCCTCAGCAGCGTTAAGCATTATCTCAACCGAAATCGGTAGGGATTTTCACGACTTTGATGTTGTTAAAGAAGATGGAGATGACGAGTAAGACATGACAACTTGTCGGGAACTAAGATGCTCAGAGACATTGTCTCTGGGCTTTTTTTTAGAACGGACAAATTTTCAATATCTAAGGAGAGTTGGAATGCAACGGTCCAGAAACACTACAACTGAGACTCAAAAGAGACTGTGCTGCCTCGTTTGTTTACTGTTTACTTTGTGTACAGCAACGGTATATGCAGCCGGATTTGAAGATGTCGAAGAAAAAATCAGAGAGCATGTTTTGTCCAACGGTATGAAGTTCATCATCCTTGAGCGGCATGAGGCACCGGTGTTTTCCGGATATATTTATGTCAACGTTGGTAGTGCTGACGAAATATATGGAAATACTGGCATTGCCCATGTCTTTGAACACATGGCGTTCAAGGGAACAACGACCCTCGGCACAAAAGGGTATGATCAAGAAAAAGCACTGATGGACAAAATGGATGAGGCGTTCGATCAACTCAGAGCCCAATGGGGGTTGGGAGATCATGCCGATGCCGAAAAACTAGCTGAATTAGAAGCGGAATTTAAACGGCTTCAAGAGGAAGCCTCTCAATACTCCGATGGCGAAGAATATACGAAAATCTTAGAACAGGAGGGTGCTGTCGGAGTCAATGCCGGCACATCCGCTGATTGGACTGCGTATTTCTATAGCCTTCCTTCAAATAGGATTGAGTTGTGGATGGCACTCGAATCAGAGCGATTTATTGATCCCGTGATGCGAGAGTTCTTCAAGGAGAAAGATGTCATCAAAGAAGAACGGCGGATGAGAACTGAGAGCAGTCCAATCGGCAGGCTAATTGAAGAACTCCAAGGACTAGCATATCTCGCGCATCCCTATGGTCATCCAATCATCGGTCATATGTCAGATATTAATACAACAACACGAGCAGAAGCCCTTCAATTTTTTAAAGAATACTATACCCCCGGCAATATGGTCGCCGCACTGGTTGGTGATGTAAATGCCGATGAAGTTATCCAGATGGCTGAAAAATACTTTGGCAGAATGCCCGCTCGCCCAAATCCACCCCGTGTTGAGACTGCCGAGCCAAAACAGCTAGGGGAACGTCGTATCAAAATTGTGGAACAGACGCAGCCATTCATCGCTATTGCCTACCACAAACCGGAAGTCAGACACCCAGACAACGCTGTATTTGGCGCAATAACGGATATCTTGGCTTCGGGACGAACATCACGGCTCTATAAAAAACTAATTCGAGACGATCAGGTCTCCATCTCTGCCGGTGCGTTCCCGGGTTTTCCGGGCGATAAATACTCAAATCTCTTTCTCTTCTATTCATTTCCTGCACAGGGACACACGAACGCCAAAAACGAAGAGATGATCTTGGCTGAAATTGAACATCTCAAAACGGAGTTGGTTTCGGAGGCGGAACTGAAGAAAGTCAAAACGCTTGCAAAGGCCGGATTGATTCGTTCGCTTCGTTCTAACAGCGGGTTAGCTGGAATGTTATGCAGCGCTGAATTCCTTCTGGGCGACTGGCGGGAATTGTTTAAGTCACTTGAGCGGATCGAAAAAGTGACGGCTGAAGATATTAAACGGGTTGCAAACGAATATTTTGTGGATTCCAACAGATCCGTGGGAGAGATTGTAACATCGACAGACGATGAAGAAAAGGAGGAAAGTCAGTGAAAAAGTACCCCTTATATTGGCTAATATGGAGTTTTGCCCTGATTCTTTTGATTACTGCTACTGGAGAGGCACAAAATAAGCCCCATGAAGGGCTTGTTTATCCCCCCCTAAATCAACCTCAGCCACCCGTTCCTGATAGATTTGAATTGGATAATGGGATGATTGTTTATCTCCTAGAAGATCATGAGCTGCCAATTATCGACATTTCTGTACGGATTCGCACCGGCTCACTCTACGAACCCGCGGACAAAGTTGGGCTAGCATCGATCACTGGGGCGGTTATGCGCACAGGTGGTACGACAAGCAAAACCGGAGATGAGCTTGATGAAATTCTGGAAAATTTAGCTGCGTCCGTTGAAACGGGCATCGGTGATGATGCCGGTTCAGCGTCGGTGTCGGTGTTGAAAGAGGACCTTGATACAGGGCTATCCATCCTCGCCGATATTCTCATGAATCCCGCGTTCCGAGAGGATAAAATCGAGCTGGAGAAGGTGCAACACCGCAGTGGCATTGCGCGACGAAATGATAATCCGGGCGGTATCACGAGGCGAGAATTCAGTAAACTCATCTATGGTGCAGACAGTCCTTATGCCCGCACAACCGAGTATGATACGATTAACAGTATTACCCGTGACGACCTCGTCGCTTTCTATCAGAAATTTTTCCGTCCGAACAACATCATCTTAGGTGTGCTCGGTGACTTCGATTCCGAACCTATGCTGGCAAAGATTCAGGAGGCTTTCAAGGGATGGGAGCCCGCAGAGATCGACCTTCCTGAAAAACCGAAAATCCCTGAAATGTATGGGAAGAGAATTGCGCTGGTAAACAAGGATGACGTGAACCAAACCAATATCCGCATGGGACATATTGGCTGGTTACGTAAGAACGAAGACTATCCCGCTCTGGTCGTAATGTCCCAAATTCTGGGGATCGGGTTTTCCAGTCGCTTGATAAACAGTATCCGAGTAGAAAAGGGGCTGGCATATTCTGTTGGCAACAATTACGGCGCAGGTTACGATGTGCCCGGCGTCTTTTTCATTGCATGTGGAACCAAATCGGAAGCCACTATAACGGCAATTGAAGCGATCTTGGTTGAAGTTGAAAAAATGCGGGTAGAAGAGGTTACCGACGAAGAGTTGAAACAAGCGATTGACGGTTTCATGAACTCTTCTGTGTTTGACTACGATACCAAGGGAGAAATTCTATCTCGAGCGCTCCGGTATGAATACCATGACTATCCACAGGATTTTGTTGAGCAACTCATGGCGGGGATTCGGGAAGTCACAAAAGCTGATGTCAAGCGCGTCGCTGCTAAGTATCTGCATCCCGACAAATTCACACTCATCGCTGTCGGCAAAGCCAGCGATTTTGATAAACCGTTAAGTACGCTTGGAGATCTCACAGAGGTCGATATTACCATTCCACCCCCTTCTCCTGAACCGGTCCCCGAAGCGGGTGAAGCGGATGTTGCAAAAGCGAAGATGATTCTCACCGATGTCGTTGAAGCACACGGTGGTCTTGAGAAATTACAGTCTATAAGAAGTCTCGTTGCCCAAGGACAGTACTCTCTGAACACCCCTGGTGGGATGATGCAGGCAGAGATAAAACGTACGCGTGTTTTACCGCACAAGATTCGACTCGATATAACGCTTCAAGCCATGGGTATGCGGATGAGCCAAGTCTTTGACGGTGAATCTGCGTGGATGGCGATGCCTCAAGGGGTGCAAGATATGCCGGGATCTCAAGTGGAAGAGTTTAAAAAAGAGGCTCTTCGGGATACTATCAACCTGCTAATCCATGTTTCCAGCAATAACATTTCTGCTCAATACCTCGGGACAGAAGATGTAAACGGTAAATTGGCAGACGTGATACGAATCGCTATATCTGATGCAGATGCCTTAAAACTCTTTATTGATCAAGAAACAAAGTATATTGTTAAGAAATCGTATCAGAGTTTGGGGCAAGAGGGACCGGTGGAGACGGAGGAGTTTATTGACGACTATCGGGATATTTCCGGGGTTAAAATTGGCTTTCATACTGTAGTGCACCAAAACGGTGAACCTTTCCTTGAAGGTACACTCAGCGAAGCCATGATCAACGTCGAAGTGGATGAATCGCTATTTGAGAAATGATATAGCTACGCTCTTGTTGAACCCAGAAGATCTGACCCACACTGATAATAAAGGGGGAGCATCTGATTATCAGTGTAGCATTTTTGCGACGAGGGTGTGGCACAGTTTCAACAGTTGTGTCGTGATTATAATGTTTCTTTTGAGACTACTGTGCATATCAGAGGTAGATTCAAAGTTGCCTAGAAAAGGCGTTTGCCAAAAAACTTGGCTTCTCTCAGCACTGTGTGCTACCTTTTTGTATGAGTCCCGCGGGTTGGACAACAATCAACAAATGGTTTTCACGTTTCACGCTCTCTTTCGGCATGAGTGGGTATGGTATCCAAATTGCTTGTAGTTGATAAACCAAGTCAATTTCACTTGGCGCCGATTCGTGTCGGATCTTATCTAGCTCCGTTGAAATATCAGAGAACCTTAGGCGGAGAATCGTATGGGTAAGCAAAATATCACTGAATTTGATGGGTTAGATTTGGAACTGTTTTTTTGTACAGAAATCTTAAAGTTGAATTCATTGCATTATGGATATTGGGAGGAAAGCGAAAAACTAAAAGAAGAAGGTACAAAACTAACGCTTGACTGTGTGCGAAATGCACAGCAAAAGTATACAGATATACTCATAGAAGCAATTCCTGAGAATGTCAAAAGCATTCTGGATGTCGGCTGCGGAATTGGAGATGTATCGAAAGCACTCTCAAAATTGGAATATGATGTAACCGCGATTTCACCAGATAATAATCATGCAAAATATTTTGAGAATCATCTCTCAAAATTAACCTTCTTGCAGACAAAGTTTGAAGACCTCAAGGTTGATCGCAAATTTGATTTGGTTCTCATGAGTGAATCTCAGAATTATTTCCCAACCGAAATCGGATTTCGTCAATGTACTACGTTATTATCACCTGAAGGGTATCTGCTTGTTTCGGGGATGTTTAGAAAAGATAGCGATAGTGAGATGGTTGAGGTTCCCAATACCATTGAGGAGTATGCGAAAGCCGCCGAAAAGCACGACTTGTTATTAGTCGAAAATGTTGACATAACCCCAAACATACTTCCAACTATTAATTATATATATGAATCAATGGAGAGTTATGTCGAGCCGAGTGTAAAAATGTTAAATCAGTTTATATCATCAATAGCACCTCTAAAAAGCCGGTTCATTAAATTCTTTTTTCGGAAGCAGATTGATAAGACCCTACAGATTTACAGATACTATAGCAGAAGAACCGATCCACTCTTTTTTGAGAAAAATATAGTTTATGCCAGACTCCTGTTTCAATACAATGTCTAGACTTGAAACGTAAAAATTTGCCCGGCTTCCCTTTTACAACCTGCCCCAATGGCTTTTGAACGTTTGATACCCTCACTGACGATGTAAAAACAGATACTCGATTGGTACGCTGCTAGCCCCGAACCTATTGAGATTCGCTAATCTGCATAACTAGCCCTTAAATCCATAAAGCGTATAGGGCAATACGCATCACGCGTCGCCTATCATGAGACAAATTGTACGTTCCATCAACAACTGGCTAAAATTACGAGTTACCGAAATACAGGAATTTGTAATTTTCATGGCGAATGTTGCAAGGAGTTTATACAGAAAACCTCGATATTGGCACGATTTCTTCGATCACATGGACATCATGGGGGTTGGATCGATACCGATTGTACTTATTGCAGGAGGGTGCATCGGAGCCTTAATCACGTTGGAAACGCTCGCAGAACTGCGTACCTTTGGGGCAAACGTGTTGTTAGGAAAATTGACAGGTCTTTCGATTATACGAGGGACGGGTCCCGTATTTACTGCGATGATCGTTTCGACTCGCGTCTGTTCATCGGTTGCCGCCGAATTGGGTGCAATGCAGGTAAGCCAGCAGATCGATGCCTTAGTGACAATGGGGGTAGATCCCTTCCGGAAGTTAATTACGCCGCGTATTGCTGCCGGGACGCTTATGTTTCCCGCGTTGGCGACCGTCAACGGTGTTGCTGCAATCCTTACAGGGGCTTTGGTGGCGCAACTGTCGGGCACAATGAGCCTACCGTTCTTCCTGAATCAATCCCTGAGTGGCATCACCCCCGGCGATGTCCTCTGGGGACTGACCAAATCAACTGTATTTGGTTTTATTGTTGTTTTAACCGCTTGTTACTACGGACTTCGTGTTCAAGGCGGCACCGCAGGGGTTCGAGCTGCTGCATCTCAGGCGGCAGTTGCTTGCGTACTTCTCATTCTTATTTCTAACTCTATCATGACAACGATTGTGCATTCATTTTAGCGATAGGTCGTTTGACACAAAAATTTAACTGAACAGTTAAAAATGGCATCTCTACCCTGTTTTCTATGATTTCACTCAAAAACATTAACTTCTTCTCCAATGATGCACAACATATCCTCAAAAATATCACGTTTGACATTCCAACTGCCAAAGTGACCGCTATTATTGGCACAAGTGGATCTGGAAAGACAACCCTCCTGCGCGTCATAGCGGGGCTGTATGAACCAACAAGCGGTGAAATCTGGATCGACGGACAAAACCTAGCCGCACTGCCTAAGACCAAGCAACAGCAAGTTCGGAGCAAAATGGCAATCGTGTTTCAACACGGCGCCCTCTTTGATTCACTCACGGCTTGGGAAAACGTTGCGTTCCCACTTTATGAACAGGGGACGATGCCGCTTTCAAAGGTGAGAGAAGAAGCAGAGAAATTACTGGAGATGGTTGATTTGCACGATGTGGCAGATCTCTCGATTGATCAATGCAGCGGTGGGATGCAGATGCGAATCGCCATTGCTCGGGCACTCGCTTCTTATCCTGAAGTTATCCTTTACGATGAGCCATCCAGTGGTTTGGATCCAATTGCACGAGGTCTAATCTGTGATCTCATCCAAAAGCAACAGATCCAGCAACGTATGACTTCAGTGCTTGTTACCCATCAACTATCCGCAGCGTTTCAAATCTCCAACCATTTCGTTTTTCTGTACGAGGGAGAGATCATCTTTGAAGGAACTGCCGATGAATTGATGCGAGCAACAGACCCTTATATTCAACGCTTCATTCAGCCGCCGAGTCGTTCTTATCGAACAACCGATTTTGTGCGCTTGTAAAAAGTCTGTCGTGCAATGAGCTATAGTATTTCTATGGAGGTAATATCCATGCGATTACAGAGATCACAAGTCACATGGTCACAATTACGTGTCGGGATTTTCTCATTGATTTGTGGTGTCACTTTACTGTGGCTTTCCCTTTTTGCTGCCAATGGTCTAAAGGCAGTTCAAAACCGCTTTACTGTACAAACCGTTATTGATTCCGCATCAGGCTTAAAATCAGGAGACGTGGTACGTTTAGCGGGAATTGAGGTTGGAACAGTCAAGACAGTCGAATTTGTTCGCCAAAATGGTGTGGAAAAAGTCCAAATACAACTAAATCTAAATCAACAAGCCGCACAACGAGTCAAGAGTGATTCAATCGTTCAGATTAGATCGGTCGGTTTTACTCAAAGCCGATATGTAGACATCTCACTAGGCACACCCCAAGGCACCCCGGTAGCTGAAGGTGCCACGTTAAGAGGAACGGTCCCAACCGAAATGTCCAGTCTGCTGAATCATGCAATTGCGGTGAGTGAGAATATGAATAGTTCCTTGACCCGATTTGAAAGTCTCGTGAACCGACTGCAATCTGGCGATGGGACCTTTGCAAAATTGCTATCGGATGCAGCGCTCTACGCGAATCTGGATCAGGTGACAAACAATGTCTCTGAGTTCGTAGGCGAGTTAAACGAAGGGGACGGTCTGCTTCCCCAACTCCTTTCCAAGCAGGAAATTGCTGAAAATGTCACGCAAAGCACCGCTTGGATGGCAAAGTGGGGCCAACAAGCGGTTCAAGGCGAAGGCACACTCGGAAAGCTGAATACTGACCCTGCCCTCTTTAATCGAACAGAACGCATTCTAGAAAACCTTGAAAGTCTTGAAGCACGTTTCAATCAACTTGATTCACTAATCAGTTCTGCCGATGCACTTATCCAAAAAATCGAGAGTGGTGAAGGAACGGCAGCTAGAATCATCAATCGTCCCGATCTCTATGATCAATCTGTCGCAACCTCCGAAAAGGTAGAACAGCTAATCGATCAGGCGCAATCGGGTGAAGGTACAGTTGGTAAGCTCGTTTCGGACCCGTCTTTGGCAGAATCTATTACAACTTCTACCGAATCCATTGCCCAACTTACCGACAAACTGAATACACCCGGAAACACGCTGGACAAACTGACATCAGGAGCTGAACTGTTCAATCATCTAACCGCAACGACGAAGCAGTTAGAAACCGTGCTCACGAAGATTAACACCGGAGATGGCTCACTGAGCAAACTAGCCAACGATAAGAAAACTGCTGAAGAACTTTCAACACTAATCTATAACCTCAAGGTACTGGCTGCAGATATTGAGGCACATCCCAAGAAGTATGTGGGATTTAGCCTTTTTTAGAGCATTGGAAGATAAACGCACTCATTTTCATGTTCAACGCCTAAGATGGCGGGAGAACCAATGAATGGATCTATTTGAAAAATGCTATGATTTTAGCTATGGCAGAAGCACACGGGGACAGGAATATAAAGCAGTACTTGAGGCAGGAATTTATCCTTATTTCATTCCAATCGAATCCTCGGCAGATACAGAGGTCATAATCAATGGCGACAGGAAGGTGATGATTGGATCGAACAATTATCTCGGGTTAACACATCACCCTAAAGTCCTCGAAGCTGCTGAGATAGCTGGGCGAAAATACGGTTCTGGTTGTACAGGCAGCCGATTTCTGAACGGCACCCTTGATATCCATATCGCGCTTGAAGGAGCACTCGCGGAATTTGTTCACAAGGAAGCTGCACTGGTGTTTAGCACTGGATTTCAGGTCAATCTTGGCGTTATTGATACCCTTGTCGGACGTAGAAACATCGCTTTCATTGATGCGTTAAGCCATGCGTGTGTTGTTGATGGATGTCGCCTCTCTTGGGGAGAGATGACTCGATTCCGACACAACGACTTGGACGATCTGGATAGCAAGTTGAAAAATGTGGATTCTGATAGAGGCAAACTGGTTGTTGTTGAAGGGGTTTACAGCATGGAAGGCGATATCGGTGACCTACCCGGTATCATCGAAGTGGCTCGGAAACACCAGTGCCGTTTGATGGTTGACGATGCACACGGCGTTGGTGTCCTCGGCCCGACCGGTGCCGGCGCGGCTGAACACTTTGGCGTCGAAAATGATGTCGATCTGATTATGGGGACGTTTAGCAAATCTTTCGCATGTATCGGGGGCTTTATCGCCGCAGAAGCCGCCGTCATCGATTACTTGAAACATCATGCAAACACCTTCCTTTTCAGCGCAAGTATGCCGCCATCAGCGGTTGCAACAGTCCATGCCGCTCTGGAAATTATCAAGGCGGAACCGGAACGACGCAAACAGCTATGGGAAAATGCACGAAAAATGCAGGAAGGGCTCCGATTGATGGGATATAACATTGGGGATACACAAACCCCCGTTGTTCCAGTGATTGTTGGCGATGATATGAATACCTTCATGTTGTGGAAACATCTATTCGATGCAGGTGTTTTCACCAATCCCGTTGTGAGTCCGGCAGTGCCTCCCGGTGGTTCACGCTTGCGCACCAGTTATATGGCAAGCCATACCGATAAACAACTCGACTTTGTCCTTGAAACATTTGATAAAGTGGGCAGGAAGTTGGGACTGATCTAAAAGCTGGGTTATCTATGGTGAATTAGAAAAATAAGTAGGCATTTGCCAATAACTCCAACCCTCGCGAAGTTTCAAAAGTCCCCCTGATAAGGGGGATTTAGGGGGTTAGCTGTCCATTGGGAGTGTCTCAGTAATTCTAAAATCTACCATAAATAACGGGAGAATGGGAGAATTTCTCGCCAAATGCATTCCAATAAACAATCCCCTGAAATTGATGTGACTCCTGTCCGATCCTCAGCCGATCTAAAAGCGTTTATCAACCTGCCGTGGACAATCTATCGTAACAACCCCCATTGGGTCCCTCCGTTACGCCGAGATCTCAAAAAGCGACTTGATGAAACCCAATATCCCTTTTTTGACCATGCCGAAGCGGAATTTCTAATAGCCCGGTGTCAAGGGCGTGTTGTGGGACGAATTGTTGCCATTAAAAATGATATCCATATCGACTTTCACGAAGAGCAAGTAGGATTCTTTGGATTCTTTGAATCCATCGAAGATCCAGAAGTCGCAGCAGCACTTTTTTCTCATGCCGCGCAGTGGTTGCGGGAACGCAAACTTGGAGTAATGCGCGGTCCCGTGAATTACTCGGCAAACGACGATTGTGGATTGCTTGTCGAGGGCTTTGATTCGCCGCCCATGATTATGATGTCCTACAATCCACCCTACTACCTTAATCTCATCGAAGGCTTCGGTTTCGAGAAAGCAAAGGATCTGCTTGCTTACGAGATAACCGATGAGGTGCAGGTGCCTGAACGTCTTGAGCGCACGGTACAATGGATCAAAAAGCGTAAAAAAATCACGATACGTCCACTTGTCAAAAAACATATTCATCAGGAAATTCAGCGGGTCAAGGAGATCTATAACTCCGCATGGGAGAAAAATTGGGGCTTTGTCCCAATGACGGACCGGGAAATCGATTACATGGCGCAGGAGTTAATTCAGATTATCGATCCAGATCTACTACTCTTTGCCGAAATTGAAGAGGAACCTGTCGCTTTTATCCTTGCATTACCCGATTTTTACGTTGCGCTGAAGCATGCCAACGGCCGCCTATTCCCGTTTGGACTACTCAAAATTCTTTGGCACAGTCGCAAGATTGACACCGCCCGGGTGCTAGCATTTGGAATTAAGAAAGAATACCGTCAACAAGGGATCGATGCACTGATGTACTATGAGGCTTATAAAAGGGGAGTTGCGAAAGGGTATCGGCGAGGGGAAATGTCATGGATTTTAGAGGACAATACATTGATGAATCGTGGCATCAAAAACATGGGGGCAACACTTTATAAACGCTACCGCATCTACGACTATCCGCTGTCATAATTCAAGTCGCTAGTTATATGCAGCGCGATAACATCAATCTCCTATACCCGTAGGTCAGGCATCCCCGATAAATCAGAATCCAAAGAGACTTGCTCGACCCATAGCCCCAGCGGGGCGGAATGTATATAGCAATGCCGAATCCCTACACATCCAAAGCCCCAGAGAGGCGACATGTATAGAATCTTGCTGCTTGTTACCCCCTGAAACGAGCCACTGTTTGGACAAATAGTCTGTTGGACAACAAAGCGAAAGGGTTGTGTTAAATGGCAGAATCTGACGATGGGACACGGCACGACAGGCGCGCATTCTTCCAAGAGGCATTTACAAAGATTGTTCAGCCGGTCGCTGAATATTTAGATACACAAATTGGACCACATCTGCCCGCCGAAAAAGCCTTACTACGACCGCCAGGCGCACTCCCGGAAGCAGCGTTTTTGGAAACCTGTTTGCGGTGTGGAAACTGTGTCGATAGTTGTCCCGCAGATGCCATTAAGCCCTTGCAGAGCGACCAACCCAATTTGGCAGATACACCCTACATTGATCCAGAGGATCAACCCTGTGTTGTCTGTGATTCACTCGAATGTATGCAGGTCTGCCCAAGCGGTGCTTTGCAGAAGCTATCCATTCATGAGATTCAGATCGGTTTTGCTGCAGTCAATTATGACATCTGTCTGCGTTCCAACGGGGTCGATTGTCTCGACTGTGTTGAGAGCTGTCCAATTGGCGAAAAAGCAATCAGACTCGACTCCGAAAGACGGATCGAAGTCCTTGCTGTTGGTTGTACTGGTTGCGGCGTGTGCCAGTATCAATGCCCAACAACTCCAAAATCTATTGTTGTTCAACCTATTCAGGAATATACGGAAGCCCAAAAAGATTGACGGTGAGTGCGATATTTTTGTCATACAACAGAAACCGTAGGGGCGGGGTTCCCCCGCCCGACCTTGTCGAAAACTCGGTTTCTCTTCGCGCTTTGTACTTTCTTTTTACATGTTCGTCCCCCGGTAGGTGCGGTTTCCAACCGCACCGGTTTGGCGTGTCTCATTAATTCTAAAATCTATTATATGGTGAATTAGACAAATAAGTAGACATTTGCCAACAACTTCGACCTTCGTGAAGTTTGCAAAGTCCCCCTGATAAGGGGGATTTAGGGGGTTAGTTGTACATTGACAGTGTCTCATTAATTCTAAAATCTACCAATAAATTAAAAATGTATCGACGTTTCTTCCCGCTATTGCCCCATTCCAACCCTCCAGTCTTCCAGTCTTTTTCTTCACGTCTTCTCTGGTTCATCGTTACTTTTGCCTTATTGCTCTCGGCCTCGGGCAGAGTATCCGCTCAAGAAGCCATTCGTATCCTTTCACACGATTTTGACCCGGACGATATTACAATTGGGGATCCGGCTCAGTTGCGCCTGCGAATTGAAGCCGATGAAAACTTGCATATCTACTTAGATCCAATAGACCGCGGTGATCACGAGCATCTGGAAGCAGATAAACCTCAAGTGGAACGAACTAAATCCGACAGCCCACCGATAGGCAAAGCACACTATGAGATAACCTACCCACTACGCGCCTTCGCTATCGGTAAACATAGCCTTCCTCCCATCACAATTAAATATACCGGCGCTGATGGAGACAGCGGAAGTATCCAGACACCTGCTTACCTGTTTGAGGTCCGGTCTGTCAAGCCCGCCGGTGCCACCGAGATGAAAGGGATCAAGGGACCTTGGTCCGTGCCCCCGAATTGGTTCCTTTACATTTTAGCAGCACTTCTGGCGATTATTGCCATCAGTGGGACTATCTTTTTTTACCTCCGCAGGCGGGCTAAACCCATGGATCTACAGCCTGAAGTACTACCCCAACATCAACCTCACGAAATCGCTTATGAACAACTGAATCGGATAGAGGAGATGAATTGGGTTGCACAGGGCGAAATGAAGGTATACCACACCGAAATCTCTCACGTTATCCGTCAGTATATCGCAGCACGATATCATATCCCTGCACTTGAACTGACCACACAAGAGCTGCTCGACCGTTTGCAGCCCGAAGATATCCCAAAAGATCTAGTACAGCAGTTTTTCACTAACTGCGATTGGGTCAAGTTTGCCCGATACAGCCCCACAAAGCCAGAGGCTCATGAGCGGCTGGAAGAAGCGCGTCGAATTGTCGATGAAACGAAGCAGTTTTGGGTAGGAAAGGACGGGGGACAGGAAGGCGGGATTCATGAAAATCCGTAATTGATGCGTTTGGAGTGTGAGGGAGGAAGAGGAAGGAAGAATACCGCAGGACAGTCCTTTTTCCTTCCTTCCAATCTTCCGTTTCTGCCCCTGTATGGGTGGTGAGGTCAAAAGTCATCGAGAAATGGCGAATTGGTCGAAAGATAGCAGCTCGGATTCTTATACCGGAACCATCTTTCGTACACCGTTTTCGTACCGAACCTCATAGTCTCCTTCGGGGACGGGTATAGAACGAATAGCTAGCTCTTCTTGCGTAATCAACGGTTCGGAAAGCATGAGCAGGTCATCTAGGGATTCTTGAGGTGTTTTCCCTGTAGTGTCAACCACAATCTTGCGTCCGTTCTGGGTGAAGAGCGATTTTTCAATCTCCTCCTCGAAACGCTGTTTGACCTCCGCAATATCTCCCTCTTTAATAATCTGATACTCGTGCGGGTCTGCATGCATCCGCTCCCGAATTGCTTCATCGCTAGCGGTTACATGAATCATGACCACATTGGGTAAACGGGCTTCAAACACTTGGGCTTCGTAAATCCGTTGTGCCCTGTACGAATAATTCTTATAGTAAGGGCTGTCTGGATCATCGCCGTACATATCTGAATAAACCGATTCCTCAATATGCCATCCTGCAATCAAGGTATTCGGATAATTCTTGATGACTTCAACATGGTACTGAATCTGCATCCGCTGTGAGCGTTCTTTAACATCATCGGGAAAATTAACCATCAGCGCTCGTGATTCTGGGCTCAAAGATGCATCCGGCAAAGTAAAATGGTCATCTCCGTGGACAGGTAGCCTGCGCTGCCGATAATAGGCATCTAGCAGCTTGATTATGGTTGATTTTCCAGCATATTCAATACCAACAAAGACACATCGCATAATAAAAACTCCTCTCTTACTCCGAGAGTCAATCTTTTTCACATGTTAGTTCTTAATAGGAGTAAAAAGTTTGACTCTCAATTCTGTAGTGACGGCTTTATAGTTGTTAAAGAGACAATTCGTATGAAAACCTGAGTTCCATAAAGGCACGCCGATGAATGATCCGCGAAGCCCTACAAAATCTTCGGTTCTATGGCGAGTGATTATAGCACGATCTTATCATAAAATCTATCACTATTTTACTAACTTAGGGGTATTCAATTCTCCTGTAGGAGGGATCTCCGAATCCCGACCCCTTATTGACTGCAGGGATGATTTCCAAATCACGACTCTGATTCTTAATACCCCTTCTGCTTATCCACGAGGTTGACCAACGGTTCGCCTTTGACGTAGCGGTGCAGATTATCGACAAACAGACGCATCGCACGAGAGCGCATATGCTGTGATGCCCCTGCACTATGGGAGGTCAAAATCACATTCGGTTCCGTCCATAGCGGGCTATCCGCCGGACACGGCTCGGTGTAAGTAACATCTAACCCCGCCCCAGCAAGTTTGCCGCTGCGGAGTGCTGCAATCATCGCATCTTCATCAATGACTTTACCACGGCTAACGTTGACAAGATAGCTTCCATCCGGCAGCAGACCAAACTGCTCGTGCGATAGAAGTTTGTGAGTTTCAGGGGTACTTGGACAACAGACCATCACGACATTGGATTGTCTCATAAATTCCGAAAGCCAATCCAGTTTGCCAAGTTCATCAACACAATCCGGTTTGTCCATCGATTCCGAATCAACCGCAATGACCTTAAACTCAAACGCCTTTGCCCGCGCTGCAATCGCCCGACCAATACCGCCAAGCCCCAAAATTCCCATGGTCATCCCTGCCAATTCAATGCACGGAACCCGCTCCCAGTGTTTCTCCTTCATAAATTCCAGTTGTGCCGGAATACTGCGGGTGAGGGAGAGCAAGAGCGCGAAGGCGTGCTCAGAAATCTGAAGACCATACAGTTTCTGGCAGTTGGTCAAAATTACATCGCTTGCTTTGAAGGCGGGATACATCGTACCTTCGACACCTGCTGAAGGTTGCTGTACCCAGCGTAACGCTTTGGCTTTAGGGAGATCTGCTTCACGGATCCCACCGTAGATAATCTCAGCATCTGCGAGGTGAGCATCCAACGACTCACCCGGTGCTGGAAAGTGAATATCTACCTCCGATGGAGCATCTTTAAGGATCGCTTCAACTTCAGGATCTTCACGCCTTGCCATTAACACTTTGCGTTTAGACATCATAGCCTCCTTTTGGGTCTACTTAATTGAAACCTTCACACCTGCTTTGGCACTATCGTAAAGGGCATCGAGGATTTTCATGAACATATAGGCATCTGCAGCAGAAACATCCGGTTCAACCTCGCCAGCGATTGCCATTGCGAAATGCTCAATCTCATAGAAGAAAACAGGCCGAGGCTCAGGGGGTTCGCTGTGCTTTATATCTAACGGCTCATCAATCTCCTCCCGGATAAACTCGCCATCCTTGTGTCTCGAAATCCCGCCACCTGTAATTGCCCCAGTGCTGCCGTAAAGTTCGATGATAGTTGGCGTGGGGGTATGCACCATCCGTGAGCAATCGATCTGAATCGTTTTCCCGCCCTCCAAACCGACCAATCCCGTGAAGTAATCATCAGCAGCACCCTCGGGACCGTCGTATGCCGGATAGACGACATGCCTGGCACCAAACGCCCACATTGGCTTCGGACAGCCCATCCACCACCACGCCAGATCCAACTCATGAGAATAGTGCTGCCCTAACGCCCCACCTTTCTGACCATAGACATGCAACCAACGATAGTTGTCGTCCGGTGGCGGGATATGATTGTATTTCCCAAAGATCCGAGCGTGATACGGGTCTCCAATCTTACCGCTAAGCACCGCCCGGCGAATCTGACGATTGTTAGGGAAGTGCCGCATAAAATAGCAGAACTGCAGCGTCTTACCCGCCGCTTGTGCTGCATCCGCCATTTCCGTGATTTCATTTGCACGTATCGCATGAGGCTTCTGAACTAGCGCATGTTTACCCGCAGCGAGTGTCTCAAGCACCATTGGCAGGCGGACATCGGGGGCAGTACCGAGGTACACCGCGTCAATGTCGTCATCTTCAAGTATCTCCCGGTAATCGGTGTAGGCACACGGTACAGCGTATTCCCCGGCTACCTCCTCACGCCGCGCGGGATCGAGGTCTGCGAGCGCAACGGTGGTCATACGCGACATTACATTGGTTGCAAAAATCGTTTGTCTGCCTGTAAAGCCACAGCCTACGACACCAAGTTTGATCGGTTGATCTGTCATGAAGCTTCCTCCTTTTATGGTGAATTAGAGAAATAAGTGGACATTTCCCAAAGTCCCCCTGATAAGGGGGATTTAGGGGGTTGTTTGTGGGTACAGATTTCCCAATCTGTACATGTCCATTGGAAGTGTCTAAGTAATTCTAAAATCTACCATAGTATAAAGTATTATGAGGGATAACGGGTCTGTAGGGAACAACGATCGTTGTTCCCTACGAACTTTTTGATGGTGCCTTTTATTGTAGTTGCCCGATTCATCGGGCGTCCGTTCCGAGACCAGGGTTGGGAACAGTGTCTAGCGGCGATAAATCACCAAATTACAAGGGGTTGAGCACCCAACTGCGTAACTCCTAAGATTCACGGAATAATAGGCATTACGCAACGAAAACTGATATGGGGGTAAGTGCTCATTGGATGAGTGTTAGAGCGATCGGCGACCCGCGCGTACCCGTATCCATCATACCATGATCCACCGCGCAGCACACGATCTCCTTTAACGCGTTGTCCTTCAAAGCTTATCAAACCATCTATAGGTTGAACGCTATCTCCCCTTGTAATTGGATCTGTTGCAATCGGATTCTCACGTGGGGCATTTTCATAAAAATACCGATCATACTCATCAAGGCACCACTCCCACACCCGATCCGCCATACCGTAGAGTCCATAGGGATTGGGTGCGGATATCCCCATAGGTGTCCATACAATGAATTTCTGACCTGCCAAGCCGCCCCGTGCTGCTTTCTCCCACTCTGCCTCCGTTGGTAAACGCTTGCCGACCCACTCCGCATACGCCATTGCAGCATACCAACTCACATAAACAACAGGGTGATTTCCTTTACCACTCGGGTAGCTGTTTCCATGCCAGTGTGTTAAATAATGGCTATCGGAGTACTTACCATAACTACGGTTTTTTCTCCACTCCGGATTTGCGTCAACAAACTTCTTATACTGTGCATTCGTCACCTCATGTATATCCATATAGAACGCATCAAGGTAGACGATATGTACCGGACCCTCATCGGGATGGGCATCTCTGTCACTACTCCCCATCTTAAACTCACCCGCGAGGATAGGCACCATTTTCGTCCCATCCTTTCCAACAATCTCTCTCAGCCAGTTTATTTTATGTCCCGCTGCGATCTTTCCACCCTGAGACACAAAAACAAAATCCCCCCGGTCGAACGTCGGGTCGTTGACTTTACCGTATTGTAGGGTTTGAGTGTACTCTGGGACATGGTGGTTCAAATACAATCCCACCTCTTCGCCGGTAATGTAACCATCTGGAATCGGTTCAGCAATGCGCCCTTCCAACAGGTCCAGAAATGCCACCTTAAATCGACTATAATTGGGCATCGGTTCATTGGCACGACCTGCGATGATAAACTGCCTTGCAGGATATTTAACGCTCGCCTGAACGGTGCACGGTTGCGGACGATTCTGGGTGTTAAGCACACTATCAGAAAAACTGCTATGGAACAGATATAGCACATGAAGCGCTTCAATCTGTTTTGTCCCCTCTGCTAGTGATCGTATGCTCACGTTTTTACTCCCGTCGATTTTGCCTGTTGCCATTGGCATAGGAGAATCTACCATGATGAGGTAGCCAGATTCTTCGCCTGTCTGCTTATTGATTTCCGTATGACCGTGACCCACGTAGTAAAACAAGAGGCGGGTATTTTTACCCTCTCCCTTCCTGATGAACGCCTCAAATACAGCCTCAAAGTCAGGCTTTTTGAGATTAGTTTTTAGCGTCACGGTGAAGTCGTGTTTTTCGAGAGCAGTAGCCACATCTTTTACATCTCTGAGAAGCCCATCAAGTGAATCCCAACCGTTTGTATAGCTTCCGTTTCCGACGATGAGGGCATAAGATTCATTGTAGAGGGGGATTTCTCCAGTTTCGGTATGGACGCTAATTTTCATATTGTGCTGCCAAAACAACTCATCGACGACGTTTAGAACAAGGGCAATACAGAGAATACCAAAAAGTAGAAATAGCACGATCCATTTCATGGGATTGTCTCCTTTGTATAGCCTTGGTTGCTAGCTGTGCCGTGATACTCTGAAAATAACACAGAACATCACTCACAGAGACAAATTTATCGGCAGGGATTTCAGGAAATCATACACAGGCAATCCTGATAAACCGCTTCCAATTGTTGGATAGACCTATCGTTATCAAACATCTTCTCAATTTTTCGCCTTGCATTTCGCCCCAGAGATACCGCCAATTCCTGATTGGCTAAAAGATCATTGATTGCCTCCGCCAATGCGGTGCTCGCCCGTGGTGGAATAAGCAGCCCATTTTCTTGATGGTCAATGAGATCAATAACTCCACCGACACTCGAAGCGATACACGGTAACCCAACCGCCATCGCTTCAATCAGGGCATTTGGTGAGCTTTCATGCAGCGAGGGCAGGACGAAAAGGTGTGCGGTAGATAGCATAGAAAAAATATCGTCGCAGAAGCCGGGCATCTGTACCCGATCCGATAAGTCATAGCGATTGACAAGTTGCGCTAACTCTGTTCTCAACGCGCCATCTCCGAGGATTGTCGCTGTGAAGTCTTGCCGATTGAACTTTGTGCTGAGCAGATACAACGCTTCGATGAGATGCTGATGCCCCTTTTCTGGGGTCAATCGACCGACGCTCACAATGTGCCAGGGCGATGGAGTGTCGGAAGACGGTTGTGATAGTAAGTCGGGCAGGTCTAGCAAATTCCGAATTGCTAGGATATGCTTGTCAGAATAACGGTGCCGAAGGTTGTCTCGAATGCGATCGGAATTCGTTAAGAGGGCATCGGCGTGACGGTAGATGAGTTTTTCTGTCAGCCACAACCTTGTGCGACCGTATCTTGCATAATAGTCGCCCCGCTGTGAGACAATCAGTGCTACACCTGAAGGGGTCAGAGAGAATTGGCGAACGAGACCACAGAGGAGATTGGAATACCAAAGCCAGCTATGAATAATTGCAGGCTTTACTGATTTTATAATCCTTGCTAACTTGAAAGTCTTCCGCACTAAAGACAGTAGGGGAAATCTGCTCCGATGGGATTGAGATTCAAAGCAACTTGCATCATATAGGACGATAATTTCTTGAACGATCGGGAGTGCTGCAAGCTGCTCGTAGGAAGCACCGGGTTCACGACTTAACACGATAAAGGCTTCAAATTTATCTGCCGGTAGTCGTGCTAAGGTCTTGAGCAACTGCGTCTCAGCCCCGCCCCTGCCCATAGAATCGATAACGTAGAGTATTCGAATTATACTCAAAGCATACACCGTCCATTTGGTAACTTACCACCAATTTGTATGAAGTAGTATTGCAGGCGCACACATCATGCTGACCACTGCGGATAAACTCAAAAATTTTCATTGGTTGAGTGCTTCGATTATCAATTGTGCTAGCCTCACTGCTTCTTCAGCGATAGCCAGTGCGCTGTGAGCATCATCTTCATTGAATAATTCCCAAGGCGTGACCCCTTCCATTTCATCACCATAGTCAGTCTGTACATGTACATCAAAGCCTAACATCTCAGCTTGTTCAGAAAGCCTCTCAACGTATTGTTGGTAAGACGGAGAAAATATTTGCAACGCTTGACGCAATAACAAAGCGGGTTGATGGGTTCTGCCTACAGGTCCCACCAAAGCTAACACAGATTTAGCTGCATTCTCTGTTGCCAATTGTGCGTTGTCTACCGCAGAGCGCCAACGTGTCAATGTAACGTCTTGACGACTCTCCTCTAGGAAACCCTGTGCGATTCTAAAGCGGTACTGTGCGTCTGAGGACCTCATCACATCTCCGTGTCCCATTCGATAGACCAACCGAAACCGGGAAACTTATCCCACTGCCAAGCAAAACTCCCCTCGATTTTTTCTCGTCGCAGTCCTTTCTTACGAATTAATTTCTGCAAATAGGTTAGTTTTTCCTGCATATAACGGTGGGGATCATAGAGCACAATCCCATCTAGGGCAATGTCCAAGTAAAAAGATGGCAATGATGCCTCAAATTCTTCTGGTGTTTTTGCCAAGAGGGAAATAGCAGCACGCCACCTAGGCGACAGTTGCGCTTTCAGGAAGGCATGACGACGAAATGGGCGATCTGGCAGGTCATGAGCGATTACGAGAACATCCCAATCACTTTCCTCGTGGGCATCACCTCGAGCCCGTGAGCCAAAGAGCACGACCGCAACCAAAGAGTCCGTCAGTCTTTCCTTCAGTTCCTCAATTACCTCATTGAGAAATGATATTTGTGTTGATGGCAATCCGTTCATTGTCTCTCAACTCATGACAGTCTATCCTGTCAAAGTTGCACCTCCCCTAGCTTCTACCCATAAAACTTTCGTTTGGTTCAAGAATCTGTAATCTTCCCAAAGAAAATTTTTCAGTTGGCTGCGTTCAATCTCTCAAGGCACGCTGCCATATAACCGATCGTATAGGCGCGTGCACGGTGTCCCTGCGGCGTATCGTTTATCATGTTCGGAACATGATCCGTAATCATCCAGCCCGTAAATCCGCTTTCCCTTAATGCCCGCATTACCTCAAACATATCGCAGTTCCCGTCATTTACGAAGGATTCGGCAAACTTGGGGACATACCCCCGCACATCCCGAAAATGGACGTAGAAAATCCGATCGCGTTCCCCAAAGTAACGGGCAGCATCAATTACCCCAGGTCCCATCTCAGACCAAGATCCGACACAAAAATCAAGCCCGTGCATAGGACTATCAACGAGCGATATACCGTGCTTAAAACCTTCAAAGCTACGAAACAGACGCGGTATCCCCCCAAGAGATTCAACCGGGGGGTCATCGGGATGGAGCGCGAGTCGCACACCTGCCTCCTCTGCGACGGGAAGAATCGCCTTCATATAGTATTCGTAGTATTCCCACATCTCTTCTTCGGTGTAGACCCGTCCGTGGGTAAGTGGTGCATCTTCAACAAGTTCCATATCAAAGCTAGTAACGGTTGCACCACCCCGAGTGGGTGTCGTGTTGGAAGTCCGCCACACGCTGTTGGGCATCCAATGATAGCCGAAAGTATCAATGCCCGCCGCTCCCATATTGCGGATGGTGGCTGCCATGTTCTCAATCTGTTCATCCCGTCCGGGTAAGCCGAGCATAATCTTATCGTAAAAAGAGGGTGGGACATTCTCAATGGCAGCGAGCCGGGGACCCACATTTTCGATTGCAGTTCGCATCTGCAGCAGATCCATGAATTCCCAACGCCCGTCGCCCGGCAGTTGGGGATTAGCCATGACGACAGCTTCAACACCTAACTGATTAACAAATGTCAGCCATTCTTCGTCTACTTCACCGAATAGGTACAAGCCAAGTTCCATTTTACGTTCCATTATATCTTCCTTCCCAGAATAAAATTACTGGCGCATCAAAACAGCTTATTACTATCTAGCATCATCGTGACAGGCCCATCGTTAATCAGTTCGACGTCCATCATCGCCTGAAATATGCCAGCCTTGACAGGCACCCCCAACCGCGAGATCTCGTCCATAAACGCTTGATAGAGCGGATCCGCTTTTTCAGGACGAGCGGCGTGAATGAAACTAGGGCGTCTCCCCTTGCGGCAATCCCCGTAGAGCGTGAATTGAGAGACGACAAGGGCTTCGCCGCCGACGTCTAAAATTGACAAATTCATTCGTTCTTCATCATCTTCAAAGATTCGGAGATTGGCGATTTTGCTTGCCATATAATCGACATCCGCAGGGGTATCCTCTTGAGCGACACCGAGAAAAACGAGCAATCCCACCCGAATCTCCGAGACAACCTTTCCTTCGACGGTTACACTAGCAGATTTAACACGTTGGATAACAGCTCTCATATCTCACCGTAATTGTTTTATGATATATCAGTTCTTGAGTCGTATTTCGTAGGGTGCATCTATTCTAACACAGACAATTTTCAACGGACAAGATTCTTCTTACTACCAGTTACTACCTGCTTTTAGAGGGATAGGTCTAAAAAACTATAAATCTGTCTGGAATTTCAACCTCATATACCTGACTGTGCCCAGTACAATCCGATGTATAAACTACTAACTTCCCATCAGGGCTGAAAGAGGGATGCGGGTGGGTATGTTGCTCGGAATGGACCTTAACCGGTCCCTTCGCGTACGGAAACGGACCATTCCAATGCTTGCCGATAGACGTTGCTTCCGGGTAGCACAGTGTCACAGGTTCTCCGACCCCATCACGCGGATCGAAAAGCTGGAGACCAATGTCGGGAAAGTTTGTATCAGCGACCATGAGTGTGCCTTGGCGGTTACAGATTGCGTGCCAAGCGTTACAAGACGTGACACGCCGCTCAGCGCCTGTGTCCACATGGACGCAGCGGATACCGTGAGGCCAATCGACGAATGCCAACTCGCGTGTGCCGGGAATCCACGACTCGTGCGTAATCCATTCGTTTTTCTCAACATTACGAGCGTACAACCGGCGGTTGTCCCTACCATCCCGCCGAATTACCCAGACACGGTCGGTGAGAGAACCCGCGTAGAAAAGTAGATCTGAATCGTCCGGACAGAATTGTAAGTGACCCACACTATCACGGTAGAGAATTGTCTCATGTTCGCCCGTCTCAGTATTAATAATTGCTAGCGCTGAGGCTTCATTGACACTGAAGCGCACTGCCCACCACCGATCATCGTAACTCAACCCTGTTGTTCCCCCTACGGGTTGGACTGTGCCTCCTTGTTCGCTTCGTGTCGTGGCAAAGTTGACCAACTCCCATTCTTCAAGTGTCTCAAGATCTAACCGCCACGCACTTGTTCCCGCTGTGAAGAAAATAGCGCTCCCATCGTGTGAGGGATAAATCGACCAATCGCTGAGATCTAGCCGATCCGTCAGCTGGATAAGCGAACCTGTCGAACGCTCTTCGGCAAAAATCTGAGGCGAGCCGGTGCGGCATGAGGTGAAAATGAGCCAGCGCATGGCATCGTCATAAGCGGGAATGAAGAAGAAGGGCTGGTGATGAATTGAGGGATGATCAGTTACCTGCCGAATCTTCGCGCCGGTGCGCGCATCCTGAAACGTCTTGGCTTCCGATGGGTAAATCGCGCCTTTGGACATCTTTTCCTTATGTTGATAAATTCTGAAAGATTTCTGTATCTATTCCTCCAACACAGGCCGATCGAGTCGCGAATGATACGGTGGTTCCATCACCGCCCGCTGTCTCTCATTTGCCCATTCAGGTACGGAATAGGCGGGAACGTACGCTAGGTTGCCCGCCGTATAGCGAGTCAATATCGACCGACGTGGTTCATCCGATGTCCAAGGCAGCGTTCCGTGCGTCACCGCTTCTGTGAAGATGATGACACCACCGGCTTTGCACACAACTTGCCGAACATGTTCCTGATAGTTCTCATAACGCCGAATTTCTTGAGGACATGGAAAATTGCTTTTGTGGCTGCCCGGAATCACTATCAATCCACCGTCACCCGGGTTTACATCCGTGAGCTGGACCGCCACAACTGTCAGTCCACAGTGCATCTGACCATTGCGGAAGATGTAGTACTGATTTGGATCAAAGCCCGGTCCCGAAGATCCATGAAAGATGAATCCCTCCGCCCCTTTTTCCATTGATAACAGAAACATGTGGTGATCCATCCGAAAACCTTTACCGAGGATTTGGTTGAGGCAGGGAACGATTCGTGGGTGTGCCAACATCTCTCGGAAGGGATTGCACCACGGTTCCTCCCAATTAAGCATATTGCCCAGTTCTCCGCGTCCCTTATCGCCTCTGAGCGCAGGAGAACCGCCGTCCAAAGCCTGATCGCGCGGACGAGTGCGTCCCTCGTCCGAATGACGGTCAATAGCTTCATTGGCAAAGGCAACCTCATCAGGTGTGAGCACATCCTCAATAACGAGATAACCGTTGAGATCGAATAGATATTTTTCGGCATCATTCATAGATTGATATCCTTCTTTAATTGTTAAAATTACTCTGAATAAGCAATATTGAATAATAAACTTTCGATTTTCAGTAGGTATCGAACCCGTAGGGGCGGGGAAACCCCGCCCGCCATCGATGTAAAATGTGCATATTTATGGTAAATCAGATAAATAAGTAGACATTTACCAATAATTCCAACCTTCGCGAAGTTTCCAAAAGTCCCCCTGATAAGGGGGATTTAGGGGGTTGACTGTGCATTGGAAGTGTATAAGTAATTCTAAAACCTACCATAATATTGAAACTTGCTTAGTGCTGCGATCTTATCAAGGCTTTAGGGTTGCCATTTACCGTGCCTTAAAATTGACTGCCAACGCTTTTTCCAAATCCTCACGGGGATGAACGCCAAACCGCTGCTCAAAATTCCTGTCAAACGCCACCTCCTCAGCCGGATCCGGCGGCAAGGGTAACGCGACCGGTTGCCGGTTCAGCCGTGTCGATCTGCCGGCAGCCAAAACCATCTCCTGATCCGCTCGCCCCATCTCACCTGTCCAGAGCGGATCTATATCCTTATCTGCAGCACGTCCAATCCCGTCAAGCATTGTTGCTAACGAGATGTTACGTTCTTGGATGCCTACCTCCAAATATGGATTCTCCCATTCAATTGTTCCACCCAATTCCGCCGGTAGTTCAACAAAGATCCGTTTAATGACGTTTGATTCAGCATATTCACGCTGAAACTCATAAGTCCTCGCCTGACCCGCACGCTCAGCGATATCTTCAGCAGTGCAGACGTTCACTGTTTCCCCGCCCGATGCGCCCTGATTGCCGTTAGTCACAATCGTACCGCGCTCGCCACAGGTCTCGAAACCGACCAGTGAGTTCCGACCGAGACGGCTGTTTTTATTACCGACCATCGCGACTCCGATGCCTCCATTATCGAAATCGACAGCGTAGAATTCGAGGTTTTCGGTATTGAAGTCCCGTTTGGCATGGTCAGTGTAGGGAACAACCGGCATTGTATGACTGATGCTGCTAACAGCAACAGGCGTAGCATCCAGCCGGCACCGTATCGCAGCCAAACCGTGATACCCTGTCGTTGAAAAGAGGCGGTAACATTTGTGGACGGGTCCGATGACATTTTCACGGATGAGTTTGCAGACAAACTGCTCAACTGGGACAAACGGAAAGTTTTCGGACGTTTGCAGTTTAGCACCGTGTTCAGCTGCGGTATCGATCATCAGATCCATCAATCCGAGCGTCGGCGCTAGCGGTGTCTCGACATTATGGTGGATACTGCAACGCGATAAATAGCAAGATACCACATGATGAAGTTCCGCAGGCACGACAACATCACAGACATCCGGTTGCTCACATTCAACCATCTCACGAACATCGGTGTAAGGGTTCACGTTGAACTGTGTCGCCCCTTCCTCTGCTGACTCCGGATGGGCATCGCAAACCGCTACAACTTCAAAGGTTTCTTTCAACGCTGCAGCAGTTTCGAGATGTGATCGACCGCGACGACCATAACCAATGAGAGCATACTTCAAACGGGACATAAATTACCCCTTAAAATGATCATAATACTGGATAGATATTTATCAGTAGGACTGACGCACTTCAGTAAGGAACAACGATCGTTGTTCCCTACGAACTTTTTGATGGTGCCTTTTATTGTAGTTGCCCGATTCATCGGGCGTTGGGAACGGTGTCTAGCGGTGATAAATCACCGAACTACAAGGGATTGAGCACCCAACTGCGTAACTCCTATATCAGATTAGCTCATGTAAAGAGATGGCGCAACCGAAACCGATCGAGTTGATGGGTTCACTCGTTTATTATGGTGAATTCTAAAAATAAATAAACACTTTCGCTCTCCGTGTTTGGTAGGCGCTGTTTCCAACTGCGCCGATTGGCAGTGTCTAATTAATCCTAAAATCTACCATAATGAACCAATGAACAAAACACTTTCACATTTTACGCTTTGAGCCCTAATTCATTCGTAATGATCCGCGCCATGCGGAACACCCACCCCATTCTCCATCCGCAGCAGTTGTTTTTGGCCATCTGTGAGTAAATCTAGCCACTCCTCTGGAAAACGGTGATGTGGATCAAGTTGAAAGCGCATCATAGGACCAATCCGGTAGTGTCCAAAAATCGCATGACGATCCCGATCGCCGGTATTCGCACCACCACCATGCCAGCATTGACCGTTAAAAACAAGAACACTTCCCGCCGGTGCGGTTGCTGTCAACACATGTTTAATTGCCATGTCTTCAGGTGGTGGATTTATGCCGCTTTTGTGCGTGCCGGGGACAATCCGGGTTGCCCCAATTTCCGGTGTAAAATCGTCCAGCATCCAGACCGTATTCATCATGACAGGATTCTTCCCATCTTTCTTCATTAAATCCTCAAGGATATCACCATGCAGACGTTGCACCGGATCGCCGGGACGGACAATGCGGGCGTTGAGACTACCGAGAATCAGAGGCACACGATTGGTCATTGTCTTTTCCAACAACGGTAAGATTCTCGGATGGTCAATCGTTTTGAAAAAAACTGGATCCATTGTCGGTAGGTTCGAGATGTGTATACAGTCTCCCCGATCGACACCCTTTTCCTCAATCAATCGAATTAGAACTTCTTTCATCTCCGCCACTTCATCAGGGGCGAGAACATTCTCAAGAATTGTGAAACCGTATATATCGATTTCATATAATTCCTGCTTCAGGTTGGACATGTTTATTCCTTTATGGTGAATTAGAGAAATAAGTAGACATTTACCAATAACTCCGACCTTCATAAAGTTCCAAAAGTCCCCCTGATAAGGGGGATTTAGGGGGTTGACTGTGCATTGGGAGTGTATAAGTAATTCTAAAATCTACTATAATACAGGATTTCGCTTTCTTTTTCATAAAGTTTTTAATGTACACATTCGTAGCCAATCGCTTCAAGACTCCGGCGGATCTTGGTAATTTCCGTGTCAGGCAATGGACGGAGTGGACGACGCATCGTCATAGAGGGGAACTTGCCCATCAACCAGCGCGCACACTTCATCCGTTGGTGTGCATCACCGCTCGGTTCGCCGAAGTTGTACACAATTCGCGATAGCGGATCCACTAGCCTTCGCGCTTTGCGGGCACCTATCAGGTCACCATCAAGGGCGGAGTGCACAACCTGCACCATCAACTCTGGCACAAATCCGGCAAAGCCGATTAACGCACCATCGCAGCCTTCCAACAACGAAGCCAGCAGATACTCATCGTGACAAGTTAAAATAGGAACGTCGGGCGCTGATTCTTTCAGTTGCTCATAGTCCCAACGCCAGCGTGCCATATCACGCGTCCCCATCTTGATACATACCACCTGTGGGATTTTCACAAGTTCCAACATTTCCGCGAGACTATAGCTTGCCTTCGTCCAAGCAGGGTATTGGTGGACGATGATGGGTATGTCCGCGCCTTCGGCAACATCCTGAAAAAAGCCGATTGCCGTTTCACTCGTGCGACCGAAACGTAACCAGTGATGCGGCGGCATCAGTAAAATCGCATCGCCACCCGCCTCCTTCGCAGCGATAGCATAATCGATAGCCTCTAAGCTGCCTTCGGCACTTACGCCGGAGACAACCTTTACCTTACCCTTAACTTCTTCGGCAACGATCCTGGTCACCTGCGCGCGCTCAGTCGGGCGCAACGATGTAATCTCGCCGGTATGCCCATTACAGACAAGTCCTTTGACGCCATCGACAGCTGCAAGTCCGCGCATATATGTCCGCAACCCCTCTTCATCAATTGATTCATCTTCATGAAATGGGCAGAGAGTTGCGGGAAATACTCCCGCCCAGGGCTGATGTTCTTGCCAGTTCATAGTCACGGTTCCCTTTCAATTTTTAAACTCAATTCCGAAAAAGCACGTCAAATTCTAAGACCGAACAATTCCGCAGCATTGCCACCGAAGATTTGCGCCTTCTCACTGTCAGGGATATCCATTTCCTCAACGAGTGCGACAAAGAGTTGTGGATCAACCCAAGGATGGTCGGTGCCAAACACCAGATGTTCTGGCCCAGAAAATTCGTAAGCGTATCGCAACGCTTGTGCAGATGGAGAAACGATGTCCAAAAAAATACGGCGCATGTAGGCGCTTGGGGCCTGTTTAATGTGTTCCCGCCCCCGTCCCATCACCTCTGTTTGATGCTCAATGCGTCCCATCATGTACGGCAAAACACCGCCCACATGGGGCATGACAACCTTCAACCTAGGATGCCGCTCAAGCACGCCGCCGAGTATCAGTCGTAAAAGTGCAAAGCTGGTGTCTATCTGAAGCCCCATCATGGGAATCATTGAGTAGTCCTTGACCGCCTCGCCCCATGTTGGGACTGTGGGGTGCAAGACAATCGGTAACTCCTTCGCTTGGGCATGACTATAGATCGGGTCGAAAGCTGGGTCATCCACCGGGCGCCCACCGATGTGTGAGTACAGCATAACGCCACAGAAACCGAGGTTGTGTACTCGATTCATCTCATCAATAGAGGCGTCCACATCCTGCCAAGGGAGGCTGGCAAGTCCTGCAAATCGGTCGGGGTGTTGATCCATCATTTCCGCAATTGCATCATTGATTGCCTGTGCGCCCTTGGCAGCCAAATCGGGAGCGAGCATACAGGGACCTGGAATATTGGTACTAATAAGTGCCATGTCAATACCTGCCCTATCCATGTCCTGAAGCTTACGTTCGGGGGAGTACATCTCCTCCTGTAGCCGAAATTGCTGGACATCGCCGTAGGTGATGACAAACTCGTCGCAATGCCGTACGTCCGAGATGTTCGAGATTTCGCGCCGACTGCTTCGTTCCCCGATCGAGACATCTGAACAAGCCGATTCATCGGAGTTATCCCGCGCTGTGCGTAGGAATTCAATCTGCGGTGGATGCGGGTTTTGGGCAAGCACATCAATATACGAGCGAGGAAATATGTGGCTTTGGCAGTCAATCCGCATTTGAACCCCTTCCTCTCAACAGAATTCTTTCTACGGAGAATCTAATTCGATCTAATCATCGACGGATGCAGGCAACTTTTGAATGCAAAATTCCCCAAATGACCTTCATTATACAAATTCAGATCAGGAAGTCAACAAGAAAATCTCACGGGACCAGATAGCATCAGGGATCAGAAATAACTCGACTTACCGAAAACTCCTTTAGGTTTAAAGCCTAAGCATTTATGTTTCTTAATCCCGATCTATCGGGGCTTAGGATACAGCTTGCTTTAGCCTTATTTTGATTAAAATCGTAGGTAAAGTATGGTATAATTCTTTTGGCTTTCGTGGGGGAATAGCGCATCGTCGCAAGGCGATGTCCTCCACAGCCCACGCTATGGGACATGAAAGCCGGAAAGCCAATTCCATGAAAACCTACAAGTTCAAAATGTATAGCAATCACGGCAATCGTGAATTGCAAAAAACGATTGCAGCACATACAGCAGTGTGGAATCACTTTGTGGCTCTGTGTCGCAGATACTATGCTATTTATGGCAAATATCCGGGCAAAAAGGTACTGATGCGACACTTAACAAAGTTAAAAAGAGTTTCTCGCTATGCCCACTGGAATCTACTGCCAAGTCAATCGTTGCAAGATATCATAGACCGGCTTGATAAAGCGTACTCAAAACTGTTTGCTAACGGTACAAGTGGCAAACGTTCAGGGCGTCCCCGTTTCAAGAGACGCACCCACTACAAGTCCTTCACACTCAAACAAGCAGGCTGGAAACTTCTGCAAGAAAACTATATCCGTATCGGCAAGCGGATCTACCGATACTTCAAAAGTCGGGAAGTCTTAGGCAACCCGAAACGCTGCACAATAAAGCGAGACAGTGTAGGAGACGTATGGCTAATCATTCTGACTGACCATGTAGATATAGATTTAGAGTCGCCCACGACGGGTAACAACGCGGGGTTTGACTTTGGACTAAAAACATATCTGACAGGGTCTGACTACAATGACTACGCATCTCCACAATTCTTCAAGCGCGGACTCAACACAATCAAACGTGCGTACCGCAAACACTCACGAAAGGTTAAAGGTTCAAACAATAGGGAACGGGCAAGACGCAACCTTGCACGAAAGCACCGTCAGATTGCGAACCAGCGACAGGACTTCCACTGGAAACTTGCTCATGACTTGGCAGACAGATACGACTGGATTTCACTGGAGACGCTTAACCTTACAGGCATGAAAAGCCTTTGGGGTCGCAAAGTCTCTGACTTGGGTTTCTCTGACTTTGTGCAGAAACTCAAGTACATCGCCTCAAAGAAACTCAATCGTGAAATCCGTTTCATTAACAAGTGGTATCCGTCATCAAAAACTTGTCATGCTTGTGGTGCAGTTAATCAAGACCTGAATCTTCGTGATAGCACATGGCAGTGTCCAAGCTGCCACACACAGTTGGATAGAGATCGCAACGCGGCACTCAATATCCATAGGGTTGGGGCATCAACCCTTGAAGGAGAGGATGTAAGGGGCGGTTCGCCGTCCAATCCTTGTTGATAGCACAATTCTAATCCTAAAGGTACGGGCCTGCTCACGGAACGGAGTAAGAATCCCAATCCTTTAGGTTTGGGAGTATGTCAAGGCGTAACTAAGATCTTGCTGAGTACGTTTCAATATTTTATTTGAAGAAACTTGCAAAATATTTCTACTAATGTAATAATGGTACTGACTCAAACGTTCAAGTGGGCAGACCGATGATTCCCGATGAAATCTACGCTCAAAAAACAATAGAAGGCGATGCCGAAGCATTTAATGAATTGGTGCAGCGTCACCATGCTAGGATTTATGGGCTTGCTTATCGGATGCTTGGCAACCCTGATGATGCCTCCGACGCAACGCAAGAAGCATTTCTTGAGGCTTACAAATCTATTCAATCCTTCCAATTCCAGTCGAAGTTTTTGACGTGGATGTACCGAGTTGGAATCAACGTTTGCCAACAATACAAACGGCGGTCAGATTCCCGTGATCGGACATTAACTTCTTATACGAAGGATGTTCAGGAAAGAAACGGGCAATATACGGGCGATTCTCCAGATCGGATTCTCCTAAAAACAGAACGTGATCAGTTAGTACAACGTGCGATCGATCAGCTACCTTCAAAACAGCGGATAGTTATTACTCTGTTCTATATGCAGCAGATGAAATATCGTGAAATTGCCGAATTGCTTGATTGCTCGGAAGGTACAGTTGCCTCGCGCTTGAATACAGCCGTGAGGAACCTCAAGTCAAAACTTGAAGACTTAAACCTCCACTAAGCCGACGATACAAATAGCCCCGTAGCCTGAACCTAGTTGAGTAGGGACTTAGGCTGAGTAAATGTTATTCGGACACTTATTCCGATTGAAAAATATAGAAAAGGGACAGACATGAGTCTCGACTGTAAGCAAGTTATCGAAGATTTTATCCTACATCAACAGCCGAATCTAACGGATGAAAAAAGGATTGAGTACAGACGACATCTCCTCGAATGCGAAGCTTGCCAAAATGAATATGAGGAGATGTTACACACAGCCGCTGTGCTCGAAAGTATTCCGGATCCTGTTCCTCCACCAGAACTTGTCGAGCGTATTCAAACCCAAATCCGCCAAACTCGCCGACGCTCCATCTTGGATTTTCTAGTGAATCCAATTGCGCGTATCCTTGTTGCAATGAAATTGGGACCGCATCCCACCTTTGTCAACTACACCGCGATGCTCTTTTACCTAATGTTGACAATCTTTATGGTCAAGTTGACGTTTTTTAATTCAACAGAACCACCGACTGTTGAGTTGACGCGCCCATTATCACCAAACGTGCGTCTTGTTCGCTTGGCGGATGTGAAACACGCTTCACTCAAAACTGTCAGGATAGAAAAGGAAGAGCCTGAAGAAATTCCAATCCAGCCCACTCCAAGTAATTTTTAGTAGCAGCCATAGTTGTCCAAACTTGGTGCCTAATAATACGCCGTGAGCCTCAAAGATTCAAACTTGGCAGCACGGCGTTTTTTTATTAATGCACGGGGAAGGTATTGGCAAATGTCCATTTTTTCTTGCATAATTCCGCCCCTTATGATACTATTTAACCTGCCGCGAGAAATCCTTCTCAGGAGGAAAGCCAATCGCGGTTTTTTTGTGTATCATCTTTTGATGTTTCAGCCAGATAATTGAAATGCTGGAGATTCAACGCTAAGATATTGTATCTAGTCGCGTTGTTTGATTACAGTTTTGCTCTTCTATCCTTTTAAGAGTGGGGTGCAGTTTCCCGCTCTTTATTATTTTTATTAACAAGATTGGGTACATACGAAGCGAGAGGATGTCAAGTTTCTCTAAATCCAATCTTCTCGAAGGTTTGGTGTCTTCTCCGAAAGAAGTCCAACCTCAGGCGCACGTTACGCACTATGACATCTTCATTAACAGCTTCAGTTTCCGATCTATTATCACCTGTTCTGGCTGATGAAGGAATTGAGTTAGTTGATGTCGAATATCAAGTTGATAGCCAGACGTTAAAACTTTTGATTCATAAGCCCGGCGGTATAAGTATCGAAGATTGTCGACAGGTGAGCCGAATTGCGAACCCAATCCTTGATGTGCATGACATGATACTCGGCACATACAATCTTGAAGTCGCTTCGCCGGGACTGAATCGACCGCTTATTACAGAAGCCGATTTCCGCAGGAATTTGGGCCAAAAGGTGCAAGTAGAGGTGCCCACCACGACCGAAGATTGTTCACAATTCAACGGCACCCTAAACCAGGTCAGCGATGGGAAAATCTTTCTGACCCTGTTTTCTGGAAAGACGGTTCAAATTGTAATTTCCGATATTGTTCAAGCCCAAATCCAACTGATGTGGTAAAGTTTTGGATGGATGGGGAGTTCATACAATGAATAATGATCTAGTCATGACTGTTCGTCAGATTATGGATCAGACGGAGCTGCCGCAGACAATTTTTATTGAAGCAATCGAAGCAGCACTATACTCAGCAGCCAAGCGGCGCTACGGTTCGACACGAGGTGTGTCGATTAAAATTGATCCCGAGTTGGGGGATATTAGATGTTTTGTCCCAAAAAAAGTGGTTGAGATTATGCACCACTTTGCTACGGAAATTCCCATTGAGGAAGCATTAAAGATAAAACCCGATGCCAAGCTAGATGAGGTCATTGAGGTTGAAATTGATCCAAGCGAATTTGGAAGGATTGAAGCCCAAACAGCACGTCAAATCCTTGTTCAAAAAATAAAGGAAGCAGAACGAGAACAGATCTATCAGGAGTACAAAGAACAGGAAGGCGAAGTCATCACCGGTTACTTTCAACGAACCGAACGTGGCAACCTCATCCTCGATTTGGAGCGGACAGAAGGTCTCCTCCCTTATAGTGAAGTGCCTCGCCCACACAATTATCGGCGGGGCGATGCACTGAAGTGCTTAATCCTGGAGGTAAATTTAGACCAAAAAGGTCCACAAATTATTCTGTCCCGCACACATAATGGTCTAATCGCTCGCCTGTTTGAAATAGAGGTTCCAGAGGTTTACGATGGCTTAGTTCGAATTATGGCTATTGCGCGTGATCCCGGAGACCGCGCAAAGGTCGCTGTCATTGCAACAGATGAAAGTATTGACGCGGTTGGCACTTGTGTGGGCGTCAAAGGGTCACGCGTCCAAACAGTTGTAAGGGAGTTAGAGGGTGAAAAAATAGACCTCCTTCCATGGAATCAGGATCCTGCAATCTTCATTGCAAATGCCTTGCAACCTGCTACTGTTGTGCGTGTAAACGTTGATGACGAAAATACAGGGGCAGAAGTAATCGTGCCGGATGACCAACTGTCTCTAGCGATTGGTCGACGCGGACAAAATGCACGTCTCGCTGCGAAACTTACCGGTTGGAAAATCGACATAAGAAGCGAATCTGAGGCGGATATACAATTTAAGGAGGAAATTGCGGGAGAATTGTTCAAGCCCGCCGAGAGTGATTCGTCTTCCCCAGCTGGACTCGATTTAACAGAGTTAGAGGGTGTCGGCACTAAAACTGCTGAACTCCTTAGGGATTCTGGTTTCTCGACAGTTGAATCGATCGCTCAAGCAACGTTGGAAGAACTCTCATCATTGCCGGGAATTGGTGCCAAGACCGCTGAGAAGATTCATCACGCTGCATCGAAGGTGTTTTCGGATTAAATCTAACCAAAAGGGTTGCGATTGCTTATCGTTTAAGGAGGATCACATGGCTGCGATGCCTATCCGTACCTGTATCGGCTGCCGGGGTAAATTTCCCAAGAAAGATTTGCTTCGATTTGTACGGGCTGCGGGTGCAAACCTCCAAACAGATTCAACGGGTAAGTTGCCGGGACGTGGTGCCTATGTATGCCAATCACAAGCGTGCATTAATATCACTTTCAAGTCGCAGAAAATCAATAATCACTTGCGAAGCAATCTTTCAAGGCAGGTTATTGATTCTTTCAAACAAGAACTCCTTAGTCTGGTGAGTCATAGAAACGTGGAGGAGGTATAAATGGTGAAAAATAGTCAAACCAAGCAGAGCGAAGGTACTCAAGCCAAAAATAAAAAAATTAGAGTTTATGAGCTCGCAAAGCAATATGGGGTAAGCAGCAAAGAATTTGTTGAAGAGTTGCATGGGTATGGCATTCCCATCAAGAACCATATGAGTACGTTGGATGCCGAAACTGTCCAGTTGATTGAGACCGAACGAAACGCTGCAAAGCCACCGCCCGCTGAACCTCCTGAAGCTAAAGTTGAGCCACCTAGCACCAAAAAGAAAACAAAGAAACCAAAAAAAGTTGCAGCAGTTTCCACTATTGATGAAGCAAAAACGGTTGAGGCAAAAACAGGAATCCCCAAAGAAGACGCAGCAATCAGTGAGGAAAAGACAGTCACAACCGTTCCACAAATCCAGGAAGGTGTCACTGTTGGTCTCCTTGCCTCCGAACTAGGGTTTAAGGGAACCGAAATGATTATGCGTCTCATGAAATTGGGGATTATGGCGAGCATTAATCAACGCTTAGACTACGAGATACTACAAGCCATAAGCGACCAGTTTGGGTTTGAGGCTGTTCGTAGATTGACACTGGAAGAGCAGATCCTTAAGGACGAACCGGATGATGCAGCAACTCTCGTCGCGCGTTCTCCTGTTATTACGATTATGGGGCATGTCGATCACGGTAAAACATCCTTGCTAGATGCCATCCGACAATCAAATGTCATGGATACAGAGGCGGGGCAGATTACCCAACATATCGGTGCTTACCATGTGGAATTGGAAAGTGGCAGCGTTGTTTTTCTCGACACTCCCGGACACGCAGCATTTACTGCGATGCGTGCTCGGGGCGCGCAAGTAACTGATATTGTGGTGCTTGTTGTCGCAGCAGATGATGGTGTGATGCCGCAGACCGTTGAAGCGCTCAACCACGCAAAAGCAGCGGGCGTTCCAATCCTTGTTGCACTCAATAAAATGGATGTCGAAAACGCTAGGCCAGATTATGTCAAGCAACAGTTATCGGAATATGACCTTGTCCCTGAGGAATGGGGAGGACAGACGATTTTTGTTGAAATCTCTGCGAAGGAACGAATCGGCATTGAAGAGTTGTTAGAAATGCTACTCCTTGAAGCAGAATTACTCGAGCTCAGTGCCAATCCGGATAAACCTGCTCGTGGGACCGTCGCCGAAGCTAAATTGGATAAAGGACGAGGACCTGTGGCGACTGTGCTTGTCCAAAGTGGGACTTTGCATGTTGGGGCTGCATTCGTTGCCGGTCGTTATTACGGGAAAGTTCGTGCTATGATAGATGACCGGGGGCAGCGTGTGAAAAGTGCGCCACCCTCAACCCCAGTCGAGGTGCTTGGCTTTACAGGAGTGCCAGAGGCTGGAGACCAATTTTTTGCGGTTGACTCTGAAAGAGATGCGAGAACACTCAGCGAATCTCGACAAGAGCAACATCGGGCGACACAGTTGGGACCGCAGAGCCGTGTAAGCTTAGATGACCTCTTCGACCAGATTCGGGAAGGTGATATTAAAGAGCTAAATATCATCGTTAAAGGTGACGTGCAAGGTTCCGTCGAAGCGGTCTTTGATTCCTTGCAACGATTAAGCACAGATGAAGTCAAGATTAATGTTATTCATCAAGCCGTTGGTGGAATTACCGAAACGGACGTTTTATTGGCATCTGCCTCCAATGCAATTGTTGTTGGCTTTAATGTCCACCCCACGACTGGTGCCTTAATTGCGAAAGAGAACGAAGATATTGATGTCCGGACGTACAGTGTGATTTACAACCTGATTTCTGATGTTCAATCGGCGATGGAAGGATTGCTTGAACCCGAAGTTCGAGAGGTTGTTGTCGGTAGGGGAATTGTTCGAGAATTATTCAGGACGCCACGCATGGGTACAATTGCAGGTAGTTATGTGAATTGGGGCCGAATTATTCGTAACTACGCCCTCCGCGTCTTACGGGACAATCGCTTAATCTACGAGGGACAGGTTGATTCGTTACGACATTTTAAAGAAGATGTTACTGAGGTTCAGGCAAACTACGAGTGTGGGATCGGTGTCAGTGCGTTTGATGATTTCAAAGTAGACGATGTATTGGAGTGTTATACCCACGAACGCATACCACGTTCACTGAGGTAGAAGCGAAGATAGTACCGGTTGAGTGCTTAAAACTGTTTCCCCTGTATTAACTGTATTGACCTATGCATATTGGAGTTTGTACAATCTGGTTAACAATTCCAGATAGCCATTCGCTCAAACAGAAGCGGAAGGTGGTTAAAAGCATCACCGACCGTCTGAAAAATCGCTTTAACATCGCTATTGCCGAGGTTGATGGGCTCGACAGGCATCAGCAAGCTGTGCTTGGAGTAGTATCTGTTTCAAATGATAAGAAGCATCTCAATCGTGTTTTATCTTATGTTGTTAACTTTGTTGAAGATGCCCTGTTGGCAGAATTAACGGACTACGAAATTGAAATTCTGTCCTGATGAGATGGGATCTGAGGGAGACAATGCCAGGAAGACGTACCGATCGTGTGAGCGTGCTCATACAAAGAGAATTAAGTGACATCATTCAACGAGAACTTAAAGATCCGCGAGTCGGTTTCTGCACTATTTCTCAAGTTCAAGTTTCTACAGATCTCCGGTATGCGGATGTCAAGGTGAGTGTCGTTGGTAACAAGCAGCAGAAACGGAATTCCATAACAGGACTTAAAAGTGCCGCCGGTTTCCTGCGGCGTGAGGTTGTGCAACGAATTGGCTTACGCCACACCCCCGAACTGCGTTTCGAATTAGACGATTCTGTGGATCAATTAATGCGAATAGATCGTCTGCTCAAACGGATTCATACCCAAGAAGAAACTTCATCGTCTACCGATGACAAAGCAATAGAGCCTAATTAGTACGTCCGCTATGGAAGATTATCAAGCAATTTTGCGGGTCTTTGACCAACATCAGTCTTTTGCACTCTCAACACATGTCAATCCGGATGGCGATGCACTCGGATCTGAATTAGCACTCTACTCCTTCCTCAAAGACCTTGGCAAACAGGTCAAAATTTTCAACACCGATGCCGCGCCACAGAATTACAAATTTCTTCCCTTCTACGATTCCATTTTGCCTGTCAGAGCCTTTCAGAATGACTATCCTGAAGTTTTGGTTGTTCTGGATGCAGGCGTATTGAAGCGCATTGGGGCATATCTGTCTCGCTCCCTAGTTCCAACCGAAGTAACCATTAACATTGATCACCATACTGCTGCGGAGCCCTTTGGAGATTATAACCTTGTCGAAACTGATGCATCATCGACATCGGAGATAATCTACAGGTTGATCCGACATCATGGAACGCCGATCGGAAAGGAACGAGCGCTTTGCCTTTACACAGGGATTATGTTCGATACCGGCTGTTTTCGATATTCCAATTCGACGCCGAGTGCTCACCATGTTGCAGCAGAGCTAATCCAAGAAGGGATTGCTGTTGATGAAGTCTATCGTGCTGTCTACGAGAGTTTGCCTATTGGAACGATTCGGTTGCTTAGCGAGGTTTTCCAAACGCTTGGCACCACACCTGATGGTAAAATCGGTTGGTTGTACGCAACGCAGGAGATATTTCGTAGAACCGAAACAACCCGCGACGATGTGGATGGGTTTATCAATCATATCCGATCGATCGACACCGTTGAGGTTGCAATCCTCGTGAGTGAGCAGAAAAATGGTGAATCGAAGGTGAGTCTGCGGAGCAAATCGTCTGTTGATGTTGGCAAAATTGCTGCTGTCTTCGGTGGCGGTGGACATCAACGCGCTGCCGGCTGTGAGATCGATGCCCCCTGTGAAGAGGCGATCGCACAACTAGTGGCGATAACGCAGCAACGAATGAAAAGTGAATAAGTTTGAATCACAACGGGTGTTTACACACGAAAATTTGTTAGGAGATTGGGTTAGGGTTCACCGTCAGTCATGGGATTGATTGTTTGGGTTATACCTAAAAAATGGTCTTTGAGTGAATCGGGCTGCTTCGGTAAAACCCCCCTTGATAGACAATGGGCATTCATGGTGTTCTCAATCTGAATAAACCGCCAAAGCTTACCTCAAGGCAAGCAGTCGATCGCGTGAAACGCATACTAAACGTAAAAAAGGCTGGACATGGCGGCACACTCGATCCAAATGCCACCGGCGTTTTACTCATCTGTCTCGGAGATGGAACCAAACTATTTGAAGCGTTACAAGCTGGCACAAAAGAATATGAAGGTACGCTTATTTTAGGTGTCGCAACAGATACCCTCGACGCCAATGGGCAAATTACTAAGACTGCGGATACAAGTCAAATAACGCCCGATCAAATTCGATCCGTCTGTCAGCAGTTTGTTGGGGAAATCGAACAAACGCCACCAATGTTTTCCGCGGTCAAGCATAAAGGAAAACCCCTGTACAAATTGGCACGCCAAGGGATTGAGGTCGAGCGTCGACCGAGACGGGTCTTCATTGAATCCATCGAGTTGCTACTATTTAATATCCCTGAAGTCCGTTTCCGGGTTGTTTGTTCTAAAGGAACGTATATTCGAGTGCTTGCTGCAGAGATTGGAGCAGCCTTGGGTTGTGGTGCCCACCTTTCAAAACTAACTCGCACACGCTCGGGTGTATTCAAAATCGAGGGGGCACACACTCTCGATAGTCTTAAGCGTACCCCCGAATTTGCTTATCAGGCTGTGACCCCAATCGATACAGTCGATGATATGCTGCATCGGCAGTTGCATTGACTTGATGATTTTTATTATCAGTCTCTGGAGATTGAATCTTGCAGATTTACTATGATCTAGAAGCCCCTTCTGAATCGTGTCAGGAGTCTATTGTTACTGTTGGTGTGTTTGATGGACTACACATTGGACATCAAGCGGTCATCCAGCAGGTTTTGTCCCAAGCAAAAAAAATCAAGCTAGCCAGTTTCGTGCTGACCTTTGACCCGCCGCCCTTAGCTTTCCTTGCTCCTGAAAGATGGCCTCCAGCCCTGACAACCCTTCCAAAGAAGATTGAAATATTAGAGCAGCTCGGTGTTGATGCTGTGGTTTTTGCTCGCTTTGATGCGTATTTACAGCAGATGTCTCCCAATACCTTTGTTCAACAAGTTCTACTGCAGCGATTACATGCCAGACAGGTCATTGTTGGCTATGATTGGCAGTTTGGCAAAGGACGATCCGGCAACGCCGATGCCTTGAAGGAACTTGGGGATCAACATCAATTTGATGTGATGATTGTTGGTCCCGTACAAATTCACGGCGAACCCGTTCATAGTACGCGGGTCCGTGAAGCAATTGCAAGCAGTAACCTTGACCTCGCATCCGAGCTTCTAGGACGCCGATACTCAATCATGGGTGAGGTAGTCAAAGGCGAGGGACGCGGGCGGCAAATTGGGTTTCCTACTGCCAACATTGATTCTGGCAATCAGATGTTGCCACCAAGTGGAGTTTATGCCGTACAGGTCAAGTTGGAGGGCTGTATGTTCGCCGGCGTACTGAATATGGGGACCAGGCCTACATTTGACGGAGAAAAATTCCAGATTGAAGCCCACCTATTCGATTTTGAGAAGATGATATACGGCAAAACAATAGAAATCGCCTTCATCGAAAAGATTCGGGCTGAACGGAGATTTTCAACCCCAGAGATGTTAGTTGATCAGATTAAACAAGATGTTGCTATGGCTAAAGTTATTTTGAAGTGAATGAAGGACAGAAATGTGCCTTACCGCTAAATCGCACTTAGATTGAAAGAGAATTTAATTTACAAATCGCTCCGGTTTATGGTATATTTACCCATGTGTATATCTAAAAAATGCATATCGTATGAAAAGAAAAGGTGAAAAAGGAGGTGAATTTATGGCACTTGCGGTTGAGCAAAAAAAAGAATTGGTCGAAGCATATAAAACCCATGATAGCGATACCGGGTCACCAGAAGTCCAAGTGGCACTTATCCAGACTCGCATCCGGGAGTTGACGGAACATTTTCGGACACATAGAAAAGACCATCATTCGAGACAGGGCCTGTTTAGGCTCGTAAGCAAACAACGTCGTCTGTTACGTTATCTGCACAGACAAGATGTTCAACGGTATCGTAATCTGATTACTCAACTTGGAATTCGTGATACAATTTCAGGCAGGAGAGGATAGTAAACCACCGTAGAACATTGTGAGGAGGAAAGATATTGAAAGTTGAAATGCAGCTTGGGAGTGAAAACCTCTCAATTGAAACAGGAAAAGTTGCCAAACAAGCAGATGGTGCGGTTTGGGTACAATACGGTGGAACGGTTGTCTTGGTGGCAGTCGTCGCTGAGAGGAGAGAGTCAAATCTAGATTTCTTCCCACTAACCGTAGACTATCGAGAAAAATCTTATGCAGCAGGGCGCATCCCTGGAGTCTATGGCAGACGTGAACCACGTCCGGGCGGAAGTGAACTCTTGACAGCGCGTCTAATTGATCATTGCATTCGCCCCCTTTTCCCGAAAGATTTCCAAGTCGAAGTGCAAGTTATGTGTACAGTGCTTGCATCTGATCAGATCCACCCCGCTGATGTGCCTGCTCTCATCGGAACATCGGCAGCACTCAGCATCTCTGATATACCCTTTAGCGGTCCGGTTGGTGCCGTTACCATTGGAAGACTAGATGGAGAATTTTGCATCAATCCAACCTATGAAGAATTAGAACGATGTGAATTAGAATTTTTCGTCAGCGGAACAACCGATGCGGTCATGTCCGTCGAAGGTGGAGCACACGAGGTGCCGGAAGATGAAGTGATTGATGCGATTGTAGCAGCTCACCAAGAGATTAAAGAGATCACTAAACTTCAGGAAGGTTTAGTTGCACTTTGTGGGAAGCCAACCCGCGAGTACACAACGAAAGAAATTGATGAGGACCTGAGTTCGCGCGTCCGAAACCTGGCTACAGAGAGGATTCGTGAGTCCATTGGCATGGACCAAAAACAGGACCGTGAAGGCTATCTCGAACAGGTACAGGCAGACATCCTATCGGAAATTCTTGAGGGTGTTGATGAAGAAGAAGATGGTCCCGAAGTCACAAAGGAGGCTATGTCAATATTAGGCGACATCGAGAAAGAAGAGATGCGCCAATCAATCGTGAACGAAGGAAAACGCGTTGATGGACGGGGAGTCACGGATATTCGAGAAATTTCAGGCGAAGTTGGCGTCCTGCCCCGCGTACACGGTTCATCACTCTTTACACGTGGACAAACCCAAGCCCTTTGTGTGACAACACTGGGAACCAAGGGTGACGAAGATGTGAACCGCACCCTGACTGGAGAGGTTAGAAAATACTTTTTCCTTCACTACAATTTCCCGCCATACAGCACCGGCGAGGTCAAGAGAATTATGGGACCCGGGCGCAGAGAAATCGGTCACGGCGCGCTCGCTGAGCGAGCACTCCAGCCGGTTATTCCCGGGCGAGAAGAGTTCCGATACACAATTCGTGCGGTATCTGAGATTCTTGAATCGAACGCGTCTTCCTCAATGGCAAGCGTATGTGGTGTAACCCTTTCGTTATTGGACGCGGGGGTGCCCATTAAAAAACCGGTGGCGGGAGTTGGGGTTGGATTGATCAAAGAGGGCGATCGCGAGGTCATCCTGACGGATATGCTCGGTACGGAGGATTTCCTCGGTGACATGGACTTTAAGGTCGCCGGCACGCGAGATGGCATCACCGCTATTCAGATGGACATCAAAATTGATGGTGTAACACCGGATTTGATGCGAAGAGCCATTCATCAAGCAAAAGACTCACGCATGGTTGTGCTCGATAAGATGAATGAAGTTATTGATAAGCCGCGCGATGAGATCTCTCCGCACGCACCGCGTATCTATGAAATCAACATTTCGCCATCTAAGATCAAAGACTTGATTGGTCCACGCGGCAAAACCGTTCAGGGTATTCAAGAAGAAACCGGTGTGACAATCGACATTGAGGACGATGGGAGGGTCGAACTTTCATCATTCAACGCTGAAGCTGCGAATAAAGCCGAAGAGATGATTCTCTCCATTACTGCAATTCCTGAGGTTGGCAAAGAGTACGCCGGAAAGGTTACCCGTATAACAGGATTTGGTGCCTTTATTGAGATTATTCCTGGCCAAGACGGATTGCTTCATATCTCTCAAATGGGAGATGGATACGTCCGGCAAGTTGAAGATGTGATGAACATCGGCGATGAGGTAGCTGTACGTGTCATTGAAATTGATGACCAAGGACGTGTTGACCTTACACTTGCAAGCAACCCGGTAAGCGAAGATTCCACTGCGTCAGAGCGAGGAGGGTCACGAGATCGCGGCGATTCACGGCCACGAGATAACCGTTCAAGCAGAGGGCCGCGTGATGGTCGCAACTCTCGCCACAATCGCAATAGCGATTCAAGGGACCGGCGTCCACCAAGAATCCCGAAGGGTAGATTTTAGTACAGTACGGCGATTGCTCAATAGGTGAGACAGTTCGTCCCATTGGGCGAAATACCATCTATAGTGTGAGATGTGAGCGATTTCTCACATCTCACGAATCACTTAGAGTGTTTGGGGGTGTCTCAAGTGCAAGCCAAGTACCCCAACCGGAGAACGAGAGGAATAATTAACAGAGAACGGGACCTCCTTGATCAGAAATGGTTGACCTATCTGTTAACATTTATTCTGGTTCTTCTGGGAGTTGTTTTTGTTCTCGCTGTAACCCGTCGAGAGTGGTTAATACACCAAGCGAAGTGGATTGTTAAATCCGTAATACTAGGATTCGGTTTAGAATAGTCCGCCCCTTCCCTATCCAATCCAATAGAATAGATACGGCAAATATTCACTCCGGAGGTTTGTGATGAAACTTGCTTTGTTTTTCTCATCCACCCTGCGAAATTTTGTGAGATTCGCTGCTATACTACGCAATGCGCTTTCGCTAGGTGTCCTAATTCTGATCTTTGTCGTTTCGGGGTGTGGTTATGTATCTACCTCAGACTATCTCAGTCATATAAAGACAATTACGATTGCACCGATTGAGATTCAGGATCCGGATTTCACGTTTGATACCGCTAATAATCCACATGATCAAATAATTCGGAAGGCACTCACTGACCGTTTTAACCAAAAGTGGCGCGATGGAAATGATGCACGGCTTGATATAATTATTTTAGATTACGATCTCAGACCCTATAGTTATGATGCGAATAACCAGCCTGAGCAATTTCGCATGAGTTTAGAGATTGAGTATGAATTTAGGGATCAGAAACAGAACAAGATTATCGATCGTAGAGATAATTATGTCCAAATTCACGATTTCTATGTTGTTCAGGGGCTAGGGGAGCCGCCAGAAACACTAGAAGAAGCTCAAAAACGACTCGTTGACGAGTTAGTCGATGATTTCTACAGTACGCTTGCTGAACAATGGTAGGCTGATAGATGCATGTTTACGAGACCATAGGACTGTGACTTATCACGAATCACGAATCACGTTTGACACTCCACGCTTTCAGATTTCTCATCAATGCCGGCACTGTCTTTGGATCCTTTACGTGTCTGGTATGCTGCTGTTTCTTTCATGCCAGACTGAGCAAGGCAATTATACGGCTGTGAGTCAGAATGGTCAGTATGTATATGGTGTTTGGAAAGCGCGAACCGCTAAGGCAGCGAAAAATCTCTCGCGTCAAATTGACCAAGCATCGGCGGAGGGGCTTCTTCAAATTGATCCGCTCTCCTTAATTACAACCGAAAAACCGATGGATTTATTGCCTGCCGATGACGAAGCGTCCCACTGGGTCAGAGTCGGAAAACCGAGTGTTGATGTTGGAGAAAATTTGTACAAGAATGTGATTGGTGGAAATCCCGAATTATATCACAGTTATGGCTTTGTCGAAGGAGTTTCTGTCGAGTATCAAACCCCCCGACTCGGATCTCAGCCGTTTATTCTTTTAGAGATTTTCGACATGGGAACTCCAGAGAACGCGTTCGGTATCTATAGCCGCAATCGCTATCCACAGGACGAATTTGAATGGGTCGGCAGCAGAGCGATCATTTCTGGACGAGACCTTAACTTCTGGAAAGGCAGATACTTCATACAAATTGAGGGATACGAATTTGCAAGTCAGATTAAACAGGGCATGGTTGAACTTGCTAAAGCAACCGCTGATCGCATCAAAGATCCGCTGACAACACCACATCTTTTGACCCTTCTCCCTTCAGAGAACCGGGTGCCTCACAACGAAAAATACTTCCCCTCCGGCGCGACCTTGAAGAAAATTCACCGTTTCCTGCCCGAACATTTGCTAGAATTCAGCCCAAACGTAACCGGGTGCTCTGCTACATATCTGCACAAAAAATCCTCTACCGACTGGATCGACACGATGACCGCATTTGTTTTACGCTATGAAACTGAGTCAGAGGCAAAAACCGCCTATGATTTCTATCAAGATCACTTGGAGGCGAACGCACGCACGGTTGGTTCAACCCAAGCCGGTGGAATCATTGTTAGGGAACAGTGAAAACCAAGAGAGAATGAAGAAACATGAATCAAATCGAAGTCTCCGATCAACTACAGTTAGTTCGTGAACAATTAACGTTATCCTATATCAAGGAATTAAAAGAAAACGGTTCGCCTGAAGTCGGAGACTGGGATTATGCGACAGCTGATACCAAAACGGAAACGCATTGTTTTCATACCTATCCAGCCATGATGATCCCGCAAATCGCGCGACGCTTGATTAGCATGTTCGGACGATGTGGAATGACACTCCTTGATCCGTTTTGTGGTTCGGGTACGACGCTTGTAGAAGCACGCATGGCAAAGTTAAATGCTTGGGGTATTGATATCAACCCGCTTGCCTTGCTAATTGCTCGTGCCAAAACGACTTTGCTTGATATAACCTCTCTTCAACGCCACGCGTTAGGCCTTCTTGATGGTTTTGAGCAGGATCGTCAACGGATTGGGAAAGATCCTGACTTTGCTCCGATTCCTACTTTTTTCAACCTTGATTACTGGTTTAAACCAAGCGTGAGCCGGCAGTTATCTGCGTTGCATCAGCGAATCCTTGCGATTCAAGATACTGCTATCTGTGAGTTTTTTCGAGTACCGTTTTCCGAAACAGTGCGTGAAGCCTCTTACACACGCAATGGTGAATTCAAGCTCTTCCGAATTCCGGAAGACAAACTGGAGCAGCATAATCCAGATGTTGGTGCAATGTTCTTCAGCAAGGTTGCCCGGAATTTACGTGGCATGGCACAGTTGACTCAGCAGACAAAAGGCAGTACATGGGTTAAAATCTTGCAAGAAGATACACGCCACCAAACATCTGTGTCTTCCAATAGTATTGATCTTGTAATTACTTCACCACCATACGGTGATTCAAGAACGACAGTTGCCTATGGCCAATTCTCAAGACTTTCATTACAGTGGCTGGGACTCTCATGGGAAGATATCCGGAATATCGACAGTCGCTTACTTGGGGGGCGACGGGTTGTAACTTTAGAGGCGGCTGCACAAACGCCCACTCTGAGAAAAATTCTCGATCAAGTTGCAAAGGAAGATGAAAAGCGAGCATTAGACGTTGCCAATTTCTATTACGATTTTGCACAATGTCTGAATGAACTTTGCCGCGTTTGTAAGCTAGATGCAAAAGCTTGTTTCGTCGTAGGAAACCGAACAGTCAAACGTATTCCAATTCCTACAGATCGTATCCTTATTGAAATTGCTGAACGTTGTGGATTTAAGTATGTAGATCGATTCTACCGGAACATACCAAACAAAAGAATGCCTCACAAAAATTCCCCAAGTAACGTGCCCGGTGACTTAGGTAAGACAATTACACGAGAACACATCGTAATCTTGAAGAAGGTCGGGGAAGGACTAAAGGTTGATGCTAACTAACGATCTGAAGGCAGAACTTTTGGGAAATAATGGTCTTGTCAGCCGTGCCCGAAAGGAGTTTATCCCCACAGGTGAGCAATTGGCGAGACAGACATGGGATCAAGTTTTTAAAGACGTGGTATTGACGACTGATGATGTAATACGAAACTTTAATGATTACTTGTGTAAATTAGTGGATACGGAATACCAATTATACCTTAAATATGAAGAACAATGTATGACTCAAGGGGTGTCTAAGCTGGTACTTAATCCTAATGTTGGGACGGATTTTCCTAATGTTCGTAGTATAATTGAAAGTGTTTTGCGGATACTACGCGGCACGGAGTTGAATGACATTGAGAAGTTAGCAGAGGTATGGGCAAAAATGCGGCCGCTCTACCAGCGCGTTGAACAAAGCTTTGAACAAAGTCGTAAAACTCGCGCCGGTGGCAGCGCACAATATCACCTACAAAGTTTGATGGAAAGTGCGGGCTACGCTGGTGAGTTTGAAACTCAGCAGATCTTGAATGGGAAGGTTGATTTTCTTTTTCCGAGCCATCAAGTCTGGGAACGTGATCGAAGAAGGTGCGTCATTGTCTCTATAAAGCGATCGTTGCGAGAACGATACAAGCAGGTCTTTGAGGAGTTGAGCATCGCTCAAAGCACTATTTATCTCTTTGTCACCGAAACCTACGAGGAAGCTAAAAAGGATATCACAACACCCAAAGTCAGAGGACTTAACGAGCAAAATGTCTACCTCGTTGTACGCGATGAAATCAAGAGTATGCGATTTTCCGAAGATGTCAATGTGATTGGATTTACAGCTTTTATTAGTGAAGAACTGCCTAACCACCGAGCGCGTTGGGCTAACTTGTTAAGGGCATAGAAGTAGTTGCCTTTCATGTGTTACACTGTACACTCAAAAGGAGATTAACCATGCGAGGAGATTTTGAAGCGTATTTGAACGACTCGTTCCGTGATGAGAACGGGCAATTGGATTTAGATAAGTTGTTAGTCTTTGAGGATGAGGCGGACATGGACGTTGCCGTTATCATGCCCAACACTCAACCTGAACCGAACAATCAGGAACTTGGTGAGGCGCTAAAAGACAATCCGCGTGCCCTCGGTTGTGCGCTCGTCCATCCCAACGAAGATGACCCTGTTGGAGAGGTCCGGAAAGCCGCAACCGAATGGGGTATGAAAGGTATTAAGTTGATGCCGGCGGTTCACGGATATGATGTTGATGATGCTATGGTCAAGCCAGTTGTTGAGGCAGCCCGAGATAATGGACTGATTGTTTCAATCCATTCAGGACCCGCAAATTGTCACCCAACACGTATCGGCAACGTCGCAAGTTGGATTCCTGAAACCCCTGTCATCATGGATCACATGGGATTTCCCGATGATCTTGACGCTGGGATCGAAGCTGCAAAAGCGAACCCCAACATCTCTTTAGGCACAACTATCCTCCGCTTCCATCGCCGTTGGGGCACCGATCCAGACCAAGTCGTTCCCACCGAAGTCAAAAAAGCGGTTGATGAGTTAGGTCCTGAACAGATTGTTTTCGGATCCAATACACCCGAATATCGCCCCATCCAAGTCATCAACGCCCTCCGTCGCCTTGAATTGGGAGACGATGCCGAAGCGCTGATTTTTGGAGATAATTTGGCGCGGATTTATGGGTTGGTTTGACATACTCCCAAACCTAAAGGATTGGGATTGTTGCCCGTTCCAATAGGATTAGAATTGCTCTATCAACGAAGTTAGCCCGGTGAACTGGGACTTACAACTTCTTCTGAGAGGGTAGATGCCCCTACCCTATGGATATTAAGTGCCGCGTTGCGGTCTCTATCCAACTGTGTGTGACAGCTTGGACACTGCCATATTCTATCACGTAGGTTTAGGTCTGGATTGACTGCACCACAGACATGACAAGTCTTTGACGAAGGATACCATTTATCAATGAAACGGATTTGTCTGCCTTTTTTACAAGCAATATATTTCAACTTCTGTACAAAGTCATAGAAGCCCAAGTCACTGACCTTACGACCCCAAAGGCTTTTCATGCCTTTGAGATTCAAGGTCTCCAGTGAAATCCAGTCGTATCTATTTGTGAGGTCGTGAGCAAGTTTCCAGTGGAAATCTTGTCGCTGGTTTGCAATTTTGCGGTGTTTGATTGCAAGATTGCGCCTTGCACGTTCTCGATTGTTTGACCCTTTGACCCTTCGTGAATGTTTGCGGTTGGCACGTTTGATCGTGTTGATACCGCGCTTAAAAAATTGTGGAGATTCGTAGTCATTGTAGTCAGACCCTGTCAGATATGTTTTTAGTCCAAAGTCGAACCCCGCGCTGTTACCCGTCGTGGGCAGACTTAAATCCATATTTACATGGTCTGTCAGAATGATTAGCCATACGTCTCCTACGCTGTCACGTTTGATTGTGCAGCGTTTCGGGTTGCCTAAGACTTCCCGACTTTTGAAGTATCGGTAGATTCGCTTGCCAATACGGATATAGTTAGATTGTAGTAGCTTCCAACCCGCTTGTTTGAGTGTGAATGATTTGTAGTATGAACGATTCTTGAAACGGGGACGACCACAACGCTTGTTGCTTTTGCTATCGGTGAACATTTTGGTGTACGCTTTATCAAGTCGGTCTATGACGTCTTGCAACGATTGACTCGGCAGTAGATTCCAGTGGGCAAACTTAGGGAGCCGCTTGAGTTTGGTTAGATGTCGCATGAGTGCCTTTTTGCCAGGGTACTTGCCATAGATAGTATAATACCGACGACACAAGGCGACAAAGTGATTCCATACTTTCGCATGGCTATCAATCGTTTTTTGCAATTCACGATTACCGTGATTGCTATACATTTTGAACTTGTACGTTTTCATTATAGGATTCGGCTCTCTGGCTTTCATCTCCATGCGTTTGGATGTGAGAGGCTCCACTGTGTAGTGGAGACGCATCCTCTCACGAAAGCCAAAAAAAGTATACCCTATTTAGTCTACAGAATCAAAAAAACGTGCTAAAGCAATCTGTATCCCAAGCATGAATGCTTAGGCTTTAGATCTAAAGGCGTTTTTGGTAAAACAGATCCCGAAAGTCCCGCGAAGCAAGGATTTCGCTACGTGGAACGAGGATGATCGACGAGTCAGTACGTGACACAAAAACTCAATCGCACTCCCCTCTATCATATTCATCAACAACTTGGCGGAAGGCTGATCGACTTTGGCGGTTGGGAGATGCCTGTGCAGTATAGCGGCATCATTGACGAACACCTAGCTGTCAGATCGAATCTAGGGATATTTGACGTCTCACACATGGGCGAACTCGAAATCCGAGGTCCCGGATCCCTATCGCTGATCCAAAAGTTGATTGCCAACGATGCAGCCAAGTTGATCGATGGACAGGTTCTCTATACACCGATGTGCACAGAAATGGGTGGAATTATAGATGACCTGCTCGTCTACCGTTTCGCAGCAGATCGGTATCTGCTTGTCGTCAATGCATCAAATATCGAAAAGGATTTGGAGTGGATACACACTCACAATGAAGCAGGGGTAGAAATCGAAAACCGGAGCGACGAAATTGCTCTCGTTGCGCTGCAAGGACGAAATGCCCCTCAGTGCCTTCAAACGCTAACCGATGTCAACATAGCGGCAGTGGATTATTACCGGTTTACGGAGGGACAAGTTGCTGGGTTTCCAACCGTTATCTCACGGACAGGTTATACCGGAGAAATTGGCTTTGAACTTTATGTCGAAGCCAAGTATAGTGCAGACTTGTGGACTGCCGTTTATAATGCAACAAATGCCATCGGTGGGAAGCCAATCGGACTCGGTGCGAGGGACACCCTTCGACTAGAGGCGCGATTGTGTCTGTACGGCAACGATATTGACGAGACGACAACGCCGTTGGAAGCTGGGTTACGATGGACAGTAGCCTTCGACAAAGGCGATTTTATTGGTCGAGAGGCTCTGATTCGGCAAAATGGCGAAGGAATTAAACGTCGCTTGATGGGTTTTCAAATGCTGGATCGCAGCATTGCACGATCGCACCACGCAGTTTATCATAAAGATCAGCGCATCGGGGAAGTCACGAGCGGTGCGCCCGCACCCAGCCTGAAATATAATATCGGTCTTGCTTACCTTCCCATTGAAATAAGCAAGATTAACACCAAAATTGAAATTGAAATCCGTGGGAGACGTCATCCCGCAAAGGTGGTCAGAACGCCGTTTTATCAGGCACCGATTTAGGAGAAGAAATTAGATGTTTCCGGCAGATCTAAAGTACATGAAAAGCCACGAATGGGCGAGATGTGAAGGCGACATCGCTGACGTTGGTGTCAGCGACTACGCACAAGCAGAAATCCAAGATGTTGTCTACGTTGAGTTACCAGAGGTGGGCACGATTCTTGAGCAGCACAACGCGTTTGGTGTCATTGAATCCGTTAAAGCAGCGTTTGATCTCAATGCCCCTGTTAGTGGTGAAGTGGTTGAAGTCAATGAAGAACTTGAAGATGCACCGGAGTTAGTAAACGAAGCACCTTACGATGCCGGTTGGATGATTAAAATCCGCATGAGTGATTCGCGCGAGTTGGAGGAGCTCATGTCCGCAAGTGAGTATCAAGCAATGATCGAAACAGAGGAAAATGAATAAATCCCTTCAATCTCTCAATTTTGCAGACACTTTTGTTGATCGCCATGTCGGTCCCCGTTTGGAAGACATTGAGTTGATGCTAAAAAAGATTGGGTATGCGTCGTTTGATGAACTGATTGAAGACGCTCTTCCGGCAAGCATCCGCTACTACCAGCCACTAAGTCTCGGTAAGCCCCAGACAGAGTCTGAGATGCTCAATGACTTGAGGCAAATCGCGTTCCAGAATCAGGTTGTACGGTCTTTTATCGGAATGGGCTATTACAACTGCATCACGCCGCCTGTCATCCAGAGAAACATCTTGGAAAACCCCGGATGGTATACTGCATATACTCCCTATCAAGCGGAGATTGCACAAGGGCGACTTGAAGCGCTGTTGAACTTTCAAACCATGATTATTGATCTGACCGGACTGCCGATTGCCAATGCCTCGTTACTAGACGAAAGCACGGCAGCGGCTGAAGCGATGGGAATGTGCCTTGCCGCCAGTAAGCGCGGTGCTAGCAAAACTTTTTTTGTGTCGGAAACTTGTCATCCCCAAACAATCGGAGTTTTGAAAACACGCGCAGAGCCACTAGGGATTGAATTAGTAATTGGCGATCATCAGACTGCTGTGTTTGACACGCCCATTTTGGGTGCGCTTGTACAATATCCGGCAAGCGATGGTCCGGTCTATGACTATAGTGATTTTGCTGAAAAGATTCATGATGCTGGTGGGTTGTTGGTGGTCGCTGCTGACCTTTTGAGCCTCACCCTTTTGAAATCTCCCGGCGAATTCGATGCTGATATTGCGGTTGGATCCACCCAACGATTTGGGGTGCCAGTAGGATATGGCGGTCCCCACGCCGCTTTCCTGTCAACGCGAGAGGAATTAAAGCGTAAAATGCCGGGGAGAATTGCAGGACTTTCTCAGGATGTAGAAGGTCAGCCGGCAATTCGTCTTGCGCTGCAGACACGGGAACAACATATCCGCAGAGAACAAGCGACTAGCAATATTTGTACAGCACAGGTGCTTTTGGCAGTAGCGGCAGGCATGTATGCAGTCTATCACGGTCCCGAAGGGCTTCGCCGAATTGCGGAGCGCGTACATCTACTCACGGGGGTTCTCCGTGAAGGATTGACGCGATTGGGATATGTGCTTGATGATAGCTGTTACTTTGATACATTCAGCGTCGATCTGAATTCACTCAAGGCATCGAGTGACCTTCGTAATGTCGAAGCGAATCAACAGCCGGGGAGTCCACCGACTCCCGACGACCTCTTGACCATTGCCCACAAACATCGAATTAACTTCAGAGTATTTGACCATTCCCGTGTTGGCATTTCGCTGGATGAGACGACAACCATTCAGGAGGTCCGAGATCTCCTTGATATTTTTGCACTAGGGAATCCTCTACCTTTTGCGGTCGAAGGTTTAGCCCTTCAAGCGCAATCGACAATTTCTGCGCCGTTGCAGCGAAAAAGTGATTATCTCACCCATCCGGTCTTCAACACTTACCATTCTGAAACAGAGATGCTACGCTACATCCGCAAACTGCAGGAGAAAGATCTATCCCTGACCACATCAATGATTCCGCTCGGATCTTGTACGATGAAATTAAACGGCACTGCTGAAATGCTTGCCATCACTTGGCCGGAGTTCAGCCAACCTCATCCGTTTGCCCCCCTTGAACAGACAAGGGGATACCAAATCCTGTTTGAGCAACTTGAAGCGTGGTTGGGGGAATTGACAGGATTTCCCGGCATCTCCTTGCAACCTAATGCCGGATCGCAGGGAGAGTATGCGGGACTTCTAGTCATACGCAAATACCACCAGTTCTATGGTGAGAAGCATCGGGATGTTTGCCTAATTCCACGGTCTGCACACGGCACAAATCCTGCCAGCGCGGTGATGGTGGGGATGCGGGTGATAGTGGTCGCCTGTGACGAGGAAGGAAATGTTGACCTCCTAGATCTTCGGGCAAAGGCAGAACAGCACAGTCACCAGCTTGCAGCGGCAATGATTACCTATCCTTCGACCCATGGGGTATTTGAGGAAAAGATTCAGGAGATTTGTGAAATCGTTCATCAGCACGGTGGACAGGTCTACATGGATGGCGCAAATATGAACGCAATGGTGGGGCTGTGTCGTCCGGGGGATTTTGGCCCAGATGTATGCCACCTGAATCTGCATAAAACCTTCTGCATCCCACATGGCGGAGGTGGTCCGGGAATGGGACCGATCGGCGTTAAAGCACATCTTGTCCCCTTTCTTCCAAACCACCCGGTCGTTCCGGTTAGTGGGAAAGATGGGATTGGTCCAGTTTCAGCAGCACCTTGGGGCAGTCCGAACATCCTTCCGATCTCTTGGGCGTACATTTCGATGATGGGAGCGATGGGACTCAAGCATGCAACTGAAATCGCAATTATGAATGCGAATTACATTGCCAAACGTTTAGAACCTTACTATTCCGTCCTTTACAAAGGAAGCAAAGATCTTGTCGCGCACGAGTGTATCATCGATCTCCGTGACTTCAAAAAAACTGCTGGCATTGGAGCCACTGATGTTGCTAAACGTCTGATGGACTACGGCTTCCACGCACCTACTGTATCGTTTCCTGTTATGGAAACAATGATGATTGAACCGACCGAAAGCGAATCGAAGGCTGAAATAGATCGCTTCTGTGAAGCGATGATCTCCATCCGGAAAGAAATCGCTGAAATTGAGGACGGTCAAGCCGATCGTTCCGATAACGTCCTCAAAAACGCGCCCCATACCGCGGCGCAAGTCACGCAGACCGAGTGGGTTCACGGGTATTCTCGGGAGAAAGCGGCTTTTCCTGCACCGTGGGTCCGCGAACGCAAATATTGGCCCCCCGTCGCACGAATTAACGAGGTTCAGGGGGATCGAAATCTAATTTGCGCTTGCCCACCGATTGATTCCTATTAATTAGAACTTACGCAGCCAACCGTAGGCGGGGCATCTTGCCCCGCGCTGAAATGCGTAAGTCCTGTTGATTTGAGTATTATGTGGTTGAGGAGTTCTCGGCACCACAATTTTTCCAAGCGAAATAGACCAACCTGATAATTCTAGTATCTATTATGTCTCACGTTAGCGGATGAACCAATGAAAGCAATCATTATTGGCGCGGGGGAAGTTGGATTTCATACAGCCAAACTCTTGGTGGAAGACAATAACGATGTCGCCCTCATCGACCAATCGAGGGAGGCTTGTCAGCGTGTTCAAGAGCAGTTAGATTTAATAACGCTTGAAGGATCCGGAGCTTCACCCTCTTTATTAGTAGAAGCTGGAATTAAAGAAGCAGAACTTCTGATGGCGGTGACAAACTCCGACGAAATCAATATGCTAGCGTGCGTGATTGCCTCCCGACACGGTGTTAAGACAAAGGTGGCGCGCGTATCTGATCCCGATTACTTTGCCAACGAAACGGATTTATCCCCGAAGGATATTGGGATCAATTTGCTCATCAATCCCGAGCAGCTGTGTGCAGAGGAATTCTATCGCCTACTGAATATTCCAGCAGCCCGTGAAATCGTCGAATTTGAAGATGGAAAGGTACAGTTAGTCGCATTTCAGGTGAAACCCACCAACCCGCTGCGAGGCACACCCCTCAGTCGTCTAGCGGATCACGGCATACCCTCCGACTTACGCGTTACGGCAATTAAGCGCAAAGATGGTACGACGATCGTTCCCAAAGGTCTAGACTTCATTGGCGAAGGGGATGAGGCCTTTGTCATTGGCAGTCGTGAATCAACCTCGAAGCTGCTTGAGCTTTCGGGAGTCTCATTAAATCAAAAAATTCATCGTGTCATTATCGTTGGTGCCGAACGGATTGGGATATCCCTTGCACGAGCCCTTGAGCAAAACGGTACACAGGTGAAGTTGATTGAATCCGATCGGGAGAAGGCTGAAGCTGCATCAACGATTCTGAGAAAAACAACGGTTTTACATGGGGACTACCTTAACCCCGGTTTTTTGGAAGAAGCCGGCGTTGACGGAGTAGATGGATTCGTTTCCGCAACCGGTGATGATGAAAATGACGTGATGGCTTGCGTAACCGCCAAGCAGCACGGTGCAGCTCGTGTGCTTGCCCTCGTTCAACAGCCACGTTACCTCCCAATCTTGGAAAATATTCCAACCCTCGACGCTGCCGTGAGTCGCCATCTGACAGCGGTCAGCAACATCCTCCGTCTCGTCCGCCGGGGAGAGATTGTCTCAGCAGCAACCCTACGCGAGATTGATGCTGAAGTGATTGAGCTGGTCGCGGGACCCAATTCGCAAATTACCTACAACGAGCTCCAACACCTGGGCGGAATGCTGCCCGATGATGTATTGATAGGTGCCATTGTGCGACAGAATCGGGTGCTTATCCCGACTGGGGCAAGTGTAATCCAAGCGGGAGACCGTGTGATTATCTTCACCATGCCCGATTCTATTCCTGTTGTTGAAAAGCTCTTCGTAGAACCGAAGACAAAACGTTTCCTCGGTCGAAAAGGTCGAAAATAGTATGAACCTTCCCATGATGCCGTGAATCTAAAATTAGTTCTATATACACTCGGTAATCTGTTGATTTGTCTCTCTGCGGCAATGCTGTGTCCGTTGCTTATCGCCTTCTACCATAGGACAGCGGATGGCGGATCTGACCTGCAAGCATTTATTTTCTCTTTTATCGCTACACTCATTGTAGGATTAACACTTCGTCTGACGACCAAATCGAACCAAGGGCTTGGGAACAAAGAAGGGGTTGCGGTCGTCTCGTTAGGCTGGGCAGTTACAGCACTGTTTGGATCGCTTCCATATCTCTTCGACCGTGTATTTGCAGCAGCAGGCAGAAGTTGGTTGGTTGAATTCTCGTTCTGCTATTTTGAAGCGATGTCCGGCTTCACAACAACGGGAGCGACCGTTCTTACTGAAATTGAGCATCTGACCCACGCAATCCTGTTCTGGCGCAGTCTCACACATTGGCTAGGGGGCATGGGCATTGTTGTGCTCGCTTTAGCAATCCTACCGATGTTGGGCGTAGGCGGGATGCAGCTTTATCGAGCAGAGGTGCCCGGTCCACAAAAAGACCGCCTCACACCACGCATCGCACAAACTGCAAAACTGCTCTGGGGCGTTTATGTCCTTATCTCTGCTGTCGAAATGCTGCTGCTCTGGCTCGGTGGGATGACATGGTTCGACGCGCTTTGTCACACCTTCGGAACCATGGCAACAGGTGGCTTTTCAACCCAAAATTTGAGCATTGGTCAATACAACAGTGTCTACTTCGATGTTGTTATTATCGTTTTTATGTTCATTGCCGGAACGAACTTTTCCTTACACTACCGCGCTTTACGGGGTGACTTCAAAAGCTACGTTCAGGACCCAGAGTTCCGTTTCTACAGCTTGACGCTGTGCCTATGTATAGGCTTAATTGTTTGGAACACAATGACCGCAAGGGTTGGAGATCAGGTCGTTTTCGAGTCGTTTGGAACAGCCTTGCGCTACGCTTCTTTTCAGTCCGTATCAATCATTACGACGACCGGCTACGGGACTTTCGACTTTGAGCAGTGGCCCGCCTTATCACAGTTTATTTTAGTTATCCTGATGTTTTTTGGTGGATGTGCGGGATCAACAGGCGGCGGAATGAAACACGTGCGTCTTTTGCTACTTATCAAACAGGGCTATGTCGAAATTAAGCGACTGATACTGCCACACGCAGTGCTCCCCGTTAAACTTGGCGACCGGGTTGTTCCACAAGAGGTAATGGCACACATTCTCGGCTTTTTCTTCCTTTTCATCGGTATCTTCGCAATCGTTACCTGCATCATGGCAACCTTGGGATTGGACCTGATTAGTGCCGCTGCCGCAACTATCGCGACCATGGGAAATATAGGTCCCGGCCTCGGATCTGTCGGCCCCATTGACAATTACGCGCATATCCCCACACTCGGCAAATTTATTCTTTCTTTTTGTATGTTGCTCGGACGGCTAGAGTTATACACAGTCTTGGTTTTATTCGCCCCAGAGTTATGGAGGCGATAAGCACTAAAGCGAAAAAAACAATGATTGATCCTGTCTACCTGAACATCCTTCGCCAGATCCATGCCCGATTGTCCAATACAGATGTAAATTGGGTCGTCACAGGGAGCCTCGGTTTCGCGCTTCAGGGTGTCCCCGTCCAACCCAACGATATTGACCTCCAAACCGACAAAGCGGGTGCTTATGCAATTGAAAGCCTATTTTCGGAGGTAGTAACCAGAAGAGTCAAGTTTTCCGCTACAGAGCGGATTAAATCTCACTTTGGTGCATTACAAATTGACGGTATTCAGGTGGAGATCATGGGCGACATTCAGAAAAGGGGAGCAGATGGGGTGTGGGAGGAGATTGTAGATCCGGCACGTTATCGGCTAATGGTAGAGATCGATGGAATGCTTGTGCCGGCCCTATCGTTAGAATACGAATACGAAGCCTATCTAAAGTTTGGCAGGATTGAGAGAGCTAAAATGTTAAGGAGATGGCTGGACGGTGAATAAGATTACAACCATTTCATTTGACGCGGATGGCACGCTGTGGGATTTTGAAGGCGTGATGCGTCACGCGCTAGAGTGTGCGTTGGCTGAACTCCGTCGCCTCATTCCTTCTACTCCGGACTCCCTCTCCATCGAAACATTAATTGCCATTCGAGATCAAGTTGCGGAGGAACAAAAAGGCAGAGGATTGACGCACGAAGCAATTCGGCTTGAAGCCTTCAAGCAGACACTTCAATTTATCAATCACCCTGACAACGAGCTCGCCGTTCACCTCAACGCACTGTACCTAAAACATCGATTTGAGGATATCACGCTTTTCGACGATGTGCTCCCCACACTGGATGCGCTGCAAGGGGGTTATATGATGGGGCTGTTGTCCAATGGCAACACCTATCCTGAACGTTGCGGGTTAGAGGGCTACTTTCAATTTGTGTTATTTGCTCAGGACTATGGCATCCAAAAACCTGATCCACGGCTCTTTGAAATTGCTATTGAGCGTGCGGCGTGTGCAAAACACCATTTGCTACATGTTGGCGATTCTTTCCAAAATGACGTCATCGGTGCGAAACAAGCTGGCATAAAATCTGTTTGGCTAAATCGTCAGCGCGAAGATAAGGAAACGAAGGAGCAACCAGATTTTGAAATATCATCTCTGAGTGAACTGATAGAGGTCCTTGAGAATTTTAGGTAATCGTCAAATGATTCTGCATGAACGTAAATTATCCAAAGGAGGATAAACATGCCACAACTTTTCGGAAATCAATACACTAAACAGCAACTATTGGAATTAGTCGGCGATATGACCCAATTGGCAGGAGCCCGCCGGGCAGAATTGATCGAGGGAAACGAACGGGGTTCCGATTTAATTGAGGTGTTTAACGCTTCTGGTCTCTGTTTGTCGATCCTACCGGGGCGTTCTCTTGATGTTGCCTCTGCCCACTACAAGGGGATGTCCTTGGGCTTTCGGGGCAATACCGGTGATGTGGGACCCGCCTTCTACGAGCCCCAAGGCTATGGATGGATGCGCGGATTTTTTGGCGGATTGGTGACCAGTTGTGGTATGATCTTCACCGGTCATCCTGAAGTAGACCCTGAAGAGGAAGACGAGGAGCTAGGGCTTCATGGTCGCCTCTCCTTTATTCCAGCCAAAGGTGTTGTCGCTGATTGCGGTTGGGAAGAGGAAGATTACGTAGTTCGTGTTCGAGGAAAGATGCGTGAGGCAGTGGTCTTCGGAACGAATCTGGAATTGACCCGAGAAATCTCTACGGTGCTAGGCGAAAAATGCCTGCGGATTCATGACCGCATTGAGAATCTCAGTGTGGATCCTTCACCGTTGATGTTTGTCTACCATACAAATCCCGGCTTTCCAATCTTGGATGCCGGCAGCCGTGTGCTGATCAACAGCGAGAAAAGTACCGAATGGTTGGAAGATCGGGAGGTCAGCCCTGAAGACTACACCGTAGCGCTCGAACCGCAGCCGGAAGCGCACGACGATGTATACATACATCGACCCATCGCGGACGAGGATGGGAATGTACATGTCGGGCTGATTAACGACAATCTACAACTCGGACTTTACTGGAAATTCCCTATTGAAGAGATGCCTGTCGTTACCCATTGGCAGCACTTCCACAGGGGCACGTATGTGACCGGCATCGAACCCGGCAATGTTAGTATGCTGGGACGCGCTTGGAATCGTAAGTACGGGTATTTGCAACATATCCAACCCGGCGAAATCCGAAAGTTTCATCTGGAAATCGGCATTCTGGAAGGTGAGAGTGAAATTCGTGCGTTGGAGCAACGGATTGGTGGGTAACCGTCCAGTTCTCAAACCGGCGACAGACTATTTGAACAGATGCTCACATTCACGACACTTCCATTTTTTCTTAAAGAATGGAAGGGGCACACTTAAAAGTGCCCAAGACGCAAACACCAGACGGCGTGAGTATTTCTCATAATACACGTTTTCTGAGCCACACTGCGGGCAACGGATCTCACTAGTAGTGTCACTGCCCCGATCCATCTCAGAATCTGACAGGATTGACTCACTCCCATCTGCGGCAGGATTCAAAACGGCTTGGAGGATTTCGTTGGCTCGCTCGACGTCTGCTGCCTTCACCTGCACCCCAACGCCACCAATGGCATTTGAGTAGAGCCAGTTCATAGTAACAGTGTGCTCATTGGTGAGAAAACACTCAATACCCTCTGACTCCAGCCACGCCACAACCGGATCCGCTTCGGTAGGGTGACTGAAATTGGTGATTGTTATAAGCTCCTCTCCGCCGCTGTCGGGATTCACAGTAACTGACATTTTTTAACTCCTTTATCGAACAATATTGCTTGTCCCTAGAGTTAGAAACCCAAAACTCACTCGGATTTGTTACTAAAGTTATGACTTCTCATGGAGGAATGAATCCAGATGTGTCTGAAGGTCTGACACCTTACACTTACAGAATAAACTTGGGTATGGAAACTCTCCAGTCTTTCTAAACCCTTGAGCATTACGTAGGTGAAAGCCTCCCCGATGATCTCGAAATTGTCCCCACCATTCAGAGTGATTATCGGGGACCATCGACTGTGCACTAAGCCGCCACGAGTCAGGGAATAAGGGCAAGAAAGGAGGGAAGGCATTCAGCCACGATCCACACGAAATATACCTCATATCGGGATTTTCTTGTTTGCAATTTTCTACCAACCGATGCAGCGATTTGGCTAGCTCCAGCAACTGCTGGAAAGGAGACCGGGGTTGTACCACGCTTTTGAAATGAAGAGCAACACACTCTTGTCCTTGAATATGCTTAGTTCGCCAGAAACAACCATAATGCACGTCGCTATCGCCATCAAACCATTGACAAGAATGGTGTAGATATTCTTCCTCGGGACATCTTATGCAACCACACGGGTGGCAAGACCCTTCCTGCTGATACTCATCCTCAATTGCTCCTTCGATAAAAGGGTGTAATAGCTTAATTCCTTCCCGTTCAAAGTCATTAACCTCACGATTATAACGGTTTAGCAACCACTGTATCTTAGCCTCTATTTCAGGCCAGAACTGTTTACCAGTATACCAGATAATCCGGACCCTACGCAGAATCACCTCACGAGGATCAATTTCTGTGTTGCTAACAAGATAATGAACATACCACAACTTAAGACGAATAATCTCAAAATGGTATTCTCTAATCGCCTCATACTGGACTAAAGCAGGTTTTCCCTCCCTTACTGTGCCCATTCCTAAACCGTTCCTTTTTTGACAGATAGCCCCAGCGGGGCGACAGGTATATAACTTCATCTTTTGGGAAGCCCCTATTATCCCACTCTTCTCACATAAACGTAGTAAGCACCGATTGATTCCCCTGCATCATCAGTCAGAAATGTCCGCAGCTGCATCTCACCGGCAGCAAGGCGAAAAGTAAACGTAACACCTTTTGCGTTCGAGTCAATTGATTGTGTTGCCTTCTGATCGCCGACACATAAACGGGCAGTCTTCAGATTGAGTGCTTTCCCGCCACGATACCAATCGATAATTTCACCGGGAATCCCAGCGGTAAGCGGCTTATCTTCCTCCTTGGGCCACCGTCGCAGCTCAAAGGCATACTCGCCATCCTCTGCAATTTCGATTGCCCAATATCCGTTACACACAAGTCCTTCACGGATGTGTCCCTGATTCCAAGCGTGCTGTTCACCGTGCCAATCGTGGGTGGTTATGACGGACACTTTTTCGTTCTCCGTGCCTAACACAATCGGCGGATCTTCACCAAAACGTGGTGATACCAATTCCCACCACGCTTCGTAATGTTCCCGCAATTCCTCGACAACCTCCGGATGCGCCGCAGCAATATCGTTCCGTTGTTCCGGATCTACCTCTATATCATAGAGTTCAACGCCGTTAATCAGGCGCCAACGTTGCGTCATGGTAGCACTCTGTTTCCACTTAATAGGGTGTTCAACGCGCTGAGAGTCGGTCACGATGACACGTTCAGGGAGTGTCTCCGTTTCGCCCCTGAGAAGTGGGGCAAGACTCATACCGTGAAAACTGCCCGCGCCGAAATCAGTTTGCGAAACCTCTAGCTGGCAGAGGTCAATCAACGTTGGAAGTAGATCAATATTCGCAGTGAGTTGGTCAATATCCCTGCCTTCTGTGAATCCACCGTTTGGCCAATACATGAATAACGGCACACGATGTCCGCCCTCATACTCCGATCCTTTCTTCCCGCGCCTTCCGGCATTAAAGCCTTCTCTGACGAATTGATCTCCGTCGAGCGTACAACCCTCCGCGGAACCGTTGTCGGTCATAAAAATAAGAATGGTGTTATCTTCAATCTCAAGCTCGCGGAGATGATTTCTGAGTCGCGCTAGATTCTCGTCGATATTAACAATCATACCATAGAAGTTGGCTCTAGCATCGGGGATACGTCCATGATACGGTTCACTGTAGCCGTTCGGGACATGGTACGGACTGTGTGGGGCATTCGTTGGCAGATAGCAGAAGAAAGGACGCTCTCTGTTTCTTTCAATAAACTGCATCGCTTGGTCGAACCAGACATCGGTGCAATACCCCTCGAACGGTTCTTTGAGCCCATTACGGGCATAAGTATCATCGAAGTAATCATTTCCCCAATGATCGGGTGTTTGGCTAATCCCGCCGCCACCGTGATAAAGTGCTTCCTCAAAACCTCGGTCGTGCGGTCTGTACGGATAGTTATCTCCCAAGTGCCATTTGCCGAACATGCCGGTTTTGTAACCGTTCGCCTGAAAAATATCCGCCATCGTGCGTTCATCGTTGCGGAGAAGCGATCGACCGCCGATGGTGTGCCACACGCCGGTGCAGTTACAGTAACGCCCGGTCATAATGCCCGCTCGCGTGGGTGCACAAGTGGGACCAACATGCAGATTGGTCAAACGGAGGCTCTCGCTGTGCATAGCATCCAGATTCGGTGTTTCAATTATCGGATTACCATGGCAACTGAAATCCCCGTAGCCTTGGTCATCGGTGATGACAAAGACGAGATTCGGTTTGGTTTCAGTAGAATCAGTAGATATTGGCATCATTATGTTCCTCGTTCAGAGGGGCTAGTCGCAGACTCGGATCGCAGCGATCGCAGCTTCCGCAACGATAATCCGCCTCGATGGTCTCTCCGAAATACTCGCGTACCAATCGCCCGCGGCATCCTTCTGCGAGCGCGTAAGAGACGATCTCATCAATCTGATGGTGTTTTCTGCGAAGGTAGTCCTCAAATCCCATCTCATCCTCGGACATCGAGGCAAACAAATCGCTATCTTCAAGTAACTCAATCAATACCAAATCTTCCGTCCCCCAATACCTCAAGTACCCTGCACTCTGCAAGTCAATGAGCTGCTCCATGAGTCGGTCGGGACGCAGATTCAGTCCTCTACAAAAATCTAAAACGTTTAATTCCGATAGAGAGCGTAAGTGGCGTAGTAGAACCTTTTGTGATTCGTCGGCAATCTCCGCGGTCAGGCTAGCCTCAAGCTGCCGCGTTCTCACCGAGAGTTTTGAAGGGACGTTATACAATCTCCGTAGGAAACCGTGCTTCTCTAAATGGCTAAGTCCGACGCGAATTTTGTCCGTATTAAAACCGCTTAGTTCTAAATCCTCCATCGCAAACATCCGAAAATCGCCGACCGAAGGGAAAGTTTCAATTAGTTTCAGGAGTTTGAGAAGGTCCGGTGTATTCGGCGTACTCTCCTTGACGAACCACTCGTGCAACCCTCGGTCGTCCGGGCAATAAAACAGGATACAGTGTGCGGTTTCGCCATCACGTCCAGCACGGCCCGCTTCTTGATAGTACTGCTCCAACGTTCCCGTCATGGTCCAATGAATGATATATCGGATGTCGGATTTGTCGATTCCCATTCCGAACGCATTGGTTGCAACAACCAGATCGAGTCCGTCAGGACCATCGTCGAAGAACCGATCTTGCACCCGTTTGCGCTCAACATCTGTGCGTCCAGCGTGATAAAAGTCGACGCGGTGCCCACGCTTCTTTAAGTGCGACGCTATCTCTTCAGTTTCCCGCCGGCGTCCAGCGTACACAATCCCCTTGCCCCTTGGCTGCTGCAAATATTCATCGAGCAGTGCATACTTCTCAGCCTCCATCGAAACTTCACAAACACTGAATTTCAGATTGGGACGTTCAATACCACGGGTGAAGACTTGGGGCGGTTGAATTTCTAACTGTTTCCGAATATCTTCCTGTACATCAGGGGTTGCCGTCGCTGTGAACAGGGCAATTGAACTCGGATGTAATTCACGGATGGCATCACAGAGCGCGAGATAGGAAGGACGAAAATCGTGCCCCCATTGAGAGATACAGTGTGCTTCGTCAATTACAAACAGGGAGATACGGTGTGAGTTGAGCAGGTTCAGAAACCGACGACTACGAAAGCGTTCTGGAGCGATATAGAGAAGCTTAATCTCCCCACGTTCTAAGCGTTCCAATTCCGCACGATACTCCTCCCAACGCAGGCTGCTATTGAGCAATGCCACCGCATAAATCTTTTGATCGCGCAATGCATCCACCTGATCTTTCATCAAAGAGATCAGTGGGGAAACAATCACAGTCACCCCCGGCAGCATCAACGCCGGTAATTGATAGCAGAGCGATTTGCCGTAACCGGTTGGGAACGCCGCAAGAATATTCTCTCCAGCCAGAATCTTTTCTACAACTTCACGCTGCCCATCTCGAAAATCAACGTAGCCAAAATACTTTTGGAGTGCTGTGAGTAATTCACCTGTAGCGTTATCTTGGGTGTCAGCCACTGAGATTGGAGAGGATATGGGGGAGGTGCCCGGTGTGTTGAGGAGCTCATCTATATTTTGAAGAAGCTCTTGTGGGTTCTTCATACTAAAAAATTGGGTGTCATCCGATCGGTTTTCACTGGAGATACCTGTTACGAATTCTTATGTTCAATTGTCTCAGCAGCAGCAATTTACGCCATCTATCTCGGTAGGACTATTTTACCATAATGATGATTTTTAGGGAAGTTTTCTTTCGCAAGACCCGATCAAGGATTGAGTGCCCATTCCAATTTTTCATTTTTCAGGTACGGGATCAGAAGTGTTCGGAGGCGTTTATGGGCATGGTGGAGATGCGCTTTGATTGTGCCTTCGGAGCGATCCAATTGTGCAGCAATCTCCTTCAATTGAAGTCCATCGTGATAGCGCAGGTTAAAGACATGCTGCTGTTTGGGAGGGAGTTGCTGTACCGCTTGACCAATGATTTGCCCAAGTTCTTTAGTTTCTATCTGATCTGGCGGCAATGGACTTACGTCGTTAAACACCGGTTCATCGTTATTCCCTGTGGATAGGTCCTCAAACGACAAAGTCTGCCCCCGTTTTTGTTGGCGAATGAAGTCAATGCACAGATTGACGGCAATACGGTAAAGCCAACTATAGAACGCCGATTGTCGCTTGAAATTAGGCAGGGCGCGGTAGGCTTTGATAAAGATTTCTTGAGAAAGATCCTTGGCGGTTTCGGAGTTAGGAACATACTTATAAACCAAGTTATAGATCTTTCCATGATATCTGTTGACGAGTTCATTAAACGCTTCCTGTTCACCGTTTTGGAATCGTTCGACAAGTTCTTTTTCGTCAGTAGGCAGAGATGTATGTGTTGCAGGTATGGGTGAAGTATTACGTTGAATCACGTTGCATTCTCCTTTGTAGTGCGAAGCGGGCGATACATACAAATACGCAGCCGCCGATACTAATCCCTCTATATACACACTAACCTGTATCAAATTGTTCCAAACTGTATCAAATTTTTCTCATTTTTTGAATTGCTATGGTCAGTGCTTTCAACTTGACATTGCGCTTAAATCTCGGCTATAGTAATGAATCAGCCCCGATTTATCGGGGGTCAAAGTAGTAAGATAACCTCTCCAATTTTGCCTTGCAGCTATAATGCAAGTATTTTGCCACTAATTCTTATGCGCCGATATAGTATTCAAAATAAAATTGTTCTTCCATTTATGCTGCTCTTCACGGTGGTTGTTCTCATCGTGCCGGTCATTACGATTGTGCTTTTTGATCGGAAGTACGATGAACAGGTTAGTCGCGAAACCCAAGAATGGCTTGAGACGATTGAGGACACCGGCTTTATTCACCAGCCAAAGAAGGTGAAGGAGGCATACGGCGCAGAAGTGACGATTGTGAGTCGTGACAACACGGTAAATCACACCACCCTCCCCGGAGATTGGGCGAATTTCGCCGATGATATGAAGTTGAATGAAGTCCGTAAACGCATCAAGGAGTCGAACTTGGACTTTGTTTCACAAAATGTAATGGTCAATGGCAAACACTATAAAGTTATCTATTATCCGCAGGTGTATGACCGGTTGTACTGCCTGATGCGCCCTATAGATAAAATCGCTGATGCAAAACGGGACATAACCCTATTGATGTTCGCGATTGCCGCTGTCGTCATCTTATTAGTCGCGCTTATCAGCCATCTTATTGGGCGGAATCTTACCGATCCAATCAAGGATCTGGTACAATTCACGCGGAAGGTCGCCGGGGGCGATCTAAACGAGCAGCGTGAGGTCAAGACACACGACGAAATTGGCGACCTCACCCTCGCGTTTAATCAAATGACGCGAGATTTACGAAATTCGCGGAATGAACTGATAAGTGCTGAACGCCTCGCTACGGCGGGAAAGATGGCAGCATCGTTTGCCCACGAGATCCGGAATCCGCTCTCATCGATGCAGATGCTAACGCAGATGCTAATGCGAAAGGAAGATCTCTCAGAAGCAAGGCGAAAACAGTCGATGCAATATATCCTTGAAGAAATTGAACGGATTGATGTGATTGTCAAAGGGTTCATGGATTTCGCCCGCCCTGCATCCCTTAACCCCGCGCCCCACAATCTGAATCAGGTTTTACAGGAGGTTTTGGATCTGATGGAGGCTAACCTGAACCATCATCAGATCACGCTAATCAAGAAATTCGCCTCCAACCTCCCACCGGTTTCATTGGATCGGGATAAGTTGAAACAGGCGTTTATGAATATCGTATTAAATGCTATGGACGCCATGCCGGAAGGCGGTACTTTGAAAATCGTGACACTACAGGGGTCAGACAAGGTCCGTATTGATGTCGTAGATACGGGCATTGGGATCCCACCGGAAGAGTTAAATCAACTTTTTGAACCTTTCTTCACGACAAAATCACAAGGAACCGGACTTGGGTTGGCAAACGCGAAACGCGTTCTTGAACAACACGGTGGGGATATACAAGGTAAAAGCGTTGTTGGGCAGGGAACAACAATATCGCTTTGGTTACCATTGTCTAGTGATTCCTCACCTTCAAAATCTAAAAAAATAGGAGAATAGTATGGCTGAACAGAAGGCAACGAATATTACGTGGCACGAAGCGAACGTTGTCCAGAAAGATAGGGAGCAGCTGCTCAATCAGAAAGGATGTGTCATCTGGTTCACAGGGCTGTCAGGCTCCGGTAAATCCACGCTCGCCCTTGAAGTCGAAAGTAAATTATACCAGCGCGGACATCTCACCTATGTCCTCGATGGCGATAACATCCGACACGGTTTGAATAAGAATCTCGGCTTTTCCCCGGAAGATCGGGAGGAGAACATCCGCCGCATCGGAGAAGTCGCCAAGTTGTTTGCCGATGCCGGTGTTATTGCAATGACAGCTTTTATTTCACCCTACCGGGCAGATCGGGACAATGCGCGTGATCTGCTTGATGACGGACGATTTGTGGAAGTCTTCGTTGATTGCCCGTTGGAAGTGTGCGAATCACGAGATACGAAGGGGTTATATCAAAAAGCGCGAGCAGGCGAGATTAAAGAGTTCACGGGAATCAGCGCACCTTACGAAGCACCGAGCCAGCCGGAACTGACTGTGAATACAGACGACGAGAACCTCGAAGAGTGTACCGAACGGGTCATTGCCCTCCTCACAAGCAAAGGGCTTATTCCTGCGTGACAATAGGGGAGTGGTCTAGTCTCAAAATCCCATCAAACCACAGCATCGACGACAAACAGGCATCGGACCGTCGGTGCTGATAGAATTGCGGAATTTGCGGGCGGTGGCGTTATTCCACATATCCTCAACAGCATCGGTTTTGATATTGCCGATGATGTAGTCGTGGTAATCGCGGCAGAGGCTAACGTCGCCGTTACTGTCAATTTCCATTGTCATATAAATGCTGACACACTGATTGTAACCGAACATTTCCGTGTGGTCGGTATAGTATTGTTGGATCTCATCTCGTGTGTTGAGTCTCGGCATCATCATCGGTGGGCACCGCCGTGTCTCCTTCGAGAGTTTTTCCATCTCCTCAAACTTATCAAGGATGGCACCGTGGTCGAAATCTTTCCACGTTCCAATCCAGCCATAGTGAGTTTGGGGCTTGAAACCGAAACGTCCCTCGAAATCTTCGGTGTGTGCCTGTGCGGAATGCGAGTCAATCCACCACGTTAGGTAGAGGATCTGTGCATCTGCATACTGATTCGTGAATTTATAGAGATCAACTACATAGTCGATGTTGTACATCGTGATGCAACTGAGCGGGACGATATACGGAAACGCAATATTCCGACGCTGCTTTTCTTCGCTTAATGTTTCAAGTGCTGCTTTTACGTCTTTAAAATTATCGTAATTCTCCGAAACCCCAGGACGCTGATTGTTGTGAATCTCCTCGTTCGGTCCGTCAACGCTCAAATACAGGATTTTGCATGTTTCGAGAATGTCGTCGGCGCGTCTGGCGAGATGGGTTCCGTTCGTTACAAGTGAGATTGCCATATCTCGTTCTTTGATGTAATGCAGCAGTTCAATCAAACCGGGGTAAAGCATCGGCTCACCACCCCAGATATACCATACAGGTGACCATCCTGCATCAACAACCTGATCGACGAGCCGTTTGTAGTATTCAACGGGAACCTCCCGTTGCTTTAACGATTTGAGAGATTCGCCGAGTAAATATCCGTTATCTCCCCACTGTCCGCAGGAGTGACAGCGTAGGTTACACATATCCGTGATTCGTAAGCTCACTAGCTGGACATCGTCGCCCTTGCCATGCTTGGCACCTAATGGGTGCCTCCAATTAAAACTTTCCTTTGCCATCTGATATTTCATGAGCGCATAGGAGGTCGCCCAATCATCAGACATCGCGGTTGCAAGTTCATTTACAAAAAAACGGGGTGAAACACGACTTCGGAGTGCCATAGTCATCCTCTCTATTACAGGACATAAAATGCAACTACTTATAAACTTTTAAGTGTTTAAACTGGTCTTCCTCTATTTTACACTTCTGTTCTATCCTCTTCCGTGATCCGTCCTAAAACACGAGACTCTGTTGCTGAAAGAATTTCGTATCGAACGCCGCCCCATACAATCTTGCTCTGAAACAGCGCGTACACCGCATTCAGTCCCGCAAGAAACATCGCTACCGGTACGACAAGCGAGGCAGCGCGGAGGGTTTCACGTATTTTGGGCATATCTCTCAGCCACAGGGGCAGATTTCGTGAGAAGATACGAAAACTTTGAATTTCAAAAAATGGTACAAGAAGAACAAGCAGAAATCGCTCAGAATAAAAAATAATAAACGGAATTGAGCCGATCACAAGCAAAGCCTTCGGCAGAAGTGCTAACAGGGTCGCCCACCACTGTGCTTTAAGCCCCATCCGAAAGGTCATTACTATTTGCCGGTTAGTAAATTCTATGACCTGTTTCCATGTTCGCTTCTCAGTGTGGGTAACCGCGATACAATCCGGCACAAAATGCACCTTGCGTTTAAGATCTCTCACTGTATGCGTCAAATTGTGGTCTTCAATGGTTGCGTTAGCCCAACGTTGCAATACTTTGCCTTGCTCAAAAGAGTCACGACGGATTGCATTGGAGCCTCCCCAAACCAGAGAGAATGGGTGATCGCCCTGCAACGCTATCTGAAAATTGACCCAAACTGCTTCGACAAGCGATGCTGTGTTCAGGGTATGTGGGAAATAAAACCGAGCTCCTACCGTTGCCCCAACCGTTTTGTCCTGAAGCGGTTGGACGAGCAGCTTCAGCCAATCTCGTTCAATGGTCGCATCCGCATCGACAAAAGCGATGATTTCAACATCATCTGGGAATGTTTCGATTGCTGTCATCAGGTTCTGGACTTTCTGCGAGCGCGGGAGGGAGTTGTCTATAATGTTCGGCGCAAGCAATGTATGCACATTGGGCTGCCCTTCAGCAATCTCAAGCAGATGCGGATAAGACTCGTCGTAACCGGATTCCCCCTTTGCGTGCGTGACAAAAAACACTTCATACGTACCCGCATAGTCCTGATTGAGCAGCCGCTTTACATTCTCTGCTGTTTGATTGTCCCAGCCATAATGTGGTGCGATGATAGCAGCTTTTGGGGTATAAACGGGTCTTTCGGTATTTCTTTCCCGGCGTGCGTATCGGAATGAGTTGACGATTAGCAGCACTTCAAAGATAAGGACGAAATAGATTGCTCCAATAATGTATGAGATCATAGGATAGTATACGATAAAATTTGAAGTAGTTGGTAACCTGATACAGTTTCATCTTAACATACATCGGCGGATTCAGTCAATACAAAAATAGGAGGAGAATTTGTAAAGTTTGTGCCAGTATAAACGAGGGATGTGTTATTATATGATGAACACCAAAAATAAATAGACACTTTCGCCCCCCGGTAGGTGCAGTTTCCACTTGAACCGCATCGGCACAGTTGGAAACAGTGCCTACCAAACGGGAGAACGGTAGGTGCAGTTTCCACTTGAACCGGTTTGGCGTGTCTCATTAATTCTAAAATCCACCATATATGCAACTGTTGAGATTATGTGAGAAAGGAGTGTTTTATGGCAAATCAATACGATTTTCAAGAGGTTGGCAGACTACCAGCACCTAACGATAACGTGGCAATCGCTACGCGTAGGGTAGACGCTGGCGCAGAGATTAACTACAACGGTCATCGTTTCACCATCTCTCATACAATTTTAGAGGGACATCGGTTCGCAATTCAAGCGATCCCTCAGGGAGAACTACTGTTGTCGTGGGGGCTGCCTTTCGGGGTTGCAATCACTGACTTGTCCCCCGGCAACTATGCCTGCAACCAGAAGATCCTTGATGCACTTGCGATACGGGATATCGACTTTGGGCTGCCGTCCCACCCAAACTTCAAAGATCAGATCGCTCCCTACATCCTTGATGAAGACACATTCCAGCCGGGGGTGCAGGTCCCTCAATATGACCACGATAGGTATTTCCTCGGCTATCGACGGGACGGAGGTCGAGGCGTCGGAACACGAAATTATATCGTTATCATGGGAACAACCTCGCAAACCTCCGGCTATGCAAAAGCACTTGCAGACCGATTCACAGAGGTTGGCACCAATCACGAAAACATTGACGGAGTTGTCGCCGTAACACACACCGAAGGCGGGGAAAGCACAACGCCCAATAACCTTGAGATGTTGCTTCGGACACTCGCTGGCTTTACGGTTCACCCCAATGTCGGGGCGATCCTAGCGGTTGATTACGGCTCGGAGGTGGTGACGAATCAGATGCTACAGCGTTATATGATCGAAAATAACTATTCGCTGGAGGCTGTACCGCACCGCTTTTTGAGCATACAGGGTGGCTTTGATGCCAGTTTAGATATAGGTGAGAAGACTATCAAAGAATGGTTAGGACCGGTAAACGCAATGGAGCGTACCGAGGAATCTCTCTCCAACATAAAAATAGCACTTCAGTGCGGCGGCTCAGACGCATTCTCCGGCGTATCGGGCAACCCACTGGCAGCCTACGTTGCGAAGGAGGTTATCCGTTACGGCGGTGCCGCCAATCTCGCAGAAACCGACGAATTAATCGGTGCTGAACCGTATGTGCTGCAGAACGCCAGAGATTTTGAGACTGCTCGCACGTTTTTAGACACAATCGAGCGGTTTAAGGAGCGGGCGCGGTGGCACGGTCACACCGCCGAAGCCAATCCCTCCGGTGGGAACAATTTTCGGGGATTATACAACATTGTCATCAAATCCATCGGTGCCGCGATGAAACGCGACCCGGAGGTCTGTCTCGATCACGTTATCGATTATAGTGAGCGAATACTTGCACCGGGTTACTACTTTATGGATAGCCCCGGCAACGACCTTGAGAGCATCGCGGGACAGGTCGCCTCCGGTTCAAATATGATCTTCTTTGTTACCGGTAACGGATCGATCACAAACTTCCCCTTTGTGCCGACAATCAAAATTGTTACCACCACCGGGCGATACGAAATGTTGAAAAACGACATGGATGTCAACGCCGGTGCTTACCAAGACGGCGCACCGATGGAGGAGTTGGGGCAGCAGATGCTCGATCTCACCGTCAATGTTGCCGCTGGAGAGCAATCTGTCGGGGAAAAGGCAGGGCACTCACAGGTATCTATTTGGCGAAATTGGAAGCAGACGGGACCGGTCAACCCGGAAACAGTGCTCTCAGCCGACGCTCCAACCGGTGAGCCGATCCCAATTCAGCTTGGCACACCACAATCAGAACACACATTTAGTGCCATACAGACCGAGAGCGGCTACCGCAGCGATCAAATTGGACTGGTCTTGCCGACAAGTCTCTGCTCGGGTCAGATTGCCCAGATGATTGCTGACCGACTCAACCAAAAGGGACTTGGACGCGAACATGGCATTTCGCGTTATGTTGCATTGGCACATACGGAGGGGTGTGGTGTATCGGGTGGAAACTCAGAGGATATCTACAGACGGACACTCATCGGGCATCTGATTCATCCAATAGTTGCCCTCGGCTTGCCCTTGGAACACGGCTGCGAAAAGACTCATAACGACTATATTCGCCACGCACTTACGGAACAGGATATTCCACTTGAACGATACGGTTGGGCGAGTGTGCAGTTGGATGGCGGCATTGATGCAGTCGTCCAAAAAGTTGAGGATTGGTTTAGTCGATCTTTGGAATCAATACCCCAACCCGATTACGCTGATGTCGGTTTGGAACACCTTCGGATCGGATTGACCTCTAGCGGAAAAGTAACAGAAACGGTTGCCCAGAGTCTGGCACATCTTACCCAAACCATCGCCGGTGTGGGTGGGACAGTGGTCGTCCCGGCAAAGGCGACCTTCTTAACTTCGCCTACTTATGTAGCGCATACCTTTGGTAATTCTCCTCAAGTCCCGTTACAGAATACCCTCTCTTACGGTCAATCTATCACCGACCCCGGATTTCATATCATGGAAACTCCCACGGATCACGTTGTGGAGACGTTAACCGGGTTGGGAGCGACAGGCGTTGATTTGATGTTTGCGTATGTCGTGGGGCATCCACTTCAAGCACACCGTATGATACCGCTTATCCAAGCCACGACGGAGGAGACTACAGGGGCAATCTATGAAGCGGATCTGGACCTCCTACCCGCCGATGAGAATTGGACGCCGGAAAGTTTTTCGGCACAAATGCTGGAGATTATCTTGGAGGTTGCCTCGCGCCGCTACACACCCAAACTGTATGGGAAGGGAAACACAGATTTCCAATTTACGCGCGGACTGCTCGGCATTTCGATGTAAAATATGAAATCTACTTTTCGACGATAGATGCGTAGTATACCTCTATTTCTGTCCTGATTTTGATCTTGACTGACATATAGGGTCGTGCTATCATTGGCACCGGGCAGCATCTTTCCGCGTTTGGCAACCGTCCTAGCATGTTAATCAGGGGAGGATACCGTGAAAATCACAGATCTCAAAGTATTTCCAGTAGGTCAGTTCATATACGTTAAAATCGTCACTGACGAAGGAATATATGGCATCGGAGAAGGCTCATTAAGTGGCAGATCGTTGGCTGTCGTCGGGGCGTTGGAACACCATATCAAACCGCTCCTGATTGGACAGGATGCAACCCGAATAGAGCATATATGGCAGGACATCTTCCGCGGAACATTCTGGCGCGGTGGTCCCGTGCTACAATCTGCGCTCGCCGGGGTTGACATTGCGCTGTGGGATTTGGCAGGAAAGGCGCTCGGTGTGCCGACCTACCGATTGCTTGGTGGTGCCACGCGGGATAAGGTGCTGGTCTATCGACATACCGGCGGAGGCACACCGGAACAGCTCATTGAAACAGCGCAGGGACAGTTGGAAGAAGGATGGAAAGTCTTACGAATTTCGCCTATTGATACCATTGAGGGTGGCTTCAATCAAAAACTTGCAGTCATGCGTGGTGTTGAGCATTTTAGTGCGCTACGGAAAGCAATCGGGGACGAAGTTGAGGTTATCTTTGAGGTGCATACTCGCTTGACGCCAACCCGTGCCATCGAGTTGTGCAACGCAATTGAGGAATATCACCCATTCTTTGTCGAAGATCCCATCCGCTCCGAGAATCCGATCTCGTTTGCGACGCTACGCGAGCATACAAATGTCCCCATTGGCACCGGTGAGCAACTGCCGACGAAATGGATGTTTCGAGAACTGATTGAGGGGGAATTAATTGACTACATTCGGGTGGACATCTGTCACAGCGGCGGAATCACAGAAGGAAAGAAGATCGCGACGATGGCGGAAGTCCATTATCAAGAACTAGCGTGTCATTATACCTCAAGTCCTGTTAGTTCCGCAGCGATGTTGCATCTGAATATGTCGATTCCCAACTGTGCGGTACAAGAGTATGCCCCATCGTCAGGTTGGATGGACGAAGTCATTCAACACGACCTGCGGACAGAGGATGGCTATCTCCTCGCCCCTGAATCACCGGGCTTGGGAATTGACCTGAACGAAGAAGCCGCAGCTGCCTATCCGCCCACACCGGGTGAACCCCCACATTTGCGACGGGAGGACGGTTCGGTTCAGGATTGGTAATTATGGTGAATTAGAGAAATAAGTTGACATTTCCCAAAGTCCCCCTGAACCCCTCTGATAAGAGGGGAAAGACAAGGGAGAAGATCCCCTCTTATCTTCTCCCCTTGTCAGGGGAGTTGGGGGATTTAGGGGGTTGTTTGTGGGTACAGATTTCCCAATCTGTACATGCCCATTGGAAGTGTCTGAGTAATTCTAAAATCTACCATACTTGAGTTACTCATCTATACAACAGGAGATACGGTATGCAGTTTCCCCACCTTTTTTCTCCAATAAAGGTTGATTCACTAGAGTTAAAAAATCGCGTTGTTTTGGCACCGCTTGATGTCGGGCTGCATGATCCAGAAGGGCACGTCACCGACCGTTATATAGATTTTCTGGTTGAGCGAGCAAAGGGCGAAACGAGCCTGATTATTACTGAATTCACTTCCGTTTGGCCCGAACAACGTGTGATTACCACAGCGGTTTGGGATGATAAGTTCGTGCCAGGGCTTACGCGCATGGCAGAAGCCGTTAAGGACGCCGGATCCAAGATATTCATGCAGATTGCTGTGCTAGGTGGAAAATCTTATATTGAGCCGTTTGCCCCCTCTGCGATCGAAAGCGAACTCTACACCGAAGTGCCGCGCGAAATGACGGTGGATGATATTAAAAGAGTGATAGAAGCATTCGTCTTGGGAGCAACGCGGGCGAAACGAGCCGGTTTCGACGGGGTGGAGTATCACTGTGCACATTCCTATCTCGGTGGACAGTTTATATCGCCCCACACAAATCGACGGGATGATGACTACGGCGGTGACTTTGAACGGCGTATGCGGTTCGGCACCGAAATTGTCACAGGGATTAAGCAGGTCTGTGGCGAGGATTTCCCAGTCGGTTTTAAGTTCAGTGCACACGAGCATCTCCACGGTGGCGTAAATGACCGATACGACGAAGGCGTGAAAGATGACCTTCATCTGCGTATCGCAGAATACATGGGAAATCTCGGTGTTGCCTACCTGCATGTGGCTACCACTTCTGCAACGATTATGCAGGTCAAAGGATTTGTGGAATGTACCTATCCATCTGTGCCACCGCTCTATATCAAACCCAATACACTCGTTGATCTGGCGGAGGAGGTTAAGCAGAACGGTGCTAAAATCCCTGTAATCGCCACGGGCGGAATTACTGACCCTGCACACGCAGAGGAGATTGTCGCCCAAGGACGCGCTGATATGGTCGCGCTTGGGCGCACGCTGATTGCCGATCCGCACTGGGCAAAGAAAGCACATGCGGGGGAAAACATTATTCCGTGTATTCGATGTAATTTTTGCCATACCTTCGTGGTCATGGATCGCGGCGGCGTACAGTGTACGACGAATCCCATCGTGGGCAGAGAAACGCTGATCGGGTTCAATAAAACGGATTCGCCCAAAAAGGTGGTCGTCGTCGGAGCGGGTCCCGGCGGGCTAGAGGCAGGTTTGCGTGCCAAGGAGATGGGGCACGATGTTGTCGTATACGAAAAACGGGATGTGATCGGCGGAGAGATGATTTCGGCGTCAATCCCCGAGTTCAAGTGGGATATTAAACGCTTGCTCCACTACTATATCACCGAAGTTCAGAAGGTAGGCTTGGACGTTCGGACGGGCACGACCGTAACGCTAGATACACTACGAGCCGACAATCCCGATGTAGTTATTCTTGCGACAGGTGGCGAGGCAATTATTCCAAATATCCCCGGAATTGATGGAGACAACGTTATCACCGGAATTGACGCGATAGTCCGCTGGGACGAGCTGAAGGTCGGCGACCGGGTCATGGTGCTCGGTGCGGGGCTTGTCGGATATGAGGTTGCGTGGTTTGCCGCACAGCAGGGGCGCGATGTCGTTCTAGTTTCCCGCCGAAGTGAGGAAGATGTAATTAAATTAAAGGAACACGGCACAAACTTAGCGGTGCTTAGAAAAGGTGTTCGGGAGTCAGGGACGAAAATATTGGCAAGCCGTGAACTGAAGCAGGTTGATGAGACAGGTGTTGTACTGACCACGGACAACGGCGCAGAGGAATTCCATCCCGTTGACACGCTGATAATCAGTCGCGGCTATACGCCACGCAGGGGGCTCAAGCGGGATATTGAAGCCGCCGATCTGGGGTGTGAGGTTTACGAGGTAGGAGACTGCGTCGAGGTCCGAAATTTCTTTGATGCAATCAACGAAGGAGCGCATGTCGTACGGGAGAAACTTGGATAATTGATACTGCATTAAAGTGTGTGTAAAAGCAAACCTTGTGGTTGCCCTCATTCCTTTCGCTCCAGATGAGTTTTAAGAAATTAAACGGGTAATTCTATATTTCCCCCAGACCCGGTAGGTGCGGTTTTCAACCGCACCGGTCATCGCTCGGAAATTACCCAATTAATAAATTAATCTTCATGAGGAGTGCAATGTGTAAGCAAAGTATGCCCAACACTAATACCCCAAATCCCCAACAGGACGACAAATATCTAATATATGGAGGAATAATAATGTTTTTGAGGCTGGGACACAAAATTAAGAGAAAGATCATTGTCTGGCTTCTGATAGTTGGTTTGGGAGGCGGAGGCATCATCTTAGAAAGTGCCGCACAGCACGATTGGACAGACCAGATTGCCGCTTTCAAACCGATGGTTGTGAATGTCGAAACTTCCTCGGAGGTTGTGTTTGAAACAGAGGCGAAAGGGACTAGTTTTGCCACTGGCTTCATCGTTGATGCAGCGCAAGGGATTATCGCGACCAATCGGCATGTCACCGGCAGCAGCCCGTCTTATGTTAAGATCAACTTCTACGATGGTAGCTTTACAGAGGCACAGGTGCTATACTATGATCCGACGCACGACTTCGGCTTTTATAAAATCGATCCGAAGGAAGTGCTGTTTGAGCTTCAAGCCGTGCAGCTCGGTTCATGGCACGATCTCGCGCTGGGAGATGAGCTGCTTCTAATCGGTAATAATGAAAAGGAGGAGTATTCCATCAAGGATGGCAAGGTTGCTAATCTCAACGTGAACAAAGGTGATCGGCATTCTAGCTACATCCATACAACGTTTGATCGCACAGGCGGCTCAAGCGGCAGTCCGGTGTGGAACACAAAAGGCGACGTCATCGGCATCCATGCGCGCGGAACCGACACCTCTAGCTTTGAACTGCCAATCAATTATGTAATCGATGCACTCAAACAGATCCAGAGCGGGGAAACAATCCAACGTGGAGAGATCGGCGTGGATTTGGAGTTAATTTCGATTGGAGAGGCGATTAAGCATTTTGGGCTACCCGAAGCATCCCGCGCAGAGATTGGTCCTTCAGATTCGGGAACGCCGAAGGTCATTCAAATTGAGTCGATTATTCCCAAAACGACAGGCGCAGCAAGCCTGCTCGCTTCCGATATTATCTACAGGATTAATGGAAAGTTAATTCGTGATGACCTGTATACTTTTGATGCAATCCTCAACGAAAATGCCGGGGATAGTGTAACCTTGGATATTTTTCGCAATGGAAAGGCTGTGACAGTTGAAGTCTTAGTAGAAGATATTGAGTTAAAGAAAGTTCGCCGGTTCGTCCGATTCGCGGGATCGGTTTTCCACGACATAACGCCGCAGCTACGACATCTGCTTTACTTTGAGGCGGATGGAGTGTACCTCCCGCATGCAGATGCCGGGAGTAGCTTTGCCCGTGTGGGCATCCGCGAACGCAGCGGTAACTCAAAAGTGGTCATTCAGGAAATTAATGGACGAGCGATTAGGAATCTCGACGATTTTATCGGTGCTTGTGCAGAGATTTCGAGTGGCCAGCATACCTATGTGGTCATCCGCGACTTCAACCGCTTTGACAGTTCGCCGACCCCCAGAAGCTTGACTATTAACCTGAAATTTGGATCGCTCGACGTATTTGAGTGGAACGACAGCAACCTCGATTGGGAAACAGTCGAAGAATAATAGGACTTACGCAGCCAATTGTAGGCGGGGCATCTTGCCCCGCTCCAACTGTGCTGAAATGCGTAAGTCCCCCTTATCAGCTTACTATTACCCACAAGTAGAAGATGGTAAACTTTCCAAAAGGGTATTGGTATTTGGTTGATAGGCAAAAGTCGATATGATACATTTAATGGCATTGGTAAAGGACTATACTGATTCCCCCCAACTCAATAGGAGTCCCTGATGCCTACTGCAAATAGTGAGTTAACTCCCTGTTGGAGTCAACAGGAGTTTGAGATGCTTGATTTAGGCGATAAACGTCTCACTCAGCGGCTGATTACTGTCGCCTCGGCATTGTCAACCTCCCCGCAATCGGCTATTCATGCTGCTTGTGAGGATTGGTCAGCGACCAAAGCGGCGTATCGTTTATTTGATAATGAGCAGGTGACAGCGGAGAAAATCCTATCCCCTCACTTTCAACGAACAGTTGAACGGTTGAGTGACCACGAGCGTGTATTTGCGATACAGGATACCACCTATCTCGATTACACGCATCACCCATTGACTGAAGGGTTAGGACCGATTGGCACCAAATCTCAGCACATCTATGGGTTTGTCAAACACACCACTTTAGTGGTAACGGCATCGGGACTGCCGTTGGGGTGTCTGACCGATGCCGTTTGGGTTCGGGACGCTCCCAAGCGAAACCGTCGCAAAGCCAATACGCCGCTGACGGAAAAAGAGAGTTACAAATGGATTGAGGCGTTAAATCAAACCCAAGTTCACACCCCAGATGGCGTGGAGGTGATTTCCATCTGTGACCGTGAAGCCGATATTTATGAGTTTTTTATCCAAGCCAAAGACACGCCTTTCGTTATCCGAGCGGCTCACAATCGAAAGGTTGATGATGAAACCGGTCAACTCCGGGCTTTAGTTCAAAGTCAACCCGCTGCCGGTGAACAACTCGTCAAGATTCCCGCTCGGGGCAATCAACCCGCCCGACAAGCCACGGTCAGCATTCATTTTACAACAACAACACTGCTTCCCCCTTATCGACACCCGGCATTACCCCCACAAGACCTACCCCCGGTTGACGTGAGTGTCATCTGGGTGACGGAAGTCAATCCACCGGTGAAGGCACCCCCGCTGGAATGGCTGTTAATTACTAATGTCAACGTCAATGATTTTGACCAAGCCAGCCAACGGATACGATGGTACAGTCTGAGGTGGCAAATTGAAGTCTATTTCAAGGTGCTCAAATCCGGCGTCAAAGTCGAACACTGCCGATTGCAAACCAAAGACCGGCTCTTACGATATATTGCCCTCATGAGTGTCATTGCATGGCGGCTTTACTGGTTGACGATGTACAATCGTCATGCGCCTGACGCTGAATGCACCTCTGTGTTGACTGATGATGAATGGAAAGCACTTTATTGTATAACTCATAAGACAACCGCTTTGCCAAACAAATTACCCACCGTCGCTCAAGTCACCGTTTGGATTGCAAAACTCGGTGGCTTTTTAGCACGAAAATCTGACGGCGTACCGGGCGTGACTGTCATCTGGCGAGGGTGGCAGCGGTTGAATGATATTTCTGACGCATTTACCCTGTTACACAACACATGAACCAACCATAACCATTAACATTAACACTGATGAAAAAACCACCCCTAGACTTATGGGTAATAGTAAGCTGATAAGGGGGATTTAGGGGGTTAAAAATCAAAAATCTACCTCTGCGTGCTAAATTTGCGTAAGTCCTGAATAAAATGCTGAAGGTGATGCGTGTTTTGATGGAAGGAAATGATATGCCTTATAAACCCGTTTCTACAATTTTTGCAGTAATTTGCTTGATGTTGTGCTCGCTTGGCCCAGCGGTTGGGGACGTTGAAATTGATATTTTCTTACTGAACACTGAGTTCTTTTTCGATAATAAGGAACCGCATGGGCAGGTTGTCGGTCAATCGGTGCCTGTACCAACCGCGGAGGAGTATGAAGCAAAAGCCAAAGCCATCGCTGAACTCATTGATACGCACGAAGCGGATATCGTCGGTCTCGTTGAGGTTGAGAACCGCGCCGTCTTGGAAAAAGTCAAATATTACCTCGCAAATCCCGACGACTGGCAAATCGCCTTTGACGAGGGTAGAGATACCTATACCGGTCAAGATGTCGCCATTCTCACGAAATTTCGGGTTGTGCCAGGGAGCGCGACGACTTTTCCTGATGAGCGTGAGATTTACTTCGTGGATGACCAAGAACACGATGTGAACCCCTCGAAGATTCTGGGTGTCGAATTAAAGATTGACAACCAACCGTTCTATGTCCTAATCACTCACCTCATTTCTCGACGTAACCCAAGGGACGCCAAGCGGCTTGCACAAGCCACCGTCCTGCGTCGGCAGGCCGTCAAAGCGATGATGGAAGATAAGAATGTCATTGTCATGGGAGACATGAACGACACACCGGGGACGCCGGTAATTAACCGGCTCCGTGGGTTCGATGATATTTGGGGGGATTTCCTCCAGACCGCCAATGTGGTTGAGGTCGAAGATCGGTATACATACATCCACGAAGGTCAGAAAAATCTGCTCGATCACATCCTCATCAGTCCGAGCCTCCGGAATGAATTTCGCAACGTTGAGAAGACAAAGCGATGTGAAATTATTGATGTCAGCGAGCTATCGGATCACCGGGCAATCCTTGCACGATTGAGGATTATCCATCCTGTTGTGGTGCTCGAAACCGACAAAGGCACGGTCGAAATGGAAATTTACCCTGATGTCGCCCCGAAAACTGTTGCCAACTTCATCAAGCTAATTGAAATGGAATTTTACAATGGTCTCACCTTTCATCGGTATGTGGAGAACTTTGTGATTCAGGGCGGGGATCCGGAGGGTAGCGGTAGCGGTGGTCCAGGGTGGACAATTCCGGGTGAGTTTCAAAATCCGAAACTCCGTGCGAAGATGCCTCGACACAGAAAAGGAGTCGTTGCTATGGCACGGGCTAATGATCCGGACTCCGCAGGCAGCCAATTCTACATCTGCTTGGACGCAAAGCCCTCTCGCTATTTTAGCCTCAACGGTCAATATACAACCTTTGGAAAAGTCATTGCCGGCATGGATGTGGTCGATCAGCTGCGCAAGGGGGATGTAATGAGCACGGTACGGATAAAGGGAAAAGACGAAGCATTATCCCCACCAACCGAGGAGCAGACATCTCAATAAAGAATTGGCATAACCCATATTGCTAGGTTCTGTAGGTCGATTTTCCAAAATCGACATGCTGTGTCGAGATATGAATCTTGACCTACAGGTTGCAACCAATCCCCGTAGGTCGGGCATCTTGCCCGACTCTTAGCCCCAGCGCGGCGACAGGAGCGTTTTTCGCTCCAGAGGAGCGATATGTCTATAGAAGGGGGCATATCGAATCCCTGCACTCCAGAGGAGTTTTAAGAAATTAAACGGGTAATTCTATATTTCCCCCAGACCCGGTAGGTGCGGTTTGAAACCGCACCGTACATCGCTCGGAAATTACCCAATTAATAAATTAATCTTCATGAGGAGTGCTATGTGTATAGCAGAGTTTTCATTATGATAACAAGGCAGATAACTTACCAACAACATCAAGGAGGCAACCAAAAATGTCAGAATCATTGAAACAACGTCTACACCGAGGGGAAAGTCTCAAAGTTGCAGGATCTTCCATAGATGCGTCGAGGGGCGAACTTGAAGCCCTCCTCAGTCAAGATTCCTACGATTTAGTTTCTATTGACAGCCAGCACGCAGCGTTCAATGAAGATCGACTCGTCTCATTCTGCGCGATGGCAACGGAGTTGGGCGTGCCTACCCAATTTCGCATCAAAAACACGCGGCAAGCGTACCTTATCGGCAACTACCTAGACCTCGGCCCGTTTTCCATTGTGGTGCCACAGGTTGAGGACGAGGAAACCGTCGATGAGGCGATAAACGCCTTCTACTATCCGCCAATCGGAAAAAGGAGTTGGGGACCTAGTTCAGGGTACGGCTTCAAACCGGAGATGGAACGACTGGAGTATGCCGAATGGTGGAACAACAACGGCATCCTCGCCATACAACTGGAGTCGATCGATGCTGTAACCAATGCACGACACCTCGGCAAACCGGGTATTGACATGTTTGTCTTTGGCGCAAATGACATGAACTTTAGTTTGGAACAATATCCAGACCATCCGTTCAAGACAGTTGAGGATATGATTCAGCACGTTGTGGAGCAGATGGAAGGGACGCACGTCAAGGTGAATGCCTGAAACCTGATGCGTAATCCATAAATCGTAGGTTGGGTAGAACGGTTACAACCGAATCGCTATCCAAGGCAAATTATAGGTGGTCTTTCCAGCGATGTTGTTGTGCGAATGGGTGCCCGGTGCGGTTTTCAACCGCCCCTACCGTTCTCCCATTTGGTAGGCGCTGTTTCAACCCCCGCACCTACCGGTCCTGGGGGAAATATAGAATTACCGAATTATTTTCTGAAACCTCATTTATTTTGCGTTTTCGGATCACAATCTAACAGATCGTGTTACAAAAGACTATCTTGCTTTTCAACCGACACGATGATTATCAATCGTTGGGTTTCGCTCGGTCTTGCCCCTTGAACTCCCCATTCTGATGTTTGGGCTTTTTCGTCGGTCTCGTTCAACCCAACCTACGGGCTACTTGACGATGAGCATCTTCCGCGTCTGAGAATACTCGCCCGCATGAAGATGATAGAAATAGACACCACTTGTCACAGCCTCACCGAAATCGTTTCTGCCGTCCCAATACGCTGCCTTTGTCCTATCCGTGTAGTAACCCGCAAGTTGATGTCCCAAATCCAACTGCCGCACCAACACACCTTTCGTATTGTAGATGGCAATCTGTACATCCGCAACGTGGGCGAGGTGATACGGTATCCACGTCTCCGGGTTAAACGGGTTCGGGTAATTAGGGAGTAGAGTTGTCGTGGTCGGAGTCAACGCAGAGAGGAGTTCTTTGAGGAAGCGAATGCCCCGTTGTGTCATGGTATCGGTGCGGTTTAACGCCTCTGCTTGGGCAATCCAACTTTGCACCTCAGCGGGAGTAATCGTTGCGAGTGCGAGCGGTTCTGCTTGCGGGGCTTGACCTGTATTACCGATGACGCTGGCAACCTCAATTAGGTCATCAATGTCTACAACACCATCCCCATTGACATCGGCATCAATCCGTCCCGTCTGTCCAAACTGCAAGGCAACGAGTGCTAAGTCGATTACGTTCACCACGCCATCACGGTTGACATCAGAGGCGGCGTTGGAGCGGGCCGGTGTCAATTCCCACAGGAGCACTGTGCCATCCCGACTCCCACTGGCGATAGTGTTTCCGTCTGGACTGAACGCCACGCTATTGACATGAGACGTATGTCCGGTGAGTGTGCGTATGATGTTGCCTGTGTTTACATTCCACAGCCGCACCGTATCGTCAAAACTCGCACTGGCGATAGTGTTTCCGTCTGGACTGAACGCCACGCTAGTGACCGAACCCGTATGTCCGGTGAGTGTACGTATGGTGTTACCCGTATTCACATTCCACAGTCGCACCGTATCGTCAAAACCCGAAAGCCTCACCGTATCGTCAAAACCCGCACTCCCACTAGCGATTGTGTTTCCGTCCGGACTGAACGCCACGCTAGTGATCCAACTCTTATCTCTGGGGAGTGTGTGTAGTGTGCGTATGGTGTTGCCTGTGTTCACATTCCACAGCCGCACCGTATCGTCCCAACTCCCACTGGCGATAGTGTTTCCGTCTGGACTGAACGCCACGCTTGAGACCGAAGCCGTATGTCCTTTGAGTGTGCGTATGGTGTTGCCCGTGTTCACATTCCACAGCCGCACCGTATCGTCCCAACTCCCACTAGCGATAGTGTTTCCGTCCGGACTGAACGCCACACTTCTGACCTCGTCCGTATGTCCTTTGAGTGTGCGTATGGTGTTGCCCGTGTTCACATTCCACAATCGCACCGTATCGTCATCACTCCCACTAGCGATAGTGTTTCCGTCTGGACTGAACGCCACGCTATTGACCTCGTCCGTATGTCCGGTGAGTGTGCGTATGGTGTTACCTGTGTTCACATTCCACAATCGCACCGTACCGTCCCAACCCCCACTGGCGATAGTGTTTCCGTCCGGACTGAACGCCGCGCTATTGACATCACGCGTATGTCCTTTGAGCGTGCGTATGTTGTTGCCTGTGTTCACATTCCACAGCCTCACCGTACCGCCCGAACTCCCACTAGCGATAGTGTTTCCGTCCGGACTGAACGCCACGCTATAGACGAAACCCGTATGTCCGGTGAGAGTGCGTATGGTGTTGCCTGTGTTCACATTCCACAGCCTCACCGTACCGTCCCAACCCCCACTAGCGATAGTGTTTCCGTCTGGACTGAACGCCACGCTTGAGACCAAACTCCTATGTCCTCGGAGTGTGCGTGTGTTGTTGCCTGTGTTCACATTCCACAGCCTCACCGTACCGTCCCAACCCCCACTAGCGATAGTGTTTCCGTCTGGACTGAACGCCACGCCTTCGACCAAACCCGTATGTCCTTTGATTGTGCGTGTGTTGTTGCCTGTGTTCACATTCCACAGCCGCACCGTGCCGCCCGAACTCCCACTGGCGATAGTGTTTCCGTCCGGACTGAACGCCACGCCTTCGACCAAACCCGTATGTCCTTTGAGTGTGCGTGTGTTGTTGCCTGTGTTCACATTCCACAGCCGCACCGTACCGTCCCAACTCCCACTGGCGATAGTGTTTCCGTCCGGACTGAACGCCACGCTTGAGACCGAAGCCGTATGTCCGGTGAGCAGGGCTACTTCTTGATAGGTCGCTGTATCGTAGAGCCAAATACCGATGCTACCCGCCACCGCAAGCCGTGTGCCATCGGGAGAATACTTTATCTCATTTATGTCCCCTTTACCGAGGCGCGCTTTGGCTCCTTCGGGTAACCCCCATTGTGTGTAATCTTGGGCGAAGGCGGTCGGTAAAAGCAGGGTGAAAACAACAAATAACGTCAAAATTAGTTTCATGTTAAAAGCTCCTTTTTTGAAAGTAAATTGCTATCAAGCATAAAAGTTTGACACATCTAAAAAGTATCGTAGGTTGGGTTGAACGGTTAAAACCGAATCGCTATCCAAGGCAAATTATAGGTGGTCTTTTCAACGATGTTGTTGTGCGAATGGGTAATCTCCGAGCGATGCCCGGTGCGGTTGCAAACCGCACCTACCGTTCTCCCATTTGGTAGGCGCTGTTTCTAACTGCGCCGTTTCCACCCGTTCTCCCATTTGGTAGGCGCTGTTTCCAACTGCGCCGTTTCAACCCCCGCACCTACCGGGCCTGGGGGAAATATAAAATTACCGAATTATTTTCTGAAACTTCATTTATGGTGAATTAGAAAAATAAATAAACAATAACTCCGACCTTCGAGAAGTTGCCAAAGTCCCCCTGATAAGGGGGATTTAGGGGGTTGGCTGTGCATTGGGAGTGTCTAAGTAATTCTAAAATCTACCATAGTTTGCGTACTCAGATCACAATCTAACAGATCGTGTTACAAAAGACTCTCTTGCTTTTCAACCGATACGGTGATTATCAATCGTTGGGTTTCGCTCGGTATTTCCCCCCGAACTCCCCATTCCAATATTTGGGATTTTTCGTTGGTCTCATTCAACCCAACCTACGGCCTACTTGACGATGAGCATCTTCCGCGTCGCAGAATAATCACCAGCAGATAGGTGATAGAAATACACACCGCTTGCGACCGCTTCACCGAGATTGTTTCTACCGTCCCAATAGATTGCCTTGTCTTGACGCTCATAGACCGCAGCCCGCCTAAACCCCACATCAAGGGTGCGGACAATCTGACCGTTTTGGTCATAGATGGTCAAGCTCACATCAGCGTCTTCTGCCAACCGATACGGTATCCACGTCTCTGGATTGAACGGGTTCGGATAGTTTGCAAGCAGTTCGGTCTCGGCGGGTATCTCATAAACGACAAGCCCTTCCAGCTGAATGTGACCCCACAAGACATCTTCAGCGGTGACGGTATACCGCAACGGCTCAACCCCTATCAACGGGTCAGGAGCGCGGGCAGAGATTTCAAGAATATCCCCAACCCCAGCAGCACGTCCCGTCTCGGTGTCAACAAAGGTCAGCCGATACGCCGCTGCATCGGGAGCGGTTACAGCGGAAATAACCCCGTCCGTTGACAGGTTCTTGACGATCACACGGAAACGTCCCGTGTTTAAGCCCATCGTTGGGTCAACAATCAGACCGCTTACCTCCAAAACAGGTGTCGTATCCCTGACGATCGAGGGCGCAGCAGCATCGCCAAACCGGACCACAACCCCCCTGCCTTGTAGGACGGGGATATGGGTGTTGAGCGAGGTCGCGCTCAGGGCGTTGCCTCTCACATCAATCGTGTCGCCCGGTCCAAACCCTGTATTGGATACCAACGAAGACAGATCCGTGATCTGGTTGTCCCGCAGCCCCAGCCATGTCAGACCCGTCAAACCGGAGAGCGGCAAGAGGTACGATACAGCGTTGCCCCGAAGATTCAATGTTGTCAGATGGGTCAAACCGGATAGCGGCGAGAGGTTCGAGATACGGTTGTCCCGAAGATTCAACCGTATCAGATGGGTTGCCGCTTCAAGTCCCGTCAAATCGCTGATGTTCGCATCACGGACGATAAGTTCAGTCAACCCCGCCATATCGGTCGGCATGATTGTCGCACCCGCCGCCTTGCCGAGCGCGTTCTCTATCGCGGCGCGGAGGTTCGGGTCGGAGATGATCACCGCCGGGTCAACCCGGACCACAACCCCCCTGCTTTGTAGCGTGGGAATGTGCGTGTTGTGTGAAGCCCTACTCAGCGGATTCCCTCTCACAGTCACCTCATTGCCACGCCCTAAGCCCGTATTGGAAACCAAAGGAGACAGATCCGTTACGAGATTCTGATCCATATCAAGGAATATCAGATTCCTCAACCCGGATACCGCTGAAATGTTCTTTATCCGGTTGTCCTTTAGGAGCAGCCATTCCAGACGGGTGAGTCTTGCCAAAGCCGATATGTTCGTTATGGTGTTGTGCTCAAGTCCGAGGTTTTTCAGCTGAATCAAATCTGAAAGTGAAGAGATGTTCGTTATCCGGTTGTCGTTAAGATACAGATCGGTCAGGTTCGTTAATCTTGACAACGCAGAGATGCTCACGATGCTGTTTTTGTGAAGATCCAACGTTGTCAACTGGGTCAACTCCGCCAACGGCGAGAGATCTGATACCGAGTTGCTGTTGACATAGCCCGTGCCCGCCACAAACGCACCACCAAGATTCAAGTGTTGCAGATTGATTGCAGCTTCAAGTCCCGTCAAATCGCTGATGTTCGCGTTTTGGGCGTCTAGCCGGGTCAACTCCAGCATATCCACCGTGGTGATAGTGGCTCCTGCACTTTTGCCGAGCCTGTTCGCTATTACAGCGCGGAGGTTTCGGTCGGGGATATTTACAGGGCGCGGGGGATCAAACTGAACAGTAACGCCTCTGCGTTGAAGCGCGGGAATGTGCGTCTGGTAGGACTGAAGGCTGAGGGGATTCTGCCTGACATCAACAAAATCTCCACTCCCCAATCCCGTATTGTCAACTAACGGCTTGAGGTCCGATACCGAGTTGTTGTAAAGACGCAGCTCTTTCAGATTGGTTAAGCGTGCAAGGGGCGATAGATTCGATATGGCGTTGCCCCCCAGCTTCAACTCTATCAGGTTGGTTAAGTTCTCCAGCGGCTTAATGTTCGATATAGAGTTGCCATTAAGCCACAGCGATGTCAGATTGGTTAAGCCCGACAATGGGGATAGATTCGATATGCTGTTGTTAGTAAGCGTCAGCGTTGTCAGATTGGTTAAGTCCTCCAGTGGCATGAGGTCCGATATGGCATTGGTCCCAAGATACAGATCCGTCAGGTTCGTTGCGCGTTCGAGCCCGCTCAAATTCCTGATGTTGAGACCTTGAACGCCAAGCTGAGTCAACTTCGCCATATCCGCCTCGGTGATTGTCGCACTAGTCCCCTTGCCCAGTGCCTGCCTAATTTTCGCACGGAGATTCGGGTCAGGGATATACACCGGCGGTAATGGGTCAAACTCAACAATAACGCCTCTGCGTTGGAGGGCGGGGATATGCGTGTGGTGGGATTGGTCGCTCAGGGGGTTTTTCTTGACATCAACCCTGTCTCCACTCCCCAATCCCGTATTTGAAACGAGAGGGGAGAGATCTGTTATACGGTTGTTCCTAAGACTCAGCCAAGTTAGTTTTGTAAAGTTTGCGAGAGGTGCCACATCTGAGATAGCATTACCACTAAGCTCAAGGCTACTAATTTGAGTTAATCCCACTAGGAATGATATATCCGTAAGGGAACTGCTCCAAAGTTTTAGCGTTGTCAACTGTGTTAATCCTGTGAGCGGTGATAAATCCGCAATAGGGGTGCCACCGAGTATCAACCGACGCAACTGTGTCAAGCCTGATAGTGGCGATACATCCGAGATATTGTTGTAGGAAATAAACAGATCCTGCAATTTTGTCAAGTTTGCTAAAGGCGAAAGATCAGAGACCGTGCCGCGACCAAGAGACAAAAACCTCAAATTTATTGCATCTTTCAACCCACCCAAATAGCTGATGTTCGCATTTGGCGCGACTAGCCGGGTCAACTTCGCCATATCAACAATGGTGATTTCGGCACCGGCTGCCTTACCCAAAGCCGACTCCACCGCAGCGCGGAGGGGCGGATCAGGGAAATACACCGGGCGTGGCGGGTCAAATTCAACGGTAAGGCCTCTGCTTTGTAGGGTGGGAATGTGCGTCTCGTGGGATTGGATGTTCAGGGGGTTTTCCCTGATATTAACCCTGTCTCTCCTCCCTAGCCCCGTGTTATCTATAAGGGGCTTGATATCCGATATGGCAGTGTTGCTTAGATTCAGATCTGTCAGGTTTAGTAATCCCGCCAACGGCTTAATATCCGATATAGAATTGCCACCAAGCCACAGCCCTCTTAGGTTGGTTAGGCGATCCAACGGCTTAATATCCGATATGGCAGTGTTGCTTAGATTCAGATCTGTCAGGTTTAGTAATCCCGCCAACGGCTTAATATCCGATATCCTGTTTTCACTAAGATTCAGAGATGTTAGTTTAGTTAATCCCGCCAACGGCTTAATATCCGATATAGAGTTGTTCTCAAGAAACAGCTGTTTTAGGTTGGTTAAGTCTGCCAATGGCGATAGGTCCGATACCGAGTTGCGACGAAGACTCAGCTTTGTCAGGTTGGTTGCGTATTGAAGACCGGTCAAATCCCTGATGTTGGCTCCCCACCGAGAAAGTTCGCTCAAGGTTACTATCTCCTCAGAGCTGATAGAAGAGCCCGACGATTTGTCCAGCTCGCGTAAAATTGCAACGCGGAGGTTGCGGTCGGGGATGTTCACCGTAAAGTTAACGATAACGCCTCTGCGTAGGAGCGCGGGAATATGCGTATAGCTGGATTGGGGGTTCAGAGGGTTCCACCTGACATTAACCCAGTCTCCTCTCCCCAGCCCCGTGTTTGCCAAAAGGGGCGAGAGATCTGATATTGTGTTGTTCTTAAGACCCAGCCTTGTCAGGTTGGTTAGGCGATCCAACGGTGTGATATTCGATATCCTGTTTTCACTAAGCCCCAGATCTGTCAGGTTAGTTAATCCCGCCAACGGTGTGATATTCGATATCCTGTTTTTACTAAGACGCAGATCTGTCAGGTTAGTTAATCCCGCCAACGGTGTGATATTCGATATCGAGGCAAACACAAGAGACAGCGTTGTCAATTTTTTTAATCCCGCCAACGGCTTGAGGTCCGATATCCCACTGCGAAATGCCTTCGATGTATTGCCAAGATATGCCTCCGTCAGGTTCGTTGCGTGTTGTAGCCCGGTCAAATCGCTGATGTTAGATCCGTAAAGCACGGTCAACCGTTTCATATCCGCCACGGTGATTGTCGCCCCAGCCGCCTTGTGCAGTTGCTGCTCAATTGCAGTGCGGAGATTCGGATCCGGGATCGACGCCACCTGACCCACCGCCGTGCTAACAATCAAAAACAAACATAAAACCAACAATCCTTTACGCATCTTAATTTCCTCCTATGCCTCATTTTATGTTTCTGTTGTGTGTTGTCATTTCAAAATCACCAACCGTCGCATCTGTAAATAATCACCCGCCCCGATAGTTGACCATAGGTTGAGTTGAGCACCTCCTCCCCAATCTATTACCCCTCCACCCGTTAGCCAGGCGTTTCTCCTGATTCACACCTCCTCCAGTGAGTGAAACCCAACGCTTGCTACCCGTTGGAGTGAGGAGTTGGGTTTCCCTTGCTATCACCCCCTTCCTCTCGTTGACAATCCGAACACCGGTTTATATAGGTAAGGATTGACGATTCCCCGTTCAACCCAACCTACGGGCTTATGGGATCTTTTTTAGGTTAGAACCGCAGAGACAACACCGCCCCTTGCCCGTGATGTGAGAGGTGCGGTTCAAGCAAAAGATGGTCCCTTATTCGCGATATTTCTTGATTTTCTCGGTTGCGTTTGTTGATGTAGTGGGCAGAGATTGGCGCAGCAATCATAGAAACAATCCAATTGCCTAATCCGATAAGACCACCAGCTTGGATTTTATTACTGCTACTAAGATCATCAAATCGGAGATTACCGTCACGCATATTCTCATATTCTTTTTTCATTCTATACCCATCAATAACTAAAGCTACACAAACTATTGTCACTACCCAGTGTAGCCCTGCGTGATAACCTTGCCCATTATAGGCTTGTCCACCACCGGGAACGAGGCATGAGAAAGCGAAAGCAAGGCTTGGATTCTTTTCCTTGTAAATCATAACTGGCAATTTAGTTCTGTTTAGGACATCAGCCGCCTTTAGAATGGCAACACTACCACCCTGCGTTTGTATCTTCAGAGACTCACCAATGTTATGTTCAATAATAATACCTTGAACAACAGAGCCATCTTTGAGGTAAACAACATCTTCATAAACAAAAATTTGCTGTGCAGAAACGTAAGAAGCAACAACAAAAGTCAATAAACACACGACAAACATCAAACGTTTCATTTAATCTTACTCCTTTTTGGATATTTTCATTTCCCCATCTCTTGAAGTTTGACCACGAGGGAGGCGTGGGGAGGTGCGCCTACCTTTGATAGCTATGTTTCGGTGTCATTCGGGAGACCATGCAGGAGTCCCGTCAACAGCGGGATTATTTGTGATGTTTTTCTGATTGCTCCCATCGGCGTCCATCACGTAGATGTCCCAGTTGCCGTTCCTATAAGACATAAAGGCAATCCATCTGCCATCGGGAGACCATGCAGGATGCCAGTCATCTTCGGGATTGTTGGTGAGTCTTTTCGGATTGCTCCCATCGGCGTTCATCACGTAGATTTCAGAGTTATAACGATTATCCCTATCCGCATCCCTATAAGAATGAAAGGCAATCTGTTCACCATCGGGAGACCATGAAGGAGACCAGTCATCAGCGGGATTGTTGATGAGTCTTTTCGGATTGCCTCCATCAGCATCCATCACGAAGATTTCCCAATTCCCGTCCCTATCAGATACAAAGGCAATCTGTTCACCATCGGGAGACCATGAAGGAAAGGCGTCACCAGCGGGACTATTTGTGAGTCTCTGCGGATTGCGTCGATCGGCATTCATCACGAAGATTTCCCAATTCCCGTCCCCCCTATCAGAATGAAAGGCAATCTGTTCACCATCGGGAGACCATGAAGGAAAGGCGTCACCAGCGGGACTATTTGTGAGTCTCTGCGGATTGCGTCCATCAGCATCCATCACGTAGATTTCATCGTTCCCGTCCCTATCAGAATGAAAGGCAATCTGTTCACCAGCGGGAGACCATGAAGGAGACGAGTCATCAGCGCGACTGTTGGTGAGGTTTTGCGGATTGCGTCCATCAGCGTCCATCACGTAGATTTCATCGTTCCCGTCCCTATCAGAATGAAAGGCAAACCGTCCCTGTGTTCCAACTTCGATTGAGTTATCATCAATTGCTTCCCGAATGACTTCCCGAACCTCAACATTTATTGAATGGCTGACTATCGGATTTATACCATCGTTGACATGCACCGTAATTTTAGCCGAGTCCGCATCTTTGGGCACGTCCCACAGCTCAATATCTGTCGCTTTTGAACGCAGTTTGCCTGCGTCCACTGCCCACACATAAGTCAATGTGTCGCCGTCTGCGTCATAAGCAAGCACTTGCAACTCGACTTCAGCGCCTTGATACACCTCCGACGGAATCACAATTCTATCAATCACAGGCGGACGATTCATCGGTGCTTCATCACTACCACAACCGACAAGAATCAACCCAACTATCATAATCAAAACAACACACAAGAACGCTGATCCATGCTTAATCTTCATATTACCTCCTTGTTAGGAGTGTCTAGCCCCTACCTTATGGCTTTTATCCCTTCCCATATCGTGAGGTTTTTACCAGCGGGCGCAACGGCAAAAGCAGAACCAATTTAATCGTTTCTATAAGTAAATTAAAGTACCTTCCAATGCCCTTTAGAACCGAACCGATAGCATCGCGCCCAAACCGCTGGGGGCAGCGTTAAAACTAATGAGCAACTGTTCCTTCGCCCGTTGCTCGTTGGCCCGTTGTTCGTTGCGTTTGTTAATCTTATTCGCAGTAAGGGGGGCATCGACAATCGCATAGACATAGCTCATAAGACATATAGAAAAACCTTGTACATAGATCTCATCAGCACTCTGAGTATGAATATCAGCCTCTGTGCCGGCTACCATCAAAACAGAACCTATTACCCACGCCCCCATAAGTAGACACCCTTTCGTGTGATCTCCATTATAGAACTGTCCTAAGCCGGGTATCAAAAGCGAGAGGAAAAAACTGCCTTCAGGATTTTTGTTTTTTAGTTCTTGAAATGAAGATGTTCTTGTTATGTTTGAAATCTCTGACTTATCATAGGTGTATATTGTGCCGCTCTCGGTTCTTACTGTTACCGATTCACCTATGACATCCTTAATAATTACACCCTTGATATTAACGCCATTGTTAAAATAGATCGCATCTATAGGGTCTTTTTTTGTCGCTGTTTGAAATGCAGATGTCCGATTTATCTCAAGTATTTCCGACATTATGTAGGTGTGCGTTATACTTTGTTCTGTTCTTAGTTCTGTTCTTATTGTTATTGATTCGCCCGGCACTTCTTTGACAATTGTGCCATTGATAACAACTCCATTTTTCAAGTGTATGGTGTCTGCTGTGACCGAAGTAACAGCGACCAAAAGAACCATTCCGATAACCAGTAAACCAACTAAGTGCTTCATGTTTTGTCTCCTTTGTTATATTGATTGGATTTATGACCTACCCTCAGTTATTTGAGGGGTGCTCATAAATCGTTTTCGATGCTGATGTACATCAGGAAAAGGATTTCCGCAGCCCAAACCCACAGTGGGAGAGGCTTCTCCCGATTTATCGGGATCCTCGACAAGTCGGGGCTAGCCTCGATTCGATGATTTCGATTATCGGGAGAAGGATTTCCTTCCCACTTTGATGGGTATTTCCTTATCCTGAAAATCCTTTAATCCTGCAAATCCTGATTCTGACAATAATTATGACCTACCCTCGGTCATTTGATACTATTTCAAAATCACCATCTTCCGCAGCGCAGCGTAGTCACCTACCCCGATAGATCCGGCTGAAGACACCCGCAACTGGTAGAAATACACACCACTGGCGACCGACTCTCCCCATCCGTTCCGACCGTCCCAATACGCCGCTTTCGCCCTATCGGTATAATACCCCGCCACGCGATGCCCCAGATCCAATTCACGCACCACTTCGCCCTCAATGTCATAGATAGTCAGCCGCACATCGGCGTCCTGGGCAAGATGGAACGGTATCCACGTCTCTGGGTTAAACGGGTTCGGGTAGTTTGGGAGCAACGCGGTTTCTTTCGGAGTCAACATCGCCAACAGTTGTTCCAATACCATAACCCCTTTTAGGTAGACCGCAGAACCATCATTCGACAACTCCGCTTCCGTCAACCATCCCTCAACTTCGTCCACAGAGAGCAGATTCAGTGTCTGTGCGCGTACAGCGGGCGCAGCGGACGCTTCGTCTATCGCCGCGGCAACCAAAATGAGGTCATCAATATCGACCGTTCCATCCCCGTTGACATCCGCGGTGTTCTGTCCTGTCTGCCCGTAACGTAGAGCAACGAACACCAAGTCTGAGATATTGACAGTCCCGTCGTTATTGACATCGCTGGGCACGATAACGGTGACGGTGACAGTCGTTGAGCAGTTGTCAGTTGTATCGCTCTCATTAGGGACACTATCGACGCAAACCCCGTAATAGTAGGTGCCGGCGGTTGTCGGCGCAGTGACAGTGAGGCGACGGCGGATCGTACCATTGACAGCGAGGGCGGAGCGGCTGCCGGTGCCGAGTTGCGTATCTGCTGTTGAGATGCTGGCATCGGTGGATCTATAATACCGGACAGTCGTTGCACCGGCGGTCGCGGTCCCGCTGTTTCTGAGGATTGAATACAGGCTAAACTCCTGTCCGGGATCAACCGTAGATGGTTCAGCCTCCGCTTCAACGACGAGATTCGGTGCCTGACCACCGCTTGCTGTAGAGGACACATGCAGGGTGTAAGATCCGGTGTAATCAGCTTCGTAGCCTTGCACCCTGATGTAATACGTGCCCGAACTGACCGACCGAGACACTCGGAAGTTATTGTTCGCACCGGAATCATCATCTGAATCGAGAATCGCACCTGAGCTATCCTCTATGAAGCCTGCGGTATCAACACCCCCCGTCGTATAAGCGGTCAACGTGCCGGAACCATTGATTGTCACCTGAAAATAATCCAGATCCCCCCTCGATAGCTCCCCTTCAGTGGTGCTGTTGGCATTGATTTGGGTCGCACCGCTGCGGGTACTGCCGTGATCGTCTGGGGTAAACTCAACCGTAATCCCTCTGCCTTGAAGCGCGGGAATGTGGGTCTGGAGGGAGGCACTACTGAGCGGATTCTCCCGAACATCAACAGTGTCTCCTCTTCCCAATCCTATATTTGAAACAAGGGGTGATATGTCTGATATGCTGTTGTTATAAAGATTCAGCCATTCTCCCAGTTTGGTCAACCCCGACAACGCCGAGATATTCGTGATATTGTTGCCCTCAAGACCCAGCTGTTCCAGTTTGGTCAACCCCGACAACGCGGAGATGTCCGTGATGCTGTTCCCACCAAGAGCCAGATATGTCAGTTTGGTCAAGCCCGACAACACTGATATGTTCGTGATGCCGCCGGTGTCACGAAGGTTCAACACTTCCAGTTTGGTCAACCCCGACAACGCCGAGATATTCGTGATATTGTTGCCCTCAAGACCCAGCGATTCCAGATTGGTCAACCCCGACAACGCCGAGATATTCGTGATACTGTTCCACGCAAGATACAGATATTCCAGATGGGTTAACCCCGACAACACTGAGATGTCCGAGATTTTGTTGCCCTCAAGATACAGTTTTTCCAGATTGGTCAACCCCGACAACGCCGAGATATTCGTGATACTGTTCCACGCAAGATACAGATATTCCAGATGGGTTAACCCCGACAACACTGAGATGTCCGAGATTTTGTTGTTACCAAGAGACAGCGATTCCAGATTGGTCAACCCCGACAACACTGAGATGTTTGAGATAGGGTTGTCAGAAAGATTCAGCAATTCCAGATTGGTCAACCCCGACAACGCCGAGATGTTCGTGATACTGTTGTTACGAAGATACAGTTTTTCCAGATGGATCAACCCCGACAACGCGGAGATGTCCGAGATTTTGTTGTAACCAAGATACAGCGTTTCCAGATAGGTCAACCCCGACAACACTGAAATGTCCGAGATACTATTGCTCCCAAGACTCAGCCATTCCAGTTTGGTCAACCCCGACAACGCCGAGATGTTCGTGATACTGTTGTAATTAAGATCCAGATATATCAGGTTGGTTGCAGATTCAAGCCCTGTCAAATTGCTGATGTTCGCATCACGTGCACCAAGCTGGGTCAAGGTCGCCATCTCCTGTGCAGTGATGGTCGCACCTGACCCCTTGCCTAAAGTCTCCTCAATTTTAGCGCGGAGATTCGGATCCGGGATCGACACCACCTGACCCACCGCCGTGCTAACCATCAAAAACAAACATAAAACCAACAATCCTTTACGCATCTTAACTTCCTCCTTAAAATGGCGGCAGCCGACCCGTCCTTATCTATCACATGACGCTAATCAATCGGTTGTAATTGCAATAGCAGGGCGGCTGCCATAAGTTATCATATTTGATTTTCTAGCTAGCTAGAAAATCAAAAAATATCTTGAAGTGGGCAAGAACTGTGCCAATGCTTGGTTGAAGGAGGGGGTTCAACGCTATAGAGACAGAGAAACCCTTTGGTAGCTTAGCTTTGAGGGATATGGGGAAGGATACAGATGTGTAGGTAGCGTGATAGGGAGTGGGTTGAATGTCGCAAAATGCGACAGACAAGATGGGTATTAAATCGGAGAATATCAGCGGAAAGCCTGTAACGACGCGGGATACGGGCAGTTTGTCGCAGAATATTACAACTTTCGCATTTTGCTATAGTCAAGAAGAGCTCATTAGCACATTACGCCGTGACGAGAAAACGAGACGATTCCATAGATTATCAAGCGTTGGGTTTCACTCGATTTTTAATCTTCCAACCAGACTCGTCCTTCCCAATCCAATTGTAATGTGTACATCTTTGATTGTTGCCGTTCAACCCAACCTACGCACTCACTAGGGCAATGAACCAATGAACTATAGTAAAGTTTAGTGCTCATGTTAAGATTGAGTGCAAAGAAACCGAGTTTTGCCGAAAAAACTCGGTTTCTATTCGTGTTCCGCTCGTTCCGCGAGTCCCGACTCTCGGGATGCTCGCCTGCTCTCGGAACGGAGGAACGGCAGCGGAATCCCGATGTATTGGGACGAGAATCCTCGATAAATCGGGACTTGTTAGGCACTGTTTCTAGCTGCGCTGTCCAGTCTCCCGTTTGGTAGGCGCTGTTTCCAACTGCGCCGTTTCAACCCGTTCTCCCATTTGGTAGGCGCTGTTTCTAACTGCGCTGTCCAGTCTCCTGTTTGGTAGGCGCTGTTTCCAACTGCGCCGATGCGGTGCGGCTTCCAACCCTGGTCTCGATTCATCGGACCGCACCGGACATCGCTTGAAGATTACCCAATTAATAAATTAATCTTCATCTGGGGCTAAATGCATCTGCCCCCTATCACGTTCCACTTTCTATCCTGAAAATCCTTAAATCCTGCCTGTCCCCCTGGTCTCGGAACGGACGATTTATCGGGGAGCATCCTGATTCAGAAAATAATTATGAGCACCCCTCACTATAAATTACGTTTTACGCATCACGTTTCACGTCACGAAGTCACGGATATCCGTGAACCCCTCTATTTTATGCCTTGATCTCTGTTTTGTGTCGTGCTATAATGACTGCCGATTCGACGAACTCTAATTAAAATACTCGGGTCGTGTCCTTTGCTTTTCACACACCGTTTTATTTACATTCCACAAACTCTGAAATTTGAGGTGAAGTTGGTGCTATCTCGACGTTCATTTTTTAAGTTTCTCGGTTGGGGAAATTTCCTCGCTGCTACCGGACTCGCCTTTGGTCCCGGATTGATTCGATTTTTATACCCGCGAGTCCTTTTTGAACCATCTTCAGTCTTTAAAGCCGGATTCCCCGGCGAATATCCTCCCGGAACGGTTAGCGAGAAGTTCAAAAAAAATCCGTATGGCGTCTGGATTGTTCGGAAAGAGGATGGTGAGTTTTATGCGTTGGTAGCAATCTGCACGCATCTCGGTTGTACCCCGCGATGGTTTGCATCTGAGAATAAATTTAAGTGTCCTTGTCATGGAAGTGGATTTGATCGTGAGGGGATGCACTTTGAGGGTCCTGCGCCGCGACCCCTTGAGCGCGTGCAAATTACGCTGGCGGAGGATGGACAACTGCTGATTGATAAGTCCGTAAAATTCCTTGAAGAGCGAGGCGATTGGGGGAAAGAGGGATCTTCTTTAAGGATTTAGTAAAGTAGATTATTAATAATCTTTGTTCCCCCTCTGTTATTCCCTATTCAACTAAATTTTACCCCATCGGTGCGCTCTTAACGATAAAATCAAATTGAGCAAGAAAGGAGTTATACCGCCTTGGTTGTGTTAACGCGAGGCAGGCTGGATCGTTATTATGAATGAAAGACGTAATGGATTAAAAGAGAAAATTACAAATAACCAGATTTGGCAGTCGATGTTTCGCCACGGCTACGAGAAAACAGGAAGACGATATACTCTCCAAGTCCTCCAAAATGTCTGGCTCCACCTGCATCCTCCCCGCGTTACCCGTCACGCGATTAACTTCCGATTTACATGGTGCATGGGCGGGATTACCTTTCTGATGTTTCTTGTCACCGCCGTTACTGGTGTGTTATTGATGTTCTATTATCGTCCCACCGCAGAGTACGCATTTCGCGATATACAATATCTTGAATTTGACATCCCCTTCGGGATGCTCCTGCGTAATATGCACCGTTGGGCAGCACACGGCATGGTCATCGCAGTGATGCTCCACATGTTCCGTGTTTTCCTGACAGGATCCTATAAAAAACCCCGTGAATTTAACTGGGGTGTCGGCGTCATCCTGCTGCTTGTCACCTTCTTCCTCAGCTTTACTGGCTACCTGCTACCGTGGGATCAGCTCGCATTCTGGGCGGTCACTGTCGGAACAAACATGGCGCGAGCGACACCCGTCTTAGGACATGAAGGCCCCTTCGCCCCGCAGGATATTGTCACTCAAGCGAATGATGTGCGATTTGCCCTCCTTGGTGGGACAATTGTCGGACCCTCAACGCTCTTGCGATTTTACATCCTACACTGCGTTGCTGTACCGCTTTTGGCAAGCGTGTTGATGGCGCTACACTTCTGGCGTGTCCGCAAAGATGGCGGTATTTCTGGACCCTTGTAGAACTGAATTCATTCCAATACCTATTTTCAGTGAGGTGATATATGGAGCATTTTCTTTTATTGGTTACGAAACCGGATAACGTTCCGATTGTAGCAATTGTGTTGTTGTTACCTTTCTTCACTTGGCTTGCATTCAGCCAAGGACGCAGAAATGACCTAGCCGGCACACCCGCAGAAGCAGCACTTAACGATAAAGTCTACTGCTGGCCCTACCTTTGCCGCAACGAGTTCCTCTGTGCAATCATTACAATGCTCGTTCTGGGGATATGGTCTATCACCATTGACGCCCCCCTCGAAGAGCCAAGCGATCCAACAGTAACCCCGAATCCATCTAAAGCCCCATGGTATTTCCTCGCCCTACAGGAAATGCTGGTTTACTTTGATCCGTGGATTGCAGGTGTCGTCTTGCCAGGGCTGATTATCGCCGGTTTAATCGCCATCCCTTATATAGATATTAATCCCAAAGGAAAAGGCTACTATACCCTGAAAGAGCGTCCGTTTGCACTTATAACCTTCTGTTTCGGCTTTTTCGTGTTATGGATTGTGTTGATGGTCGTCGGCACCTTTCTGAGGGGACCCGGTTGGAACTTTTTCGCACCATGGAAAGAGTGGGATCCGCACAAAATTGTGCCGTTAACCAACGTCAACCTCTCTTACCTATTTGGCATCCGCAATGAACAGCCCGCCGGTATCTTCGGGATGTGTATTGTCGTCGGATATTTTGCTTTAGGTCCCATCTATTATTTTCTGAAAAGAGGAACGAGCAAATTTCTTCAAGAGTTAGGATTGGTGCGATACATTGTGGTTTCATTCCTGCTCTTAACGATGATGTCTTTGCCAATCAAGATGATTCTTCGGTGGACATTGAATATCAAGTACATTTGGGTTTCTCCGTGGTTCAATATCTAGGGTGTATTGGATTATGTATAATTCGTCCATTCAAACAGTAAGGAGTCAGTAGGAATCGTGAGGAACAATAAAGAAATTCGGGTTGAGGAAAAATCTTACGCAGCACTGTTTTTTATCCTTTCCGGCTTGTTGGGATTCGTTACGTTGTGGGGGTTCTATAATGAGACGATTACCAGACGACCATGGAAGGAGATTCAGCGGCAATTTTACGAATACGAATATCAAAAAACCAAAATTGAGTTGGAACAGGCGAAGCAAGATCTGCCTGAGATTGAAACACCTCAAGACCTTGACCCGAAACAGGAGAAGACGCTAAAAGATACAATTGCGGCGTTGCGGATCAAATTAGAAGAAGCCTTGCAGGATCGTAAATTTGATCAGAGCGAATCGGATGCAATCAACTATAAATATCAGTATGCACTGCACCACGGGGAACAAGAGAAAGCGGAAAAATGGAAAAAGAAATTAGATGAGTTTGAAAGTCGAATTGAGGGAAAACTGACAGATGCCGTGCTAGCGGCAGAGCGGAATCTTGCTGATGCTTATAAAGATCTCGCCGAACTTTACGATGCCAATGGGCACGTTGAGGCAGCCTTAGGTGAATATCTCCTCGTTCGGAAATATAATGCAGCGGATACAACGATTTCGGCGAAGGTTAGTGAACTTCAGGCAAAAATTGAGGCTGCGAAAGCGGATAACGCGAAATACGCTGAGGTTGACAGGCTTGAGGAAAAGCTCCATTCCGTTGGCGGTATTAAGCGCACTTTCATCGGCACATTGGCAGAAAGCCCCTTCACAAAGACACGCACGGTCGTTCAATACTACATTGAGGATTTTGATTATACAGCAGACCGATGTGCAACCTGTCACTTCGCTTCGGACAAAGCGGGATACGACGGATTTGCTCAAGAGCAGTTTGAGGAGATTGAAGGGGACGGTGAAAGCAACCTCACACTTCAATTAAAGCATCCCTACGTTAAACCGGGCAACGAAACGGTGCTTATTGATGAAGAAGATGCCGAAGAGGGTAGTTATGAGCTAAGCGGAGACGGTAAGTTGACCTTCACCGATCCGGATATTTATGCTGACATCGTCGAAATTGCGTATGAGACCGGATATGATCCTGTGCTTCGGACGCATCCCCACCGCGATGTGCTGCTTGGCAAACACCCTGTTGAGAGATTTGGATGTACCCCCTGTCACGGCGGGCAGGGACAAGGGCTTACTGAAATAGCCGCACACGCCTTAGATCATAAGAAAGAGTTTTGGCTGACGCCTGTCTTGGGGTTGGATGAACATACCGGTAAAGCCTCAGAAGAATTGCACGGTTACATGGAGTCCAATTGTCGTCGTTGCCATGATGGTGTGATGATGTTAGATGCTCCCAATCCAGAAACTGGGCAGCGTCAAGATTATTCGCCGGTACTCTCGAAGGGGATGGCACTCTTTGAGGATGTCGGGTGTCACGGTTGTCATGCTGTTGAGGGATATTCGGTGTTAGCGGACCTCGACAAAGTTGGTCCATCGCTCGCCAAAATTGGCAGTAAAGTCAATAGTGTTGATTGGTTGGAAGGGTGGATTAAACAGCCGACCGCCTATCTACCGGAGACCAAGATGCCAAATTTCTTCCCCGTCGAAAAGTTGACCCAAGCGGTTTACCTCAAAAATGGGAATAAGCACTACGGTGTCGTCACCAAAACCGACACCGGCATTATCCTCCAAAAGGACGATGGCACGAAATATCCTTATCCTGACAACGTTGTTGACCGGGTTGTTGATGAAGTGAAATCAATTGCCGCATACTTGGCGCAAATGAAAGATCCGGCAATAGATCGAGGCGATGCCTCATACTCAACAGCAGCCCGTGCGATTGCCGCCGGTGAAGAGGTTGTTAAATCTGTTGGATGCCTGTCCTGTCATGCGGTTGATGGACTTGGCAGCGATTTCGCACCAAAATTGGATAATGTCGGCAGCAAACTCACACCACAATTCCTCCGTCAATGGATCAGCGATCCAAGATCTTACGATCCCGACACCGTTATGCCGAGCCTCCGCTTGACCAAGACTGAGGTGGACAATGCGGTTGCCTATCTGATGTCGTTGCAAGAGACAGCAGTGTCTCCTATTGCCGGCAACGAAAATCCCCACGCAGCCGTTGATCCGATGGAAGGCGAAAAGCTAGTGCGGACCTACGGCTGTTTCGGGTGCCACAATATCCCCGGCTTTGAGAATGAGTCGAAGGTAGGTGCAGATCTCGGTGAATTTGGTGCCAAGACCGTCGAAGAACTGGACTTTGGAGACACGACAGATATCGAACACAGTTGGCACGGTTGGACAATCGGAAAGGTTACCAATCCAAGACGCTTTCAAACGCGCCGTATTGTCTCCCGAATGCCTGTCTTTAGCGAACACACCATCGGCGAGGAGGATGCACGCGCCCTTGCTGTTCTGCTCAAGAGTTTCCAACCTGAAAAATACCCGGTGAGTTACATCCACCAACCGAGCGAAAAGACGCGGCAGATTGATGCTGGGCGCCGGTTGGCAAAACAATATAACTGCACCGGCTGCCATGACATTGAAGGAAAAGGCGGCGATTTCGTGAGTGTGGTTGCCGCTAACCAACAACTAGACCTATTCAACGCCAAGCGCTTTGCCCCACCTACCCTGCAAGCGCAAGGTGCTAAGGTCTACCCGGAATGGTTGTTTGAGTTCCTGAAAGCACCTACTCCCATCCGCTACGGGCTTGAAGTTCGGATGCCGACTTTCGGCTTCTCGGATGAGGAGGCAACCGCACTGGTAAAATACTTCTCTGCACTTGACGATGAGGTGTTCCCGTATGAGACTATCGCATTACAACCGGCGTCTCGAGGGGAGCTGCGTGTCGGAAAACAGATCTTTGACGCACTCCAGTGCATCTCCTGCCATCCGGAACAAGGCGAAATTATCCCACCGGGCAGCGATAAAACCGGACGTCCCGACCTCGCGCTAGCGAAGGAGCGTCTCAAAGCTGACTGGGTTATTGATTGGCTTAAAGATCCGCAATCCTTCCAGCCGGGAACTGCAATGCCGCAAGCTTGGCCCAAGATCGGCGGTGCCCATCAATCTATTGATGGCTTTGCCGTTGATGATGCCGAAGAACAGATCCGGCTGGTGAGAGATTACCTCAATTCGTTGGGCGAGTAATGTAGTAGGCATACTCCGTATGCCGTAACCTCTGTGGTTCATGTAAAAGGAAGCGTAAAGCACGTGTCACACGATTTCTGAACATGAGCGACCGCGCTTATATCCAATCCTTCGTATCGTGATAAAAGGGGGCTGACAAATGCTCCAAACAGATCCCTCCGTATCTCCTGAAGCATCAGCAGGAGGAAATGGTGGCCAACGTATACTCATCGGTATCGTCATTGCCATCATCGTTGGACTCATCATTGGTGGTTGGATACCAAACTTCGCTGCAAAAACCACCCTGCTCGGTGACATATTCCTAAATGCCCTGAAAATGATTGTCGTCCCGCTGGTCATGTTTTCAATGATTGTTGGCATTACCGGCTTAGGGGACATCCGCAATCTCGGTCCAATCGGTGGACGCACTGTCCTTTATTACATGGCGACGACTGGACTTTCAGTGCTCATCGGCATCATCTTGGTCAACATCATCCAACCGGGAAAAGGGATTTCTCGCGGCGCAGATCATCCAGATTACACTTATACCGTTGGCGGCGAAAACAATCGCACTGTCACTCTAACGAATGGTACTTGGGAGAGCGCACGTTATGATCACAGGTATGCGCTGATTCTATCGGATCAAGAAGTGCAGGGTACAATTCAGTCAATGACTGAAAACGCTGCCACGGTGAGATTGTGGGAACCCGTCCAAGGAGGCGAGGAGGTCTATATTGAGGCGGAAGATGGCACACGCTTGCCTTTTCGGCGCGTTGGAGGACAACTCGTTTCCGACGAACCGGAACTTCAGTCCGAAGGAAAAGGCGTAAAAATCGATTTGCCAATCGCCGGGGCAGTCCGTGGAAAAGAGGAGCGAAACATTGGCAACATTTTGTCGGAAGTCCTGATTGGGAACGAGGAAACCGGTAAAGAGGGTTTGATTCCGCGAAACCTGTTCAACGCGATGGTGCGGACAGATATCCTTCCCCTGATCTTTTTCTCGTTGTTGATTGGCTGTGCATTTTCCATCCTGGGTGAACGGGGGCAGAATGCCATTAATTTTATTTCAGTGCTGAACGATGGCGTCATGCGTATTGTTCACTGGATCATGATTTTCGCACCGATTGGCATCTTCGGGCTCGTTGCAGGTCGAATTGGACGTGCCGGTGGATTCACTAAATTTTTGCCTGAGCTGCTTGCCGTCGGGAAATATAGCTTCACTGTCATATTTGGACTTGCTATACACGCCCTTGTTGTGTTACCGATAATCCTATTTCTAGTCGGCAGGCGCAATCCGTTGACCTATGCAAAAGGGATGGGCGCAGCACTGTTAAACGCTTTCTCCACGGCATCAAGTTCAGCAACCTTGCCGTTGACAATGGAAGGCACCGAGAAGAAAAATGGTATATCCAACCGGACATCAAGTTTTGTCTTACCGCTCGGTGCAACAATTAACATGGATGGCACGGCGCTCTACGAAGCTGTCGCTGCGATGTTCATCGCACAAGTCTATGGAATCACCCTCGGCCCCGTGGAGCAGGTCGTCATCTTTCTGACTGCGACAATTGCCGCCATCGGTGCTGCAGGTATTCCTGAAGCAGGTCTTGTAACAATGGTGATTGTCTTAAAAGCTGTTGGGTTGCCAATTGAAGGTATCGGGTTAATTCTAACCATTGATTGGTTCCTTGACCGATGCCGGACAACTATCAACGTGTGGGGCGATAGTGTGGGTGCTGGTGTCATTGAGACACTTGAATCGAGGGCTGCTCCAGAATAAGGGATAGATTCTCCTTAAGGTAGTAGGCATACTCCGTATGCCGTAACTGTGCTGCTCTATAATCAGAGTCAGATTCTCCTGTGCTGTCGAGTTAATGGTATCACGCAAATAACAAAGGAGGTATCGTTCAAATGATTCGACACCTTCTCATCATCGTTGGGATATTTGCCGCTAGTATGAGTTGGCTGATCTGGCTCTGTCGGGCGGTCGATCCCAGTACGCGATACGGCTCCGAAGTCGAGTACAATTATGCTAGATATTGTGCCGGTTGTCACGGTGCGAACGGTGAAGGCAATGGACGGATTGGACGGTTCAAAAAGCTAGAACCTGCAAATCTGACGACAACCGAATTTTGGGAGGGCCGTACCGACGAACAATTTATCCACAGCATTGATGCCGGCAAGGACAATATGCCGGCATTTTTTTACTATCTAACCGATGAAGAACAGCGAGAACTGTTCACATTCATCAAAGAGACTTTTCGACCAACACCGTCGTATGATTAAACTGGTTGCTAGTCTAGTTGTGCGCCGTCAAAAAGAATACGGATTACCCAACTAATCCGTTACCGAGCTAGCTGTTAGTAGGCTTCGATGAAGCCGCAGCTATATGGACACAGATGTGAAAATATTCATATCTGTATTGTCCTGCCTCGTTTTTTCCTTTGAAACCAAGGAGGTTCAAAATGAACGTCGGACGATTCACCAAATTCACCGTTGTACTAACAATTGTCGCACTGATTGCGGGCCTTTCTGCCTGTGACCAGCTTGAGCAACTTCTCGTGACCACACCACCTGAGGTGCATATAAGGGTGGAGATTCCCATCGGTGTTGTTGTAGACGAGACAGGGGCGAACTCTACCGGGTATGGTATACCAATGAGAAAAGGCTTTGAGCTCGCTCGCGACCATATTAACGATTCAGGGCTGCTCGGCGATGCAAAACTTAAGCTTATCGTTAAGGATGATCAGAGCTCCCGTGAGACTACCGTTGCTGTTGTCGATGAACTGATTGCAGCGGGTGTGTCTGTGATTACCGGGTTCGCTGTCTCTTCTCAACTCGAAGAGGTGACTCAAACTGCCCAAGACAGCGGAGTTGTCCTTTTTAGCTCAGTGTCATCTGCCCCGGTGCTGGAGGGGCGTGGCAATTTTACCTTCCGCTCAGGACTCAACTCAGGTGTGCTTAACCCGCCTCTAGTCAAGGCGACTCACGAGAAATTCAGCTACCAGATGGCAGCGACAATACATCTCGGCGGCGATACCTACTCCGAACTTAGTGACAAGGCGTTCAGAGATGCGCTTGTCGAGAACGGTGTCCAAGTTGTGGCTACAGAGGCATATCCAGCTGCCGATTATGAGGCGGTCGTAACTCGAATAGCGGAGTTAAATCCTGATGTCCTCTTTATCTCCACGTTAACAGGGGACATACCTGGGATTATGAAGCAAGCGCGCGAGCTAATGCCTTCTGTACACCTTATCGTTCCCGAGTTGACCGATATTGAGGTGGCGGCAGGTGCAGGTGAGGCCTCTGAGGGAGTAGTTACCTCTATCGGTTGGCGCATCACTGATGAACCAATGAATCAGGCGTTTATTCAGAGCTATACCGAGACATACGGCGAGCCGCCGGTTGCTTGGGCAGCACAGTCGTATGCTACACTCAATATTCTCGCCGCGGCAATTATGCAGTCGTATGCGGCGACGCATTCCATTGATGCAACGGCGATTCAGGCCGCGTTGGCACATACCATGGATTTCCCCACCATTCTAGGGAATTTCTCTTTTAATGAAGTTGGGGACGCTGTTTACGACCCGATATTACTTACTGTCAAAAACGGTGAGTTTGTACCTTTTGAGTAATCTACAGCGATAGTGGGGAACAACGATTATTGTTCCCTACGACCCGGGTTTTAGGTCTAAAGGATTTTTTTTCGATTACGTGTTCCGAATATCAATCAGCAACGAATCAGGTTGGGGTAGATTTTCTGAATCTGCCCCACCTTAATTTCTCATTTGAAACCAAGGAGGTTCAAAATGAACATCGGACGATTCGCCCAATTCGTGTCTGTGGTGGCAATTGTCGCCCTAATCGTGGGATTTTCCGCCTGTGACCAAACTCAACAGCTTCTGCTTCCTGGTCCTGAGATGGGACCGCTTGGTGACAAAATTATCATCGGTGTCTCCCTGCCACTGGACGACACAAACGGTCCTCTGTACGGCTTACCGATGCAACGTGGCTTTGAACTCGCTCAAGCAGAACTTAACCACTATGGTGGACCACAAATCACCTTCATCATTGAAGATGATCAGAGCACCATCGAAGGCGCGAAGGCAGCCTTTAATAAACTGATTCACCAAGATGGCGTGTCCATTATCACCGGTATCACTTTCTCATCTCAACTCAGAGAGTTAGCTCCAATAGTAGAAGAGAACGGAGTTGTATGTTTTAGCTCGCTCTCTTCCGCTGCCGGTTTGAGCGCGCTTAGCGATTTTATCTTCCGTACAGGGCTTACCACTGATGTACTAAATCCAAACGGTGTCAGGATAACCCAAGAGAAACTTGGCTATCAACAAGTGGCGCTGATATATGATGAGGACGATGTCTATTCCACGAGTAGCAACGAAGAGATGCGTAAAGCCCTTGCCGCTAGTGGTGTTGATATTGTGGTTACAGAGACCGTCCAAACCCAGGGCACCGACTTTTCGGCGCAATTAACTCGAATAATGGAGGCAAATCCTGACGCTGTCTTTATCTCCGCTTTATCCAACGAGATGACTCAGATTATAATTCAAGGGCGTGAGGTCGGTATCCCTGCCTCTGTTCGATTCATTGTTCCGGATCTGACCGGAAACGAAGTACAAATCGCAGGGGAGGCCGCCGAAGGGGCGATTGCTTTCACCAATTGGCGCGCTACGTCTGACACACCTGGCAATCAAGCCTTCGTCGAGAATTACCGGGCGAAGTATGGTATCGAACCTGATCCCTGGGCTGCACAGTCCTACGCTACCCTTTATATTCTAGCAGAAGCAATTGGGAATGCACAATCTACTGAGGCAACGGCGGTTCGGGACGCGCTGGCGCATATCATGGATTTCCCCACTGTTATGGGGAATTTCTCTTTTAATGAAGTCGGAGACGCTGTTTACGACCCGATTGTACTGGCTGTCGAAAATGGCGAACTTGTGGATTTTGAGTAATCCTCCGCGTTAAATGTTAACCGGACCCTGTCATCAGCTACTCGCTGGTGGCAGGGGCTTCGATTTAAGGGAGAAAGGGATGCTACGACGCAAGGACGCAACAATCAAATTCATTCCTGCGCTTTGCTTAGGGATCCTGTTGTGCATCGGTTGCGGTGAACCGAACTTGAACGATCCGAAAGTTCGTGAAAAGGTTCTCGCTGAAGCAATGGACGCAAGCAATTTACAGACTCGACAAACACCCTCAGGTGAAAAACTGCGTTATGCACCTAATCAGGAACAACCTTACACCGGGTGGGTAAAAAGCGGTCGTAGCCTAGCGCAATTTCAACGAGGCAAGCTCCACGGTTTCTATATCACTTGGTACAGTAATCAGCAGAATTCCGAGAGAGGTGTATTCAGTGGCGGTCGGATGGACGGATTATGGACCGAGTGGTATGAAAACGGTCAGAAAAGCGAGGAGGGGCCTTACAAAAACGACAATCGAGATGGTTCTTGGGTTTTCTGGCATGAGAATGGTCAGAAAAGCAGCAAAGGCACCTACAAGAACGGAATCAAGGACAGATTGTGGACTGAGTGGTACGCAGATGGCGTAGAACAGTCCAAAGGAAACTATAAGAGCGGTACAAAAGATGGCTCATGGGCAAAGTGGTATAAAAACGGTCAGAAAAGCAGTGGAGGCACCTACAAGGACGGAATCAAAGACGGATTGTGGACTGAGTGGTATGAGAGCGGTCAGAAAAGCGAGGAGGGGCCTTACAAAAACGGCAATCGAGATGGTTCTTGGGTTTTCTGGCGTGAGAACGGTCAGAAAAGCAGTGGAGGCACCTACAAGGACGGAATCAAAGACGGATTGTGGACTGAGTGGTACACAGATGGTGTAGAACAGTCCAAAGGAAACTATAAGAACGGCATAAAAGATGGCTTGTGGATTGAGTGGTATGAGAGCGGTCAGAAAAGTGGGGAAGGGTCTTACAAAAACGACAATCGAGATGGCTCTTGGGTTTTCTGGCGTAGGAACGGCCGAAAAGGCAGTGAAGGCACCTACAAGAACGGAATCAAAAACGGATTGTGGACTGAGTGGTACACAGATGGTGTAGAACAATCCAAAGGAAAGTATAAGAACGGCATAAAAGATGGCTTGTGGATTGAGTGGTATACCGACGGTACAGAGAAGTTGAAGATAAAACCCACGGACACGGAAGTGGTCCTGATTCCTGCCGGCGAATTTCAGATGGGGAGTAAAGATGGTGATTCTAGCGAACAGCCGGTGCACACTGTCTACGTCGATGCGCTCTATATGGACATATATGAGGTAACCAATGCCCAATATAAGAAGTTCGTTGATGCCAACCCGCAGTGGCGGAAAGACCGTATTCCTCGCAGCTACCACAATGGCAACTACCTAAAACACTGGAATGGAAACAGCTATCCGAGTGGCAAAGGGAATCACCCGGTTGTGTATGTGAGTTGGTATGCGGCGATGACATACGCACGGTGGGCGGGCAAACGGCTGCCGACAGAGGCAGAGTGGGAAAAAGCGGCACGGGGTGGCTTGGTGGGTAAAAAGTATCCGTGGGGCGATTCGATAGATTCCAACAAAGCAAACTACGGTAGTAATGTTGGGAGTACGACTGCTGTGGGAAGATACTCACCCAACGGATATGGACTTTATGATATGACGGGTAATGTGTCGGAGTGGTGTCTTGATGCGTATGATGATAATTTTTACAAAAATTCCCCGCGTCGCAATCCGGTTGCAGGAGCAGGCGATATTACGAATGTTACAAACAATATCACAAGTATTAAAAATACCCGTGTGTTGCGTGGCGGTTCATGGTACAATGGTCCGAAGTACGTGCGCGTTGCCGGGCGCGGCGGAGTTACCCCCTCGGGCACGAGCGGCAGCTTCGGGTTTCGTTGTGCGAGGGCTCTACCCCCTTAAATCTTTAAAGCTTTATCCCTTTCGGACAGAATGGAGGTGTAACAATGAGACAAGTGGTGATTTACCCGGGCGAAGATAGCTATTGGGTTGCTGAATGTCCTAGCCTGCTCGGTTGCATCAGTCAAGGAAAAACGAAGCAAGAAGCTATCGCCAATATCAAAGAAGCAATTGAAGGATACATTGTTTCTCTTGAGGAAGATGGGCTGCCAGTCCCTGAAGAACACTTTGAGGCATTGGTGGTAGCTGTATGAGCAGATTACCGAGAATTTCAGGGAGAGACTGTGTCAAAGTGCTTGACAAAGTTGGATTTTACCTGAAGCGGCAGCATGGAAGTCATCTGATTCTGCGTCGAGATAATCCCTTCGCTCAAGTCGTTGTTCCTAACCATAAAGAACTGGATAGAGGCACCTTGCGTAGTATCATCAGACAAGCAGGGCTCAGTGTAGATGAGTTTGTGAGGTTATTGTGAGGCTGCATTTGCTTAACAAGTCATTGTAGACTTCTGAGTCCCGATCTACCAGAGCGACAGCGAAGATTTATGGTTTTATGATGTTTCGTAGTTTGCGGTAAGCTTTGGTCTCACGGGTATATTTCGGGAAACCCTCGCCGTGCTCGTCCGATTTATCGGACAACTGAAATACTTTCGTTAGGAGGGTGCCCTGAAATGAGATTCGCATCAAGGAGAGTTGCCAATCAAATCTGGTATACCACTGTTCTTGGAGTAACCATCTACGTTTCCTTGTTCTTAGTTGCGTATATATGGATTGACCATGCTTCTAACCGCGAGGAGTTTCCTAGCCATATACTTGGCCCAATGTATATCGGGCTTTCGTTCTACCAGATCTTGTCCATCATCAACATAGTATGGTTAGTCTTTCTAGTTGCTGATCTATTCTCCGCGCTGCGCTCACTAGCCCGCCCACGAAAAGGAAAACTTCGAGGTATGGTGCTACGTCTAGGTAGCATTCTGCTATCAATTACAGCGGTTGTTATCGTTCAGTGGGCTGCCTCCTCACTCAAGCGGGTCGCTGATGCTTATACGATCTAACGATAAACTTTTGATGCGGGTTGTTGAGGATATTGAGTTCAGAAATTCATTAATGCACGGGTGAATTCATGAACCAATGAATAAATAGTTTTTTACGTTTCACGCATCACGTTTCAAGTTCGATTTCTGACAAGGGAACGTATCGACAGTTGTAAACTAGCACTATTGGCTATAAGCAAATACCGTTCACGGATATCCGTGACATCTTCTTTTTTAACTCTTGATTCCCCCTTTCGTATGCTGCTATCATAAATGCTATCAACATACAACCATTTCAACATCGGACTTAAATAAAGAAAGGATCGGTTCAAATCATGAAAACTGCAATAACTCTGACCGCACTCAGTTTTATGCTCATCGCAAGCCTGACGTATGCCGGCACAATCTCCGGAACGGTGATGTATGATGGGGACGCGCCAGCACGTCCAGCGTTGCAAGCGACCAAAGACCAGCACTGTGTTGATTCCCTGAAAAGTGGTAAATCTGAAGCCCTTGTCGTTTCCAAAGGCAAAGGAATTAAAAATGTTGTTGTCTACCTACGGGCACGAGGTGCCGAACCAACAATTCCTACCAAAAATCCGGTTATGGATCAGGTCGACTGCATGTACTACCCGCATGTCCTCGTTGTGACCGCAGGAACCACAGTAGATGTAACCTCCAGCGACCCGGTTGCACATAACGTCCATTCTCATGCCACGAAGAACGAGGCACCGAATTGGCAAATACCAGGTCCCGGTAAAATGTTACCTCTGAAATTAGAAAAGCGTGAAGCGATTAAATTCACTTGCGATATCCACAACTGGATGACGGGATATATCTTTGTTACAGACAATGACTATTACGCTGTGACTGGCTATAAAGACAAAGATGGCAAATGGATCGGCTCCGACGCTTACGAAGGTTCAAGTGATACGGGCACCTACGCGATCAAAGATGTTCCTGCTGGTAAATACCGCGTCCAAGCGTGGCACGAGGAACTTGGAACGACAAAAGCACAAGTTGTCGAAGTTGCAGACGGAGATGTTGAGATTAACCTCACCAGTGCCGATTTCAAGAAGAAGTAACATCACCTACGCAGAAACCGAGTTTTTTCTTGAAAACTCGGTTGCTCTCGGCGTTTTGCACTTTTTTTGCATGAACTCCGTAGGTCAGACACCGATGAACAAGTTGTTTTTACGTTTTACGCATCACGTTTTAGGTCCTTAGTGTGTGACGCTTGTTTTTGACATAAGTCTTGATATTAAGTCTGGAGTAGCAGAGAAAAAAATGTATCTCACCAAACATTCCAGTATGAACGGATCCAAAAACAGATTATATCTTTTGTTCGGTCTGCTTGTCATGTATCTGTTGTTGACGGTTGCGACTGTCTTTGCCCAAGATGTGACCGACACAGAGTACCGCCCCTTCCCAGGGATTGGTAGCCGCAACGCCGCATGGATCGCTGCTCAATTGCATCTATTGTTCGGATCGTTCATCTTGGGAGTTCCGATGTTCGCAGTTGTCATCGAGTTTGTCGGGATGAAAACGAAGGACAAGCGATATGATAAGATGGCGCAGGAGTTCATCAAGCTTTGTATGGGAGCGTTCTCAACGACTGCCTTGATGGGTGGGGTACTCGTTTTTATCCTCATCTGGTGCTACCCGAAGGTAATGAACAAACTGTCAGGAATCTTCGGTCCAACGATGATTTTCTACGTCATCCTGTTCTTCGGAGAAACCTTTACGCTCTATCTCTATTCTTACGGGTGGGATCGGATGCAGGGCAGGGTGTCGAAAATGTGGCACCTATTTCTCGGTGTGCTCCTGAATGTGTTCGGCACAGCGATTATGTTCGTCTCTAACTCTTGGCTAACATATCAGACAAGCCCAGCGATTATGGGATCCGACCACGAGCCAATTTCACTCCACGATGAGTCGGGTGCATTTATCGGCACACTGTGGCAGGCGGTCAATAACTATACATGGATGCCTGTCAACATCCACCGCCTCATTGGGAATATCGCTTTCGGTGGTGCAATTGTCGGTGCCTATGCCGCTTTCCGCTTCCTTGCTGCCAAAACAAAGGAGGATAAAGCGCACTACGACTGGATGGGATATACGGGCAATTTTATCGCGCTGTGTGGACTGATTCCGCTGCCATTCGCCGGATATTGGCTGGGACGGGAAATCTATATGTTCAACAACACCATGGGCATCAACATGATGGGAAGCCTCTTCTCGTGGTTGTTCATCATTCAGGCGGTGATGATTGGGGTCCTGTTCATCGGAGCGAATTACTATCTCTGGTCCGGTATGACCCGCATCGCAGGCGGGGAAGTATACGCCCGTTTTCGTCCCTACATGATCGCTATCATTGTTATATCTGTCGCGGTCTGGATGACGCCGCGTACACTAATTATGTCACCCGCGGAGCAGGCTGCAATAGGTGGTCCAAATCATCCGCTCGTTGGACTTTTCGGCTTGATGACGGCGAAGAATACGGTTGTCAATCTTATTATCTTGACCACCTTCCTCAGTTTTCTGTTTTACCGTCGATCCGGAAAAACACCGACAGTGGGTTGGCGCAAAGCGGGCAATATCATCATCGCAGCTATTTTTGGGCTGGCTGTCGCAGCGATTGTTACAATTGGAATCGTAGGGTTCAAGGTTAACACTGACTTCCGCGTCAATGTCCTAACGCCGATACAAGTGCTGGTCGCGTTAGCAGTCATGATTTTGGTAACGGTGATTGATCTGATTATGTATCGGAGAGCGATGCGTTCGAGTGAAATCAGTTGGGGACAGATGACAGACCGCTCGCAATATGTGCTGATTCTGCTTGCCATTACCTTTACTTCACTGATGGGATTGATGGGTTATGCACGATCAGGACTTCGAGAAGCGTGGCATATCTTCGGTGTAATGCCTGACACCTCTCCGGATGCACACACCCCACTGCTTGCGGATGCCGTTAACATGATTGCCGTTATCATAGTGATTTTCTTCGCTTTAGTCGGCTTTATTTTCTGGCTCGGTTTGTGGGGCGATAAGAAAAAAGAAGGAGATCCACCCGTTGAAGCAGAAGCTGCCACAGGGGACGATTAACAATCAAACACAATCAGGACGAGAGCGATGCAAAGAAAACTAACTAGAATTATATCCTTAATTTTAATGGTTGTGAGTTTTATCGCCTACATCGCGAAAGCACCAGCTTTCCCGATCGCTTCAGAAAACCTGCTGCCGTGGTCAACGTGGTTTTTCATTTTTACCTTAGCGAATATCATACTCTGGCAGAGTGTAGTCAAACTCCTGTCATTCTCGTTGATGGTCATCTGGTTTTATGCGTTTGCTGCCAGTATTGTTCCAGAAACATCGACTGCAACGTTTGACCCTGAAGCCATAGATCGGACACCGGATACGTTTATTGAGATTGGGGAGATAATCTTTAACGGAAAAGGAAAATGCAACACCTGCCATACACTTGATCCATCTGCGCCCAAAAGTCGCTGTCCCGATTTAACGGATATTGGCGTTCACGCTGCGACACGCCAACCAGGGATGACTGCGAAGGAGTATCTCATCGAATCCACCTATGAACCTCACAAATTCCTTGTCCCCGGCTACAGCAACATTATGCCACCGGTCTGGAAGCCGCCGATTAGTTTATCTGAGATTGAGATCGAAACCGTCATCGCCTTCCTCCAGAGTCAGGGCGGTGAAGTGGATATAACAGAGTTTGAGCCGCCCGTCGATATCGGAAGTGCGGAAGCCATAGCCGAGGAACTGCCACCCCTCCTCACAGGCGACGTGGAACGTGGTAAAAAGGTTTTCGTAGAGGGTGCAAAGTGTATCGCGTGTCACGCTGTCGCTGGTGTCGAGCAACCTGCCGGTCAAACGCTTGACGAAGGTGTTGAAGTTGTCGCCGCTCCCGAATTGACGGATATCGCCGGGTTAAACAGCCTCCGGTATATTGAGGAATCCGTCCTATTACCGAATGCACAGATTGTGAGCGGATACGGTTCCGTTACGGTGAAAACCGATGGTGCCACGATTCAGGGCACGCTTGTTACGCAAGACAATGAGCAAATCACCGTGCGCGTTAAGGACGCGGCCGGTAACGAAGAAGAGCTCCCCATTCTATTGAGCGAGCTTGATCCGGAACCGATTGAAGAACTGACAGATCTGACAGGGAAAGGATACTTCTGGATTCAAGTAACGCTTGCCGATACGGGTGCCACCGTAAGTGGAGATCTTGTAGAAGAGGACGACCAGGTCATCGCGCTCCAAGAAGGTGAAGATACTCAAGTGATTTCCAAAGCGAATGTGAAGGTTCAAGCGACGTTGATTGATTTTGATGAGAATGTTATCGTCGGGGAATTGATGGAGGAAACTGAGGACGAGGTTACCTTAATCGTTGATGGCGAGGAGCAGATCATTGATACATTCGATATCGACGAAGGCCCGAACTACAGCCGTGCTTTCGGTAAGCGATTGGTTGTAACTTCCCCGATGCCGAATAACTTTCCGCTATTACTATCGGTTTCGGACATGAGCGATCTACTCGCCTATCTAGCCAGCTTAACGGGTGCAACAGACACAACAGCAACTGCGACTGAAGGAACAGAGGAAACCGCCGAATAAGGAGAGTTAAACCGCCATGCAAAGAGTATCCCTTTTCACAAAATGCCTAATCATATTTGTTGTGCTTTGGCTCTTTTTAAGATTCTTCATCGGTGGTGTGTGGTCCGTGCCGTTGCCTGCCAGCGTGATCTCAATGTATCTTGGGCTTATTCTATTGGCGATTCTGGTCCACGTATCCGTCGAAGATGACAGATTTCGAGAATTTCTGCGTCCCGTTAAAGAGACCTTGGCTGATGAGGATAGGCGGACAAGGCGGACTGTGTTGTTCGTCCTTATTCCTCTGGTTATGCTCGGTTTAACTTTTTCTAGGATGTCGACCAAAGCGGATCCACCGGCAGCATTGCGCACTGCTCACCCCGCACCGCCCGCTGAATTGACCTATCGCGACAAGGTTATTGGTCTCACGCAAGAGGTGGCGAACCCGTTTCGGCACCTTGAAAAAGATGACAAGGAAGCATTCCAGCTCCACGTAGATAACGGGCGCCGGGTCTATTATCAAAACTGTTTTTACTGCCACGGCGATGACCTTGATGGCGAAGGACATTTCGCTCACGGTTTCAACCCACCACCGGCAAACTTTCAGGACCCTGGGATTATTCCAAACTATCAGGAAGCTTTCTTTTTCTGGCGTATCAGTAAGGGAGGACCCGGTCTGCCGCCAGCTGCGACTCCGTGGGATTCTGCGATGCCGGTCTGGGAGGATCACCTGACAGAAGAAGAGATCTGGGACGTAATCCTCTTCCTATCTGAGTACACAGGGTATCGACCAAGGACGTTTGGCGAAGCAGCGCATTAAGACTGGAGCGGAAGGAAAAACAATGAAAAAGCAATCCTATAATACAATTTTGATTTCAGTCGCCGGTCTGATTTTGTTGTTAGCGGTTTTTCCAATTACAGTTTCTGCCCAGGGCAAGCAGGCACCCGCAGCCTCCGAAGAAGGAAAGGCACTGTACGAAGATAAATGTGTGCACTGTCACGGTATAGAAGGGGCGGGTGATGGGTCTGCAGCAGAAAACCTGTTGCCAAGACCGAGAGATTTCACTCGGGGGCTCTACAAAATTCGTTCCACAGAAAGTGCTCAACTACCCACCGATCAAGATCTCTTTGACATCATCTCCAACGGTATGCCGGGCTCCTCAATGCCCGCTTGGGGCGAAATCCTGACAGAGGATGAACAGTGGCAGCTCGTTGCCCATATCAAAACATTCTACGATGGCTTTGAAGGGGCTTCACCACGGTTAATTGATGTGTCGGGCAAGGTCCCGTACTCTGAGGAGAGTGTTGCAAAAGGGAAAGAATTCTACACCAATCTTGGATGTGTCGATTGCCACGGAGTAGTTGGCAGAGGCGATGGCACGTCTGCCCCAGACCTTACGGATGAGTGGGGCTTTCGCACATGGCCCGCCAATCTATGGGAGCAGTGGAACTATCGAGGCGGTTCGACAACTGAAGATATCTTCAAGCGATTCATCGGTGGCATTGCTGGATCGCCGATGCCCTCGTTCATCTCAAGTTTCCGGCTCGGTCTGACAGATGAGGAATCGGCTCGTATGAATGAGCTAGAACTCAAAATGGATGGCGACGGTCTCTCAGAAGCGGAAGAGGAAGAATACGCAGTGCTTGAGGAAAAGTTGTTTATGTTTGAGGACATCATGCTCAACGTTGAGGAAGGCGTGGAACTCACTCCGGAAGAACAGACTAAACTGGATACAGCCTTAAAACCAATTTTTGAGAAAAGTTGGCACCTCGCAAATTATGTAAAATCTTTAGGACCCGAAGAGCGACCACCAGCGGCGGTTGGGGATAAAGTGTTACGCTCACAATATCGCGCTGGGACGCTGCCGGGCATGAATGATGAAGCGTGGAATGAAATTCAAGAAGCTAGCTATTTTCCACTGGTCGGCCAAATTGTTATTGACCCTCGACAATTTAACCCCTCTATCGATTCGGTAACAGCGAAGTCGTTCTACAATGATAATGAAATTGCTTTTCTCTTCATGTGGGATGATCGGACAAAAACGCTGCCTCAAACAGATGATGAAACCGGAGAAATGGTTGAAGATGCCTTAGCAATTCAGTTTCCTGTGAAAATTTCTGAGGGACCGACAGATCCAAAACCCTACTTTATTTATGGTGATCGCCGTCCCGTCTATCTCTGGAGTTGGAAGGTTGCCGAACCGTCAACAGTGACAGAGATGACTGCGAAAGGGATCAATACAGCGACCGTCCAATCTGACCAAAGCCCGATACAGGCTGAGGGGGTTTACAAAGATGGACAATATCAACTATGGGTTAAAAGATCGCTCACTACTGAGGATAAAAGAAATGACGTTCAGTTTACACCGGGCGTATTCATACCCATCGCTTTTTCTGCATGGGATGGCGCAAATGGCGATGTGAAAACCAAACGAGCGATTTCAACGTGGTACACATTCGTCCTCGATCCCGTTCCATCGAACAGACGATTTGTCTATCCGCCACTAATTGCCTTAATCTCTGTCGGTCTCCTTTTCGGCTTGAGAAATAGCGTCCGGAGACGACAAGATACATAGGAATTGGGTAACTGAACTTGGGTGTTAGGAAACTGTCAAAGCCTCGACAAAGAGGTCAAGTAAATGAACTACAAAGACATCATCACAATTGAACCCGACAAGCGTGGTGGTAAACCGTGCATCCGTGGGATGAGAATCACGGTTTATGATGTGCTTGACTATCTTGCTTCAGGTATGACCATCGAAGAAATTGTTGATGATTTGCCATATCTAAATAAGACAGACATTCAGGCATGTCTTGCATACGCCGCTGACAGAGAAAAAGCGCAAATGCTTGTTCACGTTAATGAAACTTCTATTGGATCAGAACCTATCGCCTAAGTTGGTGACTCGACTGGGAGATCTGTTTCCTAATTCTACTCATGTTCAAATGGTTGGGCTAGATGCGGCAGATGATACCGAGGTCTGGAATTATGCCCGTGACAACGACTATTTCATCGTATCAAGGGATGCAGACTTCAGCGATAGAAGTGCGATTCATGGGTTGCCTCCAAAAGTGATTTGGCTCAACCGGGGAAATTGTTCAACACACACTGTCGAACGTATACTCAAAAATCACTACTCAGATATTGAATCGTTTGCAAATGATTTAAATCGGGGAATACTCGTACTGCTATAGCTCACTATACCTCCACAACGAGTGAGAGGTAAACCATAAAGCAGAGAAGATTTTTCTTATGCCAAGGAAACTCAAATGTCTTGACTGCCTTTGAAGCAATCAGATATGGTTCCTCTCACTTATAACCTGTTTCAACAATAATTTCAAAAGGAGTTCAATGATGAAAACCAAAGTTGCTACAATCCTAACCCTACTCATTGCTTGTGTTTACGTCGCCACCGCGACTGGTGCCGGTGGAGACGAAGAAATCGAATCGCTGGTCTTCCCGGCTTCCTATAAAGCAATGAGTGTCTCTAATGGGGGCACTATCAGCGGAATGGTAAAATTTGATGGGGCCGCACCTGAGATAAAAAAACTAGAAATTACCAAAGACGCGCAAGTTTGTGGTAAGACCGACAAGTTTGATGAATCAATTGTCCTTGGTGAAGGAAATGGCTTGAAAAACACCATCGTCTATTTGATGGACATTTCATCAGGAGCCGATTTTCCAAGCGATACTAAATACGAAATGGACCAGAAAGGATGCCAATTTGATCCACATGTGCGTCTCCTTCCTGTCGGCAAACGATTGACCATGATTAATCCCGATAGAATCAACCATAACGTTCATATCTTTAGTTCGGTGAATACCGCATTTAATAAATCGCAGCCGGGAAGCAGGCGGAAGATGAATGTTAAGGCGGTAAAGAAAGCCGAAGGTCCTGTAGCTGTTAAATGTGATGTACATGGGTGGATGAAAGCTTGGATCGCGTATATCCCCCATCCCTATTTTGCAGTCACCGACGAGAATGGGAAATATACGCTTGAGAATGTCCCACCGGGAACCTACAAGTTAGCGTATTGGCAAGAAGCTTGTGGCACAAATAAAGCCGAACCTGTTTCAGTGACTGTTGAAGCCGGCGGAACGGTTACACAGGACTTTACACTCGCGCTAAAATGAGCAGTTGAGGGAAAATGTTCCCTATCAAAGTCGAGAATCTCTCGTACGCTTACGAGGCTCGACAGGCACTTGTAGATGTAACTTTTAGCATCTCACAAGGTGAAGTCTTTGGGTTTCTTGGCCCAAATGGCAGCGGTAAAACCACACTCTTTAAGATACTTTCCACCCTGATTCCGGTTGATCAAGATGCGGTTAATATGCTTGGTCATGGGCTTGCTAGAGAATCGCAAAGCGTCAGGCAGTATCTGGGTGTGGTTTTTCAGCATCCGAGTTTGGATCTAAAACTCACGGTCACGGAGAATCTCCGACATCACGGTCACCTGTACGGGCTGCGGGGTAAGACGCTGAAACAACGGATTCAAGATGCTCTCAGCCAATTTGAGTTGACCGATCGCGCTCATGAGAGTGTGGAAACCCTTTCTGGCGGGCTGCAGAGGCGTGCGGAGTTGGCAAAGGCAACCCTTCACAAGCCGAAACTTTTGCTACTGGATGAACCGAATACCGGACTCGACCCCGGGGCACGCCGAAGTTTCAGGACATATTTGGCTAGCTTGCAAGAGACAACAGTTATCCTGACAACCCACATTTTGGACGATGCCGAAGCGTGTGACCGTGTGGGGATTCTCAACGAAGGGAAATTAGTCGCGATCGGCACACCGGACGAACTGAAAGCGCAGGTCAGTGGAGATATTGTTATCGTTGATTCTCCAGGACCTGAACAACTTGCTCCGAAAATAAGCCAAAGATTTGGGTATACGACAACCTCGATTGAAGGACTGTTACGCATCGAATGCCACAACGGACATGAATTTGTTCGAGATGTGATCGCTGCGTTTCCGACCGAAATTCGATCCGTGCACTTTGGAAAGCCGACATTGGAAGATGTTTTCATCAAACTCACAGGACGACATTTTGAGGAGGATAGTGTTGACGATCCTTCGGTTATAGGTCACGTTTTTTAGCAAGTAAGTGGGGGCAGGACAAAACGAAATAATATAGGTTAAGTCGCAACAACCGAACTCCCATGAAAACACTGAATAACATTTCGATTCCACATCCATTTCCATATCAGGGAAGTAAGCGAGGAATTGCTCAGTATATTCTTCCGTATTTCCCGAGCTCTGTGCGTTGTCTTATAGAGCCTTTCTGTGGTTCTGGTGCGGTTTCTATTGCCGCTGCTGCACACGGACTCGCAAAGCAGTTTTGGCTTAATGACTTGAATGAACCCCTGATGGAACTGTGGACAGAAATATTAGAAAGACCCAACGAGTTGACAGGAGATTATGAAAAACTTTGGAATGAACAATATCCCAATAAAAAAGAGTTCTTCTTCCAAATACGTGACGAATTCAACGCAACGCATCAACCGCATCACCTGCTTTATCTTCTGGCGCGAATCGTAAAAGGTTCCGTAAGATACAGTACTGAAGGCAAATTCAATCAGAGTGCTGATAATCGGCGTTTGGGTATGCGCCCCAAAACCATGCGGCAACAAATTTTTGGTGTCTCTACTCTGCTCGGTGGGAAGACAACGCTTTCGGCAGTTGATTTTCGCATGGTTGTAGTGAAAGCCAACAAAGACGATTTAGTTTATATGGATCCACCTTACCAAGGCATATCCTTTACGAGAGACCATAGGTACTACAATGGGCTTTCCTATGATGAATTTATTGATACCCTTCAAATAATGAATGGGAAAGATATTTCATATATTATTAGCTATGACGGACAAACCGGCGGAAAAACTCATGGGAAGTTACTCCCTTGTAGACTCTCTCTAAAACACCTGAATATACATGCTGGTAGATCAAGCCAAGCTACCCTCTTAGGTTACAATCATGAAACTGTTGAATCTTTATATTTGTCGCCTGCGTTGGTAGAGCGTTTGGATGGCGAAGAGCGTAATCTTGAAAAAGAATCACAAATTCAGTTAGAGTTTGCCCGTATATGACTAGCCCAAAACTTCCTCCAGAATTTCTAGCGTTACTAAAGAGAGTTACAGCGAAAAGACCCCGAACGGTAATTGACCACATTCTTAAATACGGTCAAATCACAACGGAAGAACTGAGAGAGACATACGGTTATAACCATCCACCGCGAGCAATAAGAGATGTTCGTGAGCACGGTATCCCAGTGGAGACCTTCCGTGTAACTGGATCTGATGGCAGAAAAATCGCCGCATACAGGTTCGGTGATCCTTCAACAGTACGAACAACCCAATTGTATGGTAGGACAGCTTTCTCCTCCCAACTAAAGAAGGCACTAATTGAAAGGTATGGTGCCCGTTGCAACATATATCTTGAGCCATTTCCAGAACGGGAATTGCAAATCGATCATAGAGTTCCATTTGAAATTGCTGGTGAGAATATTAGCCTTGATGATGTGAATGACTATATGCTCCTCTGTGCCTCTGCAAATAGAGCGAAATCATGGAGCTGCGAAAATTGTGAAAATTGGAGGAAAAGAGAAGTCAGGATTTGCGAGTCATGCTATTGGGCATATCCGGAATCTTACACTCATATTGCAATGCGTGATATTCGTAGATTAGATATTCTATGGGTTGGTGAGGAAGTAGCGGAGTATGATAAGCTACAAGAAGAAGCGGCACAGGTTCAGGAAGAAGTTCCTCGGTATGTTAAGAATGTACTACGCAATCATTTTAAGCGTAAGGGCAATTAATAATTGACTTGATCATCTGCAACACGCCAATTGAGTTGTGTTTGTTAGGCTTGCAAAATATAGCTATATTTACATAGGAGGTCCCTATGGAACGCTATAAAAATCTTAGCGGAGGTTCCGGCATAGCAGCGTATGAAAGCGGCCCAGATTTCATTAGGGTCCAGTTTGCGAGTGGCTCAATTTACCTGTATACCTATGAAAGCGTAGGTTCTGAAAACATTGAAATAATGAAGGAATTAGCTAGTAAAGGTGAGGATTTGAACTTATTCATCAATGCAACTGTTCGCTCCAACTATGCTCGGAAAGAACGTTAATTTGCTATTGCAACAACCGAACTCCTATGAAAGTATTGAATAGCATCTCGATTCTACATCTTCAACATCTATAGTGCACTAAACCGAACTTTGTCAATATCAAGATGCTTACTCCCTGTGGCAACGATTTGGTGGCGTGAAATTATCCGATTTCTGCGCCAACGAAGCCGTCTGATGAGCGCGATTGCACAACCACTAATCTTTTGGCTACTTTTGGGCGGCGGACTCAACGCCTCATTTCAGCCGACCGGCGTTCCTGAAGGAACAAGTTACATCGAATATTTTTATCCCGGTATCATCACGCTTGCACTGCTGTTTACAACAATTTTTGCAACAATTTCGGTCGTCCAAGACCGTCGAGAAGGTTTTCTGCAAGGTGTGCTTGTTGCCCCGGTTTCAAGATGGGTTATTGTGTTGGGACAAGCACTTGGCGGTACAACGTTGGCACTCTTGCAGGGTGCCCTTTTTCTGTTTCTCGCACCGATAGTTGGGGTGCCGTTAAGCCCCTTTTCCTTACTCTTAATACTCGGTGTGATGTTGACCTTGTCCTTTGGCTTGACAAACTTAGGATTAATAATCGCGTGGCGAATGGATTCGACGCAAGGCTTCCATGCGATTATGAATCTTATTCTTATTCCGGTTTGGCTGCTCTCCGGTGCTTTCTTCCCTGTATCTGGCGTGCCGGTACTCCTTGAGTGGGTAATGAAATTGAATCCGCTCACCTACGGCGTTGCAGCCTTACGTCATTGTCTATACTTCAACGCATCTATTGTCTCTGAGGAAATTCCTCAACTCACATTATCGCTAATTGTTACTGGCGCGTTCTGTGTTATAACATACTTTGGTGCTGCTCGAACGGCATACCGCCGTCCGAATGTAGCATAAAAGAGATCGACTTACAAATTCAGCAGTCTAGAAAGGAGCTTTTAATGAAGTGGCTGAATTTTCCAGCATGGCTTCCAGAGAATGTCTCAACTTTTGGACAAGGGGTTGATAACCTCTTTGTTCTAATCTACTGGATTACCTCAATTGTATTTCTGGCTGTTATGGCGGTACTCATTGTTTTCATTATTAAGTATCGTTTCCAAGAAGGGCGCAAGGCGGAGTACATTGAAGGCAGCACAACCCTTGAAATCGTATGGACTGCTGCTACCACTGTCATTGTGTTCGGACTCGCAATGTTGAGTCTGCCGCAATGGAATAAGATTAAATTCCCTTCCCAATTTCCCGGAAATCCCGGTGCTGTAGTTCAAGTGAACGGAAAACAATTTAACTGGGATATGACTTACCCCGGACCTGATGGCGAATGGGACACTGACGATGACCTGCAACTCGAGAACCAACTGCATGTTCCCGTTAATGAGGTGGTACATATCAGGCTCACAGCCGACGATGTTATTCATAGCTTCTTTGTTCCTCAACTCCGGCTCAAGCAGGATGCCCTTCCCGGCAGGTTTATCAATATGTGGTTTGAGGCAACAAAACCCGGCACGTATGAAATCCCCTGCGCTGAGCTCTGTGGGTTTGGACACTCCGGGATGCTCGGATACCTTACCGTCCACACAGAAGAAGATTACGCAGCGTGGGTAAATGAACGGTGGGGAGAATAATGAAATTGATGGCGTCACATGAGGCTGCCTAAAGATGTTACTATTTCCTATAACAAGCTATTACGATATTTGCTGTTGCCTCGTGAGGAAAACGATAAATCTAAATTTCTTGCTTCGGCAGGATATACGCTAGCCAATTGGGAGGTTTTGGAGCACGACCTTCACCAACTGACCCAAACGAGTGAGGTGTCGGATATCAAGACCACGCCTTATGGTACCAAGTATGAAATTCGAGGCATCCTAAACGGACCAAACGGGCGTACGCTACATATCGTAACAATCTGGATTAAACTCGAAACGACAGAGGATATACGCTTTGTGACTTTATTCCCAGATCGGGTGGTGAAATAGAAATGAAAATTCAGCTTTATCAACGGGTAGCCCTTACACGAGATATGCCCGAACATAACCTGCTCACAGGAGATGTAGCTGTAGTCGTAGAACATCTGCCCGCAGCGAAAAACAGCAGGGAGGAAGAAGGCTATGCGCTGGAAGTTTTCAACGCCTTGGGAGAGACTATTGATGTGATCATCGTTTCTGCCTCGACAGTGAAACCACTTATGGAGGATCAAATCCTTCACGTGCGTCCTTTAGTCCCCAAGACCTTATCAAAGTCGGAGGCTGTTGTTTCTTAAGCAAGGGGTGATACAATTAGATTAGGCAGTCAACATCTAGGGAAAGCTTAAATTTCCGGTTTAATTTGTAAGATACAACTACCAATGAAAAGAAAGGAGTCAATATAGAATGAATGATCACGCACATGAATCTCATGATCATCATGAAGAGGGCTTTGTTCGTAAATATCTCTTTTCACTTGATCATAAAATGATTGGCAAGCAGTTTCTAATCTTTGGTCTAATTATGTTCATGGTCGGGGGTGGGTTGGCACTACTTTTCCGTTGGCAACTCGCTTGGCCCGACAAACCGCTTCCTGTCATTGGGGTTTCCAAAGCATATCAGGAGGAGGGCGAAGTCACAACCGCTGCTGACCGTAAATGGGAGGAGCGGTTCGATGACGACAAAGAAACATGGTTAGAGACCAACATGCCCAGCGGTGTAATAGATCCAGCATTTTATAATTCGCTGTTTACAATGCACGCCACCATCATGGTTTTCTTCGTCGTTGTGCCGCTGCTTGTTGGGGCGTTTGGTAATTTCCTCATCCCGCTGATGATCGGGACCAGAGACATGGCATTTCCGGTCCTGAATATGCTATCCTTCTGGTTCAATATGTTGGGAGCTGTTATCATGATGGCAGGGTTCTTTGTCCCCGGTGGTCATGCCGGTGCGGGCTGGACTGGCTACGCACCGCTCTCTTCAGTTGTTGATCTTAGCGGGGTAAATTGGGGACAAAATCTCTGGTGCATCAGCCTCATCGTCATGGGCATCTCCTCGCTGATGGGGTCTATCAACTATATCACCACGATTATCAATATGCGAGCACCGGGGATGACTTGGTTCCGTCTCCCACTTGCGATTTGGGCACTCTTTATCGTTGCGATTCTTCTACTGCTTGCATTCCCTGTGGTCGCTTCCGCGCTCGCGCTGATCCTCTTTGACCGGATGGCGGGAACCTCCTTCTTCTTGGCGGAAGGTGGTGGTGATCCGTTGCTGTGGCAACACCTCTTCTGGTTCTTCGCACATCCAGAGGTTTATATTCTCATCCTGCCCGGTATGGGTATGGCATCAGAAATGCTTCCCGTCTTTGCCAGAAAACCTGTCTTCGGTTATAAATCAATGGTCTTTGCTATGATAGCGATCGCCTTTCTCAGTTGGATTGTGTGGGGACACCACATGTTCCAGAGCGGTATGAACCCTGCACTCGGAGCGAGTTTCATGACCACGACCATGTTAATCGCTGTCCCTTCGGCAATCAAAACCTTCAACTGGCTCGGCACCCTTCACCGCGCATCAATCCGATTCACAGTGCCGATGTTAAACACGCTGGCTTTTGTGTCGATGTTTGTTATCGGTGGGCTTAGTGGTATCTACATGGCAAACTCACCGGTGGATATCTACATCCACGATACATACTACATTGTGGCACATATCCATTATGTTGTCTTCGGTGGCAGCGTCTTTGCCATCTTTGGCGGTATTTTTTACTGGTTCCCAAAGATGTTCGGACGGCACATGAATGCGACCCTCGGCAAGATTCACTTCTGGATCACATTCCTCGCTTTTAACGGTGTCTTTTTCCCGATGCACATCCTTGGTGTTGGAGGACACATGCGACGCATCGCCAATCCGATGCAGTATGAATTCTTACAACATATGCAACCGATAAATGTGTTTATTACAGTCTGTGCATTTATTTTGGGTGTGGCTCAATTCCTACTGCTATTCAACGTGTTCTGGAGTATTTTCCGCGGAAAAGTTGCTGAACAAAATCCGTGGCAAGCAACCACTCTCGAATGGCATGCACCAACGCCTGTCCCTCATGGCAACTTTGGAGCGATTCCGCAAGTATATCACGGTCCCTATGAGTACAGCGTTCCCGGTGCTGAAACGGACTGGACGCCACAGACGGAGCCGAACGGCGAAGAGTTACACGGTGAACCGGTCCCTGCCGGAGCCACCGCCGATTAGAGCCAATATAGAACGCAGATAAACGCTGATTTTTTCTTATGGAGTAACCCTTGAGTTTTAACCACGCTGAGGTTACGGAAACAATCATCAAAGCATTTTACACGGTCTATAATGCACTCGGCTACGGTTTTCTGGAAAAAGTTTACCAGAACGCGATGACGATTGAACTGCGTAAACTGGGGTTGGAAGCGAAGCCAGAAGTTGCAGCTACTGTGTATTATGATGGGAAAATCGTAGGGGAGCATTTTATCGACTTGTTGGTTGCTGATTGCGTAATTGTTGAGTTGAAAGCAGTCAAGAGATTGTTGACAGAACATGAAGCGCAGCTGCTCAATTATCTAAAAGCCACATCCTATGAAGTCGGTCTATTGCTTAACTTCGGTCCCAAGCCTGAAATTAAACGCCGGGCATTTGATAATTCGCGCAAAGGCTCTATGCGGTGGCTTCAAAAACCATCGGTCTAAAAGGGATCCCTAAATCTGTGTTCATCTGCGTTTATCTGCGTCCTATCTAAATCTCTAAACCGTGGGGAGGATAAAACTGACTCGATGTATCGTCCATGGCTTCATAGACTTGCTTTACTCACCGCTGTTACAACTTTCATCCTAATCTGCATGGGCGGACTCGTAACCAGCACGGATTCAGGACTCGCTGTCCCCGATTGGCCCACGACCTTCGGATATAACATGTTCGTTTATCCGCTCTCGAAAACGGTCAGCGGGTTCCTGTTCAGCATCGACCCGAATCTCCAAGTTGATCTGGATAAAGGTAACTTGTCTGTGGGGCTACAGGATGCACTCGAAAAAAACGAGATTTCGGTATCAGAGGATGTTATAATTTCAACCGAAACACAGGGCAGCAGGTGGAAACTCGCGGATAAAGTAAATGAACGCACCTATACGCTGATTAAATCGGGCGATCGACTTGATGTTTACGTTCATGGCGTGCTATACGAACATAGCCATCGGTTGATCGGGTCTATTGTCGGTTTTCTGACGATTGCATTGATGGTGTCAATCTGGGCGAAAGATGCGCGGCAATGGATGAAATGGCTTGGCGTTATCGCCCTCGTCGCTGTTATCGCTCAAGGGGTGATGGGGGGGCTCCGTGTTACGAACCTCAGCAGAATCCTCGCCATCATACACGCCTGTTTTGCCCAAGCGTTTTTTGCTTTGACCGCAAGTCTTGCGTTGTTCACTTCGCGCAGCTGGTTGCAAAAATCGGCGAAAATTGAGACCGCAGATGTTACGCGCCTGAGAAATTTGAGTCTCATCACGTTGGGACTTATCTATATCCAGTTCATCTTCGGTGCGATATTGAGACATACCGGGGAACGACTAGATGCCCATCTGGTTTTCGCGGGCTTAGTAACAGTTCACATATTTCTCCTCTTGAGGCGAATCTTGAAAAATCATTTGGAAGATTCCTCCTTTGTTCGTCTTGCTTTGCTATTGGGTGCTTTGCTCGCAGTGCAATTGACTTTGGGTTTTGGTGCATACCTTGCCGAGTTCACTGCTTTTGGCGAAGGGGTGCCTGCTGTTGCCGGTGTGATGATTACAACCTCCCATGTTGCGATTGGTGCTTTAATGCTGGTCGTTTCCGTTGTGCTAACCCTGAGCGTTTTTCGATTCGCAAGTAGATTAGAACCTAGTACAAGTCGAGGGCTCGTTTCCGACGAGGTGTCCGCATGATATCAATAACAGAGACAATAGGGGTTGACCTGCCCCAAATAAGTCGCCGAGTTTCAACTCTAGTTGAACTGACAAAGCCGCGGCTCGTGTCAATGATATTGATTACAACTTCAGCCGGCTTTTATATTGCCTCCTCGCAGCCGCTTAATTGGCTGCAACTGATTCACACCATCATCGGCACTGGGTTATCAGCGGCAGGGGTATTAGCCCTAAATCAGTACCTTGAACGTGATCTGGATGCTCAGATGGTGAGAACGTGCCACCGCCCGTTGCCGGATCAACGTCTTCAACCGACAACAGCCCTCTTTTTTGGAGTCTTGCTGACTGTCAGCGGTTTGCTCTATATGGCATTTTCTGTAAACGCCCTCGGGGCATTGGTCATCTCAGCTATTGTTGTGACGTACCTGTTTGTTTACACGCCACTGAAACAGAAAACATCGCTCTGTACTGTTGCAGGTGCGTTTCCGGGCGCACTGCCACCCGTTATCGGTTGGGTCGCAGCACGAGGAACACTCAATATTGAGGCGTGGGTGCTTTTTGCAATTCTGTTCCTTTGGCAGCTGCCACACTCACTGTCAATCGCCTTTATCTATCGCGACGAATACGCACAGGCTGGGTTCCGCTTGCTGCCTGTTATTCATCCGGATGGCAAGAGCACAAATAGACAGATTGTCATCAACTGTCTTGGGCTTCTCGTTGTAGCGCTACTGCCCACGTTAATAGGCATCGCTGGTATCATTTATTTTTTTGCTGCACTTGGGTTGAGCATCATCTTTCTTGGGTTCGGCATCAACCTATCAATTTCTCGATCGACCGTCGCAGCAAAACAGTTGTTGTATGCCTCATTGATATACCTGCCGCTTGTTTTTCTGGTAATGGCACTCGACAGGTAGGCATAATGGCATGGAGGCATGAAATTTAGATGAGCGATAACGAAAAACGGAGTCAAAACCGACGTATCGGCTGGTTCTTATTCACGATATTTGTCGTCCTATTTATTTTTGCAATGATTCTCGCGATTGTCAAAAACTAAGGCTCATGTTAAGAAATCGTGCAACGAAAACCGATAAATATGTAGACATTTAAGACTCACGCACTTCAGAGTTTTGACCTGTCAGTGCCCTGACAAATCCCTGACATTTGGCGAGGTTATGGTGCCATTTCAGCGAAAAACAGTTCATAAACAATGCGTATATGTCAGGTCAAAAAGCCATTTGTACGCACCTTCTGGTGGGTAGCACAAATCTACAAATGCTCTGAAGCTAGGCCCCATCAAGGTTCAGAGAGATACCGGCCAATGATGAACCGCCGATGTGAGGTTGAAATTTTTTTTAGACCTGACAGGGCCCTGACAAATTGCCGAATCGTGCCGGTAGGTCATTGAAACAGAACCGAGTATTAGGACTAGCGGAAGGGGTTGGATTGGACCGTTCAACTGTGCAAGTCCTATTCATTAATGAACCGATGATAATGGTTTTCACGCATCACGTTCTACGTTTTATTTTTTATTCCGATGAATGAGCTAGAGCACACATCATATGACCGTGCCGAAGAGGAAAACCGACCAATCAGCAATGCACGTTTAGCCGTGTTAGTCCTCCTAGGTGCCGAAATCATGTTTTTCGCGGGGTTGATTGGGACGTTCCTTGTGTTCCGTTTGGGAAGTGTCACTTGGCCACCACCCTCGCAGGCTGATGTCCGCTTACCCATTGGAGTAACTGGACTGAACACAATCGTCCTGCTTTTGAGTGGCTATACGATGTTTCAGGGACTACGAGCCATTCGGCAGGACCGCCAGAAGGAGCTCAGAAACTGGCTTTTCGCGACAGGGCTGCTTGGTATAATTTTCCTTGTGGTGCAAGGTTCAGAATGGGTACGATTGGTGCATCATGGATTTACCCTTTCGTCGGGAGTATACGGCTCAGTCTTCTATGTTCTCATCGGTTGTCATGCCTTGCACGTCCTGGTGGCAGTTCTCTGGCTGTTAGCCGTTTTCGGTCGGGCAATAGCCGGCCGGTGTTCTGTGAATCGCTATGTTGGCGTTGAGGTTTGTGCAATTTACTGGGCGTTTGTTGTCGTGTTATGGCCCCTGCTTTATATTCTTGTATACTTAATCTGAATAGAGATTTTTATAAATAGCCGATTTTGGTGATTCTCTACTTGACTTGTCGGAGAAGCAACTCTGTCCCGATAATCAGAACATCCAGCCTCCTCTTACATTATTTGGAGATTAAAAAATGACAGCTATGCCCAAAAAAAAGGAACTAATTAAAAAAAATCTTGACCCGGTAAATGAAGAAACTGTCATGCAATGTCAGCCACAAAAACCGATTTGGAAAGTTGTTGCTGAAATTGGAGAGCAAATTCCCTTGACAACGTGGGAAAAAGTGCCCGATGATGCCTCAATAAACTTTAAGCATTATCTTTACGGGGAACCCAAACGGAACACATGAATGCCGTATTTGCTGATGCAGGATATTGGATTGCGTTGTTCAATCCTCATGATCGGTTGCATGACATAGCAACTGCTGTGTCCCGATCTCTACAAAACCGATCCATTGTTACCAGCCAGTTGGTGTTAATGGAGTTCCTCTACTACGCTTCACTGGGTCGGGTATTTCGGCAACGGGCAGTAGAAGTTGTGAGAAATCTTCAACAATATCCGAACGTTGAAATTGTTCCTTTGTCCAATGAACAGTTTGAAGCGGCATTAACTATGTATGCTCAGCGACAAGATAAGACGTGGGGGCTTATTGATTGTGCATCATTTCTCGTTATGCAACAACGGCGTATCACGGAAGCACTTGCCTATGATGACCATTTCAGACAAGCCGGTTTTATTCCTTTATTGCGCGAGAATTGAATAAGGGGGCTCCTCATTCCCGAGGCATCTAACAAGTCTTCCCCATGCAGATTGAGGTAGTTAGTGTTCCCAGCGTATAGTATCAAAACTAATTTTACAGTATGCGAATTCGCACAGATTGTTATCTTCATTTTGTGAATGAGGAGATTTCTTATGATTCGTCGATATTTTTCACTAATGGTAGGGATTCTGGCACTTACACTGCTTATACCGATGGCTGTGGAAGCCTGTCCCTCATGTAAAACGATTGATGATCCAATTGTTCAGGGCTTCAAGTGGAGTATTCTATTCCTTATGGCGATGCCCTATATTGTTTCCGGTCTAATTGGCGGTAGTGTTTTCTATGTGTACTACCGTACACATCGGGCCGGTAATCGTAAACCACCTTCAAATGTGAAAGGAGTGTGAAAATTGGAAGAAACTACAACACTCGATCATTCCGCAGATGTCTACGAACCATCCCTTACGCCCGATGCGCTGGGCAAGTTGGGGATGTGGCTCTTTCTTATTAGCGATGCGATGTCCTTTGGTGCGCTGCTCGCTGCCTACGGTGCTATACGCGCTGGCGCAGCGGAATGGGCACCTCCAGCCGAAGTGCTCGGCATTAACCTCACAGCGGGTATGACCTTTCTGTTAATCTGTAGTAGTGTTACGATGGTCAAAGCCCTCGAAGCGATTCAGAATGGTAACCAACAGAGGATGTGTACCTTCCTCGGCTTGACCATTCTGGGTGGACTAATCTTCTTGGGACTGCAAGCGTATGAATGGACAGCACTTATTAAGCACGGTCTCACCCTCACCACAATTCCTCATCACGGGTTGACTGGTGCTGAGATTTCCGGTTCGGTGCTTTTTGGTCCCACCTTCTACACAATTACAGGTTTCCACGGTGCCCACGTCACCGGCGGGGTCATCTACCTCATCGTTATCTTGATTAAGGGGCTACGAGGCACATACACAGCCGAGTATAACCACAAAGTCGAGATTTTGGGGCTATATTGGCACTTCGTTGACCTAATCTGGATCATGGTCTTTACCTTTGTTTATCTACTGTAATCACCGAATGGAGAATCAAGATGGAACACGCTCATAAAGAACATCCGAAATACATGAGAATATTTTGGATTCTTCTCGCACTCACAATCCTTGAAGTCGTCGTCGCTCTGCCTTTTTTAAAAGCGGCTTTGGGCCAGACTTTGACCGCAATTCTGCTAATTGGTATGGCATGTTCTAAGGCGCTTTATGTCGCGCTCTATTTCATGCACCTGAAATTCGAGCAGAGAACCTTGATGATCATTGCACTGACACCGTTTATCATCTGCGTTTTTCTCGTGTTTATGCTGCTGCCAGATCTGATGGACGATGCTCGCCATGAGGGAGCTAAAGCGGAGTCTCAAGTCGTTGATACATCTCACTAAACGTGATGCGTGAAACGTGATAAAATTTTATGTTTCACGTCTTAGGGTTTATGCTGCATGTCTATGGAAACCGAAGTCAAATCTTCAGAACAGGACGCTAGACCCAGTGACCGCCTGCTGCGCAGACTTCTCTGGGGTGTGTTAGCCCTCGTGATTGTTGGCATCTTGGGTGCTAATCTCTGGTCATTCGTTCATCAAAAGTCCGGCACAACCTCCGAGTCGGCAGTTTCGCTGTCGGAACTTGCAGCCGGTCAACAGTTGCCGGACTTTTCCTTGACCGATCAGTTTGGTGCATCCTTTGCTTCGTCCGATCTCCACGACAAAGTCTGGGTCGCAGATTTCATCTTTACCAATTGTGCAACAATCTGTCCGCCAATGACAGTTCAGATGGCAAGTCTGCAAGACGAGTTTGCGGGGGAAGATGTCCATTTTGTCTCTTTTTCCGTAGATCCGGAACGGGATACGCCTACAGTCCTCCGTCGTTATGCGGATAACTATGGGGCGGATGGTGGTCGTTGGGCATTCTTGACAGGGCAGAAAGCGGCTATCTATCAGCTAGCCCACGAAGGTTTTAACTTAGCAGCCGGTCATCGTGGAAGCGAAATTCTTCACAGCACCCGGTTTGTGCTCGTTGATCGAAAGCAGCAAGTGCGCGGTTACTATGAGAGTCGAAGTCCGGGGTCGCTACAGCAATTGCGTAAAGATATAAGAACGTTGCTCAAAAAATAAGGAGTCTGTCTATGAATCATCCAGAATTAACTTTAACCGACCGCCGATTCGGTCAGACCAGACGCCACGATGCTTGGTGGTTACAACCGATGGCTGTTTTTCTGGGATTGTCTATCTTCGGTCTTTATTCGCTATGGGTGGTCTTTCAAGGGGATCACTATCATCACGGACCATATCTGTCTCCCTTCTATGCTCCGCTGCTCTTTGATCCCGTAGGACATAGTTCGGGACATAGTTGGTTGGCTGGAAGACCCGACTGGTTGCCACTCTGGGTTCCACCGAGCCTCCTTATTCTTTGGGCACCGCTCGGTTTTCGTTTTACCTGTTACTATTATCGTGGTGCTTATTACAAAGCCTTTTGGGCAGATCCACCTTCATGCACTGTCAGCGAACCGCGCAAGGGATACCGGGGCGAAGGCTCATTTCCACTCATTATTCAAAATGTGCATCGATACTTTCTCTACTTTGCACTTATTTTCGTAGTGATTCTTGCCTACGATGCCTGGAAAGCAATGTGGTTTGATAACGGGAACGGTGAAAAATCGTTTGGTATCGGCATCGGCACACTAATCTTAACAGGCAATGCTATCTTGCTGGGCGGCTATACACTCGGTTGCCATTCGCTACGCCATCTTGTCGGGGGCATCCGCGATAGACTTTCCGGGGCACCCATTCGTCGAACCGCGTATAACTGTGTCAGTTGTTTGAATCGTCGGCACATGCTCTGGGCGTGGATGAGTCTCTGTTGGGTGGGATTTTCGGACGTTTATGTTCGGTTGTGTTCGATGGGCGTTTTGTCGGACTGGAGGATCTTGTAGTGGTACAATACGAAACGCATGAATATGATGTGTTAGTCATCGGCGCAGGTGGCGCAGGTCTGAGAGCTGCTATCGAAGCCTCAGCCGCCGGGGTATCTGTGGGATTGGTGTGTAAATCGCTACTCGGCAAAGCGCATACGGTTATGGCTGAAGGTGGCGTTGCTGCAGCGCTAGCGAATGTTGACGAGCGAGATGGATGGCGTGTTCACTTTGCCGACACCATGCGCGGCGGTCAATATCTTAACAATTGGCGCATGGCAGAACTCCACGCCAAAGAAGCACCGGATCGGGTCCGTGAGCTAGAGGCGTGGGGCGCACTATTTGATCGGACGCAAGATGGGCGCATACTGCAACGAAATTTCGGCGGACATCAATATCCTCGACTCGCCCATGTTGGAGATCGCACCGGGTTAGAAATGATTCGAGTTCTGCAAGACCACGGCATCCATCAAGGTGTTGATGTGCACATGGAGTGCACAGTCATATCACTGCTGAAAAACGATGACCGCGTTGTCGGGGCATTCGGTTACGAGCGCGAAAAAGGGCGATTCAAGGTATTCTCCGCCAAATCGGTTGTGCTGGCCACCGGCGGTGTGGGCAAGGCTTATAAAATTACAAGCAATAGCTGGGAATACACCGGCGACGGACATTCACTTGCCTACCACGCAGGTGCTGAACTGATTGACATGGAATTCGTGCAATTTCATCCGACCGGTATGGTTTGGCCCCCCAGTGTGCGAGGTATACTTGTGACGGAGGGTGTCCGTGGCGAAGGAGGAATTCTGACGAATAGCGAAGGGACTCGATTTATGTTTGACCATATACCGGAGCTTTATCAGAATCAAACCTCTGACGACCCCGAAGAAGGCTGGCGATATACACAAGGCGATCGAGACGCACGCAGGCCACCAGAACTCCTCACCCGCGACCATGTGGCTCGGTGTATTGTCCGCGAGGTGCAAGAAGGGCGTGGCAGTCCGCACGGTGGTGTCTTTCTTGATATTTCATGGATCTCGGAAAAAATATCCGGTGCCGAAGAACATATCAAACGGAAGCTTCCCAGCATGTATCACCAATTTATGCAGCTGGCGGATATTGATATCACCAAGGAACCAATGGAGGTCGGACCAACGACCCATTATATCATGGGCGGGATTCGTGTGGATGCTGACTCACAGATGACCTCGGTACCGGGACTTTTTGCGGGCGGTGAATGTGGCGCAGGCTTGCACGGCGCGAATCGACTGGGTGGTAACTCGCTCTCTGACTTACTAGTTTTTGGGAAGCGTGCAGGTGAGTACGCGGCACAATTCGCCAAAGAAAATGGTGCAGGCGAAGTAGATGAAGCGGAGATTGAATCGGTTGCAAGTTGGGCGTTAAAGCCTTTCGACGATGCAGCGGGCGAGAATCCGTTCCAAATTCAGTACGATTTGCAAGATATGATGCAAGACCTCGTTGGCATCGCTCGAAGCGACGAGGGGTTAAACAGCGCGCGGGAAGAACTCCAGAAACTTATGGAACGCACCGACCAAACGGGCGTCGGTGGGAATCGTGAGTATAACCCGGGCTGGCACACGGCACTGGATCTGCATCACATGCTCACAATATCTGAAGCCATCGCGCTTGCAGCGTTAGAGCGAAGAGCGAGCATCGGAGCCCATTCACGTGATGATTATCCTGAGAAAGAGGAGCCGGGCGCAGGCAGGTATAACACCGTTGTCCGCAAGAACGGAGATGGCGAGATGGAGGTTAGTCGAGAACCGATACCTGAAATTCGCGAAGACCTCCAAGCAGTGATAGAGGAGATGGGCTAATGGCAACAGCAACATTCAGAATATGGCGAGGCGACGCTGAAGAAGGAAAATTCGTCGATTATGAAACAGAAGTCTCTGAGGGGATGGTAGTTCTCGACGTAGTTCATAAGATTCAGGCAGAACAGGCGAACGATCTCGCCGTGCGCTGGAACTGCAAAGCCGGGAAGTGCGGATCCTGTTCGGCAGAGGTCAACGGAAATCCCAAATTGATGTGTATGACCCGACTTAACGATATTCCGCTTGATGTGCCGGTCACAGTTGAACCGATGCACGCATTTCCACTCATCAAGGACTTAGTCTCTGATGTTTCGTGGAACTTTGAGGTCAAGAAAAAAATTAAACCGTTCAAACCACGTCCACCCGATGCCGAAGACGGTACTTGGCGAATGGCGCAAGAGGACATCGATCGCGTCCAAGAATTTCGCAAGTGCATCGAATGTTACCTATGTCAAGATGTGTGTCATGTGCTGCGCGAGCATGATCTGCACGATAAATTCATCGGCCCCCGATTTTTCGTTTATGCTGCAGCACTAGAGATGCACCCCCTTGATACTGAGAATCGACTAGAGGATTTGAAAGATACTGATGGCATCGGCTATTGCAACATCACTAAATGCTGCACGAAGGTCTGCCCGGAACACATCACGATTACCGATAATGCTATTATTCCACTTAAAGAACGGGTTGTAGACCAATTCTATGATCCGATCAAAAAACTTTTCCGGATTTTTCGACCACAGAAATGACGTAGGCGGAGAGGTAAATGCAAACAAGAACTGAATCAGACAGCATGGGGAAGATTGAGGTCCCGACAGATCGGTATTGGGGCGCACAGACCCAGCGTTCATTACAAAATTTTAAGATTGGCGGAGAACGTTTCCCGCGTGAGATGATCTGGGCACTCGGTATTGTCAAACAATCGGTCGCTGAGGTGAACGCCGAACTGGGAACACTAGACGCAGATCTGGCTGAAATTATCACTAAAGCCGCACAAGAAGTAATTGAGGGCGATCTGGATGATCACTTTCCACTGGTCGTTTGGCAGACTGGCAGCGGCACCCAGACCAACATGAACGTCAACGAAGTGATCTCGAACCGTGCCATTGAAATGCTTGGCGGTGTTCTCGGCAGCAAGGAACCCATCCACCCCAACGACCACGTCAACAAATCTCAATCTACCAACGATGCCTTTCCAACGGCTATTCATGTTGCTGTCGTTGACCGTATTCACAATCACTTGATTCCTTCAGTGACTGCCCTGAGCGACGCGCTCTCAGCGAAAGCTGAAGCCTTTAAAGATATTGTCAAGACCGGACGCACCCATCTCCAAGATGCCACGCCCTTGACGTTGGGACAGGCGTTTTCCGGATATGTCACACAATTGAATAACGCGCTCCGTGCAATTGATAACACGCTACCGCATCTCTACGAACTGCCAATCGGCGGAACAGCAGTCGGCACCGGACTGAACACCCATCCCGAATACGCAACAAAAGCCGCCGCTGCAATCTCAAAACGCACCAAATTTTCCTTTGTTACCGCGCCCAACAAGTTTGAGGCGCTCGGTGCCAGAGACGCTATCGTCGAAGCGAGCGGTGCCATCAAAACACTGGCGTGCGCGCTGAACAAAATCGCAAACGACCTACGCTGGCTTGGTAGTGGTCCCCGCTGCGGTATTGGCGAGCTCCTGTTACCAGAAAACGAGCCGGGAAGTTCAATCATGCCGGGAAAAGTAAATCCGACGCAGTGCGAAGCCATGACAATGGTTTGTGCCCAAGTTATCGGCAGCGACACGACAGTTGCGATTGCAGGGGCGTCGGGCAATTTTGAGCTGAATGTGTTTATGCCCGTCATCGCTTTTAACGCGCTCCAATCCATCCGCCTACTTGCGGATGCATGTGATTCGTTCAACGAAAACTGTGTCGTCGGTATCGAGCCAAATCGGGAAAAAATCCAAGAATACCTGAACGACTCACTGATGCTTGTCACCGCGCTTAACCCCTACATCGGCTACGACAATGCAGCACTAGTCGCCAAAACTGCCCATCAGGAAGGCAAGACGCTACGACAGACTGTGGTCGAACTGAATCTCTTGAGCGAGGAAGAGTTTGATCGGGTTGTCGTTCCCAGCCAGATGATTGGACCAAAGTAAATAAGCGCGTAGGTTGGGTTGAACCCACCCAACACATACGTTCTAACAGTAGCCTGTAGGTCGAGTTTCCATACTCGACTCTTTTCTTGTAGGTCGAGTTTCCATACTCGACAACCCGCAGCTGACAATGCCGCCTATCGGGACAGTTGTGGGTTTTGGGTTTCTCTCGGTTTTTCTACGATGACCCTAGCTCCGAAAGGGTAGGTCTTTTTATGTTGATACCGTTTGGCTGTGGGTTTCCGTTCAACCCAACCTACGGAAAATTGTCTAAACTTTAGTAACTTTAATGGAAAATCGACGTTGGAGGAAGAAGGATGTTTAAGAAAATCTATGTACCTGTTGACAACTCGGACCATTCCGATGCGAGCGTCAATTTCGCCGTAGAGTTCGCCAAAAAATTTCAGTCACAACTTGTCGGTTCTCACGTTTACGCTGCGAAAATGCACGATGTTCGCTTCAAACAGATGGAGTACACACTCCCCGAAGAATACCAAGATGAAGCGGAACTTGAGAAGCAGCGGCGCATTCATGACACATTAATTACGATGGGGCTTCAGTTAATCTCCGATTCGTACTTGGAGGTCATGAAGAATAAATGTGCTGAAAATGACATTCCCTTTGAAGCCAAAATGCCTGAGGGCAAGCACTTCATCAAGTTGGCGGAGGACATTCAGGCGAGCGATTATGACCTCGTGATCATGGGTGCGCTCGGTATGGGGGCGGTTAAGGATAGCTTGCTCGGCGGCGTCGTTGAGCGCGTTGTGCGGCGTATTGAGACCGATACCCTTGTAGTCCGAAATATAGAAGAGATGCACGAGCAGAAAGGGCATATCCTCGTCGGGATCGATGGCAGCCCCGAATCCTTCGGCGGGTTGAAAACGGCAATCCGGCTCGGCAAGAAATTTGGTAGACAGGTTGAGGCAGTTGGTGTCTACGACCCATATCTTCACTATGTGGTGTTTAACTCCGTTGTCAGCGTCCTAACCGAGCGAGCCTCCAAAACCTTCCGATTCAAAGAGCAGGAACAATTGCACGAAGAAGTGATCGACACCGGGCTTGCCAAAATCTATCAATCCCATCTGGAGATTGCCCGGACCATCGCCAAGGAGGATCACAACTACGATCTGAAAATTACCCTGTTGGACGGCAAAGCGTTTGAGAAGATTTTGCAATATGCCCGAAAGACCGAACCGTGGATGTTGATGCTAGGCAGAATCGGTGTCCACAGCGATACCGATATGGACATCGGCAGCAACACCGAAAATTTATTGCGCCTTGCTCCGTGTAATGTATTCCTGTCGAGCCAGCGATACGTCCCAAAGGTTGATGTCAGGGCGGAGGAGACAGTGGTCTGGACACAGGAAGCCTTAGATCGGATGGCGAAGGCACCGCCACAGGTGCAAGGCATTGCTCGCACCGCTGTCCACCGTTTCGCCATTGAACGTGGGCACTCTGTGATTACCGAGAGTGTCATTGAGCAGGCAATGGAAACCTTCATGCCGGGACGTTCAGCAGAACGGATGACCAAGGTTGCCAAAGAGATCGCGACGCAAACGGTTTTGGATTCCAATGCGATTAAGACCTACATCTGTGGGGATTGCGGCTATGCTGCCAAAGACCAGCAGCCCGTAAAATGCCCTGTTTGTGGTGTGGACGGCGACCGATTCCAGATGGTCGATAAAGATTCACTCCAGAGGGTTGCGGATCAGGAGGGCGGCGTCAGCGAGGAACAGACCTTCGACGGCGTACGTCTCCAGTGGTCGGATCAAGCCAAAAAAGCGTTGCGGAATGTCCCAAGAGGGTATATGCGGCGCAACGTCAAAGCCCGAATCGAAAAATCGGCGCGTGTCCAGAAAATCGGCACAATCACCAACGAATTTGCGATGCAGATTATCAACGAGAGTATGGATCAGGCTTCCGCTGTCCGTGAAGACGCGCCCGAACTGAAAGCTGTCGTGCAGTCCCGCGATTCCGCTGATACCCCCCAAGAAGAAACATTTGAGAGCTCGCTTGAATGGACGCCAGATGCCCGCGCCCGATTGGATCTCGTACCCGCTGGATTTATGCGGAACATCACCCAATCCCGTGTCGAACAGCGAGCACAGGAGGCGGACCTCACGACAATCAACCTCGATTTCGCAGCGCAGGTTATTGAGGAAGGACGAAGTCTCGACAACGAAGTGCTTGGCACTTATTACCAGCAGAGCGAAGACACCGCTGAAACGGAGAGCGATACAGAGGAAACGCAAGCGTAAAATCACGTCTTGAATGTCAGTTTAGATCGGAGTTTGCTAATGCACCCCAGAAATCCTTTGCATTTTGGGGAAATCCTTGTCTGTCTCGATGACTCAAGCTATTCTCAGGCAGCGGTCGAATATGCCACGCAAATCGCTCTTGAACATAAAGCGTCGCTAACCGGTATCGGTGTCATTGATCTGCCGGGTATCCAACGTGCAAGTGGTCCCGCACCGATTGGAGCGATGCACTACGATCGACTTGCTGACCAGCAACACTTCCAGGAGACGCGGGAAATAGTGAATGGAGTCCTTAAAAACTTTGGGCAAACCTGTCAGGAGAAGGGGATTCACCACTCCATCCATTCAGAGATGGGCAGCCCATTTCGGGAAATTATCGAAGAATCAAAATTCCACGATTTTATTATAATTGGGCAGAAGACCTTTTTTCGGTATAACGTCAGACACGAACCGGGTAACACCTTGGACCGAATCCTTCATAACGGATTGACTGCGGTCCTTGCAGTACCCGATTCTGTCAGCCCGATTAAAAAAGTGCTCGTTGCTTATGATGGCAGCGTGCAAGTTACCAAAGCAATTCAGATGTTTCTTCTGCTTCATATCTGGAATCAGTGCGACGTCACCCTCCTGAATGTCAACAATAGTGCAAGTCGCAGTATACAGTTGCTCGGCAGGCTCGGCGATTACTTTAAAAGATATGGAGTGCAGACAGAGAAAGTCCACTTGAGAGGAAGGGCAGATGAAGCCATTCTGTCCTATATCCGAGAACATGAAATTGATCTGCTTGTCATGGGGGCGTATGGAAAACGAAGTGTATCTGAGTTCGTCTTCGGCAGTGTCACCAAATCCTTGGTGGCGCAGGCGGGCATCCCGTTATTTATCTATCATTAACCGAAACTTATGAAAACCTACAAAGACCTCCCCGCCGATGGCGGTTCTAACATCATTGGACAAGTAACGCAGCAAGTCAATCGCTTACAACAACGACTGGCGTCGGTCCGCTACACTGTTGCTATCATGAGTGGAAAAGGCGGCGTCGGCAAGAGTTCGGTCACAGCAAACCTCGCTTCGGCACTTGGATTGCGTGGGCACAATGTTGGCGTGATTGATGCCGATATCAATGGTCCCTCGATCGCTAAAATGATGGGGGTGAGGGGACAGCGCATTGATTATGGTGCCGACGGTGTGAAACCCGCTCTCAGTCCGCTTGGGGTCAAGGTGATGTCGATGGATCTCTTCCTCAAGGACGACGAAACGCCGGTCCTCTGGGAATCCCAAACGCAGAAGGATGCTTTCACTTGGCGGGGGACCATGGAAATGAGTGCCCTCCGCGAATTTCTCTCCGATACTGAATGGGGAACCCTTGATTACTTGTTAATAGATCTTCCCCCCGGTACTGACCGTTTGCCAAATCTCGTCGATCTCCTACCGAATCTTGGCGGCACAGTTGTTGTTACAATCCCTTCTGGGGTGTCGCAGCTTGTTGTCAAGAAATCGCTGACAATGGCGAAGAAACTACTCAACGCACCGGTAATCGGGGTCGTCGAAAATATGGCCGCCTATGTGTGCGCCGATTGTGGCAAAATCGAAGATCTGTTTCCGTCGGGGCACACGGAGGAGATGGCGCGTCAATTTGACGTTTCTCTACTCGGCAAAATACCGTTCGATCCTCGGATCTCTATTGCGTCGGATGAAGGTAGCGTGTTTGTTGATCAATACCGAGATACTCCCGCAGGTAGGACATTAATAGCACTTGCGGAGAAAATTGAAGCGTTCTTCAATCATGAAGTGTGATGCACGATACAGGGTAGTGTTAGGGATTTTACACCCCCGGTTGTGTCCATTGTGGAGAGGTTGATGGGAACAATTCGATGGAATGCCGGTGAGGAAATACATCTTGTGCGATTTGACAGGAAACCTTGCTAAGTTAAAGAATCTATGTCAAAATGGACAGGTGTCAGAGCATAAATTCTATCGGATAGCCCATCCATTAGCTGAAAAACGCTATGAGCCACTTCGGAAGTTCTTGATAGAACTGTTGGACTCCCCAAACGAAATATTCCGTCTGAATGCGGTTCATTTGTTGGGTGGTCATTGGCCTGAAAAGCAAGATATTGGAGAAAAACTAATCGAACTGCTGATAAACGATCCAAACGACGACATCCGGATGCTCTCTGCTAGTGCATTATCCCACATCAAATATGTCGAGTCACGAGCAGCACTGCATCAATGCCTTAATGACCCCAAGGAAGTCCCTTTTGTCAAAGACAGTTGTATGGACGCGATACGTATTCTTAACGGGACACCGCAACTTCAGATCCTTCAAGAACAACTAAATCAGATTGTCAATGAGAATCGTTAGACGTGAATTTCCCTGTCAGCATGACAAGATTCCTTTATCGTATAAGCCAAAATTCGATTCAATTTCAAATGGAGTCAATCAATGAAATTCTTATGCCTTGAATGTAACACAGCGATGGAATTTAAGGAAACAGCGACACCGGATCAAGGCTCGTTGACGGCGATTTTCGAGTGCCCAGATTGCTTTGCCGAGTTCGCAATGCACATGAACCCGTGGGAAACCCAGATGCTGAAATCCCTCGATGTTCAACTCGGTGGCAAGAGCGAAGCGGCACAGCCGATGCAGATGGTGCGTTCCTTTCTGAATCAGCAGAACCCGGATAATCTGACCGCCGAAGCACCGACGATATCCACCGAAGGCGGCGGGAAATGCCCGTTCACATCGGTTGTAGCGGAAGCATTTCAAGAACCGGCGGAGGCAACCGGACCGGTATGGACACCGGAAGCCTTAGCGCGTTTAGAGCGCGTACCTAGTTTCGTCCGCTCGATGGCAAAGACCGGCATCGAAGAGTTCGCCAGTGAAAATGGACACACCGAAATCACTACTGAAGTGATGGATTCTGTGCGCGGTAACTTTGGGATGTAGGAGCTTATCACAGTGGAAACGGAAGATATTCGTCTCACACAAGCCCCAATAGATCTACCATGGTACCCAATTTCACTGTCAGCCATATCAGCGAAGGTTGCGAAAAAAAATGGCAGGCGGAAACGACCGGAACATCATGCGCAGCAGCCGGTGGAGGTTGTTAAGAAAATTGTGAATCCATTCGGCGAGGAAATTGTGCAGGTCAATGGGGAAATTCCTGTGGAGTTACCTGTTAATAATGGCGATAGATTTCTGTTCATTAGCTACGACCAGAGCCATCTTACCCACGGATTGCATAAGTATCCCGCCAAGTTTTTCCCCGAATTACCGCGATGGTTAATCAAACGGTATTCTCAAGAAAACGATATGCTGCTCGACCCGTTTTCGGGGAGTGGGACCACAAATGTTGAGGCACTCTTGCTAAACCGACGCTCTGTTGGTATTGATGTCGATCCATTTTCTCGCTTCCTCTCAACAGTTAAGGTAACGCCTTTAGCTGAAAAGGAACTCATCGAAGCGCAAGAATCTCTGTTTAATGCTGTAGAAGCCTATCAACCCGCTCTGGTATCAGAATCGGATATACCGTCTTTCCCTTATAGAGATAATTGGTTCAACAAAGAAATAACTTTAGAATTGGCTTACCTAAAAAAGGCTATTGAGTCCCTTGATAAGAGTGAGCACGTTAAAGATTTTTTCAAGGTCTGTTTTTCCTCGGTTATCCGTTCCGTGTCCAATGCTGATGACAATTGCACGAGGACTGTAATTCGCAAGGTACTAAAAAAGCAGGTCAATCCCTCCGATGCCTTGAGAAAATTTGTGGAAGCGGTGCTAGTTAAAGTTCCCAAGATGATAGAATTTTCTCAAACCGTACCACAAGATATAACCGTAAACTTTCCAGAAAACATGGATGCACGGAATATCAAGTACGATACGGGGACTTTTAACTTAGTTCTAACTTCGCCGCCGTATGCGAATGCAGTTGATTATCCGAGAACCCATCAATTGGAGCTCTATTGGTTGGGGTTTGCCGATGGCACTTTAACACCCTTAAAGAAAAAGCATGTTGGAACTGAAAGTGTTTCATCACAGGATTATCGAACCCGACATCAGATCGGTGTGGAGGAGGCGGATAGTGTCATTGAAAAGATTTTTGAACAGGACCCAAGACGAGCGTATATCGCTTTCAAATACTTAGACGATATGCAGAAAAATCTGGCTGAAGTTTATTCAGTGTTACGCAATGGAGGACGATACATTATTGTCGTGGGCAATAATCGTATGCGTGGCCAGCTATTTGAAAGTTGGAAGTACCTGATGACGTTGGCAGAAAATATCGGATTTAATATTGAAAACTATTTTGGTTCGGAGATTATCAAACATTTCATTAAAGTCCCCAGAGAGGAACGCATCAGCACAGACTGGATTCTGGTACTCAGAAAATGAGGCAGCAATAGTAAATCGCCTTATGTGTCACATTTCGCTCATTTATGCGCCTAATTGTCGAACTTTTCATCCGTTGGATACACTTCATCACCGCAATCGTTTGGTTTGGCGGAATCTTTTTTTCGATCAGCGTTGCAACACCGATTCTGAGGAAGCATTTTCAAATCCTTGACAGTGTCCAACACACCACCGCGATTCGGGATCGTCTGCGGCATATTATCCGTTTCACGATCCACATTCTCCTGATCACCGGTGCGATGAACCTATTCATCGTCGGATTGAACACCCAGATGCGCTTTTCTCAGGACTACGGCTATTTTGTCCTTTTTATTGTAAAACTTACCTTTGTGGGATTGATGACGCTTTTTCATGGCCTACATATCGCTGTTTTCAATCGAAGGTTAGAATCGGCGGTGGCAAACCCGAATTTTGATGCTTCAGAAGTCGCCAAGCTACAAAGGAAAGTAGACCTATTCGGAATTTTTACGATACTTGTAGGGCTTGTTGTCTTTGCATGTTCCCTGTATCTCCGCCAAATGATAGGGAATCGATAAGGACGAAATTCACATCAAAATATGTGCACCGCAGAGATGCCGGGTCCTTGGGCTCAAAACCTAATAAAAAAAACTCTGCGTTCTCTGCGGTGAAATACATAACATCATATTGCATTTTAAGGAACGACGATGGAAACGAAAGTCCAAGCCGTTTCATGGAATATCACACGGCTATGCAATCTCAAATGTACACACTGCTATCTCCCCGCTGGGTTTGTGGATACCAATGAGTTTCCAAGCGGGTATTATCGAGATACAGAGTTGACTCAATCCCAGTGTTTCCGCGTGATTGATGAGATTGCCGAAATCAATCCCAACATCCTCCTGATTCTCACGGGTGGCGAACCGTTGCTGCGTCCTGATATTTTGAAAGTATCGGATTACGCAGCCCGAACAGGATTCTTGGTGGTGATGGGCACAAACGGTGTCCTGCTGAACGATGAGATGGTTCAGCGGATGAGCGACCACGGTGTCGCTGGCGCAGGTATCAGTTTGGATGCTGTGGACCCAGTCAATCACGACAAGTTCCGGGGCATGGACGGTGCTTGGGAGGGCACGATGAACGGGGTCGAAGCGCTCAAGCGGGCAAACCTCGATTTCCTTGTACAGACCTCTGTGACGCGCTGGAATTACGATGAGATTCCGCAAATCGTTGATTTCGCCTATGAACTTGGTGCAAAAGTGTTCAACCTCTATTTCCTCGTGAGAACGGGTAGAGGAAAAACGGTGATGGACATCATCCCCGCTCAATATGAACGTATGCTCTCAACGCTTTTTGAGTTGCAGGCGAAATATCGTGGTAAGATGCTGGTCGCGGCAAAATGCGCGCCACACTACAAACGGGTCATCTATGAGCAACAATCGGATTCACCGTTCCTACAAGCCTATCCGAGTGGGACATGCCCCTGTGGTATCTACTACTGCCGCATCACGCCCGAAGGTGATTTGACACCATGCCCGTACATGCCAGTCAGTGTCGGCAATCTGAAGACAGAAAGTTTTGCGACGCTCTGGAATCAGTCCAAAGTTTTCCAAGAGCTGCGCGATCGAAAATTGTTGGAAGGCAAGTGCGGTGCCTGCGAATTTCGGGATGTTTGTGGCGGTTGCCGTGCCCGTGCCTATGCCCTTACCGACAACTATCTCGCTGAAGATCCATCCTGCGACTACCAACCGGGACAGGTGGGAAGTCAAAATATCCGTTTTGAAAAAACGACTCCCTTTGCAGCTGAAACCGAGTACGAGTTACAATGGACAGATGCTGCACAGCAAAGATTGCAACGTGTTCCCTCGTTCGCACGGGGGATGGTCACCAAAAGCGTCGAAAAATACGCCCGTGAACACGGCTACAATGAAATCACGCCGGAAATCATGAAAGCTGTCAAGGATCGGTTTGATAAAACAGGTATTCCGTCCTTCAGACCCCGGCGGTAAACCATAGCTGACAAATATATTTTCAATTGAGGAGAAAAAATAATGAACAGCGAAAACAGAGTTGAAGAACGATTATCCGCGGTTGAAGACCGGTTAAATCGCTTGGAAGATCTACTGGTTGGTATCAGTCAGAAATTGGATCAGAAACCTCAACCGACTGCAATTGACGAGGAAAAAGGGGAAGCGTTTAAAGGTTGGGTGACCGATTACGTTTCCATGCGCTTGCAGCAGCTTGTGCCAGAAACATGCGACCATCCCTCTGAAGCGAAATCGCAAGAAGGTCCATTTTTGGGGAATACCTCAATCCGTTGCACAGAGGAAGTCGTCCACCGCGTCAAGCGCATCCCAATCCCATTTGTTCGAGAAATGGTTGTTCAGCGGGTCGCTGACAATGCCCGGCGTGCGAATGTGGATGTGATTGAGATTGACTTCTTTGAAAAAGCCGCAACTTTTTGACAATGTGAAGCAACGGAGGAGTTTCCTCTACCACACTTCCATTGGGAGGATTTTTTAAAATCTCCTCTCTGAGATGATACCAGTTCCATGCCAACATACCCACTCGATGAAAATCAACGGGAAGCCTATCAAGCCTTAGTCACTCACATTGACTCCGGGTCTAAGGGGGGGACTATTTGTCTCGTCGGAAAGTTCCTGTCCGGCAAAACAAACTTAGTTAAACACCTGCTCAACGAAGAATTTGGCAATTCTACGGATTATTACGTAAACCTGAATCTGTATCTACTCGACGAATTAGACAAGCAGCGGGCATCAATCGCTTACGCCGGCGCGAAAGCAAAAATCCACCTTCTAATACAGATCGCCATTGAGGATTTGCTGGACAAGCATTTCCAAACACACAATCTCCTCGTCCTTGATGCTATCGAAATGATATATTCCTACGAGCTCAATCTTGTTGCGATTACCGATCGTTTTGCCCGCGAGGGTAAGTGCTGCATCATCTGTGTGCCTGAAAGCGAAAAACATAATTATTGCTTTGACTTTAGTTGGGAACTTGCAGAGGCGGTCCGAATCAACTGAAAATGGAATTGGTCTATTTATGAGGATGCTGTAAAGCATCAATAGAACCTCTCCCATTTAACCTCCAAAGGTCCTTTGCCTTATTTGCCCGTTTCTATCTGTAGGGCTATTCAGTTTTCGGTTTTTGACTGATTTCGGAATGCCTCGAATCCGTAGGCGGGGCATCTTGCCCCGCCGTAGCCTTGACCGGGCAATCGAGATATGGGAAAATTAAACGACCCTATTTCTATCTGACTTTGGTGTTGACTGAAATTGCGAAATGTGATATAGTTGTTTAGTAATGTTATAATTCATAACCTTCCTTGATATTGAGGCGGCTTGATAAAGGGAGCAACACGGGGACGATCTAAGTAAACTCCGAGGATTGGAGATGAACTGTAAGCGATCGGAGGCTCGTGAGTGCTAACATCAAGCTTACACAACCTACCTATACCACCAGATTGGAAAGATTCATGAGTAAGCAAGTTGAAATCGCCAACGACCGAGCCATTGAATATTGGAAGCAAAATCGTTTTGACGAGGCAATTGCTCAATGGGAAGAAATCGTTCGTAAAGATCCGAATCTTGCGGAGATACACTATAACCTTGGAAATGCTTACATGTACCAAGGCAAAATTGAAAGTGCGATCGACGCATTTAAGCGAACGATATCTATCGATCCTACCTTGCCGGAAGCCTACAACAAGTTGGGAATTATTTGTTACAAGCAAGGAAATGCAGGACTGGCGTTCGCCTGTTGGAAGCAGGCATTAATGATTAATCCGGACTTTGAAGAGGCACGCCGTAATATTGGATTAATCCAGAACGTTCCCCAGTTTGATGTAGAAGACGAAATACCTACCTACCAACATGTAACAGAGGGTGATGCAGAAGGCGATGAAAACGCAAGCGTTGAGGATAGCGACGACCTGCCTACGTGGAGAAATAAAATTCGTCGTTGGGGCACATTCCGAAAAAGATAAACCGGCTTCCATGATAGGATAGTAATTGAAATAAGGTCTACTGATTTGGCTCGATTTTTTAGAGCGGCAGGAACTTCTCAGCTGGTTCTCTGCTATACCCTGCATTGATTCTGTCTAACCAAATAAAAAAAGCCCTCAATTACTTGAGAGCCTTTTTTTCCCCGGTTTTATCCTTGTCAATTTTAGATTTTTCTGACTTCTTCGGCTTGGAGTCCCTTCTCCCCTTCCACAACGTTGAACTCGACCTCTTGTCCTTCATCAAGGGTTTTAAAGCCTGTTCCTTCAACGTTAGAATAATGGACGAAGACATCTTGCCCTTCATCGGTTACGATGAACCCGTAACCTTTCTGATCGCTGAACCATTTCACTCGACCTGTTGCCATCGGTGTGTACCTCCTTTCCTAAAGATTCAGAACTGCAAATGAAAATCAAGTTTTAGGGTTAAGAGGTACAAAATACAGCATACGGCCGGGGAAATGCTTCTATTTGAACCTAACACCACTTCTTTAATCCATTATACAGTTACAAATGAAATTATACTCGATTCAAAATGGAAATGCAAGAAATAATTCTAAAATAAAAATATTCAACAGTGAATTCGATCTTAAATTTACATGGTACAACGGACTTTCCGAGGGTTCTGTTTAAGTCATTTTTGGTTTAAAAATTGTTGTTTGCTGCAGCTAGTGTTGTAGCGTTTGGGAAATAAAAAGCTGGGTGCGTTCATTCTCCGGGTTATCGAAGAAAACGTCTGGTGGTGCCTCCTCGACAATCGCGCCTTCATCAATGAAAATTATCCGATCTGCCACCTCACGGGCAAAACCCATCTCATGTGTGACAACCAGCATTGTCATGCCGGACGCAGCTAACTCACGCATTACATCTAGAACCTCAGTAATCATTTCAGGGTCAAGGGCACTTGTCGGCTCGTCGAATAGCATAATTTTGGGCTGCATTGCCAAAGCCCTTGCAATTGCTACACGCTGTTGTTGCCCTCCCGAAATCTGTGCCGGAAATTTGTAAGCGTGTTCTTCAATACCAACTCGTTCTAGTAACGCTAAAGCCTCCGATTCCGCTTCACCTTTTGCTAGCTTCTTCACCCAGATAGGGCTTAATGTTACATTTTGTAGGACCGTTAGGTGGGGAAACAGGTTGAACTGTTGAAAGACCATACCCACTTCTTGCCGGATACGGTCTATATTACGAAGATCATCACTGAGTTCGATACCATCAACGATGATACGCCCCCTTTGGTGAACTTCCAGACGATTTATTGTACGGATAAATGTAGACTTACCCGACCCTGAAGGTCCACATATCACAACCTTCTCCCCTTTTTTGAACGTGGTAGTAATCCCTTTAAGTACGTGGAAATCGTCGAACCATTTATGGACATCCTCACAGATAATAATCGAATCATCTGGAGTATTCTCAAGATCTGTCACTGTTTTATCTCTCCCTTCCTAGTCTGCGCGAAATACTCTCCGCCTTACCCGACCCCTAGAGCATCTTCAATTTTCTGACTGATATATGACATAGAGTAACTAAAAACAAAATAGATCACTGCAGCGAATAGATATACCTCCGCTTGCAGCCCCAACCAGTCAGGGTTTGCAATAACCGCTTTGGCTATACCCAATAGATCTAGCAGCCCGATGACAGTAACGAGCGATGTATCCTTAAAGAGGCTAATGAATTGCCCAACGATTGCCGGGATGACTGAGCGAAGCGCTTGCGGTAAGACGATAAGCAACATCGTAAGTGGATAATTGAGACCCAGCGCATGGGCGGCTTCGTGCTGTCCTTGCGGAATTGCTTGCAGACCGCCACGGACGTTCTCTGCCATGTAAGCCGCGGAAAAAAGTGTGATGCCGAGCATCGCCCGTAAGATTTTGTCAATGCGAAAATCAGGCAAGAAAATGGGAACCATAATCTGTGCCATAAACAGGATTGTTACCAAAGGCACACCGCGTACTGTCTCGATATACGCTGTCGAAATCCATTTAATCGCTGGGAGATTGCTCCGCCGTCCGAGAGCCAGAAGAACACCTAGTGGAAACGAGATAACGATGCCCACAGCCGCCAGAATCAGCGTTAGGAGAAGCCCACCCCAATTGCTTGTAAAAACAGTAGGCAAGCCTACGAATCCGTGAAGCCATATCATCGTCCAAGGAAATGATAGCAACCAACCACCCAGAACCCAAGGGCGCAATCCTTTTCTGCCACGCCCCAGAAACAGAGAGGCTGCTAGCAACACCGCCCCGACCAACAGACCGAATCTATTCGATAGGGCAGCGGGGAAAAACGCTATAACAATTCCGACTCCGACTCCTATGCCTCCAATGACGAGAGCAAGCCGGAGGGCTAGCCCTCCCCAGATTCCAGCGCTCAATCCCAATAGGAGGCCCAAAGTGTAAATCACAACCCATACACGCCATATCTCCGCTTTTGGATAAGCACCGACGAGAAAAATTTGCAGGTTAGCGGGTATAACGCCCCAATTTGCTTCAGTGAACGCCCAAGTCAAAAGTCCCTTGACGATAACGTATAAAAAAACAGCGGCTAAAAGGGTAAAGAGTGCGTTATACCAAGTATTAAACAGATTTTCCTTCAGCCACCGCAACATACCCTTCGACTCAGTGGGCGGTTTAATTACGGGATTCGGTGCTTGCTCTTCCACGCGCTTATTTTCCTCTCATCGTCCGATTCGGTTAATCCTGCGATTGTACCAATTCATGTACGCCGATGTCGTCAAACTGATAATCAGGTAGCTCATCATAATCATCCCAAAAATCGGGATCGATTGTCCGGTCTGATTCATCATCGTATTACCGACGTTGAATAGGTCCGGGAAGCCTATGGCGACAGCTAGACTGGAATTTTTGGTGAGGTTCAGATACTGGCTGGTAAGCGGGGGCGCGATCACACGCAGAGCCTGGGGCAGGACAATCAACCTCAGTGTTTGAAATTCATTTAGGCCTATCGCTTTAGCAGCCTCTCGTTGTCCCTTCGCCACTGACTGTATCCCACTTCTCACTACTTCAGCGATGAAAGCCCCCGTATAAATAACAAGCCCAACTAAAAGGGCTGAGAATTCGGGTGAAAGGTATATTCCCCCCGCAAAATTAAAGCCCTTCAGAGCCGGTAGTTCCCAAGTAAATGGTCTACCCGGTGTCAGAAACCAGCCCGCAAAAGCGACTAGCAGAAACGCTGGCAGCGCCCACTTTGCGGGAAAACCGGGCTGTTCCATCTGTCGCAACTTTCTCAACCGCACAAGATAGAGAATCAGCGCTAAAATCAGTCCGCCAGCGAGACACCAAAGCCAAATATTCACGCCCGATGTGGGTTGAGGTGAAGGAAGATATACACCTCGTTGGTTGATGAATACACTTCCGAAGAATGCGAAACTCTGCCGGACCGAGGGCAGTTGAAGGATTACAGCGGTATACCAAAACAGTATCTGTAGCAAGAGCGGGATATTGCGGAAACATTCGACATAAGCGGCTGCGATATTTCTGACCAACCAGTTGCTTGATAGCCGAGCAATGCCGACAACAAGCCCCAAGATTGTCGCGCACGCAATTCCGATAATGCTGACCCTAATGGTGTTTATCACGCCCACCCAAAACGCCCTTAGATACGTATCCGAAGGTTCATAAGCAATCCCTTCAGCTATCCCAAACCCGGCTTCGTCATTAAGAAAATCGAGGTTCAAGGTCAAGCCGAGACCGCGGAGTCCTCTCAACATATTCGTGTAGAGGATACCGGCTAACAGGAGAATTCCAATCAGGAAGATGACTTGGAACAGTACGCGCAGGATCCGAACATCCCGCCAAAAAGGAATTTTGTCTGATACACTTTTAGATGAGTTATTTTCCATTGTGTTGTGCGGTTTGAGTGGTAACGCTTTTGTATTGTGTATTATTCTTCATTAGTTTTCTATACTTGCAGGTTAATTACCTAAATATCCGTCCAAAATTGTATCTCCACTGAAGGGCGAAACTCATTCCAATCTGCCCATATAGAGGGCTAGCAAGCAATCGCGTCCATTCATTTTCATTTGGGAGCCGAGCGACATCTTTATAATTTTCCACAACCCAGTTGTCTGCTGCGTCAACAATACCCAAAATTAGAGGTTGAGTTTTAGCGATGGAAAGTAAACTGTCCAATTGATGGTCAGGTATTACCTCTTTATCGGCACGTGCACGTTGGATATTCTTTTTTTGAAAATCATTTTCTGCCGTAGCTACCAAACGTTGTGTTTCATCTCTGTTTTGCATTGCGTCAATGATACGAAGTAGATGGGCTGCTTGCCAATTACTCTGATTGACATAAGCCAAAAATCGGAAAATTTTTTGTGCCCAAGTCTCGTTCTGTTGAAGTAACCAATTGCGGTGTTTCCGAGCAATTGTAGTCAGCGCAAAGTCTGCCAATTGCGTATTGAAGAGGTATTGCCACCTGATTACCTGAAGTTTCAAAGGCGGGTTTGCTTTTCGCGTTTGATAGTCAGTCAGCATGATAAGAGCATCATATTCACTACCGAGTAGTCTCTCATACGCTGAGAAAAAAGGTTCACTGGTACAGTAGTTTTGAGAGGGAGACTTTATATTCAAATCAATATCTGGCAAATCGACGCCGCGTGCAGGATTAATATGAAGCGGTGGTATTTCAACATCTCGAAAAGTCACAGTTTCAAGGACAGCGACAAAAAGCATTTCAACCACGCTGCCGACTGTTTTACCATCAAGGTTGGGAAGAGTTTGAGACTCAAAAAGTTGCTTGTACCAGTGAGGCAAGGTCCGTCCTCGTCCCATACGCGAAAGAACGGGCTCTAGATGTTCAAGATCTATCCCTTGAAGCGCGCGATTTAATGCTGATATGGTTTCTTCTAATCGCGTGTGAAGTACGCTGCGTAATTCTGCTTTAGTAAGCATAATTCGATGGTTCATTAAGAAACAGATGAAGTTGTTGTTGTTTCGGTGCTTGTAATGCAGTTACATGATTCTGTAAAATTTTATGAATAAGCCAATTCCCAAATATAGGTGGAATCGCGTTACCATATAAAGGATATTGATTGTAAATGGAAACTGCTGAACAGTACTGATCTGGAAATCCTTGTATTCGAGCGTATTCTACATTTGTCAAACGTCGATAACAATTGCCCACTTTGTAACGTTCGTAGTGACGGCTAGTCGTAGACGTAAGCGTTGGTGCGACTCCGTCAATGCCGAACACAGTGTAGCCCATACGAGCACCGCCATTTTGATTATAGAGAATCTGAACGCCTTCAACAAATTTATTAGTTTGCCTACTGTTTTTTAAGCGTTGCAAAGTATTCTCAGTGAAGTCAAAAATCGGATCAACCGTAGATTGTAGTACCCGGCGTAAGGGTACAATTGGCTTTGCTTCAGAGAAGTATTCCAGATTATCCGCAAAGAAGCGGCCATTCCAAGCCAGTCCCCAACTTGGAAATTTTCCACTATGTCTTTCGATTTCAGTCCAGCTTGATACATTCCTGATTACTGGAAAGTTTCTTTCTAATATCTTACAAAGATCTTCTGATGAAGCAAGTCTGACAACAGGACAATCGTCTGTCATGCCTAAAGAACCTGATATAAGCACACGTTGACGATTTTGCGGTAAGCCAAAGTGCATCGCATTGACCAAACGCCATTCCACCTGATAATCAAGTGCTGTCAAAGCGGCGAGCATTGTTGCGAAATGATCTCCCCGTTCCATCGAAAGCAAACGTTTCACATTTTCCAGAATAAAATAGCGTGGGCGATGCCTTCTTAAAATATCAACAATAACAGCGAAAAGATGCCCACGAGGGTCGCGCAGTCCCTTTTTTTTCCCCGCACTACTGAATGGTTGACAAGGAAAACCGGCCGTAAGCAAATCGTGCGAAGGAATCTCATGTGCGAATGCTCGAATGTCGCCTTGACGAATTTCGGCATCTCCAAATTGACTACGGTATACTCGACACGCTCTCGGGCAAATATCATTCGCCCACAATGTCTGAATACCGTGCGTTTCCGCGGCTAAACGAAATCCACCAATACCCGCAAAAAGTTCTACTGTTGTTTGAATAGCTTGCGGAGACTTATCTTTCTTTTTTAGAACATGTCGTTGATTTTTCATACTTTTACGTGTTGCTAAGTATTAAAACTAAGAGGTATCTCCTGTATTTCAGATACTGTCCTTACCCAAATCACTAGATTTGCCCAATGACTACATTGATAAAGTAATCGGTTTTTCTTCCTTCAACAAGGCGCGCATTAAGTAAGGAATATCCATCATCCGAGCAAATTGATCTTCTATTGTTCCTCGCCGACTAACAATCCAACTTAACACTTGACTGATGTCGTATGCATTTCGCACGGGCGCAAAGGAACCGGGGACTCTATTTGTGGATTGAACCCGATGCTCATGAGGCTGAACATCTTTTGCAAATCGCTCGGTTATTTCACCATCATACCCTGTTTTGGCGATATGATATACCCTCGCGGCTGCATGGGGGCCCCATTTTTTTGCGACAGTTTTATCAATCCAATGTTCAATTTGACCCGGGCTCGGTTTTGCTTCAGATAACTCCGCGGGAAATACCGCTTCTTGTTGCCACCGTTGGAATTGACGTATATCCCTTGAAGCTTGGTGGAGTTGATGCTGTAAGAATCTCTCGACAATTGATTCGAGAGGTGGCCCAGATTTTTTCTTCAAGTGACGTATTTTTTTTCTTGCATCCCGGTGCGCCAACATGCCGGTCATAGAATCAAGACTACACCACGTTAGATTGATCTCCAATGAGGTGTTTTTATCAACCGAATTTAAGACATGCACTCTGAGTAAAATGACCTTACCACCGTTACCTGGATCAAATTTGTAATCAGGCAAGGTGAAGCTAATCCACATGCGTTCACCATACTTCGTTATTGTCAATCTTGTGTCAAGATCCTCAGGATTAAAGTGAATTTGTTGCAGCGCAGTCTCTAGTATCTTGACAATATGGCGATGCTGAACGAGTTTATACTTCTTTGAGACAGTGGCTACAGGTATCTTCAACTCAGCTTGATCATCACTCGGAAAGAGATACCCCTGATCTTCCCTAATAGGCTCACGGACAATGAGGGTTAAGTATTCATTTACTCCTTTACCCTCTATGCGAAATGGAGTCGTTGTAAAGTAAGGAATTTCCTGTCGGAGTTCACTAACCCGTCCACTCCCTTCTAGCACTTCTCGACCTTCCCATTTCAGGGTTTTATTCCGTTTCAGTATCATAAGGTATTCCTTTTACTGTGTTGATGCAGGGAATTGCGCTGCGTTCGTGAAATCGTTTAACGAAACGGCATTGCGTACAGCAGCCCCCCCTGAGTCCAAGGCTTATTAACACCGCGCGGCAGGCCAATGGGCGTGAGGTTGCGTTCATAAATTTCGCTGTAATTGCCGACAGCAGCAATAATCTGACGTGCCCAATCTTGCGACAGTCCCAATTTTCCGCCCATATCACCGGTCTCACCCAAGAAACGTCCAATCTCTGGGTTTTTGGACTTAAAAGCACCGACATTCGATTGAGTAATTCCGTGTTCTTCGGCGAAGAATGTCGCATAAACAACCCAGCTAACGACATCATTCCATTTGTTGTCTCCGTGGATAGTAACGGGCCCCAACGGTTCCTTTGAAATAGTCACATCGAGGATAACATGCTCCTCTGGATTCTTCAATACGTTACGACGAGCGGCTAGCTGCGATTTATCACTTGTAACCACATCACAACGTCCCTGCTCATAACTGTTGTAAAGGGTATCAATCTCCTCAAAAACAACCGGGTTAAAATCTACACCTAAAGCCCGCATTGTATCTGCTAGGTTTAGTTCGGTCGTGCTGCCAGCGGTGACACAGATACTCGCGCCTGCCAACTCCTCCAAGGAGGTAATGCCGTGTTCTTTGCGCAACATGAATCCCTGCCCATCGTAAAAGGTAGGTGGGGCAAAGTCAGCACCTACTTGGGTGTCGCGGGTAAGTGTCCAAGTGGTGTTTCGGATTAAGACATCTATCTCTCCTGTCTGAAGGGCGGGAAAACGTTCCGGTGCCTTTAATGGCACAAACTCTACCTTGTCGGGATCCCCTAAAATAGCAGCAGCAATTGCCCGGCAATAATCCACATCGAAGCCGCTCCACGTGCCATCTTGACTGAGGAAGCTAAAACCGGGTAAACCACCGTACACCCCACACACTAGCCTCCCTCTATCTTTTACTCTGTCCAAGACACTCTCCTGTCCACTCGCTAGGGGTGGAGCTAATAGCGAAATACCTAGAACAAATACAAAAATGCTAAACCAAAACCTACGCATTAAAATTCTCCTTTTTAATTTGAAATAAAGACGAACTGAAATCCCTCTACTATTAGAGCTTGGAAAGCCTGAAATAGCTTGACTGCAACAACAATTCTAACACAATTGTAGGTTCCTGTCAATCCATCCGCTATCAACAGAAACCGTGAGACACCCCTACAAGTCAAACCATCAGTTCAGAAACACCACAGGTCAGTTTTTCGTGCCGTTCTCTGTGGAATTATGGTATAATGACCGATCGACACGCCGAGAAACGTGATACTGCTGCGGGTGCAAGAATTCACGATACATTACTTCCGCGAGGTCTACCTCATGTCATTCGATAGCCTAGCTTTACATCTTGTAACGGATGAACTCCGTGATACAATTCTGAATGGGACCATTCGGCATATTGAACAGTTGAACCCCCACAGTATTGTACTGAAAATCTCTCAGTCAACCAAGACTCACTATTTGCTTATCTCTACCCACTCTATTCATGCCCGCGCGCATCTGATTGAACGTCAGCCGAAAGGACAATCGAGATCCCATTTTGCGGACTTCCTGATGAAACACATTATCCGTGGTCAGATCACAGCGGTAGAGCAGGTTGGCTTGGATCGGATAATAAAGTTGACTATCGCCCCCACAGCCGATGTTCTCGAAGCGTCACCTAAATCAATTATCGCAGAATTGATGGGCAAATACAGCAATATCATCCTTATCGATGAAGCGAGCGGCAATATCCTCGAAAGCATCAAACATATTGACGAAACGATGAGTCGCTATCGTGAAGTATTACCCGGTCTACCCTATACCCCACCACCGCAACCGGATAAATGGCACCCACTTAAATTAGACCGAGACACCTTTGTTTCGCTTGTTGAAAATCGGGAAGTTGGTTGGCGATTTCTCTTCAATCAGATTGATGGCTTGAGTCCAACGCTTGCTAAGGAGATTATCGCGCGCGCCGGTGATCCGTCCACTCCACCGCAACTGTGGGAGGCATATCAACAGATTGTGAGTTGTTTCCAGCCCTCCCACAGCCGGCCCCAAGTCCTTATTGAAGCAAGCGGTTCGGTCAAACAGTCCCAATCGGAAAGCAACAACTTGGCGGAAGGAGATAAAGTTGTTGCTGTCTCTGCGCTCAAACTTTCGCAATTCCCAAACACCGAGAGCCAGTTTTTTCAAACAATGAGCGAGGCTCTATCCGCCTATTACGATGCGGTTACTCGTGATGAAGCGATGCAATCTGAACGGAATGCGTTGCGCCAAGTTTTGAACAAACTGAGTGCCGCGCTGGAGCGAAAACAGGTGTCGCTACGACGGGATTTGGAAAATGCGGAACAGGCTGAGGATTATCGAATCAAAGGCGAGCTTCTCACTGCGAATTTACACCACGTCGAGCGAGGACAGACGGTGATTGAGGTACAAAACTACTACGCTCCAGATTTAAGGGTGCTACCAATCGAACTTGATCCCCAACTCAGTCCATCAGAAAACGCTCAACAATACTTCAAGCGGTACACCAAAGCAAAGCGCGGGGTTTCGGTCATCTACCGGTTGATCGCTGATAATGAAGCGGAGCAAGAGGCGTTACAAGCTTATGTTTCGGAAGTGGAAGAGGTAAAGGGGTTGAAGAAACTGCGAGCGATTCAGTCTGAGTTCGTACAAAAAGGTTGGATAAAAGAAACCAAGCGTCAGTCCAAGCAGAGCGAATCCGCCGGTGCATTTCGAAAATATACCTCGCCCGATGGTTTTCAAATTTATGTAGGACGTAATAGCAAGGAAAACGACCTGCTCCTCCGCCGGATCGCTTCAAGCCGGGATATGTGGTTACACGCAAAGCAGATTCACGGTTCACATGTTATCATTCGTAACCCCGAAAACAAACCCGGTATCCCAATGCCAACATTGCTAAAAGCTGCCCAAATTGCAGCGTTCTTCAGTAAAGCACAACACGCTAGCTATGTCCCGGTCGATTATACATGGTTTCGGTATGTCGTCAAACCCAAGGGAACCGCTTCAGGCTTCGTGACTTACACCCACGAAAAAACATTGTACGTTGAACCGAGCCTATAAGAGGTAAAGAAACAACCCATTACCTTTCACGGACATACGCATCAAATCTTGAAAATCTCCCCCAAACGTCCCCCTAAGATGCGTCCCGCAGCAACTAAGCACGCTATCAAAATAAACATCCCCACGACACCCAATGCACAAGCAATATACGCCCCACCAACCGGGCGTTGTGATAAATTCCAAATTGCTTTGGTAATTGGATTATACTGATCCCGCATCGCAAGAATCAAGCTGTCAGCTACCTCCAGCATAGAGAAGGAAAACACGAGAATTGAGCCAGCGATGATATTGGCAATGACAAGGGGCAGTGTAATCTTGTACAACGTCCGCGCTGAGTTCGCTCCAAGATTCTGTGATGCCTCTTCCAATGTAACACTGGTCTGCTGAAGGCCCGCATAAATTGACCGAAGCATATACGGTAAACGCCTGACCGCATAACTGACGATCAGCAGTAAGATCGGGTTTTGTCGAGGGTCTAAGATAGATACGATGGACTGGGGTAAGTGACGGAGTAGAAGCGTCGTATCCGCAAAACTACCCACATAACCAAAGGCGAGCGCAACACCGGGCAGGGCTAAGGGGAGCATAGCGATAGCATCGAGAAGGTTCTTAAAGGGGATACGTCTACGGGTCAACAGATATGCGAGGATTATCCCCAAGAGAAGCGCGAGCAGCGTGCTGAACACACTGTAGAATAAGCTGTTCTTGATACTGAGCAGTGTGTCTTCCAGTTTGCTCTCATGGCTAAAAACCTCCGAGTAATGCTGCAGCGTATAACTCTGAGGCAGCACCGTCAGCCGCCATTGGCTCGCGTCAGGGGTCAACGATGTCAAGACGATACTGATGTGCGGCAAGAGCGCCATGAATACGATGAATCCTATGAAGCAATAGATGATGGTACACATCCAGCGGCTCGCTTGAATCTCACGCGAACCGACATGCCCACGTCCGAGCATCTCATACCGCCCAGTACCTGTCCAACGCTTAGAGATATAGAACGCAAGGGCGGTCAGCACAATAATCAAGACGACCAGCGCATACCCCATTGGGTTGACGTTAGCATCGGTAACTTGGCGAAAGATCCGCACGGCGATAACTTCATTGTAGTTGAAAATTAGCGGTGTGCCCAGATCGGTAAACGCCCAAATGAACACTAGGATGGCACCGGCAAAATATCCGGGGAGCATGAGCGGAAGCGTCACCGTCCGGAAAAGCGTGAAGCGTGATGCCCCCATATTCTCTGCGGCTTCCTCCAGACTTGGGTCTACATTTGCCAGTGTTGCAACGACGTTGAGATACATTATTGGGTAGAGATGCAGGGTGGACAGCAGAATAACTCCCCAGAAACCGCTGCCAAACCAATCGATTGGTGATGCCAAATCGATAAGCCCAATCTTGCTCAAAAAAATGTTCACGCTACCATACAGACCAAAAAGCTGTTTCATGCCTATCGCTCCAACGAAAGGCGGCATAATGATCGGGATCAGAATAATCCCTTGAAGGATATTACGTCCGGGGAAGCGATAGCGAGTGAGGAAATACGCGAGTGGCAGGGCGATAAGGGTTGTCGTCAACGTCACTACAATGCCCATATTGAAGCTATTGACAACTAACTTGCGGATACTTTCATCCGTAACCATCAGCTTGAAATACTCAATGCTCAGACGGTTATTAATCCAGAAAGATTCTTTGAAAATGTATAGGAGAGGGTATATTAGAAAGACAAAGAAAAAGAAAATAATCGGTAGGAGGAGCAGTAGGACAGAAGGCGTTAAATCGTATTTTCTTAGCATAGATATCTAAGCAGGCTTGCAGAGGGGAGAGAATAGCCTCTGCAAGCGTATCCATCTGCACTAATCGTCAATCTTTTTTGCCATAGCGAGGTTGGGAGGAAGCCCACGCATAAGTTCTCGGGGTTTGAAATTTGGCGAGAAGTCGAACAATCCGTAATCAAGGAGCCCATCATTTTTGACAATCTTGCCTTCGGCGTGGTCGAAGACGAGATCTTTCAGATATTCGTTTTTAGTCCCAATCCGTTGCGCATCAATGTTACGCCGTTTTATTGTATCCACAGCTTCCTGAAGTTCAGGTGGAATCAACTGCTGATTTTGGCGCATCTCTAGATACGTTCTCATCACATGCCAACGCCTGGGACCGCCATTGTAAAAGGTATAATACGCCCAGTGATATGGCTGTAGATTGTGCTTGAGATCAAGTTCTACTTTCAGAGCTTTGGCATTTTTCATGTAAAAGTCCAAGCATTCCTCAAAACGATAGGTCTTATCCCGTTTTATGTGGTAAGCTGCCAAGAATGCACCGATATGAGGGGCTTTCAGAAGATTGGTGTAATATTTTCCAGTCGGGTTTTTTTGACGATCGTAGGTCCCTGCTAGCTCTTCTTCTAATCGAGGCAAATACTCATTCCAAGCGAGTGGCTCCCCCGTTTCCCAATCCTTGCCGGGGCTGAGAAATTGGAAAAAGGGCGAATATGCCGGCATACTTGGATCTAAAATGTGGCGAATTAGGTTGGGTAGGACAGCCAGATTATTCTGAGCAATACCAATATCATCTGCTCCATCCTCTGTCTGACTCGGTCCAACCGAAATCTCATCGAAATGGGTTTCAATCTCAAAGATTTTCAATAGAAGCAGCGGGTCTATATCAGCAACTCGCCCGGCAATAAGGGCAAATGGAAAGTAACGCCGTGCCCCGAATAGCATCTGTTCTAATGCCTTTGGACCATATTCCGGCACATTCAATCCTTTTTGATATATTAGCTCGTTTGTGGTGATCCCATATACTTCCTGCTCAGTTTTCTGAGTGAAATTGTTATAAATTCGATAGGCTTGTTCAAACGACGGTTGAATTACTTGGTCGTAGATTTTCTTGTGATTCGACTGCGCCCTTAGGTCGTAAATGATAGGAATTTGTTGCGCGTTGTTTTGAGCATATCCGTCTAGCTGAAGTTGGATCAACCGCTCTTCCATCGTTTTACCGGAGGCTGTGAGTGTTTCCAGAACATCATAGGTTGCGGTGTCCTGCACTTTCTTGCCTTGCATCAGTGTGAGGACAATGGTGTGATTTTTTGTGAGGTAGTACCAGAACGTATCTTTCTCCTGCACCGCACGATGTGCTAGAAATCCACACAGTGTCAAAAAAGACAAAAGACAAATGATCAGCGTGAATCGGGCAAAGATCCGAAACAGACGCTTCCCTCGCGTAGCGAGAGGCGTTCCCGATATATATGGCGGGAGAATCTCACTCAAGCGGTCATTTAGCTCCTGTTGTTCAGAGAAATATGGCTTAACGGGGTAGGCTTCTAATTTCTTCGGTAGCACGTCCATGATCCTCCAAATAATTACAGTAAAGGCGGGAGATTAAAATCAGGCTATTACTCTATTCACTAACTCCTTAAGAGTCCATAATAGACCCTATCCGTATCTAAAACGTAAAGAAAACATTTTACGTTTCATATTTTTGGTTCATTTTTAGCAGTTTTTTATTTTTTTGGAGATGGCTGTTAAGCGGTGCTTCTAAAGAAATACTCCAACTGTTCAAGTGGAGTATCCAATTGCATAGGCATCAATTCATTAATAAGAGATCTAAGTTGATGCTCACGCCCGGGAACGCTCTGAAGCTGCAGGTTTTGTGTGTTCAAATATTTCTTCAACTGTTCCACGAGGAAGGTCTGCAATCCTTTGCCTGATTCGTGCAGTTGTGCTGGCAGCAATGCGGGAACGTTAATGCCACTGATAAAGATTTCAATCAGCTCCAGTTGGTAATCAATCTGTTCAGCAATCTGATCGTATTTCTCAATTGCAGACTCACGTGCCTTATCATTAAACGCTGCGACCTCGCTATGGACAAACTCTGTATAAGCTGTATTCCACTCGTTTTCGTTGAATTGGTCGTTAGCGGTACAAAGCTCTTCCAACTTGCTTGTTATCTTCATTAGTCGGTCTGATAAATTGATTTTAATGTTCTGATGGAGGGTAGTGGCAAGCTGCGCGAGTGCTTTGATGAATTCAAGCTCGAATTCCTTATAATTGTCATCTGATTCTCGCTGCATCAATTCAATCAGTTGATTAGAGCTATCGTGCAAGTCCGGAAATTCCTTCAAATGAAGTTGAACTAAAATGTAAGCGGATTTTGCCAAACTGAAAGCAACATCATGAGCAGAATTACTCGCTTGTTCTTGAACGTCGCGAACAGTCTTCTGAATCTCCAGTAACCGCTCGTAAAAGCTAATTTTTTTCTTCGTTTTATCAAGGGTATAAGTGCGGGAGTTAGGAACTTCAAATGCTTTCTTCGTCAAGATCTCTCGTTTATCACTAATCTCACGACGGCGTTGCTTATCTTCAGCATCTTCGAGTGCTTGTGAAAGCGATTGAACAGATTCTTGAAGCGAATCGACTTGGCTACTAATGGGGGGATAGTGGAGGTAACGGAAATCTGTCGTAATGTCGCGGATCTCCTCCAACAGCTCGACCAAGATTTCTTCATACGCTTGGTCTTCGAGGGGTGAGTATACCTCTTCTTCTTCTTCCTCCTCTTCGTCCAGGAGTCTCTGTACAAATTGATAGAGATATTCAAGTTGATGTTCTTGTAGCACAGTCATCTCTGTATAGGAGCAAAGCTTATCCCTCAAAATTGCACAACCATCAGTGACTGCTCCCCGATCCAAACTCAACGCTGCGAGGCTAATGTGCATCAAATCCTCCTCAATTTCTGGAAAATTTTTCTCAAAAGCGAAGGCTAGCATCTCATACATCTCATCCGGGATCGGGTCAGGGCGGTTTTTATCAGCAGGCGAGCGGTGACTAGCATCTCCTCTACGCCCACGTTGGCGTGTTTTCGTGATAATTAAGGGCTGCTCTTCATCTTCGTACAGACCGGCAGATCGGCGTCTTGAAGTTTTTTGGTTATATAGATTGAGAGCGTCTTGGTAGTGGTAAAGCAGCTCCTCACTACCGAGTTCAATCAACAATGATTCGATAGTGCTTTTCGGATCGACCGCAATACCTTCTTGCGCGAGTAATCGATTCGACAAAGCAGCAAAACCATCGGCACCCAGATTCCGGAATGGGCGCAGCAAATATGCCCGTTGGTCATCTACACAGATTTTATGTTGACCGAGTGAAAAAAACTCGTTTGCCTGCTTCTGATCGCTATCAAACCAGATTTCCAGAGGATAGGTCCGGTTATAAATTTGGAAGTTAATGGATCTAGTGTTGAGTTGATCAAATAACTCCTGACTTACGCGATTCAGATCGTTGGCATCAATAAGGATGGCGGAAGTATTGGCATTCGTATAAAAGTTCGCTTCAATAATCCGGTCTTCTGGAAGGAAATTACGTCGTTCGATAATATGTGTTCCCGTTGCATTTTCGTTTGTAATTGCAATTCGTGGAATATCATATGCATCATAGTAGTAATACGATTTCCAACTGAAAGTGCGCCGTCTCATTTTCTCAAACAGTTGATACGACAAACGTTCTTTGACCTGCTTTTCATGCCGTGTTTCCTTGCCCTCATAGATAGCGATCTCCTCAGAAGTTTCGGGCGGTTGCAGGCTGATTTGCGGAAGCGTCGAAGTCTTTTGCTTGCCTGACAAGCGATCCAGCGTGTCCGTAATATACTCACTCCAGTTTGCCATGTTGTCTCCTTAAAATCTTTATGTATGATGACAGGTTATCCTAAAAATAAAGTGTTGTAACAGATAGCCAAAGAATCGTCAAGAATCTAGTCGCAGTTAATAACCTTACTATGTTGAACACTTTCGTTGAAATTGTTATTTGATTTTCAATCAATATAGTGTATAATTTTTACAGTTTATAGCTATGAATAGACGGAAACATCTCAACATCTTATCTCCTATTGCACTAAATAAACTAATATATTCAAGTAAACCACCTATTATAGCACAATTTCGCATGAAAAAAAAGAAGAATTTAGCGACAACAGATAGTACTCAGGAACTAGTAGCTCATAAGTCAATAAGAGAAATAACTCAGTTGACCTTGGAGTCTCTTAAAAAGACATTATCAGAGTTGAATCTGTTGGCAGAAGATTTTGAGAAATCTGATAATTTTGTGGATCAGATTGAACATCTAATTGCCGCCCCTCTAGAGTTTGATATATTCCAGAGAAAGATAATACGCCTCATTGAAAATCTCAAAGTAATCACTGAACGCGCAGTCGAAAATCACCATTATCTCGCTGATACTATTGAAGATACATACGGACACGCTATTGAACTCATAAATGTTATTGGTGAAACCCACGCTAGTATTAACGCTCGCTTCAAATTTTGGCTACACTCTTTTCAGGCAGGAGATCAATCCGAAGGACAAAAATCACGCGAACTGTCAAATTTTTCGGAATTTCTCGATTTGCTCGCTGAAAAACCGGCGCACTATGCTTACTTTTTAGCGTCGTTCAAATCAAAGCCGCTCCTCATTTGCCAGTATATCCCTCCTGACGCCGAGCCACAAAACAATATAACCTATTCTCTGTCCTCGTATGTTGCCCCGCCATCCGGATCATTCCGTAGCTTAAAAAGGGCTTGGAATAAACTCTTCAAATCCCCCAATAAAAGCGTGTTATATCTATTTCATAATGCTTCCCCTCAGTCGTCACTTGGTACGTTCAAAGGCCGTTCACCTGTCTCGGTCGGACCGTATGCCCCCCATCAACATAGTGAAATAGATCAACTCCCCAAAATTATCTATGATTTCATCAATATCTACGGCATCTCCGGCTGCATTCACGTCCATCTGTTGAAACGGGAAGATCGGTGTGCTGTTTTCACAACGCAGCGGCAGGTTGAGTTTGATGGAAATTCAGTTCAGTTGGCTGATACAGACTGTCCTGCCGAATCACTGAAAGATCGTCATCAGTTGATCATCAAATAGATAAACCAATGCAACTTAGGGGCATTTAGTTTTCGGTTTTTTGACTGGTTTCGGAGTGTCCCTAATTCGTAGGCGGGGCATCTTGCCCCGCCGTAGCCTTGACCAGGAAATCGAACTATGGGAGAATTAAATGCCCCTACAATGCAACTATTAAAGAGTTGACAACCCCAATCAGATTTGGTATGCTTTAATCATGTCAAACTACATTCAAGGTCAACCATGTTGCGAGGTGCGGGATGCCTCGTATTTTATAGGGAGGTCATAACATTGAGGAATTTCGAGTTTTTTGAACCTACAACAATTGAAGAAGCGTCAGCCTTACTGACAAAATATGGCGACAACGCAGAGCTTTTAGCCGGCGGCACAGATCTTATTATAGAAATGAAAGCACGGACCGCAACACCTGAGTACGTTATCAGCCTGGAAAAAATTCCCGGATTAGTGGGTATCACCTATGATGAAGGGAGCGGTTTGCGAATCGGCGCGTTGACGAAGATGCGTACATTGGAGCAGGATTCAATAATCTGTGAACGCTACACTGCGCTTGCCGAAGGTGCCGGTGAGGTTGGCGGTGTCCAAATTCGCCACCTGGCAACAATCGGAGGTAACATCAGTCATGGATCCCCGGCTGCAGATACTGCAGCACCCCTGCTCGCACTTGGCGCACAGGTTAATATTGCGAGTGCTGATGGTGAGCGTACCGTGCCCATTGAGTCCTTCTTTTTAGGACCGGGGCAAACCGTACTAGAAACTGGGGAGATTGTCACAGCATTTGAATGTCCACCCCGCGGCGCGAATGAAGGTTCACAGTACATCAAGCAAAAAATTCGAGAAGTGATGGATCTTGCCTTCGTCGGTGTGGCGTCATCTGCAAAAACCGATAACGGCACCGTATCAGATGTCAAGATCGGTCTTGCCGCTGTTGCTCCTACACCGCTGCGAGCCACCGATGCCGAAGCCATTGTAAATGGAAATTCCCTAACGGCAGAGTTGTTAGAACAAGCGGCTACAGCTGCTTCAGCGCAATCAAGTCCCATTTCAGATTTGCGGTGTTCGGCAGAACATCGTCGGGAAATAGTTGGTGTCTTAACCCAACGGACACTCCAAGCCGCAGCCGACCGTGCACAAGGCTAACTGGCAAATTAAGTTCAGCGAAATCCCGATTTATCGGACGCGTGAGAAATCAGAACGTCATATTTATTTTAGATTTATGCCCGAGCCTTATTCGGAGAACAGAAAGGATAACTCAATGAAGAAGCATCCAGTCACTTTAACGGTCAACACTGATACATACGATCTATTGATTGAACCGAGAAAGACATTGTTAGCAACCCTTCGTGATACAATCGGTTTAACGGGTACGAAAGAAGGATGCAGTACCGGTGATTGTGGCGCGTGTACAGTCATTGTGGACGGAAAATCGGTAACATCTTGTATGATGCTTGGTGTAAGTGCCAACGGCAAGGAAATCACAACCGTAGAGGGGCTAGCAAGCCGAGATCAGCTGCACCCCATCCAGCAAGCATTTATGGATAAAGGGGGATATCAATGTGGCTTCTGCACGCCGGGATTCATCGTAGCCTCCAAAGCACTTCTTGATGAAAATCCCAATGCGACCGAAGCAGAGATAAGACACGCACTTGGTAATAATATCTGCCGATGCACAGGGTATACGAAGATCATTGAAGCCGTGATGAGTGCGGCGGAAGTCATGCGTAATTCATGATACCCACTGTGGATTAAGGGCTAGATTTTAATCCCTACGTTTTACGCATCACGTTCCATTCCAAAAAGGAGATTGTTCATGTCAGAATACACAGTTCTTGGCAAAAGAGTACCGAGGGTTGATGCCCTTGAAAAAGTGACCGGTGCGGCGCAGTATGGCGGAGATGTCCACCTACCCGGTATGCTTCACGGTAAATTTGTCCGCAGCGCGCATCCACACGCAAAGATCCTAAATATTGATACGAGCGAAGCTGAAAAGCTGCCCGGTGTGCGAGCAATTATTACCCAAGATGATGTCGAGAGCGGACGACGGGTCTTTGCTACCGACAAGGTCCTCTATCTCGGCGAACCGATTGCAGCCGTCGCAGCAACGGATCCCGACATCGCGGAAGAGGCTGCGGATCTAATCAAAATCGACTACGAAGTGCTCCCCGCCGTTCAGGATGTGATGGAAGCCATTCAGCCGGACGCCCCACGCCTGCACAGCGATGATACAAAAGATGGCCCCGCCCGTCGAGCAATTAGAACCGAATTGAGAAAACTTGAGCGGGATAAGTCGCCAACAGACCACAGCGCCGAGATTGCTAAGTTAAACGCACAGTTGGAAGCCACTGAAGACGATGTCTATTACAATATCTCTGCCGAAACGCATTCTGCTGCAGGGGATGTAGAGCGAGGTTTTGCCGAATCGGATCTGGTTGTCGAAGATACCTATGTCATTCCGCGGGTGCATCAGACCTACATGGAGCCGCACGTCTCCGTCGCTGATGTCGAATCCACTGGAAAGGTTACAGTCTGGGCAAGCACCCAAGGTCCCTTCGCTATCCGTTCCGGTATTGCCGGTACACTCGGTATTCCGCTCAATCAGATCAATGTCATTGCGACGACAATGGGCGGTGGATTTGGTGGACGCTTTGGCGTTGCGTTGACCCATGTTCCTGCTGTTCTCCTTTCCCAAAAGACAGGTCGTCCGGTGAAGATTCAGATGACTCGCGAAGAGGAATTTACCGATGGTCGTCCGGCACCGGGCTGTGTGATTAAGTTGAAGACCGGCGTGAAGAACGACGGCACAATCCTTGCCCGTGAAGGATTGGCTTTCTGGGATTCCGGTTCCGTATCGGGAGCCTCTATCGGTAGCACCATCCGCCTGCGTGGCGTCTATAAATTCCCACACTTACAGGTCGATGCGTACGGTGTCTACACAAACAAGTCAGGCACCGCTGCCTATCGCGCACCGGGAACCCCACAAGTCGCGTTCGCCGGTGAGTCGCAGCTGGACGATATCGCCCGTAAACTCAACCTTGATCCGGTCGAATTTCGCCTCAAGAATATGCGGGTCGAGGGTGATCCCGTGCCCGCGGGACCGAATGAGCCAAAGGTCGGTTATAAGGAAACCCTACAAGCGGTCGCAGATGCGGTGGATTGGAAAAACCGCACGAAAGAACCGAATCAAGGATGGGGTGTCGCGATCGGTGATTGGACAAATGGCTGTGGCCCCGGTGGGATGTTCGTCTCTATCCACGAAGATGGAAGCGCACGAATCTTCCACGGTTCCATGGATATCACCGGCACAGATACGGCACTCGCCCAAATTGTCGCAGAAATCCTGACCCTTCCTTACGAGGAGGTCACAATCTCACGTGGTGACACCAATTCAGCACCCTATGCCACCGGTTCCGGAGGCAGTGTTGTCACCTTCACAATGGGTAATACCGCCAAGCTTGCTGCAGAGGATACGCGGAGACGCCTCCTTGAACTCGCCGCTGAACGGTTGAACACCGACGTTGAATCCCTTGAACTCAAAGATGGAAAGGTTACAACCATCGTGGGCGACCCACCGAAATCGATTGGGTTCGGTGAATTAGCAGCATACAGTCTTTCAACAACAGGTGGGCCCATCGTCGGCAAAGGTTCCTTTGCACGAAAGCCTTCGACACCTGCCCTTGCTGCACAGATCGCCAAGGTCGAGATTGATCCAGAGACCGGCAGAATCAAAGTGCTGAAGATGGCAGCCTCGCAGGATGTCGGCTTCGCTATCAACCCGATGGCAGTCGAAGGACAGATTGAAGGGGGCGCTGTGCAAGGCTACGCTTGGGCGACCATGGAAGAGATGCAGTACAATGAGGAGGGCAACGTGAATCCGGGTTTCGTTGATTATCGTGTGCCGACCACCGCGGACCTTCCCACCGTTGAGTCCGTTATCGTTGAAGTGGAAGCACCCGATGGGCCATTTGGCGCGAAGGGTGTCGGTGAACCGCCAATCACCCCAACATTGGCAACGATGGCAAACGCTGTCGCCGATGCGGTTGGCGTCCGGATTACCGAACTCCCAATGAAACCGGAAAAGGTTGTCGATGCATTGCACGGCAACGGAAAGTAAAAGCAGAATCCATTAAAAACAGAATCGGTAGGGGCATGATATAATTTGCTCCTACCGGTTTTTTTTGTGATAAGGTCTCCAAAACCGTATGTGATGGCTATTCTAAGGTAGTAAGCACACGCCGTGTGCCGTAACCTCTTATCGGGACGCCGTGTTCTTACTACATAGCAACTTGAGTTATTTTATAGCAAATGAGTTGATAGGCAGATCTACTAATCTACCACCCGTAAGATGCTCATCCTAAAGTAGGTCAATTTTCCAAAATCGACATTTGGGTGTCTATATTCATATCTCTACTAGATATGGTCGGGACGAGATAGGCGTTACAATTTGTGTAATTTCGTGTGTAATTTGTGTAATTTTCTATAGTTGCATAATTGGATGTTGTTGCCTGATTCATCAAGCATCAATGAATCAAAAACAAGTTACCCTAACAGAAATTAATCAAATGTAGAGGATAGGTTCCTTAATCCCGATCGATCGGGGTGTCTTACTTCCAATGGCGATCCGGGGTTGTGCCTGTCCGTCCTGTAGGGGTCAGGAGGTAAGCCCCATGAAAAAGAATTGGCTGAAATCAGCAGGCATTTGTGTCCTATTGATAGCCATTACTATTGATCTCAGTGCTTGTGCGCGAGTGCCCGCTTCAGAGCCGGAGTTATCTGCCTCGCCTGTGGTTGTGGACTTAGAGAAGTCCTCTGTTTTCCTGATCGACGCTGAGGATATCCACGACAAACATGGCGATGTGTACCGTACAGCTCGCGGACTATGGGGAGGGCTTACCGCGAACTTTATAGAATATCGCACGGGTCCACAGAAGCGCAGAATATTTAATCTGTACCATGAATTTGAAAACGCCCCTCGCCGGGAGGACAGATACATAATCATTGACGGGGAAAGATTTTTCCTGCACCGGCGGCAACCAATTCCTGTGGGAATCTTAGGTGGATCTGAAGGTTATGACCGGGACGGTAATGGATTTCACTGGGTAACCAAGTATCCGTACGGCAGCCCAAAAACGGGCATAGTATACGATTTTGAACCCCACCGAGGGGAGCTCTTTCCGGTGTACCATGATCGGGGAGATATCAACTCACCTTGGCAGGAACGCGTGAAATATGAATACATTGAAGTTGATGGTGGGAAACGCTACCTACACAGCTACATGGACAACAACGGTGATTTGTATGTCAACCATTCGACCCCCAGCGATGGCACTGTAAAACGCTACAGAAGATATCTCACCGGTTCACAGAAGGACGAGCTCTTACCGGTGAACTTTGACAATGACAAGGGGACTTACTTCGTCATCGTTGACGGACAGAAAGAATACCTGCCCCTTTTAATTGATAAAAACGGCGATTCGTATGTCTATTGTCCGAACGTGGAGATTGATGGCATTTGGATCGGCACTATCCGATATAGCACCGGCCCACACGCGGGCAAGGAATTTGAAGTCTACTACGATAACTACTACTCTGAGACGGAGGGATACATACTAATTGACGGGCAGAAGTTCTATCCATACAGTCCCCCGCCCGCAGACTCTGACCGTAGTTAGTGGTTCCTGTGTGGATCTGTACGGTGTTGGATAGCACTCTCTGGTGTATTATCCTTTCTTGGATGCCTGTGTGTTTTTCCTTTAAGAGGACTGTTCATCGCGCAAGATACGACGCATGATTTTATTGGAAGCAGTTCGCGGTAAGGCATCAACAACAACGACATCGTGAATCCGAAACAGCGGGTTGAGATGCGCTCGGATCGCAGATTGTAGGGAGGCGTGTAGCGAACCGGTATCTGCTCCCGGCAGTAGCACAGCATAAATAACCAGTTGGCTGGGACCACCGTCGGGTGGAGGCACGGCAATCGCTGCGACCTCTCGAATACCGTCCACGGCGTTGAGGACCTCCTCAATCTCCGCCGAGCTGACCTTGATACCACCCAGATTCATTGTATCATCCACACGTCCATGGATACGGTAGTAGCCATCAGTCAATCGTTCCACCCCGTCCCCATGACGACGAAGAGGCGGCAGCTTCGGCAGCTGAGGAGTTCCCTCAAAGTACACTTCGTAGTGGTCTTTATTTAGCAACTCGGTGGAAAGCCCAATAGAAGGCGATGTCACAAAAACCTCGCCGTTATCCGTTGGTTGACCGTTCTCATCGCAGATAACTATATCCAGTCCCAAAGCGGGTGTTGTAAACGTCGCCGGGGCAGCAGGCTGGATAGTCGTACCGGTGAGATAACCGCCGCCTATCTCGGTGCCGCCGCAATACTCGATAATTGGACGGTATCCCGCGGTAGACATCAGAAACAGCATATCCTCCGTGTTAGAACACTCACCTGTGGAGCTGAAGGCTTTGATAGCGCGCCAATCAAGTCCCTTCATACAACCCGTATTTTTCCAAGCCCTCACTATACTTGGCACGACACCGAGCATTGTAACGCGAGCGTTCTGCACAAACTCGCCAAATTCCCTTTCCGTTGCGGTGCCATCGTATAACGCAATCGTACCCCTGTTGACTAAACTCGCGTAGATGAGCCACGGTCCCATCATCCACCCAAGATTGGTGGGCCAAGCCAACACATCTCCATGCTGAGTGTCATGATGCAGGTAGGCATCCACAGCGCATTTAATCGGCGTGGTTTGCGTCCACGGAATCGCTTTGGGTTCTCCTGTCGTTCCTGAAGAAAATAGGATGTTCGTGTGGTCGTGCGGATCGCAGCCAATCGCGTCAAACTGTTCGCTATCGCTGAGAAACCCTTCCCAAGTCAGATCGCCGTTTCGCAATTCAATCGGAGGTTCTTCCCCGCGGGAAAGCACAACCGCTTTTGGCGCGTTCGCGTCAACCACCCTTGCATATAACGGCAGCTGTCTTCCGGCACGACGGATATAGTCTTGCGTGAAAATCCCCTTCGCATTTGCAATACGCAGACGCATCTGAATCTCGTCCGGCGCAAAACTGTCCGCAATCGCAATCACGACACAGCCCGCTTTGATGATACCGAGATAAGCTGCAACCGATTCGGGGTGCATTGACATATTTACGGCGATAGGGTCGCCCGGCTGAAAGCCGGCATCTACTAAGCCGTTGGCAACTCGATTGATCAATGCCTTGAGTTCACCGTAAGTCATCGTCGAAAGCGCCGAACCCTCTGACTGAAACACGATTGCGGTGGCATCACTTGGCGCATTAAAACAGCTCTCGACGATATTCAGCTGCGCGTCCACAAGCCACTTGGGAAACTCATCCCCTTTGGACAGATCTACCACCTCGCTGAATTTTCGATGGAATTGAATCCCAAGCCGCTCAATCATCAATTCCCAAAAATCGGCGCGATGGTACACCGACCACGAATGAAATGCCTCATAAGAATCAAGATCTAACTCCCGCATAACCGCCGCGATGTTTGTTTTCTCAATTTCAGCTTCTGCCGGAAACCAAGCAGGGGCAGCCTGTCCCTTCCAATCAGCAAAAACTGTATTGTGGAGGAGTTGGTGAAGGGCGAACGGGTGGTCAAGGGTTAAAACGGTTTGCGAAATTTTCTCCCAACACGCTGCGGGTGGCAGCGACGCAAGTAACGGATTGATGCGCTCTATCAGGCGGTCCGATGTGGATTTGTCCAACCCGCATTCGATGAGATTTTCATGCGTCAGTCTCTTTGCCATCACAGGCGATTTCCCTCCCCACTTATTCCTCTCCCAGCGCAGCTAACGCTGCCGTGCCAATCGGGACAATCCCGAATTCTCTACCTGCTTCCATCAAGGTATCCCAAACATAGGGGCCCAACGACTGTGAGCCGATGATAGAAAACGCCGACAATTCGCCGATGTCACGACGGATAATCAGCTGCGTTGTCTTGGCGAGGCTACTCTGTTTCGCTGTTTCATTTGGAAACGCTGAAGGCTGGAAATCCAGTCCACAAACCTTGCTCAACAGTTTCCGACTATCAGGACCAATCACCCGAATCTCCGCTCGTCCATGTGTTATGTCTGTGACCGTGACAAACTGTTCAGATGCTGTCGATGCGGTCCTCAGCTTTTTCCGCGCGCTAACCTCTCTGCCGGGCGGCGTACTAATAAAAAAAAGATCATTCCGCAACCGATAGATCCCATCATGTCCTTCGTTGATTTTGAGGGCATCTAAATCGAAGGCATCCATCAAGACAGATTCTGCTTGATCTCCTTCAAGTAACAGTTTCCCATTCGGTGTTTCATCAGCGAGGGCAAGGTCCCCTTGGGCGGCGGCAATTTCCGCTTCCGGCGTCGTATAAACCTCTGGGATACGCCATCCGCGTTGTTCGGTGAACGTCGCACCCATGTGTTGGGCGGTAGAGTATAAAGGCGTCAATTTGATGGGTGTTCTGGAGCTGCTCACATGCGTAACCTTTCCCCGTCAGGATCATAAAAGGCACCGTGATGGACACGCGCTTCTTTCAGCTGACCGTCCATGCGAATAGTGAAGGAGGCACCGTTCTGAGACGCTATATCTGGCGGCAGCCAACAGAGTCCGATCGCCTCCTCTAGGATCGGGCTGAATCGACTAGAGGTGACCCAACCAACAATTTTCAACTGTCCCTCCGCCTCAGACTCGACAATCTGTAGCCCTTCATCGGGAACAACATCGGGTTCAACCATCTTGAAACCCACCAGAAGCTGTTTCGGCCCTTCAGCAGAGATCCGCATCAGCGAAGGTTTTCCCAGAAAATCGGGCTTGTCCAATTTCACCGCCCACGCCATATTGGCAGAGAGCGGATCGGACATGGCATCGGTGTCCTGTCCGACAATAATGTGTGCCTTCTCCAATCGCAATATGCGTTGTGCCTCCACGCCAAACGGGGCAATGCCAAACTCTCTTCCCGCGTCCATCAGTGCTTCCCAAACGTGCAGCGCATAACCGGACGGGCAATGAACTTCATAGGATAGTTCGCCTGTGAAACCGAGACGCAGCAACCGGCACGGTACATCCGCAATCCTAAAAGAACGGATACGCATGTAAGGAAAGGCTTTGTTGGCGACGTTTCGGCTTGTTAATTTTTCTAACACTGCCCGCGATTGGGGACCCGCCAAGTTGAAGGCGGAATAGGTATCCGTCAGATCCGTTAAGTGGATACCTTCTCCCCACCCCGATTGCAGCCACCACTGCAGCCACTCAAAGATCGTTGTTGCGCCGGTAGAAGTGGTAGTCATATACCACGTTTCGTCATTCAGATGGGCACAAACTCCGTCATTTAGCACCACACCTTCATCGTTGCACATCACGCCGTAGCGGACTCGCCCCACACGGAGGTTGTCCCACTGGTTCGTGTAGATACGTTCGAGTAGCTCAGGGACACCAGGACCAGTAAGTTGTAGTTTCCCCAACGGACTCACGTCAATCAGACCGACCCGTTCGCGAACACACACCGCTTCTGCCGCTGGATCGCCATAATGGTTTGGACGCATCCACAGTCCCGCGACCATCATGTCTGCACCGTGATCGAGGTGCCATTGATGAATCGGGGTGATCTGCACCGGTTCCATGTTTTGTCCTGCCAGAGCCCCTAGTGTCACCGGCGTGGTAGGCGGTCTTGCGGTCGTCGTGCCGGTCTCCTGCACTGTCCAATCGTTGGCACGAGCGCAAAGATGGATAGTGTTCATTGAGCACATGGCACCCTGACAAGGTCCCATTGAGATGGTACTGTATCGCTTGAGCAACTCGATGCTGTCATACCCTTCCGCAATCGCCGTTTCCACGTCTTCGTCGGTGACATCTTCGCAGTAACACACAAATCCCTTCTTTTTGCCGGGAACGCACACCCGATCGGAAGTGCGACGCGGTTCCGAAACGCTAGGCGACTGCGCTGTCGATTCATCAAGTTCGCCAAAACCTGCAAAAGCAGCTGCATTCAATCCTGCCTGCTGCGCTTCGACAATCTGTGAATCAACGACATGTGTTCCTGCTGCTCGTCCTGCCACATAGATACCGGGTGGCGTGGACACCGGTAATATTTCCATTCGTTCTTCACTGTATTCCGATTGCCCACCCGCCATATATGAAAGTTCAGTAGCAGGTGTCCAGCCCATGCTCGTCACGATGAGATCGCACTGCAGCGATTGTGCCGTTGCGGGAGAAATTTCGCCTCGTTCGTCGAACCGCGCAATCCGTGCCCCTCTTACTGTGTTTGAACCAAGCGCCTCAAGGATGGTATGCCGATAGAACACCGGGACCCCGGCGTTCGTCAATCCATCCCGATATGGACTAGCACACGCGTTAGTCTCACGTTCATCTACGATCGCTGCTACATTCACCCCCAGTGAGTGAAGGTCGGCGGCTACATCCCAGCCATCCTCGTTGGCAGTTACAATCACGACCTGTTTGCCCGGCAGCACACCGAAAAGGTGAATCAAACGCTGCACAGCACTTCCCAACATAACACCCGGCAGATCGTTGTTGTCAAAGATAAGCGGCGTCTCATAGGCACCGGTCGCCACAACCACCGATTTCGTCCGTATCTTGAATAGACGCTCTCCCTTCACGGCGCAAAGCCAGTTGTCCTGATACCAACCCAGAACACTCGTGTCACTGAAAACTGTGATATTCGGTTGCTGATCCACTGTTTCTAATAGCTCCGGTAAGTTTTTGGACGTTTGTCCCGACTCGTTGGGATCCTCGGAACGGGACGTCGTTGAGGGGGATTCCAGAGGAACGGTGAAGCGGAGGTGCCCTCCGAGGGCTAGATTCTCGTCAAAAAGCAACACCTGTGCACCGGCTTCGGCTGCACTCAATGCCGCACTAATCCCCGCCGGTCCTCCACCAGCTACGACGACATCGGTATGCAGATATTGCTTGTCGAATTCAGCTGGAGGCGTATCAATATCAACCTCACCCAAACCAGCGGCATGGCGTAACGTATGTTCGTAGAGGGGCCACAGCTTTTGGGGACGGATGAAGGTCTTATAGTAAAACCCAACCGGCATAAAACGCGATCCCAGTTGAGTCAGGGAAAGTAGATCTCGATTGAGCGAGGGCCATACGTTCTGCGCTCGTACCTCCATCCCTGCTTCGACAGGTCTGGTACAGGCACGGACGTTTGGCTCATCTCCAATTTGCACTAGGCAGTTAGGACAATGTCCAGAACAGCAAAGCAGCCCCCGTGGACGATGATACTTAAACGAGCGACTCAAGACTTTGACACCCGCCGCTGTCAGCGCCGAAGCGACGGTGTCGCCGGGATGCGCGGTATACTCCACCCCATCAAAGTTGAATCGAATCGTGGTAGACCGATCAATCACCTCACCCTGCTTCGGATGAAGTCGATTGGGGCTTGTTGTTAGTGTATCCTGTTCAGTTCGCATTCATTCTCCAGTTATCACGTCTGATAAAAAATTGTACCACTCCTATTTCACGCATTACGTTTTACGTTTCACGCATTACGTTTCGCGTAAGGATAGGTCTTTATCACCGCATTAGTCCGTGTATGCCGTTCAGCTATAAACCATAAACCACAGCCGGCATTATGGTGCCACCACTCCGTTTGTGTATCCATGACGTTATTGTGCATGTAAAGATAGTTTGCCCATTCTGCATTGCTGAGAGCTGAGGGATCTTTTGGACGTGAGCCGAGTTCTCCACCAAAGTGAAACTCGCTGACATTTCGATCCCCACAATTGGGACAGGTCAAAAGTAACATATTGATCTCCATAAGAAACCGAGTTTTCAAGAAAAAAACTCGGTTTCTGTTGCACAATTTCTTAACATGAGCCAAGTCTTTTAATTTCATCGTGCCAAAGATTTTTTAATATTTTTTCTTTGCGACCCTTGCACTTTTGCGACCTTGCGTTGAGAATAAAAGCGTCTTATTAGTGCCCCACCGCTGCTGCGCCTTTCTCACCGACTAGGTCATTTTCCTCAAAACGCGATAGACGGAACGGATCGATGAGGGTTGGGGTCTTGCCAGTGGCGATTAACTCCGCTAGGGTTTTGCCGGCAATGGGGGACGCCTTGAAACCATAAGTGCCCCATCCGACATCTATCAGAAATCCATTGACAGGTGTAAATCCCATGATCGGGCTATAGTCGGGAGGCATTTCGCAGATACCTGCCCACTGACGCAGGATACGGACATGGCTCAGAGACGGGAAAAGTTCGAGAACATGCCCTGCGATACCCTCGAGGAACGTAAGTGAACCAGCCATCGAGTAGGAGGAAAAGGGGTCTACGCTTGCACCCATCACTAACTCACCCCGATCAGTCTGACTGATATAGACGTGTAGGCTGCCGGAGACAACAACCACATCTAAGAAGGGTTTAAGCGGCTCAGTCACACAGGCTTGCAGGGGGATAGTAGTCAACGGTAGGTTAATCCCCACCATCGCTGTAATAGTCGAAGCCCAGCCGGCAGTTGCGTTAAGAACTGTCCCGGTTTTAATGTGACCACGAGTTGTATCCACGCCGGTCACTTTTCCGTCCTTGACCTTGATCCCAGTTACCTCTGTATTTGGGTGGATATGGACGCCGCGCACGTCCGCTTGGTGGGCATACCCCCAAACGACCGCATCGTGGCGAATGATACCGCCGGGCGGATGGTAGAGTGCCGCCAAAACTGGATAGCGGGGATGGTCACTTACATCAAGATAGGGACAGAGACTTTTGATTTCATCTGGAAAAATCAGACGCGAATCAACGCCTTCAATCTGGTTGACCTCCGCCCGACGCCGCATGGTATTGACACCGCCATCCGTATGAGCAAGTGTCAGGTGCCCTCGTTGGCTGAACATCACATTGAAATTAAGTTCAGCCGACAGTTTTTCGTAGAGTTTGACGCTTTCGTCGTAAAAGCGCACACCTTCTGGGGTGAGGTAGTTGCTGCGGATAATTGCGGTGTTGCGCCCGCTGCCGCCTGCACCGATGTAATTTTTTTCTAGTACCGCCACATCGGTGATGCCGTGCTCTTTGGCGAGATAGTAGGCACAGGCAAGTCCGTGCGCCCCTCCGCCGATGATAGCGACATCGTACTGTTCTTTCAGTTCATGTGAGTGCCACATTCTCGGCGGCGGTCGATCGCCGTTGAAGGCTTGTCGAATGAGTTGGATTGACATCTGTTTTTCGTAGACAGAACCCGAACAGGAGGGTGTGATGGATTGGCTTCACTACAGCTCGTCTCGGCTACCTGATTTCCCCTTTCCGTGAGCGTTCCTGTAATTCATAAAGCGACGCACTTCTCTCCTTGTAGTGAGGAACAGGGAATTCCTTCATCGTGAAGCGTGCCATCTGTGCCCGATGTCCGCGCACCAATCGTGTGTGCGTTTCTACATGACTCGTCATCTCCCCGTAATAGATGGGAAAAGCATCAGCAGCGCGGTAACTGAGAATCAGCGTACGTCGAGGCCGATTTGAGCGATTGGTAACTGAAGCGTGTGGCGTCATGCAGTGCATGAAGATTGCTGCACCCGCTTTACCTTCAACCAGCTCCGCTTCTGAGCTATCGACCACTTCTGTCGCTCTACCTTGAAAGTACCCTTCACGCGTATGGGCAAGCAGATCCCCTTCGTGCCGGCCGGGCAGCATCTGTAGGCAACCGTTTTCTGCGTCGGCATCATCGAGATAAAACAGTACGGCAAGCGAATCTCGGTTTGTCATCGGATAATAGGATAGGTCTTGATGCCATTCCACAACCGAACCGATTTCGGGGGGTTTCATATTGAGTTTGCTGTAGTGATACAGGAGATTCGGACCTATCAAATCCTCCACAGCGTCCAGCAGTTTGTCGGATTCAGATAACATCCTGAACAGGGGGTAATAGCTGCACGGTTCATAAAGGCGACGTACCTTTGTCCCGTCTGGGGGTTGATCTGGCTCCATTTCCATCCGATCTTTATCGTGATCCGCGAGCGTGTTGCCGCTGATAATCTTCTCAGTTTCAGCCAGCAACTGAGCAACTTCGTCCGGGGTCAAGAAATTTGGGCAGACGGTATATCCGTCCTGATGATATTTAGTTATTTGGGTGTTGTGTAACATCACTGCCTCCTGTTCGATGCGGGTTATGGGGCATCTGTATTTTGCCTGTGTTTGCTGGGCTCGGCTATCACGCTACATAATCCACGTAAATTGGGCTGCTCCAAGCCATCTCCATGTCCGTCTGGACGACCCGCACCCAGTAAGGATTGATGCCGGGATTTGGCGATGGATCGGCAAATGAGAATTTAACCTCACCAGCCTCCTGTGGTGTGGGTGCCAATGAGATCGTCACCCGCCGATTTAATCCGCCTATTTCCATCGTCACAGGCCCTCTCTTCAGTTCGGTCAAGTTGATATTGACCGCCACTTTCTCCGCCGGGGCGTAGGACATCCGTCTAGGAGGATTAATTCCGCTTTCCCCGTAGAGCGGGCCCGTTATCACCGAAGTATTTACCACTAACTCTAGTTCTCCATCATTTTCTCCAATCAGATCCAAGATTATACCGCTTCGGTAACCACAAGTTACCGAATACCAGCGTAAGCCGTAATCTTCCACGTCAAACACCCGTGAGCGCGGACTGTCGAACCGAATCTTGTCTACGTTTGCAACACGACGACCAGCGACCTCCAATTTTCCCTCCCAGATTACCCCTGAATAACTACTTTTGCGACTGGCACCCTCCCAGAGGATACGCACACGGTTGCTGTCCACACCGCAATCCACGGGGTGGGTATAGATACGCTCTAGTCCCCGAAATAGTTCCACTGATTCAAACGGTGCCGTACCAGCGATAAAGGCGGAAATCTGCGGTTTTTCCGATGTGGTGAACTCTGTTCCCATCAGGTGTCCCGCCGCTTCGGTGTGCATCAAAATCCGTGCGCCCGTTGTCGCGTAAATACGTCTATCTTTATACGCCGAAAGCACCTCCGAAATCGTCAATTCCGGCGCATATACAGCTGCCAACCCGGCTTTGGCGTATCGGCGGTGCTGGAAACCCGGTGTATCATTGCCTGGACGACCATTGTGGCTATCGCTGCCACCGAAAAAGCCCATTTTGTAATTTCGCTGAAGTGCCTCCTCCAAAATCCACTCGAACGTCCCATGGTCGGACGTCACTTCCACCGCTGGTTCCAATGCGGGGTCATGGCAGGTCAGATCCGAGTGCTCACCACCAACGTGAGCGGTAATTACTGCGTCGGAATTCCGGAAAGCCTCATAGACATCTTGGATGTGATATAGATCCGTATCAGCGTCCGATTTGTCTTCTAGTCCTGAGTGGTCGGAGCGTCGAATCGGTTGATCATGTCGCCGGAAATACACGTTATGATGCCCGCCCCGGCTCGTATTGGCTGACCACTCGTAACCGGGCAGGGGTACAAACCGTCCGGGTTCCTCGTATGCCCGTTCCGCCGCTTGCTGTAACGCCCAGTCCCGCTTGGACAGCACATGATCGTTCCGCTGATAGCCTGCGAAATGGATTGCGGCGACATCCCGAGCGTACTGAAAGAAATCTGAAATCTTTTCCGCCATCGCTATCTGACCGCCGTGAGAATCCCCCCAGTAGAGGTTGTAGGGCGCCTTGGTCTCCTCGCACAGGGTTGGATTACTCTGTGCAGCCAAACCCCCTCTTTCATCGACTACTGTCAGCCGATGAATTCCCGTCTGTGTAACAGTGCACCCCTCGATCCACTGCACCCCCTTACTCATTCCGTCAAACGTCAGTTGCTCCGTTGGTATCTTCACATTTCCTGACTGAATCGCTATCGTTCCTCGGTACGCCGCAGCGGGATTCCCCCATGCATCCTCTGCCCTGATCTGGATTTGAAACTGCTCTCCCGCAACGACCATTGATGGTACGGTCACTACCAGTTTTTCCGCCCTCCCACCGACGATACTCAAGTATGGCGGCTCGGGCAACGTCACGATATTTCCATCGCCGGCACTGTCCACATCTACCCAGAAATAGTGTCGCGCCTCCTGAAACGTCTGTGACCGGAAACCCGGCCCGCCCTCGCCCCGATCTCCGTAGGTCACAGCCACCTGCTCACCCGGTTGAAGTGCTCGACCGTTTACTACCAGTGTCACCGAAAGTACACTCTGAACTAGCACACCTATCCGCGCGGCTTTGGGTGCTTCTATTGTCAGGTAGTCTGCACCTGTCGGATCGTCCATCTGCGGTGTTCCCCGATCCGAATCCGCATCAGTGTAAATCCTGATTCGTCCCCCTGTTGTTACGCCCTTTTTGCCTGCGGTATAAGTCAGCGTCCATGTCCCATAACTACCCGCCACCACTTCGTCCCGCGGGTTAAGATCCACTTTACCATACAGCTGATGAATGTCTGTATTAGACATGTTCAATCGCTCTGAGGCATTCATTGTGAATACCGGATTTTTCTCATCAACGAGGTCCGTCGCTTGTTCTTCAGCCATGAAGAACTGCTCCTTATCAATCCTTGCTGCTGGGAGTCTGAATAAGTAGGAAAACACCATTCTTATATCACAATTTGTTGAGGGCGTCAACAGAAAAGCATTATGCGTCATATGTTTTTGTGTTCTCCTTTTGGAGCGGATATGCTATTATGTTATTCGATTAGCAACCTCACACCTATCATACAGAGTTAAGGAGTTCTTTATGTCAAATCAACCAAAAGTTGAAGATAGTGGATCTCAAATCAGAATTACTGCGCTACACGCCTTCCCCATGGGCGTCAAAGCCTATGTCAAAATCGAGACCAACATGGGAGTCACCGGTTGGGGCGAGATTAACAACATGGAGAACAATGTGACCTGCCGTCTCGCAGAATCGCTCTCGGAGATTATTATTGGCGAAAACCCGACTCGCATTGAGCATCACTGGCAGCGACTGTTTCGCGCGCATCGCAACATCCGCGGTGGTGGATTGATGGTGCATACCATCTCCGCAATTGACATGGCGTTGTGGGATATAGCCGGTAAGCTCTGGAATGTTCCCGTCTACCGCTTACTCGGTGGTCCATGCCGCGACAAAATATGGAAGTATCCAAGCCCCAAAGCTATCAAAACAGGTCCCGGCGGTTCCAAACCGTTCGCCGGAACACCTGTCGAAATCGAGGGATTGGTTCAGAAGGTACGGGAGGCGCGTCAACAGGTCGGGCCCGATGGAGCTGTGATGTTTGATGCCCATAGCTGTCTGCCGCCTCCTATCGTCAAACAATTCGCAAGCTACCTTAAAGCCGATGACCTGCTCTTCTTGGAAGAGGCGTGGGTCCCCGGTAACATCGAAGTGATGCGGAAAATCCGTGAATCGGTCCCCGTTCCGCTTGCAACTGGAGAGCGCGATCGGACTATTTGGGAGGTGCGTGAAATCCTCGAAGCGCAGGTGATTGACATCCTTCAACCGGACTGTGGTCATGGCGGCGGGATCAGCCAGATGAAGAAGGTAGCAGCGCTTGCAGAAGCCCATCACGTCCCGCTTGCACCACACTGCACAATGTCTCATCTCGGCTTGACCGCCAGTCTACATGTGGCGGCGTCTGTCCCATTTTTCTTAATACATGAAGGTTACGAAGGTGTCTTGCCGGACGGTGTTGCACAGAAAACATGGGAGATGGACGAGGAAGGATATGTGTCGCTGCCAGAGGGCCCCGGTTTGGGCGTTGAAGTTGATGAGACAGCGGTGATTGAGACAGGAAAAGATCCGGATCGGAAATTTGATTGGCCCAACAGTCGATTGGAAGATGGCTCAGTCGCAGATTATTAGATGTAATTATGGTGAATACTAAAAATAAATAGACACTTTCGCCCCCCGGTAGGTGCGGTTTCTAACCGCACCGGTTTGGGGTGTCTCATTAATTCTAAGATCTACCATAAATCCTTGAGAGGTGCGCTATGAAAATAACTTCGGTGGAGAGCTTTCGTGTTGAAGTTCCGATATCTGAGGAGGAACGGCAAAAAAGATACTACAACTCTTCGGCGATTACGCGGATCCATACTGATGAAGGAATAACAGGTTACGGATTCGAGGCAGTAGATGCTGATGCTGTCAGCCAACTGCTAGTGGGGACGGATCCGTTTCGGATTGAGGGACATCTTGAAGCCGGTCTGAATCAGTGGTTTGGCGCAGAAAACGCACTTTGGGACATTGTGGGCAAAGCTGCGGGGCTCCCCTTGCACAAGCTGATGGGCTCCTATCGCGATGAGATCCCGTTATACCTGACCTGTGTTTGGCCCGGCGCAGCGGATCAGACCGACGTAACGCCACAGCAACAGGCTGAAGATGTATTACGATATTCAGAGCAAGGGTGGAAAGCGGTTAAAATTCGGATTTTTCGACCGGATCTGATGGAGGATGTCGAAGCAATCCGGTTAATCCGTGAACGGATTGGCGGACCCGATAAAATAGAGGTAATGGTAGACAGAACAGGGCAATACTCAGGATCCTCTTGGGATTATGATACCGCCTTGCGCGCCGCTAGAGCATTGGAAGAGGTTGATGCCACTTGGCTGGAAGAACCGTTCACGCGTGGCGACATACACCTTCACGCACGGTTACGGGCAGAGACAGACATCGCTATCACCGGTGGAGAGCATCAGCCGGAAGAAGTATATCGCGGGTATGTTCAAGGTGAAGCGTTTGATATTGTGCAACCCCACTGTGCCAATCTGATTACCACACTAAAAAAGGTGGCAAGTATGTCTGAGTTGTTCGGCATGGAATGTATCTTTCACGGCTCACACGGAATGGACCTAATCTATTCACTGCAAGTTGCTGCGACCATCCGTACATGCCGGATGCAAGAGTTGGTCTACACAACCCCGCCAATCCGCCCTGAAGATGCTTGGTCTCCTTTGAACAAGTTGGTCAAAGCCGGCACGCTCTATACAGTGAAAGATGGCTGCGTTCAGATTCCGCAAGGGCCGGGGCTGGGAATAGAACTCGATGAGGAAGCAATTGAGCGGTATCGGGTTGACGCCTAACAGGCATGAAGGGAAATTTTTGACATATTAAGAAGCCCTAGGGCGTGATTGCCTCGTCCGATCCGACCAATGAACAAATTGCTTTCACGTTTTACGCATCACGTTTCACGTTCCACACTCAGACAGGCACCGGACCAACAGGTAGAAACCTGCGCTTTAATATCCTAGAGGAGGATATACATGATGAATCGTTTCGGTTTTGATGTTTCAGGTCAACCGATTGAGGACTTGATTCGATGGGCATCCGAAAATGGTTTTTGGTACATTGATTTTCAAGCAGACCTGCCCCCGAATGACATTGCTTCGTTCGACGCCGCTCGTATCAAGCAGGTGCGAGATCTCTGCGAAACACACGGTATTGCCATCGGCATCCATCCATCGTCCGCTATAAATAACGCCGAGTATGTACCTATCATGGCGGAAGCGGTGGACGAATACCTGTTCTCTAATCTCGACTTGGCTGCCCGACTCGGCTGCGGTTGGCTTGTGGGACATGGAGGGTATCATTTCGGTGATGTCCCACGACGACGGGAAGTGGCGGTTGAACGGATGAAGCGATTGGTAGACAGGGCAGAGCGAGTAGACGTCCCCATCTTCTTCGAGAACCACAACAAAGAACCCGACTATGCCGAAATTCACTACATTCCGCACAACGTCGAAGAGACGCACTGGTTCTTTGATGCGATTCAATCGCCGTACTTTCAGTGGGCGTTCAATGTTGCCCACGGTCATCTTGTGCCCGAAGGTTGGGTGGGGTTCCTTGATGCGTTTGGCGTGGAGAATATTGGTCAAGTACGCCTCAACGACAATACCGGCGACTATGAAGTTCATCTCGTACCCGGCGAAGGAACTATTGACTTTGAAGCGTTGTTTGCAAGGCTGAAGGCGGACGGCTATTCCGGCTGGTTCAGTCTCGGTTTTGGTAACGATGCGGATAAAGTGCGGGTGCGGGATTGGTTCGCCACTTTAGTATGATACAATCAACTCTTCATCTCGCTCCTTTCGTTCAATTATGCCTCGTAGGTCGAGCTTATTGACACAGCTGCAGCGGTGAACCTATGAACGAGTGGTTTTCACGTGTCACGCATCACGTTTTACGCTTTTTGGGTTTTGCAATGTCTTTTGACATGACCCCATTTTTTTCTTGACAGTTATGGGTCTGAATGCTAACATTTAGCCGTATTTCATCCGAATGAATAATGGTCGGGGCGTAGCGCAGCCCGGAAGCGCGCTTGAATGGGGTTCAAGAGGTCGCTGGTTCAAATCCAGTCGCCCCGATTTTTGTGTAGAGAGGACTTACACAGCCAACTGTAGGCGGGGCATCTTGCCCCGCGCTGAAATGCGTAAGTCCTAATAGAGAGGTTGTGGTGGATAACGCTAGTATTAATGTAGGGCTTCTTGGCTGGGGCACAGTCGGCACGGGTGTGTCCAAGATTCTGCTCAACCAGAATAATCTGATTGAACAGAACGCCGGGATCCAATTACGTCTAATCAAAATTGCGAAGCGTACGTTGCCCGCATCTCGCCCCGGGGTTGAATTGGACGCGGATCGTCTGACGACAAATCCCGCTGAGATTGTTGAGAACCCTGAGATCGATATAGTTGTAGAGTTGATGGGCGGGACCGATGAAGCGCGGGTCTTAGTCACTCAAGCTATCCGCAACGGCAAGCACGTAGTGACAGCGAACAAGGCGTTGTTGGCAGCACACGGATTTGAGCTCTTTCAACTTGCTGATAAGCATAATGTCAGTCTGAATTTCGAGGCGAGCGCCGCAGGGGGCATCCCAATAATTAAAACCCTACGGGAGAGTTTCGCCGCAAACCGCATCCATTCAATTTACGGCATCATCAACGGCACCTGCAACTACATCTTGACGGAGATGCACGAAAACGAAGTCGATTTTGATGAAGTGTTGAAAGATGCCCAAGTCAAAGGGTATGCTGAGGCAGATCCGACATTTGATGTTGAAGGGATTGATGCCGCGCATAAGTTGACCCTCCTCACTTCCCTCGCTTACGGCTTTGCCATGCCGATGGATGGGGTTTACACGGAAGGTATCACACATATCACGCCCAATGAGATTCAGTACGCTCGTGAACTCGGATACGTGATTAAACTCCTCGCTATTGCAAAACTGAATCAGGACCGGGTTGAAACCCGCGTCCACCCGACGTTGGTGCCCGTGCGTAGTATGCTTGCGAATGTTGGCGGGGCATTCAACACCGTCTGTGTCATTGGCGACGCCGTTGGTCCGACACTATTCTATGGACAGGGTGCCGGCGAAATGCCAACAGCGAGTGCTGTTGTCGCGGATATTATCGATGCGGCGAAATCGATCAGCGGTAAGGTGAGATCTCAAGTCCCGCGCGGTTGGCTTTCCGAATCACAAGCTAACATTTCTCTCTGTCCCATCGATGATGTTCAAACCCGTTACTACGTCCGTCTCGTTGTCTTAGATCAACCAGGGGTGCTAGCGCAAATTAGCAATATCCTTGGGGAACACCGTATCAGCATTGCATCTGTTATCCAGAAGGACCGCCATGAAATTGACGATACTGCCTCAATTGTGATCGTAACGCACACGGCTGTTGAGAAAAACATGCAGATGGCGATTAAAGAGATTGATACGCTTGGGGTTGTCAAGGGGACAAGCCGACTAATCCGTATTGAAGAGGAAGTTGCATTTTAAGGAAATCGTCAGCGAATGATTTGGAAGGGCGTCATCCCTCAATACCGCGAATATCTACCGGTCACATCAGAGACCCCGATTATTACGCTCAAGGAAGGGAATACACCCCTCATTGAGGCGACAAACTTAAATGAAGTGATCGGTAACGACCTGCACATCTACCTGAAATACGAAGGGCTAAATCCGACAAGCTCCTTCAAAGATCGGGGGATGACCGTTGCTATCTCCAAATCCATTGAGGAGGGGGCTCAAGCGGTAATGTGTGCCTCAACTGGCAACACGTCGGCGTCTGCTGCTGCCTACGCTGCAAAGGCGAAACTAAGATGTATTGTCCTAGTTCCCAAAGGAGAAATTGCCCTTGGGAAGTTGGCACAAGCGTTGATGCACGATGCAAAGGTGCTTGCGGTTGATGGAAATTTTGACAAGGCGCTTCAACTCGTGCGAGAGGTTACCGAAAAGCACCCGATTCATCTAGTGAATTCGCTCAATCCCTATCGCATCGAAGGGCAGAAAACAGGTGCCTTTGAAGTTATTGACCATCTTGGTTTTGCACCTGATTATCAAGCGATGCCTGTCGGCAATGCGGGGAATATTACCGCTTATTGGAAGGGATACAAAGAGTATTACGATTGTGGCAAGGCAGAAGGGCTTCCCCAAATGCTCGGCTTTCAAGCGTCCCAAGCGGCACCGATAGTTTTAGGGCATGCTATTGAGGAACCGCAGACAGTTGCTAGTGCAATTAGGATTGGGAATCCCGCAAGTTGGAGGGCTGCGGAGGAAGCGCGCGATGAATCGAAGGGACTAATCGATTACGTGTCGGACGACGAAATTTTGCAAGCCTATCAGATGCTCGCAAAATTAGAGGGGTTGTTCGTTGAACCTGCTTCGGCAGCTTCCGTTGCTGGCATCATCAAATTAAGTCGGAGTGGATATCTCAAGCCACGCTCAACAATTGTTTGCATCCTAACCGGACATGGCTTAAAGGATCCGGACACTGCGCTAGGCGAAATCGGGGGAAAGCCGATCACCGTGTCTGCGAGCGAAGATGCAATCCTGAAATATGTTTATGAAGCGTAAGCGGCGTGTGAACATGGGAACATGGAAGCGTGGAAAACTCGCTGCCTCACAGACTCGCCTCCTCGTTCCCCCAAGCTCTGATGTGGAAAACACCTTGACCTAAAGGTCCAATAGAGGTTAGTCAGCGTGGGAATTATTGTCCAAAAATTTGGTGGGAGCTCTGTCGCGGATGCCACAAAAATCAAGAATGTTGCTAAGCGAATCGCACTCGCACGCGAGGGTGGAGACGCTGTTGTGGTCGCTGTGTCTGCGATGGGAGATACGACTGATAACCTGATTCGACTCGCTCATGAGATCTCGGTAAATCCCCCTGAGCGGGAACTCGATATGCTGCTGTCCACCGGTGAACAGGTTTCGATTGCTTTGTTAGCGATGGCGGTTTCGGAACTTGGACACCAAGCGATTTCCCTCACAGGAACACAGGTCGGCATCATCACCAATGGCTTTTATAGCGATGCCCGAATTAAGAGCATCAACAAAGAGCGGATCCTGTCAGAACTTGAGCGTGAAAGGATTGTCATACTAGCGGGATTTCAGGGAGTGACTATTGATAACGAGATTACGACCCTCGGACGAGGTGCCTCCGACACAACTGCTGTTGCCATCGCTGCAACGTTAGGGGCTGATCGTTGTGACATTTATACGGATGTAGAGGGTGTTTACACAGCAGATCCGCGAGTTGTTCCAAATGCGCGTAAGCACAATCAGATTACCCATGATGAAATGCTTGAGATGGCGAGACTTGGTGCACGGGTCTTACACTCCCGCTGTGTAGAACTGGCGAAGAAATTTGATGTTCACCTGTGCGTCCGTTCTAGCTTCAATGAAGCCGAAGGCACAATGGTGGTAAAGGAAGACGAGATGATAGAAGAAGTTGTCGTCAGCGCGGTGACCTCTGATAAAGATCAGGCAAAGGTATCGCTGCTCGGTGTGCCGGACATACCGGGGATCGCGGCGCGTATTTTTCAGGCAGTTGCTGATGCCCACATCAGTATTGATATGGTCATCCAGACGACAAATCCGAAAGGTACTGCCGATATATCCTTTACAGTTACCGAGAAGGACCTGCAAGCAACAATCAGAATTATCGAAGGCCTCAAAAGCGAAATTGGTTTTACCAGCATTAACCCGGACAAAAACATTGCACAGGTGTCGCTAGTCGGAATTGGGATGAAAAGTCACGTCGGTATTGCTGCACGAATGTTCCAAGCCCTCGCTGATGCAAATATCAACATTCAGATGATTAGTTCTTCAGAAATTACAATTTCTTGTGTGATCGATGAGAGTGAAACGGAACGTGCTGTGCGTACAATTCACGATCGATTTGAACTCGGAGGCACTGTTTCGTGAAAACGCTCGAACTCATTGTTAGAGAAATCTCTGACAGCCAAATCACACGACGCGAGGTTTGGGTTCCTCCGGCGGAAATTGACTTGGCGCTAGAAGAAGCACACTTTGTTGAAGAGATTCACGGACATCTCGAACTCTCACGCCGCATGGAAGATGTGTACGTGAAAGGGAGTTTTTCAGCATCGGTTGAGGTCGAGTGTCGTTGCTGTGTGGAGCCGTTTGCAACTAGTATCTTGGGGGACATTGAAGCCCAATTTTATCCAACAGATGCGGCTACCCCCTCAGACCCATGGCAAGCGGATACCGGCGAGCGATATTATTTGGGAGATACAATCGATTTATCCGAGGAGGTCCGGCAAAGCCTGATACTCGAAATTCCCAACTGGCCCATCTGCTCGGAGGAATGCAAAGGACTTTGTCCGCAATGTGGAGAAAATCTCAACGTCGTTGACTGTGGTTGTCAGGTTTCCGAAGAGAGTTCGTCTCCATTTGCTGCTTTGGCGGATTTATTAGATCAATCTGACCGCGCGCTTGAAAACTGATTTCTTTGATTCTAAAATATACAACTCTATGGTAATAAGGAGATGACCTATGGCACACCCCAAACGTCGAACTTCAAAATCAAAAAAACGAATGCGAAGAAGCCATCATGCACTTGGGGAGAAATTTGTCTCAACATGTCCCCACTGTTCAGAAACAATCCTATCTCATCGTGTTTGTCTGAGCTGCGGATACTATAACGGGCGGGTTGTGGTGAAAACGGCTGAAGAAGTTTAATCCAGTACTATGGTGAATTCTAAAAATAAATAGACACTTTCAGCCCCGGTAGATTTTCGTCCCCGGTAGGGGCGGTTTCCAACCGCACCGGTTTGGAGTGCCTCATTAATTGTAAGGTCCACCATAAAATCCGCTTCAATTGTGGGATTGAATAACGGTTGAAACTGAAAAGGACGCTATCATAATGGCTCGACATGCAGCAATTACCGGAACAGGCTCATACCTGCCGGAGGAGATCTTAACAAATTTTGACATAGAAAAACTAGTTGATACTAGCGATGAATGGATTCGTCAGCGCACCGGTATTGTTGAGCGGCGTATCGCCGATCCCGATATGGCAACTTCGGATTTATGTGTTCGAGCTGGGCGTCAAGCCATTAAAGCCGCTGATATTGATCCGCTTGACGTCGAGATGATCATTGTTGGTACGGCAACCCCCGATACATTTTTTCCTTCAACTGCATGTTACGTGCAGCAAGGCATTGGTGCCAAAAATGCCTGCGCTTTTGATCTCTCGGCAGCGTGTGCAGGGTTCATCTATGGACTTGACCTTGCCGACGGTATGATCCAATCCGGACGTTATAAAACAATTCTAGTTGTTGGTGGAGAAGTCTTCAATAAGATTCTCGATTGGGAAGACCGAAATACCTGCGTTTTGTTCGGAGATGCGGCAGGTGCTGCAGTCGTGCAGGGAACAGATGAGGACAAAGGAATTCTCGCATCTTATATTGGATCTGATGGTGATTATGCCGATACAGATCTGCTTGGGATGCCCGCCGGTGGCACGCGCCTTCCGGCAAGCCATGAAACCATTGATAACAGAATGCATTCAATCAAAATGCGTGGACGCGAGGTGTTCAAACTCGGGACCCGCATTATGCCAGAAGCTGCTCAGCGTGCATTAGACATGGCAGGAATGACAGTTGATGACATCGATCTGTTGATCCCACATCAGGCAAATATCCGCATCATCGAAGCCGTTGGAGAGCGGATTGGGATTGACCCAGAAAAAGTGTATATCAATGTTGATAAATACGGAAATACCTCTGCCGCCACCACGATTGTCGCGCTTGACGAAGCCCTCCAGTCCGGACGGGTTAAATCGGGCGACTTAGTGTTACTAGTTACATTCGGTGCCGGACTAACCTGGGGAAGCACCCTGATCAAAATCTAAACGAACTAGAGATCTATGTTGTGTATTTGATATGATCGAATCCGCGCTAAAAGATGCATTTGCTTTCCTCTTCCCCGGTCAAGGTTCTCAAAAGGTGGGGATGGGTTTGGAGCTTTCCCAAGAATACGCTGCAGCTCGTGCGACCTTTGACGAGGCAGACTCGATCCTGAATCGAAAGTTAAGCCAGCTCTGCTTTGAAGGTCCCGCGGAAGCACTGAAACAGACGGAAAATACACAACTAGCGATTCTGACATGTAGTGTTGCAGCGTTGCGAGTCTTGAACGAACACGGGATTGTGCCGAAAGCTGTTGCCGGCCATAGCCTCGGAGAGTATTCCGCCCTTGTTGCGGCGGACGTGCTGACCTTCGCGGATGCAGTGAAGTTGATCGAGTATAGGGCGCAAGTCATGGCAGAGGCTTCCCAGCAACAAGATTGCACAATGGCTGCTATTTTAGGATTGGAGGAAGCAATCTTACAAGATCTCTGCGAAGCTGCGTCTGCCGCCGAGGGTCAGGATGCAAGTAACGGTGTGGTTCAAATCGCAAATTACAACTGTCCTGGGCAACTAATTATTTCTGGTGATACTGTCGCTGTTGAACAGGTCATGGATAGCGCAAAGGAGGCGGGGGCTAGACGTTGCCTCCGACTTGAAGTGAGCGGTGCGTTTCATTCTGCCTTAATGGCTCCAGCAAAAGAGCAACTTCAAACTGTAATCAACAATTTCCAGTTTAACAATCCAAGTATTCAGGTGGTTGCTAACGTAACGGGTAATTTTGTTCAAACTGGGGGCGAAGTTCGTCGATTGTTGATCGCACAGGTAACCTCCGCTGTTCAGTGGGAGAAGTCAACGCGGACTATTGGTGCTGCCGGTATCTCACACTTTGTGGAAGTAGGACCTGGGACAGTGCTTTCTGGGATGGTACGCCGCACCCTGCCAGAAGCAATTTGCCTAAATGTTGAGGACACCAAGAGCCTCAATAAAGTGATGGATATAGCGCATAAAGGTTGATTAAATGATACTTAAGGACAAAGTGGCAATTGTAACCGGTGCATCACGTGGAATTGGGGAAGCGATCGCTCGAAAATTCTGTCAGCAAGGTGCAGACGTGATGCTCTGTTCGCGCTCCGCTGAATCGGTTGCCACTATCGCTGAATCCCTTTCAGCCGAAGCTGGAAACGCAAGATCGACGCAAGCCGATATTTCTAACAAAGCCGATGTAGAGGCTCTTGTGGATTTAACGGTGAAAGAGTTTGGCCGTGTCGATATTCTTGTAAATAATGCTGGAATTACCCGCGATGCTTTGTTTATGCGGATGAAGGACGAGGACTGGGATGCGGTTTTACAGACCAATCTCACCGGAACGGCGTATTGTATGCGGACCGTTATCCGATCAATGATGCGCCAAAGAAGTGGACGAATTATTAATATCTCATCGGTTGTGGGAGTCACAGGAAATGCCGGACAAGCAAACTATGCAGCTTCAAAAGCCGGCATCATCGGCTTGACAAAATCTGTGGCAAAAGAGGCTGGCAGTCGGGGTATTACAGTGAATGCAATTACTCCCGGTTTTATTACAACTGAGATGACCGAAAAAATACCCGAAGCAAATCAACAGAAAATGTTAGAAATGATCCCAATAGGCAGTTTCGGCACACCAGAAGATGTTGCAGAAACTGCCCTGTTTTTGGCATCAGATGCCGCCCGATACATCACTGGGCAAGCCATCCAAGTTGATGGTGGCATGCTTATGTAAGTGAATCCATATACAATTTTCATTAACTTAGGAGGTTAATAAATCAATGGCAATAGATCAAGATCGAATTATCAAAATGATTGCAGATCAGTTACAGATTGACGAAGAACAGGTGAAACCTGATGCTTCATTCATGGATGATTTAGGTGCTGATTCATTGGATACAGTGGAATTGATTATGGCGCTTGAAGAGGAATTTGATATTGAAATTCCAGACAGTGAAGCTGAAAAAATTCGCACTGTGCAACAAGCACTGGATTACCTAGGTGAGAATATCTAATAGTTGCATTTACTCAATTAGAGCGTTGTAATTACCGATCCGGTGGACAGTTTCTGCTTATTGCGTGGGGAGTGTGCTATCAAACTTTGCTGCTGTAATAGCACACATTTCCTCCCCACCAATTTATTCCTACATTTTAAAACGAGAGAGGTATATTCGTGGGGGCTCGAGTCGTTGTCACTGGAATGGGAGTTGTCTGTTCTGTAGGCAATACCAAAGATGAGTTTTGGGAATCAGTTGCAGTAGGCAAAAGCGGTATAGATCGTGTTACACATTTTGATCCGGAAGATTTTCGTACGCAAATTGGCGGCGAGATCAAAGGGTTCGCGCCGGAGGCATATCTTCCGCGGAAGGCTGTCGCGCGGTTGCCACAGTTCATCCAATATGCACTGGTATCTTCAATCCAAGCCCAACAGGATGCGGATCTCGATCTTTCTTCGATAGATCCTTACCGTGTTGGGGTCGGCGTCGGATCCGGAATCGGTGGCATCAGCATCCTAGAAGAAAATCACCGAATCTTGATGGAAAAAGGACCGAGACGGGTCAGCCCGTTTTTTGTGCCTCACGAGATTATTAACATGGCCGCTGGGCAGATCTCGATTCACTTGAAACTCAAAGGTCCCAATTTTGCATCTGTTACCGCCTGTGCAACCGCGAACAACGCGATCGGGGAATCGTTCAAAATTATTCAACGCGGCGATGCCGATGTGATGTTTACCGGTGGTTCAGAAGATGCAATCACCCCGTTGAGTTTTGCTGGGTTCTGCGCTATGCGTGCAATGTCTACGCGCAACGAGGAGCCACAACGGGCAAGCCGTCCATTTGATCAAGAGCGTGATGGGTTTGTGATGGGCGAAGGGGCAGGTGTGCTCGTCTTGGAATCCCTCTCACACGCCTTGAAACGCAATGCGCCTATCTATGGTGAGATTGTTGGCTATGGGATGAGTGCCGATGCCTATGATATGGTGCACCCGAGCGAAAACGGAGAAGGTGCTGCCAAGTCAATGGAATTAGCGCTCAAAGATGCCGGAATTACACCGGAGGACGTTGATTATATCAATGCCCACGGCACCTCAACGCCGTCGGGTGATATTGCAGAAACACTAGCTGTGAAGTCGCTTTTTGGGGATCACGCCAATCGCGTTGCCATGAGTGCGACGAAATCTATGATAGGTCACCTGCTTGGTGCTGCCGGAGCGGTCGAGTTGATTGCCACCTTGTGTGCAATGGAAAACGACTATATCCCACCGACCATCAACTACGAAAATCCCGACCCGGAATGTGATTTGGACTGCGTGCCGAATCAAGGGCGATCTGCAGATATTCAGGTCGCACTGTCCAATGCTTTCGGTTTTGGTGGGCACAACACATCCATTGCTGTCCGAAAATACGTAGCGTGAAACGTAGATCCCTGTTAGGTAAAAATTAGGTTCTGTTGACATTTGACAGTTCGTAGGTTGGGTTGAACGTGAATCTCTATCAAATCCAACAGAGGCTCGATTGTTCAACAACACCTGCTTATAGATAAAGCGAAACCCAACAAAGTATTCTTTGTACCACGATCTGTTAGATTGTGATCTTGCGACGCAAACTAAATGAGGTTTCAGAAAATAATTCGGTAATTCTATATTTCCCCCAGACCCGGTAGGTGCGGTTTTCAACCGCACCGGTTTGGAGTGTCCCATTTATAAAAATTAACAAAGATTCACATTTTATTCTTGGCTCATGTTAATGAACCGTGCAAAAGAAACCGAGTTTTTTCTTCAAAACTCGGTTTCTTTTTGCCTATTGCACTTTTTTTTAACACAATCCCCATCCTTCACCCGTTACGAATCACCTATTCAGGGAAGCCATGAACTGGAAAGACAAAACCATCTTCATCGGCGACAACCTACACATCATGCGGGGTATGAATAGCGATAGCGTCGATCTCATCTACCTCGATCCCCCATTCAATTCTAACCGCAACTATGCCGCCCCCATCGGCAGCCGAGCCGCCGGTGCCGCCTTCAAAGACACTTGGACACTCAGCACGCACTCATAAACACACGCTGTTCGGATTGCAGGAAGGGTTGTGTGGAGGCTGTGGCATCTTCTTCCCATTTCGGAATCTGACCATCGATCACAAAATCCCTCGCAGCAAAGGCGGGACAGATCACTTTGATAATTTATGGCTGCTATGTGGGGCTTGCAACTCGACGAAGGGGACGGTTGCAGAGTTGCGGGCGAAGTTAGATCAATAGGAGGAAAATATGGACGAAGGTGTTCGCCGTGAGAACGATATTCAACGCGAGTATGCCAATGTGTCCAATTCCTGCGCTCCAGCGGAGCGCAAGGTGTATAGTTCGGAAATGTCTCAAGGTTTTTAGCCTCGGCGGGGCGATATATATATGGTGAATGATAGAAATAAATAGACACTTTCGCTCCCCGGTAGGTGCGGTTTCTAACCGCACCGGTTTGGAGTGTCCCATTAATTCTAAAATCTACCATAAATTCAGTTTTTTGGCGGGTTACCCAATGCGTATAGCGTTTGCCGAATTGATGTCAGCAAAATGTCAACATCCCCCTAGTCATTGCTGATTTGTGACGAGGAAGGAACGGGCACAGAACTAAAACCAAATTCAAGAACTAGCAGAGGAAAAGAAAAATGAGAAGGCGAAGAGGAAAATTGAGAAAATATGAAAAACAAGAACGAATCCAGAGAGAAGTTAACAATCTGTTCGCAGAATACGACGGAAAACTAGAAAATAACGAAGACATAAATTGGAGCAAATTCGACAGACAACTGACATCAATATGCTCGCCAGTCACATTCGACTACCAACAAGCGAAACCATACGCAAGATCTGCGGGATTAAAGTATCCAGAAGTATTTGAACAATACAAAGCAGCAGGATATGATTGTGCAGAATACAGGATATAAATCCAAAATTTACAAGAATTCGCAGAGTCTCACACTCCCTTTAACCTATCCGTGGATCATCTTATCCGGGACACAGTAATACGCGGCAGCTTGTTGGATAGGCTGCAGGTAGATATATCTCTCCAAACACTCTAAAATCCCCTTACATTTCACCACAAGGCAATTGCAGGTGAAAGATACTGGAACCAATCCCATACAGTCTTTTGAGTCTCAGGCTTCTTCAATTGAAACATGAATCGTTTACACCATTGTAGGGACAGCCTTCGTGGTGCACTTTCGTTTGGCTATCCGTGCCTCTGTGGAGCCCGAGAGGCATAGGTATTTCATACTAACTCTTTATCCTGTTAATCCTTTAATCCTGTTTGTCCCGATTTATCGGGGAAAATCCTGATTCAGATTGCTTTGAATCCCAATCGCAACATCGGGGTGAGAATCCGTGTAATCTGCTCAATCCGCCGAATCCGTGATTCAGACAATACAGGTGCGATTTTCATACATTTCACTATAAAACTCCTTGCATTTCACTATGCACTTGGGTATAATAAAAGCGACTGGCATCAATATTACCCAGTTGGCATTATACAATCATTTAAACCAAGGCATTTACCCAGAAGGGCTTTGCTTTTCATAGAGCAAAGCCTTTTTTTTTGCGTTGGCATTCCGTTGGCATTAAGAGGTGAGAAGATGAAATTTGACGAAAAAACACACGGAGAATCCGCACTCGCTTTTCAATATTTTGAGGTTTACCGCGACACCAATGCGTCCGATCGCTCACTGCGAAAATTAACCCAAGTCGAAATCAATGGCAAAAAGCGGGACCTCAAGACCATCGGTCGATGGGCAAGTCAATTTCAGTGGCAAGAACGAGTCAAAGCGTTTGATGCAGAGAACACACGCCACGCAGCAGAACAAGTCGCAGCGCGTCAGCAGGCGGAGATTGAAGCGTTCATCGAGGAGGATTTGCAAATCGCAAAGGATTTTCAGCTTTTGATCAAAAAGCACTTAGCAGAAATCAAAACAGTTGTTAGCGATCCTACCAACAATCAGCAAAAATCCAATATCCAACAATTGCGTCGACTTGCATTGGCTTACAAAGAGTCGCGGCTTTGGATGATGGAACTGACCGGCATTCTACAGGAAAAAAACGATGAGACGACCAAGACGAGTTAATTTCGGAGAGACGCGCTATCCAGCGCAAAAATCGGAGGCAGCAGCGGACGAGCACGACGACATACATGATTTTATATTTGCTTGGCTCTTCGCTGGTATCCACCTATCTAACGCATTTAAAGAACTGATAGATCTCAAAACAGGCTTTGCAGAAAAAGGGAAACCACACAAGCTGTCTTTGCAAACAGAGAAAGAAGCCCACGCTCACTTGCGAAGAGTATGGATTCAGGATTTAGCGTTGCAGCAAGCGACAAAACTACTTTCTCAGCCATACCGGCGCGAAAAATCTGTTGCGGAACAGATTAAAGATTCCAACACAGAGCAGATTGCCGTGGAAAAAGAGGTTGAAGCGGGACTCACAGAAAAGGATCTACCTCCGCTTTCATACGACAACCCAGATTGGGCAAAGAACCTAGATAAACGCCTGCGTGTCAGCAGCTCACTATACGCTGGAGATCTAAAAAAGAACATTGACCAGCTTTTTCAAGACATAGAAATTGCTGCTGAAATCGAAGCTTCTCTCTTAAAAGAGATTCCAAAAATCATCCCGAAGTGACTGCCGAAGTCAAACGGATTAAGGAACTAATCAAAGTAGATCCCAACTTAAACAATTGGAATGAATTCTTGGACAAAGTCTTTGGTCCAAATTGACGGTAATGGTTATCAAGGAACGAAAAACTATCTACATCTGCGATACAAAGAGAAACCGAGTTTTCAAGAAAAAACTCGGTTTCTGTTGAACGATTTCTTAACAGGAGGCTATTACCGTGGCTCAGAACTGTTGGAACGCAGCCCGAACTTCGGAAACCAATCTGTCGATATGCTCCTCCGTCATTGGGAGCGATACATTCCCACCGCTCGTCCAATGAATGCCGTGGTTGAGGAGCCAGAAGAATAGATAATCCTGCAACAGCTTGTCATCTTGTGCAGCTTCTCGATAGTTCCGTGGAGGACGAGGAAGAAAATGCACACGGAAAAGTGATCCAACTACGGTGACTTGGGCTTCGACCTCTACCTCAGCAAACGCAGATTCCAATCCCGCTCCCAACCGTTGTGTCAGCGCACCGATTTTGTCGTATGCCTCCGGTGTCATCGTTTGGAGTGTGACAAGTCCGGCGACCGTAGCGATGGGATTTGCGTTGTAAGTGCCAGATTGAGGAATTTTCGCTCCGGATAGGGGACTGTACAATTCCATCACATCAGCGCGTCCTCCAAAGGCAGCCCCCGCCGTTCCGCCGGCAATGACTTTTGCCATGCACGTCAAATCAGGTCTCACACCGTAAAGCTCCTGTGCGCCACCAGGGGAAGCCCTGAAGCTAATGATCTCATCAAAAACCAGCAGTGCACCTATCTGCGTTGTAAGCGCTTTCAGACGAGTAAGGAAACCGTCCTCCGGTAGACAGGTGCCCGCACCTGTTGCTAGCGGATCTACGATTACAGCAGCCAACTCATCAGCATTTTCGTTTATGATTTCTGTACAAGCATCTGCATCGTTGAACGGCAGCACCAATACCTCTTCGAGGACTGCCGGTGAAAGTCCTGCTGTCGAAGGAACGGACCGTGGGCGATCGGCGGGACCTAAGTCGGGGCCCAGCGGGGGAACATAGCTAACGAGCGCGTATTCACCCACACCGTGATATGCCCCTTCAAATCTGGCAATTTTACGTTTACCAGTAAAGGCTCTAGCGACTCTCAATGCGTTCAGCACCGCTTCAGTTCCAGAGCTACAGAAGCGAATCCGTTCCAAGGATGGGACCCGTTCCCGCAGCAGCTCCGCCATTTCGACCTCAAGGGTTGTTGGTCGAGAAAACGCTGTTCCTTTAGATATACGGTCCTGAAGTGCTTTGACAATCGCAGGGTGAGCGTGCCCCAGAATCAAAGCAGTGTTATTGTTGACAAAGTCCAATAAGCGATGACCATCTAAGTCGTAGAAATAAACGCCTTCGCCACGCTCTATATAAATCGGAAAGGGAGACATATACGCACCGGTGCGGGTGTTACCCCCCGGCAACGATTCCTGTGCGCGTTCAAACATCTCTCCTGAGCGTGGATTGTTCGCTACATATTCCGTGATTAAGCCATCCAGCGAATTTTGTAATGCTTGCTTGTCCATACTACCCCCTTATTTTTTTATGACTTTTATTAACCTCTGGTGCCAGTTAGGGATGTCGCTTCCACATCCTTCAAGTCTTTAAGCGTCCATCGGTTCATTAATGAACTAATGAACCAATGAACTAATGAACTCCTTGACCGTTTGCGCATTACGTTTCATATTTCATGTTTCACTTTCTGTCTCTAGCTTCGGTGGTTGAAAAAACTCCATTGTGATTCCATCAAGATCTGTCATATAAATTGCCCAAGCGCCTTTATTCGCACCCGCTGTAATAGCAACCGGCGGCGAACGAAACTTTACACCTGCCGCGCGCAATTCTTCATACGCCGCCCGCAGGTCATCAACCAGAAATGCAATGTGTGAGCTGCCCACATTTTTGGTGCGAACATCGGCGGAGACGCCGCGCGGAACGACATACTCAATTAACTCGATGGCGTGAGTGGAGCCGGGAATACTCAACATTGCCATCTTTGCAACACTGTCGGGATAGCCTACAATATCGCGGAAGTATTGGTCGCGGTTTTCGCGCTGCCAAATCACCTCGCAGCCGAGCAATCCAACATAGAATTCAAGCGAGCGTTCAAGATTAGAAACGGTGTAACTAGTGTGATGTGCGCCGGTGACTTTCATACCGCCTCCTCAAAGTTGCACGTCGTTGGGGAACTGATCTGTTTACTACCTCCGAGCATTTTACCAAAAATTCGATGCAGTGTCAATTACCAAAAATTCCTGTAGGGCTAACTCCCAATCCTTTAGCTTTGGAAGTACGTCAAGAATCTTGTTTCAGTCCTCTGTAAATCGTGCTATAATTTTTAAGCGTTACTATTATGGTGAATTCTAAAAATAAATAGACACTTTCGTCCCCCGGTAGGTGCGGTTTCATGAAGTTTCAGAAAATAATCGGGTAACTCTATATGTGCCCCCAGACCCGGTAGGTGCGGTTTTCAACCGCACCGGACATCGCTTGAAGATTACCCAATTAATAAATTAATCTTCATCCAACCGCACCGGTTTGGAGTGTCCAAATAATTCTAAAATCTACTATAAATGCCGAGAGCAGTAGTAACCTTGGGTGCAGGTTAGCTTATTAATGAACCAATGAACCGACCTACGGATCACGTTCACTCTTCGATCGAATGGTGGGTATTTAATCCTTGCCTACTAAATTCCGTCTCAATGTATAAATGGAGATGACCTCCAAAAACACAGGAGAATCGAATGCAAATCATACAGAGCTTGTTTATTGGGCTAGCTGCCCTGAGACGGAATAAACTCAGGTCGCTGCTGACGATGCTTGGTATCATCATCGGTATTTCTGCGGTGGTTGGTATGGTTTCGATTGGCGGTGGGGCAAAGTTTTTAGTCTTAGCGGAATTTGAACGAATGGGTGGATCCGATCTAATTATCTGTTTCCGGCGGAGTTGGATTCAGAGGGAAGATGGTACATGGATCCGGAATAAATCCCCTGCGTATCTCGAATACGAAGACATCGAGGCAATTACAATGTCCTGTCCGTCAGTGAAAAGCATCACGGGGGAGATTGATACGATGGCGAGACCTATATCGTACAAAGGGGAGACAAAGCATTTCCGCTTTGAAGGGGTTACGCCGCTTTATCAAGAGGTTCACAATTGGTATGTCCAATCTGGGCGTTTTGTCCAACAGGAGGATTTGGATCGGAATGAGTCGGTATGCGTGATTGGGGTCGAAGTTCAGAGAGACCTATTTGGCAAAACAGATCCTATCGGTCAAGAATTAAAAATTGGTAGGCAGCGCTTTACCGTCATTGGGGTGATGGAGGAGAAAGGCGACAGAATGGCGACGGGAGGGTGGGATAGAAAATTGATTGTTCCGTTTACGACGATGTGGACCCGTTTCATCGGCAATCAGAAACGGGGATTTGAATTATGGATGAAAGCGGAGAGTTTTGAGAAGGTGGATCAAGCACTCGCAGAAGTGATGATTACCCTGCGTCGCCGACACGGTTCTGAAGAACACTTCGAGTTTTACACCGCAAAGGCAGTTTTAGAACAGGTTGGGAAAGTCAGTCAAGTCCTCAAGATTTTGCTCGGTGGTGTGGCGAGTATTTCGTTGTTGGTTGGCGGCATCGGCATCATGAATATCATGCTCGTTTCTGTTACAGAACGCACACGGGAAATTGGGCTGCGCAAAGCCGTTGGTGCACGACACCGAGATATTCTGCAGCAGTTTTTGATCGAATCAGTTGTGCTGAGCGTCTCTGGAGGGCTGATTGGGATTCTCATCAGTGGGTTCATCACCTTTGGGGTCGCATGGGGAGTCACAACGTTTCTCATCAAAGAGACAGAATGGCCCGCAGTGGTATCATTATGGGCGGCGATTGCCGCTTTCGGATCCTCTATGTTGATTGGTGTTGTTTTTGGCATTCTTCCTGCCTATAAGGCGGCGCGATTGATGCCAACCGAAGCTTTGCGGCATGAGTAAAGATGCTATTAACAAGAAACCACTACATAGGTTGAGTTAAGCAGGTCGATTTTCCAAAATCAACATTTTCGTGTCGAGATATGAACATAGAGCTACGGGCTAGGGTGTATTGAATATCGTAGGTTGGGTTGAGCAGTTAAAATCGAATCCCTATCAAACACAATAGACCCGCTGCCTTTCAGCACCGTTGTTTTATGGATAGATATAGTGAAACCCAACTGTAGTGAACATGAAACGTAAAGGGTTAGGGGTTCATTAGTTCATTTAGCCCCAGAGGGGCGATATGTGTATAGTACGCGCAATGGTACAGTCCTTAAAGCCCCAGCGGGGCGGCATGTGTATAGAATGGATGAAACGCAAAGCATGAACGGTCAGAGGCTCAAGCGTTTCCCAAAGTGGCGACAGCAAAATGTCAACTATCAAGTAGAACGCCGCATAGGCAAAAGCAAGATGATGAAAATTAGAAAATACAACTATGAAAGGAGAGATAGATGTGATCAACTTATATGGCGAGGATTACCATCGCCTACAACTACTTCGACATGTCGGAGACATTTCGCAAATTGCCGGCGTGAAGCAATATGAATTAGCGAGCGGAACTGAAAAAGGGGTGGCTGGTGTCGATTTTCGGACCGGCTCCGGATTAAATTTTTCCGTCCTGCCTGACCGCGGATTGGACATCTCTTATGCGGAATACAATGGTATTCCGTTGTGCTGGCGTTCCAGCACAGGCGATGTCGCACCAACCTATTATGAGCCGGAAGGGAATGGCTGGCTACGTGGATTCTTTGGCGGGTTACTAACCACCTGCGGCATGACGTACCTTGGCGAGCCGGATACCGATGAGGAAGAATCGCTCGGCTTGCACGGCAGAGTCTCTTATATCCCCGCCCAGAATATGTGGATCGATAGCCGTTGGGAGGGAGATCGGTATATCATGTGGGCTCAAGGCAAGGTGACAGAAACAACGGTCTACGGCGAAAACCTCTGTCGCACCCGTCGTATTTGGACGGAACTTGGCGTAACAAAACTCCATATCGAAGATATTGTTGAGAATCTTGGCTATCAGGATACACCACACATGTACCTATTCCATATCAACCCCGGATTTCCAATCGTTGCCGAAGGTTCAGAGTTGATTGCCCCTTCGGGGCAAGTAACCCCAATGGATGAACACGCGGCGGGAAAATTGAGCGACCATGCGCGGTGCGAAGCACCTACTGTCGATTTTCGTGAAGAAGTGTATTACCATGAGATGGAAGCGGATGAGGATAACCATATCTATGTTGCTCTGGTCAATAGGTCCTTCAACAATGGACAAGGACTTGGGCTGTACGTGAGATACCACAAAACACAGCTTCCCAAATTCGTTCAGTGGAAAATGAATGGTGAGGGCCTCTATGTTATTGGCTTGGAACCGGCAAACTGCTGGGTTGATGGAAGATCGAAGGAGAGAGAACGAGGGACGCTGGAATTTCTTGAACCGGGCGGACGCAGACATTACGAAGTTGAAATCGGTGTTCTGACTTCTAACGCAGAGATTGAGAGGCTAGCACAAAAGATTGAAGCGACAAAAAAGAATGGCTCATGTTAAGAAAGTGTGCAACAGAACCCGTAGGCGGGGCATCTTGCCCCGCTCTCCACTGTATTCCTTAATCGTAATTGCACTCCGTTTTTACATGAGCCAAAGAATAACTAATCTGGATCGACTGAAACCTCAAGTATGTCGCGATGCAGCATGATGCTAAAATTAGTTCTATATACCTACCTACCAAATCACCTTTACAAAGGAGAAATAAATTATGAAAATGTCCTGTCGTTTAACTGCCGTAACTCTAATCTTGCTGGCTAGCATCGTGATGCTAAGTTTCAGCGGAAAAGGGATAATGGCAGCTCCCGATGTTGATCCTGATAGCGTTTTGAATGTGATCCCTCAAGACTCCGTTGGAGTGGTTTACATACCGAGCTTACTTGGTCTCAATGACGAAATTAATGCACTTCTGGCGGAGCTGATTCCTGAAGATCCGCCGCAAGAACTCCCCGCTCAGATATTAGCTGAGACCTTTGGTGCAGGTTTTGAGACGCTAGAAGAATTGGAGGAGCTGGGTTTGGATATGCGGAGAAACTTCGCGGTGTTTCTCTCCGGTGCGGATCCAGTGATATATTCCGCTGCGGTTCACGTTAAAGATGCTGAAAGCGTTAAACAGCTAATCGAAATGGAGGCGGAAGGTAGTAATTCGTTCACCCATAATGGTGTGGCGTATCATACTACGGGTGAGGAGGGGGCATTTGTTCTGATGGACGACATGATGGTCTATTCAGGCTCAGCGGCAGTCTGTAAAAAGGTCATTGATACTCAGCAAAAAGTTGCGCCATCGATCGCTAATACTGCCGATTTTCAATCGCTCGAGCTTGATACCACATCTGGTGTAAATGATGTGATTGCTTATTTTGCAATGGATGTGATTGCGGATGCCTACCGTTCCACGCTGACTGAAAAAGCAGAAGGACTAAAAGAAGAAATGGAGGCAAGTGCAGAAACGGATCCAGAACTTAGGGTCGGCTTAGGACAAGCTAAAAGTCTAATTGACGGTGGGCTATGGCTGCTGGATCAGTCAAAAATCTTGAGTCTTACCGTGCAGCTCAACGGGACAGATCTCCAGATTTCTCCGTTCCTCAAATTTAAGCTAGATAGCGAAGTCCAGACATATATCAGCCAAATGCCGAGAGAGCTGACACACCTTAGTTACCTGCCCCAAACTGCGTTTATCAATGGCGAAATGCAATTTAAGAAGGAGATGTTCATTGAGCTTACACAGACAATGATGCAGCTATTTATTCCGTCGAGTTCAAACGCGGATGCAGCGAAGATTGAAGAAGCCTCCGATGCCCTTACTGAAGCCACGAAGAATTTCTACGCAGGCTTGGGAGATGAGATCGCTTTTTCCGGCAATTTCGGTGCTAGCCTGATGCCTGACATTTTATACATCTACGATGTGACGGACGAAGAGCAGGTTAGAGCCATCATGGAGAAAGATTTTACCGAATATTTAGGCGCGACCACGAGACTGATGCAAGCGATGGGAGCCACTCAGGACATCGCTGGTATGTACAGCGATGTGTCTGCAGGTCCACCTGAGATATACAACGGTGTGGAAATCAAAAGTTACATTCTGCCAAATATCGATAGTATTTTCGCTGAACTTCCGCCGGGAATGGAACTTGTTGCTCCAGAACAGTGGAATATCTACTATGCCATCAGCGGTGGAAAAATGCTCTACGCAATGGCAAGTAACGCCCAACCAATCAAAGGTGTCCTAGACCGAATGACAGGTATGGGCGCAGGCTTTGATCAAGCGGCTGGCTACGCCAAGCTGACCGGTGCGTTGACCCTAAAAAACAACATGTTCTTCGCGCTTTCACCTATCACTGCGGTTAAGAGTTTGGTACAGATTTTTGCACAAGCAGATCCAAACATTGGCATGGTCCAAATGTTTTTGGTGAACATTCCCGAGACCTACAGCATCGGTATTGCTAGCCAAAATCGGGACAACGGGGTTGCAGCAGAGCTATTTGTCTCACTCGGTGATTTTAAGGAAATTATCACTATGCTTGTCGGTCTGCAGCAAATGGGAGGAGTGCAGTGATTCGATGACTAGTCTCATCAAAGAGCTATTGAGCGATATTATAGAGGTGGGAGGAAAGAAGTAGAGGAACGGAAGGTATCGGCTCATTGATTCGAGACCTTCCGCTCGCGCTGTAACCGTAGGAATCGACTAATTTGTCGCGGCCTTTGCGCTAAAACCCGCGTTTTTGACAGCATCAGCCAATTGGACACCAGTGGCTTTGCCTTTTTCCAGTTTAACAATGGCTTTACCATCTGCTTGGGAAACATCGGCACTAATCACGCCCGGAACGTTTGTAAGTGCGGCCCGCACTTTGGACACACAGCCGCCTCACGTCATCCCATCAACGTTTAACGTAATCTGTTCGTGAGCCGCCGGTGCTGCTTCAGACATATCGGTACTTGCAGCGGTTTCAGCTTCTGTAGTTGCAGGTGCTGCTGTCTCAGCCGCCTTTTCCATCTTCTTCTCTGAAGCACAGCCAATAGCCAGTAGAATTGCGACACAGCAAATTAGTGTCAGTTTTAATAAGCGCATTTGAGGTATACCTCCTTTCATATTACAATTGAGTACTTATTGATTGTATGCGATAAAATCGGTCCTGTCAAATGGAATCTGACCTTCAAATTGTCAATAAGTAGCAATGTTTAACTTGAGGCGATTTAGGACAACCGCCGGCGCACAGGTAACACGATGATTACAGCGTTTCCCGTATTTACGACAACGAAATGTCAATGCGCCCCAATTATAGAAAGAAACGATAGTGAATTCTAAAAACAAATAGACATCTGCGCTCTCCGGTAGGTGCGGTTTCCAACCGCATCGCATCGGTACAGTTGGAAACAGTGCCTACCAAACGAGAGAACGGTGGATGCGATTTCCGAACCGCACCGGTTTGGAGTGTCTCATTAATTCTAAGGACCACTATAATCATGAATATAGACGTGAATTGGGTAAGAACGGTTTATGACAACGGGAGGGGTTGGCATGTCGGAAATATGGTGCAATGGAACGGCGGCATCCTCCCCATCAGCGATGACCAAGCACTTATCGCGTACTATTCATCCCACGAATACCCGCCGGGCAATAATTACGGTTCTAATGTTTATCTAGCCTCAGTATCCCTGACGTAAGTCGCTTGAATATACAACAGGGAGCGACAAGAATTTCCGTTAAACGTCCATCAACTCCGCGCGTAACCGTTCGATATCGACACGAGTACCCGTTCGCGCCGACGTAATACAAGCCTCCATCAATATCCATGTTCCCAGTGTAGTCTCCTGTAACCAGTCCCGATCCTTGCCGGTGGATAGAGCATCTGCAAAGGCATCAAACTGAAGACGATCGTCTTCGACGAGGCCAGGATGAAGGTCTTGGAGCTGGCAGTCTTCAACACATTCACCCTTATGGAAGAGCTGAAGATGCCCCGCATCCCGTCGAATATCCCCATTTTCCCCGTGAAATGTCCAATGACCGCTCCAGCCGAATGGGCTTGCATGGGAGGCGTTAGTGCCCGTATAGCAGAAAGGCGCGCCATTTGGATATTCTATCAGTGCCTGACCGCCGGCTGTTCCCCAAACGCCGGTCTGAGCAATTTCATGATCTTCCCGGTGGTGGACGCACGCTGTCGCATATTTCGGAAGACCTTTCGCAGCAACGAGTTGATCAAGTTGATGTGCTGTGGCGGCGTGAAAGAAGATCCCTTCTACATAGGCGTCCGGGTAGCGTGAGTTATCCGCTCGCCAAAGATTCTGTCGAATCCAGAATCGACATTCCCCGCCAAGCATTGCGCCGATACCATCTGATTCCCGCAGCCACTCGCGCATCTTAGAAGCGGCGGGATTCCAGCGCTTATTTTGCCCTTGTACCAGCATCAGATTGGGATGCGCCTTACGAACCTTGATAATTTCCCGAAACTCGGTCGGCGTTGTCGCAATCGGTTTGACGCACAACGTATGCAGCCCAAGATTTAGGCTTTCGACGACTAATTTCGCATGCACCGGCGTCGAAGCGTAGATGAGGCACGCCTCTGCATGATGTTTTGCCCGTGCTTCCGTGATTGTTGTATAGATCCGGGCCCCAAGTCCTTCGGGCACATCGCCCTCTAACGACCCTACCCCTTCTTGCGCTTCGTCGAGGTTAATATCTACACAGGCCACAGGATACAATCCCTTGCAGTTGACTAACGCCTGAAGCCGCCCAAGGGCGAAACGGGTACAGCCCACATGGATAGTTGGTATAGCCATGATTGCCTCCTCGCATATCTCATCTAAAGTCAGTGCTACTCGCCAAGTGTTTCGTCGAAATCTTGGCTGCTACGCTCCAACATAGCAGTCAATGAGAAATCTCCGCCGTAAGCCAGCAACTGCGCTCCCATCCCACGATACTGTTTGATCAGTTCAGGCGTCCCGGCAGGAATACCCCAAGTGATACTGTGTCTTCTAGCTACATCGGCAACTTGAGCGATAGCTTCATCAAGGCTAGTCTGTGTCTCCCCTTCACTCTGGTTCAGACGTAGTCCAAGATCCCCCGGACCGATGAAAAGCGCGTCCACTCCCGGCACAGCCGCAATTTCTTCGACGTTCTCAAGTGCCTCCGGTGTCTCGATTTGAATCGCGATGAAAGTCTCTCGATTGGCGTCATCGGTATAGGTGCTGTCTGGATGCCAGACCCCCAGTCCGAAATCGCCATCCAGACCGGCGCCATCCATGCCACGATTGCCCACGGGCGGAAATTTCACAGCGTTCACAATATGCTGGGCATCCTCCGCATCTGAGATCAGGGGCATCATCAAACCGGTCGCGCCATCTTCAAAGTAACGATAGAGCCGCGTCCGTTCTTGAGTGGGAGGTCGTACCATGCAGTCGATATCGTTGTGGTAGCATAGTCCCAACAGGCTCTGCACCTCACGATCGGTCATCGCGCGGTGCTCCAAGTCCAGCCAGATGACATCGTAGCCAAAATGTGCGGCGTAGCGCACAAAAAACGGCAGGTAGTGTCCCAAGCCACACACTCGTGCACATCGGTTTTGGTGGATTTTCTTCAGGGTTTTGCTGTTTCTCATGTTCCTCCTCGTTTGGGTTTTAACCGCGTAGTGTCGGTTTATATTTTGCAATTTTAGCAGTCGTGAGTAGATAGAGGCTCATGTAAAAAGAAAGTGTAGAGCAGCTCAGAGAAACCGAGTTTTGAAGAAAAAACTCGGTTTCTTTGCACTATTTCTTAACATGAGTAAAGATGGATTGGACAAGCCAATCTGTTACGTCAGGGTATTGATCGAGATCTAAAACAAATTCCTGTCCCCGACTAGCGCTCTGTAGGTAGGCGTATTGGTCATCGTGCTGCTGCCAACGGTCAAGTTTGGGGTGGTAAGTAAGTGGGCACTTGCCCTCATCAGGGTAGAAGCACCGAGGCAATCGCCAATCTGTTACTCCTGATCCATCTGGGTTTGTCAAAATTAATCGTTCATGAGATTTCAGGAAACATCCCGCGCCCGATGCTATTGCTCCATCGCCTACATTCAACGTTTTAGACGCAATGTACAGCGTGTTAGTCGAATCTTTACGCCGTAATGAGTGCCGATGAGGATGGTAGCACGACCATGGAAGTTCGTCCTTCGCTAGCTCATCAACCTTGTAAATTTCCCCAATTTGGAGCCAGCCCCACAGGATATGCTGCCTAGGCGCGTGTTTGACAAAGCACCACCTGCCAGAAACTTTTTCAACCTTCTGGAAGAGACCGAAAAACAGGAACAGATCGCCGATGCGTACCTGTTGGTTTTTTAGATGACCTTGGGCTGCACCCGACTGACCAAACAGGGGCTGCCAACCCGCTTGGCGTCGATAGGCAACGTGGTTGATGTCGGGATCTAAGTGGGCGGGGTCCTTGGAGCCAATCCGGTTGCAGGTAAGATCCGCAACCACCCCTCCGATATTTGTGTCACCGTGCCATAGGTCAGCGTAGGTAATTTCTGACGGTTTATAAGGTATCGGCAGAGAATATGGTGTCCCGTCAGGGAAAATGGGACTGGGACAACCACCCGATTGCGAATCAAATCCTTTTCTACTAAGAATCAATTTCATTGCTGATGCACCCCTTCCAACTGAAAAATTCACCCAATTGAAAAAGAGTTGGATGAATTGAGTCTTTTCATTATAACCGATCGTTGTAGCGAAAAGGGATTAAAATTTGTTAGGTGTTTTTTGTGCCGGAAAGCCCGCTCTGAAAAGGGCGACTTTTTCGTTGCGGAATTGGACGGACTTTGCTATGATACCCAAAACGAAAGCCGAATCATAAACCTATTTTTCAGACACACCGGAGGGTTCAATGCGACAAAAAATTAGCGGTACAGGCGGAATGATCCTAGTCAAGATGCTCAAGGAATGTGGGGTTGAATATCTCTTTACCAACCCCGGCTCGGCAGAAACAGGACTCTTTGCAGCCGTTGCCGAAGATGGGGATTTGAAGATTGCTATGGCAAAACATGAGGGATTGGTCTCCGCTATGGCAGATGGATACCACCGCACCAGTGGCAAGGTGGGGGTGGCTATCGCCCATGTGACCGGCGGCTCGCTTCAGATGGCTGGGCAACTCTACAACGCGCAGATGGCAGGTTCGGCGGTGGTTGTCATCGCTGGAGATTGGACAATGGAGGTCCAGGATTTCCGAGGCTTAACACCTTTCCCCGGACTGAGTCAGGCAGAACTGATGCGCGGTGTGACTAAAGAGGCACGGTGTGCTTATCAAGTGAGCTATCAGCCAGAGGCGCTTACGGTGGCAACAGGAAGGGCGATGCGGGAGGCGACGAACCCGCCAACGGGCCCCGTTTTTATCTCAGTGAATGCGAATCTGTTCCAGCAGGAGGGCCTTGAGGCGGAGATCGGGGAAGGCGCAGGGTATCAGATTGAGGGTCCGGGAGCGGCGCGACCTCAAACAATAGAAGCAATTGCTAAAAAGCTGGGCGAGTGTAGCTGTCCTGCCCTGATGTTTGGCGATGATGTCTGGAATCAAAACGCACAGGACGAAGCCGTACAATTGGCAGAACTGCTCGGTGCACCGGTTTTCGGCAGCCGGCAAACCAGCGCGAACTTCCCGACCCATCATCCACTGTCCTGCGGCGGTTATCCAGTAGAAAAGGAGTTTTCTGAAGTAACCGGTCTGCAACCTGATCTCCTGTTCATGGTCGGCTGTCGAGGGCTGCATGGATCTGCGGAGGAACCGACTGTGATGCAGATTGGTCCCAACCCAACGTTGATGGGACGGCACTATCCGCTCGATCTGGCCGCCCAATGTAACCTAAAAGATACCCTACCTGCGCTGTGTGAGACGATATCTAAGCTGTACGGGGCTGATACCATCGAGTTGTGGCGCAACCAACGCGCCAAGGTCTCAACTTACGCAAAACTCCTGCTTGAGCGTGAGGAGGCGGTGGTGCGGGAGCATGCGGACGACGAAGTGATTCACCCCAGCCTACTGGAGGCGCAGATGGCGACGCTCCTGCCGAAAGACTCGATAATCATTGGCGAAAATCCAACCGCCCGAACAACACTGCTGCCGTTTGGATATCAGCAGATGTGGCGATTCGGCGGTGGTGGTGGTTCACTTGGTTGGGCAGTCGGTGGAGCGGTTGGTGCGAAGATTGGGATTGGAGACGAAAGACCCGTTGTTCTTAGCATCGGCGATGGCTCGCTTACCTATAGCGCAGCAGGGTTCTGGTCTATGGCTCGCTACAAAACCCCTGTGTTGACAATTGTTTCCAACAACGAAAGCTATCAAGTCGTGCGTATAAATTGGGCGCGGGAAATGCCGGACAGCCAGATGGTGCAGGAAGGCAAATATCCCGGACTCTTCCTTGGAGGACCGTCGATTGATTATGCTGGGCTCGCTCGGTCTCAGGGAGTGGATGGCGAGCGGGTCACTGATCCGTCAGAACTAGAGGCGGCACTCAAGCGCGGAATTGATTGTATCATGAAAGAAAATCGACCCTATCTGCTTGATGTCGTCGTAGCACGAGAAGGCGTTGGACATGAGTCTGAATGGCATCAAGGCTGGCAAATGTAGAACAAAGTTCCGCGTTCTATGTAGGAGGAAAAATATGCGTTTTGGGATGCAGTTATGTGCTTTGGCTTTCTTGGTGGTATTGTCTATATCCCTCACAGTTGTTGCCGATGAGGAAGTCGAAGAGATGATGATGCTGGAAGAGGTTGTGGTTACAGCCCAAAAGCGCGAGCAGCCGTCTTTTGATGTTCCACTCTCTATTTCAACACTACAGGGCGAAAAATCCGAGGCTCTGCGTTCATCTGGCATGGATGTACGCTTTTTGTCGAATCGTACGCCTAGTTTGCAGATGGAATCCTCGTTTGGACGTGTCTTTCCGCGCTTTTATATCCGTGGCTTGGGGAATACGGACTTTGACCTCAACGCCTCGCAGCCGGTTTCCCTTCTCTACGACGGGATTATACTTGAAAATGCCCTGTTGAAAGGGTTTCCTGCCTTTGATATAGATCGGATTGAAGTGCTGCGGGGTCCACAAGGCACACTGTTTGGACGTAACACCCCTGCCGGGATTGTCAAATTTGAATCGGCACGCCCCACGCACGCATTGGAAGGATATGGTCGGTTGAGCTATGGACGGTTCAACAGCAGTAATTTTGAAGGGGCGTGGTCTGGTCCGGTTATTCCGTCTGTGCTCGCCGCGAGGTTTTCACTGCTTGTTCAGCAGCGGGGCGATTGGATAGATAACGAATACACGGACGAAGAAGATGCTCTAGGGAGCCATCGGGACATAGCCGGACGCTTACAGTTTTTGTGGACACCCACCCCGGACCTAGAGGCTTGGTTCAAGGTCCATGCCCGCGATCTCGATGGTACCGCACGGCTGTTTCGCGCCAATACCTTATCGAAGGGGCAGGGGGATCTGGTGTCCGATTTTGACCGAGCTAGCATCGCACAGGACGGACGCAATGAGCAGACCTTGAATACACAGGGCTTGGCTGCTGAGGTCCGTTACGACATCGGGGACTTCCAACTGGTTTCGCTGACGGGATTGGAGAGGCTTACCACCTTTTCGCGTGGAGACATTGATGGTGGATACGGTGCTGCTTTCAGTCTGCCGAGTGGTCCCGGCGAAATCCCATTTCCTTCCGAAACCGCGTCCGGCATTCCCGCGCTCCGCCAATTTAGCCAAGAACTCCGTCTTGTGAGTACCGGACGGTACCGTCTATCCTATCAGTTTGGGATGTACTATTTCCGCGAATTCGTGGAGATGGAAGATTTCAACTACAATACCTTTGCTGAAGGTGCTCAAGATGGGAAGGTACGTCAAGAGCAACTAGCGGTTGCGCGGGCAGCGTTTGCGGCGCTGACCTTCCGATTAGTCGAAGCTGTGGAATTAGGGGCTGGCTTACGATTGTCTAATGATACGAAGGACTATACAGCGTGGCGAATCGAAGCTCCTGCTGTCACGGAGGCGGGGCCCATCGGTCCCATCCACGAGACCCCTGAAGCCACGGTATTAAGCGGGGATCTAAGTCTGCGTTATGAGATTACACCGAGTGTGCAGACATATCTCCGCGCAGCGCGTGGTTTTCGCGCTCCTAGTATTCAAGGGCGTCTTCTGTTTGGCGATGAGGTTACGGTGGCGGATACGGAGACTATTCTGTCTGTTGAAGGCGGGACAAAGTTGCGCCTCTTGGGACGACGGTTGCACTTGGATCTCGCTGCGTTCCACTACTTTATGCAAGATCAGCAGCTCACTGCGGTGGGTGGAGAGACCAATTTCAACCGGTTGGTGAACGCTGAAGGGACGATCGGACGAGGCGTTGAAGCAGAATTGGTGCTCGCACCTACCACCGCGCTGGAACTTACAACGGGACTCAGTTACAACCAAACGCGTATTGACGATCCGAATTTGGCTATACAAGGTTGCGGCGCACCGTGTACGGTACTGGACCCTCCCGGTTCTGCTGATGGAACTTTTTCCATCGATGGAAACGGCTTGCCGCAGGCTCCGGAGTGGATTGCAGATATGACACTGCGCTACGCGCTTGATCTTCCGGCGGGTGTCCGTCTCATCGCCTCTACGGACTGGGCTTATCGCAGCCGCGTGCGGTTCTTTCTCTACGATTCTGTAGAATATGCCGATGACTCGCTCTTGATGGGTGGACTCCGGCTTGCTTGTTTATTGCCATACGGCAACACAGAAATAGCAATTATAGGCCGTAACATCCTTAACGATGCGTCTCCCACCGGTGGCATCGACTTCAACAACCTAACTAGCTATGTCAATGAACCCCAGTTTTGGGGACTGGAAGTAGTGCGACGATTTTGAGCAACGTTATGGTAGTTCTTCAATTCTCTAGGTCTGGGGCGTGAGAGATGTTTAACAAATCTTTTTTGCCAAACGCACTCTTTGAATTTGTTATCATTTCCGATTCCCACTACATGCTCGATCCAGGCGGGGCATCTCTCGAATTTGAGAACCGCCGAAAGCAATCTGTCCGGCGGGAAGTAGCCTTACGCATGGCGGCGGCACTTGAGCCTCATTTCGTTGTGCACAACGGTGATATGGTTCAGGAATATCCCGACAATGTAGAGCGATTTCACAAGTCAATGGACGAATCGCTAGAGCAAGTGCGAGTGTGTGGGGTTGAGCCTTACTATGTTGCGGGAAATCATGACCTTGGTGATAAGCCCGATCCCACCGCACCCGCGTCCCACGTCAGTAGGGAGGTGTTGGATTGGTATCATCAGAGGTTCGGCAAGTCGTGGTATAGCTTTGATCAGGGGAATTGCCATTTTGTGGTGCTCAATTCGCAGATCATGAATGGCACACTCCCTGATGCTGCCGAACAAGAGGCATGGGTAGAAAAGGACTTGGCTGAATATGCAAAGAAACGCCTTTTCATCCTGCTACACATGCCGCCCTATCTGCTCGATGAAACCGAACCTTCTATGGGGCATTACGACAATATAGCAGATCCCGCGAGGGCTTGGCTGCTCGATCTAGTACGAGTTTACGAGGTCGAGATGCTCATCGCTGGGCATGTTCACTTCGCTTTCTTCGATCACCTAGCGGACACGCGATACGCGGTTTTAGCCTCCCCCGTCTTTACCCGCCCCGGATTTTCCTGCCTGTTTGCTGGTCCTCCGCCGCCGGAACGAGGCCGAAATGATGTGCCAAAATTTGGATTTTACCTGATGAGAGTGAGATCGGATAAAACGGATCTCCATTTTATCCGGACCGCTGGAGTCGAAAGGCTTTCACCAAATACAGAAGAACGGCTCATCACACGAGTGAGCGGCACACTTCCCCAATCTCCGCTGGGCATCACACTAAATCAGCCGCTGGCGACGATTGCCGACATTCCACGCGCTTGGCCCGCTGCGATACGGGAGCGGGTAAGAAATGACTATCCCCTGCTTGCCTGCATGGAGATGGGAGTTGGATATGTCCGTGCGCCGCTTACCGATTTTCTAGACACCTTTCAACAGAGACGTTTGGAAATCCTGCGCAAAGAGGGAGTGAAGCTCAATGCCGTTGTCATCTTCTCTGAAGAATTCGATATCTTAGATGCAATCTCCCAGATCCGTCCAAGGATTGATGGTCTGGAAATCCAGATAGTTGGGACGCTTTATCCGTCGGACAAATGTATCGAAATCATTAAAGCTCTTCAGGAACGGTTTGATCTATCCGTTACATTGTTACCGATTATTTGCAGAGAGGCAACTTCAGGTAAACAGTTTCCTCGCTTTCGTTTCGGATACACTCCTCAGGAAATCTTGTCCCTTAATCAATTTTTGGAGGTAAATGGAGTGGCAATTGATAGGATCATTTGCAAGGTGAATACCGATCAATCGCTGTATAATCAGATTCAGGAAATTGTGGGAATAACCCCCTTCAGCCACATTTCTAATGTAGATTTCAGCCTTGAATTCGCCGCGACTAACGACCAAACTAACGCAAACTTAGCAGCGGAGGGGTTGTTTTCGATGGCAACGATACCGGGCAGCCGCATCTATTTTGAACCCTTCAGTGATCTTGACCGTACTATGGATGTAGCACATGGGCTTCTGGACACCCTTTGCAATCCACGCTCCGGGAGTCGCGTTCTACAAGCTCTCAATACGATTATGTTTAGCCGGTCGTTGAAGGTTTCAAAGCATCCACTTCGACTGCAACAGATAAACGGCATAAAAGTGTTACAGCTTTTGACCGACACTTCAACCTACACACTGCTTCTGCACAATGGATCAGAATCCACATCAGGCGAGGCGATCAATATAGAATCGCATATAAAGGTGAGGGAGGACGAACTGCTGAAGATTTACCAATTATCCGAAATAACTCTGAAAAGTGTAAATTTTCATGCAGCTAAAAATTACGTTTCGCTGACACCCGACCAAACTCCTATCCTCATTGAAAGTCCGCCAATTGATTAAAAGAGAAGGTCCATCGAAAAAATCTTAGTCGTGTCGAACCACAGAGGTACAGTCCCATGAACGCCTTGTTAGCCTCATTCCATTACACTCATTCGTCAACTCTACCCAAATTGCTCTGGCAATTGGGGTGTACGCTAGTGTTCAGCACCTACCAAGCGGGTAAGGTTATCTTTATCCGCGCCACCAGCCCGGAAGCGATTGAGCAGCATGCTTTGGACTTCCCCCGACCGATGGGACTGGCGGTTTCCGATCAGCGGATCGCAGTGGCTACACGGGAGGAGGTAGTGGTGCTTACCAATACTCCCGCGGTAGAAGATACCTATGTGCAGGAGAAAACCTACTTTAGCGGAGAGGTTGACACCCATGATCTCGCTTGGGGGAAGGACGGACTGTGGGCGATCAACACCCTCCTTTCGTCCATGGCTTTAACAGACGAGAGTTCTAATTTCGAGTCCCAATGGCGTCCCCCGTTCGTCAGTGACATGGCACCAGAAGACCGATGCCATCTGAACAGCATGGCGATGGTAGACGGTCAACCTGAGTATGTAACAGCGTTTGGGAAGGTGGACACCTTTGAGGGGTGGCGCGAGAACAAAGTCTCGGGCGGGATCTTGATAGATGTTCCCAGCGGCGAGATTGTATTGGAAGGGTTACCTATGCCGCATTCCCCGCGGGTGTACGATGGGAAACTTTATCTGCTGCTCTCCGCGACTGGGGAGTTAGTGTGTGCCGAACCCGAAACGGGGGGGTACGAAGTGGTTGCTCAGTTGCCCGGCTTCGTGCGTGGTATGGCGCGTTGTGGTGACTATCTGTTCGTAGGATTGTCAAAGCTGCGAAAGACCAGTTCGACCTTCGCAGCGCTGCCAATCTCCGAAGATGCGCTGTTCAGCGGCATCGTGGTAGTGTCTCTATCCGAGGGGCGTATCGTTGACCACCTCAGATATGAGACAGGTGTTGAGGAGATTTATGATGTACAGGTTTTAACGGAGGGAACAGCCATCAACCCGCCACACCCATCTTGACCCGCTACAGACTCTCTATCGGTTGGGCGTTCCCAAAGACAGGTTGTGGACCATCAACCGGCGCAGCCCACCCCGCCGCATTAGCGATAACGCGTAGCACGTCCGGATTATGATAGATCGGGTAGGTTTCGTGTCCGGGACGGAAATAAAATATCTTGCCCTTGCCGCGGTGGTAGCAACAGCCACTGCGGAATACCTCACCGCCGGGGAACCAACTGACGAAGATCAGTGTGTCCGGTTCAGGAATATCGAAAGGCTCACCGTACATCTCAGCGTGTTCAATCTCAAAATACTCGCCGATTCCTTCGACGATTGGGTGTCCATGCTCTATGACCCAGAGTCGCTCCTTCTCGCCTGATTCACGCCATTTGAGGCTGCACGATGTCCCCATCAGCTTAGTAAAGATCCTGGAGTAGTGCGACGAGTGCAAGCAGATTAAACCCATGCCATCAAGAATACGGACGTGCATTCTGTCAACAACTTCGTCTGTGACCTCTCCATGTGCCCCGTGTCCCCACCAGATTAAGACATCCGTCTCGGATAGGACTGCCTCTGTCAACCCATGTTCCGGCTCATCCAATGTTGCGGTGTGCACCTCAAATCCCGGTTGTTTTTTGAGATAATTTCCGATTGCGTTGTGCATGCCATCGGGGTAGAGTTTTGCAATTTGCTCATTGGTCTTTTCGTGGCGATATTCATTCCATACTGTCACTCGAGTTGTTTTGCTCATATAACCGTTCCTTTACTGTTTAGGCTCATGTAAAGAAATCGTGCAACAGAAACCGAGTTTTCAAGAAAAAACTCGGTTTATCTTCATTCTCTGCACTCTCTTTTTATATAAGCCACTATTTATTTATCATCTTGGATCGCACTGATTTCATCTTTGGAGATCTTGTCAACGCTCTTAGGATTAAATGTCTGCGTTGTTCCAGATCGCAATGCGACTTCAATTCTTCCGCCTGTCAACACGAAAAACTGAATTAAAAATCCACCACCCTGCATTGATTCGACCTGATACTGATCCGCTTCTAATCCATCAACCCATGTTGGGAGTACATCATCAAAAGCGGGGTGATTTATCACCTGCTGCGGCAACGCAATAATCAGTGTTCCGGGCTCGTCGCCTATGGCATCTGCAATCACCGTTCGGGTACTGACCATAAAACGCACAACCTGACCTGCATAATCAAAATCGCTCGGCCCAACACGATCCGGTGGGACAATCCCCCATGTTAAATGGTGGATGAACGGATTGCCGTAACCCTGACTCAGCATGTGGTCTAAGGCTTGGTTGTCTACCGGATGGACAACTGCGACATAATCGAACCAACCGCTGTTTCGTTCTGGACTGTCCTCTGGCAATCTTGCCGAAACGTTGATATAGTCGCACTCATCTACCGGCGAGGGATAGCAACGGGCATCCCAACCGGAAACATAGCCGAGTTGTTTTAACGGTCCCGCGACAATATAGGGGGGATCACAGAAGATTGCCGCATGATCCAGATTGGGATGCAATTGAACCCCTGCTGCGGTGACTTTTTGGGCTACTTCTGACGCTTCTGTAAATCGTTGTGGTGCATTTTCGATGGTGAGGTAATCTCCGAAATCATTAGGTAGAACCACTGAATTTCCCATGATAAACCTCCGAGATAAATTATTGATTGATATTGGCAATTTTCAGCATAATACCACAAAACCAGAACCTTTTCAAGAGAATAGAATTGTGTGTCCTCACGATTGTTTTCCTGTCGCACTTGTGTTATAGTATAACCTATGCTAGCAAAGCGTTTATTTCAGGCAAAGAGAAATTATATGTAAGAAAGGATTAGCTAATATGTCTTATAAATATAAAGTGATGATGACAGATTATGCGTGGCCCTCCGTCGAACCTGAGCGAAAGGTTTTGGAAGAGGTCGGCGCAGAACTAATCGTTGCAGAGAGCGGTACAGAGGAAGAATTTATCGATCTGGCACCTCAAGTTGACGGTATCCTTACCTGTTGGCTCCATGTCACTACAGCGGTTGTCGAGGCTGCCCAACAGTGCAAGGTTATTGGTCGATGTGGAATCGGTCTGGATAACATCGACGTAGAGACGGCAACTGCTCTTGGAATGGTTGTAACAAATGTCCCTGCCTACTGTATTGACGAGGTCTCCGACCACACGATGGCGCTGCTGCTGTCATGTGCGCGGAAAATCAGTCTACTCGATCGAACGGTTAAGAGTGGAAGTTGGACGCGAGACGTCGGACCTCCCATGCGTCGGATTCGCGGACAAAAGTTGGGCATCATTGGATTCGGCAAAATCGGAAAGGCGATTATCCCTAAAGCGAAAGCATTCGGGTTGGAGGTCTTGATTTACTCTCCGCGAGCCACTGAGCAGATTGCGGAGGAACATGGGGTGACCCTAGTCGATGTCCCTGAACTTCTTGCCGAGTCCGATTTTATTACCATCCATGCACCGTTGAACTCTGAAACACAGGATCTGCTGGATGCGGAAGCATTTCGTCGGATGAAGTCGACAGCCTATGTCCTCAATACCTCGCGCGGAGGAATTATTGACACCAGCGCACTCTATGACGCACTTACGACCGGCGAAATCGCGGGGGCAGGGCTGGATGTATTGGCAGAGGAACCACCCCAGCCCGATGAGCCGCTGCTGGCGTTGGATAACGCTGTTGTGACACCCCACGCCGCGTTTATCTCTGAAGAGTCTACCTATGATCTTGAGGTGACGGCGGCGGCAGAGGTCGCAAGGGTTTTAACAGGGCAGATGCCTGAGTCGGTGGTCAACCCGGAAGTCCTAAGCAGCCCGATACTTCGTGCGACTGCCCTTGCTCAATAGCGATGATTATCTTAGGAAGATAACAATGAAATCTTTCAAAGGTGCAACTGTCTTGGTCACGGGTGCCTCGTCCGGTATCGGTGAAGCGTTTGCCCGTAACCTTGCAGATCGGGGTGCTAATTTAATCTTGACGGCACGCTCGGAAGATAAACTCCGTCAAGTAGCCAAAGAGTTGTCGGAAAGACACGCAATCCAAGTCGATCTGTTTTCTGGAGATCTCAGTCAGCCGGATACGCCTCAGCAATTGTGGGCGCAGATTGAAGATGCCTCGCTCTCGGTTGATGTACTGATAAATAACGCCGGTTTTGGAAAGTGTGGACCTTTCCTAGAATATGATTATCAGAGCTACCAAGATATGCTGAACCTCAATATCAAAGCGTTGGTGGGTTTAACACATCTTTTTCTACCCGCGATGTTGAAGAAGGGGGACGGCGGTGTTATCAACGTTGCGTCAACAGCGGCGTTCCAGCCCATCCCTTACCTCGCCACCTACAGTGCCACGAAAGCATTCGTCCTCGGCTTTTCCGAATCGCTGTGGGGCGAGTATCACGAACATGGTTTAACGGTGCTAGCACTCTGTCCCGGTAACACCGCTACCAATTTTGCTAACGCTGCCAACGCCGACGTGACAAGGATGACCAGAGCAGAAACTCCTGAAACGGTGGTTGAAGCGGGCTTGAAAGCCTTTTTGAAAGGGCGCAACTATGTGGTTCCGGGCAGGAGTGTCAACTATCTGCTAGCAAACTTGTCTCGGCTATTGCCGCGTCGCCGCGTGCTTGGGATAACGTCGGATATATTCAAGCCGGATTCATCCCCGTCCGACACTCCAAAAACCTGATATGCCAAAGAAACCGAATTTTTTCGGAAAAACTCGGTTTCTGTGCACTACTGTGATTTTCCTCTTGCAGCGATTTCCCAAACATCCTCGACAATTCCATTGCGAACTGCATAATACCTGTCATGGAGATTCACCGTTGTGCAGCAGTGCGTTGGTAAGAGCTCGATCGTATCGCCAGGCTTGAGTGCAACGCTTGGGTCCGCTGACAGATTCCCGTGCTCCTCCGACAACCCTCGCATCTCTAAGCCGTCAATTCCCACCGGCTGCGGTGTGCCGGAGTCGCTTGTCAACACCTTCGCGCCTGCATCAACGATGACACGCGTCGGCTGCGGGCGACTCACAACCGTCGTCAACATGGTCAGCGCACATCCAAATACCTCACCGATACCTTCTACACCCCGATAACTTGAGTCGATAAAGATATAAGATCCCGCTTGGATCTCCGTCATTTCTGGGTAAGTGCCGGTGATTGCATAGGTGCCTGTACCGCCGCCGCTCACGATCTTGACGGGGACGCCGTTCTGTTCGAGAAAGCGTTTGGTCCCAATCAGCATCTCAACGGATTCGCCTGTCAGACTTTTGCGTTCGGCGAAAGTCGGTGTGATAACGGTATGCCCCTCGTACCCCATTATTCCTTCAAACTTGAGGCCCTTTGATTTTAGGATGTGACGTGCCAGATCCAGCGTCGGTTGTCCCGGCTCGGTCCCACAGCGGTTCATGCCGGAGTTGACTTCAATAAGGACGCGCAATGTGGTCCCTTTTGCCTCCGCAGCCGTAGAGAGCTGATCGACATTATCCGGATCATCGACTGCGACCATAATCTCGGAGTGCTTGGCAAGGTTAATCAGACGCGCAATCTTCTGCTTCCCGACAATCTGATTGGCGATCAGCACATCGCGGATACCGGCATGGATCATCGCCTCTGCTTCACCGAGTTTGGCACAGGTCATACCGATTGCACCTGCCTCCATCTGTTTATGAGCGATAATTGGGGTCTTATGGGTTTTGACATGCGGACGCAGATCCGCATTGACCGTTTTGAAATAGTCCGCCATCTTCTGGATATTGGCTTCCATGATGTCTACATCGATCAGTAGTGCCGGGGTATCAATTTCTTCTTTGGGGATGCCGATAAACACATCAGGGTTGGGTGCTGACATTGGTTTGTCTCCTATTTGTTCATTTTCTTTGAGGGAACGCGGATCCCGCTTTGCGAGGATGCTCCCCGATACATCGGGACGAGTCGGGACTTGGATCACAATCTAAATGAAGATTAATTTATTAATTGGGTAATTTCCGAGCGATGTCCGGTGCGGTCCGATGAATCGAGACCAGGGTTGGAAACCGCACCTACCGGGGTCATAGCTCTAATGGTAGGCACTGTTTCTAACGGTGCCGATGCGGTGCGGTTGGAAACCGCACCTACCGCTGAGGAAAATATAGAATTACTCGGATCACAATCTAACAGATCGTGCTACAAAAAAGTGTTAGATTTTGTTAGATTTTGCCAGGGGCACCGTTGTGGTTGCCTTCAAGTGGTGGTTTGTGGCTGATTGATGAGAGTATGCTCTCTAGTTCTGCTGGCAGCGTCCCTCCGTTGTTTAGCGGCTCCAGCAGGTTGGGAACTTTCTGATCGCTTGGCAGGTCTGGCTCTTGCAACTGTTGCTTTCTATCGCGGATTTCGCTTTTCCGCGCGATCTGTTGCTCCTCCACTTCCTTCAGTAGCTGTGCTGCATTGCCTCCCCGTTTTTCCCACTCATTGAGGAAAATCTGGAGCACTGTGTCCGTCTTTTCTTTCGTTCGCTGTAGCTCTGACTCGATTTGGCGATCCGTCTCTTCGGTGTAGTCCTCCCAGGGCGGTGGGTCCGAGTTGATGTAGGCGTTGGTTAGATCTGCCTCTACAGCCCCAAGGTAGTCGTCACGAAAGCCAATGAAATCGGAAATAAGATTATGCAGCCCGTCTTCGTCAATTTTGTTGAGTGCCTCTTGCGGGATTTTACTGTATGTCGATATGGTGCTTTCCAAAGATGCTCTGTTTTTTGTGTCTTTTTCGACTTTAAGGTATCTTTCAGTGTCTGATATTTCACTAGATACCCCGCGTTCTCGCTCCTCTGCATAAGCATGGCTCTGTTGCTTTGCGCTTGACTGGTACTTCGTTTCAAGTTGAGCTGAGCGGGCCGACTTGTCTTTGTACTGGTCAAGCCTCATTTTTCTCTGGTCGTTTTTGACCTCGTGGTCCGCTGCCACCTCTGCGGGATCTGTTACCTGTGAGCCTGGCATGGTCGCACCGTAGGTGCCGGTGGCTTTGAGAATGTGTACGGCTGAGACGATTCGGACTTTGATATCTGAATCGTGTAACCCGTCTTGAAGCACGTCGACAGCTTCAGTTACAAGGTTGTTCAAACGGTTGAGTTGTCCGCCCCACACTTGTTGTCTGCGGTCATTCAGTGTTGCGATAAAGCGTGGATCGTGGTTGCGCCAGATGTTGACGGTGGATCGCGATTTCCCGATGGTTTGGGCAACTTCTCTATCGTTTTTTCCAGCGAGGATCAGGTCAATCGCTGTTTCTTGTTGGGGTGTGAGTTGGTTCGGATGGGGTGCTTCTGTCATAGTACGCCTCCAGTTTGGTTTTGGTGGTGATAGTTAATTTGACCGATGCGTATCGGTGGCGTTGAGAGACCACGCGGCTCTCCCAGCCGAAATTATATCACATCCGTTATGATATTGCAACCTATTTGTGAAATGGTGGGTTATTGTTGTCTGAATCGGGATTTTCGGGATTTAAGGATTTTCAAGAGAACGGAACGTGAAACGTGATAGGGTGTATTTAGCCCCATTGGGGCGATATGTGTCGTTTGTCTGAATCGTGGATTAAACTGATGACGCGGATTACGCGGATTATTGCCCTGATGCTGTGATTGGAATTCAAAACGGTCTGAATCAGGATTTACAGGATTGAAGGATTTACAAGATTAGAGACACTTCTTGATTGAGAATCGTCTGTTGTAGAATTACTGATTTATTTTTTTAAACTTCATCTAAGCAAGTTTCAATATTAAATATGCACATTTTACATCAATGGCGGGCGGGGAAACCCCGCCCCTACGGGTTCGATACCTATTGAAAATCGAAAGTTTATTATTCAATATTGCTTAGATCTTCTGAAAGAAGATATAAGTCTGTCATCAAGATCGTCCGGTGGTGGAGAACTCGATTGTTCATCTTCAAGTGTTTCTGCTTTAGCATGGTCCGCATCAGCATGTTTCATGTCACCTTTTTTATAGTAAGCCCACCCGCGATTGGAATAGGCATCAGCGGCATCAGGCTTCAATTCTATAGCTTTAGTGTAGTCTGCAATAGCCCGGGAATAATCGCCGTTTTTATAATAAGCATCCCCACGATTACTATAGGCAGAAGCATTATCAGATTTTAGCTCTATAGCCTTAGTGTAATCTACAATAGCACGATCATAATCCCTGTTTTTATAGTAAGCCTGCCCCCGATTATTATAGGCCTCGGCATAATCAGGTTCTAGTTCTATAGCTTCGGTGTAGTCTACAATGGCGCGGTCATAATCACCATTTTCATAGTAAGCTTCCCCGCGATTGCAATAAGCATTAGCAAAATCAGGCATTAATTCTATCGTTTCGGTATAGTCTGCAATAGCACGGGAATAATCGCCTTTTGCGTGGTAAGTCCGTCCACGATTAAGATAGGCATCGGGATAACTTGGCTCTAATTCTATCGCTTTATTAAAGTCTACAATAGCGTTGTCATAATCGCCATTTTCATAGTAAGCTTCCCCGCGATCAAGATAGGTATCAATATCAGCAGGACTTAGCTTAATGGATTCGGTGTAATCTGCAATAGCATGGGTATAATCACCGTTAAAGTAGTAATCCTCCCCACGATTATTATAGGCCTCGGCAGCATGTGGAGGCAGTTCTATAGATGGGTTTAGTTCTGTGGCTTTGTCATAGTCTGTGGCAGCACGGTGATAATCTCCATTTTTATAGTAAGCCTCCCCGCGATTGAAATAGACATTGGCAGCATTGAGAGGAAGTGCTATAAATGGCTCTAGTTCTATCGCTTTGGTATAGTCTGCAATGGCATGGTGATAATCTCCGTTTTCATAGTAAGCTTGCCCGCGATGAAGATAGGCACTGGCATAATCAGATTTTAATTCTATAGCTTTGGTGTAGTTTTCAATAGCGTTGTCATAGTCCCCGTTGTCATAGTAAGCCCGTCCACGATTGTAATAGACATAGATGTCATCGGGTTTCAGTTGTATAGCTTTGGTGTAGTCTTCAATAGCATTGTTATAATCGTCTTTTTTCGTGTAAGCCACCCCTCGATTATTATAGGCAACAGCAGCATTGGAAGGGAGATTTACAGATGGTTTCAGTTCAATAGCTTTGTCATAGTCAGCAGCAGCATGGGGATAATCGCCTTTTGCATGGTAGGCTCGTCCGCGATTGGAATAAGCGGTGACATAATCAGGCTTTAGTTTTATAGCCTTGACATAGTCTACAATGGCGTTGTCATAATCTCCGTTTTCATAGTAAGCTATCCCTCGATTATTATAAGCAACAGCAGCATTGGGAGGCAGTTTTATAGATGGTGTTAGTTCAATGGCTTTGTCATAGTCAGCGGCGGCATAGGGATAATCGCCTTTTGCATGGTAAGCCCACCCACGATTGGAATAAGCGGCGGCATAATCCGGCTTTAATTCTATCGCTTTGTCATAGGCTTTGATAGCAAGGGTATTTTCGCCCTTTTCACGATAAGCCTCCCCGTGAATAAGATAGGCATAGGCAGCATTGGGAGGCAGTTTTATAGATGGTGTTAGTTCAATGGCTTTGTCATAGTCAGCGGCGGCACAGGAATAATCCCCGTTTTCATAGTAAGCCTGTCCACGATTGGAATAAGCGGCAGCGTCATCAGTTTCTAATTCTATCGCTCTAGTAAAGTCTGCAATGGCGTCAGGATAATCCCTGTTTTCATAGTAAGTCCACCCACGATTATTATAGGCAACAGCGTCAGCTGGCTCTAATTCTATGACTTTGGTAAAGTCTACAATGGCATCGGTATAATCCCTGTTTTCATAGTAAGCCTGTCCGCGATTGAAATAAGCATTGGCATAATCCGGCTTTAGTTCTATAGCTTTGTCATAGTCTGCGATAGCACGAGCATTTTTGTTGTTAAAGTAGTAAGCCCACCCACGATCATTATAAGCCTCGGCAGCACTTGGAGGTGGTTCTATTGATGGTTTTAGTTCAATGGCTTTGTCATAGTCAGCGGCGGCACAGGAATAATCACCTTTTGCATGGTAAGCCACCCCTCGATTATTATAGGCACTGGCATAATTGGGCTTTAGTTCTATTGCTTTGGTATAGTCTGTGATGGCACGGTCATAATCTCCGTTTTTATGGTGAGCCTGTCCACGGTTGTAATAGGCATAGGTGTTATCAGATTTCAGTTCTATGGCTTGGGTGTAGTCTGCGATAGCATTGTTATAATCGCCTTTTTTCGCGTAAGCCGCCCCGCGAATATTATAGGCAACAGCAGCGTTGGGAGGAAGTTCTATAGAAGGCTTCAGTTCTCTGGCTTTGTCATAGTCTGTCACGGCACGGGGATAATCGCCGCTAAGACGGTAAGCCTCCCCACGATTGGAATAGGCAAGGGCATAATCAGGCTTTAATTCTATAGCTTTGTCATAGGCTTTGATAGCGAGGTCATAATTTCTCTTACCAAGGTAATCTGCCCCGCGATTAAGATAGACATCGGCTGACGCTTCCGGTTGCTGCATTGATTCCTCTATAGGCTTTGATTCGTGGACAGTCCCTGTTAAGTCGTAGCTTGAGTGGAGGATTTCGGATTGAATTTCGTTTCCGAGTCCGTCAATAGGTTCTATAAAGTTCTCCCCTAGATTAACATTGTGCGTTTGAGATGAAACGGCTTGTTGTTCTGTAACCCTTTCATCTGTCGAGTTTGGTATCTCTTTATGCCGTTCTAGTTGCAAAAGTTCTACCGGAATCTCATTCAGAAATCGTGAACGTTTGGGTGAGCGTGGCTCTCGTGACCATGAATGGGTTAAGTAAAGTTGTTCTTCAGCGCGGGTAATTCCAACGTAACATAATCGCCTCTCCTCCTCAAGTTCGTCTTCGGTATCGCAAGAACGCCAATGAGGGAATAATCCTTCTTCCATCCCAACCATGAAGACAATTGGAAACTCCAAACCCTTTGTACTGTGCAGTGTCATCATCGTGACTTTATCGCTTTTATCACCTTTGTCAGCCGAGGTAGATGCCGATGCAACCTTTTCCAAGAAATTCTTTAATGTTGGCTTAGGGTCATTTTTTTCGTGTTCTGTAACAGCAGCAATTAACTCACCAAGGTTTTCTTCTCGGCTCTGTGCTTCAACTGTGCCATCTCGCCTTAAGACTTCGAGGTAACCGGAGCGTTCAAGTAAATCTTCTATCGTGCGTGTCGGCGGATCGTCTGGATTGAACGACTCAATCAACCGAGCAAATGCGTGCACCTGATTTTTCGCTCCATTGTTGAGTGTTGACACCTCCCCAACACGCTGAATCGCTTCAAATAGAGAGATGTCTTTTGCGTCGGCGAAATCCTCGATCTTTTGTACTGTTGCAACGCCAATCCCGCGGCGTGGTGTGTTGATGACGCGCTTAATGCTAACCGTGTCGGTAGGTTTGACGATCACTTGCATATAAGCGATGATGTCTTTGATTTCCATCCGCTCGTAAAATCGGATTCCTCCCACAATCTGATACGGAATATCTGCATCGCGCAAGGCATCCTCAAATGTGCGGGATTGGGCGTTTATCCGGTACAAGATAGCTAAATCCTCATATTTTTTTTCACGCTCTCGCCACTTCTGAATCTGCTGTATCACATAGCCAGCCTCGTCGGTTGGGTCAATTGACTCGTAACAGGTGATTTTGCTTCCTTCATCGTTTTCTGTATAAATTGGCTTATCTTTTCGTATCTGGTTGTTGCTGATTACATGACGTGCGGCTTCGACGATATTTTTAGTTGAGCGATAGTTCTGCCCTAAGCACAGGACTTTCGCATCTGGATAGTCCTTCTCGAAATCGATGATGTTGTTGATGTCCGCCCCTCGAAACGCGTAAATACTCTGATCCTCGTCCCCCACGGCACATAAATTTCGGTGCTTCTGCGCCAATGCATTAACAAGCAGATACTGACTCCTATCGGTATCTTGATACTCATCAACGAGGATATACCGAAACAAGTTTTGATAAAACTCCAGTATTTTCGGGTTTGTGTCAAACAACTCGACTGTCAATGTGATCATATCATCAAAATCGAGAGCGTTGTTTTTGCGAAGGAAGTCCCGATACTTTGGATAGATCTGTGCAACGCATTTCTCGATGAATCCTTTTTTGTCGTCCGGATACTTTTTCTTTACTATGTCCGCGTACTGTTCAGGGGAAATGAAAGCGCGCTTGATTTTGCTAATCTCGGCGAGGACAGCATTCGGGTCATTCAATTGGATGTGGAGTTCTTGGATTAATTTCTTGATAAGGGTCCGCTGTTTTGCGTCATCAAAGGTTGTGAATGAACTGTCATAACCATAGCCAAGATGTGTAATATGCTTGTGTAGAATACGGGTACAGCAGGAATGGAAGGTGTGTATCCAAGAGGGAGTTTTTGTTTTGCCGATGAGGTCATTAAGACGGGTTTTCATTTCCTCAGTGGCTTTTTTTGTGAACGTCACTGCGAGGATATTATATGGGGAAACGTCGTGGTGGCGAATGAGGTAAGCGATGCGTTCGGTAATCACACGGGTCTTGCCGCTCCCCGCACCGGATAGGAGGAGCAGCGGACCGTCTTTATGCTGCACCGCTTTGCGTTGGACATCGTTTAGGGATTCAAATTCCGTGGATTCCCTAGGGGGTGTTTCGGACTGTGCATTGTTCATAGTGTTGTCATCTTTCACTGTATTCTAATCTTATCGGTGGATGCAGGATATTTGTCGAGATATGAATCTCGACCTACAGGTTCTGATGGATTTTCAATGACTCGGTTCTGTTGACATTTTACATAAGGAACGGAGATCTCCGCTCCCTACAACTCGTTAGGCTTAACAATACTGATGATTCTATAAACATGGTGCCCCGCTGGGGCTTGGACGAGGGGGCCTATCGCTTGGCTATAAACATGTCGCTCCTTTGGGGCTTTGAGGTGTGTAGGGGTCCGGTTTTTCTATAAACATATCGCCCCGCTGGGGCTTTGATTCTACAGGGGTTACGCAAATTTATAGTAGATCTTGGGATTAATGAGACACTGCCAATCGGCGAGGTTTGAAACCTCGCCTACCAGGGAGCGAAAGCGGTTAGAAACCGCACCTACCGGCCCCAATAAATCGGGATCGAAACCAAGGGACGAAAGTGTCTATTTATTTTTAACCCCTTAGATCCCCCAACCCCCTAAATCCCCCTTGTCAGGGGGACTTGGAAGATCAGGGGGACTTATGACTCAGCTGCGTAAGTCCTATCCCTATAAATTTCTAAAGTTGTTTAACAGGGTTGGAGAGTTTGCCCAGTCCGTCCGCCTCAATCTCCACAACATCACCGGGGGCTAACGGGAGGTCGTTCGGCACGATGATACCGGTGCCGGTAGAGACAATCGTTCCAACTGGGACAGGATTATCTCGGCAGAGGAATTCGGTCAATTCCTCAAACTTCCAATTAATTTGCGAGGTATTCACGCCGCCTTCATAGATCGGTTTCTCGTCTCGGATAACTGTGCATTTGATGTTTAGGCTGTAAGGATCATCAACTTCGGAGGCGGTGACGAACATCGGACCGAGGGCACAACAACCGTAAAACACTTTCGATTGCGGCAGGTAAAGGGGGTTGTCACGCTCGATGTCCCATGCGGACACATCGTTGCAGAGGGTGTAACCAACAATTTCTCCATCTTCGCCGAGGACATAGGCTAGCTCCGGCTCGGTGGCTGTGAGTATGGAGTCGCTCCTGATACCGATGAAGCCGTTGGGGCCAACGCACCGGGCGGGTGTCGCTTTGAAGAAAATCTCAGGGCGGTCTGCGTTGTAGACACGACTGTAGATATCTTGCTCGCTGTCGTCATCTCGCATATCCGCGCTGCGTTTGTAGGTCACGCCACAGCCCCATACCTCTGGCGAATCAAGAGGGGATAGGAGGTGCGCTACCTCCGGGCTTGGTGACACATCAAGGGTAGCAAATTTGAGTTTGTCTTCATCGGCTTGTCCCGGTAGCGGTCCATGACTCGTCCCGCCGGAGACACGCTCTTGGATGTCGGCAAGCAAAATTCCCATGCTCACCCCCTCCTTGTAGGAGAGTTCGATTAATTCTAGTACACCCGGCGACTCATCGCTCGTGACATCAATCACAATATCGTCCGGTTCAACGGATCGACTGAGTAAGCCGCGATCTCCGTCGCTAGTTATATCAGTAACAACATCGCTCCGTGTCACAACACCGACACGCTTACCTTGGCCTGGTTGATAATACTGTATAAGTCTCATGTTTTTTCCTATCTATAGAGATTGAAATGATGAATAAATCTGGATTGTGAATTTTTCATAGCATACATCAACTTATGTTTGGAAAGCAAGTCCTTTTTGTAGTGTTAATCTAGGACGTGTTGACATTTTGATGTTGCTAATGCCGATTGATCGGTCTCCTCGACGAGTCGGGATCGACAAACGCTGTAAACATCGGTCCATCTGCCAAATGTGGTGTTTGTGGACGGGTATCACAATCTAACAGATCGTGGTACAAAAGGACAGTTTTGTCGAGATATGACTCTCGACCTACAGGTTCTACTGGATTTTCAATAACTGGCAACTTACGTTATAGCAACAAACGATAGAGGTACGGCGCAGCCCCAAAGATAACTACTGCCAAAACCGTTCCGAGAATGGCGTCAAGTGCATAATGAAACCGTCCGTAGACTGTTCCAACAATCAACCCCACGCCAAATGGGCACAGGATTGTAAAAGCAATCGGGTGATAACGGGCGGCGTAGAGAACTACAATCACACCGATCGCGCAGTGAGAACTTGGGAACGCCGTGCCTTTGGATGATGCACCGGAAAGGATCATGTGTATCAGCTTGAAAAACGAACCGTCTGCGAGTCGCCCGCGAATTCTCTCAAACTTGTAGCGGGGGCCCACGACCGGCATGAAAATGTACCAGATAAGACATAAATTAAAGGTCAGTATCTCCCCAAAAATGACTTCGTGAAACGCTTCATACCTGCCTTGGTAGTAAAGCACCCCAACAAGCCCGAAAACAATGGGATAATAGCTGAAATAGCATAGATGTAAAAGCTCTGAAAGCCACCTAGACGAAAAATGCTCACTGAAATAAATGCTCGGTTGCCCATTGAATAGCCGCTCTTCGCATTCGATGATTTTATCATCGAAATATCTTTGCACTACCATCTGTGTCAATGGTGGTATCTCTAGGTAAAAAATTGGAATTGTTGCAATCGGATACCAATCGCGTAATACCTGCAGCGATAACGGCAAAGCATCTTTGGGAATGACAGCCAACAGGAGTAAACCGCATATAGCACCTGCATGGCTCAGCACATAAATCCCCCACCAGCGCAAATTTTTGTGAAAAATACAAGCGAGCACGCCGGTGATTGCGAGATAAACAATGGTGATCCAATCAGATGGGCGGAGGGCGTTGATGATGTCAGATTCGGACATAGGTAATTGAATTACTCCTCCCTCAATGCATCTGCGGGCTGCATCCGCCCTACGCGCCATGCGGGGTAAACCCCAGCTAGCAATGCTGCAATTAGTGCAACTGTGAGGGCTTGCAGGAAATAAACGGGTTGTAAATACATCTGCAGCGTCCAACCGAAAGAGCGAAGATTGATGATATAGATGAGAATTACGGCAAGCGCAAAGCCGGTCGGCATGGCAAGGATCCCCGCAATCGTCCCCATTAATCCCGTTTCCACCAATGTCAGCTTCCACAACTGCCGGCGTGTCATACCAACAGCGCGCAGCGTTCCGACCTCTCGACGCCGTTCCAGTTGCAGACTCATCAGCGCACTGAGTATGCCAATGAAAGCCACGAGCATGGCGAGCATTTGCAGCGCGACCGTTATGCTAAAGCTGCGATCGAAAATAGCGAGCGAGTGTTCCCGAAGGCCGCGGCTAGAGCGAATCACCAACTTAGCATCGTCAGCAAATGCCGTTCGCAATTCGTTAATCTTGGTATCTACATCAACACCGGGTTCCAGAAAAAGTGCGGCAGACGACAGATCTATGTCGTTCCAAAATGACCGGTAGACACTGACATGAATAAGTGCGCCGGGTTGCACATCGAAATCATAAGCGACAGCCACAATGGAAAATGGCTGCTCACCCCGGTCTGTGAACAGCACCACCTCATCGCCAACTCCAAGTTTGAACCGATTAGACATTGGCTCGTTGATAATGACGCCACCTGCCTCCAACGCCTCCCAGGTTGTAGCGATATCTCCCACCGCTGACTTGTAGTGACGCTTTTCACCGGCGATGTCCATGCTCACAGCAACCAATTGGATGACTCCCATGTCGCTGGCACTGACATCTACCACCCGGACAGTTGCAATCTTGGCAACACCGGGAAATGTCACCAACTTCTCTACGACACCGGATGGAAGCGGGGAGGTCGCCTGATCAGAGATTAGACTTGGTGCCGAAACGAAGATGTCTGCCTGCAAAAGATCTGTCAACCACCGTTCAACGGTCAGGCGGAAACTACTGATCATTAGACCGACACCGACAATAACACTAACTGCAACCATCAGCGCAGCGATGGCGACGGAAGTACGACTCAACGAGCGTGTGATGTCACGAATTGCAAGCCGAATTAAGGGGCCAAAGAATTGTCCTACAACGCTGCTCAGTCCTGATAGAATACGCATTAGCCCTAAAGTCAGAATGGGTGTGAGCAGACTGATACCGATGATAATTGCGAAAATACCGACAAACGTGATGATTAGATGCCATTCAGGAATTAGAAGGGCGACGCCCAGCAGCAGGACTCCTACCCCAACTCCGCTCACCCAGTATAACGCAGTATATGCTCGTTCTTCGATATTGCTGCGTTGAATGGCAGAGGCAGGGGGCACATTGGTTGCTTCATAAGCAGGGAGTACCGCAGCCATTAACGCTGCGGCAATACCAATGACAGCCCCCTTAAGCAACGTCAAGGGTGGGAAATCGATCCGACGCACAGTGACAACAAAAAAGAGATCGTTGATATTGGTCGTAACCATTTGTACTGCGCCACGGCCTAGCAGATACCCCAAGCCAAGTCCGAAGGCTGTGCCTATAATCCCTAGCAATCCCGCCTCGGACAGAATTATGGAGAAAATTTGACCTCGTGTTACCCCCAATGCACGCAGGCTGCCGAGAACCGATCGCTGCTGCACCACGCTGAAAACCACCGTGTTATAAATGAGGAACATTCCGACTAACAGCGCGAGCATACTGAGGGCTGTCAAATTCAATCGAAACGCAGCTGTCATCTCTTCCACTGCCGAGTCTGTCCGCTGTTCAACTCGTGCACCGGGGGGCAAAATAGCAGCGATACGTTCGAGGGTTGTGGCTTCCTGTGTGCCTTCCGGAATAATCAGATCAATTCGATCGAGGGTGCCCACTTTACCCAGTGTCTCTTGGGCGGTTCCGATGTCAGTAATCAATAGCCCATCAAGTCCTCGCTGTTCATCTTTGTCATCTGACTTCAGGACGGCCACGATCTGCAAAGTTTGATGACGACCGCCCACCTGTATGTGGATGAAATCATCCACGTTGAGATTGTATTGATTGGCGAGTGCTGCACTGAGCAAGACAGTATTCGGCTGAACAATAAACGCGGTGAATCCATTGTTACTCGCAAAGTTAGTGTTATCGTCATTTAGGTAATTTCGGAAGGGAGATTCAGCAAAACTATCCACACCTAACAACCGCATTGGCTGCATATCTAGTTCCTCGGCAGTAACATAGCCTTCCACAATTGGTGCACTAAGCCGATAGCCCAACTGCTGCCGCAACGCAACATAGATGCCCTCAGCCAGACCGCTGGGACCACCAACAATCTGGTGAGTGGTTTTGCCTGCCACGGCTTCTGTGCTGAGAGAGAAAGCACGATTGGCAGCACCGTTAGCGAGGTCTATTGCGACAATCATCGCAACGCCCAACCCCACTCCGATGATGAAGAAGATGCTTTGGGCGGGACGCCGCCACGCATGACGACAAGCGAGAGTAATTGATAATTGCATAGTGAAGCGTGAAACGTGAAATCGGTCTATTATGGTAGATTTTAGAATTACTTATACACTGTCAATCCACAACTAACCCCCTAAATCCCCCTTATCAGGGGGACTACGGAATAACGATCGTTGTTCCCTACGCACCAAAGGTTATTACACGGTATCGTTGACTAGCGCGCCATCGGTGATGTGCAGCACCCGATCTGCATGGTTGGCAATCTCCGATGCGTGCGTTGCCATCAACAGCATTTTACCTGTGCCCCGAATCATTTCTAGCAGCAACGACAACACAGTTGCGCCGATTTCTGTATCCAAATTACCGGTCGGTTCATCAGCAAGCAGCATCACGGGATTATGAACGAGTGCACGGGCAATCGCGACACGCTGTTGTTCGCCTCCACTCAGTCTGTCGGGATAGGTATTGAGCCGATCGCCAAATTCAACTTTTCCAAGCAGTGTCTCCGCACGCGTTTGCCTGTCCCTTTTGGATTCAGAGCTACGTGTAAGTTCAAGTGGCAGAAGTACATTCTCCAATACCGTTAAGGTCGGAATGAGGTTGAAAAACTGGAAGATAATTCCGATGTGGCGACGACGAAAGAGGGTTCGCTGGTGTTCGTTCAGGCGAGTCAAATCAACTTCTTGTTCACCGTCCCGGATAAACACGTGACCGCTGCTCGGAGCATCAATGCCAGAGATCAGGTTGAGCAGTGTGCTCTTTCCGCTACCAGATTTCCCCAATAAACAGACAAACTCGCCCTCATAAAATTCCTGGCTGACTTGGTTCAACACGATCCGGTTTTGACCTGCTTCACTGTAGGCTTTGCTCAGGCAATCTAGTCGCACTAGCGCGGCGGGTGAATTTTCGGAAGATGTGGGATTGGAAGATAGGGTGGTCAATTCAAATTTGGATTGGGTTTTAGTGGGCGGAGAGGAACGCTAGTAGTTCGACGGTCGTTTCTTCCGGCAGTTCTTCGGGCAAAAAATGGCCACAGTCAAGGGGTTTACCGCGCACATCAACAGCACGCTCCCGCCAGACAGTCAGCATATCTAAGTTGGCACCGGTCTGCCAACCCGGGCGCTTCGCCATGTTACTGCCCCAGAGCAGCAACACAGGGCAGGTGAGCTTACGGCCACGATCGGCTTCGTCGTGCTGCAGGTCCAGTTCGATACCGCGGTAGTCCAGGCAGGTGGCGCAGATGGTTTCAGGGTCATTAAAGCAGCGGAGATATTCCCCGTACGCCTCATCTGTAATTGAGCCGTCGATTGCAGTCCATCGCTCTAGGAGGAAGTCCAGATAAGTTTTGGCGCTGTTACCGATCAAGGTTTCCGGCAGCGGCGACGGTTGGCGCATCAGATGCCAATGGAACCAAGCGAAGGAGAGCTGGCTGTCCATGTGATCAAAAGCCGCTTGCGAAGGTACAACGTCAAGCGAGGTAAAAGTTCGCACCCGCTCCGAATGGTCAAGTGCCATACGATGTCCGACACGCGCGCCTCGATCGTGCCCAACAACGTGGAACGATTCAAAGCCAAGTTCGGTCATCACCTCAACCTGATCCTGCGCGGTTGTGCGTTTGCAATAGACGCTCAAATCCCCTTCCGAGGCGGTCGGCTTTTCGCTGTCACCATAGCCGCGTAGATCAGGGGCAACGACGGTGTAATGCACGGCAAGTTTGGGAGCGATCTTATGCCACTCAACGTGGGTTTGGGGATATCCGTGCAGTAACAGCAGGGGTGGTCCAACGCCGCCATGCACAAGGTTGATAGAGACACCGTTGGCTTTGATTCGGGTTTTCGTGAAATTGTCGAACATGAGGCACGCTTTCTTTAGGTTTTGTTAGGTCTGTTGTCGGAGTTTTTCAACCGCCTTTTCGATCCGTTGGACTTCGCTGACCTCCGGTGTTGTTCTCTGTTCCGCTAATTCTTTCTCGCTCATCTGTTTGAAGGGGAAATTATCATCGTTAGCAATTCGCCAAGCTAGACGAGCGGATAAAAATGCGGCCTCCTTCACTTTGAGAGGGTCGACTTTATCCACTGTATCGTGTGCGGTGTGGTAGAATCCGGACCATGTATAGCTATATGGATCTCTGATGAATCCGCAGGCGACACCCTTCGCCATAAATGGGTAGTGATCGGAAGAGAGGTGATCGGGTTCACGCAACGGAGAGGCATCGAAGTCTACCATGAGATTCTCATCCATCTGCTGCCCCATTGTGCGGAAATAAGCCCTCGAATCTGGTCCGTAAACCATCAATCCTTTTCGTCCACCTCCCCCTGCCGAGTCCAAATTGAACATGAAGCGCGTCTTTTCGAGATCCCTTGGATGGCTGTTGACATACGCATGTGCACCGATGAGTCCAAGTTCTTCAACACCAAACAGGACAAAGCGAACAGTCCGCTTGAGTCTGTCAGCGTGTAGGCTCATGACCCGCGCCACTTCCAGTCCTGCAACTAGTCCCGAAGCCGGATCTTCCGCACCTTGAGAGATATCATGACCATCGTAGTGGACACCGATGAGGACCATATCCTCATCCTCCGTGTTGCCCTTCACATCTCCAATGATATTCCATGACGTTTTCTTAGCAGGGGTGTCAGTGGTGTCGATTTCAGCCTTGACAAAACCGTTCCGGCGTATAGCTCTTTGGAGGAGTGTTCCCGTTTCCTTAGAGATCATGATTCCGGGTATCAGTCCCCATCGGTTGAATCCCAACGCACCGGTAATCGGACCATAGCCATCTGCATTTGACATAAAAATAAGTGCTTGAGCACCTGCAAGGATGGATCTGTTATATTTTTCGGTGCGGTGAACCCAGCGACCCGCTGAAGCCGGATTTTCAATGTTGACGAGTGCGATGTTGCCTTTCAGTTCAGCTTGCAAGGTTTCAAAGGTTTCGGGTGAACCTGTCCCAAGATCGACGATTTTGCCGCTGCACTTTCCTGATGGTGACATCGGCATAGACAGACATGACAACTCTCGCTGCCAAGGGGAGGTAACGGTCAGTTTGGCTGTGCCGCGCTTCCAACCGTTATACTCAAACGCTTCACTGTGGACATCTTTGAGTTCGTATCGCTCCAGCGTCGTTTGCAAAAATTGTGCTGCCTCCGTCTCCGCCGGCGTCCCTGCAAATCGGCTCCCTAAATCATCACAGAGGATTTCGAGGTTCATCTGAATATCAGTTGAGGTGAATATTTCTCCTGCGAGAAGTTTGTCAAACGCTTTTGCATCGCCACCATTCACTTCAACTTGTTTATGGGACATTTGAGCCGATCTCCTATGGCGTGTCTGAATTATAGTAAAGTTTAGAATTAATTGGACACTCTGTACCGGCGCGGTTAGAAACCGCGCCTACCAAACATGGGGAGCGAAATTCTATTTATTTTTAGAATTCACTATAGTTAGGCTTCGCTATATGGGATTTCACTTTGCTTGAGCATCTGTGCACTAATAGCCACGTTCCAAACAGAAGGGACGCATCACACTGTTATAATCACTGCCGTCACGATAGGCTCCCATAAAGAAGTACGGAACAGCACCGCGCCGGCACATCTCATCTACAAACTGTGCTGTGAGCATATACATGATAATGTTGTTGAGAATTCCGGTGGCAGGACTAACCTTATCGGAACGACCGGGAATGGAGATGACACCAGCTATCTCGTCACAGCGATCATCGAAGTAGACATCGCAACGATCGCGTAGCCCATCGTTATTGGAGGGGCCGATACCGACAAGGTAGTTACCGTTGGCTTGAGCCTCGTCCGCCCAAGCAAGTTCTTGCGGATCGTTCGCGCTGACTGCGGCAATAAGAAAGACATCCTTATCGCCCCCCTCGCTTGCGGGGCGTGGTTCAAAGGCATTACACATCATCAACCCTTGTGCGACACCGTTTGCCTCACTCTGGATCCCCTCGTTACGGCTCCGCACATAGTAATGTCCACCACCGATAATCCGTTTTGCTATTACTGTCGCGATTTCGTTGATGCACTCCAGATCTTGAGCATGGACATCGGCAAGCCGTTCCAAGAGGAGGTCCACATACTGACGACCAATTGCCCCTGTCGGTGGGCGATCCGTCGCCAATGTATGGGCAACTTCGGCGGTTATCATCCAGTGAATCGCACATGACCCGTTTGCCGATCCAGGACAGATTTCCATCTCTGGAATTTCCGGCGCACGCACCAATCCTTGATACCACGGGATATGCGAATCAATGACACGCGATGCCACATCTTCTGGCACCCAATTATGAGGGTTCGGTATAACCTTCCCCGGGGGCGTATCTCGATTGTTGACGTAGCAGGTCGTGAACACAGCGACATATACACCGGCGTCACGAGCATCGCGCACCGCTTCACTGACGTGGTTGGTGAGAAGCACATCGCCTGCCCGCATCGCAGCAAATTGCTCCGGCGTACACGTATCCGCTCCGGTAAACTCAAATTGTGCCGGATTGCCCTCGCGGTCGTTCACCAGCTCGTATGTCGGCATGTGGCCCGTCGTTATGTTGGCGTAGACCTTGTTCCCGGCTCGGATAGCATCGGCTGCCTTCGCCGCAATTTCAGCCATGATTGCCGCATCATCGCGGATACTCCGCAATAACTTAACTGCGTTTTGATAATACTCTTCCCCAAATGGGAGGGTGTGTCCCCACGTATGCTCCGGATGGATCTTCATTGATTGATGTCCCTCCATAACGGCTAATCTGTCAGATATAGTTGTTCCAAAAACGGGTCAACGGCGCACTACGATTGCGGCGTAAACTGCCGATACTCAGTCACTAGATTCGATGCTGCTTCGTGGATGAAAGCCAGCTCATCCGCTGTCTCGAAGAACTGTGCTCCACGCCTCACCCATTCCCGTGCCGCAGTTGCACCGGAGGCGGTCGTGCCGAAGTAAACACCGTGCTTCTTGCAGATTTCGAGAATTTCTCCCATTGGACCTGTGACCTCTGGGTGATCACAAGCGCCGGGGTGTCCCATCTCAATGGAGAAATCGCCGGGACCGACGTAAACCATATCCACCCCCGGCGTACTGATAATTTCTTCGGCATTTTCGTAGGCGCGTCGCGTTTCGATATGAACGACCAGCGTTGTCTCTTCATCCTGTTCAGTCATCCACGTCTTCCAGTCAGCTGGCTGAAGGTAGCTGCTATTGCCATATCCAGGTGCGACCGCCCGCGTACCGGCCGGTGGAAACTTGAGGTAGCTGCGAAGCGTTTCAACCTCCGCCCGTGTTTCGGTGCGAGGCAGTTGAATTCCGACCACCCCACACTCCAGTAGTTTTGCCACTTCAGCGCGTTCTAACTGCGGCGTCTTGGCAATGACAGGCATATTATTGTCCCGAGCGCATAGGACCGAATCCGCAAATGTAGTCATCTCAAAGAAGCCGTGCTCATACTCGATGTACATAAAATCAAAACCCGCCTGCACGTACAATTTTACCAGCGATGGCCGGAGATGTTCGGCAATCATGCCTCCGACTAGGACATCGCCGCTTCGTAATCGACGCTTTAAGAGCCGTCCAGGACCTGCAGCCGATTCGGGAGAGTTGATTGCGTTGTTCAATTTTGCCATAACTATGTTTTCCTTAACGAGGTTACAAGGTCCCAATTTATGAAATCAGCTCTTGTCAAGTACAGAACTAGTTGCACGAGTTGAGAAATCCCGGCGACAATAACAGAACGCTATGCAAGTTGCTCATGGCCCGGTGGAATCCGTTGTGCGAAGTCAAACCCAAAGATCTCACCAACATAGAATTGAACGCTAGGACTCGCCATGATTCATCTCCAACGGTTTGACAGCGATTTCCATCAGTGTATACCACGCAGCAAACTCATCGACAGGAACATCCGCTTCCGCAGCGGTGATACCTTTTGCCATGTCTTCGGCAGTTATATCAAGCCATGTAGCAGAGATTTCAAAAAGCAAAATTACGGCGTCCATGTTTTACCGAGTTCTGCGTATTCGCGTGCTTGGGCAGGAATGTTTACTCCGACCTCCTTCGACCAAGCATCAAGCAGTCGCAGATAAATGGGTCCGGGCTTCCCATCGCCGATTGGCTGGAAGTTGAAACGGGTGACCGGCATCATGCAGATGGTGGTACTCGTCCACCACGCTTCATCCGCCTCCCGGACATCGTAGGATTCGATGTCCGCTTCGTGGACAGGGATGCCGAGTGTGGAAGCAATGTCCATACAGGCGTGACGTGACACCCCACGCAGAATATCGTTGGGCTTTGAGGTAAAAATCTCACCATCCCGCGCTATGAAGAAGTTGTTTCCAGTTCCCTCGGTGATGAAGCCGTGCTCGTCGGTCAGCAGTGCCATTGCGCCTTCCTCTAGCTTACTCGCGTGAAGTTCAGCGAGTTTGTAGAAGATGCGGCTCCGGTTTTTCGCCTTGGGATCGATATAACGTGAGGGTACTGACTGCTGCGGTGTGATAACAAAGTGTGATCCGGTTTCATACTTGTCAGCTTGCCCACCGACGTGACGGATCAATGGGAAGACGTTAATAGACACGATAGGGGAGGCACCTTCTTTGATGAGCCCCTCGTAAAGTGGGTAACCTCCACGGGTCACATCGTGCATAATCTGGAAGTCCAAGTCATTGAGAGCGGGTAAGTTCCTCTCAATGGTCTCATAGGTAGCGGCTTCCATTTCGTCTATGGTAAGACCACAATCGATCTCCGCATAGCGTATCGACCCATAGAGCCGTTCCAAGTGTTCGCGCAGGCGAAAGGGTTTCTGGTTAAAGGTACGGGTCACCTCAAAAACCATATCACCAAACAGCAGGGCAGAGTCAAAGATGGAGATGCGTGCTTCCTGTTCGGGGATAAAGTCCCCGTTGAAGTAAACCAGACGTTGAGACATGATGGGCTCCTTTCTTAAATGTTAAGCAAGTTTCAATATTAAATACGCACATTTTACATCGATGGCGGGCGGGGAAACCCCGCCCCTACGGGTTCGACACCTACTGAGAATCGAAAGTTTATTATTCAATATTGCTTATATCCATCGTAAAGTATACAAATCCCAATTGGTTGACAACTATCCATTCCAACTAGCTATGAAGTCATCAACGCCGAAATCTTGAGGCATTTCAAAAAAGAAGTACTTCATGGGACCACTTTGAAACAGCGGTTCGTACTGCTTTGTATCCGCTTGCAATTTGCGATCGAGGAGAGCAAATCGCTGCCAGAGTTGCTCCAACTCGTCGGGGGTAAAACGGTCTGCCATCCGCTGGATGCAGGGACCGTTGGTATATTCTTCTGTGTCGGAATCTTTATATTTGCGAATCAAGTAAGCAATCTTTGACAACACAACTAGGGTAGTCATCCGGGCGTGTTCACTACGGTGAATCCGGTGCAATCCTTCTGCAAAGGCATGTACATCTTTTTCAAGGACAGCGCGGAGTGTGAATGCAACGTCGTCGTGGCGTTCCGCGTGGAGTGCCTCAAAGTGATGACATTTTTCAGCAGCCCACGGTGACAAATGTTCCACAAATTCAACACCCATTGTATCAGGTAGGAAAAAATGTGTAAATCCTTTGGCGCCAAAGGATTGGTATCCAAAGTGAAGTGTTCGCCGCTTCTCATCCCCGTTTGGTGTGGCACTATGCAGGATGCCGTTGATGTAGACGACACCATCGCCGGCTTTGAGGTCTACGGTAATCTCGCCCGGCAGTGGAACAACTCCCATACGACGTTCTTTTTTGCTTTCCGCTTCGTTGTTGCGCCGCAGATGGCTGCGGGGAATCACGTGTAAGTAGCTATCATCATAGAGCGCGAGATTCCACTGAAGATAAGGAGGACCGTTGAGTTGAATATCCTCTTGCAATCCATCAAGTGGTGCCATATCAATTGGATGGATATCACGGTGCCAACCCGTTCCCGAGTGACACAACACCCACATCCCTAACGGGGCAACATCGGGGGCATCCATCAGCCTGCGACTGAAGTCAAGGGTACGGTCGTCGAAATAGAACTCCACAGCGTTAGCGGTCAGCTTATCAACCCATTCGGTCACCGTCACCCGGCTTGAAGGGGGTGCTTTGTCGATAATGGTGTCAACGCTTTCACGCAGTTGTTCTAATTCGTCGGGCGGAATTATGTCGCGTACAATGACGTACCCCTCCCGCATGAGTTGTTCTTTTTGTTCTTCAAGGTCGGTTTCCATTGGTTTGCTCCCTCCTTATAGCTACTTTCAGCAGGCGGGTTCTTAGAAGAAGATAGTTGTATCATAGTAAGCAATATTATAGCACGATTCTATTGCGGGATCTACACATAAGCGCACAGCCTAGTCCATGAGATCCTTCTCAAACGCCTCCCAAAGCTCCTCGACGAAATCCGTCTGAATTAAATTAGGCATTCTGACGATATGGTGCCGGATGCGAATCGAAAAGGATTCGCCGTGCTTGAAAACTCCCGTCCCTGGATAGGCAATGTAGTCCATTGCGATGCCACCCATTCCGGAGGCGAGTCCGGCTGTCACAACAGGCTCGGTGAAAACGATATGTCGCCAGCCTTTCGGACTCGGTTGGCCTACTAACACCGGCTGATACCAAGTATCTGCGACTTTGCCGCCACCCCTGAGCGCGTGTGGGATCAGTCCAAGACGCTCGAAGGTGGATCCGGGAGCAACGATGTAAGCGTCCAGATGTCTCCCACCGAGGCTTTCAAAACTCTTGAATTGTCTGTCCGCTGACCAATAGAATTGGCTTTTCTCTCTGTTAGTCTCGGTGTAGCAGGCGAAAAATTGGGCATACTCTTCTAAATCAACGGAACCGCAATTCTGGATTGTTTGCCGACAGTTGTATGTGAGTACATCGTCACGGTCTTGAGGTTGGAAGAACCATTCTTGGTAGGTCTGGATGTTGTCGCATCTGTATTGACTTGTAACACAAATTTCGTCTCCTTGCTCTTCGTAACCGGAAGTTGCAGGGACTAGCCGGGGCCACTTCTCGTCTCCACGACCGTGTTCCTTCCACCACTGCCACTCACGACAGTCCCACGATCCATCCTCATAAACAAATTCTCGCCCTTCTTCTGCAACGGCAAAACTGGCGACACCTGTGTGGGTATGACCAGCTGTCCGAACCCGAACGGATGCCAGCGATCGCCCATCTTGATGGCGTAGCGCGATGTCGGCAAATGAAATCCCTTCGTTATCTTGATATATCCCCCGACTTGATTCCATTGGTCTTGCTTCTCCTTCTTTCTGCGTTACACGACGATCTATTTTTATTAGATTTAGGGCTTACGCACTTCAGTTCTAAGAGCAGATAGGGACGCAGATTTCGCTGATTGTCGCTGATAAAAAGAGAAAATAAGGATAGAAATCTGTGTGCAATCACCCTTATCAGGCCCATTAGGACTTACGCCCTTCCATCAGGAACAACGATCGTTGTTCCCTACGAACTGCTTGATGGAGTCTTGATTGTAGTTGCCCAATTCACCGGGCGTTGGGACCGGTGTCCAGCGGCGATAAATCGCCGAACTACAAAGTTGAGCGTTCAACTGCGTAACTCCTAAGATTATTATATTCTCCCTACCGCCTATTCTACCCAGGCCTCGCGGAAGAGCCTGAGCCAATTTCCACCGAGGATTTTGGTAACCTCATCCGGTTTGTAACCTCTGTTCAGGAGGGCAGCACCTAAGGCTGGAAACTTATCGGGCGTTTTAAACCCCTTGGGAGACATCGGTAACTGGTCGTATCGTACGTCTGGATTCACAAAGGTAGACGGATATTTTGTTCCCTGCTGCGCGCCGATATACTCCCAGAACGAGGTTGGCTGATCCTGTGTAAAGTCTGTCCCGACACCCACATGGTCAATCCCGACCCGTTCCACCATGTCATCTATCGCATCCACATAGTCTTCTAATGTAGATTCAAATTGGGTCGGTAAGAAAGAGGTGATGGAGGTTGCACCAATTACGCCATTCCGTTCTACCAACAATTTCAGCGCATCGTCCATCTTGTTTCGGGGATGGTTGAAATAGGAACGGGCGTTCGCATGGGTAATCGCGACAGGTTTCTCCGATAATTCGATTGCATCCAATGTGGTGCGATCGCCGACATGGGAAAGGTCAATCAGGATACCCAGTGTATTCATCTCTCGGATAGCATCAACACCAAAGTTGCTTAAACCTTCGTCTCTACGTTCCCAGCAACCATTTCCCAATAGATTCCGCTCGTGGTAGGTCACTTGGATGACTCGCATTCCCAGCGCATGAAACAGCGCAAGCCGGTCGAGATCGTTCTCAATGGGAGAAGCGTTCTGAGAACCGAAGATTATACCTACTTTGCCGCTCTGCTTGGCTTGCAGAAGTTCGTTCACGGTTTTTACCTGCATAAGGATGTCGCTGTATTCTCGAAGCCGACGAAACCAAGCAGCGATGTTGTCCAAAGTCTGCTGATAATTTTCCCATGTCGCAACAGTGGCGTTGATGGCTGTTACACCCCCAGCGTGCAAGCTCTGGAACACGGCGGGACTCTCCCAATTGCTCACATTCAGGCAATCTATCACAACAGCTTCTTTGTAAAGTTTTGCTGCAGCTTCTGGTGTTGTCATTTCGATCTCCCTTCAGGAATCATCAACATCAGGCATATTTTTCGCGGAGCAGCTTTGCCGCCTGACACATCGCTTTTAGTTTCAGGTACGCTTCGTCTAGATCCATAGGATTCTGAACTGATGGTGAAAAGCCGCAATCCGGATGCAACGTAATGCGCTCTTTGTCTACATAACGCATGGCTGCCTCCACGCGGGCTATCACGTCTTCTGGCGTTTCCACCTGTCGATCACAATGATCAATACATCCAAGCCCCAACCGTACATTCTCAGGGAATTGAGCGAGGGACGCCAAACCGCCCGCGACAGGGGTGGCATATTCCATTGAAATCGTGCCGGCCCGAACCTTCGCCAATACGGGCATAATTAGGTCATAGGGACCCTCTGTACCATGTTCGCGATCAAAATGCGCGTGGCACAGATGCATCCCAGTGTCAACACCTTCGATTCCGTCCAGCGTTTGGTTAATAAAATCGACACACCGGTCCATCTCATACTGAACATCTGTGACACCTTCTCGTTCTCGAAAGTCGGGATCCACCATGGTACTCAGCCACGGCTCATCGAGTTGCACCGTGTCTGCCCCCGCTTCACGGAGGAGTTCGATTTCCTGTCGCAAAATCGGCACACAGTCGGTCATCAACTGCTCGCGGGTAGGATAAGCGGCTTTTGAGTGTTCGGGATGCCACATCCGTCTCCCGATGATGTAGGGGGCGGGTAATGTTGCCTTGATGCGTCGTTGAGTACGTCCCCGGATATAGCGGACTTCATCGACGACTAAGGGGCGGTAATGTTCAATCGGTTCCACCACCGCCGGGTAGGGCAATCCGCCACTGGGATTGAGATCTGCTCGAAAACCCCGCACACGGTCGGCGAAAACCTTGACGTAACTTTCCCTACGCCATTCGCCATCGGTGATCTCATCCAACCCTGCTCGTTCTTGCAGACGCAGCGCTGATTCGATCGCCGGGTTAAGCAAGCGATCTGTTTCCTCTTCGGATATCGTTCCATCCTTTCGGTCAAGGATTAACTCTCGCACCCACGCAGATCGGGGCAGGCTGCCGATGACGGTTGTGGGAAATAGTGTGTTCGACATGATTATTTTTTCTCCTAGCAATCTCTGCTCGCTTATGTGAAAAGATAGTGCAATACGCCAAGCGCGTGAAACGTGATGCGTAAAACGTGAAAAGCATGAGTTCATGGGTTCATTAACAACAAGGAACAAGAATCACTGTTCCCTACGGTTTCTGTTGCACGATTTCTTAACATAAGCCTCTCTGCTTTGAATGTGCTCTCCTGACAATCCTCCCTTATTAAACACAAGAAACATTATAGCATGATTCGACTAGCGGATGCTATTGCGATCTGTCGGAAAAGTAGGTATGAATCAATTGACACCTTTTTGTGAAGGGTGCTATAATTTTTTAACGCTAACACTCCTTAAAGTTACTAGGGAAAAAATAAAGCGGCGGAGATACGTAAGATAGCCATAGCCCCTTCTTACGGGGATTATCTAAACGCTCTACCTACCTCTGCATAACACCAAACCGCACTCAGTAAAGGAAAGTCAGGGATGAACAGATTGGTTATAGTTGTCGCCACAGCTATTGTCATTGTCATCGCTGGTTTAATTATTTTTGTAGAACTTTGGGACAAGGATCCACCACCACCCCCTCGACCTGAGGCGACCCCTGAGATCGACGATAATTCCCCCGGATTCCGTCGACCTAGGGAGCCTCAAAGAGTTCAACCCTCCCCACCAACACAATCTGAAACTGGAACTGTGTCGGTTTCGATTAACGCTATACCGTGGGCGAGAGTTTTCATAAAGCTACCTGAAAACGATTATTTCATGGAGCCACGGGCACAAGATTTCACAATACCCCCTGAACCCAACGCGACAAATTCTAACGTTACTCCGATACCGGGTGATTTGAAAATCCCGATTGGGACAACAATTAAGTTGATGTACCGTGACGACGAAAAAATCTTTCCTTACGAGGTATGGAGAGATGGAAAGACAATCTCACACGATTTCTTGAATCAATGATGACATTTAAGTGTGTGCTTTTGCAAAAGGATACGATTTTATGCAATGTCGGCAAAAATTATTATTGATTTTTATGGTTTGGGGGTTTGTGTTGTTCTACGGAACAACTGTGGAGGCTGCCCCGACTTCCCAAGAAATTGCCAAAATCGCTTTAAGCTCTACGGTGCACTTGGGTTTGATAGATGCCAAGGGGAAAAGTTGGACGGGTAGCGGATTCGTCGTCCACGATGGTCAGATTGCGACTAATCATCACGTTATTGATAATATGTCGATTGGAGGCGTGAGGTTGGTTGGCAAGGAAGATATATACCCTGTTGAAGCAATTCTTGACAGTGACAAAGAGCACGATCTGGCAGTGATAAAGGTCGGAGGGATCGATGCCCCGGCACTTACTCTTGGTGACAGTGATACGGTTCAAATTGGTGATAAAGTTTACGTCGCGGGCAATCCGCAGGGACTAGAAGGCTCATTCTCGGATGGTATTATCAGTGCGGTTCGCCACAGCAGTGCTGCCGATAAATTTTTCCAGATGACAGCACCGATCTCTCAGGGGAGTAGTGGTGGTCCGGTCTTCAATGAGAGAGGCGAAGTGATAGGGGTTTCATTCGCAACTTTTCGCAATGGACAGAATCTCAATTTTGCGATTCCGGTAAGTTATCTCAAGCCAATGATTGAAATGCCATTTGCTCCGCCCATCGTGAAACATGATTCTCCTTCAAAAATATCTGTCGGCGAGATAATTCCACTTACGTTGGATCTAATCAGTTCCCAAGTTCCTCAACAGGTTACGATCCACTACACAACCTACGACAGAAACCGCAGCGAATTAGAACAGAACAATCAGAAGATGCGTTTAGGGGACCAACAATCCGCGTCATCGACGTGGGTCTACAAGGTGGATTTACCCTCACAAAAACAGGTCGGTTCGATTGAATACTACCTTGAGATTGAATATGATAATCACTCACCGTTCAGATATCCAAGAGCTCAACCTCGTCATTATCAAATCTCTATCGTCGATGGCAAGCCTCCAACAATATCCGTGCTATATCCACCTCCTGATGCGAGATTCGGTCCTAATCAAGAAATTACCGTCAGAGCAGAGGTAACAGACAATATCGCTGTCAAAGATGTTCGCATTCATACCTCATGGTTCAACGGTCAACGAAGTCAGAAACTCATGGCAAAAGGTTCCTCGAACATATACACGATAGATATCACATTCGCAAATATCGTCAGTCTCCGGTATTATCTGACTGCGACTGATGGGGAAGGAAACGAAAGCAGGTCGGAATATCGGTATATAGAAATGAGAATTACGACTCAAGACAATCTTGAAAAAGGGATTAAGTTATATGAACAGGCAAGATACGGTGAGGCAATCAAAGCTTTAAGTTCAGCCGTACGAGAGCTCGAAGATCCGAAACAGCGAGCAGAAGCCTGTCTTTATTTAGGAGGTTCAAAAAGGGGAACCGGTGAAAGCAATGACAAAGTGAGGGAGCAATTTCAAGAGGCAATTCGCCACAATCCAGATCAAGAATTGCCGCCAAGGTTAGGGAAAGATCACCCAATTTTTGCTGAGTTAATCGAGGAAGTGCGCAAAGAATTAACAGGTGAGTTGACCGTAATCTCTTTGCTTCCGGAAACGGAAATCTGGATTGAAGGCAACGAAGTTGACAGGAAAATGTTAGGCATTGGCACTGTCAAGCGCAGACTACTTACGGGTGACTACATTGTGGAAGGCATCGATGCAGAAAAGTCCCAAAGGGAAACGATTAGAATCGAATCTAATCGCCATAAGGTGCTAAATCTTGGGATGCCGCCCACTGTGAAGCATGATCCTCCTCCAAGAATATCCGTCGGCGAAAGAATACCACTTACCTTGGATCTAATCAGCACTAAAAGTCCCCAACAGGTTAAAATCTACTACAAAACCTACAGCAGAGACAAGGACGAATTAGAACAGAACAATCAGGAGATGCGTTTGTGGGGGCAGCAAGCCGCATCATTGACGTGGACCTACAAGGTGGATTTACCCGCACAAAACCACGTGGGTTCGATTGAATACTACATTGAGATTGAATATGATAATCACTTAGTGTTCAGATATCCAAGAGCTAAAAATCATAATTATCAAATCTCTATCTTTGGTGAGGAACTTCCAACAATATCCCCGCCAGATCCACCTAATGTAGAAAGCGAAAATGAGTCAGAACCGGAATCCTCAAGAATTAGAATTCCAACTGATAGTGAACGGAATGAAAACAAACCAGAACCGGAAAAGGTGCCACAAGGAGTGCCTCCTGACGACCCACCATCTCCACCTTTTACAATATATCAGGGAATATGGGCAAGTATTTCTAGTATTTCTACTGACAACACCTCCACCCTTGATTTGGATTATATGTTCAGGCTTGCTTATCTACGTGAGGGCAAAAACCGATCAACATTAGGCGCGCAACTGGACTTTTCCTATCCAGATCGCGCGAACCTGAGCGCGATGGTTCAGTGGGGTCCACGCCCTCCAGGAAAAACCAAGGCTACGTTTACGCTGCTGGGTGGCATCGCAGCATACGAGGATTCCCCTTGGTCAACGCATACTACACCCCTCTTTGGTGGGGGAGTGAAACTCTATCCGCGGGACAGACTTGTAATAGATGCCACAGGTTCAATTCAACTTCGGCAGGGTTTTGACACCATGGATCTCTATCACTATGAAGCGGGAATCCGTTTTTACATAACCCGCAGGTTGAGTCTAAGGGCTGGATATGGTCAATTGTACTTGGGCGATCGAAACGTTTCCGCTATACAGGTTGGGCTTGGATATAATTTTTGAGGCTCATGTAAAAACAGAGTGCGATTACGGTGAAAGCGTTGAGGGCGGGGCAAGATGCCCCGCCTACGGTTTTTGAGGCAAGAGCGACTTTTGATTTCCCTTATTCCCCTGTCCGTCCTAGTGGGCATTATCTTAACGTGCTACCCATTTTTCCATAAAATTAATGAGATACTCCAAACCGGTGTGGTTGGAAACCGCACCTACCGTGACATCAAACCTCGTTCAGTAAAAGAGAATTAGGCATGCTGAGATTGATTATAGTTATCGCTACTGTTAGCGTCATTGTTATTACTGGTTTAATTATTTTTATAATATCTTGGGGTGGAGAGTCTTCCCCAATCTCTCAAGATGAGGAGTCCCTTCCGTCACTACCTGTAACTGTGTCCGTTAACGCGATTCCGTGGGCAAAAGTGTTTATTAAGCTACCCGAAAGCGATGATTTCATAGAACCACGGGCACAAGATTTCACAATACAACCTGGACCCAACCAAAAAAATTCTAACGTTACCCCGATACGAGGCGGTCTGAAAGTCCCGATTGGCACAACAATTAAGTTGGTTTATGAGACGAAAGAAAAGAGCTTTCCCTACGAGGCATGGAAAAATAAAAAGACAATCTCATACGATTTTTTGAACCAATGATGGCATTTAAGTGTGTACTTCTGCAAAAGGACACAACTTTATGCAATGTCATCAAAAATTATTACTGAGTTTTATGGTTGGGGGACTTGTGTTGTTCTGCGGGACAACTCTGGACGCTGCCCTGACTTCCCAAGAAATTTATACAATTGCTGAAGGTTCTACGGTACACTTGGGCTTCACAGATGCCAAAGGCAACCGTTGGACGGGTAGCGGATTTGTCATCCGCGATGGCCATATTGCAACTAACCATCACGTTGTCGACAATATGTGGATTGGAGGCGCGAAGTTGGTTGGAAAGGAAGAGATATATCCTGTTGAAACAATCCTTGACACCGATAAAGAACGCTATTTGGCAATAATAAAAGTCGCAGGGATCGACGCACCTGCACTCCCTCTTGGTGACAGTGATACGGTCCGGATTGGTGATAAAGTCTACGTTGCGAGCAATCCACAGGGCCTAGAAGGCTCATTCTCGGATGGTATTATCAGTGCGATTCGTGGTGGTCCTTCCGATAAGTTTTTCCAGATGACAGCACCGATCTCTCAGGGGAGTAATGGTGGTCCCGTCTTCAATGAAGGAGGCGAGGTGATAGGAGTTTCATTTGTAACTCTTCGTGATGGACAGAATCTCAATTCTGCTATTCCAGTAAATTATCTCAAGGCACTTGCTAATATACCGGTCACGCCGAAAATTGATCTATTACCTGTCGAACCTCAGCCCTCCAAGCCTCAGGTGGATCCACCTCCCGTTGAACCGAAACCGGTCAAGCCCAAGATTAACCCACCGCCTGTCAAGCCTCAACCAACCCAGCCTCAGGTGGATCCGTCTCCCGTCCAACCGAAACCGGTCAAGCCCAAGGTTAACCCACCGCCTGTCGTACTCCAGCCAACCCAGCCTCAAGTGGATCCGTCTCCTGTCAGACCGAAGTCAGCCAACTCTCAAGTTAATCCGCCAAAGCCTGCACCACCAAAACCCCGTCCCCGTCATGCCATGCTTGACAAAGGGATTAAGCTATATGAACAGGCAAAATACAGTGAAGCTATCAACGTCCTAAGTTCAGTGATACAAGAGCTTGCAGATTCGGAACAGCAAGCAGAAGCCCATCTCTACTTGGGCTGCTCAAAATGGGGATCTGGAGAAGGGAATGACAAAGTGAGGAAGCACTTTGAAGAATCTATTCGCTATAACCCAGCCCAAAAATTACCTCCAAGGATAGGAGGAGATCACCCAATTTTTAGTGGATTGCTTGAAGAAACGCGTAGAAAATTAACAGGCGAATTGACCGTAATTTCTCTACTACCGCAAACAGTAATCTGGATTGAAGGAAACAACACCAATAGGAAAATGCTAGGTACTGGAATCGTCAAGCGCAGACTATTTAGAGGTGACTACATTGTGGAAGGAATTTATGCAGGAATATCCAAAAGGAAAACTGTTACGATTGAACCTAATCGCCATAAGGAAATAGATCTTGAGATACCACCCATTATGCAGCATGATTCTCCTGCAATGGCATTTGTCGGTGAAATAATTCCACTTACGCTAAATCTAATTACCTCCAAAGGGCCCAAAAAGGTTATAATCCGCTACAAAACTTACGACAGAGAAGGCAATAAATTAGAACAGAACAATCAGAAAATGCGTTTGTGGGAGAGGCAATCTGCCTCATCAACGTGGATCTACAAGGTGGGTTTGGTTTCACAAAAGGATGTTAATTCGATTAAATACTATATTGAGATCGAATATGAGAGCCATCTGAGATTCAGGCAGCCAGAAACTCCAGATCATAATTATCAAATCGCCATCGTTGGGGATCCGCCCCCGACAATCAATCTCCTAGATCCACCCGAAGGTGCTAAAGTCACGGTCAATCAACCAATTACCATCAGAGCGGAAGTAACAGATAATAACTCTATCAAAGAGGTTCGCGTTCATTTTTCACCTACCGACAGCCAAAAACTTACCGAAGAAGATGGCTCGGATATATACACCGTAGACATAATAATTTTCGAGGCTGGATACCTCCGGTATTATCTGACTGCGACTGATGAAGCAGGACACAAAAGCCAATCCGAATCGAGGCAAATAGAAATTATAGCCGCAACTGACAACAACGGAAATGAAAGCCGGTTAGAGTCGGAACCCACAAAAATTAAACCGGGAGAGGGGGCAGAAGAAGTAGAACTGGGAGAAGAGCCAGAAAAAATAAAACCACGGGATCCTCCGCCAACCGTACCAGCAGATTCTCCTGAACAGCCTCCGCTAATGCTTCCAACCTATCCCATGTACCAAGGGATATGGGTCAGTGCTGCTAATAGCAACTCTTCCCTCTATGATCGGGAGGAAGACAAAATGTTTAGGCTCGCTTATCTACGTGAGGGCAAGAACCAGCCGACGCTAGGTGCACAACTAGACTTTTCCCATCCAGGTCACACAAATGTAAGTGCGATTGCCCGGTGGGGACCGGCTTTGAAAACAAGTGATGCTGCATTTACGTTTCTGGGCGGCATTGCGAAATACGAGGTTAACACTTGGGCTCCCCACACGACGCCCGTCCTAGGTGCAGGTTTGAAGTTCTATCCGGGGGATAAAATAGCAATTGACGCCACAGGTTCGATTAAATTTCGATCAGATTTTGATACGACAAGTCTCTATCATTACGAGATCGGAGCCCGCGTTTACATAACTCCTAGATTGAATCTAAGGGTTGGATACGGCAAATTGTTCTTGGGTACTCAGGACATCACTACCACGCAAATTGGGCTTGGATTTATCTTCTGAAGCGCCTTATCCGCAGGTTGCCAAGATCTGTTGCACCCGTTTTTCCCATTCGTCGCAGGTTGCATGCGTCCGCTGTACAGATGCCCCGACGTATTTCTTTGGATCGCGGAGGGCTTCCCGCTGTATTGGCGTAAGTTTTTCGAGGAATGGTTGTAATGTCTCATCCGCCCACAGGAGCTCGGTCAACTGTTGTCCCGTCTGATGGACTTGAGCGACCAGTTTGCGGGTGTGGTCGTAGGCGTCGGGAAATCCGTAATACGCCATCAAAAGATAGATCGGTTCTGCTACCGTGTCGCCGGCACTCGCCTCAAGATTGCGTTGCATGTTATCTGCCTTCACATCCATCTCACCTAATGCCCGAATTAAGCGATAAATCGAATAGTCAAATGCCGTGAAAAGTTCCGTCAGGAAACGGCTCGATGCGGAGTTGGTGAGGTCGCGCTGATGCTCCAAAATCTGGTCCATAAACAGTGTGGTCATGCGCGGCATAAACGCTTTCCAGAGCCCCTTCACCGTTTCGAACGTTTCGGGATTAATTTTGTGCGGCATTGTGGAGGAACCGACTAGTTGGGGATCGTACTGCTTGCTGATCTCGGCAATTTCCGTCCGATAGAGATGGCGGATGTCATCCGCGAAATTTGCAAGGATGGTGTAAGCAGAGGTAATCGCATAAGCTAGGTCGGTGATAAACTCAGGTTCCACGCACTGCGTCGAAGTATGTGTATCCGACGGTTTCAATCCAAGTTCTGCGAGGAGGTCTGCCTCCATCTGCTCCGGCTGGTCTACTATCAGCGCAAGTCCGTTGAACGCTCCCACTGCACCCGAAAATTGGCCGCGTAGATTTTGGCTTGTCCGATCTATCAGTTCAATCCGATTTCCAATCCGACTGACATAAAGGGCAATGGCGTAACCAAAGGTAATCGGTTCTGCATGTTGACCATGTGTCCGTCCAATCTGCACCGTTTCTGCATGTTCCCGCGCGAGGTCTATGAATTGATTCTCAAGTTCGATGAGATCTGGCAAAATTACCTTTTGTGTAAGATCCTTAAAGCGCAATGCCGTTGCGGTATCAAGGATGTCCGCAGACGTGGCAAACAGATGAACATATGGACGCGCTTCAGGAGAAATCTTCCGTCGAATTACATTTACAAGTGAACGGATATTGTGTCGAATGCGTGACTGTTCTTCGTAAACTTCTGCCGCTGTTACTTCGTCCGATGCCCGTTCAACTTCATCTGCAATCTCATGAGAGCAGATGTTGTGATTGGCAAGCGTTCGCACTAATGCAGCTTCGACTTTGGCTTGATATTTCACGTAGGCGGCTTCCGAGACGTAGGGCAGTAGTTTCTTCATAACCGCTTCGCTGCCCCCATAATATCTGAAATCAAGAGGACTCACTGCTTCGTAAAGTTCCATAATAGATTCAATCTCCCTTTGTCAATTCGTATGATGATATGTTAAATTATACCACTAGGCTAAATGGATGTAAATCTCGATTTGTGGTAGATTTTAGAATTACCTGGACACTCCCAACCCACAACCAACCCCCTAAATCCCCCTTGTCAGGGGGACTTGGGAAACGTCGCAAAGGTCGAAGTGATTGGCAAATGTCTATTTATTTCTATAATTCACCATAATTCTCCCATAGTTCGATCTCCCGGTCAAGGCTACGGCGGGGAAACCAGATGCCCCGCCTACGGATTTGGGTCATTCTGAAATCGGTCAAAAAGCGGAAAACTGAATAGCCCTAGATCAAAGGTAATTGTTATCAATGAGAGTATGTTTTTCACCCCAAATAGATCTAAATAATTTCTCGCTACCTCTAGCGTTAGCCTTTACCCTACTACTCACATCATTAATACTTTCAGCGTCAACAGTCGTCGGCGCACAGCACACATCTCCCTTTCCGATCTCTGACAGTCCCCAATTCACGCCCGGAGAACTCCTGATTCGCGTGACGCCCAAAGCGCGAGCCGAATTGGAACGACTTCACGCCGAGTCACCGTTACAAAAACTCCACAACCAGATGGGGGTTCGATCGATCTATCCCCTCTTTCCGCACGTCGCTCACCCGGGTGCCAATCCAAACCTTAAACGCGCCTATCTCCTGCGTTTTCAGATCCCTATCGATCTACATACCATCAAAGCGGGTTACGCTGCACACCCGTTGATTGAGGCGGTCGAATTCAATTACATTCGCCAAACACAGGCATCCGAAATCATCCCTAACGATCCACGCTTTGAGGAGCAGTGGAATCTGTCGCTGATTGACATGCCGGGGGCGTGGGCAATTGAGAAGGGCGATCCAGAAGTCATCATCGCAGTTGTAGACACAGGCTTTGATTACACCCACGAAGATCTTGCATCGCAGACTTGGGTCAATGCTGATGAAATCCCCGACAACGGGATTGACGACGATAATAACGGGTACATTGACGATGTGCGCGGCTGGGATTTTTCCGAACCGCCAAGTAGCGATGGGAGTGGAAAATCACAGAATGGCGACAATGATCCTATTGATGAATCAGGGCATGGAACGCATGTTACAGGAATAATAGGGGCGGCGGTAGACAATGATGTGGGTATTGCTGGCATCGCGTGGAATTGTACGTTGATGCCGATTCGGGGTGCTGGTGTCGAAGGAATACGGGACGACCGTTCGGCAGCTGCTATTGTCTATGCTGTGGATAACGGCGCACGGGTTATCAATATGAGTTGGGGCGGACGCGAGCGTTCCTTCGTACTTCGTGACGCTGTGGATTACGCCTACGCAAGGGGAGTCCTGATGGTCGCCGCATCAGGAAATGCGTCTGAAGGAGTATCCATTTTTCCCGCTGGTTATCGTAAGGTAATCTCCGTTGCCTCAACTGAACAACACAAGAAAAGGTTTTACCAATCCAACTTTGGCGCCTCTATTGACATCGGTGCACCGGGAAATGTGATTGTAAGTACACAGATCGACAATCGATACCGTCCGCTCTCTGGTACGTCAATGGCAACAGCGCATGTAACCGGGGTTGCCGCACTAATCATATCGAAGCGTCCAAGTCTGACGCATCAGGAGGTTCGGCAGATTCTGCTGTCGACCACCGACCCGATTACGGAAAGTCCCGAACTCGTTGATGCGGGCAATCTGAATGCAGGGCGGGCTTTGATGGCGAGCGGCTCTCTAAAAGCGCACATTCTTTCACCAGAAGCTCATAGTGGCGGCTCAAACCAGATCGAGATTGTTGGCAACGCTGGTGGGTTTAAATTTGATACATGGCAGCTGCTTTATGGACCATCAGCTGTCCCAGAAGCGTTTCAACCTATCGACGCACCCTCTCAACAGCAGAAGATAAATGAAACGCTGCTCGTGTGGGAAACTTCTTCCGTACCAGAGGGCATCTACACCGTTCGTCTTGAGGTCAATAGCGTGGAGGGAAAGGTGCTGCGTGATGAGGTCGTCGTTTCAGTAGACCGAACGCCGCCACAAGTGCAGAATGTAAAGGTACAGAATCAGCTTACTAGGGGCGAGTATGCCACTGTCGTCAGCTGGTCAACAGATGACTTCACAATCAATACATTGAGCCAACGTGCTCGCGAAGCCACCGCTCCGTTTAGACCGATTGAGGAAAATTCCGCAAGCCAAGAACATTTCTTCACCCTCTCACTTGATGCAGGCAGTTACGATTTATTCATTACCTCTCGTAACGATGTGGGGTTAGAGACGGTCGATAACAACCGTGGACAATTCTATCGCGCGGAGGTTATCGGCAAATCTATCTCGCCAAACGGATTTGTTGAGACCCCGACTACACTTCCTCCAATGCACCTAGGCAGTATGACCGCAGATTTTGATCGCGACGGCATGCTCGAAATTGTCGGACTTCCAATCACCGGCGACGCGACTTCAGGGATCGAAGTCTATGAACGGACTAGCACTGGCATTTATCAGCTTCAACATACTAGTACCATTAATGCTAAGCCACTTGCGGTTGATGATACCGATAGAGATGGGCTGTTAGAGATTTTATCCGGTACGCAAGAGGGGGTTTTCCTGCACGAAAGTGTGACGCAGAACGGCTATCCGGAGAAAATCATCTGGGAAACTACTTTTCTCACATCGGGTCAAATTGTTGATCTGGACAACGATGGTAGGAAAGAGATTGTCGGGGCAGATAATTTGAACGACAAGATCCGTATCTTTGAAAACAGCGGAAACGATAGCTACGATGAAATACTTGTCATCAAGAATGAGACAGAAGGCTCCAATGTTTTCGGAGAACAATTCGCAGTTGGCGATTTCGATGCGAACGGTATTTTGGAGTTAGTGGTGGGCGATAGTGAGGGCGAACTCTTTATCTACGAATCTATCGGAGACAACCTATTGGTGGAAAAATGGCGGACGAAGCTTAACATTGAGAGAGCACATCAACTAGCGGCAGGCGACCTCACCGGGGATGGCATTCCCGAATTTATCGTCGGTGGAACGGTAAAGGCGGAATATTTGCCTTCGATGCGACCGCGTTGGGAGTATTATGTATTCACCGCTTTTCCACCAGTAGGGACCAACCCCCAAACCGGGACAGATGGTGCCTCGCGCTACCAGTCAATATGGGCACAGGCAATCACACCAGCCAACCTGAAAGGAAATAGTCTCGCCATTGGTGATGTTGACGGTGACTTGCAGAATGAGTTGGTGATACTTGCAAATCCAAGCGTTTATGTGTTCAAATGGAGTGACGGTATGAATGGTGGTCACCTCTCATCAAACCTTGCTCCAATCTGGCATCACGAGGTTTGGGAAACGCCACGTTTATTCCTTGTCGATCTGAATCAGGACAACTTCAGTGAACTCTATCTCAACAGTGAGATCAACCTGCTTACATTCAGCCACATTCATGCCAGTGATCCGAATAGCGTTGTCAACATTCAGCCGTATGAATTATCTGCCACACCGCTTAGTGAACGTGCGGTGCGGATTGACTGGGAAACATCAGAGGAAGCGGTATCTTATACTGTCTACCGAGCGGTTGGTGACCCGGATAAAGCTCCCTCCCGCTTTGAAGCAATTGCCGAGGACTTGGATTATGTGGGCTACCTTGACCGGAAGGTGACGAAGGACACAACCTATTGGTACACTGTTTCCGCCAAGAATGAGGCTGGGGTAGAATCGACTCAGTCCAAGCCGGTTTCCGTGACTCCTCGCACCCCGCCCAAACTGATTGCGGCTGTATACATCCATCACAATCAAGTTGCCGTTACCTATGACAAACAGATGGGAGCGTCCATCGGCAATTCACGCCTCTATCTGTTAAGGGAACCGAAGCAGTTGGCTGGTACGAATCCTATATCCGTAATTCGAGACCGGATGGGCACACGAGCCATCCTCACCTTCCGAGCAGCGGATCTGGTTCCCGGACGCACCTATGAAATCACCGTTTCGGACGTGCGAGATACCGATCGAAATCCGATAAACCTGTTGGAGGCAACGCAGACGTTTGATGTGCCGCCCGAAGCTGGGCTCGACAATTTTAAGGATTTTTCAAAGGCGAGAGTGTACCCCAATCCGATTCGACCCAACGAATTTCACAGGAGCGCGGTCACATTTGACCGTCTTCCTACTGGCACAACGATTGAGATTTATAACACGAACGGAGAGCGTCTTGACAGCTTGACGGTCACCACTTCCGATGCCGGTCGTGCCGAATGGTTACTGCTTAATCAGATGGCGACAGAGGTGACGAGCGGGGTTTATATCTATGTGATGGAATTTGAAGGTCTGAAAAAGACTGGCAAGATTGCGATAATCAAGTGAGGAGGCGTGCTATGGTAGATTTTAGAATTAATTGGACACTCCCAATGCACAGTCAACCCCCTAAATCCCCCTTATCAGGGGGACTTTTGGAAACTTCGCGAAGGGCGGAGTTACGGCACACGGAGTGTGCCTACTACTATTAATGTATCAGTGTCTTAGTAAGGAGCGCGAGTGTGGGATATGAGTCGCGTGTCGCTGCCTGCCGTAGGAGGAATAATGGCTTTCATCAAGATTTCTTCCTTCAATGATTTGACTGCCTTTGGGTTCAAAGCGGAACCCCAATTGTGAAAGCCCTAAATTAGAAAGTGCCGCTGTTACAGTGCCCCGTCTCTCTGTGGAGACATAAAACAGAAAGTACCCGCCACCCCCCGCCCCTAGAATCTTGCCGCCTAGTGCACCCGCAGCGACGGCACGCTCATAGATCTTATCCAGCACTGAGTTTGAAATACTATCGCAGAGGGAACGCTTCAACTCCCAAGCGCGATGTAACAGATGTCCAACCTCATCGAGGCAATCCTCATGGTTGTCATTTTTGTAGGGGCAATCCCCCGATGAATCGGGATGCAAGCACTTGTGGTTGTCCTTGACTAGAACATCGTAAAACGCTGGCACGAGTTGTCTCATCTGCAGCAGTGTCTGGGGACTCGCAGAGCGTTGCTGTTCGTGCAGGATGGTCTCGGCGCGTCGTTGAATCCCTGTGTAGAATAGAGCGAAATTCCCTTCCAAACACGCTATCGTTTCGGGAGCAACTGGGATGGCTTGCGTGTGGACACTATCATCTCTGTTAAACTGAATGCGCCGCAGCCCACCGTAAGCAGCGATATACTGATCTTGCTTACCGATAGGCTGGTTCAAGCGTTCTATCTCAATCTCACACGCTTGCTGCGCCAGAGTTTCTGCGGACATTTCGGTTCCCTGATAGGCGTACAGCGCATTGAGCAGTCCGACGGTTAATGCACTTGACGATCCCAACCCACAACCGCGCGAGGGGACATCGGAACTTACTGTGATGGATATGCCCTCGGTCACATTGGTTTTTCGCACCGCTTCTCGAATCAACGGGTGCTGAATGTGGTCAGGGGCAGAAACCGTTTCACAGTGGTCAGGGGTATTGATAGCAATTTGAGAATTCTGTCCCTTTGTGATGTAGACAGAGATGTATTTATCGATAGCAGTGCTGATGACCTCTCCCCCATACTGCCGGTAAAAGTTGGCGATGTCGGTTCCGCCCCCAACAAAACTGATTCGTATCGGTGTGCGTGAAATAATCATAAGTTCTCCCTGATATATTTATGGTAGATTTTAGAATTACTTATACACTTTCGATGCAGAATCAACCCCCTAAATCCCCCTTATCAGGGGGACTTCATGAGGCTTGGCTAAGGGGAACTACTGGTAAACGTCTACATATTTGTATCGTTCACCATAGAAGTTACGGTTTCACAATCTCACGAATTTGCGAACAATCAAGCGTATTACCCTTTTGTGGCTGGTGGGTGTAGTACCACCAGAATCGAACATAAAGCAGCATCCAAAAAATGCGGAAAACCCGAAAAGGGTTTCGGTACTTTGTCTCGCCGTGAATTCGCGGACGGTGAGTGACGACTATTTCTCCAACTCTGTAGCCCCGTAAATAGAGCATTGAAGTAAGGCAGCCGTGCATCTTTGACCGTAACGGCAACAGTGATTTGACCGCCGCTGATCGGAATATCTTGAGTGAGCAGCTCGTGTCATGGACTGGATCCCTGAAGATGAGATAGCGGATGAGGTTGAACGCTCTTGAAACGAACCGTTTGGCTGCAGAGTCTTGGCGGTGTTTACGCCAGCCACAGATAGCATCATATTTCCCCTCGATTGCTTCGAGCAGTTTGGGGATATCTTGGGGATCGTTTTGTAGGTCACCGTCCATGCTGATGATATAGTCGCCTGTGGCGTAGGAGAAGCCGGCAGAAAAAGCGGGGGTCTGGCCTAGGTTTTTTTTCAATCGGATAATCGTTAGGTTGCGACCCTCTGTCTGAGCACGTCGTAGGATTTTGTACGTGTCGTCAACGCTGCCATCATCAACAAAGATGATTTCGTAATCGTAGGCTTGGGCATCAAGCACCGTATAAAGTGCGTTAGCGAGTGGCATAACGTTGTCTTGTTCGTTATAGACCGTTATCACAACCGAAATCTTTTTCTGGTATTTCTCCGAGCCGGGTTTGAGATCGATAGCCGTCAATGGCTTTTCCCTTTATCAAGGTAGATGGAGGATGCTCATAATTGTTGCCCCGATAGATCGTCCGTGCCGAGACCAGGGGGACAAGCGGAACGGGACGGGAAAAAGTTCGTGGGTTTATTTAGCCCCAGCGGGGCGACATGTTTATAGCCGGGCAATGGGGCCCTTCTCCTAAGCCCCAGCGGGGCGACATGTGCCATTTGTCTATGGTGGATTCTAAAAATAAATAGACTTTCGCCCACCGGTAGGTGCGTTTAGCACCCGCATCGCATCGGCGCAGTTAGAAACAGCACCTACCAAACGGGGGACTGGACGGCGCAGTTAGAAACAGCGCCTACCAAATGGGGGACCGGGTTGAATCGGCGTAGTTAGAAACAGCGCCTACCAAACGGTAGAACGGGTTGAATCGGCGCAGTTAGAAACAGCGCCTACCAAACGGGAGAATATATGACAATCCACCCAATACCTAGGAGGGGGACACCCGTTTCTGGAGGCGGTTGCAGGCGGACATCAGACGCACGCTGACTTGGGGTGTCAATAGGATAAAACCCAATAATCCCAACAGAGCGGTCATGAGAACTTGGCAGCAGTGTATAAAAAATCCAACCGAGACTGCACTCCCTATCTCCATACCGGCAAACATGACCAAGCTGCCCGCCCAACTTCCCTCTATGACCCCAAAGCCGCTCAATGAAAACGGAAACCATGCGGCAATCATAACGATTGAAATAACAACCAACAACACACTTAGTCTTTGATTGACGTTTAGCGTTGATAAAAACAGCAGATGGCAACTCACGTTAATCCCATAAGTACAGAGGGAAAAGGTGAGGGCTTTCAACAACAGCCGCGGAGAGCGAAACCGGTCAAGTTGAAGCGAGACTTCTCCGAGTTTATGACCGACGGTGTCGAGTAAAGCCGTATGACGCCACGGATATATTCGGATGATGCAGGTCCAGATTCGTTCTATACTTTTGGGAAGCACACTGAAAAGAACGCTATTTGCTACAATCAAGCCCCCAGCGAGGGCTAAAATGGTCAACACATAACCCGTAGGTTGGCCCCCCATTGTCAACAGACCGAAGGTGGCACCCACGATAACAAATTGTAGGTCAAATAAACGTGCCTCGAACAGACTGCGGACTCCCTCGCTTACGGGGATTTTCAGGTGTCGGCGCAGCAGTGCGATATAGGAAAACTCACCGACCATCAATGGAAGTGTGCGTACAAAAAAATTGTGACACAACGTAATTGGGAACAGAACCCCCAATGGCAGTTCCTTCCGGTCCAAAAGCATACGGAAACGCAAGGCACGGAAGATATTTAACAGAAGGAATAGAGCAAACAGTCCAAAGAAAAACCGAAGCGGAACGTTTCTAGCAAGGTGGAGAAAATGGGGGTAGTCAATCTGTCGCCCCAGATAGATGACCAAGATTACCGAAACCCCAAGCCCTAGCAGTAGAGAAATGAGACGATTTAATCCATGTTTTTGAAGGAATGATTGAAACCGCACGTCAGTCGTCAATACCGTATAAGTCTCAAACTGTTGTTAATTTGAATGATTGGCATTTCAAACCATCACTGTCTCTCCAACTTCATACGTCCCCAAAGGGTGGCTTGATTACCCGGCATCTTCACCGACAGGGAACGGTCACGAATGACCCACGTCGGGTCAGTATCCGAATCCGGATGCTTGGTGAGTTGCGTCCGATTACCTCCGTTGGCATCCATTACATAAATATCTGGATGCTGACCAACCTGAAATGCGTGGAATGCAATCCACCTTCCATCGGGAGACCACGCAGGCGCACGGTCCTCCCACGGGTGGCGGGTCAGGTTGACGATATTCGCTCCATCCGGGTTCATCACATAGATATCGTCCTGACCGCCTTCCCGATTGGACTGAAACGCTATCTTTGTCCCATCAGGAGACCATGTAGGCACAGCGTCGAGTGCGGGGTGGTTGGTCAAATTGACTTGGTTCCCTCCATTTGAGTCCATCACATAGATTTCCCCATTCCCATCCCGATTGGAAAAGAACACAATTTTTGAGCCGTCAGGAGACCAAGAACCCACCTCATCCCTTCCCGACGACTGTGTTAAATTCTTTAACGCAATCCCTTCGATATCCATAACACAAACGTCAGTCATACCATCTGGCGACCCGTCAGTGCTGGTGAGGACCAACCACTTCCCATCCGGAGACCATTTTGGTGATAGGTACTTGTGACCACCAAAATGTTTGGTCACGTTTTTGAATTCAGAATTAGGAGGGTCTACCACAACAGCTGCCCCTTTTGGGGCTGGCCGCTTACGAAGATGCTCCCAATGCTCAGGAAGAATAACAGGAGCTTCCAAAAATGTATGAGCGGTAAATGGGCCCTGCAGGTGGTAAGCAATAGATTTTCCGTCCGGGGACCAAGCAATTGGACCATATCTAAGATTACTAGACACCCAAGGTTTTTCATTGAATCCATCGGCATCAATCAGATAAACTGTTATATCAGCATGAAAAGGGCCATCTCGATCGGATAAAAATGTAATGGTGCCGCTTGGCGCGTCAGCGGAAACCTGTTCAATAAACGGGCTCCATACAAATAGAAGGACTATAGCACCAAGGCCCCTTTGAGACAATGAAAATTGCTTCAACATGTGTAATCCTCCTTGAATTTGTTTGGCATCCATGCGTAACCAAATTTCAATGGAAGTCTCCCTTTATCTTTCCCCAAGTGGTTGTGAGCTGCTTTCGGGGCTGCACTGAAAGAGCCTCGTATTGAACCTCAAAGTCGTCGAGGTGGACACGATTCCCCCATCCTGACGACAGATAAATTCTCCCCGCTGTGTAAGTATCGTCAAAAAAATCTAGCATTTCTGTGTCATCAATAAAACATTGAAACCGATTCCCCTTGGCAATGATCTTCAAGCGATACCACTTGTGTAATCTGAAATCAAATAGTCGAAATGCGCGCGATCTGCCCTCGCTATTGATATTCCATCCGTCTCCCTTCTTAGAAACCTCCACATGTTGAATGGTTGCTCCAAAACCTCTTTTGGTATCTAGAGCACCTATATCTTCGTAACCTAGGATGAACTGGTAAGATTGTCCGTACAGAAACGTTCGGAGCATCTTGTTCCCCCGAAGACTCTCAATGAATAGCTCAAGGCGTGGAGGTATATGAGCGCGCAGCCCAATGTGTGGACCGTGCACAATATCCTTAACTAGTCTGCTGATTTTTACAGACACTGCCACTTCGTAGTCGCTTGCGATTATACCATCAGCAGCAATGATAGCCTCTGCCCCAAACCCTGCCTTAGGAGAACTGAGAACCAATGCACTATCTTGAATTCTGCCATGTTCGGCACCTTGTGCAAATGTCCATCCCTTCAAGTCACCATCGTCAAAATCATCACGAAATATCTCTGCCCGTGCTGATGACACCAACAACGCTAGTATCAATATAACCATCATGTGTTTCATGAGGTATCTCCTTCTCTGCTGTAAGTTAATACGGATTCAAGCGCAGTGGATCGCGCACAATTCCTCGCTAACTCAATTATGGTGAATTAGATAAATAAGTAGACATTTACCAATAACTCCAACCTGCGCGAAATTTTCAAAGTCCCCCTGATAAGGTGGATTTAGGGAGTTTGCTGTGTATTGGGAGTGTCTAAGTACCTAATTTTCGTCCAAGCAAGTAAGGGTGTTATTGATCTGTCAAAGGCTAATCAACCCAGTGCCGGTGCATTATCAGGCGATCTCAAAGGGTCAAGATTCCTACAGCGAACCTTTTCCACCTTGCTACGACAGGGATCCAACTTTTTGTCTTATCAGAAATGAGGCAAAAAAGGGCAAAATGAGCGAAGTTCGCCCCTTTTGCGGTCAAAAGGTCTCTGGAGTCTGTTGGCGATCTTTTGACTCGGCTTTTGCTCAATGCCGGTCTACGTTTGTGGACGATTGAGAAATGTATAGAACCTCGCGTTCATTGGACGAAATCGAGGTAAGTAATTCTAAAATCTACTATAGTGTTGAAAATCCGTCAATGTTCTCGTAGGGACAGGGTCTTCCCACCCCTAAATCCAATCTCCGTAGGTCGGGCCTCCCCGATCCCGCTTTGCCAGTCGCTGCGAAGCCGAGGATCCTTGATGGAATCGGGATCTGCTCGAAACGGCATAAATCGGTATCCAAATTGCTTTGAATCCCAATCCGTCTGGACAGGGTATATCTACTACTAACAACTCAAATTATAAAATATATCAACTAATAACCTCAAAATACCAGTTAAATTTAGGGCGTACAGACATATTATGTCTGTACGCCCTTAAAAAATGGTTGAGATTAAATGCAAGAATGTTTATATTGTTAGGACTTACGCAGTTGAACGTTCAGCAGACATCGGGATTCAGAGCAACCTCCATGAAATCGGGATTTCGCTACGCTCAACTTGTAGTTCGGTGATTTATCGCCGTCCCGACAAATCGGGATCCCAACGCCCGATAAATTGGTCAACTACAGCAGAGATTCCATAAGGAGCTTGTAGGGAACAACTCTGGGACTCTCCCCGATTACATCGGGACAGGCGGAACGGAGGATTGCTGTTCCCTACTAAAATGCGTAAGTCCTAAGTTTAATGAACTCATGTACCAATGTATGAATAGACCAATGGTTTTCACGTTTCATGGCTTTTGCGTTTTGTACTTTACTTTTAATATGAGCCACGTTTTGATTATAATCTTCACAATATAGCTTGCCACAAGGAGGAAAACAATGGCGTGTAAAACGATTCATGCCGCAGAAACCAACCTACCAACGAATCTCTCTACGACCGAGGAAGATACGGAAGACACGACAGAAGCCAGCGATTTTACTTGGCTTCCCCTCATGTGCTGTAGTTACGGGTCTTATGCTGCTGCGAGCGACCTTAGTTGGGAAACCGAGGATGATGAGTAGGCATTCATAAATAATATATCACGGTTTACCCCCGTATAATAATTCAAGTTGCTAGTGCTCTGTCAAATAAATCATGATAAGGCACTCACCGCTCGGCTCCGACTTCGCCGAGAGTCCAAGACTTGGCTATGGCTATCCAAGCCGCTTTGTGGGGGAAGTGTCTAAAGGAGGCTTTTGTAGCATGATCTGTTAGATTGTGATCCGAGTCTGCAAACTAAGCAATATTGAATAATAAACTTTCGATTCTCAGTAGGTGTCGAACCCGTAGGGGCGGGGTTTCCCCGCCCGCCATCGATGTAAAATGTACGTATTTAATATTGAAACTTGCTTAAATGAGGTTTCAGAAAATAATTCGGTAACTCTATATTTTCCCCTAGATCCGGTAGGTGCGGTTTTCAACCGCACCGAATTCAGTCCAACCCGGTAGATGGGGTTTCCTAATCTATCACATAGGTGTGTGGGTTGAAACGGCGCAGTTAGAAACAGCGCCTACCAGACGGGAGACCGGTAGATGCGGTTTTCAACCGCACCGCACATCGCTCGGAAATTACCGAATTAATAAATTAATCTTCATACAGTTTGCGCTACATTTATCTGACAATGTACTAGGGTGTGTTGACATTTAACAAATTAAACCACTCTTGATCCACTTGAGATGATTGCGAATCCCTGTAGGTCGATTTTGGAAAATCGACCCCGATAAATCGGGATTTCGCTACGCTCAACATTCCAGTGTCGAGATGTGAATCTCGACCTACAAGGGGCAACCCCCGACAGATCGGGATTTCGCTACACTCAACCTGCACCTACATCTGGTTGATTTTCCACAATCAACATTTCGGTTTCGAGATGTGAGTCTCGACCTACAATCCCAATACACAGTTCCGGCGATGTTACTCCGCCTAACGAGTTGGCTATCCTGATTCCTCTTTAATTCACAATGTCCAAAGTCAATACCCTCCTCAAACTGATTGCCTATCAAAAGCAACACCCCCAAGCCAGCGACGAAGAGATCGCCGAGGGCATTGGAATTTCACCGCGACATGTCCTCCGCTGCAGAAAAGAGGTGAATCTTCTCAAACACCAGTTGGTTGATTCCTATCTGCAACCGGGACAAATCCAATTTCTGCTGTCACTGCTGGATCAACGGGAACCCGATCAGAAGGAGATCACCCAACAACTTCAAAAACAGATGGGTGTCTCCTACACCGGTTGCCTTCGCACCGCACACCCCAACGAGGGGGCACCTGTTGGCCGGCTCGATATCGGAGAGTTGCTTCCAGAAGAAATGGACCCTTCAGACCGGCTGCACCCAGTATTGAATTTTTGGCTGCAGAACCTATGCTATGATCCGCTCCTCGTGTACCACCGAAATGGTGAAATCGAAGGACGGCTTGTAATCGCTTGTGAGGCGGTGAAAGGAAAATCACAGTGGCAGTTGACTTTGAGAGATGACCTTCGTTGGAGCGATGGAAAGCCGATCGCGTTTGAAGAGATTATTGCAGCGTTTTCCGAGAGCCGCATCGCACCGATTATAACAGAGATTAAACCGGATGGCAAGACCCAACTTCGGGTTCAACTTTCTCAGGAAGAGGTACTCTTGCCCCTTCATCTGAGTGGTATCTTCGTCCACCCTTCCCACTCGTCCCAACCCTACCGCGTCACCTCTGGACCCTATCAATTGAAGCGTTTCCGTCCCGATGCCATGACCTTCCGTTTCCAGCAAAACCCGGATTATTATCGCGGGGGAAATCCCCACATTGATTTGTTGACCCTTAGACGTTTCACACGGCCCATCAATGTGGTTAAGGCATTAGAGGATGGTACACTGGATCTGCTTTCTCTCTCCCCCCATGCGCTGCGGTCCTTCTACCAATTCCCAACAACAGTACCTTGTCAACAGTGGCCCTTTTTTGAGGACAACTACTACGTTCTATTTCTCAACCGTCATCACGGACCTCTATCGGAGGAAAGGAACTGTAATCTGCTTAAAGAAGCAATCGATTATCGGGCAATTAACCTCTACCTTCAGATGAGACAGGCTGATGAAGAAGGGGAGAGCTCACAATCTCCTCGCCTGCCCTTTGACCTCCAAATCGCCTGCGCGGATGGCGCGTTTCACTATATGGCTCAACTGATTGGAAAGTCAACAGGTGCTTCTGTGGTAGATTCTATCTCTATCAACGGAAAGATCCGGGAAGGGGTGGATGCCTTTTTAACTAACATCTTTTTTGGGGTTGGGCACAGTCGTCTGTCGCAATTCTTCCATTCCAAGGGAATACACAACTTTTTTGATTACGCCAACCCTCAAGTAGATGAGATGCTCTTCCAACTCAATCAGACAGGGGACCCGGTGGCAAGAAGGAGGATTGGACAGCAGATATTGTCCCTCCTACAGGAAGATTTTGCGGTAATCTCCTTAGCACCCTACTTTCAATATACATTCTCGCCGTTAGAAATCCAATTCGACGATAACCTCACCGACATGATCGATCTGGTTCAAAACATGAGCCAACTCACCGTTGAACGTTATTGATCCGCCATTTGTGGATAAAAAAGTCACTTTAAACCCAATCAAAAATCTGGGCTTGAACCTATCAATTCAAGGTTGATAAGCGATTTCCATTCAATCTGCAATTAATTTTAAGGCGTATAGACATATTATGTCTGTACGCCCCAAAACTGATTGGAATTTTTATTTCTTGGCTGGTATCTTATAATCGTAATGGGACAAATAAATCCGTGAACTGTAGAATTTGTTTCTGCCTGTCCCGAAATTGGAAGATTTAGAAGGTTCTATCTCTAACAGCGGAAGTCGATTGTTTCTGCAAATCCGAAAGGAGTTACCCATAATGTTACGTAAAGCATTGACCCTCGGAATGGTCTTCATTTTCGCGCTAAGTCTGTTGGCTGTGTCAATGATTACATGTTTTACCTATGACGCAGAGGCACACCCTTGGAAATGTATAAAGTGGAGAGAGTGTGACGAAAATGGTCAGAACTGCGTAGACCATATTTGGTGCTGGCACGAAGACCATTTTGAAACTGGGTAGGTCTCGGTAGTAAGAGCCGGTAAGTCGGAATGCTAAAAAGGCTTAATGCTTTTTAGCACTCCGGCTTGCTGTAAGTTTCTTTCCCAAGGGTAGCATATGCCTCCTTACTGAAAAGACGGAGGTTGCAATGCAAGAAACTAGTTAAAATTAAAGGCTAGGGTAAAGGTGTAGATTTTATATCAAATTTTGATTTTCACGATGCTCTTCATTGGAAGTGATTGTGCTTCCTACTACCATTCGGAACAAGGAGAATGCAATGAACACAAAGTTAACGAAAAACCTCCTGCAAACAATTAGTGGGGTTCTTGCTCTAATAATTTTAATGTGTGCGGGGATGTTTCTTTACGCCCGGTGGGATTTGAAACGTTTTAAGGAATCAATCGGGGAACCGTCCGAGGTTTCACCTATGACCGTCTCACAGACAGAGAAAGAGACAAACACCCACACCGAAGAAGCAACCTTGGCCGAAATAGCGGTACCAAAACCCTTAGCACAGTATCATATTGCTGACCCGCAACCTGAAGAACTCGAAATGGAAACACCTTCATTTGAGACCCTCGATTCTCTTATAGACGAACTTTCTCTTTCTGAAGTGGAAATCTTGGAAGAAATGATTACTGAAGAAAATCTTGAGAAAGATAAGGTCACACAAACTGACGAACTTCAGGGAGAAATAGCCAGCGGAGGTGGTTTCAAAAGGCTTATTTCGGCCCTTGAGTCGGGCAATGTGGACATAGGCACAGGTGATCCAGAAGACGTTGCTACTGTTGTTAATATACTTAAACGTTCGACGAGGGGCCCAATAGTGGTTGATGATCTTATTACCATGATGGAGGCATGGTTAAGAATCCAACCCGACACACCACACACGCAATCGATGGCAAATGAAAATCGCGATTCAACTATGAAGGCTCTCTTACGGCTCCGAGCTTTAAAGGAAGAGTCTTTGCAAAGTGGAAAAGAGACAAAGCGTATTCTGCAGATCTACTAAAACACCAAAGTAGGAAATACGAAAATGAAGAGCGTCTTTTATAGTTTTTGTATAGCTTCTGCTGCTATTTCTGGACCTGTACTTTACTTCGCGTCGCAGCGTGCTCATGTAGTTAATACAATCGGGTTTTCGACCGCTAACTGAGTGGTGTCTCCGAATAAAGCTCGTCACGTGTATCAACTGCCGAGCAAAAGGTGCCAACGCTTAATAAGAAAAAGTGGATCTGCTATCGTGAAAAGTTAGCACGGTCAAGAAAAGTAGCAGAACAAAGATGGGCTCGGTTCGCCAATTACGGATATGAAGAAGACATGAAACGGATATTGGCAAAGCAGATACAGCAAATCCTTGAACGAGAAGGCTTATGTCCAAAGAAGGTGCAAAGCGCGGAGAGAAACCGAGTTTTTTTCCGAAAAACTCGGTTTCTGTTGCCCCATGTCTTAACATGAGCTAACGAGAAAAACAACCCAATCTAACCCCTGCCGTTGGACAATCCTCCTCCCAATGAAACCATTCTCCCCGAAAATTTCCTCACTCTTTTTTGGTGTGTGCTTATTTGTAGTTGCAAGTGCATCTCGGCTGTTCTCTTTGGGTGACCACTGGACCTCTGATGAAGGTGGGTGGCTGGATCATAGTACAGTGTTTATGGCCGCAGTCGAGATGGGTGCTTTTTCAGAAACGCTTATTACTTTCCATCCTGGTGTCATAACTATATGGCTTGCTGCCCTGCGCACCTTTTTTACTGAACCCCATATAAGTGTTCAAGGTTTAGCGTTAGCCCGGTGGTTCATCGGCGTCGCCCTGTTAGTCGGGCTTGGTGTCGCAGCCGTGCTGCTGTATCGGTTGTTTGGGCGTTGGGTTGCGGTCATCGGTGCTACGTTTCTATCCTTCTCTCCACTCTTTTTAGCCCAATCCCGTCGCGTCCATACCGATGCGTTGGCGGCGACTTTCGTCCTGTTAATAGTCCTGTCCCTTCTGCTCTATTGTGGGACACCCCAAAAACGCCGTTACCTTGTCGGTTCTGGAATCGCATTTGGTCTAGCCTGCCTTGCCAAAAGCTACTCCCTTATTCTTCTCTTGTGGCTGCCTATCTGCTTCGTCCTGTTTCGGAATCGGGAGGAGACGTGGCGGCAGTTCTTGCTCCGGGGACTTGGAGTAGGTCTCTGTTTCCTGAGTTGCACGCTACTCACCGTTTTTGCACTGTGGCCCCTCTTTTGGAACCCCGTCTTTTTGATATTTGGGGTATGTCTGTTAGGCGTCACACTGCTTGCGTGTCGGGAACTACAGAAAGGAGTAGATCAACGACTCACCCTATATTTGGCATCGGTTGTGGTGGTAGGTGTGGTATCCGGCTATATGGTCCGAACCGTATGGAGGGTGTTCGATGGCGTTGCGTGGGCGATTACTACGCCGCATAACGTCGAACACTTCTTTCTTGGACAGGTGTTATATGACCCCGGCTGGCTCTTCTACCCGTTGGTGCTCTGTACAGAGACCACGCCGTTAACGCTTTCCTTAGTATTCGCCGGGTGTCTGTTTCTGTGGAGGAAACGCCATAAGGAAGGGTATGCGCGACAGTTTCGGATAGCACTCGCGTTGGTGGCGGTTGTCCTACTGTTCACCCTCTGTCTCTCGCTGACGAGCAAGAAGTTTAGTCGGTATCTGCTACCCGCTTTCCCAATCATAGAGATACTTGCCGCCATCGGTTTCGTTGAGTTTCTTAAATGGGGTTACTCCTATATTGACTCCCGCTTTGGAACCGAGACATCGCCCCATAAACTCACCTTTTCTATCGTGACCTTCCTCTGTCTCTTCCTAATCCAAATCGTGCCGGTCCTACGGCTTCACCCCTACTATAGCACCTATTACAACCTCTGTTTCAAACTCACCGATATCAGAAAAATTATCACAGTTCCCGCAGCCGCGGGGTTGGATCTCGCGGCAAAATACCTCAATAGAAAACCAAATGCACAAGAGCTAGATGTTCAAGTTTCTCTGCTAAGTGGTCAATACTTTTTTCGCTACTTTATCGGACAGACACACTGGGTTGACGCAGGTGGAGAGATCAACCCAGATTATGAGGTTGTCCATATCCGTGATTCACAAGTGGGACGAGTCCCGCAAACGGGAACGCTCAACGGACAGCTAGAACACGTAATAACCCTCAACGGTATTGACTATGTCTGGATTTATAGGATACCACGATAGGCTGAACCGGGAGTGAAAATAGCCCAAGTCGCTATTGGTTGAAAATAAATCGGTTGGTGGTCATGGTTGATTTATTCAGTCTTTCGCTCCAGCGGAGCGATATGTCTGTAGAAGGATGCCACTAAAATTTACGCGCTCCAGATGAGTTTTAAGAAATTAAACGGGTAATTCTATATTTCCCCCAGGCCCGGTAGGTGCGTGGGTTGAAACGGCGCAGTTAGAAACAGCGCCTACCAAACGGCAGAACGGTAGGTGCGGTTTGCACCCGCACCGGACATCGCTCGGAAATTACCCAATTAATAAATTAATCTTCATGAGGAGCGCAATGTGTAGGGTTTATCAATCAAATTAACCAATGAGCCAACATAGCCCCAGCGGGACAATATATGCCATTTGTCTGAATCGCAGATGAAACGGATAGCGCAGATTGCACGGATTATTGTCCCGATAAAATCGGGATTTAAAGCAAACTGCCTCACAGCGGCGCGAGCATTTCGTTGCCATACACATGTCGCCCCTCTGGGGCTTGGAAGGAGGGCCTTATCGCCCGGCTATAGACATGTCGCCCCTCTGGGGCTAAATGCACCCAACCCCCTATCACGTTTGACGTTCCGTGTTCTATCCTGACAATCCTTTAATCCTCTAAATCCTGATTCAGTGATTCGTAGGTTGAGTTGAACGATTCAAAGCCAATTACTATCAATAACGATAGCTGGGTACTCTTTCAACAATACCATCCTATAGATAGATACAGTGAAACCCAACATCCAAGCTGCACTGCTTATCAAGAGTTGAGTTTCACTATATTTGTAAGATGTCGAATCGAACAACCTCCTGCAATTGAAGTGGGGTAACTCGGCATGTTTTATCAGTGCCGTTCAACCCAACCTATGCCGTTCCGAGCATCCTCGCTACGCGGGACGTGCTGTCAAATGTCAACAGAACTCACATTGCGCTCCTCTGGAGCGCGAGGCTTGGCTGCATCGGTGTTCTATAGACATTACGCTCCTCCCCGATAAATCGGGATTCAAAACTGGAGCGAAAAACTGAACCAATTAGCGATACCGCCCAATCAATGGATTTTCAAATAAAATATCTAAAAAACTGCGATGAATTTGATTAAACTCCTATCTACCGATTTTCTCACCGGTCAAATCTTGTTCTCAGGGAAGGGGTTGCTCGATATCCTATGGTTTCTCCTCCGCAATCCCCAAAAAAAGTCTCTCAGACTCGCTGCGCTCATTCTACAGCTGATCCCCAGATATACAAAGGTATCGGTGAAGAGACTGATAAACCTCTATCGCTTGGCACAAAGGACAAACAAGTTGAATTTACCCGGAGATATAGTTGAGTGTGGGGTGTGGAATGGCGGATCTGCTGCCATGATGGGGGTAGCGGACCAAGACGACACGACCTCCGGCAAGGTCAGGAAGTTGTGGCTCTTTGATTCGTTTCGTGGGCTGCCGGCACCAAGCAACAAAGACGGAAAACAGGCAAGGGAAACCTATTTCCAAGGGTGGTGCCACGGCGAGCCGGAAAAGGTTGAGCGAATTTTCCGGCGATTTCAGCTCTCGTTACAGCATGTCAACATTATCCCTGGGTGGTTTGATCAGACATTGCAGACAGCAGACCTTCAAACCATCGCTCTCTTGCATGTTGACGCCGATTGGTATGCATCGGTCAAGATAGTTTTAGAAACTTTCTACGATAAAGTGGTTGAAGGTGGGTTTGTGGTTTTGGATGATTATTGGAGATGGCCCGGATGCCGGGAGGCGGTAACGGATTATCTCAGAGAACATCAGATTCAAGGGGTAGTATTAAAAAAAGCGGATCTACACGGCGTTTATTTTCAAAAGCCGCGCCGATGCAGAGGAGAAACAGCTGATAATTGAGGTTATTGGTCAACCTGTTTGAGCCCTCCCCACATCGTGAATATCTTACCCGCGGCAGCAACCGCAAAGGCAGGGTTATACCATGCAGGAGCAGTGTCATCCTCGGGATGGTTGGTGAGGTTTCGCAGATTACCCCCATCGGCATCCATCACGTAGATTTCACGGTTCAAATCCCTAGCCCTATTAGACACGAAGGCAATGCGCTTACCGTCAGGAGACCATGAGGGATCCCTATCAGAAAAGTCATTTTTGGAGAGATTTCGCTGATTAGCCCCATCGGCATCCATCACGTAGATTTGCCGGCTCTGCCCATTCTTTATGGAAGTAAAGGCAATGCGCTTACCGTCAGGAGACCATGAGAGATTTTCGTCATGACGGGGATTATTGGAGAGATTTCGCTGATTACTCCCATCGGCATCCATCACGTAGATTTCCAAGTTGTCAACCCTAACGGTCACAAAGGCAATCCGTTTGCCGTCAGGAGACCATGAGGGTGAATAGTCATCAAAAAAGGGATGGTTAGAGAGATTTCGCTGATTAGCCCCATCGGCATCCATCACGTAGATTTGCCAGTTGTGTCCATCCCTATTGGTCACAAAGGCAATCCGTTTGCCGTCAGGAGACCATGAGGGATCCCAATCATCAAAGTCATTGTTAGTGAGCCTACGCAGATTAGCCCCATTGTCGTCCATCACGTAGATTTCCATGTTCCCATCCCTCTCAGACACGAAGGCAATCCGCGCTTGTGCCTCAACGACTACCATCAGCGGTGTCAGCACCAACGCTACAACGCCAGCTAAAATGAAATGTGCGAGATTGTATCTCCGTTGCATTTGTTATCTCTCCTCTGTTCTCAAATCGGCTTTGTTATCCCTTGGGATTGATAGAGGTCAGCTTGTTTAGGCAAGCCTTTTGCAATTAAAGTAGCGACTTAATTGATTATCGCATGAAGTCTGCGACCCTTTCTTGGCGTTTATGACCCAATCCCGTACACTCCCACATCTCAGCAAACACTATTTGCTCAATAATGGCAGTTATCAGTCGCCCTGTTTGAGCCCTCCCCACATCGTGAGTATCTTACCTGTCCGAGAGGATCCCGTGACCCGGGTTGGAGAAACTGCAAGAGCACCGCTAAACCATGCAGGACTAAGGTCATTGATCCGATTATTATTAGTGAGTCTTTGTTGATTTTGCCCGTCGGCGTCCATCACGTAGATTTCAAAGTCCCCATCCCGCTTAGAGCTAAAGACAATGTGTTTACCGTCAGGAGACCATGAGGGCGAATAGTCATGACGGCGATTTTCAGTGAGTCTTCGTCGATTACCACCATCGATGTCCATCACGTAGATTTCAAAGTTTTCATGATTCCCCTTCCTATCAGACGCAAAAGCAATCTGTTCACCGTCAGGAGACCATGAGGGATACCAGTCATTCTGGCGATTTTCAGTGAGTCTTCGCAGATTATCTCCATCAGCGTCCATCACGTAGATTTGCCAGTTCCCACCCGGAATGGTTCTATCCTTACCAGAAGTAAAGACAATGCGCTTGCCATCGGGAGACCATGAGGGGTCCCAGTCATGAATGGGATTTTTAGTGAGGTTTTGAAGATTACCCCCATCGACATCCATCACGTAGATTTCTCCGTTCAAACCCCCAGCCCTCTCAGACACGAAGGCAATGCGCTTGCCGTCGGGAGACCATGAGGGATACCGGTCTGCATTGGGATTTTTAGTGAGGTTTTTAGGTTTGCCCCCATCGGCGTCCATCACGTAGATTTCTGAGTTCCCATCTCGTTCGGAATGAAAGACAATGCGCTTGCCATCGGGTGACCATGAGGGACTCAAGTCATTCTGGCGATTTTCAGTAAGTCTTCGTGGATTACCCCCATCGGCGTCCATCACGTAGATTTCTGAGTTCCCATCTCTATTAGACGTGAAGGCAATCCGTGCCTGTGCGTCAACGTCTACCGTCAGCAGCGTTACCCCCAATACGACAAGGCTAGCTAAAATTAAATGTGCGAGATTGTATCTCCGTTGCATCTGTTATGCCTCCTCTATTTTCAAATTGGTTTATTATTTTTTTGAGTGGGTAGAGGTCAGATTGTGTTGGCAACCCCTTTCCAATTAAAGTGAGGAGTGTGCATGATATGTTTCTATATTAACGCAAGTTGCTAGGGCGTGTTGACATTTGTGTATAATAAGGGTATGTCCACACTTACCTTATCCGATACACAATGGTCAAAAATAGTAGCATTCCTTAACACCTGTCCCGACATCTACACCGGAGACCCAACTCACTTAAAACGCTTTATCGATGCGGTGCTTTGGATAACCCGTAGTGGCAGTCAATGGCGACTGTTACCCAAACAGTATGGCAATTGGAACAGCGTCTATAAACGATTCGCAAGATGGTGCGATAAAGGTATCTTTCAACGGTTGCACCAACACTTTGCCCAAGACCCCGATATGGAGTGGCTCATCATTGACACCACCATCATTCGGGCGCACCCTTGTGCTGCGGGTGCTTTGAAAACAAGTGGCGGTCAAGTCTCACAAGCACTCGGACGCAGCCGGGGTGGCTTTTCAACCAAGATTCACATCGCTGTTGATAGCTTAGGTCACCCATTACGTTTTATGTTGACAGCCGGTCAACGGCACGACATTACTTGTGCTGAAGCATTGATTGACGGTTACAGCAGTGAGTATGTGATAGCCGACACATCATATGACTCGATGGCGTTCATTGAATCGATAACCGACACCGGCGCGGTGCCGGTGATACCGCCACGTGCCAACCGCCGTGATTCACGTGATTATGATGTGGATCTGTACCAGCAGAGACATATAGTGGAATGTTTCATCAACAAAATCAAGCAGTATCGACGTATTTCCGCGCGTTTTGATAAATTAGCGGTTCGGTATATGGGATTTCTGAGTTTTGTTGCTACGATTATCTGGTTACGATGAAATGTCAACAGAACCTAGTGTTTATGTAACGATGAGTGTAATCATAGTAGCGATGAGAAACAAAACGACTTTCATCTCAAACCCAGCGGCAGTGACCGCATGAATAGAGCGGGGTAGCCGTTGGGTAATTAAACTGTTTGTCACCTCCACTCGCTTGCGATAATGGTGGTGTAGGTAAACCTCCCATGGTTCATATTGACGCTTACTGTTCTTTTTGCGCAACGGTTTGAGCATGATGCCCGCTTCGGATAAAGCGTCCTCAATTGCATAATTACAGTAGGCTTTATCCGCATAAACCGTCGCGCCTTGAGGCAGGTCAAACGGATAATACCGCAACCCCATCACATCACTAAAACTCCCCGGTGTTAAGAAAAACTCAACCGGTATGCCAGCCTCGGTCACCATCAGATGCAACTTCAGTCCATAGAAGTATCTGCGTTTACTGGCTATCACCCCTCGCCACACTTCACCTTGATAACGTTTGGCACCAGAGATACGAATCACGTCACACGCCGGGACGGGATAGGAGTCAATGGCATACAGTTGGTTGGGGTTTTGTGCTTTACAGTCGGTGGCAAGTGATTCAAAAAGGCTTTGAAACATCGGTGCAATTTGGTGGAGTCTTCGGTTGAATCGTGCCTTACTGAGCATATTGGGAATATATCCCTGTTCTTTGAGTAGCCTGCGTGCCCGCTGTTGATTACCACCGAACAGTTCTGCTGCGACTAAGGCGGTGGTCATCACTTCAGCGGCAGACATTTGGGTTCGGGGGTCATCTTGGTATCCGTGTTGAATTAAGTGATCGTCACAAAGTGTATAAAATGCTACGATGGTCAAGTCCATGGAATTCTCCTGTGTTAAGAGTTTTGTTTTGCCTAACAAATACTCTAACGGAAATTCCATGGATATTCAACTAGCAACTTGCGTTATATTAACGCAAGTTGCTAGTTGATAAACCAAGTAGGGGCGTCCCCTCCGAATTGCGACTCGCTTGACAACGGCTATCTAGCAACTTGGGTAAAAACAGGAAAAATAGGCTGCTCTGGGCTTTTTTAGCGAAAAAGGTAACAAAGGTAACACGAAAAAGGGAAAAGTTACACAGGTTACGGCATACGGAAGTCCGCTGAATTCCCGATAAATCGAGACCAGGGGGACAGGCGGTATTTCGATACGCTCAACTACAGGTTGTCTAGCAACTTGCGTTATATTATGAGCTATTTGAGCAATTTATGCAGCACCTTCATTCTGAAACAAGGTATCAAACAAACAAAATCACTAACATATTCCACCGCGAAACATTATGTACACTCCTCCATGACAAAGTATATCAACCAATAACCGCAAAATGTTAGCCAAATTTAAGGAGTTATGACGTAATACATCATAACTCCCCAAAAAATGGTTGAGATTATGGTGAATGATAGAAATAAATAGACACTTTCGCCTCCCGGTAGTTTCGGTTTCTCACCGTACTGCATCGGCGCAGTTGGAAACAGCGCCTACCAAACGGTAGAACGGGTTGAGACGGCGCAGTTGGAAATAGCGCCTACCAAACGTAGAACGGTAGTTTTGTTTTCCTAACCGCACCGGGTTGGAGTGTTTCATTAATTCTAAAATCTACTATAAATGCAAGGGCGGTGGGTTTGGACTTAGCAATTGAGACCAAGCGCAGCGAAAAACCCGGACCCTATCATTTTTCTAATTTCACTTGCGGATAATTGAGATCCTTGTTATAATCAGTTCATCTCTAGTTTACAATTTTTCTGGATATATGTTTACTAACCTTTAGTGCTAGTTAGTGAGACAGTCGTTTCCACATTATGCCAGAGTTCATTCATTCTTCTTACGTTTCCCCCTTCGGATACACATGTCGCCCCTCTCCGATAAATCCCCGATATATCGGGACTCCGTTCCGAGAGCAGGCAGGCGGGATTCAAAGCAACTGGGGCTTTAGGGTGTTTGTTTACCTGTATACTATAGACATGTCGCCCCTCTGGGGCTAAATGAACCGATGGTTTTCCCGTATCGTGTTATCAACAGCTGCGAACTAGCACCATTGGTTGCTAGGGCGTGTTGACATTTTGGTGTTGCTAGTTGGACAAAGGTTGTAATCATCGGGCAATCTGGCAAATGTAGCGTTCCGACGTGTGGGGATTATAGTAGATTTTAAAATTACTGATACATTTTCAATGCACAACCAACCCCCTAAATCCCCCTTGTCAGGGGGACTTCAGAAACTTCGAGCGGGTCAGAGTTATTAGTAAATGTCTCCTTATTTCTCACAATCTAACAGATCGTGGTACAAAAGTCTACTTTTATGACTATCTTCCTTCGGTTCACGGGGACATTGCGGATTAGCGATTGACCTATTTTGATCTTGCGGCACTAGAGGACATGCGGTATAATGTAGCCATCTTCGGGATAAAGGAATGCGATACTTTATTTTCAGCGATGTTCATGCAAATCTTGAAGCATTTGATGCCGTTTTATCGACAATTGCTGAAGACCAAGTGGACAGGATTATTTTTTTGGGTGATATTGTTGGCTACGGTGCCCAACCAAATGAGGTTGTTGACCGATTGAAAGAACTCAATCCTGATGCCACGGTTCGTGGGAATCATGACAAGGTTATCGCTGGTATCGAGGACGGCAGCAGTTTCCAAGAACTTGCTCGTACCAGTGCGATGTGGTCACGCCTTCAGATTCGACCCGATACCAAAGCGTATCTGGAGTGTATGCCGCGGGGACCGATAACGCTGGAAAAGGAGATTCAGATAGCACACGGAAGTCCTCATGATGAGGATTTCTACATCGTGAGCCATTGGGATGCGCGACCGATTTTGCGTCAAAGTGAGAGTTGGATCGTGTTTTATGGACATACACATCTCCCGATGATCTACTCGACGGAATCGAGATTCTCTCAGTGTTATCCGGAGGATGATGAATTTTACTACAGACTTTTGGAAGATGAGCAGTATCTAATTAACCCCGGATCCGTTGGTCAGCCGCGCGATCAGAATCCCAAAGCGAGTTATGCTATCTTTGATACTGATGAAAACAGCATTTGTATAAAACGGATTGGATACGACATTCAAGCTACACAGCGTAAAATTCGCGAAACTGGACTGCCTGCGTGGCACGCTGACCGATTGGCAGCTGGGCGCTAGAGCGTGTTGATATTTTACATAAGGAACGGAGATCTCCGTTCCCTACGAACCCTTGTATTTTTTATACATATATCGTCCTGCTGGCTATGGGTCGGGCAAGATGCCCCGCCCCGATAAATCGGGCTGCAAGCACCTACGGTTGGCTGCGTAAGTGCGGGGCAAGATTCCCCGCCTACAGTTCCTATTATGGTAGATTCTAAAAATAAATAGACACTTTCGGTCCCGGTGTTTGGTAGGCGCTGTTTCCAACTGCGCCGATGCGGTGCGGTTAGAAACCGCACCTACCGGGGTGATAGCCCGTATTTTCCCATCCCCGGTAGGCGGGGTTAGGGCACCTCGCCGGTACAGAGTGTCCAATTAATTCTAAACTTTACTATAAATGCTGAGTCCTGTCCCCTTAATGACTGAGTTTCAATGACCATCACGCAAACTGATAAAGCTGTCATCATTGCGAGTATCACCACTTTTTTGATATTTCTGCTGAATGCCAAACTTGGTTCAATTTGGCTGCTTTATTTGAACGTCCTTGTGGTGGTGGGCGTGTTTGGTTATGCGAGTCGACCGTGGGATTGGCGTTCGCATCTATCGCGCAGCGCGATTTTCGGCGTGATTGCATCAATTACCTATATCCCACTGGATTGGTTGTTTTCTCGACGTGTTGCACTGCTCTCCTATTTAAGTTCAGGTGATATTCGGATAGCTGCTGTGCCCTTGAGTTTGTTACTAACTTGGATGATTGTCATCACGATAATCATCTACATCTATCATCGTTTCAATACAATTTGGGAACGCCCCTATATTCCCGCTATGATTGTTGGCAGCATCGCTTTTGTGGGCAGCACTATCTTCGACCAACTCGGGTCTGCACGCTTGTGGAATTGGAATGCAATGCGCTTTCCTTCTTACCCTTATATCGGCTCCGTTCCTGTTTGCGTTCCGATAGCGCTTGCTCTGACCTTTCTGCTTTCCCCGTACTATCTCCGCAGCCATGTCGTTGTGGGGGCTATCCGGGGCGGACTCTTTATCGGGATTATGCAATTTCTCTGCTTTCTATTGTTTCATTTTATTGGAATATCGCGTTGAAAGAGGTTATTATTGTGTTTGTCGTACGTTTGACGGATAAGGAATCATAATGATTAGATCAACAACAATTCTCACGGTACGGCGTGACAGTCAAATCGCCATTGGTGGCGATGGACAGGTCACTCTCGGAGATACTGCGATTAAACACGGGGCGAGGAAAATTCGTCGTGCTTATAACGATCAGGTGCTGTTAGGATTTGCCGGTTCAGCCGCAGACGCACTCACTCTGTTTGAGAATCTTGAGAAAAAACTGGATCAGTATCGCGGCAATCTCCAAAGAGCGGCTGTTGAGTTTGCGAGAGATTGGCGAGGCGATCGCGTACTCCGCCGGACAGAGGCTTTGTTAGTTGCAGTGGATGTCGAAAGAGGTTATCTTCTCTCTGGAAACGGCGATGTGCTTGAGCCAGATGATGGGGTCTTAGGCATTGGATCTGGCGGATCTATCGCCATATCTGCTGCGAGAGCGCTCTTGAAACACTCTTCGCTTACCGCCAAAGAGATTGTCGAAGAGGCGTTACAGATAACCAGCGAAATTTGTGTCTATACCAATAACAGTATTAAAATCGAAACGCTTGAGATTTAATTTTAGGATCTTTGCTACTCAATAACGAATATAGGACTTGTGCATTTCAACGCGGGGTAAGATGCCCCGCCTACAGTTGGCTGCGTAAGTCCTAGAATGTAGAAAACGGAGGTACACATTGTCAGCACTCAATTCTTCATCGAGCCAAAAAACATTAGCAGATGCACTGACCCCCAAACAGATTGTTGAAGAACTCGATAAATATATTATTGGTCAAGCGGAGGCGAAACGTTCGGTCGCTGTTGCGCTCCGCAACCGGGCCCGTCGGCAGATGCTCGAAGACGACATGCGGGACGAAGTCGCACCTAAAAACATTATCATGATCGGCACAACAGGGGTTGGAAAGACCGAAATTGCGAGACGGTTGGCGCGTTTGGTGGAAGCTCCATTTATTAAAGTAGAAGCCTCAAAATATACCGAGGTCGGCTATGTTGGGCGCGATGTAGAATCGATGATTCGGGATCTTTCAGACCTTGCGGTCAATATGGTGAAATCTGAACAAGCGGAGATGGTTAAGGAAAAAGCACTTGAGCTCACCGAAGAACGTCTCTTGGATTTCCTGATACCGCCGCCGCGGTCGAAGATGAGCCCTGAGCCTGTTGAAAAAAACGTTGAGATTGGCGATGAGGCTGCGGGGGACATGAGCGACGAGGAACGATTGGCATTAGCAGTGCAGCAGTTTGATCCAACCGAACAGTTGGAAATCAGCGAGCAGGAGCAGGAAAGATACCAACGGACACGCGAAAAGTTCCGTCAACGACTGAGAGATGGCAAACTAGAAGACAAGCCTATCGAAATTAATGTAAGCAATCGAACAGTTCCATTCGTTGAAATCTTCTCTCCAAGCGGTATTGAGGAGATGGATATCAACCTAAAGGATATGTTTGGGAGCATTCTGCCCAAACAGGAGAAGAAGCGCCGCGTCCCTATCTCCGAAGCGCGTCAGATTCTCGCACAAGAGGAGGCAGAGAAGCTAATCGATATGGACAATGTCATCGGCGAAGCCGTTGCGCGTGTGGAAAACTCAGGCATCGTCTTTCTGGATGAAATCGATAAGATCGCGGGGCGTGAATCGAAGTCAGGTCCCGATGTCTCGCGGGAGGGAGTCCAACGCGACATCTTACCGATTATCGAAGGAAGTACGGTAATGACAAAGCACGGCATGGTTCGCACCGATCACATCCTGTTTATCGCCTCCGGAGCATTCCACGTCTCCAAGCCATCTGACCTTATTCCAGAGTTGCAGGGGCGCTTCCCAATTCGCGTTGAATTGAGAAGCCTGAACGAGGCGGATTTCAAACGCATCCTTACCGAACCGAAGAACGCGCTAGAGAAGCAGTATATCGCGATGTTGAAAACGGAAGGGATCGACGTGACCATCACCGCAGATGCGATAGATCAAATCGCTGCCTTAGCTTTTCAGGTGAATGAATCGGTGGAAGATATCGGGGCACGTCGCCTCCACACCATCATGGAGAAGCTCTTTGACGAACTCTCCTTTAACGCGCCGGACTTGGAGGAGAAGTCAATCACAATCAACGCCGATTATGTCACCGATCAGCTATCCGAGATTGTGAAGGACGAGGATATCAGCAAATATATTCTGTGATCCCCTTGAAAAGTCGAGCGACTTCTTCAACGGGCAGGCTTTCACAAATTATAGGAGGTACGCAGCTGGGGGTTCAACCCCTTGTAGTTCGGCGATTTATCGCCGCTAGACACCCTTCTCAACGCCCGATGAATCGGGCAACTACAATAGAAGCATCATCACAAAGTTCGTAGGGAACAATGATCGTTGTTCCCTACTGAAGTGCGTAAGCCCTAAAATTAATTCATTGATTATTTGTCGCAGGAAAATCTTCCAAAAATTGATGAACCGCTTCTACTGTTGGCAAGCCGGTGCGTCCGCCTAGTTGACGACAGTTAATCGAAGCGACAGCCGAAGCAAACCGGACTATCTCCGGAGCACTCCAGTCCTGTAGGACACCATAAATAAACCCACCGTGGAACGCATCCCCCGCACCGGTGGTATCCACCACGTCAACGGGGAAGGCGGGAAGCGTGAGGAGTCCTTCTTCCCATTTCGCTACGCAGCCCCGCTCGCCAAGCGTCACAACGGCGATACGTGCGCCAAAATCGTAAAGTCCATCCACGATTGCTTCAGGCGGCGCATCGGGCATCCACCCTTGTGCAAAAGCCTCCGATACGATAGGAATATCGACCAACGGCAGCAATCGCTCCACAAGCACTTCGCTGTGCCATGTGCCGTCCAACACCACAGTCACCCCCGCCGCTTTCGCCCATTTTGCCGCTTGGACAGAGGCGTCATCAGCATCGTCTAAGTGCAGGACTTTGGCAGATGTAATCTCTTGGCGATCCAGATCTGATACAGCCAAAGGGGTATTGGTCTCCCGACGGGAGGTGAAGCAACGCTCACCCGTCTCCTGATCAACGAGAACCAGAACAGCGCGGGAGAAGACGTTCGGTTCAAGCATAAACCGACTGACGTCTACACCTTCCTTCTGAAATTCCTCGCGGATGAACACACCTTCGGGATCATCACCGGCTCTTCCCACAAAGCGGGCAGAAACACCCAACCGAGCAAGAGTGACGAGTGCTGTTGAGACGGGACCACCGGCTTGGCGCAGGTATTGAGAAGCACGCCACGATCGCCCATACGCCGGCACTTGGGGAACGACAAAGAGCATATCCGCGGTGCATGTGCCAATTCCAATGACATCCGGAGAGTTGTCTTTATTCATGGGAGGCTCCTGATTATTGAGTATAAAACGGGAGTGAAACGTGAAAACTATTTTCGCTCATGTTAAGAAATAGTGCAATAGAAACCGAGTTTTTCGGAAAAACTCGGTTTCTCTGTGTGTAATGCTATTTCAGCCCCCAAATCTGCGCTGCTGTGCCGCCTAAAATGCGTTCACGCTGGGTATCTGTCAGGAAAGGAATACCTTCTCGGACAAGACGCAGTTCCTGATCCAAGGTGGGCCAATTATGTTTAGCGCGGTGATGCCCAGGATATCCCGTTCCCCACACCATCCGATCGGCTCCAAAGGCATCTACCAGTTTCTCGATGAACGGCTGCACGTCCCTATAAGGGAAATCTTGACTGGAGCGACCGGCAACATCTGACAACTTCAAATACATATTGTCGTACCGGGCAAGATCAACGATCGGCTGAAATTCGGCTTCTGTTGCATCAACTTGAGGATAGCCCATGTGGTCAAGAATTAGTTTCAGGGAAGGGTATCGATCTGCAATCACCGCTACCTGATCCGCAAATTCCGCCCGCAGATGAAATTGAATCACCGCGTCCAACGAAACGATCTCCTCCCACATCGGTTCATTCTGACGGGTCAACAGAATCTTCTCATCTGGATAATACATTGGATGAAGGCGAAACCCAGCCAATCCCCGCTCATTTATCCAATAGCGTACCTGTTCTGCGTTGTTCGGGTCCTGCGGATCAATCAATCCGTGCCCGATGAAGCGTTTTGGGAAGCGTTCTACGGAATCTGCGATGTAGCCGTTATCCCAAGTGGACCAACTGGTCTGCACCAGCACTGTCCAGTCCACCCCGTGCACATCCATTTCTGCCAACAGCTCGTCAGCGGTGCCCGGCTCATCCGGATAGGAATTCCAAGTGGGGGCGGTCGGTCCGACAGGGTATTTAGGTGGATCAATCTCCCAAACATGGACGTGGGTATCAACAATCATTAAAAAACTCCCCCTTTCGTAAGGAACGCAGATCTGCGTTCCCTACTTTACACGCAATGCTGTTTCTTCCTTCATCAACACATCCATCATAGCATGGACCCGTGGCAGATCCTGTGGCCCCACATCTTCAGCAAAAGGAATAACCGGACCACCGGATAACCCCGCGTAATCCGTGGCAGCGTGTAACGCAGAACCGCTGTATCGTGCACCATTCTCGCCACGAAAATCCTCAAACGGCACCATCAACGCGCGGAGGCGTTCCGCTTCTGTCCTCTCGCCGGCTGTGAACTTTTGATGCAGCGTTAGGCTCATTCGCGGTACGAAATTCGCCATGCCCGAACTGAAACCTACCGCGCCGTGCGCCATATAGTCGATGCAGGGATCCTCTGCCATGCCACAGACCATCGCTGCACGATCCCCCACCCGCTCTACAATCCGGTCAAAGGCGTCTAAATCCTCTACCGCATACTTTAGACCGACCACCTCGTCCAGTTCACAGAGGCTGACTACGTCGTCCACCGGCATAATATCCAGTCGTCGTTGATAAAGGACTGTGGGCAACTGGACCACTTTTGCGATTTCCCTGAATCCGTTGTAAACGCCATTGGCGGAAGCGGGACCAACCACCGGCATAATCATCACCCCAGCAACACCTAGAGATCGGGCGATATGTCCCATTTCCAAGGATCTTCCGAATCCCGGACCGATACCCGGCACGATATACGCCGCCTCCCCGGCTTCGTCGAGGTATGTGCCAACTACGGCTTCGTACTCTTCCAGACTGGCATCGTAGACCATGCCGGTGCCGCACTCCGGCATGATGAAATCTACACCGTGCTGGATAAGGTAACGGACGTTTTTTCGTACGCCTTCCAAATCCACCCCCCGATCTTCCCGCCGCGGGGTAATAGCAACCACTAAGACGTTGCGGCACGCTTCTCTATTCAAGCCCTGCTTGCCCATACTACGCTCCTTCCCGATATCTCGCTAGCTTCTCCTGAAACGACTTCTTCTCAAGAACCTCTCGATTCACCACATTATCCGGAATCTCGCCCCGTGATACCTGAATCGCCTTTTGACAGTTCAGTCTACCGATGTCCCGGTAGCACTCCTCCGTCAAAGCGATAGCGTGAGGGGATACAACCACGTTATCTAATTTTAATAATGGTTCATTCGGATCCACCGGTTCTTCTTCAAACACATCAATACCTGCGGCTCGGATACGCTTTTCCTTCAAAACTTGGGTCAGGACGCGTTGATCAACGATAGGACCGCGGGCGGTGTTGATAAAAAACGCTGTCGGTTTCATGAGTGCGAACTCTTTTTCGCCGATCAATCCGCGCGTCTCATCGGTCAGCGGACAGGTGACACACACGTAATCGGATTCGCGCATCACGGTGGGCAGATCAACCACCTCCACATTCAGGGATTTCGCGACCTCCGGCGAAACATACGGATCAAACGTCAGGAATCGCATGCCGAACGGCTGCAGCAAGCGAAACACTTCGGTGCCAATGTTTCCAAGCCCGACCGATCCCAGTGTACGCCCGATGAGATCAACGCCGGTTTCCAACCCTTCTCGCCAAGTCCCAGCGCGCGTTGCGCGGTCATACGCGAAAAAGTTCTTCGAGAGCGCGAACATCAGTCCAATAATACCTTCCGCCACGGGGCGGCGCACGCCGCTCGGTGCGATGGCAATCATCACATCCGCTTCGGTTGCTGCTTGGAGATCGACGTTGTCGTAACCGACCCCGTGCCTCGCGATTAGAGTTAATCGATCCACCGCCTCAAATGTCTCACGGGGGTACTTTCCCCCAAGGGCGATGAAGGCATCCAACCCGCCTATCTCATCTGGTGGTACATAAGGACGCTCGGTAGCAATAAATGTATATTCGATGTGCGGTTCATTGTCTAGGAGATCTAACCCAACATCCTTGAATCGGACTTTGCCATCCTCTCCAAGGAATCCGGGGGTCAATCCAACCCGGAATTTTTCCTGCGCCATATAGTTCTCTCTTTCTGTTATTGAGTAATCTAAGTTGTGACCTATATAAAACGGATCAAAATCGTTTTGGGTTCGCTTGGTTTTTTAAGTGCAAAACGTAGGGCAAAAGAATCCGTGCCGTGTGGAAGTATCAAACCTTCATTTCCAAATCCCGTAGGCAACTATATGCCCCAGCCAAGCGGCACCCAAGCCGAGTCCCACATGCACAAGGACGTTGGTAAAGGCAGCGGCACTATCGCCAGCTTGCCACAGATTCATGGTTTCGTTGCCAAATGTTGAGAAGGTTGTGAATCCGCCTAATAGTCCCACAAAAACAAATAAGCGAATTTCTGGGCTTAACAGTCCACGCGTTCCAACCCACTGGGAAAGGAATCCGATGACCAAGCAACCGATCAGATTAACTACCAAGGTCCCGTAAGGAAATACTCTGCCTTTCATCAGATATTGAACATACTCGCTTAAAAGGTATCTGCTGATTGAGCCAAGGAAGCCTCCGAATCCGACCCAGAGTATTTTCCCCACGCTGACGAACTCCCTTCTGCTGCTGCCGGTTGGAGTTTACCCTTTTCGCCGGCTGTTCTGGAGGTTGTAGAACACCTGTTTCCCATTGAACTGGGCGCGGCTGCCAAGCTGCTCTTCAATCCGTAGCAATTGATTATATTTACAGATTCGGTCGGTGCGGCAGAGCGAGCCGGTTTTGATTTGTCCCGCGTTTACGCCGACAACGATGTCCGCAATGGTTGTATCTTCCGTCTCACCTGATCTGTGCGAGACGACCGCCGTGTAGTTAAATCGCTTGGCAAGTTCGATAGCATCAAGTGTTTCGGTCAGCGTTCCGATCTGGTTGACCTTGATGAGAATGGAATTTCCGATGCCTCGGTCAATTCCCTGCTGCAACCGACCGGTGTTTGTGACAAAAAGATCATCTCCAACAAGCTGCACCTTCTCACCGGTAGCTTCTGTGAGTAACTTCCATCCTTCCCAATCGTCCTCTGCCATGCCGTCCTCAATCGAGATAATTGGATATTTGTCAACCAATTTAGCGTAGAAATCAACCATCTCTTCGGGAGATTTGTCCGGTTTCGCCTCCGCTGCGAGTCGATAAACTCCATCTTTGTAAAACTCACTGGAGGCGGGATCGAGTGCCAATAGCACCTCATCGCCGGGGATATATTTCGCCCGTTCAATTCCCTCAATAAGTACCTGTAACGCTTCCTCGTTCGATCGTAGATCTGGGGCAAAACCGCCCTCATCACCGACAGCGGTATTATAATTCCGATCCTGTAGAACAGCTTTAAGATTATGAAATATTTCCGTTCCTATACGCAAGGCTTCGGTGAAGGTATCGGCACCGATCGGCATAATCATGAATTCTTGGAGATCTACGTTATTGTCCGCGTGCGAACCACCGTTTAGGACATTCATCATGGGTAACGGCAGCTCTTTTGCGTTCGCACCGCCGATGTATTGATAGAGTGGCAGTCCGGCTTCTGCAGCAGCGGCCTTGGCAACTGCAAGTGAAACCCCCAAGATTGCGTTTGCACCGAGATTCCCTTTATTCGGTGTGCCATCAAGCGTGAGCATCGTTTGATCTATCGCCTCCTGCGCGAAGGGATCCGCTCCTTTCAGTGCATCGGCGATAATCGTGTTGACGTTTTCAACTGCTTTCCGTACCCCCTTGCCAAGATACCGCATCGCATCGGCATCTCGAAGTTCGACCGCTTCATGCTCGCCTGTCGATGCGCCAGAGGGAACGGCGGCTCTGCCCAAAGCACCGCACTCCAATTCCACGTCAACCTCTACAGTTGGGTTGCCACGCGAGTCCAGAATTTCTCGCGCATGGACGTTAGCAATTGTCATTGTTCAGAATCTCCTCTTTCTTAACTTTTATTCGCCCCAAAGTTCACTGTTATCGGTCAGAATCTCCGGCCCATCAGAAAGGATAACAACGGTATGCTCGAAAAGCGCGGAGAGGCTGCGATCTGTAGTGACGGCAGTCCAGCCATCGTCAAGCACACGCGCTTCGGAGTTGCCCACGTTGACCATCGCCTCAATGGCAAGTGTCATGCCAGCCATCAGTCGTACACCCCTGCCCGCATCACCATAAGTGGGCACTTGGGGTTCTTCGTGAAGCTGCCTCCCAATTCCGTGACCGGAGAAATCCCGCACCACAGCGAATCCGTGCGATTCGGCGCCATCTTGCAGCGCAAAACAGACATCACCGAGTCGGTTCCCAACCTTTGCAGCCTCAATGGCTTTATAGAGGGACGCCCTTGTAGCATCAAGCAGTTTTTGGGCTTCGGGTGCAATCTCTCCAACAGAAAAGGTGAACGCGTTATCGCCGTGGTAGCCCTCCAAAAAGATTGCTGTATCAATCCCAACGATATCTCCTTCATTAAGTAGGACATCTTTGCTCGGAATGCCGTGCACAATCTGCTCATTGAGTGATACGCAGATTGTCGCCGGATAGGGCTCATGTCCCGGAAACTGGTAGCCGAGGAATGATGAGATTCCACCTAACTCTTTGATGGTTTGACGTGAGATCTGATCTAATTCGTAAGTCGAAACGCCGGATTTAACTGCCTCTCCGATTCGCTGCAATATGGTTGATGCAGCTTTACCACTGCGTCGCATCGCTTCGATTTCAGATCGGGATTTGATTCTAACCTTTGTCATGATTCGTAATGTCTAATTCGTAATGGGTAAAGGGGCTCCTTACACATTACAACGTATTTTTCTATTGCTGATTATTTTTATGAGAGCGGATTGTGCGGCATCCGCTGCGCCCGGAATATCCCACCGGGCGGGCTGGCGATCTTCGACCAGATTGCTGATACCGCGCACCTCCAGAAAAGGCACATCGTATAACGTACAGATATGGGCAGCCGCAGCACCTTCCATACTTTCACATAACGCATCGAAGCGAGCATGGAGGGCATCCCCGACCGCCTGAACACCGCTGCACTGCGAAACGGTTACAAATGGACCACATCGCACCCCGCAAATCTCAGCAGCCGTTGAAACGAGTCCCGAATCCAGCGGGAAACGATTGAAGTGAGGCGGGTCGCCGTGCACCAAGGGGATGCCAATCTCGTCCGCTGGTTTCCATCCGTCGGGCGTTAATACACCGACATCGCCGTAAATCTCCTCCGTCGCTAGCACCACGGATCGGATCGGCAAACCTGTCGGCACATAAGCACCGCCGATCCCAAATTGGAGAACTAAGTCAGGGGTTTGTCTCTCAAGTTGACAGGTCAGCGCATGCGTTGTGTTGACACTACCAATACCAGTATGAAGCAGCGTGCATCGCCAGCCGCACAAATTCCCAACAATCACCGTTTTGCCGGCGTGCTGGGTGGTCGTGGCATTTCCGAGAGCACTTTGGATAGCACCAGATTCAAGTTCTGTTGCGCTAACCAGCAACAGGTTCGGCTTAGTCATTCAGTTCATCCTCAGTGACATAATCCGTTACAATTTACTTCATTGTGGCGCAGCGACCATCGATCCAATCAGTGTATGTGCCGTCACAGATTCGACTTTCACACGCACGAGCTCACCAACCTCCGAATTCTCTTTCGGAAACACGGTTGTTTTGAAGCCGTCGGTCTTTCCTTGGTATCTGTCCGGATCCCGCCGCGATTCCCCTTCGACCAAAACTTCGACGGTTTCACCAATCAATCCCCGATTGATTTCGTGGGAGATGCCCTCTTGCAACGCAATAATCTCCTTCAAACGGCGTCCCTTCTCCTCCTCGCTCACATCGTCGTCAAGCGTTTTGTGCGCAAGTGTGCCGTCACGGGACGAATATTTGAACATGAACGCTGAGTCGTATCGAATTTCAGCCATCAGGTTGTACGTTTCCATAAAGTCAGCCTCTGTTTCGCCACAGAAGCCGACAATTACGTCTGTGGAAATCGAGAGGTTTGGGAGGCGCTTCCGCATTTTGGCGACAAGTTCTCGATACGCCTCCGCTGTGTACGTGCGTCGCATTGATTCCAGCACCTTTGTCGAACCCGATTGCAACGGCAGATGAATGTAATTACAGACCTTATCGCAGCTCGCCATCGCCTCAATTAGGGAATCGGTTGCATCACTCGGATGTGGTGAAGTGAAGCGTATCCGTTCTATGCCTTCAACTTCGCTCATCCCAAGCAGGAGGTCTCCAAAATTATGCGTTCCATCGTCATAAGAGTTTACCGTCTGACCGAGGAGGACAACCTCTTTGAACCCTTCATCAACAAGCCGTTTCACATCGTCAATCAGTAGGTGCATCGGGATGCTGCGCTCACGTCCACGTACAAACGGCACGATGCAGAAGGTACACATCTTGTCGCAGCCACGTTGGATGGTCAGCCATGCCCGGACGCCATCCTTCCGAATGGGGGCGATGTCCGCATAATCTTCGTCCTTGTCTAGCTTTAAGCCGAGGAAAGGGTCTCCTGTCGTCACCGAGTTAATTGCCATCGGTAGATTCCGGTAGGCGTCGGGTCCCAATACGAAATCCACATACGGTGCGGCATCGATCAGTTTTGTCTTCATGTGCTGTGCCATGCAACCACACACGCCGAGAACCAGATCCGACTGCCTCCGTTTTCGATGATGCAAATGGACGAGACGATTGCGTACCTTCTCCTCGGCATTTTCACGGATGGCGCAGGTATTGAGAAGCACAACGTTGGCATCTTCGAGTCTGCCCACCATTTCGTAGCCGTTTTGAGTTAGGATGCCCGACATCAATTCGCTATCACTCACATTCATCTGACAACCGTAGGTTTCGATATACACCCGCCGATCCGCCTGTGCTTGTTGTGTGATATTGATAGGCTCCAACGTTGGCGATGCCTTGTATAGTGGTAATTGTGTTTTAGTTGGAATTTTCGGATTCATTGCTTTACAACCTTTGTTGAATTATTTTTTCGTCGTTCAAAACCGTCGAAGACAGGGTCACGCAAACCAGAGATTCATCGCAGTTTCGCCCAAGATGGCAGCCTTTTCCGCCTCGGATAGGCCCAAATATTCCTGAAAAATTGCGAGATGCTGTTGATATGTCACCTTGGGAATCCAGAGCGATGTCGGGAAATCGCTTCCCCATATACATCTTTCCGGCGTGTAAGCGTCAATAATCTGTCGGACTCCGTCAAACATATCGCTGCAGGGAAATTCCTCTTCGGATCCAGTGACAATAAATGACAGCTTGGCATATAGATTCTCAAATTCCGCAAGCCCCAGAACCGTTTCCAGATTGTCAGAATTTGGGAAATCAGCAGCACTCAAATTGGCACAGTGATCCAGCACAACAGGAACATCAGGATACGCTTCAAGCAATCCTGCCAATGAGCGACAATTAGGCGTATTAAGCAAGGCACAGAGCACCACATCTAGCGGTTGTGCTGCTTCCCATAGCCGCCTATGTTCAGGAAGAACGGAATCGTCCGTTGACCAGCCAACGGAGACGCGATTTCCGCGGACACCTATTGCATACGCCTCCTCCATCAGACCTACCGATCCATCGTCAAAGGGGTCGAGGTTCAAAACGCCGGTTGTCCATTCTTGATTGTCCCGTACAGTATCAATCGTGAGTCGGTTATCGTGTTGGTAAACAGTGAAGGTTTGAACGACGACAACACGATCAATACTGTTTGCCGTCACCTCGTTTTTCAGATCTGCTATTGTTCCCCGACCGGGCGGTGGTAGATAGGGTTCAGGGCTTTGCGGGTACGTTTCGGTGTCTTCAGAATAGATGTGTGCGTGTGTATCAACGATAGCCATTCATGAATCTCCTTAGAGCCTGTTTTAAAAGTCATTTGATACGGTTTTGCATCAAGTAAATGGAAGCAATGTACACCATTGCCTCAGCGGTTTCAGCAGTGCGTTCATAGTCCAAAGTCAATCGGCGAAACCAACCGAACCAAGAAAAAGTGCGCTCCACAATCCATCGAAAGGGAACAACCACAAATCCCGATTGACCCACAGGAGTGGTGATGTCCAATTGACACTGATGCGTTGCATATAACCAGTCGCCTAAGTCGCCGCGATAGCCAGCATCAGCACAGACTAACTGAATGGTTATGTGCCAACTAAAGATTTCCGTTAATAACTCTATTGCGACTTGGTTATCACTGATATTTGCATCAGTAACCTTCACCCGCAATGGAATGCCAATTGTATCGGTGACTATATGGCGTTTACGTCCTTTGACTTTCTTATGTGCATCAAAGCCCCTACTATCTGCCAGTTCGGTAGTCTTGACCGATTGGCTATCAATGATAGCTACTGTCGGTGAAGGTGCTTTGCCAATATCACAGCGAGTTTGTTCGTGAAGTGATTGATGAATCATAAGCCATGTGCCATCAATTTTCCATTTTCTGAAATGGGAATAGACTGTTTGCCACGGTGGCATCTGATGGGGTAGCATTCGCCATTGACACCCTGACTTGACTATGTAAAAAATAGCGTTGATGATTGCGCGCATCTCCCACTTGAGAGGTCTACCCACCGGTGACGGAGGTGGAAGATAGGGTAACAATTTGTCCCACTGGGCATCGGTCAAATCCGTGGGATAGGTGGTTGGAGTCATGTTTATGCCTTTCATTGGAAGGGATTGATGTTTCCAATGAGTAAACGTAAACATTAACTCTTGAAGACATTTTTAGTTTTAAAACAGGTTCTTAGTATGAAACATCTTCAACGCAATGACGCTAGGACGCCGAGAAGAAATTATTAAAAAGTTTTTCTTTGTGCCTTTGCGTTAAAATTCTCTCGTTAAACATAGGTCCAAGGGGGCAATCGTTCCGACAATGGGATGGACGAATGAGCCGATGGATTTGTTGTTTTTAGTTGTTTTTTTCTACCGTTCCATCGTTGTGTGTCTCTATATTCTGGTACTGTTTTGTCAAGTTCAATACAATTCCTGACCAGAGGATTGCCATCACCATTGAGGTGATAGAAAAAGCGGCACCCGGAATTGCCATGGCAAAGCCGATTACGGTAATCACGCCGGCGCTACCGCCTTTAGCAAATCGGTAACCGAACGAGTCGATAACCTGTTTCGCCCGATAGCGAGCATCGAACGACAAAGGGATATAAAGGATCTCTTTTGCGGCTCGAAAAAGTGAGTAGTCCAATGCCTTGAACAGCAAGAATGCGGTTGCACCACTCCGCAGCGAAGGCGCTATCGTCAGGGCTGCACCCGCAATCAGATGAACCAGCGGAATACACGGATGTAGGATACGAATCGGTATAAATCGCAACACAATACCCGCACAAAGCTGCAGGACAAACGCGGAGATACCGAGCCACTGCCCATAAAACCTTCCGTAGAAGGCGGTTCGCATATCTTTGTCAGTAATCTCAGTTTCGACTAATCCATTGAATCGTAGATCTAATACCGTCGAAACCACCTGGGTTGTCAGGATAAGCAGAAATAGGAAAACCAGATAACGGGAACGCGCAAGCACCTTCAACCCTGTATGTCCCTGTTGTCCACCTTCCTCTATGAGTGTGGGTTGTGGTTCTTTTGCATAATGGTAAGCGAACATCGCAAACAGTGCCGCGGGTAGTAATGAACCCGCAGCAAATAGCAGTAACACTTCAGAACCCAGAGTCGGTGCAAGATGTGCAACGAGTGAACCGCCGGTAACTGAACCGATTGTCGCAATCGCGCAAAAGGGACCATTGATCCAACGCGCCTGCTTAGGGGTTAATGTACTATTGACAAGTGACCAATACTGTTCAATGACTATGACAATGTATGCTTCACGAAAAACGTAGATTATCGCTGTCGCGATAGAGTAGCCCATCAGAATCAGATTGTAGCAGCTTGCAATCAACCCCGCAGATAAAATTGATGTCAACAACAATGCGCGTTTCGCACCCAACCACGACAACAGCCTGCCGTAGAGATAGAGCAGCAAAAAGACGCTCGGCGGCACCGCTACCATCGCACGAGGCAGATTTTTAGCGCCGTACGCCTCAATGAACAGGGAAGTTGATACCGCCCGAATGAATTCGTACCCACACAACAGAAAGCTGCCTGCCACGGCAATCGAAAGTGCTGCGAGAAGCGTTCGTTTCGGGAAAGTCTTTGTTATCAATGTATCAGCTCCAATTTTTTGTGCGGTGAAATCCTGATCTAGCTTACAGGCTTGAATTTTATGCTGCTGTTTGGGCCCGTCTATGTACCTCCTCAAACCGGACGTGGGCAAGGCAACCAAAAAGCGGATGTTTCGATAGACCGGTTCGCGTTAATCGTGGAGAAGTAATGCCGCATGCGAACCGGGTGAACGAACGAGCATCGTCAATCGGCTCCTCCTGTTTTTGCCAGGCATCAAGTAGTTGCTTCCAAAGTTCTTCATTGACTGTTCGCGATTCCGGGGGCAAAAGTTTCACGGGTTGATGACCATTCAAACACCAAGTACAATGCCCACAAGGGCTGGGAAGTTTCTCACCGAAATGGGCAGCTAGGTGTGCTACTTGACACCCATCGTACGATCCTAAATCAATAACTTGTCCAATCCGTTCAATCTCACGTCTCTCAAGTTCAAGTACGTTTTGAAACAGCGTGTCGGTGAGCCGGTCGAGGTCGTCAGAGTGCTGAAGGACTGAAAAACGATTGCGAACCCCTTCGACTTTTACTTCCAACAACCCTTGCTCACTGAGGTAGTCCAACGCCCGCACGATTCGATCTCGGGGACAATCAATTGCTTCCGCTGCTTCATTGAGATTGATGTGAAACCAAGTCTTGGCTTTGTGGGCTTGTTTGAAAACTGCCATCAGGAATTGGCGACGCTCACCTTCAAACCTTGATAAAATTTCGGACGATGTGGCAATTGGTTGAAATTGGTAACGGCTGTAGAATGGAGTCAGCTCCTGCAGAAAACCGTTGAGTTCCATTTGTACTAACAGTGTTCGTACCACTAATTGACGGATGTCGTGCGATCTTGATAATTCATAAAGACTAAGATCGAACTGTCCGGAAAAAGAAAAAACCTCCTTGACTAAATCCCGGATTGCATTTTGGCTTGGGGTGTCCCCGTAGGCAAAGTTTTCAAGTGTACAAACATCATCTAGACACACAAACATTTCACAGGTTGAACTCTCCCCATCGCGCCCGGCACGTCCAATCTCCTGCGAAAAATTCTCAAGACTCTTCGGTAGGTTATAGTGGTAGATGTAACGGATGTTTGACTTGTCAATTCCCATGCCGAAAGCAATGGTCGCCACCACGATTCCATCATCTGAATCCATGAACCAATCTTGTACTTCGGCCCGCTGCTCATCTTTCATCCCAGCATGGTAGGCTCGTGCCGGCAGCCCCACCGAGGCGAGATAAGTTGCTACTTGCTCGGCAGTTTTTTGTAGTGTGACATAGACGATTGTGGGCCCCGTGGGATGCTCCTTCAGTCTTCCTAGCAAAGCCCTATCGCGGTCGCCAGCGGTGGTAGGCGTTGTCAACACTGTGAGATTCTTTCGGTAAAAATCGGTCCGAACTACGCATCCGCTGGATATACTGAATCCTTCGCAGATGTCTTCTGCCACCTTGGGAGCAGCCGTCGCTGTTAATGCAAACAACCGCTCTGCACGGCATGCCCGCGCAAAACGAGCAAGTTTCAGGTAATCCGGCCGAAAGTTATGCCCCCACTCCGAGATGCAGTGTGCCTCATCAACTGCAAACATTGATACCTTCGTGTGCATAATTGCCTGCAAAAAGCGTTCATTATTAAATCGCTCTGGTGCCACATACAGGAGACGCAATTCTCCAGACCGCAGGGCTAACATGACAGACCGATCCTCATCGGCCGACAAGGTTGAATCGAGCCGCTCGGCTGCAACACCACGACTTTTGAGAACATCGATCTGATCTTTCATCAGCGCGATCAACGGCGAAATGACAATTGTTACGCCGTCGAAAGTGAGTGCTGGCAATTGGTAACAGAGCGATTTCCCTCCACCTGTCGGAAAGATCGCCAAGGTTGAACGTCCAGCAAGCAGATGTTCGATGACTTCCGCTTGCCCCGGCAGAAATTGCTCGAAGCCAAATGTCCCGGTGAGCAGTTGTTGAGCACGTTCCATACGATGTTTTCCCTTCAGTATTGTTTCTAATGGATGTCAAACGCTGAACGCCTCCGACTCTACCCTATGCTTTTCGCAACTCGCAGTGCCTCTAATCCTTTTTCATCCCAAACGCCAGCAATCTCCGTTTTACATTTCGGACAGCTGCCATCTTTCACCCGGTGCTTCAGTACCCTAAACCCCCATCGCTCAATGAGGAGTTCGCCGCAACCGGGGCAGTAGGTGTTTTCGTAGCGTCCGACATAGCCGGGACGGTTGCCGGCGTATACATAGTGTAGGCCGGCGTCGTAACCGATCTCCGCCGCATGAATCAGCGCCGAGACAGAGGTATTATCCGGCTCAGTCAGTTTATAATCTTGATGGAACGCCGTCACATGCCACGGGATATCCGGCGAAATAGACACAAGAAAACTAGCAATCTCTTTTAGCACTTCATCGGAATCGTTGAAACCCGGAACGATAAGTGTGACAATCTCGCCCCAGAAATTACGTTCATATAACATCTCAATTGTGTCGAGGACATGCTTTAGCACACCGCCGAATTTGCGGTAATTTCTGTCATTGAAGTCCTTGAGGTCTACTTTGTATAAATCAACCCACGGACCGAGGGCATCAAGAACTTCGGGTGTGGCATTTCCGTTGGACACATAGGAGGTGACAAGTCCATGCTTTCTCGCCTCCTTGAAAATATCAATCGCCCATTCGCTCGTAATCAGCGGTTCATTGTACGTGCTCGTGACAACTTGAGCGTTGTAACGCCGTGCAAGCGAGATAAACTCTTCGGGTGAAATATCTTTCAGCGGTGCCCCTGCGTTCTTGTCCCGAAGTGCTTGTGAGGTAATCCAGTTTTGACAGTAAGCACAATGATAGTCGCAACCCAACATCCCGAAACTCATCGCCAAGGCACCGGGAAATGCGTGGAAAAACGGCTTTTTCTCAATAGGATCGAGTTGCAACGCACCTACATATCCCCATGGAACATAGAGTTTGCCCCCTTCATTAAACCTCACGCGACAGATACCGTCCCTACCCGGCGGGATTTTGCAGTTGTGGCCACATGCGTAGCAATGAACCCAATCCTCTTTGTCGGACAGTTCTTCGTACAGGAAGCCTTCTTGGGTTCGTGCGGTGAGAGTCCGTTTGAGCGTTACTACCTCTTCTGGCTGTTGTTTTGCCATCTTACCTCACCCCCAATTTCCACTCATTCCCACGTGCTGTACGGAGACATCTTGATAGTGTGCCCTCTCAAATCTATAGCACCGTCTTTAGCCCGTCAAGTTGTGTGTGTAAATATAACTCATTCGCTCCCAAAAGGCAAGCCTCTTTTTGCGGGGTGAGCATCTCCTCTACCAACTATACGTAAGATCTGCGTAGGGCTATTCAGTTTTCGGCTTTTTTACCATTTTGTTTGAAAAGGCGCGACCGGGAGATCACGCCTACATTGAGATGTCGGGATTCGGAGATCCCTCCTACAGTAAAACTAAATGACCCTAAAGATCTGCGCTTTAGATGTAGACACGGTTAGCCGAATCTGATATAATGGGATAATGCCAAAACAGAGAGGGTGTCGATTGTGCAACAACAAAACCAACCTACTAAAAGCGATAAACCCCTTCAAGGATTCCTACCTTGGATTATTCTCGGTGTCGGTTTGCTGATCATGATCGTAGCGATTATAATCAGCTCCACACTAAAAGACAAATCTCCTCCACGACCGAGTGGACAAGGGCCGCGCATAGCTAAAGTCAATCTCATTATTCATTCCAACGTTAGTGGAGCAGAAGTCTACCTGAACGACCAGCAAAAAGCGACAATTTCTGACACACACCTTAAAGCAACGCTATTCAATCTAGCTCCCAACACATATCAGGTTACGGTGAAGAAACAGGGGTATACCGATCGGACGGAGACAGTAGAGATAACGGGATACACAATCTCCCAAATCGTAGAAATTGATTTGCAACCTGGGGAATAACCGAGTGGTATGGACTGGATACGTTTTGGACACCCGCACTTCCTATATCTGCTATGGGTTACGCCCGCCTTTATCTTACTCTACATCTACGCATTTCGGCAAAAACGGAAGGCATACCAACGCTTCAGCAGCCATCATTTTTTTCAAAGGCTGACAGAATCCGTCCACTTCGGGAGGCAGAGGGCAAAAGTAATTTTAATGACTCTCAGCTACACGTTCCTTGTCCTTGCCCTTTCGCGTCCGCAAATCGGGACGTCCCTTGAGTTGGTCAAGCGGAGCGGGTTGGATATTATGATTGGGTTAGACATTTCGGCGAGTATGCTGGCGGAGGACATCAAGCCGAATCGGCTGCTCAAGGCAAAGCACGCTATCTCCTCGTTTATTGACCGATTAGAGGGCGATAGGGTGGGACTGATTGCGTTTGCGGGGGATAGCTTTGTCCAGTGCCCGTTGACCATCGACTACGCAGCGGCAAAACTCTTGCTTGATGCTCTCGGTGTCGATACAATCTCCCAAAGTGGCACCGAGATTAGTCAAGCCATTGAGATAGCTGCCTCTAGTTTCAACCAAGAGGAAGATAAGTACAAAGTCCTGATCTTCTTCACAGATGGTGAAGACCACGGAAAGCGGGCAATTGAATCGGCGAAAACAGCAGCTAATCAAGGAATACGCATCTACTGTATTGGCGTCGGTTTGCCGAATCAGGGGACACCAATTCCGCTCCGTCAGTCTAACGGTGAATTCCGGGGGTATAAGCACGATCGGAATGGTACGCCTATCGTGACGAAGCTAGAAGATGCACTGCTACGGGAAATTGCACAACTGACAAACGGGAATTATTATCAAGCAACGCCGGGCGAAGCTGAGATAAATCGTTTGTTTGCAGAACTCGCTGCAATCGAAAAACGCGAAATCGAGGAACGACAGTTTACGCAGTATGAGGATCGGTTCCAATATTTTCTGGCATTCGCTCTGTTATTTTTAGTGTGGGAATTTTTGCTGCCAGAGTCTCGTTCCAATAAGCCAACCGCTAACAGAGAAGAGATCTAACCCAAGTTATCACTCTAGCGCCCCATTCTATGTGAAAAACTCCTCGTTATGCGGACGCAGATCCAACTCGAACGCCCATGCACTCTTGGGTTGTTGAACCAAACTCCAGTAGGCTTGGGCGATGTCGTCAGGCAGCAACAACGGTTCATCTTCCGCCAACTGGTAACGCTCATGGACGCTCGGTGTGTCGATAACGCCGTCAATAATGATGTGGGCGACGTGAATCCCTTTAGGTCCCATTTCCCGTGCTAATGCCCATGCCAACCCTCGCACCGCGAACTTCGCACTGGAGAAAGCAATCGCGCCTGCTCTACCGCGGATTGCCGATGTGGCTCCCGTGAAGAGAATCGCACCGCTCCCCTTTTCGACCATATCTGGCACTACCTGTTGAGTGCAGAGGAACGATCCGAATGCACAGACCTGCCACGAACGATGAAAGGCCTCAGCTGTCAGTTCATTAAACTCACCCCACGCCGCGTTACCTGCATGGTTGATGAGCACATCAACCCCTCCCAATTCCTCGCGGATTGTGTTAAAACTGGTTTCAACCATTTGGAAATTGCCGATGTCAGTCGGTAGTGCGAGTGCCTTTGTGTCTGACGCTTCTAGTTCAGCCGCGAGCGTTTGGATGTAGCCCGATGAACGGGCGAGTAGTCCCACCTGATACCCCTCAGATGCGAATTTTCGTACAAGCGACGCGCCAAGTCCAGGACCAACACCTGTAATTACAGCGGTCTTTTTCATTTTCATTTCCTCCATTTCTGTATAGATATTTTTAATGAATCAGTATCTTAGCCATACTATCATTGACCTCAGCTGATGTCCAGTCTAAAAAACTTGCATTTGATTTGAGGGATGTGCATAATTATGGCTTGGATATGGCTATCCAAGCCGAGCGGGTTTGACGGATAGCAACTTGGATTATTACAATAAAATAACTTCTATACGCTCATGTTAAGAAATCGTGCAACAGAAACCGAGTTTTGAAGAAAAAACTCGGTTTCTCCCCGTGCTTTGCACTTTCTTTTTATATGAGCCAATAATTTCTATATTACGCATTTGGAGGACTGTATGCACGATTCACGGTTGGATAAACTTGCAGATGTACTCACAACCCACTCATCCAAGGTACAGCCCGGTGAGTATGTTCTAATTGAAGGGTTTGATATTCCAGAAGAGATGATTATCGCTTTAATCCGGACAGTACGGGCGGCTGGTGGCATACCGCTCGTCGAGATTAAGCAGAATCGCATCCAACGCGAACTGCTCCGAAACGCCGACGAGGAGGGATTAAAACTGATTGGCGAATACGAAGGCTACCGGATGAAGCAGGTGCAGGCGTATATCGGCATTCGTGGCAGCCAAAATATCGCTGAGATGTCCGATGTGCCTACCGAGGGGATGCGGGCTTATGAAAAACACTGGTTGACCCCCGTTCACTTCGATATTCGCGTGTCCAAGACAAAGTGGGTTGTCCTGCGTTGGCCCTCACCATCAATGGCACAGAGCGCACAGATGAGCACCGAAGCGTTTGAGGACTTCTATTTTAACGTGTGCACGCTTGACTATAACCACATGGAAAAGGCAATCTCACCGCTCCAAACTCTGATGGAGGTGACGGATGAGGTTCACATTACTGGACAAGGAACAGATCTGAAATTCAGCATCAAAGATATCCCCGTAATCCCCTGCACCGGTGAGAGGAATATCCCTGATGGCGAATGCTTTACCGCCCCTGTTTGTGAATCTGTCAACGGTGTTATTCATTTTAATACACCGACGCTCTATCAAGGAACGGTATTTAACGATATTTGCCTCCGCTTTGAGAACGGTAAGATAGTGGAAGCGTCCGCAAATAACAGCGAAAAACTGAACGACATCCTCGATACAGATCCGGGTGCACGATATATCGGCGAGTTTGCCATCGGATTTAATCCATATATCAACAACCCGATGCTCGATATTTTGTTCGACGAGAAGATCGCGGGTTCGTTTCACTTCACGCCCGGACAGGCGTATGAGGTCGCGGATAACGGCGTTCGCTCAAGCGTTCATTGGGACATGGTGATGATTCAAACACCTGAACATGGCGGCGGGGAAATCTCTTTTGATGGGAAGTTGATTCGGAAAGATGGCAGATTTGTTCTCTCTGAGTTGGACGGGCTTAACCCTGAAAACTTGGTGTCAGCATCAGCGGTGGATTGACCTGCTACTTGTCGTTCATCTCTTCAACACGTCGGTCGATCTGGCGAAACTGCCAACTCCACCGAACATTGTAGAGGAACTGTCGGAGATCAAATCGGTTATCGTCAGGGGAATAGGACTCGGCGTGATAAGATGGTGTCAGGGTTGTCATTTTATGACGGTTCACGGAATAGTAGAAAAAGAAGCGTTTGACCTTTTCGGCGACCTCTTGCGGCGGAAGATAATTCCATTCATGGACTAGCTTCTCAAACATGCTTACGGGACCGCATCGGTCAATCTTTCGCAACCTGCCGAAGCGACTGAGTTCTTCGTAGGTCATTCCCATATCCGCCTCATCTTCCTGCGTGTAGGTCTCAGTAATCGGTTCTAATTCCGCTGTCGGTGGGGCCTTGACTACATCAATGAGGGCATCGTAGCCCAGATGTTCCGCTGCCCAGTGCAAAAACCGGCGGAGGTCTGTCTTACTAATCCCGCCGATTGGGTTCAGATCGGCGCTACTGCAATCGTATTTCGTCACATACCCTCGAAGACTCTCATCTACATTGGCACTGCCCAAAACCAGCAACGCGCCACGTTTACCCCGTACCCACGGCAACAGTTGCGCCATTAAATAAGCGAGGGTCATACGGATGCGTGCCTGAATATTCTGCAAAGCGTTATTCTCCTCCTCGGTTCCGCCCTCCACTTTAAACTTCGGGGTTTTCCCTGTGATACCCACAAAAAGAGAGTAGAGCGCGGCAACGACCGAATCGATATTCACGCTCAGGTGATAAGAACCGATCTGGTCGGTTAATGCCTTGGCGCGATTCCGTGTCGCTTTTGAGCTATTTCGAGAAGCCATATAGCAGGTGTAAAAGACTCGGTTGGCAAATTCACGCGCATCAGTCGGGAGGTAGGCACTGTCCTCAGTTTCCCCCGCAATTCGGCGGGCATCTCGGATGACCCGTTGGTTGCCCCCCTGCGCTGCCTGTGCGACCATCTGACACATTGAACCAACGATGGTCGCTACCGACGAGCTATCCGCCCCACCGGAGATTGGCAAGAAATATCCCGCAACGCCAGAACGTCTCAGGTAGTCCCATAGCCAACACGCCGGACCGTAGGCAATCTCCTCTTCCGGTTTATGATAGGTTACATCAATTGGGGCGGAAGGAGAGCGAGAGGAATCTTCGATGGTCAAGTCAAGATCCGCGTTTATTCGAGGCACGGGATCCGATTGGCTGGCTTGGACCATTCGACTGATAATTGCGCCCCGTTTCGAGCGCACATCCTCTAGGTTCACAGTCGCTGTCACAACTTCGACATCGTTCAGCGAAAATTGCGATCCCTGCGCCACAATCTCCCCATTGATGGCGATGAGCGCGCACCCATCGTAATAGAGTCGTCCGCCATCGCACCCCTGCTGATTCGCGTAGAGGTAGACGCCGCCACTTTTCGATGTGGCATTACGGATGAGATCCACCCGCGTATTCAACTTGCGGAGTTCATGATGCGAGCCTGAACCGTTCGTGATAATTTCGATTCCGTTCAAGCCGAGATAGATATGTGGACTGTTCGGCGCGAAAAGTTCCTCGCAGGTTTCAGCGGCTAGAGCAGTATCGTGCGTGGCGATGGCTGCATCCCCAAAGGGAACCGTTTCCTGTCCCGTTATCTCTTGGAGCATACGTGGCAGGTAGTATTCTTCCAGTTGTCGTGGGTGTTGCCACGCCGCAAACCACCGGGTTTCCCGGTAGTTTCCATCGGCAGCTAGGATCAGCTTGGGACGGATGAGGAGAATCTTTCCATTTAGCGCGAAGATCCGACAATTGTACCGGACATTTTTGTGCATGACCGGCAGCCCGATGTCGCATAAAATATCGGTTGTCAGATCGCCCTTGAGGATTTCGGCAAGGCATTCCCATGAATGGAGAAAGGTGTCTCCTTCCAAGAAATGGTCTTCGCAGCCGTAGCCCGGTATTTCGAGTTCAGGACCAAGCCGATAGCGTGCGCCGTTTTCCTTGGCTATCTGAATTGACTTGATAATCCGCCCCAAATTCCCCTCAAAATCGAGTGCCCATTGGGTAAGGTTGCATGTTGCTAAGGTTGTGAGTTTCATAAGTTTGCACTTAAAACGTAATGCGTGAAACGTAAAAAATAACTTACGGAAGGTTAACAGGGTGCAAATTGACAATCAAATCTACTGTGTACGAACAACCTGATTCATTTGTCAGTTTGCCATCGGATGTGTTATTATATCTTTTGGAGAATGGCTGATATCAAAGGAACGAATCTGTGAACATTAACCAATACAAGCTACAGTTGACATCTCTGTTTAATGCAAGCGATGTTGTCCTCGCATACCTTTTTGGATCGGAGGCGAAAGGCACCGCAAACTCTGAATCTGATATCGACATCGCCGTTCTGCTAGCGGATCAGATTCCGCAAGTGGAATACGGTCAACGGGTGGTAGATCTCAATACCGAGCTTATCGGTATTTTTCAACGGGATGCAATTGATGTCGCCTTGCTGAACACCGCCCCGCCGCTGCTCGCTTTCCAAGTTGTGCGTCACGGCGTTGTTATCTATGACCCACATCATCGGTATGTCTCATTCTATATTAACACTTTCAATCGTTATGTCGATACTCAACCTTTGCGTGACTTACAATGGCACTACTACCTCAAAAGACAGCAAGCCAAATCCCAAAACCTCCGAAACGAATCCGATTAGTCATGATTGATCCACAAACTATCCAAGACTTGCTACAAACGCTTTCGGAATACACCGAAGATCTCCGTACTTATCAGCAGTTGAGTCGTGATGAGGTGTTAGCAGATCGCAATTACCAATCGATGATTCGTTATGCGCTGCAAACGGCGATTCAGTGTGTGATTGATCTTGCAAATCATCTGCTTATCGGCGGTGACTTAGAACAGTCTTCCGATAGCCGATCTGCCATACTCGGACTCGGTAGACATGACATCCTACCGCGAGATTTTGCACAGGAACTCGCTGGCATGTCAGGGCTAAGAAACGTGATTGTGTATCGGTATATGACGGTTGATGATGAGTTAATCTACCAGTTCCTACAAAAATGTGTTACCGATTTTGAGACGTTTAGTCAACATATCGTCGATTATTTGCGAGAAAATTGTTGATAGATTGCGTGTTGGGTTTCACTGTATCCATTTATGATGAGGGTGGTGTTGCAAGGTAGTACCTCTATTGTGCTTGATAGGAATTCGGTTTAGCCGTTCAACCCAACCGACACCACTGCGCCATGTCTTCACGTTTCACTCCCACGGTTTCAGGATCATCTTACTATTCTGATGAGACGATGAAATCTCAAATGCCCGTTGAATTTCACTCATCGGGATAATGTGACTGACAAGCAGATCAATCAGCGGCGATTCTTGGATGACTTTCATAATGCCCGGAAAATCGCTGAGGTTGTAGTGCCAGTTGCCGATGATGGTGAGTCCCTTGCGGATAAGGTCTGGACTGACGCGGATCGGCAAATCTTGTCCACATTCACCGACATAAGCGACCTTCCCTTTGCGCCGTGCTGCGTCAATGCAGAGCCGCTCTGCTTGAACGGTTCCTGAGCAATCCAATGCACAATCCACGCCGATCCCATCTGTCAAATCTTTAATTTTCTGAACGATTTCGGGATCGCTTGGATCGAGGACTTCTGCGGCACCCATCTGCTTCACGCGATCAACCCGCCACGGAACCGACTCCACAGCGATGACCCGGGCACCACGAAACCGTGCATTGACAACCGCGCCAAATCCAACCGGACCGATGCCAGTAATTAGCACGGTATCATAGGCACTCAAACCCATCGTCTGGAACGCGCCAAAGGAGGGTCCCAACGCACAGCAGGCGAGACCGGCATGTTCATAAGGCACTCCGTCTGGAATTTTCGGCAGAATCCAAGAAGGTTTCAGGAGATATTGCGCCATTGTCGCCCGTCCTTCAGGGGCACCGGTGAACGCTGTAAAATCGTAAGCGTTTTCGCAGTGAATATACTCTCCGTCAACGCACAGGTGGCATGTGCCGCACGGATACTGCGGCATCACGACTACCCGATCTCCCTCTTTGATTTTCCCCGGCTGTGCCACCGCCACGACCTCTCCCGCTGCTTCGTGTCCGAGAAATTCCGATGTACCCCCTGACACATAGCCCTTATATTCAGTGCACATCGGTGCCGCATGAACTTTAACAACGACCCAATCCTCTTTGGGTTGCGGATCTGGGACTTCAGCAATGCCCGCTTGGCGTTCTCCGAGTATGACTGCTTTCTTCATTGATGGTCTCCTGAATTTGTTTACTTTAGGACTTATGCAGCAACGGCATTGAGATCTGCTATACACATTGCGCTCCTCTGGAGCGCGGGACTTGGACGCACCGGGATGCTATAGACATATCGCTCCTCTGGAGCGAAGAAGGGTGTAAGTGGAAGCTTTCAGTCAACACCACCTAAGTCCTATTGTTTTTTATTTTTATCTGCGAAAATCAGCGCAATCTGCGTCCGTATCTGCTTTTAAAAATAAAGCGCGTAAGCCCTATACTTGTTATTCACCTTAGTTAGTCTCGCAAAGTAGTAAAATTATGATTGGTGGTATTCGGCATTATATCAAAATTGGAGTGTCATTGCAAGCCGAAACAAAATCCAAAAAAATCTTGACATCCCTTCAAGTGTCTGTTACTATACTATCCTGCTGGACAATAACCAAGCGAGGAGATTTGCATTGTGTCATACTCACCATCAACCCATAAATCCATACGCGAGACTGAAAGCCTAAATATACGTCTTTCTATTGGGACTATTTCTATTATTATTAACATTCCTCGCGATGGTGGGCTGATGCAAACGACATAAACTCGATTACAGCAGTCATAAAAATACAGACGCCCATCATCGAAGCAACTTCGGTGGTGGGCGTTTTTTTTGTAAGAAAGTTTATACACATTTTACACAGGAGAAAAGCATGTTTAAGGATGTACCCAATACAGTAGACTTCGTCGCCCAAGAGCATCAACTCTTAGACTTTTGGCGTGACAGCGATGTTTTTCACAAACTCAGAGAGCTGCGACAGGATGGACCTCGCTGGAGTTTTATTGACGGGCCAATTACCGCCAATAACCCGATGGGGGTCCACCACGCATGGGGTCGCACATACAAAGATCTCTTTCAGCGATTCAAAGCCATGCAGGGCTATCAGACGCGATACCAGAACGGATTTGATTGTCAAGGTCTCTGGATTGAGGTCAATGTCGAGCGCGATATGGGTTTCAAGGCAAAAAAGGACATTGAAGCGTATGGATTAGATGAATTTGTCAATGCCTGCAAGCGGCAGGTGCTCCGCCATGCAGCGACGCAAACGGAGCAATCCATACGGCTCGGCTATTGGATGGACTGGAACGATCCGGATCTCTTGCGCGAGCTAGAGAAGCAAATGGCACAAGATCCCTCACAGACCCTCACTGTGGAGGGACCCAATGGTCCTGTGACGGATACGGTTGAACAACTTGTGGGGAGACTCGGATTGCCGGAGTTGGGTGGGTCTTACTTCACATTTTCCAATGAGAATAACTACACCATCTGGACGATGCTGAAGAAGTGTTTCGATCGCGGCTGGATCTACAAAGGCACCGATGTAATGCCGTGGTGTTCGCGGTGCGATACTGGCATCAGCCAGCACGAGATCGTCACCGACGGATACCGTGAATTGACGCATACCAGTATCTTTCTCCACTTCCCGCTACGTAATCGTCCCGATGAAAGCCTGTTGGTCTGGACGACGACACCGTGGACGTTGACAAGTAACGTTGCAGCGGCGGTGCACCCAGATCTGACCTACGTTTTGGTGGAACAAGGCGAGCATCGCTTCTGGTTGAGCAAAGGAGCGTTAGAGAACGCCATTCGGGGGGATCATCGAATTCTTGAGGAGAAATCGGGGGGCGAATTGGAAGGCTGGACCTATGACGGTCCCTTTGATGAACTGCCAGCCCAACAGACCTCCGGCGCAGTTGAGGGGCACCGTGTCATCCTGTGGGATGAGGTTGGTGAAGCGGAAGGTACAGGGATTGTCCACACCGCACCGGGCTGCGGTGCAGAGGACTTTGAATTGAGCAAGGAGCAAAATCTTCCTGTCATCGCACCGTTGGGAGCGGAGGGGATCTATCTCGATGGATTCGATTGGCTGACTGGTCGTCAGGTCCACACGGTCGCGGAGGACATCTTTGAAAACCTGAAGGAGAAAGGGATTGTCTATCGTCTCGAAGACTACACCCACCGTTACCCGGTATGTTGGCGCTGCGAAGAGGAACTGGTCTTCCGTCTTGTAGACGAATGGTTCATCTCAATGGGCGAACAGTTGGATAAACCTTATGAGCAGGTGACGGAGGAGGAGAAGGAAGGGAACCTACGTTACCAGATGATGGAGGTTGTCCTGAATGAAACCAAGTGGTATCCCTCGTTCGGACTTGCCCGTGAACTCGACTGGCTGCGAAATATGCATGATTGGATGATTTCTAAGAAACGCTACTGGGGACTGGCGCTCCCTATCTACGAATGTGAAGAATGCAGCCATTTTCACGTCGTTGGGAGTTTGGAAGAATTGAAGGAACTTGCCATTGAAGGTTGGGATGAGTTTGAGGGGCATACCCCACACCGCCCGTGGATTGATGCGGTGAAAATCGCGTGCCCAAGTTGCGGTGCTGCTGTGTCGCGCATCCCGGACGTTGGGAATCCATGGTTAGATGCTGGTATCGTTAGTTTCAGCACGATGCAGTATCGTACTGACCGCGACTACTGGAGCCAGTGGTTTCCCGCTGATCTGATCAGTGAAAGTTTTCCGGGACAGTTTCGGAACTGGTTCTATTCGTTGATCGCGATGAGTACGGTGATGGAACGGCGTTCTCCGTTTAAGCAGAATTTTAGCTACGCAACGCTGTTTGCCGAAGATGGACGCGCCATGCACAAATCTTGGGGCAACGCTATCTGGTTTGATGATGCGGCTGAGACGATGGGCGTGGATGTGATGCGCTGGATGTACTGCGCTGCTAAACCGGAGCAGAATCTGCTTTTCGGCTACAAGCATTCCGATGAGGTGCGTCGCCAAGTCCTCATTCCGTTCTGGAATGTGTATAGTTTTCTTGTCACGTATGCCAACCTTGATGGCTGGAAACCCGCTGCAAACCTCTGGAAAGAGAAACCACAAGCGTCTGAAAACCCCCTTGACCATTGGATCTTATCCCGTCTGCAAAGCACAGTCTGCTCGGTAACAGAGCGTCTAGAAGAATATTCGCCGGATGGCGCCTGCCGTGTCGTGGAGGATTTTCTGGATGATCTGTCGAACTGGTATCTGCGTCGCAGCCGGCGGCGTTTCTGGAAGTCGGAAGCGGATACAGACAAGGAAGCTGCCTATCAAACACTGTATCAGGTTATGGTAACGACTAGCCGGTTGTTAGCACCGTTTGTCCCCTTTGTTACCGAGTCAATCTTTCAAAACTTGGTGTGTTCAGTTGATTCGGATGCCCCTGAAAGCGTCCATCTCTCCGATTACCCCACTGTGGATGAGGAACTCGTTGACATTCCACTGGAAGACGATATGAAGCTTGCCCGTGACCTAATCGGCTTGGGACGTGCTGCTCGGAATCAATCGGGGATCAAGACACGGCAACCGATTGGAGGTATCGGGATTGGTGGCATCTCCGAAAATCAACAGGCTGCCGTTAATCGTTTGTCCGCGCTTGTCTTGGACGAGCTAAATGTTAAAGAAATCTCTTTCCACGATCAGATCGACGAATTTGCAAGCTATACAATCAAGCCGAATTTCAAGCTGCTGGGTCCGAAATATGGGAGGAATGTCCAAGCGATTGCGAAGGCGATGTCAGCGACCGATGCGCTCACTCTCAAACAGGAACTTGATAGTAATGGTGAGTTAGAGATTCAGGCGGACGGGGTAAGCTACACGCTAGAGAGAGCGGAGGTTGATGTGCAGTCGGAGAACCGGGAGGGTTACGCTGTCGAAGCGGACGCCCACAAATTTGTCGCCCTTTCAACAGAATTAACGCACGAACTCATCCTTGAGGGCTTTGCACGGGAGTTGGTCAATAAGATTCAGCAGATTCGGAAGGAAGCCGATTTCAATGTTTCTGATCGGATCTCGCTCAGTTTGGAATCGACGCCAATTGTCCACGAAGCGTTTGATTGCCACCGTGACTACATCACACACGAGACTTTGACGCTGCATGTCGTCGAATCGCCAAGCTCGAACGCTTTTTTGAAATCGCAGAAGGTTAATGGTGAGGATGCAACAATTGGTGTGGAGCAGGTGAGATAACTAGGCGTTTTGGGCAGGGCGTAGGGGCAACCTTCATCCGTCTGTAGTAGCCCAATTTATTGGGCGTTCGGGCGGTACAAACCTAGGTATTTGCCTGAATTGTCCAATGTTGTGCACATGCCGAAAACGTTGTGTGATAGTGCCTAGCTCAATTCTTCACCCTTCGTCGTACAAGCCGCTGGCTATTTGCTTTGAGTGCTCAGGGGCGGTTATTCCATTTCCTCAATAATTTGAAGTATTTTCTTAATGCTGTTTTTAAGACTTTCATCGCCGGCTTTTTCTGCAAGTTTCAAGGCAGTTCTGAGATCTTGCTTCTCTTCCCAAAAACGCCCCAGACTCCCCTTTGCAGCTGACCGGCCGACATAGGCATAAGCATCATTGGGTTTTAGACGGATAGCCACGTCAAAATCAACGATAGCGGCGTGGTATTGCCCTAATTGTCTCTTCGCATCTCCCCGACCGAGATAGGCAACGGCATAATCGGGTTGAAGGCGGATAGCGGTATCATAATCAGCGATAGCGGCGAAGTATTGCCCTAACTGCTCCTTTGCACGTCCTCGAACGACGTAGGCGAGGGTATCGTCGGGTTTCAGACGGATAGCGGCATCATAATCAGCGATAGCGGCGAAGTATTGTCCTAACTGCTCCTTTGCACGTCCCCGCAAGAAGTAGGCAAAGGCATCATTGGGTTTCAGACGGATTGCCGTATCGCAATCAGCGATAGCAGCGAAGTATTGCCCTAGCTGCTCCTTAGCACTTCCCCGAACGGCGTAGGCAAAGGCATCATTGGGTTTCAGACGGATTGCCTGGGTGTAGTCCGCAATCGCCCCCTGATAGTTTTCCATCCTCGTTTTGTCATTGCCTCGATGGAGGTAGGTATCAGCAGATATGAATTGACTCTGTTGCGAAAAGGGTTTCGCTATTCCCGAGCGGTTAAGCAGGGCTTTGAGGTAGTTTGATGGGATCGCAAAATTGAGATTCTGCGCTTCTAGCGCGCGGAAGGTTGCGACTGACACCCCAATCACTTTCCCCTTGCGGTTTAGCACCGGTCCGCCACTGCTCCCCGGAGAGATGGGGGCAGTCATCTGGAACCGTTCCTTCGTGTATCTGTCACGACGACTACTAATAATCCCATCAGAGACTGTGCCTTCTAAACCCAGTGGATTGCCCGCGACATAAATCTTTTCGCCAATTTGAACTGTGTCGCTGTCCCCGATTGGGAGAGGATTGACACCATATATAGTAACCTTTAACAGTGCAAGATCGTTTGTTTTATCCGTCGCTGTGACCCCTTCAATAGTGTATGTTCTGTATCTATCAACCAACTTTGCTGTGCCTCGCGCTGCCCCTTCGATGACGTGGTAGTTAGTGGCAATTAGGTTAGACCGAACAAAGAAGCCACTCCCCCTACTAAGTACCGCACCCTTTCTATCTCGCATCTCTAAAGATACGGTAGCCGCTAACGCTTTTTCGGCAATCTGCGGCACGGTTTGGGAATTGCCCGTAGTGCAGAATAGCAACATACCCGCAAGTGTAATCAGAGACAGCTGCCACAATAACTTTTTCTTCTGTTTCATTGAACTCCTCCTTCTGTCTGGATCTGGATTTATAGGATTAATTTTAGCAGCTACCAGTCTTGATAATCTTTTCATCTCTAAGAATCTGTTCTACAAACTTTTTCCTCTCCACAGGTTCATCAATATCAAACGCCCAGAGCAGCTGACTTGCTAACTGATCAACAACCCCTATGAATTTTTCTCTTTCCGCAAGGTGCCGTGGAAGACATTGTGTAGAGACTAAAACCTGCGAATCCAGACACTGTTGTCGTTTTATCAAATTAAATTTTGTGCGGGAAGGTCTATTATACAAGTTGTAAAACCCAAGTTTTTCACTAAAAACCTCTCGCAATTTCACCGTTATCTCAACATTTCCTAAGTATTCACATTTCTTGTAAAAAGATTGTGCTTTTTGTATCAACTCACCGATCCCCGCAACAAATTGTCGGAAATCAAGATGTTCTTCCTCTTCCCTATCAAACTTCGATGTTCGCCTATTTAATGTAGCTCTATGATAGACAATTCCATATTCATTTAACTCCCAGTACTGGTATAGATCTTCATGTCTTATCGTTGAAACAGAAAATCCTCCTGCAACTCTTGACGAATAATCATTCCAGACCAATCCATTTTTGCTGGCAAAATCGTAAATATCTGCTGTTGCAATGACAGGACGATAAGGAAATACTGGACGGGCAATCGATGTAAGATTCGGTTCATTTGTGTGAAAAAGAGATTTTATCCTTTCTTCGGTTCGCTCAAGAATTTGTCGAGTAGTCGTTTGTGAATCCTCACGACGTTTCAACATATATTCGATTCGGTCAATCTCTGCAAGTTCAAGTTTATACGGTTGCGTGATACTACTTGGACGGATATAAACTGTCGTAGAATTTTGAATCGCATGAGGAGCTTGTGGGCTTTCATCAACACGAATTATAATAACTACATTGCTAGTATTCGGCACTTTACAGATTATCACTTCGGGTATTACTGCTGGATAAATACCGGTGAGCGCGCTCTGTTGAATTTGTTCTTCAATACCACTTTTATTAGGTATACCCTGAATAGGCAATTTGACTTTATTATTTTGATCAGTCTCTACACCAATAATGAAAATTCCACCTAATGTATTGGCAAAAGACGACACGATTTTAGAGATATGCCGAATCTCTTGTTTGTACTCCACCCGTACCCCTTCGCCAAACTCCCGGCAAAAATCTTCTATATCTGGAAATGTGATGTCAGATGCTAATTTTGTAAACATAAGTTTTACACCCTTGTTATTATAATCCAAGTTGCTAGTTGTGAGTGGCGCGATAAAAGATAGATGTCGAGTATGGAAACTCGACCTACAGGCTGTCTAGCAACTTGCGTTATTATAACAATGTTAGGTTCCGGTAGTCCTGAAAATCCTTTCAGCCTGAAAATTCTGATTCCGACAATTTACACCCCCATCTGCCTTTTATGTTCCTTCATTCGCTTTGCAGATGTCCATGTGAAGGTTTCCATGAAGATCAAGGTGTCGAAGTATCTCCTCAGCGCAGGTTGACAGGTCATAATTTGTTGTGTCTATAACAATTTTTTGGAATTGCCATTCAGCTAACAACCCAAAGGCGACTTCCTTCAGCCCATTGAAATAGGCGATAAGATCTCGTATGTCATTGCTGTTACACCTTTCTTGTGCGAGGCGCACCGCCCAGTTCTCGCCTCGATCTTTTATGACGCGTTTGAGGAAGATCTCTGTATCGCCTGTCAAAAAAATCTGGATTGGATTTAGCTTCGTCATAAGTCGGTTAAGTTCGGTGTGGAAGTGTCTAATCTGCTGCCTTGTGCACTCCGCGGTAACAAGCCAGTCAGTACACGGAAGAATGGAATCCACGACATACACTTGATCGGATTGGCTGCACGCATCAATAAAGCGTTCACACGACGAAAGCAACACCTCAATATTACCCGGATTGTTCTGCTTGACCTCCTCCACGTAAGGGGCAAAAGCCTCTAAGTGAAGGACATCGCTTTCGGCAATATATTTGGTCTTTACGCCCTTTTGCCCTAACACATCGTGGATAAGACGGGAAAGTGTAGACTTCCCTGACCCTGAGCCGGGACCGTAGAAAAGGAGGAGTTTAGTTTTCATTTATGGTAGATTTTAGAATTACTTATACACTCCCAATGCACAGTCAACCCCCTAAATCCCCCTTATCAGGGGGACTTCGGAAACCTCGTGAACGTCGGAGTTATTGGCAGATGTCTACTTATTTCTCTAATTCACCATAATCCCGAGAATTTTGTTGCTGATAATATACGGTTCTTTCGCCAACATCAGTCGTCGCGTTCGACAGCGATCTCCCGCTTCTCCTCCCAAGATTGCACAATGGCTTCCACAACGCGCAACGCTTGAAGTCCATCCCGCCCCGATGGCAGCGGTGGACGCTCATTGAGCAGGTCATCGACAAATGCCTTGACACGCCACGCAAAAGTGCCGTCAAAGGCGAGCTCTTCCATCCGAAAAATCGAGGGACGGTATTCCTCGACGACCGAATCATCACGTCGCATCAAGGTTGCGAGACTGAGAACGTTATCTACAACGATCTCCGCGTCCGATCCACAGATTTCGAGGCGTTCAATCGGATGCGTGAAATCGCTGTCCCAACTGGCGAGCAGCGAAGCGACAGCGTCGGTCTCGTATCGCATAGAGAGTGCCATGCTCGTCCAGCACGGGTGTTCATCTGGGTTTGCCTCTTTGATGCGCGGGTGCGCCATCTGCGAGCAGACCGCAACGATTTCACCGCCAAACCAGCGCAACAGATCGATGGCGTGGGTCTGAAGCTCATACAACAGATAGTAGGGTCCCTTCCATGTCGAAACCGGTCCACCCTGCGACAATTTCATGTCGATGTACGCGATTTGTCCACATGCGCCGCTATCAAACCACTCCCGTGCCTTGGCATATCCCGGTGCAAACCGGCGGTTGTAGTCAATAGCGAGGTGCACCCCTTTCTCCTCCGCCTTTGCAACCATCTGTTCCGCTTCATTAATGTCAAGCGACAACGGTTTCTCACACATCACATGCTTCCCTGCTTCCAAGCATTCGATGACTGGCTCGAAGTGCAGGTGATCTGCCGTGACGACATCAATTGCGTCACACTCTTCGTTCGCCACCATCTCTTGGATTGACGGATACCAATTGGCGATGCCGAGTTCATGCGCCCGGTTTTTCGCTTTTTCTGCATCAATATCACATACGGCAACGAGTTCCGCTTGGGGGTGTTCGAGATATCCGAGTTGGTGTCGCATTCCAATGCCGCCACATCCCACTGCTGCCACTTTCAATGTTTTTGACATTTGGTGTCCTTTCGATTTGTCCAGCCACAAAGAAGTTATCGTTTGAAATGTACGGATATAATAACATATCGCAAATTTAGATGACACAAGTTTCTGAGTCTCTTGATCCACCACAATAATTGTGCTATAATGTTGATTGACTTGAATTTTAACTAGGCATACACGCTAGTATATCAAAGACAAATCCAGTTCATGAAATCATAAAAATTCGTTTGCTACATCTCATCACAGTTCCATTGAAATTATGATAACCACGCTGACCAAAGGACAAGTTCCCCTACCAATTGATTATGCGATTCGTTCGCGTCTTGAGGAAGGTCGTGCGGATACATTTCTGCATATCGTCCCGACCAACCATGCCCGCCTCAAGTGGTGCCGCGAATATCTAAGGGAAACTCCAAACCGAGCCGTTGCAGGCTTGCAAATCTACACCTTCGACGACCTTGTTCGTCGATTTTTTTATAGCGGTCTTAATAGGGAACGTAGATACACAGGTGTGGGAATTCAGGCGGTGTGGACACACGAAATCATGGATAGGGAGCAATTCCCTTTTTTGAACCCCCAACCCGAAACTCGCGTTCCCCAAGGAACCGCAAGACAATTGAGAGTAGCAATTAACCAACTCAGGATGAGTGGCGTAGATTGGCAGCATCTACAAGAAGATACTGTATCAAGCGATGCAGATATCGCTAATAGACTATCAGACCTAATCACGTTTTATCGAGCGTACGAAGCACGCCTTGGTTCGCGATGGGTTGATCGCGCCGGCATCCATCGCGCTGTTGCCGAAGAACTAAGTAGGCCTCCAGACCGCGCAGAAAGACTGATGAGGAAAGTTTTCCCCAACGTTGATCTGGTGGTTGTCAGCGATTTTGATGCGTCGTTACCTCACGATTTTGCAATTCTGACCGGCATTGCTAACCTGCCATCAGTGAAAATGGGGATTATCCTTGACTTTGATGAAGAGAACGAATCCCTTTTTGGGTATATCAAAACGGACTATGACCAATTCCTGAGTTGTGGATTTGAGCGACACAGCGGGGACACAGAAACCCCTAGCGCAGTCCGCAATTTGCACTTCGCCCGAAATCTGTTCTACACAGATCGGGGGCAGGACCCTGTAGTTGAGAAACTAGCACTTGAAGATCAGATCTCCCTATTGTGCCCACCAAACCGAATCCAAGAGGTAGAAGAAATTGCCAAGTTAATCAAACGACTCGCATTGAAGCAGTCCGCGCCGACGTTGGATCAGATTTGCGTGACGTTCAACAAACTAGATGCTTACGCACCACTCATTTGTGAGATCTTTCCACTTTACGGTATCCCCTACACCTTGGAGTGGAGTGGAAGACTTGAAAATTCAACAGTCATTGTATCGATTTTTTCTTTATTGGAACAACTCCAAAGAGGTGTGTCGCCCGAAGCTCAAGATAAGGTTTCGCGGAGTCCCTACTTTCAAACTGATGATTGGAACGCAGTGATTGACAATTGTGATTTAAACACGACGCTGTCACCGGAGGCTTTTCGCGAATCTTTCGATCGACTGATGGATACCCTCAAAGTCCGTCAACAGATTTTGAAGGGTAGTTCGGAATCCAGAACGAGGTTTGCCGGGCACAAGATGAACGCCTATCTCGAATTCCGCAGGCTCATTGATGAACTGATTGAGTTCTTGGTGACAGATTATGGGACTGAAATGCCTCACTCGTTCGAGAGTTATATCAGTCGACTCAAATTAATGACTTCAGAATCTACCTATCAGTGGGGAAATCCAAATGATAATGGCGTTCGTATCCTACCGCTTGACCAGACGAAGGGGTTATCTTTTGATACCGTCATCTTAGGAGGTTTAATTGATGGCGAATTCCCCTCGGTTTTTCGTTCTGATACCTTTTTGCCCTCTAGCCAAAGGGGCACGGAATCGGATCAGCTGTGCGAAGACCGCTTCCTTTTTTATCAAGCCCTCACCCTCTATCGCGAACAATTGTACCTGTTAAGTCCACAACATGATGGCGATGTCGAGCTGGTGCCCTCTGCATTCATTGATGAGCTAGAGCACGTCGCTGATATTAAAACCGCCAAGGACAATGACGAAACCCTTTTTAGTACAGAGAATTTCCTGAAAAACTATGGGGCGTATGTTTGGGAACATTCAGAAACCGATGGACTGAAGGAACCCACTATCCCTCCGACGATGCTGCCGACGCTTCCTTTGATTGTGCACAATATCCGTGTGGAAAAGAGCCGCACCGTCACGCATGATGACCTAGAGTACGAAGGATGGCTCTCTCTGAACTCGCTGTCCCAGTCAAGTCGCCAAGCGCTTGAAAAACGACGTGAATGGATCTACTCGGTGAATCAGTTAGAAACCTATGGCGAGTGTCCATTCCGATATTTCTCCGACCGGATACTGAACCTCAACCCAACCGAAGAAGAGGAAACGGGTTTAACGAACATGGAGAGGGGGAGTTTGGCGCACAGAATCCTGTTTGAGTTTTATAATCACCGTCGTGACGCACCTTCGATCTCTGCATGTAGGGATGCAGAGTTTGAGGAGGCAATTGAATCACTGCGAGAGATCGCACAATACCATTTAGATGAGAAGGTAGATGAGCTCGGTATTAGAAACAAAAGGGCAGAAAAATTGTTTTGGGATATTGAGGTGGAAAGATTCATTGGCGGTCACGGTAGGACCGGTGTCTTGCCTGCATTCCTCAAAACGGAAAGAGAGCGTAATCTTGAGGTACAACCCCGTTATTTTGAAGTCAGATTTGGGATTAAAAATAAGAAAGGAACCGACCCGTACCTCGGTAGCGACGAACCGATAACGGTTGGGGAGGTCTCCTTGTCAGGAAAAATTGATAGGGTTGAATTGGGAAACGGGAGGTTCGTTATCGGAGACTACAAAACAGGTAGTAATACCCCCAAGTTGAATGACATCCTTGAAGGACGTAGTCTCCAACTGCCACTCTATGTTGCAGTCGTAGAACAGTTAATGAAGCAACAGGTGCCCCTGATTCAAGGTCTTGAGGATAATGTTGAATCAGCTGAGGGCGTGGGAGGCGTATACTACGTTTTGCAAGAAGACTGCAAAACGGAACTCGGTATTGGGAACAAAGACTGTAACGGAACAGCCTTTGATGTGTCACCTCGGAGTGGCCAACTATTGCCCAATTCAAGGTATCAAATTGAAGATACGCAGACTGATTCGGAATCTGATGCGTTCAGGTCTATCGTTGATAAAGTAATCGGACATGTGAATCAGTACGTTCACTCGATCGCGGATGGAAATTTTCAGCTGACTTCTCACGACAAGACAAAGGTCTGCCGGTACTGCTCCTTCAAACAGATCTGCCGTGTGGGTGTTATTGGGGAAGAGATACACACCTGACAAGCCTGTGTTTCTTAGTTAGGGGAATTACATCTGTTTATTTGAGGGGGCCGGACTCTATAGTTCGGTGATTTATCGCTGCACAACACAATCCAGTTCGCCCGATGAATCGGGCAACTACAGTAAGAAGGGCAGCCACAAGGGCTGCCCCTACAACTAGGGTACTGATTCTGTGTCAGTTCACATGCGATTGCCCTACTATGGGTAGATTGAAGAGTGAACGATGTGCTATAATTATGTTGCACTGATTATGAGATAAGGAGCAAAAGTATTCATGTATGTTGAAGGACTTTTATCTTCCTTGACCCGTGTGAAAAAGGCGCGCTCTCTACGCGCCGCCTCGTGGGATACTACTGGAAGAAATAACGATGCTTGGAACATTGAACCGAACGAGACGCGCGTCTTCGCTGATATTAAAGGCCCCGGATGCATCAACCATATTTGGATGACGCAACGCGACGGCTACCGGAATGTCCTCCTGCGAGTCTTTTGGGATGATGAAGAACAGCCCAGCGTTCTCTGCCCTCTTGGGGACTTCTTTGGATTAGGCAACGAAATTGTAAATTCCTACGATTCACTGCTATTCTCGGCATCAACCGCGGGGAACAATCAGTTCAACACAGGTTGCGCGCTAAATTGCTACGTGCAGATGCCGTTTAACAAATCAGCACGAATTGAGCTTGTCAACGAAGGCGATGAGATGCATCGTCAATACTTCTACATTGACTATGAACTTTACGAGCAACCCCTTGACGATGATGTAGCTTACTTTCACACTCAGTTTCGGCGGGAAAATCCGTGCGATGGATGGGGGCACGAGATTCAGGTCAACACGCCAGAGGCAAACATCGTCAACGCAGAAAGGTTGGCTTGGGACAACAACTACCTCATCCTTGAAGCAGAAGGACGCGGGCACTACATCGGCTGTAATCTCTCCATCACCAATTTTCAAGGCACATGGTGGGGTGAAGGAGACGATATGATTTGGGTTGATGGTTACAAGTGGCCCCCCGATCTCCACGGTACAGGTTCAGAGGATTATCTCAATCAGGCGTGGGGAATGCAGCGCAACGCATTCCGACATAACGGTTCGTCAATCTATGAGCCTGATACTGAGGGTTATCAAACATCGTACGTGTTTCATCTCGAAAATCCAATTCGATTTGAAAAAGAAATTCGTGCTACCATTGAGCACGGACATGGAAACCATCTCCGTAATGAAACATCCTCCGTTGCCTACTGGTATCAACTCGAACCGCACAAACCCTTCGGTATCCTACCGGTCCAGCAACGAAAGCCGGTTCTCAGGGCTGAAGATGGAGAGTGGATCATCAATGCAACGGCACAGACGCCACAGGCGGAACCGATGTTGAACGATGAAATGAAGCAGTTGAAAGCGCAATGGGCGGAGAAGCAGAAAACTGATGCGTGAAACGTGAAAATATATTGTTCATTAGTGCATTGGTTCATTGATGAATTAGTGAACTAATGAACCTAATATCCTCACCAACGCGCACCAACAGTTATCAACATATATTTCATGGTGGACGACAGATTCAAGTCAAATGGAACTCATTTATTCGCTATTATTTTGGGAGGAGTTGAATGCTCACAACTTTTCAGGGATTCTTGGTACGGATGCTTATTCATGCCAGCGACACGGAGGGGGATGAAGAAAATCCGCCCGACGACACTAAGGAAGAAAACCTATCAGTACTAGAAACACAAGAACAAACGATAGATTCCGAACACGATGAAACTGATGGTTCAGGGGCAACAGTTACACCCAGCGAAAATCAACAAAGCGTTGAAGAAGCAACGGAGACGGATTCGCAGCCAGTCGCAGCGGTGGAAACAGATGCAGAATCACATTCCAGTAATGTTGAGGACGAAACTATTACCGAAGGGGACGAGCCCGTGTCAGGGAGCACAGAAGGAGTAACAGTCCCTGATGAGATCGTGGTTGATGCTCTCACAGTAGAACCAATTGAGGAAACCGTTACAGTCAACACAGAAGAAGTTGAAGCGGCGGAAGCAACCGAAACAGATTCAGCCGAAGAAGCTATCGAAGACGTGGCAGTACCACTCACCTTTGGGGTCATTGACGAGGTGTACAACTTCGTTGATGAATTCCAGCACAGCCAATCAAGCGATGTCGAAAAGACCTCCGCTAGCACTCAGGATAGTGCGGGAGGTGTAGAAAAAGCAGCACTCTTTGCACATCCCCCCGCCGAAGGCTATACGAGAATTCAGTATACGGTAACACTTCCACAGGTGGAATCCAATGAGAATCTGATTTTGCAGTTCAGCATCGGCTTGAGGGATGGTGTCGATTTTGAACTGCCGCACACGAAACCTGATGGGGCTCAGTTTGCCATTGAGATTTCAGATGAACGCCGTTTTGAAGGTGTCTCTGAGGCTTGCCGATGGGAGGAACACCTTATTGATCTCTCCGATTTCGCTGGACGCGCGGTTCAAATTGTTTTCCTAACCAATTGCAATGGTGCCGGTAACACCAACTACGATTGGGCTTTATGGGGAAATCCGCGTGTCTTAAAACTGATCCGTACCTCACTGCTGCTTGAAAAAGGCGAGGATGAACCTAGACTCAGACGTGGTCTTGCGCTGGGACTGTTAGAGGGAGAAACTCCAGAACTCTCGGTTACTGAATTCAATCTAGAAATCTCTACGTTGGCTTCGGAAGCTGCAGATGAATTAATCCAGCAGATGGAAGCGAAAACAGAAGCATCCATTGTTGAATTGGCGTTGTACACAGAGCAGCCAAAACTAGAAATCGTAACCGCAGGACCAACCGCTGCCCTCCTTGCTGCACGAGAGGATTTTGATCTGCAATGCACGGTTCGCAACAACGGGTTGGTTCCGATTGAGCCTATTCACGAAGCGAGCGTTGCAATCAATCGGATTAAGCTGCGACGCGGCCGAACGACACAGCCGCTAAAAAGGCTCAACCCGGGTGAAGAGACGACATATTCATGGAGTATTCGCAGTTTTTCGCGTGAGTCGGTAGCGCGGGCATCTGTGGTACTTCGATGTCAAATGCCGACGGGTGAAATTCGGCGAGCCGTTGAGCAGAATGTTGTACTTCTACCAGCAATTCCTAGGATTTCTAATCAAACAGCCTCAAATTTATGCACCTATGACCAGAACGGGCACGTCATCACCGAAAATCGGCACCTACGCACACTTTTCGTCAGAGGATCTGATGGATTTGAATATTGCCTGCTTTTCGTGGCAAAAAATGGACGTTACCGTCAGGTTGCAGTTTGCAATGCCATTTCAGAGGTCCGCTACCGTGACACATCCGGAACCTCTCAACACATCAAAATCACCCCGACCGTCTACCAGCTTGCAGGAAATAGTCTTGGCGAATCAATTGTTCTGTTGTCCTCTGAGGAACGAGGCGAAGATGGTGTGCTTTGGTCCTATGAAGCACGTTTTTCGTTATCGGAGGAATCCAAACGGCTCAAGGTGGAATACAGTCTCACTGCGGATCAGGAGCGGGAATTAATCGCTTTCAATGGTCCAATCCTCTATGCAGGAGATGGGGCGTTTGGTGAGCGTAAGACTGCCGCCCTGTTTCCCGGTTTGGAGTTTTTGGAAGGTGATGAACCATCGTCAAGTACGCGAGATGTTGCTCCGCCGAACAACAACCGGCTTGTTCCCCATCCCTATAAGATTACGATTCCGCTGATGGCTGTCGAACACAAAAAGACACTAGTTGGCGTGGTGTGGGATGCATTGGAAACTTGGGATGGCGAGCACAACATGCTATCAGCGGCTTTTGCTTCCCCGAATTGGCACAACCATCAAAAGAACCACCTAATGGGTTTGTTTGTCCCTACTATCCCTGATTGGGTCGAGGAGAATCAGTTGGCAGCCTCGAAACCATATCCCCTGAAGGTAAACCTGCCGCTGACAATTAAAGCACAGATTATTGTCGATGGAAACGCTTCCATTCTGGATGCCATTTCCCATTGGACGGATGCCTACGGCGTGCCCGAACCGTTAGAAGCACCACGGAGTGATAGGGAGGAGGTTTTGCTGTCGCGGCATGCCTTCATGCAGACCGTATGGGATAAAGATACGGGCAAATCACAGCATTGTGTTGACTGGGCACCAGGCAATGCCCCCGGTTTTGCGACGCTGCTATGGTACGATTATCTCATCCAAACGCAGGACGATACTATAAAAGATGAATCGGTCAGGCAGCGGGCGCTTGAAATCGTCAAGAACACAATCCAAGAAGCGGGACCGGGTGGACTGAGTTCGACAGATCTTTGTCACATCTTAAAGTGGGAAGCCCCATTCTACTTTGGGGAGGTTGAAGCGGGATTAGATCGGCTCAAAGAGATTGCGACACGATGGATCGAGACGCAGGAGGAAGATGGTAGTTGGGGGTTCCGCCCGATAACAGATCGAGCCAAAACGTTAGGAAATGAAGGAGACACCGTTCTAGGCACTTGTGCTCCCACCGCTCGGATGCTTCTCAAGCACGCGCGTGTGACCGGTGATTCCGAATCGTTGGCAGCTGGCTTGAAGGGACTAAAGTTCATGGAGGGCTTCAAGGTTCCACGTGGGGCCCAAACGTGGGAATGTCCGCTCTATGAGCCGGATCTTCTCGCTGCTGCCCATGCTGTCGCCGCCTATGTTGAAGCCTACGAAATTACGAAAGAAAAACGCTATCTCGAAAGGGCGGAGCAGTGGGCGAGAGCGGGGCTCCCTTTTGTGTACCACTGGCATCTGTCGGACCGTCCCGGTATGCGTTTCGGTTCTATACCGGTTTTTGGCTCAACCTTCTATACCCACCCATGGTTCGGTGTTCCCGTTCAGTGGAACGGCTTGGTTTACGCTTACGCGCTTCAGCATCTCGCTCGCAACGCATCTGAAAGTCAAAGCCAGTTCTGGTCCAAGGTGGCGGAGGGGATTACTATCAGTGCGATGTACCAGCAGTGGACAGAAGGGGAACTGAAAGGAACATACCCCGACGGTTTCTACGGTTACTGTACGGAAGGACGTGGGCCGCATATCAATCCGGAAGACATTATGGTGAATCTCTACACCTTACGTGGACTTAATCCGGATATCTCTACCGAAATTGTCCATGTACAAGACAATCGTGTTCACGTAAGCAGTGGCGCAAGAGTTGATAGGTTAGACTATGGCGATTCGGATCGGTTGAGGTTCACGCTGCGTTATATCCCAAACGAAACTAGCTATTGTATCATTGCAGGATATGGAAGTCGATTCGGCGAAACAGAATCTACAGCGAAACCGGGGCCCTCTGCAATTCGTACCGGAGGTGATGAACTCCCCATTGTGGATAATCTCTCAACTACTGAATCCGGTTGGCTCTATCGTGAGGAGAAGGACATCGTCTTCATCAAATACAAACATCAGGTGGGCGTAACGGAATTTGATGTGCTTCCTCCAGAAAGGGTAGAAACTACTCAAGAGACAGTTGAGACAGATACAGTGCCAGAAAATGAGACGGGTGATGCAGATGAATCCCACCCCAACTCAGAATAAGCCGATTGAGAGAAACTGTGGCAGATCGAGGACTCTTTATCACATTTGAAGGCACGGACGGAGCGGGGAAAACGACGCAAATCCAACGTCTAACGGCAGATTTGAGACAGGCTAGCTATGATGTCTGCCTCACGCGCGAACCGGGCGGCACCCCCATCTCTGAGCAGATTCGTGACATGCTGCTAAATCCGGACCACAGCGAGATGGCAGCGACGACGGAATTGTTATTATACGCCGCATCACGGGCGCAGCACGTATCAGAAGTTATCAAACCCGCACTGGAAGCGGGAAAGGTTGTCATATCCTCCCGCTTTGCAGATGCGATGGTTGTCTATCAAGGCTATGGACGTGGGTTAGACTTGGAAAGGATCCATCGCCTGAATCGAATCGCGACCGATGGTGTTACCCCGGATGTGACTTTTGTGCTGGATCTGCCGGTGGAGATTGGGTTACAGCGCGTCCAAAACAGCCGAGGCGAATTAGACCGTCTGGAGAGAGAAAAAATTGAATTTCACCGACGGCTGCGGGAAGGTTATCAGACGATTGCACAACAGGAACCACAGCGTCTGAAAATTATCGATGCCCAAGTTAGTCCCAAACAGGTGTACGCACAGATTCAGTCAATAATCCAACCCTTGTTGCCACAATGAGCAGCTTTATGCAAGATGCTATCATCGGACATCACCAGATTCTCGAACAGTTATACCACGCAATTGCGTCGAATCGCGTGGCGGGAGCCTATCTGTTCGTTGGAGTTGCCAATATTGGGAAAGAGACTGTCGCACTTCATATTGCAAAGTCTATCAATTGCCTGACACAAGGCGAGGGAGCCTGCGGCACCTGTTTAGCCTGTCGCAAAGCCGACGATGGGAACCACCCCGACCTTCAGATTATCCGTCCGTCAGGGGCTTGGATCAAGATTGACCAGATCCGCGAGCTGCAAAAACGGATTATTTACCGACCGCTTGAAGGGGTGCGAAAAGTCTACATCTTGACCGAAGCGGAACGGCTGAATCTCGAAGCCGCAAACTGTCTGCTCAAAACCCTTGAAGAACCGCCCGCCGATTCGGTCTTAATCCTCCTGACTACGAATCTCGATGCGCTGCTACCCACAATCCGGTCCCGTTGCCAAATCATCCCCTTCCATCCACTTGTGATTTCTGAACTTGCCGGACATCTGATAGAGCGATTCAACATTGACGAAAGCCAAGCGTTTTCAATTTCAACGGCAGCCGGCGGTGCTGTCGGTAAAGCATTGGCGATGCTTAAAGAGGGGGTGGGTTTCGATGAGGAGATCCCTGAGATTATGATTGCCGGCGAGCGGTTAGATGCTTTTCGGATTGCGGAGAAATGGGCACAACAACCGGAGGCACTCGATCATCTTGTGACATGGTATCGCGATTTAGTCCTGCTGCATCAAGGTGCTCCCGCGGAGCTGCTCACTCACGTTCATCATGCGGAGCAACTCAAACAACTGGCAGCGCATTACTCACGGCTACAATTGCAGTCGGCGATCAAGGCGATTTTTGAGACGAAAGCTATGCTCCAACGCAATGTCAATGCGACGTTGGCTCTTGAGGTTTTGGCTTTGAAGTTGTTGCGTAAACCGTAAAGTTCACAGATAAGAGGAGTTAGTCGTGGCGTTAGATGATTTACAAGGTGTTATTGAGAGATTACAGGACAGGATTGAGAGGCAGCGTGATTATCTGTCTAGACATGAAACGCGCACTCGACAGGTGTTGATTGATCCGTTGCTGCAGGAATTAGGCTGGGACGTATCAGATCCAGATATGGTTAAGCTTGAATATAGAGTAGGGCAGCAACGGGCGGATTATGCGCTGCTATCTAATGGTCGGCGGGTTGCCCTCATTGAAGCGAAAAGGCTGGGGAACGCTTTAGAATATGATGAGATTATGCAGGTTCTCAATTATGCGAATCGAGATGGTATTGATCACATAATTGTCACCAATGGGGATAGTTGGGAGATGTACGAAGTTTTTAGACCGGCTGCATTGGAAGAACGGTTGTTGATGAAGTTGGGATTGTCCCGACAGACCGCCCATGAAAATGCGTTGCAGGCGTTAGCAATGTGGAAGCCGAATCTTGCCGCAGATGGCGGCCCATCTGAAGCAACGGAACCAGTTTTCATATCACCGGAACCTGAGCCAGATCAACCTAGCAGTGAACCCGATGAGCAGCAAGAACAGCAGCCCGACGACTCACCAAAAAATGACAACGAGCGTTATCCCTTCGCATCGGAAGAAAGATTTTATCCGCAGGATTCCAAGCCAACCAAAGTGAAAATAGATAATCGCCACCCAGAAACCGTTAAGAACTGGAAGGATGTTGTTCATAAGGTGGCGGCTTGGTTAGCTGACGAGGGAATACTGAGTGCCAATGACTGTCCAATTGGCGGAAGGATGTATACTTTCATCGGTCGCGAAGCGGTGAACCCTGATGGTACACCGTTCAAAGATCCACGTCAATTGCCGAATGGACTTATTTTGCAGCGAGGCTTTGTAAATACGCAAGAACAATGGCGCAAATTAAAGAAGTTGCTAATTCAATTTGACGTAGATCGACGTAAGATTGAAGTATTCTATTAAGTACTAAAGTTTAGACAATTTTCCGTAGGTTGGATTGAACGGAAACCCACAGCCAAACGGTATTAACATAAAAAGACCTACCCTTTCGGAGATACGGTCGGTCCAGAAAAAACAAGAGAAACCCAACACCCACAACTGGACCAATCGGCGACATGGGCAGCTACCTCTGAAGTTGGGTTTCACTCACAATTATAGAACAGTGAGTTTTCGTGGGTTTTCCCAGTTTTTAACTTGTTGGAACGTATGGGTTGGGTGCGTTCAACCCAACCTACGTGCTGCGAGGTGTCGAGTATGGAAACTCGACCTACAAGCAGATCATCGAGTATGGAAACTCGACCTACAGGCATAGCAACACAAATTGTCCAAACTACAGTATTAAGTATAGGAGTTAAGCGGTTGGGTGCTCAATCCCTCCGTTCCGAGAGTCTTTGACTTGTAGTTCGGCGATTTATCGCCGCAGGATCTCTCTATCAACGCCCGATAAATCGGGCAACTACAGATTTTGTGGGGACCAACGATCGGTGTTCAATACGGAAGTGCGTAAGTCCTATTTTGGGTGTTTTTCCCCAATGGTGTTAGCAGCGATTTACCCGCAATCGCATTATTCACATTGCGCTCCTCTGGAGCGCGGGGATTGGCTGGATCGATATTCTATAGACATTGCGCTCCTCTGGAGCGAAAAATTGCACTCATTAACAATACCATCCCATTTGGGTTGAGCGGCTGTAAGGAACGCAGATCTGCGTTCCCTACGAAGACGCAAGACACAGTAAGCCAAAGAGGAACGCAAAACCATGAGTACATTCTACATAACAACACCGATATACTACACCAACGCCGAGCCGCACGCCGGACATGCGTACACAACAATCGCCGCTGATGTGCTTGCAAGATATCATCGTCTCAAAGGGGACGAGGTTTTTTTTCTGACCGGCGTGGATGAGCATGGGGAAAATATCCAAAAAATTGCTGACCAGAAAAACATCTCTCCGCAGGCATACTGCGATCAGATCGCTCCAACGTTCACGAGGCTTTGGGAGAGGTTGAATGTATCTTATGACATCTTTCTGCGCACAACGAGTGAACTGCACAAAAGCGGCGTCCGAAAACTCCTCAACTCGCTTTATGAAACCGGGGACATATACAAGGGCAAATACGAAGGATACTATTGCCGTCCGTGCGAACGCTTTTTCACCGAGAAGGAACAGACCGAGGATAAAATCTGTCCAGTCCACAATCTACCTTTGGAATGGGTCGAGGAGGATAACTACTTCTTCGCGCTTTCAAAGTACCAAGATCCGTTGATTAAACACATTGCCGAAAATCCTGATTTTATTCAACCCGAAAGCCGTCGCAACGAGATGTTAAACGTGTTGGAGTCAGGGTTGGAGGATGTGAGTATCTCACGGTCTTCCGTATCTTGGGGCATTCCCTTGCCATTTGATACGGAGCATATCTCTTATGTGTGGATTGAAGCCTTGAGCAACTATGTTACTGCACTCGATTATGCTCAAGACGGGGAAAGATTTCACAAATTCTGGCCCGCCAATGTTCATCTGATGGCGAAGGACATAGCACGCTTCCACGCGCTGATATGGCCCGCTATGTTGATGGCGGTAAACTTACCAGTCCCCAAAAAAGTGGTCGCCCACGGTTTCCTGACAAAAGATGGTGAAGCCTTGAGCAAAACGCTCGGCATCTTCATTGACATGGACACCGACATCGGGACTTATGGACTGGATGCCTTCCGCTACTACTTGTTGCGAGAGTTCAGTTTCGGAAACGATGGTGATTACCGTCCTAGCCGTCTCGACGCCCGTTATAACGCTGACCTTGCAAACGACCTCGGAAATCTGCTCAACCGGACGCTCGGTCTTGTCTCCAAGAACTTCAGTGGTATCCCTGAACCGACGACATCGGGGGAATTTGATGATGAGATTCAGCGGATGGCGCGTGAAACGGTCGAAAAGGTTGATACCCTGATGGAGGAACTCGTTTTCGATATGGCGTTGGAGACGATCTGGGAGTTTGTGCGGCGGATTAACCGGTATATCCAGCAAACGCAGGTTTGGACGTTGGCAAGATCGGAGGAAACAAAAGGACGTATGGGGACTATCCTCTATAACAGCATGGAAGCCTTACGGGTTGTAGCTGTTCTGATCTCTCCCTTCATTCCCGGCACCGCCAATCGCATCCGTCAACAACTTGGACTCGATGAGAGTTTCAGCGATCAAGGGTTGGATACAGTTGCTGAGTGGGGAGGCTTGCCATCGGGACTAGCGCTTGGAAAGCCCGAACCCATCTTCCCTCGAAAGGATACTAAGAAGCCGAAGCAGAAGAAAAAAGAGACTCCTGCCCAAACAGAAAAGCCCGCAGATGATAATCTGATCTCTTTCGATCAGTTTCAGGAATTGGATCTGCGTGTCGCTGAGGTGATCGCTGCCGAGAAAGTCCCAGACGCAGATCGTCTACTGAAGTTGCAGGTTGATCTCGGCGGTGAGCAGCGTCAAGTCGCCGCTGGCATCGCAGCGCACTACGCCCCCGAAGATCTTGTTGGGAAACAGATTATTTTGGTTGCTAATTTGCAACCCGCTAAGATAAGAGGTATAGAATCACAAGGGATGCTGCTTGCAGCTGAAGGTGGGAAAGAGTTGGCTATTGTGACACTTGAGAAGCGGATGCCGCCGGGGGCACAGGTTCGATAACTGAGTGAAACGTGATGCGTGAAACGTGAAAGCCGTTTGTTCATTGGTTAATTGAACGGAGGGATTTCAATGCCTAGCAACTTGGGTTAGAATAAACCTGAGATTGAGATTTGCTGAGAATTTCCGAGGTCATGTCCGTTGAAGGCGTAATCTGCATAGAGGGCAGTTTCGCCAAAACGGAGGCGTATACCCGCCCCGGCGGCGAGTCTAGTCCCCTCCGCACCGATGCGCAACGCAACTACATTAAATAGCCAATACTCCCCACCAAAGCGGATAACCCTCTCGGTTCCGCCACCCATCTTAATGTCTTTCCGATCTGTCTCTACGTCTACACCAAACGTAGCCTTGCCAATTAGCGGGAATGAAATACGGTAAGACAGACCGAGGCGAAACCGGCGATCGCGGGTGAATACGGGTGCGTCATCGGTATCCCAGCGGATTTGTGTGCCGGTGGCATCCGCTAGCATCGCTCCAATGTGGAGTCCATCAAGCGGCTTGACCATCAATCCAATATCAAGTCCAAAGCCGTTGCCGCTGTTTTCAAAGAGTGATTGCCTGAGCAACTTCAGGTTGCCACCGACTGAAAGACTTGGGTGGATCTGACGCGCATAGGAGATTAGCAGCGCATTGTCAACATTGCTGAAATATCCCGCCACTTTGGGACGGTCGATGTACCATTCACCGGGATCCTTAACCCCATCGCCATCCTTATCGAGAAAATCCCCCAAGCGTCCATTGCCGTTGACATCCACAAAAGTGGTATGGGGGATGTCATCCACGCCGAGCCGAATCCAACTAATGCCTATGTTTCCGATGCCTTCAATCTGTTGAGCATAACTGAAAAAGTTGTATTCTACCAACCCCTTGCTGAGAAAACTTCCCTGTGCTGCGCCAAAGGAATCGGAATACATCGCGGCGAAAGCACGTTTTTGGATCTGAACAAGTCCAGCGGGATTCCAGTACGTTGCTGTGGCATCGTCCGCGATAGATACAAAGCTGCTTCCCATGCCTAGGGCCCGTGCGCCGACACCGTGGCTGAGAAATTCTGCTGCATGGCTGCCTTCTTCAGCAAGCGCTAGCATCGGCGCAGTCGTTAAACCTAGGGCGATAACGAAGAAAAAGACGAGGGACCCTTTTTCACACAGAAAGTCTATGATATTGGACATGCCTAAAATCTAAACCATGTCGTATTACGTCATCACAGATTTGCATGTGAAACGCAAGACTTAAAAAATACTGCGCTTCACGTTTTACGTTTCACGCTTCACGCAACTAGACATACAAACATAGATTATTCTGCAGCACTGACTGCAATTTTGATGACCATATCCCCTTCGAGTCGGTAGGTGCCGTTGAGCGCGTCAAATCCATCGCGGACGCGGGACAGCGGCAACTCATGGCTCACCATGTCGGCAAACGGGAATTCGTCTTTTTCAAGGATTGGCAATCCGCGCACAAAGTGTTCGGGTCGGCTGCCCCAGATCGCTTCGAGACGGATATTCTTACGCATCAGCAGTTGATTAATATTGAAGTCAATTGAACCCATATCCACAAAATGCCCAACCTCAACGAAGGTTCCGCTCTGCTTTACATAGCCCAAGCCTTCAGGGGTGGCGGGCAAAAATCCCGCACATTCAAAGACGACATCTGCTCCTTCCCCTCGCGGTGTCTCTGATCTAACTAACTCCGTGCGCTCCTCGGCAGAAGGCACGTCTTCGATGTCGATGGTAACATCGGCACCCATCCGCTTAGCGAGTTTTAGACGCCTCGCGGGTCCACCGACGACGATTAGTTTTGCTGCACCGCTGATCTTCGCACAGATTAATGTCACCAGACCGATTGCCCCGGCACCCTGAACGACAACCGTGTCACCGATCTGTACCTGACCGCGCATCACTGCGTGCACGCCAACTGTGAACGGTTCTGTCATCACGGCAGCCTCTGGGGTGGCACTGGTCTTGATGAAACAGGTGTTCGGATAAGAGAGGTAAATGTAATCGGCGAATCCACCGCGGAAGTGGGGTGCATCATCCGGATTCCATTGAAAGCCATAAGCACCATAGCTTGTCCCCGGCGCGAGGATGACGCGGTCACCTTCACGAATCGGATTGCCCACATAGTCCGTCTTTACGTCTTCACCGATGGCATCAATGACGCCGACATTCTCATGACCGAGTAATACTTCTCGATCGAACCCATTCTGCCAGTTGTGTAGGTCTGTCCCGCAAATACCTGCCAGCTCTTGTCGTAGTAACACTGTGTTCGGTGCTGGATCGGGTACAGGATATTCTCTAACATCAAAATCCTGTCCGTGTGCAACAACCGCTCTGCCTGTTCTTGCCATTGTTCTTTCTCCTTGTATGATATTGCGAAAAGGTTTATAATACATCGAAATCACCACGATTATACAAAAATTCACACGAGAGAGCAACGGAAAAAACTGACAGTGAAACGTGATGCGTGAAACGTGAAAATAATGTGTTCATGGGTTGATCGCTTCATGAATGAACTAATGAACAGACGAACTCAGATGGTGACTTGTGCTGCCTAGGAGAACTTGATACAATGTACAGTGCTGGAAAAATCTTTGAACAGCAACCCAATTTCCCCTCTTGTCACGCCTCGACAATTACCGAACTTCCCAACGGCGATCTGCTTGCTGCATGGTATGCTGGATCACGAGAGGGGGAAAAAGATGTCGCAATATTTATTTCGCGCCGTTTTTACGGTAGCGAAGGCTGGATTGAGCCGGAAATGGTTGTGAACACCCCAGATTGTTCCGAGGGTAATCCCGTCCTGTTTGCCGATACGGACAATCAGATCTGGCTATTCTACGTTACCATGTACGGCAGCCGTTGGACACAGTGCAAGATGTATTACAAGAAGTCGAGTACAATGGGCTATAGTTGGGACGAGGACGTTGTTCTCCGTGAAGAGTTAGGGTGGATGACGCGCAACAAACCGCTGTATCTTTCCAACGGCGAAATCTTGCTGCCCGTCTATGATGAACGGAATTGGCATTCGATGGTTATGATTTCTGGTAACGGTGGTGAGACGTGGGATACGTATGGAGATGTGTCGAGCCCGAAGGGGATCATCCAACCAACGGTTGTTGAACGAGCTGACGGCAGCTTACTGATGCTGATGCGCAGCCGGGATGGGGAGATCTGGCGTTCCACCTCTGTAGATTTGGGAAGGACTTGGGAGGCGGCACAGCCTACAGATCTGCCGAATCCCAATTGCGGTATTGATATGGTTCGCCTGCACAATGGGAACATCGTGCTCGTTTATAACGATACACAGCGTGGGCGGACACCCCTAACGGTCGCGCTATCGACCGACGAAGGGGAAACGTGGGCATACAAACAACATCTCGAAACCGAGGAGGGAGAATACTCCTATCCCGCCATTATCCAAGCACATGATGGTGGTATCCATATCACTTATACCTACAAACGCACCAGTATCATGCACGTTGAAGTTGACGAAGCGTGGATTCAGGAATAGTGGGAATTGCTAATTACCAATCTAGAAAATCAATCCATCGTTTTTTTTTCTTGTTGCCTAAAATGTTGAATTGTGATAAAATTAATCGCCGGATTAAATAAATTACACAAATTACACACATAATTGGAGATTAATCCACATGCCGAATGCCCTTTTTGTTTATCCTGAATTTCCGCCATCGTATTGGGGTTACAAATACGCCTTGGACTTTGCGGACAAAAAATCAGCCATGCCGCCGCTCGGATTGCTGACTATCGCCGGAATGTTTCCGAAGAATTATCAACTCAAAGTTGTTGATATGAATGTTACCACCTTGACGGATGCAGATATCGATTGGGCGGATGTCGTCTTGACATCCACGATGGTTGTCCAAAAAGAATCATTGTATGAGGTCATTCAGCGATGTAATGGGGCAGGAGTGCCTATCGTTGCTGGCGGACCACACCCAACTTCCTATCATGACAATATAAGGGAAGAAACGGATGGAGAGGTCGATCATTTCTTCTTTGGTGAAGTGGAAGAAATATTTGAGGATTTTCTCACAGATTTTGAAGCGGGAGTTGCCAAAGATGTATATAAGGAAAAGAGAAAACCGGATATAACACTAGCACCCCCGCCCCGTTATGATCTTATAAATATACACGATTACGGTTCAATGGCACTCCAGTTTTCTCGTGGGTGCCCCTTTGACTGCGAATTTTGTGACATCACCAAACTGTTCGGTCGTGTGCCACGCACCAAGAGCAATGAGCAGATGATGACTGAGTTTGATATGCTTTACCGGCTCGGCTGGCAAGGATCGCTTTTCGTCGTTGATGACAATTTTATTGGGAATAAACGGGATGCCATGCGGCTGCTCCCTGAGGTAATCGAATACCAGAAGGAAAGAGATTTTCCGTTCAAGTTGTTCACCGAAGCTAGCGTGAATCTCGTCGAAATTCCAGATATGTTGGACGCGATGAGCGATGCCGGTTTTGACATGGTATTTTTGGGAATTGAAAGCCCGAATGAAGATGCACTGTTGATGACGAAGAAAAAGCAGAATACCAACAAAGAAGAGGATGCAGGAAGTTACCTGCTCCGTGCAATTCGCACGATACAGAATAGCGGTATGGAAGTGACCGGCGGTTTCATTATCGGCATGGATGGCGACAAAGAATTTGATTCGCATATTCGGTTTATTCAAGAAGCTGGCGTTCCCATGGCGATGGCAGGCTTGTTGACCGCTTTGAAGGAAACCAATCTTTATCATCGTCTCCAAAGTGAAGGGCGTCTCCTTGACGAATCTACAGGAAACAACACTGACATCACGTTGAATTTTGTTCCCGAGCTCCCACGAGAACACCTGATTTCGGAATATAGACGCGTTGTCTCCACGCTGTATGACCCGACCTTGGAGAACTATTTTGAACGCTGCCTCACGTTGATTAAGAATCTCAAGCCGGTCAAGCATTCAGGGCAAAAAATTGGTAAGATGGAGCTAATGGCTGTTGCTCGGTCTCTTAAGCGACAACTTTTCTCCAAGCAGGGACCAGCTTACCTCCGGTTTCTAATAAACGTGATTAAAGATTACCCAAGTATGCTTGATAAAGCGATACGCCTTGCCATTCACGGGTATCATTTCGAGAAAATGACCAGTCAGACGGTTGCTGTTGATAATTTCAAACAGTATCTGACGACAGAGATTAACGCCTTTGAGGAGATTGTATCTCCCGCCCAATCGCGGCAGGATTCTGAGCCGGCTGTTAGATCAGGGAGTCGTATTGGAGAGATTCGGTCGCATGCCCAAGAACTCTTAGCACGTGTTTACGCACAATATGAAGACCTCCATGAGGACTTCAGATATAATGTGCGTGATGCGCTCGATGCTTTCCAGAAATCTGTGTTCAAACACTATCTGGAGGCTGAGCTCGGTGCATTTAAGGAAACCGTTTCCCGGTTCGCCAAAGCGGGTGGAGATCGAATCAGTGAGGTTGGTGAGCATGCGGGTGAACTCTTGGCGCGTGTCCATGCACAATACGAGCGGATTCACAAAGATTTTAGATATAGTATCCGTGATTCAGTTATCTCTTTCCAAGAATCTGTGAAATCCCACCTAGATCAGCTTGTGGGGCCAGTCCCAATCGAAATCAAGAGTTTCGACTAGTCTGTTTGAGTTGTACCTCTCGAAACCATGGGCAGCATCGAAATTGAAAATCTCCATTTCACCTACCCCAGTCGCAACACGCCAACTTTACGCGGAATAGATGCAAGGGTTGACCCCAAAGCGTTTATTCTGCTCACAGGTCCCACGGGCTGCGGCAAATCAACGCTGCTACGGACGTTGAATGGCTTAATTCCTCACGCTTCAGGCGGAAAGTTGTCTGGCAACGTCCGTGTCAACGGCGCGAGTGTTGCTGAGCAGCCAATAGCTGTAACATGCCAACAAGTAGGACTGTTATTCCAAAATCCTGAAGAGCAACTCTTCTGCATCATCGTAGAAGATGAGATTGCATTTGGATTAGAGAACCAAGGACTTCCCTCCCACGAAATCGATCGCCGAATTGATTCTGCATTGACGCAGGTCGGACTTGCCGGATTTAGATATCGTGAAATCGCTTCGCTATCAAGTGGGCAGAAACAGCGGATTGCTCTTGCGTGCGTATGCGCGATGCAACCACAAATTCTGTTGCTTGATGAACCGACCAGTTATCTCGACCCACAAGCCACTCTTGACATTCTTGAGATTATCCGTGATTTGAATAGAAAGCTGGGCATTACCGTTGTTGTTGCGGGACATCAGGTCAATGAGATAGCACCGTTGTGTAGTCGGGTATGGCTCATGAATGACGGTGAACTGATCTCCGACCTGCCGATCGATCAAGCGTTTACAGATCTCGAACGTTACTCCCAACTCGGTGTACAGGTTCCAGAGCTCGCGCAAGTTGCAGAACAGCGCGGCTATTCTGAGCGCCCATTGACGCTTGACCACGCTGCGCAGCTTTTTGCGAACCCTGCTCCGGATTCAAAGCAATCCCAATTTCATCAGACGGAAACATCTGACAGACTGGTCAGTTCTGACACATCATCAAGGGAAAACGGATTGGCAGACTTAATGCCTGTCCTGACTCAAGCCAATCCCGTAAATCCTGATAATATTTTGGCAGAGGTTCAAAATCTCTCTTTTCGTTATTCACAAACTTCCATTGATGTACTGAAAGACATCTCCTTTCAAATTAAGGGTGGTGAGGTCGTCGCGATTATGGGAGCAAATGGATCGGGAAAAACGACGTTGCTCTTACATCTGATCGTGCTCCTCCGCCCGTCAGTCGGGCAGGTACTCATCAAAGGTCAGGATATCCAGCGTTGTAAGCCGCGGCATCTTGCGGGTCAAGTGGGGATTGTATTTCAAAATCCAGACCTATTGTTGCAGGCAGCAACAGTAGCCGAGGAGATAGCGTTCGGTCCAAAGAACTTCAGGCTATCTCGCCAAGCGGTAGAGGATCGACTAGAGGAGATCTTACTGATGTTTGACTTGGAAACGCTCAAAGCGGAAGCCCCGTACGCGCTTTCACGGGGACAACGGCAACGTACCGCAGTTGCTGCGAGTTTTTCGCTTTATCCTGATCTTCTGCTTCTTGATGAACCGACCACAGGTCAGGATTACTATCACCTCCAACAACTCATGCAGATGCTTGACAACACTATGAAGACACAAAACAAAACGGTGATCTTCTGCACCCACGATGTCCATCTCACGCTGGAATACGCAAGTCGGGTGTTACTGCTGCATCGTGGAGAACTCATCTTCGATGGAACACCTGACGCTGCCTTCGCAAATCCTGAACGCTTAGAACAGGCGTCGCTTGTCCCACCGCTGACGATGCAACTACAAAGGTCTCACAATGACACACCTTCATCCTCACACGAAAATCGTTTTCCTCGCAATCGTTAGCTGTCTAGTCATCCTACTTGACAGTCCAATCGCCTTGTTGGTGTGTTTTCTGGTAAGTCTCTGTTTCCAAGCGTCAATCCCACCCTCATGGCGCCAGATGCGTCTGCTCATCCTTTTTGTTGGATTAGGGACATGGGGGTTGATTTACAGTCAAGGAATCTTCTATAATCAATTCCCTCGAACCGTCATTTTTACGCTGATCCATAAAGATGTTCCCGTAATCGGGGGATTGACGGGTGGAATTCATCTCTACCGTGAGGGTTTGTTTCACGGTGCCGTTCAATCTCTACGGTTTAACACAATGTTGACGGTCAGTTGTTTTATTATCTGGACAACCCAACCCCGTGACCTCTTGCTTGCCCTCGTGAAGCTGCGCGTTCCATACAGTCTCGCATTTATGGTGACGACAGGGTTGCGCTACATTCCGCTTATCGGTTCGGAGGCGCAAACCGTAATTCGCTCACAGCGGCTGCGCGGTTTTCGTTATTTGCGGCTCAATCTCTTTCATACCATCAGCGGAATCTTAAACAGTCTGCGACCAATCTTGACTAATAACATCCGGCGGGCAACGCATCTCAGTGAAGCTGTGGAGAGTCGTGCATTCTCTCCTGACGCTGTTCATCGCACCTCTCTGCGCGAGTTAAAAACGCAGCAGCAGGATGTCATCCTGATTGCCCTGTTATTAGTCTGTTTATTGAGTGTTATCGGTTTAAAAGGTGTCTACTTTCTCTATGCCAACGGACTCTATTATGCCTCTTGGCTGAGAGGTGCCTACACTTTCGCGCGCGAAGTGCTATAATATAATCTACATTGCCACATATAAGGAATAGTACAGACCGGAAGAATGGGAGTTAATCGCTCGCAGTGGATTGGCAAATCTATTGCACACGCACAGAGATGGCTTGGATATCTCTGTGCAAGTTGAGCGGACTGAGTAAAACAATCTGCAAGGCGGAACATTGAAAAGACCCCAACCCCCAATTTTCAATGGGTAGCAGCTTGGACTATAATACATAGGACTTACGCATTTCAGGACGGGGCAAGATGCCCCGCCTACAGACTAACCCATTTCAGCATAGGTTGTGCGGGGCAAGATGCCCCGCCTACGGTTAGCTGCGTAAGTCCTGATACAGATAAAACCGGACAGGAGATGGTGGAAAATGGCAGAGCGTATCTTAGTGGTTGATGATCAAACGGCAATGCAGGATTTGCTGACAGACCTACTCGAACAGCGCGGCGTGGAACCAGTGGCTGTCGGTACTGTAGAGGAAGGATTGGAGATGGTATCGAAAAGTCCCGATGCCTTTGATCTGGTTATCTTAGACCTCGATTTTGGTGAAGGACAGACGAACGGACTCGCCGGCTTGGAAGAAATCAAAAAAATTAATCCCTCTTTGCCGGTCGTTATCCTAACAGGTAAGGGCACTATCTCGACCGCTGTCGAAGCGATTAAACTGGGGGCTCAAGAATATGTCGAAAAGGATTTCTATATTGAAGAGAATATGGAGCTTGCCCTCACACGGCTCAACAACCTGATGGGCGCCACAATTGATAATAAAAGACTGCGTCGAGAGCGTGAGTTTTATCGCGAAGAATTGAAGGGACGATACAATATCGTCGGCAAAAGCCGAGCTATTCAACAGGTGCACCAGCAAATTGCGGAAGTCGCTTCTATCCCAAGGCCCGTCCTGATTCGTGGTGAACGTGGAACCGGCAAGGAACTGGTCGCTGCTGCAATCCACAATAACAGCGATCGCCAGAAACGCCCCTTTATTACAATTAACTGCGCAGCGTTAGCGGAAGGGCTGCTAGAATGCGAACTCTTTGGGCAGGAAGATAACGCTTTTACAAATTCATCGTTCCGGGAGGGACGCTTTGTGTTAGCGGATAGGGGAACGCTCTTTCTCGACGAGATCGGTAATATGTCGGTTGAATTTCAGCAGAAGATCCTTCGCGTGCTTGAATACCAGCAGTTTGAACGAGTTGGCGGCACGAAGACGATGAAGGTTGATGTACGGGTTATTGCTGCAACCAATAGCGATATGGAGGCGGACATAGAGGTAGGCAAATTTCGGGCAGACTTATATGATCGGCTCGCATTTGAAACGATTTGGCTGCCGCCGTTACGTGATCGGAAAGAGGATATTGAACTGTTGTGCTACCATTTTATGGAACGCCTCGCAGGGGAAGTGGCTAACATCAAACCCAAAAGATTGGCACCTGAGACTCTGGAACACCTGAACGCATACGATTGGCCCGGTAATGTCCGCGAACTCAAATATGTTATTGAACGTATCACGTATAAAGTTGATGGGGATACCATCTCTCCACACCACCTGCCCCAAGAGATTCTTACCGCCTATTCACGCTCTGGCGATGGAGAAACCCTTTCAAATCGACTAGCTCAAGTTGAGAAACAGATCCTCATTGATGTGTATGAGCAGTGCAAGGGAGACTTGGAAGAAATCGCTCGTCAACTGAGCACCCCACTTGAATCGCTGAAACAACTGATGCAGAAACATCAGATTGACGATGCTCAGTAGAACAGCCCCAATATTGAATCAGAGATCAGATTGGAGGGAACCTTATCATGACTGTTGAGACCGCCGCGAAAGAGAAAGCTCAAATTGAACATAGCGAGGATCCCGATTCGAGACCGACGGATGCTCATCCCCAACAGTTTTCACACGCTGTGGAAAAGAGAATAGTTCCATCACCACCGCTGAAGCATGGAGAGCGACTGACACGGGACGAATTTGAGCGGCGCTATGAGGCGATGCCGCACCTGAAGAAAGCGGAATTAATTGAAGGAGTCGTCTACATGCCATCACCTGTACGGACCGATATTCATAGCGATCCCCATGCCCGGATTATGACGTGGCTCGGTGTTTATTGGACAGCAACGCCAGGGGTCCAGTGTGCTGATAATGCAACGGTTCATCTGGATCCCGAAAACGAGGCGCAGCCCGATGGGTTGCTCCGAATCAACGAGGGCGGCACCTCCCTCCTTAGCGATGAGGGCTACATCGAAGGGGCACCGGAATTAATCGTCGAAATTGCCGGGACCAGCACGGACTACGATTTGCACGAGAAATTAGAAGCCTATCTCCGTAACGGGGTGACAGAGTATATCGCGTGGCAGACGCAGGAGGGGCGACTCGATTGGTTCCGTCTCGTCAATGGGGAATATGTGCCGATGGTGCCCGATGCGGACGGCCTGATAGAAAGTCAAACGTTTCCCTGTTTACGCCTAGCGGTGAAGGCACTCATGGGAGGTGATCTCGCAACCGTTTTGGCTGAATTGCAAAAGGGATTGGAAACAGATGAACATGCTGCATTCGTCAGGCGGCTGCTAGAAAAAAGGAATTAAGGCACTTGAAAGCATATAAGACTTTGTTCTTTGGGGAGTTTCCATGTTATTCACAATCACAACGACGGCACATCAGGCGGCTGACCTCAGCTTCCTGCTTCACAAGCACCCGGCACGGGTGCAAGTCTTCGGATTGAAATTTGGAAATGCCCATGTTTTTTATCCGGAGGTAAGCGAGACGCGTTGTACGGCAGCGATGCTGCTTGAAGTTGATCCTGTCGCGTTAGTCCGTAGGCACAAGGGTGGAAGCAGTGGTACGTTGGGAGCTTATGTAAATGACCGTCCTTACGTGGCATCATCATTTTTGAGCGTAGCGATCTCGCGGGTGTTCGGAACTGCACTTGCCGGGCACTGCAAAGATCTGCCTGATCGGGTGGACGAGGCGATGCCGTTTGAGGTAAATATCGCTGTCCTGCCCTGTCGTGGGGGCGAGATGGTGCTTCGGCGGTTATTTGAACCGCTCGGCTATCAGATAGAGGTGACACCGCACGCGCTTGATAATCAATTCCCGCAATGGGGAACCTCATGCTACTTTACGGTGAACCTGAAAGCGACATGTAGCCTGCAAACACTCCTATCGCACCTTTACGTGCTTGTGCCTGTTTTGGATGATGACAAGCATTATTACGTTGGCGAGGACGAAGTGGAGAAACTGATGCGTCGTGGAGAGAGGTGGCTACCTGCGCATCCGGAGCGGGACCTTATCACTGAGCGATACCTTAAATATCAGCGTCCATTGGTGCGCGAGGCATTGGCACGGTTGCAGGAGGACGCAGTAACACCCGATGCGATGGCGGAGAGGGACGCCGCTGCGGAAGACGCTTTGGAAGCACCTGTGCGACTGAATACGCTGCGATTAGAGGCGGTATTGGAGGCGTTGAAGCACTGTGGTGCTAGACGGGTGCTAGACCTTGGATGCGGCGAGGGGAAACTGCTCGTTATGCTGATGAAAGACCCGTATTTTGAAAAACTCGTCGGGATGGATGTTTCCGCGCAAGCATTAGAAATCGCCGCGAGACGGTTACACCTCGACCATCATCCGAAACGCCGAGAGCGGGTGTCGCTCCTTCACGGTGCTTTGACCTATCGTGATGATCGCCTACATGGCTATGATGCCGCCGCGCTGATTGAAGTCATTGAACACCTAGATGCACCACGTCTGAGAGCTTTGGAGCGGGTTGTCTTCGCACATGCGCGTCCGGAATCTGTCATCGTCACGACGCCCAATCGCGAATATAACGCCCGCTTTGAATCTTTGCCTGCGGGCAACTTTCGCCATCCTGACCATCGCTTTGAATGGGGACGTTCCGAGTTTCGTACATGGGCAGAAGATGTTGCGGCGCAATTTGACTATACCGTGAGGTTCGTTCCAATCGGAGAAGCAGACGAAGCACTCGGGCCTCCGACGCAAATGGCGGTGTTTGAGCAACTGGATGATTGATTTGATACGCCCCTAGTGGTGAATTTCACCGAAGAAGCAGCTGAAGTCTCCGCAACAGAACTTATGACAATTCTATTTGGGAATTAAGCGCGTAATAATGAGTGAAACCAAGACAATCCCTATTCCAGAATTATCCCTTGTCCTACTAATCGGTGCATCAAGTTCAGGTAAGAGCACCTTTGCCCGTAGGCATTTTAAGCCGACGGAAATCTTGTCCTCCGATTTTTGCCGTGGGTTGGTGTCGGATGATGAGAATGACATGGATGCGACGCAGGCGGCTTTTGATGTGTTGCATTATATCGCTGTCAAGCGGTTGGCGGCGAGACGATTGGTGGTTGTGGATGCTACAAACCTGAAACCCGAAGATCGCAAGCCGTTTGTCGATTTAGCGCGAGAGTATCATGTCCTGCCGATCGCCATCGTATTAGAGCCACCGCAAAAAGTCTGCACCGCACGTAATCAAGCACGTCCCGATCGGGATCTACCGCGAAGCGTGATTCGTCAGCACATTCAGCAATTGCGCAGATCTGTACGCAGATTGGAGAAGGAAGGTTTTCGCTACATCTATCGCCTGCGTAGTGAGGAAGAAATTGATTCGGTTCGCATCGAGAGGCAACGGCTCTGGACCGATCGCCGAGACGATTCTGGGCCGTTTGACATCATCGGCGATTTACACGGCTGCTGTGACGAATTGGAAGAATTGCTCGGTGTACTCGGCTACGTCCGAAACGAGGAGGGGATATTCGTCCATCCCCAAGGTCGGCGTGCTTTATTTGTGGGTGATCTGGTTGATAGGGGGCCGCGCATTGTGGACACGCTGAAACTGATCATGGGAATGTGCGAGACAGGCAGCGCGTTATGCGTGCCGGGAAACCATGACGTGAAATTGATTCGGAAGTTGCGCGAGCGAAAGGAGATCGAGAGACATTCGCATAGAGGGCACCATCGAAATAAAAATTCTGAGACTCAAATCGTGCATGGACTTGCCGAGACACTTGCGGAGTTGGACGTGCTCCCTGCTGATGAACAGGAGCCATTTAAGGAAAGGGTCATCACATTTCTGGACAGCCTTGTGAGCCACTTCCTTCTCGATGACGGCAAACTGGTTGTCGCACATGCGGGGATGAAGGAGGAGATGCAAGGACGAGCGTCAAGAGCAGTGCGCGAGTTTGCGCTTTACGGCGAGACAACCGGCGAGACCGATGTGTTTGGTCTGCCCGTCAGGTTCGATTGGGCATCGGAGTATCGGGGCCGTGGAACTGTTGTTTACGGCCATACCCCCGTACCGGAACCCGAATGGCTCAACCACACTATCAACATTGACACCGGCTGCGTGTTCGGAGGCAAGCTAACGGCTTTGCGCTACCCCGAAAAGGAATTAGTGTTCGTCCCGGCGCAGCGGGTCTATTCCGAACCTGTGCGTCCGTTCCTTGAGTCTGAGCCCGAGGCACCGCGGTTGACCGCACAACAGGCACACGATGACCTGCTCAACATCGCTGACTACTTGCAAAAATTGATGATTCACACACAGTTGATGGGGAATGTGGTTGTCCGTGAAGAAAATGCTGCTGCTGCGCTTGAAGTGATGACGCGCTTTGCGGTTGCTCCACAGTGGCTTATCTATCTGCCTCCTACAATGTCGCCTAGCGCAACATCGGGCCGTCCAAACATACTCGAACACCCGGAGGAAGCGTTTTCTTACTTCGGCAACCAAGGTGTGCCGCAAGTTATCTGTGAAGAAAAGCACATGGGTTCGCGTGTCGTTATCGTGCTATGCCGTGATGAAACAGTTGCCCACAAACGATTCGGTGTTATTGGTAATAACGCGATTCAAGCCACATTTGACGGCGACAAATCGACGGAGGTCAAACTTATTGAACCCAGTATCGGTGTCTGTTATACACGGACAGGGCGCCCCTTCTTTAGCGATCCTGCAATGGAGAGCGCGTTGCTCCAACGACTCCATACCGCCTTCGATGCAATCAAGTTTTGGGAAACGCACGAAACCGATTGGGTTTGTCTTGACGCTGAACTAATGCCGTGGTCTGCAAAGGCGCAGGAGTTAATCAAGGAACAGTACGCGCCGGTCGGTGTCGCCGGGGGGGTTGCGCTCAAACATGCTGCGGTTGTTCTGACACAATCGGAAGCGCGAGGATTGGCTGTCCAGGAGTTACAGGAGCAAATTGCCCAACGGCAGGATAGCGTCGAACGCTATCGCAACGCTTATCGGCAGTACTGTTGGGAGGTGACATCACTCGACGAGCTGAAACTTGCACCCTTTCATCTGTTAGCGGTAGAGGGCAAAGTCTACACCGACAAAGACCATCGCTGGCACCTCAACACACTGAAGGCATTGTGCAATGCCGACCCTGATCTACTCCAAGCCACCGCTTACCACGTTGTGGATGTGCAGGACGAAGCCTCGCAAGGTGGAGCGATTCAGTGGTGGGAGGCGTTGACAGAGCAGGGTGGTGAAGGAATGGTCGTCAAGCCGTATGATTTCTACCTGCGTAGCTCGCGTGGGTTGGTACAACCGGCGGTCAAATGTCGTGGACGAGAGTATCTGAGAATCATCTACGGTCCCGAATATTTACTCCCCGAAAATTTAGACAGGTTGAAAGCACGCAACTTGGGCGTCAAAAGGCAGTTGGCACTCCGCGAGTTTGCGCTTGGCATCGAAGCATTGGAACGCTTCGTGCGCCGCGAGCCGCTTCAGCGTGTGCACGAATGCGTCTTTGGCGTTCTGGCGTTAGAGAGCGAGCCTGTCGACCCACGGTTATAGTTTTGAGCGAGCGTACTCTATTTGCCAGAGTACGCAAGTTTGAGCGAGGATGGAAGGCATAAAGAGTGGAAGGGTGGAAGGATAGTTGGGATTTCACACCCATTCTTCCAATCTTCCCGCCTTCCAATCGCGCTTGTAAAGGAAGATATTTGGTGTAAGTTCTGATAGAATTGGCGCACCTGAATCGCATACCGAATTTTCTGAAGATTGGAAAGGAGAAGCCAGAAATTATGTCTGACACTTATGAGAGGATCTACGCACAGTCGTTAAACGAGCCGGAGGCGTTTTGGGCGCAGGCAGCGGAAGATGTCCACTGGTACAAGAAGTGGGATACAGTGCTTGATGACTCGCAAAAACCTTTCTACCGGTGGTTCACTGGCAGCTTGACCAACAGCTGCTACAACGCTCTCGATCTCCATGTGGAAAATGGGCGTGCTGATCAGACGGCCCTCATCTATGACAGCCCTGTTACAGACGCCATTGAGACCTTCACCTACCGAGAACTCCGGGACGAGGTTGCTCGTTTTGCGGGTGTCCTTGTCGCTCAAGGCGTTCAGAAAGGCGATCGGGTGATTATCTATATGCCTATGGTGCCTGAAGCGGTTATCGCTATGCTCGCCTGTGCTCGGATTGGTGCCGTTCACTCGGTTGTTTTCGGAGGCTTTGCTGCCAATGAATTGGCGACCCGTATTGATGATGCAAAACCGAAACTCATCCTCTCCGCTTCGTGCGGTATTGAAGTGGACCGGATTGTGGCATATAAGCCCCTACTAGATAGTGCTATTGAACTCGCGGCAGAAAAGCCTTCGCGCTGTATCATCCTACAGCGTCCTCAAGAAGAGGCATCCATGGTCGCGGGGCGTGACTTGGATTGGTCGGAAGTTGTGGAGGGTGTAACCCCGGTTGATTGCGTACCGGTTGCTGCAACAGATCCCCTGTATATCCTCTACACCTCTGGCACAACGGGTGTACCGAAAGGCGTTGTACGCGACAACGGCGGTCATCTGGTCGCGCTCAATTGGAGTTTAAAGAATGTCTATGGCGTGAATGCCGGCGAAGTATACTGGGCGGCTTCGGACATCGGTTGGGCTGTTGGACATTCCTACACCGTCTACGCGCCCCTCTTCAGAGGATGTACAACGGTTTTGTACGAAGGGAAACCGGTCGGCACCCCTGATCCCGGCGCATTCTGGCGCGTCATCTCTCAGCATGGAGTGAGCACCCTCTTCACGGCACCGACCGTCTTCCGAGCGATTAAACGCGAGGATCCGAATGGCGATTATATCCGCAAATATGATCTGAGCGGTTTCCGGGCACTCTTTCTTGCCGGTGAGCGATGCGATCCTGACACGCTGATCTGGGCGCAGGAACAACTCAATGTCCCGGTGATAGATCATTGGTGGCAGACGGAAACTGGTTGGCCCGTAGGCGCGAACTGTATGGGCGTTGAGGCGTTTCCTGTGAAACCCGGCTCCTGCACGAAGGCGGTTCCGGGCTATGATGTGCGTGTCTTAGATGATGATGGCGCAGAGGTGGAAGCGAGCCAGATCGGTAATATCGTCATCAGGTTACCGTTGCCGCCCGGCTGCCTCCCGACGCTGTGGAACAACGACGGGGGTTATCAGTCATCCTATCTCAGCACCTATTCAGGCTACTATCTGACAGCGGATGCCGGCTACAAGGATGAGGACGATTATCTCTGGATCATGAGTCGCACGGACGACATCATCAATGTGGCGGGGCATCGCCTTTCGACCGGTGCGATGGAGGAGGTGTTGGCATCCCATCCCGATGTGGCTGAGTGCGCCGTTGTGGGGATCGCGGATGAGATTAAGGGGGAGGTGCCGATGGGCTTTATTGTGCTGAAAGCCGGCGTTCAACGCGATGAGGATCCCATTGTTCAGGAGCTTATTCAGATGGTGCGTCAGGAAATCGGTCCCATCGCTTCTTTCCGAGTCGCGACTGTGGTGCAGCGGCTTCCCAAGACGCGGTCGGGTAAGATTCTACGCGGAACCATGAAGAGCATTGCCGATGGGGTTGAATACCGTATGCCAGCGACAATTGATGATCCGGTTATCTTGGAGGAAATTACTGAAGCTTTAGCAACTCTAGGGTATCCGCTTAAAGGTTCATAAGAGTCAGATAACCAAGAAATTATTTCCAAGCAACCTATATCCGGGGATAAACAGATGACTGAATTGAAGCAGTGCGACATTGACCCACGCCGTCTGGAATTGGCGTCTGATCCGTACCGTCCAGCATACCACTTTATATGCCCAGCCAATTGGATGAACGATCCGAACGGAACCATTTTCTGGAAAGGCAGATACCACATCTTCTATCAGTACAATCCCAATGGGGCTTTCCACGGCACGATACATTGGGGACACGCTTCTAGTGCGGATCTGGTTCATTGGACAGACCACCCGATTGCGTTGCCGCCCGGTCCAGAGGGTGCCGACCGGGACCAGTGCTACAGCGGTGCAGCGTTTATCAACAAAGAGGGTGTGCCAACGTTTATTTATCACGGTTTGCCGGACGGCATCTGCCTCGCTACAAGCGACGACGATACCCTTATCAACTGGGAAAAACATCCGGCGAACCCGATTATACCCAATCCGCAGGCGGGGGATGAATTTCGGATCGGTGGTGCCCCGTGCGCTTGGGTCGAAGGGGATACCTACTATGCACTGACCGGCAACAGCGGGAACGCTCCACCAGATGTGGCGTATCTATATACCTCCAAAGACTTCGCTAACTGGGAATATCTGCACCCGTTCTACGAGGGAGGCACTTTCACAGAATGGGGTGAGGATTGCGGCTGCCCCGACTTTTTCCGCTTGGGCGATAAACATGTGCTATCCTTCACCAGTCACCCGCGTGGGGCACAATTCTACATAGGCACTTACGCCAATCAACGGTTTACCCCGGAACATCACAAGCGTTTGGCACTCGGCAACACAGGTCGTCCCGGTGTCTACAATGAGGGCTTAACGCTGCTGGATGACAAAGGCAGACGCATACTGTTCGGTCGCCTTCACGAAGCGCGCTATAGCTACGTCCAACGTGCCTCGGGTTGGGCGGGGATGTTTGCCCTTCCGATGGTTCTGTCATTGTCCGATGACAGCGATTTGCTTATGGAACCCGTCCCAGAATTGGAGGTGTTGCGAGGTGAGCACGCACACTTTTCTGATATCCAATTAAACGCGGGTGAAGACCGTCAGCTTGATGAAATCAGAGGGGATCAGTTAGAGATTCGCGCGGTGTTTGAATGGGAGAGTGCCGAAGAGTTCGGTCTGAAAGTTTGTTGTTCTCCGGACGGTGCAGAGCAAACTCTCATCCGTTTCAACCTCAATCCGTGGTCAGCCAACCGGGCTCCGGAGGAGATTCGTCCCCTTCGAGAGTTGATACTGGATGCAAATCGGTCTAGCATCAGTTCAGAGGTGAGTAATCGTGAATCAGAGCGGTGTACATTTGATCTCCCGTACGGGGAGTCGATAGAATTGCGGGTATTCGTGGATCGGAGTGTGGTGGAGGTTTTCGCCAATGGTCGTCATTATTTGGCAAAGCGTATCTATCCCGCTCGGCCGGATAGTCTCGGCGTACAGCTGTTTGCACGCGGTGGAAAGGCAACTGTGCGATCGTTGGACGTATGGCAGATGGGGGCAATTTGGCCCATCAAATAACAACGTTCATTTCATTATCATAGGGAGGTTGCTCCAATGGGTGAAAACAAAAACGGGTCATTTGAGGAAAATCTAGCGCAACTTGAGCGCGATGGATTTCTGCTGATCAAAAACGCCCTTGATATGGAAACCGTTCAGAAATGGCGGGATAGCCTATATGGGCGCTACAAGCGAGGAGAGTATGATCGCAGAAACAATGTCGGCAACGTGTCATATAACCAGTTACTGGAGCAGGAGCCGGAGATGACGCGGGCACTTATCGCACATCCCAGCGTTGCGCCATACCTGAAGGCAACTCTGGGGAAGCAGTGTCAGCTTCGCAGTGTCCGTGCACATCTCAATCCCGACGACTACACGCAGGAATGGCACATGGACTTTTACGATTACTGGTATCAAGAGGAGAAGGTCAATGCAAGTCGTTTTGTCCAAGGGTTCTGCATGAACACCACTTTTTACCTAACCGATAACACGCCGGAGCGGGCCCGCCTTACTTTCGTCAAAGATCTCTGTCATCGTGCAATCCCCGAAGAACTTCGGGAACATCTCTGGTACAGGGACGATCGAAACAATCCATTCCAGTGTTGGTGCGACGAGCAGCCACATGTAGACCTGTATCCAATGAGCGGGGATGCGGTGATTTTTTACAGTCATTTGCCCCACCAAGGTGCCAAAATGGGACCCGATCCCGAAGGAGAGATTCGTGGGAATATTGTTTTTCATTACCAGCAGAACCCGATGTATCCCGGCATCCGCTTTGTTAGTGATCCACAGTTCACACTCGATGCGCTCGGTTATGACAGCACTTTTCCTTTTGCAGAAAGTTGATAGGTCAGGACTTACGCCCTTCGATTGTAGTTGCCCGATTCATCGGACGTTGGTAACGGTGTCCAGCGGCGATGAATCGCCGAACTACAGGGCTTTAACCGTTTAGCTGCCTAAGTCCTATAGGTCTAAAAATTCTCAAAATGACAACAACGGAGGATATACTCTATGGCAACATTTCGTCCCAAAGTTCTAATCGCTTGTGATGAGCGCGTCCGTGAGGGCTATCTACCCCCGGCAGAAATAGAACGTCTTGAAACCTTTGCTGATTGGGAGTGGTTCTCCTGCGAAGGTGGAAGTATCTATACCACAAACGAAAACCCCGAAGCAGCAGCAGAACTGAGTAAACATGTCGGTGAAATCAACGGTTTGGTTGTCTGCCACGGTTGTCCCACAGTCACGCCAGAGGTTTTGGACGCTGCACCAAATCTGAAAATCATCGGTGAACTGGAGGGGGATCGTTTCGCCAGCCGGATTGACTTAGAAGCCGCGTGGGAGCGGGGAATCCGCACGGTAGATACCACCAACGGCTCCTCCTATCCGGTCTCAGAGTGGGCACTAGGGCTTATCCTGATTGCGTTACGCAATGCGGGGGCCCAATTCCGTCGCATCATCGCCGGTGAGACGACGCGAGATAACAGCGCGCTCGAATATGCCGGTGGGTTACTCACGGGTAAGCGGGTTGGATTGATAGGAGGCGGGAATATGGGCAGGCGCCTTATCAAATTCCTCCGTCCCTTCGAGGTCGATATCTGGGTGCACGATCCCTATTTGCCGCGGGAGATGGCGGAAGCAGTCGGCTTTTTACAAACCTCACTGGATAACCTGCTGTCGCAGTGCGATGTCATCGTCTGTGTCGCGCCGTTGACGCCGGGAACGGAACGGATGATCGGTGAACGCGAGCTGAATCTGATTCAGTCAGGTGCGGCGTTAGTTAACGTTTCTCGTGGGCCCATTATTGACCCCGACGCACTCATTGCGCGCCTCAAACTCGGGGATATCACCGCTGGGTTAGATGTCTTTGATCCGGAACCGATTCCGCCCGATAGCGAAATTATCCATCTCCCCAATGTCTTCCTTACTCCGCACTTTGCTGCTTTTACCGGCGACGACTATCCGCACTTCTTTGAGTTAATGGTAGACGAGTTAGATCGGTTCTTCCACGGGCACGAAACACTCTTCGATCTGACGCCGCGCTCACTTGCGAACCGGCAGGGTAGTGAACCGGTTTAGGTGAAAGCTCGAAATAAACTGAAAAACTCTGCCCGCGAAAAACCGGTCAATATCTTCGCGGATGAAAAGGGAATTAATCATGACGCCAGAAGAAGAAAAAGTGCACTTTGATACATTCGGGTTCATCATTAGGCGAGGGCTCTTTGGACCGGAGGAGATGCAAAAATTCTCACACTGGTTTGACGAAGGCTGCGATGCCCAGTGTGGTCCCTTCGCAGGTGAAAGGCAAATAGGTTATCCCGGGCTCAGCATACATGAGGAGTTCTGCCATCGCTACCTTGACGACCCACGAATTCTGGATACACTGGAAAACCTAATGGGTGAGGGTTTCATGCTGGTTGCCTCAGATGCTCAGCGGCATTCAGGAAATTCCCATTGGCACCAAGATACAGTCATTCCGATGGAAGAGGGCAAAGCAAGTGAATACTTGATGCTCAAGGTGATTATGTATCTAGACGATCATAGCGAGGGGCCGGGGTGTCTGTGGGTGCTTCCGGGAAGTCACAGGCGAGGCTACGCTGAGTCGATACGGGGGTTGATAGCAATGGGAAATCCCACCGACGTTGATACGTTGACCCCAGCCGGTGTGCTACCAACCGCTCTCCCCGGCGCAGTTCCCACCAAAACCTGTCCGGGGGACATCATTTTTTTTAATCAGAAGTTGGCGCATTCATCGTGGGGAGGTCAGCCGGGACGCCGATTTTTAGGACTCACCTTCGGCGCGAAGCCGACCGAAGATTGGCAGGTCGAGTGGCTCGTCCATCATGGCGAGCGGTGGAAAAAAATGTGTAGAAATGAGCGGCAGTCGCAGTTTCCGGAACACTTGGTCAGGACCGCTGGTCCTCGTCGTCGTCATCTGATTGAGTTTATGTACAGCAGGGGATATTGATGCCCTTTTTGAGCACACAGATCTAATGGTTACTGGTTCTGCAATCCCCGATAGTTCGGGAGCCGAAGCAGCTTGCGTAGGTTGGCAAATCGTCCTCTATTTGGATATCCCTCACATAGCTTTCACCTTTGCTTCAGGGTATCCTCCAACCCCATAAGTGTGGCGTACATTATCCGCACTCGTTGCATGGGGATTGAAAGTGTCTGTGCCTCCTCAAGTATGGGACCGACACACGCCTGAAATTCTGTAGGTATGCCTTTCTGTATATCTTGGAGGGCGGAGTGCGTTGATTGGCTTCCAGATAAGGGCGATGTTAAAACCTTTTCGATCGCTTCTTCAGCGGGCCCTTGACACCATGTTTTGACATGATAGGGACCGAGATCTATTAAAGGGATACCTTTCGCTGCAGCCAGTGCCTGAAGTTCTCTGACCATGCCGGTATACTCTGTGGCAAGCTGTTTGTTGGACATGACGCCGGCGTTACTCTGTCTGGAGAGGGTAGCCAGCAGTCCGATGGGTATCCAACCCACCATCTTTGACCATGTAGCGGACAGGATACCGTCGGCTGCCTCCGTAATAAGTCCGGCTCGTTGAAAAAGCCCCACAATCTCGTCTACGCGTTCGGATGTGCCTCCGTCTAGTTCCCCAAACTGTGTGCCACCGTCGTACGTCCAATTCACGGTTCCCGGCACTGGACGCTCCCCTGCAACGATCGCAAGACCGCCGATCACTTTTTCCTTTCCAAAGACATTAATCAACAACTCATCTTTCACCACACCATTCTGGAGAGAAGTGACACAGTCATGTACCTGTATATGCTTCGTCGTCATTAGTACTGCTTCTGTGTCTTGGGCTTTTACAGTGTAGATGAGGATGTCGCATTCTTGAATACTTTTGGGATCATCGGTCGCATCGATCTGAACATTAAATTCTTGGAGTCCGGTTAGACGGAGGGTACGCTGCTCCTGAATTGTATCAATATGTGCGCCCGGACGCCCCACAATGGTCACATCACATGCCCCTTGTCGCGCTAAGAGGGCGGCAATCGTCCCACCAAGTCCGCCCGGACCAACAATTACTAGCTTTTTCATAGTTTACTCCCATTCCCTTCCACTATGCGTGACTTGTCCAAGCTGTGATTAACGTTGCGAGGTTGCTCATCGCAACTCCCAAATTCTTCTCAAAATCTGATGCGGCATTGCGATCCGCTGCGTCGGTTACGCCTCGGATCTCAACAAACGGAAGGCTACTGAACGCACATGCCTTCGCCCCGCCAGCCCCTTCCCATGCCACAGCGAGTGCCCCTGTGGATTCATGGAGCATTCTTTTCCTTTCAGTTTCTACCACATCTTCGTCTCCACTCGCTATGAGACCGAAGTGAACGCTGAACGTTTCGGTTGAATGTGGCACAGATTTAAGATCTGCTATTGCGGCTCGGGCACCGTCGAATTTCGGAAGAGCACGCTCATTAAATTTGTTGTTGTAATCGTGTTCCACTGTTGTCGTTGCGACAACAACATCTCCAACAGATACTGTGTCTGCTAGTGCACCAGCCGCTCCAGCACAAATAATCAAATCCCAATCGCTGCGGGTATCTAGCAGATGTTGTGTTTGGACGGCAAATTGAACCTTTCCCAATCCACCACGTGCCAGTGTAAGCTCGAGATCGGGCAGCTGTACAACTGGAAGCCTGCCAATCGTAGCATTCTCCGCGTGGAAGCCTGCCTTGGTGCAACCTTGCAAGAGGAAATCTAACTCCTCCCGCATTGGGGTTATGATGAGTTTGCTCATAGCAAATCTAACCTTTTTACTTCAGTATCAGCATCCGTCGCGTCGCTGTGAATTCGTCCGCTGTCAGTGTGTAGAAATAGAGACCGCTGGCGACAGGTTCACCAAGCTGATTGCGTCCGTCCCAATAGGCTGCATGGCTGCGACTCCGATACATACCCGCTGCTTGATGCCCAACCGCCAAACGTCGAACTATTTGTCCATTCATATCATAAATCGTCAGTGTGACCTCTGCCTCCTCCGCCAACTGATACGGTATCCATGTCTCCGGGTTAAACGGATTCGGATAGTTTGCCAATAACGCAGTTGCTTCAGGTATCAGCGAGGCTAGTAGGTTTTGGAGATTCTCAATCCCTTGTTTGAAGGCAAGCGAACCGTCATCTTCCAACCGTGCTTGTGCTATCCATCCTTCTATCGTCACAGCATCTGCGCTTTCTGTTTCAGCCGGAGGCGCAGCGGGCGATCCGGCAATTCCTTGTGACACGATGATGAGATCAAGAATGCTGACAATACCATCGTCGTTGACATCCACCGCCGAACCTGCGGACACTCTTTTACCCAACTGCTGTGCAGTAAGAACCAGATCCAGAATGCTCACCCGTCCATCCCGATTTACGTCTCCGGTGGTAAACTGTCCTTCTATAGTAATGCGAATTTCATGGGGACCTGCAGGAATACTATCACCGGTGCTAGCAGCAAACTCAAAATTACGCAATGCTAGCTCTGTTTCACCAGCGGCTTTCGCCTTGAACTTCACCTGAAGTAAAGTACCAGTGCCGCTCACACCTTGGGCGGACAGCCGTGCCGCATTGAGCCTTGTGATTTTACCCGCTGTATTGTCGATGCGTCCGGCCTGAAAGAAAGTTGTGCTGCCGCCCGTCTTCAGGAAATCACCTTCACTCACGTCAATAGCTTCGAGAGCAGCAGAGTCAAAGGCAATATCAAACTGCCACCCCGCCATATCGAAGACATCTTCCGCGCTGATGTCGATGGTAAAGGTATCACCCATATGGATTGGTGAATTTGAAAAAGCGTAACCGACACCGGGGTTTGCCACCCTATATTCTGTGCCGGGTTCAAATCCAAAATAGGCATTATAGTTTGCCTCAACTGCAACTAACAAGACATTTCTCCCTTGCTTCAGTGTGACCGGAAGAAAATCCGTGTAATCATGACTCCCGTGGAAACGGAAAGATTCGTAAATCAGAGTCCCGTTGAACCAGACCTGAAAATCGTCATGGCTGCCGACGTATAGCGTTGTCTCCTGTTCCCGTGGTGAATGCAGGGACACAGACCCATAGAGAGCACCACCAGGGCGGCCTCCAAGCATCTGATCGATATTATTCCATTCCGTAGAGAGTTTACGGGATGTCCACACATCATTCCCAATAGACTGCCCCTCTACTGCCCCATGGGTAGCAATCGTCACTTCTGTTACCTCACCCCCACTTGCCTTTGATAGTAAATCCTTAATGCTACTTAACGGTGTGTCCGGTAACCTGACCCATAACCAGGGCCCCTCTATCTTCGGAGCGTCTTTTGGGAACGCCGGATTGTTGAACCAAAGGAGTTTTCTATTCTCTCGTAATCCATCCAGAGGCGAAATGTCGGAGATCTCGTTGTGTTGAACCTCTAGCCATTTCAAGTTAGTCAAGCCTGCAAGTGCTGATACGTCTGATATAGAGTTCGTGTGGAGCAATAACCATTCCAAGTCGGTTAATCTCGCAAGGGGTGATATGTCCGATATGTTGTTCTGGTGAAGCCCCAAACGCTTTAACCCGGTTAATCCCGCAAGGGCAGATATATCTGATATGTTGTTGTGATCAAGATACAGTTCCTTGAGGCTCGTTAATCCCGCTAACGGGGTTAGGTCTGATATTTCTGCGACGGGAAGATATATATGCTGTAGTTTTGTTAATCTGGCTAGCGGTGATAAATCGGATACGGGGATTTGCCACGAGTGAATCAATTCTAGGTTGATTAGCCCCGCGAGTGGTGACAGGTCAGATACATTGACGCCGTGAAAATATAAATCCTTCAGGTTGGTTAATCCTGCCAGCGGTGACAGGTCAGATACATTGGTGCCGGAAAAAAGTAAACGCTCCAAATTGATGAGTCCTGCTAGTGGCGACAGGTCGGATACGGGGTTGCCAGTAAGCCCAAGTTCACGCAGTCTTATTAAACCTGCTATCGGTGAAAGGTCCGATACTTGATTCCCACCTTCCCACCAACCAAGATCCAACCTATCTAGATTGGTCGCAAACTGAAGTCCCCTCAAATCTTGGATCTCCCTGTTATTTGCTTTAAGTCTGTTCAATCCTTCCATCTCTCCCACAGTGATCGGGACATTAGGACTTTTACCAAGTGCCTCTGCTATAACGGCACGGAGGTTTGGGTCAGGAATCCTAACCATGTCACTCGGCTTCTGCTCTGGCGGTGTCACGACAGGCGGCACCACGATGGCAGTTGGGAAATTGAGCGCAGACAACACCTGCCGAAAACTTGATGTCCATGCGTCCCGTTTCATACTCCCATTCGCACTGTCTAGTACGAGCAAGCCTATATTCTGTAAACCCGCATTCTCGCGAATCCGTTCAAGGAAGGTTTCGGTCTCTAATCCAACTACCGCAGCAGCGTATGCAGCATCCACAGTTCCCTGAAACACCTCATGGAAACGGGAGATTGGCTCAATCCCTCCAAACGCACCACCCGTTGCCTCAAGGGCAACCCTATACTTATCTGTATCTTTCTGTAAGAGTGCGTCCATCTCTGATTGTTCGACATACAATCTCAGCGCTTGTTCTTTGTCATACGCTGGGGCGGTATTACTTTCTATCACAGCACGGACTTCGTCCTCAAATGTCTTCATACCCTCTGTATGGCAGCCGAAACAGGAGAGTCCATTACGCACCGTGGGGTCACTCGCTGCGGGATTAGATACAATGTTTATCGGGGCATCCTCCAGACGGAAGCCAGACGCATTGGTGACGTAGTAGGCTTGTAACCCGTTGGGAAGATTAAAGATAACCTCTCCACCATCATGGGTGAATGAGAGTGGGTGAGTAAAGATGTTCTGTGCCCCAACACTGCCAGCAAAGTCATAACTCTTCCAATATGCGCCATACCGAGAGGTATGGCGTTCTATCACCCTGTTGTTATTAGAGACACCTGAGTTGTTTGTTCCTGCCCGCCAGACACGTACCCCCGGTGCATTTTGTAGGTTACGGAGGACATCAACCTCCAATCGGGTTTCTAATTCTCTATCTGTCAGTGGGAGAGAGAGTAGGTCATGGTATAGTGGGGGTAAAGATGCTTGCGCGACACACCAATCGACATGAACCGATGGTATATCGGCTTTCATCTCTGTTTGTAACCGCCCCAGTTGTGCCTTCAGTGCGGTCTGTGTTGGTGCATCAAATGAGATGTGATAGGGATATTCCGCTTCTATCTGTCCCCAGCCATCATTGACATCCCACTCATAGTGTCTCAGGTCGATATAGAAGATAGTCCCTTGTGGGTCAATTGGTTGTGGGTTAGTAACCTCAACCCCCCATGAGAGGCTATTGACCAATTTGTAGAGTGCTTTACGATACTCTTGGAGTATCTGTCCTGACTCTCCTGCATTGTAGAGATGTGTCATAGTGAAGTAACGGGCAAAGGCACGGTCAAAGGGTGCAAGGGACATCAGGTGAGTTTCAATGGTATTGAGGACTTCACCGGGGGAGATGAAGTTACCATCGGTTGGAGGAGGTGCTGTCCAATCGGGAGCACCAGCCAATATCCAGTTACGTATAGTGTTAATCGCCTGAGCAGGGAGTTGGGGTTGTCCGAGTGGCATCCGTTTGGCTGCGTCAGTAGTTAGTAGCCGGTTATACAGTTCAGAGGCATCGGGGTTTCCCGGGACAACCGAACCTTTTTCGATGAGTGCGTTGTGTTCCATTAGGAGGGATTCTTTATAAGCGCCGTCAGGACCATGGCAGATAAGGCAGCTCTGTTGAAAGATAGCGTAGGTATCTACGGCTATCTGTTGTTGGGTGTGTACAGTTTGGAACCCTATAATGAATATCAATAGACTGATGAAGATAATGCAGTACCGCTGCTGCATCAAGGCACGATTGTCGCCGTAGTGGCGTTTGTTCTTTTTCATAGAAATCTCCGTAATATTGAAACCTGCTCTCACTGTCCCACCTCCTACAACAGAAAAGCCAACTCCTGAACTAGCTCTCACCTCCGCCTACATCGTTGGGAAACCGGGTTGGAACCCATCTCGCATCTCAAAGCTTTTGCCACGGTAAAGTGATGGGGATATATTCTGTATTCTGTGCAATTGGCAACCATGCGTGTTTCTCAATCGAGGGGGCTTTCCTTGTCAGGTCCAAAGCTACTTAATCGTGAAGTTCTATTTCCTTGACGGAATCTTCCTGCACACATTCTCTGGGAAACTCCACATAAAAAGCGTAGCAATATTTATATTCTTTGGCGTGACATATTAGGCGTTTTTTCGCTTTCCTCTTTTGGGGTCGAGTGGCGGAAGCCTTTTTTGCCTCGATCATAATTAAATTATCGTCATCGCTTCCACGTTTATGAACTATAATATCTGGTCTAAATCCGCAGTTTTTAACTTTCTCTCTTGGATGTCTTTTTACGTTTCTTTCGCTTCTTTTTACGTTTATTCCGCTCCTGTTGTAATCACAATCAATTAAATAGCCATCAAACTTCTTTGAATTCTCAAGATGGAATGCGAGCCGGTGACACAAAGCGACTTCGTGCATATCGTATGCTACTTCACAGTAAAGTTCTTCTGAGACGACTTCTTTTAAGGCCTCCGAAATAATTTGCTGATAGTTACTCATAATCATTAATTTCTCCTATTGTATCAATTGACTGAGTGGGTAGTTGGGGTTATCCGAGTGGCATCCGTTTAGCTGTTTCAGTAGTAATGAGGCGCGTATACAGTTCAGAGGCACCAAGGTTTCCCGGCACAACCGAACCTTTTTCGATGAGTGCGATGCGATGATGCTTACAAATCCCAATCAAATAGGGGATAAATGATGCTTAAATATAAAGAGTGTCTCCTGATATAATAGTCTGCAACGGTTGATTCGCTCTTGCTGCTAGGTAGCAACTTACGTTATTATAGCATCACGGGAAAAAAGAAGAATCAAAAAAATCTAATGCTATAGGCGAAAACTTTGTCAAAGCAGCGCTGATTTAGCAGTTGTTCAAAATGGCGAGAGTTGGTATAATATCATTGCAGATTATCAATTATGGAGTAGATCAATGGCTGAAACTCAGAAAGAGCGGAACGTTACAAGCGATTGGTGGCTTGGAATGCCCCATACGGTCGAACCCAAGATCTTGGAGTGGGTGGAGAAATATCCGAATCGATTGGAACTGCGTCACACCACGCAATACACAGGGCATAAAATCTACGCACTGACTATAACGAACAGAGAGGTTCCGGCGGACGGAAAGAAAAAGCTGCTGACCACTGTTTCTCACGGACATGAGCCGGCGGGCACTGCGGCAATTATGAATTTTATAAATCAACTGCTCACCGGCGAACATCTCAATGGAGGGGAAACGGATCTGGCGGTGGAGACGGTGCTTGATGACACACTGCTGACCTTTATCCCGATTGCGAATCCCGATGGACGTTCCCGTGCACCCGTTGACTGTTGGGACGGTTCGATTTATAACGCCAGTGAGTTTTTCGACTGCATGAAAGGTTGTCGCCCTGATGGCAGTAGATTCGATTGGCCCGAACCGCGGGTGTGGAAGCAGAGCGAGGAGAATGTGGCACGTGTGGGCATCACCTATGCACAGATCGACGAAGACACCTACGTCGAAAACTTCTGGGCGCCGGAGGGGACGCAGTATGATGCGTTGATGGAGGAGTTGGGAGAAGCCCACTATTATGACGCACTTTTAGACCTACATCAAACCTACGAGCAGGAAGAACACTATGACACCTTTGTGCAGTATGCAGATGCGGATTGGATGCCGAAATCACAGCAAGAGTATGCTATTGCTTGGGGTGAAGAGATTCAAGATCTCTTTAAAAAAATTGGAGCCCACTTTAGTGGAATCCGCACCGGTGGCGATGAACGCTGGATTATTCACCAATTTTCCGTCAAATACGGGACTCCCAATCTGCTCTTTGAAGTTCAAAACAACCACCCCAACACGCCGATGGACGAGCAACTCCTTTACGCGGAAACTATAATTCGTGGTAGCGTGGAATGGTTGCTTCGCGGCGCAATAACCATGGATTCATAACTATCCTACAGGAGCGTTTCTATGAAGATTAAACATGTCGAGACAATGACCTTGGATATTCCATTTTACGCTGACCATGTCACTCGCGCTATGCAGCGAGCTCAGACCCACGATGAGCGTGTTCAGTTGTGTCGCATTGAGACTGACAACGGCATCGTTGGATATGGCGATAACAGCGTTTCGGACGCGGACCGGCTGATTGATCAGAATCCTTTCGTCATTATGAACGACGACTCCATCGGTTTCGGCGCACAATTGGCTGCGCTGGACATAGCAGGGAAAGCTGCCGGTGCACCGGTACACGCACTGCTGGGCGATAAAGTGCGCGATCGCTGCCCCATCTCTTGGTGGGACATTGATATGCCGCCGGAGGACTGGGTTGCGGAGGCAAAGGAATCTCTCAAACGCGGCTACACCACCTTCAAGATGAAAGCACGTCCTTGGCGCGACATTATCGAGCAGATAGAGGCGGTCGGAAAGGTTGTGCCGCTCGATTATAAGTTCGATATAGACTTCAATGGCTTCCTATTGACTCAGGCGAAAGCCGAGATTATCCTCCAGCAGCTTGATCCACACCCCAATGTCGGGATGTATGAAAGCCCTTTCTATCTCCAGCAAGACCTAACCGGAGCTCGCATCCTCCGGGAACGTGTGTGCAAACCTATTGTTGAACACTTCCGCGAAGAGGTTCTGCATGCCCATAGCAGTGACGGCTTCGTAATCGGTGGCGGTGCCACGCAAACTCGGCACGATGCCACGCTTGCTGCTGCCTTCAACAAACCTTTCTGGCTGCAATTGGTCGGCGCTGGTATCACGACCGCTTTTGCCGTACATCTCGGTTCGGTTCTCTCACACGCCCAACTGCCTTATATCACTTGCTTCGAGCTATGGGAACACAATCTGCTTAAAGGAGGGCTTGAGGTGGTAGATGGGTTCATTGACGTGCCGGACGCGCCGGGATTGGGGATTGAGGTTGATGAAAAAGCCATTGAGAAGTACAAGGTTGAGCCCAGCACACCCACGCCGACAGCGTTGTACCGTCAGAAGAAGCGTATCCTTCGTATCAATTGGCCCGGCGTTGGAAAGAAACGGCGGGTTTGGGAATTCACTGACGAGGGCAATTATCAGCAGGCTTTCTACCAGGGTAACATCCCCGGCTTTGAACGCGGCGTAAATCTGGAGGTCATTGAGGACGATAATAGCCGCGGTTTTCAAAGGCAACATGAGAAACTGGCAGCCCGTGGGCTGTGATCGCCTGAATCGCATCTAACTGAAGGGCGAACCTATCGAAAACTGTTACTGAATCTTTTTGTAGGGCGTAAAATAGGAAACACATGATGTTGTCAACGATTGAACAAACCAGATTGCGATTATCAAGAAACACTGAAGCAAAGAAAAAATCGCAGTTTGGTCAGTTTCTTACATCAGCAAGAACTGCGGCTTTCATGGCAAGTCTTTTCCCTGACAGCAAAGGCAAATGTCGGTTGCTTGATGCGGGGGCTGGAATTGGTTCGCTTTCTGCCGCTTTCTTGGACAGATGGTATACTGCTGGTTTTGATTTTCAACGTGTAGAGCTAGATGCTTTCGAGATTGACGACTCTCTGCATTCCTATTTGAATCAAACATTAGAAAGATATGGAGATAACCCTCGGTTTATTCCAACGATCCGAAAGGTTGATTTTATACACGCTGCTGTGGATTGGCTTTCCGGGAGTTTTTTCGCTGAAGAACTCCAAAAATATACTCATGCCATCCTCAATCCGCCTTACAAGAAAATCAATAGTAATTCATCGCACCGTTTAGCTTTACGCCGCATTGGCATCGAAACAGTCAATCTGTACTCAGCTTTTGTGGCGCTAGCTGTCGCGCTAGCCGTGCCGGGTGGGCAAATCGTGGCAATCATTCCGCGCAGTTTCTGTAATGGACCATATTACCGCCCATTTCGTGATTTCATCCTTGAGCGCGCAGCCATCCGGCACCTACATCTTTTCGACTCTCGCAACAAAACTTTTAAGGATGATAAAGTATTACAAGAAAATATTATTATTCAACTTGAATGTAGTGGACGACAAGGCCCAATAACAGTCTCCACTTCGACTGATGACACTTTCACGGATCTTACCACCCACAAATACCCGTTCGATCAAATTGTTTGCCCGGATGATTCGGAACGATTTATCCGTGTGCCATTATCGCCCAAAAATGCTATCGAACTAGCTCCAACTATTTGCTATGAGTTGGCAGATCTTGGCATCAATGTTTCGACAGGTCCAGTAGTCGATTTCCGGCTTAAAGAGCATTTGCGTGATAAGCCAGGGGTAGGCACCGTGCCTTTGCTCTATCCATGTCATTTTAGAGATATTGGCACTAAATGGCCGTTTACCGGTGGTAAGAAGCCAAACGCTATTCTACGCAACAGTGATACCGAAAAATGGTTATGTCCGAGTGGCTTTTATTGTGTGGTACGACGCTTCACGGCCAAGGAGGAAAAACGTCGAATCGTGGCGAGCGTGATTGATCCTAGCGCACTTGATAACGCACCCATGCTGGGCATTGAGAACCATTTAAATTTTTTTCATGCAAACAAGGAAGGCTTGCCACAGGAACTGGCACACGGGTTGGCTGTGTTTCTCAATTCAGCCGTCATTGATGAATATTACCGATGCTTCAGTGGTCACACGCAAGTCAATGCTACCGACCTAAAACTTATGAAGTATCCTAGCCGTGCTACTCTAATTGAAATTGGCAAGTGGTCTATGCAGCAAAAAAGGCTGACTCAGACCATGATTGACGCCAAGCTAGGGACTTTAGCAGAATGAACGACAAGACTGATTACGTCGAAGCTGCGCATCACATCATCATTTCGCTGGGTTTGCCACGGGCGCAACAGAATGAGCGTTCTGCTCTCTGTTTGCTGGCATTACTGAATCTTGCCCCGGGTAAAGCTTGGGTTGATGCTGAAAACCCACTTATGGGTATCACGCCAATCATGGATTGGGTGCGAGAGCACTACGACAAGGAATATGCACCGAATACCCGCGAAACAATTCGTCGCCAAACGATGCATCAATTCTGCGATGCCGGTATTGCACTTTACAACCCGGATAGGCCAGACCGTCCGGTAAACAGTCCAAAGACAGTCTATCAAATTGAACCTGCTGTGCTAGCTCTGCTGCGTACCTTCAATACGCCTGCATGGCATGACGCGCTAGCAGCTTATCTGGTCGAGCGCGAAACTTTGGTAGCCCGCTATGCTATGGAACGGGAGCAGAATCGTGTTCCGGTTGAGATTTCACCGGGGAAGACAATCACTCTTAGCCCCGGCGAGCACAGCGAACTGATTCAAGGTATCATTGAAAACTTTGCTCCACGTTTCGCGCCGGGTAGCCTATTGATCTATGTTGGGGATACTGGAGATAAATGGGGTTACTTTGATGAGGACCTATTAGCTAAATTGGGCGTCCATGTGGATTCGCACGGTAAGATGCCTGATGTAGTCTTCTACCATGCCGAGAAGAATTGGCTGATTTTAGTTGAGTCAGTTACTAGTCACGGTCCCGTTGATGCCAAACGGCATAACGAACTTAGTAATCTCTTTGCTGGGGCAAAGTCCGGGCTGGTCTATGTGAGTGCCTTCCCAAATCGTACCATCATGGGAAGATATCTCGGTGAAATCGCGTGGGAAACGGAAGTGTGGGTGGCTGATGCACCATCACATCTAATCCATTTTGACGGTACGCGTTTTCTTGGGCCATACAATGCGTTATAATAATGTAAGTTGGTACTTATGTGCGGCGCAATAAAATTAAATTGGCTTCTATACCCGCAGGTTGGACATCTTCCCGACCTGCACAGGGTGATACGTATATAGCAATGAACTAGTAAACTAATGAACTATGAGAAAGGAGTATAATTATGTCAGAATATGCTGTCCTTGGCAAAAGACTACCGAGAGTTGATGCCCTTGAAAAGGTGACAGGTGCAGCGCAATACGGGGCTGATGTGCATCTGCCCGGTATGCTTCATGCTAAGTTTGTTCGCAGCAAACACCCACATGCGAAGATTGTTAGCATTGACACCAGTGAGGCTGAAAAGCTGCCCGGTGTACGGGCTATCATCACCCAAGACGACGTCGAGAGTGGCCGACGGGTTTTTGCTTCTGACAAAGTCCTCTATCTCGGTGAACCGATTGCAGCCGTTGCGGCAACAGATCCGGATATCGCAGAGGAAGCTGCGGACCTGATTCAGGTCAACTACGAAGTGTTACCTGTTGTGCAAGATGTAACTGAGGCGATCAAGCCGGACGCACCACGTCTGCACAGCGATGATACGAAAGACGGTCCTGCCCGTCGAGCGATTAGAACTGAATTGCGAAGACTTGAGCGAGACGATTCGCAAGATCACAGTGCAGAAATTGCTAAGTTAAACGCGCAGTTGGAAGCCATTGAAGATGAGGTTTACTACAACGTCTCTGCCGAAACACACACAGCGGTTGGCGATGTGGAACAAGGCTTCGCTGAATCGGATCTGGTTGTGGAAAATACGTATGTCATTCCACGAGTTCACCAGACCTACATGGAACCGCACGTTTCTGTCGCTGATGTTGATTCCACCGGCAAGGTCACAGTCTGGGCAAGTACACAAGGTCCGTTCGCCATCCGATCCGGTATCGCTGGCACGCTTGGTGTACCGCTCAATCAGGTGAACGTAATCGCAACTACAATGGGGGGCGGTTTTGGTGGACGCTTTGGCGTCGCACTCACACATGTTCCTGCGGTTCTACTCTCTCAGAAGACAGGTCGTCCGGTGAAGATTCAGATGACCCGTGAAGAGGAGTTTACCGATGGTCGTCCGGCGCCAGGGTGCGTAATCACGTTAAAGACAGGTGTTAAGAATGATGGTACAATCCATGCCCGTCAAGCACTTGCGTTTTGGGATTCCGGTTCTGTATCGGGTGCATCGATTGGCAGTACCCTTCGTGTACGGGGTGTCTATAAGATTCCACACCTGAAGGTCGATGCTTATGGTGTTTACACAAATAAGTCAGGCACTGCCGCTTATCGCGCACCGGGCACACCTCAGGCTGCCTTCGCTGGCGAATCGCAGCTTGATGACATCGCACGCAAACTTGGTATGGATCCAGTTGAATTTCGTCTCAAAAACATGCGTGAAGAGGGGGATCCTATCCCTGGCGGTGGTCAGCGGGGTGGAGCCAAAGAGCCGAAGGTCGGTTATAAGGAAACCTTGCAAGCGGTTGCTGATGCTGTTGACTGGCAGAACCGAACCACAGGTCCCAATCAGGGTTGGGGCGTTGCGATAGGTGATTGGACAAATGGCTGCGGGCCGGGTGGGATGTTCGTCTCTATCCACGAAGATGGAAGCGCACGGATCTTCCATGGGTCGATGGATATCAGTGGTACTGATACTGCAATTACCCAGATCGTTGCTGAAGTGTTGACCCTTCCCTACGATCAGGTTGCAATCACCCGTGGCGATACGGATTCGGCACCTTATGCAACGGGTTCTGGCGGCAGCGTTGTTACCTTCACGATGGGGAACACCGCCAAGATTGCGGCTGAGGATACGCGCACACGTATCCTTGAACTAGCTGCTGAACGGTTAAATACGGAGATTGATAACCTCAAGTTAGATGGGGGACAGGTGACTACAGTTGTCGGTGATCCGCCGAAATCGATTGGATTCGGTGAGTTGGCTGCATACAGCCTTTCAACAACAGGCGGTCCCATTGTCGGCAAAGGCTCATTCGCCCGGCAACCAACAGCGCCAGCCCTTGCCGCACAAATCGCTAAGGTGGAGGTTGATACGGAGACGGGCAGGATCAAGGTGCTGAAGATGGCATCCTCACAAGATGTCGGTTTTGCTATCAACCCAATGGCAGTTGAGGGGCAGATTGAAGGGGGTACGGTGCAAGGCTACGCATGGGCAACCATGGAGGAGATGCAGTATGACGAGAACGGTAGTGTGAATCCGGGCTTTGTCGATTACCGTGTGCCGACTACCGCAGACCTTCCGACTGTGGAATCGATCATCGTTGAAGTGGAAGCGCCCCAAGGACCGTTCGGCGCGAAGGGTGTCGGTGAACCACCCATCACGCCGACCTTGGCAACGATGGCGAACGCCGTTACTGATGCCGTGGGTGTCCGGATAACGGAGCTCCCGATGACACCGGAACGGGTTGTTGATGCAATTAGCGGCAACGGTAAGTGAACCGATATGCTGTAACCGCGCATAGTTGTAGGGAACAACGATCGTTGTTCCCTACGATGCTGTGGCCTATTGGGATTGTCCTGTTTTACCATTTTCTCATTTTTGCACTGAAGCCCCAGCGGGGCGACATGTGTATAGCATCAAAAGCTATCAAATGCTGTAATTAACAATCTATCAAATGGAAGACCTATGACCGCCAGCGAACTTGCTGAATGGGTTATTGATGCCCGTCAGCGCACCTTTGATATTGTTGCAGATCTCACCGATGAACAGATAATGAGTCCATACCTCTCAATTGTCAACCCATTGCTGTGGGAGATTGGGCATGTGGCATGGTTCCAAGAGAAGTGGGTATTGCGAGATACATGCAAAGAGAAGCCGATTCGTGATGACGCCGATGCTCTCTGGGATTCAATTGCGATCCCCCATGAAACACGGTGGGATCTGCCGTTGCCTTCTCGCGAAGGAACATTGGCATACATGCAAGAAGTACGGGACCATATTCTACACCGACTTGAGCGTGAGGAACCGAGTGCCGAACTGGCGTATTTTGTGCGCTATACCACTTATCATGAAGACATGCACAATGAGGCATTTACGTATACGAGACAGACTTTGGAATACCCGCCACCCCGCTTTTCCACTGTCCCTGCAGGTCATCCCGATATCGGAGGCGGCCCCCTGACAGGCGATGCCCAAATTCCCGGTGGCACGTTGATGCTAGGTGCCACGCCTGACGAACCTTTCGTGTTTGACAACGAGAAATGGGCACATCCTGTCGAAATCGAGCCTTTCGCTATTGCGCGCGCCGCTGTGACCCAATCTGAATTTGCCGAGTTTGTCGAGAATAGTGGCTATCTTCACAAGGAATTGTGGAGCGCGGAGGGCTGGGAGTGGCGAGAGTCCGTAAATGCAACGCATCCCGTCTATTGGCAAGCCGCAGATAACGGTTGGCTGCGTCGGCATTTCGATCAATGGGCTCCACTTGAGCCACATCTTCCGATTATTCATGTCAACTATTACGAAGCCGAAGCCTACTGCCGTTGGGCGAAGCGCCGACTTCCAACCGAGGCCGAATGGGAGACAGCAGCTGCTACCGAGCCGAACCCAACAGGAGACGGATTATCTTCACGGAAACGTCGTTTTCCTTGGGGCGATGAACCCCCAACGCCAGAATATGCCAACCTTGACTGGAGTATTATAGGTTGCATTGACGTAGGAGCGTGTCCAAAGGGTGATAGTGCCTTCGGTTGTCGGCAGATGATTGGTAATGTCTGGGAGTGGACTAGCACTCCTTTTCGCCCCTACCCCGGCTTTGAAATTGACCCCTACAAAGAGTATTCGGAACCGTGGTTTGAAACCCGTAAGGTATTGCGCGGTGGCTGCTGGACAACCCGCTCGCGTCTCCTTCGAAATACATGGCGTAACTTTTATACACCAGATCGGCGGGATGTGCTGGCGGGATTTCGGACCTGTGCAATTTGATTGGTTCATGGCGGCTCTTGTCTGAATCACGGATTACACAGATGACACAGATAACATTGAACCTTTGGGGAAGTCTCATTCGATAAATAGTGCACGATAAACGCGCAATGAATTGCGCTACTACGAACGGTGGTATTTATTGGCACCGACCTGTCGATTTTGGAAAATCGACCTACGGGAAGCCAACATTCATGTATGGCTTAGTGTTCATTACCTCTATCCTTTTGGAAAATTGATGACAAAACAAGGGCTACCAGACGGTGTTAACCTAATTAAGACACCCAATCACCATCTGCAACATTCGTTAAAAGACGCGGTTGCAGATGGATTCAAAAAGACTCCCAAAAGTATTTCCGCTCTCTTCTTTTACGATACCCCCGGTTCTCAACTTTTCGAGCAGATTTGCAAACTCCCCGAATATTATCCCACACGAACTGAGCACAAAATCTTGATGGACAACGCACGGGACATCGTTGCAACAGACACCGGCGGAGTGGAGCTCGTGGAGCTTGGCAGTGGGAGTTCTGCCAAAACGCGCATTCTAATTAATGCAATTCTCGCCAATCAAACCCATCTTCACTACATACCGACCGACATTTCTACCGACTTTCTGCTCGAATCGTCGATTGCCCTCAAAAACGAGTACGAACGGCTGTCGATTACAGCGATTGCTGCTGAACACAGCGATGCACTTCGGCTATTACCCGAAGGGGGCAGCCAATCCCGTCTTTTCCTTTTTCTAGGCAGCAACATCGGTAATTCTGAGCATGAAGAAGCGATCCGTTTCATCGATCAGATTCGCTGTCGAATGTGTGACGACGACTGCCTGCTGATAGGCTTTGATTTGGTGAAAGACCATCAAGTGCTTTTTGACGCTTATAACGACAAGGCAGGGGTAACAGCGGAGTTCAACAAAAACCTACTAGTACGGATTAACCGCGAGTTGGGAGGAGACTTCAAACTGAATCTATTCGACCATTACGCGCCGTTTGTCGTGGAACATTCTCGGATTGAAATGCGTCTGATCAGTCGGTGTAATCAGGCGGTTCACGTGGAGTACCTTGGCCAAACGTTCGATTTTGAGAAAGACGAGTATATCCATACAGAAAACAGCTACAAGTACACGCTTGATAGCTTCAGCTCCCTTTGTGAAGCAGCGGGGCTGAAGATGCAGCGACACTATCTTGATAAACGTGGATGGTTTGCGGTAGGACTGTTCCGCAAAGCCGGAGGAGAATAGGTGCATGAACGAAAGTAAAATCGCATTGAAAGATGTCGAAATGCGTTTTGGCGATGTTATCGCGCTCCATTCGACCAACCTGCAGATTGAAGCGGGGCAAACAACGGTATTGATCGGACCGAGCGGTTGTGGTAAGTCCACGATTTTGCGGCTAATCATCGGCTTGTTAACGCCAACGTCTGGATCTGTCGAATTTGAGGGGGCGCCGGTTTCGCGGAGCAATATCCTTGCGTTACGGCGTCGGATGGGTTACGTGATTCAGGAGGGGGGTCTGTTTCCGCATCTGACCGCCGCCCAAAATGTTACCCTTATGGCACGGCATCTCCAAACCTTTCAAGAGAACGAACTTCAAGAGAAATTGGACGAACTATGTGAATTAACGCGCTTCCCCAAGGAGGGCCTCGCTCGTTATGCTGTCGAACTTTCGGGTGGACAGCGGCAGCGCGTCAGTCTGATGCGGGCACTTGCTTTGGATCCCGATGTGCTGCTGCTTGACGAGCCGCTTGGGGCGTTGGACCCGATGGTTCGTGCGTCCCTCCAAACGGAATTGAAAGAAATTTTCAACCGTCTCGGTAAAACCGTTGTTCTCGTCACTCACGACATGGCAGAAGCAGGCTATATAGGCGACAGTATCGTCCTCATGCGAGAAGGTCATGTTCTGCAACAGGGAACGCTCGATGACTTTCGTGAGCGACCAACTGACGATTTTGTCTCGGCATTTATTAGCGCGCAACAGAGTTTAGTCCAATTGTGAGATGAAGTAGAGGGAAGAATGACAAAACAACAAAAACCAAATATCGGCAGACGCAGAAATCTCTCACGTCTCACACATCACGCATCAGGCATCATGTTTTACGCGCTATCTGTCCTTCTGTTGATCTGTGCTCTTTCATCTGCCGATGGGCAGAAAATCAGTGTTGGGTCCAAGCGGTTCACAGAGTCTTATGTCTTGGGTGAGATAGCAAAGAAACTGTTAGAAGATGCGGGATACCGTGTAGAATTTAAGCAGGGGATGGGTGGCACAATTATCGTGTGGGAGGCACTGAAGAATGGCGACATTGCCATGTATCCTGACTACACCGGCACCATCCAAGAAACGATCTTAAAATCGGCGACCCCAATGACTTCTGACCAGATGCGGAGTGCACTCGCTGAGCACGGTATCGGTATGGCAGGTGAGTTAGGCTTTAACAATACCTACGCGTTTGCCATGCGTCGAGCGCATAGCGATTCTCTGAACATACATAAAATTTCAGACCTGCAAGACCACCCAAATCTCAAAGTGGGATTTACGCATGAGTTTCTGGAACGCGCAGACGGTTGGACACCGTTGAGCCAGCGTTACGGCTTGCAGCTTAAACCACGCGGGATGGAACATGCCTTAGCGTATGTCGCACTGAACGACGGTGAGATCGATCTTATGGACGCCTACTCTACGGATGCCAAACTCGCTGAGTACGACCTGACTGTGTTGGAAGATAATCTGCATTTCTTTCCAAAGTACAATGCCGTGTTCCTGTACCGGTTGGATGCCGACCCGGCAGCTATTGACGCGATTCATAAATTGGAAGGCACCATTGATGAAGGACTGATGACGCGATTGAACGCCGAGGCTGAACGCACAAAAGATTTTGCAGCGGCTGCCTCACTCTACTTCAGTGAAGTGGAACACAGAACGGTAAAAGTCGCCTCCGAGTCCTTTGTGTCAAAATTGGCGCGGTGGACAGCACGCCATTTGATGCTCGTCGGTATCTCAATGGCGATTGCGATCTTAGTCAGCATTCCGCTTGGTATACGCGCTAGCCGCCCCGGCCTACTCAGCCAAATCATTATTGGGGTGCCGGGGGTCATGCAAACGGTGCCATCGCTGGCACTGCTTGCGCTACTCGTGCCGGTGCCGATGCTCGGCATAAGCCCAACAACAGCGATTGTCGCACTGTTTCTCTACAGTCTTTTGCCAATCGTTCGGAACACTGCTACCGGACTTCAGAACATCCCGACACCGTTGCGGGAATCTGCGGCTGCACTTGGGCTTGAACCCCTTGCCCAACTCACGAAGGTGTACCTGCCGATGGCGTCGCGGACAATTCTTGCGGGTATCAAGACCAGTGCCATCATCAACGTCGGAACAGCTACACTCGCTGCGCTCATCGGGGCAGGCGGACTCGGCGAACCGATTATCAGTGGGCTTGCCCTCAACGATGCTGAGGTGATTCTGCAAGGTGCTATCCCGGCAGCGTTGCTAGCAATTTTGGTTCAGGTATGCTTTGACGCGCTAGATCGCCTCATTATTCCGAAAGGGTTGCGTCTGGAGGAGGCGTCCCAACAAGCTGCCGTAGCGGAGTAAGTTTAATTTTACCCTTGTAAAAATAGAAAGTTATTGGAGGAGAAAATGGACTGGGAGGTTAAAAAGAGGGGACGCGTGACCTACTACAGGAAGAAAACTAATGACGTTTTTTCGGATCTGGTTGTTGAAACGCTTGATAATGGCGACCTTAAAATCCGCTTTGTGGGCATGACCGGTGCGCTAGCGGCGACTAACGAATTGGGATTGGATGAGGTGGCGCGTATGGATCCGGAGAAGGAGATACCGCGTATTTTTGACACTTGGGAGATGTACGTGCGCGAAGCAGGAATTTGTGATTCTCTCACGGAACTGGATTTCTTGGAGGTCCATTCGTTTGGTGCGGCACCTAAAGAACCACATCCGTTGGTTGAGCCGGATGGCTACGCAGCGGAAAAGGAGCGTATCCGCCAAGCCTACGCGCAGGCTTATGCGTCTTACTGGAAGGAGAAGATGCCGGAAAACGGACTACCTGTACGATTCACAGTCTATTTGGAGGAACTACCGGACACAGCCGCTAGCTATGAATTCGGAGCTGTAGCACTCTATCAAAAAGCAGCAAATTAAGGTTTACTGACCTATGCTCCTGAAGTAACGTCTAGGAAAATATATGTCAAAACCGCTTCTGTAACACCAACTGACTCTGAATGTTCTGGTGAGAAAAGTTCGTTTGCATATCCAACTCCAAGGTCCTGTATTTTTTATTATAACTTTTCGCAGCAATCCGGGCATCAACTGCACTGACAACATGATTCAGAACTGCGATACCCAGAAAGGTCTTTGCCAACTGGAATTTGTCGTTGGCATTCATCCGTGTTTCAAAGGCTTCCAAACGTGCTTCGGAGGCAGGCACCTCCTTTGCGGGACGGTTCTTGAACGCATCTCCCTCCCGTTTCCAATACCACTTTCCTGTGCGCGCCCGGGTAGCTTCTGAATCATACGGATGGTTCCAGTTTTCGTATTGCGTGGCGTGCTCAAAGTCTTCGATAGGATCCCAGTCCTGAATCTTTGTGGGTCCTTCAAAAACAATGTTGTCTCTCACCTGTTCGCGGTAGTCCTCCCTGAGACTTTGTGCGTTACTACGTGTCATGAAATAGGCGGCAAGAAGCCCCACCTCCGCGGCAATCTGCAGGTATCCACGTTTTGCCCCGATGTAGAGTTGACCTGAACCCGGAACAAGTGCCGAATACAGAAACGCTTTTGTTGGAGATTTCGTTGGCTCTATATTCAGCGGTCCATGGGTGCCCTCGATAGATGGGATTTCGTTTTGTTCGGTGGGTAACGTCTGTGTGCCTAGCGCGGAGATGAGCCGAAAAGATGCGCCTCGTAAATTTCCGGAGGACTTTTCTGATAGAGGTGAAATTTTGAAGTTTTGCTCGACGCTCGGTTCCTTCAACGCAATCCCCGCCCGTGCAGAAATCTCAATAGCAAGCAGCATCACGAGTAAAATCCAAGATATATGTTTCATCAGTTTTCCTTATTTGGTTAGGGCGTGTTGACATTTGTGTATAATAAGGGTATGTCCACACTTACCTTATCCGATACACAATGGTCAAAAATAGTAGCATTCCTTAACACCTGTCCCGACATCTACACCGGAGACCCAACTCACTTAAAACGCTTTATCGATGCGGTGCTTTGGATAACCCGTAGTGGCAGTCAATGGCGACTGTTACCCAAACAGTATGGCAATTGGAACAGCGTCTATAAACGATTCGCAAGATGGTGCGATAAAGGTATCTTTCAACGGTTGCACCAACACTTTGCCCAAGACCCCGATATGGAGTGGCTCATCATTGACACCACTATCATTCGGGCGCACCCTTGTGCTGCGGGTGCTTTGAAAACAAGTGGCGGTCAAGTCTCACAAGCACTCGGACGCAGCCGGGGTGGCTTTTCAACCAAGATTCACATCGCTGTTGATAGCTTAGGTCACCCATTACGTTTTATGTTGACAGCCGGTCAACGGCACGACATTACTTGTGCTGAAGCATTGATTGACGGTTACAGCAGTGAGTATGTGATAGCCGACACATCATATGACTCGATGGCGTTCATTGAATCGATAACCGACACCGGCGCGGTGCCGGTGATACCGCCACGTGCCAACCGCCGTGATTCACGTGATTATGATGTGGATCTGTACCAGCAGAGACATATAGTGGAATGTTTCATCAACAAAATCAAGCAGTATCGACGTATTTCCGCGCGTTTTGATAAATTAGCGGTTCGGTATATGGGATTTCTGAGTTTTGTTGCTACGATTATCTGGTTACGATGAAATGTCAACAGAACCTAGTTACGGCTTTTATCAGCCGTAACCTGAAGGGGGCATTTCGGGAATGCTCAAAATTGTAGGATGAGAGCAAAGACATTTAGACGCTTCTGTTCTGGTCCGCCACCGGGAAGTTGTGCGAAGTCAAGCTGATAGTTGAGCAATCGAACCCCTAAGCCGTAGGTCAAATGGTCAGTAAAGTTAAGTAGGTTTATACCGGGTTCCTCCTTGTAGCCAACACGGAGTGCCAAGAAACTTCCCAGCCAATATTCAAGCCCAACGCTCTTCTGCATGTGTCTCCATTCAAGAGCGTATAAGCCGATCCCTCGTTCCGAACGTGCCCTTGCAAGGTCTTCGGATGTGAATTCAGGCTCCTGTTCCTGCTCTTCCGTTGGTCCCTGTTCGTTGCTTATTTGTACGGACAACTCCATCCTTAACTCCTCCTCATCCTTTCTCAGTTGATCGATAGATGCAGTTAGATCGCCAATCAGCCTTAATTGGTGATTTCCTTGGTTATAGAGAGGCACCACTGTTCCAAACCTAAACAGACGAGGCAGTGGGTCGCTCTGGTTTTCATCTATGAAATGTATCCGTGTTCCCCAGTTCTGCACGGCCGCACCAACCCGAATAGGAACCAGTATTGAGGATAGATCGTATTGCATCCCCATATCTATGGCATACGCCCGTGCACTTTCTTCCCCCAATTTTAGCGAGATAATTTTGCCACTAACTCCTCCTAGCAGGCCTTTTGCCAATCTATCCGCATAAGAGACTGTCCACACCCAATTTGTTCCGAGATTCTCCGTCCGTATCGGTTCCGGAGAATCAACTGTTACATCGATTGTTCCCTGTCCTTCAAGTTGAAGCATAGTGCCAAGGGTTCCTACGTCGCTGAGTGGCAAAGCACCGGCGAAGAAAGCGTAGTACAAACCCTCGCCCGCCTCCCCAAAAAGTTGGGCTCGGTCCACATACGAAAGTGCAACTTGTCTATGTTCCATAATACCCAGCCCACTCGGATTCCACAAAGCAGCTGTAACATCGTTATTCACTGCTGAGAATGCGTCGCCCAGTGCGGCAGCACGCGTGCCACCGCCGAGATTGAGGATTGGAGCGGCGGTTGTTCCCTGTCCTGCTGATTCAAGAGGCACAAATGAGATTGCTATGAGTAGTAGTAGAACAGCTATAGATAAAATAGCTACTTGTTTCATGCTCAATATCTCCTTACATCGTTCCTTAGAAGAGTGATAAAACTTTAGCATTTACAACCGCTCCAAACGGAAAATGGCTTGCCTAAGTTTACAACATTTTGGGAATAAGGACAAGCGAACGAGAAGACTTCCCCTCCCAAGCATCTCTATTGTCCTACTCTTCCTCTTTCTCAACGAAGTCAAGCGCAGCTGAATTCATACAATAACGAAGCCCTGTCGGCGGAGGACCATCGTTGAAAATATGACCAAGATGGGCATCACATCGATCGCACATAGCCTCGGTCCTAATCATACCGTAGCTGCTGTCGGTCTCTGTTTCAATGTTATCCTCAGAAATTGGTGCCCAAAAACTGGGCCAACCGGTGCCAGAATCAAATTTGGTTTCTGAACTAAACAGATCTGCGCCACAACAGACACATTGGTATATGCCGTTCCCTTTAGCGTTATTGTACTCACCAGTGAAGGCGCGTTCTGTACCTTTTTGTCGGGTTACATAATACTGTTCTGGGGTCAGCTGCTGTTGCCACTCTGCATCTGTTTTTTTTATTTTCTCAGGCATGTTGATTCCTTTCTGTTGTAGAAACAAATAGATCTCCTACAAGTCTAATCTAGATGTAAAATAATTTCATCCCCGTCGACGGTGACAGGGTAGGTCTTGACGCGCATACGCGAATCATATAGTGCTGTTCCTGTTTTGATATCAAATTCCCATTGGTGCCAAGAACATTTAATAATCTCGTCTTCACGTTCAAAATCGACATGATAGGTTTCGTCAGAAATTACGTGTGGTCGAAGTCGTCCTTGACAAAGAGGACCACCTTTGTGCGGACACATGTTCCTGAGTGCGTAAAACGTTCCGCCAACGTTAAACACACCGATGCCTCCTTTGCCTCCCACCGGTACAATTTTCCGTTCGCCGGGTGGCAACTCATCCACCTTTCCAACTACATGGTGCCGCATTGTGAATCTATCTCCTCTATATTATATCAAAAAGCTGAGGCTCATGTTACGCGGCGCGTCCCACGACCGCATCCGCCATCTTCAACCGATGTGCATAGAGTTCACAAGCGTTCTCAACAAAGACGCGTCGCTTGAGTTCTGGGGAAATACCGGGAAGAACAGTTGTTGGATCATCCCAATCCCAGTGGGGATAATCGCTCGCATAAACGAGGATTTCATCTGCATGTAGCCATTCGAGGAATTTATTCCGGTCGGCGCGGGTTGGCGGCTGTTCCATTGGCTGGGAACCAAAGCGGATGTGCTCGCGAATATATTCACTTGGCAGCTTCTTGACCCATGGTGTGTAATCCCGCGTTGATTTCCAGTCGGCATCCATGTGCCACATCAACCCCGGTAGCCAAAAGGTATCGTGTTCGATGAAAAGGAATCTAAAGTTTGGAAACTTCTCAAATACACCCTCGCAGATGAGACTGACTGTGTGGGCCATCGCAATTTGCGGACGTGCCATACGCATCTCCAAATAGTATGACGGGTATCCAGCAGCGGTTGGGGCATTGGCGATGCCGGAACCCTCCGCACCGAAGTGAACGCACATCGGCAAGCCGTACTCTTGCGCAGCTGCGTAGATTGGATGATAAAATCGATTGCCAAAGGGCATACGCGCGCCGGCAGGCATAATCACCTGAAAAACCGATGGATGCTCACCAAGTCGATGAATCTCTTCCGCTGCCTGTTGTGGATCCGTCGGAGCGATGGCGATAGATGCCTTGAAGCGGGAGTCTGCCTTGACCCAAGTTTCAAGCGTCCAGTCGTTGAAAGCACGGCACATGGCAGCACCGTAGTCGGCGTTTGGATGGACTGCAGCACCGTAAACGGTAGAACCTGACAGCACAGCGATGTCTATCTCATGGACATCTAAGTGCTTTTCTCGTGCGAGGTCGATGTTGCCACCGGGATGCTCCTCTTGACCCTCCCACAATTCGGCACGGACTCCGCCGCGAGGCATGTTTGTATATCCAACCCCGGGCATCATCGTCCCAAAATCTTTGATGTGCTCCACATAATGCCGAGGCAGATAGGGGAACAGATCCTCCTGCTTCTTCGTCGAATGGTGTAAGTCACAGTCAATAATGTTGATTGCTTGTGTATCAATAGCAGATTGCTTTTGTGCGGCTGCCATAGTAATCTCCTGTCACTATCAGAAATTGAGCTCTGTGGCGTGAACCTAAATCTTGGACTTGCCGTTGTATAATCTGGTATAATTCACCGCTAGGGTTGATTTGTTGCACATTAAAATTATGTTACTATTTCCTGCTCGTTTGGAATTGCCATATTCAGAACGTAAAATATCCCGTGAGTGGAGGCGAAAGATTGGATTTGGCAATTTGACGGAAACGTAGGGAATTTCTAACATTTCGTTTATAAATAATACCCTACAGAGGATACAGATTCAAGTGCTGCGAACAATTACTTGCGGATAAAAGATAAGGATCGCTCCAAAATCAGCCCATACTTAGATTAAATACTGATTAAAGAAGGAAAGGCTCATGTAAAAACGGAGTGCAATTACGGTGAAGGAATACGGTTAAGGGCGGGGCAAGATGCCCCGCCTACGGTTTCTGTTGCACACTTTCTTAACATGAGCCAAGAAGGAAAATAGGAGGCAATTGATGAATGTTGCAGAGTTGTTTGTGAAGTGTTTAGAGACTGAAGAAGTGGAGTATGTTTTCGGAGTGCCGGGGGAGGAAAACGCCCATTTCATGATGGCGTTAGAGGATTCTTCAATACCGTTCATTCTCACCCGCCATGAACAAGGTGCCGCTTTTATGGCTGATGTCTATGGCAGATTGACCGGCAGAGCCAGTGTCTGTCTTGGGACCCTGGGACCAGGGGCGACCAATCTGATGACTGGCGTTGCTGATGCGAACATGGATCGTGCACCGGTGGTTGTGGTCACTGGACAGGCTGACAGTCGGCGGCAGCACAAGGAAAGCCACCAAAACATGGATGTGGTAGGGATGTTCCAGCCAGTCACCAAATGGGCAAGTCCTATCATTAACCCGGAAAATATCCCTGAAGTTGTTCGCAAAGCTTTCAAAGTGGCTGAAACGGAGAAGCCGGGTGCCTGCCATATTGAACTTGCTGAGGACATTGCTTCCGAATCGACCAGCAATATCCCGATTCCGCGGCAGCGGCTCCGCCGTGCTGTGCCGGACGATAAAATTGTTGACCAAGCCATGGATTTGATTCGTCAATCGAAACGTCCGGTGATCCTTGCGGGCAACGGTGCTATCCGCAAGCGGGCAAGCAAGCAGTTGCGCGAGTTTGCCGAAGCCACGAACATTGGTGTTATTAACACCTTTATGGGAAAAGGAGCGGTTTCTCGTCACGCTCCCTACAGTCTGTTTACCATCGGCTTACAGGCGAAAGATCTCGTCGCTTGTGCGGTTGATGCTGCTGATTTGGTGATAACCTTGGGCTACGATTTGGTGGAATACCATCCCCGCCTGTGGAATCACGGAAGTCACAAGAACATCGTGCACATCGATTTCCTGCCGGCAGAGGTAGATGAAGATTACCGCGTTGATGTTGAGGTTGTCGGAGATCTGGCGCATACACTGTGGATGCTCAATGAGCGCGTTAAAGATAACCCTCTCCAGTTCGACGGTCATCAGCACGAGACCATCCGGGAAGAGATGTTAGCTGAATTTGCCAGACACAAAGATGATGAGACAGTCGGAATCATTCGCCCCCAAAAGGCACTCTGGGATGTACGTGAAGCCTTAGGCCCTCACGATATTTTGTTGAGCGATGTGGGAGCGCATAAAATGTGGATCGCGCGTTATTACCAATGTGATGAACCAAACACCTGCTTCATCTCCAACGGCTTCTGCTCTATGGGATTTGCGCTGCCGGGTGCCATCGCGGCGAAGATGGTGTTTCCAGAACGTCGTGTACTCGCCATCTGTGGGGACGGTGGTTTTTTAATGAATGTGCAGGAGATGGAGACCGCTAAACGTTTGGGAACAAACATTGTGGCTATGGTCTGGGAGGATGGCGGTTACGGGCTGATCTCTTGGAAACAGGACAACCAGTTCAACCGCCACACTAATCTCTCGTTCAGCAACCCGGACTTTGTTAAGTTAGCGGAATCCTTCGGTTGGGAGGGGATTCGGGTCGAGAACGCTGTGGACCTCGCTCCCGCTTTGGACAAGGCTTTTCGTACTGATAGCCCTGCGCTTATTGTCATTCCCATTGATTACCGGGAAAATGCCCTGCTGACAGAGCGTTTGGGCAATATTGCGTGTCCGATATAATCGATTTTAGGCTTGACGCGGTTTGTGGGTCATGGTATAGTGATTTTCTGTTTTGCGGTGCAAACTGTTAGTTTATCTATTGGTCAATTTTACGTGCAGAATCAATAGTTAGAAAGCATCAAAACTGACAAATTGACTCGACGCTGGATATTAACTATATGAACTTTCGCTTTGAATGGGATGCCCACAAGGCAAACACCAACACCACAAAACACGGAGTAAGTTTTGAAGAAGCCGTAACTGTATTTCAGGATGCAACGGCTGCTATCTTTGACGATGAAAATCACTCCGACGGAGAGTTAAGAGAAATCATCGTTGAATACTCTGATAGGAACCGTCTACTTTTGGTATGTTTCACTGAGCGTAACAATGCAATTTGCATTATCAATGCTCGAAAAGCAACAAGGAGAGAACAGCAAGACTATGGAGAACACCAAATCCGTTGAACACACCTCTAATGTATCCGATGAAATGCAAGACGAATACCAGTTTGACTACAGTAAAGCCAAACCGAACCGCTTTGCTTCGCGGATTGGACGGGATCAGTTGCTGATTGTTCTTGATCCGGACGTAGCGGCTGTATTCAAGACTCCTGAATCTGTAAATCAGGTGTTGCGGGCGATTATCACCTCAATGCCAGGGGCGGAAAAAGAGATCGACTGAGTTGTGTGTTCTGTTTTATGATCCTTGCAAGTCGTTCTCTAAGTCAACAGGAGTCACACAGCCACTTTTTATCGCTCATATAAATGTAGGAGGAACAGATGCACGTAGGTACACAGCAATTTAATACATCAGATGAAGATCTAGAATATTTGGCAAGACACGGGGTTTTCAATAAGAATGAAAATTTCATCACCTTCCACCGAGCGTACGGCTGGGATGTGAAGGAGTTGAAAGAAAAAAAGGAAAAGTGTGCTAGGTTCGGTGTTGACATGGAGATGGTCGCCATCCCTCTCGCTCACCTGAATGTCAACGGGGGCGGTATCCCCAACTTCATGCTCGGTAACTATGAGGAAGGCGATAAGGAGATCGAGCTTGTTTGCAATATGATAAAGCAGGCTGCCGAGGCTGAGATACCAGCAATCAAGTACTTTCTTTGTGCACTAGAGAACCAGCGAACGGAGAGCAAACCGCCCGGACGGGGAGGTTCTCAATACAGCACATGGAACTTGGAGGAAGCGGACTCAACCACGCCGAGATTCGATGAGCCGGTCACCGCCGAAATGAACTGGGCACGGATTACCTACTTCCTTGAGCGCGTTATCCCCGTGGCAACCGAGTACAAGATCCGAATGGCGTGTCATCCCTGCGATCCGTGGCTGCCACTTGGCTACAAGGGTGTCGATCGGGTGATGGGAGGGTTCGACGGTTTCAAGCGTTTCATCGAGATCTGCCCTAGCCCGTATCACGGTGTTAATCTCTGTCTCGGTTGTATGGCAGAGAGTGTGACGGATCCCAAGAATGAGGTTCCCGACATTATCCGCTACTTCGGTTCTCGGAAGAAGATATTCCTCTGTCATTTCCGCAACATTATCGGTGCCCGCAACAAGTTTCAGGAGGTTTGGCCCGACGAAGGGGTGATGAATATGCGCTGGAACATGAAAGCCCTCAAAGAGGTCGAATATCCACACATGGTTGTTCCCGATCACGCACCGGGACATAAAGATCCAGAGAGTGGTCGTCAGGCATTTGCTTATGAGTTCGGTTACATCAAAGCGATGATGCAGGCGGTCATGGATGAGGATTAGATTTCGTGTTTGTTCCACAAGCAGCAATTTACTGGCACAGGCGTGAGAAAGCGCACGAGCTCAGCAGACCAAAATATGCTTAACAATCATCTACCTCTTCACGGACGCAATTGGGAAAAAGTCAAAGCCGAGATGGAAGTAGCGCAAAAGGATGACTCCCCTTGGTACAATGAGCATATGTTCATTGGGGGAAGCTACTTTGGTGGTGAAGATGTCGTGGAGGTGGCGAACGAAGCGTATCAGATGTATATCAATTATAACGCGCTCTATGCCACTAAGGTATTTCCCAGCCTTGTCCGGTACGAAACCGATATTGTTGGTGCGCTGCTAGAAATGATGAATGCACCGATGGGAGCGAATGGTAGTATCACCACCGGAGGCACCGAGAGCTTGATAATGGCGGTAAAGACCGCACACGCATGGGCTCACGACCACCGTCCGGGGACAACACCATCCGAAATTGTGGTGCCTCATGCGGCGCATCCTGCCTTTGATAAGACGGCACATCTGATGGGAATCAAGGCTGTGCGCATGACCCAGAGTCCTGATTTTCGTGCAGATGTTAAGGCTATGGAATGTGCTATCAATGATAATACGATCATGCTCGCAGCGTCTGCTCCTTCTTACCCTTTTGGTATTACCGATTCTATCATCGAAATTGCGGCTTTGGCTGAGAAACATGGTCTGTGGCTGCATGTGGATGCCTGCCACGGGGGTTTCATTTTTCCTTTTGCGCGCAAACTGGGTTATTCCATCCCCGACTACGACTTCGCGGTCCCCGGTGTCACTTCAATCTCTGTGGATGTGCACAAGTTAGGCTATGCCAACAAGGGGGTGTCCGCACTGCTATTGCGCGATGCCAGCTTGGAAACCTATCAGCGATATACCTTTGAAGATTGGCCCTCTGGCGTGTATTCCACACAGAACCTGATGGGATCGCGTTCAGGAGGCGGGACAGCATCCGCTTGGGCGGTACTGAACTATCTCGGCGAGGCAGGCTATCTGGAGCGTGTGGGCAAGATCCTTGATGCCAGAGATCGATTCCTAGACGGGCTCCGGGAGATTGATGGATTGGAGATCTGGGGCAATCCAGAAGCATATCTTATCGCCTTCGGCTCCAACGCCTTCGACATTTTTGCGGTTGATGAGGGTATGACAGAACGTGGCTGGTTAGGCAGTCGTCTGCTAGATCCGCCAGCTATCCACCTGTTCTTAGATATGTCGCACACATCTATCGTCGATGACTACCTGCGCGATTTGACTGAGGTTGTCAAGGCAGTGAAGTCTGGCAAGGTTCGGAGCAGAGAACGGGGTGCTGCGTACTCAAGATGATACGCATATAACCCCCTTTGTTTACAATACAGTGCACAATATAGGACATCAGCAGGAGGTATTAAACATCATGACACCCGATGTAGCGCTTGAGAAACGAAATCAATTGACTAAGGATGGATATTGCGTCGTTGACAATATTTTGACCCAAGATTTTCTCAAAGAATTGCGCCAAACGTCGGACCGGTTGCTCGACGCTGTGGAACATCCACCACACTGGAAATATCAGGGGTCAGACCTTCACGTTAGAGGAATTGATGAGTCAGCAATTGACCGGCTCATCCACTGGCAGCCGACATGGGATGCTATGGGAGATCTGGGCTTGGGTGATTTCAAGTCGACTGGAGGATTCATCATCCTGAGCAAACCGCCGGGCGGACCGCCCCTTTACTGGCACCAAGATTGGATGGGTTGGAACGACCCAATCAGTACCGCTCCGTGGCCCCAGTATCTATTTCTCTCCTACTACCTGATCGATACCACCCTTGAAAACGGCTGTTTTCGGATTATCCCCGGCTCGCACTTGAAGCGTATTCCCCTGCACAATCGGTTGGTGCAGGCTCATGCGCAGGGCGGCTATGATGTAGAGGAGGACGATCCATACATGTTCTGTGACCATCCCGATGCAATCGACCTGCCGGTAAAAGCGGGATCGCTCGTGATTGCGGAAGGACGGGTGCTGCACGCAGCACGAGGAAACCAGAGCGACCAACGGCGTACACTGTTGCTAGGTTGGCACACTCGTCCGCCAACACGACCGGACTATTGGACCTGCGACGTACCTGAGGTCATTAAAAACCGTGACCCGAATGCCATATACGAAGCGACACGTGAACCTGGCGAATACCTTGTCTGAACTCAGATGATAGAGTCGTCGCCTTTGAACTGAAAATGAGGGGAATTCAACATGAAACTTGGAATTGGTTTCGGTCAGGCTGCCCTAACGGAAGAGAATCTTCAGTATGCCAAACAACTCGGCGTGACCCACGTTATCATACATGGACCTCGTTTTGGGGAGCGAGGTGTTCTGGAATTTATCGAATTACTAAGAACTCGAAAATTCATTGAATCGCACGGCTTAGAGGTTGCGGGCATTGAAAATCTGCCAGCAGACCACTGGGACAAAGTACTTCAGGGTGCCCCCGGGCGCGATGAGCAGATCAAAAAGATTTGTGAAACGATTGAAAATATGGGTAGGGCAGGTATCCCAATCCTTGGTTATTATTTTAGTATCGCAGGGGTATGGGGACATTGGCGTGCTTACGATAGTGGTGGTGGACGCGGCGATGCCGGACTCAAGAGTTTCGATTATGAACTCGTGAAGGATGCGCCGGTTGTGGAAACAGGGCGGGTGAGCGTTGAGGAGATGTGGGATCGGTTGGCTTACTTTCTGGAACGGGTTGTACCCGTTGCGGAAGATGCCGGTGTCAAATTGGCAGCACATCAGGATGATCCCCCGGCAGAGGAATTGCGCGGGACAGGAAGACTCCTGACGAGCCACGAAGGGATGAAGCGGTTGATTGAAACGGTGCCAAGTCCGAACAACGGGTTAGAATTTTGCCAAGGAACGGTCGCAGAGATGGGACCTGACCGGGCAGTAGATGCCATACGTTACTTCGGTGGGCAGGGTAAGATTTTCTACGTCCACTTCCGCAACGTTCGGGGACAGTTTCCCAAGTTCGATGAAGTGTTCATTGATGAGGGGGATGTCGATATGTTTGAAGCCATGCGCGCCTACAAAGAGGTGGGCTTCGATGGCATCATTATCCCCGACCACGCGCCCCGTGTGGCAGGTGACAGCGACCATCGGCGCCAAGGTGTAACATTCGCGCTAGGATACATGAAGGCGTTAATGCAGATGGTCGAGAAATTATCATAGCGGACAACCAATAACCCAAATTGGATCCTATCTCTATCAGGAGAACCGTATGAATAAAATCAAGGTTGCCCTCATCGGTGGCGGCGGTATGGCAAATGGGGTTCACTACCCCTCCCTCGCAGCATTCGACGATGTGGAACTGGTAGGCTTGTGCGATTTAGTTCCATCCAAGCTGCAGGAAACAGCAGAGCGGTTCCAGATCGAAAAGACCTTCACAGACTATAAACAGATGTTAGAGGTAACAAGCCCGGACGCTGTGTACGTTTTGATGCCACCGCAGCATCTATTTGCCCCCGTCATCCATTGTCTATCACAAGGACACCATGTTTTTATCGAAAAGCCTCCCGGCTTGACGCTCCATCAGGTTCAAGAGATGGCGCTTGCCGCTGAGAGACATAATTGCAAGACAATGGTTGGTTTCAATCGACAGTTTATTCCGCTCATGCGTCAAGTCAAGGCAGTTGTTGAAGAAAACGGACCTATTATCCAGTGTATGTCCACATTCCACAAGAATACCCCAGACGCATTATATTACGATGGTATCATTGATGTGTTGACCTGTGATGCAATCCACGCCGTTGATGCACTCCGTTGGATGGGTGGCGGAGCAGTCAAGGCTGTGGCGAGCGATATTAACAGTTTCGGATCAGATCGGGAGAACAGTTTCAACGCTATTGTGAAATTTGATAGCGGTGCATCGGGATACCTTTGCACCAACTGGGCGGTCGGCGGACGAATCCATATCTTTGAGATGCATGCTTTCGGGGTCTCCGCGTATATTAATCCGGACGTGGGAGGCGGTGCCGTTATTCACAGCAGTGGGGGTGTCAAAGAGATTTCGACTGTTGAGGCGGCTGGAACGGATGCGAATCACAAGGCTTATGGGTTCTACGGCGAAAATCGTCATTTCGTGGATTGCATTCAAGAGGACCGACAGCCGGATACTTGCTTTGCAGATGCTGTCAAGACAATGGAACTGGTTCAGAAAATCTACCGGAATCGGATTGATTGAGAAATTGTTACAGTTTCAGTAGAGCAGTTATCCAATGGCAAGTTACAAATCTGAAAGGCAGGAATTCTCATGGAAGAACCTGAATTTACTCAGCATCCAACAGAGATATTCGGCTATCCTTTTACTAATCTATCTTCGGAAGCGCAGACAGCACGGAATAACCAATTCTGTCCGTTCCTGAATGGTGAATGCAAAAAGCCAAGGAAAAGTGAACCTAAAGTCAAAGTCGGAGTATGCACAGTAGGCTACAAGGGCAATTTTCTTGAGAAGATAACTCCCGTTATCGTATGTCCCCATCGACTCCAAGAACCAGTTGTCTATGATACAATTGAAAAATTATATTTTGGTGTTTTGTCAGATGATTATCGGGTAGGGTGGGCATCTGAAGTATCGTGCGGGGTAGCAGGCAGCATTGACTTTGTAGCAGCAAAGATGAAAAGAGGTATAATAGAGGACTTTCTATGCGTTGAACTTCAAGCAGCGGGTACAACTGGAACGCCCTGGCCAGGAGTTGTAGACTTCAAGCAGACTGGTCGCTTTAAACAGCAGAACTATAAATATGGAATCAATTGGGCAAATGAATTTTTAAAAACGATGATGCAACAGGTGTATAAAAAAGGGATGGTTGTTGAATATTGGAAAAAGAAAATTGTATTTGTGATTCAAGACGTTGGACTTGATTACATACAATCTGCTACGGATGCCGGCGATTTACGCGATGCGACAGATGAAGACGCCATCCATTTTTGCACATTTAAGACAGTATGGGAGGAGAGTCTCGATGCTTGGCAATTGGAATTTAGCAGGAGAGTCAGTACAAATACAGAGGGCATCAGAAAAATGCTAGGCGGTGCACATGAAGATAGATTTCCAACAATTACTGAATTCCAAAATAAGATTAGCGCACGACTCTCAAATGCTCAAGCATAATTGAGGTGTCTCTAATCTACTTTCTGCGATTTTCACATATTCTTTACTGATTTCGATTCCAAGCCCACGCCTGTTTAGTTGATTGGCTGCAGTTAAGGTGCTGCCTGTTCCCATGAATGGATCAAGGACAACTCCCCCAGCAGGGCAAGTCGCTTTGATAGGCACCTGAAGCAATTCAGTAGGAAATACCGCATAATGCACATCCTTCCTCCATTCATCTTCAGGTACAATATTCCAGACATCTGATGGTAGATACCCTTTGGCTTTGCTAGTTAGAATAAAAAATCCCTTTGCTTCTAATTCTTTAGCGCGTCCGCTAATTTTAGAACTATTACTGTGATAGGTACGCTGGGCACCTCTGATTGTCATTCTAAAATCAACTAACTCCCCGCTTCTTATTTTCTCCAAAGTGTCGTCCAGTGCTTTCAGGGCTTGAGTTCGTTCATCTTCATTTAGGTCCTTAGATGTAAGAATTTGGCTGCGGTATTTTTTTCCGCTTACCCCTGTAGCGGATATAGTCTCCTTGCCATTGACTATCGGAAGTTTGGTCGGCTTAATTCTTATGCTATCCGCATCATAATAATACTTCTTGTTTTTTACGAAGTGAAAAATGTGTTCATGGATGTCCCTAAGCCTATCTTTCGCACTTTGTGTCCCCTTCATCTGATGCCAGATTATATCATTCCTCAGAATCCACCCATCCTCCTGCATGGCGAGTGCAACACGCCACGGCATCCCCATCAGATTTTTGTTATGGTATTTATCGCCCAGATTCAACCATACAGATCCGTCTGCTTTCAAAACCCTCCGGATCTGGCTAAAAATTCGGGTGAGTCTCATCACATATTGTTCAGGCGTTTTTTCAGTACCAATTATTGCATCACAGTCTTTTTCGCTTATGCTATACTCTCGCATTTGCCAATATGGAGGAGAAGTAATAGCACAATCAATACTATCATTGGGAATTTTAGCTAAGACATCTTCGCAATTCCCTGTCAATAATCCGTATTTTTGATTTTCATCAATGACCTTGGAAATTATCTGTTTGTTTGTCATATCAACGAATCCTTCTGAATACCTGCTAGAGTGATTCCTAAATTGAATAGGTTATTCATCTGGTGTATCTACCGCTTCGCCTAATTTATAAACCGGAGCCAATTCTTGAATGACGCTATCTATTTTTTTTCTTTCAGTAGCATCCGATAACAATTGCCGAAAGTCTGACAGGCTCATCATTATTGCCTGCGGTGCATTACGGCGTTTTATGATATAACGAGTGTGTTCCTGAACAACAGTATCAATAATTTGACCAAAGTTATTCTGAGCTTCAGTTGAAGTGATTGTTCTTGTAGGCATAATGTCTCCCATAATAGTATCTATATTACCTAATATAGGTATTATACCGACTTTAACGATTTTTGTCAAGCGTCTTTTTACAAAATACGCTATGTTAGCGGCTTGGTACCACAATCTAACAGATCGTGGTACAAAAAACTATCTACTTTGAATGTCTACTTATTTCTCTAATTCACCAGAAAATGAATCTTGACAAGAAATACCGATAGCGTTATAATGAACTTGAAAGTGCCTCAATAGGTCTTGGTAATCATAATTTTTGAAGAAAAGGATTATCCATAATGCCAAAGCGGAGAAGGAAGAAGAAAAGTCGTGTGCATGGAAGAGGGGTCAACCATTATCAGCAGGGGCAGATCTATTTTCAGCAGAGGGACTACGCTGCCGCAGTGAAGGCGTGGCGAGCGGCGATGAAAGTAAATGCTGAGCCCGGCCTTGCCAGCAAGTTAGCGGAGGCGCATTTTCGTTATGCGCTTTCCTTGGACCGTGAGCGTCAACTCACAACAGTCATATCAGAACTCCATCAGGCAATCCAACGTGCCCCCCATGTGGCGATTTACCACTATCACCTCGGCTTGGCTTACCATCGGAAGGGACAATACAAAAGGGCTATCCCCGCCTACGAACGGGCACTGAAATTGGACCCTGACAATCAGCGATTTCAGAAACATCTGGAGTTTGCGCGTGTTGAATCGGGACGGGAGATGCAAGAACCATACACTCAGATCCTACAGTTGTTACAGCAAGAACAATACGCGGAAGCCTATGAACTGTTAAAGACACATTCCTTCGGGGAAATTCATGGCTTGTTTGAAGGGTACACTTGTGCGATGATGGGAAACTATGCGGCAGCCAAAAAGGCCTTCAATCAGTGTGCTGCTTCTGAATATGTGATTCCTTACTATCTCGGCTTAATTTATGCACAGGAGGGCAAGTTTCCAAGTGCGATTAAGCACCTAGAGACTGCTATGAAAGAGCCAATTCTTGAGGAGGTGTGCAAGCAACCCCTTCTTGGTGTGTATAAGCAACAGGCAATGAAGTATATAGAAGCCGGTGAACCGGGGAAGGCGAAGCACCTCTGGAATAAAGTGGCGAGGCTCGACCCACAGGATGCAGCAGCAGACAATGCAGTGTTAGCATCACTTGATGAGGGCTACCGTCAAGCTTCAGAGGGAAACTTTACTCAGGCGATGCGCTCATGGCGGCGTTTAATCAATCAAGGTATCGAGCACCCCGCGCTACTTCAGAACTATGCAATCGCGTGTGACCGGGTTGAACGTTATGAGGACGCAATGGAAACATGGGGGCAGCTTGCAGAGGTGTGGGAAAAACAGCAGCGGACGGCACCAGACCCTAAGACGATGAAACGCAAACTGGCACTCGTTTATCGGCGTATTGGTGAAATCGCATGGAATCTGGATGATGTATATACCGCAGAAACTGCCTATCAGCAGGCTTCAAAACATGCACCAGATGATCTGGAAATCCGATTGAGAGTTGTTGGTCTCTCGCTAAATCAGGGAGATTTTGACGCGGCCCTCCGCCAACTCAGACGGCTGCGGCATCGGTATCCGGATGACATTCGCATCCTAGAGCTTGAAGTGTCTGCCCACCTCGATGTTGGAGATCATGATAAAGTCCTGCACGCCTGCCTTAATATCCTCAAGCTCGATCTGAAACATCAAAATACCCTTGAACTCTTACACACACTTGGGTGCGACCATGTCAGAGAACTTTTAGAAGAGGGCAAGCATCGTCAGGCTGTGCGACTCTTGGAGAGTTTTATACAAGTGGATGCAACCTATCCGCCCTTTTATATTCTCCTAGGCAGAGCATACCTTGAACAGGAAAAGACAGCGGAGGCAGAGACAGTATTAACTCAACGCATTGGGCTAGAGGGGGATAAAGCCCTCGCGCACGCACAGGTTGGCAAAGCCTACATGTCGGCGGACTATTTTGAACGAGCAGAAGCGCATTTCAAGGAAGCTGGTGCTCTGGATGCTACGGATATAGAGGTCTTGTTGACGATAAGCACAGCGTATATACCGTATAACACCGATAAGGCGAATTGTTATTTGGATAAGCTAGGTGCTATCAAGCCGGATGACTTGGAAGTGTTTGAGAAAATTATCAGAGAATTAATAGAGGAAGATCAGCTAGACTTCGCACAAGCGATAGTAGATCGAGGTCTGAAGGTGTATCCGGATTCCCTTCCGCTCCTGATGTTCCGTCTCACAATTGCTATGTTTATGGACAACTTCAGTCTGTTCCGAAAGACTGTGCAGAAGGCGCGGCGACTTGCTGACAAAACCGGAGAAGTTGAGGTGCTACAAACAATCTTTTCTTTAGAAATGATGTACTCAATGCAAGGAACATTTGGAGGTTTCTTTAGTGAATACGAAAAATTCGATGATGAATCCTTTTGATGTATTGGGCGTGGATGAAACTGCATCCGATGCAGATGTCAAGAAAGCATACTTTCAGATGGTGCGTCAGTTCACTCCGGAGAAACACGCGGAGCGATTCAAACAGATTCGGGAAGCGTATGATCTACTAAAAGATCCGTCTCAACGCTTAGAGGCTGAAGTGTTTAGTTTTATGAAGCCATCAAGCCCCCCTGACTCGGAAGTCGCTTCAACTCCTCCAATTCAATTAGATGGCGACGTTTTCCTAGCGTGGGTTAAGCAAACCCTTACCGATCTAGAGCGCACAGATTTCACGAGTGATTTTAATGAAGTTCTTTGAACGACTACGTAAATTCTCTCAGTATGTAGAAATCACGCACACCCCGCCGCCTGACACCGTGGAATCCTCCCCTGAGTTCGACAACGTACCCCAGCCAGAAGACCCCCTTCAAGATGCAATTGGGGATCTACAGGAAGCGATGCAGAAACTTGGGCGCGCCCAATTGCGTGCAAATGCCCTCGCAGAATCAGATCGTAAAGAAATTAAGCAGATGTTGCAAGTGATCACACCCGCCTCAACAGGTCCGCAGAAGGAGACGTTGCAAGAGTTGTTGCTTGTGGTGGATAGGCTGGAGGATATGGCACGGCTCAATAGTAACAATGACGCGTGGACTGATGGATTCCGTATGGTACATGAACGATTGTTGCACGTTCTGGAGAAATGGGAGGTCATTCCAATTGAATGTGTTGGGCAACCATTTGCTCCACATCTACACCATGCTGTCGCCGTGACCTATACGAATGAGGTCGCAGAGAACATTGTTGTCGCAGAGCAACGACGAGGCTACTTATGTGGCGAAAATGTGCTGAGATACGCTGAAGTCGTTGTGGCAAGAAAGCAGGACGATATAGAATGAAACCGATTGTGGGTATTGATTTGGGAACAACCAATTCCGAAGTAGCGATTATTCGGGAGGGGCGTCCTATTGTTATCTCGGATGCTGCCGGGGAAAAAATCGTACCGTCGTTTGTGGGACTCTCTCCCACCGGGGAGATGCTGGTTGGTGAGCCGGCGCGCAATCAGTATGTCGTTGCACCGGAGCGTACCATCAAATCGGTTAAACGCAAAATGGGCAGCGATGATCGCGTAAGTTTGGGCGAACAAAGCTATACACCTCAAGAGATTTCCGCTTTTATTTTAAGACGCCTCAAATCGATGACTGAAGAATTTCTAGGGGAGACCATTGAACAAGCGGTGATCACGGTGCCTGCCTATTTCACTGATAAACAACGTCAGGCAACTAAGGATGCCGGTGAAATTGCTGGGCTTGAAGTTGTCCGCATTATCAATGAACCAACGGCCGCTGCGCTTGCTTACGGGTTAGACCGTGAGGAAGATCAGTTTCTCATAGTATACGATCTTGGTGGCGGCACCTTTGACATCTCCGTGATTGAGATTAACTCCGGTGTCATAGAAGTTCGCGCCAGTCGTGGAGATACAAAACTTGGAGGCGACGATTTTGATGCAGCACTAGTTAAGTATATCGCTGAAGATTTTCAGCAGCAACACGGAGTTGATTTGCGCGAAGACCAGCGGGCACTCGCACGCCTCACGCGCGCGGCTGAACGTGCCAAGATCGAGCTCTCTGACGCACCCTTCGCGCAGATTCGAGAAGAGTTCATCGCGACCAAGGGGAGTCAACCTCTTCATCTCGAAATGGAACTTGAACGTTCGCGCTTTGAAGCACTCATCAATGACATGCTAGAGTCAACCATTGAGTGTGTCCAACAGGCATTGGAAGATGCATCCCTCTCCGTTGATGAAATTAACAAGGTGCTTTTGGTAGGAGGTTCCACCCGAATCCCACTCGTCTCAAATATGATCGAAGATATTATGCAGGTACAACCGCATTTGGAGATTGATCCGGACCTATGTGTCGCGATGGGTGCTGGCGCGCAAGCAGGGCTCATCGCCGGAGAACCGATTGACGTTGTATTGGTTGATGTTACGCCGCATTCGCTTGGGATTGAGACTGCCGAATGGCAGATGGGAATGCCGATTCCCGATAGATACAACGTAATAATTCGACGCAATACACCCATTCCTGTGTCAAAGTCGGAGGTTTACACCACGCTTTCGCCGGATCAGGAAGCTGTAGAAATCAAGGTGTATCAGGGGGAGGAGCCAACCGCTTCACACAATACGCTACTCGGAGAATTTTTCATGGAGGGTGTCAAGAAGACAGCGCGTGGCCAGCCGGAGATCGTTGTGAACTTTGATTACGATTTGAATGGGATCGTGCGTATCTCCGCACAGGACAAACGAACTGAAAAGGAGCAGGAAATCACAGTAACAGCTACTCCGGACCGTTTCACCGAAGATCAGAAAACCGAGGCAGTTGAGCGTGTTGGCGATGTAGAAGTTGTTTGGGATGCGATTCCAACCGACTCTCATGAGGAGGCAGTCATCCTCCTGGAGCGAGCGGTAGAGGTGGCCTCCTCGTTGAACGATGACGAGAAGAAAATGAATCTACAGGAATCGATCAGGGCATTGGAAGCCGCCCTCAACGAGCAAAATGAGGAAGCCGTTGATGAATTACAGGAGGAACTTCTAGATCTATTGTATGATTTGGAGTGATCCAGTAGAAATTGTGCGAGAGGTTAGTTTAGTATTCAATACCCACAACTAAAAATAACACAGGAGAACTAGAAAAAATGCTCGTTTATATCGGAACCTACACACAGGGAGACAGCGAAGGGATTTACGTTTATCGTCTAGACACCTCCTCTGGTGCTCTCGAATATGTTAGTGTAGCGACAGGCATAGACAATCCTTCCTTTTTAGACCTTCATCCTCATAAACCGTATCTCTACGCGATAAATGAAATTTCGGAGTCTGATGGGAAGTCCGGCGGGGCTATCACCGCATTTTCCATTGATGAGGGGACTGGGGAGCTAACGCGGTTAAATCATCAATCAACGGTGGGCCCGGGACCGTGCCACTTGAGCGTTGATGCGACAGGGAAATTTGTGCTTGTGGCAAACTATGGTGGTGGTAGCGTTTGTATGTTACCTATACATGACGACGGAACGTTGGGGAAAGCGACCGACTTCATTCAACACGAAGGTTCGAGTGTTGATCCGGCGCGGCAGCAGGGACCACATGCACATTCAATCATGATTGACCCTGCCAATCGGTATGCTTTCACACCGGATCTGGGTCTCGATAAGGTTTTGATTTACAAGATCGACCTGACAAATGGGAAACTGATCCCGAATGATCCACCGTGGGCGGAGGTCGCCCCGGGCGGAGGACCGCGTCATTTCGATTTCCATCCCAGCCGGAAATATGCCTATGTCATCAACGAAATGGGCAATACCGTAACCGCTTTCTCCTACGATGAAGCGAGCGGTGCACTCAAGGAGATCCAGGCGATTCCGACGCTTCCCGACGACTTTGATGGGACGAGCCACACCGCCGATGTCCATGTTTCACCATCGGGAAAGTTCCTCTACGGTTCTAACCGAGGTCATGACAGCATTGTGATTTTTGCCATCGATTCAGCAACAGGCACCCTCACCTATGTTGACCACGAGTCAACGCAGGGTGAAACTCCCCGAAACTTTGCCATTGATCCGACGGGAACCTTCCTGTTTGCCGAGAACCAAGGGACGGACACCATTGTCACATTCCGAATTGATTCAGACACTGGCAAGCTCACGGCAACAGGGCATGTGACCGATGTGCCGATGCCTGTGTGTATAAAGATGAGGTAATCTTTGAGTATAAGAGGTGAAATCCTATGCGCACGATTCCTACAGATACGTCTCAACCAATGACTCGCATTCCTGTTGAGGATTCCCTTCCGGATCAGCTCGTAAGTTTCGGCGGTGACGGTGAACCCAAATCGGCTCGCACGATGCTTCAGACCTTAGTTGAGTTCGAGGAGGAGGTTGGGCTTGACTCAGACAGCTATTCACTGGGGGGCAATGTCCAACAGATTGAGGACAAAATGGCGGAGCTGTTGGGCAAGGAAGCCGCTGTTTTTATGCCGACCGGCACCCTCGCAAACCATCTTGCGGTTCGAATACTCTGTGGAGATAAGCCGCGTGCAGTTGTACAGGAGCAGAGCCATCTGTATCAAGACAGCGGCGACTGCGTTTCCCGTCTCAGCAATATCAACCTCCTGCCGCTGGCGAAGGACCGACCTCATTTCACGATCGAAGAACTGAAACGGTCGGTCGAGGATTCCGAGTTGGGACGGGTGCTAACTCCGGTCGGTGCGCTGATGATTGAAAGCCCTGTCCGCCGTCAGGAGGGTAAGGTGGTCCCCTTCAACGAAATGCAGGCGATAACCGACTACTGCCGGGAACGGGGTATTGGCACCCATCTTGACGGAGCACGCCTCTATATGATGTCGGGTGCAACGGGTATTTCAGCAAAAACATACGCTTCGATGTTCGATACTGTGTATGTGTCACTGTATAAATACTTTGGTGCGCCTTTCGGATCGGTGCTGGCGGGAACTGCCCAATTTTGTGATGGACTTTACCATGACCGTCGGATGTTTGGAGGAGGCTTGGCGTCTGCCAATTTTGCAGCAGCATTGGCCTTAAAGGGTGTGGAAGGATTTGAAGAACGTTACCACACCGCCATGAAACGTGCGACAGCGCTCTTCGACAAACTTAACACATTGGCGGGTATTCACGTCGGACGTATTGAGAACGGTTCCAACATCTTCCCTATCGAGTTATCCCGGAATCTCGATTCAGATAAGTTTGTAAAAATACTTCAAGAACAGTCTGTGTCTGTCTCTCTGGGCGATCCGGATTCGAGGCGAGGCACACTCAGGGTGAATACCAGCATATTGAAGCAGGAGGTTGACACGCTTTTCTCTGCTTTTCGTGCTGCACTTGAAGGTAGTCGATTATAATTCATTCTTCCTAGTCCCAAGGGGAACTCTATCAGAGGCACGCAGATGAACGAAATCTACGAATTAACTGTCTGTCCATGGACACCCGGACATCCACGAAATGATCACCAACTTATCTTTCCGTTGAACGATGGTCGGTTGATGCTAGTGTGGTGTGAATACTATGCGGACAGTCCTTCGCTTGTCATGTTTGTACCGTACGCCCACCGGCGGATTGGTGACAACATGCCGTGCCGCATCTCAGCTAAAATATCCACCGATGTCGGACGGAGTTGGAGCGATACATTCACCCTGCAAGATAATATTGGCAGAATGAACGTGAAACATCCAAACTTGCTCCGCCTCCCGTCAGGCGAGATTCTATTTACCTATACTGTGCGCAATTCGGTCAGCGATTTAAGGATTTACATGAAGCGCTCTAACGATGAGTGCGAAACGTGGAGCGACGCCGTTCAAATTTCCTCGCTGTCGGGGATGAATTTCACCAATTGCGACCATATCCTTCAACTTCGTTCCGGTAGGATTCTGCTTCCCGCACATCATGGTGCATTCCACGGCAGAGGAGATCACTATCAGGCACTCTGTTACTACTCCGATGACGATGGGTACACATGGGAACCGAGCGATGTAAGGATGGACCTCCCGAAACGGGGTGCCGAAGAACCTTCCATTGTGGAGCTAGAAGATGGCTCTCTCTTTGCAGTCATCAGGAATAGCCTCGGCGCAGTTTATAAGTCCCACTCCAGCGATGGTGGGGAGAGTTGGGCGGCTCCTGAATCAACAAGATTGGCAGCACCGGCATCTCCGCCGTTGTTAAAGCAGATTCCCACCACAGGCGATCTGCTGCTCATCTGGAATCATAACGCCGACCTCGACCATCCCCATCAGGGGGACAGAAATCCGTTGACAGCAGCCATTTCCAAGGACGAAGGGAAGACGTGGGAGAATATTAAGGACATCGAAAACCATTTGGGATACGACAGCGCCTATGCCGCGGTGACCTTCGTTGACGATGAAGCGCTCGTAACCTATTATACGCGCTCCATCGCAACCTATGGTGAATCGGTCAAGCTAAGGATTTTTTCGATAGATTGGTTCTATCAGTAGAAAGGAGATTATATATGCAAGCTATTGATGCAGTCGCACAAATCTTGAAAACTGAGGGTGTGAAAAATCTGTTCTGCTTTCCAGCGAACAGCCTCATCGACGCCTGTGCAAAGGTTGGCATCCGGCCAATTATGGCACGAACAGAACGGACGCTAATCAATATGGCTGATGGATTCAGCCGCATCTCTAACGGCGATCGTTTGGGGGTTGCGTGTGTCCAATCCGGTCCCGGTAGCGAAAATGCGTTCGGAGGGGTCGCCCAAGCGTTTTCGGATTCTGTTCCAATTTTGATGCTACCCGGTGGGGTTGCCCGCCGCAGCCACGGTATCCCTACGCATTTCGAGGCGGTGCCAAACTACGGTGGCATCACAAAATGGGTCGCTCAAGTCAACTTTCCGGATCGAGTGCCCGCAATGATGCGCCGCGCATTTAGCCTGCTCCGGACAGGGCATCCCGCGCCGGTGATGCTCGAAATTCCGACCGATGTTGCCGGCGAAGATATCGACGCCGGTTTCGACTACAGACCACCTGAGAAGATTAAACCTGCTGGTAATCCTCGCGATATTGAGGCATCGGTGAAAGCGTTACTCGCTGCAGAATCGCCGATCCTCCATGTAGGGCAAGGCGTCCTCTACGCCGACGGAACGGACGAGTTGATCGAATTTGCAGAATTGGTGGGCGTTCCTGTGATGACAACCATGGCGGGCAAAAGTGCATTCCCTGAAAACCACCCCTTGGCTCTCGGTGCTAGCGGACATACCGGCACTGGAATGGTCAAGCATTTTCTGACAAAAGCGGATCTCGTCTTTGGACTTGGGTGCAGCCTGTCACAATCGGTTATGTCCACACCGATTCCTGATGGGAAGGTGTTGGTCCACAACTCAATTGATGAACTGGACATCAACAAAGATTACGCCGCCGACTACGCAATTATCGGTGATGCAAAAATTGTCTTGGGACAACTGATTGATGAAGCGAAGAAACAGTTGGGTGGTGGACGCAGTAGCGACGAAGTTGTCGCAAAAATAAAAACGGTGAAGGAACAGTGGTTAGCGGAGTGGATGCCGAAACTGACCTCGGATGAAGCTCCCATCAATCCGTACCGTGTCGTTTGGGATCTGAACCAGGCGGTAGACCGTACGCAAACAATTGTCACCCACGATTCAGGGAATCCACGCGATCAGACCCTCCCCTTTTATGAAGCAGTCACCCCGCACGGGTACATCGGCTGGGGCAAGTCCACGCAGTTGGGATATGGGCTTGGATTAATCATGGGCGCGAAAATGGCTGCACCGGAAAAACTCGCAATCAATATCATGGGCGACGCTGCATTCGGTATGGCAGGAATGGACTTTGAAACTGCTGCACGGGAGCGCATCCCTATCCTAACCATCATGTTCAACAACTCGGCACTCGGCGGCTACGAGAAACACATGCCTGTCGCAACCGAACGCTTCAAGACGAAGTTTCTTTCCGGTGATTACGTCAAAGTTGCAGAAGGGTTGGGAGGATACGGCGAAAAGGTCGAGAATCCAGCGGACATCATCCCCGCTATTCAGCGCGCACAGAAAGAGACCGAGACGGGCAAGCCTGCCCTGCTGGAAATCATCACGCGTGAGGAAACCGACTTTTCACTCGGAATTTAGCCGTAAATCGTGGAGAATGGCGTGCCAATAAGTACGCCGCTTCCTCACTGCCCATCACCAAAGTTCGCAATAGAAAGGAGCCACCTCTCATGGCAGACTATCAACCGATCGATTTGTCAACGTTATGTAATGCAGGGCTTGAAGTTTTAGGAGGAAACGCGAGTGCCCCTATAGGCGAGCAAGCCTTCCGTGGCCTTCCGTTTTTGGTCAATGCGGACGAGTCAAAGTGTTTCATCGCACTTAACGATGATTCGGGAAGCGTGACAATCCCTATCAACCAGTCCGCGCGCCGTATCATTATCGCACATCGACTGCTGGAATCTGACCTGATGGAGGGCGGTGCCCTCGGAATACCTGTGGCGGACTATGTGTTTCGTCTGGCAGAGGGTGCCGAAATCCGTATCCCCATCCGTGAGCGATTTGAAATTGCTCATCTCTCCGAAGGTGGATCGCCCTTTCACGCACTCCCTGATCAGAATGACCAACTGATGCCCCGTCATGAGGGGAGATGGGAGGAGATGGGGCGACGTCAGACCGAAGTATCGCGTGGCACAGCCCTAGGCTACTATCTGTGGGCTTGGGAAAATCCGCATCCAGACCGCGCAGTCGAATCGTTGGAGATTGTTCCGAGCGGTCCCCATTTCATCATCGCTGGCGTTACACTTTCGCATCTTGACGAGCCTCCTTTTGTCCGACACGGGAAGCGTGAGGCGCGCCTAGTTCTGACCAACCCTGAAGACGCAGAAAAACCATTTGATCTTGACGTAGAGGTGGATCGGGGAATAGCTACTTATGTCCATCCATTGCCCGAAGCGTCAGCCGATGATTTTGTTGACGATGATTTCGCCGGTTGGGGGGAAGCGCAGAATCCGAAGTCGAGTCCAGCCTATGTTGAGGTTGCCGCGATTCCGTCGGCAACGGTAACAGTGAAACAGGGCGAAGAAAAGGTTGGTGAGGTCAAGTGGGGTGATGTCGAAGAGAAGAAGGTGGTCGAAACCCCAAAAATGCGTGTGGAGCTCTTAGATCGCGGACGGAATTGGGTTCACGTCAATGTTCTCGATGACGACACCGGTAAACCTGTCCCCTGCCGCGTCCACTTCCGCTCACCGGAGGGCATTCCCTATCAGCCATACGGGCATCACAATCAGGTCAATTCTAATCTCGGTAGTTGGCATATTGACATTGGCGGCGATCTCCGACTTGGACAGATCACCTATGCCTATATCGATGGTCGTTGTCAGGGCTGGCTACCACGTGGCGAGGTAATCGTGGACATCGCACGGGGATTTGAGTATGAGCCGCTACGGGCACGGGTCAATATTGAACCGGGACAACGCGAGTTGACTCTGCGCCTCAAACGGTGGGTTCACATGAACGCGGATGGATGGTACAGTGGTGACTCGCACGTTCATTTCCTTTCAACGCAGGGGAGTCACACGGAGTCGCAAGGGGAAGATCTCAACATCGTGAACTTACTCCCGTCGCAGTGGGGTAACCTCTTCACCAACACAGAGGACTTTACGGGCAAGCCGAGTATTTCGCAAGATGGGAATAACATCGTTTATGTTGGTCAAGAGAATCGACAGCACTTTCTGGGCCATCTCATCCTCTGGGGGCTCAAGGAGCCGGTGATGCCGTGGTGTAGCGATGGTCCCGGTGAATCTGAACTCGGTGGAACATTGGAAATCACGATGAGTGATTGGGCGGATCAGTGTCATGCACAGGGCGGCTCGGTCATCATTCCGCACCTCCCGAACCCGAATGGCGAACCGGCAGCGTTAATTGCCACCGGTCGCGTGGATGGCGTGGAGATGCTGCGTCATGCACCGTTCAATCACCTTGAATACTACCGTTACCTCAACTGTGGTTATCGCTTGCCGTTAGTTGGGGGCACGGATAAGATGAGTAGCGATGTACCTGTTGGCATCTACCGCACTTACGCCTATCTACCTGATCAAGAATTCACCTATGATAACTGGTGCAAAAGTGTGTCGCAGGGACGAACATTTCACAGTGGCGGTCCCATCATTAACCTCACTGTAGATGGGCACAATATCGGCGATACAATGCAGTTGTCGGGGGCTGGCACGGTGGCGGTCGAAGCGTGGGCGGAGAGCATCTTCCCGATTCACACGCTCGAAATCGTTCAGGCTGGGCGTGTCGTTGCTTCGACGGAAGATAGTAAAGGTACACGACGCTTGGAGTTGAAGGCACAGGTGAAAGTGGATGGACATACTTGGATTGCTGCCCGATGTGGTGCGCCCAACTATACTAGTATCCCACATCACGACGGCTGGGGACGGGGGATATTCGCCCACACCTCGCCGGTTTATGTTGCCTGTGGTGGTGAGTGGTGGATGTTCGATAAAGATGCTGCTCAGTATATGCTCACGCTCATTGATGGCAACCTGACCTACATCCGTCAAACGGCTGCGCGGCACGAGCCCGGCACGGCGACCCATCATCACGGTGAAGATAATCATCTCACCTACCTAGAGCGTCCCTTCGTCGAAGCGCGTGCAGCGATTCACCGGCGGATGCATCAATTGGGCATCGCGCATTAGTGAAACATGAAACGTAATGCGTGAAGTATCAAGGCAAAAAATAATGGAGGTTTTGTCCATGGCCGAACCAGTGTCACGCTGCTCCAATAAACCGGAAGATTTTAGTTTAACTGAGAAACAGATCACGCAGTTTAAGCTCAACGGTTTTCTCGTGGTCGAAGATGTGCTATCTCCGGAGGAAGTGGAAACGCTCGCCACTCATACCGATCTAATAGCGTCCGGTAAAGCAGAAAACATTCCGGAGACGAGTATTCAACTCGAAAAGGTTTTCCGCGACGGTTCAAAGTCTGTCACGAATCAGGTCTTATCGGTCCGTAAGCTATACAACCTCGCTGTCTACGACGAGGTGATGTGGGCACATGTCTGTAACCCCAAAATTGTGAACATTATAGCGGCACTATTGGGCACCGATGACATCAAGATGTACGGCGATCAGCTATTCATGAAAGCACCGGAGGGAGTTGGTACAGCGCAGCGTTGGCACCAAGATTCTGCCTCATGGCGGGACATCTTCCCAAAGGATTTGGTTAGTGCATGGACAGCTATTGACCACGCAACGGTGGAGAACGGATGTCTGAATTTCGTCCCCGGAACACATCGCTGGGGCATGATGCGCGGCGAGGAGTTAGCACCGTTTCTGGAAGACTTGGGAAGTGACGAATGGCCGATTGTCCCTGTGCCGTTGAAACCCGGCAGCATCAGCTTTCACCACAGCCTGACACTGCATCAAAGTGGTCCTAATAACACCAACACACGTCGCCGTGGGTATGCTGTGCACTATATGCGTGCAGCCTCGCGCAAAGATGAATCGGTCACCGATGCGCCGAAGATGCCTCCTTTCAAGCAAGTGTGCGGCAGATCCTGGCCGGGGCGTGTGTGAGAACTGAGAGCAAAATGTCAGATCGGCAGCGACTGCTAGCAACAGTTTTTATTCTCTTTTTGAGTTGCATCTTTGGACGTGAAACCTCCGTGGCTTGGGGAGACATGCCGCGTCTTACCGCCGCAACTCCTCTATCCCAAACCGCCATTCAGTTACGGTTTGACCGAACGTTAGACTCTAAATCAGCAGAGAATGTGTCAAATTACCGGATCGAGCCAAGGATTGAGATTGAATGGGCAACGCTCGATTCAGGAATGAATATTGTACGCCTGTACACCAGGCCCCTCGAAATCAACAGAAGATATACCCTAAGAATTGAGGGGGTAACCGACACAAAGCAAGAGACGTTTATTACCCTGCCGGAGACGATGGAGATAACCTTCGGTGAAGGTCAAGCGGTGACATTTTCAGGGGTCACGCGAGATGCGACTTTGATCGTCCATCCCCAAAAAAAGGGGAGAAACTATAACGCCGGTGGGGAAGAATTTCTACTGTGTACACCTATCGGTGGTGTCTTCTTTGTCGCTTTTGATATCATGGAGACGTTTGAGGAGATTGGTATTACACAGGAGACTAGCATCTTGGACGCATCGATCAGCCTCTATGCGGAATCCGCCGGAAATGATTCTCCTCAGCAGATTATTATTCGGCGTGTTTTACTTCCTTGGCACGAAGGCGTACAAAAATCACAGCCAGCGAAAGAAAACGAACTCACCTATAACAGTGCAATGCACCAAAATTTTCCGTGGAATAAACCGCCGGCACAAGCGATGTTGGAAGGGGTTAATGGCGAGCACCCAAGCGATTACAACGGTTCAGAGGATGTCGCGTATCGAATTGATGGGTTGACAGAGATTGGAGCAGCTGAAACGCGATATATCTGGCAGGGAAAACCGGTAACAAACGCCGCACGTTTTTGGCTTGCTAACCCCGATTATAGCTACGGCTACCTGTTTGCACTGCGGGATGGCACGGCATTGGTCCGCTTCTCCTCGAAAGAGCACCCCAATGAGACTCTCCGGCCTGTCTTGACGATTCGATATCGGACACAGTTAGAAAACAATGAGTAACGTACCGGGTGAGATGCCGACTATATTGTCAAATGGGATTTTATATGAGCCAATGTCCGCTCGGAGGCTCCCAAGCTTTCCTCAATGACCTGTTTTCCGATTTGTCCCATTCGAGTCCGTTTTGCCGCATCGGAGAGCAGCGACATGAGCACTTCTACCATTTCCTCGGTGTTAGTAATCAACTGAGCTGCTCCTCGCTCTTTCAGGATACCTGCTTCATAGGCATTATGAATTGTGGGGCCGAATAGAATCGGTTTTGCCATCGCTGCTGGCTCCATCACGTTGTGAACACTTCCGTGGAAACTTCCACCGACGAAAGCCACATCCCCCAACCGATACAGTTGTGCCAACAAACCGACGGTGTCAATCACAATGACATCAATTTGACTCAGATCAACGCCCTCTTGCAAATTTGAAAAACAGACCCATGAAAGTTCTAGGCGGTCAAGCTGCGTCTGAATTTCGTCAATCCGTTCCGCTGTTGGTTCGTGGGGGACGAGGATTAAATGCGGTAAGTTGTTGCAATCAGGGTTATGTGGTGCGTTCTCACGCAAACAGTGATAGGCTGCAAGCACTACCCCTTCATCTTCTAAGTAGGTGCTTCCTGCAATCAGGATTGGGCGTTGTAAGGTCAATTGTCCCGGGAAGAATTCAGCCTCCCCATTGACAGCGGCTGCCCGTTGATAAACCCGATCAAAGCGGGTATCTCCTGTCACCTCGATTTGCGCGGAGGGCGGACAGATTTGACGAAACCGTTGTGCATCGTCCTCGGAAATCACACAATGCACCGAAATATGCCGATGGACATCTCTGAAGAATGGGCGTGCAAAGGACGCTAACCGTTTGGAGTGTGGGTGCAGCGTACCTGCGATGAGCGCGATAGGAACTTCGCGCTTGGCAGCACCCCAAACTAGGTTGGGCCAAATGTCAAACTTGGAAAAGACAAGTAGAGATGGCTTGATAATCTTAAAGAGACGTTCTGCGTTTCGTGAGGTATCTAGCGGCAGATAGATAGCGGCATCGTGGTGGGGATAGTTTGAGACGTTGGGGTGGACGGAGGGAGAAAAGTAAGTTAAGACGATGTGCACCTCATCTTTGAGTGCTTCGATGAGTGGCTTGGCTTGCTCAAATTCACCAACAGAGGTGAAATGAAACCATGCTGTTTGAGTGAATTCTCGTGCCGAATCCAATTGTGCTTCGATTGACTCAAAAACGCTTCGCCGCCCGGTGAGTCCTTCGCGAATTTTGGGACTAAAACGGGCGGCGATGTAAAACCCAGCAGTTAGCGCGGGAATTACAAGAGTATTGTAAAGCGTTTTCCAGAGCATGGTATTACGCGGCGGGCTTAAATCGCAGAGAGGATTTTGTCTTTGAGCGTATCTTTGGGATGTGCACCGATAATCTGTTCGGCAACATCGCCTTCCTTGATGACTAGAAGTGTTGGGATACTACGAATGCCATATTTCATTGCAGTCTCACGATTGTCATCCACATTCAACTTACCCACCTTGAATGTGCCGACATGCTCCTCAGCGAGTTGTTCAAGCGATGGGGCAATCATTTTGCAGGGACCGCACCATTCTGCCCAAAAATCGACAACGATTGGCGTGTCAGAATTCAGAACAGTGTCTTCAAAGTTATCATCGGTGATTTCTAAAACATTCTCAGCCATGAATTATCTCCTTACAAAGGTAGTAGTTAAAAAAACATTAATATAATACCCTAGAAAATAGAGAGAGTCAAATAACATTACTATCAATTTGCGTCTGGCGTTGCCCGCAAATCATCCACTGTCTTTTTGAGATTTTCAGCGGTTTCTCTTTGTAGAAGAAAAACCGTATCTAGTGTGTTTTGCAAGCGTCCGTAATGGTGCTCCTCGTTAGCGAGTTTCCCGATTTCTAGCAGGTGCTCTGTTCGATCTTTCAGCGTGACGACAAGTCGAATTTCCGGGGCATCAAATCCTGTCGTGGTTGTGGGGGGTGACACCACTAAAAACGCTTCAACTGTCAACCGGTTTACCTGCTGGATGATACTGCGAACCACTCCATTTTCTGCTTGTTCTCGCACTGGGTGCGTAAGTCGCCAATTCGTCCCCTGTTTCTGGCAGGTCAGGTTGACATCGCCGTGCTGCAGGACAATTTTAGCAGCATCGTCACCATCAAAATCGAGGATTTGTTTGTTTCGGAGTCCGGCAACTCCCATCCCAACGAGGTCGAGGAGTGCTTTCTTGACCAGAAAGACAGGCGCAGCATTTTGGGCTTTGACATAAATATTATCGCCTTCCATTTTCCCCACAAGCAGGATAGCAGGTTCAGCACCGGGCACCATGAATGAAGCCTCAATTGAAGGTGAGTCCAAACCGTAAGGCTGCAGACTCTTCGGTTGATCCTCGACGAATGTAACAACCCTCAGTGCATCCACGCCGAATAGGAGGTCATCAACTGCCTCTTCATCTGCCTTTAATGTAACCGGCGATGTAATCTCCCATTCACCGTCCACATTTTTCTGGCACACTATTTCGCTATCGCCTTGACGGATCGTAAACCGATGGGTAGCTGTACGTTGGAAATCAATAACCCGTTTATCGCGGAGATCGAAAACGGTTCTATTCAATTTCGTGTAGATCTCTCTGTTGACGGTGTAAACGGCACGGTGGTCTGAACGTGTGACATAAATCCGTCCGGGCGTCCCCGCATCGCTGCCGATTTGTAGTTCTTGTATCGGATCATCAGCGGTAAATTGGAGTGTGACAGTTACTCTCGGTTGAGCAAGTCCGTAGTTGGCAGGATCGTATTCACCATCTGTCTCAAAGGCGACGACCCTCAAGCTGCCAAGTGCAGACACAATCTCTTCAATTGCTCTAGCATCAGTTTTTGCCTTCACCGGTTGAATCATTTCCCATCCGCCCGTGTTCCCTACATCGGGATTTGAATCGACCTGTCTCTCGCAGTGGATATCGGACTGTCCCGTGACTTGAAGACGGAGTGTTGCAACCTCAGCCGGTGAAAACTTGAAGACGTTCCGATCCCTTAGATCTGAAGGTGATTTCGTAAAATCATCGAGCGCACTTGATTCGATCAGAAAGATGTGGGACTCAGATTGCTCCTTTGCATAGACAGAATAGTTGACCGTCCTGTCACCGATGAGGAAGGTTTTGGCTGGAGCTTCTCCCTCTGTCCACAGTTCGATTTGAATATTGGGTGGTTGTAGTCCGTATTGCGCTAAATCTTCCGCTTCGAGCGTCTGCTTGACCTTCTTTTCCAACAGATCTTGCAGCATCCCATTAATCTTTGGTGGATCAGCATCAGCGGTAAAGGGTGCCGTCAATTGCCATATCCCGTCGGTGTTTTTCTCCAATGTCAGGGGTTGATACGATTCGTCCTTGAACGACAGGCGAATCTGCCGGATCTTGTCTTTACTGAGTGTGTAAACCTCGCGAATCTTTTGCTGATCTGCCTTCGACTGCTCTGCATCGGGAGATAGTCGTCCAAAAAAGAAGTATGCACCACCGAGTATAATGAATACTACAAGGATAATCAGTGTTGTTTTGAAATTCATGTCTGAATCACCTCCTATATTAACGCAAGTTGCTAGTTGATAAACCAAGTAGAGGCATTCCCTCCGAATTGCGCCTCGCTTGACAACGGCTATCTAGCAACTTGGGTAAAAATAAGAAAAATAGGCTGCTCTGGGCTTTTTAGGGAAAAAGGTAACAAAGGTAACACGAAAAAGGTAACAAAGGTAACACGAAATGCGTTATATTACCTGTGTGCCATTCCACCATCCAATCTATGACAAGCTAAACGTTCTCTTTTGGCAGTTGGTAACAAGCGATTTTCGTCGTTTCGCGTGTGTAGTAACCGTATCAGATAAAGCGGCTACTTTGCAACAATGACTGTGCCGGTATCAAAACTCTCGCCCACTTGGATTTGATAGATGTAAACCCCGCTCTCAACGACATTGCCCACTTCATCTCTACCGTCCCATTTCAAGTCACGCTCACCCGGATCTGCAGCTTTTAATTCCCTGACGAGCACGCCGCTTATATTGAAAATAAGGACACTAAACTCGCCCTCGACGCCTTTGATAGCGCGAGCAGGAAATATAACGCGATTAAAATCGGGATTGTCTGAGAGAGGGGTGAACGGATTCGGAAACGGTTTGCCGAGGATGTGCAGGACTTGGGAAATCTGTTTCGAGCGATTGCCCACTTCATCCACCGCTTCAATAGCGTAGGTAAAAACGCCAATCCCGAGTGTGCGTTCATCCACAAACACATTGGCTTCATCTACAGAAATTTCCACATTTCTTCCATCCCTGTTTATTAAAGGGGTGAGTCGTTGCCCTTGCTTGCCGAAGAAAAGCCTGTACGTGACGACATCAGGGGTTGGACTGGCGGTCCAACTCACGTTGATTACATCGTCGGATTCAACAACGGCAAGGCTTTCAGGGGGTTGAGGTGGAGCGGTATCCGGTAGGACTTCAACGGTGACAGTATTGGAACGCTCAGATCTTAGTAGCGGTGTTTTATAGGCTTCAATTGCGTAATCGTGCGTTCCCGGTGCAACGTTCACATCCAGAAACATTTCGGTATTTCGACTTGAATCGAGCTCGACTTTAATGTCAATCCGCGGCGCATCGTCGCGATAGATAAAGTGACCAGCCACATCTGGATTATCGGATTTTTGCCAAATGAGGCTGACATCGTTTTCACCATTTGTATCCCTTGTAGCCCTGAACCTTTCGACCGGTTCAGGAGGCACGTTGGGGATGATTTGCAAAGTAAAATCGTCGTTATTTAATTTGCCATCTGTGTTACCTGGTTGGATAAATCCGCCAATCGGTACATCGTCCAAATTTCTGAGTCGTGCTCTAAAAGTGACCTCTTCGGCAGTTGTATCTTCTGCAAGCGTGGGATTCGGTACTTTGCCCTCGAAGACAATTTCATTAAGAGTATTATCAAGATCTGTGATTGGTTCGTCTAAACGAATGTGTAACCGATTCCCTGCGGGCTCTGGAACAGCACCGATTTGTTGACCGTCACGAGAAAAGTACCTAAAGTTTGATGGTTCAACGACAAATCCTGGTGGCAGTATAATTTCAATTGTCTTAATGTCTTCATCAACCGGTTTGGCGAGCGAACGGTCAATCCTTAGGGTGACAATCAGCGTCACTGTTGAGCCTGCGGGAATAAGCCCTTGGTCGTCATCTTTAACGTTGATTTCGCCTATTGATGTAACCGCCGCATGACTACTAATTGCAAAACACGCCACAAGAAAGGCAATCAATTCAGCGAGAATATAGGGTTGTTTTTTTTTGTTCATTCAAACGTCAGGTTTAACGAAAATCGTTGGGTTGTGTTGTCCGTTAGAACTCCTGTGACTATCTGAAAAGCATAATCTAGTTGGAGTCGAAGTGCACTGACTGGCAGTTTCACACTGCCACCGAGTGCAATACCGGTTGCGCGATTGACACCGCTTCTCAGTGAATAGCCTGCACGGACACCAATCATTTTATTGAGCCACAATTCGGCCCCAGCATGAATTTGTCGATCTCCATCTCGAAAGGCAACTTCAAAAAGCCCCAGTCCTGACTTGAGCACTTCCCGCAGCGCTTCCTGCTTGGTAGTAGCAGCGATTGTGGCAAGGCGATACGCTAAGCCGACGCGAATGTTTCGGGGAACGAGATCTTCTCCTACTTCAGAGACGCTGATATTTGCAGGGAACAAATTTTCCGCTGAGAGCCCAAGGGTTAAACCGGTTACCGGGCTTGCCATCATACCCAAATCGAAAGAGAAGTCAGCAGCGGAGGTATGGGTGAAAAATTGAGAGTTGTTTTTAAGATGTGCGCTGACGGATTCGTCGCTCTCATCAAAGCGAGTGCTAAAGGATTTCAGGTTCAAACCGAGTGCAAATTTTTGTAAGAAGGTTTTTCCGTAGGATACAATAATGGTCTGTTCTTTATAAATCTCCGAGTCTTCGTTCAGGATACCGATGCTTGCTCCAAACGAACCTACAGATCCCAGCGGCAAGACTCCACCGATATGGTTATAATTGATGAGTCCCCTGAACCGTTGTGCTGTTGTCATACTGAGGTGAGCAGCATTAATATAGCCAAGTCCGGCGGCGTTATAGCTCGCCGCGTTGCCATCATCAGCTAGTGCCACGAACGCACCGCCCATTCCGAGCGGACGTGCGCCTACGCCGATATCATTAAATGCGGCAACAGCACCTCCTGTACACAAGATTAGCAGTCCGATTGCACTGATAGCGATTCGCACTCTATTTTCACCCCTGAGATTTTTCGTTGCTGAATAGAGATAAATCCTTCGCTTTTTTAATCTGTATTCAATCTTCAGGGGAGGCCTCCCTGCTGCAAACCTATAGAGCGTGCAGTCATCAAACGGGGGAGTGTGCTACGGAGGCAGTTCGTGGTGCCATAGTGGTTTCTCAATAAATAATCGTTCAATTGCCTTTGATTTTCATGCCGGTAGCGACCATCCGCCCAGCGCGCTCCGCTGCGGTTTCTATGAGTGTCGTCGCGTTTTCAATTGCGGTATCCAGAGACATCGGTTCAGGGACAATATCAATCATCGCGTCAATCCCTGCATTGTAAACGCCATCGGAATCGTTAGCAATACTCCCAGCAATTGCAATCACAGGGAGGCTGTGTGTCTTTGCCACCTTCGCAACACCAACGGGTGTTTTACCGAAAACTGTTTGGAAGTTAATTTGCCCCTCGCCTGTGATAACAAGATCTGCCCTCGCGAATCGTTTGCTCAATTGGGTCGCCTCGGTGACGATTTCGATACCCGATTTTAGCGAGGCATCTAGGAAAGCCATCAAGCCGGCACCTAACCCGCCGGCGGCACCTGCACCGGGGACGTTCCCCACAGATTTACTGAGGTCTCGCTGCACGGTTTTATCAAAATGTGCTAGGTTTGCATCCAGCACCTCGATTATTTCAGGGGTTGCCCCCTTTTGAGGTCCATAGACGTGCGAGGCACCTTGTTTGCCTGTGAGTGGGTTGTTGACATCGCAGGCAACGACGGTTTCCGTTTCAGCGATGCGCGGGTCCAATTCGGAAAGATCAATTGAACTGAGCGCTGCTAGAGAACCCCCCCCCGGTTCTATCTGCTCACCGCTTGCCGTGAGCAGCTTCGCGCCAAGGGCTTGTGCCATCCCGGCACCACCATCGTTTGTAGCGCTGCCACCAATCCCAATGATCAATTTTCGACATCCTTGGGCTAGGGCAGCTCGAATGAGCTCTCCTGTGCCGTAAGTTGTTGTGACACGTGGGTCGCGTTTATTGGGAGGAACAAGTGTCAAACCAGAGGCTGCCGCCATCTCGATGACCGCTGTGACTCTATCACCGAGCACCCCATATTGGGCATCAATTCGGTTGCCAAGCGGATCCAGCACTTGTGCAGTTAGGATTTCTCCGCTAGTTGCATCGACAAGAGATTGCACCGTGCCCTCACCCCCGTCTGCCATCGGTACTTTTTCAATAGCTACATCGGGAAACACACGGCGTAAGCCAACTTCCATTGCTTCTGCCACTTGCAATGCAGTTAGGCTGCCTTTGAACGAATCAGGTGCAATAACGATTTTCATTGCGAGTCTCCGGGCGTAATGCGTAAAATAGAATATAGACAAATACACGCATTAACTTATTTACTCAAGAATTTATCCTTTATCCTATCACGGAAAACGAACTGTGTCAAGCAGAGGGTATCGGTCATTGTCATATTACAGATGCGGAGAATTACAGGTACAATATGCACACTATGGATAGAAAACGAAGCGCAGCGCAGAGTAACATAATTTACTTCGATTTGGAAACACAGAAATCTGCCCAAGAAGTTGGTGGCTGGTCATATATTGACCGGATGAAACTTGCGATCGCTGTAACGTTTAGTACAGCCGATCAGCAATACACAACTTTTCAAGAGGCGGACGTTGAGCGACTGATAAATCAGCTTGCAGAAGCGGACCTCGTCGTTGGATTCAACCTCAAGGGGTTTGACTACGTTGTCCTCCGGCCGTATACACGGGTCAACCTGTGGCAATTGCCAACTTTTGACATGTTGGAACACGTTAAGCGTACACTGGGATTTCGCCTCAGCCTCGATGCACTTGCGAAGGAGACGTTGCGAGAATCCAAGTCAGCGGATGGGTTGCAGTCCCTGCGATGGTGGAAAGCGGGCAAGGTTGATCTGGTTGCGGAATACTGTCGCAAGGATGTCGAGATTACAAAGCGATTGCATGAATATGCTTGTCAAAATGGGCATCTTCTGTTTCGAGGACGGGAGGGTAGGATTCGGCGCGTGAATACAACGGGGTGGTGAATTGATGTAATACCTATAGCAATAAATCATTGTGTTCCTAATCTGATTTTGAAACCTCTAAACAAGAATCTTCAATCGACAATCTGCAACTGCTTCCAATGGTCGTAGTAAGTCTGGATTTTCTCCGGCAGAGCATCCCGTACGTTATCCGCCAGTCGCCACCTGAAGCGTTCATCCAGTACCTCTGGTGGATCGTCCACTTGATGTTTGACTAAGCATCCACATAAGGTTAGGTGCTCCTCCATCCCTGCCGGCATCACTCCCCGGTGAATAGTGTTTCCGTTCCAGAATATGGTCTGTCCTCGCTTCAATTTTATCTGCTTTGCCCCCGGAATATCACCGATCCCTTTGTTGTTAATCAGTACCTCGCGCTCATGATTGGTGCGGTAGCGGCACTGACTGCCCGGTACAATCCACAGACACGGATCGTCCACCAACGCTGTATGCCACTTGAGCAGGTTCTTACGATAGCGACTGAGGATTTCCATCTCTACCTCATAACTGCCGTCGCGTTCTTCCGCGCCGAAGTCCCGGTGCCATCCACATTGATAGCCACTGCCCTTGATGGCAAATATGGTTACCCAGCCTAGGCGCAGATCCTTGCCTAGAAGGGAGTGTACGTAGCGTTCGACCGGTTCGGAAGTCAGATATTCCGCAAAGATCGGCTCGCTGAATTCGGGTGCCATGACCCCCATGATGACAACGGGGTTTTTCCCTTCTCCACCAGTGCCAATCCGATCTGTGTTATCGACTATCGCGCCGGAGTGCACCTTATCCCGCGCCCGTCGTGTGGCTTCTGTCAGTAACGGCAGCATGTCGGGGGATACCGCGTCGTTGGCGATAAAGTAACCTTGCACATTGTACTGCTGGATCTGTTCCTTGGATGCCATATCGCATCCCTCCATTTCTTATGAGGCTTGGCGACCTTTGTCGCTTGAGGTACAAATCTATCTTAACCATTGTCCGACGCGATGGACACCTCTTTGCCGGTTTCAGCGGAGCGATAGATCCCTTCCATCATCTGTTGCACATGCAGCATCTCGCTGAAGCTGACGACTGGTATTCTATCATCGCGGACAGCTTCAACGAAATCTTTAAGCACATCAAAGAAACTGTTCTCTGGTTCGACGACTTCTGGGGTTCTGTCAAAGACCTGATCGCCGTCATCAAGATAGATCTTCAGGGGAATCTCCGCTGCGCCGAAGTCTCCCAACACCTCAATGGTCGGGCGGTTCTTCCACGGATGTGTCAGCCAATTACTTTCAAGCGATAATCCCGAACCATCCGCAAATCGGATATAGCCCGCCGCGAAGTCCTCCGTCTCAAAATCCTCTAGCGTTCCTGTCCACGAAATTACAGGGTTTTTCATGTGGCGCACCTTCTGATAGGTGGTTCCCATTGCAGCGACGGGTGTTGGATCGCCGATAATCCAATTTGCGAAATCGAGGGTGTGCACAGCGGTGCTGTAGAGAACGCCTCCGCCAGAAAGTGCTTTGTTGTGAAAAACACTGTAGCCGGGGATGTTCATTACATGGCCTGTCCAGACGCGGGTATAGTATACCCGTCCCAAGGCACCGGTTTCGATAAACTGTTTGAGCGCATATCCTGACGCCAGGCCACGATTCTGGAGTCCCATGCTCATCTTTTTACCATTACGCTTGCAGGCGGCAATCGTCTCCTGTGCTTCCGCGCTGCTCACACAGAGTGCTTTTTCGCAAATAACGTTCGCACCTGCGTCAAAAGCATCGACTGTCTGATCTCTGTGCAGTGCATGAGGCGTGCAGATGCTGACAAGGTCTAGGGCGTGTTTTTCTAGCATTTGTCGATAGTCGGCGTATGCGTGGGGAACCTTAAACTCCTTTGCTACTGCTTGCGCCCGTTCAAAGTTTACATCACAGACAGCGAGGAGCGATACCTCGTCCATCTTTGCGTAATTTGCAACATGCCCGCCCCTGCCTTGGGCACCACAACCGATCACAGCTGCTTTCATAGGATCCTCCGAATATTTTCTAAAAGTTGCGCTAGTCTAACACCGTTTGTCTCCTATGTCAATCTGCACTGCCACCGCTTGATTTTTTGTTTTTACCTGTGAGCAAGTGTGCTATAATGAAATCTATCATTTAAAACCCAGCATCCCATTAGTGCACCTGTGGGTGATACAAACGTTGAGTGTGTTGTATAATGGGATTTTTGTAAGAGGTTTGTGTGCTTGGTTGGTCGATTCTATAAGGAAATGCTTATGAAGCTGCCAAAATCCAGTACCATTGCATTCACCCCGGATTTACGCATCTGTCGGCTGCTCAACGGTATGTGGCAGGTTTCTGGTGCCCACGGCTCCATCAATCCAGAAGCATCAATACGGTCTATGTTCGACTGTATTGATGCAGGATTTACTACATGGGATCTTGCTGATCACTACGGACCCGCAGAGGATTTCATCGGTGAGTTTCGACGGCAACTTGCATCTGAACGCGGGACGAATTCCCTTTCTGAGATCCAGGCGTTTACCAAGTGGGTGCCACGACCGGGGCGGATGGCAAAACCGTGGGTGGAATCAAACATTGATATATCACGGAATCGGATGGGTGTTGATCAGCTCGACCTGTTGCAGTTCCACTGGTGGGACTACGCAGACGAAAACTATCTTTCAGCCCTTACCTATCTCACTGAACTTCGGGACGAGGGGAAACTGAGACATCTCGGTTTGACAAACTTTGATACCGAACATCTTTCGCGCATCACGGACGCGGGCATCCGCATCGTCACCAATCAGGTGCAATTTTCATTGATTGACCGTCGCCCGGAGGTGGCGATGATTCCGTTTTGTCAAGCACACGGGATCCAGTTGCTGACCTATGGAACCCTTTGCGGTGGGTTGTTGACTGAAAAATACTTGGGGCAACCTGAACCGCGGGGACGAGAGTTGAACACCGCTAGCTTGCACAAGTACAAGCAGATGATCGATGCTTGGAGTGGTTGGGAACTATTTCAGATGCTGCTTTTGACGCTTGAGGAGATTGCTCAAAAACATGGTGTCAGCATCTCCAACGTCGCAGTTCGAGCGATTCTTGAGCGTCCGACGGTTGCCGGCGTTATCATCGGTGTGCGGCTCGGTGTTACAGAACACCGTGCCGTCAATGCGCGTGTGTTCGATTTTGCCCTAGACTCTGAAGATTATGCCCGGATAGATGTTATCCAATCTCAATCCCGCGATCTGTACAATCAAATCGGTGACTGCGGAGATGAGTATCGAAGTTGGTGAGTTGACAAGATCACACCATGACTTCTTGCGGTTTTCTCTACGAGTCGTGCGTGAAAAGTGCTCAGAGAGATGGAAGGAATAAACTATGTCAACAGAAATACAAACCGCTCAAGATGTATGGCCGATGCTGGCACCTGTTGTATTTGTCCCTCATGGAGAGAGCGACTATCAACAACTTGTGGAGATGCTAGATAACTTAATCGATGTCGTGGGTGAGAATGAAGACCATCCCTTAGCCTCATTGATGGAAGTCATTGGTGTGCTGATTGAGAAATATGAGGATGAACACGTTCCAGAATTGACAGAGGTATAGCGTACAAGGCGTCCAAAATTTAAGTCAGACTATGCACTTGGAGATAAACGATGAAAACAGATATAATTTCGACAAATCCAGTATCCATTCCCGATATGGTCAGCGTCAAGGCAACGGAACTCTCAGTCCCACCGGCGTGGGCGCTTAAGCAGCGCAACCTGATAAACCTCATGGAAGAGGCAGCACCGATGCTGCTCAACAAGTATGCTGAACCGGGAGGGGCACTCTATTTTGCTGACGATTTAGATGACCTCTATGAACGGATTTATAACTGGGGGCTTTTCTACGCCATGGGGGCAGATGAGCGTCTGCTCGAAATGGCACTGCAGTGTTGGAACGCATCGACCCGTATCAGTAGCGACGAGATTGTGCATCGGACGCATCCCCGCTTCTCACATCAGGCCCATAGAGAGTACTACAATTTAGCGTCGCCCGGTGCAGCGGAGTGGCATCATTTGGGCGAAGGCAACATGGCATTCTATGACTTTGGTGTTGCCAATCCTACCATTTCAGAGAATGTACGACGCGCGAAACAGTTCGCGGCGATACATATCGGTGAGGACCCAGAAGCCCCTAATTACGACCCTGAGCATAAAATCTTTCGTTCTCCCATCCAAACCAGCCGGGGTCCCTGCTTCCAAGCCGATCTCGAACACTTGAAAGCTTGGCTTGCAGGCAGAATGGGAGAAGATCCCAGCAAGGCGATGGGTATGCGATCAACGCTCTATCCGGTCGTCAAGGAGTTGGAGGCAAATTGGTATGAGCATCCACAGCGGAGAGACGAAATCTGCAGACTGTTTGAGCAGATCGTTCTCAACGGCGACGTGGCACACAGTTTGGGAGCCACGGCATTAATGACTAATGCCTATTTGTATACTGGAGACGAGAAGTACAAACGGTGGGTACTCGAATACACAGAAGGGTGGATGGATCGGATCAAAGCCAACGACGGGATTATCCCGGACAACGTCGGACCCACAGGAAAGATAGGTGAACACCGTCAGGGACAGTGGTGGGGCGGCCTTTACGGTTGGAACAGTTATTGGGCGGGCGATATCATGTTTAACTCTATCATCGTTGGTGCCGAATGTGCGCTCTTGCTCACCGGGGACTTCGGCTATCTCGAACTCCTCCGTTCACAGATTAAAGTCCTGCTGGACAACGCGGTTACACGCGATGACGGTCAACTCCTCGTCGCGACGCGATATGGTCCCGACGGTTGGGAAGCGTATGAACCGATGCGGATGAAAGACTTAGCACATCTGTATCACGCCTCAATGGATCCCCAAGATTACGAGTTAATTACGAGGGTGCGGGACGGGGACGTAGAGCGCGATTGGAATCACGTTATGTTTGAGGCAGAAAAGAATGACGGGAACACAGAGTATGGACGGTTCCAATACTACGATGGAAAGAATCCCGATTGGCCCGAAAAAATACTGGACGCCGAATATGAAGGAGCTTTGGCGGTGTTTGAGGGGGCACGTAACGATAACCGCGATGTTGAGACAATAATCGCAGATAATCAGCAACCGCCACACTTTGTTCTTACGAAGGGATTGACGCAGGTGATGTTGGGTGCCCCGCAAGCGGTTTATACCGGTGGACTTCTGCAAGCGACTGTGCGTTACTTCGACCCAGACCGCGCTCGACCCGGCGTCCCGGAAGATGTTGCCGCCCTCGTCGACAAGTTGGGATCGGACGTGGTGGGGGTTCAACTGGTGAATCTAAGCAGAACCGAAACCCGAAACGTCATCATTCAAGCAGGGGCTTTCGGGGAGCACCAATTTACCAAAGTGCAGTTTCAGGAGGTAGACTCGGATAGTTCATCGGAGCGGGTTGTTCCGGTTGATGCGAAATTCTTCGCCGTTGAACTTCCGCCTTCGAGAACGATTCGGCTGGAGATTGGTATGCGCCGCTTTGCGAACTCGCCGAGCTATGCCTTTCCTTGGCATGGGGACAAAATTCCCGTGCCATTTCAGTAAGATAGCACAAATCGGCTTAGTAGGAGGAGAACCGTGATAACAGAAGAACAGATCGCTTACTTTCAAACATTTGGGTTTTTGGTACTGAGACAGGCGTTCCAGCCCGATGAAATGGATGCTATTTCCCAGAAATTCGATGAACTGCTTGACAAAGAGCGGAGCGGAGAGCCATTTCCGGGAGAGAGCCGTCAGTCGCTCTACGGCATCGCCGAAATCACCCCATTGCTAACGGATCTGGTGGAAGATGACCGTATTTACAAGACAGTCGAATCCTTGCTTGGAGAAGGATTCATGTGGCTGTGTTCCGAGGGAAACCTCTACGTCGGCGATACCGATTGGCATCCGGATGGCACGCGATTGGAGTATCGGCCGATGAAGGTATCCATGTATCTTGATCCGCTGACAAAAGAGACGGGTTGTTTGCGTGTGATCCCCGGCTCCCATCGCATACCTCTGCACGAAACACTGAAACCCTTGCCACAGTTCGGTCTTCCCGGTCCTGATGTTCCCTGTTTTCCGCTTGAATCGCAGCCCGGAGATGTCTTCTTCTCGGATATGAACACATGGCATGCCTCCTTCGGTGGCAGGACGGGGCGTCGGCATCTAGCGGTCAATTTCGTGCCTGAACCCACCACCGCAGCGGATATAGCCATGTTGAAAGAGAACCATCAAGGCGTCTTGAATTTAATTGAGCGATTGCAGTACAGCCGACCGGGGCGGGTGTTTTCTGACGCTTTTCTTCACAGTGACCGTCCGCGTATCCAACAGTTGACTGCCAAGTGGGTCGAGTTAGGGTTGGAGTAGCTGTCCAAAATGCGCCACAGACCACATAGGGACATTTGGTAGGAGGGATCTCCGAATCCCGACACCTTACTTCTTGACATACTCCCCGCCCTGAAGGAGTGTGATTCTTTTGTCTTTCAGGTACGCGAATTGTGCTATCAACAAAGTTAACCATCCGAAGATGGACTTACAACTTCTCCTGCAAGGGTTGATGCCCCAACCCTGTAGATATTAACGGCTGCGTTACGGTCTCTATCTAATTCTGTATGGCAGCTTGGACAGTGCCAGACTCTATCCCGCAGATTCAACGCTTCATTGACAGCACCGCAAGCAGAGCAGGTCTTTGATGAAGGATACCACCTATCAATGAAAGTGAGTTTAACACCCTTTTTGGCTGCAATGTATTTCAACTTTGCAACAAAATCAGCAAACCCTAAATCAGATACCTTGCGACCCCAAAGTGCTTTCATGCCTTTAAGATTCAAATCTTCAAGACGGATTTCATCGTATGCATCGGTGAGTTGATGTGCCAACTTCCAATGGAAGTCCTCACGCTGATTTGCTATTTTGCAGTGCTTCCGTGCGAAATCAAGCCGTGCCCGTTGACGGTTGTTTGAACCTCTCTTTTTTCGGGAGTGGTCACGGCTCGCTCGTTTGATTGCGTTGAGACTGCGTTTGAAAAATAGGGGTGATTCTATGTTGTGTCTGTTGTGGCCTGTCAGATACCGTTTTAGACCAAAATCAAAGCCTGCGATTTTACCCGTCATGGCTCGATTTATGTCAGGTTCTACATGGTCAGTCAACACACAGATATAAACATCACCAAGTGCATCCCGTTTGATGGTGCAACGTTTCGGGTTGCCAAGCACATCACGGGACTTGAAATACTGATAGATGCGCTTGCCGATTTGAATCTTGTTGCCGGGTAGAAGTTTCCAACCCGCTTGGGTCAATGTGAAGGACTTGTATTTGCGACGAGGCTTGAAACGGGGTCTGCCCCACGCTTTACCTTTCGCTCTCGCTTCAAACATTGACTTGTAGCCTTTGTCTATTCGGGCTACAACGTCCTGTATCGCTTGGCTCGGTAACTGATTCCAGTGGGCAAAACGAGGCAACCGTTTCAGCTTGGATATATGGTTAATCAACCGAAACTTGCTAATATATTTGCCATATATCGCATAGTAACGACGCTGAAGCGCAACGCAGTGATTCCAGACAGAAGCGTGTCCGTCTATGGTCTTGTGCAATTCACGATTCCCGTGATTACTATACAACTTAAACTTGTAGGTTTTCATTAGGGATGCGGCTTTCTAGCTTTCATATCCGGCTCAAGGCGTGTGGGAGACACCACCGTGCGATGGCGTGAACCTCTCCCACGAAAGCCAACACAACTATACCATATTCAACCTACAATTTCAACACTTTTTAGACTAACTCACAGGGGTTGCCGTTCTGTATCCCCGACTTAAAAGACGGGGTTTTAGAACGGAAGATTTCGATAAGGAGAATTCTATGAAAATCACAGACCTTAAAGTATTTGTTGTGAATCAGTTTGTATATGTCAAGATTGAGACTGACGAGGGAATATACGGAATCGGAGAAGCCTCGTTAAGCGGCAGATCATTGGCCGTCGTTGGGGCACTAGAGCATCATCTCAAACCGCTTCTGATGGGTCAAGACGCAACCCGAATCGAACATATCTGGCAGGACATCTTTCGGGGGACATTCTGGCGCGGCGGTCCCGTGCTGCAATCCGCACTTGCGGGGATAGATATTGCACTATGGGATTTGGCAGGAAAGGCACTCGGCGTGCCGACCTATCGACTTCTTGGCGGTGCAACGCGGGACAAGGTTCTGGTCTATCGCCATGCGGGTCTGGAAGGTGCAAAGCAGATGGTAGATGAAGGCTGGAAGGTCCTGCGCATCTCACCGATTCGGTGTGATGGCGGCTTTAATCAGAAGGAAGCGACCTTGCGCGGTATTGAGTATATGAAAGCCGTGCGGGAGGCGGTCGGCGATGAGATTGAGATTATCTTTGAGGTGCATACACGCTTGACACCGCCTCACGCTATTCAGTTGTGCAACGGAATCGAAGAGTACCATCCCTTCTTCGTTGAAGATCCTATCCGTTCCGAAAACCCAGCATCGTTTGCCACGCTCCGTGCACACACAAACGTGCCGATCGGCACCGGCGAGCAGCTGCCGACAAAATGGCTGTTTCGTGAACTGATCGAGGGGGAACTAATTGACTATCTTCGGGTGGACATCTGCCATAGCGGTGGAATCACCGAAGGAAAGAAAATCGCAGTGATGGGAGAGGTGCACTATCAGGAGCTTGCCTGTCACTACACAGGAAGTCCCGTCAGCACAGCAGCGATGCTGCATCTGAATATGTCGGTGCCAAACTGTGCAGTGCAGGAGTATGGGGTGCACACTGACTGGATGAACGAGGTCATACCAAACGATATGCGGACAGAGGACGGGTATCTTATAGCAAGCGATGCGCCGGGCTTAGGGATAGACCTGAACGAGGAAGCCGCAGCAAAACATCCGCATTCGTCAAAGGATCCCACCCATCTGCGACGTGAGGATGGGTCGGTACAGGATTGGTGATACGCTTTTTGCCGTAGCTGGAAAGTATCATATCGCGGAACAAGAAGGTAAACTGGAAAATGGATGTGTATAACTATGAACAAAAGCAGATGCGACACTCTCATTCATAATGGTCAAATTTTTACAATGGATCCGGATCGTAAAATCTATAGTCCGGGGGCGGTGGCGATCTCCGGCTCACGTATCGTGGCAGTTGGGACTGATGCCGAGGTGCGACAGAACTTCGATGCGCGGGAAATGATCGACGCTTCAGGTGCTATCGTGCACCCCGGCTTGATTGATGCTCATAATCACATTGTACATACCAGCTGCCGGGGAGTTTTCGGTAGCTACCACGATACGGAAGCCTTGCCCATCAATTTTGCAGATTGGAAAGCAAGCGTTACTGACGCAGACGAAGCCGCAGCGACCACCATGGCGGGAATTGAGATGCTTCGTAACGGTTTCACAATGTTCATCGAACCGGGATCACTCTTCTCAACGGAAGCAGCAGCGGAGGCGGTTGAACGTGTCGGCTTGAGAGCCTCTTTTTCTTCGCTGTATCTGTGGGACCGGGGCGAATCCTTCGAGGCGATTCCTACACTTGCAAGCCCTAGCCTCATGGCGCGCGCGACCATTGACCACGACCGGTGTATAAAGGAATTGGATGCAGAACTCCACCGAAACAAGAATGCCGATGCCTTGGTCCGTGGGTATATCTTCGTCTATGGCGAGGGGACTGCTTCCCCCGAATTGTTGAGGGCAGCACACGCCTGTGCGCGTGAAAACGATGTTCCACTGCATATACATGCCGGCTACCTCCCTGAAGGAGCGGATCTTTATCGCACCCTGACCGGGAAACGTCACCTCGTCCATCTACAAGAGTTGGGCTTTCTGGACGAAAATACCGTTGTTGTGCATGCGAGCGCATTGGATACGGATGAGGAAACCGCAGTTCACGAGACAGGCTGCAAAATTGTATGGTGTCCGATAGCGTTCTTCTCGCTCGGCATCACATTCGACATCACCTTTAAGATGGCGGAACGATATCGCCGTGGCGTCTGCGTATCACTTGGCACCGATGGAGCTCGTGATTGTACACCGGGAGAAACTATGCTCACAGCACACCAAGTCGCGCAATCCTATGCCGATCCCGTCTCTCCCGGCGCATTACTCGAAATGCAAACTCTTAACGCAGCAGCGGCAGCCGGACTAGAGGCAGAGTTGGGCAGCTTGGAGCCCGGCAAACGTGCGGACATTGTTGTGAGATCTGTGCGGTCATCTGAAGCCTATCCCGACAACAACCCCGTTCACGCGCTGGCATTAAGATTGAGAGCAGGCAGTGTAGATACGGTTCTAGTCAATGGCGAGGTCGTCTTCAGCGGCGGACATTCAACGCGCGTGGATGAACTTGAGGCCTATAAGACTGTTTCTGATTCGGTTATGGCACGAGCCAAGCGCCTCGGAATCGAGCTGAATCCTGAGTGGCAAATTGTGAGTGGATAGACTCTAAACTACCTTTGATGATTAGGGAAAGTGGAAACATGTCATCTGAAAAGTCATTGATTGCCAATCCAGCGAAAAATATCCTCAAAAATGGAGGACCTGTATTCGGGTTCAACGTATTCGAGTCCCTCCGTCCCTCTGTTGTCAAGATAGCAGCGCGGACCGGATATAACCTGCTGCTCGTTGAGAATGAGCATGTCCTGCACAATGACGAAACGCTTACAAATTTTTTAGTCATAGCAAGAGACAACGGTCTTTCACCCGCCGTAACCGTTTTGGTTCCCTCCCGCCCTATCGTCTCCCGCGTACTCGACGCGGGTGCGCTGGGAATCTGTCTTTCCCATGCTGAGACCCCCGATCAGGTGGAAGAACTAGTGCGTTGGATGAAATACGCACCAGTGGGCGAACGGGGACTGGCAATGGGTGCCAATGTAGATTATACGGAGGCAGATGCCGCCCGATACTGCCAAGAAGCGAATGAGGCAACGTTGTTGATACTCAAGATCGAATCTTGGCGAGGTGTCGAAAATGCCGAAGCGATGCTTGCCAACGAATGGGTGGATGCCGTCGTGTTCGGTCCGGGGGATTTGGCTGCAAAAATGGGGTTCCATGGGGAATGGGAACACCCCCAAGTGGTCTCTGCAATGGAGCATGTCATTGAGATTGCGTTGTCTCGGAATTTACCTGTAGAGCCAGCAATCTATCCGAAAAACCGTGCGGAGTATCAGCAGCAGCGAGAGCGTGGCATTCAGCTCTTTGGCAGCCTCAGAAGTCCCGAATACAGTCTATTGCGGGAGGCAGCATCACAGGCGATGTCAATATATCGCTAGGGAATATTATACCAATTCTGACAAAGAATAATGCATTGTTGAAATGTGATGCGTGAAACGTAAATCAGTTCATTGGGTAATTAATGAACTAATGAACAACTGTAGTTTCTTGTAAGTTTCCCCGAATGATGCGACACAATTATTCAGAAACGGTATTATATAGCACCTTTTAACGGATTGGGAGAAAAGAAATGGACGGAAAAGTCACGCTTGGAATTACAAGGGATCTGTTCGATGCGGAGGGGAATCTGGACATCCCCGGTCCGGGACTTGAACTCCTCGACGAGATGCCTGAGATACAATATCGGAAGTTCGATCAGTTGCTGCCGGAAGTCTCCGCCGAGCAAATACAGGGTTGTGATATGGTCATCAGCGCGGCAGCCAGCTGGACCGAACGCTCACTCGATGGAAATGATCGCCTAATCGCCCTGCTATATACCGGTGTGGGCTACGATCACATTGATGTTAAAGCTTTAACCGACGTGGGGGTTCTATTTTGCTTTGCGCCCGATGCTGTCCGCCGCCCCATGGCTTGCACCATCATAACTTTCATCTTAGCGCTTGCGATGAAATTGATGGCAAAGGACAAAATTACTCGTCAGGGACGCTGGTCAGAGCAGAATGACTACCATGGCGAAGGGCTGATGGGCAAAACGCTCGGATCCATCGGCGTTGGTAACATCGGTCACGAAGTGTTTGTATTGGCGCAGCCGTTTGGCATGCGTCATTTGGGCTGCGATCCGTACATTAAGCAGGCGGAGGTGGACGATGTAGGCGTGCAATTAGTGGACATGGACACTTTGTTAGCGGAGTCGGACTTCGTGAGCATCAGTGTGCCGTTGAACGAGGAAACGCGACATCTCGTTGGGGAGCGAGAGTTACGCAAGATGAAATCAACTGCTTATCTGATAAGTACCTCACGGGGACCCGTAGTTGATGAAGAAGCACTGATTCAAGCGTTACAAGGGGGTTGGATTCAGGGGGCAGGAATTGATGTGTTTGAACAGGAACCTGTCGATCCTGACAATCCGATTCTCGGCATGGACAATGTAGTGGTATCCCCGCATTCGTTGGGTCACACCGATGAATACTACAAACTGGCATGGAGCGGCAAACTCCGGCAGGCAGCGCAAATTCTCCGGGGTGAGATCCCCGAAGCCGTAGTCAATAAAGAAGTTCTCGAAACACCGGCATTTCAAACAAAGTTCAAGAAATTCCAAACTCCGTAGGGAAAATCAGACACTGCTGTCTAAATCCATTCTGTTAGTACATTAGCACATCGGTTCGTTAATATACTAATGAATAACTATAGTGGACCTTAGAATTAATGAGACACTCCAAACCGGTGCGGTTAGAAACCGCACCTACCGGGTTGTATTGAATACGGTGCGTTTGGAAACCGCACCTACCGGCCCCGATAAATCGGGATCAAAAGATAGGAGATGATTCATGCAATTTGATCTGTTAATCAGAGGTGGTGATGTTGTAGATCCGGGGGGTGGTCACAGTGGCAAACTTGACGTTGCTATTAAGCGCAATCGTATTGCAGCGGTTGACGCCAATATTCCCACAAAATCTGCTGTTCAGGTGATTGATGCCAGCGGTCAATATGTGACGCCGGGGTTAGTTGACCTCCATACCCATATCTTCTACGGTATTGGCTATTACGGTGTCCATGCAGATACGGTGGCAGCGCGCAGCGGTGTGACCACTTGGCTCGATGTGGGATCTTCGGGCGGGTACAACTTCCCCGGTTTCAGAGAGTACATCGTTACTCCTGCTCAAGCGCGCATTTATGCGTTAATCAATATTTCATCCATCGGCTTGACAACGCGGTCAGGGGAACTCACCAACTTGGATTACTGCGATATAGATCTCTGCTGCAAAATGATAAATCTGAACCGGGATATAGCGTTGGGCGTAAAAGCACGTATAGATCAGGGTCAAACTGGCGGCACAGTTGTTCCACTGACATACGCACGGGAGGCAGCGGATCGCTGCGAACTTCCACTGATGGTTCATATTGGCGGCGGACCACCGGGGATTGCTGAGGTACTAAAACAGATGAAACCCAACGACATACTGACCCACTGCTTTACCGGCGGAGACATGCGAATCATCGACGATTCAGGTAAGCTGCGAGATGAGGCAAAACAGGCTTGGGAGAGTGGTGTTGTCATGGACATCGGTCATGGAGCGGGTTCTTTCTCGTTTGAAACCGCGGAAGCACTGATGAGTGTGGGCCATAAGCCGGACGTTATCTCCTCCGATATCCATCAAAACAGTATTGGCGGTCCTATGTTTGACATGCCGACCTGCTTGAGCAAGTTTATGGCGTTGGGGATGAGCTTTGAAGAGGTTATACAGGCGTCAACCGAAAAGCCCGCCCAGGTGATGGGTTTACAAGACGAAATCGGGACGCTCAAACCGGGAGCATTGGCGGATATAGCCCTCTTCCGCATTGAATCAGGAGATTTTACCTTTTATGATGTCGGGATGAACCCGCGGAAGGGCGACAAATTGGTACGCAATACCTTGACCCTCGTCAACGGGCGTGAAATACCTATCGTAGCCGAGAAACCACCGGCACCGTGGTTTGAAATGAGCGATGGCCAGCGCCAACTCATCGAACGCAATCACACGCCGGAAGCATTCGCCTCTAAATCAGGACAATGAGGTATTCAATATGTCACCAAATTTGTACGGTATGAGACGGTTTGAGAGTAAAACCGCTTTGGTAACGGGTGGTGCTTCAGGCATTGGCAGAGCAACGGCGAACCGGTTGGCGGCGGAAGGGGCGCACGTCATCATCGCGGACAACAACCTATACATGGCAAATAAGGCTGTTGCGGAAATAGAACAGTCCGGTGGTACTGCAACTTATATGGCGGTTGATTTGGCAGATGACACCGCCGTTGAAGCGGTTGGTCGTGCCGTTGCTGAACAATTCTCTGCGCTCCACATTTTGGTGAATAACGCTGCTATCTTGAGACAGGGGCGTATCGAAGACGGAGGATGGTTGCCGAACTGGGAACCAGAGACAGCGGTCGGTTTAAGAGGCTGGGTCCTGATGACTCAGGTGCTATTGCCCATGTTAAAGAAGGAAGGTGCTGCTATCGTCAACCTCTCATCCGAGGGCGGCTTTCTCGGCAGACCGGGGCAGTGGGTCTATGATGCGATAAAAGCAGGCTTGGTTTCGGTCACGAAGACGATGGCGGTTGAGTTTGTTGACTACGGTATTCGCGTCAACGCTGTCGCACCCGGGTGGATTGTTACGGAGATGCACTTTGCCAAGCACCCGGACCCAGAAGCGCGGAAGAAGGAACTGGAAGAAACATCAATAACGTCCTGTATTATGAAACGTCGGGCACAGCCAGAAGAGGTGGCTTCCGCCATCACCTTTTTGCTCAGTGATGACGCCTCCTACATCACCGGCACTACCCTTCATGTCGATGGTGGACGCATGGGGATGTCGGTGGGGTAACCGCCGTTTTGTATAAAGTATAATCCGATTCCGTAGGGGCTTGTGTTCGCTTCCAGAATTCAAGGAGGGTAAATGGCCAGTTTTGGGTCACACGACCTTGGCTGTTCTTATACCAGCTTCTCACATTCGATGCGCCCCACGCCATCTGTAGATTACCTTCGTCAATCCATTGGTTGTAGCTGTCATGGATGGATTGTTTACAGTCGAGTGCCGCGCAACCGGTTTCAAGCAGAAGTTTGATACACCCTAGAATGTACCGCATTTCACATTCTGAAAAGAAAATGATGCTGCCATTAGCGACGATATTTGTGTTGGGACCATACATGCAGAACAGATTGGGAAATTGGGGAATGGTCATCCCCAGATATGCACGGGGATTGCCGTCCCAATGCTCTTGAAGGTCAATTCCTCCCAAACCTTTGATTTTCATGGGCCAGAGCATACGGCTGGGATAAAACCCCGTGGCATAGATTAGCATATCCACTTCGTAGGTTTCGCCGGATTTGGTCGCAATCCCTGTCTCAGTAATTGTGGCAATTGGGTCAGTAACGAGATGAACGTTGTCCCGCTTCAGCGTTTTGAGCCATGTGCCGTTATCCACCAGCATCCGCTTGCCCGCCGGCGGATATGTTGGAGTACACTTTTGTAGCAGATTCGCATCATCTCCCAGAATTGATTTCATGCCCTTGGTGAAGTGGGCGCGAAGTTCATCGTTGGTGGCACTAATCGAGTGGGTTTGGTCCCTCCAAGAAGCATCTTTTTTTACCCAAGCAAGTACACCTTCGGCATTATGCCAGAATCTGAAAACACGGAACCATTTGGCGTAGAACGGCACATGGTTTAAAAGCCAGTGTTTGCCCTCCGGGATATCGTCGTGATATACAGGCTCGATCGCGATCCAGTTTGGAGTCCGCTGAAAGACAAAGACTTCACCAGCCTGTTTAGCAATCTCTGGGACAAACTGGAAGGCACTAGCACCCGTGCCGATAACTGCAATCCGTTTATTGGTCAGATCGTGGTCATGTTCCCATCTTGCCGAATGGAACGAGATGCCGTTAAACGTCTCACGCCCTTCGATATCCGGGAGTCTGGGGCGATTGAGTTGACCCACTGCACTGATGACTGCTTGGGCTTCCAAGGTTTGGCTCACGCCATCGGCACTTTTAACCCGTACTCTCCAAGTGTAAGTTTTTTCATCCAATTCTACCGATTCAACCGACGTGTTGAGACGTATATGCGGACGAATTCCAAACTCATCGGCGCACTGATTGAAATATTTCAGAAGCACGTCCTGTGGAGAATAATACTTTGGCCAATCCCTGGGCTTAAACGAGTACGAGTATATATGATTGGGGGTATCAACGCGGCAACCCGGATAGGTATTCTCAAACCAAGTCCCCCCAATTGACGTGTTCTTTTCAATGATCGTGAAGGGAATTCCCGCTTCATTGAGACGGTGTGCGGCAAGGATACCGGACATACCTGCGCCAATGATGATGACGTGAAATGCCCGTCTTTTCTCTAGCGGGATATTTTCCAACCCCGGCTGTGCATAAGGATCTCCGCTATCCAAGGACAACTCACCCATCAAGAATTGTCCGTAATCGTCGGGTAGAGACTCTCCGACGAGAAAGTCCATCATTTCACGAACTTGGTCTACAGTCGGTGCTTGAGGCAGCTTGCAGCCACCGTCTCGATAAGTCTTCAGAATTTCAAGGGCTTGCGCGCGCACAGTCCCTCGCTGTGCTTCGGTGATACCAACATAGGGATCGCCAAGGACGCGAGGGTGAGGCCGAATGTCTCCACGCATGATGTTCATGTCACCGGTTACGTGCACAAGCGATACCATAAGCGCGGGTATATTGGCTTCCTCTAGGGCAGCGTTAATGAACTCGTCATGTTCGGTAATTGCGTTCCACGTATCGAACTGAGTTGTAGCCATACCTTCCCCTCGCCTAGTCTCTCAAATCCGTGTTATGTCTATATCCGCCTTTGAAATCGACACCCATCGAAAACGGTATTCACGAATACGTGTGTATTCCTACGCCTATACCTCAAATGCCGAGGTCTCTCAGGTTGTAGTCCTTGACGATATTCTCCCTTGTCGCTTCGTTCCACTGATTAGAGTGTTCCATTCCAACCATGGGCTGATAAACGTAGCGCGGCTCATCGGGGAAACGCTGCTGCCGGGCGTCGATGCCCACAGCAATCAGACGAGACCTTTCAAAGATCCGCTCTGCGTCGTAAACCACCGGATCCTCTCCATACGTGGTTTCAAGGTCAATAACGGAGGAGTAGCGGTGAAACCCAAAGTTGACTGTCACTCGCCAGTCCGGCGAAGTGTTTGGGAAAGAGGCGTGCAGGGCTTGGCGGTTGGACATGACAACGTCGCCGGGCTCGCATACCATCGGCACCGCTCCGGGCAAGCGGTCAGAACCGTTGTTGGCTTCAACCATTTCCTTGATGTCCAGCCTACCCTCTTTGTGTGATCCGGGCAATACCCAAACTCCATTGGCTGCAGTGCTTCCGTATAGTTGCGCCATGAAATTGAACCCGTGGGTGCCTTGGTCCCAATCTGGCTTATCCCACTGTTTGGTCCCGTCCTGATGCCATGCGACAGATGCGCCTAACCCCGGCGGCTTCACAATTATGGATTCGGTGAAGGGGGTGAAATCCGGACCGTTAATGTGTTCTGCAACGGACAGAAGCTGTGGGTGACCATAGAGTCTTAGGAAAGAGTCCATCAGTTGAAGCGGGCTTGAGATGGACGTAATCACAAAGTCCGGGGCATCTTCCGGTGGAGTGGGTTCGTTCATTTTGGCTGGATGACGACCATTGTTTCTCGATGTTCCACCCACGGGATCGCTCAACGGCTTTGCAAAATTGAAGCTGGATCTCGTGAGCTCTAATCCGATCGCGGGTCTTCCCTCTGAATCAACTTTTGCGTCCTTCGTATGCGGTGCTCGGTCGAGCACGGTCTCAAAATCCTTCTGTAGATCTTTGAGTTCTTCTGCGCTTAATGCTCCTTCAAACACGTAGAACCCACAGCGCCAGTAGGCATCTGCGATGTCCTTGTGCAGCGTGCCGTTGGGGTTAAATCGGAGTGGTCCCCGATTACCAATTTCATAAGCCTTCTGTTCACCCTCTTTAACGTAAGCGTCCATTGTCATTGTATCTGCTGTTTTTGTTGTGCTCATCTGACTATCTCCTCTGTGTGGTGTGTTGGAATGAGTTGGGGTGTTTCAAATGGAGCAAACTGATGTCGTTTTCCCAATTGAATCTGGTTCATGAGACCACGATATCCTATTTCTTACACCCCATCCCTTCCATTTAAAGTGTGTATGATTATCCAACGTAATCCGCTGGTCGTCTAAGTGCTCGGAAAGGATTCATTGGACAAATTGAGTGATGCGGATGCTCCTGATGTGCTGCTGCAAATGCTTCGCGATATATCGGATGTTCGTCCGTCCATAACGGATGACGTTCAATCCAAATCTTTTGTCGTGATATATGAACATAACCACGCAAGTCAGCGAATGGAACTGGTTCTCCATACCCAATTCGCTGCATCGTGGCAGGCACTGGTGCATCATTTCGTTGTAGTAAAGGGTGCCATGGATTCTCATGTTCTCCCCAAGAAGAAACGAGGTCAATAGTAGCAGTTGAAGATGCTGCAAGTCGAATCATGTCAAGTGCAAGCCGCCAATCAAGTAGCCCATGGTAAGGGAGATTATAGAAGTCCCTGAGACAAGCGTTGCAGGACGTATCACACTTATAAATATGGGAATCCTTCATCCATACGTCAGCGAGACTGTCTGAAATATCAAGATTTGCTTGTCTTAACAATTTTCTGAAGCGTTCTGGCTCGGCAAACCAACGACAATATCCGGCACCATTTTCGAGTTTATCAGAGAGAAAAGCTTGACCAATCGTTATACCGTTCGCCTTGGTTGCTCGAAACCCTGCATCAAGTTCAGTAGTATCAATATCGAGTCTTGCAGCTGCAGCGATTTGCAAGAAAAAGGCAAGTGAGTACCAAGCAGCACGACCCTCAACTGCAGTGGGTGAAGCAAATAACCCATCAGGCCATTTTGATAGGCTAACCAAAAGAATGTCCGTTCTTCGCCGTGAAAGGAGTGCGATTTGGTAAGACGGACCTGAACCAGCAACATTTTGACTATCCTGTGGTGCAACTACATAGGCACCAGGCCACCGCCTTCCCCGAACGATTGCTGCTTGAAAATGAAATCCGCCCGCTCCACCATCATCGTTAATTGAGAGAATTTCCTGATCTTCAAGAACTGACACGTCTGCATTGTCTACGTGTTTTAACTCTTCTGGTTGTATCTCAAAGTTAAGGGTAGGGCGAGTTGCGCGAGGATTCCACTCGAACGCCCCATCAAAATCAGTAGGTTGTTGATCGGTAAAGAATCCCTTAGGCTCACGTGCATCAATGGGCCGCAGTTCAGTTTCACCACAAACTTGGCAATTAATGGTTGTTGATGTCTCCTCACCTTCGGGTGATACATCCTCGGGTACAAGTGGAACGACTGCTTGGCAGTGGTTGCACAATCCAGTCAGTACTGGATTTTCCTCGTTCAGGCCCGGCACGAACCCAGCTCGCGAATTGACACTATTTCCTTCAGGATACAATTCAACTACTCCGCATGCAGTATGTATTGCCTTGTCTTTCACAGTCTCAGAACCAGGCGCGAATTGGCTGATAGCAATGTCGAGATCTCGGTCTATTAAACCATGTTCAGGAGGCCACGGGTTACCAGAATAGGGCCAATTTGTATACAACAAGCGAACCTTGGTTGGGAAACCAAACATTGGAAGTAATCCCGCGTTCGCTAATCGTTCACTGAGAGCGTCTTGTGTATACCGTGGATCCTCAACGAATTCTGTGATTTCAGACAGCATCTCGACTTTCAAATAGTCGTGCATCTGCTGACAGAATTCTGACGCTTTTAGCGTATTTCCTGACCATTCTGTACCAACGCGCAATACATCAAGAACTTTGTTAACAATATGTTCAGTTTCTGGTTTATCGAGCCAATGTTGGACATGCGGTTTAATCTGATACCATTGTGCTGCCGGACCGAATTCGCCGTGTACACTTTCTTGAAAACGCTTTTCGACTTCTTCATTTACAGTCTTCAGAATGTCCGCAGGCAACATCTGAAAAGCACGTCGCAAAATTTCCTTAATAAACACGCGCTGGAAAATTGGTTCGCGAGCCATATCAACATAAGGTGGCGGTGGTGGATCACCTGTTATCTGCTCTGTGCGTTGATAATAATAATCGTCATGGCTTCGTCCACGACAGAAAGTTACAGCGAAAGAAACACCAGCACCACGCCGGCCTGCACGCCCGACACGTTGCTGATAATTAAAGCGTCGTGGCGGCATATTTGCCATCATAACTGCCAACAACGAACCAATATCCACGCCGGCTTCCATAGTTGTCGTAACACTAAGCAAATCAACTCCCTGAACTTGTTCGATGTCATCTCCAACGAAAATATTTTGAAATCGTCGTTGGCGTAACGGACGTTCAGATGCATCGCTTTGTCCGGTTAACTCTTCACAGTGAAAGCGGAATGGATCGCCTGCCTTTTCTGAGAGGTAACGGTAGTAGTCAAAAGAAGCCTCGCTGGTGCTACCTTGTTTAAGTGATGTGTCTACACACGTCGGGCATTTCCCACCAGCAGGGTGGAGATAGAACGCGTAGCAGGTTGGACAACGCCATCCGGGTCTTGCACCGTGTTGATCTTTCGGCGGTGGTTGCATAAGATAGAGCTCTTGTGGGTCAATTCCCGCGTTATAAGTGCCGCCGACTAAAGCATCTGTGCTATTCAGTTGTTGTTCAACTGTCGCTGCATCGACCTCGATTTCGTCAAGATAATCCGTTACATACTGGGGTAGAACTTTTGAGGTGCCCTCATAGAAATATTCTCCATGCAGATGTCTACGTCGTCTTCCTAACTCTCGAATTACGGCATCAGTTGCTTCAACCACTACAGGTGATGGATTTCCAGAAGGCTTGTATGTTACCCAGCCCTGTCCGAGGCTTTCTAGTGTGCGGGCAAAGTGCGGAAACAGAGCGTACATAAGTTCTGACATCAAATCACTTTGCATCGTAGTAATGTGATTTTCTACTGCTGAGTCCGTCGGGGCTAGACGTTGTGGGCCATTTTCCGTCCAATCGAAACAGTGCCACCAAGGAACGGTTTTTAACCCGCTATCCCGATAATTGAGGGCCCAATAACTAATTCCGCCAGGGCAGATACCGAGTGAAAGCAGTTTATGCCAGACTGCCGACTTAATCTTTTGAAGAGGGATTCGATCTGGATAATCGTTGATAATTTGCTCCAATTCATCACGGAATCCTGGGCTGGCAGCGGGTAATCCTTGAAGAAAAAGCAAAATTTCTGTCGTGAGATGTGAATTCCATTGAGCAAAACGATTACGTAGTAGCATATCTTCATCAACCGGATTACGCGAAATTTCTTCGTGAAGTTTTGGGTTCATCGCTTTAATCGTTTCTAAGTTGGTCTGTGCGATAGTAGGTGTGCAAGACATCCTCAAAAATGCAGCAAATTCGTCGCGAAATGCTTTATGAGCGTTGAGCAGAGCAATTCGTACCATATCCCGGAAATGGTCGCGCTCTATACCCGCTGCTAGTTTTGCGGCATCTTGACGACTGTCAGAGAAGATCAGCAGCTTGCGCGCAGGATTATTGACCAACAATTCTGGCATCTCCCGGGACAACACACTTGCAATGACCTGACAGGACCTCTGGAAACCTGTCCGGTGATTCCGCAGTGGTGTTGGAAAACGTCTTCGTCTTGTATAATCTGCGTCACATCGCGGACATTTATGTGGCATGGCAGGTTCGTCTAGATTATTCCCTGCTACAACATGGACCCAACCTGCAATTTCATCTTCTTTTGGTGATATGGTGTTCTGTTGAAGCTGACCACTGAATACATTGAGCTTCGCTTTCACCCAGCGCCTTGTTACCCGTTTCTGGTTTTTAGTCTTTATTTTGCTCTGGATGGTGTATTCACAATCTTCCGGTTCCGTTGTCCAAGGAGACATTTCGTTCAGCGGCCAAAAGACAGCGTACTGACCATATCTTTGTGTGATTGACACACGGTCAGGCATCTTTTCGAGATCGGGTTGGTCAGCTGTGAGAATCTCGAATTGCCCGGGTTGTCCTCCACGAAAACCGCCTAAAAACACGTCACCGCATACTTCACACACGATGAGGTCGAGTACTCGTCCTCCGCAAGAACACGCTAATCGGTGTATTGCATGTAATGTGCCAACAGGGATATTTTGTTCAGATTGGGTTCCACGATTAGCTATAGCTATATCACAATTTGGGTTAGAACAGACCCACAGATTTCGCAAGTTATGAAAGAACAGATGTCCACGCACAGGTTGTGGTGAATGACCACTACCAAGTTCTTTACTCATACCAAGTGCAAGCAGCATTCCCCTCATGGCTTTTGAGGCAGTCTGTTCTTCATGGCGATCTCCAGGAAAAAGCTTATCATCTAATGCGGGAATTTTCGCAGGCCGAACTATTTTTTTTTTTCTGAAATCTCGCGGCAGGCGTCCCGAAGAGCGTGTTGAATTTTTAACGATTTCAAAGCGTCTGCTAACGCGGTTTCTGTTGAAACGTTCGATTTAATCGAATGTCCTAATGCTGTTGTCAAAGTTTGCATTGCAGACTGATTTTCTGCCAACTCAGGATCGGGTGGAGACATGGGATCAAGTGGGTCAGGTTGGACGCTTTCAGAAAAACTTTCAAAGGCTTGTCGGTAGTCGCGCATTCTGAGATACGCGTTCCGCTCCGGCGGGTCTTGCTCCTCCGAGATAATTTGAAAGCGCTCAGAGTCCCGACCAAAGAACTCTCGGAGGAATTCTTTGGACTTATCGTCATTGGTCACACTTGCTGAAGTTGCCAAAATAGCCAGCTGATCGGAATTCGGATTCAAGCCGATTCGGTCAAGGAGCAGACGCAAAATATAGGCTACTTCTGTACCGGGGGTTCCTCGATAAGCGTGTAGTTCGTCAATAATGAGAAAGAATTTTCGCGTTGAATCACTGTCCAGCCACTCTCGTGTACTATCAAAGATGCACGATTCGATGCTACGCATCAACATAATATTCAACATACTGTAGTTGGTGATGAGAATATCGGGAGGAGTATCCTGCATATCCCATCGAGACCACATCTCACCGCCATCAATGTTCGGAAAATGGTATAGAATATCCCAATCTAAGTCCGAACGGTCCACTAATTGTTGGCGAATACTCGCACTTGTATTTGCCATTTCCTGCAGATAAGCGCGCAGACGGTTTGTTGCGTTGGTGCTCCCTAGCTCCCCGGGGATAGGTGTCTGTCCCGTATATCGACCAAATAAAATCCGGTTTCTCCCATGTTGGGTATCTAACCAATGATGGATGTTCCAATTAGGATCACTATCAGAATCAAGTGTGCTCCGTAAACGACGCAGCTGATCTTCAACAAGCGCGTTGAGTGGGTAAAGGATTAACCCTCGAATAGCATGCAATCCTTCTTTTTTTCGTCCTGTATGCTGCCATTGACTTTGCCATGTTGGTTGTTCACTTTCCCACCATTTGCGTTCTGGCGGTGCCTCTGGACAGTTTGGCCAGGAACGCAACTCTCGCGCGAGTTCTGCAAGAAGCGGTAACAGAAAACATTCCGTTTTTCCAGACCCTGTTCCTGTAGTCACAACAATGTCACGCTTATTATTGATAACCGCATCAAGGCTATTCCACTGATGCCGCCACAGTTCTCTGCTATTAGGAAACAAAGCTTGGGCCAAATGATGAAGATCTTGGTAACCCTTTGGTAATCGTTGACTCGCTTCTTGCAAATTCAAACCCGATGTAGGATAGACAGGAATTGTTTCCAAAAGCGGAGGTTGTGAAAGAATTTCACCTTTAGACAAGAGCCTTCTTCTTTCTGCGCTCAGGTCTTGGTATCGTAACGGAAAAGCACTCTCAATATACCACTGATAAACCTGATTCATCCGTTCATAAGCACCTACGAGGTCATGCATGTTAAATCTCCCTAATTGAAACGTTCAGTTTTCCGGTGAGTTGTTGAACCAATTCGCTAGATATGCCTGAATACTTGAGCCACCGTGGATTTTCAGGTCTGCCCGGTAGACTGCCTGATGCAAGGACTAATGCCCGTTCATACAGCATTGGCCAACGCTCATCCACGGGTATTAGAAGGTCGTTTGTGCTGGAATCATATGTCACTTCAAAGTCCCGGCCAACGGAATTGTATGCAAGGAAACGCAAACCATACCAATCTCCCCGCAACCATCGTTGGTTGGGTTGGTCCAAGTAGAGAACAACCTGATAAGTATTCCCCTCTTTGCCTCGCGTCAAGCGATACATGCCTGATTCACCGAAATATTGTCCATCTCTTTCATAAAATGTGTCACACGGACTAAATCCATTGCCATTCCAGATCTCAATATTATAGTGCGTTGTGTCAATTCGATCAATGGAGGTAAGGATGGCTTCCCACCCCTCCAAGTCAGGCAACAATCTAGCCAGTTGGACAGAAACAACTCCTACAGTCTCGACTTGCAACTCATCGACAAGGAGGTCTGTTGAAAGATTACTATGGACTTTTACACACGACGGTCCTTGGTAGCCTGGTTGTGGAATATTTTTAATTGTCCAATGTGCGCTGAGTTGTTCTATTAAATTGGGTGTCTGCTGACCAGCCAGAAAACATACATCCGGCTCAGCCGCACATTGCACCAAAGTTGTTGGACAAATTGACCATTTTTGTCCGTTGCTTGAAATTTCAATATAACCGAGAAGAATAAGACGTCTAAGGATTGATCGAGCACCCTTCGTGTCGTTTGTTAACTGCAAAACGTCGCAGACACGTGCAAAAGTTTGCCAAGTACCCTCTGCATTGGCAGAAAGCCAATAGAGTAATCGGTTGTATCGTCCACCAAGCGAACTGTCGTCTACGTCTTCTTCATGGAATGGTGCATCGGATAAGTCAAATGGATCACCTATATCATTGGACCATAGAGGTTCATATTTGAGCGCATTGAGACTGTGGGTTTCAAGTTCTGCTCCGCCCGTCATTGGTTTCACTGAGGCAGGCTCTATTGGCCAAAGAGGCTGGCCTCGTAGGCCTGCATACTCGAGAACAGTTGCCACTTCATCAGGAAGGGTCATCCCCTCTTTGTTTTCAACAGCCAGCAAAACGTAAAATTCTCCACGTGATCCTCTTTGTAGTTTTCTTTCAAATTTTACCACGGGTATCATCTGGGTTTGTTTTTGTAGCTGAATAACTCTGCGGATGCGCTCAAAAATTTCCATTGGATTACCAACCGCGTTCACGGCAACATATTGTCTGGGCATGTTACTCCCCTCCATTATCTTCAGACTTTTTTGTTGTAATAATGGCACCACATAGCGCGAAAGTTCCCACACTTACGTCAAAAGGTTGTTGCGGTTGTGGACAATCCAACGAGTCCCAAGATAAAATTCGGAACCCTCTCTGAGTTGCAAGTTTCCCTACGCTATAGACTTCAAGTCGATAGTCTCCGGGATCGAGAGCAGGCAGATTCACATGTTGGTTTGTGTTGACAATTTCGTCCATGACCGGTTCGTCAGGACAAGACGCGTCCAATAACTTTAATTCAACACTATCATCAAAGGCAATAATTGTCATTTCAGGTGGATATCCTTCCAACCAGCCATTTTGATTTGGTACTCTTAACCCTTCTTTCAATGAAACCGTCGCTGAGATAGTAGGCTTCAACGCATCGTAAAGGTCTTGACGTTGCGGAATTATACCTTCCCAACTTGGGGAAATAATCATGCATTCCCTATATTCAAGCCATTCATCATTTATCCGAAAATCATGATCCCACTCAAACAAGGCTTCCTGCTTAAAAATTTCTAGTTGTTCAGTATATTCTTGTCGGCACAGCAAAATAAACTTTTCTCCAAGCCCAGGTTGTCGCCAACTCGCAAAAACGCCTGACGTTTCGTTTTCTGGATCACGAATCAGAATCCAGAATTGACGTTCGGGTAAAATGAGTTCCTTGATTTGGGGATCGCCTTTCACTTCATAAGACACTCCACCCGCAGGATCTTCGACCCATAGCGGCTGGAACCACCCTTGTCGCTCTTCTTGCAAGGGATATCCACAACCGTTTTGAATTACCTCTAGCATTTTACCTTTAGAGTGCTGTTGTTGCCGTGGATATAGATGGTAGTTAATACTTCCTGTGATCAAATCTTCCACCCGATACAACTGTGCAGTCAGACGACGTTGCATCACTGCACGATTACGATGCCGAGTTTCGGCCATCCCTTGGTCCCAGTCGATAGAGATATAAAGGTTGTAAATAGCATCAGTAATTGCTTGATGCCGTCTGAAGTCGTTTTCTTGAATCAACTCTGTGAGATATTTTGAATTGAATTGCTGCCTTCGTACCCACAAGCCTACGATATCTCTGTCCCAAACACGACTTAATGCCCCCGATTTTTCTCGCTCCCGAAAAAGACGCTCAAGCACTTCCTTGTCTCCTTCACGGAGCAACGCTTGAGAGAGAGGATAGTTAATGTACATGTAAGCGGTATTTTCTCCACGCTCGGCTGAAGAAAACCAACCGTTTCGGACTAACCACCATTCCCAGATTTTCCACAGACTTTCCTCAACTCCTGCTGGAAGGAGGCCATCAGGACGGCCACCGTCTTCGTGTGACAAACCAAGCACTTGACGTAAACGTGTGAAATAATTAATCTGAGCAATAGCTATTTCTTCGGTTTCCTCCGCAACCATCCGATGAGCCGCAAGGACCATTGCCGCCAGAAAAGCAGTACAACGCGGGATCTGATCCGATTGGTAGTTGGCAATCCGTTCAAGGTAAACTCGGTTACCAATTATACATTCGGATCTAACTGCTTCAGTAAAGTCTTCAACCCAATCCACATCACTAGCTTCTGACTGTCCAAATTGGGCACCGATATCCATTAGTACTTGTTCATCCACACCTAAATAAATGGTCGTACCCCTTGGCATACCACTGATGAAGTATTCAGCAATTGCTGTGTTCCACTCTTCATAGTTAGCCATCTCGAACCTCATACTATCAAAAATTCAGGGAGAATCCTTTGTTCCCTTTAGACTTTTTGGCTCAACTCGAATCTGGATTTGCCCTTCTCCGAATAGTTGCTCTAATTTATTGAAATTAGGGGGAGTATCTGGATTATCATATAAACGAAAGATCTCTTCATTTTCTTTTGTAGAAGCAAAACCGCGTTGCATTAACAAGACCATTTCTCCAATATTCTGCACCCTGTCAAAGTCAAGTTTTACTTCGACTTCCTGAAATTCATCCTTAATCTGCGTTTCTAATGTTTTCCAACTCTTGCGCTGGTTATTTGGCTTACGCCATTGGACACCGCTATGTTTCCTACGTTGGTATTCAATAACTTCCGCACGAAAACCTGCACAGGCCCATTGGTATAATTTCTGGAAAGATTCATGAATCAAGTCATCTTCTTGGTTGTCCTTTACTGATGCGTCAAACATCGGTGGTTGCGTTGAAGGTAATAGGATATTGAATTGGTTTCTGATTTCTTCTAATTCTCTATTGAAAATTTGGACGTAATCGTAAAGAAGCCTTTGGACGCCAGATTGAATCGTTCCTAATCTCTCCGAAAACTCGATTGACGTGAACAAAGGGTTCCATGAATCAGCGGCAAATCGTTCTTTAAATTCATCCACCAATTGATTTAAAGTCTGTGTCAGTGCAGATTCTGTTTTGGATACTTTTGCACACAACGCGGCAGTTGAGTGGAGTTGGCTGATTAATGGTTCCCACAAAGTGAGTGCTTTAGTCCGTCTTGCAAATTGGGTTACACGCTCCTCTATATTCTGCAAAGCATTAAAAAAAGATGCCTCCTGGGCTTGCTGGGCGATAACCCATTCCACATCCACAGAATCGGAAAATGAATTAAGTTCTTTTTCAAATCGTTTTAACTCATGGCGTAAGGTTTTTAGCAGATCCCCTTGTGCACCTTTGAGTTTAGTCGCTATACCTGTTAGGTGTGTACTTAAATCTGAATCTAACCACTCTGTAGAAATAACGGCAGCATTGACGGTTCCTATCAAGTCTTGAAGATAGGTAATACTACTCTCCAAATTCGTAATTGCCTCCTTAGTAAGAGATTCTAAACGCGCTTGCTGCTGCTGGAGGTGTTTTTGTAAGTTGGCTATGGACGTGTTTTGACTTATCAAGTTAGTATCATCGGTTGCCTCAAGGCGACAGAGTTGATCATTCATTTCAGCAATTTTTACTAGCAAGCGACCACGTTCAATTTCTGGGTTTGGAATGAATCGGATATTCCCATTAGAATCTTTTGTAAGGCATTCTCTTGCGACAAGGATTTTGACTATTTCTTCTGTTTCTGCCTGTATATAACCTTGATGTCGTAAGAATTCTACAGCGGCATTAAGGGGTATAAATTGATCCGCAGAAAATTTCTTAAGATAACCAATGAGAGTGTTTTCTGCAGGATGCATTGCCAAACGAAGTGAAAATGATTCAGGATTATTCTTTACCTCAATAAATGTTCCTAGTTTTTTGATAAAACTATCACCTGCTGCTGTACTCTTTTGACCGAACAGGGTTTCGTACATCTCTGCCTTGGGCATGATGATATTTTTGAAGCCTTGACGTTGTGCCGGATTCAGCCAATCTGAACTCACTCCCTCTTGATAATTTGATAAGATTTCCTGCCATTTTCCTGTTCTTGTTAGTGTTTGGTATTGTGGAAATCGGCGACGACATGCTTGAGTGAATAAGGCACGTAATAATTCCGGCCCCCGGAGAGAGATTGGTGAACCTATTCCTATATCTATCGTTCCTGCCAGAAGTTCTCGAAGAACAAAATCTACCGTGATATCAACGAATGCCGTTACTTGTTTTATTTCAGCTTGTTCCTCCGGATAGACAAGTACATCAGCATTGTCAGAATTGTCAATCAGGTCCCCTAGAAATGCTTCAAGGTCATGCAAGGCAGTCAAAATCGTTACTGGTCGAAATGGCTCCGGCTGGATATATTTCCCATAACGCTGTAGCTCGGCAGGAATTCGATCTTCCAAGGGTCTTAATATGGGCAACCGCATCAAAATGAAACAATCATCATCTTTGTCTAGTAATTCTGCTTTGGGTGTGACATCAGGATCTACACTGGGATCACACACAAGTGCAATGCAAGCATCTACATCCCGTGGCCACGACTCCGGTTCTTTGTCGGTTACGCATAGAGCAATTTCTCTTTGGGGATAGTCATCATCAAAAGTTCCGCGGAGTATATACCAACCTGTCAATATAGCATTTGAATCGTCAGAAAGCCACTCCCAGACAGGTTTGGCAGGAGTTCCTTTGGGAAAAAGTTTTGGGATAAGAGTCCGAAGAATCATATTTGGGGCCTGTGCAGCTAAAGCGTCAAGAGCTGGCAACGTTTCCCAACAGCGCGACAGAATCTGCTCCCAATTGGTATTAATTCGACGAACCTGCTGCAATCGTTCTAAGGCTAAACCCTCAGAAAGTTCAACAAGCAATGGGGCAAACAGTTCAGACCTTGCCCTGTCAAGTTGTTTCTTATCAGGGATGTGACGTTGAAGTATTTCTTGGGAACAACCCTGCGGGAAAGCTGCGAGTGTTGTTACTAGTTTTTTGCGTCCCTCATCCTGAAGAATCCACTCGTCTGAGAGGATGTGAGTTAGGACGTTTTGTATTGTTGCTCCTTCCCCGAAGTAACGAAATTGACCTTGATGAACATCGCTAACAAGATTGGGTATCTCATAACTTGAACCTGTTTTTTGATGATAAGTTACTGCCCGAGTGAAAACATCTATAACTGTTCTTGGTCCGTTGGCAAGGTCTGGCCTCTCGACAAGCTGACCGAGAGACGCTAGGACACTCTCCGACAACGCATCCGATTGGCAGATTAATTTACTTTTCCCATTATTGTTAGTTAACTGCCCCCATAACCACACAGGGAATTCACGGGTATAAATATCAGTCAGTTGTAGCGCGGGACCATTTTCACGGATTCTATGAAGGATGTCAGCTGCCCAACGTGCTAACCTTGCCTCAAGGAGTGAGTCCAAAGCAAGAATAACACCACAGTGCGAACGCTCTGTACGCATCCCCCAGACAAATTCACGGAATTGAACAATAGTACGAGCATCAAGAGGACCGAGCAACTGCTGGAGTTCATCAAGAATAATCACCAAACCTTTTGAATATTTTGCTGCAAGTTCTCCAAGCTTTGAAAGAAATTCAACAGTTCGGTGGGGATGATTGTCTAACGTGAATTGGCCGGCAGAAAACTTATCTTGATAGATTTGACGAACTTTACGAGAGGACACAGAGTAACGCTTGGCATCTTCCCGTACCATTGGATTTAAGCCACTTGTAAAAACCGTCCGAAATAATTTATTAACCTGTGTTTTAATTTTTGGATTCTGCTCGCCCGCAAGCGCGGCAATTCCAGCAGCTAACTCATTAAAATTGGTGCACGATAAGGGGGGAATTGCTAAAAAATCAGCATCTTTTGCATGTGCCCATAAAGCAATTGCAGATGCTGTTTTACCGAATCCATACGGACCACTTAGGCTTCCCCACGCGGTGTATCTTTGCTGCACTCTTGAAAATACACCATCTGCAACCTCACTGACTTTTGATGACAGCCAAAGTTGGTTGGCAAGATGGTTGTAATGGTCAAGTGTCCTTTTTGGGTCTTCTTGTGCAGCCGTACCACCAATAGTATCTGCTATAGGTAACAGTTGCAAGCGTTCTTTGTGGCTGTCGTTCATAAGTTCTCTCTATGACTATCCTCTGCATTCGGTGCTCATACAGCAAATTTGACTATCCATTCAATGAATGGATCTTTTGTGCCTTTGAAGATTATGCGATTTGGTGTTGTTGATATCAACAAAAATTCCTTACTATCGTGCATAAAATCTTCTATTGAATTCACTAGTTCGTCTGGCCGGATTAGAACGGACTCCGCCAGCAATTGCATATTCTCATCATCCAGTACAACCTCACCACTATTAAGACCGCAGAGCGCAGCTAAATGAAGGCGCATAGAGTCGGCCATAGGAATTGAAGCATTTTGATACCGTATACGATGTCCCTCTTTTCTAATAAGGGGTAACGCTTGAGATTCAAGCCACATTGTCACACCACTCACGCTTGACCTGCTAAAGGAAACTTTCACCGCTTTAAATTGTTCTTCAGCGGTGAAAACTAGCTGCAACACAATTTCATCCGGGTCAATACCTGCAGATCCAGAACTTAATATTTGCTTTAACACTTGACGGTAGCTCCATGATGGCGAAGCAACCTTAGTGTTTTGTTCCCAAACCCATTTCCAAGCGTAAAGGCAATGAACCGCTGCCCGAAAGCCTATCTCATAGCCTCCAAGTCCTTTTGCGAGGGCTCGGCCTCCCTTGGAAAGCACAACCCCATCTTGCGTTTTTTCAATTAATCCAACGTCCTGCATAGAGCCAAGCAGCTTACTTAAATTAGAACGTTGAATTAAGGGTGATCCTACCACTTTTGCGACGTTGTGCAAGTTGGTGGCCGAAATGCCATCAGAGTCAATCTCGGCTAATAGTTGAAACGCTGCCCAGGCTAATTTGGGATTGAAGTCATGCTTCGTATGGAAAACATGGACACGTGATTTCATCGTCAACTCTCTATCAACATACGTTATGCAGAATCTATTGAGACGTTAGGTTCTCTGAGTTGAATTGGAATTTTGCTTTGTTCAACCTGGTTTATTTTTTTCATCATATCACAAAAAACGATTGCGTTGTGCCACATTCGTACAAACCGATCTTTTTGAAGTCTTGAAAAGTCTTGGCAGAACGGACACGAATGTTCTGTACGCTCACATTCTGCGTAAAATTCCTTTGCGGTCATACCCTTAGTAATCGTCAAAGCAGTTGACTTATGGCTAACATTCCTCCGACCCATAAATGGTAAATAAACATTTCCGAATCCCGCGGTACGCTGCCATCCAGAACTATCAAAACTAGTCGCTAAGTAACCTTTGAATTGGTTTACGATATTCGGAGAACTAACACCGAACAAATGTAAGTCCGGCAGAGACGTAATTCTTCCATTAAGAAAATCACGCCGAATCAGGTCGCGCACAAAAACGAGGCGATTTTCGGTTTGAGCGGTTAGCAGATTAATTTCTGCATTGACACCCGTTGTATCGAAACTCCCAAAACCGATGCGTTGTAGGCTATTGTCCATGTATATGTCAAAACAGTATTTAAGGTGTTCTGGGGTATGTCCCTGTAAAACGCCGAGAGCCCGGCGACGCAAGTCGGTGGGAAGCCTATCCAAGAATCTAACACTCTCAGCCGCTGTGACGCGCACCCTTTCGGTCACCTCATCAGACGACTGCCTTGATGTTGGAACGAAATCAGGGAGTACATATGTTTCTGCCCATTCATGTTTAAGATAACAATCAAGGAGTTTGGAAAATAACTCATCGTATGAAATTCTTCCTTGCTGGACAAAGAAGCCACCAGAGTCAAAGATGACATCAATTCCCCAACGTTCATGTATGTCCCGTACATAATCGAAAGATTTGCGTCCAATGAACAGCGGTGTGATGATACACTTATCGAATGGCCTTTCACTGGGACCTTCTTTTTCCCATAGTTGGATCAATTGATTCAGGTCGGAGGCTACTGATGTCAATGATGCCACAAACGTAATTTTTCGATTTGGTAGAACCGGAAGTTCCCACTCATATAATGGGCGGCTTCTCCCAAGCAAACTGCGGCGTGTTGAACGGATAAACCCAACCGCTTCATAGAAACGGTTCGCCGGTAACTCCACAGGGCATGATAACCGAATGCATCGCGAGAACACACGTTGACAGTCGGCAATCAACGCCTCTATCAACCGACGACCAACTCCTTTGCCTCGACTATCAGGAGTAATTGCGATTTCGTAGAGCGTTGTTCGGTTATCTCGCCTATGATGATAGCGTACAAATCCGACAACTTCAGCAGCCCTTTTCGCTATCAGCAGTTCTCCCTTGTTGAGGCTATCCACATAAGCCTGACGGGTGTGAAAACCGAGTTCAGGTCGGTGTTGGTCGGCAACGCGTTTAACAGCATCAATGATGGGGAGATTTGTAGCATTAGAAATGATAATTGAAGACATAGTTTGTATGTCCTTCAGCCCCTTAGAGTGTTCGGTTGTAGCAGGATAAATCAACTCAAATGATTATACAACGCTCTCCGATTTAGATCAAGCGGAAAATATTCAACTGTTTATAGACTTTCTTACGAATGCCGAACAGTGCATATCCTTGTGGGCGAACCGAGGCGAGTTATGACAACTTAAGGTACTATCGGTAAAAGAGAAACTGAGTTTGTAGTTTTGACGTTGTATCAATCCACCCAATGTAGATTGTGATTGTATATAACTTCACCACGTTGTCGCGGCATAGAAAGTGAGATCAAACAATTGACTAAACCCAATCACATGCCGGAACAGAAGCATTCTAGAATGTCTCTCCTAAACCTCGACAAGATTGTCAAACCTCTGCTCATTATTGTCATCGTTGGTGTCGTTGGTAATCTGGCTTTCTGTCTCTGGACAACGGATCGTCAGAAGTTCGCCGAACTCCTCCGTCTTGATGGACGTTATCTTTTGTTGGCGATGCTGTTGACGCTAGTCCCTCTGTTAGGCCACACAGTTCGTACCATTATGTGGACGAAATTTCTTGGATACCGCATCGGTCTGGCGAAACTCTTTAGAATCGTTCTCGCCAATGAGTTGGCAGCCTCTATCACGCCGACAGCTGTTGGTGGTGGCCCCCTGAAGATTGCCATGCTTGCTCAAGCCGGGCTTAGGACCGGCGCAGCAGCATGTGTAACAACGTTGCCAACGCTGGAAGATCTCCTCTTTTTTATCGTGGCGGTGCCAGTTGCGATGACTATTTCATCATCATGGAATCACCCGGTATTCAATCTGATTTCCGAGGGAATTAATCTACATTGGGTGTTGCCTTGCCTAATTGTTGGTTTAATTGGGGGAGGTGGACTGGCATTGTTTTGTCGAAAGTTAGGCCTGAGGATACAGAGGTGGGAGGGACTTCAAGGGCAGTTGAAGGCAGCTGGGGCAGATTTTTTGAACGTCTGTCGAACGATTGGAGGGACGGGTAAATCTCGTCTCCTGCTAAGCACCACTATTGCGGGAATACAGTGGATATGCCGGAATGCTGTCGCTGCGATGCTTGTCGCGAGCCTAGGGGTAGAAGTTGAATTCATCCGCTTTCTGCTGTTACAGTGGCTCATTTTCATCCTTACGTTATTCATACCGACGCCCGGTGCCACAGGCGGGAGTGAAGCACTGTTCTATCTGATCTTCAAACCTCTACTGCCGAAGGAAATTCTCGCCGTTACCATTGGGGGATGGCGATTCTTGACGTTCTACTGGGTGATGATTATTTCTGCCATTCTGTTGTACATCTTGCTGAACTTTGGAACATCTGAAACCGAGCAGGCTTAAGCAGAATGTCTTCACTTACGACCTAGCGGAGTCGATTGTATTGCTAGCAATGATAGCACAATAAGATAACGGTTTTGTATGAAAACAACAGTTGAAACTTATTTGGATCCCTGATTTAGGGCTTCGTCAACTGCTTTTGCCAAATTATTGGGATCGTCTGTCCCTATTCGATATCGCTTCCCATTTTTCATCTGCAGCTCAATCGCTGAGAAGCCAGAGACATTAAAAAGCCAACCCCGAGGCGTAAATCTTATCCCCCAACCGTAGTACCATGGATTCTTGACCACACGGTATGTCTCAATCTCTTTTAACCGAAAGGTTTTACGGATGATTCCCAATCCAAATTGAATCTTAACCATCTGGTCATCAACTGTCACTGTCAAGCGAGAAAATACCCCAAGGACGATCAGGACAATAGTCAGACTGATCAAGGTTAGCGGGTGAAAACTCGTCATGATATTGAAATAGCCTAAAAACAATACTACGATACTATACAAGGTGAGTAGGAGATAACCAATCTGAGTCCGTTTATACTGTGTCATTATCTCTGATTCTATTTCTTTGTTACGGTTATTGTGCAAGTCTGTCCAGTATTTGGACAGAACTATCCTTCCGACAGATTCCTTCAAATTATCGCCAATGGAGATCAAAATAATCGTAGCTAGTAGAGGTAATCTTCTGCATCTTGCCCGTTTTTATATCTAGGATGAAGATTTCGCTGGTTCGCCGTCCGCCCGTATCACCTCCGATAAATGCAACCTGATTCCCGTTGGGACTCCACGTTGCATCCCGTCCCTTGTAAAGACTTAGATTCAGATAGCTCTTAAACCGTCCTTTCTCTACGGTAGCGATACAAATTTCGCCCGATGTATAAAACAAAATGTGTCCACCATCCGGGGACCAGTCCTCTATCCTTTGACAGGGAGGTTCGTCTTTTTGGAGAAACCATGATCCGGTCGCACCGACAACGTCGGGTTCTGCGAGCGCGAGGAACCCATCCGTCTTAAACGCGATCCATTTGCGATCTGGTGACCACCTAGGCCATCGGATTCCTTCCGGCAACGCTTCAATTAGTTTGTTTTTCGGTTCTTTGACCTTTTCGCCTTTTGCATCCCAGTGAAGCCAGCCCTCTGCCCACCGACGGGTTCTCCACCGTTTTGTTGACTCACCGTCAATCGTTACGACCCAATTTTCGAGCCGATCCTTTGCACGGTCAATCTCAACCACGACGAGAATTGCGTGACTTAGTGGCGACCACCAGAAATCGTGAATGCGATGCTGTTTCTTGACAAGCCTCTCGCTCTCAGTGCCATCTGCCCGCATTACATAAAGCGATTCTGCTCCATCAACCCCGGATATGTAGGCGATATGCTCCTTGGTTGGCGACCATCGAGGTCGGCGGGAAAATCCGTCATCCGTAAGTTGGCGGAAATCGGTTCCGTTTGGATTCATCGTGCAGATATCATACTGATAGAATTCCCACCATTTGGTTGTCCCCCGACCTTTCTCCAGTGTTCTGGTTGATGCTCGGAAACCGTCCCGATTTTCCAGCGGTTTGCGGATAGCAAAGACCCATCGTCCCATCTCGTCCTGTGCTGACGCAGCACTACCTATCATAACAAGCAGTATGAACACACCAATTACACATTTTACACGCATATGATAGCCTTTCTGACGATTACACCTCATCTATGTCAGGATAATCCATCGTTGTTTTCACCCAATTCTTCTAACATAAACAGGACTTACGCACTTCGATTGTAGTTGCCCGATTCATCGGGCGTTGGGACCGGTGCCCAGCGGCGATGAATCGCCGGACTACAGGACTTTGACCGGTTTAACTGCGTAAGTCCTAATAAAGAGAAAATTAAAAATATTAGACGCAGAGGAATAGGCGAAGTCTAGAGGTTATTTCAAGCCTTACCTCTATTTTTATTGAATTACAGTTGAAACCGGATGAACACAATTATCGTTATCGAATCTGCAGACAACCTATCAACCTTTTTTGTGTTTGAGTGGTTGTCGAAAAAAAACAAAACAAAATGTGAGGCAATAATGACTTTATTTCCTATTTCCTTTATCGTTGGGACAATCGTTGAAACGTCCCGATTTCTATTACATATGGCGGAAGCTATTCGTCTCTCGGATCTCTTTTCATTAGCACAATTATTAAAACCCATAGCGTCGATGCGAAGATTTGCAGCCTCATTGATTTTTTTATTCCTCTTTCCATCGGGGTAACGTCTGAAGGCCCTCCCACTTTTCCTCCTCACTTTCATCCCTTTTTTCGCCGGGTCAACGGTTGGGCGCAATCGAGATTAAAGGATTCTCAGAATTACCGGGGTTTCTTTCGTCCGCGTCCTCGCTCATCTAAGCGTTTTTCATCTAGTGCCTTTGAGCACAGCAAGACCATCTTTTTTACCTATCTTTGGGTCTTGATTGTCCAGCCCGTAAAAGCTCTATTAACAACTTTTGACAAGGCAGTAAGTTGAACTCGTCTGGAGTTTGCTTTCACTTTTTTTAACCCTTCCATAAAATGCGCATCACGGTTTCGGCAGCATCGGTCCGTATGCTGTGATGCCTCGATTTCATCTGCTATTTGCGGATCGCCTCTCCCTGCAACAACTGAAGGGAGTGCCAGCGGCTTCTTGCTCGCCAGATCTGAATTGACCACTTCCTGTTTGCGTTTAGACATTTATGTTCCTCCTCTTTCAACTTTTCTTCACAGATTCCGTTCTAGTTGATTAATAGGTCTGTTACTGATTACACTATCTTCAGAGCGATAAGTTGCAAGAAACCTGCCAATTCTGCACGTTTTTCAATCTTTTTCATGGAGGCAGCGGAGAAAATTGATTGGCAATTTCTAATTTGCATTCCCCATAGTAGGCAGCGAGCTATTCGCTGCTTGATTCGGTATTCCTGTTGACATTTGTCTATACATGATGTATCTTAGCGTTAATTCAGCGTCTTGTGCTAATTTTGAGACGATATATTTTGTATTTTTATTTTACCTTCTGTCGCATTATTCTTACATTGAGCTGATGTTATCCATTTTGTAATAGGAGATTCCTCAGATGTCTAGTGCAACTACGGCGAAGGGAACAGATGCCAAGGTGGAGTGTATTATACCTATACTGAATGTAAGGAATTTTTCCGCGAGTATTGAATATTATGTAAATGTGCTCGGATTCAGGAAGGAATGGGATTGGGGTGATCCGCCGGATGTTGGAAGTGTAGAACGTGATGACTACTCCATCATGCTAGTTGAGGCTGAACAGGGGCACCCCGGCACGTGGCTCTGGATGGGCGTTGAGGATGCCGATCCGTATTATGAGGAATATAAGGCAAGTGGCGCGAAGATTCGTGAACATCCAATAAACTATCCTTGGGCATACGAATTCAGGGTAGAAGATCTGGACGGTCACGTTATACGGATTGGATCAGGGCCCAAAGAGGATGGATCTCACAACCACTGAAACCGATGAGAGGTTACAATTCCTTTCACTCCCGTAAAGAAGGAGGGTTTTCATGAACACTGACAATAAGGCAATCCGTAAGTTCAGAATCAAAGTGGCAGTATTCCTAATCCTCAAGAAAGCACTTGCTGTTGCAACTGTTTGGGGGCTTGTTTGGGGGACGGTTGTTGTTGTACTCCGTGCGACGATTGGGGTGCCACCCTTGACCTTATGGGTCGGCGCTATCGGTCTGATATTTGCCATCGGTTGCGCAGTTGTGTTAGCGTTGCGTCAACTTCCGACACGAACTGCCCTCCGGGCGAGTCTCGACAAGCACAGTGGTGCTGGTGGACTGATGATGGCAGCAGAAACAGTGGAACTGGGCAACTGGCGAAAACAGATGCCGTTGATTAAACCACCCCGTTTGCGTTGGTACAGCGGCGCCTATTGGGCACGTTTTGGCGGTGCCGTGCTTTTCGTATGTATCAGCCTCTTGATACCGCAACGTTTTGTGGAGATCTCTACGGCACAACCCCTTGATATTCGCGAAGAGGTAAAGCAGTTAGCGGACGGGATTGATGTTCTCGAGGAGGAGGAGATTATAGAGTTAGCGGAAGCGGAGATGCTTGAAGATAAACTAGTTCAACTCCAAGCAGAGGCTTCAGGCGAAGATCCGGTCAAGACGTGGGAATCACTCGACCATCTGGCAGATACCCTTTCTCAGGAGGCAGCGGACGCTGCACAGGACGCGTTGAGCGAAACAGAGCGCCTAACAGAGGCGGAAACCTTGTCGGAAGGGTTGATAAACGAGGGATCCGAGATGGATGCTCAGCTATTGGCAGAGTCGATGACAGCCTTATCTGGATTGGTTCAGGAGGCAGCGCAGGAAAATGCATCCCTCGCAGCACAACTTCCCGACCTGAGGGGCGAAGGGAACTCACTCACGCTCGATCAACTCAAAGAGCTTTCCGCAGCGTTGCGTTTGACCAAAAGCGACATTTATGACCGGTTGGTGGAACTACATGCGGCCAATCTGATTGACTTAAAAACACTCAAAGCAGCTGAGAAACTTGGGCAGTGCGATAGTGAGGGACTCGCTGCATTTCTCGCTGAGAATGCAGATAGTAAATCAGTCGCCGAGTGTATCGGTGGGTGGTGTCAAGGCATTGGTCGCGGTCCCGGCGATGCACCCATGACTTGGAGCGATAGCATCACTGAGGCAGGCGCAAAGTTCAAGGCGGAAGCACTTCCGTTATCAAATATTGCCTCTCTTGAGGACAGCGAAATCGTGGGACTTAGCATTGGCGCACCATCGGTTGAGACATCTAGCCTGCCACCGCAATCGGGGGCGCTCAGCGGCGCGACGACTGGCGGGGGTTCGTCCGTTTCACAAACTGTTCTGCCGCGTCATAAAGGGGCAGTTAAACGGTACTTTGAAAGGCCCTGAATGACCGGGGACAGTTCCGTGGAAATCCTTTATCATTTAGAAACCGGATTTTGGGGAAAGTTCGTTGCTCTGGACGGCTTTATTATCAATTCATGTGATTTTATCGTAATTAATACCAAATGCACTTTGAAGTCATTGGTATAATTGAGAATATCGAAACGATTGCCGTAGGTGGCCGAATCCGTGAGATTATGCGGCTGCGTAGACAATACGGTTCTGGAAGATGGCGGAAACTCAAAGGGATTGCCCGTGTTCGTCTTACCAATGGTCGCGTGCGAAAAGCAGAGGTTCATTGGTATGAGGCTCACGGGATTGGCAAAAAAAGAATGAAAATCAAACGATTCTTGGACGAAAGCTTATGAAAAAAACTCAATTTGCAATTTGCATCGAAAATAGCGATTGTGAAGATCTTGAAAAGCGGAAGCTCTACCAAATCCTACCTGATAACGCAGCAGCTCAAGAGGGGTATATGAGAGTCGTGGATGAATCCGGGGAAGATTACTTGTATCCCGCATCTTATTTCATCCTCGTTGACCTGCCTCGTCAGGCAGAGGAAGTATTGGTAGCGGCAGATTGAATTTACTTTCTTCTGCAGAAATTGTGTAAAGCAATATTGAATAATAAACTTTCGATTTTCAGTAGGTATCGAACCCGTAGGGGCGGGGTTTCCCCGCCCGCCATCGATGTAAAATGTGCATATTTAATATTGAAACTTGCTAAAGAAATTGAATGTTTGCAAAGAACTCAGTTTCTCTAGGCAGCTTCACTGCCAATTGACGCCACATCTAAATGACCATGTCCGATAACAAACAATCCGAGAACCTCCTTCAGCCTGAAGAACTCAATCCCGCTATTGAACTCACAGAAAAAGTACTTGCCGAGCTAGATCACATCCTACTGGGTCGGGCCGCACTCCATCGCATGGTGCTCATCGGTATCTTAAGTCAGGGACACATCCTGCTTGAAGGGGTTCCGGGTGTCGGCAAAACTGCACTCGTCAGGGCATTGGGGCAATTGCTCAGTCTCGACTTTAATCGGGTCCAGTTTACCCCCGATCTGATGCCGGGTGATATCGTTGGCACACATATCTTGCAGCAAACCCCAGAGGGACAACGTGAGATGAGTTTCCAAGCGGGACCGGTGTTCACGAACATTCTGCTTGCCGATGAGATAAACCGCGCTTCTCCTAAGACACAATCCGCCCTGCTTGAGGCGATGCAGGAGCGTTCTGTCACCCTGCTTGGCAATACTCGCATCCTTCCCAGTCCCTTTTTCGTCCTTGCCTCTCAGAACCCAATTGAATTAGAGGGGACATACCCGCTTCCAGAGGCGCAGTTAGATCGATTCCTGTTCAAACTGATCGTTCCCCATGCCGATGTGGAAGTCCTCGATGACATCATTTCAACGCGCCGACGCGGCGAACCGCCTGCCCCTACGTGGTCAATAAGTGCCGATCAACTGAGCGAGTTATTCGATGTGATGGATCGGATTTTCCTTCCCAAGCCGGTATCGCGCTACATCTCACGTCTGACGGCTGCTACCCAGCCGAACACACCTGAAACCACCGAAGCGGTAAAAAAATATGTCACATACGCCGCCTCGCCGCGGGCGGCGATTGCAATGGCGGAAGCAGCGCGGGCATCTGCACTGCTTGCGGGTCGTCCAACCGTTGGATTTGAAGATGTAACAGCAGTCGCTTCAGCCGTGTTGAACCATCGTGTGATTCTGAACTATCAAGCCCGCTTTGACGGCGTGGATACGTTCACGGTTGTGGATAGTCTCCTCGCCGCCCTCGACGATACCGACCTCAATCTGCCCGATGACCTAGAGATTCGTTCGGCATAAGTTCATTTCATCACGGATAAAGGAGTTCGGAAATGTGTTCACTCGTCCACGAGTCAACAATGCGATCTTCTGTACTGCACGCCATCTCTTTTTTGGTTGCGGTGTGGTTGTGCTGCACTGTTTCCAATACCTTCGCACAGACAGATTTTGATGATATTACAATCACACCGGAACTCCAACCAAGGGGCACTACTTTCCACGGGTATGCGGAATATAGGATCGGGATATCGAATCGCTCACCTGACAAACCCCATCAGGTGACACTGACTATGCCGAAGAATAGTTACGCTCATTCTGGGGAGCACATACGCGAAATGACCCGATCAGTTGTTGTGGGGCCGTCTGCTACGGTCTACGTCTCCTTGCTTCAGCCACCTCTGTCAATGCAGGGCCATACCTTGGCGGTGGCTGTTGACGGTAAGACGCAAAACGAGGAGGTGCCATTGACCACTGCTCGACACGGTCGGCATGTATTTTTATCTCATATTCGGACCGGGGCGGGCACAAGAGTGCATATGGGTATTTCTAATCTGTCACTCGCGATTTTGATAAGTCAGAATGTAGATGTTACAGATTTACACACCCACGCAGCTGTAATACTCGGTCCGCTTGCCTCAAAGAGTGGATATTCTCTGCCAAGCAGTGGATTTTCGCCTTCGAGCAGCAGTAGATCTAAGCCGTTCTACGAAACTATTGACCTTGGATTTCCTGTATCTGCGTGGAGTACAAACTGGTTGGGTTTCTCCCGCTATGATGGTATTGTTATCACAGGCAACGACATCCGGGGGATGCCGCCCGATGTTCAGTCCGCACTATGGCGTTACGTAGAGTGCGGCGGTGCGCTGTTCGTGTTGGGAGGAAGTGAACTGCCTGAAAGTTGGAAATTGGAGGAATCACTGAAATCTGAACTTTCTATCGATTCTGCGAATATTGTAGCCTACGATGTCGGTTTCGGTCGGTGTATTGTGAGTGCCGAAATAGATATGAAAGGCTTAAATCAAGATCAGTGGCGAGTAATTATCGGATCGTGGATGCAGACCGCACTCCCTTGGCGATGGGAGGATGGAGTTGAGGAAAGCAACACCATCTTTTCGGTGGTAAGCAGTCTGGGGATTCCTGTGCGGGGTTTATTCTTTCTGATGGTGCTTTTTGCCGTGGCAATTGGTCCGGTCAATCTCATTGTGTTGTCGCGCAAAAAGAGGCGCATCTGGATGCTTTGGACGACGCCAGTTATCTCGATTATCACCTGTCTCGCTGTGTTTACCTATGCCACCTTTGCCGAAGGGTGGAATCGACACGCGCGGACAGAAGGGTTGACAATTCTTGACGAAAGGGTTCACCGCGCGACAACTATTGGTTGGACCGCCTTCTACTCGACGCTGACCCCAAACGATGGATTGCACTTCGGTTATGGGACCGAGCTGATGCCTTTAGCCCATTCGATGACCACAAATGTAGCCCGTACGGTTGATTGGACACACGATCAGCACTTGGCAAGTGGCTGGGTAACCGCTCGCGTTCCAGCGCATTTTATGGTCCGCAAGAGCGAAACGAGACGTGAGCGCGTTATTATTAGAAGGGGCGCTGACACTCATCTGAGCATTGTCAATGGACTGGGTGCCGACATAAGCCAGTTTTGGTTGGCAGACAAGGACAGCACAATCTATTCTGCAACCAATATTCCCGCGGGAGTAGAAGCAGCACTGACACCGTTCGAGAAGACAGGTATTGATGAATCAGATGGGATATTTCTGTTTGAAATGTGGGTTCCTCTGGCTAATCAGGAGTTGGATAGGGGAAATATTGCAGAGATATTCAGAGATGAGATGTTAAGTCATAGTATATTACTCTCCGACGATGTCACTGTATCCATTAAGCAGCGCCAGAGAGAGTGGGAGATAACGGATCGGCTCTTGGAACGTTCGTACTATATAAAGACTGGCAGGCCCGACGGAGCACTCCAAATCTACGATGACAAGGGGACCAACTTACGCGGGATATTTGCTTCCAACAATTGGATAGAAAATATTGAACATCTCAAAATCAACCCTCAGAAATATCTCCGTCCCGGCTGTTATATCGCTACTTTGGAGGCTGCTCCATTTATTGAGGAAGGGCTACAGAAAGTGGTGGAAAGGCGATACAGTTCTGTTGTCTACGGCATCTTGGCGGAGGAGTAAGGGGTGTTTGGCAAACGTAGGGAACGCAGATCTGCGTTCCCTACTAACTCAATCGGTATTATCTTTGATGAGAGTGTACGCACTAACCTAAGTTCAATACATCATACACATGCAAGTTCACATACTTAATCTCAGAAAAGATTTCGGCGCGATGCGAGCGGTTGATGACATCTCCTTTAGCTTTTCGTCGGGGCAGATTATCGGCTTTGTCGGGCCCAACGGCGCTGGCAAAACAACAACTATGAGAATCTTGGCGACACTTGATGAACCGACAAGTGGCGATGCCAAAATTGATGGCACCTCGATTGTGGAGGTGCCGGAGCAGGCACGCCGGTTGGTTGGATATGTGCCCGATGCCCTTCCGATGCACCGGGATATATCTGTGCATGAATACTTGGACTTCTTTGCTCGTGCTTACGGGTTGACTGGGACACAACGGCGCCAGGTAATCGCAAACATCGAAGAATTTACCAATCTCACAGGGATCCGAGAAAGAACCCTGTACGCGCTCTCAAAGGGGATGAAACAACGAGTCAGCCTTGCGCGAGCGCTCCTCCATGATCCACCGGTGCTAGTGATGGATGAACCCGCAGCCGGCCTCGATCCAAGAGCGCGAGTAGAGCTGCGAGAGTTGCTGCGAATTCTATCAGACCAAGGGAAAGCCATCTTGATTAGCTCGCACATCCTTACCGAACTCTCGGAAATCTGCGATAGTGCCGTAATCATTGAACAGGGACGAATCATCACCGCTGGAACATTACAAGAGATTGCCAAATCAGACGTCAAGCAGCACACCGTTCTGATTCGGCCGCTTGATCGACAAGATGACCTATATAAGGTGTTGCTGTTGACACCGAATGTCGCAACGGTTAATCAAGTGGGAAATGAGATAGAGGCGAGAATCACTGGCTCAGAAGAGACATGCAGCGACCTGCTGACAAACCTTGTCCGGGAGGGATACCGTATCGCCGAATTTAAACAGCAGGGTAGTGATCTGGAATCGGTGTTCATGAATGTGACGCAGGAGGAAGCATCATGAAATCAACTAGTGACCTCCTTGAAGAAGTCGATGACCGGCTGAATCCCATCGTTGTCAAAGAGTTGCGGCAAGCCGTTCAAGGCAAGTTCCTGATTGTGGTGTTAATCTGTTTTCTCTGCCTCCAACTGTTAACTGTAGGACTATTCTTGACAGATGAAACGGTTACACAGTCTTATCGCGCAGGACAAAATGTGTTTCAGGTTTTGCTAGGGGTTTTGCTGGGAACATGTCTACTGTTTGTGCCTGCCTACACCGGTATCCGGTTGGCAAGTGAGCGGGCAGATGCCAATGTCGATCTCTTGTTCATCACAACCCTCCGACCACGGTCAATCATCTGGGGAAAATTCTTTGCAGGCCTTGTTCTCACCATTCTGCTCTATAGTGCTTGCATGCCGTTTATGACCTTCACCTACCTGTTGCGAGGGGTTGACTTACCGTCGGTCTTTATCCTGCTCGCGCTCGATTTCATCGTGATAGCAGTGAGTATTCAGTGTGGCATCCTCATCGGATGTATCCCTGCCAATCGGGCTCTTAAGGTGATTCTCGGCGTGGGTTGGTTAGTTGTTACGGTTGTTGTTTTCGTTATGTTACTCGCAGCGATGTTTGCTCCCGGCGCACTTTTGGCATCTGGATTGGGGAGTCAACTTGATTCTTGGAAATTTTGGCGACGTGCCTTGGGGGTGCTGGTCGGCGGGGGTACGATTATTGGGCTCCTTGCTCTGCTATCCATTGCGCTTATTAGTCCTATGTCTACTAATCGGGCGTTGCCCGTGCGTATCTTTGCTACTGTGGGTTGGATTCTAACCGGCGTGGGTGCAGCAGTCTGGAGCGTCGGGGTTAACAACTTTACACCAATCGCGGTGTGGGCAACCCTAAATATCCTTCTGCATTCCGTTGGTCTGTTTGTCGCCGTCAGCGAAAGGGAGAGTCTAGGGCAGCGCGTCCGCCGGACTATTCCACGCAAATGGTTTCTCCGCCTGTTGGGATTTCTCTTTTATAGCGGTGATGCAGGTGGCGTGGCGTGGTCATCTTTAATGATTATTTTAACGTTACTGGTTTTAGGCGGGTGGCTGACAGCTTTTCTGCATATGCACACCGGAAGTGGGACCGAAGAGTGGATTGGAGCGTTAGCTAGCTTGGGATTGTATGCATTCAGTTATACCTTGGGTGCATCACTAATAAGGAGACGCTTTTTGCGGGCCCGAGTCGCCAATCGTCATACGTGGGTGATCGCCTTGATTCTAGTGGGTATTACAACAACGATCGTACCGCTTGGTCTCTTTTTCCTCTCCGGGGATTGGGATAAGGAGTGGCTAGTTGCTAGCCCCCTTGGCCCACTTCTGTTTTTTGAAACCCAAGGATATGTATCCAACAGTATAGCCATTGCAAGTGTTTTTGCGATATTCGTTGGTATAATCAGCCTGCCTTGGTTTATTGGACGAATTAGCGATTTTCGACCCCTCAGGGAAAAAGCGGTAAGCAATCCTCAAGCAAGTCCGTCAGGATAAAGGATCAAGAATTTACAATGAATAGGGTGATTCATGATTCCCACGTTTACACTTCCAATCGGTTTTCTTTCACTTCTGGCAATTCCGGGGCTTGTCGCCATTTATCTGCTACGCACTCGATCGAGACGTTACCCTGTATCCAGTCTGATGCTCTGGGTCGACCAGCAGCAGGCGCGTCAAGGCGGCTTGCACGTTGAGCGGTTGCAAACACCGCTGCTATTTTTTCTAGAACTCCTTGCTATTGTATTACTTGCCCTCGCTGTGGCAGCCCCAATTATTCGGACGACGCAAGGCGCGATACCACTGATGGTGGTGCTTGATGATTCCTTTTCAATGTTGGCAGGTGCTGACAAGACCGCCAAAAGCCGAGCGATTGCAGCACTTGAGGAAGAACTAACGCCCCATAGGTTTAATCTATTTGCCAACCGCCGGTATGCTGTGCGCTATGTACTTGCAGGTACGGAGCCGCAGGTGCTGAACGAAGCGGCGCGAACCGCAGATGAGGCAATAGCGCAACTGGAAGCGTGGCGGTGTCTCTCGCCATCTGCAGATTTAGGCGCAGCGATTAACCTCGCCGTTGAACTTGGTGGGCCGAAAACTCTCATACTGGTTCTGACAGATGAGCCTCCACCTCAAATACTAGGGGAAGACCGAATGCGGTGGTGGGCGTTCGGAATCCCTCACTCCAACATGGCGTTTGTCAATGCGACGCGGACCGTTACCGACTCGGGTGAGCGGTGTTTGTTGGAGATAACCAATCTCTCATCCCAAGCAGTTAGTACAGAGTTGGTTATAGAAGCGGAGGCCGCTGCTGCCCAAGAATCGACCCCACCGCTGCGCCGCTCGACCCTTGAAATCGATTCGAGAGCGACGCGCCGGATTTTTCTGAACCTTCCGCCTGAAACGTCGCTTTTGCGGGCACGGATTGGCGATGACCTCCTTGCAATTGATAATGAAGTTTTGCTTTTGCCGCAGTGCCGAAAGCCGGTGCTCGTAGATGTTCGTATTCAAGAGCCACGACTCCGCTCTCTTATTGAGAACGCGTTGGCGTCAACCGATAGGGCTGTGTCGGCTAAAAAGGGGCTTGAGTTGGTGTTTCTTGATGAGACAGCGGCTGCCGATGACTCTGCCGAGGCGTGGTCGATGCGCGTTATCACCGAACCAACGGCATCGGCTTATCTTGGTCCCTTTGTCATTGATTTGACTCACCCTTTGGCTGAAGGGCTTTCGATCGATGGCGTTGTGTGGGGTGCTGGTACGAAGGAGCAGTTTATGGGCACACCGATTATCACCGCCGGAAATGTGCCCTTGTTGACCGACACCGAGCGGTTCACAGGAGTCCATGAAATCCGATTGCGCCTACGCCCTGACCTGTCAACGCTTCAGAATTCGCCGAATTGGCCCATACTGATGTGGAATCTCCTCCAGTGGCGTGCCTCACAAGCACCCGGACTAGAACGGGCTAACCTTCGGTTGGACGAGGTCGCCGTGCTGAGAACTAAGCTGGGCATGACATCTGTGGAAATTCTCTCACCCAATGGCGAGATGTCTATACAATCTGTGCCGGATAGAACGATAAACTTTAAAGCTGAAGCGGTTGGCATCTATGAAATACGTGCGGGTGTCGATAAATATGCCTTCTCCTCAAACGCACTTTACCAAGCTGAATCAGATCTCACGAATAAGGCGACTGGGCGTTGGGGCGATTGGGGACAGGAGACATTGCGGTGGTGGGGTTACCAAAGTTTTGCGTGGTTTTTCCTATTACTCGCCATTGGTGTTTTAACACTGCACCTGATTTTCGTGAGACGTGAGACGTGAAAACCATTTGTTTACCATCATTGATGCGGTTGGGCTAGGAAGCCCAACCTACGGAGTAAAAAGATGAAAGTCTTTCACTTAAGAACCGAACAAAAAATCGAGAAATCACAGGATGAGTTATTCAGTTTTTTTTCAGATGCGTATAACCTAGCGGAGATAACGCCGCCTTGGCTCCATTTCAAGATGCTAACACCCGCACCCATTGAGATGAAAGTTGGGACGTTGATCGATTATCGTCTGAAACTGCGCGGTATTCCGATCCGTTGGCAGAGCGAGATAACAACTTGGGATCCGCCTCATTCCTTCGTTGATGAACAGCGTCGTGGCCCCTACCGCCTCTGGATCCATAGACATACCTTTGTTCCCGTTTCCGATGGTACACTAGTAAGAGACGAGGTGGATTATGCTGTACTTGGCGGTTCGCTTGTGCAGAAGTTTTTTGTCGCTCCAGACATAGAGAAAATTTTTGCCTACCGTACCGCAAAATTAAAAGAACTCCTCACATAGTCTTCTCAGGCTTGGATATGGCTATCCAAGCCGAGTTTGGAGAAACTTATCGCTTATCCGTTGAAATTGGGAGAGATTTGTGAACAGGCAATCAATCTCTGAATCAAAAATATGTAGCGACAGTAATAATAACCTCCGTGGTTTGACCGCCACCTCGCACGAGGTTGGGCTGTCGGCGGAGAGGCTTGAACGCATCTCCTTGACAATGCAAAGGTTCATTGACAACAAGCAGCTCGCCGGTGCAGTAACGCTTGTCGCTCGACGTGACAAGATTGCCCACTTTGAGGCATACGGCATGATGGATATTGAAGCACATAAACCGATGCAAAAAGACACAATCTTCCGAATCTATTCGATGACCAAGCCGATCGCTGCCGTAGGTGTGATGATGCTCTGTGAAGAGGGCAAGTTGACCCTTGATGCACCGGCATCGGTATATCTACCTGAATTCAGTGGGTTGAAGGTAGCACAAGATCCTGATGCCGATATGTTCACACCGGTGGAAACAGACCGAGAAATGACCGTTCAAGACCTTATGCAACATACCGCTGGATTACCCGGTGCTGTCCGATACATGAGCGGTAAGACCGCAGTCGATAAGCTTTATCGTAAGGCAGGCTTACACCGTTTGCATGAATGCAACCTAGAGGAACTTGTCCAACGTCTTGGCAAAATCCCACTGTTGTATCAACCGGGGGCAAAATGGCACTACAGCATCGCCGCCGATGTCTTAGGGAGGCTCATCGAAGTCGCTTCCGGTCAAGCCTTCGACCAATTCTTGGCAGAGCGAATTTTCCAGCCCTTGGGAATGGTGGATACCGGGTTCTATGTGCCGTCAGAGAAGATCGAACGGTTGGCAGGCATGTACGGTCCGAAACCGGCGGGAGGTCTACAGACCATTGATGCGCCGGAGGGAGGCACCGGACACATATCCAAGACCAGTTTCATAAAGAAACCGAAATTCCTATCCGCTGGCGGAGGCTTAGTTTCGACCGCCTCCGACTTTGCCCGGTTCTGCCTGATGCTCTCAGGCAAGGGAACAATGTCCGGAAACCGGTTGATGAGTCCAGAGTCCGTCGAGTTCATGACGCGCAACCATCTGCCCGCTAACTTGATACCACTCGACAAAAAACCCGAAGACCGCTATGGAGGGCTTGGTTTTGGGTTGGGTGTCTCGGTTCGCGTCCAACAGACTGACTGGGTGCCTGCCTCCCAGATTGGTGAGTACGGCTGGATCGGCGGCACTAGTACTGAATTCTGGATCTCGCCAAGCGATGAATTGGTAGCGATTACCTTGGCGCAGCATATTCCGTTTTCACCACTGAGCCATACTGTTAAGCCGTTGGTCTACGCGGCGGTTGTAGAGGATTGACGGATTCAAGATGAGCCGAAGATGCGGTGAAACACACAAGTACACATACGGATATTACCAGCCTTGAAAATGAGATTGATTGGTGGTATACTCATTGTATAATTTAATTCCTGAAGACGTTACAGTTGCGGATAACGCGAATTTTTGAAATCCATAAAATCTGCGATTTAGGCAACTCATATGGGGTATGAACCGGAACGTCAACTTATGAATGAACCAATTGAGATTGCTAGCTTAACAAACTACATCGACGAAATTGACGCTATAACTAACTCGGAAAAAATTTATTTCTATCGAGGGCAAAAGAATGAAGAATGGCAAGTGAATAGCAGTGCTTATCGTCGCTTAGAGAAACAATACGATGGTCCCCCTGATACACTGCGTTATCTGTGGCAGAGCTATCTTAAACAAATCATTGACGAAACGCAACTAAAGTATCCGTCTACATACAGAGGGCTATGCCCGTTAGAGTGTATGGCACATTTGCAGCATAACAAAGTGGCGACAGGACTGATCGATTTTACATTCAGTCCCTTAGTTGCTCTTTGGTTTGCCTGCGCTACTGAGAATCATGAGAACATAAATGGTAAAGTGGTTGTGTTAGAAAATGATAGTGAGAAAATAGAGGAGATACAAACAATTGAAGCTCTTGAACGCGAGTTGGAGGCGTTTTTTGATGTGGACCAAGAACAATGGCATCGTTGGTCTCCCACTTTGGACAGTCGGACAGTGGACACCGAGCGGATGACGATGCAGCAATCGGTATTTTTATTTGGCTTACCTGAGGTGGAGGGAGAAATGATTACTCAAGAAATCATTATCTTGGCCGAATATAAAGAAAGTTTGAAAATAGATTTGGAAAGAATGGGAATCTTGGAAAAAACACTATTTTCCGATCTACTCGGTTTTTTCGAGAGAAATACTTCTGAACATTCCTATGATCTGACATTTGGCGAACCCTAGTATGGAGAAAAATTGTCATGAATAGCGAACCAACCAACGAAAACAAAGGTTACTACAGTTATTTTCAGCGGGGCAATGTTAGATTGGTCACTAAAAAGTACGATGGAGCCATTGAAGATTACGACGAGGCGATTAATCGGAAATTAGACTACGCCCCCGCCTATAACTTTCGCGGCTACGCCTACAGGGAAAAAGGCGAGCTTGATCTTGCCCTCCGAGATTTGAGCAAAGCGATACAACTTAATCCCGATTATGTTGATGCTTTGATCAATCGTGGAGTGGCTTATGGGCAAAAGGAAGAGTTTGATTGTGCTATCGAAGACTTGAACAAAGCTATAGCACTCAAGCCTAACCTTGCTGAAGCCTATCACAGTCGGGGTATTATTTATGGTATCAAAGGTGAGTTTGAGTATGCTATCAAAGACTATAGCGCGGCTATAGACCTCAAACGAGACTACGCCAAGGCTTATAACAACCGCGGCGTTGCTTACGGCAAGAAAGGCGAGTTTGAACATGCCATTGTGGACCTTAACAAGGCGATTGAACTCAAACGAGACCAACCACATGCCTATAACAATCGTGGTATTGTTTATTACAACAAAGGCGATTATGACCTTGCTATTAAGGACTATACTACAGGTATACAACTCGATTCCAATTATGCCGAGCTATATAACAATCGCGGTAATGCCTATAGGAATAAAGGTGAGGTTGATTTTGCCATTGTAGACTATACCAAATCGATAGACCTCAATCCTAGTTTTGCTAAAGCCCATAATAATCGTGGTAATGTTTATTGTGATAGAGGTGATTACGACCGTGCCATTGAAGACTTTAACAAAGCAATTGACCTCAATCCCGATTATGCTGAAGTCTATAACAATCGGGGCAATGCCTACCGCGGTAAAGGTGAGGTTGACCGGTCAATCGCAGACTATACCAAATCGATAGACCTCAATCCCAATTATGCTGATGCCCATAACAATCGCGGTAATGCTTATCGTGATAGAGGTGATTTCGACCGTGCCATTGAAGACTTTAACAAAGCAATTGACCTCAATCCCAGTTATGCTGACATCTATAACAATCGGGGCACCACCGATACAAGCCAAAGTTCAGATAAATATGCTATCGTAGAGCATGACAAAGCAATAGAACTCAACCCAGATTTTTCTGAAATCTATTATAATCGTGGTCTTGTTTACAATATCAAAGGTGATTATGACCGCGCTAGTGTAGACTATACCACAGCGATAACTCTCAATCCCAATTATGCTGATGCCTATAATAATCGTGGAATCACTTACCAGAGCAAAGGTGAGATTGACCGTGCCATTGAAGATTATAACAAAGCGATACAATTGAATCCCAATAATTCCATAGCTTATAGCAATCGTGGTATTGCTTACGCAGTCAAAGGTGATTTTGACCGTGCCATCGAAGACTGTAATAGGGCAATAGACCTCAATCCCAATTTTGCCCAAGCCTATTATAATCGCGGTAATACTTACCGTGATAAGGGTGATTTTGACCGTGCCATCGAAGACTATAATGCGGCGGTAGACCTCAATCCCAATTATGCCGATGTCTATACCAATCGCGGTACTGCTTATAGTGATAAAGGTGAGTATAACCGTGCTATTGCAGACTTGAATAAAGCAATACAACTGAATCCTAATGATGCCAATGCTTATAATAATCGCGGTAATACTTACCGTGATAAGGGTGATTTTGACCGTGCTATCGAAGACTATACTAAAGCCATACAACTCAAATTTGATCTTGCTGAATCGTATAACAATCGTGGTACTGCTTATAGTGATAGAGGCGATTATGACCGTGCCGTTGAAGACTTTAATAAAGCGATAGACCTGAATCCCGATTATGCCAATGCCTATTACAATCGTGCTGTCACTTACAACAGCAAAGGCGAAATTGACCGTGCTATTGAGGATTTTAGCAAAGTTATAGGTCTGAATCCCGATTATGCCAACGCCTATTACAATCGTGCTGTTACTTACAACAGCAAAGGCGAGGCTGACCGTGCTATTGAAGACTATACCAAAGGAATACAATTGAATCCCAATAATCCCATAGCTTATAACAATCGTGGTCTTGTTTATAGCAGCAAAGACGAGGTTGAACTTGCCATTCAAGACTATAATAAGGCGATAGAACTGAAACCTGATTATGCAGATCCTTACAGTAATAGGGGGGCTGCTTATCGAAAAAAAAGTGAGGTTGAACTTGCCATTCAAGACTATAATAAGGCGATAGAACTAAAATCTGATTTTGTTGAGGCGTATTACAACCGTGGTATTGCTTACGGCACTAAAAGCGAGTTTGACTGCGCCATTGCAGACTATAATAAAGTGATAGAATTGAACCCTCACTTGGCCGAAGCGTATTGCGGCCGTGGTGTGGCTTACAATGAACTAAGCGAAGTTGACCGTGCCATCAAAGAGTATGACAAGGCGATAGAACTAAAATCTGATTATGCCGAAGCCTATTGTGGTCGTGGTATTGCTTACAGCATCAAAGATGATTTTGACCGTGCCATCAAAGAGTATGACAAGGCGATAGAACTAAAATCTGATTATGCCGAAGCTTATTACAATCGTGGTGAGGTATGGTTACTCTCGGGGGAATGGGAGAAAGCTAAGTTAGAGTTGACCATTGCTAAGGTCTTGGGGGTAAATATCGTCGAGGTGTTTCATAACGACTACGAAAGTGTGCCGGACTTTGAAGAGAGCAATGATCTGAAATTGCCGGAAGGTATTGCCGCAATGCTAACGCCACCGGAAGCATAAATCTTTATTGACTCTTTGAATTCCTTCATCTGAGTGATTTCCTGCTTTTTGCCCATTCATTGTCGAGAAACCGAGTTTTTTGGAAAAACTCGGTTTCTTTTTTTATATCTCTCAAAATCAAATCATACCCACCATGACACTCCTCCATCCAATCTGGCTGCTACTGCTCATTCCGTTGATTATATCCCTGCGTGTGTGGAAACTGCCTTCCCGTCTCTTGGAGGGGCTCCGTATAGTGATATTAGCCCTTATCTTGCTAGCGATGTGCGGGTTGGCTGTGAAATTGCCGAGCCGGGCGGGTACGGTTGTCGTCGTGGCGGACAGAAGTCAGTCGATGCCTCCTGACAGCGAGGAAAAGCAGAAAGAGGCTATTGACCTAATTCAAGGTGCCATGGGACGCGATTCTAACCTTGCTGTCGTCTCCTTTGGCAGGGATGCTGCCGTTGAACAGTCCCCCCAAAGTGGCAAATTCACCGGATTCGTCAACGAAGTTTATGGTGACGCTTCCGACCTGAATGGCGCCATTGAGAAAGCGATGGCACTTATCCCACAGGAGGTGCCCGGTAGGGTGCTTCTACTCTCTGATGGGAGATGGACGGGCAAAGACCCATCGGGGATAGCGGCTCAAGCTGCAGCGCGGGGGCTTCCCCTCGATTACCGCCTCATGCAGCGAGCTTCCACAAATGATGTTGCTATTTCCCACATAGACGCGCCGGAGACGGTCAACCCCGGCGAATCCTTTATGCTTGCTGCATGGATACACGCGCCGGTTCCAAGCGAAATCTCATTTGAACTGCTACGCGGAAACCAACGCTTGGCGGCTGGCACACGAAAAATGTCGTCCGGGTTGAGTCGTCTCGTTTTTCGAGACAAGGCGATACGACCGGGAACACATCAGTATACCGTGCGGATAGTGGGACCTGAGACCGATCCGGTGCCAGAGAATAACAGTGCCAAGATTCTAGTGGGTATTGAGGGATTTCGTCCGATTCTGCACGTTACTAATGCTTCCGATTCCGGGCTCGCGCGTCTATTACAAGCGGGGGGATTAGATGTGAAGACCGGTCCCCCGTCGGCATACCGTTGGTCGCTTGATGAGTTGTCGGGATATTCTGCTGCGCTAATTGAGGATGTGCTGGCAGATGAGATTGGACTCTGGGGTATGGAGAACCTCGCCTTTTGGGTGAGAGAAACCGGGGCGGGGTTCATGATGACAGGTGGAAAACATGCCTACGGGCCGGGCGGCTATTTCCGTTCGCCGCTTGAACCGATTATGCCGGTCTTGATGGAGTTACGGCGAGAACACCGGAAGCTATCGCTTGCTATCGTGGTTGCGATGGACAGGTCTGGCAGTATGTCAATGCCTGTAGGTGGCGGAAGAACAAAGATGCAGCTTGCAAACCTCGCCACGGCGGAGGTATTTGATATGCTCTCGCCGATGGATGAATTTGGTGTGGTTGCAGTCGATAGTTCACCTCACATCATCGCAGACCTCGCACCGGTCGAAAATCGATCGCATGTCCGGAGCGACATCCTAAGAATCGATTCGCGGGGTGGTGGGATCTTCGTTTACGAAGCACTTTCAACTGCAGCCAAGATGCTCCTGAATGCTCAAGCCGGCACCCGTCACATGATTCTCTTTGCAGACGCTGCCGACTCAGAGGAACCCGGACGATACCGTGAGCTGCTTGAGGAATGCCGAAAAGCCAACATCAGTGTCAGTGTTGTTGGATTGGGCACACCCAGCGACGTTGATGCCGAACTGCTGCGGGACATCGCTTACCGTGGCAACGGACGCATATTTTTTACCGAAAATGCCGAAGAGCTGCCACGTCTGTTTGCCCAGGATACCTTCGTTGTAGCACGTAGCACATTTATTGATGAGCCAACCACAGTTCGGGCGACGGGCGGCATAGTCTCGCTGACAGGCAGGGGTTATCAGATACCGTCTCCGATAGGTGGCTACAATCTCTGCTACCTCCGACCCGATGCAAACCTCGCCGCCGTGACAGTAGATGAATACAAAGCACCCGTTGTGGCGGCGTGGCAAGCGGGGATCGGACGAGTCCTCTGCTATACGGGTGAAGCGGATGGGGCGCATACGGGTCCGATTGCGGGTTGGAAGGAGATTGGCAATTTTCTCACGAGCCTCGTGCGCTGGGCTGCGGGCGATACCGGTAATCTTCCCGGTGAGATGTTGCTGACGCAGACAGTCCGAGATGGGATCAATGTGGTGCAACTGCATCTCGATCCAGAACGAGAGGGAGAGGTTTTTAGAGAGCTGCCCACTGTGAAGGTACTCCGTGGTGTTGTTGGAGAAACGCCGTCTGTCGATGACACCAAACTATCTTGGACATCTGCTGATACCCTCGCTGTTGACATCCCAATCCACGGCAGCGAAACGGTGTTGACAACAGTGGAGATACCGGGGGGCGGAAATATATCGCTGCCCCCCGTCTGTCTGCCGTATTCACCAGAATTCAAGCCCGCCCACACAGAATCGGGGCTTGCGACGATGGAACAACTTGCGAAAGCAACCAATGGGAAGCAACGGATTAATCTGGGGGAAATCTGGGAGGACTTGCCACGACAGTCTCGACTGATATCACTCCAACCGTGGTTATTGATTGCTGCGCTCCTTCTGCTACTTCTCGAAATCTTGGAGCGCCGCACGGGGTTGCTATCCATGAAACATGGGCAGCGGTTTGTGGAAATAGTATCGCAGCGCATACCGAGGAAAGAGCGCAGAGTGGCTCAGGTTGCCGTGCCACCTTCCGACGAGGAGATGGAACCGTCCACACCGGAAGAACCAGAAAACCCCGAGGTGCCTTCCGACCGGGATGGAATGCTTGACGCTTTAAGTCAGGCACGAAGGCGCGCCAGTGGACGGATGGGACGCGAGAGGTAGGGTGCATTTGAACCTTTCTAGTTGTCATCGAAAGTAAAGGGAGTATCAATACTGCATGAATGAAGCTTATCGCCAATATCTCATAGATGGTGAACGTGCAGGGGCGCAATACGCCTTGACAGCACCGCGCAATGTCCCCTTCGGGATCGCCGGTAGTCAAATGGGGAAGCGTCCCGGGAGTTCACTGGAATTCATCGATCACCGCGAATATCAACCGGGTGACGACCTGCGTCGAATTGACTGGAGTGGTTTCGCGCGGAGCGATAAATTAACCGTCAAATTATACCGGGACGAAGTCAGTCCGCATCTGGATGTCGTCATCGACGGTTCATGCTCCATGGCACTCGAAGATAGCCCCAAGGCACAAGCGACGCTCGGGTTAGCGGCAGTCTTTGCGACTGCCGCATCAAATGTCGGATACGCTCACACCGCTTGGGTCGCGGGTGATGGTTGTCGGCAAGTGGGCAATGGTACAGATCGTCCGTCAATTTGGGACGAGATTGATTTTGCGTACCGAGGAGACCTTTCAACCTCTTTTGCCAAGCTTCCACCCTCTTGGCGTCCGTTTGGGTTGCGCGTCCTGCTCAGCGATCTGCTCTGGCCCGGGGATCCATTGACGGTGTTGGCTCAATTTGCTGAGCGGGCGACGGCAGTCGTTGTGGTGCAGGTCTTGGCGGAGGTTGACGTGAATCCCACCGAACGTGGTAACATCCGACTCATTGATTCAGAGACGGAAGCGGTGCAAGAAATCTTCTTAGATCCTGTCGCCGAAAAACGGTATCGTGATGCGCTTACCCGTCATCAGGAAAGTTGGCATCTGGCTGCGAAACAGACGGGAGCGATTATGACAACGGTTGTCGCGGAGCAAATATTGAGCGACTGGCGATTGGAGGCGTTAGTTGCGGCGGAGGTACTTAGTATCACGTGAGCAGGGCGGATCGTAACCCGGTGAGAATTGTCTTCAGCTTGTCTGGAGCAAAGCTATCAGAGAACAATCCAAATAGTCCGACGTGTAGCCGTTTCTGCCTTGAGACAAGGAACTTTTATTGCGGAAATTGACAAGGAAAAACTTGGGAACATCTTTTTTCTGAAAAAAATATACTTTTCCGCTTAACGAATATCCCTAAATGTTGGCAAACAACGAATATATTGTGTATAATATAAATCATATACTTGTATGTTGTGTATAGTATAGGTTATGTAACCCGATTTGCCATGTTAGTGGGAATGGGAGTATTAGGTCCTTATCTATTAATGACGTTAATCAGTTAGCTTGTGATTTGCTGCTTATAAAGGCAGCTACCAACCATTACCCGAATCAGGGAGGTAATATAGTGAAACAACTGAAGCAACACCATGTCTTGTTATTAGCTTTAGTCGCTGTTTTGAGTGTCGCTGCGGTGTCGGTGCAGGCCGCCACCTTGAATGTTACGGTGACAGATGCCCAAACCGGCGAAAAACTAGATGGCATCTCCGTTACCGTCGTGTCCCAAGCAGGCGTTTCCAATGAAGGTGTTAGCGATGCCTCCGGTATACTTGAAATTGCCGATCTGGCTGCTGGTGTCTACACAATAGCCGCATCTGCACCCGGTTATACCGATAAAATGATGGCAAACGTCGAACTGGTCGCTGACGGAACCACATCGGTAGAGATTGCACTCTCCTCAGAGATTATTGAGTTGGATCAAGTTTCCGTTTCGGCATCACGTCGTCGGGAAAAGGTGCTTGAAGCCCCGGCATCGGTCGCCCTTGTTAGTGCTTCGCAAATCAAAGACCGTGTTGCACCAAGTGTTACCGAACACTTGAAATCGGTGCGTGGGGTGGATGTTGTAAATACCGGGTTGGGTTCGGCCCAGGTTGTTGTCCGCGGTTTCAACAACGTTTTTTCGGGCACATTGCTGTCGCTCGTTGACAACCGCATTGCTCGTGTTCCCTCGCTGCGGCTCAATGCCTACACCCTCATCCCGACCTCAAGCGAGGATATTGAACAGATTGAAGTGGTTTCGGGTCCCGGTTCAGCGTTGTACGGTCCAAACAGTGCCAACGGCGTCATGCACATCCTCACCCGCTCGCCGTTCAACTCGCAAGGAACAACGGTCAGCATCGGCGGCGGTGAGCGGAGTATGATGCTCGGATCACTTCGACATGCTGGCGTTATCAATGAAACGCTCGGCTATAAACTTTCGGTCAACGGTTTCCGAGGAAACGATTGGGAAGAGGGGCGGTCAAAAGAAGACCTTGAAGGGCCAGGGGAACCGATCTTTGATACATACAGAGCGGGCGGCGAAGCTCGTGTGGATTATAAGCCCAATGATGATCTGATGGCGATTTTTGCCTTCGGCGGCACGCAAACCACCGGTACGGAACTGACGGGTCTCGGAGCCGGTCAAGCTAAAAACTGGCGTTACATGTACGGCCAAACGCGATTCATTTACAAAGACCTTTTCGCGCAATTCTTTGTGAATAGTAGCGATGCCAAGGATACCTATACCTTGCGGGATGGCTTGCCAGTCGTAGATAAGTCCGACTTGTACGTCGGGCAGATTCAACACGGTTACAGCCTCGGAGAGCGTCAACGCTTTACCTACGGTCTCGACCTGTTGCTGACCCGCCCCGATACTGAGGGGACAATCAATGGTCGCAATGAGGACAACGACAACATCACTGAAATTGGTGCGTACTTGCAGTCGGAAACCAAACTCACTTCGCAGTTAAAATTCATCCTCGCCGGACGGGCTGACAGTCACAACCACCTTAACGATCCGGTTCTTTCACCACGTGCCGCGCTTGCCTTCCAACCGAACGACGACCATAACTTGAGGCTCACCTATAACCGTGCCTTCAGTACGCCCAGCACCTCCAACTTGTTCCTTGACCGGCTAGCAGTTCCGGACGCGTACGGGTTAGGCAGCAATTTTGAACCAATATTAGGGTACAGCCCTAATATTGATATACGGGCACAGGGTCCCGGCAGTGACACAGGATTGACCTTCAAAAGGGATGCAGCTGGTCGTCCACTGTTTCGCTCACCATTCTCACCGGTGGCAGAGCTGCCAGCAGAGACCCCCCTTCCCCTTGATGACCCGATTGCTACCAACCTCATGTGGGGCATCGGGCGAGGAGCTGTCATGGCTGGCGTGCAGCCAGTTTTTGAAGCTGCAGTGAAGCAAACTATACAGCAAACCTTCACCCCCCAGGCATTGCCTCAGGTTATCGCAGGGCTGCCCCCGGAGACACTTCAGGGAGTGGCAGCACAAGCGATTGCAACGCTCCCACCACAAGTGCTGCAAGGGTTGCCGCCTGAATTCGCTCCATTGCTGCAACCGGGTGCGCTTGCGGCAATTCCACCCGAACAGCTTCAGCAGATAGTGCCACAAGTGCTTCAAGTGCTGCCGCCGGAGGTGGTACAGGGTCTTGCAGCCTCCCTTGCAGCATCGACGGAGGAAGAAATTCTGACTGGGTTTGCTAATCTGGTCCCTGAACAGGTAGATGGAGTGAAAAATGTCCTACGTAGCGTTAATCCAGAGACAGCCGAGTTTGCCGATGTTGCAGATGTCAATAATGTTGACCCGCTTAAGCCGACGATAACACAAACGTATGAAGTCGGTTACAAAGGGATTCTTATGAACAAATTGGCTTTTTCCGCCGATGTCTATCACACAAGGATTAAGGATTTCGTCGGTCCCTTGGTCGTTGAAACGCCGAATGTGTTCCTGGATGCGGAGACATTAAGTGCCTTCCTCGGACAGCACTTCACGGCGGCGTTAAGCGATCCCAAGAATGCTACGCTCAATCAGGCATTGCTTGCGTTTGATGCGCCTGCTCAGGGGGGTAACGGAAACGGTACGGCTGTTGACGAGTTGACAAAGTTGTTCGTGGCTGGCACCGAGAACAACGGTCCCGCTTTCATTCCTTTTGGCACGGTGACACCCGAAGAGGCGTCAGATCCCAACGCGGTCCTGTTGACCTATCGCAACTACGGTGACATCTCACTCAACGGACTGGATTGCAGCTTGACCTATTACCTCAACCCGAGTTTGAGTATCGGCGGGAATTACTCGTTTGTCAGCAAGGACTTATTCGAGAACGAGCTCAACGACATCGCCCTGAACGCGCCTAAGAATAAGTTCGGGGTAAACGTTCAATATATCAACGCCAATCTAGGATTGGGGGCGGGGGTCCGGATGAATTATGTGGCTGGCTTCCCTGTGAATTCGGGGGTTTACATCGGTGAGGTCGAACCGTATTCTACGATTGACTTAAACCTAGGCTATGACATACCGTTCGCGACGAGACCCCGCGTGTCCCTGACAGTCCAAAATCTGTTAAATACCATGTATCAGCCGTTTATCGGTGCCCCAGAAATTGGTCGTTTGTCTCTGGTGCGCTTGACGCAAACGTTCTAATGAAGTAGATTGAGATTCATATCTCGACGAAATACTTTAAGAAAACGCCTTGATGTCGCAACTCGTCTGACTTTGGAGCGATCCAAGTCATGATGGTTGAATCAGGGCGTTTTTTTATGCCGTGCTTAGAGATTCCGGTCGAGCTGTAGTGCGAGCCAGTAGGGGTAGGTTTCATCCCGGTACACAAGTTCAAGGTTCACCTTCCGAACCTCGCTCGACTGAGGCACAACCCCCGGAGGCTTCTTGCTAGCAGGCTTGAGTGTGAAAGTCAGCGTGTTGCGTCCTTTTTTCAACAGTTCCGGCGTGATCGCTGCCTCTAGGTGACAGCTGGGTTTGTCCTCCGGGTGGTCTGTGATTGTAAGGGGTGTTGTGATGGAGTGTTCGGGGACAACAGCGACCTCCTGACCATTGATGTGCAACTCAATATCGTTCGGTGTCATTAGTTCCGTGATGTTGAGAAGCAGCCTAGCACGCACCGGCTGACCTCCAGGAACTGTAGCCCCAAGATCGTCAGGAACGTCAATCTCCATCTCAGTTTTGCCGCCGTCGCTATGGTATCCTAGCGTCAGTGGTAAAGCTAGCTGATAGATATAGACCTTGTTGGCATAGCGGAGGCGTTCTGGATCGCCTAGTTCCCGGTAAACTTCCCACTGTAGGTCAAAGAAGCGAATCACGTAATCGTAGAAGAAGATGCCGTCTACTCCCTGTTCATAGAGCCGGTGGGCAATCCCCCGGTGCTCGAGGTGCTGCGTTAGATGTGCGGGGTAACCGTTTATCAATCCACCTCGGCGGAACTTGAGGAAGCCGGGTTTGCCCGCTCCCGCTACGAGACGGCAACGTGTTCCCTCAACTGCTCTCTGCCACGCTGAGACGTCCATCTCGTAGAGGCTGATTGTGCGACAGTGCGCGATTAGCACGTCTAGCAAATCTTCTTGAATCCAAGTGCGTATATCCAGTCCCTCGGCAAAATGGCATTCGATATCGTCTTCGGAGCTTTCGTGCACCTCCGCCCTTCCTGCCTCAGGAGTCAATGCCAGTCCTTTCTCCTTCCAGATCGAGTCCCGTGTGTATAACTGCGCCGATAGACCAAGATATTTGTCCTTCTTTTCACCCACCTCGTTCAGCATCGCGCGGACATCCCGCACATGTTGGTTCATAATCTCGCGTCCTTGTGCCTCTTCCCCCGGATTGAAGTATGGCGCGATACGGGTATAGTCGAGATCAAGCCCATCAATATCGTAATTTTCTGCAACCTCGCGCAAGAATGCCAGATTTTGTATGGCAATCTCCGGGTTACTCCAATCGTAGGTCGGAGACACCTGGGCGTCGCGCTTCACTTTTAGTCTTAGTTGTGGGTTCTCCCTGTAGAACTTGGTTTGATATCTTTCAAATTCGAGTATCCTATAGGTATGATGACCATCGTTCATCCGACGACTGCCCCAAGCTTGGATGCCGCAGCGGTGACACTCATCAACAAAGACAGCCATGGGATCCATACCCGCCTCAACCCAATCCTGCTGCGTTTCCCACATCTCAAGGACATCGGATTTCTGAAAAGATCTAACCACACCGAGGCACCGCTGCAGGATTCCTACGTGCGATCCCTCAAAGCACTGAACAAGAGAGCGAATTTGCCGTTCCGCCTGCTCAGGGCTACAGGGGGTTTCCCCGGCATCGTAGGTCGCAATGAGTCGCTGGCGCTCCCGTAGGGGAATTAGCCCTTGACGATTTAGCATGGACGCCTCCTTTACACGTTCCGATCCAATTTATGGTAGATTTGAGAATTACTGAGACACTCCCAATGGACAGCTAACCCCCTAAATCCCCCTTATCAGGGGGACTTTTGAAACTTCGCGAGGGTTGGAGTTATTGGCAAATGTCTACTTATTTTTCTAATTCACCATAGATAAGCAAGTTTCAATATTAAATATGCACATTTTACATTGATGGCGAGCGGGGAAACCCCGCCCCTACGGGTTCGACACCTACAGAGAATCGAAAGTTTATTATTCAATATTGCTTACTACTAGTTCAGAATACCGATTAACTCACGGCTGGAAACCCACTGCCAACGAGGGGTTCGCCACTGTTGACTTCGATAGTTGGGATCAGGCAATGGTGCCCGGCTTGTGCATCGTTGAAACAGACCCCTTGGGCATAGTAAATTATCACAAACGCGCGACGTTGCCGATTGGTTGTGTTCTGTGGGGTTGCATGGAAATTCAGACAGTGGTGGAACATACATTCACCTGTTGAAAGTTCGACAGGCACTCCGAAGCTGGCGGGCTGTTCCTCCATTTTTGCTCGCTCGGTCTTGAGGGTCGGATCTTTTGCCGATGCCTCCTCCTCTTTCTTTTTCGCTTCAGGGGAGTAGCGAGGATCTCGGTGGCTCCCGGGAACCACGTGCATACAACCGTTCTCAACAGTGGCGTCATCAAGAGCAAGCCAGCAGCTAAGGATTCGCGGTGCGGAAAGGGGCCAGCCGTAGAAATCTTGGTGAACCCTAAAGTGACCATTGTCCTGTGGCGGTTTGGAGATGATGTGATCATGCCACAGACGCACCTCCGGTGTCTTCAAAAGCGTCTTAGCGATTCCGGTGATCAACGGATGCCGCACTGTTTTGTCGTACTCTTTATCTCGCTTCCACATGTTGACGTACTGAGTGAGGACTCGTGGCTCATCCTCGGTATTTCTAATTTTACGGCGGTGACCTACGCTGAACTCGGGGGATGAATCATCGCCACCCGCTAATTCAATATCAACAATCCGATCCAACCCATCAATAAGTGCTTTGACGTCGCTCTGTTCTAAAACCTTTCCGTATCTAAGATAGCCGTTCTCATCGAAAAATTTTGCTTGTTCTTCGGTAACCATTTTTATCCTCCACTGTCTCTGCTTGCTTGTGCCTCTGATAAACTGGTGAGATCCACACTGCCTTTGTTGAGGCGGGTTGATTGTATCACGCTTCTTCCAAACTGTAAACATTGAATGCTTGGGTGATAGGGGCATTTATGGTAGATTTTAGAATTACTTAGACATGATGAGCGAACCAAGTTACGAACCAAGCTCGCCGAGTTACGGCACACGGAGTGTGCCTACTACTATTAATGTCTACTTATTTCTATAGTCCACTATAATTCTTCTGTAGGAGGGATTTCCAAATCCCGATGCCTTTCTAAATACTCCTACTCAGAAATTCAGAAGTTTGACATCTTGTTAAGGGTAATGTATAATCGAACAAACTGGCAGAGATCAATCGTGATTGATTGGGGAGACATTTATTTTTATCAAAAATATAACGTGAAAATGGAGGAAAACCGTGGCACAAAAGAAGGTACTCGTTACCGGGATGAGTGGATTAATTGGCGGTCTCGTGCGGGAACGTCTAGAGGGCAAATGTATCTTGAGCGCCCTGAATCGTCGCCCAGTAGAAGGAATTGAATGCCATCAAGCGGATATCGCTGACTTGGACGCCATTCGACCTGCTTTCGAGGGGATTGATGTGGTTGTGCATCTAGCTGCGATGGCGCAACCGTCGGGCATGACATGGGAAGAATTGTTGAGCGCAAATATTATAGGGTGCTACAACGTTTTTGAGGCATCACGACAGGCGGGTGTTAAGCGAATAGTGTTCGCTAGCAGCGGAGCAACCGTCCGAAATTGGGATCGCGTGTTTCCCTACAACGCAATTGTTGCAGGACGTTATGATGAGGTCCCTGAGATTTGGAAAAAGGTAGATCACGAAACGCCGACGTGGCCTGGGGGACTCTACGGATGTTCCAAGGTTTTTGGCGAAGCGTTGGCGAGGCATTTTACGGATACTTGTGACATCTCGATAATCAGTCTACGCATCGGTGCGGTCACCCATGAAAACCGTCCGACAGACACTCGTGGTTTTTCTGTCTGGTGTAGTCAACGGGACGTTGCACAGATGATCGAAAAGTGCATTGAAGCACCTGACAGCGTGAAATTCGATATTTTCGAGGTCGTGTCGGATAACAAGTGGGCTTATCGTGATATTTCACATGCCCGTGAGGTGGTTGGATATGCGCCTGAGGACGCAGCAGAAGATTATCGCTAGTCGAGGGCTTCTGTGTGTAGGGAATAACTATCGTTGTTCCCTACGAATGATAATGGTTGCATCGCTATTACGAACCAGTAATACTCGTCAGCGTAAGTTAGTCAATTAGGGTGCCCATGGGGCGGTAAATACTCATTCAAATTGCTTTGTTCCCCACGATTTGCCATAGAAGCCGGTCAAGTATTGACTCAGCGATATAATCCCAAAAGCTTGCCCCCCTGTAATCTTAATATCGCCTGAATCCCCCGCCCGTCCAACAAGATATAATACCCCTTCGGAGGCAAGAAACACCACGCAGATCTTCGGATAGAATGTCAGGAAATCGCTGACCTTTGGTAAATCAGAAGACTGACGGGGTATACCGACGAAGGTCAAGCCACGCTGTAGGGAGAAGGTCGGCGACAGAGGTAAACCGACTAGACTAACGGTTAGCGGCGCGTTCATGTACACGACTACACCTTGATTCGTACTAAGTGCTTGCTCTGAATCGCTAAAAATCTCTATCCAACGGTTGCCATCGTAGATATACATGTGGGCAGGCATGAGGACTTGGAACAGATTGCCTACCGTTTCAATGCTCATAGATTCCCCATTCACCTGCGTGACCTCAAGGGGAATGTGAACAAAATTCCAGCCGGCATAGAGATCTAGCTCAAACTCATAAAAACTTGTTGCGACAGGCTCAGATTCGCTTCTTTGGGGTATGTTCGATTTCTGATTGTTCCCGCCGCTGTTATTGTTATCGTCGTTGTTCCCTCCGTTGTTATTCTTACCGTTGTTGTTGCCCTCGTTATTTCCTCCATTATTTCCACTGTTATCTGGAGTTGGGCCAGGATTTCCGTCGTTATTGTTATCACCGGGCGTTAGGGTTTCCACTGCTTCGACGCTAAAGGTCTCCGTCTCCTGAGTTCCTACAAGAGACACAGAGACAGTGGTCGTCCCCAGATTTGGACCCAGCGTCAGCGTACTCGCTGCTCTACCACTCGTGTTGGTCGCGGTTGTTGTGGTGCTCAGGCTTCCGCCACCAGCGGTTATGGCAAACGTTACGGTAGCCCCTCCAAACAGATGGTTATTCTGATCTCGTACTTCAACGATGAATGGGTTTGTCAGTTCAGTGTTGATTAACCCCTCTTGATCATCGCCTGAGATTTTCACCAAGCTCGTAGCTTCTGCCGGTGGTGGAGATAAGGGTGGAGGTGGAGATAAGGGTGGTGGAGATAAGGATGGAGGTGGTGGTGGCGGTGTAGTGCTGTCATCGTTGTTTCCCGAATCATCGGTGGGATCCGGACAGTTTGCATCACTAGTTCCCGTGGCTGCAGCATACCCCCCACAAGTCCAGTATCCCCAGCTGTTTGCATCCCCGTCTACTGTCCCATCGTGTGTTTCACTAACATGTCCGTGTCCACCCAGATAGTCATCATCAATACAATCCTGTTTGTCTTGCTCGTTGTCCACGGAGGGATCATTATCTGTGCAGGGCTCAAAATGTCTTAAAGGGTTGCCATCGTTGTGTGCAACTACGTCCGCGCACCACAACATTGATAATACTATTAAGGATAGAACAATTCTTGATATTTTCATTCTTCGTTACACTGCCTTTCATCTGCCGGTGCAGCCGCTACGGTGACGTTGGCGTTGACACTAATGCATTAAGTCAAAACGGAATCTAGTACACCTTTGCGTTGCCCAATCTCTGAAGCTCTTTCCTTTATCGACAAATGACTTTATCTATCCTTACCTAGTATAACTTCCCTACGATAATACGCCCTATATTAGAAAAAGATACACAAAAAACTAAAAAAATACCCCAGTTTCTGATAGGTAGTTATCTGGGTGCAGCTAAGCTAAATCGCTACTTATCGGAAATTGGGGTGTTGTTTGATGTAATATTAGGACTTACGCAGCTAAACGGTTAGAGCCCTATAGTTCGTCAATTCATCGCCGCTGGACACCGTTCCCAACGCCCGATTCATCGGGCAACTACAATCGAAGTGCGTAAGTCCTAGTGATATATTACTTTCTGTAACTTCGCCTGTTAAAATACAGTTCCTCCGAGATTTTTATGACCTCGATTTCATTGAGGGCGTAAGGCGATGATTTTAACGCAAGCTGCCATCGTCCCGTTGGGGCTTTAGTGTATTTGGTTGAGGTATGCTTTGCTGGACACATTACACACCTCTGGAGGGCGAGAATTGGAGGTATCGCCAATCCGCTCCTCCCCGATAAATCCCCGATCTATCGGGGAGCATTCCGATAAAATCGGAACTTGCAGGATCTCACGCGTCACGTTTCGCGTTCTACGCTTTTTTACCGGTATCGCTCCACATCGGCGGGTTCAACTATCTCCTCACTCAAGGAAATGTTCAATCTCTCCGCCCACTCCAAGATCTGCTGATAAGTCGTATCCGGCACATCGACGCCGTGTGCTAGACGCTGGACGCGAGAACGGTGCTCATAATCGCCGGGAACCAACACCTCATCAAACCCGGGCGCGGGTGATATTGACTTAATGCCGTCGAGAAACGCACGCACACCTTGTTGGTACGTCTCCAACGGGGTAAATGCGTTGACATTCAACACCTGCATAAACTGTCCCCCCATCGCGCCGCGTCCAACCTCGAAATTCCCGCTCAATCCACCGAGCAGACACATCAGCAGGGAGAACGCGTAGCCTTTGTGTTTGCCAAACGGCAGCAAAAATCCACCGTCATAGAAATCCGCTGTTTTGACGCTGGGGTTACCGTCTTTGTCCACAATACAGCCTTCGGGCAGATCAACACCTCGGCTTTGGGCAAACATAATCTTACCACCGGCGATCATACTTGTGGCAAAGTCAATGACAAATGGCGCATCATCGCCGGTAGGGACGCCAACGGAAATGGGATTGGTGCCAAGTGCCCCGCTAGCACCGCCAAAGGGGACGATGTTCCCGCCATCCTTCACACCGTTGCCGTTAGTGGTGATACCAATACACCCCGCCCGCGCGGCTTGCTCTGCATATTCACCAAGCCGACCGATATGCCCGGTGTGTACGAGAGTCACACTACAGTTGTCAGCTTCTCGCGCCTTCTCGATTGCCCGTTCCATCGCTATTCGCGCGGTATGGTGCCCGAAACCGCTTCCGCCATCAACGCGCAGGGTATTAGTAGTTTCATCGATAAAATTTGGTTCAGCGGCAGGTTGCGTTCTGCCGTCTGCGATACCTTGCAGGTAGCTAGGAATACGAATCACGCCGTGCGAGTCGTGTCCGGCAAGGTTTGCATTCACCAAAATCTCCGCTACATTTTCCGCTATATGACGGGGTGTATCTACCGCTATAAACACTTCTCGCGTCATAGCGTGTAAATAACTTGCCTTAAAGGAATGCGTTGTCCCCATGATTTTGCCTCCTTTTTCATATTGCTTATCATCCTATATTACGAATCAATCAGCTGAAACCCTGTAAAATTGAAGCGCGTTGTCACAGAACAATTTTCTTATTTCATCAGCCGAACAACCGCTGACCGCCCACTCCAAGGTCTCAACCCATCTTGGATATTCGGTCGCCTGCGCTGCGACGGGCCAATCACTGCCGTAAATCACACGATCAAAACCGAAGCACTCTATGACGTGATCTATGTAAGGCTTCAGATCTTCTCGTGTCCATGTCTCAAAATCGGCTTCGGTCACGAGACCGGAGACCTTGCAAGAAACGTTCGGGAATTCAGATAGCTCTTTAATCTCCCGTTTCCACGGTTCAAAGAGTTGATCCTTAATGTTCGGTTTGCCGATATGATCTAATATAAACTGAATGTTCGGACACTGCTTGACGAACTGGAGGGTATTGGCAAGGTGCGGATGGTAAATACAGATATCAAAACTCAACCCGAATTCCTCAAGCGACTGGACACCTCTGATAAAATTGGGCTGCACACAGAATTCGAGGCTTTCCGATTGAATCAAACGACGGATCCCTTTGACCATCGGGTTTTCAGACAGTCGCTCAAGAAGTGGTTTCGCACCGTCCCCTTTCTCAAGTGGTGCTCCTGCCACAATCCCCCGGATCCTAGGATCCGCTTTCGACAACGATGTAATCCAATCTGCCTCTTTCAGGTTTTCGTCGGGATGGGGATCGCATTGCACAAAAATCATCGTTCCAACATCGACCGTCCCGCAAGCCTTTCGGTAATCCTCTAGCAAGTAGGGTTTGTTCAAAAATGGAACATCTTCAAGCCACGGGTATCTCAGAACACTCGGATCCCAGAGATGAATGTGTGTATCGACAATTGGAAAATCTACCATAGTGTCACTCCTTGCTTAGTCTGCTAATGTTTGAGTTGTGTCTTTTTGGATTTATCGGATTTTTGTGCCGATCTTGTTTTGTCCTCAGCCAAAAAGATTGTAACATACATGACGAAAAAGGCAACGGAAATTTTCGGTTGACAAGCTAGACCGCTGGTGCTATTATGTCGCAGAAATAATCTTGATTTTGTGAGTGCTAAGTTATCAATATTAGAGAGGGAAACATGGCAACCAATTCGACCGATTCGGTTCAGGGAACATCGCGCAAACGAATACCACTTATCACCAAAGTGCTCGCTGTCCTCCTCGTGCTTCTGCTTATCTTCTTTTTTTTGCAGTGGTATTTGATAACAGGGCTATTCAGTTTTGCTGCAGATCTTATGAAGACTCAACTGATACAACAAGCACCTGACGGTGTTGATGCTGAGGCAATCAAGGCGACGTTCGATCGGGTTGAACAAGCGATGCAGGCTATGCCGTTGAGTTATTTACGGGGACAGGTGCGCTTGAGGAAAGTCAGAATTGCGATAGATTATGCCTCGAAGGCGAACGAAGATGGATTGTGGAGTGCGGAAGAGATTAATACGCTACTGAAAATGACGGATGCAGCTGTGGGATACAGAGGAAAGGGATAGTAGCGGATGAAAGAATTAATAGATCCTTACGAAAAATTTGCGTATCCCTACGACCGCATGATGGCGAATGTTAACTATGTTCGTTGGGCAAACTATATTGAGGACCTCTTCAAGCACTATAAATCGGAGCCGCGAAAAATTTTAGAGGTTGCCTGCGGTACCGGGGCGTTAACAGTGCTGATGGAGGAGCGGGGCTACGAAATATGCGGCTTAGACCGCGCCGAGGGAATGCTGGCCGTTGCGCGTCAAAAGGCGGCGGAGCGTGGGCTAGATATCCCATTTATTCGTGGGGATATGCGTGATTTCGACCTTCAGGAGCGGTTTGATGCGGTACTTTGCATCTACGATAGCATCAACTATGCTGTTAATGAAACCGAACTTGAAGCGGTTTTCCGAGCAGTTTCAAAGCATTTAGTCCCGTCCGGGCTGTTCATCTTTGACGTTACTACTGAGCGGAATATCGTTCAGCACTTCCATGGGCAGACATTTGCAGAGAACCATCCCGACTACTCCTATTCGTGGAAAAACATGTATACTTACCACGATAAGATTTGCCGGACAGCGCTCACCTTTTTTCTCCGTGAAGGGGAACTATTTCACCGTTTTGAAGAGGTTCACATCCAGAAAATCTTTGAGGTCAACACCGTCAAAAAGTTGTTGAAACAGACCGGATACAGAATGCTCAGTGCATATGATATGTACACATTTAGCCGGTGGAATCGACACTCCGATCGAATTAATTTTACCGCGCGCAAAGAGGAGGCATGAGGATGACCGGTGAGAAGGCAGCTATGACCGTCGAATCAGCGCTGTTGCACCTGCAAATTAACGGTTGGTGTGTGGTTGAGGATGTTATCCCCAACGATAAGGTGGGTGCAATACGCGAAAGCGTTGAAAACACAGTCGAGGCACACGGAACTTATACCGGTGTCGAAGGGGTGGGTACTCGGAAGGGCTTGCTTGCATTCAATCAGTCGTTCGCACCTTACCTCGCTGATAAGCGAGTAGTGGGGATTGCCGAAGCACTATTCGGACCGTATGTGCGTATCTCTTTTACAACGGCACATATCAACTACCCGGGCAATGTACGTGGTGCGCTACACGCAGATTGGCCCTTTAACCAACACAACGCAGGACATATACCCGCCCCATATCCTGATGCGGTCATACACCTGACCACGTTGTGGATGCTCTCGCCATTCACACATGAAACCGGCGGCACATTGGTCGTTCCGGGCAGCCACCGATCAACGAACAATCCATCAGGAGACAACGGTGTTGACCCCCTTGAGCCTTATCCTACCGAGATGCAGGCGACGGGTGCTGCAGGAAGTGTGTTGATACTTGACAGTCGGACATGGCATGCGACCGCACCCAACAAAACCGATCAACCGCGCGTCGGATTGGCAGTGCGCTATGCGCCGTGGTGGTTGAATCTCGATGTATTAATGCCCGGCTCAGATGAACGGGCGCGCATAGTGGACGAAACGGGTGGAAAAGAGAATGAGGTTGCGGCGGTTTCCCCTGCGATTTACGAAGTGCTACCAGAGGAAGTCAAACCGCTCTATCGGCACTGGGTAAGGTAGCAGTAGGAGACCCTTTCACTCTGCATTCAGAGCTTCTATCGCTTCTTCTTCACTATCAAAGGGTTCAAATTGATCGACCAGTTTGCTCCGAATCATAAGGTTCTGGATGTTCGTGCCGACGTTGATGAGTGCAACTAACCCGCCTTTTTGATTGACGGATACGTATGCCCCCGTTAAGGCACCGAGTCCCGAACTTCCCATGATGGTGACGTTGGCAAAGTCTACCAAGAATTTGGGGGGGCTAGCACAACTAGCGATCTGTTCATCAAATACCCTTTTGAATTCAAGTGCAGCGGTTCCAAAAATCTTACCGCTCAGTTCCAAAATGACAACATTTTCTTGATGACGGACATTGATTGCCATTAATTTCTCCTAATATGGCACGAGTCTTATTGGCTATGAATAGCTGCTTTGTAAGGCTTCTGCGCCCGGTAGTCCGGACGCAGAAGGTATAACGCTGCTATCCTAAAGATGGGTTACAAACGGGCTATTCGCTGGTACTAGACCGCAGCAAGTGAGCCCCTAACGCACCGCTCAATAACGGGGATAAAGCGTCAAAGAGAATCCATACTAGTGATCGAACGTCGGCACTGACGGCGGTGAAATTTTGTCCGGCACCGCTAATGCCAAACCAGTTCCAAAAGAAGAGTATGGCTGTGAACAGGAATCCGTAGAATAGTGTGTTGGCGGCTATGAACTCTGGTCCACTCGCACTCTCGCCGGCGCGGCTCATGCGAATGTAGCTGAATATCAATCCCAGTATTATCGAGATAACAGAGAGCCAGTTAATCCAATCCCAAGCACTGCTGTAAGGTTGAGCATCGGTAGAAGTGTGGTAAAGCGGCTCGATAACTGTGTGGAGGGCAACTATTGCCGCGATCAGAATCAGAACAACACCTATAACTCGCTTTAAGGCTTCCATAGAAAAATTCTCCTTTTCCCTTATCGGGTTAGTTAAATCCTGCCCAAAAAAACGAATGTGGGAATCTCATTTCATCTACGCCTTATAGAATTACCTCCTATGATAGCAGCGATTTTAACCGTTCTCTTAAGAGGCTTGGATCGGTGTATCTCTACTGGATAACCGATCGAGGTGTCGCTTCAAGGCGTGTGACTTTGATCTGCGAACGATCCATCATATCAGGAATCTTGGGAGCGATCTCATTTTTCCACGTGTCACTTTCATAGACCGCTTCATACAACTGCTCCCGCTGTTCCTCGCTCTCAAATCGACGAATCCAAACGTACAGATCCTTTTCTTCCTCGCCGACAAAGCCTCCCAAAATTACCATCCCTTTCGAGATCTGAAAGGGGATAATCACCTCCTCCATATAATTAACCCAGTTCTCCTCCTGTCCGGGTCTCATTCGATACTGCCGAAGTTCAAAGAACATAACTATCTCCTTGCATGTTATGGGTTACGTATGTACCCTCATGTGGTGCCGTTGGTAAATTATCTTTCCTGCTATTACAACCTGTCAAGGCTAACGGGCGTCAGTCTCTACTAAATATTATACCAATTCTTGGTTGGGATGTGAAATAAATTTACTCTGGACTGAATGGATCGGCAGTCGTCTTTTACAATTAAACGCGAATTGAGCAAAAAAAAGCCCGAGCATATCACTCGGGCTGTAATGAAGATTGATTCAGGTTATTCGGAGTAAGCCGTTACAAGGGCTATCACCGCATACGAAGTGACTAGCACCGGATCGCGTTCCATCCAACGACTGCTCTCATTGACCCAAAAGCCTTCCGGTTTTTGTTCGTCAATCAGTTTTTCGGCGAGTTCTCTGTACCAATCGTGAGAAACTCCTTTGGCATCGACAATGGTGGATTCACCATAAGCCTTTAGTGCCTTTGCCATCGTGTGGTAATTGTAGAAGAGTCCTTGCATTTCCATGCCATAATTCTCTTCAACCGTGAAATGTTTCGTAATCCAGTCTACTGCGGCTTGCACACGGGGATCATCTCGGTCAACCTCGGCATAGATGAAACTCAACAATCCGGCATAGGTCATGCTAGCATAGGATCGGTGCTCTCCTGCTTTACTCTCGCCGTCAGGAGCATAGATAAAGCCGCCATCGTCCCCCGCCCAATCTTGATCGTTAGTTTCGCTGCGATTCTGTGTTCTTTCGAGGAATTTGATCGCTTTGTCCCACACCTCCGGATCATCGTCTCCGCTCTCCTTGAGTGCCTGTATGGCAACACTCATATTGGATAAGTCGTGAACGCTTTCCCGACTCCCGTAGCCGATCCCGCCAAAGTAAACATCGCTTTCGTCTGTCACCTGAAGGCTCTTGATGAAGTTCTGTGCTTTAGCGATTGCCATGTCGTATTCCGGATTCTTTGTGGAAGATAGTGCCATCAGCGAAACAGAGGTATTATAATTCGGCAAGGCGGGTTGCATTTCGACATTATAAATCCCGCCATCCGGCTGCTGCATCGCTAGCAACACTTGGATCGCTTTCTGGATGAAGGGATTATCCGCTTCCGCATACTGATTGTGTGGGTGGCGCAGAAAAGCTGTGAGTGCCAAGCCTGTTATACCGGGGTGATGCCTAAACAGTCCACTATCCTCCTGCTGCGTTTTCATCCATTCCAATCCCCGATTGATCGCTTCTAGCACTTTCGGGTTCAGGTCTTGGTAATCCGAACCTCCGTGGCTATCCGCATAAAGGGGCTGACTCAAGAGGATAAGGGTGAATAAAACGATTGTGTATTTGTGTCTGTTTGTTAATTTCATGTTGTATGATCTCCGTTATGTTTGAGCGACGAGTGAGCGAACCTTGTATCAGTGCACCTAAATTCAAGCAAATCCTGTGCCAGTTCCCGAACCCCATATCCATTGAATTTCGCAGAGATATTCTTCGTCCTAGTGTTCAATAAATGGACAGGGGTGTTCATTAAATGGTCAGGTATTCTCAAAACTGCACCGCTTCCCCCGTTTCCGAGGAACGCATCGCAGCGTCGTAAACCTGCATGACTCGTCGGATCTCCTCCGGTTTGACAATAAGTTCCGCCCCCTTGTTCAAGACATCGGAGATATTCTGATAGTACGATTTCCACGACCCTCTAACGCTCTCGATCACCAATTCGCGCTGCTCGCCGTCCGCTTCGGTCCAAACCTGTGCGTAGGTTTCGGGATCTTCTTCTGCAGCGTCAATATTTCCTGCTACCATCGGTCGCTCTTGCGGGTCTAATCCGTGTTTAATTAGCCCGCCAAGATCACCGAGAACATACCAGCGCGGCTTTGGGACCTTCGCTAAGTTACCCACCTCGATCTGATAGCGGACATCGTTCTCAAATTTAATCAGCAGGTTCGCATAGTTGCCGATGTCAATATCCCAGCGTGACCCGTAATGCACGTCGCAGAAAACAGTTTTGACCGGTGCGGAAACCAGTTGTAGGGCTTGATCGACGAAGTGTGCGGGCCAATCGAAAAGGATGCCGCCGCTCTGTTGCTTAACACCCCGCCACCCTCTCGGTCCGCCGTATCTCATGATGCCTACCTGAAACAGATACGGCGTGCCGAGCAAACCGTCCGCAATCACCTTTTTAACGGTCAGGTAGTCCCAATCCCAGCGGCGGTTATGAAAGACACTCAACATGACATTGTTGCGTTGACTCGCCGCGATCATCGCATCGGCTTCGGCGGCGTTCATGCACATGATCTTGTCGGTGACGAGGTGCTTGCCGGCGTCCATCGCCCGAATCGCAAGCTCGGCGTGGGTGTTGTGCGGTGTGGCGAGGATAACTAAGTCTATGTCGTCGTCCGCGATGACCTGATCAATGGTTTCGTAGAGTTTCACGTCGGGATACGCTTGTGCGGCGGCTTGCCGTCTTTCCGGATTCCGTGTCGCAATCGCATACAGATTAAGTCCCTCTGCCAGACCGACGAGATAAGCGTGGAACGATTGACCCGCGTAGCCGTAGCCGATAACTGCTGTGTTGATCATCGAATCTCCTTGTGTGTTAGCGAACGTAGGGAACGCAGATCTGCGTTCCCTACCAGACCTGTGTCAATTAATCTTCCCAATTCAGTACAACCCCCAATAGATTCTGATCCCACTCCATCAACAGTTGGTACGCTTCCGCAGCTTGAGTTCCCGCTAGCCGGTGGGTAATCAACGGTGCGACGATGACACGGTGGTGGGCAATGAGCTGCAGCGATAGCTCCCAATCGTCACGGAGCGTCCAGAAATGCGGCGAGGATTCATGACGCGGACGCACGGAATTATGGGCACCTAACACCGTCAAGCCTTTTCCATGGACATCACGATAAAAGTTCACACGCTCCGTCTCTCCCCGCGTGCTAGCAAGCAGGACAACCCGCCCATGCCAATCCGCCAACTGAAGCGCGGTATTGACAACCGGTGGATGCCCCGTCGCTTCGATCACTACAGCGAGACCTTTGCCGTCCGTGATACTGTCAAGTTGGTCATTGAGATCTTCGGCTTCTGGATTTAAGGTGTAATCTGCTCCAACCTGTGTGGCTAGTTGTAAACGGTTATCAGACAGATCCGCCGTAATCACCGGCAGTCCGCCGCTAAGTTTCGCCAGTTGCATCGCAAACAGACCGATCAGACCGCCACCCAACACGAGCACCGGCTCTCCAAGCTCAATTTTGGCTTTCCGAACCCCTTGCATCGCGATGGTACATAGGTTGAAGAAGACCCCTTCTTCTGAAGATAACGTCGCCTCTGTTACCTTGAGAAGGCTATCCGGTGTGGCGATAAAATGACTCGTATGCCCTTTGGATGAAACGACACGATCGCCAATCTTAAAACCGTCCACGTCTTTACCACTATCAATGACCACTCCGACATTGCTGTAGCCGGGATATGATGGGTAGCGTCCCTGAGCATTGGGTAGTCCGAGCAGGAAAGCACGCTCTGTACCCGGACTGATAAGCGAGCATTCGGTCGCTACCAGAATCTCATTATCCCCAAGGGGTGCGAATTCAAATTCTTCGATTTCAACCTGCGCCCGGCTGGGCCAAACAACTCTTTTGCCTTTCATCCGTTCCTCCTCAGTGGGCGGACAAAAAGTTTTCCTAGACACACGGACCGATGTTTGTGTCTTGATACCCACTGCCTTGAAAAATAATACGATTAGGATTATATATGGTTCAGTATACAACATGATCGGCATAAAATCCACGACAAAATCATCAGGGTATTTCGGAGAGTAGCGTTACGAATTATTTCACGGAATCGCACGATTTAGATTGAATGGATTCGCAAGAAACACTATAATAGTATCAGTTACCACCTATTTTAGTGGAATCGCGTTTTTCGTTTCCCCTGTGCGAAAATAGTGCACATTATACCCCACAAGGAACTTGGAGGAGTGGATGATCAAACTTTTATTAACTTTAGTTGTGGCGGGCACCCTTGCGATGCCCCTGAGCACAATCTGCGCGGCAGAGGATCCGATGCTCAGAAAGATCGCAGCCGTTGAAACCGATTCGCCACCGAAAATTGATGGAAAGCTAGATGATCCGTGTTGGCAAAAGGCGGCACAGACCGGCGACTTTATTCAATTTGAACCGAATTCCGGCGAACCTGCCAGCCACAAAACGAAGGTTTACGTGCTCTATGATCAGAATCGGCTGTATGTCGGTTTTGAGGCTTTCAAGAGAGACATGAACGTCCTCGCCGCAAATTCTGTCCAACGAGACTCTTTCTTCTTTGCTGATGACCACGTTGAAGTCTTAATTGACACCTATCTTGATCAGCGTAACTGCTACGCTTTCGCGTTGAACGCGCTCAGTACGCAGACAGATCGACGGATAACAAACGAGGGCGGAAATGTGAGGCGGAATAGCTCTAATGTCGGTTCTGCTATCTCTTGGGACTGCGATTGGTCGGGGCACTCAGCGACATATGATGACCGATGGACCGCAGAATTTTCCATCCCTTTTGCGGAGCTCCGTTTTCCGAAAAAAAACCCTCATGCGACCTGGGGAATCAATTTTTGGCGGAATGATGAATCGCAGCAGGAGGAGTTGTCATGGGTAGAACTTGGAGGTCGGCAGTATGCTGTTTCACAGTTTGGTCATCTGACCGGCTTGCCGTTAGATCAATTGGTTACGAAGCGGCCGCTAGAGGTTAAACCGTACGGCACCTTAAAGCCAGAGAAGGTAGGCGATCAGGACCCCGAATTGAATACCGCCGCAGGTATTGATGTCCGGTATCCTTTCTCAAGCGTGACGGTCGACTTTACGCTCAACCCTGATTTCGCACAGATTGAAGCAGATCCGGATCTGGTCAACCTATCCGATGTCCCACTCCGTTTTCCGGAGAAGCGTCCATTCTTCTTGGAAGGGAACGAACTTTTCCAGACGCCGGTTGAGCTGTTTTATAGTCGTCGTGTCGAAGATCTCATGTATGGCGGTAAAGTGATCGGAAAGTTGAGTGATTACAATTTCGCCTTCCTGAACGCACACGCGGGCCCCGAAAGCACGACGTTCAGGACAAAGTCGCGGTTCAATAACGACCTCGATCGGGAGATACTCTCGCGAGACTTGCGCGAGGTCTTTGACAGGAATGACATCTCGCTTTCTGATATGGCATCCGTTGCTGTCAAAGATAAAGAGGGCAAATGGCTGATAACAGATGCGATGGAAGAGAAACAGTACACTATCATAGAGCAGGGGGATCGGTTAAACGTCTACGATGTTGACACGGATCAGCTGCCCGCTGATGAGTATAACTATTCTGTTTTCCGTGTTCAACGCGAAGTTGGCAGGAACTCGGCAATCGGACTATTGGGAGTCAACAAGCAGGGGCAGAGTCTATATGACCGGGCATCGGGCATTGATGCTCGCATTAGACTGCCTGCCGATGTCAATTTTAACTTTGAATACGCTAGAGAGTGGAAGTCAGCTCTTGAGGGCGATGACCCCATCAGCGATGATATTATCTTTGCTGAATTTTCGCGTCGAGCAAATGTCTTTTCTTTCGAGGCACGATATATCGATATCGGAGAAAATTTTGATGTGGAGACCGGTTTTATTCCGAGGACGGATCGGCGAGGTCTCGAGTTTACCACTCGGTACAATAAGCAGTACGCAGGGTTGGTACAACGCCTGCGCGGTGAGGGCGTTGTTGATCGTCTGTATAACCATGCGGGTGAACTGACCAACGAACGCTACCAGATTCGTGGGTTGATTGGGGTCAAGAATATCTTTGTTTTTACCGGTCCAGAATGGTACTATCACGTCAATGATGACGGGGTGGCTTACACAGATAGGGTGTTAAATTTCTTCACCGGCTGGTTTCCACCCAAGTGGGTAAGGGTTCGGAATTTTGGAACGGTCGGCATCCGAGATGATAAAGATACTTTCTTCATTCGACCAGAGATAACGATCCGCCCGACGGCGAAGCTAGACTTAGAACTTACCCTGCAGCGTTTGGTAGAAGATGGTGTGTTAGAACAGTGGACGCGCCGTTTTGCTATCAACTATCAATTTGCACAGCGGATGTTCTTCCGCTCCAGTGCAGAGTTCACGATTGATGACGAGCGGCGGATTTTCGGGCTGTTTGCTTACGAATATCTGCCTGAAAGTACATTCTTTCTGGTCTACAATAATAATCGCGAAAAGGACGGCGATACGGAACAGATTGTCTTTGTGAAGCTGGCACACCTGCTCAAGGTTGGGCTGTTTTAGAATACCATAGGGGCATAGTAAAATCTCAACTTGGTCGGAAGGGGTTAATCGTTATGCAATCACAAGAAAGAATCACAGGAGAACAGCTGCTTAAAATGTCCTCCAAACTGATTGGACATGTCGAGTTGGTGAAGGGAGGAATTATACAGATGGGGCCAGCAGGAGATATTCATGGTGAGTTAGCAATGATTCTTGGATCGTTGCTGCAAATATATGTTAGGCAGAATGACCTTGGCAAGGTATACGCAGCAGAAACAGGATTTTACACCGCACGAAATCCGGATACGGTCCGCGCTGCTGACGCAGCTTTCATTGCAAAACATAGGCTACCTGAAAGCCCTTCTGACGGTTATCTAGAAATCGTCCCTGATCTGACAGTGGAAGTGGTCTCGCCATACGATCGACCGAGCGAAATCCTTGAGAAGGTCAATGAATGCTTGGAAGCCGGTGTAAAATGTATCTGGGTGGTTTATCCAAAATCCCGTCAGGTTTACGTTTACAAATCTGCTTCTTCCGTTGAAATCCTTTCTCAAGAAGATACCTTGACGGGTGACGATGTGATTCCAGGTTTTCAGTGTCGCGTTACCGAACTATTTGAATAACAAACTCAATTTTTAAGGAGGCAACGAGCCTATGGATGCAAAGTTAAAAAAGATTCAGATTACCCCTGTGAAATTCAACAAGGACGGTGATGTACAGAAGGAAGAGTTTGCGACGCTCACCTTTGAGGTGCCGCTTGATAGTCTAACACAACGGCAGGAGGTGATGGCCCTATTTAACACCCTCAGTCGTGAATGGGTGAGAATCGAAGTTGAAGAAGAGGCGATTCCAACGGGTGAAGACACCCAACTTGGAGCTGCTGTATGACCATAACGAATTACACCTGCTTTGAATCGTCATTTGGGTGGGTTGGGGTTGCGAAGTCAGATCAAGGACTCACTCGCGTTACCTTTGGCGCACCGACGGAGGTAGCCATAAAAGATCGCTTACGCAACGGTTCACACGGTAAACGGGGTCTATATCCGCTGACCCGCAACGCCCGCGATCCGGAGCTGCTGAAGGCAACGGAGTTACTAACAAAATATTTCAATGGTGTGCCAGTGGATTTTGGGATGGAACTCGATTTAAGCACTGGAACGCCGTTTCAGCAGCGCGTGTGGGAGACTGCCCTTCGGATTCCTTATGGTACGGTCCAAAGCTACGGTTGGATTGCGCAGGAGATCGGTAATCCGAACGCGATGCGAGCCGTTGGCGGGGCGATGGGGGCGAATCCGCTGGCGATTATCGTCCCGTGCCATCGTGTTGTCCGTAGCGATGGAGGGCTCGGCGGGTATGCGGGTGGGTTGGATTGGAAACGGAAACTACTCACCATGGAGCGAAAAACCGAAGCGGTTTGAAAATTCCAGAAAGTTAAGAACCGAAAGGACAGAATCAAACGTTTTAACAATAGGTGTGCTGATGGCACGGGCCATCGCCAGGATTTGTATTGAAATTATTGTAAGGAGATATTACGTTAGTGAGATATCACACCAAAATATTAATTTGGGAAAACAAAAGACGATTAAATAAATTGAGGGCATTCCGGTCCCTTGTGATTCGATATTTCAATAATAGCCGGGTAGGTTTTGGAGGTGGCAGAGTCGAAGAAAGTGCTGCAAAAGAGGCGAGACACGAAATCAATCGACTCGGAGATGAAATACATTCCATAATCCTTAATTCAGAAATAAATCCATTATTCTCTTGGACCCCACCGTCAGGGGTTGGAGGTGATGAAACGGGGATCGATCTAATTGAAAATATTTTTACTCTCGATCAATTTGATATAGGTCCGAACAATCTGCTGGCTTGCATAGATAGAGCCATTGAAAAATATGACTCCGGTCGCAAATCAACATTTGTCAGAACGCTCAACCCATTCTTCTACCTAGGGCGGGTGCTTGATACAATTACGGATCTACCGTTCATTATCATTGGAGTACTTGGCTTTAACCGACAAAAGATGAAAGCGTCGGCAATAGGCAGGCTAGTGAAAGGCATTCTTTATCTAATCATAATTGTAGCCGCAGTCCTTGCAATATTGCATCTTTTGGGTTTTGTTGAACCAGTTAAACAGTTTGTGCATAAATTGTTGGCTCTAATAAGGGAAATTAACTTGGCGTTTGATCCCGACTCTGTCCAATAACGATAGCCCTAAATATAGCAGACAGTCGTTGGAGGTTTATAGCGCCAAGCGGACGCTAGAGATAGTGATTCGACACCATGGACAAACCGCGAGAGACTATTTGGAAAACGGAATCACGAACAAGGTCAACATCTGCATCAACTAATAAATAAGGGGGTTCGTACCATGCAACAAAATAAGGAGCCGATTCAACCACAAATTGTACAACAATTCAGCAAATACCTTGAAAACAATGCACTGCGCCTCACATCGGAGCGGCGCAACATCCTTGAGCAGGTCTTCGCTTATGATGATCACTTCCGCGCAGACGATCTATTAATGCGGATGCGCCAAAACGGATATACCGCTTCGCGTGCGACGATCTATCGGACCTTACCGCTTCTTGTCAAAAGTGGGCTGCTGACGGAGGTGATTGATGCACAGAAACAGTCCCATTATGAGCACATCCATTCACGCCAAGAGCACGCCCATCTAATCTGCCTGCGATGTAGCAGTATCATTGAGTTTGAAAGTTCGGAGATCGACGCGCTCCAAGAGGAAGTTTGTAAAACACACCGGTTCAAGCCGGTGAAATATAGAAATGAGATCTTGGGATACTGCGCCGAGTGCCAAAAGGACAGAATCTAATCGCTCTTTCAAAATACCTTTTTGCGGAGGAAATATTGCAATGTCAAACGTCAATCGAAAATTTACGCTAGCTGCGAGGCCCGTTGGCTATCCCAAGCCATCAGATTTTGACCTAGTGACCGAACCGATTCCTACACCCAATGATGGAGAGGTGCTTGTACGCACCAATTACCTGTCTGTGGATCCATATATGCGCGGACGGATGAACGATAGAGCCTCCTACGCACCAAATGTACAGATCGGCGAAGCGATGGTCGGCAGCGTTGTCGGCGAAGTCGTCGCTTCCAAAAACTCCGATTTTCAGGTAGGAGATATCGCTACAGGCGGGCTGGGTTGGCAGGAGTATGGAGTATCCGATGGGAGTAATCTCCGCAAAGTGGATCCAACCCTCGCTCCTATTTCGACATCTTTGGGAATTCTCGGTATGCCGGGCTTGACGGCGTACTTCGGTTTGTTGGATATCTGCGATCCACAGCCGGGAGAAACAGTTTTTGTGTCCGCAGCAGCGGGGGCGGTCGGCTCTTTGGTGGGACAGATTGCAAAGATAAAGGGTTGCCGCGCTGTTGGCAGTGCCGGCAGCGACGAAAAGGTGAATTATGTTATGGACGAACTTGGCTTTGACGCTGCGTTCAACTACAAGACAGTCGAGGATTACGGCGCAAAGCTAGCCGAGCAGTGTCCGGACGGTATTGACGCTTATTTCGACAACGTCGGCGGTGCGATTACCGATTCTGTCTTTCCCCTGATCAATGTGAAAGCACGGATATCAATCTGCGGTCAGATCTCCCAGTATAATCTGGAAAACCCGGAACAAGGTCCGCGTTTCCTGTGGCACCTCATCGTCAAACGGGCGAAGATCGAGGGATTTCTCGTCTCTGAATTTGCGGACAAACACAATGATGGACTTCGACAAATGGCAGAGTGGATTCAGTCTGGAAAATTGAAATACCGAGAGGAAGTAATAGAAGGCTTTGAGAACGCCCCCGCCGCATTCATCGGAATGTTGCAGGGAAGCAACATCGGCAAACAACTGGTCAAGGTTACTTGATTAACCCGATTCGATAGTAGTGGGACATTCTCCTCCGATAAATTGGGGTTCAAACCAAAAATGTCCGAACCTATGTGTAAGTCGCTTACGCTGTCGAGACTAAATGAACTAATGAACCCATAACGATTTTTTACGCATTACGTATCACGTTTCACGATTCAAACAGGCATCGAAACAACAAGTAGCAACTCGCCCTAATTAAGGAAGGAATCAACAGTATGTCAGATAAATATCGTGTTGGAATTATCGGTTGTGGCGGCATTGCGAGGCTGCACGTACTGGGTTATCAAGGCGTTGAGGAGGTCGAAATCGTTGCTATCGCCGACCCCGTTGAAGACGCGCTGAACGATTTCGGCGAAAACTACAGCATCGAGACGCGCTATCTCGATCCCCGCGAAATGCTTGACAAGGAGAATCTCGATATCGTAAGCGTTGCGACATGGCACAGGCTCCATGCACCCATGACAATCGCCGCTTGCGCCCGGAAGCCGAAAGCGGTGCTCTGCGAGAAGCCGATGGGGGTCAATCTCGGCGAGTGCGATGAGATGTTGATTGCAGCGCAGCGGAACAATGTCAAGGTTGCGATCGCACATCAACGCCGGTTCAACCCTGTTTGGACGGATGCCCGTCAGTTGATTGCCAACGGTGCGATAGGCGAACCACGCCAGATTGTGTGTAAAGGCGGTCAAGGACTCCTGAACGACTGCTCCCATCTGTTCGACATGATGCGTTATGTACTCGGCGATCCGGACGCTGAGTGGGTCATTGGCAACGTTGAACGCAAGACCGAACGTTATGAACGCGATATACCGATTGAAGATCGGAGTGCGGGAATTATTGGATTTCAAGGCGGCTGCATCGGACTGCTGCTGCAGGAGATTGCGGGTCCTAACTACCAAGGTGGGATTATCTACGGGTCCGATGGAATCATAGACTTGACCGAACAACGTGCCCTTTTGTTGAACAGCAAGCGGGCGGAATGGGAAGACCGTCGAGCGGAAGGAGAGAATCCTTCCGTGGCGCAGGTGCAGGAACTGGTTTCGTGGATCGAAGGGCGAAGTGGGCATCGCGGCGAAGCGATAAACGGACGCGCCGCCGTAGAGATTATCATGGCGATCTACGACTCCGCGCGGCTGCATGAAGTGGTGCAGATGCCGGTACGTACGCACGCCTCACCACTTGAAGCTATGATTGAGAGCGGCGACTTGCCGGTTGAACGTCCGGGCAGGTATGACATCCGCGCAATGTTACTTCGTGGCGAATCAATGCAGCCGTAAGGTGGTGCGATTGACATGAAAAACGGATTATCAACCACAAAACCGATGATCTCGCACAAATCGACTCTGTTCACTGAGTCGGTCATCCGGGGGATGACGCAGCTCTGCAACCGCTACGATGCGATTAACCTATCGCAAGGGACACCCGGATTTGAGCCACCGGACGAGGTCAAGGATGCCGCCATTGATGCCATCCGTGAAGGATACAATCAGTACAGCATCACTTGGGGGACACCGAGATTCCGTGAGGCGATAGCTCGCAAGGTTACGGCGTTTAACGGCATTCCGACAGATCCAGATCTCAACGTCACCGTCACCTGCGGTTCAACGGAAGGCATGATGTCGTCGCTGCTAGCGATTATCAACCCCGGCGATGAAATCGTCATCTTCGAGCCGTTCTATGAGAACTACGGTCCCGACACAATTATCTCTGGTGCGACGCCCATCTATGTGCCGCTGCGCGAAACACGCTGCCCAGAGAGAGGCGATATTTTTGCCTACGACCCCGATGAGCTGCGGAACGCTTTCAGCAAGAACACGAAGGCGATTGTTTTGAACACACCGAGCAATCCGATCGGAAAGGTGTTTACCCACGACGAATTGAAGGAGATCGCTGCGCTCTGCTGCGAGTTTGATTGTCTCGCTGTGACGGACGAGATCTATGAACATATGATCTACGACGAACTGCCGCATATCAGCATCGGTTCCCTGCCGGAGATGCGTGATCGAACAATCACTGTGTCGGGATTGAGTAAAACCTACTCAATGACCGGCTGGCGACTCGGTTATGTGATTGCACCCGAATATCTGGCAAACGCCATCCGCAAGATGCACGACTTCTTGACCGTTGGGGCACCGCATCCGTTGCAGCAGGCAGGGGTGGTGGCACTGCAATTGGGGCAGGAATACTATCGGGAACTGGTCAAAAAGTATGATGACAATCGAAAACTGTTTTCAACCCTGTTGAGGAAGGCGGGGTTTCAGTGTTACATCCCCGAAGGCGCGTACTACATAATGACCGACATCAGCAACTTCGGCTTTTCTGATGACACCGAATTTGCACATTGGCTTGTGAAGGAGATTGGGGTCGGTGGAGTGCCGGGGTCAAGTTTCTATAGCCGTCCAGAACTCGGCAGAACGAAGCTGCGATTTATGTTCAGCAAGGACGAGGCAACGTTACGTGAGGCAGCTGATCGATTGATGCGAATTGGGGAAAAGATTTAGCGTTCAAGCGGGAAGAATCAGATGAACAGGCGCATCGCCGGTTACGATCTTGCTCGATCCCTTGCGTTATTTGGACTGGTGATAGCAAATTTTAGCCATAGCGTTGGACACCACGATTTGCTATATGACTTAATCCGAGGAGGTGCTATCGTAGCCTTTTTGGGACTGGGTGGCGTCGGTATATCCCTCCTGAAGCAACGGGATCAAAGAACGAACGATGCTCACAGATCTGGGGATAGCCGAAAGCGATTGATAAAGCGCGCTGCGTCCTTATTAGTAGTTGGCATCTGTTGTAACTTGATTTGGCAAGCAAATTTCCTGTGCCGTTACAGTCTGTGTATTGCTATCGGTGCACTGCTGCTAACAGTTTCTAGCCGTTGGTTGTGGTTACTCGTCTTCGTGTTCATTGCTATCTTTTTTGGATTCATTTTTTTGATTTTGGAGTATTCTGAGATGTTCCGGAATTGGGAGGCATGGTTTGATAGCGATCCTTGGACAGTTGAGGGTATGCTCTCGCGTCTGCACGTCAATGGATTTCACTTAATATTTTCTTTGACCGCTTTTCTGTTGATAGGTATGTGGTTAGGACGACAGAAGGTGCCTTCCCCCAACGTGAGAAAGGCTATGTTTTTCGGTGGAATCGCCGTTTCCTTGGTTTCGTATGTTCCGTGGTTACTGATTCACTATGCTCCGTTACTACTTCGCTATGTTCCATTGGTGCCAAGTCGCCCTTTCCGAGAAGACGGTTCTGAATGGGACATGATGCTATTCACGCTGCCTTATATTTTTGGTATGTGTGGAATCGCTACTGCAATCATTGGCGGAAGCCTCATGCTAACCGAGAAGTATCCAAATGCAAAATGGACAAAACCGTTCATAGCAACGGGTCAACTTGCCTTGACACTTTATATTGCCCATCTAGTTGTCGGTAGCGGGATGCTGGAAGGACTTGGGCTTCTGGAAAATCAAACGCTTCCGTTTGCAGTCGGAAGTGCAGTTATATTCTGTATATGCGTGGTCATATTCTCTCATTTTTGGAAAAAACGATTTGAGCGGGGACCACTCGAATGGGGTATACGCCGAATCACGGGGTAGCTTGAACAAGGTCAAAGTTGTCACGAAATTTGCAAGGATATAAACTCAATTCCATAAAATTGAGGAGGAAAGAGAACTTGAGGAGATATATTCATGCACTCATCACCTTCGTCTGCATTGTCAGCTACGTTGGTTGTGCCGGCGATAAAACACCGACAGGCTGGGGACAAATCGAGTCGGGAACAGAAGGGCACCTGTACGGTGTTCACTTTGTTGACGCTAAGCGCGGTTGGGCGGTTGGCACAGGCGGTTTGGTGCTATTCACAGAAGATGGTGGCTCGACGTGGCAGGTTCGCTCGCCGCAGAAAGCGATTACCCCTAATGCACTCAATAAAGTGCATTTCTCCACTCCCAACAACGGTTGGTCGGTCAGTATCAGAGGACAGATCCACTATACAGGCAGTGCCGGCAAATCGTGGACGGCGCAAAAAAGTCATACAGACAGCGGATTGCTTGACATCTATTTTATAGATGAAACAGAAGGTTGGGCGGTCGGTGGGGGTGGTATCATCCTTCACACGAAGAACGGTGGCGGCTCGTGGAGTCGCCAAAATTCACCCCCGACGCCACATCTATGGGCTGTGCATTTTGCCGATGCGAAGCACGGTTGGGCAGTCGGCAAGGAGGGGAAAATCCTCCACACAAATGACGGCGGTGAGCGCTGGTATGAACAGCAGAGCAGTACCGAACTATCGCTGCTTGGTGTGTATTTTGTCAACCCACAAACCGGCTGGGTCGTTGGAACGGGTGGATTGATCCTACACACGACCGACGGGGGCGCGAACTGGCAGTCCCAGAAAAGTGCTACAACGAAAACCTTGCGTGGTATTGCATTTCGAGATTCCAAACAGGGCTGGGCAATCGGTGAAGATGGACTGATTCTACATACCGCTGATGCCGGAGTGACATGGACGCCTCAACCGAGTGGATCGCCAGAGCATCTTCTGGACATCTGTCTGTACAAAGCACACGCTTGGATCGTCGGATCAAAAGGTACTATTTTACGTCTCAGTTGAATCTTTGCCCGATACGGTGCAGTTTACATATTCCAAATTTGACCAAATCGGGCTAAAAGTGGTTTCAGCAGCGCTACTTATTCCCTTGAATCTTAGGAGGCACCCATGTATCGGAAATTGTTTTGCTTGTGCAGCTTCCTTCTCTGTTTGCTACCGTTTTTGGGCTGTTCAGACGATACAAGCGACAAAATGACAGACACCGGCGATGTAAATGAAACCCCATCATTTCAGCTTGCTCCTAACTTTACGTTACTGAACACCGAACTGGAAGAAGTTGGTCTGTCGGATTATCAGGGTAAAGTTGTTATCGTTGATTTTTGGGCGACGTGGTGTAAACCTTGCAAAGAGGAAATTCCACGCTTCATTGAACTATACGACGAATATCGAGCACAGGGGTTTGAGATGGTCGGTATCTCAACGGATGATGTAGAAGGGCGTCTAAAAGCTATTGAACTTTTCTTTCAGGATCTCAGTAAAGAGGGGTTCGACATCAATTACCCGATTCTCTTGGCGGAGTCCGATGTTATTCAAAGCTACCAAGTTCCGGTGCTACCCTCCGCATATCTTATCAATCGTAACGGAGAGATTGTAAAGGTGTTCAGCGGTGCACAAGAGAGTAAAGCAATCTATGAAAGCGAGTTAAAAAAATGGTTATAAGAGATAAACTAAATACAATTCAATTACTGCTAGCTTTGGCAGCTATTCTAATGTTATGCGTTGGTTGTGGGACGGATGAGGAATCTATCGTGGAACCGGATACATCAATTGAGGAGCCAGATCCCGTCAGTGCAACCGGCAGTCTAAAGGGCACAGTCGACAAGATTGAGGGTGCCTCGGTGGCTATTCGCATCCTACAAAATGGTAACGCCATTGCCTCTGTTACAGCGGATGCCGATGGAAATTACCAAATCGATAATATTGCACCGGGGACTTATACAGTTGAAATTGCCGCAAAAGGGTATGAAACTGTTGAACGAACCGTTCAGATTAGCGAGGATAAGGTTGCATCGCTAGATAGAGCGACGCTCAAGGAGCTAGAGATCCCCGTTGCTCATATTCAAGGAATTTTGTCCGATCAGAAAAAAGGGAGTCCGATCAACAAGGTCCGCGTTCGACTTGTTGATGCAGCCGGTAACTCCCGCGAGGTGTTGACGACGGAAACGGGTGCATTTGAATTTGAAAACGTTCCCACAGATCAGCGATTCACTGTCATCGTCGATCTCGAAGGGTTTGAGCAGCAAGAAATTTCCATCGATCCAATTCCAGCCGGTGAAACCGTTCCATTAGAAGTTGCGCTTGTTGCGCTCCCCGGTATTCGCGGACTCCTATTAGATCAGATAACAAAAACGCCACTTATTGATGTGCGCGTTCAACTGACCGATGAAGTAGGCAATGTCCTAGAGACACCAACAACAAGTTCAGGTGTCTTTGAATTCAAAGGTGTTGCCGAAAATCAGAAACTCACTATCTCTATTGAAGCCGATAAATATGAGAAACGAGAGTTCACGGTAGACCCCATTCCAGTGGGTGAAACGGTAAAATTAGAGGTTGAACTTATCCCGCTCAATCCAGACCAACTTCCAGAAGGCGATGGCCTTGCAGTTGGCTTGAAAGCACCGGATTTCACCCTGCCTAATAGCGATGGGAAAATGATAGCCCTTGCAGATTACGCAGGTAAGCAAAAGGTTGTGCTCGTCTTTGATCGGGGTGGATGGTGAGGTTCGTGCATTGTGCAACTCGGAGAGTTGCAACAAGATTATGCAGCAATTCAGGCAGCAGGTGCCGAGCTTCTCGCAATCAGCACAGATAACGCAGCACAGGCAAAGAAGGCGATTGAGGATGTCAAAAGGCGGGTTGGCGTTGAAATTGAATTTCCACTGCTTGGAGACCCGGAACTGAAGGCAATTAATGCGTACAACGCAAAGGATCCACTAAATCCTCGGATCGCACGTCCCATGACCTACATCATTGATGAAAATGGGGTTATCCGCTGGAAATTCCTTGATGTACGTGTTGGGAATCGGCTAAAAGGGGATAGGATTGTGGCGGAGTTGAAGAGTTTGTAAGTGGTCAAAGTCCAAAAAGGAGGAATGGTTACTATCAAGTTTTGATGGTGAGGAGTCAATGATGTTAAGCGTTCAATTTGAAAGTGTCTCTGAAAACCGTGTCTTAATACCTAAGGGGACTCTGGAAAAGCTGATCCAGTTAGCTAGCCAAGTTGATGAAATTGAAATCAACGAGATATGTAATACGGCACAAGCAAAACGTGGTTCGCTGCAAGGAATCTGGAAGGGAAGCCAAATCAGTGAGGAAGACTTCCTTGATGCTCGCCGTAGTCTTTTTAGCTATGGGGATAATGATTAACGCAAGTTGATAGTAGTAGGCATACTCCGTATGCCGTAATCTGCACCGATTCCCGTGGGGTGGGCATCCCCGGTCACGGTATCCTCTCGGACTTGCACGACTCATAGTCCCAGCGGGGCGGAATGTCTATAGAACACAATATGCCTAAATTCCCGCGCTCCAGAAGAACGCGATTTGATCTCTACGCTTTGTCGTGATTCAACTATCTAGACGCTTAAATTGTCTAGCAATGAAAGGAGAAATATGAAAACACGAATTAGCCTCTTTATAGTCTTTGGGATCACAGTATTTTTGCCGGTTTGTAATGCACCAACTGCTAACAGCCAATCATTTGTACGGGTTGTTGAGCGCGCTAAACCCGCGATTGGTGCTGTACGCACGTATGATGCGATCGGTCGACTCAATAAAACAATTTTTGGTAGATCGGGGGGATCCGGCGTTATTATCAAATACAAGGGCAAAAGGTACGTTTTAACTAATTATCATGTCATTGCCCATGAGGAAGCGGACTTCATTATAGCTACTTTTCCCGATGGTCCCAACAACTTCCGTTCATTTGGGGTCACTGTAGTTGGCTATGATCGCTTGTCAGACCTTGCTGTTTTGGAAATTGATCCAGAAAAGGGCCCGCCCTTATCAGAAATTGAGTGGGGTGATTCCGACACTGTACAAATAGGTGAATGGGCAATTACAATCGGTTATCCCTATCTATTTCAACAGGAAGGGAGCCAACACGGGTCCGTGGCGTGGGTTACCGATACAAGCGAGTTCCTTTACGAATTAACTGTGGAGCTTTTTCAACCCACTGTGTCTGTTGGAATTATTAGCGCGACTGACAAAATTTATCTGAGCAAAATAGGTAACCAAGAACATCTTCATACGAATCTCATTCAGACAGACGCTGCTATCAATCCCGGTAACAGTGGCGGTGCCCTAGTCAATAGAGAAGGTCAACTCATTGGTATAAACACGTTTTTCCAATCACAAAGTGGAGGTTCAGATGGAGTTGGGTTTGCTATATCGGCAAACACGGCAAAAAATATTTGTGAACGACTTATTGATTTCGGTTACGTTCGCCCAGTCTTTCTTGGCCTTGAAACAGAGCCGATAACTTATGAATCGCACAAAAAATTACAACTACCACATACAAACGGCATTCGCGTATCCTCCGTGACGGTTCTAAGTCCTGCCTCCGAAGCGAAGATTAAAGAAGGTGATGTCATTACGGCTCTTTCCGGACAACCGATAAAGAACGAGCGTCACTTTAAGGCATTGGCGCGTTTATTGCCTATCAATCAAGAAGTTAATTGCGATCTCATCCGAGGCGGTAAACATAAAAATGTTAAATTATACCCCGGAATCCTTGGTACCATTACTTCAGATTGGGGTATAGTTGAACAACCTGATCGCAAAACACTTGAAAATTACACACATCGCGGTGTTATTGTCACAAAAGTTATATCAGATAGTTTATTGGGGAAAGAAGGATTGGAACTCGGTGACCTTATCTATAAAATCAACGATAGAGAAATTCATTCACTTGAAGACTTTAAGATTTTCTTAGATAGACTCCCCAGGCGGAAAACTATAGCAATGCGTTACCATATTGAGCGACGCATTGAGCAGCATAACTGGTACAGAGTTATAGATTTCAATACTACAACGGAGTGAAAGGAAACTGTTCCGGTGACGAAACACAAAAGTTCACGCCTTGCACTCCGTTTGAATTCAATTCCCCGGGGTTTGTCGGAATTCGCCATTGATATAGATAAGGCAGAAAAGTGCTTCGAGCACTCGCTTGACTATCGCGCTGATGCACGTCTCAACCATTCTATGACAAATAAAATACTACCTAAATCAGATCCTATAGTCGCACAAATTCAAGCGGATTGCGACCAGATTTCGCGTACAAGGACAGACGTACCACAACCGGTGAGTCGGCGACGATTCTTACGTCAGGCGTCGAAAGGCGTTATTGGAATGGGGCTTGCAGTGGGAGGCGTAACTTCAGCGACTAAGGGTGCCTTTGCTCAATTGGGGCGTCAGTCCGGTGGTGCCCCGGGAGAGATAATAGAAGAAGAACTCACGCCGTTGGTTGAAGCCAGAAGTGAACAGGTTTGGAATGGTGATGTACTTGACGAGGGGGTTGTCAATGAGATGGTCGATCGCGCTATGATGAAGCTGACCGGACTCGACTCCGCGAAAGAAGCGTGGAAGGATTTTGTCCTGCCAACAGACATCGTTGGAATCAAGATCAACCCACTCGCCGGAAAACGGTTGAGCACCCATCAGATTATTGTTGATAAGATTATTGAAGGGTTGCATGGAGCGGGTATCCTCAGCAATCAGATTATCATCTGGGATCGGTTTGAATCACACCTAATCAATGCGGGATATGAAATCAACCAAACCGATCAAGGGGTGCGCTGCTTCGCATCGGACAGCGAGGGGGTTGGTTACGACGATGAGGTTTTCTACGAAACTGAGAAGGATGTTGAGATCCGCCGTGAGAATGGAAGTATCCTCTCCCGATATACAAAGCTGCTCACCCAAGAGTTGACAGTGGTCATTAACGTTCCGGTGATGAAGCATCACGGGATTACTGGTGTGAGTGGTTGCCTGAAAAACCTCGCCTTTGGCAGTGTTGATAATACCTCCCGCTTCCACTCAAATCCCATAAATTGTAATCCTGCCATCGCGGATATCTTTGCACATACTGTGCTCAAAGATAAAGTCGTTTTGAACATCGTTGATGGGTTACTTGCCGCGTTCAATGGCGGACCGACGTATGACCCCGATGGGGTATGGCAGTATGGCGGGATCCTTGTGAGTGAGGATCCGGTTGCATTGGACCAGATTATCTATCAAACGATCGAAGAAAAGCGAAAAGAGCTTGAATTGCCGACCCTATCGCGACTGTCGAAATATATCCGTTCAGCATCAAGGATGGATTTGGGCACTAACGACCTCGATGAGGTGGATTATCAAGAGGTAAAGGTATAGGAAGGCAAAAAACAGGGAAGGATGGAAGAATAGAAGGCAGGAAAATGAGTTCAGGAAATCAGCGATTCATGGCCGTTTCACACAAGAGGAGGTTAGTATCATGAAAAGAGTCTGGTTGGGCTGTACAGTTTTATTTATACTTCTGGGATCAATTGGTTTCTCCGGCTGCGTCACGACTTTCACACCGAGTGGACAGTTACAGGTTGGGTTGTCCGCATCGGCAAACGAAACGGTGGACATCCTTGCGGATTTTGAAGCTAGCGAAGCGAGTACGATTGCCGGTGATGTGACGAAAAAAGCAGGTAGCATCTGTGCGGGCGGAGCTTGTATAATCTACTAAATATTATTTGACCTTGATTCATAGGGGCACGCCATCCTACGGAGCGACTTTGGGAGCCGTGCCCCTATTTTTTCGGGAGGAAATAGAAATTGCGAAGACGGTTTCATCGAGTTTCATTCAAGCTAACTTGCTACATATTCGCGATAGCACTACTGTTGGTTGAGGCTTCGCTTGCGTCGGGTCAACTCCGACGAGAATACGGACAGGAACTGTTCCAACAGGAGACAGAAACGCCTGCAGCTTTTGAATCTGACCTTACTATTGACTATGAGGTAAGTAATGTCTTCAACAACCACGTTGAATTCGGACTGAGCATTGATCCGAATACAAGTAGCCTTGCTAGGCGTGAAGACCCACAACTCAGAGGTGTGATCAACCGTGCTGGTGTCAATATTCAGGGGACCTTACCGATTGGAAAACGTTTCGGACTCACGTTGCAATACTATCCTCAGTTGGAAAACTATATCGGTGAGAATGGAAAACTCAACGAATTTGATGCGTTCACAGATCTCTTTTTGACCGAGCTCAGTTTCCGCCCGACAGCGCAGCTGCCTATCTTGAGCGTATCACATCAGCTGCGGCGATTGGATCGGAGAGACGATGCATTTGACAACCTTCAGCGTCAGATAGGTTTCCGCTTTGGCAAGCTACTGGAATATAACTTCTACATCAACCGCTTTGACGATGATATGACGCGGCGTGCGGATTTCCTACTCATTGGTTCGACAATGCATCAGGGACGAACGAGGATACAGTTGGGAATTCTCAAATCGCTATTGGCAAAATTGGAGTATTCGCTGGAGCAGGAAAGCTATAAAGACAACCTAAATGACCTCGTGTTGGGTATCGCTGGGATTGAAAAGGGAGAGCCTCGAACAGATCTGCGAAACTTCGCATCGGGAAAATTGATCCAGATTCCGGCAAGCCGAATCCTCTTACAGCAGGAATTGAACCTAATTCTGAGCAACTCGAATGTAGATTTCTACGACTTTTCTACGATTGAGGCGGCGGTAGGAGCGTTTTACAAGATTAACGCTGAGAGTTGGGCACGTCTGCGGTTGTCACGATTGGGTATTACCTTCGATGGCCGACGGGTACGGGGTGCGGATGGTTTCGTTGCTGAGAACGCGGAGAGGCGAAGGGATAATCAATTCGGTGCGACTTTCCAGCTTAACTGGCAGCTCCGCAATTCTCTGACGCTTCTTGCAGATTACCAACTCACGCTCAATGACACCAATGAAAACTTTGACTTTTTGAATTACACCCACAATGTTGCATCTCTGACGCTTCAGGCGAGTTACTAATTGTGGGGCGTTGCAGACTGAGTTCCACAATGCGAGCCAAACGAATCAATTATTCAGGAAGCATTATAGAATCCTTCAAAATTGATGAAACTGTAGGCGTGCAGACTCGTTAAGGTTGGCGTAGGTAGATTTAACCACTCCTTGAGTATCATGAAGTTGAAAAGTTCATCCGTGTTCAAGCAGCGGATGAAACAACCCTTGCAATTTAATGAAACTGTAATTCTACAGGTTCGTTAAAGTTGGCGTAAGCAGTTTCAACTACTCCTTGTTTAGTACTATAAAGTTGATGAAAATCACCCAGTGCCAAGCCGCATGCAATTATTGATGCGACTTGGCTTTTTTTATTTTTACCCCATGATCAAGCGGAAAAATCGGTATCGGCGCAAAAGTTCGCTGTTACGATGCCCTGTCAATTTGTGGCTGTCGCGGCATGAAGTCGGTGTTCGTTGATGAAATCCTCGTTCAGCGTTAGCCCCAATCCCGGTCGCTCGGTCATAGTGATGTATCCGTCAACCACTCGGAAGGGCGGATCATACAGTTTCGACCAGATCTCGTTGGGTTCGCAGTCGGGGTACGCAGAAACGATTAAGCCGTTAGGCACCGCCGCAGCCAGATGGCAGTTGATATCCGGGAACTGCGCGCCGTGCGGGGCGACGGGCAGGTGATACGCATGGCATAACGCTGCAATACGCATCAGCCCGGTGAATCCGCCTCCTATTAAGATGTCCGATTGTATCAGTTGGAGTGCACCTTCTGTGATAAATTGCCTAATCCCGTAAAGGGTTCCCACGCTCTCCCCACCGGCGACAATGGCGCTGGTAGCCTCCTGTACCATACGCAGGTAGAACGCCTCATCGTCGCCGCGCACCGGCTCCTCTATCCAGTAGAGGTTGTAAGGCTCAAGTTGCCGAGCGATTTCTACCGCGGTCTTTCCATCCCATGCGCGGTGCAGATCCACCATCAACTTCTTTTCCATCCCAATCAATTCCCGCGTGCGCCGCACCCGCTCCACAATCTCCTCTGGGCTTTTGGCTTCGTACATGTGTATTTTCATCGCGTCATAGCCGAGGTCGGCGTGTTTCTTTACGAGAGCGGCTATGGCTTCGGGGGATTGGTCTGCCTCTGCAACATACCCGGAGCCATCGGCATAAGCTAGGACTCTGTCCCGATATCCACCCAAGAGTCGCCACACAGGTTGGCCACAAGCCTTTCCGCAAATATCCCACAGCGCGACATCAAGTGCTCCAATAGACGACATTGCAGCATGACCGGGGCCGCCGAAACGCCATACTGTTTCGTACATCTGTTCCCAGAGCAGTGCGGTTCGTCGTGGATCTTGCCCGATGAGTATAGGTGCTAGTTCTTGGGAGATGACTTCGATACTCCCACCACGTCCGACACCGGTTACGCCTGCATCTGTATGGACAAGGACAAGCGTCCAGTCTCCGGTTGTGGCCCCTTCTCGTCCTTCGGTTGGTACTCTCACGACAAAGGGATCTATATCCGTGATACGCATTGTGGTCTCTCCTTATCTTCTCGGTTTTGAAGTGAACTGTTTATCCTCAGCCATGAGCTATCATCGCTCCCGTTATAGGAAATACAACAGAAAGAAGTTACAGTAGATATGATTTAAGACGCTGATCTTTAATGCAGGTTCAACCGAATCTGGATGCAACTATAATTTTCCCTCGATCTCCATTTTTTGATGTTGAGACATCGGGACTTTATGATAGAATATGGTGCGGAGTTGAGCCATATGTAATCGAAAAAATTGAGGTGATAATTGATTTCTTGTCAGTGTTGCATCGTGCAATGCTTTGAAATAGCTATGTTCAATACCTGATCTTTTAGAATAGGGGTAATAATAGATGAAAATTGTGTTGTCTGCCAAAGCGACCGAGCAGTTTGTAAGCGAGCTTCGCACCACTTTTCCGGACCTAACCTTTCACCGGGCGGCGACCTTGGAAGAAGAGATGAAACTCATTCGGGACGCGGATGTGTTTTGTGGCGATCCGTCACGCGAGGTTTTTCTCGCTGCCCAGCAACTCCAGTGGATTCAGTGTCCGGGGACGGGTGTCGATAAGATTGTGTCGATACCTGAGATAAGAGACAGCGATGTTATCCTGACCAATGCGCGAGGACCCCACGCCAACCCGATGGCTGACCATGCGTTTGGTATGATATTGACCTTTGCCCACTGTTTACGTGAACAATGGGAAGACCAGAAAGCACACCATTGGGATACTGGAAAGTATGATGAACGGGTTTTGGAGATCAGTGGAAGCACCTTAGGCATCCTCGCACTCGGCGGTATTGGAATGGCGGTCGCGCGGCGGGGACACGGCTTCGGTATGGAAGTCTATGCCGTTGATGCTCACTCAATGCCAAATCCTCCGGAGGTGAAAGCGGTTTGGGGGCTTGACAGACTGGATGAACTGCTCCAGATATCCGACTGGTTTGTCATCACCGCGCCGTTCACGCCGGAAACAGAGGGGTTGATTGATCGCCGGCGACTGGAGTTAATCAAACCGGGCGCGTATGTGATAGCAATTTCACGAGGAGGTATCTTGGACGAGGAGGCGTTGATAGATGGGTTGCGCTCCGGACGAATCGCTGGTGCGGGGTTGGATGTCATGGATGTAGAGCCTTTGCCTGCCGATAGTCCATTATGGGACATGGAAAATGTCATCCTATCGCCTCACGCTTCAGCGTTGACCGCTGAAATGTGGGAGGGACGGCGGCAGATTTTCAAGGAGAACCTCCGGCGTTTTCTCGCGGGCGAACCGTTCATCTACGTGTGCGACAAGCAGGCAGGGTTTTAGAAAGGAACGCAGATCTGCGTTCCCTACTAGCCCACACAATATCAGGAGGGAGATATGGAAACGACAGATTTTGGCAAAACAGGTCTCAAAATCACGCGCCTTGGTCTGGGGCTTGCGGAGATTTCGCGTCAAGAAAGATCCAAGATTGTTGCGGAGGCTGACCGGGTGCTGAACGCTGCGCTTGATGGCGGCATCAATTTCCTCGACACCGCTGCCTGCTACGGCAGAACCGAGGAGATAATCGGTGCGACCGTTGCCCACCGACGAGAGGAATATATCTTAGCAACGAAGTGTGGTCACACCACCGATGACGGAGATAGGGGCACACCGTGGACGGAACACGAATCATGGACTGGACCGGCAGTCTCCGAGAGTATTGACCGCAGTTTGCGGCGGCTGCAGACCGATCACTTAGACATTGTCCAACTCCATTCCTGTGATGTGGATATACTGGAACATGGCGAAGTTATCAACGCACTGGTTCAAGCAAGGGATGCCGGCAAAACCCGTTTTATCGGCTACAGCGGAGACAATGCGGCTGCCCGTTGGGCGGTAGACAGTGGACTGTTCGACACACTTCAAACTAGCTTTAATCTTGTGGAGCAACATGCCCGTACCAAGGGATTGTTTGAAGCAGCGGAGGCACAGGGGATGGGGGTTATTATCAAGCGACCTGTTGCCAATGGGGCGTGGGGCAAAGCGCGTAGCCCTTACTCGTATGCGGATGAATACTTTCGCCGGGCACAGATTATGGCGGGAATGGGACCGCTGCCCCAAGCACCTGAAAATCCTATCCTACTGGCACTAGGATTTGTCCTTGCCCAGTCTCAAGTTGATACAATCATCGTAGGAACCCACAATCCCTCGCATCTATCATCAAACATTGAAATGGTGACGCGACAGCTACCGATTCCTACAGAAACTGTTAAGGCATTGCACCGCCGTTTTGAAGAGGCAGACGACGGATGGTTGCAACTGACGTGAAAAAGCGGACAAATTAGAAAGATTCTACACAAGGAGATTCATCGAATGAAAATTACAAGCGTTGAGGCGATCCCTAGTGCTTCGCCGGTATCCAATAGGCGAGGAGGTCGAAGTAATTACGTCTACGTTAAAATTTCGACGGATGAGGGTATTGTCGGTTGGGGCGAATCAACATGCGGTCCCCTATCTGTTGCAAACGTTGTCGAAGAGATTGGGGCGACGTTGGTCGGCAAAGATCCGTTTCGGATTGAGGAACACTGGCAACGGCTCTATCACCTCTATCATAATGTCCGGGGTGGCGTAATTCAGATGGCGGCGATCAGTGGAATAGAAATCGCCCTCTGGGACATCAAAGGCAAGGCATTTGACGCCCCGGTCTGGCAGCTACTAGGGGGACAGATGCGCGATCGAATCTGGACATACGGTCGCTTCGATGGACAGACGCCTGAGCTTGCCGTGGAACATGCTCTACGGCAGGTTGATACAGGCTTGACCGCGTTAAAGGGAGACCCATTCGGTCATCAAGGACTGTTCATCAGTGCGGAAGCGGAACGAGATGCTATCGCTAAGGTAAAAGCAGTGCGGGAGGCGGTCGGAGACGATGTTGAGCTATTGGTCGAAGTGCACGGGAGATTATCGCCATCATCGGCTATCCGAATCGGTCATGCGTTGGAGGAGTTTCGCCCTTACGTCTATGAGGAGCCGGTGCCGCCCCAAAATGTTGACGCTATGGTGAAGGTTGCAGAAGCTGTGAATATCCCGCTCGCAACAGGGGAAAGACTCTACACCAAGTGGGGGTTTGTCGAACTGCTTGAGAAACAGGTTGTCGCGCTAATTCAACCGGATGTTTGCCATGCGGGTGGAATTTCGGAACTGAAGAAGATCGCTGCGATGGCGGAGGCATACTATGTCGGTTTTCAACCCCACAATCCCTACGGTCCGGTCAATACCATGGCAGCAATACAGGTTGATGTCTGTACAACGAACTTCATGATTCAAGAGGGCGGTCATGCGCCATGGTTTGATCAGGTCGTCATCGGTGAATTTCCACGTCAGACGGAGGGATATTTTGATGTGCCTACTGCTCCCGGCATCGGCATTGAAATGGACGAAGAGGTATTGCGGGCAAATCCACCGATAGTGCGGCGTGAAGCGGAGGGATATAGCCGTGCTGCATCATGGCAATCGAAGCAGGGGACCGAATGGGTTTGAAACTACAAAATATCCCATTACGTCCATATTTTGGCGAGGAAAGGAGGTGCACATATGTCAATTTCAATTCAGAAGGTATCGCCGGCGGTGGGTGCAGTGGTAAAAGATGTCGATCTTTCGATTCCCGTCACCCCGGATACCTTTGAACTGCTTGAAGGTGCACTTGCTGAACATGGTGTGCTTGTCTTTCGCGATCAGCATCTGACGCCGGCGCAGCATGTTGCATTCAGCCGTCGGTTCGGTTCTCTTGAGACGCATGTCATCTCTGAAGCACTGCTAGAAGAGCACCCGGAAATCTATGTGGTCTCCAATGTGGTTGAAGACGGTAAACCAAAAGGCAGGGCATACGCCGGCACCTATTGGCATTCGGATCTAAGCTATAAAGCAGTACCGGCAATGGGTTCGATAATGTACGCGCTACAAATTCCTGAGATAGGCGGGGACACAATGTTCGCCAACATGTATATGGCGTATGACACGCTTTCAGTGGGGATGCAACGGATGCTAGAACAACTCTGCGCGGTTCACGATTTCGGTCATGCTGATAAGCGTTATTTCTCAAAGCGAGGAGCTACGGCGCGGCTTAATGAAGCTGCCAAAAAAAAGACACCGCCTGTCCAACATCCGGTGGTCTGTGCCCATCCAACAACGGGTCGTAAGGCATTGTTTATCAATCCCGGCTTTACGTCGCGTTTTGTCGATATGACGGAAGAAGAGAGCGAACCCTTGCTAGAGTATCTCTTCGATCACATCACTCAGCCTGCCTTCATCTATCGTCACCGGTGGGAGGTGAACGATCTGGTTTTCTGGGACAATCGCTGCACAATTCATCATGCCATTCGGGACTATGGAGAGGAGACACCGCGGCACATGCACAGAACAACCATCTGCGGTGAGAAACCCGCTCCTGTCTGATTTCAACGCCTTTAATTTCAATGCAATGACGCAAGGCACCTTAAAATCTTTGCACCTTTATATCTTTGCGTTAGAATAAGGAGGGATCATGAAAGCTGCTGTTTTGTACGAATTAAACCAACCGGTTGTTGTCGAAGATATTGAAATGGAAAGCCCGAAGGAGGGTGAAGTTCTTGTTAAGGTTGCCGCAACAGGTGTTTGTCACAGTTGTTACCATGCGGTTACGGGCAAGATCAGCTATCCGCTTCCAGTAGTGTTGGGAGATGAGGGGGCGGGGGTTGTCGAGGAGGTCGGAGAGGGTGTCACTTTGGTGAAGCCGGGCGACCATGTGATTCTGTCGTGGGTGCCCTCTTGTGGGTATTGCATCTACTGTACGCAAGGCTATTCCAACCTCTGCCTGAAAGCGAGACAGGGCGAACGTGGATGCCTTTTTGATGGTACAGCACGCTACAAAAAGAACGGTAAGACGATCCACCATTATGCGTGGGTCGCGTCCTTCGCGGAATATACCGTAATTCCCCAAGAGTCCGCTATACCGATTGACAAAGAGATTCCGTTAGACAAAGCTGCGCTGATCGGTTGTAGCGTCACGACGGGGTTTTGTGCTGCAACCAATACGGCGCAGGTGCGTCCGGGGAGCAGCGTCGTGGTATTCGGGACGGGTGGCATTGGTTTGAACGCCATTCAAGGTGCGGCTGTCGCGGGTGCCGAGAAGGTTATCGCGGTAGATCTGCTGGATGCTAAGTTGGAAATGGCACGGCAACTTGGCGCGACCCATACCATCAACGCTAGCAACTTCGATCCGATTCCAGAGATCCAATCCCTGACAGATGGGTTAGGTGCTGATTATGCGATTGAAGCGATTGGGGTAAATGTGACATACGAACAAGCAATACGCGCCATACGACCTCGAGGGAAGGCAATCTGGATCGGCGTACCCGATCGCGAACCGCTATCTCTGGAGCCCGGCATACTGGGTGGGGAAAAGATGGTGATGACGAGCACCTACGGTTCGGCGCGTCCCCGTGATGACATGCCCCGCTTGCTAGCACTATATCGCGCTGGAGTCCTCAAGTTGGACGAACTCATAAGCCGTACCTATCAATTGGAGGAGATCAACGAGGCATTTGATGATCTGCTTAATGGGGAGGTCGCTCGCGGAGTGATTCAGTTTTGAGGGAATAGCACGCTGATTTTTCTATTACACAGTAACGCTTTCCAGCCAATCCACCCCTACCTCAATTCCAAATCCCGGTGCATCGTTAGGTACAAGATGACCGTCCTTGATCACAGCCGTTCCGGGGATAGCGACCATCTCTTCGGGCGGCACGCCCGGTGGCGAGACCCCCTCGGAGCGTTCGCCCCACGAGATGGCGGGCATTGCAAAGGCGAGATGCTGTCCGTAGGGATAGTTCATGCCGCCGTGGGTGATCACGGAAATGCCAGCGGCTTCGGCAAGATGACAGATCCGAACGCACGAGGTGATCCCACCCGCCCATAGCACATCCGGTTGGAAGATATCCACGAGGTGCTGACCAGCAGCCATTGAGAAGGGTAATGGCATATACCAATGTTCACCGGTTGCGAGTGTCTGCCAAGGCAGTCGCCGACGTACCTCAGCGAACCCCTCAAAATCTTCCGGTATCAGATAATCTTCTAGCCATTTGAGGCGATAGGGTTTCAACAGTTCAGCGAGACGGACAGTATACTCCACATCCAGCGACAGCCAGCAGTCTAACATCAGCTCGACATCATCCCCGATCAGTTCTCGCGTTCTGGCCACTTCTGCCTCATTTTTATTAATCCCCTCCAACCCATCGGCGGGTCCATAGGGCAGCGGGAGTTTGGTTGCCTTGAAACCTAACTCCATGTACCATTCGGTATCGAATCCCGTGGAGTAGCAGAAGATGCTTTCCTTCTGGGGTCCGCCGAGAAGTTCATAGACTGGTCGGTTCAACAGCTTTCCCTTCAGATCCCATAGGGCAAGGTCAACAGCGCTGATAGCATAGCTTGCGATTCCAGTGCTGCCATAAGGGGTAGCCATCCGGAACATCATGTCAAACACCTTCTCCGTTGCCATGCAATTTTCGCCTACAAGGTGTCGAGCGAAATGGTCGTTGATGACTTTGACCACCGGTCCCCCGTTAATCGTGACACCAACGCCAAAGGTGCCGTCTTCGGCGGTGATTACGCAACCCACTCGGTTCCAGCTGGCTCCCGACGCCGACCGTCGTGTTCTGTAAGCGGGATAACGCGCCATTGGACTTGGCGAATCGGGCCGATCCGGCGGTGGTAAACTCCGTGGCTTGGTTTTGGGTGTGGGCGTGATGTTTATCTCTGCGGCTTTGATCTCCTTAATTTTCATCTGTTCGTTGTCTCTCCCTATATCTTCCTACGAATATTTATCCTCTCGCTTGGTTCACTCGTTACCCCAAGGATATGATTCAACGCGGAATGACCGGTCAGCGAGTGGCAAGTCAACCTTAGCCCCACCTTTCATTGAGGAACCGTGAATCGCGAAGCCTATCTCCGTTGCGCGGCGGGCGTGTTCAATGTCGCAGGCGGTTCGTCCGCCTGTTTGCACTGCCTGCACTAGATCGCTTACCATCGCCGTGCCGGCGGGCCACGGCTCAGTTTCCTCTGGGAGATCTAATGGGCGTAGTCCTGCCCCGGATGGATCGTCCGCCGACCAGAGGTAGCTTTCATTGGCATCGTCGAGGAGAAACAGACGCCCGTTTTCGCCCGCGACTTCAAAGGTCAAGCCTGAGTTTTCGTGGCGACCATTTGGCGTAACATAGAGCACCGCTCCATTCGCGAGACCGATCTGTGCATTGCCAGTTGGATCCATACGTCGGCGTGAATCGGAGGGTTCTTCCGAAACGTCATCCACTAAGCCGCTGACCCACACCGGCTCGACATCGCCCGCCAAGCCTAGAATCGCATCATACGAATGGCAGCCGTGATTAATCAGATTGGACAGTGCATAGGCGGTAACGCTTGTGACCTCTCCGATTGCACCATCGGCGACCAACTCCCGCAGCGCACAATAGCGGGGCATCCAGCGACGGTCCAACGCTAAAAGCAGGGGTGCCTCTCGACACGCGGCTACGATGCGATCCATCTCTGCTAAACTGGTAACAAGGGGTTTGTCACAGAGAATACCGCGTACTCCAGCCTCGACTGCTAACTCAATCTGATCAGCGTGCATCGTTTGGCGTGTGGCAATGCACAATAGATCTGGCTGGATCTCCCCAAGCATCTGCCCGTAGTCGTGATAGGTCGGAATGTCACCCCAGACCTCCCGCCAGCAATCCACAAACTCTGTCCGTGTTTCTGCGCCGAGGTCAAACACCGCTACCACATCTGTTTCAGGCACGGCGTGAAACGCAGCCGCAAAGTTATGACTGCCTGGGGTACGGAGCGTCATACGATGGCAACCCGCGACCGCTACGCGCAATTTATCTTGGCTTTGTCCCATTTTTTCTCTCCTCATTTTTGACTGTTGGTTGAGACTCCAATCCCTTCTACCACGAAAATCCTGCCCCCTCCGGTGCAAGGAAGCAGCCGTCAACGAAGTGATCACGTTCCTCATCGGTCAATAGCCCTGTTTCCAGATACAGGGTATTAGGCAGCGCGCACAGGATATTCAGGTTTATCAATCCGCCACCATGCGTACAGCACGGCACACCGAACGCCGCTGCCAACAGACCGGTGGCAACACATTCGGAGAAGCCACCGAGGCGGGCGAGGTCCACCTGCACAATGTCTATTCCCCGACGGACGAGGAGTTCTTTAAACTCTTCTTTTCCATAAAGGTTTTCGCCGGTGGCGATAGGCATGGCAAGCCCATGGGCGAGTTCGGCATAGTCATCATAGTTGTGGGCGGGCAGCGGCTCCTCAAGCCAGAATACACCCATCTCCTGAAAAACCTGTCCCCGGCGCAACGCCTCATACACTGTGAGCGTCTGATTGGCGTCCACCATGATTGTGACATCCGGTCCAATCTCTGCCCGAATCGTTTCTAGTCTTTGGATATCTGCCTCCAGCGTCGGTGAACCGACCTTGACCTTCACAGCCTTGAATCCTTGTTCGGCAGATTTCGCGCAGACCTCCTTGAGCTCATCAAGATCTAGGTGCATCCAACCCACCATCGTATAGGCGAGCACTCGATCTTTCGCTTGGCCCACAAGGCGGTGTGCAGGTTGTCCTGTCTCCTGTCCAAAAATGTCCCAGAGAGCGACATTCACGGCTGTGAGGGCATACATCGTCATACCGTGGATAGCTTGCTCTTCCAATGCCCGCTTCAGGTCTTCATGGATCAGTTGAATAGCGAGTGGATCCCGTCCTTCAAGCAGTGGTGCGACCTCCTCATCAAGCATAGTCTGGAGCGTCTGGTTTGCCCCCCGAATTGAGGAGAAGCCAGCTGATGAACTACCGACGAGACCTTTATCCGTGTGAATTTTCACGTGGACTCGTCCCGGATGTCTATTGGCTCGAAGTGCGTCGGTTATTGGACGCTCCGGCGGTGGAGCAATATACAATTCGGTTTCAAGACGAGTAATTTTCATTGTTGTCCTCCGTGCGCCTGTACGTTAAATTTTCAAATGAACCAATGCACCAGAGAGATTCTACGCCAAAATATCACTCACAAACTTCAGCGTTGCTTCGGTATTTCTGTTGATTTCAGCCACGGTTGTTCCACCAACACATTCGACATATAGCGGTCCCTCAAAACCACCACTAACCAGCCCGTTAAGAACCGTTTCAAAATTGACTAGCCCTTCACCCGGTGTGACCATCACATCCGGCACACCATCTTCAACGACACAATCCTTGATGATTGTTGTGGTCACTTTCGGTGCAGCAATCTCCACATCAGTTTCGGGACGAAGATCGCCTTTAGTGTAATAGATGATATTGCCCGGATCGTAGCAGATCCCAAAGGCAGGATGATTTACTTTTTCATCAGCGTCAATGAGATCTTGGACTGTGAGGCTGATTCCGCCATGCGGTTTCATGGTAATGTTGACCCCCACTTCCCCTGCATGCGGCGCAGCTTGACGCATCAGTTCAAAGTAGTCCGCATAGTGTGCTTCGTTACCCGTACCACAATCGAGCAGCCACTTCGTGCCGAGCGCAGCAGCGTTATCGATGAGGCGTTTGTAGTCATCGACAGCGGCTTCCAAACCGAGATTCAGTTTTGTACTGCCTATTAGCATTGAGGGGGCCAATCCAGCAGCGGCTGCAGCTTTACGGGTTGCTGCAATTTCCGCATCTGTGCTATCCGCTTGCACGGGAACCTGACCGGCGTTAGCGAACACGGCAACATCGGTATATCCAGCAGCCGCAATATGCTCACACGCTTCGGAGAATGTAAGTGAACCGTAGGGACGGGTTGTGCATCCGATTGTATGTTTCATAACAGTTTTCCTTTCACGTAGGGAGTGTTCCTATGCTCGTCCGAGGATTTCTCGTCCGAGAATTTATGGTAGATTTTAGAATTACTTAGACACGCTCAATGCACAACTAACCCCCTAAATCCCCCTTATCAGGGGGACTTTGGAAAGTTCTCAAAGATCGGAGTTCTTGGTAAATGTCTACTTCTTTCTCTAATTCACCATAATATGGATTTGGTGCGAGCCAGCCTTACCATTCAACCCTCCGTTGGAGGCGGTATGTTTGCGGAAGCAGGGGCGGGGTTCGAGTAAAGTTGTTGATAGATGATATAACTATCAATAACCTTCTTGATGTGACGGCGTGTTTGGTCTATCCCAATGTCTTCGATGAACTCATCTAAATCCGGAATTTGCTTTGCCTTTATCCATCGCCGCATCCGACCAGGACCGCCGTTATACGCGCCTGCAACGAGTGCGTGATTGTTGTCAAACTGATTCATCAAGCTTTTCATGTACCACGTCCCCATCTGAATGTTGATATCTGGATTATACAGCATCTTTGTGTTAAATCGAGGAATTTTGAGACGGTTTGCGAACTCGGGTCCATTCGCCGGCATAATCTGCATCAGGCCTATCGCACCTGCGTAGGAAACAATATCGGCGTTGTAGCGACTCTCTTCGCGGATCATAGCGGCGACAAACAACGGGTCAATTTCATGTTTTGTTGTATGTTTTTGAAGGAGGTCTGCGTAGTAAAGTGGATAGAGGAGTCGATAAAGTTCTATCGGTATGGCGTTGTTTTTGCCGTGCAGGGGTTGAAATCTTGATAGCCTGTCTGCATATCCGTGTGCCTGTTGAAACTTCTTGAGTTTTTCAAGGCATAAAATAAGGTTATAGTAGTCATCTCGAAGATTTGAGTTGTCGCGCTTGATGAGTCCTTTCAGTTCAGTTAGGGCATCCTCAAAAAGCTTGAGACGCATCAACTGTTGAACGCGAGGTGTTTTCTTAGATCCGATGTTTTTCCAGGCAGGGCTGTTCACGGTAACACGGGCTCGGGGGGCAACCAGAACTTCTGGTTTGATAGAGCCATCGGTTTTTGAACGGAGGCGTTTCAGATGTTCTTTTGCGCGCCCGCTGTAATACCAATGACTTGCCTGCGCGATTTTACTATATACAGTCTCCGCTTCCTTTAACCGATTTTGACGTTCATAGGTTTTTGCTATCCAGAATTGTGCCGCTTTAGCCCAACTATCGTGTGGAAAACCCTTTTGCAAAGTTGTGAAGGTTGCAATGCAATCTGTGTATCGTTCGTTTCTGAATTGGATCCAGCCGATCCGCCAGTATGCTCGCGGTAACCGGTCGCTGTTGGTGTATTGGGTCGTCAAACGACGATAGGAAGCGATGGCTTTGTCATACAGTTTCTCGTTTTCCTGCACCCACCCAAGATCATATGACGCATCGTCCGCTAATGCACTCCAACTGTATTTTTCGACAAAGTCAATCAAATGCTTTTCAGCCAGTTGTGGCTGTCCCTTACGCCGGTAGCAGAGCGTTGAATGGTAGAGTGCCCGCGTGAGGTAGCCACTCGCTGGGTAGAGAGAAACGATTTTGTTGTACGTTACAAGTGCTGAATCATATTTGCGCTGACGGTGGTATGCACGACCTATATAATAGGTGGCGCGTGCGGTGATTTTGTCTTTATGACCTGCGGCAGCCTTGCGAAATTCCGAGATCGCGCTCTTCAATTGACCGCGATTGAATCGCACCATGGCGTGGGTCATGCGTTGATTACGAGTGATCTGGAGTTCTGGATGTGCTGCGACCAGTTTTTGAAGCGCGTTAAGCGAACTCTGTGCGATCATGTCCGCATTGTTTGCGTTAATAAGCTGTTGGTAGGTGTCTTGAGCTTTCTTCCTGTCACCTAGTCTTGCATAGGTCTTTGCAGCCTCAAAAGTTGCTCTCCTGACATAACTGTTGTTGGGATCAGCAATCAGTGCTGAGAAACTTTTGAGTGCAGCGGCGTAATTACCTGCATGATACTGTACTTTGCCGAGTTCGTGCTTTGCGCTAGCAAAATGAACACTCTGCGGATGTTCATCGATCAACCGTTGATACCAGATGATAGCGTTCGGATTATCTTTCATCTGTCCGTAGGATTCTGCGATATGGTAGATAACATAGTCTGCCAAGGGATATGTTGCAGAGAGCGCGAGCGTATAATGTTCAATTCCCTGTGCCCATTTTTCCCCCTTTTCATAACAGTAACCAAGCACATGATGGATTGCCTGCTTCTCTGAATGGGTTGGTTCTTTCTTAAGTAAGTCTTCCAAACTCCGAGCAGCTTGAGTATAATTTCCGTGATCGACAAGAGCGAGTGCCTTTTCAAAGGGAGACGCTGCAAACGCCTGCGGGATTATACAAGTAGCAAGAACAATAGGAAATAGATAACGGGACAGTATTTTTCTTAGCATATCGTTGTGGTGGTTAGGAACGAGACCGAGCAACCAATCCTTAAAACGATTCGAGTGATTAGGGGTTATCTTCAAGCAGCTGTTGTACTGCTGCGTTGTCAGGTGCTTGCTCCTGAACCCACCGAATTACCTCCTTCATATTTTTGGGCCATTTCTTTTTCTGGAATGCTTTTGCAAGGCGAACACCGGTATTAACAAGGATTATCTTAACTTCCGTATCACCGAGGGTAAGATCTAACGCAGCGTGATATTTGGCTTTCGCTTTAAGATGTTCATCGCGGCCGATCAAGCAGTGCACGAGGCTATTTCGTACAAGCGCGAGGTTCTCCACCGCCATTTGGGGATTATCAGTACGGTTAAGTTGTGCCTCAAACTGCGATTCGATACTTAGCAGGTTCTGGTAAGCAACCTTGTCTTGTGGGGCATCGGCGAGTACCGCATCAAAAATATGCAAAGCTTTCAAGGGTTGCTTCTTCATCAAATAAAGATACCCGATCGTATTATAGATTCCTGTATCCCGATCGGATTCCGGGATACTTTCAAACGCCTTGAGCGCGGACGTATATTTCTTTCGATTCAGAAAATAGTTCCCGCGTTTAATCTGAAGATTGACCAATCCCGTTGTGGCTTGAGAGTTATCTGGATCCATCTCCAAAATTTCTTCAAACACGCCCCTCGCGTTGTCGAAATCCTTTGCATGTTCGTAGACATACGCGAGGCTCAAGCGCAGGTTGATGTGCGCCGGGGCTAACGCGAGTCCCGCTTCAAGCTGAGCAATCGCTTGGGTGTAACGCTTTTGATTATCCAGTACTTGCCCGTATTTATGGTAGACTGCAATCAGGTTGTTCCGCGCTTGCGGATTCTCCGGATCGGCAGTAAAAGCCTCATTAAATTCGCGGATTGCCTGCGGGTAGTTTCGCTTTTGAAAATATAAATCCCCTAGCAAGCTGTGGACATCAAGGGCACCCGAATCAAACGCAAGAAGTTCATGATAGGATTCGATAGCCAGATCTAAATTTCCCTTTTCGCGGAGTGTGTTCGCCCGTTTCCAGTACAAATCTGTGAGATTGGTTCTCACACTGGCAAGATCGGGCATCAATTGCCGGGCCTGCTGATAGGCGTCAATCGCTTCTTCCCAACGTTGGGATTGAGTCAACTGTACACCGAGATTGTTATAGGACCGAGCGAGGTTTTGCTTGGCATCTGTGGCACCGGGATTAAATTGCAATGCTTTTTTGTACTCCACGATTGCGTTTTGGTGGTCCCCCTTTCTTGCGTAAACTTCACCTGTTAGACTATACAGTGTCGAATCGGTTGGGTCCAATTGGAGTGCCTGTAAAAAAAACGCAATTGCTCGCGGATAAGTTTCATCCGCTAGTGCAGCGATGCCCTGCTCACGATAGAGTTGGTGTAGATTATCTTTGGCTAGCTGATAACGAGGGTTAATCTGGAGTGCGCTCTTGAAGGCTGCAATGGCTTCTTCAATTTGCTGACTTTGATAATACATCACGCCGGCGGTGTTATAGCCCTCTGGGGAAGCCTCCCGATTGAGCATCTTTTGAAGTTGGATGAGTGCTTCCTCCCCACGTCCGCTTTTCTGGTAGGCGAGGAGAAGTTTTTCGTTGGCTTGCTGAAAGCCTGGATCGAGTGCCAAACAGGCTTTGAAATTTGCAATCGCTGCGTCCACTCTGCCCTTATCGAAATTGACTGCACCGAGGAGATAGTGGCTCCGGGCATGTCTTGGATTGACCTCAATCTGCGTTTTGAGAACTGCGATTGCGGCTTCATGTTGAGGTGTGTGGAGTGGGGTTGTGTACACTTTTTGCAACATCGCCTTATCCCGATCCGTCGGACGTTGTGCCGTTGCTGCGAAGAAAAGCACATCCGCTGAATCTGGACTGTGCCCCCACAGTCCAATTGCGTGCCCAAGTTCATGGAGACAAACAGTTCGCATCTTTTCCTGAGAAAGCAAAGCCGCCGAACCTCTTTCCCGCAACGATAAAACCACATCTACCTCAAAATCAGTTTCCGAGAGTCGGGTGAGCTCCGTCCTACCGAGTGCGGTATCGATAATCCGCGTCAATCCACTTCGCTGCCACCGTACACGAATGTCTGCGTTGGCGGTTGACGCTACCTCTTGGAATTGTATCCTCCCATCAACAGCGGCTTCCCATTCGCGCATAGCATGGCGGAAACTTTCTAGATACGTTTCAGCCCCCTCAACGCCGATAGGCATCGGTGCTATATGGACACGGATTGGCATTTGGGTGAAACGGGTAATCTTTCCGTCAGAGAAGACCGTGATATGGTTAAAGTAGCCGTCCACAGGGAAAGCGGGGGCGGCAATCGAGAGGAATATCAGGATTGAGACAATGAAAACAGGGTGTTGACTTTTCATAGTGGGTGTTTCATATACGTGATAGGTACGCGAACCATACCGTGCCGCTGCTTTAAATCAGGCAGATATCAAGGCACCTTGTGCTTTGGATACATAAAGCACCTTGAATCCATTAATTTGATGAAACCGCCAAACGCACCTTGTACTTTGGGTCCGTAAAGTATCTGGACCCATTAATTTGATGAATCCGCCACTTGGGTGACTTGCTTGATTTGTTTGTCAGGTAAAAAGACGCTGGCTGTATAACACAACCGAACGAGCCTGGATCTTGAAAGAACATAGGGCCCGTTGCACTTGCTTCCTCCCAGGGGGCTTTTATATGCGCGGGACGAATATAAAAGTCTGTCAGTTCCCATTTATCCTTTGGATCGCCCTCGCAATCCGTTTTTATCCATTTAGCTTCAAGAAAACCTTTAATATTGAACCACCCATGGCTACGCCCAGTGAGAGTTCCCCATTCGATTCCGTCTGATGTATCCAAGGTTTTCGTGAGGGCACTCATATCCTCTTCCCTATAGGCTTGAATAAAGTCAGTGTAAACCTCTTGGATTGCTGCTATTTTTGCTTCAAAATCGACCTGTCGGGTTGCTACTTCTTCGTCCGGTATGTGTTCTATGTATGACTTTCTATAGTAAGGAGCTGTCGGCAACAGGAAAAATTCGGTGAATCGGAGTCGTTCGGTAACTGCTTCGCCCTCAACATCTCCACAACCCAAGGAGTGTACAAACACAACTATCAGAAGTAATATGGTTATAGCGAGACTTAAAATTTTTCTTTGCTCCATATTTTTTCTCCTAATAGAACTTACGCACTTCAGTAGGTAACAACGATCGTTGTTACCTACGAACTCTTGATGGCGCGTCTATTATTGTAGTTGCCCGTTTTTTAATCCCGATTTATCGGGGATTCATCGGGCGTGGTAGCCCCGCAGTAAAGTGTGGTCATAACAAATAGCGTTGAATAAGTTCCTTGATTTTGGTAGTAGGTCTTCCCGGTCGTCGTGGTGGTTGCCACGGCGGAGGGGGAACTTGATAGCAGAGCAACTGTTCCACCGTCCAGACCTGCTCAGTCATCCCCGCAGCCATAGCCGGTGTTCTTTCTACCGACTGACGCCGATTGTTAGGCAGATAGCGCACAAGTCGGATGCTCTGATGCGGCGTACAAAAGTTGTAGACACACCCCATCAGATACATAGCTCGTTCAATCGTTTGGCGATGCCGTGCCAATCCCCGTCCCCGACGCACCAAAACCGCAAGGCGTGCGCGAAATGTCCCATTAAGCCTTTCGATGTAGTTCACATGTGCAGTTTTGGTCAATTGTGTTTGTCTTATCAAAGTCTGTACCTGCTTTGTTGTGCCACAGACAATGCGTCTGATAACACCGATGACTCGTCTGGGTTGCTTTGAGTCACGTTGCTTGATGACCTGCACCATGCACAGATGGTGCCACAAGCGAAGTCGAGGGCGTCCGGGCTTGCCAGTAAAGATGGGGTTACGAAAGACCTGCTTAATAGCCGAAACATAGCTAGCTAAGCCATCGACACACAGCAACAACGGACCATACAACGCACACTGACGCACCTGTTGGACAAGACGCCGAATCAATGCACCGTCACGGCAATCACTGACGACACCAGCGATCCACAAGCGAGTGGGGACGGCAATCGCCAGTGCCACCCAAGCAATGCCACCTTGGTATTTGACACGTATTTCATCAGCCTGTACCTGACCCAAGTCACGCGGTTGCTGCACCAAATGCTGATGAACCTGCCGGCAGTGCTCACCTGCGCGATGCTGCCAACTCGCTACGGTTCTTTCATCTACACCAAACGCGGCAACAATCGCTTGAAGCGGACACCCATAAGCCAATAGCGTGATGACCTGCGTGACAAAGGCACACGAATAGCGAAGACGGTAGAACACAGTGCCTTTGCTCTGAGTAAACGTCCGCTTGCACTCATGACAGATGTAACGCTGGTGCTTGCGACTATGAACACCTATATTCCCCCGACCCACTTTTCCCCTTGCCGGGCAGGCGGGATTGTGACAGAATATCTGTTGGGGATCCATATGCTGACTCCTTTATTGTTGGGATACATAAAGATAGTCAGTGGATCCCCTACTTGTCAAGTCATAACTCCACGCTTTACTGGAGTGCTACCTCGGGCGTTGGGAACGGTATCTATTGGTGATAAATCACCGAACTACAAGTCAAAGACTCTCGGAACGGAGGGGTTGAGCATTCAACTGCGTAACTCCTACTCCTAATAAAACACGCTAGTAGGCAAGGGCGTTAAGAGTCACTAAATAAGTGACAATTTCATCGGCGAATTTTATCTCAGTTATGTCATCAAAGTGTATCCTGTTCGCGTGCCCGAAACTCACTGTAAAATCAACGGTCAGGTGAGGTGAGAATTCGTAACCGATTCCACCTGATGCAGCCAAACCTGTTTGTCTTGCTTTTTCCAATTTGAAGGGGGGCTGCCATGTGGTGAGGACCGCGAGTCCGAGAGAACTGACCAAGTAAAAATTGACATTTTGGAGTGGAAAGTACATCATGCCGGCACCGGCACTTCCGTTGGCGACCATCGTATCCCGATAAAGATTCGATAGTGGGAGCCATGAAATACGGCTAGTATAGTAGAGAAGGAACCGATCTGACAGACCGTGTCCGATTTTGAGCTCTGTCCCAAAGGCAGATGTCGTTTGACGCGGATCTGGCCAGCTGCCTTCATACGCATCTCCCCAATAGACTGCCAGTGGTGCTGTAAAGTTGGTGTAGCCAACGCCGGCCCCAATACCACAAATGAAGCCTTTGCGTCTGCCACGGAGGCTTTTGGTACTAGGGGGTGGCTCTTGCTCTTCGTCAATGACAATGATACCTGTGTCTCTCGTAGGCGATTCCGTGGGTGGTATCTGGTTCTGGTCTTGCCCTTCGTTAATGTCCATTTCGGCTACCGCATTGGACGCGTGCCTATGTTGCGCGACAAAAAAAATAAAAGAAGCGACAATTAGTCCAAAATAATATAATTGCGATACATTTGGTTTCACACTATTTTCCTTATCGAGTCAGCAACCCCCGATAAATCAAGCTTCCCGTGACTAGCGCAATCAGCAGAAAAACGATGCCAGCACCGTAAAATCCCAATAGCACTTTGCCGAACCCAAACAGGGTGCAGTAGATGAATGCCGAACCCAACACCCAGTTGAGCAGGGCTGGCATACTACTCTCTTTAATCGGTTGGACATTTGCGAGGCTAGGGATGCGTCCCCACCAACCACCATTCGGTCGAACGCGTTGATAGAATGCGATTAACCTCTCTTCTGAAACAGGGGCGGTCACTAGGGTTGCGACGAACCAAACGAGTGTCGAAGTCGGAACGATAATCAGCATCTGATACGCGAAATTATCTTTTGTCTCCGGCAAGGTGAACACAATTGTTGACACAACTGCGGAAGTAACCATCGCAGCGATCTCTGACCACGCATTAATCCGCCACCAGTACCACCGTAGGATCTGCACGAGTCCGATTCCAGCGTTGAGGGCAATCAGGAATTTCCACGCTCCCGCGATCGAATCCATGAAGAGGCTGGTCACGCCTGCAACGAGCATAATCAGCACCACTGAGATTCGGGAAGCAACCACGTAGTGATGGTCATCAGCCTCTGGTTTGAAAAAACGTTTGTAGAAATCGTTGACGAGATAGGAGGCACCCCAGTTTAGGTGGGTATCAATTGTGGACATAAACGCTGCAAGAAACGCAGTGAGCATAAGCCCCAGCAATCCTGTTGGCAGGTATTCGAGCATCAACTTCGGATAACCCGCTTCTGGATCGCTGAGGTTTGGGTAGACAACCATCGATACGAGGGCAACCAGAATCCAGGGCCAAGGACGCAGTGTATAGTGTGCAATGTTGAACCAGAGCGTGGCAAGCAATGTATTCCGTTCGTCCTTCGCTGCGAACATCCGTTGAGCGATGTAGCCGCCGCCATCCACTCCGTTTGCCGCCCACCACTGGACACCGAGATAAACCCCAAAGGTCAATATCGCCATCTCACCGGCACCAAAATCCGGAAAGATGTGCAGGATCGAGTGATCTGCCCCATGTATCTCTGATAGCTTGGTTTTTAGGGCACCTATACCACCGATCTTGGCAACAGCGATAACTGCTAACGCAATCGATCCGATCATCGCCATACCGAATTGGATCAGATCCGTTATGACAACACCCCAAAACCCGGACAGTGCACAATAGATGCCCGCAATTAACATGCACACAAGGACGACAAGCACCTTCGATGTTCCTGTGTCGGGCAGATCAAAGGTCAACACGATAATCTTCTGCATTGCCAAAATTACCCAGCCCATCGTGATGCAATTTATTGGCAATCCGATGTATAGGGCGCGAAAGCCGCGCAACAAACTGGCTGATCTGCCAGCATAACGCAGCTCTGTCAATTCGACATCGGTGATAACCTCCGCCCGTCGCCAGAGCCGGGAGAATAGGAATGTCGCTAACATCCCGCTCAAGACCATGTTCCACCACAACCAGTTCCCCGCAATGCCGTCGTTGGCGACGAGTCCCGTGACTGCCAACGGTGTATCGGCGGCAAATGTCGTTGCAACCATCGAGGTGCCTGCTAGCCACCACGGCAAATTTCTACCAGAAACGAAAAATTCGTTAATATCCCTCCCAGCCCGTTTGGAATAGTAGATACCGAGTCCAAGCGCAAAAACGATATAACTAATGATGATTACGCCATCAATAGGTGAAAGTTTCATCTAAGACGAATCTCCTTATAATGTTTGTATGTCATGAGAGTTCGTGTGCGATTGATTCGATTCATTAATGTTGCATCAGGCTGCAAATTTTGAAGCCGGTAGTCTAGGGAAAGATTGGAAAACTACCGGAAAGTTCGGCTATCTTATCATGGTGCTAATCCCAAATCAAGCGAAATCGGAGATCGCGGTTTCGCTTGCCACCTATCCTCAAATCTGCTAAAATAATGCAAGTTGCTAGTAGCCGGCATATCCAAACCAATAGCCCCTAATCTCTGTGCAAATTGTATAATTTCTGTAGGTCAATTTTGGCTAATTGACGGTTTAGCGTCGAGATGTGAATCTCGACCTACAGGTTCTGATGGGTTTCCAATAACTAGCAACTTGGGTAAACATAAGAAAAGATACGCTGCTTTAGGCTTTTTTAGCGCAAAAGGTAACAAAGGTAACACGAAAAGGGGAAAAGTTACAAATAATCCGGAGGGTAAAAGCAATATCTGAAAATCCTAATTGTGCATGCTTGAGAGTATATCACAGGAGGTTCGTATGAGAGATGAACCGTTAAGATCTATTCATGTCGGTACGGGCGGCAGGGGTGCTTGGCCCATTGATGTTGTAACAGCCGATCCAAATTGGGAGCCCGTGGCTTTGGTAGATGTTGATGAGATTTCCCTCCAAAGCGCGCGCGAGAAAACAGGACTGGGAAAATCCGCTTGTTTCTCAAGCCTTGAAGAAGCAGCCAGAGTGGTTGATGCTGATGCTGCATTAATTTGTACCCCAACAGCGACACACGCCCCCTTCGCACGGATGGGGTTTGAAGCCGGCTTGCATGTCCTTGTCGAAAAGGGAATGACAACCGATCTCGCTTTAGCAAAGGAACTAGTCAAGGATGGAGAGGCGAGCGGAGTCAGGTTCTGTGTGGCGCAGAATTATCGCTATCAACCGCTGCAACAGGCGATAAAGAAGATCCTTGATGAGGGGACTTGCGGCGCACCGGCGATTGTTGACCTCATTCACCACCGCTATCGTCCGGATCCACGCACGCTCAACTATCTCAATGCAATGATCTGGGACATGAGTTGCCACCACTTCGATAACCTGAACTTCTGGTTTGGTCCCGTACAAACAGTGATTGCGCGGACGTTCAACACGCCTTGGAGTCGATACCCCTACAACTCCGGAGTTTATGCGATCTTTGAGTACGAAAACGGAATGGTGTGCAATTACGGCGTGACGCACTGCGCCCAAAACAGTTCATATCACCTGCGTATGCAGGTGGATGGAGGTACGCTCCGTGCGTACGACGTGGAAGGAATCGAATTTCAACCGACGGGCGGGGGTGAGCCGGAAACGATTGAACTGTTATCTTTACCACGCAGTGAACAGCTCGTGCTTGATGCGTTAAGGGAATATATCCGCGACGGGGTCGAACCGGGTATTTCAGGTAGAAATAACCTTCAAACACTTGCTCTCTGTCAGGCAACATGTAATGCCGCTAACGCTGGCACGATTGTTAAGGTAACGGATCTGCTTGAAGAATAGGGACAATAAACGTTGGCGATCAATCTGTTGATTGTCGCCAATCTTTGAAAGGATCACAATGTCGGCTAGCGCTCAACATTCACACCAAGACTTTGTCCTAATCACCAACCCAATTTCAGGAAAGGGCACAGCGGTTGCGGTCGCTGAACAAGCGTCTCAGCGTCTCACGGCTGAGGGCTATACGGGGCGACTAGAGTTGACCACTCAGGCCGGGGACGCTAACCGGCTGGCACGGGAGGCGATTGCAAATGGTTCACATTGGATTGTCGCATGTGGTGGCGATGGCACAATCCACGAGGTAGTCAACGCGATTGCGGAGAAGCCGGGTGTGGTGCTTGGTGTTCTCCCGTGCGGGAAGGGAAACGATTTCGCAGAGGCGTTGAAGATCCCTACAAAGCCTGTGGAAGCGATTGAAGTGCTATTACAAGGGGCTACACGGCAGGTTGACCTTGGCAAAATCGGCGATCACTATTTCGACACGATTGTGACATGCGGGTATGATGCTGAGGTAAGTCGGCGGGTTACAGAGGAGGGCGCGCCTTTTTCCGGCACAGCGTCTTATGTCTGGACGGCAATCACGACGCTTTTCAGTTATCGGTCTCCCACGGTTCGCCTTGAAGGGGATTTCGGGTCCTATGACGGTGAAATCCTGCTGACCGCTACCGGCCTCACAGCCAGTTATGGCGGCGGGATGAAAATCGTGCCGGAAGCAATCATAGATGATGGGTTGTTTGATGTATGTATTATCAAACCTGTTCCGCATCGAACCGTTTTGCGTTTACTTGTCACCCTTTTCTGGGGAGGACATGCTGGACATCGCGCGGTCCGGATGCATCGCACGAAATCGCTGACCATCGAAACAGATCCGCCGGTACTCCTTTACGCGGACGGAGAACGAATCTGCTACACCCCTGCGACCATTGAAATAGTTGAACGTGGTCTGACTGTTATTGCACTTGCGGAGTGATATAATACCAACTCTGGTAAAGGATAACGCATTGTTGAAACGTGAAACGTAAAACGTAAGAGAGCTCATTGGTTGATGGGTTCATTGAGTAATTAATGAATTAGTGAACTAATGAACCAATGAACCAACATAGATTTACCACAGCCGCTGTGCAGCAAGTCGTTCTTCATCTATTTCCACCCCTAATCCCGGTCCGTCTGGGACGATGATATGTCCCTCCTCGTAACGCACCCGCTCCTTGACAATCTGCTCGTAGTAAACTAGGGGTCCTGCTGGGTAACATGGGAAATCTATATTGGGTATTGCCGACGCCAAATGCGCCCGCGCTGCGGTGCCGATGGAGAGTTCCACGGTACTACCCATCAACGTCTTAATGCCGAAAAGTTCAGCCAATCCAAACACCTTTTGACAAGCAGTCATCCCCGAATAACCCACGCCGAGATTGAAAACATCTACTGCTTCGTGCCGTGCTAGCCGTACTGCTACGGGGACTTCCGAGGAATGCTCACTGATCGGCACATCTACCGCTTGCTTCACCGCAAGAAAATCCTCGACCGGAGCGTTCTGGCGACCTTTGACAGGGGATTCAACAAGATTCGGTTTGAAAGCTGCAAAACGACCAATGACATCAATGGCGGTGTCCACGTCAAACCGTCCGCTCGCGTCTAGGGCGTTAATCTCGACCCCGTTTCCCCAACGATTTCGTAACTCGGAAAGGAAGCGTTCGTCTAGCGTCAAATCGGCACCGAAATAGTAGCGGATTGTCGGATGGCCTTGGCCTTGCAATTTTTCGATGCGTTGCAAGTTTGCCTCTATATCCGCTTCGATCTGGCACGGAGCGAGGGGATAGGCGAAGGGAATCCGTTCGCGGTATTTGCCACCGAATAGTTGATAGACTGGCGTATCTAACGCTCGACCGATGGCATCATGTAGGGCGATGTCAATCCCCGCAAGAATCTGATGTTCCCACTCTTGTCCTTCCAGATCCACTTGGATTGCCGTCAGGTCAAACGGGCTGCGGCCGACAAGCAACGGCTCTAACCGAGTTGCTAACCCATTGACCGTTTCCGGGGTGAGGTCAAGGTTAACATCGGACATCTCTCCTAAGCCTGTGATACCGGCATCGGTTTGCAGGCGGACAATGATATGGTGAGAGACTGCCTTCTCCGAATCGGAAGGGCAGGTTCGTCCCATTTCGCGGGTTGAGTAGATTGGAATCAATTCAATAGCTGTAATTTTCATTTTTTCTCCTAGTAATGTGATGTTTAAACTCTCTATTGCTCAAGAAGGGAGTGATTGATGAAAACGACATTGGTAGGCTTCGTTCGTTTAGTTTCTGTCCTTATGCTAGTGGTTATTAGTTCGCACAGTGTGGAAGAGGCTGAGACAGAGGTTCAGCCACCAGATCTCCGCACACGCAAATCTGGCAGCGATTGGGCCCGCTTCTTGGGACCCACAGGAGACAGCAAATCCCCTGAAACATCGCTCCTTACCTCGTGGGCCCCGACGGGACCGCCTGTCGTTTGGGAAAAGGAAATCGGAACCAGCTACGGTGCGCCAACCGTTTCTCAAGGACGGTTGTTCATGTTCGATCGCCACGATGGATCGGCTCGCTTAACCTGTATGAAAAGTGAAACCGGCGATGAACTGTGGCGATTTGAGTATCCGACAGACTATGAGGACCTATACGGCTACAATAATGGTCCCCGAACTTGTCCGGTCGTTGATGGGAACCGCGTCTACATTTTTGGTCCCGAAGGCATGTTGCACTGTATAGCTGTTTCAGATGGAAAGCCGTTGTGGACTATCGACACTGCCGCAACATTTCACGTTGTCCAGAACTTTTTCGGTGTCGGATCTGCCCCGGTGGTTGAAGGTGAATTGTTGATTGTTCAGATTGGCGGTTCACCGCCGGGACGCCCCAGAACTCTGCTCGACACCCGCGATCCGGTTCAAGGAAATGGCAGCGGTATCGTCTCTTTTAACAAGTGGACCGGTGAAGTTGTCTATCAGATCACCGATGAGCTAGCAAGCTATACAACTCCAATACTTGCGACCATCGATGGTCGCCGATGGTGTTTCGCCTTTGTCCGCGGCGGTTTAGTCGGTTTTGAACCCCGCACCGGAACGGTGGACTTCCACTACCCGTGGCGTTCCAAAAAGTTTGAATCTGTCAACGCTTCCAATCCCGTCGTGGTTGATGATCTGGTATTTATCAGTGAGACATACGGTCTAGGTAGTTCGCTACTGAAAGTCCGTCCGGGCGGATACGAGGTGGTCTGGAAAGATTCTGAGCGTCGCCGCAATAAAGCGATGCAATTACATTGGAACACGGCTATCCATCACGAAGGTTATCTCTACGGTTACAGCGGACGGCATTCCAGAGGATGCGAACTGCGTTGTGTCGAGTTACGAACGGGAAAGGTGGTCTGGTCGCATCGTGTTCATGAACGCGGATCACTGCTTTATGCAGACGGACACTTTATTAGTTTGGGTGAATTCGGCACATTGTCTCTGATTCGTCCCACGCCTGAAAAATTCGACCTTGTCTCGAAGGTTTTGCTGATCAACGAACATGGCGAAGAACAGATAAAATATCCGGCTTGGGCGGCACCGGTTCTCTCAAATGGGTTGCTCTACCTTCGCGGAAAAGATCGACTGGTCTGCTTGGATCTGATGCCTCAACAATGAACCAACACAGCTCCAGAGGGGCGACATGTTTATAGAATATGGATATTACACATACACCCAAGCCCCAGAGGGGCGGCATGTGACAAAACCACCAAGTACCCTGATTTTTGTGAAAAGTGTTAGATTCTGTTAGATTTTGTTAGGTTACTTCATATCCCGCTATCAGTCTGTGATAATAGACCCGATAGCAACGGAAGGTTGAATCCGTAGGGGTTGGGTTTCCCAACCCATCACGTTAATGTCAACAGGACCTGGAAACTTAAATTATCACACCAAATCGGTATTGAAACCATCCCGATTATAGCATATAATAAAGGGCAGTTCATCAATAATATACTACCGGATATTGCAATAACATACAACGAGAGGTTCACAGGAGATGCAGACAACAAACCGACCGAACAGAGACGCGTTAATGCAGGCGATTGACATCTACCGCGATGCGATGCGTCCGTTCATCGTCCGTCAATTGAGGCGGGTTCAGGGGGCAAGCGTCGAGGAGCTAATTGGGCGTGGGTTGGGAGATCGACAGGCAGACGAATTTTACCGGAGGCTAACTGAGAACAGCGATATTGAGTCTGCGATTGACCTCAACTATTTTCCAAGAGTGATTCGTGACAATTGGCGCGGTGCCTTCGCACCGCATTTCAATGGCGATCTGACCGTCCAGAGTACGCTATGGTTGATAAAGACGGCAAGAGACCAAATTGCACATCCGGGGACGCAAGATATAGAAGCTGAGTACACCAGAGTCCATCTGTATCACATCGCAGATCTCCTCGGACGGATTAATGCGCCGGACGAGAAACAGACGATAGAAGTAATTCGCGATAATCTCTTTTCCAGTTCTAGGAGCAAAGAGCAAACAGATCCGATACCATTGGACATGGCAACCGAAACACCACCGACAGAAACGGGGGACGAGCAGGATAGCTCGCAACGTCGTTCAGCGAACACTCTGATACCGTGGCGTGACGTTATTCGCCCCAACAACGATGTCGCGCTCGGCACCTTTCAAGAGGCAGAGTTTATGGCAGACCTGCAGCAGGTACACGATGGGCGTGCCGATGCAACGGGATACGGTAATCCGGTCAACTTTTTTAGCCAAACCTACATCACCCCCGGGCTCCGCACGCTATTGGTCAACACCCTCAAAAGGTTGGGCGGCAAAGGGGGCGATCCTGTCATACAGACACAAACCGGGTTCGGCGGTGGGAAAACCCACAGTCTCATCGCGCTCTACCATCTTGTCAAGAGTAGCGATGCGCTCATAAACCCACCACCAAATAGTGAGGAGCATCAGCACACCAGTGAGGAGATAAAAGACCTCATGCAGGAGGCCGGGTGGGACTCAACCGCCGATAGGTCCCGCGTCGCTGTGCTCGATGGCACCTATCTTGCCCCGACGGACGAGACAGTAACAAAAGAGACAGGGGACCCATTAAACACGCTGTGGGGTGTGATGGCGTACCAACTTGGTGGGCAGGACGCCTATGAGATTGTCGGCGAAGCGGCGCGGGAAGGTACAGCCCCGGGGGGCGGTCAACTTGATCAACTCCTTGAATACGTAGGCCCATCAATCATTCTGATGGACGAATTGGTGGTATATGTCCGGAACGCAGGCGATGCCAAAGACAACATCTATACCTTCGTACAGAACTTCACCCAATCCGTTAAACGGAGTAGAAATGCCGCTCTTGTTGTCACCCTGCCGGAGAGTGTGGTCGAAGCAGGCGCCGAGGGAGGAGCGGAGGCATTCGGCAGACTTGAGGCGATCCTACGCCGCATTGATGCTAAGCGAGAACCGCTAGAGGTGCACGAGGCATTCGAGGTTGTACGACGGCGGCTCTTCGGGCGTGTTACGGATGAAGCAGCAAGAGACCAAGTCTGCGAAGCCTTCTCACGGATGTACGCCAATTCACGCAGGGATTATCCTCAAGAGGTCAGTGAACCGCGCTATCTGGAACGGATGAAGGCGTGTTACCCCATCCACCCGGAGATATTTGATCGGCTCTATTCGGATTGGTCCTCTATTCCCGGATTTCAGCGCACCCGTGGTGTACTTCGGATGATGGCGAACTGTATCAGCCGCCTATACCTCCGAGGGGAGGTCTCCCCGTTGATTCTGCCTGCCAACCTTACCCTTGATGATCCGGCATTGGCAGGCGAATTTCTTCCACTGCTCGATGGTGAGTGGCACCCCGTGCTGTCAGAAGTAGATAGCGATGGTTCAATGACCGATAACATTGACAAAGACGTTCCGAGGTTCACCGATATTGGCGGTGCGGCGCGACGTATCGCCCGGGCTGTTTTTCTGGGAAGTGCCTCCAGCGGTGCTGTGCGGGGAATTGATGCTCGCTCGATTCGCTTGGGTGTCGTACTGCCCGGCCAAGGGATTTCGGTGTATAACGACGCACTCGGACGGATGGACGGGACACTGTATTACTTTTACAACAGCAACGACAGATACTATTTCCACGCGGAGGAAAACCTAAACAAGGTTGCTACTGACCGCGCAGGTGCACTCAGCGATAGGGAAGTGGAGGAGTGCATCATTGCCCAACTACAGGAGGCGGTCAGGGTTGGACGCCGCCGCCGCACCGATGTCGTCGTTTGCCCACAGGGTTCGGACTATGTGAAAGATTTGGATACAGTACAACTGATTATTTTATCACCTGACAAAGCCCTGCCAAATCGCTCTCGTGAAAAAGACGAAGCTGCCGCAGCAGCATTGGACATCCTGCTGAATCGCGGTGATGCGCCCCGCATTCACAGGAACGCACTCCTGTTTTTAACGGCGAAGAACGACGAAATTCGGGCACTGAAAAACAGTGTCAAAACGTATCTCGCTTGGGATTCCATCCTCAACGGCGACCGGCGCATCCCAAACCTCACAGGCAACCGCGCTAGCCAAACAGTCAATAGCTTGCGTAGTGCCGAAAGGGAACTATACACCTCCCTCGTCAGGGCGTACCGTTGGGCGATGGCACCGTCACAGGAAGACCCACAGCAGGCGGATTATGGGCTGTCTACCTTCCAAACAAACGCGGCGGAAACGGGTGATATCGTTGATGGCGCGTTCCAAAAATTCATACAGGAAGAGGTGCTCGTTGATGAAATCTCTCCTATAGCCCTTGTGAGGGTGTTGGAGCGATATGTGTGGAGTCATCAGAATTACAGGGACCACATCCCCATAGATAAGTTGTGGGAACTGATGACGGGAAATGTCTATCTGCACCGCCTGAGAAACAGAGACGTGCTGCTAAAGTGCGTTACACAGGGGGTGTCGGAGAGCAAGTTCGGGTACGCTACGGGGTACAACGGTAAGGAGTACGAGGGGATGTGCTTTGGTGGATCGATGTCATTCACGGCTGCTGATTCGGGGTTATTGGTCCATCCAGAAATGGCACAACTCATAATAAAGGAAGGACCTCCTGTCATTGGTCCCAATCCTCCGCCCGAGGTTGACCATAACAATTCGTCCACTACTGCCCCTGATGTGGAGCCGCCTGGCCCCACACCACCGGCGGGGCCCAAACGTATCGTTGTAACGAAAACAATTCAAGACGGCATTTCTCTTGACGACATCAGCCAGTTGCGCGACGAGATAATCCGCAATCTGAGTGACGATGGTGGTTCCGTCACCATTGAAATTGTTATCACAGCGAATAAGCCGGAGGGCTTTGCTGAAAGTACCGCCCGCGCCGTGCGTGAAAACAGTGCACAACTCGGTCTGAATATAAACACCTCCGATGATTAGAAACGAGGATCAATATGGCTACGCCAACGCAAACAGAGCCTTTACAACTTTCGGTTTCCAACTTCGGCCCCATCGCTAAGGCAGAGGTTGACCTGCGCCCGCTGACGGTGTTCGTAGGTCCCAGCAACACAGGGAAGTCCTACTTGGCAATCCTAATATACGCACTCCACAGGTTTTTTGGTAATTGCACTGATAACTGGTATTTCGGATATCGGCGAATGTCCCCTATTTTACGTAGAAAACTTGAGGAGCAGCAGGTACTAGTTGATGATAATGTCAAAATGATAGTTGACTGGATGAGCGATTTATTTGTACAGGTGAACACTGAGGGGCCATCAGACGGTTCCCTTATTCAATTGCCCGATTTTATCGGGGCAATAGGGCATCACTTATTCAGTGATTTGAACAACTTCAACGAAGACATCGTTGAGGAGGTACAACGAAGTTTTGGTATCGAAGATACGGCTAGACTAGTCCGTCGCAGCATGAGAGAGGGCGCGAAAATTACTGTTCGGTTTAAACCTTTTAAGTATGAACTGGCACTGAAAAGGAGTAAATCTGAAGGGGCGGTGATTTGGACCTCTGAAGAAACACCACTGTACATCGATCCACATGCTGAGAGAATGAAGTCTGTCTTGGTTGAGATTTTTAGTCCTTTGAATACTCTGGGACCAGAGGATAAAAATAGGAAAAGACAAGATGTAGAGGATCTTATAAGAGAGTTTTTCAGTTTGGTACTTGCCGATGCTGTCAGTCCGCTGAACAATGCCGCCCATTATCTGCCTGCCGATCGCACCGGCGTAATGCACTCACACCGTGTGGTCGTCGCTTCCTTGATTGAACGTGCATCACATGCAGGGCTTCGGCGCGGCAAGCCGCTGCCATCACTTTCGGGGGTTCTCGCTGACTTTCTTGAGAACCTTGTTGGGCTCGGGGAGCCAAGAAGGAGACGCGATAACAAAGGGAATCTCGCCACAAACCTTGAGCAGCAGATCCTCAAAGGGCAAATCCATAGCCAAAACTCAGAGACCGGCTATCCAATGTTTTCCTATCAGCCGCAGGGTTGGCGAGAAGATCTGCCGTTGATGAATGTATCATCCATGGTATCGGAACTCGCGCCCGTTGTCCTATATCTGCGCCACATTGTCCAACCCGGCGATGTGCTGATTATCGAAGAGCCGGAGTCGCACCTCCACCCAAAGATGCAGGTAGAATTCATCCGCCAACTCGCGGCGGTTGTACAGTCTGGCATCCGTGTCATGCTCACTACCCATAGTGAATGGGTGCTGGATGAACTTGCCAACCTGGTGCACTTGTGGGGTTTACCGAAAACACGGCGGAAAGGTGTCGAGGGCGCAGATTTTGCACTCAATCCTGAGGAAGTGGGGGTGTGGCTGTTTGAACCCAAGCAGCGCCCCAAAGGTTCGGTAGTGAAAGAAGTCCCCTTTGATGCAGAGTACGGCGGTTTCCGGTCCGGCTTCGATGAGGTTGCTATGGGTACATATAACGACTACGCGGAAATATCCAATCGGATAGAAGGATGGAAGTAGATGGCAGATCTCGTTAGACGGATAAGGGAAAATCTTCCTGATGAATGCTGTGCAACAGGGAGATTACGTAAAAAGGGATGCTCCGTATCTTTGAAAAATGCGCCGACGCCATCAATCACAATAGATATGGATAATCCGCAAGCACCAGTCGGGCAAGACGAAACAAAATGCGACTACATTTTCATCGGAGGCTCCGGTAACGTTTTTCTCGTGCCACTAGAATTGAAGAGAGGCAAATTGGATGCCAGCGATGCCCTGAAGCAACTTCAAGCGGGAGCGAACATTGCCGCTGCTCGTATTATTCCTAAGCGTGAGAGGGTTCAATTCCAGCCGGTTGCGGTTTGCGGTGGCAAATTTCACCGGATTGACAGACATCGATTATCGCAGCGTAAGATTCGCTTCAAAAACCAGAATTCCAATGTCCAATTATTAAGGTGTGGTGACTCCTTAATCAAGGCATTGCCCAAAGAGAGATGAAATGACCTACCGCAAGAAACTGATCGAAGTTGACCTCCCCCTAGATGAAATTAACCGCGAAGCCGTACGCGACAAGTCCCTCCGACACGGTCATCCATCCACATTGCACACGTGGTGGGCACGCCGGCCACTAGCAGCCTGCCGCGCCGTCATCTTTGCTAGCATGGTGGATGACCCATCTTCCTACCTTAACGATTCTACTGAGGACGAACAACGTGCCGAGCGAGAACGGCTCCACGACATCATCCGGAAGTTGGTCGAATGGGAGAGCACGGATGAGAGTCAACCGAGTGTACAGGTACTCTTGGCAAATGCGCGCTACGAAATCGCCCGCTCAGTAGCGCGTTCCCGAGGCGAAACGGCACCCGCAGATTCGACTGAAGTGTTAAACTATTTACGTGAGCATACCCTGCCAATATATGATCCCTTTGCCGGGGGCGGCTCTATCCCCCTTGAAGCGCAACGGCTTGGGTTGAAGGCTATTGCATCAGACCTCAACCCGGTGGCAGTCCTTATCAACAAGGCACTGATTGAGATACCACCGAAGTTTAAGGATCAGCCTCCTGTCAACCCCCAAGCAGATCCCATCGGAATGACGATAGGTAAGGGCAAAAAGAAACAACGTCTCCCTTGGCACGGCACCTCTGGCCTTGCGAACGACATCCGTTACTATGGAGAATGGATGCGCGAAGAAGCGTTTAAGCAGATTGGTCATCTCTACCCACAGGCAAAACTGCCCGATGACAGCAACGCCACCGTGATCGCGTGGTTGTGGGCACGGACAGTTCCCTGTCCAAACCCTGCTTGCGGTGTCCAAATGCCCCTTCTAAAAACCTTCCAACTCGCCCAAAAGAAAAATAATAGACATTGGATTAAGCCTGTCGTTGACTACGAAGCACAGCGTATATCCTTTGTAGTACAAGATCACCCTTCTGGTGTTCCTGAGGGCGGCACAGTGAGCGGCAAGGGTGCTGTCTGTCTCGCCTGTAACAACGCTGTTCAGTTGTCTTATGTTCGAGAGCAAGCAAGGGTTGGCAAGATGGGTGAGCAAATGACTGCCATCGTTTCTGAGGGCAACCGTCAGCGGCTTTACGTATCACCAACCGATATGCATATTCAATCGGCGATAACTGCCGAATCCACTTGGCGTCCAACGGGAAATTTGCCGGACCACGCGTTGAATCTAAGAGTCCAAGGATACGGATTCACACAATGGCACCAGCTTTTCACAAAACGGCAGTTGGTTACGCTAACTACCTTTAGTGATCTGATATCAAGGGTTCGTGCCCTGATTCTTGAACAGAGGGCGTCAGCGGAATATGCCGATGCAGTTTGCACGTATCTTGCCCTTGCCATTAGTAAAACAACCAATAGGGGTTCTAGCTGTACGTTTTGGGATGCGTCAACCGAAAAACTTGTTCAAATTTTCGGCCGTCAGTCGATTCCTATGGTTTGGGATTTCGCCGAAGGAAATCCATTTTCAACATCTACCGGGAACTGGATTGGTCAAAGCGAATATGTGGCCAAGGTTGTCGAGCGTCTTCCTACTAACGCAAACAGCGGTAAGGTGTATCAGGCGGATGCGTCCACCACTATTTACGCCAAAGATGGTCCGGTTATTGTCACCGATCCACCATACTACGATAACATTGGCTATGCCGATCTGTCCGATTTTTTCTACGTGTGGCTCCGTCCTCTGCTCCGTAATATGTATCCGGACTTATTCGGCGGTATACTAACACCTAAAGGGGAAGAGTTGATTTCAAATCGACTTCGATTTGAAAACCCCAATCAACGGTTTGAGGAGTTGTTGGGTAAGACGCTAAAGTTGATACGAAAACGTTGCTCCAATGAGTTTCCGTCGTCTATCTTTTATGCCTACAAGCAGCAGGAAGAAGAACGCGCAGGTAGGACATCTACAGGATGGGAGGCGATGTTGAGTGCTATCGTCTCAACAGGCTTTCAAATCGTCCGAACTTGGCCTATGCGGACCGAATTGACGACCAATCTCAAAAAAAACATCAACGCTCTTGCTACCTCAGTCGTATTGGTTTGTCGCCCGCGGTCCGATGATGCTCCCACTGCAACGCGTAGCGAATTTTTCAATGCACTTAAGAAAGAACTGCCCGCTGCACTTGACCAACTGACACAAAAAGGGCACATTGCCCCAACCGATCTGGCACAGGCTGCCATCGGACCGGGAATGCAGATTTATTCCCGTTATAGCCGTGTGGAGACAATCAGCGGCGAGCCGGTATCAGTACGAGAGGCATTAACGGCGATTAACCGCGCTATCGCCGATTACGACGAGCGTCAGGAGGGAGATCTGGATTCGGAGAGCCGCTTCTGCCTCGACTGGCTCAAGCAGTACGGTTATGAGGAGGGCGCGTACGGTGACGCAGAGACGCTGGTACGCGCCAAGGATGTCACCATCAACAAGTTGCGCTCTGATGGTCTGCTCATCGCCGAAAGGGGTAGGGTAAAGTTGCTACCACTCGATGCATTTTACGACAGCGAACAGTTAACTCTCGGTGACACAACGGCGTGGGAGGGATGTTTCCGGATGGCATATCACCTGAACCGCGAGGACGGCAGGGGGGTCGAAGGGGCAGCGGAGGTCGGCAGAGGAATGGGGAGCAATATCGAGTCCGTCGAGCGGCTAGCACGCATCCTCTATAACCACTATGACCGCAATGGAGATTCTCAGAACGCTGTTGTCTTCAATAACCTCGTCACAGAGTGGCAACGTATCAGGGAGCAGATGTCAGCCGACGAACAACTCAACATTCCCATTTGATACTTCGTAGGTTAGGTAATCGTGCACAAAAACCAAGTTATTCAAAGGGAAAAAGGATTCGTAGGGAACGCAGATCTGCGTTCCCTACAATTCAACAATCTATGTCCAACGCATCTTACAAATACACCAACCCATTTTCCGTGAAGTACCGCCTAGAGCGTGAACGGCAGCCATTTACACGGGAGGCAGTACGACAGCTACCAAGGGATCGGTGCGGTTTATACGCATTGTGGCTCCCAACCGGTACAGACGACGCGCCGGAACGCCTCTATATTGGCGTGTCCACGACCTGCGTACGCCGGCGTTTGCTCCAGCACCTCTCGGACGAAGAGAATCCAGAACTTCGGCGGGAACTCCGTATGTTCCCTGCCCTCGTCCAATTTTCGGTGCTCTTCACGGAGGGACGACAGGAGACGCTTGAGTTGGAAACGACCCTGATTCAAGAGATGCAACCAGAGACGAACCGATATAAGTTGAAGCCCCGCGAAGATGAGTGAAACGTGAAACGAGCGCGAAGAAAAACCGAGTTTTTGTCAAAAACTCGGTTTCTGCTACACATCAATCAATCCGTGCCCCCGCTTTCCCATTCACCAACAACCGGATAGAACGCCCAAATGTATGGACGAACAACTCCCCCTTCTCCTGAAGATGCCATCTTTCTAACAGACAGTCGTCGAACGATCGCACATTAATTTCAATCACGTCATCAAAAATCTTCACTTTTAGGTCTTCAACAATTGATTTGTGCTGATGGTCTAGGGCATCGGCAATCCGCAAAATCGCAGCCAATCGGGTCACCTGTCCCTTTTCAGTATACGAAAGCCGCTGAAAATGATAATGAGAGGACTTGTTCGGATCGGGGAATGCTTTGCGGTGATAACGGGCGATGTTGGCAACTAGTTCAAGCTGTTTCTCATTGAGTCCGACGATCTCTGAATTCCGTATCAGGTAGTAGGAGTGCTTGTGATGTGACAACGGGTTGACATACCCGCCGATTTCATGGAGTGCTGTTGCCACGCTCAGGAGTAGTCGTGATTCTGAGGACAAACGATGTATCGGTTGCAGTTGATCAAACAGCAGCTCTGCCAAATAACGAACCTGTTTGGCGTGTCCCATATGGAAGTGATACTTGCTACCAAGTGCCATCGCTGCCTTGATAATCTCTGCTTCTTCGGAGGTCACGTCCCATGAGTTCCGGTGACGATCTGCCATCTCGACGAGTAACCCATCCTTGAGTCCGACATTTGCAGCATAAAGTCCCCGCGCCCCGATGACATTGCTCACTACCTCCGTGAGAACGAGACCTGCGGGTAAAATAACGTCTGCACGATCCGGCGCCATGCCGTAGCGATCCATCCGTTCTTGCACACTGAGCCTCGAAATCTCTCTGACAAAACGTTGGAAATCCCGTAGTGGGATAAAACGAACGTCGCGGGGAAACTCGTTGTTATCCGGATCCAGAACGCCAAGCAGCCTCCCAAACTCTTCGACATTGCCCCCGGTGCCAAGCACTATATCAATTTCGTATTGGTTGATGGCATCTAACGTCGTTTCGAGCAGCTGCTCCATGTATGCTCGCAGCAACAAGATCTGTAGATCTGAGATGGTATCTGTGCGCAGGAAGGTCTCTTGTAACCGCACAGTTCCCAACCGAAGACTGTTGGAGTAGATAATTGAGCCGTGATCGATGACATCAAATTCAACACTTCCTCCGCCGATGTCGATGACGAGGGCAACCCTATTCTGGATATCGACCTTGCGGGTCACTGCGAGTTGGACGAGGCGCGCTTCTTCGCCGCCGGAGATACGTTCCAACTGCACACCGGAGCTATTGTAGATGCGGTTTACGAGGTTGTCGCCGTTGATGGCTTCGCGTGTAGCACTGGTCGCAATGGCGCGTGTGGTGTGGACCTTCATCTCCTCAATGACTTGGCGAAATTCACCGAACGCCTCAATCGCTTTTTCAATCGCTTCATCGTTTAGAAACCCAGTCAAGAAAACTTCGTGTCCCAAACGGACGGGCGCCCGATGTTGATATACCTCCTCAATAGTCCCGTCAGATTTTACTTCAACAATTTTTAGCCTAATCGCGTTCGATCCAACATCTATTGCCGCAAGTGTGGCACTTTCCATAGTTTCTCCTCATGTTCTGTATATGGCAAAATATTAGGTTATTCCACCGTCGATTGTCAAGGTAAGAATTACTTGGGTTTTCCCTTAAGCTATGCTAAAATAGCCCGAATTGCTAGTAGTAGGCATATTGCTTTGAGTTCCGAATACGATGCCTAAAGCGTGACATATAAGGAAAAATTTTTACGCATTACTCGTTACGTATTATTCTGTTTGGGAATAAGTATGACCTTCAAATCCCTTTCTTATTGGTGCTGGTTCGCTACGTTGACGCTCCTGGCGTTGATTCTTGCGAATACTCCCCTGCTGAATCTCCTCGGTTTTGAATTCTGTGCAGTTCTCGCCTTCGCGATTTCATTTGCCGGGGCGCATACCGCTGTGACGGGTGTGAGTAACCTGAGACAACGCACACAACTGATGAGAGGCACCGCCGCTCAGATGGTTATGTCGACTTTCTGGCGGGCGTTTGGGGTCAACCTGACATTGCTTGTAGCGCCGTTAATCATCATTTTGCTGAATGCCTTCCGCGTTAAAAATTGCGACTTTTTGGAAGGGTTCGCTTTCTTCTTCCTATTGCCCGTTGTCAGTTGCGCTTATTCCACTGCCCTAGGCGTATTTTTCGGGCTATGGTTAAAGCAACGTTGGAGGGCGTATCTCGCTTATCTCGGCTACATTTTTGCGACGCTCCTTGCCCTCGCTTATAACCTCATCTTTCATCCGCCTATCTTCGGTTACCACTCGACCTTCGGCTACTTTCCCGGCCCCATCTATGACGAACGGATTGTAATATCCGGGACCCTACTAATTGCGCGGGGTACAACGCTGCTGTTGGCATGGATTTCCCTATCGCTTGCGATTAACACCCTGGAGATTGGCAGGCATACCCGATTGGAACCAACCCTCTACTGGCAAAAACTCTACCACTTCAAGCCGCAGTTTGCAGACTTGAACCACCGAATTCGCCTCGTCGTGTTGATAATCCTGTTTGGGCTAATTTACCTGTTTCGTGGAGAGTTGGGGTTACGTCCGACGCGAGGATATATTGAGAACAAATTAGGTGGATTGGAAGAGACAGCGCATTTCAAAATCTACTACGAGAAGGGATCGAGGGTTGAAAAGGAGATTGAGTGGATTGCGCAAGATCACGAGTTTCGTTATGCACAGTTGGTCCATTACTTCCAGATAGATCCCACCAAGAAGGTCCAATCCTATATCTACACTTCTCCTGCACAGAAGAAGCGACTCATGGGAGCGCGAGGCACATCAGTTGAAGATCCACTTGGATATGGCTTTCATATCAACTACGAGGATTTTCCCCATCCGGTCATGAAGCATGAGTTAGCGCACGCCTTGACGGCGGACTGGCATCCGATTTTGAGAGTGAGCCTCAAAATTGGGTTGCACGAGGGAATCGCTGTCGCCGCGGATTGGGATGAAGGGAAGTTGACGGCACATCAGTGGAGTCGGGCGATGCAACAGTTGGAAATTGCGCCGAAGATGAGCCAGATTATGGGACTCGGCTTCTGGACGCAAGCCTCGTCGCAGAGCTACACTTTGGCGGGTTCTTTCGTGCGACTTCTCATCGAAAGGTACGGGGTAGAAAAAGCCAAACGCGTCTTTCCAACAGGGAATTTTAAGGAGGTTTACGGTAAATCCCTGGCAGAACTTGAACGGGAATGGATGGACTTTCTGGAAACGGTTCCGCTGACAGAAGCCGATCTGGCTATCGCGGCACACCGCTTCAACCGTCCGAGTATTTTCCAGAAACCGTGCGCCCATGAAATCGCTCAACTCTCTTCCGATGGGTGGCGAGCGTATTACCGAACGGATATGCGGACAGCAATCCGCCTATTTGAACAGGTCTACCAATTTGATCCAGATAATCCACGCCATTTGCGAGGGCTCATGTATGCACACTATCACACCGAAGATTACCCCTCAACCTTGGAGTGGACATCAAGAATCAGCGCACACCCTGAAGCTAGTATAAACCGGGTTGCAGAGGCGAAGAATGTGGAGGGGAATGTCTACTGGCAGCAAGGGAAGCGTGAGGCTGCCCTTTCGCAGTATCAGGAGGTTTTTTCACTCCACACTTCTGATGCGCTTGACCGAGAAGCACAAGCCAAGCTCGCAACACTTGCCCTCGACGCTCCCGATGTGGAGGATAAAATTAGGCAGGTCCTCGTAGGTCAAGCGTCAAACCGACTCAAGATGACACTGCTCCACGAAGTGATCGATGCGTTGCCGGAGTGGGGATTGGGACACTATCTGATAGGACGACAACTCTACTTTGATCAGGAGTACGCTGCATCAAACCAATATCTGTTGAAAGCTGCTGATTTGGGGCTGCCGCACCAGAAACTAGCGGTCGAAAATATAAGACTCATCGGCGTGAACTCGTATCGGCTTGAACAATATGATGATGCTATAGGGCAGTTTAGCCTGATTGTTGTCGATAACACGCTCCCTCTTGGAATCATTCATCGGGCAGAGGATTGGATTGAACGGTGCGAATGGGCAATTGAGCAATCGAGCCAATTGACGAATTAACAAGCCCACCCAAACAAGAGAATCAGAATTCATGCAGTTTATATAAAATATTGTCCTCGCTTGAATTTGCAGCATGTCAAAGAAAAAATTTAAGCCTCCTCGTGGCGCAGGTTGCCTAACCTGTGATCGCTTATCTTACCAACTATTGATAAAGTCTTCCACATCAAACTCAGCAGGCATGTCAGTCAGCAATAACCGGTCTTGCCGAGATTCCAGGTTGGGAACAGACCGATCTATCTCCTCTTGAATCTTGTCATAAAGTGTCCGAAATCGATCCCAGAGTAGGTCAGCCTCTTCCGCCGAAAAGCGGCGCGAAAAGTCCTCAAAGAGATAAAAATTGAGCCGATGCTCCGAAATGGCATCCACACGCCCCTCAAGCGACAGGCTGGTAATATCAGGCTGTTTCAGTGTGCGTGTCTTTTCCACCAACTTTGATAGATATACCACACATACCATTCGCCATGTTTCGCCGGGATGGAGCGTCGCAAGTCCATTGCGGAACCCCGCCGCATCTTTGGCGAGGATGGCACGGAAGGTGGATTCAATCACATCACACTGCTGTTCGTGCAGTTGATAGAAATGCTCAAACCGCTCTCGCGTCTCTTGCGGCATATGCTTCGCGAAATCTGGATGCCAGTAGAAGTGGTTGACCAAGGGATAAACAGGACCGCCGAAAGAGCGATAGCCAAGATGCACCGTCCGCCGTAACTTCGCGCTGTAGTTGCTCCCCCAATGCAACATCATGTGGATATAGACGATGCCGTCTCCCGCCTTGAGCTCCACCGGCATCCCGCCCGGTATCGGTTCACGCCCGTTTGTCGCCAAGTGTTGATTTTCGGCTTCCGTGTTGGGACGTTTGTGGCTTTTCGGCACAACCCAGAATACGCTGTCATCATAGAGAGGGATGTTCCACTGGACGTAAGCCGGTGCATTTTGGATCACATCCATCTGCATACCCCGTAGCGGTGCCTGTGCAACGGGATCGATATCACGATGCCAGCTAGCTGGTCCATGATCTTGCACCGGGCTGCACATAAGTGCCATCAGCGTTGGGGAAGCCTCCGGTGCCTGCATCAGTTGTCTGCTAACACCCAAAGTATTTTCGTGTAAGCAAAATTCTACCGCTTTAGCGGTTGTCTCGTCAGCGACGCCATCGAAAAACACACGTGGTTGCGCCGCAGTTTCCCAATAACCTCCCGGCGGATCGTCAGGTTTGCGTTCCTCCGCCCAAATGACTTTCTGTCGCTCAACCAGTGTTTCAAAACAGTCACGCATTTCATCCAACTGTCCCGGCGGAATGACCTCGCGTAGGATAATATAGCCGTCGTCAAGCAACTGTTGTGGATTGACTTTCATGGTTAGTTCTCCCTTCATTTCAAAGGTGGGAGTTGGGCTACACCTTCGATTTCAGAATCTGCATCACCTCAAAGACGAGACCGTTAGGCGAGCGGTAAAAGGAGATTCGACGAGACCCAAATCCAGATTTTCGACCTTAATTCCGATATTCCAAAGACTTGCATCCATCATTTGCCCTCCTTACCGATACACAGGCGACCGAGTTATATACGCTTTGGTGATGTCGATGATGAGGTCAATATCGTCGCGTGCATCTACGATTGAAGAACGTGAGGGAGTGCCTTGGAGGATACATTCGCGGAGGTGCCGCAGCTCACGGGTGAACCCACTTTCCCACGGAATCGCTGGCTCTTTGTAGAAACTGTTTCCTTCCGCATCAATGCCCTGCACAACCAACTTTGTAAGCACACGACGCGAAAAGCCGGTGGGGTAGGAGAGGATAACGCGCTTCTCCTCGCTATAGATCTCAAGGGTCTGCTTAAAATCCCACAGTTTGTTGAGATCGACTCGACTGACGACACAACGCGCTCCGTTCGGATATTCCAAGATGGTCGTTATGGCTCGGCGGTCATTCCAGATCTCCGTACTGATGACTGCACTCGGTACGCCTAGCATAGTCCGCAGGCTATAGAGATCGTGGATGAGTCCATAGGCAATCCCGCAAGATTCAGCCTTCTCAAAGAGATCCCCAAAGGCTTCACGTCGTGCGGCTTTAGAGGCTTCCTGCCGTTCCGCCATAACACTGGGCGGTAGATCATTGAACCGCTTGACCTTAAAATGGCTCAGGTGGAGTTCATTGCTCGGATGCAGGTGATTGGTCTGCACAAATTTGATATCGTCCATGCTATCAACTTCGCGTTTCGCCATCTCAAAGGCGGGTTCGTATACCTTCATATATCCCGCTTGACCCACCTTCCCCGATTTTTGCATCGCATCGATCATGGCATCGGCTTCCTGCAGGGATGTGCAGATAGGCTTTTCGATGAAAACATGCTTACCCGCCTCAAAGGCTTGTACCGCTGCTTCCGTCTTGGGATCCGTGTGGCAGAGCAGGACCGCGTCGATATCTGCCGCTAGCATATCCTGAAGATTGGTCACATATTTGGGCACTTTGAACCTTCGGGCGACATACTCTGCCTGTCCCGGTGATACATCACAGACGATGGGCACTTCAAATTCATCATCAAGTTCAAGCAAGTTCGGAAGGTGCTGAACCTGAGCGATTGCACCGCATCCAACAACGCCAATTCGTACTGTTGACATGGTTTCTCCCTCCATTTTTCAGGGAACGGACTTCAACGATAAGTGCGAAGCGTTCCCGCTCGTGGGGTGAGCGTGTTCCATTCTGCCGCCATCTCATTGACCTTTTTGAAAGTCTCTAACAGCGGTTCCCACATGACATCTCGTATCTCAGCAGCAGCTTTCTCGTCCCCTGCCGCCAATGCCTGCTTGAGGGCAGCCGCCATCTGCTCTTGGATCTGCGCGCTGTTCTGCGCCATGTCCGCCACCGATCGCGCTGTACCAACATGATGGTCAATAAGCGCGTCAATCGGCGTGGTAGAATCTGTCTCCGTGTCATAGTCGCTGGACGGTCTGAACTGAGGAGGAAGTCGCTCTCCATCATCAGAATATTGGGTGTGGGTCGGTTGGATGTGAGGTGTTACTGAGAGATACATATACACCGGTTCATCCCCAAGGACGCGCACCGAATGCGGCTCGTCCGCGAGGGCATAGCACATTTGCCCCGGTCCTAGTTCTTTGGTTTCGCCATTGATCCTGAACTCCACCCGTCCCGATAAAATGATAAAGATCTCATGCCCCAAATCGTGGGTGTGATACTTATCAAGCGAGCCCGGCCCCGGCTCCATGCGACAAAAGCGAGCTCGTATCTGCGGGGTCACTAAGATATTGCGGATGTCTTCGCGACAGTCATAGACCGTGAAACCCATAGTTTTCTCCTCCTTAAAATAGTTAGCCGATCGAAAATTTCTAGCTTACAGGTGCATCAAGACCGAGAGCAACATCAATGTCCGCTTGATACTGTCGGACTTCGCCGGACAGGACACTTTCCATACTCACAGAGCGTTCAGCCAGAGCGGATTCGTATGCTCCAACTATTGCCGCAACCGCTTTCATACCGCCTGCACCGTCTACCTCCGGACTTGTTCCATTATGAATCGCCTCACCGAAATCGTGGTATTCAATGGCTAAATGTTTGGCGTCAACGGCGATACCGGGTTCAGGCGCGTCGGCTGGTGGTTCGTATTCAACACCCCCTTTGCCAAAGAAACGCTCGGTTATTTCGTTGAGTTCAAATTGAGGCAGAAGCGACAGAATTTCTTTCCCTTTTAATTCCCGTCCCTCCAGACGCAGCACCACTGCATTTCCGTTACGTTCACCGGGGGCATACACCGCTCCCCACCGACCGTGAACACTCCGTTCCCAACCTTGACTGCCACGTCCGCCACCGACATACGAGAGTTGAACGATAGCTCCCGACTCCATTGTGTACAACGCAATGACTGAATCCTCGCCGGTCGCTTCGACGGTGTCCGGGTAAGTTTTGACACGTTCCCGATAGGAAATTAGTGGATGATTCGCATGGTCTGGCTTGCGACGCACAGGCTCGACGATAAGCCCTCGACCAAAAATCTGGCTGTATTCACCCATGTAGTAGCGGATGATGTCGGCGTAGTGAACCCCCATATCCAAGCCGATCGCACCTTTCTCCTTCATGTGTCGCCAAGGGGTGATAGCCATGGTGTCACCGCCCCCAAGGGAGGTTTGGATCATAAGGTAGGGATCGCCCAGCAGCCCGTGATCAATAATCGCTCGCACCAACCGGTTGGGCGTATCCCGGCGATAGTTTTCCGCCGTTGCGAGTATTGCACCACTCCGTCGAGCAGCATCAATCATCGCCTGACAGGCACGTATCGTAATCCCCAACGGCTTCTCAACCATCGTATGCTTCCCTGCTTCAAGTGCCGGCACACCGACTTCGTGGTGGGTTGAACCATCGGTGACGACATCCACCGCTGCGATATTTGGGTGGGCGAGAACCTGATCTAAATCGGTAAAAACCATCGGTTTCCTGTCAAGCAAACGTTCGACTTCATTCGCCACTAGCTCCGCGTTCTCCTGTCGAATATCACAGACGGCTACCAACTCAAGGTTGCCGATATCGCTATCTTTGAGTTCTTTATAGCCCATGACATGGCGATGCCCCATGCCACCGCAACCCACTAGGCAGATTGGAACCTTTTCCATTGTAATCTCCTTGCTATAACTTTCCTTTGAGCTGTAATATCTACATTTGAAGGGGCAGTATACTAAAAGCGTTATGGTGGATAGCAATCCCGATGGATCGGGATTTGCGGCGCGGGATAGGGAAAGAAGCAGTGGTGAGCTAAGAACTGACTGGAGAAGGTGATGAGCAAAACGCGAAGAGAATCTGTGCACGTTTCACGTATGGATTGAAACGAATTTCGCAATAGTTTCCATCGCTGAAAGCATCAAGACAGCACACCAAGAGACACTTTTTGCGCGGTTTCTAAGAGGCAGTCGGTGCTTCTTCCAACTGAGCATACTGTCCACTATAGAAGATTAGTGGTTTGCCGTCGTAAGTTTCACCCGCAAGTGGTTCACCAATAAACATATCATGGTCGCCTGCGGGTGCTACCTCAACAACTCGACAGTCCACATACGCGAGGGCGTCAACGAAAATGGGGGCACCGGTTTCTGCTACAGTCAGCTTTAGGTCCGAAAAATCCTTGGGTCCCGGTTGTGCAAACCGACGGGAAAGATCCTCTTGGTCGTGCTTGAGCACATTTATCGCATAACACTGACCTTGCGTCAGGTGTCCGTGCATATTGCTCTGACAATCTACGGAAACTACGATTAACGGTGGGTCGAGCGACAAAGACATGACAGCGTTTGCCGTCATGCCCGAAATTTGGTCGCCATACCGTGTGGTTACGACTGTGACCCCTGTTGCAAAACGCCCCATAATCTGCCTTTGAAGCATCGGATCAAACGCCATCATTCTCCTCCTTGTCTATCCCTAAATTGTTGGCATTGCGGGGACAACCTCATTCGCGAGTAGTTCTTGGGAACGCCTCCATGTGGCTCTGTCGTCCCAGTCATGTGTGATCATCAGCAGCGTGCCAAATCCACCGGATTGCTCCCAGACTTCTTCAAGACGACGGATACATTCTGCTACATCACCGATGATACAGATGTTCTTGAGGACGTATTCTGGTGTTACGTCCTCATCGGGGAGATCTGGATCATGCTTCAGAATATTGAGCATATTTGCTTTTGTAAGAACAGTTATCAGGTAGTCATATGCCCCTATGAAACTCCCGTTGATTGCGTGTTCCCATGCTTCTTCAGTTGATTCCCCGACGAAGATACTTCGTGAGATGCGCCAGTCGGCACGGTTAGGTGCAGGTAGCCCAGCTTCTTCAGCGCCGGCGCAATACGTCTCCCAATGATTTTCAAGGGTTATTCCCGGCACTAGGTTCGTGCTTATGGGCATAAAACCACGCCCGCCTGCTGTCCGAGCCGCCATTGAGTTACCTCTTACAATGCTCATGGCGATCGGCGGATGGGGTTTCTGGTAGGGTTGCAGCAATACCCCAATTCCACGTTCCTGATCGAGGGTTTCAAGTTTTATGTTCCAGTAATCTCCGTTGAACTCAAAAGGTGGATCAGTTTGCCACAGCTTGAGGATGGTGTCGATTGCCTCCATAGTCATCAACCCTTGCGTTTGTGGGTCAGGCAAATCAAACAGTCCCCAATCGGTAGCTACTCCGCCTTGCCCAAAGCCGCAGTTGAGGCGGCCGCGAGAGAGATGATCAAGAAACGCAAGGCGGACTGCGGTGTTGACCGGATGGTGCTGCGGGATAATAGACACACCGGTGCCGAGGCGGATGTTCTTCGTGCGCGGCAGGACATTGCCGATGAACACATCGTTAGATGGGATGGGCTCCCATGCGACCGTGTGGTGCTGACCAATCCAGGCTTCGGTAAATCCCAACTCATCAGCGAGGACAATTAAATCAATGTCTTCTTCAAAACACTCCGTCCGGTCTTTCTCCGGGGGGTGCAGTGGCATCATAAACACGCCTAGTTTCATTTTATGACCTCCCATGATTGCATTTGTTGCGGTTGGATGGACCACCATATCTAAATTAAGACACCTTGATTGCATTGAGGACAGGTTCTGTATCATAAATGCTAAAATGGACTTCTCACACTTTTTTAGAAAAGCCCCTTCAGGAGAGATGCTATTACACTTATCCCGACCGCAATTAGGATACCGATAATCCATTTGTACAATCCATCAATTTTGTTGCTCAGCTGATCTATTCGTCCGTTGAGCTCTACACGAACTCCTGTGATTTCTTCCCGAACCCCTGCGACTTCCCTCCGATAGCTTTCAATTTGGCTAGTAAGTTCGGTTCTAACATTGTCGATTTTGCCGGTCAATTCGTCTCGGACGCTCTCAATTTTGCCGGTCAATTCGTCTCGGACGCTCTCAATTTTGCCGGTCAATTCGTCTCGCGTTTGATGTAACTCGGTTCTTACACTTTCAGTTTGTCCGGCTAATTCTACGCGAGCCTGATGAATTTCACGCGTTAGTGCAGTCCGCAACGCCTCTCGCTCACGGTGTCCTTCAGCAGGAATATCCCTAATTAGGATCTCAATCGTGCCTAATCGGTGTTCAATTGCTGCGAGACGTTGATCGTGCTGTTCCTGGACCCCTTCAAATTTTCCAAACCGCTGATCAAAGGTTTGCAGTTCAAGTTCCATAGTGCTCTCCATCTGACTTCCAAATGTGTGAACGGTTCGTGAAGCGAATCACGGCTCCTGAATTGGATCTAATTCTGCTAATTCACGGAAGCGATTGAGCGTCTTCAAGATTCCCTGTTCCATTGTGTATTCGGGTGTAAATCCGACCTCTTGAGCGATTGGGCCCGCATCATAGTCCCATGAAATTCCGAACACGCCAGGCTCAAGCGTAATCTGTGCACTGGGCACCAATTTCTTTAGGTAAGCGATACCTTCCTTAACCGTGCGGATTCCACCTTTGACATTGAAGACACGCGTTTTTGTCACCGGACAGGTGCACGACATCACAATAGATCTGGACACATCTTCGACGTATTGCCAATCTATCGCATCGTCGCCGAATGGAGAAACATAGGGTTTTCCATGTGCAGTAGCTTCAATCATCTGCGTTGAAAATGAACTCATCCCCCGTGTCCGTCCGACACCGTATACCGCGGTAAATCGTAATCCTATCGTGTCTACACCGTAGTTGTCAAAATAGTGTGCTGCATATCTCTCGTTCATGGATTTGCACGCCCCATAAATGAATTTGGGATAGTGTGGGGCATCATTTGCTATCTGATCGTAATTATAATCCTCCGGCGATCCGAAGACTGCGACACTACTTGCCCAGACAACTCGTTCGAGACCGAAGATTCGCGCTGCCTCAAACATATTAATTGTGCCCTCACATACAATCTTCAACGCCTGTGGTGGGTTGGCATTGCACGCTGGCACCTGCCACGATGCAAGATGGATAATTCGATCGATTTGGTGCTCTTGGACCGTTCGCAACACATGCGGGAGATCGGTAATGTCCCCTTGAATAAAAGTAAATTGTTCAAGTTGTTCCTCTGTTAACACCATTTTGGGAATCGTAAAATCTGGAATAAAATCGTATACAATAATCTTTTCGCCGGCGTTCAGAAGGTCACGAATGACATAGGATCCAATGCACCCCATTCCACCTGTTATCAAATATGCCATAGACTTCAACTCCTCTTAAATCATTTCCTTTCTGTAATTGTTGAGAAAATCAGTGAGGCACAGAGATATTCCGATGTGCAGTGTGTAAACACTGCTAGTTTTCTTTAATCCCTGCTTTGCTTGCCTATTGATGGGACTGGGGTGAATTGACATCGACAAGAATATCGTTGCCCTCAATTTTCACAGGATAAGTTGGGAGTTTTTCCTGCTCTGGCCAGAGACATTTTCCTGTCTGCACATCAAACTCCCACATGTGGAGCGGACAAGTGACGACGTTATCATCAAAGAATCCGTAGGTTAAAACGCCGCCAAGGTGTGGGCAGATGTTATTCATCGCGTAGTAATTACCGTCAATGTTATATATACCGATAAAAACGCCTTCAACCTTAACGCCGAGGCAATCACCGGGCTGGACTTCAGTCGTTTCGGCAGCTTTTATAAACTGAGACATTCGTGTTCCTTTCTCACTTATTTTCTATATTCTACACTTGATGCTCGATACCTTCATTGTATCACGTCTCTCAATATTCCTCAACCTAATTTCTTATACTGAATTCCGGGAGAAGCAGCGCGAAAATCAAATGACGACATCCATCAGTTTTATTGTGTATGGAAGAAATAGGTAGGAAAAAGGGTGAGGAATAGATCTTGGGCATCTTTGAAAGTGATCTGCTATTTGAGGAGATTCATGAAATCCTCAAATAGCAGCCCTAGTAAGATTATCGGTGGACAAAGGCAAAAGTTAAGCGAACGATCTACTAAGGAGTGGCAAACTGACACATCATAGCAGAATCCTCCAGTAACATCACACCTTAAATTTCACGTCTCATGCATCGCGTGCCTGTCTAAATATATCCAGTCGACCCATCTGGGCGAATCGGGCAGGTGCGCTGCCAGTGGACATATTCGTTATCTCCGATGACGTCTTCATTTATCTCCACGCCGAGCCCCGGACGGTCACGTAATTCTAGATACCCGTCCTTGGGTAGATAGGGTTCGTCCACCCACTCATTCCATTCGGTTCCCGTTGGCAAGATATATTCAAGGATCTTGAAGTTGGGTGTTGCTGCAGCAAAGTGTACATTCACCGCAGTTGCCAAAGGTCCCATCGGATTGTGGGGGGCGATGGAGACGTAATGCGCTTCGGCGATAGCAGCGATTTTGCGCATTTCGAGCAATCCGCCGCAGACACAGATGTCCGGCTGAATAATGTCTGCCCCTTGTGCAGCCATCAGATTGAGAAATTCAAAGCGCGCGTAGAGAGATTCACCGGTTGCCAATGGCACCTGCATCTGAGAACGCAAACTCGCCCACGCGGGGATATGTTCAGGCCTGAGAGGCTCTTCATAAAAATAGGGGTCATAAGGCGCTAGCGCATTGGATAATTGGAGGGCACGAATTGGTTCAAAGATCTTGGCGTGCGGGTCGAATGCAAATTCCCAATCGTCCGGGGTGTTCTTGCGAATCCCCTCAAAATAGTTGGCGGCGGCAGCGCAAACCCTGCCCCAACGGTTTGCGTCCGGCTCAAGCTGATAAGGACCGGTTTTGAAAGCTGTAAAGCCCCACTCTTCGTTTAATCGATGCGCTGTTTCACCGACTTCTTGGCCATCACGACCACCGATGCCGTGATATACGCGGATCCGATCGCGAGCTGCCCCACCAAGGAGCATATAGACAGGAAGATTCGCAGCTTTACCGCTGATGTCCCATAAGGCATGGTCAATTGCGGAGGTAACTGCGAGACCCACACCGCCAGCAGGGAAACGTAATTGCTGGTGGATCTTCATCATGATGTATTCGATACGACGTGGGTCCTCACCTTTAATCATCTCAAACATGTAATCCGCAATCGGTTCAGCGGCGAGGTTCGGTCCGACAGAGTAGGATTCGCCCCAACCGTGAATACCTTCGTCAGTCTCAACTTTGATCAAGCCTCTTGAACGTCCGCCGAAGCGGGCCATATAGGTTTTGATGTCTGTAATCTTCATTGATATTCCGACCTTTCTTGAAATAATCAGATTGTAATCCTTACCGCATCTTTTGTCAATCACTTTTTCCTATTGACGCCTCCCAACCGCTGTGGTATAGTGAAATTGGTTCATAGATGGTACAGATTTTTATCGCATATGGTGAAAGCAGAATGGCACAGTCCCCGTATATTCTTTCGATAGATCAAGGCACAACCGGCTCAACGGTGCTACTCATTGACGCACATGGGGAAATTATCGCACACGGTTATCGTGAGTTTACGCAGCACTATCCCCGTCCCGGTTGGGTTGAGCACGATCCCATCGAAATCTGGGAAGTAACACATCGAGTCATCGCGGATTTAGTTGATGAACACGGGGGTGCAGATGAGATCGCAGCCATTGGGGTGACAAATCAGCGGGAAACAACGGTCGTATGGGAGCGCAAAACCGGACGACCAATTTATCCCGCGATCGTGTGGCAGTGCCGTCGCACATCGGATATCTGTGTGGATCTGAAAGAACGCTTGTTTGAAGAGCAGATACAGGCGAAAACAGGTTTGGTACTCGATCCGTACTTTTCGGCGACGAAGATTGCATGGATCTTAGATCAGGTCGATGGTGCACGTGAGCGCGCTAAACGCGATGAACTCATTTTTGGAACTATTGACACGTGGTTGCTGTGGAATCTAACAGGAGGCGAGGTTCACGTAACAGACTACACGAACGCGTCCCGGACGATGCTCTTTAATATCGACACGCTCGCTTGGGATGACGAACTGTTGGATGTGCTGCGCGTGCCAAGGTCTGTTTTACCAACCGTGGGGGCTTCCGGAAGCATTTTCGGGAAAACGAAAAATATTACCTCCTTGCCCGACAACATCCCGATTGCTGGGATTGCTGGCGACCAACAATCCGCGCTGTTTGGACAACTTTGTACGCAAGCCGGCATGGCGAAGAACACCTACGGCACCGGCTGCTTCCTAATGCTGAATACAGGTGGGCAGCGTGTCCACTCACAGTCTGGGTTGTTAACGACGTTAGCTTGCGGTCTTGATGAAACACCGGTTTACGCGCTTGAAGGAAGCGTGTTTATTGCAGGGGCGGCGGTGCAATGGCTGCGGGATGGGTTAAATCTTATCGACACTGCTGCAGAGACAGAGGTAATTGCGGCTAGCGTTCCTGATGCCGGCGGCGTCTTTATGGTTCCGGCATTCACAGGCCTCGGCGCACCGTATTGGGACGCAGAGGCACAAGGTGCAATACTTGGTTTAACGCGGGGCGCAACCCGCGCACATATTATCCGAGCGACGCTGGAATCGATCGCACTTCAAACAGCGGATGTCGTTACGGCGATGCACACCGATGCAGAGGTTGAACTGGATCGGCTGCGCGTTGATGGTGGTGCGGTTGCGAACAATTTCCTCATGCAGTTTCAGGCGGATATATTGGGTATAGATGTGGAACGCCCAACACGGATTGAAACAACAGGACTTGGGGCAGGGTATCTGGCAGGGTTGACCGTCGGTGTGTGGAATGGGATTCACCAATTGGAATCTCATCGGCAAATCGACAAGGTCTTTTCGCCACAGATTGGTGCGAATCAACGACAAGAAAAACTTGACGGTTGGAAGAACGCCGTCCGAAGGGTTATGAGCTAACATGCGTTTACAGTGGAAGTACGCCCTCATTATTAATCTATCCGTTCTGATCATTCTTGCTGCTTTCTACATACTTCTCAACATCAAAGCTGTAGACGACCTTGGAAGCCTTTACGAAAAGGGTATAACACGCGGCGCGATTTTTAAAGAAATTACAGAGAAAATCATTCGTCCAATTGTGGAAGACAAGATGGCCGACAAAGAAATTGCAGAGCGGACTATTCAGCCGCTTGTCGAAGAAAAGATTGAAGATAGGCAGACACTATACAGGGAAAAACTTGAACATGCCCTCCGACAATTGAAAAAGGACAAGCCTAATGAGATGCGAGATGTTTTAGACATAAATGTAACCTTCGGAATGGATGCGAGGATCCAAGCCAGTTTAATTCCAAATAAGGAGGCGAACGACTATATCAATTTAACCGATGAAGGGGTATACGAAATAAGAAAAAAAGGCTTTGAACTCTACAGAACGCCTCAAATTAATGGCAGAGATGCGACAGCAGTTATCATTCCTTATTCGGTTGAATTTGTTGGAGAAGAATTTGACACGGAACCGATTGACGGATTTATTCAAGCACTCTTTGCAGGACCCGATCTCGCCAACCATCTCTACCGTCTGCGTACCATGCTCCTGATTTCGATTATTGTTGTGAGCGGTCTATTAGTTGTAATCATTGATATGATGACAACTCGCTTGGTACTTCGTCCCCTTCAAGGTATGATGGAAATTATTAGACGGGCGGAAGCCGGGGATTCCGACTCACTGCCACAGTCCTATGCTTCCGATGAAATCGGGCGTGTGACCTACAGTCTCGCACGGATGTTGAGGCAATTGACGGGAACGCATGCCAAGCGAATTGCTGCGCTTCAACAGTTTGCTGCAGGCGTTGCCCATGAAATCCGTAACCCACTGAATACTATTGGGATGACAGCCCAACACCTGCAAGATCTCTTTTCCCGGAACAACATCAAGCCTAGCGATGTCGAAGAAGCGCGAAACCTTCTTGATATTGTCAACATTGAAATTGAGCGGTTACAGCGGATTTCTGAGCAGTTTGTGACCTTGAATCGTCCGAAAACGCTCGATCTCAAACCCACGGATCTCAACGCACTCATAGAGCAAGTCATCGCAGAATTTCAACTCATGACCGAAAATGCTAAAGTCGAGGTTGTTACCAATTACACGACAGATTTACCACAACTACAACTTGATCCGGACCTGATTCAGCAAACGCTGTTCAACCTAATACAGAACAGCATTCAAGCCATGCCCAAAGGGGGCAGAATCTACATTACAACACAATCAACTCAGACACTCGCCGGTCAAGGAATCAAGATTGAGATCCGTGATACGGGGATTGGGATTCCCCCCGAAATCCAAGAGCGGGTTTTTGATGCTTATTTCACCACAAAGGAGAGTGAAGGGGGAATGGGACTTGGGCTTGCGCTCGCACACCAAATTATTACCGCGCATCAGGGGAGGATTGAACTCAAAAGCCAAATTGGAATGGGAACCGCATTTCAGCTTCACCTGCCTATTAAAAGCCACGTTAGCGATCCATCCGATAAATCTGTAAGCCATAAGGAGGAATAGGATGCCATCAATACTGATTGTCGATGATGACCAAGGTCAACGGACTGTTTTGCAGACTATATTAAAGCGTGAAGGCTACACTATAGAGACAGCCGAAAATGGCGTTGCTGCCCTCGAAAAAATTGAAGACAACCTATTTGATGTCGTTGTCAGCGATATGCGGATGGCTCAGATGTCAGGGCGAGAATTGCTTCACACAATTAAAAGCAGGGATCCAGATCTACCGGTACTGATTGTCACGGCTTACGCTGAGGTGAATGACGCTGTAGATCTGGTGGCACGTGAAGGAGCATTCTATTACCTTGAAAAACCGATTCAGATTGATACTCTCAAGAAGGAGATTAGACGTGCCATTGAGATGCGACATGGCATAACAGCTGACGAGCCGAGTGACGAAACCCCTGTTCAGGAGATGCGTTTTGATGAAATCATTGGCCAAAGTGATTCCATGCGTCAACTGTTCAAAACTGTGTCTCGAATCATTCATCGTGGTGCTAATCAAGTATTAATCACGGGTAATACGGGCACGGGAAAGGGACTCGTTGCGAGAGCAATTCATGAATACGGGAAACGTAAAGACAAGCCATTCTTGCAGATTAACTGTGGGGCTGTGCCTGAAACGCTGATTGAAAGCGAACTCTTCGGGCATGAAAAAGGCGCGTTTACTGATGCGTATCGGCAGAAAGACGGCGTGTTTGAAGCGGCAGATGGGGGGACAGTTTTTCTGGATGAAATTGGCGATCTTTCTGTGCATACACAGAGTAAACTCCTCCATGTTCTACATGAAAGGGAAATCATGCGGGTCGGTGGGGTGAAACGCATTAAAGTTGATGTGTGCGTCGTTGCCGCGACTAATAAAGATTTGCAAACCGCAGTCAACGAGAGAAACTTCCGCGAAGACCTCTTCTTCCGGTTAAACGTCATTCCACTTCACATACCCGATCTCCGGGAGCGAGGCGAAGACATAGGGCTTTTGGTAGATTTTTTCCTCCAGAAGTTTGGGGGTGAATACCCCGGTGCCGAACCGAAACGCATGACACCTAGAGCGATGTCCGCACTTCGCCGGTACGATTGGCCCGGGAATGTGCGTCAACTTGAAAATTATCTACATAGAATCTTTGTGCTATCAGAAAACGAGGTCATCGATCTCGAAGATCTTCCGCCTGAACTTTCGGATAGTTCATTGCCTCCAGGGGACTTTCCCGTAGAAATTCCAGCGGACGGAGTTGCACTTGAAGAAATTGTAAAGGAATACATTCGGGTTGCCTTGACGCAAACCGGTGGCAACCAGACCAAAGCCTCCGAACTTCTGGGAATCTCCCGCCGCCGACTCCAGAACCGAATGCAGAACTACGGGTTTACTAGCAGAGATTTTAAGAATTAGGATCGGTTGGAGGTTCTATCAGCCGATACCTGAACAATTTAACCGTGCCCACTGAGTGGCATCTTTCTGCATGATGAGCCTAATCGAACCGTGGTCCCTATAGTTGCCCGCCAATTGGCATCGCTCACCAGATAACTTCCTCTTACCTAGCACTCTCCCATGTATTTCACATGGGCTGATCAACAGACTGCTGATAATGATGCATGTGAGAGTGACGATCCGTGTGGCGATAAGATGACCTGTCTTGCCAACTATTCAATCACCGACAGATTCAGACGTGATAGGTGTCCTTTGCCGTGATGAATGGTGTTACGTGCGGAAACTGTTTTGGTATCTGACCAAGGTGGTGCTAGGGTGTTTGAATGCGGGAGGATACGGGGGAAGTCGCTGCTAGTGATAAGCAAGCAAACTCGTGAACCAACCGGAAACACGTAGGCAATCTGTCCCATCTGCAAATGGATGGGGGTAACATCGCCTGATGCGAGCGGTTGAGGATCTGTCCAACTTTCGCGGTAGCGGCACCGCAGCGAGCCAATCGTCAGACAGGTTACGGTGCCAGTGGGTTCTTCGACACTGAGTTTAGCAACAAAATCGGTATCGGGGGCGTCGCTGGAAATGCAGAGATCAAGCGTAATTTCGCCGACTACGGTCAACGGTGAGTCCAGTTTTGGACTTCGATAAAAGAGCAGATCAGACCGATCAAGTAGTGGACGCTGGTCAACGGGACCGAGATGTTCAATCCCCCAATAGATAGGTCCTCCGTGTGTTGGAACGGGTTCTTGTGGATTGTATACATAACTATCGGTAACACTTCTATCCGAGGGTTCTTGCGTTAGTACCCCGTCGCCAGTGTGCATGTTTGCGCTACCATCTGATTTGAGATGCCATGATTGTGTCGTCGCTTCCGGTGGAGGCCAATCTTGCAAGGATATCCATCGGTTTGCTCCCATCAGAAAAACTTTAACAGGTGATTGGCTTGTATAACCGTTGTCTATATTTTTTAGATGAAAATCAAGAAACTGAAGTTCATGTGCAAGGACCGGCAGATCTGCTTCCGTTCCAAAATCCCAGTCACCATAGCAACAATGATCCGGACCCGTGTTTCCGATATTTCTATGCCCCCACGGTCCGATGAGAAGACGTTGCCCGCTTTCTGCCAATTCTGTCGCACCATTATCCCGGATGTTTTGGTAAGCCTCAAACTGCCCCCGTGTAAGGTGGTCGAACCAACCTCCGGCATGAAATCCCGGCACCTTGATGTGCGGGTGCATCAAACATTGGTCGATTGATTCCCAGTAGCCATCGTAATGGTCGTGAGCTGCCCAATCTGGCAAAACAGACGTCTCAAAGCCAACTTGACCGGCAATCGCTTTAGGATTTGTCAGATGGTTGAGTTCGTCCCATGAGAAGTGTGTCATCGGTGGTTGATTGCGACAAGAAGCGTGCGTCAAAGACCACCGGATGGCATTGCCGAGTGCGAAGCATCCATCATAACGGATCCAGTCACGGAAGAATGAACCAGGGGCGACAGAAGGGGCGATACACCGCAGTGCCTCATGGCCACCGTACGCTGCCGGCACTTGAACAATTCCGAGATAGCTGCGTCCCCACAACCCAATCCGGCCGTTACACCACCTCTGATTTGCTGTCCAATCTAGCGTCGTTTGTCCGTCGTGAGCCTCGTCAACCAGTGGGACGAAAGCACCGTCGGAATCGTACTTGCCACGGCAATCCTGTGCGACAAAGGCATAACCTCGCTGCGTGAACTGATGTGCTGTGCCTTGAAGACCGACGCGATGATAAGGTGTACGGACAATAACAGTGGGAAACCGTCCAGGACCATCGGGGAGATAAACATCTGTGGCAAGATTTACTCCATCTTTGGCAGGGACGTTTCGGCACAATAGTGTTTGCATTGGTGGTTCTCCTAACTGTTGGTTCCCGGTATAAATGTGGCTTTCACTTTTCAATACGATAGCAATATACGAATGAGAATAAGAGATGTCTGATGTTTTGGTAAATTTATTTCACGATTGACACAACTAGTGGTAAATGCTACAATGAAACGCCAAATTGATCCAAACGAAAGGGCACCCCAAAGAGTAAATGAGAGGAAAATCCAATGTTGACGCTGGTTATAGCTATCGGAATTGTCTTGCTTTCGTCTGCAATCTGTTCTGGATCTGAAGCGGCGTTGTTTTCAGTTCCCATAGTTAAAGTTCGACGATTGGCTCAATCAAATCGGCCCAGCGCGCTAGCCCTGCTGTCCATCCGTGAACAGATGAATCGTCCTATCGCAACCATCGTTATCCTCAACAATATCGCTAACATTGTTGGAACGAGTGTCGTGGTTTTTGTCGCTAGGGATGTTTTGGGAAGCCAATGGTTGGGGTTAGTCTCAGGGGTGCTCACCTTCTTGGTGATCCTCTTCTCGGAAATTATTCCCAAAACAGTTGGCGAGCGATATTCAGATCAAATTGCACTAGTTATTGCTCAGCCCGTCTCCGGATTGACCCGAATTTTAACCCCCTTGATATGGTGCATCGAAAAAATTACCAACCCTTTAACGGCAGGTGGTAACAGGTTCACAACGGACGAGGCGGAGATAAAGTTACTCGCAAAGATGGGACAAGAAGCAGGAACGATTGAGGACGATGAATTTGAAATGATCCGAAAAATATTCGATTTGAATGATATGACAGCCGCCGATCTAATGACACCAAGGGTGGTTATGACATACCTAAAAGGCGACCTAACGCTCACTGAGGCAAAAGAGGACATTCTGAATTCGCCACACAGTCGAATCATTGTAATTGGAGAAACACCGGATCAAGTCACCGGAGTCGCTTTGAAGACCGAACTACTCGCCGGCATCATCGAAGGGGAATTGGATCAAGCTATCTCAAATTTTACCTATAAGGTACATTTTGTGCTAGGACGAAAACGTGCCAATCAGCTTTTGTCAATATTCCAGCAGACTCGCCAACATTTAGCCGTTGTTGTTGATGAATATGGAGGTGTATCAGGAGTAGTAACGCTCGAAGATGTTCTAGAAGTTCTCACAGGTCAGCTTGTTGATGAAACCGATACAATCGTTGATTTGCAAGAGTTCGCTCGAAAACAGAGCAATTAGCGGCGTCTCAACTCCACGGCAGGGGTTGACCTACAGGGACAGGTGCGGGGAATCGACTCACAACATCAACCGGCATCCCCTTGTCGGCGGATTCAAATATGCGTTCGCAGATTTCGAGTACGTGCCGCGCGTGTTTTCCCGAACATCGCACGGGTCGATCATTCCGAATTGCGTCCGCAAAATCGGAAGGGCCCTTGCCCCAATCTAACCCCTCGTATGATCTTTCGGGGGAAGCCTCGATTTCCCAATCGCCTGCGGGTGTGCGTTTGCGAATTCCGCGTCCATCGTCATGTGCTTGGATGGAGAAAACCCCTTTTGTACCATGAATTTCATAGGGTGGGATTTCCGATCTAGCAGTCCAACTGTGGTAGAGTAGCCCGTAAGCACCGCTTTCAAATTCAAGTAACCCGAAGCCGTGGTCTTTCTCGGTGACTTGGTAGTGCGTCCCTGCGCGTGGACCTGCGTGTAACATCCTTTCGGGAACCGTAATCCGAGCTAAACCGTAGACCCGTTTAATAGGACCAATCATGGTCGTCATGGCAGTCAGCGGATAGGGGGCAACATCCTTGAAAGGTCCTACGCCTTGCTTCATAAAAGCATCGGCGGTCGGATGCCAATACTCGACCGGTCCGCCAAAATTTCCAATGGCAGAAACAACCTCGCCAATCTCCCCTTCGCGGATACGTTTCCAGACGTGCTGCTGGACGTGGCCGAGCATCGCCACCGGCGCGCATGCAAACTTAACTCCCATGGCGTCTGCGGTTTCGACCAACTGATCTGCTTCCTCAATACGAAGGGCGATGGGTTTTTCTGAATAAACGTGTTTTCCCGCTGCGAGTCCTGCCAATGACACCGGATAATGTCCGGTATGAATTGTTAGATTAATGATTGCTTCAACATTGGCGTCATTCAGAACATCATCGAAGGATTGATAAACTTTTCCGCCGCCATTGTGGGCGAGTGCTTCTGCACGAGAAACATCTTGGTCGTAATAGCCGACAAGGTCGATCTTGTGTGGATAAGCTTGGCACCGTGGTTGATAACCTTTGCTTGCAATCATACCGCAGCCAATGATGACTGTCTTGACAGGTTTGAAATCGGACATTCGTTCGTCTCCTGAAGTTGAGTTAAGTATCATAGCATTCCGAGTATTATAACAGATGGTCACAGGCTAATCAAGAACGCAAAAAAGTGGACGGAAATCCAGAGTGAGCGGAGGAAGCTTCTATAAAAAAGAGGAGAAGTACAGTTTGAAAAGCATCAAAGTAGAACTGCCGTTCCCAGAGATTCAGGTCGATCGCATGCAAGAGGACGATCTCCCGGCAGTAATGGCAATTGAACGAAGTTCGTTTTCCTATCCGTGGGAGGAAGCCGCATTTCGTGAGGGGTTGAGGCAGGGGAACCCTTATGTTTACTTTCTCGTTGCCCGCCGCCACCAAAATCCGATTGCGTTCATCAATTTCTGGATCGTAGAAGACGAGGCGCATATTGCAAACTTTGCTGTCTCTCCCAACTGTCGAAATCAAGGTGTTGGCAAATATCTGTTTGCAGAGTCGCTTGCATGTATCCGAAAACTAGGAGGTGATTACGTCTCTTTGGAGGTGCGAGTGAGTAATATACCGGCGCAGCACCTCTACAAACAATTTGGGTTTCGGATTGTGGATATTCGAAAAAAATATTATATGGACAATCGTGAAGATGCCTACGTTTTTCAACTTTCTAACCTTGGGAAAATTGATTTGTGTATTAATCATCCGAATCTGAAATTTGTAAAAATCTCCAATAGATTTAATCATTAATAGAAGGGAGTTCCGATACTATGAGAAAATGCTTTTCCTACGGCGTCCGGCTGTTGTTTTTGTTTATGATTGTGACTAGTTCGGTGCCTCCTACAATGGGTGCCCAGCCCAACGGTTTAATCATCATGATAACTGATTTTGGTGTTAAGGATTTTTACGTCGGTGCGATGAAAGGCGCGATGTATAAGATTTTCCCACAAGCAAAAATTGACGAGATCTCTCACGAAATCTCAAAGTTTAACATTAAGGAAGGGGCATATACGCTCGCTAAAGCTGCACCGGAATTTCCGACGGGGACAGTTTTCGTGGGTGTTATTGATCCGGGGGTTGGGACACAACGCAAACCGATCGCGATGAAAACGAAGAATGGCAATTATTTTGTCGCGCCGGATAACGGGCTCTTAACCCTGATTGCCAATTCAATGGGCATCGCAGAGGTGCGGGAAATCACGAACCGCGATGTCATGCGGCAGGATGTTCAATCAAGCACATTTCATGGTCGAGATATTTTTGGTCCGGCGGCTGCGCATCTTGCCAAGGGGTTTACCTTTGAAAAAATTGGCCCCGTTTTGAAGGAGTATGTCCAACTGCCGATTTCATTTGCAAAGATAGTGGATGACACAATTGTTGGGCAGATCGATGTAATTGACGAATATGGAAATGTCATCACGAATATACGTCCCGATCTGTTCGAGAAATTAGGTATACAAGGTGGGCAAACCATTGAGGTTGAGTTTAGCCACAAAAGGAGTGTCTTTTGCAAATATGTTAAGGCTTACGGGGATGTGCCGATTGGTTCTGGCGTGGGATTGTTTGGGAGTGGTGGGGTTTTTGAGGTGGCTATCAACCAAGGAAATCTTGCCGGGGGGTTAAAACTGGAAGCTACAGGAAAGTGTATTGTACGGAAGGGATCGGACTAAGATAGGAGAGCAAAGATGAACAGTGTCGTAACAAGATTAAGCATCACTGTCATTACTCTGGCAGTTATCAATTTCATCTCGACGGATATAAGCGATGCTCGGATTCAACCCAAGGACATCGTTGCGATGTGGCTTTTCGATGAGGTGGAGAAAGAGGTAACGAAAGATCTTTCTGGTAATCTGCATCATGCCAAGGTGGTGGGCAACCCAGAGTTGGTAGAGGGAAAATTCGGCAAGGCATTTGCCTTTGGGAAGGGCAAATATCTGGAGGTGGCACACCATCGAAAATTGCAGATTGATGATGTAATCTCCATTTCCGTATGGGTAAAAAGACCGCTCCGGAAGGATGCAAACGATATTATTGCTGCCCCCTTCTACATTCTTGAAAAAGGCGGGATCTGGGCGCATGGCAAACAGGGACAGGCAAATTATGGAATAGCAATTCACAAGATTCTTAAGAATATGTTCTTTTTCTTTTTTAAGGGCGGATTCCGGGGAGTAGAGGGTATCCCTGATGATCAGTGGCATCATTATGTTGCTGTTGCCAAAGATGATGAGGCTGATCCTAAGATTTATATTGATGGCATATTACAACCAATTGCACTCCGCGATGGTGAACGGAGAATGGCATTGTTTCCGGATTCTAAGAAGAACCTGCATATTGGCGCACTGCTGCCGGAGAGGTTTGACTCTTTCAGTGAAAGTGTGATCGATGAAGTAATTATATTCAACGTTGCCTTAAATGAAGCTGAGATTATACGACTCAAGACAGGAATCGAGAATGTATTATTTGCAGTTTCTGCATCTGGTAAACTTGCGACAACTTGGGGAAAGATTAAACGAGGTTGGTAGCTCCTCCCGCGATTAAAAGGATGTGGCAGTATGGCTAAAATAGGGCTATTCAGTTTTAGGCTTTTTAATCCTTTTGTTTGAAAAGTAGGAGTCAGGAAGTCGCTCATAGAGTGAAGTGTCGGGATTCGGAGATCTCTCCTACAGAAAAACTAAATGACCCTAATGGCTAAAAGGTTTCCGATTGATTAACATCGTGGAATTTGATATAATGGGTGATATTATTTGAGACTCAATTCTTCAAACTGAAAATATTGAATGCAATTTGGCCCGGATTTTCAAGGAGATTAAATTTATGGCAAAAACATACCGAGTTGGAATCATTGGTTGTGGCGGGATGGGAAGATCTCACGCTAACGCTTGGTCCACTACCGGGCGTGCTGAAGTGGTAACCGCGGCAGATATGAGTCCGGACGCTGCTGCCAAGCTAGCGGAAGAATTTTCAGTACCAACGCATTATAGCGATGTCCATGAAATGTTTGAAAAAGAGACGCTGGATGTTGTAAGTATTACAACATGGCAGAGCGTTCGTGCAGAACTCACATTGATTGCTGCAGAAGCAGGGGTGTCAGGGATTCTCGGTGAAAAACCGATGAGCGCGTCTTACGGTGAAGCGCAGGATATGATGGATGCCTGTGAAAAGAGTGGTACCAAGCTAGTTATCGGACATCAACGGCGCTTTATGCCCCAGAATTGCGAGGCACGGAGACTCATTCAGCAAGGCGCGATCGGGGAACCACAGGCGATGTTGCGTCGTGATGGATATGGCTTGCTCAATCGAGGGACGCACGAGATTGATGAAATGCGCTACATCCTCGGTGATCCGGAACCGTTATGGTTGATCGGACAAGTCTCGCGTCGCACAGATAAGTGGGAACGCCGGGTGCGTTGTGAAGACGTTTGTATGGGTGAGATCTGCTTTGAAGGCGGCATCCGCGGAATTTATGAGAGCGATCTCCCCGATCCTGGGTTGCGTGGTGATGCCGTTTACGGGAGCGATGGCCAACTCAGGCGCGGCGCAGATGGAACAATTGAGCTGCTCAATAGCAAGGTCGCAGGTTGGCAGACCATCACACCCCGTCAGAGCGAACCGAACCAGTACGAGGAAATGATCGCATGGCTCGATGGAGAGATTGAGGAACATCGTAATGCAGGGAGGCACGCCGCCACTACTATGGCAATCCTAATGGCGATTTATGAATCTTTGCGGATTAAGGATGTTGTCAAGTTTCCACTAACCACGCGCCCCAATCCACTAGATTTAATGGTAGAAGGCGGCATGTTGCCTGTCTTTGTAGAGGGACGTTACGATATCCGCGCTCCATTTCCAGAGCAGCAGAATTAAACACCTTAAGCCTTTACAGGAAACAAGAATCAGACGGTGTGATGAAGCCTAGGGTTCTTGTTTCCTTTTTATCCAGTACGTTTTGCACCTATGACATGGATTAAACATTTTGCAGAAATTGATGAGTCAGATCTCCCGCTTGTCGGTGGGAAGGGATTGAATCTTGGAAAGCTAAGGGCGGCGGGGTTTCTTGTACCGCCCGGCTTCTGTGTTACAACTGATGCTTATCGTACCACCGTTGAAACGGTTGATACACAGAATAGCGAAGTTGTTCAAGCCGCTACACTATCGGATTCACTTCAATCGGAGATTTTAGCAGCTTATAACCAATTAGGCGCAGATTCGGTTGCGGTGCGCTCGTCTGCCACCGCAGAGGATCTTCCCGATGCCAGTTTCGCTGGACAGCAGGATACATTCCTAAATGTATCCGGGGCATCTGAGTTGTTGGACAAAATTAAAGCGTGCTGGGCGTCACTATGGTCGGAACGTGCAGTTGCCTATCGCCGTGAACACGGAATTGCGGACGCCCAGTTGGCAATGGCTGTTGTGGTACAGACAATGGTTGACGCTGAAGTCTCCGGCGTTATGTTTACACGCAATCCGACAGGTGGGGACGAACTCGTCATCGAGTCAAACTGGGGCTTGGGTGAGGCCGTTGTTTCCGGAGAAATTACCCCTGATCATTTTATGATTTCACGAGAAACCGGAAATCTCATCCGTGAGACCGTAGTAAGCAAACGGAAGATGATTGTACGGGAGGGGGTGCAAACGGTCCCAATCGGGCAGCGAGAGATTCCAAGCCTTCAACGTGGACAGGTCGCTGAACTCGGCAAGCTCGGGCTGCAGGTGGATGCGTTGTATGGTGCGCCCCAAGATGTCGAATGGGCACATGCTGGCGGACAGTTCTATTTGCTGCAGGCACGTCCCATAACAACGCTCACAGACGCAGCGGAGATTGAGCAGCTACGCCATCAAGAAATTGAAACTCTCCAGAAAAAAGCCGATGAAGGTGGAACGGTGTGGAGTCGATACAATCTCTCTGAAGTCCTACCCGCACCGCTCCCTATGACATGGGCAATCATGCAGGAATTTATGTCAGGTCGAGGTGGATTTGGGCTGACCTGTCGTGAGTTAGGATTCCTTCCTAGCCGCAGGTTTGATGAGGAGGGAGTGCTAGATCTAATCTGCGGACGCCTCTACTTCAACTTGAGTCGAGAAGTAGAATTTAATTTCCATGGGTTTCTGTTTGAACACGATTTTCAGCAACTCAAACGCGATCCAAACAAGGCAATCTATCCACAGCCGACCCCAAATATCAAGCGCAGTAACGCTCTATTTTGGATTAAGTTTCCTTACTATATCGTTAAGGCAATTACTGCTGAGTTCAAACATAGCAAAATTCGTAAGGATCTCGATAGCCTTCTCTCAAAAAAAATCTTTCCGACGTTTGAACAGTATGTTCAGAGTCAAAGGCAAGTCTCACTCGAAGAGCTGTCAGATCAACAGGTGATTGACAAATTCCACGAATGGCGCGACAAAACGCTCAACGAATTCGCTAAAGATGCGCTCAAGGCGACGGTGTTTGCGAGTTTTTCCTATCAGCAGTTGGAAATCGCACTGAAAAAGTGTTTTAGTGAGGAGGAAGCAAGAGATCTCGCCAGACTGTTAATCACAGGGGCGGAAGGTGACCTAACCGTTGATGCCAATCTGAAAATGTGGGAGATTGCACAGGGCGAACTGACACTGGATGATTTCTTGGAAAAACACGGACATCGGTCGGTCAGCGAATTTGAATTGGCACAGCCCCGCTGGCGCGAGGACCCTTCTTACGTTCAACAGATTATCGAATCGTTCCGCACCAATCCCGATGCCAATCCGACGAAGCATCTCCACGCCCAAAGGGCGAATCGAGAAAAAGCAAAAAGGAGATTGGCACGGTTACCAGTAAGCAAAGCAGCCGCGTTTCGGAAACAAATTAATAAAGTTCTTGACCTCACACAACGCTACATGCCTTTCCGGGAGACCGCGAAGTTCTATCTCATGCTCGGCTACGAATTAATCCGAAAAGCCTTGCTGGAGCTTGATCGCCGCTATCAACTTAACGGTGACATCTTCTACCTTGTGCCTGACGAGTTAAATAGACTCATTGAAGGAGAAGACCTCCAATCGATGATTGCGAACCGCAAAACAACCCGATCACGATTATTGAAGATTGAATTGCCCGATGTCATCTACAGCGATATCCTTAACCGTGTTGGGGAGCCGCAAGCGATTGAAGCGAAAGATGAGATCCAAGGAGTTGGGGTGTCGGTTGGTGTTGCTACCGGCGAGGCGTATGTCCTCCGAGATGCAGCCGATGCACAGATTGCTGGTAAAAATTATGTCTTGGTTTGCCCCTCAACGGATCCAGGTTGGACGCCGCTCTTTCTTCACGCTGTTGCATTGGTGATGGAGTATGGTGGAACGTTGTCACATGGTGCTATCGTTGCACGGGAATATGGCATTCCGGCAGTGGTCAATATTGCCGCCGCAACGCGACGCATCCAATCTGGTCAACGTCTGCGCGTTGACGGTAGTCGAGGGGTTGTCTCAATATTAGATGACGAATCGGCGTAACGATTCGTCTATTAGTAATCAATAGCCTCGCAGTCATATTATCTGCTTCGGCAATAAATTTTAACGATTCACTGCAATCGTACTTGACAAAGGTTTCTAATCGGTGTAAACTCTAGGGCAACCAACAAGAAACAAAAATTTCTCTCATTTTTGACTGTATACCGAGAAGATCTTCAGAACTTAGGAAATACAAATCAGAAATTTGAGGCGAGAGAAACTCCGATAGATTCAGGGGTGAGAAGAAATGAATTCCCAACCAACAATATCCCAAGACAATATAGAGAAGTCCGCACTGAGCGTTGACAGTGTGAAGAAAGAGCTTTATAAAAGGAACCATCCTAGCTTAACGCCAATCGACATAGAAGCGCACGCGGAAACAGTGTATCAGATATTGAGACTGAAGCAAAAGCACAATGTGGTGATGCTCGGCCATAACTACATGGAGCCTCTTGTATTCGGTTTATCTGCAAAAAATGAGCAGGGTGATTCGCTTGGGTTAAGTATGCACGCCGCAAAAACCGATGCCCCATACATTCTCTTTAATGGGGTGCCCTTCATGGCAGAAACTGCGAAAATCCTCAATCCTTCAAAAACGGTTCTCGCCGCAGATAAGACAGCGGGCTGCTCTTTGGCAGATAATTTTGGAGCTGAAGAGGTGAGGAAGCTAAAGGCACTGTATCCGGGAGTCCCTGTCATGATTTACATCAATAGCTACGCCGACGCGAAGGCGGAATCGGATATCTGTTGTACTTCCGCAAATGCTGCCCAAATAGCACGGGAAATGCCGGGAGATGAGATCCTTTTTGTTCCCGATATTTTCTTCGCGGAGAATTTGGAGGAGGAACTCAGGGGAATAAAGAAGGTTATCTACCCCGGTAAAGGAAACCAGGAGAGAGGGGCAGTATGTGAGGTGCATGAGAAATTCCTACTTTCAGACCTTTTAGCAATACGTGGTTCGTTTGACATTCCCAAAGGTCATCCCACGAGAATACTCTATGCACACTGGGAATGCCGTCCTGAAGTGCTTCAGGAAGCCGATTATTACGGCAGTACTAGCCAGATAGGGAAGGACATTGCTAGGAGGGTAGAGGAAAATCGATTGGAGCGCGCTTTTGTTGCTTCCGAGTGTGAACTCACCTCTAACTTAGCGCAGGAATTCCCGACCGTACAATTCTCGACCGCCTGCTCGGTGCGGTGCTCCCACATGGCGAAAGTTACCCTTGATAAAGTGCTTAATGTCCTACAGGCACTTGATAAGGGCGACGATTTGAGTCCACACGAAGTTACACTTATGCCGGAGGTAATCGAACGGGCACGAACACCAATTGAACGGATGCTTGAATTGAGCGCGTGAAACACAAAATATCTGAAATTGATAGCAATAACAAAGGCTCCCATAAACTTGGGAGCCTTTTTTTTATTGATATAACCGGATATCTAGTTGATTTCGATTCATCAACCGTCAAGTCTCACAACGTTTTCCGCCTGATACCCTTTGGGACCTTGTACAACTTCAAACTCGACCTCTTCTCCCTCATCAAGAGATTTGAAGCCAACCCCTTCGATAGCAGAATAATGTATAAACACATCTTCCCCTGAATCGGTGGTGATGAATCCGTAACCCTTCTGGTTGCTGAACCATTTCACACGACCTGTTGCCATCTTCTTGCACCTCCTTTCAGTTCGGAATATTTAACTGCAAACGTCTCATGAAGCTGAAAGAAGCATAGAGGTACAAAATGACAGCAAATCCGGGAAAGAAGCCTCAGTTTTGCCCTTCACACAACTTGTAGAGCTTTCTTGAATCCATTGTACAGTTGCCCCCATATTATACTTAAATCCTAGTGGAAATGCAAGAGTTAAGCATGGTGTTCAGGCTATTTTCTACTGATGGTGAAGTCCGATTTGAGGCGATGAATTTTTCCTTGTAATTGAGAGTTCAGTTACTCCGACTGCTTACCAATTCAGCGTTTGTCGTGTTGTTGAATGTAGAGTTCGGCGATCTGTTCCTGTAGTTCAGCAACTCTTTTCCGGAGTTCGCGGCACTCCACCTGGAGTTCACCGATATCTGCTTGCATCTGCGCAGCTTCTTTTCCCGCTCCTTTGGTTTTGGCTCTATGTCTGCGATCAAGTGAATCCTTAATATAAGTGAGGATTACGATTATAACGCTAGTAGATGCGATAATTGCAACAATTTCTATCATATTCAGCCCCTCCACGTTATTCAAAAAACGTATCCTTTATATAGCGTTGTTTAGTACCCTATTTTAATTTCTCATCGTGCTGCTGAATGTAAAGGTCTGTGAGATATTCCTTCATTTCATCAACACTCTTTTGGAGTGCGTTCAGATCTGCTTGGATTTGCGTGAGTGTGTCTTGGCTAATATCGGTTCTGTTTTCAAACTGATACTTCCTTTTCACTATGTCACCGACGGTTTGAATAGCTACAATAACAACAATAAATAAGCCTACAAAGACAATTACTTCCATTATGTCCAAGCCTCCATTTACGGTGTTAACGGTTAGAATGGTCCGGTCCAATCATTAAAATTCCTCAATCATAGCCTATTGTTGACTAATTCATTCGTTATTCTCATATTGACTGTATGGTGTTTTGGTACTTCGATTGTGGTGGATAATGACCAAGTCCGCGATGTGCTCGCGAATTTCCTCTAAATCTGCGGAAAGTCTTCGCAGATCCGATTGTAACTGATTGTACTTCTTCTTTGATTGGTTGGGATGGTATCCATGCTTCTTCAGGGAACAGGACGTTCCTAACCAGACGGAGATCAGGGTAACCACCGTGACCGTCCCCATCACAATTGCAACAATCCACACAGCAAGTGCCATCGAATGTTCCTCCATTATGTGGTATCTTTTGTGATGATGACTAGTTCGGCAATCTGTTCTTTGAGCTCGGTGATATCTCGTTGAATATGCGCGATGTCATGCTGAACCTGCTCAAGTTCGCGATTCGTTATACCTCGTGTCAGTCCACGCTTTTTTGCGGAGTAGGAGGTTCCCATCCATACCGATCCAAGCACAATCGCCGTTATACTGACAAATATAATTGTAACAATCGCAATCGCACCGCCCATACAATTTCTCCTTTGGCTTTTGGGGTTACAAACGTCATTTAAGATTATAAGGTTTTTGCCACTCTCATAGTGCCCGAACTTGGTGAAGATCTAACCAACTCATAATATTGATGCAAGCTGGAGACACGTTGGTGGGAATATGTAGGGGGTAGTAGAACTAAGATTGTCTTGCAGGCAAATGTACGTCCCAATTACTTGAAATGCTGCCGCTAGTTGGAACGGGTCCACGTCATATTCTGTTCCTCGCCAATCTTCTGGTATCTGGTTTCGTACAAAGTTCATAGACCAGTTGCTCTAAGATACACTCCGGGGCTAATTGACTGCTCTTGAGTTGTACATCTGCCTCCAGGGTTTGCTCCAATCCTTGGACTAGCTCCTCTGTACTGAAAAAAGGGATCGCTTGGATGATTTTATAGGCAGCGTAAGGATTCTGCTTGAGAAGATTGACTTGCGCTACATTAGGCAGGTAATTGGACATCTTATTGGCAAGTGGCTTGAAAACATTATCTGCGAAACTTTGGTAATTCATCCGATCCACCATCGGTTTTAGGTCGCCCCTCTCTGCGAGCAGTTTTGCTTGGAGTGTTAGCCTGATTTGCCGCGCAATGAGTGCATTGACTTTAATAGGTGGTTCGCCGCTTTCTAGAACGCTGTGGAGGCTGGACAATGCTTGCGACACTGATCTCTTGCCAAGAGCGTCGGTAAGCGCGAAGATATTCTCAAAACTACTTTGGGCGATGACAGTTTCAATATCCCGTTCGTCGATTCGTGTCTTTTCCCCAACAAAAGCGATTATTTTTTCGATCGCTTCAGCAATTAAGTGCATGTCATTGCCTGTTCGCCTCTGAAGGATATTAAAGGCACTAGGCGAGATCTTCTTCCCGAATGTTTCGAGTTTTCTGGAAACACCTTGGTAGACCCGATCTTGCTGGCTCGATCTACCGGGCTCTAGCGAGGCAAACGAAACATATCTGCCGACGCGACCAATCAATTTGACAAGCCGACTGCGCCCATCAACGTTGCCTTTGACAGTAAAGATCAGAACACTCGTTTTGGGCAGTGCCCCGTTTAACCACTCGATTAGGGTTTCAGTATCATCAGCTGCACCTGATATGTATTGGAAATCATCAATTTGAGCGGTAATTTGTGGCAAGTTGCGGAGAAATTCAAGGTCTTCAGGGTTCAAGCTTTCCTCGTTCTCCTCGATGAGGTCACTGATGATCTCTCTGAAGTCGCTGCTCTCGTCGGCAATGTCCTGTGCGGAAACGCCCAAAACCTTGACCATCAGCGCGATTGCCTTCCGTGGATTTTCTTCTTCAGCGGCTTCAGCGGCACTTTGTATTATCTCCGGCGATGATGGGCCCTGCTGCCTCTTAAACACCGTAGCTTCGCTCACAACAACAACCCGCCAATCTGCCATCACTGGGTAAACCTCCGCGGCACTGAGAATTTCGCGAACAGAGACTTCCGCGCCATCGAGGTGAGTCAGATTAAAATCACGGGTTTCAGGCGACAGCAGATTTTCAAGCATCTGCTTGAGAGTGCTCTCTACTAGATATTGCTCTTCGCCACATAGCAGGTAAACAGGTCGAACCTTGCCGGCTTGCATTTCCTTAGTAATATTTGGTGTTGTAGATTGGGCTTGTTGTCGCATGGATACGTGAACTTAATGCCTTCAAAAAAAAGATGTAGGAGTGATTGCCCCGTTAGGCGGCACGGTATGTTAGCTGCTCTGTATGCTAGTTACATTGGAGAGAGTTGCAAGTTTTTACAACCTAATGGAAATACTATCCCGCACGGTCAGGAAATCTGAGAAACCGCTTCGCATTTTCACCCATGATGTCATTATATTCGTCATCGCGTAGATCTGGCAACAGTTCTTTGAGGATGCCGGTGAGTTGGCCGTATCCGGGATCTTCCAAGATCCACGGAAAATCGGTCGCCCACATCAGCCGCTTTGCACCGAAAAGATCGAGTATTCGCTGGTGCCACCGGGCAAGATCCCGATAGGGATATGCTTCATTGCTGAAGGCGTATTGACCTGATATATGCATCATTACATTTTCAAAACAGGCGAGCCGGTGGGTCGTGTGAAAAGCAGGATTATAATCGACTGTGTCAATTCGTGGCCGCCCCTTCGCGTCCCAAGAGAATTTCCCTTCGCCGGGACAAATTCCCAGATGGTTCAAGACGACGCGAACTTGGGGAAAGGCGTCGATCAGATACTGAAGGAGGTGTGCATCAACCGCACGAGGGTAGAGCCAGAGAACATAATCCTCTTCTGCAGCATGCTTCCAGACACGGTAAGTTTTGATCTCTTTAATGTTGATTTGATCAAACGGATCTCGCGGACCTCCAATCGAAGAGAGTCGAAAGCCGATAATTCCGGTCCCATCTGTCAGTTGGTCCATGTGATCCTCTGGCGCGGAAAGATTTGCCGGTGGGACTAATCCAATACCGAGGAAGCGATCAGGATACGTCCTCAAACAGTGCAGTAGGTAGGCGTGGTGTTCAATCTCGGCGCCGCCGGTCTGCACGAGCATTGCTTGATCAATGCCGTTTGCTTCCATTTCACCGAGTAGTTTTTCGGCGGTTTCTTCCCGATCGGGCGGACAGACCGGGGTCGGTTCTCTCGGAAATTCAGGCGAAACCTTAGCGAACACGTGGAGGTGGGAGTCTATTCGCGTCATCATTCCTCCAACCTGAAAAGTTTACGCCGTTCTGGCGTTGTGCAGAGGTGAGCGATAGAGGCAAACTGTTTTGGATCTACACGCCCCGGCGTTCGTTTTTCGTAAATGAGGATGAGGGACTTTCGCGGTGTATCTGTGTGGTTGTCCATGGCGGTATGCCAGCCGTACGAGTTGAACATGATGGCAGTGCCTGCTTTCCCCGGAAACCGCTTGTGACCGGGCATCGCTTCTAGCCGCTGCGCTTTGGAGTAAGGTCCCGCGTCGGGTTTGTGGCTTCCCGGTACAAATGCAAATTCACCGGATTCGGGTTCAACATCGTTCACGTAGACTTGGACCTTGATATGCAGCGGATTACTCTGTGGTACATCGGGGTGCCAACCGGTGTAACAGATAGGGCCCGGCGGCACGGTGCGGACCTGTGGTCCCAGTAGGATCAGATCGTCGTCGGTAAATGCCATCAGACTGCCGTAATAGCTGGGATGATCAATCATATCTACAAAGATTTCATCTTTGTCAAAGGGGTTTGGGATGTCGTAAAACGATGCAGCCGCTTCGCCCGCCTCTATGCGGTCTAGCCATTCGGGCTTGCACTTTTCTGCCCAATGGTCAAAGACGTTTTGGAGCCGCTTTAGCTCTTCGCCCTGAATTGCATCTTCAAAGACAAGGTAACCTTTTTCTTCCCATTGTGTTGTTTGGGCTTCGGTAGGTCTAATCATGGAGTCCCTCCTACTCTTGAATCAATATCACGGTGGCGAGAAGTCCTTATGTTTCCGCCGTCTCAAATGTTGTTGATCTTTTCCATCTCTTCAGGTGTTAGTTCCCAATCAAATAGGTCAAGATTTTCTCTCAAGTGGGGTTCAGAGCTAGCTTTGGGAATCACAATCAAACCTTTCTGGAAAAGCCATCGCAAGGCGACCTGTGCCGCTGTTTTTCCGTGGTTGTCACCAATGCCTCCCAAAACTGGATCGTCAACGATTTTGCCGACTGCTAGTGGACGATGAGCGGTCAGGGGCATCTGGAGTGCATGACAGTGCTGCAACAGATCTTCGTGTTGACTATGGGCGTGATATTCCACCTGATTGGTCGTGATGGGTGCGTGAGAAATTGCCCTCGCTTGATTTACCTGTTCGATACTAAAGTTGCTGATGCCGATGCTTTTTGCCTTGCCCGCGTCGTGTATCTCGTTGAATGCGGACAAGGTTTCTTCCATCGGCACAGTCCCATCGCCGGGATGGTGGACTAACAACAGATCTACATAATCGGTTTGTAGATCCGCTAGGCATTCATTAAATTGGGTGTGCACTTGGTCGTACTTCAGGTGGGTGTGCCAGATCTTAGAGGTAATATAAAGATTCTCCCTAGCTGCACCAATTTCCCGCAGCGCATCCCCAATTTCCTTTTGATTGGCGTACATCCAAGCGGTGTCAATGTGGTTATAACCGAGTTCAAGGGCTATCTTGACAACGGTTTTGCACTGTTCGTCCCGCAAGTTCCATGTCCCAAGTCCCAAAACAGGAATTTCATAACCTGATATAAGTTGGATTGTCTTCATCAGTTCTTCCTCGTGGTGTTGAGATTATTTCTACCGTAGGGAACGCAGATCTGCGTTCCCTACATCGCAATTAACGATGTCCTCTTAGTGCCGAAAATGCCGAACGCCGGTGAAAACCATCGCCATGCCGTACCGATCCGCTGTCTCAATCACAGGCTGATCGCCCACCGAACCGCCGGGTTGAATAATTGCCCGTACACCTGCTTCCCCGGCGATTTCTACTCCGTCCGGGAATGGGAAGTAGGCGTCAGAGGCGAGGACGGAGGCTTTCGCCCTATCGCCTGCTTTTCGCGCTGCGATGATACACGAATCAACGCGACTCATCTGACCAGCACCAATTCCGACCGTCTTTGAACCTTGAGCGAGCAGCACGCAGTTTGATTTGACATGCTTACACGCCTTCCACGCAAACAGGAGAGCCTCAATTTCCTCATCGGTCGGTTGACGCTTCGTGACAACCTTCAGATCATCAGGTGTAATTTCATGGAGGTCTCGATCTTGGACGAGGACTCCACCGATGACGTTCCGGATCTGTTTAACCGAAGTATCTTGCCGAAGTTCACCCGTTTCGAGGATTGGTCGGCGCTTCACGCGGGAGAGCGCACGCAACGCTTTCGGGGTGTAGCTTGGAGCGATGATAGCATCGACTTTGATTCCTGCGTTTGCTGCCTCACGAATGGTATTTGCTGCTTTTAAGGAAAGTTGTTGGTTCAAACCGATAACGGAACCAAAAGCGGAGGTTCGATCGCAATCGAGGGCGTCGTTGAACGCCTCCTCCAAGGTGTTGGCAGTTGCTAATCCGCACGGGTTGTTGTGTTTGATAATCACGCATGCCGGTTCGGAGAATTCCTTGACGATTTCTATCGCCGCTTCCAGATCAAGGATGTTATTGAATGAAAGCGGTTGGCCACTCAGTTGATTTGCCCACGCCGCACACGGTTCTGGTGAGGCATGGGTGCGATAGAACGCCGCACGCTGATGGGGATTCTCGCCGTACCGGAGGCTCTGGGCACTTTCGTACTGGAGATCGAGCAGGTCTGGAAAGTCTGCATCGGGGGCATCCAGATCGGCGAGGTAACGCGAAATTGCTGCATCGTAATGGGCGGTATGTGCAAACGCCGCTTTAGCTAATTGGAACCGGGTTTCCTCCGAAAGGCAACCGTCGTTTGCATCAAGCTCTGCGATAATATTAGCATATTGCTGTGGATCGGTGAGGATAGCAACATCGCGGTAATTTTTGGCAGCTGCCCGAATCATTGACGGTCCGCCGATGTCAATGTTTTCAATGGCTTCGGCGAGTTTGACTCCCTCTTGAGCGATTGTCTCTTCAAATGGATAGAGATTGGAAACAACGAGATCGATAAATTCGATTCCTTGGCTCGACGCCTGAGCGACATGGTCGGGGTTATCTCTGATTGCTAACAAGCCGCCGTGGATTTTCGGGTGGAGTGTTTTTACCCGCCCATCAAGCATTTCGGGAAAACCGGTGTAATCGGACACCTCACGAATTTCAATCCCCGATTCGCGGAGCGTGTTTGCAGTGCCACCCGTAGATAGGACTTCCACACCTTGCTGAACAAGGGTTTTGGCAAGACTTATGAGATCAGTTTTATCATAGGTACTGATTAATGCGCATTGTATTTTTTTCATGCTTCTCTCTTTTCTATGCCACGTATCTAGGATGTCCAAAGCCGTCGTTAGCAACATGGCTGCGTGCGGGAATCTCTGACTGATCCGGAATAATCAAATCTATCGCTGAGGTATTTTCGATAATCGTGCCGCCACCTACCGACACGTTTTTTCCAAGACGGATCACGCCCGGTTTCATGGCTTCGCTCCGGATGGTTCCGACAACTACCGAAGAACCGATGTGGCAGCCGGTGCCGATTTCAACGAAACCGTAGATCTCTGTGTTTGTGCCGACGGTGGAATGATTTCCGATTCGTACGGGACCCAGAAGGCTTGCGTCCGTGCCGATCTGCACGAAGTCCCCAAGAATCGGGTGACGCTGCTTGACTCTCACACTCAAGCCGCCAAGTGTACACGGATAGATGACGCATCCAGAGCCGATAACTCCGGTCTGTCCGGTAGTGAAGCCGCGATGGGGATGCTCCAAGAAATTGGCATCGCCGATCTGTGTTTCCGGGTGGAGATCTGCTTGGTAGTATCGGCCTCCGAGTTCAGAAATTGCGCGGGGCAAAAGTGGTACAGGACTTCGGTACAGGTTAGGGTTATCCTCAACGGGACCAGATCGAGTTAATAGATAGCCAACATCGTGGTAGAAAAGCACTCGCCAACCGGGGTACGTACTTACAACCAACTGCATCTGATAGTCAAAAGCGAACGCCAAATCAAGGGTGTCTAGGACGTTTCGATAGGGGTGAAATTCCCGTTTTAGAATCGCTTCATCTACCTTGTCCCTAATATCTAGTTCGATAAGTTTTTCGCGGGAGATTCCGGTATGAAGTAGATAGGCATCCCATACCGCCGGATCTCTTAGAGAGGCAAAGCGATTCCATAGGGCACGCTGTTTCAGCCGAGGCAACTCCCATAGCAGCGCAAACGTCGTATCTAGCGCACGGCTTTCCAATTCGCTTTCGTCCGTGACCGCCAAAAAGGATTGGGCGATCATCGCGTAAAGTTGATCAGCAACCTCTTCAATCGCTTCTGACAGTTCGCCTTTACTATTTTCTGGGCGCGGGGCGTTGTGGGAACCGGGCGCGACACATTCTAAGAGATTTCCGAGCACCGTTTCGAGGATATCTCTATTGACAAATCCTCGTCCTGACCGGAGAGAAAGGACATCTCGACTTTCACTGTTAATGCGTAAGACCTTGAGTTCATTCGCGGAATAGATCGGACGAATTGCCTCCAACAACTGCTTCAGTAGGGGACGTTTCCGGCTTTCATAGGTTGAATCAAAGAGTGTAGTTTCGAGCATATTGTTTATACTTTCGATTTGTGAAAGTTTTTGTTAATCGTATTCCGACTACCGTTCAGCTGCTAACTTTTCCCAGAGGCGAAGTCCTTTTGCAGAACCTCTCAGCTTTTGTCTAGCTTGAGTTGATTCTGTCTTTCTCTCTACCGCATTCTCAGAAAACCAAACAGTTACCTCAGAAGGTTTAATGGGCGCAGGCACTGACTCTGATAGATGGACTTTTTCTCCGTCAAAGTATCCTTTTACTGCAATCATTGTTTTTTCCTTATTTTTGGCGTTTGAGTAACAGTATTCACAACCCCAATTCCTTTAGTAGTTGAATCTTCTTCATCCGATTTGGATCTGCTGTCTCGAAAAACCGGTCGGAGACTAGCCGTCCAGTCTCAGGTGCCCACATCTGTGCATAGTTCTTGTTGAATGTAACAATGCGTTCGATCTCCCACGCCATCCGTGGCTTTGTTCTCATCATCCACGCCATCTGCCGACGGTTGGCACCACCGCCCCAAGATGAATGCCAAATCCGCGTGTTAAAGGCGATAACATCCCCCTGCTGTGTGGGTAACTCGTATCGTCCGGGGAACTCTTGCATGGGATAGCCAAGTGCACACTCATCTATCCCCTTTTCAAGTTCGGTATAATGGAGGGGCCACAGGTGACTGCCGGGGAGGAAACTTAGACATCCCTCCCCCGGCGCGACATCATCTAGATAAAATGTCAGCTTAACTTCAATTCCGGGTTCGGGCCAACTGCCATCGCGATGCCAGTTTGTGTCCCCATTGTGAATTTGTCCATCGGAGCTGCCAAAAAAGATACAATCCTCTCCAAGCAAATCTTCGGCGATGCTAGCCAGTTTGGGATGATCTAGCAGGTTGTAGAAATACGGATCTGCCTCAATTAACGGAACGATGACGCGGTGCCCGTCTGGAAATATCCGCGCGCCGGGTGCTGAGGTATCGCCTTGATCTTTACCGTTAGCAATAATCGCGTCGAATCTCCAAGAAAACTCGGCAATCTCTTCAGGCGTTAGGACAGCAGGAATTTTAACAAAACCCAACAGGTAAAAGTGTGTTTTCTGATCATCCGTCAACATGATGTTTTCTCAAGGTCAGAAGTTCATACAAACCTCAGTTTCACATTGGGTGGGGCAAGGTCATGCTTCACTGCGAGTTCATAAAACGTCTTCAACCCGGCAATTTCAGAATTACCGAGATCATAGAAGATATGTTTAGTGAGATAATCTCGACAGAGGCTTTCCGGGAAACCGAGTCTTTGGGATTCAATTCGGACAATTTCAGGGATTTTTTTGATGCCATCTTCCTTTGCGTTGAAAAGGGTTTGAGGAACTTTGCCCAACTCGACATCTTCCCGTGCTACCCAGCAGGCATAGACAAACGGCAGCCCCGTCAATGTGCTCCACTCCGCTCCGAGATCTAAAGCATAATCTGTCGCACCGAGTTGTCTCAACGCCGCATCTCCAATCAACAGCACTGCGTCCGTATCTGCCTCTCGTGGGTCGATAGTAGGTGGACAGGAACGAAATTCGGGATGCAGGTTATATTTTTCAGCGAGCACAATCTGTACCAGCGCACGAGATGAGCGTGAACTTGTGTCAAGTGCGACACTACGGATGGCGGGAATCGGCAAACGGCTAAACAGTTGGATGCTCAAAACTGGACCGCGCGAGCAGATTGAAATGTCACGTATGATTCTATACCCGATGTCCGCCCGGAAATATTCAATGATCGGAATCAACCCAACATCGAGATCTCCGTCCTTTAGTTCTGTCGCTAAACAACTTGGCACTGCCAAGCTAAGTTCGATTGCTTCGCCGCCGGGGAATTGCGAGTCCTCGAGAAGGGGATAAATCAGCGGTTTCGTGTTGAGAAACGAAACCGCCCCAACTTTTACGCGGCTTTCCTGTGCCATTGATTTCCTTCTCGGATAATTTCGTTATAGAGTGTGTCGCGCTCAACGGAAATACGGCCGGCTTCCTCGATCAGTTGGATAATCTCTTCTGCTGAGATGGCTTCCGGTGTTTCAGCCCCCGCCATATGCGTAATCTTCTCCTCCGTCACTGTACCGTCGATGTCATCTGCACCAAAACTCAACGCGATTTGTGCTGTCTTCAGGCCGGTCATAATCCAATACACTTTGATATGCGGGAAATTGTCAAGCAACAGACGCGATACAGCTATATTTTGCAGGTCGGTTAAGCCGGACGTGCTCGGCAAGTAGTCCATTCGAGTGTTGTCGGGATGGAACGCAAGCGGAATAAACGTGACAAAACCGCCCGATTTATCCTGCTGCTCGCGAAGTTGAATCAGGTGGTCCACCCGATCTTCAGCCGTTTCGAGATGTCCATAGAGCATCGTCGCATTCGTTGAAATACCGAGCCGGTGTGCGATGTCATGCACCTCAAGCCAACCCTCTGCGCTCAATTTACCGGGACAGATTTTTTCGCGCGTCTCCTCCGCGAAGATCTCCGCCCCGCCGCCGGGCAGCGAATCTAGCCCTGCTTCACGCAACGCTATCAAAACTTCCTCAATCGACATCTTGAATATCCGAGAGAAATGGTGAATCTCCACCGCCGTGAAAAACTTGAGATGCACCTGCGGCATCCGTTTCTTCAACCCGCGAAGCATGTCGAGGTAGTATTCAAACGGTAGCTTCGGGTGCAAGCCACCGACGCTATGAATTTCTGTGCAGCCGTGATCTATCGAATACATCGCCTTATCCAGAAATTCATCGACGCTCATCTCCCATGCCCCGTCGGTCTTTATGTCCTTTCGTGCAAATGCACAAAAGTGGCAACGTGCGTGTAGGATACACACATTCGAGTAGTCGATATGTTGATTGAAGTTGTAGTAGGCGACATTTCCGTTCTGTCGCTCTCGTACGACATTGGCGAGATATCCAACGCCGTTGATATCCGGGCTTTCATAGAGCCTTACCCCATCTTCAAAGGAGAGGCGTTCTTCCGCCTGAACCTTTTCATAGATAGGGTGAAGTGTTGCGTCTGTGATTGGTAAAAATCTTTCCATTGTTGCTCCTGTTCCAAATTTGAATCAATTTCTAAATCTTTCAAAGTACTGATCAATCTCAGGTCGTAGTTCAATGCCAACTCTTTCAAAACAATCCAGTAAATCCTGATATGCACCATCTCCGCCTAAGAAATCCCAAAATTCATTTTAGATGGAAGATACTTTCGGAGTACGCGCCTTTGTCCTTTTCTGTTCTGTTGAGAACAGGTCGTTTATATTGATTGGCAATTCGCATATCTGAACGTTCCGCGATTGTTGGATACATATTAAACTTATCATTAGCTACCAGAAAAACATCATAATCTTCGGATAAGAATCTTTTGAAATTCCGCAGCACTTCTGAGATACCTTTGATATATTGCTCTCTCGCTTCTTTTCCCTTGCCCTTGAAGAGCGGTCCAATTTCTAGCTCATCTTTTCGATCAAATTCAAATAAATCGTAGGCGTAGGCGTGTTGTTCATGATAATCAATTAATCCAACATACGGTGGACTAGAGAAAATTCCTTTGATCTTCTGCTCCTTCACGAGTTTGGCAAAATCCGGGGTCTCTGATTTTAATGCCTTGATAATATCAATTGTCCGGGAATCTCCCGTTAGACAGGTTTGAAATGTGTTTGTCCTTAATTTATCAAACTGAACAAGACGTTGAAGCGTATCTTGGCTGTATCGTTCCCACCAACTCAATGTTGAAAACAATGGCTTGCACATCTTGCCATGCTTGGCGCAGTAATAGACCTCTGTCACGGGCTCTTTTAAGGTTGCCAGATCTGCATGAGTCGTTGCCCGGCAAGTACGGATCGTTCGACTCAAAATAATCTGAATCACCCGCTGTGTTTCACGATTCTGGATGTGTTTGACGCGCTCAAAGACAAAATCAATCTCTGCCCTTACAGGCGATAAGTACCACATATCAAGGAAATTCTCTGATTTCCTCTGCCACAACTTGATTCCATATTGGTTGATTAGTTGAAAATATCTGAGTGAGAATTGCTCCTCTTTTTCTTTTCCATATTTCTCTTGATCGATCTGTCCTTGCCTGACTTGGTATTTGAAATCGGGGGACGGAAAATATTCATTATTAAACTCGTTGAGTTCTTCGGCGAGTTGTGCTTCAAATTGGGCAACATTGGATTCGCCGATAAACCGTTTCAATGCGTTTGTGATATTGTGAATTTCATTTTGTACATCAACCAGACTATGTTTTTCTATTTTGATATTGCTGATGAGCGTGTTAAATGCAGAAATATCAATACCGATAGCGTGCATTCCAAGTTCATTAGCTTGTACCAGTGTTGTGCCACTACCACAGAATGGATCGAGGATAATATCACCTTGTTTGAAACATACATCTTTTTTAAAATCGTCTGTGTGATCATCTAAGAAGTATTCAACTAGTTGGGGGATGAATTTGCCTTTATATGGGTGGAGTCTATGGACATGTTTCGTCGTATCGGCTTCTTTCAGATAATCAAACGACAATCCCCAATTGATATCTTCGCCTAATTGTGCCTTCCAGTTGATTTCTCGCGTTCCTAGATATGAATGATAGTATTTAATCAAATCCTGTTTTGAAACTCTGGTAGAACCATTCTCATCATACTTGCGGATTCTTCCATACTGAATTAGATAAGAGATGTTGGAAGTTGTCACATTTTTTTTAGTATGGTTCGTTGCCCATTTGCTGGCTTCAGGAATTGTCATCAAATCTCTATCTGCAATCATTTTTGGCTCGCTTTTTTGTTCAGAGTCCCACATAAGTTCCCAAGATCTGCTATCAGTATTATAGCCCAGCAGATGCGACGGTGCAAGCGAATATTTCGTCTTGCTTACCGCTTTTCTTTCTGTTACACTCTCAATGATGTTTATAATCTACCTGTCAATTTTGGGAGGAGATTTGCAATGGATCTTACGCCACCCCGTATTATCACATTGATGACTGACTTCGGGACAAGCGACCACTACGTCGGTGTCATGAAAGGCGTGATGCTGAATATCAATCTGCAAGCTCAGATTGTTGATATCACACACACTATTCCGCCGCAGGATGTTCACGATGCCGCGTTCCTGATTGATTCCGCGTATCGCTATTTTCCAACCGGAACTATTCATGTGATAGTTGTAGATCCAGGGGTGGGAAGTGAGCGTCGAGCCATCGTCTGTCAAACAGAGACAGCCTACTTTGTCTGCCCGGATAACGGGATTTTGACCCATATCCTTCGTAATGAAGAACGTATCCGCACCGTAGCAGTGGAGAATTCCGCTTACTTTCTGCCGCAGGTGAGCAACACCTTTCACGGTAGAGACATCTTCGCTCCCGTTGCAGCGCACCTTTCACGCGGCGTACCGATTGACAAACTGGGAAGTCCGGTTGCACAGCCTCTGCAACTCCCCATCCCAAAACCTCAAGTGACGGACAACACGGTTATCGGGCAGGTCATCTGGATTGATTCCTTTGGAAATTTAGTCACAAACATCTCTCACGAAATCTTGGAGTCGTTGGGAGGGCAGGACAGCGTTGTTATCCATGCGGGAGGTGCGGAGATTGATCGTCTCAACCGCTCGTATGCTGAATCGGCGGTCGGTGAGGTTTTAGCGATCGTCGGCAGTTTTAATCGGCTGGAAATCTCAATTAACCAAGGCAATGCGGCACAAGTTCTTGACCTAAAGCGGGAAGATACAATCACAATTTGTATGACATAATACCGACTTAATTGTGTATAGTGTCCGAATATCCGCTAATCTATTTTAGGCAGGACTGATGCAAATTTGGTACACGGGTGTAGATTTTTGATTTTTAACCCCCTAAATCCCCCCCGATTTCATCGGGATGTATCACTTATCAGGGGGACTTAAGTCCTATTAGGCATATTTTCGGGCTTTGGGTAGGTTTCTAGGAAACCGTGTGGGGTACGGAGAAAGTACTTCAACCAACTCCCTTCCGGGGCATCTTCAAAGAGGTTTTGGTAAAGCGTATCACCCCCAAAAGAATTGGCAATGACCCCAGGACAGTAGGTGAAGATGATTGTTCTACGCACTTTATCCGTAGTGTTGAACGAACTGTGGCGCATATCATGGGTAAAAAGCAGAACAGAACCCGCCTTCATCGGAATTTCAATGTACATATCCTTCAATGCGTCGTCGGGAGGTGACGGATAGTTGGCTTTGTGGCTGCCCGGAATAACCTGCAACCCACCCTCGCCGGGATTGATGTCGCGCATTGCATAAAACACCTGGAAGAGGTTGTGATGGATACGACCGTTAAAGTGATAAAAATTGTGCGTTACCGACGGTGTGTGATTGGAGTGAGCCACCGTCCTGCCCCCATTCCACTTAAATGTTACCCATGTTGACTTGAGTCTGGCACGATCCACCATCTCATCAATATAGGGGAGCACTTTCGGATTCACAACGAGGTCTAGTAAGGACGTTTCCTGATTCAGAATGTCGTCGTATCTGACTTCAGGATTTGCCGACTGTGGCAGGGCATGGAAATCTTGTAACGCTCGTTCTTCCCAAATATCCAGACGCTCGTTTAGATACGCAAGATAGTCCGGCGCAATAGCATCTTCGATCAACAGATATCCGTTCACATCATAGTGGTATAGTTCTTCGGGAGTCACTATAGAACGCTCCTTTGAGACTCAGATCTAGCTTTATGTTCCTTCTATCGGCACATACTCAGGAAAGACCTGCGGATACCCACGTCCGGTTGAGACCTGACGGGTTGCTGCATCAATGTAACACACACTGAATCCTCGTCGGGGGCGATTTGTGGTGTTGACCTCCGATCTGTGCAACGTCCAGTTGTGCAGCAGCACAACCTCTCCCATCTCCATCTCAAGGTAGATGCGTTTTTCGTCCGGCGCGTGGATTGCTCGTTCCTCCGGGGATAATTGGTCGCCTTGTTCGGGGATGAGACTTTTGTGCGACCCCGGAATAATCTGTAGGCATCCATTGGCGACACTCGTTGGATCCAGTGCTGTCCAGATTGTCACCTTTGGTCGAATGCTCAGTCCCCAGCCGCCGGCGCCGTCCTGATGCCAGTTGATAACAACTCCTTGCTCTGCTGGCTTGTTGAAGAACATCGTCCGAAAAGCGGAGACTTCTTCGCCGATAATTTTCTGTGTGATGTCTTGGAACAGTGGGTGTCGTATGTACGGCAGAAACAGTGGATCCTGATCGAGGTCTTGAATCTTTCGATATTTCAGCGTGGATCCCTTGAACGCTTTCGTCTGCTTCGATAATTCCGGGTGACCGGCTGACGGGCATAACTGCATGAGCATATTGTCGTAGCGGATCTTACCCAACATGATATCGTCGATACGCTGACAAAGTGCCTCAATTTCCTCGTCCGGTGCAACTTTGCCCAAACGCACGTATCCCTGCTCGTGGAATGTTGCAAGTTCGTCGTCGGTCAAAACCGGTCCGTGTAGGTTCGCCATAACAGAGCCTCCTGATAAAGGTGTCAGTTAAGTTGCCTATTTGATAATTTAACGGGACTTGCGGTAAATATGGTAGATTTTAGAATTACTGAGACACTCCCAATGGACAGCTAACCCCCTAAATCCCCCTTATCAGGGGGACTTTTGAAACTTCGCGAGGGTTGGAGTTATTGGCAAATGTCTACTTATTTTTCTAATTCACCATAGTTACCTCCATGGCATCACGTTTGACCCAAGGCAGATCTGTCTCAAACCAGTGGGTTCGGCTTTCATAATGGGAACGGACATGGTTCAGATAGTCCGCCATACCCGCTGCCCCGATTCCCACATTATCCGCAACAACAGTTGCCCCGTTGGTCAGCTGCGATTCAATTGCCCGAAAGCAGGGGAAATAGTTGCTGTAGTTGTTGTCGAGCAGCACGAAATCGACCGGCTCACAGATAGTTTTCAGCACTTCCGTAGCATCCCCAATCCGCGAATCAATCAGATCATTGACGTTGGCGCGTCTAAAGTTTTCCTGTGCTTCGTGGGCGCGTCCTGTGTCGATTTCGACAGTTATTAACCTGCCCTTATCTGTGCATTTGAGGGCAGCAACCATCCAGAGTCCCGAATAGCCGATAGCGGTGCCACACTCAACAATCAAGTTCGGTTCCGCTTTCTGAACAAGATCTGCGAGAAACTCAGCTTTTTCAGACCCAAGCATCGGTATATGCTGTTCTCGACACCGTTTATCTACTTCTTGTAACACCTGATCAAATACGGTCATAGGTGTTCCGTCCTCCCTTAATTTTCAAGGCTTGACTTATAAGCCCCTTGTTAATCCGCACGGAACGTCCCCTTCTGCTGCACCCGCTCATAGATACCGGCAAATTCGGTTGAGCCATCGTCTTCCCATATTTCGGACCTGATTCCCCGAATCGTGCCTTCCTCACGGCCCGTCACTCTGGTAGGTGAGACGTAGGAGCGACCGTAGAACGTATTTCCGCCCGGCATGTGCAGCACTCCGACGTGCTTGGGAGGCTCTATCGGTTTATTTGCTGCGATACGTGCGAGTGCGTCTTCGTCTACTTCGTATCCGAGTCCGGGACCTTCTGGAACGGGCGATGATCCCTCAATAACAGGGATCCGTTCGGTGGTGTAATCCTCCTCGTATTGGTCATCTAGATTGATGGAGTGAGCGGTATGGGAAGGCAGGACCGCCGCCATGTGCAGTGCCATCGCTTTGCCAAGTGTGCCTGACTCGAACTGAAGTATTGTTTGGATATTCGCTTTTCCGCAGGCAAAACCGGTTGCAATGGTGTCGCCAATTGACCCACCGATCATATAGATGTCGGCAACACTGTGGATAATCTCTTGAACGCTTCCGAGCGGCGTTCCGTGCATGATAATTGGGAGACGGGTCTGTTCGCGCAATCGACGCCAGCCGTCTATATCGTTCTTCACGAGCGGGTCTTCGATATAACCGACGATTGGGTGGTTGCGCTCCAATTCCTGAATGATGGGGAGGGCCGCCGCCAAGCTCCGGTTGCTGTTGAAGTCATAATGAATCTTAAAGCCCTCCGGTGCGACCTCTTCGGCGAGCCGAGTCTGTTCCATCACGTCGAAGTAATCGCAGGTGTGCATCTTAAAGATGGTATAACCTTGATCCGCCGCCCGACTGATTTCGTCACGGAATATCTCCGGCGCTGCCGGACGGGTCCACGCTGCAACCGGCACCGCATCCCGCACTTTCTGTCCGATCAGTTTATAGACGGGCACCTCAAGATATTTTCCCATCACGTCGTAGAGGGCACAATTCAAGGCGGATCCGTAGGAGAGATTATTGTTGATAAAGTCAAATGGGTTGCGACCGATGAGTGATGCTGCGATTGCGGGATCTGGCTGTCCACCGGGACGGACACGTTGGTCCCCGTAGCCGACTATCCCGGCATCTGTCTCCACTTTGAACACGGTGCGATGGTCTATGCCGTATAAATCGACCTTGCGATTGTCGTAGCGTTTTGCAAGGTGCGGATAAATCGGAATCACTTCAATGTTGGTAATTTTCATTTTAACACTCCTCGCAGAGCGGCTTTAATTCAAGGGAAGAAAATTGGATTTAACCGTACTGTTTCAAAGGTATATTAACAGATTTCCCACCGTTGTTCAAGCAAATGGTTGATCAAACAACGGGATCCATCGGTTTCTATGAAAGGGTGGAGCCTTTGCTGAGTCAGACCGACCAACCTTTCACCATGTACGCCTGCAATGTGCCACTCTCATCCGAATTGAAGAAGCCTGTGCTGCCATCTGGTGAGAGAAACGGGTGGATATGGCTATCTTTCTGCCAAGAAGAACGGGGATTGAGCAAAAAGGTAATGTTTTCCAGCGCCCCCGTTTTATCAGCAGGGAACTCAGCTAGGTAGATTGCACCGCCACCATCTCTAGGTCCAGCGTCTGTAATTAGTCGCTGCCCAGCAATATCTGTGGCAAAATGATAAAAGTCAGGATTGGGGAAATTTCGCGATAGGTCGTTGCGCCTGCCACCCGGTGTGTTAAGCCCCAAATGCCCCACATGAGGTAATGCCTGCGCTTCAATCAGTTGACAACTCTTGGGTTCCCGTGTGGAGGTGCTAGTGAGTGCTCTTGAACTACGCCCAATCCAGCACTGATGACCTTGACAGAACTCAACCCCGTTCCGTCCCCAAGGCAGGTCTCTAAGGCTTGTCCCATCGTCGCAGATGACGTGAATATCCGCCCCATCTCCTCCAACCAGTTTGGAAACTTTTCCCGCTGGATCGCAGGTATTGCCGTGATTCTCTTGGATTAGAATGTCGTGCGCTTCTTCAACGTCAAGGGACCGACTATACTGTGGGTGCATGTTGCACCAAGTTTGCCCGTGGATAATCAGTTCAACAGATGCTTTCTCTAAGTTGAAAACCATTAAGCCCCAAGGTGCGTCCGCAGTATTACCATCACCGAAGAAAGCAGAAATCGCTAAACGCTTTCCGTCAGAGGAGATTGTAGACAGTGGATAGGGACGGCTGGGACGAAAATTGGTGTTAGGAAGCGGTGCGTCAATGGTCAGCACTGTCTCTCTGCCGGTGCCATCCATACCAACCCGCTTGAGCGTCAAACTCCCACCGCCGGGATAGGTTTCATTGATAAAATAGTAGAGAGTTGTTCCATCGGGAGAGACGGAGGGAGCGATCGTACCGGTTTCCTCAGTAATTGGAATGAGCTCACAACTGTTCTCTATATCGCAGATCAGATATTGATGTTCGGGGTCTTCCGGATCTGAACCGTGTGGATGCGCGGAGCGGTGCAGGATGAATCGCTTTGAATCCGGTGTAAAGATCTGCGCCTCCATATAGATGTGCGAACTGGGCACATCCTCCGTTGTCAGTTGGACAATTTCCAATCCTTCAGGACCGGCTTCACTTTTCATATCGGGTCGTTTTTTCATTATCTATCCAGCCTCCATGGATTTTCTGTCGTTTCCGCTGCTGTCTAGTGTTCTATCCGTGGCACTGTTATTGCATCTCGTTGCACATGCGTTGAATCCCTAACTCTAGTTTAACATCAATGGCGGATTCAATCAAGAAAAGTCGGTTGATCTGACGGCTGAATCATGGTAATATTTAGATCATCCAGCCATTTTCTTGTACGACTCAAAATTGAATTTGAAATCGAATCCAGTAGAACCCTCGGATTTGAGGAGCGAAAATACCATGCACTTAAAACATATACGTCCCTACCAATTGAAAGAAACCGTGGAGAGCGGATATCCCCTGCTTGTACCGGCAGGTTGCATTGAGACTCATGGTCCTCACATGGCGATTGGGCACGACACAATTATCGTCGAAGAGATTTGCGCCCGGATCGCTGAGAAAATAGATGTTGTTATTGCCCCCTCCTTCGATTACGGTCCCACCGGCTACGCACTTGGCGGACCCGCTGATGGCACTATAGACCCGGATTATGTTGCGTTTGGCGGTCACGTCAAAGCGATTCTGAAGAATTTCCGTGAGATGGGTTTCAAGACTATCTATGTGATTATCATGCACCAAGGCATGGAAGCACCACTCGCGTTGGCTTTCAAAAAAGCGGCGGCGGAACTTGCCTTTGAGAGCATCTTGGAACGAGGGTATCCGCGTGGCTGGTGGGGTGTGGAATCCTTGAAGGACGAAGCGGGCCCCTTATCCGGTCATATTGATGTCCAACCGATGATTCTTCCCGCCGCATCGCCGCCTGCTGGCGGTGACCATGCGGGGTATAACGAAACCTCTTTTCTGCTAGCAACCCGTCCCGAATTGGTAGAACAGGATCGCTTGGATGACAGTGCACCTTGGTACTGTCGTCAAGATGAGGAGAAGAATAGTTGGACTGCTAACGCCGCACATGGACAGGTGATGGTGGATGTGGTCGTGGCGGCTTGGGTGGAAAAAATTATGTCCCGTTCATAAAGATTATTCCGCGTTATATCGGTATTGTTTTGTGTGTAAGGTAAATCCCAAATGACATTCGCAGATAAACAGATTTCCGTCTTCGGACTCCATCGCAGCGGCGTTGCTGTTGCCAAATTGCTAGACGATCTCGGTGCGAAGGTTCTTGTGACAGACCCGAAATCCAGCGATGAACTTCAAGGAGATATTGATGCCCTAAAGGATCGAGACATTGATTTCATTCTTGGTGGTCACGATCAACGCTGCATCGAAAAAGCGGATTTGATCGTCCTTTCGCCGGGAGTGCCGTTGGACATCCCAATTCTACAGGAAGCGCGTTCGACAGGTATCCCAATCACCGGTGAACTAGAAGTTGCTGCTAGCCTCTGCACTGCACCCATGGTTGCAATTACAGGGACAAAGGGCAAGTCAACGACCACGATCTTAACAGCCGAACTTCTCAAGCGTGGAAATTTCCATAGGGTTTGTACTGCGGGTAACATTGGGGTTCCGCTGTCGAGCGAAGTTCAGGGTTTAACGACTGAAGATCTCGTTGTCATCGAAGCCAGCAGTTTTCAGCTTGAAACGACCACACAGTTTCGACCGGCGGTAAGCGTTATGCTGAATCTATCGCGTGATCATCTAGACCGACACAAGACAATGGCTGCTTATCGATCGGCAAAGCTGAAAATCTGCGCGAACCAAACATCGACAGACTGGATTGTCCTGAATGCTTTGGATGAAGATGTTTTATCTTTTCGTGATGAGACGCAGGCGAAAGTGGTTTGCTTTGCGGACGCTGCCCCCGTTGAACAGGGGACTTACGTGAAAGATAACCAGATCTTTGCAGAGTGGGTTGGCGAATCTCACTGGATCTGTGACGTTGAAGACAGTCCCTTGCCCGGAAGGCATAACATCCAAAATGTCCTTGCTGCTACCGCCGTTGGGCAGATTTTCAGCATTCCACCAAATATGATGCGCTCCGCAATTTGCGATTTCTCTCCTGCCGAGCATCCTCCACTTGAACACGCCTTTGAGCCAGTCAAGACAATTAATGGTATCCGATTTATCAACGACTCCAAAGCCACCAATGTCGCCGCAGTCAAGGCAGCACTCGAATCGTTATCGGATCCGATTCTGCTAATTATGGGCGGATATGATAAGGGAAACAGTTATCAACCACTGATTGAGTGCGTCCGATCGAAAGTCAAGGAGTTAATCCTGCTGGGATCGCACACCGGAATAATACGAAACGCCCTTGCAGGGCACGTCGTTACACGGGATGCAGGGACAATGAGTGCCGCAGTCGAACTTGCTTACTCACACGCGGTGCCGGGCGATGTGGTGCTTTTATCACCGGCGAATGCGAGTTTTGATATGTTCACAGACTATAAGGCGCGAGGTCAAGCATTTCGGGAGGCTGTTAACCACCTTGAATCGACAGAACCAACTTCAAAATCCGATATTTATCGGGACCAATGATCCGATTAAAGGGGGGATAGATCATTTCCTACTGTTCATCACGCTATGTCTCGTCGCAATCGGAATCGTCATGGTTTATAGTTCGAGCAACATGCTCGCTTATGAACTGTATAACGAAAACAGTTATCACTACTTGAAGATGCAACTGATCGCCTGCACCCTCGGATTGGTCAGCATGTTTGCCGCGTCATATTTTCCTTACCAGTATTATCAGAAGTATGCGAAGGTGATTTTAGCGTTATCGTTAGTTGGTTTGTTGTTGGTGTTTTCTCCGATTGGGCACAGTGTCCATTCAGCAGGTGGTATCCGATTCCATCGATGGATTCGGATCGCGGGTCTGCAATTTCAACCCGTTGAGTTGGCAAAGCTTGGACTGATGATTTATGTTTCTCACTTCCTCGTTAGCAAACATAACCAGATTCGTAGTTTCACTCGAGGTGTACTGCCGACCATTCTTATCCTTTCAATCACATTTATCCTGCTTTACAAGCAACCTGATTTTGGATCGGCAGTTTTATTAAGCCTATCAGTTCTGGTGCTGCTATTTGTAGGAGGGGCGCGTCCATCACAGATTGTTCTTGTTGTTGGAATTGCCTGTTTTTTTATCTATTCATCAATCCAAGGCGATGTTTATAAAATGCAGCGCATTCAAGGTTTTCTGAGTTCGCTGAAATTTCCTTATGAGGGGCACTATCAGGTTAACCAATCCTTAAATGCCTTGGCACTTGGTGGATTATTCGGTGCAGGTATTGGTAATAGCATTTTTAAGCTCTTTCATCTCCCTTATCCGCATACTGATTTCATTTTTGCGATTTTTGGTGAAGAACTCGGTTTCGTTGGTGTGTTTAGCATTATTGTCCTGTTTATGTTACTTATCTGGAGAGGCATCCATATCGCTCAACATACCACAGATGCATTTGGCTGTTTGATTGCTATCGGAATTACCACACTCGTTGGGCTACAAACGGTCGTGAACATTGGTGTGGTGACTGGTATGTTGCCTGCAAAAGGGATCACGTTACCTTTCATAAGTTACGGAGGCTCATCGCTCTTAGTTAGCTTGTTCAGCATTGGAATTTTGCTCAACATCTCACGCAGCTTGAACGAAGGGTCCGGCGTAAATACACCTCGGCAGACTGAATCCGGATAAACCAAGACCGATTTATCAGTAGGTGTCCCGGTCAGCTCGACAGTTCCTGCTGAAGCCGTAGCAAAAGGAACTCCTATCTGTTAAACTAAACCTGACAAACCGCGACACTCTACACAATAGCCTATCGGATATAACCCCATCGCACTCATGAGGTTTACGTTGATGTCACGAATCGTGATTTCGGGTGGTGGTACCGGCGGTCACATCTATCCGGCAATCGGTATTGCTAAAGAACTAATACAACTCGACGCAGACACCGAGGTTGTTTTCATCGGTGGGGCAGACCGTCTCGAATCAACGCTAGTTCCACAGCACGGATTTCGGTTCCTGTCAATCTCCGTTGCTGGCTTTCCGCGCAAATTGACATGGCAGTGGATACCTGTTGTTTACAAAGTATGTTCTGGTTTTGTGAAATCATTATGGCTGCTCAAAAGCCTAAAACCCAGCGTTGTGGTAGGAACGGGAGGTTATGTCTGTGGCCCCGTGCTTTTCGCAGCCGTTTTATTGGGCATACCAACGGTTATACAGGAACAGAATGCTGCCCCCGGACTAACAAATCGCATTCTGGCACGCTGGGCAAAAGCAATCTATCTCGCATTTGAAACAGCTAGCGCACACTTTCCAACCGGAAAAACGACGGTGGTAGGTAATCCAATCCGCCGAACAATTGGAGTAACTGAACGAACCCGTGAAACTTACGATTCGCTTGGACTAGACCCAGAACGAAAAACCGTATTTGTGATGGGTGGAAGCCAAGGGGCGCAGGCAATTAACCAAAATGTGATGGATGCTCTAGATGATTTAGCGCTATTCGACCAACAGATTCAATTTGTCCATCAAACGGGAAAAACTGATTACAAAGCAGTTAAGGCGCGTTATCAGGCGTCATTACTTCGACATTTGGTACAACCGTACTTTGATCCCATTGAAACGATCTACAGCATTGCTGATCTAATGGTATGTCGAGCAGGGGGTATGACAATCGCAGAGATCACCGCGTGTGGTATTCCAGCGATTTTTATTCCTCTGCCAACTGCTGCTGGGGATCATCAGAGACTCAATGCCCAAGCCATTGCGGAGGCGGGTGGTGGTGTGGTGCTAGACCAACGTACATTGACAGGAAACAGACTTACAGAAGAAATCATCAGAATCATAGACAATCCGGAGGAACAGCAAGAGATGGCAAATCAAAGTTGTCAGTTGGGCAACCCGCACGCCGGCGAAGAAATTGCCCAATCGATCTTTTCTTTCGTGAAATCTAATCCTCAAATTTAGAAAGTTTATGCCTATGTTTGGAAAAACTCGCCATATTCACATCATTGGTATTGGTGGTGCTGGACTCAGTGGGATTGCTGAAATCCTACTAAACCTTGATTTTCAGGTATCTGGATCCGATTTACGCGAAACAGAAGTCACCGATCGTTTGGTAGCATTAGGTGCGAAGGTTTATTGCGGTCATGCTGCCGAACAGATCGCTGGTGCGGATGTAGTGGTGATGTCTCCTGCCGTTTCGCCCCAGAATCCTGAGGTGGTCGCGGCGAAGGAACGCAAGATTCCTGTGATTCGTGGTGCTGAGATGCTCGCGGAGATTATGCGGATGAAATTCAGCGTCGCGGTGAGTGGTACACACGGCAAAACCACCACAACCGCGATGACAGCAGCGGTGCTAGACAAGCTGGATCCAACCGTTGTTGTTGGAGGAAAACTGGTCAGTTTGGGCAGCCATGCTCGGATTGGGCAGGGGGAAATGATGGTGGTTGAGGCGGACGAAGCCTACGGTTCCATCGAGAAATTCTTCCCAACAATTGCGGTGGTTACATCAGTTGACGCTGATCATCTTGACTACTATAACAGTGTTGAGGAGATTGGCGAGACGTTTCTGGAATTCATCAATAAGGTTCCGTTTTACGGCACCGCGGTACTATGCTTGGATCAGGAAAACATACAGCAGCTGATTCCGCGAATCGAAAAACGCTATGTGACTTATGGAATTGAAACACGCGCTGACCTGATGGCAGAGCGATCAAGTATTGATGGTCCAACTTCTCACTACCGTGTCCATGTGCATGGAGAGGTCTTGGGCGAGGTTCATCTTAAAATGCCGGGAAACCATAATATCTTAAACTCATTGGCAGCGGTCGCCGTTGGGTTGGAGTTGGGCGTACCGTTTGATTCGATTCGAGAAGCTTTGGAGTCTTTTCGTGGTGTTCATCGTCGTTTTGAAATTATTGGTCAGGTCAACGACATCATTGTGGTAGATGATTATGCACATAATCCCGCAAAACTGAAAGCAACCTTTCAAGCGGCGCGTGAAAGCTATAATCGTCGTATCGTCGCTGTTTTCCAACCGCACCGTTATCAGCGGGTGAAGCATCTCGCTGAAGAGTTTTCGAGATCGTTCTATCAGACGGATGTCCTCATTGTCAGTTCAATTTATGGGGCCGGAGAAACTCCGGTCGAAGGGGTGACTGCGGAAAAACTAGCGTATGCTATTCAAGCACACGGCCATCGACATGTGATTTATGTCCCTGACAAAGACGAAATTGCGGGGACTTTGGTAAATATCGTTCGTCCGAATGATATTGTTATCACAGTTGGAGCTGGGGATATCTGGCAAGTTGGTCGTGAATTATTAAAAAAACTTGGGAGAGCCGATGAGGCGCCAAACGACAGCTAAACTGAAGTTTTTCACGATTCGGGGCTGTTAAGCCTAGTGCCGGTGTTTGTTAGGGCACTGCAAGACCGCTAGATTTTCGGTTGGATGGTCTCTCGCATTATCCGCAAAAAAGTGCAGTAATCTTAGCAGAGGACGGCTTTCAAATGGATATACTACGAGATATTGTGTGTTTTTTCTTGAAAATATACAAAAAATTGCATGAAAAGCCCTATTTTAGGCAAATTTTCGTTAATTTTTAGTTGAAATCTGCAATTGTTTGTCGTATAATCAATTACATCATGGCAAAACAAGTTGTACAATTTCGTCTGGATAAGGATTTGCACGATTTCGTGAAGAGATATGCCGAGCTCAAGCGTATGTCTATCAGTCAGGTCATGCGTCTGTGCGTCCTTGAATTTTATGAAGAACATCAATACGAAGAAGATTTGGTGGAGGTGAATGATGTTTCTGACTCGACAAATCAAGGTTAAGCCTGACGACGCAGCTGAGGTTCTGGCAACAGAGAACGGACGAATCTACTTGAAAATGGATTTGAGTGCCGTCGCTGAGGTATTTGTGCAACCGACCTTCGGAACGGGATATAGGACTTTATAATGAACTCTGCCGGCGGAATTATAACCCGTCCCAGAGACAGCCAGATCGAGATGTTACAATAGTTGCTTTTTTTGCAGTTTGAAAGCAGGCTTTTGTCTTTTGTGGTTATGGATGGTTACATACTAACATGCGCATCCACTAGGTCTAGATTTCGTGCAATCTTCATCATGGCAATCTTCCAGTCAATTTAAAACTCGCTTCTCGGTGCCTGAACGACCCCCTCACCGTGCCGGGCGTTATTTAATAATTGGAATAACATGTCTAATTGGACTGCTTTTCGTTCACTCTTTGACATTGAAGTTTGGCTTCTTGCGTGTGAAACAGATTTCCGTTTCTGGCAATGAGCACTATACCCAAAAGGAAGTAATTGCCGCTTTAGATTTAAGTTCTCGTCAGAGTGATGTGCATACCATATCAAGGTCTGTAATTGAGCAACGTCTGAAGCAGAAACTCAGTTACGTCAAACAGGCGCATCTTTCAAAAAGCATTCTAAAACGTTCTTTGACGCTTGAAATAACCGAAAGAGAACCATTTGCATTGCTGAAATATTCCGAAAATAGCTCCATTCGCTTTGTGCTGATTGATCTTGAGGGTTATGTATTAGAATATATCGAATCGCTGCCGGCTTCCAGTTCGATCGTTACAATTATCAGTACTGAACAGCGCGTGCCTAGTGTGGGTGATCGAGTGGATTCTGATCGCGTTCAACTTGCCCTTAACGTGCTAACTTTGGCTTTGAGTCTGGCTCCGGAAGTTGTAGCCACGCTACAAACGATCGATACGAATCAACCAGATAAGATTACTCTCCAATTTAGTAATCTCCCTATCGTATGGATTTCGTCGGATTTTATTGAAACTGGCATTTATCATATTGGTTTATTTATAAAAAATCAAACGACGTTTATGGAAAAGGGGCAGCATACTTCAAATCCTCTTGATGGTTATTTGGATGCTAGGTTCAAAGATGCCATATATTGGGGAGGACAATAAGATGGCTGGAGAAGAGATTATTGTTGGCCTAGACATCGGGACCAGCAAAATCGCTGCGATTATCGGAAATACTTGGCAGGGGGATCCGGAAAAGATTGAGATTATAGGTGTCGGTACTGCCCCTTCTGAAGGGTTACGGAAGGGAGTTGTTGTCGACATAGATCTCACGACAACCGCGATTCGTCAAGCCGTTGAAACCGCTGAACTCATGGCAGGTGTGCAGATTGGATCTGTATATGCCGGCATCGCAGGAGGACATATAACCGGGCAAACTTCTCACGGTCTCGTTGCCGTTTCAGGAGAAGGCCACGAGATTACGCAAGCCGATGTCGAACGTGCAATCAATGCTGCGCAAGCAATGAAGATTCCTGTTGAACGGGAAATACTGCATGTGATTCCACAAGGCTTTATTGTTGACGAGCAGAGCGGAATCAAAGATCCGGTCGGTATGTCTGGCGTGCGTCTTGAAGCCTATGTTCATATCATTACCGGTGCCGTTGCTTCTGCCCAAAACCTCGTGAAAAGCATCTATAATGCGGGAATTTCCGTTGAAGACATCATTTTAGAACCTATTGCTTCTGCTGAGTCGGTCCTAACGCCTGAGGAGAAGTCAGTGGGCGTTGCACTCGCCGACATGGGAGGCGGAACCACAGATGTTGTGGTTTACAAAGATGGCACCCTCCATCATTCCGCAGTGCTTTCGCTTGGTGGTCATCATATCACTAATGATATTGCACAACTGTTAAAGATGACGCCACAAGATGCAGACAAGATTAAACTGCGCTACGGGTGTGCATCGGTTGACCTCGTGGATCAGAATGATGCTATTCCGATTTCTACAGTTGGAGGCGTGCACAAACCGCGTTTCATCACGCGACGAGATTTGGCTGAAATTATTCAGTGCCGTATGGACGAATTCTTGAGTCTAATTGGTCAAGAAATCTATAATTGTGACCTCACTATTCCGGCTGGAGTTGTGCTTACCGGTGGGACTGCGCTTCTTGATGGACTACTTGAATCAGCCGAACAGGCTTTTCCTTGTCCGGTGCGGGTTGGATACCCTTGTCCACTGAAGGGATTAACGGAGAAAGTACACAGCCCGGTTTATGCAACGGGTGTGGGGCTTGTCCTTGCCGGTGCGATGGAGCATTATCGTGCCCCCAAAAGAACCTTCATCAAAGGAACGAACCTGTTCGATCAAATTTTCAAACGTATGAAGAATTGGTTCCAAGACTGGTTGTAGCAGCAGAGTACGATTGAGATTTCGTAGTATCCGCAAAAAAGTGTTGACTTTAATTTGATGGCTCTCTATAATCTGAAGATAGAGTGTAGGTCGAAATGTTTCGTGCATCTTCCGTGGTTTGCGGATGTGTCGCTTTGCGCTAACATCTTGATACTCGGGCGCACTCAAAACAAGGGAGGAATTAGGTTGCTCCGTCAATAGGAGTATAACTGAAAATTATGAACGATAATGCAATCGAGTTTGTGGAACAGGATGAGTTTTCAAATGTCGCTCGTATCAAAGTCGTTGGCGTTGGGGGCGGAGGAAGCAACGCGGTCAGGCGCATGATTGAGGCTGAATTGGCGGGTGTGGAATTCTACGTGGTCAACACCGATGTTCAGGCTCTTAGAGCGTGTCATAATGCAGCCAAGGTGCAGATTGGCGAGAATACGACGGGCGGGCTCGGTGCTGGGGCGAACCCGGAAGCAGGACGTAAGGCGGCGGAGGAGAGCAAGGAAACCCTCCGAAGTATTGTTGAAGACGCAGACATGGTGTTCGTTACGGCGGGTATGGGGGGCGGCACCGGCACAGGCGCGGCACCCACTATTGCGGCGCTAGCTAAGGAAACAGAGGCATTAACGATTGGTGTGGTCACGCGTCCATTTACCTTTGAGGGAAGACGACGTGCCATCCAAGCAGAGGCTGGTGTGAATGAAATGCGTGAAAACACGGACTCCGTTATCGTTATTCCGAACCAGCGTCTCATTGAGGAAGCGGATCGGAATATGCCGATAAAAATGGGCTTCCGAATGGGAGATCAAATCTTACTACACGCTGTCCAGAGCATTTCCGACCTTATCATGGTTCCCGGTGAAATTAATCTCGATTTTGCCGATGTCAAGACAATTATGTCTAACGCGGGTGGTGCATTGATGGGGATTGGCATGGGAACCGGTGACAATCGTGCCGAAGGGGCAGCGAAACGTGCTATCCTTTCACCGTTATTGGAAGAAAGCTCTATCGAGGGGGCAACCGGAATTATCGTGAATATCACAGGACCTAGTGATATGGCGATGCACGAATTAGAAGATGCCATGGAGGTTATCAGAGAGGCTTCGGACACGGAGCAGGTAATTTTTGGGCTCGCTTATGACGACAACTTGGAAGACGAATTGCGTGTAACTGTAATTGCAACTGGGTTTGATCCACAAACCCGAAACAATAGGCAGCAAACAGGGCAAAGCGACATTGTGAATCTGGAAGAGTTCTTGGGACGTAATTTTCCTCGGGCAGATCGAGGGACACGTGTCCAAGGGAATTCAGGATCAGCCGGTTCGAGTCGAACAGGTCAAGATTCTTTTAGGGAGGACTCGGGATCGAGACAAGACCAATCTGCAGGCAACGTAGTTCAGCCTAAGATCGCGGCAGATGATGAAGATTTATTGGATATCCCCGCGTTTTTGCGAGTCCGCAATCAGAAAGGGAAGTAAATTTATCCCTGCTAAAATTGTTATGCAACGAGTTTTACGCCAAACATATCAGGAACTCCTCAAGGCAGAGCACCGTCCACACTTCAATTTCAGGAAAGAAAATCGGTTTGCGCTAATCTATCCGGGTGCTTACTCCCTTGGTATGTCAAGCCTCGGGCTTCAGGTTATCTATTCCCTCCTTAACCAGCGCGACGATACCTCCTGCGAGCGTGCATTCCTTCCCGAACCGCAGCTGGTGCGTCAGCTTGAAAACCATCGGACAGCGCTATTTTCCTTTGAAACACAGACCCCACTCAATCAATTCGATCTGCTTGGATTCTCCGTTTCATTTGAATCAGATTATGTCAATATTCCGACCACGCTAGAGATGGCCCGACTTGAACCTCTCGCTGCGGATAGGGAGGATACGGATCCGCTTGTTATGGCAGGGGGAATCAATATCTCCTATAATCCCGAACCTATTGCTGACTTTATAGATGTGTTCGTTGTAGGCGAAGCAGAGATGACGCTCCATTATCTTATGGATATTTTTGGGGAATGGAAAGGGGCGCAGGCGTCTAAAGAGGACTTACTGTGGGAACTTGCAACAGTCCCCGGACTCTATGTTCCACGTTTTTATGAAGTTGATTATGACGAAGAAGGCGGAATCAAGGAGATGCGAGCCAAATCGCCCGCGCCAACTCGCATTCGTTCGGGTGCGATTCCGAGCCTTGATGAAGCCGAAACTTGCACGAAAATCCATACACCGAACACAGAATTTTCTAACGCACACCTCATTGAGATTGTACGTGGCTGCGGCCGTCAATGCCGTTTCTGTGTTGCTGACTATGCGCGACGGTGGCCCAGACAGCGATCTGTGGAGAACACCCTCCAACTTGCCGAACAAGCCCGCGGTATCACGGACCGGATCGGTCTCGTGGGCGCATCAATCTCTGATCACCCGGATATTGATGAGATTGCGAGCGGACTAGTTGAAAGAGGTTTCCGCATCTCATGCGCTTCCCTACGGGCGGAAACGGTTCGTCCCCCGTTGCTTGACGCGCTTGCTGACAGTGAACAAGGCACAATCACGATTGCCCCGGAGGTCGCCACCGAAAATCTACAAAAAGTTGTCAACAAAGCGATTCCCCGTGAACGTCTGTATCATGTTCTTGAAGAAGCTGTCAAACGAGATATTCTTAACCTGCGCCTTTACTACTTGATTGGCGTGCCCTATGAAACCCCCGCTGATGTTGAAGCCATCGTCGACATGGCGAAGGAGATGCGATCTATTGTTCTGCCTTACGCTAAAAGATCGGGCAGGATGGCGCAGATCGGTTTCACTATTTCTCCGATGGTTCCCAAACCCCACACGCCCTTCCAGTGGGTCCCGATGGAAGATCCGAAGACCATCTCTCGCAAACTCACATTTCTAAAAAAAGAGTTGGGACGTATCGGCGGGATGAAATTCTCTTCAGCGAGCGCTCGACTCGCCTACCAAGAGGCGGTGTTTGCCAGAGGGGATCGACGACTGAGTGGGGTGATTTTAGACCTCGCTAGGGGAGCAGCGTGGAAAGCGACTTTTCGCAAACATGGTTTGGACCCCGATTTTTATGCCCTCCGTCCACGTTCTATCGGCGAGTTCAACCCGTGGGATTATCTCGACCTGAATGTCAAGCCAGAGTTCCTGCGCCTCGAACATAATAAGCACGAAAAGCGGTTCATGACGAGCCAGTGCGATACCACCGTTTGTAAGAAGTGCGGCGCGTGCTAAGTGAAGGACAACACTAGCTTCCCATTCTTGATTTCATCAACAGACTTTAATTTTACTGATCAGTCTCCTCGCTCAACGACTTTCGCATTAACTGTCCCCGCGCAACGTAACCCTCTCTGCCTGATTGTACACGCTCCAAATCTGCTTCAGCAACCTCTCGCCTAACTTGTGCTGGAAGCCCCATTGCCAATGTATCCGGTGGAATTTCCTGTCCCTCTCGCACAACTGCTCCCGCAGCGATAATCGCTCGCTCGCCAATCTTGGCACCAGTCAGGATAGTTGCTCCCATTGAAATCATCGCCCCATCGCCCACTGTGCATCCATGGATGATTGCCCCATGTCCGATTGTGACATCATCGCCAATGACACAGGGAAAGCCCGGATCGAGGTGGACAACCGTGCCATCCTGAATGTTCGTGCGCTTACCAACTTCGATGTATTCCAAATCGCCACGCAGGACACAATTAAACCAAACACTCGATTCTTCACCAATGGTGACAGCACCGATAATCATCGCACCGGGAGCGATGAAAGCGGTCGGGTGGATTGTGGGTAGTATATCTTTATAAGCTATCTGCATTTCTCCTCCAGATCTGATTGATATTAGGACTTACGCAGCTAAATGGTTAAAGCTCTGTAGTTCGGCGATGAATCGCCGCAGGACACCGTTGCCAACGCCCGATGAATCGGGCAACTACAATCGAAGTGCGTAAGTCCTAAATGTGTTATTTGAAAGGTTGCCAGCGTTCTAGCGAACTGTATCAATGAATATCAATTTTATCATGTGTTAAGCTACTGGACAAGGAAATCTCCGAGTCCAACTTGCAAATTGACAACGACTGCCTATCGTGCTACAATTCCAAACGTGCTATTTCTTAAACTATACCAATTGGGAGACAGATATGGAATTAACAGATAAAGTTGCTGTTATCACGGGAGGGGCAACAGGGATCGGTGCAGCGTCAGCGATTCTCTATGCCCGCGCAGGTGCAAAGGTTGTCGTTGGTGACATCAACGTCGAGGGTGGCGAACAAACGGTAGCAACTATTGAGTCTGAGGGTGGGACTGCTCAATTTGTCCGAACCGATGTCAATGTAGAATCCGAAGTCGCTAATCTAATGAGAACGGCGGACGAGATCTTTGGTCAGATGAATGTGCTGGTAACCTCCGCGGGCATCTTGAGCGGTCCGAGCATTCGGGTAGATGATTTTGAACAGGCAGTATTTGAATCGGTTATTGACACCAATCTCAGAGGCACTTTTCTATCTGTGAAGTACGCTGTACCAATTATGGAACGGAGCGGTGGTGGTGTGATTTTATGTATCGCTTCCGGTGCTGGTGTGAGCGGGGGCAGTTCATCGGTAGCTTACGGTTCGAGCAAAGGTGGGGTCAATGGGATGGTATTGACTATCACACCACAGCTTGCGCCACTCAATATCCGTGTTCACACAATTTGTCCCGGCAGTATCGCGACCCCACTGAAACTCCGACAAATCGCTGAATCCGCTGAACAAATGGGCAACTCCCCGGAAGCAGCCGTTGAAAACGCCCGCACATCTCTTGGTGAGCCGGAGGGGGTTGCGCGCGTGCTCACATTCCTCGCGTCTGACGCTGCTTCGTATGTTCGCGGCACAATCGCGACACGGTAGGCGAAACGTTTATTGCCTACCCTTTCGTTTCTGAGCTAGTCCAGACACCATTTGGGGCGAGTGCCAATGCTTGTTCAAGATGCACCATCCGCTCCGGGCCCGCTGTCTTTATCATGTTGTCTCCATAGACCTTTCCCTGCCCGAAACGCGACACGAGATCAAGCTCCTTGCGTAGGAAATGCATCTCATCTTCCTTGTAGCGGTAGCCGCAGTTAATCGTGAACATGCGCCGCTGCGTGCCACCGCCCCATGAACTGTGCTTCAAGGCTTGGTTGAAAATGACCAAATCTCCCGGATTCGATTCGAGTGCGACTGCGGGGACTGAAGGTCCGTCGAGAGCGTAGGTATCTTCCAAACTACTGATGTTCCGTTGGACCGTTTCGGCGTATAGCTCCCCATATCTGTGGCTGCCGGGAATGAAACGCACCGCCCCGGTGTCAGCAGTCAGTGGGTCAAGGTAAAACGCCATCTTGTAGAAACGGACGGGACGGGGCCAACCGCCGTCGGAATGCCAACCGGTGTCACCACTGTAGAAATTGCCGTCGCTGCCGAGATAGGTGTAATCTTCGCCTAACAGACTAGCAAAGATACCATCAATCCGGTCATCGTCGAGGAGCGAACTGAGGTATTCGCTTTGACCGATAAATGGTACGATGTATGTACGTTGGGTTTCGGGGTGATCTATGTTCAGGTCAACCCAAACCTGTTCAAATGCCTCAATAATCTGATCGATGCAGTCATTGAGGAAGCCGGGGAAATGGAGATATCCGAATGTGTCCATAAAACGGTGTTGTTCTGGCGTAAGTCGGAACTTTGACATGAGATGCCTCCTTTGAAATGTGAGTGCTCGTTTGTAGATTAGACGTTATCCCAACTAGCGATAAAATTCGCCACCTCAAAATCCACGGGCATATTGTCGGAATCGTATGGCGACAGGCTCCGTTGAAAACCGGGATGGTCTTCCTGATCGGAGTGCTTCAATTTTTCATCAAGTGTGCCAAATCGTTTCCACAGGATCTCTGTTTGTTCAGGAGTGAAGTGGCTGCCGAGATAAACGATGTCTCGACCGTTCCCCCAGAGCGAATCGGGTGGGGTATCTGTATGCTTGAGTCGATACAACGCACGACTCAATTTTGAGAGCATAACGACGCAGACCATTCGGTCGTGTGGCGATGGGTGTAGTTGGTCAAACCCCGCCTGAAATGCGTCAACCTCCTTGTTTATGATTGCATGAAAAATCTTGGCAATCAGATCAGACTCTGCAAAAAACAGTGCATCCCATGCCTCAAATTGCGTTCTTACCCCGTCCGAAAGATAGTGATAGAACCCCGGCTCCCAATGTCGCCAGTGAACGTTGGGGAAGGATGGAAAACGCAGAGGACGGTAGCCGGGGTGCAGTGTCCGCCGCATTTTGCTGCTGTAGTAACTCCCCCAGTGGAGCAATAGGTGGGTATACACAACCCCATCGCCGGCGTTAAGTTCAACAGGCATACCGCCGGGCAGCGGGACCGACGCGTTTTCAGCCAGTTGTCGATTCTCTTCCTCGGTGTTGATTCGGCGATGACTGCGGGGCACAATCCAAAATACACTGTCGTCGTAGAGGGCGATGTTCCATTGGAGGTAGCTGGGACCGTGGTGCTGCATATTGGAAATCATGCCACGCAACGGAGCGGGTTCGCCCGGACCGATATCGCGGTGCCACCTCGCCGGACCGGTCTCGCCTGCGGTTGCGCTACAGAGGCAGGCAAGATTGTGTGGCACAACATCTTCTGTATCCATCAGTTGCTGGGCAACGCCCAAGGTATTCTCGTGAGCCAAGAACTCGATCGCGCTGGCAGATTTGCTGTCGCAATCTATGGAGAATTTCAATCGGGGTTGACCACTCGCTGCCCATTCACCCCCCGGCGGTTGGTCGGGGGTGCGTCGTTGGGCAGAAAGTTCCTTTCTCCGGTCAACCATGTGCTCAATACTGTCGCGCAACGGTTGGAGTTGATCCGGAGGTACTACATTGCACAGGATATTATAACCCTCGTCCATCAGTTGTTGCCGGTTGACTTGCATGATAGTGCCTCATCGGGAGTATGAAGTTTGGTAAGTGGGATTCAAAGGTTTCAAGCGATTATACGCCTGCCACGCACATTTGTCAACAGTCTGAAGGAGGGAAGCGACTTATTGGCTTATCTGAGCTTCCGCCCACGCTTGGAGTGGAATGTCATCGGCTTCCGGACGCCAATGTCTGGAAATCGGATGCACGTTAGCGTTATCTCCCACGTAGTTGTCTTTGCCGGTCCCCAACTCTCCAAGCAGTTGCCGCTGAATCGGGGTACAGCGAGCAATCAGGTCCGGGGCTTGGTGGACGTAGTCTGCGGGGCGAATCCAGCGGTAGTGATAGCCGTAGTAAAGACACTTCCGGGCGTGGTTTGACAGATTCGGGGTGAGGCAGTGCCAGAGTGCCGTTCGCCATAGCAGCGCTGTGCCCGGACGGACGTTCACCTCTACGATTTGATCGGGGTCGATTTCGTAGCCGTCCTGATGTATCAGTGCCGGCGACATCTTATGACTGCCTCGCACCACACAAATTGCGCCGCTGTTATGTTCCGTCAGATCCGTCAAGTAGTAACCTACCTTGACCTCCACAAACGGCACCTGTCCGTTAGTAATCGGATACCCAAAGTTTGGTCCATCTGAGTGCCAAGGGAAGAAACTATCCTTTGCTCCTAGCTTCTGGTTTGCAAATTCAGGCGGACAGGGTGGACGTACATCGAGGTGTGATGTGCGGAGTTGGATATTGACCCCGAGGACGTCTACCACGAGCGGCAGCAATATCGGGTGGTCAATCAGGCGCAACAATTCCTCGTGGTGGGAGAGGGCATTCCGAATTTGGAACGGCTCATCGTGTCCAATCTCCTTCTCACTTCGATAGCGCGCATCCAACTCGTCCACCACTTTGACTAACGTCTGAACCTCTGTGGAACTTAGTGCATCCTCAATTAGAATAAACCCATCCTCATCAAATTGCTCCCGTTGTTCTTCAGTGATAGCAATGGATTTGTCCATAAAAATTATCCTCCGGGTCGTTGTTAACGGTAATCTTCTGCCGAATCCTGTGGCTCAAAACCAACCACCTCACGGGCATGTGAAAAGTCACGATAGCTCCATTTATTGTCTGACACCGCGAAAAAGATATCAAATTTCACACTGTCGGGTGCCTCGACGCACTTTTCGACCATCTGTGCGATATCGCGATGGCTGCACCAGACGGAGAACGTGCGTGATTGTGTGGGACGATTTTCACGCGTAACTGCGCCGATACGCAGACAGATTATCGAAATATCGCTGGTGTCTGTATAGTGTCTGGCTAACGCTTCGCCGAATACCTTAGTGCACCCGTAGAGTCCGCTTGGTCGTGTCAACGAATTGTGGTCCAGCTTATCCCACGTATCCGGCGTCTCATCGTAGCGTCCATCAACAAGGGTATTGTAAGGAAACTCCCGCTCACAGTTGCTGACGGTTGAACCGCTGCTGGCGTAAATAACCCGCTTAACGCCTGCTTGCCGTGACGCTTCAAAAACATTGTAGGTTCCGATGATATTGGGATTCATAAGATCTTCCCACGTCGCACCGCCTGATGCATTTGCTGCGAGATGCACAACCACATCGATCCCCTCGAAAGCCGGTTGTATTGCATCGAGGTCAGCTATATCCGCTTGATGGCATTCAATTCCTTCTACCGGGCGGCGATTGAGTGCGCTCAAAGCATATTGCCCCTCCAAACGCTCCCGCACGATCCCGCCGATCAATCCGCTCATGCCGGTGATAAGTACTTTCTTTTGTGCCATGTTCTCCTCCTTTTTACACATTTTACATATGCTTTGGGTATTATACAACACATACCGAAAGTTATCAATATTCCTCCCTATCGAAGTAGGGCAATCGCATGTGAGTTTTTAGAATAGTGTAGCCAAAACAGTCGTTAAGTAGTCGGTGTCCCACGCGGCTTTCAATCGCTTGGTGGCAACCCCGACCTTGGCTGATTTTTCTCCCTTGAGCAGGTTGAGTGCAATCCGCCGGAGTATGGCGAAGTTTTGACTGCCATTTTCTTTGCGAATGCGACACCCATCTTCATCAAAAGCAACATCTAACACCCAATGACAACAGTTTTCAATCGACCAATGGGTTCGGATAGCCGCAAGCAATTGGGTGGCATCTGTCGATAACGAGGAGATATAATATCGGGATTTCACCGTCGTCTGTCCATTATGTTCCCGCTCGGCAGTGACTTTAACCACTGAACTGAGATTGGCAAAGGTTTGACTGCCTCTGAGGGGTTCAATCAAAGCCGGGTCAGAAACGCTGATAGCGGTTCGGGTCTCAATCCGACCATGGTCGCCATCAACGGTCTGAGCAGTGTTGGTCTGCACATCGGGTAACCGATTATCGGCAATGCCATCAAACAACAGTTCGGCATCTTCGTACAGTTGCCCTTGATTCGCTTTCAATGCGAGCACATAATCCGCATCACCATCGACGATCTGTTGAGCAATCTGTGGGTGACACCCCATTGCATCGGTGGTCACAATACAACCTGAGAGCGTCAACAACTCCAGCAGTTGCGGTATGGCGGGTATCTCATTGGAATGGTCAGCGACTTTCAGTTGTCCCAATGTCACCGATTGGGAGGACGCCCACGCACTGACAAGCCGAATCGCACTTTGGTCGGTCGCAGTATCATAAGACCGACGTAGGTGTTTACCATCAACAGCAACCACTTGACCGTCTGTCACTTGTATAACCTGTTTTAGCCAATTGATGAAACAGTGCTCAAACTGAACCGAGTCAAGTAAACCAAACACCCGACTAAAGGTGTCGTGCGATGGGATACCGTGAGCTAATTTCAATACCTTAGACAGCCACTGCGATTTCGCATGACCAAACGATTCAACCGCCACCCAGCTATCGGCACCACAGATGACCGCACAGATGGCTATCACAACCATATCCAGCAGTTTATGACGTATCCGACTCTTATCTGTTCGAGGGTCGGGTAATTCGGAAAAATGGGATTCAATTGAAGTAATGGATTTATCAGACATGTCTGCGACTCCTTTGCTTTGAGGATACCTTATACATTACCTCAATTTACCCCATTGTCAAACACTATTTTTTATATGCGATTCCCCTACTATCGAAGCGACCAAAATTGTCTTGACATGGCTTCTATTTTCCTCTATACTGACGAAAGGCTTAGTATCACTGTGCGTTCAAATAAGCGCAGAAACGTAACGATAATCAGAAAGAATAGAGGAGGCATCTACATTGAAAGTTTTAGTTTTATCGGGTTCAAATCACCGATTTGAGGATAGCGCGTCCGTCATCCATGATTTCCTCGGTGCTCGCGGCGATATGTCAGTGGAACTTAGCGACGATAAAGGGGTTTTGGCATCATCTCAATTGGATGAATTTGATGTCTGTGTATTCGGCACAGGATTCACCCGTACAGTCAGTCAACCTGACGGTACTCCCAAACGGGAGCCAGACCTCACAGCCGAACAGGAGGATGGGCTCTTTCAATTCGTCAGCGGGGGAAAGGGACTGGTCGGTATTCATGGAACGGCGTGGTGGATTGGCGGGCGTGCCGTTGATCTCATCGGCGGACACGCCAACTGGCATCCACCCGGTGATACTTTCACAGTGAATATCGACGACGCAGATCATCCGATCACGCAGGGCGTTGGGGATTTTGAGGTTGAGGACGAGATCTATATGTCCGCTTATGATCCCTACATCCACATCCTTGCGTCGGCGGAATGGTCGGAGAAACAACACCCGATGGCGTGGGTGAAATCCTACGGCGATGGGCGGGTGTTTTACACAGCACTCGGTCACGGTCCCGGCACCTTTGAGCGACCTGCTATGCAGAAACTGGTTGCACAGGGTGTTCAATGGGCAGCAAGCAGTTAAGTTTCAAATGGGATTTGAGCAGGATTCTTCGGGTATATCCTGCTCAAATCCGTTATCCTTGATAATAGATAAGGGAGGTTGGCATACGATGACCGAAGACGAACGTTATCTATTCGACCTGACAGGCTATCTCGTTATTAAAGATGTACTCACCCCTGAAGAAGTCGAGCGTTGTAACGCAGCAATCGATCACCATTTTGATCAGGCGAAAGAAATAGACAGGTCACTATCTGGCAGTTCAAAAACGTTGTCAGGGACTTCTCGTCGGATAGATTTGGGCGGGATGCTGGCGTGGGAACGCCCGTGGTGTGAACCGTTTCGGCAGTTCCTCATTCACCCGCGGATTAAGCCATACCTCGACGGCATATTGGACGAAGGCTATCGACTCGATCACGGACCGGGGATGATTGCGATGGATCAAGGAGCAGAGGGAGGCACGTTGCACGGCGGCGGCATTGAGCGTCCAAACTTTTCCGAGGCTTACTTCTTCAAGGATGGACGTATCTATACCGGACTCACGGTCGTCGAGTATATGCTTGCGGACGAAGGTCCCGGAGATGGTGGGTTAGCGGTTATTCCGGGCAGCCATAAGGCAAACCTACCTTGTCCTCAAAGCATGAAGTTGTGGGAGAAATATCAGGAGCATGTGCTCGAAGTCAATGCGGAAGCGGGCGATGCGATCATATTCAGCGAGACCTTGACGCACGGGACTTTGCCGTGGACAGCGGAGCATCAGCGGCGGGCGGTGCTTTATAAATTCAGTCCCGGATTTCAGGCATACAGCGCAGGAGCGCATCAAATCACCTATCCCGACTATATTGAAGATATGACGCCGGAGCAGCGTGCAGTCATGGAGGCACCGCACATCCGGCGGCGTTAGGAATGAATGCCGTTACACCAAAGTGAGTTTGGAGGAAATCTCCGATGAGTCAAGAAAAATTAGGCACACCTCATGAAATATCTGTCCAACCTACGGTGGCAGAAGCGAGCGGTCAGAAAATTCCGCCCTTGAAACATGGCGACCTACTGACGCGAGACGAATTTCATCGACGTTATGAGGTGACACCGCATCTCAAGAAGATTGAACTCATCGAGGGAGTTGTCTACATGGGATCACCTGTACGACATACACGCCATAGTCAACCGCATGGGCACATGATGGGCTGGCTTGCTGTCTATAGTGCTGCAACACCCGGAACAGATTTTGGTGACAATGCAACGGTTCGTCTCAATGATGACAATGAAGTACAACCTGATGCCTTCTTACGGCTTGAGTCTGGGTTGGGAGGCCGCTCTCAGATTAGTGGGGATGATTACATCGAAGGTACGCCGGAATTAATCATTGAGATTGCGGCATCCAGTACGGATTATGATCTGAACATCAAATTTGAGGTTTATCAACATTGTGGTGTCCAAGAATATATTGTGTGGCAGACCGAAGATAAACAACTCGATTGGTTCCGGCTTGTCGAAGGGGTCTATGTACCGTTGCGAGCGGATGCGGGGGGCATCGTCGAAAGCCGAGCCTTCCCCGGCTTACGGTTAGCGGTAGAGGCATTGTTGACAAAAGATTTGGCAACCGTTTTAATGGAATTGCAAGAGGGAGTGGATACCCCTGAACATACAGCGTTCGTCAATCGGTTATCGAAACCATGAAAGTAGACAGAATGGAAACGGATCACATCCATAGACCACAATTTGAAATTTCGCTGCGCCCAGCACACGACAACGAAAACACAGAAGGGGGTTAGAAACCCATGAGCAATGTTCCGATGACACGCCCCGAAGAAGCATTGGCGATCCATGAAACGAGATACTTCCACTCGTCTACCTTTACAGAACTGGAAGATGGACGGGTTCTGCACGCCGCTGGCACGCAATTCAACACCTCCGATGACGGTGGGATTACGTGGTCGGAGTCGTTCTCACACACTGACACGGTGGGCAATCCGGTGGGCGGTGGTGGGACCTCGCTCGTACAGTTGGCCGGAGGTGGCATCGGCTTGGCAGGTATGCGGAGACCTTCTGAGGGTTCTTCCGAGAGCACTCGCCGTGACAACCATCTAGTTTTCTGGAGATCGGAGGATGGCGGAGAGACTTGGGAACCGCCTGTCCGCATCACGCAGCCGGGGGTCGCCACCCATGCCTATCAAGATGTTTTGCTGCGTACCTCTTCTGGACGCATTATTCTGCCGGTGTATATTTCATTGGGGCAAGCCTCTGGGCCAGATGATGTCAAACCGCCCGCGTCCGGAAAATTGGTGAATGGACAGTGGGTGTCCACCGCTGCACACTTCTTCGACCCCCGCTTCTCAGCGTCTTGTGTCTACTATTCGGACGACGATGGACGGACGTGGCAGCGCAATCGGGATGGGGAACTAATCATCCTACTGGACTGGAACGCATCGTTTAGCTATACCAACGAGCCGACGGTGACGGAAGTGAGTCCGGGACGGCTGCTGATGTTCATGCGCAACGGGTTGGGACGCGTTTTTCAGGCGTGGTCGGAGGACAACGGGGAGACATGGACCCGCCCACAGCCGACTTCCCTCGCTTCGTCCACGGCACCCGCACAGATTCGGACATTGCCCAACGGACATCTCTTGGCGGTCTGGAATCAGGAGACCGAGGACGAGATTAAACAGGGTTACAATCGGACGCGTGTCTCTGCTGCGATTAGCCGTAATGGTGGCAGCGTGTGGGAGTTCTTCCAAAATGTAGAATCAATGCACGAGGAGACGCGGGTCGAGCCGGGACCCATTCGACCTGTCCGTCCGGCGGAATATAACTTTGATCCCGGGTTGTCTGCTCCGGAGCGAGAACAAGAACATATCCTCGCCTTCGATTTTCACGGGCGGTGGTCTTATCCCTCGGTGTTTGTGATGGAAGATCGTGTCCTGATTACCCACACCTATTCGTATTATGAGGAGCACCCGACCCGCGCCGAGATGATTCTGAGCAGCCAGAAGGAGGGAGGCTTCAATCAGAAGCTGAAGGTGCTGCCCTTGACGTGGTTCTACGGTGGAAAGGAGCCGGCGGACAATCCCGTGCTGGCGCGAATATACGATCAGGGAAACCCTAATGCGTGAAACGAGAAGACGAGAAAACGGGAAGACGGGAAAATAGGAAAACGGGATAAAACCAACCACAGAGGCGTAGAGAAACGCAGAAGGAAACTCTGTGCACTCTGCGGTGAAAAGTACTAAATTGTGCGACTAAGAGGAGATAATTGATGTTAAAATTTGCTTACTTGGGTGCATGGCACAGCCACGCTAGTATGCACACCCGCGAATCAACAGAGCGCCCGGAGGAGTTCAAACCTATTGGATTTTATGATCCGGATCCAGAGGTGGTTGCGCGGAGAGAGGGGGAGTGGTCCGAATCATTTCCTGACCTGACCGTTTTTCCCTCGGTGGAGGCAGTGTTAAACAGCGACGCGCAAGCGGTCATCGTTGAAGGGCATGTGTATCAGAATCTGGACTACGCAGAGCAGGCACTCGAAGCGGGTAAACATGTGTTACTCGAAAAACCGGCGGGCGTCAATATAGAACAGTTGCAGCGAATCCACGAACTCTCGGAGCGCAAGGGACTGTGCCTTCAGATGGCGTATATGTGGCGTTACAATCCTGCAATCCACGAGATGCTGCGACTCGCCAAATTAGGTGTGTTTGGCGATATTTTCTACTATCGCGGACACATCCCGAAGCCGATATCGTGGCACCCACAGTTGGCGCAGGAGTACAAGGTGTATCACGGCGGGATTTACTTCGAGATGGCGGGACATCTAATTGACCTGATGGTCATCCTGATGGGAGAGCCGAAGGAAGTGCAGCCCGCCTTGGGACGACACTACGACAGTCGGTCCGAAGTGGATAATGCGGTCGTTGTGCATGAGTTTGAAAGTGGGCTTGGTACAATCGACACAGCCGGTATGCACATCGAGAGTGGCAAAACCCGGCGTATCGAAGTTTACGGCACGAAAGGCACCGCCATCCATACGCCCATCGGCTCGGATAACCTCAGCCTCAGTTTGGGGGAGGCTGTCGAAGGTTACGCAGCTGGTTCGCATGATGTAACCATCACTCGGTCATCAACCTCCGGATCGCTGTTGCGTGAGCTTGCCGCCTGCATTCGTGGAGAAAAACAGCAGGACTATACACTGGCACACGATAGGGCTGTGCAGCGGACACTGTTCGCCGGTTGTGGTATAACCGATGGTGACGCACTTAGATAAGTGTGAGTTTTCAGCAGACCTCGATTCGGAAAGCCGCCTGGGGGTTATCGAACATGGATAGCGTTCGTGTGGAAGGCAGTCTCATGTTTGCTAGGTTGCTGATATGTGTCGGATGGCTCGCGCTTCCCTGCTTTGCTCTAGTGGCATGTGGGGATGAGGACCCTGTATCAGTTTCTGAGGAGGCAGTCGTAGGAGAGGGTGCCAAACTGGTTAAGACCATTCCCGCCAGTGGAGAAGAGGTTTCAGAATATCTGCCAGTCGTGCTTCACTTCGATAAAGAGCCGCGAGCCGTGACCGTTAATGGGACTGCTGCCCGTGTTGAAGGGAATAGAGCGATTTGGTGCTTTCCGAATCCGACGGAAAAGCTTGGAGATCAGTTATTTCATGTTAAATGGACGAACCCCGACGGTTCCCCGAATGTTGGGGCATTTATAACGTTGACAGTGTTCACGCCTGGCTTTTCGCTGCCGTCATTAGTGGCGGGGAGTTTCGATGGTAGTTCTGATGTTGATCCTGATCCGTTGAATAGGGACGGTATCTGGTTTGAGTATGATGAATCTATTATTGGTGTGAAGGCTAAGCTGCTTACTGTAGATGGTGAGGATCTTGGTTGGGAGGTTGTCTGGGATGACCGAACCGTCAAATTTCTTCCCGGTGTGAATGGGAAGTTACTTGAAAATGGAAAACGCTATATTATTCAGATGGTTGTTGACGAGGCGTGGATCTACAATGAGTTTGCTTGTGACTGTATGGACTGCTCGTATTTTGAGAACATTGATAGGACGATAAGGTTTAGAACTGTTAATAAGCAAAAATGGAAGCACAAGCAAAATATCCAATAACCGATACTGTTGGACATTTTGCGGAAGAAAGGATTATGGCGAGAAGTTTGAAAGTATCAACGATTCGCCCAACTGAACGAGTCTCGTTTGTCCGGGAAAGTTTCTATGAAAAACAGCAAAAAAACAGATACTCTTGAAATCAAAGCACTGACATTTGACGTATTCGGTACAGTTGTGGACTGGCGTGGTAGCATTATCCTCGAAGGCGAAGCCTTTGGAGCAGCTCGCGGGCTCGATGTGGATTGGGCGGAGTTTGCGGACAAGTGGCGGGGAGGATACGGTCCTTCAATGAATCGCGTCCGTCAGGGTGAACTGCCGTGGTTGAAAATAGACGCGCTACACCGTATGATTCTGGACGAACTCCTTGACGAGTTTAAGATTGTGGGGTTGAGCGAATCGGAAAAAGATCACCTAAACCGTATATGGCATCGTCTCATCCCGTGGCCCGACGCTGTCAGTGGGCTCCAGCGATTGCGTGAACGATTCATTGTCGCGCCTCTCTCCAACGGCAACATCGCCTTGCTCACCAATATGGCGAAACATGCCGGGCTGCCGTGGGACTGCATTCTGTCCTCGGAGTTGGCGAGGCATTACAAACCGGATCCGGAGGTGTATCAAACCGCCGCAGACCTGCTAGGCCTTCCACCAAGCCAAGTGATGATGGTCGCCGCACACCCCGGCGATTTGATCGCTTCAGCGGCTGTCGGATTCAAGACTGGATTCGTGCCTAGACCGGAAGAATACGGTCCGCACCGCAATAGCGATCTGGAACACGACACCTCCTTTGACGTGGTGGCGAACGACTTCAATGATCTGGCAAGTCAGTTGGGAGCGTAGAACAAAGATGTTTGTCGGTGTGGATGGGTGCAGGGCGGGTTGGTTCGCTATTGGACTGGAAGCGGAAGGTAATTGGCAGTTGGATGTTTTTCCGGATGTGTCTAGCCTATGGGATCATCACCGGCAGGCGTCCTTAATACTAATTGACATTCCAATCGGCTTGAAAGCGGCGGGTAGGGCTGAACGCCGTTGCGACCCACAAGTCCGGAAGCTGCTCGGTCCGAGACGTTCGAGTGTGTTCCCCGCGCCGTGCCGTGAGGCGATCTATGCGTTGTCGTATCAGGAAGCCTGCGATATCAACCAACGGTTGACGGGCAAACGTCTGTCCGTTGAAAACTGGAATATTATCCCAAAAATCCGTGAGATGGATTGCCTTCTGTCGGACGACCCCTCCGCGAAAAGGTGTATCAGAGAAATCCATCCAGAACTCTGTTTTTGGGGTTTGGCGGGCCGTTCGATGCAACACGCCAAAAAGCGGAGTGAGGGACTGTCGGAACGGAGGCAGCTGCTCCAGTCAATTTATTCGCAGACTGCTGATATCATTGGCCATGCGTTATCTACCTATAGACGCAAAAATGTCGCAAGAGATGACATTCTGGATGCGCTGGCTGCTGCGGTGACCGGGCTGATGGGAAAGCAAAATCTCATATCAATTCCGCAAGAACCTGAGTTTGATGAACGTGGCTTGCGGATGGAGATGGTGTATTGCCCCTATACCGTGGGTTAAATTTCTATAACGCACGACTGAATAGATTTATGATAGGAGATACAACGATGCAACTCAATCAAGACCAATTCATGGAAGAAGGGTATTTGGTTCTGCGGGAGGTGATCCCACCGGCGGAATTGGAAGATTTACGCGCCGGTTATGAGCGAATGGTCGATCGACAGCGAGGTCTCTGGGCGAGCGAACGCAATCCGGGTGATCCACCGGGCGGTGTATGGGAAACAGGGGCGCAGCCTCGGTTGATGCTGCATCACCCTCCATTGGTAGACCTGATCGATAAGGGGACAGCGAACACTGCGGAGATTTGGCTGCACGAAAACACACAGGGTGTCAGCACCCAGTTGATGGGGGAGCCGGATGCAGCCGTCACCGAGATGATGATGATGTGTAGTCCGGTGCGTGATCGGGGACCTGCTGTCTGGCACCGCGATATCCATCCCATTGATACCGCTCCGCTGCAGGCATACATAGATGACATCATAGAGAATGGACCGAGATATGTTCAGTGGAATATACCTCTCTACGATGACAGTGTGCTGTGGGTTGTGCCCGGCAGCCATATACGGATCAACACCGAAGAAGAGAATCGTCAATTGCTGGCAGATCCGCGCCTCCCTCTGCCCGGCAGCGTCCAAACGCATCTGAATGGTGGTGATGGTGTGGTCTACATCACCCCAATCCTCCACTGGGGCAGCAACTACAGCGCGAAGCTGCGGCGCACCATCCACGGCGGTTTTTGCAACTTCACAAAATATGAGGACCTGAGTTATACGAGGAATCTATCCGCCGAAGCCCAAGCCACATTGGAACGATGGGACAAACGGAGCGAGCGGATGCAGGCTCACACCGAATCTGCGCTGCGCGCCGTGATTGAAAAAAGCGGTTCTATTTACCACGCAGCGTTAGAGGAGATACATCCGGGCAGGGGCGAAAAGGGCAAAATGCTGACGACCATTTTCTTGTGCAAAGCGGCGTTCTTCATTAATCTCCACAGGAACCCGGATGTTGAGGACGGACCTGAAGACCTGCGTAGGCGAGGGACAAGTGCCCACCCGACCACGCTGAATTGGGGACCTGAGTTTGCTGATCGCTTCACGCCGCAGGAGGCGGAAATCCTATGGCAGCGATTTAAGCCGCTTGACGCCAAACTTCAGAGGGACGAGGAGCACTTTTTCCCCGGCTTCCAATCGGGACCGATGCGGTACTGCTTCAATGAGACACCTGCCGATTTCGGTGTAGAGGAATTCATCGCAAGTTGGTAAGGAACGCAGATCTGCGTTCCCTACGATCCGAAAGAGTAGCATCTTTGGAGAGTAAAATATGGGGAAGGAGAGATAGATGATCGTTGATGTACACAGCCATTGCCTGCAGCCGGAACACATGAGTGAAGCCAACCATCGTGCTAATGAACGAGCGGGCTATCCGCCGATGCCACCACTGTCGCCCGAAACGTATCTTAAAGCGATGGAGGTTGTCGACAAAGCGATTGTTTTCGGGGTGCGGGGTGTTTCTGCCGGAATGCACAGTCCCAACAATTTTACCGCTGAGTGGGTCAAGCACGCACCGGACAAATTGATCGGCTTCGCGGCGATAGATCCAACCGAGGAGGATCATCTGGAGGAGGTTGACCGGTGCGTATCCGACTTGGGACTCCGGGGTATCAAAATCTATCCCATGCTAGGGCGATATGATCCCACTGATCCCACCGTCGCTTTTCCCTTATACGAGAAGGCGCAGCGGATGGGATTGCCGATCTTGTCGCACATGGGAACACATCCGGGGCCTCGGGCGATGCTCAAATACAGTTTGCCGATACTGATTGACGAAGTTGCCCAAGCGTTTCCAGACCTCAAGTTTATCATGGCGCACATGGCACACCCGTGGCAGCGAGATTGTGCCGTTGTCTTGCGCAAGCACCCTAATGTCTATGCGGATGTCTCCGGTGGCGGGTGGGTCCGTCAGTGGCAGGGGTGGGAGGGATTAATTGGCATGGTTGAGTGGGGTGTGACAGACAAGCTGCTCTTTGGCTCTGATTTTCCGTTATGGACGCCGCAGGAGGGTATGGACGGGCTGCGTCGGCTGAACGATCAGCTCGAAGGGACAAAGCTGCCGCGCATCCCGGACGATGTGATTGAAGGAATCATCCACCGGGATTCACTAGCACTGCTAGGATTGGAATGATAAGGGATTCCCCTAGCGACTGTGTGTTTGCTACGCAGCACTTGAAAGAGGTTTATTCAGATGGCACGTATGCGCGTAACCGAAGTTAAAACCTTCCTCGTCGGTGGAAGCTGGCGCAATTGGCTCATTGTGAAAATAGAGACCGATGCGGGCATCCACGGTGTCGGCGAAGCGACCCTTGAAGGCAAGTCCAAAACGGTCGAAGGTGCGGTGGTCGAATTGACGCGCTACATTGTCGGCAAGGATCCCTTTGCCATAGAGAAGCATTTTCAGGAGATGTACCGGCGGGCGTTTTACGCCGGCGGGGAAGTGTTGACCAGCGCAATCAGCGGTGTTGAGACTGCGCTGTGGGATATCAAAGGCAAGGCACTCGGTGTGCCGGTATACGAACTGCTCGGCGGTCGCACGCGAGATCGGATTAAGCTGTACGCCAACGCATGGTATAAGCAGGGCATGAGTCCCGAAGAATTTGAGGGGGCAGCAAAAGAGATAGTGAAACTTGGCGCAAAGGGATTGAAGTTCAATCCTTGGGGCGGACGTCCCGGTATCGATTTCTATCGGTTGGATAACAATATCTTGAACACCGGGATTGACGCCGTAGCAGCCGTGCGGGAGGCTGTTGGACCAGATATCGACCTGTACATTGATTGCAATGGAATATTTAATACGGCTGCCAACGCGGTCCGGGCGGCTAAGGGTGTCGAAGGGTACAACATCAGCTTCTTCGAGGAACCCGTTCCGCATGAAAATCTTGACGCAATGGCTTATGTGCGGAGCAAGATAGACATCCCCGTTGCCACAGGTGAACGACTGTTCACTATCTTTAGTTTTCAGCAGCTGCTTGAACGCGGCGGTGCGGACATCGTTCAGCCGGATATGTCGCACTGCGGTGGGATGCTCGAAGCGCGGAAGATCGCTGCAATCGCGGACTCACACTATACCGCTTTCGCACCGCACAACCCTAACGGCGAGGTATCCTACGCTTCCTCCGTTCAGCTCGCTGCGTGCGTTCCAAACTTCTTGGTGTTAGAACACTTTCCGCCTGAACCGTGGCGCTTTGACGTGTGCACAAATCCGATGGTCGTTGAGGATGGCTGGCTCGAAATCCCTGACCGTCCGGGATTGGGCGTTGAATTCAACGAGGAGGCTGCGCTAGAACATCCCTACGAACCGATTGACCTGTATAACCTGCACCGTCCAGAGATGCAATTGAAAGTGCCTCGATACATTGACAAACTGCGGTGATATATCAAATTGTGCCCGGTATCAGATGTAATTGCACTTCTGTTAGTAAAGACGTGACCCAATTTCTACCGAGTTTCTATTGCACGACTTCTTAACATGAGCCTTGTGTTTTTTCCTTGATCTTCCGTCAGAAATCGGCTATCTTTTTATTATTCATGCATACCAGCCCAAATTCGTATAATCTAGTGGAAATGAAAGGAAATTATTATGATGCACCAAGCTGTGACCTCCAATCAAAGTATTACGCCAGTGAGAAAGGCGCAAGAGTACGTCTACTGGCAGGATGAGGAGATGTACCTAGGATACCTTAAGGAATATCCTGACCATTGGACACAGGGTGAAACAATAGGAGAATTGGAAGAAAACCTGCTTGATATTTATGACACCTTGAAAAGTGGTGCTATTTCCGATGTTCAAGGATAATTTGCATGAAAAGACGAGATTTAATCCGTCGTTTAAGGGATATGGGTTGCGTATTCATTCGCCATGGCGGAAAGCATGATTGGTATCAAAATCCAAGAACTAAGGTGTCGCAAAGTGTTCCCCGCCATAGGGAAATAAAAGAGCGTTTGGCACAACATATTATTAAGATGTTAGAGGATTAACATTATAAACCTGATAATTTTCTGAATAGATAAACTCTTGGCAGTACAAACCCTAACTTTACCCCCGCGCTGAATTGCACCGATGACGGGGGTTTTCTTTATATCTCTGCCATATTTGGAAGAAGGTAGGAAATATCCCAAAGAGGTTGCGATGATAAAGTTGTTGACCTCTGCCGAAGGGTGGTTGATTTATGAGAAGCTAGGTTTTGAATCATCGAATGAGATGGTTCTGTTGTGTGAATGAACAGTTTTAGAGAGAGGACCTGCCCACTATGCTTGATGTCGAAATTATCGATCCCACTGAGGTTGAAAGAGCAGCAGCTATCTTCCACCGTGATGGGTTTGTTCCCATCAAGGATGCGCTCAATCCCGAACAGCTTGCGTATGCCCAATCGGGTGCAGCTCGCGTTATCGCCCAGCAGATGAGGGACATCCCACTTGAGGAGGCGAACCGAGGATATGCCCGTTACTCCTTTGGATCCCAACTTCATCACCCGGAGTGGGTTCAACTCATTGACCTGCCGACCATCCTGCCGATAATAGAGGCAATTTGGGGGAGTTCAGACTACATCTGCTCTGGTGGTGGCGGTGACTACTCGACGCCCGGTGCGAAGGAGCAACACCTACACGCGGATATCAGGGACGTTTTCAACGATCCATTGGGGGTAGTAACAATTCACGATGTGCCGGCACCGTATATTGTCGTCAATTTCTTGATGATCGAGTTCAAAAAAATCAACGGTGCTATTCGGTTTGTACCGGGGACGCATCGGACACGTCAGCCGGTTCCGAAGATGGAAGAGGAACCTGACCGTATGAAGGAGTCAATCATCTGTGCTCCACCCGGAACAGCACTCATCCGAGATGTGCGCTGTTGGCACGGCGGCACCGCCAATAATTCCGACGAAATCCGCCCGATGACCAGCGTCGGATATTTCGCACCTTGGTTTCGCCTCCCCAATCTGGAACCTTCGCTCCCGCGCCCGCTCTGTGAAACGCTGTCTCCGCGTGGCAAGGAACTCGCTCGGTTTATCGTGCAGCCAGATTAATCTGTATTGTTGATCCCTATTTGAATTTGTTCTCAAATGATTGAGAAAAAGGAGACTGACCAATGAACGCTCTCGATCTACGTCAACTGCCCGGTGCATCCGAAGTTTATCTCTGCCACGACGAAGGCTACTTTCCGGTCCTCATCAATCCACAGGGTAAAGAAATCCTCGCTGTCCTGCGGGGAGGTGCGGGACATGTGGGGATCACCGGACGGTTGGATGCGGTGCGCTCGTTAGATGGCGGTAAAACGTGGGAGATGCCGATTGTCATCGTGGATACCGAAGTAGACGACCGCAATCCGGCGGTTGGTCAAACGGCCGATGGGACGGTTATTCTCGCCTACCATGCCCAAGGCTCCTACAACGAAGACGGAAGTTGGTTGAGAGACTTGCGCCGTGTCCAGATGCGGGTTACACGGTCGCACGATGGCGGTGCGACATGGGAAGCGTCCCAACCGCTCAACTTCACGCCGATGGAAAAACACTCTGCCTACGGTCGCATCCTAACATTAAGTGATGGAACGATGCTCCTAGCGATTTATGGCAGTGCTATCGGGGAAACCGAGCGGACGGATGACTGTGCTTACATCCTACGCTCACACGACAACGGACAAACGTGGGGAGATCCCACTTTGATTGCTGCGGGTTACAATGAAACAGGACTCATTTTATTGCCTAGTGGTGATTTGGTGGCTGCCATGCGCTCCGGTGATCAGCGGGCCCTGCTAGCCGTGTCCCGTTCCGCCGATGGAGGCGCGACATGGACCGAGCCGATACCTGTCACCAATGACCGCGAGCACCCCGCCGATTTGACGCTGCTTTCTAACGGCTGGATCCTCCTGTTCTTTGGTGTGAGGCATGAGCCGTTTGGCGTGCAGGTGCTTGTAAGCAAAGATAGCGGACAGACTTGGGAGGAACGGAGATTGGTTGTTTGTGACGACCTTGGTGATAATGATTTAGGCTATCCTTCTACAGTTAAACTAGATGACCGCCTCGTGACAGCGTACTACAGTGCACCACGACGGTGGGATGAACCGGACTTTCGTGGTGAGGGTACTTTTGCCCGTGCGTTGGTTTACAGCGAAAGCGCGCTGTTAGCGGCGATCGCGTAAAACCTGAGAGTAGACAAGTTGCTACCTGTTACCCCGCTTGAGCAAAGGCAAGGAGGGTTGGAAAATGAAAGACCAAGATAAAACAACAGAGCAACTCATTAATGAGTTAGAGACGATGCGTCAGCGCGTTACTGAATTAGAACAGGTGGAGACGCGGTATAAGGGTACTTTGGAGAGTTTGGAACAGTCGGGGAGAACCTATTACGATCTCTACGATAACGCGCCGGATATGTTTGTCTTCGTAGATGCCAAGACAGCTAACATTATTCGATGCAATCAGACGGTAGTTCAGAGGTTGGGCTACACTAGAGAAGATATTATTGGTCGGTCTATTTTTGAGAGGTATCATCCAGATTGTATAGAGAAGGCACACGAGGTTTTCCAGTCCTTTGTGCAGACCGGTGAAGTCCATGATGCTGAACTGGTATTGAAGCGGAAGGATGGAACCAAAATTGATGTGAGCTTGAACGTTTCATCAGTTCGTGATGAAGATGGAAATGTGCTCTACGGCAGGTCGGTGTGGCGTGACATCACCCGGCATAAACGGGCGGAGAAGGCACTCCGGCGAAGCGAAACACGATACCGCACCCTTTTTGGCGAATCACGGGATGCCGTTTATATGAATACTCGTGAAGGTAAAATCCTTGACGTCAATCAGGCGAGTTTAGATCTGCTCGGTTATTCTCGTGATGAGTTAATCGGAATGAATGTTCGGAAGTTGTATGTCTATCCCGACGATCGGGGCGTATTTCAGCGGGAGATTGAGCGAAAGGGATCGGTGAGAGATTATGAGTTGAAATTCCGACGGAAGGATGGAACGCAGATAGACTGTTTGGTCACTTCGACAGTGCGGCGTGCGGTTGACGGAAAGGTGCTAGGCTATCAAGGCATTATCCGCGACATCACCGAGCAGATGAAAGCAGAAAAGGCACTCTACGAAAGCGAGCAGCGATTCCGCCAACTAGCAGAGAATCTGCGCGAAGTTTTCTGGCTGAGCTCTCTTGATGGGAGACAAATCTATTTCATCAATCCTGCGTATGAGGAGATTTGGGGGCGCAGCCGAGAGAGTCTGATAGCGCAGCCGGATTCTTGGTTAGAAGCCGTTCACCCAGAGGATCGGGAGGAGGTCCTTGCCAACTTCGAGAAACAGGTCCGTGGGGAATTCGTCGAATATGAGTATCGAATTGTGCGCCCCGATGGTGAAATTCGTTGGATTGAAGCCCATGTTTTTCCGGTCCGCAACGAAGAGGGGGAGATCTACCGTTGTGCGGGGAGTGCACAGGAGATCACCAAACGCAAACGAGCGGAAGCGCTAGCGGAATCGCAGCAGCAACAGTTGATCCAGGCAGACAAAATGGCATCGCTCGGCATTTTGGTTTCCGGGGTCGCACATGAAATCAATAACCCGAATAACTTCATCATGCTCAACGGAGAAATCCTCTCCATGGCTTGGCAGAATGTGATGCCAATCCTTCAAAAATACTACGAAGAGAATGGTGATTTTCTTTTGGCGGGTATGCCTTACACCCGAGCGCATCAGAAAATTGGTCAGTTGATATCGGGCATATCGGAAGGTGCCACGCGCATCGGCAAAATTGTTGAGGCACTGGGCGGTTTTGCGCGTCAGGATGCGGGCGATTTGGATCAGACGGTTGACCCGAACGCAGTCGTTGAATCTGCGATGGTTATTGTGAACAATCTGATTAAAAAATCAACCCATCATCCTTCTGTGGAGTTAGAGGAAAATCTGCCCCAAATTCGCGGAAACCCGCAGCAGCTCGAACAGGTCATCATCAATTTAATCACTAATTCGTGCCAATCTCTTCAATCCCCCCAAAAATGTTTGTTTGTCTCAACGTCGTACAGTGAAACGTCTGACCTGATTACCATCAGGGTGCGAGATGAGGGAGAGGGGATCCCTCCCGAAAATTTAAATCACATCATCGAACCCTTTTTCACGACAAAACGGGACACCGGCGGCACAGGTTTGGGTCTGTCGGTCTCTTATAATATCGTGAAGAACCATGGGGGACATCTACATTTCACTTCAAGATTTGGCAAAGGCACAACTGCCACCGTGATGTTGCCTGTTTCTCGGCGCAGTATGCTAGATTAGGGATTAATGTTTCATCTGAGAAATGGTGTCAACAACACCATCTTTTGTCAAATGAGAAACCAACGGCTGAATGTCGTATGCTTACTTTTGGAATGGAGTTGAACGCGTGAATCCAACCACGTTTCCTGCCCTCCCTGTTTTACTAGTAGATGACGAAGCACAGTTCCTCTTCAGCGCTAGTTTAAGTCTGAATTCAGAGGGCATTGATAATGTTGTACAGTGCCAAGACAGCCGTGAAGTAATGTCGCTTCTCTCCGAAGGGGACTTTTCCGTCGTTGTGTTGGATATGCTGATGCCCTATCTATCCGGTTGGGATTTACTCCCAACGATTGTGCGAGATTTCCCAGACATCCCTGTCATCATCATCACGGCGGTCAATGAGGTAAAAACGGCGGTGGATTGTATGAAGGAAGGAACTTTCGATTACCTGGTGAAACCTGTGGACAAGGTGCGCCTCGTAACGACGGTCCGGCGGGCGATAGAGGTCAGGGAGTTACGCGATGAGAACACCCGACTCAAGGACTACCTGCTTTCCGACAAGCTAGAGCAGCCCGATGTGTTTTCCGAAATTATCACCCAGAACCCTGTTATGCGATCGATATTTCAATATATCGAAGCGATCGCCGAAAATCCGTTGCCGGTGCTGATTACTGGCGAGACCGGCGTGGGCAAGGAATTGGTTACCAAAGCGATCCATCGCCTAAGTGGGCGGACGGGTGACTTAGTTACAGTCAATGTGGCTGGGTTGGACGACCACCTATTTGCGGATACCCTTTTTGGGCATAAAAAGGGTGCTTTTACCGGAGCGGATACAACGCGTGACGGATTGGTTGAGCAGGCGTCCGGGGGGACACTGTTTCTGGATGAGATAGGCGACCTCAACGTGGAGTCGCAGGTGAAGTTGTTGCGCCTCTTGCAGGAGGGGAAGTACTATCCACTGGGCGAAGATGTCCCGAAATTGACCGATGCGAGGATTATCGTCGCAACGAATCGGGATATTGATTCCTTAATGAGAGCGGAAACGTTTCGCAGAGACCTGTACTATCGGCTCCAAACGCATCATATTCACGTGCCTCCGCTTCGTGATCGGCGGGATGACTTGCCCTTATTGGTTGAACACTTTCTTGATAAGGCGGCAAGGCAGCTCGATAAGAGTAAGCCGATGGTCCCTGCAGAAATTTTTACGCTGCTTGGGGTGTACCACTTCCCCGGTAATATACGGGAACTTGAGAGCATGATTTTTGATGCAGTCAGTATACATAAGCGCGGCGTACTTTCCATGGAATCCTTCAAAGCCAAGATCGGTAATCAAGACCTTATAAGCCGAGGAAGTGAAGATGAAAATGGACGAGAAAATGCGCTGCCGTTCACAGATCTACTGCCGGATTTGGATCAACTGCCCGCCTTGAAGGATGCTGAGAAGCTGCTGATTGCGGAGGCACTCAAACGTTCCGATGGCAACCAGACCATTGCCGCCCAACTTTTGGGGATGTCGAGGCAGGCGTTGCACAACCGTTTGCGGCGGGCTCGCAAATCTATAGCACAGTGAGCCAGCTAGCAACAAATTTTATGCTGGTGATGTAGCGTAATATTCGCTACACGACGTTTATGACCAGCACACATGGACTAGATTTGTCCTGGAACGGGTTCTCGATAAGCGTATTCCATCCGCTCGGTGTAACGTCTGCCGAAAGTCGTTCACCGTTGTAAATATCCATCCATTCTCCGACGACCATCACCTCCGCAGATTCTAATCGTCCGACCTCGTCTTTGCTGTAGGGGAGTTCCGTCAAGTCAAGTTGTGTGTTTCCACCTTCGGGGAGATAGACCAGATACACTGCGCCCGGTTTTGCCAAGCAGCATCCATTGTCAACCAACTCATTCATGGCTTCCATTTCGTTAAATGGTATCTGATCGAGCAGATCTTTGAGATATTTGTATCGCCTCCACCCTTCAGGTTCCGGTTCAAACTTTATCAGATCCCATGAGGTGTTCGAGTAATAATAGCATGGATACGCACCGGCGAGGTAGAGGGCGTATGTCCATTTCAGCACATCCTGCCACGGCGCTGTTGTGCGACTTCGATAGGTTTTCAACTCTTCTGCACCGAGTTCATATCCGTATTCGATATTGAGATATGGCTTTGGGCGAACGCGTAACCGACAGATCGCCTCGCGATTGTAAGCACCAACATCGGACAGGTGGATCTGATCCGAGCAGAAATTGGCGGCGTCGTCCGACTCCGAATATCGCGCCATACTGGCTCCCTCCGAATCGTGCACCGTGACCAGATGGTTATAAGCATCCGATTGTCGAATTAGGTTGATACGGTCGAGAATATAGTTGTGACCGCCCGCCTCTCGAACCAAATTACGGCTCTCCTTGCCGACATCCCAGATAACGTTGCCGTAGGCTTGATACCGCGCCACAACATACCGCCAGTACAGACTATCCTCTGGCGAGAGACGTTTGGGCCAATTCACGTGCTTGTTCTGTACCTGTATCATGAGATGGGCGACAATTCCCTTCTCGTGTAGCATCTGTATCAACTGATCGTAATCTTTGAAAAAGTCGATGTTCAGGACACTATGGTCGGGATTGTCGTTGTCTCCACCAAAAACATAGTGTTGTGAGGGACTATAGATGGTCCCGGGTATGACCACACCATCGAACCTTGACAGTGACGATGAAAAGCCGGCGTGCGCATAGATATTCATCACGATATCGTTGAAGCCTCGGCTATGAATCAACTCCACGTGCTCACGACATCTTTTTGGATCTGCTTGATGATAGCTGAACAACCAATCGCATTCAAAACCGAGAATAACAAAGGGTGTGCCGTCCTCCCAGGCGAACCGTTGTGGCTGGTTCGGATCAATCTGAATTCTGCCGTGGACGTTCGGATTATCGTTTTCCACGCATACCACTTCATCTAACTCAACCCCAGACAGGACTGAATCCGGTGAGGTGGTTCGCCCTGTCCATTTGCCAGTAAGAGTGGGGCTAAACCGAATCATCCACTCACCATCCCCGTTGTAAAATCCGGGCAGGTTCTCAACGGTTTGTCCGGATTCGTGGTGAAACGTCGCGGACAGATCGACCATAAATGGATTCTCATGCACGGTATCACTATGAAGCGAGAAATCGTGCGAGTTGTGCTGAGCTACTGTTATCTGAGCCATGCTTAATGTGCCTCCAGTCCATTCTGATTCTCTAATGTTGGTATGCACTCTCGATCGAAGAGACTGCAATAGCCCGTCTATCTTTTCGACAGATTCTAATTCCCGTCGTAGTCGTGGCTATCCTCCGCTCGGTCTTGCGGTACATATCCCACCTTTTGACGGGCATTTTCAATATCCACCCACCGTAAATCGTTATTTGACATGCCGTAGAAGATCTCAAATCGTAAGCTATCATCGGCATTGATGCACCGCTCGATAATCTGGACAATGTCCCGCTGACTCACGTAGATGTCGGCGCCCTGCGGTGGACGGGGACGGTCGCGCTCGACTTGACCGATACGGACGCAGATACACGACATCCCATGCTGATCCGCGTAGGTACGTGCCAAAGACTCTGTCCAAACTTTGGTTGAGCCATATATACCTCTCGGCTCCGCGGGTATGTCCGGCGTAATCATCTGAACATCGTCGGGTATGTCGTTGTGTCGCCGTTCCATCATCGCTTTGTACGGTTCGCTCTCGCGATGCCCTTGGGAGACCATAATACTGCTGGCAGCGACGATTCGCCGGACCCCTGCCTCCCGACACGCCTCAAACACGTTATAAGTCCCGATGATGTTGTTGTTCAGTAGGCTCTCCCAATCTCCACTGCCCGGATCGGCGGCGAGATGTGCAACGACATCGATACCTTCAACAGCCTGTCGGACCTGCTCAAAATTGGAGATGTCGCACAACTGAAATTTATCGTCGGGAATCTCCAGCGTCCATGATCTGGGAACCCGCTCAGACGGCTCGCGTTTGCAGTCGAGGGCATAGGCATCGTATCTGTCCGGTTGTTCAAACAATAGCTTATATGTCATGTAGCCGATCTGCCCGGTTGCACCGGTGACCAGCACTTTCTTCAGTGAACTCATATATCTGTTTTTCCTTTTTGTTTACTTGGATTCAATGTTGTTTGCCCAAACTTGCTGGTGGGCTTGCTTTACCGATCGCGCCGACAAGGACAATCATGGTGAGGAGATAGGGCAGGCTGTTTAGTAACTGGGGTGGGATGTGCCAGCGATTGGCTAACTCCAAGGCACTTGCGAATCCGAAAAGCAGGCAGGCAACACCGGCACCGAGAGGTTTCCACTTTCCAAAAATTACTGCTGCGAGCGCAACATATCCACGCCCGGCGGTCATTCCCTTTGTGAAATAGTGTGCTTCTGATGCCAAAAAACACCCGCCGGCGGCAGCGAGGATGCCGCTAATCACTACACCGATATATTGCTGCCTCGACCGACTTAGCCCGAGGGCATCCAACGCTTCGGTGGACTCGCCTGCTGCACATAAGCGGAGCCCCCATACCGTTTTGAATAGGGCGATCTGACTTATAGCCACAAGGATAAGTGTCAGGTATACGACGAAGGAATACGATCCTATCAGCGGCAGATCCCAATGGCTCAATCCCTCTACCCGCCGAGAGATTGCGGTGCGTCCAAGAAACTCTGTGATGCCGATTGCTAGGAGGTTGATGGACACCCCGCTAACAATCTGGTCTGCGCGAAATGTAATAGATGCTATCGCGTGGAGCAGCCCCATCCCGCCGCCGCAAGCGATACCAATAACTAATCCGATCCATGGGGAAGCGGAGGCGTGTGTTCCGATCACATAGCCAAATGCGCCCATGAGCATCATGCCTTCGAGTCCGATGTTCACCACGCCAGACCGTTCCGAGTAGACACCGCCAAGCGCTGCCAAAGCCAACGGCACCGACATACGAACGGTCATCGGGATGAGCTCAAAAAGCATTATCGCAATTCCCTTTTGGACGCAACAGGATGTTGGATGCTGCCCCACGTTTCACGTTATTGGCACAGGTGTACTTTGACAGCCCCAGAACGCTTGTCTGCAGAAATCTTGAAGCCTTCGGCAACTTCCATCAACGGGAGGCGATGGGTCACCAGTTTTGTTGCATCAACTTTGCCCGACGCTATAAGCTCTATGGCAGCATCAAAATCGGTATCCATGCCGGTGTAGCCGTAACAGTTAGAGCCGGTAACAATCGCCTCCGACCCGACGATGCGCCCTAAATTCACCTTTAGCGGTTCGTAATATCCCGCGACAAGGACAACAACTCCACAACTCCTGACCATATCCATTGCAGCGTCAAAGTTGTGTCCGCCACCGACAGTTTCAATCACAGCGTCCATCCCGCGACCTCCAGTGATGTCCTTCACATACTCATTGGGATCTGTCTCACCGATATTGACCACATGATCAGCCCCCAAATCTTTTGCAAGTTCTGCCTGCTGATCATACTTAACAGTGATGAGTGTTTCCTTGACACCCGCCGCTACTGCCGCTGCTAAGGCGAATTGCCCGATGGTTCCACCGCCAATAATTGCAACTCGGTCCTGATAGGTCGCCCGCGCCTGTCCGATAGCGCGGTACGAAACAGCAAGCGGTTCCACCAACGCCCCTTCCTCGAAGGTCATGCTATCGGGCAGCTTGAAAAGTCCCGAAGCGTGGGCGGTGGTATATTCCGAAAAGCCCCCATGTGTGTTTTGCGAAACCCATTTCCGTTCCAGACAGTGGTTGTAGTAGCCTTTCCCACAATAGACACAATCCCCACAGTGTGAGAAACACTCAATGGTGACCTTATCGCCCGGTTGGAGTGTCGTAACACCTTCCCCAAGTTCAACGACGACACCGCACGTTTCATGACCCGCAGCAAGGCTGTCAGATTGACCCCAGTGGCCAAAATAACTATGGAGATCGCTGCCACAGATGCCTGTGCACTTGGTGTCGAGCATAACATACCCCGGCTCAGGAGATTTTTTCTCAACCTCTTGAATACCTATCTGTTCGATGCCAGTATAAATTGCTGCCTTCATTGTGTTCATAGCGATTTCTCCCTCGATTCCGCAAGCAGGGAACGCAGATCTGCGTTCCCTACAATTGCCCGTTACCCTCTAGTACATTGTCAGATAAATGTTAAGTAAGTAGGTCGAGATTCACATCTCGACAAAATACCCGGCATGTTACGCAATACATGAGCCAAAAGTAGATAGTCTTTGTACCGCGATCTGTTAGATTGTGATCTGAGTCTGCAAACTAACAGTTTGCGCTACAGTATGTATACGAATATGGCTTGGATATTTCTATCCAAGCCGAGCGGGGAGTGCCTTATCACGATTTACTTGACAGAGCACTAGGTTTGACGGATGAATTTCTGCATCCGCGCGTTTTCACCCAACATTACTTCGCCCATATAGAGGTCGCCGTGCGAATCCATCCAGAGACCGTGCGCTCCGCCGAGGAACTCACCCGGCACTTCGCTCGATTCTGCACCACCCCATCGAGTGATTAGTTCGCCATCTAACGTATAGATGAGGAACTCATGATCTAATCCAGCGACATAGACCACATCATCGTTGGGATCGAAATAGATTGTGTTGGGCTCTGGTACATCGGTCCATTCGGTCAGATAATTTCCGTCAGTATCAAAAATCTGGAGACGGTTGTTTGAACGGTCGCAGATCCAAACACGATCCTCTCGGTCTATCCGGACGCAGTGGGATAAAGCGAACTGCCCAGGTCCAGTGCCGCGCTCGCCCCATGACAGCAGCAATTCTCCATCGGGCGAATACTTGTGGACGCGCGCGTTGCCGTAGCCGTCTGAGATGAATAGTTCGCCGGTGGAAGCGATCGCCAGATCGGTCGGAGAATTGAATGGATCGCCGTCCGCCGGGGCAGCCTCGCCCGGTGTGCCTAGCGTCATTGTTAGTTCGCCATTTCGATTGAATTTGAAGACACAATGGTTGCTATTGTCGATCAAATACACATTATCGTCGTCGTCAATGTAGATGCCGTGCGCTGCTTCGGGCGGGAGAACCCCACTGCCCCATGTCTCCAAAAAATTGCCGTCGCGATCAAAAACAGCTAGTGGGTTTTCACTGCGGGAGTAAACAAAGACCCGATCCTGTGAATCGGTTGCCACCGCCGGAATCCAACCCCACTTCCACCCGTCAGGCGTTTTATCCCAATTTTCTGCGACTGTGTATCTGTATTTACCTGTACCAAAGACCATGCGCTATACCTCCAGATGCTTTTTTTATATATCGTGTAGGGACACTTGAGATCTTAGATGCAAGTGTAGAAGATACAGGAAAACGATTTTTGTGTCAAGCCAAAACTGGACGTGGAGACATCTGGGAAGGCGGCAAGCTAACGCCATTGAGAGATACGCAGCCAGATATTTTTATTGACGAGGACGCGGAAAATGGGTAAAATGCCCCTCATATCTTTCCAAAATGAAAGCAAAGATATGGAGGCTGAAGGGGGTGCCGATGAACGGTGCGGAAGGGGCGATTAAACTAGTCAGACGCGATGTCCTGCTCTCAAATTCGGGAGTGTACGGTATCCCAGACGAGCAGCTACACTTTCCCTTTCTATATGAGTCCGATAACGGGAATTGGTACATGACCTACCGGGAAGGACCACACTTGGAGTCGAGTTTCGGTCCCGGGAATCGTGTTCAGTGTATCCAATCGAGGGATAGGGGACGCACATGGCTTCCGTGGATGGGGATGCTCGTTGAGCCTTTGCTGCGTCAGTTCTTCGTTACGCGCCTGAAGGATGGGGGGCTTATCAGTTATCGCTGCCGGATGGCAAAACTCCATCAATCGTCCAGCAGCACACTCGAAGGGACGGCGATTATTCTGCGTTCACAGGATGAGGGGGCGACCTGGACCCGACATTATGCGCCCGTTAGTAACTTGCCTTTCAGTTTGGGCAGTCAGCTAATCTCGCTCTGGGGACACGCCGTCGAAATGCCCGATGGACGGCTGCTGTGGGCTGTCTATAGTCGTGAGGGAAATACAATCTCTGGAATCGTCCAATCCACAGATGGCGGGGACAGCTTTGAGTGGCTTGCAGATGTGTGCGCGGAGGACACCGTTGGCGAACGACGTGAGCCGGGGCTAGTGCGTCTGCCCTCTGGAGAGCTGCTTGCCTTAATACGTTGTGGGACACAACCCTCTCGACCGATGGTGGAGGTTCGGTCAGCCGATGGTGGACTGACTTGGACTTCACCGCGCAGGCTTGCTCGCCCCGGCGCATGTCCTCAAGTGCTACTGCTAAGAAATGGCGTTTTGGTGTGCAGCTACGGCACCCGGAGATATGTGCATGTCATGGCAAGTTGGGATGGGACAGGCCACCAATGGTCGGAACCTTTGGTGCTCTATGAAGGTCAAACTTCAGGTTACAGTAATCTTCAGGCATTAGCCGACGACCGTTTTCGGGTTGTTTATCAGGAAGGGACGTTTGACGCCTATCAGGAGGGCGGCAATCGACTTGTACGCGCCGAGATTCAAATTGCGCCGTAACCCTTTTTATTATGAGATACCACTTTCATTTGACATCATGCGACTGTGGGACCGTCGCCGGCTAGAGTTGTGCGGTGTAGAACGCGCTTATACTTTCCACGATCCCAAGACCGTCCCCGGTGTAGGCAGCAACGGTTATCATACACAACGAGGTCGTGCACTCGCCATTCGTGGCGATACACAAACTGCGGTTGTGTTGACCATTCGAGCAGCTCCTTCAACAAGACTTTGCCCTCCTCGATTGGAAAGCCGTGAATACGGGTTGTGTATGAGCCGACCAAAAGTGCCCTCTTTCCGGTTTCGGGGATAGTGCGTACCATACGGTGATTGACCGGAGGGGTATCTTTTTGGAACGCTTCGTTCATCAGGTTCGGAGCGATCTGCGCTCGTGAGTGTGCGATGCTATGTTCGGCAATCAGTTCCTCTATATCCGCCTTCTTCTGGGCCGGTAATGCCGCATAGGCGGCGGTGAGGCTGGCAAATTCGGTTTCACCCCCTTCCGGTGGAACGATTTTCGCATAGAGCAGCGAACCTCGCAAGGGGACACGCTTGAATGATCCATCGGAATGCCACAGTGTGTTGGCGACGGTGTAAAGCGTCCGCGGATCCTCCGGCGGAATGATGTCGCCGTTTTCGTCGAGGTTGGAGATGATGCCGATGGGTCCACCGTCCCCGATGGGGTCATTTGGCATCGTCATTTCGAGGGGGCCAAACCCTTCACTGAATGTGACATGCTGTTCGTCGGTGATGTCCTGATCATGGAATACGAGCACCGCGTATTCGCAGAGTGCGTTGCGAAGCTGGTCAAATGTCTCGGCATCAATGGGTGCGGTGATATCAACGCCTTGAACTTCCGCCCCGATATGTTCCTCTAGCTTCCTAATTGTAAAGGTCATTGTGTTTCCTCGCTAATCTGCAATGTGGCAAAACAGAGTTTCACATCGAAAATAGTATAACACATATAAGGAGAGAATGTTATGCGTCGTTTTAATCGAACTCCCTGTTTCACCGGACCCGATGATCCTGAAATTGGTCAGGTCCGGGGTGTTCTGGAACTAGGCGAAACCGTTATTATCGAAACTGTGGGTGGAGCGGACAACGACTATGAGGCTGCCGGCGAGACCAAGGCAGGGATGATAACCTCCGGTCAAAGCCATCAGCGCAACTCGCGTCCCGGCGGTCCCTTTGAGATTCGCGGCATTGAGCCTGATGACTGGGTATCCATCGAAATCATTGACATGGAGGTAGGACCTTACGGCTTCTACCGCAACGGCGGTCCAAACTGGGGCAATTGGCGTTGCGTCGCCCCAGTGCGTGAGGGGCTTATCCACTTTCCGCCTGACTTTGTTGTGCCGGTCCGACCAATGATCGGGGTCGTTCAGCTTGCATCGTGGGCTCCTAGCGGGCTAGACCATGGCGGCAATATGGATTTCAACGCCGTCCAGCCCGGCAGCACAATCCATATTCGGGCCCAGAAACCCGGCGGTTTGCTCCATCTTGGTGATGTCCATGCCCGTATGGGAGATGGAGAGTTGACCGGCGCTGGCGTCGAAATTGACTCTGCTGTCACCCTCAAGGTGGATCGCTCACCCGGTTTTCCCAACAGTAGTCCTGTAGTAGAGACCACCACTGTGGTGGAAAGTGCCGAAGAGTACCTTACTAGTGCCATAGGAGACAGCTGGGGTGAGGTGCTCAGATCCGCTTGGACCGAGATGGTGGCGTTGATTGTTGATCGCTACGACACCAGTGTGGAATACGCGAACATGATTGTCGGCACGATAGCAGATGCACGTCCCGGATTCGCTACGGAATATATGGGTGGCTACCTGACCTGCCAGTTAGCGGTCACCAAAGAATTGCGCCGCACCGGGAAACCTTACGAACCATAGACGCCCGTGTTCTATTGAATGAGTGCTATATCCCCAGGGCTTCCGCTTGCCTACAAGCGGATTGGATTAGATTCCGCACCCGATTGCCCTTATTGTGTTCGGGACGTTCATGAAGCCAGCCTAGCAGTGCCAGCGACCGGATTAACAGAAACATAGGCAGTAACTCAATAGCCTCATCGGAGAGGGGACGTTCCGATCGGTAGCCTGCGACTAGTGCGTCGCGGGCGACCTCGAAATGGGGTGGCTTCCGATAAGCGTCGAGTGCAACGGCAATTTCGTACTGGTGCCAGCCGAAACCGGAGTCGTCGAAGTCTATTACGTGCAGCCGGTCCTCGTTGACGAGTAGATTATCCGGGTGCAGATCCGCGTGAATTAAGCTATAGGTTCCTTTTTCTTTGCCGTAGTCAGACAAGGTGCGATAGATAACATGACGGGCATTGAGAATATGTTCCCGTTCTGCTGTTTTCAACTCTGGCAGAACCCAAAAGGGACCCCAGAAGGGCGCATCACCCATAAAACCTTCTGCATCGAAGGCGTGTCGTTGGAAGTCTTTCGGAATCTGCCAGCTGACTGCCTGATTGTGTATTCCCGCGGCGATCCGTCCAAGTTGACCGAAATGCAACGCTAGAGCTTCCATATCGGGTGCTTGTGCCATGATGCTCGCAAGCGTTACCCCTTCAAACCATTCGACAATTCCGACGTGTCGGGTTTCCGTCAATCCCGGCACAGAGACCGTGGCGTAGCCATGTCCCTCACGCGTCAACCGTGGTAACGGTACACCGATGCCCGCTTGTTTCAACGCAGCTGTCCACTGTTGCTCCGAATTCAGCTCTGCGAGATTGTGATAGCCCGGTCGGTGGATACGAAGGACATAGGTTTCGCCGGCATCTGTATCAATGCGAAACACGCTGTTTTCAGAGATAGAGATCAGCTCTAGCTGCGCGGCGCAGATGTCCCACTCGTCCAACGCTCGCTCGGCGATTGCACGCAACGTGGCACGGTCAAGGGGCTGTGCCATAAGTCTCCTCCACGATTTCTGCAAACGCGGTGAGGAATAGATCTGCGTGTTCACGAGAAAACACCAACGGCGGACGAATCTTGAGGACATTCCCCAGCGATCCAGCACTCCCAATGAGAAAACCTTTATCCTTCAGGCGATTGACGAATACCGTAGCACCGTCGCGATCAGGGGTTTTGGTATCGCGGTCACTTACCCACTCCAACCCGATGAACAAACCGTGCCCGCGCACCTGTGCCATAGGTGGACAGTGCGGTTGCAGCTTGGTCAGTTCCGTGCGCAGGTAGTCCCCAACATCGGCGACATTTTCCCGTAGATTTTCGGTTTCGATTACCTCTATCACCGCCATACCCACGGCTGCCTGTAGCGGACTGGAAGCAAAGGTGTTGAAGTAACGTTTACGCTCCCGGAAAGCGTCCACCAGTTCCGTCCTTGCCACAGTCCCAGCAAGAGGCATCCCGTTCCCCATCGGCTTACCCATCGTAACAATATCTGGGACGAATTCCATCACCTCGTAACCCCACCACCGACCAGTCCGGCAGAAACCTGCCTGCACCTCATCGGTGATGAATAAACCCCCTGCATCGCGCACGATTTCAGCTGCTTTCGGCATAAAACCTTTTGGGATGTCCGGCAATCCTTCATTGGCAAGAATGGGACAGACCAACATACCCGCAAAGGGGATGTTGTTTGTGGCAAAACTGTCGATCGACCCACGGACTTCTGAGAGGTAGAGATCAGTCAGTTCGGTTTCGGACACATCTTCTCGCAAGGGACGATACCGTTGTGGGTACGGAATGGCGCGAATCTCAGGATCTCCATCTCTTGCGCGTGTGAGTTTGCCAACCTCTGCACTGTTGCCGTGGTACGCAGCGTCGGTGCAGATGATCCCCCGTCCACCCGTTGCGATACGAGCCATGCTCATAGCGACTTCGTTGGCTTCCGTCCCGGTGCAGGTGAACACAACACTTGCCAACTCCTCAGCGTGCCGGTTGATCAGGCGTTCGGCGTAGTCGAGAACGCCTTCATGCAGGTAGCGGCTGTGGACGTTAAGCGTGCTCGCTTGCCGATGCATTGCATCGACTACGTGCGGGTGGCAGTGACCTACACAAGGCACGTTGTTGTACATATCGAGGTAGCGCCGTCCATCGGGCTCAAACAGCCATACCCCTTCTCCACGCACAATGTTTACCGCCTCTTTATAGAAAAGTGGTGTCCCGGTGCCCAACAGTTTTTCACGGCGCGCAAGTAAATCGGTTGTGGTCATAATTCCCTCATTTGGCGATTTGTATGTGAGATTTTTTGATATATGTTTCGTTCGCTTCGATAATACCTCTGAAAATCCCAATTCGTATTCTGGGATAAAGCTAATTCCGGTACAACTAGAATCAGTCAGCAACGATAATTCATCTAACTTTGTTTATTAGAGTTGCTTTGAGATCTTCTGAATATGCTTGTCAATTTTATCCACAATTGCTTGATACGGCTTCTATTGACCCAACAGAGGGCAAAAATCCAACCGAATGCAACGCCAATTCCGATTCCCCCCAATCCGTCTCTCATTATTTCTTTAATTATGATGAGAAGAACTAAAAACTGGGCAGAGTATCCCAGTATTTTGTTGTAAATTTGATTACTCCATATGGAGTACGTTGGCTTTTCTCTTGAAGAAAAGTTAGTTTCGCGGGTAAAGAGATCACTTTCTGAAAAGTAAGAATTGAGTTTTGACTCTAGTATTTGAATGTAATCGTACTGATTATCTATGGCGGTTGTATATCGTTTATATGTAATGGATACCAGATATATAATTACCGCGATAAATAGGTAAATTAACATTTCAGGGGCAAGATCGAACGGAAGATTGCTGGTAGTTGAGGGTGCGTCCTTAATTTTAATTCCTGCCCTGCTCTCTATAACTGATATGATAATGTTTACAATGCTTTCTGGGTGTAGTTGCATTAAGTACATTATGCCTAGACCAATTCCGATATACAAAGTTAGGCGATTGCGGCGTTGTCGATAATTTTCAAGTCTGGTACATGAATCCTCATAATGGTAATTGAGAATTTCTACCTTCATATCTTCTGATAGAGTCATGAGGCCCCCCTTTCAGTTTATGTGCAGATTTGCTAGCGATTTGCGCGTCAATACGCTCTATCTGTAGCGGACATGCAGTTCGAGTTTCTCGATCTGGGTACGACCAAAAAGGGAGGGTAGTTGTTGACTCAGCCGGACACCGACGAGATTGGCTCCCACCGCAAGATAACGCGGTGCTACGGTGAAAATCAGCCAGTTGTTGAAAGTATCTCCCTTCGGATTCACTACTGTTTCCGTGTGAGGGGTATCGAGCAAAATGTTGTTCAGTCTTACCTCAACTCCTGATCCAAGATTCTCAAGCCTTTCGCCCACAGATAGAGCCTCACCGGCTTCATCAGAGACAGCGATCCGCAGCGTTAGCTGATCAATTTCTTCCGATGCAGCGTTCACATCATCCGCCACGTTCAGGGTGAGCAGCGTGTCCTCTCCACCGTCAGCCGCTAACCCTGCGGGCAAGGCTGCCAGCATGTTGGTCTGGAAATACATGTGCCGTGGAGTACGCCAGTTTGCTGGCGATGGCACGACGTATTCGGCGTGTCCGCCTCCGCGTCGCTCGACGAAAAATACTTTGTCCTGTCCTTTAAGCGTTTCGGGGCTGCCGATTTCACCGAAGACTTTGCGCTGGGTTTCCCATCGTGGGGAGGGATTGATACCCAGATTTTGTGCCGATTGTGGGGAGGACACCATTAAATTGAAGGTGTGCATACCGTCGGGATTTTGACGCCACCAGTTGGCGCAGGTGCTACGCCAGACTTCTAGATCCGGTTCCCTATATCCATCGGTGGAGTGATGGTCGTCAAAGCTTGGGTAAAGTTTGATGGGGGTGTCCTTGACGATATGGCGAAAAGCAGCGATATCCGCGTTCGCTGTTCGTGTGCCAACTACGAGGATATCGACCAGAAAATCCCGCACCCAAGTCTCCACGTCCATGCCGTCAAAATGGCAACCCATGGGATCTTCCGGTACACGGGCTGCTAACAACAGTGGTCGCCCACGTTTTTTCCCAATGTCAAGCAGCGTGGCGCGTATATCGCGCATGAAATCGGTCAGTGTATTGCGGTGCAACCATTGCTCCTCCGGGAACAACACTGGGATACGCGCGAAATCAATTTGGATGCCGTCGAAATCGTACATCTCAGCCACTTCCCGCACAACGTTCAACTTCAGGTCGCGCACCCCTTTGAAGGAAAAATTCCAGTAGGGATGCCATTTGTAGATTAGCCATTCTGGATGTTCAGCTTTTAGCGGAATCGGCTGATCAAATGGTCGCGGTGGATCGAACAGGTCGTCGTTATCCGATCCGTTGATACGATACGAAAAGAAAACTTCTCGATCGCGCTTCCTTGCCTCGGTCAGGAGAATCTCCACCGGGTCAATACCCGCTTCCCACCATCGCGGAAATACGTTTTCCGTACAGGGTATCACCTCACTGGGCCAGACCGCCGTATTTCCTTCTCCCCATTCAAACCAGATACTGTCAATCTGGTTCGGTTGTTCATCAAGGCGACTCATGTAGAAGTGGATAATTTTCTCTAGCCGTTCTGTTCCAACTTCATCAGTTCTAAACACATCGTTAGCCAATACATCGTCTTGGAAGATGATTCGACGCTGCTTGTTGATAGCCGCAATATGCTCGCCGCTAATGGGTAATTCGTTAGGTGTTGTTCCGTCTGGTGCATTCATAAGAGGTCTCCAACAGTTTTGGAATCGTGGACGCGGTTGCGGATGGCGTGGTAACATCAAAAATTATATCAAAATTGCAAGAGATTTAGAACAAAAATCGAGAACTAGTAGAAGTTCACAGGGTGTGCGTGGATTCAGCATTTTGTCGTATTTTGGGTGTTGACAGGTGCTTGATTCTTATGTATGATATTTACTATGATTGATGCAGTTAAACCTCATCGCGCGGTAACGGAGAAGGAGTGAAAACTATGGCAGAAATGCACTGTTTCGACGCAAGCTATCTGCATGCAGTGACGCGACAACTATTTCTAGCGGCGGACACGCCGCATCACATCGCCGAGGATGTCGCGGAAATCTTGATTAACGCTAACCTTGCCGGGCACGATTCGCACGGCGTGCTCCGCATCCCCGGCTATCTAAGTAGTGTCTCAAATGGTGGGACTCAACCTGCTGCTGAGCCGGAGGTATCCAACGAAACCGCGAATACCTTCCGCATTGACGGGAGGGAGGGTTTTGGACACTACACCGCTCGACGGGCGATGGAACGGGCAATTGAGAAGGCAAAGGCTGCGGATACCTGCGCTGTGAGTTTTGTCAACACCGGGCATATCGGTCGACTCGGTGAGTATGCAGAACAGGCGGCACGCGCGGGCTGCATCGGCATCATCACCTATGGCGGCGGTGCGAGGGATAGAGGTGGTACTGTGCCTTTCGGGGGCGCGCGTGGCGCACTCGGCACTAATCCGATTGCGGTTGGCGTGCCAACCGGGGACGACAGTCCGTTCGTCATCGATTTTGCTACAAGTATGATCGCCGCCGGCAAAGTCTCGGTCGCTGCAAGCATGGGCGTAGATCTGCTTGAGGGTTGTATTGTGGATAAACACGGCAATCCCAGCGTCAAGACAGCCGATTTTAGCGACGGCGGATCGCTGTTAACGTTCGGTGCACATAAAGGATACGCATTCTCACTCCTTGTATCTCTGTTCGCTGGTTTGTCCGGCAACTTTGATATTGAGAGTGCTTCCATGGGTAGTAACACGTTGATGCAAGTTATCAACATCAGTGCCTTTACGCCATTGGAGCCGTACCAGCAGGGGGTCCGTGCGTTTCTCAATGGTATTAAGTCCATACCGCCGGCACCCGGATTTGATGAAGTGTTGGTGCCGGGGGATTTTGAATCCCGTTCCAGATCTCAACGACTCGCTAGCGGTATCAACGTTCCGGATACCATCTATAGTCAACTTCAGGAATGTGCGGAGAAATTGAACTTCTCCTTGAGTGAAGATCTCGTCGAATCCTCCGATGTGGAGCGATATGAGAAGCGTGATGCGTGAAACGTGAAATGTCAGAAAAGTCTCTTACTTACGCCATGACACATTTATAATGAGGAGATTATTATGGATGCCAAATGTTTACAGCACCTTCTGACAGAGGAAGAACGCGCCCAATTTGAGCGGGACGGATTCATTATTGTTGAAGATGCCTTGCCAGCTCCGATGGTTGAAGGGCTGATCGAAGCGGTGGACCGGCTTGGATCCGGCGACGACTTCTTGGGGAAAGACGATCGACTCTTGGAACTGATTGATTGGCCCCGGACCTTTCCCAAGGTATGGGGTATTCTCGGTTGGAACATCCACTCATATTATACGCAGGTCATCGTTACGCCCCCTGAAGATGAGGAGGAGAAACGTACACAGCGGCGGCGGGGATGGCATCAGGACAGTGACCGTATAAACGCGGATATCGAGCCGGGCCCACAGCCACGTATCTCTGTGAAGGTGGGCTATTTCTTGACGGATCTCACGAAGGGTGGGCACGGCAATTTTAGCGTGATCCCAGGAAGTCATCTCAAAAGAGAGATTGAGTTGCCGACCGATGGGGTTTCAGATCCAGAGGAAGCGATAGAGATTCGTGTGCCAGCCGGTACGGCAGTAATGTTCGATCGACGGCTCTTCCACGCGCGGGGGTGGAACTTGTCCGACCTGACGCGGAAGGTCTTGTTTGTTGGCTACAGCCATCGCTGGATCCATCCGAGAGATGAACGAACGGTTGAGCATGTTATGGAGCGTTCCGATCCAATCCGCAGGCAGCTGCTCGGTGCGAAGACGCGTGCCATGGGAACATCATCACCTTCAGAGGAGGACGTGCCCCTGCGGTTCTGGATTGAAAAGCATTTGGGTGAAGAAATTGTCACTGATAACTATGCCCGCATCGTCGGCGCACCTTCAGTGACATTTGGACGCAATCATGCCCAGTGATTTGCCCTTGTTGTATCAATTAAAAAAGGAGGTTAATCATGGACAGTGCCTGTTTGGAACACGGCTTAACAGAGGCAGAACGTACCAAGTTTGAGCGAGACGGATTCATTGTGATTGAGAATGCCCTACCAGCGCCAATGGTCGAGGGGCTCATTGAAGCGGTAGATAGTGTGAAGGCGGGTGTGGACTTCATCGGGAAAGACGATCGATTCTTGGAACTGATTGATTGGCACCGAACTCTTCCCAAAGTCTGGGGCATCCTTGGTTGGAACATCCATCTCTACCACACGCATATCACGGTTACGCCGCCTGTGCCGTTGGAAGATAGACCCTCGAAGAAGCGTCTGCACTGGCATCAGGATAGTGGGCGTGTAAGTTTGGACATTGAAACGGTACCCGCGCCACGCATCTCCGTGAAGATAGGTTATTTCCTGACCGATGTTTCTGAAGGAGGGCGTGGCAACTTTAGTGTCGTCCCCGGCAGCCATCTAGTAGATGAGGTTGAATATCCCGCCGATGGTGTTTCAAATCCGACGGACGCGCTTGAGGTTCGTGTGCCTGCTGGCACCGCTGTCATCTTTGATCGCCGGATTTGGCATGCGGGTGGATGGAATTTCTCAGATATTACGCGAAAAGTGCTGTTCGTTGGGTACAGCCATCGATGGTTCCATCCGAGAGATGCGATGACCGTCTCTCACTACATGGATCGGTGTGATCCGATTCGGCGTCAATTGCTCGGATCGAAAACTGGCAACCTCGGCCTAACGTCGCCGAGAGACGAAGACGTGCCGCTTCGTGAATGGATGCGGGAGCATTTGGGTGAGAAGGCGATTTCTGACCGTTCGGTCAGAAACCTGACGTAACTCTTTCAATCCAATCCGAGCGAATGGGAGCATGTGAAGTGCCTAATTGGATTGAGGATAGGAGAATCAGAAAAGGAAAACCGTTATGGCTGATGCTAGGCTCGTCTTTGAGCACATCCACATCATTAGTGAAGACCCGCAGTCGTCTGCCGCTTGGTACGCGGATATGCTGGGAGGCAAAATCACCGAGAGTTATGAACTCCGTGGTGCCCCCCAAATCGCCGTTGTTTTCGAGGGGATAACCATCCTTATCCGTGGACGGAGACCGGGCGAGAATCCGGATAGGACAAACATTATACAATCCTTCGGCGATTTTGCAAGTCACGATGAGTGGGGCATGGATCATTTTGCCTTCTGTGTGCACGGAGACCTCACCGATTTTTGCAACAGTCTCAAGGAAAAAGGAGCCACCTTCTCCATCGAACCCGATGACTCCATTGGACGCACTTGGGACGGTAGCATCGCCTATCTTAATGGTCCTGACGGTGTGAGTATAGAGCTGCTCCAAGCGTAGATATTACGCGAATTGAACATTATCGTCTGAAAATTGAGTTTTCCAATCCCTGACCCGCTAACGGGTTAATTGAGACTTGACTTCTACGGAGTGGATGTGTTACAGTTACACATATTGTTCGTACTCAACCATTGTTTAAGTGTTGACTGCCATCTACAGCAGGATACTAAGGGGATTAAATAATGTGCCCTCCACAGCTTATCAACAATCGTTTCTCTTCTCGGATTAATGGGTTTCTCAATCTGACCTCGCTACGATTGCGTCTCGCTTTGATCTTGCTGCGTGTGGTGGGCGGTAGTGCACCGAATTAATATACAAGCAGACTTACTTGTAATCCCTTGACTAACAGCCCATCATCGAGCCGCTTTCGATGGTGGGCTTTTTATTTATCTTATCAGTTGCATTTGGAAAGTTATGGATGATGCCTATTGATTTCCTAGTGCTTGTGTAAATTTCTAGGAGAGACGGCGTTGCATTTTATCAATTAGTTCAGTATAATTTAACAAAATGAATTTGAACCGAAATAGAACAGTGTAAAAATATTGTGCTCCAAGAAATACCTGTATTATACATAAAACAACTTGAGGAGATTTTAGATGCAAAAACATACTTATGACCCTGCAGCCATTGAACCAAAATGGCAAAATATTTGGGAGGAGCGTAAGACGTTTCGTACGCCGGACGACCCCAAGGCATGGGAAGGAAAACCGAAGTATTATATCCTCGATATGTTTCCTTACACCTCCGGCGCAGGACTTCATATTGGACATCCCGAAGGCTACACAGCTACCGATGTATTGGCGCGTATGAGACGTATGCAGGGCTATAATGTACTGCATCCAATGGGTTGGGATTCGTTTGGGCTAACCATCGAACGCACCGCCGAGCGAGAGAACATCCATCCTGCGATCGTCACGGAACGCAACATCGACAAATTTCGTCAGCAGATTAAACAGATCGGTTTCTCATATGATTGGGATAGGGAGATAAGCACTTCATCACCGGATTACTACAAATGGACGCAATGGATTTTCCTCAAGCTCCATGAGAAGGGGTTAGCATACCTCGCCGATGTGCCTGTCAACTGGTGTCCGGCACTAGGGACTGTTCTTTCTAACGAAGAGGTTAAGGACGGAAAGTACGTCGAAACCGGCGATCCGGTTGAGCGGCGGTTGATGCGACAGTGGATGCTGAAGATTACTGCGTATGCCGATCGGCTGCTAGAGGATATTGAAGATGTGGACTGGCCCGAAGGCATCAAGGAGATGCAGCGGAATTGGATCGGAAAGTCGGTGGGGGTAGACGTAGATTTTGCAATCAAAGACACGGACGCTTCATTCACCGTTTTCACAACCCGACCGGATACACTGTTCGGCGCGACGTACTGCGTCTTTGCACCGGAGCATCTGCTAGTTGAACAGATCACGACGGACGAGCACAGGTCAGAGGTGCAGGCTTACGTTGATGAGGCGAGGAACAAAACCGATCTGCAGCGGACGGATCTCGCTAAAGAGAAGACAGGCGTTTTTACGGGTGCTTACGCGATTAATCCCGCCAATGACAAAGCGATCCCAATTTGGGTTGCCGATTACGTACTGATGGGGTATGGTACGGGGGCGATCATGGCAGTGCCTGCGGAGGATGATCGCGACTGGGAATTCGCCAAGACATTCGATCTGCCAATCATTCGCACAGTACAGCCACCGAGTGATCACGGAGACGAACCCTATCTCGGCGACGGTCCATCGATTAATAGCGATTTCCTGAATGGGCTTAATATTCAGGATTCAAAAGAGCGGATGACTGCATGGCTTGAAAGTAAAGGGACAGGGAAAGCGCAGGTACAGTACCGCTTACGCGATTGGCTTTTTTCCCGTCAACGTTATTGGGGAGAACCCTTCCCGACTGTGCAGTTGGAAGATGGGACGATTATGTCTGTACCTGAGAGCGAACTTCCTGTGGAATTACCGCCTATTGACGAATATAAACCGACTCCTGATGGCAAACCGCCCCTTGCGCGTGCCTCGGATGACTGGCTGATGATCACACTACCGGACGGACGGAAAGGGATACGGGAAACAAACACAATGCCCCAGTGGGCGGGATCTTGCTGGTATTATCTACGGTATATGGACGCGCACAATATCACCGAAGCGTGGTCTGCCGAGGCGGAGCGTTACTGGATGCCGGTGGATCTTTATGTCGGTGGGGCGGAACACGCTGTCCTACATCTGCTCTATGCACGCTTTTGGCACAAGGTGCTGTACGATTGTGGTCTGGTTTCCACGAAAGAGCCGTTCCAAAAACTCTTCAATCAGGGCATGATCCTTGCCTATTCCTATCAGGATGATAATGGCAAATATTATTCTCCGAGTGAGGTAGAAGGGCGGGATGGAGAATGGTTTGTCAAGGAGTCGGGAGCCCGGACGAACACGCAGATCGAAAAGATGTCCAAATCTCGTTTCAATGTCGTAACGCCGGAGGAGGTCATTGACGCGTATGGCGCGGATGCCCTGCGTCTCTATGAACTCTTTATTGGTCCCCTGAGCGTCAGTGCACCGTGGCAGACGCGCGGTGTGGAGGGCGTTTATCGATTTCTGCAGCGGGTGTGGCGTATAGCAATTGATGAGGATACCGGCGAGCCGAGCAGTAAGCTGACCAATGTACCTGTTGATAGCGACCCGGAGCTGTGGAAGGTGGTAAATCAGACTATCAAGGATGTCACCGAAGATACGGAATCGATTGACAAAATGAATACCGCTATCAGTCATATGATGGTATTTGTCAATGCGGCGACACAAGCGACAACGGTGCCGAAAGAAACAATGAAAACCTTCCTGCGGCTGCTTGCTCCCTACGCGCCGCACATCGCCGAAGAGATTTGGGAGCGGTTCGGGGAAACTGAGTTAATCGCTCACGCAACTTGGCCCACCCACGATCCAGAAGTCCTCAAGCGTGAAGAGGTCACCATCGTCGTCCAAGTCAACGGAAAATTACGCAGTCGAATCCAGCTTGCTGTTGATGCAAGTAATGAGGAGGTTGAGGAAGCTGCCCTCGCAGATGAACGCATCCAGAAGCATGTTGCAGGCAAGACGGTGAGGAAGTTCATCGTTGTTCCCAATCGACTGGCGAATATTGTGGTTTGAATTGAGCCAACGTTTTGAAGATTCAGCGCGGCATCCCGGCAAGTGGAACGGAAGAAGGGATAAGCAAAAACCTTACGGTATAGGAGGCACACCATGCTCACAGAGCAACAGGTCAGTCATTTTAATACCTACGGATTCGTGATCTTCCGGCAGTTGTTGAATCCGGACGAACTGAAAACCATCAACGCTGAGGTTGAGTTGAGACTCTCGGGTACGAAACGGTATACGTCACCCGATGATGATGCTGCATATATGAGTTGGCCCAATTTGGGACCTGAGACACCCTTCCTTGCTGGGTTGCCGGAGGACCCACGCATCTGCGGTACAGCGGAACAACTGTACGGAGAGGATGCGGTTGGACTCTCTTGCAACGCTGGCAGTTATGTGAACAATACGCATTGGCATCCCGACGCCGATGACTTCCATCTACACGGTTTCAAATTTGCCTTCTATCTGCAACCGTTGCGTGCGGTCGATGGCGCACTCAGGTTCATTCCGGGATCGCACCGGAGACCCTTCCACGATGAAGTTCACCAGAATATAGGCGAATCCCCACACGATGTCTGTGCTGTTCCAGCTTATAGTTGTGAGACGGAGCCGGGTGATGTGGTCGCCTTCGACTTTCACCTCTGGCATGCTAGTTGGGGTGGTTCGACAGATCGGCGGATGGTTTCTGTTATTTTTATCAAGAACCCTCACACCCCTGAAGAGGAGATAGCAACCCGCAAAGCGGCGGTGGGAAATGTCCAACTCCGGGCGACACTCGCTCGGAATACCTTTGATACGCCGGGACCCGAATACCATCCGCACTGGCTCGAAAATCCGCGAAAAAGTCCCAAGCGTCAGCACTGGATAGATCGGATGGGGGCATTGGGTTATCTAGACTCACCTCAAGTTGAGACAACGGCGTGATAGATGTTGGCGGTGCCGGCAAGGACAAAACCCGCAAGCATTCAAGGACTATGGATTGTGTTACGTTTCCAATCTGAACACTGCCTCAAAAACCTAGACACAGGAGGTATATTATGCTCACAGAGCAACAGGTGAATCACTTTAATACCTTCGGATTCCTAATCTTCCGTCAGTTGTTTAGCCCGGCGGAAATGAAAACCATCAACGCTGAGTTTGAACACGCCTTAACCTCCGCCTACCGCCACGCGCCATTTGATGGCACCTATAGGCATTGGGTACGGACCATGGGACCTGAGACCCCATTCTTCGGAGGTTTGCTTGAAGATCCGCGCTTTTGCGAGCCGACAGAGCAGTTGTATGGTGAAGATGCGCTTGGAATCGTTTCTGACGCTAATCGCTATGTCGGTCACACGCGCTGGCATCCCGACCACTATGTGGATCCGACTGAGGATTGCTACGGTGTTAAATTTGCTTACTACCTTGAACCTGTTGGAGCAGATACCGGCGCATTGCGACTGATTCCGGGATCACACAAGAACCCGCTACACAGCGAACTGCGAAACAATCTAGACAGCTATGAACTCGAAATTTGCGAGGTCCCAGCCTACATCTGTGAATCGGAACCGGGCGATGTGGTCGCCTTTGACGTGCGTTGTTGGCATGCGAGTTGGGGCGGTGCGATTGACCGCCGGATGTGTACAGTGGTTTACTATAAGAATCCTGAAGGTCCCGAAGAGGAAGCTGCAACCCGCAAGCGAGCCTCTAACAGTGTGAAAGAACCGAATAATTCTGGGCTGCCATTTGAGACGCACCGGGACATCATGGGCTATTGGGCTGCGAATCATCAAGGCAGCGAAAAACGTCAGCGCTGGATTGATCGGGAGCGGGAACTCGGCTTTCTCGATTATCTCTAGATGTGAGAAATTTGGATGTCACTTTGCATAAGTTACACAGCACCCTCCACCCTTAGGGGAGATTGCATACAAGGATGAAACCGTTTCTCGAAACGCTGCCTCCTGAGGTAGACACCAAACTCCAAAATATAAAACCCCCGGAAGAACAGACACATATTCAAGTTGCTACCGATCTAATTGACGACGGTTCTTTTGGGGAACAGTGGCTGGTGGTAACCGACGAACGCTTGTTCGTTATCCCTATAGAGGGAGCCGACGGCGTTGTGGAGGTGCCGCTCAAAGTCATCACAGAAACGAATATCGAGGAGTTGGTCGGTGCCGGTCGTCTAGAGGTAGAACACGGAGAGGGTGAACCCACCTGTCTATACTATTCCAATTCGTTGAGTCCCAAGTTCGCTGAGGTCGCTGAAGCCATCAAACAGCTCACCAAGGGGGAAGCGCCTACGCTGCCGACGGAGATAGAGCGCTCGCGGTGCGACACGTGTGGCCGTTTGCTTCCGGAAAAAGACGGTGTCTGCCTAGCTTGTGTGAAGACATGGGATACACTCAAGCGAATCATTAGTTACTTGGCTCCGCACCGGGGCCAGGTTGTCATCCTCATGATCTTTGCGGCAGTAAGCCCTTTACTTAGCCTAATCTCACCGCTGATTCTTCGAAGCATGATCGACCAGGTTCTCGAACCGTTGGCGGCCTCTGTTCTCACAACCAGAGCAGGCTTTGAGATGCTGCAGCCGTACGTAGCGGGCTTATTTGGCCTCCTCTTCGCGACCTTTTTGTGTGAGATCAGCGGTGGTTTACTAAGAGCCCATATCTCCAGCCGGACCTGCAAAGATATCCGGGGGCAGCTCTTTCAGCACGTTCAGTACATGCCGCTGCGATTTTATGGTAAACGGCAGCTAGGTAATCTAATCTCTAGATTTACCAATGATGCAGATCGACTGGAGATGTTTTTGGTTTTCGGTCTACCCTTCATGTTGAGCAACGTACTGATGTTGGTAGGCACGCTTGTAATGTGTCTCTCTCTAAGCTGGAAATTGACACTCTATGCGTTAATGCCCGCGCCATTCCTCGTGCTGGGTGGCTTGGTGATGTGGGAGCGGATGCGGCGTATCTGGCCCCGTTGGCATGCCAAGTGGTCACAACTGTCCTCGCATCTCAATGAGTCTATCTCCGGTATCCGTGTCGTAAAAGCCTTTGCACAGGAGGCAAGGGAGGCGGTGCGCTTCGATACGCGCAATGAGGAACTGCGGTCGGTGAGTGTGACCGGTGAACGAAGCTGGCGTGTCTTCTTCGCTGTTATGAATTGCGTTATCAGTTTTGGCATGTTTTTCGTCTGGTACTTTGGCGGAATGGATATTATACGCGAGCAACTAACATACGGCACACTCTTTGCGCTTACACGTTATCTCTGGCAACTCTATCGTCCTCTGCACTTTTTCGGTCAAGTCAATAACCTAATAAGCCGTGCATTCGCCGGTGCCGAGCGGATTTTCGAGATTCTTGACACACGGTCTGAATCGTTTGATGATTCGGAGGCGATTTCCATCCCCAAAGTAGAAGGACGGGTGGCTTTTAGGAACGTTACATTCGGTTATGATCCGGGCAAACCGGTGCTCAACGAGATTAACATTGATGTAAAACCGGGAGAGATGATCGGTTTGGTGGGCAAATCTGGCGTGGGAAAAAGCACCATGATCAACCTGATTTGTCGGTTCTACGATGTGAATCGTGGAAGCGTCGATATTGATGGTGTGGATATCCGGAAGATTGATTTGGAGGATCTACGCCGCCATATCGGCATGGTTCATCAAGACGTTTTCCTCTTTGATGGCACCATCGCCGAAAACATCGGTTACGGTAAGCCGGGAGCGACCTTAGATGAGATCATTGACGCAGCGGTTGCAGCAGAAGCGCATGAGTTCATCGCTGCCAAACCGGATGGGTACGACATGAAGGTGGGGGAGCGCGGGGGACAACTCTCCGGCGGCGAAAAGCAACGAATCGCCATCGCACGGGCGATTCTGCACGACCCGAAGATCCTGATCCTCGATGAGGCGACCTCTTCTCTTGACAGCGCTACGGAGAAAAAGATTCAGGCAGCCATCGCCCGGTTGGTCAAAGGACGAACAACCTTTGCCATTGCGCACAGGCTCTCCACCCTGCGCAACGCGGATCGGCTAATTGTATTGGACGACGGTAAGGTTGCGGAGGTCGGTACACACGAAGAACTGATGGATCGGAAGGGAATTTTTTATAACCTTGTCCGTACGCAGCAGCAAACATCGGCAATCATGGCAGTCGGTGGTGGGAAAGATGATCCTCAAGGTAGGGGATAGTGCTGGATTATCGTTCCTTTTACAGGTTGCGGATTAGCCGAGAACGTGCCGCAATGCGCCCTCAAGTTCGGGATACTGAAACGTATAGCCGGTTTCTGAGAGACGGGTAGGTTCTACACGGGTGCTTGAAAGAAAGAGTTCATTCGCCATCTCCCTACCAAACATAATGCGTAGCCCGAAACTCGGCAAGGGAAACAGGGTTGGACGCCTCAAAACGCGTCCTAGCGCTTTCGTAAACTCGCGGTTGGTGATTGGGTGGGGAGCGACATTGTTCACTGGTCCCTGCAAACTATCCGTGACCAGCGTGTGATGGATAGCACCGACTGCGTCCTCCAGTGTGATCCAACTCATATACTGCCGTCCATTGCCCAATGTTCCCCCAACTCCCATTTTGAAGGGCGGCAGCATCTTTTGCAACGGTCCCCCTGCCAGACTCAGGACGATGCCCATTCGGAGGTTGACGACACGGATTTCGGTCTGACCGATGAACTCTGTGGCGATTTCCCACTCTCTGCACACGTCTGCTAAGAAACCTGCCCCCGACTCACTTTCCTCATTCATGGCTTCTGTCCCGCGACTGCCGTAGTAGCCGATAGCCGATGCGGAGACCAGTACCTGCGGTGGATGGTTGAGATTGGCGAGCGATTCGCAGAGTAACCGGGTTCCCTTGACGCGGCTGTCAAAGATTCGTGCCTTTTTGTCACGGGTCCACCTACCTGAACCGATGTTCTCCCCGGCGAGATGGACCACCGCATCCATTCCTTCGAGACCGACGGTATCAATGCGTTCTGATTCTGGATCCCAGTGGACTTCCGACCCATCCGATTTCGGTGCGGATCTGACCAACCGGACGACATCATGTCCCGCATCGGTGAGCAGCGTAACCAGTGCAGATCCAATGAGGCCCGTTGCGCCGCTAATGAGAATTTTCATAGTGTTTTCCTCCATCGATAGATAAAACGTGGAGGCAACCTTTAGGATTACATTTCTAAGTTCGCCCATGTTAAGAAATGGTGCAACAGAAACCGAGTTTTGCCGAAAAAACTCGGTTTCTCCCCGTGCTTTGCACTTTCTTTTTATATGAGCCTCTGAGTTTTTATTTCGCGGTTTGGAAGGGTTCCCACGCTTCGCCCGCCGCCGCGGCTTGGCGTTCCAACTCGGTGCGCCAACCGATAACCTCACCGGCTTTGATCCGATTGATATCAAACCCCGGATACCGATCCTCAAGCGTGTCACCCAACTTCTGTGTTACAGCCCAACGGTCCCATGTAGTCTTCATCCACTCGTGCGGCAACGCGTCGCGCACCGCAGGATCGAGTTGCCACGCATTTCGTACGTCCGCCACCGATGGCTCTTCTGGGGACTCGCCCGACCATTTCGACCAACCAATTGACAACGTGTTCCGTTCACGTTCAGGGACGGCGTGCCCTGTGTGAATCGTCGCGCCGTTACGGATGAGCGCTTGCCCCGGCTTGAGGCGGATCGCAACTTGACCCGGCAACGGGTCTTTACCGTTCCAACTCGGTGTGTGCGGCACGCCTGCGTCCTTCATCGCTTGGGGTAGGAGGACATCGTGTTCATACGGCGTGCGCCATCGTTTGTGGCTGCCGGGTATCAGCTCATGGCATTCGTCGTCCACCAGTGCCAAGAACATGCTCACACCGTTCCGTTCCGTGACAGACTTCTCGTTGTTTTCTTGGATCTCCTTCCAACGGATTCTTTCGATCTCTTCGGTATACGCCTCAGGTCCCTCGCCGCGGACTTCACGCTGAGCGAAATAGCCTGCTCCGGTGCCCCACCATGTCACGTCTCGGTGCCAACTCGGTCCGTTTTCACGCAATTTTGGGTTGCACCAGAGCAGCATTCCACCCATCACCATATCTTCAGGCCCAAGTCCGTTACACCATGAGGCGACGAAGTTAAGGAATTCTGGAGAGCCGTGGAATTCGGCAAAGCTGGGTTCTTTGAAGGCAGGATGGATAAGTCCTCGAATCGCCCACGGTTCATCGTCACCTGTGCGGTGCACGTAGGCTTTTGAACAGTCGATCTTGCTGTAGCCGTTGTCAGGGGCACACGCCTCTGTCACGCGGCGACCCGCTTCGCGCAGGATCGGGATCCACGGGCTATCTTCAAAATCGTTGATGATGAGGAAACCATGTTCTTTCAGGTGTTCTAACCGTTCTGGTGTAGCTCCGGGCGCTGCAAGTTCGGGATTGAAATCGGCAAAGGCGGTGGCGCGATAGGGTTTCGCTGTGGATTGATCGGTGCTCATCTTCAATTCCTCCTTATTCGGTTGAAGGCGGTGGCAATTTTGAAACGTGGTGGTGATAGGGATTATGGCATGAAACCGTAAATTTGTCAAGGGTTTTGATGTGGGGCTTTAGGGCAATCGCATGTGAGTTTTTAGAATAGTGTAGCCAAAACAGTCGTTAAGTAGTCGGTGTCCCACGCGGCTTTCAATCGCTTGGTGGCAACCCCGACCTTGGCTGATTTTTCTCCCTTGAGCAGGTTGAGTGCAATCCGCCGGAGTATGGCGAAGTTTTGACTGCCATTTTCTTTGCGAATGCGACACCCATCTTCATCAAAAGCAACATCTAACACCCAATGACAACAGTTTTCAATCGACCAATGGGTTCGGATAGCCGCAAGCAATTGGGTGGCATCTGTCGATAACGAGGAGATATAATATCGGGATTTCACCGTCGTCTGTCCATTATGTTCCCGCTCGGCAGTGACTTTAACCACTGAACTGAGATTGGCAAAGGTTTGACTGCCTCTGAGGGGTTCAATCAAAGCCGGGTCAGAAACGCTGATAGCGGTTCGGGTCTCAATCCGACCATGGTCGCCATCAACGGTCTGAGCAGTGTTGGTCTGCACATCGGGTAACCGATTATCGGCAATGCCATCAAACAACAGTTCGGCATCTTCGTACAGTTGCCCTTGATTCGCTTTCAATGCGAGCACATAATCCGCATCACCATCGACGATCTGTTGAGCAATCTGTGGGTGACACCCCATTGCATCGGTGGTCACAATACAACCTGAGAGCGTCAACAACTCCAGCAGTTGCGGTATGGCGGGTATCTCATTGGAATGGTCAGCGACTTTCAGTTGTCCCAATGTCACCGATTGGGAGGACGCCCACGCACTGACAAGCCGAATCGCACTTTGGTCGGTCGCAGTATCATAAGACCGACGTAGGTGTTTACCATCAACAGCAACCACTTGACCGTCTGTCACTTGTATAACCTGTTTTAGCCAATTGATGAAACAGTGCTCAAACTGAACCGAGTCAAGTAAACCAAACACCCGACTAAAGGTGTCGTGCGATGGGATACCGTGAGCTAATTTCAATACCTTAGACAGCCACTGCGATTTCGCATGACCAAACGATTCAACCGCCACCCAGCTATCGGCACCACAGATGACCGCACAGATGGCTATCACAACCATATCCAGCAGTTTATGACGTATCCGACTCTTATCTGTTCGAGGGTCGGGTAATTCGGAAAAATGGGATTCAATTGAAGTAATGGATTTATCAGACATGTCTGCGACTCCTTTGCTTTGAGGATACCTTATACATTACCTCAATTTACCCCATTGTCAAACACTATTTTTTATATGCGATTCCCCTATGTGGGGCTTAATCTACGGTTTCTATAGTCTACCGGCGTACTCTATAAGAGTGTAGCATACTTGGCATCGCCTTAAATCCCAATCAGTTCGGATTTCAAGCGGCATCAGAACTCTCCTTTACAAGTTCGATGTTCCTTTTGCGTCCTCCTTCAAGGAGGCTACAGCAGTCCTTTTCTCATTTGAATCTCCGTCTCCGCGGCTTGCTTTTCCTCATCCTCAATTCGGCTTTCTACAATCTTGATAGTCCTTTGTGCAAAATCGCGAATATATTGGTTGTCATCTTCAAGCCATGCCTCCAGTTTTTCCTTCAGGCGTTGGAAGACTTTAACGAGTCCACGAATTCCACTTGAGCCGCGTTGACGGTGGACAATCATAAAGCTAATGTGCTTTTCAAGCTCCCTTTTTCCTTTGGAATGCTTTACTGCTTCTTTGCAAAGATCATCTGAATGTGAATCTTCAGGAAACTTTTTCAATATCTCTACGACCCTCCGTATATTTTCCTCGCTACCACTTCTTACGAGATTCAAAAGCATCTGCTTAAGAGCACCGTCGAGTTGAGATGAAATACCTGAAATTAAATCTGCTGCTGCCCATTCATAATAATAGTCGTTTTTTTGAAACCAACCTATTATTTGACTGACAATTTCTGAATACTGTGGATGGTCTTGATACATTTTAGCAACTTCATCAGGGTGGTAGGGAATAACTCGATAGTTGAAGGAACCATCCCGTTTCATTTTTTTCTTCTTTTCTACCCGGTGTTCAAAAAATCTAATAAGTCCAAATGGATCCTTTTGGGCATACTGGGCTAAGATATTGATGGCACTGCCATTCAAAATAGGCATGTCCACTAATTTTTGAAGGATTTTCTCGAAAGCCTCTAAGTCCCATTGGTCCAAGTCAATCTGTTCTCTTGACTGCCACAGTTGATATATGTAACGATTAATGCAATCTTGATCTCCCCTCGCAAAGAGCTGGCAGATAATTTCAGTTCCCTTTGCTGGATGCTCGTTATAAACCCATTCAATGTTAGACATGATATGTCTATCGAGTTCCCGCCTTTGTTCTTGATCTCTTATTATGCAATTTAATAAGGTGTCAAAGATTTCCACATCTCCAGCATGTACAAACTTTTCATCAACCCCCCAATAAGTTTTCGGAATTTCCAAGATTAACGCTTGATCTTTCCCCGACAACCATTCCCTGACATAGTTGTCCGCAATATCTGAGTGTGTTGACCCCCTGATGCCCCTTAAGAATTCAGCAACAAACCTTTTCAGAGCACTATTCTCAAACAAGCTTTGGTCAATCAGTGCTTTAGCAATATGAGGTTTTTCCTTGCCAATTTCAGTTAGGAGGCGGCAAAAAAGTGAGGGGTAGTCGTTGGGCTTCTGCGAAGTGGTTTCTGCGATCTTATTAAGTTGTTCTAACCACTCACTGAGATTTTCATCTGTGATTACATGTACTATTTCTCTGATTTTCGCATGTCTTTCCGTTTGGACCTGTTCGTAACTCTTGTCTCCATTTTCCCAAAACAGTGAATGATCTCCCATTAGCGTTCTGTATAGTTGGTAGTCCTCGTGGGATTGCAGCACAGATAGTAGCTGGTCAATAACTTCGACATATTCTGCGTGCCAGGTTTTAAGGTTAACCGCTTGTTGTTCAATTTCGTGAAAAACTTCTGCTTCAGGAAGCGAAATACGATTAGCAAGTGCAAGGTAAAAATCAAGAAGGGTCTCGGTGTTCTCTTGAATCATTGCGTGCAAATCTTCCTGCATTTGTGGCGGATACTGTGTTGCACAAGCTAAGACTTTAACAACTTCAATTTGCTGATTTGTCTCTTGGGTTTCATCAAATATTGACTGAAGCAAGGAGATTACATCTTGCCTTAGACGGACTAAATCTTCAGTAACTACCACAGTCCAAAACGACCAGCTAATCCCTTCAGAATCGGCATATTCATTCTTTATCTGTGTTTCTAACAGTTCTTCGCACACGCCGAGAATAAGGGTGAAGTTTTTTTGTAAGTTTTCCTGTTTCCAATCCCTAACTTTTTCAAATATTCGTTTCTGTATTGAATAAGTTTGATCATACTCCCAAATATCCAAATTGTAGGAGACCGTCTTGGTAATAGCCTCAAATGCCGCTTGGCGCAATGCCGAATATTCTTCATTTTCTGGCTTATAGAAATAGATTTCAAGGAACCGCTCCAAAGAGCTCTCAAAATTAAAGTATCTCAGTGAGGGATTTTCTAAAATTGTTAAACACTGCTGTAGAATCTCCTGATACTCTCGTGTTGCAGGTATCCCCAAATCTTCATTTGTGACGGGTGGTTTTTCGTTCTCTGGTTTAAGAAGAAAATCAATAATCTGGAGTGCTTGATCGGTTACTGTTGGAACAATAATTTTTAATAACTCAAGGCTATCAAAAAGTTGCCTAGTGTCCTGAGATTCAAGTTCATTTGATAGATTATTAGCCCATTTTTTGAGAAACGAATTTGCTTTGCTACTGTTTAATTCACGCAGAGTTGCGAAAACACTCTTCATATGCGATGATGGTATACGACGAAGTACATCGTCAAAGTTGAGAATTGGAATATCTGAGAAAAAGGTTGTCTCGACCAGATATTCTCCTAATAAATCCGGATACAACCATAGCATATCTCCGTGTTTTTCTAATATATTGTACTGTTCAAAAATTCTGAGGAGATATCTTGCTTGGATTTCATCAATATCCACAAGTAAACTTATAAGTGATATAGTTTGCGTGTCATTAACAGAGAAGGGCCTCAAGAGGAATAGTAATGCCAAATATGCTTCATGACGGTCAGCATCAACCTGATTGTCTCCTCCTGATTCGTTGAGGATTGTCCGTAAGTAATTTCTAACTAAGTCATTTGTTTTAAGATCTGCAAACGATTGAATCATATTATGATTGATTAGGTACGCAGTGAGACCGATGAGAAGCGGGTTGCCCTCACAAATGCGAGCAGCGCATTTCAGATATTCATCTCTAAGTGGTTTTTCCAAATTGCCTTTTAACAATTCGATTGAAGACTCCTTATCGAGAGAAGGCAGTTCCACTTCTTCTACAGGATAACCAATTTCTTGCTTGACCGATTCTTTTGCCGTTGAGCGAGTGATCAGAATGATCTTCGTGTGCTGCTGTTCTGACAGAATTCTTGCAAAGTCCGTCAGATTATCAATGAGGTGTGCATCGTCGAGCACAATCAGACTTTCCTGCTCCTCAAAGATTTCAGACATGATCTCATCAAGATTCACATACTTTTGTCTTTGGTTGAATAATATATCGGTGCTTGAAACAGCAGTTTCTTCCTCTGTCCGTTTAAGGGATTCTACCACGAACCGTGTTTTGCCAATGCCTCCTTGAGAATGAACGAGTAGAACCCTTACATCAGGTTTCTTGGTGAAATCCTTAATTACGTTAATACTTGTTTGCCTCAAGGGGCTTTCGACAAATTTTTCGAGATATATGTGACGGGCCTTAGCTTGTTTAGCGTGGTACAGTTCAAAAGATTTGAGAGATTGAAAATAGTCGTCGGCAATGTTCAGGCAGCGTCTCCTGATAGGAAAATAATTACGATTCATTAGCACATTGAGTAGTTGTTTTTGACCAAAGACGGCTGCTTGAATATTGGGTTGAGATAATTCCTCTTTGATAAATTCTTCAGGAAACAATTTCTGTTGATTCTCGCTATTTATCCTCTTATTTCCAATGTCTCTTGTTGTGATAAAAATAAATCGAGCTAGTTTGTGAGACTCCCTTTCCGCCCACTGTTTAATCGATCTTACGTCACGCTTGAGTTTATTGCCCCACTTTTCCTCTCCGCTATACTCCAAAACGCACAGACCTTCTTCCAATTGAATAATACTATCTGCCGGCGAAGGAATTGTATGATGCTTCGAGGGATTCCAGCCAGTTGGATTGATCGGTCTGTTTTTCAGCTCTGGTATAAGAGCACCGGCGGAAATCAAAGCGTCACAAAGACCGTGTAATGATGCAGAATCTATGTTCTCCAATGATTTTATAATAGTGTTGATCTTGGCAGTGGTATTCATGATTTTCTTTCGCTATTTCCCTTCAAGTTCCTATGACGTGGCCTAAGTGTTTAACAATTCGCTATTCCGGTGCGAACGATACTATTGGTTACACTATCTGAAGAAGCGGCTTGGATCTCTATCATCAAAACTTGCATTGGGAAAACTAGTGAGATGTGGAACCGCTTCCTCTATAGCCTCTTGAGCATCTTGCGATTCTCGCATTGAATTAAGGTTGATGGTGTGATGCAATTTTCTCCCATTCATTTCTGCAAGTCGGTCAGTTGCGTTCATAAAGTATCTCTCCTTCTCGTTGGGTCGCACGTAGGGCTGTCCCAACCAGATCGCGATGACGTGCCAATTCTTCAGGTGTTGTTACGAGAATATCTTTAGCCGCAGGTAGGTCAGCAAGGGCACGTCGGATGTCAACGGCAGTTTTACGCTTATCGGCGAGTTCAGAGAAGACTACAAGCAGATCTACATCGCTTTGTGGGTGAGCTTCCCCACGAGCATGTGAGCCGAACAGAATAATCTGCACGGGGTGAAAGCCCCGTACAATGCGTTCTGTCATTGTTGAAATGAGTTCATTATTCATCCGGTTGAATCCCTTTTTCGACTACGGGTGATAAATCGCGCAGTTCGTTGAGGAGGCGAACAATATCCCGGTAGCATTTATCGAAATCAATCTCTCAACACATAATGTTCATGCCATGCGATCTTATCCATCTACTATGTCCTCTTCCAAATGTCTCAAAATTCATTTTCTCAATAAATTCTTGAATAGCAACCATTGCTGCGAAGATGCCCTCAAATAAAGTCGATGATCTCTCATAGGCTTATCATTTCGTTTAAGATGGAGGTGCGAAGTTCCGTACGGAGTGAACGACGCGACACCAGATCCACCTTACAGTCCAACTTCTCCTCCAAAAACTGTTGGAGCCCAACAAGATCGAACAGATTAGCACCCTCATCAAAGTCCACTAAGAGATCGAGGTCACTGTCCGCATGAAAATCACCCCGTGCATACGAACCGAAGATTCCTTTTATCTCTGCCCTGTATCTCCGGCGAATTTCGTCCTTCTCTGCTGCAATTGTGTTTTGAATCTCTGCGATCATGACAAAACCTTAAACCCACCTTGCAAGTTATGTGTCGTTTGTTTGTCGCAATTCGTTGAGGAGGCGAACGATATCCCGGTAGCATTTATCAAACGAATCTGCTTGACGCGCTTGGTCAAGGTCAAAGCGGGCTGTGAGCGCGGGTTGGTCAACCGTTTCACGATACGCTTCGCCGCTTTCCAGCTGCTGCCTCAACCACCCCTTTGCACCACGGATTCCCTCCGGATCGTTCAGGGGTAGAAAATCATTTCTTAGCCCTCTTTGTCCCTGAAGGGACTCGGCTGCTGCAAGAAACCATGCTTCAAATTCGTGTTTTGCCAAGACTACGGCAATTGGTAGGTCGCTACGAGCTTGTCGCGCGCGACAAAGTAGTTCTGGTCCCAGTTGCGCCGGGCAGTCATCATCGCTGTCGAGAAGGACAAATATGGCGCCTCGTCCACGAATCTTTCGAGCTAAGTATTCAACCACTCGTTCAAGTTCATCCTCCTGAATAATTTTGCTTCTGGAAACGCGGATAAGGGGCAGCTTGCCAATCGGCAATTCTGGATAAAGACTCGCAGCAACGCGTCGAATCAGGATTGGCACAGCCTCCTCTTCGCCCTTTCCTTCGACGATGCAACCGATTTGGATTGTCATCCACGTTTTCCCTTCTTCCTAGTACTGCGTCAGGTAAATTATGGCAGCCTCGCTTGCCGGTCGATTGACAAATCTACTGCTCCCCGCAAAGATGGCTTGGATATGGCTATCCAAGCCGAGCAGTGGGTGGTTTATCACGATTTATCTGACAGAGCACTAGTTTGACTTAGAATTTGCTGATTTTAAAATTGAACAAACAACGTTATTTTTCTTCTTCAGCGTTGACAGATGCTAGGTCGGGTTGCAACTGATTGAGCCGTAGAAGTTCGCCTGCTGTATACAGTCGATCACGCACAGCAGACCTACTTGCTTCATCCACACTGGCAATTGTGGTGGTGCTGTCAGGCGCTTCGACTGCAAGAATTGACTCAGGGTTAAGGTCCTTATCATCGAGGAGATCTGGACTGTGACTGGTGATGATAATCTGCGTCTTGTCGGCAGCGTCCCGGAGTGCATCGAGAAACACCCCTGCCGCCGCCGGGTGAAGTGCAATCTCTGGTTCTTCAATTCCCACGAGCAGCACACGCTTTGTTGGATCGTGGTGTTTTTGAAACAATGCGACAAGAATTCCCAACGCGCGGAGGGTGCCATCGGACATATTATTTGCGAGAAATCGTTGCGGCACCTCTACCTTTGCAGCTTTTTGTGTGAACACTAACCCTTCTTTAGGTCCATACTTTCTAGCTTCTATCTTATCCACGCTAGGGACAATCGTCTCGAGATATTCCTTGATGCGTTCCTTCGCGGACGGTGAAAGTTGCTTAAAAACACTTGCAAGGTTGCTCCCGTCACGAGTAAGCATGTCCCCCGGATCGGGTGCTTGGAGATCCTTAATTTTATTAAGGCTCAGGCTATAAAATCCCATACGGGAGAACGCCTCGTAGACAGGGCGAAATTCTTTCAGCCCGGACGCATTGACCAAGTAGAGTCGATCCTTCGTAGCAGCCGGTGTCACCTCTATATTTGTTTTGGTTACAGTGCCATTTTCAACATAGAAGTAATCTTCTTGAGTAGGCTGCTGCGTACTCCGAAGTACACACTCTTCTGTTTGAACTTTGTACCTGCCACGTGTAAGGTCATTAATGCGGAAGGCGTAGTGTCCAGTGAAACCTTCAGGCAAGGTGAAATCTAGGCGAATACTGAAATGCTTTGGACGTTCACTAGAACGGCAGTGGACATCGTCAATTCCCCCTCGATCACGTATGGCGTGGTCTAGCGATGAATCCAACGCATCGGCGACGAATCGCAGCGAATCAAGAAAATTACTCTTGCCCGCGCCGTTGGGTCCTACGAGGAACATCAATGGGCGCAACTGCACCTCACACGCAGCAATGCTCTTATAGTTTCTTAGGGTAACTTTTGTAATAAAGGTTGAATTTTTCATGTCAAGGCTCTAATCTTATCTTGTGGAATCAATGGGATAGGCGATGAATTGGCAAGTAAGGAACAACGATCGTTGTTCCCTACACACTTATTAGCCTCGCGACGCGCAATGAATCCCCGATAAATAGGGATTAAGAAATGCGCTACTACAAACTCAAGTGCGTAACTCCTAACGGCTGATGGCTTACGATATTATATCTAATTGTAGGCAAGCATTCAATCGAAAACTGAGAACGGTTGAATCTTGGGCTTTACACTTTCCGTCATTGACACCGCATCCCCGATGTATTATCATGTAGGACAGGATTTTTTCTCATTCAATTTTGGGCATACACAGGAGAACACTATGAAGATAACAGGGTTTGAAACGATTCCGATACGAGGACGTTCGATGGTTTTGAAGATGTTCACCGACGAGGGATTGGTCGGCTTCGGCGAACCGATGAACTACGAACATTGGCGTCCGGTTGCACAAGCAGTAGACGATATGGCGGAGTATTTGGTGGGCAGGGACCCCTTGCAGATCGAAGACCACTGGCAGGCAATGTTCCGATCCAGCTACAGCCGGAGTATGCCGGTGTTAGTTGGTGCCTTGAGCGGAATCGAGATGGCGATGTGGGATGTGTTCGGCAAAGCGGTGGGGCTGCCCGTATGGAAACTGCTGGGTGGGTCAGTACGTCGCCGTGTCCGTGTGTATACGGCTTCGGGTGGTTCGACGCCGCAGGAGTGCGCGGAGAACGCTAAGGCTGCTGTTGAGAGAGGCTTTAGCGCAGTGAAGATGGGTGGTTCACAAGGTCCTGTCCGTTTTGTGGATACACCGAAAGCGATTGATACGATGGTAGCGCGTGTGGCAGCGGTGCGCGAAGCGGTAGGCGACGAGGTGGATATCGCTGTTGATCTCCATCGCCGTTTCAGTCCTACGATGGCGCAGATCTTTGTGAGAGAATTGGAACCGCTACGACCACTATTTGCCGAGGAACCGTGCCATCCAGAGAACAACGAACCGCTGTTGGCGTTGTCACAGTCAACGACGGTGCCGATTGCGACAGGGGAACGGCACCTGACACGGTGGAGTTTCCGGGAGGTAATTGAGCGCGAGATGTGCGCCATTCTGCAGCCCGATATTCGGCACTCCGGCGGGATAATGGAACTGAAAAAGATTGCGACGATGGCGGAGATTCACAACATGGCGATTGCCCCACACAACGCAGCCGGTCCTATCGGGGTGGCAGCGTCGGTGCACGTGATAGCGACTATACCTAACCTACTCATTTGCGAAGGCGGTCACAATCGTGGACAGGGGTTGTTTAACGAACCACTGACCCTGAAGGACGGATTTATCGAGCTTCCGACGGGGCCGGGACTGGGTGTAGATATGGAAGATGAAGCCATAGAGGCATTTCGGGACGAAACCTACCGGTTGCGGGGGATGTTCTGGCACGAGGACGACGGTTCTTTTGCAGACTTTTAGGTGAAAATGGCAAAATCCACCGATGTCAAATCAACAGCGGGTGTCCTATACATTGTGAGCACGCCGATCGGCAATCTGGAAGACATCACGCTTCGCGCATTGCGGACCCTCACAGAGGTTGATCTGATCGCTGCGGAGGACACCCGCCATACACGCCGACTGCTTACCCATTACGAGATTCGGACACCAATCACTAGCTACTTTGAGGGGAACCAGATCCAAAAGGGCGAAAAACTGGTTACGCGCTTGAAAGCGGGAGAGTCGATCGCACTGGTATCCGATGCCGGCACACCGACAATATCGGATCCGGGGTATCGGCTGCTAGCTCAGTGCATCGAAGCGGATATCCCTATCATTCCGATTCCCGGTCCTTCAGCTTGCATCACGGCGGCTTCGGTTGCAGGATTGCCACTGCACAATTTCGTCTTTGAAGGCTTCCTTTCGCCGAAGTCGGGGAGGCGGAAACGCCAACTCACAGATTTGCGTGAGGAGAAACGAACCCTCATCTTCTACGAGTCTCCGCACCGGGTGATTGCGTTCCTGCAAGATGTTCTGGAGGTGTTTGGTGATCGGCAGGTTTCCGTCGCGCGTGAGTTGACGAAAAAGTTTGAGGAGGTCTTCCGGGGTAGGGTGACCGAAGCGATCGAGAAACTCCAAACCACACCGCCACGAGGGGAGTTTACCATCGTGATTGGAGGAGAAGCAGCCGATTAGAAGGGAGTTATGTGATGTGCTTCAGTAGGTGTGAAAGGAGAATTGTGGGTTAAAGTCGTTGCAGTGCTAACAGTAGCAGTTGTATGTTTGGGATACCATCCTTTCTTGACAGACATCAGTCAAGTCAACATTACGATTGAAAATAATCTGAATAATTCCGATGAAGTGGCTAACTAATCCTAATGCAACTTTTTTAGTGATATGGTGTGTTAGATCTTAGGTTCAGGTACTTCATGTTAAAATGAAAGGAGACTATTCCATAATGAAAGCGAAATTTATATCTCTGTGTCAATTGTTGACTGCCTTGGCGATGTGCGGACTCTTAGCCCTTGCCTACACGGGTTGTGGTGGTGGCAACGATGATGACGATGATGACTACGGTGATGCGGCTTATAGTAATGACGACGATGATGCCTACGGCTACGGTCCTCCACCGGCTAGCTCTTTCCCTGACGGACTGAATCCCCCCAACGGTGCAGCCTTTGACGATGTATTCTTTAAGGACTATGGCACCAATGCGTTTATTGATACGGAGGACGATCCCTTCTCGACGTTTGGTATGGATGTAGATACCGCCTCCTATTCCGTTGCACGGCGCTACCTGCAAGATGGTCTACTTCCTCCGCCGGAAGCTGTGCGTGTCGAGGAATTTATCAACGCATTTGATTACAATTATGAGCCGCCCTTTCATGAAGCGTTTGCTATTCATCTTGAAGGCGCGCCCTCCAAGTTTGGTGAAGGCAATCGGATTCAGTTACTGCGGATCGGTATCCAAGGGCGGATCGTTCCAATCGAGAACCGGAAGGACGCGGTATTGACTTTTGTTGTTGATGTCTCCGGTTCGATGGCAATGGAAAATCGGTTGGAATTGGTGAAGCGATCGTTGAGACTTCTTGTCGGTCAACTTCGCCCCAGCGACGAAGTAGGCATCGTTATTTACGGTTCTCGTGCAAAGGTCTTACTCCCGCACACGAGCGTCGCAGAGCGCAGGAGAATCTTGAGGGCAATTGATTCGCTCGCACCGGAGGGCGCAACGAATGCCGAGGCAGGGCTTCGCATAGGCTATGATCTCGCCTTAAAAAATGCGAGGTTTGGCAGCATCAACCGGGTAATACTTTGTTCGGATGGCGTTGCCAATGTTGGGCAAACGGGACCTGATGCCATCCTCAGAGAGGTTAGCGCCCACGTCGAAGAAGGAATAACGTTAACGACGATCGGTTTCGGCATGGGCAATTTCAACGATATCCTCATGGAGCAGCTTGCTAACAAGGGAAATGGCAGCTACGCTTATGTCGACACCCTCGACGAAGCAAAACGGATCTTTGTGGAGAACCTGACAGGTACGTTGCAGGTTATTGCCAGAGATGCCAAGGTTCAGGTCGAATTCAACCCGCGGGTCGTCAGTCGTTTTCGCCTGCTCGGTTATGAGAACCGTCGCCTCGATCATGAAGATTTCCGGGACGATGATGCGGATGGTGGGGAAATTGGTTCGGGACATAGCGTAACCGCGCTCTACGAGGTTAAATTCCATAAGGGAGCGGTGGGACAAGTCGCAGACGTTTTTGTCCGGCACGAAAATCCGGACACCCGTCAAGTCACGGAAGTCAGGAAAGATATCTTCGTTGCAGAACTTGCAGACAGGTTTGAAGATGCGTCCCCTGAGTTTCAGTTAGCGGCTGCCGTTGCGGAATTTGCCGAAATCTTGCGAGATAGCTTCTGGGCGCAGGGGGGCAGCTTGGAGGCTGTGCATCGGGTGATCGAAGGCATCTGGCCTCAAATCCGTGGCGAGCATAACGACGAGTTGGTACAACTCGTCAATCAAGCGGCACATTTTAAGGTACGGAATGCAGAGCGGATTAGGTGAAGCAGGAACGCATCGTTTGTGATGGGATCATTCGGTGGAGTCTGCTGTGGGAAATGTGAGCTGCCAGAGTAGAATTGTCCCGTCTTCACTTCCACTGGCAAGCGTCGTTCCATCGGGCGAGAATGCAACAGAATGGACGCAAGCGGTATGTCCCTCTAAGGTTCCTTTGTGTTCCCCTGTGTTAGTATCCCATAAGCCGATCGTATGGTCCCAACTACCGCTAGCAAGTGTTTTCCCGTCGGGCGAATATGCGACACTAAAAACGTGATCTGTGTGTCCATCAAAGGTCGTCTTGAGTGCTCCAGTTTCAGCGTCCCACACGGCAATTGTGTGCCCGTACCCTCCACCGGCAAGCGTTTTGCCATCTGGAGCGCACACCAAGAGAGTGACCCAATCCGTCTCACCGGCGAGGGTTGCTTTATGTGTCCCGGTGTTACCATCCCACATCCGAATTGTATGGTCTTGGCTTATACTTACTAACGTGTTACCATTTGGAAAGAAAATCACACAAGTGACCCGATCTGTATGTTCCTCGAGGCTTGTTTTGTGTTCTCCGGTGTCAACATCCCACAGTCGAATCGTATGGTCCCAACTCGCACTGGCGAGCGTTTTCCCATCTGGTGAAAACATCGCGGAACTAATCTGATCTGTGTGACCTTCAAGGACTGCCTTGAGTTCGCCTGTGTCCGCGTTCCACAGCCGAACCGTGTAGTCATCGCTGCCGCTAGCAAGCGTCTGACCATCTGGCGAAAATGCCACAGCGGTGCCCCAGTCCGTATGGCCTTCAAGGGTATTTTTGTTTTCTCCTGTGTCCGCGCTCCACAGTCGAATTGTGTGGTCATCACTGCCGCTGGCAAGTGTCTTGCCGTCTGGCGAGAACACTACACAAGGCAAGCGAGTTATATGTTCTCCAAGGGTTGCTTTCTGTTTTCCGGTGTTAGGGTTCCACAACCGGATTGTAGAGATCAACAGGCTTGCATTATGTTTTCCTGTGTTAGCTTCGCCGATCAAAATCATGGAATCCTGACTTCTGCTCGCTAGCGTACTACCCTCTGGAGAGAACACTACTGACTGTACATCGTACGTATGTCCTTCAAGAGTGGTCTTGATTTTTCCAGTCTCCATATCCCATAACCGAATTATCCCGTCATAACCACCACTGCTAGCAAGCGTTTTACCATCTGGCGAAAATGCGACAGCGCTGTCCCGATCCGTATGCCCTTCAAGGGTCATCTTGACTGTTCCTGTTGCGATTTCCCAAAACCGAATGGTGTTATCCCAACTCCCGCTGGCAAGTGTCTGCCCGTCCGGCAGAAACACCGCAGAGAAAACGGAATCTGTATGTCCCGTAAGGGTCATTTTGATTTTTCCGTTCTCCATATCCCACAATAGAATCGTATCGTCTTCGCTGCCGCTGACAAGTGTCTTTCCATCGGGGGAGAAGTTGATGGAATAAACAGCGCCCTGATGTCCAAAGAGGGTTTGACGGTGTTCTCCGGTGTCAGCATCCCACAATCGAATCATTTCGTCCCAACTCCCACTAGCAAGCGTTTTACCATCTGGGGAAAACGCCATGGAACTGACGTCATGGCCATGTCCTTCAAGAGTAAGCCTGATTTTTCCGTTCTCCATATCCCACAACCGAATCGTTCCGTCATAACCACCACTGCTAGCAAGCGTTTTGCCATCTGGCGAAAACACCACGGAGCTGATGTCATGACCATGTCCATTGAGGGTCGCTTTATGCTGCGCGGTGGAAGTGTCCCACAGCCGTATTGTTTCGTCGATACTTCCACTGGCAAGTGTTTTGCCGTCCGGAGTGAAAGTTACGGAACGTACCCAATCCGTATGCCCCGTAAGCAGAGTGACCGGGGTTCCGGCATGTACGTCATAGAGCCAGATACCGATGGTACTTGCTACGGCAAGCTGGGTGCCATCTGGCGAGTGCGCTATGTCAAGGATTCGACCTTTACCGAGACGCGCTTTGGCACCGTCTGGTAAACCCCATTGGGTGTGGTTTTGGGCGAGGATGTTTGGTTGAAAAAGTAGAATGGAAACAAGCAGAAGGGCGAGATTGAAAAACCGTCTCTTTGTCATCAGATTATTCTTGGGCTCAACAGGTTTAAGGAATTTCGAGGATTGTAGAAAGATTCAAAAATATTTACACCTCGTAGATTTTAACACACGCAGAAGCAGAAAACAAACAAAACTGCACAAAGTTTGTGCATGTTCAGAAATTACCCCATGAAACTGATGTTCTATGGGGATTTTGGATTTTTCTATTTCAATTTATACCAACGGGATGATACTCTATATATCGTTAGTCCATTCAATATAGTTACTAAAAAAACAGGAGGTAGACCATGGCAACAGACGCAAAAATCCACGCTTTAGTGATTACCGGTGGGCACGGTTTCGAGCCAGAACCGTTTTGGGAGATGTTCAATAGCTTTGATAATTTCAGTTATGATACAGTTGTCTTCCCCGATGCGTTCCAGTACTTGAACGTTGAAGCTGCAAAGAATTACGATGCACTCGTCTTCTACGATATGTGGCAGGAGATTACCGCTGATCAGCAGGCGGCATACCTTGAACTGCTAAATCAAGGCAAACCGATTGTCTATCTGCATCACGCGCTGATTTCGTTTCAAAAATGGGATGAATTTGACCGGATCGTCGGTGGGGTATGGGAGGAAGGCAAAGGCACAGTGAAGCACAACGTCCAATTCACCATCCAGATTGCAGATCCTAGTCATCCGGCGACTAAGGGGATGCAGGATTTTGAGATTGAGGATGAAACGTACGGGAATTTCGACGCCAATCCCGATGTACATGTTCTGCTCAGAGCAGAACATCCGGAGAGTGCCCCGGTGATTGGTTGGACCCATCGATACGGCAATTCCCAAATCGTCTACATCCAACTTGGACACGATGGACTTGCTTACGGCAATCCAGGGTATCGCTCACTAGTCAATCAGGGGATCCGCTGGGTTGTGGCGGCGGAGAACTAGGAATCAGTTAATTCCAAGCGATTCTCTTGAATAGTCATGCGGTCGGTAAACTGTGTTAAGCAGCACCACGATGGAGCAAGTTCCGCCATGCCTTGGCTGTGAGATTAACTGCTATGACAAAACCAGATATCGGCGATCAATACGAAATTCAGTTGACCGACTTGAGCTATTCTGCAGCCGCTGTCGGTCGCATTAACGGGATTGTCACATTTGTCTACCGAGGGGGACCGGGTGAAACGGCGCAAGTCGAGATTACTGAAGTAAAGAAGCGGCATCTACACGCCCGAATTAACGAAATCATCTCGCCCTCTGCAAATCGGTGTCCCGCACCCTGTTCCTACTTTGATGCCGGGTGCGGTGGCTGCCAATGGCAGCATATCGACGTTGATGCCCAACTCGATGCGAAGGAGCGAGTGCTCATTGAGGCGTTGAATAGAATTGGTGGACTATCACCTCTGCCTGATATAATGTGCCATCCCGCACCTCAACCGCTTGGCTATCGGAATAACCTCCGCTTGGCTGTTACCGCTGTTAAACCTCGAATTGAGTTCGGGTTCAAACAGGAGGGGAGCCATGATGTCCTTCCGATTGACCGGTGCGAGATAGCGCTGCCAGCAATCAACAGTGCCTTGTCGCAGGTTGCCGATCTAATAACAGTTCTCCGGTGTTTTCAGGTAAAGGAGTTGACGCTGCGGACATCTGCTACAACCGGCGAGGTCATGCTAATTCTGATTTTTCCAAAGAGGTACAAACCGCGTCTTAAATTCACTGACAGCGATTTGCAGGATTATCCGGCAATCCACTCGATGTATATCCAGAGTGGGGAACGGGGGAAGCCTATGCAGATTGCAGGCAGAGAAACATTATCCGAAACCGTTGATGGATTATGTTTCGAGATCGGTCCCCAAACCTTCTTTCAGAACAACCTCGCTGGACTAGAACAGCTTATAGGGATTGTTCAACAGCATATTCAAGTAAACCCACCAACCGTGGCGATTGATGCACACTGTGGTGTTGGGGTATTTACGTTACCGATTGCCAAAACTGCGAAAGCCGCTTTTGGTCTTGATCTCCAAGGGGAGGCGATTGCGCTTGCCGTCTGTAATGCTAAGGCTAACGGCATTACAAATACAAACTTCAGGGTTGGGCATCTCGCCAAGCTAGGCAGCGTGAAGGCGGACTTGGTCCTCCTTAATCCGCCACGAGGCGGATGCTGGTCGGAAGACTTGGAAGCCCTCGATCGAATTGCTCCGCAGCACATCCTATACATCTCTTGTGATCCCCCTACCCTTGCTCGTGATCTGTCTAAACTCAGTGCGAAGTATGAAGTCGCGTCCTTGGACCTTGTAGATCTATTTCCGATGACCTATCATTTTGAAACGGTGGTTGGGTTGCAACGACTATGAAAAATCACCTTAGATTTGCGTTTCCGTCTGTGCTTAGAGGAGTTTATGGACATTGAATATCGTGCGCCGTGTAACGAAACTGAACTTGACGACACAATCGACTGTAGTGTTCGTGCTTTCGGGGACTTAGGGGATAGACGATATCGCTTCACAAACTTTGTCAAACAGGATCCGTGGCTTAATCTCAATAATACGCGTGCCTGCTTTATAGACGGGAAGGTTGCTAGCGTTGTACAGGTCTTTGACCGCGCTATGCGTATTGGGAATTGTGTCGTGCGGATGGGTGGAGTCGGCAGCGTCGGTACACCTCCAGTACATCGTCGCGCTGGCTATTCATCGAAGGTAGTACGGGACACCGTCCGGTATATGCGAACGGCGGGTTACGATCTCTCGATGTTGTCTACAGGCATCCAATCGCATTATGCCAAGGCAGGTTGGGTAATATATCCGACCTACAGCATGGAGCTGACCCTACCCCCAACGTTTGGGGAAGTGCCTGCTGATGTGGCTATCGAACAGTATGAGCCTAATCGAGATCTGCCGGCATTGCAAGCGATTTTCGACCAGTTTAATACCAATCGAACGGGGACATTTATAAGGAACGCTGAATACTGGTGCAACCGACCGACGTGGAGGCCATACGATCCATCGTTGTATTGGGTTGCTAAACAGGGTGGCACAACGGTTGCCTATCTGCAAGTTGAACGATGGAGGATAGCTGAATTCGGCTATCTTCCAGATGCGGAAGCGGCGATGATTGCGTTATTCTGTCACTTCTTTCGTTGCGCGAAAGCCGAAGGAGTTCAGGAAATCGACGCACTAGCACCGTCGGAGAGCCGAAAGATATTCGAGACGATGGGGTGCTCTGTTCGGAGACATGAGCGGAGCAACATTATGGCGCTAATCACTAACTTCGGATCGTTGTTGACCAAGATGAAGCCGTTGTTGGAAGCGAGGCTCAGGAATTCGGACTTTTCGGCATGGACCGGTGCTATTCGCATCCGCTACGAAGCCGATGAACGGACGTTGATTATTCGGGACGGAGAAATCGGTATCGCACAGAACAGCACATCACCGGAGATAGACCTCCTCGTCAATCAAACGCAGCTGCTGAAACTACTATTTGGAAATATGAACGCCGAGCAGGTTGTTTTTTCCAACGGTTTGCAGATTCGTGAAGTTGGTTTGCTTGATGCACTTTTCCCAACAGGTGAACTATTTATATGGTGGCTGGATCGAATCTAATCGGTCAATTGGTCTACTATCCAAGTCGAGAGGGTCTAGTAAATAGGCCACAAATACATAGCGCCAAGAAAAATACAACATACCCACTCTTCAATAGAAAGCAACTTGGATTATATTGGATCAGCATTTCTTTCTGTGTTTGGAGAAATTTATGAATATTGAATATCGTGCCCCACGTAATGCAACTGAGCTTGACGATACAATTCAGTGCAGTATTCGTGCTTTTGGAGGCTCAGAGCATATACAACACCTTTTCGTAAACATTGTCGAACACGATCCATGGTTTGATCTCGATAACACGCGCGCCTGCTTTGTAGATGGTAAGGCTGCTAGCGTTGTACAGATTTTTGACCGCCTCATGCGTATTGGGAATTGCGTTGTGCGGATGGGAGGCGTCGGCAGCGTCGGCACAGACCCACCGCATCTACGCGCCGGTTATTCATCGGGGGTGCTGCGGGATAGTGTCCGGTACATGCAAACAGCAGGCTACGATCTCTCAATCCTTGGTACTGGCATCCAATCGCACTACGCTAGAGCGGGCTGGGTAATGTATCCGAGCTATAGCATGGAGTTGACCTTGCCTCCGACGCTTGGGGAAGTGTCGGCTGGCGTGGTTATTGAGTTATGTGAGTTGGATCGAGATCTGCCGGCGTTGCGAGCAATTTTCGATCAATTTAACGCCAATCGAACAGGCACCTTTGTGAAAAATGCTGAGTATTGGACGAATCGACCTAAGTGGCGGAGACAGGATCCGTCGTTGTATTGGATTGCTAAACAGGGCGGAACAACTGTTGCCTATCTACTAGCTGAACAGTGGGAGATTGCTGAATTCGGCTATCTCCCAGACGCGCAAGGAGCGATGATTGCCTTATTCAGCCACTTCTTCCATCGTGCGAAAGCGGAAGGGGTTCAGGAAATCGGGGCACCAGTGCCGTCACAGAGTCGCAAGATATTTGAGGCGATGGGATGCTCCGTTCGGAGGCGAGAGAGCAACAACGCAATGTTTCTGATAACCAACTTGGGATCGCTATTAACAAAGATTAAGCCGTTGTTGGAGACGAGACTCAGGACTTCGGACTGGGCAGCGTGGACCGGTGCTATTCGCCTCCGTTACGAAGCGGCTGAACGGACGTTGATTGTTCGGGAGGGGGAAATCAGTATCACGCACAACGGTGAGTCGCGGGAGATCGATCTCCTTGTCAGTCAAACACAACTGTTGAAGCTGCTATTTGGGAATATGAGCCCCGAGCAGATTGTTTTTGCCAACGATTTGCAGATTGACGAAATTGGTTTGCTTGATGCGCTTTTCCCGGCAGGCGAACTATTTATGTGGCGGACGGACCGATTCTAATCGAGGATAAAATGCAAATTGAACTTCTCAATGATATCGAGGCAGCTTTTGGAAAGGTTTCGGTAACACCCCCAATTAATGACGTTTATCCTGATTTCTTCTTTGGGATACCTTCGGGGATTCTAGACGATGTCTATGCACGGATTGGGATTATGCGGGCTTCGGATGCTCCTGTGCTCGTTCTCGCTGTCGATACATTGGGATTCGGTGTCGCGGAAATCTCAGAGCTTGAGGATGTGATCGGTAGCGCAACCGGCATTCCACCAAACCGAATCTTAATCACAGGCAGCCACAGCCACTCCGCACCAATCTTGTGTCCAGTTGACCTTTTCGGCGGGTTTACCCCCTATTTCGATGGTTTGTGTGATCGCATGGGGGAATTGGCAGCAGATCTTCTATCCCGCATGGAACCTGCCACGCTCTCGTTTGGGAAATCGAGTTGCGATTTCAATGTGAATCGGCGCGTGATAACCCCAGAGGGCACCTGTGTATCCGGTCCAAATCCGGATGGAGTGGTCGATAAAAGCGTACCGATCGTTGCGTGTCATCGTGCAGACGGTTCGTTGGCAGGCGTATTCTTCAGCTATTGTTGTCACCCGACGATCCTGTTAGGACCGGAGATTTCAGGGGATTATCCGGGACAAACCCAGCTGGCGTTGGAAGCACGGCATCGTCAATCCGTCGCGCTATACCTGCCCGGTATGTTCGGAAATGTACGGCCAAATCTGTCGGAGGGAGATGGTAGATTTAGGAAAGGTACGCCTATTGATGCAATGCACTGCGGCAGCCAGCTAGCCGATGCCGTGGATGACGCTTTAAGGATTTGTGAACCAGTTTCGGTGAATACAATTCGGACCCGACGCCTGCGCCGTCCGCTTCCGCTTGATAAACCTCCATCGCGTCAGACGCTTGATGAAATTGCTGCCCAAGCGGTCAAATCCGCACAGGTGAGCGACGAAGAAAAGGCGAGACAGTCGTGGTACCATGCTGGCTATCAACTGGCGATGCGTCAGTGGGTGCAACAGATTCTGTTGGAAGGGTTGGAACGCTATGTCCCAACAGCAGTGGACTATACCTTCTCGCGGTGGGACCTTGGCGATATCCATTGGATAACTTTTTCGGGCGAGTTCTTCTTAGAGTACGGGTTGTATGCCCAGTCGCTGCTAGGAGCCGATCGGACGTTCACACTGGGTTACACCCAAGGCTGCCAGACCTATGTGCCAACTGCACAAGCTTTGGTTCAGGGCGGGTACGAGCCGAACGCTTACAAGCGCTGGCGACAATCCGCCCCATTTGCGCCGGAGGTTGAGGAAGCCGTCAAGGCAGTAATCCGCGAATTGGTCAACGGTGAGCAGATGTAGTAGGAGCAACCCGTGCGATTGCCCTTTTTCTAAGGTTGACAGAAAAGAGAGTGACTTAAAACCGTGTCATGATCTCATGGTAGATATCAACCGCTTTCAGAACCTGCTCACAGTCAACCCACTCAACGGCGGCATGTGCCTGATCAATACTACCGGGACCGAAGACGATGGAAGGAATACCAACAGAGGTAAACTTACTGGCGTCGGTGCCGTAGGGAACACCTGTTATCTCTGATTTCCCAATCACGGATTCACATGCACCGACAGCGACCTGCACGATACGCGCATCCTCTGGTGTTTCCATCGGATTATCCATGAGATACGGTGTTTCCATCCTAACATCTAAATCTGGATCGGCGGTTTGCGCCCGCGCTAACCGTTCTTGAAACGGGACGAGGGCTTCTTCCGGTGTTTCGCCGGGGATAACGCGGCGGTCTATATCAATAGTACATTCATCGGGCACGAAGTTGACCTGCACACCTCCGGAGATAACACCGATATTAAGCGTTGGGCTGCCGGTAAGGGGATGTGTCATGGAATCATAGGCCGGTGCGATCTCGTCCTCAATCGCGCGAATCAGTCGGGTCATCTTTGAAATGGCGTTGATACCAAGATACGGCTTGGCACTATGTGCAGCGACCCCTTTAACGACGATATGGAAACGCGCCAATCCCTTGTGCGCTCGGATCACCGCCAAATCGGTCGGCTCAGAAATTACCGCTGCATCCACTTGGAGGGTCTCTGCCAGTCGTAGCGCTCCCTTAAAGCTGAACTCCTCATCCACAGCACCGGCGTATTTAATGGTGCACGGGGGTTTGACTCCCACCTCTTTGAAACGCTTCATCGCGTGTATCATCGCAACGCCCCCCGCTTTGGTGTCACACGCGCCTCGCCCATAGAGTAGGCCGTCCCGGATATGCGGCTCATAAGGTGGTATGGTCATAACGCTCACGGAAGCGGTATCCATGTGACATTCAAACAGTAACACACGATCTGGGTCTTCACCTTCTAGTGTGGCGATGATATTGCTTCGACCCGGTAACACTTCGTCTGTCTCGTAGGGGATATCCACAGCATCGAAGAAACCGGCAAGATATTCAACCATACCAGCTTCACCGCGTTCCCCGCCGGGTAGACTAGCGTTTATACTCTCAATCGCCACGACATCTTGCAGTGTGGCGAGGATTTCATTATCACTACGTACCCACGATTGGCTCATTAAATCGCTCCTTTGCGTAAAATATGATTCCCTTTTGATTATGGGACAATAGGACAGAACACAAGACGCTGTCATTTTCGTAGCAATGCTGTCTTGTAAGTCGAGAGATCTCCAGTCCGTTGCCTATCTTTATACCTTTATTCGTTCCAACGATACATCTTTCTCGGTGTCGGATCTGCTTTTGCCGCGTCCCAAGCGTCTATCCAAGCTTGATGATCTCGTGTCACCTGTTGAGGTTGTTCCTTGCTGCGTACCTGAATCCCGGGCAGCGGTCTACCCCCCGGTTTCCGCGCATCGTGCCAGCGGAGGTCTAAGCTCCAGCGAACCTCGTCCGACAGGTTCGGAAGCGAACCGTGTGGGGTCCGGCAGTGGATGAAAATCACCCCGCCCTTCTTTACTGGGATCATCACCGGTTCACCTTCGGGCATCACCTCTGGCGCAATCTGCCAGCCATAGGGACACCGCACATGCTTCCGAATCTCGCCCTGATGTAGACCCGGATAGAGGTGTATTGTTCCATTTTCTTCGGTTGCATCTACAAGGGGAATCCACGTCGTCACAACGAGCGTGTCGTCCGCCTCCGGCAGCAGGACAGCAGCATCTTGATGGAACGGCGACTGTTGTATCCAATTATCGAACCCTTCGTCCATCAGAGGTTCGGGCAATTTTGGGCGCACATGATGCGTTGGGTTGCAGTAAATCTCGGTGCCGATAATTGACTCAAGCAGGTCTAGTAGATTCGCGGTATGTAAGAAGTCGAAGATTGGGCGACGAAGATTCACCGGAAATGATACCTGTCCCTGAAGGGAATCACCTGCCTCCTTGGTCAGCCAAGCGATACGCCGCTCGAAGGGTTGAGTTTTATGAAGTTCCCTTATTTTTCTTTCGGCGTATAGATCATCAGCAATGGTATCAATAAGTTTCTCAAAGTCCGCAATTAATGGATTCAGATCCTCATCGTTCAAAGCCCCTTCCACAACCAGATAACCATTTCGATGGAAGGCTTCGACCTGCGCTTGGGTAAGGCCCATTGATAAATCCTCTCTGAATATAATCTCAATTCAATTAGCGCATTAGTTCATTTAATGAATCAATGAACCAATCTCTAAGAACGCACTCCGGACAAAATTGCCTCTGCCAATTCCATTGTCTTAATCGCCTCATCCAGATTCGCTGCAGGAAGTGAAACCGGGCGGTCCGCTTTGATACAATCGAGGAAGTATCGGTTCTGCTCCTCTGTGCCACTCGTGCCGCTGCCGGTCAACTGGTGCTGTTCACCATCGCAGAAGACGGTCCCCTGCGACACCCCTTCCAGATAAGCGGAGATGTCCCGTCCGTGAATCTCATAACGTTCGAGGCGGGCGTCTGTTGTGTAGTTAGCGGCGAGGTGTGCAACACAACCGTTTTCAAACAGGATAAGCGCAGCGTGGACATCTTTGTAATCGGAGATTGTACGTCGCACGACGCTATGCACCTCCTCGACCTCTGCTCCCGCCATGGCGCGAACAATGTCTAGCGCGTGTATAGGTGTTTCAAGAAACAGATTGTCCATCAGATGTTCGGGGAAGCGTCCTGATTTTATAAATCCGGTAACGCTTTTGTGGAACTCCCCGACAAGTTGCGTGACGGAGCCTCGTGCCTCGACCATCTCTCGCGCTTCGACGATGATAGGGTGGAAACGGCGGTTCCAACCGACCATACCTTTGGCACCTGTGCGGGCGGCGGCATCGCGCAAAGCGGTTGTTTCTGCAACGCTCATGCCCGGCGGTTTCTCCATCAGAGTATTAACGCCTCGCTCCAGACAGGGCAGTGCAGCTTGCCCGTTGAGGTGTGCCGGTGTTGCAACGACTACCGCATCCAGCGACTGAGCGTCTAGCATCTCATCTACGCTAGCATAACGTCCTGTTATGCTAAACTCGTCGCCTGCAGCATTTCGCGCTGTCTCGATCGGATCACATACAGCGACCATATCGACATCGTCAAATTCTTGGAGCACTCGGACATGCCCTAGACCACGTCCGCCGCAGCCGATTAAGGCAACCTGTAATTTCGACATGAATTTTTGCCTCCATATCTCGTTATTGTTCATCTGCCCGTTGTGGGCATGGGAGCGAATAAATTGGGACATTAGTTCACTAATGTACTCATGAACCTTTGAACCAATGAACAGTCCCTTCCCGTCTACGGTTGAAGTTGTCGTAAGTGTTGTTCCGCATCTTCTTTCCATTCTGCGGGTGGGTCGAGTTCAAGGAATTTTTTCCATCGATTAATTGCTTGCTGCGTCTTGCCGGTGTATTCATACATCAGTGCAAGATTATAGTTTGCTGTCAAATCCTTGGGATTTATCTGAATTACTAGTTCAAATTGTTCTGTCGCTGCGCCGAGTTGATCCAAATAGTAGAGGGTGCTTGCGTAATTGAGCAGCGTTGACACATGGTTCGGCTGCAGCTCTAAGGCTTTCTCCAATGTTTCTTTCGCACGTCCAAAGTCGGTGCTATAACTGCTATAAAGGTCCCCAAGCCGTTGATAGGTTCTGACGGATTCAGGGGTGATTGCCAATTCCTTCTCAAAGTGACTAATCGCTTTGGCATGGTCACCCTCCGATTCTGCAATCAACCCAAGCTGCAGATATACCTCTTTGTACGGTTTCTTAAATCGGAGGGTTTTCAGCAGGATCTCTTTGGCCTCCTCGCGTTGATCCAAATCTACATATGTCATACCGAGGTAGTAGTGTGCATCAGAATTGTCTGGCTCTAGGGCGATCACCTTTTTGAAATCCTCCGCGATTTGGCCATGGCGGTAGAGTGTGTCACCAATCTGTTTATAGCGACGAGTGATTAATCCACGGTAAAGATAAGCCTGTGCATGATCGTGTTTTAGCTTGATGGTTTTGTCATATTCCTCAACCGCCATCGCTGCATAGGTATGGTAATCGTCCAACGTTTCGGCGGAGCGGTCTAGCAAACGGGCATAGCGGAAGTGCCAATCAAAGTTACCATCATCATATCGGTTTGCGAGTTTGTAGTGCTTTATGGCTTTTTCGGTTTCTTCGCGTTCCTCAAAAATCACTGCGAGGTTGTACTGTGCTACCGGATGGTTCGGTTCAAGCTCCAATCCCGGCTCATATACGCGGATAACGTTATCATCATCGCCTCGCCGAAGATATAGCGCACCAAGACGAAGGAACGGATCCGCCTTAGATTGATCGAGCTCGATTATCGTTTCATAACGTTCAATCACATTGTTGATATTTCCTTGCCCTTCGTACAAAGACGCGATCTGATAGTGGGCATCAAGATGATCCGTATTGAGACGGGTGGTCGCCAAGAAAGTATCAAGTGCTTCCTCAGCGTGCCCTAATTCAAGGTGCAACATGCCTGAAAGGTAGTGTGCCTCAACATTCGTTGGCTCGACTGTGATTAGCTTTGTTAGCATTGTCAACGCGTTCTGCGGGTCATTCTGCTCCTTATAGATCTGCGCTGAACGCATTAGGACATCAGTATGGTTTGGGTCAAATTCAAGGGTTCGTGCATAAAGGTGCAGTGCATCTTCGGCGTCTCCCAATGCTTCCTGACTGCGTCCAAGCAAGTATGTCGCTTCGATGTTTTCCGGATAGATGAGAAGAAATTTGCTGAACGGTTCAACTGCCAGATCAAATTGCTCGGCATCGAAGGCGGATTTGCCTTGCTTGAAGAAATACCGTTCCAACCCCGGATCTAACTCAATTGTGCGTTGATAGGAGGTTCTTGCCTGTTCGTGATTTCCCTGCTGATAGTAGGCATCTCCTAGAAATCTGTAGGTGTCTAGCAGGTGTTCAGGTGCGAACTCGATATCCGGTTGGATCTCATCGGAGTCGATCAACGCCAAGGTATTTTCATAGTATTGGATAGCAGCAGTTAGATTGCCCGCGTCAGCCTCTAGTTGAGCGTAATGGAAGGAGGCTCGTGGATCATTGGGTAGCACCGCTAAGAACCGCTTGAGGATAGATTTTGCCTCGTTCCTCCCCATCAACCCGGCATGATACGGTGCTAGCTGCTCCATGAAGTAGTTTTTGAGCGATGTATCTGTTTCAATCGCTTGCTTATAGTGCTCAATTGCAGCCGCTTCCTCGCCGGTGGCGTAATAAAGTTCACCAAGTTGGAGGAGGGCGGTGGTGTGTGTTGGGTCTATGCTGTCGATGATACGTCGAAATATATCAATTGCGCCCTCTTGGTTTCCTGCTTGGACGAAAATCGTGCCGAGTTCATACAGGTCCTCTGAGGTGTAAGGCTGGTATTGCCGTCCAGCCTCATATTCTTCCCATGCCTCATTGAAAAAGCCTTCTTTTGCAAGAACTTGACCAAGTTTGAAATAGGCGGGGGCAAATTTAGGCTCGCGGTCAATTGCTTCCTCCAATGCTTCTCTGGCAGCGTTATCGTTTCCAAGTTCAAAATGAGCCAATCCGATCCCGTAGTAAGGGCGCGCCCATTTTGAGTTCATTTTCTGCACTGACTGAAACGACTCAAGCGCAGCTTCGGGGACATCTTGTTGGAGTTGGATTTCACCGAGCCGATAGTAGGCGGGATAATACTTGGGATTCAATTTCAAGCACGCCTCCATCGCTTGGGCGGCGAGTTCTAACTTATTCTGTTCTTGATAGATCGCGCCGAGGCTGAAATGTGCCTGCGACAGGGTTGGGTCAAGCGAAATAGTCCGCTCAAACTGGTTCGCAGCCTTTTCAAATAGGGCAGCAGTCTGCGCGGTATCTATTCTCCCTTGGTTGGCGTAAGCGTAGCCCAGACCGTAGTGTAGCCCCGCGTTGGCACGTTCTGTTTCTGCATCGGCTTCATAAAGGGAGATCAGGTCTTCCAGATAGCCTTTCTCTTTCCACTTGTTGACTAAATCTCGATGTTTTTTGATCTGTTTTTCAGGTTTCTTCTCTTTGAGGACGTTACGGTAATCTTTTTGAATTGCCTCGAGCGATTGTTCGTTCCCCAGCGCAATCGTAGGCGTTACAATTGAAAATATCAAGATCAGGAGTAGGTGGCGAAATAGCATTGACTTCAATGATTTCATCTATCTTTTCCTCCTTAAACTGCAACAGTGAGATTAAACAGAGGCGAGATCCTCTTTGCGCCGGTTCTGGGCTATCATCACTGCTAGTTTCATCGCTGCCTTCATACTACTGGGATCTGCCTGATTTTTTCCGGCGATATCGAACGCTGTTCCGTGATCGACGGACGTCCGAATAATGGGAAGCCCTAGGGAAACATTGATGGTGTTCTCAAAGTCTAGCAGCTTCATAGGCACATGTCCTTGATCATGGTACATCGCTACCACTAGGTCATATGCACCCCTGACCGCCTGTATGAAGATTGTGTCGGCAGGGAACGGGCCCTCACACATCATTCCCATATTTTGAGCGGCTTGGATTGCCGGGACGATTAATTCGAGATCTTCGCTCCCAAATAACCCATTTTCGCCGGCGTGTGGGTTGAGACCACACACAGCAATTCTCGGTTCAGCGAAGCCAAGCGATTGCAGTGCTTCGCTGCCGAGTTGGATGGTACGCAGGATTCTAGGGGTGTCTAACTTACAGGCCTCCCGCAATGAGCAGTGGGTAGAGACATGAATGACTCGGAGGTGATCATTGACGAGCAACATTCGTGACTCTGCTGCTTCGGATAAATCTGCGATAAATTCCGTATGACCCGTGAAACTTTTGCCCGTTAAAGACACCGCTTCTTTGTTCAAAGGGGCAGTGACCATGGCGTCTACCTGATCATCAAGACAGAGCCGCGCTGCGGTACGCACATATTCGAGGGCAGCGCTCCCACAGACAGCACTAAGCTGTCCTATAGTGAACTGGGAGGGTTCTAATTGCTGTAAATCTAGCAAACAGACCTGTGCGGTTTCGGCAGATGGGTGTCCCGTTGTATAACAGCGCCATCGTGCAGCAATTTGTGCGCCATCTTGGACGATACAATCCGGTGGCTTCAGATCGATCTGCTTTCCCACCATGTTTAGGATGGCTGAATCGCCAACGACTACCCAGCGACCGGTGTTTAATAACTCCTGATCCGCCAATGCTTTGAGGACAACTTCAGGACCGATACCAGCCGGATCGCCGGTAGTGATTGCAACTGTTGGTAATGTTTCATTGTGCATGTTGGAGGGGTCTCCCTCTCGGCTTCCGCGTCTTAATACCACCGTGTCTTATCAACCACATTGATCAACGGTTCACCGGCGACGAAACGCTTGAGATTTTCACAGAAGAGTTCAAAGACTCGATTAGGGGCTTTCGGGGATTGACCGGCGTGATGCGGTGTGACGATAACATTTTCCATTTCCCAGAGTGGACTGTCCTGCGGGAGCGGCTCCGGATCCAAAGCGTCAAGTCCAGCACCGGCGAGTTCATTTGCTCGTAGAGTTTCAACCAATTCGGCTTGGTTAACAATTTTCCCTCTCGCAATATTAATCAGGAATGCCGTTGGTTTCATCGCTCGAAATTCCGCTGCACCCATGATACCCTCTGTCTCGACCGTCAGCGGACAGCAGATGGCAACCCAATCCGACTGACTTAGCATGTCGTGCAGCCTATCGACTTTCCAGAGCGATTCAACGTAATCAGGTTTGTGTGTCTGTGTCGGATCGACCGCGAGGATTCGCATATCAAAAGCGGTTGCTCGTTTGGCGACCTCCAGCCCGATACTGCCAAGACCGAGGATGCCAATTGTTTCCCCGGCAATTTCCAGCACTGGCATATTCGCACGGCTTTCCCATACCTTCTCCATCTGCCGCTTAATCGTAATATTCAGTGTTCGTGTGAAGGCGAGAATGAGCGCCATGACATGCTCGGCGATATTGACCGCGGTTGTACCGCGTGCGTTTGCAAGGACGATATCGCTATTGATCAACTCAGGAAATCTAAGACCTTCAACGCCAACACCTCCAGTTTGAATCCAACGGAGTTTTTTGGCACGACGGATCAATTCGGGTGTTACGCCGGCAAAAATGCCGTCCGCGTCCTCAATCTCGCGTTGCAGTTCCTCATCCGTTGTCGGGCTCACGAAATCGACATTGGGTGCGATTGCGCGAGCGGCTGCGAGCTGTTCTTCACTCAAATGATGGGTAATAATTTTCATGACTAATCCTTTCTTTTTTTGGTATTAAACCTATCGCCGTTTACAGACGGTCGGATTTTGTGCTTTCACCCTTGGGACTGTGCACCGCACAGTTTTATCGCTTTGGGAACACTGTTCAAGACATCGCCCGCCATCAATCCGTGCATTCCGATTGATTCGGCGACGATGTCCCCTGCGAGTCCGTGGAGGTAGACGCCAAGCACGGCAGCATCGAAGGGGGAAACTTTTTGTGCTATCAACCCCGCAATAAGGCCTGTCAGTATATCTCCCATGCCGCCGGTTGCCATCCCGGCGTTTCCAGTTGAATTAATCCACACCTCCCCATTTCCACGTGCGACGACCGTCGGTGCCCCCTTGAGGACCAGCGTAACGTTGTGTACCTGTGCAAATTGTTGGGCAATTCCGATCCGGTCCCGTTCCAACGCCTCGACAGTTCCACCGATGAGCCTTGCCATTTCGCCCGGATGGGGCGTGAGCACTGTTTGGGGCGATAGTGATGAGAGAATCCCTTTCGATTTTGAAAGGGCGTTTACCCCATCGGCGTCGATAACGATTGGGGCATTGCTTTCGCAGATTAAGCTGTGAACGAGTGCAACAGTTTCGGGGTGCTGTGAAAGTCCAGGACCGATCGCAAGAACTGATTTGGTACGCTCGACAGTTTCGATGATGTGTGATTTCGCTTCCAACGCCAAAGATCCCTCCGCTGTTTCGGGCAGAGGAACCGTCATCGCTTCGGTGAGTTTAACCTCCAAAATTGGGTTGAGGCTTTTTGGAGCGCCAAGCGTTACCAGACCTGCTCCAACGCGCAATGCCCCTGTGCTCGTCAACGCTGCAGCGCCGGTCATACCGGTGGAAGCAGCAACGACATAGACACGCCCATAGGTGCCTTTGTGCGAATGTATCGGGCGCGGTGGTAAGATGCGCGCTGCGTCCGATGGTTGCGTCCAGCTAATCTGAATATTTTGGGCGTCGATGACGCTGAGAGGAAACCCAATATCAGCCACCTCAAGTTTGCCTGTGAAGGTTGCCCCCGGATGGATAAGATTTCCCCGCTTGGGAAGCCCCATGGTGACGGTGTAGGATGCTTGGATACACGCGCCTTCCGCCATTCCGGTATCTGCTGACAGCCCAGAGGGGAGATCGATAGCAATCACCGGACGCTCTGTTTTGTTGATATAGGTAATGACATCTCCAATAAAACCGTGTACACCGCCTCGCAACCCGGTGCCGAAAATAGAATCCACAATCAGATCGACTGACGCAATTTGGCTTTTCGCCGCTTCTAGTTTGTCTTCAGCAAGAACCGAAGTGATTGGCAAATTCAAATTTTGTGCAATTTGCAAGTTGGTTAACGCATCACCGGCGAAACTCTCTGGAGGCGAAACGAGAAAAATCTGAACCGGTTGACCGGCGTGTGCAAATTGTCTGGCAACGACCAACCCATCTCCACCATTATTTCCCTTGCCGACGATAACCGCAATACGCTGACATTCAGGGAAGTGTTGGCGGATAGCTCGGACAACTGCGGTCCCTGCATGTTCCATCAGCACAGCACCGGGAATACCGATGTGCTCGATAGTCTGCTGATCTATTTGACGCATCTCTTGTGCGGTGACAACTTTCATCGTTTCTTCTCATTTCCACGCCAGGGCGAGGACATCCATCGACATGGCGACAAGCCAGTGGATTGCTGCGCCGTAGATAAAAGACCGTGTCTCCAGAGCGAGGGCACCAAGCACAAGCCCTGCAACAACTGAACCCATCGCTTCTGCAAAGGGCTTAGTACCGTGCTCGACAACGAAAGGGATAGTTTGAATGAGAATGCTATAATTGCCAAACCGTTTTTCTAACCCGAAAAGCATGAAGCCACGGAAAAAGAACTCCCAACAGAACATGTAAACGCCGTAAGAAATTTCGTAGACGATGAACAGCTTCCAGTTAGTCCCAGCAAGGTCGGAAAGCGGGTATTTCTGCTGGAAAGCGGGAAAAAGCTGTAATACTAGAACAATCAGCGGCAGCATGAGCAGCCAACCGGCGAGGACAAATCCCCAGCCCAACTTTCCGTGAGTCAAGTGAAAGCCGTAATCGCGGACTTTGTCTTTTATACCAAATCTTACCAAAAGGATCGGCAACAGTAGTAGCGTGACCGTAGTCATCCAGAACCAGTAAAAATACGGAAAAATTCTCCTGAGTGGATGGTGGATAAAGAACTTCCCAAAATACTGGGTAAAGACCCTTCTGCGCCCGATAAAACGGTACAACGTCAACAGCAAAGATGCGCCAAGCAAGACAATTGTCGCTCGCCGATCCCAGCCGCGCAAGTATTTTTCCCCTTTTTCTTTTATCCAAGGGTTCACAGGTTGTCCTCGTTTCTTCCGATCTTGCTTCCCCGTGGTTAGTATAGCATATCTCTCAAGGGCTTTCAACAGCGTATTTATCGCTTTCCATATAATCGAATGCATCAAACAGTTTGGTATATTGCAATTGATTATTTTTGGCATAGTATGATATACTGAATTTTGCCTTATCCTTATCTTTGCCTCCGATGAAAGGAGAACACAGAGGAGTCAACTTGATGACCAAAAAATTATGCATTGTTCTTGGGATTGCAACACTGATTTGTTTAACGCTCTCAACATATCTGGCGCACTCACATGATGCGTTTTATCCGCATCACCGCGAGGATCTTCGCAAAGAAGAAGCGCGGCTGACTGTGGTGTTCATTACAGCCGGGTTTGTCATTTTGTTGGGTGCAGTCTTCTATATGGTGTTACGGAACGAAAAACAGGAGAGTGAGCGGACACATGAGTCGGAGCAAGATCGCTTAGCAGGAGCAGCAAATGAAGCTGCGCACGTTGGGCGCGCTGCCCTCCTTGAGGGCGGAACCGCTGAAGTGACAATCCTCGCCACTTTAGCAGCTTACGCCAAACGCCTAGAGTTTGTATGGAATCCAGATTCTGTACTGGTGGTTGGGAACGCCATCCGATGCCAGATTGGGGGCGATGTGGTCGTTGTTAGAATTTTTAATCAGGCGGATACAGATAAAATCGAGGTCAAAGCCTCTCGTGATGATGTGACCGTGGGATCTGTCCTGGAAGTGGTGGATGACGAATGATACATCACCCCTCATGAAAGCGGATAGCAGGACAGTTGATTACAACAGTTGATGGGGCGAGCCATGAATATCGGCAAACTACTGACAAAATCTGCTCGAACTTTTCCTGAAAATCTCGCAATCGCATACGGCTCCACAGAATTGACGTATGCCGAATTTAATGCACGAGCCAATCGTCTGGCAAATGGATTGAACAGCCTCGGCGTCCAGCAAGGGGATAACGTGGCGGTGCTGATGTATAACTGTCCTGAAATGTTGGAGTCGATGTTTGCACCCTTCAAGGCGGGTTGTGGTGTCATACCTATCAATTTCCGGCTACACCCCAGAGAATTTGCCTTTATCATCAACCATTCCGAAGCCAAAGTGGTGATTATTTCGCCTGAATTCAACGAGGCAATCATCGACATCCGTAACGACATTCCACAAGTTAGTTGTGTCATCAGTGTGTCCGAAGCACAGGAACCGTTTTTGAATTACGAGAGCGTGCTATCCGCCGAATCAGATTGTTTTGAGGATGTGGATGTTGCGCCCGATGATGTGGCGTGGCTCTTTTATACCTCCGGCACAACGGGCCAACCCAAGGGCGCGATGTTGACGCACCGTAATTTACTCAGCATGACAATGAACTTCTACGCTGACATGTGTCCGGGATTTGGTCCCAACGATGTTGCCCTCCACGCTGCTCCCTTATCGCATGGGAGTGGGTGTTATGCGCTGCCCAACATGGGCAAAGCAGCGGCTAACGTCATTTTACAGGCGAAATCCTTTGATCCGGAGCAAGTATTAAGAACAATCGAGACGTATCGTGTAACAAACATGTTTGCTGCGCCGACCATGATCAAACTCTTGATAGATAGTCCGGCGGTAGACCAATATGACCATAGTTCGTTGAAGGCGTTAAACTACGGTGGGGCACCGATGTTGGTCGAAGATCTGATGCAAGCGATGGAAAAATTGGGAGACTGCCTTGTCCAACTTTATGGGCAGGCGGAGTCTCCCATGACAATCACCTACCTGTCCCACGACGACCATGTCCTCGACGGAGATTCGGATCAGATGAAGCGACTAGCGTCAGCGGGTATCCCACGCACCGATGTCGAAGTGAAGATTTTCGATGCCGACGATAATGAACTCCCGCCCGGCGAGATGGGGGAGATTGTTACACGTTCGGATCTGGTGATGAGAGGCTACTGGCGAGATCCCGAAGCCACCGCCGAAACCTTGCGAAATGGCTGGCTGCATACGGGAGACATGGGTTACATTGATGAATCTGGTTACCTCTTTTTGCTGGATCGGTCAAAGGACCTGATTATCAGCGGAGGAGAGAACGTCTATCCGCGCGAAATCGAAGAGGTTATTGTCCAGCATCCAGCGGTCAGAGAAGTTGCTGTTATCGGGGTTCCAGATCCTGTGTGGGGTGAGTCGATAAAAGCGGTCGTTTCGCTTGTGCCTGAGAAAGAGGTCACAGAGATGGAACTGATCGATTTTTGCACAGATCATATCGCTCGTTATAAAAGACCGAAGTCGGTCGATTTTGTGGAAGAGTTGCCCAAGAATAACTACGGAAAAATCCTCAAGCGGGAGTTGAGGGCAAAGTATTGGGAAGGGAAAGCCAGCCAGGTGATTTGATAATGTCAAAAGGAGATTGAGATGAAAAAGAGACGAAAATTAGGACGGGGTGTTGCAATGGTCGGCGCGGGGATGTCAGCGTTCGATATGTTCAAGGATCGGGACTCAAAGGATCTGTTCGCCGAAGCCTTTGTGGAAATGAGCGCCTCCGTGGATAAGGGGCTTGATCCAAATGACATTGACGCTCTGTACATTGGCAATTTCACAAACGACTTTTTTGCACATCAGTCGCATTGGGGCGCGATTCTTTCGGATTCCCTTGGACTTGTTCCCAAACCGGCGACGCGGATTGAGGGAGCTTGTGCTTCAAGTGCACTCGCTTTTCGGGAGGGCGTTTTTGCTATCGCATCCGGCTTCTACGATGTGGTCTTGGTCGGCGGTGTTGAGGATATGTCAAAAGGAAGCACCGAAACGGTCGCCGAGGGTTTGGCTCTGGCAGCAATCCCTTACGAGCGGAAGGCAGGCTTTACGTTTCCGGGGGTTTTCGGGGCAATTGCGACCGCATATTTTGAGAAATATGGTGCGTCTCGTGAGAACCTGATGGACATTACTATCAAGAGCCACGACAACGCACCGTTGAATCCAAAAGCACAGTATAAAGCCACGATTCAGGATATGATGCGGTCAAAAATAAAGCGAGCAAAAGAGAAAGGTGGGGCGGTGCCGGATTGGAGCGATGAGAAGGATTTCCTGCGTGACCCAATCGCCAATCCCGCGATCGCTTGGCCCATGCACCTTTTCGATTGCTGTCCAATCAGCGATGGTGCGGCGTGTATCCTGTTGGTTGGGGAGGAACTTGCCAAACACTTTACGGATGATCCGTTATATGTCGCTGGGGTTGGTCAGGCAAGTGGGCGAGGGCTGAATGCCGCCGATGATCTGACATACTTTGAAGCGACACGACACGCCGCCAACGAGGCTTACGAAATGTCCGGATTGACACCGGTAGATATTCAGTTTGCAGAGGTGCACGACTGCTTCTCGATTGCGGAACTCCTGCATATTGAAGATCTCGGATTCTTTAAGCCGGGAGAGGGTTACAAAGCGGTGGCAGACGGTTTAACAAGATTAGATGGCGAGAAGCCAATTAATACATCCGGAGGACTCAAGTGCAAAGGTCATCCGGTCGGGGCAACGGGTGCGGCGCAATTAATAGAGGTATGGGAGCAGTTGAGGGACAAGGCGGGAGACAGAGGTGTACCGATTGAAGACCTGCACATTGGTGCCGCTCACAATTTGGGCGGGACCGGCGGCACCTGCACGTTCACCATTTTGGAGAGGAGATAACTGTGGCAGACATACCGATAAGTGATTATCAGTTTGAGCAGTTTCTGGAGGAAGAGAAACTGATGGGAGCTCGGTGCGTCGGTTGTGGTGCCCTTTTTGTGCCTCCACGTGCCATCTGTACTAAATGCCACGGTTCAGAGATGGAATGGGTGGAAACACAGGGAGCGGGGCGACTCGTCGCCTTTACCTGCATCTCGATTGGACCTCCCGCGATGATCGCGGAGGGATATGATCGGAATAATCCCTACTGTTCAGGGGCAGTTGAGTTGGCGGAGGGGCCGCGGGTGGTTGCACGGATTGAAGGCGTTGACACGATTCACCCTGAAACGATAAAGGTTGGGATGCGGGTGAAAGCCACCTTTTTGCGCCAAGGGGCGGATGAGGATCGGAAGACTGTTTTGGGATTTACCCCGGTTGACGAAGATTAAAGCGCGAAGTTTCACAGCCTGTAGGCAGGGCTTGCCCCTCGCTATGCTGCTTGCTTTGTGGGTAGGTGGGGCATCTTGTCCTGCCCACGCGAGAGGTAGGTCATTGTGACTCCATTTCGGCAAATTTTCTTCACGTTTCACATTTTATTCTACTTACTCCCTTCCCCGCTTGCAATTAGCAATTCAGAGCGGAACGCTCCGCCGCCCCCCGATAACACGGAAAAATCCCACCTGATTCGTCAGATCACCTTTGACGGGCTTGAACACCTTGATCGGAAGCAATTGTCCAAGCTAATTGGTATTGATGCAGGACAGCCCTACCTTCAAGCGGAAATGGTCACCGGGCTTAATCGGGTGCTGGAAAAATACCGTGAAGATGGGTTTGTATTCGCTTCAATCAAACCTGAAGTCGAAACTATTCCTCCTGATCAGGTGCATATTCGCCTTGACATACGGGAGGGGTCGAGGGCCCGCACAGGCGAAATTACAATTGAAGGGAATCAACTGCTTTCGACTGACAATCTTCGTCGGGTTCTCGGTTTGCGGAAAGGGACGCCCTTCAGTCAAGCTACTTTTGAGGGTGGAATCAACAAACTCTTAGCCCTATACAGTGAGCACGGCTATCCCAAGGCGGAAATTGAACCGACCAACTTCCATCTGTCAGAGGAACAGGGAACGGTTGATCTACACCTGCAAATCCGTGAGGGAAATCAGGTTCGGATTGGGGCGGTGAAACTGACCGGTCTACAGAAAACAAAGCTTGAAGTGGTGCTCCGCGAGTTGCCGGTTCAGGCGGGCGACGTTTTTGATCAGCGCAAAATCGATCAGAGTTTCCACCGTCTGGTGAACCTCGGTTACTTTTACGAGGTCAGTCCCTCCCTACTTGAAGAAGGAACGACACCGGCGGAGATCATTTTTAATGCAAAGGTCACGGAGGCGCGGACTGGGAGGTTCAGTGGTGTCATCGGCTATGCTCCGCCAACAACAGAGTTTGAAGGTGCACCACAACTGACAGGCGTGATTGAAGCAACGGAAACCAATCTCTTGGGGACGGGACGGGGGGCAAATTTCCTTTGGAAATCTGGCTTACTCCAGACGTTAAGGATAGGTTACGCTGAACCGTGGGCGTTTGGAAAGCCGGTCAAAATCGGCATCGAATACTGGCAGCTGAAACAGCGAAACCAGTTTACGGATGCTGAGTCAAATGAGAATGCCGCCTCAGTAACTGTTGCCGCACGTTTTCGGCGTTTATTTGAAGGTTCGCTAGGGTTTTCCTATAAACGGATCGGTCTTCCCACGAACGAACCCTTTTTCCCTGCTACCCCTTCGTCTGTCCACTCACCAATCACAGATGCAGCAAACCCAGCAGCACAAAGTGGTGTGAAGTATGGGGTGACTTGGGGACTGACCCGCGATAGCAGGGATTACTTCCTAAACCCAAGCCGTGGACGCCTCGATCATGTGGCGTTTGAGTTTTCACGCGGAGATTTCAAGCTGCGCAAATTGTGGGTTGATCTGCGGGGTTACTTTCCAACATGGAGGCGGCAGGTGGTCGCGCTCGGTTTACACGGCGCAGCCGCGTGGGGAGATAACATCCCGCCGACGGAACTCTTTTATCTCGGTGGGGCGAACACACTGCGCGGTTACGACGAAGACTGGTTTTTTGGTCCCCGCCGTGTCTATGCGAACATCGAATACCGGCTGTTGGTTGGGCGCACATCGCAATTCTTTGTGTTCACCGATCTGGGGGCGGTCACCCAAGTGGATCAACCCACCGTCTTCGACCCACTCCGTGTCGGTTACGGATTCGGAATGCGGCTTGAATCGAAGGGTGGGCTGCTACGGATGGATTACGGACTTGCCGAGGGGCGATCCGCTCTGGAGGGAAAAATCCATGTCAATCTCGGAACCTCATTCTAAACAATTTAGCAAGCAGTTCGATCTCGATCAGATCCGACGCATCCTGATTCTCCGCATGGGTCCCCTCGGTGAGACGCTCCTAACGACCCCTGTGATCCGGGCGTTGCGGCGACGCTTTCCAGAGGCATACATCGCTTACATGGTCGCCCCGGGGCGCGAAGACCTTGTTTCCGAAAACCCAAATTTGGACGAGGTGATTACTTACAGTGTGTCGATCCCCAAGCTAATTTACGGGATGGCGAAAAGGTCATTCCAGATGGTCGTGATCCTCCAGCCGACGTTTCGGCTTGTGTTGCACACGTTCCTCGCACGCATCCCATTTCGGATCGGCTTTGAGACCAACTCTGGTAAGGGACGTTTGCTCCATGCCGCTGTTCCCAATAACATTGATCGGCATGAGACCGCTAGATACCTTGACGTTATGCGGGGCATTGGGATTGAACCGGACAGCGAGGAGCCTGAGATGTTTGTGAACGCAGCAGCACAAGGGTGGGCGGACAATTTCCTCAGAGAGGTTGGTTTTTTCGCCGATCGACCCCTAATCGGGTTAAACCCTGGGTCGGGGTCTGAGTCCCGTCGTTGGTCAAAGGCAGGATTTGCACAGGTGGGAGACCGGCTGCATCAGAACTACAACGCCCAAATTTTTATCACTGCCGGCGATGTAGAGGGCTCTCTACCTCACGAAGTAGCGGATCTGATGTCCTGTTCACCAGTTATCCTCACAGGGATGACCCCGATGCAGCTCGGTGCGATGCTCCAAAAATGTCAGCTCTATATCAGCAACGATACAGGTCCAATGCACATGAGCACAGCGGTTAAAACCCCAACGATTGCGTTATTCGGTGCGTCGAACCCGCGGCAATGGGGACCACATTGGCAGCCGCACACGATAATCGCCCGCGAAAGTATGGAGGAGATTACCGTCGAAGATGTGTTGGAGGCAGCGGATCTGTCAATATCCCGCTCCGATCTAAAAGAATGATAAAGGTAGGAGTCCATAAACGGTTGGGGTCAAGGGTTCAAGAATCCATCATACACTATGCCTTACGCTGACGCCTTACGTTTCACGTTTCACGCTTCACGTTTCACACTCATCGGGCTATTTCTCGCTGCGTCCCCCGTCTTCGCTTCAGCGTTTCCGTTTGAGGAGGCACGTCCACTCTATGTTGGAGCGCGGGCTTTGGGTATGGGCAATGCGTTTACGGCAATCGCTGATGATGCCACCGCAGGATTCTGGAATCCTGCTGGATTGATTCAGTGGCAAGGCGTAAAACTCTTTGGCGTAAATAAGTTCCACAATCGATCGGACTACGGTTTCGATCCGAAAGGGATCGGATACGCTTATCGTGGATATGGTCTATTTTGGGGAAACAAAATCGCACTCGGTGTTGAGTCAGGGACGCCGGACTTCAACTACTATTCGCTTGCACGCCAGATCCATCCGTATGTCGCAGTTGGTGCGAGTCTGAAGTTCAAACGTAAGCACCCAAGCGATTATTACCAATTTTTTGGGCATTCCCCGTCCTACGATTTCGGCTTGCTCGTCAAACCACGTTCCAATCTCAGATTCGGATTACTTGCGGGGCACCTGCCGGGAGAACGCGGGATTGGCTGGCTGACGCTCGGTACTGCATATCGGTGGAAAAGTCTGTTATTTGCGGTTGATCTTGTTGTGCCGCGAGAACCCCTTAACGAGACGGGGCTTTACTACGGTATTGAGTGGAAGGTGTACCGCTTGATTCGCCTACGAAGTGGACGGTCGGATCGGGGGTGGACGTTGGGATTGGGATTCGATTGGCGGTGGATACGGATCGATTATGCACGCATCTATGAGCCTAATTTCGCTTCGGATTTTATCTCGGCAGAATTAAGGTTTTGAAGGGAGTTAGTTATGGAAAGCTTAAGAATAGCCGTAGTCGGTACGGGAGGCAGAGCAAGAGCCCACCTGAGCACCCTCCCTAAGCTAGAACCAATTTATCAACTGGTTGGTGTCTGTGACATTGACAGTGAGCGCGCTGCGGAGACAGCTCAACGGATGTCGGTCTCTGGCTATACAGATATTGAAACGTTGATTGAGATGGAATCACCGGATGTGATCCTGATCACAGTGGGTCCCGACGGTCACCACGTTATCACAGAGATCGCGGCGTCCCACGGCGTTCATGTCATCACAGAGACACCGATTTCAACAACTCTCCCCTGTGCGGATCGGATGATCGATGCCGCTGCACGATATGAGGTCAAATTGGAGGTTGCGGAAAACGTTTGGCGTTGGCCCCATGAGCGACTCAAACGCAAAATTGTCGATGCGGGGCTGATTGGAGAGATTACCCACGCGCATCTCTGGTATACCTCCGGATCGTATCACGGTATGAATGCCATCCGAACGCTTGTGGATAGTGAAGCGGTGCGAGTCGTTGGTCACGCCAAAGAGATTGGCGGTAGTTCATGGGAGATCGGGATCGTCGAATTTGAGAACGGTGTCTCTCTCGTTTACGAATTGCCGATACGACGGCGCGGCAACTATTGGGAAATCGATGGTACAAAGGGGGCAATCGTCGGTAATGAACTGCTGCTCTACCGAGATGTGGGTACAGAAACCTATCCGATACAGACCGTCACAACGGAGGTGGATGGTGTGGAGGTCATTGACCATGCTCGTGTTGACACCGATCCACCGGTGATCTGGGAGAATCCGCTAAAAGCGTTTGGACTGGCGGATGCGGACGATGTCGCACGGGGCGCGGAACTGCACAGCATCTATCGAGCCATTGTTGAAGGGGTTGAGCCGGAATACGGTGCGGTCAACGGGCGCACGGATCAAGAGATTCTGATTGCGATCCGTGAGTCTGCGCGGACCGGTGGGCAGCCGATTGACTTGCCGCTGACTGAAATCACCGGATACGAAGAAAGCCTGCACCGGGAGTACCGTACAAAATACGGCGTTGACCCGTTCGCCCCTATTGAGAAACAGAAAAACATCCTGTTCCCGCAGCGCGGCGTTGTGTGGGCAGCGAGGAGATAGCAAAAGGAGATTCACATGAGTTGGCAAGTTGTAGATCGCATGACCATATATCACGAATCGGGTATGTATGCCCTAAGCCCCACTGTGACACGCACCCCCTCTGGTAGCTTGTTGGTAACATTCCAAAGAGCAACGCATCTGGGGTATTCCCATCATGAACATCCGCTCTTCAATGTGCAGGCATGTCGGTCTGAGGACGAAGGGCAGACGTGGAATGGACCACACCTTGTAACCGTCGATCCCCGCGGCGGAGTCATGGACCGCGGTGTGCACACCCTTCCGGACGGAAGCATCTTTCTACATTCCTCCTGCACTGAGTTGGTTCCTGCTGAGGATGCCGTGGAACATGGCGGGAGTTGGGTTGTGCAGCACGGCAAACCGTTCTGGGTACGGTCATACGACGATGGACATACTTGGAGTGCCCCCAAACGTTTTCCGCCGCTACCTGACGCGGTTTGGGGACATCCCGCCCAGCATTCAGGGGTCAGTCGCAGCGGTTTGTTGGTAATGCAGGATGGACGATTACTGATGCCGAGTAAGGCAACCGATCTCACCACCGGCGAATTTCGGTATTTCGGTATGATGCGCGTGTCGAAGGACATGGGTGAGACGTGGGAATATGGCGGGCGTATTGCCGAAGATCCCGTTGCCCACTTCAGCGAGCCAACCATCCACCGGACACCAAGTGGCCGAATCTTGGTACTCTTTCGTTGTCATCCGGGACGATTGGGACCCGAAATCGTTCGCGATCAGGGGTTTGAAGGTCCCCTCATAGACGATCCAGCGTTCATCGGCCGTCTCCTCGTGTTGGTCTATTCTGATGACGATGGGGAAACATGGTCGCCGTGGTGTCCAACCACGGTTCACGGCAGTCCCGGTCACATGCTTGGATTGAGGGATGGCCGCATTTTTCTCACCGTAGGTACTCGATGGGAGGGACAGCGCGGCTGCGTCGGCAGGGTGTTAGATCCGGAAGGAAGCGATTTAGATACCGCGCCTGAATTTGTGATAGAGGACAGCGGGTTGAGCGCAGACTGCGGTTATCCTTGGTCGGTGGAGCTCAACGATGGTCGGGTATTGGTCGCCTACTGGCACCATTATCCGGACAATCACCGGGGCATTGAAGGGGCAATCCTCGAAGAGGTTTAGTCAATTAGGGCTGCTTGGCTTACCAGTCAACGCGTAGTTTCGTCCAGCGGACGCCAAAGGGACCGTCTTCCTGACACCAATGCGTTGCCAGATACGTCCCATCCTGCAATCGAATCGCTGTCGGGAAACCGAACATAAAGCTATACAGTTCCTCCACACCGGAATCTATATCCTCCGGTCGCTGACGCGATGTTCCTGCGTCGTACAATATATCCTCATAGTGGAGGGTCCATGTTGCGTTTGCGAACGTTACCAGACACATCACGATAGCCTGCTCTCCATAACGCCGATTGTACAGTACCAACAGTCTGTCATCGCCGAGTGAGATGGGGGTCATCGTCTGCCCTTGGATACCTGTCGAATGCGGCGGGCTCCACGTGACTCCGCCATCGTGCGACAGCGCGAAACTATCCGCCAGATCAACGACATCCCCCAGCGTCACAGTCCAGCAGACACCCATGACATAGTCTGGGGAAATCTCCGCAAACTTCTGTTCAAAGTAGCCATGCTGCCCGTCGGGATCTTGGAATGCTACAGTATGCTGCCAAGTCTGTCCGTTGTCATCGGAGATAGCCAACAGAACCTGCTCACCCAGTCGCTCTTGGGACGGAAGGGTCGCTGCCGGTGCCAAGATACGTCCAGAAGCGAGCGGTAGTACCCCGTGGGAAATCTCTAATGGACAATCGGCTGGCATAGGGACCACTTGTGGCGCAGACCAAGTATGTCCACCATCGGTGGATCGGCAGAGCACTGGCTCGTTGCGTCCTTCACCGAACTTTTCTTCAGGTTGGCGATAGCTTCGTGAGCCGTACGCAAAAACAGTTTCACCATCGACCGAGCGCGAGAACTTGAGCGCACTAGTTGCATCAGGATTTTTCGTTAACGGTAAAATGGTGCCTTCCAGCGTCCATGTTACACCGCCATCGGTGGAGCGTGCCCAATCTGTGCCGCCATGGACATTCGGACCGCCTCCAACATTGAATGAACAGAGGAGGTCACCGTTAGGCAATTGCACGGCTTGGGGAAATGCCGAATCGCGTCTATCTATCCAGCCTGTATCAAGAATTTCAATCGAGGGCATGGTATACTCCTTTACTGCAACATTAATAGGACTTACGCAGCTAAACGGTTAAAGCCCTGTAGTTCGGCGATTCATCGCCGCTGGACACCGTTGCCAACGCCCGATGAATCGGGCAACTACAATCGAAGTGCGTAAGTCCTGATTAATTCATAAGTGATTCGTGTGAGGGATAGGCAGAAGAACAAGGGGGCGGAAGAATGGAAGGCCGGGGAAGGGGTGCCCAATTCTCTATACCTCCCATACCTGCTGGAAAAGACGGAGCCAGTTTCCTCCCAAAATTTTGATCATATCTGTCTCGTTGTATCCGCGTTTGAACAATTCCCCTGCAAGGTTCGGAAACTTGTCGGGTGTCTCCATACCTTCGGGGTGAATCAGTGGATCCGGATAGACGATGGGGCGTTCTTGATATTTCGTTCCTTGCTGCGAAAAGATCCAATCAAAGAACACCTTGGGTTGATCTTGCGTATAGTCCGTGCCAACTCCGACATGATCAATGCCTACACGCTGCACGAGGTCATCGATAGCGTCTACATAGTCCGCAAGCGTTGCATCGAATGTGTTTTCAAAGAAAGCAGGGAACGCATTCGCTCCGATGACACCGCCCTTTTCAGCGAGTAGTGAAAGTGCCTCATCGGTTTTGTTCCGAACATGGTTGACAAAGGCGCGGGCATTGGCATGAGTAATCGCCACCGGCTTCTCCGATAATTCAATCGCTTCCAGCGTTGTACGATCGCCGACGTGGGACAGGTCAATCAGGATGCCCAGACGGTTCATCTCCTTGATAACGTCTACGCCAAAATTAGTCAGGCCTTCGTCCCTGCGCTCATAGCAGCCATTGCCGAGTAGGTTTCGTTCGTTGTAGGTAATCTGGATAATGCGAACGCCGAGGGCATGGAAAAGGTCAAGGCGGGAGAGATCATTCTCAATAGGGGAAGCGTTCTGCCACCCCAGTATGATACCCACCTTCCCGTCCTGCTTGGCTTGAAGGATGTCGTCTGCGGTCTTGACAGAAATCAAAATTTCATCGTATTCTCTGAACCGATGCAGCCATGCTGCTATATTGTCCATCGCCTGTGGATAGTTTTCCCACACGGTACTAGTCGCATTGATAGCCGTAATTCCGCCGGCGTGCAAGCTTTGATACACGGCGGGGCTTTCCCAGTTGCTGACATTCAGCGCGTCTATCACGATTGCCTCATCATAAATGCGTTTTGCGGTATCTTCCCCTGACATTTTCTCCTCCAATTACCCTTGTGACCTTAGAAGTTGCCGTAGTTCCTTTGATTAACCATTTTGCCATGATCCCATCCGAAAGTCAAGAAATAGTCTAAATCGGATTGAACCGAAGTGAAGCAACAACGTCCAAGACAATATCGATTATTGAGAACGTCTGCCCCTTTGCTTTATTAGTGATGTTGATTTTAACTTGATGCGGGAGGAGTCCTAACATGGGTGCCAATGCCATGCAACTTTTGGAGGAATGTATCGAGCGGTTGAGACAGGGCGGATTAACCGAAGCCCATCTGCACGATTTGAGTTCAGCCATAGCGACCGACAGCCCCAAACAGCAACACTTACTGTATTTGCAGACCGCGACCACCGCGGTGACTTCTGAGGTTATTGGGATGCTGATGGTCAAGGATGGAGCGGTCTCTGACGGTCCATTTGATTATGCCGATTGGCCCTACAAAACCGTTTTGGACGCTATCAACGACGGTTGGCGGGTTATCCGGTTTCCTGTTCAGTTGCCCGTAGGTCATACCCAAGACACACATATCACCTGTGAATTCATTCTCGAAAAATGGGAGCAAACCAAATGACACTTGAGATACAACGTGCAGCAAGCGACGTTAAGCCAACAATGACAGACCAAGCGGTCCTCGACTTCTGTAAAACAGGCTTGCTCATGCTTGAAGAAGTAATTCCGGACGCAACCAACCGATGGGTGACCGAGTATCTGGACCAGGAAGGTGCCACCCCCAATGAATTGGTCAACGACAAGCGGTACATTGAGGAGGTACTATTGCATCCGGCGGTCGCGGGCGCAGCGCGGTCACTTCTCGGAGAGAATTTCCAGCTGCCTGACTGGATGGCGAACCATCGCCTCGTAGGGCCGACCCCGGCGAAACAGTGGCATGTTGACGGTGGCTCTGGATTTGAGCGGTCGTGCAATCTGTTGCAGGTTTTCTATATCCCTCAGTCAAACACGAAAGAGATGGGACCTACCCTATTTTTGCCGGGATCGCACATCGTTCCCATTGCGCGGGAGGAACTCGATCACTTTGGTCATTTGGCGGGTCAAGCGGCGACGGTTGCACCGGCGGGTTCGGTGTTTTTTACCGCCTATTCGATTTGGCACCGGCAATCTGAGAAGATCGATCAGTCAACGCGCAATCTACTCAAGTGGGAGTTTTGGCGCACGGTTCCACCCAAACGGGACTGGATTGTAGATTCAAACTTCGATTTTGCTAGTGCCGACTACTCATACACCAATAATTATTTGTGTGGTCCGACGCGGAAATGGCAATCGGTGCTGCGGGTGGCGGAGATGTTCTACTGGCTTTGTGGAAAGAAGGACGAATTCCACGTCGTTGGTGGCTCCGGTTGGCCCTTTAGCGCGTCAGATCCGGGCAGATGGGCAACGTTGCAATGAATTCTGGCAGGATAATATATCACATTTTGCTCATTCACCTATTTGAAGTGCTTCCTCGGCGGCGTTAGTTCCAGAGATGCGCCCGAAAACTGTGCCCGCCATCATCCCCGCTCCGGAAGGGTAATTTCCATGCCACAGTCCGCCCACCATCTCGCCGGCAGCGTAGAGGCCGGGGATAGGATAGCCCATGGTGTGGACCACCTGCGCTTCGGTTGTGACGCGCAGACCGCCGAAGGTGAACGTCATCCCGCATACCACCGGAAAGCCCTCAAAGGGCGGTGTGTCTAAGGGGAGTGCCCAGTTGTTTCGAGATGGGGTGATACCGATAGTGCTTTTTCCGTCGAGTCGAAAGGGGTTAAATTCGCCTTGCTGGACAGCGGCGTTAAATTCCCTCACGGTATGGATGAATGCTGCGATATCTGAGATGCCCAACTGTTTTGCCAGATTTTCTAGGGTGTTTGCCTTGAAACCGGTGGCTTTTTCGTATCCCCGGATGACCTCCAACTGTCGATGCTTACGGTCAAAAATCTGGAATGCTATACCTTGCGGTTGGGCGAGAATAGCCCTCCCCATCTTTGCATAGGTGAGTCCCCGCCAAGTTTCTCCCTCGTCTATAAATCGCTGCCCGTTGAGATTGACCATAATCCCAAAGGGATAGGAATAGCGGCTCCAAAAATCGCCTCTGATATCGGGTCCAGGAACGTCAAAGGGTGGACGATTCAGATCCTGAGGTGAGGCGTGGCAGCTCGACCAGCTGCCGTAGGGCAGTGCTCCACTCTCCAACCCCATAGTGAGTCCGGCGCCGGTGTTGTAGGGGACCCCTCGCAGCTTGACCTTCTCCCAGTCGGGACCGAGGTGCTGGGCGCGCATTTCTGGATTGGATTCAAAGCTGCCACAAGCCAGAACCACCGCTCCACCGCGGAAGTTACAGTAACCCTGCGATGTTTTTGTCCGTACCCCTGTCACATTGCCCTGGGAATCCTGAAGCAAACCGATTGCGCTGGTGTCGTAATACACCGATACGCCTAGCTTCTCAGCTGTGTTGAACCACTGTTCTTGGAGGCCATAGCCACCACCGTTGAATGATACCACATTGGCAGAAACCGGGTTGGCATAGGTCGGCACCCAAGTATGCCCATGGGAACTCATCCACCGGACAGCCGGGGCAGCTTGAGAGACCAAAACCTCCGCGAGTTCCGGATCGCTCTTGCCCTCCGTTACGGTCATAATATCGTCGTAGTAATCAGCGCGGGTGTAGCTACCGATTTGGTCAGCCATACGGCGCAGGTCTGCTGAAGATATACCGGACAGCAGCGGTGTCAAATCGTCCATGCCCTCATAAGGAAACCGCATGTGCACGGTCAACGCACTGTTTCCGCCGCGGTGCTGACGCGGCGCCTTCTCTAGCACGACGACCTCCGCTCCGCACTCCCGTGCTGCTACAGCCGCTGAGAGGGCGGCGTTGCCTGCCCCGACGACGATTACCTGTGTCGAAACTTCTCTATCCATAGGCTTTCCATTCAGGATTGATTCGCCTTCCAACGTTCATGCAATTCTTCAGCTTGCCACCACGACGGACCTTTCGGCTGCTCTAGCACCATCGGTTGAATGAACGCCGCTGTCTTTTTCAGACCTTCCTCAATTTCGATGAACTCACTCTCCATCTCAAGCGAGAGGATACCTTCGTATCCCAAAAGGCGCAGCGTCGTAATGACCTCGCGCCACGTCTGATCATCGTGACCCCAACCGGGCAGCGTAAATGACCAGCCGCGTTGTTCGGGGTAGATTGAATCTGTAGAGTCAAACAGTCCGTGGAGCCGGGTGTTGGGTTCATGGATGAGTGTGTCCTTGAGGTGGACATTTTGGATGAGGGCGCCGAGATAGTGCATCGCTGCAAAAGGATCAATACTCTGTATCCACATGTGCGAGATATCGAAGTTGCAGGCGACAACGGGCCCGATTTCATCGCGCAGCCGCATCAGTTTTGCCGGTGTATGGATCATATCGAGGATTTGCATTTCAAAGCACAGCGTTACACCGTGATCTGCGGCGATCTTTCCATGCTCTTTCCAGTATGGGATTAATCTCTTTTCCCATTGCCATTCGAGCGCTTCGGGGAAGCCTTCCTTATCGGTGTTGACAATCCAATTCGGAGATTTGTCCCCTTCCGCTCCCTCTGGCACCCCGGCGACGACGACCAGCCGGGTAACGCCAATCTTTTCCATCAGGGCGCACGCCTGCCGAAATTGGCGCGAATACTCCGCAGCGACCTCTTTGTCAGGCGACAACGGTGCACCGTGCGCGGCGAAGGAGTAGATTTCAAGACCGTGACTGGCGTAGGTGTCAAGCCAGCGGTGACGTTCCCCTTCGTTTGCAACCAATGTATCCACATCGCAGTATCGCTTAATATCGGATTCGGTGGCATCCACCTCGACTGCTTTTACCCCAAGATCTTGGCAAAATTTGAGTCCCGCTTCAAATCCGAATTTCATGATGAAAAATGTGTTAATGCCGAGTTTCATGTGACCCGCTCCTTTCTTGTGAAATGTATAATTTTCTGTTACGACAAGAAGACATAATCATTATACGTGCTCACTAACCGATGTCAATAAGAAACGCAGTGAGATTAGGGATTAAGCTCACCGTACAATTGGCGTTTTTTTATTGCCCGTTGGCAGATGATATGATATGATGCGATTACGCTATAATATTGGTATCGGACAAATAACTTCAAATGGAGGAGAACATCAATGGCAAAAACAGTTGGCATCGTCGGAACGTTGGACACAAAAGGCATGGAATTCCAGTTTATTAAAGAGCAGATTGAGGCGAGCGGCACTTCGACATGTGTTGTCAACACAGGAATTATAGGAGAACCACCCTTTGCCCCGGATGTCTCCGCAGGTGAGGTCGCAGCAGCAGCGGGCACATCACTGCAAGCGCTGCAGGACGGAGGCGATCGTGGCGTGGCTGTGGCGGCAATGGCGGAAGGCGCAGCGAAGATTATCGCGCAGTTGCAAAGCGATGGAAAGATTGACGGTGTAATTTCGCTGGGCGGTTCAGCCGGGACTACAATCGGGACGACAGCGATGCGTGCGGTCCCTGTTGGTTGCCCGAAAATTATGGTTTCAACTTTGGCTTCCGGCGATACAAGTCCGTATGTGGACACGAAGGACGTTTCGATGATGTATTCCGTCGTAGACATTGCGGGCATTAATAGCCTCTCCCGGCAGATCTTGGCAAATGCAGCCGGTGCAATCGTGGGCATGGTCAACGCAGAGGTGCCAGCGGCGGAGGATAAACCCCTGATCGGTGCCACGATGTTTGGCGTAACCACGCCGTGCGTTACGAAGGCGCGTGAACTCCTTGAGGCAGCCGGCTACGAAGTGCTTGTCTTCCACGCTACCGGTGCCGGTGGACGGGCGATGGAAGATCTGGTCAAAGGTGGATTTATCGTCGGCGTGCTTGATGCGACAACGACAGAACTTGCCGATGAACTGGTCGGTGGGGTTTTGAGCGCGGGACCAGATCGCTTGGAGGCAGCGGGTGACCTCGGTGTGCCGCAGGTGGTTGCGCCGGGCGCGTTGGATATGGTCAATTTCGGGCCTCCCGACACAGTGCCAGAGCAGTTCAAGGATCGGACATTCTACCAGCACAACCCAACGGTGACACTGATGCGAACCACTGTTGAAGAAAACGCCGAATTGGGCAAGATCATGGGGCAGAAGCTGAGCCAAGCCAAGGGCCCCACGACAGTGATAATTCCAAAACAGGGTGTCTCGGCAATTGATCAGGAAGGACAGCCATTCTACTCAGCGGAAGCGGAGGCTGCGTGGATTGAGAATCTGAAGGCGAACCTTGGGGACAACGTTACGCTGATTGAGATGGATAATCATATCAACGACGATGCGTTTGCGACGAAGCTCGTGGAAACGTTGTTGGCAAGTTTGAACGGCGATGCGTAATGTCATAGTGACTTGTGACTGAAAGAAAGGAAACTTACATGGCACTCACACCGGTTCTCTCACGTCAGCAAACGCAGCGGTATTGCGAAGACAATTACTTGCTGGTATCAGGGTTGATCCCAGACGCTATCGCAGAACGGGCGGAAGCAGCAATGTGGCGGTGGCTGGGGCTTCAACCCGATGATCCTGCGTCGTGGGAGAATGTGCAGTCCCCGGAGACTTGCGACGATCCTGACGTACTTGCCATCTATACGCCACAATTCTTGACCGCCGCTGCGCAACTTGGCGAGGGCGATATGGCTCCCGACATTTATCGTCCACCGAAGAGTGTGCGCCCTATCAACATCTTCCCGCAGACCGGTGAATGGACCCCACCGGGATCTCATATCGACCATGCAATTAAAGAGCACGGGCACAAGACATTTCCGCCTGCCTTTCGCGTTGCAACCCTCACATATCTGGCCGATGTAGGACCTCATGGTGGTGGCACGATCGTCTGGCCTCGGTCTCGTTATAAAATTGAGGGGCTAGCGCGTAGCGATCCAGACCGCTATGAATATATGTGGGTGCTCAATCAGGAATACGATCGCGAGGAACTGGGAGACTATGTGGAGTTAACGCCCAAACGCGGCGATGTGCTTTTCTACCACGTCTTCTGTGCACACGCCGGCAGTAAAAATATTGGACGTACGCCCCGTTTTGCTCTCCCCTGCAAATGGTAATCGAATCGCAGATTGGGCAATCTGCGCTACTATAGGTGGAATTTCGTAGTGACAGGTTGCCTAACCTGTCATTTTTGATAGAATTAACAGGAGGTTTTCAGTAATGACACCTGAACAGAGATACCTGTTTGATGTTACTGGATATTTACATTTAGAAAATGTGCTTACGGGTGATACATTGCAAGAGACCCAAGAGGCAATTGACCGATATATCCAAACCCCAGAGGATGAACTGCCCCTTGGGTTTGAGATCAGCGGACTCCATCAACACGGCTTTGCGTTCGATAAGTGCCTCGAAGCATTGACGCTCCATCCTGCCACTTGGCCCATTGTCAAAGAGTTGACTCTTGACAAACCGCGTTTTGCCAGAGGGTCGCTCAAACGCGAACAACACACCGACTGGAAAGAAAACGAGCGGGCACGCACAAACCCCGGTGGACTGCACTGCGCCCGTGATGACTATGGTTGGTATAGCACCCTCTATAAGGTCAAAGATGGACGGATCTATTGTGACGACTTTGTCGCCTTTTTCTATTTTACGGATGTTTACCCCGGCGACGGGGGGTTGATTGTGATTCCCGGCTCTCACAAAAGCGAGTTTCAACGCCCAAAGGATCTGTTGACAATCGACGAAACTGATGGATTCGATCCAGAACCGGATCCGGTATTTACAAATATCACCGCACGGGCGGGCGATGTTGTGATTATATCTGAACTGCTTACCCACGGTGTCTTGCGGTGGAAACCGACGGATCGCGATCGTCGTATACTCGTCCTGCGCTACAAGCCGCAATATATGGGGACGCATAATTTCCCGCAGCCAATCCTAGACCGGTTGTCGCCGGAGACGCAGGAACTAGTGGCATCAGCGCATTTCCAACATACCAAAGAAATCGTTAAACAGGACATCGTCCATCTTTCGTGAGTGGGGAGGTTCTCAATGACACCGAAACAGAGGTATCTCTTTGATTTGACAGGTTATCTTCACCTGAAAAACGTCCTCAGTCCGGAAGAGCTTCAGAATGCCCAAGCAGCCATTGAACGGTGTCGTCAGACGCCGCCAGATCAGTTGCCGCCCGGCATCAACAGGCAAGGAGAAGGTTTTTCCTACGGTTTTTCGTTCGACAAAGCGTTGGAAGCGTTGACGCTCCATCCGGTCACGTGGCCACTCATCAAAGAACTGACCCGCGGGAAACCGCGTCTTAATCGAGGAACGCTCGCCATCAATACACACGAAAAGCGGCAGCTAACCCACTTCCATTGCGCTCGGGAAGACCTCGGTTGGATCACTCGGCGCTATGAGGCTAAGGATGGACAGGTTTTCGCCAATGATCTCGTGGCATTCTTCTATTTCACGGACGTATTTCCCGGCGATGGTGGCTTGGTTGTGATTCCGGGCTCTCACAAAGCCGAATTTGATCGTCCCGAAGGACTATTTTTCCCAGATCTTGATGATCCCGACCCTGAATTGCATCCAGCTATGACAAATATCACGCCTCGCGCCGGCGATGTGGTGCTGATTTCGGAACTACTCACGCATGGTGTTTTGGTCTGGAAGCCAACTGATCGAGATCGGCGCTTCCTAATCCTACGGTACAAAACCCAGTACTTTCAGGATGCGTCGGGGGACACGAATCCGGTTCCCGAGGAGGTACTCGCGAGACTGTCGCCGGAAACGCTCGAACTAACTGAACCTGCGTTTTATACAGATGTTAAGGAGATTGCCAAACAGGACAGGGTCACGCTGACAATAGATTAACGAGTCTAAGACTATTTTTTTATTCCAGAATAGGAGCATACTATGAAAATAACTGACATTGAATGTATCCCAATTGTTATGCCACTTGCGGAGCGCTACAATGATCATCACGGTCGTGTCCGCATGGGCGATATTGATGAACACCTCGTTGTCAAAGTTCACACGGACAACGGACTGATCGGATACGGCGATTATGAAGATGATCCCAATCCAATTCCACAGTCAATTATCGACACGCTCATTGGTCGAAGCCCATTTGACTTTCTCCATAACAATTTTAATTTGGCACTCGGTATGGCACTTTATGATGTGATGGGCAAACACCTCGAAGTACCGGCTTACAAGTTGATGGGGCAAAAAGTGCGCGATGCCGTCTCTACGGCAGCGTGGACTCGGCCGTGTCCGCCGGAGGTTTTCCGTGACGAAATTCAACGCGCTGCTTCCGAAGGCTATACCATTTTCAAGATGCACTCCGGCGAATTATGGGATGTGCTTGAGCAGACCCGTCTCGCCGCAGAGGTTGCACCACCCGGTTTTAAGATTCACTGGGACTTCAACCACAACCGGAGTTTGGCGGTCGTTCTCCCCATCATCAATGAATTGGAGAAGAATCACCCAATCGTCGGCTACATCGAAGATCCACTGCCTTGGACAGATATTGATGGCTGGCGGAAACTACGTGAAAAGACGCGCATCCCGCTCATCATGCACGTGCCTCAACTCGGCGGCATTCAGGAGGTCATCCACGGGTGCGCTGACATCTATATGATCGGTGGTGGAATCGGAGATACTTTGATAAAAGGATTTGCGTATGGACAGGCGAACATCCAAACCCTCATCCAACAGAGCGGCGGTACACTGATGAAAGCGTTAACTCTGCACCAAGCTGCTGTCCTTCCGAGCGCAACCGCTCATACGATGAACCTCGACGACCAATACTCAGAGGACATAACAACGGAACGTATTCCGGTGATTGAAGGATTTTCCCCTGTGCCTGAAGCCCCCGGACTCGGTTTCGAGGTAGATGAAGATGCTATCGCACGGTTCGCTTCCGGGACGCCATTAACAACAGGTAGGATCATCGGTATTTTGACCCTGCCCGGTGGACACAAGTTTTATACCCCCCGCTCCCTGAGTGTTGCAAGATTGACGGGCTATGAGGAGGGTGCAATCCGGGGAATTAACTTTGAAAAATGGGAAGACGATGGTTCGTCAGAATTTGATCGTATCTATGAGCGAATAGAGCGGGAAGGTTCGTTCTTGGCGTCAGAATAGGAGAAAAAAAATGAAAATCCTCATTACCGGTGCCGCTGGTGCCGTGGGTTCAACGCTTATAAAGGGTATGAAAGATCGGCACACAATTCGTGGGCTTGACCGCCTGCCGATACCCGATCTTGAAGACACAATCGAGGGCGATGTGGCAGACTTCGATACCATGCTCAAAGCCACAGAGGGCATGGAGGCTGTCATCCATCTTACTGGGACTGACAGCGAGTGGGAAGCAGCACTGCAAAGCAATTTCATCGGCACGTACAACACGCTCGAAGCCTCGCGTATAAACGGTGTGAAACGGATTGCGTACGCTAGCCGCGCTGGGGTTTTGGGTCCCTATCCGAAAAGTATCAAGCGGACGATTGATATGCCAACCAAACCGGTCGGTCACTATACGGTTAGCAAGGTGTTCGGTGAGGCGATGGGATACTCTTACGCGAGCCGGTACGACGTGGAGTTCGTCGCAGTCCGGATTGGAAACTTTAACCGTGACAGACCGCTGCCCGAACATCCCCACCACCTCGGTCATGGTGACGCAGTGCGCGTGTTTGAGCAAGCGATTATACACCCAGATGTGAAATTTGAAATTGTATTCGGTGTCTCAGATAGTAACTGGCCCCTGTATGATCTTGACCATGGACGTTTGGCAATCGGCTATTATCCGCAGGATCGCTATGAACAGAAATAAATTGTTGACATCAACTGTGTGCCTAGGGGAGCGGAACTGTGCGTAATATCGAACCGATTCTTGGGCTAATCATCTTTTTCTCATGTGCGTGCAGTGTGCTCTACGAAGTGATTTGGGGGCGTCAGTTAATCCTGTTTTTCGGGAGTCCGGTGTTTGCTATGAGCGCGGTGTTGAGTGCGTTGGTAGGGGGACTGGGACTTGGCAGCTTCTATTTCAGACGTTTGGTAGATGGAGAAAACCGCCCATTGCGCGTATCTGCCTTTCTCGGAGCGGGTCTCGGTATCTTTGCGCTCATCTTCCCGACCCTGTTGGATATTCTCAACGCCATCTGCGTTCTCATCTTTCGTGGGTTGGGCGCGAACTTCTATTTCCTTTCGTGGATTCGGTTTGTGCTGTCGTTTATTGTCCTGTTGATTCCGTCAACGTTGATGGGAGGGATGCTACTCCTACTCAGTAGGGCCGCCAAGGAACGATGTGCAGGATTCAGAGCAGATCGCCTCTTCACAATTAGTACGCTTGCTGCAAGCGTCGGTTGTATCGCCACTGGGTTCTTCCTCATCCAGTTTCTAGGTCTTCAGAAGTCAATTTATTTGGGTGTAGCGACTAACTTGATTCTGGCAGGGATTGCTTTCGGTTTAGACCGCTCTTGGTCTGAAACTTCTGCGGACTTAAAGCAGAACGGGAGTGATGAATCGGAAACCGCTTCAACAAGGGAAATGTGGCGGCTATTGTTATGGACATTTGCCGTTTCTGGTTTCTGCGCGATGGGTTATGCAGTCCTCTGGACACGGATTCTAACTTCTTTTCTCGGCAGCACAGGTTATGCGTTTTCGGTCACGCTGACTGCTTTATTTCTTGGCATTACCGTTGGTAGCTTGGTATTTGCAGCAATCGCGCGCCGAGTTAAGCCGTGCATAAACCTTTTTGGATTGATTCAGATTGGGATAGGGTTATCCGTTGTTGCACTGATACCTGCCTTCGGAAACCTGTATGGAATCAGTAGGGGATTACAAGCCGCCTTTGGGATTGCACGTTTCTGGGAACTTGTTGCTGGCATCGTCCTGATGATTGTTCCTACTATTCTTATCGGAGGGAGTTTTCCGTTGGCTAGACGAATTTGTGCGTCAGCCAGATCGCAATCAGCAGCTTACCCTTTCAGCACAATCGGCGCACTCCTTGGATCGCTGTGTACGGGGTTTATCCTTATCCCGTTGGTTGGGATACGTCCGAGCCTTATCCTGAGTGCCGGGCTAAATGCGGTTATAGGGTGTGTTTTAATTGTTCGGAACACAGAGAAATCTCAACTTTTCAGTGGCACCGCGATCGGTGGCACGATCCTAACCGGTGGAGTTGGGTTGATGGTGTTGCTATGGGGGAATTCGCCGCCCTTTTTGAAAAATGGAACCTTCTGGATCCAGCGCGTAGCCGATACACTGGTCGCGCATACCGAAACTGTTGATGCGAATATTGCTACACTTATGGACGGCCAAGGTATCCATCGGATCTATGTTGACAATGATGAAATCGCCGATACTTCTCGTCGCGGGTCTACACCGCGTCGCATCATCGCTCATATACCCCTGCTACTACATCCGAACCCAGAACGTGCGCTTATCCTTGGGTTTGGGATGGGAATTACCGCCCACACTATGACACAGCACGATGTGCGCGTAGACGCAGTCGAAAATCCAAACGGACTCATCGAAGCGGCGCGAAAATACTTTGCTGATGTAAACCATAACGTCCTTGACAGTTCCTTGTTCAATCACACCGTCAATGATGAACGAAATTATCTGTTGATGACATCAAAACGATACGACGTGATTTCCATAGGTGCTCTTCATCCGCTGGTGAGTTCAAGGGGTTCCAACCTTCATACCGCAGATTTCTACCGCCGGTGCAAGCGTATTCTCACAGAAGATGGTATAATATGCCAGTGGATACCGCTCAAGCGACTGCCAGAAACACATCTCAAGATGATTCTGAGAACCTTCGTTGAGGTGTTTCCAAACGCAACGATATGGTATAAATACACACCAGACTTTGCCCTCCTGATTGGTACACCAGAACGGCTAAAGATAAATTATCAACGCCTTATGGAGAGGGCACAGATGCCACGGGTTCACGGAGCACTTGCAGCGGATAACCTTGATGGTATCTCCCTCCTCGATTCGTTCTTGATGGGTGAGAAGGCGGTTCGAGCGTATGCCAGTGATGGTCCAATCCATACAGACGATCACCCGCATTTGGAGTTCTACCACCCCCGTATGCTAGTAAATACAATTCAAGTAAACATTGAGGGGTTGGCAAAGCACCGTGAGCGCGCCACCCCCTATTTGGCAAATTATGGTCGCACGATGAGCGATAAGATCGAGGTGCGGAAGCGAATCGATCTCTATTTTGATGCGACGCAGAAGCTGATCGAGGGACAGATCGAATATGCCAAGGGGGAATATGAGAAGGCAGTTGGTGTATTGAATCAAGCGGTAGCCATTAATCCGGACGATTACACGATTCGGGACAATCTTGGAGCTGCGGTAGCGTTGGCAAACAAGGATTATCAAGAGGAACTCAAGCAGACTGAAAAAGCCCTTAAACAGGCACTACAGAGTAATCCACGCGATGCCCAAAAGCAGGTTGAACTGGGCATCACCTATGAACTTCAGGGAGAATTGGCCAAATCGGCGGCCGCTTTTGAAGAAGCGTTGAAATATGACCCGAATCGCATAGAGTTATATTCATTGCTTGGACCAATTTATGAACGTCAAGAACGGTACGATGAGGCATTGCGCACATACCAGAGGCTTGAGCAATTAGAGCCAAATCTCCCCGCTATTATTTTCGGTGCAATGGCATCAATTTACCATTTTCATAAGAAGATGCTTCCCGAAGCACTTCAGTACGCACAGAAGGCGTTGGAGGCGGATGCCGATTCTTGGCGTGTACATAATCTGTTGGGGGCTATCTATACGGATAAGCAGGAGTTTGGGGGTGCAGTTGACGCTTTCAAGGCTGCGATGCAACTCGCGCCGAACCAACCGATGCCGCACAGCGATTTGGCGAAAGCATATCTTGCACAAGGCAGATACGACGAGGCGTTGAAATCGGTGAACACAGCAATACGTCTTGCACCGCGCGAACCATACTTACAGGAGCAGCGTCGTCAAATCCAAGCGGCGATAGCATCAAGTAAAGAGTGAGAAAACGACGGACCGGACGAGAAGTATCAGGATAAGTCGAAGAAAAGAGAGCAACAACGGTTAAAGAAGTAACACAACATAATCATACACTTGACAAAGGGGTAATAGGTAGAAAATGCAGATTCAATCACCAAAGGGGACGAGAGACATCCTCCCTTCAGAGGTTCAGACGTGGCAATGGGTCGAACAGGTTGCACGATCTGTTTTTGGCACTTACGGCTATCAGGAGATCCGCACGCCGATTTTTGAAAGCACAGACCTTTTCGTGCGCGGTGTCGGTGATACCACCGACATCGTTGAAAAAGAGATGTATACCTTCAGTGACAGGGGCAACCGAAGCGTCTCATTGCGTCCAGAGGGCACCGCATCCGTGGTTCGTGCCATGCTCCAGAATCGTCTGATGGAAGGTGCCAGCGTCCTAAAATTTTACTACATTGGTCAGATGTTTCGCTATGACCGTCCGCAGGCGGGACGGTATCGAGAGTTTTGGCAGGTTGGCATCGAAGCATTTGGAGCGGATTCGCCTGCAATCGACGCGGAGATTATCGCAGCGGGGCACCAATTCTTTTCAACGCTCGGCATCAAGGACCTCACCTTGCATCTCAACAGTATTGGCGATCCGGTCTGTCGCCCGAGGTATGTTGAAGACCTGACAGCGTATGCGAAGGAGCATCTTGACGAACTGTGCGGAAAATGTTATGCGCGGCATGAACGAAATCCGATGCGGATCTTGGACTGCAAAGAGAGCGGTTGTCGTGCCGTTGTCGCCAACGCGCCGCTTCTGTCTAATTACCTATGTGACGCCTGTCGTGAGAATTTCGATCTGGTAAAGAGTTATCTTGACGAACTCGAAATTGATTATCACGAAGACCCATACGTTGTTAGGGGGTTGGATTACTATTCTCGAACTGCATTTGAATTCACAGCGGGCGGCTTGGGCGCACAAAACGCAATCGGTGGTGGTGGCCGGTATGACTATCTAGCGGAAGAAATTGGAGGCACACCAACCCCCGGCATCGGATTTGCGCTCGGTATGGATCGGATCATCATTGCCCTAGACGCTCAGAATGTCACGGTGCCAACTTCTGCACCTGTGGACGTTTATCTCACAGTGTTAGGGGACGCAGCGATGCCTATCGCCCTGCAGGTAGCACAAGATCTTCGTGAAAACGGTGTCAAAACGGATCTTGAGTTCAAAGGGCGGGGCTTGCGAGCACAGATGCGGACTGCAAACAAGCTGAACGCGCAGTATGTCGTCATGATTGGCGAAGATGAGATCAACAATGCAGCTGCGACAGTGCGGGATATGGGAAGCGGCGATCAGCAATCAATCACCTTCCAACAGTTGGTGGAAGTGATGCGTGAAAAGGTTGATAGCTAGAACACGATCCATCGAATTTTTCGTCTTGAACATCAAATTGTACTTTTTACAGATTGAAGGAGAGAATCCAAGTAATGCCTGAAATGAAAAGAACACACTATTGTGGAGAACTACGGCTTGCCGATGCCGGTAAATCGGCGCGCCTCACCGGTTGGGTATCTCGCCGCCGGGATCACGGCGGCGTCATTTTCATAGACCTACGTGATCGAACCGGGATCACACAAGTGGTCTTCGATCCGATAATCGATCCCGAAGCGCACAGGGCTGCGGGCGCGATTCGCAACGAATTTGTGTTAAGTGTCAGCGGAAAGGTTCGGGAGCGCGGAGAGGGACTGGTCAACCCCAACCTCCTCACCGGCGAGATTGAACTGGCATCGGACGAACTGGAGATTTTGAACACTGCGAAAACCCCGCCCTTCTTGGTCGAAGATGATATCGATACCGCAGAGGATGTTCGTATGCAGTACCGATACGTTGACCTCCGCCGTTCAAAAATGCAGAAGATGTTACAGATTCGGCACAAAGCCACTCTTGCTGCACGGAAATATATGGACGAACAAGGTTTCCTTGAGATTGAGACGCCCATCTTGATGAACAGTACACCAGAGGGAGCGCGTGATTTTCTGGTGCCAAGCCGCCTTAACCCCGGCAAATTCTATGCCTTGCCACAGTCACCGCAGCAGTTCAAGCAACTATCAATGATGAGTGGTATAGATCGTTATTTCCAAATCGCGCGTTGTTTCCGTGACGAAGATACCCGCGCAAATCGGCTTCTTGAATTAACGCAGCTTGATATCGAAATGTCCTTCGCAACCCGAGAAGATGTCATGGAAGTGACGGAAGGATTATTCAAGAGAATCTTTGAGGAAGCCGTTGACATTCCCATCCCTACACCGATCCGCCGTATGCTTTACAGTGAGGCAATGGAACGATACGGCACCGATAAGCCAGATACACGGTTTGGACTGGAGCTTTCCGATCTCTCGGATCTGGTGGCGGACTGTGATTTCAAGGTGTTTACGGGTGCCTTGGCAAACGAAGGGCAGGTAAAAGGGCTTGCTGTTCCCGGTGGAGCGTCACTCTCTCGCAGGGAGATAGATGATCTCACAGAGTTTGTCGCCATTTATAGAGCAAAGGGGTTAGCCTGGATTAAGGTAACAGAAGAAGGCGCTTTTGAATCAAGTATCGTCAAATTTTTCAACGAAGATACTCTCACGGCAGTTAGCGAGCGGATGGGTGCCCAGCCGGGCGATCTAATGGTGTTTGTGGCTGACAAACCGCAGATTGTCGCGGATGCACTTGGAAACCTGCGCCTGCATCTCGGCGAAACACTCAAACTGATTGATTATGATCGCTTCGATTTCCTGTGGATTATTGATTTTCCCCTATTCTTCTGGGATGAAGAGGAGAATCGCTACGAACCTTCTCAACACCTTTTCACAATGATGCCCGAAGAGGACATTCCGCTGCTGGATACCGATCCGGGGAAGGCGAGAGGTCTACAATACGACCTAATTATCAACGGAGAAGAGTGCGCCGGGGGTAGTATTAGAATTCACCGATGGGAGCTTCAACAGAAGATATTTGAAATCATGAAGATCAAACCTCAGGAGGTAACTGAGCGTTTTGGGTACTTCGTTGAAGCGTTGCAATACGGAACACCGCCGCATGGCGGTATTGCTTCGGGGTTAGATCGGATGATGATGATGATGACCGGCGAAAAAAATATCCGTGAAGTCACCGCGTTTCCTAAGACACAGAACGGGTTGTGTCTGCTCACCGTTGCACCCTCTGAGGTCACCGACGAACAACTTGAGGAACTGTCGATCCGGGTTGATGCGGTTGAGGGTTAATGGGGTTTTGGGAGTCGTTTACATCGGTCTTGCGCTTTATCCAGCCATCTGTTTTGCGAAACTCCTTTCCGATCTCTGACGTTATAACTTAGGGAGACGTGTCTTCAGGCACAGGGACGATGCTGCTTCTGTGTCAAATTGAACACATGGTTTTCGATTACTTGCTTGGTGAAGCATCACCTTCAAGCCCACCGCTTTGGTTCGCTGATAGCCGATTTATGATGTTTGATTTTCTGGGCTGCCGGTATCTCACGCGCCGGAAGGGCAAAAATGGAGATGGCTGCAATGAGGGAAGAGATCCATTTCAGTCCAGAAGACCAACAGTTCATTGATCGAGCCGCAGATTTTTGTCAACAAATGGGTGAACGTGCGGTTCTCATGTTGGTTGGGAGTCGTGCTGCTAACTTTGCCGATGAATGGTCCGATCTTGACCTATTGATCATTGGCGATAAGCGATGCCTTTCCGATGAAGATCGAAGAAGTTATGAACAGAGCCAGCAACTCTTCGTCGATCGAGGCGATCAGGAAGCCCACTGGTCGTTTTTTGACGAAGGCGATCTGCGGGCGTGGTTGGAGACGTGGCCAAATGAGATGATGTGGCTGATTGCCACCTCGCAGCTCCTCTACGGTTGTTCAACTACCGCTGAAGAACTGAAGCAGCGTTATCGACTGTATCCGCCCCCGGTTGCGGAGGGTAAGCTGAAGTGGTTTTTCGGGAAGTATCATTACTCACAGCGCGGTCCCTTGGCTATGGCAGCTCGGAATCACGTGGAAATGGCGTTTGTTGCGGCTGGGAATGTCATCGAATACCTGTGCAAAATCTGCTGCGTTGCTGAGGGGCAGCCGTTTCCCTATAGCAAATGGTTGGTTGAAGGAGCTAAACGGACACAACTAGGCGCAATGGTATATCCCTCGATCCAACGGGCGGTGGAGGGCATTAGAGAATTCCTCAATCCACCGGTGGGTCGTCACTGGCGTGACTGGGGGCCGGTAAAAGAATTGCGGGCGACGTTGCCGATTGTTCAAAGCGGGCTAAAGGAGTTAGGCTGGATTGACGATTGGATTGACAATCCGGAGAGAGTTTACTTTGAAGAAACGGTGAGACGGCCTGAGCCTTAAGCACCGATGAACCGGAATTAGAACGCCAAATGGATGTATTGGGCATGACTCTTGCACGATACATTACCATGACTTTCAATGACGACGAAGGAGACCTCTGAGATGGAGAAAGAGCAGTTGCTCGAAAAACGAATTGCGGTGTTGATGGGTGGAAGATCGGGTGAAAGACAGGTGTCATTGCGATCCGGCGCGCGAATTGCCGCCGCACTTGAACGGCTTGGCGCAGATGTCGTGACAATCGATCCAATTGACCTCGATTGGGTGGAACGTATGCGAGCTGACTCGATTGAAATTGCATTTCTGGGAGTGCACGGTAAAGGCTGCGAGGATGGGACGATTCAAGGCGTCTTAGAGGCATTTGAGTTTAGCTACACCGGTTCCGGGGTGCTCGCAAGTGCATTGGCAATGAATAAGATCATGACCAAACGGGTGCTTTCGACACTGGACATTCCCACGCCGGACTACCAAGCGGTTGACCCGACCCAAGATTTAGATCAGCAGTGCGAGGAGGCAATCGATCGGTTAGGATTGCCAATTGTAATTAAACCGGCATCGGAGGGTTCAAGCATTGGCGTTTCGATTATTTCCGAGCTACCAGAGGTCAGGCTTATCGCCCATAAAACGCAACATCAGTTCGGGGAAATCCTATTTGAGCGATATATCCAAGGTCAGGAAGTGACTGTCGGATTGTTGGGGATTAATGAAAACCTCCGTGCTTTACCCATACTTGAGCTCGTTCCCAAACGCGAGTTTTACGACTATGAAGCAAAGTATACCGAGGGCATGACCGAGTTCATTATTCCCGCAAGGTTATCCGATTCGCTTACCGAGGAGGTACAGGAAATCGCACTTGGGACGCATCAAGCTGTGGGCTGTTGGGGGTACTCAAGAGTGGATATGTTGGTCGATACCGAGGGGCAACCTTACGTCATGGAAATTAACACACTGCCGGGGCTGACTGACCTCAGTGATTTACCTGCACAAGCAGCGGCAGCGGGAATGTCTTATGATGAATTGATCTATGAAATCCTAGCAAGTGCACAAGCACGTCTTATCGCATCGGATTAATATCGACCTGTTGCTAGTACCACACCGATTCCAATTCACCTACGCGGCAGTAACTTCTGTGGGAATCACATCGGAGGCAGTGCCCTGCCGGAACTCAACCGCAGAATCAATCATCTTGAAGATATCAAACTGTGGTCGGTAGTCGATAAGCCGTGCACCCTTAGTGAGATCAAACTCATAATAGGTCGGCGTGTTGTCTGCCAATTGAACATCAACGTAATCCACGCCTAGTTTCTCCGCGAGATACGGCACCGTTTCCTCCCATGTAAACGGCTTAGGTCCGGCGAGTTGGAAAGCCTCCCCGTATGCCTCCGGTTTGCCGAGCGCAGCTAAAAAACCGAGCACGATGTCACGCACATCCGCTATATGTTTCTTATAGGATCTTCCGTTCTCATCTCGTGCGATGAGCAGGCGTTCTCCTGCGTCCCCAAACCTCAGTAGTTGTTGGCGGGTTTCGGCTGCGGCTCCTATGGTCCTGTTTGCGTAGGCATTCTGCCAATTGTCAAGGCGAAACTGGGCAAAATTTAAGATCTCATCGCCGGCGGCAACGAAGGCAAAACGGAAAATCGAAATCGGCAGTTGATAGCTCCGATAGTACCCGCGACACATCTCTTCTCCCAGTACCTTTGAGAGTGCATACCACCCGCCCGGTTTCTGAGACATCTCGTCTTCACGGATCGGTTCTGACAGACCGCCGGGGAGGTATTTCTCGTAAGTTGCGTCGGTGCTCGCAAAGAAGAAGTGTTTGAGGTTATTCACGTTCTCGCGGGCAGCCTCCAGCATGTTAAATGTGCCGCGTGCGTTAATCTCGAAATAGTCTTCGTTGGAGAAGGGACCGCCACCTTGGAATGCTGCCCCAAGATGACAGATCGCTTCTACCCCATTAACCGCTCTGTTTACATCTGCGGGATTGACTAGACTGCCCTCAACCAATTCAACCGGAAGCCCTTCAAACTTTTCCAACCGTGAATCCTTTTCCCACACCAATCCGCGTACTTCGTGTCCTTCATCGATGAATGCTTTGGCAAGATTGGCACCGATTCTGCCAGATATGCCGGTAACAAGGATTTTCATAAAGGTATCTCCTAATTTTATTGTGGAGCTCAGTCAATTTTTTATTTGTGATTTTGACTTTACTCTGTTATCATGTTGTTATATTTTACGCAATGGTGTTTTAGGTGTCAAAAGGAAAAATAGAAAGTGCAGTCTTTTTGAATGATTGCGGGGTTCTGTTTGTAGCTAGAACAGCTGGAACCCTCAAATAGCTACCTCTTGGAGTACCTCATGTTAATGCGCAATGAAGGCAGAACCTTAAAAAGCCAGATTGTTATTATGTTTCTTCTGATCGGTTTAGCTCCGCTGTTTTCCGCCTCGATCCTCGCTTTCTATTCGAGCCAGAAAACATTCAATCAAGTCCTCGGTGATATAGAGCAAGATTTGGCGATTAAGGCTATGGATAAAATTGATCGCGAGATGGAGAACATCCGTCTTTTGGTTGAAAACTGGACCAGCTTTGAAAATCGAAAAGTTTTGGTGAACACGATAACCGAAGTTCAGCATAAGAGTTACGACCAATTATTTGAAGAATGGAACCTCGACGGATTAACTTCAACTCCCGGAGCGCAATTTCTCAAGAACCTCCAGCAGACGAAGAATCAATTCAAGGAGATCTTTCTGACCGATTTGCGCGGATACGTCGTTGCAGCAACCGACAAAACAAGTGATTTCGATCAAGGACCGGAAGACGATCCGCCATTTGGTGAAAAATGGTGGGCAGCGGCGAGAGAGAAGGGTGAACACATCGGAGATATTGACTTTGACGATAGTGCAGGTGCTTATTCCGTTGATATTAACATGGCTGTCAAAGATGATGACGATGAAACTGTGGGCATTATGAAGGTGGTCTACAGTGTGGAAAATATCCGGAATCTAATCGGAGGTGCGGATCAAGGTGGGTCGCGGCATTATGAACTGCTGAATCGATACGGTTACATCGTTGCGGCGACTGAGTCAGATCAAGTCGAGATTCTAAAAGAAATATCTCGCGTCACACTCCCGGATAACAAGGAGGTGTGGAAAAACCGGGCCGCCAAGAATGGATTCGCTACCGGGGAGACGGAGGACGAGAAAGTTCTTGTAGGTTGGTCCCGTGGGGAAGCGTGGACCGTATTAACATACAGTCCTCTTGATACAGCGTACGCGCCTTTGCATGCGCAGGCACGATGGCTCATGGGGGTGTCGGCAGTTGCTATGGTTATTATACTTCTCGTTGCGCTGGCTGTGGGAAATCGGGTGGTGTCTGAAATGCTCGGCAAGGAGCTCATGGCACAAGAGATTCAAACCGCTCAGAGTATGCAGATGGGGTTGTTACCCGAACCCCTTGATATTAGTGAACTCGATTTGGCAGGGCGTTGCCTCGCAGCGAACCGTGTCGGCGGGGATTATTACAATCATCTGTGGCTGGACGACGATCAGAGAAAACTTGCGATCGTCATCGCCGATGTGGCGGGACACGACATGTCTGCAGCAATCCCTGCCGTAATGTTCTCTGGGATGCTTGATTTCGCTGTCAAAGAGGGGACACCCGGTGCGATGCTTACCGCGCTCAATCAATCGCTCTGTCAACAACCTAAGCGCACACCTTTTATTACCTGTTGTATTGCTATCATAGATCTGGATAAGAAGCAGATGCAATGGTCAAAAGCAGGACATCCCGAAATTTATCATTACTGTACACGCACAGATACTGTCAAAGAGTTAACTGCCGAAAGCTATCCACTCGGTGTGTCCCAGAAATCGGATTATTCAGATGAAACGGTCCATCTGCACGAAGGAGATCTACTCATTTTTTACACTGATGGACTTCCTGAAGCCTCCAACCCCAATGGGAGAATATACGGCTACAACCGACTCGAAAGGAGTGTCCACCGCGTTGCACAAGGTGGTCTCTCATCGATGGAAGGCATCAATCAAATGATAGATGATGTTCGCGGGTTCATTGACAATACTGAGCCGGAAGATGACATGACGGTTGTTGTAGCGAAGGTGACATAATTCCAATAAGGCATCATGAAAGATAAGGATATAACCATACAACCAGTTCCCTGCGCTGCAAACGATGTGATAGCTGCTGCTAAAGACGATGAAACTGATGAGCGAATTAAATTGATTTCATTTCGGGAGTTAGTCCCTGAAATCAAAGATACAGGCTATCTAACACACTCGATTTTTTATTATCCCGCTAAATTTATACCCCAAGTTGTAAGATACGCGCTGAAGTCTTCCACAAAAGAAAATGATTGGGTTGTTGATCCGTTTGCAGGTTCAGGAACCGTAGGCGTTGAGGCTTACCTGTGCAAACGAAATTCGTATCTGCTCGACCTAAATCCGCTTTTGGATTATATGATCCCCCTCAAAGTGCGTACCGAAAAGGAGCGGTTGCGTGAAGATTGTCTAAGTCAGATGTTAGATGACTTAGAAAAAAGTGAGGCGTACTTTACTCCAGCGTGGTCAAACCTAGCGTACTGGTATCCGCCTGAAATGCTGGAAGTGCTAAGTAGACGCTGGGGATTTATCAAAAACAGTGAACGGAGTACGTACACTGCAATCATAGAAGCGGCTCTATTGAAGGCAAGCAAGCATTTCTCCTATGCGGAGCATAGAACCCCTAAACTGTTCAGATCCAAAAGTAAGCGCGAATATGTCGAAGAACTGCTGCAGACAGATTGGACTGAAAAATTAAAGAAGATGGTTAGGAGTCATTCATTAGACACTTTACGGAATATGAATGACTTTGCAACGTTTACGAGCCATCATAATAACTGTGTTGAGTTTAAGGGTGGGGTGGATTCGTCCTACTATCCGTTTCAGCGGGACTTTGATGCCTTAATCACATCACCGCCTTATCTACAAGCCCAAGAATATATGCGAACAGTCAAAATGGAACTGTTTTGGCTGGGCTATAACGATGAAGAAATAAGAAAACTATCCAGACTCGAAATACCGTATCGGAAGGCAGATAGGGTGATTCAAACCCCAACACTGGAGAAAATAAGGACCGAACTGACGCGGGCTGACCTCACTAAGTTATTAGATTCGTATTTTTGCCATACCATCAACGCACTTGAGAATGCAATGAATCAGTTAAAAGCTAACGGAACCGCCTGCATTTTCATCGGAAATCCCCTGATTGATGGAATAAAGGTTGAAATCTGGCGAATACTGATGGAGTATTTTACGGACACTGGGTATTTCTTTGAGAATCTGTATGAAGATCGGATAAAGAACAGACAGCTGTTTGGTACTCGAAAAAATAAAAATCCTGATGGAATGAAGTCCGAATTTTTGCTGATTTTGAGAAAAGGGCGATAAGCAGCGAGGACTGTTTGGGAACGTTGCCTTTCAGGTCATAGACTCTCAGCGTAGTCGGAGAATGACAATATGAGTAACAGCTTGCGTGAATCTGAAGCCAGAGTGACACTTAAAGCTTTGGAATCATCTTACTGCCCAACGCCGATAAAGGAAGCACGGGAGCGGCAAGATGAGATACTGATTGAAAAATTCCGGGGACAGCCCTACGCCATTGCGGATGTCGGTTGTGGCACCGGCTACCACGGCTTAATCTTTGCGCCCACTTGCCGACTTTATCACGGCTTTGAACTATCGACTGATATTGCAGCAGTTGCCCAAAACAGATGGCGCAGGGAAGGGCTAAATAACACTGAGTTATTTCTGGGTGATGCCGCTCAAACCAGAGTACCGGACAATTTCTATGACCTTGTCTGGTGTTTATACTTTACCCCCGGCAACTTTCGAGAACCATCAGCAGATCTGAGTCTTTATACGGACGCATACCTCGATCGGAATCCGAGTTTTATCGCTATATTCTCGAACTTTTATCGGGCACTGAAACTGGGTGGATTGATGTTCTTAACGATCTACAAAGATGTGCCCGAAGCAGAAGAAGCCCAGATCGATTTTTACGAGCATACCGATCAGCGCGTAGTAACACCGAGGGGCGGACGATTTGTGGCGACCGCAGAAAATTTCTGGTCTGCCAGATGGACCGAAGAAAGTCTCTTATCAAACCTTAAAGCGTGTGGGATTGCTGAGAATGATGTTATGTTTCATGACCTAAATCATATCGCATGGCTTATTGAGATCAGTAAGTAATTATAGAACAAGGGAGATGCTATGATTGGCTCCAGACTTCCCTACCGCTACGACCACTACACTTGGCCCGAAATCAGGAATTTGGTCGAAAAACAACCTGTTGTCGTCCTGCCCGTGGGTTCCACCGAGGACCATGGCCATCATCTTCCGTTAGATGTGGATACCTTCGTGGTTAGCAGCATCTGCGATGCCGCTGCCCAGCAAATCCCGGACGAAGTGCTGCTGTTGCCCGAACTCGCTTACGGCTTTGAAGACCACCACATGGATTTCCCTGGCACCATTACCATCCGTGATGACCATTTACTCAACTTTGTCGTCGATATTACCAAAAGTGTTGCCCACCACGGTTTTCGCAAAATCCTTATCGTCAACGGTCACGGCTCTAACGTCCCTATCTTGGAATTGGCAGCGCGCCGAACGGTGATTGAGACCGAGGCACACTGCGGTATGCTCAACGCGGGGGCTGGCGTTTCTGTTGATGACATTGTCGAGTCAGATGTGCTATCCCACGCAGACGAAATTGAAACATCGGTGTATCGTTATCTGAACGATGAAGCCGTGCAGATGGACAAAGCCTCCCACGAAGTGAAGGTTCCAGTGTCCCGCTACTATTGGCGTGGCACGGTACGCGGCAAGGGCAGCGCGCCACTACGGATGATGGACCATTGGTCACGCATCTCGGAGACAGGTGTTATCGGCGACGCGACTCTCGGTACAGTGGAGAAGGGTGAACGGTTCTTCAACGCTGCCGCTACAGAACTCGCTGCACTCATCCGTGAATTTCGCACCCTGCCTATCGAACCTCGCGTAGACCATCATTGAACCCGGTGTGGAGTTGTGCATACAAGAACTTCCTAATGCCATGTATGAAATGGATAGAAGGATCCAATATGTCCCAAAATCAACTTATCGTTGCCTTAGATGTAGAAAATTTGGACGCGGCAAAGCGACTGGTCACTAGACTCTCCGATGATGTCAAATGGTTCAAAATCGGCAAACAACTCTTTACTGCGGTCGGACCCGCTTCTGTTAAACTGCTACACGACGGAAAGAAAAACATCTTTCTAGATCTCAAGTTCCATGATATTCCCAACACCGTCGCCGGCGCAGTTGCATCTGCGACAAAAATTGGTGCCAATATTATTAACATGCACGCTTCAGGTGGACTCGAGATGATGCGTACCGCAGCCGAAAGTGCCGAGAAACAGGCATCTGAACTTGGAATCCCGAAGCCAACGCTCTTAGGTGTGACCATCCTCACGAGCGTTGATGAGGTGAACTTCCAGCGCGATTTTGGAACACAACGTAGGTTAGCAGATCAGGTGGCTTACCTCGCCGAACTGTCGCAGAAAGCCGGGTTGGATGGCGTGGTCGCCTCGCCTTTGGAGATCGAGTTGATTCGGAAGGTGTGTGGCGATGACTTCGTAATCCTCACACCGGGCGTCCGTCCGGCATGGGCAGATTCAAATGATCAGCAGCGGGTCATGACACCCGCCGAAGCGATTGATGCCGGCGCGGATTACATCGTCGTTGGGCGACCGATTACCGCAGCGGATAACCCACGCGAGGCAGCGAGGGTAATACTGCAAGAAATTCATAGGTGAAGCGTAGCACGTTGATTTAACGTTTATATATCATTCATCACACCTATGTTGATATAGGATAGGACTTACGCACTTCAGTAGTGAACAACGAACTTTGTGATGGTGCCTCTATTGTAGTTGCCCGATTCATCGGGCATCCGTTCTGAGACTAGGGTTGAGAGGGGTGTCTAGCGGCGATAAATCGCCGAACTACAAGGGGTCGAGCACCCAACTGCGTAACTCCTAATAGGAATTGACGATAAATTCAACAAGATCTCCCATATAGTCGTCAAAGACAGAGATCATATTCTTTTGAAATGAGGATTATAACTACCAACAGTCAATGAATAACCAACAAAAGATACGAAACTACTGCATTTTAGGACATATAGATCACGGCAAAAGTACGCTCAGTGATCGGCTTTTGGAGTATACCGGCACGCTCACCCCGCGTGAGATGCGCGAACAAGTTTTGGACCTAATGGATCTTGAACGCGAGCGTGGCATTACCATTAAAGCGACCGTTGTGAAACTCAATTATCAGGCGACGGATGGAGATGTCTACGAGCTGAATCTGATTGATACGCCCGGCCATGTTGATTTCACCTACGAGGTTTCACGGAGTCTCGCAGCGTGTGAAGGTGCTGTTTTAATCGTAGATGCCGCCCAAGGTGTAGAGGCACAGACGCTAGCGAACGCCTATCTCGCAATTGACCATGACCTTGAGATTATTCCTGTTATCAACAAAATCGACCTCCCGACAGCCCGTCCCGATGAGGTGAAACGACAAATAGAAGAGGTTGTCGGCATCCCCGCAGACGAAGCGATTTTGGTGAGTGCAAAGGAAAATATCGGCACGGAGGAGATATTGGACGCAATTGTTGATCGGATTCCACCACCAAAAGGAGGAACCGAGGAATCTCTGAAAGCACTGGTCATCGACTCGGTATACAACAGCTATCGGGGGGTCGTCATGTATGTGCGTGTCTTCGATGGAACGGTGCAAGCGGGCGATAAGATTCGCTTGATGGCAGCGAGAAACGCTTACGAAGTCGAGGAGGTCGGGGTTTTCCTGCCCGACATGGAACCGGTTGATGTGCTATCGACAGGTTCAGTCGGCTATGTGATTGCTGGAGTTCGGGAGATAGCGGATGCGAAAATCGGTGAAACCATTACCGACCACACAAATCCCACAGCAGAACCGCTGCCCGGCTACCGTGAAATGAAGCCGCTTGTGTTTTGTGGGCTATATCCAGCGGACACCAGCGAGGTTGGGGCATTGAGGGAAGCGCTTGAAAGACTCAAACTCAACGATGATTCCTTCAGATTTGAGCCTGAAATTTCTGTCGCCCTTGGGTTCGGCTTTCGGTGTGGTTTCCTAGGGTTGCTGCACATGGAGATTATCCAAGAACGGTTAGAACGCGAATTTGACCTCTCCCTTGTTCGTACATCGCCGAGCGTTAAGTACCATGTCATCCAGCGAGATGGCGAATGCGTTGAAGTGGATAATCCGGCGAAAATGCCTCCTGTTGATCAGATTGATTTCATTGCGGAACCTCACATCACCGCTGACATTATTGTGCCACGAGACTACATCGGAAATGTGATGGATTTATGTCAAAAGCGACGGGGTGTCTTCATACGTATGGATCAACTTGATGCAACCCGTGTCCAAATCAGCTATGATCTGCCCTTGGGCGAAATTCTCTTGGATTTCTACGACAAACTGAAATCATTGACACGTGGCTACGGGTCGCTTGAATATGAAGTTGGTGAGTATAAACCCGCAGATCTCGTGAAGCTAGATATTTTGCTTAACGAAAAGCCGGTTGACGCCCTCTCAACAATTGTTCATCGTGACATGGCTTACGGTCGAGGCAAGGCGTTGGTAGAAAAATTAGGAAAAGTGATTCCACAGCAGATGTTTACCGTGCCGGTCCAAGCAGCAATAGGACATAAAGTAATCGCGCGTGAAACCATCCGTGCTTTCCGAAAGAACGTAACAGCAAGACTTTACGGCGGTGACGTTACCCGCAAGCGGAAGCTGCTCGAAAAGCAGAAGGAGGGCAAAAAACGGATGAAACAGATTGGAAGTGTCGAGGTGCCACAGGAAGCGTTTATGGCAATTCTATCAATTGATGAGTAAAATCTGTATTTTACATTGGAGGTAACGCACTTATGAGTGAAACGTCGGCAGACACGCAGGAAGAGGCACTTTCACGATGGCAGAAATTTCAGCAAACTGTGGTATGGGAATACCTGCAAGTTATCGTAGTTGCTTTCGTGCTTGTCTTTGGATTTATTCGTCCCTTTGTCGTTGAGGCGTTCAAAATTCCGTCCGGTTCTATGGAAGAAACCTTGCTTGTTGGCGATCGCATTCTTGTCTGCAAATTTATCTATGGCATCAATGTTCCGGGAACGAAAATTAAACTCTTTGACTTCCATAAACCTGCAAGAGGAGATGTATTTGTATTCGTTCCGCCTCACGAGCGAACCAAGAATTTTATCAAACGGATCGTCGCAGTAGGAGGGGACACGATTGAGACAAAAGGGGACACGCTCTACGTCAACGGGGTAGCAATCGAAGATAGTACCTACGCGAAACATGTGTCCCACGCTATCGGTCATCGGTACGATTTCCCGCCCTTCCGCAAGCCGTACCATCTACCCGATGACAACGCTTTCGCGCCTTATAAGCTCTCACCGAATCAGTTCCACATGACATTTCCAGAGGGCAGACCCTTTGAAGTTCCAGAAGGGTATGTTTTTGCGATGGGGGATAACCGGGACCAGAGCAGTGACAGCCGTACATGGGGACCTGTATCCGTGAACGATATTAAAGGGCAAGCCTTTATGGTCTATTGGTCTTACGACGCGTTCAATCAGAAAAGACCTTGGGAGGTTTGGAAGATTGTCAACGGCATTCGATTCACCCGAATTGGGAGTTTGATTGAGTCAGAGTTTGATGGTGGACATTGAGAAAATTGCTAGTTTGTGACATCATTAAATATCTTCGACAAGAGAGAGGAAGATGACTACAGAGGCAACATACTTATGAGTAAAATGTCAGCAGATACATACAAAAAAATACCTTCACGATGGCAGAGATTCCAGCAGACTGTGGTAGGGGAATACCTTCAGATAATCGTGATTGCTTTTGTACTCGTCTTTGGATTTATTCGTCCCTTTGTCGTTGAAGCGTTCAAAATTCCGTCAGGTTCCATGGAAGAAACCTTGCTTGTTGGGGATCACATTCTTGTCTGCAAATTTATCTATGGTATCAATGTTCCGGGAACGAAAATTAAACTCTTTGACTTCCATAAACCGGCAAAGGGGGATGTATTTGTATTCGTTCCACCTCATGAACGAACCAAACACTTCATCAAACGGATCGTTGCAGTAGGAGGGGACACGATTGAGACGAAGGGGGACACGCTCTACGTCAACGGGGTAGCAATCGAAGATAGTACCTACGCGAAACATGTGTCCCACGCTGTCGGTCATCGATACGATTTCCCGCCCTTCCGCAAGCCGTACCATCTACCCGATGACAACGCTTTCGCGCCTTATAAGCTCTCACCGAATCAGTTCCACATGACATTTCCAGAGGGCAGACCCTTTGAAGTTCCAGAAGGGTATGTTTTTGCGATGGGGGATAACCGGGATCAGAGCAGTGACAGCCGTACATGGGGACCTGTATCCGTGAACGATATTAAAGGGCAAGCCTTCATGGTCTATTGGTCTTACGACGCGTTCAATCAGAAAAGACCTTGGGAGGTTTGGAAGATTGTCAACGGCATTCGATTCACCCGAATTGGCAGTATGATTCGTTCAGAGTTTGATGGTGGGCATTGAGAAAACTGTTACTCGGTGACAATTTCAACAAGAAGGAGGAAGTTGACCATTGTCGGTTGAAGTCCGTCTAGACCATATCGTCAAAGCGTTTGATACCACAATCGCAGTGAATGATGTCAGCCTTGAAATTCGGGAGGGTGAACTGTTTTTTCTGCTTGGTCCATCGGGTTGCGGAAAAACGACCTGCCTGCGTATTCTCGCGGGGTTCTACGAGCCGGATAGCGGGACATTGATGTTTGGCGATCGGGAGATGAGCAGAGTGCCGCCGCATAAGCGGAATACTGGCATGGTATTCCAGAATTACGCGCTTTGGCCCCACATGACCGTTTTTGAGAATGTGGAATACGGGTTGTCACTTCGCAAGATTGATAAGGGGATCCGAAAAGAGAGAGTCCACGAAGTCTTGGAAGTGGTACAGATGCCAGAGTATGCCGATCGTCCTGTCAACAAGTTATCCGGCGGACAGCAGCAGCGGATAGCCTTAGCACGTGCCCTCGTTGTAGAACCGGATGTGCTGCTTCTCGATGAACCGTTAAGCAACCTTGACGCGAAGCTGCGGCTTGAAATGCGTCAGGAGATTAAGCGAATTCACTCACAAGCCGGTGCTACCGCTGTTTATGTAACACACGACCAACAAGAGGCGATTCACCTCGCGGACCGGATGGCGATCATGAGAGAAGGTTCAATTATCCAAGTCGGCACCCCCCGTGAAATTTATCGGTTCCCCACCAATCCATTTGTCGCTAGCTTTATCGGCGAGACCAATTTTATCAGCGGTAAAATTCAATCATTGTCCAATGGTACTGCCGAGATTGATACAGAAATCGGTATGCTGCGCTCAACGACAATCTATCACGATTTCACAAACGGTGAGGCGGTGACCTGCTGCATCCGTCCAGAGTCAATCCACTTGGACGAGGCAACTGCTGAAGGGACATCAAACCGACTGAGTGGCAAGGTGCTCAACGCGACGTATCTGGGGCGCGTTGAGGAATATCACCTAGCGCTTGCTGATGAATTGACGGCAAAAGCGGTGCTTTACAATCCAAGAACGCACGGTAAAAATGTCGGTGATACGCTTGCCATATCTGTTAGCACAGATGATGTGATCCCTCTACCGGCGGAGGAGCCCTACAGCGATGAGGAAGAGCACGAGGAATTGTGAATCCACTGAACACCATCAAGTCCAAAATATTACTCCTCGCTGCAGCCCTCTTCCTCCTCCTGTTTTTCGCTGTCCCTCCCTTCCGCGATTGGCTCGTGAACATCTTTGAGCTCTTTAAAGATCCACAAGCGATGCGGGAATACATCGCCGCTTACGGTCCCCTTGCTCCCGTAATTTCTGCGCTTCTCATGATACTCCAGAGTGTAGCCGCACCGTTGCCCGCTTTCCTGATTACCTTTGCTAACGGGCTGCTATTCGGTGTATGGTGGGGTGCTGCATTGTCTTGGAGCAGTGCGATGTTAGGTGCTGCCCTCTGTTTTTTTATCGCTCGATACTTTGGCCGTCCTGTCGTTGTCAAACTAACCAGTGAATCTGCTCTTGCCTCGTCTGATCGTTTTTTTCAACGCTACGGCAAACATGCGGTGCTCATTGCACGATTAGTCCCTATTATCTCATTTGATGTAATTAGCTATGGGGCGGGTTTGACCGGCATGGGTTTTCTCGGATTCTGGATCGCCACCGGAATTGGGCAACTCCCCGCAACAATTTTATACTCTTATCTTGGGGATGAAGCAACAGGGACAATCAAAATCCTGTTTTGGGTTTTCGGGATTGTCATTGCAATCTTCATTGCAACGCTCTTAATTAAGCGTCGTTCAAAGATCAGCCTTGTTGTATAGATGGAGGAATCCATGGAAATTCGCGGTGTCCGTGAATCAGAGTTAGCGGAGATGATTGAGCTGCAATGCCGGGTTTTTCGACCAGATGGGCATGAACGGTACTCGCAATATGTGCACACCGATCCAAGTTACCGATACGACCAATCTCGCGTCGTGGTGGTGAATGGGGAAATTGTCTCGACCCTCCGTGTCTGGGAACGCGAAATGCGGATTGGCTCTATCGCCGTGCCTATGGGAGGGATTGGCGGTGTGGGCACACATCCCGACCAGCAAGGTAAAGGTTACGCTACAGCGTTGATGAAGGATACAATAGCCTACATGCGGACGGTTGGTTATGACGTTGGGGTGCTCTTTTCGGCTATTCCGTGCGCATTTTATCGGACGTTGGGGTGGGCAAGTGTGCCGTTGGCGGGTTTTCGCGTAACGCGAAGGCGAACCATTGGCTTAAAACCAACGGAGTGGCAGATTGAACCTTTCGACGAAGGGCGGGATCTGGAGCCAGCCATCGCGCTTTATGACAAGCACAACGCCCACCAGAGCGGATCACTTGTGCGGGTTAGGTCCTATTGGGAAAGTGGGCCCGCACGGCTGCGGGATATTTTACCGACGGTAGTTGCTCGACGCGGGGACAGGTTTGGAGGCTACCTCAACTTTCAGGTTGGTGAAAAAAGTGCAAACATTCTCGAAGTTGCGTATGACCGAACACAACCGGAAGCCTTAACAGCGTTGGTGAGCCATCTGCTCCAAGTTTGTGACCGAGAGGGGGTAGAGGAACTTCACGGCGACATTCCGCATCGACATCCGATGGTTGATCTGCTCGTTGAAGGGACGGCGGGAGATACCTTCTTAACCGGCAACTCCGCCATGATGCTATATGCTGCAGATCTTCTCTCTTTGCTCCAGCGGCTTCTGCCTGAACTCCAAGCCCGGCTCAATGCAGCGAATCAAACAGTCGCCCCTGTCTCGATCTGCTTCGTCGTGAGCGACCAAGAAGCGGGATTACGGCTGCTGGATGATGGAACGCTTCAAACCTTTGGCTCGGATGAAGAGGCGATACGTCTAGCGTTGCCGGGACACCTCTTTTGGCGGGCACTGCTCGGTGAATCGAGTTGGAGTCAACTGGAGCCGACCTTGCATCAAGGAGGGATTGCGGTGGACACGGAAATCGCAGCCCTATTGTCAATTCTATTTCCACAACAAGAAGTCATCTTCTGGGGACCAGATCATTATTGAGTCAATATCATACCACAAATAGGAGAAAAACATGAAAATCGGGGTAACACAAATAATTCTTGGAACGATGTCGCTAGACGACACGCTTAATCTCTGTCAAGATGCAGGCTATGAGACAGTAGAGTTGACGTTCCGGGATGGAAAAGATCTGAACGCGGACATGAGCACAGCCGAAATCGAAAGTGTCGGTGAGAAGTGCAAGGAAGCGGGAATTGAGATCGGCAGCGTCATCGCTAGTTATGCTGATCGTGGCAATCTGCTTAGTCCGGACGCAGCGGAGCGGGAGAGCGGTGTTAAATCCCTTGTCCGTAACCTCGAAATCGCGGGTATACTCGGTGTGAGTGGAATCCTCTTGCATCCCGGACAGCTAACCGTTTCTGCCACCTATCAATCTGTTTGGGATAACCTGATCGCTATTCTGAAAGAGATCGCGCCAATCGCCGCAGAAAACAAAGCTGCAGTTGGGTTGGAAAATGTGTGGAACAAATTTCTACTGAGTCCGAAAGAGATGCGCGATTTTGTCGATGAGGTCGGGAGCGAATGGGTAGGGGTCTACCTTGACACCGCCAATATGATGGCTTACGGCTATCCTGAACATTGGATCCGAGAGCTAGGGAGCCGGATTTGCCGTGTTCACTTTAAGGACTTTGACCGGGGGGCGCATCAATTCGTTAATCTGCTTGATGGCGACACCGATTGGCCCACCGTGGTTCGCGAACTCCGCGCGATTGGATACGATGGTCCCGTCATCCACGAAGTTGGCGGAGACCATGCCGCGCAGGTTGACCTCGCTGAACGGATGCGGAAGATCGTTTCGATGTAATCGAGTTCCGTTCATTGGGTTGTAAGGTTCAACGATCGTTGAACCCTACATTCGCCGGGCGGACACCGAATTCTGCCTCAAAGTCACGCCAAATTTCGACGGGTACATTTGCGGTTGCGGCTTCGTATGCTTCCTCAACCTGTAGTGTATTAGCAGGTCCTACCATCACAACACCGTCTACGGGCGCAGCCAAACAGAATTGCATTGCGAGGTGGCGGATATTTACGCCACGCTCTTGGCACCACTGCCACATCATATGTGCCCGCGGTCTGGCACCGGGATGCCGACGCTGCTCGGTTTCTATATCCGGCTCTACGCCGGTCAGTGACCCCATGCCGAGTGGACTTGCGAGGATAATGCCTACATCGTGTTCACACGCTAACGGCAGTGTTGTTTGAGCGACCGACTGGTCAAGCAAATTGTAGTCAAGAAACGTCAGGACGATTTCAATATGGCCAGTCTCGATCGCGACTCGGTGAAACTCGTGTGAACGGACCCCGAGGCCGATGTGTCGAACAAGCCCCTCCTCCTTCATTTTCAGCAACTCGTCCAGTGCACGCCCCGGTCCTAAGGGGTCTTCAATCGTGATCGGATCATGGATGAGAACTGAATCTAAGTAATCAGTTCTCAGTTGGTTGAGACTGTCCTCCACACTCCGACGTGTGGTCTCGCCAGAGTAGTCCTTATCTGGTCCCGGGGGACTCACCTTGGCTTGTAGATAGACTTTTTCCCGCAAACCACCTGCAAGCGCTTTGCCCCAGCGCCCCTCTGCGTGACGAGGATACGTGTCCACATAGTCGATGCCTAATTCAATCGCGCGATGTATCGCTTCAATTGTCTCAGCTTCAGTTCTTTGAGCCAACCACGCAGCACCCAACGCGAGTGACTTTGGTCTCATCTCGGTGCGCCCCATTCGTCGGGTTTCCAATTCTGCCATTATCCCTCCTTATATAGTGCAAGAGTTTAGCATTAACGTGGGCCCGGTATTTTAATCTTCCCGTTGTCGCGGCGTTGGGATTCCAAGAATCCGATCATAATCTCCACAACCTTGTGCCCATCTCTGCCTGATGATGAGGATTCTCCACCTTCAGCGACGATACGCACCAATTCTTGGACGCCGGCGGGTATTCCCTCGACCTCCCAGTCAGGTGGTGTTATGGGTTGGGAGGTGCCATCCTTTTCGAGGCTCGCTTTTTCGTTATCGATAAGGACATAGCCTTCTGTACCAACGATCTCAAGGCGGAAGTTCGGGGCGGGCGTATTCTTAGATCCACCGGCGTAGTACCCACGGACACCGTTTGCGAAATGGATATAACCGCTCGCGGCTGGCTCTGTCTTGGGTTCGTGTCCGCCATCTCCCTTATATTCCCAATAATCCTCATATCCGTCTTCCAATTCGGCGATAACCCATTCCGGGTCAGAATCTGCATAGTAGCAGATCGCGTCGATGAGGTGGGTCCCGTTACGGAATAGCATGGCACGAGCCCCATTCAGTGTACCGATGATATACTTTACTTCCCCAATCTCACCGGCTCCAACGATCTCTTCCTTGGTATGCCGCCACATGGGTTGCCATCGTCGGGTATGATCGATGGACAGAATCGTGCCGTTACGTTCAACCGCTTCGAGCATACGGTCAGCATCAGCGAGATTGGTTGCCATTGGCTTCTCGCAGAAAATCCCCTTCGCGCCGGCGTTGGCAGCATTGACCACCAAATCTGCATGTTGGTGATCAGAGGTCGCTACCGTTACGATGTCTAGGTTCTCCTTTGCCAACATTTCTTGGTGATCCGTATAGAGGGCAATATCGGACCAATGGTCTTTCCACTCTTCCTTGAAGTCTGCGAGTGTGGTCTCTAATATATCGCACGCAGCGACTAACTCGGCGTTGGGCAGCCCTACCAAGCCAGAGGTATGTCTGACACCAATGCCTCTACATCCAATCACACCAACTCGATATTTCGCCATAATAGCTTCTCCAATCTTCTTAGATTTTACCTTTTTGATGGTTCCGGTTATGTGGATAAATGACTCCCAAAACGCGCATCATATTCTTCCCAAACTTCATCGGGTAGCGGCGTACTTGCGGCTCGCACATTTGCCTCTAACTGTTCAAGGTTCAATGAACCGATGTTATTTCCGTGAATGCGCTTCTCTCGCAGACAGAATTGGATAGCCAACTGGAGCATATCTATCCCGTTTTCCATACACCACTGCCACCTTGCTCTCGCCGGTTTGAAATCGGGGCTATCCTTCCAGCGTTCCTGTGCTGCTTCCGTGTCAAGATCAATTCCTGTGAGTAAACCACGCAGAATCGACCAGCCATTCATCACCCCGACATCCGCCTCGGTGGCGGCGGGTAGGATCGTTTCTGCGATAGTCTGACGGATGAGGTTATAGTTATTAAAGGTCAAGATGAAATCAACATCGCCGGTGGCGATTGTCCTTAGGTGAAAATCGTGGGGTCCCATACCATACCCAGCGAACTTCGTTAGTCCGCGGGCTTTACATTGGAGGATCCCTTCCAACGTCCCACCCTTTTCAAGTGTCGGCTCAATTTGAACGGGGTCATGGATAAGCACCCCATCGAAATAATCTATATCCAACGACTCCAATTGATCTTCAATATCTGCAACTGCACGCGCGGCGGAATAATCCGGTGTGCCTTCGCCGTATCCGCCCCATTCTGCTCCAGAATGGCAACAGACCCGCCCGGTGATAATCACAGCCTCACGGGGAATCTCCTTCATAGCCAGTGCCAATTTACGCATCGAATCCCCGTAGCAGCGCGCGCCGTCGAAGTGATTGACACCGAGATTGATAGCGTGTTTGATAAGGGCAACCGCATCTTCATCAGAAACGAACCCGAACTGATTGCTGAACCCTAGCGTCCCAAATGGAACCACAGGGATACTCAATTCGGTTCTTCCCAAGCGACGACGTGGCATGGATAGCGAATCCATTGCTTTACTTTCCTTCCTCCGCATCCCGCTCAAACAGCTGCAAAAGCATATCATTCGGACCTTTGAAGAACGCCAGACGAATGCCGCCTGTACCCGCATCGAAAGGTTCTTTCTCGATAGGCACCCCCCTGTCCTTCAGGTCTTGAGTGCTCCCATCTACGCTGTCAACCCTGAAGGAGATATGGTGAAACCCTGCTTCTGCCTCCATTGATTTTTTCGGCATCAGTTCTAAGATCATGTCGCCGGCTTTCAGAAAAACATAATCTTCATCATCTTCGACAGGGAATCGCTCAATAACTTCTAATCCGAGTGTCTCGGTATAAAATTTGACAGAGCCTTCGACATCGTCGGTGACAAGGGCTATCTTGTGAATTTTCTGAATCATCCTTAGTCTCCTTTTGTATATTTGGTACTGAATATTGTCAGAGGGCCAATTTGGCCATTATAGGTAGGTTTTAAGTTGGGAAAGGCAAATAGATCTTGAGGTGGGGTATATTATTTGAAGTGTTGCACGGTTTTGTAGCAGGACATCAAACGTAAAACGCACGAAGTGAATCCTTTACGTTTTACGCTTGACGCCTTACCTAAATTCATTACGAAGCAGTTGCCTCAATCGCTCGACGGGTGTAGACCTGCGCCAAGTTCTGGCGATACGCCTCACTTGCGTGGATATCCTCTAACGCAGTTATTCCGTCAGCCGCTCTCGCAGCAGCGGCAGCGATGTTATCAGCGGTCAGTGCCGCCCCTGTCAGTGCGGACTCAACGCCCGACGCCCGATACGGGGTATCCGAAACGCCGGTAATACCGACAGAAACACTCTGGCAGGTATCTCCAGATTTCGTCAAGACAACAGCCACACCAGTGAGAGCAAATCCTGATGCCACTTGGTGCAGCTTCAGGTATGTCCCCTTGGTATTCGCATCTGGAATCGACACATGAATTGCTGTAAGGATTTCGTCGTCTCCGAGGTCTGTCTCGTACAGTCCTTGGAAGAAATCGGTTGCTTTGACAGTCCGTTCACCACTGGGACCGGTGATCTGGAGATCGGCATCAAGCGCGAGAATCGTTGCGGGCCAATCAGCAGCTGGATCCGCGTGTGCAAGGCTTCCGCCGATCGTGCCTTTGTTGCGGACCTGCACATCGCCAATTTCGGCAGCGGTCTGTGCAAGCAGCGGCACCTTCTGCTGAACCAGATCTGAACTCTCCAATTCATGATGCGTTGTCAGCGCACCAATAACCAGTTTTCCACCAGATTCGGAGATCCCTTTCAACCCACCGATGCGTCCAATATCGATGATAACCGCCGGCTCTGCCAAACGTAATTTCATCGTTGGGATCAGGCTATGTCCACCAGCGAGCACCTTCGCATCGTCTCCATGTTCCTGCAAGAGCGACAATGCCTCATCAAGCTCTGTCGGTGCAAAGTATTCAAAACTTCCCGGAATCATTCTTTACATCCTCCTTCCTTCACTTTAGCCCTTCGCGTCCTGGATTGCTTGCCACACACGATTCGGCGTTAGCGGCATCTCGATATCCTTCACTCCAAACGGCGATAAGGCGTCCACAACAGCATTGACCATACACGGCGTTGAACCGATTGTTCCGGCTTCACCAACCCCTTTGACTCCCATCGGATTGACGGGTGAAGGAGTTACCGTATGATCTGTTTCAAAGTGGGGCACCTGTGTCGCTTTGGGAACGGCATAGTCCATAAATGAGCCGGTCAAAAGCTGACCGCTATCGTCGTAGACTGCGCCTTCGTACAGTGCCTGCCCTAAACCTTGTGCAATACCGCCATGTACCTGTCCTGCAACGACTAAGGGGTTGATGATATTGCCGATATCGTCAACGCATACATATCGTTGAATATCGATCTCGCCGGTATCCGCATCAACCTCGACTACTGCGATGTGGGCACCGAATGGATAGGTAAAGTTCGACGGTTCAAAGAAATGTGTCGCTTCGAGGCCAGGCGTCGTGTCGGGCGGCAGATTCTTGGCAACGTGTGCTTCGAGGGCAATCGCCGCGAAATCAATTGATTGATCCGGTGAACCCTCAACGAAAATCTGTCCATCTCCAAAGACGAGGTCATCGGGGTTCGCTTCCATCAGATGCGCTGCGAACTTTGCCATCTTCTCCTTCACTTGACCCGCAGCGATAACCATCGCGGTTCCACCGACAGCCGTCGCACGACTACCGAAGGTGCCAATACCGTAGGGCTGCCTTCCTGTGTCCCCATGGATGACTACGACATCGTCAATGTCGACGCCAAACTCATCGGCAATCATCTGAGCGAAAGTGGTCTCTTGTCCTTGACCGTGTGGCGAAACACCGGTCAACACCGTAATTTTTCCGGTCGGTTCGACCCGGACGGTGCTGCTTTCCCAACCGCCGGCAGGCATCGCTATGGAGGGCCCCATCCCACAAATCTCTGCATAGGTGGAGATACCAATTCCCAGATATCTACCCTGCTCACGGAGTTGTGCTTGCTGCGCTCGCAAGCCATCATAGTCGACAATTCCCAACGCTTTGTTAAAACTTTCTTGGTAATTGCCGCTGTCGTAGATAATTCCAGTTGGGATTTCAAGCGGGAATTCAGTCGGCTGCGGGAAGTTTTTGAATCGAATGTCTTTCGCATCCATTCCTACCGCTGCCGCTGCCAAATCAACCATGCGCTCAATAATGTAGGTCGCTTCGGGACGCCCCGCACCACGGTACGCATCCGTTGCCATCTTGTTCGTTAAGACGCCGACCAATTCGATCTGGACATTCGGAATCTTATAACATCCGACAATCATGAGATTGGTCAACGTGGGAATTAGCGGGGTGAGCAGCTGATAGGACGCCCCGAGATCAGCGAGAATTTTCGCACGAATCCCGGTGATTGTCCCGTCGTTGTTTACCGCCACATCCACATAGTTGACTTGGTCCCTACCATGGATCGTCGTCGTGAAATTCTCAGTCCGCTTTTCCGTCCATTTCACCGGTTTGCGTAATTGAATCGCCAGATGTGAGACAACGACCTCTTCAGGGTAGACATTCAACTTGCTTCCGAAGCCGCCGCCAACTTCCGGGGCGATGACGCGAACTTTCTGTTCCGGTACGTTGACGATAAGAGACAACTGCGTTTTAAGGATGTGTGGAACCTGCGTTGACGACCAGACGGTAAGTGTGCCTTCGCCCGGTAGGTATTCAGCCAACACGCCACGCGTTTCCATCGCATTCGGAACTAGACGCTGATTGACGAAACGCTGAGATACGACATGGTCGGCTGCCGCAAAAGCTGCATCCGCATCTCCTGCCTCTAACGGCATCGCGAAGCCGATATTGTCGCCGAAGTCGTCATAAATCAGCGGCGAATCTGCCTCGACCGCCTTGTCGAGATCGGTGACAGCGGGCAGTTCTTCGTAATCAACTTCAATCAGGTCCAGTGCATCTCTGGCAATATACGCATCTGTTGCCACAACCGCAGCGACTGGCTCCCCAACGAATCGTACACGTCCCACTGCAAGTGCGGGGTGATCTGGAACCTTGAGGTCTGGAATCTCAGCACCACAAGGGATACCCCCAACGTCCCCTAAGTCTTCAGCGGTAATCACCGTGACGACGCCGGGTAATTCTTTCGCTGCTGATGTGTCGATGCTGTTAATGGCTGCGTGTGCATAGTCGCTGCGCAGGAATGCACAGTGAAGGGTGCCCACCAATTTAATGTCGTCGACATAATGGGATAACCCTTGGATCAACCGCGGATCTTCGCGCCGCTTAATCGGGGCACCTATCATCCGAGTCGGTGCTGCTATTGTCGCCATAGTATTATGCCTCCTATTTGCGTCCTGTATCTTCCTTATTAACCCTGCATTTTTTCCGCAGCGTATTGAACTGCCTCAACGATGTGCTGATAGCCGGTACAACGGCAGAGATTTCCCTCCAAGCCGTGTCGAATCTCATCTTCCGTTGGGTTAGGGTTCCGTGCTAACAACTGATGGGCAGCCATAATCATTCCGGGTGTGCAGAAACCACATTGCAAGCCGTGACGTTCCCAGAACCCGTCTTGGATGGGATGGAGATCTCCATTTTGCGCCAAGCCTTCGATGGTCGTAATTTCCGCACCATCTGCCTGAACTGCCAGCATTGTGCACGATTTGACTGCTTGTCCGTTGACCGAAACCGTACAAGCGCCACACAGGCTTGTTTCACAACCAACGTGTGAACCGGTCAAACCAACGACATCTCGGATGTAGTGAACCAAAAGCAGCCGCGGTTCAACTTCGTGTGTGTGTGCCTCTCCATTAATTGTTGTATGAATGACTGTCTTAGCCAAGGGTATTGCCTCCTTTTAGACATCTCGCCCCTTGACGGAGCGGACGAAAATCTTACTTTCCTCTTTGAATTAAATCGCATTATATCAGAATCGGTTTTTTGCTGCAAGAAAAAAAGGGAAGATTCTTGTACTAGGAAACCGATGGGAAAACCAACCTTGTTGGGAGGTTTTTTTGGATTTTCTACTGTTTACAAAAAAGTAACAAAATGGTAAAATAAACCTGATTTTTTTACACGGATTGTCTTAGTGAATTGGGATTATTATAGTGAAACCTATCAATGGAAAAAGGGGTTGATATGGAAGAGCTAGAATCGCTTATCAGTCGTGCACAAGCCGGAGATCTGGATGCCTACGGTAGGATTGTTCAACGGTTTCAAGACATGGCAGTGGGCTATGCCTACTCCATCTTAGGTGACTTCCATCTGGCTGAAGATGCCGTGCAAGAGGCGTTCATCGAGGCGTATCCGATCATTTCAAAGGTCTACGGTCCCGTTGCTTTTCCGGGCTGGTTCCGGCGGATTATCTTCAAACAGTGTAATCGTTTGACACGCGGGAAACGCGACGAACTCATGCCCTTGGAAACGATGATCGAGATACCTTCAAGTAGGAGAGATCCAGCGGATGAGATCGAAGAACAGGAGACAAAATCCCTTGTGCTAGCTGCGGTTGCCGCATTGCCGGAGAACCAGCGTCAGGTTACAACGCTCTTCTATATCAGTGGTTTTTCACAGAAACAGATTGCGGACTTCCTAGAGGTGCCGGTGACAACAGTTGATAACCGCCTCCGTGCCTCAAGGAAGCGCCTAAAAGCAACCTTACACTCGGAAAGGATGATTGCTATGTTGAAAGATACACTTCAAGAAAATGCTCCCTCACGCGATGATTCGTTTGTCAATGCAGTTGGGATCTGCAATGCGGCGCAGGCGGGGGACCTACAACGGGTTCAGGAGATTCTTGCTATCAAGCCTGAGTTGGCAACCCAAGATATCGCTTCAAATAATGAACATCAACCCATCAATCTTGCAGCGGAGGAAGGTCACGCCGAGATCGTGCGTGTGCTGCTGGAAGCGGGCGCAGATCCACTTAAAGGAATATATCCCCACCGTGGAGCCACCAGTGCGTTGACTATGGCGAGAGACCGTGAGCACACCCCCGTTGTTGAGGTCATTGAGGCGTGGCTCAGTGAACAACGGGGGACGACACCGAAGGGCGAAGCCTTAACCCGTGCTGCAGCGGACGGCGATATCGAGGGAGTCCGCTCTTTGCTTAACGAGGAGGCAGAACTTATCAACGCCACCGACCAGGGTGGAGAGACTGCACTTTTCAAAGCGATTGGTCGGGGTGATTTATCGCTTGTCCTTGAGCTGCTAGACCGGGGTGCCGATGTTGACCACCGAGCCGCGGACGGAAGTCGTCCAATCCACCACTGTCTCGCACACAGTTGGAAGGCGCCGGATGAGATGTACAAAACCTACGCCATCCTCGCAGGTGCCTTACTCGCGCGAGGGGTGGAGTATGATCTCTGGGTTGCCTGCGGTGTCGGCGATGTCGAAGGCGCGAAGCGGTTCATTGACGACTGCGAGGATCAGATCCAGTTGTGCAAAAGCAGGGAGCCGTTTTGGGGCGACTATGAGAACCCGTTGGTTGTCGCTTGTTTTCAGGGGCATACACAAATTGTCCAACTGTTAATTGATGCTGGAGCGGATCCAGATTCGCCGTTTGAGATTGATGTTGCCGGTGAGCAGGTGAAACAGTGGGGACATCCGCTCTGGCTCGCAGCGAACCGTGGGCATTATGATGTGGTGAAATTGCTCCTAGAACGTGGGGCAAGCCCAAACACAGCGGTCTATGCCTCTGGTAACGCCGTGTGCTGGGCATATCAGTATGGGCACAAGCGTATCGCAGACCTGATGTTCCAACACGGTGCAATCGCCGATCTGTTAAGTTACTGTCTGACAAATAATCTCCCCGCCATCGCAGAGATCTTGCAGCGGGATGCCTCAGAGCGTAAAGAATTACTCTGGAGTGCGATCCTAGCAGGCAATATTGATGTAGTCGAGATGGGATTGCGCGACAACCCACAGTATGATGACGCCAAGTGGTTTAACCTATTGGAACAAACGGTACGAGGCTGGCGGTTAGGAGATCTGAAAATTAACAACGATGGATTTGACCGGCGCAACTACATCACAAATTTAGATAAACTGCTTGAATATGGGGTAAATCCCAACCTCCGAAATCCGCGCGACGATCGCTTCAATTTTACGATTCTCCATCACTTGGCTGGCAAGAGTTGTAATTCTAGAACTTATGGACATACGGCGGAGGAGGTCGTTGAGTTTGCCCGTATGCTGCTCAATCATGGTGCTGATATCAATGCATTAGAAGATAAACTAAAGTCAACCCCGCTCGGTTGGGCTGCACGGTTTGGACAAAAAAAGTTTGCTGAGTTTCTGCTTGAATGTGGCGCAGACCCAAATCTAGCGGGAGCACCGTGGGCAACGCCGCTCGCTTGGGCAGAGAAGAAAGGGTATACGGAGATCGTTGAAATCCTCCGAGAACACGGTGCAACAGCGTAGTCCACCCTAACCTTGCGATATAAAATACGAAAGCCGACTCATCACGGGTCGGCTTTTTTTGTTGACCATAAACTTCTTGCGACTAGTACACTGTCATATAAGTTTTGTGATTTTGATATTTGTATGGTATCATGATATTGAGAGGTATTGTTTATAATTTAACTCACTATCAACCCATGGAGTCTACGATGCCAGCATACAAATATCCAGTCACCTTATCGCCCGCTCAACGAAAGCAGCTAAAAGCCCTATGCCGATGTGGAGAAATCTCAGCCCGCAAGTTAGCTCGTGCCCGTATCCTACTTTTGGCAGACCAAAACCGTCGTCAAGGTGCCATGAGTGACCATCAGATTCATGAAGTTCTCGATATCAGTCAAGGAACGATTATCCGGGTACGAAAAAAGTTTGCCACCGGTGGATTAGAGACTGCTCTTGAGGAGTTATCTCGTAGTGGTAGACCGCTGAAGTTCAATGGCTACCAACGCGCTCAAATCACTGCCTTAGCTTGCAGCAACCCGCCAGAAGGACATAGCCAGTGGTCTTTGCGGTTGCTAGCCGATAGATTAGTCGAGTTAGATATAGTTGACGATATTTCCTATGAAACCGTGGGGGTCATGTTAAAAAAAACCGATTAAAGCCTCACCTGAAAAAGCAATGGTGTATCGGTGAATTGACCCCTGAGTTCTTGTGGCAGATGGAAACTATCTTGCATCTATATCAACTGCCTTATAATCCAATGTATCCAGTGGTTTGTATTGATGAAAGACCTTGCCAGTTAATTGATGACATAATTGCACCGATGCCGATGAAACCGGATAAACAAAAGCGACAAGATTATCATTATAAGCGCAACGGCGTGGCAAGTCTGTTCATCGCCTTTGAACCCCTAACCGGTCAACGCATCGTAGAGGTCCGTGACCGTCGAACCAAGGTGGATTATGCACATTTTTTGAACAAAGTCGCTCAACATTACCCAAACGCGACTCAGATTCGGGTCGTTCAGGATAACCTAAACACCCATAATCCGTCATCATTCTATCAAACCTTTGAGCCATCTGTGGCGTTAGAATTGACCCAACGGTTTGACATGTGTTACACCCCCAAAAGCGCATCGTGGTTGAATATGGTCGAGATTGAATTGTCTGCACTTTCAAGGCAGTGTCTGTCTCAGCGGATTGGGCAGGTGTCGGAATTACAACGACAAGTCAACGCTTGGGTTGAAGCACGAAATCGAAAACAAGTCCGTGTCAATTGGCAATTTACTCTCAATCACGCACGACAGAAGTTCAAACAATTTTATCATAACACAAAAACATAATTTATCTGACAATGTACTAGATGCACTTTTATCCTTTGGTAGATTTTAGAATTAATGGGACACTCCAAACCGGTGCGGTTTTCACCCGTACCTACCGTTCTCCTATTTGGTAGGCACTGTTTCTAACTGCGCCGATGCGGTGCGGTGAGAAACCAAACCTACCGGGGAGCGAAAAGTGTCTCCTTATTTTTCTAATTCACCATTGCTTGATCCCAGCAAAGCAAACCAAAAGCGAAAATTCACGTCTCAGTGCAAAAAAAGTGCTAAAATAAATCTCGGAACTGTGTCTTAATAAGTGCAAGGGAGGAACCAAGAGCCATGGCTAAGGACAACACACTCATCCATCGTGCCCAAACTGGGGATGAAGAGGCTTTTGCTGCCCTGATGCGGGAGCATTATTCCTTCGTCTATGCGATTGTTATTAGAATCGTGAAAAATTCGCATGATGCCGAAGAGGTAGTACAAGACGCCTTCCTCAACGCTTATCGTGGATTGACACAGCTTGAGGATACAACCAAATTCAAAAGTTGGCTGGGGGAAATTACCCAAAATTGTGGGCGAAACTGGCTGAGAAAACAGAGAGGCGATACTGTATCTATCGATGAAGTGAGCGAACAGATGCTTCAAACGGAAGATTCCTCTGATGAGCGATTAATTCAGCAGGAGCAGAGAGAATTGATTCGCCGGACAATGGAAACGCTGCCGCAGAAAGACAGGGAAATTGCCCACGCGTATTACCTTGAGGGCGCGAGCTACGACGAACTAACAGAGACGCACGGGTTGTCTTACAATGCCATTGCGTTTCGGCTTTCGCGTGCGAAGCAGCAACTTACCAAACGATTGCAATATCTCCTGACTGGCATCTTCGTTTCTCCCGCGATAACGCTGAAAAAATTTTACTCAGGAGGACTAACCGTCATGAAAGTTGGAACGGCACCTAAAATAACGGTAGGTGCGGCAGCACTGATTGCGCTGATTTTTATCGGTTTCGTCGGTGTCCACCAGATGAACGCGCCCACAATTGAGGAGCGCGTATATTTGTCGCCGTGGGAGGATGGAACTCCCCGTCCTCAAAACAACTCTGAAGGGTTAGCTGCCGCTACTGATTCCACTCAGGATGTAGAAAGCAGGGATAATCAGTCACAGACTGTCACAGTAGAGATGGAGCCGGCTGATGATCTCTTCAGTCGCTCGCAAGAAACGGATGCGACACAATTCGCAGCAGACACAGAATCTGAGATAGATGCAAATCAGGACTTCTTTGCCGATATATCTGTGCTATTAGACGACGAAGGTCGAACTGCTGAGGAGGTAATGAACGCTTATGTGGAAGCGTTAAGAAGTCTTGACGCTGAAGGAATACGCTCATTAGTGACAGGAGCTGCCAAGCAAGAGTTTGAAAGTGGAATGTTACCTATCTTAGATGGAGAGTTGCCAAAAGGTATGGAAGATATGTATTATAGCGTAATTCATGATATCTTGCCAGCAGAGAAGGCAGATGAGATGGTAGCTGACCTGCTTCAAACGGCAAAGAAGATGATGCGCCCGACATTTAAACAAACGTATGGTCAGGCAGAGGTTGTGAGCAGTGAACATGTTGGTGATGAATTCCACTTCCGATTAAGAATCCCAATGCCAAAATTACCCGAGATACCGCAGGTGCCGGGGAGAGTGGAGATGCCAAAGCTACCAGAGAGCGTGGAGAGACTTGTTAAGATGCGAAAAGTGGATGGAGTATGGCAAATCTATGACTCTGAGGAGTGAGACGTTAAAGTAACCGGCAACTCAATCCCAAAGGACTCTATTAGGCGAATGGTTGGAACCATTCGCCTTTTTTTATTTGTCGGGCATGAAAAATCTGTTATCCTAACCTAAGTTGCTAGGTGCTGTTGACATTTCATGGCAACCAGCCTATCAAGGGGGTGCACAGACGCATGATTCTTCGTAGGGGTTGGGTTTCCCAACCCTTTTTTTACATGTCAGAGTCGATTTCGGGCTGCTGTAGGTCGATTTTCCAAAATCGACGTTCGAGACTCGATATATGAATATAGACCTACAATCTACAATCGACTCAACCTGTATGGTTTGGATTTTCCAACCCTCTCTAGTCAATGGGCGAGAGAACCTCGCCCCTACAGTTAGAAGTAGCTTTACAAACGTCAACACGCCCTAGTTATATGCCGCGTGATAAAATTGACCCCTATGCCCGTTGGTCGCGCATCTCGCCCAACCTTCAAAGCCCCACAGGGGCGATAGGTGTATAGCACATCGGTAAACCAATTCACCCAAGCCCCAGAGGGGCGACAGGTGCGTCGTAAATTCGGTTAGTTCAAATAGATGTCAGCTATGAAAATCCGAGCTACAGACTGTCTAGCAACTTGCATTATTCTAAGAGTCATTTGATCCTATACATATCCGGATTCAGATAACTTGGTAGTAAGTACACCCACTAATCATCTTTCCTATCCACCGGAAAAATTTTCTACCCCTGTAATGTTCCAATCTTTTGTGTCGTCATACTGAATGAAGCCATTTTGTGAGAGGAGTGAAAACGTGCACACAGAAGATGGATATATCATCAGAAAATGTCTCAATGGAGAACCGGCGGCATTTGGCTTGCTCGTTGATAAGTACAAATCGAGTGTCTACGCCCTCGCTTACACAAAGCTGAGAAACTTTCACGATGCTGAGGACATCACCCAAGAGGTGTTCCTCAAAGCGTATCAGAAACTTTCTACCCTCAAGCGATGGGATAATTTCTTGGCGTGGCTGTTCTCGATTACTGTCAATTCGTGCAAGGATTTTCTGAAGTCCAGGGCGCGTCGTCCGGATGCAAACTACATCGAAGAACAGGACACCACGCTCTGGGATGCGCCGTCAATTGATGCCTATCAAAGCGAATCGATGGCCGAATCCATCCGCGAGGCGATTGACGAATTACCCGAAATCTATCGACAGACGTTGACACTCTACTATCTTGGCGGGCTGAATAGCACTGAGATTGCGCGATTTTTGGGCACTTCAGCCAACACCGTCAATCAGCGGCTGATGCGAGCCAGAACCAAACTGAAAGAGGAGATGATTGCAATGATGAACACCACATTTGCAGAGAACAAATTACATTCGGGCTTTACGTTCCGAATTGTCGAAGCTATTAAGTCAACGAAGGTGCAACCGATTTCAACGAAGCCGTTGCTGCCGTTCATCGGTTCAGCGACCGTTGGAATTGTATTGACTGTTATGCTCTTTAGTCAATTTTTTGCTTCAATTACCCCACTTGGTGATTTGACCAGTTCACCGTTTCCTAGTGCAACCCAGATAACAATGTTGGGTGAAATTCCGGTCGAACTAATCGCCGATACATCCAAACCGCCGGCTGTTTTCGGTGAGCGTGGAACGGGTGCTGCCGGCAATTCGCCCGAGCAGCCGAGTCGGCTGAACGCCGCTGCCGTAAAAGTTTCGGACGCCGAGATACCGGCACCGTACAAACTAGACAACGGGTTAACCATCATCCTGCGCCCTGTCCCCACGGCAAACCAAGTCGCGCTGGTAGTGCTGTTCAATTTGGGCGGTGACCACGATTCACTCGGTAAGTCCGGCAGAGCACACCTGTTCGCACATCTCTATGCCACCGCTGCGGCCGGTGACATACCAGCACGTGACGCTGCGCAGATTCAGAAACGTTATGCTGCGGGCTGGAACGCACAAACAGGTCCCGACTACACCGTGTTTGCAGGCGTTGTCGAACCGGAACAGTTCGCAGCCGAGTTGAAGAACGCTGCCGCTCGGATGAACGATCTGCGTATCACTCAGGCGGATCTAAACCGTGAGGTGCCTCATCTGTTGGCGAAGTTGTCCAACATGTACAGCGGCACACCGTCGCTAGCTGGCTTAAACCGTGTGCGTATGCACTTGCAATCCATTCCCCAAGGCGGACGGTTCGGCGGTGCACCCGATCACATTGAGACAATTACTCTCGACGAACTACGGCGATTTTGGAAAGATTACTACAAGCCGAACAACGCCGTTCTTGCCATCGCAGGTGGGTTTGACGTTTCGGACGCACAAGAATTGATTCACCAAAACTTCAGTCAAATTCCGCCCGGTAAGTTGCCACCCACGAAACCGCCCAAGTCTGAACCGAAGACCGGCACAACCCAGCGTGTCGCCGTAAAACCTGTGATGTCGAATGCGACCGGGGTTGCAGCGATCGGATATGCTGCACCGCCATACGGAAACAAGGAGTACGCGCCGTTTCTGATAGTCGTCTCACGTTTGTGGGCAAACACACAGAATTTCTTTGAGTCGGGCAGAATGCCTCCGGTGTACTACACGCCGCTGGACGATGGGACAATAATTGGACTCCAAACCGATCTGCGGGCGGACACGGACACCAAATCCATATTGGACCAGCTTGACCAACGCCTACACGCGGCGTTGACACCGAAACTAACCCCGGAGGATAAAATGCGAACGCTTAATTCAATGGCACTGTTGGGCACAGTTGAGGTGGGGGATGCCATGTGGCTGCAAAATTTGTACGGTTTGGCTTTCAGCGTCGGTCGTCGGTATCAACTGAAGCTTGATGGTAAGGAATTACGTGCTGCCATCCAGCGTGTCACCGATGCAGACATACAGCACTTGGCGACGACTATATTCGCTCCAGAAAAACGCGAGACTATCATTGTCGAGGCGGAAAATCAAGCACTTCAACCGCAGGAGTCCGAACAAAAACCCCCAGACTCGGTTCCGCTCAAAGAGGTTCCGGCACTCCAACGACAGAAAACCGCCCAAGATGACTCGGGATACGTCCTACTCAAAGAGATCTTTCCAGAATTGGATAGACTTCGACGCGAAACACAGAAATTGATGAACTATATCGCAGAAAAAGAAATGATACCGGAGAATTATGCCAAGTTTGAGGCAAGAGGAAAAGAGTTGGAAGCCGAACTCCAGGGCTACTGTAGACGGATAGCCGAGGAATTTCCCAAAGCTGTGACGCTCATTACTTTTCAGAGTGAGGAATGGGTTTATGATGTTGACTTTCAGGTCTTACAAGACTCGCTTAATCCTCCTGTTCCCCCCGAATTAGCGGAATATTTTCGTTACGCGAGGTTGCGAGAGATGCTCGGATTACCGGATATTCCGTCCGAGCAACTGCAACAAATGCAAAACGAATGATGGGCAAATCGAAGCGACACCATACGAACTGAGCGAGATTTTCAGTACCTCACTGGGTTCTGTTGACGTTTGATCGAAACCAGATAATTGTGACAACGAAACGCAGTTAAATCTGTGTCCGGTCAGGTGTAGATGTCGGGACAGTTTGGCAGGAATGAAACTATTCTTGACCATTGAGTGTTAGGGTAAGATAAGGATACCTATAATGACACAAATGTTACCACATCATAGCAGCTTAGATTATAATAATAGGAGCGTCCAGTATGAATATAGTTCAGGTTGAAAACGTCAGTAAACACTTTGGGGAATTCAAAGCTGTTGACGACCTTTCCTTTGATATCGAAAAAGGCACCGTGTATGGCTTACTGGGTCCCAACGGTGCCGGCAAAACGACCACCATCCGGATGATCATGGATATCATCGCACCGGATTCAGGACAGATTACCTTCAGTGAAAATCGACAGAACAGAGATTTCGCAGATCAGATTGGCTATCTGCCAGAAGAACGTGGACTTTATCGAAAGATGAAGGTGAAAGATGTGATCCTATTTATGGCAGAATTAAGAGGTATGGATCGCAGGGAGGCCCTCAATGAAATAGGTCGCTGGCTGCAGAAAATGGATTTGAGCGAATGGGAAAATAAAAGGATCGAAGAGCTATCGAAGGGCATGGCGCAGAAAATTCAATTCATCGCCACCGTTATCCACAAGCCTGACTTAATCATCCTTGATGAACCCTTCTCCGGTCTAGATCCTATCAATATGACGCTGCTTAAAGACCTGATGCTTGAACTCAACACCAATGGTGCAACCATCATTTTCTCTACACATATTATGGAGCAAGCTGAGAAGTTGTGTGAAAAGATCTGTCTAGTAAACGCCGGCAAAATTGTGCTGGAGGGAGATTTGAGAGAAATCAAGAAATCCTTCGGCAGGGGTTCGGTGGAGATTGAATATTCTGGAAACGTTGACCTGATCAAAAATTCCCGACTTGTCGAAAACTGTAACGATTTTGGTCAATACGTAGAGATCAAGCTGCGAGCCCCGGAACACTATAGCACCCTCTTGAGGGAACTCGTCGAGGCATCGGTGGACATCACCCGATTTGAATTGATGGAACCCACACTTCATGAGATATTCGTCCAAAGTGTGAAAGGGGAAGGAGGGATGGCAAATGCAGCATAAGGTGATAACAGTCATCAAGAGAGAATACATAACGCGGGTCAAAACGAAAGGATTTTTGGCATCAATCCTGTTGATGCCGGTAATGATGTTTATTGTGATGGTCCTCCCAAGTTTCATGATGACGTTACAACATAAATCCGATGAGATCAAAACGTTTGTCGTTTTCGATGAGACCGGAGAAATCTTTCCCAAAATGGAAGCTGCCCTTGATGAGAATCCATTTTTCCATCACAAAGGGAAACGGGTGTACCATTTGATTGAGAAACCTTCGGATTTCAATGACAATGTAGAGGCAAAGAAACAACTGAATCGGCAGCTTGAGGAGAAGGAAATTCACGGGTACATCGAAATTCCGCAGAATGTCTTTGAACGCCTACGGGTCAACTACTACGCAAAAAATATCACCAACTTTGAGCTACAGCGCGCTTTCAGGAGCATCATTTCCCAAATCGTCACCAATAAACGACTTGAGGATAAAGGGTACGCTGCACACGAAGTCAGAGATCTGATGCGCCGGATCCGCTTTACGGAGTACGCAGTTACTGCAGAAACAGATGCAGTCGAAGGCGAGGAACGAACCATGGTTAAGCTAGGACTGACCTACGTCTTAACCTTTTCCCTGTACCTTTTTACTCTATTATACGGTGCTTCGGTGATGCGAAGTGTGCTTGAAGAAAAAACTACCCGCATAGTGGAAGTAATTATCTCTTCAGTTAAGCCTCATCAATTACTGCTTGGAAAAATCATCGGTGTCTGTTTGGTATGCCTTACTATGTTCTTGATATGGGGCGGTTGTGCCGTTCTACTACTGATCAATATCAACCCGATTCTGGGGCTATTTGGAATACAAGAACTACCACTACAGTTCATTGAAATCACTGATATTATCAAATCAACGGGACCATCAGCGTTTATCTGTTTTCTGATCTATTTTGTATCAGGCTTCTTCCTCTTCTCCACCATCTACGCTGTTGCGGGTGCGATATGTAACAGCGAAGAGGAGGCACAACAGGTCGCAACCCCACTGGTGATGATGTTAATTATTCCTTTTATGCTGATGTTCGGTCTATTTCGCGCCCCGGACGCCACATTGACCATAGTTCTTTCGCATATCCCGTTGTTCTCACCGCTGATTATGTTTATGAGGATTAGTGTGCTTACGCCCCCGTTATGGGAAATTCTGCTCAATATTGGGGTTATGGTAGTGACAATTTTAGGAGCGATCCTGATCATGGGAAAGATATACAAAATCGGGATTTTGATGTACGGTAAACGTCCGACGTTAAGTGAGCTATGGAAGTGGTTGCACTATTAACCTCCTTTTGAAAATGAGAACGGCTGAAATACGCTATGCTAGTCTGGCGAATGGATTAAACCATTCGCCTTTTTTATTTGTCGATAGCGAAAAATCTGTTATCCTAAGCGTCCTTTAATCCTCTAAAAAATTCGGATTCAGACAATTAAAATTCCTAAAAAAGTGCTAAAAAAATTTGCAGAGCGGCGTTAATAATAAAATGCAAGGGAGGAACGACGAGCCATGGCTAAGGACAACACGCTCATCCATCGCGCCCAATCTGGGGACGAAGGTGCATTTGTTGAACTGATACGGGTATATTACCCCTTCGTCTATGCGATTGTTATCGGAATTGTGAACAATCCACACGATGCCGAGGAGGTTGTGCAAGACACCTTTCTCAACGCCTATCGCGGTTTAGCGGAGTATCAGGAGATGGCAAAGTTCAAAAATTGGTTGGGTGAGATTGCGCGAAATCGTGCACGCAGCTGGCTGAGAAAACAGCGGATTGATACTGTTCCTATTGATGAAGTGAGCGAACATACACTCGGGACGCAGGATTTGCCAGAGGAACAGTTGATGCGTAGCGAACAGAGGGAACTGATTCGCCGTGCAATGGAGACGCTCTCGGAAAAAGATAGGGAGATCGCCCAAGCGTATTACCTCGATGGTGCAAGCTACGACGAACTAACAGAAACGCACGGACTATCATACAACGCCATTGCATTTCGGCTGTCGCGGGCGAAGCGGCAACTCACCAAACGGTTGCGATACCTTCTGACTGGTATCTTCGTTTCTCCCGCAACGACGCTAAAAAAAATCTATTCGGGAGGTCTAAATGCCATGAAAGTCGGCACAGTACCTAAAGTAGCGGTTGGTACTGCAGCACTAATTGCTCTGATTTTTATCGGTTTCATCGGAGTCCGCCAGATGAACGCGCCCACAGTCGAGGAGCGGGTATATTTGTCGCCATGGGAGGATGGCACTGAACGTCCACGAGACAGCGGAGAAGACTTGGCTGCCCAAGCTGATTCCACCCAAGACACAGCAAACCGGGACAATCAGTCACAGATTTCCGGAGAAGGGCTGGAACTGGTTGACGATTCCTTGGGTCAACCCCAAGAAACGGATACAGCACAGTTCGCAGCAGAGGCGGAATTTGAGATAGAAACGGATCCGGATCTCTTTACCGACATATCTACGCTGTTAGATGATGAGGGCAAGCTGGCTGAAGATGTGATGGATGCCTATGTGGAAGCGTTAAGAAGTCTTGACGTTGAAGGAATACTCTCAATAATCACAGGGGCTGCACAGGAAGCGTTTGAGAGTGACATGTTGCCTGTCTTAAATGGAGAGTTACCAAAAGAACTTGTAGATGCCTATTATAGCGTGGCTCATAGTATGTTGCCACCAGAGCAGGCGGATGAGATGGTAGATGACCTGATTCAGACAGCAACGGAGGGGATGCTACCGGTACTTAAACAGATGCTTAGTTCGGCAGAGGTCGTGAGTAGTGAATATGTCGGCGATGAACTCCACTTCCAAGTAAGAATATCGTCACCGGAGATACCGGGAGCGTCGGGGTTAGGAATACCAGAGATGCCGAAAATGCCGGACCAACTTAATAAAATTCGCAAAGAAAATGGGGTATGGCGGATTTATAATGCGCCATAGTCATTCAACCACTTGGCAACTCTATTCCGTAAGGCTTCATTAGTTGAATAGCTTTATTCATATTTTCACTAACACAGGACTTACGCACTTCGATTGTAGTTGCCCGATTCATCGGGCGTTGGCAACGGTGTCCAGCGGCGATGAATCGCCGAACTACAGGGTTTTAGCCGTTTAGCTGCTAAGTCCTAATAAAATAGGAGACAAACATGAAATTCCAACAAATTGGTGCACTTTTCTGCTGTATTTTGGCTATCTCTGGATGTGCTTCAAGCACCTCCCACGACTTTTTTACGAACCGGTACTCCCTCGACACCGAGCAGTTTGATCGGGGTTATAAAGCAGGCATCGCCTTCGCGAAAACAGAGGGACCTTTTAATTCCTCACCGAAAGATGTCCCATCCGCGATGCAAAAAATAATCGAAACCGAGCCGGATTCTTACCAAAAAGGGTTCTTCGCAGGCTATCGTGATCGAAAAGTCAAGAATGGGAGAACGTTTGGCACTGTTTTCTGGGGCTCATACACAATTCTTATGACCGGTGTCATTGTAGCCGGTATCCTAAGTGAAGAAGAATAGTGCTTGGCATGTGCGAAAGGCTCTACTCAGTCCCTCCCACTTCTGGTTTTGAGACGGGACTGAGTAGCCTTTTACGCATTACGTTTCACTTTTCACTTTTTCAGTTTTGCGCTTTACTTCTGACATAAGCCATATATTTCTATTGCCTTCTTTTCTCCATCGTGATAACATCTATAGTGTCTCAATTTCAATGACCGTATTGGAAATCACACAGTGTGAATCGTCTCATCTAGAACTCCAAAGGGAGGTCTGTTATGTACACGAGTGTCCAATATCCCGATACTATAGAACCTCAGGTGCAATTCATAGAGGAAACCGCGCCTGAAGACATTGTGGAAAAGACGATAGAAAAACTCCACGCTGGGGTTTCGATTAAGGAAATGTGTACCGCCTCTGCGCTGGCAGTCGTCCGTTCGTCGGAGATGCCTTTCTTTGTGAATGGGCAGTGGGGCCATCACGGAGGACACATGCATCCCGTTTCTGGAATACATGCGGTGAAAGAGATCTCCTCAAGGCTTTCTGGGGACAGTCGCTTTCTACCTGTGGTGCAAAACGTCGCTCTATCCAATAAGCACATCCATCATCCCTCGATGGGTCCCTATGTGTTGCCAGCATTTGAACCACTTGATGCCGGTGGAGTCGAGGAAACCAAACGGGCGTTCCTTGATGCGGTGCGGCGTGGCTCTGTCAATGACGCTGACCATCACTTTCTTTGGCTCGTTCAAAACATACCGCACGAAGAAGCGCTGGATATTCTTCTAACGGTTGCCACCCTGAAGAATCTGGTGGATGATCATAAGTTCATCTATCCGATCTATACGTGGCGACTACTCGAATGGCTGGATTGGGAACACCTTCAGGTGCTCACTCGCGGACCAGTCCGCTATATCTCGCAACCACCTTCGGCGAAACCTGTCCAAGAGATTGCGGACCTGATTGAGAAATATCAACTGCTCTCAACCCCGCTGCGCCAAACGACAGGAGCCGATGAAACGGACGCTATCGTTCGATTGCGTACAGGACTGAATGACTGCGCCTTCACCGACATTCCTGAAACAACCGCCAAGGCGCTGGCAGACGGACTCTCCTTAGAGGGAGCCGGTGAAGCACTTTCACTTGCCGCTTCAGACCTTTTCTTGCGTTTGGATACCAGCAATCCGATGGATGTCCACATGCATACCGGTGTCAATGTGAGGCGTCATGTCCTACGGGTCAACGGTATCTGCAAAGAAAACAAGATATTAGCCCTCCTGCTATGGAATTCGGGTCCTGAAGTCAGAAATGCACAAGGCCGAATCGATGACGGACCTTATCCTTCTCCCGATGCTGTGGCTGCAACTCCCCAACAAAGTCAGAGCCAACTATTGTCTGCGGTTGAGGAGGCCATCGCTGCCAATGACGTTGACGGCGCAGCAACGCTAACCGCAAAGTATGGAGAATTGGAACATGAGCCGCAAGTATTAATCACCCGCCTCACCGAAATTGTCTGCCGGGATAACGCGACAGAGATGCACGCGTTGAAGCATCATCAGGCAACGGTTGAAGAGTTCCAGACAACCCGTCCCCCATTTCGTTCCCGCCACTTGGTTGCCGCAGCAAAAGCCGCGGCCATCTCATATGGGACAGCTCAAGAGGTATATGAAAGGGCGAAACAGTTTTTGAATAACTGATGCCTTTTACAGATTCAATATTTCCTTCGCGTCGTTTTCAATGGCTAAGACCGGCGAATAGCGGTACGAAGGTCGAAGGGAAAGAGAAGCAGTTGGGGTGTTCACTTTTTTCTGCTGATTTGCCTGATGGCACTAACATGAGATTTTAGATGAGACACTTCACGCTTCTCTCCCTCTCACTCCTCATACTGAGTATCGCTCCGAACGCACAACCACAAAGTGGTCGTGTCCCCTTCGATTATCCCAATGAACCTTTCGTCGAATTTCGATTCGATCTGGACCACGGTATGATCGCCCTCGTTATGGAAAACGCAGATTCCAACACTGCGGTGCCATTTAACACGCTGGAGCAGCTACACCTCCGCGCCTACAAGGCTCGCCATTTTGACAAGATGCTTGGTCATTACGGAACGAACTTGAAAATACGGGGGTGGAGTGCGCTAGAGACAAACGAAAACTATCACCTATTTACCCTCACGCAACGCGAAACCGTTATCGGTGTCTTTATAATTGTCAAAAGCGAAAAAGTGGTGTATCAGCACAGTGGAGACACGGGCGGAAAGGCACTGTATCTGATAAATATAGACGGTCGATTCGCGCCAGAACAGGTCAGCGAACTGGTGGGTAATCTGAGTCAAGTTGGCGTTGACATACCTGAACTGAGCATATTCGGTGCACAGAGCAATACCGCATCTACTTCAACCTTGCTTTGGATGCCCGAAGGCGACCCGATTCATGAGGTGGAAATTCAAGCGAAACCAACCACCATTGCACCGCAAGTTAGAACGGTGCTTGAGGAGAAGCCAAATGAAATCATCGCGGCTATGGCAATCTTGCGCAGCAGGCTTCCGGCTATTCAGACGCTAACGGTTCAGATTGAGATCGAAGCTGACAAGCGTGTCGCAACAATTATTGTCACAGCGGAACCGGATACGGGAAGTGCATCAACCACACCAACGGCGCGCCCTGATGAAATCATACGGGGACAAGCCAACCCAACACGGTTTCGGACTTCTGCGGGTAAACCGATTCACGAAATCCAAATTCGAGGAAATCAAAAGGTCACCGAGGCGGAGATTCAAACTGTTCTTGAAAATGGACCTGAAGATATCGTAAAAGCGGTTTCCAATTTGCCTTTGCCCGATTTGAATCGGGTCGTCGTAGAAATTGAGGGGGACGATACGAGACGTATCGCAACAATTATCGTCATAGCACAACCGGATACAAGGAATTTGTCAACCTCTTCACCTACGGGGCTTTGGACTACCGCGGGGGACCCAATTCACGAACTCCGGATTCAAGGGAATCAGAAAATCAGTGAGACAGAAATTCGAGATGTCCTTGAAAACGGACCTGATCAGATCGAAAAGGCTATCGACAATTTGAGAGACGCACTGCCCTATTTTAGTCGAGTCTCCCTACTGTTTGAGAATGATGGCACGAGGCGCGTTGCAATAGTTACCGTTGTGGAAAGAAGGCTCTCGTCGGATTATTATTTCCATGGGACTCCACTCGTTCAGTTTAATCGTGTTACCGGTTGGCTGCTTGGTGCTCACCTTGAAGCGGGAAAACGGAGGCAGATAGGTCCACTCTGGATGTCGAGCATTCCCAGTTCTGTTAGAGCTTATCTGCCGAAACTCTTTGGCGAGGTTAGCTATGGGTTTGGAAGTGAGGATCTCAATTACCGGGTGGGTGGAGATATGATCTGGAGTCAACCCAACGTATCGAGTCTGGGCATCTCTGCTCAAATCCATCGCGCCACAATTGCTGTCGCCCCTGAACTCTTCCCGCATTATGGCGGTGTATCAGATGCGTTTTGGGCGCTCGGATTTCATAACTACTATTTGAGTCAAGGTGTTGAGACGTCGGTGCGATGGGAGCCGGTGATACCAACGCATTCGCTCAGATTAACGATGTGTGCCGAGTCACATGAAAGCCTACAGAAGACTACAGATTGGCAATTCGGAAATTGGGGTTCAGAATCGGAGGCGGAAGAAAATCCCCCAATAACCCCCGGCCAGTTGCGGAGTGTCACATTGATATACAATTTAAACACCCGACAAAACACCGGCGCGCACACTACCCCACAAATATCTTCGACAGGGGTTTCTGTGCCTTTGCAAAACAGTAGCCTTGGCTGGCACAATACCCTGTTCGTTGAACACAGTAACCCTGCTGTTGGTTCCGATTTCGATTTTACACGATTTCAGTTACAACTGCGATATGCCGCCTCAAGAGGGAACCATCTGATCCGTACACGCTTGGTGTTGGGGGCTGCCACAAGTGCCCTGCCGATTCAACGCCAATTTATCATTGGAGGAAGGGGAACACTTAGCGGCTATCCGCTGTACGCGTTTGCAGGCGATCACGTCACTTTGCTCAATTTGGAATATTTCTACCGCCTGCCCATGCCCAATCCATACAACTGGGAATGGTTAAAACATGTGAAAACGTTTGGCATATTGTTTCTCGATCAAGGGCAGGTCTGGAACATATCTGACGAGCCTTATAGCTTTAACCCGAAGACGAGTGTCGGCACGGGTTTACAGTTCGGGCAGGAATCGCCTTTCAGAATTAATGTGTCCAAACCCTTGGAATCTGAGCGGGGAGTCAAATTCGACTTGATGTGGTATTCTAGTTTTTAGTAACGCAATTGAATGCAGTGATATACAAACATCTGAAAGGTAATCATTAACTATGTCCGAAATCCAACTCCGTCCTGCCCATGGCGATACAATCGCTGCTGCTCGCATTATTGCCCAGCACGTTGAACCCACCCCTCTGAAAAAAGAGAAAGCCTTCAGCGAGTCCCTGAATGCCGATATGTTTGTCAAATATGAATTCCTAAATCCCGTCAGATCCTTCAAGATCCGGGGCGCGCTAAATCTTGCCCATGCACTTGCGAACAGTAAAACTGTGTCAAGAGCCATCACCGTCTCTACGGGGAATCACGGCGCTGCCATGGCGTTCGCCTGCCGGGAATACAACCTGCAACTCACCGTTGGCGTGCCCGTCAACTGCGACCAGAGTAAACTCGAATTGATCCGCCAATTTGGCTGCAAGTTGGAAATGATTGGGCGAGATTTAGATGAAACCAAGGAGCTGCTCCAGCAACGTCCACTCTCACCGGATACCGTCTTTATTGAGGATGGCTCCAGTCCCGAAATCGTTGCCGGCACCTCGACGATTGGCTCGGAAATTGTTCAGGAACTGCCCAACGTAGAGGTCGTTATTGTACCGGTTGGAAACGGGGCATTGATTGGTGGAATTGGGACGGCGCTCAAAGAATTCAACCCATCAATCCGGGTGATTGGTGTCCAATCCGATTTGGCACCTTGTATGGCGTTGTCGTTTGAAGCAGGTCACGCTGTGGATACCGAAAGTTGTGAAACCTTTGCGACCGGCATGGCGGTGCGGGTATCAATTCCGGAGGCGGTGGATCTGATGCTCGCGGTTGTAGATGAGATGTGGGTGGTTTCTGAGACAGATTTGAAGGAGGCGATGGGGGTGTACTATAATCATACCGGACAATTGCCGGAAGGCGCCGGGGTTGCCCCGTTAGCCGCAGCACTGAAAATGCACACCGCTCTAAAAAATAAAACAGTCTGTCTAATTGCTTCAGGTGCGAATGTGGATGACGCCTTACGGCAGGAGATTGAAGAAAAATTTGTGTGAACTATTGGATTATGGTGTATAATCTATTCTGAACAGCAATCTAGCCTTGCAAAGGTTAAACACTAGGACCTACGCAGCCAACCGTAGGCGGGGCATCTTGCCCCGCGCTGAAACGCGTAAGTCTTAAACACCTTTGCAGGGATGCAAAAAGGGGAATATCATCATGTCAGATTTCAAAGATAAAATTGTAATTGTCACCGGCGGTGCCAGAGGCATCGGCGGCGGTATCAGCCGGGCTTTTGCTGAAGAAGGTGCTAGCGTCCTCTGCGCAGACCTAGACGAAGACTCCGGGGCACAGCTCGTGGAAGAATCCTCAAGTATGGAAGGAACCGTGCGTTTCATGCGGGCAGATGTCGCCCATGGCAGCGAGTGCCAAGCGGTTGTCGAGACAGCAGTATCAGAATGGGGCGGAGTGGATGTCCTCTGCAACAACGTCGGCATCCAACCTGCGAATAGTTACCTACCCGCACACGAGTTTCCGGAGGAGATGTGGGATCGCATCATCGACGTAAATCTCAAAAGTTTCTTCCTCATGACTAAATACTGTGTGCCGGAGATGAAAAAGCGCGGAGGTGGCGCGATTATCAATACCGCAAGTGTTCAGGGATTACAGTCAATGCTGGGCGTATCTGCCTATGCAGCCAGTAAGGGTGGTGCCCTCTCCCTGACCCGTCAGCTTGCTCTGGAGTATGCCGAAGACAATATTCGGGTGTTAGCGGTCAATCCCGGAACAATCGACACACCATTGGTAGCAGAGGCTGTAGACTTCATGGGAGGCGATCTAGAGAGTCTCAAAAAACTGTGGGGCAAGGCGCACCCGATGGGACGAATCGGTCAACCCAGAGAGATTGCCAACGTTGTGCTGTTCCTCGCCAGTGACAAAGCGTCCTTCATGACCGGCGAATACGTTTGTGTTGATGGTGGGATGATGGCGAAGGGGGCTTGGGCGGATAGCGAGTAGGGATAGACTTGGGATGAGGAGACGCGGCAATGAATAGCTCTCAGATGTTGACTGACAAAGTTTCTGACGGTCGAACTTGGCAAGCGAGTACTGTCGATGACACCGCAGCTTGGTACTACTCTCTGTCCGAGGATTGTCTGTCCAGTTTTGAAACCATCATCTGTGACGCACGACATCAGTCCGGACCGATTACAGCGATTTCCCGTCCGGCTGCCTCGTCCAATGGCTGCGGCGAGTGCCTTCAACCGGCGCTTGATGTGCTCAATTCGGGGCGTGGTTTTGCTATTATCGAGCGGTTGCCAGTCGAACAGTATGAGGTTGAAGAAGCACTGTCGATGTACTGGCTGCTTGGTCAGTTCCTTGGCAATCCGATGGAGCAGAACATTCAAGGAACACTGCTGTACGATGTGCGAGATACGGGGCAAAATGTGGCGCGGGGAGCTCGATTTTCAGTGACCAATGCCGAGAGTTCGTTTCATAATGACAACTCCTTTGGTGAGATGCTACCTGATCTTGTGGGCTTGCTCTGCCTGCACACGGCAAAATCTGGCGGACAGAGCCAACTTGTCAGTGGTTACGCGCTCCACAATGAACTGCTCGAAAATCACCCTGATGCCCTCGAAACCCTCTATCAATTGTTCTGTTTTGATCGTCGCGGACAGTTCCACGCCGGGGAAACTCCAACGTCTCAATTCCCAATCTTCCAATGGAGTAAGGGTGAACTGACCCTCCGATACCTGCACTACTACATTCAGGTAGGTCACGAACGTGCTGGCAAGAGGTTGACCACAGATCAGAGAAGGGCCCTGGAAGTTGTCGAAGAGTTACTTTCTCGCGCAGATTTCAGAGTAGAGTTCAACCTACAACCCGGACAGATGCTATTTACCAACAACCGCTGGATCCTGCATAATCGCACCGCATTTGAGGACTATAGTGATCCGGAACGCCGGCGGCATTATGTGAGACTGTGGTTGCGACAGCGTGGCTAAATGTAGAAAGGAAAAAGGATATGATTCGTGTTATCATTGATGGTGCCTGTGGGCGCATGGGTAAGATGATTACGCAGGGTGTTTCAGAGCAAGAAGATATGCAGATTGTCGGTGCCATCGAATTCTCTGAGCATCCACAACTTGGGCAAGATGTAGGGGATGTCGCAGGAATTGGCGCAATCGGTGTGCCGGTTACCAGTGATCTACCCGCAATTCTAGATGGGGGAGATGTTGTGATTGAATTCACATCGCCGAGTGCGACTGTCGAACATCTCCAGAACGTTGTGGACGCCGGAAAGCGGATGGTCATCGCAACTACAGGATATGAAGAAGAGGAGTTAGCACAGATACACGCACTCGCACCCCAAATCCCGTGTGTGATGGCATCCAACATGAGCGTTGGCATCAATGTTATGCTGCAAGCGATTCAGCTCGTTGCGAAGGTGCTTGGCGACGATTACGACGTTGAGGTGATTGAAGCACACCACAACCAGAAGGTAGACTCGCCGAGTGGGACCGCCCTGACGATGGCTGAGGTACTTGCTGAAACCCTGGGTAGAAATCTTTCAGAAGTTGGTGTTTTTGGACGGCATGGGATCGTCGGAAAGCGACCCGAAAAGGAAATCGGTGTCCACGCCATCCGAGGGGGAGACCTCGCCGGCGATCACACGGTCATGTTTGTCGGCACAGGTGATCGCCTCGAAATCACACATCGCGGTCAAAACCGTGAACCACTTGCGCGGGGAGCGATTCGTGCGGCACGGTGGGTGATGAGTGCACCAAAAGGCTTGCATGACATCGCAGAAGTCCTATTCTAAGGTACAAAATGGGATTGACAGGAAATTCTTTGCGGTTGGTGCGTTTAGGGATTGATTTCACTTGCCTGTTTGTTTGTCCCGCAGATCGGCGATTTCCTGCATAATCTGTTCTCCCATCCGCCGGTAAAGCTCGCGTTTGTCCTCGATTTGTTTGACTTCCGTGAAGTCCATGGGCGTGCCAAAGGTTACGGAAAGTTGGGCGGGATGAATCCATTTCGCATTGCGGGGGAGTATCGTTCCTTTGACATAAGCGGGAATGGCAGGAACTCCTGCGTTATGAGCGATGAAACTGACACCGCCATGGGCTTTGCCCAACCTTCCATCAACGCTGCGTGTGCCTTCCGGAAAAATGAGGACTACTTTTCCTGATTTCAGGAGAGAGATAGTGCGTCGAAGTGCAGCGCGATCTGCCGTGCCACGTCGCACCGGATACGCATTGTGTGCAGCGATTAGCGGACCTATCAACGGCATTTCAAAAGAATCGTGCCTTGCCATAAAGTACAACTCTCGGTTCGCCGCGGAGCCAACGATGAAGGGATCCAGATAGCTCCGATGGTTGCATAAAATCAAGATGCCACCTTGACGCGGAATATTCTCATTACCGTGAGATTCCAATTTCCCGAAGACCTTAAAGATGAAATTAGTAATTCGGTGTGACCAGCGATATGGGAGTTGATCTGTCCAGAATCCGAAATCGTGACGGCGCATTAGCTTTCCTCTACTCTGTTTAGAACGAAATCCACAACTTGGTTGATGGTCATGCTAGTTGTGTCGACAACAATTGCATCTTCAGCGGTTCGCAAGGGACTGTGCTCACGGGATTCGTCCATCTCATCTCGTTCGCGAATCTCTTTCTCGACCTGTGCTAAGGTGGTCTCTATTCCCTTCGCTTTTTGTTCTGCAAAACGGCGTTTCGCGCGTTCTTCGACGGAAGCATTAATGTAAAACTTCAGGTCCGCATCTGGGAACACAACGGTCGTTACATCACGTCCTTCGACGATGATGCCGCCTTTTTCACCAATCCGACGCTGTTGTTTCACCATTTCATGCCGCACTTCAGGGACCTTTGCAATATTGATAATGGCACGGTCAATTTCTGGGGTGCGAAGAAAATCCGACACGTCTTCCCCATTCAACAAGGTAGTCTTACCGTTGTCTAAGAAGTCAATTCGACAGCTCTTTGCCAACTTGGTTAGCGTTGACACATTCGTCGGATCGCCCCCTTCTCGAAGGGATAAAAGCGTCATCGCCCGATACATCGAACCTGAATTCAGATAAAGATAGTTCAATGTTTCGGCGAGACGTTGAGCGATTGTGCTTTTTCCTGAACCAGCGGGACCATCCATTGCAATCGTTAGGCGTTCCCTCATCATCCCTCCAATGTATCCCTTAGGGTCTTTGCATGCGCCAAGAGACGTTCAATTTCAACATCGTCTCGGTTTTCGAGCAAGGTTTTGAATTGAGCGAGGTTTTCGATTGTTGAATCAATCATCGGGAGCAGCGAGTGGGCATTTTGCATGAATATTGCCCGCCAAAGCTCTGGAGAACCTGCAGCGATGCGGGTTGTATCGCGGAAACCGGTTGCAGCGAAATCGAGTGCTTTTGCTGTGTCATTGCCGATCTCTCCCACTGTATTTGTCAAGATAGAAGCGATGAGGTGGGGCAGATGACTGGCACCTGCTATGACCAAATCGTGTTCGGCTGGAGAGAGGTGACAGACCTGTGTATCAACAGATTGCCAAAGGTTTGTGACAAGTTTCAACGCCTGTGGGTGAGTATTGTCCGTCGGGGTCACAATACATTTTGCACCATCAAATAGGTCTGCGCGCGCGAATGCAACACTTGTCTTTTCGGATCCCGCCATCGGGTGTGATCCAACGAAGTGCAGATTAGGGACGACTAAGAAACTCTCTATTTCTTCAATAATTTGACCCTTAATACTACCAACATCGGTAATTAGTAAAGGTTGGGTGTCAGATGTTCGGATTTCTGCGATACGCTGCACCATTTCAGGGATGAGATCTACCGGTGTTCCAATGACCACTATATCCGCGTCATAAATCCCAGCGTGAAAATCGGTGGTTGCATTGTCAACCGCACCGCGTTCGAGTGCGATGTCGAGCGTCTGCATCCGCCTGCCAAGCCCGGTGATTTCCCCACGAAAACCCTTGGCTTTCAACGCCAATCCGAGAGATCCACCGATTAAGCCGACACCTAAAATGGTGATGTTTCTGATCTTATTAAAGTCTGCAAACATATTTTCCCATGCTCGCTCTCCGTGATGTACTGCAAAGATTTTATAAAGGACTAGCCTTTTTGTCAAGTGCTTTTTCAACATGACCCGTGATTTGCGAGATGCGGAATCTGGGCTATTAAAATCACACAATTTTATACCACATTTTACAATAAGAGGGAGGTTCCTAGAAGGACATTGAAAAACCTAGAATTCAAAGCGAATTGTGATTCACTTGATGTGCTGCGTCAACGTCTTGCCAATCTCCAAGCTGAGCATCGACATACTATGAAACAGCTTGACACCTATTTTAACGTTCCCCAGGGCAGGTTGAAGTTGCGGGAAATCAATACGCACGATGCAGAACTTATCTACTACGAGCGTTCCGATCTGGCGGAATCACGTTATAGCAATTATCAGCTATGCGATATCCCTGAACCGATGGCTTTCAAGCAAATCGCGACAATGGCTTGGGGGGTGAAGGGCGTTGTTGAGAAGAGACGAGAGTTGTGGATGTTTGGCGACACGCGCATCCATCTGGATGAGGTGAAGAACCTCGGTCAGTTTGTTGAATTAGAAACAGTGATTCGTGACCAAACGGAGGAGGAGGCACAGGCAGAGCATCAGCTTGTCAAAGATGCGCTTGGTATTCAGGAAGAAGATCTGATTTCCGTATCGTATAGCGATTTGATTTGAAAATCGCTGATCCATGCCTAGTACGTAGGTTGGGTTCAACGGTTCAAAGCAAATTCCTATCAACAACGATATCGGTTTCACCATTCAACAACAGCCATTCACAGACAGATTGAGTGAAACCCAACTCGGTAAAGACTTGTGTAGGTCGATTTTCCAAAATCGACAATTGGGTGTTGAGATGTGAATCGCGACCAAAATTGGAGGACAATGTGACCGATTGGAACAAATGGCGAAAACAGTTTCCAGTGACAGAGAGATATATCTACCTGAATCACGCAGGGGTCGCTCCGCTCCCGTTGTGTGTCCATCAGGCGATGGGACATTTCTTGGACGATGCGACCGATAACGGTGCGGTCAATTCCAAACATTGGGAGGCTACGGCTGAGAGGTGTCGTGCAAACGCTGCCAAACTTATTAACAGTGATGCTGACGAGATAGCATTTATGAAGAACACCTCACAAGGGATCATCATCGCTGCAAACGGGATTGATTGGCGTGAAGGCGACAACGTCGTGACGACGGCTGTGGAATTTCCCGCGAATATCTATCCGTGGTGGAACCTGAAGCGTCTCGGTGTGGAAACGCGGATGGTGCCGGAGCGAGATGGGTGCATCCACGTTGATGATATTGAGGCAGCGATTGACGAGCGGACGCGGTGCGTGACCATCAGCCACGTCGAGTTTGCATCGGGGTTTCGGAACGACATCGCAGCGATCGGCGACATCTGCCGAAAAAGAGGACTCTGGTTTGTGGTGGACGCTATACAGAGCGTCGGCGCGATTGATGTGGACGTGAAGGCTTGCAAGGTTGATATCCTTGCCGCCGACGGTCATAAGTGGCTGCTCGCACCTGAAGGCGCGGCGATCTTCTACTGTGCAAAGGAGAAACAGGATGCATTGATCAACACAAACGTCGGTTGGGCGGGTGTCGTCAATCCGAGGGATTTTCTGAACTACGATTTCACCCCTCAGCCGGCTGCGACGCGCTTTGAGGAGGGATCGTATAACAGTATCGGCTTGTATGGACTCGGTGCAGCCATTGAACTGCTACTAGAGGTTGGGATTCCGAATATTGAGCAGCGAATCTTAGACCTAACAGATCACCTAATCGAAGGGCTCCGTTCCAAGAACTACCGGCTGCTGACCCCCACAGGAGAGTCTGAGCGTTCCGGTATCGTAGTGTTTGAAAGTGATCGACATACATCAGCCGATCTGGTTGAACGGCTCAGGGGTGAAAACGTCATCGGGGCAGAGCGGGCTGGCGTCCGTTTATCACCACATTTCTATAACTCGGAAGTGGAGATAGATCAGGTTTTGAGATTGCTGCCATAGTTAAGCAACACCTGTCTATCGGCCGGAGATTTCCGTTGCACAAAGATGCTGATTGGCGTATAATAGCCTAAATTGCCACCTTGATTGGAAAGCGGTTGGCAACGCAAGCTGAACTCTATCACCTCCAAAGAATAGACAGTCGATTTGAGAACAGAGGAAGAAGATCAGATGCAACACATATACAATCTCGCACATTTGATTTTATCTAGCATTATAGCATTGGTGCTAACATCGCTGATGGTAGCGGTTGACGCACAGGCACGGATTGCCTTCGTGTCTGATAGGGATGGGATCCCTAAAATCTACGTGATGGACAACGATGGAGGTAATCAGCGCAGGCTCACTAACGATCTCGTTCATGAGTGGTATCCCTCATGGGCGCCGGACGGTAAACGCATTGCCTTTACTTCTGGTAGGGATGTGAACCGTGAAATCTACGTGATGGACAACGATGGAGGTAATCAGCGCAGGCTCACTAACAATCTCGTTGATGATTGGTATCCCTCATGGTCCCCAGATGGTAAACGTATTGCCTTCGTGTCTGATAGGACTGGGAACCGTCAAATCTTTGTGATGGACAACGATGGAGGGAATCTGCGAAAACTCACTAAAAATCGCCAGAATGATTGGCATCCTTCATGGTCTCCAGACGGTAAACGCATTGTCTTTACTTCTACTGGGATTTGGTCCCTTGCAGCTGGGCACTCGCAAATCTACGTGATGGATGCCGATGGAAGGAATCCGCAAAACCTCTCTAACAATGACTTTTTTGATGACTACCCCTCGTGGTCTCCAGACGGCAAACGCATTGCTTTTACTTCTGGTAGGGATGAAGGAAAATCGGACATCTATGTGATGGATGCCGATGGAGGGAATCCGCGAAACCTCACCAACAAATTCCATCACGATAGAAATCCCTCATGGTCTCCAGACGGTAAACGCATTGCCTTTATGTCTCATAGGGATAGGAACTGGGAAATCTTTGTGATGGACGCCGATGGAGGGAATCCGCGAAACTTCACCAATAATCCCCGTCATGACACTGATCCTGCATGGTATAACCCTGCTTTTGCAGTTACTCCGGCAGGCAAAAAATTCACGATGTGGGGCTGGCTCAAACAGGTCAACCGATAACTACCATTATCGAGGGGAGGGTGTTTAAGGGTAAAAAACGCGATTTGAAAACAGAGGAGGGATAGCAGATGCAACGAAGGGACAATCTCGCATATTTCATTTTAGCTGGCGTTGTAATCTGGGGTCTAGTACCGCTGATGGTAGTTGCTGCCCCACAAGCACAGATTGCCTTTACGTCTGAGAGGGATGGGAACTTTCATGGGCATCGGAACATATACGTGATGGACACCGATGGAGGCAATCCGCGAAGGGTCACTAACAAGCCCTTTCATAGCTTTAATAACTGGGCCCCCTCATGGTCCCCTGACGGTAAACACATCGCCTTTGTGTCTGAGAGGGATAGGCATTGGGAAATCTATGTGATGGACGCCGATGGGAGTGATCCACGAATACTCACTAACAATCACTTTGCTGCGAACGACCCCTTATGGTCCCCTGACGGTAAACGCATCGCTTTTGGTTCCTCTAGGGATGGTAGCTTAGAAATCTATGTGATGGACGCCGATGGAAGTAATCAGCAAAATCTCACCAATAGTCCCCATCTGGAATGGTATCCCTCATGGTCCCCTGACGGTAAACGCATCGCCTTTACATCTAATGGTGAGGGCGGGTTGGCAATCAAGGATGGTAACTTAGAAATCAACGTTATGGACGCTGATGGGGGTAATCCTCGAAACCTTACCAATAATCGCCGTCATGACAAGGATCCTACATGGTCTCCGGACGGTAAGCGTATTGCCTATACTTCTAGTAGGGATAGGAACGCAGAAATCTACGTAATGGACGCCGATGGGGGTAATCGGCAAAACCTCACCAATAATCCCTTTTCTGATAGGGAACCTTCATGGTCACCAGATGGCAGACGCATTACCTTCGTTTCTAATAGGGATGGTAACTTAGAAATCTATGTAATGGACGCCGATGGGGATAATCAGCGCAACCTCACCAATAATCCCCATGCTGATACGGAGCCTGCATGGTTTGACCCTGCTTTTGCAGTTGCTCCGGCAGGCAAAAAATTCACGATATGGGGATGGCTCAAACAGGCTGACCGATAACTACCATTCGATTTTCAATGGGTAGCAACTTGAGTCATAATAGCCACCTGAGAAATTTACGGAGCAATCGGAGAAAACTTTATGTACATTCAGGATCTACTCAGTTGGGAACAGTTTAACGATGAAAATCTGAGTTTTTTTAACGCCATTGGGATCGATCGTCTCTGCCTTGATATCCGTGGTATGCACCGCGCTGACCCCTCACTGGATCTGCGAGACGGGGTAGACAGGACAGATTTCTTTGAGGAGGCAAAGGCGAAGACCGAGGCGCATGGGCTAGAGCTATACAGCATTTTTATGGCGGGCTGGGATGAGATTGCGTTGGCGATGCCGGATCGGGATGAGAAGATTGAGGCGTGGTGCACGATGCTTCGGGGCATCAGTGCGGCAGGCATCCCGGCGTTAGGATACAATTTCAAACCGATGGGTAATTTCCGGACAACATCCGCTACAGGCAGAGGAGGCACCTCCTACAGCACCTTTGATTACGATGAGTTTTCACAGAACCGCCCCAAGCCACACGACCCACCGGTCTCGGAGGAGGAGATGTGGAAGCATATGACGTACTTCCTTGAAGGGGTGATTCCGGTTGCTGACAAGGTCGGAGTGCGGATGGCGCTGCACCCGGATGACCCACCGATTCCTGAACCGCTAGGGGGCGTAGCGCAGATTGTATCAACGCTTGACCAATACCGGCGGATTTTCGATATTGTCCCATCCGATTCCAACGGAATGCTATTCTGTCAGGGGTGCGTCACCGAGATGGGGGTAAATGTGTATGAAGCGATTCGGGAGATGGCTACCAAAAACAAGATCATCTTCGTTCACTTCCGGAATGTCCGCGGTTGTTTACCCAGTTTCCAAGAGGTTTTTCTTGATGAAGGCGATATAGACATGCACCGAGCGATGGCAATCTATCGAGATGCGGGCTTTAACGGTCCCTTCATGATGGATCACACGCCGGGCTTTCCGCAAACGGACGCAGGCAGAGCGGGTCAAGCATACGCGGTCGGATATATTCGTGGGGTGATTCAATCGGTGTATCGCTGAAAGCATTGAACAGTGAACAAAAATGTCTGGGTGCATGTCAAAAGAAAGTGCAAAACGCGAAGAGAACCCGTAGGGAACGCAGATCTGCGTTCCGTACTTCGGAAAAACGCAGTTTCTTTACGCCCTCTCTTAACATGAGCGAATGTCTGATAGGAGGTTATTAATGCGTTTCTTTAATACCGCAGGCCCCGTCCGTCATAATGAACACTACTGCTTACCTCCATTGACACGCTTTGATTTCAACGATGCCCTCTCTCTAATTGAGATGAACAAATACTTCGTGCTTCATGCCCCAAGGCAAACAGGAAAAACCTCCTGTTTGCTTGCCCTAATGGACTACCTGAATCGGCAAGGTAAGTACCGTTGCCTGTATTTTAATGTTGAGGTTGGTCAGTATGCGAGGGAGGAGGTCGGCCGGGGGATGCGGGCAATTTTGGGCGAGATAGTTTCGCGGGCACAGACATTTCTCAAAGATTCATTCCCCCAAACGATATGGCAGAGCGTCCTGGATGAGTATGGAGAAGGGGCAGCATTAAATACACTCTTGACCTTGTGGGCGGAGCAAAGTCCCAGACCCCTTGTTCTTCTGATTGACGAAATAGATACACTAATCGGTGATACATTGATTGCGGTGTTAAGGCAGTTGCGGGCAGGCTATGACAAGCGTCCGGCGTCGTTTCCCCAAAGCGTTGTGCTCTGTGGGGTGCGGAACGTGCAGGATTACCGCATTCATTCAGCTCAAGAAAAAACAATTATTACAGGGGGCAGCGCGTTTAATATTAAAGCGAAATCGTTGCGTCTCGGAAATTTTTCCCGAACCGAGGTTGAAACCCTTTACGTCCAACATACCGATGAAACTGGACAACGATTTGAACCCGACGCGCTAGAATTAATCTGGACACTAACCCACGGCCAGCCGTGGTTGATTAATGCTTTGGCTTACGAGGTCTGTTTTGAGATGACGGCCGGTAGAAATCGTTCAACACCCATTACGATGGAAATGGTAACGGAGGCGAAAGAGCGAATTATTCTCCGTCGTGAGACACACATTGATCAATTAATGGATAAGTTGGCAGAAGCGCGGGTGAGAAGGGTGATAGAACCGATGTTGTCAGGTATGGGAAATCCGAACCTCATCCCTACAGATGATATTTTATATGTGCAAGATCTCGGACTCATCCGGACGGAAGCAGGGCAATTAAGCATTACCAATCAAATCTATCAGGAGATTATTCCGAGGGAGTTGACCTATAGCACCCAGTTGACCATTCCCCACCAACCTGCGTGGTATATTCAAGCAGATAATCGGCTAGACCTACCAAAACTCCTGTCCGCCTTCCAGAAGTTCTTCCGAGAACACTCAGAGAGTTGGATGGAAAGGTTCGATTACAAAGAGGCGGGGGCTCAACTTTTGATGCAAGCCTTTCTCCAACGAATCATCAACAGTGGTGGGCGAGTCGAAAGAGAGTACGGATTGGGTCATTTACGGACAGATCTATTGGTGATTTGGCCACACCCTGGGGGATTGCAAAAGGCCGTCATTGAGCTCAAAATCCTTTACAACTCTTTAAATCGCACCTTGGAAAAAGGGCTTGAACAAACATGGGCGTATATGGATCGGTGCGGCACAGATGAGGGCTACCTGGTCATATTTGACCGAGACCCAAAGGTGGCGTGGGAGGACAAAATTTTCAGCGCGGAGGAGACCTATCAAGGGAAAGTAATAAGGGTTTGGGGGATGTAGAACCGTAGCCCGAAAGACTTCCTACGAGAGCCTCATTTGTTCATATAATGGTTCTTTCTCGGAAGAAAGAGGTATCATACCTCCTCACACCCGAACAAACTTGTGCAGCAGATTTTCAACGCCGACTTCACCGATGTATATATCCCCGTGCTGGTCTACCCAGATGCCGTGGGCACCGTGGGGCATATCGTCCGGTCCGCCCAACACGTTCCAGCAGGTAAGCAATTTTCCGTCTCGGTTAAAGATGCTGACGCCACCGCCTTCGGCGATGTAAACGGTATCGTCTGCGTCGATGTACAGACCACAAGGACCAAGGCGTCCGGGCCATTCGGAGAGAAAACCGCCGTCAGCGTCAAAAATTTGGATGCGATTATTCGTCTCTCTGTCAGCGACCAACACTCTGCCTTCTCGGTCCGTAAAAACATTATGAGGAAGGGTAAACTGTCCCGGCGCGTCCCCCTCTTTGCCCCAGGTGTTTAGCAGGGTTCCATCGGGCGAGAACCGATGTATCTGATGCTGACCGTAACCGTCCGAGACATAAATATCACCGGATGGGGCGACAACAGCGCGGGTCGGCATGTTGAACGGCTCGCCGGGAGCACCTGGTTTATTGGGTGTTCCAAGCGTTTTTAGTATCTCGCCCTCTGTGGTACAAATGCGCACCGTGTGATCGCCACAGTCGGCGATATAGATCCGATCTTCTGAGTCAATAAAAATCTCGTGAGGCAGGCTGAGGAAATCCTCGCCCCATGATGAAAGAAAGCGACCATCTCGATCGTAAACGACGATAGCTGGGTTCGGCTCACGATCTACAACGTAGACCGTGTCGTGGGAATCGGCGGCAACGCCTGTGGCGATGCCCAGCGTCCGACCGTCGGGACCTTGTCCCCAACCTTTAACAACTTGGTAAGAATATTTACCACTTCCTAATATCATAATTAATTTCTCCGGATTTATAGTAGATTTTAGAATTAATTGGACACTCTGTACCGGCGATGGGAAAATACGGGCTATCACACCGGTAGTTTCGGTTTCTAACCGCACGGCATCGGCGCAGTTGGAAACAGCGCCTACCAAACATGGGGAGCGCAAGTGTTTATTTATCTTTAGAATCCACTATAATATGTAGATACTGAGTTCTCCAACTGGCACGATGTTCGTTGCGTCCAAGGGCAAATATTATAGCACACTTTTCCAAATACCTCGAATCTAAAAACAACTTCTTCATCAGAGAATCAAACCTGTTAGGATTTAATAAATGAGAATACAGGAGATGTTTGAACTTCATGATCGTGTCGCCATCATTACGGGGGGTGCAACGCACTTGGGGCGTGCAATGACAACTGCACTCGGTGAGCTAGGGGCTGCGACAGTTATTGCGAGCCGCCGCAAAGCCTTGTGTGAGGAGGTTGCAGCCGAGTTACAGGAAGCGGGCATTAGGTGCATTGGACTTGGATGCGATGTCACTGACGAAGCACAGGTTAACGCCCTTGTGGACGATGTAGTCAAAATGCACGGACGGTTGGACATCATGGTGTGCAACGCCGGCGGTGCCGCGACAGCGAGTTATATTCCCAATGCTTCGATTGATGAGTTCACCCGCACATGGGAGATGAATGTCAAGAGCACCTATATGTGTGCACAAGCCGCAGCCCGTGTGATGATACCTCAACGCGGCGGGACAATTATCACCCTCGGATCTATCCACGGCTTCCTAAGTGCCGATAAACGTCTCTACGAGGGATTGAATTTCAATCGTTCGGGTCCTCCCTATCAGGCAGCGAAGGGGGGCATAGTAAATCTGACGCGGGCACTCGCAGTGGAGTTGGGTGAGTATAATATCACTGTCAACTGTATCAGTCCGGGACAGATTCCAAAATCGACGACGGATCCGGAACTGGCAGAACGGTGCCGTTTGAGCAACCCACTTGAACGCACAGGGGTCGCCGATGACATCAAGGGTTCCGTTGTCCTACTCGCGTCACGCGCTGGCAACTGGATCACCGGACATAACCTCGTCGTGGACGGCGGCTGGAGCCTCTGGTAAACGGTAAGACATAGATCCATACAACTACATAAATGAGAAAGGTTTAATATGAAAAAACTCCCACTAGGTCCGCTCTACTATGAGTTCAGCCGACATAACGAGCCGCGCTTACACATCACGCCGGGCGAAACCGTATGGGTAGAGGCAGAGGACGCCTTTTCGGGGCAGATTCGCACCAATGATGATCGACGAGATAAAACTAAGAAACCTTACGGCAACCCACAGACAGGTCCAATCTGGATCGAAGGCGCTGAACCGGGAGACGCGCTAGCAGTTAAAATTGAGGAAATTGTGCCAAGTCTCGGCCAATGCGCGACCCGAACCTCTGACCCCCGACAGCTTGCCGAATGGTTAGGCGACGACTGTCCGCACGGTGTGCATGTCTGTCCTATCCGTGACGGGCAGATCTACTGGAGCGATGACATCACCATCCCCTATACCCCGATGCTCGGTTGTATTGGAACAGCGCCGGATACCGGTGTGCCGACAACGGGACCAGCAGGTCCCCACGGTGGTAATATGGACATCATCGAAACCTGTCCCGGCAACACCATTTACTTGCCGGTATTTGTCCCAGGGGGGTATCTGTATCTGGGAGATGCACACGCTGCAATGGGGCACGGCGAACTCTCTGCTTCCGGACTGGAAATGCCCTCGGAGACGAAGATTACCGTCGATCTCATCAAGGACAAGAATCTGCCGGGACCTCGCATCGAATCCCCCACAGAGATTATGACGGTCGCCACCGGCTGCCCGATGGAGCGTTCGACTGCTCAGGCTTATGCGTGGTTAATTTTATGGATGGAGGAAGAGTTTGGCTGGGACCGTTGGAAGGCGTATGACATCTTGACGCATGTCGGACAGATCTCGGTCGGTTACTATCAGATCGGGACAGTGGCAGCAAAAATCGCCAAGCGGTATTTGCAAAACAATTAAGACGCGAAAATCAACCTGAATAAGAGGTAATAAAAATGTACGGACAGAACGGACGAATTGGCTTGTTAGTGCCATCGGTCAATACAGTCGTCGAGCCGGAATTTAACCGAATGATTCCAGAAGGCGTCAATGTCTATGCGGCACGGATGCGGAATACGCGGTCGGATGTAGAAGATTCTAAGGCAATGCTTCAACATGTGGCGCGTGCTGCGGATGAACTCGGCAGTGCACATGCAGATGTGATAGCCTTTGCCTGCACTGCGAGTAGTTTTGTCGAGGGCGTTGAGGGCGAAATTGAATTGCGAGACCGGATTGAACGGGCAGGAGAAGCAAAAGCGGTTACGACATCGGGTTCCGTCGCCGGGGCGTTGCGGACACTTGGGATTCGGCGTGTCGCAGTTGCCACACCCTACCCTGACGAACTCAACGTGCTAGAGCAGCAATTCTTGCAGGACGAGGGTATCGAAGTCCTTACAATCGCCGGCATGGGCATCGTGGACGCATTCAGCATCGGAAAAGTGACGCCGCAAGAAACGTATGAATTCGCCCGCCGCGTCTGGCAGGACGACGCCGATGGAATGTTCATCAGCTGCACCAACCTGCGCACCATTGATGTGCTCCCACAACTGGAAGCAGAACTCGGCGTACCGGTCATCTCTAGTAACTTGGCGACATGCTGGGGGTGTTTGCGAGCCTTGGGACATCATGATCCGATTGATGGGTATGGAAGGCTTTTATCAGAGCGGCGCGGTGTGTAAAGGAACAGAGGGATGCCCAGTATCGTTGATATGTTCGACCGCATTAACTTGGATACGCCCGAGTTGGGAGCGGTCAAAGCAGCGCTCGAAGCTGAAGATTACTCCGCCGCGGAGGCGGCCTATCTGGCGTACTACCGTGCGCGAAAACCACCGATCCTCGATTGGCACACCGAGCATAGGGGAGGACGCTCCTTTGAGACGAATTCAACCGGTTGGAATTTCCTAACCACCATCCCGGAGCTAATTACTTGGCGCGATCGAGATAAGGTTAAAGGATTAATCAGTCTCGAAAAAGGCTTCACCTTCAGCCGTACCGATGGAATAAAGCCGTCTGATTACACCGTGTTGGATCTGGCTGATATGCTCTTGGATAACAAGGTTTTCATCCCGTATCACCCCGAAGACGGTGTGCAAGATCTGGGTCCCGATTGGAACTGGGAGCATGTGCCTCCCGCGGTTGGTCGGCGATGGACACTGAGCCTGCCATACCAATACTTTCTCCGCGCTCTTGCACAAGCGTATTGGCTGACCAATGATGATCGGTATATCGCCAAACTTGTCAAGATTGCGACTCACTATGTCAGCTATGTGGATGGAAGGAGTTCATGGATCTGGATTCCTGATATGCAGCTTGCACGCAACTATCAGCAATTGATGCCGTTCATCCTTTCTTGGGAGGGGCTGTCGCCGCATGATTTTTGCGCGATTCAATCTTGGCTATCAGGTGGTTGTGCTGCATCAATGGAGGCGGTGACTGGAGCGCCCGGCAATCAACTCCTGTTCAACGGCTTAGGGTTGGCATGGATAGGGGTGGGAATGCCAGAGTTTAAGGACGCGGCACGGTGGCGTGAACGCGGTTTCAGTCAAGTCGAAGAGTTCTTCGGCGAGGGAGCATTCTATCCAGATGGCTCGTCAAAAGAGAACTCCTACGGTTACGTCGTAGGTGCCTCCGCAGCCGGTTTGGAGGCACTGACGTTAGTACAGGCAAATGGTTGGGACTTTCTGAATAATCTGCATCAGCCGATGTTATTGCGAGCTGAGTTTCTTGCCTACACCGCAAAACCGGACGGTAATTATGTGTGGACCGGCGATAGCACACGCGGCTCTGCCTTCGATTATGTAGAAGCAATCGCGAATTCAGAAAATCGTCCGGACCTGCAATACATCGTCAGTTTTGGGGAGCAGGGCACCCCCCCACCGCGTAAATCGTCGTGGTACGCTTACGGCGGCGTTGGTGTCATGCGAAGTGATTGGGGGCGTGGAGCCAATTATCTATTTTTCGATGTGGGACCGGTGGGTGTCCTGCACGGGCATGAAGGCAAGTTAGCGGTAGAGGTTGTCGCCTACGGTCATTCACTGGTAGAGGATCTGGGGATCCATACCTATGCGACCACTGAACGTGATATTCCATTCAACGATTTCTTCATTGCATCTGCTGCACACAACACAGTCATTGTAGACGAAAAGAGCCAAGTTCGGCTGAAAACGGGACCGTTCACAACCGATCAAACGCTATCGAATCGATGGTTCAGCACGGCAACCTGTGATTTTCTGTCGGGCAGCTATACCGAAGGTTATGGGTACCCACAGAGCGACGAAATTGATCTGTCAGTTGTTCATCACCGCAGCGTTATTTTTGTCAAGGGGCATACGGAGGACGATCCTGAGTATTGGATTATCACCGACCGTCTGACCGGCGAGGGCAGCCACACCTGTGAGCAGCTGTTTCATCTCATTCCGGTTGAGGTCAGTGTAAACCCAGATACGAAAATCGTGCAAACAGTTACACCAGATCAACCCAATCTAGCGTTCATCCCGGCGGTCACCAACAGTCTTGAAGTAGAGGTTGTCGAAGGCCGAACAGAACCGAGCCTGCAAGGCTGGTATTGCGGCGGTGGTCCTCGTCCAACACCTGCCCCCTGTGTTACCTATCGCCGGACGAGAATGCTACCCACTGCTTTTCAGACCGTGCTTTTGCCGATGAAAGCCAATGCAGCAACCCTGCCCCAAGTCGAATTGCTTGGGACTCCCGGTGACGGTTGGATCCGCATCACGTTCCCAGATGGTCGGGAGGACCTCTACTGTTCACCAGTAAAGACAGGACATCAGCAGTTAGAAAACATCGCCTTCACCGGGGAGGCAGCACTGATACGTCGCGACAACGATGGAACGCTCGTGGACTGGGCAGTTATCGGTGGGGACAACCTTCAGTATTACGGGGAAGCACTTCCCTCTACCTGCGCTAACCCCACTTGAGAAACTTATATCATAAAAGTCTTCTTTTGTAGCACAATCTGTATGAAGATTAATTTATTAATTGGGTAATCTCCGAGCGATGCCCGGTGCGGTTGGAAACCGCACCTACCGGGCTCCTCGTCCCGTAGTCACGGGATCCCGATAAATCGGGATTTGGTAGGCGCTGTTTCTAACTGCGCCGTTTCAACCCACGCCCCTATGTGGTGCGGTTGGAAATCGCAGCTACCGGGTTGGACTGCATTCGGTGCGGTTGGAAACCACACCTACCGGGCCTGGGAAAAATATAGAATTACCGCATTATTTTCTGAAAACTCATACAGTTTGCGCTACATTCCTAAGTTTGAGAAGGAAAACACATCATGCAGCTATCTAATGAACAGATAGAACAGTTCTGGGAAGATGGATTCATCATTGTGAAAAATCTACTTGCCCCTGATGAGGTTGCGTCGCTCCTTGCCCATGCCGAATGGGTTGCAAGCGGGCAAGCCTCCCACATCCCAACAGGGCAACTACAGGTCGAGCCTCACGTAGCGGAGGGAAAGGCTCAGGCGGGAAACTACGCCGATTCCCTTCGGAAAATGAGCCATCTTGCCTTCTACGATGAAGGATTTGAAAATCACGCCCGCAATCCGAAGATTCTGGACGTTATCGAATCGCTGCTAGGTCCCGACATCAAACTCTACCAAGACCAGCTTTTTATGAAGCCACCACGGATCGGTTCGCGACAGGGCTACCATCAGGATATGCCACTCGGATTCTACATTGATCCGCCCGACATGGTGACCTGTTGGGCGGCACTTACCGATTCAACAATCGAGAATGGGTGTGTCTGGATGCTGCCCGGCACTCACAAATTCGGCATCACAGAAAAATCGGAATGGGCAGAATATGAGCAGATGTCGATTGAGGGAACCCTAGCCGAGGAACGTCCGTTGGAGTTAAAAGCAGGCGATTGCAGTTTCCACCACGGTCTCATTCTCCACAGCAGTCGTCCCAACAAAACCAACCAGAGACGGCGAGGCTATGCAACGCATTACGTCAGTGCTAAATGTCGATATACAGGTCCCCCGGAAAGAGAAAACGATGCGATGCTGATGCGCGGGCAGTCAATGCCGGGGGGCATCTAAAAGATTTTTCCCCTTCTTTTGTCCTTTAAGGCGTATCGTAGGTTGGGTTGAGCGACAGCGAAACCCAACTCTAATGAACGAATGAACTAATGAACCAATATAACTATGCACACGAGCAAATTACTAAAAGCTTCAGACTTTCAATATTGGCGACTCACTGAAGATGAGCGTATTAGCGTTGACTTTGAGGGGTTCTGTCCAGACTACCATGAACTGGACCGCGTTGGTGTCATCTCTCCTTGTTTTGAAGACGGAATCCTCCACACCGGGGACGCCCTGCTGGCGTTGACAACCGCGTTCTACGATGTTCTCCGCTCGCAGGGGACTGATTTCTTCGACTACCCGCAACACTTTGCGTTCATTGGCGCAAGTGGAGATGTTGTCCACACGCGAGGGGCACGACTACCGATAGATCAAATTGGGACCGGCTGGGGAAATCTGGATGTTTGGCCCGATTCCAAGTGGATCCCAACAACGGGAAGCGTTACAGGGATGCTGAAAAAGGTTTTCGATTTTCAGATAAATCGACTGTTCTTGCCGCACGGTTTCAAGCCGGGATCGAACGAATCCTTCCTCCCTACCTATGCGCGTAAGATGCTCGAAACTCGGCTTAAAGCGGTTTACTACTACAACACGCCGATTCCTAATGTGGAGGTTTGCGGATCTCAACAGGTCGCGGATCTCATCCAAAAGAGCATCGCCGAATGCCCCAGTGTCGAAAGTAAGGTCGAACACCCCACGCCGAGTGATTTCCCGGCTGTCGGACGTTATCAGCAAGTGAGCGTTGATGATTTCCTTGCAGATATAGCGGGTTGTTTCGACGGGAATTGACGGAAGGAGGTCGAGAGATGGCGCGTTATCCCCAAGCGGTTTTGGTGTCCTGTGAAATACCGTGGGACGAAAACGAAAACCTGATGGAGAATTTGTTTCGCGAAGAGGTGCAGCATACCCTCAAAGCAGGCTTCAACCACCTGTATATTTTTGGCACCGCCGGCGAAGGACATGCGGTTGATACCGCTCGTTTTCAACAGATTGTTCAGATCTTCTACGAAGAGACGCGGGAACCCGATATCCACCCAATGGTTGGAGCGATTGGTCTATCCACAGCGAGTATCGTTGAGCGCGTGGGGTTCGCACACGACATCGGCTTTCGCACGTTTCAAACCGTCCTACCGAGTTGGGGCGCGTTGAACGACGACGAGTTAGTAATCTTCTTCAAAGATCTGTGTGGTACGTTCCCGGATTCACAATTCTTGCACTACAACCTGCCGCGAGCGAAACGGGTCTTGGGTGGCCTGGACTATCAACGACTAATCGATGCCGTTCCCAACCTTGTGGCAACAAAGACGACGAGTGGTGGCTTACCCGGTGCAGCCGACCTGATGCGTCACTCGTCAGAACTTCAACACTTCTTTGGGGAGTGGAATTTTCCACACGGTTGCATGTTCGGAGAGTGTTCGCTGCTCGCTTCATTTGGCCCAATGACACCCCACAAGACGTGGGAGTATTTTGAAGCTGGACGCACACAGCAGGTCGAAAAGCTGTTTCGGCTGCAACATGATTTTCACAGAGTGTGCATGGATATACTTAGCCCGGTGTGGGGTAGGGAACGGATGGACGGTGCCTACGACAAAATCATTGTGCGGTTAGGCGGGTTGGAAGAGATGCCGCTGCGCCTGCTCTCACCGTACCAAAACTTCACGGAAGCGGAGTATCAAGCGTGTAGGCAGATACTCCACGAAAAGTACCCTGATTGGGTTCAGAGGGAGCTATGACATCACTCAATTTCAAATCGAGAGTACCTGTTTTTGATGCCAATGTGAGAGTTGGCGATCTACTAGACGAGCCTGCCCCCTACCGTGATCGGGAGGGATTGTTGGCAGAAATGGATAGGCACGGGGTAGAACGCGCCCTCATTTACCACGCACACGCTGACAATGTGAGTGCTATTGAAGGCAACAACTACCTTGAGGCATGGCTAGGCGATGATGGACGAACCTATCCGCAGTGGATGGCTATTCCCACAGCGGATTCGCTTGCGCAGATTCAAGCGCTTCATGCTGAAGGGAGGGTCAATTGTGTGCGGTTGTTCGATACCGGGCAACGGGAGCTGCCCTTTCGTCCGTGGGCTTACGATACGCTACTATCTTGGCTCAGTGAGGCGCGCATTCCTGTATGGATCCTCCTGCCGGAGGCGGACGCGGATGCGTTAGTTACCACACTTCAGGCTTACCCGAGTCTGGTATCGGTCTTGGTGGGGGCGCATTATGTCCATGCCCTGTGGTTGCGTCCGATGTTGACCGCTTTACCGAATGCTTACTTGGAATTGAGCCGCTACGAACCGATCTGCGAGATAGAGTCCCTACGCGACCAGTTTGGTGCGGAGCGGTTGGTATACGGTTCATGGTATTCCCGCCTTGCAATGGGACCGATGTTATTCTATCTCCATCACACCAATCTCACTGACGCTGAACTCACGGCAATTTGTGCAGGAAATCTTGAGCGTATTCTGGGAGGAGGGACACAATGATTGATGGTACGCAAGTAATTGATTATCACGGGCATGTGGGCCGCTGGGATCCACTCGGCATGAAGGATGATCCGAAGTTGATGCTCCACGCGATGGACTCGGCAGGAATTGACATATCCTGCGTGTTTGGCATCTTCCACCCCGACGGCACATCGAGCAATGACCAAGCCGCCCATTTTATCGCGCAGCATCCGGATCGCTTCATCGGCTTTGCATACGTTTCGCCGATGATGCCGGAGCGGATGATACCGGAATTGACCCGCGCGATTGACGAGCTGAATTTTCCCGCCATTAAACTTTATCCGCCCTACACCCTTTGGCCCTTTAACCAACCGCAGTGGCATCCGATCTACGAGTTCGCAGATGAGCGGGGGCTCGCAGTCCTTTTTCATACCGATGGCGGTGAATTAAGCCGACCCCGGTATCTGTCCGAAATCGCGCCCCAATATCCGAACGCCAAGTTCGTTGCCGGTCATGCCGGCAACGTCATCGAACCTCGCACTGAAGCGATCGCGGCTGCACAGGCGCATCCTAACGTTTATCTTGAAACCTGCTCGACCTATAGGACGCCCGGTGTGATCGAGCAGCTAGTGAATGAGGCGGGTGCCGATCGGGTGCTATTTGGCTCGGATACACCTTTGATGGACCCCCGCCCCCAAATCGGTAAAATTATCACCGCTGATATTTCCGATGAAGCCAAGCGGCTAATCTTGGGTGGGAATGCCCGCCGTTTGTTGGGTATTTAGGTTCTGTTGACATTTCATTGCAACTAGATAATCGAGAGATGTGCACAGACACATGGTCCTTCGTAGGGGTTGGGTCTCCCAACCCTTTATTCACACGTCAGAGTCCATTCCGAAACCAGGGACGATTTCGGGCCTATGCCGTTCCAACCTGCCCCCGATCGAAAACAGTGCTACAATTTCATCAGATGCTGTATCTTCTGTTATTATCTCAAAGTTTATAGGTTCGTCTGTTTTCGGCTCGCTTACTTCGTTGTTGCCACAACTGACAAACATTAGCAAGGCTATTACCGAAACCACAAATATTGTGGCTTGTCTGTTCATTATGCACATCTCCTTTCGGTTTTGTTGGTTCAAGTTCGTTCGCAAATGTCTGGTAATTCAGGTTATCGGACATTTATGGTCGCCCTTTCCATCCTCTTTATATGCGGATTGAAAAAGATAGTTTTTATTTGCAAAATGGCAAACTATCCGGAATGCTTCTTAAACTTTAGGAAGCATTCCAAAGTTCCCTTGCCTTACGGAGGTCTGCCTCAGCTAAATCGCTATTACCTTGCTCTGCGTAAGCAATACTACGATTATAATAAGCCGTGGCGTAATCAGGGTCGAGTTCTATCGCTCTGTTATAGTCTGCTATTGCTTGATCCCAATTACCTTGCTCTGCGTAAGCAACGCCACGATTACTATAGGCCATGCCAAAACTAGGGTCGAGTTCTATCGCTTTCGTATAGTCTGCTATTGCTTGATCCCAATTACCTTGCTCTGCGTAAGCAACGCCACGATTACTATAGGCCATGCCAAAACTAGGGTCGAGTTCTATCGCTCTGTTATAGTCTGCTATTGCTTGATCCAAATTGCCTTGATCACTGTAAACACTACCACGATTATTATAAGCCATAGCATAATCCGGGTCGAGTGCTATTGCTCTGTCACAGTCTGCTATCGCTTGATCCAAATTACCTTGCTGCCTGTAAACACTGCCACGATTACTATAGGCCATGCCAAAACTAGGGTCGAGTTCTATCGCTCTGTTATAGTCTGCTATTGCTTGATCCAAATTGCCTTGATCACTGTAAACACTACCACGATTATTATAAGCCATGCCAAAACTAGGGTCGAGTTCTATCGCTCTGTCACAGTCTGCTATTGCTTGATCCCAATTACCTTGTTCCTTGTAAGCCTTACCACGATTATTATAAGCCATGGTATGATCCGGGTCGAGTTCTATCGCTCTGTCACAGTCTGCTATTGCTTGATCCAAATTGCCTTGATCACTGTAAACCTTACCACGATTTGTATAAGCCATGGCATCATTAGGGTCAAGTTCTATCGCTCTGTTATAGTCTGCTATTGCTTGATCCAAATTGCCTTGATCACTGTAAACCTTACCACGATTATAATAAGCCACGCCAAAACTAGGGTCGAGTTCTATCGCTTTCGTATAATCTGCTATTACTTGATCCAAATTACCTTGCTCTGCGTAAGCAGCACCACGATTAGTATAGGCTATAGCGTTGTTCGGAGAGATTTCAATTGCATGTGAGTAACGGTTTATTGCCAAATTCGTTTGTCCTAGTATTTGCAGAAAGCTTCCGATTTCTATCTCTGCGATCGCTTCATCCTCCCCTGCGCAAGAAGTTTCCACTTCAGATAGCATAACATTAACGACCTTTCTAATGCCGTTTACTACGTTTTGCCAACCTCTATTCTTAGGTTGCCATTCGTTAATAGGCTTGCCCTTGTCTGGAAGAACTTCTAATTTACTCACCTTATGACTTCGCCAATCACAATCTTCAAGGATTATTGGGATAACCCTAATTTTTTCGCCCAAAGCTTCTGCCAATTCCTTGTTACAGTTTTCAGACGCAAGGCTTGTATGAGAGACAAGGTAAAGAAGAATATCCGAAGTAGAAAGATTATTGGAGATGTCTTTATACCATTCATCGCCGGGCAGGATTTCGTTATCGTCCCAAATCTTTATCTCGCCATTCTGTTCCATCACAGCAAGGTGTGTTTTCAATTCCTTGTTTTCCTGTCGGTCTTTATGCGAATAAGTAATGAACACCTTAAAGGGTTCTCTCATCTTATGACCTCCGCGCTATTGCTACTTTGCACCTTGCAGCTTCCTTTAATCGGTGTTTTCACGTCTAAGACAGGTGCTTTGAGTTTGTAGCATTCGCTTGAAACTCCACGGAACAGGTACTGCCTACCAGTGAATTGTTTTACCCATTCCATAAATTGCTCCAGCGTTTCAATAATACGCATTTTTTCTCCTCTCAATTCCCCATCTTTTGAAGTTTCGCCCCATTGTAATTGTCCGACATAACCCGCTCCTTATCTAATCTCGCCAGCGACCTCTACCACGACAAACAAATCAAGGTTTCCATTTATCCTTCCAGTACATTTGTTTGACTTGGGCACAGGGATTCTTCTGATTATTGTGCGGACTTCTCCCGGTTGCACCTTTTACAAAGCATCTGGCAGTTATCCTCGTTGGTCTTGCCGCCCTCGGACCAGGGTGTGATGTGGTCTGCTTCCATCTGTTCAATTGCGAATTCGTCGTCACACCTACCACAAATGCCTACCTGTTTTTCGTAGACCTTTTGCTTCATGCCCTCTGAAAAGGCGCGTATGTTCAGGTGCTTCTCCTCGCGAGTCAGAATGTATGGGTATATACCCGGTTTCCGTTGGACATCATCGTCAATTAAAAGGCGGGCGGTTTCCTGCTCAATTTCATCGGCGTCAAGGTCGGCGTCTTTAAAGGCGTTGTACAGCGAACCCCAATCTACGCCCTTCATGGCTCGTCTTGTCTTCGTGAAAGTGGATTCAACCCAATCGATCACCGATTGAAAATACTCCCATAGGGGCAACGCGTTTTCGTCGTGCTGATGCTTCCCCATGTAGTCTTCAATCGGGCCTTTGCTGATCCACTTAATTACTGTCTCCAAGTACTCTTGTCGGATTGGTGAGCCATTGACATAGGCATTGCCGATTTGGTATGCAGCGCAACTGGTTCGACTAAAATATCGCTTCGCATCCGACAACCAAGTTCCGGCGTAAACGGCGTTACGCAACTCTTGATTGGTCAACTGCTTTCCTGCAATGTTGATCGTTTTGAACCACTCCAGCTTTTCGCTGTCGGTCCCGGTACACACGTACACCATCAGTTTGTAATCCAGTATCAAGTTTGCCTTATCGGATGGGAGATTGTGGAAGTATTGATTATTGAACGAAAAATCCCCATCCACATACTGAGCAACGGAGATTGTGCGCTGCTGTCCGTCAATGATTTCGTATTCTCCGTTTTCCCGATCCGACCAGTACATCACGTTCAACGGGAATCCTTTCAGGATGGAGTCAATGACGGCGTTGCGTTCCTTGTCGTTGTAGATAAACTCCCGTTGAAATGGAGGACGTATATCCAATTTGCCGCCGTACCCGGTCACGCCGTCTTCGCCATCGTCAATGTAACCCTCGACAAGCTCTTGCACTGTAAGATCTAATAACTCGATTTTCATTGCTGTATCCTCTTGTTGCGGATAACGATGCGTGCAAAAATCTCTTTGCCGTTGATTTTAAATCTACTCTGCCTGCCTGTTAGCTGGGTTATGAGAGGTCGATCCATACCGATAATTTCAAACTGATTGGGACTATGTTTGTCTAAAAAACTAATCGGAACCCCCATCGGACCGGCAAAATCCACTGGAATATGATCCGTTTTTTCCACGTTGATAGCATCATAGTTATCGTATTTAGGGTATTCCTCTGGTGAATATCGTTTGAACAAAACTAATTCTTCATTTCGCTTCCTATGGTCGAGGTTGGTAAACCAAACAGCGTTCCCCAATCTGCCCTTGATGTCACCATCCACCAGTCGGTAGGCACTGCCCTCCTTCTTGTTTCTAAACAATTCTCTCGCATAGTCTTCCGGCACATCAAAAAGCATATCTTTGCCAGCGGGACCATGACCAAGCCACAACCTGCTGCTCTTGATTAGAGGAAATATCTCTTTGTATGTTATCGCGTTCATACTCCCAATGACGACAAATTTTTTGTCGTATTCGACCAGTTGGGCGATATACTCCCTGAACAATGAAAACGGCGGATTTGTAACCACAATGTCTGCCTGTTTAAGCAACTCAATACATTCGTGGCTCCTGAAATCGCCATCTTCCTTGAGTTGAAATACGGCGGGTTCTGTTCCATTGCCGACATACTCAACCCCGGCAGCAGCTTCCATGTTGTGCCTACTGAACATGTCTGTCTGCCGATTTTTGTAGCAGGTTGTGATCAGTCTTTTCAGTCCAAGTTTCTCGAAATTCCAGCGAAAGTAGTGAAAGAAATTGCTGATGGTGGGATCATCGCAATTGCAATAAACAGTCTTGCCGCGAAAATGCTTCCTGTAATGCTTTAGTTCTTTCTCGATATCTGAGAGTTGCGTGTAAAATTCATCTTGCTTTGCTCTATTTGCAGCGTGTAGATTCTGATTTCCTGCCATAATATGCCTCCCTTTCAATCAATTCAATCTTTGGGGACTATTTCCACTTTCAGCGTGACGCCAAGATCACGGGCAATTTCCTCAAGGAGCCCTTTTTTTGTTTTTGTGTCAGAGTGAGTCACTAGGTAATACTCATCGACTTCGCGCTGCGTGAGTGTAAGATGATTGGCGGTTGATATTAGAGCAAACCCGCTTAACATCTTGTTAAGATTCTTTACCTGCTGTATTCCTAGCATCTCAATTACTTCAACGAAGGTATCTGATGCATTACTATGATCAATCTCCGTTCCATTGGGCATAGTTACGACAAGCCGTGTCAGTGACCTTTTACCAGAGGAATCATCTAGCTCATCATCTTTTGGGAACAGTGTTTCACCCTTTTTTATAACGCGAAGTGTGCCGGATTTGTAGTTGCTTTCACCTTGTTGAAAGCATCTATCCTTTTCTGCCAACCTTAATATTCCCTTCTCGGCACATGCTGTGCATATTGGAGCATTGCCGGGGGTATAATATTGAAACATATCAGGAGGGTCTACCCATCCGCAAAATGTACATTCCCTCATGTTAATCACATTCTTGAGAAGGCATTCCTGACAAAGAATTAAACTCTTATCACTTCCTGCGTGGTACAACGGCAACTCTGGCGAAAAACAATAGTCACATGTAACTCTATGTTTTTCCATTGTCACAGCAAAATTGCCCATAATTAATCTCCTTGTAAGGTTATCGGACATCTTTTTTCTTATTGAGACTGGCTCAAACCCGCGCTATGACTGGATCAAGGTTTTCAGTTTTCCTCTTTTTAACCTTAAAATATCCGATAAGGATATTTATCGGACGATTTCCCAATCTGCCTCACTCTTTTATCTTTACATACAGAGCGTTGATCTGCTCCATTAGTGAATGAATCATATTATTTGAAATTAGCAATTCCCCCGGTTTAAGATCCCAGATTTGCGATAATATTTTGAGGTGGTTTAGATCCTTCAATCGGACGACAGCATTCCAATGAATAATACGGTTCCTTATGCGGCGAATATCTTCCATCAAGTCGCATTCCACCTGATCCTTGGATATTGATAAGGACTCAGCAATTTTATCTCGAAAATTCTCGGACCACAGATGATATACAAATACAATAAACTGCTTGGACAGTTGGCTCTCAAATTTTCCCCCTGGCTCCAACATTTCAAGGAGGTCTTTGTGCAGAATGCTGCTAGTTGTCGAGTTTCCAAGGGATTGAGGTTCATCGGCAGCAGGATTTTGTGTTCCAAAAAACACCGTGTTATCTTTACTGTTTTCAAACATATGCTTGTGAGATTGCAGCCACTGGTCTTTTGCCACCCTTGCGATAACAAAAATGATGTCTTGCTCATAGCAATAACTGCGAAAATCCTCAATAATCCTCATCGCCTTAGATGCTTCATATGGTGAAATGCTTCCCGGATATAGTATCCTGCATCGGAATTTACCGCCCTGCCAGTACAGATCAGATGAGTTGTCGTCTGTCATGAAAAAGTGCTCCTTTCGTAATGAGCAGATTAAAGGCTGAAGGGTAGTTTTACGCCGTGCGGGGAGGTTGGTGCGTTTGAACTCCGTTATCCCTGATGGTGTGTCAGGTGGTCAATGTGGTTCATCTTGCTCAGCTGTTCATTTAGATCTTTCAAAAATGCCGCCCTCGATCGACTATAGGATCGCGGTTCAAGTGTATCCGCTGCACGTGTCGGATATTCCGATGTAACGGATAGGCTTGCCACCCGAATCCTTTTTTCAGATCTATATCATCTGATACTTCAAATAGGGGTTTCACTTCTTTGGCTTCGTCTATTGCTTCTTTACCTGTTTCCGCATCGACGATAAAGTTTAGCACAGTATCGTTTGATAGAACGGCTCTAACATGCCAGTCTTGCTTGGTTACAACTTCCGAAATCATTACTGTTTCCTTTCTATACGTTTCTATACGGGGGACGTGCACCTACCTTGCGGCTATCTCCTCACGATTTGTGGTGGGACAGGTGTTCAATGTGGTTCTGGTTCATCTTGCTGATTTCAGCGGTCATATCAGACAAACGTTGGTTCATCTCGGTTCGGACATCGGCGATTTCGCCCCGGACGCCTCTAATCTCACTTCGGAGTTCGTCGCGGACACCTTGAATCTCACCTTGCACCCCTTGAATCTCGCCTCGGAGTTCGTCGCGGACATTGGTGATTTCGCCTCGAACACCTTGAATCTCGCCTCGGAGTTCGTCACGGACGCTTACGATCTGTTGATTGACTTCAACGAAACCCTTGTCCATCCGTTCTTCGAGCCGTTCTATGGCATGAAAGAACGTCTCACCTTGCTTTTCCAGTTGCTTGTCGTTTTGCTTGGTGCGGTAGAAATACACACCGACCTGACCGATAAATACCGCGATTCCGAAAAGCACCAAGATCGTATGCGACGGCGACCATGCTGAAAAGTCCATTTATATCTCCTCCCTTCTATAAACATATCCAATAATGGTTAGGTAAACCTTTCGCTGAAGTGATCGTATGATTTATGGTATCTACAATTCTGATATATATAGATTTTGGCGGAGTCTCGGCAAATCTTTCCTAAGTTGATCCGCTTTGTCAAAATCTGCTTGGGCTAAGTCATTATTACCCATCATTCTGTAAACCTTACCACGATTCTCATAAGCATCTGCATAATCAGGGGCGAGTTCTATCGCTTTGCTATAGTCTTCAATAGATAGATGAAAATTGTTCATCATTTTGTAAATGTTACCACGATTATTATAAGTAAGAAACATAGTTGGATTAAGCTCTATTGATTTGTTAAAATCTGCCATAGCAAGGTCATTGAGTCCCATTTTTGCGTGAGAAATTCCACGCCCCAAATAAGCAGAATATGAGGTAGGATTGAGCTCTATTGCTTTACTAAAATCTGCCATAGCAAGGTCTTCAAGATCTATTACTGAGCGAGCATTACCGCGATTTTGATAAAGATCGGAGTCATTTGGATTAAGTTCTATCGCTTTGTTGTAGTCCTCAATTGCTTGCTCGTTGAACCCCATTGACAATCCGCGAGCATTACCGCGATTGCCATAGGCTTTTGCGTCATTTGGATTAAGTTCTATCGCTTTATCAAGATCCGCAATGGCAGAAGCATAATCCCTTTTCATGGTATAAAGAAGCCCGCGATTCGTATAGGCAAAAGAGAGACTGGGATTGAGTCGAATTGCTCTTGAATAACGTTGGATAGACCTTTCTAGCTCCCCCACGCCCTGAAAAAAAACACCCTGGTTAAACGACAGTTCGGCAGGGGAGGGCAGAGCATTGGCAAGTCTCCGTATACCATCTACCACGCTTTGCCATGCACTACTTTGATTTTCCCACTGGCTAATAGGTCTGCCCCTTTCGGGCAAACCGTGGAAGCCAGCAATGTTACGATCTTGCCATTGGCATTCTTCAAGAATTATAGGGACAACTCTTATTGCAAAATTTAACGCCTCTGCTAATTCTCTGTTGCAATTTGTGGAATCTAGACTCGCAGCAGAAACAAGGTAAAGAAGAATATCTGAATCAGCAACATTATTAATAATTACTCTTTCCCATATATCACCGGGGAGCATTTGAGTATCGTCCCAAATTGTTATAAGTCCTTCCTCCACCAGTTCAGCAAGCTGATTTTTTAGTTCCTCCTCTAGTTCCGAGTCAACATGCGAATAAGTAATAAATACCCTCAAAGGTTGCGCCATACCATTCCTTTCTTAATTTATTTTGATTTTTGCAACAATTTGCCTAAAAAGATTTGCAAATATCCGTTAATATATTTTATCGGACGAGTTTAGCATTCCCCGCACAACTTCTTATAATCCAGCCATTTGGCAAGTTTCAAGGGAATTCTACGCGCATTTTCCGGATCGGGAAACCTGCTACAATCATCACGTTTATGATAAGCTGCCTCCTGACCTTTCGTATTGATCGTCTTCGTACTCACATAAACCATTTCCACTTCTGCTAATATATCCGGCATCAGATCGCTAAAATCTTTAATAGCCATGTTTGACCATCTCCTTTCAAATCCCCATCTCTTGAAGTTTCGCCACAAGGCAGGCGTGGGGACCGGCACCTACCTTGCGATTTTTATCGCTTCACGAATCGTGGCGCGTCAGGTGTTCAATGTGGTTCTGGTTCAGCTTACTCAGTTCTTCTCTAACACTTCCAACTTGCTGGTTCATCTCTGTTCGGACATCACGGATCTCGCCTCGGAGTTCGTCCCGGACACCTCTAATCTCGCCTCGGAGGTCAGAAAAGCCCTGATTCATCTCTGATCTCACTTCCGAGATCTGTTTGGTCATCTCCAATCTCACCGTTTCTATTTGATTGTCGGTCTTGTCTTGGCGTTGCTCAAGCCGTTCTGTCCTAATTTTTAGGCTGATCAATATCACTATCAGTTGAACACCAAAAGTCGCCAATGTGATAGCGACCAAAAGCGTGTGGCTTGGCGACCATGCTGAAAAGTCCATTTGTATTACCTCCTTTGGCACTCCATTACACGTAGTGCATATAGCAAGTCCTTCGCTCTTATCATGATACGCTCCAATCTGTTATCTTCACGGTCACTCTTTTCGCCTACCAACTTTAGAACCTTGCCGTGTTCTTGATATGGTTGGAATTGTCTGAAAAGAGAAAAATTTTCGTGAACGAGTTTCTGTAACAAGACCCTATATTCTATTTCTTCTATGAACTCAGGACTTCTGCTTTCCCGACGAGATATCGTAATCTTGCTGTCTAGCCAATTATCTTCTTTTATTTTACTTGTAATATCAAAGAAATCCATCAAAATATCTGTTGTGCTCATTTCAAGGAACCCCTCATCAGAGTTTGAGTCAATAACTTCTCCTAAGAGTTCTGTGGCACGAGATAAAACGCAATCTATTATCAGCTTGTTATCTTCCGCTATCCGTTTCGCTACCATAATGAAATCTGCAATAGCAATTTCGCGTAGGCTCAATTTTTCTGTATCCCAATCTGATAAGATTGTAATATATCGTGTCTGGAGGTATCCGCTGCTCTGAGTCAAGAGCGGAGTATGAAGTGATGGACGAAAATCGACATAATGGATTATCGCATTTAGAAGGTCTCTTAATTTGATATTTTTAGGTGCCGCAGCTTGCCATTTATTCTCATGTGGGGCTTCTATCACATTTACATTTTCTATCTTGTCATAAAGTTTAGGCAATCTCTCCAAAATCTTCCGTAACAAAGCAGCAATGCAATAAATAGTAGGTTGAATATGCTCAGAAAGGATTCTATCACCTTCAATAAGTGCTTCTAGTTCTTTTATTTCACGATTTAGTTTTTCACGAAATAGACACAATCTCATTTTGGTTTACCTTATCTGTACCCCATAATAATCGGAGACTGACATTGCTTTAGTACCCCATTTTCATCCAAAATCCCTAAATGTCCGATAAGAGAACTTAGAGGATATTATGTCTCATTATATAGGAATTGACGAATAGGTTATCACGCCGTTTCGTGAGTCTCGCCCCTGACAGATTCCCTAACCCAGCGATCAAAGTTGGCGATGGCAGCAGCGATTTGTCCCGGTCTAAGTTTCGTTGTGCCCCGATTGAGGTAGGCTTTGGCATCATCAGGGATGAGACGGAGGGGTTTATCATAGTCTTCTATTTATGGTAGATCTTAGAATTACTGAGACACTCCAAACCGAACCGCATTGCCCCCAGGCCCGGTAGGTGTGGTTTGTAACCGCACCGCATCGGCGCAGTTACAAACAGTGCCTACCATACACGAAGGAGCGAAAATGTCTACTTATTTCTCTAATTCACCATAATTCGCGGATACGCTGCGGTTTCCTATCAACCTAACCTAATGCTGTTAGCAATTCACGCTGATTTGATAGACGCTGCTCCCGCTCACTAGCGAAGCGTTTAATCCCAGCAAAGATTGACTCGGCATCAAGGTGTGCTTCGGCTATGACATCAGGTTCGGTTCCACCGGTGAGCCATTGGTTATCCCAATCTGCGGTCAGCGAATAAGCGTCCGTCAACGGTCCGAGATTTCTGATGGGCCAAACCCGTTGGGTTCCTGTGCTCACCACCATCAGGTCATAGCGCGCTTCTGGGGGCAATACAGACTGGCGATAGGTTTCAGGTTGTAGATCGAACAACTCTTCGCTCACAGCGGCGATGATCTTTACGTTGATTCCCTCCTCCTCTAGGCGCGGAATGGCTTGGACCAGATTCACGGTAGAGTTAGAGCCTTGAACGACAACATAACCGTGTTTGGGGTTGTCCGAATCAAAATCACGGATGACGTATAACCCTTTGGCTGCCGCTTTCAGATCGCTGTCCGCAAACGTGCTTCGATCCGCCACCGGGAAATCTGGGCGGGCGACCTCGATGATAATGACCCCAACCTGCGGATCGCGGGCGGCAACCTCCGCAGCGGCGAAATAGCCGGGGGCAACATCGTTGTAATCCCAGAAACTGACATGTATCGCCTGACCCCTCGGAAAGAGTTTCCACACCTGCGGTGCAAAGATGCCGAAGTGCGTTCGTGCGTCGGCGGCGGTTTCTGGTCCGGAATGTCCTGCGAGAATGTTAAGAACCCCCACTCGGAAAGGACTGTCCTGATTCTGCTGGCTCCATACCCGTGCGGGCAGATACATCAGCGGTGTAAAAGCACCATACGTGCCACTCAATGCCCAGACCCCAGAAAACTTCTCCGGATCAAGTGATGCACTTTGACCCACCAACCCGATCGCGCTTGACACATTTCCTGCTTCTTGGATAGGGGCTTTGAACCGTGTGCCGGCTGGATTGGTAATTGGGTTGTAATGTCCCCAGAGGCTGCCGTGTTCAACATTGATAGACTCTGAAAGGTCAGCAGCAAGGGTGATAAAGCGGTTATCTGTCACATAGTTCATCCACTTGATAATCTCTGAAATTGCCCGCCGGGTTCCAGCAACCTCTCCGGGTTCCTTGAACAGGGCGATCTCCACCTCCTGTTCCTCACCCGACACAGGATTTTTCGCAGTCAGCGTCTGTGGCTCGACCGGGAGATTCTCCGTCCGAAGCTGATCGTCCAGAAACGGATCTTCCTTGCTATCCACCCGCAGCGGTAGATCATCTTGAACCGCATCACCAATATCGACGAGTCGATTGGCAAGCCAATCCCCTAGTCCGTTTTGATCAAGCACTGACATCACCACGTCAATGTTAGTCTTGAACTGTATCAGGCGCTCGCGCTCGTCGGTTACCGGTCCGTTGCGGATCCCCTCGAATTCTACTCCGTAACGCCTCTCAAAGGTTTCTGCCAACGCAACGAAATACTCTTCATTCATTTTGAAGCCGTACGGATGACTTGGGTAGCTGACCAACTGATCCCCATACCCCTCGATCTTGCCATCTACCGCACTGGGCCAATAGCCCTTAACCGTTCTGCCGATAACAATCATGGGGCGGCGGTCGTCGGGGTCCCAATCCTCCATAGTTTTAAGAACTGCAAGGACCTGGTCATAATCGTTGCCATCCTCAAGGGAGAACACGTTCCAACCGTAGGATGTCCACTGCTCCTCAAGCTCGTACTGCTTATATTTGGAATCGATCACCCCACCCACTAAGGTGTCGTCAATGCCAGCGTTATTATAGGAGAGCAGGATACGCAGACGTTTTCCCACCTGCATTGCGAGCCCCTGTGTTTTTAACTCTTGGGCGTGTCCTTCAGTCATGGCAAACTCACCTTCAAGTGCGAGCACTTTCAATGAGTCAGGAGCATCTAGAAAATTCCAGAACGCTGCTTTGCCGGCGGCTGTCGCGATACCAATACCAGAGGGCCCCCCGTTGACATCGTTTGTCAGATCAGTCGTTTCGGAATGCCCCGCCAGCGACCGGATGCCACGCAATTGTGCTTGTGCAAAAAGCGGATGATCCTCCAACTCATTCTCTTTCAGCAAGGTTTTTAGTGCCCCCGCGCCGCGCCGAAAACCGAGTGCATCTATCGGCAACATGGCGATTTCCGGTGGAACCTTGTAACGTGGATCACCCGTAGCCGAATGCGTCCGTGCCATCGCTTCGCCCATAATCATCCACAACGCATATGCGGTAGGAATGTTATGCCCGCCGGCGAGCATGAATTTGTCGCCGAACGGATGCTTGGGGTTACGATAGTCGTAGCGCAAACCCCCAAGTTCTGGACCCGCTAGATGGAGTGCGACATTATAAGGCGTGTAAGCCAGTGGACCTCCAAAATGCCCCGTCTGGGCATAATTACCAAGCAGCACTAGCGTCATACAGGTCATTTGACCGATATCCTCAAAGCGCTCCCGGTCGTATGTCGCGGTTAGTGCTTCAACAGGTGATAGTAAGGCGTTCGCATTGAGCGTATTTTGCATCTTCATTCCCAGTGTGTTAGAGGTTTGTGAGTGAATATGTCGGGGAATCCCGACCCTTGATAAAGTGCCGATTTATCTAAAATCCTCGTCGTTTCACAGTCCCAATCGGACTCGAAACGTCGGGATTTGTTGCAATGTTGTTGTGCAGCGGCTATCTCGCCGATGTGCGGCAGATTGAGTGTCCTGAAATCCGAACTATCAGGTAAACAGTAGCAGAAGTTTAAGGTGGGGAAACTTTCAACGAAAGCCGCTTTATTACTAATGATAAGACTTACGCAGCCAACTGTAGGCGGGGCATCTTGCCCCGCGCCAACTGTGCTGAAATGCGTAAGTCCTAAATGATTAACCTTTAGGAAAAGTTAATAGTCTAAACGTCCCGTTACATGAGCCAAGTTGTCGCCCACGTGGACACGATGAATGCGTCGTAACATAATAACAACGCCAGAACTTTCGGTTGTAATTTCCGCCACGATTTCACCAAATGGGTCGCGAACCGTGCCCAAGCGTTGACCGGTGCTAACTTCGTCCAGCAAGGCTACGTCAGATCGGAAGTAGCCAGCAGCAGGTGTCGAAATGACACTGTCCATATTGCCGTCCCCAGACAGATAATGTGTTATGAGTTGAGTCTGAGGTTGACCAGCCAGCATATCAAGATGCTTCATCACATTGATTACACCGGTGGTAAAGCAATCCACATCGGACGGACGGGCATAGCCACCACCGCCTGCCTCGGTATAGATTGACGGCACGCCGAGATCCGTGGCTGCTGATAAACTCCGACCGGGCGGCATGGGTGGCGGATGTTCCCAGATTACCGGTGCGCCGAATGCCAGTGCACCGGCTCGCGAGCGTCTACCAAGGTCATCGTCGCTGTGGGTATAGCCAATGAGTGATGGAATTTCGGCGGCGACACCGCCGCTGTGCAGGTCAATAACGAAGTCGGCGGGTTTGAATAACTTTTGAGTAATCCAGTAAGCAATCCGTTGCGTGATAGTACCGTTAGGATCGCCAGGGAAGACACGTGCCAGATTCAGTCCGTCAATGGGACTGCTGCGGAGGACAGATTCATACGCAGGCACGTTACAAATTGGCACCATCAGTAACGCGCCACGTAGGGTATTGGGTGCTACGCGCCGGAAAACTTCGGGGATGGTCTCAACCCCTTCGTATTCGTCGCCGTGCACCGCTCCAAGGACAACCAAGGTAGGACCAGCAGTTGCGCCTATTACGTAAAGAAATGGCAAACGCCAGTCGCCTCCATCTACCCGTGGGCTAACTTCTAGCCATGAAGACGCTTTAGTATCACGGGGCAATTGCGAAATTTCAAGTTCTTGAAAACGCACTGCGTCTAGTGCCCTCCAACTTCGCCAACCTGAATCTCAATTTCATCCCGATTTCGGATCCGTTCGACCAATCCGTCGCGAATATCAACGATACGGTCTGACACATCAAGCATCTTCAAGTCGTGGGTCGCTGAAATCACGGTTACTCCCTGATCGACATTAAGTTGCTTAATTAAATCAATAATTTCGCGCCCGATGACCGTGTCGAGGTTTGCTGTCGGCTCATCCGCCAAAATAATGCTTGGGCCATTTGCGAACGCGCGCGCAATGGCGACACGCTGCCGCTGTCCACCAGATAATTCGTCGGGTCTATGATGGATCCGTTCTCCTAATCCAACTCGCTCCAGCAGTTCTTCCCCTTTATCACGACGCTCGCTTGCCGATAGCCCCGCGAAAATCATCGGCAGCGTTACGTTTTCGAGTGCCGTCATGACGTGTAGCAGATTGTAGCTTTGGAAGATGTAACCGACTCTGTGACAACGGAACCATGCGATTTGGGACTGGCTGAGCTGTCCCATATCTTGACCATCAATGAAAACTCTACCCGCGGTCGGAAGGTCTAAGGCACCAATCATATTAAAGAGGGTTGATTTCCCTGAACCGGACGGTCCCATCAATGAAATATATTCTCCGGTATAGATCTCCAAATCAATCCCGTCGAGTGCTCTGAGCACGTTAGTGCCCATGCGGTATTCCTTAACGACCTTTTCAGTTTTAACAACAACGTCTGGCATTAATGTCCCTCCTAAACTTCAGTCCGCATCGCTTCCGCTGGGGGTAGCTTTGCCGCGCGCCACGCTGGAAACGCCGCGCCGATAACGGACAGAATCATGCCGAGCACACAACCAGCGAGAATAATCAGTAACACCCCGAATCTAGTGGGCTGCGCGTTCAGCACCGGCAGCAGGGGGAAGTAAAAGAATAGATCCAAACCGTAATCCTTGAGGCCTAGGAGAAGTGATCCGAGACAACCTATGAGAGCTCCGATGAGCGCACCCGCGAGTCCTTGGAATCCGGACTCCAACAGGAACAACCTCACGACGAAGCGATCCAAGGCACCCAGACACTTCATCGTACCGATTTCTTGAAACCGTTCTGTGACCGCCATCAGCATCGAATTAGCGATGCCTACGACGCAGACAATTAGGGACATGATAATCAACCATTTATCCTTCATAGAAATCCCGGTCGTTTCTTCTTCTTCAAAGGTGGTGATCTCCTGTTTTGAACCGCTCTCTTTCATTGCCACGGTTACCTCATTATTTACCAAAACTGACACCAGAAAGGCAATCCCCAGTGTGATGCCTGCGGTTGTAATGACAGATCGTCCGAAACGGATCATCAAGCTCTGAAAACTAATCCTCACAGATTCCATGAATGGGAGCTCAATCTGTTGTCCAATAGTACCTCGTGTCTGTTGTTCCAAATTCCAATCCTCCTGATTTCTAAAATTGCAAAATCATTTTATCATGCTGCGAGGATAAAGTCAAGCCTTGCGTTAGTGATTTTAGGCTATTAAATTATTAAAGGATCATAGCAGCATTGAGATCAACCGTGCGACCTAACAGGATAGGGGCCGTATTCAACGAGGATTTCTACATCCTCGACGATTACTCCGCCCACAAATCCGGGAGGGCGTTCCCTCAGTGCAACCTCTAGCACGTTCTCCCCTTTCTGGGGGCGTGCCCGTTCTAGATGAAACTCCAACCACTGACCCGCGTACGGATCGCGCGATCTGATAATGTCACGCCCACACCGCTCCTCCGCTAACGATTGCCCGTTCAACCACACCTCAAATGTGTCTGTGGTGACTAGATTGGTCACACCAAGCCGGAGTCGAACACTCTGTACCCGATCATTTTGGGTGTCATCGGCAATAGAAAAAGGGATCTGATAACGTGTCGCTGCATCCGCCGCGGGGATTTCTACGGGCAGGAAGGCTTCGTAATCGTGACCGCTTGTTGCTTCGGAACGTCGGCGTAGAAAGTAGTGTTTATCGCCTTCCTTGATTAGTTCTGGGTCGCTCAACTCTGTCAGGGTGCGGCGTTCCGCATCGCCTAGGGGCCACGGCAGAAACCAAGTGTACAGACCATCAACCCCACGTTCCCAAAAGTTAGCAGCGGCTGCCCGCATCATGGCGGGTGTCGCATCTTCCACCGAATAGAATCGTCGATTCTCTTCACTGTAATACGGTTGCAGCATAGCGTATACTGAAATATCGTTTTCGTGCGCCTCCTGTACCAACCAATCAATCGGCATGTTAGCGTCGAGCACAAAGAACGCATAGACCATCGGAACGACGAAGTCAACCAATCCCTCTCGAAGCCAAGTCTGTACATCCAACCCTGTTTTCCTGTTTAGCTCCAAGGTCGGATATATCCGCGCACCAATCTGCCCGGGCGCACCCGGTCGACTTCGTACCATTTCAGCAACACTCCGAACAAAATCGGTCATGACCGGTGTATACTCCGGTGCATCTTCAGGCGTGAGCCAGAAGGGACTTCCGCCCGGAGCCGCAGCGAAATCCAACTCCACACCCTCTACGGGATACTGGGTAGCGAGCTCTTCTAACACAGCAAACTGATGGTCACGTACTTCCGGGTGGGCAAATCCCCGTCCACCGTTTGCCAACACATGCTGCGGGTCCATACCACCGTAACCGCCCATGCGCAGGCTAGCGAAAAAGTCCAACCCTTTCTCGTGCGCCCGGTCAATAAGGAGCGTCAGTGGATCGATTCCTCGTTCTATCAAGCTCTGCATATTTTCCCAGATGCGCCAGTAGGGGGCACTGTCAAAGGGGCGGATATCCTCCCCAAACTGCATGCCGACCTTGGAAGGATAAAATAACCCATCAGCGCGAGACACCCCGTAGACAAAGGTATCGCAGCTTGTGCCAGCAACCTCATCCACGGCAGACCATGCCTCTTCCAACCGGATAGGCGGTTCAAAAACAAACAGATAGTAATGACGGGCATCATTGAAGTAGATGGTTCTATGTTGTCTCATAGCGGATGTCCCTTCTTGGACCCTTACGGAGGTGAAGGTGGTAGTGTTCCCTCTTTTTTCGATCTTGACATTCAATTGTCAGTCCATTATAATCGAAGGTGAGGACAGAGTCACTATAATTTTACATTTTTTGCACATTCCTAACATAATTGAACGAAATCATGAAGGATAAATGTTAGCAATCCCAAACCTTTAGGCTTGGTTCTAGCGATCCCGATTTATTAGGCTATTTAGTTTTCCAGTTTTTGACCAATTTTGGCGGATAGATGGCAGATTACCCCTACACCGTAGGCGGGGCATCTTGCCCCGCCCGAAGAATTAAATGCCCCTACGATTTATCGGGATAACTGGTAAAAATATAGTAATATGGTATAATTCGTTTGTCTTTCGGTGAGGGAATGACAGCCCTAATGCACGTTAGGATCCCTCACACCCTCTGTCATGGGAAACGAAAGACAGAAAGACATCTAATGTTAAAAACACACAAAATCGCATTAGAACCGAACAACGTCCAAGCGACCCAATTCGCACAGCATTGTGGGTATAGCCGCGTCGTCTATAATCATGTCCTTGCTGATTTTAAGGACGGGTTAGATCATGGCCAATGGCGTAGCATTATAGAACTCAATCAGCGATTCAACGCCATCAAACGTGACATTTACAAATGGTGCGACGAATTATCACAGAACGTTGTCAAGAATACGGTCTACCATAATTTTAACTAAAGTTTAGACAATTTTAAGTGCAACGAGGCAGAAAAGAGGTTATCCTTTCAGAAATCACCACAATTTTGAAAGGAGAAATTATGTACCTCATATTCTGCCTCGCGAGTATTTTAACCGATTTTCGTCCGTTATTCAACCGTCAAAACTTCACCCTGTTTTGTACATTTATTGTTGGGTTCATCACTGCCCCCCGCAGTGCCACGGTGACTGACATTTATCAAGCGGTTCGACCGAAAACCGGTTACCACTCACTGGTGAAGTTCCTCTCCCGTGGCAAGTGGGACGCCGATGCGGTTGCTAAACATCTAATTAAGTTACTGCAAGGGTGCTTTGACAATTGGGTCTACGTTTACGATGAGACCCAAGCGATAAAGACAGGACACAAACAATTTGGTCTCCACTTTTTTAGAAATCATCGCTACCAAAAGCGCAACAGAAATCAATCGAAGTTTCACTCAGGGCATCAGTTTGGCGTATTGGGCTTGCTTTGTAGCACGGTGACTGAGACGATACTGTTTCCGGTTTGGGTGAACCTGATATGTCCCAAGACAAAGCAGGAGAGCAGCAACGCTGTTCTAAGGCGGATATGCGCTCACATTCCCTGTGGACTGATTATCTTTGACCGGGGGTTCAATCGGCGCAAAGTGTTTGCATGTGTGCTTAAAGCCGGGCATCATCTGTTGTGTCGTGCCAAGTCCAATGCGGTCTTCTATCGGTTGGCTGAAGTAGCTAAGTGTTCCAAACGGGGCCGCCCCAAGAAGTATGGAAAACGGCTACACCTGCCATATCTACGATATGCAACGATTGACATTGACAACAAACGGTATGCCATTGCATCGGTAGTCGCATTTACCAAAATGTGTCCACAGCCGGTGCGGCTGGTAGTCATGCGAACCCGACCCAAGAAGGCAAAGACGTTTCGATACTTCTGTGTGTATACCACTGACTTGACTCTTAATCTATGTCAGATAGTGCGATATTATCAGAAAAGATGGACGATTGAGACCGCTTTTCGGGACGTTAAACAACACTTCGGGTTTGACCAATATCGGGTCAAATCTAAAAAAAGCATCAGTCGATGGGTACAACTCAGTTTCGTGGCTGTTTGTTTAACTCAATTGGTATTTACCATCATTTCTACCACAAGCCGTCCAATAACTGTTGAGCGGGTGTGTCGGGAATTGGGGATTGATTGGTATCGACCCAAGAAGTTGACACGCGGGTTGATGGTGCGCTATCTACGCGCTTTAATGGTCAGCCGACTATTTTCTGCGACAACCTCTGAACAAACGAAATCGCACGATATTCAACACACCCTTGATAACCCCGCATGAAACCAAAACAAATTGTCCAAACTTTAGTAATTTTAAGAACGCAATCGCCCGCTGGCAGTCCGGTCAGAATAAGTTTCCCAAGTTCAAGAAACGGTCACACGGTCAGTCCTATAGGGCGGATAGTGGCAAAGGCACAACCCCTGTCGCAGGTCAGCGGATTAAACTTCCCAAAATCGGTTGGGTCCGCATGACAGAATCCCTGCGCTTCCTTGGCACTATCACAGGTGTTACCATTTCCAAGCATGGACATCGTTGGTTCGTTTCAATCACTGTGGATACTTTCGTTGACGATCCCATTCCTGATTCTCGTGGTAAACCTGTTGTGGGGGTAGACGTGGGCATCAAACACCTTGCGATTACGTCTGAGGGTCAATACTTTGAGAATCCAAAAGCACTTACACGATATGAGCGGAAACTCAAACGGCTGCAACGCCGACTAAGCCGTAAGGTCAAAGGCAGTCGCAATTGGCATCAACTCAAGGACACAATCGCCAAGTTGCATTACCGAATTGCTTGCATTCGTCAGGATGCTCAACAAAAGGCAACTACAACGATTGTCAATAACGCAAGCCGTATTGGGATTGAGTCGTTAAACGTTGCGGGTATGGTCAAGAATCACCGGCTTGCCAAAGCCCTATCAGACGCTTCGCTATCAACATTCCTCACCTTGCTAAAGCACAAGGCAGAACAGCTAGGTGTAAAGATTGTGGAGGCGGACAGGTTCTACCCGTCAAGCAAGACTTGTAGCAACTGTGGTGGGATTGCTACAGACCTATCCCTATCGGATAGAGTCTACCATTGTAGCGAATGTGGTCACACGCAAAACCGTGACCTGAACGCTGCAATAAACCTCAGAACCCTCGCCGTGGGACACACGGAGAGTTAAAACGCCTGTCCCTAAAAGGGATCCCGATTTATTCGGGGTGGAGATTCGGTAAGTCCTTGTCAGCACGAAAGGTACGAATCGTCGAATCAGGAAGATAGCAGAGGACATTATGAACAAATGTGGCTCTTCAGTCTATCATAAGAACCCCAAGCCTTCAGGCGTGGGAGCAGTCAGTACAGAATCTCTCCATGTAGATGTGATTGTTATTGGCGGCGGCGTAATCGGTTGTGCAATCGCGTATAATCTCGCCAAAGCACAGGTAAAAACACTGGTTATTGATAAAGCAGACAGCGTTGGACGCGAGGCGTCGTGGGCGGGTGCCGGGATCCTAGCATCTCACGCATCGACACACGATCCCTATGCCGAACTCTGTCGAGCGAGTTTGGGGCTTTACCCGGCGTTGGCTGAGGCGTTGCAGGCGGAGACGCAGATAGATATCGAATTTATTCGGTCTGGATCGATCGCCGTTTTCTTCACCGATGAAGAGAAGCAGGGATTGACGGGACTGGCTTCACGACGGCTGGATCGGGGGTTTTCTGCGGAGGTGCTGACACCTGAAGAGGTCTGGGAGTTAGAGCCTGCAATTTCCAAATCAATTGTCGGCGGGGTACGCTTTCCGCACGACGCCCAGGTCAGAAATCCCAAGTTGGTGCAAGCGTTGGCAAAAGGGGCAGCGTTGTTGGGGACGGAGTTTCTGTTTGGCAATCCTGTGACTACGTTTCTACGGGAAGGGGAACGGGTGGTAGGAGTCGAAGTGAACGGCGAGCGCATTTACGGAGACACATTTGTAATCGCATCGGGGTGCTGGTCGGGGACGGTTGCCGCTCAACTCGGGGGCGCGCTACCGATGGAGCCATCGCGTGGGCAGATGGTATTAGCAGAAGCGATGCCGCCAATCCTGCGACACGTTATTGATGGACTAGGGGTTTATCTCGTCCCCCGGTCTGATGGGAAAATCCTAATCGGTGCCACCGTTGAATTCGTTGGCTACGATAAGCGGACCACACTGGAAGGTACGCGACAAATGATTGAAGCCGGTATCGGGCTAATGCCAAGCCTCGCAGAGAAATCCTTCGTACAGACATGGGCAGGGTTACGCCCCTACGCGAAGGGCGGTCCATATATTGGAGCACTACCCGGTTCTGATAATGTGTTCGTTGCTGCGGGTCACTTCAAGAACGGTATCCTACTTGCACCGATTACGGGAACACTGATTAGTGAATTGATTACAACAGGGAATCCATCAATGTCGCTAGCACCATTTAGCCTGTAACAGACAAACTTATAAAACGTAAGAGGAGGGGGGCCATGGACGTTATATCCGTACCCACAACCGAAGCCACGAAAAAGAAAATCTCCTTTGAAGATTACCTGCTGATGCCTGAAATCAATCACCCGTATGAAATCATTGATGGAGAGTTTATGCCGTCCCCTGCCCCGATACCCGCTCATCAAAAAATAGCTTTGAACATCGTTATGGCACTTAATCCACCTGTTCAAGAAAGAGATCTCGGCGTAGTGCTGTTTGCGCCGGTCGATATTATCCTTCAACGCCATCCATTGCGTACCCGTCAACCCGATGTGTTGTTTATTCACAAAGACAAACTCTCTGGCACCGGTCTTGATGCGATTGAGGAATTACAGATTCTTGAAATCGCGCCAGATTTAGTCATCGAAGTGCTTTCGGCATCGGACACCGATAAAGTGTTGTCAGGAAAGTTGTCAGATTATCAACAGATCGGCGTCAGGGAGTGCTGGCTGGTCAGTCGCGAAGCCCGATCTGTCGAGGTGCTGCAATTAACGAAAGATCAATCGCAGTCATTAGGGCATTTTGGCCTAGGCGAAGCCATCCGGAGTCAAGTTCTTCTAGATTTTCAACTGACTGTGGACGCAATTTTTACTTGATTAGGACTTACGCACTTGAACACTTAAAGCTTTGTAGTTCGGCGATTCATCACCGCAGAACACGATTTCCGACGCCCGATAAATCGGGCAAATACAGTAAAAACGCCTGATAAATCAGGCAACTACAAACGGCGATAAGAACGCGCAATGAATTGCGCTACTACAAACTGAACTGCGTAACTCCTATTGATATCATCGGTACTTCTCTACGGTATTTTACGTTTCACGTTTCACGCTTTACGTATGTCTTATCGCGTCAATCGGTGTGAGTTTCGCGGCACGGCTTGCCGGGTAATATCCGAAAAATACGCCGACACCCCCACCAGCCGTTACAGCCGTCAACACCGATTCGACGGTGATGACGGAGGGCCACTCGATAAAATCCCGCATAAACTTACTCACCGCCCACGCAAAGCCACTGCCTAACGCTGCTCCCAGCGCTATACCAATTACACTACCGATAAGACACAAGATAACGGACTCGATGAGAAACTGTACGCGTATATCAAAGCTTTTCGCGCCAACGGCTTTACGCAGCCCAATCTCAGGGACGCGCTCTGTGACAGACACCAACATGATGTTCAGGATGCCAATTCCGCCAACGATCAGAGCCACAGAGGCAATAATAACGAGGGTGAGTTCAATCACCATGATAATCTGGTTGGCAGATTTTAGCTCCTCCTTCATCACCCATGTTTCAAAGAATTCCTCGCCATCGTGATTGCGCTTCAGAACCGTCTTGACCTCTTCCACCGCTTGATCCACAGATTGATGATCTTTTGCGCGGATCAGAATATGTCCCACCCGATCATTCCCCCAAAAATGGGTCTGTGCTGTCGTAATCGGAATAAAAATTTGGTTGTCTTCGCTATTCTCCGTATCGAGTCCCTTGCCTCTGGACTCCATAACCCCTACGACGGTAAATCGTTGATTGTTAATTTTTATCTCTCTCCCGATCGGGTCAAGTTCCGCAAACAGATCCCTCCAGATCTCCTCACCAATCACACAGACCTTGCTCCAGAGGCTCAGATCATCATCAGACAAAAATCTTCCATATCCGCTATACCACTTGCGTACAATCTGATACTCCTCAGCGGTGGCTTGCATCTGAGCGAACTTGCGTTTCCCTCCAACCGAAAGCGTCGCACTACCCCCAGCCTCCGGGGTTGCCACCTCAACGGAAGGACATTCAGTTTGGATCGCACGCACATCCTCCATCTTCAGATAGTGCTTGCTCGGATTCCGCATCCACTTCGCGTTCTTACGAATCCACTCGCGTCGGTATACCCCAAACATGCTCGGTCCGCCGACCTTTTCGACCTCCCACATCAGGATTTGCTTCGCACCCGCACCGAAGGACATCATCGCAATGACACCCGCGATGCCAATCACGATGCCCAACATCGTCAAAAATGATCTCAATTTGTTTGAGCGTAGAATTGAGAATGCAGTGATTATCCCTTCTAACAGTTTCATCTAATTTCCTTTTCTGATTTGCCCCAGTTTTTCGTGAGCATCTAAAACGAATAATTCGTCCAATCGCCCTGTTTGGCCTTTCGAGCACGATGAAATCCACCCGCTTTTTGATTGCGAGGTTAAACCCTGTGTGATAGAATACTCGCCAATCCAGTGTTCAAGATAATATATTTGGATAGAGTGTTCTCCTACCTATTTACCAGTCAGACGATAATGCGGCATCCAATGTTTAGAGATCAGTGTCATCAAAGGAGATTAGCTAATGTCAAGGATAGCTAGGGAGAGCCGATGTGTCCTTTTGGATTGGGGGGACACCGTGATGCGAGATTTCCCGGAATTTAGCGGTCCGATGGCCACTTGGCCCCATGTCGAAGCTATTCCCAACGTCAAAGGCGTACTTGTTAAACTGCATCCACATTGGACACTTGCCCTTGCGACAAATTCAATTGATTCGGATGAGACGGCAATCTGGAAGGCACTGGATCGAATCGGGCTCCGTTCGTTATTGGACAAGGTATACTGTTTTCACACGATCGGTCACAGTAAGCCCGCCCCGGCATTCTTTGATTACATCGTTGAAGATCTTGGGATGGATAGGCGTCGCATGGTCATGGTCGGTGATGAATTTGAGAAGGATGTGGTCGGAGCAAATCGGGCAGGGATTCGTGGTATCTGGTTTAATGAGTCGTCAACTGAAGTAAGAGTCGGAAAGATGCACAAAACAATCTTCGATTTTCGATCCCTGCCCGATACACTTGCCTCGTTTGGGATCGACTCTGACACCTATGATGGGAGAGAATGTGAACAATAATTGTGCTTCAGATTCACGAAAATCTCCTGTACTTGTGCCATCCATGTTAGATCAAGCCGCTGCGCGAACCAAGAGAGAAGTCCTGCTTCCATTTCCCCGCCTCACCACCCAAAAAGAGATCAATGCCCATCGCGAAAAACTTCAGCAGTTGAAGCGTAAGAGCATGGCAGCATGGCTTTTACTTGATACCGTAACGGCTGGAACTCGCTTCTGGCTCAACTTTGTCGAACATTCATTCGATCAACACGTAGGTCGAGAAACTATCCAGCATCAACTCCGGGGGTGGGCACACACCGCCCAACCACCTGACCGCATTTACCTGCTCGCACAAACGAGCGCGGACGCGCCCTGTTACGATATAACCGACTACGTCCAACGTTGTGTGGAGGGCGACCTCTCCGTTGCGGACAGGCTGAAAGGAAGAACAATCTTTCGGTTGTATCAAACAGAGATGCAGGGGTATGACCTATTGAGCCAGCAGGGTGTCGGTGAGTTTGCTCACCAAGTACTGAAGCCGTATATCCACGAATTTCATGATCTGATAGAATATTCTGTTACCGGATTCTGCTGCGATTTTCCAACATTTTTGTCTCCCCTAAAGGTGCCAGCAACCTCGATCCCTTGGAGCGATGCGTTTGGGGAAACTTTGGACTCAGAACTGCTAGCGCACCTACCGTTAATCTATTACGAAACCTACGACTCTGCAACAATCCGCAGTCTCCTGTGGCAGCGATTGACCCAACAGTTTGCGGAGATATGCGTTGGAGGATTAAGGGTGTTTACCCACCAATGGGATCTCCAGCTTGCCGTCAGCTTCCCATCAACAGCGAAGGCATTGGAGGTCGATATCGGGACAATTCTGAAAACCGCAGACCGTCCCATCCTCAACGCCAATAAACTGAATAAACCCAAGCCGTTTTTAATTGCAAAGCAGATTACGAGCTGTTTTGAATCCCTAGAAGATTCAGGGCAGATCAGCCTATGCAGAGCTGATTCACACGCCAATCGGTTTATTGCTGACAGTGTTTTGGGATTCAATTCATGGATACGTAACGAGGAACATAGTAATAGTAAGGTTACATCAGGAGCCAACGAGGCACACTACTTTAGTCAATTTCTATCGATCGGCTTGCCGAAAAGATCAGTTCTTGTTCTCTCTCCGATTCACAGTTTATGGACGAAACCCGACCCCAAAGGATGGAATTGGTTGGTAAAAGAGTGGGGTTGGCTCTGTCAAACGATATGGGAGCTTGGATACGATTTTGATATCGCCTCCGAAACGGCACTCGCTGAGGCGGAAGTGGATAAATCCGGCCGCGTATTGCGCCTTAACAAAGGGGATTATTCATCAGTTCTGCTCCCGCCCTGTTTGGCACTGCAAGAGAAAACGGTGGAGGTGTTGACGCAATTTGTCAAAGCGCGCGGCGGACTAATTGCCATAGATCCGGTGCCTTACCTGCTCAACGGTCGAATCGGCTTGGACCCCTACCCACTTGAGCGACTGCTGTATCGATGGCGTACATCCATCTTGCGGGGCCCAACGAACGAAAAGGTCGCAGCCCTTGAGCGATTGCTACGGAAACAGATTAAGCTGCCTATAAAGATCTATGCTAAACCCGATAATACACCAACACGAACAATCGTCGCTCAACACCGCGAATCTGCGGATCTGGATCTGTTCTATCTGCTCAATCGCGGCGAGCAACCAATCGAGACACTAATTGAGATTCAATGGCAATCGACTGTTGAAGAGTGGGATCCAACAAACGGTGAACGGAATGCGCTATCCCATTGGCACGCAGACGGGAAGACATACACACAGTTATCCTTTGATTCGGGACAGGGCAGATTTATCGTTGCACGACGTGGTGTGCCGTAATGAATCTGAGTGTGTCATACTGCAACTGACGTTTTGCGCTTGTGTTTTTATCTGTATGGTGATACCCTAACACAAATTGCCATAAAATAATCAATCCAAAGGAGTGCATTAATGACAGGTGGAGAACTTTTTGTCGAATGTTTGAAAGCCCAAGGTGTTAAAGACATTTTTGGTATACCGGGCGGGCACTTGGACCCCGTTTATGAATCACTCTATAAGAATCGCGATACGATCCGTCACTATGTAGGGCGCCATGAGGGAGGTTGTGCATTCATGGCGGATGGATATGCCCGCACAACGGGTGAAGTCGGTGTGTGTATGACCGTGCCCGGACCCGGGGCAGCCAACGCTGCGATCGGGATTGGCGAAGCATACACGGCTTGCTCGCCGGTGCTGCTGGTCACCGGACAAAATCCATCCCATCTTGCCAAGAAAGATCCGGGGAAGATGTTTCACGGCTTAGATCAGAAAGCTGTGTTTGGAACAATGACGAAGCACATAGAAATCGTCCACAATATCCGAGAAATTCCCGGTGCCGTCAACAGAGCCTTTGGGTCACTACGTTCAGGACGACCTCGACCCGTTTTAATCGAACTCGCCACGGATGCGCTGCGTGCTGAGATGGACGATTCTGACGTGTCTATTCCCCCTATGAACAAAGGGCTGCGACCGGGCGCAAGTCCCGACGAAATTAATGAAGCTATTGAGCTAATCGAGAAAGCGGAGCGTCCGTTCATTTTTGCGGGAGGTGGGATCTGCCATACACGAGCGACCGAAGAGCTACTTGAGTTTGCAAGGTTACTCAACGCACCTGTCGCAACGAGCGCAAAGGCCAAGGGCGCAATCCCTGAAGACTCACCATACTCACTGCGTGTTTTCAACAATCCCACCACGCACAGGGCGTTGAAGGAATCTGATCTGTTGATTGCCATCGGTACACGCTTTACCTATCGGGACACAGGCAACTGGTCGCTGAAGATTAACCAGCCGCTGCTGCATATCGAAGCTGATCCCGCAGAGATTAATCGGGACTATCCCGCCGCTGTCGGCATTAGTGCGAATCCGAAGGTAGTCCTGCAGCAACTGAATGCCGAACTCAAGGAACGGCCCCACGGTTGGGGTGAGCGATTGCGTGAATTGCACAGACAGGCGGCTTATGCGGAACGTTCACCCATTATTGAACAACTCCGCGCTGCCATGCCTCTTGATGCTATCTTGAGTGTTGATGTCAATATCACCGGATATGCTGCGACGCAAGACTTCACAGTTTACGGGCCGGGCATGTATATCTGGTCCGGAATTTCCGTTGCGATGGGAATTGGATTGACAGGGGCAATTGGTGCACAGGTCGCCCATCCAGATCGTAAAGTGGTTGCCCTCTGCGGCGATGGTGGTTTCCTGATGAACAGTCCGGAGTTGGCAACGGCTGTGAAGTATAATCTGCCAATCGTTACGATCGTCATGAACGATAACACCTTCAGCTCAATCGCACGGACGCAGGTCGATCGGTTTGGGACGGGATTAGGCGTTGATGTAGTCAATCCTGATTTCGTCAAATTTGCGGAATCGTTCGGTGCAGCTGGTTTTTGCGTCGAGGATGAGGCTGACTTCAAGCCAACACTGGATAAAGCGTTGACGCTCGACAAACCCTCCCTAATAGAAGTTATTAAGCGTAAACAATATTAATTCAAATCGCTTTTAATCTCGATTCTATTGAGGAAACACGAAGGCTAATGCGTAACGAGTAATGCGTAGGGGCTTTACGTATTACGCACTACTCGTTATATCTGCGCAGCATAGCGATCGAAAAAGACGTACTATTTTAACCTCCGCATGAACCAACCAGATCCCCCACAAGTAATCGAGCAGATTGCTGCATACCTCCACATTTCACCGGATCAGATAGAATGCGTCCCAATCCGACACGGCACGCTCGAAAGAAACAATGTCTGGCAGCTAAACGCGATAGGGCGCACCTACCTTCTGAAACAACACTTGATAACCCAGCCGGTTGGTGAATCTACCTTTACGCCATTTCAGATCGAATCCGCAGTTCTCTTGAGGTTGCATCAGGCGGGATGCCGCGTGCCAGAGCTTTACTGGTGGTCAGATGCAGCTAGCTGTCTACTCATGGAGTGGTGTGGCGGGACAACGCTTGATGACCTTGCCCAAGAAACGCCGATTGATGCGCTAAAGCCGATTATTCAGAACACCGTCCGAGCATTCTGTCAACTAGAGGAGGGCTTTGCCAAGACTGCCCACGCGCTCAACCCCTACATATACCCTCTCGATTATCCAGCGTTCCTGCGCGATATGATGGGTACGCTATTGGATCAAGGGCGAAAAACCCTCGACTATTTGGCGTGGATGAGGGGAGAACCAATGCCCGCCGATCAAGCGGGGACACTCGACGCAATTTGGGAACGTATGTCGAGTCGCTTGCATCGTGCAACGCCAACGCTGGGCACTTTGGACTATAACGCACGGAATGTTGTGATTGATGGGAGTACCCCGACCTTCATTGATTTTGGGGGCATCGGTTGGGATTGGAGCGAGCGGCGTCTAGTGCAATCACTCAATAGCTTAGGAGCAAATCGCCCGAACGGGAGATTTGTCAACTTGTTAGACCAAGCGATAGTCAACGAATACGCGGAGCAAGTTGCCGAACATCGAGACGGCTGGTCGGAGGCGGAGATTGCCGCACAAGTTGATTGCCACCACCTGCTCTTTTACCTGTCGATTGTCTATCGCCTTCTTCAATTGACAGCGCAGCCGGAGGCAGCGGAAAGCAAAGCCACCTTAGAAGCATGGGGCGATCCCAAAGCAAGATTTCAACGTGCTTTGGCACTGCTAACCGATTCTCATCTGAGTGAAGATCCAGATATAGGGCACATCCAAGAAATTATCGCTTCTTTTCGGGATTCATCGTACTAGAATAATAGTTTAGGACTTACGCAGTTGGTTCATAAGTCCCCCTGACAAGGGGGATTTAGGGGGTTAAAAATAACGCAAGTCGCTAGTGTTGAAGCACCATCGGGCTATCGTTAAGATTGAGGGATTTTACCTTTCGTTCCAGAGGAGCGATATGTCTATAGAACGGTGATGCGGTTAGTCTCTGCGCTCCAGTCAATTGTAGGTCGAGATTCATATCTCGACACCATAGCGTCGATTTTGGAAAATCGACCTACAGAAGTCTCAGGAATGTCGGTGATTTGCGCTGTAACCGGCTCACCACGTCCGCTCCTTCAATAACGCTTCGATAGCATCTCGCGGCACAGGTAGTTCATCAATATGGTCTTCCAACCAGCCAGAGAAATCTTTTTCAATGTCGTCCGTCCACCGCGCATCGATCTGGCCCGGCGTATATTTGCCTTCGCTCAAGCGGGTTTTCCCGAACTGATCCCTCAGACGAACAAGCTCAGCGGTTTTCACTACTGTCTCGGCTAGGTGCGGTGGGATAAAAATAACGCCATCCTCTTTTCCGAGAACGACATCCCCCGGCATGACCGTCGCCTGACCGATCCGTATCGGCGTATTAACCCCCGTCAGCATAATCGTCGGTGAAGCGTAGGTCGGACTCCACCCCCTGACAAAACTGGTAAAACCGGGGATTTCCTTGATACCGTCCAAATCGCGCACAGCGGCATCGTGGACCACGCCATTGCCAGATTTTGAGTGGATGGCGGTTGCGAGGTTATCACCAATGACTGGACCCTCCTCAACCTTCCCAAAAACATCGGCGACATAGACATCCCCCTGAACCAGCATGTCGATGGGCCAAGAGATCTGGTCTCCGACGCAGCCGCATCGCTCGCCCTTCTCCTCCATCAGCGTCCGCATTACCGGTCGTCGGGGCATATAGACCGCCGTCAGTGCCCTGCCGACAAGCACGCCATCCGGGTGTGTACATTGCCAATTTCCTTCATACTGCCACTGGTATCCGTTACCGCGCAGTGTTCCCCACGCTTGTGTTACCGATACACTTTTCGTCCGTTCGATAATGTCATCCGAAACCTTCGGACGACCGTCAGGGAATCGCTCTCCTTCCCACTCACGGGTATATTCAATCAATTCATCTTGTGTCAGATTCAGTGGTGCGAATTTTTCCATCGTCATCTCCTCACAAAAATATAGGTCATGTTAAGAAAGTGTGCAACAGAAACCGTAGGCGGGGCATCCCCGATGAATCGGGATCCAAAGCGACTTGCCCCGCCTTCAACGCTATTCCTTCACGTAATTGCATTCCGTTTTTACATGAGCCAAAATATAAAGTCAATATATCTGCATTATAGTGGACAATCCCAATAAAATCAAGATGGCAATTTATAGTGAATTTCAAAAATAAGTAGATACTAAAAGTAGTAGCACATGGCTTTGCATCCCGAATCGTCGGGACGGAACGGAGAGGGAGCTCCGAATCCCGATACTTCACTGTAGGTGCTTGCATAAATTGCTTAAATAATTGTATAATATTAACGCAAGTTGCTAGTGTTTATGTAACGATGAGTGTAATCATAGTAGCGATGAGAAACAAAACGACTTTCATCTCAAACCCAGCGGCAGTGACCGCATGAATAGAGCGGGGTAGCCGTTGGGTAATTAAACTGTTTGTCACCTCCACTCGCTTGCGATAATGGTGGTGTAGGTAAACCTCCCATGGTTCATATTGACGCTTACTGTTCTTTTTGCGCAACGGTTTGAGCATGATGCCCGCTTCGGATAAAGCGTCCTCAATTGCATAATTACAGTAGGCTTTATCCGCATAAACCGTCGCGCCTTGAGGCAGGTCAAACGGATAATACCGCAACCCCATCACATCACTAAAACTCCCCGGTGTTAAGAAAAACTCAACCGGTATGCCAGCCTCGGTCACCATCAGATGCAACTTCAGTCCATAGAAGTATCTGCGTTTACTGGCTATCACCCCTCGCCACACTTCACCTTGATAACGTTTGGCACCAGAGATACGAATCACGTCACACGCCGGGACGGGATAGGAGTCAATGGCATACAGTTGGTTGGGGTTTTGTGCTTTACAGTCGGTGGCAAGTGATTCAAAAAGGCTTTGAAACATCGGTGCAATTTGGTGGAGTCTTCGGTTGAATCGTGCCTTACTGAGCATATTGGGAATATATCCCTGTTCTTTGAGTAGCCTGCGTGCCCGCTGTTGATTACCACCGAACAGTTCTGCTGCGACTAAGGCGGTGGTCATCACTTCAGCGGCAGACATTTGGGTTCGGGGGTCATCTTGGTATCCGTGTTGAATTAAGTGATCGTCACAAAGTGTATAAAATGCTACGATGGTCAAGTCCATGGAATTCTCCTGTGTTAAGAGTTTTGTTTTGCCTAACAAATACTCTAACGGAAATTCCATGGATATTCAACTAGCAACTTGCGTAATATTAGTGAGAAAGGGAGCTGCCGACACCAACTGACCTCAATCAAAGAGACCGCTTTAAGAACAAAGGAGGAAAGACAGATGCACCGGAGATACAATTTAGAACATTTCATTTTAGCTATCGTTTTGATGTTGAGTCTAACGTTTCTGATGGTATGTGCTGATGCACAGGCACGGATTGCCTTCGTGTCTCGGAGGGATGGGAACACAGAAATCTACGTGATGGCTGCCGATGGTCAGAATCAGCGTAGACTCACCAATAACCCCGCTAGGGACCATTCACCTTTATGGTCGCCCGACGGTAAACGCATTGCCTTTGTGTCGGAGAGGGATGGGCACGTTCACCCTATACGTGGTTTTCCCACTGATGAAATCTACGTAATGGACGCCAATGGTGGTAATCAGCAAAACCTCACTAACGATCCCCATGATGACAGCTCTCCCTCGTGGTCACCGGACGGTAAACACATTGTCTTCGACACTGATAGGAATAATGATAAGGGTCATAACAGGGAAATCTACGTGATGAACGCCGATGGGACGAATCAGCGTAGACTTACCAACAATCGCACTGAGGACGAAGAACCCGCATGGTCGCCGGACGGTGAACGCATTGCCTTCAGTGCCCGTAGGGAGGGGCACGTTGTACACAACTTGGACATCACTTATGAAATCTACGTGATGGACGCCGATGGGGAGAATGAACAGAGGCTGACTGAAAATCGCAATAATGATTGGGATCCCGTATGGTCTCCTGACGGTAAGCGGATTGCTTTCATGGCTGATAGGAAGGGAAACGGGGAAAACTTCGACATCTACGTGATGGACGCCGACGGGGGGAATCAACAAAAACTGACCAACCATCGCGGTTATGATGGGTCTCCCTCATGGTCACCCAACAGTGAACAGATTGCCTTCTCGTCTAATAGGGATGGGAACACAGAAATCTACGTGATGGATGCTGATGGGGGGAATCTGCAAAACCTGACCAATAATCCGGGTAGTGACTTTGGTCCTGCATGGTCGAATTCACCTTTTTCGGTTGCTCCCGAGGGCAAGAAGTTTACAATCTGGGGATGGCTGAAACAGGTCGAACGATAATTGTTATTATTGAGAGAACGGCGTTCAAAAATAATCAACCGATTTGAGAACGGAGGAGGCATAGCAAATGCAACGGCGATATAGTCTCGGACATTTCATTTTAACTATCGTTTTGATGTTGAGTCTAACGTTTCTGATGGTATGTGTTGATGTGCAGGCACGGATTGCCTTTTCGTCTAATAGGGATGGGCACGTTCACCTTATACGCGGTTGGCCCACGTCTGAAATCTACGTGATGAACGCCGATGGGACGAATCAGCGTAGACTCACCGATAACCCCGCTAGTGACCATTCACCTTCATGGTCGCCCGACGGTAAATGGATTGCCTTCATGTCTGATAGGGATGGGCACGCTCACCCTATACGCGATTGGCACTCGCCCACCTCTGAAATCTACGTGATGGACGCCAATGGTGGTAATCAGCAAAACCTCACTAACGATCCCCATGGTGACAGCTCTCCTTCATGGTCACCGGACGGTAAACACATTGTCTTCGAGACTGATAGGGATAATAACAGTGAAATCTACGTGATGAACGCCGATGGGACGAATCAGCGTAGACTCACCAACAATCGCACTGAGGACAGGTATCCCGCATGGTCGCCGGACGGTGAGCGCATTGCCTTCAGTGCCCGTAGGGAGGGGCACGTTGTACACAACTTGGACAGCACTTATGAAATTTACGTAATGGACGTCGATGGGGAGAATCAACAGAGACTGACTGAAAATCGGAATAATGACTGGAGGCCCTCATGGTCTCCTGACGGTAGGCGGATTGCCTTCTCGTCTGATAGGAAGGGTGACTTAGCGAACTTTGAGATCTATGTGATGGACGCCGATGGTGGCAATCAACAGAAACTGACCAATCATCGCGCGTGGGACGGTTCTCCCTCATGGTCTCCCAACGGTGAACGGATTGTCTTCTGGTCTGAGAGGGATGAGAAGGGTGAAATTTATGTGATGGACGCTGATGGGGGTAACCTTCAAAACCTGACCAATAATCCGGGTGGTGACGGTGGTCCTGCATGGCTTAACTCACCTTTTTCGGTTGCTCCTGCTGGCAAGAAGTTTACAATGTGGGGTTGGCTCAAACAGGTCAATCGATAACTGCTATTATTGAGAGAACGGTGTTCAAAAATAATCAACCGATTTGAGAACGGAGGAGGCATAGCAGATGCAACGAAGATACAGTCTTGTCCATTTGACTCTGTGTGGCGTTGTCGGCTTGGGTTTAATGCTGCTGACGCCAGATGTTGAGGCACAAGCACGGATTATCTTTTCGTCTGATAGAGTTTGGGACGATTTTGAGTGGGAGATCTACGTGATGGATACCGATGGCGGGAATCTGCAAAATCTGACTAACAGTCCTGGTGATGACCAGTATCCCTCATGGTCCCCGGACGGCAAACAGATTGTCTTTACCGCTGATAGGAGTGGTAAGGATTGGAACCGGCAAATCTACGTGATGGACGCCGACGGAGCGGACCAACGAAACCTTTCTGACAATGACTTTGAAGACTCGGACCCCGCATGGTCCCCGGACGGCAAACGGATTGCCTTTGTATCGCATAGGGAGCGTGGCAGTAAAATCTACGTGATGGATGCCGATGGTGGCAACCCTAGAAACCTGTCTAACAATCGCGGTCCTGACTATGCACCCTCCTGGTCCCCTGATGGTAAGCGCATTGCCTTTTATTCTTGGACGGATGGGAACAATGAAATCTACGTGATGGACGCCGATGGCGGCAATCCTAAGAACCTCACCAATCATCGCGCTTGGGACAGTTCTCCTTCATGGTCCCCTGATGGTAAGCGCATTGCCTTTGATTCTTGGAGGGATGGAAACGGTGAAATCTACGTGATGGACGCCGATGGCGGCAATCCGCGAAATCTCACCAATCATCAATTTAAGGATTGGGAACCGTCATGGTCTCCAAACGGTAGACAGATTGTCTTTGTATCTGATAGAGAGGTGGATGGGAACCATGAAATCTACGTGATGAACGCCGATGGGAGTAATCCTCGAAACCTGACCAATCATCCGGAGGATGACAGTGCTCCTGCATGGTTTGGTTCTGCCTTTGCCGTTGCGCCTGCGGGCAAAAAACTCACGATATGGGGACAGCTTAAACAGGTTGACCGATAACTGCCGCTGTTGAAAGAACGGTGTTTAAGGATAAAAAACCGATTGGAAACCATAGGAGGCATAGCAGATGCACCGAAGATATAGTCTCGCACGCTTGATTTTAGCTGTCGTTGTAGTGTTGAGTCTAGCGTTTCTGATGGTATGTGTTGATGCGCAGGCACAAATTGCCTTTTCGTCTAATAGGGATGGGAGCACAGAAATCTACGTGATGGATACCGATGGGACGAATCAGCGTAGACTCACCAATAACCCTGCTAGTGACTATTCACCTTCATGGTCGCCCGACGGTAAACAGATTGCCTTCGTGTCTCGGAGGGATGGGCACGTTCACCCTATACGCGGTTGGCCCACTTCTGAAATCTACGTGATGGACGCCGATGGAGGGAATCAGCACAACCTCACTAACGATCCCCATCATGACTGGGCCCCTTCATGGTCCCCTGACGGTAAACGCATTGTCTTCGGGTCTGAGAGGGATAGGGGTAAGGATAATCCTCATAACACAGAAATCTATGTGATGGACGCCGATGGGAAAAATCAGCGAAACCTCACCAACAATCGCACTGAGGACATGTATCCCGCATGGTCGCCGGACGGTGAGCGCATTGCTTTCAGTGCCCGTAGGGAGGGGCACGTTGTACACAACTTGGACATCACTTATGAAATCTACGTAATGGACGCCGACGGGGGGAATCAACAGAGACTGACTGAAAATCGGAATAATGACTGGTCCCCCTCATGGTCTCCCAACGGCGAACGGATTGCCTTTGCAGCTGATAGGAAGGGAAACTGGGAAAACTATGACATCTACGTGATGGATGCCGACGGGAGTAATCAACAAAAACTCACTAATCATCGCGGTGATGACTGGTTTCCCTCATGGTCCCCCGACGGTGAACGGATTGCCTTCATGTCTGAGAGGGATGAGAACACAGAAATCTACGTGATGGATGCTGATGGGGGGAATCAGCAAAACCTCACCAATAATCCGCATGACGACAGTGGTCCTGCATGGTTGAATTCACCTTTTGCACTTGCTCCCGTGGGCAAGAAGTTTACGATGTGGGGGAGGCTCAAACAGACTGACCGATAATTGCCATTATTGAGGGCACGGTGCGTAGAGGTAAAAGACCGCTTTAAGACCAGAGGAGGACAGACAGATGCAACGAAGGGACAATCTTACACATTTCATTTTAGTTGGCGTTATAGCTGTGGTACTGACACCGTTGATGGTAGCCGTTGAGGCACAGGCACAGATTGCCTTCTCGTCCAATAGGGATGGGCCCGCTCACGCTATACACGGTTGGCCCACTTCTGACATCTACATGATGGACGTCAATGGGAAGAATCAGCGTAGACTCACCAATAACCCCGCTAGTGACCATTCACCTTTATGGTCGTTTGACGGTAAACGGATTGCCTTCGTGTCGGAGAGGGATGGGCACGTTCACCCTATACGCGGTTGGCCCACTTCTGAAATCTACGTGATGGACGCCGATGGGGGTAATCAGCACAACCTCACTAACGATCCCCATGATGACAGGCACCCTTCATGGTCCCCGGACGGTAAACACATTGTCTTCGAGACTGATAGGGATAATGATAGGGGTCATAACATTGAAATCTACGTAATGGACGCCGATGGGACAAATCAGCGTAAACTTACCAACAATCTCACTGAGGACAGGTATCCCGCATGGTCCCCGGACGGTGAGCGCATTGCTTTCAGTGCCCGTAGGGAGGGGCACGTTGTACACAACTTGGACATCACTTATGAAATCTACGTAATGGACGCCGATGGGGGGAATGAACAGAGACTGACTGAAAATCGCCATAATGACAGACACCCCTCATGGTCTCCGGACGGTGAACGGATTGCCTTCGTGTCTGATAGGAAGGGAAACTGGGAAAACTCTGACATCTACGTTATGGACGCCGATGGGGGGAATCAACAGAAACTGACCAATCATCGTAATCGGGACAGTTCTCCCTCATGGTCTCCCAATGGTGAACGGATTGCCTTCATGTCTGATAGGAATGGGAACAGTGAAATCTACGTTATGGATGCTGATGGGGGTAACCTTCAAAACCTGACCAATAATCCGGGTAGTGACTTTAGTCCTGCATGGTTGAATTCACCTTTTTCGGTTTCTTCCGTGGGCAAGAAGTTTACAATGTGGGGTTGGCTCAAACAGGTCGAACGATAACATCAATCGCTTCTCCTAAGACGCTCATACATATTGTAGGGCGTCCCCTCCTCAACTACCTCCCCGAACCACTCATTGAAATCTCTAACCTCTCTAAGCTAAGAACAGACCTCCATTCCCAAATCATCCCTATATTTCCGCTTTGCACAACTGCACCATGTCGGTTATAATAGTCACCGAACAGAGGGCAAAAATTTCCGTTTGAGTTTTTTGAGTTTCTGAGAGAACTCCCGACAGAAAGGACAAAGGGATGAAAATAACAAAAATCGAGACAATTCAGATCGAAACACCACGTTATACCGGTCAGATATCGGGGCACATCATTGTCAAGGTGCATGTAGACGACGGACCAATAGGTCTTGGAGAAGCTTCGGATAGCAGAGCCGATGATCTCGGCGCGATAACCCGACGCTACAACGAGCTATTGGTGGGACGTGACGCCACCCGTATTACGGAGATTAACGAATTCCTACGGACGCAAGATTTCGGCAGCACCGTTACCAACCTACACCTCGCCTCCGCCATCGACTTGGCACTCTACGATCTCAACGGCAAGGTACAAGGAGTGCCCCTCTACCAAATGCTGGGCGGCAAAATGCGTGATAGCGTCTACTGTTGTTATCCAACCTGGGGCGTACAGGTGCGGGAGGACTTTGAGAGAACCGCAGGCTATCTACAACGGTTGGTGGATTTGGGACATCATCTCTTCCGTTACTACGTGTCGGGCGACAGCACGTTGGATAACGAATTCCTGACCGAGATGAAGGCGAGATTTGGAGATCAGATTCGTCTCAAACAACTCGATTTCTCCGGTCGCTTCAACGATTGGGAAACCGCGCTGCGTTACGCCGATGTGATACGGCATCACGACCCGTTCCATTTTGAGCAACCCTCACGCGACCTACGGGTATGCGCGGAATTCACCAAACGGATGGATTTGCCGGTGAGTCTACACATCAACGACCTAGCACTCGGTTACGAAGCAGCCGAGCGCGGTGCCTGCACGGTCTTCAATGTGGCATGTGTTTCGGGAGGACCGACCCATATTCGTCGTCTATTCGCCTTAGCAGAATCGGCGGGACTCAGATGTTTAATTGGCACGGATCAGGAATCAACGCTTGGAACGTCTGCACAGATCCAACTAGGGGTTTCGATGCCGAATCTCACCTTCCCTTGTGATCCAATGGGACCCGTGCTCTACACGGCGTCACCGGCGAAGGAGCGCATCCGCGCAGAAGGCAGCCACCTCTATCCACCCGAAGGACCGGGGCTTGGCGTTGAGTTAGATCCGGACAAACTGAACGAATTGACCGTCGCATCGGCATAAGACGAGCAGCGAGGAGGATATCCCAATGAGGACAGGAAAAGTTGCTATTTTTACGGAGCCACAAGCACCAATGGAGTTCCGTGAGTATCCCGTGCCATCAACAGAGCCAGACGATCTCTTGGTCAAGATGAGTATGGCGAATATCTGCGGTTCAGACCTACACTTTTGGCGGGGACACGGACCCAAGATTGACAGCGGCATCCCGCAAGTGTTGGGACATGAGATGGTTGGCACCATCGAAGAACTGGGAAGGAATATCCAGACCGATAGCATGGGACAACCGTTGGCGGAGGGAGATCGAATCACCTACTCCTACTTCAAGCCGTGCAATTGCTGCTGGATGTGCCTCAATGGCAAGCCGGGGTGTCCGAACCGTTATCGGGATTGGCTCGGTGTGCCGAGCGACCAAGCACCACATTTTCACGGGGCTTACGGCGAGTATTACTATATGAAACCGGGACACTGGATCTTCAAGGTCCCCGATGAACTGCCCGACGCGCTCGTTTCACCGGTCAACTGTGCGCTGTCAGAGGTCATCTACGGGCTTAACCAAATCGGTATTACGCTTGGTGATACGGTTGTAATTCAGGGCGCGGGTGGACTTGGGCTTTATGCGACGGCTGTTGCAAAGGAGATGGGTGCTGGACAGATCATCGTCTTGGATCGGTTGCCGGCACGGCTGAATCTCGCTCGCGAATTTGGTGCCGACCATCTCATCAACGTTGATGAACTCTCCGTGAAAGACCGGGTTGAATACGTGCTTGACCACACGCGAGGGGTCGGTGCAGATCTAGTCGCCGAGTTTGTCGGTTCACCACGCGTTCTGTCCGAAGGGGTTGAGATGCTCCGTTGGGGCGGGCGATACCTCTGGATCGGGAACATCAATCTCGGAATGCCCACCGAAATTGATCCGGGCAGTATTGTGCGGTGCAGCAGGAGCATCCGAGGGGTGATTGTGTATGAAGGTTGGGTTATTGCACGGGCACTAGATTTCCTGAAACGGACCCAAGAAAAATATCCGTTCCACAAAATTATCTCCCACACCTTCTCCTTTGATCAGATCAACGAAGCGTTTACCTTTGCCGAGGATGGCGGAGCCATTCGTGTCGGGCTGACGTTCTAGCATGAAGGCATAAATATGATCTATCACCATCTATTCGACCAAGTTAAAGAGCAGCGAATAGTCCGTGCTGGACTCATTGGTAGCGGACATTATGGCACAGCGGTTATCACCCAAGCGCGTTATATACCGCTGCTGGAAATCCCAATCGTTGCGGATGTGGATCCGCAAGCCGCACGGCTCGCCTATCATCACGCTGGTATCACTGACAATGATATTGCTCTATGCAATAGCCGTTCCGATGCAATACGCGCCATGGAAGCCGGGAAATTTGTGATCGTGGAAGATCCAATGCTCCTGATAGAGACACCGATAGATATCGTTGTCGAATCAACAGGTGTGCCGGAGGTAGGTGCCCGCCACGCCTACGAAGCCATCCAACACGGAAAGCATGTCGCCATGATTAACAAGGAGACGGACGCCGTTATCGGACCAATTCTCCAACACTTGGGGGACAAAGCGGGGGTTGTCTATACCCCTGTGGATGGCGACCAACATGGCTTGTTAATCGGTTTGGTTCTGTGGGCGCGGAGCCTAGGCTTGGAGGTGCTTTCCGGTGGCAAAGCGCGGAACAATGAATGTATCTATGACCCCGAAGCGAGGACGGTTGCTTGTGGGAGGGCTGCCGTTACGGTAAACGAATCGGAAGCATGGGCACTAGATCGCATACCTGAAGGAGAGGCGAATCGATATATCTCTGCTCGTCGTGAGATTTTAGCCAACCTTCCCAAAACTTCTAATTCAGATCTGGGTGAAATGACAGTAGCAGCGAATGCTACGGGGCTAATGCCTGACACTCCCCCATTACACCTGCCCGTCGTCCGGATTTCCGAGATTCCTGAGGTGCTCTGCCCGGTAGAGGAAGGCGGCATCTTACAGACAAGCGGTGCTATCGAAATCGTCACCTGCTTGAAGGGCACCGACGACGCTGGCTTGGGCGGCGGGGTATTCATTGTGGTATCGTGCGAAAACGATTATTCTCGCACGATTCTCACGACTAAGGGGCTAATCCCGAACAGTCGTGGATCCAGTGCCCTGATCTATCGTCCTTACCACCTCTGTGGTGTGGAAACCCCAATCTCTATCCTTTCCGCTGCGCTGCTGAATGTCCCTACCGGTGCCGCTGCAGTACAGCCGCATGTAGACCTTGTTGCAAGATCAAACTGTGAACTCAAGGCAGGTACAACCTTAGGCGGTGGTCATAGCGATGATATCGACGCAGCTATCCTCCCTGCGTCTCCCATTGCCGAAGGCAATCCACTGCCGCTTTATCTCTTGACCGGCAATCGTTTATCCAAAAATGTGGCAGCGGAGACGCTAATCACCCAAGAGATGATTGACCCGCCAACAGATTCGCTGCTATGGTCGCTAAGACAGCAGCAGGACGCACATTTTGGACTCATAGAAACTTGAGAGACAGCTTATCATTGAAGGGTTTACAGAATACTTTCTACCTAAACTCACTCATGCTAGTTATCCACGGCTTGATAAAGGGTAATCCCCGATATCCGTCGGTTGGGCATCCTGCCCGACCTACAAAGCTCCAGAGGGGCGATATGTGTATAGCAATGCCGAATCCCTACACACCCCAAGCCCCAGCGGGGCGACATGTGTATGGAATACGTCAGACTCATGCGTAAACGGCAAAGAGTCGCGATTTGGAAGATATGCCCTCTACCGTATGTCGAATGTAGGAGAGAATTCCGATTCCCGACTCTTGCGTCGGTTGCCGACCTTGGGTTATCAACTAGCAACTTGCGTCAAACTAACCCTTGATTTCAATTCAACTTGGTGTTACACTGAAACGCATATACGATTGAAAGTTTCGGTTTGAATATAGATCAGCAAATGCAATTCCAAATATACAGAGGTGACATCAGCTATGATAAACAATCCTCAAATCCAAGTTTCCTCAACGATGAAAGCCTCTGTGTATCGAGAGTTTGGCGGACCAGAGGTGCTGCGCTATGAAGATATACCGACGCCTGAGCCGACAGCAGGCGAGGCACTCGTCAAGGTGCTCGCCGTCGCCATTGATTACATCCAACTTCACATCCGACACGGCGGCAGCGGTCGTATCGGATCTTCGCAGGAAACGCATTACGGCATCAAAAATCCACCGCACATTCCCGGCGGCATGGCGTGTGTGGAAGTGGTGGGGCTTGGACCCAATACCGAAGGAGTCGAAATTGGTACACGTCATCTAGTTGGCGGTCTACGACCGGGATCATACGTCGAATACGGTGTGGTTGATGCAACAGGTTTACAGCCCCGCCCGGATGGAAGCCCCAGCCCGACAGCTTATCCATCGTCATTCACACCAGAGCAGGCAGCCGCTTTTGACTACGCTCCAGTTGCGTATCATACATTGAAAGTTGCCGCAGGCTTACAGGCGGGAGAAACTGTTCTCATTCACGCTGCTGCCGGTGGCACGGGTGTCCTTGCCGTTCAACTTGCCAAACACTTCGGCGCACAGGTTATCGCAACAGCTGGCAGCGAAGCGAAACTTCAACTGGTCCGAGAACTTGGTGCTGATGTGGTGATTAACTATCGAACTGATGATTTCGTGTCTGCTGTGTTAGAAACCACAGATGGACGCGGTGTTGATGTTGTGTGGGAGTCGATCGGGGGTGAGGTGTTCACGCGAAACCTCGATTGCATGGCAGAAGGCGGACGAATGGTGAGTTTTGGCTCAAACTCTTTCACGGGAATAGGGCAAGTCGATTTCTGGCCCTTCTGGATGAAAAACCTAAAACTGATTGGCTGGGGCGGTGTCAGCAATACACAATCTCGCTCACCTGAGATTATGGAGGAACTGATTGATCTTGCCCAAGTTGGCAAACTCAAGCCGGTGGTACGGCATATATATCGATTTGCAGCGGCATCTGAGGCACACCGCCTGATCGAGGAACGGGGTTCAATTGGGAAGGTAGTGCTAACGCCGTGAGAATTTGGGTAACAGAAAGGAACGCCCTCAAGTAGACGACACATATGAGAAAATTAGCAGCAATTGTTACGACTCTGCTGTTGATAACTGTTCTGACGAAGGTACACGCCCAACTCTATGAACACCCTTTCAACCTCCACCAATCAAAAATGGGGCAGGCAAGCATCGCCGCAGGCGCAGAGTATGTTAATGAACGAGTCGCAGCGGTTGGCAATCTTGAATACGGTCTGCTACCGTTTATTGAAGGGTTTCTCAAGGCGGGACAGCTTTATTTCGATGACACCCGCTCAACTACACAGTCGCCAATTTCGTTTTTTTATTCCGGGATCAGTTCAATTCAACCGCTAATCGGAAGCGATTGGAAGTGTTTGACAAGTGCGAGTTTCTTCGGTAGCTTTGCAAATGAGAGAACTGGTGCCGAGAATAGTACACTGGGGCTCTCCGTTGGATTTGGGTTCTTCCATAAAATTGTTGGTGATGCATCGCTGACGTTTGCACCTTATGCACTCGCATTTTATGACAGGAGTTGGTGGACCTTGGGAGAGGAAACCTCACGCGGCGGTGCCTTCTCAGGACAGATCGGTTTAGAGGTTGACCTATCACCAAATGTGAGTCTGCTGGGTAGCATAATTTATCCCCTTAAAGCAGATCGGGGGACGTTGTATGGAATCTTTTTGTCCTTCCGTCCGGGCGTCACTCACAGTGCTGTAAGTCCATAAACATAATATCATAAGAACGTCTCAAGAATCGTGGAATTAGGCTTGCCTGACAAAATCGGTATTATAAGACATTACGCAAAACGAGGATCAAATGAAAAAAACAGCAACAGTCATCTGTCATCACGAGCACGGCATCCCTGAAGAAGTCGCCCAAGTTGAGTCGTGGGACCTCCCCGCCATCGCGCCCAACCAAGTTTTGGTCGAAATGAAAGCCTCACCGATTAATCCCGCTGACATCAACAGGCTTGAGGGGAAGTATCCAATTCGCTCACCCTTACCGGCGATTGCGGGAAACGAAGGTGCTGGTGTCATTGCACAAACGGGCAGCGCAGTCTCTAACCTACGTGTGGGGCAACCAGTTATCTCGCTAGACCGGGTGGGCAACTGGTGCGAGGCGTATGTAGCGGACGCCAAAAACCTGATTCCCCTGCCAGATGGTACGCCTCTGGAGCAAGCAGCGATGTTATCGGTCAACCCACCAACTGCTTGGCGGATGCTTGAAGGGTTCGTTGACCTCAAACCCGGCGATTGGGTGATTCAAAACGCCGCCAATTCCGGCGTCGGACGGGCTGTGATTCAGATTGCGCGTCTCCGCGGCTTAAGAACTATAAACGTCGTACGCCGAAAAGATCTGATCCCCGAACTTGAGGCGGAAGGTGCGGATGTCGTTGTCACGGATGAGATTCCATTGTCGAAACAGATTAGGGACCTAACGGACAACGCTGATGCGCCACTTGGATTGAATGCTGTGGGTGGAGAGAGTGCGCGGGAGATAGCCAAATCACTCAGCAATCACGGTACACTAGTCACCTATGGTGCGATGGGGCTCCAGCCTCTCCAGATGAGCAATAGCCTGTTGATTTTCAAAGACCTCTGCTTCCGCGGCTTTTGGATTAATGCTTGGTATAAACGCGCCGATACTAGGGAGATTCATGAGATGTTCGATCAACTAATCCCTCTCATGACATCGGGGAAATTAGCAGTACCAGTTGAGCAAACATATCCACTCACCGATGCCAAGGATGCCCTAGTCCATGCGTGCCAGAGCGCTCGGAAAGGAAAAATCCTGTTCGTAATGAACTAAGCTATGATGTGTGAAATACGATTGTTGTTCTTGTGCTATTATTGTATGGGACTTACACAGTTGGTTCATAAGTCCCCCTGATTTTCCAAAGTCCCCCTGACAAGGGGGATTTAGGGGGTTAAAAATAAAAGAATCTCGCGCCGTGTGCTAAACTTGCGTAAGTCCTACAATATAAAAACTGTCCGAAGGGTTGAATACCTCGGGCAGATTGCCGCCTTAACCTGTGGGAGGATTGTGCCATAAGAGATGGAAGTATCGCACAGTCGCCTTGTTAGTAAATCGCCGATTTTCTACGGCTGGATTATCATGTTGATCGGTACGCTGGGGATGATTATGAGCAGTCCCGGTCAGACCTATGTGGTATCGATCTTTATTGAGCCCTTCATCGCGGACCTAGGAATCAGTCGGTCGCTTGTCAGTACGCTCTACACACTCGGTACACTCGTCGGAAGTTTTGTCTTGCCGATTGTGGGATACCAAATCGATCGTCATGGAGCACGGCTAATAGTAGCGATAGTCATTGTGCTTTTTGGGCTTGCCTGTGTCTACATGGGCTACGTGCAGAACGCCTTCATGCTCGGTTTAGGTTTCATCGCACTTCGCATGCTTGGGCAAGGTAGTTTGGGCATGGGTTGTACCAACCTCATTAATCAATGGTGGGTGCGTCGGCGGGGTATGGTGATGGGGATCTCCGGCATGGCGGGCTCGTTGATCAGTTTGGGTGGTTTTCCAAACCTTGTCAACTGGCTACTTCCTATCTATGGTTGGCGGTCTACCTATATACTCCTTGGGCTTATACTCACGTTTGTGATGGCACCTGTAGCATTCATATTTTTTCGCAACCAACCGGAGGATTACGGTCTCCAACCAGATGGAGGGGAATCAACTACATTTAAATTTCGCAAAACAAGGCAGACATCTGTCGGGTGGACAGAGGTACACTGGACGCTCGGAGAGGCAATGGGCACGTCCGTCTTCTGGATTTTGGTGGCGAGTCTATCGGCGATTAGTATGCTGTCTACTGGTCTATTTTTCCACATGGTCAGTATCTTCACCGATAACGGATTGACACCTAATCTCGCCGCAGCTGTCTTCGTGCCTATCGCCGTGACCACTGCGATCGTTAATTGGGGCAGCGGTCTTCTCGTAGATCGCGTTCCGCTGCGTATCTTGCTGGCAATTGGGCTGTTTTTTCAGGCAGTGTCACTGTTGATGGCATGCTCGCTGTCTGGCATTACACTCGCATTGCTGTTCGGAGTTGTTCTCGGTATCTCTAGCGGGCTTATTCGTATCTTGGGCAGCGTAGTGTGGGCGGTGTACTTCGGGCGGCACCATCTAGGGAGCATCACCGGTTTCACCTCAATGATTACGATTATCGGTTCTGCGATGGGACCGATGCCCTTGGGAATTGGTCGAGACTGGTTGGGCAGCTACAATCTTGCGTTAATAATTTCGGCGGCCATTCCGCTCCTACTCGGAATTCTTGGTCTCTTTATTGAAGATCCTGCACGTCTGGGGAAGCGGTTTCAAAAACACAAACAAGAGACAGACGAATAAACAAGAAGAAACCAGTTTGTCTTTCCTTTATCAACTCTGCTCGGCTTGGATAGACATATCCAAGCCATCTTGGGGGATAAATAGATTCTGTTGACATTTGACCGTGCGTAGGTTAGGTTGAAGGTTAAACGTGAATCCCTATCAAGTACACAGGAGTCTTTTGTAGCACGATCTGTTAGATTGTGATCCCCTCCTGCAAACCAATCCCGACACGTCGGGACACTACATTTGTCAGATTGCCCGATGATTATAATGTTTGTTGAATTAGCAACATCAAAATGTCAACACGTCCTAAGTAACTTACATTAATATTGTTCAGGTATAAGCGGTGCTATGCTTCAACATGAAGGGAGAAAGCTATATGTCTACAGAGACCTCAGATCGAGCCAAAATTGTTGTTCCCGGCGACAATCCGCCGCAGATACAAGGTTCCCCACATCTAGAGCGACTTGAGCCCTACGGCGATGTCACTTTGTACACAGATCGTCCAGAATCACTTGAGGAACAGATTGACCGCACAAAAGACGCAGATATTATCATGAACACGCGTGGCATTGTGACATGGTACGCCGAAGCCTTACACCAAGTCCCAAAACTGCGCATGATTGCGACGTGCTCAATCGGGACAGATATGCTCGATCTGGATACGGCAAGGGAACTGGGTGTTGTGATCTGCAATCAACCCGGTCGGACAGCTCCCGTTGTCGCTGAACACGGGTTTGGACTGATGTTCGCTGCCGCTAAACGGACTGCCTTCATGACAACAGCGGTGAAAGAAGGCGGTTGGCCCCGAATGGATAATATCTACTTGCAGGGCAAAACGTTGGGGATTATCGGTACGGGGCACATCGGGGCAGAGATGGCGAGGCTGGGTCGCGCCATCGGGATGAACGTGATCGCATGGACTTTCAACCCCTCACCTGAACGGGCAGCGCAACTCGGAGTGCAGTACGTCGAATTGGATGAACTGTTGCAAACAGCAGATGTAGTCAGCCTCCACGTCAAGCTGACCGATGATAGCCGAGAAATGATCGGAAAACGAGAACTCGAACTGATGAAACCCAACGCATTACTGATCAATGTCGCACGTGGCGATATAGTGGATACAGGCGCGCTCATCGAGACACTGAATTCCGGGCATCTCGGAGGTGCCGCAATTGATGTCTACGATGAGGAACCACCGCCAGCCGACCATCCACTTCTCGACTGTGAACAGGTCATTCTTTCACCTCACTGCGCGGATATGACGCCGGAGGGTGTTGATTTGCTCAATGAAGGAGTGGTAGATAATGTCATCGCCTTCTTGGAGGGCAAGCCGCAGAATGTTGTGCCGTGATCCGTAAAACGTAATGACGGGTGGTCATAATTGTTATCTGAATCCTAAACTGGTTTAAGCAGTTGGCTGTCCGCGGACGGATTGAATCCGCAGATTATCAGGCACTAGAGTACGTTTACCAAAACGAAGAGGAGGTGAAGACGATGTTAGTGACAACATTAGAGAAAGAAAGGGAGCAGATTTTTCAAAACGGTTTGCGTGAAGGCAGACAGGAAGGCAAACAGGAGGGGCTGCGTGAGGGCAAACAGGCAGGACTGCGTGAGGGTGAGCAGAGAGGCAGAATTGAAACCGCAAAGGCGATGCTTGCCAAGGGAATGGAGATAACACTCATTTCTGAAATCACAAACCTTTCAGAAACGCAACTCTTACAGTTGAAAGATGGACTCTCCTCAGTGAAGAATTGAAAATAGTGTTAAATCAGATACAGTTTCCAGCTTGCGCTTTCAGGTATTTATGGGCGCATTTAGCCACAATTTTAAATCCTGATTTATGCCGTTTCGAGCATCCTTGATGAAATCGGGATCGGGGCGGAGCGCAATGTGTTTAGCAGTGTATAACTTACCCAAACACTCTAGCAAGGCGATAGGTAGTTGAGTTATGCTAGTGGGATAGGGATATTACGATGACAACTTCTGAGCTCCACGAAATCATCAGCCGAGGCGAAGACTCCAAAACACAGCTCAAACGCCAATTCGACAGCATTGATGCGTTAGCTACAGAGATTGCGGCGATGCTTAATTCCGAGGGTGGACTGCTCATCGTTGGTGTGTCAGATTCCGGAGGGGTTTGCGGCGTCACAGACATTCGCCAACTCAACCAATGGATTTCAAACGCCTGCGCTCAAAAGATCGAGCCCCCTGTAAGCGTAATAACAGAGAATCTGAGCATCGGTGATAAATTGGTCGTCGTCATCAGTATTCCGTTGGGAACCGACAAGCCCTATGCTATCAATAAGACGGCGTTTTGGGTGAAAGTTGGTGCCGATAAACGCCGGGCAACACGGGAAGAACTCCGACGGTTGATGCAGGCATCGGGCACATTATATGCCGATGAGATGCCACTCGCCCATACGAGTTGGGAGGAGCTGGATCTCCTGCGATTTAGAGATTTCTACAAGCAGCAATACAATGAGGAGATTGACCAACTTAACACTTCCACCGAACGCAGCCTGTCAAACCTAAAACTTCTCAAATCGCGACATTTGACGTTAGCAGGGCTGCTCCTTTTTGGCAAAGAACCGCAACAGATTCGACCACAGTTGATGGTCAAAGCAGTCGCATTTATCGGCAACCGCTTGGAGGGAACAGAATATTTGGACAGTGAGGATATCGGATCAACCTTAGCCGAACAGTTCAAAGGGACGATGGGATTTCTCAAGCGTAATCTACGAAAGCAACAGAACGGTCAGAATTTTAATTTTCCCGGTATACTAGAAATTCCCGAAATTGCCTTGGAAGAAGCAGTCGTCAACGCTCTGGTTCACCGGGACTACCTGATCAGCAGTAACATCCGTGTTTTCATTTTCGATAATCGTGTTGAAATCATCAGCCCCGGCAAACTGCCTAATACAGCGACAGTCGAGTCGATCCGAGTGGGAATACAAATTGTGAGGAATCCGGTGTTAATCTCGTTTGTACCTAAGATAGGACTTCCTTATCGGGGGTTAGGTTCTGGAATTCCCCGAATGATTGAGGAATGTCGCAAAGCCAATCTCCCTGAACCTCAATTCATTGAAGATAAGGTTGCTGAAACATTTACAGTTGTTTTTGATAGACGACCAAGTACCCATTAAGAAACAACGTTTGCGATCCTAATTAAAGCGCGGGAAGATGAACCAACAGATTAACGACAAACTCTCAAATCTACCTACCGGCCCCGGCGTCTACCTGATGAGAGACGCAGTGGGAAGAGTGCTGTACGTCGGCAAGGCAACCTCCTTGCGCCAACGCGTCAGATCCTACTTCCAAAATGCCGCCACCCCACACGCCTTGACCAAGCCAATGCTGCGCTATGTCCACGATATCGACACCATCCTTACTGCAAGTGATGTTGAGGCGTTAATCCTTGAAAACAATCTCATTAAAGAACATCAGCCTCGCTACAATATTAGACTCAAGGACGACAAACGCTATCCATATCTGAAGGTAACAGTCAACGAATCGTTTCCGGGACTTTACATTACCCGTCAAAAAGAGAATGATGGAGCGAAATATTTTGGTCCCTTTGTGCATACGCGTGCCACGCGGCAGACCATCAAGCAACTAACAAAGGTCTTCCCTATCCGCACCTGTAATTTGGAGTTGAAGGCATCGGGAAATCCACATCGTGTGTGCTTAGATTATCACATTCAACGGTGCCCCGGTCCCTGTGCGGATCTCACTACCGTTAAGGATTACAATCAGATTGTGACGAATGTCCGCCGATTTCTGGGCGGAGACACAGCGACGGTTTTACAAGATTTGAAAGAGAAGATGCAATCCGCTGCAGCCGCACTCGATTTTGAAGGTGCGGCGAAATATCGAGACCAGATCGAGAATGTCAAAAACGCAATTGCCAAACAGAACCTTGATAACGCATCCGCGGAAAATGAGGATGTAATCGGTGCAGCCCGAGCCGGGGATGAGGCGTGTGTGCAGGTGTTGATGATCCGCGATGGGAAGCTGATCGAACGCGAGCACTACTTCCTGAAAAACTCATCTGACTCTATCGTTGAGACACTGACCGCATTTGTTCAGCAATATTATCAAGATGCGTCGTTTATCCCGAAAACTATCTTGTTACCTGATGATATTGAAATGCCAGAAGCGATCCAGCATTGGCTATCCGAGAAGCGTGGTAGTCAGGTGACACTGTATGTTCCGCAAAGAGGTCGTAAACGTCAGTTGGTAGAGATGGCAGCGAAGAATGCGAGTATCATTCTTGAACAAAAGGAACAGAACGTCGTCTTCAAAGCCGATGACAATCCCGCTCTGATTGAGTTGCAGGAGTTGTTGAAACTACCGCACCCTCCAGCCCGGATTGAGGGATTTGATATCTCGAATCTAGGAGATCGGTTCCCCGTCGCCTCAATGGTGGTGATGGAAGATGCGCAACCCGCAAAATCTGAATATCGACGCTTCAAGATTCGCACGGTTGAAGGACAGAACGACTATGCTATGATGCAGGAGGTGGTTGACCGTCGGTTTCGCCGCGCTATTGACGAGAATCGTTTTCCTGATCTGATCTTGATCGATGGTGGCAAGGGACAATTGAGTGCGGCATGCGAAGTATTGGAAACACTCGATTTAAGCCATCTGCCGATTATTGGTCTTGCCAAGCGGTTTGAGCATATCTTTCTTCCCGGTAGATCTGATCCGATCGTGCTCAGGCGTGACAATCCGACACTCCACCTCGTTCAGCGGTTGCGCGATGAAGCCCATAGATTCGCTGTCACTTATCACCGAAAACGGCGCAGCCGCGCACTCAGTCACTCGGTTCTCGATGAAATTCCAAATGTTGGGGTCAAGCGAAAGCAAGCATTGCTTCAACATTTTGGAGCGATTCAAAAGATACGTCAAGCTAGCCTTGATGAGCTGCTCGCCGTAAAAGGGATAACCCATGGTGTCGCAGCAACTATTCACAAACACTTGAGGGAACAGGAGGGGCAAACTAGGGAGAAATCACTGCCATAAATCATAAAGAACAGAATCGGGAACCTCCGCGTCTGTCAATCCGTTATCCAAAATTCCTTTAGGTCTAAAACCCAAGCATTTATGCTTGGGATACAGATTGCTTTAGCATTGTTTTTTTTATTCACATTGGCGGTAAAACATGATATAATTATGGTGGCTTTTGTGGGAGTTTCTCACCCCCAACGCCCGTTGGGGTCTCCCGCACGCCTGTGAGAAGGATATGAAAGCCAGTGCTGTTCCGAAGCATTCTCGCCTTGCGGAAAAAGCTAACCCCATGAAAACCTACAAGTTCAAACTGTATTCCAATCACGGCAACCGTGAACTGCATAAGACAATCGAAGGTCATGCTTGTGTCTGGAATCACTGTGTTGCCCTCCAGCGTCGATACTACGGTATCTATGGTAAATATATCAGCAAGTTTCGGTTGATTAACCATATCTCTAAACTGAAACGGTTGCCCCGTTTTGTCCACTGGAATCGGTTGCCGAGCCAAGCCGTTCAAGACGTAGCCGCCCGCATTGACAAAGGCTATAAGGCGATGTTTGAAGCAAGAGCCAAAGGTAAAGCGTGGGGCAGACCCCGTTTCAAGCCATGCGGTAAATATAAATCCTTCACACTGCTTCAAGCGGGTTGGAAACTGCTGCCCGGTAACAAGATTCAAATAGGAAAACAGGTCTATCAATATTTCAAGTCCCGTGATGTGCTTGGCACCCCGAAACGTTGCACGATTAAACGGGACGCTGTTGGTGATGTCTATATTTGCGTTCTGACTGACCATGTAGAACCAGACCTTAATCGTGTCATGACGGGTAAAATCGCAGGCTTTGATTTCGGTCTCAAACGGTATCTCACCGGTCATAACGGACATGATATAGAATCACCTGAGTTTTTCAAACGGAGTATAAACGCAGTCAAACGTGCCAATCGTAACCATTCACGGACAAAGAAGCAGTCAAACAACCGTGAACGTGCACGACTTGATTTAGCACGTCAGCACCGCAAGATTGAACGCCAACGAGAGGACTTCCATTGGAAGTTAGCACATGAGCTTACCGACTTGTATGACGAAATCCGTCTTGAGGATTTAAACCTACAGGGTATGAAAGCCCTCTGGGGGCGTAAGGTCAGTGATCTGGGGTTCGCCGATTTCGTCAATAAGTTGAAATACATTGCAGCCCAAAAGGGTGTCAAAATAGTTTTCATTGATAAGTGGTATCCCTCCAGTAAAACTTGTTCGGCTTGTGGGGCAATCAATGAAGCGTTGAATCTGCGGGATAGAAATTGGCAGTGTAACGATTGTGGTACGGTGCATGACCGAGACCGTAACGCTGCAATTAACATCTATAGGGTTGGGGCGTCAACCCATGAAGGAGAGGACGTAAGTCCCGATTCGTCGGGCAATCCTTGTTGATAGCACAATTCGACTCCTATTGGCAAGGGACTCGGAATACTCCCAAGCCTTTAGGTTTGGGAGTACGTCAACAGGTATGAAAATTGCGCTTATTTGAGTGTGTCCTTAACTTAGCCGGAAAGATTGCCCCGCAATTTGGGGTAAAGGTTCACTTTGGACCCGGTACACTTTGCGCTGCCGCACCGAGATGGGCAACCAAAACGTACCAAACAGGGCACACCTGTCCGCAAACTCAATCTGGGGCACAAGCCGGCGGGCACATATCTCACACGGGACGCAGCAGCTTACTGGGATGGACGAAACGACTATGGGGAAGTCCTCTCAAGTGGGTAGTAACGTAAAGTGGTTAAAAGGAGAAAATAATGTGTAGAAGTTTCGGTTCAGGTATCGCTTTATACGGGTTACTGATCGTATTGCTTTGCCTAGCACTTCTACCTTTCTCCCAAGCCCTTGCTCAAAAACCACCAGCGGGAGTATTTATTCCTCGTCCAGGTGAGTATCTCATTACAGAAGGTAATCCACAGGTTTTCGATCTCGTTCTCGCCGATGGGCTCACGATTGAAATATGGTTTTTTTTAGCAGGCGAGGCGGATGTCCCAGAAGATTGGGTGCTGTTTGGCAAAGACGGAAGTTACTGGGCTGAACTCAAAAGCACAGGCGACTCTTGGGAAGTGAAGGTGGATGTTTATACTCAATTTAAAAATGCTATAGGACACGTCCGCGGGGCTTTTGAATCTGAAGAGTTAAATCGGTGGCTTCACGTTGCTCTGCAAATTCGGGGTGGGACATCTTGGGGATCTTATCATGGAAAGCTGATGTTTCTTACAGCCGCTAGGAACGTATGGAAACTTGCCCGCTCGGAGAGTCCGTTAATCATCGGTTGGAGGAGAAACCCGGATAAATCGTCTCAGGAAATGTGGATTGATCAGGTCCGTATTTCCAAAATAACCCGCTATACTCGATCGACCCGCTTCCGTGGCGATCCACCCCCAAGACCATTACCGGTAGATGAGCATACATTTGTGCTGTGGAACTTTGATGAAGGACCGGGGGCACGTCGCTATGCGGAGGCTACCGGTAAAATATACACGCTCAACAGGCGTACTCCTCTCGCTGTTGATGGAAAGGGAAATCTCACGACGGTATGGGGAGAAATCAAAAAAAGCGAATAAACTTTCTATTTTCTCTAACGTTGTAGACATTACATCATAACAATGGAAAGGCAAGCTGCATGAGTGAAAGAAATGTAAAGATCTTCGGAATACTGGCAATTCTCGTCATTGTGTTAGTGCTACACATCAAACTGTTCCAATTCAATGAGATCGTCCAACACGGTGCCTTGCAAACCTTAGTCTGTCTCGGACGGGTGACCAAAATAGATACAACTGAAGATGTCGATCAAATTTTGACGTTCCGCGTTATCTCCGGGAAATTTCGGGGTGAGACTGTTCAAGTCAACAACATCTGGACAGGACGCGCATTCGGTGATCGGGTGATTCGCAAAAAAGATGTGCTTTTCCTTGAGATGCCCCTCAGACGCCAAGATAAAACGACTCTGAACGAAATAGGTGACAATGTGCGAATGCTCGAATATTTCCGAACACCTTTTCTGCTCTATCTTGCGGGAGTATTGGGTATCCTAATAGTTGTGGTCGCTGGTATGAAGGGTATACGTGCAATCTTGACATTGTTCGTCACTGCCTTTGGCATTTTGTATGTCCTAGTTCCCCTAACCCTCCAAGGCTTCAATCCGATTGCCGCTGCGCTGTTTGTCGCGGCTTTGCTGACCGTTTCAACCTTTGTGCTCATTGCGGGGTTCAGTTTTAAGGTGGTTCCCGGCGTGCTGGGCACCCTCGGTGGATTGGTCGCTGTCGGCCTCCTATCGATCATCAGCCAAAAGGCAATGCTCTTTACCGGCTTGGCGCAAGAATTTGGATTTCTTGAACTCGGTATTGCCCTCTGGCGAACACCAGTTTCGCACACTTGGGATTTCAAGGGAATCCTCGCAGCGGGGATGATTCTAGGGGCTGTCGGTGCCATGATGGATGTCGGTATGTCCATCTCCTCCTCCGTCTATGAAGTCAAACAGGTCAATCCCAATGTTACGGTACGGCAAGCTATCCGTGCCGGGTTGAACGTGGGTCGAGACATCATGGGCACAATGGCGGATACCCTCATTTTTGCCTATCTTGGCGCGTACATGATAACGATGCTGCTTCCCCGAATTGAATTTCCCGAAGTCGGATTCCTCTATCCATTCCTTCGTTTGGCGAATGATGAAACAACGGCGGTCGCTATCACCCAAGCAATCGTCGGAACTATCGGGTTAGTTTTGACCGTTCCAATCGCTGCAGTCATCGCCGGTGTCCTGACCAAATATCGGAAGATCAACCCTGACGATATTGATGAAGATCTGCCCTCAGAGGAGGAACTTGAGGAACTTTTCCACACTGACGACCCGAAAAGCAAAGCGCGTTTGGCAGTGCCCATAGCACTGATTGTTGTCCTTGTCGGCACACAATACCTCTACCATCGAATCAACCACGCTTCAGCGGTAATTGTCGAACATCGTGACGCAGATGGCAATCTTAGCACTAGATCGGAATATGCCAAAGGCAGGGTGATTAGCCTCCTCGAATCGAATGCGCCTCTCCTATTTAGCGTCGACATGACAGAAAAAGACAATCTCGACCGTCGTCAAATCTCTGAAAATTTCCGACGAGCCTTTGAGCGGCATAACGTGCCGCTATCACAAGACCTTACCGTTTCTATAAAAGAATGGAGGGATACCAAATGGGTCATCAGGGATGAAGAGCACCAGGTCACGTTTTCTGTTGGTGAGGCGGAAGACAAACTCAACGTCTACGACGCCACGACAGAACATCACATCCTGAAAATCGAAATGCTCTCGGGGCTTTACGCAGGACAAACGGTCATCATGCGGAACATCCTCAACCATAAAGTCGATCTGCTGAGTATCCCCGCCGAACCGGGTGATATTATCTTATGCCGCATGGGAGGGACACCGGATCAGGTCAGTCTGGTCAATCTCGTTCAAGAGTATGGGCGAGATCAGTTTCTGATCTGGATGTTTGGGCTGATGTTGGTGGTGATCATCATTGTGGGACGAAACGAGGGGGTACGTACCGCCTGCGCGATGATCGGTTCAGGGCTAATTCTTTACTTCTTCATGATTCCGTTGATCTCACGCGGCGAAAACGCTGTGCTGATTGTCACCCTGAGCTCTGGCATGATTGCGTTTGTATCCCTCGTATTCGTGATTGGTCCGAGTCGAAAGACCTTCTCAGCTGTGCTTGGCACGATGGGAGGTATCCTTGTCGCTGGGCTGCTTGTCATGTTTGCCCAAAACTACCTCCGTTTTTCAGGCTTGGAAAATGCGGTTTCGGCGGATATCATAGAAGCCACGCGTATACCGCCTTTCGATTTCCGACAGGTGCTGCTCGCGGGGATGTTAATGGGGGTGCTCGGTGTAGCCGTTGATGGTGCAATTGAGGTATCTTCCTCAATGGAGGAGATTCGTCGGGCAAATCCAAACATGCCGACTTGGAGATTAATTACGTCCGGGATGAACGTCGGCACTGATATCCTTGGGACCATGGTTAATACATTGGTGTTCGCTTATCTGGGCGTGGAGTTCCTGTTTATCATGGCGGTCACGACACCCAATCTCGACCTCTTCCAATCTCCTACAATAGAACTGTTGAGCGTTGGCATTGCGTCCTCCGAAATTGTGCGGTTGCTTGCTGGCACACTCGGACTCGTCCTGACCATCCCGATGACTGCGACAATTTCGGCAGTCTGGAATCGACGCAGAAACTAGAGGATCATCGCACATTCTGGTAGGACGCTTGGATACTCACTACTCGCAGTTGAATTAATACTCAACACGCGGACGGACGACCGTCTCTCCATCTTCTTCAAGCAGTGGACGATTGTAGATGTAGGGTGGCTCCAACAGCGCACGCTGTGCTTCGGTTAACTCGTCAGCCCATTCGGGGAACGTCACATCATAGTAACCACCCGCGTAGTGTAGATACTTCGGGGAATAACGGACGAGCAACGAACGACGTTCACGCTCATGGTTCTTCCAAGGGAGTGTTCCGTGGATTGTTGCTTCGTTGAAGATAATCATATCGCCTGCTTTGGCGGGGACGTTATAGACGATTTCCTGATTTGCCTCCCACTCCCTGATCTCCTGTGGGCAGGGAAAATTCGCCTTGTGGCTTCCCGGAACGACACAGAGTCCCCCGTCACCCTCCTCAACATCTGCAAGTTGATACTGAAGCACCACCATTCCGCAACGCATCTGTCCGTTGGTGTAAATGTAGTATGCTGCACCAAAAAAGTTATGGTTAGTTGCGCCGTGAAGCAGTAAGCCCTCGGTGCCGGGATCAGAGGTTAAGATAAAAGGGGAGTGGTCCAGCCGCCAGCCTCTTCCGTGGATAGCGTCTAGGTAGGGAATTGCCTTCTTATGGACGATAATATCTCGAAATGGTTGGCACCACGGCTTGGGCCACGATAACATACCGGTGAACATACCGCGCTTGTGTGTTCCGGCGAGCGTTTTGGAATCACCGACTGCCGAGTTGTCATCTTCAACCTCTTTATCGAGATTCGCATCAACAGCAGCGTTGAGTGCATCAACTTCCTCTGGTGTCAGGACATCTTTCACCACAAGAAAACCTTGTAAGTCAAACAAGAATTTTTCGCGTTCGTTCATCTTTTCTCCTTCTCATATCGAACCTAGTAGAGAACGCAGATCTGCGTTCCCTACTCAAATTAAGTCATGGAGGGCGTTTTGTCCCTGTCGCCATCATACAAAAAAGCACTCCATCTGTCAAATCCTTTTTGGGCAGCGTTGGAAAAAAGGCGTTGACGCACCTACCAATCTGATGTAGAATGAGACACCGGATTATCCATTGACCTTAGTCCTATTTATTTTAAAAGACGGGGCTAACCCGTCCCATAACAAAGGAGCATACAGATGAGTAACGATACAATTCGTGTAGGTGTTGTCGGTGCTGGTGCCAATACAAGAACACACCATATTCCAAAACTCCAAGCAATTGACGGCGTCGAAGTTATCAGCGTTTGTAACCGCAGTCGCGAATCTTCTGAGCGAGTCGCAGGGGAATTTGGCATCCCGACAATCTACGAAAACTGGCAGGAGTTGGTCGCCGCTTCAGATACCGATGCAATCGTTATCGGCACCTGGCCCTATATGCACTGTCGCGTCACATTGGCGGGGCTAGCAGCAAACAAGCATGTGATGTGTGAAGCGCGAATGGCGATGAACGCACAGGAAGCACATGCAATGCGCAACGCCTCCCGTGAAAACACGCATCTGGTCACACAAATCGTCCCCTCACCATTCTCCCTGCGTGTGGACAACACTATCAAACGTCTCCTCGCTGACGGTTACATCGGTGATGTCTATGCAGTTGAAGTCCGTGCCGGCGGCACGTTCGTGGACCCTGACGCGCCAATGCACTGGCGTGATGACTTCAACTTGAGCGGTTTCAATATCATGAGTATGGGAATTTGGTACGAGGCACTGTTGCGTTGGGTTGGTGAAGCGACAGAGATTATGGCGATGGGGAAAACCTATATCAGAACGCGCAGAGATGACGACGGGGTCATGCGTCCTATCAGAATTCCACAGCATATCGACATCGTAGCGGACATGGCGTGTGGCGCGCAGCTGCACGTACAGGTTTCCACTGTCGCCGGTTTGGTCGATGGTCCCGAAGCATTCATCTTTGGTAGTGAAGGTACCTTGCGGTTTGCCAATAATAGTCTCTACGGTGGACAGAAGGATGATGACGCACTTTCTGAAATCCCCATCCCCGCTGAAGAGGAAGGTGGTTGGCGGGTGGAAGAGGAGTTTGTCAGTGCGATTCGTGGGCATGAGGTCATTACCCACACAAACTTTGAAGATGGCGTGAAATATATGGAGTTTACCGAAGCCGTGACACGCAGCATGACGAGCGGCAAGGCGATTTCACTACCGCTGTGATTTAAGGTCGTAAGAAAGCGATCTGTTCGTATATGCTTGCCGTGAGGCATGGTACAGACCATCCTTAGAAAGGGGGAACCGATGAATATCGTCACAACTGACTGGCGGACACTATCGCTGCCTGAACGGATTCGTCACTTGGAGGTCGAGGGCTATGTGGTGCTCCCTGATGCGCTAACGTCAGAGCAGCTGGGACAACTCCGTGCAGAGACCGAGCAACTTCCCACCGAGCACAGCAGCTACCATGACCGACAGGGCAATGCTACCTGTCAACCCCAGTGGCATGGACGTGCCTTGGGCGAACTGATCGCCAATCCACCGGTCATCGAATTTCTGGAGCGTGTAATTGGAAACGATATCATCTTCTTCAGTGGCGGCTACCGATACTACGAACCGGGTGCCATCGGCGTCGCTATGCACACCGATGGCTACCCTTACGGTTCAAATCTCGGCGGTTACCTCTGGACAGCCCCGGTGATCGTCCGGGTTTCGTACTATCTGGATGATCTCACGCCGGAGAATGGTCCTTTCCGTCTCCTCCCACGATCGCACCTCTGTCTTCATCCCGATGCACAACCCTATGTCCGGTACGATGCACATCCTGAAGAGGTTGCACTCCCGGCGAAGGCGGGTGACGCGGTGCTTTTTGGTCCCCGTATCTTCCACGGTGCCCACTCGTACAAGGGGACGACCGGGATACGTCGGGTATTGCTTTACGGCTATCGTCCCGCATGGGCGTCACCCGTTCAACCTGTGGACGAATGGGAGGCTGAAGATTTAGCACAAGCTCCTGATGTTGCACGTCGTTTCCTCCAGCCGCTTAATACTAAAGGTTGGAGTTGGGATCTTGACCATCGTCCAGAGGACATGTTCGGCAGAGAAGGGGCAGGTGTAAACCCAAGCCGTTGGGAAAACGTTGATTAAGTACTAATGCGTCATTGTGTAAAATCTCCTCAAGGAGGTGGCGTAGCGTATGAAATCCATGCGATTTAAGCCCCTGAATGTGAGTTGGGTGAACAGCACCATTCGCCCAATTCAGGCTATACTGTGGCAGAAACTTGAAATACTCGCTTTAGTTATAGTTGTAGGGATTACGCAATATGCTTGTCTTTCAACAGGTACTCACAAACTAGCAGAACAGCGCGTCCACGAGAAGGACTATCAAGGTGCGATTGATATCTACCAATCGGTGATCGACGAAAAACCGGGAACATCAGAAGCTCGTAGAGCGCAACTCGCCATTGGTAAGTTACATATTGATAAAATGGATCAACCAGAGGTAGGGGTGAGGATGTATCAGAACCTGATCACCGCTACACCTGACAGTGAGGAGACGGTAGAAGCACACTATCGTTTGGGGTTTTACTATTTCAGAGGGATGGACTACGAATCGGCACAGAAATCCTTCGACACTATTGTAAACCAATTTCCACACCTTGAGCGCAGCCATAACGCACAACTGATGCTTGCAAAAAGCCACGAAAATGCGCGAAACTTTGAGAAAGCGGTGGAGATCTACGACAATGTCGCATATCGGCATCCGAATACGAAGCGCGCGGGTCAAGCGATCATCAATAAAGCGCGTATTCAGCAAGAGTTTCTAAAGGATGAAAACGAAGCAAAGCGAACCTATCAATTGCTGGTTAAACGGTATGGTAACATCGAAGAAGCTAGAGAACCAATTGAACAGGCAAAGCAGGAGCTCCGATTGATGGGGGCAAGTATCCCTGAACCCGATTCGATGTTGCTGTCCGAGTATGACCGCCTGTTAGAAAAGCGAAAAGAGCGTCATGAGCGAGACCGTCTGAAGAATAGGAGTACGCTTAGTCCGGTTGTGGATGATTCAGACCTAATTGTAGAAGCCGGTTTCGGCGTGAGTCCGCAAGAAGTCATGCAAGGTCTGGGACCAATTCGGTTGGATGAACAGGGTACGTATTATGATGCCATGTTGATGATTGCTAGCGCGATGTTCCAAGCCGAGAATTATCGGGAGGCAGGCGCGTTATACCACAGGGGTATCAAGAGCGCAGAACAGGCTGATGAAAAGGCAGATCCCTATCACTACGTGTCCTTGTCCATTTGCTACCGCAAAATAGGACTACATCAGCGCGCGCATCAAGTGTTGAAAGAAGCACTCAAAAAAGACAAAAGGATACTTGATTCCATAATCACATCGGGTGCGACCCAATATCTCGGTGGAGAATACAAAAAAGCGATTGAGACCTATAACTCTGTCCTAGAACTGAGTCCGACTAAAACACCGGAGCTTTACTGGAGACTTGGTTTAGTTTACCAGAGGATGGGGGAGGTGGAAAAGGAGCGCGAATACTTTGAACGCGCTATCGCCGCTGACACGGACTACTCTGACGCACTTCAAAGCCTTGCTGAAGTACTTCACTATCGACTAGAGGATACAGCGACCGCTGGAATCTTTCAAGATCTTGTTGATGCACAAAACGGCAGTGCTCTTTCCGATGAAACCACTTACGCCGGCGAAAAAGCATTGGGGGATATCTGTTACAGGTATGGCAACTATCCCCGTGCAAAATCGAAATACGAGGCTGCCGCACGAATCGCCCAACGCGAAAAACGAAATACTACCAGCAAAGTCAAAGAGCGAATACTCAATAACCAGAGCATTTACGCGATGGTTCATGCCGCTATGGCTACCAACAAAAGTGGGAGGGAGGCTGAAGCACAAGCGACAATAGACGCGCTCTCCACCGAGTATCCCGACCATCCGTTGGCACTATACGGGCAGGGGCAGCTTGCTATCCTAAAAGGAGAGGTTGATACCGCACTTGCTGCCTTTGAGGCATCTATGGAAAAAGAATCACAGTCGGATATCGTACCTCTCGCGCTCGGTGAATACTACCTGTCACAAGGGTTTGCGGATGAGGCGATGGCGTTATGGGAGGGATTCATTGAAGCCAACCCCAGTCCGAATCAGCATCATCGCGTACAGCAGCGTCTCAAAGCAGCCAAAGTTCGGCTAAAACACTAATGTCCAATCCTGTTCTATTCTTTACGCATCACGTATTACAAACGCATATCCTCCGGCAGATGACACATCTCTGCCATCGGACCGAAAATCCCGGTGACATCTTTTCGATATACATTACCGCTGAGGATGTCAACAATACCCTGTTGGCATTCTGGAAAGCGTTTCAAGAATCTCGCGAAACTGAAGTCTTTTGTATAGAAGGCGTAAACCAGTTTACGAATCGCTTCCATTCCCGCTACAAACTCTGTCCCAAAGCTTCCCAACTGCTCCGCTGAAAAATCCTCCTTTTCCAACGCTTCATTGATAGTATCCGCCGCCATCTCCCCGGACTTGAGGGCGAGAAATAAACCGGAGGAGTAGACGGGGTCCAGAAATCCGAAGGCATCCCCCACTAGCACCCAACCGTCTCCAGCGATACGATTGGCGCGATACGAGAAGTCCTTTGTAACCTTGACCGGGAACAGTTGCTTCGCATCAGCAAGACGTGGCTGCAGGGCAGGGCACTTCGCGAGTTCTTTGTCAAAAATCGCTTGATGGGAAAGGGTGCCATCACTCTCTCTGCGGTCTTGCAGGAGATAGTTCAAATCGCCCACAACCCCCACACTCACACGATCGTAGGGGAGCGGAATAGACCAGAACCACGAATCCTTGCTTTCCGTGTGAAGAATTAACGTCGCGCCTTCGTCAATTCCTTCGTCCCGAATCCCACCCTCAAAATGGGTGAAGATCGACGCTTTTTTCAATGTTGGTTCTATCGTGTTTATCCTCAGTTTCCGTGAAATCAGAGCGCTCTGACCTGTCGAATCTACAACCACCTTTGCTGAGAGTTTCACTATCCTTCCATCCGCAACTTTCGCGCGCACACCAACTGCCTTCTCTCCGTCAAATAACACCTCATGCACACTGACACCACGCTGGACTTCTGCCTCTTTTTCCTGTGCGTTTTCGAGCAGCATCTGGTCAAACTCGCTGCGTAACACCTGCCAAGTCATAGAAGACTCGTGAGAATCGTTTCGGTAAAAATAGAACGGTGCCGACGCTTTGCCAGAACTGGAATAAAATTGGACGCTATACTTTTCGGGAAAGTGGCTTCCTTTCAGCTTTTCTATAACACCCAGTCGCTGAAATGTCCAATAGGTCGCTGGCATTAGCGATTCGCCTATTCTGAATTGCGGCGATTTATCGCGTTCCAATAGCAGCACCCGGTGCCCTTTTTCTGCTACCAGTGTTGCAGCAGTGCTTCCCCCAGGTCCACCACCGATGACGATTACATCATAATTGTCATTCCGAATTGGATGTGTTTCTCCCATGGTCCTACACCCTAACCTAAATTGCCAGCCAAATACCGCGAAATAGAAGTTGAATCATTTCTCCGATGGCTGTTTTCCGTTTTCCTGATTCTGCTGACCGTTCAGACGCCACTCTTCAGATTGCCGCTCTAGTCTCCCGTAATCTTCTGGATTTTGAATATCAATAATATGCGGCGTGATAATAATAACGACTTCAGAGTTTTCCGCTACGGTTTCGGTCTTTTTGAAGAGACCACCGATAAAGGGAAGATCTCCTAGAATGGGCACTTTGCTTTCGATTTGCTGGCGTTTCTCCTTGATCATCCCACCCACCACAATTTGTTGCCCATCTTCTACATCAATGAAGGCACTGATTGAGCTGTCCTCCGTGATAGGTGCGTTAAAGTCGGTAAACTCAACAAAATTACTCAAGGTAATCTGAGAAATATCTAAGCCAATTGTGCGTTTTTTGTTATTCCCCGTTTGCGATTTTGCGATATGTGGCGTAAGCGTGATAGTAACACCAACCGGTGGATCAATGAAGTCATAGTTGAAGAGTGGCTGCGTCAGATTATCGGCGAGACTCGTAACATCTGCGCTTTGCAGATATGGGACGCGTCTGCCAGAACTCCACGTGGCTTCACGATTATCGCGTGTGAGCAGTGCCGGTGTCGATATAGTTTGCACCTTGTTTTCGCGTATCAGTGTGTGGAGCAAAGCCATATATTCCTTTGTCGCCAAGTTGATGTTAAAACCACTGATTTCCTGACTCAATCCAAGTTCCGCACCAAATTCCCCGACTAGCGGGTTGCGGTTTCGCACCTCTGCACCGAACAAGCCGCGCTCGCGCGCTGTCAACTCCACGCCGAGTTTTGTGCTTTCATCGAGGGTCACTTCGAGAATCTGTATATCAATCCAAACCTGTCCCCGCACAAAGTCAAGTTCGCGAATCATCGCTTCTACCTGTTCCATGTACCGTTGCGCGGTCGTTACGAGCACCGAATTGGTCTGGTTGTCCGCCTCTACTTGTACCTGACCCCGCAGCGAGTTGATGTCGTTCTGCTCAAGTGTGCCACCGCGAGCGATAAAACGTCCAAAGTTGAATCCACCACGGTCATCTCCTGACTCTTCGCCCCACACGTCCTCAAGTAAATCCTCAGTATCTTCGGCGTTTGCGTATTCAAGGCGGATTAATTTCGTAACCTCCCGCTGTCCTACAGGGGTCGGCGTATCGAGTTCTTCAACGAACTGTGTAATGAGTGTAAAATTCCGTTGTGTCGCAGTGGAGATAATCACGGCGTTCAGTGTCGGATAAGCCTCGGCTGTCACATTTCCTGCGAGAGATCCTTGGTTCTGATTCCGCGCTCGTCCGGGAACGAAAAAGAAGAACCCACCACTTCTGTTGCTTGTGCCTTGATAGACGTTATTGATAATATTGGCGACATTTTCAGCGTCCGCATATTCTAGTTTATAAATTCGAGTTCCCCATTCCTGATCCGGCATGTTGACATCAAGACGCTTAATCAGGCTGTCAATCGTCTCAAAGTTTTGGGAAGCGGTCGAAACCAACAACGCATTCAAGCGGGTATCCGGTACGAGATGAACCTCCCCTTGAACCCCAAATCCGCCGGCACTGTCACCCCGTTGTTCTTCCCGACGACGCCACCACCACGGCAGGTCCTCATCTCGACCGGAATCGCCGCCTTCAAAGAGGTCACGCAGACTGTCAGATAGGCTTTGCGATTCGGCAAATTTAAGGAAATAAATTCGGATTTCCTCCTGCGGATCTGCTTGATCCAGTTGTGCGATGATTTTCTCAATAATGGGGAAGTTGCGCGGATCAGAGGAGACAAGCACAGCGTTCAGGCGATCGCTCGATGAGATATTCACGGCTCCAACGATGCTCTGATACTCTCCCTCATCCTCGGCTCGTCGACGCATCAAATCTCGTCGTGTCCGTTCCCATTCACGTCGTTCCCACCATTCCGCATTTCTCCCAGGTCTCCTGCCGGCGCTCACTCCCGTTATTAACTCTTCAAGCGTCTGTGCGACATCTTGGGCAATTGCGTAGTTTAGCCGGAAGACCCGAATCTCTGTTTGAATACTCGGTGCCGTGTCAAGTTGTCGAATCAGGTCCCTTAACACAACGAGGTTGGCTTCGGAAGCTTTCACAACCAACGAGTTTGAACTTTCATCGGCGGAAATCTGGATCCGCCCACGAATCATGTCGATGCCGCCACCTTCCTCTCTGGCACGCTCCATCATCTCCTTCATCTCTTCAGGTTTGTTCGTTGAACCCATTTTCCGGAGGAGGTTTGCTACTTCGCCTTCCTGCTGGAAGACATCATTTAAAGTCTGAGCGAGCGATGCTGCCGTGGCGTTTTGCAGCGGGATAATTTCCACCTTGAGCGGTGTTTCTGGTGCCTCATCCGCTACCTGTAAAATGGCTGCAATTCGATGGATATTCGAGGCAACGTCGGTAATGATTAAGGAGTTGCTGTTGCCATCCGCGAAAATATTTGCCGCTTTGCTCAACAGTGGTTTGAGACTATTGACTAGCTCCGAGGCGACAGCGCTGTTCAATTGAATCATATATGTCTGAATCTCATCGGTCTGTTCAATCAGACTTGGGTCTGCTGTAATTCGTCTCACCGGCACTTTCATTCTGACAGCCTTCTCGAACGTCGTAATCAGCAAGGTCTTGTTCGTCCGAATCATGGTCAGGTCATATTGAGCGAGCACTGTTTTGATTTCTTCTAATGTTTCGTCAATTGTCACGTTCTTGAGGTTGGTCAGCGCAAACTTCTTGTCCTTGATTTCGTTTTCGGAGGCAATAATCGTCAGATCCGTCTCTGCGCTGATGAACTTGATTAGACTTTGCAAATTCCCGCTTGGAAAGTCAAAATTAAATCTAACTGCCTGACCGGCTTCGTCGCGCTCAGCAACTTCCATCCCTCTCTGATTGTCTTCCTGTGCAAACACTGATACTGTAAAAGGTCCGGTCATGCCTCCAATGGATATAGATAGTATGAGAAAAATTAGTAACCGGGCACCGGAATTTTTGGTTAGGTACTTATAACATCTCGATTGTTGAAAACACATTGTCGTTACTCCTACGTTGAGTTGAATCGGGATGGGTAAAATCTGAAGGAGGGCAAGGATCCCTCTGTTCCGAGAATCTGCGGCCTCACGTTTTACGTTTCACGTTTCATTAAAGAACTCTCGCGATCATTGAGAGAGTTGCGCTGATGGTCGTTTCCTTTTTGTCCGCTATAGTGATTTGCAGATCTCTGACCTGTAACCATTTAGAGCTTGATTCGATCGCGTATATTAACCGAACCACCCGCTCAATTCGGTTGCTAAAGCGCATATCAACGATGTAGGTCTCAGGCTGGTGGGTAGAGGGAACCGTTGCAAGCCAGCCTTGAAGTTTATCTTGCTGCGTCAGCACCTGATCAACATACTGAGTGAGCGCACGGAGTTGCTGATCATAATCCAATGCGCTCTCCGTATCGTCCCCGTAATCCGTCTCGTAGCGGTTGATTAATTTTCCGATTTTCGACAATAGAACGCTGTTAGGCTTGAACTTAATAGCTGTCGTTTGCTTTTTGCCACCAATCCCCAAAAAGCCAGCCTCTGCTTCGTCGGTTTCGGCAGCGATTTGAGCCGCAAGAAATCCTCTCCTAAATTCAACCCCGCCAGCTAGCTGTTGTTTCAGGTTTGATTGAATAAACTGTAATAGTTCTATCCGCAACGTTAAAGGGATAATTTCTGGCAACGATGCAAATTGACGGTTAGAATCCTGCTGTAGGGATTCCGGCGTTGATGGCTTGTCCTTCATTGGTACGGAATCAACTTCCGAATCAGGTTCTTCAACGGTATCATCATCGGTTGACTGTTCTTCGGATTTGATTTCTACTACACCTTCCTGACTCTCATCTGTCACATCGTCTTTCCCCCACCAAGCATCGAACATTGCTTCCATCGCCGCTTCTTCAGTTTCGATTTGCCTATGCTCCTCTTTTTCTTCTAGGGCACTTTGCTGTGATTCTAGCTGTTGCAGTTCATTTTCTAGCTCGCCCAAATAGAGATAAGACACTAGATTTTGTTTCGTTTGTGGCGGGAGATTCTCAGACTTTGTCCCTGACATCGGTCTAATATTGAGTTGATAATTGGGACGCAGCCCTGCTCTGTTCGCCAAATCGGATATTCGTCTTGAAATTACCGCTTGAGCCTGCTCCCCCTCAAAGATAGGTCCACGTATCTCTTTTAGCTTGTCTAAACTTCCAAATTCGCCGTAATGTTTCTTATAGGCAAGCAGGGAATCCGACTTATTTTCAAGGGCAGGATGCAGGGCCGCTAGTGTGGCTGCGCGGTTTGCTCGGTTAAGGGCTTCCAAATCCACCCGACTTGCAATTTCTTCAAACAGAGAGTCAGAAACGATCTGACCTTCTAAACCGACTTGTGCCTGAATTTCCCTATCGATTTGTTGCGTGACTTGAGCAAGTTGGACTAGGTTCTGTGCTGTTTCCAATTTCTCTCGCTTAGCGGCGAGTTCGTTGCCAGGGAACCCCTGCCGAATTATCGGCTCGACCAGAACAATCAAGAGCACAAGACCAACGACAGCAAGTAAAATGATTTCACGTCGTGTGAGTTTTCTCATTTGTCGACCTTCTTCTTTTCTGAGACATCGCTTTTCTGCCTACTGCTTTGGGGTTTCCGAGACAAACTTTGGTTAAAGTCACGGGTTTGGGCAAACTGCTGTGTCGCATCTGTTGCTAGATTGCAGGTAATCTGTGCTTGAAAAATCGGCTTCTTATCGCGTTCAATGCTTGTGACCTGACCAGACTTGATATTTGTAAATACCCCCGACTGTGCCATAATGCTTATTGTCTGGCTTACATCTTGGTGCGATTCCGCTTCAATGTTGAACGTAATCTTCGTCCTTTCAAGGTCATCTAATCTGGTGATGTTAAGGGTTGTCCAAGCAACCTTTGTACGGTCAGCAAACCGTACGCTCAACTCACGCACAACATCGAGTGGAGAAACGCGAGGGGCTAAGAGATTCACGAGTGCTAAATCTTTGGTCAGTGTTCTTTTAGCATTGGCTTCGGCTTGGCTGATGTTTCTAATCGCCCCATCTAGAGCAACAATTTTCGCCTGATGGATTCTACTCTGTGTCAACCCACCCAACCCAAGTCCTAGTAGTAGAACCAATCCTGCTGCAACAGCCATTAGCGTTCGCTTCCGCTGTTGGGCTTGTGTTAGTTTGACCTTCTCTTCTGACGGAAGGAGGTCCAGGGAGATCTGGGAGGTCAGCGCATTAACGCCGAGCCCCAGTGCAACAGCGAGTGTATCACTGAAACCATCAACAGATTGGGCATCGGAGCGTTGTTCATCCCATACTTCCTTGAAAGCATCAAGTGGATTCCAAAGCAGAACTGGCACTTCTAAACGATCAGCGATATAGTCTGTTAATCCAGAAATCCGTGCTCCTCCACCACACAGCCAGATTTCACTGACGATCCCCTCCCCATTAATGTTGAGTTCCCTTTTTGCTCCGTTAATGGAACGTTTCAATTCTGCGACAAGTCCATCCGCCCATTCGTACGACGGATTAGCGGCTTGCAGGTGCTGATTCAGCGCAGCATCCATAATTTTTCGACGTTCAGCGATCTCAAAATCGCTCCCCATTTCTTGCTGATATAGCTGCGTCAAATGATTTCCACCGACAGGGAAACTCCGTGAAAACCGCAGGGTATCGCCAGCCATCAAGCAGATGTCTGTCCGTTCGGCACCAACGTCCACAACCATTGTCATTTCACCTGTTGAATCGTCTTTGTCGTTGACTATTCCTGCCAACACACTCGTGGCGAGAGTCGAAGGCATCACACCTTTAGGCGTAATGCCGAGTGGTTTTAGATAATCTATCTGCGCTTGTACCGTCTCACGCTTTGCGGCGATTAGTTCGACGGAGATGCCCTCCTCTGAGCGACGCACGTCATGGTGGTCGTAGATAGCACCTTCCACCCGGAAGGGGAGTTCTGTTTCTGCCTGCATCGCAACTAAGTCAGAGAGTTGATCATCCGTTGCGGCTGCAGGTAGGTTTGTCAATCGACGCGATGTAACCAACAAGCGGGGAATTGATAACACCACTGAAGCACTACGTCCACCCACACGCCGCCACAGCCGCTGCAAGGTTTCCGAGATCGCTTCAGTCGGGATTTCTGTCGTAGCGGCTGTATTGGGATATGCTTCTATCCCTGCGTTCACGAGACGAATTCCGGATGCAGTCTGTTCTAGCTGCACCAACTTGATCGCGCTTGCGCCAATATCAATGGATATGATTTGGTTCTTTGCCATCCGCTTCTCCCTATGATTGTCCCCGTTGCTTGTTCGTCATAGCGATCTCCGTCCTAGTTCTGCCTCCAGTACTTAGTCACAATCTGTTCCCCTGTGCGATCAAGTGCACCAACGCAAGAGGCAACTGTTTTGCCGAGATTGTCAACGCCTTCAGTTTCAATGAGAAAGCCATGTGAGCGATAGGTAACCAACTCTGCAATCTGACGGAAAGTGTTCATGTCAATCCCCTCGACCTCAAGGAGTTGACTGATGCCGTCAAAAGGATTCCCCTCAACTCCAGCCTCTTCCAACGCTTCAGCCTTCTGACGATCTTCAGGTTGTGATTCGCGACGGGTGATAATTGCACCCGCTTTGTCCGTGTCCATGCCCGGCAAGAGTTGCAATATTTCTTGGGGTGCGGTGTTGATGTTAATGGAACCGCTGACTGTTGCCTCATCCTTTGTGGTGATCTGATCCACTATACTACTAAACTCATCCTCCGTTATCAGTTTTACCTCTTTGAGTTGATCCACATTCTGGAAGTTGCCCTGACTGTTGCGGTGGTCAACGATCCGGTCGGCGATGCCTTCATCAATACCGTCTAATGTTTGCAACTGTCCAGCATCGGCGGTATTGATGTTGACGATATCCTCCTCTTCGTCATTGCTTTCCACACTGATTCGCTCGCGAATGTTGTTAAAAACCTGTTCCGTGACCGCTGTTGCATCAATCAGATCGCCGATACTATCGAACTCACGCTGTTGGACCAATGCGTCCTTTTCCCCTTGGGAAAAAACGGGCTGATTGTTGTTCCCTTGGATCTGCGTTATTTGTTGTCCGTCCGCGTTGTTAATGTTGACACGCGCATTACCACTTGCGTCGGTATTTTTATCGATTGAATAGACCGTTAGCAGATCGACCAATCCGGGTACGTTTTGCTGCGTCCCCGTCGCGTCCATTCCTATATCACCAACCGCACCCTCGACTGCATTTGGATCTGCAGCAGCCTGTTGCCCGTAGAGCAGCGCCGATGTCATGCCTTGAACACGCGCTAAGTCCCGCACCGTGCGGTAGGGTTTTCCCTGTTCAATCGCTTGAGCAAGTGGTTGCTCCGTTGGTTGTGTCGCTTGGTAACCCATGAGGGTCAATAGCCCTTCGATTGTACTCATATCTGCGGTGTTGATGTTGATCTTGGCACCTTCATCGGTGATTTTGACACGGTAGGTAAGGACATTTACGGATGCGCTGCCATCTCCAATCTGCTCCTCTAGCCCCTCCGCCCAATTTTCGCCGAGTGAATCGTAGGGGGTTTCATCCCCACGCAGCATAACAACTGCGCGTTCAAATCCAGCCTTTGCAGCATAGTGGAACCTGGTGCGATCTGCGAAGTTCGCCTGTGCGCGCTGCTCCAAACGAATCGAATACAAAAAATGGGTCGCAAGGACGGAGAGAACTGTCAGCAACCAGAGTGTTGAGATAAGAGAAAGTCCACCCTCGCAGCGGACCAAAAAACAGGCGAATTGACTTTCCCGTTTTCTGGTTTTCTGGTTTTCTGGTTTTCGGGACGGTTCTATGCCTTCTGTGACTCTGCGGTAAAAATCCGCCTTATCCGCGATGAGCATTACATATCCCTTTCTTTATATCCTTATCCTCCTGGTCCCCCTGCGTTGGTTCCACCGGGCGGCTGTTCACTGAAGTTCGCGCTCATCGGCAGATAAACCATTGTTGACTGAGTTATTGCATTCGTGCTGGTATTCTGACGTTGCTGACCGTTTCCAGCCGCAACGGTTACCCAAGCAACTACAGCGGTCGGAATCATTTCGGTGTCGTCCCACGATTCATACCACTCTTCACCATCATAGTATCTCATATCGAAGGAGGTAATCTGATCGATGATCGGGATAATATTTACATAGATTGGATTGCCGGCCTCATCTTCAGTAGGAGGGGTTTGCGATTCAAGCAGCGGTTGAATAACAGTTTCCACCTCCAAAGCTGTTGTTGAAAGTCGGTAAAGGGCTAATCCGCCATCTACTTCATCATCTGTTGTTACAAACTCTCCTCCCATCTCGGTTCCGTCTGCCGCGGTCAAGGATCCGGGCTGTAGAGCGACATCTTCTCCGATGTAGTAAGCGACTCGCTGGACATCGCTGACAAGTTGCCCCTGATTAATATCCTCATCTGCTAGGACCGTTTGATTTGCCGCATTCAATTCAGCAAGAAACGGATCTGGATCGGTATGAATCAACGTGACGAAACTGATTAAATCCCGACTGATACCCTCCTCAATCGGATTATCCTGCGACACAATGACGAGAGACTCATCGCCTTGGACGGCTTGCAGGTTGCTCAAGTCTGTGGCAACATGCTCTAACGCGGTTCGACATTTTTGTGTCATTGCAGTCCGTGATTCAGATTTTTGGTAAACATCCAGTGCAACATTGAACGCCGTATAGGAGGCACCCCCAATGATAACCAGTATGCTGACAGCGACGAGCAGTTCGAGCAAAGTAAAACCGTCGGTGTGGCGCGTAAACCGTGAAGTATCAGAACTCATCCGCCACCTCCTTGGCCCTGTTGACCACCCTGCGTCTGCTGCTGCGGCATCTGACGGTCTGCGAGATAGGTGCTCGTTGAAATCAACCTCTCTTTTCCGCGCTCTTGCCATGTGACGGTAACGGTGACCAAGCGCAGCCCTTCAATCTCCTCCGATTCCACATCTTGAACATCCGAATGCCAACGGAACCGTGAATCCTCTCCAAATTCACCATCCTCTTCACCGATATCCGGATAACCCTCAGCCTCAATTGCCGCCAGCCGAAATTTAAGGAGATACAAGGCGGTTGTTCTGTTCTCTGCCAATGCTTGCCCCTTTGCCGCTTCCGTGAAGGAATGGAGCAACGCCGGCAAGGCTAATGACAGAATGGCTAGCGTGACGACAATTTCGATTAGGGTAAAGCCGTTTTTCTCGTCTGCAGAGTGATGGAATAGGGATATTCGGTTACTGAGAGGATTCATGTGCCAACCCCAACGTCTCTAGTTGCTTCGCGTTAATTTGTTGGATACGCGCCCGTCCCGTTGCGTTTTCGACCGTTATGGACATCGATTTGCCACGCTGATCTTGAATATATAGGACAGTATCCTCCGACGATCCCGTTGGCGAGAAATAGATGTAATCCACGCCTGTGTCTATTTCAATCGTCTGAAAGTTATGATTCGTTATCATGCGCACTAAACTTACATTATGACCCGGTCTCTGTGGTATACCGAGAATCGCATTTGTCCGTGAGGGAGACGTTTGCTGCAAGGGTATTGTTCCTTGCCCTGTTGTTGGCTGTTGGGCGGGTAGCGAACTTGAGGGACTCGCGGTTACAGGCGTGGACAGGGCTCCGAGATTAAAAGTTTCGTTAGAGGCGAGCCAATAGCGATTTGCGGTCAAATCAAACACAACGAGGTACGCTGCCCGCTCCGTGATTGCCATATCACGTGCAAAGTTGAGCATGTCTCGGATAGCATGGGCGGTGGATTTCAATCGCGTTGATGCGGCGAATCCACGTAAAGATGGCATCGCAATAGAGGAGAGAATCGCGATTAACGCAAGCACAATCATGACCTCAATCAGCGTAAAGCCTTTTGCGGTGAGCAGATTTAACCCCCCTCTGCTTCCTACGAAATCCTGATCGCAGCATCGGGACGAACCCCTGTCTGAGCACAAAATCCGTCTAGGCAGGTGCATGTCTTTACCTTAAGGAGTGAGACAAATGTTCGGTTCAATCAAGAACGACAAGGTACGCCAATCGACTTCACTGATCTATCTCCTGAATCCAATTTGTGAGGTCAGCGTCGAAGTCTATGCCTCCTTCCTTGCCGTCCTTACCGAACGAATAGAGGTCGTAATTGTAACCTTCGTGAAGACCGGGATAGACATAGATATAATTGTTGCCCCAGGGATCTGTGAAAATTGGCTTGTTAATATAGGGACCACTCCAATTCTCAGGTTGCGGGTTGGGTACTTGCCAAAGCGCCTGTAAATTCTGTTCTACGGTTGGATAGTCCCCGACTTCGATCGCGTACATCTCTAACGCATTTTCCAATGCACTAATCTCTAACTTGGCTTTGGCGACCTTTGCCTTATCCGGTGCATTCAAGACCCGGGGTGCAATAAAACTCGCCAACAGACCGAGAATGACGATAACGATTGTAATCTCAATAAGTGTCAGCCCCGATTCGTCTGATTTTAACCGTTTGAGCATGTTTTACCTCCTATGATGATAAAATGATAGCTATCCACTAAGCGATGTGCTGGCTTCAAAGATTGGAAGTATCATTGCAACGGCAATAAATCCAATCAGCAACCCCATCAAAAGAATCACTATCGGGCCAATCGAGTTGGTAAGCCGTTCTAGGTTTTTCTTGATTTCCAGATCGTAATATACTGATAGTTTCGTCAACATCTGTTCCGGATCGCCGGATTCCTCACCAATCGCGACCATATGCGTCAGTAGCGGTGGGAAGACAGCACTTCTTTCCAATTCTCGCGATAAAGTCGAGCCACGCTCGATTTCCTGTTCCGCAGTCGCAACCGCATTCCCGTAAACCAAATTTCCTATCGTATCCTTGACAACGCGAAGGGCGGGCAGCAATATAACACCATTCTCAAGCAGCGTTGCCATTGTTCGCGTAAACCGCACCAACGCAAAATTGCTAAAGATTACCCCGACGATCGGGAGTTTAAGCTTCACTCGATCAAGAGTCAACCGTCCATTTTCCGTGTGCATATACTGCCTGAGTCCCACGACACTACCAATTCCCGCAACTAAAATTATCCACCAGTAAGCGCTCAAGAAGTCGGTAACACCGATAAGAAACCGCGTCGGACCAGGCAATGCAACATCCAACTCAGCGAACATACCGGTAAATTTAGGAATAACGAAAGTCATCAAAACCGCCACCGCACTGACGCTTAACGCTAGCAGAATTGCGGGATAGAACAGCGCAGAGGTCACTTCCGTTTTGAGAAGTCGTTGTCTTTCAGCGAATTCAGCAAGTCGCTCCAACACGATACCGAGAACACCGCCCGCTTCGCCTGCTCTTACCATATTGACATACAAGTCAGAGAACACCTTCGGATGCTGTGAGAGTGCATCGTTGAGCGGTGAACCGTGGTCGACATCGTATTTAACCTGCTCAACTATCCGCTTGAGTTCCACGTTGTTAATCTGTTCTAGGGTAACTCCCAAAGCACGAGATAACGGAACATGCGCGTTGATCAGCGTCGCCATCTGATATGTGAAGAACTCGACCTCTGCCGGCTTAATCCGAGCCGATAGGAAAGGGATCTGAAGCCCTTTTCGATCTTGAGTTTCGGCACTGTCCTCAACGATGCTTGTGGGCCAATATCCCATCACCTTCAGTTGAGACACAAGTTCAGCTCTACTGCTCGCCTCTTGCGTGTTGGTGACCACCGTTCCGGTGGTAGTCAAAGCTTCGTAACGGAATCTTGGCATCAGACACCTTCTCCTGCAATGCGTAATCTTTTTACGCATTACGCATCACGTTTTAGACCTCATATCACTTCACCGATGTCGAACTCATCCTCTTGCGTCAGTCGTACAATTTCCTCAATGGTTGTGTAACCAGCGACCACCTTTCTCCAACCATCCTCACGCAGCGTTTTCATCCCTAGCCGCATGGCGGCGCGTTTCAGTTGGCTAGCAGACGCGCTCTGGATGGTCATCTCGCGCAATTCCTCGCTCATCAGGATGACCTCAAAGAGGCCAATGCGCCCCTTATAGCCACGACCGCGACACTCTTGGCAACCGATTGCACGCGGGATAAGCAGATCAGAGGTGATTAAACCATTTTGGCTACCGAGCAGGTCTTGGACGCGCTCCGGTTCCGGTGTGTACATCTCATAACAATGTGGACAAACTCGACGCGCAAGCCGTTGGGCAATGATACCCTCCAGTGTTGAGGCAACCAAGTACGGTTCTACCCCCATATCCACCAAGCGTGTAATCGCACTTGAGGCATCATTTGTGTGGAGTGAGCTAAAGACAAGGTGCCCGGTTAGAGAGGTATGGATCCCCATCTCTGCTGTTTCATAGTCTCGGATTTCACCAACCAGCACTTTGTCCGGGTCTTGGCGGAGGATGTGTCTTAACCCTGCTGCAAAGGTCACATTTATCTCCGGGTTCACCTGAATCTGGTTTGTCCCTTCCAATTCATACTCAACCGGATCTTCTATCGTGATGATCTTGACCTCTGGGGTGTTAATCTCTTTCAAACAGGCATACAGTGTGGTTGTCTTACCGCTGCCCGTTGGTCCTGTTGCCAAGATAATGCCGTGCGGTTTCTGAATCATTCGGTAGAACTGATCTAGATTATCCTCTAACAGACCGAGCTGCTCTAAACCGAATGAGATGGATTGCTTGTCGAGGATTCGGAGGACGACACTTTCGCCGTGTACGGTCGGTACGGTTGACACACGAAGGTCGATCTGGCGGTTGCCTACGCTCTGAACGGTCACGCCGATCTTGCCGTCTAAGGGACGACGCCGTTCGGCGACGTTCATGCTCGCCATAATCTTGATACGGGAGGTAATTGCGGCTTGGAGATGGGGCGGGGGGTTGGGCTGATCTTCCAAAACACCGTCAATGCGGTAACGGATTTTGAGCTCACCGGGGAAGGGTTCTATATGGATATCACTGGCACCGATGCGGACAGCGTCAATGATAATCTGATCCACGGCATTGATGACCGTCGGATCTTGGCTTAAGTCTTGTTCGCTGATGCCGAAATCGTCAATCGTCTCGCGTTCAAGCGTGGCGACAGCACCAACGGGTCCCTTGATGCCTTCGCTGAGAATAGCAGCGGCGGTCTTGCCGTAGGCACGGATGATAGCCGCCTCGATGTCCCCGTCGTCCGCAAGCACCGGTTCAATCTCACATTCCGTAACCAACCGCATCTCATCAATTAACCGGATATCCAAGACATCCGCCATCGCAACCGTAAGTGTTCCTTCACTCAGGCGAATTGGCAAGACCTTGTTCCGGTAAGCAAAACTCGCTGAAACCCGCTCAGTTATTTCACTCTCAGGAGTAACATCTGCAAGCAGAGTGCATGGCACTCCATACTCAAGTGCTTTTTTTGCAAGCGCAAGAGACTTGGAGTCCACGAACTTTGAGAGGGCTTGGGTATGGGTAACACCTGTTGTTTCAATTTCTTCAAGAACCTGTTGATGTTCATCTTCGGAGATTATGTCTGAATCACGCATCTGTTGTACTAATGATTTCCCCACCGCATTGCGCATTTTTTGATACCCCTTAATTTTCCCAATCTTCTACTAGGGATTCGTTCTGTGCATAGGTAGACGCAGGCGGGTGAGTGAGGTTTAGAGATCGAATGACTGTAAGCCTCTCTTAATATAATCTTAACAAGAATTCAATTTTTCACGTTTGATTCTCCGATTCCAAAAAGCCTTGAAGTTCCCGAAGGTCCGTGAGTTGAACATCAACGATTGATACGTCGGGACATACCTTGTCTTCCTCACCCACTAGCCAAGCAGTCCACATCCCCACACCTTTTGCTCCGACCACATCGTCTGAATATGTATCTCCGACATAGATCGCTTCTTCAGGCAAAGTGCTTATTCCCGTCAAAGCCGCATGGAATATGCCCGCTTCCGGTTTCGATACGCCAACAACCGTTGAATCGACCACGATATCGAGCAAAGGTGAGAGGTTGTATTCGTCGCACCAGCCTTTTGTGTTTCCAAAATTGTTGCTAATAACGCCGAGCCGGTATCGATCTCGAAGTGTGGCGATCCACTGCCTGTTCTTGTCAAGATTTGCCTTCGCATCATCGCAGAAAAAGTTTACATAGCGGTCTTTAACCGCCGGATCTAAGCCGAGCGCGTCGTAGATGCCGGTGGCGATGACATCCATCGTTTCGCGCAATGAAAGCTGAGGAGCACTCCCGCTGTTGATGAGTCTATCAACCGCGGCACGATCCACCCGATCAAACGTCTCTCGGTCAACCTCTGGATACACCTGCTTAAGGAAACGGTATGTTCGGTCTCGCCAATGGACGCCATTGCCATCGAGTGTGCCACCAAAATCGAACAACAAGGCACGAATTTTCATCATGCATCATCCTCTTCGCAGCGGATCCGACTGCAGCCAACCAATCATACCAATGATCTCGTCCTGCCGATCCGCCATGGACACCTCAATGAGAGCAGGACAGTCTGCAGCGAGTGCATCTTGTAAAACGCCCTTGAAGTCGGCTATCTCATCAACTCGCACGGCGTAAGCACCGAAGGATTTGGCAAACTGAATGAAATCCGGGTTGCTCAGGTCAGTATCAATGGTGCGTCCGTTGCAGCCCTTTTGCTGAGATCCTTTGATTGCACTTAGTGCGCCATCATTCACGACGATCGTTACGACATTGATACCATACATCATCGCGGTGGCTAATTCTGGGGAGCCCATCATGAATCCGCCATCTCCGCTGAAGCACACAACTGGCTTGTCCGGATTGGCAACCTTCGCGCCGAGTGCTGCAGGGAACGCGTAGCCGAGCGCGACACCGATGTTTGGATAAAGGAAAGTTTTCGGATCCAACACCGGGTATTCAGCGAACGAAGCGTAGCCAATGCCATGAACATCGACGGAGAGGATTCCATCGTCTGGAAGCACCTCTCGTATCTCTGGCAACAGGGGCAAGGGCGGTTGAGCGGCAAATCTCTCTCGAATCCTGCTCAACGGCTGCGTCCATGACTTGTTGCCTCCATCGACTTCTTCAATCAACGCTTGCAGGGTCAATTTAAGATCGCCGACAACACCAACGTCGCACGGATACTCTCGTCCAATTTCCTTCGCATCCTCATCAAGTTGGATCAATGGACGTGGCGGGCTAAAACTCCAAGTCCGCGTATCAATTGATGTGAAACGGGGACCGACAGCAAGTGTGCAATCCGCAATTTGCATTGCTTGATACCCCGGATAACCGTAAACAATCTGCAATGCGAGGGGGTGATCTTCGGGCAAAGCACCCTTTGCGCATCGTGCCACTACAACCGGGGCGTTCAATTTCTCAGCGAGTTGCTGCAATTCTTCACGGGCGTCAGAGTGGATGACCGCTGCCCCTACAAACAGGACCGGCCTCTCTGCGTTTCTTAGGGATTCCACTGCGGATTTTAGATCGGCAGGATTGGGTGGGGGGGCGGGCTGGCGTTCAACACGGGGTGGGATGGTCACTTCTCCCTCACCAGTAACCACATCCATCGGAAATTCCAACACAACAGGTCCAGGACGCCCTGATCGCATAGCGCGGAACGCATTCTCAACAACTTTGGGGATCTCTTCTATCGTCTCTGCGATAGCACAATACTTGGTGACAGATTCAAAGAAACTCATCTGATCCAAACCGTGAAACATCTTGCTCGGATCTCGTGCGTAAAATTCAGAGTCACTCTGTCCAGTGATCAACAACACAGGAACACAATCTGTATATGCTTCCACAATTCCCGTCGATGCATTGCTTGCCCCAGGTCCCGGAACTGTCAATGCAACACCGACCTCTCCGGTAGAACGTGCGTAGCCATCCGCCATCTGCGTCGAAGCATATTCATGACGGACGAGATAGTGATCAACGGTCCCTACTCCGCGACGAAGGAGCGAGTCGTAAATCTGTATGTTCTGTGTTCCGGGCATACCGAAAACGCAGCGTACTCCCTGCGCTTTCAAACATTCAATAAGAATATCTCCACCTTGCATAAATTGATTCTCCTTGTGTTAATAACCTTTGGTGCGAGTTGGTGAGAAGGACCTTCCTACCTGTTTGCACGTTTCACGCTTCACTTTTAATGATGACTTCAAAAATTGTTATTATAACCTATCTTTGAAAAGAAATCTATGCTTTCGTTAGAAAATCCTCACGCATAGAAAACATGCCACAACTCTCACTTTGGTTGTCAGAATCGATTTTCTTAATGAACCTTTAACGTTGCGTTCATGTAACATGAACTGGCTCAATCAGGTTACGGAATTCCGTGACCATTTCAAATTTAGAATTGACCAATTGATTTGCCAACTTTGTTCAATCCCAGTATTGATGGGGGATGAAGCGGAAAAAGGTCGCAGCCTTTGCAGGCATCTGTCTATCAGGTTTTTTGTTGCAAATAATCAAGATCTGATATATAATTATGCTCCGAACACAGTTATTAACTATGATTATGTAGATTGTACGGTTTGAACCGACTCTTTTTACCTCCAAGTTTGTGATAAATTTCACAAACTCGCCTGAAAGGACAAGACAAATTCTCGACCCAAAGTGAAAATACAAGAGGATTTGCCCTGTGGAACAAATGCTTTTTAATTTTGCGAATGTACTACTCTTTTTGGTTGTTGGGTGTTTATTCGTCACACTTAACCTCGCCGTCTCTCGCTTGCTCCAGACCCGACTTTTCACCGACGAAAAGTATATGCCTTACGAGTGCGGAGAAGATCCGGTTGGTGATACTCGTATTAAATTTAACGCCCGCTTTTACGTCATCGCGCTTATTTTTTTAATCTTCGATGTTGAGATTGTGTTCCTATTTCCGTGGGGTGTCGTTTTCCGTGAAATCGGGCTACTCGCATTTGTCGAAATGCTGATTTTCATCTTCATGCTGTTGGTCGGTCTTGCCTATGTTTGGGTAAAAGGAGACCTCCAATGGATCCGCTCGATTCAGTCTGTAAGGGAGGAAATTGAACAATGATAATCGAGGAGAAGTTGGACAAGAATATCATCGTTACCTCTATTGACGCTGTCGCCAACTGGGCGCGGGCATCTTCTTTGTGGCCCATGACCTTTGGACTCGCTTGCTGCGCCATTGAGTTTATGGCAACCGCCGCTTCAAATTATGATTTAGACCGCTTCGGCGCAGGAGTCCCGCGTGCAACGCCTCGTCAATCTGATCTGATTATCGTTTCGGGGACAGTAACCCTAAAAATGGCGACTCGGATTAAACGCCTCTATGAGCAGATGCCCGAACCGAAATATGTTATCTCCATGGGAAGTTGCGCCACAAGTGGTGGTCCTTACTGGCAGCACGGTTATCACGTCCTCAAAGGCGTAGACCGAATTATTCCCGTTGATGTCTACGTTCCCGGTTGTCCGCCCCGTCCGGAGGCTGTGCTGGAAGGCTTGATGAAGCTGCAGGAGAAGATTAAAACGCAGACGGTTGCAAAACGAACAAGTGTGCCTTTCCTGAAGAAACTCTTTACCAAGACAGACTTAGATAACAATGCAGAGGCAATGGCTGAAGCCAAAGCCGCACAGGAAGAACACGAAGAACAAGAAGAAGCCGCCGGTTAAATTCTGCAGAACATACGCCAGAGTTTTGACCTGTCAGTGCCCTGACAAATCCCTGACATTTGGCGAGATTATGATGCCATTTCAGTGAAAAACGGTTCATAAGTAGTGCGTATATGTCAGGTCAAAAAGCCATCTACACGCCCTTTTTGTTGAGCAGTACAAATCTACAAACACCCTGAAGCTAGGCCCCATCAGGGTTCAAAGAGACATCCAACAAAGATGAACCCCCGATATGGGGCTGATTTTTTTTTTTAGACCTGACAGGGCCCTGACAAATTGACGAACTGTGTCGGTGAATCATTGAAACGGAGGGGTAGGTTCGGCATAGCGGAAGGGATTGGATTTTACCGTTCAACTGCGTAAGTTCCATTTATGGTGAATTCTAAAAATAAGCTTGTAGGTCGAGTTTCCATACTCGACAACAACCGTATCTCCGAAAGGGTAGGTCTGTTTATGTTGATACCGTTTGGCTGTGGGCTTCCGTTCAATCCAACCTACGGAAAATTGTCTGAACTTTAGCAAAATCTACTATAGTTCATTAAATGAACCAGTGAACTAACACAGGTTCAAATTTTAAAGGAGGAATTACAACGTTGTTGGTAGTGCTCCAAAAGCGTTGATACTTTTCCGTGACACCACAAGAAATTTACGAAAACCTAAAAGATAAATTTGGAGAATCAATCGTCTCGTTTGAAGAAGACATTGCGGATCCCTTTATTGTCGTTGCCACCGAGTCAATCGCCGATGTCTCACAGTACCTCGCCGAAGATGAGGAATTAACTTTCGATTTCTTGATGTGTTTGAGCGGAGTGGATCTCGGAGCGAAAGACCCCAACTATTACGTTGTGTATCACCTCTACTCAATGACCCACCGCCACAAACTTGTCCTGAAAATTGTCCTCCCCAAAGAAGAAGAACCCCACGTTGCTACCGTTGAACATATTTGGAGAACCGCCAACTGGCATGAGCGAGAGGCGTACGATCTGTTCGGGATTATTTTCGACGGCCACAGTGATTTGCGGCGAATCCTGCTTCCAGACGATTGGGAAGGCTACCCGATGCGTAAGGACTATACAGAACCTGAGTTTTATCGAGGGATGCGAGTGCCTTATTGATGCGCGTAGAGAGGGAGCAAAAACGATGGCGTTGTCAGAACAGTATCAACAACAAATTATTAATACGATTAAAGAATTGCCAAAAGAAAAACTAGCCGTAGTTGTTGATTTTGTTACCTCCTTAAAGGGTGAATATCAACCTTGTGCAGGAAAAAATATAGTCAAACTGGGTGGTCTATGGGAAGGTTTTGAACCGACTGATAAAGAAATTCAAGAGGCGCGGAAAGAAATTTGGCACCATCTTGATACGAAAATAACACGATGAAACACTATGTAACTGATACGATGGGCCTTATCCGGCATCTTGCCCGACCTATAAAGCCCCAGAGGGGCGACATGTGTATCGTAAATTTGGTTATTTCTGATAGGTGTCGGATATGAAAATCCGATCTACACATGGTCTAGCAACTTGCGTTAAATCAAAAAAACTGGGAAAGAACAACGGAAAACAGATTCGCTTGGATGAACTAAATGATGAGCGTGAAGCTTGGTTAAATGTATCAATTCAAGGCTTAGAAGACGGGTACGGGGAAGATGAGCCAGAGTATTCTACCGACTTGATTAAAAAGGTAAATCCTCACTATTCAGAAAAGTAAGGAACTTCATCATGGCAGCACCACAACAGGACAGCAAATTTATTGAACTGAAGCCATTTACAGATGAGATGATTGTTAGCATGGGACCGCAGCACCCAAGCACCCATGGCGTGTTAAGGCTTGAGTTGAAACTGGACGGGGAAATCGTCCGAGATGCGATCCCACACCTTGGATACCTACACCGCTGCTTTGAAAAACATTCCGAGAATCTGAATTATCAGCAGATTATCCCGTTTACCGACCGGATGGATTATATCGCAGCGATGAATATGAACTGGGGATTCTGTCTGGCGGTTGAGGAGCTAATGATGAAGGAGGAGGGGAAATTTCCCGGCGTCCCTGAACGCGGGGAATACCTGCGTATCCTCATCGGTGAGCTGAATCGGATCGGGAGCCATCTTCTGTCTTTCGGCACCTACGGCATGGACATCGGTGCGTTCACCCCGTTCCTTTACGCCTTCAGAGACCGCGAGAAGATCCTCCTGCTTTTTGAAAAGATTTGCGGCGCACGATTGACGTACAATTATATCCGTGTCGGCGGAGTCTCAAGGGATACACCGCCCGGCTTTATGGATGAGGTTAAGGAATTTATCGACTATTTCGAGCCGCAGATTGATGTGTACAACTCGCTACTCACCGCCAACCGCATCTTCATTGAGCGCACGGCAGATGTTGCTGTCATGGATGCGGAAATGGCGATTAACTACGGCATTACAGGTCCCAACCTCCGTGGTGCAGGGCTGCAGTGGGATCTGCGCAAAGATGAACCATACTCCATCTATGACCGATTTGACTTTGATGTTCCAGTGGGCAGAGATATTCCGGAGTTTGGCGTGGTCGCGGGCGATTGCTGGAACCGCTATAAAGTCCGGATGGATGAGATGAAGGAGTCGGTACGAATCATTCGGCAGATCCTTGAGTCCGGTCTCCCCGATGGTCCCGTTCAGGCTGAACTTAAAGCGGTGCGTCCGCCCAAGGGCGAAATCTTTTCCCGGAGTGAAGCGCCGCGTGGAGAACTCGGTTTCTACATCGTGAGTGATGGGACACCCAAGCCTGTGCGTGTCAAAGCCAAATCGCCCTGCTTTACAGCGTTGAGCGCCTTGCAAGAGTTGAGTCGCGGTTTAATGGTCGCTGATATTATTGCAATCATTGGCAGCATTGATATTGTCATGGGAGAGGTTGATCGCTAGATTCGATGTTTACCTTTACGAATCATGTTTGACGGATAAGGAGTTTGAATGCCACTCGGTTTACAAGTTGCTTTGAATCCCGATGGAATCGGGGTTGAAAACTTATATCAATTTTTTGTCCAATCCTCCGAGAGTTGGGCGCAAAGGTTTGTCCAAGAGCACGCGCCAATTTTGGGGCATCTCCCCGCGCCGCTCGGCGAATTGGTGATTATGCTCGCATGTTGCGTTATTTTTGTCGCCGTTGTTCCCCTACTCCCGCTCGGTCTTGTCCTAGCAGAAAGGAAAGTTTCCGCCCATATCCAAGATCGGGTTGGACCGATGCGAGTCGGACCGCACGGTATCCTCCAAACCTTAGCCGATGGGGTCAAGCTCATCTTCAAAGAAGACCACATCCCGCGAGAGGGGGATAAATTCCTATTTGTGGTTTCCCCATACATTATCTTCGCCTGCTCCTTTGCCGTATTTGCCGCAATCCCGTTTGGTCAATCCATTCTGGTGAGTGAATTAAACATCGGTATCTTTTATATTATGGCGATCTCCTCCGTCATTGTGATGGGCGTGATTATGGCGGGTTGGGCTTCCAATAGCAAATGGTCATTGCTTGGGGCTATGCGATCTGCTGCACAAATCGTTAGCTATGAAATTCCGATTGGTCTTGGCATTTTGACAGTGGTTATGCTGACCCAGTCCCTGAATATGCAGGAAATTGTCAAAGGACAAGACGGGATAGCGAATTGGCTAGTTTTTCGGACGCCGTTCACCTTCATTGCATTTTTCGTTTTCTTTATATCAGCGATTGCCGAAGTCAACCGCACCCCGTTTGACCTGCCTGAAGCAGAATCTGAATTGGTCGCTGGCTTCCATACCGAGTATAGCGGTATGCGCTTTGCATTGTTCTTCATTGCGGAATACGCAAATATGTTTGCAGTCAGCGCAATCGCTGCAACGCTATTCCTCGGCGGTTGGCACGGAATTGTTCCCGCAGAGATGTTACCTCAAGCCGGCATCCTCGGCTTTGTCCTGAGAGCGATTACCCTCGGTGGACTCTTGGGTGTCGTTATCAAAACGCTGTTCTTGGTGTTCATCATGATGTGGCTGCGCTGGACGCTGCCGCGCCTGCGTGTGGATCAGCTGATGAACCTCTGTTGGAAGTATTTTATACCCATTTCATTTTTCAATATCCTAGGTGTCGGAATCTGGGCACTAATTTTCCCGAAAGATTCGATGTTAAGTATTATTATTAGTATTGCTGTTATTATACTCGGACTCATTTTCACGTTCGGCGTGCTAGGTAAAAGTCTGTCTAAGGGACCTGAACCGCCGTCAAGCTCGGCGGAGAGGCAAGTTTCTGCAACAACATAGAAAAGCCAACGACACACAAATTTACCTCTGAGGAGGTTTTTATCATGCGTCACTATTTGTCAAATATCTATTTGGGGGTTTATACAGCACTCGTCGGTATGCGTATCACCTTCAAACAATTTTTGCAACCCTCTGTCACCCACCAATACCCTTATGACCGCTCCTTTGAGCAGAAGAAAAATATTCGCGAGATCCCCAAAGGGTATCGAGGTAAGCTACACAACCGCATCGAGGACTGCATCGGCTGTAAAAAATGCGAGATGATCTGTCCGGTTGATTGCATTACCATCACCACCCAAAAACTGCCCAAAGGCGAGCGACTTTGGGATAGTATGAACGTGGTCCATCTGAAAGATAGGACGGAGATTGTCGGTAATATTGAGGGAGACGAGAAACCAGCATCCAATACAACTGTTACAATTAACACACGCGATGAAAGAACGGTCAATGTTTCGAGCGAAGAAATTGCTAATATCGTTGAACGAAAACCTGTGATTTTCTACCTCGATCAGTTTGATATTGATATGTCGCTCTGTATGTACTGTGGACTTTGCACCGAAGTTTGTCCGACGGAATGCCTGATTATGTTCGATAATCTTAGCGATGGGGTTGAATACTCAACCTTCGATCGGACAGACCTAATTTACGAATTTGCGAAGCCAGAGATGTATGAACAACCGGCTGATGAATCCACTGAAGCAGAAGCCGCAGATTAGGAACAGCATACTCTGTAGGAGCGATCTCCGAATCGCGACGATGAAATGTCAACAGAACCTAATCTGAATCCGGTACACTGCGGCGTAAGACCTCAAACCCAAAATTGAGTACACTTATGGAATTTAATCCTCAACAATTGGTATTCTACCTTTTCGCCCTGCTGACCATCGGATCCGCAGTTATTGTCGTGACGATAAAAAATATCGTCTATGCTGCTTTTTCACTGATGGTTACCCTATTTAGTGTTGCAGGGCTTTATGTATTCTTACAGGCGGATTTCCTTGCCGCGACCCAAGTGATAGTCTATGTCGGCGGTATTTTGGTGCTAATCCTATTTGGCGTTATGATGACAAGCGGCAGCTTGGACTTAAAACTAAAACTTGAACGTGGACAGATGTTCTGGGGAGGAATCGTATCGCTGATTCTCTTCGGCTTGCTTCTGAGTGTCATTACAAATACGCCACAGTGGGAAAACGTAGACGTAGGTGCATCGCAGGAACCAACCACTCGGAAAATTGGCGAGATGATTATGCAGCAAGAGTACCTATTGCCATTTGAGATCGCGTCGATTCTGTTGCTAGTTGCGTTGATTGGTGCCGCACTTATTTCTCGTAAGGAGGTCAGGGACGAATGAGTTTGCAGAGCTATCTTGTTATCAGCATTATACTATTCTGTCTTGGAATCTTTTGTGTTTTGACGCGCAGAAACGCCATCAGCATCCTGATGGGAATCGAATTAATTCTTAACTCCTGTAACCTCAATTTTGCTGCCTTTTCGCGCTACGTGACACCACCTGATGATATCAGCGGTCAGATCATCGCGCTTTTTGGTATCGTCCTTGCCGCCGCAGAAGCCGCTGTCTTTTTAGCCATTATTTTGGCAATTTATAGAGAGTTCAGTACCATCAGCCCCGACGAGACCGACACTTTGAAGGGATAGTTTCCGGTGCCCAATATTAGGAGATGACAAAATGGGACGTTTTGCCGTGGAACTCAAGTTAGCAAATAGTGCTGATGCTATTCTTGTACATCGTGGTCTTCTCGCGCCCGATCAGGTCCGTCAAACCAAAATTCCGGGTGTAGTGGATACAGGGGCAGTACGACTGGTAATCCCCGAACATGTAGCAACGGAACTAGGCGTGCGCGAAGTTGATGAAATACAAGTTCGTTATGCTGATGGAGCATAGCCACACGGAAGCTAGTGACTGATGTTCTGGTAGAACTTTTGGGGCGTGAAGCAACTTTTCGCGCAAGTGTTAAGTCCAACCGAGATTCGGCACTCATCGGAGCAATTGTCCTTGAAGAACTGGATCTCCTTGTAGATTGTACCACAGAAAAATTAAGACCCCGTGATCCCAATCATATTATTTCAGAAATAGAGTAAGTAACTCCATGTAGGAGATTATTATATGCCTATTGTACCTCTTATTAGTATCATTTTGCTTGCCCCCCTTGCAGCGTTTGCGTTTTTCGGGCTCCTATCGCTGACCGGACGCAATTACCGCCGCCAAGATCTAGTCTCAACCGCAGCAATGATTGTGGCATTTGTCTGCTCCGTTCTCCTGTTTACAAACGTTATCAATAATCCAGATAAGTTTTCGCACGATGGGGCAGAGATACATTCGCTCACATGGCTGCCGCTTGGCTCGGTCAATTTTTCAATGGGGTTCCTCTTTGACAGCGTGACCGCCGTTATGCTCCTCGTCGTCACGATTGTCAGTAGCCTTGTGCATATCTTTTCGATCGGATACATGCACGGCGATCCCCGCTATCCTCGCTTCTTTGCTTTCCTGTCGTTATTCTCTTTCTCCATGCTCTTCTTGGTTGTTTCTGACAACCTGCTCGGTATCTATATCGGCTGGGAACTTGTCGGTGTCTGCTCTTATCTACTCATTGGATTCTGGTTTGAACAAGATGCTCCAGCAAATGCCTGCAAAAAAGCGTTCATGACAACCCGCGTCGGGGATGTCGGGATGTTCATCGGCATGATGATGCTTTTCACCAAATTCCGCACATTGTCACTTTACGGCGATGAGGGTATTTTCGCACTTGCCAGTAACCTAACCACCGGGGACATGACTTGGTTATCGATTGCCGGTGTACTAATCTTTTGCGGTGCAGTTGGCAAATCGGCGCAAATCCCGCTGCACACGTGGCTTCCCGATGCAATGGAAGGTCCCACTCCTGTCAGTGCCTTAATTCACGCTGCAACGATGGTCGCTGCAGGGGTTTATCTTACCGCACGAATGTTCCCAATCCTGACTGCTGATTCATCACTAGTTATTGCGTATGTTGGAGGCATCACGGCGTTAGTCGCAGCAACGATCGCCATCGTTCGGTTTGACATCAAGCGGGTCCTTGCATACTCGACCATCAGCCAGTTGGGATATATGATGTTGGCAATCGGAGCGGGAAGTTATATCGCTGGGCTTTTCCACCTCACAACACACGCATTTTTCAAAGCCCTACTGTTCCTCGGATCCGGCAGCGTCATCCACGCTTTCCATGCCGCCCACCACGCGCACGACGACGACCACGCACATGCCCATGATGGCGACGCAGCATTCGATAGTCACGGCATTGACCCCGCGCAGGATATGCGCCACATGGGCGGGCTGCGACACAAGATGCCCATCACCTTCGTAACCATGTTGATTGCAACTTTGTCAATCGCCGGTGTGCCTTATATCTTTTCAGGATTCTGGAGCAAAGACGCTGTCCTCGTCGAAGTTCTCTACAGGGCAATCTCTTGGGGTTCGGTTCATCACTATATTTTGTTTGCTATGGCAGCACTCGCAGCGGTTATCACCGCATTTTATATGTTCCGCCTTATCTTTATGACTTTTACCGGGGAACCGCGCAATCAAGAAATGCACGATGGTGCGCACGAATCGCCTCTGAAGATGGCAATCCCACTGGTTATTTTAGCAGTTCTCAGTTTTCCAATCGTTAACAAATGGTCGTTTGAAAAATATGTGAAACAGCCAGAACAACCTCACATCCATGCGCCCAAACATGCAATGCACAATTCAAATCAAGGTGTCTTACACGCACAGCTGGGGCTTTCTGATGCACACGCCGCAGAAGATGCACACCATGACGATGCAGCAGGACATCATGACCCTGACCACGATAAGGCGCATAACATTGTCGTGCCACTATCATTCGTAATCGTCATTATCGGTATCGGGTTATCCGCGCTTTTCTATTATTGGAAGAAGTTTTCTGCCGAAGCCGTTGCAGCAAGGCTGCGGCCAATTTACGCGCTGCTATGGAACAAATATTATTTTGATGAATTTTACGACGGTGTGCTCGTCGCACTTACTGTCGCAGCTTCAAAAGTGCTCGGACTCTTCGATTTGCGTTTCGTTGATGGAATTGTCAATGGAGTCGGTGTCGCTGTACAGGCAGGTTGCGCTCGAGTTGCAGGATGGTTTGATAACACCTTTGTTGATGGACTGGTCAATTTGGTCGCCCGAGTTACTTGGTCAATCGGTGGTAGGGTTAGGCGGGTTCAAACAGGCATGATCCAAAATTATCTGCTAGCGGTTTTGGGCGGTGTTGTGCTGCTAATTTTGATTTTCCGTGCTTTATTCTAACGCAAGTTGTGGTTATTTAGAATCCATCGGTTTTTTGTTAAAACTGAAGACCTCTGCCTTTCGCTCCAGAGGAGCGATATGTCTATAGAACGGTGATAGAGTCAATCTGTGCGCTCCAGAGGAGCGCAATGTGTATAGCAAGAATGAGGATCGCTACAACCCCAAGTCCCAACGGCGCGACAAGGAGCAAGTTGCGCTATTATAGCTTAAATAAGCGGTCGAACTAATGCGTTTATCAGTTTAGGAATACGGGCGTTGACTAAATAAACCTTGAATCAACTTTTAGGAGGATTTCACTGGATGTTATCGTTGATGATTTTTATCCCCCTGCTAGGGATGCTTGTGGTTCTGTTTGCTATTCGGCGAGAACAGGAGGAGCTCGCCAAGCGTGTGACGTTTATTGTCACACTGATCCCGCTGCTGATTGCGGTATTTCTTTTTATCGATTATGATCGATCCGTGTCGGGGCATCAGTATGAAGAAGACATGATGTGGATTCAGGCATTCAATATCCGCTACCACGTCGGGATTGATGGACTAAGCGTTACATTGGTGCTCTTGACAGCACTGCTAGGTCCGATATGCGTTCTCGCATCGTGGAAAATCGACAAAGGGATCAAAGCCTACCTCGCGCTGTTTCTGCTTTTGGAAACAGGTATGATCGGTTTCTTCTGCGCCCTGGATATGTTCCTATTCTACGTCTTCTTTGAGGTTACACTACTCCCGATGTACTTCCTGATCGGGATATGGGGCGGAGAGAGGCGCGAGTATGCAGCAATTAAGTTCTTCCTGTATACCCTCTTCGGTAGTGTGCTGATGCTTATCGCCATGATTGCCGTTTATCTCAAGGGAGGTACGTTCGATATTCCAACGCTGATTGAACTAGCGAAGACCCCGGGCCACGCGCTCGCAGATCCCACATTCCAGATATGGGCGTTTCTCGGTTTCTTCATCGGCTTTGCGGTTAAAGTGCCTATCTTCCCCTTCCACACATGGCTGCCCGACGCTCACGTAGAGGCACCCACGGCAATTAGCGTCATCCTTGCAGGGATCCTTTTGAAGATGGGGACCTATGGGCTGGTTCGTATCAACTTTGCGATGCTGCCTGAAGGGATGGACTTCTTCTGCAACGGCAAAGGGACCTGGGGCAATTCGTTGGCAATCCTCGGCTTTATCAACATCGTCTACGGTTCACTCTGTGCGTTGGCACAGACCGACTTTAAGAAGCTGGTTGCCTACTCCAGTATTGGTCACATGGGGTTTGTCCTGATAGGGCTTGCAGCGCGGAATGAGAGCGGACTAACCGGTGCTATCCTTCAGATGTTCAACCACGGCGTGATTAGCGCGATGCTGTTCCTCTTGGTTGGTGTTGTCTATGACCGAGCCCACCACCGCGAAATCAATGGCTTTGGTGGACTCGGCAGTAAAATGCCGATATACACCGGCCTAACGACATTGGCGTTTATGGCGTCCTTGGGCTTACCGGGACTCAGCGGTTTCGTCGGGGAGGCGTTGTCTCTGCTGGGAGCATACAGCAAATTCAAGGTGCTAACAATCCTGTCAACCGCAGGTATTGTTGTTGGTGCGGCTTACTTCCTCTGGACGTTACAGCGCGTTTTTCTCGGAGAGTTGAATCCGAAATACGAAAGTATCACCGAAATCAATGGACGTGAAATCGCAACATTGGTTCCGTTAGGCATCCTTACGATTGTACTGGGCATTTGGCCCTCAATCGCCATTGATATGTTTAGGGAAGCTGTGAGCATATTGCCGCTTGTACAATAAGGGGAGAGTTCATTGCCAAACATTGCAAGTATTCCTTACTTTATACCAGAAATCATTTTAGTTGCCTTTGCGGTAATGGTCATCTTATATGATCTGGCATCGAAAAAAAGAGGTAGTGACACTGCTGCCTATCTATCGCTTGTCGGACTTGTGGTAGCGGTGATAGCAGCAATTGTGATTGGATCCGGAGACCGATCCCTGTTCCTCGGCATGATCCGCCTCGATAGTTTCGCGATGTTCTTCAAAGTTATTATCTCGGTTGCTACCGCTGCAACGATTCTATTTTCGATCCGTTCTACTGAACTCGATCCGGAGACAAAGGGCGAATACTACGCGCTTCTGCTTGCAGTGACGTTGGGCATGTATCTGATGGCATCGTCAACCCATCTCCTGATGATCTACCTCTCCCTCGAAACTGTCAGCTTGACCTCCTACATCCTCGCTGGATTCTTGACGCATAGCCCCCGTTCAAGCGAAGCAGCATTCAAATACATCACATTTGGCGCGATATCGTCAGGAACGATGCTGTTTGGTATCTCTCTTCTGTTTGGTTTGACAGGTACAGGAGATATCGTGCTAATTAGCAGCCGGCTTGGAGAGATGTTCAGTCAGGGCGATGTCTATCCGCTAGCTGTCCTGCTGTCGATCACGTTTATCCTTGCGGGTGTCGGTTACAAGATCGCCTCCGTGCCTTTCCACATGTGGTCCCCTGATGTCTACGAAGGTGCCCCAATTCCAATCACAGCGTTTCTATCTGTCGCCTCCAAATCAGCCGGCTTCGCGTTGTTCATTCGTCTTTTCTATTCAGGTCTCAAATCAGCAGATGCTTCAGTTGATTGGTCACTGATGTTGGCAGTCGTTTCTGCCCTAACTATGACCGTTGGCAATCTTGCTGCACTCCCACAGCAAAATGTGAAACGCCTCCTCGCCTACTCAAGTATTTCGCACGGTGGATTCCTGCTCATGGGAGGGGTTTTGCTTACGAGCGAAGGACTTCAAGCGATTCTTATCTATCTGATTATCTACCTGTTTATGAACTTGGGAGCGTTCTTCGTCGTTATTCTCATTGCAAACGAGGTTGGTAGTGAAACGATTGACGGTTACCGTGGGCTGGTGTCCCGTGCACCGCTCATCGCAGTGTCAATGGCGATCTTCCTGTTTTCCTTGACTGGGCTGCCGCCCCTTGCCGGCTTTGCGGGGAAATGGATTCTGTTTGCTGCTGTCATCAAAGAGCAGCTCTACTGGCTGGCAATCATCGGCTTGCTCAACAGCGTCGTGGCACTTTACTACTATGTACGCATCGTCAAAGCGATGTTCCTTGAAACGTCCGATGACACCGAATCCCTCTCGTTCTCGCCCGGTAGTCTTGTCCTGCTCCTTGTTTTTGTTGTTCCAACCCTCCTCCTCGGTATCTACTGGAATCCCTTATACGAACTGTCTAGAGCCTCGCTCGGAAAACTGATGGGCTAAGAGGAATTGGTTTCCTACTATTTCACCCAAATATCAAATGAAAAAGGGCAACCTCTTGTGGTTGCCCTTTTTTGTTTGAACTGTGATTATGCTTTACCTGCTTCTGCGGTTAGTTCCTGTCAATCACTTGCGTGTCTTATTCTGATGATCACTTTTCGCCCTTGATTGTTGGCTATTATCACTGGCCGTTGCGGTTGTCTTTTGATTATGGGCTTGTTGACGCTGTGTTTGCTTGCTTGAGGCAAACGGATCTGGCCATGGGTTACGAGCTTTAACGTAATTTTTCTCGAAATGGGCTCTATAGGCATTGGTTTTAGCATCTTTTCCTTTCGAGACTGAGGAACGCTTTTTGTTGCTCATTTCTACCTCCTTTTTAATTTTGATTCTCGTATAGGCCTCTAGAGGAGAGCACTTCGCGATAACATGCTTCTATTAAATCCTCATCATCTGGAAGACCGAACGACTGAAGAACCAAAAGCACATTCTTTTGTTTTTGACGTACACGGTTGTATCCTTCTGCAATTGTATGTAAATCTAAATTTTCGTCGTTTGCCTCAATATCAGCCCATAAATCCTCAAATTCATATTGAAGTTCTGTGTACAACCTTGTTAGAGTTGAAAGATCTTTTAAATTTTGTTCCCAGTTTAGGATGGGAAGTATATATGCTATAACCGCTGCGACAGCAACTATGAGTTGCCATGGTACCTTTAAGTAACTATTTATAAAATGTGAAAAGGCGACTGTAGATACGGACACAATAGCCAAAGCAATTTTCAGCACCTTATTCTTCTTGAACTGCTTTCTTCCAATATACCCCCAATATTTGGCGTTCAGATCTGCATCTAACATTGATGTCCAGATCTTTCTGCCTATATTCTGTCGCCTTACTTCTCGGTTTTGGTTGTTTTCATCAGATTCTAACATCTATTTACTAATCCTAATACGTGAATGAGGTATCTTCATATATTCTAGCATATTCAAGGTTAAAAAGTCTAACATTAAAACGCTAGTAGCTCGGACCTTCAACTTCAGACAAAATAAGAAAATTCTAGTTGATACAGCGAACGTTTTTTGATAAACTGTTGAAAATAAAAGACAAATTCCCGTACCTTGCACTCTTTTTATATGCACTGGAAATTTGTCTGTCACAGATTCCTTTCTTTGAGGAGAAAACATGAAAGCAAAACTCGGTTTTATTGGAACAGGTGGTATGGCAGGCGCTCACATGAGAAACCTGCAAACCTTCGACGATATAGAATTTACCGCCATGTGCGATGTTTCGGAAGAACGTGTGCAGGGGGCTGCAGAGGAATATGGGGGTAACGTCTACACAGACTTCCGCGAGATGTACGACAAGGAAGACCTCGACGCCGTTTATATCTGCACCCCGCCCTTTGCACACGGCGAACAGGAGCGAATTGCATGTGAACAAGGCATCCCGATGTTCATTGAGAAGCCGATTGCTGCACACCTAGAGCAGGCGGTGATCATCAATGAAGATGTCCGGCGGAGCGGTGTTATCACCAGTGTTGGATACCATTGGCGTTATGGTGGCAATGCGCAACATGCGAAGTCATTGCTCGAAAACGAATCGCCAGTTCTCGGTGCGTTGGGATACTGGATGGGCGGATTGCCCGGTACACTCTGGTGGCGCATCCGTGCCCAGTCCGGCGGGCAACATGTCGAGCAGACAACGCATATCTTCGATCTGGCGCGTTTTCTGCTCGGAGATGCCAAGACGGTGCACGGTGTTGCGACCCGCGGAAGTATGACAGATGTGCCCCAGTACGATGTCGATGACCTTAGCATGGTCAACATTGAATTCGAGAGTGGGGCAATTGCCAATATCGTGTCGTGTTGCGCGATGGAGGGTTGGAATCGGGTACAACTTGAGGTCATCTGTCGGGGTCTAGTAGTAACTGTTGGCGGACCTAACTCCGTTAACAGGAAGGGTGAGGAAGAATCGCTGTCCGAAGATGGTGGTCAAGATCGAGACCGGGTGTTTATCGATGCCGTAAAAACTGGCGATTCGTCGAAGATCCTTTCACCCTATAGCGATGCGTTGAAGACGCAACGGATTATGATGGCCGCTAGCACATCGTTTGAAACGGGCAAAGCGGTAGATCTGTGAGAGGGTGCTTGTTAGCCGTAAGATCTGTTTTCCAAACACCTTCAGATCTGTTCTTGACTATAGTTGGGAACACGAAAGGAGAAAGGAATGGGTTCAATTAATCAATCAATCTGTTATGGCTGTTTCACGCGTGACGATGCCTCCCCTGAACAGGTCATCCGAGAGGCAGCAAGAATCGGTTATACATCCGTCGAAATGGCACCTCAGGAATATTGGTCTCTCGTGCGCGAAAATGGGATGCGCGTCGCTATTATTGTTGGGCATCAGTCTCTACCCGACGGTCTCAACAAGCGCGAAAACCATGATCGCATTGAGGGGGAGATTCTGGAAAATCTCGAAGTTGCTGCCGCCAATGACATCCCCGGTCTCATCTGTTTTTCGGGAAACCGAGAAGGGAAATCAGAGGAGGAGGGGCGGGATAATACCATCGAAGGACTTTTGCGCGTTGCCAAGGCAGCCGAGGATAAAGGGGTTAACCTTTGCGTAGAACTGCTCAACAGCAAGGTAAATCATCCCGACTATCAGTGCGATCGGACGCCTTGGGGCGTGGAGGTTTGCAAAGGCGTCAATTCGCCGCGTGTCCAGCTGCTTTACGACATCTACCACATGCAGATAATGGAAGGGGACCTTGTCCGGACGATTCAGGAAAGCATTGATTACATCGGGCATTTCCACACTGCGGGGAATCCGGGGCGCAAGGACCTCGACGATGAGCAGGAAATCTACTATCCGCCTGTCATGCGCGCAATCGCCGAGACAGACTACGACCTTTACGTCGGACACGAATTCGTCCCGAAAGGCGATCCGCTCGCTGCGATGCAAGCTGCCTTTGATACATGCAACGTTACTGCTTGATAAACCAACAGCGTGAAACGTGAAGAAGGATTTTTTTATGTCTTACGTTTCACGCTTCATGCATAACAAGATAAGATGCTTTCAGTGTGCGGAATACGTTTAATTAGTGGCTGTCTATCAAAGAATAAACCAACTGTATAACGTATTGCAGTCTGTTATCGGTTCTTGTAAATACCTACCCAATTGATTAAGCCAATACATCCAGTAATCGTAAGCGTAATCAATTACCGCTTCCGTTGCCTGGTGAGTTTCCAAATATTCGAGCAGCCATGCAAGAAGTTTCTCCTCTACTACTTCGGAGATCTCATCTGCCGTGACACACGCCTCGCGGAAACTGCGAACCTTATTAGCGGTTACACAGAAATATCTGCCGCTATCGATTGCCAGATTTACTATCATTCCGCACGTAATCTTCCCAGCCAGATCTTCTGACGATTCCATACTCTCTACATATCGAAAGTCCTTCTCCTTTGCTATAAGGTAAAGGGGAAGCGTTTGTAGATAATCCAACCGCAAGCCTAAATTTTTCAACATCCCATCGGCAATTTCAACTTGGTTGAGCTGTTCGATCGGTTGTCTGCTTTCAACCGTTGATCTGATGACCGGAGCAACTTCACCTATAATGAGGGTCTCATCTATCACCGCTGATAGAAAATCTTCCTCAATCTGGCTTAGTAGTGGCATTTCCATCACCGCTTCAGGATGTCCGCCGATCTGCACCATTCCCGATTCAGCGATCGTCAGTCGCGCACGTTGTTGCAGAGTTTCAGCATCGTGCTTCAATTTGGTCATCAACGTGTTACCAATCTGATAAAAGCGAATCATGTCGTTACGGACTAGCAGATGTCTCGCTCGAATGAGGTCGAGCTTGCTACCATGCTCAAGTCCGAGGTTGAGTCGGAGGACGACATCCCTTGCGACCGTTCGCAGTTCGGAGAGTTTAGAGATGTCAACCGGCTCCATAACTGAGCGTTTATTCATAATTGCAACAATCTGACGATTGAGTTCGTCAATCCGCTCAATTGGGACCTCCTCCAATTCCCCAAGCTCAGATAATGCTCTGAACAGGAACAGTCGTGGGTCATATTCGATAAGGGAGTTTGTATTTTCCATGGTGTGTGGTGTAGTTCGCCGGTTCGTTTACTCGTCTAACTGTGGGTTATCAAGGTCAACTAACTTTTCCAAATCATCTTCAGTCAGACCATCTTTGGCAGACCTTGGAGGTGATTGCCCCTCGTCCAATTGAGGGCTGTCGAGATCTACCAACTTCTCCAAATCTTCTTCCGTGACACCTTTTTCTCGATCTCGTTCCTCGATTCGGGCTTTGGATGCTTCTCGGGTTGCCCGCGCTTTGATTTCCCTAGCGTAACCATCTATTGCGGTTGAATCTTCGAGGAATATATACTCCATGAGGGATTGGAATAGATTGCCATCCGCGGCATAGAGCATTTCGATTAGCAGTTGGGTGTCCTCAGTATCGTAACTTAAATCTTCTGGACTAACGATCGCTTCCTCTACCAAAAACGCGGGATAAGGAATTACATTGGATTTTGTAGTTACCAGTTCTAGCCGATCAAAGAAAAATTCGCCGAGCAGTTGTGGATCAATAGATCGCAACAGCTCCTCAAAAACTTCGTCTCCCGCATGTAACATCTCCAGCAGCCATGCTTCAAATCGCGTGTCATCCAATTTTTCATTCTGGTACGCAATCAGGTCGACAATATCTGCAAGCTGCTCGGAAGACGCTGCGGATAGAATCCCGGCAGATTGTCCAGTGCCAAGATGGGTGAGTGCCATCTGCATCACATTCTCAGTTGGACTCCGTTGAACCAGTTCCGTACAATCAGGGACGAGGTAGTACAGTTCCTCGCGGCTTTTCGCATCCGAAACCGTTTCAATGATCGCCAGCTGCTCCTCCGTCGTATACTGTTGAAATTGGAGGGCTGCCTGCTTAGTTTCCATCTCAAGCAACGCTTTTGCTTCTGTCTGCAGATCACGAATCCTGATTTCTTTCATTCTAATCTCCCTAGTGGTGGTTGGCAATATCCTTTAGGAAAAATCAGTCGTATTGAAAAGCGCATTATGTTATCATAACGCTCTGTCAGATTGCAAAGAATTCTTAATGAAATCCTTCGCATCCTCCGGGCTGGTAGCGATAGACAGAATTATATGGTTTATAAACATACCATTCAACCGTTTCTTTTTGCCATAGGATCCGGAACGAATTTGCATAGAATAGCTACACTAAAAAGCCAATTGCACGTCTAACCATAACGGTCCATCGGTTATATGGTGAATTCTAAAAATAAATAGACATTAATAGTAGTAGGCACACTCCGTGTGCCGTAACTCCGCGAACCCCGATCTATCAGGGCGCGTTCATAGTGTCCAATTGATTCTAAGATCTACCATAAACATAATCTGAAATATGCTGGGCTTAATTGAAAAATCACGGAAGATAGAAAATTGCCTCATCAAATACGTTAATTTTAACAAACAAGGCAGGTAGACTGCCCGGTATACCTAATACACGGTTAAATTAATCCAAGGAGGTTACTCAAAATGAACATCTTCAAAACTGGGATACTCTTGATTGCACTGACAGCCTTGCTAATGCTTATTGGCAATATATTGGGCGGTGAGGTTGGAATGGCAATTGCCCTAATCTTCGCAGGGATCATGAACTTTGGTTCCTACTGGTTCAGCGATAAGATCGTTCTGTCGATGTACAGAGCACAAGAAGCCAGTCCCAATAGTGAATTATACCAGATTGTCAGACAACAGACCGAAAAATCAGGTCTGCCGATGCCGCAGGTCTACACAATTCCGACCGATATGCCAAATGCGTTTGCTACCGGCAGAAATCCAAGCCACGCAGCGGTTGCGGCGACAGACGGGATTATGCGACTATTATCGCGAGATGAATTGGCAGGTGTTATTGGACATGAGCTAGCACACATCAGGCACCGTGACATTCTGATTAGCAGCATTGTTGCCACAATCGCGGGCGCTATCATGATGATTGCGAACATGGCACAATGGGCGGCGTTATTCGGTGGTTTTGGCGGAAATGACGACGAAGATGGCGGTGGAATCATTGGTTGGCTGTTCCTGATTATAGTTGCCCCGATTGCTGCAATGATTATCCAGTTCGCAATCTCCCGTTCCCGCGAATACGCGGCAGACCGTGGTGGCGCAGAAATCTGTGGCGATCCAATGGCATTGGCGAATGCCCTGCGTCGACTTGAGCGTGGCGTCGAAATGCATCCGATGCGAGCGAATGCGGCCACGTCGCATCTCTTCATTGTGAATCCGTTACGTGGTGGGATAGCGGGTCTCTTCAGCACCCATCCACCAATGGACGAACGCATCCGCCGTCTCGAGGAATTGGCGGGCTATCGCCGATAGCTTCAGAATACTATTCGGTTCAATAACACCCTTACCTAGTGAAGGAGGCACCATGGAAACCCAAGCCACTGAGCACCCATCAACACTAACAGAATTTTTGGAAGGGGATTATGAATCCTACGAATTCGTGGAAGGAAAACTGATTCCGATGGCAGCAGCGAAGATTATTCATGGAGATATCGCAGCCGAGATATTGATTCTATTAGGTAATTATGTAAAGGAGCATCAGTTGGGGAAATTATATACAGCAGAAACGGTCTTTACGGTAGGAGATAGGGGAAGAAAACCGGACGTTGCATTTGTTGCTTCGGAACGCATCCCTGATGACTTGTGGCAAAATTTTCCCATTCCTCCCGATTTAGCCATTGAAGTTGTGTCGGAAACGGATGCTATGCAAGCTGTGCACGAAAAAGCTTTCGAGTACCTTAATGCCGGCACTCAACTGGTTTGGGCAATCGAACCATTCTCTCAAACGGTGACCGTCTACCGCTCCCCCACGGATATCAGTGTTTTGACAATTGACGACACTTTGACCGGCGATCCCGCTGTTAAAGGGTTTCGTTGCCGCGTGGCAGAGCTCTTTACATAGAAAAGAGATATCAATCTGATTCTGTAATTTTGACTCAAATTGCAACCGTTTTCTATCTGATTTTTCTTTCAATGTGGTGTTGCCTTGTCGTACCATTCAAGAATGCGCCATTCATCCTTTCGACGTTCCAGAATGAAAATCATGCGTCCTGATGGGTAGGAGGATTCTCCCGACTCACGTTCAACCAGTATCATTCCGTAGTCAAAGTCAGCCATAGCAAGAGTCTCGTTCAAAAACTCGATATCACCATGCTGCGAGAGATTCAAATCAATGTGTTCCATTCTAGCCAACATTTTTGATGTTCCTTCGCGCTCCTCATAGCCACCCCGAAACACTATATCATCGTCAGGATTATCGGGCGTGCCAAGGTCACTGATGTAGAAGAAATCGTCGCCCCATATCGCGGACATATATCGTTCAATATTTTGACCGTCAAGCCCATCTTTCCATTGTTCCCAAATAACGGATTCTACCCGGGATCGCTCTTGAGCATAATCGGTTTGATCATCCCCTGCCTCCTCCTCTGGTTTGAAATTCGCTTGTTCTGCTTCCTCAATAATATCCTCCCGCTCAAGGGACAGTGAAAGCCAGGCAGAAAATTCCTTAATTTCATAATCGCTGCTCTGAGCAGTGGGCACCCTCTCTGGAATAGAAGGTGTCTCCGTTTCAATGTTTGTCTCTACTCGGTGGGGTTTTGCTACTGCTCTAGGTGTGCGCTTGACCAAACGAGACGTAGTGATTCGTCGAGTATCTGGCTTGGTGCTCTGTTTTTCCTTTTCTATGTCAGATGGTTGACCTGTCAGCACTTGAAACGCAATGAATCCGATAGCGAATCCGAGGGCAAGAATAACAATGATACCGATGATTATCTTGATGTTCGTTCCGACTTCCATTGTCCTGATACCCCTAAAATTAATTCTATCGCAGTCTGACTTCTTCCGTAGCAAGTCGTAAAATAATCCACCATCGTTATGCTGTTTTAGCTGCCTTATCTGTTGTTACAACCCCCTATTCCATTTGTTGACCTTAACCGTTCAATTCTTCAGGCGGGGTTTCATTGAACTGATTGGATTACTGTGCTGTAACTTCTCGCCACCGTTCGACCAATCTCTGCCGGTGATTTGCCGCCCAAATAGAGTCGAATTCAATCAGTTTCACCTTATCAGCGGTGACCGCGCCTTCGGCTACTTTGGCGTTCGGATTCAAAGGAGTCCGAAACCACTTCTGCATCAGGTTTTGTGCGCGGACTGAGAGTGCCCAATCCATAAATCGCTTGGCGGCGGCTTGATTTGGTCCGTCTTTAACAAGTGCCATTGCACCAATCTCGAACCCTGTCCCCTCCTTCGGAAAACTCAACACGACCGGATACCCCTTCGCGGGACCTTTCTTAACAATATCGTGCGAAAAGGCGATCCCCACTCCAACTTCGCCGAAACCCACCTGCGTCACGCACGCCGATCCGGATCTGTTGTAGTGATGGACATTTCGATCTAACCGTGCAATATAATCGAAACCCGCCTCCTCACCCATCATCTGCACAATCGCAGCCAGCAATGTGTTGGCAGTGCCCGACGTATAGGCATAAGCCACACTAATCTCACCTTTGAATTTGGGTTTTAGTAGATCAGACCATGAGGTGGGTGGTGGAATCCCTTTGCGCCCTAAAATCTCCGTGTTGGACGCAAAACCGATCGCACCGAAGTAGAAGCCGGTCCAGTAATGTGCTTCGTCGAATGTCCCGGCAGGCGGTTCAAAATTGATACGCGGGGCATAAGGAGCGAGCAGCCCTTCACGTTTAGCGACAATAAATTCTGGTGATGGTCCGCCAAACCAGAGGGCGACTTGGGGATTGGTTCGCTCACTTTTAATCCGGACTAGTACTTCTCCTGCGGACAGACGCACCCATCGTACCTGAATGCCAGTGTCTTCCTCGAAAGCGCGGATATAGATCTTGGCTTCGTTGGTGTCGAGAGCCGTATAAAGATGAAGTGGCTCATCGCTACTTTCCGCGGCAGCCGCTTCCGATGTCGTGGTCAGCACTTCGCTGGCTAATGTTTCCCAACACCCTAGCAGCCAACAGAGAAAAGAGACACAGGTGAGGAAAGCTCTTAGGGATACTAGTCGGCGCATAAGATAACTCAAGCAGCTGGTAATAGGCATATTGCTTATCCCGTTGGGGGTAAATGAACTGATGAACCGATGAACTAATGAACCAGTGAATTATCACGATTTTCACGTTTCAAATGGTTTCAATAAGCCCGCGCAAAGATAGTAATCTCCTCTGCCGGTTTACCGCACACAATACACGCTCCACTCCCACCCGGCTGATCCGAAGGAATACAACGTGTCGTTGCTCTGGTATCGTCTTTAACCTTATCCTCACACACAACATCTCCACACCACCAAGCGCGAGCGAAGCCTTGTGTCACTGCCTCCTGAAATGAATCGTAGTCGGCTGGTTCAGATATATTGGCATCACGGAATTCTATCGCGCGAGCCAACAGACTATTCTGGATATCTGTGAGCATATCGGGAACAGCATCAGCCAATCCTGCCAACGGAACAAAGGATTTGCCATCGCGTCCCGGTACATCGCGGCGAGCAATTACTACCTGATCCTTTGCAATGTCTCTCGGACCTATCTCTATCCGCAGCGGCACGCCTTTCAACTCCCATTCGTTGAATTTCCAGCCGGGCGAGTATTCGTCGCGATTATCCACCTTCAGCCGTACGTTCTGTCCTAACATGGCTTCGATCTTCTCGATCGCCTCCATAACCGTGCTTCGTTCAGCGTCCTTTCGATAGATCGGCACGACCACCACCTGAGTAGGTGCCAAGCGCGGCGGCAGGACCAACCCTTGGTCGTCGCCGTGCGCCATGATGATCGCGCCAACCATTCGCGTGCTCACACCCCAACTAGTTGTCCAGCAGTGTTGCTGCGTTCCATTTGCATCCTGATACTGAATGTCGAAGGCTTTGGCAAAGTTCTGTCCGAGGTTGTGCGATGTCCCTGATTGTAAAGCGCGGCAATCTCCCATCATTGCTTCAATACTATAGGAAGCATCTGCACCGGGAAATTTCTCGCTGTCGCTCTTACGACCCGGAATGACCGGGATGGCGGCATCGTTTACAGCGAAATCGGCATATACATCCAACATCCGCAACGTTTCTTCCTGCGCTTCCTCTGCGGTAGCGTGGGCGGTGTGTCCCTCCTGCCAGAGAAACTCCATCGTGCGGAGAAACAGGCGGGTGCGTAATTCCCAACGCACAACGTTTGCCCATTGGTTAATCAGCACCGGAAGATCACGATAAGACTGAATCCACTGGCTGTACATGTATCCGATGACCGTTTCTGAGGTGGGACGCACGACTAGCGGATCTTCTAATTCTTTGCCGCCGCCGTGGGTAACAACTGCTAATTCTGGTGCAAAACCTTCGACATGCTGTGCTTCCTTCTCGATGAAACTCATCGGTACAAAGAGCGGAAAATACGCGTTTTCATGTCCCGTTTCCTTGAAGCGGCGATCTAGCCCTTCTTTTACATTCTCCCACAGTTCGTAGCCGTAGGGTCGAATGACCATACATCCACGCACCGGGGCGTAATCCGCCAATTCCGCCTTCCGAATCACTTCGGTGTACCACTCTGAATAGTCCTCACTGCGAGGTGTGATTTTATCTCTCATTTCCAGATTTGCTCCTCTTCAATCGATAGAATATCATTCCTTATTTAGCGTAAACTGAGTAGGGTTGTTTCTATTATTGCTGTGTTTCAGGTGTTGACTCTTCTCTATATTTTCCTCGTGTCGTTCTAGTTCCCTGAAAGGGTTCTGAAGTTGAAAGCCGGTTCTGCATATCTCACGAAAATGCTCTAACCTCCTAATTGTAATTTCAGCAAATATCGGATCTATTTCAGATGTATAGCACACGCGCTCTAATCTCTCACAGGCGATTAATGTTGTCCCCGAATGTGCAAAGAAGTCCACAACCAAATCTCCTTCTCGACTACTGGCTGCGATAATCCGTTCAACTGCCTTCAACGGTTTTTGGGCATAAGCACCCGGCACGTTTTCCTCCATCCGATAAAAGACTTGCTGAATATCAACCCACACATTGCCGGGTCTGATAGTCTCAGATCGACTCCGTTCCAAGTTCTCCACCCGTTTCCCACCCATTGTTTTATAATAGCCGCGTAAAATTTTAGGTATATCTGTATAGACAACGTCGAAATCGGGATTGCCCTTCGTATAGTAGAGCAACTCCTGTCTTACCGCCATCCAATTTTTCTGAGTGCCATACCCCCGCTGATTCCGCATTGTGATAAAGCTTCTCGCCTGTAAGTCTTCAAATTCCCGCATCATGAGCATGAAATCGGGCAAAGGTTGGAAATGGTCTTTCTGATCTGCACCCAGCCACGCGTAGAAATGCGAATCTTCACCTAATATCTTAACCGTGTTTGCCACCCAATTCCTAGAAAACTCCATATATTCCGCTAAATTTAGCTTACTCAGATTTGGGGTGGTTTTATTTCCGACGCTTACATTATAAGGTGGGTCGTTCACCGCTATCTTTGCCTTTTTGCAGCCCATTATTTCCGATACCGCATCAGGACAGGTTGCATCCAACACGCCAACCCTGTGCCCTCGAATAGGATCCTCCCATACATCTCCGGGTTTGAGTCTACAGTGGGGAAGTAGCTTCTGCCGAATTTCGGCGTCAGAATCCAATCTTGGCAAAGGTTCGGTTGCCATCTCTCTCTCCATAGTTGGTGTGCAATTGAGTCGCTTGCAAACTACATCGGCTCCGTGACAGTTCCCATGAACAGTATCGTCTCCGTCTCAGTGTCATAAATGGCGAAGAAAAAGGGACGGTCTACCCGGAATGCTGGTGGTAAAGACTTAACGCCTACGACCGCAGTAACAGCCGCCGCTTCCGTGCCCTCTTCGTTGACTTCCACGAAGGTTTTATGCCTCACCTCACTGATAAAAAGACTGGGGCCCATGCCACTGAAGTCCGCACCGCCACCGAAAGCAATTCCCATCCCTAGTGCTTCAAGCGTGTCGTTGAGACGGACTTCATATTCCAGTTTGAAACGAGGAAGCATCAACTCATGCCGTCTATCCTGAAGCTGCGAGATCCAATCCTCCCAATTTTCGGCGTTTAGATCTCTCAAAAATTTATTGAGATTGGAATCACGGTTCGGCAGGAAAATATACATGCCTAACCGCCCATCGCCATACGGTAAGCTCGTTGCTTCAAAATTCTCGCCACGGAAGTATGGGTACGCCCCCTCTCGTCGCATCATTTGTACCTGCTTCTCACTCCCATCTGACAGATGAAAAATGCCCGGTCGCGTCATTGACTCATCGAACTCATCCTGCCAGTTACCCTTAAAATAGATGGCGTTAATCAAGAAAAGCAGCGTTTGCGGGTTAATCCTGTCAACGATTTTCTCAATTTTGCCATTCGTGTTTGCATTAACCCATTCATTGATGGTTGCTGCCGCTTGCGGCGAACTAAAATCGAGCGAGGCAATCTCCGCTCCAAAAAACACTCGATTTCGCTCTAAAAATTCAGGGTTGAAATCAACACCCTGACGTGACCAGATCGAGTTTGCAATCGAGATTTCAACTTTTGGATCAGGGTTCTCAAGACTGTTCCGTAGTGCTCTGTTAGAATTATTAATCGTGGATAGGTCTAACCCATCTATCTCTAGCACTTCCGCCATGGAGCGTTCCGTTTGTCCAACTGCGCCATTATACGTCATAGTCAGTGCAATGGAGATGCTCAGCGGAGAAATAAAGATATTCCCCCCGGGTTCTCGTTCCCGGAGATCTTGAAGCAGCTTGAACCCAAATCGTGTGTTAGCCGACGCAACACTTGAAACGTCCGGCTCCTCAGTGGCTGCGAATACATCGCGAACAATATTCTTTGTAAAATCAATGTCCAAACATCCAAATAGACATAACAAAACTATACTTATAGATCCAATAAGGATTAGGCAGTTTCGCTGTTTGTTCATTTCACTTCTCACTCCTGTCTGTCAATGCTTCAATCCCGGGCAACCGTTTTCCTTCAAGAAATTCCAACGATGCGCCACCGCCGGTGGAGATATGCGTTATCCCATCTGCGATGCCTGCCTGATGCACCGCAGCAACACAGTCTCCCCCTCCAACGATGCTAACCGCTTCCGATTCAGCAACCCGCCTCGCAATTTCAAGCGTGCCTTTCGCAAAGCGTTCAAATTCGTACACACCTAGTGGACCGTTCCAGATGATTGTTTTTGCCGTATCGACGATTTCCCCAAATTTTGCAACAGTTTCGCTTCCGATATCAAAACCACTCCAACCATCGGGGATCTCCTGGCTGGAAATGACTTGAAACTCAGTATTCGGATCAAACTCTTTACCAATAATATGATCCTGTGGGAGATGGACGGTCAAATTCCGATCCGAGGCTTCTTGCAGCAGCGCGTTAGCTAAATCCAGTTTATCAAGCTCTACAATTGAATCCCCAATCGACAGTCCTTTCGCTTTGAGAAAGGTATATGCCATACCACCACCAATGATTAGCTGATCAACCTTGTCGAGCAAGTTCTCAATCACGCCGATTTTGTCCGAAATCTTCGCGCCACCAAGAATCGCAACAAAGGGACGCTCCGGATTGTGAAGTCCTTTGCTGAGATACTCAATTTCCTTTTCCATCAGCAAACCCGCAGCGCACTGATCGAAATGGTGTGTTACCCCTTCAGTTGAAGCATGGGCGCGATGCGCCGCACCAAAAGCATCGTTGATATAGAGGTCAGCGAGAGATGCAAGTGTTTGGGCAAAGTTCATATCATTTTTCGTCTCCTCTTCGTAGAAGCGGATGTTTTCGAGCAGCAATACCTCCCCTGCACGGAGTTCGGCAACAACCCCTTCAACTTCTACCCCGATGCAATCAACGATATGCTTGACCCTTTGACCCAGCAGCCTGCTGAGTGCTACCGCGAGCGGCTCTGTGGATAAATTAGGATCGAAGCCTTTGGGGCGTCCGAGATGCGTAGCCAAGATAATTTTTGCGCCGCCCCGGATAAGTGCTAAAATTGTCGGAAGAGCTGCACGGATGCGTGTATTATCGGAGATTCGCTTCCCATCCATCGGCACATTAAAATCGACACGCACCAAGACCCGCTTGCCATTAACATCTAAATCGTGTAGTCCGAATTTATTTGTCATACACCCTCCCATCAAAAACTGATGGGGTTACTGTGCAACCGCTTGCACCGCTTTCTGCGCTGCCTCCGAAAGCCCATCCGCAGCGATCAGGTTCAAACCTGAATCCGCGAGAATCTGCTTCCCTAGCTCCACATTCGTCCCTTCCAAGCGTACAACCAACGGAACTGTCAAATCTACCTGCTTGACTGCCTCAATAATCCCGTTGGCAATGACATCGCACTGCATAATACCACCGAAGATATTGACGAGAACCGCCTGCACCTTTTCATCGGCGAGAATCAGGCGAAAAGCGTGCGTAACGGTTTCCGTCGTCGCTCCCCCACCGACATCAAGGAAATTTGCGGGCTCACCGCCGTGCAGCTGAATGAGATCCATAGTCGCCATCGCAAGCCCTGCTCCATTGACCATACACCCGATGTTTCCGTCAAGACTGATATAGCTCAAGCCCGATTCTCCCGCTTCAAGTTCACGGGCGTCCTCTTCGTGCGGATCTCGCATCGCGCCAATTTCCCCATGCTGCCAGAGCGCATTATCATCGAAGTTAAGTTTGGCATCCAGCGCAACGATATCCTGACCATTATCAGTCTTCGTGATAGCGAGGGGGTTAATCTCGGCGAGCGAGCAGTCAGAATCGACAAAGGCATTATACAAGCCGATCATCAAATCTGCAGCCTTGTTGACCAATTCGCGCGGGATATTCAGGTCATAGGCAAGTTTCCGTGCCTGAAAGGGTGGCAAGCCAATCGCCGGATCGATGGTTTGCTTCAGAATCTTTTGGGGACGGGTTGCGGCAACCTCTTCGATGTCTACGCCACCTTCCTCACTACCCATTAGGACAAGCCTTGAGTCGGTGCGATCAATCACCATGCCGAGGTAAAGCTCTCTCTCAATATCGCTGGCTTCAGCAACTAACACCTTGCGGACTAGTTTCCCCTCGGGTCCTGTTTGTGGTGTTACCAGCTGCATACAGAGAATTGCCTCCGCATGTTCCTTAACCTCGTCGGGGCTTTTCGCCAGTTTAACACCACCACCTTTGCCCCGGCCTCCCGCGTGGATCTGCGCTTTGACGATATACAGTGGGCAATCTAGGTCGCGAGCAATCGCCTCCGCTTCATCGGCTGTTGATGCTACTTCACCGCGCTGAACGTTGACCCCGTGCGCCTCTAAGATCTGTTTTGCTTGATATTCGTGTACATTCACCTGTTTTCTCCAAGATAATAGTTATAAATTCTAAAAAGTGTGATTTTTACGCATCTCGCCTTAAATGCGATACATGCTTGCCCTGTGGGGGCTCAAAATCTTTCGCCTGTTCACCGATATAGTGACAGATGAAACTCCGTCGCCAGCGATCCTGCGTCTCGTTCATGTAAGAACCGTGAATAGTTTTACCATCAAAAAACAGGGCGTCCCCTGGCTTCATATCAACATAAAACTCTTCAACTCCCTCCGGCATCACCGACTGTACATCGGTGAACGAAATTGCCGTATTTGCAGCCTCTACCTGTAAAAGTCCGCGCTTATGTGAACCAGGGACAACTATCATCTGCCCAACAGATCTGTCCGATTTATCCAACGCTATCCACACGCCAATCAACGGTTCAGTAGTAATGTACTGCTCATCCTGATGGAGTGCCTGCCCTCTGCCGCCCGGGGGCTTAAAGTAAAGCATTGTCTGACGAAGCACAGGCTTATCATCTATCAGTTGTTCGACAAGTGTTAACATCGTCTCCTGCATTGCCCATTCCCCAGTCGGCGCATCCCAATTGTGCATGTTGATCATGCGAGGATACTGGTGATTCGGATCCTCTAGATGGTCTGTTGTGCCGCCACTATCGCCTGCTTTTGGTCCCTCGGCACGTCGCGCCATATAGTGTTCGATCATCTGCTGTGCCGTTGCCATGTCAAAAAGCCCCGGCACCACGAGAAAACCAGTTTCTTGATATTGATGAATCTGTGCATTACTTAAACGCATGGTTGTATCTCCTTGGTTCATGTATTACGCTTCACGTTTCACGTTTTACGCTACAAACAACGGTTTCAAATACGCTATTGATTCCTCTACAACCCGTTGGACTTCAGCAAGTGGCGTGTCCGTCCCCCCATGTGTGCCAACGATTTCTAACGTTACATAAGTCACAGGATCGATTGCGTTCATTGCTGCGGCAAGTGCAGGAAGGTCGATCCCCCCTTTGCCTGGGATCTGTGTCTCAACAGGACCTATCGGTCCCTCACGACTCTCGCGATTGTCACGGATACGCAGCGTTGTAATATGATCTTTCAATTGCAGGAGCGAATCCACCGGATCCTCGGCAGCCGCTGTCCGCCAAATGTGGCTAGCATCGAAGTTAATCCCCACCCACTCCCGATCAACCTCCCGCATAAAACGTAACGTCGTTTCAGTTGAATACACCGCATTGTTGACATGAGGCTTCAGGCTTAGTTTGATGCCAGTCTGTGAGGTTTGGGCAGCAGTCGCATTAACTAATTCGACCACCTGTTTGAAACTTTCCTCATCATCGGACTTCCCGCCTGTACCTTCGGCGATTACAGGTGCACCAACCTGTTGGGCGGCTTCGATGACCGCGTCAAAATTAGGACTATCCATCCCAATCCCGCCGGTCCCCGCTATTGATTCTATTGCCAAACCGTGTGCAGCGACTTGCGCTCTAATCTCTTCATAGTATGAAGCCGTTTTGCCAATTTCCAGATGGGGCGCCATCCCGGGGCGTGCACAAAGTTCAATTGCCTTATACCCAGCTTTCACAATACCTTCGAGTGCCTGTTCTAAACTAAACCCACCGTATAAAATTGTGCTGCACCCCAGATCTTTCATATACGCTTCCTCAAGTCAGATGTGTTATTCAAATAAAAAATATGTTATACTTTACCTTAACTGTGCCTGACGGGTCAAGTGAAAATACCCGACGGAACGACAAATTTCCGATTGACAATTCCGATGAGAGATGGTATCTTGAACTTGATAAACTGACACATCTTTTAATTGATAATGTACCAATTTATATCAATGGAGGTCAAAATCAATGAGAATGCACGTTGGCGGCGAATGGGTTGATAAGCCGCAGAAAATTGAAGTCCTAAACCCTTATGATGGTTCTGTTGTTGACACCATTCCTAGCGGCGATCACGATGATGTCGAAACCGCGCTCAAGACCGCCGAACGCGGTGCCGAGATCATGGCGAAAATGACCGGCTACGAGCGCTATGAAATTATTCACAAGGTTTCCGAGATGATGGCAGAGCGTACGGAAGAACTCGCTCGAATCATTACGTTGGAAGAAGGAAAAATTCTCGCAGAGGCAACAATGGAAGCGGGTCGTGCAGCCGAAATTATCGCGCTCTCTGCGGAAGAAGCCAAGCGACTCTACGGCGAAGTTATCCCCCTCGAAGGGGCACCTGGTGCTAAGGGAAAATTAGGCTTCACAGTACGAGTTCCTTGTGGGATCGTCGTCGGGATTAGTCCGTTTAATTTCCCGCTGCACCTGGTTTGTCACAAAGTGGGTCCGGCACTCGCGGCAGGAAACGCAATTATTGTTAAACCTGCCACAGACACCCCGTTGTCAGCGTTGAAACTCGTTGAACTTTTCCTTGAAGCGGGAACGCCCCCGGAAGCGATCCAATGTTTAACCGGGTCGGGCAGCGTAATTGGCGATGGTCTCTGTGCAGATCGGCGTGTCAGAAAGATTACCTTCACCGGCAGCCGTGATATTGGAGAACGTATCTGCCATACCGCTGGACTCAAGCGTGTAACGATGGAACTCGGATCTAACTCTCCGCTGATCGTCATGCCGGACGCAGATCCAGAGAAGGTCGCAGCAGCTGCCGCAGCCTCCGGCTACTCTAACGCAGGCCAGGTCTGCATCTCCACCCAAAGGGTCATTGCCCACGAAGGTATCTACGGCGATTTTCTCGATGCTTTCAAATCAACCGTTGAAGGTATCTCAACAGGAGATCCTCTTGATGAACCGACTAAGATGGGACCAATGATTCGTGAAGATGATGCCGTCCGTGTGAGCGAATGGGTTGATGAAGCGGTCAGTGATGGTGCTGAACTCCTCACCGGCGGTGAAAGAAACGGGCAGATCTACGCACCGACACTCGTCGCTAACGTCAAGCCAGAGATGAAAATCTCATACGACGAAATCTTCGGACCAGTTGTCGGTGTATCGAAGGTTTCAAATATTGACGATGCCATTGCCCTCGCTAATGACACCAACTACGGGTTGAGCGCGGCAATCTTCACCGAAAATATCGATTGGGCGATGCGGTTTGTGCGCGAAGTTGACTCCGGCAACCTGATGGTAAATTGGGGCACACAGTGGCGGGCAGACCTCATGCCCTATGGTGGTGTGAAAGAGAGCGGCATGGGCAAAGAGGGACCGAAGTACGCTGTGCAGGAGATGACTGAAACAAAGATGGCAATCTTCCATCTGAGCGAGTAAGGTGTGAAAGGCAAAGCGTGAAACGTAAGAATTGATTACATTTCACGCTTTGCTTTACAACAGGAGAAATGAAATACCTTCCGAATATCAACACAATATTTGGGGTTTGATGTTGAACCAATCCCTCAAGAGGTCTTAACTCGTCCTCTGCCGATAGAACTCACATGGGTGAACCCAAGTTCATTGAAATTGTACAACAAGACATAAAAGATTACCATGTTAAGGTTGGAAGTGGGCATCCATGGATAGGTCGGGGGACAGAGCCTCAGTGGAACAATCCTCAATCGACAAAAGCCTATGATCATATTGAGCGTTATCATGGTTCAAAAAAGAAGCCGGAAAATCTAACAGGACGAGCAGTTAGCACTGGCAACCCTCAAGGACAGTGGTTCAAGGAACAAGACTGGGTAATTGCTGAACAAGTGATACCCAAGCATTATGGAAATTATGTAATAGATTTCAAACGTCCCGTTGGTCGCGTGTATTATCCTGATGGTACAATGATTGATAATGTAACTCGCGCTTTCGTTCAGAGGAGGCTTGACGGGACGATTAATTCAGCCTGCCCTGTGACTGGTGACTTTATGATCACATGAGGCCTAATATAATGAATGATATTAAAAAGTTTAAAATTCAATTAGAAAAGCCTTGGATATGGGAAGGGCTTACCACCCCCCAAGACACACTTGGAGAACTCTCTGATTTTGAACGGAGATTACGGCGTTTATGCTTTGAATGCAACCATCGCGTGTTAATAGAAGTTGGAGATGAAAAGTTTGATGTCTTTTTGGATCCGGATATAATTCTTATTTTGGAGGACCTTCCTCAACAAATCTCAGAACTTTCACGCGGTAAAAAGATTCAAATAGAATTCCCTGAAAGTTATCGTGAAATCGCATTTATGCCCGCTAGTGGTGAGATCCACTGCATTTCAAGTCGGTTTGGACAAGTGGTTGAGCGTGAGCACTTTTTACTTGAACGAACTCAAATGTTAGAAATGTTAGGGTGTTTCTTGGATGAAGTCGTATGTCTAGCTCTGGATGGAGGTTACATCACCCCAGAGCAGGGACATGAGTTCCTCGCAGAGATGCGAACTAACATGTATTTGCGTGGTTTTGAACATAGGGAGGTCAATCAATCCAAGTGCGCCTCATAATAAATAACTCTATCCCTAAATAGAGTTCTCCCAACTTATTTCCCGCATCAAACCATCGTTCAAACCCCGCATTTTTCCCGCTCCTCTATAAGAAATCAGATAGAATTCCTCGGAATGAATAATAACCTTAACAATTTTCGCCAAACTGTTGAAACTATTCTGCGTTGTAATCTCTCTGAGACAACCGGCATTTCAGAAACGGCGGAAGCTGAGAAGCTAGTCCAGCGATTTCTTCAGGCTGTTTCGGGACGCATGGGCGATCAATCGGATCAAACCCACCAAGATTCAGAGCAGCTTGCCCGCCAAATCGACCCGCAATGGGTTATCCTCGCAGCCGGCAAAGGTAGCCGCATCGATCCGTCGAGTCGTCTGAATAAAAACTTAGACTTGTGGTTTGGTGAGCAAAATACCCTGCAACTATCCCGAAGTTACCTGCCGGGTAGCCGTCCCCATGTCATCGTTGTCAACGCCCAAATGGCGGCGCGCGTCGCAAAAACAGATATTCCCTCTACCGGTATCATCCCTCCTTCAGCACTTGATTCAGATGAAACTGATCAGCTGTTCGGACCAAACGCCATCCTGTGTGTACAACCCGACTACCCTTACGGCACAGGTGCCGCGCTACGGGTCGCATTGTCAGCGGTTACCGAATCCGATGCAGAATGCCTCGGTGTTGCCTTTGGCGATGAGCCGTTTCTGAATCACGCCATTTTTGTGGGGACACTCCTCTCACATTTTACCGCCGGTGCAGATGTTACCCTTTGCGGCAAAATTCCAGATACCGTCGTCGACAAAGGCGGATTATTCTTTGACGACGAGGGAAGATTCATCGGCACAAAAGAGTGGTACGATATGACCGGCGCAGAACAAGAAACGATGCGGCGTCGGTTGAAGAGCGGGGAAGCCTACACCAACACCGGTATCACCCTAATCCGCCGTGATGCAGCGATTGACCGAATAGATCGGCTGCAACCCCACGGCGACAAGGCAGAACTCCATCATGTCGACCTCATCCGTCACTGCTACGAGGATGGCTTGAAAACCAATGCTTATATCCATCGGGCCGAGATTATGTCTGGAATTAACCGTTGGTCAAACGTCCTCACTGGTGAGGAATACCTGTTTGCAGACGCTAGGAAAAAGCTGATTCAGAAGGGAGTTCGGGTTGACCCCGCGGCGCAAATTACACTGGCGAATGACGATATCGAAATTGGACATGGCTGCTACCTTCTGGGACGGGTCCATCTCGGCGAGGGAATGAAAATTGGGAACTACTGTCGTCTCGAAAATGTTGTGTTGATAGGGAATACAACCGTCGGTGATCGCGTTGGTTTGAAAGATGTGACCGCAAGCGACACAACCTTTGAATCAAACCCACTTTCAACCAAAATTGCTGCACCAATTGCGGGGCTAGCTGTCGGCAGCTATATCGAAGATAGCCAATTCGACTGTGCAAAAGTCGGGAGGGCGGCAAGTTTCAAATCGGTTGCTGCGAGGGCAATAGTGCTTCCATCAAAGCTCTCCATAAGAGACAAACAGCTAGGCGTCCCCTCCAAACCCACCAGCCACCCATTACGCAGCGCACCACACGCTTCAAATCAGATTTCTCAGAACCTCTTGGATCAGCTGATCTCGCCCGGCTATAAGCCCGGCGTATTCACCTTCGGGGACAAACGAGGATTACCAGACTGGGAAAATCTCCGCCGGCATGTTAGTTCACATTCAGAGCGCGAACTGATTGAACGTGCCACCCGCAACGCGATACTGCGCCAAGCTGCGATAAACGCTGTTGAACAACTACTGGAATTACGGAAAGCTGATGGTACACATATCATCAATGATTTAACCCCTGAAGAACTTTGGGGGAGCATTTTCAAAGCAGTTACGCTCTGCACTGGAAACCCCGATCCATATCGCAGGGACAAACGCAACGCAAGGCAAACAGCGATTAACCTACTCGGCCAATTTTCCGACTGCGACTGGCTGGAACGCCTGAAGCTAGCCATCGTGGCTAACATAATCGACTACAGCAGCGCTAGGGTCGTAGCGAAACTCCGGGAGAACCCAGATTACTTCAGCCTTGTATTGCAGGAGGCGATTCATGCCTCCTTGGCGATTAATTGCTTTGGTCAGTTCCGGTCAACGATCCTTGAAGATAAACCGAAAAGGCTCCTCTGGCTCATTGATAACGATGGTGAATCGGTCTTCGATCTATGGCTTATAGAAGCTATTGCCGAGTGCGGACATCAAATTACGGTTGTTGGTAAAGCGGAACCCGCAACTAACGATGCGACGCTCGATGATCTGCGGGAACTCGCTACGCAGCCACATTTCCAAAAACTTCAGGAACAGATGGCGGTTGGCGATGTGCATCTAATCTCGTCGGGATCTAACACTGTTGGGACCAATCTCTATCAAGGGACACGAGAATTTGCGAATGCACTCCTCGACGCTGATCTGGTTATTTCAAAAGGACAGGGGAATCTCTTTACAACGTTGGGGTTAAAAAAGGACACATTCTACCTGCTCCTCTCCAAAGGGGTGACGGCTGAACGTTTGACTGGCGTTGTGCCGAATCAAAATCAGGTGATTGATGGGTTGATTTTGGCGTATGTGCCGGGCGGGACACGCTTAGACCAGACGCTCAAAGAATTTTGCACGAAAAATAATTAAAAAATCCCAATTTTTCAAAGGCTAACACACTCATAATAAAACTTCAGAAGACAGAATAAATAAAACATCTTTGCTTGAACAAGTTTGATATGTTATGATATGTAATACATGTATTACACATGAAAGAAAAGGAGGACCAAAGGATGTTATCTGTTCGTCTTGCGCCAGAAATTATGGAGCGGCTGGAACTGTTAGCGGATAAAACTGGGCGAACAAAAAGTTTTTATGCGCGTGAAGCCATTCTCCGATATCTTGAGGATATGGAGGATACTTTTATTGCCATTGAACGGCTTGAAACGCCGGAAAAACGATGGACTTTAGCAGAATTGGAGAACGAGGTTGACTTGGGAGGTTGAGTGGGATAACCGTGCCCGAAGAGAATTACGACGACTTGATGGTTCAGTTCAACGACAGATCTTGCGATACTTGCGGGACCGAATCGCGACCGCCGCTCCTCCGAGACGATTTGGTAGAGCCTTGACCGGCGACCGAATCGGTCTCTGGCGGTATCGCGTTGGGGATTATCGCCTCATTTGCAAAATCGAAGATGACCATTTACTTGTTCTGATTCTTGCCGTTGGGCATCGAAGAGAAGTCTATGAGTAAGAGCGAAACAACATTGCTTATTTTTGATTGACAACCTTATATTTTTACTTATAATACACAAAACAAATTCCTAGGAGGATTCTATGGCAGCCAAGACATTTCCACCGGAAAATACAAATTATCCAATCTCCAATGCACACATAAGCAGCATGGAGCAATATCAAAAGATGTACGATGAGTCAGTGGCAGATCCAGAGAGCTTCTGGGCAAATGTCGCTGAACGCATTACATGGTATAAGAAGTGGGACACCATTCGAGAATATGACTTTGTGAACGCCAACATCAAATGGTTTGATGGCGGAAAGTTGAACGCCTGCTATAACTGTCTCGATCGACATGTAGAAGCGGGACACGGCGACGCAACCGCAATCATCTGGGAAGGCAACAGTCCCGACGAGGACAAGACCTTCACCTACAGCGAATTATTGACGCAGGTCAAACGCTTTGCCAATGTTCTCAAAGCGCAAGGTATCCGTAAGGGTGACCGTGTCTGCATCTATCTGCAAATGGTGCCAGAGTTGACAATTGCCATGTTAGCATGTGCGCGTATCGGTGCCGTCCATTCCGTTGTATTCGGTGCGTTTTCAGCCGATTCTCTGCGCGACCGCATCAATGACTCACAGTGCAAATTGCTAATTACGCAAGATACTGCATTCCGTGGCGATCGCAGCGGCATCCCGATGAAAGCCAACGGCGATGCAGCGGTGGTGGACTGCCCTTCGATTACAGGTGTTATTGTTGTCCGCCGCACCGGCGATCCCGTTGATTTCGATGAATCACGCGACGTATGGTGGCACGAAGCGATGGCAACCGCCGACGATGAGTGCCCACCTGAGGAGATGGACGCCGAAGATCCGCTGTTTATCCTCTACACGTCCGGTTCAACAGGCCAGCCAAAAGGCGTGCTTCACACAACCGGCGGCTATCTGGTTTATACATCGTTCACCCACGAGATGGTTTTCGACTATCACGAAGGAGATATCTACTTCTGTGCAGCTGATATCGGCTGGATCACCGGGCACTCTTACATCGTGTACGGTCCCCTTTCAAATCGCGCGATTACCCTCATGTTTGAAAGTATTCCAACATATCCCGATTTCGGGCGTTACTGGCAGGTAATCGACAAGCATCAAGTCAATCTCTTTTACACCGCGCCAACCGCTTTACGTGCCTTGATGAAAGAGGGAAATGACTGGGTTACGCAGCATAGCCGATCTACCTTGAGACTGCTTGGCACCGTCGGTGAGCCGATCAAAGAACCTGAATGGCTCTGGTATTACAACGTCGTAGGAGACGGACGATGCCCAATTGTTGATACATGGTGGCAAACCGAGACAGGCGGCATCCTGATGACACCGCTACCGGGCGCGACACCCCTTAAACCCGGCTCCGCAACCCTCCCCTTCTTCGGAATAGAACCTATCATTCTAGATGAGGAAGGAAAAGAGGTTGAGGGCAACCCCGCGCGCGGATACTTATGTATGAAGACGGCGTGGCCCGGCATCATGCGTACTGTCTACGGGAATCACGAACGCTTCCGCGAAACCTATTTCGATCGGTTCCCCGGCTACTACATGACCGGAGACGGCACATTGCGAGACGAAGACGGTTATTACTGGATCACCGGGCGCGTTGACGACGTGCTGAATATCTCTGGACACCGCTTAGGGACAGCCGAAGTCGAGGGAGCCATCGGGCAGCACGAAACGGTCGCTGAAGCAGCCGTTGTCGGCTATCCGCACGAGATTAAGGGGCAAGGTATCTACGCCTATGTCACCCTAATGAGCGGTGTATCCCCCTCGGATGACATCGAAACCGGTATCAAGGGTGTGGTTCGCCAGCACATCGGCCCCCATGCGACACCCGACAAGATTCAGTTTGCGCCTGCACTCCCCAAAACCCGTTCCGGCAAAATTATGCGGCGTATCCTGCGAAAAATCGCTGAAGGGGAACTTGATGATCTCGGCGATACCTCTACACTCGCCGAACCAGCAGTGGTCGATTCGCTCGTCGAAGGGCGGAAATAGCAAGCAGATTTATTGAGGAGGAATATAATTTGGCATCCGCGCAGAAGATTGTAGACGAGTTGAAAAAATGGAACGTGAGCCATGCCATCGGCTTGCCCGACAACGGGACAGCGCAAATCTTCAACCGACTCCATGAAGACCCTGAAATTGATGTCATCACCGTCAGTCGTGAAGGTGAAGCGTTTGCTATCGCATCAGGGCTATACGTTGGTGGAAAACAGCCCGTAATTATCATCCAGAATACCGGTTTTTTGGAATCTGGAGATGCTATCCGTGGCACGGTCTTTAATATGGAGGTCCCCGTGGTGTCGCTAGTTGGCTATCGTGGGTATCACACAATGCAACCCGATGCCGCTCGCTTAGACACTGCCGCAACCTTCACTGAACCGACACTCAAGGCGTGGGGATTGCCATACAACACCATCGAAACCGATGATGATATTCCCTATATCAGTGAGGCATTCAAGAAGGCGCAAGAGACATCAATGCCAACGGCGGTGCTCCTTGTTGGTATCTCCACGTAGATATTGAGGTCGGTTTGCTTGTGTTCTATCACGAATGGGTATGTGCTAGATAAAAAACTCTGATGATTACCCTGTCAGTTAGGTATTGACACATTGATATTGCCCTAGAAACCCCCGTATATCCTAGTCCTAGTGTGGCATTTTTGCAACGACGGTGTAGCATAGTTGCGACAGTCTCTTTGTTGAGTACGACACTCCTTTTGAATCACAGCGCATGTCAAAAACAGATGCAAAATCGCCCGGAGAAGGCGTTTTCCGAAACACCCAGGTTTTGTACAACTTCTTCAGATGATTCAAAATAACTATGGTATCTAAATTGCTTATGATTGGTGGGTGAAGTGAATTTCGTTTGACGATCCTTACCTTAACTGCATTGCCCGAAACAGCATGGAGGGAATCAATGAAATCATCTAAACACCTCATCTGCAAGTGGCGAATTTCGGTGATATTGGCTGCTTGGATCTGTTTTGATAGCATAGTGATAGTTACAACAGCGCAAGAACCGCCGCCCCTTCCGCATAAACAAGAATTGATTAGCCCATATGCCCGCACGGCTGATATTGGTGAAAGCCTCATCGAAATTGCCGAGCGTGCAAGTCATCAGAGTGCGAATCAGATGATCGATATCATGTTTGTTATCGATGGCAGTCTGCCGATGGAGCTGTCTGTCAGAAGGGTTGAACAACAGATAACCGATATGATCGGCATCTTTGAGTCTAATCTGATAATTGATTATCAGATTGGACTCGTTTGGTTTCAAAAGATCAAGAGTAGATCACTAATCACAATCAAACCGTTTGAGAAACTACTCCCGGCGATTGAACACAATTTTTTGTATGTTGTACCCCGGAAGAAATTTTGGGGTAAGTTTGCCGGATACGGGCTCGACGGAATTATAAAAGGGCTAAATCAATTGCAATTCCGGTCGGGTGCAGACAAGCTCCTCATTGTTGTGACAAATTCACCGTTGACAACGACTCGAGAAAGAGATTCAGCAATCGAGATGATTATAGACCGGTGCGATCGAGACAAAATCCGTATCAACTGTATCGGAATCGACGAAGATCTGCAGAGATACTTAGCTATCCGAACCGGCGGTAAATGGTACCCGATCGGCACAGATCAGCGGAACGCTATCATTACCCCTGATATGCTAGACATAGATTTGAGAGAGTTTCTTGTGTCCCGAATTGATGAGATGTTTAAAGGAATTGCTCAACATATATCTGAGTCAGTGAGGCAACCTGCTGATATAGTATTTGTTTATGATTCCAGTTTGAGCATGGCGAGTAAGATGGATGATATTTTGACAGGACTAGATACATTCGTCACGATCCTGGACAGCGAGGGACTAGACTATCGATTAGGGGTCATACGGTTTTGGGCACGGGTGGGTGGTGGTGCAAGCACGATTACGATAACGCAACCGCCATTAAGTGTTCATCAGGTCAAGGAACTATTTTTGAAACCCAAGCGTGGTGATGAACACCTGTTGGACGCAATTATGGAGGGTGTAAGCAAGCTCCAAACGCCGGACAATCGGAAACTCGTAATCTTTATCATTACTGATGAACCTTCCAGTAGAGGTCCCGGAAAACGATATACGCCTATAACAGCGATCCAAGTCTGTCGCAACGCAGATGCACAAGTCAACATCATCGGGGCGTCAGTTAATCGACCTGTAAAAAATTACCCTGTTAAGGACCACTTCCAGCCGCAAGTTACTGAAGCTACAAACGGCAGGCGCTACGTCTTACCGGAAGCCTCAGAATTCTGGAATACACATTTATTCAGGTAAACAATTACATATGCTCTTAACGTGACTTCAAAAGGATACAATTTTATCATGAGCATTCAACATCCATGTTCGTCTCATCTTTCTACACTACCAAATAAATGGTTTGCTGCTGCGATTGTTCTGTGTCTACTGATTTTGCTTGTACCCAGCAGCTTCGCCGCGCCAAAGCGGGTGGTTGTTCTATACTTTGAAGATCACAGTCGCTTCGATCATCCGACAGGCTGCGGTTGTATCCCCACCGGTCCCTTCAGCCCACTTTTCGGGGGACGCAAGCACCACAAAAGATGGCATCTGAAAGAAGGATTTACGGAATTACTCAACCGAAAACTGAATCAATCAGAGGTCTATGAACCGGTCAGCCAAGACGAGTTGCTAGATGCAATGGCGGAGTTAGGTTTATCTATGAGAGGACTTCGATCTGACCCGGAAAAACGGGCACAGTTGGTAAAGGCACTCAAGGTACAGGCACTCGTCGCGGGCGATATACGGAAATTCAACCAAGAGCGCGTGAAAGCGAATGCCGGACGTTTGATAAGACAAGGTGGGGCGGGACAGGGTGCAACAGCCAGTTATGTTGGCGGCGTACAGTTAAGAGGAAGTCTTTACATCGTCTCTATCCAGCTTGAGATGCAATTCTTCGGTACATTGGGTACTGAAATTGACAATCCTAAAATCGCAGCCCGAAAACAACACCAGCTTGGCGGATTGAACATTGGGCCCATTGATACGGTCGTTACCGAACAGGGCACCGAAATGCAATTCGGACAGTCCCCGGGGCTCAAAAGGAAGCCTCGCCCAATCGTCGCGCCTTCTGAGTTGAACAGAATTGAATTTGGGAGTGAGCAGTACGATAAAACCCTGTTTGGTATGGCAACAGACGATGCTCTGCATAAGATAGTGTTAGCTTTGCGTGAGAACATTGGTCCCGCATTGCCCGGTGCTGCTGCAACAGTACAAAACACCGAGAGTAAACCCGGAAAGGCTGCCCCTCAGCCGAGCGTAATACAGGGATCAATCGTCTACGTTGATCCAAAAGACCCTGAAAATACCTATATCAACATCGGTTCCGATAAAGGTGTTGCGCTCAATCAGCAGCTAAAGGTTTACACGGCTGAATCGCTGATCGATCCAGATACAGGCGATGTGCTTGGAGTTATTGCAAAACTGGTAGGTGTTATCAAGATTGTCGAGGTGCAAAGCGATCGACTTTCGAGGGTCGAAATTATTAAGGGGTTTGGTACGATAAAAAAAGGTGATAGGGTCAGACAGGAGGAGCCATCGCCATCGGATTCAGAACCTGAGTCGTAGATTTGTGCCGCACAATGCGGATTTCAATTCCTTTGAACGTGATAATGCAGGAAAATCTCATTATCCACAATGCGATGGTCTATTAATTCAACGTCAACGATATCAAGGAAATCGAATCCATTTCCCTCAACGCTCGTTGTCACATCTCGTCCGCCAATGATTTTCGGGCATAAAGTGAGATATACCTCATCGATTAAACCGGCCCGAAATAGATCGAAATTTACCTGCCCCCCGCCTTCAATCAACAACCGCTTGACTTGATACACCTCTCCTAGGATCTCAACCACGCGATGAAAATTGACTGTAGTTTCACCGACACAGTAAACCTCCGCAACCCCTTCCAACGATGCGAGCCGGTTGGGAGGAACGCGTTCCGTTGTAAAGACTAATGCAGGTGCACCGTTCGGTTGAAACATTCGAGCGGTTTCAGGAACACTCCCGCTACCACTCACAACCACTTTGATCGGATTGGGTGCCATACCACGTTGAAGCCGTAGTGCTTTGTACTTGCCGTGTTCGGTAAATGTTGGATCATCTGCGATGATTGTGCCTGCCCCAACAAGAATTGCATCGGTATAGCTCCGAATTTCCCTCAGCCGAATCCCATCCGCCTCGCTGGCGAATCGAGGACCCGTATCGTCCCGTGTAGAGATCTTGCCGTCGAGACTCACCGCCATGATAAGAGAGATGTGTGGCTTCATCACCTACTGCCCTCTTGAGCTTTGACCAGAATCTCTTCAAATGAGTCACGCCAGCTAGGCGTCAGCGCGGGAAGGTTTGCCGCCTTCTCAGCGGCTTCCGTGTTAGCAGTGTCGAAATGGCGCAGGTGGACAATCTCTTTCACAGTCATCTGTCCCTCTCCAACTTTTGTCCGCTCGATAGCATCGCCGGCACCCACTTCACCCTCTTCCAACACACGCACATAAAATCCTACCCGCTCGCTTGCCAAAAACGGTTTAACAATCCGCGGGTTCCTCATTTTGATGCCAAGTTTGAAGCAAGGAACACGCGGTTGAGATACCTCGACCAGTGCCTCACCTACCCGAAAAACGTCTCCGATATGCACCCTTTCCTCTAACAGACCTTCCACCGTCAAGTTTTCACCAAACTGTCCGTAGGTCAAATCCTTTCTGCCCAATTCGTGTCTCCAATAGTCGTAATGCTCCATTGGATAGACGTAGACAGCTTTGTGGACACCGCCATGAACGCTCGGATCACCCTGCCCATCGCCATCAAGGTTCAATCGCCGCATCATCGTCCGACCGGACACCGGTTCCTTGAAAATTCCCGTTTTGATGCGCTCACCGTTATACGACACTTCTTTGGGTTGTGACACATTCACTGAAAGTAATTTCATCGTTTAGTCTCCTGTATAGTTATCCGCGTACCTGCACCCGCGAACTCCCATTCCCCATTTTTTCGACAGCGATTCGGACAGGAATACGCCGCGTCAACTCTCCAATATGGCTGATAAGAAAAATGCTGCGCCCCTGCATCTGTAACCCTTCAAGTGCGGCGATAGCGACATCAAGTGTTTCGGAGTCAAGGGTACCGAAACCCTCGTCAAGAAAAAGCGAATGGATCTGGGAACGACCACGACTGAGTTCAGAAAGCGCGAGTGCCAATGCAAGACTTGTTAGGAACGATTCCCCACCGGATAACGTTTCGACCGGGCGTTCGTCATTGGCATTCCACCTATCAACAATGGTAAGTCTGCCAATACCTTCAACCCTGAGTTGATAGCGTTCTGAGGTCAGGTATTGCAATTGTGCATTAGCTATGCGGCTGACCTGTTTGAACATAATATCCAGTGCGAAATCACGCAAGTTATTCGCAGGGATGGTGTTCTGTAAACGTTGCCAACGTTCCAATTCTTGTCCTGATTCCTGCATTTCAGTATCAACGACGGTTCGCTGGGCAAGTGCATCTTTCAGGCGATTAATTTCTGTCCGCTGCACGCCAATTTCTTGTTGTTTCTCATCATGTTCTTTCCCAATTTCTTGCTCGGCAGCTTCAATGGTCTCCAATAGTTCTGGCTTAAACGGATTTTCCTCAAATATCGCTCTTAATCTGGCAATATCTACCTCAAGTCGTTGTTTTTGCTCGGTGTAGGCTGTTATCGTTTCCGATGTTCGTTGTCTCCAAGCCTCTTCCCGGAACGCGCTATCATGTGCTTCTAGTGAGTCAAAGCCTACCTCGCTTAACCTTTCCAAGTAAGTTTGCTTTGCCGTTTCAAAATTTTGAGAACATTTTGTGTGTTGGGATAGGTGGTGTGAATGGTTGGTTCGCGCTTTCGTGAGCTCTGTCTGACTCTCTTGGAGCAGCTGTTCCGCTTCATCTCGTTGGGCACTTTTGACCTGAAGTGTCTCCGCCAATTTTTTGATGGCCGTATCGATCTCATCTATGGTCGTCAGTCCGTCAGTTTTTTCACGGGCAGCGTTCAAAAAGCCATCTCCTTCGTTTTGATAACCTTCGATTTCAACTTCTAATTTTTGGCGGTGCTCCTGTTCCGTTTCAAGATCCCTCTCTTTCTCCCTGATGATGATGTTGCATTGGGCGAGCGCGTTTTGTTTTTCATTTCGTCCTTGCTCATACGCTGCTAAGGTCTCAATCTTATCGGCAAATTGATTCACAGCTTCTTCTAGATCGGTTTCATGGAAGGTGTCAGGCAGTAATTCCCGCAAACCAGTTTCACTGCTTTCAATGTCTGTTGTCAAATCCTCAATATCATCGGTTACAGTCTGCAGCTTCTGTTGGTTTTCCTTTAATAGGCTCGTTTCCCGTGCAATGTCTCGTTCACAGGTTGTGAGTCTTTCAGAAACTGTTTCTAATTGATTTGATGCTTGATTGTACGAATCGCGAGCACTAACAAGATTATCAATCGCAGCGTCTGCCTCGCTGATTCTGTCATTAAGCCACTCAGATGAGATGTCCGCAGTTTCGTAACGTGCTCGCCACTGCGACTGGGCGGATTCAATTTTGTCTTTCAGGTGTTCTATCTCTTTTCTACGTGCGTCAATTTGAGTGATAATGTTAATTCTGTTCTGTTGGAGGCGCGTCTGTTCTTGTTCTAGATGTCTGTTCTGTCCTTGTGCGTCCCGTGCCTTCGTCTCGGCAGCATCTAAGGCGTTCTGTGCGATTTCTAGTTGTTCTTTACCGCCGAGTTCAACTTCATCAGCACAGGGATGTTCCGTAGCCCCGCACACCCGACACGGCTGCCCCGGTTCAAGCTGCCTCCGAAGTTGATTAATAGGGTTTGCCAAGAGGGCCAATTCCTTTTCCGCTTCCAACCGAGCGACTTCCGCATCCGCATGCTTACAGAGATGAAATTGAACCTCTAATTTCTTTTTCAAATCATCAAGTGATTCATCAAGGGTGGTAATGTGTTCCTGTAGTTCTGCTTCATTGCGTTCCCCTTCACGCAGTTGGTCATGAGAAACTTCATAACTTTGTGCAATTGACAACGCCTGCCTTGCCTGCTCTCTTCGGTTTCTCCAGTCCTCAAGGCTGCCGCTTGCTTGGAATGCTTGGAATTCTGTGTCAGCCTTTGCAAGTGCAGCCTCTGCGTTCTCCTTTTCCGTAAGGAGTTTCTTTCGGTTCTCGGATAGTTTTTTTAATTCTCCCTCTGACCTGCCTATCTCTGAGGTGTACTCCGACTGAATATCCAATTTGTCTGTATGCTGTTGTCGGTGTGAACGGAGTTCCACTAGAAGTTCTTTCGCTTGGATGAGACGTGGCTGCCGATCTGAAGGAAGGGGATTTTCTGTCAAAAAGGTTTCTATCTCGTGAATATCTTCTTCCAGCGTGGCTTGCTCCTGACGTTTATCAGATAACTCGGTTGAAAGGGCATCAATTTGTTCTTCCAGCTGCTGCAAGCTTGGTTTCCGCTCTTCTACGAGTTGAAATTGTGTGTGTGCGCTTTCCACATCAGATTTTGCTTCCCTGTACGCCTCGGTTTTTTGCTCTCCTGCGGCTTTCTCTATTTGATATGCCTCATCTTTTTCGTTAGAGTTGGCTTGATTTTCATCAAATTGCTCCTGTGCCTCTGTAAGTTCCATTTTAGCCTGACGAAGTGCCGTATCCGCTTTTTCGAGTTCCGATTTTGCAATATCAAACCCCTGTTTTTCAGGGCGAAGATGATTTGCGCGATCCGCTCGCTCTAACTCTGTTTTGAGAGTCATAATCTCCGTTTGCTGATTTAAGAGTATCTCATTGTGTTCTTCAGCAAGGTGAAGATCCGAAAACCACGCCGTGCGTTCCATCTCTCGCTGTTTATGAACTCGGATTTCTTGTCTGCTAGCGTCCAACGCGTCAGCATTCGCTTTCAAATCTCTCAGGTGATTTTCCGCCTCAGCGATCTGTTCTGACGTAACATCTGGAATGCCGATTAGCTTTTGCATCACCTCTTGATGTATATTCTCAGTCTCCCTCACTTTTTGGTTTAACGCTTCCTTCAGTCTATCGTAGATGTCAACACCGGCGGTGGCTTCCAAAATCGTCCGTCTCTCTTCGTCTTTTGCCTTCAAGAATGCTGCGAATTCCCCCTGTGCCAACATGACAGACCGCTTAAATGCGTCAAAATCAAGCCCCAAGATATCGGTTATCTCTTCGCTAATCGTCTTTTTACTAGCACCGAGCGTTTTACCTCGTGCGGATAGTCTATCGCTAATTAGTTTGCCATCCTCTGTAGAAAGCAACCGTCCCTTTGGAGAACTTTTACGTCTCAAACTCCACTCGGCGAGGTAACGGATGCCGTTTGCTACAAAATGCACCTCGGCATAGGCGTCGGTTTCACCGTGGCTGATGAGATGGCTCGGATTTTGACTTCCAACTCCTGTCAAGCGCGGTGTTCTGCCATATAAAGCAACGCAAATCGCATCCAACAGCGTTGTTTTTCCCGCACCGGTGGGTCCAGTAATTGCCACAAGGGAGGCATCATCCAACGGCGATTTTTCAAAATCGAGTTCAATCTCTCTGTGGAAACTGTTTAAGTTCTTGAGTTTCAGTTTACATAGTTTCATGTTTGTTCCTCAACAAGCTGCAACAATTCATCAAACGTTTTCATCATCAATTCATCGGGATTTCCATTAAACTTTTCCTTGTAAAACTGCTCAAAGATTTCCGTTGGCTGCTGCATATCCTCAATCGGTATTTCCGGTCGCACTGTTTGGACGGGTAGTTCAACTTCGACGCTCAAGACCGCTCCACCACGTGCGTGAAACATCTCCCGAATCTTGTCACTGATGCCAACTTCCGGGCTGTCCAGTTTCAGTTGAACCTGAATATATGTCCCGTCCCATTCTGGCGACATTGCCATTAAGCCCACTTCGTCAAGATTCCCTGCCACGGTGCGGAGTTTCTTGAAAACAGGTATCTCAATCTCTTCTGCCTGTGCATCACCGGAGGCTGGAACATCCAACAGATACACCTTCTTGGAGTAGTGAGCTTCGTTAAATCGCAGCGGCAGCGGCGAACCCGCATATTGAACTGGATAACTTGACCCACTGATAGCGTGTGGCCGATGCAGATGTCCGAGTGCGACATAAGTTACATCGTCAGGGAAATCGCTAATCTGCATCGCTGTCGCCCCACCGATTTGGATATTCCGTTCCGAGTTTCCCACTTGTCCACCGTGAACAAAGAGGTGCCCCATCAAAATCTTGGGAAGCCCCGGCGGCATATACTCAACACATTGGCTATAGAATGCCTTCAATCGTTCCCGATAACGTTCCGCTCTTTCAGGTTCTGTCTCAAATGAAATGTGTGAAAGTTCATTTTCAGAGAGGTAGGGAACTGCTGCGATAGCAATGCTCGGATTCTCGGATGGAAGAGTGACAACACACTCCGCAGGTTCAGATGCAAGCCCAACAACGTGAATCCGTCCCATTCGGAGAAACTCACGCGGCGCAGCCAAATGCCTCGGAGAGTCGTGATTGCCAGCGGTAATGACAACGTGGGTGGGTGTCTCACGGTATAAACGGAAAAGGAATTGGTAATAGAGGTCTGTTGCTTCAGAGGAGGGCAGTGCCGTATCGAAGATATCACCTGCAACAAGTAGCACATCAACCGCATTCTCTTGGACCGTCGTCAGGAGCCAATCGAGGAATTGACGATGCTCCTCGATTCGAGGCTGTTCATAGAGGCGATGCCCGATATGCCAGTCCGATGTGTGAAGGATACGCATGGAGGGAGACTTTTCCCGAATAGATTTGACTTGAGAGAGCTAAAGTCTACTGGTATAATAAACCAAGTTTATAAGGCTTAGTTTTAATAACCTACATAACTATGAACTGAACCGATGGGGGAGAAAAACCGATGAAACCGATAAACCAGACCCAAAGCTATTTTCCCGCCGTGTCTATCCTGCTTTCACTAACGATTGCCTTAACTAGTTGCGTATCGCCGGATCCAGAATTTCGCAGGCATGAAAGCCCACTTATCGAGAAAACTGCACCGGACTTCACGCTACGGGATCTAAAAGGAAATCAGGTTAGGCTGTCGGACTTCAAGGGACAACCTGTCGTACTCAACTTCTGGGCGACATGGTGTATGCCCTGTCGTGTAGAAATCCCACATCTAGAGGCACTTCACACAAAGTATAGAGATCAGGGGTTGGTCGTCATCGGCATGAACACCGAGACTGATTACATGAAAGTGAAGCACTTCGCAGAATCCCGGATCTCATACACCGTGCTCCTAGATGGAGGCACCCAAGCACAGGGATATGATGTCAGCGGTATCCCGGCCACATACTATATTGACAGGGAAGGAATTATTCAGCACCATAGTGTGGGCTTTGGTCCGGGGGACGAGGTACGAATTGAGGAAAACATAAAGAAACTGCTCGCTGAGTCCGATCGTTGATAAGGTCAGGAAATAGAGATGTATTTATCAATCCTACCTAAAATTCCAACAACTCATCGAGTTCCTTCTCGTCCGCTTCCTCCTGGGAAATCACGCTTTGCGCTTCTTCTACGTCCTGCTTGGACGTGAAGCCGTACAGTTCTATCTCAGAGATCTTCGCCGGCGCACGGACGTGTCCGGAATAAATCCGCCAGCCGCGAACGCGTTGGATGTTCTTCTGCCGAAGTGCTGCATCATCTGAAGTTCGAATAATCCGAACTTTAACGCCGGTCGTACGCACCGCGCGATTCAGCCGAACATCGATCACCTTCTGCTTAACGCTTTTAAACTCTTTGATCCGTTCCCATCTTCCTTGGTTGTCAGTCACCCATATATCAAATGCCTGCACGTTGGAGGAATGCAGCACCACACGATGGAGAGATTTCGCCACAGGGAGAAGTATCACCGATTCGGAGGAGGCGTGGTGGCTTTGAACGACATCCGACGATGGCTCAACATATTGAGATTGACCAACTGTTTTGAGATCGCCATCAACAATCGCGGGATCATTGGCTTGTACTCCTTCCATAAGGGCGTAATTCTCGCTCCACGTTTGGTCAGCAATGATACCCGCAGTACACCCGTAAAATACAATAGGGCTGAGTGCCAAAAAGAGATAGGCAAGGGTGGATTGGCATCGCATCTGATTTTACCTCCCAAGGTGTTCTTGGTTTGCCTGCATAATAGCTGCCGTAATTTCCGATTTCGTTATACGGCGAACGTCGAATTTAAGTTCTTCAAAAAAGGGGACGAGATCCTGACCGGCAGCTTGACCCAGATAATAAACCAGAAAGCTAGTAGCCATTTCGCCGGGTAACCTTTGGTGAAGTTGATCTGCTTCTATTAAACGAAAAACGGTCGGGTAAAAATCCTCCCCAAATCGCCTTTTCAATTCTGCCACGATTGAGTAGGAATAGCTATACCGCCATTGAGTCAATTGATCGGCGCTGAGATGGCCCTTCCAATATTGAACGGCATTGCGACCGTCGAGATCGGTCTTCAACTCTTTTTGCAGATCAAGCCGGCGGTGACTCTTGCCCCGCGCATATTCAACCTGAACCAAAACTGCAATACCTTCCGCGAACCATGTCGGAAGCAGGTAGATATTTGTGAACGCATGGGTCAGCTCATGTGCTCTGACATCCCGTTGATTAAACATCGCAATCGGGAAATCCATGTCTATCCCTTCAACAATTTTTAGCCACTCACCGTTCCGATAAATAGTTGCGGTACGAGTTGATGTCGTTGCAAGGTTTGTCGAGCCATGATGCGTCTGGCGGAGGTTCACGTTAAGTTGGTGCTCCGGTTCAAAACCAAAGATGTCGTGGACATAATTGTAAAGACTCTCCATAAACAGAAGCGCGCCTTTGCCCACACTCTGACGCTCCTCAGGTTCATCGTAGTCTGAGTGTGTCAACAGATCTTCAGCAAAAGTAAAGGTATAATGCTCGCTTGTAAGCGTCAAGCTATCTGATGACGCTTCGATTTCCGTGGTTGGACGTTCAAATGTCACATACCGTTCTTGTTGCTGTTGTCTGGTTCGCTCTTGCTTTCGCTGTTGCGCCTCTTCCAAGGCAGCACAACCTACAGAGAGGAATGCAATTAAAACTGAAATCGCTATAGGAGCAGAATAGTTGTTTAGTTGGTTAAGGTTTTTCATCTATTGTTGTCCCTCTCCAATCAATGAGCGAAAAATTGACAAATCAAGAACTCAATTCATTTTGCGGTAATGTCAATTCCTTCGCTTCCTCAACGTGCGTTTGGCAGCCTGTCGAACAGATTCCTCAGGTTCATCCTTTGTCATCTTCTCCAATTGGGGGATAGCCCGCTTACTACCTGTTTTCTCTAACGCAGCAATAGTGTGCCTGCAAACAAACGCCACGGGATCTACTAGTGCTGATATTAACGCTGCTGCGGTTTCACCGAATTTGTCCAACGCATGGAGCACACATCCCCGAACCGATTCAGACTCATCCTGCAATGCCGTTATCAGCGGCGCAACGACTCTCGAATCGCCGGTTTTTGCTAACGCTTCAACGGCATCGCTGCGGACAGCCGGACTCGGATCTCGTAACTGTAAAGCCAGTTCGGTGATGTCGCTCATTCTCCTGTCTTCCACAGGAAATGCTAAGTAACGGATGCGGCGCTTCTTGGCTTTCAATCCAGATTCACGGATTTACAGGCGAGTTAATCGGCAGCTATTTCAGACGACTCGACCTGCGCCGCGCGAATTGCATCACACAGGTAGCCGATACCTTCAGCTACGTAATCAAGATGGGTGTAGGCATAAGCCAAGCGGATGCTCTTGACGGGATCCCCGCGATAATGGAACGCGCTACCGGTGCTGTAACCCACGTTGTGTTGACCAGCAATTTCTGCGACCTTGTCCATATCTGTCGTTTCCGGCAAATCGATCCAAAGGAAAAGCCCACCGCGCGGCTCAGTCCACGTGCAGATATCGCTGACATCTTCCCGGAGTGTGCCAACCACGGCACGACATTTCGCGCCTACTGCGGCGTTTGTCTTAGCGAGGTGTGCATCAAGATGCTCTTTGAAGAACTCTGCAACGATTGCACTCGCTAGCGCACTGCAGCCGCCATCCCATCGATTCGCATGAATCATCTCTTTATGGGGCGATTTGGCGACGAAATATCCCTGACGGAGACCACAACCGAGAATCTTTGAGAAGGTTGCAATTAGGATGACGCGATTGGATGTATCCAGTTTGTAAAGCGCGTCGGGTGTCGGGTTTGGCACAAAGTCAATGTCGCCGTAACAATCGTCCTCAACAATCAACGTGTCATATTCTTCCGCCAATTCCAACATCCGCTCTCGACGTTCTAGCGAAAGGATTGCCGACGTAGGATTTTGGTGATTGGACGTAGTGTAGATGAAACTTGGCTTTATATTCTGAGCCTTGAGTTCTTTCAGCTTTTCCTCAAGCGCGTCCATGTTCATGCCGTCGATGTAGTCCATCGGCACACCCACGATATTTGCTTTGCAGTGTCGCATGATGCCGAGCGTACCGCTGTAGGTATACTCTTCGGTTAAAACCGTATCTCCAGGGTTGATGAAGGTGCCTAGAACAAGTTCAAGCGCCTGCATCGAGCCGGACGTGATTGAAATGTCATCAACGTCTAACGGCACACCTTCCCGCCGTTCAAAACGCATTGACGCCAACTCACGTAAGCCCAGATATCCCTGTTCACCGGGATAATTCACAAGATCTCCGCCTAACTTACGCAGTGCTTTTTCACTAGCTTCAATTAAGCCCTCCGTTGGAAACGTAAACGGGTCGGGGCGTCCACCTGTAAAAGCAAAGTCTTTATCCACCATAATATTCTCCTCTAAAAACGGTCACCGGATTTCCGGATGGAAAACCTTGATATATTCCTACACACCAAAATTGGCCCATTGTTTCAACACTTATGGAACAATCAATCTATGACGCTGACTACGGTTTCTGAATAACACGCATATATCCCGATCTAATTGGGACAATTATAGCGCATTTCCATTAGAAATACAAGTTTTTAGGGGAGAGGTGGTAGATGATCTTTAAGAATACCGTGAAGATTCTCGCAAGCATCAGAATGATACAACGTAATGGAAAAATAGAGGGTTGACTTCAAGATTGGATAAATCACTCAATTTGCGTAAACAAAAAGCCCCAGTATTAGCCGATAATTTCTGCTTATACCGGGGCTTTTTCGTACAATGCGTCGTTTTTTGGAAGCTAGTTTGAGATGCCGTCTATACCTCCTCCGGATTAATCAGGTTGTTCGCGGCATGAACAGGCCGGAAAAGGGTGCGACGCTTTGGTGGCATTGATTCTAGGAGTGTCGGGTGCGGATCCCAGTCGTGCCATTTGGTGTCAACTGTGTTGTAACAGCTAAAAATAGCGAGCCGGTCATTTTCTCTGTTTGTCCACGCCGAACTGCTATGAGTAATAGCCTCAGTGAAAAACATCAAAGAACCAGCAGGACAGGAATAGGTGTCCCAGAGGGGCGAATCGGGATCCTGAATGCTTGGGGGAGCGGTGTATACTGCCTTATGGCTCGCGGTGACGAACAGTGTACCCCCCTGCCCTTCTTTCACCGGATTAAACTCCCAGACCACGCGGGTTAGACCGCTGTGCGCCCTACCGGGGACACAGTGGTAGAAATGGGAATCCCCCGGAAAACGCCACAGTCCGTTACCGTTGTGTGGTCCGAACGGCGTATCACCGATTGTCCGGTGCATGAGGCTGCAAGATTCCATACGGAATCCGTAGCAATCTTGACTCGCCAACGCTGGATACGCCACAAACTCATTCATGAACCCCACGACGAGCGGATGGTCTGCGAGTTTCTGCATCGGTCCACCGAGAGGGGAACGTTCATGTTCAGGGATAGAATCCGGGTCATCACGCAACTGGTAACCAAATTTCCGCATTTCCTTTACTTCGTTTTCTGTCAACACACCCGGAATCAATACCCACCCCTTACTGTCGAAGACATACTTCTGTTCTTGAGTGAGTTCGATCACCGGTTTGTCGTCAGCATTGGTTCGAGTTAAATCGGTCTGATCTGGATCTAAATTCGCGCCCAAGTTCTTATCGACAATGAACGGTTTCGCGTAGGTGTTGTCTGTTGATGCCATAGAAGAATATCTCCTCCAATAATCGATCAGGGTTCAAGTATCAGTCGGATAAGAGAATCTTGTCTCCCTCTTAACGATTAGTTTGCGTCTTGATTTGTCTTATAGCCGGACACAATCGTATTGGTGTTGCCCTCCAGTACGTTGTTCGGATCAATCCGGTACGGGTCATCCTCATATCGGCCGACAGGACGCATCGCCGAATCGTGATAGCCGAAGCGGACGGACCGGCGCCACTTATCGGTGCGATTGACATTGGACCAGTGGATAATGCAGTAGCTGAAGAATATCACATCCCCGGCTTTTGCGGGTATCGGAATAGACTCTACCCTGTCCGGGTGGTACACATCCGTTGGTAGATGCGGTGCGGTCTCGGGTCCCATGATGTGTTCCAGACCGCCGTCCTTATGACTTCCCGGCACGACGCAGAGGCTTCCGCTCTCAAGCGGCGTATCATCGAGGTGAAGCAGACAATCGACAAAATCTAGACCATCGTGCGGATAGAAGGGGTAGTCCTGATGCATCGGGAAGGGAGTCCCTCGTTCCGGAGGCTTTGCGTGTAAAACCGTGTGATGCCACTGAACACTGGAACCAATAAGATCTTGCACGCAACCCACTAGCTTTTCGTTGAACATCACGCGTCCCCAAGTCGCTGAATAAAAATGGGGATTGTGCATCAGCACCGCCTTAGTCGCTTGCTGTTCATCTTCAGCGAGGTATTTCTCGCGCCACGGTCCTCGCCAACCAATCGTTTCCTCTCCCCAGTCGCCAATAATCTTAATCATTTCAGATCCAAGCTCTTCAACCTCTTCAGAAGTAAAGAGCCCTTCAACCTTAACGTAGCCATCTTCATTATACGTGTTGATCTGTTCCTGCGTTAGCATGAGAAACCTCCTGTGGTAGAAAATTGACTCTATTCACTGATGCCGTTCCATACCTTGAAACGATTTCAATTATTTTTGTCCCGACTTTGAGACATAGATATATAAAGTAGTAGGCATACTCCGTATGCCGTAAGCCTTATGCAAACAATGGCAAAGTACGGTGTGCCTACCACAATTCCACTAATGAACCGACATAGCCCCAGCGGGGCGGAATGTGTATAGCAGCGTCGAATTCCTATACCCCCAAAGCCCCAGTTGCTTTGAATCCCGATTCATCGGGGCGGGGCGACATATCTAGCAGAACTCACGTTATTAAGTTATGTTGACACAAGAAATATTAAACAACATCCACTCAATGTGTCAAGCCAATCTTGGCTAATGTTCAAAAGGAATTATAGTCATTCTCTTGATAATTGACACAGCAGATTACCTACTCACCACCAGCCGAGAGAGAAAAACAACTCATTCTTCCTTCCGGAAAATCAAGCTGAATTGATGGAGTTGATTGGAAACGTACGCATACGGGTAACCAAATGGGTAAAGTTTCGACGATTTATCATACCAGATTTTATAGCCTCGAAACCGCAAATTTTCGACATCGGCAAGGGTCTCAACAACATCTGCGTGAACCATGTTATGATATTTTTCTGTGGGTTGAAAATCTTTACAGAAAATCACAATGTACCCTTTCGGTTTGAGGTATTCTGTGGCTTGAACAATCACCGTTTTCAGCGATTCGTAAAACTGGGAGGGCGGCATATTCCCTAAATCATCAGAACGATCTGTGAAAGGCGTTGGATTATCTCTTTTTTGCTTTTTTCGTTCACCGCTGCGCTTCCGAGAAAGCATATCACCGTAGGGCGGATCGGTCAAAACCAAATCGAACGGCTTAACCTTCCCTAGGAGATTCTCTAAATCTCTTGCATCTCCACAAAAAGTCGTTTGTCGTTCCAAGCCAAGTTCAGCGCAGGCTTGATGGTAAACCTCAAGATATTCCTGCGAGAGATCGATTCCAACCCCATGTCTACCTGTCATTGAGCATGCTAACAACGTTCCACCGACTCCAACAAATGGATCCAGGACACGCTCTCCTTTCTTCGTAAAAAACTCAATCAGACGTTTCATCAGTGCCGGTGGTTTTGGCGAAGGGTGCCGCTTCCGAATGTGGTGGGCATCGGATTGGGGACCATTGGTCGGATAGTGTGTGTCCCAGACAGGAGCCGACGCAATCGCCCATTCTTTCTCAGACAGATCGTTGAGTCTTCCCACATTGTGTTCATCACCTTCTAATTCCACCGAGTTGAGGAAATATGTCCACTCACTCCCGGAGAGATCGTTGAGCGGATTTCGCGGGTCATAACGGCGTTTCGGTTCTTTTTCTTTATTTTTTGGTCGAGATCGTTTTGGAGGTTTTTTCACTTCTAGGTGAAACAGCAATTCCTGTACGCGGTTATCTATGGTGGGTTGATTCCCGCCAGAGTTGCTTTTGAACCGCCGGTATTCAATGGAGGACTCGCAACGAGGTTCACCCCGAAGCGAAAGGATAGACATCACTTCGTCGCGTGACAGAATCCCCTCGTTATTGTAACTTACTAGAATATATCGGGCGTCTGCCTTTTCAATTAGGTCTTGGAGGGCACGATAACAATCCAATTTGGAACAATACGCCGATTTCTCCCCTGCTTCATAATCGCGGAGACCCGTTTTCCCATGAAGCCTAGGAGCATCATACCGCGCAACCGTCTCCAGCAGATGATAATTGGCGAGATATTGACGCGTATTGTACGGGGGATCAAGGTAAAGAACATCGCACTGAATCTCCTCAATCAGCCGGTTCGCATCCTGCCGAAATATCTGATGTGGCAGATCCGACCGAATTGTTTCCACTGGAGCCATAGACACATCTTTGTGAGTCCGAGGATCCCAGTGCTTCAGATACGCGCCATAAGTTCCAGAAATGTTGGCGATCTTCGATGTTCCCTCCAACAGCGACAGGAGCAGCAGATAGAACTCGTTCTCCGTGATCTCACCCGCATCGTGCCATTGCTGAATCTGTTGGCGGATCGCGTCGATCTTCTGTCCATTGCTATCCGACAGGTATTGCCGACCATATTCGTTATTCCCTGACGGACAGTAGTTATGGTAGATAAACCCCTTCTTGCCCGGTAGGCAATTCAACCAAGCAACCACCTTATCGTAGGGGGATAAATCGGGGGCCGGTCTATCGTTTGGTACGTCACCGAGAGTTTCGACAATACCAGTGAGTTGGGGATCCCCGTTATTGGCAATCAACGCGTGCTGGAAGGCGTAGGACAGTTCGAGCAGGTCGTTAGAGATAATCTGAAATCCGCGGCGTTTGAAGTGTGCTGCAACACACGCCGTCCCTGCGAACAGATCGCAGAATATCCCCTCCTTAACCCCCAGATTGTCAACTACCTCCTCAATATGGGGTAGCAGGTTCAATTTATTGCCAATATAACGCATAAGCCACCTATGTCTGATCGGTTCAAGCCATTATACGCTTTTGCGTTTAACACTCAACATCTTTGCCTTCACTCCCAAACACTTCCAGTCGTTCCTCAGTGTCAATACTTCCGGTACTTTCAGGACAATAATGAAATTGCAGCGCTCGACGCCGCAAGTTCGATCGATTTGCCGGTGTCCCGTGATGCAGCAGCCCATGCCAGAGCAGACAGCCTCCTGCCTTGAGCGGCACCATCACCTCGCGCTCTACGGGAACATGCGTGTCGCAGATCTGCCAATCACGCCTGTGGAAATGTACCATAGGTCCCTCTCTATGAGAACCGGGGATGACGTGCATACATCCATTTTCGGGTGTCGCTTCGTCCAGTGCGATCCAAGCGGCAACGACCGGTGTATCTAACGGCAAATTGAAGTAGGCACAGTCCTGATGCCACGGTTTTTCTGAACCGATGTGCGGCGGCTTAATCAACCCCATATCTTGAAACAATATAGGCGTGTCCTCAATCAAGCGTTGAACGACAGTGATCAGACCTTCATGCTCGGATATCGCTTTCAGACGCGGTTCAAAGTTCACAAAGGTGGCAATCTTGCGGATGATATCGCGCCTCTCTTTTGTGGGCAACTCTGACCTATATTTAACTAGCGTCGGCTCATATTGGATACCCCTGTAATCTGGATTTTTCCCATCCATCAGGTGGAGCATCCCATCTAACGTCTCGCGCACCTCTTCTGGAGTGAACGCATCGTGGATAACTAGGTTCTGTTGACATTTCATCGTAACCAGATAATCGTAGCAACAAAACTCAGAAATCCCATATACCGAACCGCTAATTTATCAAAACGCGCGGAAATACGTCGATACTGCTTGATTTTGTTGATGAAACATTCCACTATATGTCTCTGCTGGTACAGATCCACATCATAATCACGTGAATCACGGCGGTTGGCACGTGGCGGTATCACCGGCACCGCGCCGGTGTCGGTTATCGATTCAATGAACGCCATCGAGTCATATGATGTGTCGGCTATCACATACTCACTGCTGTAACCGTCAATCAATGCTTCAGCACAAGTAATGTCGTGCCGTTGACCGGCTGTCAACATAAAACGTAATGGGTGACCTAAGCTATCAACAGCGATGTGAATCTTGGTTGAAAAGCCACCCCGGCTGCGTCCGAGTGCTTGTGAGACTTGACCGCCACTTGTTTTCAAAGCACCCGCAGCACAAGGGTGCGCCCGAATGATAGTGGTGTCAATGATGAGCCACTCCATATCGGGGTCTTGGGCAAAGTGTTGGTGCAACCGTTGAAAGATACCTTTATCGCACCATCTTGCGAATCGTTTATAGACGCTGTTCCAATTGCCATACTGTTTGGGTAACAGTCGCCATTGACTGCCACTACGGGTTATCCAAAGCACCGCATCGATAAAGCGTTTTAAGTGAGTTGGGTCTCCGGTGTAGATGTCGGGACAGGTGTTAAGGAATGCTACTATTTTTGACCATTGTGTATCGGATAAGGTAAGTGTGGACATACCCTTATTATACACAAATGTCAACACGCCCTAAATATCCGTGTTCGTGGAAAAACTGCACCTCGGCATCCGTTACCGCTTCAAAACCACCCCAAATTCCCTCCGCAACCGAATCGAAGTGAAAAAGCTCTTCAGGATATAGAATCGCTTGGGCAGCTTTGAGTGATTCTTCATCTATAGATTTCAGCATTTTATAACCTCCTTCTCACGTCGCATTCGGTGAGACATCGAGCTGTATGTACTTTCAAAACCCCAGTAGCTGAACCTCCATCTCCAAATCAACACCTCTCTCCTGTTTGACATGGGCTTGGATATGGCGGACAAGTGATAACACATCGTGAGCCGTTGCATCGTCAAGATTGAGGATAAAGTTCCCGTGGATTTTAGACACCTCCGCACCACCAATCCGATGCCCCTTCAAACCGCACTCGTCAATTAGCTTGCCGGCAGAATGACCGGGTGGATTCTTGAACATACACCCCGCGTTCTCCTCGGCAAAAGGCTGGCTCGTGATTTTCTGGTTATAGAGATCCTGCATAAGGTTGTCAACTTCCTGCGCATCGCCGTGAGTCAGGGTGAGCGTTGCCCCTGTAACGCAGAAGTAGGACCTCAGGCCGCTATGACGATAGCTAAATTGTGCGTCATCATGGCTAAGATCTACTAACTCTCCTTCGTCTGTCATTACCTGTACACGCTCGACCAAATCCCCAAAGCTGCTGCCCCAAGCACCTGCATTCATAATCAGCGCACCGCCGACGGATCCCGGAATCCCAAGCGCGAACTCGACGCCGCTCAAGCCGTGACTTGCCGCGATTTTCGACAGTCGTGGCAAGGAAACACCCGCGCCTACCTCAACACGGTTTTGATTAAATTCAAGTCGATTAAATTCTCCACTTAATCGGATGACAATCCCCGGATATCCGGCATCGCTGACCAGCAGATTTGATCCTCGACCAATGATGGCAACCGGTACGTTCCTATGCTTTTTCAGCCGTGCCACATACGCCAATTCATCGGTTGTACTCACCTCAAAATACGCTGCGGCATTGCCGCCTATTCCAAAATAGTTGTGCTTGCTCAGTGGCTCATCAAAGCGTAGTTTGGAAGGGGTGTTTCGGTTTTGGGTGTAGGTGGCGAGTTCTTCTTTCCAGCCCATTTTAATTCCTTGCTCTAACTTGGGTAAATAACGTGCGAATTTCGAGGGATAATCAGCGGCTGAGGCCCATCAGCGGGGAATTGCGCTGCCCACTCATTCGGATCATAATCCCGCGTGACAAAGCAGGAGCGATGCGCGGGTACAGCGTGTTTGAGTCCTATCCGTCGCGCCATCTTCACACAGCCATCGTAGAACGGAAATTCTCCTTCCGTTGGATGATTCGTCAAGAACCCGATGTCCGGATTGTGTGCAGCAACCGCCCCCACCAACTCATCGTGATCAGCGAAGGTGTTGATAGGATCGCCAGAAAAGTAGAGCGTCGCACCAGCCGTCTTGAGGACGTAACCGAGATGGGTGACATCCGGCGGGGCAATATCTGCAGCAGGATGTCCGTTTGGCGGCTTCGCATAGACCGCATTAACCGTGACCGAACCGAGTGACGATGACTCACCAGCATGGATTGCCGTCGTATGATCTGCGTCAACAGCCGTATCTGCTAGCACCTGTGCAATACTCTCTTCCGGTCCAACACATCTCACCCCCGGCGAGCTTTCATGGATACGGCTAATTGATTCGGGCCAAGTATGGTCGCCATGGTTGTGGGTCAATAGCACATAGTCCGTTGGAAGTTGAGATTCGTCCAACGGCGGCTCAGTGTGGATAAATCTATCAGCGGGACGGTCATGTGGGTAGTATGGGTCAATCTGCACAATTGTCCCGTGCGAATCTTTCACCGCGAAGGTGCTCTGCTCAAACCAATGAACAGCGACAGCTCCTTCCGGCACTTCAAGATCTACGAGTGGATGCATCCTAAATCCTCCGATTATTAAAGTAGTAGGCATACTCCGTATGCCGTAACCTGTGTGGAAACTACGGCACGGTGTGGCACACCTACTGCTATTACACTAACAAACTATAGTAAATGCTACTAAAAATAAATAGACACTTTCGTCCCCCGGTAGATGCGGTTTCCATCCGCACAGTATTCAATCCAATCCGGTAGGTGCGGTTTCTAACCGCTTTCGCTCCCCGGTAGGCGAGGTTTCCAACCTCGCCGATTGGCAGTGTCTCATTAATTCTAAGATCTACTATAATGAACTAATGAACAAATTGTCTTCACGTTTCACGCTCTCACAGTTTCCCCTCTCGTCGCAGGATGTCAACCAACGAATCACTCACGCCGAGTGGCAAATCAACCCACGCGTTGTTACGTCGTTCCGATTCATAAATCGCCATGATAACCTCAATGGAGGCGCGGCCATCGTATCCAGTACAGCGTGGCTCCGAATCGTTCTCAATGCAGTCAATCAAATCCTGAGTAGCACGCAGGGTTGCAGTTTCCGTCCAAGTCGAATCGGGGAGCGGACGCGGCTCAAGGTTCCACCAGGATCCCTTCTCAAATTCTATCGGTTCCGCCTTCCACATACCCGCACCAAAACCTAACCGCACCAGTCCTCTTTCGCACTGTAGTTCCACATCCCATCGCTCATATTCAGTCAGTTCATCGCTAATAACCGCACCGTCCACACCGTTTTGAAACTGCAACAGGGAATAGCTTGTGTCCTCCACGCGAAACTCATGACGGGTACGTCGCCGCGCTGTGCCCAGCACCGATTCAACATCGCCCGCAAAGATACGGAGGGTGTCAAAGGTATGCACCGCATCGTGCAACAACGGTCCCTCGGTGTCAGCAACCCAATCTGGAGACGGCTTACAGCCCTCACAATGAGCAACGACATGGAGTAGCGATCCCAACTCACCGGAGTCTATCAAATCCTTGGCTGCTTGATACTCCCCCGACCATCGGCGCGAACAGTTAATCAGCATCTTCACCCCGTTCTGCTCACAGGCATCGATCATCGCATCGCACTCGCCTATACTCAGTGCCATCGGTTTTTCACAAAAGATCCCCTTCACACCCGCCTCAGCGGAGGCGATCACCATCTCCGGGTGTAGCGGTGGGTGCGTGGCGACGCAAACGATGTCTAAGTCCTCTTTCGCTAGCATTTCGCGGTAATCGTGATAGAGCGCGTCAACACCCCATCGTTTTCCAAAGGCATGCAATTTCTCTGCGCCCCTGTTACAACCTGCGACGAGTTCGGTATTGGGTAGTGCCTCAAATCCGCCCGAAATCGAAATGGGGTATGCATCAGACTCATCCTCCATCGTGCTAGCAATGCGTCCGCAACCCATGATTCCCACACGATACCTATCCATATATCCTCCTGCTAAAACGTAAAGCGTAATTCGTAGGGTTCAACGATCGTTGAACCCTATAAGAACAACAATTTAAGAGATATTCCTCTCACCCGATCCCAATCTCGCGCAGATACGCACGGGTCCGTTTGGCAATCGGCAACGGTTTATCGAAAGATGCCGGATACATATCCTGTTCGACAATCGCGTAGCCATCGTAATCAATCTCCTGCAGCAGATCTCGGAACGCAAGAAAATCCACCGCACCTTTCGACGGTTCAACAAACATATCCATTTTCACCGCTTCAGCGAATGGAATCCCTGCCGACTCCACCCGCTCTTGCACGTCTGGATCAATGCTCTTGAGGTGCAGGTAGGGGATGCGATCATGGTGTCGGCGCATAAAATTAATCGGATCCCCACCACGATACGCGTGATGCCCCGTATCGAAGCAGATGGATACCCGATCCGGATCGGTCTGCTCTAGGAATACTTCTATCTGATCCTCGTACTCAACGTGCGTCTCCGCATGAGGGTGGAAAACCAGTTGAAGACCAAATCTGTTTCGCGCTATATCCGCCACTTTGTGCGTCGTTTCGATGAATTGTCCCCACGCATTCTCATCAAGACGTTTAGGTGCGATCGCCTCGCCAGTAAAGAGATCCGTGTAGGTGTCATCAATAAGTACAAGATATTTCGCGTCAAGGGCCGCGAGACGCTCACCTGCGCCCAATACCTGTCTTTCCAGTTCACCCCATAACGACGGTTCTTCAACATTCGCCATTGCAAATGTTCCCGTGACCTTCAAACCGCGGCTGCTGAGTTCTCGGCGGAGGGTGGGCAGATCGGTGGGGAGATAGCCATACGGTCCCAACTCCGTCCATTCGTAACCGGCTTCGACAATTTCATCCATAAATCGATGCCACGGTGTCTGCTGTGGATCGCTCGGAAACCAAACACCCCACGAGTCCGGTGCGCTGCCAATCGTAATATTCATACTGCCTCCCCTCCGTAGAAATCTCCCACACTCCTGTCACAGTCCGTAGGTTGGGTTGAACGGTTAAATACGAATCACTATCAATTACAATAGAATTTCTATTGTTCAATACCATCCACTTATGGATAGATTGAGTGAAACCCAACACCACCCTAGTAGGTACAGGTTTCCTAACCTGTACAGGGATGCGATTTTTCCGCGAAGTGCGCAACCCCTATAAGCATCGAAAAATCATCAATTTTCCTGTAGGGACGGGGTTCCACCACCCGTGATGCACCAAGTCTTTCGCTCCAGAGGAGCGATATGTCTATAGAATGCCAATATCCCTAATGCCTGCGCTCCAGCGGAGCGCAATGTATAAGGTTCATCAGTTTAATGTGTCAATGCACCAACATAGCCTACCACTCGCGCACGTAACCAGCGATCCAACCACCATCCACCGGCAAGACGACCCCATTGATATAACTCGCCTCCGGCGACACCAAAAATAGCACAGCGTGCGCTATCTCTTCCACCTGACCCGGACGCCCCAGCGGGATATGCGATAACAAGCTAGCAGCGTTTTCGGTATACGCGCCATTGGGACCATAGAACAACGCCTCAGTCCCGCGAGTCAGCGTAGATCCCGGCGCAACCGCATTGACGAGAATTCCCTCTGAACCAAGTTCTATCGCCATCGATTTCGTTAGGTTGGCAACACCCGCTTTGGCAGCGATATAGGCTGTCTGTAACCGCAAGGGCACCAAACCTGCAATAGAGCTAGTGTTCACAATACGTCCGCCGTCGGGGTTCTTCAGGATTTCTGGAATCACCGCACGGCTGGTCACAAAGACGCCAGTCATGTCAACATCCACAATGCGCTGCCAATCTTCAATCGAATATTGGTGAATCGGCACACGATCGCTGCGGGTGTTGATGCCGGCGTTATTGATCAGTATGTTAATCCGGCCAAGCCGATCCATCACCTGCTCTGCCACAGCCTTCATCTGTTCCGCGTCGGATACATCACCCTCCAGCGACATACACGCGCCACCGCCTTCGATAATCTCGTTCGCGGCTTTCTCACCGGCTTCGCCATCGATATCCACAATGACGATATGGGCACCGTTATCGGACAATGCCTGCACAATGGCACGTCCAATACCGTGTGCACCGCCAGTCACGATCGCGACCCGTTCATTTAGATTCACTTTCATCGGATAATTTCCTCCTGCGAATATTTTAAGGAGTTACGCACTTGAGTTTGTAGTAGCGCAATTCATTGCGCGTCAAAGAAGGGTATGTTTAGACTCCACCTCCATCGTAGGCGGGGCATCTTGCCCCGCATTGGTGGCTGAACCTTTGAATTACAACATCTCATCGTTCAATCGCGTAAGTCCTAATTTTATTGTTTTTGCGTTTCACTCACTGTAGATTTGTACTGTACCGGGGTTGGGAAAAGCCCACGCTTTATCTCCATACTTGAGACATTTTCAGCCTGTAGCTTTTCTTGGAGGTAGCGCGGAACGCCCCAAGGGTCAACGGAATCGCCACAGGTAAAGACATCGACCGCAGCGTAGCGATGTTCGGGCCAAGTATGAATTGATATATGGGATTCCGCAATGACGACCACACCGCTGACCCCGTCCGGTTTGAAATGATGGAACGTATCCGATATCACCGTCGCGCCGGCATGATGGGCTGCTTCAAGCATATATTGACGGATTCGATCCCTGTCAGTAAGCACCTCATTCTGACAATCGTAAAATTCGATCAAAATTTGTCGTCCTAATGCTTGCATCGCCTGATTCCTGCCCCCTTTACTGCGTCTACTATTTCATTGATCCGCACAAAGTTGTGCCAAACAAGATAATTATATCACAGTTGCCAAAAAACGGATAACAAAAGCAGCCTTTTTGTTTGTTATATTCAGGGAGGACAATATCATTCTGTGAGCGGGGATGTCCGTGGGACAATTTTCCCCATTTTTCCCTGTAAAATCTGATATAATGAACCAACGAATTTCTTTAGCACCAGCGGTGCGGCATGTGTATTGTCTGAATCACGGATTAATATGAAACTAATGAACTAATGTACCAATTTACCCAATAAATAAAGGAGTTTCTATGAAATTCCCGTTTTCTCGTTTTCTCGTTTTCCCGCTTTCTTATTTTCTTATTCTATCTATCGCGATAGCCTTTCTTATACCCCAAGCCTTCGCTCAAGTCATAGAGATACCCGATTCTAATTTGAGAGAGGCGATACGAGAAACCCTTGCACTGCCTGAAGGCAATTCTATCACCCAACAGGAGATGCTACGCTTAAAGAGACTCTCCGCTTGGGATAGCGAGATAACCGACCTCACTGGCTTAGAACATGCCACATTTTTGATAGATCTCGGTCTTTGTGGGAATCAGATACATGATTTACGCCTACTTGCTGGACTGGCGCAACTAGAGGGATTATCGCTTTGTGTCAATCAAATTACTGACATCTCTCCACTAGCAAATCTCACCAACCTAAAATGGCTCGACCTAGGCGCAAATAGGGTCGTGGACATTACCCCACTTGCCAACCTTACTCGGTTGGAAAGGATTAATCTTGGTGGTAATTTGATTGAAGATATCACGTCACTTACAAATTTGACGCAACTGACCTATTTGGGATTGCACGTGAATCAGATTCGTGACATCAGTCCCCTTGCCAATCTTACCTCGTTGGAAGAATTGGAGATCGCGAGAAATGCAATCACGGATATAACCCCCCTGATTGAATTAAAAAATCTAAAAAAACTGCGCCTTGCTGATAACCCTGTCTACAATTTTAGCCCCCTTCTTGAACTTGAGGGAGTCGAACTAGACTTAGACATTGATCTCAGTCGATTAGACGAACTGAACATCGTTGTTGAAGTCCCTGATCCGAACTTAAAACAAGCAATTCGAGAGACGTTATCTCTCCCTGAAGATATACCTCTTACACAACAGCAGATGCTACGCTTAAAGGGGCTATCGGCTTGGGATAGCGAAATAACCGACCTCACCGGCTTAGAGCATGCCACATTTTTGAGGAGTCTCGGTCTTTGCGATAATCAGATACACGACTTGCGTCCACTGTCAGGACTAATTCACTTGGAGCACTTGGCACTTTGTTTTAATCAAATTGAGAATATCTCGCCGTTGACAAATCTTACTAACTTACAACACCTTGACTTTGGAGTGAACCAGATTTCTGACATCTCACCACTGACAACACTGATAAAATTGGAAACGCTTAACCTCCATTTGAACCAAGTCGCAAATCTCACACCCCTCGCTAACTTAACACAACTTTTTCATTTGGATTTATCCCGAAATCTTATTGTTGACTTTACTCCCCTTGCAAATCTCATTAACTTAGAACAGCTCTGGATAAATCGAAACCTTGGTAACGATTTTACGCCCTTGCAGCGGCTGAACCTCACTGATTTTCGCTACGATGAAGTCTGTGAGATGCCGCCGTTTTTCCCGCCGGTTAGAGAACAAATCGAAAGTCGAAGTTTCCCTTCTATCTTTCAACCGTGGAATAACGTTGTTGGATCGGATCACCTCACATGGGAACAGCGCAATGTGCTTCATGACCTCCATTGGACCCCTACCTTTAATGGTACTATACAGTGGGATGTTACCTCTATTGAACCCGCTGCGGGTGTTGCCACCTCACTGGCGGGTCCCCTCACGCGCGCGCGTGAAATCCGGCAACGACGGCTGAATCAAAACCCCAACATGATATTTTTAGGAGGCGCTGCAAATACAGCGCATCCTACAGTTGAATGGTTGCCTCCAGACTCTGATTTCTGGTTGAGAGATGCTAGTGGTGAAATACTCAAAAAATCTGATGGTAAACTCCTCATTAATTTCGTGAAGCCTGAATTTCAAGATCTACTAGCAAAACGTATTATTGCTTATGCGCGCTGCGGTCTTTATGATGGAATAATGCTTGATGAATTTAATCACCATGGAACCGGTTTTGGGGGAAGGCACCTTTATCCATACACCGATAAAGAAATTATCCAAGCATACACCAACATCTTCCGCGAGGTACGGAATCAGGTTCGTGATGATTTTCTCATAATCATCAATGCCGGTAGATCGAAACCCATGCACTATGCTGAGTATGTCAATGGTATATTCATGGAAACAGGCACTGATTATCCTTATGGATACACTCATGGAGGACTCTATGAGATTGAAAACACCCTTCTCTGGTCAGAGCAAAACCTGCGGACACCACGGATTAACTGCTTGGAGGGATGGGGAATTCCCACAGAGACCCCCGATAGTCCAGATAACCGTCGTCAGATGCGCGTCTTTACCACAATGAGCCTCACACATTCTGATGGCTATGTGGTGTATAATACCGGGGGCTGGGAACCTGGGCACTTTTGGTATCCCTTCTGGGATGCGAATCTCGGCCGTCCTGTCGGGGAGAAAGCGCAACACTATGGAAATATCGATGGCTTGTTTATCCGCGAGTTTACAAACGGCTGGGCGGTCTATAATCGCAGTGGCACCCCCCAAACTATCATACTCCCTGCGTCTGCCACCCCCGTCTCCGATAGGGGAAACAACGCTGCGTCCCAAACCCACCTGCTCCCCGACCTTGACGGCGAAATCTACCTCAAGCCCCCAAACCTCGCCGATGTCAACGGCGATGGGAAGGTCAACGTCTTGGATTTGGTACAGGTCGCCAACGGCCTCGGTAAATCTACACCAGACCCCAATGGCGACGGCGCCGTCAACATTCTCGATCTGGTCTTTGTCGCTCAACAGTTCAACCAGTAAATATTACTTCTTTAGCTTTTCCTCCTTCGTTCATGTTAAGAGATCGTGCAAAGAACCCAAGTTTTTCCGAAAAAACTCGGGTTCTATAATGTGCTCTGTACTTTCTTTTTACATGAACCTTCCTCCTTGATCCCTGAAATCTGATATAATTGTCTGAATTGCAGATTAAACAGATAAAACGGATTCTACGCTAGTTACGATTCATAGCCCTAACAGGACTAACGATGGGGAGACAGGGTTTTTTCTTGACAAATTTTCCGATGTTTGAAAAAATGTCACTATTCATTAGTTGTCTTCTTTGGCTTTACAAGGAGATCACCGTTTCAACATATATTTGACGCCTATACAAATGTATAGTGTAATTTGCCGAAGTGTTAAAAAAATAATATCATAGCACTCGGTGATCAGTTGTTTAAAGAATGAAAGGAATACCGAGTTGGAATGGCCAGACTTTTATCCGGTAAACTGTCCGCCTGCAGAAGCCAAACCTGCTTCCGGTACAGTTTACCGCCTTGTGAACCACGATCTAGCACAAGTAGAAGATTTCAAAACACCCTTTGAAGAAAATCCAAAAAGGTTTGATAATAAACCAACCATCCAAAACTGTGCGCTCTCCGTCCATACAGATCCTCAAGATAGCGAGCAACTCAAGAAGGCTATGAAGATGGTCCCGAGATTCAAAAACAGCCAAATTGCTGAAGGTGAACTCAATCCAACGCTTGGATTGATTCAACATACACCGTCATTAAAATATAGATCTCATCATTCTTGGTGGGTACCCATTAGAACAGAACCTTGGGTTGTTTTTAGGATAATAAGCGAATAAAGAAGTAAAACAATAATTGAGAAAGGAGACAAATGATGGCTGATACACTCAATATTACAGGTTTAGGCAGACTTGAAATTGTAGAAACCTACGTATACTACGATCAGCCTGTCCTCTTCTCCTGCAAAAGCGCGGCAGGCCATCTTTACCTTGTTGTGGCTGCCGATAAAAACGACAAACATGAAACCTGGCTCTACGTTGGAGTCTCCGCTGAACGCCTCAGCCTCATCCGATCTGGTACAATTGACCTTCACGACGCATTTGCCGAGCCTGAAAACGGTTTTTTACTCCAGGAAATAATTCCATACGACGATCAAACCCAACCCCGGATGCAACCGATCCAGCCAAATCAGATCCCTGAGGATTTGCTGCCAATGCCGGGTGAATGTCTCGATCTTGAACCCAAAACACTTCCGACGCTAAACAATTCAGAAGAAATAGCAAAAGCCAGCAGTTGAGAAACTTTGAATCTCACTCTCGATTCCTCAGTCTCAAATAATAATCAGTAAATCTCAAGTAGGTTAGTTTGTCGAAAATAATTCTTCTATAATAGCGGTGCCATCAACGTTCTTGATTTGACCTTCATCGTCTAGTACTTCAGCCAATAGTCCTCTTCTCAGACAGCGTAGCTCACTGAGTACCTCCTCGGATCGAATCCCCATAAGGAATCCGCAACTCATCCATCGCCCCCTGCGCCGCACGGATACCAGAATAACACGCCTCCTCAAAAAGTGGCAGCCCCGTCACATCCGCATTTGCAAAGAAAATCCTCCCAAACGGTTTCCCACGCAACGTCCGATCCGGATGCCAGATAAAATTCGGTGTCGGTCTTATCATCGCGTGTCCCCACTTGTAGAGATCTATTTGCGTAATATCCTTTTCGATGCCGGGGTGCATCTCCCAAAGATCTTTCATAATCTCGTTCACCCAGAAATTGTGCCCCTTGTCCAACAATTCTCTCCGCTTAATATCCGGTTCGCGGTCAAAAGGAAGGTAGTAGGTAAGAACCGACGGGCCCTCACCGTCCGCTGCCTCCCGCGTCTGATGTTCAGCGACAATATATCCCAATCCCTCGCTTTCATACATGACATTATCCCAAGCGAGTGTGCTCCGCTTTGTCTGCGGCAGGCGTTTGAGGTGAATGCTCCCTGTCAGCCACGGCGTATACTGACACTCCTGAAACACAGTCTTCTGATCATCGGGGAGATTCGGTATGATATAGTTGGCGATATGCTTCTGCCCGGCATAGATCGCTGTCTGCCCCCGTAACGTCGTGAACTGACGGGTCCGAGTATCCATGAAGGTGACGAGCACCTCATCTTTCTGCTGACGGACAGACACGACAAGGGCATTCAAGCGGACGTTGGCTGACGAAAAACGTTGCGCCATGCCATCTACTAAAAAGGCGTTGCCTTCGGGCCACGTGACCGTATGGACCGGAAATCGATCTTGTAACTGGTCCGCATAGTAACGACAAGCGAAGTAGTGGATGCCCGCCCACGCTGAAACCTCATCAATCGGGCAGGCGTAATCGTCACGACATCCGTAGTTGATAAACCAATCCAATCGCTCCGAATGCCATCCCTTTTGTCGCATGTATTCGCGCATCGTAATCTTGTCTAACGCACGCACCTCCGGATCCGTGGTGCTATATTCTAACGGCAACGTAAACGCACGACGTTGATCTGTCCCTTTATAGAGCATCCACCGGAGCATATCGGTCTGAAATTCCTCAAATGCTTGCTGATCTTCCTGAGTCCCTGTGGAAAACGGGTCGAGGTTCTCCATCCAACGGTTCTCAATAAACAGCCGTTCCCCCGGTTCGCGCAGGATGTAATCGGGATTCATGATGGGCCAACCAAGCGGGGTGTAGTCAACGACAACTTGAAGATCTTCAAGCACCTCAAGGATACAATCCGCCTCCATCGGCGGCGTGTTGATATAGTGCGCTCCCCAAGGGAATACGCTACCATCTGCTCCGACCTGTCCTGCAATCGAAGTCCCGCCCAATTGATCCCCTATATCAAGGATAACAAAATCAGTGATACCAGACCGCGCCAATTTCCAACCGGCACTCACCCCCGATACCCCACCGCCTATAATGATTACACTATGTCGCTTATCGTGTGGGGGTGGGATAAGTGTCTCTGCAATCGGTTGCCGAACAAGATGCCCGATTCCGCTTGGCTCACCAATAACTTCGCCCGGGATGTCGAAAGTCGACGGCTTAGGGGTCGGAGACGAGCACCGCGGCAAAAACGGCATTCCTAATCCAAAGAGGCAGGATTGGAGAAAAAGACGACGTGGAATTGGACGCATGATTTAACCTTCTCTCTCACCTCTGCATCCCCGCATCCTCGTATGTCCGCTCAATCAACACAATCTCCTTATCTGTTAATCTATAGAGCTGATAGACCTGTGCATCTATTTCCTTCTGAAGGCGACGGACCGCATCGCCTTCGGGGTCTGCCAGCATCCGCTTAGCCCGACGCGATAACATCGCTTTCTGCGTTGATGTCATATCGGCTATTGGAACTTTTTCCATGTACTGTGCGAAAAACTGCAAGCCGCCGCCTTCCCATGGGTCATTGAGAGGTAGAACCTTGTATCGGGCATACCAATCAAACAAAGTACTGTTCAATATGGCAAGCAGTGCGAGGTCGCTAGTAGGTATGAAGAATGTTGTGTCTAACCCAAATGTTCCCATTGTGTCATAACTTGCGTCAAGGGATTGTGCGATCCTTCGATAGACAATCTTTGGTCCCTCAAACTCGGTATAATAGGTACACGAGCGGAGTTCCCAATAAAATGCGCCTTGGTCGTCACGGGCAATCAACCGCTCTCGATAACCGTTCAGATGCCGATGGATTGCCGGATAGGTTTCTGAGAAAATCCTCTCTGCTTCTGATATGCTTTCTGCTTCTGACCAGGGCCACTCTCTGTTAGCACTGCTGGCTATTGCTATCAGATACTCATTTGTCGGTTCCGTTTTCCATTTACGGATGTCTTTCCCGCGAAGTACTGGTTTTATGAGTTCGTCGCTTTTTGCGTCTTCAGTGATCAGTTGTTGGCGTTTTGAGGAATCAATGATAAGCGCGGCGTTGCATCCTGTTACCACACCGCGATAGAAATTTCCACCCATATATTCTCCCAGTGGCGTTCCAGTCTGTTGCAGCTTCTTGAGCAGTCTCACTGTCTTTGGTGATGTCAATGTCCATCCGTCGGGTAGCAAGTCGCAGGGGTACATAGAAATCGCCCGCTCTTGAAACACTTCAGAGAGGTGAGGGAGGTCGTCTCTGTGGCGAAAGGTTGCCGTCAAAAAGGCCTTTCCATCCGGAACGGCGTTTTCAACAAGGAGGATGCAGGTGTCCACACTCGCACTAAAGACTGGAACACTCCCAAAATCGAGCAGTTTTTGAAGGCACATTTCATCCGTCAAGAACTGCCGCAGTTTCCTACCGTACCCTGCTCGCAAAAATTTATTGGAGGAGATGTATGTGAGAATTCCACCCATACGGAGCAGTTCGGTTCCACGCTTGTAGAAGTAGACGTAGAGATCTGCAGTGCTTGTAAAAAAATCTGAAAACTGCTGTTCTAAAATCGGTTTGATTGGTCTGATAAGCTCATGTCGTACATAAGGAGGGTTGCCTATGATAATATCAAATCCACCCTCTTGGAATACTTCTGAAAATTCTATCTGCCAGACAAACTCATCTTGGTTTGCACTCCACCCCTGAAGATTTCTTTTGAGTGTGGTAATCGTCCGTCGAAGTCTCTGCTTCTCAGAATCGGTGTAGGTGACCTGATAGTTGGCTATGTGTTCTTGAATCTGTTGAATTAGATGGTCTTCAGATCGGAGTTGTCCATCCGGGGGTTCAGGTGCGGGTCCCGTCACGCTATCACCAATGGCGACTTTATAGTCTAAGTTGGGCAGAGGTTCGGGCTTGTCCCCTTCATAATCGACTGAGAGGCTAAGCCACAAGCGGAGCATGGCGATGTTGACGGCAAATTCATCGTTGTCCACACCGTAGAGATTTTCTCCAATGATGTTCAATTTGCGTTGATATGCTGTCTTGGAATCAATCTGGTTGCTTTGGAAAAGGGCATCACGCAAGCGAAGGAGTTCGGTCATCATTCCGAGCAGATAGGCACCACTTCCACACGCGGGATCACAAATGCGGAGCGTTTGGAGCACCTGTAAGACTTGCTCGGGATTCCGAATTTGCGTCGCGTCCCCATCATCAAGGAACATCTGAATGCATTCCGGTGTTTCACCGGTTTTATTGCGAAGGCAGATTTTCAAACTCTCCCGGCACATGAATGAGACAACCGAACGCGGTGTGTAGTAGCTGCCGGTGTCGTGTCTACCGGTGACAAGTTCTTCAAATACCTTTCCAAGCATCTCGGGGTCAACAGCGACCTCAATATCAAGTGGAGTCGATTCGGTCACCGTAAAGTTGTACCGCTCAAAAAGGTTCAAAATTTTGTCAAATTCGGCATTAGGGATGTGTACTGCATGGCGCTCATCATATTCTTGCATCTCAAAGAGTCCGCCGTTGAGAAAAGGTACTTTGCCTCGGCGTTCCTCAATTTCAGTAAAGTTGTGAGGTAAGTCCGCTGCAGTACCAAGTCCATTGAAGAACGTCCAATAGAGCCGGTCGTTAAGAAAGTCTTCGTCCGTTTCGTTCGCAGCGTCGAGAAGGGCCCGTAGGTAGTCATGATCGCTGTTGTAGGTGAGCCACTTCTTCTTTTCAATAAATCGGAGGAACATCAACCGGTTAAACAGGCGTTGCGTATACAACCGGCGTTGCTCTTTTTTGCTTTCTGGAATGCGATCAATTGCGGATTCCACCTGTTGAAAGACACGTTGGTATTCGGTAAAGAATTTCTGAGTGACTTCTTCCACATCAAACGCCGCTTGCCATTCTCGGAGCCATTCCTGATCGTTTGAGAATCCATCAACTGGAAAAGCAAGGGCAGGAAGATTATATTCACAGAGCGTGCGGACATGGGTATCCTCTCGTTCCCAAGAAAAGATGGAGAGAACGGCACGTCGCCAATTTTCGGTGGAAGCGAAGTGTGCAAAGGCGAAGCGTTGAAAATCATCTGTGGTACAAATAAAGAGAAGTTGATCATGATTCCAAACGGGGAGGCCTGGATCTCGGTCCCGTCTCCCAACGAGCCCACGCAGAACGCGTCTTAAGGCAGTCCGATAGATGGATTCACTCTCAAATTGGACAAAAAAGATGCCCCACGGCTGGATGCTCTCCGAAAATCCAAGTTCAAGTTGGTCGGTTGGGAAAGGCGGCAGCTGTTGACAGTCAACGATTCGTTCTTCAGTCGATTCATCAAGATCGAGTTCTTCGGGGGACCAAGGGAAGGCAATCTCCTCAAGTTCAATCTCTTCAGGGATGGGCCAGTCAAGTTTTTCTCTCAAAAAGTCTAACAATGTGTCAAAGTCATCAATGCTGCGAATATCTTCAGGCACTATTTGAGGCATCTGGTAGTCTCCGTTCTGTTGTCGGATATAAGAATTGGCTAAGAAGTCAAAGCTTCTCTGGTTTGGTTGCTTGCAGGGAGGATCTCCGTATCTGTCTATACTTCGTCCAGATTAAAAATAGGAGGTTCAGCTTTTCATTGGTGCGTATCAGGTTAGGAAACCTCCATCCACGCGAGGAGTTTGGGTTTTTCTCCAATAGATGCTTGTATGCTTCGAAGATAGGTTTTTCGGATGAAGCGTTCAATTTTTTTACGTGTGCTTCCAAGTCCTTCCTGTCCAGTCTCAATATGGCGGAGTGTTTTCACATCACATCGGATTTCAGTCCAGATTTGCTCCACGTTATCAAGCACTTCGTCGGTTGCAGCGTTATAAAAATACCATTGAACTTCATCGTTTGGCATCTTGTAGCAACAGAAAATTCCGGTGACACCGGTACGCTCAAGTGGAATCAGTTCGTCCTCGCGATTACGGAAGGGTGGTGGTTCGTCATTTCCACGCTTGCCAGAAAAAAGGCGTAGCGGAAGTTGCGGCAATTGACTCCATAAATCAGGTTCTGATTCCGAGATTCGTTGGCGTTCGATGTTCATCAACTCTTCAATGCTTTCAGTACCATCATATTGTTCGTTGAAGAGGCGGATAGTTGTTTCAGGATCATCAGGTGAAACAAACTTACCTTCGATCCCAAGGGTTCGATCGATCCGAAGAATTTTACCATCAACCCGTCTTCGGAGATTGAGGAGATCCTCGAGCTCTGTGGGCGGAAGAAAATTCCAGACATGAACAGTTGGATCTGCCCTATTGAGTTGTGCCTCGAGGTCCGGGTCAAGACGGCGATCCAATCTACCTATTCGCTGCATCAGCCGTACAGGATTCCAATGCAAATCATAATTGATGATGATGGACGCATCTTGTAAGTTAAGCCCTTCAGCGAGGACATCTGTTGTGATAAGTATCTGAACTGGGGCAACTGCTTGAGGGGTCCTCCCGTTATAGCAAGGCGAAAAGCGAACAATAATTTCCTCGCGATTCACCTTGCGTCGGCTATCAATTTGAGCAAGCTCCCCAAATCCAAAGTTCTGCAATTGGGTATAGAGGTATCGAGCAGTGTCACAAAATTCGGTAAAAATGAGTAACTTCTCGTCCGGATGTTCTTTTACAAGATTGAGAAGTTGTTGGAGTTTATCATCCTTCTGCGTATCCGGTTCGCTAGCCAACTGATCGGCATAGAAGCGGCGGTAAATTCGACTGAGGAGTCCAGTTAAGAAATTCATGTCGTTTACCACGTCACCAAACAAACGATCTAAATCATGGTCCTCGGGAATAAACTCCTCTTCGATTGCAACTGAAGCAACATCATCTTCTTCTTCCGAAGGATTGGACGCAACACGGTCTTGCAGACTTTCCAGGGGGAGGCTATATTGCGAGGAATCGCGTTGCAAGACTCTCAGTTCGTGTTCTGGTAGGATTCCATCTTCTTGGAGTCTTTCGCGGATGTGTACCTGAACAACACTCCACCATCTTGGATTTCTATCTTCCCACATTTCAAAGTGTCCGGGGGCATATCTCTCAAGCCAAACTGCCATCTTGAGCAGCAGATTCTCAATGGTGGCTTCAAAGGCTCTCCACGAACTTTCCAAGCGTTTAAGGACAAGGGTGCGGATGAGGCCAATCAACTGTATTTGCCGTTGCTGTATCCGTCTCTCTGGATTATTATGGTACTTGGTAGTGTTATAGATTGCCAGATTGAGAAACGGATCATCCCGATCAAAAGCGCTCTGGAGTTCACTATAAAGTGTGTGGTAGACTTGGCGGAGTGAGTATTGTACTGTTGGCTGGATAACACGCTCAGGAAAGAGGATATCAGTTCCAGATTCCTTCTCAGCATGTTTGATGTATTCGCGGCTACGTTGGATGAGAACCTGTTTGAGGACGGGATCTTGACGCAGGAGATCTTCGTCATCAACCTGTTCGGCAATCTCGGTATATTCATCCTCAAGCCATTTTTCAATATCACGAAAATGTTTTCGGAAATCGTGGACGCCGATGCGAGCAAAGTGGTTCGAGTCTTGCCCAAAGTAATTAATCAGATTAGAAATATCGTCTAGACTGTTGTTAATTGGTGTGGCAGTCAGAAGATAAAGTTTTTTTTCTTTAGCCAGTTCCATCAAACGCTGCCCACGGTTGGAGATAGCATTCCGAAAATGGTGCGCTTCATCTATGATAATAACGTCCTTGTACCGTCGAAAGTAGTCGTAATCTTCAGGTGTGATCCCGCCTTGGCGACTGAAATCGGTATGCAGTTTAATATCGTAGTGCTCGCGAAGTAGACGACCGTATTTGGATCGAAAGTGATGTTTAATCTGGCTATTCCAAACGCTTTCGGCAACTGACTTTGGGGTGATGAGCAAAACGCGCTTGCCCTCTCTTAGATACCGTTCAAGCAACATTAAGCCGATGTAGGTTTTACCGCTTCCTACGCCATCGCAGAGAAGCGCGCCGTTCCAAGTATCTGCTATTTGGAGCGCAGCGTGATATCCATCTTTTTGATATTGCGAAAGCATCGGATAAATAACGGATTCGTTTTCTTCCCATTCATCGACGGGCTTTTCGCGTCCTTCAAAATAGGCGTGGAGTGCTTTCGCGTAGACGGTAAACGGATTATACTGCTTGAGATGTCGCTCAATGACACGGAGGAGCTCCGCTTGGACTTCGGAGGCTTCTGCCCAGCGTGCCTCGTACCAATCGTGAAGCTTGGCGATATGGGTAGGATCGCTGATGAAACAATTTAATTCAATGTTTTCGGTGAGACCTGGGCGGGTGAAGTTAGAACTGCCGACAGTAGCGAAGTTGACAGGACCTGAATTTTGTGTGTGCATAAGGTTGAGTTTCGCGTGAAACTTGGCTCTGTCATAAACACGGACCGCAATCTGTCCACGGCGAATCGCATCCCGTACAGCGGCAAGGCCTTGGAGGGTATCGTCTTTTTCTTTTACGGATTCAAGGCTGTCATCGGTAATTTCTTCCAAAGCCTTGATGATGTGTTCTTTTGTGCGCCGCGTGGTTTCGTCGCCCATCAGTAGACGGATTCCATCTAAGTGTTGCCATGTTTCTCCGAGCGATAGAAACGCGCCGATTTCAAATGTTCCAGTTGCAACATCTAAACTGGCACTTTGGGGTAGAAGGATTTCGAGGGTTTTACGCAGCGTATTGGTTTGTATATTGTCGATTAGTGTTTCAATTTGCATTTAAGGCTCCTATTAAAATAACGCAAGCTGCTAGTTGATAAACCAAGGAGGGGCGTCCCCTCCGAATTGCGACTCGCCTGACAACGGCTATCTAGCAACTTGGGTAAAAACAGGAAAAAATAGGCTGCTCTGGGCTTTTTTAGCGAAAAAGGTAACAAAGGTAACACGAAAAAGGGAAAAGTTACACAGGTTACGGTATACGGAATCCCGCTGAATTCCCGATAAATCGAGACTAGGGGGACTGGCGGTATTTCGATACGCTCAACTACAGGTCGTCTAGCAACTTGCGTTAGAATAGATATTATAGCATGGCTGTCAAGAAAACAGGTTTTTCTACTCGTTTGTCCCGATGAAGGTCAAGACAACGAAATTGGAATTGACAACTGTTGATACATTCTCCTGCCAAAGACCGTAGTTTGTTGGTGGTGGACTGGCGCATGAATGAACTAATGAACTCTTGAACAATATGGCAACAATACACCAACTTACTCCAAGAACTCTATAGTCCCCACGACTCCCACCCCTCCCGGTGATAAAAGAGCAGAATGGGTGTCAAAAGCGTATTGACCTGCGTTTCCACTTCATCAATATCCTTGTCAAAAACAAACAGTGGCGGAAGGGCTTCGTCAGATAGAAAACGAGTCGGCACCGTGATCCTAATTTTCTGCGGATCGATCTGCCATTGACCAAAAAGATTGAATCCCCATTCACCAAAACTCGGCACATTCACATGATAAGCGGTCGCATACAATCCGGCAGATTCGATCGTCTGATGGATGCACCAGAACGCATTACGTGCAAAAAAGGGAGAGCTACTCTGCGTCACGGCGAGTCCGTCTTTGGCGAGACGACGTTTGACAAGACGGTAGAATGTATCCGAATAGAGCGACCCCAGCGATTCATCGCTGGGGTCGGGAAGGTCAATAATAATTAAATTATAGTGTCGATCGGTTGTTTGCAGGAACTGCTGGGCATCCTGATTGATTACCTTCACCTTCGGACTGTGGAGTGCGTCTCGGTTGAGTCGGCGCAGCGTACTGTCTGTGGACGCGAGTTCTGTTATCATTGGGTCAAGATCGACCACCGTGATTTCGACCACATCGTCATATTTCAAGATTTCGCGTGTGGCAAGTCCATCGCCTCCTCCGAGGACAAGCACCTGTGCCCGTGAAGGAATCAGCGAGGCCGCCGGATGAATCAAGGCTTCATGATAGCGATACTCGTCCACCGCGCTGAATTGCAGCCGTCCGTTGATGTAGAGGCGAATATCGTCCTTCCAGCGTGTTACAACAATCCGTTGATATTTGGAGGCTTTCGACAGGATAATCCGATCGGCATAAACACGCTGCTCAAGGTAGCGGCTCACCGGATTGCTAATTACCAGCGCCATAACCAGTCCCATTGTTACTAACACAGTTACTACAACCGTCCGCTTGAAGGACTGAATTTCGCGTCGAAACAGAATCAGGTTGCCAATCACCACAGCGAGGTTGGCAAGCCCCATGACCAGTGAAGTCTCAAAAATTCCCAACAAGGGCAACAGCAGCAATGGAAACGCAAGAGCACCGATTAATCCGCCTAGATAATCAAAGGTGAGGGCATTCGCTAGGGCTATTCGCAGGGTCGTATATTCACGAAAAATTCGAGTCAGCAGCGGCAACTCCAAGCCAATCAGGGTTCCGATAAGAATAATCAAACCCCACATGATTGGGACGTAGATAAACTTGAAGCTGTATGCCGCAAAAAGAATAGGACAAGAAAAGCCACCAATACATCCAATTACTACCTCAACTCGGATAAACGTCGTGATGAGTTGACCGGTAATATATTTCGACAGATACGATCCGATCCCCATCGCCGTCATAAACAGGCCGATCGTAATCGAGAATTGGTAGATGCTGTTGCCCAAGAGGTAGGAAGATAAACTCCCGATCCCAAGTTCATAAACAATCGCACAAATTGCAATGATCGAAACCGAGAGAAGCAGTATAACGCTACGCGACTTGAGACGCCGATCGGTATCATTCGTATTCATCTTCACCCAAAAGCCCCGCCAAAGACCTAAGCAGCATCAAAAGCGTGCTACGATAATCCTGCCCTCTTTAGTGAATCATAAAAATAAATAGACACTTTCGCTCTCCGTGTTTGGTAGGCGCTGTTTCCAACTGCGCCGATTGGCAGTGTCTAATTAATTCTAAAATCTACCATTGTTCAAGTTTAAGAGTTTTCTCGCCTTCCACTGTCGCCAGAAGTTCACGCCTGCGCTGAATAAAAACCCGATACCAATCATCCCCAACGTAAACCCACCTATCGCGTATTTTGGAATCATCATGCCGTAAGAACCTACCCCAATCGCGAGGGCTGCAATACCGAAATCACTAAAACACCGGCCTCGTGCGCGTTTGCGAATCCGCTGCAAATTCTTTGATCGCTCCTGTCTAACATATTTGTTTAACAGTTCAGCGGAGATTTGTGCCGGATGGACCGGCGTCTCCTCCCCGGCTGCATCGGGGTTCAAACGAGCGGGCACGACATCTCGGACACATCGAAAACCAATATTGCTTGCAGTATAATTCGGTGGGGCGTGCAAACGGTTGGCACAGCGGAAATATCGGTTTGCGGTCTCGTCCCGAACCTCCAACCATGAACCGCCTCGTAAGACCTTATGTTTCTCCCCGTAGTCGCTATCTCGATGCGTGTTTCCCTCATACGGTTGATACCAGTCAGCCGTCCATTCCCACACATTGCCTGCAACCTCGTGCACGCCGTAGGGACTCACAGCAGCGGGCCGATTCCCTACCGGTGTTAGTTGATCGGTGAGAAGGGGGGCTTCCTGATCTCCGGAAGGTTTGAACTCATTCCCCCACGGGTAAATACGACCATCAGCACCCCTTGCTGCCTTCTCCCATTCCCCCTCGGTCGGAAGTCGCCCTTGTGCCCATTGTGCATACGCATCTGCATCATACCAACTGATATGAACAACGGGTAAGGTCGCTTCGTCTGCAGGAGCTTTCCCATCTTCCCAGTGGGGTGGCGGTGTATGTCCCGTTGCATTCACAAAAACTTCATATTCCGCGTTTGTGACGGGATAGCGAGCGATGCAGTAAGCCTCAAGAAATCGGACATGTATCGGGGCTTCGTCCAATTTGGCATGCCGAGACTGCGCCAGAATTGTGCCATAGAACGGCTCTATGTCGGTGCCCATAATGAACGCACTCGGTGGGATAAGAACAGTCTCCCAATCGTGTAGGACGTTTGAAGGGGCACCACTTTGATCTATCGACGAAAATTCCATTCAGCGGACCCGTACTTTGTTTGTGCGAGAGATTCAGCGGTCTCTATTTCTTCGAGGGACGGTTCAGTTTCGACGAATTTGACGCCGAGCGTTTCCTGAAATCCAACGGCGGCCGCATCTTCAAGCTGCTTCCGATAAATCGGGGCAGATCGGCACTGATTGATTGCAGTGGACTCTCCCGCTGCTACCCGATCAAAGCCGATCTGTTTTGAAGCGAGAGCTAAAACATCTGAGGTGGGAAGGTCGAGAGCGATATAGCCTTGATACATCACACCTGATTGGTTGCGACGCTGGGAGACGCCGGCAATCTTTTTTCCGTTGAGAAGGGTATCATACTGGGCTGGATTGGTGAGACAAATATTAGGAGCGTTCCCTGCTAGTGGCTTTTCGATCTGGTGTGCGACATCAATTCCTAACCGCTGCAATCCGTTAATCAGGCAGTTGCTAATGGCGCAGTATGCCGCCGAAATATCCTTCGACAGACCGCCACAACCGTGAGGAACGATAATAGTATAGGTCACATCCCAACCATGTACCACTGTGCCGCCGCCAGTCATTCGCCGAACAAGTTCAATACCATGTGCATCACACGCCGAGACATCTACCTCCTCTGCAATCTGCTGGAAGTAGCCGAAGCTGAACGCCGGATACAGCCAGTCATAAAACCGCAGCGTAGGTTGAAAGCTAGCTTTCTGCGTCAAAAGCATCGCTTCATCAATCGCCATATTCATGGCGGCGTTATTCTGCTCGTTTTTGATAAGCCTCCAGGTCAATGATGTTTCCTTCGCTTTCCGGATGGTTCATTTGCGTATAGTAGTAGACATATTGCTTTGAATCCCGATTTTATCGGGGCACCGTATGCCGTAACTCGTAAGCATAATAGCCTTTGCCACTAGAGCGAAAACGTAGGTTAGGTTGAACGGATCCCGTGAAAAATGCCAAGCGTTGACTACAATTTCAGTGTTCAATGCTGCTTGAAATCTCACAGATAAAGTAAAACCCAACTTTTGATTATTCGAGCGAGAGAACTGCTATCGTTCTAGACCGTAACTCCACGCCACTCATCCTTTGCACACGTAATGTCAATCACGTTGCCATCCGGATCAGAGACCTTGAAAGATCGGGTCGGTGGTTTTTCCCAATCAATCAAATTCCGTTGTTTGACATCATCACGTAGAAGGTCAGCACCACTGTCTAGAAGTTTTTTGTAGATATCCGCCAAGTCCTCCACAATGACCCCAATGTGCATGAACTCGGTGAGTTCCTCCAAAGGTTGACGCTCTTCACCATCATACTGAAGAATTGTCATGTTGAGCGTTCCATCGGTAAGATCGATGCTGCTGGAGCTGTCCGGACCCCGATAGCCAACAAATTTAAATCCAATCATCTCATAAAACCGGCGTGTATCTTCCTTATCCTTAACTCGCAGTGCCACGTGTCTGAGAACTGCCATTTGCTATCCCTCCTAAAAATTGCTTGTATAGTAGTAGGCATACTCCGTATGCCGTAACCATCTGCATTAAGGTAGTAGGCATACTCCGTATGCCGTAACCAATGAACCAACGATATTATAACCGAAATTCACTGTCCTGCCAACAAAAAATCGGTGAATTCTCTCCTTGACTTAGACCGCGAATCCGTGTTATAACTGCCACCGTACTACATCATTTGTATAGGAGGCGAAATATGAGTTGGGATTTTGAATTGGTTGCAGGACCCTATGATTTTACCGAAGGACCCGCATGGGATGGGGACGCGGTGCTATTTACCGATATTCCGAACAACCACATCATGCGCTATGATCCGAGCAGCGGCGAATGCACCGAGTTCCGCACAGGAACGAACGAAGCAAACGGTCTGATGTTCGACAAGGCGGGACACCTATACGCCTGCGAAGGCGGAAGTGGCGGTAGGCGGATGGTGCGCTACAACGCAGATGGCACAACGGATGTGCTCGCCGACAGCTTTGAAGGGAAACGCCTCAACAGCCCAAATGACCTTGCTTTTGATGCACAAGGGCGGATATGGTTCACCGATCCGCGCTACGGTGAGAAGTTTGACGATATGGAACTTGGACATGAATCTGTGTATCGGCTAGACCCACAGCCGGATGGTGGGTGGGAAATCAACAGGATTACGCACGACACGACGAAGCCGAACGGACTCCTGATTTCGCCGGATCAGAAGTGGCTCTATGTTGCCCAAAGTCACTATGGCGACAACAAGCGGGAGTTACGTGGGTATCCAATCAATGACGATGGGACCGTTGGGGCATACGAAGTGATGCACAACTTCTTTCCGCATCGCGGCATTGATGGGATGTGTCTTGACACGGAAGGGAACATCGTTGCGACAGCGGGGTGGGAACAGAGTGGACCGGGGCCCATGATCTATGTCTTCGCGCCAAATGGTCGTGTGCTGGAAACCCATCCAATTCCGAGCGACCAGCCGACAAACTGCACCTTCGGAGATGCAGATCTGCAAACACTCTACGTGACCGCGGGGGGCTGCCTCTACCGCACCCGGACGGAGCGCAAAGGGGCATTAATTTATCCGTAGTGGGATCTAGTAATAGTACCTAACTTCAGATTGTAGTTGCCCGCCTGTCCCGATAATCGGGGATTCATCGGGCGTTGGATACAATCTCCTGTAGGCGGGGCATCTTGCCCCGCATTGGTGGTGAGGCATCGAATTACAACGTCTCATCGTTCAACTACGTAAGTGCTAAATTGAATCAGAACTATTCAGGCCCGACACAGTACAGATGTGTCCCGGTTCTTATGAAGAGTTGAGAACCTGCAGCGGCGGGGGATGACAAAGTGTAGCTACCGTCCAATTCATTGGTCGCCAAAACCTTGAACGTCGGACCAGCAGCGATAACCGTCGTTACCCCGTACTCGTTGGTGATGTAGAGCTTACCATCCGCAAGAATCGGCGAAGCACTTACCGTTCCCTGTGCAGTACGCTCCGGTCCCCAGACCACCTCACCCGTCTTTGCGTTGAGACAGGTCGCTAAGCCTCTGTCGTCTACCATGTAGAAGTGGGTGCCATCACAGACAGGTGTTGGCACATCCGGCGCACCAGCCCCTTCCCATTTCCAAATCAGATGGCTATCCGTTATATCTCCAGTTCCGCCTGCACGCAGGGCTAACAGCGGTCGCTTGCGGGTTGGCGCGTAGATGATTCCCTCCACGACGAGGGGCGATCCGACAACCCGATAGTTGCCCTCTTGGTGTGGATTCAGCCCGCCAGAACGCCAGATCTCTTTGCCGGTATCCGGATGGTGTCCGGTAACATAATCCCCACCCGAAATCACAATCTGCGTAACCCCGTTGTGTTCGAGCAGTGCAGGCGTTGTGTAGGCGTCGGGTGACTCAGCGAAAGCGTCCGTCGGTCGTTCCTGTCGCCACACTTCCTTGCCGGTAGCGGCATCGAAGGCAACAATATAGGACGGGTCATCCGTCCTGTAACCATGAAGTACTTCAATAATAAGGTGCCCATTGTGAAGCAATGGAGAGGAGGCATACCCCCAGTTGAGACCGAATCTGCCGTAATCATCCTGAAGGTTTCGCTTCCAGATCTCTTTTCCTTCCATATCGAAGGCAGCCACAGCACCGGTGCCGGTCACGACCCAGACATGCTTCCCGTCGGTTACGGGGGAGGGAGACGAGTCATTTCCCTTACGGTGTAGTTGATTTCCTGTGTCTAGTTCGCGCTGCCAAAGGATTTCTCCGTCCGTCCTTGAAACACAGATCAACAGCAGCTCGTCGCCGCCGGGAGAACGTCCTCCTCCCCTACGCCCACGCCGTCCCCTACGCTCACGCCGTTGTTCTGGGGCGGGCGTTACAGATTCGCCTGTACCTTTCGTGGGTGAAGTAAGGAAGATTTTATCGCCCCATACGATGGGCGTACCGCCACTCCATGCAGGCAGTGGTGTCTTCCAGACGATGTTTTCCGTTCCACTCCATGTGGTGGGCAGGTTTTCGGCGTCGCTAACGCCGGTTTGGTAGGGACCGCGCCATTGTGGCCAATTTTCTCCGGTAGCTTGGGACGAGTGCTGCGCCCATGCGGTCCCAATGATTATCAGTCCAATCAGGGATAGGGTAACAGAAGGGGCTTGATGTTTTTTCATTTTACTGTCTCCGTTTTGATGATTATTCTCGCATCCAAAATAAGGTTCAGATTAACTGTGTTGGTCTGGTCTTGAGCAAAACTAAATTCATTATACCACACCTCTAATCCTTCGTCAATCGCGCTACAAATGTGATAGGGCTATTCAGTTTTCCGTTTTTTGACCGATTTTGGCGGCTAGACGGAAAATGGTCCCTTATACCGTAGGCGGGGCATCTTGCCCCGCCCGAAGCATTAAATGACCCTACAAATGTGACCCTATCAGTCTTTCTCAGATACCTTTCATTTTTCTATTTTTATCTGCGAAATCTGCGTCTGTAACTGCTCTTAGACCTGAATTGCCTAAGTCTTATTGAATCTGTTTGACAAAAAATGGGAGGCATTCTATAATGGCGAACCTAAGGCGAGGTTGTGTAACCTTCCCATTGAGCAGCGTCCCTGATTCTTCAACAGAGTTGAGATGATGCAAACAAAATTCTCTGCTACCCACCCCGAACCCATTAGTTGGCGACCAGCTCTGATTACGCTGCTCCTCCTGCCTGTTTTCTATTGGTGGCATATCGAGTGCGAAGCACTGCCATCTTTTGGTCCGCCCCCGACCCTGATGTCGCCACTTTATACTGTCGTTTTTGCCGTGTTGATATTGTCATCGCTCAACCTCCTCCTGAAAAGATTTTATCCCAAACATACCCTGACGGGCGGAGAGTTAATCACCGTTTACGTTTTGATGTCAATGTCGCTGATTTTCATGTCCTACGACATGTTCCTCCCGTTGGCGTCTATCGTCGTGCACGCCTTCTACTTCGCCACACCAGAAAATGAGTGGCGGGATCTCTTCTTCCACTACCTGCCAGACTGGCTGACAATCAGTAATCCGGAGATAGGATTTGCCTTTTATCGGGGCGATAAATCCTTTTTTGAGCCGCGATATTTCCTCGCTTGGGTGAAGCCTATATTCTGGTGGTGTGCTTTTGCGTTTGTCTGGTTATTGGTCACCCAGTGTATTAACGTCATCATCAGAAAGGCGTGGGCGGAACAGGAGCGATTAACCTACCCAATCGTCGAAATCCCCTACCAACTTGCCTACAACGCCAGCGGCTTCTTCCGCAGTCAGGCAATGTGGTGGGGATTCGGCATTGCAGGGGGAATCAGTCTTATCAACGGGCTGCACGTCCTATTCCCAATTATCCCGGTGATCCCGACTAAGACCATCTCCTTAGCACCCTTGTTTACTGAAAAACCGTGGAACGCACTGCTGCGCGGCGGAAGCACCATTGTTATATATCCCTTTGCTGTGGGCCTTTTCTTCCTTATGCCAATGGATCTCCTGATGTCGTGCCTCCTCTTTTTCTTCTTGTACAAGATGCAGTTCTTCCTCGCAATTGTAACAGGTATGGAGCAGATCCCCGGCTTCCCTTACCCCTATGAGCAGCAGACCGGAGCATACACCGGAATATGTGTGATTGCGCTGTGGGCGACACGCCGGCAGATTTGGCGGGCGTTAAAAGCTGCCATCAGACCCCGGCAGGAAGAAGATCAGAGCGAGCCGATGCGGTATCGAACCGCTTTCTTGGGGGTGTTGTTGGGAATACTCTTTCTTGTTGGGTTTGCGATGCGAGGCGGCATGGGGTTCAAGATTGCCCTGCTATTTTTCGCAGCGCATTTTGCGACGATTGCGATACCTCTCACACGCCTCCGTGCACAGATCGGTTTTCCGATCCATTCGACCACATTCATCGGACCTCACCATAGCTTGGTCAGTCTGCTGGGCACTCGACAGATCGGTGCACAAAACTTAACATGGTTCTCGCTCTTTTTCTGGTTCAACCGGGACAACCGAAGCCATCCGATGCCGCATCAGCTGGAAGCGTTCAAACTCGCCGAACGGGGACATCTTGATGTCAAAAGATTGTCACGTTCGATGCTAGCAATACTTGTCGTTGCGATGCCAATGTGCCTCATAATGTTACTAGAGACCTTCTTCCGACTGGGTGTAGACACCGGTAACATCGGCGGACAGATCAACAGCTTTGGAGGACGGGCCTATCGGTTTCTTCACGGTTGGCTGACCACCCCGCGTGATCCACAGAACGGGCATATCGCCGCGATGAGTTTCGGATTTTGCTTTACGCTGATATTGGGGATAGTTCGCGCCCGATTTTTCTGGTGGCCCATCCATCCATTGGGCTACGGTATTTCACTATCGTCCCACATGTTTATGTTTTGGGCACCGTTCATCATCGCCGGTGTCGCCAAATGGAGTCTATTGAAATACGGGGGAATAGTGCTTTATCGGAGAGCCATCCCACTATTTCTAGGGCTGGCATTAGGAGATTTTGTCATGGGGAGCTTTTGGAGCCTGCTAGGGATCTTCCTCAAAAGACCAACTTACACCTTTTATTTTGGATAAGGAGTTATCATGAAAACAACCCGTTTCCAGCTACTTCATCGTATCGTCCAGTTCGCCGCAGTCATCGGTGCTATATGTTTCACAGGTTGTGCAAACATTGATGATATTCTTGAGGATATAGGGGCACCACGAGAAGGAGATGGTACGATCATTACAAATATGCCTATCGCAGAGATAGAAGTGCTACTTGCGGCGAGCGATCCTGTTCAAGTAACCGTTGAGGTCAATGGGTGGCTGCCAGATAGTTGTACCACACATCATGAGACACATCAAACACAGGAAGGAAACACGATCACAATCCAAATCACAACTATACGCCCGAGAGATTTTGCTTGCGCGACGGTCGTGACAGAGTATCAAGAGAATGTCTCTATCGGCACACTCACGGCGGGTGATTATACAGTCATCGTCAATGATGTAGAGCAGCAGTTCCGTCTTGACTGATTCGATATTCTTCCGACTTTCGTTGTCAAGTCTAAAAAATCAGCCGATACAAAAGTTTCACGTTCCGTCCCGGCTCCGGCATGACCGATTTGATTCTCGAAAGATGCTGACGGTATTCCGTATCAAAGATATTCTCAACCGTGACAACCGCCTGATGCTGAAGTTGCCACCATGGGAACGAGAACTGAAAGCCTGCATCGTAGACAATATACCCATCGGTCGCCTCTTCAAACTCACCAAGCCGGTGCTGACCGTCTGAAAATCGTGCCGTGAAATGCAAGTTTAACGGCTGCGTGACGTATCGCAGCGCCACTTTTCCGTTGAGCGGCGGGATGCGTTCAAGTGATGATCCACTATCTGCCAATGTCCCTCTGACGTAACTCATGCTTGCCTCCGCCTGAAATCGTGGGCTAATTTCGGCATCAACGCTAAATTCGGCACCCTCAAGGAGGGCGTTCTGTCCTTGATATTGATATATCCACAGCCATCCCGCTGCACCACTTCCCCACTCCTTTTCACCTATGTTGGTCGAAATCAGGTAACTGTAAATCTGGTTGCGGAAAGCAGTAAGATTGAGTTTCACATACTTTGCCGAATAGCGCAGAAACGCCTCTGTCCCGAATCCATTTTCTGAACCGAGTTCGGCATTACCAATCTCATAGGAGTAGACTGCGAGATGAGGACCATCTGAAAAAAGTTCTTCGATTCCCGGTGTGCGAAACGTCTTCATCAAGGTGGCTCCTGTTTCCAAGTGGTCATCCCAATGATAGATCCCCGAAACGGCACTCGATACACCACCGAAGTCCCGTCGTTCCACCGTTCCCGCGCGAGTGACAGTACCTTCCTTAAACGGTTCAACCCGCCTGACATCGTAGCGAATCGCGCCTTGTAGTGTTAAATCCTCGTTGAGTGGCTTCTGTTTCAAATAGAACCCTGCCAAGGATATCTCTCGTGTGTGCGGTGTCCAGTAAAATCCGCCCGTCGCATGATCACGGTACTCGCCCCAAACCCCGGCAACCGCGTCGCCACGCATATAAGCCAAGGCGGAAACGTTGGTTGTCAGGACTCCAAACTCAACACCGAGCGTGTTGTTTGCTTCAAGTTCCTGATGCTGATAGCGTGTGTAGGTCGAGTGAACTTTCAGTTTTTCAAGAAACGATTGTTGAAACCCATACTCAAAATCACCCTCATACCGCTGGCGGTCAAGGTCGATGGTGACGCCGTGAATATGTCCCTCCGGTGAACCGGGAACCCCATAATCTGAGCGGTAACTAGCACCGGAGATACCGATATGCCCCCAATCCTTGACTATTGAAACACCTGTCGAAAAATTAGTTTGCGACAGAGAGGTATTTTCCAAAATACCGATAGGAGTGTGCGTGTCATCAGTGCGGCGGCGGTTCAACTCCAGTCGCCACGCAAGGTCACCGATCGGAATTGTAAATCCTGTCGTTCCGGTCAACCCTGAATTGACCGACTCACCCTGAAATGTGAGATTCATCGTTGGACGGTGGGGCAGCGTTTGCGGGATAGCCTCGCGCTTGACATTGACGACGCCGCCAAGTGTGCCTGATCCATAAATCAGCGATGTTGCTCCGCGGATAATCTCAATGTTTGTCGCAGTGGTGGGGTCAATTGTAACCGCGTGATCTGCTGAGGACGCGGATTTATCGCCGGTGCGCCCACCATCTTCAAGGATAAGCAGTCGACCGCCACCCATGCCCCGAATCACCGGGCGCGCGGTCGCTCTGCCCATTGTCCGCTGTGCGATCCCCACCTCGTTACTAAGCGTCTCGGCTATAGTCGCTCCCATTTTCTGATCCAGCTCCTGCGCTGAAAGGTTCAGGTCAGTGGTTTTCTCAAAATGAGCGTGCTCCTCGTCGTCCGGTGTGACAACAACCTCTCCGAGTTGGAGTGGATTGCGTTCCAATTTGACGGTCATCGTCATCAGATCTGTTTCGACGATGATCTCTTGGTCTGACGCTTCATAGCCAGCACGCTCGAAGCGAAGCATATATGTCCCCGGCGTAATTTCGTCAAACCGAAACTGTCCAGTCTTACCAGTTCGGAACAAAGATGTGTCTTCCCTGTCGCGTAACAGGGATACATGGACATCCACAAGGGGAGTTTCCGTCTCTGCATCAATCACCTCTCCTGAGATGGAGGTATTGCGGGCAAAGGAGCTACCTTCTATAAGATGCATGAGAAAAATAGCAAATAGCACAAGACGGAACCACTTCACAGTAAATGTAATCAGTAACAAGGTGCATCTAAAAAAACAGGTAAACATAATTTCCTCTAGATATAAATAGGTCGTCTTCCCAGCACCATAATTGAGGCATACTAACACTAGCACCAACCAGCTGGGAAAGGCAGCAATTATAGAAATAAGTAGACATTAATAGTAGTAGGCACACTCCGTGTGCCGTAACTCAGCGAGTAAGGTCCATGACTTGGTTCGCTCATCATGTCTAAGTAATTCTAAAATCTACCATAATTATGGTGAATTAGAGAAATAAGTGGACATTTCCCAAGTCCCCCTGATAAGGGGGATTTAGGGGGTTGTTTGTGGGTACAGATTTCCCAATCTGTACATGTCCATTGGAAGTGTATAAGTAGTCCTAAAATCTACCATAAACAAAAACAGAAATATGGATTAGACCAAAAAATTAAGCGGAAAACGCTGGTGGGGCACGACTTTGGATACTTTTGTTGAGTGTCGTAGAAATGAAAGTAGAATCGAAAGGCGGGTGAATTGAGATGCACGTATCAACATTGGCAGTGTCAACCTGATCACATTCTATACCGACGTGATTGGCACTGAAGAAACAAGCAGAACAATCTGTCGAACAGTGGTTCGTATGGTTATGCTCGTGATTGTGCTCGTGGTTATGCTCATGCGGAAGTCCAACCAAGCTTACTGCCATCAGGCAATAAGAAATGCCCATCGCAATTATCCAGCTAGTTGGATAAATGTGGATTCGATCGCTCTGCAAGAGCCTTAACCTCTTTCAAGAGTTGGATATTTGGAAGTTAAACAAATAGGACTTACGCGGTTGGTTTATAAGTCCCCCTGATAAGGGGGATTTAGGAGGTTAAAAATAAAAAATCTCGCGCCGCGTGCTGAATTTGCGTAAGTCCTGAAAAAAAAATTATAACACAGGGGGATTGACTTTGACAATTTTTTATTTTACAAACTTTGGAGTATCAGGGATAGATTCTACACACTTGCCTTTGATTGGGCGTCCGAATGAATCAGGAAAATGGCGAATAGCAAAAGACTCAACCACTTCGCAGCAGGTCCGCGCGACAACTGATGTCTTAAATTGTCCTGCTTATCGGGCACGTTTTACCTCATCCAACTCTAATTGATAAACGCCCATCAGCATCAAATCCTTCCGAAACTGCTGACCGACTGAAAGTTTACCAAAAACAGTGATTGGCATATCCATCACCGTTTGAATCTTCTGCTTTTTTGAGGATTCAACGTAGATAACCTCGTTGATACGCGGTGCAACGCCGAAACAGCACGACATCGTTGACTTGAGCAATAAGAACCGTTTCACTTTTCCCTTGTCAACGTCGATCGGGAGCATAAATCCTGTGATAGCGACCTTTTTCTCATCGAGTTGCTTAACTTTATCGGGGATCTCGGTGTCGTAAGAGAGCGAGCTGAGGTATTCCGAATCTGCCAACTGCCTCCAATCCGGCTCATCCAGCCAGTAATCACTTAAGAAACTGAATGGGACGCGTAAGTACTCACCAATCATTTCAGTAGGGGCAGCAACAGCGTCAGTGCTGTTAATAGCAAACAGACTAAAGTTGATCGACATTGGAGCGGTTAATTCCGGCTCTGTTTCGACCTTGTAGTCCGCGGATTGGATTTCAAACCCGCCGACGAGTCGTAGAACATCGCCCGGCAACCATTGGACAAACCGACTGTTTTTTGAAAAATAGGTGAATCGTAACCCTTTCAATTTTACTGGCTTTTTGACACCGTGGAACTCAAAGGTTGCTCTGGCATCAGCCTTGATGGGTAAGCCATCAATCAGTCGGACATCTTCTGCGATATTCAGGCTTTCAATCCGAAGGATAGCTTGCGGGTAAACATCAGCGTTCCACCCAACCTTCTGCGTCTTCTTATCAATAACGGTCTGTATTTTCAGACGTTTCATATCAAGTTGGAACATCGCCTTAAACGTCTTATGCAACGCATCGGGGTCGAGCGCAATACTTCCATTGATACGCTCGGTTGTTGCCCTGAACTGACTGCCCCCAAACATGAACGCATTTCTCTCTTTGTCCAGCGTGAATGTTTTTAACTTTGTAGACGGATCGTTTTGAGCAGAGGCAAAGCCAAATATCCCGAGGATTAGCCCAAAAACCGTTGCATAAAAAGCAAAACGTGATCCGTAAAAAGAGAATACGTTAACCATATCCTCAATCCTTTTGGTCTATCTGTATCTGATCCAGTTCAAGGTGATAGATGCCGGTTAGCACCACGCCTTCAAACTTTGCTCCGACGCGCAACGTGCCTAACAAAGTTATCAGCACATCTTGATGGATATTAATCTTCTTCTTTTTTGGCACCCTAACATACACCCATTCGTTCAGACGGGGCATGTTACCAAAACAGCACGCCATCTGATCTCTGAGCAACATAAAAGTCCGAAGATTGCCCTCCGACATATCAAGCGGTAACATAAATCCTTGAATCTCAACTTTCTTACCGTTCATTGCTTGAATCTGCGGGGAAATCTGTTCATCAAGTTTCAGCGAGGCGATGTATGCCGGATCTTCCATTTTCGCCCAATTCGGCTCCCTGAACGGGTAGCTAGTGAGCATATTAAAGGTCAGGGATTGATATGCCTCTGTCGCTAATGATGCTCCCTGTGCAGTACCCGATTCAAGTGCTTGACCAGTTTGGTCGCTCACACTGCGAAGTGCGCGCATCGGGTGCGATTTGGGTAACAGTTGAAAAACGCCCAGCGACAACCCGACGACAACTGCGCTAACCATTGCAAAGTTCAGCCACGCGCTGCGTCGATTTTTCGTTTTAAGCATTTTCATCCCTTTCGCCTCTTGACTAATGTTCGTCATGCCCACTATGTGTTTCCTCATGTGTTTCCTCATTGCCCTCGGGAAACGTAAAGTCGATGTGGGTGAACATCTGACCTTTTATGTCAATCGAAACAATTTCTGCGTGAAATTCCGATACCCCCTGTAATGTGTCCGATTGTGCTGCAAATTGAGAAGTATCTCCTTCGGTTTCTCCGGTCAAAACGTTTGCAATTCCTGAAAGTTGCAACATAAATTCAGACTGAATATCTTCTCGATGTATCTTGAGTTCAATTGTCTTCTGCGAGAGTCGTACCGGTTTTTCCGCTTCACCATCTAGCACGTAGCCAGTTAGTTTTCCGGTAGTTTGGTCCAGCACAAACTCAATGTGTGCGAACTCATCGCCGAAAACCACCAATGTCCCACCATGGGGTGCTGTATGTTCGTGGTGGGTTTGGGTTTCCTGTGTTTCCTCCTGTTCGTGGTGATGCGCTTCCTTTTTCTCACAACTGAATTGCGCGATGATAATCGCTAACATCGCTATCCACAACAAGATAGTTTTTCGGATTTTCATGATGATTTTCCCTTCAGTAAGATTCAATGAATAGAGAAAGTCGCTTCATTGACAAAATTTTGAACATTTCAACACGCTTGTGTGGTAAAATTAGTAATTATAGACACTTAGCAAATCCAAATAAGTTTCAGCGTATTCGCTTTGTTAATACGTCGTTAGGTCTATACATTCCGGCACTTGTAACGCCAAATCAGTTAATAGGAGAATCCAATGATTAAAGATTCCCGCATCGTTGAAGATATCCGTCGCGTCCGTCTCGCAATTTCAGAGCGATTTGCCCATGATGTGGATGGATATATTGACTACCTGCAAAAAAAGCGTGAGTCATCAGATCAAACAGATATCGTGGAATCCCCCTCAGAATCGATGCCAAATACAGGAAAAGTTACGCGCCACAAGGTTTAACTCATGGGTGTTAAATTCGTCGCAACATCCGTCTGGTACGCCTTGAAAGCAGGGACAATGCCAGCGATCACGCCCAAAAGTATGACGCAAACTGGCACGACTATGAACGCGAGATGAAATTTCAACAGGTCTAAAACGATACCCGTCTGAGCGCGAACAATTGCTGATGCTGAGGTGAAAATCGCACCGTAAACTATAAATCCTACGATGACCCCTAACGCTGCGATCGATGCAGCTTCCAACACAATTACCGTAAACACCGTTTTACGACGCGCGCCGAGTGATCGCAAAATGGCGAACTCACGCCGCCGTTCGTTGATCGAGTTGTAGATGCTTGCGAGGATTGAACCCGCTGCAACGAGGACAACAAGATAAGAAACAAGTGCCAGAATCTGATTCATCCAACCGATTTTGTCAAACAGACCAGCCATCACAGCCCCGATGGGCCATGCCAGCGTTGCCACCTTTCCCTGTTTGTTAATCATTGCGTCCATCATGAAACCGATCTGCGGATTCCGAAACTTCAGCATGACTGCGCTAACCTCTTTGTGTGCATCGGGAATCTCTTGACCGGGTTGGGGAACATAGTTCTCACCGCTTCCGCGCAACACATGCCCTTCCAGTCGATAAACTCCCTCGATTGGAATCCAGATGACACGGTCGGAGGGTGAATTAGTCGCTTCGAGCACACCAACAACAACATATTGTTCATCATGCCGCATTGATTCATCGAACACCAAACCGTGATACGGGTTAAACCTGTCCCCCACCTTTAAATCCAACCTCTGTGCGGCATAGCTGCCTAGGACAGCTTCCTGCCGGTTGGGATCGAAAAAACGTCCATCCCCATGCGTCCGAAATCGTACCCCTTTGCGGTATTCAAACTCCGTGAACAACTCCGTTGTCGTACCGACGATACGGAAACCATAATAATTGTCTCCAAGTGCGTAAGGAATGGCGAGCTCGACACGCGGATCGTTTTTCACCGCTTGATACATCGTCCAAGGGATATTCCCCGGCGAGGTTTCGAGATGAAATACGGTGTTCAACACCAACTGTAGCGGACTGCCGCGTGCTCCCAAGACCGCATCAAAGCCAATCGGACCGCCCGTGAATGCCGAGACGGATTGCGCTCTGATGGCGATAACCGCCATCACAAGTCCCGTACCGAGTGCAATTGACAATGTTGTGATGAGGGTCGAAAGCGCGTGTTGTCGAAGACTGCGTTGAACGATGAAAAACAACCCGATCCGTTTTTTCATTTTGGACTCAAACACATTTTTTTATAGGTGATAATTTGGATTGATGCTTAAAACAACGGGGCCCATGTTAAAAATCCGTGCAACAGAAACCGGGTTGTGGTCGGGTTCTCTTTGCGTTATGCGCGATTTACTTGTGCGAAATCTTTTGCCTCCTCAAATTGCCCTAGAACTTCTGAGTCGTGGCTAACGATAAGCAGCGCTGCACTGTTTTCGTAGCAAATTTCACGGATAAGTGTTACCGCTTCGTTGGCATGATGATAATCCAGATTGCCGGTCGGTTCATCAGCAAGTACGAGACAGGGGCGATTGGCTACGGCGCGAGCAACCGCAACACGTTGCTGCTGCCCGACTGATAGCTGCGAAGGGCGATACTGCATCCGATCGCTAAGTCCGACCCGTTCAAGCAGATGTTGGGCAAAATTGGCGTCAATTCCTGTTCCAAACATCATACCGAGCATGACGTTCTCCAAAGCTGTATAGCCAGCAAGCAGATTAAAAGTTTGAAAAATATAGCCGATGTAGTGGGCACGTAACCTATCACGCTCAGATTCTGTGAGGGCAGTCATCTCTTCGCCAGCGACAACAATATGTCCGCTGTCCGCTTGCAAAATGCCAGCGATTAGGTTCAAAAAGGTCGTTTTTCCAGTGCCGCTGCTTCCTTTGAGCGCAATCTGTTTTCCTGCATCTATCTCAAAATGAGGAACATTGATGATGCGACTCCGTGAACCTTCAGGTGAGGCGTAGGTTTTTTCAAGATTCGTGATTGTCAAGAGTGACATCCCAGTCTCCGATTAGTCTTCTGGCGTTTTACAGTGTTGACACGCACGGCACAAGCGACGATTCAGAAGATGCCCTACCATAAGTAGAACCCCACCACAACCCATGAAGACACCATGGTACTGTTCTGGCACCTGGAAGCGTGCAATGAATATAAATACAAACGCACCACCGAGAATCAGAAATATCCGCCATTTTCGATGGTGTCGATAACCCCACGTCAGACTCCCTACAGCGAGTCCCACTGCTACCACAATTATCACTAGTTCCGCAGATTCGCTGAGCAGAAATCCAAGACCAATGAGCGGCAGTGCGATTATCAACAACGGGGTTGCCATACAGTGGAGGGCACATGCAAACGAGACGCATGCCCCAACATTATCCACCAGTGAGTGATTCAGATATCTTCTCAATTGTTTCCCCTAAAATCATATGATACTTATTCTCATTTTCATTTTGCCTTGCCTATATTGCCAAACCCAGATCAACCATTGGATTTGGCAATTCGGCAAAACAATCTACCAAACAAACGCTCCTTACGGTGTAACCGTTACGGGGATCATGAGTGCCGCCGTAAAATCAGCATGGTCACCGTGCATGAGTTGGAATTTGATCGTTGTTTCTCCAGCTTTAAGTCCTTCCACCTCAAACGTGAATTGCTCGGCGAGCTCCTCATCATGGTGGTCGTCCCCTTCTGCGTGATCATCTTCATGCCCCTCACTTTCGTGTTCGTGAAGGTGGATTTCAATGATTGACGAGTCAAATTCACTGAGAGCTAAGGCAAAAACCTCTTCTTCGCCATGGTCATGATCGTCATCTTCTTCGGGATTTTCAGGCAGAAATTCCTCTTCATCGTGGTCAAGGAACGTGGCGAGCACAGCCAACTCCTCTCCGACCTTGAGGGTGATACTCCCCTCATGCTCCCCTTCAAATTGGCGGTAAATCTGATTTCCGTCAACCTTGAGGACAAAACCGTCGGCATCGGCATGGAATGGTTCGTCGTCATGGTCATGGCCATCGTCAATAATGGGATTATCGTCTTCGCCACAAGCGGCGAACAGTACAGCAAATGCGAGTAATAACAACGTGAATCTAAAAAAACAGGTAGACACAATTTCCTCCAGATATAAATAGATCTTGTTTCCCGGCATCATCACTTAGGCAAACTAACGCCGCAGTCAACTCCGCAGGGAAACGGCATAAACTGATTAAATCAGGACTTATGCACTTCGATTGTAGTTGCCCGATTCATCGGGCGTTGGCAACGGCGTCCTGCGGCGATTCATCGCCGAACTACAGGACTTTAACCGTTTAGCTGCGTAAGTCCTATAAATAAAAAAATATAAAAACAAAAGTATGAGTGAGGCTATAAATTAAGCGGAGAACGCTGGTGGGGCACGACATTGAATACTTTTGTTGAGTGTCGTAAAAATGAAAGTAGAATCGAAAGGCGAGTGAATTGAGACACACGTATCAACATTGGTAAGGTCAACCGGGTCAAATTCTATACCGACGTGATTGGCACTGAAGAAACAAGCAGAACAATCTGTGGAACCATGGCTCGTATGGTCATGTTCATAATCGTGGTCATGTGGAAGGCCAACCAAACTGATTGCCATCAGGCAATAAGAAATGCCCATCGCAATTATCCAGCTAGTTGGATTGATGTGGATTCGATCGCTCTGCAATAGCCTTTACCTCTTTCACGAGTGAGATATTTGGAAACGCAACGAAAAATTATAGCACAAATGGATTGACTTTGACAAATTTTTAATTTCAATAACTGGGTGTGAAGGGTATAATTGAGGAGCGGGGCGAGGTTGCCCCGCATACAGTCTCGAAAGTCTAAAGGCACAATTCTCATCTATTACCAGAAAGGATGTAAAACGAAATGTATAAGTTCTCCCTTATTCTGATAATTGTTGGTATCGTTACAGTTACGAGTTTCTCAGTGCAAGCCGAGGGCGATGAAAGTGAAGCCGCAGCCGAAAAATCTAGCGTTCCCGGCTGGTTCCGTGTCGATACCGATAGCCTAGGTACGCACTTCCTAATCGGAGCGACCCATTCCCTTGGTGGAGTTTCGCTTGAGTCCAATATTTTCATTGATGACACCATCGGTGAGTTTGACCTTGGTGTTTCGATTCCTGCGGTTAAAGGCGAGGGATTCAGCATTACGCTGCTCCCTATGCTCGGTCTTGGGTACGACTTCGCCGCGCCAGATGGCCCCCTCGCAATCTATCCACACCTCTTTGTCTTTATGCCCGCCGGTAAACTCTTCTTGAAATCGTGGACAATCGGCACCCTCTATTCCGTGTTTGACGAAGACAAGTTCAACGAGGTGTACACCCGGAATTATATCACCTATTCTCTCAACAAAACGCTAGCCATCGGTCCGCAGGTTGAAGCCGTGTTCGTAGGAGGCAGTGTTGGACTTGTCAGTTTCGTTCTCGGACCGCGCATCAATATCGGCTATGGCGAAAATAACACCCTCGGCATCCTTGTCGGGTATGACGCCAAGAAAGACGAGGAGCAAACTGGGCTGACCGGAAGGTTGAGTTTCACTCGCAGGTGGTAACAGACATATTGATCGTAGACGTAGGTGGGGCAGCCCCGATAAGATCTGGATTTCGCTACGCTCAACTTGCCCCACTTACTTCACGATAACCATCCGCTTCATCTGATGTTCCGATGGGGTGGTCAATTGGTAGAAATAGACTCCACTGGAAACCCGCTCGCTCAAATCATTCCGTCCGTCCCAATAGGCAGCACGGGACCGACTTTGATAGAAACCTGCCGCTTGGACTCCCAGCGCAAGTGTCCGAATCCGTTGTCCGGTCGCATCATAGATTGATATCGTCACAGACGCAGCGTCCGAAAGGCGATACGGTATCCATGTTTCAGGGTTAAACGGGTTCGGATAGTTCTGCAGCAGAAGAGTCTGCTTCGGCGTACCAACCCCATCAAGCGTGACCGGCAGAACCGCGTTTACAAGCGTGTCCGGTGTTACTGTGAAATTGAATTGCTCCGAAGCAATCTCCCCGGTTGTATCGGTAACAGTGACCTCTAAAGAATCGCCAACCTGCACGATACTCCGGCGCGAGAGATCTGCTGTCGCTACGGCGAAGTATCCATCTCGTACATTGCCCGTCATGATGGCATTAGTGCGTAGGTTTTGTGCCGTGACCAAATAGCCATTGAGGTTCCGCTCACTCTCCAAGCGTCCACTAAGGACAAACGCCCACGCCCCTTCGCTCGATGTCACGTTCGGTGCCGCAGCTACTTGCGATTGAGTCGTCCACGGTGCCCCGACAAAGGTAACCTGTTGGTGCTGTAGAAGATTAACGATGTACCCTTTTCCACCTTCAATCGGAAATCCATCGTCTGGCGCGTCCGGCGTCCAACCCACAAATTCCTGCCTCGCTTCATCGAGAGCAATCACGGTTGTTGCACCCATCTTCTCCGCTAAGGAACGGGCGGTCATCGGTGTCTTTGGCTTGAGGGGAACTGAGAGCATATTCAAGCCTCTGGGGAAAGCAACTGAGTAGATGTTACTAAAATCTTCCACACTTTCATTCATAAGGGGTGTGGCAATAAATCCGTGTCTGCGTCCATCTCGCGTGTCGTAGTAACCCGCTATCCTGCCCTCCGTATCAATATCCCGTCCCACCGTAGTCACGCTGCCCGGGAATTTCAACTCCTTCAGTGTACCATTCGGGAAACGAATATAGGTCCGTTCCAAACTGTCAAACGCTTTGGCTCTGAACACAATGATACCGGCATCGTTGATAGCGTTCACGAAAAGGTACTCTAGGTTTGACAACGCCCCCGGATAGTCAAAAGTGGTAAAGCTACCGTCGGCGTGGCGTATATATCCGTGATATACACCATCGGCATCTACGTAACTCCCAACGAGGATGCCCGCGGCATTCATATCGTCGGCATAGGTTATCACCGCCCCGGGCACATCGAACTGTTCACTACCCACAAAGCCGTGAATAGCACCATCAGCATCAAAAATATCACCAATAAGCAGCCCTGATTCACTAACGCCAAAGATTTCCGTTTCGGCTGCCCCCGGAAAATCGAATTGTGTCAATTCGCCAGCTTGCACAATCACACCGTGAGAGACCTCGTGCACATCCTGATAGAAACCCACAGCTTGTCCCGCATTGTTGAGTCCGTAGAAACCAAAGGTCAGGGAATCGGGGATATCATAGGTAGAAAGCACTCCGTTAATCAGTGTGAAGCCAATCATGTTCTCCCCATCAGTGCCACGGGTGTTACCTACATAGTGCCCCAGATCATTGGTCGAAGTCAACTCCAGAAAATCGAGGCCGGGCACCTCAATTGTCTCGAAAATATAATCCACAGTGGCTTCAGGCGGCTCGGACAACGCCCATAATGGCAGGTTTCCAGCCATTGATGCAAGGATGAGGCAGGTAGCTATAAAAAAGGTAAAACGAAAAACGACTGTTTTCATCAGTTTATGTCTCCTTTATTGCTTGATCTAACCTGATGTATATTGAATATGTGAGGGAGGCAATTTGTTTAATGCCTTGCCAACTTAAATCACGCATCTATTGTACAGACGGCTGCGAGTTATATCAAGCACCTTTTCGGTAGTACGGTTGGAGAAAATCTGAAGTGTATCCCACAAAGGGGGTTTCAATAGTCAAACAACTACGTAAAGGAGAAAAAACAACTGTGAAATTTGTTTTCGACTATTGGGTCGTCTGGGCGTTTCTCACCATCTTTTTAGCGGTTCAATCCCCAGGCGACGGACAGGCTGCAGATGAGGCAGACCCACATCACAGAACCGCTACCGCCATCCGAATCAACGGTGTACCACCGCAGTTGGATGGCGTTTTGGACGATGAGATATGGAAAACCGCGCCCCTCCACGAGGGCTTTCGCCAGCGCGACCCGGATGAAGGAAAACCGGCGACGGAACGTACCACTTTCCAAATTGTCTACGATGACGAAGCGGTCTATTTTGCGATTATGTGCTACGATGATGAGCCCAATAAAATTGTCTCCCGATTGGTCAGACGGGACAATTATGTTGAATCCGATAAAGTTACCGTCAGCCTTGACCCGCACTACAACCGGCAGAGCGCGTTCTGGTTTACTGCCTATCCCTCTGGCTCCGTGACCGACGGCATCGCGCCTGAAACCGGCTGGTGGGACAGTACATGGGACGGTGTATGGGAGGTAAAAACCCAGATTCACGAAAATGGCTGGGCGGCAGAATATAAAATCCCGTTTCATATATTGCGCTTCTCCCCAAAAGATGAATACACTTGGGGGCTACAGATCGAACGATACATCAGCCGCAGAAAAGAGCAAGATCACTGGCGTTTTATCAAGCGTGATGAACCCGGTTGGGCGTCTCGGTTCGGTGATCTTACTGGCATCAAAGATATTCACCCTTCCCATCATTTGGAGCTTGTGCCTTATGTGATGGGACGCACACGCCTCAATGATGAAACCGAGTTATGGGGCAATGTGGGAACTGATGTTCAATATGGAATTACCTCCGGAATTTCACTGGATGCCACGATTAACCCTGACTTTGGACAGGTTGAGGCGGACCCTGCGACCTTAAATCTCTCGGCTTATGAGGAGTATTTTAATGAACGTCGTCCCTTTTTTGTAAAAGGGGCACGGATCTTTGAAAACTTGGACTATAGCTTCCTTTACTCACGACGAATCGGCAGACGACCAAACCACTTTGAGCTGCCTAACGGAGCCACTGAATTGAGTCGTCCGGAATCAACGACGATTCTCGGTGCCACCAAAGTTGTAGGGAAAACCCAAGGCAACACCCACTTTGGGATTATGGAGGCGGTCACTTCGCCAGAATACGCACAGATTGAAGAAAAGGTCAATGGGGACAAGATAGAACGAGAGTTCCTCGTGGAACCGTTAACCAACTACCTTGTGGGTCGAATCAATCAGGACGTGCTGAAAGGGAATTCGGTCGTTGGGCTGATAATGACCGCCGTGAATCGACAGGATTCCAACTCCGCCTATGTTGGTGGGGTTGATTGGGATGTAAAATTTGCCAAAGAGCGATTTCAGTTGACCGGCACGTTCGCAGCAAGTCAGGCAGGAGAGCAGGAGGCGCGTAAGTCGGGCTACCTCGCACACCTTGAAATCGACAAACACGGCGGATGGTTGAGAGGGGAGACCAATGTTAAAATGCTCTCACCAGATCTGGAGATAAATGATCTCGGTTATCTTCGTCGTTCTGACAAAATTGAATGGAACTACGACCTCACCGTGCGGAAGGAGAAGCCGTTTAGCATTTTCCGACGCGCTATTCTGGGGCTCTACGGTTGGCAGACGTGGAATTATGACAGAACCCATATCAGCGGTTACGTCGAGATATGGACAGGTGGACGCTTCAAAAACTATTGGGATTATGACCTTTGGGTGGGACGCAACCTAGAGACGTTTAGTGACCACGATGTTAGGCGTGGTGGAACACTGATCAAAGATCCCGCTGGTTGGTGGATTTATACATGGCTCACTACCGACAGCCGCAAAATGGTTCGGTTGGAGTTAAATCCCGTTTTCGCCTGGAATGACGATAGGCGTTCGTATGACTACGATGTAGACCTTTCCTTGCGTATTCGACCCACTTCCAACATTGAAGTGAGTATAGGACCAAGTTATGCCTATCAGGTAAAGGATGCACAGTGGGTAGAAATGGTTGAAGAGCAGGTCAACGGACATATCGAAAAACATTACGTCTACGGGGAGTTAACGAGTCGCACACTTGATTTCACCACCCGTGCGAGTATCAGCTTTACCCCGACGTTGAGTCTTCAATTCTACGCGCAACCTTTCATCACTATCGGAGACTATACCGGGTTCAAGGAGTTGGTCAAACCGAAGGCGTATCAGTTCAAACCATATCCGCTGAATGAGAACCGTGACTTCCATCGTCGGTCCCTACGGGGCAACACCGTGCTCCGCTGGGAGTTCCGCCCCGGAAGCACGCTGTTTCTGGTTTGGTCCCAATCACGGGAGGTCGATCTGGATCGTGTGGAAGAAGCAGACCTCGAATTTCGCCCGTTCCATCGTTTGAGATCGAGTTTCACTGACGATGGGTCGAATATCTTCCTCATCAAATGCCGGTATTGGTTTGGGATGTAGTATAGTCTAAGTTGCTAATTATCAAACCCGCTCGGCTTGGATAGACATATCCAAGCCATACTCGTATTCGTACAGTAGATTGTAGGTCGAGATTCACATCTCGACGATTTTGGAAAATTGACATATAGAAGTCGACAATTGGATCTGATATGGGACCAACAGGCGGGGTGTCCTGCCCCTACTCCAAAACGGGAAGAACTTTTCATGACAGCCAAATTCATTACTCGTCGGTAAACACAAATTCCACTGTCTTAGTTTCTCCCGCTGCCAACGTGACCTTCTGTTTCTGTGCTCCTAACTTACTATGCCACGCCTCAATGTTGTAAGTACGAGGTGCAAGTCCTTGAATCTTGAAAGTGCCTTTCTCGCCAGTAACGGCATAGAACGGATGCGACAGGACATGCGCGTAAGCGACCATCCAGTGATGAACATCGCACCGGAGCGGGATACCAATTTCGGCCGCCTCAAATTGGTGTGTGTATTTCATACCTTGATTTGGCTGGGAAATATTAAACGGTCTCTGTTTCTTGGATTCAGTTCGGATATTGTGAAGTGCCGGATCACTATTGAGAAATTCCATCGGCTGACCTACCATCACCGCTGCAACATGTGGAATGAAAATACAACCTACCTGATCCACGACAACAGGCTTACTTGATGCCTTGTGGTCACCTTTCGGTTTTCCTTTGACATAAACGAGCGTATCCTTGAGGGTATCATTCTGATTGATGACAATATCTTCGTAATGCACTTTGCCATCATGTAGATGTTTGCAATCCAGATTGGCACCGAAGTTAATTGCGCGCCGAAAGGGTGCATCCCCTTCAAATTTCACCGTGCCAATGATGGTCGCGGTATCCGGTGTCGCTTCGGTTTGAGATATAGAAGTATCCACTTTCTTCTCTTCCTCTGCTGCCCATCCTAACCGGACCACAGCCACTGTAAATAAAACTGAGATGAGTGCCAATCCAATGTATAGGGTTCGCTTAAATAACATATTTCAGTCTCCTCTTTTATGGTTGTAAAGTTGAATAGATATTGTCAAATTCCACAATTTGACCGTTCACCTTCTCTGCCAATGCAGATGCTTGTGCTGCTGTTGGTAGGATTGCTATTCCATACCCCATTGGAGTGACTAGCTCTGAGCTGTGGACCAAAAACGCTTGCTTCGTGTCGAGCCAACCGCTCTCTTCATAGTCATATCCCCAAAACTGCGCTGCTGTTTCCTCGCGTTCTTTTTGATGGAGTGCTGCACAACCCAGATCGTCAAACTTCCGCAGCTCCCCAGATTCCGTTCGATATGCGGCAGCGAACCGCTTTTCGCTGATAATCATTCGGCACCGATCGCAGGTTTCTTCACCATATCGGATGCGAGGGGGGCCATCATTTTGAGATCCACAACCGGTAGCTGTTAAGCCGATGACAAATGCGATTAGCGTGAAGCGTAAAATGAGTGCTTTCCGTCTTTCCATCTTCATTGTACACCTCTCCGCGGAAAGATGTGGATTGCGATTCCAAGTGGGATAATCACCCAAAGAACAAGCAGCGCCATCAACATCGGTAATAAGTAATTCCCTAACACATCCGCAGCATAACGCCCCGCGGCACCGAGTAATTCCAAGTTCCCTTGTATCATCTGAATTGCCGCCAGTTTGAAAACTTGTGCCGGGTTCAACAGCGTGGCTGCGAGCAACGTCTCCGGTGATAGTCTTAGCACAATTGCTGTCCCAATAAGCCCCAAATCGCTGAGAAATACTATTGACAGCCAGAGGATGAGGGCAAGACTCAATGTTGTCGCACTTTTTGATGTGAGAACAGAGAGACAGAAGCCAATGCTGAGATGAACAAGACCGAGTAGCAAGGTCAACCCGACTAGCATCAAGTAGTCATCCAGTTGGGCGAAACCACCGCGCCACGCAATCACAAATCCGCTCAGTCCAAACCCGAAAAGGATCGCTGCAGCGAGTGCGGCCGCTGTTCCGAAAAACTTTCCGAGCAATACTTCTGTTGGTGTCACAGGCTGCGCTAGAATCGGAAGTAGGCTACCTCGTTCTCGTTCACCCGATATGCTAATGGCACCGAGCAGCAAACCCATCAGTGGTGCGATCAGTACAACAAGATTGATGAGGCTAGCAACCGTGCGTCCAAAACCTGCTACACCAAAGGTTCCAAGTCCCGAAAATCCGAGCGTACTTAAACCGAGTGCCAGTCCGGTAAATACAACTGTAAATAGCAGAAACCATCGGTTACGCCGGGAATCTTGTACCTCTTTGCTCATCACAACAGAGATGTTAGAAAGTGCAGTAATTGTGGCTCACTCCTTATCTTGGTTATCGGCTAATTCAAAATCATTGATGGGGATAGCGGATTCTGCCAATACTTGGAACGGTTCAGCTTTTCTGTCGTATGGTGCTTGTACTGAGATCTTCACACCGTTACATTTTGTGGAAAAACCCTGCCGCTCAAGCAGATTTGCTGCTGTTTCATGAAACGATTCGGGGATCGACAGATGCAGCACTACATCTCTCGACAAATAGCTGTCAAGGTGTGTCGGAGGCCCCTCAGCAACCTTCTTTCCTCTGTCCATGACAATAACACGGTCTGCCAGTCTGAAAATTTCATCGAGTCTATGCGTGCAGAATATTAAGGTCTTGCCCATTTTCTTGAGATCTTCAAGTGCCGCCCAGAATTCGTGACGGGTGTGGACATCCAGATTACTCGTCGGTTCGTCCAACAACAGAATCGCTGGATCTGACAGCAGCGCAATCGCCAATGCCAACCTTTGCTTCATTCCACCCGAAAGGTCTCCAACCCGTTTGTCCGCAATTTCGGCTAAATCCCATTCAACCATCAAGGTTGTCCACCGATCTTCAGACACACGTCGCAGGCGAGCGTAAAACGATATTGTTTCTTGCACTGTTAAGTCGCTGTGAAGGCGAACCTCCTGTGGAACGTAGCCAATCTGTTGGCGGACCATTTTGCTTTCGGTGCGCGACGAATTTCCGCCGACTGTTATCGTTCCATCAAAAGGCAGTACGCCCAATAAGCAGCGCAAGGCAGTTGTCTTACCGGCACCGTTCGGTCCCCACAACGCTACTGTTTCTCCGGACGATATCTCGAAACTCAACTGTTCTACCGCGGTCGCCTTACCGAAACGTTTGGTTAAATTATCGATAGATATGATAGGAACTGGCTGCGTCTCCGATGATTCGTCCTGTATCTTGTATTTTGAGGCTTGTGTCCTATATGATAAGTTAGACGCGGAGGATGGGAGGCGAGATGCAATAGGGTTTAACCATCTTTTTAAGTGTCCAGAAATGGACAGGGCGGATAGGAATAACGCTGAAGCACCCAACAACCATGCTGGTGAAAGTTCTCCTTCCGGTGCTTTGAGATCGGGCATCACGGGACGCATACGCGGGGTGTCATCCACTAGCTTAGGCTGAGGCGTAAAAACAGGAAAGAGTCGGGAGGCAAAATCGAGTGCCTGCACCGATGGACTATAGGTGAAAATCCGTAACGCGCGATGCTGCTCGGTTAACTTCTCGAACAGATGTACTGACTGATACGGCATGTCCCCGACGCCATCCCCATCTGCATCATAACCGCTGTAATCACTCCAGTAATTACCCGTCCATTGGTTAGTACCAAGCCTCCCCTGTCCCTCAATAGCCACCTGTTCACCATTGTCAACGAAACTATTCTGGGTAAAAGTGTTCTTCCGAGCGGACGGGAGTGCAAGCATTCCAAAATCATTAAAAGCGATTAGGTTATTCCGAAAAGTGTTCGTTGAGTTATCCATAAACATGCCCGCCCGACTATCAGCAACGAAATTGTCCGCGATAAGCCCGTCGTACATATCTTTCTGACCAATCCCGTAACCACTAGCACCACGATTGGCTATCACCCAATTTTGCTGGAGCCGTAAACGATAACTATACATCAAATAAACCCCGACTGAGTTACCGATCAGACGATTATCTTCAATCGTTGCATCATCGCAATACATGAAGTGGATGCCATAACGCCCGTTGCGAACCTCATTCCCGCGCACCGTAACATTTTTCGAGTACCAGATGACAACATCGCGCCCATCAAAGACACGGTTATCTTCAACCACTGCACCACTACTATACCAGACGCGAATCAGATCGCCTCGGCGTCCAACATCAAGGCCCTTGCCGTGGAAGCTGTTGCCACGGACGATGCTGTTCGGGGCGTTTCGCACTTGAACCCCGAATAAAGCGTCCTCGAATCGGTTTCCTTCAACAATTACCTCTTTTGCTTTTCTGATCATGATACCGGCATCGCCTTCAGAAAGCCTGTCACCGGTATTCCGAATTGTGAATCCACCGACAACAACCGCCGGTGCACTGATTGTGATGACACTACCAACCCCACCCCCATCAATGACTGCTCCATCTTCCCCGCGGAGCGTTACGGATTTATCTACGACAAATCGTTCATGATGAACCCCACCTTTCACGACAATCGTATCGCCCGCCGTGGCACGTTTTACCGTATCGCCAATACTAGAATTTTCATCAACGGTCAGTGTTGCAGCGTTCAAAGTTGATACAGTTGAGAATAAAGATATGAGCAGCACAACTCCCATCACCGTTTGTTTAGACTGAAAAACTGGGTATCTTTTGAGCAGCAGTGCACAGATAGACAGCAGAGTCGTCAAAATGGTGAGGTAAAACCCAAGTTGAAATGCTGAGGTCGCGGTGACCGATTTAACTGTTTGTGTGCCAATGACCGGAGGGATGAAGGGGTCGATGTCCGGATAGAGTGCGACTTCGGGATCAAGATTGAGCCCACTATCCCGCAGCCACCAATAAAGTGCCCCCACAAAGACTATTGGAAAAATTAAGGCGGGCAACGCAAGCCAAGATGACCATTTTCGCGGTACAGAGACAGAGCCCAACATACATAACGTCATAATTACAATAGACGGAATGGCAATCTTGCGTTCAAATTGCCCCGCCGATTCAATGGACCGCATTCCAATGTCGCGGTTCAGCTTGTCCACTTCTCGGATGTTTCCTTCTATGCGGCTTGGTCGAATCTGAAGTATAGCACCTTTCGGAAATTTTCGTGCCTCAAAATCTACCCGCCAGTAAGGGAAAAGCAGTGAAATCAGCAACAGAACCGAGGCATCAATCATTAACCCTTTTGTGAACCACTCTGGCTTCTTCAGGTAGAATGTCGCTCTTGATAACACTGCCGCCAGCAGCGAAAGATAGAATCCAATCTGAAAGGAAGCGTTTGCATTAAACTGTGCGATGCGTCCTTCCCCAAAAATGGGTGGGATGAAAGGTTTAATTGATTGGTTGAGCGGTGCCTTGGGATCAAGATTTAGACCACTATCCGCCAACCACCAATACAGCTCACCCAAAAAAATAACTGGGAATATTAAGCCGGGAAGTGTCAACCATACTGACCATTTCCGGCGAACAAACGCCGCAATCAGCAGACATAACCCCGCAATGATGATTGACGGAATAGCAATCGTTCGCTCCAGTTTCCCCGCCGACTTCAACTCTCGCATCCCGATGTAGTGGTTCAGTTCATCGATCTCTTTGATATCTCCCTCAAGGGCATAGGGACGAAGCTGGAGCACTAATCCTTTTGGATAAATTCCTGCTTCAAGGTCCACCCGCCAGTAAGGAAACAACAACGAAACGAGCAGGAGGATACCTGCGACAACTAGTAACGCACTTACCAACCACTCGCGTCGTGTGCGTTCAACTTTTAAAAATTGATTCATTAGCTCGTTTTCTTTTTGTATTACAGAGACGCAGAGGAAAAAATGGAAGGCTAGAAAGATGAAAGGATAAAGGTTCCCCCAATCTTCCATGCTTCCAATCTTCCCTCCATCTGCTCTGTGTTCCCCGATAAGATCGGGATTCAAAGCAACCTACGTCTCTGTGGTTGGTTTTCACGTTTCACTCTCACGGCTTGACAAGGAAATATCCCGCCATTTCCAGATGTAGTGCCGAACAGAACTCGGTGCAATAGAAGGAAAAGACGCCCTCCTTATCTGCAACGAAATCGAGCGTAACCGTTTCGCCAGCCTCAATACTTGAGGTGATATTATAACCGGGTAATGCGAAGCCATGCGTCGCATCGTAGGTGCGTTCAAGATTGGTTAGATTCAATATCACGCGATCACCCTTGTTGACCTCTACAATCTCAGGTTCGTAGTGACTGCGAATAGCGGTCATGAAGACTTCCACTGTGTTTCCATTCCGCTTAATTGAACCTTTGAGCGATGCTTTCGGATGCTTCTGTTGTTTGATGGTATCCCAGCCAACTTCAGGATAGACCTCCCATGCCTTCAGTTTATCCGCTTTGATAATCTGTGCATAGTGAGGTTCACCGATTCCGAGCGGCATGTCGTAGAGCAAGCCCATGCCATCACCTTCTTGAGATATATCAACCAGTTGAAGGTTCTGTGGAAGTAATGGACCCACATTCAGGAAACGGTCTACCGCCCATTTGTTGAGAGAGACAAGATACTTGCCGTCGGGTTCAACTGTATCCCCTTCTGCAACTACGAGGTGTCCGATATTGTAATGGACGGGCAATTGCTGAAGGAGCCGCCATGAACGTTCAGGGGCTTTATATTTCGCATCCGGACCCAATGTCCATCGTGCAACCGCACTATCAAGAAACAAACTGGTGTACGCATATCCCTGATTGTCAAACTGGGTGTGAAGCGGCCCCAATCCGACCTCAATCTGTTTTTCCATTACCGCATCAAATCGCAGGATTGGTATGTTGTAATCATCTATCCCTTCATAATCCTTGGCGGTGATCGCTTGATGAATCTTATCGATATGATATACTGTAACGTGCGGATCAAGTTTGCCAGATACAATAATATATTTTCCGCTAGGGCTAACGTCGACACCGTGCGGGCTTTTCGGCTCAGGCATCAGATAAAGGATACCCTCGGCAACCGCAGTCTCAATCGTAATCACCGGGAAGCCCTTGATTGTCTCGACGTTACCTGCCTTAAACACCGCCTCGGCTTTACGCCAGTTGATGAGATGCAGATAATCCATATCCCGTTCAGCAGTGCCTGCCTCAAAGGGGGGATTACCACTTTCGATGCCGCCGGTTGCTAACTCAGAGTTAAAAGAACCGCAAAAGACCCACCCATCGCTCGCTACCTTTCCAGCATCTGCGAGGTCTTGCCAGTAAGGTGGCAGTTCAACCCCAAACGACTGATCTTTGACAACGCGCCCTTTGCTACGGTCAAACTTCCAGAAGGTTATCAACCCTCGATACTTTTCTTTGTAGTCCGCAATGGGAGCATATTCATTTCCTAACGGCATGGCGTACTGTGAGCCTTCCACCACATACTCGGTGTCAGGAGTGACCATCGTCGCACCATGGTCATTGAGGAAGATTGGGTTCTTCACAATCTGTTTCGTTTCAAAATCTTTCAAATCGATAACCGCAATACGACCGTTGGCTTTGTCGTTGATGAACAGATATTCGCCATCATAATCGCCCGCGGTTTCGCTCAATGCGGGATGGTGGGTATCCGCCCAAGTCAAAGATTGTCCATCAACGGTCATCCCTTCGCTTGAAGCTTCCATGGGAGAATCCTTCACACCGTAACCGTAGCCTTGCCACGGATCGGGTGTAAAGACAGCGATCACTTTCAGGATACGCATTGATGGCAATCCGACAACGATGACCTGTCCACTATGACCGCCGGAGGCAAACATCACATATTCATCGTGTCTGCCGGTTGGGGTATAGGTCGCCAAGGCAGCCTTGATGTCATCAGGGGTTAGATTGCGCTCTTGCACGAGACGCATCGCATCGGCGGGGAGTTGTGCCTGTATGGGCGTAGAGTTGCCCAAGTACAGAATAATCCCAAGCACGGCGATTCCTAACATCGAAAGCGGGTATCGTAAAACTGCATGTTGCATCGTAAATTTCCTCCCTTATAAAGAGTTATATGTCCTTGCACGTTTCTAACCGCGCTCCGGACCCTATGGTTCGGCTTGAAACATGCAATCGGTGTGCCATAATAGCGGAGGAATAAAATGGCAGGGAGGGAGACGATAAAAAAACTAATAACAGTAAGGCTTTACATGATATTTTACACGCTTGCACTTGACATTTCATCTGCTAGGAAAATTAGGAATAAAACCACCAAAATTGACATTCTGTCGAAAAACCAAAATCTATCCAACTTTCGTTTGACATTCTGGCAAAAATCACAATTTTTTCGGGCAGGCACCCGACATTTTGTCAGTTTGGAACGTGCAACGTGAAATAATTGAGAGGAGAGGCAGATATAGGCTCTCTTCTTTCAAATCTCCATCTGATATTATCTACGACTAACACCAAAAATTTAACGTGCATTTTAACTATATTCTAGTTATAATGATGGCAAAATTGAGCGGCTTATACAAGTCAGTAATCCCCATTCTTAACTGGCACTGCTTTTGCACAATCGTTGCCTAGGAAGGTCGGAAACCTCAATCAACGCGACAGTAAAAGTGAGAAAGGAGCCTCAAAATGATTCATACATTAGTGAGGGATTGGATGGCACAGGAGTTAAGCACAGCGGAACCGGAAACGGAGATTATCGAGGCATATCAATTGATGCTTGTCGACCAGATTCGGCGACTGCCAGTTGTTGCTTCGGATCGACTCGTTGGTATCGTGACCTTGAGTGATTTATATCGAGTGTTTGATTTATTGAGCAATAGCGAACAGACACTCTCCCAAAAGCTAGCACAGATGACGGTGGGAGAAGTGATGACACCCGATCCAGTAACGATTGCTGAGGATGCGACAATTGGCGAGGCGGCGCAAAGGATGCTGGAAAACAAGATCAGCGGTCTACCCGTCGTTGATCCCGTGGGGGTAAATCTCGTTGGTATCCTTACAGAGTCCGATATTTTCCGTATTGTTGCCCAGGAATGGTCAACACGACGCCACGGTTCGATCCATTTACCACGTAAATAGGCAAAGGAGCTGGGGTGTTCGTCTACCCACTCCGAAAAGCTTGGTGAAGAAACAAGTGCCTGCTACATAGGTCATGCAGGTGTGCCACGCGCTGTTTTCCATAGATTAATGGCAAGGCAGATTGTTGCCAATAGCCCCAAAATTCCCGACAGCCCAAAGGCGGCTTGAGCGATTGTGTCGATGATTTCAGGTACATCGAATACCACCAATGGCACAAGTAACGGCAGTACCCTTCCCACAACGGCGATATTGGTTAACCAGAATGTTCCATCAATCAACTTTGTGCTTGCAACACGTCGCTTTTTCAGAAAACCGGGAACCATCCGAACCGCCATACCCATGATAAGATTGGTAATGAATCCGAGCAGATAGATGTGCCGAATCACATCGCTGCTAATCGCAAGCGGAAGCTGAAAAATCCCAAAACTGCCAATGAGCATCTCAGCAAGTGCGCCGAATGCAAGCCAACCATATGCAGCGTAGATATGCCACTTGAACCGACCATACGCCCCGTGGTCTGGGCTAGTCCCACGTGTCGCCCGGTGGCCCGGCGATGGCTGTAAATCACGATGGGGGATTGACGGTTCTTGTCTGCGCGTCAGAACATCAAGTTTCCAGACAACATATAAAATAGCGCCGGCTTTCACCAACATCCCCACGCTGGAGATGTACCCCTCTATATGGCTAAGGAAATCTATCGGAAAGATTTCCCTGAGCTGGCACAGAAATCCAATGAGATAAACGTATGCCACACGCTGAACGGGCCAATCTGGGACCGGGAGTCGAAGATAAAGCGGCAGCATCCTGATTGAAAACCCAAATGCAACGGGCAATAGCACCAGACCGATGAAGATGCGAATCGAAACCTCATTCCACACTTGACCCACGACAATATTCCCTCGCCACGCCATCTGTAACAGCAACACCGCATGAATTGTGGCGTAGATAAGAAAACCTATCATCATCATTCCAAAGTACGGGCGAACAGCCATTAGGGGCGGTTTCCGATCCGCCTGAGACATACCGAAGATTGTCCCTGCTAGTAATGCCAAGTAGATCAGCACCCCATACCATTCAAGAAGCCCAGAGGCGGCGGTTATCCAACTTAACAGGATAAAAAGGAAGCCGTTATCAAGGTAGGGGAGAATCGAGTGGGAAATGAACCTGAGTAGCAAACCTATTCCGATGAGCCAGAGCAGACGGGGAATCCATTGAGGTTGTGAAATGGGGACGCTTGATAAACGTGGGATGAAGTGGAGGCTAACACCTATGATAAATAACCCCGCCCAACCGACGAATTGTAGATGTCCGTGAATCTGAATAAGGCTTGCAAAACCATCGCCCAACGGATGATCAAAGCCCATGACGAAGGCGAGATAGCCGGCCAGCGCGAATCCGCCGAAGATGGCGATCCCTAAAGCCAGCCAAACATAACCGACCTGAAATTCTGCTTGTTTCGCTTTCGGCATCAATTTAACCAGTTGTTTGCACGTTTCACGTTATCAGCAGTTACAAACTGACACCATTGGTTAATAGCACCGGTTGTCAATCGTTCTGACCGTGTAAATTCTCCACCCGCTTCCTATGAAAAATCGAGTAGTATCGGACATCGCCCGGCGCATGAGCGATGATACCAGATATGACAATTGTGATGATCAATGCATAGCCGGCGTAGCCCTTGAGAAACGGCATACTTAATAGTAGGATGAGTTTGATGAGAATCGCAATGCCACGCAATTGAATGAACCAGATCCCATCGGTCCAGATAGCCAGACACATGAGGCCAAAGCCAGAGGCGATACTCAGAATCAGATAGGGTAACCAAACCTCGGTCGGTGACTGATAGAGAAACCCACCGCCCAATCCTGCAATACCAATCAAGTGCATCGTGCGGAGAAAGATGTTTGCCCAGCGTTTTCCTCTGAAAGATCTGGAATCACGGGGAAACAGAATCTTATTGGTTTTCATCTGTGATGATTTTAAGGAGTTGATCCTTGAAATCCCCCTCCTCAAGCGCGACCCATTGCTGCAAAAACGCCTCATACTTTGCCGCCCGCATCTCGCGGTAGTGAAGTAGGAGGGCATTGATGCCAACCCCATCAATTTCTGTATTCCCTGTGTCCGGAAGTGCTTGCAAATAATCCGTCAGAACGGTCTCGATAACATCGCAATCGTGAATATCACCCAGTAAGTGCTGCAGATCTTCCAACACTTTTAAGAGATTTTTGAACGCCTCACCATAGTTGATGGCGAACAACTCCATCGAATAGCGTAGCCGCTTGACTGAGATTCGCAGGTTATGAAGTTCGTCGATGTTATCTGGACTGCGAATGGATTTTGCCCACGAGTATACTTCCTTAATCTTTACGGCAAGGATAATCTGTGCATTGTGGTGATAGCTCCGTTGTTTACGAATTCCCTTTATCTTCCATGCTTTTGCCATGTCTACACCTCAAAGAATTTCAAAAACTTTTTCTCGAAATGACTCCTATCGAAGTCTTCAAACATCCTCAACATCGGTACCCGCTTCTTTTCCCGTTCTCGCTGGAGATGCTTTATCAGGTTTTCAACGCCAATCTGTGCGTCCTCTGGCACCGTTTGCGCGTTTTTTTCAAAGCAATCAATCAACACATCTAAATCCCGCACGTCTCCCAGCGTACTCGTAATCCGCTTGACCTGTTTGACGTGCCTGCGGAACTCCTTTTTGTGGGAAAAGCAGTCAGCAAAGTTTCGCAGCGCAGCGCGAAGTCGTCGGGAGGTGACTCGCATGTCGTGAACGTACTCAATATCTGTACCATCAATGACTCCCGCTTTGAAAGTCATCATTTTATGAAACTGGGTTGTTATAATCTTTCGAGCACACGCTTCAAAATTTTTCTCCGGGGTAATACCTTTGATTTTCTTTTCCTTTGCCATATTGCTGATAACCTCTGCTTTCTAGTTCTTAGCGAGCCTATCCAAGAGCACAACACCGCGCTCGTATTTCGATTGGGAGAGCGGGATTAGATTGTATTGTTGAGATAGTGCGTCAGCAAGCTGTTGTAGGAACACAGATTCACCCGCTTTGAGTTCTAACTCAACACCATACTCTTGAATAGATTGGGTTTTATCCACATCTACATATCGCACATCGTCAAGACAGATTTCGACACATCCCGCGTCAGTGTTTATTCGCCACGTTTCACGGATGTTTTCGATGTGCAAGACAGGGAATATGCTTTCTCCCTTTAGATGATTGGCAGCCTCTTTGATAGCCGCAACATGAATCTTCTCAAGGTTCCCACTTAAAAGTGCTCGCGCTTGTTGGTCTGTAATTGACATTTCAAGTTCTGTCCGTGTATAAACTTCCTCGGTTTGGCTTTTGAATGTAACGAGTTGTATTCCTTCTCTGATGTCTCGGGAGGCAAGTGCCTTCCTTCTGAGCCGCAAAGAGGCACCATGCCGTAAGAGGGTTCTGGTTGCTGTGTCGAGATAGGTATCCTGTTGTGGAGTGTTCGCCCGGTCCGAAAGTGTGTAACCTGCCACTTGCTTCTGTGATCGAATCTGAGCGAATACCAATGGTGATTTCGCTTGGAATTTTGCTTCAACTTCAAACATGATCTGGGAGCTCCTTAGTTTTTATCTTCGTGTTTAGCATCTTCTTTCGATATGAGCCAATACCTCTCGTCAAGTTCTACTATTTGTCATCACTGAAGCCCGTCCTCAATGGAAATTGATGTCTCAATGGACTCGCCCGGCCGCCGTTTGGGGAAGGTCAGCGTGAGGATGCCATCCTTCATCTCCACCTGAACATTACCAGATCTTGCTTTGAAAAATGCGCGTAGCTCACGATGTTTTCTGGTGTGCGATCCATGACCTCATCAAAGTCCGCCTGCACCTTGAAAAGCTCGCCAAATTCTTCATCATATGCCTGCAACAGATAATAGTAAATCGGGTTACCAATTATCACCACCTTGATATCTAAAGGAATCGCCTCTGGTTCAACGGAGACCGTACTAATCAGGCTATACTCCTGTCCCAGACCTGTGATACGAACCGCGTTTGTGTCATCAAAATCTTCGCATCCTTTATTATTGTCCCAAGAATATGGGCTTTTTTGCCTCCCTGATAAGATACTTGACTACGCTGCCCACCATAAAATCAACCAATCCCTTTTTAGAATGGGTCCCGGCCACCACCAGATCTGCCCAATCAATATATCCAGATTCAATGCTCCGAACAATGTCTTGGGGAGTCCAGACCGTTTTTACGTTCTCAATGCTGTGGGCATGGAGATACGCTTCCGCACGGCAAAGATAGAAATTCGCAATGTTCTCGTCCTTATCCGACATCAGCAAAGTGATCTCATAATCGCCACCCTCTGCCAACTGGACAAACCGTTGGAGTGCACGCGCGGCTGGTAAACTTCCATTGAAAGCGATTAACGTCTTGATGGTTTTCTCTCTCCAACGAAAGGTATCGGGCACCGCTAAAATAGGCGTGACGGAGTGATTGAGTATCTTAGCCAAAGATCTACCTGACCCCGGATCGATGCCAAGGTCAAAGTCGGTGCGGAATCCGATAACGACTAAGTCGTGAAAAATTGATTCGCCGAGGATATGTTTGCTGGGGATGCCTTGATAGCTGCATTGACGATAGACAACGTCTTGTTGCCTGCATTTCTGCTCAAACTTATGCAGCAATTCCTGCGTGTGCACACGAATATCTTTCACTTGATGTTCCAACCTCCTGACGGCATGATATAGTCCGGGATAGAGTGTCGGACTCATCGCGTCTTCTACCCCCCACATATCTAGGACTGTCAGACCGGTAACTGCTGCATCATGCTGTTTGGCAATTAGACAACTATATTCCAAGGCGGCATCCGTATAAGGGGAGGGGTCCAGCGGAACTAAAATTCGTCGTAGCATTTTTCTTATCCTTTCTTAGCGACGTACGTGTGAGTAAATTGTAATTCTTATGAGATAGCGTGCCCCTACCTTTCAATATGGCCAGAGTACCAACAACAGCACGCCGCCGGCCAAAGCGATGGAAAACAGAATTGCAATAGAGATTAAAAGCCTACGACTACCGAGCAAAGCGACAACGCCTCCCTTAAAAATTAGATTAGACAACGCCGCGAGAAGAATCACCCGCCAACCGGTATCAGTGGGGACACGCCCCGTTTTAACCAATTCTGCGGTTGAAAGCGTAATGGCATCCATGTCAGTCAGACCAGAGAGCACCGCTACCAGATACATGCCGCCGGTGCCGAAACGCGCTTTGGCTGCGGCGACAGCGAGGAGAACAACCGCGTATAATCCCCCGAAGATTAATGCTGCCTTCAATTGTGCTGGGTTGTTATGCGTCGGATTGGCTATACGGTTTTGCCTCACTCGCGGAAAGCAGATAACGCAGAGTACCCCCATCAATCCCATTATGATCCCAAGAGGAGCAGCGGCGATTGGCAAGAATTCTGGGGCGACAACGCCTATCTCCAACAGGACGCGTCCGAATACAACCGTGGACGCAATCAGGATAACCAGGGACGCCATCGGCGCAGCATCAGGCTGTGCCTTAGTTTGTTGTGAAACGCTGACGGTCGTAGCAGTGCTGGAGATGAACCCACCTAGCGCACCACCGAGAATCGCGCCAACCCGCGCCCCTAGCAGCTTATATGCGACATAAGCAAGCAGGCTGATACCCGAAATCAGAACTACCATCAACCAAATATTATAAGGATTGAGAACGTTATACCAACCGTATGTCTGATTCGGCAGCATAGGCAGGATGACTAACCCAATCAGGACCAGTTGGATAACCGCCTTAAAATCGTTCTCACTAATCTTGACGACGAACTTCTGGAGAGGTTGCTTCCAGTGCAGCAGCACCGCCACAACACCACTGACCGCAATCGCTGGTGCCGTGTAGCCTTTGACAAGCGCGGCCCCGACGCCGAACATGACTAACCCTGCCATCTCTGTCGTCAAGCCGGGATCAATCTCCTCCTCTCTTAACTGTACTAAATTGCCGACCAACAACATCACGCTCACAGCGAGAAACCCTGCCGCGAGGACCCAACCGTTGAATGCATCAGCAAGTACCGCCGAAAACGAGCCAAGTAGGGTGATCAGCGGAAAGGTACGGATGCCCGCAATCGGAGAGGCTTTCCTCTCCCGTTGCATACCGACTAGTAGCCCCACGCCAACCGCAATCGCTAGCGGTTCAAATAGCCCGAACACCATTTTACCACCTCACCCTGATCGTTCAGCTTCTCGTTTGATTCGATGGTGCTGACTTCAATCCAAATCTTTAGTGTGAACTATCGGTTGATGATAGTGCGAAATCGGACCCAAGCCGATTCCGCACCTCATCTTTCACCAGACTACTCTGCCGCGATCTCGATTTGCTTCGGCTTAACGGTTTCAACCTTCGGCAAGTGGATTTCCAGCATGCCATCCTTCAAGTTGGCTTTGATCTTATCTCCATCTACAGCGGTTGGTAAGTTGATGCCACGATGGAACTTACCATAATGATGCTCACTGTAGTAGTGGTCTTCTTCCTTAACCTCTGTATCCGCTTTTTGCTCGCCAGAGATTGTCAACGTCCCGTCAGATACAAAAACCGAAATGTCTTTCTTCTTTACGCCCGGAACCATCGCCCGGACAAAGATTTCCTCCGGGCGGTCAACCATATCCACTGGCAGCGTCCAGCCGCGAGTGTCAAGGACGGATTCTTGATCTTTACGGGTCGGAGACTCGCTATGACCAAAAAATTCATTAAAGAGCCGGGCCATGTCATCACGCAACCGATCAAGCTCGGTAAAAGGTCTCCAAGGTACCAATGCCATTGTGCACACCCCCTTTCTCCGTGAATTTACAATGCAACATCGGGCGATAATGTCCGACAATTCATAATCCGTGTCGGTGATTGCCTAAGTGTGCAATTGCTGTGCCATGACGGGGAATTAATGATGAGGGGAATAAGGTGGAAGGAGGAGATGAGGCAAGGAGTGTAAGAACAGTAAGATTTCGTTTGGCATTTCACGTTCTTGCACCCAACGTTTCAGATACGGGGAAAAGTTGAGAGGAAAACCAGAAAAATTGACATTTTGTCAAAAGAATGGCAATCCTCCTCAATTTTTGTCTGACATTTTGTCAAAAATGTCGATTTCCTTGAGAGGTCGCTTGACATTCTGTCAAACAAAATATTGGCTAGATCAGAAGAAGTCGTTATAAAATATCATTGAGGAGATGGACTATTATTGCCGGTTAACGTATCTTCTGCTGCTTTGGAAAGAAACAAGTGAGATTCAATCCACGGAAGGACAAAAGCATAATATAGTGAATTATAGAAATAGGTAGACGCTACTCTAATAGGCATTGTCGGAGGGAAACCTGCTTTGTTTGCCTGTGAAATCAGAGGTGCGGGTATAGTCGGGGATGGCACCCCCTCCCGCACTACCCATATTATTTAGGACTTACGCAGCTAGTTCATAAGGGGTTGGCTGTGCATTGGGAGTGTCTAATTCTAAAATCTACCAATAACAGGGATCAATCTTTCTTTTAATCTCTGGGATTTGAACTAGCCACGGAAGTATTCCCAGCCGACACGCGCGCAACTCCAAATAACCAACGTTCTACATCACCGAGTGACAAGCACCGCTCGGTCTGCGAATTTTACAACCATTTCCGTCGGGTCCTGAAAAATCATCTCATACAACCGTCCATGATGACTTGCGCTCAGCGCGATTAAATCACAGTCCTCTTCTGTTGCTGTATTCAGAATGTTGGTTACGGTGAAACCCAACTGTGCCCTGAACTCTGTTTCTACTTGGTAGTATTGCAAATACCCACGCATCTGTCCAGAGATCTCGGCTGCCCTTATTTGCGTATCTGCTAGTGCTAAACCGAACAAACTCGCCTCGGCCCGCTTTGCCAACTCCGCCGCCAATTCAAGGACATGATCGGAGGCTGCATCACCGCGATGAACAGTCAGAATTTTTTGTAGAACTGTGCACTGCTCATGAACAACAATCGTCGGTTTTGTAATGCGGGACAAAATATCGTCAATGTTGTCATGAATAAGTCGCAATCCCTTCGTTTTGATTGACTCAGGGATACCGACCACGACGAGATCGGCAGTATGCGCTTTTTCACAGAGGTTTCTTACAGGGTTGCCAGTGATAGTATCAACGTGAGCGGATAAAAACTCGAATTCAGCGAGTATTGATTCCGTATTGTCGAAGACTCTAGCGGCAATGTCTTCTTGAGCGCGATGTCTTTCATCAGCAAAGTAGACGCACGAAAGGTGAGCGTCTAGCAGCGCAGCTAAATGCCCAGCATATTCAAAGGCATTTTTTTCATGTAGTGTGTCGCCAATCGCGACGAGAATATTCTGAATCATCGTGTTTCCTCCTTCGTGGGATTATCCTTCTACACTGTTTCCCAGGACTTTTGCTATGTTTGGACGATCCCATTACTTTATTAGGACCTACGCACTTCAATTGTAGTTGCCCGATTCATCGGGCGTTGGCAACGGTGTCCAGCGGCGATTTATCGCCGAACTACAGAGCTTTAACCGTTTAGCTGCGTAAGTCCTATTTATTAACCAATAGTGCTGATTTGATTACTGATCATGAGTAGGTATAATGATAAACTCCAAAAACGACATAAAAATCAAAAACATATCCAAGCCAAATGCAATCCCTCTGACATAGTAAACTTTTCGTTGATTGATATAGTTGACCTCCATAGTATTGAACAGATTCCTTCCCGTTGAAAAAGACACTCTTTTCTAATCCTTGTCCAATTTTCGATAGACGGTTCGCGATGAAATACCAAGTAACTTCGCGGCCAATTCCTTATCTCCACCTGTCGTTTTGAGCGTTTCCGAGATGAGTCGTTGCTCGGCGACTGCCATAGGGGTTCCCAAGGGGATTACAATCGACTTTGGGGGGCAGGGGTGAGCCGAAATCTTCCCACCGTCATGAATTGACGCCGGGAGATCCATCTGTTCGATCCGATCAGATTGTGTCAACACCACCGCTTGTTCAATGGCGTTTTCCAATTCGCGGACATTGCCCGGCCAATAATAGGCTTCAAGGGTTTCCAACGCTTGGCGAGAAATGCCGCGAATTGGTTTGGCGTCTTTTTCACTATATTTTTCTAGGAAATGGTCTATAAGGAGGGGAATATCTTCCCTACGCGAGCGTAGGGAGGGCAGGTCGAGTGTAATCACATTGAGCCGATAGAATAGGTCATCCCGAAAGTTTTTTGCTTCGACTTCCACCGTCAAATCCTTGTTCGTGGCAGCGATTAAGCGCACATCCACACCGAGGGTCCGCGTCCCACCGAGTCGCTCGAATTTCCCATCTTGTAGCACCCGTAACAGCTTGACCTGTAACGGCTTAGGCATTTCACCTATCTCGTCTAAAAAGAGCGTGCCTCCATCCGCGAGTTCAAAGCGGCCGGGCTTGCCCGCTTTAGCGTCTGTGAATGCCCCCTTTTCATACCCAAAAAGTTCAGATTCTAACAGGGCATCGGGGAGGGCACCACAATTAATCTTGATCATCGGTTTATTCGTCCTCGGACTTAAGGTGTGGATCGCGTTGGCAAAAATCTCTTTGCCGGTCCCACTTTCACCGGTGATGAGGACACTAGCAGTGCTTGGCGCGACCTGCTGTACTTTCATAGTCAGTTGACGCATGATAGGGCTTTTCCCGATGATGTTGTCCAAATGATGCTCGGCTACCTTCTGCTCGCGGAAGGATTGGACTTCAATTGCCAACGTCTGTTTTTCGAGGGCACGGGCGATGGTCAACAGAATCTCATGGCGCTTCAACGGTTTTTGGATAAAGTGATATGCCCCTTCCCGCATCGCTTCAACAGCTGTATCTACTTCGCCATAAGCAGTCATCAGAATGAACTCGATTTCAGGAGAGAGCATTTTGACAGCTTTGAGCAACTGCAATCCATCCATCTTCGGCATCCTCAAATCGGCAAGAACCAGATTAATCGGTTGCTGACGAATTACTTCTAAAGCAGATTCGCCATCAGCAGTAGTTTCGACAACGTACCCATCTCGTTTTAGGATTTTTTCCAGAGAGTCTCGAATAGGCGCGTCATCATCAACCACTAAAACTGATTTATCCGCATTCATGATTATCGTTCCCTCCAGTGTGTGATGTGTTTCGGTGATTTACTTGGTAACTCGTTCCGCCTCTTTACTTTCGCCCAGTCCCTCGTCCCGTATTGGGAGCATAATGGTAAACCGGGTTCCCTGACCAACAACGCTCTCACAAAGAATCGTGCCCTGATGGTGCTTGATGATTTCACCGGCAAGCGAAAGCCCCAAGCCGGTCCCTTCTTTTTTGGTGGTGAAAAAAGGATCAAAAATCTGCTGCTGATCTGGTAAAGGAATACCCTCTCCGGTATCAGAGATTCGCAGCAAAATCTGAGAAGATTTAACGGAAGTTTGGATTGAGAACTCGCCGCCTGAAGGCATCGCTTCGATGGCGTTTTTGAGGAAGTTGTGCAGGGCACGTTGGATCTGTTCGGCATCCAATAAAGTGAACGGTAGATTTTCAGCGAGTTCTGTCGAAAACCTGATTTTGGCTTGCCTTAACTGCGGTTGGACAAAGCTACAAAATGTCTGTATGACAGTATTGAGAGATTCACGCTCAAATTCAAAACGGGGCAATCTTGCAAACGCCAGATATTCTGAAACAATATCAGCTAACCGTTTGACTTCGTTGTGGATGGAGCCGAGCAGCTCCCGCGCCTCTCCGATATTCATCTCGGCACCATCGGTAACTTCATCAGCGAGCAGATCCAAATTCAATTGCACCGACGACAATGGGTTGCGAATCTCGTGGGCGACTTCCGCTGCCAATTGCCCGATTGCAGTGAATCTCTCTGATTGAATGACCTGCGCTTCTAACTGCTGCTGTTCAATATATGCATCAATTGCCAGTTGCATATCCAACATGAGCACCTTCGTCAGAGCGAGAATAGAATTCTGAGCACGCTCTGGTTCATCGCGGTACGCCTGACATATCAAGGGAACTAAGAGATGGAGATACAAATTGTATGTCCCAATGTACCATTTCGGTGTCAGTCCAACGCGATGGTGGGTATACCCAATGTGCGAACGCTCCGCCGCATACTGTTGGTCATAATTTCCCGCTGTCAATCTCTCAAGATAGCGTTTTTGAGCGTCTAATAGCCGCTCTGTAATCAATTCGTCAGTTAGCAGCGAAGCGGTTGCTTCAAACCCTTGTAGGTGTTGATAGAAGTTGTGCACGATATCGGGAATATGAGGAGCAAAGATTTCTGATAGCGCTTTGAGATATTTTTCATCCTGTTGGTTGAACTGAAGGAAGGATAGGCGGGTCTGTAAATCGTCGTGATGATCGATTGTGGTCTCAGTATTATCTTTTTTGGTTGGCATTTGGCACAAGTTTTCCTTAAGCGAGATTCGGCTATCAATCTTTTGCTTGTTGTTTTGTCTAACGACTCATTTCTCACATTTTAGCATATTGACAAACCAAATACCAAAATAATTCGTTATCCGTTGCCTTTCATCTGGTGAACCATCGCAACAATAACCTTCACGGCCTGTTCGATAGACATCAAACTAGTATTGATGATCATATGGTAGAGCCGAGGATTTTCCCAGTAAACATCATAATAACGTTTGAGATAGTGAGAACGCTGCTCGTCAATGGTTTGAATCTTTTCCAAGGCTTCTTCACGAGTCAGATGCTCTTCCGCCATAACTGTCTCAGTACGGGCCCCAATCTTTCCGATGAAACTTAGATGAAGAGTATCGGGTTTTGCAGCGAGAGTCTTTTGGCTGCCCCGCCCAACAATAACAACATTTCCACGTTCCCACAAATTTTCCACAACATGACGAAAGGAGCTCGTCACCTGATTGGCATCTAATTCCAGTTGTCGATTCACGAATTCGTCCGATACGTCTACGGTGATGCCAGGATAGTACGGATAATGTGCAAACCCTGGGTTGCTCGGTGCGAATAGATTTTTTAGGAAGGCGCGGAAACCGTGCTCATCTTTCTCATCATGCTCACTGATTTTATCTTCAGTGGTGTCGACCTCACGCGCCACATCGGTCAGAATTTCCTTGTCGAAATAGTTATAGCCAAGTTGGTTAGCAACCTGTTGGGCAATTTCTTCGCCACGGCTGCCATATTCTCTCGAAATGGTGATAACTGCCATCGAATTTACCTCCCTTACAAAGTTGTCCGTTTTGAAATGACAATTCGTACCATTAATCCGTTGGGCAAAATTGATGCCAATGATTCCATGCCGTAGCTTAATGAATTTGACATTAAGTGTAGAAAATACGCAGTCCAGGATTCACTTCATAGCATTATTTGGTTGAATTATAGACAGATTGGAAGGATTTCTGACAGGATGTCAAAGCGAAAACCCCCAAATCATACTTTTTTGACAAAATATCAAATAGATCTGTGGAAAACCGTTAGCTATTGACAAAATGTCACTACAATTGCTACAGAAAAAGCAGGAGGCTCATGTTAAGAAATAGTGCAAAGAGCTGCCCCGCACTTTCTTTTGACATGAACCAAGCAAGAAATTGCCCATGGCTGATTTAATGGAAGATATAGTCGAATTGCCGACGGTTGATTGGAGGGTTGATTTTGGTGGGTACAAATCTCTTTGCAGGCTTATGTGGTAAATTATAAAAATAAATAGACACTCTCGTTCCCCGGTAGGTGCGGTTTTCAACCGCACCGGTTTGGAGTGTCTCATTAATTCTAAAATCCACTATAAATAATTTATGGAATGCAGGCGCGGCAAGCTGTCATTTTAACGTTTTGTTGACTTCAAATTGACATAACGCTGACCGCTGCCTGCAATTCCACTGTGATGAATCAATTAACTTCTAAAATTAGAACGTGTAACCAAATTTTGCATACACGTATCTGCCGTTGAAGCCGAACGGGCTAAACTGACCGTATTGGTTACCGATATTACCCGACTTCGGATTTTCATCGGGGTACTGGTCGAGGAGATTCTGGACACCCAAACTGATGCTGAGACCGGCGGCTGCCCAGTAAGTTGTCTCTAGGTCGAAAAGCACCTTGCCAGTATAAGTTTCATCATCCTCAGAATCATACCAGTCTCCGAAGTAACTCGCCCGCCCAAGTACGCTCCACTGACTCGTGAGCGATTGCGTTAGCGTCAGCGCGCCACGCTGTTTCGGTAGATTTTCTTCCAACTCTTTTATCCGCAGGTCGTCGAGCGTGTCCGGATTGAAGTCGGTAACGGTCGTCTCTGTGCGGTTATAAAGGACAGTAACATCGCCATTTGGTACCGGTACAGTGAGAACTATATCAATACCTTGGGTCGTTGTATCAAAGTCATTAGTAAAGAATCGGAACTCCTGTAAGTTCGCCGCGCTGGTCACACCTTCAGCCAGCAGATCTTGCTTCTGCTGTTCGTTTAGTGCGAAGTCTTGCGATAGCGCCAAACGGTCCTTCATCCGAATATCAAACAGATCCACCGTAAGGTTTATGTCTCGCACCTCAAAGGTGAAACCGCTGGTGAAGTTTGTGGAGGTTTCAGCGTCAAGCGAGTTATCTTCCTTACCTGTAACGACCGCAACAGCGGGGTTCGTTGAAGGAATGGTACCGTTGTTGACCAAATCATTCTTTTCAAAATTGAATTCGGTCGTTACGTTGAAGGCGTTTTGTTGCCCCGGAGTCGGTGCCCTGAATCCTGTGCTATAACTGCCACGGAATTTCAGAATCATCGCATCATTGGCAAGCAGATTGGCATCCTCAAGAAAGTCTGTGATACCAACATTGGTGGCGACCTTATAGTTGAGGGTCTGTCCAAAGTCCTCAAAATCTTCGCCACGTACTGCAAGACTAAGCAGCCAGTGCTTGAGTGGTGTGATTTCACTTTCCAAATAAGCCGCAACGTTGGAGCGATTCCAGTCGCCTGCAGCAACCTGACTGAATCCTGAGAAGCCGTTAGACGCAGCACTGAAGCCTTGACCCGCCAAAGGACCGATCTGATACGATTCTCTCTGACCTTCTACTATCTCAAAGCCTTCGTTCCGATATTCTAACCCCGAAGCAAGGAATAGCATATTACTGAGTTGGTGTGTTAAATCAAAGTTAACGTTGTAATCGGTCTGGATGTAGTCACCCGGATTGAAGTCGGTCGGTGTGTCGGGACCCAGCGAGGCATTGACGGTGTTAAAGATAAAGAAATCCGCATGATGCCGTCCAAAATAGGCACTTAAATCCCAGCCCAATCCGCCGGAGGGAAGCATAGCTTCTAAAGCATTGCCTTTAATCCCCACGAGAACAGAGCTGTCTACCGTATCTGCCCCAAATCTCGGTGTGAATCCGCCCGGGAACATCTCTTGGAACGTGAAGAGATTAGGATCTGCGAAAACCTTTGCCAACTCTTCTGCATCGGGCTTATGGTTAGTAATAGGAATGTTCGGGTATTCCCCACCCGACAAATCGCCAACCAACAGCGTCTCGCCACCGTCAGTACTAAACACACCGCTACGGGTGTTCGGATTTCGGAAATAGAACCCGCCTTCGACCCGCTTACTCGCGTAGTTGGCGTGTCCATAGAAATCGACGTTATCCGTGAGGGTGCTTCCGTAGTTGGCAAAGAGTTTGATATCATCCTCCACAATGGGTTGACCCCAAATTTGCGCGGGATCTCTCACACTAGTATTGCCAGCTCCTTCTAACGCTTTGGCATCATCGCGTTGTACCGAGCGGATAGTCGGGTCTGAACCGCCATATTCTAGGCTGATATTGGTCCAGGTTGTCTCACTACCCAAGCCGATATTGCCAGCGACCGCGTATTGACGACCATCACCATACGAAAAAATGCCGGGCTTGAATTCAAACGAACCGCCTTCATGGCTATTTTTGAGTTGGAAATTCATCACACCTGCAATAGCATCGGAACCGTATTGGGCAGATGCACCGTCCCGGAGCACCTCCACCTGTTTCAGTGCTATCGCTGGGATGGCAGAAAGGTCAGGTCCCTGCGCGCCATCAGCCAATCCATTACCTAACCAGTGAATCACCGACGCACGGTGACGCCGTTTTCCATTTATCAGCACCAATGTGTGGTCAGGCGCCAATCCTCGCAGATTCGCAGGTCGCACAACTGTCCCCGCGTCGCTGATTGGCTGAGTATTGACGTTGTAGGAAGGCACCAGGTTTCTAAACATGTCTTGCAAATCTGTGGTACCTTGCTTGCCAATTTCGTCACCGCGAATGGTATCAATCGGCACCGCTGAATCTATAACAGAGCGAGGGCGTGCTCTTGAACCAATCACCACCTGTTCTTCAAGTTCAATAATCTCTTCTTCAGCTGCCGCATCAGATGATGTGTCATCGCCCATATCATCTGACATCTCTGCTTCAGTTGATTCCTGCGCCACTGCGGTAGACAGGACAAAGAGTGACGCAATAACACTAAACAGAATTAGCGTTATTTTCCCTGTTTGAGACATAGCTAGTTAAACTCCTTAATTAGGTTGTTGATTTTGAGTTAGGCACATGAGAATTGACATGGCGACAAAAGATTGGGGGATCCACTCGCCTGAAATTGGGCACTTGCCAATTGCAGCCGATTTTATCGGATATTTTTTTGCCGCAATGAAATAGTATATTATTATGTTAATTGTTGTCAAGTTTTTTTGCACATGCTAAACTCAAATGCTTTGTCGATTCGGTGTTATTTCCATATCGAGTTGTCAAACACGAGGTGAAAAACGTGAGTTGCCAGCTTCTGTTGACATTTGACAGCCCGTAGGTTGGGTTGAGCGGTTAAACGCGAATCTCTATCAAGTACAATAGAAGTTTAGTCGTTCAACAACATCTGTTTATAGAAAGATAGAGCGAAACCCAACAAAGTTTTTCAGCGGGTAGTTTCCCTTTGAAAAAAATTGTCTAAGAATCGTCTTTTGTACCACGATCTGTTAGATTGTGATCCCACCCCTCGAACTAATCCCGACCCGTCGGGACACAACATTTGTCAGCTTGCCCGATGATTACAGCGTTTGCCGAATTAACAGCACCAAAATGTCAATACGCCGTAGCAACGTGCGTTACAAATATCGCAGCGTCCTACTTTACGATAACCATCTTCCGGGTCACTGTCGATGCGGGGGTAATCAACTGATAGAAGTAAACGCCTGAAGCCAACAGTTCACCAGAGCCGTTACGACCGTCCCAGTAGGCAGCCCGTGCTTTCCCGACGTAATATCCCGCCGGCTGAAACCCAAGATCAAGAGATCGAACAAGCTCTCCTGTCTGCGAGTAGATACGAATCGCAGCGTGTGCATCATTCCCTAGTTGGTACGGTATCCATGTTTCAGGATTGAACGGGTTTGGATAATTGGCGAGCAGCGCGGTCCGTTTCGGTTTCAGGTCTTCGGGCGTCAATATCAACTCTGTGAATGCTCGACGAATATCTGTCGCATCAATTTCGTGATGTAGCGTACGAATCAACTCACCATCTGTGTCGTGCATTTCAATCGTCAGTATATCGCCAATCAACGCAACCGGGCGACGGTTCATGTCTGCCCAGACAGCATGTGATCCGTTCACATCAAGAATCTCCGAAACGCCAGTGCGCCGGTTGTGAATGGTCAACGTTACACCGTCAATCCCTTCAGATTGTGCCCGAAGAACTAACGCCCATACCTTAGTAGTCTGAGGTGCCGTCGGCGCGGTTGGAACTGTCGTTGAACTATTTTCCCACGCGCGCCCGGTGAATCTAACAACCTTCGGTTTGAGAACATTAATAATATAGCCCTTCCCACCTTCGATAGCAAAACCGTCGCCGGAAGAGTTTGCCGTGAACCCGATGAAGCTACTAACCGATGGATTGTATTCAATGAGGACCGTCGCTCCGAGTTTTTCCATGAGAGAACGTGCTGTGTAAGGCATGTCGGACATTAGCGGTAAGCTAATCATATTCAAACCCGTGCTGAGTTGCATATTGAATGCGCTCAGGACTGGAGATGTTACAATCAAACCGTCGGCACGAAATGCAAGATTTTGAATGCGCTCATCGCCCTCAGGACCAACATCGGCAACCGTAAACGGAGTTGTCGAGAAGTTCGCCGCCAGATATTCCGCAAGTGCATCCTGCTCCGTACCGGGCGCGGTAAAGGTCGTTTGTCCACCCGATTGTTCTTCCGTCATCACTGTGGAGAAGTCTACACGGTCAGTATTTGGGAAGTTCTGATAAGGATAATTATCACCACCATCCACGAGGAAAGTGATTGTAACGATACGGAAGGGTCGATCCGCATCACCGACAACTTCCCCATTCTGTGCAACGATGTCAGTCGGGTTTCCATTGGCATCAGTAAGCACGAGCGACCTGACCCTTGAGCCTGCCGACCGCGACATATCAAAACTGAAGGCAATCCCAGCAATTTGAGCAAATTGCCCAGGGGTTGAACCCAGTTCAGATTCGGCGACAGTGTGCTCGATAACCTCAAGAAGTTGTGCTGCCGTGAGTGTTAATAAACTCAGCCCATTGTTGAATCGGAGCGTGTTTTCTATATCAACCTGCGAGATTTGGCCCGCCATTTTGCCGACCAACGGGTTCCCCGGCGGCGGAAGCGTGCTGCCACTAGCATTGATGCCAATAGCTGCTCGAATACCTCCACCGTTTTTTATCGAGCCAACTACTGTTGGGTCAAACCGTCGTCCCACGTATAGATTGGCATCTGCAATCAAGTTGCCGAGGTTCGTTTCCTCTGTACGAATAGAACCTCGATTTCCATTAAGATAGACGCTTGTTTGCCCAAAAATATTGCCATCCTTTGCGATAACCACATTCCGAATCGCTTCGGTGATTTCAACGACACGCGGTACTAGTGGAGCGTTGCCGGTATCCATAACGCCTTGTTCATCTGCAGCAAAGGCACCGCTCACTTCAGCGTCAATTGACTCCGGTAACAGAACACCCGCCTCATCAAAACCCACGACTAGCCGACCGACGTACCTGTAATTCCCATCTGTGCCAACAATTGCAACCGGTTCATTCGTCATGGAATTTGTCAGAATCGGATACGGCCTCTCAGCGACATCGCCTTCGCGCAGACGATCTGTGTTATCCGCGAGCAATGTGTTTGAACCACCGGCAATGATTATGTCAACATCGTGCAACTGCGATGCCATCATCTCATCAAGGCGAATTTGTTGAAGGTGCCCGGTAACGATTACCTTGTCTATTCCGGTTGCTGTCAACGCATCAACAGACTCTTGGACGATTGCTGCCAATGCCGCAATATCATCTGGATCTTCAGGGGCAATTCCGACATCTCCTGACTTGGATAGACTGCCGAGCCGTGGTGTGGTTATGCCAACAACACCAATCTTTTCGTCCGAAGGCATTGTGATGACTACACTCTTGGCGATACTGTTTGGAACCGTGCTTGCCTCCTGCCCCGCATTGACAACGAGATCTGCAAGGTTGCTATCAAGGCTAAAATCCAAGTTCGCACTAAGGAACGGAAACGCTGTGCCGACGTAGCCTCTACCGTCATTCCGAATTAACCCTCCGAGGGTGCCAGTACCCGCATCAAATTCATGGTTGCCGAGTGCTGCCGCCATAAATCCCATTGCATTAAGTATCAAAATATCCGCACGTCCCGACCCTTCGCGTCCCAGAACATCACGAAGACTTCGGTCACTGCCCGCTGCGAAAAACGGCCCGGGGATATAGCTATCGCCTGCTCCAATGATAACGGTATCCTCAAAGTCGGCTTTGAGTGCATTCAATACCGATGAGAAACGAGGGGCGTTTTCAAGTGCTTCAATGTCACCCTCCATGTCCGCCGCATGGAGCAGCTGCAGGGTGAAGCTTACATCGGTTCCTCCACCGTTCTTAGAAAAAACCGGTGTGAAAGCACCTAAAAGTAAGGTGCCCAAAACTGAGAGGACAAAAATTGAAATAAAGTGTTCCTTTCTATACATCAAAAACTCCTTAATCGATCTAAAGCCAATCTGCATTGGTTGTAAAACCCTGAGTGGGATGAAACTTTCCCAAGTTATTACTACCAGTTTTTGACTTTTCTGTGCTAACTGGTAGAGAAGAAAGTCAATTGATGAAATGTTTGCTAATTCGTATTATAAAAGACATACCTATGCCTGTCAATCAGAGAATCATGGAGAAACGGATCTGCCCTTGACGGTCAGCCAGGACGCTGCTACAATCTAATTTATGAATCTAACCGCATCTCCACGACTCCCAAATTTTTCAATGAAGAAATTGATGCCATTGGAACAGAGGAACCCGTTATTACAATGCTTCTCTAAACGGCGAATCCTGTTTTGCCGATTGGTTTATGCTATTATTATGTTCATCGCATTCGCAGCAGCCCCTCCTGCGATATCTGCCCCCAACCAGAACGTCAAAATTTCTTCATCTATTCGCTTCCATAACCCTAGTGAAACGCTAAAGGTATGGGTGCTCTTTGCCGACAAGGGATTCTCGACACCAGCCGATCAACATAAAGCGATAAATCAGTATCAAACCCAGATGTCAAATAGAGCGAAGTATCGCCGCGAGTCCCGGGCGCATCTCACTCGTCCGGATTTTACCGATTTGCCCATCGAAGCCCGCTATATTGAGGCGGTGCTTCAGTTGGGGGGAAAACTGTGCAGCAAGAGCCGATGGCTGAATGGGGTTGGACTGGAGGCAACAGAACAGCAGATTCGTGATATCGCTCGGCTGCCGTTTGTCCGCGCGATTGATCCCATCCGTCAGTACACAATGCCTTTTGAAGTACCCACCAGCGGTTCGTTTTCTCCGAATGCTCCTTCCTCTGCTGAAGTTTTGGACTACGGCAACGCTAAGACACAAATTTCACAAATTCAGGCGGACTTCCTACACCAAGAAGGCTTTTTCGGTGAGAACATTGTTGTAGGATTGCTAGATACAGGCTTCAATCTGGAACATACTGCCCTTGAACATGTGGAGGTTATCGCCCAGCGCGATTTTATCAATGATGATGCCAATACTGCCGATCAGGTAAATCAGGATGATCCCAATCAGGATGATCACGGTTCAATGGTATTGGGTGTCCTCGCTGGCGACGCGCCGGGGCAACTCATCGGTATCGCACCCCGTGCCCGCTACCTCCTTGGAAAAACAGAGAAGGTTTCACAGCAGGGCGACGTGTTTGAGCGGCAAATCGAAGAGGACTGGTGGGTTGAGGGGCTTGAATGGCTCGAAGAGATGGGCGCAGACGTAGTGAGCAGTTCGCTCGGCTATGCCGATTGGTATCGTTTTTCTGACTTGGATGGGAAAACCTCAAAAGTTACGGTTGCCGCAAACCTTGCCGTTCAAAAAGGGATACCTGTCATTATCGCCGCTGGCAATCTAGGTGCACATCCGATGGACGATGCGTTTGGGATTTCAGGGCGAATTACCCCACCTGCAGATGGATTTGACGTTCTCGCAATCGGTGCTGTAGACCGTGACGGACAGGTGTTACCTTTCAGTTCACGAGGGCCCACCTTCGATGGGCGAATTAAGCCAGATCTAATGGCGATGGGCGCAGGGGTCACAAGCATCAATACATCCATACGGGATGGCTTTTCCAGCGATCATATCGGCACCTCGGCTGCAGCACCCCTTGCTGCCGGCGCTGCTGCACTGCTGATGGAAGCCTTCCCACTTGCAACCGTGCCGGATATAGTCAACACACTTCGCATGACGGCTTCGCAAGCGAGCACGCCCGATAATATCGCCGGTTACGGGGTTCTTCGCGCCCGAGCCGCCTATGACAAGTTGTTCGATCAGTTTGGACATACAGGGCTACCCCAACCCGTTGCAGTTCAGCTAACATCGGATCTACTGGCAACGACTTTGGGCAAGCTCAAGCAAGGCGCCCTTTTTCAGAACTATCCGAACCCATTCAATCCGGAAACATGGCTGCCTTTTAAGTTGACATCTGCCGGTCATGTGGTCATTCGGATTTACAATCTTAATGGCAAACTGGTTAATACCCTTGAACTTGGGAGATTGCCCGCCGGCGATTATACTGCGAAACATCGCGCTGCCTATTGGAATGGACGTAATTTCAAGGGTGAACGCGTGGCAAGCGGTGCCTATTTTTACGTTCTAGAGTTCCAAGGCGAAACCGATACTCGGAAGATGACTCTGCTGGAATGAAGGAGGTCTTGTACTTAAATACCGAACTCCCAATCGTATAAATGGCAACAATCTTGTAACATTACACAATAGAAACATCACAGGACTTAGGCACTTCAGATTGTAAGATTGTCGTTGCCCGTTTCTTAATCCCGACAAGTCGGGGATTCATCGGACGTGCTGGTTCCTAACTTTTTGGTTGGCAATGAGAAGATTTTCGGTTATAATTGAACTTCAGTTCTATCGGACTAAAATTTGGAACTTACACTAATCACTACATTATAGGAGGCGTAAAATGGGATTCTTTAACCGCATATCCACCATCTTCAAATCTAATGTGAATGCCGCATTGGACCAAGCAGAAGATCCGGAAAAGATGCTAAATCAGATAACGAATGAGATGCAGGAGCAACTAGTCAGAGTCAAACAGCAGGTTGCTACCGCTATCGCACAGGAAAAACGGCTACAAAAGGACTATGAAAACGAACAGGAGCAAGCGGACGGTTGGGAACAGAAAGCAACAATCGCCCTCCAGAGAGAGAACGAGGACCTTGCACGCGAAGCGCTGACACGGCGCAACGAACATGCAAGCGTTGCAACAGGCTACAAGGAGCAGTGGGATAAGCAGAAACAAGCGGTCACCATGCTCAAGGATAATCTCCGAACACTGGAGCGGAAAATTGATGAAGCCGGTCGTAAGAAAAACCTGTTGATTGCACGGCAGAAACGAGCAAAGGCACAGAAGGCAATTCATGAGACAATGGCGGGCATGAAGGATAATAGTGCGTTTGCAACCTTCGATCGTATGGAGGAGAAAGTTGGGGATATGGAAGCGCGGGCAGATGCTGCCTCGGAGATGTCTGAGTTAAGCCGCGATCCACTTGAGGAGGAATTCGCTGCCCTTGAAACTGGAAATGTGGACGACGATTTGGCAGCCCTGAAAGCTAAGGTCGGTGGAAACAAGAATGCTTAACAACAAGTCTCTGACATATCGATAGATCCGGGCTTAAAGATCTTTTGCACGTTCCAGTGAAGGAGAAGAATAATGTCAAAATTAAATTCACCGGTAGACATAACCGTATTCCTAGACGAGCAGGGATATAGCGTTACTACAGAGGATGATATCCTTATTATTCAAGATGAAGATGGACTCAATATGTTTGCCGTAGTTGATGAGACACAGATTGAATTTATGATAGATTTATGCAGCGTCAACGATCTCGATACATCGAAGATGGAAGAAATCTACGGAAAAATTCTTGACCAAAACACCGAAATCCTTCCAACCTGCTTTGGAGTTGACTCAAGCGAACCCGATGACCACCACATCGTCCTAGTGGATAGCCTCGCAACCGAGAACATGGATGCCAACGAGCTATTGCTTGCCTTGGACTCCCTTGCAGTCAATGTCGTGACTGCCCACGAGTTACTCCTCCCCTATCTCAAGTAGGAGTACAAAGAGGCCCTGATGAAGATCTATATCCTCACCGACCTAGAAGGTCCTGCAATGGTGTCCCGGTTTAGCCAAACCCGCGAAGAGGGACCGCAGAAGCAGACCGCCATGAAACTACTGACATGGGAGGTCAATGCTGCCATTACTGGTATCTTGGACGTTGACCCACAGGCAGAAATCGTTGTTTGGGATGGACACGGAAACGGGGGGATTGATGTGTTGGAATTTCATCCGGAAGCAAAATTGATCGCAAGAGGTCCCATCGCTCCGCCTTACTACCTCGACGCAACCTATGATGCACTGTACTTCGTTGGACAACATGCAATGGCGGGAACACCCAACGCACCGTTAAGCCACACATATTCATCAAGGTCTATCGAATACTACAAACTCAACGGGGTGTCTATTGGAGAATTTGGTTGCCGCGCAGCAATGGCTGGCGAGTTTAACGTGCCGACAGTATTCATCTCAGGCGATGATAAAGCGGTTGCCGAAGCCAAGCAGCTAATTTCCAACATATACGCTGTAGAAACGAAGCAGGGGCTTGGGCAAGAACTCGCTTTACACCTGTCTCCCGAAAAATCGCGAGAATCCATCCGAAAAACCGTGGCTGAAGCGTGCAGAAATATCAATCAGATTAAACCTCTGAAAATCGAGCCGCCCTACGAGCAGGAAATCCGTGTCCTTGCAGGGCAATCCATTGAGGGATATCTGCGCCGAGGCGCAGCGAGGATTGATGATCGTACCGTTGTAAAACGTGCCGACACGATATGTGAGTTGTTCGTTTAGCGTTGATGACGAACGAATCAAAAACGGGTAAAAACGAGAAAAGCGCGAAAAAATAGAGCCATAACCGTGAACCGCTTTATTTATCCTTCGGACCTCGAGGACGGGGGTGCGATTCTTTGCATCGGTCATATATAACAATACTAGAACTGACGCAGCGCGTTCATAAGTCCCCCTGATAAGGGGGATTTAGGGGGTTAAAAATCAAAAATCTATCTCCATGTACCCAATTTGCGTAAGTCCTGAATACGTTTACATCACTGCCTACGATCTATCGCGTCTACCTTATCCTGCGACCATTCCTCCACCCGATTCCATACGCTGTCAACCGTTAATTTCTTCGTACACTCCCAGCCAATCTTGCATTTGTGTGCACTACAGGGCCAACACGGCATATCTCGCCTGACAATTGTTGCTTCCTCACTGAGCGGTTTCCAAGCCACATGATCAGTAGGGCCAAAGATTGCCACAGTTCGTACATCCAAAGCCGCAGCGATGTGCATAGGTCCTGAGTCATTGCACACGAAGAAATCACAGCGTTTTATGAGGGCAGCAAGTTCACGTATTGACTGCGGGGCATAGGCAATGGATTTGGACTGTAGGGCTTTCTGGACGTTTTTTTCTAATTCGGCTTCGTCGGGACCTCTCAGAATCAAAATCTTCGCACCGTATTGATATGCAAGTGTATCGGCAACTTGGGCGTAATTTTCCTCGGGCCACCGTTTATCGAACGAGCTGCCGCCCGGATGGATGCCAACCAAAAAATCGTTTGGTGTGATTTCCCAATCTGCTAACAGCCGTTCTGTTTCCGCGATTTCGTTATCCATTAGATTCAGCACCAACTGTCGATGTCCGTCTCCATCGCAGATTAGCCCAACTAAGTCAAAATTCCGATCGATCTCGTGGGTTTCCCCTTTCTTATACCCTCCCCGCCAACTGTGCGTCAGGAAAGTTTTGAACCGCTTTTGGTAGCGGCCTAGCCGATACCTCGCACCCGAAAGAAATGCGACAGAGTTGCACCAAGAAGCGGTTCGCATCGCAACAGCGAGGTCATACCGCTCATGTCGTAGGTGCTGATAAAATCTCAATCGATCTCGCAGCCGTCGATGTTCGTTTTCTCTATCAAAAATCAGGACACGATCGACATCCGGATTACCGACCAAGATTGGCGCATTCAACGGTTGGGCAAGCACCGTGATTTCCGCATCGGCATAGTTTTGGCGTAGCAGTGCAATGGCGGGTGTTGAATTGAGCAGATCGCCGATGCCATCATTGCGGACGATTAATATTTTTCGGATATTGGGAAGGCGACAATTGGACATCGTACCGGACCTAAGAGTAAACGTGAGAAGGGGATATTAACGGCTATCTATACATGTGGTTAAAACCACACACTCCGCACACACGCTATCGGTTACATTGTGATTCAACCTTGCATCAGAAATCTTGGCAAGGATACTTGGACAATCAAAAAGGTGGACACAAATGCTAAAAATCATTGACACACATCAGCATCTTTGGGACACTTCAAACTTGAACTACCCTTGGTTGGACGATTTTGATGCACTTGGCAAGTGCTATCTAATCGAGGACTATCGTCGAGCTTGTGAGGGGCTAAACGTCGTCCAATCCGTCCATGTTGAAGCGGATGTAGCACCCACACAGGTGGTCGACGAGGTCAAGTGGTTGGCACAGATTGTGCAACAAGAGGGCATGATCGGTGCCATCGTTGCGGCTGCTCCACTTGAAGATTCAGATGTTGAAGAAATTCTCAAGCAACTTACCGAGTACGAACTTGTAGTTGCAATTCGCCGCATGGCTTGGCACCTGCCCGATAATCAGTTTTATCGAAGTCCCGAACTCATCAAAGGGGTACAGCTACTTGAAAAGTTTGACCTCTCCTTTGATCTCTGTGCCAACCATCAGCAGCTAGCTGCGGCTATCGATTTAGTAAAAGCAACGCCAAATGTGCGACATGCCGTCAACCATTGCGGGGGACCCGATATAAAAGGTAAACAATTTCAACCGTGGGCTGACCATATCGGTGAACTTGCGTCGTTTGATAACGTGCATTGCAAGGTTTCAGGTATCGTAACAACTGCTAGCGAAAACTGGACGAAAGCAGAACTGAAGCCGTACATCGATCACCTTGTAGCGGCATTCGGCTATGACCGTCTTATGTTCGGCAGTGATTGGCCCGTCTGCACCCTAGCCGCCGAATACCAGCAGTGGGTGGAAGCCCTGCAGTGGTCAATACAGAACGCCACCGACGCGGACAGACAGAAACTGTTTCACGATAACGCAAAGCAATTTTACAGAATTAAAGGCTAACATTAAGCAAAGTAACGTTGCGGATGCCTCTGATAGATATTATCAGAGCATTGACGACTTTGTCAAAAAAATAACGTTAAAGTAGGGCTATTTAGTTTTCCAGTTTTTGACCGATTTCGGAATGCCCCGAATCCGTAGGCGGGGCATCTTGCCCCGCCGTAGCCTTGACCGGGCGATCGAGATACGGGAAAATTAAATGACCCTAAGTTGCACCCCTCAGTGTCTTGACAGTTGATGGTGGCTATTGTATACTATACGGTGATCTGATGTCAGACGACCCGTCAACACGCAAGGTATTATATCCCCACATCCACCCCGAAACAATATAGTGCAATACATTCACTATAGCGTTAATCCCGCGAGGACATTAAGCATGAAACATAAATTTAACTTCAAGCACATACTCATCTGCCTCATCTCAGTGCTTTTATGTGCACACATCGGTTATGGACAGCACTATGTCTCAATTTATCTCGAAAACGGAGATCACCTCAAAGGAACTTGGCTGGGCGGCGATGAAAAGTCAATCCAGATTGAGGTCTACAACCAGCAACTATCAATTCCTTTCCGTGAAATCATCTACATCACAGCCTATGACGAGGTGCGTGCCATTCCCAACGAAGCAGCCGAGAGACATTTTCTTAACGGTCAGACCTTCTTACAGTTGGATATGCAGGATCGAGCGAAAACGAGTTTTATGAAGGCGATCGATGAATATCCTAAATATACTGATGCCCATTATCAACTTGCCGGTCTCTATGAAGCGGAAGGCAACAATGATGAGGCACTGAAATATTTTGGAAACGTTGTGAAGATTGACCCCAACGCATACAGTATGGAGGATAAGTTTAAGGACGCAGGTGATGCCTACCTCGCGGCTGAAGAATACCAGAAAGCGGTCAGTGCCTACCGGCTCTTATTCCGAATCTATCCCGATCGCTTCGGCGCAGACGAAGCAGCCTACACCGCAGGCTTTCTGCTGGCAGAGGAATTGGATCAACTCCAAGAAGCACTTAAAATCCTCCAAGAAGCTGTGGCGCATTACCCGGCCAGCGAACATATAGAACGCGGCTCATACCTCATCGGGTCGATACATTCCAAGCTAGGAAATGCTGAAATGGCAGTGGGGACATTAAGTAGTTTCATCCAAAATTATCCGCAAAGTCGATGGCTTGCCAATGCTTATATGGCACGGGGGGATGCTTATATGCAGTTGCGGCGGGGCATGGACGCAGTTGCTGACTATAATTCCGTTGGTCCATATACATCAAATCTCAAATTAAAAAATGAAGCGCGAAAAAAGCGAAGCGAAAGTGCATGGACTATCTACACCGTCTCTGACGCGATACCGAGCAACCAGATCCAAGCAATTGCCATTGATGGCACAACCCTCTGGATCGGCACACCAAAAGGGTTGGCACAAATTGACCTCAGCGGAGGAATTTGGCAGCCCGTCACGGACATAACCGATCACATTAACACCCTTTTTGACGAAGAGAAGCCGATTGATGTTCGAGCACTCGCGGTTGATGATCAGGAAGTGTGGATTGGCACGCTGAATCATGGCGTTATTCGTTATAACAAGGGGACGACATTTCCCGACATTTTCGATATGCGCAATGGGCTGCCGGATAACACAATATATGACATCAAAATGGACAAAGAGGAGGTTTGGATCGGGACCTTTGCAGGAGTTGCCCGTTATTCTCGATCTACCGGAGATTGGATCAACTATAGCAAAGCGGCAGATGGTTTACCCGCCGACGATATTGTCGCGCTCGCTGTCACACCGGACAGGATTTGGATTGGCACCTCTCAAAACGGCATCGCAGTCTTCAATCGAAGTATGGATATTTGGCAAAGTTTTGGTGCCCTTGACAACCTCGATCTAAAAACCGGTAGTGAAATTGTAAGTTTTGATGTCAGTGCTGACAGAGTTTTCTTTACTTGGAATTATAGCGTGGACAAAGCCAACGGCTACGGCGAAATCCATCAGAGCGATCTGAGCAGTACGGTTGAAGCTGTCCTACGTTTCGTCGATATAGTGCCGTATCAAAGTATCTACGTCGCTGCCACCAAAGGTCCGATAAGCGCGATTAAGCCTGCCACAGTTTGGATTGCGACCAATGGTGGCGTCTGGATTAGGACCGCAGACGGGTGGCGAGACCCCATTGACTTTCCTTCTAGTCAGATCAGTACACCTATCGTTAGTTGCATCGCGCTAGGTATAGGAGCTGCTTGGATTGGTACCGCCGATGGACTCGCCAAAATCGACACCAACGCAATCTATGGTAGCAACTAATAAGACCGGGAAACGGGCGTAATTTTATGCTTTGAAGTTTTTTTAAGGTGTGCTATAATAAATTACCTACAAATCCGGACGGGCTGGACTTGTAGCTTCATCAATACTATAGACGACAAGGAGAAAATAGAATGGCAGGAGTTATTCCGACAATCAGTTCAGGTGTTGCCGGTCCCCTTGGTGTCCTTCATCTACCAAGATTTTGGAGCAAGGTCACATTGGACGCGGTAGGACAACTACATTCCGACTATCCGGCATGCGGTGCTGGCTTCGATCAGATGGTTCTTGATGGGCTGGGCCTTGATAAGGAAGAAACGTTGGCATATATCAGCGACAACCGTCCAAGCTACACTGAGTTTGAAGGGTGGATTCTGGACAAAAAGGGCGGAAGTCTGGATCAAGCGGCAGTCGATGAGTTGAATGCCGCTATCACAGGCTACAATCACGATGACGATACCCGTGGAGCCATTCTAGGCGCAGCCGGGGTTGGCGACGACGGTTCAATCTTGGATGCCGTGAATCTCAATAACCTTGAGGATTGGACTGACTGGCATGCCGATCTGACAGGGTAAGTGTCAACCAATTCTTATCCTTAGCGAAACAGACGAAAATTAAACCGTATGATTAGAGAGGGGCAACTTCAAAGTTTGCCCCTCTTTTTATTTTAACGCGTTCGGTAGCGACGATTGGATTCGTTCCCGATATGCCTCCTCTGGAGCGAAGAAATCCTCCGCTATCGAAGGCTTGAGTTGGTCTATCGCCGATAGAAGGGCATCGGGCGTTGCATCGCTAATCCGGAGATTGCATATTTTTGGAAAAATCTCAACAGCAGAACCACGTACATCTACCGATAGGTTTAGGACCCGCGTCCCACAGATTCCATAGGCAGGAAGGCTGCCATGAAGTCGTGCAGAGACGACCGTATGGGCAGAGGCGTACTGTCGCAGTAGCGTATAAGGGTCTCCGTGAAACCAGAGTGCTTGGGGCGGAATTGCATCGCGAAGAGCGGTGTACTCCCTATACGCATGGCAGAGCACCCGAACATTGTAGCCATGTTGTTGGAGTGTCGTGTAGAAATTCTTCCAGCTATCCGCGAATTGTTGGAACCTGCTACGACGGGAAACCCGTTTCCACCCAATCCGCTTCGGCGTATGGCGCGGTGATGATGGAACAAGTATTAGGTAAGGTCTCTTCTTTGCCGGCGCGATATTCCACATTCTACTTGCCCAAACCGCAGCGCACGGAAGGTGGCTATTCGGTATTTCGAGCCTGTTCAGTAAAGCATGTGCATACCCATCGCGCACGGTGAAGCAGAGGCTAGGCTTAACCCGTTGGCGAATAATCCGCTCTGTTTTTTTGCTCTTCATGCAGTGTGCGACATATGCATCAATACTAATGTCTGGGTGAGAAAATCCTGCCCCGCCCGCCATCGTAAAGATTCTTAATCCCCAACGAATGATGAAATCCCGCCACATCGCATCGTCATACCAATGCTTCCAGTCATCGTAATTATTATATTGCGGCATTCCACCGTAGACCAAAAACGGGGCATTCCGAACAACATCCTCATAATCCCGAAAACCCTGCGGGCTAAAGCGATCAATGAGTACCCATACCTGGGGTCCCAACACCTGTTCAAACAGATATTGCAGTCCCACCCCAATGAAGGTATCACCCGGATTATCGTTTGTCCGTCCAGTTGTAGTTATCAGCGGAATGTGCGTCATCGCTACTTACGCACCTCATATTGTAGTTGCCCGATTCATCGGGCGTATCGGGGCATAGGTAAGATCTACACCCATCGTAGGCGGGCATCTTGCCCCGCACTGGCACTGAAGCATTGAACTACAAACTCAGCAACTGCGTAAGTCTTAAAGGAAAAAGTATGGGCGAGTTTTCATCTGAGATTTTCACATCAACGATTTTCCAGTCATCTCAAGTGGCTGATCTAAGCCCAGCAATTTTAGCGCAGTCGGAGCAATATCCGCTAGTCTGCCATCTGCCTTCAATTGGCAACCCTTATAGCGATCATCAACAACGATGAGATTGACGGGGTATGTTGTATGCGCGGTGTGTGGACCACCGGTCTCAGGATCAATCATCTGCTCACAGTTGCCGTGATCCGCAGTTACGATTAAGGATCCACCCTTTGCTATCACCGCATCAACCACCTTTCCGACACATGTGTCCACTGTTTCTACCGCCTTAATCGAGGCGGGCAACGATCCCGTATGACCGACCATATCGCCATTTGCGTAATTTAGGATGAACAGATCATATCTATCTGACGCTATCCGACGCAGCATCTCTTCGGTAACCTCTGGCGCAGACATTTCGGGTTTCTGATCATACGTCGATACATCGCGCGGCGACGGAATGATCTGTCGATCTTCCCGGTCAAAAGGTTCGTCAAGATAATCGTTAAAGAAGAAGGTCACATGCGGGAATTTCTCCGTTTCAGCACAACGAAATTGCGCCAACCCAACATCGCTTGCATAAGCCCCTAGAACATTGGGCATCTTAGGCGGTTTCGGAATGGCGACCTCTACTGGAAGCCCCCGTTCATATTCAGTCATTGTGACGAACTTAATCTCCAATTTCTGTCCGCGCTCAAAACCCATTTGCTGGTGCACACCGTCCTTGCCAATCGCTTCAAATGGAAACTCTGTGTAACAGAAAGCCTCGCAGAGTTGGCGCGGTCTATCCCCCCGGAAATTATAGAAAATTACCACATCGCCATCGGAGATTCTTGGCAATGGGTTCCCGTGATCATCGGTAACAACCGTCGGCTCAATAAATTCGTCTCCGACTTGGTTGTCTGTGGTGGGGGTGTCATAGTAGCGTTGGTAACCTTCAATCGCAGACGATACGCGATGTCCTTTGCCTTCAGTCAACAGCCGGTAAGCCTTCTCTACACGATCCCAACGATTATCGCGGTCCATCGCATAATATCGCCCTACTACTGAAGCAATTCTTCCGACACCAATCTCCTTCATTTTGGCTTCAATCTGCTTGCAAAAGTTGATGCCACTTGTCGGTGAGCAGTCGCGCCCATCGCTAAAGTTATGCACCAGCACACGGTCAGCCGAGACACCTTCGTCTTTTGCCAATGCAAGCAGGGCATAAAGGTAATTGAGGGAACTATGTACACCGGCTTCGCTTGCCAATCCCATAAGATGAAGGTTACTACCTTGTGCCTTTACATAGGTCATAGCAGCGACCAACGATCTGTTTCGTGCGAATTCACCTGAGCGAATCATTTTGCTGATGCGCAAAAGTTCCTGATCGACAATCCGACCGGCACCGATATTCTGGTGTCCTACCTCGCTATTTCCCATTGTGCTTGTTGGTAAACCGACATCTTCACCGGATGTCCGAATACATACATGCGGATATTCCCGCATAAGCCAATCATCGACCGGCGTCTTTGCAAGATGAATCGCATTGGCTCTGTTCCATTCTGGGTGAGGGTTATGCCCCCAACCATCCCGAATGATGATTACCATCGGGCGCATTTGCAGCTTCGTCACATTAACCTTTCTAAGTATACCAAGTGCTATAATGTCAATAGCGCAAGTTGCTAGTGTTGAAAATCCATTGGTTTGCTGTTAAAACTGAAGGACTCTATCTTTCGCTCCAGAGGAGCGAGATGTCTATAGAACGGCGATAAGGTCAATCCCCGCGCTCCAGCGGAGCGCAATGTGGATAGTCCGTAGGTTGGGTTGAACGGTTAAATGGGAATCCCTATCGAATCTAATAGGGGCTCGGTCATTCAACAACACCTGATTATAGATAGAGTGAAACCCAACAAAGCCTTCTTTTGTACCACGATCTGTTAGATTGTGATCCGAGTCCGCAAACTGTATGAGGTTTCAGAAAAAATCGGTAATTCTATATTTTCCCCCAGGCCCGGTAGGTGCGGTTTCCAACCGCACCGGACATCGCTCGGAAATTACCCAATTAAAAAATTAATCTCCATACAGTTCGCGCTACATTTGGCAGCTTGCCCCATGATTACAGCGTTTGCCAATCCCGACTCGTCAGTTATTGGAAATCCATAAGAACCTGTAGGTCGAGATTCACATCTCGACACCCAAACATCAACGGAACCTACCAACTAGCATTATATTGGAAACAATTAGAATCTCTTATCAGCTTGTCTCCTAAACCATAGGGTTCGTTTCAAGGCGTTACATCAGATGTTCCTTAAGAAATCTGAGCCCCGGTTCAACGTCCACCTCATGTCCCCCTTCAAAGTAGTCCAACTCAAGGTTATCGGGACGACCGGATGCAGCATAAATCTGCTCAATATGATTAAACGCACTTTTGGCGTCTGACGCAATGAAACAACTATCGTCCGATGCTATCTGTGCCATGCAGGGGCGCGGCGCAATTAATCCCGCAACATCCGATATATCGCCATGTCCACGTAGCCCAAACATAAACTGAGAACCGCACGTATTTCCACGTCCCCGATCGTTAAGCGCATCGGTCAGAGTGCTGAGGTAACAGACGATAACCGCCGCCTTAATCCGTTGATCTAGCGCGGAAACGTAGGTTGTCATCGTTCCACCAAATGAACAGCCCATACAACCAAGCCGGCTCCCATCTACATCAGGTCGCGATTGTAGGTAGTCCAAACACCGTTGAGCGTCACAGATATGGAGTTGGAGTAGCTGATAGCCGAAGTAGCCGTATGCCATATAGGCGACATTGCACCCGTCACGTCCGGGGCGGCGAACCCATTCATCCCGATCTTTACGTTCGCCGAAGGTGCGCCAATCCGGTGCAATTGTGACGAATCCCTGCCGTGCCAACTCAACGGCGAACTGCTTTTGGTAATCCTCACCTATCCCTGCAAGCGGATCCTTTCCAATCCCGTGTCCGTGCGCACAGAGCACCGCAGGGCAACGGCGGTCCGGACCTGCCCCTTCAGGGCTCAGAACATAGGCGGGAATAGAAGAGAAGGGATCAGGGTTGAATATAATCTTCTCGCGCGTATATCCGTCCATCTCCGTTCGCTCCAACACCTCAACCTCTAGCGGGATAGCCTCCGGTTTCGGACCCAAGTCTCTGACTAATTTACGTCGAAAGGTTTTGCGCCAGTCCCGCCACTCTGCCTTTGATGTTCCGGTGAAATGCAGGGGTGGCATCTGCTTCAACAGGTGCTCTACACCAAGCTCCGCCGTCAAAAAACGGGGGGTTGTCTCTGCCATTTTTAATCTCCTTATATACTGTCAGTGCCACACATATCGGATTTATTGAGATATAGGGCTATTCAGTTTTCCGTTTTTGACTGATTTCGGAATGCCCCGAATCCGTAGGCGTGGCATCTTGCCCCGCCGTAGCCTTGACCGAGAGATTAAGCTACGGGAAAATTAAATGACCCTAATTGAGATAAGTTTCTTGTCGACAAATGAGTGTAGTCAGTATATCATACAACCTATATTCGATCTATCGTTTTTATCCCATGGACTAGGGCTATTTAGTTTTCCATTTTTTGACTGATTTCGGAATGCCCCGAATCCGTAGGCGTGGCATCTTGCCCCGCCGCAGCCTCAACCGAGAGATTAAGCTACGGGAGAATTAAATGCCCCTATCTCATGGATAAAGTAAAGAAAAATTGACGGCATTCAACGTCCAAGCCGCTATGATAAAGGGGAAAAGCCATGAAAATAACTGACATAGAGGTCATTCAGTTTCGGACAACGACCCGGGGCCACCCAACCAAATGGGGGTATGGCGTCTGGGGAGACGAAGTGGACAGCGTGGGCACAATCACCAAGATCTCCACCGACGAAGGTGTCGAAGGGCATATGCTTGGGGGCGACAAAGCCACGATGGAGGGAGTTATCAAGCCACTTATTCTGGGAGAAAATCCGCTGCACCGCGAGCAAATCTGGCACTGGATGGACCAGATGTCCACTTTCAGTCATAGACCATCGGAGAGTGAAATGGGATTGGTTGATTGCGCGCTGTGGGATCTGTTGGGGAATAAAGCTGGTGTCCCGGTCTATCAACTGCTAGGCGGCGCGCGTGATAAGGTCAGAGCCTATGCGAGCACCTATCCTAACCTAGGTGGCCCCGAAGTTTATGCCGAGCACGCCCGCGCCTGTAAAGCGAAAGGCTACAAAGCGTACAAGGTCCATGCCTACATCTGCTGGAATCCTCACACCGAAGAACCCGCACCTCAGCTGCCGGGCTTCCCCAAGGAAGATGTCGAGGTGTGCAAAGCGGTGCGCGAAGCCGTAGGGGATGACATGGTGCTGATGCTCGACCCGTTCGGCGTTTATACCTTAGATGAATCAATCTGGGTAGGAAGAGAATTGGAAAAACTCAATTATTACTGGCTAGAGCACCCCATGGTCGAAACCCGTGTAGAAGCGTACCGGCGACTTACCCGCGAGCTAGACATCGCTATTTGCTCGCCGGAACATGTGCCGGGCGGCGTGTTTAGCCGGGCGGAGTGGATACTGCAAGGGGCGTGCGACATGATGCGCATCGACATCTTTTATGGCGGGATTACAGGGTGCTGGAAGATGATTAATCTGTGTCAGGCTTACGGCATCCAGTGCGAACTGCACGGCACAGGTGCACCCCACGTCCATCTTGCTTGTGCGGCACCCGAAGCGACCTGTCGGTATTATGAGCGAGGACTCCTGCGCCCCGGTGTTGACTACGAGCAGCCCCCGCCCTATTTGAAGGCGATTGACGATCCAATCGACGCTGAAGGCAATGTTAGCGTCTCCCAGAAGCCCGGACTGGGTATAGAATACGATTGGGATTATATTGAAGCAAACCGGATATAAACATAATCCAATCTAATTGAGGGGTGCTCATAAAGCGTTTTCGATGCAGCTGTACATCAGGAGAAAGCCCTACCGCCCACAGTAGGAGAGGCTTCCTAGCCTCGATTCGATGATTTCGATTATCGGGAGAAGGATCTCCCTTCCACTTTAATGAGGATTTCCTTATCCTGAAAATCCTTTAATCCTGCAAATCTTGATTCAGACAATAACTATGAGCACCCCTCATCTAATTTACGGCGACTTCGCGGTAGGGAACAACTCTCGGACTCACGGTTATAGATCGGAGGATCGTTGTTCCCTACTTATCCCATAAGTTGTGCCTCCACCGTTTCACCCGCATTTATCGTCACACCCGCTGGAATAACGATAAAACCGTTCGCTAAGACAAGCGAGTGAAGGATGCCAGAGCCTTGCGGTCCCGTTGTCTTTGCGTAATACTTCCCGTCACGCGAGGTAATGATCGACCGCATAAAACTGACGCGCCCATCTCTGTTAGAAACGTCCTCTTCCAAAACTGCCTCAAAGGTTGGACGAAGCAGCTCCGAATGTCCCGCCATTTTGAGGAGTGCGGGACGGACAAAAAGTTCAAACACGACCAACGAAGAAACCGGATTACCCGGCAATCCAAAAATCGGTTTGCCATCAGCGATACCGTAAGCCTGCGGTTTCCCCGGCTTCATTGCTACACGCCAAAAATTGATTTCGCCGAGCTTAGATAGCACCGCTTTGACAACATCAAACTCTCCGACGGAAACCCCACCGCTCGTAATGAGGGCATCCGCCCCTTCCAACGCCTTGCGGAACTTCCGTTCTGTTTCCGCTTCGTCGTCACGGGCAATTCCCATATCAATCGGATGGCAGCCCGCCTCTTCAATCTGGGCGCAGATGCCATAGCGGTTACTGTCCCGGATCTTACCCGCCGCAAGCGGTTCGCCAAGCGGTGTAAGCTCATCACCTGTGGAAACCACTGCAACTTTTGGACGTTTGTAAACCTCAACTTCAGATCGGTTTAGCGAAGCAAACATCGCAATTTCCTGCGGACGGATGAGTTTGCCTTTTGACATGACTAGATCGCCCCGCTCCACACTCTCGCCCATAAACCGGACGTTCTCATCTTTTTCCACGCCTTCAAGGATTGAGACCTGTTCCCCTGCCGATTCCGTCACTTCCTTCATAACGACGGCATCCGCACCTTCAGGCATCATCGCGCCTGTCATGATACGCGCTGCACTCCCACGTTGGACGTGAATGGTTGGTGCATAGCCTGCCTGAATTGTCTCAATGATTGAAAGCTGGACCGGCTGCCCTTCGGACGCGTTCGACACATCCTCAGCAACTACCGCAAAGCCATCCATCGCCGAATTGTGGAACGGTGGTATATTCTCACTAGCGTACACATCTTCCGCGAGGATCGTGCCGAGGCTGTCTAAAATACCACACTTCTCTGTGGGTAATGCGGTGATGGTATCTAACATGCGTTGACGCGCCTCTTCAACAGTTAGCATAATGATTTCCTCCAATATATCTATTTGCTTCTTCAAAGTCTTCAGGTGTATTAATGTTGAAAAACGAAAGCCCCCGCGGATCAAACGCCTGCCATTCATGGGGTTGGACAATCCGAGCATCAATCCGATCGTAGAGCGCATGAACGCGCAATTCGCCTACTGCTAGCATTTCATCAATGACAGATAAACACCCTTTTGAGTAAACAGCAGATAAGGTTTGAAAGACGGGAGTAGACCGGTCTGCCGCTTGAACGCAGGGAACTACAGCGTCATAATCACCGAGGAGGGTGGTCAGATGAGACAGGAGGTTCGGTTGTAACAGCGGCATATCGCAGCCAACACAGATCACAGTGCTGTTTGTAGCGTAAGTCAGCCCTGTGTGGAGTCCTCCCAATGCCCCCATGTCCGGCAGTATATCTGCGTGCATCGGCAACTTCAGGGCTGTGTATAGGTCTGGTTCATTCGTTATCAGTAGGAGCTCATCTGTGACCGATTCCATTTGGTGGATAACATGTGCGATAAGTGGTTCATCTCCCAAACGCATTAATGCCTTATTTTGTCCCATCCTGCGGCTCCGGCCACCCGCGAGTATAACGCCTGTTACTGCGGTATTCATGTTTTCCATGATCATTCGTGAAACTCTAAAAAAATCTGTGTTCTGGTCAAGAGGGACATACACATCCCAAACCCATTGTAAAACCTCCTAATTAGGACTTACGCAGCACGTTCATAAGTCCCCCTGGTTTTCCAAAGTCCCCCTGACAAGGGGGATTTAGGGGGTTGGTTGTGCATTGAAAGTGCATCAGTAATTCTAAAGTCTACTACGTATAGTACGTCCAATCATATCACTTCGGGTCAGCGGCGTCAATAGAAAACAAGGGGCAAACATATAGGCGGGCATCTCGTTTATAGTCTGCAACCATTTTTTTACTGCCACAAATCGTCAAACTGTGATCTAAGGCACCGGTGCTTCCAAAATCAGCAATCCCAAATCGCTCGGAAACACCGGACCCGCCTCTGGCATCTGCGCTGCCCAGTAAATCGCTTGGTTGTTGGATCGGTGGATAACAAAGTTGAAGCCGATACGGTTATGCTGTCTCGTTTTCAAGGGATAAAATCCGCGGAGTACAGGGAAAAACGGGATCCGTGCCTCAATCACGTAATAATTCGCTTGCTGCCTCACTGCAACGTCAAGATTCGCTGCTTGATAGTTGGGGATAAATTCGGGGGCTCCCTGCCCGACATAAGGCCGATCACCATGAAAGCCGCCTCCTTTGGGACAGATCCAGATAACGTACCGGTTCGGATCGTTCTCCATCTGCAGGTAATTCGGCTTTCTCACCGCCTCCGGTTGGAGGTCTATGTGCAGTTCGAGCGCATCTGCATCGCGATAATATTCTATGACATCTGGCACGACGACATCTTCATCATAGATCTGTGCGAGCAGGTAAAGGTTATCTCGGTCCCACTGCAACCAGAGCAGCCCATCATCTTGGGAGGTTTTGATGACCTTCTCAAGGGGCCAACCGTCCTCATGCCCATCGATCAACACCGGTCGATTGGTATGCGGCGCCCAAGCGATAGAATTTGCGCGACAGCTCATGCTGATTTCAACGTTAGTTTCGCCGGTATCCGTAAGCCCATCCTCATAAATCGCCCTGACAGTATCCCCGCCAACCAGTCCAAGGATTGGCGATTCATTATCCCCCTCCGAAGAGGACCTTGATGCGTCGATTATGGCTCGTCCATACTGTGTGGGAATCTGTCCCCTGAAGATGTGAGAATTGGGGTTCTCCTCAGAGAGGGTAATTGACATTTCCTGTGCTTCTGTCACAACCTTCAGCTCTGTCGACTCAACCTTGAAGGAATCGAGATTCAAGTCTGCATCCTCCAGCCGAAAATGGAGCGGAATTCCTACATTAAGGTAACGAACTGCCGTCCCGTCTGCCCGAGTGATTGCGAGATATCCACGAACTCCTTTATTGGCATAAGCGAAATCTTCAACGACTGGGTAGTTCACCCCTAGGAAATTCGGTGTATATGTTGCCCGTATCTCTTCATCACCTTGTACGTCCAGAGTATCATCTGCAACCGGTGTTGTGCCGTATCGAGTCGGAACAGACCCCGTAAAAATCCCTTCAATTCCCGATTTTTTGTGCAGTATAACTGCAACCTCGTCCCGTGTCTTGTCGCCGGTGACTGTAATTCTGACTTCATCGGCTTCGACAACCGTGCTAAGAAGTAGGTCTTCTAGCCAGAAGTAGATTGTTTGACCGGCATTAAAACTACCTAATTCATGGATTGATGCGAAATCTTTCGGGGCCGCCGTGAAGATAGGAATTGCTGCATCAGGATTAAACAATGAATCGATGATGTGTGCATCAACGATGCGTAGCATACCTGCACTGCTGCCCAACACAACGGCTTGGGTTTGGGTCTGAACCTCCGTTTCGCCGGTTGCAGTTATTTCATCCATATATACCGCGGTGATAACCTCTTTATCTGTGATCTGTAGAATTTCATCTATGGTGATTGGTGTGTTAGGCTCAATGATTGACGGTTCTCCTCTTTGGGTCGGGAGGTTACCCTCAAAAACTGCACTGTTGATAGCTGTCTCGCGCACAATTATCTGAACATCGTCAGCGATGACATTGCCCGACACTGCCACCTTCGCACTGTCGGACACCGCTGGGGATAGATTCAGATCCTTATCTGTTACACGAATTCTCAGCCTTTCACCTGCGTTGAAACTGCCGGTGCCCACAGCAGAACCGCTGATAATGGCGCCACTGTCAGCACTATAGATTTCCAATTCACCTTTATCACCCGTTTCGACAGATAATCTCTCTTGAATAGACACCATCGTTGCCCCGGTGTTCTGTAAGGCATCAATGTAAGTGCATATCACAACACCTTCACCCTGTACTTGCAGGATATTATCGTCTGAAATAGGGTTATTGCCGTAGCCTGTTCTAATCTCACCGCGAAAAATGTCCACACTATCTGCCGTTTTAGCCAATGTCACGCTGGCACTATCCCGAGCTGCAACTTCAGTAAAATCGGTTTCAAGCACTTGTGCAATTACATCTGTGGTGTCTAAATCCGCGTCTTGGATTTCCAAAATCAACGTATCACCGGCTCGGAAACTTGAGATCTCAAGATTTTGAGCCAAAGCATAGTCAAAAAATTTCTTGTTATGGACTTTGAGTGTTCCAGTGATGCCAATATTAGCCTCACAACTATCATAAAATACCACATTGGTTTCACCTGTCGATTGCAGTTCGTCGATGTAAATCGCTTGCACCTGCTCCGTTCCTTGCACCTGCAAGATACCATCGTTCGTCCGACGCTGTGTGCCATACGCGGTTTGGATTAAACCGAAAAAAGTCCCTTCGACAGGGTAGATACGAGTCCCTTCCTCCATGGATTGGAATAGCTGCACTGTTTCTCGATCTTTCAGCGTTTCCCCAACGACCGTGACTTCAACGAACTCATCAGTAATGTCCGTGTCACGTAGACGAAAGTAGAGTCTATCACCCGCATTAAAGTTTTCCAGATCGGTGACGTAATTCGCTTTGAGGATCTCAAGTACCCCGTTTTGCCCAGCACTAACCTGCGCTGTGTCTATGACCGTAACTTGTGTGTTGCCAGAGCCAGCTAGTGCATCAATATAGTTGACCGTTACAACCTCTCTGCCTGTGACTTCCAGTACATCGTTGGACGGGTCTGCGTTTGTTGCATACTGGGTCCCAAATGTCCCTGTGAATTGACCGGAAACATCGTGTGCTTCTTTGAGGGTGAGTTGATACTGGTCGTTGAGCCGATCGCCTGTTAATAAAACATGGACGGTTTCCCGTTGAGTCTCATCGCGGTTCAGATCTATGTCTTGCAACAGGACACTGAGTGTACTGCCTGCCCTGAAAAATTTCTGACTATCCAATAACAGGAGGCTGTCTGTCGCACCCAATTCAACTCGTCCGGTGTCGCCGATAGCAACATCAGCCTGCGCGCTGACCGGGACATCTGTTTCGCCGGTGATTTGGATCTCATCCAGATATATCGCTACCACTCTCTGTGCGCCCAACGCTTCCAAGCGACCATTATTCGGCGTTGGAGTTTCATTATAACCTGTGACAACCGATCCCACATAGCGTCCCTGCGCCGTCTGGTAGGTCAGTTGCACAGGTTCAACCTCTTCCATCTCGGGTACTACACATCTGATGGTTATGTCCATGTGAGACAGAATTGACGCATTAACCGCTGGATCCGCTGATTCACCTACATTCGCCGATTTGCTGACCGCTTTGAGCAGATCGGGATCTTCAACCTGTATGTAAAGGGTCTCACCAAGCTCAAAATCCTCAATTGGTTCGCCGGATTGCGTTGTCATTGCAATTGTCCCGGTCGATCCAATGTTTACCATCACAGTAGTATTTACTGCTTGGTTTCGTTGAGTGCTGCTATAGTACGGATCGATGTATTTCAAGGACACTGTCTCTTCACCACGAACGAAAAGCGTTTGCTGATCTGTTCCGCCTTCTTCGTTACTACCATAAGCGGTGGAAATCTTCGCAGCAAAAAGGGAACTGTTCTTCCCAAAATCGTTATCCGAATTATCATCAGCTAGCGCAGCAAAGTTGGACTCATGGAGCACAATTGGTATCAACTGTCCTGTTGTATCATTTCTTAATTCCGCTTCGATTGATTCCACCTGATGACGATCTATATTTTGATCAGCGTCCCACACACAGAGCGTCAGCGTGTCACCCGCGTCAAACGACGAGAGCGATTGGGTTGCGCGGCCATCCATTAACACGGCAGTTCCGCTGACTCGATTGACAAGTTCAACCTCATTCCAGCGACTTGGTGGCGCGGTGAGTTCGTCCGAAGCGTAAGCAAACCAGCCAGATGCTCCCTTCGTCAGTTTGAGGTTGGTCATGATGTAATTCAAGCCGATAGAACGGTCAATCGCCGGTTGGAAAGCATTTAACACTATATCTTTAGGGATTCTAGCTTCAAGGATATACCCCGTCTCTGTTTTCGCAGCCTGCACTTCAATGTTTTCATGAAAATCAATGTTTTGCGGAATCGCGTCAAGGTGATGATGTATCTGCGACGGATGTACACGAGGGTGTGGATCGTTTGGATCGTGGATAGTAAAAACGAAGTGATGCTCACTGGGAGTGTACATCCCCGGAGAACGTGTTAGTGTCGTGTCGAGAAATAGATGCAACGCCTCATTCCCACTGACTTTTCGAGGGGTCGGAGGTGGTTCAACATCTCGGTTGATAATTCCCGCGATATAAAAATTGTCATCAGTCCACTGTGCATATAGCACCACAGGAGAAGCGGCAGGATTGCCGTAGTTTTGCGGGAGCATTGGGTAAAGCAGGGGCCACTCATCTAGCATTCCATCAATTACAACCTTCTCGCTCATACGAATCGCCTGCCCGATTGATTCGTCACTCAATTCTGCTAATTCAAGGGTAGTGCCGATTGCGCTGAGGGTTGGGTTGGCTTCAAAGATAGAAACCTCGGAAACTGCCGCATTCGGTCCCGCCAAGCGATTAAAGTTAAGGGCAATCTCACCATCAGCATAAGCTTCACTTGGAATTGCGTAGGTGTAGGATTCTGACCTACCTGTCGGAGGTATAAGCGCGTCGTGCAGCAAAAATCCATCAACATCTAGGTTCTGCACTCGTACACCACCGTTTTCCTGAAGATAGGTCACTTTCATCCAGTACAACAACGATGGCTGTAGATCCGTGAATCCGATACTAACCGTATCATAATGGTAAGCAAAGCTCCTCTGGCTCGGAGTATTGCCTGTCTCCACCGCGTTGGATGCCTCACCTTCTGGTAGTCGGTAACGGTTTTCATCGGTTGTATCTCTATCATACGCAAAGCCTTGTACCAGATGTGGTGCTAAGACGTTTCCGTCCTCACCCAAATTTTCATAGTGCATCTGCACTGCGTTATACGCATCGAGTCTGTTGTCAATCGGAGGGGGCAACCGGTAGGTGTCCGTGAACACCTCAAACTCGCGAATCTCAGGATAATCGCCGTACCAATCCCCCTGTTCAATTTGCAGGCGGACATAACGTCCCGATATTGGTGGTTGGAATTGACGCAGATGTATAACTACCTCATCGACAAGCGGTTGAGACACATAGACTTCTGTGTATTCCTGTCCGTCATCGCTGACGGAAAAGTGATACCGCTTGAGATTGTTTCCGGGCCCATCTGTTGTCAGACGCACACCGTAAATCTGCTGATTCGACCCGAGATCGCCAATCACTTGAATCGCATTTGTTGGTGTTCTATAGGAGATTTCCACCACTTTTTTTTCATCTCCCTGTTTTACCTCTCTTTCGATCCGTTCCGCTGCAACCCATTTGAAGCTCTCAAAAGGTAATAGGTCTGTCAATCGATGAAGTTCAGCGGCGTTGTAGTTTGCTTCGAGCAACAAGATTGAGCTGTGGGATTGATAGCGGGGACCGACGCGAAACGTATCGGTTTGCAGCTGCGGCTTGCTGCTGAACCAGTCGTTAATAACAACCTGCACCCACCGGGCTTCAACCGGAAGGGGAAATGCTTGCAGAGAATAGGTATATTCGCGGGAACTACCAGTATAAGAGAAAGCGCGTTCAAACCGCTGTCCGGTGCGATCGGCGTGCACAAGGATGTCATACTGCCTAGGACCACTCTCGTCGGGGTTCTCAAAGCGGATTTCTGCTTTATCAATCCTATACACGAACCCTAAATCATAGGTTGTAACAATCGGATCTGTGCGCAGAATACCCGTATAATGGAGCGGTTCATTATCAAGGGTGCGAACAGGTGCGATAAACTCCTGATCGTCAACCAAGACAACCTCCCCACGCGGAAAAAACAGGAATCCGAGAAGCAGGGCACTTCCACCAAGTATCAAATACTTAATCATAGGCGTCAGATCTCCTTACAATCGTGGAACACGATCTGTTTGAATATACTCCAACGAAGTAAACGGTAAGAGTATATATCACGCCTTACAAAAAGTCAAAAATCGCAACACTTTTTTGAAGTTGTACAAGCATGGAGTTTGGAAATACTGAGAGAAAATACAGAAGCCGGTAGGATTTGCGATTGGTGGGCTTTAAGAGGGGTGAGACTGAGGTTAAAATTGGGGACTGACTGCCCAGTGAGGGAAAACAGCTTTGCATTAAGATTACCAAGTTGATAGTAGTAGGCATACTCCGTATGCCGTAACCGTCCTCCTCGTAGCCACAGATTGCCTAATCTGTGATCGTGGCACCGTGAAATGAACCAATGTACTAAACCAACAAGCCCTATTGGAGCGATAGGTGTGTAGAATTATAACGCAACTAGCAACTTCATCAATTTTCTCGTAGAGGCGGGGTCCCCCCGCCCGAACCCCGAATTCATTCTCGTAGGTCGGGCATCTTGCCCGACTCAAAAAGCCCCGGTTGCTTTGAATCCCGCCTGTGCCGATTTATCGGGGATCTTATCGGAGATTCGTATGTCGTAACTAGACAACTCGTAGGTTGGGTTGAACGGAACTCATAAAAGAATACCAAGGGCCTCTACTTTGATTACTAGACGCTAACCGACTTAACATCTTACAAATACAGTGAAACCCAACGCTTGATAAGTAGTACGTGGATTAGGTGTTGGGTTTCACTGTATCTCTCTGTAAAACAGAGTTGCTGAAAGACGGAACTATTGTCGTTGATAGAGATTGGTTTAACCCGTTCACAACCTACATTGCCCTAAAAGCCCCAGAGGGACGACAGGTGTATCTTTCGCTCCAGAGGAGCGATATGTCTATAAAACAGCGATAAGGTCAACCCCTGCGCTCCAGAGGAGCGCAATGTGTATAGTTGTAAGTCCTATCTCATAAACGACGGAAATATTGATAAATAATTTCTACTTCTTTGGCTTTCTGCTTTGACTTTCTATCAAGCTAATCATGTTCATTCGCCCAAGCGCGGCACGAATCTGGTCGATTAGTAGAGGATTGGTAATTGCTGACCCAAACTTGTAACGCACTTCATTGTCAACGGCAACCGCAAGCAACCGTCCGTCATGGTAGACGAAAGCATCGCCTCCAATAATTTTACCAGTCGGAATTCCAGCTTGCAGCGCTGCCACTTTCCCACCATCGTCGATTTCGAGTTCTTGGATACTGCCTCCCCGATAGGTTGGGATTTCAAAAGCGTTTTGATGAAATTCTGGGGGGAGATTAGGGGCATTGGGATAGCCGCGTGTGGAAATCACATTTATGGTCAGGTAGGTGTGACCAACTATGGTCGGGGAGGTGGAACCAACCTCCGGGTAGAGATGCGGAATCGGGGCGTATTCCTCCAGATCGTCTATGTTTCCAAGAACGATGGGACGTAACTCCGTCTGCCCATCGACCTGCACGACTGCCAACCCGCTCTTCGAGTCAACGACGACAACTTTAGCGGGTTGATAATCGCCAATTTTGGCGTGAATTGCCTCTGCCTCTGTCACATTTGCAGGCACAAGAATATGACCGACTTGACTCAGGATAATCCCCGTGAAAATCTCACCGTCTGCTTTCACCGCCACGTACGATTTAAGGGAGGCAAAGAAATCTTTCCAGTACATATCCTGTTTCCGGTCTGCTTCCATGCGTCGCTTGTCTGCTTCTATAATCTGCGAAAATTCGGGTGAAGATTTACCTAGGTAGGAGTTACGCAGTTGGCTTTAAGGTGTAAAGTGGTTCAGCGAGATAAGCGCGCACAGCCTCTCTGATAATAGAGACTTTAGCTTCAAACCAACTGATACCTGTGAAAAACCGGTGTCGCTCAATGCGTAGAAATGCTCTCAATGCGAGACCGATATGATTCCGTTGTGCAACTGCCTTGCGCGCAAAACACCTTTCAACGCCAACAAATTGCTTGATACCTCGATGATATTCTTCAATTGCCCAAGACAACTCGGCATATTTGAGTCGAAACATATCGTTCATTGATAGGTCGCTGGTTGCCCAGTATTCAATGTTACCGTTTGGGGAGACAATCTTGAACACTTTAATTAATCCGTATCCCTTCAGATGAACGATAGTCCCTTTGTTGCTAATCGGTAGGTGGTTAACCGGTTGATTGCCTTGTCTATCTAAGTTGACTTGTCGATTCGACTTCAATTGGGTCAACCAGTGCCATTGATACTTTTGAATTGTCTTTAGATTCTTCAAGCTACTGTACCAACTGTCAAACACGACACACTCCGGAGCAAATCCTCTATCATGAGCAGTGGCAATCAGTGCTTGGAAATGGTCATTTTTGGTCAAGCCATCATGGTCTTTATTATACAAGCGATAGTCACAAGGAATGTGGCTGTCACCATCCGTCCACATCAGCGTAATGAGGTTAATGCCTGAGACTACCTGTTTGTGTTTGCCTGACCAATGACGGGTGACTAGTTCCATCTTTTGGGCATACGGTTTGTCAAGCGTTGAGTCGTCTATGACTAAAACGCCTTTATCTGTGTTGACACAAGGTGCTGCCTCACGCCACAATGCTTCTGAATCAGCAGGCAGTCGATACAGCAACCGATTCAACGAGTCATGGGCAGGTGGATTATCGTCTGGAGGTTGCACGCGGGCCGCCTCTGTGCAACTGTAGGCGCTCGGTGTGGCTATCACAAAGTTGATGTAGTCATATTCGGTACATTTGGCTGGATTCATAAACACTATTATAACCTATTTGGATGCTCAACTGCGTAACTCCTAACCTAGGATAAGTTCAGCGCGAAGCAGATTAAATTCATCTGCTTTTTCCCAATTACCCATCTCGGCGTAAATGGTTGCTTTTCTCTCGTACTTTTCAAGTAGCAATGCTGGGGCATCAATCTTATCCCATTCAGCAAGGGCTTCGTCGTATTTGAACTGAAACTCAAGGATATACGCACGGCGTTTACGGAGATTACTGGTGTGTTTCGAGTCCGAATATTCTGAGAAAAATGCTTCAACACCTTTTTCAAATTCAGCATCGCGTCTGAGCGAAGAGATGTATGTAAGTTTTTTATAAAAAACTTCCTCATATCGGTCACTCTCCAAATAAGTATTAAGAACCTGTTTTAAAACTAAAAATGTCTTCAAGAGTTAATGTTTACGTTTACTCATTGGAAACATCAATCCCTTCCAATGAAAGGCATAAACATGACTCAAACCACCTATCCCACGGATTTGACCGATGCCCAGTGGGACAAATTGTTACCCTATCTTCCACCTCCGTCACCGGTAGGTAGACCTCTCAAGTGGGAGATGCGCGCAATCATCAACGCTATCTTTTATATAGTCAAGTCAGGGTGCCAATGGCGAATGCTCCCCCATCAGATGCCACCGTGGCAAACAGTCTATTCCCATTTCAGAAAATGGAAAATTGATGGCACATGGCTTATGATTCATCAATCACTTCACGAACAAACTCGCTGTGATATTGGCAAAGCACCTTCACCGACAGTAGCTATCATTGATAGCCAATCGGTCAAGACGACCGAACTGGCAGATAGTAGGGGCTTTGATGCACATAAGAAAGTCAAAGGACGTAAACGCCATATAGTCACCGATACAATTGGCATTCCATTGCGGGTGAAGGTTACTGATGCAAATATCAGTGATAACCAAGTCGCAATAGAGTTATTAACGGAAATCTTTAGTTGGCACATAACCATTCAGTTAGTCTGTGCTGATGCTGGCTATCGCGGCGACTTAGGCGACTGGTTATATGCAACGCATCAGTGTCAATTGGACATCACCACTCCTGTGGGTCAATCGGGATTTGTGGTGGTTCCCTTTCGATGGATTGTGGAGCGCACCTTTTCTTGGTTCGGTTGGTTTCGCCGATTGACTTTGGACTATGAACGCACTGCTGAAACCGCTGAGGCAATGGTGTACATTGCTTCCATTTACTTGATGCGAAACCGTATCAAGTGACTTTTCAAACAGGCTCTAAGGAACTGCTCGCAGAGTTGGAGACCATGTTCCAAGTGCTGTTGAAGCTGTTCCAGTTGCGCTGCTTGCTCCGCTTCTGTCGCGGTTTCCGGCAGCGGCTCTAGTTGGAAATTCTCTGCCGCTTGAATTTCCTTATACAATGCCTGTTCTGGTCCCAAAGCTTCTACCAGCTGCATCACCCCCATCGGCACCGCAAAACAGATAAGCGTGAGCAACCCTACTGCTACTGCAATTGTTGTTATCGGTCGCCGATTCCGGTTTTCGACCAGAATTGCTCGGAGCCTCCCTTCAATTTTAGAGTGACGTGCCATCGCCACAGTCGCGCGTGAAGCGGAGTGCAATACCTTGATATTTCGCACAATATGAAGCAGGTGCTGGGCGTAATCAGTTGATTGATAGCCCGCATTGAGCACGTGATCATCACACGCACCCTCGATCTCTGTCCGCAGCCGGCGTACCGCAAACCATAGGAGTGGATTAAACCAGTATATCGCACACGTTATTTGTGCTATCGTCTGCATCAACCAATCCTGCCGTTGGATGTGTGCCAATTCGTGAAGCAGTACAGCGCGTTGTCGTTCGGGTTCCCACTCGTCTGCATCAGCAGGCAGCAGAATCACTGGACGAAACAGCCCCCACACCATCGGCACCGTAACTGCTTTGTTCTGACGGACGCTAACCGATCGTTTCCCGTTGGGGGGCAGGTGTGGAATTAAACCATCGAAGTTGTCGCTACGGGTGGAGACGTGCCAGACAGCACCAATTCCCACAATCAAACGAGCGATAAAAAACAGTGCTCCCACCGCCCAACACACCGCTATCCACTCAGTCCAATGGAGCAAGGCGAAACCGATCTCTAACATATTGGATGGAGGGGCACCACTCTCACTAGTTACGGCTGCTGATGGAGTTTGTGTTGGTGTGGTTTGGGTTGATGACGTGGTGGTGGACGCTAACGGACGCGATCCTATTGGAACGGGTGATGTGGCTGCTTGCCTGTTATCTACCCACCGGTCTACCTCAAATTTCTCCGACGTTGCCGGTAGAACCCCAACTTCCCATTGCGGAAGCGTAAACGAAAATAACGGCACAATGAGGCATCCTACGATTGCCAAACTCCAAACCAAACCGCGCACCGCCGCCGAGTGACGACGCAGCATGAATCCGAATAGCCCAGCAACAGCGAAAATCACAACACTTTTCATCGTAGCGTCAATCAAGAATTGCAGCCATACGTTTATTTCGAGGGTTTCAATCAACGGGATCATGATGGAGGTCCTCCTTTTTTCGCTTGCTCAATGAGTTCGCTTAAACGGTCAAGTTCCTCGTCTGAAACTTCCTCATCAGACACTAACGCTGCAACTGTTCGTTCGATCGATTTATCGAAAAAGGTCTGAACAACCTGTTTGAGCGCAAACTGTCCCGCCTGATGGCGCGGTTGCGTCGGACGATAGATATAGCGGGGACCATCTTTTTGATGGGTAAGATGTCCCTTCTCCTCCAAAATCCGCAGCAACACCCGCACCGTCGAATAACTGGGTGCATCTGGGAGATTTTCAAGCACATCGGCAACCGACGCCTGACCGTGTTCATAAATAATGTCCATAATCTGCCGCTCACGGCGACTCAGTTTTGCGGTACGATAATCTTCCATGCTGTCCTCTCTTGGGGCGTTAGCTGTAAACCACAATCACATCAAGATTCAGAGCAATTTGTTTGCCAAGCAACCCTCTTTTTGATGAGATGCTAAAATTTTAGCACATTCAAACACGGGTGTCAAGGAAAAATGCGAAAAATTTAGCATAAAGAAAAAAGAGTATTTGGGCAAGTAAATATCAAGTGATACAGACGATTTGGGGCAAGCGGAGGTCAACTATGGTGAATTAGAGAAATAAGTGGACATTTGCCAAAGTCTCCCTGATAAGGGGGATTTAGGGGGTTGTTTGTGGGTACAGATTTCCCAATCTGTACATGTGCACCGGCAGTGTCTAAGTAATTCTATAATCTATCATAATTGAGGGTACAAATATCGCCTACTGCTGCTAATTCGCGATTAAGTTCTCATTGTGTTGCACATTCCGTAGACCCAGTTCACCGCACAGCACATAGAGCTTGTCCCCCGAAACCGCAACGTCCAACGCGGGAGCCGGTAGGGTTTTGAGGTGAGTCCATTTCTTAAATTGATGATCCATAAAAGGATCAAAGCGCAATAGGTATACCCCTTCTGCTCCCGCTGCCACATACACCGCTGAACGTCCGTAGATATCTATCCCGTAGAGGCGAGAAAAGTGATCGGAAACTGTCTCTTCCCCAACTCTCCATGTGAGCCACTTATGTGATGTATCCATCGAGACTACTGCGTGTTCTGTCGCTATGAAGAGGATACCCTGATCTAACGGTGTGAGTGATTCTAGTTCACGGCGTTCTTCAGGATTGGCACGGCGATACTGCTTGATGATACCCGCTGACTTTCCCACTTTCCAATCCTCGTGTGAACCCATCACAAATTTCATTTCAACGACATTCCCCGGGATTTCACCTCCAGTCATCTCTCTGGGATGGTTTTTGAGCCAAAGGCCCATACCGGCTGTCGGTACTCGCTTAAAGTCTTGATACTCTACCATTTCATCGCCGGCGACGAACGTCTGGTGACGATAAATCCCCATTTCTACGGTGGACGCACCGGGCAAAAGATCTAGAACCCGTTCAATTTGGGGTGAGTGCGGTTCTTCTAAATCGAACACCACTGCGGTGCCCGGACGGCTCGGCATTAGAGCGTCGGGATGGGTCGGACTCTCACCCTCTCCTTGTAACGTTAAGACTAGCTTATTGTCCTCACACCCAATATCGGTTCCAAGGGGGTTGTTGAGCGGGTTTGGAAGGTTGAGTTTAGCCAATTCATCTGCAAGCCTCAGTTGTGCGATCCTCAGATGTCCGATCTGTTTCGGTTGGATTGGGTCACCGATGTCTATGACTAGTAAACCTGCCGTATTGATGACGTAGGCGATTGCAGCTGTCGAGTGCAGGGCAAGGGCGGCATCGTAACCGGGGAGCGGAAGCGAGGATAGTAGGCGCAGTTTGCCGTTATCGTCGGTTTCTACTATTGAAAGCTGCTTGTAACTGGCGATATAGACACGCCCGTCTCGAACAACGAACTCAGAAGGTCCGGCAATCGTTTCAGGCAGCGGTAGTTGGTCAAGGATCTGCCTCATAGCACCATTATCGGACAACTGAATCACAGTCAAGGTCCCCGGCGCAATCGCTCGTTCGACCTGAAGCACAGACGGACTACAACCAACGACCATAAAGAAAAAGATTAAAAACCGAAAAGATGGGCATTTCATTGGACTTTCCTCCTTGCCTATTCTGGCGCATAGATCCGCTGTTCAACCACATCGTTGAGGGTAATTTGGAGTTTCCAATAAGCGGCGTTTCTCCAATCTGGCACCAGAAGATTTTCCATGTCGTATCGGTTCTCAAAAGCCTGCACCCATTTTCCTCCCGTCTGCGATGCCAAAAGAGGACCCACCTCTGTATCCGCACCGTGAATGTTGAGAACAACCCCAAGTGCACGGCACCGCTCAATAACTGATAGAGGAGAATAGCCACCGCATATCGGAATATCGTTACCGAAGACGATGAGCCTGCGCTGGGCATCTGGACGAAACGCGCACCATTCAAGCGCGTACTGAATCGCATTCAGTTGAATATCGTTGCGGAATGGATGAAGCGGAATGCTGTTTAGCACCTGAAGGGCTTTATTAAGACGGTCATTCAACGGAAAATATCTGATATATTGAGGTCCATCGGTGAAGTCAATGTCGGATGTGATGACACCCACCCGATAATCTTTGCTAGAGGCTTGGTATCGCTGAATCTCACACTTAACATACTCAACAACATCGTTGATGTATGGTCGCATTGCTTCCCTACAGGAGATGACGAACACAACATCAACCTGATTTAAACGGTTATGCGCTAGTGTTAGGGATTGAATCCGATCTGAATCAATCGAATCAGCGAGGGCAATTGCTCGCGTCGGTTTCTCCTTATCCATCGGAGATTGAAGGGTGCCGGTATGATTGGAAAGGGTATTTTTGGGATTGATTGCTGCCCCACCCGATACAAAAGGGATTCCAATACCAGTGCCGGTGTCATCTCCTAATGCTTCTTCGGCGGTATTACCGCCCATCCCTCCGAAGCCTCCGGTGTTTTCCACACCTGTCGTTAATGGCGAATTGTCAGAGGAGGACTGAAGGGGTAAAGGGACAGAATGAATCGCAGATTGCTGGGAATCCTGATGCAATCGGGGCGGTCCGCTCTGAACCCCAACATCTGCTAACGCTTTTGGGGAGCGAATCGGGCTGAGAGGTTTATGTGATATTGATGTGCGCTTCAACGCGGGTTGTTTGATCGAGAAAAGGGCAACAGTGACCCCCTCCTCCACCTGACCAACAACAGGTCTTCTCAGGGCAAGAAACGTGATAACAACTAACAGGTGCACCACGAGAGACAAAATAATGCAAAGCAAAAGGAGGTGGTTTTGGATTGGCTTCAGTTGAGATTGTGAAGCCCCGGTTGCACGCGCCATGTTTTTCATTGGTACCTCCATTGTATGCGGCTAATGGTTTATCTGCAGGGACTCCCTGAGAGGCGTGCATAAATAGATACAGGGGTGTACATAAATGGATACACCGCTACATCATCGCGCGATGTATCACGCCTCTAACCCTACAGTGCTCCTCACGGATTGGCAGCTACTTTGTTTACTGACTCGTGTCCTTTGAGGAATCTAGTGAATCACAGTGCTGCAAGTCGCGATTGAAGTTTCGGGATAACAGCACCTGTCGCAATAATCATGCACATATAACCTAAGTCGCTAGTAAACCACATAGTAGTAGACATACTCTGTCCCGATAAATCGGGACGATGGCGCAATAGTGCTTGCCTACTACTATGGCTGGTACGTAGGTTGGGTTGAACGAAAATAGGTAAGAATAACAACCGGTACAACTCGATGTCGATACACGATTCCCATTTGAATCCCAAAATCGGAGTGAAGCCCAACGCTTTTCTTGGCGGATGTCCGGGAATGTGGGAGTATGAAGTTGGGTTTCACTCTCTCCTCGATGCTATCTAAAGAGCCTCCAGTTTGATAGGTATTTGAGGTGTCTGAATCGGATTGTTCGACTTCGTTCAACCCAATCTACGCACTATACCCGTCAACTTACGTTGTTATCACTACATGACCCCTCTTGAATCGTGAATAGGCACATCTATGGTGAATTCTAACAATAAATAGACACTTTCGCCCCTCGGTTTCGATCCCGATTTATCGGGGCCGGTAGGTGCGGTTGGAAACCGCCCCGGTTTAGAGTGTCTCATTAATTCTAAATGGTTTGAGAGGTATCATATCAGCGGCTGAGAATGGTATCAAGGACGATTGATCTCCAATCAGCAAAATACACTTTACAATACAAACAGATAACGATATAATACCATCTATGGTTCAAGTTCGTACAATTCTTGAAGGAAGGGAAAACGATGGAAGTACCTCATTCAGAAGCAATATCGAAAGCAAGTCACCCCATAAAAATTGACTCGGTAGAGCCGATTTTGATTAAGCCAAACACTCGTGGCTACGCATTTCTGATCGTCAGAATTCGGACAGACCAAGGGGTTGATGGAATCGGAGAATGCCACGCCTCCGGGGAGGCACGATCATTGGCGATTCGAGACTTTGTGGATTCAATGTCAGGAGAGCTTGAAGGCACTAATCCCTTGGAGATTGAAGCCTTCCTAAACCGAGCCGCTCAGGGTGGTTCGGGTTGGGAGTGGTTCGCGGCGGTCAGTGCCATCGAGATCGCGCTGTGGGATATTTTGGGACAGGTGGCAGGGCTTCCCATCTATATGCTGCTTGGTGGGCGAGTCCGGGAGCGAATCCCACTCTACGCCAATCACGGTGTTTTCGCTGAAGCCAAGACTGTCGAGGAACGGGTCGAACGGGCAGCACGCACAAAAGCGATGGGCTTCGATATGTTCAAATGGGATCCGTTCGGATACTATGGGATTCAGGGTACGCCAGAGACGGCGCAGCTAGACGGAGCCATCAAAGAGGTCGCGGCGATGCGGGAGGCACTTGGAGCAGACTTCAACATGGCGATTGACGCACACGCAAGGTTTAGCCTCGAAGGCGCGCTGATGACCGTCAAGGCACTAGAGCCATTAAATCCATTCTTCTTTGAAGAACCGACTAATCCGCCGGATCAGCCCAACCTCATCAAGCAGGTCGTAGATTCGACTTCGATACCTATTGCCACAGGGGAACTGCTCTCCGAACGGCGGAGCGCAGAAAAAGTCCTTGCCCACAGTGGCATCCAGTTCCTTCAGTCAGAAGTAGGTAATAACGGGGGCATTCTTGAAACATTCAAGGTCGCCGCAATGGCAGAAGCTCACGAAGTCAAGATGGCACCGCACAACTGGTGTGGTCCCGTGCTCGCACGGGCGACCGCTCACGTCTGCACGACGATACCGAATCTTGCCTATATGGAATATGCCGGCACCGCACCAGAGGCAGCATGGGAACAGGAGTTAATCGATCCGCCCCTCCAGATTGAGAACGGCGAACTCATCCCATCGGATCTCCCCGGACTGGGATCAAAGCTAAATGAAGACGTACTTGCTTCTCGGCGTATAGACTAAATGTTTGAAAATATTAGAAGTTACGCAGCCAACCGTAGGCGGGGCATCTTGCTCCGCGCTGTGCTGAAATGCGTAAGTTTTAAAATATATTGAAAGGTAGTGTGATGCCGCAGTTACGCCAAAAAATTCTTGTGCTTTATCTGCACACACCAGATTTGAACAGCAATGTTGTCGCTTGGTCGATGTATGATGGAACAGGAAAAACGAATCCCACAACCGGCGACAGCGACAAACCGCCCTATAATACCGTTGTAGAAGCGATGCAGCACGGCTGGCGCGTAGTTCAATTCCCGCAGCAATTCCCCGCCTATCCGGGCATGGAATACCATACCTCATATCTCAGATTTGAATACATTCTCGAAAAAATGGAGGAAATCAATGATTGATAAACAGTATTTGTTAGACTCCAAACAGATGGCGAATTTCGTGGCTGACGGATACCTTCGCTTCGATGAGTTGGTTCCTACGGAGTTAAATGAAGCTGTTCATGCCGAGATGGAAAACCACGGCATCGGACGAGGAACCGCAGGCGTCCCCTTGAGCGAAATTTGGCCCCAATCCTCGCCCATTGGGTCCGTCTTTCGACTCCCTGAAGTTCAAGGGATGATCCACAGCCTTGTTGGCCCCGATCCGCTCTACGACCACCACGCTGTCCACACTGTCAGGGCAGATAATAACAGAGGGCAACACTGGCATGCGGATGCGATCATTGACACCCGTATGCACTTTGACATTCAGTTCTTCTATTTTGCCCACGACACGCCACGCGAGATGGGCGGCACGATGATTCTGCCGGGCAGCCAATACCGCCGCATCTGTGAGTCGGACGTCGCTCGGTATCACAACTTCCTAGAACAGCTGCCGATCGTATGTAAAGCTGGTACAATCTTCGTGGTCCATCACGGTATCTGGCATTGTGCCCAACCCAATCAGACCGACCGTATGCGGTATATGTTCAAGTTGAGGCTGAATCCAACCGTGCGCCAGATATGTCTCTGGAATACCGACGATATTGATGACCCATCAATTCCGGGCATTCTGAGCAAAAATCACAAGTGGTACGGTAATGATGTCCGTCTTGAGATTGTCAACCGTATTAAGTTTTGGCGATTCTTAATCGGGGATGACAAATTTGATGTCGGATACTGGATGGGCCGATTAGAGAATCTCCCAGAAAATGTGCTTGAAGCGGCGTGATATGGTGAATGCTGAAAATAAATAGACACTTTCGCCCCTCGGTTTCGATCCCGATTTATCGGGTCCGATAGGTGCGGTTTCTAACCGCTTTCGCTCCCCGGTAGGCGAGGTTTTCAACCTCGCCGATTGGCAGTATCTCATTAATTCTAAGATTCACTATATATGCAGATTTTGCACATATTTGTAAACTTTGCATAGTAAATGACACCTATTTCAGATAGATCAGGGCTTACGCACTTCGATTGTAGTTGCCCGATTCATCGGGCGTTGAACGGTGTCCAGCGGCGATGAATCGCCGAACTACAGGGCTTTAACCGTTTAGCTGCGTGTCCTATAGATGTTACAGTTTACCCCTCTGTTTTTCCAATCTTCCGAAGTTTGTGTCGGTTGGTACAATTCTTGCCCATGATATAATCGTCTAAAAATACTTCGTGGAAAGTAGGCGATAATATCATGGCACAAGAGCTAAGACGCAAGAGTATCCATCTTCTGGGATTAGTCTTGCCTATCCTATACGTCTTCACAACGCGGCACACAGCCATTATCGCTGTCGGTGTCCTTCTAGCCATCGCTCTTGGGATTGAACTTCTCAAGGCACTGCTTCCAGCCTTTCGGGGCATATTCGTGCGTATCTTTTCCCCTATGTTGCGTTCCCAAGAACGGAGCGGTGGACTCACCGGTGCCACATACTACCTTATCGGATCCTTTCTCTGCATACTTCTCTTTGATAAAACGCTGGCAATTGTTTGTCTCTGTTTTCTCGCCTTGGGAGACCTCTTTGCAGCGTTAATCGGGAAACAGTGGGGACGGATCAAACTCTTTTCCCGAAAAAGCCTAGAGGGCAGCCTCGCCTGTTTCATCGTGTGCACAGCGGCTGCGCTGCTGATAGGGCTTCACCCGGTCGTTGCAATCGTTGGGGCACTCGTGGCAACACTGATCGAACTCTTGCCCACTGGAATAGACGATAATGTAACAATACCGTTAATTTCGGGTTTGGCGATGCACTTATTAATCAGCAACTGGCAGTTCTAGTACGCTAGCAATGAAGGGTGCTGCCTCTCAATAGAAGCAGCACCCTCTTCTATTAAGCCATACCTCTTCCATTCTTCCTTCCCTTCCCCTCTTCTTCCATCTTTCCAAATTGAAATGCCAATAAATACCTACTTGGGTTGATATGGCTATAGACAAGTGAAAAACTGATATGATAAAATCCCTTGGGGTGAACCAATGAAATTGATATTGGAATGTCTAAGTGTTCCGCCTTTTGAGTCAAATTGCTGGATTCTCGGTTGCAGTGAAACACAGGCAGCTGTCGTGATTGACCCGGGAGACGAAGCCGGTATCCTCCAAACGTTGAAAACGCACCGGTTGACGGTCAAATACCTGATACACACGCATGGACATCTAGACCATGTTACCGCAACCGCGGCCCTTCAGCAGGAAATGGATGCACCGGTCCTTATCCACGAAGCAGACCAGATCCTCTTGGATAATCTGGGGCTGCAAGGTACAATGTTTGGACTCGCAGCACCAGCACCGCCAACTGTGGACAGGTACATTTGTGAGGGGGATAAAATTGATTGGGGGCAGTATACGCTGGCCGTTATTGAGACTCCCGGACACAGCCCCGGTGGCCTCTGTCTGAATCTCGAAGGAGAGAATATTCTTTTCGCAGGAGATACGCTTTTTCAAGACAGTATTGGACGCACAGATCTGTGGGGCGGAGATTATGAACAGTTGCTAGATTCGATACGGGAAAAGCTATGGCAGCTCGACGACGATACAATCGTGTGTCCCGGACACGGTCCACGTACCACAATCGGGAGAGAAAAGCGCGAGAACCCCTTTCTACAAGGATAGGAAAGTCCCCCTGACAAGGGGGATTTAGGAGGTTGAGGGATTTAGGGGGTTAAAAATCAAAAATCTACCCTCCCCGTGTGCTAAATTTGCGTAAATCCTGAAGGACTATAGTGACTATGCAGGGATCAGAATCCAAATACGGAATTGCTATATTTAAAGACGTAATGGTGCCGATGCGCGATGGAGTTCGATTGGCAACTGATATCTATCGCCCCACCCTTGACGGGGAGTTAGTATCTGAGGAGTTTCCCACCATTCTAGGGCGTACATCATACGACAAGAACAGTCCACAGATGTGGGTGGAGCCGGTAGCTGAGTTCTTTACCCAGCACGGATACGTCGCAGTCATCCAAGACCTGCGCGGTCGCCAACGTTCCGAAGGCACAGGACAATACTTCCACACAGCCAACCCCACTGAAGGGCACGATGGCTACGATACCGTGGAGTGGATCGCCGCCCAACCGTGGTCGAATGGGCGCGTTGGGACGGTGGGCAGCTCACACGGTGCGATTGTCCAGAGCGTGATGGCACTTTACCAGCCGCCCCACCTGACAGCAATGTGGCAGGATGTGGGACCCACCAACATTTACGCACACGAAGCGCGCGAAGGTGGGGCGATGGCGCTCCACATGTTCGGTGCACTATTCCTACACGCCCACGATTCACAGGAGATTCGAGACAATCCGGTGGCGAAGGATTCAATTGCACAAGCGATGGAGCGTATGCGCGAGCTAGTCTATTCAACCCCGTTCAAACCGGGGCACACACCTTTGGCGGTAGTTCCCAACCTTGAGCAGACCCTTTTCAACTACTACTATCGTGGCGAATATGATGAATTTTGGCAACAGGATTGCTGCGATCAAGAACGTTACTTTGATCGACACATAGATGCCCCTTCGGTCTTCAGTGGCGGTTGGTACGATCCCTTCTCGGTCGCTACAACAAACTACTTTACGACCATGTACAAGCAGAACAAGACACCCCAACGCTTGGTGATGGGACCTTGGAATCATGGTGCTATGCGTGGAACGGGTCCTTCATACGTGGGTGATGTCGACTTCGGTCCCTACGCCGCATGGGGCGATCAGGTATACAATAAGGAACGTCTCCGCTGGTTCGATCGTTGGCTGAAGGATATCCCAAATGGGCTGGAGGATGACCCACCGGTACGGATCTTTGTGATGGGCGGAGGCGATGGCAGACGCAACAGCGAAGGCCGTTTGAACCACGGCGGTATGTGGCGATCAGAAAAGGAATGGCCCCTTACTCGCACGAAATACACTACCTACTACTTCCACACGGCTGGCGGGTTAAGTACGGAGATGCCGAGAGAAAATGACTCACCTGCCCGCTTCCAACACGATCCGGACAATCCGGTGCCGACCATCGCCGCAAACGTCACAGGGTTCTACGAACAGGTAGCGTTGGGAGAGGGGATGGCATCGCAGTACACGCCACCTAGAGCGCGGATGCGCAGCATTATTATGGACGGTGCAGCGCACCAGAAGGAGGAACCCGGCATTGTCGGGGCTAAACCGCCGTATCTCCCCCTCGCAGCAAGACCCGATGTCCTCCTGTTTCAGACACCACCCTTAGATGAAGATATTGAGGTGACGGGAGCAATGGAGGTGAGGTTGTGGATTTCATCTTCGGCGGTAGATACCGACTTCACAGCGAAATTGATTGATGTCTATCCACCAAACGAGGACTATCCCGCCGGTTACCACATGAACCTCGTTGACTCTATTATCCGCACCCGTTACCGGGAGGGTTGGGAGGAAGAAAAATTGATGGAACCGGGTGAGGTCTATCAGGTACAGATTGCCCTACCACCGATCTGCAATCTCTTTAAGGCAGGGCATCGGATTCGGGTTGATATATCGAGCAGCAACTTTCCGCGATTCGACATCAACCCAAACACCGGTGAGCCGATGGGACGACATACACATACCATCATGGCACAAAATACGGTGTATCTTGACCGTAACCGTCCGTCGCACATTGTGCTACCTATCATTCCCCGGTGAATGGAAAATCGAGTTTTGTCCCTGTCCCACCTGATGCGTATGAGGGGTATTCTCTGTATGTGACAAGTTACCAGATGACGGGCACAAGATCTGTTTCGCGGATATTTTGGTCACGGGTGAGCAGAGCAACACTTTCTCCACGATCAATCAAGACCAAGGCGGTTACAGTGATTTGTCGGTCATGTATCTCATTGATGTCAGTTAGTGTTAGGGTTTTGTCAAGGAGGGTACGGTCAAGTGGAGTGACAGTTACGCGAGGATCAGCGTCGATCGTTAAGAGGAAGTCGGTGACACTCGGAATGCTCGTTCTACCGTGTTCAATAATCCAACATGCTTCGGCGAGAGCTGTGATGGGAAGGATTAATTCGCTGTCTGGGTTGGATAAGATTTGCTTGGCATTTGGTCCAAGACGGGAATCACCCGCGAAAAACCAGACTATTGCGTGTGTATCTACAACATATTTACTCCGCATCTTCAAACTCAGGTTCGCCGCGCCACTCAGCCAGACGGAAATCATCTTCATTAGTTTTCGTTTCCCCGGCGAACTGACCAAAGGTCATTATTCGGGATTTCGGTGGATTAACTGAAAACGGAGGAGTTCTAGGATTCTTTTTTGTTTTCAGGAAGATAACGAGCACATCAGCTTGTTCGACGTTCTCAGGGATTTCTGCCAGTTTAATTTCCCCGTCACGATAGGCACCTTCTACCGTCAGAAGCATTATGATTCACCTCACATTCTGATTTGGTAATTCTAAATTGTACTGTACACTGTGGCGATTGTCCACCGAAATCATAAGTGGTGTCAAAGACTGATAAAATTGGAGTCCTGTATGCAAACAGTACGTGTGGCAACCTTCGATGGTCCCGGAGCAGAACCCCAGATGCAAACCGTGCCCCGACCCAATGTGCCCGACAAAGCGGCACTGATCCAAGTTGGTGCCTGCGGGGTATGCGGCACCGACCTACATATCCTCAAGGGGCATTGGCCCAAGCCCCTCCCTTGGCCCTTTACGCTTGGACATGAATTGGCTGGTGTTATTGTTGAAAAGGGACCCGCCTTGGAAGTCGATTTCATGGGCAATCCATTGGAAGTTGGGAGCAAGGTCATGCTGCCGCCGCTGATGCCTTGCGGAGAATGTTACTATTGCGCCCACTACCCGGAACACGCCAACCGCTGCCTTAACCCGACCTACTATGGTCGCTACCTGCCGTTTGACAAGCCGCCGCATCTCTGGGGTGGATGGGCGGAGATGGTTTATGTTGACTTAGAGATGTTGCCAGCGACGAAGATCTATCGCCTGCCGGACGACATGTCGTTAATGCTGGGAGCGTTGACCGAACCTTTAGCCTGCTGTATCCGCGCGCTCAACCGTGCCGCATCAATCAACGGCTTCCGATTCGGGGATACCGTCGTCATCCAAGGCTCCGGTCCGATTGGGGTGTTAATGATTACCGCAGCTAAAGAGATGGGTGCGGGGCGTGTCATCATGGTGGGCGCACCAGAGAATCCACGCCTTGCGCTGTGCCGTGAATTTGGTGCGGAGGCTACCGTGTCGATAGAGGAACATAAGACAGCACAGGCTCGGATCGACGCTGTCCGCGAGATTGTCGGCGGTTTTGGTGCAGATCTGGTAATCGATTGCAGCGGTCACCCCTCAGCCGGTCCAGAAGGGATCGAAATGCTTCGGGACGGCGGAACTTACGTAGAGATGGGGCAATTCACCGATGCAGGCTCCATCGAAACCAACTGGCACCGCATCTGCGTCAAGGACATAAAGTTAGTAGGAAGCTGGGGGATTACCGCTAACGACCTCCCCGCAGGAATTGACATGCTCGATCGAGCGCGTGATCGCTATCCCTGGCGTCGGATGCAAACAGAGTTTCCCTTTACCGAAGCGGGAGTAGCAGAGGCGGTGCAATGTGCCATGACGATGCGTTGCGTCAAAGCCACCATCCTACCAAATGCAGATATCGACTAAGCCCACCAAATTGGGATTGGCTCATCTTAAAAAACTGTGGAACAAAAATCGTAGGGGCGGGGTTCCCCCGCCCTGCTTGCTGATAAACCAGTCGTTTTCACGTTTTACGCATCACGTTTCACGTTCTTCGTGTTTTGCGCTCTCTTGTGGTTTCAATTCTGAGATATATTCATCTCAAGATTCGTTTCCTAGCATCACTTCCACCTGATCCGGCGGTGAATAGAAGTAAGAACCAGCCTTCCACTCGCCGATGTCCCCAATCAACCGTCGCTGTCGAGGTGTACACCGCTCCAACAGTTCGGGCGACGCCTTTTCAAAATCGAATGCCCGCATACATTGATGGACGTAGCAGTAAATCAGCGTTTTGCGGGGTTGATCCGACCTGTTTGCGACAAAGCCGTGCCACATCGCATGGGGAAAGATAGCGACATCGCCCGCCTCCACACATAGTGGCAACGCTTCGGGGATATACGGGCCCTCCTCAAATCCGCCTTCCGGAAAAAGGCGGTTGTGACTGCCGGGGACGACCGTGAAATTGCCCATATCCGGTTCAGGCAGATCGGTCAGGAAATATTGGAATTTAATCTGGAACGGCAGACTGCTTTCACTTACCCGTATCTGGCGCATAGCCTGACCGCCATCTGTGTGCAGCAACCCTTTGCCTTCGGGATCTGTTGGTCGGACAATAACTTCGGACATACTCAGGTGTATGTAAGGGCTCATCAACTCAAGCACGATCGGAAATGTCACGGGATGATCCATCAGATCGACAAAGATGTCGTGCTCCTCCATGACGTTTCGCCTATCCAGTCCTGCGTCCGGTTTTACATCGGGCTGTTGTAGATGTGCCTCGTACATCTGATCAACAACGGCTGTCAGGTTCTCAACCTCTTCTGGAGACAGGATGCTTTTCAGAACCAGATAGCCATCTTCCTTCCACTGCTGCTTCTGTTTATCGGTTAAGACACTTTCCTGTCCTTCAATTAACGGAGCCGTGTCCATACTGACCTCCTTGAAAAATCTCTCAAAATATACGTTGATTCAAAAATCCAAAGAAATAACGCAGCATTGCCATTTACTTTAACAGCAAAAATCGTAGGGGCGGGGTCACCCCGCCCGTTTTTTAGAGAAATGATGCAGCATTGCCAAATGGTTTAACAACTGCACGGCGTAGATTCACACTTGGGACAGCCATCGGCATAAATTTTTGCGGCTTCGGTGAGATCGACACCGAGCAAACTAGCGAGCGTTGACATCCACGCAAACACATCCGCAAACTCAGCGCGGAGCCTTTCGATATCCCGTTGTTCACGCCGAATCTCTTTGGCAAGTTCACCAACCTCCTCAGTGAACCAAACAAACGTGCCCTCTACACCGCGTTCAGCATCTCGGTCGTAGTAGATCCGCTCTATCAGGTTTTGAAATTCTTGAATAGTCATTATGGATTTCCAAAAACAGGACTTACGCAGCTAGCCGTGGGCGGGGCATCTTGCCCCGCACCACCTATGCTGAAATGGATTAGTCTGTGTGCAGGCCATCTTACCCCTCCCTGAAATGCGTAAGTCCTAGAAAACACACTTCCGATTTAATTCCGCATCGTGTATACTGTGGCATATATAGGACTAACGCAGCCAACTGTAGGCGGGGCATCTTGCCCCGCCCGTTTGTGCCAAAAACTTAGAGTCGATTGTAGGTCGAGATTCACATCTCGACAAAACTGGCTACTAGCAACCTGCGTTAATGGTGGATTCTAAAAATGAATAGACACTTTCGCCCCCCGGTAGGTGCGGTTTCCAACCGCACCGCATCGGCGCAGTTAGAAACAGCGCCTACCAAACGGCAGAACGGTAGGTGCGGTTTCCTAACCGCTTTCGCCCCCCGGTAGGTGCGGTTTCCAACCTCGCCGATTGGCAGTGTCTCATTAATTCTAAGATTCACTAAAAATAAAAAAATCCCTATAAAAAAAGAGGTAATAAGAATTATGGCAAACGACAGCACATGGCCCCACCTCAATCGAGATTTGAGATTCTACCCCTCCAAATGCGAGCATCCGCGTCAGCTTTCCCAAGAACAAATCGAGTTTTACAATCAGAATGGCTACCTGAAAGGATTTCGCATCTTCAATCATGAAGAAACAGCTGTAAACCGACAATATCTCGATAAATTACTCGCGAATCTAGAACCTGACAAAAATAGCTACTCAATCAACGGCTATCACAAACGCTGCCAAGGGCTCTACGACCTCGTCGTGAATCCGATCATTTTGGAATACGTCCAGGATCTGCTCGGACCGAACTTTGTCTGCTGGGGAACGCACTATTTCTGCAAGATGCCCGGCGACGGAAAAACGGTCTCATGGCATCAGGATGCACATTATTGGCCCCTAACCCCCTCTAAAACTGTCACTGTTTGGCTCGCCATTGACGATGCGGATATCGAAAACGCCTGTATGCAGTTTATCCCCGGATCCCATCGCCGCGGCGAATTAAAACACCACACCAGTGATCCCGCCGAGGACAATGTGCTAAACCGAACCGCCGAAGCCACAGAAATTCGCGCCGAACCCGTCCATATCGAGTTGAAAGCCGGTGAAATTTCCCTCCATTCCGACCTATTGCTACACGGTTCGCCACGCAATAACTCCAATCGTCGCCGTTGCGGGTTGACCATGCGCTACGCTTCGACAGATGTAGTCGCTCACGAAGGATGGAACCAGCAGAGCATTCTCTGTTGTGGCGTAGATGCCGACGGAAATTGGGCGAACCTGCCACGCCCCGATAAAGAAGTTGTATGAAAATCCGACACCGGCTCCCCATTCCATTTGATAGCAACACACTGAGTAGAGATGCCCATTACAAATTGATGTTATCCTAACGCAAGTTGCTAGGTTCTGTTGACATTTCATCGTAATCAGACAATCAAGGGGGCACACAGACACATGCCCCTTCCTAGGGGTTGGGTCTCCCAACCCTTTGGTCACATATCAGAGATAGCTTCGGATTTCTGTAGGTCGATTTTCCAAAATCGACACCACCTAAGCACATTGCGCGATAGTTTTGGCGCAATGAATCCGGATTGTTGCACGCCACGCTGTCTGTTTTGTCGAGATATGAATCTCACCCTACAATCTCCTTTTGTACCACGATCTGTTAGATTGTGATCTTAGCACGCAAACGCTACTTATGTCAGCTTGCCGATGATTACAGCATTTGCCAAATTAGCGATAGCAAAATGTCAACACGCCCTAGTTATCTGTGGTGCGCGGGGAGCTCAATAAATAGGAATTTTCAATTTGCAGGAACCATAAAGCCCCAGCGGGGTGATAGGTATAGAGCATCAGTAAATCTATTGACCCAAGCCCAGTTGCTTTGAATCTCCCAACAAATCGGGATTCTTGGAACGAAACCGATTTATCGGAGCAGGGTGATAGGTATGTTGTAAATTTGATTATTTCTGATATGTGTCAATTATGGGAACTCGATCTCCAGACTGTCTAGCAACTTAGGTTATCTTAGCAAAAATGTGTCATGCTGTCAAGTCAGATTTGGTGGGGATTGAGTTTTCGGATCCGATAAGAACTGTTAGCATATTGAATGGGGTTTCGCACCCACCGCTCAACCCAACCTACGGATAATAAACTCATGAACTCAATAAAGGGACTACTATGAAATTCTCGTCCTCTCGTTTTCTCGTTTTCCCGTCTGCTCGCCTTCCCGCTTTCTTAGTTGCGGTAATCCTTTTGATTGCCCAATCCGTATCTGCTCAGGTAGTAGAAATCCCCGACCCAAACCTTGAAAAAGCCATCAGGGATCAACTTAACCTGGAATTCCTTACACTCCTACCAGAGGAGCCTATCACACAGCAGGATATGCTAAAACTCGGTTGGCTGGACGGCAGAGACAGAACTATTACTGACCTCACCGGTATCGAATATGCTACCAACGTTACGCACCTATACCTTGGGGGTAACGCCATAGAAAACCTTGAACCGTTGGCAGGGTTGACTAACAACCTATGGTTCTTAGACCTATATTGTAGCCGAATACAGGACATCACCCCGCTTGCTAACCTCATTAATCTCACACACCTTTTTATAAATGGAAACCCTGCTATCACTGACATCACGCCACTTGCTAACCTCACCAATTTAACGGAACTGGCAGTCTCTCAGAATCAAGTGCGCGACCTGAACCCACTTGCAGGATTAACACGGTTGACCTTTCTGGATCTGAGCAACAACCGTATCAGCAATCTCGCTCCGCTTATGAATCTAACCGCTTTGGAAACATTGCGACTGAATATGAACGCGATTGTGGATATCACACCGTTGAGCGGCTTAAAAAATCTCAAGGAATTGTGGATCGCTGACAATCCTATTGGTGACTTTAGCCCGCTTGCTCAACTTGTGGGTGTTGAACTGGACTTAGGAATTGATCTCAGTCGGTTAGACCAACTGCACCTTGTCGTAGAGGTCCCAGACTCGAACTTAAGACAAGCGATTCGAGAGACACTTTCTCTCCTTGACGGAGTCCCCCTTACTCAATTAGAGATGCTGCGACTCACGAATCTAGAAGCTGGACAACGAGATATTACCGACCTCACTGGACTCCAATATGCCACAAATTTAGAGAGCCTACATCTATGGGAAAATCAAATTCAAGATGTTACCCCACTTGCCAATCTAACCAAACTCACGGTCTTAGACCTTGCTTATAATGCTGTAGTATCCGTTGAACCGTTGGCAGGGCTGATACAACTCCGAAGATTAAACCTTACCATTAACCGTATCCAAGACATCACACCCCTCGCTCACCTTATCAATCTAGAGTTTCTCTATATCCGTGAAAACCTTGTCACCGACATCACACCCATCCAAGGGTTAAATCTCATTGAGTTTGAATACGATGAAATCTGTGATCTACCCCCTATCGCTTCACCGGTCAGAGAGCGTATGGAAAATCGCAACTTCCCCTCGATCTTCGCTTGGGGCGGCAGTCATTCAACGCTTGGATTAGACCACCTGACACCCGACCAGCGCGCTGCCCTTCATGATCTCGATTTTGGGGTGTGGTTTTCATTCAATTGGGATCAAAACCCAACAGAACCCTTCGATGGCCTCGCCACTTCACTAGCTGGCAATCTATCCTATTCGCGTGAAACCCACCAACAACGATTTGCCCTAAACCCTAACATGCTCGTTTTGTTTGGCATTGGTTTCCACAGTCATTATTCAGATGAGTCGTATCCCCCCGGTTCTGACTACTTTCTGAGAGATGAAAACGGCGAAATTATCAGAAGAGATACCGGCAGCCCCAATATCAATTTCTTACACCCCGAAGTCCAAGACCTGCTTGTAAAACGCATCATTGCCGTCGAGCGGTGTGGGCTTTATGATGGTGTTATGATAGACCAGTTTGTTAATCATGGCGCTTGGGGAAGCCATATCTACGGCGTTAGCGAGGAAGATATTATCCAAGCGTTCCTCAACATTTTTCGCGCTGTCCGCGAGCAAACGCGCGATGATTTTCTTATACTTATCAATACCAATAGAAGCAAAGCGACACGCTATACCGAGTATGTCAATGGCACCTTCATGGAGACCGGTAGCGATTACGAGTATCTAACAGGTATTCCCGGCGGATACACCCACGAAGGTCTCACCGAAATTGAAAGTACCCTGTCCTGGTCAGACGAAAATCTCCGTTCCCCACAGATTAACTGCCTCGAAGGGTGGGGCATCCCCGCAGAACCGCCAGATAGCTCAGAGAACCGACGCTGGATGCGCGTCATCACCACCTTAAGCTTAACCCATTCTGATGGGTACGTGATGTACGATACCGGCTGGGGTGCGGTAGCCGTCTGTGATGACTGCCCCTACGTGTGGGGACCTGCTCATCAACATATATGGTACGATTTCTGGGATGCCGACCTCGGTCGTCCTGTCGGTCCCAAAGCCCAGCACCACCAAAACATCAATGGACTCTTTATCCGTGAGTTTACCAACGGCTGGGCGGTCTATAACCGCAGCGGGAAAGCCCAAACCATCTCTCTGCCGTCATCTGCGACCCCCGTCTCCGATAGGGGAAACAACACTGCATCCCAAACTCATCTGCTCCCCGACCTCGACGGCGAAATCTATCTCAAAGCCCCAAATCCTGCCGATGTCAACGGCGATGGTGTCGTCAACATCTTGGATCTGGTTCAGGTTGCCAACGGACTCGGTAAATCCGCTCCAGACCCCAACGGCGATGGCGTCGTCAACATTCTTGATCTGGTCTTCATCGCCCAGCAGTTCAGCCAGTGATATTAGGGATGTTTAGTTCTCCTGTAATTCGAAAATTCCTCCGATTCATCGGAGTCCTCGGAATGGGATCGGACTTGCCCCGCAGTTTGTAGTAGCGCAATTCATTGCGCGTTCTTATGCCAGCTGTCAATAGCATCGTTTATCCGTGTAATCCGTTAATCCGCGTTAATCCGTGATTCAGACAATAATATGGGAGAATTAAATAACCCTAAGATCTGGGGAAAAAACTTGACAAAAAAGCGGGAGTCTGTTACGATTTTTCCGCTTCCTCACATGACCCTCCCCTATTGAGAAAGGACATCAGAATGATTACCGAAAAAGTTCTAGGCGCGTATACCATCGTTGGAACACTTTCGCCAACCGAACAGGCGGATTGGTATCGCAAAGCGGTGGAAGAGTGGAATATCAACACCTTTGAAGTTCCAATTTTAGCGGGTGTGCCGGTAGTGCCGGAGGTCGTTGACGTACTCACCGAGTTGTCCGCTTCGATTGTAGCAACCTTTGTGGCGCAATGGGCAACCGCTGGGCAGAAAAACCCCGCGTACGGTCTCTCCTCACTGGACGAATCGTCCCGTCAAACAGCATTGGTGGATGCCTGCTCATCATTGCAGCAATGTATGGCGTTATCCGAGGCTGGTATCCGTGTCCGCAATGTCTTCGTCCACACCGGCGGCCGCTCCGGCGAAACTATCCCGCACGCCATCGCATTCCATAAAAGTTTGACCGATCTGCACCAACTGGCTGCCTCTATCCTGCCGGATACCACGCTATCGGTAGAAGTAACGGATAGCCTTCCTTCCGACCATCCAATACCGTTTCCCGCAGCCAAGAAGGCTTCATTGACACTAACCGATCTTATCCAAATCCTATCCTTCGTAAATCGGGAAAGCGCATCAGGAGCTCCCATCGCGCTCATGGTCAACTGGGGACGCCTGCTAGTCAACGGCGATGTGCCGCTATCGGGGGTACGCCAGATTCTAGAATCGGATGTGCCGCTGTCAGGAGTTATTCTGTCCGGGGCGGGTCCTTCTGCGGATGGATTCACGGACTCCCACAATTCGCACCTCGATCCCCAGAGTGGCTTTGCTGAAGAAGATGCGATGTCCTGTGCTTCTGTGCTAGCATCAAGTGCTCAACCGATATTCCTCGGCACCAAATGTAGCACCGCCAAAGGGGACGAAGAGTTGTCGGTCGAAACGGTGTTGACCGCACAGGCGGAGTTGCTCAACAAGGCTAGTTAATCATGACAAAATATAAACTGATTGCCTTGGACATTGATGGCACACTTGCCGATTCGGACGGAAGGATTACGGAGCGTACAAAGGAGGTTGTACATCGCGTTGCCCAAACCGGTGCAACCATCGTCGTTGCAACCGGACGGCGTTTCATCACAGCAAAACCGAGGGTTTCACAACTTGATTTCCCAGAGTTGCTGTTGGCACCACATAACGGTGCAATCCTCAAGCGTCTCAACGGCGAACTCCTCCACCATCAACTGCTGTCTTGTGCCGTTGCGAAACAGGTCGTCCAGATCGCGAAGGAACTTGGACTCCGCCCCGTTGTTTTTGAAGGCACGCAAGATTCAGCAAATCTCTTTGTTGAGGACTACGGCGATAAACTTGATGACTGGGAACGTGGCTATCTTCAGGAAAATGCAGCTCACTTGAGATGGGTCGACAATCTTGCGACCGACCTGCCGGGCGACGTGATTGAAGTTATCTCTGTCGTCCCCGCAGAAAAGGCGCATGAGGTCGCTGCAATTTTTCAAACGCGCTTAAATGGACAGGTCAAACCAATCCTTGTAATCATCAATAACGGACGACACGCCTTTCTCGGTCTTTCACACGCGAAGGTTGGCAAAGATCTGCCGTTACGCTACCTTGCCGAACAGATGGGGATAACCCCGTCGGAAATCCTCGCGATAGGCGACAACTATAACGATCTGGATATGCTGCAATTCGCCGGAACAGGCGTGATCATGGAGAATGCGGACGAAGCACTTAAACAACACGGATTCTACGTGACCTCCTCAAATGATACGGATGGCGTCGCAGCAGCGCTGGAGCGGTTCGTGTTAACGGAAGATGCTGTTTGATGAAAGCTCCCACCCCCCGAAGGTTCATCTTCAAATTGAGGTCTTGACATGACAACTCCACCAAACATTCTACTGATTATGTCAGATCAGCACAGTCCACGTTTCCTTGGGTGTGCTGAAGAAGAAGTTGTGCGGACTCCGACACTTGACCGGTTGGCGGAGCGTGGGGTTCGCTTTACCAACAACCATTGCGCCAATCCCCTCTGTGTGCCTTCACGGATGACATTCTTGACGAGTCGGCATAGCTCGGATATCCGTGTTTGGACCAATCGTTGCCGCCTCCAATCCGACATTCCCACTTTCGTCCATCACCTTGTCAATGCCGGTTATGAAACGACCTTGTGCGGTCGTATGCACTTTAACGGTCCCGACCAACGACACGGTTTTGAACGACGGATTATTGGAGATATCAGCCCGCAGTTGGGGCATATCCCCGGCTACACAACCGGTCAAACCGCCGCCGGTGTCAAGGTTGCGGGTCCCGGACGCACTGCCTACACCCGCTATGATGAAGATGTAACGGAGGTGGGCTGCCAATTTCTTGAATCGTTGGACAAAAATCCGGGGGATCGCCCCTTTTTTATGACGGTTGGATACGTGCTGCCGCATTGCCCCTTCATTGTACCGAAACGGCTTTTCGACGAATATCTTGAGAAAATTGATGTGCCACAACTACCTCAAGGCTATCACGATTCGCTTCACCCGTTCATGAAATCGTGGCGGGAACACCGCGGCGTAGATGAACTGACAGACGAACAGGTACGAATCGCGCGTGCCGCATACTACGGTCTAGTCACATTCATGGATGAACAGATTGGAAAGCTGCTCTCCACCTTAGCGGACACCCGTTTTGGCGAAAACACACTGATTATCTACACCTCCGATCACGGTGAAATGGCAGGGGAGCATCGGATGTGGTGGAAGTCAAGTTTTTATCAAGACTCCGTCGGTGTGCCGCTCATCTTTTCGTTGCCCGGACAATTTGCCGAAGGTCGGACAATCTCCGATGTTACGAGCCTACTTGATATTGGTCCGACGCTTGTTGACCTCGCAGGCGGCGAACCGATGTTTGGGGCGCGTGGACGCAGCCTCAAAAAATTTTTGGTTGGCGATGGAAACGTTCCCGATTGGCACAATACCGCATTCGCAGAGTTGGGTGGTCTCCAAAACGATCCCCCAGCTCGGATGATTCGCCGTGGGGAGTGGAAACTGAACTATTATCATGGGTACGATCATCCCCAACTGTTCAATATCGAAACCGACCCCGGCGAATGGAACGACCTTGCGAATGATGCCGCTCATTCGGAGATTCGAGATGAACTCCTTGCCGAAGTCAGAGCCGACTGGTCCGGTGAAACGGTGCTACACACACTCGAAACAACTCAAAATGACCATCAGGTCCTTGAAGAATTTCGCAAGAGTGCCCACATCTCCACAGAAGATGGCCCCAATCTCTGGACAGCTCCCGATCGCTGCAACGTCTTCCCTGAGATTTAGCTTGCAAATCTATTGGATTATACCCCGAATCGAAATTAGATTCTGTTGGTAAAAGTAATCTTTTGTAGCACGATCTGTTAGATTGTGATCTTAGTCCGCAAATCAATCCCAGCCCGTCGGAACGCTACATTTGGCAGCTTACCCGATGATTACAGCGTTTGCCGATCCCGATATCGTTGCGTTGGAACGACGCCCCGATAAAATCGGGCTTGTCCCGATTCATCGGGGATTGAAACCAACTTATGGATGCCCCGTATCACTAGGAAAATCTAATGCCACATTTTGTCGAACTTCAACCACAGCATCTTGAGGAATTGGCTGCTTTTTGTAACCGTAGCTTTGAATTTCATTCAGGTCAGTTTGAGGCGGAGATTCTGCACAAGCGGATTTTCGACGACCCCGACCATACACCCGACCACGGCTTTCTCCTACGAGACAACGGAAAAACAGTCGGCTTTATGGTTGGTGTGTTGCGTGGAAACGAGGCGTGGCTGAAACTCTTTGCTGTAGATCGGGAGTATCGCAGATCAGGGTTTGGGAGCGTGATGTTAGCGGAGATAGAAGAACTTTTTCGGTCAGGTGGTGCAGAACGAGTGCGTATCCTGAATTCCTCGCCGTACTATTTCATGCCGGGGTTAGACCCACGCTATACCGAAGCATTCTGCTTTCTGCAATCGCACGGCTACACCGCTGAACGTTACGTCCACAACATGGAGGTAGACCTTACAGCAAACGACTTTGACACCGCGCAGGCGGAGGCGCAACTAGCGAAAAAAGGCTTCAAGATGAGGCGATTGGAGCACGAGGAGGAGCAGACATTTTACGAATGGATGTTGGGAACTTGGAGCCAAAATTGGACAACAGAAGCCTGCAATTCGCTGAAAAATACCCCAGTAACGACATTTGTAGCCCTTGATTCGAGAGATAACATCCGTGGTTTCGCTACTTACGATGTAACGATGTTTCGCGGTGGGTTCGGACCTACCGGCGTGGAAGAATCATTGCGCGGCTTGGGAATCGGGAAAGTCCTTTTTCTCCGTTGTCTCCAAGATATGAAAGTTCGTGGCTACCCGTGTTGCGAAATTGGGTGGGTTGGGCCCATCTCATTTTATGCTCACACCGCCGGCGCAAGAATCTGCGCGACATTTATACAGGGAAGCAAGGCGTTGTAGGAAGCAATTACACCACTATTAGGACTTACGCAGCGCGTTCATAAGTCCCCCTGAGTTTCCAAAGTCCCCCTGACAAAGGTTTCCCCCCTGACAAGGCTTACTATTACCCATAAGTCTAGGGGTGGTTTTTTCATCAGTGTTAATGTTAATGGTTATGGTTGGTTCATGTGTTGTGTAACAGGGTAAATGCGTCAGAAATATCATTCAACCGCTGCCACCCTCGCCAGATGACAGTCACGCCCGGTACGCCGTCAGATTTTCGTGCTAAAAAGCCACCGAGTTTTGCAATCCAAACGGTGACTTGAGCGACGGTGGGTAATTTGTTTGGCAAAGCGGTTGTCTTATGAGTTATACAATAAAGTGCTTTCCATTCATCATCAGTCAACACAGAGGTGCATTCAGCGTCAGGCGCATGACGATTGTACATCGTCAACCAGTAAAGCCGCCATGCAATGACACTCATGAGGGCAATATATCGTAAGAGCCGGTCTTTGGTTTGCAATCGGCAGTGTTCGACTTTGACGCCGGATTTGAGCACCTTGAAATAGACTTCAATTTGCCACCTCAGACTGTACCATCGTATCCGTTGGCTGGCTTGGTCAAAATCATTGACGTTGACATTAGTAATTAACAGCCATTCCAGCGGGGGTGCCTTCACCGGTGGATTGACTTCCGTCACCCAGATGACACTCACGTCAACCGGGGGTAGGTCTTGTGGGGGTAATGCCGGGTGTCGATAAGGGGGAAGCAGTGTTGTTGTTGTAAAATGAATGCTGACCGTGGCTTGTCGGGCGGGTTGATTGCCCCGAGCGGGAATCTTGACGAGTTGTTCACCGGCAGCGGGTTGACTTTGAACTAAAGCCCGGAGTTGACCGGTTTCATCATCAACCTTTCGATTGTGAGCCGCTCGGATAACGAAAGGCGTGTCTTTGGCTTGGATAAAAAACTCATAAATATCGGCTTCACGGTCACAGATGGAAATCACCTCCACGCCATCTGGGGTGTGAACTTGGGTTTGATTTAACGCCTCAATCCATTTGTAACTCTCTTTTTCCGTCAGCGGCGTATTGGCTTTGCGACGGTTTCGCTTGGGAGCGTCCCGAACCCAAACGGCATCGGTCAGACACCCCAACGGCAGTCCCGATGCCGTTACCACTAAAGTGGTGTGTTTGACAAACCCATAGATGTGCTGAGATTTGGTGCCAATCGGTCCTAACCCTTCAGTCAATGGGTGATGCGTGTAATCGAGATAGGTGGTATCCTGTATCGCAAATACACGCTCGTGGTCACTCAACCGTTCAACTGTTCGTTGAAAGTGAGGGGATAGGATTTTCTCCGCTGTCACCTGCTCATTATCAAATAAACGATACGCCGCTTTGGTCGCTGACCAATCCTCACAAGCAGCATGAATAGCCGATTGCGGGGAGGTTGACAATGCCGAGGCGACAGTAATCAGCCGCTGAGTGAGACGTTTATCGCCTAAATCAAGCATCTCAAACTCCTGTTGACTCCAACAGGGAGTTAACTCACTATTTGCAGTAGGCATCAGGGACTCCTATTGAGTTGGGGGGAATCAGTATAGTCCTTTACCAATGCCATTAAATGTATCATATCGACTTTTGCCTATCAACCAAATACCAATACCCTTTTGGAAAGTTTACCATCTTCTACTTGTGGGTAATAGTAAGCTGATAAGGGGGGCTAGGGGGGTTGGGGGATTTAGGGGGTTAAAAATCAAAAATCTATTCCCATGTGCCAAATTTGCGTAAGTCCCGTATTATGTGAAGGGTATATGTCTACTAGCAAAATGCATGTCGACGAGGTAGATACCAATGTATCGCTTGTCGTCCAGCTGCTCACCACACAATTTCCGCAGTGGGCGAATTTGCCCATTGAGCCTGCCCATTCCGCCGGCACAGGTAACGCACTCTATCGGCTTGGCGATGATATGGTCGTGCGACTACCTCGCATCCCCTCTGCTGTCGGGCAAGTCGATAAGGAGCAGAAATGGCTGCCTAGACTTGCGCCGCACTTACCGCTCAACATTCCGATTCCACTTGCGAAAGGGAAACCTAGCGGCGGTTACCCATGGCATTGGTCAGTCTATCGGTGGCTTGAAGGTGAAGACGCGACCACCGCACCTATCGCTGATCCACACCAAGCAGCGACTGATTTGGCTCAATTCATAATCGCACTACAAGGGATTGAGGCTGCCGAGGGACCGCCGCCGGAGGAGCACAACTTTTACCGCGGCGTACCCCTGGCGATGCGAGACCAGCAGACTCGCGACGCAATCGCAGCCCTGCATGATGTGATCGATACCGACGAAGTGACCGCAGCGTGGGACGCTGCCATTGAAACCCCACCGTGGAACAGGGCACCCGTCTGGGTACATGGAGACCTGCACGCTGGAAATCTGCTCGTCCAGCAGGGGAGGCTTAGTGCCGTTATCGATTTCGGGGGACTAGGCGTGGGCGATCCAGCATGTGACGTGATGGCTGCATGGGTGTTCCTGTCTGCCGAAAACAGGGGGTTATTCCGTGCGGTGCTACAGGTTGATGACGCGACTTGGGCGCGAGGTCGTGGCTGGGCGTTGTCTTTCGGGTTGATTGCCCTCCCTTACTATCAAACTACCAACCCTGTGCTTGCCGGAATCGCCCGACATGCAATCAACGAAGCCCTCACCGATCATAAGGAGGGCGCATTTTCACGATTAGCCCCTGCTTAAAGATCACAAGTTATCGCTTACATCAGCAATTTGCTTTAGTGCCTCAATCATCTGTTGGAACGCCTCTGCCAACCGATCTACTTCGATTGACGCTTGTTCTTCGTCGTTCATTTCAAGCGCGTCCTGAATCCCCGGAAAAATGGTTGCAGCATATCCACTGTTGAGCCCAGGTGCATAAGCCAGATGTTTAAACCACGGACGTAGCGGCAATCCTGATTCAGAGGTTAAGATCTGTTCTAAGCTCTGTAAACTGCGATTAATCTTTTCCGTATCGACTGGCTCTCCACTTTCGAGCCGTGCGGTGAAGTCCTTCTGGAGATCCGCTGCAACTATTTCCCACTCTCTGAGTAACGCCCGGAGTCGTTCCGGTCTATCCTTCGTAATCGTGCTAGTTTTATTTTCGTTTTGCAGTGCCTTTAGCTGGCTTAGAAGTTCGTCAGCGTACCCGGCATAGTCGAATGGCAAAATATCTGCATCTGCGAGACGTAACGCCATAATCCCCCAGATTTGTGTCATCGCCACGTGATACCGAAACGTTGGATCACCGAAACGCTCCATCCAATAGAAGGTGTCCTGCATAGCGTGATAGACACCATAGGGACCATAAAACCCCATGCTGATGGACGGAATGCCAAGATGTCCAATAAAGGGAGAGTGGTCGGAACCGCTGCCGAGATTGCCAACCCGGGGGACATAATTTTCTTGATGTTGCCTCCACGCCTCATAAACTGTTTGATGGGTCTGTGGATCCATAACAGCTTGTGTTACCTCCTTCACTAACGGCTTGAGTGAGGGCACCGCGCTCGCATAAAACTCCGTCCCCGTTGTCGCAGTATCGACATTCAAGTACGCCACCGCCTTCTCTTGAAGTTCAGCTTTCAAATCTTCAACCCACTCAGTTGAACCAACGATGCCGAACTCCTCCGCATCCCAACTTGCAAAGACAATGGTACGTTTGGGGCGATGCCCTTCCTTTGCGAGTTGTCCCAGACAACGTGCAACCTCTAAAAGACTAGCAGTACCACTACTCGGATCTGCAGCACCGTAAACCCAAGCATCATGATGATTGCCGAGGATCACCCACTGATCCGGGTTTTCTGTCCCCTTCAGTTTTGCAATTACATTGTAGATTGGGCGATTCTTATGTTCACTGCGAACTTTAAGGCGAACTTTTGCGAGTCCCGGACCAATATGATATGCGAAAGGCAATCCACCCTGCCAGCCTCTAGGAACGTTTGGTCCCGCTAGCGCTCTGAGCAACGGTTCTGCATCCCGATACGCCAACGGCGCGACAGGAATATGCGGGAGATCCGTCGCCTCTGTAATTGGGATACGATGTGCCTCCTTGGTCGATGCCCAGCCCGGTGTCAGTGGATCGCCGGCGTGCTGAAAAATATACTTCACTGTCCCTCGCTCAATCGCATCGGCAGATCGCCAGGGACCACGTGGGTAAACATCGCCTTTCATGTATCCATCGTCTGCCGGATCCGAATAGATAATCAAACCAACCGCGCCCTGTTCCCCTGCAATCTTTGCCTTGACTCCTCGATAGCTACTCCCATATCTTGCGATAGCGATTTTGCCTTCCACCGAAATCCCCAGCTCTGCTAATTTCCGATAATCGTCGGGCAACCCTCGGTTGACATAAATTAGATCGGCAGTCACATCACCGTCCGGCGAATAAGCATTATAGCCTGCTACAATATTCGTTTCGTAGGAATCCTTATCCCACTTCCAGCTATCCTCTTTTCCAACTGCGAGATAATGCGTCGGTGCAATCATCTCGACACGAACTTCGATTGGGTACGGTAGATAGACCTCGTATTCATAGATCTGCGCGTCCAATCCGTATTCCTGATACTTATCATGGAGGTATTGCGCGATCTTGTAACTATTCTCCGTCCCGGCAAGGTGAGGTTCTTCTGTTAAATACCGTAATTCTCGTCGACATCTTTCCGGTGAGATAAGCTGCTTAAACGCCTCTTCATATTTTTTTTCTTCAATTGAATGGGCAGCTGTAAAACCACGAAGGGTAGATGACGTTTGTGCAAATAGTGGGAAGGCAATGATGGTAAAATAGAATATAAAGCGGAACTGCAACCAAAGTTGACGGTTATCTTTTCTGCGCCGAATCATTAAGACGTTACCTTTCTATGGGGTGTATGAGCATCCCTCATCCAGAATGGTTGAGGAATTAATTCAATCCAAGCCGGTAGGTGCGGTTTCCAACCGCACCCTCCCTCACCTAGAATGGTTGAGGAATTAAGCTTTGTGCAATGATAGCATAGCTCGATCTGTTTGTCACCGAAATTTGTAAAACTCACTGTTATTCCGCTAAGTTATTGATGAACTGTGGTAGGGTAATCGCATGTAAATATTGTGCAGCACCTACACCCTTAAAGTGCCAAAACCATCTCTTATTTCCTATCGTAGTTATCCCGATACATCGGGATGATCGACCGCAGATTAGCAAATCTACGCTACGACAGAGGGCCTTCCAAGTTTCTAATGGATCAACCGCCTAATTCCTAAACAGATGCGATTGCCCTATGAACTGTGACAAAAGCGGTTGACAATTCAATCTGGGGAATGCTATGCTAACCCGAATGCTAGGTATTGAAAATTCATGTCCACAATGAATAAATCGATTTCACTTTTCACGCATTGTGTTTTCGGTCCTCAAGCGAATCATTGGATAAGTGTAGTTTTAATCCTTTGTTTGGTGTTCTTTGGTTGTTCAGATGATCCAGAAGTCGACACCGCGGTTGTGGAAAAAAGACAGATGGACGGATGGACTGCTTATGCTAAAGGGGACTTTTCGGCTGCGCTTCTCCATTTTGAGCGCGTGATTGAACTGGATGCAACTTTTGCAGACGCGCACAACGGCTTGGGCTGGACCCACCTCAGCACATCACATGCACCTGCAACGGCTCCAGAGGTTCTTATGAAGGCGCAAAGAGCTTTTGAGACTGCCATCCGATCAGACACTTCCAACGCAGATGCGTGGATTGGGCTAGCCAATACGCTATTTCTCCGCCGCGAAAGTGCCTCGGATTTTGAAATCGCACTCCGTGCCATCGACAATGCATTACAGGGGGATCGTCGAACCCTCTTTCGACACGATTATCAATCGGACGCTGATCTCTATGCGCTGAGAGCTGCGTGCTATTACTACCTCGGTCAAAAAAATCTTGCTATATCGGCGATGGAGCGCGCGCGCCAAATAGAACCATCAAACACGACTGCGCTATCACTCCAACACCTGCTTATAGATAGATAGAGTGAACCCCAACAAAGTATTTTTTTGTAGCACGATCTGTTAGATTGTGATCTCCAATCCGCATTGTAGCACGATCTGTTAGATTGTGATCTTAACGCTACATTTATCGGCTTGCCCAATACTTACAGTGTTTGCTGAATTGCCAACCTCAAAATGTCAACACGCCCTAGCTACCATTTTCATCGAAGTAGAAAATCAGGATCAAACCAAACGGATCCGTGAATCCCATATCTTAAAATCCATAGGAGAACTCAATATGTTATTAGAGGGAAAAAAAGCACTCATTACCGGTTCACGGCGCGGGATTGGGCGAGGAATCGCTCTTGCCTTAGCGCAAAACGGTTGCGATATTGGACTCAACGACATTGAACACGACGAATCCGCAGATCGAACAATTGGACTTATCGGCGAAACAGGTCGCAAATGCACCTTCACGGTCGCTGACATCAGTAACAGCGATTCGGTGAACGCCTTATTCGACGAATTCCTCGCTCAACACGGTCGGATTGACATTCTGGTAAATAACCCCTACTGGTCAGAGAATATGCCGTTTCTGGAGATAAGTGAGGAGGTTTGGGATCGGACGATGGCGGTGAGTTTGAAGGGATACTTCCTATGCAGCCAACGCGCTGCAAAAGAGATGATTAACCAAAAATCCGGTGGGCGAATTGTCAGCATTTCATCTATACATTCTGTGCGTGTTTGGGAAGAAGATACTGCGTACGGCGTTGCGAAGGCGGGGGTGATTCGCTTGATGATGAGCATCGCTCGCGATTTGGCAGACACCGGCATCACAGCGAATGCGATTGCACCGGGTTGGATCGATAGCCGCGAGCTGCCTCCAGAGCGAGAAAGTGAGCGAGCACAAGGCGACGTTGGTGGGGATGCCCTGTCGTCGATTCCTAGCCGTCGGATCGGAGTGCCAAACGACATCGCGCAGGCGGCAGTTTTTCTCTGTTCACCAATGGGAGATTACGTCAACGGCACTTGTCTGACAGTGGACGGCGGATTTTTGGCACATGGGCATACCTAAAACAGGGAACATACATTTGAATAAAACACAACTGCTTGCCCACACCATCCTTTCACTCCTGATTACTTGGCAGCTTGCTGCTGCGGAGCCACCCAAAGTCAATACCCCCTTGCCTTCTAACTCTGTTGCTATCAGCGACGATGCGCTCGCCACTTTTTTTAATCCCGCCGGCCTCGGTGCAGGACGACGAGGATTTAACCTCTCCTACCTACGTGCCTCCGAAAGCGAGTTCGGGGTTGACGATGCCTTGTTCATTTCTGCAGCAAATGCGGGATTTGGTATGGAGTTTGCCACCGGTGAAGATGGGGTTGATTTTAATCGATATACACTCTCTAGCGGCAGCGGCATTGGTTCTTCACTGTATTGGGGAACCGGCTATAGTTGGGTGAATTCCGATGATGAAAACTACGATAAACTCACATCGTGGTCGTTGGGCTTGATGTTTCGGCGGCGATACGTATCAGCCGGTATCATTGCGCGGGACCTGAACCGCCCCCGTTTCCATGGAGAAAAACTGGGCAGAACCTACGATTTCGGAGTGGCAATCCGGCCCAGTACATCCCGTGTAACCCTTTCAGTTGATGCCCGTAAAGTCGAAAAGGTCAAGGGGATGGATCTTAACTTCGCTGTAGAGGTGCGCCCCTTTCGTTGGGCGGCATTGCGCGCCAGTGTAAACGACGACAGCAGCTTTGATATCCGTTTCGGGGTCAACTTCCGCCAGTTTGGATTGGGAATGTATAACCGTTTCGACGAAAATCAGGAGTATCAACGAACCGTGGGATATATGTCGCTTTCTCAAGCACTTCATACAACCCGACACATCCGCCGCAATGCCTTCTTAGACGTGCAAATGGGCGCGATTGAAAAAACGCTCAAAGTCGCCAAACGAGATAAAGAGATTGCGGGGGCTATGATCAAAATCGGTGGCAGTCGCTACGGTATCGGTCGTTTACAGGAGATGCGTGATGCCATCTTAGATTTTAGGGCGAGCGGCAAAAAGGTGATCGGTTATATGACTAACTGTTCGACAGGGAATTATCTACTCGCATCGGTCTGCGATCGGATTGTACTACACCCGTCTGGCGAGGTGCGCTTGATTGGGTTACGCTCAGAGATCTCGTTCTACAAAGGTGTGCTTGATAAACTTGGAATCCGGGCAGATCTGGAACATATCGGTGAGTACAAGTCGGCATCGGATATCTTCACACGGAAAGAGATGTCGGACGCACACCGTGAAGTACAAAACGCAATCCTTGATGATCTCTACGATCAGTTGACACAGTCCATTGCGGGTAAGCGGAGTTGGACCCAAGACGATGTTAAGCGTCTGATTGATCAGGGACCTTTCACAGGGAAACAAGCGTTAGCGCACGGCATTGTTGACCAACTCGCCTATCGCGATCAACTCAAAGGGATAGCGAAAGATCTCACAGGGAAAGAGTGCCAGTTAATCAAAGCACACCGGTATCTGGGTATCATTGAATATGAACATGATTGGGAAGTCCCGTTGCCAAAAATCGCAATTATTGAGGCAGAAGGCATGATGATGACAGGCGAAAGTTTTACAGATCCGTTCACGGGAACCAAAACGATGGGATCGGCTACCATCACCCGTGCCATCCGAAATGTCCGTAAAGATTCGTCGATCAAGGCGGTTGTCTTGCGAATTGATAGCGTTGGAGGGTTGGTCATCGCCGCCGACACGATCTGGCGTGAGTTGATACGGCTTAAAGATGTCAAGCCGTTAGTCGTTTCTATGGGCGATGTCGCCGGATCTGGCGGATACTACATCGCTGCACCGGCGGACGTTATCGTTGCCGGACCCGGCACTATCACCGGCTCAATTGGTGTCGTCGCTGGCAAATATAGCTTCAAGGGGCTTTACGACAAGATTGGACTGCACAAAGAGGTTCTCAAACGCGGAAAACACGCCGATTTTTACACCGACTACGGCGATTATCCGCCGGAGGAGCGCGAAATTATCCAGGCACAGATTAAAGAGATTTATGAAGATTTTATCAGTAAGGTGGCGGAGGGCCGTGGTATGACAAAAGAGGCAGTCGATCAGATCGCTAAGGGACGAATCTGGACAGGCAAGCAGGCGAAGGAGATTGGCCTCGTTGATGAACTGGGCGGCTTAAACCTCGCGCTCTCAATTGCTCGAAAAAAGGCAGGGCTAGCGCGAAGGAAAGTGCAGCTCATTCGATTGCCGCAGCAGGGCGCGTGGGAACAGTGGCTGGAAGCCTTCCGCACAGTACGGTTAAGCCGTTCCCCAATGGACTGGAAATTTCACACGCTTGCAGACGCCATCATAGAGAACCGGACCTTTTTGGTAATGCCGTATAACGTGCAGGTCAATGATTGATAAAGGAATAACTAGGGCGTGTTGACATTTACCCGTCCGTAGGTTGGGTTGAACGGTTAAACGGGAATCCCTATCAAATCTAATAGAGGCTCGATCATTCAACAACATCTGCTTATAGACAGATAGAGTGAACCCCAACAAAGTATTCTTTTGTACCACGATCTGTTAGATTGTGATCTGAGTCCACAAACGCTACTACATTTAGCAGCTTGCCCGATGCTTACAGCGTTTGCTGAATCAACAGCCTCAAAATGTCAACGCGCCCTAGCAAACGGTGAGAAAAACACTGAATAAGGAGAAAACATACGAATGAAAATCACAGACGTTCAAACATTCCTCGTCCACCCCGGCGGCGGTAAAAACTGGTTGTTCGTCAAGGTGGAAACGGATGAAGGCATCCACGGTTGGGGCGAATGTTACACACAAGCCGACCGTGACCGTACCATTGAGATCCACGTGCAGCAGCTTGGACGTTACCTCGTTGGACGGGATCCTTTCAATATTAAGCACTTTACCTTCATGGCATATCACGATTTCGCAGGCAAGCGCGGCTCAATGGAATTCTACTGCGCGATAAGTGGAATTGAGCACGCTTTATGGGACATCGCGGGGAAGGCACTGAATACACCTGTCTACAATCTGTTGGGCGGGGCATGTCGGGACAAGATTCGTGTTTACGCTAACGGTTGGGGTGGCAGCACGATTGAGGAACGCGCTGAACGTGCTGTAAAATTGGTCGAACAAGGATTCACTGCAATGAAATTTGATCCGCTTCCCAATCCATGGCGGACTCACATCAGTCGTGACGATGAGCGTGAGGCTGTTGCGTGCGTCCGAGCGGTACGCGAAGCTGTCGGGCCTGACATCGACCTGCTGGTCGAAATCCATCGCCGCCTTGCACCGATTCACGCCATCCGTCTCGCAAATATGATGGAAGAGTTTCAACCGTTCTGGTACGAGGAACCTGTCTCCGCCCGAAATTTGGATGCCCTAGCGGAAGTCAGGGGTGCGATTAACCTGCCGGTTGTCACCGGCGAAGAACTCTACACAAAAGCCGAATTCCGCGAAGTTTTTGAAAAGAGTGCTGCTGATATCCTCAACCCGGATGTCTGTAATTGTGGTGGCATCTTAGAACTCAAAGAGATTGCAGCCATGGCGGAGCCGTATCTCGTCGTCATGTCGCCACACAACTACAACAGCACAACAGTTGGATTGGCAGCGACGGTGCAGGTCTGTGCAGTAATGCCTAATTTCCTTATTACTGAATACTTTGTCAACTTCACTGAGCGAGGGAATGAAATTTCGACGCCCCCGATTGAGGTCGAAAACGGCTACATCAAGTTGCCGTCCGCACCCGGGTTAGGATTATCGCTTGACGAAACGGCACTGGCAAAATATCCGTATCAAGAATTTCCCGCCCGACCTCTACGCCGCTTTAACGAAGAAGGTCCATAAGGCACGGAACATTTCTTTCCACTTGACGGGGTAGTGAGCGGTGTGGTACAGTTGAAGACGAAAACGCTGGATTGAAAAATCAAAGGATGTGATCTGATGAAACAGCGTACGCAGAGCAAGCGAAAATTATCAAAAGCACTTCTGTTTTCAATGATACTGCATATCATTTGCATGGGGACGCTGAATACCGTTCAAAGAGAGCCGAAACAGGCGAAGGACGAGTTATATGTTCAGGTTGAAATTCTCTCACAGCCTCGGGCACCGGTGCCAAGAAAAATGCAGCGGCCCCTACACGTCTTCCCGACTCCCAATGTCTCAGTGCCTCAGTCGGAGTCGATGATCGCGAACAATCCGGTGCCCCACCCGCCGCGGCCACAAGTTGCCACAGCCACAGCCCAGAATCAACCAGTTCAACAATCATTTTCCATGTTGACAGAAGAATCTATTCCATTAGCAACAGCACGTACCCCCTTCGGCGACGCTTCCTTAGCGCCATCAAATCGAGGAATATCAAGAGGAGAGGGGCGGCGCGGCAGTGGGTTAGTCCGCAGTAGCGGGGGCGTACAGACGCGGGTCTCACTCGGTCTAGAAAACGAGACGATGCTTTCTGAGGTTAGCCACTTGACGCAACCAGATGTGGCACTCGTCAAAATTGGGCATCACCTCCTGAAAACCCGCAGAGGTGATAGCATTGATATCGTGTTCGTCATTGATGCCAGTAAAAGTATGCGGAATGATATCGACGCGGTGCGCAATCATCTGAATCAGATGACCGATCTCCTTGAGTCGGCAGACTTAGACTTCACCGTTGGATTGGTGGCATTCCGAGATGGTACCAGTTTCTCCTTGTTGGGCTGGGATTTTCAGGTAACGCCCCAAACCACATCGATTCAGGAGATAAAAAAGAAACTAGCTGCCATACATTGCCGAGGTGGGGAAAAAGCACTCGATGCACTCGTCCAAGCAGCAGCCAAAGTAAAATTTCGGAGAGGGGCAGAGCGGCGATTCATCTTAGTCACAGATGAATATGTAAGTGGGTCATATTCACCGAAAAAAGTATTACGGAAACTGAAGTCTGAAAAGATTAGTGTCAACGTTATTGGACGCGATGAACCCTTTCAAAAGTTGCTGACACAAGGCACCGGTGGACTCTGGATACCGATTTCTAGCTTGAGGGAGTAAAAGCGAAAGAAAGAGAAATACGAAACATGACACGAGAAGCTGCGTCCCCGGCAACAGATTACAATAAAAATCCAGAGAGTGAGTGGAACCGCTTAGAGAAGGATGCTTATCACCGCATTGAGTATGAGGTTGTTACGCACTATCTGCGGAAATATTTGCCCGAATCCGGCAAACTTCTCGACGCAGGAGGTGGCCCCGGCCGCTATACCTTTGAGTTGGCACGACAAGGATACGATGTTACCTTATTGGATTTGTCCGAAGGTTGTATTCGCTTGGCGAAACATAAACTGCGGACGGAATTCCACACTTTGAGTGATACTGTCTCTGAGCTATTGGTTGGGGACGTCCGCGATCTGTCGCATTTTAGCAACAATAGCTTTGATGGAACCCTATGCCTTGATCCGCTGACATATCTGACCAATTCAGAGGACCGAAAACAGGCAGTAACTGAGCTGATTCGTGTGACCAAACCCACCTCCCCACTGTTCCTAGGGGCGCGGGGATTTTTCGCAGTGCTGCGTACCGTGCTCAGTCGTTCCAGCGATACCCTCGTTGATGAATCTTTCAGGGAATTGATTGAGCACGGAGACATCCCGATAGGGAGTGTCAAGGGGCACTTCTTTCGCGCCCAGGAAATCAGAACGCTTGCCGAGTCATGCGGGTTAGATACTCTGGAAATGGCTGGGTGTGAGGGATTGTCAACCGGGCTGTGGGAAGCGACCAATGCCCTTCAAGACACTGATAAGTGGGGAAACTGGCTCAACGTCGTAATTGAAACAAGCAATCAGCCCTCAATCGTTGATTTTGCCGAACATATCCTGTATATCGGTTCTGTCAGAGAGTAGGCGATCTAACAATCAGACAGCCCGTAGGTTGGGTTGAACGGTTAAATGGGAATCTGTATTAAGTACAATAGAGACTTGGTCATTCAACAACACCTGCTTGGTGATACAGTGAAACCCAACAAAGCATTCTTTTGTACCACGATCTGTTAGATTGTGATCTTAGTACGCCAACGCTACATTTGCCAGATTGACCGATGTTTACACTGTTTACCGATCCCGACTCGTCGAGGATGCCCATAAATCAGCATTAGCAATACCAAAACGTCAACACGTCCTAGCAACTCGCGCTATATCTTAATGAAATTTTTATAATATGGAGAACAAATGGCACAACAACCTATCGTAAACTACTTCTTACCCCCATCGATCCAATTTGGTGCTGGAGCGATAAAAAACTTAGAGGAACATATCCACACTTTCGGCGGAAACAAACCATTCATTGTTACGGACGAAGGGGTAACAAACGCTGGCATTTTATCGAAAACCCTTGAACCGTTGAAAAACGCGCAGGTCGATTCCGCAATTTTCGACGCCGTTCAACCTAACCCAACGGACCTTAGCGTCCTCGAAGGGCTGGAGGCTTATCGAGCTGAGGGCTGCGATGTGGTAATTGCCGTCGGCGGTGGGAGCGTTATGGACGCCGCCAAGGGGATTCGTATCCTAACAACACACGAACCGCCGCTAGAAAATTACTACGTTGATGTGGGTGGAATTGACCGGATTACCAGTGACCTTCCCGCGCTAATCTGCATACCGACAACAGCGGGCACCGGCAGCGAGCTGTCGCAAGGTTCGATTATCACCGATACATCAGGACGCACAACGGAGGGACATCGCAAGCGAGCGCTCAGTACGCCATATAATATGGCATCTCTCGCACTACTCGACCCGGAATTGACGGTAGGTATGCCGCCCGGTTTGACGGCAGCGACCGGCATGGACGCCGTGACGCACGGCGTTGAGGCGTATGTGGCGACGCGGTATCACCCCATTGCCGAAGGTGTTGCGCTGCAAGCCTTGAAGATACTCGGTAAAAACATCCGACAAGCCTATCACCACGGTAATGACATCAACGCGCGAGGTGAAATGTTGATCGCTTCCGCAATGGCTGCCTTCTCATTTCAGAAAGGACTAGGTGCCGTGCATTCGCTTGCACATCAACTCTCGACGGAAGCCAATATCCCGCACGGAATTGCCAACGCAATCTTACTGCCACCAGTAATGGAGTTCAACCTATCTCATGCTGTCGATGGTTACGCAGACATCGCCGCAGCGCTGGGTGTTAATACGTCGGGCATGTCAACGGCAAAGGCCGCCGATGCTGCCATCGCTGAAATTCGATCGTTGAACGAAGAGTTTGCGATACCGAAGGGACTGGGGATCGCGGGGTTGAAATGGGACCGAATTCCGAAAATTGCAAAGGATGCCATGCTCGACCACTGCTATAAATTCAATCCACGCCCTTGCACCGAAGCAGATATGCAGGATCTCTTTGAGGCGGCGTTTTAGTAGGTTTGACTTCTTAGCTTGTTATTAGAAATCACACGTATGGCACAAGCACTAGCAACCCCAGAGGAAATGTACCCCATGTATAACGGCGACAATAAACGAAAAATCACCTGGTACAGATCGCGATTAGACCGTGAAACACTCAAGTCCCTCAATCAACGCAGCGACTGGAAAGGATGGCTTGAGGTACTCGGCCATCTGGGTTTGGTTGTGCTGACAGGAACTGCCGCCATATATGCTCAAAGCAGGCTCCCACTGGGTGTGCTGTTCCTGATTCTATTTTTTCACGGTACATTCTACGCGTTTCTTGGTAATGGTTCCCATGAACTCTCTCACAACAGCGTTTTCAAGACGAGGGCCCTGAATACATTCTTCTATCGATTTTTCTGCTTTCTCGTCTGGCGCAATCATGGTATGTTTTCGGCAAGCCACGGAGAACACCACAAATACACCTTGCATCCTCCGGACGACCTTGAAGTTGTGCTGCCAGTGGAATTGTCAGTCAACGGTTTTCTCAAGAATGCCGTTATAAGCCCATGGACACTCTATAGTACCCTCTACACAACCATCCGTCTCAGTTTCGGTAGGCTAACAGGGGACTGGGAAACGCACCTGTTTACCGAATCGAACCCACCTAGGCGACGTCATCTGTTTAGTTGGCCCCGTGTTATTCTCTTGGGACATATTCTTATTGTAGGACTCTCGTTCTACTTTGGCTTCTGGATGCTGCCAATCTTGACCACCTTTGCGCCATTCTACGGCGGCTGGCTGCGATATCTATGCAACGGTACCCAACATGCAGGGCTTGCGGACAATGTACCCGATTTCCGACTCTGCACCCGAACCATAATTCTGAATCCATTTCTGACCTTTCTTTATTGGCACATGAACTATCACATCGAACACCATATGTATGCTTCGGTGCCCTGCTACAACCTCGGGAAACTGCATAAGTTAATCAAGACCGAACTTCCACATTGCCCTAAAGGGCTTCTGACGGCTTGGAAGCAGATTATTGTAATTATGAAGAAGCAGAGGACGCAGCCGGAATATCAATATGTGCCCGAATTACCCGTTCAGGTCTAGTCAACTTCAGCTGTACGTATGTTTTGTCAATTCCAAAAACTTCTGTCCAAACTCCGATACTGAATCGCCTCTGAAACATGCTCCGCTTCAATGGTTAGTCTGCTTGCAAGATCTGCAATCGTCCGCGCGACTTTCAGGATACGGTCATACGCACGAGCACTCAACCCCAACTGCGTAATAGCAACGCGCAGCAGTTCCTGCGCCGCATCTTCAACTTTGCAGAACTCGCGGAGGTGGCGGGATTCCATATTAGCGTTGCAGTAGATTTGCGCTTGCGTGAAACGGTCCTGCTGGATATGCCGTGCCCGCTGTACCCGTTCACGGATACTCGTCGATGGTTCGCCTGAAAAATCACTTGCCAAATCTCTATACTTGACCGCCGGGACCTCTACCTGTAGATCGATTCGATCCAATAAAGGACCTGAAATGCGGGAGATGTAATTTTGGATCTGCTGTCGCGAACATCGACATTCACGGCTGGGATCCCCGAAGAAACCGCATGGACACGGATTCATCGCTGCGACAAGCATAAAATTAGCGGGATAGGTGTAGGACGCAGCGGCACGGGCGATCGCCACCCGTCCATCCTCAAGTGGTTGGCGCATCACTTCTAACACGTTTTTGCGGAATTCGGGTAGTTCGTCTAGGAACAGGACGCCGTGGTGGGAGAGGCTCACCTCACCGGGACGTGGAAACTTGCCACCGCCAATCAATCCGGCATCCGAGATTGTGTGATGGGGCGAACGATAAGGTCGTGTCACTATCAATGGAACATCGTTTCCGAGCAGTCCCATGATGCTATGAATTTTCGTCGTCTCTAATGCTTCCTCTAACGTCATATCCGGCAGAATGGTCGGGATACGTTTGGCAATCATGGTCTTACCGGAACCCGGAGGACCGATCATGATAAGATTATGTCCACCCGCAGCGGCGACTTCAATCGCCCGTTTGACATGTTCCTGTCCCTTGACATCGACAAAATCTACGGGATATTCTGAATGTTGGCCAAATGCTTCCCGAATGTCGTATTGGAAAGGAGGGATAGTGTCCTTTCCGTTCAAGTGATTGACCGCTTCCTGCAAAGACTCTATCGGATAAACCTCCAAGTTATCAATCACTGCTGCTTCCTTCGCATTCGCCTTCGGCAGAATAACGCCCTTGAACTGATGCTCTTTCGCAATGGCTGCCATCGGCAAGCAGCCAGGCACCGACCGAACATTCCCATCAAGTGCTAATTCCCCCAAGACCAACATCCGCTCAAAATTCTCAGTCTGAATCTGCCCGGTTGCCGCCATCACGCCTAATGCCATGGGCAAATCGAACGCAGACCCCTCTTTCCGAACATCGGCGGGAGCGAGATTGGCTGTAATTCGGCTGGGCGGAAAGTAGAATCCCGAATTCTTAATCGCAGCGGTGACGCGCTCTCGGCTCTCTTTGACAGCATTATCTGGGAGACCTACCGTTGCGAAAGCGGGCAATCCGTCGGCAATATCCAACTCGACCTCAACAATATACGCATCAATCCCCATCACAGCGCTGCTCAAAACTCTGGCAAGCATATCCTATAATCTCCTTCAAGAATTAATCCATTTTTCTATAACACCCCCCAATTGCGTATAAGTTCTGAAATATGTCCTTTCACTAGCCCATAATAGATCTTGCCGAAACTACATAATGAGGTTTCAGAAAATAATTTGGTAACTCTATATTTTCCCCCAGGCCCGGTAGGTGCGGTTTTCAACCGCACCGGACACCGCTCGAAGATTACCCAATTAATAAATTAATCTTCATTTATGGTGAATTATCGAAATAAGTAGACATTTACCAATCCTGGTCTCGACTGTCCCGATTTATCGGGGGAACGGACAACTCTGACCCTTGCGAAGTTTCCAAGGTCCCCCTGATAAGGGGAATTTAGGGGGTTGGTTATGCATTGAAAGTGTCTAAGTAATTCTAAAATCCACCAGAATTCAACAATGTACTTTAATTGCTCACGACAAATACTTCCGCGGACATTTAGCGACCATAGTAAATTTCGGATCTACCATATTCCCCAGCCGCATCTGTCCAACCTGTCCGAGAAAATGATACGCTCTCATCCGATCAAATCCGTAATCGGCCACCATCCAGTCTATCAGTTCCACCCAAGCGATACGCGCTGCTGCGTCTAACGGCCTCGCGCTACCAGCGACCATGATAAAATCATCGCTCACAATACGGGGCCACCCGATCGAATACCCTTTTTTCAGATCAAGAGTCACCGTTACTTTCGCCGGAATCTCAAGCGCAACTCCAGTAAGTTCCCCGTCACCTTGGCTAGCATGTGCATCGCCAGTGAAAAAGTGTGCCCCGTCCACCAACACCGGAAACCAGACCTCGTTCCCCGGACTCGTATCGACACAGTCCATGTTTCCGCCGTAATAATCGGGTGTCAACGCATTAACAGCCTCGATCTCCGGTGCAACGCCCATCGTTCCCATAAAAGGCTCATAGGGGATGACCCGCTTTTCATCGAAGCGAATGCCAACCTCCTCAAGAGGCAGGAAAAGCCACTGTTCTTCTAGCGCATCCTGAAGCATCGGATCCAACCGTGTAGAAGTCAATCCCCCAAAGTACGGTATCGTCCCAGTAACCGCATGGTCCCGCATCGGTTCTATGGCGTGGATTTTGACGACAAGTGTATCCCCAGGCGCTGCGCCTTCGACAAGGATGGGCCCCGTCTGCGGATTTAAAAAGGGATAGGTACAGACATCCGCAAAGCGTTCCACTTCGGGTGTCAGTCTGTTTTCAAAGGCATCTACGGTATGGATGCAGACCGTCTCACCGGGCTTTACCTCGGCAATGGGCGGATGGAAGGGGGAGTAGGTGTAACAGTAGGGTCCGGTTTGTTGGATTTCACGCACAGTCATCGACAATCTTCGCAGTGGAGATCCCATGAAATATCAACCGTGTCGTGCGATTGTAGCACGATATTCCGGGTATTTCTGGAGAGGCAACTGCGCTCCTTTTTGTATTGATCCAGATGAAAATATAGTAAAATAATTCTTGGTGGTAGGTGGTGAGAATTGCGCTTCTACATCGTTCAACCGTAAGTTTATTAATAAACAGATGAACCGATGAGAAATTTCCTCTTTACGTTTTACGCTTCACGTTTTTATATCGACAGTTGCAAACTAGCACCATTAGTTAATACATCCCTGCTATTCCACAATGGGAGCACCTCTGAGTTCCTTCACTGTTTCCAGCCCCCGCGAGTGTTCAAGTCCTCACCTGTTTCATGCGTAATCTGCACAAGGTTCTTTCCATCAGTATCCATCACAAAGAGGGTGTCGGCAGAGTCTTCCCCGCGCCTGTTGAAAACAATCTTTGTGCCATCGGGAGAATACGCCGGGCAGTAATTGCCAACCGGCTGGTCTTTGCTTTCCGGTTCGGTATGGGTAATCTGCACACGATTGCTGCCATCGGCATTGATGCGGAAGATCTCCACGTTGCTGTCGCGGTCAGATTGGAACACAATCTGTCCTTTCAACCCGGATCCTTTTTCATTTGCACAACAGATGCCAATTGCAAGCGCATAAACCAGAACTACGCTCAATAACAACTGTAATATTTTCATTTATCTCCCTCTGTCTGTTTTCTTAACGCAAGTTGCTAGACAACCTGTAGTTGAGCGTATCGAAATACTGCCTGTCCCCCTGGTCTCGATTTATCGGACAATTTATCGGGAATTCAGCGGAATGCCGTATACCGTAACCTGTGCAACTTTTCCCTTTTTCGTGTTACCTTTGTTGCCTTTTTCGCTAAAAAGCCCAGAGCAGCCTATTTTTCCTGTTTTTACCCAAGTTGCTAGATAGCCGTTGTCAAGCGAGTCGCAATTCGGAGGGGACACCCCTACTTGGTTTATCAACTAGCAACTTGCGTTATCTTATAAAGAAGTGTTGCTGGAAAGCATAGCTTCTATTGTATTTTAGGACTTACGCAGCGAGTCCATAAGTCCCCCTGATAAGGGGGATTTAGGGGGTTCGCTGTGCATCGAAGGTGTATAAGTAATTATAGAATTTACTACCTGATGTAATTTGGATATTCAAACATATTCCAGATACGCCTGCTTGATACGTTCAAGAAGTTCCTTTTGGTTGCCTTCCCACAGACGATTGGAGAAAATCTCAACTTCATGGAATCCGCTAAATCCAGTAGCTTCCACCCAAGAGCGAATCTCCCGAACCCGGATAACACCCTCTCCCATTAATCCCCTATCGTTGAGCATATCCTCCATGTCTTGCTTCCAGTCGCAGATGTGAAAAGCAAACAGGTTGCCATTTTCGCCACAACGTTTGCATTCGTTTTCCAAATCTGGATCCCACCAGAGATGAAAGACATCCACAGCAACGCCGATATAAGGAGAGTTGAACTTCTCCGCAAAATCATTGGCGGTCTTCAAGGTACAAATCGCGGAACGCGAATCGGCGTACATGGGGTGGAGCGGCTCAATTGCCAATTTCACGTTGTGGGCTTCGGCGTAAGGTAGGAGGGTTTCTAACCCGGTTTGGATCTGAGAAAGAGATTGCCGAATCGATTGACCGGGCACAGCACCACACACGAGGCAAACCATCGGTGCCCCTAATGCGTGAGCTTCATCAATCGCCCGTCGATTGTCGTCAAGAGAGGATTGGATTTCGGTTTCGGTTTTACCCGCAAAAAATCCGCCGCGCACGAGGGAGACGATCTCCAGTCCGGCAGCCCGAATCTGCTCGCCAACCTTCGTCGTGTCCCGATTTTCTAAAAGATCACGCCAAACGGAAACCGCCTTCACCCCGGCTTTCGGATAGTTTTCGATAATCTGTTCAATTGACCACGGCTTGGTTGTTACCGTGTGAACACACAGGCGATCAAAATTTGCTAGTTTTTCAACACACACACCGCTATCCCCCTAGTGACTAATGGTGTTTGCTGGCAACTGTTGATACGCTTTCCGCTCAGAAACCGAGCGTGAAACGTGATGCGTAAAACGTAAAAATCATGGTTTCAGCGGTTCATTTAGCCCCAGCGGGGCGATATGTCTATAGTACATAGATAAACAAATACCCTAAGCCCCAGAGGGGCGACATGTGTATCCGAAGGGTGGAACATAAGAAGAATGAATCAATCAACCGACTAATGAACCGATGAACTCCCCGATAAATCGGTATCCAAAGCGACCTGAACAATGTAAAAAAACTTTCTCACTAAACTAGCACCAAAGGTTCATAAATGGTCTACAATGAACTAATGTACTCTTTTGGGGTTACACCGCTTCCGCCTCAACCTTATGGATGAGTGCCTTGAGATTAGCATAATTGATGCGCATCGCTTCTTCAGCGGATCCACTGGGCGTCTGGAAATGTGTTGCAACCGATAGCACCGCATCGCAGCGATGATCGCGCAGGTTGTGCAGCACCGTCAGGTAGTCAACGTCACCTTCGCCGATAGGACAATACTCGAAATTGAGATGCAGTCCATCAATTACCCGTAGGTCTTTCAAATGTAGTCCATGCAAGTACGGACGCACATTGTCAAAACCAGCGGTTGCCGTATCCGATTCACCACAGTTTGTATTATCTGCGGGACCCCACATGACCTTCAGCCGTTTTGAACCGACCGCTTCGGCGACGCGACGGAAGTTGCCAGTTGTATTGGTGTAGTTCCAGGGCATCATGCTGAGAGCGACATCGACGTCATATTGCTCAGCCTCCTCTGCGACCATTGAGAACGCCTTCACTAGCTTTTCCATGTCAATATCCGCGATAACGCCACCCCGCGTCCGCCAGCGCATGGGCCAAGTCGGTTTTCCAGCACTGTATTCGCCGGGCCAAGCGAATGTGAAGATATTCACCGCAGGTATCCCCAGACGAACGGCGACCTGTACGGAACGCTTGAAGTTATCGAACTCCTTGCGAAATGCCGGATGCGTCTCTAGGGTGTCCAGATCCAAATCGGTCAGATGAAGCCCCTTGAAGGGGTTGCTTGCACCTATCACGAAAATCTCTAGACCGTGTTGTGCAACGCGCTCTCCCATACGATCCACTTCAGCATCGCTCATCTCAGCGATTGGTGGTTCATCAGGTAGGCTATTAAACCAGACATACTGTGCGCCAATATCCTTTGCCTGCGCCAATGCCTCATCGAAGGGTAGGCGCAATTCAGGAAGGTACATGCCAAGTTTGAAACGATAGTCAGTCATTTTTCACATCCTAACTCAAGTTGATAGTTATTAGCAATCCATCAGAACCTGTAGGTCGAGATTCACATCTCGACACCATTGTGCCACGATCTGTTAGTGCTATCGTAGGTTGGGTTGAACGGTTGAAAGTACCTCACTATCAAAGACACTAGAGTGTACTCATTTCAACACCACATTCTTCCAGATAGTGAAAGTGAAACCCAACATTCGCTGTCAATGAATTAGTGAGTTGAGCAATCGTAGGTTAAATAGAGCAATTCCTCGCTAAACCCAACAATATCCTCCTTACGCATCACGCATTACGTATTATTCTTCTCACGTTTCACGTTTTGGGTGCAGCGTCGTACCGGGCCAATTTATATCAGTGCCATTGACATCGACAGTAATCCCGTCCGGATCTTCCACCTTGAATGCGAGTTCTTCGAGATTATCTGGGTCCAGCGGTTCTTTACCGCCCAGACCGTCAGAAAAGATTTCGTATCCCATCTCCCGTAACCGCTTCGCCGCTGCAGCGACATCAGGTACGCCGACACCGATGTGCAGGTAATCGAGCATCCCACCTAAATGCGCTGGCCGTGCCTCTCCTTGATGTTGGAATATGGCGAAGTTGTGATAACCATCCGTGAGGTCATAACGGCTCCCGCGCTGCTGGGCAACCTTCAGCCCCAAACCATCCCGCCAAAAACGGATGGAGCGCTCAAGGTTGGAAGCGCGTATTCCCACATGAAGTAAAGTACTCATAACAAACCCTCCTTTTCTTCTGTTGTTGATTGTATTGTAAAGTATCCCTAAAAATGAAACCAGCGAAAAAACGAAAAACCGAGGTGTGCCTATTTTTGCGTATTGGATAGGAGGCCTACCCTTCCACGCTTTTCTCTGCGTTGTCTGTGTCTCTGCGGTGAGTCTTCCAAAGGACTCGTTTCCCGTTCCTCATAAATGAACAATGAACTAATGAACACACTGTTTTCACGTTTCACGCATCACGTTTCACTACACTTAATATTGCCGATCCATTTTGCCGACAGGCACCTCAATAACCCGTGACGCATCAGCCGCTAGTGCCTCACGTAGTGCCGATTCCAACTGCCCGGCATCGTGCACTCTGACACCCCGAACACCATACGCTTCGGCTAATTTCACGAAGTCTGGGTTATACAGTTCTGTCCCAAGCACATGCCCATCAAACTGCTCGATTTGAGCGCGGAGGACATTGCCATACGCATTGTCGTTGAACACAATCACCACCACATTGATACCGTACTGAACAGCAGTTGCTAGCTCCTGCGAGTTGTACAGAAAACCACCATCACCGGAAGCAACTACCACCGCCTTATCCGGCTTTGCTATCTTTGCACCAAGCGCCACTGGAAACGCAACGCCGAGGTTGCCCGCCGAAATGAGGTAACTTCTCGGCTCATACACCGGATAGTAGCTACGGCTGTAGTACCCCATCTGGTTCATTCCTTGAATAAAGATACCATCGTTAGGAATCGCTGCTCGGATTGCCTGCATAAATCCCCATTGGGGTTGGAGTTGAATCTTTGGGTCAAACCGCTCAGCATTGATAGCGCGTACCTCTTCTGCGCAGCTTGACCGTGCAGGGATTGTGGTTGAAACAATACGATAAATCGCTTCCAAACAGCATCGCGCATCTCCTAAAATACCGAGACAGTTATCGGCTGTGCGTTCTATCACCGCTTCATCTATGTCAATACGGATAATCTGCTGCTTATCGTCGCCATTACCAAAGCGAGATGTTCCCACGGCGAGAATAACATCCCGTTGTGCGAGCCATTTTCGGAGCGGGTCAAACCGGAGTTCACCCATACCGAGAGAAAGCGGGTGGTGATCAGATATTACCCCTTTGCTCTCCCTACCGGTCACCACCGGTGCCTGAAGGTGCTCCGCCAATGCTTGGAGTACCTTTGTAGCCCCGGAACGCTGTACACCGGTCCCAGCCCAGATCGCAGGACGTTTCGCCGTTGTGAGGAGATGCGCCGCTTCTGCAATTTGCTCCGAATCGCCAACGGGCGGGTCGTATGACACCGGCTCAAATAGTTTAACCTCATCCTCCGCTGCTAACACCTCATGCGGAACCTCAAGATATACGGGACGTGGACGCCCCGTTTTCAACTGGCGAAACGCTTCATGAACAATCGCTGGTACATCGGCGGGGTTAGCCGCTCGCGCTGCCCACTTGGTGATCTGTCGTATTGAGGACATCTCACCGCTAGGGTCTTGGTCATGTCTACCCGTCACCACCAGTATCGGCGAAGAAACGGCGTGAGCGGTAGCGATACCAGTGGAAGCATTAAAAACACCCGCCCCCGGAACCACCAACGCCGTTGCGATATTTCCACTGACGCGGGCATATCCGTCCGCCATGTGAGTTGTTGCTTGTTCGTGCCGGGTCGTGAAGTAGCGAATCCCTGGCTCTTCGTAAATCCCATCAATGGCTTCATACTGTCCAGCACCGGGCAATCCGAACACAACCCGTATCCCTTCTCGGTATAGCGATTTTGCCAGTGCCTGACCTCCGGTCATTTTGGTCATTATATTTTAATCTCCTATGATTGCGGCTAAAGCTATGTGGGTTTATTGTCTAAGATGCACACACGGGAAGCATAATTATTGGCAGGTTATTTCAAACACTCTATCATATATCACGTTCGTTGTCAAAGCCAATTCATCCATCTCTTTTCTTATGGACAGTTGGTGAACGTGGTGATATAATTGTCATCATATGAAATTGCTTCAATAGCTTGGACAAAGAGATAAATGAGTGGCCGACCTAGAAACTTCTAGTGAAGTTCATCGTTAAATTATAATAATAAACACCTGCTCTCTTGTTGGAGTTACTGTGCCCAATTATTCATTTACAGATCTCTATTTTGCCCCATTTCAACTTGCAAAACGGCGAAGTGTATGCTACCATTTGCACACGATTATCGTTGACTCATATAACCAGTTTTCTAAAAGAGACATAACTGATTCAGTCGTTGATTGAAGGGAGAAAACCATGGACGCGCAAACCTTATCTTTACCGATTAGCATACTGAACCTCAATCAACCCTGTACTGTGGAGATGGGCACACCTGTTTCGGAAGTTATTGACCTGATGCAGAAAGGACGATTTGGGTGTGTGTTAATCGTTGATGAGCAGGAACAACTCACGGGCATCATCACAGAACGGGATTTACTCGTTCATATCACCGAAGTGCGGGCACAGCCCGATGAAGTTCGGGTGGATGATATCATGACTCCATCGCCGGAATCATTGCGCCCCAATGATTCGATGGCATTTGCTTTGAACCTCATGCACCTAGGTCACTTCCGCCATATTCCGTTGCTCGTCGGAGACTCCGATGAAGATGAAGGTGTATACCCCGCTAGTGTTGTATCAAGTAAGGACATCGCGAACTATGTTGCTGCGTTTTTGGAGGGAGATAAGGAGGGATGAACCGTGCTTTATCAAGAAATCGTTGAAGAAGAAATGGCTATCATGGAGGAGGAAACCCCCGATGAGCCATCAAAAACCTTGAGTCCTCACGAGATTCATGTGCCGCTGCACTCTTTGATGTACCCCCCTGTTATAATTGACATAGGAGGGAGCACACAGGAGGCAATCGATCGAATGCTCGACAATAAGGTCGGTGCTATTCTTATTGTATCCGATGGCGTTCTCAAAGGGATTTTCGGTGAGCGGGATGTGCTGCTAAAAATCCTGAACAAACCGGTAGGCGATTTGACACAGATTCCTATTGAACAATTCATGAAAGCCGATCCACAGACCGCACAGGTAGAAGATTCCCTTGATGCGGCGATACTGTATATGGCGAAAGGTGGATACCGCCATATACCCATCGTGAACGAACAAAATCAGCCGGTTGGCATCGTGTCAATTCGCCACATTATCTCTTATCTTGTTGAACATTTTCCTCAAGAGGTGCTGACCCTGCCGCCGAAACCGGATAATGACGCGATGCAAGCCCGTGAAGGAGCGTGAGGTCTGCTTTTGTAAGGACAGGTATAAATAGAAAGAAGGATAGATGGATGAAAAAACAGAAACAATCGATAGAGGAGGCGACGATTCTGTTTGCGAGCGATTCTGGCGGTGGCGCGCAGAGCATTGGAACGCAAATGACCGAGGCTTCCGCAATCGCAGGGAATGATGTTGCGACCTTGCCAGATTATCCTGCGGAGATTCGTGCCCCTGCCGGCTCGTTGGCTGGGATTTCAGGGTTCCAGCTCCGCTTCTCCAGTTTGACGATTCATACGCCCGGTGATCTCTGTGATGTTCTCGTCGCTATGAATCCAGCAGCATTAAAGGTCAACATTGATAAACTCAAACCGAACGGGATCCTTATCGTCGATACAGATAATTTCGCCCGACGCAACCTCAGACTGGCTGGATACAGTAGTAATCCGCTTGAAGATGGTTCGTTGACACAGTTTCAGGTATTCCCAATCGAACTGACCCGCCTCACCAGAGAAGCATTGAAAGACACCGATCTCACGCAACGCGAGATCGATCGGTGCAAGAACTTTTACGCGCTTGGGATGGTATGTTGGATGTATAACCGCCCGATGGACTATGCGTTTCAGTGGCTCGAGGAGAAGTTTGCCACAAAGCCACAATACATCGAAGCCAACACCCTTGCATTGAAAGCTGGCAATATATATTGCGAAGTTACGGAGCAGTTTGCGACCTCTTATGAAATCAAGCCCGCCAAATTTGCACCGGGGAAATATCGCAATATCGAAGGGAATATGGCAACCGCACTGGGATTGGTTGCTGCATCTCAAAAATCTGGATTACAGTTGGTTTACGGCAGTTATCCGATTACGCCTGCAAGCACTATCCTCCACGAATTAGCAAGGTATCGAAATTTCGGGGTCAAAACAATGCAGATGGAGGATGAAATTGCAGCGGTGGGGGTTGCAATTGGCGCAGCGTTCAGTGGAGCGTTAGGTGCTACTGGAAGCAGCGGACCCGGCATTGCCCTCAAAGCGGAAGCGATTAACCTCGCTATGATTGCCGAATTGCCAATGGTGGTCTGCAATATCCAGAGAGCTGGTCCCTCGACAGGAATGCCCACGAAAACAGAGCAGGCGGATCTCCTACAGATGTTTTATGGACGAAATGGCGAGTCGCCGCTCCCGGTCATTGCTGCGTCACGTCCATCCGATTGCTTTGAAACGGTCTATGAAGCCTGCCGAATTGCTATCAAATACATGACACCTGTCATTTTCATGTCGGATCTTTATATTGCCTTTGGTGCCGAACCTTGGCTCATTCCACAGGTCTCGGATCTCCCGGCGATTGATGTGCATTTTCCGACCGACACCAACGGGTTTGAGCCCTATCTCCGGGATGAAGCAACGCTAGCACGTCCTTGGGCACTTCCGGGCACCCCCGGTTTGGAACATCGGATCGGCGGCTTGGAGAAAGAAGACGTTTCAGGGAATGTCAGTTATGACCCTGATAACCATGAGCAGATGGTTCATCTCAGAGCAGAAAAAGTCGCTCGTATTGCAGACGACATCCCAGCCACAGAGATATTTGGTGAAGCAAGCGGTGAGCTCCTCGTGTTGAGTTGGGGCGGGACCTTTGGCGCAGTCAGAACAGCTGTTGAACATAAACAAGCGGAAAGCAAATCCGTATCGCATGTACACTTGCGCTATCTCAATCCACTTCCCACAGAGATTGGCGACATTATGAAAGGTTTCAAAAGAGTGCTCATTCCTGAACTAAACTTGGGACAACTGCGCCTACTGATTCGCGCAGAGTATCTGGTAGATGCCGTCGGTCTCAATAAGATCCAAGGACAACCGTTTCACGTATTTGAAGTTGAATCTAAAATTGATGAGTTGTTAAGAGGTGCCGCATGAAAAATAGAACCGCCAGTCCAATACCAGTTGCTGTCCAGACGCTGACTAAGGGTGATTTTACATCCGATCAAGATGTTCGGTGGTGCCCAGGCTGCGGGGATTACTCTATTCTCGCCCAAACCCAACGGATTCTGCCGGACCTCGGCATCCCGAAGGAAGATTTCGTCTTCATCTCCGGTATTGGCTGCTCGAGCCGTTTTCCCTATTATATGAATACTTACGGCTTTCATACCATCCATGGTCGTGCGCCAACCATTGCTGCCGGCGTCAAAACTGCTAACCCTGACTTATCAGTTTGGGTAATCACCGGTGATGGCGATGCGTTGTCAATCGGAGGCAACCACTTCATTCACCTGATGCGCCGTAATCTTGATATCAATGTGCTGCTGTTCAACAACCGTATCTATGGACTGACAAAAGGACAATATTCCCCGACCTCCGAACAGGGCAAAAAAACCTACTCAACACCAATGGGATCAATCGACAATCCCTTCAATCCGATCAGTCTGGCGCTCGCTTCTGGAGCAACCTTCGTTGCCCGTTCGCTTGACAGAGATCCCGAACATCTCCGAAATGTCATCAAGGCAGCTTTTGACCACAAAGGCACCTCATTCATCGAAATTTATCAGAACTGTAACGTCTACAATGACGGTGCATTCTTTACCTACACCGAAAAGGAAACGAAAGCCGAAAATACGGTGTTTTTGGAGCATGGTGAACCCCTAGTCTTTGGAAAGGACAGTGATAAAGGCATCTGCCTGAACGGATTTAAGCCGGAGGTTGTCTCTTTGACCGATGGTGCACCCACCACCGAAAACCTGATTACCCATGATCAGTTTGCCGAAGATCGAACATTGGCGTACTTCCTCAGTCGTATGACTGAAGTGCCGGGTTTACCTCATCCAATCGGCATCTTTCGGAGCGTTGAGCACCCCTGCTATGAAGGTATGATGACCGAACAGATCAACACCGCTAAAGAGCGGATGGGAGAAGGCGATCTGGATGCCCTACTCAATGAGGGCGATACGTGGGTTGTTGAGTGAGACTTAACCATATCTTAACTATAGTGAATTCTAAAAATAAATAGACACCATCGCCCCTCGGTTTCGATCCTGATTTATCGGGGCCGGTAGGTGCGGTTTCCAACCGCACCGGTTTGGAGTGTCTCATTAATTCTAAGATCCACTATAGAAGTTACGCAGTTCAGTTTGTAGTAGCGCAATTCATTGCGCGTCACAACGGGTATTCGATAAATCGCCCAACTATAGACCTAAGACCTTAACTGTAGGGGCAACCCTTGTGGTTGCCCGCTTCCTCCTCTTCCACCGCGCCTTCCTAGCTTGCTTCCTTTCGATTTGGCGTCCTTCCAACCTTAATGCGTATCAAACCAACCCAGATCCTTTTTCCAATCCTCATCACCTTCCTAGCCCTTTTCATCAACGCACTCATTATGCTTGCGTGTGGCTACCAACCGATAAAGGCATTTGTCGCTATGTATCAGGGCGCGTTGGGAGGAATGCGGGAGGTGACGGAGACATTTGTAAAAACCTGTCCCTTGCTCCTGACGGGGTTGGCTGTAGCGTTCGCATTTCGGTGTGGTGTTTGGAACATCGGAGCAGAAGGACAATACCTCATCGGCACACTTGTCACCACATGGATCGGAACATCAATTGCCAACCTGCCACCACTTCTCTTTATCCCTCTAATTCTTGTACTTGGATTTATCGCTGGCGGATTGTGGGGTGCAGTCGCCGGACTGCTCAAAGCCTATCGGGGTGTGCAAGAGGTCATCAGCACTATCATGCTCAACTTCATTGCACTTGAATTAGTCCGTTACTCTATAGATGGGGGACCGCTACAAGAGGCAACGAGAGCCTATCAACAGAGCGAAAGACTTGCGGCAAACGCTGTGCTACCCCGTCTGCTTCCGAAAGCATGGATTCCACACAACCGATTCCACTTGGGGATTATCCTTGCCCTTATCCTTGCCGCTATCCTGTACTGGATCCTATTTCGTACTGTGCTTGGCTATCAGATACGGGCGGTTGGACAAAACCAAGTCGCTGCACGGGTCGCAGGTATCAACATCTCTCGAAATATCATCATCGCTATGTTGATCAGTGGTGGGTTAGCAGGACTCGCGGGGACTATTGAGTTAATGGGGTTGAGTCCCCATCGACTCTATCAAAATGCGCCCGGATACGGTTATACTGCCATTGCCGTTGCGCTGCTCGGAAAACTGCATCCGATTGGTGTTATCTTTTCGGCGTTGCTTTTTGGTCTGCTGCAAGCTGGTTCCGAGGAGATGCAGATAATCGCCCAAGTTCCCTCAAAACTGACGTGGGTGACGCAAGCCACCGTCCTCCTCCTGGTCCTGGGTTTTAGCATGTATGAAGCAGCGCAAGCTAACAAGCAATTAAACCGAGATGGTTCATTCTATACAAGGGTGAGATCTATACTTTCTAACGCCTTAAAAATCAAATAGCCTGTAGGTTGAGATTCATATCTCGACACTTGAATGTCAACAGAACCTAGTACATTGTCAGATAAATTATGTTTTTGTGTTATGATAAAATCGTTTGAACTTCTGTCGTGCGTGATTGAGAGTAAATTGCCAATTGACACGGACTTGTTTTCGATTTCGTGCTTCAACCCAAGCGTTGACTTGTCGTTGTAATTCCGACACCTGCCCAATCCGCTGAGACAGACACTGCCTTGAAAGTACAGACAATTCAATCTCGACCATGTTCAACCACGATGCGCTTTTGGGGGTGTAATACATGTCAAACCGTTGGGTCAATTCTAACGCCACAGATGGCTCAAAGGTTTGATAGAATGATGACGGATTATGGGTGTTTAGGTTATCCTGAACGACCCGAATCTGAGTCGCGTTTGGGTAATGTTGAGCGACTTTGTTCAAAAAATGTGCATAATCCACCTTGGTTCGACGGTCACGGACCTCTACGATGCGTTGACCGGTTAGGGGTTCAAAGGCGATGAACAGACTTGCCACGCCGTTGCGCTTATAATGATAATCTTGTCGCTTTTGTTTATCCGGTTTCATCGGCATCGGTGCAATTATGTCATCAATTAACTGGCAAGGTCTTTCATCAATACAAACCACTGGATACATTGGATTATAAGGCAGTTGATATAGATGCAAGATAGTTTCCATCTGCCACAAGAACTCAGGGGTCAACTCACCGATACACCATTGCTTTTTCAGGTGAGGCTTTAATCGGTTTTTTTTAACATGACCCCCACGGTTTCATAGGAAATATCGTCAACTATATCTAACTCGACTAATCTATCGGCTAGCAACCGCAAAGACCACTGGCTATGTCCTTCTGGCGGGGCGCTGCAAGCTAAGGCAGTGATTTGAGCGCGTTGGTAGCCATTGAACTTCAGCGGTCTACCACTACGAGATAACTCCTCAAGAGCAGTCTCTAATCCACCGGTGGCAAACTTTTTTCGTACCCGGATAATCGTCCCTTGACTGATATCGAGAACTTCATGAATCTGATGGTCACTCATGGCACCTTGACGACGGTTTTGGTCTGCCAAAAGTAGGATACGGGCACGAGCTAACTTGCGGGCTGAGATTTCTCCACATCGGCATAGGGCTTTTAGCTGCTTCCGTTGAGTGGGCGATAAGACGACTGGATATTTGTATGCTGGCATCGTAGACTCCATGGGTTGATAGTGAGTTAAATTATAAACAATACCTCTCAATATCATGATACCATACAAATATCAAAATCTCAAAACTTATATGACAGTGTACTAGGATATGTTGACATTTTGATGTTGCTATAGTGGATTCTAAAAACAGATAGACACTTTCGCTCCCCATGTTTGGTAGGCGCTGTTTCCAACTGCGCCGATGCGGTGCGGTTAGAAACCGCACTGGACATCGCTCGAAAATTACCCAATTATAGTAAACACGAGAAATAAGGAGACATTTATCAATCCTGGTCTCGGAACGGACAACTCCGACCCGCTCGAAGTTTCCGAAGTCCCCCTGATAAGGGGGATTTAGGGGGTTATCCTGATTCAGACAATAATTATGAGCCTCCCTCATTTTAATTCACAATCCGTTTTTCACTAGACTATCCCTCACATTCCATACTACAATTCAAGGAGAAAATGATGAGACAACCGCAGACAGCACCCTACGGCTCATGGAAATCCCCAATCAGCGCAGATCTGATTTCAACGGAAGGACGCAGAATAATAGAAGCCGTAGCCGATGGAGAAGATATCTATTGGATTGAGATGCGCCCGACTGAGAACGGTCGGTATGTCATTGTTCGACGGACCCCGGACGGAGAAACGACCGATGTAACACCACCCACTTTCAACGCACGGACACGCGTCCATGAATACGGTGGCGCGGCATTCGTCGTTAGTGATGGTACGGTCTACTTTTCAAACTTCGCAGATCAACGCCTCTACTGTCAGCTCCCCGGATCAGCGCCACAACCGATCACCCCCGACGTAGATCTACGTTATGCCGATGGCATTGTCGACTCCAAACGGAACCGTCTGATCTGTGTCCGTGAAGACCATACCGATACCGAGCGCGAAGCTATCAATGCACTAGTGGGTATAGGACGGGATGGAACAGAGGACGGACAGATCCTTGCGAGCGGAAACGACTTCTATGCAGTGCCACGTTTGAATCCTGATGGTACTCATTTGGCATGGATGACTTGGAACCATCCGAATATGCCTTGGGATGGGGTTGAACTTTGGATCGGTGAGATCGGTGTAAATGGATCGCTTGTTCGCACCGAATGCGTAGCGGGTGGTGTTGATGAATCAATCTTTCAACCCGAATGGTCACCAGATGGGACATTGTACTTTGTCTCCGATCGAACAGGTTGGTGGAATCTCTACTGCTATCAGGCTGGGGCTGTCGAACCGGTATGTGAAATGGAGGCAGAGTTCGGTAGACCCCAGTGGATATTCGGCATGTCCACCTATCGATTTGTCTCTGCCAACCAAATTATCTGCACTTATACGCAGGATGGCGTTTGGCATCTAGCAAGTTTGGACACCACTACACGAAGCCTCGATCCGATTGAGACACCCTACACATCAATTTCTAACCTGCAAATTGTACCCGGCGGAGTCCTGCTCAGCGCTAGTTCATCAACGGAGCCAGCGTCAATCGTCCGCCTTGACCTCGCGACGCGACAATTCGAGGTTATATGCCGCTCAAGTGAGATAAAGATTGATGCCGGATATTTCTCACATTCCCAAGCGATTGAGTTTCCAACCAAAGGTGGCTTGAGTGCTCACGCCTTTTTCTATCCTCCACAGAATCATGATTACACCGCACCTGCCGACGATCTGCCCCCACTCCTCGTCATTAGCCATGGAGGTCCGACCTCAGCAACATCCACTGCGATCGACCTAGAGATCCAATACTGGACAAGCCGCGGAATTGCCGTCCTTGATGTGAACTACGGCGGCAGCAGCGGCTATGGCCGCGCCTATCGCCAGCGGCTCAATGGTCAGTGGGGTGTTGTTGACGTTGACGATTGTGTGAACGGGGCGCGATACCTCGCCGAACACGGCTATGTGGATGGCAATCGGTTGGCAATTCGGGGCGGAAGTGCAGGCGGCTACACAACACTCTCGGCACTGACCTTCCGAGACGTTTTCAAAGCAGGCACCAGTTATTACGGAATCAGCGACCTTGAGGCAATGACAAAGGACACACACAAGTTTGAATCCCGTTATCTGGATAGCCTGATTGGACCCTATCCTGAAGAACAGGATCGCTACCGAGAACGCTCGCCGATTCACTTTACAGACCGTCTTTCATGCCCGCTTATTCTCTTTCAGGGGCTTGAAGATAAAGTTGTGCCGCCCAATCAGGCGGAGATGATGGTCGAAGCGTTGCGTGCGAAAGGGTTGCCCGTCGCTTATGTCCCGTTTGAAGGTGAGCAGCACGGATTTCGCCGCAGCGAGAACATCCAACGATCGCTTGAAGCGGAACTCTACTTTTACGCGCAGGTCTTTGACTTTACACCCGCGGATGCCATAGAACCAGTGATGATTGAGAACCTTTCGTAGGGATATATACAATTCAACACTTAAATGGGAGTTACACACTTCGGTTTGTAGTCGCGCAATTCATTGTGCATTATCACGTACAATAAATCGTGCGACGACAAACCTATGGAGCCTTTGCTGTAGTTGCCCGTTTCTTAATCCCGATTTATCGGGGATTCATCGGGCGTTGGAAACGGTGTGCAGCGGCGATAAATCGCCGGACTACCCCTAATAAGGGAGCAAGGGGATTGACTTTGAGCATTCAACTCCGTAAGTCCTATATTAGAACAATTGTTAATTTTCACTTGCGTTTCTATGGATGCGTATGCTAAAATTAAGCGATCTTTTAATTATACAACTTAGATAGGCGAATCAAAAAGATGCGACAGTCTCACTTCAACCTTTCTCGAATTACTCACTTTGTTCCCGTTGCACACACAACTATGTACATGCCGGGCATGGGCATTGCTGCTGTTGCGGTGTCCATGCGTGCCGGGCAAAGTGAGAATAGGCAACTTTAGATATGAACTGGGATTGTTTTGAATAGATATACGCTGCAGAATTGCCTATTATCACGTCCGTGGTAATAGGCTTTTTTATTGTCTACATTTTTAACGAAACGGTCAGTCGATGTTGTCTCGTAAAATTGGTTGACTGTTTGTAGCAGAATTTCCTTATATTTTGAACTAACGGAGACGAACATGAAAGACAAAGTACTGGGATTGAAATGTCGTGAATGTGGAAGGCAGTATCCCAAAGAACCACTCCACGTGTGTGAGTTCTGTTTTGGACCACTTGAGGTAGACTACAACTACGAGGAAATCCAGAAGTCAATCTCACGAGAATCTATTGAGCGTGGTCCCGAAAGCCTATGGCGTTATGCTGACCTACTGCCGATTGATGGTGAACCGACAGATGGAGTCCATTCCGGTTTTACCCCCTTAATTCGTGCCAAAAATTTGGAAGCGGTGCTCGGTGTAGAGGCACTCTATATCAAAGATGATTCGGTGTGTCATCCGACTCTCTCCTTCAAAGATCGTGTCGTTGCAGTTGCGTTGAGTAAGGCAAAGGAGTTCGGGTTCGATACCGTGTCCTGCGCTTCGACCGGCAATCTAGCCAACTCCGTCGCGGCAAACGCAGCCATTGCAAACCTCAACTGCTTCATTTTTATTCCTGCGGATCTGGAGATGGGAAAAGTAGTAGCGTCGCTTGTTTATGCGCCAACGGTGGTCGGGATCGCAGGGAATTATGACGATGTCAACCGTTTGTGCAGCGAGATCGCCGGTGTCTATCCTTGGGCGTTTGCTAATATCAATATCCGCCCATTTTACGCAGAAGGCTCCAAAACCTTCACCTATGAAATTATCGAGCAGCTCGGTTGGGAAGCACCTGATCACATCGTTGTTCCTGCGGCAGGTGGTTCACTCATTACAAAAGTCGGCAAGGCGTTGAAGGAGTTTCATATGCTAGGTCTAATTGACAAGCCACAGACTAGCATCCACGTCGCACAGGCTGAAGGTTGTGGGCCCATCGCCACAACGGTCAAAGAGGACAGCAATTTTGTTAAGCCCGTTAAACCGGACACCATCGCCAAATCGCTCGCGATCGGCAACCCCGCCGACGGGATTTATGCGGCTGATACCGTGCGCAATTCGGGTGGACACGGAGAACATGCGAACGATGATGAGATTGTCGAGGCAATCAAACTCCTCGCAGCGACCGAAGGCATCTTCACTGAAACGGCTGGCGGTGTCACCCTCGCAGCAGCGAAAAAGTTAATCGACAGTGGACACATTGGTCGAGATGAGCGTATTGTTGTCAGCATCACCGGCAATGGACTGAAGACCATCGAAGCGCTTGAGAGCCGAGTGCCCGAACCTCATATAATTCAACCACAACTGAACGCATTCCGGAAATTGATGACAATGCTATAGAGGTGCCATTCCTGTCACCCTCTTTTTTTGATTATAGTGAATTCTAAAAATAAATAGACACTTTCGTCCCCCGGTTTCGATCCCGATTTATCGGGACCGGTAGGTGCGGTATCCTAACCGCTTTTGCTCCCCGGTAGGCGAGGTTTCCAACCTCGCCGATTGGCAGTGTCTCATTATTTCTAAGCTCCACTATAGTTTGGCTAAAACACGGAAACTTAGGAGTACGCGAAGATGAATTTTTTCGATACAGTAGAAATGGCACCCCCTGACCCTATCTTGGGGCTTAACGCAGCTTTCAAAGCGGATCCACGGTCGAATAAAGTAAACCTGAGCATCGGTGCTTACAAAACCGATGACCTCCAGCCGCTTGTGCTTGCAGCAGTCAAAAAAGCAGAGCAGCAAATTTTGACTGAGGACATGGATAAGGAGTACCTCTCTCAAGATGGCAATCCAGAATATGTGATGCGTTCCATTAGATTGGTATTCAATACTGAGCAGGACAATATCTTCGGGGCGCAGGCACCCGGCGGGACCGCCGGCGTCAGACTCGCAGGTGAGTTTCTCGCCCAAATCGGAAGCCAAGTCATCTACATTCCAGATCCGACTTGGGCGAACCACAATCAAGTTTTTGCAAAGGCGGGTTTGGAAGTCGAATCCTATCCTTACTATGATGCGGGGCGCAGGGAATTTACCAAGTTGCGCATGGTCGAAGCGATTAAATCGATCCCCAGTGGCAGCCCGATCCTGCTTCACGCCTGTTGCCATAACCCAACCGGACTCGATCCAACCGCAGCGGATTGGGAGGAAATCTCCACAGCCATCAAGAGGCAGGAGCTGCTGCCGGTGTTCGACTTCGCCTATCAAGGTTTTGGACGTGGTATCGATGAGGATGCAATGGCAGTCCGCCACTTCCTTGCTGACGGACATCAGATGCTGGTCGCAAACTCCTATTCCAAAAACTTTGGGCTCTACGGAGAGCGAATCGGCGGATTCTATGTTGTTACGACTGATACAGCAACCGCCGAACGGGTTAAATCTCAAGTCATGCGAATCATCCGTGCCAACTACTCCAACCCACCCCTTCACGGTTCTCGCATCATTGCCGCTGTCCTCGCTTCTGACCCCCTCAGACAGGAGTGGGAAACCGAGCTTGCAACCATGCGGAAGCGAATCTCTGGCATGCGCAAGGCGTTGGCTGAAGGCTTGAACGCAGGCGGTAGTTCGATAGATTTTAGCTTCATGTACAAGCAGAACGGGATGTTCTCTTATTCCGGTCTTTCCAAGGATGCCGTGGATCGGTTGCGAGAAGAATTTGCTATCTACATGCCGACGAACGGTCGGTTAAATGTGGCAGGGCTTTCGCCCAAGAATTTGGATTACGTCGTTGAAGCCATCTTAGCAGTGCTGTAAGTGAAAGGATCCCATTATGACCAAACAGGTTGAAACCGGTTCTGAGATCATCGAACATCAACTGCTTAACGGCTTGAAGGTGTTGACGAAAGAGGTTCACGCCGCCCCGGTCGCTAGCAGTTATATCTGGTACAAAGTCGGCTCGCGGAATGAACGTCCCGGGCTCACAGGCGTTTCCCACTGGGTTGAACACATACTTTTCAAGGGTACACCCAAGTTCTCGAAGGAGGAGCTAGGGCGTTTTATTGAAGGCAATGGCGGCAGGTGGAATGCCTTTACCAGCAACGACTATACCGCCTACTATGAGACCCTACCCGCCGATAAAATCTCAGTCGCGCTCGCCTTGGAATCGGATCGGATGCAGAACAGCGTGTTTGATCCAGAGGAGGTCGAGGCGGAACGCACGGTTATCCTTTCGGAACGCGAAGGATACGAAAATACACCTCAATTCGTACTGAGGGAGGAGGTGCAGGCGACGGCATACAAAGCCCATCCGTATCAGTGGGGTATCATCGGTTGGCCCTCAGACCTCAAAACAATGACCCGCGATGATCTTTACGACTACTACCGCCAACGCTACGTTCCGAACAATGCGACCCTCGTCCTCGTTGGAAACTTTAATACCGCCGCCGTGATGAAGCAGGTTGAAACCTACTTTGGTCCACTCGCTCCCGGTGAGTCGATCGCCGGTCCATCAACGACTGAACCTGAACAGCGTGGCGAAAGGCGGGTCACCGTTCGCAAAGAAGGAACGCTCGCTTATGTCGCCATCGTCTACCACATCCCCGCAGCGGGACATCCAGACTTCTATCCACTGGAAGTGATTAGCACCGTGCTGAGTATGGGGAAAACTTCACGGTTCTACCGCGCCTTGGTTGACAAACAGTTGGCGACCTCCGCCTACTTCTACCCAGATTTTTCCAAAGATGCAGGACTCGCTTGGACCTTTGCAGAGGCACAGGTCGGTGTTGATCCAACTACACTCGAAGAGGCATTGCTAGAACAGATAGATCTTATGCAGAACGACACACTCACAGAAACCGAACTGGAAAAAGCAATAAACCAAACAGAAGCACAGTTCATCTTCTCCCTTGACAGCGTTTCAAATCAAGCGGCACAGATCGGCTACTACGAAACCGTCTACGATTACAAATACCTTGATACCTATCTCGACAAGGTTCGATCCGTCACCCGCGAACAAATTCGTGAAGCTGCCCAGAAGTACCTCACTGAAGATAACCGCACAGTCGGGTATTTTCAACCAGTTTCACCGGGACATGGCGGCACGTCTAGCGAGGGTGCTACACCCGCTCTGCACCACATGAAACAGTCCGCGTTTCTTCAAGCCCAAGGAGGAGCTGAAAAATGAGTAATCAGCAGTCGCCAGCCACACACCACGTATTTGACAACGGGTTGACATTGCTCGTCCAAGAAAACCATTTCAATCAAACCGTTGCAATCAGTGGACGGCTGAAAGCGGGCAGCATGTATGACCCACAAGGTTTTTACGGGCTTTCGGATATCGTTGCCAATATGCTGACCAAAGGAACTGAGAAGCGGACATGGGAAGAGATCGCCGAAGTGACCGAATCTGTTGGTGCGAGTATAGGCGCAGCGGGAAGTACCGAAACCGTAAGTATTGAGGGACGCCTGCTGTCAAAGGATTTTGATCGGGTACTTGACGTGCTTAACGACATTTTGTGTGCCCCCAACTTTCCACAGGAAGAGCTTGAAAAACACCGGCATCAGGTTTATAGTTGGTTGAAAGCGTGGGAAGATGAAACTGATGACGTTGCAGATCGGTTGCTTCGGGAGGCTGTCTACCCCAATCAACACCCCTACCATTGGCGTGTACAGGGGACAGAGGAATCGGTCAAACGCATCCAGAGGGACGCACTCGTTGAGTTCCATGCGTCTTATTATCGTCCTGATTCGCTCATCTTGGCGATTGTCGGTGATGTGGAGACACAAGCGGTCATTAAAAAAATTGACACCGTAATGGGGGATTGGACGGCAAATGGTGAAAAACCCCCCTTCACCATACCGACGGTAGAATATGGTGAAAAGCAGATTTTAGTCCAACCGATGATGGACAAATCGCAAGCAAATATCGAGTTGGGGCATAAAGGAATTACCCGAACAAATCCAGACTTCTACACTATTAATCTCATGAACGCTGTCTTGGGCGGAAGCGCAGGGATTGCCCGCCTATTTGGTCGTGTGCGTGATGTGCAAGGACTTGCATACAGCGTTTGGAGTTCGTTCACGCCATCAATCGGTGAAGGACTTTTCCATGCAAGCGCAGGCGTCAATCCAGCCAACGTGGATAAAGCCATCAAAAGCATCCTTCACGAAATTGAACTGATGAAATCCGATGGTATTACGGAAGAAGAATTGTCAGACGCGCAGAACCTGATTGTCGGAAATTTCGCACTAGCACTCGAAACCAACAGGGGACTCGCCGCAGTGCTTCTAACCGCAGAGTTGTACGGCTTGGGACTTGACTATCTTGAGAAGCATGAATTAATTTACCGGAACATCACCCGTGCACACGTAAACGCGGCTGCCCAGAAATATCTGCACCCAGACCGGTGCAGCATCGCAATCGCAGGACCGTATCAAGCAAAGCAAGAGGTTTGAACTTTTTCTGAATTTTTGCTTGAGCGCGAGGATTAGATTTATTGAAATAATCAAATCTGCCTACATTATCAAATTTTGCAGTTACGTCCCATTCCTTTATGGTGAATTAGAGAAATAAGTAGACATCTATCAATAACGCCGACCTTCGAGATGCCTCCAAAGTCCCCCTGACAACGGGGATTTAGGGGGTTAGTTGTCCATTGGGAGTGTCTAAGTAATTCTAAAATCTACCATAGTAATAGCTCAAGTTGCTAGTTGTTGAAAATCCATTGATTTGCTGGTTAGGTTGATAGATTTGGTCTTTTGCTCCAGAGGAGCGATATGTCTATAGAATACGGATACGCCTAGCCCTCGCGCTCCAGAGGAGCGCAATGTGTATAGCAAACCATAACCACCAAAAAACTTGCAAGTTTCTACTAATGAGGAACGTTGCGAACCAGAATGCAAATAGAATCGAGTCCACCACCGCTCGCGGTGGATGGACAAATCCACCGCACAGATGCGATTTTGGCTTGGATATGTGTATCCAAGGCGCTTTGGATCCCGCCTGTCCCGTTCCAAGAATTCCGATTTATCGGAACCTGCTCTCGGCTTGTCGGAGTCCCGATTTATCGAGGATCTTATCAGGGTAGCTTTGAATCCTCGATGAAATCAGGGTCGTAGACTCTCGGCGGAGACAGAGCTGATCGGACGTAACAACTAGCAACTTAGGTTGGTAATAGGATAGTACAAGCAAAGAGAAGCAAAATGCTCCCGAACAGTAATAATTTTGATGACTTGCCAGAGAAGGAGCAGGTTGATAGATTAAGTAAACTTGCTGACGCAGTGCTAGAAAAATTCGGTTTCAACCAATACCAGCTTACCTTTCTACAGCATCTTGTGAATACAACGTTTCGTCTGGACTGCAATCAAGAGCGATACCTTCTACGGATTCACAGGGCAAAAACACGGACAGCAGTTGCGTCAGAATTAGCTTGGCTTGAGGCACTTGCTTGTGAGACAACAGTACCTGTGCAGATACCACAGCGTTCCCTCGACGGAAAGATGATTGTGGTTGGGGAGCATATCGGAGTGTCGGAGCCTTATCCGGTAACAGTGCTCTCTTGGCTTGAGGGGCAGATACTCACTCAAGATCAGCGTTCACCCCACCACTTTTACAGGCTTGGACAGCTTATAGCCAAACTTCACCACCACGCCCAACACTGGACGCCTTCTGTTGAACTAGATAGACCTCTTTATGACTCTACCAGCGTACTAAGAACCGATAATATATTGGGGGAGGAGGCTGTTACCTATAAGCAACTACCAGAGGACGTTCAGGAGTATCTACGAAGGCTGCATGAACAGTTACAAGAAGTAGAACAGCTGCTTGGGAAGGGGCCCGACCAATTTGGATTGATTCATTCCGATCTCAGTTTCGGCAATGTACTCTTCACGGATAATGCGGTTTTACCCATTGATTTTGATGACTGTGGTTTTGGATACTATCTTTACGATCTTGCTGTTATATTGGCGGGACCTTGGGAAAGGCCCGGTTTTCAACAACGGCGCAACGCTCTTTTGCACGGGTATCGAGAAGTCTGCGAGTTACCCGATGAGCATCTTGACCTAATTCCCACTCTCATGGCTATGCGCGCTTCATCGCTAGGACAGTGGGACCGAGTTAAAACTTTGTTACAGACCGCCTACGCCGATCTTTAACAGATCTACGGAATTTGCTTTTTAAGCAGTGAGAATCAGCTGCGTCCAACTGCCATTAACAGATCCGGACGATTTGAACCGATGGCGTCAACCCCCAGATCGATAACACGCTGTATCTCCTCAACCGTATCAGGGTTCCATGCACGAATCTTGAGACCACATGCATGTGCTTCCCCAACAAGTTGGGGGTCAATGTTCAAATGTTGGATATGTATCGCTTCCGCTCCCATATCAATCGCCTGTTCACACGCATCGGGAGGTGGATCCGCCCACAGCGCACCTAACCTCAAGTCAGGATTCAGTTGATGCGCTTCGCGTAGCCGCTCGTGGACGAACGAAGTCAAAAGCACCTCGTTCTCCATGCTGTTTTGTTTGACCGCTTGGATGACCGGCCCAGCGGTGTCGGGACCTTTCAGTTCAATCTGGAGAATTACCTTCCCACGCACCAGATCTATGACTTCCTGTAGCGTGGGGATACGCTCCCCTTTGCCGGCGTCCAACTGTTTCACTTCTGCTAGTGTAAAGTCGGCGATTGCGCCTTGGCCATCGGTTGTCCGATCTACAGTGGTGTCGTGTATGACCACCAAGTGCTGATCGCTTGTGAGATGCACATCAATCTCTATCTGATCAACACCGAGATCTATCGCCTTCTGCATGGATAACAGTGTATTTTCTGGTTCAAGTTTTGCTGCGCCCCTGTGTCCCGTAAGAATCATCTGAGTCCTCTTTTTGAGTGAATTTAGGAGTTACGCAGTTGAGCATCCAAATAGGTTATAATAGTGTTTATGAATCCAGCCAAATGTACCGAATATGACTACATCAACTTTGTGATAGCCACACCGAGTGCCTACAGTTGTACAGAGGCGGCCCGCGTGCAACCTCCAGACGATAATCCGCCCGCCCATGACTCATTGAATCGGTTGCTGTATCGACTGCCTGCTGATTCAGAAGCCTTGTGGAACGAGGCAGCACCTTGCGTTAACAAAGCCCAAGGCGTTTTAGTCATAGACGACTCAACGCTTGACAAACCGTATGCCCAAAAGATGGACCTTGTCACCCGGCATTGGTCAGGCAAACACAAACAAGTCGTTTCAGGAATTAACCTCATTACGCTGATGTGGACGGATGGTGACAGCCACATTCCTTGTGACTATCGCTTGTATAATAAAGACCATGATGGTTTGACCAAAAATGACCATTTCCAAGCACTGATTGCCACTGCTCATGATAGAGGATTTGCTCCGGAGTGTGTCGTGTTTGACAGCTGGTACAGTAGCTTGAAGAATCTAAAGACAATTCAAAAGTATCAATGGCACTGGTTGACCCAATTGAAGTCGAATCGACAAGTCAACTTAGATAGACAAGGTAATCAACCGGTTAACCACCTACCGATTAGCAACAAAGGCACTATCGTTCATCTGAAGGGATACGGATTAATTAAAGTGTTCAAGATTGTCTCCCCAAACGGTAACATTGAATACTGGGCAACCAGTGACCTATCAATGAACGATATGTTTCGACTCAAATATGCTGAGTTGTCTTGGGCAATTGAAGAATATCATCGAGGTATCAAGCAATTTGTTGGCGTTGAAAGGTGTTTTGCGCGCAAGGCGGTGGCACAACGGAATCATATTGGACTCGCATTGAGAGCATTTCTACGCATTGAGCGACACCGGTTTTTCACAGGTACCAGTTGGTTTGAAGCTAAAGTCTCTATTATCAGAGAGGCTGTGCGGGCTTATCTCGCTGAACCACTTTACACCTTAAAGCCAACTGCGTAACTCCTATGAATTCTAAAAATAATACAAAGTCCCCCTGATAAGGGGGATTTAGGGGGTTGGTTGTACATTGGGAGTGTCTAAATAATTCTAACATCTACTATAGTTGTTGGTATCTCAAAGCCCTTTCAAAGCTACGACGATATCCTCATGCTTGGCAAGATCAAACTGGTGTGAGCCAATATACATAAACCGGATAATTAAATCCTTATCAATCACGAATGTCGCAGGGCGAGCGATATTGTACGCATCAAGTCCCAGCCAATGATACACCCCATAGCTTTTAATAACATCTCGCTCTTTATCTGTCAGCAGCGGAAAGGTGATATCGTGCGTTTCAGCATATCGACGCACCTCACGGGGCCATTGACCAACAATACTAAGCACCGCAGCCCCCAAGTCTGTGTATTCACTACTGTTGCGCTGTAGGTCTCCTAACTGGCGACGGCTGTTCGGTCACCACGTGCCTCGAAAGAAAGCGAGGATGACAGGCTGCCGACCGAGATACGACTCAAGGCTCACGGTTTGACGTTGCACAGAGGTCAATGTGAAAAGCGGTGCCTTATCACCGATGCTGAGAATCTTGTTTTTTCGTGGCATAATTCACCGTGATTTTAAGGATAGCTCATGTCAAAAGAAAGTGCAGGGAAGCTCAGAGAAACCGAGTTTTTTCTTGAAAACTCGGTTTCTTTGCACAATTTCTTAATATGAGCGTCCCAATTTTATCGAGGAGGATTGGAAGGATGGGGCCATTCTTCCAATCCTCCCTTCTTCCAATATCACGTTTTACGTTTCACGCTTTACATCTCAGTTTCTGTTGCACGATTTTTCTGCATGAGCACTTTGATTTTAACGATTCAATTCTTGCCGAATCCTCTCGGCAAGCGTTTCGGTGTTGCTGTCGTTTAAGTGAAGTGGATTAATCAGCAGTTTTCCCTCGTGGAGACCGCCGTGGCTGACATAAATCGGAGGGACACCGTTTCGGAGACTTTGGCAGATCTCCATTGCCTCTCGACCAACAGCCGTCTCATCAACCGTAATTTCCAAAAGCGGAAGGCTTTCGCCATCACCTTTATCACGGACGCTGCATTCTGTAGGAGAGTCTTTTAGCACTTCCGCTATCCGGTTGAGACGTGTGTGTGCCTTGGAGACTTCTTCATCATAAGCACCGGAGGTGAAAAGCTGCAACGCCACAAGTAAGGCAATAATCTCCTCCTTTGACACCTTAAAGCCGCGCCCTATACCGTGTCGCGGAATGCCACGGAGTTTTGCCTTGTCGATGAGCGACGCCGGTGGATCCCAAAGTTCCAAGTGGTCATCCATATCCAACAGCTGTGCCACTGCTGGTCCAATGAGATCTCGACGACCACAAAGAATCCCCGTTGACTGGGGACCCCGAATGGACTTGCCGCCACTGAACGCTACCAAATCGGCACCTATTGCTGCAATGGATTTAAGATTACTACGCGGCGGAAGTTCACCCGCTGCATCTACCAATATAGGAAGTTGATGCCGATGTGCGACATCAACAACGTCTTCAAGCGGAGGTCTAGAGGTCGGACTGTATACATAAAGGACACCGGCGGTATCCGGTCCAAAAGCCGCTTCATACTCCCACGCTTCAGTACGCCGGACGCCTGCATTGGCGACGATTTCGTTAAAACCGACCTCAACGAGCCGTGCACCGGCGGCTCTTACGGCGTGGTCATAACCGCTTCGCTGTTCGCGGGCGATAACAAACTCGTTAGCAAATCCGTCGCAGTGCGGCAGCTGCTCCATACGTCTCAAGTCGTAACCTGTCAAGATTGCAGCACTGCCCAAAGTCAGGGCGGACGCAGCACCAGCGGAGACCAAACCGGCTTCCGTCGAGGTAGCCTCTGCGATAACTTTGGAGGCGGCTGCCTGAAGTTGTTCAAGCGGCACCGACGCACGCGCAGCTTCGTTAAACGCACTCAACACCGCATCGGGCATCGGCGCACCGCCGAGGCGGGTCACCGCTCCGGAGGCGTTGATAATTGGTGTAACTCCAAACTGTTCGTAAATTCCCATAAACATTTCCAATCTCATCAATTACTACTAAGGCTAATATGAAAACACCACACACACGCGAAACACTCACACATGACCTGAAAAACTTGGGCGTTGAACTAGGGGATACGCTCTTTATTCACTCCTCCTTTAAGAGTCTCGGACCTGTCGAAGATGGGGCAGGAACTGTAATCAGCGCACTGGAGGACGCCGTTGGAAGAGAGGGACTCATCTTGATGCCCTCGTTCAACCTCCTAGATGGAAGAGAATTGCGGGTGAGCACATGGAATCTCGAAACGACACCGTCCACCGTCGGCTGGCTCACAGAGTTTTTCCGCCAGATGCCCGACACCTACCGCTCCGACCACTACTCTCACTCAGTCGCTGCACGAGGAAAAGATGCGAAAGCGTTTGTAAGCACACATCTCAGCCGCGAGGGATATAAATCACCGTGGGACATTGAGCCGTGGGGTAAAACTTACGGTACCCACTCTCCAATGCAGAAGGCTTATAAAGCCGACGGAAAACTGCTCATGCTTGGCGTTGACTACAATACTTCGACGTATGTTCACTTCGTGGAGGTCCTCTATTGGCATGAGCTGCTTGAACAGGACCCCGAAACACCTTACCCCGCGCTGGATAGACCGTTACTTGGAGCGTTCTGGGACGAAGTAGGGACGTTAAACCGGGGATTGCTCGGAAATTCTGACTGCCGCCTCTTTCGCATGCAGGCATATATCCATACCCTCTTGCATGAGGTTAAGAGCAACCCCGACCCCTATGTCAGAGGGCGCCCCTAAATCCCTTGAACCAATTATGGTGAATTAGAGAAATAAATAGACATCTACCAATAACTTCGACCTTCACGAAGTTTCCAAAGTCCCCCTGATAAGGGGGATTTAGGGGGTTGGTTGTGCATCGGTGGGGAAAGAGAGTCAAAGCGGAAAGTGAGCAAAAGCAAGAGGCCATTGAAATCATGACGATTTCTTGTCTTTTCTCACTTTCTCCTCTTCTCACCTGCACACTTTCAACTTTACTAGCAGGACGATAGGTGGTAACCTGACTTAATCTCTGAGCGGTGGTTTGATCTCCTTGTTGATAGCCCAGTCGGGATAATAGTTATACACCTCGGCACCGGGATATGGAGTGCCGAGCGGCTGCGGTGCCGCATAAAACGGTCCAGGCATTCCTATCATAACCGACATTATGAATTGCAACCCCACCGATCTAAGTGTGCGAGCAGAGCGGACATTCCAAGGGGCAGTTGAAGCAAAGGCGAACCGATTATTTTCCAGTATCCAACGCCCGGCTGCACTCGTGACAGCGCGCCCTAGTCCTCGTCCTTTGGCTTCCGGCGCGGTATCAATGCCAATCTCCCAAACACGGTCATCTTCAGCGCGAACCGCTGCGAGTGAAACCAATTTACCGTCCTCGAAGATGCCGAAACCAGTCATCGCCTCATCCTCAAAGCAGTGCCAGAAAATACGATGATCGACCGTTTCAGCCAATTCTTCCGCAGACAGCTGTACGGGACGGTCATCCTCCACATCCCGAAAACAGTTCTCGTCACCAACGTAGAACCAGCTCGGTCCCCACACCCCGCAACCATCAGGCAGCAATACACGCGCAAGCTCATACCCGCCAAATGTCGAGAACAGTTCATCCAAGCTCAGGTTTGCAACTATCGGTTTAAGCGGTTCTAACCACTGCCTTTGCGTTGTAACAAGTCCACGCTCACCAACCCTCGCTGCGAATAACGGGCTCGGTGCTCCTTCTTCGGTCTCATATACCGGTATCGGATCTGAACTCGCCAGATCCAGTTTTGCCCCAATCTTCTCGTCTATCCACGGACGCAGGGGCTCAATAAGGTGTGATCCGTTCATCGCTGTTATTTCCCTTCCGATTCGTGCTTTGCACTTTCTTTTGACATGAACCTCTATATTTCGCTTTAGTGCCTTCCCGCAGTATGCCTACGCATCCCTAGTTTCTATTTCTCGTACATCTTTGCGCCTTGAATTTTTGGGGATGATAGGCGATTCTGAGGAAATAATCAAGAAAAAAACGTGGGATTTGACTGCTAGTCAATCTGGTGAACATGATTATTGGAATCGGATCATTGAGACAATCTTATCTATCCTGTGTGCACTTTCTCAGGATGTTTTACCTGCTAGCTATCAACTAACTTCATCAAGAGGCACATTTTCTACGAACACAACCTTGAGTTCAAGCTGGGGTAGAATCCGCTTCTGTTGGAACTTCACACGGTTAAAGGTTTGATATAGAGAGAAAGTTATTGGTGGGAAAACCCCACAGAAAGGAAAAAAACAGTGCACAGAGTGTTAAGAACTACCATTCTAATCACATTTGGGATGTTTATTGTCTGTATAATCGGCGGTTGTGGTGATGATGATTCACCTGAAGAGGTTACAGATCCCCCGCGATCAGAGGATGATGTTAAAACAGCCCCTACAATAACGGTGATAGTAGATCCAGTGCCAAGACCCGGCGTGTTTTTTTATACAAACACAGAATTTACACTGAAGTTTAGTGAGGAAGTTGTGGAAGTGACAGTCAACGACACACCTGCTTCGGGTTCAGGACTGAATTGGAAGTGGCGTGCCTATCCCGGTTTACCCTATGGATCCGTAACTATCAAGATTAAGTGGAAAAACCGAAATGGTTCAAAGGGCTTTGCAACAAGTGGTCCCTATGAAGTTGCAGACAATGGTGGGGAACCTCCCACAATAACGGCTGGTACAGTGGCAGATGGAGCAGCAGATGTTGATCCCGCGCCGATAAATGCAGGTGGCTTTCGGTTTGATTTTGATGAAGCCATCACAGGCATCATTAAGTTGACCGATGAAGCGGGTGCCGACCTCAACTGGATTGCAAACGTGGCCGGTCAAACAGCAACGTTGACCGCAGTTGCAGGACAGGAACTAGTCAACGAAACAACCTACAAGATTGAAATTGATGTCCGAGATGGGGTTGGCAATGCAACTCAGACGACGATTACTTTCGTTACCAAACCGAAGTGATATATCCTTTTTAAGAAAGGACTAAAATGATGCGCAAACTTTTAAGAGCGTGCATTCTAATCATGTTTGGAATGCTAATTATCTGTATAATCGGTGGTTGCACTGAGGAGGACCCACCTAAGTATAATGGGATCAATTTGGTTGCCATCATTCCTGAAGAGGGGGCTACAATTTCAGCAACTGAAGAGCTCAGGATGGTTTTTGATGGTTTTCCCAAGTCCGTTACTGTAGACGGAAAGGAGGCAACAGTTCTGGATAACATTGCCATTGTGCAAGTTGCAGACTTGATTAACGCAAGGACAGGTACTAAGAAGACGTTTATTATTAGCTGGACAAATCTGGATAATTCCTTCGTCGGAACCCAAACGGTTACTTTCGACGTCTTAAAACCTCCGACGACAGTTGAGGTGAATCCAGCACCAGGAGGCAGTTATATTCCAAGCAACACAGAATTCACGTTGACATTTAGTGACGAGGTCGTCGCAGTGTGGCTCAACGATACACCTGCTGTTGGTTCAGGGCTCAATTGGAAGGCGTCGCCTTATTTGCCACTTGGAACTCTATTTTTGATTGTCAGATGGGTAAACCAAGATGCCTCTGTAAATACTATGGATGTCGGTATTTATAACGTCTTCGATAACGGCGGGGCGCCTCCCGAAATTACAAGCGGTACGGTGATAGATGGGGAGGTAGATGTCGATCCTGCGGTGATGAATGCAGGTGGCTTTCGGTTTGATTTCGATGAACCTGTCGTAGGAAACATTATACTGACCGATGAGGCAGGGGGTGACCTCCGTTGGCAAGCAAGCGTAGCTGGTCAGACTGCAACACTGACTGCGGTTGCAGGACGGGAACTTGTCAATGGGACAACCTACAAGATTGAAATTGATGTCACAGATGGTTCTGGCAATTCACTTCGAGTGACGATCACTTTCGTTACCAAGCCCAAATGATATATCCTCTTTAAGAAAGGACTAAAACGATGCGCAAATTTTTAAGAGCGGGTAGTCTAATCACGTCTGGGCTGCTCATTATCTGTATAATCAGTAGTTGCACTGAGGATTCACCTGAAGAGGTCACGGATCCACCACAATCGGAAGATGATTTTGGACCGCCCTCTGCGACAGAGGTTGTGATGGATCCACCGCCACGTACAAGCACTGATAGAGTTAGCTATTCTATTCCATCCTACACAAAATTCACGCTGACGTTTAATGAGGGGGTCATAGCAGTGACAGTTAACGACACACCTGCTTCGGGTTCAGGACTCAATTGGGAGTGGAGTGCACAGCCTAGTTTACCCTATGGATCTGTAACTCTGAAAATCAAATGGACAAACCGAGACGGTTCAGGGGGGTTTGCAACAAGTGGTCCTTATAAAGTTGCAGATGGTGATCCTGTGCCTCCCGAAATTGCGAGTGGTACAGTGTCAGATGGGGACGTAGATGTCGATCCTGCGGTGATGAACGCGGGGATCCGGTTTGATTTCAATGAACCTGTCACAGGCACTATTAAGCTGACCGATGAGGCGGGTGCCGACCTCAACTGGATTGCCAACGTGGCTGGTCAGAGAGCAACACTGACCGCAATTGCAGGTCAGGAAGCTGTCAATGAGACAACCTACAAGATTGAAATTGATGTCCAAGATGGGGCTGGCAATCCATTTCAGTTGACGATTACTTTCGTTACCAAACCCAAGTGATATATCCGCTTTAAGAAAGGACTAAAACGATGCGCAAATTTTTATTAAGAACGGGGGTTCTAATCACGTCTGGGCTGCTCATTATCGGTATAATCAGCGGTTGCACTGATGATCCACCTGAAGAAGTTGTGGGTCCACCACAACCACAAGACGATGTTCCACTACCCTCTACAATAAAAGTTGATGTTCCACTACCCTCTACAATAAAAGTTATAGTGGATCCAGCACCACCAGCAAACCCCAACTGGCGTGTTTCAAGAAATACAGAATTCACGTTGACGTTTAATCAGTCGGTTTCGGCAGTGACAGTCAACGGCGCAGCCGCTTCAGGTTCGGGACTCGATTGGACAGTGGCACCTCCTCTGCTGCACGGAATGATGTCTCTGAATATAGAGTGGGTGAACCAAGACGGTTCCACGGATACTAGAGAGGTTGGTCCGTATTTCTTTTCTGATATCCATGGTGAACCTCCGGTAATTACAAGTAGTACAGTGTGGGATGGGGACGTAGATGTTGACCCTGCGGTGATGAACGCGGGTATCCGGTTTGATTTCAATGAACCTGTCACAGGCACCATTAAACTGACCGATGAGGCGGGTGTAGATCTCAACTGGACTGCCGTTGTGGCTGATCAGACAGCAACGATGACTCCGGTTGCAGGACAGGAAATGGTCAACGAGACAACCTACAAGATTGAAATTCATGTCGCAGATGGGGCTGGCAATCCATTTCAGTTGACGATTACTTTCGTTACCAAACCCAAATGATATATCCTCTTTAAGAAAGGACTAAAACGATGCACAAACTTTTAAGAGCTAGCATTCTAATCACGTTTGGAATGCTTATTATCGATATAATCAGCGGTTGTGGTGATGATGATCCAACTCAGGAAGTTGTGGCTCCGCTGCCATTAGAGGAGGATGAGGTTGATTCTGATTATTCTGTACCGAGTGCGCATATGGTCGAGGTGTATCCAGATCCCTGCATTCCTGTTTGTCCAGATACACAATTCGCGCTGAACTTTGATGAAGGTATCGCGGCTGTGAGGGTCAATGATACACCCGCTACCGGCGCAGGTCGCCACTGGACGGTGATGCCCAGTTTAGAGGTGGGAACAGCACGGCTAAATATCGAGTGGACAAACCGGGACGGCTCCCGTCGTGCTACAACGATCGGGCCCTATGTAGTGCTGGCAGGTCCGGAGGCGCTAGAATCTCCCGCAATTACGCGTGGTACTGTGAGAAATGGGGAGGCCGATGTCAACCCTGCACCAATCAATGCAAATGGTTTGCTGTTTGTTTTCGACGAACCCGTCACAGGAGCCATCAAGCTGACTGACGAGGCGTGTGCTGACCTCAACTGGACTGGAGCCGTCGATGATCGAACAGCAACACTCACTCCGGTTGCAGGACAAGAACTTGCTAATAACACAGTCTACAAGGTTGAAATTGATGTCCAAGACGGCGGAGGTAATCGATTTAGAGCAACAATTACTTTCGTTACCAAGCCGAAGTGATATATCCTCTTTAAGAAAGGACTAAAACGATGCAAAAACTCTTAAGAACTGCCATTCTAATCACATTTGGAATGCTTATTATCGGTATAATTGGCGGTTGCGGTGATGATGGGACTGAGGACATTGTGTCCCCGCCAGAATCAGAAGTTGATGTTGGCCCGCTGTCTACAACATACGTTGCGATCGATCCACTACCACGAGGAAATGTTGTCATTCCTCAATGCATAGAATTCACGTTGACGTTTAATGAGGAAGTGGTAGCAGTGACAGTCAATAAAACACCCGCGACAGGTTCGGGGCTCAATTGGGAATGGTTCGGCGGCTCTTTATCCGAAGGAACGGCCACTCTGAAAATCATGTGGACAAACCGAGATGGCTCTAAGGCTTTTGCAGAAGCAGGTCCTTATCACGTTGTATCGGGGTGCCCCGGCGGAGAACCTCCCGAAATTGCGAGTAGTATAGTGGTAGATGGGGAAGTAGATGTCGATCCTGCGCCTATCAATGCGGGTGGTTTCCGATTTGATTTCAACGAGGACATCACGGGAAGCATTAAGCTGACCGATGAGGCGGGTGCCAACCTCGACTGGATTGCCAACGTCGCTGGCCAAACAGCAACACTGACCGCAGTTGCAGGACGGGAACTTGTCAACGAGACAACTTACAAGGTTGAAATTGATGTCCAAGATGGGGCTGGCAATCAACTAAAAGCAACGATTACTTTCGTTACCAAACCCAAATGATACACTCCCTCCGAATTCGATACTCCTCTCGCTTCTGAAATTATGGACTTACCGATAAACGTATGGTATAATCCTACACAATTGATTACTCAATCCGCCCAATCGAACTGGACTTCCCATCCTAAGTATTGGTGTGGTATTTTTGCGACGATGGTGTGGCAGAGTTTCGACAGCCGCCTTGTGATCATCAAGTTCCCTTTGAAATCATAACTCATGTCAAAATACCCTCAAAATCGGCTTGAGAAAGCATTTGCCATAAAATTCGGTTTTTGATACAATAATTCGAGATAACCGTGGCATCTAAATTGCTTGTCGTTAAGTTGTTATGTAAACTTTGGTTGGTAACAATTCGTATCAGATTTTATCTGGCTAGGTTGAAACCTCAACATAATCTATACACTTTCAAAAATTAGGAGGAATCATGAAACAGGTAATCATCCCAATCAGTTGCATTCTGGTCATCATCCTTATGGGATGCGGCTCAGCAAAAACAGTCGAGCGTATCGAAGTCGATACAACCATTGACCTTTCCGGACGATGGAATGACACCGACTCTCGCCAAGTTTCCGAAGCGATGATCGCGGATTGTCTCAACCACCCGTGGATTTCACGACACATGACCGGTGCCGAAGGCAAAAAGCCGGTTGTCATTGTTGGTGCAATCCGTAACCGCAGCACAGAACATATCGCAATTCCGACATTTGTCAGCGATATTGAGCGGGCATTCATCAACTCCGGTTTGGTGTCTGTCGTTGCCAGTGCCACCGAACGGGGTGAGCTGCGCGATGAGAAGGGGGATCAGAGCAAGTTTGCCAGCCTCGAAACCGTCAAGGCGATGGGGCAAGAGTTGGGCGCGGACTACATGATGACGGGACAGATCAACACGATCGAAGACCGGGAAGGTGGGAAACAGGTCACCTTTTATCAAACCGACCTGACCTTGACCAACATTGAAACCAATGAAAAGATATGGCTTGGTCAAAAGAAAATTAAGAAATTCATCGAACGAAAACGCGCAGCTTTTTAGAAAGAGCAAGCCATGCAAACCGTGAAAATTCTTCCGCTCTTGGCACTGCTGTGCTGGGCTGTTGGATGTAGCCCTTACAGCATGGAAGAGGTGCGAATTGCTTTTGAAGGGGGCGATTTCGATGCCGCCCTGATTGAACTGGATGCTGATGGTAAGGGAGAAGCCAAATTACCGTACCTATTTGAACGTGGACTCATCGCCCACTACGGCGACAAGTTTGATGAGAGTAACCGCACATTTGAGCTCGCTGAGATTACCGCCGATGACCTGTATACCAAAAGCATCTCGCGGGAAGCCGTCTCACTCCTCACTTCGGACAACCTCCGTTCATACGCCGGAAGCCAATACGAGCGACTGCTGATACATTACTACCGTGCATTCAATTACGTCTATCTAAACATGCCCGACGACGCACTCGTTGAATGTCGGAAAGCGAGCGGGCTGCTGCAATTCTACGCCGATGCCGACGAAAATTACGAATTTGTCGGTGCTGCCTTCATCGCGTATCTATCGGGCATCCTCTATGAATGGGCGGGGGATTGGAACGATGCCTTCATCGCCTATCGCTGGGCAGAAAGGGCATATAAACAGTACGGACCACTGGGGGTTCCTTTTCCACAGGATGTGGGGGAGTCTCTAGTGCGTCTCGCGGGAAAGTTAGGCTTCCAAGAGGAATTTGAGAGGTACGCGACAATCTACGGCGAACCGCCGGAGAACATTCCCGATTCAGGTGAACTTATCCTACTTTACGAAACAGGGTTCGCCCCCTTCAAAATTGAGGAAAACATAGTCTTCCCCATTCTCAAGGTCGATCCCATTGTCCAAGACGACGCCGATCGGGACGAAAAAGAGGTGCGTGAATATTCGCGCACGCTGATGAGCAGACGCAACCGACGCTATAAAGAGGTTGAAATCGAATACCTCTTGCGCGTCGCAATTCCCGCTTATCGCTCAAATCGTCCAAGAATTGTCGGTATTAACGCATCTACAGCGCATGGAGGTGTCTCCGGGGTTTTGGTGGAGGATATCGAAGCCGCAGCGATGAAAACGTTTGAATCGGAGTTGCCGACCATTATGCTCCGCACAGTTGTGCGCGGCGTGTTAAAATATCTCGGCTTCCGACGTGCCAATCAAGAGGGAAAAATAGCCGGGCGGCTTGTCAACTTGCTGAATGTTGTCACCGAAAGCGCGGACACCCGTTCATGGCAAACCCTGCCGAATCAGATTTTTCTTGTACGGATGCGCTTACCAGCCGGCACGCATAATATCACGCTTTCATTCTCTGACCGTGCCAACCGGCGGGTTAAAACAGATACGTTGCAGGATGTTGTAATTCGGAAAAACGATAAAACATTTCTGAATTACCGCACCTTCGAGTAAAAGTTTCCCATAGCCGAAGCAATCGCATTCGCCCCCCGGTAGGTGCGGTTTCCAACCGCACCGGTGCCGACTCGTCGAGCATCCTCGATAAATCGGGATTTGGAGTGTCTCATTAATTCTAAGGTCCACTATAGTTTTCCGCTCGTAGTCACAGATTGCCCAATCTGTGATCGCCCGCGGCGTAGATACACTCGATTTGATCCAGATCTTGACTTCCGACTCAAGCAAGGAGAAACCGAGAACTAAATGACCCTTTACCTCTTGCTCATGGGGTAAGGTAGGGCTTGAGGAATTGTCCGGTATAGGAAGCAGGAGTTTGAGCAACTGCCTCTGGTATCCCTTCGGCGATAATTTCTCCACCACGATGCCCTCCTTCTGGACCGAGATCGATGATATGATCGGCGGTCTTAATCACATCGAGATGGTGTTCAATCACCAGCACGGTGTGTCCCGAATCAACGAGCTGATTCAGGCTGTCTAACAGCTTCTGAATGTCGGCGAGATGCAATCCGGTGGTGGGTTCATCGAGAATGTAGAAGTTATGCTTTCCCCGCTTGATTTTTCCGAGTTCATTTGCCAATTTTACTCGCTGTGCTTCCCCACCTGAGAGAATAGGTGCCGGGTGCCCTATCTGTAAATAGCCCATCCCCAAATCGTTCAGGACACTCAGTTTATGATGGATGAGTCGCTGATTCGCAAAAAAATCAACGCCCTCCTCGATCGACATCTTTAACACTTCTGCGATGTTTTTCCCATTATATGTCACCTCAAGGGTTTCGTCATTGTACCGCGCTCCTTTGCAGGCAGGACAAGGGACCTCCACATCGGGCATAAAGTGCAGTTTAGTCGTAATCTGACCCTCACCACCACATTCCTCACATCGCCCACCTTTGACATTAAAGCTGAATCGGGATGGCGTATAACCGCGTGCTTCTGACTCTGGAGTGCTTGCAAATAACTTTCGGATATTGTCGTAAAACCCGATATAGGTTGCTGGATTGGAGCGTGGAGAACGTCCAATTGGGGATTGATCGATATTGATTACGTCACTGATATATTCATACCCCTCAAGGTTATCGTGGTCGCCCGACAAGACGCGGCTATCGTGGAAGATGGAATAGAGTTTCTTATACAGGATTTCATTGATCAGCGTACTCTTACCGGATCCTGATGCACCTGTAACGCAGATAAAGAGTCCTAAAGGGATCTCCACATCAATGTTTCTCAGGTTGTTCTCTCGCGCACCACGGATGATAATCGAAACCCCGTTCGCTTCTCGTCGATCTTCGGGGATTTCAATCTCCTTCTCGCCGCTCATGTACTGTCCGGTGAGCGACACCGGATTTTTCAAAACTTTATTAGCAGGCCCCTCCGCGACCACCTTTCCGCCATGAATCCCCGGACCGGGACCCAATTCAATAATGTGGTCTGCAGCTCGGATTGTCGCTTCATCGTGCTCCACCACAATGACGGTGTTCCCGATATCGCGCAGCTGTCTCAGCGTTGTGAGCATCTTAATGTTGTCTTTGGGGTGAAGTCCTATCGTCGGTTCGTCGAGCACATATAGCATCCCCATCAAGCCAGAGCCAATCTGCGTTGAGAGCCGAATACGCTGCGATTCCCCACCCGAAAGCGTCGCTGAACGCCGGTTGAGGTTGAGATAGTCGAGACCAATGCCGAGCAAGAGTTCAATGCGGGTTGTGAGTTCTTTAATCACCCGTGTTCCCGCTTCTCTTTTCTGCTCTGGGATCGATGTGATTCCATCCAGAAAAACCTTCAATTCTTCAAGGTGTATATCACCTAATTCATGAATATGTTTATCGTTGATAGTGACCAGGAGTCGCTGTCTCTTCAGCTTGCTGCCATCGCAATCAGGGCAGGTGTGTTCGACCATCACCTTCCGTAGATACTCCTCCATTCCCGAATGTGCTTCCCCGCGCTTGCGGTAGTGCCGATAGTGCCGATCGATCCGATTGATAATGCCATCAAACTGAAACTCTCTGCCAACATGATGGTGTGTCATCTGCTTCGCGCCTTCCGGCATGACAATCGTAATCTTCTCCCCTCTCGTTCCGTAGAATATGAGATCGATGACCTCGTCGGGAAGATCTTTGAAGGGCGCGTCAAGGCTAAAGTTATACTGTTGTGCGAGGCTATACATCATCCGACCATCCCAACGGTCAGGATCGTAATTAAAGGCTTGCTTCACGAATGCCCCTTCCACGATGCTTCGAGTTTTGTCTGGAACCAGCAGGTCGGGATGAACTTGGAGGTAAGTGCCCAATCCAGAGCAGGTGACACAAGCACCAGTCGGTTCGTTGAAGGTGAAGTGGTGCGGTCCCAATTCGCCCATAACGATACGATGTTCAGGACAGCCAAAATCTTTGTAGAAGGCATTGATGTCTTTATCAGCTATGTCGGTACTCAGGATGTGGAAACTCATAAATCCTTCGCCGACGAGCATAGCGTGGTCGAGCGCAGCAAGAATCTGTTTGTCAATATCGGGCTTGATGACAAACCTGTCGATGATAGCTTGAATGTTGTACTCCACCTGTTCCTCTAGCTCGATCTCTTCACTCAAGTCGTGCAAATCACCATTAATCCGAACCCTGCGGCATCCCTTCAGACGAACATCATCAAAGAGGTAGGGATAATCTTCGCCGTAGATCTTAAAGACCGGTGTGTAAATCTCAACTTCAGTCCCCGCTGGCAATGAGAGTAGATGCTCCATCAACTGATAGGGGGTTCGGGTTGGAACTTCAGTGCTGCAATAGGGGCAGTGGGAGATCCCAATCGTGGCAAATAGCATCCGCATATAATCATAGAGATCAGTCATCGTTCCCACGGTTGAGCGCGGATTCATGGTAATTGTCTTCTGTTCAATCGAAACAACAGGGGACAATCCATCAACAAAATCAACGTCCGGCTTCTTTAACTGTGCGACGAAGCGTTTGGCATAGGTAGACATCGACTCTAGGAAACGACGCTGCCCTTCGGCATAAACCGTTTCAAACGCAAGCGACGATTTTCCGGAACCACTAAGCCCCGTGACAGCCACCAATTTATTTCGGGGTATGTCGATGGTGATGTCTTGTAGATTGTTCTCCCTTGCACCTCTTATGCTGATTGTCTCTCTCATCCATGTCTCCTTTGCGTGCAGTACGAAAGCTGACGATTCTTCACCCGTTGGTGGACTTACTTGTGCTTTATGCTACGAATTCCAAAATGTTTAAATTCTTCCTCCTCAAAACCGTCGTTTTTCAATATACTAGGACTTACGCAGCGCGTTCGTAAGTCCCCCTGATAAGGGGAATTTAGGGGGTTAAAAATCAAAAATCTACCCCCGTGTGCCAAATTTGTGTAAGCTCTATATACTATACATAGCATAAGTATATCATTTCTGTATGGACTGTTCAAGGGAAATCTTCCATCAAAAATCAGATCTCTCCGAATCGCTCGATCACTTCAGTGTGTGAAGCGGTGCCGGTTGTCCCGATTTTAGTAACGGTAACCGATGCGACAAGGTTTCCGACCTGTGCCGCTTCAATGTGGCTGAAACCACCGCAAAGTGTCGCAATAACCGCTGCAGAAACGCTATCCCCCGCTCCCACCGGATCGAGTTCCGATTCGAGTGGGATGCCCGGTACATGTTCGACCTGTCCGTTGTGAAATACCAAGATGCCCTTCGGACCAACCGTTACAAAAAGCGGTTTCTTGGTCCGTTCCATTAAAATCTGCCCGCATCGCTTTGCCTCCTCTATATCGACTTCTTCTTCGGTCCAATCCGGATCGACTGCGCGTTTCGCCTCAAATCGGTTCGGTTTGATAATGACATGATGGTACTTTCCGATCCGTGTCCGAGAATCCACAAAAAAGATTTTGTCGGGAAACTCCACAGCAAGTTGGCAGATTTCTGATCGCACCTGATCTGTTACCACTCCCCAATTATCATGGGGCATCTGATCTCCAACAATGATCCCTTCCACTTGTAGCACACATTCACGAAGCGCGCGAATCACTCTATCCTCCACCTCAGACCGCATCATAGATTGGTTCTCAATATCAAATCGGGGCCCTTCCGTTTCAAGCCCTTCATATCCGCGATGGATGGGTTTTAGATAGGTGGGGGTAACCCGATCCGGAGCAGTAATCATAAAATCTGTGATACAACCGTTGGCTTCTAAACGTTCCAGCAAGGTACTACCGAATCCATCTTCACCGATCACACTCAACGTGTAAATTTCCCCGACCTCTAGCGCGGCAAGGTTGTTGGTAACAGTCCCCGCCGCACCTGGACTGTAGCGTTGCTCGACGACAGGATTTGTATGCCAAGGAGTCTCTAGCGACAAGGTTGATTTCGTTTTATCAACTATCCAATATGCGTCGAGATAAAAATCCCCGACAACCAAAATCTTTCGCTCTCGAAACCCTTCTAGAATCGTCTTTAGACACATTTCATCCATAAAATCTCCTTCCGTTACAATCAGTCTCCAGCCGTCTCAGACCATTTTTGGATTGACCTGAATTTTTGCTTGTGTTACGATTCTACCTGTTTCTGATAACAGGAAGATGTCAATCACTTTAGCAAATTTTCACTGTTGATTCAAGAGGAATAACAAATGGTTGCTAATGTTGCCCATCGGGGGGCGTCAGGAAACTACCCCGAAAATACACTGCTCGCCTTTCAGAAGGCGTTAGAAATTGGCGTTGATGAGATTGAACTCGACCTCTATATGACAAAGGATGACCACCTAATCATCATGCACGACTCAACCGTGGATCGGACGACAGACGGCACAGGCGCAATTTCAGATCTCACGTTGGCTGAGATCAAAGCCCTTGATGCCGGAATAGCGTTTGGCGAACAGTTTCGGGGCGAGCGTGTACCGACATGGGAGGAAGCGTTAGCACTTGTGCAGGGGAAGGTTGGGCTGAATGTCCACCTCAAGGAAGGCGGCGATCCAAGCGGACACTACGAACGCAAGGTCGCAAAGGCGTTGAGCGATTTTCAAATGGTAGAGGATTCTATTCTGACATGCAGCGACGCAAGCGTTGGAATTTTTGCCGGAATCGACTCACGGATCGAGTGTCGAATCTTTCGTGCAAACCGCACTCCTGAAGAATATATCCAAAAATCGGTAGAGTTGGGACTTCGGACGATGCAACCGGGACGGGACATCACGACTCGGGATTTTGTCCAAAAAGCACATGCAGCAGGACGAATTGTGCACGTCTTCTACGCGGATACCCCTGAAGATATGCGAGCCTACATCGACATTGGCGTTGATGGGATTCTGACGAACTATCCGGAACGACTGAAAGCGGTTCTTACAGAAGACGGATAGCAGAAATTAAAGCCAGAGCTCAAAACTAATGACTGACGACTATCTTTTTTTCGACCGACTCCACCGCTAGCTTCACAAGCGCGTCTATGTCTAGAGCTGCCTCCGCCTCTTGAACCGCTTCAAGCGATGCGTTAGTCGCTGGATGTTGAGGAACAAACAGCGAACAGCAGTCATCATGAGGCAGCGTCGAAATCTCAAAGGTCCCGATCTGCTCCGCCAAGTCCATAATCTCCGCTTTATCGTCGCCAATCAGCGGACGCAAAATAGGAATCTCCGCAACCTCCTCGATCACGCGAAGATTGCGCAACGTTTGTGAGGCGACCTGCCCAAGACTCTCACCAGTAACTAGACACTCCGCTCTCGCAGCCGCTGCGATCTGCTGCGCAATACGTACCATCATTCGACGATAAAGGATGACCCGAAACGGAGCGGGGGTTTGGGTTACAATTTCCTGCTGGACTTCTGCGAATGGGATAAGGAAAACCTGTGTCCGATAGTTCCAGGTCGCCAAGATCTCTGCGAGTTCCTCTACCTTCTCAAGTGATGCTCTGTCTGTGTAGGGATAGCTGTAAAAGTGGATGAAAAGTGCCTTGACACCACGTTTCATCATCCGCCAAGCGGCGACCGGCGAATCAATCCCGCCAGAGAGCATAACGAGGACCTTCCCGCTCGCACCAACAGGCAGCCCGCCAACCCCTCGAAGTTTTTCCACATAGATATATGCTGCTTCGTCGACAATTTCAATGTTACAGCGCAAGTCAGGCGTATGCATATCTGCTGATGTGCCGGTTGCGCGGAGTAGATGCGCTCCTACCGCAGCACTAATCTCAGGCGAAGTGAGCGGAAACCGTTTGTTTGCCCGTTTCGTTTCAACTTTAAGCGTCTTGAACTGCTGATCCTTGACCAGTTCCAATGCCGCATCCTGAATCGCATCAATGGTCAGTTCTGCTGCGAGAACAAGTTCAAAATGAGCAATCCCCATAACCTTGCCCAACCGCTCTTGGACCGCTGCAACATCCGCTTCGGGGTGCAGCATCACCAGAATCCGTCCATATATGCGCCGCACCTCTGCACATCCCATGCCCTTCAATGCCAGCTTTATATTTTGAGCGAGTTTCTTTTCAAAATAGGAGCGGTTTCCGCGTTTTAATCCAATCTCACCGTAGTGCACCAGAAATAGATTTTTCATAACCCTCGTCGAAGTCCTGTCATTCGGTATCACTGAAATCAAATAGTAGCGGCTGTATATCAGATCGGTCTATAACCCGTTGGTTTCTTGGTAATTTTGATTTCGGTGGCGGTGTTCTGGGGATAATAGGTCCAAGATAAGCCAACAGCTGATCTTTGGATACAGGGGGAACCTCCGGCAGGACTGTTACTCGCCAGGTGTCTGATAGCCAGCTAAAACGCGCCCTATTGGAGTGTTGACTATCCGGTTCCTCCTCTGCTAATTCTGCAATCAACAGCGTATCATCGAAAATTTCTTGTATAACAGAGGCGGAATGTGTACTAATGATTACCTGACGTAGCGGGTTATCCAATCCAACAGGGATAGTCACATCGGTAGCGATATTCTGAAGCAACCCTAGGATTAGGGGAATGCGTGATGGATGAATACTATTTTCCGGTTCCTCCATGCAGATGAGACCAGTTGCTTTTGGGTCCGATTCTAAAACCGAAAGTGCCAAAAAGCGTAACGCTCCGTCCGAAAGCGTGCGCGCCGGATAAACTGTGCCGTTTTGGTGTACGACTTCCAACGTGAGCTGCTCACGCCGTTCATCTCTGTCTATCCTGACCGTTGCAACATCGTCAATCAGTTCTGATAACCGAGCAGCGACTTGGTCATATATCCAAGTGTCCCCCTCCTTTTTAGAGACTGGGTTTGTATTTTTTTGAGATCGTGCTAGCTGATACAAAGTTGCTGGTAGATGAGAGCCATCACTCCCTAAGACGGGGGGCGTTGTGAATTCATCAGGTTCACGCAGCGAGGACGGTTCCAGTTGCAATAATCGCCAAGACTGCATTTCACGGCGCGCTAACAGTGCTGTCGGATTCTCTGCGGTGTTGATAGTAGAAAGTACAGTGCGTGGAAGGGGTTTGGATAGAGTGGTTTGGGGTCTAGTACCCCTGCTCCCGTCTTGGTGCACCTTTATTACTCGATCCCCTCCTTGGATCCTAGTGGAGATGAAAGGCACCCTTCTCATACCTTTTAGTACGGAATCGCGCCAGTCTATTCTATGGTCAGCGAATTTCAGGTGTTTTCCCCAATCGCTCAATTTCAGGTGCTCAAGCCTTTCTTCAATAAGCTCGAGGTTTCCTAATAAAGGGAGGTTGTCATCCACACGATATGCGAGCACAACACGATAACGGAGAAGCGTTGTTGTGGCTTTTGCCTGCTGTCCTAAATCATCCACTCCTTCTTCCGAGATTATCATCTCAGCTTCAAGGGACATCTCCCTGGTATCTGTATCGCCAGTACGATGAAATAGATTACGTACGTCGCTTGTCCTTCCTTCCTCACTGCGCACCGATTGGGCTGCATCAACCAAGGTATGATCGGCTAAGGCACTGAGAAACTGAATTGCATCAAACAGATTCGATTTGCCCGTGCCATTCGCACCGGCAACACAAGTAAAGGGTCCCAAGGGAACATCAACACCAACAAGGTTTTTGAAGCCAGAAACTTTTAAGCGAGTCAACATAACGTTCTCCACCGTGCTATTGTGCTTTTAGTTTACTGCTTGTTTCCTAAAATGTCCGTTGTTGTCCGAAAGTGCAGCTTAGCGACATGCCGCAATGATTCAGCCCCGTGCCGCTTAACAAACTGTTTACCTACCTCAATTACTTGCGACGCACCTTTGGGTAATTGGATGTGATATTTATTAGAAAGCTGTTCTAGTTGTTGAAGAAAAATGTCCCGTGCAATAATTGATGCAGCAGCGACAGCAATATCACTCTCCGCCTTCGGCATTTGCAGCAATTTAATGTGGGGATTCAAAGCAACCTGCAACTCCGTTTCTAATACTTCCTCTTTAGCGAAACGGTCTACAAGGATGTAACGACAATCCACACGCTTGAGGAGTTCCTGAATCGCCCGAGTGTGCAACGATGCAAGGAGGTGGTTCAGATTTCGTCCTCTCTTCCTGAATACAGCGTACTGTTCGTTATATCGAGTTGGTTCAAGACTAAACTGTGAGATATTATCACCGCAATGCAACCGCATTTCTTGGGCAAGTTTTCTAACCCGCGAGTCGGAGAGTTGTTTCCCGTCACGGACCCCTAGTGTGTGTAGTAGTTCACGGATTTCGGAATTGACATATACACCGGCTACCGTCAGCGATCCAAAATAATCCCCTTTTCCCGCTTCATCCGTGCCCACCCAAGTGGGCCAGTTATGGTGACCTACTGAGCTTTGAGTGGATCTTACCATATCATGCCTAGTACCCTTCCCGTTGTGTGCCGGCGTCAGGCACCGGGGCGGCGCGCGGATCTAAAACTTCATCTACACCATAAAATTGCCCGCTCTCGCGTCCCGTGCTGCGGTCAACGACGTCGGGCCCTATCTCCTTATTCCCACGAATATAATTTTCACGTAAGCGACCACCGTCATATACCGCCCAACCTCCATTGGTAGTGATATTATTTGACACAATCTCAGGTGAAGCAGAGGCGTGACACCTAATTGCATCTTGATAGTTACTGGATATTTCGTTGTAATGAATCGTCGGTCGAGAGTCATCATCGCAGACAATCCCTAGCTCATTTGCTAGGATAGAGTTTCGAGTTATCTCTGGGGACGCATTTTTCAGACATTTAATTGCTGTGCCATTTTTGTCAATTTGATTGTCGCTTATCATTGGGGAGCTATCGTCGCACAGAATTGCCATCTTGTTATTTTGGAACAGGCAACTTTCAATTTGCACACCATCGGATTGGGAAGATAGTGCTATGTCAGCCTCCTGAATACGGCAGTAACTCAGATGAGCGTTGGGACTAGTCCCTTCAAATCGGATACCGATCCAATCGCCGGTTTTGGGCGGTTTTGTCTCGGATCCGAGTAAACCAAATATAATCATACGGTCTGGATCGCCCTCTGCATACAGCGATCCGCGGATAATCAGTTGATGAGTGCCAGTTTCCGAATCGAGACCGACAACCGAGTCGGATCGGATGGTCAGCGTCTTCCCTTCGGGGACGATGACATCACCAACAATTTGGATCTTCCCCGCCCAAACCTCATTTTCCGTCAACTCGCCTGATTTTTGGAGCGGATTCTCGCTAGTCCCAATCTCGCCGACGTTGAAAGCACCGCCTTGGCAGCCAATCCAGAAAGATAGAGATAATATCAAGATGATGGAGTGAATTTTATTGTCGACAGATCGCATCAAAACCCCCTTTATGTACTCATGACGTGCGTGGAAGGAACTAAGGTTGATTATAAAAGAATCGACAGAGTGATGTCAAGCCTGTTTTTGAAATGCGCCAAACGAGTCCTTGACTTTACACTATGTTGTCTGATACAATACTATCAAACATATATTTCGTGCGTGCATAAAATTCTGCCGTGCTTGATTGGGGCACACAGATGTTTTTCAAACGTCAGAGGACTGTATCCACCGGCTACGCTGCCTCTAATTTCTTGTTGACGTACTTTATTGTCGGGCTTGTAATTCTTTCGCTAGCCTTTGTGTATTACACCCGATTGCTGCTTCAACGTAATGACGTTTTTGAAAAGCAGGTGCAGCCACTGGCAAAGCTTGAAGCTTTACTTCCCACTATTAACGATGTACAACTCCAAAGCCGGTTAAGCCAGATTATCAAAAAGGAACTGTTAGCTGAAAGCCGGCTCTCATTCATCATTACCGATGCCGAGGATGGTCAGGTCAAGATCGCTAAAAATCTCAGCGACAAGACTATTGAAAACAAGATTTATAATGACCTCCCGCTCTCTGACGCTGAGAAGTCAAAGCTCATTGACATTCTCAATCGGATGAAACGGAACAAACCGATACCGCTCCGTTATTTCCTAATTGATGGCTATTTTTATCATGGTGTGGCGGGCGCAGATGCGATAGATCAGCTCCCCTTCGTCATCACGGACTTAAAAAACAACCCACGCCAGTGGAAGATATGGGATCGACTGCTCACACCAGAGACCGCTACACCCGAACAATACAAGCGGGCAGAGATGTTCGTGCGCAATTCCGAAGCCATGGAGCGATACGTCCCATTGCTAACTAACCCCGGCACCCTTCAGGGCGATCTGTACTATGAAGTCATCCCTGACTACGCTATCTTCGTCATGCCTGTCGTGTTAGTGGTAGTGTTCTCAACGGTTTTGATTGTCGGCTTTTTGAGTTATCGACGGATTAAGACCATTGAGCAAGCGTCGATTTGGGGAGGCCTTGCCAAGGAGACCGCACATCAACTTGGTACACCGATCTCTTCCTTGATGGGCTGGGTTGAGCTATCAATGGAGTTGGACAAGCAGCGAGGCGATACTACTACCGCCGAGATTTATGCAAATATGCAAAGTGATCTCACTCGGCTCCAGCGTATTACAGAACGTTTCGGCAAGATTGGATCGTTCCCACAACAAACCCGGATCGATATCAATTCAGTAATCGGTGATGCTGTTGCTTATTTCCAAAAGCGTTTGCCGAATCTCAGCAAGCAGGTTGAACTGCGCGTCGTTGACCGCGAACTTCCCGAAATTGTGGCGAATGCGGATCTACTACAATGGGTTTTTGAAAATCTAATTCGGAATTCACTCGATGCGATAGATAAAGAAAATGGTATCATCGAAATCGATCCGCAGCTCCATCCGAAGGAGCATCAGATTGTCGTCCTATATAAAGATAATGGTCAAGGAATTCCTCGGCAAAACAGGAATAAAATCTTTCGGCCGGGGATGACAACGAAAAAACATGGATGGGGACTTGGTTTGACGTTGGTTAAACGAATCATTGAGGCATATCATCATGGACAGATTCGACTCATTCATACCAGTTCGCAAGGAACAACCTTTGAGATCGTATTGCCCGTAGAAACGGCTGGGGATCAGAAAACAGCCAAACTGCTGACGAAAATTTCAATATTCTGGCTGAAGTTTAAGGAGAGAAAGAAAGGGGAACAAAGTGTTAGCGCAAAACATAACGCGTAAAATCCTTTGGGTTGATGATGAGATTGATGCGCTGAAACCCCATATTCTTCTTCTCCGTGAGAAATCTTACGATGTCACACCAGTTTCCAATGGAACTGATGCGATTTCACTACTCAAGGAATCCTATTACGACGCTGTTTTGCTTGATCAGGTGATGCCAGGGCAGGATGGTATGGCAACACTCGACCGAATCCGTGAAATTAACCCCATCTTACCCGTGATTATGGTCACGCAAGGCAGCGAAGATCAGTTAATTGATGAGGCACTAGGAAAACGGGTTAGCGACTTTTTGGTGAAGCCCATTGGCGTTTCTCAAATCGCTTCGACCCTAAAGCGGGTACTGGATCAGACGAATATCATTGAATCACAGGTGCCACGCAACTATACCCACGATTTTAACCAAATCCGTGCTAGTAAAGATGCAAATCCAGACTGGCGGGAATGGATAGAAATCTATCTGAAATTGCTCGAATGGGATCTTGAGCTAAATCACTTGGCACAAACAGGGCTTGAAGAAACACATTTGGAGCAAAAAAAAGAATGTAACGCCCTGTTTTCTGATTATGTACAGGAAAACTACCTGCGGTGGCTAAAGGGCGAAGATTCTCCAATTCTGTCTGTTGATGTTGTTGATAAATTTGTTATCCCCCATCTGCGTCAGGAGCGCCAGCTGTATCTGATTGTCGTTGACTGTCTACGCCTAGATCATTGGATAGCAATTGAATCCATACTCCAACCCTATTTCTATATTGATAGGGACTACTATTTTTCAATTTTACCGAGCGCAACGCTCTACTCACGTAACGCAATTTTTAGTGGTCTGTTTCCGCAAGAGCTAGCGGAAAGATTCCCACAGTATTGGCAGGAGGACGCTGCGGACGAAACCAGCACGAACCGTTATGAAAGGCAACTCCTCCAACTCCAACTCCAACGTGCAGGAATCAAACTTAAGCCGGGATTAAAGTACTTTAAGATCTTCGATATTAAAGGTGGCAATGAGTTTATACGCCAAGTTTCTTCATTTGATCGAATCAGCCTATCCGCTTTGGTCGTAAATTTTATTGATATGTTGACGCATCAGCGTTCACAATCAGATATTCTCCAACAGATCGCACCGGATGAATCCGCCTTTCAATCTCTGACAAAGTCGTGGTTCGCTCACTCAGCGCTGTTCGAGATCCTAAAAATTATATCGAAGCAGGATGCTGTTATCGTTCTAACATCAGATCACGGTTCGGTGCTCTGTAATCGACCATCAAGAGCGTATGGAAACCGTGAAACTTCTACAAGTCTGCGCTTCAAGGTTGGTACAAATTTAGGCTGCGATGCCGATCAAGCCATTTATATTGATGATCCGAAACGGTATAGACTACCTGCCGATAACTCAAGTAAAAACTACATTATTGCAAAAGAAGATTATTATTTTGTTTACCCCAATCAATTCAACGAATATACCCGCCAGTTTCGAGGTGGCTTCCAACATGGAGGCATCTCAACGGGAGAATTGATTATACCAGTGGTCACAATGACTCCGCGCGAACAAAGTTAAGGTTTTAAGTAAATCAGGTTGAAAGAGTGTACTCACAGATGACCTGTGAAGAATTTCGTAGAACAGCATTTCCCGTCTATTGCGGGAGTATACACAGTCGGAAAGTAAACGGGTGCAGGAACGATTCCTCACACTCTACTTTCTCCCTACTCCTAACGGCCTGGCATTTCTGATGTTTATCCTGTTCTCATGAGGTTTTGTCACGTATTTAGTGAAAGTGCACATGCTCATTTAATCTTTTAATTTTCAAATTCTTACGATGTTCTTAATAGTCTAAGGATTTGGATAAAATACATGAAATGTGATGAGAGAAGCGTGTCGCGTTTCAGCTTTGGATGCGGTCACGGTGAAGATTATCATGAATATAGTGATGGTACAGTAATAACGGAGAAGAAAAACGTGAATCTGTATCTATCGTGGGTCTTACGCCGGGGCGATATCGTACGCTATGCCCTGACAGTGCAAACGCATACGGGCTACCATTATTGATTAAAAGATTACTTTTTCCTAAGCTTGATTGTTTTGTTCGTTGCCTCCATAGATAGACTAGCTGTGAGTTATGTGACCTAGTTCTTGAACTTAAGGACGGAGGCGACAATGCAAAAAGAGATTATTATTTCTGACGATGAATTTGAAACGCGATGTGCTATACTTGAAGATGGCGTTCTGACTGAGATTGATATTGAACGCAAAAATGACGAGCATACGCTCAATAACACCTATAAAGGTCGCGTAGAGAACGTCCTTCCCGGTATGCAGATTGCTTTCGTGAACATTGGACTGGAGCGACATGCTTTTCTGCATATTTCGGATATTATTCGCGATTTGGAAGAAGATAGCTCCAATGACGATTCCGCAAAACTCGATGTAAATAGAAAGTCCACCAATTCGCCAAAACCCGGCAGAGGGTATTCCTATTCTATTAGTGACCTAATTCACCCAAATCAAGAAATCCTGGTACAGGTTGGAAAAGAGCCGATCGGCACAAAGGGGCCCCGGGTGACAACCTGTATCACGCTGCCCGGGCGTTATGTCGTCTATCTGCCGACTGCGTCGAATATCGGCGTTTCTCGACGGATTGAATCAACAGAAGAAAGGCAGCGTCTCAGGGACATAGCCGAAGCAATACGCGCTGATGTCGAAGGTGGGTTCATTATTCGGACCTCTGCTGAAGGAAAGAGTGAAGAGGACTTTGCCGGAGAAATTCAGTACCTGGTCGAACAATGGAAACGTATTACCCAACAAGCTGAGAAGGTCCCTGCTCCTAGCCTTGTCCATAAGGAGCACAGTTTTATTGTTCGAATTATTCGAGATTCGTTCACAAGTGAAGTCACACGGCTTGTCATCGATTCCAAAGAGCAGTATCAGGATGCGATGGACTATCTTTCGTCTTCTGGCTCTGAACTACGCTCACAGGTTAAGTTCTATGACAAATCAACCCCCATTTTTGAAGCCTACGGCATCGATAAAGAACTCAAAAAGGCACTGAGTGAAAAAATCTGGCTCAAATGTGGTGGACACCTCGTTATTCAACAGACCGAAGCAATGGTTTCTATTGATGTCAATACAGGGAAATTTGTTGGGAAAGGAGACCCCGACAGCACCATCTTGAGTGCAAACCTAGAGGCTGTTGAAGAAGTAGTGCGGCAGATTCGCCTAAGGGACCTTGGGGGGATTATCGTCATTGATTTTATTGATATGGACGACCCCGAACATCGACGAAGGGTCTATAAGCTGCTACAAAAGGCGTTAGACAAGGATCGTGCTCGAACCAATCTGTTACACATCTCCGATCTTGGACTTGTGGAAATGACACGGCAGCGGACGCGGCCCAGCTTGGCAACTGTTCTTACTGAATCTTGTCCCTATTGCGATGGACACGGTTCAGTCCTTTCGACTGATACCATTACGATTGATCTACTCCGATCTGTCAAGAAAGCCCATCGGAAATCCCGTAAACGGCGTTTGAGAGTGGTTGCAAATGAACATATTGTATCTCATCTCCTTGATGATAAAGTTGGTCGATTGCGCCAACTTGAAAAGTCAATGAATCTACAGATTCGGCTGCAAGGGGATGCGGATGTACATCTTGAGGATTATCAAATCTTTGCAGAAGGTTCTAATCGTGAGATTTACTTGAATTAACATTGACTGTTGAGAAAATTTCTGTTATAATTTCTGCTCGCGTCTCCGCCTGTTTTGAAGGGGACGTCAACACTACACAGATTTTTTAAGGAGAAAGAAAGATGTATGCTGTATTTGCCTCGGGTGGGAAACAGCATCGTGTTCAGGTGGATACGCTAATTGATGTTGAAAAGTTAGATACCCCTGTCGGTGAAGAAGTGACCCTATCGGAAATATTGGCCATAGGCGACAGTAACGGCAATGTGCAGGTTGGCACGCCATACCTCGAAGATGCCGCTGTTGTCGGTGAAGTCGTACAACAAGCTAAGGATAAAAAAATTGTCGTTTTCAAGTCGAAAAGACGTAAAGGGTATAAGCGAAAACTTGGGCACCGTCAGCAATTTACCCGACTACGCATAACTGAAATCCGAGACGGAAATAACCCATCTGAAGGAGGGGACGAAAATGGCTCATAAAAAAGGTGGCGGAAGTACGAGCAATGGACGAGATAGTATCGGTAAACGGCTTGGTGTCAAGCAGTTTGCTGGCAGCGCTGTGACCGCAGGGAGTATTCTGGTTCGACAACGCGGCACACACATCCACCCCGGAAGCAACGTGGGGGTTGGAAACGATTACACGCTGTTCTCGAAAATTGATGGCTATGTCTGGTTTGAGCGCAAGGATAAGTTCCGTAGGAAAGTTAGTGTTTATCCAGACCGTCCCGATTTTTAACTACTTATTCCATCAGCTCTGTCAAAATTAAAGCCTCGTCATTAGGCGAGGCTTTTTTTGTTTTCAGACATATGATTACGTGGTAAAATATAACTCCGCTCTTTAGAACAGGGCAGATTTTAGCGGACAGGTCCTATTTGACTCAGTTGAATCCTTAGTCAACTGTCTTATCTCTCATACTTTCTTCAGTTTTTAGACAAGAATTGTGAACTATGTCAAATTGGTACTCCCAAAAAATTCCACATCTTCTGCATGAATTCAAAACAGATCTCGAACGTGGATTAAGCAGTGAGGAAGCTACTTCCCAACGCAGCAAATATGGAAGCAACGAAGTCCTGCAACCCCATGAACGTTCACTTTTTGCCCTCCTACTGAAACAATTTGCCAATTTAACTGTCATACTCCTGTTCGTTGTTATCTGCCTCCTTTTCTACCTCCAACGTGCGATTCACGAAATCTTAGTATTTTCGTCCATTCTCTGTTTTCATGTTCTCTGGCGATTTATTCAGGCTGGACGGGCACGCTCTCAGTTACAGTCTATTAAAACCCATTTAGAAGTTAGTGTGTCCGTTATTCGCGATGAGCGTGTTATCAAACTTCCACCTACGGTGATTGTCCCCGGAGATCTATTGCTCCTGAGGGAAGGTGACTATGTTCCAGCTGATGCCCGCATTGTTGAGGCTGACGCATTGGTGGTCGATGAAGCGCCGGTGTTTGGAACGGCAACCTACACGCAAAAAACCGATGAGGATATCTCTACTCCTAACTTACCGCCCGGCAAGCAAAGTAACATGCTCTTTGCTGGGACCTATATTCTTGAAGGAGAAGGCCAGGCGATTGTTGTTGGGATCGGCGAGCAGTTGGAAATAAGCAAATCCGAGAAACGTACGCCCGAGATGGTTGACCTAGATGCCGAAGCAGAAGTCCAGATGGGCATTTTTTACGACTATTTCCGCATTGTCGGGGGCATATTGGGCGTGGTAGCGATTGGCCTAGCGTTTCTGCTTCAAGAAAAAAGTTCCCATTGGAGTGAACTCCTATTTCTTGGATTCGGTTTTGTCGTCGCTGCAATTCCAGAAGGGCTTGCCTCAACGAGTCGAGCCATCCTTACACAGCACGCCTATACACTTCTACAGAGAGGGATCGCAATTCGCAATCTTGTCAATCTGGAACGACTGAGCAAACTTACGGCAGTCTGTGTTGATGAAGTCGGCAATTTTATGACGGAGGAGATGACCGTTTCGCACGTTTTTGTCGGTGACAGTCTCATCGATCAGGAGACGTGGGAAGCTTGGTTGAAGTCCCGCGATCAACATCTGGCAGAGGAGATTGGCGAAGAGACAATTTCAACGGCGTTACCCGATTCAGAGGTGCCACAGGAATTTCCGCTGTTGATTCTCCTTGCAAATCGCTGTGCCGATGATGCGATCAAGAGTGGTATGGAGGAAACTTCGACCGTAGCGGAAGTAAGCGTGAGCACCGCGTTAAACCAAATTGCCGAAAGAATTGGATTTGACTTGGACCGTTACAATGAGGCTTTCACTAAAATTGATGAACAGATTCAGACATCAGAACGCCCCTATAAAACGGTGGTTTTTGCACTCCAAGATGGAAGGTTCATAAAGCTAATGTTTGGAGATGCGGAGGCAATACTACAGACTTGTCATCGTATTCAACTTGATGGAAATGCTAATTATATGAATTTCGATCAGAAGCAGTTGATACATCAAGCAATTGAATACCTATCAAATAGCAAAACACAAGCCTTCGCTGTCGCTTATCGAAACCTAAACACCCCGCCTCCAGTGGAAGAGACGCAGCCTAACATGACCTTTTTAGGCTTCATTACTTTCATGGAGCTAGAGTACCCTGATTCAAAGGAGATCATCCAATATAGTCTTGATGCAGGACTTAAAATTGTCACAATAACGGATAGAGATAGGAACGCTGCTCTGGATATTGCCAAAGAATTGGCTATTGTTCAGGATAAATACGGGGTTGTTACGCAAGAAGACTTAGCTGAATTCAGTGATGAGCAGTATGAATCGATTGTAAATCGCTTGCTGGTATATTGTCGTCCTACCGCCGAACAGAAACAGAATTTGGTACAACATCTAAAACGCCTCGGTTATTCTGTTGGATTTTGGGGTAAATCACCGCTCGATTTGCGAGCGATGCGGATGGCAGATGTTGGTTTTGCTTCTGCTGCTCGCTCATCTCATATTGTTCAACACCGCGCAGGGTGTGTGGTGCTTGACGACGGCTTTGGTGTCATCACAAATCTCATGCGTCAGGTGCGGGAGTCTTATATCAACTTAAGAAGTTCAATGCGTTGGCTGCTCTCCTGCAGCCTTGCACAGGTTATCACGCTTATCATTGGATACGCGCTACCGTATATCGGTTTCTTTTTTCCTGTGCTACGTGAGTTACCCATGCCCTTAACCCTGCTGCAGTTGTTCTGGGTTCATCTACTCGTAAGTTTGATACCACTGGTGAGTCTGGGGTATGATCGTGTGCGTAGTGACATTAGATACAGCAGACCTCAAAAGATTCCACCCTTCCTATCACGAGCTGATTTCTACGATACGTTGCTGCGCAGCCTTGTCATTGCGTCAATGACTATTTTTAGCTTTATTCTCACAGCCGTAAATTCAGACCCGATGCAGCAGAACCCCCATGCCGCTGCACAAACCGCAGCATGTACAACATTGATTTTGGGCTTGCTCATTTCAAGTTTCCAGTGCCATCGCCTCTTTTGGGAAACTGTTTTCCAAAGAATAAGGGCAAATCTTCCCTTATGTTTTACCATCTTGGCTTGTATTGCGCTGCATCTATCTATAGTCTACCTGCCAACAACGCAACAAATATTTGGTTTTGCTCCACTCGTCGAAGAGTGGCAATGGATGCTTGCCTTCTGTGCTGTTCTGTTATTTTTGCCCTTGAACCTCACGACTCGGCGGCGCTAGGATTAATTTTCTGAATAACTTTCTCATTCTAGTAGTACCTTCGTTCACTTATTTGAAGGCAATGAAGTCCTATTAAGTGCCGCCATCAATATATCGCGCAGCCGAGTTCCAACAATCTGTTCTTCGCCGGGTTGAAGACTGAGAGAGAACACAGTCAGCGGGCTACTCTGACGCTTGACCGATTTGCCATCAGGAGGAGCCGGCGGAAAGAATTCGCGAACCCTCGTCACGTAAGGATTATAATTACACAGCACCGATATAGGGGGATCCCCTTCGCGCAACTCGCGTCCACACTCATCTGCAGAAAGTCCCAAAATCTCTTCATCCCAATTCAGAACTAATTGCATGAAGCGATTACTACCGTTGCGGAGCTCAATTTTAGTATCAACACCGGGTACAGATTTTACGAATCCTGCGATTCTCTGAAGCGTTTCCGTCTGTTCACGATACAACGCAGCAAGGTCGATGGTCAGCCACTTTTCAAGAGCTGCCATACAACCGATAATCTCTTCCTTTCCGACCTTCATTGCCCTACACACCGCCCCCTCCACAGGCGTAGCGTTAGCAAGAGCCGCTTCAATCAGATCACGCCGCCCAAGCAACAGGCCACTAGCTTGCGGTCCTCGTAGTCCCTTGCCTCCACTAAAGCCATACAGGTCTACGCCCATGCGCGCATACCGACGGATATTGTCAATGGGTGGTATGCCGCCCGCTGCATCCACAAATATGGGTATACCCGCGGACTTACAAATCTCCACCATCTCTGCTAGGGGTGGTGGATCAACCGGATCTGGATCTGCCGAATATCCAGTGCAAAGCATGGCGGTCTCATCGTTAATCGAGTGACGCAAGCCGTCCAGCGACCTAACCACCACCGGTTTTCCTCCTACCAGTCGCAACGCGCTGTCGAAGATACTACGCCCACCCCACATGATAACCTGATCCTTGAGACCAGCGGTGTCAGGTAACTGCCAAATCTTCTCTGGATCGGTGCCCGCGATGCACGCTGCTGTTGCTAGTGCCATGGATCCAGCGGCACCGGAGGAGACCATGCCGGACTCTGCCCCCGAAATCTCCGCAAGACGCCTGCCTACCCCCCGTTGTAGTTCGACAACATCAACCATATAGTGGGCTGCTTCATCAATTGCCCGGCGCACTTCTGGCCACACCACCGTTGCACTCAAAAACGTAAAAGGGAGGTTGGCGTTGATGAATGGTTTGACACCTAGGCGGGTATAAACATTGGCATCAAAGCTGTGATCTGTTCTTTCTTCTATCTGTCGTTCGGTTGGATAACGCATCCATTTCTCTCCTTGTGCTCGATTGTGCCTCCTGACGAACCTCTCTGAAGTCAATCCCTTGGACCGTGTGGGCATGATTATACAAATTATCAGATCGGTGTCAATGGGAAAGTTCGGTTTGCGTTGTCTCAGGATGGGGCTTCCGGCGCGGGTTAGCACAGGGGTACAGAAAAAGGGTTGACTTGGCTCACAGATTGTTTTATGCTGTTGCCAACACTATGATTCACAAAGAGGAGATTAAGATGGCTGAGAAAAAGTTAGGGGTATTGATACACGGAGCAGGCTGGGTTTCGACGCAACATATTAAAGCATTTGAAACGAGTCCACACACAGAAGTGGTCGCAATCTCAAGTCGAAAATTGACAAGTTGCCAAGCCCGTGCGGCGGAAGCGGGATTGGAGGATGTCGGACTCTATGATAACTATGAACAAGCCCTCAAGCATGATGGTGTAGACATCGTTTCCGTCTGTACTCCTCAATTCTTACATGCGGAAAATACGATTGCTGCAGCAGAAAGCGGCAAGCATATCGTTATTGAGAAGCCGATCGCTAATAGTCTAGAGGAAATCAGGGCGATGCGTGATGCTGTCCGAGCCGCAGGCGTGAAGACAATAGTCAGCTTTGTCTTACGCTGGAACCCTCTTTTTGAGACCCTCAAGGCGATGGTTGCCGATAACGCAATTGGTGATCCCTACTTTGTCGAAACAGATTACCAACACGACATCGCCAGTTGGTGGACGGGTTACGAAGACGCGCGGAAGAAATCAACAGGTGTGAGTGCGATGATCACGGGAGGTTGCCACGCCGCTGATTCACTGCGTTGGTTTGCTGCCAAAGGGGAGTATGAAGCTGCCGATCCCGTCGAAGTCTTTGCGTATTCCGGCGGCTACCGCAAAGGGGTTTCGGAGGAGTACGACTACTTCACTTCCCGCTGGCAAGAGGCACCGCCGCTCGAATATGATGATTTTGAAATCTGTCTTGTCAAGTTTGCCAATGGTGTGTTGGGAAAGGTTTCGGTCAATTACGGCTGCATCATGCCCTACACCTTCCCCCTTGAAATCTTTGGCAATCGCGGATCGATTAAGGATAATCGTATCTGGTCACATAAGTATCCCGGACAAAACGGGTGGGTCGAGATACCTGCCATCCTGCCGGACAGTGCTGATGTGACGCACCATCCATTCCAAGGGCAGATGAATCACTTCGTTGATTGTATCTTGAATGATCGAGAATCGCACTGCAATCTGGAGGACGCTATTAAGACCCATGAGATTGCTTTTGCTGCGCTGCAGTGCTATGAGACGGGACAGCCGGTAGAATTACCGCTGCTATCCGGCTGATCTCTGATTATTGTATCTAAACTATTTTAACCCAAGATGAGAGCGTGGCTCTCACGCAAGAACGAAGCTAGAATCTTGGACTACAAGGAAATGCCGTATTCTCAAAATGAGGTCATTTATTGAACTATTTCCATTTCGCCTGATTGGTAACGGTTCCAATAGTCCCTGACTTGTTTCAGGACTCGCGGTGCGAGGATAATACTTCCAATGATATTCGGAAAAGCCATACCGAGAACCATCGCATCCGAAAAGTCTAAGACAGCATCCAATTTATTGACTGCACCAACGATAACAAAAAGGATAAAAATAATTCTGAAGACGATAACAGTTTTTAGTCCGGTGCCACCGAAATGGTCGAGCAGGTAGATCCAACCCCGTTCGCCGTAGTAAGCCCAAGAAATCATCGTGGAATAGGCAAACAGCCCGATACTGACGGTAAGGATCAACGGGAACCAACCTATGGCACTTTCAAACGCTTTTGTCGTTAGCGTAACGCCATCAGACTGCGATAGGCTGGGATCATTCCATGCGCCCGTAATGATGACTACCATCGCCGTCATCAAACATACGATGATAGTATCAATGAAGGGACCAACCATCGCCACGATACCTTCTCGAACAGGTTCTTCTGTCTTTGCTGCTGCGTGAGCAATAGCAGCACTGCCGATCCCCGCCTCATTTGAAAAAGATGCGCGTTTGATACCCCAGACCAGTACGCCAAAAAATCCACCGTAGAAAGCATTACCTGTGAAAGCCATGCTAAAGATAAGACCGATGGCTTCAGGGATTTTGGTAAAGTTCATCAAAATTATTAGAATCGAAACACATACATATAAACCACACATAGCAGGTACAATTTTAGAGGTTGCTGCGCCAATTCGTTTAATTCCACCGATAATCACTGCCCCCACCAAAATTGCTATTACAATACCGATAATCCAGTTCGCGCCTGCTGAAAGTCCGAAAGTACTCCGAAACGCCTCGGCTGTCTGATTTACCTGAAACATATTGCCGACACCGATGGAACCTCCCATGACCATCAGTGCATACATGATTGCTAGCACTTTCCCCAAAGGTGCCCAACTGCCTCCCATCTGTTTCAATCCGATATCAACGTAGTACATGGGACCGCCGGAGATGCTACCATCTGCATTTGTCTGCCGATACAGTTGGGATAAGGTACAACTACTGAACTTTGCAGTCATCCCGAATACCGCTGCGATAAGCATCCAAAAAACAGCGCCCGGACCGCCTAACTGAATAGCAATCGCGACGCCTGCAATGTTGCCGAGACCAACCGTTGCAGACAACGCGCTTGTCAGAGCACGGAAATGGGAGATTTCCCCGGTATCCTCTGGGTTATCATACTTCCCTTGGATGACGTTGAGGGAGTGCTTCAATCCCCGTACGTTGATCCAGCGATACCAGAAGGTAAAAAAGATTGCACCGAGGATTAGCACAATAATAAGAAAAGGAAGACTAACAACCTTTTTCTGGGGATTGCCGAATGCGTCCAGCACCGGATTTCCATCTCGGTCGACCTCATCAGTCTGAATAGAACCAAAGGCGATGTCAAAAAAGAGGACCGCGCCAATTGTCGCGTTAGCTTTGTAGAAGGCAGAAGGTTCTCCGCTTTCCTGTGCCCAAGCAGATACCATATATAGAATCGTCAATAACGCTAGGAGTAGGGTAGCCACTCCTGCCTTATTATAAAACCACGGTGCTTTTTGCTGCATATTTGCTCCTTTTTTATCTCTATTGTATGTCCTGCCATAAAAAAAATGCCAGCAACGAAGTTTCATTACTGGCAATCTAGGTGATTCCGTCTAATCTTGTCAAGGGTCTCATTCTGTTACGTTCATAACTTGCCGAAAATCAAAAACGAAATCGGATCTTGACCGCTTGCTGAGGTTAGTCTTGCTCCCTCATGGATAGTAATCCAGCTGGACGAAAACGCATCAGAAGGATGAGAATGATCCCGAAGATCAGATAACGCCATCCACCGAATTCCCGTAGGAGTTCTCCTAAAATGCCTAGGATACCTGCCCCAATAACTGACCCCTTGATGGTTCCCATTCCACCAAGCACGACCATACATAGGATGAAAATAGATTCCCAGAATTCAAACGCGCCGGCACTGATATTGACCTGAAATTGTGCGAAGAATGCACCGCCAACGGCTCCGATTGCCGCGCTCACAGCAAAAGCAAGGGATTTGTATTCACGGAGGTTAATCCCCATGCTCTCTGCTGCGCGTTCGTCCTCTCGGATCGCTGCCCACGCTCGCCCAACGCGCGAATTCTGCAGACGATACACAACGATAACTGTAAGCCCCAACAAGATCAGGATATGGTAATACTGTTGCCAGTATTTGTAGAGTTCAAGTCCAAAAAGGTTAGGGGGTGGAATATCATTGACAAATCCGTTGGGACCACCGATGAGCCACTCCTCATTTTTCACAATTCTGAAGAGGAGTTCCGAGAACCCAAAGGTTACGATGGCAAAATAATCTCCTGTCAGACGCAAGGTGGGCGCACCGCGTAATAGACCCCAGAGTGCGCCATGAATTGCAGCAAGTGGCAGCGCAATCCAGTAACTCCAACCGAGCCTCGCCATCAACAACCCTGCCGTATACCCACCGACAAGGTAAAATCCGACATATCCCAAGTCAAGCAATCCTGTGAATCCCGGCACGATGTTGAGTCCTAAAGCTAGCAGCATGTAAAGACAAGCTTGTACAACGACTCGGAGGATGTAGTCGCCACTTGGTAGCGGTAAGACGAGGCCGCGTTCATATAACAGATCAACAATGCGGTCAGAGCCGTAGGTTACCAGCGGAAATAGACACACCGCCACGAGGAGGATAATGGTTTTGGGGGTAAACAGTTTTCTCAGCATGTTGGTTTCTTGGATTAAGCCCGTGTTGCTGTTGATTTTCCTAGTAGCCCAGATGGTCGAAAGATAATAACGAGAATCATAATGATATAAGCAATAGCCAAGCGATACTCGGAGGAGATGTAGCCAGCACCGAGGGCTTCAGCAACACCGAGGACCACACCGCCAAGCATTGCGCCGGTGATGTTACCAATCCCTCCAAGCACAGCGGCGGCAAATGCTGCGACCCCTTTGTAGTATCCCATCGCCGGCTCTGTGACTTCACGCAGCCCAACCATGACACCAGCAACAGCTCCCAGCGCGGATCCAATCGCAAAGGTTACTGTGATTACGCGATTGGTATCAATGCCCATTAAGCTGGCTGCAGTTCTGTTTTGAGCGCAAGCCCGCATCGCTTTTCCAATTTTCGTTAAGTGAATTAACCGGTTTAAGCCAATCATCAAGCCAACGGCGAGCAAGATAATAAAGACATCCAAGAATGAAACTTGTGCGCCACCGGGTAAAGGGATAGCATTTCCCGTCAAGAGCTGAGGTTCTACTTCTTTGGGATATGTCTGCCATCTTGCCCCCCAGATTAACCGCGCAAGATTTTGTAGCACCAAAGACATACCAATGGCGGTAATCAGTGCGGAGAGACGTGGTGCGTTACGGAGGGGGCGGTAAGCGACGAAGTCAATCAACATTCCCATCACCGCACACATAGCCATGCTGAGTGGTAATGCAACCCAAAATGAAAGACCGAAGGTTGTGACACATACGAAGGCAAAATACGCACCAAACATAAAAATCTCGCCGTGCGCAAAGTTGATGAGCTGGATAATGCCGTAGACCATCGTGTAACCCACGGCAATTAGGGCGTAGATACCGCCAAGGACGAGGCCGTTAATAATTTGTTCCAGAAATTGAGCCATACAAAAATCAAAAGCTCCTACGACGTTATGTGTGAAATGTAAAATGGCAATAGGCGAGCACGCGAAACACAGTAACAGTTTGCACAGCAGCTACGTGAGACTCTGCCTTGCACGTTACTCCATACCAAGCATCTGCTCCGTAGCGGGGACGAACTGACCATCTTTGACAATTTTAACGTAAGCTGGCTTGGTGCAATCCCCATTTTCATCAAAATAGGTTAAGCCTGTGATACCGTCATATCCTTTTTCAGGACTGTTAATTGACGCTAAATGATCGCGAATGGCTTTTCGATTTTCACCGCTTTTTTCGATTGCTTCGATAATCATGCCGACCGCATCATAGGTTAGTGCCGCCCAAGTGTCGGGGGCAATCCCATGCATTTCCTCAAATGCTGTTGCCATTTTTTGAGCTTTGAGGTCGTCGATTCTAAAGACAAATGGTGTTGTGACGTACGTACCTTCGGCCGCGTTGCCTGCTATTTGAAGGAAATCCGGGGAATCAACACCATCCGCACCAAAGAATTGCGCAGTGATACCGGCCTCACGGGCTTGCGCAACGATTAAACCGGCTTGACTGTACAACCCTGAGAGAAAAATCAGATGCGGTTGCTTCGCTTTAATGCTTGTCAATTGTGCTTTAAAGTCCGTGTTATCCCGATCATACGCTTCCATCCCAACGATTTCCAGTCCAAGTTCTTTGGCCTCAGCAGTGAAGCTGTCTTTAAGGCCGCGTCCATAGTCATCGTTATCAAAGAAGACTGCAACTTTTTGGATGTCCCCTAATACGTTTTTGATATACTTCGCTGCAAATGCAGCTTGAAAATCGTCACGGTAGATATTTCTAAATGTCCACTCGCTTCCCGCAGCAACACGGACGTTGGTTGAACCAGGCGAGAGTTCAACAATACCAGCACGTTGATAGATGGGTTTACCCGCTAACGAGCAGGAACTATTAAAGTGTCCAACGACTGCAAGAATTTGCCGATTACTAGCGATTCGCTCTGCAACTAAACTCGCTTCTTTATCTTTGCCGGCATCGTCCTCAAAGATAAGCGTTAGTGTTTTGCCGTTAACACCGCCTGCCGCATTAATCTCTTTCGCCTTGAGTTCCGCACCACGCTTAATCATCTCCCCGAAAGCAGCAATAGAACCGGTAAAGGGACCCGCAACAGCGACTTTAATCTCATTCTTAGCTTCACAGCCGGTGAGTGCAAAACCCATAATCATAACGAATGCCATGGCATAGATGACGAGCAAAACGGTTGAACGCGCTCTGTTTTTCTTCATATGTGTCTCCTTGATTGATTCATCTTCAGGCAAAAAATTGCCAGCAACGAAATCGAAATCAACTTTTCATTGCTGACAATCTAAGTGATTCCGTCTAACCTTGTCAAAGGTTTCATTCTTTTACATTGACAACTTGCCGAAAATCAAACACGAAGTCCGATTTTGAACGTTTTTTCCTTTTATTGATAATCTGAACTTCCGGCAAGATAACCTTTATATCTGTCGTACCGATGTCCAGTCTCTCAAACACTAAAAGTCCGTCACGTTGTGCCCCTGAGAAAAGCTGACCACCATCGAACACCGTCTCTCGCGCAACCATCCGTTCGTGATTCGCAGCAGCCGGATCCGGATAGTAATCGTACACCCTATACGGTGAATAAGGGTAGCGGTGGCCATACCGGTATCCCAAGCGATAGTTGTAGGGGTGGTGGTAGTAAGGTCGGTAAGGGCTACGATAGTAAGAACGTGGGTAACGATAACGGTATCGATATCCAGGGTCATAGAACGCCACTGTTCGTGGTTTCAGGTTCTCATAAAGTTCTTTGAAGTAATCGTAGGGGAGGGCAGCATACTGCTCACCGTTTAGATCGACTAAAATTGCTGTCGGATCAATGATGACTCGCGAATTGGATTTGTTTTCGATGTGGATACCAAAAACTGTATACAGCGGTTCGACATTACCCCAACGATCAATCCCAAGATACGGATTAATCCCTGGATCTTCCGTTAGTTCAAACAGGTCCACTTCATCGAGTGGTTCAAGCGTAATCTCAACGTCGCGCCGCTCGACAGAGATCGAACCTGTTTCTGCATCGATTTGGGCGTGTTCTCTACCCGCAACAGGTTCCATATAGACTTCAATCTGCGGCTTTGGTGCACACCCCGCTAAAATGCTGATGGTTGTGATAAGGGCAAAGATGCCCAAAAACTTTCGGTACATCATTTTTTTACTCCTTAAAGTTGGGTATGTGGGTTTTAGGTGTTGAAACCTCCATTATCAACTTATCAGCATTGGTGGATAACGTAATATCGATGGTTTCTCAAGAATTTTCCAAACTTCTCTCGAAACTTTTATAGTTTAACATAGAACGTGGGGAATTGCAATTCGATTCTATCTGCTTTTTCCAATTGCTTTAGCTTCAGGGGTTTTGTATAATTTATGAAACGAACTCCCAGCGAGAAAATATGCTATGAACCCAAACAAAAAACGTATTCTCCTACTCTTGCCCACGAAAACATATCGTGCAAAGGCATTTCTCTCGGCTGCATCCCAGTTAGGTGTAGCCGTTGCGATTGGTTCAGATCAGCCACAGACGTTGTCTGAGTTATCACCTCGAAAATCCTTGGTCCTTAACTTCAGCAAACCTGAGAAAGCAACAGAGGAGATTATTGCGTTTGCCCAAACCTATCCCATTGACGCAGTTGTGGGCGTTGACGACGACACGACGATTTTGGTGTCAATGGTAGCGAAGGCGTTGTCCCTACCGTATAATTCCGTGGAATCCGCTCGCACTACCCGCAGCAAATATCAGATGCGTAGAGTGCTTGCAGCGGGAGGTATCCCTTCACCGCATTTTGAGCTTGCCTCAATCAGCGCCGATCCAGCAGAAATTGCGAGGGGTATAAACTTCCCGTGTGTCCTCAAGCCGCTTTCTCTTTCAGCAAGTCGAGGTGTCATCCGTGCGAACAATCTGAGGGAGTTTGTGAGTGCATTTCAGCGGGTTGTGAGCATTTTAGGGGCGTCTGACGTTAAATCGCGCAAAGATGCGAGAACAGAGCAAATACTTGTTGAAGATTTTATACCGGGAATAGAAGTTGCTCTTGAAGGTATCCTGATTCGAGGGCGACTCAAGGTGCTCGCTATTTTTGATAAACCTGATCCGTTAGATGGACCTTTCTTCGAGGAGACATTCTACGTCACCCCATCCCGTTTGCCTGTTGATGTGCAAAACGATATTATATCGTGCACAGCACGGACGGCAGAAGTGCTCGGCTTACGAGAGGGGCCCGTCCACGCTGAGCTGCGAGTGAATGACGATGGTGCATGGATAATCGAAATTGCCGCTCGGTCAATTGGTGGGCTTTGTGCACGGACCCTGCGCTTTGGTGCGGGGATTTCGCTAGAAGAACTCATCATTCGGCACGCTATCGGGATGGAGGTTGAATCGTTGCAGCGTGAGCGGCAGCCGGCTGGCGTGATGATGATTCCCATTCCTCATGCCGGAATTCTGAGAGAGGTGCGAGGCAAAACAGACGCGGAACAGGTCGCAGGCATCGAGGATGTTACCATCAGTATACCGATTGGGCAGGAGGTTCTTCCGCTGCCGGAAGGTGCAAGCTACCTTGGGTTCATCTTTGCTAGAGGCAGCACGCCTGAAGGTGTTGAAGCCGCCCTACGTGAGGCACACCATCGGTTGGAATTTGTCATCACAGGCAGGAAACTGTGATCCACTCCGCAATTGCAACGTTATAGAGCGTGATAGCAGGCGATAATCGTAACAAGCGAGTTGCTAACGTTCTGAGTTACAGAAAGGCTAGGTGAAGGTCAATGATACGTGCTGGTGTTGGGCATAGCCTCAATACTTCTGGATCGGAAGCTGCTGAACAAGCAACTACAATGGCGATGGGCAAAGCAAAATTGGCGAAAGCAGACCTTGCATTTGTTTTCGCAACGGGGGACTATCAGAGTGAATACACGCAGCTATGTGAGGAGGTACAGAGAATCTCAGGGTGTGAACACCTAATCGGTTGTAGCGGTATGAGTATCCTCACTTCGGACGGCGAGTTTGAAGGGCAGTCTGTTGTTGCTGTCCTTGTGCTGCGTTCAGATCAGTTATCCGCTCTTTCTTTCTGTGTTGCTGAAGATGGTGTGTCGCCTGTTGGCACAACCATACGCAATCAGATACAGACAGAACTGCGTGAGAATTCACTCCTAGTTGTTTTGCCGGATGTGCGATGTGTCCAACCTGCCGAACTCGTCCAACAAATCGGAGGGAATGGAGACGCACTCCCCATCGTTGGAGGGGCTGCATCCGGAGATCCGATGAGCGGTCAAATGCACCAATGGTGCGGGACGGAAATCACAGAGTCAAGTGTCGCAGGGGTGTTGCTGACAGGGGACTTCCACACCGAAATCGGCGTTGCTCAAGGGTGTCAACCCATTGGAAGTCCTGTCGAAATTACTCGCGCAGAGGACAACCTGATTCTTGAACTGGATGGTAAGCAAGCGGTAGAAGTCTTACAGGAATCACTTGCGCTGCTGACCGAGGAAGATATACAGTGCTCAGGCAGGATGATTTTCATCGGTATCGCTATGGATAAGTCAAATCGATCGCCCAAGCCGGGTGACTATCTGATTCGTAACATCACGGGTATCGATCCGCAAAACTCCGCAGTTGGAGTTGCCGAAAGAATCGAAACGGGACAAATCGTGCAGTTTCACCTGCGAAATCCTTTTGCTGCCTCAGAAGACATCCATGCCATCGTGAATCGGCTGCATGAAAGAGCGGAGGCACATCCACCGGCTTTCGGACTTTACTTCAATTGCTTGGGCAGGGGTGCTGGGTTATACGGTGAGCCAAATCATGATATGCAGATAATCAAAGAAAAATTTCCGGATCTGCCGATTATCGGCTTCTTTGGAAACGCGGAATTTGCACCCATCGGTAATCGTAATTTCGCACACGCATACACAGGTGCACTTGTCCTCTGTTCGGAGACTTAAGGACCAAGTGGGTATATGGGCAGCACGATGTAGGAAGCGTGATTCATCTCATGATAGATGGTGTTTTCAGTGATACGCCACCGCCTGTCGTTTGGATCGCCGGTGTTGCGGTTGATGTCAAAGTTGGGGAAATTGCTGCTACAGATGTCGATGCGAATCCTGTGATTCATTGCAAACAGGTTAGCGGAGGGTTCCAGCGGAATCTCGATCTGATATATCTTTCCTGCATCCATTCGCTTCGATCTCTCCCACCCCTCCCGATAACGTGTGCGGAGGATTCCTTCGGATACCGGGAAGGCGTAACCCGTTGGGTAATCGGGGTTTGGAGGATAAAGGTCAATCAGCTTCACGAAAAAGTCGGTATCGGGCGCATCTGACGATACCCATAAGATGACCTGTATATTTCCAGCGATTCTGACCTGTTCAGACAGCGGCTGAGTCTGGAAGACCAATACATCTGGTCGAGAAGCGATCGGCATACCCGGAATCCCGTGTCCCGGCAGAGTTTCCAAATCAATCTGATCGCGCGGCCCCATCCCGGAGAACCCTCCCTCGGCGGCTGGACCGTAGGGGATAATACAGCGGCCATTGCTCGAAACCGTGTTCCGTGGATCATAGGTGTAGCTCGTCCGTGCGCTCCCCTGACTCGGTTTATCTTGTGATAGCACCCCATCTGGGTGTAGGTAGAATGATGTCGGCTGAACACCTACGGGGGGCCAAAGGTCGCCGTAATGCCATTCTCCGCCGTGCTTCAGTCTCCCGCTACTATCGCGTCTCCCGTCCCCATCTCCCATCGTAAACACCTTAACCGGCGTTCCAATATCCGCGTTCTGATCGTCCTTGAGCCAACGATCAAACCACGCCAACTCTAAGTTCAAAAAATCGTCGTAGCTGTGAATGGTTCCCGCGGTGCCAAAATTCACATCGCCGCACAGGGAGTTGAAGTTATTATGCGTCCAAGGACCGACGAGGAGATATTGGTTTTCTCGGCCCATTTGCACCATCTTCTGGTAACCGTCGATAATGGTGCGTGGATACCAATCATACCAACCGACGACCCATAGGATAGGAATCTTCGGAAAACATTCAAAATACTCGTCCATCGCAAAGCCCGGTTGACGCCAAAAGTCCGTATAGTCATAGTTTTCAAAGTACAACTGGAAGGCAGCGTCTTCATATTCGGGGATAATACTGAGCGGTGTTTGTCCACGTTTCCACGGGATTCGAGAAGCCCAATTCAGAAAATGCTGACCTGAGCTCATTGTCCGAACCGCTTCAGCGATAGCGGGATTCTGTTGTGCCTCTTGGCTAGTTGTTGCCGTTTCAAGAATCCACTTCAAAAGCCCCAAATGTAGCGCACCACCCACGCGCATACTATAATGATATGCATTGATGGGACCCTCATACGGGATTATTGTGGCTAACCCCGGTGGGTTCTGCGTCGCTGCATGGAACTGTACCCAAGCCATGTGAGAGCAACCATACATACCCACCTTCCCGTTGCAAGACGGGTGATCCGCGAGCCATGCCACCGTGTCATAGCCATCTTGCGGCTCATCTCGAAACGGGAAGAAATCGCCACCAGACTTGAAGCGACCCCGGCAGTCCTGTACCACCGATAGGTAACCATGCTCCGCGAAGAAACTCCCCATGTTCTCATAACTTTCCTTCTTATAGGGAGTTCGCTGTAGAACAGCGGGGAGTTCGCTCTCCAGCGGACGACCGTCTGCCGCAGGAAAGTAAAGATCTGCTACTAGATTCACGCCGTCCCGCATGGGTACCATAACATCTCGCACAACAATGACATCCCACGTCTTTTTTCTGCTCATATTTTTCTTACTTGCCTTTTCTGCTCTGATTTTGGTACACTAGAAAAATCCATAACCATCTTTAAGCAATTATAGAAAATCACACAGATTCGCTCCCCATGTTTGGTAGGCGCTGTTTTCAACTGCGCCGATTGGCAGTGTCCAATCAATTCTAAACTTTACTATAAGGTGACTTTGGAGGAGATATTGATGAGCCTCACCAACACGGAATTGCAACAATTTAATGAAGAAGGATACGTAGTAAAACCCGGTGTCTTTTCGACAGAAGCCTTACAACCAATCCGAGATGCACTTAGCGAAATTGTTGATGCGGAAGCGAAACGCTTGCAATCTGAGGGTGTGCTAGAAGACATTTTTGACAACGAACCTTTCGGCAATCGCCTAGGACGTATCAGAAAATCCAACCTTGAGGCTGCAATAGAGGTTACCAAGGGTGTGATGGGGTCAGGCGGTGGAGGGTTTAGCGGCGCATCAATGTTCGGTATGCTCACCCATCCACCCTTGCTATCTTGCGTCGAAAGTCTTATCGGTCCCACCATTATCGGGGCTTCGGCGTACCGCATTCGTCCAAAGCTTCCGGAATGGGAACGTGGTGAAGTGCCGTGGCATCAAGATTCTGGCTATTTCCTCCCCCACTGTGATAAACACCTGCTTGTCACCTGCTGGATTCCTCTGGTTGATGTGACTCAGCATAACGGTTGTCTCTACGTGATGCCCAAGGTGCATCGGCGGGGTGTTTTTCGGCATTATACCGGTGGGCATGGGGGCTTTCTCGAAATACCAACCGACGAATTTCCAGATACGGGACCCATCCCGATGGAGATGAGAGCAGGGGATGTGCTGTTTATGACCAACCTAACACCACATGCCTCGTTTGAAAATCACAGCGATCAGGTCCGTTGGAGTGTAGACTTACGCTATCAAAGTGCTGAAGCCCCAAACAACGCAGACGAAGGTCCAGAATCCTATACGCCGGAACGGGAAACCGTTACTATGGCGTGCTACCCACCAGAAGCCGACTTTGTCCTGCGTAATCCCGACCACCCGGAGCAGGAAGTTCGGAGCCCCGAAGAATTCCGTAAAATCCGAGAACGGTATCAGGGAGCGGGAGCATACCATCCCGGACGGGGGTGGACACGGCTTGAAGATAAAGAGGTTTGAAACCATCAAAGCCCCAGCGGGGCGGAATGTGTATGGAATCCCGCCATCGAACTAAAGAAAAGCAAATGAGCCTTCCTGCCTCGCCTCTATTCCCCCAGATACGCCTCCCGTACTCGTGTATCGTTCAGAAGTTCCGCTGATGTGCCTTCGATAGCTATCTCCCCTGTCTCCATAACGTAGCCACGGTGGGTAGTCTGCAAGGCGAGATACGCGTTCTGCTCAACCAGAAGAATAGTAGTTCCTTGGTTATTTATTTCTTGGATTATCTCAAAAATCTGCTCAACCAGAAGCGGTGCAAGTCCAAGCGAAGGCTCATCGAGCAGCAGGAGACGGGGATGTGACATAAGCGCACGACCAATAGCCAGCATTTGCTGTTCACCACCACTCAATGTGCCGCCCTGCTGGCCTCTTCGCTCACGCAAAACCGGAAAAAGATCAAAAACGCGATCAAGATCTTCTCTGATGACGGGGGTATCCTTGCGCAGGAATGCTCCAAGTTCAAGATTTTCTAACACTGTCATTTCAGGAAAGATTAGCCTTCCTTCAGGGACTTGCGAAATTCCTAATTCAACACGCTTTTCTGCTGAGGTTTCGGTTAACTCTTCCCCCTCGAAGGTAATTGTCCCTTGCGCGGGACGATGGATGCCCGATATCGTCATCAAGGTCGTTGATTTGCCCGCCCCATTGGCTCCAATCAGACAGACCATTTCCCCTTCTTCAACGTACAGGGAGACACCCCGGATAGCGCGAATATTGCCATAGTAGGTGTGAATCTCGTTAAGTTTGAGCATCGTAGGATTCCCCAAGGTAAGCTTTGATTACACGCTCATCGTTTTGAACTGATTCAGGTTTGCCTGCACTAATCTTTTCCCCCTGAGCGATTACAGTGACCCAGTCTGAAATCTGCATGACCAATTTCATGTCGTGTTCGATTAGTAAAATCGTGATGCCTTGTTCACGGATTGAATGGATCAGCTCTATCAACTGTTGCGTTTCCTGCGGGTTCATACCCGCCGCGGGTTCGTCTAAGAGCAGCAGCGTTGGACCCATAGCTAACGCCCTGGCAATCTCAACCCGCCGCTGGTCGCCATAAGAAAGATTGCCTGCGAGTTGATCCCTAAATCCATCCAGCCCAACGAAGCTGAGCTGTTGAAACGCATGCGACGTGATGTGCGATTCTTCTTGACGCTGTTTTTGGTTACGGCTGATTGAGTTCCAGAGGCGGCTTTTTGACCGGCAATGCCTGCCTATTTTCACATTATCCAAGACTGTCAGCTGCGAAAATAGGCGAATGTTTTGGAATGTCCGTGCCATTCCAACCTCCGCAATCTGATCCGGACGCAGACCAACGATGTTTTGATCTTGAAACTTGACGCTCCCTTCGGAGGGAGGTTCCAGTCCTGTGACACAGTTAAAAAGTGTCGTTTTGCCTGCGCCGTTCGGACCAATGAGGCTGGCAATCTGCCCTTCTTGCACAGATATCTCAATGTCTGACACAGCCGTCACCCCGCCAAAACGCTTAGTGAGATCGCTAATTTCAAGAATTGGTGCTGTTGCGTTCATAGTTTTTATCTGTTTTGGAATAAAAAGTTGATAGGCGGATTCACGCCTGATACCCGCCTGTATTAAATAATACCACTCTGTTTTCGGGTTGAATTTCCCCAGCTGCCACTAGTTTAGAGAGTCCCGCAACAGTTGCCGCCCCTTCAGGGCAAGCCAAAATGCCCTCATGTGTCGCTAGAGTCTCCAGCGCCTCTCGTATTTCGTCATCGGTGACGGCAACTGCAGCTCCATCGCTCTGATAGATAGCGTCTAGGATCAAGAAATCACCGACAGCCTGTGGCACCCGCAAACCTGCTGCCGTTGTCTGTGCATTATCCCACGGTTCCGCTTCGGTTGCCCTGTCCTGCCACGCTTTGACGATTGGGGCACAGCCGGACGATTGTACGGAGATCATGCGTGGACGTTTCGCATCGATCCACCCGATGGCTTCCAACTCCTGAAATACCTTCCACATTCCGACAATCCCTGTACCTCCTCCCGTCGGATAGACGATGGCATCGGGAAGTTCCCAATTAAACTGTTCCGCAATTTCAAGACCCATGGTCTTTTTTCCTTCCACGCGGTACGGTTCTTTGAGCGTTGAAACATCAAACCACCCTTCATTTTCCTTTCGCTCGGCAACGATTTTTCCCGCATCCGTAATCAGTCCATCAATCAGGGTAACATTTGCACCCGCGAGTTGACAGGTGTTACGGTTAAACGGAGGAACATCTTGGGGCATGAAGATATGCGCCTCCATCCCCGCTTGGGCTGCGTAGCTGGCGAGTGCAGTCGCTGCGTTGCCTGCGGACGGGATTGCCAGCTTGGTCAATCCGAGCTCTTTGGCTTTGGAAACCGCCATTGCCAATCCACGCGCCTTAAAACTTCCGGTCGGCAGACGGGACTCATCCTTCACCCATAACGCTTCGAGTCCTAACGAGGCAGCGAGCCGTTGTGCTGGAAGCAGCGGCGTCATTGACTCATTGAGAGAAACAATGTGGTCCGAGTCAATTACGGGAAGAAGTTCGGCATATCGCCACATTGATGCCTCACGTCCCGATAGGGAAGATTTGTCCCAGGTTTGAGCGATCTTATCCAACGCATAGCGTGGAAATAGCGGCTTCCCGCACTCCGTGCACAAGTTCTGCGGGAGGTTGGGGTCGTACGTTTGGGTGCAACGGCTGCATTCGAGGTGAGTGAAATAACTCATAATACTCCCAACAGTTTCAGGATCGCCCCCTTCATACTATGAAGCCGGTTCTCCGACTGATCAAACATAATTGATCTCGAGTCTTCAACGATTTCACCGGAAATCTCGTAACCACGGTGGGCGGGCAGACAGTGCATAACCAGAACATCCTGCCCTGCGAGTAACTCTGTGTTTAACTGATAGGGAGAAAGTGTATTAATGCGGCGCTCCTTCTCCTCCTTAAACGCTGGATCCGTAAAAAACTCCATATCGACCCATGTGTCCGTATAAACAACATCACTGTTTGCAATCGCTTCGTGGAGTTGATCTGATGCTCTATAGGTGCCTGCTTTACGTGCTGCTTCGTAAAGCTCCTCATCAACAGCTGCGGGATTCATCTCCGGCGCAACAACAGTTACCTGCATACCCGTCTTTAGCCCGGCGATAATCAACGAATTGCATACGTTATTGTGTACCCCGACGTAAGTCAGTTTGACCCCGTCAATACGCCCCAATTTTTCCTGTATAGTCATTAAATCTCCGAGTGCTTGCGTCGGATGGTAACGGTCGCAGCACCCATTGATGAGGGGCACCGTCGCACTCTCGGCTGCCTTTACTACATCGGCATGTTTAAGGAAACGTGCGAGAATTACATCTGAATAAGCCGATAGCACACGAATTTCATCGCGTAAGTCTGCGAGCGCGAAATTAGTGGTGCGCCAATCCAGAAAAACTGCATGACCACCCAGTTGGGTCATACCGACTTCCCCAGCACAGCGGGTTCGGGTTGAGGTCTTCTGGAAAAGCATGGCAAGACTGCGCCGGCTCGTAGCATTCGCATACTGTTCTGGGTTGTTTTTAATTGCGATGCTGCCCGCAACAACCTCAATCACATCTTCCGTTGACCAATTTTTTAGCGAAACAAGATCCATGATAGGTCTCCCAAAAAGTTTGAAAGGCATGATTATACTTCATGGCAACCCCCATGTCAAGCCAGAATGACGTAAAAAGGGTTTGACGCTGACACATACTTCTGCGAAAATAGAGATGCGTATGATTTCACCCTTTCTGACCATCGCTCGATAAATTCAATGTACAGCCATAAAACTTGAGAGACCCAATGAATGGATAGAATCAAACTCCAGCTTTACACGAAAGCGGATTGCCCGCTTTGCGACGAAGCAAAGGAATCCCTTCAATCACTCGCAGCGCAGATCGCAATCCAGATTGAAGAAATTGACATCACGGCGAACTTGGGACTGTTCACAAAATATAAAGAACTGATCCCTGTGCTGGAGTTGGAAGGGAAACGACTGTTTGTGCATCGAATCCACCCAAAAGTCCTCAAGCGCAAACTGATGTGGGAGCGATGGAGGCGGTGGTTTCTAGACAAGGGATGGGCAGGTCAAAAATAAGCCGCAAGCAATCTGTCTGTCATGCCGATGCCTTGGGGAAGTGTCAAGTAGTCATCACCTGACTCTGCACTTGACACTTCCATAAATTTGTGATAGACTTTGCCCCGCAAACATAACTGTATCAACCATCGCATTACAACACAATTTTTAGGAGGAGGTTTATTTATATGGCAGATGTAGGAAGCACTGCACCTGATTTTACACTTACAGGCACTCTCGGTTCCGAGGATACAGAAGTCTCTCTGGACAACTTCAAAGGAAAGAATCTAGTGGTGATATTCTATCCACTCGATTTCTCCCCGGTTTGCTCCGAACAGATTCCCGGTTTTAATGAAAAAGTTGATGAGATTCGTGCGAAAAATGCTGACATCATCGCAATCAACCGTGATTCAGCTTTTGCACATAAAGCGTGGAGCGAGCATCTTGGTGGCGTTAAATTCCCGCTCCTAGCAGACATGAATCTCGAGGTATCGAAACAATTTGGGATGGCACTTGAAGAGGTCGGCATCACGAATCGCGGCGTTATCATCATTGATTCGGAAGGCAATATCGCTTTCAAGCATGTCGAAGATGCACCGCCGGACAACACCCTCGCCGTGAATCAGGTGTTGAGTGAACTTGATAAATTGAATTAGGTTGATATTCCGAATCCAATCTGAAACACTAAAGTAATTGACGGGCTTCAGAGATTTAATCTGTGAAGCCCGTTTTTTTATTAGAGGCTGCTTGAACCTTTGGGAAAACGGCAAAGAAATCCGCGACAGTCTCGGCAGCTGATTCGTGTTTGAATGTCGGATATTTTAGCTTGAGTGTGATACACTTCTCACGCTTCTATCCTGTGCATGACAACCAAATTATCCCGGTGAATCACTTCGTTATAAGAGTAGTAGCCGAGTAGCTTTTCAATTTCGCTGGTCTGTTTGCCCATAATCCGTTTCAGGTCGTGCGTATTATAATTAACAAGTCCTCTAGCAAGTTCGATCCCCGCTTCGTCTCGACAGGAGACGGTATCCCCATGATTAAAGCTGCCCTCAACTTGCTGAATCCCGGACGGTAGGAGACTCCTACCTTGATGGACCAACGCCCGACACGCGCCACTGTCTACAACCAGACGGCCTTTTGGTGGACGTGAATAGGCAATCCACCGTTTTCGTCCTGACATCCGCTCCTGTGGAAGGAATAACGTCCCGATCTTTTCACCCGCTAGTATGCGGCTCACCACTTGCGACTCGGCACCATTTGCGAGCACCATCATTTCACCTGATCCTGTAACAATTTCGGCAGCGTGTAGTTTTGTCGCCATGCCGCCGGTGCCGCTCTGGCTGCCCGCCCTTCCCGCTGACCGTTTGAGTTCATCAGTAACATCATAGACGAGACTAATCAATTTCGCCTCCGAATCTTTGCGAGGATCTGCGGTATAAAACCCGTCTTGGTCTGATAAGATAATCAGCAGGTCCGCCTCGGCGAGATTCGTCACATACGCCGCTAGCGTGTCATTGTCGCCTACCTTGATTTCTTCTACTGCAACGGTATCATTTTCGTTAATGATCGGCAGAACCCCAAGCCGCAGCAGCGCGCGTAACGTATTGCTCATATGTGTATAGCGTTCGCGGAAATTGAAATCGTCCTGCGTCAGAAGCATCGTCCCCGTAATCTGAGTATATTCCGAAAACCGCTGTTCGTAAGCGTGCATCAAACGGGTTTGTCCTACTGACGCTGCCGCCTGTAATCCGGGAAGTGTTTGCGGACGTTGTGTGAGTCCCAATCTGCCTGTACCCGCAGCGATCGCACCAGAAGTAACAAGAATAATTTCTTTACCCTTTTGCTTTACCGATGCGAGATCCTGCACCAGTGCATCCAAACGCTCGGGATTAAGATCGAAATTCTTCGAGACGGTTGTGCTGCCAACCTTCACGACGACGCGTCTAGAACGCGCTAACAGTTGACGGGGGTCAATTTGTGTTGATTTCATCAGTGCTATATGTAAACTCGAAGGTATCAACTTGGACGGTATCGCCTTCCGTAATACCTGCTTTGATGAGCGCGTTCAGGACGCCCATTTTTTTTAGTTTTCGATGGAGGAGCACCAGTGCCTGATCATTTTCCATATCGGTCATGAGAACAGCACGACGTGGTTCTGCGCCACGCACGATGAAACGATTTGCCCGTGCGATCAGTTCAAATCGTTCATCAGGTTTGGGAATGTGAAAGGTTGGTTGAGATTCCACCGTTTCTTGGCGTTCACGAATCCGTTCATTGATCCGTTGCAGAAGTTGGTAGGTCGCTCTGATGAGCCGGTCTACCCCCTCACCGGCGACCGCAGAAATTGGAAAAACCCGACGTTTCCCAAAGTAGTCTTTGACTCGCTGCAAATTAGTCTGTGCATCAGGAAGGTCAATTTTATTAAGGACAATTAACTGTGGCAAGCGAATTAAACGAGGGTTATACCGTTCAAGTTCCGTGTTGATCTGTTCGTAATCGGTGATTGGATCTCGTCCATCAACAGAGGCGGTGTCGATGATGTGAAGAAGCATCTTCGTGCGTTCAATATGCCGTAAAAAGTCATGCCCCAATCCTGCACCTTCGTGTGCACCCTCAATGAGACCGGGAATATCTGCGAGCACAAAGTTGTGTTCAGGGTCAACTCGGACGACACCTAGATTGGGGGTCAGTGTTGTAAAGGGATAATCCGCAATCTTCGGTTTTGCGGCAGAGGTGCGTGCGAGTAGTGTCGATTTGCCTCCGTTTGGATAACCGACCAAGCCAACGTCTGCAATCAACTTGACTTCTAGCGTGACAGTACGTTCCTCCCCCGGCTCTCCCTTCTCAGCGACGCGCGGGGTTTGGAATGTGCTGCTCTTGAACCGCACATTTCCTTTCCCGCCAATCCCGCCGCGTGCGATGACTGCACGCTGCCCCACCGTTTTCAGGTCGACAATAATCTCACCTGTCTCTGGTTCCCGTACAATCGTACCCGGCGGGACTTTGACGACGCGATCTCCGGCGTCTGCCCCGTGCCGCAATTTCCCCATACCGTGTTGACCGTTCTCCGCAACCTGATGGGGGTTATATTGGAAATCGATGAGTGTGCTTATCCCCTCGGCAACTTCCAAAATGACACTGCCGCCGTGCCCACCGTCACCGCCATTGGGACCACCCCGCGGCACAAACTTTTCACGACGAAAACTAATGCAGCCGTTTCCGCCTAGACCGCCCCTCGCATAAATTTTTGCGGTGTCTGTGTTCATCGTTTGTTCGCTCCCTTACATTTTACAACGCATAGTAAATAGTGAACGAAACAGAAAAATAGAGAGTGGAAGGGGAAAATCGGCGGAGTCGTTAGGGATATAGAAAGCAGATTTCAGGTGCTTAGCTTCCGCTCAGCTGCACCGTAGCACCTGTGGAATCGATGGGTAGGACCTTGATGTCGCAAGAAATCTGATTTCGTCTAAAGGCTTGGCTCATCTGAGAGCCGACTTCATCAGTTGATGTCGTGCAGTAGGCTGCAATGCTGGGACCTGCGCCGCTCAACGCCACGCTCAATGCGCCTGCACGCATCGCAGATTCAGCTACAGCGTCAAATCCGGGGATGAGGGAGGTTCGGTACGGTTGATGGAGCCGATCCGCCATGGCGAGTGATAACATCTCTAATTTACCTGTTGCAATTGCCGCCACTAGCATTGAAGAACAACTCACGTTGTGGATGGCATCAGCAAAATCGACTGTTTCGGGCAGAACACCGCGGGCTGCTTTGGTTAACAACGAGAAATCAGGGATTGCTACAACAACCCGCAGATCTGCATCGCAATCCAATTGGATTGAATGTACGTGACTGCCCTGCATCATAGATACAACCAAACCGCCTAGGAGCGAGGCAGCAACGTTATCCGGGTGCCCCTCAAACTCAGTGGCAAAATCAAGCAATTCCATACGGGAAAAAGGGGCATCACATAAGGCATTTGCTGTCAACAGTCCACCGAGTATTGCTGTTCCGCTGCCACCCAATCCCCGAATTGCCGGTATGCCATTAGTTAAGACCAATCGCAGCCCTTTCGGCTTATACCCACACTTGTCGAAAACCAGATTTGCGGCTCGGTAAGCCATATTGCTCTCGTCGTTGGAGAGTTTATCGACATCGACGCCGGTGACCTCAATCTCCGATCCCTTATCAATCTCTTCAAGCGAAATCGTGCTATAGAGTTGTAGGGCAAGCCCAAGGACATCAAAACCCGGACCTAAGTTTGTGGTGCTCGCTGGAACACGAGCGATCGCTTTGTTGGGCATCGAGTCTACCTGCTAAAATTAAACGCAACTACCGAATCCTTGAAATTGCCGAATCCATCCGGGCTAAGGCTTCCTGAATATTCTCCAGTGAATTTGCATACGACAGTCTCAAGTAGCCATCGCCATATTTACCAAAGGCGGTGCCGGGCAGGACCGCAACACCTGCGTCTTCAAGCAGATAGTCCGATAGATCTTGGCAGGAAAGTGGAAGTTGTGAGACATTTGGGAATACGTAGAATGCACCAAGGGGTTTGATACAACTTATACCCTCAATTGCATTGAGACCGTCAACGATTGCGTCACGCCGTTTTCTGAACTCGGTAACCATATCGTGGACAAAATCTTGTGGTCCCTTCAGTGCTTCAATCCCTGCAAATTGTGTGAAAGTCGCAGTGCACGAATTGGAGTTTATGGTTAGCTGGGTGATCTTATCCGCTAGCTCGGTAGGAGCAACTCCATAGCCCAACCGCCAGCCGGTCATGGCGTATGTTTTCGAGTGTCCTTCAAGGAGAATCGTACGTTCCTTCATGCCCGGTAGACTGATGAGACTATCATGGATACCCTCATAAAGAATTCGTGAGTAGACTTCATCTGTCAGCACATAGAAATTGTGCTTAACTGCTAGCTCCGCGATTGCTTCCAAGTCACTTTTCGCCAACGTGCCGCCCGTCGGGTTTTGGGGCGAGTTGATAATCAACAGCTTCGTCCGATCCGAGATAGAAGCCTCAAGATCCTCAATCCGGAAGCGAAAACCAACCTCCTCACGCAACGGTAAGGGTACAGCTTTCGCATCAATGAAGTCAATCACGGACTCATAGATCGGAAATCCGGGGTTAGGGTAGATAACTTCATCTCCCTCATTGATGAGTGCCAAGATGGTGAAGAAGATGATAGGCTTGGCACCGGGCGTAACAGTAACTTCATCAGGATGGATCTCTACACCCCGTGTTTCTGAGATGTGTTCAGCAATAACTTCACGAAACTCCAGCAAACCTGCGGACGGCCCATACCCGGTATGACCATCCTTCATCGCCTTGAACGCCGCCTCACTAATATTCGCAGGGGTTATGAAATCGGGTTGACCAATTTCGAGATGAACAATGTCTTTTCCCTGAGCTTCTAATCCTTTGGCTTTGGCAAGTACCTCGAAAGCAGATTCCGTTCCCAAACGGTCCATTCGATCTGCAAAAATCATCTATCACCTCAATTTAAAAAATAGATTCTCCTAACTTAGGATTGTGTTCAAATAGATAGGCTCTACTTTGAAGATGACACAACGAAACCATTATTACCGGTAACCCAAACGTTGTTTGCATCCAACACAAAAATACCGTTTGCAGGCACCTTACTGATGATCGGATCATCAACAGTTTGCGTTGCCCATGTTGCTCCGCCGTCAGTGGTATGAATGATAATACTGACACCTAGCCCTCCACCGGCTGCCCAGCCGACAGCACTATCAGCAAAGCTAACGCTCAATAGCTTTTCCTCTGTCCCACTGGTTTGGATATCCCAAGTATTACCACCATTTGTAGTGTGTAGGACGATACCGTTCTCTCCAACCGCCCAACCGTTATTGGCATCCACAAAGCAAATGTCCTCAAGAATATCCGGAATATTTGTGGGTTGATCCACCCATGTTTTTCCACCATCGGTAGTTTTCTGAACTAAGCCATCTTGTCCGCCAGTTTCAGGACTAATTCTAACCCCTGTCACCCAGCCGGTGGATTCATCAATAAATTGGACTGCATTATACACAACCGTTTCTTCGTCGCCCACAGCAGCGGCAACCTCACCACCACGAAGTATACTCCACTGTTTTCCGCCGTTACCGGTTTGAACAATCGTCTCATTCATGCCAACTGCAAAACCGACTTTGGGGCTAACGAAATAGACACCTTTAAGCCAGTTGCCAACCTTGCTCGTCTGGACATCCCAGCGTTTGCCGCCGTTCGTTGTTCCAACAATCATGCCCTCTTGGCCCACTGCCCATCCATGTTTTTTATCGAAGAAGAAAATGTCGTTGAGCATCTGATTGATGGGCTCTTCCACTTTCTGCCACGTTTTGCCGCCATCTCGGGTGTGCCCAATATATCCCGGACTGTCCATATCCAAAGCTGAAATACCAACGACCCATCCTTCGTCAGGGCTGATAAAAGCAACCCCATTATAGTCCCGAACATCCTCCATGTCCATCTGTTGCAAAATGTTCCATTGTCCGTTGGCATGCGGTACGATTGTTACCAACACAGTCGCTAATAGAATTAATCCCAATAAGACCACTCTTTTTTTCAACATGCTTCAATAGCTCCTTTCACAGTTTTTATATTGACTTATCTTCAAGGCTCAAATCTTCACAACCTCACGATTTGATAGGCTTTATTGCGGGTGCAACCTGTTTTTTTAGAATAGGCTTTAGTATAGCACCCATCATAGGTGCTGTCAAGCACAAACATTTTGCTCTACAAAATGCTTTTAGTGAAGATTCCAATCTCTATGCTGTCTTTTTATAGGTCTTGACACGACAGTAGATGATGACATATAATTCTCTAAACGAAAATAGGTTTAGGGACGAAGATAATGATACACATCGAAAGATTTTAATGGGATGAACGGAACGAAGAACATCTTTGGCAACGACACAATGTAGTTCCTGAAGAAGCAAGGTTTTCTATACTGACCCTTACTTTAGACGCGGTAGGGAGGGCACCCGATATATATACGGTCAAACGGAAGCGGGACGCTATCTATTTGTGGTCTATCTCGATTTGGGCGGTGGCATAATCCGCGTAATTAGTGCACGGGGTATGAGCTCGCGCGAGCGACGGCTTTATTTACGGAGGTGAGATGTATGGCAAGGATACCAAAACTCAGCAGCGAAGAAGAAATCCAAGAGTTCTGGTCAACACACGATTCAGCAGATTATTGGGAAGACATGGAAGATGATGAAGTTACCGTCAGCTTTGTTCCCCGAAAACACCTAATCGTTATGCCGTTGAACGAGGATCTTTTACGCGATGTGCGAAAATTAGCTTTGGAAAAAGGCATAAGTTCTGTTCAGTTGCTACAAAAATGGATTGCTGATGGGTTCCACCAAGAATCGGATGTTACTTAAAAAAGCCCCAAGATTCCACACACTTGTGTCTTGGGGCTTGATATTACGTGGGCTTGATAGATTACCAACGCACTTGGCAAAACTCCTCATAGTCAATCAGTTCGTGAATCGTTGGGTTCTTACCACAAGCGGGACATTCAGGATCTTGGCGGAGCGTGAGTTTCTTAAACTCCATTGATAAAGCGTTGAACAAAAGAAGTTGACCGATCAATGGCTTGCCAATATCAAGCAGAACTTTGATCGCTTCGACAGCCTGCACATTCCCTACAATGCCCGGCAACACACCAATCACACCTGCTTCTTGGCAACTCGGCACCATATCAGGTGGCGGGGGCGATGGATAGAGACAACGATAGCACGGTCCCCTGCCGGGATGAAAGACAGTTACCTGTCCTTCAAACTGGAAGATGCTGCCGTGCACGATCGGTTTGCCAAGCATCACACTCGCGTCATTCAGTAGATAGCGGGTCGGTAAATTATCACACCCATCAACAATCAGGTCATAACCCTCAAGTATTTCAAACGCATTCGCTGAAACAATTTTCTCGTTATGCGTGATGACTTTAACATCGGGATTGATGTCCGCAATCGTCTCTTTTGCGGACTCGGTTTTCAATTTTCCCACATCGCTCGTCCCGTGAAGAACCTGTCGTTGGAGGTTACTCACATCCACAACGTCGTCGTCCACGATTCCGAGCGTTCCAACACCGGCTGCGGCGAGATACAGTCCAGCAGGTGACCCAAGCCCGCCTGCCCCGATAAGAAGCACCTTCGACTCAAGCAGCTTGGTTTGTCCCATCCCTCCGACCTCTTTGAGGATGATATGCCGGCTATATCGCTCAATTTGTTCATTACTAAAGTTGTGCATCTAAAAATTCCCTCGTTGTGAACCGTAAGAGTGGATTCTAGTTATTTTCCAAGTTCGCTAGCAGATCCGCAATTCCTTTGCCTGAACGTGCAGAGATTTGAACCGCAAACCGTTCCCGAATATCTTCAAATGCAAGTTCAACCGTAAAGTCATCCCCACCGTACATCTGCTCAAGTACAGCGGTTAAGTCCGGTTGAATCGCCTCAAACATCTCTTGGGTGTTTGGCGCGATATGGCGGTTATTAATAAAAAACAGAATCTCATCTCCATTTAGATGTACAGCGTTCTCTAGCTCTTCAGCTTCTTCTAAACGGACGCACCTTTGAAGCGTTTCAGTGAATGCCTGATGAATCTTTTCGCGATTATCCCCATCCACTTTATGCTTCCGGTTATAAAGAAATCCGTGACGACTTCTGGCTGCATCTATGCTGTAGTTGGTGCTTGCCGAAATTAGCAGAACGCCGGGACCCGCATGGGTAAACGAGTAATCAGCGTAGTTCAAGTACTCGTCTGGTTCTCCTTCTGCCATCCACCTATTGAATACCCTGATGAAATTTTCATAATTGATATGACTGTCTTCTGTGGTGAAGACCTTGATGTTAATCTGTTGTAGATCCATAGGTAATTATAACCGTAAAATCCTTTCTACAGGAGATTAGCCCTACCTACCACACTTGTTAGGGGGCATTTACTTTTATTTAGAGCTCCTTAACTCAAACGCCCTAACTATAACGTATGCAATTAAGGCAAATATAAATACCACTAAGTACATCCAAGCGATCGCTTGAAGGGTTTCGATGATAGTTCGATATACTTCTAGTATCCACCGCTTATCATTCAACTCTAAAATCTGAGAATCTTTAGCAGGTGCACTTATGTATCTTTCTAGCTGATGTACTCTCACTCCTCCGGAAATACCAACCACATAAGCAGCAAATTTCACATATTTATGCCACGCGCTGCTGATCTCGTCCTGAATAATGCGCCTGAAGATAGCCGATATTGGCTTATCGAAGACCTTTATAACGCAAAATGAGACAACAGCCGCTAAGACGAATGTGACCAACAATAAGGCAAAAAACATATATCCTTCCTCCTGCTTGTTGGTATTATAAAACTATAGTGCTCTGCCATCAATTGCAACGGCGAAGCCAGATCTCTATCGCTGGTTTGCAACCGGGTACTAAAACCACCGTAGCACAGCAGCTGCATTTTCGCGAATATGGTGATTCTTATGGTTCGTTGCTTTTGTCAACTCCGGCACGACCGGTGCGCCCATTTCCATGAACGCTGTCATCGCGTATCCGTGCATGAATTCATCGCTCATGACATCGAGTAATGCTAAAACTGCGTCTTCATTCGTTACTCCAGTCCTTCCTAACGCTATTGCAGCACCCGAACGAATTAGAAGGATTTTATCATCTAGCCGCTTTATCAACGCCGGAACCGCCGGACTGGCATCCCCTCGCATGTTTCCCAGCGCGAGAACCGCACCGTGCCGAGTGAGCACCTCTTTATCATCTAATGCCTTAACCAACGCTGGTATTGCCGGTTCCCCAATCCGTGCCAAAACACCACTCGCAGAGGTTGCTAATTCGTAGGGCCAACTTCCATCTAGTTCGTCAATCAACGCTGGAACCGCTGGTTCACCAATATCGACAAGCACATCCGCTGCTTGGAAACGTACCTCTACATTCGGATCGCGTAACTGTTCTATAGGTGTAGCTATGCTTTCATCGTAAACGGGTGAATCGCCACAGCCTAATAGACTGATTGTGACGAGTATTGCTATGGTGTACAACCCCTTCAGTATCTGACCGTCGTGAAATGCCTGCATTCGCATGTCATACCTCCTCACAGGTTGGTGTAAAAGCATATCAAAAACCTTTCACTATTAACACCAAAAACATTAGAGAAACTGAAATCCCTATAGACTGTGTTTTAATCGCTATTTCCCATAGGCTGACAATGCTGAGGCAGCTCTCGTTGCTGGAACTCTCAATTAACTGTCGTGCTCTCTGGCTCAGTTTTTTGTCGTTAGCAAGGAACCAAAGCAGCGCATTTGTATCCAGAAGATATCTCATTCCATGTACTCTTTGAAATCTGGAAGCTCATCGTCAAAATCTTCACGGATGTGAATCAGCCCTTTCGCACTTCCAGCGACAGCCTTTAACCACGGTTCCAAAAAAATCTTCTTCCACTCATATTGATAGGTTGGCATCAACGTATCTATAGACTCAGCATAAAACAGGAGGTGATACTTCACATACGTTTTATCAAGCAACTTAATGCAATCATCCAACTCCTCAAAGTTCGGTACAACTTCCGGTTCAACCTTGTCCCAGTGCGCAATCCGTTTATCAGCAAATTCCTCATGTTTTTCTACTGCTGATTTGAGTGTCTTTAGATCATCTTTCACCATCTTGGGACAAACATGCTCTCCGCTGGCATCTGCGTAGGGTGCGAAGCCATCCATCTGTATCAAATCTTCCAGTTGAGAATTATTGGTAATCCCTATCGCTTCAAGTTCCCGCCTAACTTCCATCTCAATTTGGCTAATGTCAGGTCCATCAGAATAAGTACAGAGGGAGCAGTAATAACTGCGTGACAACTCTTCAGGATTGTTCGCAATCTCATCAAGCAATTCCACAAAAGATATACTGTCCTTCTGCGGTTTGATTTGCCGACGCAGCCCTGCTAACGCATGAGAAAGATAAGTCCTTCCGAGATAGCGATAGAAAGCACTCGGCTTTTGGATACGCGGATTTTCTCGGATGATATCTTGGACTTCCCAAAACATGTTTGTATCCCGCAGTAACCTTTGGACCTCGCTCTGGATAGTTTCCATCCATCTTAACCACTTTTCCAATTTTGGGCTTATCTTAAATTCAGAATTCATGGTTAAATACCTTCTCAAACGAAAAAGTTCAGTTATCCGATTACAAGACGGGTGTGGCGGGGGACCTGCCGTTCCCATACGGTTTGTTGTAAATGTTCAACGGTTTCTGGGGAAAAGTGCTTTTCTCCTGTTTCAACATTTACGCGGGCGGGCACATCCTTAGTAATGACGAACTGCCCATCGACTTCAAGGCTATACGTTACCCTGTTCTCAACCAATGTTTCATTCCACGCTTCATTGATGAGCATTTTGTCTCCTTCCGCGAAAACAAGCAAGAAAATCCTCTGTCAAATATGAGTTCACAACTCATCAATCCCCATCTTTTTGATGCGACCTGCCTTAATGTCAGAACGGACTTTGAGGACAAGTTGGGTAAGTTTATCTTGTGATTCAGCAAAAGCTGCAGCCCATCGTCGTTCATCGTCCAGTTCTTCAAGAATCAATGCTGCAATGGTGTCCTGTTTTTCGGGGGATAGCTTATAAATCTCGGTGAGTGCTTTTTCAAGAAGTTGTGTCATAACTAAAGACATCGTACAATAAGTCTCTCCGTTCCTGCAGCAATTCAGCGAATGCCTGTTTGAATACCTCCTTGAGCTGATTTTTATCATCAATTATCTGTTGCATAGCAGGCTCCTAATTGGCTTCATTTACCAAGCGAAAGTATCTTTGCTTGTGCAGATTCCAAAATTGAATTGCTAATGAAGGTACTAGCATTTAGAATTTCAATACCGATTAGGTCTCCATTGTCATTCAATTCTGCTGTAATATTGGGACTCAGTTCAATACTTCCTGTCTCTGGTTCATCAGAAATCTCCAGATGTAATATGTCCTCTTGTTCAAAGTATGCCATTTCTGTCTTACTCAAGGGTATACCTTGTCCTGTAATTCGACAATTTTTCGTGTGCCTAGCAAAAAAATAAAGCGTGACGAACCCCCACTTCAGTCCATCACGCTTTACTTTGAGAACCTCTTATCCGTTATTCACCTTTACGAATCACGAGCCGATAGTGCTGACCGACCTTTTTGGTATCGGTAATCTCATGCCCATCATTCGTGAGACTCTTGGGAACGTTTTCAATTGGTTCGCCATCGTCAATCGTGATTTCCAGCAGCTGATCAACATTCATTGTCTCCAACCGGATTTTGGCTTGCACGTAATTGAACGGACACGCCACCCCCTTGAGGTCGAGACTATCAACGATCTCCTCGACCGGCTCCGCTTTTGGCGGTGCTTTGGGGATACGCGCTGGTCTGGCTTCCCGTTTCTTAGTGCTTGATTCCTCCTCCTGCCGAATCCGCATCCGTCCGTAGACGTTATGGGCTTCCTCAACAAAGAGGGTGGCTTCCTCGACCCGGCGATGGGTGAGCTCCCTATCAAAGGTGCTAGCATCCTCCTCGGCCGCCTTAAATATATGCGCTCCAAAACCGGGGAAGACAACTCCCGGCTCAAAGAACCGACTCCGGAACTCTCGGACCGTCGTCTCATTGTCAATGTGTTGCTGTCCCTCGGTCGTCAGGAGTGCGTCCGCAGCTTTGATCATCGCTTCGTAAGCATGTTGAGCAGAATCCACATATCGATCGCGTTCCAGATCAATACCCGCCTCATAGATCAGCCGGTCCGCTTCCTCAAGTATGAACGAGACTAATTCTACCAATGCCCCCGCACACTCACCAACACCCGTCTTGAGTTGAAACTCCTTCGTGTCGCCGGTGTCGATATAGTAGCTGGGATCTTCCTCGAAGGTAGGGATCTTATCATACTCACGGAGGATTGCCTTAATCTCGACCTTGCCGAGTCTCGCAATATAGTCGGTGAAAGACTCATCATTGCCGCGTTCCTCAAGGTACTTTCCGGTCAAGTGCTCAATGAATTGCGGGATGTTCCTTCCGTGGATCTTCCCGGCAGCAAGTCCATAAGCACTTGCATTCTCAATAGCGTGACCGCCCAACAGAACCTGATAATACGGGGCGATATGTTTCCCCATACGTCGTGATGAGCCAAAGAACCCGATGTTTGCGATGTGGTGTTGACCACATGAATTGGGGCAACCGCTAATTTTGATCCGCAGATCTTGGATCCCTTCCTTTACACCGGTGTCGATGAAATAATTCCGCAAGTAAGCCGCTAACCCACGAGAAGACGAGATACCCAGTTTGCAGGAATCGGTGCCGGGACATGCTGTAATATCAACTGTGCTTTCAGCACCCGATGCGCCTAAGCCGATTGCCTTGAGTTCCTGATAGAGGGCAGGTAGATCGCTCAGGCTGACCCAGCGCAAAACAAGATTCTGCTCGACCGTCGTGCGGATGGTGTCCTTCACATACTTGCGCGAAATATCCGCCAATGCCCGCGTCTGATCCGCCGTGATGTCTCCGAGCGGCAACGTGATATTAACAACTGCGTATCCCGGCTGTCGCTGCGAACGCACGTTCGTGGCATGCCACTCATCAAATCCTTCTGGCTTCGATGCACCGTTAAGCTGCGTCGGCGGTTTCAGCGGCGTTTCATCATACGCATCAAGATTGTCGAGGTGGGCAGTCCACGCAGGATCGTGGCGCAACTGTTCCCGTTCTTCCAACACCAAGCGACGAAATTCTTCGATGCCAAGTTTTGCCACAACAAACTTCATCCGCGCCTTGTTGCGATTCTTGCGTTCCCCAAGACGGGTGAATACCCTTGAAATGGCTTGCGAAATCGGTAGCAATTCCTCTTCAGGCACAAATTCATCAAAGACCTTTGCCTGATGTGGCACAGCACCAAGACCACCACCGACTAGCAACTTAAATCCACGCTTAGGTTTCCCATCAACCTCTTTAATCGCTGCAACTGCGCCGATGTCGTGCATATATCCCAAGCCACAAGCGTGTTCATCGCAACCGGAAAACGCGATCTTGAATTTACGTCCGAAGTCCTGTGCATCTTGGTGTCCTAACAAGAAGGCTGACAACGCCTTGGAGTGAGGAGTTACATCAAAAGGTTCGTCGTTACATACACCAGACAGAGGGCAAGCGGTGACGTTCCGGACCACATTACCACATGCTTCTTTGGTCGTAATGCCAACCGATCCCAGTCGACGCATTAACTCTGGCGTATTATTGATGTCTACGTAGTGATACTGTACATCTTGGCGAGTTGTGATGTGAATGATATTATCCGAGAATTCTTCGGCAACATCCGCAAGCATTTCCAATTGTACCGCGTTTAGACCGCCGAATGGAATTTTTACGCGAATCATTTGCGAACCTTCATCGCGCTGTCCATAAACACCGTGACGGAGTCTAAATTCGAGGAAAATCTCTTCTGGCATCTGACCCGCTTGAACGCGACCCAGCTGCATCTCATAAATTTCGATTGCGCGGGCTTCCTCCGGAGATATTGCATCCGCGTTAAAAGGTGCTAAACTTTCTGTCGCCATTATTGGCTCCTTCCAAATTGGGGTTGGGGTTCAAATAAACAACGCCATTTCTAATGGGGTTTGAAGTTCTAATCTATTACACTGTTCTTAATTCTAAGACTTCGGTGAGTCGTCACAGTCCCAATCGTTACCTATATTCGGGAAACCGGATTTCTTGTTCACTTTCCTCCAGATTTTGGTCCAATGGGTCTAATTACCTTGCCAATCTTTCCGCTTAGCCGTGAAGAACCGGTTCCTGTGCCTTTTTTAATCGAGATCATACAATTATTATAACAAAAAAGAAAGCATAGATCAAGCCCTTATACTCATGTCAAGCAACAAAATTGAATTCTCTATCAGACAACCTCACATCGTTACTTTCCTGATAGTGTATGATTATATCTCAATTTCATGAATTTTACAACCCAATCTGCTAACTTTGGGGTATTTTAGCCGATTACCTTTCCGTATGAAGTTTGACACGGATCTGGACATAAAGTATAATAACCGCAGCCAAAACATGTAGAAAATTGCCTTCGCATTTTAGGCTTCATCTCCCATACTGCTGGGTTTTTTATCCCTGCACGCGGCTATATCTTCTTCAGAATGAGTGAAAAAAGTTATTTCCAATACCGTATGCTGACAGCATCAACTTGCAAAATGTAGACCTGTAGATCATTCCACGATAGGCAACAACAATGAAAATTTATAAAATCCTAGTCGTTGATGATGAAGTAGACATCGTTGATTTTATTGATGATTATCTGACGGGAGAGGGATATGAGGTTATCAAAGCTTACGATGGGGTTAAAGCACTTGACAAAATGCGACAAGACCTCCCCGACCTCGTTGTCCTCGACATTATGTTGCCGGGATTGGATGGTTTTGAAGTTTGTAAGCAGATGCGGACAGAATCCACTATTCCAATTTTGATGCTTACAGCGAAAGATACCGATGTAGATAGAATCGTCGGATTGGAAATTGGTGCGGATGATTATATGCCCAAACCATTCAATCCACGTGAGTTGGTAGCACGGGTCAAGGCAATCTTGCGAAGAACCTACCGCCAAGATTATCAACCCCGCAGCCAGACGGCAACGCTGAAACATAAAGATTTGTCGATTGATGCAGAACGCCGGACAGCCACCGTCGGGCATAGTCAATTAGAACTCACGATGAAAGAGTTCGATCTGCTACTATTTCTGATGCAAAATCCAGGGCATGTCTATTCGCGCGACCACCTACTCGATTATGTGTGGGGGCAGGATAGCTTCGTAGGAGCACGTACTGTTGATGTACACATCCGGCGATTGCGGGAACAGATCGAAACGAACGCGAGCCAGCCTGAATACATTATAACTGTCTGGGGAGTTGGCTACAAATTTACCGATGAGTGATTTTTCAGTTGGAAGTGAGAATAAGAGTAGGGGCAGGTTGTGGTTTGCTGTTGCCTGCTGTTGTTCCGATCTTCCATTCTTGCATTCTTCCCGTCCTTGTACCTTGACCTTCCAGCCCTCCTTCTGCCATTCTTCTCTTTTTTTTAGGTTGATACTTTTTCTCACACTGGTCGCGGTTGGCGTCGCCGGATTCCCTGTGCAAACATACACCGCGTTTGAAGATGGCTTTATCGGTGCACGTGCTTTCGCTATGGGCGGAGCGTTTACAGCAATCGGGGATGAGTCAGATGGATTGTTAGTTAATCCGGCATCAATTGCTAACTTGAAACATCAACCCGAATCGAGTCAATCCGCGCAACAGTTATCAGCAACAATGGCAAGGCTGCATGTCGGATTGAGCGATGAAACCTCAATCACACAAAATCTGATTAGCTACGCCTATTCCCGACCAACGCGGGGAGCTTTGGGGCTGCTGTGGAAGCGGTTTAATGCCGGAGAACTGTATTCGGAAAATTACCTCCTCGTCGGGTTGAGCAAGAGTTACGATTTCGGAGGGAAGGAAAAACGTCGCATCTCACTCGGAGGTGCTGTCAAGTTATTAAACTGGGATACAGCGCCCACCATCGGGGCAGATGGTGCGGTCGTGGAGGACTTGCCGGGACGCAGTCGATTGGGGCTCGATGTTGGCATGATCTTTCGTCCATCCCCAAATATTCCGATAGCACTATCTCTCCAGAACCTTAACACACCTAATATTGCCACGACTAATTCGATCTCTACAGAAAATCTCCCACTGCAGGTAATGCTCGGCATGGGTATTGTTGCTAGGAACTCTACATGGGGAATGGATCTCGTCTTCAGAGAGAGCGAGGTCGATGTCAAAGTCGGTATTGAGTCTCGGTTCTATGATGAAAATTTAGTCCTGCGTGGCGGATTTCGATTGGAAAATCTGGCATGGGGCACAAATTTAACACTTGGTGGTGGGTATCGTCCGTTCGGAAACCTCCGAATCGACTACGGCTTCCTGTTCCCAATCGGCGGGATCAGAGATACAGCGGGCAGCCATCGATTTAGCGTCGTTTACGATTTTTGAAACATCATCAATCGAATGCAGGTGCGGGAAATCCCTAAACCTCCGTGATATAATCCATCTTTTCTATGGCGACAACAGATCCATCCCTCTCTAAAATAGAGCAGCAACCAATTGAAGGCGTTACGGCCAAATCTCTCCTTATCGCCTGCCTACTCATCCCAATTAACTGCTACTGGGTCATTGAGATGGAGGTCATCCGGTACTCCGGTCATCCGGTGACTATCTCCCTCTTCTTCAATGTCATTTTCAGCCTTTTTGTAGTTATCGGTGTCAACCAGTTATTCAGGTGGTTTTCGCCCCGTTCTGCGCTGAATCAGGCAGAACTTATCATTATCTACCTGATGCTCTCCATCGCATCGGGCATCACCGGACACGACATGCTCGAAATCCTTGTGCCGATGTTGGGGCACGCCTTCCGTTTTGCCACACCAGAAAACGAATGGCGCGAGCTATTTCTGCCCTACCTGCCGGAGTGGCTAACTGTCAGCGATAGCAAAGTTGCTCGTGGGTATTACGAGGGTGAGGTGAACCTCTATACACCTGAACAGCTAATCGGTTGGGCATCACCCGTCCTCTGGTGGACCACGTTTATTTTTATGCTTGTCTTCGGGATGTTTTGCATCAACGTCATTATCCGCAAACAGTGGATTGAGCATGAAAAACTCAGCTACCCGATTATTCAACTCCCACTCCAGATGACAGAGACACAACGGCAGACGTTCTTTCGGAATCGGGTGATGTGGCTCGGATTCGCCATCGCAGCCGCGCTAGCACTGCTGAACGGGCTACACTTCATTTTCCCTGTTGTGCCAGAGCTTCGGACACGGATTCAGAGTTTTCACCTTTTCACCGATGATCCGTGGAACGCTATGGGTCGAATTCCGCTCTCCTTTTACCCGTTTGCCATTGGACTCGGATTTTTCATTCCGCTTGACCTATCGTTCTCATGCTGGTTTTTCTTCTGGTTTTGGCGATTGATGCGCGTTGCCGGCGCCGCAATGGGGTTACAAAGTCTACCGAACTTTCCTTACATGAGAGAACAGGCATCGGGGGGCTACATCGCACTTGCTGTCATCGCACTTTGGGCGAGCAGAAGGCACCTGATAATGATCGCCAGAAAAGTATTTGGTGGAGCGGAAGATCTCGACGATTCAGTTGAACCGATGAAGTATCACACAGCGGTGTTAGGGCTTATTGGTGTAATGGTGTTCTTTATCTTCTTTTGCTATCGGGGTGGGGCAACAGTGGGGATCACTATAGGCTTCTTCCTCCTCTATTATGCTATTTCCATCGCCATAACCCGTATGCGAGCAGAGTTAGGAACGCCCGTCCATGATTTGCACTATTCCGGTCCGGACGAAATCCTCACACGAACAATTGGCACCCGAAAGCTGGGACGCGGGAATCTGGTGATGTTCTCCATGTTTTGGTTCATCAATCGCGCCTACCGCAGCCACCCAATGCCGCATCAACTAGAGGGGTTCAAAATGGCAGAGCGGACCCGCATGAATCTGCGGCATCTCATGCTTGCACTGATGCTCGCGGCATTTCTCGGCTCACTTTCCGGGTTTTGGGCGCTGATTGATCGTGGCTATCAGCTGGGGATGGAGAGGCGTGCCTACTGGCCCTCGTTAAGTGCATTTGGTCTTGAACCGTATCGACGGCTTGACCGTTGGTTGAGTACGCCGACAGACACATTAATCGTTGAGAGTGGCTTTATGGCATGCGGTTTTATCATCGCTAGTTTCTTGATGCTTTTCCGCATGCGGTTTGTATGGTGGCCCTTCCACCCTGCGGGTTTTGCTATCTCGACGAGTTGGGGAATGCGGGTGACATGGAGTTGCCTTTTTGTAAGTTGGCTTATCAAATGGCTGTTATTGCGACATGGTGGAATCGGGCTGCATCGTCGCGTTGCTCCGTTCTTCCTGGGGCTTATTCTGGGTGAGTTTACCGTTGGTAGTCTCTGGACAATCTTTGGCATTATGGCGAAGATGTCAACCTACGGATTTTGGGTGTGATAGATTCAAAAAGGCTGGAATTGTCGCTTGGTGCGGCGTATTGGATTTTGCGAACTGGGTTGGCTAGCGCAATCGCCCTTCAAAGATTCGATGAATTAGCTGGCAACTTGGGTTATTCTTGCCAAGGGGGGTATGTTTTCTTGTCGATTTTGAGCATCAATCTTCTCTTGACCAGAAGCTGGATTCATGATAACATAACTAGGGTGTGTTGACACTCTGCTATGCAATTTGGCAAACGCTCCAATCCATGGTTGCCTGAAATCGCCTCAACGGGCATCAAATCGATGACTCTCGGAACGGATATTAGTTGAATCTGTCACATTTCAACAGAACCTACCATGAATAGACAGCAACAAAAAATCTGGGAACCTAGGACACCTGACATTGATAAAAGTTCCCGGTTGGCAGTGAGACTTGGGATTTCACAATTAGTGGCGCAGCTTCTTATCAATCGGGGAATTGAAACGGAAGACGCAGCGCGTGCGTATTTGTATCCAACGCTAGCTCAACTGCATTCCCCCTTTCTACTACACGGGATGGAGCAGGTAGTTGAGCGCATCCGGTTAGCAATGAAGCGTGGCGAACTGATCTGGATCTTCGGTGACTATGACGTAGATGGCACGACAGCAGCTTCGTTGCTGATAAACACTTTCCGACACCTTGACTATCCAGTGCAGCCCTATATTCCCAACCGTTTTGAAGAAGGATATGGCCTCAACAAAGAAGCTATTGGGGCGTTGAAGAAGCAGGGCTGTGACCTGTTAATTACCGTTGACTGTGGGATTACAGCGATTGAGGAGGTTGAGTTTGCCAACACACTCGGCATGGATGTCATCATCACCGACCACCATCAACCGCCGCCCGATGGGCTTCCGCCAGCAATTGGAGTAATCACGCCCAAGATGCCGGACAGTGAATACCCCTTCGACGGACTGGCGGGAGTCGGGTTAGCATTCAAGTTAGCACACGGATTAATGGGAGGTGGGGATTTAGCCCCTTTTCTGCAATCTCAACTAGATTTGGTCGCGCTTGGCACGGTTGCAGACATGGCGCCGCTAACGGGGGAAAATCGATCCCTCTCGTGCCTTGGTTTAGTTGAACTCAATAAGCGGGAACGACCGGGGATAAAAGCACTCTGTGATGTCGCAAACTATAGCGATAACAAGTTGATTGTTGGCTATACAGTGGGGTTTGTCTTAGGACCTCGAATCAACGCCGCGGGACGGATGAAGACGGCGGACAAAGTGGTCAAATTGCTGACGAGTGAATCTTATGATGAGATAATACCAATTGCTAAAGAACTCGATGACTATAACCTAAAACGACGGGAAGTACAGAACAAAATTCGGGAGCAGGCGGCCTCTACGATTGAAAAAAATCGAGATCATATAGAAAAGACGGGATTGGTTGTTTACAATAAAACTAGTGAAGATTGGCATCAGGGAGTCGTGGGGATTGTCGCTTCGCAGCTGCTTGAGCGGTATTACCGCCCGGTGTTTGTATTGGCAGTTAAGGGTGACGAAGCACACGGTTCGGGACGCTGCATTGAGGGTATGAATCTCGCTGACAGCTTAAATGCATGTAGTGATTTGTTAGTCAAACATGGTGGACATCAAGCGGCGGCAGGGCTAACAATCAAAACGGAGAACATTGATGAGTTTGCTGCCCGATTTGATCAATATGCGTGTGAGCACCTTTCTGATGAAGATCTGAAACCGAAGCTAAAATTGGATCTTGAAGTCCAATCTTCTTACTTGACGCTGCAAGCCATAGAAGACTTGCAGCTGCTTGAACCCTTTGGCGAGCAGAATTCACCGCCACACCTCGCACTGCGCAATCTACGCCTCCAGAAACCACCAACCGTGATGGGTAAGGAGAAGAACCATCTCAAACTATTCGTGACGGATGGAGAACAAACGCTTGAAGCCGTTGGGTGGGGGATGGCGGATTATTTCATCGCGTTGACGAATAAGAACATTCGATTAGACTTAGCTTTTGGTCCGGAAATTAATGAGTGGAATAATACCCGTCGTGTGCAACTAAAAATTGAAGATTTGCACATCCACACACTTGAACGAAGCACCCTTGGGAGGATGTTTCCCACAGAGGAGGAAAAAAGCCCTGTTAAAATTGTTGACCACAGAGTTCTGGATAACAAACAGGATTACCTGTGTAAGCTCCTCGCACAGGAAGAACCGACACTGCTGTATGTACGGGACGAAAAAGCGTTGGACCAACTCTTTGAGATCCTTGGTTCAACGGACAAGATTGGGCGGTGCGAAGCCAGTATGTCTGAATCCGACACAGTGCAAGTCACAGACAAATTGGCGCGAGGAGAATTACTTGCAATCGCTTCAGCTTGCGCGTTAACCGATCTGCCTTCTATCACCCACATAGTTTTTTGCCACCCAACCCCGGAACACCTAACTTTCTTTAATCGATGTCAGCCGGCATTCAAACATCCTGAGACGACATATATCCACCTTATTTATCAGTCCAAGGATATAGAATGGATGCGGAAATGTATTTCTTGGGAATATCCAGATGACCAAGTTCTACGAAAGTTGTATAAATGCTTACAATCACTCCGTCAGGACAATGGAAACCGGCTCACATTTGAAGCGATCTCAGCGGGTGCACAAACCGATTCAATCCCGGAGATTGCTGTTAAAAATGGTCTTTCAATCCTTGAAGAATTGCAGCTTCTAGAGCAATATCCAAACTTTTCAGAACAAGAAATTAAGCTCTTGCCACCACCATCGAAGAAGCGTCAACTCCATGAATCCGAAATCTATCTTCACGGTGAGCAGATGAAGCAAACCAGCCAGTGGTTTTCGGAATTTCAATTACGGCAGAATGTCAAACAGATTTGGGAGAGAGTGTCGTATGAGTGTCAACTATCTAGTTCGCCAAATTCAAGCATATAACCCCGACGCGGATTGCGATCTTTTGCGAAGAAGCTATGAGTTTAGCCAAAACTATCATCACGGTCAGCAGCGGATATCCGGGGATGCTTATTTTAGCCATTGCCTTGAGACTGCTAAGACGTTAGTTGAATTGAAGTTAGACACGGATACCATCTGCGCCGGGCTGCTACATGACGTACTCGAAGATACATCAGCCACCCGTGACGAACTTGTGGATCAGTTTGGAGACACAATTACCGAATTGGTTGAAGGTGTGACCAATATCAGTAAGTATAAGTTCAAAGGCGGAATTCAGCAAAGGACAGCAGAAAACTACTTGAGGCTGCTGCTGGCAACGGCAAAAGATACACGGGTCATCCTGATTAAGTTGGCAGATCGGCTGCATAATATGCAAACACTTGGTTCACTGCCGCCACATAAGCAGGAACGCATTGCCAAGCAAACTTTTGAAGTTTATGCTCCGCTCGCCCACCGATTGGGGATTGCACGGATTAAAAGCAGGCTTGAAGATTTGGCGTTCAAATATATGTACGCCAGCGAATACAGAGAAATTGCTGATCTGCTTACTGCGAAATTAGGTGAACGGGAAGCGTATACGAAGTGGATGGTCGATGTCGTCCAACAGGAGTTGGATCTAATGGGGGTCAAAGCGAGGGTCTACGGGCGTCCTAAGCATATCTATAGTATCTATCAAAAAATTCATCAAAGAGGGGTTCCATTTGAGCAGATTCGAGATCTATTCGGACTTCGTGTGTTGGTCAATAGTGTGGGAGACTGTTACGCAGTGATTGGAATTCTACACAACAAATGGAATCATATTCCCGAGCAATTCAAGGATTTTATCGGTCTCCCGAAGGCGAATGGCTATCGGTCTTTGCACACAACAATTTTAGACCGCGGGCAGCCTGTAGAAATTCAGATTCGGACCCATGAAATGCACCAAATCGCTGAATATGGAATTGCTGCTCACTGGCGGTATAAGGAAGGAATGCCGTCGGAAACTGATAACGAAAGGATTTTTGCTTGGTTCAGAGAAATGCTTGCAGAAATCCAAGAATTCAAGGATCCCTTTCAGTTTATCCGTTCTATGAAAGGTGAGTTGTTCCCAGATGAGGTATTCGTCTTTACGCCCAAAGGGGATCTCCATAGCTTGCCAGCAGGGTCAACACCAATCGACTTCGCATACAAGATACACACCGATATCGGCCAGACCTGTTCGGGTGCGGAAGTGAATGGCGCGATAGTTCCCTTTAAGTATAGGTTACAAAATGGGGATCGGGTAAACATTCAGACTCGGGCGAATGGACACCCAAGCCGGGACTGGCTGAGGTGGGTTAAAACAGCGAGGGCACGAAATAAAATCCAGTCTTGGCTCAATGAACAAAACCGGGAACAGGCGATTGATTTGGGAAAGCGGCTGCTCGAAATTGAGATGCGGCAGCGCCAACTGAATTTGCGAAACTATATCAAATCGGCAGACCTTCTTGATATTGCAGAAAAACTCGTATCAAAAAAGAAGGCACAACTGCCGCCAATTGACGAACTTTTTAGACAGATTGGCAATGGCAAGGAGTCGGCAACACATGTTGCCAACTTATTGAACCCTGAACCGCCGCCAATCGCCGAGAAACAAGAAAAAACAACGCGTCCGCCCCAGTCCGCACCATCAATTGAAATGGAAGGTATTGATTTAGATCTGGCGCGTATAATGAAGTGTTGTCATCCCATTCCCGGAGACGAAATCATCGGCTATCTCACGCGGGGACGTGGCATTTCCGTTCACAGGGCGGACTGCCCTCGAATTATCAATGAGCCAGAACGAATTTTTGATATTGAATGGACAGCCGTAGAGAATGTCACCTATCCAGCACCAATCACTGTTGAGTGTGATAATAGGCCCGGAATGTTAGCGGAGATTACAACATTAATCGCGCAATACAAGGTTAATATCGATACAGTCGGTTCTCACAGGGTCAATCAGGAAACTGGCTATGATCAATTCACTTTAGAAGTTAATGGCATTGAACAGCTAGAAGCTATCATGGAGTCGATTCGCTACTTAAAAGGAGTGCGAAGTGTCTCCCGTATTACATCTTTTTCCTCTGACAAGCGCAGAAGCCTATAAAGAGAATCAAAATCTGGCGATAATTATCCACACCTGATACTCTCAATTGCCGTAGGCAACCTGCGCCCCACCAGAAATCGATTTTATAACTTTCCCAGTACGGAGACATCGTACGCACACACGGACGCGTTCACTCCCGCTTTCCGTTTGAATGCGGACCCGTTGTAGGTTTGGTAGTTGTCTATGTTTTGAACGCTTACTAATCTGCCCACGGGTTCGGGCAATTTTATTGCCAGCCATCGGTTTTTTTCCACAAACATGGCAAACTCGAGCCAACTGAACCACCTCCTCTCTTCTGTAGTGCAACCTATTTAACATATCATATGCCCCTGCTGAAATGCAAGGTTTTTTGTGCCTACCGATTGAATCTCTTCAATTGAGTTTTCGACTTAGGTTGATATTCAGCGCTTTTATCGGTGCGTCATAGTGTCATAGCAGGTTAAAAAGATAATAGTTTTTGGTGCTACCCGCTCGGTGGTGCAATCCGTTCTAATTCCAATCCTTCCGGGCGGAGAAAATCCTTGTAACGTGTTTGTATCTCGACACCGTTGAGACTGCGGGTAAAACCTGCTGTCTTTGTTAAATGCTTCGTTACAATTTCAACGGTATTCTCTCCCCTTTTGATGTCATCCAGTTCCAGCTTGTACCGAAACCAGTGGGCGGACATACCAAGTGGTGCTTGGATCTGCATTGAACCCGCGAGTCTTACCGGGATAGTCAAGGCACGCTCGTCAGTAATCTCTGCGTCTTCCCAAGGCAGTACCCTGCCATTAAAGCGGAATTCAATATCATCCTCAATACAAAAGAAGGAGAAACGCAGGGTGAGGATAGGCTTGCGCACCTCTCCATCTTTCTTGGCACTTTCGATGTCATCGGCAACCCAGATATTGACAGCAGCGGTTTCCCCCTCCTTAATTTCCAATGGGAGTTGACGCTCCGGTGTAGTTGTCGGTTTGTCCAGCTCTCCCTCTCGCGGTTGGAGTAGATAACGCTTATCAGTCCGCGCATGGACTTCAGGATAAGCCACCTCTCGCAGAATCTGGTATTCCCTTTCGCTGAAGGGCCAACATAGGTAGCCGTCATACATGCCAGCCCAGCCATCCCAGCGAAGTGTCTGTGCTAATGCGTTGTACATTTCAATACTCGGCAGCCCGACCCGCTCATCATAGACGCGCCGGGGTGGACGGTAGTAGGCTGCAGCACCCGCTGCATTAGCAGCATCGGGCATCCAACGAGGTTTTGGCTGCGACTCGGTCAATACATACGGATCTTGCCCGACGACGTAATCGATACTACCTTCCTTGAGCCATGTTTCCACATCCAATCCCATTGACAGATTTTTCTCTCTCTCAAGATCAACGCGCGCCATAATGGGAATTTCTCTTGCTTGTTCACTTCCAATAGCATTTGCCATCTCCCGAATCTCAGCGACGAAGTGATTCATCAACGGGATGTTTTTCTCTATCTCGGCCTGCTTGAAATAATAGGAGTCAAACATGAAGTCTAACTCTATCCCATCCGCTTCGTAGTCCTCCAAAATTTCCCTGAGCACAGCAAGTTTTTCCTGTCGCACTAATTCATGGGCAAAGTCATAACACCATTCCGCTCTTCCTTCTTCTCCTATACATACTTCAGCACCATGGTTCCATTTCAGCAAACCGCATCGCTCGCTGCCCGGCGGCGAGCTTGCTTGTAACTTCAGTGAAGGGAATACGGCCAGTCCCATTTCACGACCTCGTTTGATGACTTCGCGTACTTGGTCGGTGCCCATCTTTTGGGCTTCCTCTACCATCCGCATAATTCGCCAGTCGATGTAATTTTCCCAAACCTCTTTCATTTGTCCCACAACACGCCCCACCTTGCTATTATGGAAATATACATCAGCATATCCGAGCCCCAACACCAAGAGATCTACACCGGTGCCAAGAACCTCATCAACGGGCCATTGGAGCTTATGGATGGAAGCCGGGGGCTCTATCCGCTTTGCGTTGAAATGATGGGCGTCATTATAATAAATTAGTCGGGGCTTCTGCATCGCTATATTTCTCCTCTGAGGTAATTTTTGGGGGCAAGCTAATAGCTTCTTGGGGCTTGGAAGGCAATAATCACCTACCTAGGCGTGTTACCCCACAATTCTCGCCGTTTTTCCCCGTTGAAGAATAATATTCTTTTTCCAATTAACATCGTCTTGTTCAGGAAAATCTTCCCGATAGTGCGTGCCACGACTATCGGTGCGTAGCATTGCTGCTTCCGTGATCAACGCTGCAACGTCCCGCATATTCTGAAGCTGAAACGCGCCGACATTGTGCCAATTGCAATTAAGGTTTAGCATATTCAATTCATCCAATATCGCCTCTAAATCTTCACCGTGCCTAACAAATCCAACGTGTTTCCACATCATTTCTTGCACCACTTTCTGTGCGGCTTCAATCTCAAGGTTTGGAGACACTGTTTGAGAGGGAACAAAGTCATCGTCAGAGGAGATACGGAGGTTCGCATAGCTGTCTGATTGAACCGTCCGCGCATATTCGACAGCCGCTTTCCCAGCGCGTGCACCAAACACAACGCACTCGAGTAAAGAGTTGTTTGCCAATGGACTTGCGCCGTGAACACCAGTACAGGCGACCTCCCCACAGGCATAAAGACCGCGGCGGGTTGTCTCTGCGGTGAGATTCGTGCGAACACCGCCTATCATAAAATGGGCACCGGATCTGACGGGAATAACATCGGTTGTAATCTCAATCCCAAACTGGTGGCAGAACTGGTAGAGACTTGAAAAGCGGTCTCGTATGAAATCAGATGACAGATGGGTTATGTCTAGATAAACACATGGGCTTCCAGTCAATTCCATTTCGTTCAGAATTGCAAGACCTACAACATCGCACGGAGCCAGTTCCTCCATTTCGTGGTATTTTTCCATGAACCGTTCCCCACGCGAATTAATTAAGATGCCACCTGCCTCGCGTACCTCTTCACTAACCAAGAAGTGCGGTGCCTCCATCAGGAACAAAATTGTCGGATGAAATTGGAGGAACTCCATGTCCATCATGTCACAGCCTGCTCGCCACGCTGCCGCAAAACCATCAGCTGTTCCAATCACCGGGTTCGACGTGCATTGATAGATATGGCCAAGTCCACCTGTAGCGAGAATAGTAGCTTTGGCAAAAATGCAGTGAAGCGCGCCATCAATGAGGGCAACTAGTCCATAGCACGTATCCCCTTGGGTCATAAAGTCTATTGCAAAGGCTTGTTCGATGACCCGCACATTCTCCTGTTTTTTTAAGAGATCGACTAATATCGTCTCCTCCCCTTTGCCACAATGCGTTCCATCCTGAATCAACTCTGAAATCTGTTGAACACCTTCTTCAACCATCATCTCGACTGCTGTTTCATTGCAGAGCCCGCTTCCCATTTTTAGCGTCTTTTTAACGTGGGAAACGATGGTATCATCTTCGCTCACGACGACAGCAATTCTATCCGGTGTGTCGAGGCGACTGTTGTTTTCTGTTGCATCCTTAGTAATCAGTAGGACATCACCGTGTTCACTAGCTTCAATCGCTGCACTCAGCCCGGCAGTCCCAGTCCCAATCACTAGGAAATCGGTGTCAATCCTTGGTAATTTGGCTGAATCAAATTGGACGATGTATCGACGGGTCATTGTGGATATGATACGGCTAGGAGGCTGACGTATCTTCTCCTTGTTTTTTGGTAAAGTCTCTGTTTCGTTCAAAGAGGGGAGTCGTTTTACTTTCAGTAGATAAGGACATTGCCAAGCATAGGATCACAGCACGGTAAGCGACTATTAAAAGGTCCCGGCAACTTTCATCACCTTTCCGTTGCCTTCGACAATTCGTTCGCCATTTTCTGAATCAATGTGCGCCTCAACCTCAATGAGACGCTTGCCCATTTTAACTCGATTGGCTATAACAATTAATTTATCGCCTGCCATCGCTGGTTTCTTGAATCGGATCTCAAGCTGCGCTGTTACCGCCGGACCATCAAAGCTGGCAATACCTACATAGGTAATTGCTTCATCAAGGAGGGTACTCAAGATTCCGCCGTGGATTACATTTGCCCAGCCTTGAAAGTGACTAGGCGGTGTACACTCAATCCTAACCCGTGCTCCATCGAGGATGATATCTGGATTAACTTGCAACCCAAAGGGGTTTTCCTTGCCACATGCAAAACATCGATTATTGTTCTCAACGCGCATTCATCAACTCCTGCTGATTCTTCAAGACTAACATGAGATCGTATTGTAGCACACCGTATGGCAAAAGGCAAATCAAATCAAGAACCTTACCTGCCATCATAATCGGGTTCAGATATCAGTTACTAACGCTGAAATTTTGCTGATAATTCTCTTGACAGAAGAACGAATATTTTGTAAACTTAGAGTCTACGCAAAAGATACATGCGCTGAAAAGGACGTTCTACCCAATAAATCCCTTAAATGAAAGAGGAGAAAAAGAGTTAGATATGAAAAAGTTTTCAACCCTACTGATATTTCTTATTTTGGCTGTTAGTCTCGGGTGTGAGCAAGAACAACCGATTACACAACTTGAAGTTGGGAGAAAAAAGCTGCTCGGTGCCGGTCTTACAATCGAAGCCGTTAACCATCTAGAAAGAGCGGAAATTGAGGAAGCCGAAACCGATGCCGAGAAAGTGGAACCACGAGCATTGTTATTAATCGCTTACTCACATGCCATCGCTACGGGAGATGCTAAAACCCAAGAGGCTGCAATTCCGGGACTTGAAGCCGATTATAAACAGGCGCGGAGTGAAAGGATTGCGGCATTAAACACTACTGAAATGAAAAAAATGCTTCAACTGCTCGCCGAAAGGCATCGTACACAAGACGCTACGATACAGATCTTGGTCGATAAAGGAGCGGCCGCTGTCCCCGTATTAATCGAATATCTTGGTGTAAGAAGATATATGGTCCTTAGACCCGAGTTGATTGAAATGCTATATCAAATCGGGTCTGAAGGTCTAGACCATTTGACCGCTGCACTCAGGGATGCCGAAACCCCCCTCGAGATGAAAATGACGTTAACGCAATTGATTGGACGCATAAACGACCAGCGCGCAATTCCTGCTCTAGAGGCAGTCCAAAGTGGTAGTGCCCCAGGACTGAGGATGGAAATCAACATCGCGCTGTATAACCTTGGCAGGCAAGAGTATAGAGCAGAAATCATCAATGGGCTAGGTGATAACGATGTTGAGGTCCGCCGGGCGGCTGCCCAGGCAATGTTAAAACTTGACAATCCGCCCGTAGATGCAGTTGTTAATGCTCTTAGTGACCCTGATGCCCGGGTGCGTGTGTATGCAGGTCAAACACTTGAACAACACCCAACTGAAACAGCGATTGATCGGCTCATGGAAATTGTGGTAAATGATCCAGAAGAGTCCGCTAGAGAAGCAGCCGCAAAGGCTTTAATCGTCCATGGCGGTCAAGATTTCGGACAAGGAATTGCACAGCTGCTCATTGAAGCGCTACCGACTGTGAGCGATCCAAAGGATAGGATACGAATTGTCCTAGTCCTCAAAAAAGATGCAATTATAAAGCAGATAAAGAACGCACCAAAAACGTATGATAGTAATATTGAACTTGACCTCTATCTTTATTCTGCAAACGTAGAACAGAACGATATGGTTAAAGAAGAGCTCAGCATGTTGTTGAATTCTTTGGGACGTTAAAGGGGCTTTTTAGCGATTAAAATTACAATGACGCTTTCAGCCATCTACATGAATTAATGCAAGATACCGGCGATAACGACTAAAGCAGCGAATATCTAACTCTAACCATTGATTGGGTAAGATCGTTTACCTCCTAACCGTGCGAGGTGCAGTAGCGTATATGCGTAGAAGTCTATAAAGTCGTTGGGCGTCCGCTAATTTTGTCTAGTAAGAGATTTTTGAATCGATACATCAACCGGATTCGCAAAATGTAAATATAGCGAGGTTTGCACTTGCATGGCCCTCTGCACTTTTCTAGCCTTCCCAAAATAAATATTGGAAATATTCCAACATCTGTATCTTAGATGGCGACTGGAGGTAGGAAGGCTATGGCGCGTTTATCTTCCCCGCTTGGAGATGCTATAAAACCACTTTCTCACGTTGACGTGCCTCGACAGACGGACTACGAGGGTAAGTTTATTGCGCTGTCACCAATCAATCCTCAAGCCGATACTGAAGATCTCTACAGCTGCGCCCATGGCTCAGATCAGAAGGAACAGATATGGGACTACATGAGTTACGGGCCCTTTGACAGTGTACACGCGATGCGACGGTGGCTTGAAGTTGGAGCAAAATCGCCGGATCCGCTCTTCTTCACGGTACACCACCGCGAATCGAAACTCCGAGTGGGGATGGTGAGCTTTCTAAATATCATCCCTGATATGCGACGCCTTGAGCTAGGACATATCTGGTATTCGCTTGATGCTCAAAGATCAAACGTAAATACGGAATGCGTATATCTAATGCTCTGCGAGGCGTTTGATAGATTGAAATACCGCCGAGTTGAGTGGAAATGTGATTCCCTAAATGAGCAGTCTCGATCAGCTGCCATACGTCTCGGTTTTCAGTTTGAAGGTATCTTTAGACAACACATGATCGTGAAAGGTCGAAATCGAGACACCGCTTGGTATTCAATCTTGGATAATGAGTGGACTGACGTTAAGAAGAATATGGAGATGTGGTTGTACCACAACTCAAACCAGCACTTGTCCTTAGCAGCACTTAACAGCAATAGGCCCTAAGTGGTTGAATCGGTTTCCAAGTCTTATAATTTAAGAAAATCTCCTATTTTCGATCGCTAATACAAATATCCAACATTCTACAAATGGCTTGAATTTGGTAACACCGTAAATTAAAAATAGCCTACTGCCCCTCTCTCCTTCCATTATACGGTTCAGTTATTAGCTAGCAAGTGTCCCCTCCCATCTGAAACAGCCACTTCGTTAAATCTAAATCCCGCCCTATTTTCCTATATTTTGCTGACGGTTTCAGCCAAATTTGCTATGATATAAATTAGAGCGCGAATCGCAACTAGTACTCTCGGCGTTTTATGTGGTCGATACCTTTCCAACATTGAAAGATTGAGATAAATTCTATGCGCAGACGAAACAAACGTTTAATCCTATTTGCCTGTCTTGGACTGATCTTAATTCTCGGCGGTTTTCTGTTTCTGCGTTCTTCCTATGTACTTAACCGGGTGCGCCTAGTGTTAGAATCTGAGCTACAAAAGCGCTTAAAACACTCGGTCACCATTGATACGGTTTCAGGAAATGTGCTCACTGGCTTGGATATCACAGGGCTTGAAATCGCTGATGCGAATCCAGAAAATCCTCCCCTCATCGCTCTAGACGAAATCCGGATAAGATATAGGTTATGGAGTTTGGCACGAAGGAAAGTCCTCATCACTCAACTGCATTTTAACCAGCCGCAGGTTAATACGCGCAGGGACGCAGACGAAACTATCAATCTCGCCAAGTTAATGCCGAAAGACGATTCAGAGACGACGGGCGCGAGATTCCCTGTGCAACTGCTAATCTCTGATGTTAATATCGAAGATATCAGCATTCAAGATGGTGTTGTTAATTTTGAAGATGAGAGCGGTTCTTTCAAAGTTGCGATCGGCGGCATTTACAGTGGGAGCCGTGTTGAGGGCCCTTTAACTAACTGGAGGTATGGGGGGCATCTGGAGGTGCGAGATGGACGTTTTGAACTGAATGGTGTTGAAACGCAACTTGATGAATTCAGAACTGAATTTGAACTTCAGAAGAATCGAGGGGCATTGCACTCGTTGCGCTTGGCGCTAGGAAACTCCCTGCTGACCGTCGCTGGTGAGGCAAGCGATCTTGACAAACAATCCCCCCAAGTCAACACACAAATCCAAATGACGCTCGACTTCCGCGACGCACAAAAAATTCTATCCACCGCAGCGGAAATAGAAGGCGTGGCAGCAGTGAACGTGGAAGCTAGTGGGCCACTTTCGGAAATTACGGGCAACATTGGCATTGATCTCCCCTCTGTCCAGTTAAATGCGCTCCAATTTGAGGATCTCACTGTCCAAGCCGAGTTCACACCGCGTAACGTCCGAGTTACCAATATTGATACCTCCTTCGCCTCCGGCAAGCTGACAGGGGCGGCTGAAATTAATCTTCAACCCCCACAAGAAGAATCACAACGCCCCGCCTACAAGGGTTGGGTACAATTCAACTCCCTTCGCACAGAAGAACTATTGCCAATTATAGATTTTCCCCAAAGTCTTTTGAACCTTCAGGCTGATTTGGATGGTAAAGTCCAATTTAGTGGTAACAGTTTTGACCTCCACGAGATCGATCTTGATGGAAACCTAGAACTAGATGACGCAACGCTAAATAAAGTACCGATTCGCCTTTCAGCAGCTCGCTACCAACTCAACGACAAAAATCTGTCGATTACCGCAAACTTTGACGATGCGCAAATCGAAATCAGTGGAAATCCCGGATTAAGCGGTCAGCACGATATGGATCTACGTGTTACGAAAATTGACGTAGGCAAGCTCTCGCAAATCTTGCAATTACCAGACCTTGCCGGCGAAGGCACGCTTACCGGAAAAAGTGCTGCAGGTGTAGGGGATAACCCACTTTATTCCTTGCAAGGCTTGCTCAAGGTTCCAGAAGCAACGTTGTATGATGTGCCGATCGGCGTGCTGACAACGGATTTTCATTATACAGAAAATAAGGTTTTTCTGAACTCGATACGCTTGATCAAAGGGGAAAGCGAGCTAGTCGCCGATGGAGTTGCGCGCATGGAAGGAGATACGCCGATAGATCTGAAGGTGCGTGCCCAACCGCTCCAGATTGCAGATTATGTAAGGCTAGCAGGTGATGATTACCCAATCGAAGGAATTGCGACAGGTGAGTTGGTGCTAGACGGAACGTTAGCGAGGCTTAATGGCCGGGGCACGCTTCAGATTGAAAACGGGAAAGCTTGGGAGCTAGCACTTGACCCGTTAACGTTGCCGCTAGAGATTGAGAATTATGTCGTGAAAATCCCCGATTTTGAGGTGTTAGCTCGTGAACAAAAAGGTATCCTCAACGCGCAGATTACCCCAGAGCAAGACTATGTAATCGACTTTCAAAGTGAATCAATGCGCCTGGGTGAGATTGCGATCGCACGGGGAATGATCGATTTCTTGTTGGACGCCGATTTGGTTGTAACAGCCAAGGGGCAAGCAAACGCAGCAGATCCACTTGTAGATGTGACCTTTGATTTCTCAAATGTTAGTTACGCCGGCAATCCACTAGAGGATGTTTACATAACCGGCATCTACAGAAACGATGCACTGAATTTTGAAGGGGTCGGTTTTAACGATACGTGCCAAATTCGCGGAGTCTTGGAATCAATTGAAGGCAGCCCCTATCAGGTTGCTGTCGATGGTGTGGGAGTCGATCTGCTTCCCTTCCTGCGCATCTTTAATGTGGCGGACTATTTCAGAGGGACGGCTGATGGCAACGTAGAGATTGAAGGAATGCTTGAAGATCCGTCGAAAATTAAGTTCCAAATGTCCCTGTCCAAGGCTGCGCTCGATGTTAATGGACGTCCGTTGACTAACCCCGCTCCGATTCGCGTTTCCTCTGTGGATAGCCTGTGGCACATTCAATCCTTGGTACTTGCTGATAAACGAGATGGCAGCCCATTCCTGAGTGCCGAAGGTACTTTCCCCATTCAGAGTGGGATAGATGCCATCCGATTGCCCCGGGACCCAGAGTCTACAAATACCTTCAGTTTCAACGTTGAATCCGATGGATTTCCACTTGAGGGATTATCGCACCTGTTGGGACTACCACCGCTCTTCTCAGGAAATGTCAGTTACAAATTCACCGGGAAAGGGACTTATGAAGCACCACAGTTAGAACTCAATTGGGACATTCCAAATCTTATGCTCCAAACACCCATCGGAAAAATCCCAATTCGTGAAGCTGTTGGCGGTCTCGTCTATAAGAATGGAAGCCTTAACGTTGAGTCTTTCGATCTGCTTTTGCTCGATAATCCTATTCAAGTGAAGGGTAACATAGGGGTCGATCTTGAGTCTTTTCCATCTTCACGGCTGAACCTTCAGGCTTCATGCCCAAATTTTAGGTTAGATTCGCACGATTTTCAGAATTTGCCGGATTACCTGAAGAATCATTTGATCCTGTTCGATCTAGAGGCACAAATTACTGGCGATCTGGCTCAGCCGGAATTAATCGCCTCTATTGATGCGACGCAAAAGACACTACAACTCTTGGATATACCCCAGCCTATTGAAGACTTGAAGGTTGCGCTTCAGATCTTGGTTGGGCAAAAAGCATCACCTGACTTAATCACGGTGAATTTAAAATCAGCGGATTGGCAGTTTGATGGCGGGCAGTATAAGGTGTCAGGAACTTGGAGTTTGCTCAAGACGAATAAGGGTTTACCCCTAGCTTCAATTTTAGACGTTTTGCAACAAGACGATTCAGTCCAATTTCAACTGCACGTCAATGGGGTAGATGTAAATCTCGTAACCCCTCTAAACTACATAATCAAGCGCGAACTCCACGGTATGGAGGGGCAAGCGAATATAGCACTTGAGGTACAAGGCAGGGGCTACCGTCCCGACCAAATATCGGCAACCCTCAAATCTGATAATCTGCGCATCAAGATCAACGATCGTGATTTACACAATATCAAAAGTATTTGGGTTCACTTTGCAAACCGGCAACTCATACTTGCACCCGCCCAGATAGGTGAGGGAAACACCGCTTGGATCAACGCTAGAGGCACTATTGGCCTCGATGGGACTTTGAACCTCCACTTAGGGATTGAACGATTGCCTTATGGTGTACTGGTCCCGGCAATAACGCTAACTCTCCTCGAGCAATCTTTTCTCAAGTTTAACGGTTTTCTTACAAGCCAAATTCGTGTCCGCGGCAACCTTGCCAATCCAATCATAAGCGTAGCGTGGGAGTCAGATGGTCACGTCGGAAATGCCAATCTTAAAGACAGTGGAACGGCTGACTATCAGGAAAAATTGCTATCCATCCAGAATACGCAGCGCATCGCTGGCGTAGAGAAGCAGTTGGAAATGTCCGGCACAATTCCAATTAATCTTGCCATTGAGCCAATGCCTCTTGGGGACCGGTTCTTGGACCAACCCATTGACCTAAAACTCAAAGGAAAACAGATTTCCTTGGCACCCCTAGGCTTGCTGCTCCCTCCTTTGATTGAACATGCTGATGGTATTGCTGACATAGATCTCAGAATACAAGGAACAACAGCGTCACCGTATCCGCAAGGAACATTTTCGGTTCAACAAGGTGCGGTAAAATTGGCGAATTTTGATACACCGATTTCAAATGGAAGGTTTGAATTGGAGGCAGATAAAGGTCAAATTCGTATCACCACACTCAGTTTTCGGGTAGGTCAGGGAGAATATACAGCAGAAATCAACTGCGCGCTAGATGGGATCATCGCAACTGATTTTGAGATTAACCGATTCACGGCTTATAAAGCAAGAATTGCTGACTTTTTTGGGGATCAGTCGCGGTTTCTGAATCCTACCGTGTCGAGGTTTTTACCGCCCGACGTAATTGGGACGGAGGAGATGCCAACTGAGGTTTTGAATGGATATATTACGGCGGAAGCCAGTTTGGAAATCCCAATAAATCGGTTTCTCAGCCCCGGCGAAACCGCATGGGTTCCGCAATTCATCAAGCCATTCAATCTACCAAATGTAATCAAATATGTAACAGGTCAGCTAAACATTCAGGATGTTCTAATCGAAGGCTTGGGCTATAAGATCCGTAACTCCAGACCAATCGAAATCAAACTTGCAAACCAGCAACTCAGTCTGGAAGAAGGATTTAGCTTGGAAGATCAGGGGTCAACCGTAGAGGATGCAAAGCGCCTTCGGGTGATGGGGTTCGGAAGTTGGGAACTTGGAAAAAAATTACTCTTTCATGTTGAAATGCAGAATCTAGATCTCGGTTTTATTTCGGGATTTCTCCCTGAGGCTTACGCCGTGCGTGGATCTCTGAACGCCTTGCTGGATATACGCGGAACGGATGCAGAACCGAGAGTCTCCTTCACGTGGGAAACCCCGGAACTACGGATAAATCAAGCAGAGGTTGATCACTTTACCGGTAATGTTGCCTACGAGGATCGAAAGATTCGAATTAGTGGTAGGCAAGGTGGTGATGCCCATCTATCTATTGGAAAAAATCGCGCTGCCCTGTCTGTGTTAATCCCATTTCATCTGTCTTTATTAGAGTTCAAGGCTGAACCTTTGCCAGAGAATATTCAGGGCGGATTAGATATCGCCGTTGAAGATCTGGAATTCTTATCCCTGATCTTCCCGCAATTTGCTTTTACCGAGGGGATGGGTGCCGTTAATGCTACGCTGGGCGGTCAGTTGGATTCACCTATGCTTAAAGGATCCACAAATTTGAGAGGGGTTGCGTTTGACCTGCCGAACTCACACATCAATGTAGCAAATGGAGCAGCACATCTCAATTTGACCGAGACAGGTGTGAATATCCAGCACATTACGGGGGAGATGAATGGCGGCACCTTTGAAGCCAACGGTATGATACAATCTAACTGGTTCGATGTGCAGCATATAGATCTTGTTGCTGAATTGAGCGAAGGGACCACGTTTAGGAAACCCGGATTGTACGAGGTTGAATGTCAAAGTGTCGACCTACAGATGAGAGGAGATGTCACGACGGAGGGCAATCTCAAACTGCCACCGTTACGGGGTTCGATTCGTGTCAAGAGGGGGTTATACGAACAAGACTGGAGACAGTTAGTTCAAGATCTGGTTGATAAGACAGCAGAGGTACAGTTTGAGGTGTGGTTTGATTATCCTGTCGTGCGCGATCTCCAGTTAGATCTTGATATCATTGCCCCGAACAACTTTTGGGTTGAATCGAATGTGGGAGAAGTTTTCACACATATCGGAGAAATTGAGATCGAAACATCCATCAACGGTGAGCTCGTTGGACCGATTCAAAAACCTATTTTTAATGGGCGCGTGGATCTCTTAGAAGGTGAATTGGCACTCTTTGGAGGTCATCAATTCGAGATTCGGGAGGGCTCCTATGCAGAAAATAGAAATACGCTGGAATTTAACCCGTGGTATGAAATTAGTGCTGAGACGGTCGAACCAATTCGAAATGTCCAAGTGCCAGCTGGAGACGGGGAATTTCATACGAGAGACATCAGAGTTGAAGTGCACTTGAATGGCTACCTTGAGGAAAAACAGGTTCCGGAGTTTCAAGTGGAGGTGCTCGGAAAAGGTGCCGGCGAAGATTACCCATTAACCCAGCCCCAAATTCTTTCGATTTTAACGCTCAGTGGAGCGAATCCGCTTGATCCTGTTCAAGGGATTCTAGGTCACCGATTCGCAAAAGCAGTAGGTTTTAGCAAAACCCATTTCGATTGGAGCCCAGACAATTTTGAACAATCGCGAATCCTTTTGACGAAAGAACTTTCAGAACGCCTTTCGGTGACTTACTCTTCTACCTTCCAACTTCATACAGAACCCCGCATTGAGGTTGAATATCAAATTCACCGACACTTTTATATCAAAGGAGAACGGAATGAACGCGGAAAATATGGCGTAGACCTCAAGCTAGAACAGCGGTTTTAGGTAGTACCTTTGAACTTTTATCGTATTGGCAGCATCACGGTGCATATCGCTTTCTGCCAAATGATTGCTGATAGACGCCATGATACAAAAACCTAACGAAATTGCAGTGGTCTTGTAACATCTCCGTGTTATAATAATTCTTTTTACGCTTTGTTTTTAAACAGCTACCCGCATTTTGGGAATCAGACCACCTATACGCTAGATGGTGATGCCGATGTGAGATCATCACTATAAAGAAACTATAAGAAATTAGGAGACGAAAATTTTATGAAGACACATGTAGGAACCACGACTGCTACTCCGCAAGCAGACTCAGCCCTCTTGACCGATGCAGAAACAAACCGCCCGATCGATGCAAAGGATCTCTCGATTGGGACGATTCAGACATCCTGCACTTCACTTAAAACCACCCTTTATGCCGGTCTAACATTGTTAATCTTGCTAGTTGGATGCGAACCAAAACAGAAAATAGATCATTTGAAAGTTGGACGGCAACAACTGCTCAATTCAGGGCTTGCAATTGACTCAATTAAGCATCTGAAACAAGCTGAAATAGATGAGCTAGACAAGGCTCCGCCGCGCGGTCTATTGGTCCTCGCATACACACACGCTCTTTCAACAGGAGCTGCAAAAACCCAAGGATTGGAACCCGAGTTCAAAAGTGAACGTGCACAGCGTTTAGCTGCGTTAGGAAATGAGGAAATTGAGTACCTGCTTCAAATTTTGGTCAGACGTTCTCGCCTTCAGAAAGATGCGATACAAGTGGTCGTTGATAAAGATGTAGATGCACTTCCCGTCTTGATTGGTGCCCTAGGTCAGGCGGATTTTCTAAACCTACGTGGTGACATGGTAGAGATGATGTATCAAATTGGCAGTGATGGTCTTGGCTTGATGGTTGATGCTATTCAGAGCGCTGAAACATCAACAGAGGTACAAATTGAGCTCGTACGCCTCGTCGGACGGATTGGCGAACCACAGGGACTTGAGGATTTGGAAACAATTCACAAAAATACTGAGGACCCCGGCCTACAAATGGAAATCAGTGTCACCCTCTACAGACTTGGAAAGCACGAATACTCGGCCGCAATCATTAAAGGATTGACCGACGATGATCTGGACGTCCGTCGTGCTTCTGCACGGGCGATGATACATCTTAACGATTACCCGGTAGCTAAACTCATTAAAGTGCTTCAAGACACCGATAATGAAGTCGTTACCCATGCAGCACAGGCATTTCAAAATAAGCCAGATCCACAAGCAGTCGCAGCTCTCACCAGTGTCCTCACAGGCACAGCTGATAATGCTGCAAAACAAGCAGCGTCTGACGCGCTACGTATCCATGCAGAACAGAAATTGGCAAAGGGGTTGACCACCCAGCTTATTAAGGCACTCATCTCCGGAAATATTACGAACGCAGAAGATCGACTACGCATTCTTCAGCTACTTCGGAAAGAACCGCTGATGAACCAAATTAAAGTGACTGTACTGGTCGATCCGCAGTTGATATACGATCTTGATCAATACCTAAAACAGACCGAGACACATGAGATGGTTAAGGGAGAATTGAGACGCATCCTTGACCAATTGGAGTGAAAAATAACGGTTGCCAAACCTGAATTACGCTCACTTCGACGGAATTCAACCTCGGTTGAATACCCGAATAGTTTCTGCAACAATTTTGTACAACAGTTGATCGCCTTCACTCAAGCGTTGTTTCCTTGATCGATGACTTCGAGCGTGTCGTCTGCCCCCATAATAGAAAGCGTAATCTGTAACCCACTGGGGCCCAAATCTGTGTACAGTTGCCATTATTCCGGGATCCTTGAATAGGCATGTTCTGTAACGTAACTCCTGCCCTTCCGACTGAGCTGCGAGAAAAGGGAGGGGGTGAGGTATACGAATGGATAAACGAACAAATCAGCGAATCCATAAACAGACAAATCAACCGCGCCGTGTTCCAGCTTTCAGGTCTTATCTTTTTCGACTGTCGCTTCATGTGATGCTTATTTTCTCAGCTGTTTTTCTCAATTCGGCTTGGAGCCAATCTGACAGCCACCCTGTTATTGAAATATGGTACAGACTCGATGGCGAAATCCTCGATTCAGGTTCACAGTATGAAGAGGTAAAGCGTAAAACACGGGTTCAAATTGGAAGTATAGTCTCGCCTTACCAGATCCGCAAAAGCATTGAAGGGATCTATACAACTGGTCTCTTTTCTCAGGTTACAGCAATGGAGGTGCTTAGACCAAATGGGGTGCGATTGATGTTCGATCTCACCAGCAAGATACGAGTTGGAAAAATCGAGTTTAAGGGGAACAGTCTAAGCGAAAATTTGCTCCTAGATGTAGTGATCTCGCGTCCAAAGAAGGAATATTCCACCGAAATCGCAGAAGATGACCGGCGTAGAATCGTCGATTTATACAAAGATTACGGATATTTTCAGACAAAAATTAGTCTGACCCCTTCGACCAATCTCGACTCCTCGCATCAAATGAATCTGTTATACAAGATCGAGGAGGGTGCCCAAGCACTTATTCAGGACATCCGATTTGAAGGCGTCAAATCGATTGATATTGAGAAGTTAGAAGAAACCGTTAAAAGCAAGAAAGGTGAAATCTATCAGAAGCAATCCGTTGATGTCGATACCAACCGCATTCGAGAATTATATCGGAAGAATGAGTATTTGACTGTAAAAGTCACACCTGACCCGATTTACAACAACGCAACTGGTACAATTGCCCTCAACTACAAAATTATTGAGGGGAAAAAGATCAAAATCAGATTTATTGGCGACGGTATTGACGAATCAGAACTTAGGGAAACATTGCGTCTGTTAAAACGGGATAGTTTTTCAGACACGATTCTTAAAAGTACAGAGCAACAAATTCTTCAAATCTATCAAGGAAAAGGGTATTACGCACCGAAAGTGAGCCACCAGGTTGAAAAAATATCCGGGCAAGAAGAAGTTATCTCTTTCAAGATTCAATTAGGACAAGCCCCGCGAATTAAGAAAATCAATTTCGAGGGCAACAAGGCGTTTGCAGATGCCGTCTTGCTGGATCTAATGGTAACCCAACCTCGCAGTCGATTTGTGGTCCCCGGATTGGGATGGTTGTTGTCTAAAGGTATTTATAATCCAGCAACACTTTTAACAGACCGGCGTATATTGGAACTCCATTACAAAAAAAATGGTTATCCAGATGCTCGTGTGACGAGTGCTGAACCCGAGATTGATAGAGATAACCGGCTCATTTTGTACATAAAAATTTACGAAGGAAAACAAAAAATTATAGATCATGTTGCAATCGAAGGAGTCACAATCTTTGAAACAACCAAATTATATCCAGAACTTAATGCAAAACCCGGAACACATTACAGCACGGATATAACGAACGATGATGAACGCTATCTCGAATCCCTTTACAATAAGAAGGGATATATCTACGCGCTTATCAGTCACGATTATTATCCAGAGACACGCACACTTACCTATACGGTTGTTGAAAGGATTCAAGCTAAGTTTGGCAAATTCTTTTTCGATGGGGATGGGCAAGTGAAACTGCATGTTTTGCGGCGAGAATTTGAAAATCTTGACTTAGTTGAAGGAGAGGTGTTTAACGAAGAACGATTAGTGACAGAATCGCGGCGACGGTTATGGACCACAGGTCTTTTTACAGAGGTTGAAATTAAGGCACCTGACCGATATATTGAAAATACAGAGATCATTGATGTTGATGTGAACGTTGCCGTAAAAAAACCAGGAGCAATCAGCGTTAGCGGCGGATATATCTCCTCTGAGGGGATTCGTGGTACATTGGGAATTGCCCATAACAACTTGTTCAAACGTAACATGAAAATCAGTGGGAAAGTTAGCAGAGGAACAAGAGGTAATCTGTACGAAATAACGCTGATTGAACCGTGGTTCAAACTAGTACCCCTCGATAAACTGATTGGACCTACAATAGGAACTTTTCGCTTATTCAATGATAATCTGGAGGAGTACGAAGACATAAGGGCGCGGGGTGGAACGGCAAACCTTGCCAAACGACTTGGGCGATTCAGCAATCTTGCGTTACAGTACAAATCTCAAGATCTGCGTGACCGTGAGGACCCACCCAAAATTCAGACCACTGTGAGTAGTCTCGGTATCGAGTTCCATCGAGACAGCCGAGATCATTTCCTGAATCCGAAAAATGGTTGGTTCAATGAAGTTGCAATCGAATATGCAGGTGGATTTCTTAGAGGGGAAACTAGTTTCTTCAAATTTACAACAGATCATCGGTACTATTGGCAGTTCTGGGGAAATGCTGTGCTTGCCAGTGCAATTCGGTTCGGGTATGAAAAAGGACTGAGAGGAAACCGTAACCGGGAGATTATCTCCTTTGAACGTTTCTATGCCGGTGGATCAAACACAGTCAGGGGCTACCCGGAGCGGGGACTTGGACCAGAAGACGAATTCGGCAATCATCGTGGGGACGTGTTATTCATTCTAAACACCGAACTCCGTTTTCCAATTTATAAGTTTATCGGTGGGGCTGTATTTTTGGATACGGGCAACGTTTGGAATAAATTTGTGGATATTCAGGATGCCCTTCCGCGCGTGGCAGCAGGTTCAGGTGTGCGTTTAGATACCCCTCTCGGACCTGCTCGTGTCGACATTGGGATCCCGGTAATGAGAGAATTTAAACCCGTTTTTTACGTGCAGTTTGGTCAGGCATTTTAAATGCGAGGCAGACAGCACGAAAAAACACCCGGGTATCCTGCTGCTTTTGCTTTAATTTGATGAACACCTCGAACAGTCTAGGTTAATCTTGATAAGAGAATAAGGAATAATTAGATGAAATTGACGGACGAAGAAATTCATGAATTTAGAACGAATGGAGTGTTAATAGTCAGAAATGCCCTGCCTGGATCCGAGTTAGATCCTGTGATTGCCGAACTTGAGGGGTGGGTCGCTAGACGTGCGTGTGAACTGCATCATGCGGGAAAAATTCAGAAACTCTATCCTGATGCCCCGTTCGAGACGCGCTTTGGACTCCTTTATAAGCAGTGCAAAGAGGTTGGTGATGGACTCGACATCAGTACATCTCGTGGTCGATCGATGTTTGAGTTTCTGCATAATGAGAACTTGCTTGATACAGTTGAATCACTCGTTGGATCAGAAATCACCTGCAATCCCATTCAACATGCGCGGACTAAGCCACCGACAGCATACGATGGACACACTGGACCATCGTTCAATGTCGTGCCTTGGCACCAAGATGCCGGTGTAATGATGCCGGAGGCTGAAGGGTCGAACATCGTAACCTGCTGGCTGCCCTTGGGAGATGCAACGATCGAAACGGGATGTATGCAAGCACTTCCCGGCGTGTTTAATCTCGGCTATCTGAGTCATTTCAAGGAGGAAGCAGCGACCGTTACAATCCGGCCTGAAGTGCTGCCATCAGTCGAACCTATGGATCTCGTCTGTTACAAAGGGGATGTGGTCCTATTGAATAAATTCACCCCACACCGCTCGGTTCCTAATGTCTCGGATCAGTGCCGTTGGTCTCTGGATCTGCGTTACCAGACCACCGGGCATCATACAGGCAGAACAGCTTACCCAGAATTCGTAGTACGCTCTCCAAGCAATCCTGCAAGTGTTTTGCGTGATTATGATGAATGGTGTCGGCTCTGGATTGATGCCCTTGAGAAGCCCAGAGGGGTAACGATGCACCGTACAGATTAATCGCGATGTCGGCTGCATGGGATAATTTCTCATTCAGATCAAAGTCAAAAACGGAGGAAGTTTATGTTCAGTTTTAATGGTGCATGGCCCGCTTTAGCCACACCTTTCACCGCTAAAGATGAAGTGAATGTAGGGGTGTTACAGGAGTTAGTAGGGTGTTATGCTAGTTAACTTCCCTTTTTTAATCGGAACTAAAAAAGGGAAGTTAAAAAGACCTCCAGTCTGTTATTATAGATGGACCTGATAACCCATCTAAAACTGGAGGATACCCTTATGATAACCGATTTTGATGACCTGTGTCTATGGACTTATGTCATTGTTGATGACCTGCTGATAAAACTTGCACCATTGCTCCAACGCCCCGGTCCCGCTCCCGGTTGTAGTGATAGTGAGTTAATCACTATGATATTGATTGCTGAGTGTAAGGGGTGGGACATTGAAACCGAGCTGCTATCCGAATTTAGCCAGCACCGGCATCTGTTCCCTATATTGCCTTGTCAGAGTCGGTTCAATCGGCGCAGACGCAACTTGGGAGCAATCATCAATCAGATTCGGCAGATGCTCTTGTCAGCCATTGAAGCGGCATCGGATAAACTGTGTATTATTGATAGTTTGCCGATTCCAGTCATGCAGTTTCATTCGGTGCCTGCGTCAACCAACGATTGGTCATGCCATGGTGCCAATTATGGACGAGTCGAATCCAAGAAACAGACCATTTTCGGCTATAAGCTGCATCTGTTAGTCACTGCAAGTGGAGTGATTGTTGATTTTGAACTGGCACCTGCTTCTAAAACCGATTTAGCGGTAGGTCACGAATTACTCACGAATCACCGAGATAAGCAAGTGATAGGAGATAAAGCCTACATGAGCGACTCAATCAAAGACGAATTAGCTCAACTGAACTGTATCGAACTGATAACCTTGCCACGACGCAACCAGAAACAGCAGATTTCCACACAAACCAAGCAAGCGATTAACCAAATTCGGCAGATAGTTGAAACCGTCAATGGGCAATTGAGTCAACAGTTTCATATACAAAACAATCATGCACATAGTTTCTGGGGATTATGCACGCGGCTATACGCCAAAATCACCGCTCATACGCTATGTATTTATCTGAATCACCTATTCAAAAAAGAGGCGTGTTTACAGATTAAAGAGTTGGCTTTTCCAAGTCCTTAGGAACTAGCATAAAGCCCTAGTAGAATATTTGCTCGATAAAGGGGTTGGCGGATTTTACGTCTGCGGTGGCACTGGAGAGGGACTTTTCATGTCACCAGAGGAGCGCAAATTGGTCACTGAAACCGTGGTTGACCGAGTGAATGGTCGCGCACCTGTTATTGCGCATGTCGGTAGCATGATTGTCGGCGATGCTGTCCAGTTAGCAGAACACGCCCAAGAGGCAGGGGCTGCAGGGATAAGTAGTGTTATCCCACCAATGTTTCAGAACAGCGAAAGTCTGTATACTTACTTTGAGCGGGTTGGAGCTGCTGCACCGGATATCCCGCTGCTAACGTATATATTCGGTGGTCCCACAGATGCCGTTGCGTTGATGCGGCGGTTAATGGAAATCCCTACCGTTGCCGGTGCGAAGTACACGGGGCCCAATATGTTTGAATTTAGAGAGATTGTGGAGTTGCGACGGGATAACTGGAGCATTTTTTCGGGTATGGATGAACAGTGTATCTACGCCGCGATGCAGGGCGCGTGCGGTAACATCGGTTCAACGCTCAATTATATCCCCGGAATCTATCGTGAGATACACGACAGTTATAACAGAGGCGACATCGCAAAAGGTCAGGAGCTCCAAGTGCGTGCCAATCAAATAACCGGTGTGCTGTTTTCTTTCGGTTTCTTTGGTGCACTCAAAGAGGTGATGTGCATGTTGGGCTTTGACTGTGGGGCACCGCGTCTCCCTCAACTTCCCTTCGCTGCGGAAAGACGTGACGAATTACGTGCGGAGTTGGAAGCCATTGATTTCTTCACGGTGGCAAAAATGTAACGCCTACCCTTGCCCTCTGCATCAGCTAATCCAGCACTCCGGCGTGTAGGCTTCGCGCAAGAACATCTTTTTCCGGACGGGGTCTGCGCGTTCAATCCACTCCGGCGGGATTTCCTGTGTGTAGCGATGCGGAGGGCCTACCTCCTTAAAAATATCAATTAAAAAAAGTCTAAACGGCTGCGGCGAATCTAACGGTTTCGGCTCAACACCGTGAAACATCCGAGCGTTAAGATAAACCATACTTCCCGCCTGCAGCTCTAGGTGCCTCACCGCAAGTTTACGACCAGCAACATGGTCAAAGTCTCCCGCCAGCAACCTTTCGGGCGTAACATCTTTCGTCGGCGGAACCCGATGGCTCCCCGGAATGACCGAGAGGCTTCTGTCCCCTTGTGTGAACCCGTTAGGATAGTAAAGTATCTGAATATACCACTTATCCCTCTCAGCGAGATTGACGGGGTTCTCATGACGCCAATGGTGATGGTCTTGGTGAAAGCCGAGCCGTCCTACACCGCGAGGGGCGATATTCATCGCGGAATGGCAGAAATGATAATCGGGACCGATTGTGGCTTGTAGTAACGCCGTGATAAGCGGTGCATCGATAAGTTGGTCAGCCCACGGTCCTCTGTCGTTCCATGGCCTAACGAAATATACAGATGGGTCCCTCGGTTTGTCTTGCTCGACTTTTAAAGCGTGGAGATATTCACGAGGCCCAGCCAAATTGAGTACCTCATCGGTCAATCCCGAAAGCGCCTCCTCTGTAAAAACTTCGGGTATGGCAACATAACCGTCCCTATGAAAATCTTCGAGATTTTCTTCCGAAGGTGTGTCAATGCGAAATAGCGGACTCATAACTATTCTCCGTTAATCAAGGGGAAGGGCAACCGGTGCATGGGTCTGTGCGGACTGACGACAGGCGAGACATAACTCAATCACGCGCTGGGCATCCTCAATCGTCAAATCCGGATCTATTTTGTTCTGACAACATTCCACCCAATGGGTCATTTCGTCGAGCAGGTTGTTATTTTGAATGCGATAAAAATTGCTAATCCCGTCTTTCGTGAAGACCATTCCCTCGTAAACACTTTGCTGCGTCCGAATTGCTCCCGTTGTGCCAACCAGCTCAACCTCATAGGCAGGCAGCCGAAAACCTTCGACGGAAAAATAGATGTCAATTGACCCCATGACCCGATTCTCAAATCGCAAGATGATCTTGCCGTTGTCCATAAAAGGTGATCGATCTGAAAGATAGTTGTCATATTCGGCATAAACCCTTGTCACTTCTGACCCGGCAAACCATCTAACCACATCGGCAGCGTACCAAATCAGAGACAGTTCTGGTCCACCTTGCGCTTCCTCCCAATACCAATCGTCCTTTGGAAAGCTGTTAATGTTACCGTGTTGATGCAATGCTCGAATCGAAATCAGTTTGCCAATCGCGCCACTCTTGAAACGCTGATATGCCTCCCGGATACCCCCATCGAAACGTTCGGTCGTGCCAGAGGTCGCAATCACGCCATGATCACGCACCGCTTTTACGATGCGTTCCGCTCAGCGGTAGTTGCCATCGGTTTGGCAATGTAGATATCGACACCCAAAGGGGCAACCTGTTCGACAAGGCGGACTGCCTCGGTATTCTTGGCACAGATACAAACTGCAGCCAGACCCTCCTTCTGAATCATTTCGGCAGGATCATGATACAATTGGAAACCATACGATTCAGCAAATTCTGATGGTGTTTTCCCGAGGGAGGTAGAAATCAGGTTTGAATCATAGTCCAAATCTGCACACGCCACTAGTTCGGCATCGGAAATAGCACTCAGACAGTTCGCAAAGGCGTTGGGCCAATAAACACTCTGGAGTCCAACAATACCCGCTCTGAGGCCCATCATTTTCTCCTCTTATGCCACACGCTGTCTATCGGAGACTAAATCAAATGTAGCCAATCGGCTAGTAGGAAGTCAACCCGTTGGATGAGCAGGGAAACACGGCCCATCACTGTGTTGCCGAATGCTGAACCGAAGCCAATCATCAGGAAAACGATACCAATCTTTGAGACGCCACCAACTACCCCTCGATGCTCGACCGAGAAGAAGAAGTAGGTCAACGTTGACATCACGCCGATAAGCATAAGAATGACACCAAAGATTTGAAATGCACCTAGCTCGCCTGCATGAATCTGTGCAAATGGAGCCAACGTCCCATGCACCTGCTGAAAGATGTCAGCTCGCATTACATTTGGAATTGCCAGACCGGATCCCACCCCGATGAGGATGGCAATTGGATAGCGGATTAGCCACCCGTGTGTCGGGGCAAGACGAGCAAAGAATAACGCGCCAATACCGATTGGAATGAGTCTCACCAACCCCTCCCACTGTTTCTCCGTGAAGGCTTCCCAAAGCGGGTCCCATGCGAATGGAATCAAGCCTTGATGGATTGTAAGTACAATACCGTAGCCCACCGAGACCCCCACAAACAGGTGTTCGGCAAATCGGTAAAATGGATTATCTCGATACAGAAAACTAAAGATACAGAGTGTAAGTAGTGCAGCCACCCAGATACCAATCAATTCCGCCATGTATGAAACCTCCTGTTTTATTCAGCTTGACGCCGTTGGATAAAGAAGGCGATATTACCCAGGATCACAAGTCCGACAACTAGTAGATGTGCGAAGGACTGGATGCTCATGCCTTCGGTTCCCTTCGCGGGTCTATCAATCAGTTTCTCATACTCTGCAGCACCTAAGAGTCCGGGCATCAAGCCAATCAGCTGCTTGGTCTGTAAGTACGGATACATCTGCGATACAATCACACCAGTCACCCCCGCGGCAATCTGCTGGTTATACCTTGTGTTTGTATAAACAATCCACCATTCCGTCGAGCTGCCCGATGCCAAATCGAGAACCAAATCAATCTGATCATAATTTTTGATATCCGCCATCATGGGAATTTCGGCGAGTGGGGTTTCGGCATAATCGGTTTCAAAAACGGAATCGATCGCCGTACCCATTCCTAAGAGTACCTGCGTCGCCCCCGGCCGAAAGCCCAGATAGACATAATCTTCACCATAAACCGCTCCCGCTTCGCCGGCGGTCTCCGACAACATTCCATCTCCCAGCGTTGCGCCTTCAGCTAGAAGTGTCATACCAATTACTCTAATCTTATTTTGAAAACAGTGGTGTATTACTGCTTTTGCCATTGGGTGGAGTTCCGCTAAGGATGAGGGACCGTAGTTAAATCCAATCATGAGGATTGAACCGGGGGGCAAAGCTTCAATATAGTCGTAGGCGCTGCGCGTCGGTTGAGACACTGTGATAGGAAAACTGACTGACAGCAAGGAAGGGATAATCACCGCCAATGCAACTAAAATAAAGACAATTCGACGATCAATGTTCATCAATTTTTCGATCATTTTTTAATCTCCTTCTGTGCCGCCGAGATATGAACGTTCAATCCCCAAGATAATACGAATTGACTGAGAGATAACACCGAGGCTGATACCAAGAATAATACCCCGCCGTGCGGAGAGGTTGGGATTATCTAAAATCCATTGCCGCGCGGCAGAAGGGAAGTTGTCTCCAAATGGCATTATCATGTTCCAGATAAGGTCGCCGACAGGTGCATTCCCAATCATGACAATCAGGGCTGCAGCAAGTAGTAGGGTCGCCTCAAGAGTACGAGCGCGAAAAGCACGATAAGCAGCAGACGCGATAAAAAATGCGAGAAGTGAAAACATCGTTGCATCCATTGGTACTTGGACATTTTCAAACATCCACACAAAGGCCGGATGCCTTTGGCCAAACGGAATGCCAATCACAACCATAACAATCATTCCAATGAAGACCAGAAAACTGTATCTCCAATATTCACTGCGCCGACGGATGCGGATCCAGTGGGTTTGCACTAGGGTTGCAACAGCCAATACAAGTGCGAACGGACCGATAACCAGCGCCCAATCGATGACCTCCTTATTGAGCCCTTGAGAAAATGGGTGTGGGCTAAATTCAGTGAGTGCCATCACGATACCAAATGCGAAACAAAGAATTAACGGAACTTGTCTTCTCATAACACCTCCTGAAGCGTGAAACGTAAAACGCTACTTGACCCGCTGGAAGAAGGTCGTCATCCAAGTAATCCCAAAGAGTTCGAGAATGACGCCAATTACGATCGCACCAAAAATCATCACTTTGCCGTAATCCTGCCCTTTGAGACTGCCGAGTAACATCGGTTCACGAGACAGGTATGCGCTAGCGGCGTATAGTTCCTCACCAATTAGTGTATAGTCACACGCGGCGATGAAGAACGGCAGTTGATGCTCCTTGTCGGTTCCCGCAATCTGGATTGCACCGATAGAATTGCCGGTCTCCGCCAAAATCAACGATTCCGCGAAAAACGATCCTTGTAGAAAAACCGCCGCCGGTTCTTCGCGGACCATCATTCCATCAACACCCGCAGCGTAAGCAAATTGGCTTTCGGTGAGGAAGAAGATGTTCTCCTCATTGTACGCGTCCGGCCGTCCTTCGTTGAGATAAGCAGTTCTCACCATCTCCCTAACGACGTTCATCACAATTGGATCATTGCATGGAACTCGTAACGGGGTTTCATAATCCGCAGTCTTCTGTGCGACCTGGCTGAGGATGTTCATGCTCGCGATCGTTGCGACGTTGCTGACACCTCCTAGGCCGAGAACATACATAATCGAACGCCCCATCTCCGTTGCGCGACCAATTGCCTCGTCTACCGCTTCAAGTCCGGGAATGCGGCGAATGAATAATTCCTTGCCACTCCGAGCATGATAGATGCAATAGACCACCGTAGCTGAGTACAGGATCATGGCGAGGAAAATCCATATTTTGGCGGTATCAAACAATCGTGTATCTTCGGTTGTCGTTGCCTCCTGTGCAAAGGCATTGAAACAACACCCAAGCACAAGCATCAATATAACCAACCCTTGCAGCACGGAGGACGGAAAAAAGATTGTTTGTCCTTTCATTTTATAACCTCCAGTTTTTTTGGTTCGATGCCTCTGTTTCCATAGCTGAGAATATCACTAGTAATTGCGATTATAACACCCTCTCGCAAAGCTGTCAAAAGGAAACAGGCTGCAATAACTTGTCTGAATGGATATTGATTCGATTTTGAGGTGCTATTAAAATAAGTGAACATCAGAACCCACGCCTCTTACCTACAACGTTTCGCAGCGGTTCCCCTTTAAGGTAGCGTTCCAAGTTCTCGCAGAAAAATTCAAAGGTTTTTCGCGGACGATGTTGCGAGGACCCGGCCCGGTGTGGTGTGATAATAAGATTAGGAGCATCCCAGAGCGGGCTCTCCGGCGGGGGTGGTTCAATTTCGGTTACATCTAAGCCGGCACCGGCAATTTCGCCGTTCTTTAACGCTTCAACGAGGACATCTTCGTCAATAATGCCACCGCGCGTGACGTTGACTAAGTAGGCTGTCTGTTTCATAGCAGCGAGTTCTTCGCGCCCAATCAGATGATAGGTCTCAGGGGTTTTGGGGCAAGCGAGCATGACTGCGTCGGAACGCCTAAGTAAGTCGTGTAGGTTTTCCTGTGTGGCAGGCTTTAATTCCGTCACCTCGTCCGGTTTGTCTTGACGTACCGGATCGATAGCCAAGATTGTCATGTCGTAGCCGCGGGCCCGCTGCACCATCTCCATGCCAAAGCCACCCAAACCGATGATACCAAGCGTACTGCCTGTCAGTTCAACAACTGGCATCTGCCATGCGCGGCGTCCCTCACTTCCCATGACATACGGGATACCTCGCGCTAGAGACAAAAGCAACGCCCATGCGTGTTCTCCGCCTTGGCTTGCATAAAGTCCCGCCATGTTGGTAACCGTCACATCATCTCTCTCAACGATTTCTGGAAACAGAAAGTTATCCATACCTGCGCTATTGGATTGGATCCAGCGTAGGTTCGGAGCCGCCGCACAAACCGAGGGCAGAAAAAGTCCTAATATGACCTCGGTCTCTGGGGCAAACGAGAGAGCTTCTTCCTCGTTGGTAGCATGGCAAACTTCGTGGTCGCCGTATTTGTGGGCGACCTGTTGGAAGGTTTTGATCTGCGCTTCGTCGAAGGCGAAATGGATCAGTATTCTCATGATTGTTTCCTAAAAAGACCAATCGCTATGGAAATAGGGACCGGTGGGAAAATTTGGTGGTAGTTTGCTCTAACTATGATACCATCTTAACATAGGTTATTTTTTAGAACAATAAAAAAAGTGACGCAATGCAAGTAGTTATGTCATTTCCACCTTAAACCAGTGTAGACGGAGGAAAATATGATTATCGACTCACACCAACACGCATACTATCACGGACTGAATCCGAGCGGAGTCATCGCCGAAATGGATCGATTTGGGATTGACGTAACTTGGCTGCTAACCTGGTATCATCCACCCGCGGAGCATGCACCGGGCAGCTACCGTGCCTTTAACCCCTGCAATGTCCGACCGGACGGGACACATGCGGGTGCCACCCTAGATGAACTACTCGATGCGCGTGATCGATATCCGGATCGCTTTATCACCGGGTATTGTCCATGCCCGTCAGAAGGGGATGCGGCGGGACTGTTTGAAGCTGCCTATCACATGCACGGAGTGCGAGTCTGCGGAGAATGGAGTTACCGTATGCTACTGGACGACCCACGCGCACTGGAACTGTTCCACAAAGCTGGCGAGCTTAAGTGTCCCGTAGTGTTACACTTGGACGTTCCGTATCTGCCAGGTGAGAACGGCAAGCAAGTTTACCAAACTCACTGGTACGGTGGGGGCGCAGCTCCTTTGGAACGTACCCTACAAGCGTGCCCCGAAACGATTTTCATTGGGCATGCCCCCGGCTTCTGGCGGTATATCAGCGGTGACGCCGACGGTGATCCAGCGACATACCCGCGTGGACCGATTACACCCGGCGGTCAAGTACAGCGACTTCTCGATACCTATCCTAACCTCTATGCAGACCTGTCTGCTGGATCCGGATTGGGTGCTTTGCAGCGAGATGTAGAACACGCCCGGAAGTTTCTTACCCGCTATGCAGACCGCTTACTTTTTGGTCGTGATCAACACGGTCAGGCACTGCAACTGTTTCTGCAAGAGCTTGAACTTCCCGACGGGGTGGCGAACAAGATTTTTTATCAGAATGCGCTGCGTCTAGTGCCTGTCCAGCACGCTGATTAAGATACAGAAACGAAAATCTCAATCGGTATTGACGCCCTCTCTGCTTTCTGCTAAAATACCGCACCGACAGTTTTTCACTTCACATCTTAAATATAGGAGACTGTAATCATGGCAAATCATCCAATGAACAACATCGAACCGGGTATCAAAGTAACAGCACAGATGTCCCCTGAACCGACTGAGGAGGATCTACAATTCACCAGACAGATGGGGGTCGAATATGTGGTACTCTGGACGGATGGCGAACATGCCAATTACGACTATTTCATGAGTCGTCGGGAAATCTTTGAGAACGCCGGCCTAAAAATCTACGGCTTCGGCAACAGCGATGTCCATAATCAGGACGCAATTGTGCTGAACTTGCCCAACCGCGATGCGAAAGTCGAGCAGTACAAACGATACATCCGCGATCTTGGGCGCGCCGGAATTCCGTACACTACCTATGCGCACATGGGTAACGGTATCTGGAGCACGGAACGTGAAACAACCCGTGGTGGCGCGAGTGCGAGGGGCTTTGACCTAGACAAAGCGCAAGAAGGACATTGGCGAGAGAAAACTTATCAGATGCCGCTCTCACACGGACGCGAATATTCGGAGCAGGAGATTTGGGATAACTACACCCATTTCATCAAAGAAGCCGCTCCGGTAGCAGAGGAAGCCGGCGTAATGATCGGCATCCATCCCGATGACCCACCCGTGCCAAGGTTGGCAGGTATCCCGCGCTGCATCTTCAGTAGTTTTGAGGGTTACAAACAAGCGCTCGAAATTGCTGATAGCCCGAACGTCGGGATGTGTCTCTGTGTCGGATGCTGGCTAGAAGGGGGCGAGTTGATGGGTAAGGATGTTCTAGAATCAATGCGCTTCTTCGGTGAATGGGGCAAGGTCTTCAAGGTACATTTCCGCAATGTAGATCAGCCGCTACCACATTTTGTTGAGACCTTTGTGGATAACGGTTATCAGGATATGTACCAAGTAATGAAGGTGATGCGCGAAGTGAATTTCAAAGGCGTTGCGATTCCAGACCATGTTCCGTCTATGGTCGGTGACCGAAGTGGGACAGCCTACACCATCGCTTACATGAACGCACTTGTCAAGCGAGCAAACGAGGAGGTTGGCGGAGCGTAATTTATCGCTCGCGACGCATCCATTGGACTGCGGCTTGCAGGGTTTTGTCGTTGCGGTATTCGGAGATTATATCCTTTAACACAGTGGGAGATGCACTTTGCAACGTTTGAACCTCCTGAATCAGCAATGGCAAAGCCCGCACTACATTGTCCACAATAGTCACACCTGCCCGTTGAGCAGTTCGAGACATAGGGTTTAGGTCAACCGTTACCACCGTTTTACCCATCTTCGCCAACGCTTCGCAGCGGTCGCCATCCTCCAGAGGGACGAACACCACATCGGCGCGAAAAATCCCCTTTGGATGGACGAACTTCCTGTTCGAGTCAATAAAAGAAAGTTGCGCCTCCGTTGTGGGCATCAATACTTGGTCCGCCCCATGTTTCTTGAGATGCTCCCGTATGGCGTCCTCTCGTTCCTTTGAGGCGTGGAAGATATTCACCTCTAATGGGGCGTTGAGGACGTTTGCGAACGTCACCAATTCACGCGGAGTCAGTGCTGCAACATTTCCATTAACGGAGATTACGGGATGTTCAGCAAGCAGGAGGACCGCTGCCCCAGCGCGAATGGCGTCCATAGCGAAAGGTTGTGTATCTTCTCCAATGAGGTAGTCGAAGGCTTCGCCGCGGCCATGCGCCATCAAACCGTGGATGGAGGTGACTCCACTCTCTACACCGGCGACAATTGTATCTCGCAGCTTCAACGACACATATCGAGGATGGCTCTCAGGAACATCGCTCATAACAATCTCCCTTTTTCATCTTCAGAGAGTTTTGTTTCGGTCGCTCCTTCAAAAGGGTGGGTGCTGAATACGGCATTTCCCAACATAATCATAGATGCAACCCCTCCCACCAACTCAATTTCGCGGATGGTCTCCTGTACGCGCACATCCTCTAACAACCCGCTATTGAGGGAGAACTGTTTGGACAGTTGAATACAGGCGTTAAAATCAACCGTGTCCGCTTTTGTCAGCTTTTCTAAAGCCTGCAATGTTTCATCTGCTGCTCTGTTGATACGCTCTCGTCGCTCTGCATTTTCGAGGATGGTTTTCGTCTGAATAGAACTAAAATATCGGTAGTAGATGGGTTGTGCCGGAATCGGCAGCCGTTCCGCAGCAAGGGGATAACCTCTCTTCAATTTGACGAGACAACCACCGTGGTATTGGGCGCAGACATCCCCTAGTCCTGTTCGATTTTCCACTTCTGCTACATGGGCGGTCATCGCCAATTCTTCCTCAGATTTGCCTAACGCTAGTAAGGCATTGAGCGCATACGTCGTAGCGAGCGAAGCCGCACCACTTAATCCAAAACCGCAGCCGAGTGGTAAGGGAGATTCAATTTCCACTTGAATCGGTTGGGGTGTCAATTTTTGAATAACTGATACGACGGTGGGAAAGTGAATCTCGTTGTTGTTAAATCGGACGGCGATCTCGTTACTATGCTGGGACACCGTTACAACAACGCCTTCTGTAATAGTAAACCCCATACCGAGCGAGTGCATCTGGGTTGGTTCTGGGTGCGGGATAATCTTGAATACGCAAGAGAGGTTGCCGGGTGCGAATGCTTTCGCCTGTGTCATGTTTTTCGATGTTTTAACCTTGTTTCTATTGAGATAGGTTGGATGAATTTAGCAAAATTATCGCCAAATATTATACAGATTTGTCAGGCGGTGTCAACGGAAATCAGCGACTTCGGGAATAGGTGAATAGACAAGTTATAATCAGAAGTTCAGCATAAGCTAGATCAATTCAAGGAGGATTTATGAGTGAAATAATTTTATCGTGTACGACGTGCGCGTTGCGAAATCCACCTCTGGATGAGATCTCAGAAACGTTCAAACATGCACCGAAAGCGGGGTATGCGTACTGGGGGTTGGCAGGTCCCATTACTTGGACGCCGGGACTTATTCAATGGTTGGATACAGAGGGGCTACAGCGTCAGGCAGCCGAAGCAGGACTGAAAGGGTTGACCGAGGTTTACGCGGCAGCTATTTCTACCGACTCCGTTAAGGCAGCAGAAAGTTGTATCGAAGATTTATCCCTTAACGCGCAAGCAGCTGTCAAGCTAAAGTGTCCGCTGCTTGTGTTTTCGGGCGGAAAACGGCAGACTGACGGACTAAAACACACACTCGCTGGACTAGACAGACTTGCCGAATCAATTGCTGACCTTCCAGTGAAGGTGGCATTGGAGCCACATACGGGATCTCAATTCCAGAACGAGGCGGATTACGACGAAATCTTTGATCATATCACCACGAAACAGATCGGCATCACGATTGATACAGGACATTTTCATGTCGCAGACGTGGACTGGAAAGCACTTATCCGCAAGTATCCCGACCGCGTCTACAACGTCCATGTGAAAGACCACATCGGCTCTCAATCCGTCCCAATCGGAGCGGGAGAAGTCGATATGCCGGGATTGCTGCATGAACTCCGCGCAATCAACTACCGCGGTCCTCTTGCCGTTGAGTTAGAGGTCGAAGATCCAGAAAATCTTCCCCGGTACGTCGCCGATGCTTACCAATACCTATCAGGTTTGATTCAATGACAAATGGGGTGTGCGTTCGTATTATTTCTCAACTTTTAGCTTACCCCATATCGTAGCGATTTTTCCTCCCGGTTGGACACTTTGAGGTTGCAATCCTGTATCATACGCTTCCACCGTTGAAAGTGCCCGCCGCAACAGTCCCTGCGAACCTCCGATAGCATAAATCTTCCCGTTGACCGCACTAGTAGCGAGGTTTCCTCGTGGGGTAGGTATGTTTGGTGCCTGCGTCCAAGTATCTGTTGTTGGGTCGTAGACTTCAACAAGCTGAAGTCCATCACGACCATTTTGTGTCCCTCCAACAGCATAAATTTTTCCGCCGACCGGACTAGTTGACAACCCCCATCGCGGCGTGGGCATATCTGCTTTTTGCGCCCACGTATCTGTCACTGGATCGTAGACTTCGACAGTGCGGAGGCTTTCTACGCCATTTGGTGTGCCCCCAATGGCGTATATTTTTCCGTTGACGACACTAGCTGACAGCCCCCATCTTGGAGTAGGCATATCCGCTTTTTGTGCCCATGTGTTCGTCGATGGATCATAGACCTCGACTTTTGTTAATGCCATTTTGTCACCCCCAATGGCGTATATTTCCCCGTTGACGACACTGGTTGACAGCCCCCATCTAGGGGTTGGCATATCTGCTTTCCGGGTCCACGTATCCGTAGCTGGATCGTAGGCTTCGACGACGGCAAGCATCTCACCGAGTTCGCCTCCACCGATGGCGTAAATTTGCTGAGCCACAGAACTTACGGACAATCCCTCCCGTCGAGTCGGCATGTCAGCTTTCTTGGTCCACCTGTTCGTTAGTGGATTATACACTTCCGTTTTAGACAGCAGCGTATTTCCTACCCTCCCGCCAACGGCGTAAATCTTCCCGCCTACTGTAGTGGTGGATAGCGCGAATCTGGCGGTGGGCATATCCGCTTTCTGGCTCCATTCACCTGCTTTGGCAAGACTCAGTGGAGGTATAATCCAGAAAATTGTGGACAGTATAAGAGCGGTTTTAAACACCAATCGCTTTGGTAGCAAAACTTCGTTCCTTTGGCTATCTATGCCAATCGTACTCAAGCCCCAGAGAGCGGTCCGCTAACGGCAAGTCAATCCGCTGACCGCCTTGAGCCGAAGATAACTTTATCGCAATCTCGACTTCAAGTGCGACAGCAACCCGTCTGCCTGAATTCTTAGGTTCGTCAAGTTTGCCTGCCAAACAGTCCAGAACATCCGCTAATCCATTGATTGAACCACCGCCGACCTGCATCTTAGAGCCGGGCCACGGCATCTCTAGTCGGTGTCGTCCTGCGAGGGTCTCCACATCTTGAAATAGGGTCCAGTCGGAGTAATGCTCCGGGTGGAACAGTTCACCCGCCGTGCCGGTAATCCGTACGGCTGGAGCACCCTTCCTGAAATGCACGACAAGCCTTGTGTCAGTAACCATCATGCCCTGACCACGAAACTCATTACTGCCCGATTCGCGTTTAGGCAGATCTCCTAACCCGATAACCCAAGCGGGTGAGCTATCGACGAAGTACGACCAATTTTGGTGTTGAGACAAGTTTTTGTCCGATTCTGCCTCAATGGAAACCACTTCCCCGATCGCGCCACTTGTTATCAAATCTTTGGCTGTGCTAAATGCAGGATGGCTGGTCGAAATGGCACCGCAGCAGAGGGGCACACCGGCATCGGCACACACTTTTACCATACGATCCGCCTCCTCAAGCGTGTAAGCCATCGGTTTCTCCGTCACAATGCCCTTTGCGCCGCACTCCACGGCATAACAGGTCAGGTCTGCGCGTCCCTTGGTGTTAGTAGATATAGCGACTATATCCGGTTTCTCCTGTCGCAGCATCTCCTTAGCGTCGGTGTATAAGGCTTGCACATCGTAGCGTTCACCAAAAACTGCGAGCCGTTTGCGGTCACGCTCAGCAGCAGCGATTAAGTCTATTTCCGCTCGATCTGACAGTGCCGCTGCGTAGGTGGTCGGTATTGATTTTCGCGGCAGATGTCGGTCATGGTAATAAAACTTGCGGTGGACGTCTAATTCGGGCGTGGGACGGTCGATATCATCGACGTGCCATACACCCATGCGTTGTGCCAAATCGTAGAGCATTCCCGTCCACCCGAGTCCTATGACTGCACCTCGATATTTCGCCATTTCTGTCTCCTTGCCCTAATCGTAATTTTGATGTGAATTTAGCGATCCACCCTGTCTATAGTGAATTCTAAAAGCAAATAGACATTAAAAGATAGTCTTTTGTACCGCGATCTGTTAGATTGTGATCCAAACCCGCCAACTAATCCCGACACGTCGGGACGCTACAGTATATAGTTAATTCTCAAATCTACTTAGGACTTACGCACTTGAACACTCAAAGTTTTGTAGTTTGGTGATTCATCACCGCAGTACGCCATTTCCAATCCTGGTCTCGCCTGCTCTCGGAACGGGGAACGGACGCCCGATGAATCGGGCAACTACAGTAAGATCTTAGGTTTGTAGTAGCGCAATTCATTGCGCGTCAGATACCAACAACGTTGCAAGGTAATATTTGGCTCAATTCACCAAATATTACCTTGCAACACAACGGGTATTCGATAAATTGCCCTACTACAAGTTGCTTTGAATCCCGATAAAATCGGGGCTGAGCTGCGTAACTCCTACTACTATAAACATCTTCTAGGCGGTTAGTTCTTGACCGCAATAATCTCAGAGGTCTGCTGTTGCAGCTGCACCAATTCGTAGAAAATGCCCTTCTTTTTCATCAACTCGTTATGAGTCCCTATCTCAACAATCCGTCCTCCTTCGAGTATGACGAGCCGGTCTGCATTCCGCAATGTCGATAAGCGATGTGCAATTGCGAAGGTGGTACGCCCTTGAGTCAACCGAACAATGGCTTCCTGAATCTGTTTTTCTGTCTCCACATCCACCGACGACGTTGCTTCATCAAGGATAAGGATTTTAGGATTGTGGAGAATAGCACGCGCAATGGCGACGCGCTGTTTTTCGCCCCCCGACAGTTCGCCTCCGCGCTCTCCGACTTGGGTGTCGTAGCCATCGGCTTTGCCAACGATGAAGTTGTGAGCATTTGCTGCGATAGCCGCATCCATAATTTCTTCAAAGCTAGCCCCGGGCTTGCCGTAACTTATATTCTCCGCAACAGTGCCGCTGAATAAAAACGGTTCCTGCGGTACGATGCCGATTTGACTGCGTAAATCCTCAAGGCGAATTTTCTGAATCGGCATGCCATCAACCTCAATTATACCCTGATCCACATCGTAGAATCGACAAATCAGATTCACGGTAGTCGTCTTACCAACCCCAGATCTTCCTACTAGCCCTACCGTCTCACCGGACGCGACATCGAGGTTAATCTCGTGGAGGACGGGTTTGCTTTTATCATAACCAAATGTGACATCTTTGAAACTAATCTTACCCTTGATATTAGATACCGAATGTGCATCAGGGTCTTCGTAAGCTTCGGCGGGTGTGTCAATGACCTCAAAAATGCGTTCCGCCCCCGCAAATGCCCGTGTCATCCAGCTATTAACCTCGCCAAACCACTCCATTGGTTCGTACAGCATCCACATATAAGCATAGAACGTCAGCAGTGTTCCTATTGTCAGCGTATCTCTGATTACCTCACGCCCACCGAGAAGCCACACGATTAGTATCCCAAAGCTGGTCAAGAGGGTTGTTGTTGCGAAGAATACCTCCCAGTTAATCTCCGTCCGAATACCGAGCTGCCGAATCTTCCTATTCCGAATGCCAAACGCAGCAATCTCTTTTGCTTCTTGAGCAAAGGCTTTGACCACACGGATACCGGATAACACCTCATTCACAGTTGTCATGATATCTGACCAAGTCTGATCCCATTTTCTGAAATAGATCCGCATCCGCTTCCAGAAGATAACACCCCAACCCATCATAAACGGGATTGGCACTAGAATTAGCAGTGCCAGCAGCCAATGCATCCATAGCAGTATGCCTACAATACCGATAATTTTTAAAACACTGATGATCAAGTAGGGTAGTCCCTCCACCAGAAATTCTTGCAATCTGCCAGCATCTCTAGTCACGCGGGACATCACCGCACCGACCTGCCGTCGGTCATAGAATTGCAACGAAAGCAATTCAAGTTGCTGATAAAGCCTGTTCCGGATATCGGCGGTGATACGCGCCCCCAACCAACTCACTGTCCAACCGCGTGCCCATTCTAGAGCCCAGTTCAGCACACCTATGCCGACCAAGCCGAGGACGAGTAAACCGAGTAAGGTGAGACGCTCAGGCATTGTAGCGGTGTTCCCCTCTTTCGGTACGAGGACACCATCTATTATCTCTCGCGTGAGCATCGGAGGAACCACGGCTGCACCCATCCCCACGAAGAAAACAACTCCTAGGAGGATTGCTCGTCCCTTGTAAGGCATTAAATAACTAGCAATCCGCTGCAGCGTCGCAAGTCGCCGGATACAGTTGGGACAGATTCCGTTCTTTTCGGGAAGCAGCCTGCCACATTGTTCGCATCGCGTCCGCTCAAGTTCCGCATTGATTAAGAACGGTTCTCCCTTACGGAGCTGCTCAAGTCCCCGTGTGACCTCAGAAAACTTTTCTGCGAGAGAACTGGAGTAAGGAATTGTAATAGTTGGTTTATCCTTCCGTTCAATGCTGAGGTGACCTCCACCAACTAAGGCTTCGGTTTGCACAAGAATCAACTCTTGAATCGACACCTTGATGACGTCGTCAGACTCCTCCATTGGGACAAGCAAGAGACGTTTATCCGTAACAATCACCCACTGTATTCCAAATCCGCCTTCCTGATTCAGATCAGTGGCTACACGGATAAGCTCCTCCTCTCCTGTGGGGAGCAGCCCTTTCATTTTTGTTCTAGCCGAATGTGGTATTGACTCAAGTAATTTCGTTTTCATAGCGTTTCATCAACTGTATATTTGGATAGAATAGATAACACAACCGTACTTAATCCGTTGCCACGAGAATCCTTCACCCAAAAATGGTCAGTTTTTCCTCTATTAACCGTTACGCCATGTTGAGATTATACCATTTCTGAGTGATTACATGCACAATAAATTTTCCTAACCCCTTTCCGATCCTTTTGCTTTGTAAAATGGAGCGTGATATAATTATAAAATGGTCAATTACAGTAGAGATTGTCTAGCCACGACAAAAAATTGATGGAGTCCTCCTTGTCTAAGCACAGCCAATGGTCATCGACAGACCGAAAATTTATGGAACACGCCTTAGCGTTGGCATTGAAGGCAAGCGGACGCACCAGTCCGAATCCGCTGGTCGGTGCAGTGATTGTCAGGGATGGTCAAATCGTCGGCGAAGGTTATCACCAAAAGGCTGGGGAGGCTCACGCAGAGATCCATGCACTAAGTCAAGCAGAAGAACTTGCGGAGGGAGCGACGATGTACGTCACGCTTGAGCCGTGCTGTCATTGGGGACGGACGCCGCCCTGTACCGAATCGCTCATTCGTGCGAAGATAGCGAATGTGTTCGTTTCGATGAAAGACCCAAACCCACAGGTTGCTGGCAAGGGAATACGTCAACTTAAAGAAGCGGGAATACGTGTTCAGGTAGGTATATGTGAGGAGGAATCACAGCAGCTTAATGAAGTATTTATCAAGTACATTACCACCCAGTGCCCCTTTGTTATCCTTAAATCCGCTATCAGTCTAGATGGAAAGATCGCTACCGCTTCAGGCGAATCCCAGTGGATTACCTCCGAAGCATCGCGGTTGAAAGGACATGAGGTTCGTGCGCAGGTTGATGCGATTCTCGTCGGCGTTGGGACGGTGCTGCAAGATAACCCTTCACTGACCACCCGGTTACCAGATCGGACGAACGCGGACCCAATCCGTGTTATCGTTGACTCCCGTGGTCGCACGCCCTCGGGAGCGAAAGTTTTTAATCCGGATAGCAATGCGGGAACACTAATCGCCGTCACAGAAAATGCACCCCTAGAAAAAATCGAGGCTTTAAAATCCGCCGGAGCCGATGTACTCATCATCCAAGAGGGGGAAGGACGCGTCTGTTTGAGGGCGTTAATGCGAGAACTTGCGCGAAGGGAAATCACGAGTGTGCTGATCGAAGGTGGAGGCGCAATCAACGCCGCTGCTCTGCAAGCAGGAATCGTTGATAAACTCATGTTCTTCGTTGCGCCAAAACTGATAGGTGGTAAAGATGCCCCCGGTCCTGTCGGTGGTGTCGGGATTGCTCGTTTGGCTGAAGCCTATGAGCTTCGCGACGTAAAAACCTCCCAAAGCGGGGCAGATTTTCTGATTGAAGGATATTTGTTGTAGTGTTTCCTAAAGGAAAATAAGTTGATGCGAAGATACGAATATCTAGAGCATACCGGTGATATTGGGATTCGCGCTTATGGAGGCACGCTGGAAGAGCTATTCATTAGCGCAGCACAAGGGCTGCTTGAGGCGATTGCAGATCTTAGCACGGTTGATACGACAACACAAATTGAAATTGAGGTGTCAGCGGAATCCCTTGAAGAACTGATGGTAGCGTGGCTAGATGAGTTAAATTTTCGGCACGAGGTTGAAGAGGTTTTCTTTCAGTGCGTCGAAATTCGGGCAATTTCCGAAGTCCCGTACCGGCTGGTAGGGGTTGCCCATGGCGAGCCAATAGATTTTACGAAGCACATCGTCTATACAGAAATTAAGAGTATCACCTATCATCAATTAATCGTCGAGCAATTCCCGGATAATCGGTGGATGGCTCAGGTAATTTTCGATCTGTAGTAATTTATCCCATTTTCATTGTGTCTATAGTGGTTCAAACAGCGTCCCAAACCATTTCTGTTTTATCCAATACAGGCTCAACAATCGCTATCAAACCCGCATCACCACAGGAAGCACCATCGGACGACGATCCGTTTTCCTTTTGAAAAACCGCCGCAACACCACTCGAATCTCTTCCTGCACTGTTTCTATCTCGCTCTTGCTCCCCGGGCTTAGGTGGTTGATTGCGTGGACGATAATCTCTTTGGCTTCATTCATCAAATCCTCGGATTCATCCATGTGGACAAACCCTCTCGAAACCATGTCCGGCCCCGCGGTAACTTCACCGCCGTTACTGTTAAGAACTACAATCGGAATGACCATGCCATCTCGAGCGAGTTGCTGCCGGTCATGTACCACGATGTTCTCAACCCCCATATCGATCTTTCCATCAACAAGGACCCGCCCCGCCGGCACCTTGCCCTGAACACCGCAGAAATCAGGAGTCAAAGTGATGAAATCGCCGTCTTCAGCAACGGTAATATTGTCTGAAGAGATGCCAACTTCCTCTGCAAGTTCCGCGTGTTGCACCAGATTGCTATATTCACCGTGCGCCGGAATAAAGAACTTAGGACGAACAAGATTCATCATCAATTTAAGGTCTTCCTGCGCCCCATGTCCTGAAACGTGGATATTGGCATTTCTTTCGTGTAAAACATGTGCACCACGACGCAGCAGATGGTTAATCATGTGCCGGACAGATAGCTCGTTGCCCGGGATAATTCTCGCGGAAATCATAACGGTATCCCCCGGCTCAATATGCAGAAATGCGTGGTCATCCTTTGCGATGAGTGCCATTGCAGATCTCGGCTCACCCTGACTGCCGGTGCTGAGCACCACAACCTCATGAGGGGCAAACCGATCGGCTTCACGTGCATCAATCAGGATGTCGTGCGGGACATCTATGTATCCCAACTCGGACGCTGTACGGATATTATTAATCATTGAACGTCCGGAGACCGCTATTAAACGGCGGTGTTCAACGGCGAGATCTATGAACTGTTGGACGCGATGTAGACTCGACGAAAAGGTGGCAAGGAAAAGCCCACCCGTCGTTCGTTGAAATACCCCATTCAAATCGGCATAAATCGAACGTTCGGACGGCGTAAATCCCGGACGGTCTGCGTTAGTGCTATCAGAGATGAGCAGTAGAACGCCCTTCTCGCCGAGTGCAGCGAGTTTGGGAACCTCGGTCAGGCGATTATCAACAGGGGTTTGATCGAACTTGAAGTCACTAGCGTGGACGATGACTCCGACGGGAGTATGGATGGCGACCGCAACAGTATCAGGGATACTATGTGCAACATGAATAAACTCTAGGTTAAAACAACCCAGCTGCAGCGTGTCATCAGGATCTATGACGTTCAGTTCCGCGATGTCCAAAACGCCATATTCGCGAAGCCTCCCTTTAGCTAGCGCAAGGGTTAATTCAGTGCCATAAATCGGCACATTGATCTGGCGTAGAAAGAATGCAAGTCCGCCTACATGGTCCTCATGTGCATGGGTAATGATAATTCCTTTAATTTTATCTCGGTTCTCGCGCAGATATGTAAGGTCTGGAAAAACCAGATCTACGCCGGGCATATCGGCTTCGGGGAACATTAGTCCGGCGTCCACGACGATGATATCGTCGTCATATTGGTACACCATCATGTTTAGGCCAAACTCCCCCAATCCGCCGATAGGGACAATCGACACACCTGCGTCACGGTTTTCAGACATTATATATAAAAATACCTCCAAATCTGTTCTTGACAATGAGAGTTGATAATAACATATTAGTTACGTTCGTTACGAATAACTCCGATGAGGCGGGTAATGTTTACCTTTAACCGAAAATTGGCACTAGAAAGACGCTCTCGTGAATTTTTGTCCTCCTCCCCTAACAGGATTGAAGACGAACATCATAGATTCAACGTGCCTTTGTACATCATTTATGACTTCAACAATTTCTTCATAACTTTTCAGGGTTACTAATTGTTCTCTATATGGTTTGACGTTCGGTATGCCCTTTAGATAGTTTCTATAGTGCCTTCTCATCTCTAGAACGCCATGCCGTGTGCCCTTCCATTGAATTGAGAGTTCTAAATGCTTTTTCAAGATACCCAACCGTTCTCTGATAGAGGGAGGATCCAGCAGCTGTCGAGTCGCAAAATAGTGCTTGATCTCTCTAAAAATCCATGGGTAACCAATAGCCGCTCGTCCAACCATTATCCCATCAACACCGTACGCTTGACGCATCTGGTGTGCCTTTTGCGGAGAATCCACATCCCCATTCCCAAAAACGGGAATCGTCATGCGCGGGTTGTCCTTAATTTCTCCGATTAGCGTCCAGTCAGCATTCCCTTTGTACATCTGTACACGAGTTCGCCCATGAATCGTAATCGCTTGGATCCCCACATCTTGTAGTCTTTCTGCAACGTCAACGATGTATTGTGTCTTGTCATCCCAACCGAGCCGAGTCTTGACGGTGACGGGCAGCGTCGTCGATTTTACTATTTCCTGAGTCATCCTAACCATCTTCGGGACATCACGCAATATCCCTGCTCCCGCACCTTTACAAGTAATCTTCTTAACAGGGCAGCCATAATTGATGTCTATTAAATTTGGATTCACCTCTTCTGCAATCCCCACCGCCGCTTTCATTGATTCAATATCACTGCCAAAGATCTGAATGCCTATCGGACGTTCTGATTCAAAGATGTCTAGTTTCATGACACTTTGCCGAGCGTTGCGGATCAGCCCCTCGGAAGAGATAAATTCCGTGTACATCATGTCCACTCCACCTGTCTTGCAAACTGCCCGAAAAGGTGGATCGCTCACATCCTCCATTGGGGCTAATAATAGTGGAAAATCTCCCAGTACTAGATCGCCAATTTTCACCATAACCTGAATCATCTCCAGTTCATATTGTCCCTGTGCGACTGCCTCATACGGGACTTCAGTTTGGTTGAAAACGAATATGAAATTATAAGGACTTATTAGCGGTTTGTCAAACCGGAAATGAAGCACACGAAAATTTACGGGCAAAGCGAATGATGTGGATGTTAAACTATAATGGATTCAAGATGATAAACTTGAGGTAGCTGGCCGTAGTATGCCTCCGCTCAAGAAAGGAAGCATTGATTGGAAAATAGAATTGCATCTTTCAGATTATGTTTATTTGCCATTATATCTCTGTTTCTTCTAATTCAGCCCTGTGCAGCGGCACCACCGAACCCCTATCTTTTTTATAATTACAATTCTACTACAAACGATTGGACGCCGAAGGCTCCCACAAGTGCAGCTCAATTCCGCCATGCGTTAGATGGCTGTTGTTTTGTTCGTGAGAGGAGCGTTTTACAAGAAGATGGCGTAGAATTCGTTCTAGCGATAAAAATCGACTTCTCGGATCAACCCGGTCAGCGACCCGGCGTAGAGTTCGATCAGTATCTCTTCGCAGACGAAGGTATTTCGTTGAAAACCTACTACAGAGAAGTTTCTTACGGGCAGATGGACATACAGCCCGGACCAATGGGGGGTGCCCTTCCGAAAGGCAACCGGTGGATTCGTGCACAAAATCCGATGAGCTATTACGGAGAGGGTCAGATTAACGTCCGACGCTCCCGAGAACTGGTGCGTGAAGCGTGTGCAGGGGTCGATGATATGGTCGATTTTTCTGATTATGACCGTGACGGAGACGGTGTGGTTGACCACGTTTTTATCATTCATTCAGGAGATGACCAAGCGTCGACCTTGGAGGCGAATGATATTTGGTCAATCTTGACCCAGGATGTTAACAGAGAATTCGATGGTGTATGGGTAAGCACGGCGGTTCTAGTCGGAGAGGAACCCAGCTTCGATAAACCACACCTTGGAATCTACTTCCACGAGTTCTTCCACGACTTTGGTGCACCCGATGTGTACGGTGGTAATTTTACGGGTCCTAGTGATCATAAGTGGGGATTGATGGGCCAGTTTGGTCCCTATCAAGGGGAGATTATTGACGGGATTGGAAATGGGCTACAACCGAGCCATATCAGCGGATACTTGAAATGGGATTTTGATGCACGTCCTGCTAACGGACGACTTGGATGGATTCAACCTGTTGACATTAAGGAGAATGTTGCAAATTTGGTCATACCGAGTTTTGAATTGCCTCCACACAACAATAAGCTCTTCAAAATTGATATTCCCGGAAAAATTAACGAATTTGGAGATAGCACAGAATTTTTCCTCATTGAAAACCGATATCGAGAGTCAGGAGCACTGTTCGACACCCGTTTGCCGGAATCCGGAATTCTCATCTGGCACATTGATGAAACCGACGTACGTCCGCCCGGAGTAATTGATGCTGCGAGTCAGATTTGGCTTGAGGATCCGAACGATCCCAAGCATTTTGGTATCCCTCCTGATAATCCGGATACCATTGATATCCGTACCGTTACTGATGGTGCGGCATATTCCGTGGACGACAACGAGACATCTTTTACCCCTTCAACCCTACCTAATAGCAATGCAAATGACGGGACAATCTCGAAAATCTCTATCACGAATATCGGGTTGGAGGGACAGGAAATGAAAATCTCCGTTGCGTTCGGAGATACCTATGAGCCGAATGATGATTTGACTGAGGCTGTTCCTATCGAATTTGACCAAACCTATGAGTCGTTTATCGCTAGTGAAGAAGATAGGCGAGATCTCTATCAATTTAATGCGATACCGGGTGAAGCAATCGTAGCGACCCTGACCACTAATTCCGATACAGTTGATTATCGATTGTCTGTACTTGATCGAATCGGTCAGCATATTGCTGCTGCAGAGTGGGTTGAAGTCACACAACTACAGGTTGTCTTTCAGCCAGAGGGTGCAGATACATACTTTGTTTCGGTTGAATCCCTATCTGGATTCAGCGAAGTGGATTCATATCGTTTGACTGTCAATGCGGTTGAAACGCGATCTGGGCTGCTGAAATTGACGAAAGTCCGGGTCTTTCCGAATCCGATGCGTGCGGGGCACCGTGAAATAATCTTCTCCTACACAATCCCTGACTTCCAACTAGCTGAAGAAGTCGAACTAGAAATCTACAATATCGTTGGTGATCTGGTTCACGCGATGGGCCGCCAGAATGTCATCGGATCTGGTCAATTCCGTTGGAATGGCAAGAGTGCGGGTAATGAGACACTTGCTACCGGGATTTATATTTTTGCTATCTCCGCGACTCAAGGCGAAAGGACGGTTCAGGAAATTGGAAAAATTGGTTTAGTCAGGTAAAAAGTTCTTCCTAGAGCAATTCGAGTTGAAAGTGGTGTGTAAGGACTGATTTTGCTTGGAAAACTCGGTGATTGTGTGATAATCTTGTAACAGATTAGGACTTACATAGTTGAACTTTCAACACCTCGTAATAGCGATGCTTCCGTTGTTATTTGTAGGGAATAACGATCGTTGTTCCCTACATTTGTATAATTTCTTACACCTATATCCCTTTTTCTGAATTAAGTTTGAAGTGCGTAAAACCTATTTGTATTAGGTAACACCTCGGGTTATTTATTACTGGAAATAGCCATGGAACTGCCCCAAATTACACTAGATCAGATTCAAGAACGCTGCACGGAACAAAGTTTTACGCGTGGCGTAGATTACTTTTACGCCGACGCAATTAGCAATCCGGTGTTTCACGACTATACCTTGTCAGCAACGTGCGAGGGTACAGACATCGATCCGTATCACGTTACTGTAGAATTGATGCCGACAAGGATTGATGCCGCCCACTGTTCGTGCTTATACGACTGGGGAGGGGATTGTAAACATATTGTTGCACTTCTGTTGACATGCTTTCACAATCCAGAAACCATTCTCTCCCTTGAACCATTACTTGCCGCACTCGCGTCAGAACCGAGCTCACGTCTTGTCCATATCATTTCAGAACTGCTCAAACATGCACCGGAGTTGGCTCCCATCGTTCAGGAGTACTCGAACGGTTCTACTACTCCGCTATCCTCTGAAACTCTTTCTCTCATCGCGGTTTACCGGGAAGATATCGATCACCTTTTTAGGCATGAATTTCCTGAGCAGCACCAATTTCATCATGTACTAGTCCAACTTGAAGGTTTGAAGCGACATGCAGAGCGCCTCGCACGATTGGGTGAAACGGAATCCGCCCTGTCACTTCTTCACGCACTGATCCACCAATCTATAGCACACTATTCCGATACGCTCCAACAAAGCGAATTGCCCCAACTTGTCGATGAATGCACAAAGGTGTTCACGGAAATCGTCGTAAACGCCCGAGAATCAGTTGCAATCCATGAACACTGCCAAATGCTGTTGCAGCTCAGTTTTGATGCAGAATCGGTCTTTGTTCCACTGCTGACAGGTCTCCTAGAACAGATCTGTTTAACGCAGGAGACAACGGAGCTACAAATAACAATTGAACGCTATCTTGATGAGAACCCAGATCGACTGGCGCATGTGCAGCTGCTGCTTGCGTTGTATTTGCAATCCGGCCAGACTGAAGATTACCGCCGGCTCGCTCAATCCGAAGGCGAGGAATAGCGACTTGTACACGCTCTTTCTACATTCTAGTAAACGGATTGTAGAAGATAAATCGTCATTACAGGGCATTCAACTAAGTTTTACAGATATTTAGGAAAACACAAGGGATTCAGATGCACATTCTTGGAATTGAAACCTCGTGTGACGAAACCGCGGCGGCGGTCGTCACTAACGGCAGAAAAATCCGATCTAATATCGTTGCTTCACAGATAGAACTCCACGCGAAGTATGGCGGGATCGTACCGGAACTTGCCTCTCGCAAACATGTCGAGGCTATCAACTACATCGTCGATCAATCAATCGCGGAAGCTGGCGTGCGATTCGACGAACTTGAGGCAATTGCGGTGACAAACCGGCCCGGCTTGATTGGCGCACTGCTTGTCGGGGTCGCCGCCGCAAAGTCGTTGGCATACTGCTACAACCTGCCGCTTCTCGGGATTAATCACATTGAAGGTCACATCTACGCAAACTTTATGGAACATGAAAAGCTACCTTTCCCGCACGTTTGCCTGACTGTTTCCGGTGGACACACGCTTTTGGTGGAGGTTCATGAGGGGTGGAAATATGAAATTCTCGGTACAACCCAAGATGATGCCGCTGGCGAAGCCTACGATAAGGTCGCCCAATATCTTGGACTTGGCTTCCCGGGCGGTAAAATAATAGATGACTTAGCGAAGGAAGGCGACAGTAACGCAATTCAATTTCCGCGTCCGATGCTTGATCGTGACAACTACCAATTTAGTTTCAGTGGAATTAAAACTGCTGTCCGATTTTTTGTGGAAAAAGCGAAGGTAGCGGGAACTTTACCACCGATTGCTGACATCGCAGCGAGTTTCCAGGCAGCAGTTGTGGATGTGCTTGTTGGAAAAACGATCCGAGCGGCGAAGGCGAAGAACGTTAAGGCGATTACTTTGACAGGAGGCGTTGCAGCGAACAGCCAACTGAGGGAATCAATGCGTGAGGCAGGCGCGGAAATCGGTGCCGAAGTCTACTATCCGCCGATTCAGCTCTGTACCGACAACGGTGCGATGATTGCCGGAGTGGCTTATCAGAAGTATCAAGAAGGGTTGAGAGATGCCCTTGACTTGAACGCGTTTGCTTCTGGTTCCATTGTGTGAAATGTAAAACTTACTGTCCAAACTCTTAAAACTAAACCCTTGAGCCTTTGAATCCTATGAATCAATTCGATGATTTACACGTTGACCAAGCCATCGCATCTTTGAAAGGTGGTGGTGTGGTCGCCTTTCCAACTGATACAGTCTACGGCGTCGGTGTAGATCCCTTTCAACCGGAAGCTGTACGAAAGCTATACGAGATTAAAGGCAGACCCATTGACAAACCGATTCCGATATTGGTTGGATCCGTTGACGACGTTGAGCGCGTCGCTCGGAATCTGCCATCAACCTTTTCGCGACTTGCCGAACAGTTCTGGCCCGGAGGCTTGACGCTGATTGTGAAAGCAAAATCATTGCCGTCTGAAGTCACGGCAGGCGGGGATACCGTTGGCGTTCGTATGCCAGATCACCCACTAGCACTTGCACTTCTTCAGCGTTTTGGTGGTGCGATTGCAACAACCAGCGCAAACAAATCTGACGAACCACCAGCCACTTCAGCAGAGCAGGTCGAATCCGAACTTGGTGCCCTAGTCAGCATAATCCTTGATGGCGGAGAAACAGCAACTAAAATCGCCTCGACCGTTTTAGATCTATCGGTGTCGCCCCCGCAAATCCGACGAAACGGCGGCATTTCAATGGATCAACTCATCCCTTTTATACGCTAACACGATCTCGGTTGCCATGATGGTCTTCTGTAGCACGATCTGTTAGATTGTGATCCTGGTACGCAAACTAACAGTTTGCACTACATTAACCTCATTCAAATAAGCCTATATGTACCACGTATTCATTGCAGAAAATAGATTAGGAGTTTAACTATGGAAATTTCCCTCGCAGGTTGGAGTATCAACCGCCGTTTCAGAGATCAGGAGAACCCACTTTCGCTACTCGATTATCCACAGCTTTCACGCGATGAATTTGGTATCAACGCGGTAGAGTTAAACAGTCCTTTCTTTAGTTACGAGAACCCAGACAATCCCGCACAAAGCGGCATTTCCGATGCGTATGTCGATGAGTTGCGGTGCCGAGCCGATAGTGTTGGAGTAAGGTCGCTTAGTATTGCGGTTGATGGCCACGGCAACCTATCTGCCCTCGACGAAGATGAGCGAAAGCAAGCAGTACAGAATCACAAGAAATGGTTTGCTATCTGCCAGAAACTGGGATGCAATGCTTTCCGCGCCAATAGCGGCGGCAGCCACGGTGCCGACGCAACAGCGGCGGAGATTGGGCAGTGCATCAAGAGTTTTAAGGAGCTCGCTGCTATCGGAGAAGATACCGGTATCCGCGTAATGATGGAAAATCATGGCGGTGTCTCAGTCTCACCGGATAACATTATACAGGTCATGGACGCGGTTGACAGTGCATATTGCCGTGTACTTGCGGATTTCCTAAACTGGCGACCGGAGGACGATAAGGTCGAGAACCTGAGAGCGGTCGCCCCTTATACTTGGGCAACCCACGCAAAATTCCTCAGTTTCGATGGAAACGGGGAATCGAACGAAATTGACTGCAAAAGTGTCATGGAAATCTTCGAGGCAGCAGGATACACCAATCCCTTTGGCATTGAGTACGAAGGTCAAACAGATGATCACGCAGGGGTGCTCAAGAGCAAGGCACTCATTGAGAGATATGCATATTAGCCGGCGAGGACAGCCAAGATTGGCAACCGCTGTCTGCAGGGTGTGAGGAAACCTAAAATGACCGATTTCAGTACAAAATGCTTGCCGGAAACCCCCGATGTTATCGCTCCGGACGGCTCAAATGTCCGCGTTTTGCTGGGGCTTTCAGGCGGTGGACTGGCTCATTTTGAACTTGCATCGGGAGAAACATCAACTGCGGTTGCCCACCGGACCATTGAGGAAATCTGGTTTTTCTTAAGTGGTCGCGGAGAAATGTGGAGGAAGCAAAACGAAAGCGAAGAGGTAGTCCCCGTACACTCCGGTGTCTGTATTACAATCCCCCTTGGAACTCACTTCCAATTCAGAGCTTTTGGTCAGGAGCCGCTGGCGGCAATTGGAGTGACGATCCCCCCTTGGCCCGGCGAGTGCGAAGCCTATGTTGTTGAGGGAAAATGGGAAGCTACTGTTCCACGAAAATCTAGATAATCCAATATGCTTGAGATTGTATAGTGAGCACCTCTTAACAGCCAATATTCGACGATTACCTAAACCTACTAAATGCTCTCAAAGAAAGGATACCCTCCGGCAAATTATGTCAACAATCCATACTAAACTCAAGATCGGTGCCCCTTCAGACGTTGGAATGTCACAGGAGGTACTCTTGCAGGCGGAAGCCATTCTCCAAACTGAAATTACTGATCGGCGAATAACCGCAGCAGCCCTGACTGTGGCACGCAATCAAACAATCGTCCACTCAAAAGGCTATGGGCATCTGACACCCGAGGCAGATTCACAGCCAGTCAAACCAGATTCCGTTTTCCTGCTAGCATCGATTACCAAACCGGTTACGGCTTGCGCCTTGATGTTACTGGTTGATCGAGGCCAGGTTTCCCTCGACGATCCTGTTTCCCTTTACCTGCCGGAGTTTCAAGGTGGGGAGCGTGATAAGGTCCTCGTCCGCTATCTACTGTCGCATATTTCAGGCATGCCCGACATGCTGCCTGAGAATACAGAGCTACGACGCGCCCATGCGCCGCTAAGCGAGTTCGTCCGCCGTGCAACTCAAACCCCATTACTCTACTCGCCCAATACAGATTTCAGCTATCAGAGCAAAGGCATCTTGTTGGCATCGGAGATTGTGGAGCGGATTACAGGGAAGCGCCTGCGAGACTTTGAAGAAGAAGAAATCTTCCAGCCACTTGGAATGATGGATACCGCATTAGGGCTTGGACGATTTAAGATTCCCGAAACAGTGTGGTGTGGAACATCTATGGAGGAAAACGAAGATCAGCTGCGTTTCGGACCAAATAGTCCATATTGGCGTGATTTGGGTAATCCATGGGGTGGGATACACAGCACGGGACCAGATCTCGCAATCCTATTACAGGCAATGCTCAATGGTGGCGGGTACGCTGGAAAACGTGTTTTCAGTCTGGCTGCAGTGAAAGCCATGACAACAGATCAGAACGACACGCTGAATGCACCGTGGGGGTTAGGTTGGGGATTGGCGGGTTCAAAAGCGTGGAACTACTTCGGCGAACTAGTTTCGCGCACAACTTTTGGTCACACCGGCGCAACCGGCACAGTCGCATGGGCGGATCCCGAACAGGATCTGATATGTGTGATTTTGACAAATCAGATGGTGGATAATGGAAGTCTGCTCCGGCGGGTTTCCAACGTGGTGGCATCCGCGATTGCTTGTTAATACTAAAGCACGGAGAAACCTTTATGACCCTAATTGACTGGCTGCTCGTCCTTGTAATCAACGGTGGCATCGTCCTGTATGGGATTATCGTTTTCAGGGGACAGAGCGAGAGTTTTGACTGGTATCTGGCAGCCAAATCTATACCGTGGTGGGTCGTTGGGCTATCCGCCTTCTCAACCGCGGTAGATAGCGGCGATTACGTAGCTATTGTAGGTGGCTCCTACACACTAGGGCTCTCCCAGTTATCCCAATGGTGGCTGGGAATCGCTGTGGGTTGGTTCGTTCTTAGTTTCTTTGTTATAGTGCCGATGTATCGATCTGGAGTGTTTACCAATGCGGAGTGGCTTGAATTCCGTTTTGGTCCTGCAGCCCGATTCCTTTCTGTCTTAATAAACATCCAGTCCCGGACCAATGTATTGGGTAATATCTTTTTTTCTACCTTTCTCGTCCTTAATATCGTGGCGGATATTGAGAGGGTCTGGAGTTGGCTGATTGTCGTGGCTGTTGCGTTCACTGCGATTCTATATATCGTCCGAGGCGGATTGAAAGCGGGGGTTGTTACCGACGCGCTGCAGAGCGTTAGCATGATCGTGGCAGCCTTTGTCCTTTGGGGTGTGGTGTGGGTGAAAGCCGGCGGTTGGAAGGGGCTGAATGAAAAACTTCTTGGAATAGACGCTAATCTACCTGAAACGCTGCTACATGTGGGGGGATATTCCCCGCCTGGAGTGCCGCCCCTGTTGGTCGTTTTCGGACTTATCGTCGTATTAACGATGTATGTGTTGATTAATCAATACGAAACCATCCGATTTTTGGGCGCACGTTCCGAATGGGATTTCAAGATGGCAGCCCTGGTTGCTAGCGTCGCAACGGCGGTCTGCCTGTGGTTTAACGTGAGTTTAGGACCTCTAGCACGGGCGGATTTTCCCGCATTAGAGATGAGCGATCAAGCCTATCCCCTGATGCTGAAGAGCTATCTTCCCACAGGCTTAATTGGCTTGGTGCTAGCTGGACTGGTTGCTGGCGGATACTCAACCTTCGACTCTATTGGCATCGGTATCTCAAGTCTATTTGTCCGGGATATCTACGCCCGATTCATTGTAAAAGATGGTTCCGATGCTCACTATACCCGAGTGGGTAGAATAACGGTGCCTTTTATTATTTTACTTGGGTTTTTGTATGTGCCGTTCCTTAAAGGTGGGATGGTACTGTTCTATCTACGTTTGGCTGGAGCAATCCAAGTACCACTCATGACGGTCATCTTGATGGGTGTTTTCACCCGAGTTCATCGTGGGACAGGTATTATCGGACTTGTAGTAGGGCTTATTTACGGTATATCAGCGATTATAGCGGACGCGAAGGGTTGGGCACTACCTGTTTGGTATACCAGCACTTGGTGGGCTTATCTGTGGAATTTGATACTACCGGCAGGAACAATGCTAATTGCTTCAAAGGTAATCGATCTGTTGCGCGGTCCCGTAAATGAGGGAGCGATAAAAGGACTAGTCTATGCCCAAGACGAGGCAACAATGGAACTCCGAGAACTGATGGCAAATCGATTGAAAGTGCTTGAAGGTACATGGCTGCAGAAAACATTGCGGGAAGCACCAATTCGCCCCAAATATCCTTTTGAAGTGCCAGAAACGGGTCTACGCTGGTTTCAACGTCCGGGATTGTGGGCAATTATCTACCTTGCCATTGCTTGCTATCTGCTCTTTATCCTACTCTGGTGAAAGGACGCACAATGGGAAATTCAGAAGACACTAAGAAAGCCAAGCAATTCGAGAGAGCGTACACGGCCCTCCTCGTATTGCTCGTGGCGATTTTGCTGTTAATTTCTATCCTTTATACACCGCGTTTGTGGCTTGTGAAAGTGGTAATTGCCCTGATACTTATCGGTATCGGCGCGTTCTTTGGTCACAGATACCTGCGTGAGCGCTAACCTACTGATCCAGCCAGAGAAGCTGTCTGAAGTCAGACGTTCTTGCGCTGAACCTACCGGAACCAATCATAATTGAGTCCCAAAGATCTGTCTGCCAACGGCAGATCTACCCGCGCTCCACCTCGTGCCGAGGATTGTTTGAGCGCAATTTCGACTTCAATCGCTATCGCAACCCTTCTGCCCGAGTTTTTAGGCTCATCTAGCCTGCCTTCCATGCAATCTATCACATCTGCTAACCCGTAGATTGAACCGTAGGGACCGACAAACTGCGGATCAGGCCACGGTGTTTCCACCCGGTGGACACCGGCAGCTGTTTCGACATCTTGCCATAACTTAAACCCGGTCGCCATTGAGGGAATAACTATCTCACCAGTGGAGCCAGTTACGCGGAGGTGGGGTGCGCCCGGCCGAAAATAAACCGCCAACTCATCTTCCGTAACCGCGATCCCTTGACCGGTGAATTCGTCACTGCCACCGGGTCCCCGGAATTCATCCGTGCCAGTACCACGCCGCTCCGTATCACCGATACCGATAACCCACGCGGGCAAGCTATCCAAGAAGTAGGACCAACTCTGATGCTGTGCGCCAGGTCGCGGTGCTTCAATGGAGAGGATGTCACCGATTGCACCGTTCATAATTAACTCTTTTGCTTTTGCGAATGACGGATGGGTCGTTGAAATAGCACCACAGTTGAGCGGCACACCGGCATCGGCGCACACTTTGACCATTCGGTCAGCCTCCTCAAGCGTGTGTGCCATCGGTTTGGCTGTTACAATCCCCTTTGCGCCGTTCTCGACTGCCAAACAGGTCAGGTCAGCCCGTCCTTTAACGTTCGTGGCAACGGCGACGAGATCAAGCTTCTCGGTGTGCAGCATCTCAACCGCATCGGTGTAGAGCGAGTTGATGTCATAACGTTCCTGAAATGCCGTTAAGCGTTTCTGGTCACGATCCGCTGCAGCGACCAAAGTTACCTCCGGACGGTTCCAGAATGCCTCTGAGTAACTAGTAGGCAAACCTTCCTTGCCGGGGTGATCATGGTGGAAAATTTTGCGATGAATTTCCAGTTCGGGCGTTGGGCGATCGACGTCATCAATGTTGAACAAATCGCCGATTCTTTCTGCCATATCATAAAGCATTCCCATCCAACCTAGACCGATAACTCCTGCACGATATTTTGCCATATTCGGTTCTCCTTATAGTATAAACGCCTAATTTTACACGCTCTACGCTTCACCCTTGGTTTCCAGCATCATGGCGGCAAAGGTCTTAACATCTTCTTGGAAATCCTCCGTAAAATCTTCCGCTCGTTTCTTTTTTGCAAACCGGTTGAATACCGTTTCTAGTGTTTGGAGAAACTCCTCTGACTTACCGTCATCTTCTGACTGCTGTTTCATCTGTTGAAGGATCGTCATCTTAGCTGCTTCTTCTCGTTCTGCTTGTATTTCTTGGATTGATTTGTCAAACGTAACCCGAAGTGTTTCAACGATATGATATGCCATCGAACGGCTATACTTCTGAGAGTCCCGTTTTGCCCCCTCATAAATATCAAGAGGAAGCAATAGGCTTATCTGTTTTTTTAATGAGTCTTTCGGTTGGCGATATTCTTTCATTGGAAACCTCGAAATTAACAGTGTTTAAAACTATGCCAAAACTAATGCCCAAATTACTATACATAGAATACCATTAAAAACATACAAATGTCCAGTAAAATTATATTTAGAATATAGAAGGTGCTGTATTTAAAATAATACTACTCCCATGAAATACTCTCCATAGTAATATGCAAATCTCTTTCGGTAGGAATTGTATAAACTGCGGTTGTGTTCACATTTGAATGTCCTAATATTTTTGAAACTCTATCAATAGATTGTCCAGCGTCAATAAGGTTTTTAGCACAGGTATGTCTAAATACATGCGGAGACAGATGTTCTATTTTTGCATTATAGGCATATTTCTGTATAATATAGCGAACACCACGATCTGTCAGCGGCATTCGTTTCTGTCCATAGAACAAGAATCGCTCCTTCTCAGGGTTTGGACCTGTTATCAATACTACGTGTTCGTCGGTATCTAATGACTTTAAGTAATCCTTCAAAACACTTATGACAGTTGAGTTTAAAGGGATATTGCGCCGTTTCGTTCCCTTGCCCTCACGCACAGTAACCATATTACTATGTGTCGATATTCTAATATCGGAAACTCTTAAATTGCAAAGTTCGCCAACACGCATGCCGGTATGCAGCAGCATTGTAATAATCGCTAAATCCCTTAAATTGTCCGACTTGCGGACCGCCCTTAATAACGCCAGTTGCTCTTTGCGCTCCAACGCTCGTGGAGCGAGTGGTTCTTCTGCGACACTCCGCACACCTTCAGCAGGGTTGCTCGGAATAAGGTCGTTTTGCTGTGCCCACTGGCAGAAGCTGGAAATACTGATAAGACTACGATTAATCGTTGATGGCTTCTTACCCCAGTCCAGCATTGCGTTTCGATAGTCGATTATCTCCATCGGGGTAACGTGTTCAAGGTCTAGTGGTTCTCTAGTAGTCTGTTGGAACCAACGTGAAAATGAGGTGAGATCTGCCATGTACGCCTTGACAGTCTGCTCGGACTTATCCTGATCATAAAGATAATCGCGATAATCCTGTAATAAATCATCCATTTTTGCGTCTCCTTATCGGACATTTTTTTTAGGAATTCAGTGTTTATGCGGGTTAGAACGCCGTGATTTTGGAATTCGTTTCACTTATCGGATATTTTTTGGGGAATTAATGTCCGATAAGATTAGTTATCGGACATTTTGCGAAAGAAGGTGCTGATAGTTAGCCAAAAATGTGTGTTTTTATGATTCTAACCTAAATTTGATTTCACATCAATACTTTTCTCGTCACGCATTCCGAGGTTCCTGCGTTTATGTAGGGGAATCGCATATAAAAAATAGTGTTTGACAATGGGGTAAATTGAGGTAATGTATAAGGTATCCTCAAAGCAAAGGAGTCGCAGACATGTCTGATAAATCCATTACTTCAATTGAATCCCATTTTTCCGAATTACCCGACCCTCGAACAGATAAGAGTCGGATACGTCATAAACTGCTGGATATGGTTGTGATAGCCATCTGTGCGGTCATCTGTGGTGCCGATAGCTGGGTGGCGGTTGAATCGTTTGGTCATGCGAAATCGCAGTGGCTGTCTAAGGTATTGAAATTAGCTCACGGTATCCCATCGCACGACACCTTTAGTCGGGTGTTTGGTTTACTTGACTCGGTTCAGTTTGAGCACTGTTTCATCAATTGGCTAAAACAGGTTATACAAGTGACAGACGGTCAAGTGGTTGCTGTTGATGGTAAACACCTACGTCGGTCTTATGATACTGCGACCGACCAAAGTGCGATTCGGCTTGTCAGTGCGTGGGCGTCCTCCCAATCGGTGACATTGGGACAACTGAAAGTCGCTGACCATTCCAATGAGATACCCGCCATACCGCAACTGCTGGAGTTGTTGACGCTCTCAGGTTGTATTGTGACCACCGATGCAATGGGGTGTCACCCACAGATTGCTCAACAGATCGTCGATGGTGATGCGGATTATGTGCTCGCATTGAAAGCGAATCAAGGGCAACTGTACGAAGATGCCGAACTGTTGTTTGATGGCATTGCCGATAATCGGTTACCCGATGTGCAGACCAACACTGCTCAGACCGTTGATGGCGACCATGGTCGGATTGAGACCCGAACCGCTATCAGCGTTTCTGACCCGGCTTTGATTGAACCCCTCAGAGGCAGTCAAACCTTTGCCAATCTCAGTTCAGTGGTTAAAGTCACTGCCGAGCGGGAACATAATGGACAGACGACGGTGAAATCCCGATATTATATCTCCTCGTTATCGACAGATGCCACCCAATTGCTTGCGGCTATCCGAACCCATTGGTCGATTGAAAACTGTTGTCATTGGGTGTTAGATGTTGCTTTTGATGAAGATGGGTGTCGCATTCGCAAAGAAAATGGCAGTCAAAACTTCGCCATACTCCGGCGGATTGCACTCAACCTGCTCAAGGGAGAAAAATCAGCCAAGGTCGGGGTTGCCACCAAGCGATTGAAAGCCGCGTGGGACACCGACTACTTAACGACTGTTTTGGCTACACTATTCTAAAAACTCACATGCGATTGCCCTATGCGTTTATGTCTTTGGACTTGACATCAAATTCGATGAATGCTATCATCCAAATATTAATCACCTCAAGGCACAGACAGAACCATTATTGACCCACAAGTGAATGCTAGTGATAATCGCGGTCATCTAACTTCTATAATTATGAATCATGTTTTACCATCATGTCGATAATTCTTGGCTTAGACATTGGCGATGCCCGAACTGGTGTAGCCATCAGCGATGAATTAGGGATTGCTGCCCATCCCCTCTGCACGATTCAACGCAGAAGTAGAAAAGCTGTGTTGGCAGAGATACAAAAGTTAGTTGCCGCTCACAACGTCGAACAGATTGTCGTGGGACTTCCGCTTCAACTTGATGGTGAAACAGGCATTCAAGCAAAAAAGATTAAACAATTTGCAGAAAAGCTGGAGCAGCAAGTTAATCTGCCAATTGCCTTCTGGGACGAAAGCTTTACCACCTTTGAAGCAGCACAAATCTTGCGAGGGACCAAAACACGGCGTAAGAAACGGAAACAGGTTATCGATCAGGTTGCCGCTGTGCTAATCCTTGAGGGATATCTGGAAGAATTATGCAGTTCACGCGGAAAAGGTCAAGTCCATAACTGTGAATGATATCGTTAACAGATTGGTGCTCATCCGCTCCAATTAATACACCGATTTACAATTACTTGACTTTTTGGAATAAACCGCAATGACATTACTAGATATTCGACGAAGTGCCCGGTGGTACATTTCTATCGCTTTCTTTGGCATATCAATACTCAGTAATTTTGCAATCTTGATAGCGATATTCTACATGGTACGCTATCTATCTCCTGTGGCTGCAAATGCCAAACCGATAGAGCTAAAAATTGTCCGTGGCATGAGTTCACAGGCAATAGCAGATCAGCTTGCCCAAAATAATTTAATTCACAATCGATGGGTTTTCCTTTTTGTTACTCACTTTAGTGGCACGAGCCATCGGTTGCAGGTAGGCACCTATCGTCTCAGTGGGGCAATGACTATACCACAGATTATCGACCATCTCAAAACAGGGAAGGTGGTCACCCAACAATTTGTGGTTCCTGAAGGTTTAACGGTGGCGCAAATTGCGAAACGCTGGGAAAAAGCCGGATTTGGCACGGCAGCCGCTTTCAAGCAAGTTGTCTGCGATTCAAAATGGCTGCACAAATATAAAATTGAAGCGAAAACACTGGAGGGCTACCTATTTCCAAATACATACCAATTCCCTGATGGAGCAACACCACAGGTAATCTTGGAAATCATGCTTGATGAATTCAAACAACGATGGACGGTTGAGTTCACTGAAGAGGCCAAGGCACTCGGATACTCTAAACATGAAGTAATTACTCTGGCTTCTATTATTGAGGCGGAAGCGAGAGCTCCTGATGAACGTCCTTTAGTGTCTGCCGTTTTTCATAACCGTTTGCGCCGCGGTTGGAAACTTCAAGCGGATCCAACTGCGCTCTACGGCTTGGGAAATCCTGATCGACCACCCAGAGCAGCAGACCTTCGAGTTGATTCGCCCTATAACACCTATCTTTATGAGGGATTACCGCCGGGGCCCATTTGTAATCCGGGTTGGGCTTCAATTCTAGCAGCCCTTCGCCCGGCTTCGGTTGACTATATGTACTTCGTCGCTACAGGTGATGGTAGGCATCATTTTTCAAAGACACTAAGAGAACATCAAAACATGATCAATAAGATAAGGCGGAATCGCAGGCGGACTGGTGATTGAAAAAATCTGAACACATAGGCAACACACCTGCAACTACCGATTAGATCTCAACTAGGAATGAACGAACACTTCAGCCAACAATCATTAATCTCCAACTAAACGAAAGGGCATACACCTTTTGGCTTCACAACAAACTATTCAGAATGAGGTAACTATCTCAGGAACAGGCTTAATGCTTGGTGAGCCAGTCAACCTCACGTTCAAGCCTGCACCCGCAGATCACGGCATTGTGTTTCACCGGACCGATCTGCCTGATGAACCGATAGTGCAAGTTTGCCCTGAGAACTATCAGGCAATCATTCCCCGCTGTACGAGCCTCCGTGCCGGGGATGCAGAGGTCAACAGCGTTGAACACCTGCTGTCCTCGTTAGCCGGCATGGGCGTCGATAACCTGCGAATCGATATTGATGCCCCGGAGTGTCCAGCGTTAGATGGCAGTGCGTTACCGTATGTTCAGATCCTCCAGCAGGCAGAGATAATCCAACAAGACGCCCCACGCGTTCCCATTGAGTTGGCAGACCCGTTCGCCGCTTATGACGAAGACAAACAACTTATCTTACTCCCCGCGGATTCCTTTCAAGTTTCCCTTGTGTATGATCATCCGAAGCTGCCTGCTCAAGTTGCCACTCTTACGATAGATCCAGAAACTTACGTGAATGAAATTGCTCCTGCGCGCAGTTTCTGTTTCGCTGACGAGATCGAGTTACTCAGAGGACAAGGTATTGGTAAGGGAGCAAGTTATGATAACGTCCTTGTAATCGAGGATGATGGAAGCACTAGCAGTGAGCTAAGGTTCGCAAATGAATTTGTCCGACACAAAATGTTAGATTTAATAGGTGACCTATACCTAGTCGGTAAACTCCCTCAAGCCCAAGTCGTCGCACTAAAGTCGGGACATACCCTTCATGCACAACTAATTTTATCAATGGCAGAGAAGGGCCTGATACAACAACAAGAGCCTATTGAAATTTTGGATATTCTGGAAGTATTGCCACACCGCTATCCGATGTGTATGTTGGATCGGATTATCGAAGTGGAGTACGGTAAACGCGCGGTTGCTATCAAGAATCTTAGTTTTAACGAGCCTTTTTTTCAGGGACATTTTCCCGAACAACCCGTCATGCCCGGTGTCCTACAAATGGAAGCGTTGGCGCAGCTTGGAGCATGGCTGCTGTTAAAGGAATTGGGAGCTGAAGGACAGGTTGGATACTTTGTGTCAATTAAGGAAGCCAAGTTTAGACGACCGGTTGTGCCGGGCGATCAACTCCGGCTGGAAATCGAAATTCTTCGGCGGCGCCGGACCTGGGCACGGCTTGGCGGCAAAGCGTATGTCGGCGATCAACTTGCCGCGGAAGGGGAATTATCAATCGCACTGGGACAGGAATCAGCGGGATAATGGAGCCGCGTACTAGAAAAGGAGAGCAGCGGTGACAAAGATTCATGAAACTGCCATCATCCATCCGAAAGCCGAATTGGACGAAAATGTTGAAGTCGGTCCTTTCTCGATAGTAAGTGAGGATGTGCAGATCGGTCGTGGAACTGTGATTGGGCCACATGTCCAGATTGACCGGTGGACGACCATCGGTGAAGAGTGCCAAGTCTTTTTCGGTTCTACAATCGGCAATCCTTCAAAGGACCTCAAGTATGGCGGTTGGCGAAGTTATACCCGAATTGGCAATAGAAATGTCCTACGTGAATACGTCTCGATTTCTAGAGCCACGACGGAGGATGGTGCAACCATCGTTGGTGATAACAACTTGCTCATGAACTGGGTAAATATTGCACATGACACAGTTGTCGGCAGTCGAATTATTATGGCGAACTTCGCGACAATTGCGGGACATGTCCTTATTGAAGATGATGCACGGATCGGTGCCCACGCTGCCATTCACCAATTCGTTCGCGTTGGCAAAATGGCAATGGTTGGCGCATGCTCGAAGTTCGTGCAAGATGTGCCGCCGTTTACTGTGGCTGATGGACATCCGGCGCGTGTGCGCAGCCTAAATATTGTCGGACTTGGCACATCACAAGTTCACCCAATGGCATCGCTCTCGCTTGAAACTATTAGCCATCTCAAGAGCGCCTACCGCACTTTATTCCGCAGCAAAGTTAATCTTACAGAGGCGATCGAACAGGTAAGAAGCGACGGTGAACCGGACGCAGAGGTGGAATATCTCCTGAATTTTATTGAGAACTCCAATCGAGGAATCGGCGTTTAACAACGAATAGATCCAAGAGGACAGCATTGAAAAAACTTGGACTTATTGCTGGGGCTGGCGACTTACCATTACTGCTCGCGCGAGCAGCATTAGAACAGGACCGGACGCCGATTGTTATTCATATCACTCAACCCGCCTCCGAACAACTTAACAATATTGCCTCAGAAACCTATTCATTTGGCATTGGTCAAATTCAGAAGATAACAAGGACGCTGCTCGATTCAGGTGTCCGAGAACTCGCCATTATCGGAAAAATTGATACAAGCATCCTCTTCCGCCCGTTCCTAGTAGATCCCACGGCTATCAAGATTCTGGCAAGAAATCGCAATAAAGGCACCCGTGCGATCGTTGCTGCAGTGATTGAAAACTTTGAATCGAAAGGAATTACTGTGGTTGAACAGCATCAATTTTTAAGTGGGTTGATGCCCCAAGAAGGCGTTTTGACAAAGAGACAGCCCACCCAATCCCAGTGGGATGATGTCAAGTACGGGATGCAACTGGCACGACAGGTCGCAGATCTGGGAATAGGACAGACTGTTATTGTAAAGAATATGATGGCAGTCGCGATTGAGGCCATTGAGGGAACGGATGAAGCCATAAAACGGGGTGGGACACTTGGCGGTAAAGGGGTCGTCGTTGCCAAAGCTGCGGCGACCGACCACGATTTTCGCGTTGATGTGCCAACAGTCGGAGATCAAACGCTAAAAACTCTGCAGGCAGTTTCCGGAAGCGTGCTCGCTGTTGAAGCAGGACGGACGTTTGTTATGAATCAATCCGCACTTTGCGAACAGGCAGATCAGTGGAAGATTCCCATTGTTGCTTTGGCTTAATCTGTTAAAAACCGTATCAGTTTCACCTAGCGCGACCAGAAAAAACATTTAACCGTGGCGACCTGACTGTTAGCCACGGTTTTTTTTGTGCCATATTCATCACAATTCCATAACCGTGGTATTGGTCAGGTAGGGGGAATTGAAGCGAGTAAATTCCCCGGCACTCAAGCCGGGTACAGGAAACAGGCGCACAGAGAGGGGTTTTCCCCATCGAATCGAAAGAGAAGCCACATCGGTAAGGATGGCGCATATTTGATTCACGGAAGCGTCGCCGGGAATTGGAATCGTGTCGAGACCAGTGCCACAGACGGCAGAGTAGAGCAGTAAACTATCTAGGTTAAAATACCCCTCACGGCTACGGTTTCCTAATACTTCATCCTCAAGAACTGGGAGCATCAAGCCCGAGTAGCCACATCGTGGCAAGTTCAGCGAATCGAGCGTCCGTGTAATTGCACCTGCGACAGTGAGTGTGCCGCCGTCGCCAAATCTGCCGGGCGATAGTGTCTCAATTGCGCCACCAATGCTCTCAGTACCCATCGGAGCGGGCGAGACATCCAACCCTACAAACCGAATTCCAGCTTCCTTCGCAAGCTCTTCGGCTCGGGCAACAATCTGTTTCCCTTCGCGTTCCATTAATGTTTTCAGGCGTTCTCGCGCAATTTCTAAATTCGGTGCCTCAACAAACGCCTCATGAACAAGATCCGCAGCCTGCCAACCAATCCCGAAATTGAACCCTTTGTCTCGCCAATAGGCAGCGGGGAAAAAGGGAGTGTTAGGCGGGCAATTCATTGTCGCTGCAAAGCGTAGATTGCCAAGTCCGCCATCGGTTTTGTAGGCAATCTGCTGTATGGCTGCTGCCGTCTTTTCAGCTGCTTCCCAACTAATTTGTTGGTCAGGGGTTGTCAATGTAGCTGATGTGAAAAGGGTGTGGCTTTGAGAAATGATGTCCGAAACAATAGCGAGATGGGCAGGTGTTTGCGGTAGGTGGGGAAAAATCGTGCCTAAACTAAAAAACTCACCCCCTGCTTCAATAACATGGCGATCTAATTCAAGGACCTGATCTGCACTAGAGATTGCGTCCCATGCCTGACTGCTCACCCGCGTGGTCTGAACCTCGTATCCGCTCGCTTCAAAATGGCTCTGGCAACGTCGATTAAAGTCCATTGCGAGTTGCAGCTGTTCATGCGAAAAAGCATCCGGTATTCCTACGGTTACGGTTCGGATTTTCATGACTCACCGAAAACCCCAATTTTTCGATAGCGTTCGCACCGTTGTTCAATCAAGAGATCTGTATCAACCTCCATCAGTTCTCTGAGATGCTTCCGAATGGCGTTTTTGACGCGTCTCGCTGCAAGTTCGATATCCCGGTGGGCGCCACCAAGCGGCTCACGGATAACCTCGTCAATCACACTAAATTTCAACAGATCTTCGGCTGTTGGTTTGTAGGCTTCTGTGGCTTCCGGAGCGCGCTCTCCCTCATCTTTCCATACTATACTACTGCATACTTCAGGTGCAGCGACACAGTAAATAGCGTACTCCATCATCAAGACACGATCTCCAACAGCGATAGCTAACGCGCCCCCACTGCCCCCTTCACCAATGACCACAACAATAATCGGGACGTGCAATGTGGACATCTGAGCGAGATTCTCCGCAATCGCTATTGATTGTCCGCGTTCCTCCGATTCGGCGTCATAATGTGCACCGCGTGTGTCGACAAAACAGATTAAAGGACGATTGAATTTTTCCGCAAGGAGCATCAAACGTCGTGCCTTGCGGTATCCTTCCGGACGGGTATACCCAAAGTTCATCTCTTGACGTTCCCTGATGTTTGTTCCTTTTTGCTGGGCGAGGTAAACAACAGGCCGTCCGTCGAACCAAGCGAATCCACCAATTAATGCCCGGTCATCAGCATACAGTTTATCACCGTGTAGCTCAATCGGATCTTCAAGCATTGCCTCAATATAGATGGACGCCTGTGGGCGTTCTGCGTGTCGTGACAGCCATACTTTATCCCATCGTGATACTTTCTGAAAGGCTTGCTTTGTGAGGTCTTTTGTGTTCTCATCAAGGGCGTCAATCGCTTTGGTGAGATCTAGTTCAGGATGTACTTCAGCAAATGCCTTCAGCTGCGCGGCATATTGATTTAATTCGAGTAACGGTTGTTCAAAATCTAAAAGGCTTCGCATAATTCAGGTTCTCTATTGATAAGTTCATGCGTCCATTTTAATTGGTAAAAAAACGACTAGATAGCCAATCTATTCCTACCTATTTTCTGTCATTTTGTCTTCAACTAAGTCTTCACAACTTCCTCTCGTTCAAACAGAACTTCAACAAAATCGCGTCCAACAAAATCGCGGAGGTCGTCCAACTTTTCACCAATCCCAATTAATCTGACCGGGGCACCAATCTCCTGTTTTACTGCGATAACAATCCCACCCTTTGCTGTGCCATCTAGCTTCGTGACAGCAACGCCGGTGATCGGCACTGCTTCGTTGAAAACCTTTGCTTGCATAATCGCATTCTGCCCTGCTGTTCCATCAAGCACAAGCAGTACTTCATGGGGTGCCTCTGGGATAGCACGTCCCATCACCCGCCCAATCTTGGACAATTCATCCATCAACGGTTTCTTTGTGTGAAGCCTGCCAGCAGTATCGACGATAAGCAGATCCGCCTGTCGAGATTTTGCCGCCTCAATGGCATCAAAAACGACCGATGCAGGATCCGCGCCTTCACCACCTTGGATCAGTTCAACACCGGCGCGATCGCACCAGATTGCCAACTGGTCTGCCGCCGCTGCCCGGAAGGTATCTCCCGCAGCAACAATCACGCGATTCCCCTCGGATCTGAAGCGATGTGCTAACTTACCGATGGTCGTTGTTTTGCCCGCACCATTGATGCCAAGCACCAAAATCGTATGCGGTTGTCCCCCATCAACCCCGATCGGTGTGTCTTCACCAAGCAGCTTCAGCATCTCCTGCTTGAGAATATCTGCTAATTCTGACGCATCATTGAGCCCTTTCTCTCGGACAACCTCGCGTACATTGTCCATCAGTTCGAGCGTGGTGTTGACACCGACATCGGCTTGGATCAGAATTTCCTCAATCTCCTCCATGAGTTCTTCATCAATTGTTCTGCCAACGCGTAGTAATCCGGAGATCTGCCCAAGGATGTTATTTCGGGTCTTGGATAACCCGTCTTTGAGGCGACTAAACCAGCTACCTTCCTTTTCAGGTGTTGCTTCGGCTGCCAACGGTTCCGTTGAAGATTCCTCAACCTTATTTTCCTGTTCTTCCGATAAATCCTCTGTTTTCCTACTGAATAAATTTCTAAGCATTTATTTTTCCATCATCAATAGATTCGTAAGTAGTTAGGAGTTACGCAGTTGAGCATCCAAATAGGTTATAATAGTGTTTATGAATCCAGCCAAATGTACCGAATATGACTACATCAACTTTGTGATAGCCACACCGAGTGCCTACAGTTGTACAGAGGCGGCCCGCGTGCAACCTCCAGACGATAATCCGCCCGCCCATGACTCATTGAATCGGTTGCTGTATCGACTGCCTGCTGATTCAGAAGCCTTGTGGAACGAGGCAGCACCTTGCGTTAACAAAGCCCAAGGCGTTTTAGTCATAGACGACTCAACGCTTGACAAACCGTATGCCCAAAAGATGGACCTTGTCACCCGGCATTGGTCAGGCAAACACAAACAAGTCGTTTCAGGAATTAACCTCATTACGCTGATGTGGACGGATGGTGACAGCCACATTCCTTGTGACTATCGCTTGTATAATAAAGACCATGATGGTTTGACCAAAAATGACCATTTCCAAGCACTGATTGCCACTGCTCATGATAGAGGATTTGCTCCGGAGTGTGTCGTGTTTGACAGCTGGTACAGTAGCTTGAAGAATCTAAAGACAATTCAAAAGTATCAATGGCACTGGTTGACCCAATTGAAGTCGAATCGACAAGTCAACTTAGATAGACAAGGTAATCAACCGGTTAACCACCTACCGATTAGCAACAAAGGCACTATCGTTCATCTGAAGGGATACGGATTAATTAAAGTGTTCAAGATTGTCTCCCCAAACGGTAACATTGAATACTGGGCAACCAGTGACCTATCAATGAACGATATGTTTCGACTCAAATATGCTGAGTTGTCTTGGGCAATTGAAGAATATCATCGAGGTATCAAGCAATTTGTTGGCGTTGAAAGGTGTTTTGCGCGCAAGGCGGTGGCACAACGGAATCATATTGGACTCGCATTGAGAGCATTTCTACGCATTGAGCGACACCGGTTTTTCACAGGTACCAGTTGGTTTGAAGCTAAAGTCTCTATTATCAGAGAGGCTGTGCGGGCTTATCTCGCTGAACCACTTTACACCTTAAAGCCAACTGCGTAACTCCTAAGTAGTATAAGAGCGATACTTCCATCTTATGCCGCTAACATATTATACATCAATACCACCAAGAACGAAACAAAAATTTGACTTCCCTCTGTAGGCGTCATATAATACCGGCTTTGAATTAACTATACAATGAGGGATGAAATGGGAGCATCACAACAATTCTTGGCATTCGATCTCGGCGCAGAAAGTGGACGCGCCGTCCTAGGACAGTTCGATGGGGCACGGCTCAATCTAGAAGAACTCCATCGCTTTCCAAATGGGGGTGTCCGCGTATTAGATAGCTTACACTGGGATGTGTTGCGGCTGTGGAACGATATAAAAGCCGCTCTTTCGATGTGTGCACAAAGAAACACAGACCTCAGCGGCATTGGAATTGACACATGGGGTGTTGATTTCGGGTTACTCGGCAAGGATGATGTGCTGCTTGGGCTCCCCTATCACTATCGCGATTCACGCACCGACGGCATGCTGGAAGAGGCTTTTCGACGTATGGATCGTGCGATAGTCTTCGAGCGAAGTGGCTGTCAGTTTCTTCAAATTAACACACTTTATCAGTTGCTGTCAATGGTTGTGCACAGATCCTCGATACTTGACGCTGCCGAGACATTTCTGATGATTCCAGATCTCTTTAACTTCTGGTTGACAGGACGAAAAGTGTGTGAATTTACTAATGCAACAACGACGCAATTTTACGATCCGCGAAAGAAGGATTGGTCCACAGAAATTTGCACCGCACTCAATTTGCCCTCCGAAATCCTTCCAGAGGTTGTACAACCGGGGACACAGCTTGGCACGTTGCTGCCCTCTGTTGCAGCAGAGACAGGGCTATCCGAAATACCTGTTATTGCCCCAGCCTGTCACGACACCGGTTCAGCGGTCGCCGCTGTGCCGGCACAAAAAGATAATTGGGCGTATATTAGCTCCGGCACATGGTCATTGATGGGCATAGAAGTTCCCGAACCGATTGTCACTGATTGGGCGCTTGCCCTCAACTTCACGAATGAGGGTGGGGTAGAGGACACATTCCGTTTTCTCAAAAATATCATGGGCCTTTGGCTTGTGCAGGAATGCCGGCGAACATGGGCACAAGCAGGCGACGAAATGTCCTATGTTCAGATAACGGAACTTGCTGAGGGCGCACAACCTTTCGGCGCACTAATTGATCCCGATGACGATGTGTTTCTACCTCCCGGCGACATGCCAACTCGTATCGTTGACTACTGCAAGCACACAGGACAACCCCCTCCATCGGACGCAGGAGAGATTCTCCGATGTGCCTTAGAAAGCCTCGCACTTAAATATCGGTGGGTTCTGGAAAAGTTGGAAGCTGTCCACGGCAGGGCAATTGAGGTCATCCATATTGTGGGTGGCGGAGCGCAAAATCAGACCCTCTGCCAGTTTACCGCAGATGCGACTCGGACACCGGTCATTGCAGGTCCTATAGAGGCAACAGCAATCGGAAATATTGCAGTTCAAGCAATTGCATGTGGCTTAATCGGATCCATTTCTGAGGCGCGGGAGGTTATCCACCGGTCCTTCAACGTCATCACGTATGAGCCACAGAGCTCAGCGGGCTGGGATCAGGCCTATCAACAATTCCTCAAAATAACAGGGTTGCCACCCTAGTTTTACTATCAAAATCTGATTGAGCAAACGGAGAAATACTTCATGCTGACTGAAGAAGAAAAATGGTCGTTCGATCTACACGGTTATCTGGTCCTCAAGGGTGCCGTTCCGAAGGAAGATGTAAAACGAATGGTCGAACTGTGCGATACTTGGCACGCCTTGGATGATAGTGAATTGCCACCACCGTTAAAGAGCTATCGTGATGTGAACACGAAGCCGACTACACCGCGATCGATTAATAACGTCCCGTATGCGGATGAAGTTTTCCAACGTCTCGTTCTCAATCGGGAAATTATGCGAGCGGTGCTTGCTCTGACAGGAAACTCCCCGCAGTTGCTTTCAGTCGCGCTTGTCCGAAACACGAAGCAGTCCGACGACATTGGCTTTCACGGTGGGTTCTCCGGCGGAATCCGCAATCCAGCCAACGACTACCAAGCCGCTAATGGAGAGGTATTTGCTACCTTTCTTAACGCCGGGGTATCACTAGTGGATGTGCCAGTCGGTACAGGATTTGTCTGCATTCCCGGTAGCCACAAATCGAACTTCCCTATACCGGACCGTGTGAACATTTACGACGGTCCACCGACAGTTGCAAACGTCAGTGTGAGTGCTGGGGATGTCGTTCTGTTTACAGAGGCGCTCTGTCACGGCGCACGGCGCTGGACGCTCGACGAACCACGTCGCACTGTGTTTGTCCGTTACAGTACGTCCTACGCCTCTTGGTCGCCCGGATATGGCCCCATTGAGGAACATCGAGACAAGTTGCCAGAGGAGGTTTACGAACTACTCCAGATGGCAGGTTTCCAACATCAAAAGCAGGTGGTGAGTCGGTTACTTGCGGAGATGGGCGAGCAATAGGTTCGTTAATCTAATTGTCAGACGTGGGTTGAATTGATGTCCCCTCAAATACTATTTCAGCAGATTAAGAGTCGTTATCCCGTTGGGGAAACAACCATCCCCCTGATCGCCAACAAAATCCGCATGGCGATAATTGACGATCCAGATCAGTTGCTGGATACATTGAGTAAGGAGGATCAGTGTGGGACGCTTCACCTCCCCTATTGGACTTACCTATGGCCCTCTGCGATCGGTCTAGCCCGCTATCTTGACTTGAGTGATGGATTTGAGGGGCAGCGGGTCTTAGAGATTGGTTGTGGGTTTGGACTCGCGGGAATCGTGGCGTGTCGAAAAGGCGGCATCGTTCTGTTCACAGACTATGAGCTAGACACACTCACCTTTGCTCGATATAACGCTTCGCAAAACGGCTGTACCAATCAATCTTCCTTTGTGCAGATGGATTGGAATAGCTCCTGCCTGAAGGGCAAATTTTCGCGCATCCTCGCCTCAGATGTCATCTACGAGGACACACATTGGAATCCGATTCTATCGCTGCTTCAAACGCATCTGACCCCCGATGGGGAGGCAATCTTTGCCGAGCCTAACCGAACTAGTGCCTCCGGATTTCTTGAACGGGTCGGTCGTTATGGGTTTACGTACACAACGCAGACCGATGAGGTTGTGGGCTTAGACGGGGTAGTTTTCAAAATCTCTATCTATCGTTTAAGACGGGACGAATAAGGGGATGCGCTAGCTACGAAAAAAATCTGAAAATTATAATAAACCGATGTCTACAAAGGGCAGAGACTATACTCACGCAATCACTTCGTAGCGCACATCAATGCTAAACCTGCCCTCTAGTGCTTCCGTCAGTATTGTGAGCAGTTCTTCATCACAGTCATTCTGCTCCAAAAAACTCAGCGATTCTGGGTCGATATAATAATCTTGGTCCTCAATACCCTCCTCCTCCAAGTTATCGATAAGAAACTGTACCTGATCTTCGGTAATTACCCCAATTTCGTTGTCGTGTTCGATATCTATTAATTGATACATTGGGTTCATGATATTCTCCGGAGATTTATTTGGGGTAGGTGGTAAGATGTGCGCCCGGAGTCCCATGATGATAATCCCCATCACAGGCGCTGAGCATCCATGTACTCAGTCTATCAACTATTTCAGGATGTGCTGCAGCAAGGTCGCACTCCTCCCGATAATCCTGATTCAGGTCATATAGCTGAAAGCGGTCCTCGCTGTTGATATAGCGCAATTTCCAGTTGTCCTCCGTTACCAGAGCAGGTCCCAGTCCAGAAGCATATACAATGAACGGATGACTTTGTTGCTCCTCATCTTTTCCAAGTAACGTCGGTAAGAATGAAATCCCATCTTTGCCTTGCGGCAACTCTGCTCTGATGAGTTCAGCGAGTGTTGGCATAAAGTCGTAGTTTGTGAGGATATGGTTTGACAGACCCCCAGAATCGATTTCGCCGGGGAACCGGACAAGGTAAGGGATTCGAGTGCCACCCTCCCAGCTGGACCACTTCAAACCCGCCATGCCATCGTTGCCGTTGAACACATCCCCACCTGCCTCAGAATAGAACTTTGTTCTGATGTTGTCAAACTCCTCGCCGTTCAGATCCTCTGTCCGTCCGGAAGTCCGTCCCTCCTGCATTGCATACACCTCATGGCCGTTGTCCGAACACAACACGATCATTGTTCGCTCGTCAATTCCGAGGCGTTCAAGTTCGTCCAAGACGATTCCGACGGTCTCATCAAATTTGAGGATCATCGATGCATATTCCTTCTCATACTCTGTCAGATTTGGGTTGTGCTTTACGGCTGGATGGATCTCAGGGATAGCAATGGGACCGTGCGGCAACTGGGAGGGGTGATAGAGAAAGAAAGGTCTATTCTTGTGCTTACGAAGGAAGGCGATAATTTTTTCATTGAAAATGTCTTGTGAATACACCGCCTTTCCCTTCCGGTTAGATCGGATTGCTGCATTCTCAGGTGACTCGCCATCTAGATGTACCCCGCAGTCAGCCCGTGTATTACCACGAATGTAGGATAGCTCTCCATTTTCAAAGAGGAAGGGGGGATAGAAACCGTGACAACGCGCGTGATCATACCAACCGTAATGATAATCCCAGCCATGACGCCGGATTCTGTCCCCTGTCGTGTCAAAGCCCCACTCTAACTTGCCAATCTGCCCTGTAACGTAGCCTGCTTCTTGGGCAATTTGAGCGAGAAATACCTCATCGGGTTCTGCTTGGAGACCGGTCGTATGGATCAGTTCCGTAATCTGCGCTAGCGTCATCTCGCCCGTGCTGAGCCTATTGTAGACGCTGCCTTGCGTATATGTCCAAGTACCCCGGTGGCAATCGTGCAGCCCTGTCATCATGCTAGCGCGGGACGGTGCACAAAACGCACAGCCGTAGGCTTGCCTAAATCGCATGCCTTCGCTGGCGAGACGGTCAATATTCGGTGTCTCAAAATGCTGCTGTCCGTAGCAACTGAGCATCCCGCGTCCGAGGTCATCGCCGTAGATGAAAATGACATTTGGCTTATCCGCCATATTGGTTATTTCCTAGCCGTTAACCGCTTACATGTTATCCGTCACGTTCCACTGTTTATGTCCAACGAGTCTCCATCTTGGTGCGTGGATCTTCGCCGCTACCAATTTCCTCATGACGAAACAGTTGTTTGGCACGATCTGAAAGTGAATCGTAGATATCCTGCCGGATCCCGATTTGTGGGTACATCGTCTTGAACCAAGAACGTGCGTACATCAATGCGATATTCGGACGCGGTTCATCAGAGACGTTGGGTGTGCCACGATGCCACATCCGGGCGTCCCGAATGAGCAGCGAACCCGCCGGCATGAGGATCTGCTCGGAGTGCATGATCTTCGATATGTTTTCAACATCAATTCCGCTTGGCATCAAATGGGTACCGCCGGGCCAGATCTCCATCGCCCCATTTTCTTTGCGAAATTCCACCAATGGAATGTCCAAAACGATACAGTATACCGGTGATGGGGTGTCTACCTCCGGAAAAAGTTGATGGATGTCAGAATGGGTAGGTTGGTAGTCCGATCCCGGAAGTGGTGTGTTGTTTCCCAAATAATGACAGATACAGTTTTCCCCGAGTAATTGGTCAATCACCGATAGCACTATGGGATGGCTTATCACATCTGGATGGTTAAAGGGCGCTCGAAACGGAAGGTGCATCTGCCACCGCTTTGCCCCACGGTTCGGTTCATTTTTGGCGATATTTTCATTCAAGAGTTCCATATAGTGCATGCGAAGTTCATCAATCAATTCTTCGGACAAGGCGGCCTCGAAAACTGCATAACCGTTCATCTTGATCTGCTGAATTGCAGCATCAAGTGTGTCCGGACTCAAGCTCCTTGTTTCGCGCTCTACAGTGCTTAGTTCCATCGAATCTCCTCTTTAGGATGTCCAATGGTCGAAAATTTTTCGACCTCAAATCAGAGGCTAAAATCGGACGGGCGCATTCCCCTCTTGAACGTGCCGAAACCGAAGAAAGTAGGGTTATATTCGTCCACATAATCAACTTGGTTCTTATCGGGAATCTGATGTTCCAATCCCATACACCAGTAACAGGCGTTTACCAGCAGGCGTCGCAAGCCGTCGCTTTCTAGGTCTATTGAGGCGCCCATTGTAGTGCAGAATACACGCGATGCCGCCCCTTGGTCACCGGCATAGGTCTTGATCCACGCCAACGGCATCGTAGGGGTATCAGGCTTGGGTGGATCGGACGGTTCCCTCCCAACTAGCACCTGACCATGGAGGAGCACTTGCACATCGCGTGCCAATGTTGTGGTGCCATAAACATCGGTTGGTCCCCAGACATCTTCAACCCCTTTCAAAATGGGATGCTCGCTCATCTCTGCGTCGATGACACCGCGGGTACTTTCTTTGCCGTGGTCGCCATGGTGGTTAATCCACGTTTCCCCCAAAACTTGGCGTCCGTATCCGCCATCAAACTCCTCACTGTTGAAGCTGTATTTGGCATAAGGACTTTGTAAATTCCTGCTGTAACTGAAAGCATGCGTTGCTGTCCGCAAGCCGATAACCGGCTTACCTGCGTTGGTATAATCAACAATATATCTCATCTGGTCATCGGGCAGCTCACGGAAGCGAGTGAATAACACCATCATGTCCGCAGTTTCGAGATTATGCAGTCCAGGAATATTTGTTTGTTCCTCCGGATCGATTTCGCCTGTTTCCGTATCAATTGCAAAAAGCACCGTGCATTTGAACCCGTGGTGGACGGCTAAAATTTTTGCGAGCAGTGGAAGCGCTTCTTCTGATCGGTATTCTTCGTCGCCACTCACAAGTACGATATGTTTCCCTGTGCCCGGTCCTTCGTCGCCTTCATATACAATCCAATGTTCAGAATTGCCCATACTGTTCTCCTCTATGGCGTTCGGTAGAGCCTTGAACCTTTGTCCTCTCTGCGGTAGTGTGGTGCAGAAATCACCGCCTTTTGGCCCTCGGTCAGTTCATCGTAAAACGGTGGTGGCGTGTATTCTCCCATCAGTGACTCACCCATCACGCCAGAGTTATAGCGGATAATCACGGAACGCCGCTGGTGCTTGGCGACCCATGGCAGCCCACCGTGCATTAAACATTCAACAAACAGGATAGCATCACCCGCCTTCGCGGGGATTGTCACGATTCGATCTTGATATGTGTGATAGAGTCGGATGTCGTCCGGACATGGGAAGTTCGCCTTGTGACTGCCGGGTAAACAGGCAAAACCGCCATCTTCAGGTCCCACATCGGTCAGTTGAACGGCAAAGTTCGTCATGCCACAATACATACGACCATTACGATACAGGAAACCCCGTGAACGATCAAACGGTTCGCCACCTTCGTGGAACCAGAAACCTTCCGCTCCCTCGTCCATCGTGATAATACCAAGTCCCTCCAATCGGGGACCAGAACCCAACACCTCATCCAGATACGGCATGAGTCTGGGGTGAGCGATCATCTGACGAAACACATCGCAGTGCGGCTTTTCCCATGTCAACATGCCGCCTAGATCGCCACGTCCCATCTTACCCCGCAGCGTTGTAGATCCATTCGCAAGATCATTTGGCCGGATACTAATCTCATCTGCGTGGTGATCCACTGCTGCATTCGCTGCCTCTACCTCCTCAGGTGACAAGGCATTTTCTATCACCAGATAACCGTGTACATCGAACAGATATTTTTCTGCGTCTGTCATAGTCTTTCTCCTCTCGATTTAGGTCTATATATATTCTCAAATTGTATCATTCCAGATCAATCAAAAACCAACACCTTGGTTACGGGATTGAGCCTCCGCTTAACACCGGTCATGCTTTCGATGAGATAATCATCAAGCAAAAGCTGTTTTTTGAAGCCAATTTCAATCATTAGTTTACCTAGCGCTCGTCGCCACAGGTGGTGACACGAGCAGCACCTATCACCTTCCGGAAATCATCAGCACTCATACCTATCGCCCGGATCCATCGCCAGTTACAATCTGCGAGCGTCATGCTATACTCACCCACGCGCTCCGGCTTCCCTTTTTCCCACGGCGTTTGGGGCCAAATTGTGTGTCCATTCTTGGTACAGACCTGTAAACGACGGTCATCAAGTCGAAGATGTAGGCGACGCTGATCAACCCACTGCGCTGTCAGGCGCGCCTGAAACATAGCAGCGCCCGTCCCGTCGTGACACTCGAAAAGCCACGCTTCTACATCGCAGCTATCAATTGGGATGACCTCCCATCGTCGTGCACCGTACAGGAAACGAGAGTCATAAACAGTCATTTCATACCGCAGTTGAGGAGGACGTTGCAGCCCAAGGTACTCCGCGAAGGCACCGCCGTAGCCGGGAACACACCCCTCAAACGATTCTCCCCAAAGTTCAGATGTCACCGTAGCCACGTCCAACTCTAGCCGGTGCATTGAGACGTGATCGTGGAAATCGGACGCGAGACGACGGTAATACTCCCTCAGGTCGGCATTTTCAGGAAACACTGTCCGAGGGTAGAAAACAGCAGCTTCGCCAAGGTTTTTCACTGCGGCTTCTTGGAGATATTCGGGACCTCCCAATTGGAGAAACAGAGTATTTGCCGGCTGTTTGTCTAGGGCTTGAAGCCATCGCTGTTTTACCTTTTCCTCTCTTTCCACAAAAAGGTAGAGGTTATCCCGACGAATAGCAGCGGGCTCAAGATTCTCGTAGCAGCACGGATGGATTAAAAAGATTATGTGTTCAATTTTCATTTTGGTATTTCTATTGCGGTGCTAGTCGGCGCTAGGGGAATTCATAGCCTATGGTCTAATCACCGTACCATCGGCGCGGCGGGCATCGCCCCACAGCTTACGGCCTCCCACGTCTTGGGCAGGGAAGCGAGCTGCCAGCTTCTCGTTTATGTCCACTCCTATCCCCGGCTTGCCGTTGGGCCACATATAGCCGTTGCGCAGTTCAGGGGTGCCGGGAAACACTTCCTTCAACGTCTCGTGAGTATTCAGGTAGACCGAAGCCTCTTGAATGCCAAAATTCCACACATTCATATCGAGCATGAGGTTCGCTGCGTGTCCAACGGGTGAAACATCGGCGGAACCGTGCCAAGCAGTGCGGACGTTGAATGCCTCGCACAACGCTGCCAACTTACGCGCCGGCGTTAAGCCTCCTATCGTCGAAACATGCACACGGATGAAGTCGATCAGCCGGTCCTTGATCATAGGAACAATCTCTTGAGGGTTGCTGTACAGTTCTCCCATAGCGATGGGGACACTCGTCTGTTGACGGACGAGGCGGAAGTAGTCATTGTCCTCCGGTGCAAAAAGGTCTTCAAGGAAAAATGGTCTATATTGTTCTAGTTCCTTCGCCAAACCAAGCCCTTGGATCGGCGGCATTCGCTCATGGAGATCATACAAAATTTCTGGGGCTGGTCCAAAAGTTGTACGGAAATGGTCAAAAGCAGCCACAACATCTCGAGCATAGGGCACCGGCTCAAAGATGCTTACCCTGTCATCCGAGACTTTGTTGGTGATGACAACCGGTTCCTCCTGAGGCTGAGTCTGTGATATTGAGGGATGCATCGAGCCGAGTTTGAAGTGACGGAATCCCCGTTCTTGGAGCTCGTGGATGTGTTCTTCATACTCCACGAGGTCGCGTCCAGAAGGGATGATGTATACAGCCGCAGCCTCTCTAGACTTGCCACCGAACAAGTCGTACACCGGCATCCCCGCCACCTTGCCTTTGATGTCCCACAGCGCTAGATCTACGCCGCTGATCGCGTTGTTGAGAACAGGTCCATAGCGCCAATAGGCGGATACATTACACGACTGCCATATATCCTCAATATCAGCGGGATCTTTGCCGACAAGAAAGGGGGTGAGATAGTCGTTCACAGCTGCTGCAACAGCAGTCGGTCTTGAGAAGAATGAAGCACAGCCCAAACCGTGTAGTTCTGGCTCATTGGTCTCGACCTTCACAACGATTAGCGTGCGTGCGCCGGGGGGTTGCGTGATAATTGCTCGAACATCGCGAATCTTCAAGTTGCTCATTCTGTGCATCCTTTGTTATTGAAATATAGCCAGCTTGGCAGGGAACAACAATCGTTGTTCTTCGGTACTATACACAGCCGGGAAACTCACTTCCACGAATAAGGGGCCAACCGTTGACAGGCTCTGGTCCCACAAGGCAGCCCAACTCCTTGATATGCTCGGTCTCCTCCGGCGTACCGATATAACGGGTCTCTGCCGAAACATAGTGCATCGACCAACCCCGCCGGCGGTGAGGGGTTGTATTGGGACCGCTGCAATGTAATGCCAAGCTGTGATGGAACGTGGCGTCACCCGCTTCAAGCGGCACTGGGACCTCTTGTGCAAGGACATCTTCCGTCAACATGTAGGGTAGATGATCCCAGTTGACTAGCCCAAAGTTGTGGCTGCCCGGAATAAAGCGAACACAGCCGTTTTCCAGAGTCGCATCGTCTAGCAGAAGCTGACAGGTGACTTGGAAGTTGCTGGCGAAGAAACCCCAGAACACAGAATCCTGATGGTAGCGGTTGGCTCGTGCATAGGGTGGCTTGGCGAACACTTGGTCGTAATAGAGTTTGATATTTGGTCCCATCAGGTCGGCGACAATATCAACGATCTTCGGTGAACGAACAAAGGAATCAAAGACAGAGTCATAGCGGGACGGCACATTTACCTTGTTTATAGCGTCGAGTGGATCTTTGACCGGTCCCTTACGCTGCGCTGTGTAATTTTCTTCGCCCTGCGGAAAAACTTGAGTCCCCCGCCGATCGTGTCGGTCTCCATGCGGTTCGGCCGGTTCCGACATTTGTGCCTGTCCCGGATTGTGCCTAGAGATGTGCCGTTCAGGGAAATCGGGTATGCCTCCCAATACGAGGTTAGCATAGTGTTCCCGTAGCGTCTCAAGTTCATCGGGAGAGATTAGGTTCTTGATAACGATATAGCCGTCTCGAAAGAACGCATTTCTCTGTGTTTCGCTCAGTCCCATGTCTATTCCTTCCCTTCAAGATTAGTGGAGCCTCTGGTTACATTTCTGGTAATTTCAACTCTACTCTAATTCCATTATGAAGTCAAGGATATTCTTTCGGGAACGCGGGGGAGGTATAATGTTCTTTGAAGAATACGGTGTCTTTGTTTGCAGCGAAAAAGGCGCAGAAGAGAACGTTAGAAAAAGAAAAAGGGCAAGTACAAGACTTGCCCCTACATTCCGGCTATGATAAAAGTCTCTATGATGAGATGGAATCCTTATGGATTCTAATCCGCGCGTTCAACCTACATCACAGAGCTGCGCCGCTGCACGTAGCCCTTCAATTGGGTCACCCTTCGGGATAAATTCGTGTCCCACATAGAGGTCATAGCCCGTTTCTGCAATCGCTCGCATGATAGGCGGATAGTTAATCTCCTGCTCCTCATCCAAGTCGTGACGACCGGGATTGCCCGCCGTGTGAAAGTGTCCGATATATTCGATATTATCTTGGAGCGTGCGGATAATATCCCCCTCCATAATCTGCATGTGGTAGATGTCGTAGAGCAGCTTTGCCCGTGGTGAGTTGACGCGCTTGCACACCTCTACCCCCCACGCAGTGCTATCGCACTGATAATCGGGGTGATTCACCTTGCTGTTGAGCAGCTCCAAACAGAGGTTGACTCCCTTCTCCTCAGCAGCCTTTGTAACGCGACTGAGTCCTTCCGCTATAATATCGATACCTTCTTCATCGGATAAACCTTCATAGCGGTTGCCAGAGAAGGTGATGAGGCCCGGAATATCATTTGCGGCGGCAAGTTCAATGTTTTCAAGGAGTTCATCCTCTATCCGATCATGGTTCTCGCGCTTGTTAAGGCCATCCGTTAGCGCGCTGTGCCCGACGAAGGTGGCAATATCAAGTCCCAACTCTTTCACAAGGGGCCAATACTCCTGATCAACTAGTTCAACAGCTGCCAAACCAACTTCCGCCGCACCGCGGATAAACCCCTCTGGGGTCAGATCGCCTTGAAGAAAACTCCAACTTGTTGCGGATTGCTTAATTCGTGCCATATTATTCTCCTCAATTCCTATGTGTTAGAAATGTAACTGTTCCAAGATTTCAAGATTGTTGAAGATAGGACTGAACAACTTCTCGCTCGATACTTAAGCCTTCCCATTCGTCATCGCCGGGAGCATCGTAGATAAGCGTATGCGGTCCCGAAAAACCGGCGTCCTGCGTCAAATCTAGACACCGGATATAATCATCTTTGTCCATTTCACCGGGCGCTGGAAAATGGGCTTTGGTGTGGCATGAGTCCGCCCGTGGTGCGATTGCCTTGAGATCTGTATACTTGGTTTCACCCGTCCAGTTGCCAAAATCGAGACAGAACCCAACCGCTCCGTCTAAACGGTCAAGCAACGTCAAGACGTTTTCGGGGGTTGAGAGGATCGAAAACCAATTTTCTGTCATCAAGCGGACAGCGTTTGCTTCGGCACGCTCTGCCAATTGTTGTAGTCCGTTTCGGCTCATCTCTAACGTTTCTTCGGAGGGCGCCGCTTTTCCAGCAATTGCGCGAGAACAAGTGGCACCTAGCAGCCCTGCAATCTCAATCCACTCACCTATCCAGTCGAGATCCCGATCAGCATACTCCGGATGGGTAATATCGCCGTGATCAATCAGTACAGAGAACAATTCGACATTCGCTGACTGTAACGCACCACGAAGTTCATTCAGATACCCCTTGTCCAGAGTCGGTATATGAAAGTGACAGAGCTCTATAGTGTTGATGCCAACTTCGGCAACGCGTGCAGGTACGTCCAGAAGCGCAATCTCACCTCTGCCGTGCGTCGCGACAGGGATTTGCTCTCCATCGTCAGGTCCATAAAAGTCGGGACGACCGAGTTGCCTGTGCAGGCTCCAAGTCGAGACGGACAGTCGAGGTCCCTGATTGGTCGCGTTAGGGTCTGTTATGGTCATTTCATCTCTCCTCGGGGAAATTATTCGGCTCATGTTAAATAAGAAAGGGTGCAACAGAAACCGAGTTTTCAAGAAAAAACTCGGTTTTTCCTAGCGTTTTGCACTTTCTTTTTATATAAACGAACTATTCAAACGGTTTTTTCAGGTTTGTAAAACAGTGTGACATTCTTTCGTGGATATTCTACTTTCCAGTCGTACTGAGCTGCAATCCATGCCATCGTCTCTTGCCCGTAAAAACAGACGTGTGTGGGTTCACGGTGATACCACCAGTTGGTAAAATTCTCATCCGCCTCTAGCATCTCCGTCATAATTCCTAACCAGCCGCCTGACCGGAGCAGTTGGTCAAACAGGTGAAATTCCTTCGCTGGCTGATAGAAATGCTCGACCGTCTCGGTGCAGGTGATAAAATCATACGTGCGCTCAAGAGGAGCGGTATCCGGCGCGAAAAAAGGATCGTAGAGATCCATTGAGAATCCCGCTTCTTCGAGCATCACCGAAAGCGTCGGTCCCGGTCCTGAACCAAAATCGAGTCCCTTTGCTCCCGGCTGTAATTTGGGTATTAGGTGGTCGGTCAGGCGGCTGAGAAACTGTCGATAGCCGGGATCTTCAGGGCTGTTTTCGTGTAACAGATACCGGGCAAGCTCATCATCTGGAGAGAGATAAGACTCGGACGAAAGAAACGTTAGGTGACATACGTCGCAGCGCCAATAAGTTTTGGAATCAACGATGGCAAGTTGTCGGACCGGCTCAGAGTGGCAAAGGGGACAGTTTCCCAAGTTTACGAGTTCAGGTTCGCAAACTGCGTTGTGATCCACGCTATCACCTTCTCGACCATCACAGGCGTATGCTCATCACTGAAAACGTGGTTCGCACCTTCAAGCGTAATGAGTTGTGTTTGATCATTGGCTTTGGCAAAAATATCGTGGGAATCCTCAATCGGTACAACATCATCTTCGTCGCCGTGGACTAGGAGCCAAGGAACAGTGATCTGCGGCGAAAGATCTACCACTGTGTCAATCTGCGTCAGGTCATCCATGTAGGCTTGCGATAGTGGACAATCGGGTTCGTCCCACATAAATCCTTCATCAGGGGCGACATCACCGAACTCACGTTGTGCGAAGGCTTTGGTATGCACCATTCCGGCGAGCGAAACTAACAGCTGGATTCGCCTATCCTTGCTAGCGCGTAACACGCCTACCGCCCCACCCATGCTGTGCCCCACGTAACAAACCGTGTGGCTCTCCAGCGCATCCAAGACAGCACCAAGATCCTCAACCTCTTTTGAGATGGTTGAATCCGTAAATTTACCTTCCGATCCACTGTTTCCAGAGAAGGAGAATCGCAACGCAGGGATTCCTGCCGCAGCCAATCCCTCACCCAATGCCACAACAAAGGGCCGATCTTTGTTTCCCGTTACTCCGTGACCAAGAACGACGATGTTTTTGGACTCACCCTCGCCTTCGTGAAAGGTGTAGTCAAGTTGTTCACTGTGTCTGTTTCTAATTTCACCAAACATAATGATTGTCTTTCTATATTCATTAAAGATAAAGCTGTGGATCTAATTCATCCAACTTTATCACATCTCTTTCCTGTTCAGTGCGGCGCTTGACCTCCACCGAATCGGTTTCTAACGTGCGTTGGCTAATCGTAAGCCGCAAAGGCATTCCCAAGAGATCCGCTTCCTTGAATTTGACACCGGGGCTCTCTTGGCGGTCATCGTAGAGTACCTCATACCTTTGTGCACGAAGCCTTGAATACAGTGCTTCAGCCTGTTCACGCACATCGTCGCCCTTGCCGATGTGCATTAGATGAATCTGATACGGTGCGACAGCGGGGGGCCAAATAATACCGTCCTCGTCGTGGTTCGCCTCAACGATACTGGCGAGCAGGCGTCCGAGTCCGATGCCGTAGCAGCCCATGAAAAACAGTTCCGGTCGCCCTTTTTGACTTAGGTAGGTTGCGTTCATCGCCTCACTATATTTTGTGCCGAGCTTAAAGATGTTGCCAACCTCAATCCCACGTTTCTCTGTTAATGTGCCGCCACAGTGAGCACAGGTCATTCCACCGCGTGCCAACGAAATATCGGCGACGACATCCGCCTTAAAATCACGAGAATAGGTGATATTTTTCAGATGGTATCCCGGCTTATTGGCACCGGCGATCAGATTTGGCGTGGACGCAACAGAATCATCGACGACCACCGTAACACCTTTCACATCAATTGGTGAGGCATAGCCGGCGACCAAGCCATATCTTCGCAGCTCCTCATCGGTTGAAAACCAAAGATGTGTCGCGCCCACAGCGTTTTTAAGTTTTGTCTCGTTTACCTCCATATCGCCGCGGATAGCTGCAAAAATAAGACTTTCGTCTGTCGAATAAAACACCGCTTTGAGCGTCTGTTCCTTTTCGACGCCGAGATAGTTTGCAACATCTTCGATTGTCGTTTGATCGGGCGTCTCAACTTCCTCAATTGGCTCAGGTTCGCCATTATTAACCTGCGGTTTCTGCATCACAGCAACATCCGCATTTGCGCTATAGCCACAGTTGTCGCAAGAGATAACTCTATCCTCGCCAGCATCCGCAAGCAGCATGAACTCATGTGCTTCTGTACCCCCGATTATCCCCGGATCAGATTCTACCGAAACCACATCAATACCCGACCGATGAAAAATGTTGAGATAGATCTGATGCATCTCCGCATAGTATCTATCCAGATCGGCTTCATCCGCGTGGAAGCTATAGGCATCTTTCATGGCAAATTCACGGACACGAATCAACCCAGCGCGTGGACGCGGTTCATCCCGAAACTTCAGCTTAATCTGGTAGAGCATCAGTGGTAACTGCCGATAGGAATTGGTCTGATTTCTGACTAAGTCGGTGACCGCCTCCTCGTGCGTCATTGCGAGCACTAGCCTTCGACCAAAGCGATCCTCAAAGCCAACCAACTCCCTGCCAACAAGCATCTCCCAGCGTCCGGTTTCTTGCCATAACCCCGCAGGTTGGACAAGTGGCATATCGATCTCTTGTCCACCGATAGTGTCCATTTCGTCGCGGATGATGTTTTCAATCTTGTGCAAGACACGTTGGGCAAGCGGTAGGTAGCTATACATCCCTACCACGAGCCGGCGAATCATACCAGCCTGTAGGAGCAGCTGATGACTGTGAATCTCCGCCTCTGATGGTGATTCTCTGAGCGTGCGACCGAATAGTTGAGATCTTCTCATTGTTTAATATTCTTAGGAGTTACACAGTTGAACGTCAAATCCCTGTAGTTCGGCGATTTATCGCCGCAGGATAGCCCTACCAACGCCCGATGAATCGGGCAACTACAATAAAGGCTCCATCAAAGAACCAGTAGTGAAAAACGATCGTTGTTCACTACGGAAGTGCGTAAGTCCTAACTCTTTAGGAGCTAAGCTGAACAGTCAGAGCAAACAGTAAAAACGAGCGTGCAACCGTCCGTGAAACGTGAAAACAGAATGAACCAATGAATTATAATAGATAGAATTAATTGGACACTATGAACGGGCAAGGTCAGGAATCTGTTCACGGAGTTACGGCACACGGAGTGTGCCTACTACTATTTACGGCACACGGAGCCCCGATGAATCGGGATTCAGAGCAATGTGCCTACTACTATAACTTAGTTGGCGACCGATTCCGCTACCATGTCCCCAATCTGCGTCGTCGTGAATCCCATCCGTCCCGCAGCGAGGTCCTTAATTTGTCCACTGGCAAGCAGGTCACTGACAGCGCCATCAACCAGAGCTGCGCCTTCCGTTTCACCGATATGTTCGAGCATCATGCCAGCGGCACTAATCGCGGCAATCGGATTAATCTGATTTTTCCCGGTGTATCGTGGCGCAGAGCCATGAATCGGTTCAAACATCGCAACGCTCTCAGGATTCAAGTTACCTGATGCAGCAATCCCCATGCCGCCTTGGATCATCGCGCCAAGGTCTGTAATAATGTCGCCGAACATATTACAGGTAACAATAACATCGAACCATTCCGGATTTTTGACCATCCACATCGTTGTTGCATCGACGAAGGCGTAGTCCGTTTCGATGTCGGTATATTCAGCACTCACCTCATCAAAGACGCGCCGCCAGAGATCATGCGCATACGTCAGCACATTCGCCTTATCGCACAGTGTAAGCTGCTTCTCCTTGTTCCGCTTGCGAGTCAACTCAAAGGCGTAGCGCACGCAGCGCTCTACTCCCTTGCGGGTATTAATCATCTCTTGGATGGCGACTTCATCAGGCGTTCCATGCTTCAAGAATCCACCGATCCCAGCGTATAAACCTTCTGTGTTCTCCCGAACAATGATGAAATCAATCTCTTCAGGTCCCTTGTCTTTGATGGGTGTCCAAACACCGGGGTAGAGTTTGACAGGGCGAAGGTTGATATAGAGATCCAATTCAAAGCGGGTACGCAATAGAATCCCCTTTTCCAAGATACCCGGTGTCACATCGGGGTGACCAATGGCGCCCAGAAAAATCGCGTCCGTCTGCCGAAACTCATCGAGCGCACTGTTTGGTAAGATCTCCCCTGTTTCGAGGTAGCGATCGCCGCCGAAGTCATATTCGACGGTCTCGTATTTGAAGCCTGTTTTGTCCGCAGCTGCCCCGAAGACCTTCATCGCTTCATTTGTTACCTCGGGGCCAATCCCATCGCCGGGGATGAGGGCAATTTTATGCATCAAATTCCTCCAAAAATGTAGGTTCTGTTGACATTTTACAGTCCGTAGGTTGGGTTGAACGGTTAAAGATAGATTCTCCTCAACGACAATAGTGGCTCGGTCTTCCAACAACACCCACCTACAGACAGATAGAGTGAAACCCAACAAAGTGTTTCATCGGACAGTCTCCTGTTCAAAAACTCATTTCATAAAAATCGTCTTTTGTACCACGATCTGTTAGATTGTGATCCGAGCCCGCAAACTAAATGAGGTTTCAGACAATAATTCGGTAATTCCATATTTTCCCCCAGGCCTGGTAGGTTCGGTTTGTAGCCGCACCGCATAGGCGCAGTTAAAAACAGTGCCTACCAAATGGGGGAACAGACGGCGCAGTTAGAAACAGCGCCTACCAAACGGGAGACCGGTAGGTGCGGTTTTCAACCGCACCGGGCATCGCTCGGAAATTACCTAACTAATAAATTAATCTTCATACAGTTTGCGCTACATTAACAAAGAGTTATGATACTTCCTATATCCATACGACTATTCCGAATTTGGTTGCGCTATGGCAAACTGATGAGAGGTTTCAGCCACTTAAAAACGCACCTACATTTTAACACGCTGCTGTAGGAACTGACAATCTTTTTCTAGTTGCATCCGGTCTATAAAGCCATTGACCCTTGGAAGAACTGTGCTATAATAGGTGCTTGTCAAATCTGAAAAGTATTATCCCAATAGTGGAGACTAAATATGCAATCCGAGCCTGAAGTAATTGAACAACTGATACGACGTATTATAGAGCTTGTCCAGCCCCTACGAATTATTCTTTTTGGTTCTGCAGCTCGCGGTGAGATGGGACCTGACAGCGACATTGATGTTCTTGTGGTAATGCCTGATGGTGTCCACCGACGACGGACCGCACAATTCCTATACCGGCAGATTAGGGGCCTCGGAGTACCTTTCGATATATTGGTGGCAACACCCAATGACCTAGAAATGCACAAAGACAATATTGGTATGATTTATCAGAGTATACTGCAGGAAGGGAGAGAAGTGTATGCGGCTTGAAAGACTTTGCTTCCACGCCTAACAAGCCGCGGAAAAGGTGCTCAACGTAATTGCCCTTATGCTATACCTTTTCCTTAAACTCACGCTGTCACTCATAGACAACCGTATCGACATGGTGGGCGTTAATGTAATCCCAATCCAATTCCACACCTAACCCCGGTCCCTGCGGCACTGGCACATGCCCGTTGGCGTCGATGTTCTCTAGTTCATCGGTAAATTCGGGTGGATGGATAGGTGGTTTTGTGTGCTTGATTAACGGATTCAGCAGTCCAAGTTCGTAGTAATTGGTGTTGCGGATAGCGGCGATGCAGTGGCGGTGCGGTATGCTTCCACCGTGGAACTCTACATCCAATCCAAACCCTTCAGCAGCGCGTGCCACCTTCATCGCACCGGTGATACCACCATCTTCGTAAGTGCCGGTTCGCACAAAATCTGTGCCGCCATTGACGATAAAATCGACATGCTGCTCCAACCCAAAGATGTGTTCCGTCTGCAACAGCGGTGTCTTAATCAACGCTCGCAGTTTCTTGTGACCAAAGACCGAAACGCCGCCGTCTTTGTACGCATCCTCTAGCCAGAAGAAATTTTCCTCGTCACACGCTCTACCCAACTTGAGTGCGTCCGCCCACGTCTCTAGCTCACAGGCGGGATCGACCATCAGGTCCATCCGATCTCCCACGCGCTGCCCGACGGCGTGGATATTTGCCACTTCCCGCTCAATAGGCGCATTACCCCAACCGTGGATCTTAAACCCCGGGTATCCCAACTCGGCGCACTGTTCGGCAAAATCAGCAAATGCCTCTGGTGTGCTCAGTCCACCGTTCTCATCGCCATGGTAGGTACTGGCATAAGCGGGGATAGTTTCTCTCCAGCCACCGAGGAGTTGGTAAATTGGGGCATTGTATACTTTACCTGCGAAATCCCACAACGCAACATCAAGCCCGCTGAGGGCGGTGGTGCCGGTATGGCGTAAACCCCGCTTGACGTCGTTGTATATCTTTTCACGCTCAAACGGATTCTTCCCCAGCACGTAGCTGGCGACATTTGGGAGTATATTCCTGCCCGTGGATTCACCGATAACCCCGATACTGGTATGAATCCGCAGAATTGATGACTGCATCTTGTGGACATTGCCCTTCTCGTAGACGAGATTAAACCCGTTGTAGTCGGTGCCCATGTCCTGAATATCGTATTCAAAAATTACTGTTTCGATTTTGGTAATCTTCGGATTTGCCATTGATTATCTCCTGTCTTGAATTGGAATTATTGTAGTGCTTTGTCCTTTATAGTGGGTTCTAAAAACAGATAGACATTTTCGCTCCCCATATTTGGTAGGCGCTGTTTCCAACTGCGCCGATGCGGTGCGGTTACAAACCGCACCTACCTGGTTGATAGCCCGGATTTTCCCGTCCCCGGTACAGAGCGTCCAATTAATTCTAAACTTTACTATAATTATGGTGATTCACGCTGTCATACACATTGTGCTCCTCTGGAGCGCGGGACTTGGACCTATCGTCCTGCTATAGACATATCGCTCCGCTGGAGCGAAAGACCAAACCTATTAACCTAAACCGAAAGTCCATCGGAACCTGTAGGTCGAGATTCACATCTCGACACAAAACTGTCGATTTTGGAAAATCGACCTACAGAAATGATACAATTCGCATAATGATTAGGGTCTGTTGGTTTGAACATATTGGCTACTAGCAACTTGCGTTTTAATTATGGTGATTCACGCTGTCATACACATTGCGCTCCTCTGGAGCGCGGGACTTGGACCTTATCGTCCTGCTATAGACATATCGCTCCGCTGGAGCGAAAGACTAAACCTATTAACCTAAACCGAAAGTCCATCGGAACCTGTAGGTCGAGATTCACATCTCGACACAAAACTGTCGATTTTGGAAAATCGACCTACAGAAATGATACAATTCGCATAATGATTAGGGTCTGTTGGTTTGAACATATTGGCTACTAGCAACTTGCGTTTTAATTATGGTGATTCACGCTGTCATACACATTGCGCTCCTCTGGAGCGCGGGACTTGGACCTATTGCCCCTCTATAGACATATCGCTCCTCTGGAGCGAGAGTCGGTTGCTTATTTTCTGGTTTTCCCATCTTCACCTTCGTTTTCCAAATTTTCCCGTTTTTCCTGTCAAAAGAGGGGTGCCCCATTTAGGAAAGTGGTGGTCCCTCACGATAGGCTTGATAGAGTTGACGCTTGAGATCCGCATTGACCTCCGGCTTCGATAATTTCGTATAGAGTTCCAACTTGCTATTGACGAAATCCAATAAAATGTCATCAATCACCTGTTCAAACTTATACCGTTTGTTGGTCTCCGTATTATCCCCCTCGATCACCTGCCGAAGTTCTTCGTTTTCGTTCACTTTTTGGTTAATGGTCGCAATGTCAACCTTATCTTCCGGCGTAAAATCTGTCTGATAGGCATCGTTCAATGCCTGAATGATAATCGAAAGGGGATCTATTTCCGGCTCCCTGATTGTGGCAACATCGCTGCCGATCCCTTCAACCTCACTATCTTCCGCCTCAAGGGATAGTTGCAGGCTGTCATGCGTTCTTTGCATGCGAAACGAATCCAAGTCCACAGAATCCAAAACATCTTGGAGGTCGGGATGATCCCGTTTCGGCAGCTTCTTGCTGAGACTACGACCAAAGATGTACAGTTTTTCCAACGCTACATCGGTGAAGGTTATCAACTGTGAGATGTAGCCGTAGAGCCGAATGTAACTCCGCAAGATAGAGCGAAAATCTTCCCGCCCATTCATCTCAAGTTCTGACCACCTCTTGACGACGCGATCGAGAACGCCCTGTAGCAATTCATCGGGGCGACTCGGTTCATAGAAGATACTACAGAATTCCGCAATGGTTTCCTCGTCATAAAGTCCAAAATCCTCCAACTGACTCTGTAGGTCATACAACCGATTCGGGTCGGTCTCCTCCGCAAGGATCGTGGTTTGGTAATAATCCTGAAAGGCTTCCCGCACCTGCTCCGGTTCATTCACAAAGTCAAGCACCAGTGTATCCGTCTTGCCGGTGGCGACGCGATTCAGGCGACTCAGACTCTGGACACATTGCAGGCCGTCCAACCGCGTATCGACGTACATCGTCTGCAGCATCGGTTCATCGAAACCGGTCTGGAACTTATTGGACACAATTAGGATCCGATATTCGGGACTCTTGAAGCTGTCCGCAATCGAAACGCGCGGCGGTAAGCCGTTCATCCCTTCTTCCGTGTAGTCCCGCCCATTATCGGTGTCGTGCACCGTGCCACTGAACGCTACCAGACAGCCGTAGGGGAGTCCCATCTCCCGCATCTGCCTATCAAATTCCAACTTGTATCTGACACAGTGCAACCGGGACGGTGTGACCAGCATCGCCCGCCCCTTCCCCTCGATTGCCTTTTCGGTTCGTACGGTGAAGTGTTCCAGGATAATCCGGGTCTTGGTCTCGATGCTGTGGGGTTGCAGATCGACGTAATTGGTCAGTGCCCGCAGCGTCCGCGCCTTCTCGTACTCCTTATCCTCCGGCACACTCTTGACCAGTTGAAAGTATCTTTGAAAGGTGGTGTAGTTCTGCAGCACGTCCAGCGTGAACCCTTCGCTGATACTCTGGCGCATTGAATAGACGTGGAACGGGACAAATTTTCCGTCCGCGTCCTTCCGTCCGAACAGTTCTAGAGTCTTGTTCTTGGGTGTGCCGCTGAAACCGAAATAGGAGATATGATCCTGCATTCTGCGCCCCTCCATCTCCTCAAGGATCCGAGCGTCTATATCCGATACTTCGTCGGCGTCATCTTCTTCTACCTCTTCTCCAATTCCTTTTGAGAGTGAGGTTCTAAGATTTCGTGCGGACTCACCGCTCTGCGAGGAGTGCGCTTCGTCGATAATCACGGCGAAGGTCTTGCTTTTGAGCTTGCCGATCTCCTCTGCAATCACGCTGAACTTCTGAATCGTCGAGATGATGATGTCTTTGCCGGATTCAAGATAACCCCTGAGTTGTGCTGAGGTCGCATCAACGGGATGCACCACGCCGTCAACCTGTGCCACCTGCTTGATCGTGTCCTGAAGCTGCTTGTCAAGCACGCGCCGATCCGTCACGACAATCACAGAGTCGAAGATGCGATTGGTATCGGTCGGAGAGCGGTATAGGTGCGTCAGCAGGTGTGCTAACCATGCGATGGAGTTTGATTTGCCACTCCCTGTGGTATGTTGGATTAGGTAATTATGACCGACACTCTCTGTTACGATAGCATTTTTCAATTTACGGATCACGTCAAGCTGATGGTATCGCGGGAAAACGAGGGCGGGGTGCTTCACATCTCTTACTCCACTAATGTCGGGGTCGTAGACCTTTTCTGTGGTCTCCTGCTCATGGATGAAGTTGTCGATTAACTCCATCAGGTTATTGGGCTGTAGGATGTCCTCCCACAGGTAAGCGGTCTTGTGACCGTCCGGATTCACCGGGTTTTCGATATCCTTGTTAAACGGAAAGAACCGCGTAGCGTCTCCCTGTAATAGGGTTGTCATCGAAACCTTTTCGTTACCCACTGCAAAGTGAACCAGACACCGCCTAAATTGGAATAACGGCTCCCTCGGATCGCGGTCAGTCCGGTACTGTTTTTCTGCATCTATCACCGTCTGACCGGTGAGGCTGTTCTTCAGTTCCATCGTCACCAACGGCAGGCCGTTGAGGAACAACGCCATATCGACCGATTTTTCGTTCTTCTGCGAATACCTCAGCTGCCGAATCAGAGAGAATCGGTTTTGAGCGTAGAGTTTCTGGTGGTCGGGATTCATGCCGCTTGACGGACGAAAATAGGTTAGATTAAAGTGACAACCCCTATCTTTAATCCCATTTCGCAGCACGTCTAGCACTCCACGACGCTCAATCTCTCTACTGACACGGTTGAGGAGTTTAGTCGATGTTTCCTCCCCATACTGGCGTTGCAGGTCCTGATACTCCTTCGGTTGCGTTGACTGAATAAACCGCACTGTTTCAGTAGGGATCAAGCAGAGGTCTTTATTATAGAGGACAGGTTGTCGGGAATGGTAGCCGGACCGATTCAGGTACCCTTCGATGTGATCTTCAAAATTTTCTTCCTTGTACGTCGGCATGGGCTACACCTCGTTTCGGACATCTATCTTGCCTGTTACCGCTTCGGAGATGAGGGATTGGCGGTACTCTTTGAGGAGTTTGATTTTTCGCTGCTCTGTGGATATCAGTTCGTCAATCTGTTGTGTCTTACGGTCAAGAAACTCGGCGATACGGACTTGTTCAGAATGCGTAGGATATGCTATCGGAATATTTCCAACCTCTGATTCATTTATTGATGGTACTGTGCTGCCTGCCCTGTAATGTCTCTTAAAATCAACGCTCAACATTGCATAGTACAAAAATTTATGGTTTGATTGATTTGAATATAGTGACATCATGTTGTTGTCTATACATGACTTTTGAGTGAGAATATTCCTCTTGTTTAGTAACAGTGCAGCACCTACTTTTGGAAACACGATGCTCTTCGGCTTATGAAGGATAAACTTGAAATTAGAAACTTCTTGCAAAGACACAGTGTTCTGAGCATGCAGCATCTCTACCTTGTTATCAGGTGTATTAGTATCCGCGACCTTAAAAAAAGGAATTTCTAATCCTGTCTTACCCTGTAAGTCATGCGAGAATCCATTTCCTGATTTCAGTGAACAGAAATATCTTAATTTTTTTGCAGCCCAATGTTTCGGTATTTCCCCAATCCACTCCACCCCCGACGGTTTCATATCCACATTTGGGTCCAGTCCCTTCGTCACTGCCTGATTTATCAGTGCGGTTCGTTGTTCGTGCAGCAGTTCTACCTGTTGTTCTTTGCTGCGGATGAGCTCGTCAATCTGTCCTGTCTTCCGATCGAGGAAGTTGGCAATTTTGCGTTGTGTAGGGGGTGGAGGTATTGAGGTTGGTACTTGTCGAAGAACAGTCTGTGTTAATAGTGGTTGTGCAGACCCACCTGCATAACGATTTAAGTTTAGTTCTCCAAGCAAGTAGTAAATGTACTCAATGTCAAACGAAATATCCTTTGGTTGTCCCACAATTGTGTTGTCTGAAGCCCAGAAATGCGTCTTGCAGTATTTGATTGCTCCGCAATATGCGCCCACACGGCCAATAATCAAACCGTTTTGATGTGTATATTCACCACTTCGTCCAATTAAGCCGTTCGAGCCATAAACTGGATACTCTCCATCACCTCCTGGCTCTATGGATTTACCATTGAAGAATTTGAGTACATTGCCAAGCAAAGTAGGCTTAAAAAGGCTAGACTGCATTATTTGAATTCCTCCAAACTCATCACCACTTTCTTTATATTCCGGCTAACACCTCATAACTCTAAACCTCTCTCAGCAAACTTTCACTTTTTCGTTTAAGTGCTAGCAACTCACCGATGCCCACCTTCAGTGAACGCAGCAGCGTGGACTGAAATTAAACAGTGATTTTGGTTAAAATCGTATACGGCTAAAACCTTCTCTCCTCGTCAATTTTTTCATATTCAATAGAATCTTCTAACGCATCTACAAATTCATCAATCCATCGCTTGACGTTTTCGTTATCTTCTCCCTCCTTCAAACGAAGCAGCTTTTGCTGTTTCTCTTTATAGTGCAGGCTACCAGGCCCATGCCATCCTTCTGTTAAATAATTTGAACGCAATGTACTACGGACTTCTTTTCGTCCGCCATAGCGAATGAGGATCGCACGCGCCAAGGACGTTTGCCATTCTCCTACTGAAAGTGTTTTAGGGATAAGACGAGAGGCAAGATACCATGCACGGTTTTCTATATCTTCGTCAACCCATTTCCAGATTGTTCCATGCGGAATGAGTGTTAGTGCCCCTTTTCTTTTTTCTCGTAGTGAGGAACTACCCTCTTTAAGCCATCGTTCTAGGGATGCAACTCTTGAAAAATCCGTTTGCTCCTCTAAAAGTTTACTTATCTTTTCCCACACCTTCTCAGGGTGCTGCTCTGTAATCTGACTCAGCACCGAGGATGTTTGCGAGTAGACTCCAAAAATTGATCCATCGTGACCAAAGTGAGAGAGCATTAGTTCCGCCAATTCTAGACCTTTCTCACGCCAACAGCGTAGAAATACTTTGCCTATTTCTGTCCAGTAGTAATGAGTCATTGAGTTAAACCGTCGTGGGTTCAATTCTTGAAGCAGGGAGGGATGGGAGAGCAATCGGAATGTCAGGTCACAGGGCAAAGTGGGTTCTGATTTGCCAAAAATGTAGTAGCAGTGGTAAAGGTGTAATGCAATTGACACAGAAGATTTATCGATGGCACTGAACAGGAACTCCATCCACTCTGTAAAGACTTCCTTTGATAGTCCCTCAACTGTCTTACTATAGGTGAAACTCTCAAAATCACTAACACTAATGATGTTCCTTATTGCGAGTTCGAGAAGCCGCCTACCCATCGGATCCGTCAACTCTGCGTAACTCATTAAATCTGGAATTACTCTACTGAGTACAGGATCATCAGCTAGTGCATCAATCCGTTCTACCCACTGGTTCTCGTTTGCATCAAAAATGGCACGGAAATATCCACGCAGAAAAGAAACACTTCCATCCCCCTCCGCATTTCGTTGTGCATCAAGAAGTATATGGCAAAAGGCAAATTCATCATCTCTTTTCCCAAATTCATAACCAAAATCATATCCCTTCTTTGCCTCTGTTGTAACGAGCCAAGACAGTTCAGATTGTAAAAGGGTAGGGTTTTCAACAGCTTGCTGGGCGAGTTGTTCGATCTGCGGTTGTACTTGATCCACATGATTCCCATCTTCATCGAATTGATCCTCTATCAAATTCATTCCAACATACCGTTGCATCATGGAAGGAAAGTCGTCACTTACTAATTCGTCCATGAGTTGCTCCCAATGCTGTCGCGTTTCTACAGGTAGTTCTTCGCCGTCATAGTGCAAGATTGAGTTAACAGTTTCAATAACCTGTTTTTCATTGGCGTACATTTTTTTCCCAAGCATGTTGACTGTGTCCACAACCATATCGGCGAGTTCCGGAATTTGCCCTAGCCCACGCGCATTTTCAAGCAGGATAGCTACCCCCTTTTTGCGATCGTCTTCGGACAGATCCTCTAATTGTTCTTCTAGCAGTTTCCATACGTGGCGGTAGGCCTCCCCAACTTCCTCCCATGTTTTAGGGTCCCATGGTGTAGGTCTGGGGCGCAATCCTGGATATTCTACAGTCTCAATGCCCGAAAAAGTACCTGATTGTAACGCGGTATCACATGCCTGCAAGGCAAGGGCGCGTTGTTCTTTTGATTCAGATTCAAAGACCTCTTTTAAAACAGGAAATCGTTGCAAGGGAGATGCTTCGGTTGGTGCTACCCTACCCCAGCCCGGTGAGAAGAGTGCGGCAAACGCGGCGTCACCAAGGGCGAGGAGTAATCGTGCAGCACCAGCAAACAGTTCAGCGTGCATGGCAATCTTTTCGAGTGCTCTGACCACGCTCCAATCCGCCGTGAAGTCGGACAGGGCTTCGCTATCCCAAGTTCCAATAGTTTCCTGAAGGCATCTTAGAGCAAGTCTAGAGTCAACCGCTGTCAGTACTAAAAAAAAACGGCACCCGAGAGTGGTGTGCAAATAGTTTCCCTGTTGAAAGGGACCATTCTGACCAAGGAGATCTTCGACAACTCTTGATGCAATCCCCGACTCAGTAGCGTATTGGAACATTTCATAGAACCACTCAACCAGTTTGTTTTCCGTTAAACCTAGTTTGTTTTGGGTTAAACCTTGAGTAAATTCATCAAGGTCAAACCCCCTGCCATAAATATCCCACCACTCTGTCCATAGCTTGATGTGCAGTGCTTTTGGTTTAATAGAAAGTGTAAAATCTCCCTGAAGAATTTTGCGCTTTTTCAGGTTATCGATAATTTCTTGAAATACCATCCAAGTGATTTGTGGATCGGCCTGCTCGATTTTTTTGGCAATCTCCTTAGCTTCCTGACTATGGTGCTCCTCAAACCCGAATTGTTCAAAGAGCGCGATATATCGAAGCACCCGTCGACGTTGTTCTGTTTGCTCGACGCTAGGATCATCTATTGAGGCAATATAACGCTCCCAGATATTGACTGTGCGCAGCGGATTTAGCAAATTATCCGGATAATTTGCTAAATTCCAACCGACAACGTGCGCTACCCTTGGTGAACCGCTACAAAGATCAACCCATCTTCTGTCTATAGCTTCACAAGTATTTGTATATGTTGCAATGATACAGCGAATCTGGTCAGCCCCTAGTGATTCAGGAACGTAGGGAGTAATGTCTCCTGCCACCTCCTCGTGGTTATTATAGATAGTGACCAATTTAACCCTCGCTCCCCGATAGCTCAGTTTATCCAAAATCTCTGCTCGGTTGTACAGATTGCAATCATCAATTACTACAACAGAGGAGAATGGGTTTTCATCATTACACAATTGATCCATCAAAAACCGGTCTTGAAGAAATTGATCTGCCGGGCAATAAATTACCAAAGGAGACAAATCATCTACCTTTGTTGCTTCCAAAACGAGCCGAGTTTTCCCAATGCCAGGCTGACCTGCCACCGATACATGAACCATGTCATCTTCTCGCCGTAACTCGTTTTGGATTTTTTCAATTAATTCAGTTTGGGATTGTCCGGGAACAAATGGAACTTGCATATTTGCATTTTGCGACCAACTCTGATGTGTTTGAAATTGAGCACTACTACGTCTAGTTACCCACAACGCCAGTGATGGAAACATCTCAAGAAAACTGCACAAGGTATTCTGGCTCCACACATCAATTTTGGAATTTGGATAACCACAAGACTCTAGGTGTTTGTTGATGTGACTAAGGATTTTTTTCTTTTCACGACTATTAAAGTCATATCCAGTACAAACTAAAATGTAAGTGCCACAAGCATCAAGACAGAATTGAATATCTTCTTTAAGGTTTTGATTATTTAATAACTCCTTCTTGATTGCTGATTCCTGCAACGGATTAAATCTCTTTCCAGCTTTAATCTGGTAACTAGTTTTGCCGTACTTAATTATTCCGTTTCCGGCTGCAATCTGAACATCATCAACGGTAGCATCAACTCCACCATCAGGAACATTAATTCGCCTGGACACGTTAATTTTAGTAACTTCTATTCCAATTCTCCGTGCTTCCGCCCACAACAACATTTGAAAGAAGTCAACTGCTGTGTGCTCGTCAAGCCTGCCGAGATCATCGTTTGTGACGGTGAAAATAGTATTAGAATTCATCCCTTATCTCCGATTGATTACAATAGGACTTACGCACATGCCGCCCCTCTGGGGCTTGGAAGGAGGGGCCTATCGCCCGGCTATAGACATGTCGCCCCGCTGGGGCTAAATACACCCATGCACCGCATCTCGTTTCACGTTTTTTTTTCTACATATATGATACCATTTTCGCTGTTAGAAATGCACATCTTGAAAAAAATCCTAAATGTTCTCGCGCAGCCTTTGAATGTCTTCCTCACAAATAAACTCCACTGTCACACCATTTCGACGGAATGCGTCGCGGAAATCCCACCATTGGCTATCCACCGCTTGCAGGATAGGCAGTCTCTCTGAATGGGCAAGTGCAACGGCTATAAATTTTCGATCATCTGGATCGAAGTCATCCAACGCCGGGTTATCTGGGAATTCTTCAAACTCATTTTCTGAACCATCAACAGGCGTAATCGAAATCAATTCGCACAATCTATCCTTGTTTGCCAAGATCCATCGGAGCAATCTATCACCAGCACCGGGCTCACCGCTGGAGCGGAGATTTCGCAGGTACTCGCCGAGAATTATCCACCCATTATCAAGAACCAATTTCTCTTCGCCACGGATAATCCCTTCAATCCGATGAATACAGGTGTCTATACAATTGGAAGAAGCCTGTGGCGATTGACCGTTGGCTACCACTGCGACATTTGTATCCACAATCACCGCCATTATTCGATCACTTTCCGCCGCTGCATCTCAGCTTTCGTCTTTTCCACCAAGTCGCCTAAGTCATCACCAAAAAAGTTTTGAGGCCAATTCCGGATGTTACCGTATTCATCAACGTCGAGCCGTTCAATTTCAGATGTACCGTCGTTGATTTGGCAGAAATAGAGTGCTGTCTGATCTGCCGAAATATCCTCCTCGGCGATGCGTCGTTGCAAGCGGTGTAGTAGATGTGCGCTGTGGCTTTCAAGGATAATCTGTACGTTCCGATTTTTCACGACATCAATCAGAACATCCCCCAACTCTGATTGTACCTTTGGATGCAGATGCGCCTCCGGTTGTTCAAGGATGAGGATTGAACCTTCAGGGGCATAATAGCAGAGGATCAGCACCGGCAGGACTTGAGAAACACCGAAACCGACATCTGTTAGAGGGACTTCGGGTCCGTCTTTGTACTGTTTGACGAGAAGTTCGTAATTCCCTCCTGTATCAGAGACAGGTTGGACGTTATAGGAGTCGATCAACTCCAACCGTTGTAACCACTTTGGTATCTGTTCGTCAGTAGAGAGGCGTCGAATCCTGCCCGAAAGCATGGCGGAAATCGTCTTTTCTCCGTACTGTCCGATACCTTTTGGATGGTCACCCTCCCAAGCGTAACGGCGTTGAGGATGTTCGCGGAGCGGACCGAGGTAAAGGATTCGAGAGAATAGGTTTTCAAAAGCCTCTTGAAATTTTGAGAAAAATTTCAGAGTTTGGGTTGATAGATTGCGAAGTCCATAACACCGAAAAAGATCGTTTGATTGCTGAACATCAAGTTTGGTGTAATAAATTTTGTAATAGAAACCATTCACGGTGGACTGGATAATGTCCGTTGAAAAGGAGATCTCATCCTCCCGTGATGGCGTGTATCCCCGTTCCAATTGCAGCATTCCTGTATCGGAGGGAGATATTAACTCATGCAGGTTCCAGTGAATATATTCATTAATATCTACGCTTGCAGGAGACTTCCACGACACAGAAATGTTAAGACTTAAATCCTGTTTGTGCTTGTAGATAACAGCATCGAAGTTACCTAGGTTGACCAGCGAATCCTCATCCCCAAAGTAGAGTGGTTCATTCCAATCTGATGGCTGCTCTACGGTCTGCTTGAGCAGAAGCAGGGTCTGCAAGATGCTAGTTTTGCCGGAGCTATTCGCGCCGAAAAGTCCGGTCAGTGGGGCGAATTGTAGTGCACTGGTATCTTGCCATGATTTGAAATTTTGTGTTCTGAGTTCAGTAATCATCATTTATCCCTCCTTTCGCTTTGGTGGTTTTGTGTTGAGATATGAATCTCGACCTACAATCTATTCAACCCGTATGGTTTGGGGCTCCCAATCTGTGTTGGTTAATGGGCGAGGGAACCTCGCCCCTACGATTTCAGATACAGTTCACATAAATGTTAGTACGCCCTAGATTTTTCGGCGTTGTAGTTGTCATTCGTAGGGAACAACGATCGTTGTTCCCTACACACAACTCTCCTCATCCTTCTCTTCATGTACCTGTTGAATCTGCTTTGCTAGTGTTTTAACATCGAGCTCACTCAGCCATTGATGCCGATCCACAGAGTAATCGCCTCCTGTTCCGTATTGTCGCAGAAAACGGATAGTTCCCAAGATACCAAGTTGATGAATTTGCTCATCAGTCATTGTTTGTGGATTCATCGCTATTCTCTTTATATTCAGTGTCGAGATATGAATCTCTATCACTCCGTTTCTCTCATTATACTAGTAGATTATGGTGTACTTTAGAATTAATGAGACGCTCCAAACCGGTGCGGTTGGAAACCGCACCTACCGGACCAGCCTCCGATGCAAAGGGCAATTTGCTATAAGTCGCGTAAACTGTTAGTTTGCGGTTTTGGATCACAATCTAACAGATCGTGGTACAAAAAAACTATCTACTTTGAATGTATACTTATTTGTATTGTTCACCATAATTAGGACTTATGCAGTTGCGTCGAACCTACACCTCCGTTTCAATGCCCCACCGACACAATTTGGTAATTTGTCAGGGCCCTGTCAGGTCCAAAAAAAAATTTAACCTCACATCAGAGGGTTCATCTTTGGTGGATGTCTGTCTGAACCCTGATGGGGCCTAGCTTCAGAGGGTTTGTAGATTTTTACCACCCAACAGAAGGTGCGTGCAGACGGCTTTTTGACCTGACATATACGCACTGTTTATGAACCGTTTTTCACTGAAATGGCACCATAACCTCGCCAAATGTCAGGATTTGTCAGGGCACTGACAGGTCAAAACTCTGAAGTTAATGCGTCGAGATATGAATCTCGACCTACGGGCTAGTTACGGCATACGGAGTATGCCTACTACTATTAATCATAATCCCAAAACTTCGTTCAACAAACCTTCGCTTTTCCGCTCAAGTGCTAGCATTTCATTGGCAATCTCCTCTAGTGAACGCAGCGGTGTATATTGGTAGAAATACCGATTGAAGTTGATTTCGTAGCCCACCTTATCCTTTTTTCTGTCTATCCAACTGTCCGGCAAGTGCGGTTTGACCTCTCGACGGTAATAATCATCAATCTCCTCTGTGAGAGGGACGCGCTCATAATCTCGCAGTGTGGTATCAGGTTTCGGATTTCCTCGCTTGTCTCGGAGAACGACCTCTTGCTCCTCACCCAAAATCTCACGCTTTTCGATTAGTGGTCTTTCAACTGTCACCTTCGTGTAGCCGAAAAAGTCGTTTGGATAGATTTTGGAGTGTTCGCTCTCTTCAAAGTTGGTGTATAGTTCGGCTATTTGACGGATATGGCGATCGGAGATAAAAACCCCTTTGTCTCCAAGATTTCTTTTCATCTTATCGAAGAAGTCAACGGCGTTGATTAGTTGTATTTTGCCCTGTCGCGCCTCCGATTTTCGGTTCGTCAAGATCCAGATATAGGTGGAGATACTGGTATTGAAGAACAGCTTATCGGGCAACGCAATGATACACTCTAACCAGTCTTTTTCGATAATTGAGCGTCGGATTTCACTCTCACCGCTGCCGGCATCACCCGTAAAGAGTGGTGACCCGTTAAAGACGATTCCGACCCGACTCCCACGTTTCTCCATCTTGGAGAGCATGTGTTGCAAAAACAGCAACGCACCATCGGAGGATCGAGGCGTACCGGCTGAGAATCTCCCGTTGGCGTTCTGTGCTTCCGCTTTCACCACCCCTTCATCGGATTTCCAACTGACACCGAAGGGCGGGTTGGTTATCATGTAATCGAATCGTTCCGGTTGAAATTGGTCATCGGAGAGGCAGGAGCCGAGTCGTATATTGTCGGGGTTCTCCCCGGTGATAAGCATATCCGATTTGCAGATTGCGTAGGTCTGCGCGTTTAGTTCCTGTCCCAACAGTCGAATATCGGCATCTGGATTAATCTGTTCGTGGAAGTATTCCTTCCCGATTGTCAACATGCCGCCCGTCCCACAACACGGATCGAAGATACTGCGTATAACCCCCTGCCCGCGCAGGTCTTCACGGTGTTCCGCAAATAGCAGCGAGACCAGTAACCGCACAACGTCCCGCGGCGTGTAGTGTTCCCCACTGGTTTCGTTGGACATCTCCGAAAATCGGCGGAGCAGCTCCTCAAAGACCTGTCCCATCGTGTGGTTGTCCACCTTATTTGGATGGAGATCGACTTCGGTGAACTTATCGCAGAAGATGAACAATCGGTTGTTGTTGTGCAGTCGCTCGATAAATCGATTGAGGTTGAAGTTTTCGATGATGTCGCGCACGTCCTGACTGAATCCGTTGAGGTAGTTCTCAAAGTTGAGGCGGATATTGTGCGGGTCCTCTTTCAATCGAGATAGGTCGTATTGGGAGGTGTTGTAGAAACTGGTGTTTATCTCTCTCAGAATAATCGGCGGTAGCGCGTCTTCGGTCACTTTGTCGCTAAACTGATTGTAGGTGTTGATGGCTTTCTCTTTTCGTCCGTCCTCGTCTAAGATGCAGTCCAATCGGCGCAGCACCAGAAACGGGAGGGTGATGTCGCCGTATTCGTGGGGTTTGAACAGTCCTCGCAGCACATCGTCCGCTACATTCCACACCAGATTTGCGAGTTCTTGGTAGTTTGCCATTTGTTTCCTTTTCTTGAGATTGAATTTATTGTGAAGTCGAGATATGAATCTCGACCTACAGAACTTGCTATACACATTGCGCTCCGCTGGAGCGCGAGGATTGGACCTATTGCCTTTCTATAGACATATCGCTCCTCTGGAGCGGAAATCAGATATCCATCTTCTCGTCTTCTCGTTCTCTCGTTTTCCCGTTTTCCCATCTTTACCCATCCGCGGGTGCGATGCAGTCGGGCGAATCGTTACTAGGACGATTGACAAGGCGCGAAACGGGGTAAGCCATCATCTCTTCAGGGGGATAAGGCTTGAGGAGTCCGTCTAACTGCTTGGGGGATTGATCGCTCGGATCTAGCCATAGATTGTAGGCATCGGGTTCAAGGATCACCGGCATCCGCCGATGGATGGTCTCCATGAGTGAGTTCGGGGAGGTTGTAATGATTGTGCAGGAGAGAAGCGGATCGTCATCTATATTTGGGGACCATGCCTCCCATAGTCCTGCAAAGGCAAACGGCTTCTCCGATTTGAGGCGAATATGGAATGGGGTTTTGGTCTTGCTCCCCGGTTCAGCCCGCCATTCATAGAATCCATCGGAAAGGATGAGGCACCGGCGTCGCTTGTAGGGTGTCCGAAAAGAGGGTTTCTCCGCCAAGGTTTCGGAACGTGCATTAATCATGCGGTTGCCGATTTTGGGATCCTTTGCCCAGGAGGGAATCAGTCCCCACTGGAAAAATTCCACGCTGTTCTCACCGTTGTTCGCCACAACAGGGACAGCTTGAGAGGGAGTGATGTTGTAACGGGGAGCCATTTCATCGGGCATTGTGAAGCCGGGAAACGTTTCTGTCAAAGTTTCAGAGTCTGTTCTCAACGTGAATCGTCCACACATGTTGATCTCCTTGAAAATAATGTATATTGCCACCTATTGAAAATTAGGATGTTTTGTATGTTTTTAGAACTTACGCAGCCGAACGCTTAAATGGTGCAACTTGACCGCCCCATCTTTTGCCTGAAACAGTACATTTATTCCATCTCCTGCGGATGCTCTCCTGCCATACGAAGAATCCGTCTCAAATTTACCAACTCTGGACGATTCATCTTCAAAGCTTCGACCGTTGCACGTCCCGCTTGCGTCCTACCCACGACGTTCAGGGAGTCTACGCTCCAAGCAAAATGCCGCTTCCACTTTTGGCGACGTGGGTGAAACAACAACACACGATGCCCTGTTTGCGGATCAATTGCGCGGGATCTGTTTCCTTTATAGAGGTTACAGCCACAGGCAAGTGCTAAGTTTTCTAGCGTTGTTTCACCGCCTTGACTTTGTGGAATGATGTGGTCTGCAGCGAAAGGTTGTGTTGCGTAAGCATGCGGGGTGAGGCAATACTCACATCGCCACTGTGCCCGTTGAGCGACTTGTCGTCTCAATTGAGGCGAAGGACGTTCAGAAAACCTCATCGCTTTTTCCTATGCCTAGTTCGTCCATCAAAACTCTGAGGTGTATTCCGCGCTTCTGGGAGAGTTCGGTTAATACCTCAAGACGCTTTGCATTCATCTGCTCAACAGTCTGCCAGAGGTTTTGCAGTTCGATTTCCTCGGACTGAGTCAATGTTTCCGCATGTAGTTTTCCTCGAAGCAAATCAAAGCGTCGTTGTTTCTGCATCGGCAAACGCGAGTTTTTCTCAATCTTCGCCAAGTAGATTGCTTCTTCTGTCACGTCCGTTGTCTTCTTTTGTTTGTCCTTTGCTTGCATCGTTCATTCCTCCAGCCGTAGGGGTAGGAAAAATAATATGTAACATCTTTTCTTTACGCATCATGTATTATTCGATGTTAATTATATCATAACAATAGTTAATCATCCATTGAAAACGCTTCACGTTTCACTTTTACAGTATGCCAAGGCGTAGCCTGTTCATAAGCATAGGCAACTTGAAGCAGCGTTTTTTCAGACCACCACGGGCCGGTAATCTGTAACCCGACGGGCAACCCCTCTTTGCTGTCAGAGTTTCCAACCTGTGCAAAGCCACACGGCACGGAGATTGACGGCAAGCCGAGCAGGTTAATCAGACGAGTGTTCCGCGTTAAGCGTGGACGGATGCGATTGGATTCGCTGCCGCCGGACAGATCATGTGTACTCCTAAGTGGCGCAGGAATCGGGGCGGTCGGCGATAGAATACAATCAATCTCTTCAAACGCTTCCTCAAATTCGCGTTTGGCGACTTCCCGCACGCGAACGGCTTTCACATAGTCCGCTGCCGATAATGCCAACCCATCTTCAAGCAATTCTCGTACATCAACGCCATAATCCTCTCTATGTGCTGCGAGGCGTTCCTGATGAAACTGACCGGCTTCCGCTGTCAAAAGTGTTAGTGTAACCTCATGCCCTACCGGTGCAGATGGCAGATCGAGTTCAACAATATCTACTCCCAATTCCTCTAAGACTTTAATCGCTTCACGGACAACTCGCTCGACCTCTGGATCAACGCTATCGAAGAAATGCTGTTTCGGAACCCCTGCTTTGCGCCCACGGATGGGCTGATCTAATCCTTCAGTGTAGTCCGGCACCGGCTGATTTTCGCTGTGTACATCGCGAGGGTCGTAACCGGCAAGGGTATTCATCATCAGTGCGACATCGTGAACATAGCGGCACATGGGACCCACAGTATCGAGGGACTGTGCCAGTGCAAGTACGCCGTGAACGCTGGTGCGTCCGAAGGTTGGTTTCAATCCTACATGCCCACACACCGCTGCCGGGATACGGATTGACCCACCGGTATCGCTGCCTAGTGCACCAACACAGCAGCCTACAACAACGGCTGCCGCTGATCCCCCACTCGAACCCCCCGGCACCCGCGAAGTATCCCACGGGTTAGCGGTTGCCCCAAAGTGCGGGTTCTCCGTCGTCACGCCGAAAGCGAATTCATGCAGATTGGTTTTACCGATAATGATCGCCCCGGCATCTCTCAGCTTGGAGACTAACGCGGCGTCGAATTGCGGTGATTCTTCTGAAAAGAAGTTTGAACCGGCTGTACTGCGGGTGCCCTCAACGTAGATTATATCCTTGAGGGCGATCGGCATTCCGTGCAGCGGACCGAGATCCTTCCCATTTCTTAGTTCCACCTCCGCCTGCCTAGCCCTTTCAAGGCTCTCCTCATGAAACACCGTGATGAAGGCGTTCAACTGAGACTCGCACTGATCGATTGTCTCAAGTGTTGTTCCAATAAGCTCGACAGGAGAGATTTCGCCTTTGCGGATCTGCGCCGCAATTTGAGCGATTGATGCGTGAAGCATGTCATCCATTAGGATCTCCATTAGTTCTTAAGTAATTCAACGGCGATGGCAGCAAGGATACCAAACCAAACTGGAATCATCAGTATGACCACCCACTTGAAATTATCCCAAATATCTTTGCTTAAACTGTTGCAGTTATCTCGAACCTCCTTGCTCAAGCTAGTGTAGGTATCGGTGAGTCGAGTATCAAGCGTCCCCATCCGCCCCTCTAGCCCAGTCATCCTATTTTCTACAGAAACGATACGATTTTCCAGTGAGCCCATACGTGCATCGAGTGTACTAAATCGCTCGTTTACCTGATCGAGTGCGCCGCGCAAGTAATTCTGTTCTTTGACAACCTCCAACAATATCTCCCCATGCTGTTGAAGAATTGCACCATGTCGTTGAAGCATTTCGCCATGTTGCTGAAGCATATCCCTGTTCTGTTGAACGATATTTTTGATTTCCGTAATTTCAGGATTGGTATTCATGTGAGCCTCCTTTTCGGCGGGCAGCATTGTATCAATTGTTTGCCCATCGATCAAGGATAAACGGGTAACCGTCCCGCGAATCACGCCTCACGTTTTAAGAGTGCTTCTGCGTTTGGGCGGATTTGTGCTAAATCTTCCGGTCGGCTGAGTTCATACATGAAAACCCCAGGATACTCAATCTCATCTAATGCTCCTACAACGCCGTTCCAATCAACGGTGCCACGCCCCGGCAGGAGATGTTCGTCCTGTTCGCCGTGATTGTCGTGCAGATGCAATGTAATCAGATGGTCGCCGATGGTCCGCAGTGCTTCCACCGGATCGCCCCCGATATTGCGATGTCCCGTATCAATAACGACACCCACATTCGGAGCACCCAAATCATTCATCAGCTCGACGAGGCGTGTGGGTTCACGGGTATAACCGCGCGGCACGTTTTCGATGGCAAAGGAGACCTCTCTAGGGGCTGCGTATTCTGCGACAGTACGCAGGTTATCCAGAAATGCCGTTCGCTTTTCTGCGTGGAGTGGGTCATCAGGCTCAGGGATCTGAATATGATGCGTCACAAGAATTCCGCCCCCTAAAACCTCCATAGCGTCAACCGCCTGACGATAGGCAATCAGCGTTTTATCCCGCTGCGCCCCGTCGAGTGTTGCCAGATCATAATCATCAAATATCTCCAGATGGATGTGAAGCGAATTCAGATGTAATGATAGATCTTCCATCGCTAAACGCAACGCTGTAAATGTCTCAAGATCTGTGTACGAAAAATCGGGGTGATAATCTGTCAACTCCAGAGATTCAATGCCTGCCTGCTGGAATTCACGAAAGAGTGTCCAGTTTAGTGGGCGGTCACGATGCAGTATTGTCGAAGCACCTATCTTCATGGCAATTTTCCTTTCCTTATTTGGTTATATGGCCGTGGATTCTTGGCGTCAATGCGACCAGGGGCATTTATAGTGAATTCTAAAAATAAATAAACACTTTCGTCCCCCGGTAGGTGCGGTTTGCAACCGCACCGGTTTGGAGTGTTTCATTAATTCCAAGATCTACTATAATTCTTCGGGCGGGGCAAGATGCCCCGCCTACGGTGTAAGGGGCCATCTTCTGTCTATCCGCCAAAATCGGTCAAAAAACGGAAAGCTAAATGACCCTACAATGGGACAGTTATTTCTGGATTCCTGTGTCAATTTCTGTTAAACTTGTTCCAACTATCTAAGAGCTTGGCTATATTGGAGGACACATGCAAAAAATTATACTCGATACAGACATTGGTGATGATATTGACGACGCACTCGCTTTGGCTTTTGCAATTATGAGCGGCAAACTTAATATACTCGGTGTGACAACAGTCTTCAGAAATGCAGCGCAGCGCGCGGAACTAGGGTGCTGTGTGTTGGACGCGCTAGGACGAACAGATATCCCCGTTTATGCAGGGATCGGCAAAACCCTCCTTCAATCAATTCCGGATTGGGAACAGGTTGCAAACGATCATCGTCCGCGTCAAATGGAGGTACTAAAGAGACAGCAGCCATCAGTTCAACCCAAGCAGGGTAACGCTGTTGATTTTATTATTGAAACAGTGATGGCAGGCGACGGTGATATCACACTTGTGCCCATCGGACCCTTTACGAACATTGCGGCGGCGTTCACCATAGAACCACGTTTAGCACAGAAAACGCAAATCGTCATGATGGGAGGCGCAACAGACCGGGTACGTCCGGAGTGGAATGCGCTCTGCGACCCTGAAGCGACGCGGATTGTCTTCGGTACAGGGGTGCCGATTACGATGGTTGGTCTTGATGTCACAACGAAGTGCGTCATGAGCTACGAACAGGTAAAAACCATCGGGGCGGTAGACCGTCCGATTAACCAGATCTGTTTTGAGTTAATTCATCTGTGGGGCGGTGATAACCCGGAGCCGCGTCCAACGCTCCATGACCCCTTAGCCCTGGCAACGCTCATTGATCCCACCCTCTGCGAAACGCAGGAGATGCGGATTGAGGTTGAAACGCGGGCGGATCATCTGCGCGGCGCAACCGTCCCGGTAGCCGGTGAACCGAATACCTCCGTCTGCACCTCCGTTGATGCAACTCGGTTTATGGATTACTTCGTCGAAACATTGACCGTTTGAAAAAACTAGGCGACGAATAGACGAATCAATCGCACTTTTCTGTTTTCAACGGCGTCGCTTCCGTTCCTGATAAAGCAGCTCCATGAGTTTGGGTACGTCAGGGTTATCTGGTTCCAAACGCATGACTGTTTCGCCTTCGACAATCGCTGCGTCAAGCATCCCCACGTTGTAATATGCCCAACCGAGTGCTGCGTGGATAATCGCAGCATCCGGATCTAAGCGCAACGCCTGCTGATATTGCTCAATCGCCTCATGATACTTCTTTTTTTGCAGATAGATATTTCCCTGCTCAAAGTATGGGTTGCCGCGATTTGTGATCTGAGGTTCTCTTGTTGGTTCCGATTGATACGTTGTCCCGCAGCCGATAAGAAATAAAACCGAGAACCACATTGTGCATTTCAACCACAGCTTCATCAGCCCCACCTCTTTCCATGAAATAAGATAGCACTATCAACGATTTCTGTCAATCCGAAAGCCCATTTTCCATCATGCGATAATAAAGAACGAGGGAGAAAATCTACTTTAATTTCCTTGAATGTTACCTTGTGTTTTCCACAAACTTGTGATATTATAGACTCATACTCACATCGTAATTATTGTTAATAAAAAAACTCTCAACCTTTTATGAGGAGGAAGTGCAATGGGAAAGATTAATACATTGGTGTTTGCTGGCGGTGCTGTTCACGATTGGAAAGGGTGCAGCGAAGCGATAATTGACGCATTGTCGCAACGGGATGAATTCGAGATTACCAAGGTAGAGGAAGACTTGGACGCCTTGGTCGCCCCGAATCTTGATGCGTATGATCTGATTGTCTTCTATTACACAATCGGAGAAATCACAGACGCACAAAAGAACGGCTTACTAAATCATATCGCTTCAGGCAAAGGTTACGTCGGGGTGCACTCCGCAGCCGATTCGTTTCGAGGGTGTCCTGAGTATAGATCGATGGTCGGCGGCTATTTTGTTACACACCCACGCTATCGGGATTATCAGGTAAGTATTGTAGATACCGAACATCCTATCACCGAAGGTCTTGACGAAACAGTGGTCACGGACGAGCAGTACATTCTCGACTATGATCCCCGTAATCACGTACTCGCATCGGCCTTGTGGGAAGGCAGCGCAATGCCTATTGCATGGACAAAAAACTGGGGAGACGGTCGTGTATTCTATCTAGCGCTGGGACACGACGCCAAAGCCTGTGAACATGAAATATTTGGCACGCTGCTGCAACGGGGTGCGCTTTGGGCAGGAACGCCCGGTGAATAACGTCATAGCTCTTAAACACTAAAATGGAACGGTTGACGTCCTATACGGTCAATCGGCGGGAGAAGCCTCTTGTAGATCCCCTTTGTCTACCCATTCTGATGAAAAAACGGATTACGGACATCCAAATAGATGAGGAAACACCTACGTGCCGAATCCTTTTCCTTGACGGAGTATACTTTGACAGGGTTGATGCCGGCTGCCTCCCGAAACTTGGCTTGCGAGTTGGACTAGAGATCGAAGCGGAGGTGCTCCAAAAACTAATTGAAGCCGATGAGGGAATGAGGGCGAAGAACTACGCACTTGAGTTGCTATCTAGCCAGAGTTATAGTAAGAGTCAGATGGGCTATCAACTTGGGCAGAAAGGCTTTGGTGCAGAGGCAATCGACATTACGCTGGAAGATCTTGAGCAGCTTGGTCATATCAAGGATGAGAGCTTCGCCAAAAAATGGGTGGCGCGCCGTCAACGTTCAAAGCCGAAAGGCAAAAAAGTATTAGCCCACGAATTGACTAATCATAACATAGACAGAACTACCGTAGATCGTGTGCTGGCGGAGATTCAGGAGGCGGAGGAAACAAAGTTGGCATTGCAAGTGGCGCGAAAACAGGCAAAACGCTACCAATCACTCCCACCGGAAGTTGCAAAACGACGGCTACACGGTTTTCTATTGAGGCGCGGATTTGACTATGAGACGATTCAAAGTGTAATTGACCGAGTATCAATTAAAGGAACTCGACCATGACATCAGATGAAATCAGATCGAATTTTCTAGAATACTTCCAAAAACAGGGGCATACAATCGTTCCGAGTGCCCCGTTAATACCTGCTGACGACCCAACCTTGCTGTTCACAAACGCTGGGATGAACCAGTTTAAGGACGTGTTCTTGGGAACAGGGCGACGCGACTACAAACGGGCTGCGGATACCCAGAAGGTGCTGCGCGTCAGTGGGAAGCATAACGATTTGGAAGAGGTCGGCTACTCCCCGGGACACCATACCTTCTTTGAAATGCTAGGCAATTGGTCATTCGGAGATTACTACAAGCGCGAAGCGATTGCCTACGCGTGGGAGTTAGTTGCGGAGATCTGGAAAGTCCCGAAGGAACTCCTCTGGGCGACCGTCCACGACACCGACGACGAAGCTGAAAAACTGTGGCTTGAGGAAACCGATATACCGCTTGACCGCATCCGTCGATTTGACAAAGACAATTTCTGGGAAATGGGAGAGACAGGTCCCTGTGGTCCTTGTTCCGAACTTTTTGTCGACCTCGGCCCGGAGATGGATCCTGCCTCAGTTGACGACCCCAATGCAGGTCCCAATGTCAGCGATCGATTTCGTGAGATCTGGAATCTGGTGTTTATTCAATACAACCGAGATGCCGAGGGCGAACTCCACCCGTTACCGGAAAAACATGTCGATACCGGCATGGGCTTTGAGCGGATAGTTGCCATCATGCAAGGCGTTGATTCCAACTATAAAACGGATGTCTTCCGCCCGATTTTGGACGAAATCTCTAACATCACCAATCAGGATTATTTCGATGATGACCGCGGCGTACCACACCGCGTGATCGCTGATCATATTCGGTGTCTCACATTTGCTATTGGTGATGGTGTAATGCCCTCCAATGAAGGGCGTGGCTACGTCATCCGCCGCATCTTGCGTCGTGCGGTTCTATACGGGAAACGGTTGGGCATGGAGGAACCGTTCATCTACAACCTTGTAGATAAGGTGATTGACCTGCTCGGTCCTGTTTTCCCCGATGTGCTGCCACGTCATGATTTTATTAAGCGCATTATTCACGGTGAAGAAGGGAGATTCCATCAGACGCTTGATCGTGGGCTGGAAATCCTTCGTGGTTCGCTCGACGAGCTTGAAACGCAGAATCAGGCTGTCCTGTCAGGAAATCGAGCTTTTGAACTGTATGACACCTTTGGATTCCCATTAGATTTGACACAGATGCTTGCAAGGGAACGCAACTTTATGGTTGATGAAGACGGGTTTACAGCAAGTATGTCGCAGCAGCGCGAGCGCAGCCGTGCAGATTGGAAAGCCGCCGGCGGTGCGGACACGGGGGAGGCAGTCTACACAGGCATTCTCAAAGAATACGATACAACCGAGTTTTTGGGTTATGACAGATCCCGCGCAGAGGCTGAGGTGATCGCTCTCATCCGAGGAGATGAGTTGGCTTCGAGTGCCCATGAGGGAGAGGAAGTTTCTGTCATTCTGAATCAGACACCTTTTTACGGGGACTCCGGTGGTCAAGTCGGCGATATTGGTGTTATCACCAGCGAAAATGCGAATCTTAAAGTCATTGATACTGTAAAACCTGTTCCAGATCTGTTCGTTCATAAGTGTAAGGTGATCGAAGGGGAGATTACACCACAGACACAGGTGGAAGCGAAGATTGATGGAGACCGGCGCCAACACATAGCCGTCAGCCACACGGCGACGCATATCCTTCATCATGCCTTGCGCACGGTTCTTGGGGCGCATGTTGGTCAGGCAGGGTCACTCGTTGAATCGGGACGGCTGCGATTCGATTTCACCCACTATGAAGCCGTCAGTCCGGAACATCTACACGAAATAGAGTCCGATATCAACAACAAGGTTCGTCTGAACAACGATGTCGAGACCGAGTATCTCCCGCTGCAAACAGCAAAGGACCGTGGGGCCCTTGCCTTCTTTGGCGAGAAGTATGGAGAAATTGTGCGCTTCGTACAAATTGGTGACTACAGCAAGGAACTGTGCGGTGGAACTCATATCCACGCAGCCGGGGAGATCGGGCTTGTGAAGATTACCAGTGAGAGCAGCATTGCCGCCGGTGTGCGTCGCATTGAGGCGTTGACCGGATCGGCAGCTTATCAACATATCCGCGCCGAAGATGAAACCCTTACTGCTATAGCAAATCTACTCAAAACACCAAAGCAAGCAACTACTGAACGCATCGAAGCACTGCTGCAAACCAATCGAGAATTAGAAGGACAGATCAATGCGCTTCAATCGCAGATGGCTCAATCGCAGGTTGCGGATCTGGTGAATAATGCTGTTACTATTGACGGTTTTCGTGTCATTGCCGCTGCTCTCGAAAATACGGATCGAAACGGGCTCCGCCAACTTGTTGATGACTTGAAGAATCGCATTGGAACTGGCGTCGTTGTGCTGGCTTCGGCAACTGGTACCGATGTTGCATTCGCTGCCGGTGTTACTTCAGATCTGGTGCAAACACGTGGCTTACAAGCCGGAAAAATTATTCAAGCGGTGACGCATCTTGCTGACGGTCGCGGCGGTGGACGTCCTGAGCTTGCTCAAGGTGGAGCCAAAGACCCAAGCAAGATGAAAGAAGCAATTGATGCTGTCACGAAAATTGTGGCGAATCAAGCTTAAACATTGACTGAACCACTCCATAGAATCGGGGTGGACATAGTTCTATAAGGAATCAAATATGGATAGTATACTTAATATAGCTTCACTTTACTGGCAAATTCCTTTAGGTCTATTGTTATTGGTGCTTGCTATCTTTTTTATCTGGTTGGCATCTCGGATCGGGAAGACGCTAAAATCTGTGGAAAACCTGCTAGACAACAGCATACCTAGCCTACTCAAAGCAACCGAGCAACTAGTTGGCGTACATAGAGATATCAGTACTCTACTCACATCTATAGATGAAACCGTCACGGAATTGAACCAAAGCCTTCCTCAGCTGCTTGAGAATATCAATGGAATTACCGCTTCCATCCAGCAGATCAGTGAGTCCGAGATTCGATCGACTACACACAATATCCAAGAAATAACGGAAACTATAAACCAGAACATTGCGAAAATCGACCAATTAGTTAACACTGTAACAGATTTTTCACAAACAACAATCAAGCATGCAGCATATTATAGAGATCAACTTTCCGCTCCGGTCACAGATGTTATCAGCGCATGGAGCGCGCTCAAAAGAAGCTGGAATGTATTCAGCCAGTCTCGGCAATCAACCTCAGAAGATACAACTTCAGAAGGGACATCGGCGACAGAACAGAACGAATAAATCCATATTTTGTTCTGTCGCTTTAGAAACGCTTTAGAAATTTGTGCGTTACTGAATTGATGAGAGTGTAGAATACGATGAATGATAAAGTGCTACACTTCTCACATATCAGATTCACTGACGAATTATTATCGGAAAAATAGTGAAAATAGGCATAAGTGTAGCCTAAACGTTTAACTATAACTAAGGAGGTTGTCCAAATGGATAACGAAAAGCAAGGCAACGGGCTTATTGTACTTTTGGCATTTTTTACAGGAGGCTTAATCGGCTCACTTCTCGGTTTACTCTTTGCGCCCATGGCTGGTAGAGAAACACGAGAGAAGATTCGTGATGCTTCTACGGATGTCAGAGATCGAACGCTCGACACCGCCCATCGCGCAAGGGACGCAACGACCGAAAGAATGACTGAACTGGTCGACAAAGGGAAGGCACGGGTAGATGACGCGACGGAAACCGTGAAAGCGGCTGTCGAAGCCGGTAAATCTGCCTTTGTCGAAAAGAAATCGGAACTGGCGGATGTCCTTTCCCGCGATAAAGACGAAAAAGAAGCTGAAGCCGATAGCTAAAATTCACCCTGAACAAACAGGTTCAAGATCTGTTTTTATACAGCTTCCAACCTGTTCCAACACAGAAACCACAGGTAGAAACACTATATACCTGTGGTTTCTTTATCTGGAGCAAACGTTTAATGAACCTCGACAGACTACGCGTGCTCTTGGAGGATGTCAAACGCGGTGAAGTTGACATTGATGAGGCAATACAATCCCTGCGACAGCTGCCATTTGAAGATCTAGGGTTTTCCAAAGTCGATCACCATAGACAACTACGCACAGGCTTTCCGGAAGTAATCTTTTGTCAAGGAAAAACAGTCGACCAGGTCAAGGAGATTAGCAAACGTATTCTCGCCGCCGGTCACCTCCTCCTCGCTACCCGCGCTACCCCCGAAATTTACGACGCATTAGCATCCCTCGATTCCGCTGCCCACTTTAATGAACTAGGCCGTACTATCACGATTGGGCAACCCTCCGGTGAATTACATGATGGCATTCTGGTCGTATCCGCCGGCACGTCCGATATCCCTGTAGCTGAGGAAGCGGTGGAAACCGCACAAATCATGGGTAACCGGGTAGAACGACTATATGATGTCGGCGTTGCTGGATTGCACCGTCTACTTAATAACCATGAAAAACTGATTCAAGCCCGCGTGCTTGTTGTTGTAGCAGGCATGGAGGGTGCGCTAGCGAGTGTTGTCGGCGGATTGGTCGATAAACCTGTCATTGCTGTGCCGACAAGCATCGGCTATGGTGCAAGCTTCGGCGGTGTTGCTGCCTTGTTGGCTATGCTGAATAGTTGTGCTTCAGGTGTGACTGCTGTTAACATCGACAACGGATTTGGAGGGGGCTATAGCGCGTCACTGATTAATCAACTCTGGATATCCAAATAGGAAGCATGTAAAATTGTTGCGACAATAACTATGTTCGCTCTGCATTTTGGCGGGTGTCATTTGACGCGAATTTTCTCCCGCAGATAGGATTTAACATCTAACCCTAACGCATAAAGGAGAAAATTATGGAACTGTATCTAATCCGCCATGGTCAATCCACCAACAACGCTGGATTGCCTCACGTAGCAGACCCGCCACTGTCAAATCTGGGAAAACAACAGGCGTACTATGTTGGCAAAGCCCTGCAAAGGGAAGGGATTATCCGACTTTACTGCAGCCCGATGCTCAGAGCTTTGCAGACAGCTAAGATTATAGGGGACGTGCTTTCCCTCGCGCCCCACATCTATATTGGACTTCACGAATGGGACGGTATATGGGAGGAAAGTGTTGGCAGATTTGGTGCCACACTTCCCGGACTAACACGCTCAGAGATGAAAGAAGTTTGTCCTAATGTGGTTCTACCTCAAGGCGTCACGGACGAAGGCTGGTTATTTACTCAGTGGGAAAATGTCGAATTGATGCTTCAGCGAGCCGACCAGAACGCTACAAACTTCATGGCACACTTGGAAGCCAACCACGCCGAAGCCGATCAGCGGGTAGCAGCAATCTCCCACGGCGGTTTTCTATCGACGCTGATTGGAACATGCTTTAGCCTACCGCCCAATGATGACTCAGATCGCTTTGCCCACCATAATGCAGCAATTAGTAAAATCCGAGGAACCGCACGCGGCACACAATTGCGTTATTCAGACAGAATTTGCCATCTCCCCAAAGGGATGATTACGTCGTAAATGGCTCAACCACACAATTGCGCCCCCATATCTTCACGTATCACCCGTCACGCATTTGGAAATGCCATAGAAATACAGCGAGATTTTCATATTATCCCTTGGAGGAGAGTGATACTCCTAATGCTCCGGACAATAACAGTAGACCAGATGAAGAGGGAAATTGATGACGATTAGAATTCATTATGAAACTGTGTTGGCAGCGGTAGAAGCATTTGCTGCACAGGCGCTGCGATTGCAGGTCCTAGATCCATCAGAGCGGGATTGCGGCGGTTTCCGATGTCCAGAACAGTGGATATGTGAACCATTGGCAGCGGCAAACACTCTCGCATCGCTAGCAGTTCTCTATATGACTCCAGATTCTCAATATTATCACAATTCAGAACTGTCTAATCGGCTGCATTTGGCGATGCGATTTCTCACCCATTCCCAGCGTGCAGATGGGACGATTGACGGGTATGCTCGCGGTGAAATACACGCAACTCCCACTGTGGCAGAGGCCGCACACGCGCTCTTTCGAGCGTACCGATGGCTCTCTCGTGAAGAGGAACACCAAGCCTTGCTTCGAAGAATTGAAGCGTTCCTCCGCAAAGGCTTAGAAGCAATAAAAAGTAAGCCCGTTTTTACGTCCCACGATTGTTGGGTCGCGGCAGCCGCACTGGTAGAATTTGATAAACAATTTGGAGATAGCGCCGCTTCAGGGAGGGCGGAAAGCTACCTGCAAGAAGGCATCAATATTAACAGCGACGGGGTCTATGACGATCGCAGCCCTATTTACGGCATGCAATCCAATGCCATGTTGTGCAATCTTGCCGAAAAGTTGAATCGCCCTGCATTGTTAGAGTATGTGCGTCGCAGCCTCAACTTTCTACTTTACACGTTCTACCCTGATGGTGAAACAGTAACTGAGTTTTCCGATCACAGAGGCAAGGAGAACGGTTTGCCGACAGGCTATAGCGTCTGGAAAAATATGTCGATTATCGATCACAACGGCTACTACGCAACCGCGGCTGACTTGACGCTAACAACCTACCTTCGTCGCATCGACAACGGTCTTATCCGTCCAAACGTTAATAACCCCAATCGTCACTTCAAGGGAGAAGCCGTCTCCCGTTTTTTCATGACTGCTGACATCGGTGAGCTCCTTTCGATTGAATCTGAGCGGAACAATGATTGGATTACTCGGCTGCCTCTACCCCGTCAGTATGAACGAAAGTACATACAGTCAAATATCGCGCGCATTCAAAGGGATCAGACGAGTCTGACGATTATCGGTGATAAGCAGATCCTCTTTGCTTTCCGGAACGGAGGAGCGATTATCGATGGGTTTCGGATTAAATATATTTATCACGGTTTTCGAGATTATACACCGGCAGGGCTGACTATCGACGGCAGGAAATATCTCACGCAAAATCAAGTGATTCAATATGTATACAAGCCCACATCGACGAGGCGCGAAGTAATCCCGTTGAATCTACGGATTTTTACACAGATTGAACCCACTTCGGACGGTTTGGAACTTCGGATTGTCACAGAGGGGGAGACACGCATCCCACTTCAACTTGAATTTGGTTTGCGCAAAGAGGGTAGTTTATATATCGGGGAGATGGAACACAACCTAGCCCAGACTGATGTTATCTTCCTTGACAAGGAGCCGGCAAGGATCGTTCACGGGTCGAATGAGATAGAGATAAATGGTGGTGTTACTGCACACAAGATCTATAGCGCTGATGGCGATTGGACGATGAACCACGAAACAGCACGGTTGCTCATTACCCCCGTAACCCCTTACGAAGGGGTAATTCGGATAACCTGTCGCTAGCTCAAAACGGGTAAAGCGGACTGTTTGCATTTTATCATCTCTGTCTTAAAGACGTTGCCCTCACGTGATTCTTTGCCCTTTCCCCGTCCATTGATTAGATACCTTTCACATGCCTTTAAGACCTCATTGACCTGAATTGTATGCATACAAGGTGAAGTTCCGTCAGAAAGTGCTGAACAACCGTATTCAAAGCCGAGATTAAGACACGGGCTGCACGGCACATCCACATGAACGATTGTATGGCCACTTCCCCACGGTGCCCATTGCGATGGACTTGTCGGTCCATGTAGTGCCACGACCGGCGTACCAACGGCAGCAGCAAGGTGCATAGGTCCGCAGTTTCCACAGATAACAAAATCGGTGTTGGCAAATAGCGCAGCAAGTTGATTGATGTGGGTTTTGCCGGATGCGACGACGCAAGATGACCGAGTTTGCGACGCAATCTGTTGTGAAAGTTCAACTTCTGAGGGAGCACCTGTCAGGATGATTTGCGCGTTATACCGTTCCACAAGTGCATCCGCGACCGATACAAATCTATCTTGGGGGAACCGTCTTCTCGGCTCACCGCGCCTACCTGCCTCCGGATGAATAGCAATAACCGGTCTGTTTGAATCGATCCCCATCTCCTCCCAAAACCCCTTTGCCCAATCCCAATCTTCCCTTTTCAACCACACCTCCAGATCCATTTCCCTAATTGGACACCCTAATACCCTCGCTACCTTCAGAAAATTGACTACCTCGTGCTGTCCCGGCACATGCTCAACAACATCCGTAAAAAGGTAGTGTCGATGTTGACCCGTCGATCGAAATCCTATTCTTCTTGATGCACCGCTCGCGTAAGCCATTAACGCACTGAGCCGGGGCCAATGTTCAAAGTCGATTGCCCAATCAAACTTTTGGCGACGTAATCCCCTAATGAACGCAATCAAGTTCCGTGGCGATTTCATCGTCTCCTCTAAACGGCACAGGATGTGTTGATCAATATAGGGACAGCCTTCCAAATATTGTAGATTGATAGACGAGGCAACCATCGCCAAGTGTGCGTTTGGAAACCGATTCCGAATTGCCCGAATTGTTGGGATTGTCAGGATCGTATCGCCAATAGCAGACAGTTGGATGAGCAGAATCCGCTGCGGAGCGCGCCGATGTTCGACAGTCATGCGAGATTGAAATCCACCAAGCAGGAAGCAGAGGCAGCTACCGATGTAACGATCTAAGATTCTGTGTAGTATATTTGGATGCATTGATGTGCGCTCCAAGGTTTTGCACCAGTCAGGGCATACACGCTTAAGTTGTCTAAACCATTCTGGGCATTGAAAAAGATCCCAAGGTTATGAAAACAGCGATTTCAGGGACTACATTGCCAAATATTAGTTGGCACATAATTTGCCCTTATCTCCGGCATGAATAACTATTTTTGATTAACTCAAGATACTGCGGAACATTTGCTAATCAGCAATTTGTCCCTGTATCATAAATGCTACATTGGGAGGAATAAAATGAACGCTAGGAAAATTTCAGGAGCGTTGATAGGATCACTGATGATTCACGGCATTATCATGCTGATCGCGAGTACATTCTACACAACCCAAGTTCGAATCGAGAAACTCCAATATGTATTCACTGTAGAGATCCTTCCACCGACAGAACCGCCACGCCCTAGCGTACGCGGAGGAGGAACGGTCAGATACATCGCCACCAAATACACGGTAGCGAAGCCGACTATTGCATCAGACAGGTCTTTTGTTACGGAACAGGTTCAGACTCAACCGAGAAATACGATCGGCGTTGTTGATCGTCCTGCACCTTCCATGCAACCGCAAACAGTGCTTGAGTTTTCCAACAAAGTTGTCAAGCTGGATGCTCCCAATGGTGGGACAAATATTGGGCACGTAACGAAGCACTCTCAATCCGCCGTACCCACTAACGCCGATCGTGGGACCGGCGGTGTTGTACAGGTGAAGGTCGCTTTTGAGCGTCCGGCTGGACTTGCTATGGTCAACCACATCGGTGCACGCCGAGATGGTTCGGGCAACGTGGGAGTACCACCGCTGAATCCCCCAAACGGTGAAGCATATCACGATATGTTTTTCAAAGGAACTGACACCAATCCATTTATTGATACCGAAGACGACCATCTTTCGACGTTTGCGATGGACGTTGATACAGGTTCGTATTCGGTCACGCGCCGATACCTGACGGATGGATATCTGCCACCCCCGGAAGCCGTCCGTGTCGAGGAATTTGTCAACACCTTTGATTACAACTACGATCGACCAACAGAGGACGCATTTGCTATCCACATTGATGGTGCACCGTCAAAGTTCGGTGAAGGGAAACGACTGCAACTGCTGCGCATCGGATTGCAAGGACGTGTGATTCCAGCCGAGAATCGGAAAGATGCCCTCCTCACATTCGTTATTGATGTGTCCGGCTCCATGGAAATGGAAAATCGTCTGGAATTAGTAAAGAAGGCTTTAACTCTACTTGTTGATCAACTTCGTCCTACCGACAAAGTGGGCATTGTGGTTTATGGCTCTCGTGGTAGGCTTGCGCTTCCACATACAGGCATCGGGCAACGCAGCGAAATCTTGGCAGCTATCAATGCGCTCAGGCCGGGCGGATCGACCAACGCGGAGGAAGGCCTGCGAATCGGATACGATCTCGCTTGGAAGAACCTAAGCGTTAACCACATCAACCGAGTTATTCTCTGTTCAGATGGGGTTGCCAATGTTGGTAACACAGGCCCCGACGCAATCCTTAAAGAGATACGTACTTACGTTGATAAAGGTATCACACTCTCAGCGGTTGGTTTCGGCATGGGAAACTATAATGATGTGCTCATGGAACGCCTCGCTGATACAGGTAACGGCAACTATGCCTATGTCGATACACTCTCTGAGGCCAAGCGAATATTCGTCGAAAATCTGACGGGTACGCTACAATTGATCGCCAAAGATGCGAAAATTCAAGTTGATTTTAATCCGGAAGTTGTCAGTCGCTTTCGATTGCTCGGATATGAAAACCGTCGTCTCGATCACGAGCAATTTCGAGATGACACCGTTGATGCTGGCGAAGTCGGAGCAGGCCATCAGGTGACCGCTCTATATGAGGTTAAATTGCATCCAGATACAACCGGAAAAATGGCAACTGTTTCAATCCGATATGCAGATCCAGATAATCATAAAGTCAGCGAAGTTAGCAAGGACATCTCAGTGTCGCAACTCCACGAGTCGTTCGATACCGCTCCTGCGACCTTCCGATTAGCAGCTGCGGTGGCGGAATTTGCTGAAATCCTCCGCGAAAGCTATTGGGCAAAGGAGGGTAGCTTAGATTTGGTGCATCAAGTCGTCAAGGAGGCGTTCGCCAAAATAGACAGTGACCAAGTTGTTGAATTGATGTATCTAGCGGACAAGGCAATCACCTATAAGGCAGAGCAATCCTAAGCCCTGAATGCTACACTAAACTATCTACTGTGGACGCATCGAGCTGTGGAATAAGACGCAGCAGCAGGTCTAACGTCGCTTGGTAATCATCTATATTGATGATAGACACATGGCTGTGAACGTAGCGGGCTGGCACCCCCAACACGATTGATGGTACGCCGCGCCCAACTTGGTGTATTGCGCCGGCGTCCGTCCCGCCGGAAGTCCGCACAGCGATCTGATGTGGAATCTGGTGAGCGGTTGCAGTTTCAATTGTAAGTTCCGTCAAACGTGGATTGGCAATCATGGAGGGATCATACAGCCGAATCTGTACACCGCCACCCAACTTTCCCTGTAAAGTGTCACTACTAGAACCCGGCAGATCGTCTGCGGGCGGTCCCTCTAACACAATTGCTATATCCGGTTCCGCTGCGGCGGTAATGGTTCGGGCACCGCGCAGCCCGACCTCCTCCTGCACACTTCCAGTACCGATGACTGTGTTTGGATGATCGCCCAGTTGCTGGAGCGTTTCAATAACTAATCCGACACCCACACGATTATCAAATGCCTTTGCAGAAAACAGCTTAGGGTTTCTCATCGGCATAAACGGCCCATAAGGGACGATTGGACAACCGGGTTTCACCCCGTACTCTTCCGTCGCCTGTTCAGCACTTTCTGCTCCAATATCAATATACAGATCTTTGATATCCATCACCTTATCACGCGAACCCGTGCTTAGAAGATGGGGCGGCGTAGAACCAATCACGCCAGAAACTTTACCCTGTTTTGTCAAAATATTGACGCGTTGTGCAAGCAGCGTGTGCGCCCACCAACCACCGACAGTGAGAAATTTGACGTATCCCGCTCCCGTCACATGCTGAACGATAAATCCAACCTCATCCATGTGTGAATCGAGCAGGATGCGCGGGTTCGCAGCACTCCCATTTTTCGTGCAGAACATGCTTCCCAACCGATCCTTTTGGATATCCCCAACTCCCTGTAGATGCGAATGGAGTATTTCTCTAACCTCTCCCTCGTGTCCGGGGATGGCATCCGCTTGAGTGAGTTCTTTAAGTAATTCAACCGACGTTTGACTCATCACTTCCCTTTCTGATTGAAATTATAAACGGCGAAGTGCCAAAATATACCCACACCTCTTCCGTTTTTCTATTGATAATGACTTCCCGCTTCTCCCGCTGATATACAGGTGTTTTGACATGACAGCCCTCGTATTTATCCAGAATAACGAAATCTTGATCCGTTAGTTCTCGCCAAACAACCCCTTGGACATTCGAATTTTCACGAGGTATGATCACGGGATATCCCCTGTTAGACATAACAGTTGTGCATTCCGGCATTATTGCTACACTTGGATTACCGAGCGAACGTCCAAGCAGCAATTGAATCAATTCTCTATCTTTCAAGGTGCCATAAACAAAGAGATTCATAGTACAGAGCAAGTACACATTCGTTTTCAGGCATGACGTTTCAGCGTAAGATAAAAGCGGCTTCCTTTACTTAACTGACTCTCTGCCCACACCTCACCGCCATGGAGTTCCACGAGGTTTTTCACTATCGGCAGCCCCAACCCAATACCGCCGCTTTTTGAGTCCGCAACTCGATGGAATCGATCAAAAATGAAATCTAGGTCTGTCTGGCTAATACCAACGCCCCTATCTTCCACACAAATCTGAAGCATCTGATCCGATACTACTCTCACGCTGATCCCAACGTACGTGCCGTTTTCGGTATACTTGATGGCATTGTCCAGCAAGTTGGTTATAATCTGACCAATCTTGTCAGGGTCCACAAACGCAACCACATCTACAGCGCAATCCAGATTAACTTGAATTCCTCTTCTATCTGCTATCGGCTGAATCCCCGCGATTGCCCCATCAAGAATAGGATATAGTTCTGTCGATTCAAGTTGCAAGGAGATCTTGCCCGACTCAATTTGGGAGAGGTCTAATAGGTCGTTTATCAGCCGGATAAGCCTGTCGCAATTGTCCATGACACGCAACAGATAGCTTGCCTGCTTTTCCGATAGTCCGCCACCGACACCGTCAAGCAGATTGTCCACAAACCCTTTTATATGCGTCAACGGCGTCCGTAATTCGTGCGACACATTATCCAAAAATTGAGATTTGAGCGTGTCCAATTGCTTCAGTTGGTCATACGTCTCTTTGAGAGCTGTGGCAATGTTGTTAAAGTCCGACACTAACTCTCCGCTTGTAGGTTTGGGTATTGTGCCGCCATAAGTGTCCAAATAGGTCACCATCAGTTGTTGCCGCGCGGTTTCCATCGCTTCTGTTCGTGCACTTAGCTGGGCGTAGAGCATCGCATTTTCGATCGCCGTTGCCCCCTGATGTGCAAGCGTACCGAGCAGCGCCAAATCGGCTTGCGTATACGGTTCCTCCGATGACTTTTGACCGAGTACAAGCAAACCCACTAGGTTCTCGTTTTCTTTCGTCCGGGTGACAAACGGGATCCATACGGCTGATTGGAGAAAGCTAATAAAATCCTCCGCCGATTTGAAGGGCGTAACGTGAATTGAATCCGGGTCAAGGGGCTGACCTGAAAAATCAAGCGGTTTATCCGCCTCTTGCAATTTTTCAAGCAGAGATGCTGATAGCGTCAACGGTAATCCATCGGGGGGTGTATCAACCCCGATAGCTGCTTCTGGGACAAACTGTGCCCCCGCCTTGGAAAAAGAATTGGAACCACTTTTGTAATTGTATTCAGACTCAAAGTCCCCTGATACGCGATACATTACAACGCCACGACTGATATGTATCGCTTTCGTAACTTGGCGGAGTAAAGTATCTACTAGAATTTCCAGATCGAGGATGGAGTGGAGCGTCTGGCTCAATGCCAAAAGGGTTTGACGGTAGTTATATGCCTCGCGGTCAAATCCCCGATCGATCAATTTTTGAATGCGCGTCTTGGCAGGTGCAAACAACACAGCCGCAATAAGCACCGATATCGCGGTCACCGTTCTTGAGCGTCCAGCGGTATGGAAAAACATAGTCAAGCCTTGAATGCTTAACAAATAAATCCCAAGTGCGAAACCACTCACTAGCATATACACGACACTGCGATTGATGATGAGTTCGATATTCATCAACCGGTGTCGAATGATCGCTACGACATAGCAGATCGGGATTAGACACAGCGTGTAAGCCGAAAAACGGACATAAGGGATTGATACATCCCAAACCCGCGGAATTGTTGTGAAAATAGCTTGTGGAAGTGTTCCTGCGGCGATACCGAGCAACAGCCATCGCGCTTGACGGCGTTGAGAAGCAGAAGGTGCAGCAAAACAGGTGTGCAAGAGTAACAACTGCCCGGCGATCGAATAGGCGAACAGAAATCCGGTCGTGATGTTGTCTAGTGGGGATAGTTGTATCATGAAAAACTCGCGGGTGTAGTTGTGCCCACGCAAATAGAAGAAACAGGTGACAAGACATAGGGCAATCCCCGGAATGTAGAGGAGTTTCAACAGCCACACATGACGTTGGGCGAATTGTTTTTCTGCAGGAAAGATAAGAAAGCAGTGAAGGAAAAGGCAGGGAACAATTGTCGCTGATACGAACTGACAGATCGGCACAATCCGACTGCTCCACGTTCCTTCAGTAATTGAGAAGGTGGCGTCAACAGAGCATATGCTCATGAAACCGATACTCATCAGGTAGGAGATTCGCACAGCTCGCTGCGATCCGAGAGCTTCGTCAACTCTGTCGTTCGTATCAGATTCGGAAGGAATTTGGCTTTGGGATTGCTGCATCCACACCAGTGTCGCAACCACCCACGTGATAAGCCCAATCAAGTAGAAGTAGCCAGTTTCAGGCGTATCCGGTGCTCTAGCGAAACTCCGTGCCCCAACAATGAGATAGATGCCTGACGCAAGAATATAGAGAGTCGTGGTCAGATCACGCTGGAGTTTCATTCAAATCTGTGCAGTGGCACCTCCCCACTCAAGCAGGAGAGGCGACTACGCCTCCGTTATGGCATAGATTGACTATTTTTTAGACCCGCCTCTAGATAAGGACGGTAGTACGCCAGATCAGGTGTTAGAGCATCTGGATCTTTGCCCATCTCGTCATAGCGACGCAGCCGTACCGCATCAGCATAGTGAGGTAAGGCTTCAAATGCCTTGACTTCGGCTTCCGTTAATGGTCCACCCTGCCGTTCCAAACTGCGAACCGAAACAGGGGATAACTTGCTAAAATAGCTCGGCTCCACTGCACAGAGATATCGTTTCGCAGGCACATGGAGTCGCGCAGGCTCCGTAACCGCCGAGACAAAATATGGCTCTAGAAGCGCGGCGACCAGTTCTTCATGTTTATCATCTATTCCTCGCGCCACAACCTCTTGGGGTATATCATGAACCAGATGGCCGTAGTCATGCAGAATAGCAGCTGCTATTAACGTATCGCTCGCACCGTCCTTCTCGGCAGCGTGAGCGGTCTGCAGGGCGTGCTGTTGTTGTGTGACCTGTTCTCCGCCTTCGTAGAGTTGCTCTCCGTAGTTCTGAAATGCTTCAAAGATCTCGTCAATAATATTCGTTTTACTCATCTTTGTTATCCTCATCTGCGTGTAAAATGGGTAAAATTCACGTTTCCTGTTAAAAAACTACCTCCCGTTCACTTCTTGCGGATTCATAGCAGCCATCGATCAATCGCTGTAAGTTCAGCAGCTGCCGCCGGTCCTGCATTTCCCAAGGACTGCCATCGCGCAAACGCTGAATAACATCGGCATCTTGGTTTCGGATGCTCTCACCCCACCCACTACTCTCCTGTAACTCAGGGGTTTTATTCACCACTTCACCACTTTCGTCAACTGTCACAGTAAACGGATCGCTTTTGAGCTTCCCTCTGGTCGTGACCATCTCGAAGTGATGGGGTGGTGGACTATCATCGCACCAATTTCCCTCTAACATACAGGTGGAACCATCGTCAAATCGAACAAAAGCGGTTAATAGATCTTCAACATTAAACCGTTCCCTTACTTCCGGTGTAGCGATGGTACCCCGTTTGCCGGGAAACAGGCGACGCATCGAGGCTGTCACCGAGACCGGATTCGGAGAGCCAGCCACCCAAATCGCAAGATCAAGTGCGTGTATTAGCGTGGAGGCAAGGACGCCGCCAGCCGAACTGCTCAGATAATAGTGCGGTCCCCACCAAGGTGGATTGACGTGACAACCCCAGGCTTTGCTGAACACGGGTTCCCCGACTTTGCCCGACACCACTAAATCGTGGAGGTATTGAGAGGTGGCCATATATCGCATATTCGTACCGAGCTGTACCTGACGACCAAGCCGATCCGCTGCATCAAGCACCGCTGTCGCCTCCTCCAAATTTCTCATGAACGGTTTCTCGCAGAGCACATCCGCACCCGCTTCTAGTGCCGCAAGTGCCATCTGCATATGGGTGTTTGGCATTGTGGCGACAATTACCAAATCGAGTTCGCCGGGTGCGAGCATCTCCTTAACGTTATTAGTTGCCTGTGCCTGGGGCCACATCTCGCGCGCATTCTGCAACCGATCGGGATTGAGGTCACAGAACGCACTCACAATAGCGTATTCCATTTCCAATTCTTTAATAACCCTTAAGTGATTCTTGCCCTGCGCCCCGCAACCAATCACACCAACTTTTACTGGCGGATCTATCATATCTACTCCTCGTTGCAAAATTGTCTGCTTTCGCTGTGCATTTTTTTTCCGAATATACTCCTACTGTCATTGGTGTATTTCGCTGTTGCTAACGTTCACCGGTGGTTGTTACCCGGTCCAATCCTCACAGCCCCGAAAAGGCATGTGGAAGCCCTCAACATACTTCGGACGTGGTGCGTAGTCGTTCACATCAGGCACCAACTCTCCGCGCAGTAGAAATGCGCAGGGCCACGGTTCCTCTGAAGTTATTTTTGTGCTGGTTGGGATATAACGGATAGTCAAACCACAGCGCCGCTGTGCCGAGGTATTTGGGTTCGACCCGTGAATAATGTTCGGATGATGCACAGAAACATCGCCTGCTTTAAGTACAAAATCAACAGCTTTGGATTCATCAACCAGTGCGGGATCCATGTGTGAACTGAGGACATTAGGCACATCAATGCTCCGTTGCATCTCATGCAGTTCCATTCGATGTGTGCCGGGGATAACCCGCATACAGCCATTGGTCGGGGTCGAATCATCAACGGCAAGCCACAGTGTAACAACCTCCATCGGTGCCAGGGGCCAATAGCTGCCATCTTGATGCCATAGCACCGGTCTTCCATCGGTGGGTGGCTTGCTGATGTAATGAGAAGCGAAAAGAGCAATGTTGGGACCGATAAAGAGTTCCACAACATCAAGTAGCCGCGAATCACTAATCAGCCGGACCCAGAACGGATCTTCTCTGACAAGTCGATGGTGTAAATGTTCCGGGCGTAAATCCGGATTCTTCTCAAGCAGCCAATCAACGTGATTGCTTGCCTCTTGAACCAGTCCTGAATCAAGAACGTCTCGAAAAATCGCGTAACCATCGCGTTCAAATTGTTCTCGAGCGGGAGCACGTTTGTTCGATGAATTGTCCATCAGACTTCCTTTCGCGATAGATATATAGGCTCAGACATTGTGCATAAACGGGCTTCACCTTGGGTGAATGTCGCCATTTTATCATGAATCCGCACATGATGTAAAGTCAACTTTTGCAAACGCCGAGCGGACTCAACGTTGACTCAGATATCCAATATAGATTAATGACTCTACTCCTTTTTCTCAACAGGCACCTGCATCAACTCCAAGATAAAACCATCTGGATCCTTGAAAAATACTACATACACAATGCCCCATTCCAAGTCAAAGCTAACCGGCTCCGACACAAATTCCACCCCTTTTGACGTCAAATCTTTATAGGCATCCCACACATCCGGCACACCGAAGCAGAAGTGTGAATGGGCGACATCTCCTAATTGTGCTTCTGATACTCTCCCTTCGGGCGTAACGTATTGTTGCAAATCGAGCAGAACACCGGGCGTTTCAGGTGCTTCCAAGCGCACCACTTCCATAATCACATCCGGCTTTCCTGCCATTTTTGAAATAGTTTCACCCTCTAGGTGATGTCGTTCGACCTCTTTCAGTCCTAGCAGATCACAGTAAAACGCCAACGAGCGCTCCATATCGCTGACCGTTACAGCCACATGGTCCAGAATGTTGATAGTGTTAATCATGTTATGCCTCCTTCATATAGCATTATACGCAAATTGGACGAAAAAACGTATCTCATGTTGAATGTGCCTCTTTGAATTGAACCCCCACCATAAATCCACAAGATAAAATTAATGGCAATTATCGCTTCTCGAATCTTGGAATTGCAGTTGCAAGGATCGAAAATCTTGAGTATAATACGTTGGAAATTCTGTATCTCTGAACAGGGGAGTATAAACCGTGCGATTTCGACGCAAAGAGGAAACCGCAAACAATCCCTCGCCTACCGATCGACAAGCTGAGATGTCCGATCTCTACCTTCAGGCACACAAATATAGCATCCAGTTTGATATTTCTCCAGAAATATCTTATCTGAACGATTCACTCCCCCTGTTACTCCCTGAATTTTTGCCGCTCTTCAAAGAGTTTCCCCAAGGGGTCTGGATTTCACAGCAAGTCGTTGAAGAAGGACTTGATTTCTGTCAAGTGACATTCTGGGCTTTTGCCGAAGAACCCGAGGCAATTAAGGCGTTTTCTATCTGGTTTCAGGCATTTTTTAGAGATGAGCGAATTATTGATCTTCTTGAGCGTTTTGTTAAACACGCGCTTGACGATTCCGATGAAATAGAGGTTGCCTTACTCGATTGGGCAAGAGTTCACGTAACGGAGGAGGAGGTGCGACAGGTTACCGAGGAGGAACGCCATTCCGACAGATCACCAGCCGTATAACGGGAAAAACGGCGTTGACAAACCGTCTCCCAAGTGCTATACTGCTAGCGATATTTTTTTGTCTGTCGTAACTTGTAACAAGCAATCATTGATTGTCCATTTGAATTGCAAAGGAGGGCGGTTTGGATGAAGTCCACGCCGCGGAGAGATAATGAAACGGCTATACTTTCTTTACATTCTTATGTTCCTATTAGGCGTCACCGTAAGCAACGGGACTGCCGACACCATTGAGAAGGTGTTCCAAAATTTCAAAACAGCTTACGAAAAGTCTAAAAATTTTAGTGCGGAATTTGAGGAAACCACGTTTCGAGCAGGAAACAAAAGCGTTGCACGCGGACGATTGATGTTCGGCAAGCCGAACCTGCTACGCAAGATGTATGTCAGCCACAAAGATCCAACGCAGCTAGCACAACTCATCGTTCTTGACGGTGAATATTCTTGGTCATATACGCCGTTACTCAGCCAAGTTAATAAGATGAAATGGGGCAGATCCAACCGCAAAGAATTATTACCGGGGTTAGGGGCATCGTTGGACGAAGCTGCCGAAAAATTTAACATGGAGCTAGTGCCGGATGAGGTGGCAAATCCGAGGGGCATCTACCGCATCAAGTTGGTGCCCAAGTCACAAGGACCTCCTAATCCGGAAGGCAACGCAGCCCGCGAGATTATTGAGATATGGGTCAAATCTGATAATTGGTTGCCTGTCCAATTCGGCTATCAGACAGAAGATGACAATGAAGGCAGCATAAGCGTTATTGTTGCGTTTGCTAAAATCCAGCGGGACATAGAAATGGACGCGGATCTATTCAAATTTGTTATTCCCGATGGAGTTGAAGTAATAGACCTTTCATCGAATGAGTGAAGCGCTAAACGCAACACCTATTACGCGAGGTCTAAGGGCATACCTCCTCTGAGTTGTCACCTCCACATCAATACGCGATTTTCCGCTCACTAGAGAGGTTAAAGTAAATGGATCTCCACAATGTAATGCGCCTAGCGAATTATTTGACAATTGCACGCATGCTTCTTATCCCCTTTTTCATGCTCTCTTTCCGGTATGAACGCATGCTGCCGGCACTTGTCATCTTTTGTGTTGCAGCCATCACGGATTATCTCGATGGAGTCATCGCCCGTAGACAGGGGACAACCAGTTTCGGAAAATTCATGGATCCGCTCGCGGATAAACTCCTCGTCGGTGCGGCATTGATCTGCCTGACACGTTTTAAGGGTGGGCTGATTCCGGGGTGGATGGTATTAATCATCATGGGACGTGAAGTGGTCGTCACGACGCTGCGCTTGGTCTTCGTTGGACGATACGGCACGGTGGTCGCAGCGAGCAAATGGGGAAAATATAAAACATCTTCACAGATGGTTGTCATTATTATCAGTCTGGTTCTGCTTGTCTGCCACGAATATAGCCATTTATTGGGTATAGACATGGATTTTGTTATTCAACGTCTAGGTCCAATCTACTTCATGATGTACATTCCCTTGGTGCTGACCGTTATTTCAGGATTGGAATTCCTATATAACAACCGCAAGGGGATTTACGAACTGATGAGATCACCGGACACCTATACGGATGATGACATTTAACCACCTGGGTTGCCTTCTACAACCCCAGCAAGGCAATAAATATAGGGTTCAGCAATCCAATGAACCAATGAACTAATGAACCAACCCATTCGATGTTTCATTGCAATCGAGATACCAGAGACAATCCAAAATCAACTGGCTCATATCCAAGGGGCTCTACGAGACGGGATTAAAAAAGCGTCTTGGGTGAAACCGGGCAACATTCATTTGACGTTGAAGTTCTTAGGGGACGTTGACCCTGATGATCTTGAGCCTATCGGAGAGGCTATCGAGGAAGTGGCGAGTCGTCACCGCAGCTTTTCAATACACGTCGGCGGTGTGGGAGCATTCCCTAATTTCGCACGCCCACGAGTCATGTGGGCTGGCGTAAAAGTTGGAAGCGACCGCATATCTGCTCTCGCTCAAGACATCAACGTGGCATTAAGCACGTGTGGGTTTTTACTCGACACCAAGAAATTCAATCCGCATCTCACGATCGCACGACTGAAAGAGCGAGTTGACCTTCGACCTTACACAGACCGGTATCGTCAATATGATCGTATCGCCGGGGCAGAGATGAATGTCAATACAATTTCGCTTATCCAAAGTCAACTTCACCCCACAGGCGCAATTTATTCAACTTTGCAATCCTATTCACTTAGGTAACACTGAACATGGCATCAAAGGAGATTTAGTATGGCAGCAGACGATAAGAGTAAAGCAATTGATCTCGCAATTTCACAAATCGAACGGCAGCACGGTAAAGGTGCAATTATGCGTTTTAGTAGCGAGGATATTCTGCCCGTTGAGGTGATTCCAACAGGCTCACTCGCGCTAGATATCGCGCTTGGTGTTGGCGGCGTGCCGCGCGGACGAATTGTAGAAATTTTTGGGCATGAATCCAGCGGTAAAACAACGCTTGCTCTGCACATCATCGCCGAGTCTCAAAAAATGGGAGGCACCGCTGCATTTGTCGACGTTGAACACGCAATCGATCCCATGTATGCCAAACGCATCGGCGTTAATATGGAGCACCTACTTATATCCCAACCGGATACAGGCGAACAGGCGCTAGAAATTGTTGAAACGCTGGTGCGTAGTAGTGCTATTGATGTGGTTGTGATCGATTCAGTGGCGGCACTCACACCTCAAGCAGAGATTGAGGGTGAAATGGGCGACGCACATGTGGGGCTATTGCCGCGGTTGATGTCCAAAGCCCTGCGAAAGCTATCGGGGGTGGCGAGCAAATCGAAATCGTGTATCATTTTCACGAATCAGATCCGTCAGAAGATCGGTGTTATGTTTGGCAACCCAGAAACCACACCGGGTGGACTCGCCCTCAAGTTTCACGCTTCTGTTCGACTTGAAATCCGGCGAGCGGAAACCCTCAAGGAAGGGACCGAGATGGTTGGGAACCGCATACGGGTTAAAGTTGCCAAGAATAAAGTAGCACCTCCCTTTACACAAGCCGAATTCGAAATGACCTTCGGGGAGGGTATTTCTAAGCTAGGCGATCTGCTTGACGTGGCAACGGATCAAGATATTGTAAGCAAGAGCGGTGCATGGTTCTCCTATAACGACGAGCGTCTCGGTCAAGGTAGAAATAGCGCGAAAGAATTTCTGATCCAGCACCCTGAGATTATCGACGAAATTGAAACCAAGGTCCGTGAGAACCTCGGCATTTATGCTCAGTCCGCACCCGCATCAATCGCCGGCGTTGATTCCGACGCATCTGATGAGAAGTAAATCTGATTTGCTATTAATTCCATGGATATGCTCGAAATAGCCGGCAATTACGGCGAAGGCGGCGGTCAAATCCTACGCTCAAGTCTTAGTTTGTCCGCGATTCTTAATCGTCCTATTCGCGTCAGCGGGATACGAGCGGGGCGGAAAAAACCGGGACTGGCTCCACAGCATCTCACCAGTGTTAATGCGGTGGCTGCGATTACCAATGCCGAGGTAATCGGCGGACAACTCGGTTCCCAAACGATGACGTTTCGCCCTCAAGCGATCTCCGGTGGAAACTATACCTTTGATGTGGCAGCAATTCGTCCAAGTGCTGGAGCGCTATCGTTAGTCTTCCAAGCGATTGCATTGCCATTGTCGTTTGCTAAGGTCCCCTCAACTGTGACTCTGCGCGGCGGAACGCACGTCCCTTGGAGTCCCACCGTTCATTATCTACAGGATATCTTCATACCAACCGCAGCAAGGTTCGGATTTGAGGGATCAATCGAATTGAATCGGTGGGGCTGGTATCCCAAGGGGGGCGGCGAAGCAATCGCAAGGGTACAGCCAACTGCCGATTGGCGCGGCGTTCAGCTTGGAGATCGTGGAAACCTACAAGCTGTTTATGGCATTTCTGCCGCCTCCAATCTCCCTGAACATATCATCAATCGGCAGCAGGACCGGATCCAAAAACGCTTGGCACAGTTCAATTCGCTGGTCAACACAGAGCGGGTAAAAGGGGAATCTATCGGACAAGGTACGCTTGTTTTCTTGAAGGCAGAATTTGAAAATACCCAAGTTGGATTCTCCGCACTCGGCGCGCGCGGTAAACCGGCAGAGCGAGTTGCCGATGATGCCTGCCAAGCGTTGGACGATTTTCTATCATCAGGCGCAGCGATTGAGCCGCACCTTGCAGACCAACTCATTCTTCCGATGGCACTTGCGAAGGGAGAATCCCGCTTTACGACCTCTCACATAACACGGCATCTTACCACAAACATCTGGTTGGTCCAACAGTTTCTGCCGGTTCGATTTGAGGTGAATGGTGCTGAAAACGAAGCGGGAGAGATTGTGAAGGTAGATTGTTGAAGATTCGGTCTCTCTACGAACTCAAAAACCTCTCCACAAAACAGATGAAACCGCCCAGTCGTGAAATTGACGAACTCATACAGCATGGAATTTCTAAGAAAGTCTTCCCCGGTGCCGTCGCCTATATCGTTGCAGGTGATGTAGTCCAATACCACGAAGCGTTTGGGAACCGGATGTGCACCCCCGAAATTAGACCGATGCAGCGCGACACAATCTTTGATCTTGCCTCCCTTACCAAACCCATTGTGATTGCAACCCTCATCATGCGCTGCGCTGAGGATGGAACTATTGGACTTAACGAACCGCTGCAAAATTATCTTCCTGAATTCAGCCATCCGCAAGTAACTATCTCTCATCTTTTGACGCATACCTCTGGACTTCCAGCGTGGCGTGCGACCTACCTAGAATCAAAAAACAGGAACGGAGTTGTCAACTACCTCTGTCAAATCCCTTTGGATTATCCGACCGGAACCCAAGTTGTGTATAGCTGTTTGGGGTATATTCTCCTTGGTAAACTGCTTGAACGCCTAACAGATGAACGGCTAGGCGCACTCGCGCAGAAATGGATTTTTCAGCCGCTCGGAATGAACTGGACATGCTATAACCCACCATCGGCGTGGATCGATAAGTGTGCGGCGACAGAGGATTCTAACAGCTTTGAAAAGCGGATGGTGGACTATCAACCGCACGATTGGCGCGAAGGGGTTATCGTGGGCGAGGTGCATGACGAAAATGCCCATTTTCTTGGCGGAGTTTCAGGAAACGCAGGACTGTTTTCGACCGCTACGGATATCGGAAAATTTTGCCAGATGCTGATTGACGGTGGCGATAGCGTCCTGACGACCGAGAGCATCTGTCAGATGGCAACCGTTCAGACAACAGGATTAAACGAATCACGTGGTATTGGCTGGATCATATTAGAAGATGGTTCGCTCTACCATACAGGATTTACCGGAACTTCAATCCGTATTAATCTAGAAAGAAACATGTTCGTCATCCTGCTGACGAATCGTGTTCATCCAGACGCGTCCCGTCCCGGCATTATCGACTTTCGAACCAAGTTTCATCAATCTATTTTTTCACTCTGAAAGGGAGGTAACAGACATGCGTGAAACACTGAATCAGTTTTTGGATAGCCTCAAGGGGCCATTGACAAAGGTATTAGGAGAATCTATAGTTAATATCCTATATGCAATTGTGATTTTGGTTGCACTACTCATCGCCTATAAAGTATCGAAGAGATTGATTATCAGTGCGATGCGTAGCCAGCAACGCACCGATAATGAAATTCGGCAGTTCCTAGCTATGTGGAGATATGGGTTTTTGCTGGGAGGTATTGTCTTTGTCATTGTAAGTCTGTCGGGATCACTGGCTGCAATGGGATTAACCGTTGCTTTCGTTAGTATGATTTTGGGTTGGTCACTTCAACGACCGGTGACCGGTGTGGCAGCGTGGTTAATGGTGATGATTAAACGTCCGTTTATGATTGGTGATCGCATTATTATCCAAGGTGTACGTGGGGATGTCTTGGAAATCTCACCCACCCACATTCTGCTCGGCGAAGTCGGCGGCACAGTGGGCGGTGAGGAGTCTTCCAATCGCGGTATTTTGATTCCCAATGCAGTGTTGTTTGATCAGATGGTAATCAACTATGCTGTATCTGACGAAACGAAGTATATACTGGACGAAGTCCCCGTCAGAGTTTCCTACGATTCGGATTATAAATTGGCAGAGCAGACACTGATTGATTGCGCCCAGGAGGTAACACAGGAGATTGTAGCAGATACGGGCAGCGCCCCCGAAGTACGGGCGGAGTTCTTTGATTCAGGGGTAAGGATGCGCCTACGCTATCAATCAATTGCTGTGGACCGACAGAAAATATCGACTGCGATTGTGGCGAAAATTGTGGGAGCCTTTAGCGAAACTGATCAACTTGGCTTTGCCTACCCCCATTCCGCCATAGAGTATAAATTGTCTGAGGTGGCGTCTCTACCACCGATGTTTAAGGAGGTTCCTCTCAATCGAGAAGCTGACCCAAATTGAGTTACCCACCCAATATTTATGTAAGCCCCAACATGTACATTTGAGTCTAAGTAACCAGCAGAGATGGAGATTGCACACATGCGCATGATAAAGTATGCTGTAAGTCTGACTTGTCTGCTTGTTCTGTCCACGAGTGCCAAAGCACAGGTTAATATTGAGACTTTACGGCGATTGGACTCAAAACTCGGTTGGTATAATGAAATTACTCTAAGTCTAACATACCAATCTGGGAATACAGATCTACTCAGATTCAAGAGCCGGTTGCGGTCAGATTACTGGTTTGACAAGTATCACACTTTCGGCATTGCCACTTTGCAGCAGGGCAAGCAGGGCGGAAAATTGTATACCGATAAGGGGTTCATTCACCTACGGGGCGCCCGTTTTATCGTCGAACATCTAGGGGCAGAGATGTTTCTTCAGAAACAGTTTAATGAATCAATTCTGTTGCGGGACAGAAATTTGGCTGGCGGGGGGATGCGTATCTCAGTTCTCAAACAACGCGCGACCACGAAAAACGGTACAGGACTGAATCTTTATCTCGGTATTGGAGCGATGTGGGAAAACGAGACCATAAATGATAAGGGACACGGTGAGATCGAGACACATATTATCCGTTCTACCAATTATGTCTCTGCAACATGGCGTATTGATAAACGATTCTCTGTCGTCATAACTGGCTATTTTCAACCTTATATCCAACGTCTTTCTGATTTTCGCGTTCTCTCTGAAAACCGTCTTGAATTTCATGTGACAAAAACGGTGTCGATCAACACTCGATTGAATATCCGCTACGACAGTGAACCACCGACAGGTGTTAAGTCCCATGATTTAGAAATCGTCAATGGATTGAGTTATAAGTTTTGAACAGATTTCCAAGCAGGAATCCATATCTACGCTATTTGAGAAAGGATACTCAAACGTGAAGGAGGGTTTGATTTCATTTTTCATTAGCATCTTTATATCCTTTACCCTCTACGCACAAGAAGTTGATTACAAAATTCCCAAAAGACTGGAGACAAAAGACTTTCAGCTGCTAGAGGATAAGGAATTGCTAGAGAAATTTGATTCGGTAAAGATTCCGACGCTGATACGGCCCATGCTAAAAACAGAGGAGGAATATATCGTTCCGTGGTTGCGCAAACATACTGCCGACGTTCAGGACTATGAATTGACTATTAAAATGATGCGTCAAGGAGTGTTGGTGACGGAAAAACAGTTTGCATGGGTTAAGTCAGAGGTGGACGCTTGTGCAAAAATTTTACATCTTTCGCCGCCACCGGCGGTATTCATTGTTGGCAAAGGCAGGATGAAGGCGGAGGCAGTTAATTTCAAAACACCCTTTATCGTCCTTCCGTCTGAGTTGATCGACAAATCAAGCCCTAAGGCGCTGCGGTTCGCCATCGGACGCCAAATGGGACATATTAAATGCGATCATGTGTTTTACAAAGGGTTAACCTCTGAAGCTAGCGGTTCGCTTGAGCTTATTTTGGGGAAATGGGGTCAAGAGCTGCTTAACTCATTCTTTGGGAAGGTCAGCGATTTGGCCTTAGTGGATTGGATACTAGCTCACGAAATATCCGCTGACCGTGCGGGTCTAATCGCATGTCAGGATCTAGCAGTTGCTCAACGGGCACTGCTCAATTTTAAGTTAGCAATCTCGTTTGAGGGTATCGAACTAAATGTTGAGGATTATCTTGAACAGGCGAAAATCGCGCAGAAAAAACAAAAACTAACTTTAGAAAAGCTGCCGGAACCGGTACAAAACGGATTTGGTCGTTGGCAGCGATCGGAACGGCTGCAATCCGAGCATCCGTTCATACTACAACGGATCAAAGCCTTACAAGAGTATGCAGAGTCTGAAGCATACCGAAAGCTATTTGAATCAAATAACTAGGGCGTTGTGAATGGTGGGAATCCTGTAATAATCATAAAATCCGTCAACTGCCGTGCTGGTTGTGCAATATCGCGTCAAGGCACATCGGGATTGATTTCATAAACGGTTCATTTGAATCTAGTACAGAAGAAGATCTGGGTACTGCGGGAAGCCAATAATCTTATTGCGTTGGTTCGGGAGGCTGCAGCATGAAGAATTGGCAAGAGATTCTTGACGTTTTAAGGAAAAAGCTGGTTTCTTTGGGAGATGTAACAATAACGCCAGCCGTTTTGCTATCGGTTGTGTTGATCTTGTTAGGGGCATTTTGGGTGTCGCGCTTGTTGCGGGGTATGTTACGCCGTAATGTGTTTAGACGGACGCACCTGAATATAGGCACACAGGAGACCATTGCCCGTATATTGCACTATATCATAATGTTGTTAGGCGTATTTATTGCCATACAACAGATTGGGGTGGACCTGACAACCTTGGCTGCGATAAGTGCGGTATTGATGGTCGGAATCGGCTTGGGGCTACAAAATATCACCAGTAATTTCATTAGTGCACTTATTCTGTTATTTGAACGCCCCGTGCAGGTAGGCGATTTTGTGGAGGTTGGTGGTGTTCAAGGCCGTATCCGTGCGATAAAAACACGTAGTTCAATAGTCGAAACGCTAGATAATGTGTCTATCATCGTGCCCAATTCAAATTTCATAACTGAAAATGTAACAAACTGGAGTTATCGAGATTCAAAAGTGCGTATTCATATATCTGTCGGCGTGTCTTACGGCTCAGATGTTGACTTGGTCGCAGAGACCTTGTTGAAAGTGGGGCGTGCCCATCAAGAGGTGTTGTTCAATCCCGAACCGGCAATACAGTTTTTGGAGTTTGGCGACAGTTCACTCAATTTTGATTTGCTGGTTTGGATCAATGATGCCTCGCGCCAGTATTTTATCAGGAGCGATCTCAACTCTGCTGTTGTAAAAGCGTTTCGAGAGCAAGGCATTACGATTGCGTTCCCGCAGCGCGACTTGCACATCCGAACCGCGGTGCCACTTGAATTCAACCAAAGAGATTTGGACCAATCATGAGAGTCAGTGCAATTCCACTATGACTGAAGTCGGTTTAAGCGTTTTATTCAGGGAACAGTTGATGCTCGTTGAGGGGCAATCCATTGGGTTAATCACCAACCAAACGGGAATTGATCCACAATTTCGGAACAACCTAACGTTGTTCGCTGAACATCCAAGAGTCCAGCTTGCAGCGCTCTTCAGCCCGGAGCATGGCATATCGGGGAGCGCGCAGGCTGGAATCCAGATCGCATCCGCAATCGGCAAAGGGAGACAGATCCCAATCCATAGTCTCTATGGGAGAACCCGGCAGCCAACGCCAGAGATGCTGGCCGGAATTGATACGTTGATATACGATATCCAAGATGTCGGCTCCCGTTTTTATACCTATATTTCGACATTGCTACGATCTATCAAAGCCGCTGCAGCCAACAATGTGGGCTTTATCGTCCTTGACCGTCCAAATCCGATCCGTGGCGATCGCGTTGAAGGCAATCTGCTCCAGCCGGCGTTCCAATCCTTTGTTGGAGAGATGGCGATTCCAATCCGGCACGGCATGACTGTTGGTGAACTCGCTCAATTTTGCAAGGCAGAATTGGGGTTGGCTTTAGGCCAATTTAACGTTGTGCCTATGCACGGATGGAGGCGAGGGATGTGGTATGATCAGACTGCGCTGCCGTGGGTGCCCCCCTCACCGAATATGCCGACCGTCGAGACCGCGATATTGTATCCCGGCACCTGCCTCATCGAAGGCACTAACCTATCCGAAGGACGGGGGACAACCAAACCGTTTGAATGGATCGGGGCACCGTGGATTGATCAGGAGAGATGGGGGGATACGCTCAACAATCTGTGCCTCTCCGGTGTCTACTTCCGTCCGATTAACTTCACCCCTACCTTTTCCAAATATGCGGATCAGATGTGTCACGGTGTACAGATTCATGTCACAGATCGGGATCAATTCAAACCCGTCGATGTTGCGCTGCATCTTATAGCAACAGTCAGACAGAACTATCCGGATCAATTTGAGTTTATAGAGAATAGGGGACGATATTTCTTCGATCTTTTGGCTGGAACCGATGACCTACGGCTGAGACTCATGAAGCGCGAATCAGCAACGGAAATCGTTCAGTCTTGGGAGACAGAGGTCACGAAGTTTAACGAGCGGCGCCGTCTATATCTGCTTTACGATTGAATGGACAGAGGACTTGCGATCATGAAATCCTTCCATCAACTTGCTCAAAAACCGACGAAAAAAGTTATCGGATTAATGTCCGGCACCTCTGTTGACAGTGTTGATGCTGCCCTTGTCGAGATTCGGGGACACGGTTTAGAGACACAGGTTGAATTGCTCGCATTCCATTCACGCCCTTTTAAGGCAGAAGTCCGAGATCGCATCTTTAATCTCTTTCAACCAGAAACAAGCCGTGTTGACGAAATCTGTCAGATGAACTTTCTTATCGGAGAGATTTTCGCGGAGGCAGCACTAGCAGTCATACGCAATGCGAAATTAGAGGTAGGAGAAATAGATCTGATTGGTTCACATGGGCAGACGGTCTATCATCTGCCTCCGCAAAAAGAGGCGCAGTACATCCCATCAACATTGCAGATAGGTGAACCAGCGGTCATTGCATATCGCACAGGCATCCCGACAATTGCAAATTTCAGGGTCGCTGACCTCGCGGCGGGTGGACAGGGAGCACCGCTCGTGCCGTATGTTGATTATCTACTGTTTTGCGGTACACACCGGACAGTTGCCCTGCAAAATATCGGCGGTATATCCAATGTGACACTTATACCCGCGGGAGCAGCAGCATCCGACGTCCTTGCCTCCGACACAGGCCCAGGAAATATGATTATTGATTCGGTTATGGAAAGTCTCACGGAAGGAGCGGAGAAGTACGATAACGCAGGTCAGTTTGCTGCACAGGGGAGCGTTTGTGAGTCGCTGCTAGAAGAGTGGTTGGGACACCCCTTTATCAGCGCACGGCCCCCTAAGACAACAGGACGTGAAGAATTTGGTAGGCAGTTTGCGGATCAGGCAATTCAACAGGCACGAGATCGGAACGTGGGACAGGCGGACTTAGTTGCCACCTTGACAGCGTTTACAGCACAAACAATCTTCGACTACTATCATCGGTTTCTGTTTCCGCACTATTCCGTAGATGAAATCTATATCAGCGGGGGCGGCAGCCATAATCTTACCTTGATGGAACACCTAAGGACACTGTTCCAACCAATTCCACTCCTATCCATTGATTCCATCGACTTCTCAAGCGATGCAAAGGAAGCGATTGCCTTTGCTGTTCTCGCCAACGAAGCGGTTCATGGACATCCGACGAACCTACCACAGGTCACAGGGGCATCACAACCGATGGTGCTTGGGACGTTCTCTCCCGCATGACATTATCTATCCGGCAGCAAAGAAACCAAGTTTTTTCGGAAAAACTCGGTTTCTCTGTGCGTCTTACGCTTTCTTTACAAGCCGAGATTTCTAACGACTGTCGTTCAACCCCTACCGGGGAAGGTGAGTTCGGCGACGCCGGATTTATCCAACTCCCCTTTGCCGAGTTCGATCATTCTATCATACTGATCTTTGGTCGCTTCGGCGAGTGGAAGGTTCAAACCAGCATCTTCGGCAAGATCAAGCGCGATTCCCGAATCTTTCGACGCATGCGCCGCGGAAAAGTAACATTCGTGATCGCGAGCCTCCATGTCTTCTCCATCGGTTTCTAGGACGCGAGAGTTTGCCCCGGTTTGCGAGAATACTTCTTGCAGCATCCCCAAATCCAACCCTAGCGCGGCACCGAGGCCAAGACCTTCTGCCAAGCCAGCGGTGTTGATATTCATCACCATATTCACAAGTGCTTTGACCTGAGCAGCCCGTCCCGCTTCACCGATATAGCGGAGAGAAACGCTCATTGAATCGAGAATCGGCTTCGCATCGTTGAAGATGTCCTCTTTCCCACCGCACATCAGATACAGTGTACCTTCCCGTGCTTGGGTGATACTGCTCGCCATACAACCCTCAAGACTCGATGCGCCATGTTTCTCCGCTAGCTGCTCTACATCTACATGCACCTGCGGCGAGATTGTCGCACAATTGATAAATGTTGTTCCACTCGCGCCTTTGAGTAGGCTGTCTTCGGCATCTTCCGAGAAGATCTGTCGCATCGCGTTATCGTCCGTGACGACGGTGATAATATAATCTGCAAGTTCTGTCACACGTGCAAGTTGATTCGTTGCCTCTGCGCCAATCTCCTCGCCGAGCGATGTCGCACGTTCTGCATCCATATCGTAGACAGCGACGACCGAGAATCCCTCATCATTTAAGTGGCGAGCGATGTTTGCTCCCATCCTGCCCACGCCCACAACGCCGATTGTGTAATCTGAATTTGCCATGTTTTCCTCCTATCGTTTGAATATCCGTGAAAGATAAAAAGAGTTTAGCATAGTTCCAAGAAACAGCATAGTAAAAAGAGAACCTTTGTTTTCTATAAAAAGAGTCAACGTATTATGGCCTAAATAGTCGTTAACGTTCTTATCAGCTGCCATACGGAAAAAGTAAACTGTACGCGCCAAATTTTGATGTTCCTGGCCCCCTTGTCTTTCTACAAATTAGAACTGTTCATTTCCTTCTTCTCAGCAATTTCAGAGATCGATCTTCTCTTTGCATTATTTCTTCCAACAGTTGAAGGGCACGTTGATAAGTTGAATCAATGTCTAAAGCTTTTCTAGTTGCCTGTTTTGCATCTTCCAATTTGTTCATCCTAAAGTAGGTACGACCAAGGTAAAGATGAGCTTGTTTACAATCTTGATCGATAGCTATTGCCTTTTGAAACTGGTTGACTGCTTTGTTATAACTGCCCCTGTTAATATAAGCGAGACCAAGCATCAAGCAGATTATTTTATTGCTTGAGTCAATGGCAATTGCTGTTTGACAAGAATATATCGCGTCTGCAAACATGCCAATCCAATAGTAAGCCTTACCAAGGTAGTAGTGAGCACTTTTATGATCAGGATCAATGTCTATAACCTTTCCGAATTCGGCAACAGTCTCATCATATTGCTTCTTGTTCAGGTAGTCGTATCCACTGCTGAAGTACGCTTGTTTAATATCTTCCAAAAGCTTGTGGGCGGGTTGGTAGCTGCTATCAAACTCCAAGATTTTTTGGGATGCGTTTTTTGCATCTTCCAAATCACCTTGTTTATAGCACGTCCGACCAAGACCACAGTATGCTTCCTCAAGTTCAATGTCTATCGCTCTCTTGAAATGGGTGATTGCTGCGTCACATTGCTTATTACTCCAGTGAACGTGACCTCGGTCATAATTTGCTTGTTTAATATCTTCCAAAAGCTTGTGGGCGGGTTGGTAGCTGCCATCAAACTCCAAGGCTTTTTTTGCTTCATTTTTTGCATCTTCCAAGTCACCTTGTCCATAGTACGCCCGACTAAGACCACAGTATGCTTCCTTAAAAATGGGATCTCTGTTTATCGCACTCTTAAAATCGGTAATTGCTTCGCTATATTTCTCATCCACCAAGTGAGTGAGACCTCGGTCGTAATATGCTTGTTTAATCTCTTTCAAAAGTTCACGAGCAGGCGGGTAATCATTATCCTCGAGTCTTAAGGTTTTTTTTGCTTCATTTTCTGCCTCGCTCAAGTCACCTTGTCCGAGGTAAGCATAGCCAAGATCAGAGTGTGCATCAGTAAAGACAGGGTCTATGCTTATCGCACTCTTAAAATCGGTAATTGCTTCGCCATATTTCTCATCTTTTAAGTGAGTAAGACCTTGGTCGTAATATGCTTGTTTAATATCTTCCAAAAGTTTGCAGGCGGGTTGATAGCTGCTATCAAGTGCCAAGGTTCTCTTGGTTACGTTTTCTGCCTCTCTCAAGTTACCTTGTCCAAGGTATGCACGGCCAAGACCGCAGTATGCCGCTGTAAAGTATGAATATCTGTTTATAATGTCCTTGAACTGAGCAATTGCTTCGCTATATCGCCCATTGTTCAGTTGAGCAAGGGCTCGGTCATAATGCGCTTGTTTAACAGCATCCAAAAGTTTACGAGCGGGTTGGTAGCTAATATCAAGTACCAAGGTTCTTCTGGCTACATTCTCTGCCGCTTCTAGATCGCCCTGCCCAAGATACACCTGCCCGAGACTACAGTGTGCTGCTTTGAAAATAGGCTGTATGTTTATTGCTCTCTTAAATTGGGCGATTGCCACGTCATATTCCTCATCGTTCAGATGAGCGATACCTCGATCGTAATACGCTTGTTTAATATCTTCCAAAAGCTTGTGGGCGAGTTGGTAGCTCCTATCAAATTCCAAGATTTTTTTGACTACATTTTCTGCCGCTTCTAGATCGCCTTGCTCAAGATATGTCTGCCCAAGGCTACAGTGTGCATCAGTAAAGATGGGATCTATGTTTATTGCTTTCTCAAACTCAGCAACCGCTGTGTTATATTGCCCATCGTCTAGGTAAATATGCCCATCATTGTAGTGCTCTTGTTTTCTGGCATTTCCCCGAAAGCGGGAAGAGTTAAGGTAGTTTCTGAGGTAACAAAGACTCACCGCAATTGCGTCAGCAGAATGGTCTGGCTGCGGGATTTCCTGAAGGTTGCACATTTTTTTTACAGCTCTCTGTACTTCCAGCTTAGATGCGTTTCTATTGCCTTCCGTAGCCACCTCTTTAACGTGCTGTGGTGTATAGAGGTGGCATTCTACATCGTGCCGATCAGCTATGCTTCTTATCAACGCTACACACCCCGCGACCTCAAGGAACCATTTATCTTTAACACCTCCGTCGAAAAAATCAAGTTTTTCAACAGCAACTGCATCAACCGAGTGTGATACTACTAGTTCGTTGATTTTATTCTCAATATACTTGTGTCGCTCTTTCAGATTTCCTGTAGGCTCCTCGGTATTATACGCATGAACGGTATAACCATCAAAAGATTTCTGAGTAACTGCCCAACCTACATTTAAGGTTCCAGAATCAACGCCAATGACAATCATATCATCCTGAATAGGCGGAGGTTCAATGTATCGTGAAGATTTCTCAGGAACTGTGGAGAATAACCTTTCCTTGGGTTTTGACGGTATAGGAGTGCGATCTAGCGTATTTATAGATTCAAGCAGACTCGGCGGAATATAACTTAGGAAACGGGATTGCCCGCGTTGGTACTGGGATTCATCGCTGTCATACGACGATAGACATAACCAATTCTTTGCACGGGTCATCGCAACGTAAAGTAGCCGCAGCTCCTCATCCCACTCTCTTTTATTCGCAAAATAATGAGGTAACAAGTCTGTGCATACGCCAGTAACAAACACGATAGGGAATTCAAGCCCCTTGGATTTGTGGATTGTCATTATAGACACAGCATTGTCAGGCATATCTGAAGACTCTCCAACCACATTAAAAGGAATGCCTAAATCAGCAAACGCCTTTTTGAAAGCAGCAGCTTGCGGATTGGTGCGATACAAAATGGCAAAGTCACAAAAACTCCAATTTTTTTGGATGGCGCGGTTGATAAAATCGGCAATAATAAAGGCTTCCTCTTCATTATTTGCACAGTGGAGATGCTTCACTTGTTCGCCTTCAGTATTGGTCGTGAACAACTCTTTCTCTCGTCTATCCGGATTAAAATCAGCAATGGCACTGGAGGCCTTGACGATTTGCTGCGTTGAACGATAATTTTGCTCAAGTGTAATCACCTTGGCATCGGGATAATCCTTCTCAAAGTTTAATATGTTCTGGATGTCAGCCCCTCGAAATCCGTAAATTCCTTGGTCGTCATCACCAACGACACGCAGATTCTGACGTTTTTCTGCAAGGGCTTTAATAATTCGGTATTGGACAGGGTCTGTATCTTGGTATTCATCAACAAAGATAAGGTCAAACCTGTCTTGCCATTTGTCCTTAACTTCAGGAACCTTTTTAAAAAGTGCGTCAGTGAAAAGCTGCTGGTTCTCGTAATCAATAGCACCCTCCTCCTTAAGATGCTTTTCGTATCTTTCGTAAATCTCTACATAGATCCGCGACTTATTGGGATCCGGGGCGTAATTTCCAGCTTCCGAAGGACGGATATCCATCGCCTTGCACTTAGCAATAAAATTAAGGACATCGTCGCGTTTGGCAAACCTATGATACTGGAGATAGTTGATCTGAGTCTGAACCACTTTTCTCTGGTCGTTTTCTTCCAAGTTTTTAAAGTTTCGGCTGTAGCCGATACCTAGTGCCTTAATATCTTCCCTCAAAACCTGTCGGCAAAAATGATGGAACGTAGAAATCCAAACGCCACCGGATTTGTCCGGCCCCACATATTCTGCCACACGATGCTTTAATTCCTCGCTAGCTTTCACTGTGAAACTAAATGCCAAGATTCGATCTGGCATCACTCCTAGATTTTCTATAGCGTAAGCGATAGAATAAACAACTGTACGTGTTTTACCTGAACCGGGACCTGCGATAATCAAAAGCGGACCCGTTTCATGCCTAACTGCTTCTCGCTGCGAAGCATTCAATTGTTCTAAAAAAGTTGACATTGTAATTTGCATCCGAACTTTAGAATACCTTAATGTTTTGAAATTATGCTGTCCGCAGCTGCCCGTTTCCGTAGACGATGTACTTATAGCTTGTCAGACCCTCAAGCCCCATGGGACCCCGACAGTGCAGCTTCTGCGTGCTGATACCTACCTCCGCACCGAATCCAAATTCGTAACCGTCGGTGAAACAGGTGCTTGCATTGACATAAACCGCCGCAGAATCAACCTCCTTGAGGAAGCGTTGCGCTGTGGTGTAGTTCTCCGTCACAATCGTATCCGAGTGGTGTGAGCCGTAGGTTTCGATATGCTCCACCGCTGCCTCAAAGTCCGAGACGACCCGAATCGACAGGATGTAATCGAGGTATTCCGTTCTCCAATCTTCCTCGGTGGCGGGGAGGAGATCTGGACAGATCGTCCGAGTGTACTCACAGCCACGCAACTCAATATCTTCGGCAACGAATTTTTCGCACATTGAGGGGAGAAACTTCGGTGCAATTTCTTCGTGCACAAGTAGCGTTTCCATGGCGTTGCAGACAGCGACCTTGTATCCGCTCTTTGCGTTGATACAGATCTCCTCTGCCATCTCAGTATCGGCTGCCTGATCAATATAAACGTGACAGATGCCGTCAGCGTGACCCAGCACTGGAATCTCCGACTGCTTCATGAGATAGCGAACTAATTCATAACTCCCGCGCGGTACAATGAGATCAATCAGATCCGGCAGCGCAATCATTTCGTGGACAGCCTGCCGGTCGGTAATATCCACAAACTGAACGGCACCCGGTATCCCCTCTCTCTCAGCGGTTTCGCTCAAGATGTTGGCGAGTGCTGTGTTAGAGTGAATCGCCTCCGATCCACCGCGTAGAATAACCCCATTACCGGACTTGATACACAAGGCAGATACCTCGACGGTGACATCTGGACGCGATTCATAGACGACACCGACCACCCCGATAGGGACACTCACGCGTCCTATCTGTAAACCGTTGGGTCGCTCCCGGATATGTGAGACCTCTCCGATCGGATCTGGCAAGGCAGCAACCTGTCTCAGATTATCCGCCATCCGTGCAATCTTCTTCTCATCTAACTCAAGTCGCTGCATCAGCGGTTCGGCAAGTCCCGTCTTTTGTCCTTCCTCCAGATCAATCCGATTCGCTTCTTGAATCTTGTTCTTGAATGTCAAAATGCTATCTGCCATCGCCAGCAGTGCCCCGTTACGCACATCAACGGAAGTTTTGGACAGCGTGCGTTTGGCGGCTTTAGCAGTTTGGGCTTTTGAACGGATCATCTCCTGAATTGCTTGGCTCATAATGTTTGTTCTCCTTATCTTACAGCTGCATGAAAGTATAGAAAATGCCTTCGATGATTTAGGATTAGCCAGCAAACAGAAATCCCAGCCAAACGCCCACACCGATTAAAACGATTGCTACACCGATAACAGCTACTACGATCTTCCACGTCAAAGCGCTTAATCCCCCTTCTTGCTGCGATGCTTCCCAGAATACCCTCTCCGTTGCTGGCTCCTCCTCTTCCGGTTCTTCAGAACTCTCCTCAATAGAGGTTGCTACAGCCGATGGTGCAGATATCTCTGACTCCGGTTGAGTACTTGACTCACTTTGGTTTGTCTCTTCGTCCGCAGTGTCTGGCGATGAGGGTTGATCTGCTGCGGCTGGTGCCGATCCGGATTGTGCATCTGATAATATGGCATCCGTCGAATCCGTTGGACTGTCTGCCACATCATCCTGATCCGCTTCTGCTGTTTCTTCTTCAGACTCTTGCGATGTTGACTGTTTTCCTGACCACATTGCCTGACGCTGCTCCTTGTATTTTTCCTGCAACGCCTGTTTGTCTTTTTCACTCAGCTGCACAACAGTACCTCCTGAGAAACACTCGCTTTATTCTCCGCTATTCGTCGGAGATTTGCTCAATTTTAACAACGGTTCCATCACTGACCTGTTTGAACGCCTTCGGCTCACCAATAAGTTTACCGACAACATTGACCGGACTCGCAGGACGAATCTCTGTGCCTCGACTCATTGGGGTGGGACCAAAGAAGATACAGAACGCCGTACCGGGGGGCCAATAGGCAAGCTCGCCCAGTTCCACGACTTCTTGTGCGTTATCTGTTTCTGCCTCCACAGGGATGGAAAAGTAGATCTCATCACCCCATATATTTCCACGCGCCTCAATCGGCAGCACATCCCAAATTTGTTGTGCCGTTTGCGATTGATTCAATTCAGCGTCCATAACAACGGGCGCAGCGGTAATTCGTATCCGCTTTTGTGACATCAGGATCCTCCAAGATGGAACGGGGTGAAATCCCATTTGCTGTTGACTTACGGAATACTTTTTGCGATAATGGGTATCCAGCAAGATTTAATTCTATCATAAGCCTTTAGGGATTCTCAACACAAAAAATAGTTCACGCAGGAGGAAACATAATGAGGCTGAGGGATCGTGTTGCAATTATAACAGGCGGCGGACAGGGAATTGGTCGGGCAACCTGCCTGCTGCTCGCAAAAGAAGGCGCGAATATCGTTATTGCGGAACATAACCCGACCACAGCTGAAACGGTCGGGAAAGAGGTCGAAGCGCTCGGTGTACGGAGTCTTGTCCTCCAAACCGATGTCTCAGATAGCGACTCTGTCCGTTCAATGGTGAATCAGACTCTTGACGCTTTTGGGCGTATTGATATTTTGATAAATAATGCGGGCATCTTTAGCTACACACAAGTCGAGGACTGCACCGAAGAGGAGTGGGACCGAATAATGGCGGTCAACCTCAAGGGACCGTTCCTCTGTGCACAAGCTGTCATAGCTACAATGAAAAAACAGAAATCCGGCAGAATTATCAGTCTCGGTTCCTTAGCGGGTCAGGTCGGTGGGCTTGTTGCCTCTGCACCCTATTCTGCCTCCAAAGCCGGCGTCATGTGTTTAACAAAGTCTCTAGCGCGCGCCCTCGGACCACATAACATCACTGTCAACGCTATCGCGCCCGGCGTTGCTGCGACAGATATGACCACAAACCATCCCGACTTGACAGCACAGATGGTACTTGGTCGAGTTGCTGAGCCGGTGGAGGTCGCGAATGCGATTCTATTCCTTGCTTCCGATGAAGGCTCGTACGTGACAGGCTTCACACTTAACGTCAACGGCGGGATGTTCATGTCATCTTGAAAGCCCTTGAAAAACCACGATGTTTCTGATACAATCCCCACAGTTTAGGAAAGCGTATTTTGACACTTTAGAAATTAGGAGAAAAGATGCAGATTGCAAATAGACTCAAGAGGATTCCCCCCTATCTGTTCATTGAACTACGGAATAAAATTAACCAAGCAATCGCTGATGGTATTGATGTCATCAGCTTGGGAATTGGTGACCCCGTTGAGCCAACCCCGCAGCCGGTGATCGACGAACTATGCCGCACCGCGGCTGATCCGGCAAATCATCGCTACCCCACCGACGAAGAGAAAGGGATGTTTGCATTTCGGAAGGAAGTTGCGGATTGGTATGCTGATCAGTACAAAGTTGAATTAGATCCGGAGGAGGAAGTGCTTGGATTAATCGGATCCAAGGAGGGTTGTCACCATTTTATTCTCGCGGTTGTGAATCCGGGGGAGACAGTTTTAATGACAGATCCGGGCTATCCTGCGTACCGCGCAAGCATTTTCATGGCGGAAGGGGAACCTTACAACGTCCCGATCACGGGAGACAACGGATTTCTTCCGAAACTTGCCGATATTCCGTCGGACATCGCCAACCAAGCAACAGCGATGTTCCTGAACTACCCCAACAATCCGACAGGGGCAACCGCAACACCTCAGTTTTTTGCAGAAGTCGTTGAGTTTGCCAAGAATTACGACATCGCTGTCTGCCACGATAACCCGTATAGTGAGATCGTCTTTGAAGGCGAAGAGCCGTTGAGTTTTCTTGCGACGCCGGGAGCGAAGGACGTTGGCGTTGAACTCAATTCTTTGTCCAAGCCGTTCAACATGACAGGTTGGAGGATTGGAATGGCGATGGGAAATGCAGAACTTATCACGGGGATGGCAAAAGTTAAAGGAAATACCGATTCGGGAATTTTCAACGCGATTCAATACGCTGGGATTGCTGCTTTGACAGAATGCCGAGATAACATTGAGAAAATGCTACCCATCTACACAGCCCGGCGTGAAAGGGTACTTAACACCTTCAACGAACTCGGTTGGGGTGATTATGATACCCCAAAGGGGACATTTTACCTCTGGCTGCCGACACCTGATGGGATGAACTCCGTAGATTTTGCAACGTTGATGTTTGAAAAAGCAGCGGTTGTAATTGCACCGGGGGCATCTTATGGCGAGTATGGCGAAGGGTATTTTCGACTGGTCTTGACTGTGCCGGATGATCGATTGGACGAGGCACTGGCTCGAATTAAAAAAGCGTTGAGTTGATAGAATTGTAGCAGGATGTTACGCTTCGATCGGTTTGAAGAACGTTCGGAAGGGTAAAGGGTAGGGAAGTTCAAGTTTATATTTTGACCTGCCCTATCTCCTTAATGCTTGGAGGGTGTCAGTCTTCAGAACTTTATAGCTACATATCGAATCCCCGGAAGGCATGTGACATTCTCGTTCAACTGGTACATCAAGTAGCCGCTGCAATAGTGACAATTCGAGTTGACAGAGTTGGGGATACTTCTGTGCAATAGATTCAAGGGCACAGTTGTGTTCTTTGAGGATATAGGCGTTTGGCGTTTCCATGATCTCCACCTGATAGCCCTCTTCATCCAAAAACGCGGCAAGCACTTTAATCTTTTCAGCTAAACTCTTACCCTCAATGTCATCGAGACACATCGCGACCTTCGCTTCCATCTGATATTCAAGGAGTTGGTTGACCTTTTCGGCGCCGTCGATAACGACCAAAGCGTCCAAAGTCCCCAGCGCAAATCGTGGGTAGTCATTTGGGAACAGACTCTCTTTTGCCTCCGAGGTCAATTCATATATGTAGACAGGTCTGCCCCGGCTAATTTTTTCGCGATAGTGCTGAATATAGCCTTCCCGCTCCAAGATAGACAAGTGCTGGCGGACTGTCATGGAATGGAGATCTAACTGCTTCGCAATTTCACCGGCTGTCATACCGTCATTTTTTTTCAGAAGTTCGACGATCGCGCCGCGTGTGTCTTTTGGTACTGATTTCATCTTTTACCTTCCCGGCTTTGGTAGTGAACACGCCTTAACGCTCGCGTATTCCTATTTCCCCAAATCTCCTTGATTAGGCAAAAATATTGACTAACGAGCCTTTCCAGTATAATTCTGCTAAGATTATATCAGAAAAGTCATACATTTACAAGTTAAAATATGTTTTTTAAGTTATTTACTTGACAAAACATAAAATATCGTGTTACTATTCCGCCAACTCGATGCTAAACCCTGTTACAATTCAGTAATTCAACAGTCTTTTAGGAGAGCGAGGTAAATGACAGCACGGGCAAATCAAACGGTCGGCGGTACGTTCAACCAGAATCTGATTGAAGAACCGATTGAAGATACGGAGAACTATGAAGGCAACGACGCATGGACAATACCATCCGAGAATGATGCGCCAACGCCTCAAATTGATGCATTAAGCACTTGGCTGCAGAAGGTTTCGGGGCACAGGCTCCTGTCTAGAGACCAAGAGACTGAGCTTGCCAAGCGGATTGAGCAAAACGATGAAAGTGCTCTCGATGAGCTAGTCCAAGCGAACTTGCGCTTAGTGGTTTCAGTTGCGATGAAGTATCAAGGTCATAATGTTCCCCTTGAGGATCTCATCCAAGAGGGAAATATCGGTCTGATGCGCGCAGCGAGTAAGTTCGACTATCGGAAGGGATTTAAGTTTAGCACCTACGCTATTTGGTGGATTCGGCAGGCAATCATGAGAACGCTTGATAACTGTTCGCGTTCAATCCGGCTCCCGTCTTATGTCGTTGCGAAGGCGAGCAAGTTTGATTCTGCTTATGCACATCTGAGCCAAACACTTCACCGTGAGCCAACCGTTGAGGAACTATCCGAGGTACTTGAGTTGACCGATAAACAGATCGAAGATCTACTGGTTCTCAATTCGGGTACAGTCTCGTTGGAGTTACCGCTCAGCGATGAAAAGAACGCAACCACTTTGAAAGATGTTATTGAAGATCCCCAAGCAAATCCGGAAGCTGGTCCGATTGCGGATTTGGTAGAAGAGGATTTGGTAGACACGCTCCTCAGCAAATTGAAGACACGCGAACGAGAAGTGATCAAAATGCGCTTTGGTCTTGAAGATGGGGAAGCAAAGACGCTGCGTGAAATTGGGGAGAAGATGCACGTCACAAGGGAACGGATCCGACAATTGGAAATAGAGGCGATCACCCGTATAAAACGGTTGTACGACGAGGCGGGGGAACTTCGACTTCCTAAGGAGGCATCAAGTTGTCCGGCTGCGTAGCACCTACCAATACAAGGAGAGTCAATGAAGAATCTACTTAATAAGTTGAAACAGAAACAACCTCAAACTGTGGAGGAATCCACCCTACTTACGGTAACTGAGGCTGCCCAGGAAAAGATTCGATCGGTGATTGAAGACCAAGGCATGGAAGTTGAAGGGCTGCGCGTTAGCATCAGTGGCCGTTCCGCGTCAGCGTTTGAGTATGGACTAGGGCTCGAAGTTGAACCTAACCTAGATGATATTGTGATTGACTGCGGCGATTTCAAGGTTTTGGTCGATCCGGAAAGCGCTGAAAACCTACAGGGCGCGATCATCGATTATGTGGAAGACCTCAATTCGAGCGGTTTCAAGGTTGATAACCCAAACACACCGACATGGGATAACCCCAAAGCCCAAGCGATTCAGCAACTCATTGACGAACGGATTAATCCTGCGGTTGCGTCGCACGGTGGACAGATAGATCTGCTGGACGTTACAGATGATTCGATCTACATCCATATGGGCGGCGGTTGCCAAGGATGTGGCATGGCAAATGTCACCTTGAAGCACGGAATCGAGGGAATGATCCAAGAGCATTTCCCCGAAATCAAGAATATTATTGATACCACCGACCACGCCTCCGGCGAGAATCCGTACTACCAGTCGAGTAAGGGGTAAGCGGCTATCCCTAACACAGTCTAGAACCAAATTCGCTTTCCCTGCGATAAGGGGTTCGCCATGTATAAGCGTCGTCTCATCTTTTTTGCCCTTGCGTTAGTCGTGCTTTTGGGTGCTTATGTGGGATATAGGTTCTACGAAAATCGCGTTAAACCGATTCCGGATGCGCCGGGAATTAACGAGGGGTTTGAGTCTACTGACCGTGCGTTTTTACCCCAAACGGGATCTGTCAGCCAACTGCCGCGGGAGATTGCCAAACGATTCCCTTCGTTAAAACCACCTGTATGGACTTATATAACGGAGGAAGGCAATAGCAGGACTGTTGATTCGGTTAAAGTTATCCTCTTGACGACGAATGGCGTTGGGTTTAACGCGATCAAGCTGCCTGAAGGAAAAGCGTACCGACTTCCCTTACCAGAAGAAAAGACACTTCTAAAGCACGACATAATCAACGATCGAGAGGAAGTTTATAGAATCTTCATAACCCCCGAAAACACACCCGAATTTCCCCCTCCAAGTTTGGACGATTTTCCAGTTCCCTATCCATTGATGGCGAAGTTTCTTAATGAACGGGATGATACCTCTCTAATGGAGTTCGGAGATTGGATAAAATCGGTAGGCGGAGCAGCTCGGGCACAATCATTACTTGAGGCAGCGGGTTTATCAGACTCGATACGGATTGAAGCAGCAACTGTTTTCCGTCAATAAAGGCGAGCGGAAACGAAATACCTGAAACCAATTCTGATGATAAGGCATTGGAACAATAATTCTCTGTAGGGGCAGATTGATGTATCTGCCTCTTTTTTTTCAAAGGTCAAATTGAAAATGAAACGTCCGGGCGCAGTATTACTCATTTCCTGTTACGAGTTGGGGCACCAACCAATCGGTCTTGCTTCTCCGCTTGGGTTTCTTGAACGTGCGGGATATACGCCGGACGTAATAGACATCGCCGTTGAAACCCTAGATGTGGAAAAAGCTGCCCGTGCAGAATTCGTTGGGATTTGTGTGCCGATGCACACCGCCCTCCGTCTGGGCGTCCACGTCGCAACTCGCCTTCGCAAAATCAATCCGAGCTGCCATATCTGTTTCTACGGTCTCTACGCTTCGCTGAACGCGGAATACCTACTCCGACATCACGCCGATTCAGTTATCGGTGGCGAATATGAAACACCGATGGTCGAATTGGTCGACTCCCTGGCAGATGGCATACATATCAAAGTAGCGGGTGTCCTCCAACGCGAGGGTATCGAATCACTTCAAGATGCCTCGCAATCCAGCCCTCTACTGAAACCTTCACACAATAGGATAAGCGTCTATAAATCACACAACAATCTGCCTAGCGAATTCCTTCCTGTGCCGAGTCGGAAGCGTTTGCCATCACTTGATGGGTATGCACGTCTTGAACAAGATGGCGTAGCCCATCTCGCCGGTTATGTAGAGGCGAGCCGTGGTTGCAAACACCTCTGCTTACACTGCCCTATCCCCCCGGTTTATGAGGGTAAATTCTCCGTGGTGCCAAAAGAGGTTGTGCTGGAGGATATTCGGGCGCAAGTTGATGCCGGTGCCGCACATATCACATTCGGCGACCCCGATTTCCTCAACGGTCCCAAGCACACGCTGCGGATTGTTCAAGCAATGCACCAAACGTTCCCGAACCTGACCTTTGACTGCACGACCAAAATTGAGCATCTTCTGAAGCACCGTTCCATCCTGCCTGAACTCCGGGATTGTGGTTGTATCTTCATCGTTTCCGCTGTTGAATCGCTCAACGATACAGTGCTTGAAAATCTCCAGAAAGGACACACCCGCGCTGACGTTTTTGTCGTCATTGATCTCTTGAAGGAGGTTGGGATTTCCCTTCGACCCTCATTTGTTCCGTTCACACCGTGGGAGACGCTCGACAGCTACCTATATATCCTTGACTCTGTTGAAGATAAAGGGTTAATTGATCACATCGATCCCGTACAGTATACGATTCGGTTGCTTGTGCCGCCCGGCTCTTCCTTGATAGCTCAATCCTCCATGCAGTCCTATCTTGGACCGCTCGATCAGGAATCCTTCACCTATCGGTGGACACATCCCGATCCGCGAATGGATGAACTCCACAAAGCGGTCACTGTCGCTGTAGAGAGTGCATCACAGATCGGTGAAGATGCGTTTGTTACCTTCCATCGCGTATGCAACCTCGCGTATACCGCAATCGGTAGAGAGGAACCCTCTGTCGCGTTACCAATGGATTTTGAGCCTAATCGAAAGCGCCCACCGCGTCTGACCGAAGATTGGTTCTGCTGAGCGGAGCCAACACAGGGTCAGTTGGACCCACTCAACGAATGTGGTTTACGCCATTAGCGTCTCAATATCATCAATCGTTTTCGGTACGGCTGCTGTAAGTACCTCACAGCCGGACTCGGTGACCAGAATATTGTCCTCAATCCGTACACCGATTCCCAGATATTCCGGAGGAACGTCTTCGCTGTCAGGATCGATGTACAATCCCGGTTCGACCGTCATCACCATTCCGGGTTGAAAGGTTTTGTATTCTTCTCCCTCCCGTGTCTTTGTCACGTCGTGAACTTCTACCCCCAGCATGTGTCCGACACTGTGCATATAAAATTTTCGATATTCCTGTTCCTCGATTATCTTCTCCTTCTCTCCGACCAATAGCCCTAACCCCAGTATTGCTTCAGTCAACATCTCTACCGCCTTCTGAACCGGATTGCCAATCGAGACGCCGGGACGAATACTTTCGATAATCTCACACTGGACATCGAGCACTGCTTGGTAGATTGCGCGTTGCGCCTCTGTAAACTTTCCATTAGCGGGGAATGTTCGCGTTATATCTCCGCAATAATATTGATATTCGCATCCTGCGTCAATGAGTACCAAATCACCATCTTCAATCTGACAGTCATTTGTCGTATAGTGCAGTGTGGTTGCATTTGCACCTTTCGCCACAATCGTGAGAAATGCAGGACCGGTGCCACCATTTTTCCGATAAATTGAGTCAATCAGGCTTTCCATTTCGTATTCGTACATACCGGGGCGAACCGCCCCCATCGCTGCTATATGCGCTTCGACACTGATGTCTACCGCTTTGCGAATTCGTCCCAGTTCCGCTTCATCTTTGACGAGACGCATTTCCCCAAGAATTTCGGTGGGATCAATTAATGTGGTCAGTCCCGTTCCCTCACGCATGCGATGCCGCCTATATCCCTTCAGGAGTTCGATAATTTTCTGATTAAAGGCTTCGTCCGCACCGAACCCGTAGTAGACCCGTTCCGACGTGCCGATATATTGGGCGATTTTTTCGTCAAACTCTTCAATGGGATACGCTTCATCGGCACCGAAGCGTTCTTTTGCACCATCGACACCAGCACGCTTGCCGGTCCATACCTCTTGTTCCGGCACGCGGGGACGGACAAATAATATGTATTGATGTTCTGGATGGTCTGGGGCAATGACGCAGACAGCTTCCGGCTCCTCGAAGCCGGTCAAATAGTAGAAATTTGCGTCCTGACGGTATCTATATTCGGTCGAGTGGGTACGCATTGCCTGTAACGCGCTCGGAAAGATTGCAACACCTCCCGCTATTTTTTCCATAAATGCGTTGCGTCTGTTTTCATGCATAACTTGCTTTCTCCTTATCAGGGATCGGTGCCTAACAGCACGCTAAGCACCGGTTTTTCTCTCGGATCTGAGCCAAAGCGATTCACACCTTCCGTTCCTTTTATAAAATAAATGACGATAAGCCCAAATAAACAGACCAAGGATAAGACAAAAGAAAGCAGCGTCAACAGCGTCGAAGAAGATGTGGTTTTGGCAATCACAAGGTATAGGATATAAACCACCGCCGGCACGAAAATCCACCAACCCCTTAAATTCATATCGTGCAGCCGCTTGACTGTGTTAGCGATGCACATCCAGCCCCATAGTAGATAAACAACCCAAACGATCGCTAAAGGTATTATGACCTCTATGCGCTTCAAGTTCTCCGGTGGGAAGTCAAGAGAATCACCGTTAAAAACAAGAAGCAAAATAAAGACAAGAATAATGGCGAATACATAGTACAGTGCCATCCAGATAATGAAAGCAAGCCGGTTCATACGCCCTTTAAGACCACAGTGAAACTTGAAAAATTGTGACATTCAAATCCTCCTTTTTCGATTTCATACTGGTTTGATTATAGGGTAAAACCGAGATCTTATAAATCACTCGCGTTTGGAATAGAAGATGGGACCCGTGTGAAAGAACGGAAATCTACGCCAAAAAAATCTCTCTTCCTCTTTGGAGATTACGTGCTCTCCGTCCTTGAGTGTAATTCGCCATTTCTCATCCTTCAGTGCTAGATAAAGTCCACCTTCTACCGCCCAAAAGACGTTTTTGGCAAAACCTACCTCCTGATTGATGCTAAACTCGCGTCCGAGTCCGAGGTTTAATCCACTGCTGTAACCTGCCGTTATATATCTATGTTCGTCTCTTATATTGTAATAGTGGGGGTCCCGTGATCCATCGGCAATTTTTGACCAACCAGCCAGGAGATAGAACTTCTCATTATCAATAGGTCGATATTTCACAGAGATGCCCCACGTCGTGCCATCAGACGCGGTGGGGCAAGCGTTTACACCTAGATGGGCTTCAATCGAGAGTTTGTCCGTCAACCCGTAACCCAGTATCAACCCACTCTTTGAGAAATAACCTATCGTAAAGGCAACTATAATTCCGCGTCTCGCACAGAAAGCGGGATTAGCAAGTGCAAGCAAGATAACCCAAGCCGTTACTTTGACAATAGATAGGGAAAAAAGCGGCAATTTTCGTGTCATAACGGTCTTCATAACTCCTTTCAGTCATCTCTTAGGGTTAAAGAATCAACTGAACAAGTATTATCGTGCGATGGCGTCGCCTTCTGTTCTATCTTGAGAAAGACGCCTGCATTTTAAGCGATCTTGCAAATCGAATCAAGCGAAGAATTCGATTTTTTAGGGTCATTTAATTCTTCGGGCGGGCAAGATGCCCGCCTACGATGTAGAGGCAATCTGCTGTCTATCTGCCAAAATTGATTAAAAAAATGGAAAACTATGGTAGATTTTAGAATTACTTGGACATTGTGTCCTGCAAGTTCGTGGGCACCCGCAAGCGGTGCCCCTACAAGCCTGTCTACATATTTTGATAACTTACCATAAATGACCCTATTCGGATACATCTTTGCGTTGCAGGTTTTCGTCAGATTTGCTATAATGACGGAAAAAGGGGCGAAGACTGAAGCATGAAAATCTACACCAAAACTGGAGACACCGGCGAGACAGGACTCTATGGTGGAACGCGGGTGCCGAAAAATGCGGCGCGTGTTGAGGCGTGCGGAACGGTCGATGAGCTTAATGCCTGCATCGGGTTCGTGAGATCTCAGATTCAGGACGTGGAAATCGACGTAATCATGCATCGCATCCAAAACGAACTGTTTGATATCGGGGCAGATCTCGCAACGATAGACGCGCACCCGAAAGCGGCGAGCTTGAGAATCCCACCGACCTTGACCCCCGAACTGGAAAGAGAGATTGACCGGTTTGAAGCCGAACTCCCACCGCTGAAAAACTTTATTCTCCCCGGCGGTTCAGCCGGTGGGGCAGCGATTCACCTCGCACGAACCATTTGCCGTCGTGCCGAGCGGTGCGTTGTTAGTCTTGCTAAAACAGAATCGATAAATCCAGAGGTGCTTATTTACTTGAACAGGCTCTCCGATCTGCTATTCGTACTTGCCCGCACGGTCAATCACTGGTTAGGTGAATCGGAGCCGCTTTGGGAATCGCGGACGGAACGGAGCAAATCTTAACAGATGGTTTTAGCCTCTCACTTATGCTTTCAGGGCGGTTTGTATATTCTTAACAGATTAATTCTGAATCCCAAACCAAGCTCACAACCCAAATAAGGAGCAAACATGAACAACTCAAAAATAGATCGTATCGAATGCGTCCCACTTATTGGCACAAGACCCCGTCAAGCGGGGTGTAACTCACGCTTGCAGGTACACGGACTACATGTCAGACCGCCTATCGCACGCATCACCACTGATGATGGTGCGACCGGTTTTGGATTGTCGCGCATGTCTGAGGAGGACGCTGCTGGGCTCGTCGGAGCTCCCTTGAGTGAGGCATTTGATCTCGAAAACGGCGTCAGTGAACGTTTCCGCGCGCTCGAATACCCACTCTGGGATCTCGCTGGAAAACTGGTCGGAAAGCCGGTGTATGAGATGCTCGGCGGCGAACCTGATGCGGATGGCGTTTTCCGTGCACGTTGTTATGATACATCACTATACATCGACGACCTGCATCTAGCGGATGACAACGAAGCCGCTGCCCTAATTGCCTCTGAAGCGTTGGAGGGCAAAGCGCGTGGGCACAAAGCCTACAAAATTAAGGTCGGACGCGGCGCGATGCACATGCCACTCGAACAGGGGACAGATCGCGACATTCTAGTGATCCGTGCTGTCCGGAACGCTGTCGGGCCCGATGCCACGATTCTGATCGATGCCAATAACGGCTATAACCTGAATTTGACGAAACAGGTATTGGGTGAGACTGCTGAGGCAAAGGTTTACTGGATGGAGGAGGCTTTCCATGAGGATGGCAGCTTCTACGCGAATCTGAAGGAGTGGCTCAATGCAGAGGGGATCGGGACGAAAATTGCTGATGGAGAAGGCGGTGCCTCGCTAAATCTGCTCCAGTGGGCGGAGGAGGGTTTGGTCGATATTATCCAATACGACATCTTCCACCCCGGCTTCTCCCGTTGGTTGGAGCTCGGACCCCAGCTCGACGCATGGAACGTCGGATCTGCACCGCACCATTACGGCGGGCATTACGGCAACTATGTGTCGTGCCACTTGTCGGCAGCGATTGAAGGGTTTGAATTCACCGAATGGGACGAAGCCGACACGCCCGGTTTGGATGGCTCTGGGTATTCCATCTCTGATGGTCTGGTCAGTGTCCCCAATTCGCCCGGTTTCGGTCTCAATCTGGACGAGGAGATCTATGCTCGTGCCGTCAAAGAGAGTGGGTTTGATGTTCGGGTGGCGTAGCCCGTTGTCTTAAGAAATTGGACACACAATTTATCGCTATTTATAGTAGGTCGATTTTCCAAAATCGACATTTTCATGTTGAGATATGAATCTCGACCTACTTCCTAAAGAAACCGAGTTTTTTGAAAAAACTCGGTTTTTTCATTTTAAGGGGATATTTATAGAGAACAGAGATTGCCCTCCCCTACTGCTAAAATGATTAGTGATGTATGCTAGGTCCAAGACTTTGATAACTCTAAGTCTGATCACCTTCTTTGAAGTTGGTAAAAAAATGCTAAGAAATGGAATTTTATGCGGTTCTGAATCGGTATAAGGATAGAAGTGGTCATCTTTAGTTTAGGCAATATACTAAAACCCATATTAAGACTAATGCGAAAGGAACCGTAGTATGAATTTAATAGAAGCAAGCATTGATGCTATGAGGCGGGTTGCTGAAGCAAACTCCGAAGGGGGCAAGGTTGATTCACACTGGGAATCCGTCCTACCCGAAACACAAAATATTTTCGCGAACGAAGTCTTTCTTACCCTACACCGTTCGTATATCAATGAATCGATGAAACACAGAGCCGTGCAAATTGCTCAAAAAACGTCACTTCTTGATGTGAAAGACTTAGATGACGCAAAACTGGTGCTTCACTGTTGGATGCGTGAGGCGTGGTTGGGGATTAGTGATAATCAGGAGTTTCAAACTTTAGTCGACAACAACGTTAAGGAATTTATTTACCTTCCTGATCCTATTCGCTGGGTCAATGCTTCCGGCATCTTGCTCCCACTCTCCGAGGGAACTGCCAGACAAATTCACTTTTCATTGATTGAACGTTACAAACAAGCCCGCTTTGCTCAAAACTGTGGGACTGAATTAATATGCCGCATTCAACGGAATGATGTCAAAAAGCACATGTCTATTTTGTTCTCTCGTTCTAAAGACTTTCCTGTAGAGCGAAATAAGGCGTATCAATGGCTTCGTGAACAAAGCAAACTCCTAGTCCCTGATGGTGGTGAAGATGCGATGCACGATTGGTTAGAGAAACTGTCACGTTTACCACTACACATACGTATGCAGAAGATCGGGGCAACCCTCACAGCTATTCCCCAACTTGCAATTGACATACAGCGCAAGGGTGGTAAGTATAAACATGTTTCTCTCGAAGATGAACACACCGATACAATTGTCGATGAATCGACAAAAGATCCAAATGAGGAAATAATTAATGACGAATTTTCACAGATTCTTTTAGCAAAACAGAAGAAGATCGAAGAGATTTTAAGCCAAGCTAGTCCGGAAAAAAGAAAATCGAAAATTGGGAACCGTCGATTCCAAGTGATGCAGATATTAGTACAAACACCAACTTTAACGTCAATCGAAATTGCTGAGAAGTTCAATGTGAGCAAGCAGACGATTGGCAGAGATAGAGACAAGATAAGGCAAAGTTGGTACCAGATATGTGAGGTACTCTATTCCTGATTAGCATCAGATCAATAATGAGTTCACGAGGATTTAATCTTTTTCCAAGTATTGAAGGTGAAACTTGAAGAGGTGGATTAACACCTCCGATTCTGCGCTGTTCAGCAGACAAAACGGGTGAAAAGGGCTAATGAAAAACGACAAATCGGATTCATCATGGAAAACGCTCTTAGCATTGGTGCCCTTTATTAAATCTCACAGTTTCTGGGTAGTGATTGTGGTTTTATGTTCTTTAATACTGTTTCTATTTTTCGGACTGTGTAGTCTGACATATTCTCAAACTGTGGAATTGCCGTCTGAAGCGATACACACCGATAGACCTGGGAGAAAGCAAATTCAAGCAACACGCATTGATTCACGGTCCTTTGAATTTGACGGAAAACTCAATGATGAGGTCTGGCAAGAAGCCTTTTTTGTCTCAGATTTTCTGCAAAAAGAACCTCACGAAGGTGCGGCACCACGAGAGAAGACTGAGGTCGGATTTCTTTATGATGACGATGCACTCTATGTTGGCGCGCGGATGCATAGTGAGAACCCAGAGGACATCCGGGCCCTCGTCACACGACGCGATAAGGAGGGGAGTTCTGAACAAATCATTGTCTCCCTCGACGGTTATCAAGATAGACGAACCGCTTACAGCTTTGGGGTAACCGCCGCTGGTGTTCGGACAGATTATTACCATCCGAGGGATGATGCAGATGAGAGGGATTACACCTTTGATGCCGTTTGGGAATCGAAAACCATTATTGACTCGGACGGGTGGACGGTGGAGATGCGAATTCCGTTTTCTCAACTCCGCTTCAATAAGGGGGAAGTCCAAGTCTGGGGGGTGAACCTCAATCGTCGCATTCCATCTCGCAATGAAGATCTTTTTTGGGTCTTGATTCCCAAAGACGAGACGGGTTGGGCGTCACGATTTGGCGACCTCATTGGCATTGAGGGAATTAAATCTGCGCGCAGGATTGAGTTGCTCCCATACACTGCTGGAAATGCAACCTTTACTTCAGACACGGACCTTAACAATCCCTTTGATGAGAAACGCGATTTTGTTGCACGCGCTGGTGCTGATTTCAAGATGGGACTTGGGCCCAGCGTGACGCTCTTTGGTACGGTGAATCCAGACTTCGGGCAGGTGGAAGCAGATCCCGCCGAAGTTAACCTCTCGCAGTTTGAGACGCTCTTCGCAGATCGAAGACCGTTCTTCACGGAAGGCTTCCAGTTTCTGGGAGGTACACGACTACAGGGAGGGACCCGTTCAACACTATTTTATACCCGGCGCATCGGCGTTCCTCCACGCGGTCATGCAGAAGGGGACTATATCGAAACGCCGAATAGCACGACTATTCTTGGCGCGACAAAGGTGACCGGCAGACTAGCATCCGGATTGTCCATCGGCGCGCTCAGTGCACTGACTGCTCGTGAATTTGCTAAAACATTCGATACTGCCACCGCCGCGTTTGGCAAGACGGAGGTCGAGCCACTGACCAGTTTCAACGTTTTTCGTCTCCAGCAAGAGTTTGGTGCCTCTGTCTCGACCGTGGGATTAATGCTCACGGCAGTTCACCGTGACGTCTCAACGCATGATTGGTTGGCACAGAGATTTTCCCGGCAAGCATACACAGGCGGCGGAAATTGGAACTTGCGCTTTGAGGAGGGAAAGTATGAACTTTCTGGGGAACTTGCATTTAGTTTTATCGAGGGTGAACCGGGTGCAATTGAGAGGATTCAACGCTCCAGTACGCACTACTTCCAACGCCCAGATGCCACGCACATCACCTTGGATCCAGATCAAACGTCACTTTTCGGTTCTCTAGGTCTTGTGCGCCTGAGGAAAAAGAGCGGGCGCCACTGGCTCTGGGAGGTCCGGGCGTCGACAGAGTCCCCCGGATTTGCGCCCAACGACCTAGCACTCCAGTTCACTTCTGACGACATCGATGTTCGGGGCAATTTGTCCTACCGGGAAACGATGCCGACAAAACTCTTCCATAACTATGAAATTAGTAATTGGGTTTTCACCGGTTGGAATTATGGCGGCGTTCGCCAGTACACGCGATTCCGGACACAGTTGAACCTGATATGGGCAAACTTCATGCATACTTCTTTTGGGATTTTTGCTTGGACCCGAGCGACAAATCCCCGTCTTACCCGTGGCGGACCACTGATGGGAACTGGATCCGGCATGAATATCAATTTCCAACTTTTAAGCAGCTCTTCTAAGAGAAATTCATGGCTTGTAAACCTATCCTACACCACTGATGAACTTGGCAGCTGGGACTATACAATCCAGGGAGGATTGGAATTTCGTCCGAGTGACCGATGGGAGTTTTCGGTCACTCCCGGTTATTCGCGTTCTGTGAATGCACGACAGTATATCACTGCGTTGGAGGGCGGGGGCGAATCCACCTTTGGCAAGAGGTACATCTTTTCATTCACTGACCGCAGCACCCCGTCAATACAGTTTCGGCTCAACTATGCGTTGACGCCGGATCTGAGCTTGGAAGTTTACGCAGAGCCGTTCGCCGCCAGTGGTCGCTTTTATGATTTTGGGGAATTGCCCGAAGCTGGGACTCGAAAGTTAAAGACCTACGGCAGCAATGGCACAACAATTATCCAAGCAGCTGATGGAACGCGAACTATCACCGATGGCGAAGATAGTTTCTCGCTATCAAATCGTGACTTCAACGTGCGCTCGTTTCGCAGCAATGTTGTCTTGCGTTGGGAGTGGCGTCCAGGCAGCACGCTGTTTTTGGTATGGCAGCAAGACCGTTCTTCATCTGAAGCGCAAGGTAGTCTTGTGGGACCGAACGGACTGTGGGATGCGCTGACCGTAGGTGGAAATAACTTCATTGCGATTAAAGTCAGCAACTGGCTGCCGGTTGATTGACAATAGACCACACCCCGATTGACAATTCACGATCGCCCGCCCAGCATGATCATCTTTGTTAACCAAAATAAATTTTTCACACCGTCTCAGAAAACTATGAAATTTCTGAACATTTCTCAATAAAACTTACCATTGCTACCACCGTTTTCACAACCTTTTATTGCCAATCGAAAATTTATTTGTTGCTCGATAGCCCATCGAATTTCAAGAATGATTCATGTTTCCATATTCAATCCCTCCTACCTCATCAAACCACCTCCCAAAAAAACTTGCAACAAAAAATTGGATCAGGTATAATCACACGCTAAGGACACAAGCGGCACAAAATCCTTAAATAGACGTATACCTGAAGGGAAATAATCCGCATGTATTCATACCAAAATAACAGGATTGGGTTGGGAATCCTGATCTGCTGCGTCGTAATCCTGATAGCGACTGTTTCTCCTGCACGCGCTGCCGATCAATCCCGCGTGTTGACGATCGGGTTGTTTGCCTCCGGGGTTGTGCTAAAATTTGGAAGCGTCTTTGTCGCTAACGCAGCGCAAGACACCTACGACCAATACCTCTCCACCGGAATCCAGAGCGACCTTGCAAAGCATCGAGACGATTATGAATCCCAACGCAATCTAAGCATTGGAATGTCCCGAACAGGCATCGGATTTGTTGGACTTGCGGTACTAATCTCGGTTCTCGATCAATTTGAGGTTATCTCCGAATCATCTGCTGTCAGGTCAGCCCGACTAAACATCGAGCCGAGTTACAATCCACGAACAGGCGACGCTGCGCTCACCTTTCAACGAAAATTTTGAAGCCATGATACCATTTCCGTTTCGATCACTAGCCTTTTTTATTCTCCTTATTGCAGCGGGATTCTCCGCCGGTTGTACGGGTAATGAGGATTTCGCCAATCCACTTGATCCGCAAAACCTGCGCACCGCCGGCTCGCCAGTCGGTCTCGACCTCCTTCCCGGCGATCAACAGGTAACAGTTTCGTGGGCAGACAACGGTCATGCTGGGATTATCGGCTATCGAATTTATCGGCGATTTACCGGCGATCCCGATTCGACATTCGAGTTTGTTGGTGAGGTACTTGGGGAAAATGGCGAACGTCCCGCCACAGAGTTTATTGACACGGATAACCTAAAAAACGACCAATTTGACGCTGTCAGTGGCGCACGTCACCGCTATATCTACCGTGTTTCCTATATCGACACAAACGGGGTTGAAGTTCCAGATCCGAATGCTCCCCCGACCGATAGCGAAGATCCGCGCCGAATGTGGCAAACAGCCAGCACGACACCGAGTATTGCCCCGCCTATTCCTAACGTTATCTTGGGAGACGATCTGGACGATCTCACTGTTAAGCTTTTCTGGCAGGACTATCAGGCACCCAACGATTTTGACCAATTCCGCGTATTAGTGTCCCAACAGAGTTTAGGCGGTGAATTCCTGCCATTTCGCCTCCGTGCCGAGCTCCCAGCGGAGCAGCCGTACTTTTTTGATATGGACTTTAATCAGGATAACGCCCCCAGAATTTACCGTGTCGTCGCTGTTGACCGGTTTGGCGTTGAAGGGGTAAAAGTGATTCAAGCGACCTCCCCCAACCTACCACCTGCACCGCCGCAAAATGTCCGAGCAGCCTTTGGTCGTCGAGGCTCTCGGTATGATGCCTACGTTTCTTGGGCAAGAAACAGGGAACCAGATGTTGCCGGTTATATAGTCTACGCCACGAAAGCAGCTACGGACGGTCCTGTAGCCAAGAAGGATTTGGTTCCTCGACGGAGAACGGATGCGAAAGATACAAGTATAACACTCACCGGCGAAGAATTTATTCTGGAGGGGCAAGACCTTACGCTCCGGCGATACTTTGTCACAACGTTTGATAATACACCTAAAGACAACGGCACTCGCGACGAAAGTGAGATAGTTGAGGCACAGTAATAAGGCTAATCTATTCCAAAATATAGACCACTTGTAAGGACAAATATGCACCTTTATCAGATAACGCACCACCGAATTTTGTTGACTCTCTCTGTTTTTTTTGCGCTAGCAGGAACATCTCTCTTTGCACAAAGCCCACCGGTGACGCAACTCGGGGTGATGCAAACCGCCGACACCTTGGGTAAAGGTGGTTACACGACCTCTGTGGGGATGTTTCAAATTGATAGAAAAAAATTAGATGTAACACCCAAGCAGCCGCAACGTGTGGTTATCGGTAATTTCGAGGGATTACATAATGTAGAGCTTGATATTAATACCTTTCTGATACCTGCTCGACTGACCTACGGCATTGGTGAACGATTGGATCTCCTCCTAGGTGCGACGTTCTCAACCGGCGGTGCCTACAAGATTGTTCCCGACTTTTACCAGATTGGCGACACCTACGACACAGAACAGGGGCTAGACGCAACGCGAGATCGACGGGTCTATGATCAACCCATCTTTGATCTGGTTGTTGGACTAAAACATAATATTAAGCCGGACCTGCAGGATGGTTTACCGGGGATATCAATCGGCGGTGATGTACAAATCGGGTTTACTATCGATGATCGGTTGAATTCCGAGAAAGAGTTTCTCGATCCTTCGCCGGCGGATGGTTTCCCGTTTATGGGTGTCAACACGTATCTAGTGGGAACGCAGCGATTTGGTCAATTCATGAGGGTCCATGCAGGTATTGGCAGCTATCTCTCATCCAAATCCCTCAAAGCAACGGATTCATTTCTCTTAATCTGGCAGCTTGGGGCGGAAGTTGTGTTGTCGAACAACTTCTGGTTGGTAGCCGAATTTTCGCGAAGACGTGTCTTGAGTAGTGTCGCCATCAACGACCTAATCGGTATCGGATTTCGATACAAACTATCTGATACAGCGGCTTTTAATATCGGTTATATCACTGAACCGGGTATTCAGTTCTATTTCACGGTTGGCGGGGACAAGGGCGGCGGCGCTGCACCAGAGGCAGGCGAAGCGGATCTGCTGTTCTAGCCAAAACTATGCAAACTGCTAGGGCGTGTTAGCATTTTGATGCTGACAACTAGCACATACTCAGAGTCAGGATTTGGCAATCCACTGTGAGCAGTATAGTTTCCATTCTCCCGGTTTACAGCGGCTCCCATCAGGGACAAGTTGCGCGTTAACGGTTCAAAGGAGAGGACAATACCAATGTTATTTAAATTCTGGTTTCGCCGGTTTCGCCGGGCGAGCCGTAACCGTCATATGCGGCGCATCACGGTGGCAGGACTTATCGTTCTAGGCGCTATCGCTCTCAATGCTGCATGTTTCTACTTTTTTGAAAAGGCAGTGAAGGCAGAATTAACGCTTTGGGATTCTGTTTGGCTCAGTTTTACGACTATCACGACTGTTGGATATGGGGATCTCTCCGCATCAACGGTCGGGGGAAGGGTAGCAACAATGGTCTTGCTATACGGAGTTGGGCTAGCTACATTCCCCTATGTGATTACTCAGATTGTGGACACAACTGTGGAAAGAAATAATGATCGCCGTCGCGGGTTGATTGATTGCCGTGACCTTGTAGAAAGTCATATCATTATCGTCAACTACCCCTCTGAATTGAGGGTAGCTTCAATAATAGAGCAGCTTTCATCGGATGTAGTAACAGCACACCGCCCCATTGTTATCTTGGCGAATGGTGTGGACGAATTGAGTTTCAGTCGTTCTGATGTTTACTTTGTCCGGGGTGCACCATTAGAAGAAGAATCATGGAAACGGGCAAACATTGAGATGGCATATGCCGCGCTTATCCTCGCGCCCCAAGCCGAGGAACACGTGGCAGATGCGATCACGGCATCGACAATTTCACTCATCGAAACACTCCATCCAAATATCCGGACGATTGCGGAATGCACTAGTATTCAACACTTGGCAATTTTCCGGTCTTTCCGATGTGATGCCGTTATTCCCACGAATAATATTGCCGCAAAGGTGTTGGCACAAGAGGTGCGCGATCGTGGACTTGCTCTCGCGGTCCGGGAGTTGTTGACTGATGCAGAAGGGAGCGAGCTGTATAGCGAAGCTATTGAGATTGATGGGATAAATTTTGGCGAGCTACAATCGCTACTTCTGCAATTGAAAGCGGAGGTCATTTTGGTTGGCATCCTCAGAGACAGCGAACACCTGATTAACCCATCGTTAGACCTTCAAATCCATCAGACAGACCGACTGATCCTTATTGGCAATCGACGTAGCGATTGGGAGGAAATTCACAAGCAGTTGTTAAGTGTCAAGAAGCCAGTGTGAATAGATAGCTGTTTCAGTATTCACCGTGTCGTGTTTGCCACGCCTACGATCCTGGTCTAAAGAGCGTTACGAGACAACCGCCAACCGCTGCCAACACGATACCGAGGACAAACGGCCATCGTACAGCGGTCCAACCACCAGCGGGCGGATGTAGTGCCGTCGCCACCACCGCATTGACAATCGGCGCACCTGCGAAAACAATAGACATCACCACCGGCGGTGTGCCTTTTGCCCCAAACGCCAAGAGGACACCGAACGCTCCCACCGCCCCAACGAGTCCTGCAAGCGTTGACCAGACCAGTCCCTTCGTCGGAAAAGTCCATTGTGCGCCGTTGACCGCCAACATAATTGCCGATCCGATGACCGCCGTCAACAGATACGCAATCCCTACAAAAAGAAACGCTTTGTACCGTCCATGCACCGGATCACTCATAGATATCTGGCCTGTATGCAGCAAGACACCGTACAGTCCCCACGATGCAACAGTCATAAGTGCAAATATTAACCAAGTCATACGCATTAAAATCCTCCTATATTTCCACCTCAATGTGTGGTTAAGTTGGGGAAGCTCTTTTACATCACCGGCCGATAAACTGTCACCATATAGATGCCCAATATCACTAACTGGAAGCCAACGATAAACTGCCACCGTAACCCTCCCGCTTGCGGGGTCTCTATCGCCAAAGCAACAACCGCATTGATAAGCGATGCACCGGTGAAAAGGATAGTCATGACCACCGCCGGCGTTCCCTGTGCCTCGAACGCCAAGAGGATGCCCAACGCAGTCGTTGCGCTGACAACCCCCGCCAAAGTCGCCAAGATCATCCCTTTTATTGGAAAATGCCACTGGATGCCTTTGAACTTCAATATAAGCGCTGATCCGAGGATCGCTACCAGTGAATAGCCAATCCCAGCGAAAAAAAGTGTCTTGTATCGTGCTTGGGTCGGATCTGCCATCGCTATCCGGCTCGCATGGAGCAAGATACCGTAGACGCCAAGTGCTCCAACCTTTATCAGTGAAAACAGTAACCAGGGTCTACGAAATATTAACAAACGTCTATGACGCATCTATAATCCCCCTATGTTCCGGGCCTATAAACTGTTACCATATAACCGCCAATCGCTGCTGCCGCGATGCCGAAGATAAACTCCCACCGTAAGCTTCCCGGGGCCGGCGGATACAGTGTTATAGCGATAGCTGCGTTGAGCACGGGGGCACCTGCGGCACCGATGGATACGACAACAACCGGCGAACCTTGCGCTGCAAACGCCAAGAGGTTGCAAAAAATCACCCCAACAACGGCTATCCCCGCCAAGGTTCCCAAACTCAATCCTTTCATGGGAAAAGTCCATTGGGCACCATTGACTGTCAACATTACCCCCGATCCAACAGTTGCTATCAATGAATAACCAATTCCTGCGAAAAGAAGTGCCTTGTATTGTTCATTGGCAGAATCCCCCATCGCTTTCTGTCCTGCATGGGTGAGAATGCCGAAAAGCCCGGACGCTACCGTTGCTATAAGTGTAAATACCAACCAAGTCATGTATACCTAAAATCCTCCTATCAACCGATATACTTTTGATAAACTGCCAGAGTTGCCTCTGCCATCACATCATCGCTGAATCCGCGATGTACTGCTGCTTTGCCCTGCTGTCCCAGTTGTTTCCTGTAGGCTTGATCGTTCATGAGTTGGGATATTCCTTCCGCAATGGCATCGGGTGATTCTGCGTCTACCAGTATACCCCCACCTGTCGCTGCTATCAATTCAGGAAAACTGCCATGTCTAGGTTGAACGACTGGAACACCGTTGGCAAGTGCTTCTAAAATGAAAAGCCCCTTTGATTCTTTGTATGTCGTCGGCACGGATAAGACGTGGAGGCTGTTAAGGAAGTCAATCTTTTGGTGCCGATCAACCTCGCCCCAATAGTCAAAGGCTTCTGACAGACCCCACGCTTCGATCTGCTTAATCAGTTGCTCAAGATACGGCTCATCTTTTTTGCCGAGGTAACCGGCGACCTTGAGTTGGACTTTGTCCGATCCGACTCTATCCGCCAAGCGGTAGAACGCATCAACTAACAGATGAAGTCCTTTCTCGGGGCAGATACGAGCTAAATAGCCGATGACAAATGGCGTTTCGGCGAGGTCTTTTTGCGCGATTCCGTGCTCACTCAAATTCAAACCGAGGTGTACGACATCAATTTTGTTTGCTGGGATATCTAGATAATCAGCCATGAAGTCCGCATAGTATTGGCAGGGCGCGATGTATCCATCCACCTCCGAAGCCCGTGCTTGCAGCAGTTTCAGAGCTCGCGATTTGTACGGCTCGATGAGATCTTCGAGAAAGATGTCCTCTCCCTGAAGGGCACAGAGAATCGGAACGCCTAACACCTTCTTCATGTCCCTAGCGAATCCCACGAACATAGAGTTAGTGAGTTGAACGAGATCGGGTTGATACGAATCTCTCAGCCATTTGACCAGTTTCGCCAGCTCCTTTTTTTGTTGTCCCTCCTCGCCCTGAAGCACCGAGACGGTCAGTGAGCCGAGATCTTTCGCACTAGTCGAAGCACTGAAGCGAGATAATCCGTTTAACAACGAAGGGCTATCGAATAATCGATCAAGCAACCAAGGGGTATAACGGAATAGTCCCAACTTTTGTTGAAGATACACATTAATGCCGCCATAAAAAACGCGATCGATGCTAACATCGGCTTCATCGGTCCGGAGGGGCGTGTAGGTTGGAATTAAGGCAACATCGTGCCCCTTCCTCTGCAAAGCTGCGGCAAGTGTATTGTCATGAATACAGGTGCCGCAATACATGCCCGCAGCGCCTGCAGCGATATAAGCGATTTTCATAATGGATTGGACGTAAAACGTGAAGCGTGAAACGTAAAAGAACTTAGGAATCCACTGGGAAGAATTTCTGGATTACAGCGGAATCTGGCGGTTTACTTATCAAGGAACCGATGATCATTGCTACAGCAGAGACGGCGAGAATGACTGCTACAGGCATGACGCCGCTGCCACCCACTGTGTAACCGGGTGCCTGCCAACCTTGAATAAAGAAATATATCCACAACACCACAACGCTAATAATAGAAGCGAAGGCACCGTATTTGGTGCTGCGTTTCCAAAAGAGCGCAGCGATGACAATTGGGAAAAGCGATGCGAATCCTGTGAAAGACCAGACAGCAAGTTTGAAGATACTCCGGTTGAGAACAAGCGAAAGCACGTAGGCTAGACATAGGATACCAAAAACAAAAAGCCGTCCAACCAAGACTTGCCCTCTTTCGCTCAAACCGTCGTGCGTAGGATCAAAGCGGATTCTGTAATGACGAACAATATCGTGCGTAAACATACTTCCGATCGAAAGCGATTGCGAGTCGAGAGAAGACATGATCGCCGCAAAGACACCCGCACCTAGAAGTCCTGCAAGCACGCCGGGCGCATGACGCTGAATCATCTGAACCAAAACTGAATTGGCTTCAGGTCCCTTGAGTCCCGGTACATCCACACTGCCCAAAATTCCGAGTAACACGCTCGGAATCCATACGATTGCAACACAGATAGGATACCACATCACAGGGTGACGAAATGTTCCTGCACTTTTTGCTGTGAGCCAGTGCATGAATATGTGAGGGAACATTCCGACTGATAGCGGGATGCAGGTGTAGGTCAACAGTTCCAGCGGTTTGATGCGTGCCCCAAGAATCAGCAGATCTGGTGCCACCTTCGTCATACTAGCTGAGAATCCACCCATTTTATGCACGATGATAAAAAATGTCGCCCCGCCGAGCGTCATGAAAACAAGCGTTTGAAAAGTGTTTGCCCAAGCGGTCCCTCGCACGCCACCGTAGCAGACATAAATGAACACCACAGCACAAACCAGCAGCCCACCTAGCCACTGCGGAATCTGTCCCTTGGTAATTTGGTGCAAAGTGATACCGCCTCCCATTACGCCGATTAACAGGTACGGCACGATCAGCGCGACAATGACGATAAACAGCAGCAGCCCTAACCCTTCGCTGTCCCACCGGTCTCTAAAGTACTGCACCTGTGTAAAATAGCCGTGCCGTTTCCCAATCGTCCAGAGTCGGGTGCCAACAAAAAAGAAGACGCACGGAGCGACCAACGCAGTTGAAGAAGCCATCAGGGCGAAGACACCGATGCCTCTGTGGTAGGCTTCACCAGAAGCGCCGAGGATGGAGAAGGCGGTCATGTTCGTGCCGAAAAGGGACATCAGCAGCACAAATGGTCCAATGGTCCGGCTAGCGACGAAATAATCCTCGCCGGTGCCGCGAAAAAATTTATGGCTCATTGTGCCAACAATTAACACAAGCCCCAAATATGCAAAGATAACGGCGATAACTATCATTATAGGTCTTTACTCATCTGTATCTTCGGCTTGAAGGTGACTGGGCCAAGCATAGTTGATTATCAACGCCATCAATATTGCTGCCGCAACACAGAACCCAATATGATAGAGCAATCCAATAGGCAATCCCATCACCACTTTTGGATTATCCCAGAACCAGAAATCGTTGTGCAGCACAAACAACGCAATAAGTGCAATATAAAGAATCCAGTGGAAAAAAGTGTTTTTCATTTGGTGCCCTACGCTTCATGGGAATGAGGCTTGGATAATCTCCAAGAGCATAGCTTTTTCACCGTTGCCGACTCCTTCAGATAGGCGAGCAGCAGCCACAGTGAGGTGCCAGCGAGCAATTGCTTTGCGCGAAATTGATTGTATGTGTGTGTAGTGTTCTAGATAAGCCTCGTAGAATAAATGACGCATCTCGGCAATTTTTTGGCGGTGTTCCTCGTTCATGCTAGGCGGTAATTCGCCCACTCGCAGAACTAAGGCTGTGCGAGCGACATCAACTAACGGGGATCCTTGGGTCGCGTCTACCCAGTCAATGATAACAGGTTCCTCAACCGTTAGCAAGATATTCTCTGGATGGACATCACCGTGACAGAGGGTGTTGTCCGCCTGAAGTCGATCTAAATCGGTTAAAATGGCTGCTTTAGTCTCTAGGGCTAATCCGGATACACTTTGAATTTGGCGTTTTAATCGCTGACGCTGTAAAGGCAGCTTGGATGCAGTACGTGTGTGTATATCAGCTTGTAATTCTGCTAGAATATGTGCATATCGGATAAGTTTCTGAGGATTAGCAATTATGGCGTCCACCATGGTTATACCGTGCACTCTTTCAAAAATGACACCTTGACGATTGTCAATAGTGATGGTATCAATAACGGCGGGTGTGTTCAGACCTGCGTCATACGCGATGGCGGCGCGGATGGCTTCTTGCTCGGCTTCCCCCGGTGAAGCATCTTCATGATACAGTTTAAGAATTCTATCCTCATCCCATACGAAAATTTCGGCTGTTGCTCCTTCAGCAACGCGTGGATATTTTATAGTAGATAAAACCATCTCTTTGTCGCAACCTATCTAATGATTTCCAGACACTCGTATCGAGCATATAGGATATATCCCAACCCCTTTGCTAGTTTTCCAGATGAAGGGCTACTGGGGTTCCAATAAAGAACTTCTTGAACGCCAGTTGAAAAAACCGATAGTCACAATGGCGATAAATGCGGCTAACTGCGCCCAGCCGAGAGGGGTGAGGAAGAAAACTGCGGCGACAACGAGTAATCCCGTCCGTTTCCAAAAGTTAAGCGACGCAAACCAGTGACCGGAAACACTAGCAGCCAACGCGATAATTCCGAGAAGGGCGGTTAGAACACTTATCGTGATAACAAAAACACCAGCACTTCCACCCTTAGGAGATAGGAGCAATAACTCCGGCTTCAGCACGAAGGCGTAAGGCAGCGCAAATCCCACCAATGCAAAGCGAAACGCCGCAACTCCTGTCTGCATGATACCCGTTCCCGCAATAGCTGCCGCCGTATACGCCGCCAAAGCGACAGGGGGTGTCACCATCGCCATCATTCCAAAATAAAAGATAAAGAGATGTGCAGCAAGGGGAACCAATCCCAACTCGCTCAATACCGGTCCGACCAGTGTTGCCATGAGCAGATAACACACCGACGACGGTAGTCCCATGCCGAGGATAATGGTCGAAATCATCAAGAGGATAAGCGCGAGAATGCGACTGTTTTCGGCAAGCGGCAACAGGGTTCCCGGTAGTTTCGTTCCAATCCCGGTCAAAGTCACCACACCGAGAATTAAACCGACGCAAGAAGCTGCTGCAATTAGCGAGACGCCTCCATCCGCTGCCTTTTCCATCGCTTCCACTATTCGACGAATCCCGATCCAGATCTGTCTAGCGAAAATCAGGAGTGTTTGCCCAGTTGATGCTCCACTTGGCGAAGCATCAGCGTGGGCATCTTGTTTGATGATATCCCAAATCCCACGAATACCTATCAAGATCAGGATGAGAAGCAAACTGAGACTGACCGCTCGGAATGGCGTGTAACCGAGCAGTAGAAAAAGGATCAATGTGATAAACGCTACCAAAAAAACGATCCCCTCTATCCCAGTCCTTGATTGAGGCACTTCGGTCGCACTTTGTTGGGGAACCTCGGCTGATGCCCCCACGCGCTTGGCGTGAAAATGGACAATCAAAAGGAGTGCGGTATAGTAAAGAATCGCGGGAATCAGGGCAGCTTTGATGATTTGCAGATAGGTCACGGCTGGCTCGACAATTTCGAGCATCATGTAAGCCCCCGCACCCATAATCGGTGGGACCAACGCGCCCCCTGAACTCGCTGCGGCTTCTATCCCCCCAGCAACCGTCGGTCTGAATCCGGAACTGCGCATCATTGGGATAGTGAAGGTGCCGGTGGTGGCGGTATTGGCGACAGCACTGCCAGACAGAGACCCCATCGCCCCGCTGCTGACGACAGCAACTTTGGCAGGTCCACCGACGCTCGAACGAAACAGACGTCTCGCGAGGTTGATGATGTAGCCGGTAGCTCCCGTTTTCTCCAGCACCGCTCCGAATAGAACGAAAAGGAACACATAGGTGAACATCACTTTCAAGGCGATACCAAAAACCCCTTGGCTGTGTAGAAAGGTCTGACTGACAATACGTTCCCACGAATAACCCCTATGTGGAAATAGCCAATCAGGCATTGATTGACCCAAAGCCGCATACGCCAAAAAAACGAGAGACAGGATGCACAGGGTCAAGCCGATAGCGCGGCGTGTTCCTTCCAAGACGAGGAGCAACCCCAATAGCCCGATGATGTAATCTACGGGGGTCCCCATCCCCGCTCGATCTCCAAGCTGTTGCCCGCCAACCCAAAACCGTTTGAAGGTAGGTTCTGTCTGAACCAAGATATAACCGAAGCATACTACCACTGCAAAGACGAAAACAAAGTCAAGGATTTTGAAAACAGTATGTCTTTCAAACCGACGGTGGATGGGATACTTGAGGAAAACCAGAACTAAGCCCAACATGGCGAAGATGGCTAGTTGGGCTTGGGGTGAGAGTTGGGGATAGTTGACTTCCGCCAAAACAAACACACTGAGAAGGATGGCGCACGTCCGGAAAAGGATTTCGCGAATACGTTGGAGCATAATTTGGAAACTCTGAACGGGTGTTGTGATCCACTATAGGGTACGAATCCAGATGTTACGATAGCGAACAGCATCGCCGTGGTCTTGAAGCATTATCGGTCCTTGGGCCGGATGCGGCTCGTCATAGGAGGGAGCCTGTCTGTGTCCTGTTGGTCCCATAGCTGCTTGGTGGTTCTGCACCAGCACGCCGTTGTGGACGACAGTGATGTAAGCCGGGCTTATCAGTTTCTGCCCCCCAAACCGCGGCGCGGTAAAGAAAATGTCGTATGTCTGCCATTCGCCGGGCGCGCGGCAGGCGTTGACCAGCGGTGGGTACTGCCCATAAATTGCCGAAGTGATTCCATCTGCATAGGTTGGATTGTTGTAACCGTCAAGCACCTGAATCTCGTAGTTGCCCATAAGAAACACACCGCTGTTGCCACGTCCTTGACTATCTCCGCTTACCTCTGCCGGCGCAGCCCATTCGAGATGCAGTTGACAGTCGGCAAAGTGCTCTTTGGTCTCAATGTTGCCGGTGCGGGTGACTTCCATATATCCGTTTTCGACCTTCCATTGGGCATCTCCGTCGCGCCCCGCCCATTTTGATAGATCAGTGCCCTCAAAGAGAACAATCGCATCTGACGGTGGTTCACCCGGCGAACTTTCATCACCAGGGATAATGACTCGTGGTTGAGGACGTGTTCCATCATGCACCCGCCATTCTGTACCGGGTATCATCGGTGTGTCGTCATAACCGATAGGTGCTTTGTTCGTCGGTGACTGCTGTACCATAGTAAAATCTCCTTAAATGTTATGTATGAACTTCAAAACTATCATCCAATATCATTCTTATCACTCTGTGCTTTGCATCTTTGCGGTATGTATAACTCATTATATCGCAGATAGATAGATTGCGCAAGACCGCTAGTATCTAATAAGAACCCTTCAATTGGCAGAAATTCCCACTAAGAATCCTCATTCTACTAACTTTTACCTTGTTATTACGGTTGTCGTGTGATAAGATGAGGAAATTACACCTAGCAAAAAATCCAGCCAATTGAGGGTTCGGTCATGGCAAAACGCAATGGGTTTTCAGAACTGGCAAAACTACTCGTTCGTTATCCCACCCAAGGACAAAGAGAAAAACTGAAACAGCTTCTACTACAGAATTACACGCAAGAAAATCTCATTGACTATTTAACAGATGACGCCGCTCCAACACCGCAGGCAGCGGCTTATGCGCTCGGTATAATTGGCGACACGGAAGCAATCGCTCCTTTAGTGAAAGCGTTAAAGCAGAGCGATCCGGATATGCGCTTCAATGCAGAGCAGGCGTTGTGGGCAGTTTGGTTTCGCTCCGGTGATAAATCCGTTGATGATATGCTTGAAAAAGGTGCAGAATATATCAAGAAAGAACAGTATACAGAAGCTGTCGATCTCTTAACGGAAGTCACTCAAATCGCACCCGACTTCGCTGAAGGATACAACCAAAGGGCAATCGCATATTTTATGTTAGAGGAGTGGGAACAATCTATCGATGATTGCAAAAAGGTGATTACGCTCAATCCTGTCCATTTCGGTGCGCTTGCCGGAATGGGGCAATGCCATTTACGGCTTGGAAGTCTTCGCGAAGCACTAAAGGCATTTCAGCGAGCGTTAGAGATTCATCCGGGGCTCTATGGCGTCGCACATACAGTTTTGCAAATTCAGGAAGCGTTGCAAGAGCAGTTGCAGAGGCGTTAGGAAATGAAATGCACCGTATACGTCGCTTTGAGAATCCAATTCTCATCCAAGTGATGCAGCAGCAGTGGAAATTCAACAGAATTTGTTTTGCCCTCATTGGTCAGAGCCTTCTGTTGTTGATCATCTGCCAACTCCTATTTCGCGCAAAGTTGGGGCAGTACGCAGATCTCATCTTCTTGTCAGAAGCCGTGATCGTCTTGATTATCCCGCCATATCTGGCATGTAGTGGACTCAAAAAGCATTTCGCACCTTTGCTATTAACAAATTCCCTGCACCTGAGCCGCATGCGTCCTCGCTGGATCTGGCTGAGCGTTATATTAGGGAGCCAGATCTACAGCTTTTGCTTCCTTGCACTCACATTTATTATCTTTACGATTCTCATACCATCAATCAGCGACCTCAAACGCCTTCAGGTGGTCCAACTGCACCTAGTTTTTGGAATTTACATCGTCGTATCTGCCTCGGTGGGAGGATTGTGGTGGCGCGTGTTTCGCCATGAAATTTTTGCAACAGAGATAACATACCTAGGCTGGATTTTCTTGATCGGTGGGGTGTTTTTGTTGTCCCCGTTAGATCGTTCTCTGGAAAATCTCGAACCCATCATTCCGCCGTTTCTACACCTCAATCCACTGATGGCTGTGCGTCACCTGCTTCAGATTGATGTGTTCAGAACACCACACCTATACGAATTAACACCGATTCCATCATACAGGGTTGTCTATCCGCCATGGCACATTGTTTGCACTTGGCAGATACTGATTGGAATCTGTTGTGTTGCACTAGCCCGGTGGAATCGCGCCTGAATTCTTGTACAACAGGAGTTTGCAGATTGAACGAAGCTACATCTCATGAAGATCTCATTATCAGTGTCTCCGGTGTTAGAGGAACAGTTGGCAGTGCATTAGAACCTAGCCAATTAACCCGTTTTGCAACCGCATTCGGTACTTTAATTAAAGGAGGACCTGTCGTAGTTGGGAGAGATACACGGACATCAGGTCCGATGGTGCATCATGCTGTTTTCGCGGGACTCATTGCGACAGGCTGTCAGGTGATTGACGTAGGGGTTTGTCCAACGCCCACAGTTTTGCTTATGTCAAAAGCGTTAAATGCCGGCGGAAGCCTGGTGATTACGGCAAGCCACAACCCGATTGATTGGAATGGCATCGAATTTGCATCTGAGTCCGGTAGACTTTTGGGGGAGGCAGAACGCACGCGCCTAATGGAGGTTTATGAGTCCGGAGACTTTGAGCTAGCGGCTTGGGATAAACAAGGGAGTGTTAAGTTAGTGGACACCGCCGTGGAGCAACATATCGCCGGTGTGCTCAGTTGTGATTGGGTTCTACGAGATCAGACGCAATCTCATGGGTTGAAAGTCGTCATAGACTGCGGTAACGGCGCGGGAAGCGTGATTAGTCCTTGCCTACTGAGAGCGTTGGGGTGTGAAGTGGTTGAATTGAACTGTGTGCCTGATGGCTATTTTCCTCGCCCGGCGGAACCAACACCGGATGCGTTAGATCAACTCTGCGCCGCAGTCAAATCGGAAGGTGCAGATCTCGGTCTCGCCCACGACGGTGATGCAGATAGGTTGGTGCTCGTCTCGGAGCAGGGCACCCCGCTGAGCAGCGAATACACCTTCGCTCTTGCAGCGGAATTTCTGCTAAACAGGCAAAAAGGAGATATCGTCGCTACTGTATCGACCAGCCGTATGTTAGATGATGTAGCAAATCGGCACGGCGTCCAACTGCACAGGACGCCAGTGGGTGTCGGGTACGTCGTCGAGAAGATGCGAGAAACAGCCGCGATCATCGGTGGTGAAGGAACGGGCGGCGTGATATATCCAGAGCTCCAATATACTACCGACGGGATTGCGTCGATAGCTGCGATTATCCAATTCCTCGCAGAGTCACGCCCTTTAACGGTCTCAGAAGTTATCGGTTCGATACCAAGTTATGCGATCTGCAAAGAAAAGTTGGAAGTGCCTTCTCAGCAAGCTGCTGATGCGGTGCTTCAACTTGCGATTGAGACCTATACAGATGAGACGCTTGATCTGGCTGATGGGGTCAAACGGGTTTGGGAAGACCGATGGGTCAATATTCGGAAGTCCGGCACGGAGCCAGTTATTCGCGTTTTTAGCGAAGCACTAACCCTCGAAGAGGCGCAGGAGCTCTGCAATTCAACGCTAGACACCCTGAAATCTTTGATGCAACGTGTCTCCTACTAATCACTCAACTGCTTTTTTGGGCACCGACTCTCGCGAACCTAGAATTTTTCTTGAAACGCAAACGTCCGCTCAGCGTCAATTTTAATTGATTGTTGTTGTGCTGTATTGATGGAGGTTTATTATGGTAGACGCACTAAAGCTAGTCTGCATAGGTGGCGGCACGGGCCTGTCATCCCTATTGAGTGGAATTAAACAACACACAGGCAACAGACGTGCTGGCTCAGAAGTCATTGATATTGACAATCTGGCGGCAATCGTTTCGGTGTCTGACGACGGTGGTAGTAGTGGGCGATTGGTTGAAGAGTTCGATGTGATTCCACCGGGCGATATTCGTAAGCTACTGGTCTCCCTATCCAATGACGATGAATTGTTAGCTAAACTCTTTGAGTATCGCTTTTCAAGCGAGGGTGATCTCGGCGGGCATACCGTTGGAAATCTCCTGCTCATCGCACTCACCGAGTTAAATAACGGCAACTTCCCAAAAGCGATCCAAGAAGCGTCCAAACTCCTCTCCACACGGGGGAGGATTATACCGGTTAGCCTAGACGGCACTATACTGTGTGCAGAACTAGCCGGTGGCGATATTGTATGTGGCGAGTCCAACATCCCGGAGCGATCGAATCGAGAGCCCATCCAACGCGTCTTTCTGAAACCGCGTGAAAACGGGAAACAGCATCACGACGAACCCTATGAATGTGCTGCACATACGGAGGCTGTGGAGGCTATCGCTAGCGCAGACGCTATCATTATTGGACCCGGAAGTTTATACACGAGTATTATGCCCAACCTTGTGATTAAGGAAATTGCCAAGACAATCCAATCGTCAGATGCGATGAAAATCTACATCTGTAATGTGATGTCGCAGCCCGGTGAAACGGATGGATACTCGGTAACCGATCACGTTGAAGCAATCCTGTCTCACGCCCCCGGAATATCGTTAGATTACGTTCTTGTTAATAATCAACCTGCACCAGAAAAAATCATCGAAAGGTATAGACAGAAGGAGCTTTCAGGTAAGTTCGCACAGATTAAGATGCACACGGAGGAAGTGCTAGGTATGCTTAAAACGACACAGGTCGAAGATTTCGCTGAAGGCAAAACCATGGATTCTGTGCTATATCTGACAGAGTACATCTCTCGACTTACCAGCGAGACGAAGCAGATGGCAGGACCGTCCAATGTGCAAATATTCTATAGCGCAGAACGGGATAATCTTGGTGATATGCGGATCGTAGAGGCGGAACTGATTCGCGATACTACCGAAGTTATTGATAGTGGCGGCCCGCAAACTGTAATCCGTCACCATCCGGAAAAACTTGCACAGACGTTGGTCAAGGTATTGAGCGACCACCCGAAGTTCCATGAACCACTCTCGTAACGGAGAGATGCCCCATTTTCACCCCTTCCCCGACCAAATATACCCTTAATAAATGAATTGAGAAAGGAACAACTTATGTGTGGAATTGTTGGATATATCGGAGAGAAATACGCTGATTCTGTCTTGTGGACAGGATTAGAACGACTTCAGTACAGAGGATATGACTCAGCGGGGATGGCTGTGATCAGTGATGGAGAGCTAGATCTGCGGAAGCGGGCGGGCAAGTTGCGTGAATTGGACGAATGCCTCCGTCAGAATCCGATGCGGGGTGCAATTGGTATTGGGCATACCCGATGGGCAACACACGGGGAACCGAACGAACGCAATGCCCATCCGCACACCGATGAAGCCAAGACCTTGGCAGTCGTGCATAACGGGATCATTGAGAACTATCTTCCGCTGAAGCGACAGCTGCAACGGCGTGGGCACCTCTTTGAATCGGATACTGATACAGAAGTGCTAGCACACCTCGTTGAGGAAGCAATGGAGGAAGATTTTATCGCTGCTGTGTGCAACGCGCTCCAGCAGGTAGAGGGCACGTTTTCAGCCGCTTTTATTCATCAAAAATTCCCCGACTCAATCGTGGTCGCCCGCCGCGGCAGCCCACTGATCTTGGGGCTTGGTGAGGGGGAGAATTTTGTTGCTTCTGATGTGCCAGCATTACTGCCACACACTCAGCAGATGGTCTATCTTGAAGATAATCAGGTCGCGGTGCTTACACGGGAACAGGTGAAGGTAGAAACTATGGATGGCGAGCGGGTCAAACCCCGTATCCATCAAGTCGGCTTGAGTCCCGATGTTGCCGATAAAGGTGACCATCCACATTTCATGCTGAAGGAGATCCACGAACAGCCCAATGTTTTGCGACGTTTATATAATATCTATGTTACCGATGAAATGGAAATTGATTTCGGGGAATTGGGACTGGACGACAACTTTCTCGCGCGTGTGAATCGTATCGTCATCCAAGCGTGCGGTACGTCGTGGCACGCTGGGCTGATTGGCAAGTATCTACTAGAGCAGTATGCCTATATCCACACTGAAGTGGACATCTCCTCAGAGTTTCGCTATCGCAACCCAGTTCTGGAGGGAGATACGCTGGTAATCGCGATCTCTCAATCCGGTGAGACCGCTGATACGCTTGAAGGATTGCGTAAGGCAAAGAGCAAGTTTATGCGTGTGTTAGCGCTATGCAACGAGATTAACAGCACCATTGCACGAGAAGCGGATGCGGTCATCGAACTTCACGCGGGACTGGAGATTGGCGTCGCCTCTACCAAAGCCTATACTGCACAGATCGCTGTGCTTGGGTTACTCGCGATGTACCTCGGCAAGTTAAAGGGGACATTAACCCCCGGAGATATACGGGAATTTCTCCATGCCCTTAAAAAGGCACCCTCCCTTATGGAGTGCGCGATTCAGCAGCAGCAGATCTGTACCTGCGCCGAGAAATATAGCGATGTAGGCGCATTCATGTTTATCGGACGAAGCTACAACTATCCCAACGCCCTAGAAGGTGCACTCAAACTCAAGGAAATCTCATATATCCATGCAGCAGGGCATCCAGCGGGCGAATTAAAACACGGTCCCATCGCCTTGATTAATGAAGAAGTGCCGGTCGTGTGTATTGCCACCAATAGCAGCATCTATCCTAAAATTGTAAGCGCAATCCAAGAGATCCGTGCCCGCGACGGAATTGTCATCGCCATTGCAACTGAAGGTAATGCAGAAATTCAAGAGTACGCCCAAGAGGTGCTCTACATTCCAGATATCGCGGAGGAGCTTTCCCCGCTGCTTGTTGCTATCCCGCTCCAACTGCTCGCTTACTATACCGCTGTGCATCGGGGCTGCGATGTAGATCAACCCCGGAACCTCGCAAAAAGCGTTACTGTCGAGTAAACGGAGCACAGATACTATAAATTGGGACAATTTTAGCGAAGGGAATTCCACGGCGCTTCGTCCGCAACATCAACCAATTGATACCCCTCATCGCTAACACACGGACCCAAAATCGCAAGCAGCTTCGCAGGGGCGGACGACGTGTTGAACGAAGCGTGTACCACGTCAGCGGGAATGAATATCGAGTCGCCTGAACTTAGGGTGCGTTTTTCATCGCGCAGCCACTGTTCTACGGTCCCTTCGATGACATAAATAACCTCTTCCTGCTCCGGATGCTTGTGGAAGTTGTGTCCACCACCGGGCGATAGGCTCACCTCAATGACTACCAAATCCTTCGCGCCTGTCGTTTCAGGACGACTCAACCACGCCAGGGCACCCCAATCCAGTTGTTCACGATCTGCTTCTGCCGCAGGGATAAATTTTCCGCTCATGATTAATTTCTCCTTCAAAATTATGTTTACGTATTGCGCATTACGTATTATCCTAATTATAGCGTTTTTACTGTATCCATGTCCATAGTTTAATTGCGAAAAGAAAGGAAGGTTCACATGACCGATAATGAAAAATTCCTGTTCGACCTCTGGGGTTACGTCGTGGTTGAGGAGGTACTTACACCGGACGAAGTTGCGCTGGCGAACGAAGCGGTTGACCGCCATAACCATCTCATCGCTAACCGTGATCCGGGCTTATCCCACGGATCTAAACATCTGGAAGGGGCTACCGGGCGAGGGGAATTCCATCAAAACCCATTGACCTTCGATCGACCATGGTGTGAGCCGTTTCGACGGATGCTGACACACCCGCGGGTTATTGACATCTTCAACGAGGTATTGGGGGTGGGCTTTCGGCTTGATCACGGTCCGGGGCTTATTCAGATGGTCAAGGGCACTGAAGGACATTGGCTACACGGCGGAATGACTTTCGACCCAAGCCAATATCACCGATTTGAACATGGCAGGATGCAGTGTGGTCTCTGTGTCGCTGCATGGCAGCTCACCGAAGTCCGTGACGGAGACGGTGGTTTTGCATGTGTGCCGGGCAGCCACAAATCGAATTATCGTCCACCTCAGCAAGTTCTGTCCACAGAGGATGGGATGGGTTGTATTCAACAGGTCGTTGCGGGACCGGGGTCTGTCGTTATCTTCAATGAAGCACTGGTGCACGGCACACTGCCTTGGCAGCCCACCGACCGGGAGCGCCGCTCGATCTTGTTTAAGTGTTCCCCCGGCTTCTTGTCTTGGGGTTCGCCGCACGCAGAGTGCCCAATCCCCGACCCAACACCGGAGGAATTGGCTATATATGAGCCACCACATCGCACCGGACGCACAACGCTGGGGGAGAATAGTAATTGATCTATGAAGCGTGATGTGTCGACATCAGAGGTTTTCGTAGGGAACGCAGATCTGCGTTCCCTACGACGTAAGTTCTATTAAAGATATTATGCCACAATCACCCTTAACACATATCATATTTGACGCCCTCTTGCTCAATTTGTAATTGCATCAACCTTCCTAATAATTGTATAATAAGATGACATAATCAGCCAACATGGGCTTGTCAGCCATGTAGGGACTCCTTTGTTGGGGATAACAATAAGAACCCCTTTTTGGCTGGTTATGTCAATGATATCTATGCCTACCTCTCAAATGACTAAGGAGGCTGATTATGAAATGGTTTACTATTGGAATTTTACTTAACTTCTTACTTGCTGCGCCCGTTCTCTTGGAATTTTACTTAACTTCTTACTTGCTGCGCCCGTTCTCAGTGAACTAACAAAAGAGGATTTACAGGCTATTCGCGCCATTGTCAAAGAAGAAATCGCGGAATCTGAAGCCCGTACCGATCTCAAACTTCAGCTATTGATCACCCGAATTGATGAAATGGACAAACGTTTGACCGCTAGTATTGCCAACGTAGATAAGAGACTGATGCATAGTATTAATAGCGTGGACGAGAAGTTCACCAATAGCATCAGTAGCGTGGATAAGCGACTAGGATTTCTACAAACCCTTCTCGTGGTGTTAACCCCTGCTGTTATCGCTGTGCTAGCGGGAATTGTCATCTTCTTGAGAAAAGGACAATCAATGGCTCTTTACGGAATACAAAAACCCAACGGTGAGTGGTTCACCGCTTAATAAACATTTAAAATGAACTGGAAAGACAAAACCATCTTCATCGGTGACAACCTACACATCATGCGGGGGATGAATAGTGCGAGCGTGGATCTGATCTACCTCGATCCGCCGTTCAATTCTAACCGAGACTATGCTGCACCCATTGGCAGCCAAGCCGCCGGTGCCGCCTTCAAAGACACGTGGACACTTAGCGATGTTGATGAAGCTGAACACGGCGAGTTAGCCGAGCAATCCCCACCCCTGCACACCGTGATACAAGCGGCGCGAGAGGTGCACGGAAAGGGGATGCAGAGCTATCTCATCATGATGTCCACCCGCCTACTGGAGATGGAACGCCTTCTGAAAGACACCGGCAGCATCTACCTCCACTGTGATCCGACAGCGAGCCATTATCTAAAGTTGGTGATGGACAGTATATTTGGAAAAAACAATTTCAGAAATGAAATCAATTGGAAAAGGAAAACCGGCCGAGCAGGTAAGACCAACCGCTTTGGCACCTCCTGTGATGTGATTTTTTGGTATTCAAAATCAAGCAAATACACTCTCAACGTACAATATCGAGAAAACGATCCCGAATATATTAGAAAGATGTTTCGCCATACTGACGAAAATAGTCGTCGTTATCGAATTGATAACCTTGCAAGTCCTAACCCTCGGCCGAATCTGACATACGAATACAAAGGCTATCAACCGCCAGCAAAGGGATGGGCAATCTCCCGCGAGAAAATGGAACAGTGGGATAGAGAAGGACGACTTCACTTTCCGAAATCTCCTAATGGTCGGATTCAGCGGAAACGTTACTTGGATGAACTCAAAGGAGAGGAAGTCCCAAGTCTTTGGGACGACATTCCCTCCATCGGTTCTCGATCCAAAGAACGCACCGGCTACCCCACGCAAAAACCTCTCGCCCTTCTTGAGCGTATCATCAAGGCAAGCAGTAACCCCGGCGATGTGGTGTTTGATCCCTTCTGTGGGTGTGCGACGACGTTGGTTGCAGCGGATCGGTTGCAGCGGTCATGGGTAGGAATTGACATCTCACCAAAGGCAGCAGAGTTAGTAGTAGCGCGAATCAAAGCAGATCAAGGCTTATTCCCGGAGGTTGTCCATCGCGACGACTACCCAAAGCGGACGGATATGGGCGACACACCGCCGGCACGGACGCATAAGCACACGCTCTTTGGGTTGCAGGAGGGATTGTGTGGAGGTTGTGAGATTTTTTTCCCGTTTCGGAATTTGACCATTGATCACAAGATCCCCCGCAGCAAGGGCGGGACGGATCATTTCGAGAATTTGTGGCTATTGTGTGGGGCTTGTAATTCGATGAAAGGGACGGGAACGATCGCGGAATTGCGAGCGAAACTGAATTATGGTGAATTAGACAAATAAGTAGATATTTGCCGACAACCTCGACCTTCGTGAAGTTTCCAAAGTCCCCCTGATAAGGGGGATTTAGGGGGTTGACTGTGCATTAGGAGTGTCTATGTAATTCCAAAATCTACCATAGTAGAGAACGGCTTTACAAATCGAGGGAGTGAAACCCAACGCCCAATCTGCCCACATTAATGGAAAATTTCATCCTCTCTAAATTTTGTCCACGACTGAAATACTGGAAACGGTGACGGCAAGCTATTATCAGGATCATTCAACTTGAACGCTATCCGGTCACTATCGAATACATTCCTGATCGAAATAGAGATCCCCACCGTTTCAATACAATTCTCACACCGAGTCGGCAGTATCCTCCTTGAACTCGGTTCGATGAAATAGATCTTAATCTCCGAACCATCGCTCGCCCGTTCAACGCGATAATCGTCCGCGCGGATCTCCCATTCGTTAATTGCGTAATTCCCCTCGGCATATTGTGCCCAGAGGCTAACGCCATTAAAGAAATCGAGAATCACCCCTTTTCTCGGACTCGCGTCGACATGAGGATCGAATTGGCGGAACGACCGATCGTTCAACACCGCCTTTATCTCAGCAGCCTCTATTTCACTAATCGGTTCAAAATCCTCTTCTATTTCGGTAATGGGTTCAAATGGTATGTTGTCACACGAAACTAAAATGAACGGTGTGACTGCGAGACAAATGAGCACCAATCCCGTGTAGACCTGACCGTTGAAATATCGGTGCTTAATCGTCGTCTTACTGGATAACATTGTGCAATCCCCCATATTCATCAGTTTTTTTGCACGACTTTCTTAACATACCACCACGCCTAACCAACAAGTGCATTAAAAAACAACTTGAACGTCCCATGCGTCTGTGCCCGATGCTGGGGTCTGAATCCGAAAAGAATAACTGACCCTTTGCCACACTCCACTGAGATCATGCCAGCCGTTCCCGCTATCTGCTCCTCACCGACGAGCCAGCCACTCCGCAGGAGGTCCCGCTCAGGATATTGGACGTGAATCTCACATCTCTCATTGGAAAAAGACGGTCGGACGCGGAAGGTGGGACCGTTCCAGAAGAAGATCAATGCCTCGTCGGGCATCCCGTAGGTGAGCCGATGGTTTGTGTCGATAGTGGCGTGTAGGGTGGAACCGGGGCAGTAGAAGTCTTTGGCTGATTTGCCTGCGACCACGTTTTGCACAGGTAAATCCAATTTCTCAATAGCGAAGCTGCAGGCTTGGTTGAGCGTAATCAACGTGCCACCGCCTTCGACAAATTTCTTTATTGCATCAATCCCTTCTTCTCCGATACCGCTTCGGTATTCTGACGGGACAGGGTTTTCTCTGAGCCGATCCTCCATCTTATCGCCGATGGTCATGTCGGTGGCGTCATCAGGCAGTATGAGAACATCAATGTGCTTGTTCAAGTTACCGGCTTTAATCTCTGCATCTCTCAGTGTTTGGTACGGGAATCCATACTGCTCCAAGACCAGACGGGTCCAACCCTCATCCATATTCCCGCCCCAGTACCGCTGATACATGCCAATCCGCGCCCGCCGGACTTCACTTTGTTTTGTCTCTAGCTTCCCCTCAAGCGCGTAGAAGGTAACGCCACAATCTTGGGCAATCGCTGTAAGTAGATTTTCAGCCCCAGCGGCAGCCACAAACGCACCCGCCGGAAATGTTTCGTCTCGTACTGACACACTCTCGTGCAGACGAGTAACTTTCACACCCTGATCGAACAACCGATTGAGGACTTTGAAGCTGTCGTTTAACCTGCCATCGAAGAGATAACCGACCTGCGAGATGCCAATTACCTCTCCAGTAAGCGGTTCAGGAGCCGTAATCGCTTCAAATCTTCCGTCAATATTCTCTTGTATCGGCACGGCATCAACCCCCATGAACTCCGTCATGGTGTCCGTTGTCGTATCGTAGGGACGTTGAGGGGTGCCATCTGGTTGCCGCGTCCAAGCGTCGTCCGGGTATAGCGTCCGTCCCAGCAGCGTCTTAATAACCCCCATCTTCGGTTGATTGAGAGGGATATAGTAGGTACCCGCTGGATAGTTTTCACCATCGACCGTAAAGGCTTGTGCCGCTTTCTGGATATCTATTCCTTGAACGAGTAGCCTGTTAATCGTTCTTACGACGGTCAACGGATCATGTTGGTCTGGGCGGATCAGGTATGCGGCGGGTGTACCGGACGCGCCGAGTGCCATCTGTCGTTTCGCCTTCAAATACGCATTCCGCAGAATCGTATCCTTATTCCGTGCCGCCATATCAAGCAGTCCCCACGCCGAGATCTTTTGCTGTTCGACGATGTCACGCACCCGCCACCAACCACCTTCCCACGGGTGCGGGAAGTTGGTCTGAGGCTTGTAATGCGGAAATGCCCTTAGCGTGTTACCACCTTCGTCGAGCAGCTGTTTTCTGTCATCCTCGCCCTTCAGTTGGCTTTTGTGAATATACATTGGGGTTGCTAACTTAGCGTGTGCCGATTCCGTCAGCATACTGGCGATGTTATGATAGTTACCCATCCAGTGGAAACCGAGGTGACTCCACGCCGGGAACAGCGACGCATTGAGGACGCCGGTCTTACCCGCTTCCTCTAATTTATACGCCATGTGCGCCCCATACCAGCTAATCTCCCGCCAAACCAACGGGTCGCCGTGCGGATGCAGCGGCTCCGAATAGGGACAGATCCATAGGCGCGCACCGTAGGAGCCCATTTCATGATGGTCTTGGTAGGCGTGGGGCTGCCACTCCTTATACATAATCTGTGCCATATACCGCGATTCGACCAAGTTAAACATAAAAGCATCGCGGTTGTTGTCATGTCCGGCATACTTGTGATACAACCACGGCGGGGTAGAGCCTTCGTACTCTGTGCCAACATATCTGTTGTACCAGTCGGTCACCATTATCTGACCATCTGGGTTAAAGCACGGAACCATCAACGATATGACATTATCCAAAATCCGCGTCGCTTCTTCATCGCTCCGCGTGATCTGATCGTAAGCCAGTTCCGATACCATCTGCGTGCTGCCAATCTCCGTGGCGTGCAGCCCCATCGATTGCAGGATAATCGCCTTCCCTTCCCCGATGAGCGAATTTATGACCTCCTCCGATATTCCACGCGGATCCTTGATCTGATCGTTCATCTCGCGGAGACGCCCCAAATTTGCCAGATTTCCCGGTGCGGAGATAATCACAAATAGGAATGGGTGCCCCTCTGTGGAGGTCCCCATATCAATGACTTGAATCTTATCGCTCTGTTCCTCCAATAACCGGAAGTAATCGACAATCTGATTCCACCGTGCCATCTTTTGATCGCTTCCAAGTTGGAAGCCAAAAAACGCCTCGGGGGACGTTATCTGTTGGTTCATTACTGTCTCCTGTCTGAGCATCCGTGATGTTTTTACGCGTTACGCTATCCCCAGTTTCTCGTTAATTTCGCCCTGATATCCTTCCAATTCACAACTTTCGATCTCTGCCAACGTCACAGGGCGACCGTGCCAACCGGACTCATAGACCGCCATGCAAATCGCTTCAGACTTCATGCCCTCAATCCCATCAACCTCCGGTTTGCCACCGGTCATAATAGCATCGGCAAAATACTTGAGTTCGATGGCAACCGTATCCTCGATACCACTTGGGAAGTAGTATTCGCGTTCATCATCGCTGATGTGCGCGAGAAATTCTTGGAGCAGAACTTCGTTGCTGATGGTTTCGCCATCGCGAGATGTAAGCCCCGTCTCGAAATCCAAACTACCTTCGCTGCCATAAACGGTTCTGCGACTGATACCCTGCCCCGGTCCCGACCCAACCCACGTCCATTGGGCGGAGATACCTCTCTCAAATTTAATGGCAGAAATCATAGCATCCTCAACGTCAACATCGTAGCCCCCCTGCCGTGCTGCCGGGTCATCATAGCGATACGGTTCATAAGCCTTATTGATCGCGTAAACCTCTACCGCCTCCGCATCGAGAATAAAGCGCATGAGATCTGTAAAATGGACTCCCCCATCCAGCACCCAACCGCCGCCGGCATCCATCTTGAAATTCCGCCAACTCCATTTCCCCAAACCCTCGCCGACCTCTACCCAGAAAAACATCCGTGGATCGCCAATCCGTCCTTGACGCACTGCCCACCGTCGCGCTCGTTGGCCCCGGTCCAGCCGATAATTTTCCGCAACAGACAGGATACGCCCGTTCTTTTCTACAGCATCGAGAATGAGTTTACAGGCACGCATGGTGATACCGAGCGGCTTTTCGATGATAACATGTTTTCCCGCTTCCAGTGCGGCAACAGCAAGGGTATGGTGTGCGCTGTGGAGGGCGCAGATGTCCACACAGTCTATATCTGAGTGTTTCGCGAGCATCTCCTCTACATCCGTATAAACTGCCGGTTTTGTACCCCCTTGAAAGTCATGTGCTTGGGCTGCCCTTTCTTCTGCCCGGCTAGCGTCAATGTCGCACGCAGCAACAATGTCAAAAGACTGAATCCCTTTCGACCAAAGCTCTTGATAGCCCCGCATGTGGGCACCGGACATACCACCACAACCAATTAACCCCATTTTGAGTCGATCTGACATGATTTTTCCTTCATCTATTTTGGTTCGCCTTAAAAAATCGCATAAAGAAACCGAGTTTTTCCGAAAAAACTCGGTTTCTCTTCGTTCATCACGGGCGAATTATGGTTCCATCAGCCAGCCTGACATTGCCCCACGACCAGTTCGAGCTTGCAGGTTCCGTTATAGGATACTTCGCCGCTAACTCCTCGTCTATATCTATGCCCAAGCCCGGCTCCCCGTTAGACCACATATACCCATTGCGGACTTCAGGCGTCCCGGGGAACACCTCCTTGAGCAAATCGGTCTGGTAAGGACCTGCCTCTTGGATGCCGAAATTCCACACATTGAGGTCTAGCATGAGTTGAGCGGCGTGTCCCACCGGTGAGACATCTGTGGGACCGTGCCAAGCGGTTCGGACATTAAAGGCTTCGCAGAGGGCTGCTAACTTCCGCGCTGGTGTCAATCCACCGATTTGAGAGACATGGACACGCATGAAATCTAGCAATCGATCCTTGACCATCGGAATCATCTCGTGCGGATTGTTGTATAACTCACCCATAGCGATTGGGGTGCTTGTCTGCTCACGGACTAACCGAAAGTAGTCGTTATCCTCCGGCGCGAAAAGATCTTCTAAGAAAAAGAGTCTAAACGGCTCAAGTTCCTTCGCCAAGCCGAGTCCAATGATAGGCGGAAGCCGTTCATGAACATCGTAAATAACCTCAACCTCCCAACCGAAAGTGGAACGGAAATGTTCAAAGGCACGTACAATTCCGCGAACCGATTTTACAGGGTCATAGATACTACCACTTGATTCGGTAACCTTGTTTGTAATAACAGGTTTGTCGCTGTGGGGCGTATCGTTTGTAAAATGGCGGTCTGCGCCCCCAAGTTTGAAGTAGCGAAAGCCATCTTCGATCAGTGCCCAGACAGTTTCTTCATACTCCTTAAGGTCGTTTCCACCCGGGACGACGTAAACGGCAGCCGCCTCCCTCGATTTCCCACCAAACAGGTCATAAACAGGCATTCCGGCGACTTTGCCCTTGATATCCCACAACGCTTGGTCAACACCGCTGATGGCATTGTTGAGGATAGGTCCGTTTCGCCAGTAAGCAGATACATTGCACGACTGCCAGATGTCTTCGATGTCAGCGGGATCCTTACCGATCAAAAACGGACGGAGGTAATCGTTGACAGCGGTTTCAACGACGAGGGCGCGTTGGGTAAAAGTCGCACAACCCAAACCGTATAATTCCGGCTCATTGGTTTCTATTTTTACCACATTGAGGTTCGCTGTTGGTTGCGTCACAATGACACGAACATCGCGAATTTTTAGGTTGCTCATGAATTCTCCTTTAATTTATATTGCCTATCACACTTTAAGGACGCCGCAATACGCACAAGCAGAGAACGGCGAGGGCCCGGCGATTATCTCCGTCTCAGGCTCCAAGTAGCGTTCGTGGTTGCTAACGCAGTTGGCATTCTCACATGCCTGTTGATCCGATACCATCTTTCTCGTAGGCGGTTGTGTCAGAACTAACTGTTCAAGCCCCAACAAACTTGCGAGCAACGCCATCCGAATGGGTACGGCATTTGCAGATTGGTCAAAATATGCCGCACGTTCATCGTCATCTAACTCATAAGCCAACTCGTTGACACGCGGCAGTGGGTGCATAATCATCGCATCAGGTTTGGCGTAATCCATTATTGCGACATCCACAAGGTAACTCCCCCGCGCATCTTCCGGGGAGATCTCGGGAGGCAAACGCTCTTCCTGAAGCCGATTCACATAGATCACATCAAGCTCACCAATCACATCCCTGAGCTGATTCGTCTCAGCGGGTTCCTGACCATAGAGATGTTTCAAGCGAGTAGAAACCCATTCAGGCATCTGAAATCCGTCGGGCGAGATATGTAGGAGTTTCCCGCCAAATCGTGCAACACCGAGCGCGAGCGAATGCGCGGCTCGTCCGTAGCGCAGATCGCCGCAGATACCAACCGTCAGTCCTTCTATCTGTCCCTTCCGTTGGAGGATTGTGTACAGGTCTGTGAGTGCCTGCGTGGGATGCCTATGGGTACCATCGCCGCCATTAATCACCGGGATATTGGAATAGCGCGCCATAACGTGCGCTGCACCCGCCCAACTATGGCGAACCACGATTAGATCTGAGTAGTTAGTGACCATGCGGGCGGTATCCGCAATCGTTTCGCCCTTTGCGACAGAAGCAGCATCAGGATCTGCGAAGCCGAGGGCACGTCCATCAAGCCGTCCTATCGCACTTTCAAAGGAGAGACGCGTCCGTGTACTCGGCTCGTAAAAAAGCGTTGCTAGCAGTTTGCCTTTACAGAATCCAGACCATGTGGCAAGCTGCGTCCGCATCTGATCCGCGAGCCGAAAAACCTGTTCAATTTCAAAGTTAGATAAGTCATCAAGCGTGATGAGGTGTCTCATAGGCAATCCTCACTGGTGATATTGATAAGCGTTTGTAGATCTATCCGTTCGTTTTCGTTTAGGAGACTTCCAAACTTCCCACCAATTCTGCGATTGAACGCATCCCATGCCGTTCGAGATACTCTTCGATGCCGTCAGCTACATCCAAGGAGGCGCGTGGATTGATAAAATTGGCGGTCCCAACCGCAACAGCGGCAGCCCCCGCGATGAAAAACTCAATAGCATCATCATCGTTCATGATCCCGCCCATGCCGATGATTGGAATGCTGACGGCATTGTACACCTGCCAGACCATACGCAATGCAATCGGCTTGATTGCCGGTCCTGAAAGTCCCCCTGTGACATTGGCAAGCTGCGGACGGCGCGTGTTGATGTCAATAGCCATACCAAGCGCGGTGTTGATTACCGAAAGTCCATCAGCACCAGCACTCTCTGCAGCGCGGGCGATGACCGTAATATCTGTGACATTTGGGGAGAGTTTTACCAGTAGTGGTAGGTTGGTTTTCTCCCTAACGCCTTTAACGAGTTCGTCGGTCAACTTTGGGTCAACGCCAAAACTCATCCCACCACAATGGAGATTTGGACAGGAGATGTTGAGTTCAATTGCCGCAACCCCATCGGCAGCGTCCAACTTCTCCGTGACTTCCAGATACTCTTCCACCTGCTCGCCACAGATGTTCACGATTACAGGGACATCAAAGTTACGGAGATAGGGCAGCTTCTTATCGATGAACCCATCCACGCCAACGTTTTGCAATCCGATGGCGTTGAGCATTCCTGACGGCGTTTCAAAGATTCGCGGCATTGAATTTCCCGCCCATGGCACGCTAGTGATACCTTTGACAACCACCGCACCAAGCTTGTTCAGATCAATGAAATCCACGTATTCGCTACCGTAGCCAAAAGTCCCCGATGCCGTCATGACGGGATTTTTCATCCGAATACCGGCGACATGAACTTCAAGTGAAGGGCAAATGTCACTCATTTTCCCACCCTCATTCTGCATATAGTGCATCTGTTTTTGCTGCCATAATGAAGTCGTTCCGATGCAGCCCTCGGATTTTGTGCGTCCACCATGTGACAGTCACTCGCCCCCACTCGGTCAAGAGAGCGGGATGATGACCTTCCTCCTCTGCCAACTCCCCCACGCGGTTTGTGAACGCCAACGCTTCTGCGAAACCATCAAATTGGAAAAGCCGTTCCAGCCGCTTAATCTCATCTCGCTCAATCAAATCCCATTCGGCAACCTGTGGCTGATATTCCGCGATCTCTGCCTCGGTAACCTTCGGAGCGTCCCGACGACAGGCGACACATTTCATTCCTGTTAACCCTTCCATGATTAGATCTCCTCTCAAATTCTGTTTACGTACTACCAAATAACGTCTTCAGCGTTAAACACGGGGCCCTCTGTACACACTCGCTGATACTCAAATCCACCGTCCGGCATTTGCACTTTGCAGACGCAACCGAGGCAGACCCCCAACGCACACCCCATCCGATTCTCCATCGCTAGTTGTGTGGGAATACGATAATCCTGTGCAATTTTTGTGACGGCACGCAACATCCCATCGGGTCCACAGGCGTAGATTATAGGATTTTGCAGCTCGTAGGTTTCGAGGGTATGCGTGAGTAGTTCTGTGACAAATCCGTGATACCCTACACTACCGTCATCGGTTGCAATGTGCGTCTCAACACCAATAGCTTTCAAATCTTCCACGCTCAACAACCGCGTTCTGTTCATCGATCCAATCAAGCCTAGGGTGTGCACATCTCTGTCCCGCAATGCAGCAGCAAGCAGCATCAACGATGCTATTCCTGCTCCCCCGCCAACGATTATCGCAGGGTGGGGAGTTGGCGAAATCTCAAAGGTATTTCCAAGCGGTCCCAGTACACGGATGGAATCGCTGCACTTCAATCCCGATAACACGGTTGTCCCTTCACCAATTAGTTGATAGAGCATGGTGATTTCATCGCCTTCTACAGTATAGATTGTAAACGGACGCCGAAGGAGTAATCCACTACCTTGTGGAATGAGGACATGGATGAACTGTCCGGGGAGTGCGCTTGCAGCGATCTCTGGGCACGAACAGCGTAACAGATAGTGGTTTTCAGCAACCGGCTCGTTAGAGATAACTTCTGTAGGAAGGTCAAATTTTTTAGCGGGAGTCAGCATCGGATTTATGTCGTCGCAAGTCGAACCCAAAGGGTTCCTTTTATGTATTACCAGAGTGAGTTCCTCCATGAAGTGAGGAGGACATTGATAATTTTACCCTGTTTAGGAAATAAACGCAACCGTTTTCCCGAACCACTAAAAATAGGGGAATTGGTAAATCTATGCACGGATTTCGGGTAACACGGAAATTTTGTTGTATTTTTGGAAAATCGTGCTATAATTTCGGAAGATTGCTACTAAAGCTATTTTACTATAGAGGAAGGAGAAAACAGATGGGTAGAAAAATTGAGAAGCTATTTCGTGCACCTTACGGCGTACCCAATGGCTTGCAAGTAACAGATGAAGGACTGTGGGTCGCAGACCAGATCACTGATCGGGTAGCGTTAGTGGAGATCGCCGACGCGTCAGATTACGGCGTGACCAAGATGATCCGTGACATTCCGAGCGACTGTTCCAATACCAGTGGGATGTGTTATGGCGATGGAGCCCTTTGGCTAGCAGCGAATGGTCCCGGAGAACGGTGGCGTCCCCCACGAGCAAACGATGCAAAACCAGGGATGGGCGAAATCATTAAAACTGATCCACACACCGGCGAATGTCTAGGCCGATATCCGATACCGGATGGCGGCGGTACACACGGCGTGGAATACGATCATTATGAAGAGGGCTATCTCTGGGTCGAAACGTTGAAAAATCAGATCATGCACAAAGTGCGGATTTCAGATTGGTCTGTGCAACACTCACTCCCCCTGCCCTACGGACGCGGACACGGTGTTGTACGGGTGGAGGACGGCATTTGGGTCGTGCACACCTCCGACCGGGTGATCGTCAAACTCGATCTAGAGAGTGGCGATGAACTGGATCGGATTGAAGTGCCGGAGGACGCCCCTGAACCGCACGGACTGTCAGCCTATGGAGATGACTTCCTCTACTGCGACGCCACCTCCGGCTGGATAACCAAGATTACTGTATAGGGACTGACTAAGGTTCCGGTGGATTTCTGTTAAATCAGATCTTCGATCTCTGTTAGAAAAGCCTCTAGATCTGCCAATGCCCGTTGTGCATAAGCGGCAGCACGCTTCCGTTTATTAAGCCGTTCGCTTGTGTTCAACGGAGGCAAGATCCCGAAGTTCGCCTTCATCGGTTGAAAATCAGCCGGACTTGCGTGGGTCACGTAGTGACAGAGGGAACCAAGGATTGTAGTAGTCGGTAGGGAGAGTGGGGCTTGACCGTGTAGAAGGCGTGCAGCATTCCAGCCGGCGAGTAAGCCTGTTGCGATGTTGCCCATGTAGCTTTCAACGCCTGTAATCTGTCCCGCAAAAAAGAGGTCTTCTCGTCCGCGGAACCGAAGCGTGGGATATAGCAGCGTCGGTGCATCAATAAAGGTGTTACGGTGCATCTGTCCATAGCGCACGAACTCCGCCTTTTCAAGCCCAGGGATCATACGGAAAATCCGCTTCTGTTCAGGAAATTTCAGGTTCGTTTGAAAACCGACCATGTTATAGAGCGTACCGGCGAGGTTGTCTTGGCGCAATTGTACTGCCGCATAAGGGCGTCGACCGGTACGCGGGTCGGTCAATCCCACCGGACGCATCGGACCAAAAGCAAGACTCTCACGACCGCGTCCCGCCAAAATTTCCACCGGTAAACACCCTTCAAAGAACTGATGCCATCCAGCCCTAACCCCCTGCTCCAACGCCTGCTCGAAAGATTCCAATTTAATGCGTTCGGCATCGAGTAACGCATCGACAAAAGCATCATATTCATCGCTGTTCATCGGACAGTTGATGTAATCGCCCTCTACCTGCTCGCCACGGCCATAACGTGAAGCACGGAAGGCAGTCTTCAGATTAATCGACTCTAGGTTTACAATCGGCGCAATAGCGTCAAAGAAGTAAAGGTGTTCCTGTCCACTCAAACCAGCAATGGCACTTGAGAGACTTGGTGAGGTCAATGGACCCGAAGCGATGATAGTAGGTTCGTCAGGGAGGTTAGTAACCTCTTCGCGCACCACCTCAATCTTGGGGTGATTCGAGATTCGCCTCGTGATGAGTTGTGCAAAAGCCTCACGATCTACCGCCAACGCACTCCCAGCGGGCAACGCCGTTTTGTACGCACACTCCAGCAGCATCGATCCCAGCCGGCGTAATTCTGCCTTCAGAACACCGGAGGCGCGGTCGGGAAGATCAGATCCGAGTGAGTTCGAGCAGACCAACTCCCCAAGATTAGCGGTGAGATGAGCACCTGTCTCGGCAGATGGACGCATCTCGTAAAGATATACTCGGATGCCGCGTTCAGCTGCTTGCCATGCCGCTTCGCTTCCAGCTAACCCACCGCCGATGATAATCAGATCTTTCATAGATATTTCCTAGCCAAACCTAAAAAGGCCTGCCCATACGATTAAGCGCCGCTGGCACCTCGTTCTTGACAGGTTTGATAGTTTTCAGATATGCCCACATCGCCTTGAGGTCTTCATCGCTCAAGTTTGCGTAGGCATTCTTAATCGGCATTGGTGGCAGAAGTTTTCGATTGCTCGTATCGCCCTGATGGTACCCGGTTCGCATCGTGTCCACGAACATTTTCTCCGTCCACTCACCGAGCCCCGTCTCTTTATCAGGCGTTAAGTTTGCGGCAAACGTTGTTCCAAACGGCATCGAAAACGCTGCAAGAGTCGGGGCAGCGACCATAAAAATACCGCGCTGCATCATGCTCATATCGAATTTGGGATACGGTGCACTCGCAGGATGACCCGCGAGGTACATGCTCATATCCATCTCGGCACCTTTGCGCGGCGTATGACACTGGCCACAAGCCCCAGCTGCATCAACGAGATATTTTCCACGTTTGACCAAATCGCTCTGGCTTTCGGCGTAGTTTAAGCAGAGCAATACAAATATCAAAGTCGCAGAAATTGCGATTCCGAAAATCCACTGTTTTCTCCTCATTGCAGTATATCTCCTTCAAATTTTCATCGGGTAAGAGTAACTATATTATATCGCTGCGCGTCTGCCTTTGCGGCTTGAAGCATTTTTGGGTGTTTTATATTGTGCCATACGTGAATCCTTTTTGTCCTTTTTACTTGCCTTGTCCTTCGTTTTTTTTCTCTCCGGTTTTTGCCCGCGCTGCATCAATCCTCCGATATCCTCCTTCAGACGAGCGAACGTGCCGTCCAAAATCGCTTGACGGACACCCCGCATCAGGCTCAGGTAGAAATGCAGATTATGAAGTGTGAGCAGTCGATGTGCGAGAATCTCGTTTTCTAGATGCAAGTGTCGGAGATAAGCGCGTGTGAAATTCTGGCAGGTGTGGCAGACACAGTTCGGATCCAGCGGTGTAAAATCTGTCTTATACTTCGCGTTCCGGATTTTGACCGTACCGAGCGTTGTAAAAAGTGATCCGTTTCGTGCGTTACGCGTCGGCATCACGCAATCGAACATATCCACTCCACAACTTACACCGTACACCAAATCCTCCGGCGTCCCGACCCCCATCAGATAATGCGGCGAATCTTTCGGCAACAACGGCGCAGTGTAGGCTAATGTCTCATACATCAAAGGCTTTTCCTCCCCGACGCTCAACCCACCGATTGCATAGCCGGGGAAGCCAATCTCCGCAGTCCTCTCCACACTAATCTTGCGCAGCGACTTTTCCATCCCGCCTTGGACGATGCCGAACAACTGTTGGTTGTGATTCCGGTGCGCCTTCTTGCACCGTTCTGCCCAACGCAATGTCATCTCCATTGATTGCTTGAGGTACTCATAATCGCTGGGCAGTGGCGGGCATTCATCAAATATCATGATGATATCAGCACCGAGTGCGTTCTGGATCTCAATCGAACGCTCCGGGCTGATAAAGTGTTTCGATCCATCAATCTCAGAACGGAATTCGACACCCTCCTCGGTGATTGTGCGAAGCGGTCCCAAGCTGAAGACCTGAAAGCCACCACTGTCTGTGAGGATGGGTTTTTTCCACGCCATAAACTTGTGTAATCCACCTGCCTGTTGGACGACCCGGTGCCCCGGACGTAGATAGAGATGATAGGTATTCCCAAGGATAATCTCTGTCCCAATTTCAACCAGATCGTGCGGGGTGCACGTTTTGACAGTACCACGGGTGCCAACAGGCATAAAGATAGGGGTATTGACAACGCCGTGCGCTGTCCGCAGTTTTCCTATTCTGGCTTGGGTCTGAGAATCCGTGTGGATAAGTGTGAATTTGCTATCTGCCATTAAGTTGAAATTTTCTCTCTAATAAAATCAAGTACTTCAGATCTATTCTCACCAAAACGGACATAAACGCCACGAAAATTTTCAAGTCGAGAGGGCTTGGCGAATGGACTCAATAGCACACCGTTATTATCAACGTAGAAGCTGCGAAAAGCATCCCAAGGCTTTGTTAAGCGATAAAATGGTGCCGTGACCACAAGCTGATTCTCGTAGAGTTCATACCGATACGGCACAAAATACCGGTATAAAGAGCTGGTAACAAAGATCGCTGAAAGGAGGGTAATAAAAGCCGATTGGAATAGCCAGTAGATGCCCAAATAAAGGAGGAAGAGCAAGAGTAAGAGAAGGATCGATCGCGTCCAATTTTCACGTAACGGATGAACCCTCCAAGTTTGTTGAGGAATAGGATGATCGGGCATCAGTTGACTTGCAGCACAAGGAGAATTTAGTATGGAGTGTTGAGTGTGCCGTCTGTATACGAAAAATAACGATGATCTGCTTTACGCTAATTTAGGAGGACAGTTGCCAGCGTCTCAGAAATCAGGATGAGTGAAACATAGGGGAAGGTATACTCATGCAGATTCCTGCGCCTCACATAAGTATACCTATCGAACTGTTCTATTTCCCGGCACTCCCTGCAACATCATCCGCGCTATCAGATGATGAATCAGTTTCAGCCGTCTCGGCGGTGTCGGACGCTTCGCTCGCTTCCGTTGTCTCAGTTGGAGGTGTAATTGTAACTTCAGGCTGTGCAGCTTCCCCTTGGAGCGGTTTTAATTCGCCCCCTGTTTCACCGTAGAAACGCATCAGAAACAGTGCCATCACCATGAATCCGATAGCGAGCCACGTCGTAACCTTGGAAAGAAAGGTTGCGGCACCCTGTCCCCCCAAAACGGATTGCATGCTACCACCGGCCCCACCAAATGCACTTGATGAAAGCCCTTCGCCTTTGCTATCTTGCAGCAAGATGATAATGGGCAGCAAAATACAAGCAGGCACAAAAAGAACAAGAATAAAACCAACGATGATTCCCATGATAGATCCTCACTTTCGTAATAATTGTTTATATTATACTGATTGAACAAACCTCGTGCGCAGCTTCGACGATTTGGGCAAACGATTCCGCCTCCCAGCTAGCCGTGCCGACCAATGCACCATCTACATCGGGCTGTGCTATCAAGGCAGCAGCATTCTCCGGCTTGACACTTCCACCATACTGAATCCGGACCTGTGACGCGACATCAACCGAATAGGTCTCTGATAGGAGCGATCTGATAAGTGCGTGGACCTCTTGCGCTTGGTCTGGTGTTGCGTTGTGTCCCGTCCCAATCGCCCAAACAGGTTCATAGGCGATGACCGTAGACACAATCTGATCTGCGGATAATCCGGCGATTCCATTGAGAACGTGGTCCTTGACCACCGCTCCGGTTTTGTCAGCTTCTCGCTCCTCAAGGCTTTCGCCCGCGCAGATGATCGGTATCAAGCCGTGTGCGTGCGCTGCCTTCGCCTTCCGGTTGACGTTTTCATTTGTCTCACTGAAATATTGACGGCGTTCAGAGTGACCAATAATCACGTAGTCGCAACCAACATCCTTGAGCATCCCCGGCGACACTTCCCCTGTGAATGCGCCGCTGTCCTCCCAAAAGACATCCTGCGCTGCCAGCCGAATATGTCTGCCTGCTAATGCTTGTGCGACTGCGGAAAGCCCAGTGAAAACCGGAGCAACAACGATTTCAACATCTGTAACATCAGCGACCAATGGCTGAAGCGCGTTGACTAGTGCCACCGCTTCACCAATGGTCTTGTTGAGTTTCCAATTACCAACAATGATTGGTGTTCGCATCTTCTCCTGCTATGAGTTACATGACAAAAACAAGATTCAGTTTATAACACACGCGCAGCCAGCTCAACCAAACGGTTTGAGTATCCCCACTCGTTATCGTACCAAGAGAGAACTTTCACCAATTCGCCATCAATCACCCTTGTGAACTCTGAATCAAAAATCGACGAATGGGGGTTACCCTTAAAGTCAACCGATACAAGTGGAAGTTCTGAATAGCTTAAAATTCCTTGCTGCTCTCCCTCCGCAGCTTTTTTCACAACCGCATTAACCTCTTCTACACTTACTTTCTTTTTTAAATCAACAGTGAGATCTACTACAGAGACGTTCGGCGTTGGAACCCGAATCGCCATCCCATCAAATTTTCCTTTAAGCTCGGGAATGACCAACGAAATCGCACTCGCCGCGCCTGTGGACGTCGGAATCATCGAGAGTGCAGCCGCGCGCGCCCGGCGTATATCCTCATGCGGGAAATCTAGCACTTGCTGATCGTTCGTATATGAATGGATCGTTGTCATCAGACCACTATGGATGCCAAAATTATCCAAAAGCACCTTGGCAAGCGGTGCAAGGCAGTTTGTCGTGCAGGAAGCATTAGAGATGATATGATGTTTCTCTTTATCATATTTATCCTCGTTGACACCTATCACGACAGTGATATCTTCATTCTTAGCAGGTGCGGAGATCACCACTTTTTTCGCGCCCGCCTCCAGATGCCTCGACGCCTCCCTTCCATCCGTAAAGAAGCCTGTCGATTCAATAACAACGTCAATTCCTAAAGTGTTCCAAGGGAGCGCAGCCGGATCTCGTTCAGAAAAGACGAGCATCTTTTTGCCGTTAACAATAAGTCCGTTATTTGTTGGTTGGACATCAGCATCAAGCTCCCCAAGCACTGAATCATATTTGAGCAGGTGCGCAAGCGTTTCTGGGTCTGTTAAATCGTTAATTGCGACAAAATCAAGCGCTATGTTTTTGTTTTTTAGTGCAGCTCTTAATGCGTTGCGTCCAATTCGACCAAAACCGTTAATTCCAACTCTTAGCATATCCAATCATCCTCCATATCTTCGACAGCAACCTAAAATTATTCCACATAACCCCTCAATTCGTCAAGTGTCAAATTCTACACAGGTTGAATCTCTTATTAAACGAAGTTAATCGTCATACGGATTCTTGAATGAAACCGAGTAAAACACTTTCCTAGTGGTTACCTGAAAAAAGACTTGCATTAAGGACAGCATCTTGTTTATAATGTTATCACATATGGGTATGTATAAAGCCTCCTAACCTTGGAGTCAGCAAATTGAGGTGAATTTTAATGCGAGTTGGCATGAAATACGGACGAGATCTGCTGGACGTGGATATCCCTGACCAGAATGTGGCGGGTGTGTTGACCCTCCAGAAATCTGTCCCCATCGAGCAGCCAGAACGCGCAGTTTGGGATGCGATCGAGTCACCAATTCACTCCGCCCCGCTAGCCGCGTTGGCGAAGGATCGGACTTCTGCCTGCGTTGTCATTTCTGATGTAACACGCCCCGTTCCGAATAAACTAATCCTACCACCAATCCTCCAAACACTGGAATCCAGCGGCATTCCGCGTGAAAAAATCACGATTCTAATTGCGACAGGCATCCACCGTCCCAATGAAGGTAAAGAACTCGAAGAAATGGTCGGCACCGAGATTATGAACAGCTATCGGATAGTCAACCATTTTTCACAGGATATCGAGACACATAAATATCTCGGTTTAACGGAGGGTGGTGCTCCTGTTTATATTGACAAAACCTATCTGGCATCAGACTTAAAGGTCACGACTGCCCTGATTGAACCCCATCTGATGGCAGGATATTCCGGCGGACGTAAATCAATCTGTCCCGGACTAGCTTCGATCGAGACGATGAAAGTGTTACACGGTCCCCAAATCCTTGAACACCCAAAGGCTTCAGTCGGTATCCTTGAAGGAAACCCACTTCATATGGAAGCCACCGAGATTGCCTTGATGGCGGGTGTAGATTTTAATGTGAACGTCACAATTGATGACCAGCGTAAACTCACCGGTATATTTGCTGGCGATATCGTCGAATCTCATCTTGCAGGTGTCAGATTCGTCGAAAAGCAGGTGAAGGTGACATTGCCAAAGCCTGTGGACGCTGTCCTCGTGTCAAGCGCAGGTTACCCACTCGACACTACATTTTACCAAGCAGTCAAAGGAATGCTCGCAGCAGTTGAGATCGTTAAACAGAATGGCAGCATTATTCTGGTTGCAGAGTGCAGCCAAGGGATTGGGAGTGGACCTTTCACCGATCTGATTTTGAAAACAAAAGATCTAAAGCAGTTTATTCACGATATTCACGACCCGGAGAACTTTGTCATTGACCAATGGCAATTGGAGGAGTTAGCAAAAGCCGCAAAAAAAGCCGAAATATACTGCTATGCCGAAGGCATACCTTATGACCAATTGAAAGACCTATTTGTGCAGCCAATCCGAACCCCGGAAGAAGGGATTGAGCGCGTCCTTGCCAAACATGGAACCGATGCACAAATCGCTGCACTTCCTGACGGGCCCTATGTTTTAGCGACAGTTGAAAACTAGGTTAGAGGACTATTATTCTATAAGAGGAGTGAAATGCAGAACGAATCGCATCTAACCGTTGAATTAAAAGGCTTCCGCGATGGTATGCGCCTGATTATTGATCCAGAAGCCTCGATGGAGCAGATTGAACAGGCTATCGTCGAACGAATGACAAGTTTAGGGGACTCGTTATCAGGCTTGACAATGAACATAGATCTCGGAAGCCGATCATTAAATGATGAAGAATTAGTCCGCCTGAAAAAGTTGTTGAACGAAAATTATGGACTTGAAGTGAAGCAGATCATTGGTGATTCCCAAGACGAACCAAAGAAAGCCGAACCAACCCAAATTGCGGGAGTGCCCGCCCTCCATAGCGAAGAGCGTGTTTACGATCAACTTGCGCAGATGAATGAAGAGACGCGATTTATCCGTCAAACACTACGTTCTGGACAGATCGAGCGCGCCTTAGAAGGAAATATGGTCATCTTGGGCGATGTGAATCCGGGGGCGGAAGTGGTCGCCGCCGGAGATATAATCGTCCTTGGCGCCTTACGCGGTGTCGCCCATGCTGGAGCACTCGGAAATCCATCATCAATAATTTTTGCGCTGAACTTGCTACCAACTCAGTTGAGAATTGGGCGTTTTATCACCCGCGCACCTGCTGAACTACAACAAGACCAGAGAGCAGAAATCGCGCGCGTCCTAGAAGATGCCATTGTGGTCGAAGAATACGATTGACGTCAGCCCGGATAAAAAAATACGAACGGGTCTAGACTCCTCTCACCGTCTTCAAGTTTTGTCAATTTCCGAATCATAATAAGCTATTGTCGCTCACCAGCGGATTGTCTTTAAATGTCGAGGCTTTAGCCTGCTGGTAGTCAGGAGTAATTTCTACCGAAAGTGAAGACCTCCCAGATGACAAGTGTTTGGGCGTGGTTCCTAGTCAGAACTGGTACAATATTAAAATCTCTATGAGGGAAGGATAACCAGAAAAATGGGAAAAGTGATCGTCGTTACGTCTGGTAAAGGCGGGGTCGGTAAGAGTACTTCCACGGCGAATCTTGGAACGGCCCTAGCTGTGCTCGGCAAGAAGGTCGTCGTCGTCGATGCGGATGTGGGATTGAGAAATCTTGATGTCATTATGGGGCTGGAAAGCCGCGTTGTGTACACATCAATGGATGTCCTCGAAGGGGTTTGCGAACTTGAGCAAGCACTGGTTAAAGATCGAAGGACAAAAGATCTCTATCTCCTTGCGGCCTCGCAGAGAAATAACAAAAGCGATATTCAGCCGGAACAGATGAAAAAACTGTGCCTAGAACTGAAAGAGACGCACGACTACGTTTTGGTCGATTCACCTGCCGGCATTGAGCAGGGATTTCAAAACGCAGCTGCAGGGGCTGATGAGGCACTAATTGTGACAACGCCAGAGGTCGCAGCGGTCCGGGATGCGGATCGAATCATCGGTTTGCTGCAGAACATGACCATTACTAACTTGTACCTCGTCATCAATCGACTTGCGCCGGAGATGGTCAAGACAGGCGATATGATGGAACCGACGGATGTCATAGACATTTTGTCAGTGAATCTGATCGGTGTCATTCCAGAGGATAAGGAAATTCTTGTTTCAACGAACCGAGGCATGCCGACAACCTACAATCACAAGTCCGATGCCGGGCAGGCTTACAAACGTATCGCGCAGAGGCTTGAAGGGGAAGATGTTCCAATCCCAGAGTTTAAGGCGGGAGGTTTGTTCGGTAACTGGTTTGGGAAACTATTTAGTAACTAAAAAGGAGAATAGTTATGTTCAGACGGTTAATGCAGTTACTAAATCGGGAACAGCAGAGCAAGAGTGTTGCGAAAAGTCGGCTACAACTCATCCTCGTCCAAGACCGAACTGGAATTGATGAAGAGATCATGGAAAGCTTGCAAGCAGAGTTGACTGAAGTTCTGTCGAAGTATTTTATACTCGAGCGTGAGCAGGTCGAAGTAGAACTTGAGCGCGAGCAAGACTCGATGGCACTTGTCGCAAATATTCCGGTCCTCGGAACCAAAGTCCGCCATCCCATACAGGCGTAAGTCAGTGCGGTTCGGATTACCTTCAAAGTAGCAGATGTTCAACGGCTAGAGCGACACCGTCGTTCTGGTTAGTTTCTGTCGTGTAATCGGCGATACCTTTAATTTCATCGACCGAATTTCCCATAGCCACACAGAAACCGGCGATTTTCATCATGCTTTCGTCGTTGTAGCCATCTCCAAATGTGACAATCAGACTGTTTGGGATGCCAAGTTGGTCAGCAAGCGCTTGTAGTGCTCGTCCTTTCGACACTTGCGGATTCATAAACTCGATATATTCGACCTGTGTCCGCGTGACATACAACCGCTCGCCAAATTCGGCCTTGCATTCGGTGAGGAGCAAATCAATTTTTTCAGGCATATCCAATATCTGCATCTTTGTGGGTTCTTGCCCCGCTAATTCGTGCAGATCGCCGAGCGCTGTTGCCGGAACCCCCGTCCTCGTCTCATACAGTTCACTCCATTGGTTATACTCCTTGATAAACAGCTGGTCATTCAAACAGAAGTTAAGATGTAGTCCTGCCTGATCTCCGTAGTCTACCAACGCCATTGCCTCCGCTGCTGGAATAGAAGTATGGTGGATTACTTCCCCCGTGCGAGGGTGTTTGACCATCCCACCGTTGTATGAAATTATCGGATTTTCTAACCCAATCTGATCGCTAATTGGCTGAATAGCTCGATGCATCCTCCCCGAAATCAGCACGACCACCGCACCTCGCGCCGACAATTCTTGGAGTGCTTCGCAGCTCCGATCTGTTACAACATGCTCATCCGTTAGCAGTGTCCCATCTAAATCTAACGCCGCCAAACGGCACGGCACCTTTGCCATATTCTTCTCCTTTTTAAGACGGTATTCAGTCCGGCTGATTTAATGTCTATTTTTCATTCTCGCCAATGTCAACTTCTCCAAAGTGCGGACAATTATTACCGTGTCCTGATAGGGTCCAATAAGCTGCCAGTTTGCAGCGACAGTTTCAACGATTGGATCCGATTCCAGATAGCCTACCATGTAATCAATATAGTGTTGAAACGCACCCGTCTGGATCTCCGCCTCACCGTAAGGACAGATCATGTCCACGCCTAGCACCACTTCGGTTTGATCTTGATTGTACATGAGAGCGCACGGATAGATCTGGCAGTCCAAGGGACGAATCGGATAGATTGTGCACTCACTCGTTTCAGGATTAAAGCAGGGACAGATGTACATATCCTCATGCGGTATCAGTTTAATCTGTGCACTTTTCCCATCCGCGGCAGACCGGAAGATATGCGCCTCCATCCCGCTTCTAATCGCTTTTTCCTTTTCCGCTTGCGTAAAGATGGGAGCTAGGAAACTGTCTTGGTCGAGGAATCGGCAGCAAACATCGCATGAGAAACAGACCTTGCTAGGTATAATTTGTTCAAGTTGGATCAATTGATTCATCTTTGTTTCCCACCTGAACGAGATAAACTTTCAACTTCCGGTGACGAGAAATCCCGTTCTGTCAGCGGAATGATAACTAGAATGGCGAGTAGTTTCGGGGTTTTTCGGGTAGGAACACTTGAGGCGAGATCTGTCATAGGAGATGTCTAAAACTTCTGCAAGGTCATTTCGCCTAACAACTTCCTCGCTTTTTGCAACGCCTTCGCACGGTGGCTAATCTGATTCTTGACTCGGTCCCCCAGTTCTGCAAAGGTGTTATCATAACCCACGGGGACAAAAACTGGATCATATCCAAAACCGCTCTCCCCACGCGGTGTACGAATAATTCTACCCTCACAGACGCCCTGGACAACCCGTACTTGAGCGTGAGGTTTCGCGATAGCCACGGCACAGGTAAAACGTCCTGACCGTTGGTCATCAGGGATATTCTGAAGTGCGTCAAGTAATTTGAGAATACGATCTTCGTCTGAAGCGTCCTCGCCGGCATAGCGTGCGGAATGAACACCGGGCGTACCATCTAGTGCGTCTACTCCCAGCCCCGAGTCGTCTGCGATAGTCACATGACCAGTATACTCGGCAAGTGTAGAGGCTTTTTTAATGGCATTCTCTTCATAGGTGTTGCCGTCTTCAACAACATCTGGGGCGTCCGGGTAACTGCGGAGCGACAAAAGTTCAATTCTATTTTGGTCTTGGAGTATTTCGCGGATTTCTCGTACCTTACCCTCATTCCGGGTTGCCAATACTAACTTCATCTCTATTCTCAATGATAATCTGTTTTTGAAGCCGGATCAATTGTTCAATTCCGCTAACCGCTAGATCGAGTAACTGATCCGATTCCTCTTTGGAGAAAGGGGTTTCTTCCGCGGTTCCTTGGATTTCCACAAATTTACCCGCGCCTGTCATGACAACATTCATATCGACATCGGCGCTAGAGTCTTCTGTATAACAGAGATCTAGCATGGGTGTTCCATTAATAATCCCGACGCTCGTCGCTGCCACATGCTCGATGATTGGAATGGTTGTTATCAGTTTCCGATCCATCAACCATTGACAGGCATCCCAAAGCGCGATAAATGCGCCGGTAATTGATGCGGTACGTGTACCACCATCTGCTTGGATAACGTCACAATCAATCCAAATCGTGCGTTCACCAAGGGCTTTGAAATCGACGACCGCTCTCAAGGATCTACCGATAAGTCGTTGAATCTCCTGTGTTCTGCCACCAAGCGACCCACGGGTGGCTTCACGCCGCATCCGGTCAGAGGTAGACCGGGGCAGCATTGAATATTCCGCGGTAACCCAGCCTCGATTTCGGCGGTTCTGCTCACGCATGAAGCGCGGTTGTGATTCTTCCACCGATGCCGTACAAACAACTTTTGTATCGCCGACAGCAATCAAGACGGATCCTTCTGGGTGCTTAATGTAATTCCGAACGATACGGGTTGGGCGCATCTGACTCGGCGTGCGCCCATCTTCTCTTGCCATTTTAGTGCCTCTTTTTCTCAGTTAATCTTGAATCCCTTTTTATGGTGAATTCTACAAATAAATGGACATTAATAGTAGTAGGCACACTCCGTGTGCCGTAACTCCACGAACCCCGATCTATCAGGGCTCGTTCATAGTGTCTAAGTAATTCTAAAATCTACCATAATAGGATCAATGCCGATTGCAAATCTGACTAAGTATAGCACAGACAGTTAAACAATATCAGTCTAAACTAGCAGCGAAATCCTCCTTAAGAAAATCCAGTGCTTTGGTATAACTTCGGCGTTGCAGGTAGTGGCGTAGCTGCGATGGGACGGTTGATCCAATCTCCTGTTGAAGCCGTTCGATCTGTTCAAGATCTGCAATTATGCTCTCTTTTTGCGCGATGTGCGCGAACATTGATTCCAGAGTCGTTTTTAGGATTGTTGCTTGTTCTGTTGTCATAAGACTCTCCTAATCATTGTATGATGTGGCAGACGATAAATTCCGCAATTCAGTTTATCATCTTTCCGCCGTAATGTCAAACCCTTATGTCCCCCGATTCACATAAATCCGAGGGATCCGTTTGCCTATTCCTGTCAAAATCTCATACGAGATGGTTCCCGCTTTCTCCGCAACTTGATCTACGGTAATTGCCAAGTCTCCCTGCTTTCCAATCAGCACCGCTTCATCGCCAATGTGTAGGGACAGATCTGCGTCCCCTTCCTTCGGAGGTGCGATCCGAAAGACTGTCCCATCCATACAAACCGATCCGACCTGTCGACACCTTGCTCCGTCGATCAATACCTCACCATGATTCGATAGTGCTCGTGAATAGCCATCAGCATAGCCAACGGGCAGCGTGGCTAACCATGTCGGTTCATCAACGATATAGGTGCGACCATAGCTGACCCCTTCCCCTTCCATCGATCGGCGCAAAGAAATAATACGTGCCTTCCAACTCAGAGCAGGCTGCAAAGACACAGGACTCGCTCGTCGGACTTCAGACGATGGATAGACGCCGTATAAACCCAAACCCACGCGAATTGCGTCAAAATGGGTGTCGGGAAGCGTTAATGCAGCTGCGCTGTTGGCAGCATGGACAATCGGGGGACGCAGGTTGATTTTAGAGAGGTTGGAAAGCACTGACTTAAACCGTTCTAACTGAAGATACACATGCCTTTTGTCAGCTTCGTCCGCAGTGGCGAAGTGGGTAAAAATACCTTCAACCTCTATTCCCTCTAGCGATGTTAGCCACCTCAGAAAATCCACAACCTCTGTATACCATATCCCACCACGATTCATGCCGGTGTCCACATCGAGGTGCACCTTAACCGAGATTCCCTTCGCTTGCGCCGCACGGGATAGCGCCTTGCAGAGTGTCGGTTCATACACCGAGGCTGTCAACTCATATTCAATAATCGTCTCCGCCTGAACTGGCAGCGCGTTGAACAGCACTAGCACCGGCTTTCTGATGTCGGCAGTACGTAATTCGACAGCCTCCACCACGGTAGCAACAGCATACATCGTTGCTTCCGCGTCCAATGCCTCGGCGACCGGAATAGCACCGTGTCCATACCCATCTGCCTTGATCACAGCAATCAGCGAATTGCTTTGGGGGTACGCTTTAATTGCTTGTGCGTTAGATTGAATCGCAGAGAGGTCTACTTCCACCCATGTTGTCATTGTCATTTTTCGTTTTCATTTCTTTATGTGTGTGCTAAAATACGAAGAATGGCAGAGATTAAACTTGAACACATCACAAAGCGTTTTGGCGATGTCGTTGCTGTAGATGACATGAACCTTGAAGTCCATGACCAAGAGTTTGTCGTTTTCTTAGGTCCTTCAGGATGCGGAAAAACAACCACGCTTCGAGCAATCGCCGGATTGGAACACCCCGACGAGGGAAACATTTTCATTGATGGGAAGCGAGTAAACGCGCTATCGCCCGCGGATCGGGACATCGCGTTTGTCTTCCAATTTTATGCCCTCTATCCGCACCTAACCGTTTATGATAACATCGCATTTCCGCTCAAAGCGGTGAAAGCGCCGCGATCCGAAATTCAGGAGCGGGTCAAAGAAGTTGCAACAATCCTGCAAATCCAGTCGATGCTCGATCGGAAGCCAAGTCATCTGAGCGGTGGCGAGATGCAGCGTGTCGCCCTAGGACGGGCAATGGTTCGTAGCCCCAAAGCGTTTTTAATGGATGAGCCGATGTCGAACCTCGATGCGAAGTTGCGGGTAGACATGCGAACAGAACTGAAACGCCTGCAGCACAGATTGGGAGCGACAACCATCTTTGTCACCCACGACCAGGTTGAAGCAATGTCGATGGCGGATCGTATCGTCATCATGCACGAGGGGAGCCTACAGCAGATCGGAACGCCCCAAGAGGTATATAACCAACCGCAGACCGTTTTCGTCGCCCAATTCATGGGAAGTCCCTCGATGAACTTAATCAATGGTCAGGTTCGGTCACAAACGGCTTTAAACCGTGATGCCATCGGGGCAGAAGAGACAGCCCTGCATCTGACGCATACAGATATATGGATTGCATTATCAGCAGAACAGATCTCGCGGTTCGGTCAGTCAGAGGAAATCATCTTTGGTGTCAGGCCAGAACATATTATCGTCTCAAAAGAACCAATTGAAAAGGGCTTCAAAGCATCGGTGCACCTTGTAGAAGCGTTGGGATCGGTCAATATTATTGACATATTTCTAGGGGAAAATCCAGAAACTGGGGATATAGTCCTCCTCAGAGCCCGCACACACCCCGCATTCCGCCCCGATGTGGGACAGTCCATTTGGTTTAATTTCAACGCCAAACAGGTTCATCTATTTGATCATCACACTGAACAAGTGATTGCTTAAAAATTGCCTGATTTATCAAAAAGCCTACAACCACTCACGTTAAACGATAAACCCCTTTTCGATCGATACGCCAGCCAAATGCCAGGGGAACTGTCGCGTTATGCCTTCGTACCACACTATATATGGCGAGACTTTTTCGATTTTTACTGGACAATAATCGAAGACCAATTCTGTCTTTTCGCCAATCAGAATAACGATTATTTCATGCCAATTTTACCGATGGGAGCGTCGCTGAATCAAAAGGCGATCCATCAGGCGTATGCGTTCATTCTTGAAACCAATCGTGCGAAGCAGATTGCGCGGATCGAAAACGTTCCAACGGATCTGGTTCCCTTTTTTCAGGAGAGGGGCTTTCACGCCGTTCAGAAAGAGACGGAATATCTGTACGAAACAGATGCCCTCAGCCAACTCAAGGGAGACCGGTACAAAAGCAAGCGGGCTGCTTATAATAGTTTGATCCGCAACCATCCTGCCGCGCATATAGAGCCGTACCAAAACAGCCATCTTGAGGATTGTCTCGTACTTTATGATTCATGGCAACAGGAACGGGGCGCACGGTCTCATGATGATGTTTATCGGGCGATATTAGGAGATTCTCGGCATTCCCATCACACAGGACTCATGAACTACGAGGGATTGGACTTGGTTGGCAGAGTCGTTCTCATTGAAGGCGTCCTGAAAGGATATACTTTCGGATATCCCCTCAACAGCGAGATTTTCTGTGTCCTCTTTGAGGTGACAGATCTCAAGATAAAGGGATTGGCGCAATTTCTTTTTAGGGCGTTTTGCCGCGAACAGGCAGCCTATCGGTGGATTAGCGCGATGGACGACTCCGGCTTAGAAAACCTCAAGCGTGTAAAACTATCCTATCGTCCTGCCAAGCAGCTCTCATCCTACAATCTATTTCTTCCGTAGCCGATTGCCAATTCAGAAAAATTCGTAGATTTTACGGTTTTTCATCTCTTGTCTGTTTACCGTTGTTAGATCTGTGATAGTTTTTTGGCACATGCTAAGAAATCGTGCGACAGAAACCGAGTTTTTCCGAAAAAACTCGGTTTCTCTTTACGTTTTGCTGAAACCCTATGAAATCCGCTTTAATTTTCCTCAATGGCCATTATGACCTCCGTTACCCTCAATTCTACAGGGAGACACTGACGTGGGCAACGGCAAACAATTACCCCCTCATCTGTGCTGACGGGGGCCTCCGCTTATTCACTGAACTCAACCAGACCAGCGACCTCCCAATTTTCCCTAATGTCCTAATCGGCGATCTGGATTCCCTTGAGGAATTGCCAAAAGATACCATTGAGCAGTTTGAGCGATTTGGCACACACATCGTCCGTGAGTGGATCGGGCATGTGGACAAGGATGACACAGACGGACAGTTGGCAGTTGCTTATGCAATCACGGAAAACGAATGCCAAGGGGTTCTAATTTACGGTGGACTCCCTCACCCCAACGGTTACGAGATGGATCACTTTCTCGGCAACCTGCGCCTAATGCGCCTCGGACTCCAACTGTTTCAGGAGAGTACACACGGAGATAAGCGCAGCTGGCGGGCAGAGATGCGAGACCCACTTCAAACAATCCACTTCGTCGTTTCGGACCTAATTTTGGAGCGAAAAAACGAAAACGTGCAACGGGTATCACTCGTGTCTGAGGACTCCAATGTTACCGTTGAAAGCAGTACAAATCTTCGATGGAGTTTGGACGGATTGCACGTCGATCCGATTAGAACAAACGCCCTGCGCAACGAGTTTGTAGCAAAGGCAAATCAGGCAACTATCCGCCTCGCCGCAGGGTCGGATCCGGTCTATGTCATCCATAACTGGTATGAATAGTCGCGGCATCTTACTGACCCGTCGATCGAATTTCAACGTTGTCCAGCCCTTCACCCAACGGCAGAGGAACCTGCGTGCCTGTTTTGTGTGAGATGTGCATAGCGGTGATAACTTCCAATGCTTTCAACCCATCCCGCCCGGTTGAGACGCTCTCCCGATCCTCTACTAGACAGTCAACTGCTTCCCGCGCTGCACTGTAGAAATAGTCGTCGAGGATAAGGCCTTCAGGCATATCAGGAAGCGGCTCAAAGTCGTAGCGGGAGCCATACCCTTCGCTCGCATCAACAAGGGGACCGTATTCCCAGATGCCGCGGCGCTCACAGAAATGAATCTGACCTGCCGTACCTCCGATAATGACATCACTGAGCGATTCTTTGCGCGTGGGAATGCAGTTTATGAAGATGACCACACCACCCTCACAGACAACCATCCCTCCACCGCCCGGATCGGCAACGGGTTCATCGCTGAGAAAACCCGATACTAACTTGGGTTGCGCCGATGTGAAGTAGAAAGCGTAGTCCACCGTATGCGTGCCGTTGTGCAGCAGCGGGCGGGCACCGGAGTATGTAATGGTTCGCACATCCCCCACTGCCCCGTCATCAACCATCTTTTTCAACCGTCGATAATGAGGAAGGAAACGGCGCGTGTGATCCACAGCTAATCGGCACCCGTTTGCTTCGCAGGCTTCGACCATCTTCCGTCCCCATTCGACACTGATGGCGAGCGGTTTTTCTACCATAATCACCTTAATCCCCGCTTCTGCAGCCTCAATCACCGGCTCATGATGATGAAAGTTATGGGTGGTGACGCTCACGATGTCCAGATCTGCTTTTTCGTACATCTCCTGTGCAGTAGCATAACGCTGTTCCGGTGCGATTTCCCATTCGTTGCCGAACTGTTGCAGGCGTTCATTATTAATATCAGCGACAGCCGCTAACTCAACCTCCCCACACCGCCGGTAGCCGCCGGCGTGAGAGTTGTCTCTTCCACCAAGCCCCCCGACACCACCAGCACCAACGATGCCAACCCGAATCTTCGATTCTGACATTACGATGTTCCTCCTTAATTGGAATGCTCCTATGTATTTGTCTTCCGGTTAGGCTCAGCATTAACCCGATCTGCCTGCCACGGTTTTCTGTTACCGTAATAATCTCCTTCGCTTCTTAGTGGAAGAACTTCAGGCAACCACAAGGTGTAGAGCAGCATATCTATCCAGTTTTCGCCATCGTAAAGCCTATGCTGCAAACGGGCTTCTTCAGTAAATCCCGCTGATTTCACCATCTCTTTTTGGTCATGGTCACAATCAGCGATGTAGATCTGTAACCCCTGAATCGAGAGGGCTTTTGCCTTTTCTGCTGCAGCTGTTAAAAGTTCAGCCCCTTGCTCAAAATAGCTAGGGCAGACGCGAAAACTGAGCGTGGCGATATGCTGCTCATGAAAAGTATCAAACCGTTTCAATACCGCTGTACCCACGAGTCGTTGCTCGCGAGTTTCCAATACTACAAACGCGCCATTCCGATCTTCGATCTGTCGCATCAGTCTCACGAAGTGGCTTTCAAAGCGGGTCTCGCGGAAGGTTTGTGTGAAATAGTCCTTGATGAGCCAGCGTGGTTCCCGGTGATTATAGAGGGCAGAAGCACGCGGCAGATCCCCCCACGTCGCATCTCGGATGCGCGCAGGTCCGTAGAATGCCAGATAGGTTTGGTCAAAGTCCCCGGCATCGGGAGCAAGATAGCGCATTCCATCCCCTAGGTGATACCAGAACCCATATTTTTCGTACACCTTGCCAGCGATCGGATTGGTCGTACAGAGATAGAGGGCTACCCCATCATCCGCACGAAATCGTCGAATCAGGCAATCCATGAGTGCGGAGGCGATGCCTTTGCTCCGATGTGCCTCCTCTGTTCGCACAAACTCCACGACACCGACATCGCGCGTGTCCGTCGGCGTATAATAGCTCATACTACCGACAACCTTGCCATCAATTTCGCCAACAAAGTAAGGCGTGAAAAGCCATTCTATCAATTTTCCGTTGAGCAGGTCATCACGCACATCGCCCCAACACCCGACTTTACTAACGTAGTCATAGAGCGGTGGGTGTAGGGTCTTGATGACAAGTTGCTCACCAGTTTTTAACTGCACTGTTTCTGTCGTCATAATATATCCCTCTAGACCTTACGCAGCCAACTGTAGGCGGGGCATCTTGCCCCGCACTGAAATGTGTAAGTCCTATTCCTCGATCCTATCGGTGATCAATGCGTCAGCATTTTAACACGATACCGTCTCGGCGGTCAATCCGGTTTCTCCTCCGGCGAATCCGCATCTTCATACCGGGTGGATTGACATGGACCCTGCCCTATGGTATAAAATCCAAAAACCAATTAAGGAGGAATATAAATGTCTGGAGAGATAGTGATACGCTTTGCGCGGCGGGACGACTTGGATTTTGCGTATCAGGATGGGTACATTCCCGGCGAAGTACTCAAGCGAAAAATCGAAGCGCAAACCTTGAATCCCGACCGCATTGAGGATGTCGTGATCGCTGAGTGGAACGGGGAACGGGTAGGGTATGTGCGACTTGAGTGTTTGTGGTCAATTGTGCCGTATATTTCACTGATTCAAGTGTTACCCGAATATCGCCGGCAAGGGGTTGGTAAAGCCTTGCTTCGGTTCATTGAGAACTTTCTCCGTGAGGCGGGTCACGAGGTGCTCTACAGTTCATCGCAGGCTGATGAGCCTGAACCCCAAGCGTGGCATCGGTATATGGGGTTTGAGGAGTGTGGGTTTATCGCTGGAATTAATGAAGGTGTGGGTGAGGTGTTTTTCCGCAAAAACATTCAGTAGGTTAAAGCACATTTTGAAAAGAGGTGTTGATTCTACTCATCCGCATACTGCTATAAGGTTGTTATTCTTTGTTTACAGAGGTGCACATATCTGATATAATATGCTATAATGAAAATCTGCCGAACTCAGAATTTGGAGAACTAGAATGAGTACAGGAGGTATATATGAATACTGCATGTTTAGATCATTGCTTGACACATGAGGAACGGCTCCAATTTGAAAAGAACGGCTTCTTTATTGTTGAAGACGCATTGCCCCCAAAATTGGTCGATGACCTCAACGCCGTGCTGGACCGGCTTGAGGCGAAATATCGACCCGAGCAAAATTTGGGTCCCCATGAACGCTGTAACATATTCGACTTCATCGGGAAGGATGATCTCTTCCTAGAGTTACTTGATTGGCACAAAACATTCCCGAAGGTGTGGGGTATTTTGGGATGGCACATCCAGCTTTACCACTCGCACTTGGGAATTACGCCGCCGTTACCAGCCGAAGAGAGATCCGATGAGGGGCGTTTGGGCTGGCACCAAGACAGTGGACGCTTGAACATGGATTTGGAGAGCAACCCCCGGCCGCGAATCTCCCTCAAGATCGGCTACTTTCTGACCGACACAACCGTAGAGGGAAGTGGGAATTTCTATGTCATTCCCGGCAGCCACCTGTGGAATGCGTTAGATTTGCCGGAAGATGAGGTCGAAAACCCCGAAGGAACGACAGCAGTCAAGGTGCCGCCCGGCACGGCGGTATTTTTTGATCGTCGGATCTGGCATGCCGCAAGTCCCAATCATTCCGATATCACCCGAAAGGTGCTGTTCTACGGTTATAGTTATCGGTGGCTCCGACCGAGGGACAATATGACCGTTGACCACTATATGGAGCGCAGCGATCCCATTCGGCGGCAGCTGTTAGGTGCTAGCACAGGTGGATTGGGATACACCTCTCCGAAGGATGAAGACGTGCCGCTCCGAGACTGGATTGAGGAACACCTCGGAGAAGATGCGGTTATCCCCTAACCCCAAAAAGCAGAAACCGAGTTTTTGCCAAAAACTCGGTTTCTATGTCTTTCTGTCTATACCCTTTTTAATTTAACGCAAGTATTTTGGGCAGGCACAAGACCTGCCGCTACATTGACTCAATTCCTGTAGGGGCAACCCTTGTGGTTGCCCACTTTTCGCCTTCCGCCACATTAACACACCATGGCTATTTTTTCCAAGTCATCAGCGGTTCAAGCCTTGCGAGAATCTCATCCAAATATTTCGAGGCAATTTCGTCGAGCGGCATCTTTCCATTACGCTTGAGCGGACAATCAATGATTCCACGCCGATACAAAACCTCCTTGTAGCAGCCGGGGAGCTGATGTTCAAATAAGAAAAGTGGTGCCATCTCTTTGTAAATATGGGTTGACCGCTCTTCATCACCGGCCTCTAAGGCATCCCATAACCCGACCACGACATCAGTGACATGACTAGCGGGCATCTGCCCCGCGCTCCCACGTCTATATTCCTCAATTAGATAGCGTCCACCTGCCCCACCGAATACCCCTTTGCATGAGCCATCATTGCCTTGTATCACAGCGGTCAACTTTACTGTGCTAGGCAGCGTCTCCTCCTTGATGTATTCCACATGCTCAATTTCCCGACAGAGTTTGAGCAAGCACTCTGCCGATAGATTTGACCCGATAGGCGGCATGTTATTCTGGATGAAAATCGGCATCTGTGCTGCGTCTGAAATTTTTTGGTAATATTCAAAGGTAAGGCTTTCAGAAATATGATTAATATACGGTGGCATAGCAATGACACCATCTGCGCCGATATCGTGGGCGTGCTTGGCGAATCGTTCTGCAACCTCCTGCGCTACTCCTGCGACGCCGATAATCGCTGGCAATCGCCCCGCGTTCTGCTTAACAAGCACCTCCGACATCTCGAATCGCTCTCCATCGCTGAGGGCAGTAAACTCACTGGCGTTCACGGGATAGACCAAGCCGTGTGACCCGCACTCAATGCAAAAATCTATCATACGTTGGAAACTAGTGATGTCGATTTCCCCGTCCTCGTGGAAAGGGGTGGATGGGATAGTAAATATACCACGATAACTGTTTGGTGTCATCAGATTCTCCTTATACTTTGTCAGGAAGTCTATAGAAGTTATTCTACCCAAATGGGTTCTCTTCACCTCGACTCTATGAATGCCAAATCGATGCCATACTCCACACGTCCATTGACTTTAGTTTCGCATCCCCACCACGAGCGAAAAGTTGTACACCCCGGCTATCCTGTCTAGCGGGATAGATCCGTTTGGTGAGACATTGCCGGTTATTTGCAAAAACCTCGACAACCGAACGGTCTACGAAAATGTGCAGCTGTAATAGCTCGTTCGCAGCCAATTCGAGAGGTCCTCGCTGCACACCGTGGGTCACAACATCGGGATTTACGCTTGAATGATCAGCGTCCAAAGAAAGGCATTTATCCTTCGGACTGTAATAGATAACTGTCTGTTCGTCCTCATTTGGTGAGCAACATACCTTAATCCCCAGCACTTCAGCGTCACCCGGCGCAAAAGTTGCCAAGATTTCGAGGCAATTGCCGTCAATTCCTTCAAGCGGGATGGAGGCATCAGAAGGGATTAGCAAATTCGTAAGTTGGCGATGATTCTGCCGTAGGAGTGCTAGTTCTACGACAGGCTCAATTTCCAATGTGCCGGCATCAGAAAGGGAGAGGAGACGCGGCAACGACATCACACCTGCCCAACCGGATACTCGTTGAACTGCCTCGCAGCGTCCCTCTGGAATCCAGCCAAAGAAGATGCGTCGATTCATTCCATCTAACAGAGTAAAGCCCGCGCAGAGATGACCGCTCTCAACCCCAAACTCACCGAAATTCATCCGACCGTGATCCTCTGGATAGAACCGATGATTAGCATAGGTGCCAAGGTAGTATTGAACGCCGCGCTGATGACTAGCGAAAAGTAGCATGTACCTGTCTCCAAGCGAAAAAAAGTCCGGCACCGCACAATCCGATTCGGGCGATTTGTCCAATTCACTGATATAAAACGGATGCAGGTATTCCCAGTGGACGAGATCTTCCGACTGGCACAAAAACGCTGTGTCTCCAATCCCTTCTAGTTTCCCACCTGAAAGCGAGTACCACATATCTCCTTCCTGCCACGCACACGGATCAAACGGCCGCCAACCGTCTTCCTCTGGCGGGTAGGGAATTACTGGATTTGCAGGGTGTTTTTTCCAAGTAATGAGGTCGTCATTGCTCGTCGCAATACAGTTGCCTTCAGGGTGACCATAGTAGATGAGTGTTGGCACACCGTTGTTATCCACCGCCCCTCCACTCCAGCAACCGTCCCGGTCAGGACCGCCCGGCGTCGGTGTTAGCGCGATAGGGAGGTCATTCCAGTGCACCAAATTCTCGCTTACTGCATGTCCCCAGTGCATCCGCTTTGAATTGTCGAAAGCACCATCAGGGTTGTACTGATAAAAGAGGTGATACTTGTCCTTCCAGAAGATTGTTCCATTCGGATCTCCCAAATAATTTGCAGGCGCTGAAAAATGGTATAAGGGGCGATACCGGTCGGCAGCCATCTGCTGACGGAGGGAAGAAATCTGCTCGACAGGGGTGGGCATTGAAATTATCTCTGAATCTGAGCGCAGTTCTCCGGTGGGATTAAGCGTGCGTCCACTACCAATCAACAGTGGACGCACTAGAGGGTAATTCGCATACTCAATTTAACTCGTGCTGTAAACTGGTTCTATACCATACAGCCGAGGCAAGCCAAGCATAATATTCATGTTCTCAACTGCTTGGCTAGCGGCACCTTTGCCAAGGTTGTCCTCAAGGGAACAGATATAGGCAAATCCTTCATCAACTCGGACTTTGACGAGGAGTTTATGCGTATCAGCAATATCGCGTGTGCCCCACTGTTTGTCAGCGGTATCTTCTACGACGAATACCAGATCCTCTGGCTGGTAGGCACTTCGTATGGTCTGACTTAACTGTTCAACCGCTGCTTCTTCTGGGAGATTTTTCAGCGGCTCGGTCAATTCAACCCTGATGTTCGTGTTAATTCCCCTGAAAACTGACTGAAGAACAATAGGCGTGAAGTTCACACGAAAACCAGAATATAGTTCCATTTCCGGGATGTGTTTATGCCTTCTGCCGTAGGCATACGTAATCTCATTAGGCACCTCTTCAACATCTTTTCGTGCGCCGGAAATTCCCGACGTTGCTACGATCGTCGCTTCTCCTTGAACAAACCCTTTAAGTGGTCTTAAAGCCAAAACTACGCTCGTCGGGTAACAGCCCGGATTGCCCACCAACCGTGCCTGAGCGATCTGATCTTGGAGCAGTGCAGGCATCCCATAAACGGCTTCCGCTAGCAATTCGGGAACATAATCTGTGGATTCGTTGGGATTTAATCCAATTCGCGGTGCGTACTCCCCTTCAAATTCCTGTCTCGGAAATCTGAAAGCACCGCTCATATCAATTATTTTCTTGCCAAGTTCAAAAATTGGTGGTGCAAACGTCATGGATTCTGGATCCTTCGTTGCAAGAAAGATCAGTTCGCAGGAGCTCAACGCCCCTTCCTCTCTTCTTGAATTTTTCCTGAAGCAGACTTCAACCTGATCGTGATTTTCTAAGACTTTTTCAATCTCTTGACCCACCATGCCGGTGTCGCCGTATATGCCGATGCTGTACATGATCTGCCTCCTTTTGTAGATTCTGATTCAAGAACGGTCAAATAATGAGACTAACCTTCCCTATCAGTATAATCTTTCATTTCTTGGCTGTCAATGTTTTTTGATTGGTGGTCAATTAATCAATACCCCATGGGGCTTTCAACTGTCTGTTGGCAACGCCAAAGTGGCTGATTTTCGTCAATCTTAATATTCACACGCGGCTGTCCTCATCCATACAAGTTTGGGATTGACGTTCTTGTCCCATTCATGCTATTATTTCGATTGGTTTCAGGCACTGTGAACCTATCATCTCACAAATCACGAGGATTTTTTTATGGGGCTAATGCCATCAGCTTGGGCACAACAGATAAAACCATCGCCGACGCTGGAAATCAAGTCGATAGCGGATAGATTGCGGCTGGAGGGAAAACAGATTTACGATTTCGGAATTGGTGAAATGAACCCAGAGGTTCCGGTCCCTCACCTCTTGAAAACCGCAATTTCCCAAGCCGTGATGGCTGATGCGACGCATTATTCGCCAGCGGCGGGCGATCCAGAGTTGATTGAAGCCATTCACGCAGACCTTCATTTGTTCGGCCTGGACTATTCCCCATCGGAGATTGTAGTTTGCCCTGGACCCAAGGATGCCGTCTTCAAAATCTGTGTAACGATGCTGAATCCACATTCGCGTCGAAATCGATTGGTCACGTTTGCCCCTACCTACGAATCTTTCGAGAATCTCCCTATTCTGTTGACGGGTAAACCACCGATTGTCTTGCAGACCGATGCACATTTTCTGCCGGATCCAAATCAATTATCGGACCTCCTAAGCCAAGATGATACGATTGCGCTGATTGTGCTAAATTCGCCAAATAATCCAACAGGGGCAGTCTATCCGGCTTCACTGTTACGGGAACTTGCCGAAATCATTGGAAAGTACGGACAAGTCTGCGTTTTGTCCGATGAAGTTTATCGCACCATTGTCTATGATGATCTCGAACATGTGAGTATTGCGTCATACCTACCCAATCAGACCCTGCTCGTTGGGGGCATGTCCAAGGAGGTTTCAGGCACAGGACTGCGCCTCGGTTTCATTGCAGGACCGGAAGCGGTAATGAGGACAATAGCGAATGTTGAGGGCAATACCTCCTCGTGCGTTAACCTACCCACGCAGAAGGGGTATGCACATTTTTTGCGGAAAGATGCAGATCTGCGTCTGCGATATCAAATTCGGGATGCACTTTATATGCGGCGAGAGGCATTGATGAAACGCTTCAGTGAATTAGTGCAGGATGCGGTTGGGGAGCGTCCGGCAGGGGCGTTCTATTTTTTCCCCGATATGCGCCTCTATTGTGACCGCCGGACGCCGAAAGGGCAACTCCTCAACACGGATGAAGCGTTAGCACACTACCTAATTGAAAGCGCTAATGTCGTAACAGTGCCGGGGAGCAAGTTTCAGCGTCCCGGGCATCTTCGGTTTGCTTATGCGGTGAGTATTGAGACAATCAACAGAGGGATAGAACGGCTAGCAGAGGCTCTAGATCAGTTGAACGATTAATAGCGGTATGCTATGAACTTTTTAACCGCGATACAGCATCAGGTTGGAACATAGATTGTAGATTAGGGATTATATTCAGGAGGGCACACTCATATGCAATATGGAGATAACTGTTGGGTTGATATGCAGGAGGCAGACAAAAATAAAGTCGTCGTGCTTCCCCTCGGATCGCTGGAGCAGCACGGGCATCACTCGCCTCTGTTGACGGATACCTATCTTGTCACCGCAGTGGCACAACGCGTCGAAAAACAACTCAGTGAGGGGATCTATCTGCTACCGACGTTATGGCTTGGTGCATCGGACCATCATCTAGATCGTCCCGGCACTGTGAGCGTCCCCAATCACATCTACACATTGATGATCAAGAATGTTGTCAGGTCTTTCGCCAAAGCAGGATTTCAGCGTGTGTTCTTGCTCAACGGTCACGGCGGAAATGTCACTCCGGGCACACAAGCAATCACAGAGTTGTCGAACGAATCAGAAATTTACGACAATATGTGGATTGCGTTCACCACTTACTGGACGTTGGCTGAACCGGCGATAGCACCAGAACATCACGGGATGGAGACACCGCAGCTGACGCATGCCTGTGAATACGAAACCTCAATGATGTTATTCCTGCACGGCGAGATTATGCGGATGGACCGGGTGACAGCCAGTCCACCGTTGGTAGATTCGCCATTTTACCATAGCGAGCACGGTGGACGCCTCAATGTCGCCAAACGGTTGGTCACGCGGGCACCTACTGGGGCAATGGGAAAACCGCAACATGCCACACCTGAAAAGGGGAAATCCCTACTGAACGCTATCACCAGTGAGGTCGTAGCCTGCATCAAGGATTTCGAGAAGTGGTAGACAGCTAATGCACGAGGGAGGTTATAGTGCCGAGTTTCATGCTTCACAACCTTTCACCGTCCACAAGAGTAACTGTCTTAGTCCAAATAAGGTTTTAATAGGGTTGTAAAACGATGAGAAAACTATCACGAAACGAGCCCTGCTGGTGTGGAAGTGGCAAACGATACAAAAATTGCCATCTCAAGCCGGATAAAAGGTCGGGCACATCTCAACCACGAATGGTTTCAGGGATTATTATCAAAACCGATGAACAGATTGAAGGCATTCGTAGAAGTAGTCAATTGGCGCGAAAAACTTTGGACATGCTGGAGGGGCGAATTGAAGCTGGCGTCGCAACCAAGGATATTGACCAATGGGTCTACGAATTCACCTGTGATCACGGCGGCTATCCCGCAACACTTGATGTAAAGGGATTCAATAAGAGCTGCTGTACCTCGATCAACAATGTTATCTGTCACGGAATTCCCGATGACACGGTCTTAAAGGACGGGGATATCATCAACGTTGATGTTACCCCAATTCTGGATGGATATTTTGGCGATACCAGTCGCATGTTTGTAATCGGCGAAACGTCAGAGGAAGCTCTAAAGTTAATCGAGGAAACGAAAGCATGTATGTACCTTGGTATTGATGTAGTGAAACCCGGCAACACGATTGGCGATATTGGCTACACAATTCAACAGCATGCTGAAAGTCTTGGATACTCGGTCGTGCGCGAATTGTGTGGGCACGGTACAGGTTTACAGTTCTGGGAAGCTCCTCAAGTTCCCCATTACGGCAAAAGAAATGACGGTCCACCTATGGTGCCGAATATGGTGTTTACAATTGAGCCGATGATTAATGCCGGTCGATGTGAATGTACGACGCTGTCAGATGGTTGGACGGTTGTCACCGTTGATGGTTCGCTATCGGCGCAATGGGAACATACCGTGCGCGTAACGCAGACCGGTGTCGAAATTCTGACAGCCTAATTCATCAAAGGGAAATCGAATGTCGCAAATTAAGGTCTACGGATTAAAAGAGAACCTTAATCCTATCAAAGCGGAACTCTCCGATGTCATTCATTCGTGTGTGGTTGATGCCTTGCATTTTCCATCAATCATCTCGGTACTACAATACCCATTGATGTGTCGTCAAATGTAATACAGAAACTTTAGCATAAGTTTTACCCATGGCTCTTATCCTTAAGCAACCCAATCCAGAAACAATTATCCTTAGACGCAGTCTTGCCTCGCGACTTTCTAGTCTGATTTGGTTTGGAGTAGCGGGCTTGCTCATGTTTGAGTTCAAGCTGGACGACCGGATATGGATTGCTGTTCCCTTCTTACTCATGGGTCTACATATCTTGACGTATACCCGGCGGATTAACATCCGTCTTCCACTACGCGATATTCTATGGCAACGGCGTATCCTATTCCTTTTTCCTAATGAACGCCCGGTGCCATTTTCAGGAATTCGCTCTGTAAGGATTACGATTCGTGGGAAATTCCTTAAAATTTTGCATCTTTATCTCCTCCTAGTTGATGGTTCACGACTATCCATCACCCGCGCTTACCAGCTAAATCAAATTGAGGAGCAGGGCAGGGAGTTGGCACAAATCGTTGGAAAACCGCTGGTATATGAGCGGGACGAGCATGATTTAGAGGACTGATAAGCCGGATAAACCTCATAGGAGGATCAGTCGGACACATGTGATCAGAAAGGTAAGACTATGACAAGTGAACTGAAAGTCGGCTTGGTAGGAATCCCACGCGGCTCAGGATTTATCCGAGCGCTCCAGACCGTGAATGAAACCACCCTCGTTGCCATATGTGATATTAATACCGAAATCCTAAATCAGGTAGGCGATCAGCATGGGATTGAGTTGCGATATACTGACTTTGAAAAGATGGCAAAGTCGGATCTCGATGTGATTCTTGTCTCTACCCCGATGCCCTTGCATGTTCCCCAAGCTGTCATCGCGCTGTCAGAAGGTAAGCATGTGCTTTCCGAAGTCCCTGCTGCGACAGACCTTGAACAGTGCTGGCACCTCGTCAACGCTGTCCAACAGAGCGGGAAAAAGTACATGATGGCAGAGAACTATACCTACATGAAGCCGAATGTGTTGGTGCGTGAACTCGCGCGGCGTGGGCTGTTCGGCGAGATCTATTTTGGCGAGGGTGCATATATCCATGAATTGAAGGCGGGCAACGAACGAACAAAGTGGCGACGCAAGTGGCAGACCGGACGGAATGGATCAACGTATCCGACGCATAGTCTCGGTCCTGTGTTACAGTGGTTCGACGAGCGGGTCAGTACTGTCTCCTGCTTCGGCACAGGACACCATTATCGCGATCCGCGCGGTGCCCATTACGAGAACGAGGATAGCACAACAATGATGTGCAAGACGACAAATGGAGGACTAATCGAAATCCGTGTTGATATGTTGTCTAACCGTCCGCATAACCTCACCTATTACAGTCTCCAAGGGACGCAGGGCTGCTACGAAGCACCACGGGGTTTTGGAGACGCTCCCAAGATCTGGTTAGCAGACTATGATGAGAAGATGGAGTGGCATTCGCTGTGGGATTTCGAGGAGGAGTTTATGCCAGAGATGTGGCGTAACCCACCGGAGGAAGCGTTGCAGGCTGGACACGGCGGTGGTGACTATTTTGAGATTCGTGAGTTTGCAGATTCAATTATTAACGACACAAAGCCGCCAATTGATGTTTATGAATCCCTTGATATGACGGTTCCCGGGTTGGTTTCGGAAGCATCAATTAATCAGGGAGGGATTCCGCTACCCGTGCCTGATTTCCGGGAGATTCAGAGTTTTCCAGATGGTCTGCCGGAATCGTTGCGAGATAGCGAGATTATCTCGGTTCAGTTATAGTTAGGTATTCCGCGCCCAAGCCCGTACCAATCCAGATCAGAGATGTTTTTATCAACGGAATTTGATATTGACAAACCTGCATCGTCAGTATACCATTACCGATCACACCCCATATTCGGGCTTTGACAAGGAGATCCATTATGAGCCAAATTCCAAGAGATGGAAACTACTTAGCCAACCAAATTGTTAGTGACGAACAGATTCAGGAATGGGTGGATCAATTCCATCGGAACGGTTTTCTGTTTTTGCAGGATGTGCTACCACCGGATTGGTGTGCCCAGATGCGTGAGGATCTAGATTGGGCGTTAAAGGAAAATCCGAATGGTCATAATGGTGTAAATGAGCGCACCGCACTCGCACACCGAATGTTTGAGACCAGCGAAACCAACCTCAAACTGTTTGACTTGGAGCCTATCGTCAGCTTTGCCGAAGCCCTTATCGCCCCAAATTGCCACGTTATCCACAATAACTCATTCCAGAGTTTTCCGGGCGGCGGCATAACACGATGGCATCAGGACGATGCCCCTCATTTCACCGTTACAGATGGTGAACCACCGAAGAATATTCGTTTGTCTGTTATGTTTTTTACGGCAAACTATTATTTGACGGATGTAACCGATGCTAAATACGGTGGTACAGAGGTGATTCCCGGCACACACCTGCTTGGTACGGGTCCACCGCTAGAGATTGAGGGAACGGAGTGGGAAAGCAAGATTCAATACAATTTAGGAAAAGCTGGCAGTGTTGTGATGTTCAACAATCAGGTGTGGCACCATGGTGGACTTAATCGCAGCAACCGAACACGCTATATTACCCAGATTACCTATGCCCGCCGTATGATTGGACACAAATATTATCCGTTCATGAATTACAACATGCCAGAACACATCTACAAAGACGCCAATCCGAGGTTAAAGCGATTGCTAGGATTCCTTGAGCATGGGGCATACGGTTAATGAAAATAATAAAACAGACAGGACTTACGAAGCCAACTGTAGGCGGGGCATCTTGCCCCGCACTAACTGTGGTGCAATGTATAAGTCAATAGGCGGAACACCTTGTCCCGCGCTGAAATGCGTAACTCCTAACAGAGTCTCTCTAGTCTCAAATTGAACGAAGAAAATCCATGAAAGCCATTATTTTCCACGAGCAGGGCGGAATTGATAAACTCCGCTACGAAGAAGTCCCCGTCCCAGTCATTGCCCCTTCAGAAGTATTGGTCCAAGTCAAGGCGTGCGCGGTAAACCACCTCGATATCCGCGCCCGACGGGATCGGCCGGAGGTTCAACCGTTCCCACACATCCTCGGATCCGATATCTCCGGGGATGTGGTTGAGGTTGGAACAGAAGTTCACAACATCGCTGTCGGCGATCGAGTGGTACTCGCGCCCTGTATCCCCTGCGAACAGTGCCCAGATTGCCTCAACGGTGACGAAAATATGTGCGACTTTCAGGAACTTTTGGGCTTTCAAACCAATGGCGGTTACGCGGAATATGTTAAAGCACCTGCCAAAAACGCCATTCAGATTTCCCCTGACCTCTCATACGTTGATGCATCTGCTATTCCTATTGCCTACCTCACAGCGTGGCACATGCTCGTAGCACGGGCAAAAGTTCAGCCCGGCGATGATGTGCTGGTCCTATCCGCCGGTAGCGGTGTTGGGAGTGCAGGCTTACAAATCGCTAAACTGTGCGGCGCACGCGTCTTTGCGACAGCGAGCACCGATGAGAAACTTGAACGCGCCCGTCAGATGGGAGCCGATTTCACGATCAACTACACGCAAACCGATTTCAGCGAAGCTGTCCATGATGCGACGGGCGGACGAGGGGTTGACGTTGTCTTTGAACATGTTGGGGCAGCGACGTGGGACCAGAGCATAGCAAGCCTCGCAAAAAAGGGACGTCTGGTTTCGTGTGGTGTTACGACAGGAAATATCGGTGAGATTGACATCCGTAAAATGTATCAGAAGCAGTTGACACTGATGGGGTCAGCACTAGGGACGACATCCGAACTTCAGACCATTATCCGCCTTGCTGGACAGGGAAAGTTGACGCCGATTATCGCTCAAGTACTGCCGTTACAAGCAGCAGCGGAGGCGCATCGAATTATAGAAGCACGGGAAAATTTTGGCAAAGTTTGTCTCCAGCCGGAATAATTGTGCAACCAACTGTAGGCGGGGCATCTTGCCCCGCGCCGAAATGCACAAGACCTATTGAAAAAGGATTCTAAAGGGAGGGAGAGGTTTCATGGGAAAATTGGAGGGTAAGGTCGCAATGATCACCGGTGCTGCCAGAGGTCACGCCGAAGCGATTGCTCTGCGGTTCGCAGACGAGGGTGCCGCGGTTTCCTTATGCGATGTGATTCCAGTAACAACGTTGGAGGAGAAAGTTGGCTCAAAGATAAGAGATGCCGGCGGAAAGGTTCTCTGCTTCCAGACGGACGTTTCAGATGAGCAGCAGGTAAATCAGATGGCACAGGAAACTATCGCAACCTTGGGAACAATCGATATCCTCGCTAACGTTGTCGGCATCGCCGGACCGACCAAAGATGTGTGGGACATGACTTTAGCGGAGTGGAAACGGACACTCGCGGTTAATCTCGATTCCCATTTTCTCTGTTGCAAGGCAGTGCTGCCCGAAATGATAAGGAAACGATATGGAAAAATTATAAACTTTAGTTCGGGCACAGGCAAACAGCCGCTCTCCCATAGAGCGCCGTATGCCACCTCAAAGATGGGGGTAATCGGTTTCACACGAACACTCGCCGCCGATGTTGGACGTTACAATATTAATGTCAACGCAATCTGCCCGGGTGGGCATGAGGAGAGAAGTGTCGAGTTGGCACAGGCAAGGGCAGAATATATGAACCAATCCTTCGATGAGGAAGTGCTTCGCGAGCGAATGAGACAGCCAGATCCGAAGGCAGTTCTCGCGGGCAGATGGTGTGCCGATGAAGGCTATCGTGAAAAGGGATCTGGATCCGAAGAGATGGCTGGCTTGGCACTTTTCCTCGCTTCGGATGATTCAGCGAGTATGACGGGACAGGATATCAACTGTGACGGTCGGGTTATGTGGTAGTTCACCGTACAGTAGACAAAAGTGAAAGGAGGTTTTTACGATGGCGGAAACGCTTGAAACCCTAGCAGAACGGTTAGAACGGGTCGAAAAGACAATTGCAGCGTTGACACTGCAACTCTCTTGGATTATTGATGAATTAGTCCCAAACCCGCCAATGGATTGTAAGACGGGGGCAGAGGTAATCGCACACTATAGGAAAGATAAGAAAGAGGGTGCTAAGATCTTCCGTGAACTTCTTGACAAAATGAAGATTGCGGAGGTAGAGCCTATCCCCATTGAAGCACTTCGCAAGAGTATGGCGCGCCACGGCATTCGTGCGGAAGACAATGAGTTTAGTCGTGCCATTATTGAAGAACGCGAGAAATAACGGTGCTAGCAACATCTAAAATTATAGTGGATTGGGGTCTCTACATTAACGCTATACCCCAGCACAGTCAGCGCACATCAAAGCGAATCTTTTCTGTCCACCAATACCGTCAAACTCTGTTTCATAATTGTAAGTTACCTGCACGTCTGTCTCACCGCACCAGTCACATTTCCCACGAAAGTAGTCCGCCTTTTGTGCCACGAGCTCCTGATGTTCATCAGCCAACCGTCTGGCAGACCGGATGAGATCGAGTGCACGTTGGCGTAGTTTTGGGTCCGTTTCTTTTTTTGCAATCTTTTCAAGGACTGGCTGCAGCTGCGGATCGTTCGGTCGCCCACCATCGTCGAGGGTATGCCAAGCAGCCCTGCGAACCTTGATGTCAGGGTCTTGCAATCCCCGGTATAATGCCTCCCACACGGCATCAATCCGTCTGCGAACATGGCACGGACAAAGATTATCCATCGCAGCTTCCCTGTCCTCCGGATCATCCGAGTATGCCATCGAAAGGTAAAGGTCAATTTTGTCGCCGCGCAAGCGGTCTTCGCCACGGCGGTGATGTCGTTTCTGATATTTGTTCTTTGCTCGTTTCCTTGCCATTAATTTACCCTCACATTAGTAGTGGAAAAAAATCAGTGAACTCATCGTCTCTTATACGCTGGAGACATCGCCCGCATCTGCTCAACAACCTTGGGCACTTTTTCGATGACTTCATCAATCTCCGCTTCTGTGTTATCTTTACCGAGCGAGAACCGGACAGTGCCTTGCGCCAACTGCGGCGGGAGCCCAAGCGCAGCTAAAACATGAGACGGCTCCATCGAGCCGGAGGTGCAGGCTGAACCGGTTGAAACGCAGATACCTTCCATATCCAGCCGTAAAATCAGACTCTCCCCTTCGATATACTCAAATGAGATATTCAGCGTTCCAGGTAAACTGTTTTCGGGGTCGCTGTTCTCATGGATATAATTGATGCCTTCATGCAATCCTTGGCGTAATTTGCTTGTCAATTGATTCAGATGGTCAACATTCGCTTCCCGATCTTTCTTCGCCAACGCTGCCGCCTCGCCAATTCCAACAATTGACGGGACATTCTCCGAACCTGCCCGCCGGTTCCGCTCATGTGAACCCCCGTGAAGCAGGTTCTCTAACCGTGTCCCTCGTCGAACGTATAGCGCGCCGATGCCTTTGGGACCATAGATCTTGTGCGCCGAAAGCGAAAGCATACTAACTCCTAACGCCTGAACATCTACCGGCAGCTTGCCAACAGACTGCACCGCATCCGTGTGAACAGGGATACGATGTTCTTGAGCGATTTCGCAAATTTCCCCAATCGGTTCAATGGCTCCCGTCTCATTATTGGCGTGCATAATCGAGATAAGGATTGTCCCATCCCGAATCGCCTCGCGCAGGTCGTCGAGTTGGATTCGTCCGTACCGATCCACGGGAAGATACGTTACCTCAAATCCACGTTTCTCAAGGTGTTGGCACGTATGCAACACAGCATGATGCTCGATTGAAGAGGTGATAATATGATTACCGCTATTGCGGCTTTGCTGTAACTCAGCAATCCCTTTGATGGCGTAGTTGTCAGCCTCCGTCCCGGTGCTCGTGAACACGATTTCACTTGGGCTTTTGGCATTGATCAAGGCTGCGACCTGTTCTCGGGCATCGTCAATCGCATTGCGTGCCTCACGCCCGTAGGTATGAATGCTCGAACCGTTGCCGAACTGATCGACCATAAACGGAAGCATTGCCTCAAGCACTTCCGGGTGAACTGGGGTCGTTGCGTTATGGTCTAGGTATATGCGTTTCATGGCTTTTCACCATACCTCTCGCAGTGTATTCCAATCCTGTGCTGCGTCTTCGGTGGTATAACCTAACGAGACACTGTGTTTCGCCAAAATTTGGTTCATCTGCTCTACAGGTATTCCTGCGATTTCCGCGGCTTTTCCAAGTGAGATCTGACGGCGGTGGTACAGAGCAACAGCAATTGTCTCTATGATACTCTGTTCTATGTTCGTTTCCATCGATCCCATGGCAGCTAAAATGGATTTAGGGAGTTTGAGCATTATTTCAACGTTTTCGGTTGCCACGTAAAAACTCTCCAATTCAACTGATAAGGTAATCTTCAATTTTCTAAAGCTGATTAGACCGGGTTACAATACGTTCTTGGACACCGGCTACAAATTCTTCCACAGGCAAGCCGTTCTGACGCGCCCCGTCTCGTTTGCGAACAGAAACCGTGTTGGCTTCAACTTCTCTGTCCCCAACGACGAGCATATAGGGCACCTGCATCAACTGAGCTTGACGGATTTTCGCATTCATGCGATCTGGACCCAGATCCGCTTGTGCACGAATTTTGGCTTCCCTCAACCGTTCAGCAATCTTCTGCGCGTAGTCGTTGTGACTGTCGTTGATTGGAATTACCCGCGCGTGTTCCGGTGAGAGCCAAACGGGAAATTTACCGGCATAATGCTCAAGGAGGAAGCCGATCATCCGCTCGTGCGTGCCCAGCGGTGCACGATGCAGACATATCGGGATTTCAGACTCGCCTGCTCTATTGACAAAGCTCAGACCACATCGCGCCGGCACGGCAAAGTCAACCTGATTCGTGGCGAGACTAAACTCCCTGCCGATCGCACTCCAAATCTGCACGTCAATCTTGGGGCCATAGAAAGCGGCTTCATCTGGAACTTCTACAAAAGGCACATTACCATTTCGCATCGCGTTACGGACCATATCTTCGGTTTTGAGCCACATCGGTTCGTTGTCGATATACTTTTTGCCGAGACCAGCCTTGTGGTGTGTACTCAGACGCATCACATATTTCTCAACGCCGAAGATTCGGAAATATTCTAGGTAAAGGTCAACGACCCCCATGAATTCCTCTTCAAACTGCTCCTCCGAGCAGTAGATGTGTGCGTCGTTCATCTGCATGGATCTCACACGCATCAGACCAAAGAGTTCTCCACTTTTTTCAAAGCGATAGCACGTGCCGTATTCTCCCAAGCGCAGCGGCAAATCACGGTAACTACGCAACTTGCTATCAAAAATCTTGTGATGGAATGGGCAGTTCATCGGTTTCATGTAGTAACGCACGCCCTCCATCTCCATCGGTGGATACATACTCTCGGCATAATGCGAGAGATGACCAGTCTGCTCAAACAGCGCGTCTTTGGCGAGGTGAGGTGTTCTGACCCGATCATATCCCCTTTTCTCTTCCATCTCTTTGGCAAGTGCTTCTAGCTCCTCAATAATAATGCCACCGTTTGGCAGCCACAGCGGAAGCCCCGGTCCAACATCCTCATCAAAGATAAAGATTTCTAAATCTCTACCCAGTTTCCGATGGTCGCGCTTTCTCGCCTCCTCCAGCATTTGAAGGTGTTGCTTGAGTTCATCTTTCGTATGCCACGCTGTACCGTAGATGCGTTGAAGCATGGCACTGTTTTCATCGCCCCGCCAATATGCACCGGCGACAGTCAAGAGTTTAAAAGCGTCCGGTCGAATCTCCCCTGTGTCTCCGACGTGGGGACCTCGACAGAGGTCTTCAAAGGTGTCTTGTCGATAGGTACTCAAAACCGGTGTTTCGTCGATTGCAGTCCCATATTCATCGGTGCCACCCTCAATCAACCCGTCTATCAACTCCAATTTATAGGGTTGATCCTTGAATAACTCACGTGCCTCATCCGCACTAAGTTCTCGATAATCAAACGCATGTTTGCCTGCGACAATCTGTCGCATACGTTTCTCAATCTTCTTCAAGTCTTCCGGCGAAAATGCGAGTGGCTTACCATCACTATCGCTTCCGAGATCAAAATCGTAATAAAATCCGTTTTCAATCGGGGGACCAATAGCGAGTTTGGCATCTGGATAAAGTTCCATGACAGCTTGCGCCATTACATGCGCGGTGCTGTGCCTGATTTTATAAAGCAGATCTTTGTCTGAGTTTTCCATAATTCTCTCCAGTGTTTATCGTTTCTTGCGATTAGCTTCAGTTCCTGCTTAATCCGTATAAACTCCCGTCCCTCAAGCGTTCTTCAATAAAAAAAGAGCCTTTCGGCTCTTTAATGTGAAATGGTATGGATGGGCGATACTGGATTTGAACCAGTGACCTCTTGCATGTCAAGCAAGCACTCTAACCACCTGAGCTAACCGCCCGTATGAAGAAATGGAGGCGGCGGTCGGAATTGAACCGACGCATAGGAGTTTTGCAGACTCCGGCCTTACCACTTGGCTACGCCGCCACATTGGAGCGGGAGACGGGATTTGAACCCGCGACCTCTACCTTGGCAAGGTAGAGCTCTACCACTGAGCTACTCCCGCGAGAGCATTTTTAAGTGTATCAAACACGCCCGCATTTGTCAACCAAAAAGTGCAAATTTGCCGAGACTTACGAAGTCAAGCCGATTGTGTCAGTCCTTTCCATCATAGGCAACAATTTCCCCCGTTGCTGAATCAAAGATTGCCCCGTAACTCCCCGGCGCAGCGAAGTCCTCATCAGTTTGCATCGCCAACCGTGTATTTGCGTCCATCAAATAGTAGTGTCCGGTGTATAGATGCGCCGCATCCTCAATTCGCTTGACATGATAGCAATGGCTATGAAACTGAATTGTATTGTCGTAAATTATGATATACCGGTCTCCGAACAGACTTATTGCGATCTGGTGGACGATGGACGGTTCAACTTTCTGAAATGTATCTCGATTTGGCACGCGCCTCCAAGCCTCCGTGAAGATCTGACGATTAGGCGACTATTCTTGGCTTTCTATCTCCCTCGTCAGAAGGATGGTATCAATCCGACGATTCTTAGCCCTTCCTACCTGAGAGGTGTTGTCTGCGATAGGATGATCCTCACCCAAACCGACGGCGATCAGTCGATCCAAGGGGATACCGCATTCTTCAGCGAGGTACTTCATGAACGCATCAGCGCGCTTCTGTGTCAACCGAAGATTCACCTCGGTTCCCCCGCTACTGTCACTATGCCCTTCAATTCTCACGTTGTAGTCGGCAAACGTCTTGATAACCTCAGCAAGTTGGCGAATTTTGGGGAAGAATGTCGGGTTTATTGCCGAGCTCCCTTGTTGGAAAAGGGCCCCACTGAATCGGATGAGCGCACCCTTTTCAGATCGAGCTGTATCTACATCAGGAACCGCTGTCGCTGCGTCTAGGATCTGGTTCTCAATTGCTTCAATCTCTTTTCCTCTTTCAATTGCAGTCATCAGATGCTCGTAGCTCTGGCGACCCGTTTCGATGGCGAGAGCGTAGTTCTCATCTGCAACCGCCTGTTTGGCATCTGTGAGCAATGTTCGCGCTTGTTCGTAGAGTGCAGGGAGGAGTGTCGTCGCTATTGAGGCTTGCTGATTCAGTGTTTCTTGCGCCCGGAAAACTACGTCTTTGGCTTGGGCAATCTGTTCCTCCAATGCTTCTTTTGCCAGACGTTTTCGCTCAATCGGCTCCGCCGTGGTGAAGGCATCGTTACCACTGCTTTCCGCTTGCGCGGCAAGTTGCAATGCCCGATTATACTGCTCGCTTGTCAGCGCTATATTTGCACTTTCCAAACTAGTGATAGCGCGTTGAAAGAGTTCCGGCGCATGCTCAAATGCACTCGCTTTCTCCGCCCGATCGATTTCAAACTGTGCACGGGCGATTGCCACCTTCGCATTTGTGTGCGCTTCAAATTTCGCCGCTTGTGATTGGCTGGCAGCGGCACTCGTCCCAGCAACGGCTGCAATCTTCGCTTTGTTTGCATAGCTTTCGGCTTCTGTCGCGAGCGATCTCGCTTCATCAAAATTATCTTGTGCGACAGCCATCCGCGCTTGAGTAATCAGTTCTCTCGCTGTTTGGTAGTTGTCCGAAGCGTAAGTGAGTGCCCCTGTTTCCTCTGCACCATCAAGTACAAGCTCTACCGTATCAATAACGACCTGTATCTGTGATCGAAATAGGGCATTTTGGGCATCCTTCCTTGCCCGAACCGATTCCTCCTGAGCAGCTATGGCTTGCTGCTCCGATCGGAGAGCTCTCGCCAAAGCCCGTCTTGTCTTTTCTTCCGCAATCATTTGGCGAACCTCTGCCGTCTGAGTTTTATACTCCATCTCCTGAATCACAGCATTCATCGCTTGTGCGCCTGCCTCATCAATCCGGTTCTGAGCGATGCGTTGGCGCGCCTGCGCGCCTGCAATCTGAGATTCCATCGCTGCCCAAAACGCCAACTCTATGCTCAGAATTCCATCGCCATTGCGTTGGGCTTGCTGTGCCCCTTCAAACAGCCGTGTCGCCTTACTGAACGTTTCGGTAGCATACTCTTCCGCCCCCAATCGTCGCGCTTCGGAGATAGCCCTCTGCGTATCATTCAGGCTCGATTCGAGCAGAATCGGATCCACCTTGCCAGCACAACTCACAAGTCCGAATACCATGAGAACGTGAAACGCCATGCCTCTCAAATAAGCTGCATATAGCACATTCCGTACTGTGTGGTACATGAATCGATTCAATCCATCCCTCCAATGGCTACAGTTAAGAAATATTCCTGTTTCCAGCATAAACCAATCGTCTCCTTACCTCGGAGTAACGCTATTCTTCAGGCGTTGATTGCAACTCCTCTAATTCCTGATCGGCCTGTTTCAGATCCCTATGTGCGGCTTCTGCAGCCCCTAATTTCAATTCTAACGTCCCCTCTGCGCTACTAGCCTTCGCCTCCATCTGGTTAGCCACAGCGACAGCTGCCGCAATTCTAGCCTTTAGCTGAGCACGCATCCCCAGTCGATATGCTTCCGTCTCTTTTCCCACGCTCAATACCTCTTCCGATCGGGCAAGCAGCTGCTCTGCGTCCGCCAACTCTTGAGGTGCAAGGTTTTGAGCGTTCGCCCCTTTGGCTACTTCTATCCGCACTTTCGCGTCGTATATAGTTTCCGTAGCAAGCTGGCTTGTCGAACTACAACCAAGACCTATTAAAACAAAAATTAAGATGGCAGCCATCGTCTTTAACATCTGTCTCATCAAGTCGCTTCTGCAAACGAAAAAGAATCTGAGTTTACACGACATCAATATAAGCATCAACGGTCAACTCCAATTTCAAAATGTCGAACGAGAGGTGCCAAGTCTTCCCAGAAAGCATCTGGAATCTCAACCGCCCCCACCTTCGCGTTTGCCACAGCTTCTTCAGGGGTACGAGCCCCTGGTATTGTGGCAGCAACTTGTGGGTGACGGGTGCACCACTGAAGGGAAGCAGCCACCATCGGAATATTGTAGTCCCGACAGAGCGTCTGGATTTTAGACACGTGGTCTAGGCAGCCTTGACTGAAGTTCCGTGCTAAATAGTTGATATCCGAAATCGGTCCTGTTGCGAGCAATCCCCGTTCAAGCGGCGTAGCAACGACCAGCCCTACGTTGTGCCTCTCCGCAGCAGGTAAGATACGTTCCTCAGCAAGTTGGTTCAGGAGGCTCCAAGCCTCTGGCACTACAGCGGCATCAAACTCTCCAGTTTCAATGTAGGGCGCATTTGTTTGAGGCTCATTAGCCGCAGCACCGACAAATTGAACAATGCCCTCATTCTGAAGTTTGCGTAACGCTCCCAACGCACCATCCTGTCCCATCACCTGTTCCATCGGAGCATCCATGGGATCGTGAATATAAAGCACATCAAATTGCTCGATCCCGAGACGTTTCTGGCTCGCTTCTACATCGCGCAGGATTGCGTCAAAACTGAAATCTTTCGCATCCATTGTGATTTGTCCGACCTTGGTGGTAACGGTACATCTGGCAGCCAAATCTGGACGGGCTTTGAGCGCGCGACCAATTGTTGTCTCGCTTCGGGTGCCACCGTAAAGGGGAGCGGTGTCGATCAGTGTACTGCCAGCTTCGATTGCGGCATGGATAGTTTGGACACCAAGCTCTTCCTCCATGTAGCTGGTGAGGAATTCGTCCCCCCGAAGGTTATTTGGATCTTCAGGGTATTCCTCCGCAGCTTGATTGGCGGTAGGGATGCCGAGAAACGCAGCCCCCAAACCCACAATCGGCACTTCCAGTCCGGTTCTACCCAGAATTTTCGTTTTCATATTCTTTACCTCGACAATTAAACCTTGCAGGGGCATTAAACCCCCGCAAGATTCAAGGCTATCCCATCATCTGCTGCATCCTGTCGGCAACCCAATCGACAGCGACATCAATCATCGCCTGCCCTTTTTCGGCGGTCGCGACTTTCGCGTCATGATGATACATTCGATCGGCTTCAGCTTGATCGGGGTTAGAGATGGTCAACTTAGCACTGTCATAATCTACCCCATCCCAATCGACATTTTCTGGAAAAGCAGCCCACGCAAATGCCGTTTCAAACTCTGCAGCATGACCGGGGCATCTACCTGTTTCCAGCTGCTCTTGGATCAACTCAGGCGAGTAGGCCTCCCAGTACGAGTGGAAATCAATGTTGATACCAAGCTTTTCACGGTAGCCATCCAACCGTTCATTTACGGGAGCAGCATTGCCAGCGTGTCCGTTGATAATCAGGATATTTGTAATCCCGTGACGACGCATACTATCTGCCACGTCATACAGAACCTGTCCGAATACCTCGGCGCGCAATGTCAGCGTTCCCTTGTGATCCATCCAGTGCTCCGACACACCAATCGCCAACGGTGTTGTCACAACTACTTCAGGAAATAATTTCTGTGCAGCTAGTTTTGAGACATGCACTGCGCTTGCGGTATCGTGGATCATCGCCAGATGTTCGTTATGTTGTTCGGTACTGCCTGTTGGGATAATCGCGCCCCTGAGTGTTCCTTCATCAATGGCTTCGCGGATATATCGCCGGGGATTTTCCCATAGTAGAACGGACTTAATCTGAGACATGTAGAGGCTCCTTTTGCTATTTGGAGGAACGTAGGTAAATCTCGATAGATTGACACACTCCTCATTAAAGTTGGATACAGTTAAAAGAATTGGGCTCATGTAAAAAGAAAGTGCAAAATATAAAGCGAAATCGTAGGGGCGGGGTTCCCCCGCCCGCCGTAAGGGTTGGGCAACCCAACCCCTACGAAAACTCGGTTGCTGTTGCACTAATTCTTAACATGAGCGAAGAATTGAAGTTAGCATTTAGAATGGAAGTGGAACGCTAACCCGTTCAGAAACTATTTTCAGTTGTTCCTGATGTATGTCGCCAATGGGGATACCAATTTCTGCCCACTCCCGTTCGCGTTCCCATTCTAAGCCGCCGGGCAGATCAGATCTGTCATAACCCGGTGCCGGTTGCATCTGTCGCGCATCGCGGATATGTCGATCCATCTCCGCTTTGAATTCGTCAATCGGTCGGAACCGAGAGATGTCAATCGCTGCGATAAAAGCACCCTGATTGGCACCCTCCCAAATCGTCGGCGGATCCGGCGGTTTGTCAAATAGCCAGATACCTGCCATAAAACCACCAAGCGCATGACTCACATGACTCAAACCCAACATCTTGAAGAACGCAGCGGGACTCTGTTCAAACGCCTGTTCCAACGGCAGCTTGGCATCAATACCAGTCGCCATATCAGCGACTATTGGCGGTTGGTCGCCCGCCGGAATCGCAAAACTCATCGGGGAAGCACCTGTTGCCGTAGCGATTGCACCATCGGGACTATGTCGAAAGCGGTGGCAAGAGACCGCAAAACCAGCACAATCCGCTTCAGCCGCGAGCCTTGTATACTTGCCAGCACTCCCAAAGTGGAAGTGATTCCGACTCGTTGCGGCACCGAGCCCCATCTCTTTGGCTTTCTTGACCGCCGCCTTTGCAGCATGATACGAGGCGAAGTGGCCCATACCACCATCACCATCGTAGATCGCTGTCGTCGGGGATTCATCAATACAACGGACGGTTGGACGTGGATTCACTTTGCCCTCAAGCATCATATCCACATATCCCGATGTTTGGCGTGTGCCGTGACTGAACACACCGCGCAGATCCGTGAGAACCAGCAGGTGCGCCATGTGTGCGGCGTCCTCTTCCGAAGTTCCTGCCTTCTGGAAAGCTTCACTGATGAAGCTTCGGAGTGCGTCTGGCATTACGCGGATAAATTCGTCTGGAACTAAATTCATATTTGTTCTCCGTGATTGGTTAATTCGTATTTTGGATGAAACACATTATAGCATTTGATTCCGGATCAATCCATACGATTGCGAAAGCATAGATTTAGCGATACAAATCAAAGCAACATTTTGATCATAAATTACATTATGATAACGCAAGTTGCTAGTTGATAAACCAAGTAGGGGCGTCCCCTCCGAATTGCGACTTCCTTGACAACGGCTATCTAGCAACTTGGGTAAAAACAGGAAAAATAGGCTGCTCTGGGCTTTTTAGCGAAAAAGGTAACAAAGGTAACACGAAAAAGGGAAAAAGTTACACAGGTTACGGCATACGGAATCCCGCTGAATTCCCGATAAATTGTCCGATAAATTGAGACTAGGGGGACAGGCGATATTTCGATACGCTCAACTACAGGTTGTCTAGCAACTTGCACTATGATAATATACTCGATCTATCCTATTCTTGACAAGCAGTAAATCTTAAATTGTAAATCTCTAGTGATCGACGGATTGACGGAGTTGTGGTAAAATCAACTTAAATCATTAAGCAATCCGGAAATCTTAGAAGGAAGGAACTTATAATGGGTACAAATTCTAATGCATCAAATCTGTCTCCGGCGAAACGTGCCATTGTAATTGGTATGGACGGTGCCAGCATGGAGCTGGTCAAAAATGTGATCGACTGGGGACACGCACCGAATATGGGACGATTGCTAGAGCAAGGGGTGTTTCGCCCCATGATAGGCGTTTTTCCGACTCTGACGCCACCGGGGTGGACAGCACTCAGCACTGGCTCTTGGCCCGGTACGCACCGAGTGATGGACTTTAATATCCGTGCTTTGGGAGAGCAGTTAGATAAAACCGTGTGGGGTATCAACACAGGATTATGTCAATCCGAATACCTCTGGAATCTAGTGGAGCGCGCTGGACGAAAACCGATCCTCGTTAAGTGGGAGATGTCTTGGCCCCCCACCGTGACTACCGGCATCCAAGTAGAAGGCACAGGGCCCGGCGTATCAAACCACCATCAGGTCGCAGGCTATCATCTCTTCGTCAGTGGAAAGTGGACACCTCGTCCAATCGGCGGAGAGCGTGATCCAGAGACATTGGATCCAAGCGGATTGCAGGACGTTAGCGACATCGATCCGGTCACGGTGGAATCGGTTGACGGAAAGGGCTGGACAGATCTACCCGCTTCAGCGCAACCGCCACGCGAAGTTGAGTTGATACTCCAACCGCTCACGCGAGGACGGGCAGACATGAACCGTGGAAAACAGGGCACTCCAAAACCTTTCTACGGACTCATCTACGCTGCCGGTGAAAACGGGTACGATCGCCTGCGGATATGCCGAAGCCGATCTGGAACTGATACGGTTACAGAACTCAGTGTGGGAGATTGGAGTGATTTTTGGCTGGACACCTTCGAGATTGACGGGGCTGATGTGGACGGATATGTTCGTATGAAACTCATCACGCTCACCCCAAATGCGGATGCGTTTGAACTTTTTGTTCCGCAGATTTGGCCCCCAGAAGGTTACACCGTCCCCAACGAAATTGCACGAGAGATCGATCAGGAAGTCGGCACTTTCCTTCAGAACCCCGGACGGGACGCATTGGGTGTAATAGACGATGACACCTACTTTGAATCGTTGGAATACCACCACCAACGGCTTGCCGATGTCGCAACGCATTTGACACAGACACGGGAATGGGATGTCCTCATGGTCGAAACCCACGCGCCAGATTACACGAGCCATTTCTTCTTAAGTCAAGCGGACGAGATAAGTGGTGCACCCCCCGAAACAGTCCAGCGCTGCCGAGATGGTGTCATTCGGACCTACGCTTCGGTTGATCGGATGATCGGGCGTGTGATGGAACTCGCGGACGACGACACGGTGATTCTTGTTTGCGCAGATCACGGCGGAACACCGAACCAATTTCGTTCAGTAAATATCACCGAAGTGTTGGAAGAGGCAGGCTTCATCGTCTACAAGGAAGGAACACGAGAGATTGATTGGTCGAAGACCCGTGCTGTTGATGTTGGCTTGGTGCATATCTTCATCAACCTCAAGGGTCGTGAACCCGAGGGCATTGTTGACCCCGCCGATTATGAGGCAACGCAGCGTGAAATTATCGCCGCGCTTCACGCCTATAAAGATCCAGAAACCGGCAGGCATCCGTTCACCCTCGCACTGACCCACGCCGACGCTGAGATGGTGAATCTTACCAGCGATCTCGTAGGGGATGTAGTTTACGCTTTGCGCCCGGAGTTTGATGGCGCGCACGGCAAACAACTTCCTTCCGTCAGCTTTGGAATCGGCGGACAGCATTCGACGTTCATTCTGTCCGGCGCGGGTGTCCGTCAAGGCGTGGCACTGCAGCGGCAGGTACGCGTCATTGATGTTGCACCGACCCTCTGCCATCTGTTGGGTCTACCTACACCTCGGAACGTTGAAGGCGGCATTGTATATGAAGCGTTGGAAGATCCAGACTGGCACCTGAACGCCCTTGAAACTCTATCGAAGGGTTAATCAGACCAAGCGGCAGGCGTATGACCATGCGCTTGCCGTATTTCTTCCTCTGTCAGGCATGCACGCTTTACGCTGTCTTTTAACATGAGTAATGAACTAATCAACTAATGAACCAGTGTCTTTCACGTTTCACGCATTACGTTTTACACATCATATTTTTACTTGCTTTATTTTTATCAATATGTTAAAATATAATTAACTAAAACATATTGAACGAGGTGATGATTATGGAACTTCTACAAGAACTCAATGAGAAGCAGCAGCAAGCCGCGGCCCATATCGACGGTGCAATGCTCGTTGTAGCGGGCCCCGGCACCGGCAAGACAGGAGTTATCACTCAGCGAATAGTTCATCTTATCCGAAACCATCAGGTTCCCCCCGATCAGATTCTTGCTGTTACTTTCACGAACAAAGCTGCACAGGAGATGTTTGAACGGATTAAAGATCCGCTCGGTATGACACAAGGGCTAGACGTTCGTATTCATACCTTTCACGCCTTTTGCGTCCGCCTATTACGCGACCATGCTGAGGATATCGGTTTAAATAAACATTTCGCGATTTTTGGTCAAGAAACGCAGGATGATGTGCTACGTGAGTGCCTACACAAACTTCGTCTGAATCGGCGAGCTCCCTCTCTGTGGAAGCTGCGTACGATTATCAGCACTTACAAGGCAAAATTGGAAGATCCAACTATTGATCGAAATGAAATCCAAATGGCCGATGGAACAGTTATCGACGATCCGGTACAAGTGCGAGATATTTTGAACCTACTCAAAGCCTATCGCACAAAACTCGCCTCTCACAATGCCCTCGATTTCGATGATCTAATCTCCAAATCTGTCGAAGTGCTTGAACAGGTGCCTACAGTTCGCGCAAAGTACCGCAAGGACATCCGCTTCATCCTTGTCGATGAATATCAGGATGTCAACACGGTACAATATGCCTTGCTCAAGCTTCTTTCCCGTGCACCTCAACATAACATAATGGTTGTAGCGGACGGAGATCAGTCCATCTATAGTTGGCGCGGTTCTGATCCCAAATATATAGAACAGTTCAAGGAAGACTTTAACCCAGCAGTAGTGGAGTTAAGGACGAATTATCGGTGCGGCGAGAAGATCTTACGAGCTGCGGAGGCAGTGATTGCTAACAACCCACGCCAAAGAAAAAGCGTTCTGAAAACCTACAAGGACGTTGGAAACATGCTCTATGAGTACACCCGTGACACCCCTGAGGCAGAGGTGGACTTAATCATCACGCTCATCCGACAACTTGTGGAAAAGCGATTCTACTCCTACGGTCACATCGCCGTTCTGTATCGCACACACCAATTAGCAAAAGTCTTAGCCGGTCGATTATACCGCGAAAACATTGGGTTTCACCTTGAACGCATTGATTCTTTTCAAGAGGAGCACGCACAGGGGATTCTCTCTTATTTGAACCTTACCCAGTCACAGCTTCCTGAGGATATTGAAAAAGCAGTCAATTTTCCACAGCAGTTGATCGACAACCTGACACTAGTCCGGTTGAAATGGCTCGCCCAACAGAAAAATCTTACACTAATTGAACTGCTCAGGAGAATCGATAGCTATCCGGCTGATGTAAGTCCCCTCACCCGTTGGAATGTACGTCAGTTCTTCCAACAAATTGATGAATTTCACGCGGAAATCAAAGGTAAACCGATTCTCACAATCGCCAACAAACTCTTCGATCTGCTTTTCCACAGGCGCAGCCCCTATCAATCCGAAGACATGTACGAGATTGAGAATCAGCCAGAAATACCCGGACTTCGCGCCGTGACCGATAGCCTATATAGCGCAATTGATCGCGGAGATCCCATTTACCTGATGGCAAATTACGGGATTGATTCCTATTGTGCTGCCCACATTATCCGGTTAACGCTTGAGCGGTATCTCAATCTCCCAATTTATATAGATCTGCTGCCTCCCGGCTCCTCCTTTGTCTCGACAATAGACGACAGTGGAGTCAAGATTCTGATTGGAGACTTCGGGGAGCTACCTGAACGTAAAGCTACAACAATCCTTCTCGGTTCGGCGGTCAGCGCAGATGCAAACGTTCTCCAACTCAACAAATCGCGGCTCACCCAGTCCCGTAGTGTTACCGCGTTAAAACTGTGTCAACGACTCCTGAGCAGCTTTGAAAAGCTAAACCTCGCGGATATGACCATCTATGATATAGAAACAACAAGCGACGACCCTGAGAGTGCGGAAATCATTCAACTAGCTGCGGTGAGCGCAATCAACGATGGTGAGGATTACAACCAATTTGTCAAACCACCGCACAAGATCCCGAAATCAAGTACACAAATTAATAACATTAGCGATAAACAGGTGGAAAGTGAGCCGTACATTGAGAAAGTGCTGCAAAAGCAAGAGTTTTGGAATTTAATCAAGGATCGAATCCTTATCGGGCATAATATTGCTGAGTTTGATAAGCCCGTCCTTGATAGAGACCTCAAACGATGCTTGGGGCAAGAACTCTCCAACCCTTATTACGATACCCTTGCCACAGCACGACGCCTCTATCCACGCGAAAGTTGTAGTTTAGAAGCTCTCGCCACCAAATTTAATATCGAATACGACCTCATGCATGATGCGCTTGCGGATGCACAAGTCACCCGAGGTGTATTTTATGAACTGATTAAAAAGGATCTACATCGTCGTGAAGTGAAATCTCTCCCAGAACTCTTACCATTGGTCGGAATTGGAATACTTGCTGCAGAACAGAGCCGACAGGACACCGGCATAGACGCAGGAACAGAAGGCAGTATAGAGACTTATCGCCAAGCTGCTGCACGCTATATTCGGACACATCGTCCGGAGCTAGATTGGCTCGAAGCAGACCTGCAATCAACGGAAATACAAACGGTTCAAGATTTCATTGACAAACTGACTCGGACGCAGCTTGAGGAATCTCAGGAGGATAAAGAGTGGGGAGAGAAACGCGCGGAATTCATGAACGATATTATACGTTTTGACAGACACAACGATGATAAACGCCTCCCCAGTTTTCTCAATTATCAGAAGCTAATTAACAGTACCGATGAAACAGGAGCTGAAGCAGACAAGGTAACGTTGATGACGCTCCACGCAGCAAAGGGAACAGAGTTTCCGGTCGTAATTATAATGGGATTGGAGGAAGGGACATTCCCAAGGCGGCGCGAAGGAGATCCGCCCTCCAAGCTTGAGGAGGAACGCCGCCTGTTCTACGTCGGTATGACCCGAGCTCAAGACCACCTTTACTTTACCTCCGCAACTAGCCGCAATGGCGATTATGAGCGAGGGACTTCGATGTTTCTAGGCGAAATTCCCTCTGACCTAATTGGACATGGGTAAAAAAGATAAGTAGGATTTTTCTATTCCGTCTTGAATCAGTTAAACCTGATAGCACTATGACCAACCCACCACTCATCACAATGCACGGTATCACCAGACGGTTTGGCGCAGTTCTGGCTAACGATGGAGCAGATTTCTCGCTGCAACCCGGCGAGATCCACGCCATCGTCGGAGAAAACGGTGCCGGCAAATCCACACTGATGAAGATCCTCTACGGGCTTTACCAACCAAACGAGGGGGAGATCTACTTTCGCGATGCACCGATTCAAATCAACAACCCTCGCACCGCCATTCAACTCGGCATAGGCATGGTACAGCAGCACTTCACACTTATCCCTGCATTGACCGCCCTCGAAAATATCGTCCTAGCAAAAGAGCCGCGACGGTTCAAAACGCTCCTCGATACCGCAACAGCACACCGTACCATTACTGCACTCGCTGAGCAACTCGGTTTCCATCTCGACCTCAATGCGAAGGTGGAATCTCTCCCAATTGGTGCACAGCAGTATGCGGAAATCCTCAAAGCCCTCTATCACGGCGCAGAGATCTTAATCCTTGATGAGCCAACAGCAGTGCTTGCACCGCAAGAGGTGGCTGGGCTATTTGACTGTCTGCGCGGGTTGAAAGCGGAGGGAAAAAGCGTTATTCTGATTACACACAAACTCAATGAAGTAATGGCTGTTGCCGATACGATTACTGTGATGCGTAATGGTAGATCCGTTGCCTCACTGCCCAGAACAGAGACGGATCCCAACGAACTGTCTGAACTGATGATTGGAAAAAAAATTCTCAACGCTATCACACACCAGCAAAGGTCCGCCAAACCTAGCGAGCCTATGCTGCATCTGGAAGCTGTCACGCTTCGCGCTAAAAATGGACGTGCCTTGTTGGATGGAATCGATCTCGACGTTTTCGCGGGAGAAATTGTGGGAATCGCTGGAGTAGAGGGAAACGGACAAAACGAACTCATTGAGGTACTGACAGGATTACGGAAAAGCGATAGCGGCACCATCATGCTCAATGACGAACTAATTGCGAACCGATCACCGGCTGAGATTCGGAGGAAGCACGTGGTGCATCTGCCAGCCGACCGACATCGCCACGGCATCAGTCTCAATGACAGGATTGACGAGAACCTAATCCTCGGCAGCCACAACCAACCCCCATTCTGCCAACGTGGACTGCTCAGACAAAAAGCCTACCATCAATTTGCAGATCACGCAATTGAAAAATACGAAATTCGTGCCGGGGGTGTGAACCTCCCAATCCGCACTCTCTCCGGCGGCAATCAGCAGAAGGTAGTTGTGGCTCGCGAGTTGGAAAGTGATCCCGAATTGATCATTGCAGCACACCCAACACGCGGATTGGACATCAATGCTAGCGAGTTTGTCCACCATCAGCTGATTGATGCCCGGAACCGGTCTAAGGCAATTCTACTCATCTCCGCAGATCTGGAGGAACTTTTGAACCTGAGTGACCGGATCGCAGTGATGTATAATGGGCAAATAACTGGTATCCTTCAGCCATCGGAGACAAACGAATCCCAGCTTGGGGAATTGATGCTTGGATAGATCGACATAGAGGCTAACCCTATATCTTCTCCCAGATCAATAATCATAGTAAAAAAAGGGGCCCATTACCTCTCCAATACCTCCAGAGTGGATTTCAAGCGACTGTCATGATCCGCATACTGTTTTAGCCATTCGGTAACTGTCTTGCCATCCGGGAGTCGTGCTTGTAAATCCGCGCCTTCCGCTATCAGATATTCCGTCGTTTCTACATGGCCATGACCGGCTGCACAGTACAGCGGAAAATGACCCTGATCTGCCATTGCGTCGACATCCGCACCGCTGCTGACCAGCTGCTTTACAATTTCCAAGTCCCCATTCCGAGTAGCGTGGTGCAAAGCTGTATCGCCACGAGCATATCGTTCTTCAACTAACGCTGAATCATCCCGAAGCATCGCGTTCACCCGCTCTACATTGGCTAAGAAAACCGCGTATATGAACTGGCGTGCAATTTCGCTTGTGGGTTTCGTATGTGCATCCAAACCCCCATACGCAATGAGCAACGATACGACCTCTTTATTATTTGGCACCTCTCCAGCGTAGTGAATTACATACCCGTCGTGCGCTGCTAAGTCCGCGCCGCAGTCTATTAGATATTTTACAACGTCATAATGGCGTCTTAATCCGGCATGAAATATCGGACGCCATTCGTATTGGTCATCTTGGTTGACTTGCTCAGGATCTTGTTCGAGGATTTTCTTTACTGCATCAAGATCGCCTTTGGCTGCCGCATCGTGAATTGAACCGAGTGCCATATCTATCCTCCATACTCTCTTAACCTTCCTTTAACTTGGCTTGAATTTAGATCTCTAAAGGGCATGAGTTGCATCCCTAGAGCTATTTGAACGTAAACATAACTTATGCACTCGCTGCTTCAATCTTGCCGGGGAGCCCACTGAGAATTAGTTTCTCCATGTCAACTTTGTTACTAGCATTATCGATGTCAATGCCAACAAGTCTACCGTCGGCATCATAATCCAGAAGAATGCCTTCTGAGATTTCTCGACTTTCTACGCTGGTCTGCTCCGCCAAGTTGATATACAGTGAGTCAGTTTCTGGGTAGTAGTTGAGTTTCATGATAACCTCTATTGCGTCACGGATGCAAACTTTGAGTCATTGGCGCGACCGTCACGCAGCATCCGAGACATCATTGCACGGACGATTCCACATAAAATTCAAAGGGTCACATACCAAAAATGATATGCCAAAAAAGTTAAAAAGTCAACCGTAAATGGTAGTTTGAATGACAGGCTGAGTTTGACAAATTCGGACGAAATACCCTAGGTCAAAATCCAGATGCTCTTTACATGCGCGGGATTTGGTTGTATAATACCCTTCACCTAAGATTCAAGCAGCGACGGTGCCATTGGTAAGATTGTCATGAAAACCAAAATTCCCAAACAATCCTGGAAGATTCTGATCAAAGTTGCTCAGCGGAAGCGACGCCCGGGCACGGGCAGCCATCTCAACTTCCTTAGAGAACGGACAACACAAATGATGTGGCCAGATCTCACTTCAATTTTATCACCTATTCAATGGGCGGTGATCGGTGCGGTGGCAACACGGTTGTATATGCCAGAGCGAATGACTCAGGATCTGGATATTGTGATTCGGACTGTTGATGGTTCGCAAGTACGCCAAAAACTTGCCGAGGCGGGATTCACCTACCAAGGGGAGCTGAGTGTTGATCGCTCATCATGGAGTATCCTCAACGGAGAATTAATAGACATATTAGAAGGCGACGATGTATGGTGGACAGAGGCCATCACCGATGCACAAGCGAACAGGGATGCCCAAGGTTTGCCAATTGTTCCTTTACCCTACCTCGTTCTCATAAAATTTCAGACAGGTCGGGTTCAAGATATTGCCGATGTAACCCGAATGTTGGGACAGACGGGAGAGGCAACATTGGAAGCAGTGCGTATGCTATTTGCCCAACATGCCCCCGAAGACATGCGCGACTTAGAAAGTCTGATTGAGCTAGGACAGCTGGAACTACAATCCTCTGGAAGCAACGAAGCGTAAGCTGCTACGGTATCCTTATAGCGATAAGACTGAATGGCAACTCCCTTGCATCATCAAAAGCGATTTCATGAACCGCTCAAATGGTTCAATTTACTTTTATCGCAGACTATGATACGGAGGGACATTAAAATGGGTGTTTTCAGTCGAATCTCCACAGTCTTCAAAGCCAATGTAAACGATGCGTTGAACAACGTAGAAGATCCGGAAAAGATTCTCAATCAGATTACTATCGAAATGAATGAGCAGCTTACCGATACGAAATGGAAGGTAGCTGCCGCGATTGCCGATGAAAAACGGCTTCAGAGGCAGTATCAGGAAACCACTGAGCAAGCTAAAGGCTGGGAGGAGAAAGCCACCACCGCCATTCAGAAAGAACGGGATGACCTAGCGCGGGAAGCCTTGGAACGACGAAATGAGGCGCAGCAACTCGCCGATGAATACAAAATCCAGTGGGACAAGCAACTACAGGCGGTCAACCAGCTCAAGGAACATCTGAAAGCGCTAGAACGAAAGATTGGAGAAGCCAACCGCAAGAAGCATCTGCTGGTCGCACGGCAGAAACGCGCCAAAGCGCAGAAGCAGATTCATGAAACGATGGCAGGTATGAAAGATAGCAGCGCCTTTGACACCTTCGACCGGATGGAGCAGAAGGTTGGCGATATGGAAGCAAGGGCGGATGCTGCGGCCGAAATGGCTGATTTTGAGAAGGATGATCTCGAAGATGAATTTGCAGCGTTAGAGACGAAGGGCAACGTTGAGGATGATCTCGAGGCGTTGAAAGCGAAACTCGGAAACGGAAACGAGGCTGAGAAGCCGTCAAGTGTGGAGCGTGAAACGTAGGAAATGGGAACTTCGCGTCTTGGGTTCACGCTTTACACATCGGTTTCCAAAACCTAAACCGAAAGGAAAATCTCATGGCTGAACCCAAAGGCGAAGCATTTCGCGTCGTTGACGAAACTAAACCCAAACATACCTATCGTGGTGCAGTCGTCGGATGTGGCAGAATGGGCAGCACGATTGACGATGAACATATCGGAATGCCACACTACCCCTGGCCCTGGGCGCACGCCCCGGCAATGATTGAAGCACGAGGGGTAGACCTCATCGCCGCCGCCGATGTGGATCAAGCAAAATTAGATGACTTCAAACGGCGTTGGGGAACTGAAGCCCTTTACACCGACTATCGAGAGATGGTCCAAAAGGAACAGCCGGACATCGTCTGTCTAACAACCCGTCCCGAACCCCGTGCGGAAGTTACCATCGGTTTGGCGGAGGCAGGTGTCAAGGCAATCTACGCCACGAAACCGATGTGCCGTACCCTCGCCGAAGCGGATGCGATGATCGATGCCTGCCACAAGCACGGCACCATCCTCGCTATTGCGTGCCACCTCAATTGGTACAACTGGTATACAAACGCACGCCAAGCAATCGCTGACGGCGCCATCGGCAACCTGAGATCGATGATCTGTCACAGTCCAGCCAGCCTCTCAAATCTTCATAGCCATACGTTTGCCCTCTTGCGCTTGTTTGCCGGCGCTCCAGCAAAGTGGGTGTTTGGCGTGATGGACAACGAAGAACGTGCTGTGGGAGATAGTGACATCGCGGGATCAGGGTACATCGTCTACGAGAACGGTGTCCGTGCCGTCATGAACACCCAATCCGAAACTTCTGGGGAGACATGGACGCTCGAATTTATCGGTTATAAAGGACGAATCGTTTCGCGTAACGCCCACGCCCAGTTTGAGCTATGGAGCACCCACCCGGAAACGGGAGGTCCGATCCAATGTCAATTTCCCAATCCTTGGCATCCACGGAGTTCAATGGTGGACGCAATCGAAGGCGTTTGCAGATCCCTTGAGGCGGGAGAAGAGCGTATCTGTCCGGGCGAATTTGGCAGGGAGGCACTGGAGATTGCCATCGCGCTACGCGAATCCCATCGCCGTGGCAATGTGCGGGTCGATCTGCCACTGGAGGACCGAAGCCTCCGAATGGGGTAACAGAATCCGACACCACTTTAGAAGCTCTAGGACTTATGCAGTTGGATGCCTTAATGCTTCGTAATGACGATTCACCCCTTGTAATTCATAGGGAACAACGATCGTTGTTCCCTACACACATCTGACTCCTTACTCTTTGTTCCTTTCTATGAATTGAGGTCGTAGGGAACGCAGATCTGCGTTCCCTACTGGAGGGCGTAAGTCTTGAGCTCCTTAAAATAACACAAAAAAAGCAGCCAAGCGATTCGCTCGGCTGCTCGATCTTACATTATATGAGAAGCTATCCAATCTGTAAACTTTATTCAACAGCACCAATCTTTACAGCTTCAGGAGCACTAGTCGGCAATTTCTTCTTTGCCATTGTATCTTCTGGCACATAACCGGAGTAATCGGAAATTGAGCCGTGCGTCAGTGCGTAAACTGCAACGTTGGTCATGAAACGATAAACGCCCGGTGAATAATGGACACTACGGGTTGGCAAACTGACTGACTCCATCGCACACATATAATCACGACGGAATACTAACACGGAAATATGGTCGCCAACCATAACGCCTTCGAGATAGTTCCGTTTCGGCGGGTGAGTTCCCCACCACCACAGGTCGAATCCAACCGGCGGTCCACCCATCTCATAGAAGTTGCTATATATCTCATGGTCATTCGGAATTCGTGATACCTGATATTCAGGCATCACAAAACGCATTTGAGCGAGGAACAGACGAATCATCGCCTGCGCTGGTGCGTTCACGCCACAGTCATCAAAAGCAAGGACACCGCCTTTTTCGACGAGATACCGACGCAGCGCTGCTGCCTCACTTTCGGATAGACGGTTGTCTAGTTTTCCACCGCCATACTGACGACTCATCAGGTTCTTGGAACGAGTAAGTGCTGGGTCATGACCCGTCATGAAAAGCAGGGGAGCTTTATGCAAGTTGGCATCGGTGAACTTGAGCGCGCCACCTTCGACGTTCATGTCTGTTTTAATCTTGGTCCGTTCGTTCATCCATTTCGTCCAAGCGTTCAGCGAGGAGGCATCCGCCCACCAGTCGGAGAGACTGTGACGGACACGGGTAAAACGGAACACACCGCGAATATCGGCACCGCGACCAATGACACGCCCACCAGGTTCACCACGGGGCAGCGGTGGTACTTCCTTGTTACCCAGAGTGACGCCCTGAACGACATCACCCAAGGCATCGGGGATTGCGCCAACCTCTTCAACCATAGCAAGTCCAGCCGGACGCTCAAAAGCGACTTTTACCTGCACGATACCGCCAATTCCACGACCGATATTGGCGGGTGCGGCACTTGGAGCCGTTGCGACAGGTGAGGAAAATGCCAGTGCGCCGGGCGCGTCAGAGACAGGTAAGTCAGCATGCGTTATATATTGCGGCACCGGAGCATTGGCGCTTGCCACCTTAGGCACGTTCGGGTTAATCGGAGCATCGAACGTTAGCACCTTGTTGGAAAATTCCAAAACAGTTTGTGGCTGTACGGAGGTCGTACGCACAGCCAATGCTGTCGTGGTCCTCTGTTCAACCTGAACTGGTTCAACGACCACCGTATTTGTAGTTGGAACCGTTGGCTTAATCTGTTTGAAAATCGGTTTACGAACTTGCGGTTTGGGGGGCTCTTTGGCTTGTAGCACTTCGGCACCAATGTAGGTTTTGAACTGCTGGGTTTGGGTAATGAGATAAACACCCGCGATAACGAAGGCGATTCCGTGAACGATCAACGAGGTCATCACAGCCCCTGAAGTCTTCTTGGCACTCATGTTTTTCCTCCAAAAATTGTTGTTTGTGGATGAAGGTTTTAACAATCCCTTACATCATTTTTGATGCAAAGGTCTACGTTGTGATGTGGTGGCTAAGCGCAAGTAGTGTGCCATTGCTCTATAACTAGGGAAATCCGTGGAAAATGAGGGTTTTGTATTGTTGGTCAATAAGGTTAACGCACCAGATGGTGTAGATTGTACCTTCAGAATTGCACTATTCGGCACAATTTGCTCGTTAATCTCGCGGAGGCGAACAGATTGTAGATCGAGATTCACATCCCGACACTATCGCCGTGGGGATGTCCGAGTCGATTTGCTTCTGGAGGACTGGAGCCTCCGGAGGGGATAATTGGTAAGGCAGGGTAATTTGTAGGTCGAGATTCACATCTCGACACCGAAACGTCGATTTTCCAAAATCGACCTACAGAAGTTCAAAATTGTTTCTGATGTATGACCAAAGGGTTGGGAGACTAGCGATTTGAGCTATTCGTAATTATAGTGAACTCTAAAAACAAATAGACATTAAAAAATAGTCTTTTGTAGCACGATCTGTTAGATTGTGATCCGAGGACGCAACCTAACAGTTTGCGCTACATACTAGCGACTTGGGCTATTCGTAGCTAAAATCGTCCGGTGCTTTCTTTTTTTCGATTACCTTCACAAGGTGATAGGCATACCGTCCCACGTCCTGTATCTCCGTACCACGATCTTCCAATCTGACCTCAAGTGTATAAATATATCCCGGTTCGAAATCAAATCCCTGAATCCCCTCGTAGAAGAACTCCCACCGACCTGACTCCTCATTGTACTCAAGATAGCAATCCTGCTCAATGAATCCCTGACACCGCTCAGTGTAGGGACCAATCGTGATAATCTCAATATGTTCCCCTTCATCAACAAGTAAAGAGAATGGATTTTCCACATCGCAAGCTGAGAGAAAGAACAAAGCAAAGACCAGTACAAATGGCATTTTTGTATTGTTCAGAGGGTAATTCATAGCGGGTTTGTTGCTTGCACTGAAAGTATTTATCAGACTTCACGATATGCGGATGCTCTGGACTTCGAGTCGCAGATAAGGTAGTCAGTAAATTTCGTCATGAACTTGGGAATAAAGCGAATAAACTTTAGATCCATTGAAAGAGATGAACTGACGCAGCTTTTTATTGGTTCCTCTTCCTTTTAATATAGTCGTTGTAGTAACGACGCCGAGTCTCAATAATAGTGCGAATTGTTTCCCTCAATATGAACAATGAGATAAGTATGACAACGACAAGAAGAATCTCATTCATCAGATTGCTCCTCTGTTATGCGGACAGTAGTTATTCGATTCCAGATCGCGTAGCTATACCCGACAGAAACCAAAGAAAGAATAATGTTTGCCCATAGTACACGGCTACGATCAAAAACGCCCTGCTGAAGTTCCTGAAAGCATGCAATCGCGAATAGAGTTGCAAATGCTGAGATTAGAAATAGTGAAATTCCCATACTCTGTGTTTTCCATGTTGCCTCGATATTCGTAGCCGTTTCAAGAGTACTGACATTTGTAACCGCCAGTATCAAACCAAACGTGGCGATATCGCTTTCCGACAACCAACGAAATTGAGTTTCAGAAGTCACGAGGATAGCAACGAGTAAACGCATGAGTATCGGTGTCATTGCAAGAAGAACGGTGTAGACAATCCACTTGATGAGCATTATTCTCGGTAACTCCTATCCAAGCTATGATCGATTACGTCTAGGCCATTTAATCTGTAAAAGAAATTATAACAGACTTTTTAGGCTTAGGCAAGTTCTCATTTTTTTCGACAACCGTCTTACCCCACTATCCCCGCCGTCGCCGCCGCCGCGGTGTGGCACTCGCCGCTAACGGCACCATCATTTTTTCGTACAAACCGAGCAGGTGTTCAACCCGCTCACGGTCAGATGAAAACGGAGAACGCCGGTAGAGCTTATCAACGGCACTGTCCAAGGCACGGTGTGCCCTGCGGAGATCAACCGGCATCACATCGGGATCATAGAGATCCGCCAAGGTTGCGTCGGGATGCACAGCACGGGCGGCAAGGACAGCGTCTGCGTAAGGTTCGAGGCGTTGCAGCCGTTCTTCAGGAACGGGGGGCATCGGGAAGGTGTTGTACACAAGACCGATGGAGTAACGATAATCGCTTTTCAGCCGTCCGCCGATGTGACGCAGCCAAGCCATGTGCATAGCCGAAGTGAGTAGACCAAATAAGGATTTACTGGCATTTTCAATAACAAATACGAGATCGCTTGGAATGATTGGCGGCTCCAACCAGCCAATCGGCAGATATTCCCGCCGCTCAGAACTCACCTTCGGTATGACCAAAAACGGCGCATCTGGAACGACGTTGACATGGTAGAGCGTCGGTGTCTCGGCCAGTGCCTGCGTAGGTCTGCTCCTGCTTGCCAACCGATAGGCGCGGACAGCGGCAATACGCTCCCGGACCTTCGGCAGCGTCCTCAACACTTGGGGTGCTACATCAGCCAAGCGTAGTATCCACCTTTTTCCACCTTGCAGAAACTCACGACTTCCCACGAAGGGGCGCAAATACGGTTCGGCATCGGGTTCCTCTTGCAAAAACGCAGCGCGTTCTTCGGCGTTGAAAATGTAGTGTCCTCCATCAATGGGTTTGGAGCCGATAATTAGTCTTGGTAGCCCATTGATCGGCCGGGATTCCTTCTTCACAACAATCCGAGAATCAGTCAATCCGCTAGCGTCAAACAGGTAAGGTGAGAGGGCAGTGTGCAGACTCTCGTGTGGTTCACCTTTGATGGTTTCGTAGGAAAATAACCGCTTCTCCCGTGGTGCCTCCCCCTGTTTTACCAGCCCAATAACGATGACATGGACGTGCGCCATACCGTCAGCATCTGACCCCCAAGCGAAGGTGCGATGCGCGAAGGCTATGTCTAGCTTGGAACGGTCAAATAAGATGGGCCAAAGCTGTGCCACTTGTTCGGCCTGAGTGATGGAGTTGGTCGCCACAAAGCCGATTTGCGCCTCACTCTGCTGGACATATTCACCCGCTTTGATAAACCACGCGGTCACGTAGTCGAGGGTGCCGCCGCTTCTACCCAGTGCAGCGATGTTGCACACTTGTCTGCGCTGTAGTTCCGTTTGCTTTTTCGCCCCTACAAATGGTGGATTGCCAAGTACGTAGGAACATTCCCCCGGTAGCAGCAGTTCCGCCCAATCAAATTCTAACGCATCGCCGTGTCTGATATGCGGAGACTTTTCTAACGGAATGCGCGCATAGATCTGACCAAACTCCAAACTCAAGCGGTTGTTCATGATGTGGTCCATCATCCACAAAGCCACCTCAGCGATATGCGCGGGAAACTCTCCCAACTCGATTCCATAAAACGCATCCACATCGACCACCGAAAGCGACTGCGCGAGCAGGTCAAGCTGACCATGGGGCATCATCTCCTTTAACACTTCTATCTCCAACTCTCGCAGCTCACGATAGGCGATAATCAGGAAATTGCCGCAGCCACACGCCGGATCGAAAAAGCGCAACCGACCGAGTTTATGTTGAAAGGCGATCAGTGCTGGGAGGCGACGATTGTCCCTGCGTTCTCGAAGCCGTTGGAACTCGGCACGTAACTCATCAAGAAACAACGGTTCAATTACCTTGAGGATGTTCTTTTCGGTAGTATAGTGCGCGCCTTGGGCGCGGCGTTCATCCTTGTCCATCACCGACTGAAAGAGCGAACCAAAAATTGCTGGAGAGATTTCCGACCAATTGAAGTGACAAGCGTCAATGAGCCGCTGACGCATTTCGGAATCAAATGACGGGATGAGCAGTTGTTCGCGGAACAGATCGCCATTGACGTAGGGGAACCGGGCGAGGTCTTCGTCAAGGAATGTGGAGCGACGGTCTACGGGTGTGTTGAGCACTTGAAACAGTTGTGCTAGCCAACCGCCGAGGTCCGAACCATCTTCCTGTGTACGGTTCTCTAAAAAATCGAGAAAAATGTCGCGTGGCTCGAAGATGCCGGTGTCATCGGCGAAGAAACAGAAGACGATGCGGACGAGAAATTGCTCCAGATCATGACCTATGTATCCAGCGTCAGCCAGCGCATCGTGGAGTTGTCCAACACGCTCAGAGGCTTTGATGTTGACCGGATCTTGATCCCTGAAGGATCGCTTCTGTACGCCCAAGATAAAGCTGAATTTTTCAACATGTTGAGGCAGCTCGGCGAGGGTAAAGGCAATGCTTTGATCTTCGTCAAGATCGTATAACTCAAAGGTTTGGAAATCGCTCAGGAGGAGGTAGCGCGGCAGGTCAGCGTCGTTGATACCGGGGAAGTAAGAGAACGCTTGGGATCGGGCTTCTGCTAAATCCCGTCCCACACTTTTCTGCTCAACGAGGAGCACCCCCTTCCAGAACAGGTCGATAAAGCCGTACTTATCGTCGAGCAGTTTAACGTGTTCCTCAAACGAGGCAACCCGGCGTACGGACACGTCAAAAATGTCGAAAAAGTCGCGGTAGAAGAGTTGAGTTTCTCCCTTTTCGTAGCTTGCATCTGCCCATTCCTGAGCGAATGCAGCGGCACGAACTCGGATTTCATTCCATGATAGGCGCATGTCGTTGAGCATCTTTCAGAAGGCAATATATTCTGTAGGGAACGCAGATCTGCGTTCCCTACGAAACCGTGAATTGTATCTTCTGGTTATAAATCGCTAAACTACAAGGTTTCAAAAGTTCAACTAGGAAGTCCTTATAAAATAAAAAACCTTGCGTCATAGCGTCTTTGCGTTAAATATAGAACACAATATCAGCTGCGTAAGTCCTATAGAGATAAAAAAAGGAGGGCAAAGAAAATCTCTGCCCTCCATATCAGTCTGTAATCTCAGACGCTTAGTACATACCGCCCATCTCACCACCGGGAGGTCCTGCCGGCATCGGTGGTTCGTCTTGCGGAATATCCGCAACCAACGCCTCTGTGGTAATCATCAGACCAGCGATACTGGAAGCATTCTGAAGCGCAACACGGACCACTTTGGTTGGGTCAATGACACCCGCGCTGAACATATCGCTGAATTCATCTTTCAGGGCATCGTAGCCAACACTATCAGCTTCATCTCTCACCTTTGCGAGGATCACCGAATCTTCTTGCCCCGCATTGTGAGCGATCTGACGAAGCGGCTCTTCGAGGGCACGGCGTACAATATCGACACCGACCTGCTCCGTCTCGTCGTCGAGACTGACATCATCAAGCGCAGATGCTGCCCGGACTAGCGCAACGCCTCCGCCCGCAACAATACCTTCCTCAACGGCTGCACGGGTTGCGTGCATAGCATCTTCGACACGCGCTTTCTTCTCTTTCATCTCAACTTCGGTCGCTGCGCCAACATTGATGACAGCAACGCCACCGGCGAGTTTTGCAAGACGTTCTTGCAGCTTTTCGCGGTCATAGTCGGAGCTGGTATCGTCAATCTGCGCGCGAATCTGATTGATTCGACCTTGGATAGCTTCGGTGCTGCCTGCGCCTTCGATAACGGTTGTGTTATCTTTGTCGATGACAATCCGCTTCGCCTGACCGAGATCGTTCAGGTTCACGTTTTCAAGCTTAATCCCGAGATCTTCGGAGATGACGCGTCCATTGGTGAGAATAGCGAGATCTTCAAGCATTGCGGTCCGGCGGTCGCCGTAACCCGGTGCTTTGACAGCTGCGCCACGGATGGTGCCGCGGATCTTGTTGACTACCAGAGTAGCTAACGCTTCACCTTCAACATCCTCTGCGATGATAAGGAAGGGGCTGCCCTGTTGAGCAACTCGCTCCAGCATCGGTACGAGGTCTTTCAGCGCGCTAATCTTCTTCTCATGAATAAGGATATATACATCCTCAAGCACCGTTTCCATACGGTCAGGATCGGTCACAAAGTAGGGTGACAGGTAGCCACGATCAAACTGCATACCCTCGACCACATCAAGCGTGGTTTCAAGGCTCTTGGCTTCCTCAACGGTGATAACGCCATCTTTGCCAACCTTTTCCATCGCGTCCGCAATCAGGCTGCCAATCTCGCCATCGTTATTGGCAGAGATAGCTGCGACCTGTGCGATTTCTGTTTTCTCAGAAGTCTCTCGACTCACGCTCTGCAAACGGTCTACGATCACATCAACCGCTTTCTCGACACCACGCTTGAGCGCCATTGGGTTGCGACCCGCAGCAACGTTCTTCAAGCCTTCGCGGTAGATCGCCTGCGCCAAAATGGTGGCTGTCGTTGTTCCATCACCAGCAACATCACTGGTTTTAGAAGCAACTTCCTTCACCATCTGCGCTCCCATATTTTCATACGGATCCTCAAGCTCGATCTCTTTAGCAACGGTCACACCATCTTTCGTGATTGTCGGCGCGCCAAACTTCTTGTCGAGAACGACATTCCTTCCCTTTGGACCCAAAGTCACTTTTACGGCATTCGCAAGCGCGTCAACGCCACCCTTAATCTGGTTACGCGCGCTTTCATCAAATGCGAGTTGTTTTGCCGCCATTGTTATTCCTCCTAAATTTCTTGAATACCAAAATTAGCTAATTTTTGCCAAGATATCATCTTCGCGCAGAATCAGCAGCTCTTCATTTTCATACGTTACTTCTGTGCCGGAGTATTTCCCAAATAGAATTTTATCCCCAGCTGCAACGTCAATGGGTTGCCGATCGCCATTGTCAAGCAAGCGACCCTCCCCAACAGCGATGACTTCGCCTTCTTGGGGTTTCTCCTTAGCAGTGTCTGGGATGATAATCCCGCCACTGGTTGTCTGCTCGTCTTCTTCAGTGCGTCGGATTAAAATCCGATCGCCTAACGGCGTAAGTGCCATATCTTATTCTCCTTTGTGTTAAAGTGTGGATCAATATACTGAATACAACACATAGACAGTATGCAATAGATATGCCACCCCGCTATTACTGAGTTTATCGCCCTTTAATGACATTTTGACACCCTTAAAACCGAGACAAAATGTCATCATGCCCCTGTTTTTGCCGCCTGCGTGCCATTTTGTCATCACGCTTTTTCAGCTATTTGACTAGGTCCTGTTGATTGAAAGTCCGCAAGTCAAAGACTCCTCCGATCGGGACTTCGTGGAATCAGATCGGACTCATAAGCAGTAGTCCTTTGTACCACGATCTGTTAGATTGTGATCCCAGCTCTACATTTGCCAAATCCCCCGATGATTACACCGTTTGCCGTATTAATAACCAAAATGTCAGCGCACCCTAGCCCACTGTACACGAGACGGTCTGCCCCGTCTGATCTGATTCGTAGGCAGCTGCAAGAATCGCATTGGTGTGCAAGCCATCTATGCCCGTGACAATTGGTTGCTCCCCCTGCGTCACACACCGCGCAAAATGTTCAAATTGAAATTGGTACAGATCTTCAAACGGAGAGTCAATGATCTGGGACTCATCGTTGATAGAGAGCTTAATCTTCCAGCCATCATCATTGTAGACCCACACCCACCCATCGGTGCCGTATATCTCAATAACAAGGTCACACCCCGCTGCCGCGAAACTGGTGTCAACCAACCCTTGAGCGCCGTTCTCAAAACGCAGCATAATCATTCCGGTCTCTTCAACATCGTAGCCGTGGACCACACTATTGCAAAATGCACTCACCTGACTCACTTCTCCGAGAATAAAACGCAACAGATCAACCCCGTGCGCTCCGAGATCCATCAGACTGCCACCGCCACCCTGATCTGGATTACCACGCCACGCGCCCGGCGGAACCGGAAACGGCTTCAGAAATGGGACCCGCCCTTGGACAATCTGCCCTAAGCGTCCTTCTGCCACCCAATTTTTTATACCCTGAAAGCAGGAGTGGAAACGGAACAAGAAACAGATTTGCAGATGCACACCGTTCGCTTGGCAAGCATCAATCATCCGCTGACACTCCTCCGTATTCATCGCCATCGGTTTGTCACAAAGGACATGGAAACCGCGCTCAGCAGCCTTGACCACCTGCTCACAGTGGAGATATACGGGTGTTGATACATAAACCGCATCCAATGCTTCGTCTGACAACAGTTCCTCTACCGTTGTGTAGGACGCCGGCGCACCATATTCTGTCGCGAGCCGTTGGGCACGATCTGCATCTCTCGAAAGCAGTGCATAGAGTTCTGCGTCCTTCGCTTTGTTTATCGCTGGCATAGCTCGGCGTTGTGCCACACTCCCCGCACCAAGCACTCCCCACTTTATTGCCATGTCGACCTCCTCAATAATCACACGGTCCAGGCATTGGAAACCATCTACACCTCATCGAAAATTGGATTCGAATCTGACCTATTGGTGTGTCCTGTCCCGATTTTTGGAATTAATATTGCTCGCATCGAATTTTTCTATTGAGAATCACAAGATAAATTGGTATAATAGGACGTAGCATTTCAAGAAACTGCACTTGAGATTTTGGTAGAGCAGACATCAGAATATTTTGCATTCATGATTATTTGCGTTACACTTTCTGTATAACCTGTCACGCGTTACTAAAATCCCAAGAATCGAAAGGGGGGTAGGTTTAATACTATGATCCATGTCAGAGTAGAACCGGACGAAACACTTGATAGAGCACTTGCTCGCTTCAAGAAGATATGCGGCAAAGCAGGTATCGTCACGGAAATCAGACGACGCAGCTTCTACGAGAAGCCGAGCGAAAAACGACGCCGCCTAGAACTAAAACGGCAACGGAAAAATAAGATTCGCACGTTTCACACCAGACAACGATAAGGGACTTAACTGACCTGATTGGCGTTGCAACAGTAATTGCAGTGGTATTGGCATATTTTGCCAGCCCCACCTAAATTAGAAGGCATATATATTTCTCATGGATTAACGACTGATGTTCGATTGAGTAAATGTATATGCCTTTTTTTTAACGTGTAAAGAGATAGTGCAAGTCACGCGCTACGAAATAAACTCAGTCGTGAGGTGTTTGATCAGAAATCCACCTCTAAAATTTTAGCACATTTATATCACGATTGCACTCTGTTTTTACGTACCGCAATCTATTCCATTTAACGCATCAATCCAACGATGTTGGTTATCTGGTTAGGATGGTACATAGGTTTAAGGAGCGGGCATTATGCAAAAACTGAAGAGTATCACGATGAACATAACCATCGTCCTATTAATCATTGGCTTGACCGTATTTTTATGGAGTTGTGGCGACGATACGGAAGAGACGGTTTCGGTACAAATCCCGATTCTTCTCAAAAATGTAACGGTGGCAGGACCGTATACAGTCAAGGTGACGCTAACGGGTGCGGGGACAGAGCTAATACAGACAGAACAAGATCTGATTGTCCAATCAGGCAAGGATAAAGTTTACGTTACTGTTGACGAGGTTCCGCGCGGCGAGGAATGGTTGATCGAAATAGACATGCGGCGCGTCTTAAACGACAGAATCGTTGTGTATCAAGGACACGGTCAACTGCTCTTTTCAGGTCGTGACGTTACCAATATCTCGCCTATCACGGTGGATGCTATCGTCCATCAATTTGTTGCGACGTTTGAATTGACCAACGAAGTTAGGCTAACAGAGGTAGGGTATCTGGAAAATGGGCATATCGTCGTCGATGCAGGTCAATCCAAAGACACGTTTTACGGTATCTCCGTCAAATGGGATTGGGGAGATGGGGAACAGACTGAATATAGTCAAAAATTGACCGCTGAACATACTTACATTAAACCGGGAAATTATCTTGTTACGCTCGTTGTGAAAAACAACGCGCCTGTGCCTAAAATTAAGGTGTATCAAAAAGCGATCCCGGTGGCAGTTCAGCAAGAGATACGTTTTGAAACAGATGGGGCCGTCATGCGCTTGATTCCCGCCGGCGAATTTGAGATGGGAGACCACTTTGGAGAAGGACAAAGCGATGAACGTCCGGTTCATACGGTCTATCTTGACACCTTTTACATGGATGAGACAGAGGTGACCAACGCTATGTACAGGACATTTGTTGAGTCAACTGGACATAGAGTCCCATATCACTGGGAGAATCCGGGGCCGGCCGGGCAGTTAATCAAACCGCATTTCCCCGTCGTTTATGTGAGTTGGCATGACGCGATGGCGTATGCGAAATGGGCGGGAAAACGGCTGCCAACGGAGGCTGAATGGGAGTATGCCGCACGAGGTAGGCTAGTCGGTCAACGATATCCATGGGGGAATGAAGTTAGCCATGACCACGCCAATTATAGTGGAGAAGCTGAACGTGATCAATGGTATTGGCCCGCACCCGTTAAGAGATTTCCCCAGAATGACTACGGTTTGTACGATATGGTGGGCAATGTATGGGAGTGGTGCCTCGATGAATACGATAGAGATTTCTATGCCACGAGTCGGAGAAACAATCCTGTTGCTGGTAGGTTGATTCCTTTGGATGACGATTTTCACAACTTAAGAGACCCTCGTGTTTGGCGTGGGGGTGCATGGGACAGTGGGCCAAAAGGTCTAACCGTGAGTAACCGTTTCAAGGCTGCCCCCGACTTGCGTGTTCTGCAGACCGGCTTCCGATGCGTTTTTCCCGCTAAGCCTCAATGGTAAAAAGAAGCCCATTAACGTGCGAAGCTCATGTCAAAAGAGAGTGCAGAGCGGCTTGGAGAAACCGAGTTTTTTCTTCAAAACTCGGTTTCTTCGCACGATTTCTTTACATGAGCGATGTGCGAATACGATTTCGCTAACTCTCTGGCGAATGGAATTATCTCTTACTCGGCTTCCGGCGGAAACGATCGTATTTCGGGTCCACCAGAAAATCCTTGAGATATATCCGTGCACTGTCAAGCTGATCTGAGGCGTTTGCACCAAGGACTGCGGCAAGGCTATTCATGCTACTCGCGAAGGTACTCCGCAGTTGTCCCGCATCCCCCGTTTCAATCGCTTGGAGAAAAGTGCGACTGATCTGCTCCGTTGGATCCACACGCTCGGCTGTCGGCAGCAGGTGACGGACTGATTCCACTGATGGGGTTTGGGCAGGTGGATAGGACCCATCATAGTAGTATGCGACCACATCGTCGCCTTCAAATTTCAGATGTCCGTGTGTCCAGAGTATACTCTCGTAGCCATCGCTATAGTAAGTTTGTCGCAGACGAGACAGGATGAGATTGGCAATACAACCACACTCGAAGCCGTATCTTACGCTATAGGCATACGGATTATTCCCGCCATCAACGATGTCCGATGCGTCACGGTGGATATAACTCGCCTCAACCCATGAGATATCACCGAACCAATACCGCATCAGATCCGTTTGGTGAATACCCCCTTCCACAACGCTTGCCCCGGACCATTCATAGTTTGCTGTCCAGACACGATTGGTGGGTCCCCCCAATGTTTCAGTTTTGGTATGCTTGATTGAATGACCTTCAAGCGCACCATTGCCTATCATGGTGGTCATTACCGGTTGTTTATCCGCTAGAAAGTCGTGGATAGCTTCATAACGCGCATCGTATCGCTGTTGGAATCCCGCTGTCGAGATAACACCGTTTTCCTGTATCGCACGTTCCATGTCAATAGCCTCATTCAGAAATAGACTCATCGGCTTTTCAGCGAAAATATGTACCCCTGCATTCGCCGCTTGGATAATCTCACCGTTGTGTACCCCGGGCGGTAAGGCAAAATAGATCGCCTCCGGCGACAGTTCCGCGAGAGTCTTCCCAAAATCTGTTGAGGTGTGGATGCCGTCGATTTTAAACCCATCCACATATTGCTGGAGTTTCGCCTCCGCGAGGTTCTCCTCAAAAGCATCGATTAATGCTGCGATTTCGGCAAGTCCTTCCTCTTGGAGCGTCCAAAGGGCTTTCAAATGCTGAAGTCCACGTTGTCCAAGACCAAGTATCGCAACGCGAGTTGGTTGACGCATATAAAATTCCTTTCCTCAACATAGCGTGAGGGTTGAAGTTGCAAAATAGCTGGTTCGAGAGTTAACCGATCACGCATCAGACGCTTTGAAGATTTCATTGACTTTTTCTAACCCATCCCATGCGGCAGCAAAACCAGCATACGCAGCGACTTGAAAAAAGACTTCAACGATTTCAGCCCGCGAGGCACCGTTATTCAGTGCCATTTGAACGTTCAGTTCTAGGGCATTGACTCGACCCAACGCCGCTAAAATTGCAATGCTACAAAGGCTCCGCGTTCTTAAATCTAAGTTGGGGCGACTCCAAATCTCACCGCCAACAACTCCCATCACGCACCTTTCAAAATCCGGAGATAACGACCTAAATTTCTCCCTCAATTCATCTATTTTATCAGTGCCAATCATTTTTGAAAACTGCTCAACACCTTTTTGATACTGTTCTTCAAGCATTTTGCTTTTCTCCTACAATAATTTGAGAGGGAAGGTATAATTAAAGGAAATCAAAATCGCAGCCCAAGTGTGCCTGCTCAATGTGCTGAGTATATAGCAATCCATAGCCTCGATCGAAATGCGGTTCAGGAAGGACGAGCCGCTCCTTCCGCTCGGCTAATACCGCGTCATCCACCAACAATTCCAACCGTTTGTTTGGGACATCCAACTCGATCATATCGCCCTCTTCCACTAACGCCAACGGTCCCCCGATAGCCGCTTCGGGAGCGATGTGAAGTACAATCGTGCCGAATGCCGTACCACTCATCCGAGCGTCAGAAATCCGAACCATATCTCTCACACCAGCTCGTAGAAGTTTTTTTGGAATCGGGAGATAACCTGCCTCCGGCATCCCCGGTCCACCAATCGGTCCCGCATTCTGTAGGACAATGACATGCTCTGGAGTGACAGGTAGATTGGGATCATCAATACGGTTATGTAGATCTTCCAGTGACTTAAATACGACCGCCGGGCCTCGATGGTTCAGTAGATTAGGCGAAGCAGCCGAACGTTTAATCACCGCTCCCTCCGGTGCTAAGTTCCCAAAGAGACTAGCAAGCGTACCAGATTCAAACAGTGGCTTTTCTCTGGGCTTGATAACATCATGCCACGCTGCCGGTTGAGGCACAGTCGAGAGATTTTCCCTGATGGTACTCCCTAGCACCGTCTGGGCATCTCGGTGGAGGACATCTTCGAGCGCTTTCATCACCACAGGGATTCCACCCGCCTTAAAGAGATCCTCCATATAATACTCACCGCTCGGCTTGAGATTGACTATGACCGGAGTCTCATCGCTGATTCGATCAAAATCCGCGAGTTCAAGTTTAATGCCGAGTCGCCGCGCAATCGCTGTCAAGTGGATGACCCCATTTGTCGAACCACCGATAGCCATCAGCAGACGGATCGCGTTCTCGAAAGATTGCTCTGTCAATATTTTCGACGGGCGTAGATCGTTTTTAATCATTGAGACTATTGTCCTACCCGCCGCTTCCGCATGACGACGCCGCTCCGACATCACCGCCGGGATAGCAGCACCGCCGGGCAACATCAGTCCGAGCACCTCCGCTAATGCTGCCATCGTGCTAGCGGTGCCCATCACCATGCAAGTCCCCGTGCTGGAACATAACCGACTCTCGACCTCAGCCACTTCGTCCGCGTTCAAACGTCCCGCGCGATACTCACCCCAGAATCGACGACAGTCGGTACAAGCCCCTAGTCGTTGTCCCTGATAATCTCCAGTAATCATCGGTCCCGCAACCAGACAAATCGCCGGACGGTCAGCACTCACAGCCCCCATCAACTGAGCGGGAACTGTCTTATCGCACCCACCCAACAAAACAACGCCATCCATCGGTTGAGCGCGGATCATCTCCTCCGTATCCATCGCCATCAGATTACGGAACATCATCGTGGTAGGTGCCGTAAACATCTCCCCAAGTGAAATCGTCGGGAACTCAATCGGCAGCCCACCGTGAGATAACACTCCCCGCTTCACCGCTTCAATAAGGTCCGCAAAATTGTGATGGCAGCTGTTAAAACCACTAAAGGTGTTGATGATACCAACGATTGGGCGTTCCAACTCCTGATCCGAATATCCCATCGCTTTCGCGAACGCCTTGCGGATGTAGACGCTAAACTCCGGATCTCCGTAGTTGGTTAAGCCGCTTTTGATACCCGATGGATTTTTGATTTGCATAATTTCCTCATACCGCTCTTTTACAACACCGCAAAGTATGTGTAAAATGTGTAATTATCGCATGTGGTGTCCCAGACTATAGATCTATCCGGTATACGCCCACAGCGGTATCATGAAACATAGCAGCACGTTCGTCAGTTGAGTATCCTGATGACAACCGTTTGAAGGCATTATACATCACGTTGTAGGAGTATGACACCTTATCCACCGGAAAATTGCTCTCAAACATACACCGGTCGGGACCAAACTGCTCGATACAGTAATGCATCAATGGTGCCATATCCGATGCAAGCTCTTCCGAGCCAGCCGGGTTAGTTCGGGCGTGCCAATCAAAACCGGTACGAGGCATTCCGATACCGCCTAGTTTGACGTTGACATTAGGGCATTCTGCCACGGCAGCGATGCCGTTCCGCCAAGTGGTGAGCACCTCGTCGTCTCGATTGGCATAGGGACCCACCCGCAGCAAACCCCCGATATGATTGAGAATAATGGTCAGGTCAGGCACCGCTTTGGCGAAATCTGCCAATTCGGGCAGTTGAGGGAAATACATCCAAGCCTCAAAGGACAACCCCATACTTGCTAGAACCCGGGCACCAGCCCGAAAATTGTCCGTAGCTAACTGTCTCTCCATTCTGTGTGCACTCGTGTTTTCTACCTCCGGATGGGGATCCCAAGTTACGGCGTGGCGGATGCCCCGAAAGCGGTTCGGACTGGCTGCCTGCAGCGCTTGCAGCACTGGTGCGACACCTTCTCCAAGGTTCAGGTTAGCGTGACCGACGATTGCCGCCGCAGCCCGGCAAGGCCCGTATAATCCACTAGCACTAGCGGCTGCCAACCCTTGCACAAATTCAACTTCACCGACAGGACGCATCTCCTCCGGTCCGTCAGCACGATACATCGCTCGCGCCTCAACAAACACAGTAGAACGCACATTGTGACCACTGTTCACGTCATCAGCTAGCTCATGGAGCAGATAGCGCTGATAGGGCACGCGCTCTGTCCGAAAATCCCAGAAGTGGTGATGGGGATCACAAATAGGAATCTCCGGTTCCAAGACCGGTTCCGGAGTTAACGCAAGCCAGTCATTGCCTCCAAATGGCATAAAAACACCTCCGTGGTAATAGATCAAGTCTTCTATAATGAATAGATACTGGTGTAACAGTCAGAAGTTCTGAACAGTTATTATACCACTCTTTCCCAACATTTGGTGATAAAACAGTGGAATAACAAGCGCCTCGTATTTTTCTTGTAAAATTGATAGAACACTGATAAGATAGTTGTGAGAACTTTAGCGCAGAAACATCGTTTTTCGGGCACCCCTCCAACACCAAATTCAAAAAGTTGAGTATATGTGAATTCTTGTCCTTGACGCGAGTTTTATCTGCTTAAACCATACTTTCGATTTCCAGATATGGAGAACGCACTATGCCAATGTCTCACAAAGTGATGAAGCAGAAAATCAAAAGGCGATTGAAGGGAAAGGTGGGCAAGGAAAAACAAGCGGAACTCCATCGAATCCTTGAGGAGTTACCTAACTACCGCAGTGGGCCCTATGCCGATCTTCGCAAGTCTCTCAATGAAGAAATTCAACAACAGCAAAAGCGCGCGAAGGTACAACACAAAGACACTTTGGCTGTTGAGAAAGAAGGGCACTTTCAGATGGCACTGGTGGGTGCCCCCAACGCCGGAAAATCTGCACTGCTCAAGGCACTCTCCCGCAGACAGATAAAAGTTGCTGATTACGCTTTCACTACGTTGAAACCCATACCAACAAGAGTGGATTGCGGTGGATTGTGGATTCAATTGGTTGAAATTCCGGGGCTAATCGTGGGGGCGACGGAGGGACGAGGAGGGGGACAAGCTTTACTCAGCGTGGCAGCGAACGCCGATGGTTTAATGATCGCACATGACCTAACTGCTGACCCACAAGAATTGAACATTATTCTAACGGAATTGTCTAAAACAAAATTACCCCAGCCTTTGTTAATTGTATACACAAAAGTGGACAATCCCGGTGCCGAAAGCCGTTTAAGAGCGGTACAGACGCGATTCTCTCAATTCAAAAGTGTTGCGGTCTCGGCAGAGCAGAACTTGCACCTTGAAGCACTGAAAGAAGCCATGCGAGCAGCCACAGGGTTGATTCGTGTATTTCCACGTTCAAATCGGGCTGGAAGTAAGCCCGATGAGAAACCGGTGATAATCCCTGTCGATAACACTATCGAAGATTTTGCACGCAAAATTCACAAGGATATTGCCCGAAAATTGAAACACGCCAAAGTTTGGGGAAGTTCCGTGAAATTTCCCGGTCAGCAGGTTGGAAAAGGACATGTGCTGTCAGACATGGATATTGTGACCCTTTATACAACGTAGCAGGTGCCAAAAAACGCGAAGGGCCGGCTGCAAGCCTGTCACCTAGTGAATATGTGAGATTATCTCACCTCCTCGGTACGAAATACTCGCTCAATCCCATTGTTGGAGATCTATCATGAATCATCGCCAACTCTCTCCTATAGACGAGCAGCCAACATCTGTTGCGTCCTCGGATGGAACACCTGACTTTGACGCAGTTCGCCACGACTTTCCACGGGCGAGGACCGCTGCGTACTTTGATAACGCCTCATCACATCCACTTAGTGTTCACTCTGCCGCAGCCCTGCACCGTTATATCGACTGGGTCACGCACGAGGTAGGCGAACCGTGGTGGCCCCCCTGGGCAGCACCACGCGATGAATCAAAGCGCCTCTTCGCCAAACTCATCAACGCCCAACCGGAAGACATCGCCTTTGCCCGCAGTGCCGTCGAGGCAGAGAGCAACCTGATCAACGGGATGCAGGAGCACCTCTCTGGCGGTAACATCGTCACCCATGATCTGCACTACGGCGCATCACTCTACAACTATAAAATGCGCGAACAAACATCGGCATCCTCGCACATCAAGGACGATAAGATCCTCCGCATCGTCAAACACCGCGATTGGCAGATCGACTATCGCGACATGGAGCGTGCGATTGATAGCAACACCAGACTCGTATCCATCACACTCGTGTCCAACGTCAACGGTTACCTCTCAGACGTGAAGGCTATCAGTGACCTAGCCCATGCACATGGCGCCTATCTCTATGTCGATATTATTCAGGGTGTCGGGGCTGTGCCGGTCGACGTGCAAGCGATGGGCATCGACTTCGCGGCGTGCTCCACCTTTAAGTGGTTGATGGGGGTCAAAGGATTCGGCTTCCTCTACGTCCGATCAGATCTTCAAGGAACCGTTGTAAAGCCCACCCAGCACTGCGGAGGCATAAGTTTTAATTACCCTCCTTGGGTCGAAGATCCTAACCCGGATGTCGCCGAGTATACCTTTACACCAACGCCCGGACCTACCTGTTACGAAGTTAGCTATCCGTCCTACGAAGGTGCCGTTTGTGCACAGGAAAGCCTGAAGTACATCCTCCGGTTGGGTGTTCACAACATCCGCAACCACGCGCGCACGCTCACCGAGCGCCTGATGGAGGAACTACCCGCACTCGGTTATCCGACTATCACTCCCAAGGGAAACGAGAGCCCCATCGTAACTTTTATGGCTCCTGATCCAGCGACAACAATCGAAAAACTCAGGAACGCCGGCGTTCATGTCGCAATGCGCCACGGGGACAAGATGCGGATCTCTCCCTCTGTCTATAACAACCAAGAAGATGTCTCACGTCTATTAGAAGCGCTTTCCTAGCGGATGCTAAGTGAACGCAGAAATAGATCGTCGTGACTTTTTATTCAAAATGACATGTTGATGTTGCTAATTCGTCATCCGTTGTAATCAGCGGGCAATCTGCCAAATGTAGCGCAAACTGTATGATGTTTAAGTAAATATTTCGGTAATGTTATTCAAAAAAAAACCATTGTAGGGGCAGGTCTTGTGCCTGCCCGCATATTACTCTCTTTAGCGAAGTCTCAAAAGTCCCCCTGATAAGGGGGATTTAGGGGGTTAGTTGTGCATCGAAAGTGTCTCATTAATTCTAATATCCACCATAGTTTGCGTCCTCGGATCACAATCTAACAGATCGTGCTACAGAAAACCATTTCCCGATGAAAAACTTTGTTGGGTTTCACTCTACCTGTCTATAAAACGGTGTGGCTGAACGACCAAACCTCTATTGTAGTTGAGAGGATTCACGCCTAACCATTTAACCCAACCTATAACGACTTATTGAGATTCTGTTTGCGTAGACAGGATTTGGTCAAGGAGGAAACATGGCTAAAAATTTCTGGTTTAACCGCATGGCTGAACACTGGAGTTTCCCAGAACGCTTAGATCTAGTCGAGCACGTGAGACGGGCAAAACTCCAAGTGGTACAGGTAGGAACCTTTGGACCCATGTTCTACAGCTTGGCAGACGATCCCGAAGTTAATCGGCACTGGGTGGGGATGCCGCTAGTCGGGGTAGAAGAAAATCTCGCCTGTGCAGCGGAACTCATCCCTCAACTCCAAGAGGCTGGCGCGCGGGTCGTCGGACAGATGAGTATGGCATGGAACTACGGAAATCACGAAGAGGAAAAGGGGCTGTTCGGTGCCTGGGAGAGAATTTGGACAGACGATCTTCTAGGTGCTGCTCCCTGTGCCAGTGCAGAAGATACCCAACAACGGCTTATAGACGGGGCATTACGACGCTGGGACATCGAGGGCCGCCCCTATCTGACCTATAGCGGTTGTATGTGCAATCCGTACTGGCTTGCCACCCTAAAGCCAATGGTGAAGAAAGCCATTGAGTTGGGGATAGACGGATTCAATGTGCATCATAACTTTGAATACTTCTGCCAATGCAGTTATTGCCAAAATTATGTGCGAGACAAACTGCAAGAAGCCTTCGACACTACCGACCTACGACGGATTTTTGGCAGGCACGACCTCGACGAAGTCACAGATCTCCTAACCCCCTGCCAAGCATGTCCGGAAAGTTTGGCGGGACGGTTTCAGCTAACTATTAATCGTGCAACCCACCTGCGCCGCAAAGAAGCACTAGACGAAATATACATCGCACACGGTCGATCGTTGAATCCCGATCTTCTGCTAGCGCAGTGGTATCACAAGTACGACTTCATGGCTCATGACGAGCGCAGTCTCCTACCGAGCGCGTTATGGGCAAAAGATGAGGATTATATCTGGTATAGTCAAGGCGGATATAAGGGGATGAGTTTCATCAAGCACGGTTATTTGGCAGATATGGGGCTGCCCGCTCGATTCATTTACGCGGCTAGCGGTGGCAAACCTTTTGTCATCAACAAATACGATTTCCGCCGCTTGCGACTGTCGATTGCCGAAGCCGCAGCAAACCACGCCGCAGCACTCGCGTATCATTGGGGCTACGACGAAAATCCAGATTTTGCTGTGGAGGACTACTACGCTCCCGTTATCCGCTATCAGCGTTTTCTTGCCGACCACGAAACCCTCCTACATCCCGCCCGGACCTGGGCGCAGATGGCACTAGTTTATCCGCGTCGCTCCGAGTTAGAGGAGGAAATCGATAGTCTAGAACCGCTCAAGCGGATTGGTCGGTTGTTGGAAGACAGGCATCTGCTCTTCGACATTATCCTCGATGAACAACTCCTTGAGCGTGCTGCTAACTACGACGTCCTCATCTTGCCCGACGTGAAACGTCTATCCCCGGAGGAAGGAGCGTACCTCAAGCAGTTCGTCGAAAAAGGCGGAAAGGTCGTCTTTACCGGCGACACCGGCAAGTATCTGCCTGACGGACAACCACACCCTGAAGACCTGTTAGCAGAATGGAAAGTCACAGATGAGGACCACAACGGCGGCGGACAGGAGCGAGTGTGCTATATCACCGGGGAACGGTGGGGACCTAACACAGTGGAAGTACGTGGCGCACAATTATTGGTATATCCATTCATAGAAAACGACCCTTTCGGACAAAATTTTCTTAGGGATCTGGACAATCTGCTTGGGGAAGAATACTTAGCAACTGATGCCCCTTGGTTTGTTCGGGTGCGTGCTTGGCTGCCCCAAGAGCATGACGCTTTGGTGCTGCATTGGGTCAATTACCGGCAGGATGAAGAAGCAGACATTGAAACACCTCAGCCAACTGGGCCCATTCAAGTCAAGTGTAAGGTGCCGGAGGGGTTCGTACTGCAACAGGTCGAGTGGCTATACCCGGAGAAAGGCGAGTCGGTTACCCTCCATCACGAAGTGCTTGGAGAGCGAATCCACTTCACCATTCCAAGCGTGATCGTTTACGGTTTGAGTGTGCTGCGCTTACAGAAGGTTTGAAAGAATGGAGATTATCCCTTTCCTACTTTTTATCCTCTGCTGTATTGCTATCGTTGGAGCGATTTGCGGACTTTTCTATCTCTTGACCCGTTTCGGACGCGGTGAATCTCACGATCTACGATCTGTCCGCTGCCCACAGTGCAACACCCAAAGAAAACCGCGACGGACAGGAGCGTTTAAAAATCTCGTGGAAGCAGAACTCGAATGTCCGGTGTGCGGTCATATCTCGTGGGATATTCCCCCACGAACCGACCTCTCCGCCCGTCCAATGGACAAAACAGAACGCAACACATGATCTGTTCCACACAACCAGCTAAAGGGTCAAAAACTCCCCCTTCCGAGTGGAACGGTCATTCTTCCACCTCACCGTCCCAGTAACTTACATTATCATCTTTGCGGAAAAGTCGACCAGAAACGTACGGGAAGACTTTGTTGGAATCGGGATACTCGCTGACACCGTGTGCTTGATTCATCCCAACCGCTAGTACCGTGCACGGTGCGTCCCCCGTATTGACTATTTTGTGGGCACCTGCCCTCCCCGGAGGAAAGGCAATGAAATCCCCCGCTGTGATTGTCAAATCACCACGTGGAGTTTTGAGCGTACACTCTCCCTCCATAACATAGAACATCTCATCACTGAAATGATGAAAGTGCATTGGGAAGCTAGCCTTGTTGGGGTGTAGGCGAATCAGCCGATACCCCAGCAGTTGCGCCCCGATGAGCGGATCGATGTCTTTATCCTCAAAGTCGTAAGGTTCTGGTGCATCCCGTTTCACCCAATCAATCTCGTCAATGTTGATTCGATTAATGTAGATATCTGTACGTTGTTGGAGGCACTCGGTCAACCGTTGGCGACCATCTTGGAGAATCGAGTGACCATCTCCAACTAAGATCGCATCAAAGCGCAAAGCGAGGATTTTTCGCAGCTCTAACGCTGCTTTCGGTGGATCTTCTAATTTTTCATCCGCTAGCAGCGTCAATGAGCCAATCGGTGCTCCTACAACGAGATCGCCCGACAGCACCGCACGCTTTTCAGGGAAATAAAGCGCGATTTCTCCCGGACTTTTTCCATAACGCAGATGGATTGCCTGCAACCCCGGCACAATCTCTTCTCCATCGGTGATTTGACGGTTAGCTGCGGTCTCTAAACTAGCGGCGTCCGCCTCGTGGATGACAATATCCGCCCCTGTGCGCTCCCGAAAGAATTTCGCTTCCCGTTCATGGTCACTATTGGTAAGCACGATTAGCGACGCCCCACCTAGCTTCTCAAACTGGTTCAAATCTGAATCAATCATCGGTACAGGGTCTATAAGAATGTTGCCCTCAGGACGCACCCATAAATGTCCGTTGAAATCAACTTGACGCATTTCACTAAAAATTGACCAACTGTAGATGTCATTAAAAATGAGTTGTTTCATTGCGACCCCTTTCCATCACAGGAGTTTTTGACTCCTTGAATCTCGCACCATACGCTCATTGATTAATCTCCACAATCCACCCCCTCGTCTTGGCAGGTTTGTACTCTCCACCACGCAGATACTCTGACGTATGCCATAAGGATAGATGCTTACCATCCGGCAACCAAGTAATAGAAGTTAAAGAGAGTGTCGTCCGTGCAACCGGCAACGTCCGGTTCGTTTCCCGATCCAAGATCCATACCTTCCAGCGCAGCCCCATGCAATCCTCGCGTTCCATGTATGCAAGCCGATCTCCTGTCGGTGACCATGACGGGGAAGTATGTTTCAGAACTTGCCTGCTTCGCCCAGCACTAACGGTCTCCATCACGGAAACATCCACAATGTGCAACTGTTTGTCAAGTGTAGGATCCGGTATGGGGTTGCCTCGAAGAACGTAGGCTAGATGCGAACTATCCGGTGACCATTCAAGCTCTGTAACGCGTTGAGATTGCGTAGGAATCTCTCCGAATTTAGTTCCGTCTATATTATGAATACGAATCCGAGAATGTCCAGACTGATAGTGTTGGTGGTCTAGCCCTACTGCGATACGCTTGCCATCGGGAGACCATACCGGCGGATCTAGATAGCTGAACGGCACAATTCGTCCATCAATAGGAACACGCGCTACCGCCATAAGCCCTGTTTTGTCGATATTAATCCGATAAACGACGTCCGTTCCCTCTTCCCAGCGTCTAAACGCAATTTGATTGGCTGTGGGGGACCACGCCGGTGCGTCACCCCGCACCAACTTAATCACGCGCAACGTTTGCCAATCAATTGCCCAAATATAGCTCTCATTAGATTCATCGTAAGCCTCAAAAGCAATAAAATTGCTATCGAGTGACCACGAAAGATAGGGATTATAAAAAACGCCTTTATGTACTCGCCGAGATTGTTTTGCCCACGCATCCGAAATCCAAAGCTCGCTCGCTCGCCAATACTGCCCTGATAGGTTGGTTCGCCTCAAAAACGCAATCCGTTTTCCGCGGGGAGACCAATGGGGATATTCCGCTCCTTCAATCAGTGCCAAGGTCCGGTTGTGCTTACAGACTGCTATATTGAACTGGATGTCATCCGTTTCTAGAAACTCACCCAGTCCACCCCGGTCCATCCAACCTAGCTCGCCGTTTGGAAGTTCAATCTGATACCACCCCTCTGTTTTATTCAAAATTGGGAGTACCACCCCGTCATTGAGGGTCAGTTTGATAGGAGATTCCGCATCGTTTTCCGTATAAACGGGAGCTTGATCGCGTACCACTATGCCGACCGGATCTGCCTCCGGCGGCGGTTGAGAGGTATCATTTTCCGATACTAGGACGTGAGGATCCTCACCTTCCTGATTGGTAAAGGCGTACACATACCCATCATCCGATGTCACATAAAGTACCCCGTCGGAAATGGCTGGCGCCGTATCAATAAAGCCTTTTGTTGGATAAGACCAAATCTGCTTCCGTGATTCGAGGTCCAAGGCATGGATTTGATTGTCCCGCGCCCCGATATACACAACTCCATTGGCAATTGCGGGATAACTGTAAGTCAAAGGTGTAAGCTCTCGCCAAGTGCTAACATTATGCTGCGGTGACATGGGACGTAACTGCCCTTGTGAACATACGTATTCAACCCCGTCAATATACACCCGCCCCTGTGGCTGTGATTCCAATTCACCGGTTATCGCATTAATGACGTGGATCTTCCTCGTATACGCCCCGATATATAGCCTTCCCTTCGACAAGATTGGTGGAGAATCCATCCACGTATCCGACCGAAATTCCCAAAGCCACTCACCTGTTTCAGCATTGAGAGCATAGACATGGTTGTCTCGCGCACTAAAATAGACACGGTTATTCCAGACCGTTGGTGCATATCGGATTATACCGCCGGCTTTGAAACTCCACTTGAGTCCCCACTGCTTTGCATCGAGCGCATAGAGTCTATGATCTGTGGAGGCAACGTACACTGTGCCATTGGCAACAACGGGACTCGCTTGAATTGGCCCACCGGTTTTGTATTTCCAAAGCAATTTGAGTGGTGGTTTGAGCGTCTGATCAGGGCTTCTGCCAGAAAAGTGCAGATCGTACATGAACATCGGCCAATCTTCAGGAAGGATAGCGACAGCGGGAACGGCCGGTGGACTTTTTGGCTGGGATTCCGGTTGGGATTGCGGCTTTGAAGTTGGTTGTCTATTCTGATCTTGGGACTGGCATCCCAACAACAGAAAAAAAATCATTAAAAACGGGATAAACTTCCGATTCATACAGCCTCCGCGTTATCAAAGTCCTAAATCCGTTCGTAGGGAGTAGACCGATAACGGCTTTCCATTTTCGATTTAGCGATTTAGCGCAGTATAACATTCCCCTAGGTGAGCGTCAATAGGAAAACTAAATAAGAGTGCTTCCAGCCGGGGTACGCCTCTCTCGCTCTAAAATTTACGTTCTCGTCACTTCACCCGAATATCCGCGTTCCCTCGCAACGGCAAGAAAGTCCCGATCAAACACCTTATCCGTCAAGACTTTCCCTTTCGCATCTCTCGGTGCAATCCATTGGACGGACCGATCGCCAAAGCACGGTGCTAAGTCAACTAGATCAAAGTGACGAAGGATCCCCCACGCCATCACTTCGAGGTCGTAGCGTTCTTGGTCGTAGTAGCGCGTGTCCGTCAGGTTACGATACGAGTAGAGCAGATCTTCAAATTCGAGAGATACAAATCCATCCTCTAACGCACCAGCGAAGTAAGCGTAGAACGCACTTTTCCCGATACCATATAATCCAATCTGATCGACATCTTCCCGTGTGCGAAGATAGTCATATCCGCGCAGGATGTCGAAGACGCGTAAGCCCATCGTCGAGATACCGAGCATCATCGCATCCGAACCAAGTTTAAACTCACCGTCATGTGGATGAACATCTCGATTGAATGAACGCACCTGTACACCACCGATGCCGCGCGGGTCAAAGACAAACAATTGTCGCCCGGAGGCAAGCCTCGCTTCGAGCCATTCCCGTTTGTCTGGGTTGTCGTTTGTACCATTCTCGAATACGATCAGATCTGTCTGCTCAATGGCGGTCCCTTCAAGTGGATGGATGAAGATCCCGGTAACCACAATATTAGGCTCGCTAAAGAAAAAGATCTCCTCTATCTGGTAGCCATCAACGATGTTTTCAGCCACAATGCGAGGATAAATCTTATGCTCACGCCCCTTCGGAATTCCCAGAATCTCCGTGACCGTCTCCCGCATCCCCTTAGTTTCGCCTCCCCCGTCGCCTATATCATGGTTAATAGCAGATTGGGGAACATGCGATACGTCTAGGCGTTCCCTGTTAAGATCGAACACCGTTCTGCTGTTAGGATATAGATCAAGTACCTGACCGTTCGGTGTTGCCCAGAGTGCTTCATCAGCCAAAGTTTCCGGTTTCCCGGTCGTAAAGTCGGGCGATTCATCCCGAAAATGTTGCTTGTACCAGTTGACACACGCTTCACGGAGTTGAGGAGAATACTCATGCCGTGTCGGAGCAATCGCGATATCCACTTTGTCTTCGGCACCGTAGAAGGCGTAGATTCGTTTGGCTCTTTCCACAGCTTCGATGGCACCTTCGATTGGGAAGTAGTCGTAGGCTGCCGCACCGACGAGCACCGGTTTCGGTGCCATAGCGGTGATATAATCGTCGTGGTCGGGTCCGTTGGCAAAACACCCCGGCACAATCTGCTCGCTGTCCTGTCCCTGCCCCGTTTTCATGTACGACTCCAGCGTCATCATGAAAGTACACGGAACAGATATGGCAAAACGCGGTTCACTCATCATTAACAAGCAAGATTGGGTGCCGCCACCCGAGTTTCCAGTTAAACCGATGCGCGTTGGGTCAACCTCCGGGCGCGTTTCCAAATAATCAACACCTCGCATAACGTCCCAGATAAAATGGCGACCAATGCTAGCGCCGCCGAGCGTAAACTGTAAGCCAGCGTAGGTGTGCTCCGTTGTGCAGCCACCGATAATGCGCTCCCCCTTCTCTGGATCGAAATATTGGAATCGCTCGCCTTGTCCCGGCGGATCGACCGCAAGCACGACAAAGCCGTTGGCAGCAAGGTCAACGCAGACTGCCTGATAGGTCGGATAGGACTTTCCGAGATCGCTATGTCCGTGCACAAAGACCACGGCGGGTTGGGGAGACACAATACCTTTCGGGATGTACAATGCAGCCGTGACGTAAAATTCGGGTAGGCTCTCGTAGATTAACTTCTCGATTGTGAACCCACCCCGGTCGAGACTGCCCGTACACTGCACATTCAACGGCGTCCGCTCTTCGGGCAAGCCACCAATGGCTGTCATAAAGTGATCGCGCACCCGTTTGCGGTGTTCCTCAAAAGCAGCGATTGATGTCAATTCTGCTTTTTCGGCTTCCTGCCGACGGAAATGTGCCTCTGCCCGGCGACGCAGATTATCAATCATCTGATCGGAAACATCGTGGAAACCGTTAACATTGGGACTAAAAGTTCGCATGGCTATGCTCCATTGTAAGTAAAACGTAATGCGTGAAACGTAAAAGGCGGCGTGCAAAATGCTAACTCAGTTATTCATGAGGTTTAAGGGGCTAACATACGGTTGAATTTCAAAGCGTAATGATTTCGCCGCTGGCTGCAGATTCGTAACCTGCACGAATAACAGCGACCGATTGTGCGGCGACCGCGGCGTTCATTTCGCTCTCTCTCCCCGCTTCGATGCAGTCCACAAACCCTCTCATATCTGGCCCCTGACCTTCGCTTCCTTGATCCACGGCGATCCACTGACGTTTAGGGATCATTCCCGATTCAGTTTGTGTGCTCGACCACATGCCCATCGGATCCATCGGATGCGGCGGCGTCTGTTGGAACGGTTCTTCGTCGGCGAACACTTCGAGACGCGGTTGCGCCCCATCAAATGCCAATGCGCCCTTCGTGCCAATTAGATGTAACCGCTGAACTCCACCCTTGGGATGGCTCAGCCACCCTGCACGTCCACCGATGATTGTTGCCACAACGCCATCCTCCAACGTCATCATTATTGCACCAAAATCCTCAATACCACAGGCAATATGTTCTTCAAAGAAGAAATTGGCAGTTGTACCAAAAACGGTTTGAACCCGTTTCTGTGTCAGCCAATTAATCAGTGATACGGGATAGACGCCAACATCAAACATCTCCCGTTTCGCCTCGATAAAGGTGTATCTATCAACGATCGGTTTTTCTACCCTTTTGTGACCCACCGGCGCAGTGCCAACATGTCCCTTAGCAAAAAGCACATCACAGTGGATAGCACGGAGCTCTCCGATTTCACCCTCGTCCAACGCTTTTTTAGCTGCTTGCGCCCAAGGGGTGTGCATATTGCTGAACATCTGGTTATAGATACCGGCTTTTTCCACCGCCGCTGTAATCGCCTGTGCATCCTCCACACTCATCGCCAACGGTTTATCCAAATATAGGTGCTTCCCTGCCTCCGCACATTTCACATTCACGCGCCCGCGCCGCTCGTTCTGAACGCACGAACTGACAATATGAACATCATCACGCGCCAATGCCTCATTTAAATCCGGAATATAGGGAATCTGCAAATCTTCGGCAAGTTGTCGGTTCAATTTAACATATTCAGGGGGCGCATCAAGTTCATCAGAGGCTGCGATGAGTTCGCACCGTTCATCATCTGCAAAGCAGTGCGCATAACTTTCCTGATGCGTCCGTCGTCCACCAAGCACCAATACACCATATTTTCCGTTTCCCATTTTAACCCTCCGTCACGCTGATAGGCTGTCTTGTTTCTAATCCCTGACGAATCATGTCTATTAAATCCTCTCCACCACTGAAGCTGAACGATGGATTCATCAGGCGATATGGTCCCGTGGGCGTCTCGTGATAGATGATCCCGTTGTTTCCAACCAATCTTAAATCGACAGTTATCTCTCCACCCGCGGGCAGGCGATTCACGCTGAGCAGCGCAGACTGCCCGCCGGCATACTTCACCATAGCGGTAATCTGTGTTCCATCTGCATTGTCTAGAGCGTAGACCTGTTCCGGCGGATCGGGCATCCAGTTATTGGCAATCGCAGTCAAGGCGGCAATCCCACCCACAGTGTCCGCGGCTTCGATCGGTGCCTGCACAATGCAGCGTAAAAACACAGGGCTGCCAATTCGCCCTTCATCAATTACCGATTGAACGGATTGTTGAAGTGATTGTATCATCAAAAAACCTCCATTAATAGAACCGTCATTGACGTAATATCAGGAATGGTAAGAACCTTCCATAAAGTAAATTGGAAATCTTTATCCAATCAAAGAAGTGAAAAATGTTCGGGCTAGCTTGACCATCTTTGAGTCCTGTGCTAAAATGCGACCATTTACCATCGAATGATGAAATGGAATACTTCAATATTCATATTTATGTACTCGACATATCTCGATGCACACGACACTTTTATATTAGGAGATCGGAATTATGCGTGGAAAAACTCTGGAACAGCTCGTCGCTGAAGCCCAAGAACAAATCGGGCACACCTCTGCAGAAGCACTGAAAGCGGCTATCGATAACAACGAACCTGTTGTTATCTTAGATGTACGCGATCAAGATCAGCATGAGGCAGAACACCTACCCGGTGCCACCTCACTACCCCGTGCAGCCATTGAACTAGAAATTGATGAACTCGTCCCGGATCAGGACACACACATCGTGGCGCATTGTGGCGGCAACACCCGCGGTTCCCTATCCGCCCATACCTTGCAAATTATGGGATACAAGAACGCTTCCGTATTAACGGGCGGGTTCCGGGGCTGGAAGGCGGCAGGCCTACCGACTGAAAAAGGGACTGAGACAGATTAACGATAGCACAGTCACCGGCCTATCTTACCATAAGCCACTTTTTTTATCGTAGCATACATGGAATATCGTGTCAATTTTTATCTTTAGGCGTGGGAAACGCAGCGAAGAACGGATCTCAACAATGTAACCCAACTGTGTCGTAAAAGTAGGAAACCCTACCCAACATGAGAAAGGATTTACAGTATGCAACAAATCGAGAAAATTATAATTGGCTTTGCTGATGTAACTTGGGGACCGTGGCTACTGGTCCTGCTCTTGGGAGGTGGCGCCTTTTTTCTCTGCTATTCCCGATTTGTGCCTTTTCGGTTTATCAGGCACGCCATCGACATATTGCGTGGCAAATACGACGATCCCAGTGATCCGGGGGATATCTCGCACTTTGCGGCACTATCTAGTGCCCTTGCCGCAACGATTGGGGTAGGAAATATTGCCGGTGTGGCGGTCGCTGTAACGGTGGGTGGACCCGGTGCGATTTTCTGGATGTGGCTCAGTGCCATTGTGGGGATGGCAACGAAGTTCTTTACCTGTACCCTCGCCATCATGTATCGAGGAACGGATAGCCGGGGAACAGCGCAGGGCGGTCCTATGTATGCAATTGTAGAGGGTCTCGGACAAAAATGGAGACCTCTAGGTGCTTTCTTCTGTGTAGCCGCCCTGATAGGTGCTTTACCCGCGTTCCAAGTAAACCAACTAGTACAAATTCTCCGGGACGTTATCTTTATTCCGAACGGGTGGATTGGGGAATCGCACTCGACCTTTAATCTGATAGCTGGCATCATCATCGCCGGAGTCGTCGCACTCATTATATTTGGTGGTATTCTACGGATTGGCACAGTCGCATCAAAGCTAGTGCCGGGGATGCTGATTCTCTATATGGCAGCGGCTGTGTGGATTCTTGCCGTTAATTACGCCAATATACCAAAATGCCTCTGGCTAATTATTACAGATGCTTTCTCCGGACAGGCAGTCGCCGGCGGAGCGATTGGTGCCGTTATCATGACGGGTATACGTCGGGCGGCATATTCCAACGAGGCTGGGATCGGCACTGCAGCTTTAGCCCACGGTGCCGCCAAAACCACCGAGCCAGTCCGAGAAGGACTTATCGCCATGCTTGGTCCCGCAATTGATACGCTCATTGTTTGCACCATTACAGCACTCATTATTCTCACATCGGGGGTATGGCAGACCAGCGAAGCCAACGGCATCACCCTTACAGTGATGGCTTTTAACAAAGCGATGCCCGGCTTCGGCCCTTATCTGCTTACCCTCTGTGTCGTATGCTTCAGCACGAGCACCATGTTTGCCTACTCCTACTACGGTGCGAAATGTATGGGATTCTTAATCGGTGCTGAACGTCAGCATATCTACAACTACTTCTATGTGGCATTGATGGTGGTCGCTGCTGTGGTCTCTTTGGACGCAGCAATCAGTCTCATCGACGGTGCTTTCGCCCTCATGGCAATCCCGACGATGATCTCCACACTTTTGCTAGCACCAAAAGTAATGCAGGCAACACGAACCTATTTTGAGCAATACAAGGATATAATTAAGTCATAGGACCTCCCGGTGCACCAAACAGATACGGTATGAAGTTTACTCCCAAAGCGAGAGCTTGTTGAGCACGATACGCTTGACTAGTCCTCGCTTTTTTTATGTCCGAAACCCAATCTTTTCCGTCTAGAAGCAGTGTACCATGAGGAGATTTGCCCATCAGTCGGGGACTGATTTCTTTCGGTACGCTGTTTTCTGTATCAATTATTAGAAGATAGGCGTTAATCCTAATCGATAGTCAATCGCTTAACAAAAACATAAAATAATGGAGTAGCACGGCATGAAAATCCAGAGAAATCTCATGAGCGCGGCGTTAAGTGCACTTTATCTTCTCGTCTTCAGTGTATCGATCGCTGGGGCAGAATCGGGCATCAAGAATCGACAAGTCTTCGTCGGAACAAGCGCGCGCGCCATAGGAATGGGAGGCGCATTCACAGCGGGACCTGCATCAAGTGACAGCCCATTTTGGAATCCATCATCGCTCGGTTTATTGGAATCAACAGAACTCTCTCTCATTGGACTCCCTTTCCCCGAATCAGCCGATGATCGAGAAGGGGCGTTCTCGCTGGGGCTAAATCCGCAGCAGCTGGGAATCGCTTCAACAGATGTAGGGAATTTCTCAGTCTCCTCGTGGTTTGATGGTTGGGGAAATGACACCGAAAAGAACCGAATGGTATTACTAGGATATGGGGCTTCCTTGGGAAATGGTATTGCCGCGGGCACAAACCTGCGTCACTATCGGCATAGAAGTGCTACCCCACGGTTTGCTTGGAGTTTCGACCTCGGTATCCGCTATGTTCGTCAACTGAACCGCCCTGGGGAAAAAATAACGTTCGGTTTGGCTCTTGAAGACCTCGCCGGACACATCTGGGAAAACGCCCAAACTATCGGGAGGATACCTACCGTAACACGGCTTGGAGCGGCTCATTCCTTCAATCAGTTTACTATTTTATCTGGAGATTTTGTGCTGCACAACGACACACGTATCGGCTTTGGAGACCGCCTGCGCACACACCTCGGCATCGAACGTTGGTTGTTTAAGAAAGGGTTAGGACTGCGATTGGGATATACAGCGGTTCCCAGTCGACTTACAACGGGTGAATGGTCAACAGGTCTAAGCATTCAGAGTCCCTCCGGCCAACTTGACTACGCTTATGTCCGAGGCAATGAGTTGGATGGCGCGATGCACTGGATCTCTGCCACCCTACGCTGGGGAGAAGGCGACGCTGGGATCAAAGTCTCACTGCCCCCAGTCGTTGAAGCCCCGCCTGCTAAACCAACGCAGCCCGCACCAATTGTCATGCCAAAGCCGATTCCCGCTGTGCTGCGTATCCCAGAAAAAATAATCTCCCCTAACAGAGATGGCGTGAAAGATCAAATCATCTTTGATCTGGAAGTCGGAGAAGAAGTAGCATGGGAACTAGAGATTCAGAAGCGCAGCGATACAGATAAATTGGAACGGATTCTTCAGCGCTACGCCGGCACCGGTTTACCATCGACAAAGATAGTATGGGAAGGAGAAGATGACGCAGGTAACCGGGTGAGCGACGGCACATACGCTGCCCAGTGGTTCACCGTTGATACGCTAGGGGACCGTCAGTTGCAGAGTGAGGTAACAATCACTGTTGACACCACACCCGCCTCACTTGAGATAGCCGCAGAACCACCTGTCTTTTCCGCCTCCGACAAAGAGAGAGTTCTACAAATGCCAAAGGTGCATCTCCAAGCGTCAGATCTGAATCCACTTGCCCGTTGGGAGCTACAATTTTTCGATGCAGATCAGAAATTGGTTCATCGCATTGATGAAGAAGGCGAACCGTCCGATACCGTTGTTTGGAACAATTGGGAGCAATCGGATAACGTTCAAAAAGCGACCTATCGATGTGTACTGACAGTCCATGATATTGCGGGTAATCGCAGCACCGGTGAAGCATCATTTTCAACCATCAGAGTCCATAAAGAAGACCTAGACAATAGGGAAGGTAAAGTTGTAGCAACATCGAGTCAAGAAAAGCAGGAAGAGGTGGAGGCTCCCCGCACGCCGCCGAAATACACCCTAATGGTCGGCTCATTCCAAAATCGCAAGAATGCCGAATCGCTTGTTGATTCACTGGAAGCGTTAGAATTGGGGGCGAAAACTCATCTCACCGAAGTAATGATCCGATCGAGACTGTGGTACCGTGTAACCATCGGAGGATTTCATAACAGGGAGGATGCCGCAGAACTTATCGGTGAAGTAGTGGAGTTGGGAATGGAACCACTGATGATTTCAAATGTAAATTAGAAATCCCAAACTGAACCACACCAGATTTATCCTACATCGGTTTTGAACGCGCTGTCTTCCGTTCCCTGCTTAGCACTCTTGCACAGATAAATCCCGCCAGTAAAACAATCGCCACCGGTACGAGCCACCGTTTGATTACGTCATAGATCCATTCCCGCCGTAGATAATTTAAGTTTGCGTGTGCTTCATCATAATCTGCGTCCAAAGCGAGTGCAGTTTCAAAATAGGTTTTTGCCTTGCCGTATTCCCGCTTTCTGAAGTGGATGACCCCTAAATTATTGTGAACTTCCGCATTGTCGGGAGCAACTGCTATCAACCTCTGATATGTACCAATCGCCCCCTCCATATCTCCGCTGGCTCCCTGCTCCCAACCGACTCGCATCAGCGTCTCTCCCAGATTCTGAAGCGCCGGTCGGCACGCTGGATCGTATCCCAACGCCTGTTCATAACAGGCAAGTGCCTGCTCCCAATTTTTATTACGGGCGTGCTCTGATCCCCAATTGTTTAAAGTGGTCGCCATCCCAATTCTGGCAGCGGTATATTTAGGATTAATCTGGATGACCCGCTGATAGATGTCCAAGGCTTTTTGGTATTCGCCCGCGGCTGTATGTGCTGCAGCAAGGTCAGAAAGCAGGATTTCAGAAAATGGGAATCGCTTTAAGCCACGCTCAAAGCATGTGAACGCCTCTGAAAGTTCGTCCGTCTTCATGTAGTGAACACCCCAACGATGGTATGCCGCTAGGAGATTCTGGTTTAACGTAGCCGAATTCGGATCGAAAGTGAGGGCACGTTGAAGGGCATTGACCGCCTTATCAAACTCATCCTGCAGTAACCATAGCGTCCCCAAAGCACCAAAAACATCGGCTGAAGGTGCTGTTTTCAACGCCTGTGTGTAGTGCTTGATTGCTTGATCATATATCCCTTTCTCTTGGAAGATCTGGGCAATTTCCACCGATGAGACGCCGAGTTGCGGTTCTAGCTCAAGCGCGCGTTGAAACGCATTAATAGCCGACTGATAATTCCCTAAATCTGCGTAAACCATTCCGATGAGATAGTGGTTCCCTGCAACCGCCGGATTTTCCTCGATTTCAACCGCTAGTGCCTGAAGCGCGCGTTTGTGAAAGGGAGCATCAACAGGCGTTTCGCTTACCTTCGTCCATGTTGCAATATCGCGCGTTGTCGGTGCTTTCGCAGTTGAGGCGAAATACATCACATCGTTCGGATCGTCGCTGTGTCCCCATAGCCCAATGGCGTGTCCAATTTCATGCAGCAAAGCGGTTTGAACAATTTTAGGTGGGTGGGGCTTCAACGACGTTCGGTCTCGGAGCGAAACCTCAATTTCCACATGAAATCTTTCCGCTCCCCGGATAAGCATTGCCTCGCCGACATATTCGCTGCTTTGTCGTCTGTCTTGCTGATATGCCCACTTGATCCGAATGTCCGCGGCAGAAGCGTCCGGTGTCAATTCAAATTTTAATTTTCCTTGAGTTCCCTTTTCCCATAGTGACAGTGATTGGCTCAGTGTTTCGTTGTAAGCGTCTGACTCAAATGGGGGAGTATCCGTATAAACCGTAATGCGATCACGATCAAACCGCGTCAAACGACCATTTGAGGCGACCGTTATCCTGTCAAAATAGTCCTCTGCATAAGCATTCCCCGCCGCCAGAGAACACAAAAACAGACCAATCCAACTGAAGAATCGGGATAAGCTGCCAAACGATAAAAATTGAAAATTGAGCTTCCTAGCTGCTCTTTTCTCTTGCCTCACCGACTTGCTTCCTCGTTTTCCATGATAAGCAATATTGAATAATAAACTTTCGATTCTCAGTAGGTGTCGAACCCGTAGGGGCGGGGTTTCCCCGCCCGCCATCGATGTAAAATGTGCGTATTTAATATTGAAACTTGCTTAAGCAATATTGAATAATAAACTTTCGATTCTCAGTAGGTGTCGAACCCGTAGGGGCGGGGTTTCCCCGCCCGCCATCGATGTAAAATGTGCGTATTTAATATTGAAACTTGCTTAATAACCTATAACTAAATATTATCTCTCAAGTCATTTCCTGTCAATTTTCTTTTTGGCTCATCTAAAAAGAAAGTGCAAAGTACGGAGAGAAACCGAGTTTTTTCTTCAAAACTCGGTTTCTGTTGCACGATTTCTTAACATGAGCGTTCTTTTTATGTCCGCTGAAATTTATAATTAATTTCTATGACGGAAACTACGACGAAACGTCTAACCAAGAATAATGAGAAATCGATCTAACTGCCTGTTACGTCCAAGATTTTCGCTTCTGACGGAAAACTTTTACTGTCATTCAACTTCTGTTTTTTTCGTAAATCGCAACGGTGTGTAGTAGACGGAAGAATTACAAGGCGTACTTACTACAAAGGCATTGACGGACAGGCTCCGATTTGCTACAATTTGAGAAGGAAAATTCAATCATGAATTAAAAGAGGAACGCAATGCAAGAAGTCAGAATCGGTTTTATCGGCTGTGGCGGCAACGCCAATGGACACATGCGACGCCTTTCCGAGTTGGAAGGCGTGCGTATCGTGGGGACGTGCGATGTTCAGGAAGAACGTGCGCAGGACGCCGCCGAGTGTTACAACGCCCAGTCCTACACCAATCACAACCTCATGCTCGAACGCGACGACCTTGATGGCATCTACCTTAGCCTGCCGGTGTTTGCACACGGGACGCCGGAACTGGACGTAATCGAACGGGGATTGCCATTTCTTGTCGAGAAGCCGGTAGCGGTCAACATGGAGATCGCTCGGCAGATTGAGGAAGCGGCGAATGCCGCCGGTATCATCACCTGTGTCGGTTATCAACTACGCTATCTCGGATCAACGCAACTGGCAAGTCAGGTGCTCAGCGAGAAAGTTGTTAACATCGTCATCGGCAAATATTGGTCAGGAAGTGGACGCGGCGATCCCAACTCTTGGCAGCGCCAGATGAGCAAATCCGGTGGGCAGATTTTGGAGCAGGCAACCCACACCATTGACATGATGCGTTACCTCATCGGGGAAGTGGAGGAGGTTTACGCAATCAGTGCAAACCGCGCGTTGAAAGAGATTGACTGCCCCGACAATAACTGCGTGACAATGAAATTCGCCAACGGTGCGGTTGGATCGTTGACGACCTCTTGGTCTTACGATTCGGGGGACTGGTCCCATGCAAACGTGTTAGATATCTTGTATGAGAATCAGCTCATCCACTGGGGCGTCGGTGGTTTGGATGTGAGAGAAAATGGAGCGGTTGTCACGAAAACTGCCCCGGGACCAAGCATTGACGAGGTATTTGTTGATGCTATCCGTCTAGGTGATGCGTCTAAGATTCTCAGTCCCTACAGCGATGCTGTTAAGAGTCTAGCAATTTCACTGGCAGCGATCCAGTCAAGTGAGACGGGGGAACCAGTACCAATATCCACTATAGGATGAGGGTAGTTGGTGTAGGGAACGCAGATTTGCGTTCCACACTCGGTTGATAAGGAGAAACAATGAGCGAAAAATACAGAGTTGCCATAGTCGGTTGCGGTGGGATTTCCAGAGCGCACGGAAGCGCCTCGCAAAACCTGCCAGAGATTGACTTCGTCGGTGCCTGCGATGTCAAATTCGAGGCGGTCAAAAACTTCGCAGAGCAGTTCAACGTTAAAAATACTTACAACGATTTGCGACGGATGCTTGAACAGCAGCAGCCAGATGTCCTGATAGTCGCAACTTGGCCCACACTCCATCTCAAGCACATCTTAGAAGGGGTCCGTGGCGGGGTGAAAGCAATTCTCTGTGAAAAACCGATTGCTATCAACACAACGCAGCTTGAACAGATGGTCCAAGTCACCTCCTCCGCAGACGTCCTGTTGATGGAGGGCTTCATGTATCGTCACCATCCCCTAACGCTTTCCGTCAAGCAGCATATCCTCGACGGTGCGATCGGCGATGTCCGTTTTGCAGGCTCCTCTTTCTCGACAGGACTGACAGATCGAACAAATTGGCGGCTGCGTGGCGATCAGGGTGGCGGAGCGGTAATGGATTTGGGATGCTACTGTATCAACGTTATCCGCTACATGGTTGGAACAGAACCGCAATCTGTCTGGGCGACTGGCAAGTTTGAGCCAATTAGCGATGTATGGGATACCTTGATTGGAACGCTCGATTTCGGGGACGGCGTTACCGGACAATTTGATTGCAGTTTCGGTTGGACATGGCGTGAGTGTTATGAGATAGCTGGCACGGAAGGAACAATCGTCGCGCCCAAAGCATGGGGAAACAGCGAGGGTGAGTGCAGCTTCACGTTGATACGAGAGGGAAAAGCCGAGACGGTGACGGTCGAAGGAGTCAATCCGTATGCCGCTGAGCTCTTGAGCCTTTGCGAAGCCATATCCACCGGGAAGCCGCAGCTCCTACCAATATCGGACGCGTTAGCGAATATGCGCACGATCGATGGACTGCATGAATCCGCACACACAGGACAGCGCATCGAATTATAGTGAATCATAAAAATAAATAGACACTTTCGCTCTCCGTGTTTGGTAGGCGCTGTTTCCAACTGCGCCGATTAGCAGTGTCTAATTATGGTGAATTAGAAAAATAAGTAGACATATACCAATAACTCCGACCATTACGAGGTTTCCCAAGTCCCCCTGACAAGGAGGATTTAGGGGGTTGGCTGTGGATTGGAAGCGTTTAAGTAATTCTAAAATTTACCATAAATTGGCGATAGCAAAATGTCGACACACCCTGGGCATTAAAAATCTATCGGTTTTCCGTTAAAGCCAAAGTGCTTTATCTTTCGCTCCAGAGGAGCTATATATCTATAGAATGCTAATACCCTTGAGACCGCGCTCCAGAGGAGCGCAATGTGTATAGACATGCAAAGCATAATGACAGAAAAGACAGCGAGGCATCTGTTATGATTACCGAACTCAGTACCCAAAATTTTAAGTCGTGGGAGAACACGGGTCAGTTACAGATCGCCCCACTGACCGGATTTTTCGGCGCGAATAGTTCCGGGAAAACCAGCATTTTTCAAACGCTGCTCATGCTCAAGCAGACCGCGGAGCGCCCATCAGATTGGAACGGGGTAATAGACTTCGGCAGTGAGGAATCGGTCGTCAACTTATCTAACTTTAATGAGGTCATCCATCGACACAAGTCGGGTTTAAGCCTCGACATTTCTGTGTCGTGGCAATTGCCTGAAAAACTAATTATCGGTGGAGCGAGATCGCCCGGAGGGGCGCTACCGCGACCCCCTCGGAGTTCCAATCGCCTTGAAATTGGGGCACTCTCTTTTTCAACCACTATCATCAGTGCAGGGGAGGATTCCGTTGCCGTCGATGGCTTTGGCTATATGTCCGATGGATACGAATTTTTTGGGATAGTGCGGGATTCTGACAGTCAATACAAACTGATCTGTCCTCCCAATCAGCGTATGCAAGGTGCCTTCTCTTCATTCCCATTTCGATGCTATGGGATTCGGGACGGATCGGCGAAGGTGCCGGACACCTCCTTTCTGTCGTTTGAACGAGCTTTCAAAGACCTGTTTTCCCGAATCCACCATCTCAGTCCGCTCCGCGAACCACCTCGACACCGCTACGCATACGCGGGAGAACATCCGAAAGGTGTAGGGCGGTATGGCGAACAGGCAATTGCCGCACTGCTCTCTGGACGGATTCAACTCCTCTCGACCGATGAACAGATACTGAAATGGTTACAGCAACTTGAACTGATCGATTCCTACCATCTCCAAGCGGATCCTGACGGAGAAAAGGATTACGAATTTCGCCTCAGACAGTACAAGGACGGTCCCGAAGTCCGGCTCACAGACATCGGTTCGGGGGTATTCCAAATCCTGCCGACGCTTGCACTCTGCTATTACGTGCCGGAAGGTTCAATCCTCATCCTTGAACAGCCTGAAGCACATCTGCACCCGAAAGCGCAGGCGGATCTGACCGATGTTCTCATCGACGTTGTGAAAAACCGGAATATCCAGATTATCCTTGAGACTCATAGCGAGTATTTGCTGAGTCGCTTGCAACGACGCATCGCCGAGGAGGAGATTCCTGCGGAGGATACAGCACTCTATTTCTGCCAAGTCAACGACGGCACCTCTGAGATTGAACGACTCAACATAGACGAGTATGGCAACATTACGAATTGGCCCCAAGATTTCTTCGGCGATGTAACGGGAGAGTTAATTAAAAAGACCAAAGTCGAGATGCAGCGACGGAAAGCGAGCAAATGATGACGGTTGTTGCAGATACTAACGTCGCTGTGGTTGCTAACGGCCTGTCAGAACAAGCATCTGAAGATTGCGTGGAAACCTGTGCCGAGAAACTGGAGGAGATTATGCGTGGTGAGGTAAAATTAGCACTCGATGATGACTGGCAAATACTTGGCGAATATACGCGAAATCTCCATTCCACAGGAGCGGATGTTGGTGATAGGTTTCTCCAATGGACACTGAGAAATTGGGCAAACCTGCAACGGTGTGACCTAGTCCCTATCACCCCCATCAATAATTTAGAGAATGAATTTCAAGAGTTTCCAACTGATCCCGATTTACAGGATTTCGACCCCGATGATCGGAAGTTTATCGCCGTTGCACTTGCACATCCAGAAAAACCGCCCATCCTGCAAGCCGTGGATTACAAGTGGTTAGATTTCCGGGACGCGCTCCAGCGAAATGGTGTAACAGTCGCGTTTATTTGTGAAGAAGATATTCAATCATAAATTGTCTTTCCAAGATTTACCGCTGGAGCACACAATTACCGATACCCGTAAATTGACTCACTATAATAAAGCACGTAAGCCCTATATGATATAATACCGTGATTTCGCATCTTAATACCGGCATTTTATGGTCATCACCGACGAACATACAAGACTCTCATCTCTGAGATTATCATGGCTGAATACATTCAAGGGATTAATCCCGACATAGTAAGATGGGCGAGAGAACGCTCAGGGTATACCCTGCAAGAAGCCGCCAAATCCTTAAATAGGGATACCTCTACCATTTCTAACTGGGAGTCCGGGGCAGCTGCGCCGACTTATGTTCAACTTGAAAAGTTGGCTGACAAATATAAACGTCCTGTCGCTATGTTCTTCTTCCCGGAACCTCCCCAAGAACCCGATTTTGTGGGACAGCTTGCACTGCGAAGCACCGAAATGGTTGAACATCTCCATTGACCGAATAAAATTACGGCATGAATCGAAAAGAAGTCTTGCTCAACAGAGCTCGGCAAAATCCAAATGGATTGAAATTTAGAGAGTTTGAACGACTAATGCGTCAATGCGGATGGACACAACACCGTCAGCGAGGAAGCCACCGGGCTTGGTATTCGCCCGGCCAATACAGGCTGATTGTCCAACCCAATCGCTCTATGGCTAGAGGCTATCAAGTTCGACAATTTCTCACACAATATGATCAGGAGATAGAAAATGAATAAGAATCACGATGACTTTGATGGATTCGCAGTCAACATTTTCCTCGATGAAGACGGTGATTATCTCGCACATCTTGTCGAACTCCCTAATGTTTCGGCTTTCGGACCAACCCCCACTGAAGCGTTAATTGAACTAAAAGAAGCATGGGAGTTGATGAAAGAATGCTACCATGAGGATGGTGTTCCTGTTCCCAAAGCACCGTCGCGAGAAGGATACGAGGGACCGGTCAATCTCCCCGTTGATGCACAGCTTTATCACGCATTGGCAAATGAAGCCGCAGAAGCGCGGATGAGCCTTTACGCACTTGTGGCGCAGAAGTTGAAGTCAACGGAATCTGTTGTTCAACAAGGGTAAAGGGATGCCAAAGTTTATAACCTGCTTGCTACTAGTGGCATTGCTAGGAATGGTGCATCCTCTGCCACCCGCACAACAGAATCAAAACACCCAAAGGAAATCCTGAAAAATTTCTAGATAATGAAACAACCGACATGACTCTATCTTACCAGCGACTAGCGAATAAGTGCTTAGAATTATTGGAAAACCACGATCCAAAGTATGTAGAAAATTGGCGAGCAAGAGAAACGTCAAATAACAGCGAAGCATAAGGATTCCTAGATGTTTGAACAACTACTAAAATACCCAATCGACATCTTCCGTCAGGGCGACTTCTATTTCGGGATCCGCCTGCCGGGACTCATTCTATTCCTCATTTTCGTTGGCTTGATCGCAGCCTCAATCTGGGCATATCGAACAACACGTGGGCGAACACATCGGGGGTTCCGCGGCTTTCTTATCTTCCTTCGGGCACTCGCACTCTGTGGACTGGCATTCTGTCTGCTCAAACCCTTTGTGACGGTCTACAAAACCAGTCCGGACGATTCCTACCTCGCGGTGTTGTTGGATGAATCAAAAAGTATGCAGGTGACCGACTCCATAAATCAGGAATCTCGTCTGAGCAGCGTAAACAACCTGCTCTTTGACCCTGAAGGCGGGATACTCAATTCGCTCAACGAGAAGTTCAAGACACGACTGTTCTCCTTTTCTGACACTCCTAAACGAATGACTCCCATTGCGTTGACAGAAGCAAACGGCGAAACGACGGATATCCCCGCCGCACTGAATGAGACATTGGACAATCTGCAAGGCGTGCCGCTCTCAGGTGTCGTGATACTCTCCGACGGCGCAGATGCGAGTGGTGAAGACATCACCAAACTCGCGTTTCGGATGCGTGATCGCAAGGTGCCGGTGCACACAGTCGGGATCGGTTCGCCGGAGGGAATCAAAGATATTGAGGTGGTAAAAGTTGATGCCCCACGGACGGCGGAAGAAGATTTCCCAGTCGAGATTTGGGCAACTATCCAGCGCAAGGGCTATGGGCCAAGGGAGGTGACACTGAGACTCAGGGACGAAAATCGTGTCGTCAAGACGTTCAACGTCAATCTCAACAAAGAACGCCCCACCCGCCGTGTGCGGATTAGGTTCATTCCACGGAATCCAGGAACACAGAAGTACGTGGTAGAAATCCCAGCCGAGACCGACGAACCCGTTCCACAAAACAATGCCAAGAAGTTTCTGTTGAAGGTTGCGCCCAGTAAGCGCGTCAAGATTCTATACGTTGAGGGTGGACTGCGTTGGGAAATTGGACTCATCAGGCGTGCCTTGGAGAAAGATCCACATATCCAACTGACACTTCGATATTTCACCTCTGAGACCACTATCGGAGGAGCGAGCGACGGCACTGGACATAAATTCGACCTCTATCCAACATCGAAAGAGGTGCTCTTTGATTTTGACGCAATTATTTTTGGAAATATTGCGGCATCAAAATTTACGAGGCAACAACTTGAAAACACGGTCGAGTTTATCCGCACACGCGGGGGCGGCTTTATGATGCTTGGTGGAAAACATTCGTTGGGCAATCACAGTATGGAGGATTCGTACATCAATACACCGATTGCACAGGTCCTTCCGGTCGAACTGGAATTGGGGATGCCACCAGCCCCAACCCCTCCGATACGCCGCTATACAACTTCGCCACGACGAGACAGGAGATCCTCAATTCCGGAATATGCCTTACAGTTGACCGCCGAAGGGAAGGTAGATCCGTTGCTAGCTCTGGCGGATGAGCCACGTGAGAACATGCTGCGCTGGGAAAAATTGCCGCCTTTAGCTGGTTACAGCCGAGTGCAGCGAGCCAAGGCGGGCGCGACAGTCCTCGCTGTGCATCCCACCGATCGCAATGAATTCGGCAATCGTATCCTCATCGCGACCCACAACTATAGCGCCGGTCGGGTCATGGTCTTCACACCGGTCAGTCCCCGGAACTGGCAGACACACCTGCCACACGAAGATGATAGCCATGAACGCTTCTGGCGTCAGACAGCGAAATGGTTGACAACGGTGCAGAAAGACCAACTCAAACTGGATATCCCAAAAACCTCTTACGCCCTAAAGGAAGCTGTGACCATCAACGCAACCGCTTACGATCACCAGTTTGAATTAACCAATCAAGCAAAAGTCCGCGCGATTATCACAGACGAAAATGGCAGAAAACGGGAAATCTCGCTTGAACAGGTGCTAGGCCAAGATGGTCTCTATACGGCACGATTTATTCCACCCCGGCGCGGTGAGTATCGGATCATTCTAGTTGGGACATTAGGCGGCAAAAGTCTCGGTGAGCAGAGCGGTCTTTTTGAGGTCGCCGAATCCTATGCCGAGTTCACAAACGCAGAGCTCAACGCACAACTGTTACAAACCCTCGCTAACACCAGCGGTGGCAGGTATTATACCCTTGAGGAGGCATCACAGATGGTCAACCACATCCCTTTAGTCGAGAGCGCGACATCGCAGCTGGTTAACGAGGAAATTTGGGACATGCCGCTCATCTTCGCAACCGTCATCCTACTTTTAGGGCTAGAGTGGTTTTTACGTAAACGACGCAGTTTGGCATGATAAAATGGAACACAATGGTACAATGGCGCAAAGAGAATGTAATTATTTTTCCTGCGTCCTTGTGCTAAAAATGTAGCGCAAACTGTTAGTTTGCGCACTCGGATCACAATCTAACAGATCGTGGTACAAAAGACCATTTCTATAGAATAAGTTGCCCAAAGGAGATCTCCCGATGAAAAGCTAAGTTGGGTTTCACTCTATCTGTCTACAAGCAGGTGTTGTCGAACGACCGAACCTCTATTGTCCTTGATAGGGATTCACATTTAACCGTTCAACCCAACCTACGGGCTACACACCCAATGCCCGATCACCGCAGCAGGTGTATAGAATTATTTCATCATCTTGCAGCTTAGGTTAAAATAAAGTAAAAAAGGAGCACCAAATTGAATCAAAATCTACCTGACGCAACAGGACATTTCGGAGAATTCGGCGGCAGATATGCCCCGGAGACGTTAATGTCCCCACTACTGGAACTAGAAGACGCCTATATGTCTCTAAGAGAGGATTCCGATTTTCAAGAGGAATTTCAATACTATCTCCGTGAATATGTTGGGCGTCCCAATCCGCTATATTACGCCGAGCGTCTGACCCAAGAACTCGGTGGGGCAAAAATCTACCTCAAACGGGAAGACCTCAACCACACAGGCGCACATAAAATCAACAACACCATTGGACAGATCCTACTCGCCCGACGGATGGGCAAAAATCGGATCATCGCCGAGACAGGTGCAGGCCAACACGGCGTTGCGACAGCAACCGTGGCATCAAAATTCAACATGGAATGCGAAGTCTATATGGGCGAAGAAGACATCGAACGGCAAGCCTTAAATGTCTTTCGCATGAAACTGCTAGGGACAACGGTGGTGCCAGTGAACTCCGGCTCGTGCACCCTCAAGGATGCTATCAACGCCGCTTTCCGCGATTGGGTGACGAATGTTCGGACAACATACTATCTGATCGGATCCGTCGTCGGTCCCCACCCATATCCGATGATTGTCCGAGATTTTCAAGCGGTCATCGGTCAGGAAGCCAGATCACAAACCCTTGAGCAAACAGGACAGCTGCCAGATTACGTGGTTGCCTGCGTCGGTGGAGGCAGTAATTCGATAGGTATGTTTTACCCCTTTTACTCGGATAGCACTGTGAAGCTAGTCGGCGTTGAAGCGGCGGGCGAGAGCATACTCAGCGGCAAACATGCGGCGACCATCAGTGCAGGCAGCGTTGGCGTGTTTCACGGTGCGAAATGCTATGTGCTACAGGAAGAGGACGGTCAAATCACACCTGCACACTCAATCTCAGCGGGGTTGGATTACCCCGGCGTCGGTCCCGAACATAGCTTCTACAAGGCAACGGGTCGAGCCGAATATGTCTCTGTCACCGATGAGGAATCGATTGAAGGATTCAAACTACTATCAGAAACGGAAGGGATCATCCCCGCGCTGGAAGCGGCTCACGCAATGGCTTACATCCGCAAACTCGCACCGACACTTGATCGAGACCAAATCATCGTCCTCTGCCTCTCCGGACGGGGCGATAAAGATGTGTACACCATCGCCAAAGTGCTTGGTGTGGAGGCGGTAAGCCCCGGTGCTGCGAAATTACCACTGTAGCAGAGCGAGTAATAACGTAACCCGTAGGTCGAGATTCACATCTCGACACAACGACCGTTGAGCTTGGAAAAGTAAGGACAGAACAGTCCATGACTAAAAGCACGGATTTTGCCGTAAATGTCGAGCGGGACGTGCCCACCGAAATGCGCTATGGTGTGGTTCTACGATCAGATGTCTATCGTCCAGATGGAGCAGCAGCCTGTCCGGTGTTATTGTGTCGCACCCCGTATGATAAAAGCCAAAACACCTACATCCAGACCGCGCGAGCGTTAGCATCCAACGGTTACATCGCTATCGTCCAAGATATCCGGGGGCGCGGTACTTCCGATGGGGAGTATTTCTGGCAATTTCAGAATAATGCCGAAACCTTCGACGCACAGGACGGTCATGACACCGTTGAGTGGGCAGCGGATATTCCCGGCAGCGACGGACAGGTCGGGACATGGGGACATTCCTACCCATCGTGGTGTATCTGGCGTCTCGCCGGAACGCAGCCGCCGCACCTCAAGGCGTTGTTTGCGAGTGGCATGTCAGCGCGGCTGCTTGACCTGAACTTTGGCATATTTGAAACAGGGCGTCGCCTCCAATGGACCTACAAGATGGCGGTCAATGCACGTCGCCGAATGAGAGACAAGTTTGGACCCAAATCCGAGGACGAAGCCGATGCCCAGTGGCACGAGGTGGAACGCGGCAAGTGGATCTGGTATCTGCCGCTTGACGACCTACCCGATCATCTGTTTTCTACCTTGACACCACTCCTAAAGACGTATCTCAGGGAACAGGATAAGGAGTTCTGGGCGTTTCAAGAAATCCACCACAAGGTCAACGTTCCTACATGTCAGTTGACGGGTTGGTATGACCGACTCGTGGGAACGATGGACAACTTCACCGGCATGGTAAAAGAAGGTCCCGAATCGCTGCGAAACCAACACAGGCTAATCGTTGGTCCGTGGGGACATAATAGCAACAATCTAACTCGGATCCAAGGACCGCTCGACTTCGGCACCGATGCAGATACCACGTATCCTCAAGAGGTGGCTCGGTGGTACGACTACCGTTTCAAAGGAATTGAGAATGGGATCGGAGCGGAGCCGCCGGTGAAGCTATTTATCATGGGGGAAAACAGATGGCGTTTTGAATATGAGTGGCCTCTAGCCCGTACAGAATACACCGAATTTTTCCTACACAGTGGGGGTTCAGCCAACACCGTGCGCGGCGACGGTGTACTTTCCATCTCTGAACCGAAGGAGGAATCGCCAGATACATACGATTATGACCCCAAAGATCCGGTGATGAGCCTGATGGGAATTGATGCCCAAGCGGCACCGAGAGATCAATCCCCACTGAACGGACGACGGGATATTCTAGTCTACCAAACGCCACCGCTGCAAGAAGATATCGAGGTGACCGGACCGGTAGTGCTGAAGTTATGGGCAGCATCAAGTGCACCCGACACCGATTTCACTGCCAAGCTGATTGACGTTCACCCCAACGGGTTGGCGGTGAATCTGACATACGGCATTATGCGAGCAAAGTATCGAGAAGGTTACGACAACCCGAGCCTCATCGAGCCGGGCAACCCTTATGAATACACCATCCGTCTCAATCCGACGGGCATCTTGTTCCGAAAGGGGCATCGGATTCGGCTTGATATATCAAGTTCCGATTTTCCCAACTTTGATCGCAACCATAACACCGGCGCGGATTTCTGGTCAGATACGGAGCTGCGGGTCGCACACCAGACCGTTTTCCGCAGTGCGGAGTATCCGTCGTGACTTATCCTACCGATCATACCCCGATGAAGTATTGCTACAACATTGTGCAATTATGGTGAATTCTAAAAATAAATAGACACTTGCGCTCCCGGTGTTTGGTAGGCGCTGTTTCCAACTGCGCCGATGCGGTGCGGGTTCTAACCAAACCGCATTCACTCCAACCCGGTAGGGGCGGTTTCCAACCGCACCGGTTTGGAGTGTCTCATTAATTCTAAGGTCCACCATAATTTGAGGAGAGAAAACGATGGTAGAAGGACCACGCGCATGTCAAGAATCAGAGTTTGAAGAAGTAATTGCTCTGATCAATCAGGTGTTCAGAGCAGGAACGAATCAAGATATTCGCACGGACTATCCACTGGTGTTTAACCATTTAAAAATGGAGTACATTCGCATCCTCAAGGTGGATGGGAAGGTCGTTGCCCATGTGCCGGTCTGGCTCCGCGAAGCAATCATAGGAGACGATAGATTACGGATCGGTATCATCAGTCCCACCGTCACGCACCCGGACTATCGCAGACGCGGATATGCTACGCTCTGTCTGCGGGACTGTATCCGCATCATGGAGGAAGAAGGCGTACCTGTCTCCGTACTTTGGACGCTAGAGGCTACCTTTCCCTTCTATCAGCAGTCCGGTTGGGAGGCGGTTGAGTCACAGGGTATGCTCTACCAGCTGCGACCAGAAGAACACACGCTTTTCGATAGCGGAACTTTCGACGTGGTGCAATACGACCCAAGTAACACCGACTCGTTTAATGCAATGATGAAACTCCACGATACGGAACCGCACCGAATCGCCCGTTCCACTGAAGAATATCGAGCACTTTTTTCCCTACCCCAAACAACGACCTTCCTGGCCATGAGTGGTGAGAAAGTAGCCGCATATCTGATGTTCGGAAAAGGGGTGAACAAGCCCGGATTGATTGAAGGTGGAGGTGAAACAGCAGGATTAGAGACGCTAGTCAGACATGTTATGTTAGAACGAAAAGCCGATTCAGAAATCCAGGTACTTCTGCCGCTAGTCCCATCTAGTCTGGGAGAACTAATAGAGGAGAAGAAACCGGGGAGTGGACGCCCCATTGAAGAAGCCAAGGGTGTAGGCTATCAAATGATGCGCGTCAACAGCCTAGAGAAACTGTTAAAACAGATTGAGAATCACATACGAAGCAAGTCAACTGGGTTGCGCGGGGAGGTCTGCTTCGTCTGTCGTGAAACGGACGAAGTTGTGACCCTCAAGTTCCACGAAGGGGAGGTTGATCTTTCAACAGAGCGATTGACAGGAGCCGTGGTGCTGACCCGTCGGCAGTTGACGCAATTGATTTTTGGTGCTCATCCCACAGCGAAGCCGGTCAAGTATAGCGGCGCAACGGGTGAAATCCTGAATACAATATTCCCCTTCTATGTCCCGATCTGGGAATTAGATCATTCCTAGCCTTGAAGCGAGGTATAAGATGGCAATTAGGGAAATTCTGATGCTGGGCAACCCCAAACTTTTTGAGATATGTGAACCTGTGCAAGAAGCACAACTGGAACAGATCAAACCTATTATCCAAGATTTGCATGACACGCTGATGGCTTTCAGACAGAAATACAACGCCGGACGCGCTATCGCCGCACCGCAGATTGGGGCAATGAAGCGGTTAGTGTACATGTATATTGAGGAGCCGGTGGTCTTTATCAATCCGGTCTTGGATCTCAAAAGTGCAGAGATGATGGAACTTTGGGACGACTGTATGAGTTTTCCCGAGCTCCTCGTCAGGGTGCATCGGCATCATCGGTGCCGGATTATATTTCGCGATGAGAATTGGGAGGAACAAAGCATGGCACTTGAAGGGAATCTCTCGGAACTGCTACAGCACGAGGTCGATCATCTCAACGGCATATTGGCGGTGCAACGAGCAATTGACCACAAGTCTTTCGCGCTTAGAAGTCAACGACAGTTCTTAGAAGAAGAAAGGAAAACAAGTGAATCTTAACGCACGTCAAAGGAAACTGCTCAAGCGTACCTTTCTGGACTACCAGCAGACAGCGGAATTTTTCAAAAATCCGCTCATCGTGCAGCGAGCGGAAGGGCTTTACTACTGGGACGTAGAAGGCAAGCGTTATTTCGACGGCATCGGCGGGATATTTGTTGCCACGCTTGGGCACAAACACCCACGCCTGATGGCAGCGATGCAGCGGCAGATGGAGACGTTGAGTTTTGTGCCTTCGATGCACGGGATTGCGGATGTCACGCTGGACTTTATTGAGAGGTTGGGTGAAGTCACCCCCGGCAATTTGAACTATATCAAACCCTACAGTGGTGGTTCAGAGTCGATCGAGTCTGCCATGAAGTTCACCCGCCAGTATTTCAAGCAGAGCGGACAGCCGGGAAAGTACAAGTTTATCAGCCGGTATTTTGGGTATCACGGAGCGACATTCGGTGCCATGTCTGCCAGCGGCACAGGCAAACGCAAAACTGCGTTTGAGCCACAGATGGGAGGCTTTCTTAAGGTGTTTCCGCCCACCTACTACCGTGACCGCTTCTCCTCTTGGGAGGAGTGCAACCGTTTCTGTGCACAGATGTTTGAGGACGTGATCATCAACGAAGATCCGGATACCGTCGCCGGCGTGATTATTGAGCCCATCGGTAACACAGGTGGCATCATCACCCCAACAGCAGAATATTTTCAAATAATCCGTGAAATCTGTGACCGTTACAATGTCATCCTGATCTACGACGAAATCATCACCGGATTCGCGCGGACAGGTTCTATGTTCGCCGCGCAAACCTTCGGCGTAACGCCGGATATTATCTGCGGGGGCAAGGGACTTTCGAGCGGGACAATTCCTTTGGGCGCTATGATAGCACGGGAGGACATGGGCGAGGTCTTCTACGGTCCCGCAGTAGATGACGTGAATTTTGCACATGGTCATACATTTGCAGGCAACCCGCTCGCATGTGCCGTAGGTCTTGCTGTCATTGATGAAATCTTAGAGAAACAACTCGACCACAAAGCGCGTGAGTTGGGGGACTATCTCGCAGCAAGGCTTGAGGGATTGAAACAGTACGGCGTTGTCCGCGAAGTCCGAGGCAAAGGCGTATTGCGCGGCGTGGAGTTGGTCAAGGATACCCAGACCATGGAACCATATCCCGAATTGGGAAGCACCTTGAAACGAACTGCGCTCAAAAACGGTTTGGTTATGCGTATCGATCCATTATGGTTTGCCGTTGCACCGGCATTGATTGCGGAGAAACCGGACATAGATGAACTGTGCGACCTGATTGAAAAAAGCCTGATAGATGCCTTGAAGCAAGTCAGACATTAACCTGTTCTTAATTTGAAAGTTGACACCTCTCAGGATTCATGATAACCTTTCCTATAAGGAATCTTTAAGGAGGGAACCAGATGCAACCTTTTCTCGATTCGACAGACGTTGTCGATAATAAGATTGAATTGCGGAAACGCGCGGAGCAAGACGGATATCTATTCATTCGTGGGCTGCTCCCCACCGAGGTGCTGGAAAGCTTGCGGATACAGTGTCTTGAGATTGCACGTGATGCCGGTTGGGTTAAGAAGGACTTACCTTTGAAAGACGCTATCGCAGACCTGAATGGCTTCTGCGTCGAACCGCAACCGGAGTACATGGGGATCTATCTCCATATGTACAAACTCCAAGAGTTTCAGGCACTGCAACATCACCCGAACCTGATCGCAGTAATGGAGGGCATACTAGGTGAGCTAGTGATGCCCCATGCACGCATCATCGGGCGGACGATCTTCCCACAACGGGAAGTGTTCACCACCCCACCACATCAAGATTTTATTCCTATCCAAGGCACAGCGGACACCTATACCGCATGGATACCATTGAGCGACATACCGCCGGAATTAGGTGGACTCCAGATTGCGTCCGGCTCGCATCGGAAAGGTATCTACGACTTTAAACCCGCGATGGGTGCAGGTGGCATTGCAGTCACCAACCCACTTGAGGGAACTTGGGTAAACAGTCCTTTTGAGCAGGGAGATGTTCTGATATTTCATAGCATGGCGGTCCACAAAGGCGTGTCCAACTCCAGCGACCGACTCCGCATGTCGATCGATGCCAGATACCAGAAAATCAGCGATCCGATTGCGCCGGGCAGCTTACTACCCCATGCCCAGCCAGCCACTTGGGAAGAGATTTACGCGGATTCCGAGTGGGATCGGGACGATCTGAAGTACTACTGGCAAAAGTGGGATATGGAGGTCAAAGAATACGATAATAGCTATCACGAAAGACGGGATGAGATGGGGTTCGAGATGGCGGAAAAAGGGGACAAACGCGCTATTTCGGTCCTCCAACGGGTCGTCGCCCGCGACACGGATCCAGCCAAACAGAAGAGAGCAGCGGACCTACTCGCAACGCTTGACGCACAATAAATCCTGCGAGGTTACTCCAAATATTTGCCAACCAGCAAATCGAGTTTCTGTTTCGTGGTTGCAGGGGTTCGGCTTGGATCGGTCGCAATAGATTTTTCAAGTGCTTGAGGGCAAGGACAACCGGCACGCTTTTCAGGAATCTTGGTAATCACATCCCTGACGATGCGTTTGGCGGTTTCTACATTTGCAGACAAGTTCTCGAAAATCAACTCCGCTGTGACGGCGTCATGATCGGGATGCCAACAGTCGTAATCGGTTGAACAAGCGAGAACGCCGTAACAGATTTCCGCTTCGCGGGTCAGCTTTGCCTCCGGCGCAGCTGTCATTCCAATGACATCGAATCCAAGCTGTCTATACACATTCGACTCAGCTTCTGTAGAGAAGGCGGGACCTTCCATACAGATATATGTACCGCCTTTATGAACCGTTGCACTGACATTGCCGGCACCGTCGTGTAGCAATTGACTCAAAATAGGACAAAACGGGTGGGCGAGACTAACGTGGGCGGAGAGTCCGTCACCAAAAAAGGTACTCACACGATTCTTGGTGTGGTCATAAAGTTGATCCGGAACAACAAAGTGGCGTGGCTCGATTTCGGCTCTGAGGCTACCGACCGCGCTTACAGAAATAATCCATTCAACTCCTAGGCTTTTTAAGGCATAGATATTGGCACGCACATTAATCTCTGACGGAAGCAGCCGATGTCCCACGCCGTGACGCGGTAGAAATACAATGCGCGTTCCTTCAATTGTACCTAAAACTAACGAATCACTCGGTTTTCCAAAGGGGGTATCAACCTCAATCTCTTCAACGTCTGTTAGTCCTTCCATCTGATAAAATCCTGAACCGCCGATCACGCCGATTTTAACACTCATAAGTTCTCCATTTAGTCTAATGAATTGGAAAAGTGTAAACTATCACGTTGCCTACTCCATTTAAATCAGTATACGGTCTATCGTTGACAAACCCGGAGGTATCCCTCAATACAGTAAAAATGATTGCCTATTTTATCAGATCGGGACACCATTTTCAACCGATTTTCAGCATATAAGGAGATTCAGACCATGAATGGGTTTGAAAAGGCGGTCGCAAAACAGAATGGAGATGGGTTACACAGCTTGGATATTGAGACAATCCAAGTGAATATAGGACTTAAGTGTAATCTGGAGTGCGTCCATTGTCATGTGGTCTCCTCACCAAGACGGAAAGAGATGATGGACTGGCAAACGATGGAACATGTGATAGCCGCCGCAGAAAAGACAAATGCGAAACTAGTGGATATTACAGGCGGCGCGCCAGAAATGCACCCACAGTTTTGTCGGTTTGTAAAGACGGTTCGGGAAAAGGGGTTCCCCGTGCTAGTGAGAACCAACCTCACGATTTTACTTCAGCCCGGCTATGAATCTTTCCCCCCCTTCTTCCAAGAGCAATCGGTCCAACTCTGTGCGTCTCTGCCCTGTTACCTCGAAGAGAATGTTGACACGCAACGCGGCACAGGTGTTTTTGAGGAAAGTATCAAGGCGTTAAAGCATCTCAACAGCTACGGGTATGGAATAGAGCCCCATCTGCCCTTGAACCTCGTATACAACCCAGTCGGTCCCATACTGCCTTCTGACCAATCCGAACTTGAGGTGGACTACAGAGAGGAACTACAATCAAAATACGGCATAGAATTTACCCATCTCTTGACAATTGCCAATATGCCTATCGGTCGGTTTCGGAGCGACCTGAAGCGTGAGAATCAGCTTGAGACGTATAATCAACTCCTCCGAGATTCCTTTAATTCGGCGACGCTTGATGGATTGATGTGTCGTCATCAGATAAACATTGGGTGGGATGGGAGTATGTACGACTGTGATTTCAACTTAGCTCTCAAGTTGCCAGTGGCTAAAGAACTGCCGCAACATATAAAAGATTTTGATCCGGACCTGTTTGCGCGTCGGAGAATTGTTACCGGAAATTACTGTTTCGGCTGTACAGCGGGGAGCGGATCTTCCTGTACCGGCGCATTGGTATAAGGGGAACTTGGATCAGATGGTGTCATTACGTTGTGGAAATATAGTGATTGAAGGTGAGTCAAGCTCCGCCGTGGCAACTTACCTGCGGGTCAAGGAGCTTGATCTCATCTTTGACCTCGGCAGATGCCCAATGAGTTTCATCGGCACCGGTCATGTTTTCATCTCCCATTTCCATCTCGACCACTATTTTGGACTCCCAATTTATGTCAGCCAGCGATGGCTCAACGGCATACCGCCGGGGAATATCTATGTCCCTGAAGAGGGGGCAGATCAGCTGCGAGACCTCATCGAACGCATTTCGCTGTTGGATTGCGGGAAGGTCTGGGACTACCGCCTAACACCTGTGCAAGCGGGAAATGCCATTCCGTTTCGGGAGAATCTTGTGGCGCACGTCCTGCCGCTTAATCATCGCGTACCATCGGTAGGCTACCTTGTTTGCGAGACACGGGACAAACTCAAATCCGAGTTTTTCGATTTACCGGGACCTGAGATTGCGCGCTTACGACGCAACGGTGTAGCGGTTACAAACCGAGTTGAGTTGCCACTCATTGCTTATCTAGGAGACACTCGTACCGTCCCTATTGACGCTCACCCGGCCCTCAAGCAGTGTAAGGTCTTGATCTGCGAGTGCACCTTCCTGCTTCCTGAGCACCAAGAGCGAGCAGCGCAAACGATGCACCTGCATCTAGATACATTGCCCGAGCTGCTAGAGATGTTTGAGAGCGAACATATTATCTTAACCCATTTTTCGAGACGTTACTCGCCTGAAATGATTCGGAAGCGGATTCACGACGTACTGTCACCGGAAGATCGTTCGCGTGTTCAATTACTGATTCAAACGAGCGAGTCGCTTTAACGAATTTGCAATTCACATAACCATGAATGTAGAGGTTCCCATATCATGCCAGAAAAGAGTGCAATGCAGCTATCCTGCCTTACAGAGGAAGTGCGACCCACATCGTCAGAGCGCTTCTTTTTCGATAATAACGGCTATCTAGTCCTAGAAAACTTCCTGACGGAAGACCACGTCAACGAACTCCGCGAGGGGCTGTTCCGCGTGATGGCTCAACGACGTGAAAAACAGGAGAAAGAGATCCCTCATACCGGTAAAACGGATATTAAGGGCGAAAAAAGCACCCGTATCTTCTATATCCTAGATGACGATCCACTGTTCCTTGAAATGTTGGATTGGCCTCCCATGATGGCTTACGTCAAGGGACTGCTCAATGAAATGCCTCATCATCACGCTTCCGATGCAATCGTCGAGTATGACACCGACTTCAGGGAGCGGGGGATGGGGTGGCATATTGATGGTCATGATCAGGGATACCGTGGAATGGGTCCGCCTATTCCACTCCTGCAGCTTAAGATCGGTTACTACCTGAACGATATGACATCGCCCGGACAGGGGAATCTCTGTGTTGTCCCGGCGAGCCACAAAGCAACGCACGAGCCACCTCAGGATGATTTGCAGCGACCTGATCTGTTTCCCGGTGCGGTACAGATCTGCGCCCCTGCGGGGACAGCCATTCTCTTCCACAACGCGCTTTGGCATTCGGCGGGACCTTTCACCCAAACAGGTGGATTCCGATTCATGCTCTACTACGCCTATGAGCATCCATGGATGATTGCCTCCCAAGAGCACTGGGGCTACTCCAAAGGGTTCTACAACAACCGCCTCTCCCCAGAACAACGTAAACTCTTCCACGGTTTCCTATTTGATCCACAGGAACAGCGTTGGGGCTAACTAGATGTCTCTTGACTTGAACCTAATCTATTAGAGGAAAAGGTCTTTTGATGGATAATTTGCCAATTACAGCGCAACGCCAAGCATTTGACGAGCAGGGGTATCTGCTGGTTCGTGGTGTGCTTGATGAAGGGGACTTCGCCCCACTTCGCAGGGTCATTTCATCCGCTATCGACCATCACGCCAAAAAACTATACGACCAAGGCAAGATCTCGAGTCTGTATCAGGATCTGTCCTTTTACCACCGACTGACACAGATTCAGCGTGAATCTCAGAAAGGACCGCTCTTGGGTTGGAATTGGAATAAAGAGGTCTTCAGTCGTGAGGTCTACGAACTATTGATCCATCCAAAGATCTTGGATATCGTTGCCTCGCTGATCGGTCCGGAGATTACCGTCAATGGGGATTACTGGATTCGGTTCAAGATGCCGACCGGAGGAGAGTCTGTCTTTCCGTGGCACCAAGACAGCATCTACTACAATGGCAATGCCGATCCAGATCAGCAGGTTATTTTTTCGGAAGAGAGCCAGATTCTGACGGTGTGGATTCCCATGGTAGATGTTGATGAACACAACGGCTGCTTGCAAATAATTCCTAGAAGCCACAAACAGGGGCTTCGACCGCCACGCCGTGACGAAAATGGGCGGCTCGTTCCTATCGAAGATGTTGAAAGTTGGGGCGAAGTACAGAACGTGCGCATGAAGGTGGGGGATGTCCTCGTGTTCGGCAATCTGACCTTTCACCGTTCCCTAGAAAACACTAGCGAGGACATTCGCTGGAGTATCGACCTGCGCTACAGTCCAACCGGTAGCCCATTAGAATGGTTACTTCAGAAGTGGCCCGGCTTTATCGCACACAGTCAGCAGCAGCCCAACACAGTTGAATCCTGGGAAATGTGGGAGGCAAAGAGAACCCCTCCGGAATTAATCTGAACAGGAGTAATTGACAATGAACATGGACCATGCCCTACGCGAGTTCGGCGTCCGGGACGATACACTATCGGTAGAAGAAAAGGCCTTCTTGGACCTAAACGGCTATCTTCCGCTTGAGAATATTCTCCCCCCAAGACAGATTGAGAACATGATTCGTCGGTTGGACAAATTGGCAGAACTGGAAGGCGAGGACGCCGGGAAGGAATTGCATCAGGAGGGTGGGACAATCCGGGTGAGTAACCTCGTCAATAAAGGTCCGATGTTCGAGATAGGTTTTTCACACCCGCGTGTGCTCGCTGCTATACACCATGTCATAGGTCCTAGGTTCAAGCTGTCTTCTCTCGATTGCCGGATGGCGTTGCCCGGACAAGGTCACCAAGCCTTTCACGCAGACTGGCGTTCAGGGGTGGAGCCGGGCGATTACTACGTTTGTAACTCCATGTGGCTACTAGACGATTTCACGGAGGAGAACGGTGCAACGCGTGTGGTGCCGGGGTCTCATCGTAGCGGTAAACACCCCAAGGACGGGCTGGAAGATGCAGCACAGAAGCACCCACAGGAAATTCAACTGATAGCCCCAGCGGGAACTGTCATTGTATTCAATTCGCATCTCTGGCACGCGGGTGGATTAAATCAAACCGATTCTCCCCGCCACGGGATGCTTGCCTATTACTGTCGCCGTGATCACACGCAGTTGACCGACCAACGCAAATTTATCCATCCAGAAACGCACGTTCGATTGAACGAGGCACAGAAGTTCATCTTAGCGGTTTGAACATCGCTACTTCCGTTCTGCGAAGCATCTCCGATACAACGCGACAATCTCTTCGTGTGTCGGTTGACGTGGGTTGTTAGCGGGGCTACCGCTCGCAATCGCATCCGACGTCATCTGATCAACGACCGCCTCAAACTTATCCAGATCAATCCCAATCTCTCCCAAGCGCGGCATCTGAATGTCGTTAATCAACCGTTCCACCGCTGCAATCGCACAATCTACCTGTTCCATCAACGACAACCCGTCAGTCGGTTCACCCATTGCACGGGCGATATCGGCGAAGCGGGCAGGCGTTCCAACAACGCTGAACTCCATGACATCTAGCAGCAGGACGGAGTTTGATAAGCCGTGATGGATATGGAAATACGCCCCAATCGGGCGGGACATCCCGTGCACCAGTGCGACGGATGAATTGCTAAACGCCATACCCGCAATGGATGCCCCAATCATCATATCCGTCCGTGCTTCGATATTCTCACCATCCGCCCATGCTTGCCGCATTGAACCGGAGATCAGCCGCACCGCCTTCAGTGCTAGTGCGTCAGTGATCGGTTGAGCCCGTTTTGAAATGTAGGCTTCAATAGCATGTGTCAGAGCGTCAATTCCAACGGCTGCGGTCAGATGCGGCGGTGTTGTCAACGACAGCAGCGGATCGACAATCGCAACCTGTGCTAACAAGCACGGGCTGCTGAGCATCATTTTCACGTTTTGTTCAGTTTCAGTGAGCACCGTGACTTTAGTACACTCGCTGCCTGTTCCTGCTGTCGTCGGGATAGCGATAAGCGGTGCACCCGGATTGGGAATCTTGTTCACGCCCATATATTCGGCGAGTGGTTCATCGTTGGTTAGTTTTACGGCAATCCCCTTGCCGCAGTCGATCGCGCTACCACCGCCGATACTGACAATCAGATTGCAGCCCTCGCCCCGATACTGCTCCAAGCCATCGTCAACATTCTGCAACGTCGGATCGGGCGTCACATCCTCAAAAATGGATGCGCCAATCCCAACAGCGTTCAGCTGTTTTACAATCCCATCGGCGTAACCGAGTTTATTAATGCCCGGATCTGTCACAACCAACGCTGTCTCTCCACCCAGTCGTTTCGCTTGCTCGCCGACCTGCTCCGCCGCCCCAATCCCTGTGATCACGGTCGGCGGAATTGTAAAGGAAGATACCCCCGAATTTGAAAAGTTCATAGCGCTGCTCCTTTGGCTAAAGATGGTGAATCAGATAGCGTCAACTCGCTTCGGGGAACAGTTGACGATATTCCCTATCAAACGCTTCCGAGCCATCGTCCAAACGTCGCTCTAAGGAAACGCCCGGTAGAAATGGCGGAAGTTTGCCCGTTAGGAAAACCGATCGATATCCACCGTCCGGATAGTGCGTTTGTCGACCATCGGGCCATAGAATAGTGTGAATCTGGCGTGCGACCGGCTTCTTGAAATCAGGTTCAACACGGAACTGTTCAATGGCATCCCAATCGAGTTCTACACCCAGCCCCGGAGCTTCCGGAACTTTGACATGCCCACCCTCTACCTCAAATTCCTTGAGCAAATTGTGCGAGAAAATATTGATACATGGAATGGCGGGCCAACGGGCACTCTCCAACACCGCTCCCAGATGGACAGAAAACATAGTGGTCAACCCTGTCCCTACCATCTGCAACCAGAACGGCATCTGAGCGCGCTCCGCCAGAATACCATCCTTCAAGGTACGGTTGACACCTCCACCGATGACAAATCCATCACACACACCCTCCCGGATTGCAGTCATGACCGGTGGGCTACCCATGTGCATGGCAATCGGAGTGCGGATTTTTTGCCGTAGCAGCGCATTTCCCTCCACATCCTCTTGAGGTATAGGGGATTCCACAATCGCCAAATTGCTATATTTCTGTTCTAGACGACTGATCAACGGCGCAGCCAAATCTACTCCCAAAAGCAACGCATTGAAGTCTGCGTCCAACTTAAAGTGCGGCGATACCGCTTCGCAGACTGCTGCCAGTTGTTGGTCAATGTCGAACCAAGGGCGCGCCTTCACCTTGATATTTGTAAAACCTTGCGCCTCTGCCGTTCTTGCCTCCGCTGCCCACTCTTCGGGCTTCATATCCTGCGCCCACCAAGACACCGGACAGGTTTCACGATACTGCGACCCCATGAGCCGATGGCACGGCACATCTAGCAATTTGCCGGCGGCATCGAATAATGCCATCTGCAGCCCAGCCCCTAGACTGTCGTCCATCAGAAAATCAAAGAGGTTTCGATCACGCACCCGATTAAACTGTTCGTCTCCCGATCTTCCCCAAGTATAATTCGGAAGCGTTTCTCCGATTCCAACAACTCCCGAAGCCGTTGTCACCTTGCACAATTCCACGACAGACCAGTCGGAAACCCGAACCTCTTTTACATGGGCACAACGCGGATGGAAAGGTATGTTTAACACAATCCGCTCAACGTCTTTAACAATAAAGTCTTTTGAAGTCATAGTATGCTCCTACGATTCATTCAGTATTCAATTTCTCAAGTTGTTCAACAATCGAATCCAAACTAGGACGGTCAGAGTTCTTTTCGCCGATGTACATCCATCTCAGGATACCCTGTTTATCAATGAGGAATGTGGCAGGCAGATACATATCTCGGTTGTGAAAACGGTACGGTTTAACAATTCCGTACGCTTCGTGAATGGAAGATCCGGGATCGGCTAGCAACGGCACATCCATCGTCACCGGATCTTTGAAGCGAAAGACAATTGGCTTCGGTTCGGGTTTGATAGCAACAACAACAGTCTCATATTTCTGATCAAATAACTCGCGATTCGCCGCAACCTGCGACGTGAACCTTGCACAACGCGGTCAGTAGGTTTGCAGCAGCAACGTAGCCAATACATGCTTTTTCCCTTTGTATTTGGCAAGACTGAAGAGGAGTCCAGTTTCTGCATCCATGAGCCGGAAGTCCGGGGCAGGTGAACCAATCGGCAGGGGTTCCTCGCGTTTGAGTTTTGCCAATTCGGATTCAAGTTGCTTGATTGTAATCTGTGCTGAATCGGACCCGTTGGGAAGCTTCCAACGCACATACCCCGACTTGTCAATAACTAGGATCTCGCCTTCCCCCTGTAAACGAAGAAGCGTCGCATCATACTTTACTGCTCTCCGCTCCAATTGGGCGATCACTTCTGAATGCTCCGCCATATCGCCTACAACGATAAGGTTAGATTTCCCATGAAAATCAGCGAACTTGATCTCTGTCTCACCGAACGTAATGGGATTCCGCAAAACACTATCTCCAACCTCCACGCCTTTCGAGATTGATGCCGTAAATATAAGGACCATCGCGGCGAACACATATCGTAGCATATTTCCTCCAAGGTTTCTTGTTCACAAGTGCTAATTTCAGCAACCTCTACTCCGTGTCCCCCGTCATCAACGCCTCATATCGACTTCTAATCTCCGCCAACATCTCATCCGGCAACGGACCACGTTCTGTACCGGCGAGATTGTCATTGAAGTGGTCAATATTGGTTGTGCCGACAATAGCCGTGTGAACATCTGAATCGCACAGCAGCCATCGCAGCGAAGCCTCTACGCGGGACATATCACCTATCACCTCCGGGGCAAGAATCTTCCGCGCGCTGTACCACGTCTTGGCACTGTTTTCATTAGGGTGCGACTGTTCGTAAATGGCATTCGCAATGGGACCTTTGATGATAATGCCCATATCCTTTTCGCGTGCAGCAGCGATGACTTCCGCCGGTTCCTGCCGAAGCACATTGTAGGTAAGTTGCAGCGTGTCGTATTCACCAATCTCAATTGCCTTGCGCGCAGTATCACCGTCCGCCGATAAACTGATAAAGCGCCCCTTACCGGCTGCTTGTGCCTTCTTGAGCCCCTCTAGGCTGTCGCCGAAGGCTACATCTTCATATTTGGGGCTGTGTAGTTGCATAATGTCAATGCAATCTGTCTTCAGCCGCTGTAAGCTTCGGTCAATCTGCGGCTCAATGGCTTTGGCGGAGTAGTCCAGAGTTTGTACCCATTCGCCATCGGGCTGCTGCACCCGCCACGACCCACACTTGGTGGCGAAATAAAACTCGTCTTGGCGATGGCCAATATATTTGGCAATCAGTTCTTCACTCCAACGATATGATGCCGAAGAATCGATAAAATTGACACCAGCATCTAGAGCACGGTTGAGGAGGCGTCCAACTTCATCTCCCTCTTCCGGCGGTGTCCAACCGACGTGCCATGCGCCGAAACCGAGTTCCGAAACTTTTAACTCCGTGCGTCCAAGTCTCCGATATTCCATGGTCTTTCTCCTTTTATTTTTATTTTAACCAATACTGCTACCTATTGGACAGAACGGTAGAGTGAAGAAAGAAATGCCACTTCAATTCTTAAGCGGCAAGTTCCTGCCGAATCCAAGAATGAAGGATATGGTTGAGGATGAGGTGCACATCTTCAACAGGTCCATAATCATGGCTGTCAACGACAACACTGACATCCGACATCTCTTGGAGCTTTCCGCCGCCGAACCCCGTCCAGCCAATAGTTTTACACCCAATAACCTTAGCGTGCCGAATCGCCCGAACGATGTTTTCGGAGTTACCGCTCGCGCTAATGGCAATCACCAGATCACCGGGGTTGGCTAAGTTTTTAAGTTGCTCAACAAACACATCTTCATAACAAACATCGTTTGACCACGCTGTCATCGCTGCAACATTATCCGTTAGGCTGATCACCCGAAAGCGACGCACTCCGGGTACGCTCGTTCCTTTGCCTAAATCAGTGGCAATGTGTGATGCGGTAGACGCGCTGCCGCCGTTGCCAATGACGAAAATTTGCCGATCTGCCTGGTACGTTTCCATCACAAGATCAATGGATTGGCGAACATCAGCTAGGGAGAGGCGCTCCAACACGCCCTGTAGATGCGAAATATATCCTTGGATACGTTCCATGAATCATCTCCAAAATTTAATTGAGTGGTGTGTACTACTACGCAGTGAATTTTTGTCGGTAACAATCGGGTCGATCCCTTCAGTCCTCATTTCCAATCACCAATGAAATTGCAGCAAGGTCACCGATGGAATCCCCCAATTCCGCTGGCATAATTTTAACAGATTCCAAGGGACGTTGCATCGCCATTTCCGCTACGGTGCGTCGAATTGGGTCCAGTAGCAAATCGCCCGCAGCAACCGCAATTGTTCCGAGCAGTACGATTTGAGGATTCAAAATATTGACGAGATTCGCGATTCCCCACCCCATGTAGTACGCTGTCTCTCCTACTAAATCAATCGCCAGGGCATCACCCTCTCGTGCAGCTTGCAGCACATGCTCTGATCTGACCCGATCAATCTGTCCGTCCACAAGGGTTAGAATCTTTGTGGGCTGATCCGCGATCGCCTCCTGTGCGCGACGTGCAATCGAAGGTCCCGAACATAAGGCTTCCAAACACCCATATCTGCCACAACCACAGAGGGGACCATCGGGTAGCAAGATCTGATGACCAACCTCACCCGCGCTGTCATTTGCGCCGTGATAGATCTCCCCATTAGCAACGATACCGCCGCCAATACCTGTACTCATTGTCATATAGAGGACATAATCGTAGCCACGTCCGCCCCCAAATCGCGCTTCCGCAAGTGCACTAGCGTTTGCATCATTCTCAATGACCGTCGGAATATCAAACTCAGACTCGATCATTTCCTTCAACGGCAGTGCATCCCACCCCGGCAAATTGGGTGGAGAATAGATAATGCCGGTTTTTGTGTCAAGGGGACCACCGCAGCTCACACCAATCCCTGAGATGTCCCCGCGCCGCAGTTCCGCCAAGTCGATCACCTCATCGACCATGTCCAAAAGGAGTCGTACCGCATGGTGAGGTCCCTTCTCAGACTCGGTCGGCTTCCGTACCTTTTGAAGGATATTCCCATCTTTATCAGCGACAACAGTGGCAAGTTTTGTCCCACCGATGTCGACACCAACGACGTGTGAATTCATCTGTAAATACTTTCAGCTAAATAGATACTTCTGCACAGTATCTTCGCGCACCTCAACCCCCAAGCCAGGGGTTTCCCGCACAGCGAGATAACCATCCTCCTGAACCCATGGATCGCTGACCAGTTCGTGTTGCATCGGCGACTCGTGCGGCTTGAAGTCCATCGCTACACCATGTATCGAACCGGCGAGCAGGTGTAGGCTAGCAGCCGTGTTGAGGGCACTGCTCCATGTGTGAAAACTGAACTCCAGACTTTCCGCCTCAATAAGTTTGATAACATGTAAAGAACCGGTGATGCCGTGACAGCGACCGGGATCTATCTGCACCACATCAATACCGCCCGACTGGATGAGCCGCCGGTAACTCTCGACGTTCCACTCATCTTCACCCGTACCGATGGGAGTGGCAACCGCTGATCGGAGCCGGGCATGTCCTTCAAGATCCTCAGGCGGGAGAGGCTGCTCGATCCATCTGAGTCGATACGGCTCCAAGTCTCGGAAACGCTGAATAGCGGTCGGCACATCCCAGAGACGGTGATGCCCAGGTGTGTCAACAATTAGCTCCAATTCATCTCCGATGACCTCCCGCACAAGCCGGACAATTTCGATGTCGCGCTGTCGGTTTTGACCGAAAAGTGCTTCGGGTCGCATACCCCAGCCAGCTTTGACAACCTGATATCCTTGCTCACGGAGAAAACGAAATTCATTGAGAGTCCAGTCAAAATCCTCCATGTCAAAGATAAAGGACGCCATAGCAACGACCTTGTCGTGCAACTGTCCTCCTAGCAATCGGCAAACAGGCAAGCCTAGCGTTTTCCCTTTCACATCCCAAAGTGCCATGTCCAAGGCACTCACCCCAAAAGCAGCAATTCCTTCAGGTCCATACCACCAGATACGGGACTGCATTCTGTGCCAGAGCCGGTCAACATCTATTGCGTCCTCACCAATAAGGAGCGGTGCGAGTCCCTGTTCAATAATAATCTTGGTGGCTAATGCCGCCTCTCGGAACTGTGAAATACATTCCCCCCAGCCGACTACCCCATCTTCAGTTTCCACACGCGCTAGGGTGATATACCGTTCAATGCCCTTGTAATGTGGCTCTGGGTATGCAAGTGGGAAGGCTTCAATTTTTTTGATTTTCATCGTGTTTCCCTCATGTCCGAATTGGTTGATTCTGTTCATCAATATCGGTAAAGATTTACAATATTTAGTCCATGTATAAATGTCGTATTCTCATATCCAACCGCAACATTGATGGGATTTAGCCTACCCGTTAAGATTGGGTACAGGTTCCGGCTGGTCGCGCAAGAACAGTAGGAGACACAAACTAACTAATAGTAGACCTCCCATCAGAAGGAAACCGAGCGCAAATCCATAGTATTCCCCCATCAGCCCCATGGCAGCGGGGACAAGCCCAGCACCAAACAGGTAAACGAACGGTATCATCAACGAGACAGCAACGTTTCGAGTGCGGGGAGGTCCTACATTTGCCAACCCCAACAGCCCTACCGGAAAAAAAGCAGCAACGACCGCCGGTTGGAGAAATACCACAGTCACTAGGATAATCTTTTGACCGAACCCCATCAAGCCTGTCAGAATAGCCGTTGCGGTATAAATGCCTCCCATAACCCGCTTTGCGCCAAAGCGGTCCGCCAACCAGCCAGCAAGAAAAACTGCCACAAGCCCAGATACCCGCGAGAGTCCCACGAGAGTATTCACAAACCCTTGGTTTAGTCCCTGTTCGCTAATAAGATAGACCGGTAGAATTGCGTATACACCTACACTCGCCCCGCAAGCCAAACTCATCAGGACAGCAATAATCCAAAATGAGGGTTGATAAAAGATGCGTCCAACGTTATCTAGGCGTGGCGGCTCACCGGCAAATCTGCCGCCCTTCCCAAACAGCGCGAATGTCGCCGCCATCATTAAGCCGCCAACACCAACGATTATCAGGACACCCCGCCACGATGTAAATGTTAAACCCAATTCGGCAACAATAGGTGCCAAGACATATCCCAACGTGGGTCCTGCCTCATGCAGCGAGATCGCTTTTCCCCAGTGTTCTGGATCGACCAAACGGGTCATCGTTGCCATCGCCGACGGAAAATAGAGACCCGAACCCATGCCGAGCACTACCATGCCAATTTGGATGCCAATCAGCGAACGGCTGAAAGCGATAATCAGAACTGCTACCCCACACGTTATTGACGAAAGCAGGATTGTCCCGCGATGTGTAAGCCTTTGGGAGACAAAACCTGACCCCAACATCACCGGAGCAAATCCGATAGAGATGAGGAGAAATAGACCGCCTGATTGCGTATGGGACAGGTGAAGTTCTTCCTCCATTAACACCAACAGCGGTGAAAAAACAACACGCGACAAAAACGTGAAAAAGAGAATCCCCGCAAGAAACAGGATGGGGGTTAATATTTGATAGATACTTTTTTGACCGCTTTTGTGCACCGTAATTTTCCTGCTATCACCTTCCTTGATTTTGCGTGAATTATAGAAATAAGTAGACGTTCACTAGTAACTCCCCTGAGCGAAGTCTCTAAGTCCCCCTGATAAGGGGGATTTAGGGGGTTAGCCATGCATCGGGGTGCATAAGTAATTAGAGAATTCGCCATAGTCAATTAATGAACACCTAAAATCCCCACTCCATCATCTAACCTGCTCTTTTCAAAGGAGATCTTTTCCTGCAAAACCGGAACAGGAACGAGCTATTACTGTGGTTGCATTTCCATCCAATAAACAGCGTTAGAAAGAATATCGTGACAACCCTCACCCGCTACGCCATCAGTATACATCACACTAGGGGCATCGACACGGTTGTGTCCTGTGGGACGCTCCAAGGTTGGAAGCCAATGCGGCACTGTCATATCGGGTTTGGAAAGCAACCCAACGCTAAACTTTCCATCGATATCCGGGGCTTGCAACCCAATAATCTCGGCACTGTTATGTGCCCAATTTCCCTCACTGACGGTTTCAGGCTTCATCAATGCCATCACGACGAAGATCTGACCGTCAGGAGCGATGTGGATGGCACCATCCATGGCAAGACTCCAATCCTTCCATTCCTTGGGAAGTTCGTCGGAGAGTGAACGGCGGCACCACCTACCAGCCCCATCCAACCACACAACCCATGCTTGGGACGGTATGGCAAAGGAAGGGCAGGTACTGTAGAGGATATGAGGGGTGCTCTCGTCATCAACAGCGATAGAGCCGAAGCGCAAATCTCTATGTTTGGTATCAATGCACGTTACTGTCTCGCGGGTGGCAGGCAGTGAAACCGGTGTACCATCGGCTCGCTCCCATGTTCTACCACTATCAGGACTACGGAGATAACCGACAGTATATGACCGATTCTCATCAAAGATCAAAAGGGTCATATGCAACGTCCGATGGTCTAGTCCCCATACCAACGCTCCCTGATAGCGAACATAGCCGCCCTTATCATCTTGGAAAATGGTAATAGGTTCCTGCCAAGCTGCACCGGGGGGTTTGATATAAAGGTTCACATACCACGGCTCGGATCCTCGATTTTCTCTGCCCGTTAGGTAGAGGGTATCGTCCGCACCACAGACCATCGTGGGATAAGTACATCGCTCACCAAACTCAATTTCGTTCTCCCATTCGGACACATCGTTGGGATGCACCGAGCGACGATAGCGGAAGGGGTGATGGTGCGGGTAGTAGACGATGTGAAGGTAGCCCGAACTGTCTACCGTCAACGCAGGACCGCCATGATTATCGTATGCCTCACCGACAGTATACATCGGAGACCACCGGTTCGTTGTTCGATCCAGTGTCCGGCAGCGCACACGAAATCCTTCCGCAATGGTATCGAGCCATGCTACGTGCGTTTTGTCCTGAATCGTGATTATTTTGTTGCAATCGCCGTATGCTGTGGCACGACCGCAACCATTCTCCGACAGGAGAACTAGCCTTTTCCCCACATCGCTGTGTGCCCATGCTTCCTGCAAAACTGAATTGGACATTGCTTGCCTCCATTGCTTCTAGCAGCGATTCGGATGCCCTATCTGTCCACTCGGATATTTCTACCACGATCCGCTTAAACCCAGCCGTGATCGATCGTGATGGGAGAGCCTGACGTCTGATTCGTCCAACTTAGCCCACTATCTAGCACCACCTCTCGACCGGTGATTGCAGACTGCTCGGCGGCAAATAGGATTTCCATAATATGTCGTCCCCATTCGCCATGCGTCGGTGGTTCGATATTCTTTTCAATCGCTTCGGCAAACGATTTCCACTCGTTGTGCATCTCAACTGGTGTATCATCGAATGGCACATCCTCCCACTTGTCTCCTTTTCCGACCCTGACATACTTTTCACCGTGCTGGCTGAACCGCAATGTACCGTTGGCACAAATCACTTGGCAACTGAAGTCTGGTGCGCCATCAGCAAATCCAACTGCTACGGCAACGCCAGCAAGCCCGTTCTTGTATCGAATGAAAGCTGTGGCAGAATCATCACTAGCTTGGTAGTGCGCGCGTGCACCGATAGATGCCGATACCGACGCCGCTTGTGATGCCATCACCCATGTGAGGCGGTCTACCACATGAACACCATTGGTCAACCACATACCACCGCCGTGGTAGCGACTGCGGTACTGCGGCCGACGTCCCTGATAGCCCCAATTCTTGGACATGTAGCATACCGCTGTTATGAGTGGACCTAGATCGCCCGAATCGAGAATCTCCTTCGCTTTTACACTTGTGCCGTAATAGTGCTGACTATAGCCGACCATCAATTTAACATTGTTAGCCGCGGCAGCCGCTATCATATCGTCACATTGCTGCAGGCTGATCGCCATCGGCTTCTCCACCAAGACATGTTTGCCGGCGTTACAGGAATCTACAGTGAGTTGATGATGGAGTTGATGCCCGAGAACAACTGCCACAGCATCAACCTCGTCGTCCTGCAACAGTTCCGTGTGAGTCTCATACCCCTTTGGGATATTGTACTTATCCATGTATTCGCGACGCTTCTCTTCAAAGAGGTCAGCAACCGCTATAACCTCTACGTTATCCAAAGTGGCAATCGCATCACAGTGGGAGCGGGCGATTCCACCCAACCCAATAATTCCAACTTTTAATGTTTCCATTACAACCTCCTAGTCATTGAGTGTAAAGTTAAATTGGCCCACAGATGTTTCAGAACAGAATCAGTTTCTTTTCTCTCCGACGGACAAGAATATAATGCTTGAGTCCGGCCGGTGCCTTTCCAGCATTAGTAGTTTGACGCCGCAAACAAACCATGTGTTGTTGAGGTATGGATATTTTTTCAGAGATGATTGGCAGGTTAATTGATTGGAACATAATCAAGGGGGCCAGTTTGCAGCCAATCGTCGTGCAATTCGGTCAGCCATCGCAGCAATTGTCAACGTTGGCGGAACGCCAATCGAGGTCGGAAACAAACTCGCATCAGCCACGAACAGTCCTTTGACAGCGTGTGCTTCTCCATAGGAATTTACGACACTTGCCTGCGGATCGCTTCCCATCCGTAAGGTTCCTTGGGGATGGCTAGAGGCGATTAGAATCTCGTTCTCAACGATACCGCGTTGACGAATCACTTCCAAGTCGGTTGTCCGCTTGATAACAGTTCGCCGAGTGTAGGGAAGCGTAATCTCCTTTGCGCCGGCAGCAAAAAGAAGCTGGGCACCGTGGATTAACCCTTCGATTAATGACGCTCGATCAGCGCGGTTGAGACGGTAGCGAACCACCGGTGCGCCCCGTCGATTTACCATCACCCGTCCCGACGAACGGTCATGGAGCAACACAAGCAGTGCAGCTATACTGCGATGAGAGCGCATCAGATCCCTATGCTCTCGCCCGAAGGAGGGCATGCTCGCTGCTACCATTGCCATTGGTCCGTAAACCGGCATGAGGAGATAGCCGCTGTCAGGATTACGCGCCAGATCCAGAAAATGGTCAATGTAAAAACTTTGAGGGATTCCCTGATAGGCATCAACCTCCTCATTGAAAATACCACCTACAAAGATAGCAGGATGGAGGTGGAGATTGCGTCCTGCTTGCCTGCCTGGATCGGGCAGACGACTGTTCAGCCAGAGTTGAGGTGAGTTGATTGCTCCTGCTGCCAGAACCACCGCTTTGCTGCGGACGGTGAGTCGGTAGACTTCGCGCGTGCGTTTATTTCCTGAACTCGCGGGACTATCCGTTTTCGTATCAGCCCCGATAGATTGGGATTTGGCACGCTCAACCTGTCCCTGCAGCCGCATTTCCCCAGATAGGAATCGAGCAGTAGCTCCGACCACGCCCCCGCTGTCCACAACAATACCTTCAGTGACGCAGTTCGTATAGAGACAAGCCTCCGCTGCTAGTGCTTGGGGAATATAGCTGACTGCCATACTCTGTTTCCCAATTCCCGATTGAGAAGCGGGGCAGCCGAGTAGGCAGTCCGCCGAACAGTCTGGACAAGGACCACGATTATGTCGCTGTACAATCCCGCGCCAACCCATGACCTGACAACCACGCTGAATGATTTGGTTAAGCCGGTTGACCTGCTCTTCCCCAATTTGCTTCACCCCCAAGGTTGCCTCCACCCGATCGAGGGAAGGAGCGAGATTACTCGGTGATAGATCTTGAATCCCAAACTCGGTTTCCCATCTCTCCAAGATCGGGTCAGGAGTACGCACCGAGTAGCACAGGTTATGGACAGTAGAGCCACCTACGCCGCGCCCTTGAGAAATTAACACCGATCCATCGTGGGTAGCTCGCAGGCCACCATCCCAGAACAGACGAAGCAACATCTCTGGCGTATGCCGACTAAATGTGGTTGGATCATGATTATCGCCTGCTTCCAACACGACTACCGAAAGTCCCGCTTGAGCGAGTTCCTTGGCAGCCACAGCACCGCCCGCTCCCGACCCAATCACACAGACATCAGCCGTTTCACGGAGATCCTGCCTCACGGTACGCCCTTGGATGATCATCTTCTCTCTAATTTGTCAGTTGAGGTTTGGCAGCTGTCGGTAGAAGATTGGCTGTAATAACCAAGAAATGTTAAATCTCGCAAGCTCCGAAAGAGACGTCGTCGTAGTCCGAAACGGCTTTCCGCCCACGATCTAATATAGGTATCTGCATCATCTGGTGAGAGCTGGGTAAAGGGACACAGCTTTCCGGCAAACAAAATCGGGCACCATTGAAATAGATGAAGTGCTCGGCGGAGCTGAACTTGCAAATCTAATGGTAGCCCGGCAACGAAGGTGTCGATAGTCGTCATTGTGGGAGAATGTTTCACATCAGGGAAATCTGTACCCACCATGCGTTCTGTCAGAATTGTCAGAATCTCCACTTCTGCCGGGTTGAAGAATTGCAGTGTCATGTTTAGCGTAGGGAAATGCTGCCGGTCCCCCGGTCTCGCCGGTCCAGATTCCGTCGGGGATTTATCGGACGATTTATCAGCGATCTACCAAGGTAATTTGGCTGCAGCGGTTGCACTCTTAGCTTGTGGAAGTTATCTTCAAAGTGGCAGGCAGCTGCACCTTGGAGCATAACTTAGGAGCCTAACCTGCTAGAGCCGGGAATACTATCCCTTAAGCGCATCATCACTCTTCAACATTTTTACCATCTTCAATACGTATCACACGCCTTCCGAGTTGCTGAACGAGTGAGAGATCATGTGTTGCAACCATCACTGTGGTCCCACGGAAATTGAAACTCTCAAAGAGATGCATAATCTCAAGCGACAATTTCGGGTCCAAATTTCCTGTCGGTTCGTCCGCGAGGAGAACTACTGGGTCGTTTGCCATAGCCCTAGCGATCGCAACACGTTGCTGCTCCCCACCTGAAATGTCCTCTGGCAGTGCGTCTTTCCTATGGACCAAGCTCATCTGATGGAGCAGCTGATCGACCTGCTGGCGAATCTGAGGGCGCTTGGCTCCCGTCACTTTCATGGCAAGCGCAATGTTTTCCTGAACTGTCTTATTCGGTAGCAGCTTAAAGTCCTGAAAGATAACGCCCATTCTTCGACGCAGATACGGTATTTGCGTCCGAGAAATTTGGGACAAATTCTGACCCGCAAGGACGATATGTCCCGAAGTCGGGGTTAGCTCCCGGTACAGGAGTCGAAGAATTGTTGTTTTTCCCGCCCCACTAGTGCCAACGAGGAAAACAAACTCCCCTTTTTGCACCTCAAAGTTGATTTCATGGAGGACTTCAATGTCCTCTTTATAACTCATTGAGACATTATAAACTTGGATCATTTTAATTAAAAAAACCTCTAAGTTGTTGAATGCAGTTGACTGGCGGATATTTCATTCTGGACACCTCAGTCGTCTAGAGATTCTGCGTAGCCGCATGTTTTATCGTTACAAGCAAGGCGAGGCTTCGTCTTCATCGCCTTCTCGACAAGGAATGGTGCTTCACACTCTGGACACTCCTTATTTACCGGCCTATCCCACGAAACGAAGTTACATTTCGGGTAGTTGCTACAACCATAGAAAACATTGCCGCGCTTACTGCGCCGTTCACCGATATAACCGTCACAGTCAGCCTCAGGGCAATCGACGCCGATGTTGATCGGCTTCGCATTTCGGCACTGGGGATACCCCGTACACGCGAGGAATTTCCCACCGGCGCGACTGGTTTTAATCACCATCGGACTACCGCATTTATCGCAGGCTTCATCCGTGGGCTCCTCTTCAGCGGGAGGTGCGTCGTCCTCTGTTAAACGTTTGATGTTACGGCATTCCGGATAACTTGAACAACCGAGAAAACGCCCGTATTTCCCCCACTTGATAACCATCTTGCTGTTGCACTTGTCGCACACTTCATCAGACTCTTCTTCCATCTCTTTGCGCGCTTCATACATCACATCGGGCGCCGCATCTAAGGCATGATTAAAGGGCCCATAAAACGCGCTCAGAACGCCTACCCAATCTGATTTCCCTTCGGCAATTTCATCAAGTTGATCTTCCAGTTTTGCCGTAAACTGCGTGTCCAGGATGTCAGGGAAACCTTTAATTAGCAGCTGGTTGACCAACTTGCCCATATCTGTTGGCTGAAAACGCCGCTCCTTCTTGACTACATACTCCCGATCTTGAATCGTCGAGATAATGGCTGCATACGTGCTCGGACGACCAATTCCCTTCTCTTCCAACGCCTTGACAAGCGTGGCCTCCGCGTATCGAGGCGGTGGCTGCGTATAATGCTGTTTAGGCGTAAGTTTACGCAGATTAAGCTGTTCGCCAATTTCTAGCACAGGTAGGATTGCATCAGTCTCATCATCTCTATTGGATTCCGTATTGCTATCGTCACGTCCCTCTCGGTAAAGCGTCATAAATCCATCGAACCTGAGAATTGATCCAGTTGCACGGAATAGATATTCTTCCGCAGAAATATCAATCGTCGTTACATCCATAATGGCGGGGTTCATCTGACTAGCAACAAATCTCTTCCAAATTAGATCATACAGCCGGTGCTGCTCAGAGGAGAGATAAGACTTCAGCGACTGCGGTGTCCGCTCAACCGAGGTTGGCCGAATCGCTTCGTGCGCGTCCTGCGCTCCTCCTCTGCTCCTATAGCGCACAGCATTCTTCGGAAGGTAATCCCCTCCATACGTTTTTTCGATGTATCCTCGTACTTCTACAAGGGCTTCCTCTGCGATGCGAGTTGAATCAGTCCGCATGTAGGTAATCAAACCGACGGCACCCGACGCTCCAACGGCTAGTCCCTCATAAAGCTGTTGAGCAACCGCCATCGTGCGTTTGGCGGTGAACCCAAGTTTGCGCGCTGCTTCTTGCTGTAACGTGCTTGTGATGAACGATGGCACCGGTCTTCGCTTGCGTTCCTGTTTCTTGATGTTCTTGACTATAAAAGGTTTTGTCCCTGCATCTTCGACGATTGCTTTTGCACGCGCTTCGTCAATAGGGAAGCCGTAGGTGCTGATACTCCCCTTCTCCGAGTCGATCTGAAGTAATTTGGCATCAAATGCCGGTGGGTTTTTCCCTGCTAGATTCGCCGCAATTGTCCAATACTCTTGGGGAACAAAGGCTTCAATCTCCGCTTCCCGTTCACAGATAAGTCGGACAGCAACGGATTGCACCCGTCCGGCACTTAATCCCGGTTTCACATTCCGCCACAAGATTGGACTGATTTGATAGCCAACCAACCGATCTAAAATTCGCCGAGCCTGTTGGGAATCTACAAGGTGCTGATCAATTTCACTAGGATTCTCCATCGCCGCACGAATCGCGCTTTCGGTGATCTCATTATAGGTTACGCGGTAGATCGGTTTTTTCGCGTTCTTAAGCGTCTCCGCAATATGCCAGCAGATCGCCTCGCCTTCTCGGTCAGGATCGGCAGCGAGGTAAATCGCGTCAGTTTTCTTTGCCTCAGCCTGAATTTTCTTTATTACATCTCCTTTGCCCCGGATGGTGATATATTCCGGGGAAAATCCGTTTTCAACATCCACCCCTAGCTTTTTCGCAGGTAAATCACGAATGTGCCCCACAGAGGAACGCACAACATAATCTCGACCAAGGAATTTGTTGATTGTCTTCGCTTTCGCGGGAGACTCAACGACAACCAAAGATTTAGGCATTATAAATACTCCAGATAATAATTAAAATAAATAAAAAGCGCAATAAGTCGCTGTAGATCTTTTCTTTTTTCTACCCTTTGTGCTTCGTAAGAATAATACGTTAGGACTTACGCAGCTAAACGGTTAAAACTCTGTAGTTCGGCGATTCATCGCCGCTGGACACCGTTGCCAACGCCCGATGAATCGGGCAACTACAATCGAAGTGCGTAAATCCTGACGTAAAGGATTATTTACACAAATACCATCATTCCGTAAACGTTTTTTTGCACATTAAATTTTACAACAGAGAACTAGTAGCAGCTTATTACCAAACTAAATGTATTATGACATCACTACGTAATTTGTAACAGATGCGTTTCTCGATTGTTCTGCGCGCTAATCTGCGGCCACTCCCGGTTCAGCACCGGCGAGCAAAGGCTGAGTCTTCATCCACTGCGTGACGATTAGCGTGATAAACGCGATGACCCCTCCACTGAGAAAGATGACCTCGTAGCCCAGCTTCATCCATATCAATCCCCCGACTAGCGGGGCACCCACCGCTGCAATGTGGTTCATGGTAACCCCCATCGCCAGCGTTGCCTTGAGATCGCTTTTCGATGCTATCTTGTTCAGGTAAGTTGTCATCGCGATCCCACCGACAAACAAAAAGTTATCAAGGCAATAGAGAACATATAGATGATGCGGGTTTTTGAGCAACGCGTAGCCAACGAATATAAAAGTTAGACCGATGTAGCTCGCGCTTAACATAATCCGCTCGCCGAGTTTGTCCACGAGCCAACCCATCAACGGTGAACAGACAAATACAACGAGTTGGTTAATAAGGATCAGCGTGATAATGATGCCCCGATCGGTGCCGTACACTTTCACGAGCGCGAAAACAGCGAAGGTGATAAAGATTTGCCTGCGGCAGCCTTGTAAAAAGGATAGCAGATAGTAAAGCCAGTAGCGTTTTTTTAGCACAAAGCGAGGTTCGCGCTCCGTCTGCAATTCCCGTGAGGCAAACATCAACGCAACGCCGCCGATAGCAACCGCTGCACCCCCAACTTGGAACAAACCGCCAAATTCTAACACATCCACTGCGAATTTGCACAAAACAATTGCAGCTAGCATCGAAAGACTTTGGACGCTCCTCAAGCTACCAAGCCACTTTCCTTTCTCCTCCCCTTCCGAATAGAAGAGTGACATTGCTCCCTGTAACGGCAGCCAGGCGTGAAACCCGATACTCCAGACAAACGAATAGATCAGGACCGCCGAAAAACTGTCAGCCTGCGAGTACAACGCTAAACCGAATCCCATCACGATCAGAGAAACCCCACCAAGCAGCGGCGGCGATAAAAGCATCGTCACCGCGATGAAGAGGGCATTAAGGAAACCGGGGACTTCTCGTAACGCTTCCATATAGCCTAACTCATGGGCTTCGATACCGATTCGATCGACGATGAAATTATGGAAAAGCGAAAATTGGACACCGAAAAACATGCCTGACCCGAAGACAGCTACTGCCAATAATCGACAATTACGATTCCAAGAGAACCAAGGTAGCATAAATCTCCTTATCTAAACCGGTGTGGTCGCTCCGCTTCCCGACTCCAAAGAATCTCGATGAATTGGCGAACGTGCCTCCGATTGTTCATGAGCAAACTTCAATCAGACGGATACTTCGTGGGGCGGTCCTGCATCTTCAGGGCTGCGGATATCGTCAACAAGCTCTTGGACTTCAGCCGGTGGCGGTGCCGTGAGTAAAGAGACGGGAATCGACACCAAAAGGTTGAGTACCATGCCAAGCGTTCCGATACCTTCGGGGGATATGCCGAAAAACCAGTGCGCCGGTACATTCAGGTCAGGACGAATGAATTTAAAGAAGATGATATAGGCAGCTGTGAAGGTAATACCAACAATCATGCCACTGATTGCGCCGATGTTGTTCATCCGTTTCCAGAAAATACCCATGATGATGGCAGGGAAGAATGACGCGGCAGCCAAGCCAAATGCAAATGCAACCACCTGTCCAACGAAGCCGGGTGGATTGATACCGAAATAACCCGCAATGCAAACCGCAACTCCCGCCGCTATGCGTGCAGCGATTAACTCACCTTTCTCACTAATCTCTTGGACTAGCTCCCGCTTCAGTAGATCATGCGCGATCGAAGTTGAAATCACTAACAATAACCCCGCCGCCGTAGAGAGGGCAGCCGCTAGTCCACCCGCGGCAACCAACCCCACAACCCAATTCGGCAGCTTGGCAATCTCAGGGTTCGCAAGCACCATGATGTCACGATCGATGGTCAACTCATTTTCCGTCTCCGAATGCGCGCCTCGATACTGAATCCTACCGTCCCCGTTTTTGTCGTCAAATGTTATAAGTCCTGTGGTTTCCCAATTCTTGAACCAACTTGGAACTTCCGTGTATTTTGTGTCTGAAACCGTATTTAATAGATTTGTCCGAGCGAATGCTGCCACCGCAGGGGCGGTTGTATAAAGGATAGCGATAAAGAACAACGCCCAACCCGCAGAACTCCGTGCTGCAGAAACCCTCGGCACAGTGTAGAAGCGTACAATCACATGGGGGAGACCAGCCGTGCCAACCATCAGCGCCGCCGTGATACAGAATACATCAATTGTGGCTTTACGTCCATCGGTGTATGTATCGAAACCGAGTTCTTGGCTTAATCCGTTGAGCCTGTCAAGCAAGAATTCCCCGGAGCCGTCTGCCAATACTCCACCAAAACCGAGCTGCGGGATAATGTTGCCTGTCATCAATAGAGATATGAAAATTGCGGGTACAAGGAAAGCGAAGATGAGGACACAATATTGTGCGACCTGCGTATAGGTGATCCCCTTCATGCCGCCTAGCACCGCGTAGAAGAACACGATGCCCATGCCAATCACAACACCAACGGTGATGTCAACGTTCAGGAATCTTGAAAAGACGATGCCGACACCGCGCATCTGCCCTGCAACATAGGTGAAGGACACAAAAATCGCACAGACAACAGCAACGATACGGGCTGTCCGTGAGTAGTAACGATCACCGACAAAGTCAGGCACGGTGTACTTGCCAAATTTCCGCAAATACGGTGCCAACAATAACGCCAGCAATACATAGCCACCCGTCCAACCCATGAGATAAACCGAGCCATCGCGCCCCATGAACGAAATGAGACCCGCCATCGAAATAAACGATGCAGCACTCATCCAATCGGCTGCTGTCGCCATACCGTTGACAACTGGAGGCACACCCGCACCGGCAATATAGAACTCCCCCGTTGAACTTGCCCGCGACCAGATCGCCACACCGATATAAATTGCGAAGGACAAGCCTACCATTACAAATGTCCACGCCTGTACGCTCATTCCTCCCCCTCTATTTCAGATACACGGTGCTGCTTATCGAGACGATTCATCAGACAAACATAGATGAAAATCAATACGACAAAAACATAAATTGATCCTTGTTGTGCAAACCAAAAACCGAGACGAAAACCGCCAATTTTGATTTTGTCGAGATGGTTGACAAACAGGATAGCACAACCGTAAGAGACGATGAACCATATCGCCAATAAAGTGCCAAGGTACTGCAGGTTCTTTTTCCAATAGCTACGGTTTTTGTCGTTTCCTGTCATATTATTCCTCCCTCGCTTTGGGTTTTCGCGGTAGACTCTATGAGAACTGACTCCAAATTGGCACAGATTTTAACAAAAAGGTATATCCTTGTCAACTAAAAGGCGATTTGATTGGACTCTGGTGAACCAACTCGTAGTGGATACAGATCTGCATCCACTGCTAAAGGGCGTAACCCCTACTTCAGAATCAGCATTTTCCGCGTTGCTGTGAACTCTCCCGTCTTGGTCTCGCCTGTCCCGATGGAATCGGGGGAACGGACTGTTAGTGTGTAGAAATAGAGACCACTCGCAACAGATTCACCAAGCTGATTCCGTCCGTCCCAATAGGCTGCACGGCTGCGGCTCTGATACATACCCGCCGCTTGATGTCCCATCGCCAATTGTCGAACTAGCTGCCCATTCATGTCATAGATGTTCAAAGTTACTTCTGCCGACTCTGCTAGCTGATACGGTATCCACGTCTCTGGGTTAAATGGGTTTGGATAGTTTGCCAACAATGCAGTCTCTTCAGGCATCAGCGAGGCTAACAGATTTTCAAGATTTTCGATACCCTGTTTGAAGGGGTGCGAACCGTCATCTTCTAATCGTGCCTGTGCGATCCACGCTTCTATCATCGCAGCATCACTGTCTGCTTCAACTAACGGTGCAGCAGGTGATTCGGCAATCCCTTGTGCCACACGGATGAGGTCGAGGATGCTGACAATACCATCGCGGTTGACATCTACCGGCGAGCCAGCAGGGACTCTTTTACCCAACTGCTGCGCGACGAGAATCAGGTCCAGAATGCTGACAACGCCATCTCGATTCACGTCCCCAGTTGCCAGTTGTTCCTCCACAACGATGCGGACTTGATGCGGTCCTGCGGGAATACTATCACCGGTGACAGAGCCAAACTGGAATTTATGCAACGCCAACTCTGTTTCGCCGGAGGCTTTCGCCTTGAACCTCACCTGAAGCAGGACCCCGCTGCCGCCCACACCTTGAGTGGACAGCCGCGCTGCACTCAGGCCCCCAATTTTACCTGCTGCGTTATCAATGCTTCCACCCTGAAAGAAAGTGGTTCCGCCATCCGCCTTCAAGAAATCACCTTCGCTCACATCAATAGCTTCGAGAGCAGTGGAGTCGAAGGCGATATCAAACTGCCAGCCCGCCAAGTCAAAGACGTTTTCGGCACTGATGTCAAGGGTAAAGGTCTCATCTATATGAATTGGCGTCTTGGAAAAAGTGTAGCCGACACCGGGATTTGCCACTGTATATTCCGTGCCGGGTTCAAATCCAAAAAAGCCACTACTATCGCTACCAAAAGCACGAACTGCGACTAATAGAGCATTCCTCCCTTGCTTCAGTGTGACTGGGAAAAAATCTTGGTAATCGTCACCCAACCAAAAACTGATGCGTTCGTAAACCAAAGTCCCATTGAGCCAAACCTTTACCCCGTCTTGGCTGCCGACGTACATCGTTGTATTCTGCTCCCGCGGAGAATACAGCGATAAAGCACCGTAGACAACTCCATCAAAACGGGAACGTTTTAACATATCTCCGATGTTATTCTCTCCTGTAGACGGGAGTTTGCGGGCTGTCCACACATCATCGCCAACCGGCTTTCTCTCTATTGCTCCATGGGTAGCAACCTCCACTTCTGTTACTGTGCCTCCACTTGCTTCTGACAGTAAATCCGCACTGCTACTTAGTTCTGTATCCGGTAACACGACCCATAGCCACGGTCCCTCTATCTTGGGTCCCCCTTTTGGAAACGCCGGGTTGCCGTGCCAAAGCAGCTTTATATTCTCACGTAACCCGTCCAAAGACGAAAGGTCAGAAATCTCGTTTTCGTGGATTGCCAACCATTTCAAATTGGTTAAACCTGCAAGAGGCGATATATCTGATATGTTGTTATTCTCAAGACCCAGACGGGTTAGTCCGGTTAATCCCGCAAGAGACGATATATCGGATACTTCTTCGCCGGCAAGATACAGTTCTTTCAAACCGGTTAATCCTGCGAGGGGCGTAAGATCGGATATATTCCCACCACAAAAATTTATAATTTCCAGTTTTGTTAATCCCGCAAGGGGCGATAAATCAGAGATAGCGTGTCCCCAACAGAGAATCTGTTTTAAGTTGATTAATCCTGCTATCGGCGATATGTCGGATAGATTTTCATTGGCAAACTCTAATCTTTCCAGATTAATTAGTCCTGCAACCGGCGACAGGTCGGTGACCAAAGTCTGATCAACCTCAAGCCACGTAAGATTTGTTAAGCCCTTCACGGGAGATATATCGGATACCAAAGTGTGCGTTATCGACAATTCGGTCAGATTTTTCAAGCCTCTCAGGGGAGATATATCGGATACAGGATTGTTGTGAAGGAAGAGTCTACGCAGATTGATTAAACCTGCTATTGGCGACAGATCAGACACTTGATTACCTTTTCCTCCCCACCAACCAAGAACTAACCTGTCCAGATTTGTTGCAAACTGGAGCCCCGTCAAATCTTTGATGCCCCTATTCTGTGCCTCAAGTCTTTTTAGTCTTTCCATCTCCTCGGCGGTAATCGGGGCATTGGGGTTTTTGCCTAGTTCCTCTGCGATTGCGGTCCGGAGGTTGGGGTCCGGGATATTAACAAACGCACCCGGTAACACCTCCGGCTGAGATGGACTGTCAACCTCTGCCTCCGGGAAGTCCAATGCGTAAATCATTGCATTGAAATTAGACCGCCATGCGTCCCGTTTCATACTCCCATTCGCACTATCTAATACCAACAAGCCGATGTTCTGTAATCCTATATTCTCTCGAATCTTCTCTTGGAAGGCTTCCGTCTCTAATCCAACTACCGCAGCAGCATACGCAGCGTCCACAGTTCCCTGAAACACCTCATGGAAACGGGAAATCGGTTCAATACCACCAAACGTACCACCTGTCGCTTCAAGGGCAACCCTATACCTATCCGTATCTTCTTGGAGAAGTGCATCTATCTCTGACTGCTCAACGTATAGTCTCAGTGCTTGTGCTTTATCGTATGCTGGGGTGGCATTACTCTCTATTACTGAACGCACCTCATCCTCAAATGTCTTCATCCCCTCTGTATGACAACCAAAACAGGAGAGACCGTTACGTACTGTCGGATCACTCGCAGCAGGATTGGATACGATGTTTATCGGTGCATCGTCCAGACGGAAACCGGTCGCATTGGTAACGTAGTATGCTTGTAACCCGTTGGGCAGATTAAAGATAACCTCTCCACCATCATGGGTGAATGAAAGGGGGTGGGTGAAGATATTCTGTGTGCCAACACTGCCTGCAAAGTCATAACTCTTCCAATACGCTCCATACCGAGAGGTGTGGCGTTCTATTACCCGGTTGTTGTTAGATACACCTGAGTTGTTAGTCCCTGCCCGCCAGACACGCACCCCCGGTGCATTGACTAGATTACGAATAACATCCACCTCCAGTCGGGTCTCTAACTCCCTATCTGTCAATGGTAATGAGAGTAAATCATGATACAGTGGGGGTAGAGATGCTTGTGCGACGAACCAATCAACATGAACAGCTGGTATATCAGCCTTCATCTCCCCCTGTAAACGTCCTAACTGTTCCTTTAGTGCGGATTGTTCTGGTGCATCAAATGGGATATGATACGGATATTCTGTTTCTATCTGCGTCCAAGCGTTATTGACGTCCCACTCATAGTGTCTGAGGTCTATATAAAAGATAGTCCCCTGTGGGTCGATGGGATGCGGGTTGGTGACTGTAACTCCCCATGAGAGGCTGTTGACTAATTTATAGAGTGCTTTGCGATACTCTTGGAGTATCCCCATAGACTCCCCTGCGTTGTGGAGATGTGTCATTGTGAAGTACCGGGCAAAGGCACGGTCAAAGGGTGCAAGGGACATCAGATGTGTTTCAATGGTAGTGAGGATTTCACTCGGAGAGATGAAGTCGCCATCGGTTGTCGCTACCGTCGCCCAATCGGGTGCGCCGGCTAATATCCAGTTACGGATGGTGTCAATCGCTTGGGTGGAGAGTTGGGGTTGTCCGAGTGGCATCTGTGCGCCATTTTCTGTGCTTCCCAGTAGACGCTTATACAATTCTGAGGCATCGGGGTTGCCCGGAACGACTGTCCCTTTTTCAATCAGTGCGTTGTGTTCCATTAGGAGTGTCTCTTTATAGGCGCCGTCAGGACCGTGACAGATGAGGCAGCTCTGTTGAAAGATGGCGTAGGTATCTAGGGCTATCTGTTGCTGGGCGGAGGCAGTTTGATGGCTTACAATGCCCATCAACAGACCGATGAAAACAGTCAGATACTGTTGCTGACAAAAACCGATCAAAGTGGAAATTAAGTTGCGCTTAAACATAAAGGGTTTCTCCTTATAGGTAATTTTGTTGACCGCTGCTAGGGGCTCTGCTATACACATTAAATCTCACACCGGTAAACATAAAGAGTTTCCCTCTATAGGTGATTTTGTTGACCGCTGCTAGGGGCTCTGCTATGTAAGTTACACATCACGATGATAAAAGGGCAGCAGCCGAACTGTTACGTTTACTTGACCATCCGCCGTTTCGACTTCGACCTGACTGCCTTCATCTGTAAATGCAACGCGGATATACCCCAGCCCGATCGTTTTTCCAAGCGTGGGCGAAACGACCGTACTGGCGATCCAACCTATCTCTTTGTCCCCATCAAAGAGGCGGTCACCGCTCTGGGGCAGGGTGTCGCCCACGATTTCAAATCCCCGTAGCAAACGGTTCGGGTGCCCCCGATATTTCATGCGCGCAACAATCTCCTGACCGATATAGCAGCCTTTCTCGTAACTAATTGCACCTTCTAGCTCCGCTTCCCCCGGAAAAATCGAATCGCTTAATTCCGCTCCGTATCGAGGGATACCCGCCTCAATTCGGAGGCTATTCAAGGCGGTTAAGCCCACAGGTTCTGCGCCGAATGCGCGCCCTTTTGTAAGGATAGTATCCCATACCCACTCTAGCGATTCGGCTGCAGTGCACAGATTGTATCCAACTTCGCCGGTCTCGTTGGCGCGAACACAGACTATGCGACGTCCGTCAATTTCATCGACAATACTGTGATATTCAGGGAGATCCCGAACATCAAATCCATAGACCGCCTGAACCAATTCAGCTGATTTAGGTCCGTGGACGCCAACAACACCGGTGCGCTCGGTGAAGTCTTCGATGGTCACATCGTCGGCAATCAGATATTTGTCTAGCTCCTGATAGAGGATTGATGTCGTTTCGGCGTTGGTCTCGATGCCGATGGTCCCTTCAAAAACGTACACTTTCATGTCCGCGATGATCTTCCCACGATTCGTTAGAATGGTTGCGTAGTTTCCTTCTCCAACCGAAAGCCCTTCAACATCGTTGGAGATGATGCGGTGGAGGTATGCTGCGCGGTCGCTCCCCGTAACACTGAGCCTCCCACGATGCGAGAGATCTACGACACCGGCACTGTTTCTCACCGCGTGGTGTTCTTGGTACGGGTCAGTAAAATGCCCAACCAGTTGCCAGTCTTCATAACTGTCCGTAAACGTTGCCTCAAGTGCATGATGGATTTCATAGAGTGGTGTCTTTTTCATCGATTACCTTCCTTTCCCTATTCCCGTCCTGCCCTTAACTGTTTGATGAACCGTATCGCATTTCCAGAAAAATGATCCTCAATCTCATCAGGCGTCAATTCGAGCATATCCGCAACCTGCCGCTCTTGCCGTAGCTGCTCGTAAATAACGAACGTCGGGGTTGGATCACAGTGTGGTAGATCGGGAAAACCGCCATAATACTCCCACGCGCGACCATAGGTGATATACTTGCCACGGGCACACCCCGCCACGATATTGTCCGAACCGAACATAACCCGCTTGCGATCTTCATGTTTCATCAGCAGAAAGTGAGAGTAGATGTCATTCACCGCTGATGTGTCGTACCAGATATTTGGCATCTCTTTGAGGATATGGATAGCCTCCTCCATCATAAATGCGTTGAAGGCGCGAGCGCAGTGTGCGAGAATCCATTGGGCTCTCGGATACTGTTTCGTGTAGTATTGTAGGTCTTTTATATTTTCTGGATCAGCCGGACCCGTTTTCTTGGCAAGGTGCATGGTAATCGCCAGCCCCATGTCGTGAGCGACCTCAATAAAGGATTCAGGCAGGAAATCCTGAATGCGAGCGTTTGCCGGATCCGACGCAAACGTGCGATACGGCTTCAGCCCAAAGAAGTTGTGTTTTTTGACCTGTGCTGCGACATAGTCCGGCGTCATCTCCGGCGTGACCATCATGTTCACTTCCGATTGGGAGTCTGCCGACATCTCCTTCGCCAGCCAGTCGTTGTGACCCTCCGCATCCATACCCGGCATTGGGGTGCCCAAAACGAGGTAGTGCATCTCGCGTCCCGGATACAGTTTCGCCGCCCACGCCAGATGATCCTGATAGTCAATCTCCCAACGGAGTCCGGTGGGTGGGCCGGTGAGCGTGCCTTTGTGCGCCTCCGACCACATGTGGACGTGCATGTCGTAAACGACGGCAGGCACGAAATCCTCCAATTCCCTTTCCCAGATGTCACGGTCAAAGTCTCTGTAATCAATCGTTCCCATGGATTTTACCTTCGTTAATTGTTGCGGCACATGTCGCCCCTCTGGGGCTTAATGCTATACACATATCGCCCCGTTGGGGCTTTAAGTAGCATCTTAATTTAACACTAGACAACTTGGGTTATATCAGCGTATCGTATTCAACTGATCACCCACCCAAAGCACTCCATTCGCAAGCAGGCGCAAAAACATCTCGACCTCAAAATCTCTCTGATGTCCGAGCGAGGTATAGAAAACACGACCACCGCTATGGCGGCGCGTCCATGCCACCGGCTCCGTGTATTCTTCGGTTTTTCCCGTTAGTAGCAATGTGGTGTCAGCAGCGATGGAGGGATTCTTGTAAAGGCTGCCATAGGAGTCGAAGTTTGAGATGCCCTGCAAAATGGGATGGTCTTTTGCGTTTGAATCGATTTCGGCGTGGGCGATGAGACCGGCACCGTAATGCCCTTGATAATCTCCACCAAGGACATCCTTATCAAAGTCAAGCCAATTCTGATAGGCGTGACTCGCTGTCCGTACCCCTACGATGGGTCTACCTGCAGCACAATACGCTTTGAAGCGATCGAGTTCTTTACCTGTGGTATTGAGCCGCCGCGTGAAAACTAACAGTACATCCGTGTCTTGCAACGGTTCAAGGGATTGATCATCGTCTTCATTTTGATAGATAATCTGCGTCACTTGGACAGGGTGGTTTTTCTCAATATAATCTTGGAAAACGGCGAGAGATGTTTCGGAATCGTACTCAAAAGAGCCGGAAAGCATACAAAGCTTTAACCGATTATTGGGCATCTTCGCTCCTTCTATGCAGGAAGATAAAGCTGTATGGATGCGGGTTTTTTTTGTCCGGCTGATAGTCAACCCGTTTGACCTCTTGCCAGTCCGCCATATCAAATGCCGGGAAATAAACGTCACCTTCAAAGCAATCGTGGATGTATGTCAAATACAGACGATCTGATTGCGGCAACAATAGTTCGTAAATCGACGCACCGCCAATTATCATGATTTCTTCACAACCGTTAGCCTTATCTAATGCTTCTTTGATAGAATGGGTCACAACGCAGCCATCTGCCCGGTAGTCAAGGTCGCGCGTCAGTATAATATTCGTGCGCTTTGGCAACGGTTTGCCAATGGACTCAAAGGTTTTGCGCCCCATCAACACCGGTTTGCCCAATGTATGTCGTCTGAAATGTTTCATATCGGCGGGTAGCCTCCACGGCAACCGATTGCCTTGACCGATCAGGCAATTTTTATCCATGCCTGCAATGATGGAGATAATCATCTGTACGCTCTTTCAGACAGCCATCGGTGCTTTAATCGTGCCGTGATGTTTGTAGTTGCACAGCTTGATGTCCTGCATCTTGAAATCGTCGATTGACTTTACCTCCGGATTCAGATAAAGTTCAGGAAGTTCAAGCGGTTTCCGCCGCAGCTGTGTTTCCACCTGCTCAAAATGGATATGGTAAATGTGTGCATCGCCCAAGGTATGGATAAACTCGCCCGGCACTAAGTCCGTTACCTGTGCAACCATGTGCAGCAGCAGGGAGTATGATGCGATATTGAACGGCACACCAAGAAACATATCACAACTGCGCTGATACAACTGAAGCGATAGCTTCCCTTCAGCTACAAAAAATTGAAAAAGTGTCGGACACGGTTCAAGTGCCATCTGATCCGATTCGCCCGGATTCCACGCTGTTACGACATGCTTACGGCTATGGGGCTGCGTTTTAATGCCTTCAATGGCGTTGGCAAGTTGGTCTACAATTTGCCCATCGGGTGCCTGCCACGATCGCCACTGCACACCGTAAATTCGCCCGAGATCGCCCTCAAACCGCGCTCTCGGTGTCCAGTAATCCGCATCTGCATTCGCATCCCAGACATGACAGCCCAATTTCTGGAAGTCTTTGACATCGGAGTAGGCTCTCAAAAACCCCAAAAGTTCGGCTTTCATGACCTTGAACGCTAGCTTTTTGGTCGTGACAGCGGGAAAACCATCTGCCATGTTATAGCGCATCTGCATTCCAAACAGCGCACGGGTGAGACCGTTACGCCCACCACGGTCTACACCTGTTTCTATAATCCGTTTCAACGCATCTAAATACTGCTTCATCGTCTAATCCTTCCAATGAAACGAGACAGCAAACACAAAAAGCCTAGCTTGCTATTTCTGCTATCCATTCCTTTTTATTTGTTCAAGAGGTTGCTTAACCTATCACCACCACGTTTCCAAAACATGCGGATAGCGGCTTCCAATACATGAATGTTGTCTTCATACTGGTACGAGAAAGATGCTTTCAGTTTTCTGTCCTCTCTCTTTCCGATACAGAAAACTCCTGCGTCATTCCATATTGTGAGATCACTCCATCGACAAAAAACTTGCTCGTTGCTTGAAAATAATCTTTTGCGTTCTAGTTCCACTCCATGGTCGCTTATCACGGCAGAGTCAAATCTATATTTTTTTCCTTCACGTAATCCTTCGAGATACTCAGTCAATAACCTTACACCAACAGCCCGCCACAAACGATCTATGAAATTGCTGTAGATAATCTCATCCTTCAACTCAATAGAAGTATAGCTAGACTTATTGCCAAAAATAATACTGTAGGTGGTTCCGGTGGGAATACCATTTAGTGAGTGCCGCGTCCCTCCCCAGCGAATTCGCGTTATAGAATCGAGATCCCATCGATCTCCCCTCCATTCAATGCCTTCGGGTGAAATCCGAAGTTTATGCCTAAACAGAAGGCCGACATCAGCCTCATAGGTGATTTCCTTACGCCATTCTTCCTCTCGTTTTTTTGCGGCTTCAATTAGACGTAAACGCTGTTCAGCAATTCCATCTAGTGCTCTTGCGTCCTCCGCAAGACGCTCAGCAAGTTCGTCAACTTCCGCAAATACTCTTTGCAGCGCATCTGTGAGTCTCTGAGAAAAATCAAGCTTATCGTGTTTGTTGAAGATATCAAGTGCCAATTTGCACACACTAATCGCGATGGGAGGGCCTTCCGTAGATTGTGCGATAGTATCCAAATTTTCAATGGCTTGGATGAGTTGATTAACCATCGGTGCCAAAATTGAATCGGAAACTTGCTCATCAGCTGCCGCCCGGATTTTTTCTACTAGTGTCTCAATTTTAATTCTAGCTCGTTGTGCACGCTTTTCGGCGATTTTATTTAAGGCTCTTGCGTCATCAGCAATGCGTTCAGCAAGTTCGTCAATCTCTGCAAATACTTCTTGGAGCGTATCTATGAGTTGCCGTGCAAATTCAAGTTTGCTATATTGGTTGAAAAGATCAACAACCAATTTTCGGACTGGCCCCGCTACGCGATAACTTGCCTTATGGGAGTACCCCTGGCTTCTTTTGATAATTTGAATCGGTTGTGCAAAGGAACCCCAGTTTTTGACAGCTTGGATAAGCTGACTAACCATCGGTGCCAAAGCTGTGTCTGAACTTTTCGCATCAACAGCCATCCGAACTTTCTCGTCTAATACCCTAATATTTCTTTCTTCCTTTTCAAGAGACTCCTGAACCACTAACTCATACCAAGCAACCATGTCTTCGATTAAAGTCAACCGGGACTTTTCTTTGTTATTTTTCGCTGCTAAAACCACCCTAGTTACAGCTCCGGCACATTCTTTGATATGTAGCTTATCCAAAGTTGATGTAATAACTTGGCGATAGTGGTATCGCCGTTCCTGAATTTCAGTTTCTATCGCTGACAGATCTGTTATTGCCGGAAAGCTAGATACAGTGCGTTCCTCATTGATGATTATGTGAACAGTCTCTGGATCGATAGACTCAAATACATTGGCAATTTCAACAATCCACTCCGACACTACCCATGCCGTAACGAAATCTGATGGATAATCGGGAAGACGGGATAGCCGAGCAGCAAACAAGTTAGCTTGAGCGAGGGGTATCATTTTGTCTGTACCAAGGATATTCTTAAATTGCGTCAGTTTGTCCATTCCGACAAGGTTTCCTGCCGATGATTCTAAATACTTCAACACTTCACTAGTGCGGACTAGTCCGGTTCCTGGCAACCACGCAATCTCAGCAGAGAGCCGCTTTCGGGGACGTGTCAGGTCGGTACGGGCCTGTATGCACTCGTTGGAATCTATAGACAGAATACGTTCCTCGGCGAGTTCCATAATCTTTTGACGACTATCTCGTGTAGTGGCAGCGAGAATATGAAAAGGGTTTTGTAAAAGGTCCATACTCCCCTCTAGTTATGCAAACTCTTCTCTTTACCTTTTTCGCTCATCTAAAGAATTGGTACAACAGAATCGACAAGCACTTGCCTCCAATTTATCAGAGAGCACTTCTTCCCCCTGCCTCGACTTGTCGGGATTTCGCTGCGTTCTGCTATTACTCTTGTTTCCTCTCGCTCGTTCCGCGTAGCGGAAGGCTCGCCTGCTCTCGTCCCTGGTCACAGAATGGACTGTCCCGATCCTCGGGGATTTATCGAAGGCGTTGCGAACGTCTAAGCAATTCTAAAACCTACTGCCTGATAATGTTGGTGGCTGCATCAACCATCTCATTATAGTTGGGGACTCTGTCGATTCGGAGCCTCCACAGCTGCCAGAAAATATCGCGCAGTTTTTCAATATCCTCTAATGCATCCATTGGAGCGAACTCCGCTCTTTGTTCAGGCGGCATGGATTCGACTTTATTATCATAGGAGCGAATAAGTTGCGTTCCAATGTTAGAAAGTTCCTCAAATCGATGCTTGTCAGCAAAAAGGTGAGGAGATCCGACTAACTGCTTGAACCACTGAACAACATACCAATCTTGCCGCCAGAGGATGTCAAAGTTTCTGCCCCTAAGGTCAGCCAGATGATCCTCAAAATCGTTGTCGTTATTGTCAATGGAAAGCTGTGCAGTTTCCGTTAGATTATGGAACGCCGTAATTTCCGCAGGACGCGCGTACTGACAGATATCATCGTCGAAGCGAGAAATCACCCCAGCAAGCTCAATTTGTCGCATTTCTTTGAGATGTTGTTTTCTAACTTGAGCAAGGCGCATCTTTGCGTCTTGGACTTTTTGCTCTGCCTCTTTTACTTTTTCGGGATCTGCTTCTTCAGGGGAGAGTGCAGCGACGGACTCAAGCTTCCGCCTTTCCTCCTCTAGGTTTGGGTCGTCCACTACCTCGTTGATCGTATCAATACGGCTCATTGTCTGTTCAGCATCTTCGGCAACCTGAACCGAAGCGGAGGTGTAATCAATCTGTCCTTCCTGACGCGAATAAAAATTTCTATCTGAAGGGAATGTACTGCCGATGCAAGGAACGGATACTTCCAAGGTGAGGTTACCCGAATCCACCATCTCATAATCACATACAAGGTCAGCACCAACAGGAATCACACCGTAATCGAAATCGGTCCCTCTAATCTTCATGACACCGATAAAAAGATTGTCATCAATGGGAGTTTCAATGTCGCCCTGCCACAGTTGAAAGTTGAGTGAATGAGATGCCCCCGCCTCAAGTGATTCGGCAGCCTTGAATGTCACTGTACCTTTTTTGGGGAGCGGATCGCCAAACTTAATCAGATACGTAAGTGCCTCTTGTCTTGCACCGAGTCTTTCCAAGGCCGTTACAGCCACTGAGTGCGAGGCCGGAATGCCATCAACAACGGCAGCCGTTCTAGTGATTATAATCGTGTCCTCTTTTAGGACTATTGGCCTACCTAGAGAATCAAATACCAGCACATTAAACGTATTTTCCCCGTTTTTTGTCAAAGTTACATCAATAGTTGTGCCATCCTCAAGTGGAAGGCGGCCCGAAGTCCATCCGGTATCAGCACTATCAATTTGGAACTCAGAACTAGGGACGACTTCTCCTTGAATTTGAACAGCAATTTTGGCTGTTCTGGTTGGTGTTCGGGCAATATAATTGAAGGTTATGTCTTCAGAAGAAATTTGTCCACGGCTATCTTTTCTTGAGCGATTGTCGGAACTCCAGTCAATGGATTCAGCAAACAGACTCGCCCCTTCAGCCACAGCGGTCATGGGGTTTACGTCAATGTTGTCGCCGGGTATTCCCAGTTCAAAGGCAACCTTATCCCGCAAAGGTTTGTAATGGGTTGGGCCACCTACCCATACGATGCGCTCCAAATCATGAGACGTAAGTCCAGTCTTCGACAGTGTTTCACGCCCACAGCTTATTATATCATTGATATGTTCAGCTATCAGGTTGTCATAGGTATCCCGCTGCAGGGGAATATCAAGGTAGATTTCATCACCACTGAGATCTTGTGTCCGCACCTCAATTTCTGATAGATTTATAACTACTTTCTCGAGCGCGGAGAGCTCTATTTTAGCGCGTTCAGTTGCCCAAGTAGCTAGGCGGATGAGAGATTTAAAGGTCGGGTTCACCGACAAGTCATCCGGCAAATCGAACTCCTCAAGCATCCACGGGCGAACAACATTGTCCACAAGAACCCGATCAAAATCCCGTCCACCGCACATGGCAATACCACCGTGTTCAAGAAGGTTTACCCTGCCACCGATACTTTCAGCGATAGCAATGTCTAGTGTGCCGCCACCAAGGTCATAGATCAGAAACATGCCATCCGTGTTTCTTGCTCGTGTAGCACTCATCACCGCAGCAACCGGCTCCTGCATCAGTGCAACCTTGCCGATACCCGCTGATGTTGCAGCTTCCATAGTTGCTTCATTTTGCATTTGGTTAAACGCCGCAGGTACAGTGATTACTGTGCCTATATCCGGATTATGCCTGATTTCCTCAGGGAGGTAACCAAACAGTTCCTTCAATACTTCCGCAGAACATTCCTCTGGAGTCATGGTCCGATTGACCGCTGAAAGCTGAATTGGCGTACTTGTCCCCATAAAACGCTTGAACAATGTGGCACAATTATCCGGGCTGCGCGGAGCCGCATCGTAAGCCCTCCGACCGACATACTTATTCCCGCGCCTGTCAAAATAGAGGGCAGACGGTGTAACGTCATTTTGTTCGGGACTCTTCCATATTCGGGTTTCGGAACCATCATAGGAGCAGATAGCACTATTGGTTGTTCCCAAATCTATACCGACAAAATTATTCATTATTCGATTCTCCTTAAAATGACCGTTCCCATTTTAACTAAACCGTCTTTTCCCATGATGATTGGTTCAAGCATCTGATCGACTATCAAAGAGTCCTCCGAGTCGAAGTCCTCAATATTCAATGGCGTGGCAGCCATACCTGGATCAAAAGGGTGTCCTTCGACGTTGACGATTCGCAGATCGACCTGCTCCAGAGACTCCTCTATCTTTCTGATGAACCATCGCAACTGGCTTTTGTATCGCTTCTGCTCACCAGCATCAAGCTTGGTAAGCAAACGGTCAAACACTCTGCTAAAACGCCAGGATTCAATTGCCATGTTAGTAATGGCATCTATATGCATTTCCATCTCTTTTCCTTAGTTGAAACAATCAGCTGCCTCTCACAGGTAGACAGGTTGGGAACTCGAGTTATTTCTATATACCCCACTCCAGATCAATTGTTCCAACTATCAATTCTTGTTGTCGGTGCTGCCAAACCCACCGCGCGTCTCCGACTGCATTTCGGACACTTCCGACCATTCGGCGGTATCCACTCGCACAAAGATTCCCTGTGCAACCCTATCCCCACGCTCAACGGTAACGGGTTGGCTCGTGAAATTATAAACCTGAATCAGAATCTCGTCGCCTTCCCCGCAGTAGTCCCGATCAATGATACCAACACCGTGCGGGATCAGCAATCCCAGTTTGCGAGGCGTACTACTACGCAATGTGACCATCAGCATGTACCCCGGCGGTGTTTCGATGATGACGTTTGCCGGAATCAATGCCACTGTCCGAGGCGCAATGGTCACCGATTCACGGCATAATAGATCAAAACCGACGGAACCGCCCGTTTCATACTGCGGCAGTGGGAGATCTTTATCCAGACGTTTAATTTTGACTTTCATGAGTATGCCAATCCGTAGTGAAATCGCTAGTCAGGAAAAAAGAAGGGGAGAAAACGAGAGAACAAGAGAACGAGAAGACAAGACAGTTTGCAATTTTCCCGTCTTCCCATTCCAGGTATCTCAATCAACGTGGGGTCTGTGCTGTGCCTACTCTTCCCCCTTATCGTGGCGGTAAAGCTGCAGACTGACACCATCAAGTCCGTCAAAGAAGGCAAGGGTCATCCCCTCAAGCGGCTGGAAAGGCTCCTTTTTGACAGTAACGCCTTTTTCACGGAGCACTTCCGTGCCCTCTTCAACATCGTCAGACTTGAACGAGATGTGATGTACGCCCGGACGATCTAAGCCCCAGACCCCCTCAAATGCAGCGGCAGGGATGAGTTCTAGATTCACGTTACCTGCATCCAAGAAGATCGCCTCACCAAGTTCACCGAGATCAAGTCGGTCTAGCACTTTAAGACCTAGCTTATTGACATAAAGGTCTTCCGCTTTTTCCATATCGCTCATCAATAGCGCGATTTTCCAAATTTTCATATCCATCTTATTTCCCTCCTCCCCGACTGGATCGGGACTCGAACCCATTTGTGGGCTTATAGGTGTATTCGCACTGAGTATTAAAACAGAAAGGACAGCAATCAGAATCACCAACCGCGTCAACTTTTTCATTTTTCTCGCCTCTTCAGGATTTACGCATTTCAGCACGGGGCAAGATGCCCAGCCTACAATTGGCCGCGCAAGTCTTACTCCTCAGCCAAGCACAGGGTTTATGGAACAGGAATTCCCGAAACCTTGCACTGAATACTATAAAGCGAAGTGCTTGCCGTGATGAAAAGTGTGCTCCAGTCATCACCACCCCAACCAAGATTAGCAGCTCGCTCAGGAGTTTGGAGGACACCAAGATGCTCACCAGATGTATCGAAAATCCAAATACCGCCCGGACCAGTGAGATAGACATTCCCATGTGCGTCAATTTTCATACCATCGGGCACGCCATCGTCACCCTCTTCTTCGGCAAAAATCCGCCCATTCGCAATTGTGCCATCTGGCTGAACATCAAACGCACGGATGTGCAGACGTTCAGTATCGTCAATATAAAGGATTGACTCGTCCGGTGAAAAGCAGAGACCATTCGGGCGATCAAAATCATCGACCAACAGCGTCAACGTTTGACCGTCGGGGGAAAGCCGATAGACACCTTGAAAGTCGAGGTCCTGCTCTCCCTCAACACCATAATCGGCTGTCAGTCCGTAGGGCGGATCGGAGAAATAGATACTGCCATCCGATTTCACAATCACATCATTCGGACTGTTCAACCGCTTGCCCTCATAATGTGATGCAATGGTAACAACCGTCCCATCGGCTTCGGTCCGCGAAACACGGCGATTGGCATGTTCACACGTTACAAGCCTGCCCTGCTTATCGTAGGTCAAGCCGTTGGATTTACCCGAAGGAACACGGAAGTTGGTGATCCCTTCCTCCGCGGTCCACTTTTTCATCTGATTCGCGGGGATGTCACTGAACAACAGATACTTACCTTCGGAATGCCAGACCGGGCCCTCTGTAAATTCACAGCCGGTTCCAAGTTGCTCTAGTTCTGCGTCGGGGTCAATCAGATCTAATAATTTTGGGGATCGAACATCAAGACTCATATACGCCTCCTTTGTCTTTCGTATGCCACGGCAGCAGATATTCTACTCGCCATAGCGGCACAGCAAACGTGAAATGTGATGTGTAAAACGTGAAAGTTTGAGGTTATTTTGCCAAATACATGTGCGATAAAGTATCATACCCCTAGTGAAGAATACAAGCAAAAAAATGGTCAGCAAGCGAACAAATCATTGACAGAAATAATAGATAGAAAGTATAATTTCCCTATTGGATGTGAAAGCTGATGGTAATTCTAAGTCGGAAATGTGGAAAGAAAAAAGAAATACGGTAGGATGATGTGCCTGGGGCGACTCGAACGCCCAACCTTTAGCTCCGGAGGCTAACGCTCTATCCAGTTGAGCTACAGGCACATCTTGGATTGTAATATTGACATACTCTCCGCCCTAAAGAACGGAGATTCTCTTTAGTTTGGAAATTGTGCTATCAACAAGAACAGGACACCGAAGTGCCTCTTACGTCCTCTTCTTCAACGGACAATGCCCTGCCCGCTGCCCCGAAGGGCAACTTGGGTGAGGTTACCGGAGGTTCTTATACCCGTCGGTATATCCCAACTGTTGCGGATTTTACCCCTACTAACAGCGGGTAGAACCCCCAACCTCTAACAATAAATTATACCATTTTCCGCCGTATCAGTCAAGCCTAAAGGCTTGAAAAACGGTGCTAAAGCATCCCTGTATCCCCGCCTTGAAAGACGGGGTTTTAGAGATAAAGTGAGGTTTCGATAAATCACATACTATAGTGTGTCAAGCAAATTCTAGGTATATCGATTTTTTGTTATTTCCCATGTGTAGGGAACTTCTACAGGAAAAGAGTGTTCAATAAGATAAGAGAGCTTATCCCAACTTCCCAAGGAGGCAGCTAATATGAGACGGCCTTTCCAAAAAGTGTCGATTGTGGCAGTTTTGGTTTTATTCGCATTCACCATCGGTTCTGACGTTTTTTCAAAAGGCTTCAGATCCAGTGGAAGAAGTTATGGCAGCAGAAGTTACAGCAGCAGTAGAAGTTATACAAGATCAACCCGAAGCAGCACATCGTCATCAAGGACTTACGGCAGTTCATCAGTCCGTTCAAGTTCCCGAACAGCTAGGGCAAGCACCAGCAGAAGCTACGGCAGTAGTGCCACTAGCTCATCACGAGCGAGTGCAACACGCAGCAGCGCTGTACGACAAAGACAGAGCGCAATGAGCAGTGCAAAAACCGGTTCCGCTGTCTCCACAAGAAACATGACCAGCAGCCAAAGACGATCTGTGCAATCCCAACAACGCCAGCAAACTCGCAACCTCAAGGCGGAGAATCGTAGCCTTAAACGCCAAGTCAGACGCGCAGAGCGAGACACCGCCCGTGCACGTCGTGACGCACGTGAGGCGCAGTCCCCAATCACCGTCAATAATTTCGGTATGTATTATCCAATGGCAGGCTACTCCATCTATAGCCTAACTGCTAGTATGGTATTTGCAAATATGATTTCGGGAATCTACTTCCACGATTACTATAACCACCGGCTCCGCCACAGTTGGCTGTGGTACTATCACCATCCGAACTACGATAGATCGCATTGGTCACACGAGCGTCAGATGGAATATGAAAAGTGGCGCGCTTACTATGACAGCCAAGGCATCAAGCCAGATTCTCGCTATGCCGATCCTGGAACAAACCGAGACGAGGACTACATTGAGGCACATGTCGACAAGAATCCAGACAAATTTTATGGCGAGAACGCCGAAGAAACGATGACGGTTGAGGAACTGCCAGACGAAGAGGCACTCCGTAACATTGTTTTGGCGGGCGACAGCCAAACCGCATCAACAGCGGGAGCGCAAACACAATCCCAAACGCAAACACAACCCCAAAAGATTGTTGTTCAGAAAAAGACCTCTGGGGGCACTTGGTTCGTTCTCGTTTTCGGCAGCCTCCTAATTGTTGGGGTCGTCGTTTTGATAATGTATAATAAAGGGTACTTCTAGATGAGAATTTGCGGGTGGTTGCTGATGTATCCTGACCGTTCATGAATTAATGTACTACAGCGCATAAACTAAATCCTCCAATTACTCGTTACTAAGTAGAGGTAAACGCAATGGGACTATTTCGCCGCAAATCAAAAGATGAAAAACCGAAGCGGCACGAATTGTTGGATATTCCGCTTGGAAGTATGATTGAGCTTTCTGATTCGATCACGTTTGAAATCAGCGACGCCGCTTCCCGGACGTTTGAGTTGACGGAGCGGAAAAAGTATGAAGGTCAAAGTTTACTGCGCTACATGTATCGTCTTGAGGACGAAGATGAGGTAGTGGTGTTGGGTGTGGATCGGGTCGGAGGAACGAACGAGTATGAGATTTCTCGCTGGATCATTGACGGCGAAGAAGAGTTATCTGAGGACCTTCCCGACACAATGACGCTCCACTACCCCGACCCTGACGATGAGGATGCCGAAATCGCTGTTGAATACGTGCGTCAGGAGATTGCCCCAGCGGAGATGACCGTTGTAAATCTCCTAGAGATGGAAACGTTCGAGGCAGAATTGCATGAATACACCAGCGAAGATGATGAAATGATGTCCGTCGAATTGGTAGGAAATTGGTTGACCTTCTATGTCGGCGAATCAATTTCTCTATCGGATGTCAACATCTACCCCGCTGAAGATGATGAAGAAGAATATATATAGTAGCTCAAACCTTCCGAAGATTCCGCTACTATGGTGAATTCTAAAAATAAATAGACACTTTCGTCCCCCGGTAGGTGCGGTTTCCAACCGCACCGGTTTGGAGTGTCCAAATAATTCTAAAATCTACTATAAACGATACTTTTTCCCATTGCATGGGTATATTACTGCGTGGGAGGTAACATCTAATGAAATTAAAAAATCTTGGCGCGCTTTTCTTACTCTCACTAGCTTCGATTTACTTCATCTGTCCGGTTCAGTGTGCAGCAATCCCAGAAGTGGATGGGCACACCGGCTCCGATAAGGCTTCGAGTCATCACCAACATCGGATTGACTCGCAAACCGCTGATGAAACGAAGCCAGCCACTTGCTGTGAGTCTGGAAATGAACCACCTGCCCCTCACGAAAATCGTGAGGATGGGGAAGGACATTGTTGCCTCAACCAGTGGGACTCGCTTGGATCGAGCGAACCCCAAGTCGCCTTGCAAATACAAAAAGACACTTTCTCACTGGTTGTCTTAATCCCCACGACGCCTAGAATTTCCTCTGATCTTGTTCCTTTCACCGCTTATCTTCAACTTCCCTACAAACCGTATACAAATCCTCCCATCCCGCAGCTCTCTCCTCGGGCACCTCCGTTTTTTCTCGTCTAATTTTCCTATACACCTTTTTTCTATATTTGAAATGTATTGATCGGTCGGTGTATGTGTGCGCCTATGCCACAACGCCGCCAACCTATCTTTTATTATTTTTTATTCCAAACGGAGGTTATTCTCATGTTATCCAAAGTTTTCAATGGACAAATTCTACCCATACTTATCACCCTGTTTTTACTGCTAGCTATCGGCTGCGGTAGCAAAACCGTTGACCTCACCACCTCACAAGATCACCCGGCAAATCCCAACGCCCAACAGGGGGCAGCTGCCGATCACCACAGTATGCCAATGACAGAAATGCACGAAGGGGAGGCCGGTCATAGCGGCGCAGAACTATCTTCTGATGGTGCGGAAGCGTTGGGGGCGATGCTTGACGCCTACCTTGCCATCGGGAACCAACTGGCTTCCGACACGATGGAAGAAGTAAATGCGAAGGCACATGCGATGATCGAAGCCTTTCATACTGTCGAGCATGAAGTCCCCGCTGAACTGTGGAATGCTCACGTAGTTCATACCAAGACTATCCGCGACACCGGACATCAGCTTGCCGATCTCTCGGACATCAAGGCCGCCCGGATTGCCTACGGCTCATTGAGCGATAGCTTCAAGCATCTTATTACGGCTTTGGGAGTTCCTACCAGTTACGGAAAAACCGTCTACAGCTATGTGTGTGGGATGGCACCCGATGTCCCTAAAGCTGGAATATGGCTGCAAACGGACACCCCTGTTCGTAACCCTTATTTCGGAAGCGCGATGCTCAGGTGTCATACAGCGAAAGAACAGATGTCCGTCTCAAGTGCCGATATGTCTGATGCCAAGGACATGGAATCGCACAAGCATAGTCATTAACACAGGTGAGGGACTTAACCAATGAAAGAGAAAATGAGATACGCCGCGTTATTTTTCGCGGCGTCATTCATCCTAGCCGGTTGTGCCGGCATGTCTAAAGAAATGGCTTTCAGCGAGGTCCAACAGCAGGTAGATGAACGCATCGGTGTTCCTATTCATTGGAATACAAACACGGCTTCTGTAGATGAAACAGAACAGATGGTTGCCGAGTTGTTAGATCAGCCACTGGATGCGGATACTGCCGTACAAATTGCGCTGTTGCACAACCGCCGTCTACAGGCCACCTACGAGGAAATCGGTATTGCACACGCCGCTGTTATTCAGGCTGGCACCCTTTCAAATCCTGCTTTTCATGGAGACGCAACCTTTGGGCTCCCACAGGATCCAGATACAGCACACCCCGCCCACGACCACTATGTATTTAAGATTGAGATGGATTTTCTCTCAGTTTTGTATGGTCCAATGCGAAAGTCAGTTGCAGAATCTGAATTCGAGACAGCAAAACTCCGCGTGACGGCTGCTGTGATGGATTTGGCTGGTCAGACACGCAGGGCATTTTATCGCGTTCAGTCTGAACAACAGATGCTGGAGATGTTCCAACAGGTTGTGTTGGCAACCCAAGCGGGACATGAATTTGCTAAAGAACTCTACGAAGCCGGGAATATCCCAGAGCTAGATCTGCTGCTTCAGCGCACACTTCATGAGGGAGCAAAGCTTGCCCTTACCGCCGCAGAGGTAACACTTGCCGAAAGTCGTGAGCAACTCAACCGGTTGATGAGTGTGTGGGGTCAAGAGACAGCTTGGACAGTTGAAGCTCGGCTGCCAGACATCTCAACTGACCCCATGAACCTTGATAATGTTGAACAGATTGCTATTGAAAAGAGCATAGACCTCGCCATTGCTCGCGGAGAGATCGTGTCCATTGGCAAACAGCTCGGCGTGGCAAAAGCGACATCACTTGTGCCTCACTTGGACATTGGTGGAGAACTTGAGCAGGAGGCAGGCGCGTGGTCCGCGGGACCTGTAATTGGGTTCGAGATTCCGCTCTTTGATCGAAAACAGGGGCAGCGAGCAGCGGCAGCCGCCGAATTGCGTCGACAACAGGGGGAATATCACGCGCTAGCGGTTGAGATTCGTTCCGTGGTTCGCGCAGCACAACGTCGGTTGCTAGCTGCTCGGCAGATTGCACTCTCTTATCGGAATGAGATACTTCCACTCCAAGAGAAGATCCTCGAACAGGTCCAGCTACAGTACAACGCCATGCAGGTGGGTACGCCACGGCTGTTGCTTGCAAAACAACAGCAGATCGACGCCGGGCGAGATTATATCCAAGCACTCTACAATTATCATGTAGCGCGCGTGACGTTCGATCAGATTCTCAACGGTAGGTTGGTCTCGGATACGGGAGATCCGCCCTTATCACAAGGGGACAACGCTATGAGCCACCGTGACAGCGCAGCTGCAGAAGGAGGACATTGAAATGAATCGCAGAGATATGCTCAAAACAGGAGCACTAGTTGGAGGTGTCGTCGCTCTGGGAGCGGCTAAATCAAACGCGACCGAATCCCAGTGGGAAAAATCTTACTCAGGTGTTGCGCAACAGCCAGCCTTGGAACCGGGGGTGCCCAACAAGGACTATACGCCGGTCATCACGCCTAACCTCCCCTCTTTGCCGTGGAAGATTGTCAATGGCGTCAAGGTTTTTCACTTGGTTGCTGAAGAAGTATGGCATAATTTTGCTGCTGGTCTAAAGGCACAGTGCTGGAGCTACAACGGAAAGGTTCACGGTCCCACGATTGAGGCTGTGGAGGGCGAGCGTATTCGCATCTACGTCACTAACAAACTCAAAGCCCCCACGTCTGTTCACTGGCACGGCGTCTTCCTACCGAACGGTATGGACGGCGTCGGAGGACTCAACCAACGTGCCATCCAACCGGGCGAAACCTTCAAATACGAGTGGACGGTGCGCCAATCGGGAACCTATATGTACCACTCCCACCATGACGAAATGACGCAGATGGCGATGGGTATGATGGGAATGCTCATTTTCCACCCGAGAAAACCCGCGCCCGATTACGAGGTAGATCGCGACTTCGCTATCATGTTAAGCGAGTGGCGGATTGATCCCGGGACATCTACGCCCAATCCGAACGAAATGAACGACTTCAACGTCCTGACAATGAACGCAAAGTGCTATCCCGGCACCGAGTCGTTAGTTGTCAAGATGGGCGATCGCGTGCGGATACGTCTCGGCAATCTCTCGGCGATGGACCACCATTCGATTCATCTGCACGGTCACTATTTCAAGGTTACCGCTACCAACGGTGGCAGGATTCCGGCTGCGGCGCAGCATCCCGGCGGTACTATCCTTGTCCCTGTCGGTGATACACAGGATATTGAGTTTATCGCCAGCGAGCCGGGGGATTGGGCGATACACTGCCACATGACCCACCACGTCATGAATCAGATGGGGCATGATTTTCCAAATGTGGTCGGGGTCCAGAAAGAGGGGTTCGATCAGAAAGTTCGTCATCTGCTGCCCGCGTACATGATGATGGGAGAACACGGCATGGGAGAACACGGGATTCACGTCGAAGCAGGCCACATGTCAGTGCCAAAGAACAGCATCCCCATGGTCGGTGCGCGAGGTCCCTTCGATTACATCACAATGGGTGGCATGTTTACCATTCTAAAGGTCCGGGAACATCTGACTAGCTACGACGATCCGGGGTGGTACAAACATCCCCCGGGCACGGTTGCGGATGTTGCCTCAGCAGAGGAACTACGCCGCGACTTGGGAAAAATGAGCCCAGGTTAAGAAACGAGCGTGCACAGCGGGTCGAGATTCACATTCCAATGATAAACGCCAACAAGTCGTAGGGGACAACGATTATTGTTCCCTACGATGCTGACTCTCATTAGGACTACCCCGTTTTCTTGCGTTAGCGTTGAAGTCACAGCAAGGAAATGGGTAGCAACTAAACTCAACTCTATCTTTCCTTGATTGTCTTGACAGTTGTTATCTGTGCCAGTTATACTGATACACAAGACTAACTTACAAGGGAGAAAAACTGATGAAACCCAAAACCGTTGTATCCTGCCGAATCGCTCTTTTGAGTGTGTTAATTGCTGTCTCGGTCACTCTCGCCTGGGCAGAGGAAACAACCCTGCCCAATGAGAAATTGGCTTCCATTTTTCCAAATGCAGCGAACTTCTTAGAAAAAAAGGCGGATCTAACGCCCGAAAAAGTCGCTTCCATCGAAGCGGAGATCGGAACAAAGCTGCGTCCCGAAGACTTGAAACCGACATTTTACATCGCTGTCAATGAAAACAAAAAGCCAATCGGGTTGGCTCTGTTTGTATCTGTTAAGGGACCAAACGACCTCATCAGCGGTAGTGTGGGACTCGATATGACGGGAAAGGTAGTCAAGGTTGCGGTACATAAACACAACGAAATCGCTGGAATTGCCAACGACGAATTCCTCAAGCAGTTTAGTGGAAAAGGGATTGAGGATAAATTCAAAGTCGGCGAAGATATTGAACCATTCGCCGAAGAACAAGCAGCCTCTCAAGCCGTCGCACTCATGCCAAAAAAGATGCTTGCCCTCAGTTACGCTCTGTTTTTGAAAAGACCCGCGAAAACTGAGGAAAATGCCCCAGAAATGTATGAACCGGAAGATCTAAAAGAGGTCATGGCAATGATGAAAGACGAATATGACCTTATCCGGGCGTATTTCCAGAAGGGAACAGAATCAAAAGATGATGATAAAGCAGCAGCAGTGCAGGCAGCAAAACGGCTTAGGAAGCACACCAAATTAATCGACTATTTTGAACCTCCTAAGAATCCAAACGAAACAAAGGAATATACGTATTTTCAGCAACAGTTCCACAGTGCTATTGATGAATTCGCCCAGACCCTCGAAGCAGAAGGCATCTCTGAGAAAACTCAAAAACAGTGGCAGGAAATCATTGATGTGGTCGACAAAGCGCATCTCCGTTTCAGCGTGGAAGAGATCGACCTAGATGAGGACTTAAACTAGGAGGGGTAGCCATGACAAACGTCCCAGAGGAAGGACAGAAACGACGCACATTCTTCAAGGCGTGTATGGCAGCTATCGGCGGTCTCATCAGCCTAGCAATGGGTGTCCCGCTGATAGGATTTGCTATTTCACCGGCTTTCAAAAAAACATCAAAGAAATGGGTAGATCTCGGTATCGTGGATCTGCTCAAGGGGAGCCGCTACAAAAAAATCAACTACACCTTTAATGCCAGAGATGGTTGGGTTGAGACGAATAAAAAACGCTCTGTCTATGTGACAGATCAAGGGGAGGGAAATTTCGTGGTCTACTCGCGTGTTTGCTCCCATCTCGGTTGCCTAGTACGGTGGGACGAGGGCAAGGATCAGTTCTTCTGTCCTTGTCACGGCGCGATATTTGACAGCGCAGGAAATGTCGTTGCGGGTCCACCACCCCGTCCGATGGACAAATTACCGGTTAAGGTGGAAGATGGTATCCTGTATGTCAAGGAGTCTTGAACCTATCCCGCCCTAAACGTTAAACCGTATCGTCAAGACATCGCCGTCCGATACGAGGTAATCTTTACCCTCAAGCCGTAGCAATCCGGCATCCCTTGCTTCTGTTAAGCCCTCACAATCCACCAGATCCGCCCAGTAGACAGCTTCTGCCTGAATAAACCCCCGTGCCATGTCCGTGTGGATTGCTGCCGCTGCATCAAGAGCGGTCATGCCCCGTTTGAGCGTCCAAGCCCGCAGCTCATCCGAGACAACAGTAAAAAAGGTCACTAGTCCGAGGGTACGGTACGAAACATCAATCACACGCGCCAGTGCAGATGCTTCAAGTCCCATTTCAACGCGGAAGATTTCCGCCTCTTCCACGTCCAGCCCCTCAAGTTCCATCTCTAATCTTGCGGAAAGCGTGATGACCTCAATTTGTCGATCGGACGCTGCAAAACTAGCACGTATCTCTTCTGCACCCTCTAATTCATCTTCACCGATGTTAAGAACTAATAACAATGGCTTTTGCGTCAAGAACCCGTAACCGCGTATCGTCCGCTCATCTTCTGGGGAAAGCGACAACTCCCGAATCGCAGTCCCATCTTCCAGGGCATCCTTACACCGTTTTAACACCGCACGTTCATGCTCCAACGCTGGAATTGTCTGTGTCCGAAGTTCCCGATCTAGCCGATCTAATCGGTTGTCAACAATCCCCAAATCCGCAAAGGCGAGCTCAATGTCAATCGTTTCGATATCCCGCTTTGGATTCACATCGCCATCGACGTGCGGGACAGTGTCATCTTCAAATACACGGACAACATGTGCAAGCGCGTCAACCTCACGGAGTTCAGCGATGGCTCCCGTTTCCAACCCTTCCAGCGCAATATCCCCCTTAGAAACGCCGGCGATATCCACATAATCAATGCTTGTTGGAGTCACCCGTTTCGGGTTGAAGACCTCCGCCAACGCTGTCAAGCGTTCGTCTGGCACTTTCACTGAACCGACGTTGGCGCCCTTTTTGCCGGCATAGGTGCCTGTCTCTGCTTCAGATTGTGTCAGCGCATTGAACAGGGAGGTTTTCCCGACATAAGGAAGCCCAACGATACCAATTTTCATTTATGAAACCCTCTCTCTAAGTCTGCATCAATAATAAAAAAAAAGAATTACAAAACATAGGAGCATTTATAGTAAATCAGAGAAATAAGTAGACATCTACCAATAACTCCGACCTTCGCGATATTTCCAAAGTCCCCCTGATAAGGGGGATTTAGGGGGTTGACTGTGCATTGGAAGTGTCTAAGTAATTCTAAAATCTACCATATATTGATTATTGTCCGCTGATGATTAAAAAAGAATTGAAAAACGTTAGGAGAGTTGACTTGATTCCCGGACTGAGGTACAATTGCCCCGCATTCAATAAACTCAACTAGGATAGGGGAAACAGATGAAATTTCAAGGAAAATCGGTTATCGTAACGGGTGGGGCTTCAGGTATTGGAAAAGCAACCGCCAAACAGTTCGCGTCCGAAGGAGCAAATGTCGTCATCGCGGACGTGAATCCTGATGGTCAAACCGTTGCCGAGCAGATTGGTCAAGAAACCCAAAGGCGTATACCCTTTATTCAAGCCGATGTTTCAAAAGCGGAAGAGGCGGACCACCTCATTCAAGAAACCCTTCGCCAACACGGTCAATTAGATATCTTGCACAATAATGCAGGAATCCTAGTTGTCGGAGATGTTACCACAATACCGGAAGCTGATTGGGATCGGTGCATGGATATCAACCTAAAAAGCGTCTACCTCGTTTCCAAATACGCCATCCCTGCAATGCAGCAAACAGGCGGTGGGGTGATTATCAACACAGCCTCCACAGCCGGCATATCTGGCGGCGGCGGTTATTCTGTCTACGGCGCGTCAAAGGCAGCTATCATCCTCCTGACGCAGTGCATGGCTCTCGATTTCGCAAAACACAACATTCGCGTCAACTCCGTCTGTCCCGGTCCAACAGCGACACCGATGATTCTTCCATCTGAAACTGACCCACAAAGCGCGCTTGAGCGATGGGCACAAGAACTGCCGATTGGACGTGCGGGCGAACCAGAAGACACCGCCAAAGCTGTCGCCTATCTGGCATCTGATGATGCGTCGTTTGTCACGGGAAGTGCCTTTGTCGTTGATGGTGGACGTTTGCTAACGGGTATCGGACAGCGTATTGCAGTTGATGTCTGAGCAGCATCTGTTGCACGATTTCCTAACTTGAGCGAGCACTGTTTTTACTTCATTACTGAGATTCCCCGTTTTTCAACTCCAAGAGCTGTGTTTCTGATAGGTTTGTGATTTCAGAAATGAGCGTCATCTCCATGCCCTTGGCAAGCATTGCCTTTGCAGTTTCAATCTTCTCTTCAATTCGTCCTTTCTGCTCACCCTCAAGCAGACCTTCCTGTTTGCCCTCAAGCAGCCCGTTTTGAAAAATCTGCTTCCTTTCTCTCTCTAATGCTGTGACTAACATCGTCTTCACCTCCTCTTCGTTCCGATAAATAGACTCCATCGACTGATAATCGCCAGATTCAAGCCGTCCATGGAGTGCCAACTGCCTGAACCAGTTTAAGAATAGACTGACCGCCTGCTTGTCACTCTCCGATGAAAACAGATTCAGCAGTTCTACCTCTAGCACATCTAAATCGTAATGCGATTCTGCCAGAAACAGCGTCGATACGATGTTTCGGATTTTTAACAACGCCTCTTGACTGTATTGGTTCTCAGCAATCAAAAAATATTGGAAATCTAATGCAAATGCACCCAGTGGTGGGGTCTGCTCAATTAACGCCGAAAGGTTGACCGGTGCCGTCCAAGGTGCTTCTCCATTGTACAACACGATTGGGAACACCGCCGGTAACTTTTTGATACCACTGTTATTGACGAGAAAATCCATGTAAAAGTTGGTGATGTAGTTCAGCACCCGTAACGCCATGAATGGATCTACAGTGGATTGAAACTCAATCAGGATGTAAATATAGACTTCGCGGTCATGAAACTGGATTTTGTAGATTAAATCACTCTCGGTCTCTTTGTAGTGTTCGGAGATAAAGGATTTATCGAGGGGTTCACAGTTGTCGAAGTCGAGAGAATGGACCCACTCTTGGTTGACGAAGGTTTCAAGGAGTTGTCGAAATATGGTACGATTTGAGAATAGCTTCTTATATCCGCTATCGTGAATGTTCATCCCCAACCCCTTTTGAACCAAGAGGGTAGATTTCAGAATTAATAGGACCTACGCATTTCAGGGCGGACAAGTCCGAGAGGATCCGTCCGTGCCCCCGATTCATCGGGAGACCATCTTCCGTCTACCCGCCAAAATTGGCTAAAAAATGGAGAACTAGATAGCCCTAAGGCCTTTTATATCAGTGTTTCCATTCAACGTGATCATTTATGTTGTGTTTCTCAAAAACTTCAAGAATGCCGCGGCAAAAGTCTCGCATCTCACCGTCTCCGACTGATTGTGAAAGTTCGTATAAATGAATAAACATGTTCTTTCCTGAATCGGCTTGTTTGAGATTTTTCTTGTGGAGATTGTGGGTTGCACAAAGTGTTTGACTATTCTCAATGGTTATTTTGCCGCCTAAGTCCTTCGGCTTGATATGATCCGCATGAATTTCGACGCTATTCAGTCAATCACTTCGGAGTGCCTCTTTCAGATCTTCGATAAAACGCTCAAATAGTTTGGCTTTTTCGCTATCTTCAGTATTTGCTTTCGTTAAAATGTAGTTTTCATCCAAGTCAGATTCTGTGATTGCCTCACCTTTTTCAAGAGGATTATTATCACTTAACATGTCATCTTCATCGGGCCCAACGAAATACACCTTGATATGTTTTGTCACCCCGTCTTGCGAAAGTTTGATAGTCTGATCAATTCGATTTAAGGTAACGTGGCCTGAAACGACAGCTAAAACCTTGCAAGTGTCAGGCTTGTAGATAACGATATCAACATCAGGCATATGACAACCAAATTGACCTCCATAGTCGATGACTAAATTCCGCTTGACTTGACTGAGTTGCTTCGATAAGTCTATAGCTGCTTTCAAAGTATGACCATGTGCAACGTTCAAGCCAAGTGATTTGACCTCATCAATAATGATATATGGGACGAACTTTCTTAAACTCTCCCACCTCAAAGAACGCCAACTTTGTCCACCGGCATTTCCCAACTCCGTTGTCAAGCCCTCGCGTACAACAGCCTGTATAAGACCACCACATAACACCTCTTCTCCATAGTGTTCAATGATCTCATCAATAACGTGGCTTGTGTACCAGGCCCAACTGAAATCAACAACATTTCTTGCTATCAATGCGTTTACCAAGTTTTCGTTATGACCATAACCCATTTCGTATAGAGCATCAGTAAGAAGATTTCTCTTTCCATCAAGATTATCAACGGTTGCAAGAGCACTGACATCATAATCTATTTCGTATAGAGCACTGGGAATAATGTTTTCCTCTCCGGCGAGACTGTGATCGGTGGCGACAACTTCAATCGGACTATTCATCGTTTTAGATCTCCTGTGTTAGTGTGAAATACTTGTGTTTTTCCTGTGAAATTTCCCCAAATTCCTCATTAAAATTGTACTTTTATCAATCCTGTCGTATTAGTGTTTCCATTTAACGTGATCATTCATGTTGTGTGCCTCAAAAATTTCAAGAATATTACGGCAAAAATCTCGCATCTCATGGTCGCCAACGGATTCCGAAAGTTCATATAAATGAATAAACATCTTCTTTCCTGTTTCGGTCTGTTTTAAGTTTTTCTTACGGAAATTGTGAGTAGCGCAAAGCGTTTGACCATTCTTGATTGTTGCTTTGCCGCCTAAGTCTTTTGGTATTATATGATCCGCTTGAATTTCGACACCATCACGTTGTCCTTTACCGCACATCACACAACGGTAGTTGTCTTTCTTGAAAATCTGTTCCCTTTGGGCAGGTGTAAAATCTTCTAATTCAGGATTTGCGATGAAATCGGGATCGTATTTATAAACACCTTTTCCGACCTTTACCAGTTTCCCTGCTTGTGCCAATTTCCGAATTGCTCGATCCGGATCGCGAAAGATGTCCCCAGTTCTCTGTAGATATTCTTCTGTAAGCCAGTCGACCGCTTCAGCGTGCGCAATATTGCGATTAGGGTGTGTCGTATAGTATTCCATCACCAATGCTTCCTGAGTGATCTTCTTGGTCATTTTTTTGATTCCTTTAACGTTGCGAACAAACTCCGACTAGTCATTATTCGATTCTGAGCCAATTCGCAATAGCCTTTGTCAATTTCAACACCAACACCAAACCGGTTATTATTTTGTGCCTCGATTAAGGTGGTGCCGCTCCCCAAAAATGGATCGAATACAACGTCCCCAACATAGCTGAATAACTTGATACACCGATACGGCAATTCCCGCGGAAAGGGAGCGGGGTGTCCTATCCGTTTTTTACTTTCTCCGTTGAATGTCCACACCCCATTTGTCCACGCCATAAATTCATCCCGTGAGATGTCCGACTCTTTACTGCCAAGCTGCTTCTTCCAAGAGTCCTTATACAGAATGACAATCAACTCAACAGGGGCGATGACATAAGGCGCAGAGGCGGACATCCAAGATCCCCACGCGGTTCGACGGGAGATATTTCCTTCATTCCAAACAATTGTGGCGTGGTATTTCCAATCTGCCGCTTGTGCAATTCTTGTGAGATCTGCCCCGACGCTTCGATGACCGCCCTTGTTTTTATCAAGTGGAATGTTCAGAAGCATCCGAGCGTGCGGCTTACTCCATTCGTAGCAATTTTGTATCCATTCTCTACTAAAATCAAGGTAATCCTCATAACTCAATGTATCATCGTTGGAGTCGTAATCAATGCCGACGTTGTACGGCGGGGAGGTAACAATCAGGTCAATAAATTCACTGGTAAACAGATCGGAACAGACATCTCCATTGATAATATACACACCCCCTTCCTCAAAGAAAGGATTGACCGTGAGGTGAGTAGGTATATCAAATTTCGGATTTTCCATATCAACTTACCTCCAAGCAACTATCCCGTCGCAAATTCAACATCAACTGGATGCGGAATAACGCCAGATTTATGTCCCCGTTCCATCAGTTCTCTGACCCCTGCCCTACCCTTTTCACCGTAGTCGAGGGTGTAATCGTTCACGTACATGCCAACGAATCGGTCTGCCAGTTCCGTCTCCATATCACGCGCATAGTTCATCGCGTAAGCCAAGCCCCCCTCTCGATGCTCTAGCGAATACTGAATACTCTGCTTGATGAGTGAGGTGATGCGGCGAATCTTCTCTGGACCGAGATCTCGACGGATGGCATTCGCCCCAAGTGGTAAGGGCAATCCTGTTTCCTCATGCCACCATTCCCCCAAATCTACCACTTTATGCAGCCCTGCACGCTCATAAGTTAGCTGTCCCTCATGGATAATCAATCCCGCGTCCGTGTTCCCCTGCTGAACATACGGCAAGATCTGATCAAATTGGACAACCTGAGGATCAAAGTCGGGTTGGCAAAGACGCAATGTCAGGTAAGCGGTCGTCATCTCACCGGGTATTGCGATTTTTTTGCCCGCAAGGTCTTCCCGCTGCATCGGCTCTTTGGATACAACGAGGGGACCATACCGATCACCGATGCTCGCCCCACAAGGCATCAGCGCATAGTGTTGGGCGACGTAGGCGTAGGCGTGAACCGATATTGCCGTTACCTCTAATTCCCCGTTGACCGCCCGTCGGTTTAGGCTCTCAATGTCCTCAGCAACTTGGACAATCTCAAAACCATCGGTCGGTATCAGCCCGTTAGCGATGGGGTAGAACATAAAGGCATCATCAGAATCAGGACTGTGGCCAATACGAATCTGTTGCAGTTGTGACATCTATTTCTCCCATTATGAATAGAGGTTCGCTAGTCGTAGAACTTGATGTGTGCTCACCTCAAACGGATTTCGCGCCGATTATATCAGATGATAGAGAAGGGCGTCAAGGGATTATACCCCTCAATTTCGGATTGACATAGAGGGGATGTTTATGTTATCGTGTTTACCCATAGAAAGTATCTTTACTTTCTCAGATTTTCATTGTCTACAAGTTTGTGGAGGCGATGAACCAATAGAGGGAAATCAATGGATGTGTTAGCCGAAAAATTAGACGCGAAATTGCGTGAATGGGAGCCGAATATTGTAGCGGAGGTCAAGGAACGAATCACAGAAATTATTAACCTTGCAGACCACAATGTGCTAGATATAATGCAGTCGCGTTCTGTAGAACAGGAGGTTTTGAATCTACTTGACGACTCCAAACGCCCGAAAAGAGAGAAACCTTCACAATGAAGCCACATTCTTCACAATGTTGACCATATTCTTCCTCTCCCGATCTAATTTTCCTTGCAATTCCGCAAACGATTATGTATAATTACCCCTTATTATGTTACAACACCTTGCCAGCGATTTTGTTGCACAATGATCTCCCGTAGCTCAGCTGGTAGAGCAGGTGGCTGTTAACCACTTTGTCGGCGGTTCGAATCCGTCCGGGAGAGTTATTCAAAGCCCTGTTCGGTATTTTGCCGAATAGGGCTTTTTTATTTTCTGCCCCTCATAAATTCTTAAGGAATTCAAAGGTTCGGTCATTGTCAATCTGAGAATGCTATCCTATCTGTTCCGTTGCCGAAAATCTCCTCCAATGGGAACAACAATAACCTCTGTCTCGCGCTCAGTTGTCCCAATCAGCGTTATTTCTGCGAACCCTGCTTGCCCCGTATCCGTCACCTGCCTTAAGAGATGTTTCAATGCTGAGTCAGAGATGATTTCAACCAAAGAGAGCACCTGATAATGGACAGGAATAGGGTCATTTAATTCTCCCGTAGCTTAATCTCCCAGTCACGGCTACGGCGGGGAAACCAGATGCCCCGCCTACGGATTCGGGCCATTCCGAAATCAGTCAAAAAACCGAAAACTGAATAGCCCTAGTCAGGATAAAATTTTGATAGACTTTTCCGCTCTACTATGTTAACATGTAAAATTATTCCACTCATTCAAAAGCACAATGTTCCAATAGAAAGTGAGCCACAATAAATATGCACAATTCCCACGACGAACTGGAACAGATACTAAGGAAAGAGATCGAAGGTGAGGTGCGCTTCGATCCGTATTCCAAAGTCTTATACAGCACCGACGCAAGTCTGTATCAGATGGAACCGATCGGCGTTGTTGTTCCACGGCACAAAGAGGACGTGACCAAGACCATCCAGATCGCCTATGACCGTAACCTACCGATCCTACCCCGCGGCGGCGGAACAAGCCTAGCAGGACAGACAGTGGGTCAAGCAATTGTCATCGATATGTCTAAGTATATGAACGAGATTATCGAAGTCAATGTCGACGAGCACTGGGCACGGGTGCAACCGGGGGTCGTCATAGACGAATTGAACGATTACCTGCAGCCGCATAACCTGATGTACTCTGCCGACGTAGCGACAAGCAGTCGCGCAAATATCGGCGGCACAATCGGAAACAACTCGGCGGGGGCACATTCCCTAATTTATGGAAAGACTGTTGACCACACGATGGAATTGGACCTGCGGCTGTCCAACGGGGAAGCGATTTTTGTTGAACCTATCTCTCTTGATGAACTTGCTGCCAAACAGCAGGGCGACTCCCGCGAAAGCCATATCTATCGGGAGATATGTCGAATCGCAGCGGAAAATGAAGATGAGATTCGGAGACGATTCCCACGAGTCCTACGTCGCGTTGCCGGATACAACCTTGATGAGTTCGTCACCAACGCTGGATCAAGAGATTTAACGCCGTACCGCAGAGATGGCTGCGACGCAGCTCATCCGTTCAGCCTAGCGAAAATTATCGTCGGATCAGAGGGCACGCTCGCAACAACGGTCGAAGCGAAGGTCAACCTCGTACCAACTCCCAAGATGACTGCGCTCAATGTGATTCACTTTCATACCCTAATCGAGTCGATGGAAGCGATGCAGCCAATCCTCGAATGTAACCCTACTGCCGTTGAACTCATCGACAAGACCATCATTGATATGACCAAGCAGTCGCTGGAGTTTTCCCGGATCAGCACCTTTATCCAAGGAAGTCCGGGAGCGATTCTCGCGGTAGAGTTCTACGGCGAATCAGAAGAGGAACTATTTGATCAATTAGATGCCCTCGAACGGAAAATGAAATCTGTTGGACTCGGCTATGCCTTCGTGCGCTGCATGACAGCAGACGAAAAGGCGCGGGTATGGGACACGCGGAAAGCGGGATTAGGCTTGCTCATGGGCGCCAGAAGCGACTATAAACCGGTCGGGTTTGTGGAGGACGCCGCGGTGTCAATTGAAAACCTGCCGGAGTACGTTCGCCGATTTGAGAAGATTGTCGCCGACCACGATACAACCGCTTCCTACTACGCGCACGCTAGCGTCGGATTACTGCATAACCGACCCGTGATTAATCTCAAGAAGGAAGAGGATATTCAGAAAATGCACTCCATTGCACAGCATGTCCGAGATTTGCTGATGGAACTCGGCGGTGCAATGAGTGGCGAACACGGCGACGGACTGGTGCGAAGTGAATGGATTGAGAGTATGTTCGGTCCCCAGATTTATCAGGCGTTCCGCGAAGTCAAAGCCGCATTCGATCCAACGGGCATCATGAACCCCGGTAAGATTATAGATCCGCCACCGATGACGGAAAATTTGCGGTTTGGATCCAAATACAACGCGATTCAGATCGACACCTATTTCGACTTCTCCAGTCAAGGTGGATTCGGTGGCGCTATCGAGATGTGCAACGGCGTTGGCGCGTGTCGTAAGAAATTGACCGGCACGATGTGCCCATCCTACATGGCAACGCTGGAAGAGGAACACTCAACGCGTGGTCGCGCAAATGCACTCAGAAACGTGCTCTCAGGAACATTACCACATGACCACTTCACAGGCAAACGACTCTACGAAGTGTTAGACCTCTGCCTGGAGTGTAAAGCCTGCAAGGCAGAGTGCCCGTCCAACGTGGATATGGCAAAGCTGAAGTACGAATTCCTCGCTCATTACTACAAGGAAAACGGCCTGCCGCTGCGGAATCGCCTGTTTGGCAACATCGCTGAACTCAGCGAGATCGGTTCCGCGTTCGCGCCGATGTCCAATTGGTTCATGAACAGCGGTATCTCCAAATGGGCGATGGAGAAGTTCACAGGAATTGATCAGCGCAGATCACTGCCCAACTTTGTCCGCGAGACGTTTGAGAAATGGTTCCAGAAACATCAAAAGTCCCACACCGATGGAGAGAACGAAACAGCCAAGCAGGTTGTGCTTTTCCACGATACCTTCATGAATTACAACTATCCCAGCATCGGTAAGGCTGCCACCGCTGTCCTTGAGGCGGCAGGATTCGAGGTTATTCTGCCAGAGAAGCGGTGTTGTGGTCGGCCGATGATATCCAAGGGTATGCTTGAAGACGCGATTGAGAATGCGCGCTACAACGTTGAACGTCTCCTCCCTTACGCTACCAAAGGTATTCCTATCGTCGGCTGCGAACCAAGCTGCCTCTTGGCGTTGCGTGACGATTACGTGGATCTTATCCCCGGCGCGGATACAGATCTCGTGGCACAGCACACATTTATGCTTGAGGAGTTCCTACTCTCCCTCCACGAAAAAGGGGAACTAGATCTGGAATTTGGCGATGTACAGAAAGAGATCTTGTTGCACGGACACTGCCATCAGAAAGCCATCGTCGGCGTGAAACCTTCCGAGCAAGTTCTGAGTTTGCCACCGGGCTATAACGTTAGCATTGTTGATTCCGGATGCTGCGGTATGGCAGGGTCATTCGGTTATGAAACTGAGCACTACGACGTATCAATGCAGGTTGGTGGACGTCAACTATTTAAAGCGATCAATGAAAAAGATGGCGATTTTGAGGTGGCTGTGGCGGGAGTCTCCTGCCGTGAGCAGGTCAAACAGGGAACCGGTAAAGAGGCAAGGCATCTGATTGAAGTTTTGGCTGATTCGATACGTGAAGAATGAAACGTGATAAATCCCTACAGCGTCACTGCACACAACGGAAACCGTAGTCATAAGTTGTGTTCATGGGCAAAACTCTGAAGCGATGGGTGACGCAGATGCCTTGTGGTGAAGCACTCCAACCACCTCCGCGCAATACGCGCTCAGCTGTAATGTCCATGAAATTGTCGATTATCCACTCCGGTTCATTCGTACCTGAACGTGGATTCTTGCGAGGCGATGCGAAGAAGAAATCATCATCATAAAGATCTAGACACCACTCCCAAACATTCCCAGACATGTCATACAAACCATACCCGTTCACGGAATACTTGCCAACCGCCGTCGTACCTCCAACATTTCTGTCATAGTTCGCTTTCTCAGCAGATAGCACATCTCCCCACGGATACTTTTTACCCGCTAGTCCGCCGCGCGCAGCGTATTCCCATTCGGCCTCCGTCGGCAAACGCTTTCCTACCCAAATAGCATAGGCCATCGCGCTATACCAACTCACCCAAGTAACAGGATGGTTCGCCCGCCCTGCCGGATACTCGTCACCATTCCAATTCAACAGGTAGTCACCATCGTGAAATACGTCCTGAATCCGATCTCTCCGCCAAATGGGATTTTCAATCAAGAACTGCTGATATTCAAGATTCGTCACAGCGTGCATGTCCATATAGAATGCATCGACATGCACCGTAAACACAAGCTGCTCGTAAGAAGACTTAGTGTTGCTGTTACCCATCTCAAACTTGCCAGCAGGTATCAGGACCATGTTTTCAGGGTGGGTGGGTACCGTTTTTACACAAGGCTCATCTTTTTCAGGTAAATACATGAAAAACAATCCTCCTATGCGTTTTTTTTCTTCCTTTAGAGCAAGAGAGAGTATAGGTCAGAGGAAGAGTACAACTGATTTCCCTAAAACCGGACAATCTAAGAGTGAAAAACTCGGTCTATCCATGATACTAACAACTTGAGTTGGCATACAAGGAGTATGAAGAATAAGAACCGTTAAAGATGCACTGGAAGTTCCACTATCAGAATCATCATCCCCCTACAGCACCATTTCGACCAGTCCACGGCTCTTTTTATCAAGAACTTCCAAGTTGGCGATCTCAAAACGGTTGCCGTCCACGTCAAGCAACAGCAATCGACGGTCTGTAATCCACTGTGCGTTCTCAGAGACATTGCGTACGACAAACTCTCGGTTCCCCCGATCGGTCTCAACCTCCCAATAAGACACACCAAACTCACTCTTGAGTGAGTCAATCCGCTTGATGATGGCGGTCATATACCGTTGTTCAATCTCCTCCTTGACGATGCGCTGGGACACCGCGTCCAGATCAATTGGATCTTCGACCGTGCAGATCACCTCGTTCTTTTCATCAAGGAAGCAGATGTACCTGTCGGGTTGGGACAATGGGGCAGCACACACCACTCGAACCTTGAGGTAGGAGCGATCGCCCTCGATCGTCAAACGCAATACCCACGGCGGCTCACGGAATAGGCGAACCGTTTCCGTCACCACATTCTCAGGATGGGTTACCTGAATTGGGGTGATTGACCTTTCCGCTTTCGATCCTTTAGTTTCAGGTGATGTTTCTATTTTTTGCTCTTCAGATTCCATTACATTCTCCAATAGAGTAACCTAAGTTGCTATCCCAATGTATCTAGCACTATGGTGAATTCTGAAAATAAATAGACACTTTCGCCCCCCATGTTTGGTAGGCGCTGTTTCCAACTGCGCCGATGCGGTGCGGTGAGAAACCGCACCTACCGGGGTGATAGCCCGGATTTTCCCATCCCCGGAATGATTATCGGGAAACTACACGATATTGCCATTTCAGTCGGCTCAGGTCGGTCACAGCAAGGCATCACATTATACCGAGTGACACATAAAAAAGTCAAACGGCTTTCACACGATGACGCTATTCATCATCTTCCTCTGGATCCTCCTCCGAATCGTCCTTCCCACCACCAACCGCCATAACCGCTGTCGTTGCCTGCTGCGTATGAACGAGTTTGTAGAAGATGCCCTTCCGTTCCATCAATTCCGCATGTGTGCCAATCTCTGCAATTTTCCCTTCATCCAAAACAACCAGTCGGTCTGCGTTCCGTAGGGTTGAAAGCCGGTGGGCAATCGCAAAGGTGGTGCGCCCTTTGACCAGTCGCCCAATCGCTATCTGAATCTTTTTCTCGGTCGGCGTGTCAAGCGAGGAAGTCGCTTCATCAAGGATGAGAATCTTGGGATCATGCAAAATAGCGCGTGCGATGGCGATACGCTGCTTTTCGCCGCCGGAAAGTTTGCCTCCGCGTTCGCCAACCTTTGTGTCATAACCGTCCGGCTTGCCAACGATAAATTCATGTGCTTCCGCCGCTATTGCCGCACGAATCACCTCATCTAACGTTGCCTCCGGTTTGCCGTAGCGGATGTTTTCAGCAATGGTAGCATTAAACAACGTCGGTTCCTGATGGACCATCCCTATCTGCCCACGCAAATCTTCAAGTCGGATGTCCCGAATATCCGTGCCATCTACTTCCAAACGACCTCGATCGACATCGTAAAACCGGCAGATCAAATTGATGATAGTGCTTTTGCCAACCCCCGATTTGCCCACCAAGCCAATCATTTCGCCGGACGCCACTTCGAGATTAATCCCTCTCAGAACGGGCTTACCCGGATCGTAACCAAAGGTAGCATCTTTGAAAGATACCTGACCTCCTATTTGCGGCATCGGCTTCGCATCCGGATCATTGAAAGATTCAGTCGGGGTATCCATCACCTCAAAGATTCGCTCTGCGCCTGCATAGGCATGGATCATAAAGTTGTAGAAATCACCAAACCACCTGATGGGACGGTAGAGCATCCAGAGATAGATGATAAACGCCGTCAATTCGCCCATCGTTAATTCTCCGCCGAGGATCTGTCTGCCGCCAAAATACCAGACAAAGCAGACACCGAAACTCATCAGGAAATTCATCACCGTGAAGAAGAGCACCCCAGCTCGGCCCGCACTAACGCTCACCTGCCGCAGTTCATCATTCCTCACACTAAAGCGGATACCTTCGCGCTTCTCTTGAGCAAAGGCTTTGACCAATCGAATGCCGGTGATTGATTCGTTCAAGTGCGCGGATAATCGCCCCCATTTGACAGACCAGCGCCGCCAGTAGCGCTCCATGCGGTTCCAAATCAGTGCTCCGCCTAAAACAATCGCCGGTACAGGAAGCAGCACATACATCGTCAGCATCCAGTTTTTATATAACAACAGGGCCAAAATACCCAGAAGCAGCAACGCATTTGACAGGAGGAAAGGGAGGTCGTAAATCATGTATTCCTCCAGCAAACCTGCGTCATTAGTCATTCGGGAGATGAGATTCCCAACCTTTCGCTTATCGTAAAATCTCAGAGGTGTGAACTGTAACACACGATAAAGTTCAGCACGAATATCTTCCGCCGCTCGAAACCCGATCCAACTGCTTATCGCTGTACGTCCCACCTGAAAAATCCACATCAAGAACCGAATGCCTAAGAGTGCCATTACGAACTGAACCAGAAGCGCATAGTTTGATTTCGGCGTGAGAATGTCGTCAATAATGCGCTGTGTAATGAGCGGGGGCAGTAGTTCGATCAGCGCAGCAACTATCATAACCAAACAAGCAAGTGTAAGTTGGAGGCGATAAGGTATAGTGTAACTGACAATCCGCCAGAATGTTTCCCTCTTCTTGGTGCAATTAATACATCTGCCATCCTTCTCTGCGAGCAGCCGTCCACACTTTTCACAACGTGTGCGCTCCACCTCCGTGGGCAACTCGAGTGTTTCACCTTTCACGAGCTGCTGGATTCCCTCAGCGACCTCTGCAAATTTCGGTGCCAATGAACTGGAGTAGTGTAAATAGACAGGTTCTCCCACCTTGCGTTCTAGTGCCAGACGCCCTCCCCCGACGAGTTCCTCTGTCTTAGCTTCCTGCACGGCGACAAGCGGAACCTCCACGACGCTATCGACACCCTCAGTCGGTATAAATAGCAGGTGTCGATCCGTGGCGATTAGCCATTTTTCCCCGAATGATTGCTCGTTGATGAGATCTGTAGCGACTTGGAAAAGTACCTGTTCCTCCGGCAGTTTTACCCGTTGTAGCTTAATATCCACCTCAGAAGGTAAGGTTTCCATGAATGGTTTCATTGGTGTCTATCCACTCTCCCATCAACGTAAAACAAAATGCGTGACATTCCAAGTAAATCTTTTTGAGGCACTTCCCCCTCGATAGCAGCAAAGATTACCGCTATTTCAGCGGGAAGGTGAGAAACTACTTTATCTAATTCACTGTTCCACAATAACTTCAAATCTTCCACATCAGCAATGAGTATATCACAATCCACACCCCACATTCAATCCTTCTCAAAAGAACTTACTAACTCATCAGCCTTTCGTTAGATCCCTATTTTTTTATGGATGGATAACTTCACGCGTGTTATAATGAATCGACCTTCGGACTGAGTCACAAAAACATAATGAGTCACAGGAATTGCCGCCCAAGGAGACCCCTCACATGACAACATCGCAGCGACATCGGCGGATGCTTAGCAACGATGACGGTTGGATAATGGGCACCTACGGTCCCCCATTAACCCCGGACGATATGCGCGACAAGATGATCGCCCCCTATGTTGGCTCGCCGGTCGATCTGTTTCTCTGGTCTATCGGCGGACACGAAGTCTACGACTACGAAACCGAAGTTGGAGAACGATTTGGCGACGGATATGAAGACCTCGACCCCAGCCAACAACGGAAGCGCGAAAATCTCCGTCAGATGATAAAGGAACATGGTGGCCCGGTGACGGTTATCTCGCAGTTGTGTCATGAAGCGGGAATGGCGTTTTTTCCGTCCGTCAGAATGAACGAGCATTACGACATGGAAGAATCTGCGCCGAATTACGGACGCCTTCGCCGTGACCACCCCGAACTGTGTATCGGTCGTCCCGGAGAAGCAATTCCGCATGGGAGCCTCGAATGGGGGATTCGGACTGGCTTAAACTACGCATTTCCAGAAGTACGCGACCACATGTCCAAAATAATTTATGAGCTAATTGAACGCTTCGATATCGATGGCATCGAACTGGACTTTATGCGCCATCCCGCCTTTTTTCGTGTCGCAGAAGCATACCAGTATCGATACCTGATGACAGACTTTGTATACGGTGTTCGAACAAAAGTAGATGAAGTTAGCCAAAAAAGGGGAAAGCAGCTCAATCTTGCCGTGCGAGTCCCGCCGACGCTAGCAGATTCCAGAAGAATCGGACTCGATGCCGAGGTGTGGATGAGAGAGGGCATAGTGGATATGCTCATCGCGGGTGGCGGATTCATCCCGTTTGAAATGCCAATCAGGGAGTGGGTTGAAACCGCCCAAGGAACCGGTTGCAAAATCTACGGCTGTTTCGAGGGACTAAGGCCACTCCTGAACGAAGAGTCGCTTAAAGCACTTGCCCTCCGGTATTGGGAGGCTGGCGTAGACGGACTCTATTTTTTTAACTACTACAGCATGTCCAACGACTGGAAACGAAATGTCCTAAATCAGCTAGCGGATCCCCAAGCACTGCAGCGATTGAACAAGTGCTACGAATTAGACCGCTCCAATCGACATCAACCAACATCTCAACTCGGCTACTCGTTCCTTAACGCCATTCCTGCCGCTCAACTCCCAGTTCAGTTCAACCAGACCTTTAATGAGCGTGGTGTGACCCTCCGACTAGATATCGCTGACGAACTGGAGACAGCTGCTGCCGATGGCACTTTGAACGGATGTACGCTCGTACTAGGATTTGAGGGGTTGACCACCGAAGACGCTTTTGAAATACGCCTGAACCAAACACCAATCCCTTGGAGTACCGGTGGAGATGCTACAGATAATTTAACTCGCGTGGAGTATGAACAGGGTTGGAACCAATATCCGTCTCGAACCCAAGAGGTGTCAATCCCCGGTGATGCCATCGAATTTGACATCGGAAGCCCGCCCCTTAAAAAAGGAATCAACAAACTGGAAATTCGACAGGTCAACCCCCAGCCGATAAGGCGTGAACCGTTGGTGTTGAAGGAGGTGACAGTTTCGATTTATTATCGCTAACAGACTTGTGAGTGATTGCCCACTAAGGGAAGGAGATTGCCATGAAAATAATAACCATTCCAACTAACGGAGAAATCCTTGATAAGAAAGACCCTTACCCCTACGGGTGGCGTGAAGCAGTACGTACTTTGCCAGACGGAACAGAGGTCCTAGAACGGACCCCCCTGACACTTGAGGACATCCTTCACCCACAAGTCGGAGATTACCGGATGCACGACGAAGAGCATGAACGATTTTGTAACTATCTCTACAATGTATTGTCAGCCCGAATTGCAGATGAACCGAATGCCATAGTCTTGCACGATGTACGGGTAGCGTGGGCCCTGCCCGATCTGAGAGCGCATGGACCCGACATTTCGGTGATTTTCGACCTCCAGCGGCACATCAACTGGAGTACCTTTTCGGAGGAAGACGAGGAAACCAAACCGAGCCTGATTATCGAAATCGTCTCACCTTCGACCCGCTCAACTGATGTTGTCACGAAGGTTGACCACTATGCGAGGGTGGGCGTACCGAATTACATCATCGTTGATCGATTTGAGCGACAGGGGGTAATGGTGCGGGAGTTGGTGGGATATCGTCTAACACCGGAGGGCTATGAAGAGTTGAGCCCCAATGCGGAGGGTTGGCTCTGGATTGAACCCGTCAACATCTGGTTGAACTTGGAGGACGAAAATCTCGTTTGCTATGATGAAGCGGGCAATCTGATACAAGACTATGTTGATGTATCGGTTCGTGCCGAAGAAGAAGCTGAAGCCCGTATTGAGGCAGAAAATCGCGCCGAAGAAGAAGCCGAAGCCCGTATTGAGGCAGAAAATCGCGCCGAAGAAGAAGCTGAAGCCCGTATTGAGGCAGAAAATCGCGCCGAAGAAGAAGCCGAAGCCCGTATTGAGGCAGAGGAGCGGATTCGCCAACTTGAGAATGAACTACGGCGTCGTACATCGTGATAGCGTTATGTAATGCAAATTTTTGCACTTGTCGGTTTGAAGGGCATGGGAGGAGATGGCAGATACAGAAGCAAAAACATTGCGCAAACTTGAGCGCCGAGGCCGAGATCTGAAAGGTGTCTGGAAGTGGATTTTTGAGATTATCGCCGTCGGCTTTGTGTTCTTTTACATCTATGGTGCTGGTTTCGGAACATCGGGTGAACAATATCACGTCGGGCTATACCTACTCCTCACATTTGTCTTGACCGGTATGTTCCATCAATTCAGGCACAGTTCACCCGAATCGCGCCCCTCAGTGGTGGATCTCATCTTAGTTGGGTTGACGGTCTTCGCCATTGGATACTGGATTGTCGAGTACAAAACGCTTGCTAACAGGGCGGGGGCATACAGCCAACTCGATGTATGTGTCGGAGCGTTGGCCGTGATCCTGAGCCTTGAATATAGTCGTAGGACCGTCGGTTGGGCACTGACCATAATCGCTACGGTTGGTATGCTGTATGCCCTGTTTGGTCAATCAATGCCGTCTGTTATCGCCCACAAGGGTTTTCCATTACGCCGCATTTTTGAATACAGTTTCTTCAGCCAAGCCGGTATTTTCGGCATCATGGCAAACGTTATGGCGACGTATGTGGTGCTGTTTATCTTCTTCGGCGCATTCTTGGAAAAGTCAGGGGTTGGGCAATTTTTCATTGACCTGCCGATGGCGGTGGCAGGACGGTTGGTGGGCGGTCCCGCTAAGGTAGCAGTCGTCGCTTCGGGATTCTTCGGTTCGGTAGCAGGAAGTGCGATCGCAAACACAGTTGCAACCGGCGCATTTACTGTACCGTTGATGAAGCGCACCGGCTTTCGATCCCACATCGCGGGTGCCATTGAAGCCACAGCATCGGTCGGCGGACAATTCCTGCCACCGGTAATGGGTGCCGGCGCGTTTATCATGGCGGAACGCACTGAGCTGCCATACAGCCATATCGCACTGCTATCCGCAATTCCAGCGCTGCTATATTTCTTCTCAGTCTGGGTCATGGTGCATCTTGAGGCAAAAAAGGAGGGCATCGAAGGACTACCAAAAGTAGAACTGCCACACCTGTCCACACTTCTCAAGAGTCAGTGGTACTGCTTGATTCCGTTGGTTGTGTTGATTGCCATGTTGATCGCAGGGCATACTGCATCTCAAGCGGCATTCTTTGCTATCCTGACTACAATCGGCGTCAGTTACCTTCGAGCGGAAACACGTCTCACGCCCAAGCACCTTTGGGAGACGATGGCAAGCGGTGCGAAAAACTCCCTCGCTATCGGAGGAGCAGTAGGCAGCATCGGCATCATCATCGCCGTAATCGATCTGACTGGACTCGGCAGGATCTTTCCGGACCTTGTCCTCTCTGTTGCTGGCGACAGTCGCGCAATTGCTATTCTGCTGCTCGCCGCTGCGTCACTTATCTTGGGCATGGGTATCCCTGTCACTGCTGCGTATTTGATTACCTCCGAACTCGCTGTTCCCATTCTCACGAGCGATCAGATGGGAGTTTCCTTAATTGCAGCACACCTGATTGTCTTTTGGCTCAGTCAAGATTCTAATATTACACCACCTGTAGCACTCGGCGCGTATGCCGGTGCTGCGGTTGCCCGCGCGGATCCGTGGAGAACAGGTTGGGCGTGTTTCAAATTCGCCAAGTTCCTCTATATCATGCCGCTGTTGTTCGCTTATACTCACATCCTATTTGATGGCACAATGCTACAAAATGTCCTGTCCGTTGTAACCGCCGCGGTTGGCACATTTATATTTTCAATCGTTACAATGGGCTACTTCCTGCGAAAAACAACATGGGTAGAATGGATTATCCTCGCAGTTGCTGCTTTCTTAGCGTATACTTATAATATCTACACTTTCGCTATTGCACTTGGATTATTTGGCACGGTGTATTTCATTCAGAAACGAGCGTGAAATGTATCAGGATCTCGGACTTGTCCTGATTTCCCCGTAATCATCAACGTAAGTGGTCCCTATCGAACCAGAAACTACGAACAGTAGTTTACCATATGAATACCTACAGTCTTTCTCCCTATCGACATGACCTAGAGATTCTACGTGCTATCGCCATGATGTTAATTATCCTCTTTCATGGCTCGCTAGCCTATTTTGATGCCCCCTGGCCCATTCAAGATGCACAAGCAAACGAAGGGCTTGCCGTTGTTTTCCTTGTGATCCATGGGTTTCAACTGCAGCTTTTCTTCGTGATGAGCGGTTTTTTTACCGCAATGATGTGGCGCACACGAGGGATGAAAGCGTGGTTAGGCCATCGATTTCGGCGTGTCTTTATGCCGTTAGTGTTTGGACTAATCACCGTTGTCCCTTTAACACACTGGATTAATGAAAAGTTGGTTGAAGATGCGTTTCAACGGACCAGTAGTTCTGCGCCATCCCCCTTGCAATTGTCGAGCGCGAATCTTTGGAGTGCAGCCAAGCTAGGGGATCTCGAAGCTCTGGAAGTGCACTTGTCGAACGAAGCCGACCTCAACGCTCCAGATCCGGAAGCGGGGCTTACTGCTCTGTCGTGGGCTGCCCTTGCTGGGGAAGTCGAAATTGTCGAGCGCCTCATCAAAGCGGGAGCAGACGTAAATAGGAAAAATAGGGAGGGCACCGCGCCCTTACACGAAGCTGGTTTTATGGGACAGGATGAGATTGCGGCACTTCTGCTGCAAAACGGTGCAGATGTAAGAGCTAGGGATGAAAACGGTCAAACCCCATTGAATTATACGCAGGTAGATTGGGGCGATACATACTCACGAATTACGCCGCTACAAGTGAGGCTAGACCCGGTAGACACCTTTTACGGTAGAATGCGCTTTGCTTCACTCTGGTCTCAATACAGTTCGGGACGAAAAATACCTGCATTAATACACAATGATCTATGGCGCATGCTAACAACAGCGCGTGTATTCCATCACCTCTGGCTGTTCTGGTTTCTCTGCTGGTTGATTCTTGCGTTTGCATTATATGCCACAATCGCCGACCGGTTTGAGTGGGCAGGCCTCCCACGAAAAATGATACTCTCGCCGATACGTTATCTCTGGCTGATCCCCTTAACCATGGCACCACAATGGTTTATGTCAGGCAGAGGCGCGATACCGAGCCTGGGACCTGATAACTCACTTTCCATCTTACCCATGCCGTATTTAATCATCTATTATGGAATCTTCTTTTTTTGGGGAGCATTCTATTACGATTCCGATGATGCTGACGCTATAGTTGGAAAACAGTGGGTAATTACGATGCCTATAGCCCTGCTAGTTATCTTTCCCGTAACGCTGATATTGGGACTCTCCCCAGGTTCGTTTCAAACAGACCATCTCGTTTTGTTAGCCTTGAAGGCGATCTACACGTGGATGATAGTTTTCTCTCTTATGGGTATTGCCCATGAATTGATAGCACGAGAGAGCAGAGTATGGCGATATGTCTCGGATGTTGCCTACTGGTTATACCTCACGCATTTCCCCCTAATCCTCGTAGCGCAGGGGTTAGTACGAACATGGAACTTGCCGGCGGTAGCCAAATTCGGATTGGTATGTTTCGGAGTGGCAGGTCTTCTGCTACTGATCTATCAATTTTTCTTGCGTTATACTTTTGTAGGTACCGTGCTGAATAGAAATCAATAGATCTCGCCGGCATACAAACTGAAAAGTGCTTTTAATCCAGCAATGCCTCACATCCTCCTCCTCGGCTAGATAATCACTCAGCGGATCGCGAATCACACCGAAAAGAACATCTTAGTATGAATACCCGTCCCACTGAGAACCATAGACACGCCCTAGAGGCTCTGCGCGCATTAGCCATGTTATTAATCATTGCTTTTTATGGCTGTCTCGCGTTTTTTGATGGACCTTGGCCAATTCGGGATGTGCAGAAAAACGAAGGATTTGGCGTTTTCGTGCTTGTAGTACACGGGTTTCAAATGCCACTTTTCTTCCTGACAAGCGGCTTCTTCACTGCGATGCTGTGGCGTACTCGGGGGGTGAAGAGGATGTTAGAACACCGATTTCGCCGTCTCTTTATGCCGTTGGTGTTCATGCTTGTCACCATTGCTCCCGCCACATACTGGATTAACGAAGCATTAATTGAAGCTACGCTGCAACGCGCGAGAGACGCTGCTCCGTTTCCTTTAGAAGATTCGCGGGAAAACATTTGGGTTGCAGTAAGAACCGGAAACCGTGAAGCTCTCAAGGTGCACTTGGCGAACGGAACAAACCTCAACGCCCAAGATCCGCAGTCTGGGATCACCGCTTTGTCGTGGGCTATCTTTACTGGGGCAGTCGAAATTGCCGAACAACTCATCAAAGCGGGAGCAGACGTAAATGCAAAAAACAGAGATGGAGGCACATCTTTACACGAAGCGGCCTTTATGGGACGAGATAGGATTGCTAGAATCCTCCTTCAAAACGGTGCGGATATAGATGCGATGGATGATAACGGCCAAACCCCATTAAATCGTGCACAAGCAGATTGGACAGGTATATACGAGAGAGTGATGGAATTACAAGTAAAGCTAGATCCGGTAAAAGCCTATTATGGCAGGACTCGCATCGCTACAATCCTCACTCAATACGAGTCAACGGGAAAGCTGCCTAACGTAAAGACACAGAACCATCTATGGCGGGCACTTACAACAGGGTCTGTATTCGCACACCTTTGGATATTCTGGCTTCTCTGTTGGTTGGTTCTCGCTTTCGCCTTATATGCCGCAATTGCCGAACGGAGCTCATGGAGGGGACCGCCCAAAAAAATGATACTTTCACCGCTCCGCTATCTTTGGCTGATTCCCCTAACCATGGTGCCACAATGGTTTATGTCAGCAAGAGGTGCGATACCGAACTTTGGTCCAGATAACTTCATCAGCATTATCCCCATGCCATATATACCCATTTATTACGGTATCTTCTTCTTTGTCGGGGCATTCTACTACGATTGCGACGATAGCGACGCAAAAGTTGGAAGACAGTGGATAATCACCATGCCCGTGGCTCTGTTGGTTATCTTTCCGATAACGCTGACATTGGGGTTTAGCACAAACTTTCTGGGGGCATACCGCCAGCCCACTTTGCTAGCCTTGAAGGCGATGTACGCGTGGCTGATGGTTTTCTCTCTTATCGGTATTTCCCGTGAGCTGATATCAAGAGAGAACAGGGTGTGGCGATATCTTGCGGATGTCGCCTACTGGTTATACCTTGTACACCTCCCCTTGCTTCTTTTGATACAAGAAATGGTTCGAACATGGGATCTACCTGCGGTTGTCAAGTTTGGTTTGATATGTTTTGCGGTGACAGGTATTCTGTTGTTAATCCACCAATTCTTCCTGCGTTATACCTTTGTAGGCACCGTGCTGAATAGAAATCAGTAAATCCCACTGACCGACGAACTGAGAACGCTGTTCAACTCAGCAACCCCCGTAAAGGCACATCTTCATCCTGTGGGAGGTAATAACTGAGTGGATCGCTGACCACACCGAGCAGCTGCTTCTGTAGCGGCGTTGTGCACTTAGCGATCAATTCATCTGGCATCGCAATATAGTCCATCGGTTTGACCCACCGATAAGCATAGCCCATGAAGATTGTCTTCCTCGGCTTACCGGACCAGTTATGTCCCGGCCCGTGCCACGTCCGTTGCTCAAAGATGAACGCATCCCCCGCCTTTACATTCATGGAGATAGACCCTCTCGCGTGTCCAGTGTCCGTATCCACAGGAGGCGTGCCGGTGAGCCGGTTGCTACCGGGGACAAGCACTGTCGCACCTGAAGCCGGATCCGACTGATCGCTGATGGCATACGCAATCTTGAGTAGAATTCTGGGATGGGGTTCTTGCATCTCGCTAGGTGATGTGCCGCCATCACGGTGCAGACCGATCCTGTCCTTAATCTTCGGTGGCGGTTCCTCTTTCGACGGAAGCACGAGCAAATGCGAGGTAATCAACTGAATATTCCAATTCAGGATGCCCCAAGCGAGGGGAGCCGTCTTGGGCCAATCGAGTAGTTGGAAAAAGGCATCGTGCTCAGTGATGCAGTTGCGCATATTCAGCCTACCGTCAGCTTCTAAACGGCCAGCTTTTTCCTCGCGTTCGTGAAGTTCATCGATCGCTGCGTCAATTTCCGCAACTACCTCCGGATCTAGTGCATTTTCGATTACAAGATATCCGTTCGCATCGACGAACTCCTGTTGTTCTGGAGTCAGGACCACGCACCCGGTCAAATCGTTTTGAACTGACATTTCTCCCTCCAATTCTTGAATGTGTAGGTCGTATAGACAATCCCTATTAAGAGGATACCCGATTTGGAGGCTCAATGCCAGACATTTTTTAGAAGTAGCTGTTATTAAAAGCCAAACATGCTATAATATGACCCAAAGAAACGTAGAAAGGGAGCGAAATGGAAAACAAACGTCTGTTCATCGATGATTTCGAGATTGAGTCCAAGTTGAATCTCAAGCGAAGGTTCCATCCACCAGAAAAGGTCGGCACAGTGCTCCAACCGGATCAGCCGTGGGAAGACAAGTTTGGCTGCGCCTGCCCGATGGTCATCCGCGATCCGGAGGGGGCACTCAAGATGTGGTATTGGAACTCAAAAGACGATCTTAACGACCTCTACGCAACAAGTGAGGATGGCCTGAACTGGGAGAAGCCAATTCTCAATATAGCGGAAATCGATGGTAACACCAAGAACAACAAAGTTAAGACACCGGGGCGGATTGGTCCCGGCGCAGTTTTTTACTGTCCTGAGTCCACCCTTTCTGAAGGCGAGGACACACTGTACCGAACAGTTTCATGGATCCCCGGCGGCGAATGGAGCCAACGATACCTGCCAATTTTCAGCCCTGACGGATTCACTTGGCATACTGCGGAAAACGCGGACGATGAACCCGGCATCAGCGATGGTGTGGGCGATACCGGCACCTTCTTGGTTGCCGACGATGCCTTCCCTATGATGCGCGACGATGTCCCCGGTCGATATATCGCTTTCCCACGGGCCCATGCGACAGTCGGTCGTTTTCGGCGCCGGGCTGTGGGGATGACATTCGCCAACTCCTTACCCAATCGTGCCCGTCTAATGCTGGATTGGCCCCGTCCCAACCTCGTTCTTGCCCCAGATCTTGTCGATGATGAAATGGCTCGTGAACGTTTGGACAACGCCTACACAGCTGGAATCATCCACTACAATGATCCGGTAGATCAGCACTGTGAGTTTTACACCATGCAGCCGTGGACAGTAGGTAACGTTTTTCTTGGAGCGTTATACATCTTCGATGTCAGCATGGATATGTACAAACATAGTATGTGGAATCAGCACGGTATCATGGAGACACAACTGGTGTATAGCCGTGATCTGGTACATTGGGATCGGCTTGGAGATCGTCAGCCGTGGATTGGGAGGGGCGAAGCCGGCGAACAGGACTGCGCTATGATACACTTTGACAGCGTGCCGATACGGGTAGGGGATTGGATGTACCAGTACTACTCTTCAGGCAATCTTCCGCATCCTTCCGTAGATCAGCAGTGGCTATACGAACAGCGGCAACTGATCGAAGCAGGAAAGCGACACCCGTTGCAAGCAATCGGCTGTGTCCGCTTTCGACCCGACCGTTACATCTCATTGGAGGCAGGCAGCCGCGCCGGACGTGTAATCACAAAAGAACTGACGGTGACCGGCAGCCGTTTGTTAGTCAACCTTGATGCCCCAGAGGGTGCCGGCGTAGTGAGTCTTCTGACAGCAGGAGGACGACCACTGAAAGGTTACGAACAGTCTCAACCTATCCGGGGGGACCATATTGAAGCTGCCGTGTCTTTCTCAGAACCGCTCGCCGATTTGATCGGTCAACAGGTAAAACTCCGCTTTACACTTCAAAATGCACAGTTGTTCAGTTATTCATGGAAAAATTGATATTGACTTCCCCTCGTATGTATAGTAGCATAGTTTTTCGATTTGAAGCCTTGAGGATATCATCAGGCTTCAGGTTACGGGAATCTGTAATAATTTAATCGGCTGCGGCAGCAACCACCAAAATGAAAGGAAAATAAGGGACATGATCAAAATTGGCTGTAATTTTCTCAGTTTGCAAAATACGGATGTTGAAACCTTCCTCGACGTCGCCCACGATTTAAGGATGGACATCGTTGACTTCCACTATAGGGCTTTCCCCTCAACGGACCCAGAATATCTTAGCGGTATCAAACTGAAGTGCCTCCAATACGGCATGCCAATCGGCTACATCGGTGTGAGTGGCCTGTTCGTCGGGAATGCAGCAGAACGGGAGGAACACGCTCAGAATTGTAGGGATGCGATTGATCTCGCTGCGTTTCTCGGTTCGCCGCTCATCCGCGCATTCTGCGCCGTGATACCAGAAAAGAATGGCGATGGCGATGATCCTTGGCCCGCGATGATTCGTGGCTATCAAGACGCTGCCGATTACGCAGCCACGAAAGGCATCGCTGTCGGATTGCAAAATCACCCATCCACAGGGGACGATATGCTGCGTATCCGGAGCGAAACCAACCGAGAAAACTTCTCCTTTATTATGGATACGGGTCAATGGGTTGGTTCGCCTGGCTCAGGCCCAAAAGGAGAAACAGATCCGGATATCGATTTTTATGGGTTTATGGAGCAGACCGTGCCATACGCGCTGTATGTCCGCACAAAATTTTACAAAAACGAAAGCGGCACGGAGGAATGGCTGGACTATGAGCGCATCGCAGAGATTTTGAAAAGCGTCAACTATAACGGCTGCATCTCCATCGTCTATGAAGGCGAGCATCCGGATCGAATCGATCAGGTACGTAAAGCCGCTAGCCAACTGCGCACACTGTTGGCAGGCTATTAACGGAGACATCCATCCATGGCGACCTCAACGAACCAAGAGCTGATTGAGTGCTGGCGTAACGAGCCAGCACCGCTGCTCCCGCTGCTCCATGCCTTCCATGACCGAGATGGCTTCATCTCTGAGGACGCGCTCCGTGACATAGCGGTGGGACTCAGGATTCCGCTTGCAGACCTCTTTGGAACCGTTACGTTCTATCACCACTTTTCCCGCACGACACCGGGGCAAAGTGCACCCCGCGTCTGTACGGGACCCGTTTGCTGCTTGGTCGGTGGGGATGAAATCCTTGCTGCACTCAAGGAAGATGGTGCGACGCCAATGCCGTGTGCCGGTCGCTGTGACGATTTCGTGCCGGTGCTCAAAGGCGATCAAGTGCTTATTGGAGTAGATCCGAACGCGCTCGAAGCCAAACCCTCTCCCCTACCTCCACCAAATCCGGGAGGAATTGACGAGTGTGTCTTCGCCGCAATCCGTGAACCAGATCGAGCTAGCATTGAGGGTTATCGCCGCACCGGCGGATACGACGGGCTTACACGCGCAGTGCAGGAGATGCAGCCAACCGAAGTGGTCGAAGTCATCACAGAAAGCAAACTCGCGGGGCGTGGAGGGGCTGGCTTTCCCACAGGACTCAAATGGCAAGGGGTTGCGGAAGCACCCGGCAATCCAAAAACTATCGTCTGCAATGCGGACGAAGGCGAGCCAGGGTGTTTCAAAGACCGTGCAATCCTCGACCACGATCCGCATGCGGTGATAGAGGCGATGGTTCTCGCTGCCTATGCGACGGGTGCGACACGCGGCTTCATCTACCTCCGATATGAGTATCCCGAAACCTTTAATACGGTAGCGGGGGCAATAGCGGAAGCGGAGGGGGCAGGATTCCTCGGCGATCGGATTCTCAATGCAGACTTCAGCTTCCACCTCTACCTTCGACGTGGTGCCGGTGCCTATATCTGCGGTGAGGAAGGCTCACTGCTGAACAGCCTTGAGGGTAAGCACCCCTTCCCGCGCAACCGCCCTCCGTATCCAGTGACCCACGGCTACGACAATCTGCCAACGGTTGTCAACAACGTTGAGACCCTTGCGGCTACGCCGCAGATCATGCGCCGTGGAGCGGATTGGTATCGCAACCTCGGAATGAACGGTCACGCCGGCACAAAGGTAATCAGCCTCTCCGGCGACATCCAGAAACCGGGTAACTATGAAGTTCCATTTGGATTACCGTTGCCGACACTACTCTACGACTGGGCGGGCGGTGCACCGGAAGGACGTTCGATTCAGGCGGTCACGATGGCGGGTTTATCCGGCGGCTTTCTCGCTGGCGATGACCTGAAGGTAACACTCGATGAACCGAGTGTCGGGAAAGTCGGGGCGATGCTCGGTGCCGCTGGGATTATCGTGTTCGATGATAGTCGGGACATAATCGAGATGGCACGTAACGCGATGGAGTTTTTCGCTGAGGAGTCGTGCGGCAAGTGTTTCCCCTGCCGTATCGGTACGCAACGGCTCACCGAACGGCTCGCCGGTGAAGCGGGACCTAGCGATCTGACGAAGTGGAAGGGCGAGGTCAATGACATTGGCGCAGCTATGAAGGCGACCAGTGCGTGTAGCCTCGGAACCGCTGCACCAAATCTCACCGAGAGTTTAATGAAGTATTTCCCGTCACAAGTTGAGGAGCACGTCAACCGTAAAACATAGGACCTAATTCATGGCTAACACGAAAAGAGAGTCAAAATGTTATTACGCCATTCATCATTTGTGATTTTTAGTTTCGTGCTTTTTCCGGTGATTATGGGCTGTCAGGTTCCCTACAATCAGTATATCGTTCTACGAGCCGTCCCGGAGTACCCTTCCTTTGTTGTTATTCCTGCAAATGACTACTTGGATCAGGTGGCGTTTGCAAACGAAGTAGAAGCAGCCATTATCGGTGTAGGCGTTAAAGTTATTAACCGTCCAGCAACTAAGGAGGTCACAAAAGAAGTCGCGGCAGAAGGCGGGATTCAGGCAATAGAAGGCAACCAAGCTGTGCGCAAATCTGGCGAAGGGAAATTGACTGAAAAATATGTCGCGTTTGAGGATATTGATGCCGATTATACAGTGCAAACTTATGCGAGTTCTAGACAAATACGCATAATGAAAAATCAGACGCGTGAGATTTTAGCAGTTCTGAATCTGTCTGAAAACTTATACATAGAACAGGGAAATAAAATTGCTTACCGTAGAAAACTGGTTGCTGATGCGTTGGCAAATATAGGGATTCCTGTTCTCTATACCCACAAACAGAGTTCATCCCAAAACGAAAAAAGACAGAACACAGCATTGGAGAAGTCAATCCGTTGAATCCAACGCCTGATCCCGTAACAGATGTTTCTGAATCTTCCCGACAGAGGTTCTCGGAAACTCCTCGCAAAACGTGACAGCCACAGGTACTTTGAACCGCGTGAGCGACTGACGACACCCCTCGATAATCCCCTCCTCGGTCAGTGTTGCACCCGGTTGGGGAATCACAAACGCTTGAGGCACCTCGTCGAACATTGGATCGGGCATCCCGACAACCGCAACATCAGACACCCCACTGATTTGCTTAATCGCTGCCTCGATTTCGCTAGGGGCAACATTCTCCCCGCCGCGCTTGATTATATCCTTGCCCCGATCAACAAAATAGAAATACCCCTGCTCATCGTAATAGGCGTTATCGCCGGTGTACAGCCAACCGTCCCGCATTGTCTCCTCCGTCGCCTTCGGATTTTTGAAGTACCCCTTCATCACCGTACGGCCCGGATCCGCTCCAATCGCAATCTGTCCAATCTCTCCCGGCGGCGTTTCGTTGCCCGCGTCGTCTAAGATTCGCACATCGTAACCTAGAACAGGCTTTCCCATTGAGGGTAGGTTTCGTGGTCCATAGAGTGGACTCATCAGCGGCAGTCCAACCGTTTCGGTCATCCCCCACAGGTGCTGGAGCGGCGCACCGAAGCGCGCGTCCCACTCGGCAAACTGCTCATCGGTTAGTGCAATAGCGAAGGTGACGTTTCTCAGACGATTGGATCGCCAACCTTCGTTCGGAGGTTGGGCAAGCAACATACGCAGCGGCGCAGAGAACAGCGCCGCCATTGTGCATTGGTGTCGGACAGCCAATCCAAAGAACCGGGAAGGACTAAATCGCGGAGACATAACGATACTAGCACCACAAACCAGAGAGGGCCAAAAGGCGTGGCAGTGGGCAGCGGCATGAAAAACAGGCAGCGTGATGAGGTGTCGATCTTCGTTCCGTAGACCGCTGCCGCGCACGAAGACTTCAGCCCCATAAATCAACGCTCTATTAGTCATCAGCACGCCTTTGGGGTTGCTAGTTGTGCCAGAGGTATATATCATGTGTACGACATCATCTGCGGAAATCTCAACATTGGGTGGTGCGGTATCCTGGCGTGCAACTTCACGCTCAAATATCGGATGTCCGGTCGGATGCTCACATTGAGACACAACAACCTCCTGAACACAAGAGGTTGCTGATGCTGCCGCCTGTGCAACTGTCAGCTGATCAAACTCTGTGATAACGAGTCGAGACTCGGAGTGGTCCAAGATGTAGACAAGCTCATCAACCGTAGCGCGGTGATCAGCCGGCACCATGACTACTCCAATGCGACTTGCAGCGATGGCAAGTGCCACGAAAACCGGTGAGTTGGGAGCATGAAACGTGAACGATTCCTCGCGTTTGATCCCTATCTCCAGCAACCACGCAGCGGTCTGATTCACCTGTTCCTCAAACTGAGCAAAGCTCCACTGTTGACAGTGTCCGTCCAAATCCTCGAAGATCAGATAGGTCTTATCGGGATGGTACGCTGCAAATTGACTAAAGATAGACGATATGGTGCGATTACCAGCAATGTCCACTCTATTTTCCCTTCAACCCTACGAGATCAGTCTTTACGTCCTCGCTGCATAAACCGATCTACTGCTTGCTGTGCCTCCGGCGTGACATAACAACTCTCAAACGCCTCAACCGTCCGCCGTTCCCAGTGTTCGTGATCCATTAGCCGCATTTCGCGCAGTAACGCTTTCGTTTCAGCCAACGCAGCCTTCGGACGCGAGGCGAGTTCCTCAATCCAATCACGAAATTGCGTGTCAAATTCCTCGTCAGACCACACCTCATCAACTAGGCCGAGTTGCTGCGCCGATGCCCCATCAAACTGCCCACCACACAGCATCAGCCTTCGGGCATCCTGAAATCCAACCAGTTCTACCAACCGCGAGACACCCCAAGGCGGTGTCCAGCCGTGCGCTACCTCTGGCAAGCCGATAGTAGCGCCCTTTGCAGCTAGGCGGAAATCGTGGTAGACGCCCAAGAAGAGCCCGCCGCCCAGAACATACCCCTGCCACGCCGCAACGATAATCTGCGGAAGTTTCTCTAGCTGCGCAAAAACCTGTCCGTGGGCATACTCAAACGCAGCCGCCTGCTGAGGCGAACATTCCGCCAACTCCTTTAAGTCACTGCCCGCAGAAAATGCCCGTCCGCTGCCCTGCGTGACAAGGGCCGTCACTTCTGAATCCTCCCGCACCCGACGCAGTGCCTCCTCAAAATCGCGCAATAAGGCTTGGTTGATCGCATTAAGGGCTTCAGGACGGCACAGCGTCAGCGTAGCAACCCGATTGGAAATTTCCAATTCAACTAACGGCATTCAGGTGCAATCTCTCTTGGATAGCGAAGTCTTGTGTAAAAACTAGCAGTGTATCGTGTTATGCGACCCGATACTTTTCAATTACATCCATGTCCACTGTGATACCAAGGCCTGGTCCCTCTGGCACCAGAAAATGCCCCGCTTTGATAGTCAATCCTTCTTTCGCAACATCAGCAATGCGCATGTGGGGCAATTCGTCACAAGGCAGGGTCGCATTGGGAAGCGTGCACTGTACATGGACGGAATAGGCAGCCAAAATGCTCAAACAGAGCCCCCCCATCTGTACCCAGCAAGGCACATCGGCAGCTTCGGCTAACGCAGCGGACTTTCGTAGGCTTTGGCCAGAACCACCTAGGTTCACGTAGTCGATGCACTCTGCCTTAAGGGCTGCGAGAACCCCGCCCGGTGGTCCGAGGTGAAGGGCTTGAGGGATGTGCGTTTTCTCACGTAACAAGCGATACCAATCCAAGTTAGTTTTGAGGACCGGATCTTCAAAGTTGGCAACCGTTCCGAAAGGTTCAAGCCGCTCCGCTAGCTGCGTGGCGATATGGAGGTATTTGAACTCTGTATTTGGATCCACGCCGACGGTGTAATCGGGGCCCGCCGCCTCCTTTATAAGGCGCACCGTTTCCACGATGTTCCAAGAACGTGCCTTCAGTTTATGGTTTGTAAACCCCAGACGCGCACCTACCTCTGCCTCCGCAGCTGTTTCATGCGGTTCCATGGGGCAGGACCAGTAGGAAACCGGCACCTCATCGCGCACCTTTTGACCAAAAAATCGGTGGACTGGAATGCCGTGCATCTGACCGGTGATGTCCAGAAGCGCACAGGTGAACGCATCGGGCTGGGCGAATGGGTCTAACGCCAACACCTCTTGACCGATGTAAGCCTGTGCCGTGCGCTCGTATGCGGATCGCGCGCCTTGGTACTCTCCCCAACCCTCTATGCCTTCATCGGTCTGAACACGACAGAGCGTGATGTCATAAATCTTGGGCATGTATTTGGCAATCGGTGGAATTGGGGGGATTTCTACCTCGTAAAGATCCACTTTCGTAATTTTCATGTCAATAGTTCTCCTTCGTTTCAGGTTTCACGCTACTCGATACCTTTCAATTACGTCCATGTCCACTGTGATACCGAGCCCTGGGCCCTCCGGGACTAGAAAATGCCCCGCTTTGATTGTTAGTCCTTCCTTCACAACGTCGGCGATGCGGATGTGGGGCAATTCGTCACAAGGTAGAGTCGCGTTGGGCAGGGTACATTGCACATGGACGGAATAGGCAGCCATAATGCTCAAGCAGAGACCGCCGATCTGTACCCAGCAAGGCACATCTGCGGCTTCAGCCAATGCAGCAGATTTGCGTACCTGTTGGGCAGGTCCCCCCAAGTTCAGGTAGTCGACACACTCTGCCTTGAGTGCTGCCAGCACTGCGTCCGGCGGTCCCAAGTGCAGCGCTTGGGGGATGTGGGTCTTCTCGCGCAACAAGCGATACCAATCCAAGTTATTTGTCAGGACCGGGTCCTCAAAGTTCGCAACTGTTCCAAAAGGTTCAAGTTGTTCTGCCAGACGGGTGGCGATATGTACGTATTTGAATCCCATATTGGGATCCAAGCCCACGGTGTAATCGGGGCCCGCTACTTCTTTTATGAGACGTACCGTTTCCACGACATCCGAAGCACGCGCCTTGAGTTTGTGGTTTGTAAATCCCAAGCGTGCTCCCACCTCTGCCTCCGCAGCTGTTTCGTGCGGCTCCATTGTGGTAGACCAGTAAGAAACCGGCACCTCGTCGCGCACCTTCTGACCGAAAAAGCGGTGGACTGGAATACCGTAGGCTTGCCCGGTGATATCCAGTAATGCACAGGTGAACCCATCGGGTTGGGCAAATGGATCTAACGCCAACACCTCTTGACCGATGTAAGACTGCACCGTTCTCTCGTACGTAGATCGTGTGCCTAGGTACTCACCCCAACCTTCTATGCCTTCGTCTGTCTGAACGCAGCAGAGGGTGATGTCGTAGATCTTAGGAACGTATTTAGCAACCGGTGGGATTGGGGGGATTTCTACCTCGTACAGATCAACCTGCGTGATTTTCATGTCAATGACTTTCCTTCTACGCCTCCGGAGTTGCGATTGAAACCTACATTATGAACCAACGAAAATCGGGAGCCCATTGCTTTCGATCCTAAACCCCTAGGACTGCTCTTGTTGTAACCGTCGAATCCGTGCGGGCACGCTATCGTTGGCAATCTCTATAGATTGAATCCCCAAACCACGATCTATCAACGGCAAGTCAACCTTGGCTCCGCCACGCCGGTGCGATTCCCGTAATCCAACAGCAACCTCTAGCGCCGCTCGTCCGTCATCTCCCGAACATTTTGGGGGCTGCCCTGTTTCAGCAGCATTAATCAGGTCCTCGACGATTGTCAGTCCCATACCCTGCATCCGAACGGGCCAAGGGAACGGCACCTTTGCGGGTCTGGGGCGACCTCGGCGACCGCCGGGTACGGTGAGGATAAATTCAAACTCCTCTGCATTGTTCAAGGAACGGATACGCCCCTCTGTGCCAATCACATCGACCTCCCAAGACGCAGCACCGCACGGCATACTCCTAAGATAAGCACGTACCCCATTATCAAAAGCGAGGTATCCGTTCCCACTTAGGTCGTTTTCACCGGCGGCGGCTTCGTCGGATTCCATCTCTCCGAAAACCCATTCGACATTTCCGCCAGCCATATAGCGTAAAATATCAATGGCATGGCTGCCATTATGGGACAAACCACACTGGGCATAAACCGTCACCTGTAAAAGCTCGCCGAGCTCCCCAGCGTCAATGAGCCGTCGAGCTTCGCTGAAGAACGGATTCCAGCGTCGGGCACAGTTGACCGCCAACGCAACGCCATTCTCTCGACAGACATTCACCATCGTATCCGCTTCCGCTAAGGTCAGTGCGATCGGCTTTTCCGCCCAGATGGCTTTAACCCCCGCGCGGGCGACATCCTGTACGATAGCTGCGCGGACCCGTGCCGTTGTGCATACGCTGACGAGGTCTAACTGTTCCTCCGCTATCATCTCCCGATAATCGCTATACAGATGGTCGGAACTTATGCCCCAACGCTCTCCGAAGATAGCCGCCTGTTCCTCATGGAGATCCGCCCCGGCTACCAATTCGATGTTGGGTGCTGCGTGGTAACTGGGGCCATGGCAATAGGGCAGGAAAAGCGAACCACCCTGTGTAATCTCATCGTCAAAGGTGCTGCCCATTCTGCCCAAACCGATTACTGCGGCACGATAGGTTGACATAGATTTGTCCTCCGGTAATATTCGTTAGTAAGGTTCAACGATCGTTGAACCCTACATTAATATGAACCTTTCTAGCTTTAAGCGTATCTCCTCAGTTCCTTGATCTTCGACACCTCATCTAAGGCTTCTCGCGCCTCCGGAGGTAATCGCCAGTCCGCTGATCCGAAAACCTCATCCACATGTTCGGGGAAGTCTGCGCCGTGAATTGGGGCGGTGATCTCTGGGTGGTCTAAAATCCACGCCACCGCCACCTGTGCAGGAGTTCGATCGTGCTCCGAACCGATGTCAATCAGTGTCTGCACAATCCTATCGACTCTCTCCGTCATCGCCTCTTCAAAGTTGTATTTGTGTGCGCTTAGACCCCATTCAGGTCCCTTCCCCCAGGGGGTGTTCGCCGGTGGCTCCTGTCCACGTCGAAAATGTCCAGTCAACAGTCCAATAGCGAGTGGACTGAAGGTCATAATCCCTATACCCTGTTCGCGGCATAGCGGCATCAAGTCCGGCTCAATTTCCCAACGGTTCAGCAAATTGTATTGGTTTTGGATACAGACGAACGGCTCCAAATTCCGAAGTGCGCTGATTCCGAGAGCCTCCATAACTTTCCACGATCGAAAATTGCTACAACCGATATACCGCACCTTTCCTGCACGTACCATATCGTCTAGCGCACGCACGGTCTCTTCGAGCGGGGTCTTGGGATCAAAGCTGTGGAGCAGATACAGGTCAATATGGTCGGTCTGAAGCCGATCAAGGCTCGCATCAACCCCCTGCATCAGATTGACGCGTGATAAGCCGGTGTGGTTCGGACTATCCCCAAGCGTCCCAAAGATTTTGGTGCACAGCACAATATCGTCACGTTTCTCTTTTATCGCCTTGCCGACAATAATCTCCGATCGTCCCGCACCGTAGAGGGCGGTGTCAATAAAATTGCATCCAAGATCAATCGCTCGATCTATCACCCGTATGCAGGTCTTTTCGTCTTCCTGACCGCGGAACGCCGTCCCCAGACAGATACTAGACACCTTGACACCGGTCTTTCCTATGTGTCGATACTCCATATCTTCTCCTTACAGTAGCCCCAGCGCTTCATCAATTTCCGACTGATATTCGTAAACTTGGCAGCTCTCGACTTCGCTCATTTTTACTGCCCGTCCGGCTCTCGCCGATTCAAATATGGCATAGATAGCCGCCACATCTTTCATCCCTTCAATCCCATCAACCTCTATCTTCCGTCCATTCAGGATTGCGTCAGCCAGTTCGTAATATTCAAGCGCGATAATCTTCCAATCCACTTTGCTATCTTTGTCAGTGATTCGGGTGGGAAAGAGGTGTTCTGCCAGCGGTTCAAGCGCAAATCCGTCCACGGAGGCAAGCATATCTTCTTGAGGCATCTCCTCCTCGTCTCTCCGTTTCATACTGACTCGGCTGCCACGTGACCCAAAGCCGTTAATACATCCTTGATTACCTAAAATCATATTGCCGCCATAGCTGCCCGTGCCACCCCTGCTGATTAGCCAGTTCACAGTGACGCCACTTTCCATCTTGAATATCGCCATTGAGGTGTCCTCCGCCGTCGCCGGCACCTCATTGTCCATCGCCCGATGCCGATTCTGGTAGAAGGTGTAGGTGTCACCAATACTGTCTGCCTTACGTCTCACCGGCTCGATTAGCCATACATCGCCATAGACCTCTGCAATATCGCCAAGTTGATAACGGATCTGATCTGCCATGTGCACCCCCATATCGACGATGGGTCCGCCCTTATCCTTGAGGTGTCGCCACGGGGTGATAAAAATGTCATTGCCGGCACTGAGCGAGTGGAAAAACCCCATATAGGGTGTACCAATCGCACCTGTTTTGAGCAAGTGGTTGACCAACCGCGCTGAAGGATCGCGCCGGTAGTTCTCCGCCACCGACAGCTTTCGGTTGTTCCGTTCCGCGGCGTCAATCATTGCCTGACACGCCCCAACCGTAATCGCCATCGGTTTCTCAACCATCACATGCAGCCCCAGATCCAGTGCCTGACAGACGACAGTGTGGTGCACCGACGGGTCTGTCACCACGTCTACCGCGGTGAGATCCGGTGTCTGACGCGCCATCTCCTCTAAATCAGTGAAGATTGCCGGTTGTACTCCCAATAGCTTCTCTGCTTCGGCGGCAGCGAGTTCAGCGTTCTCGCGGCGAATGTCGCACAAGGCACACAACTCAACGTTGTTGAACGGCGTCTGCATCAGTTCTCGTAGCCCATAGAGATGCCGTGTCCCCATACCACCACAGCCTACCAATCCGAGTCTAATTTTGTCCATATCGCCTCCTCGTCAATCCTTATCTTTCAACGCTTGAATCCCGGGCCAATCCCGCCACATATCCCCACACGGTGGTTCCTCCTGCGTCTGCTCCAAGTCCTTTTTGCAGAAATCGTATAACACTGCTTGTCGGATCTGCTTGGTAAAGTTCTGACCCGCTGCATGACCGATACGGTGATGCCAGAAAACGATATCACCCGGTCCACCGTGAGTTTCGACATAGGGTGTCTGATTAATCTCTGCTAATACATCATCGTATCCATCGGTTCGTTCATGCTTGTATTGCGAGTGGAATTCGTAATAGAACTTCAGGTGGCTTTTGGGCCAAACCGTAAATCCACCGCCCCGTGGCGGAACATGGTCAATATACCCAACAACTCCTAGGTGAAAGGGGTGTCCGTCTACATGACAAGTCGTAGGTTTTTCAGGTTCATCGCCATAAGGGAGCGTGCAGTAGATTCCGCGAATCCGATCGGGGATCCGTAGATTTCCTTCTCCCAGAAACTGCTCTGCCATCCCCCACACACTTGGATCCGTGGCAAGTAGCTTGACCATCCAATCTTCGCCACCCGGTTCGCGGAAGTTCCATCGGAAGCCACGTTTCGCATTCATCGAATCCTGGCATTCTTCTTCTTTCTTGATGGGACCCACCCACGTCTCCGGGGTATACCGTTCCATGGAGGGCGGTGCACCGTCCCACAACCGATCCCTCGCCTGCGCCATCAGATCCGGATCCAAAACTTTCCGTTTAACCAAATAGCCTTCCCGTTTGAAAAACAGAATATCCTCATCAGATAGTCTAACCATCCGTCGAACCTCCTTATACCGACTAAGAAGTATTGTGTACTAAATTTCGCACAGCCTTGATCCCCAATCTTCTTGGGGCATCCCCTCAAGCTAAACCTGCGGTCTTAGATCCCCAATGTCTTTCAGCAACGTTTTGCGATCGTCAATAGTCAATAGGTCCTGAGCCTCGTCTTCCTGTTTCAACAGTTCTTCTAGGGCATGATCTGCTTTAATGGTAAACCCTGCATCTTTGATCATCTGTAGGGTTCTTCTCCTCGATGCACCCCGCGTGTTTAGGTATCCATCTACAAAGAGTGAATTAGCTGGATAGAGCGCCATAACCTCCATGTTTCGCAGATGTACCTCCCTGCCTGCCGCGATTCGGATCTCCGCCTTTGGGTTCAAGAAGCGATACAGGCACAACACCCGCAAACAATACTCCGGGCTAAGATCCGAGGCCTTTGAGAGGGCATTCCCCGGAATCGGAATTAAAAAATTGACAGGTATCGACTGAACCCCAAGTTCCCGAAGCGTCTTGGCAACCTCAATCACATCCTTCTCCTGCTCTCCCATGCCGACAATGACTCCTGCACACAATTCAATACTCGCAGTTTGTGCGGCGTGTAGTGTATCCAGTCTGTCTTGATATGTATGGGTCGTACAGATCTTGGGATAGTGCCCTTCCGATGTATTGAGGTTGTGGTTAAGCCGATCCAAACCCGCTGCTTTGAGGGCTTGCGCGGCCTCATTGTCGATTAGTCCCGCGGAAAGACAGACCTGAATGGGATAACGAGATTTTATTTTAGCGATCAATCCAGCGAGATGCTCAACACGTTTTTTGGACGGACCACGACCCGCAAAGACCATGCAATAGCGATACGCTCCCGATTCATAAGCACATTGTGCCTCTGCCAACATTTCTGCATCGGACTTGATTGTATACGCCTCAATATCCGCCTTCGATGACTTCGCCTGTGCACAATAATGACAATCTTCGGGACAGTAACCATTTTGGGCGTTATTGATGATATGTAGCTGCACCTCTTTGCCGGTATATTTTTTTCGCACCTGATAGGCTGCATCAAGCAACGGAAGCAGTTCAATCGCCGATGACGTTAAGATGTCCAAGCACAACTCATCGGAGAGTATATCCCCCTGTAAACCTGCTTGGGCAAATTCATCATAAAATCTTCGTTCCATCTATTTTTATAATCCTCTTTTTTGATAACTTTTGGTGCGAGTTGATGATAAGGAGGGCCCTAATCGTTTGTTCACTTGTTCATTAATAAACCAATCAACTCATGCACCAATGAACCCACAAATCTCTTTTGGCTTTGCATCCGATGAGAAGGTATTGTAATATAAAAACTGATTGAGATCAAATGTTTTCCGTTATCAAGAGATGATTTATTTTTTCTAGCAATTTTACAGGGGTCTATGCGCCCACCACAGATAGAGGAGATACACGATGAAATTGGGGCTTGTAACATATAATATGGCGAAGGATTGGGACGTGCCAACCATTATTGAAAATTGTGCGGCGACGGGCTTTCAGGGTGTTGAACTCCGCACCACGCACGCTCATGATGTTGAGGTGGATCTCTCTGCAGATGAACGGCAGGAGGTACGGAAACGGTTCGAGGACTCACCGATCGAATTGGCAGGATTAGGCAGTGCGTTCGACTATCATTCAACAGATGCCAACGAAGTACGCCAAAATATCGAAGGGACGAAAGAATACGCACAACTCGCAGGGGATGTCGGTGCGCCCGGCGTGAAGGTTAGACCCAACGGTCTTCCTGAGGGTGTTTCGACGGAAAAAACGCTAACGCAGATCGGTCTGTCCCTACGCGAATGCGGTGAGTTTGCCAAGAGCATGGGCGTTCAGATTCGTCTTGAGGTACACGGTAGGGACACATCGCACCCCCCACATATCAGAACAATCATGGAGATTGCCGATCACGATAATGTGTTTGTCTGCTGGAATTCCAATCCGGGGGAGGTCGAAGGTAGGTCTGTTGAGAACAACTTTAATCTAGTCAAGGAGTGGATCCGATTGGTTCATATCAATGAACTACATCGGCGGGAATATCCATGGCGTGAACTCTTCACACTCCTGAAGGCGTCTGGATATACGGGCTATACACTGGCTGAAATTCCGGAAAGTTCGGATCCGGTGCGTATGATGCACTACTATCGTGCCTTATGGGAAGCGTTGTGTGGTGATCTGTGATGGGGCGCAGCAGTTGAATTAAGACAAAAAATATGGGCATAAAATAAGGGTTCAGGCAATTTTCGGACACCTGAACCCTTGTATTTTGAGAATGCAATAATCTTGGCTCATGTTAAGAAATCGTGCAATAGAAACCCAAGGTAGAAGAAAGAAACCGAGTTTTTTCGGAAAAACTCGGTTTCTCTTTGCGTTTCGCACCTTCTTTTTATATGAGCCATAATCTTTAGATGGCAGTGCAACTTACTGACGAGGTTCACGGAGCGATTTGGGCGGACGTAGGATCTCGGCAAGGATAATCCCTTGTCGAAAGGTCTCGGGCGTCAGTGGAATGCCCGCAATCGTCGGTATCCCAGGAGGGGATTGAGTCTGGGTTTCCTGCTCTACTGGAGGAGGCTCTGAAGCTGCCTGAATCGCAGACTCTGGTTCAGGTGGATCCACAGGTGTCTCTTCCTCGACGAACTCCGGAATAGGGAACTCTTCTTCCTCCATTGGGACGTTTCCCCAAGGTGGCAACGTTATCTCCTCTTCTTCCGGCAGGGCGTCAGGTTCTTCTTTCGAGCCCCTCCGACTCAACATCCTTGAAATTAGTGCTATGGCCCCAAAAATCAAAAAGAGAATTAGTTGAATCCATTCTTCCATTGATAACCTCCCTATATGCAGCCGCTCTAATCTCCTACGACAAGCCTACCGCATGGGATGAACGGGTTGTGCTGCCTCCATCACCGGCAGGCGCTGCAATTGATTGGCGCATCTCCGTATCCGCAATGACATTCCGCAGGTTGTAGTAATCCATTACGCTAATCCTACCTGATGCGAAAGAATCCGCAATAGCGCGCGGCACCTCTGCATCCGCCTCAACAAGGTTCACGGTCATCTCTTCGACTAACGCCTTATTTTCTTCTTCTTGCGCTTGGGCGAGTGCGCGTCTTTCTTCCGCCTTCGCGCGAGCGATTTTCAACTCCGCTTCGGCTTGATCTGTCTGCAGTTTGGCACCCACATTTTCGCCGATGTCAATATCTGCGATATCAATGGATAAGATTTCAAAAGCAGTGCCAGCCGCCAAGCCCTTTTCTAAGACGACCTCCGAAATCTGTGCAGGATTTTCCAAGACCGCTTTATGGCTCGCCGACGAACCGATCGTTGTAATAATCCCCTCACCAACCCGTGCGATGACGGTCGCCTCTCCCGCACCGCCGACCAGCCGGTCGATATTGGCTCGTACAGTGACTCTAGCTCTAGCGATTAGTTGAATCCCGTCTCGTGAGACAGCAGTAATGCCGGGGCTTACGTCGCCTTTAGCGGGAACATCAATAATCTGTGGATTGACACTCATCTGCACCGCTTGTAGCACATCCCTGCCTGCCAGATCAATTGCAGCGGCTTGTGCAAAATCGAGCTTGATGTTCGCTTTATCGGCCGCAATCAGTGCGCGTACAACGTCTGTCACATTGCCGCCTGCAAGGAAATGTGCCTCAAGGTTATCAACTCTGAGTTGCAGTCCTGCCTTCGTCGCCTCGATTTGGGGCTCCACAATCGATTTAGGGGGAACACGACGCAAACGCATTGCGACGAGATCACCGAAGATTCGGATGCGCACCCCCGCTGCAAGGGCGGCAATCCAGAGTCCCAACGGTACGAACCAAGCCAGCCAGAGAACAAAAATTATCACCACAATCGCTGGAATAATGTATGGAATAGCCATCTGAAACCTCCTTTTGGGGTTGGTGGATCTAGACCTCGATGTATCGGGACCAACCCTTAATTTTGACCCATTAGATTTCCGTCTCGAAATGCACCGGCAATTGCGCGGGGAACACCCGCCTCCGCCTCAACAACTCTAGAGCGCATCTCTTGTACGCTTGCTGTCATCTCCTGTTTGCGTGCAACCGCCATTGCTCGGCGTTCCTCTGCTTTGGCTTGTGCAACAACGAGGTCTGCCTCCGCTTGCTCTGCTTGCAGCTCGGCACCAATGTTTTTCCCAACGTTCACATCGGCAATATCGATGGAGAGAATATCGAAGGCTGTTCCCGAATCAAGTCCCCGATCTAACACCGTTCTAGAGATGATGTCCGGATTCTCCAGCACATCCTCATATGTCTCTGAAGCGCCAATCGCACTGACGATCCCTTCGCCAACGCGTGCGACGATTGTCTCCTCACCGGCACCCCCGACAAGTCGGTTAATGTTTGCTCTCACAGTGATTCGCACTGTAGCAATAAGCTGAACGCCGTCAAGTGCGACCGCCGTAATCCTTGGCGTTGTAATGACACGTGGATTAACGCTCACCTGAACGGCGTCAAGTACGTCGCGTCCAGCCAGATCAATCGCCGTCGCTTGTTGGAGACCGAGATCGATCTTTGCCTTATCAGCGGCAATCAAGGCGTTGACAACGCGAATGACGTTGCCACGCGCGAGGTAGTGCGCTTCCAACCGTTCCATATCAATCGTCAGTCCCGCTTTGTGGGCACTAATCTGCGCATTTACAATCACCGGCGGACTCACCCGACGGAGACGCATTCCAATTAGTTCAATAATGCGTACACGCACGCCAGCAAAAATAGCAGCAATCCACAACCCAACAGGCACAACCCAGAAAAGGACCAGTAACCCAATAATTATTACAATAGCAAGAAACAGGATAGACATCTGTTCTGGAGCCATTCTTGACCTCCTTTTTGTATTTCACCTATCTATTTTTCACAAACCCCGAACGACGACACGATTTCCTTCAACGAGGACGACCTCGACCTCAACCTCAGCTTCAATGAAATCACCAAGCGTAACGACATCAACCCGCTGATCATTAATCAACGCAGTACCGGCGGGGCGTAGGGGAGTGAGTGATTTTCCCGATTTACCGACCAAGTTGACCAAATCTTGGGGCGGTGCTTGAAACCCGTCAGTACGATTGGCAGCGATATTGAGGATAAATGAGCGTCCAAGCCTTGTGCGTGGAAAAAGCCAAAGTCCTAAAATCGCTAGTGGGATGGTCAACGCAATCGTAGCACTCGAATAAATGAAGCCTGTTTTCAATCCAAACTTCACCCACGCAAGTCCTAGACCTGCGACGACTAGCGCTATTCCGGGAACGCCTGCCGCCCCAAAGCCGGGTAGCAAGGCAATCTCAATGAACAGCAACAAAACTCCCAAACCGATGAGAAAAATTAGAAACCATGACATGGGATTAGGTGATACCCTATATTTCATCAATTGCTTCGACGAAGATTTTCGATCCCTCAACATTGATGATTTTAACAGGCGTGTCGCGCACGATAAAATCACCGGCAGTGACTACATCGAGTCGTGTGTCGTCAACGCGAACAGTGCCAGCAGGACGCAACGGCGTGAGCGCAACCCCCGTCTTACCCACATACCTCTGAAAATCCTCCCGCGGTGCGGAGTGGAACCCTGCCCCCGAATCCATGGCGGCACTCAAGACGAGATTATTCCAAGCACGGGTTCTCGGCAGTGCGTAAGAAAGCGCAATTGCAAGTGCAAAGGCAAGGATTACCGCAAACGACATCGTAAAAACTGCTGTCTCCAATTTGTAAGCATTTCGGAACACGAAAAAGACGCTGCCCAACATCAGCGCTATGCCACCGATACCCGCAATACCAAATCCCGGTATCACAAACAACTCCACCAGAAGCAATGCTACGCCTAGGATGAATGCGATTGCCGCATAATCCGCGCTAATATTCAGGAGCCTATGCCCCCAGAAAAACAGTCCGAGACAAATAAGTCCAGCAATTCCCGGGATGCCGAAACCGGGAGTCCGAATTTCCACGAATAATCCAAGCCCGCCCAATGTAAGCAATAGCCCACTGATAAGCGGACTGGTAACAAAAAAGACAAACCGGTCTGCTAATGTCACCAGAACTGTTTCTTGCGTCGCGTCTTGCAGAGACTTAACCACTTTTACGCTTTTAATGCCAAGTTCCCGCTGTTTCTGTGCAACTCCCTCTACCGTTAAGACTTTGCGCTCCCCGGAAATCTCGACAATTTGGTATAACCCCAACAAATCTTCAACGGAATCAGCAACCCCATCCGCTAGGTTATACTCCAACGCCTCTTCAGTTGTTAAAGTCAGCAGCTCCCCCTCAGGTCCCCCAGCGGCGATGATGTCCATCTCTTCCCCAAGATCCTTCCGCTCGATATACTCTTCCTCTCTGAGCGTAACAATTTCACCGTCCATAAGTCTAACGAGATAGAGTCGTTTGTCTACCATAGCAGCGGCGATGTCAGGGTTTCTGCCACCCCGTTCCGCTGTCGCACGAATCTTGCCACGGATATAAGAAACTGCCTTTTCATTCAGTTCCTCTCCTTGAATTGAGACTGGGGCGGAATCGCCAATGGCACCGCCGTTCCTCATGACAATCTGGTCGCACGACAACGAAATCATCGCGCCGGCGGAGATTGCTTCCGTGTTGACGTAAGCAATCGTCGGAATCTCTGTGCGCTGGATTGCATCAATAATATCTCGCGCAGCACCAACCGCACCTCCGGGTGTATGAACGTCAAAGATGATTGCGTCCGCGTCCGCCTCCGATGCTTGCTTAATCCCGTTGTCAATATACACGCGAAGCCCATTCCCGATCTCATTCCGTATATTGATAACGTACACAAGCGCGTCATCTGACGATACGGCTGCCAACCAAGACAGGCTGCCTAGCAGTATCAACACACCGCTGAAAATGCGTCTTTTGGCTTTCATAGACTGTACCCCTTTGAAGTAACTGCTAAATGGTTCAGATGGTTTACTATGTCATGCAAATTTGCGAGGCAATACGGTAACTTAACTACGGGCTAATCTGCCTTCTCATTCTAACACGAAAAACGAGTAACGTCAATATCAAACACAGTCCAAAGAGGGCAATCGCATCTGTATTGCCCCGATGTTGTGTCGGGATGCAAAGCCATCTGAATTACGGATTCGGCGGATTACACGGATTCTTGTCTCGAAAATGCCCTATGTGTTCCGCTACACTTCGGGATGCAAAGCAATCCCGATAAAACCGAGATGGGGCGATATGTGTATCTGAAACGTGATACGTGAAGGTTCATCCGTTGAATGCACCAATGAACCAATTTTACTTCAGTATCAGCATCCGTCGGGTTGCTGTGAAATCGCCCGCTGTGAGCGTATAGAAATAGAGACCACTAGCGAGGGGCTCACCGAACTGATTCCGTCCGTCCCAATACACCGCACGGTTTCGGCTTCGATAGATACCTGCTGCTTGATGTCCCATCGCCAAACGTCGAACCAGCTGCCCGTTCGTATCATAAATCGTTAGCGTGACTTCTGCTGATTCCACTAGCTGATACGGTATCCATGTCTCTGGGTTGAATGGATTGGGATAGTTGCGGAGCAACGCAGTCTCTTCAGGCATCAATGAGGCTAGCAGCTTTTCGAGGTTTTCAATGCCCTGTTTGAAGGGGTGCGAACCGTCATCTTCCAACTGTGCCTGTGCAATCCACGCTTCTATCATCTCAGGATCTACGCATTCTGTCTCAACCGCTGGTGCAGCAGACGCTGTAGTGTTGCCGAGAGTTTGTGCTGTAAGGATAAGATCAAGGATGCTGACCACACCATCACGGTTAAGATCTACCGGTGAGTTGGCTGGCACCCTTTTCCCTAACTGCTGTGCGATAAGAATTAGGTCTAGAATGCTCACCCGTCCATCTCGATTCACGTCCCCGGTCGCAAGTTGTCCCTCCACAACGATGTGGACTTGATGCGGTCCTGCAGGGATGAGGCTCCCGGTGGTAGCACCAAACTCAAAGTTCTGCAGCACCAACTTCGTTTCACCGCCCGATTTCGCCTTGAACCTCACTTGAAGCAGTGTACCGGTGCCATTCATGCCTTGGGCACTGAGCCGTGCTGCACTGAGTCCTGTGATTTTACCCGCAACGTTATCAATGCTCCCACCCTGAAAGAAGGTCGTTCCGCCTGTCTTTAGGAAATTGCCTTCGCTTACATTAACTGCCTCAAGTATAGCAGCGTCGAAGGCGATATCAAACTGCCAGCCTGCCAAATCGAAGACATCTTTTGCGCTGATGTCAAGGGTAAAAGTATCATCTATATGGATTGGGGTCTTGGAAAAAGCGTAGCCGATACCGGGGTTTGCCACTGTATATTCCGTGCCGGGTTTAAACCCAAAAAATCCATTACCCCAGGTATAAACCGCGACCAACAGGACATTTTGCCCCTGCTGAAGCGTGACCGGAAAAAAATCACCATAATCCTCAACCCCGGTCCTTCGGAGCGCATAAATCAAGGTTCCGTTGAGCCAAACTTTTACGCCATCATCACCACCGACGTACATCGTTGTGTTCTGTTCGCGTGGCGAATAAACGGACACAGAGCCGTAGAGTGCTGCTCCAGGATTGGGATGGACGCTGTCTTTGTAGACGCTGTCTCTCAGCATATGTGAGATGTTATCCCTACCCGTGGGCGGAAGGTTATAGGCTGTCCACACGCTATCACCAACAGACTGTCCTACTATCGCCCCGTGGGTCGCAATCTCCGTCTCTGTCACTGCACCGCCACTTGCTTGCGCTAGCAAATCGGTATCACTGCTCAGTCTTGTGCTGGGTAACGCCACCCATAACCAGGGACCCTCTATCTTCGGTCCCCCTTTTGGGAACGCCGGATTGTCGTACCAAATGAGGGTTATATTCTCGCGTAACCCCTCCAAGGGTGAAATGTCAGAAATGTTGTTACGAGAGATCTCTAGCCATTTCAAGTTAGTCAATCTTGCAAGCGGAGATATGTTTGAGACTTTATTGTTGTGAAAAACTAGTTCTTCTAACTTAATTAGTCCTGCAAGGGGTTGTATATTTGTTATTTCGCAGTCTGAGAAACGTAACACCTTCAAATTGGTTAATCTTGCTAAAGGTGAGATGTTGGAAATGTTGTTCTCAGAGAAATATAGGTGTGTTAGGTTAGTTAATTCTGTGAGTGGGGACAGGTCTGAGATTTTATTGTCATAGATACGTAACTCCCATAACTTCGTTAAGTTTGTAAGTGGGGATAGGTCTGAGATATTGTTATGTTCAAGAAATAGCCTCTCTAACCCAGTTAATTTTGCAAGGGGAGATATGTCTGAGATGTTGTTGTTGTGGAGATTTAACTTCCATAACTTGGTTAGTTTTGTAAGCGATGGTAGGGTAGAGATGTTGCAGTTATCAAAACGTAGATAACCTATATTGATGAGGTTCTGAACTGGTGATATATCTGATATGTTGGTATTCCAGGCATATATAACCCTCAGATTTATCAGATTTCTGATTGGTGAGAGGTCTGTTACCATAGTTCCTGCTATTTCTAGACGATCTAGACTAGTTAAGTTTCGTATGGGAGATATATCGGATACAGGGCTTCCACGGAGGACGAGTGCACCTAGGGTGGTTAAACTTGCTACCGGTGAAATGTCATTAATCTGGTTTCCTCGGAGATCTAAATTGGTTAGGTTGATAGCAAATTGAATTCCTGTTAAATCACGGATGTCCTTGTTGTGTGCGACAAGCTCTTCTAGTCCTGCCATCTCCTCAGCGGTAATTGGAGCATTAGGACTTTTGCCAAGCGCTTCCGCGATTGCAGCGTGCAGGTTTGGATCGGGGATCTGAACAATGGTCCCCGGTAACACTTCCGGCTGTGACGGACTCTCTACCTGTTCCTCCGGGAAGTCCAATGCGTAAATCATCGCATTGAAATTAGATCTCCATGCGTCCCGTTTCATACTCCCGTTCTCACTGTCTAATACCAGCAAGCCGATGTTTTGCAACCCTATATTCTCACGTACTTTCTCCAAGAAGGCTTCCGTCTCTAACCCAACTACCGCAGCGGCATACGCAGCGTCCACCGGTCCTTGAAATGCCTCATGGAAACGGGATATCGGTTCAATACCACCAAACGCGCCACCCGTCGCTTCCAGTGCCTCTTTGTATCTATCCGTATCCTCCTGTAAGAGCGCGTCTATCTCTGACTGTTCGACATATAGTCTCAGCGCTTGCGCTTTGTCATAAGCAGGAGTCGCATTACTCTCTATCACGGAACGCACCTCGTCCTCAAACGTCTTCATCCCTTCTGTATGACAACCGAAGCAGGAAAGTCCGTTACGCACCGTTGGGTCACTCGCTGCAGGATTGGATACGATGTTTATCGGTGCATCGTCCAGACGAAAGCCAGACGCATTGGTAACGTAGTAGGCTTGTAACCCGTTGGGGAGATTAAAGATAACCTCTCCACCATCATGGGTGAATGAAAGCGGGTGGGTGAAGATGTTCTGTGTCCCAACACTGCCAGCAAAGTCATAACTCTTCCAATACGCTCCATATCGAGAGGTATGGCGTTCTATCACCCGGTTGTTATTAGAAACCCCGGAATTGTTAGTCCCTGCTCTCCATACACGCACCCCCGGTGCATTGACTAGATTACGAATAACATCAACCTCCAGTCGGGTTTCTAACTCCCTATCGGTCAATGGGAGAGAGAGTAAATCGTGATATAGTGGGGGTAAAGATGCTTGTGCGACAAACCAATCGACATGGATTGATGGTATATCAGCCTTCATCTCCGTCTGTAATCGACTCAATTGTTCCTTTAGTGCAGCCTGTGTCGGTGCATCAAATGGGATATGATACGGATATTCTGTTTCTATCTGCGTCCAAGCGTTATTGACGTCCCACTCATAGTGTCTGAGGTCGATATAGAAGATAGTCCCTTGTGAGTCGATGGGGTGTGGATTGGTGACTGTCACCCCCCATGAGAGGCTGTTGACTAATTTATAGAGTGCTTTCCGATACTCTTGGAGTATCCCCACAGACTCCCCTGCGTTGTAGAGATGTGTCATAGTGAAGTACCGGGCAAAGGCACGGTCAAATGGTGCAAGGGACATCAGATGTGTTTCAATGGTAGTGAGTATTTCACCGGGGGAGATGAAGTCGCCATCGGTTGTCGCTACCGTCGCCCAATCGGGAGCACCAGCCAATATCCAGTTTTTAATTGCTTCAATCTGTGGATCGGGTAAAGGGGGACCTCCCAACGGCATGAGTGGTCCGCCTTCTCCAAGAAGCCGCTTATACAGCCGAGAAGCTTCCGGGTTGCCAGGAACAACGGGACCGTTTGCTGTAATGAGTGCATTGTGTTCCATTAAGAGTGTTTCTTTATAAGCACCGTCAGGACCGTGGCAGATGAGGCAGCTCTGTTGGAAGATAGCGTGGGTATCTAGGGCTATCTGTTGTTGGGCGGATACTGTTTGAGAACCTACAATGGACATCAATAGACCGATAAGTGCGATGCGATGCTGAATTCTAATCAAAACGGGAAAGAAACGACGAAAAAACATAATAATGACTTTCTCACTGTAAATGGTAATTGAAAATAACTGAATAACGTCTATTTTTAAGCAGGTTTATCGAAACTCCCCCTATGTCTAAAACCTAAGTCGTAGGGAACGCAGATCTGCGTTCCCTACAAGGAGTTTTCAATAATCCCCACAGCTACCCTTTCAATGGATGCTCCCGATTGGCAATAGGAAACGAAACACGCTGCCCTGTAAGTTGCGACTCATAAGCACCGAGAATCATCTCCAACGCCGCTACCGCATCTTCCGCAGCGGAGATCGGCTTACGGTCATTTTCAATCGCATCAATCAGATCAAGGACTGCAAGGTTGTTGCCGCTGGAAAAAGGCGTGTCATCAACCTCCATCGCTTCCCAACTCTGAGAGGCATTAGCTGGCGACCAGCATGGATGCGGATAGATGACTAGATTCTCCCCACCACCGCCGCGCATTGATATCCTGCCTTCGTCGCCGATAATCTCCATGCCGTAGTAATCACCACTCACCTCATGCTTTCGGGTATCAAACAACCCAGAAACACCACTTTCAAAAGCAAAGTAGCTGTTGACACAATCGCCCGCGATGAGACCCACAGGCTCTGTCGCGTCACGCGCGTCGTCGATTGTGACCTCTTTCCCATTATCGGTGACGTGCGCCTGCATCCACGCAACATTGCCGACGAAAAAGCGCATCATATTAAAGAGGTGCGTGCCGAGCACGATCATGTCCTCACCGCCGCCGCGCCGATCCTGCTTACCGTGTGCGTGAATCGCTTGAACCGTTCCGATTGTCCCGTCGTGTAGCATCCGCTTGACCGCTTGAATTGACGGCAGATAGACCGCTTGATGTGCAACAGCGACTTTCTTCCCTGCTCGCTGTGCTGCTTCCACGATCTGATCGCCCTCGGCAAGCGTTGCCGTCATCGGCTTTTCGCTATAGACGTGGCAACCGGCGTTGATACACCCCAACAGCAACTTAAGGTGGTCAGTCGTCCAGCGAGGCCCAACACTGACTATGTCCAAATCCTCTTTTTCGAGCATTTCACGGTAATCAGCGTAACCCTGCTGAACGCCAGTCTTTTCCATCTCCTCCTGCCGTCCCGCCTCGTCTGGATCGGCGATAGCAACAAACTCAATGTTTTCCAATTCATTAAATGGCAAGTGAAGTCCGTGTCCATAGTTGCCGGCACCGGTGTGTCCAATCGCAGCAGCGCGATACCTTTTCTGACTCATGAAAATCTCCTTTTTCAGTCTGTAATCCCTCACGCCACGAGGGTGTTTAATAAAATGTGGTGAAAATCTTTAATTTGATAGGACTTACGCAATTGAACGATCAGGGCCCTGTAGTTTGGCGATTCAGTACCACACAGGACAACTCTCAACGCCCGATGAATCGGGCAACTACAGTAACTTCCTAGACACCGGTTCTGTTTCGTAGGGAACGCAGATCTGCGTTCCCTACTGAAGTGCGTAACTCCTAAAGTGTAATATCTATTGCGTAAATCGTAACCCTTCACACTAAAGCGCAGCAACATATCCACCATCAACGAGCAACGAAGCACCGGTGATCCACTCCGCATCATCCGATGCCAGAAAGACTGAGGCTCTACCAATGTCCCGTGGTAAACCAAAACGTGGCATCGCCGTCCTTTCACTTGCTTCCTGAATCTGTTCCGGTGTCAAGTAATCTTGGATCGCGGTCTCAATATAGCCGGGGCAGATTGCGTTGACCGTAACACCGTATCCCCCAACTTCCAGCGAGGTATCGCGCACCATATTGACAAGGGCCGCTTTCGCCGAAGCATACGCTGGTCCACCGCCACCGCCGAAGGCGTGAACAGACGCGATTTGGATGATACGTCCATACTGAGATTTTGTCAAGTGGGGGATGGCGAGTTTGGTCGCCACAAAAATGCCGCGCAGGTTCACACCAACCACCTTGTCCCAGTCGGCTATTGTAATCTCTTGGCTAGTACCGGGGATATGGATGCCAGCATTGTTGACAAGGATGTCCAACTCACCAAAGTGTGAAACCGCCGCCTGAACCAGTCGTTCGACCTGCGAGTCATCCGACATATCAGTTTGGACGAACAATCCTTGGGATCCTAGTGTCTCGATTTCCTCAACTGTTGGCGTCGTCGTGTCTTGCTCATGATATTTGCCCTGTTTGGGAGCCTCTTGAACATCGGCAACGACGACCCTAGCTCCCTCGTGGGCAAATTCAACTGCAATACCTCGTCCGATGCCAGAACTAGCGCCGGTGACGATGGCGACCCGGTCTTTTAATACCATTGTAAGTGTCCTCCAGAAATATATGTTATATAAAAGGCACTATTTCCCCATGACTTCTCTGTGTTTTCCAAAAAATAATACGTAATGCGTAATGCGTTAAAAAAACGTGTTTACAAAATGATAGTGGTTGTGTAGATAATCTCTTACGTATTGCTCGTTACGCATTATCCCTACCTCAAACGTTCTTTCTGAGGCGACCCCAATGAAAAGATGTGCTTGGGTGCGAAATAGGTCAGTGTTGCGCCGCGTGAAGCCGAAAACAACGTCAACGTCATCCAGAGTCCATGGTTTCCCAATCCTTGCAACAGGAAATACGCCAACAGAAAGACCACCATCGAAGTTAGCATCGAGTTTCGCATAGCACTAGTAGCGGTGGCACCGACAAAAACCCCATCCCAAATATATGCAACAGAATTGATGGGAGGCGCTATCGCAATCCAGATTAGGTAGGGACGGGCACCGATCAGTAGATTAGTTTTGTCCGTGAATAGGTACAGCAGCTTGGCCCCAAATAGACCAAACACCAAGCTGAATCCCACCGAAAGGAGAAGCGCCCAACAAAACGAAAATCGTACAGCACGCTTCAAGGTGGCGATTTCTCGCGCCCCTTTGTACCTGCCAACAAGGCTCTCCGCTGCAAAAGCAAAACCGTCAATGCCATACGCCAAGATATGGATGAACTGCATGAGAATGGTATTGATGGCAAGTGCCGTATCACTCAGCGCCCCAGCCTTTGATGTGAAAAACGCGTGACAGAAAAGCACGGCAAACGTCCGAATTAAGATATCCCTGCCTATCCTAAAAAAACGCTTCAACGCTGGAGGATGCAATACCCCTTTTAGATGCCACCCGTCCCACAGATGTCTATACCGCCTCAAGAATAGTCCAATCGTGCATAACAGCCCAAGGTACTGCGCGATCACAGTGCCAAGGGCAACCCCATCGGAGGTCATCATCAGAACCTTCACAAAAAAGAAGTTAAACGCAAGGTTCAACAGATTCACCACGATGGTGAGAAACATCGGATATTTGGCATTCTGCATACCGAGAAACCAGCCGTGAAAGACATGCAGGGTTAGGGTGGCTGGCGCAGCCCAGAGACGAATATGGAAATAGGAACGCGCAAGTCGTTCCACTTCAGGACCAGCGTCCATCAGATAAAAACTGAGTGCTGCAATTAGCGGTTGAAGGATGAGAAGCAGCAGCGCGATCAGCAGGGCGACCATCACTCCCCGCTTCAGGAGGAGTGTACTTTCCTCGACATCTCTTGCACCATAGGCTTGTGCTGTCAGTCCAGTAACACCCATCCGGAGGAAGCTAAATCCCCAGTACACGAAGCCGAAAATAACACCACCGATAGCGATGGCACCGAGATACTGCTCGTTTTCTAACCGCCCCATCAGCGCGGTATCAACAGCACTCAGCATCGGCACCGACAGATTGCTGATAATATTGGGAATAGCAAGGCTGAGAATCCGCTTGTTCAGATTACGATTTTGTGGGGGCCTCGTAAACATCCAAAACCTTTGTGGCTCATGTCACCGGGGAGACGGAGAAACCGAGTTTTTTCGGGAAAACTCGGTTTCTTTGCACGCATTACGCATAGAGAAAATTTCTCAAGATATGAGATATAACGGCTTTAATCCTGATGCTATCCTATCAACATTCTCCGCCGCCGCACCCGCCCGTTTTCGTGAGGTCCCATCGGTTCCGCCTGAGATATGAGGTGTTGCAATCACGTTCGGCAAGCTGAAGATGGGCGAATTCAAATCCGGCGGTTCCTGCCCGAAAACATCCAGCCCAGCACCAGCGATTTCGCCCTTTGCTAACACTTCAATCAAAGCTGCCTCATCTACCAACGCCCCCCGTGCAACATTAATCAGAAACGCCGTCGATTTCATCAAACCCAAACGACGTGCATCAATGGTATGGCGTGTCTCCTCGTTGAGATGTAGATGCAGCGATAAGAAATCAGATGCAGCGACGACCGAATCCAGATCCGCCGGTTTTCCAGCAAACTCCAAGCCAAATTCACGCATCTCATCTGCTTCAACATCGCGGATGTCAATCACTGACATTTTTAAGCCAAAAGGTGCAGCCCGACGCGCTAGTTCTATCCCACTAGCACCAAATCCGATAATCCCTAACTTCAGTCCATCAAGCTCCATTCCTACCGGTCTGTACAGTTCTCCCTGCTTCAGGTTTGTTTGGGTAACAGGATACTGCCGGGCAAGCATCAGCATGAACATCATGGCACATTCTGCCAACGCCACAGCACTGAAAATCCCCGGACAGTTTGCGACAGGTAGGTTCTTCGATCGCCAATACTCCAAATCAAAGTGGTCAAAGCCTGTTCCGAGAATCTGCCAGAGACGCACTCCCCCCGCTGCCGCATCAGCCATCTCCCGGGTTCCCGCCGAACCGCCATGATCGATGACAACATCTACCCCGTCAAACTGCGGAGCGATGGGCTGATCATAATCCAGAATATGTAAATCGTGGCGGTCCCCGATGGCATCTACTATATCGTCCGCCGCCGGTTTCAACATTGAGGGACCAAGCGGGTGGGGTAAAAATAGAACGGTTAGTCGTTCGGCCATTGATATTTCCTCTCACTCGTCATCTAACCCCGCTGCATGACGGTTCGCAGCCGGATCCCCTGCTGCATAGAGCGTTCCGTTATCTTGGTCAATAGAAAGCATGACAGGTGTTGCAATAGCACCTGCTCTCGCCTCGAGCTGATGCCCGCGCCCAATCAACTCCTTCTGCACACTCGAATCCACCGTATCACTCACAGTCAAAGCACCTGCCCGAAGGAACGCTTCTTCACGGTTTGGATTGGGGTCAAACGAATCTTGGTGATGTGCTGTCGCGAAGCGTGGCGCGATTACAGCATCGGCAGGCTGCATATCAAACTCAATGAAATCAAGGAGCAAATTCACGGCTGCTTGATCCTGCAAGTCACCACCAGCGACGCTAATCGCCAAGATCGGGCTGCCATCTTTCAGTACAAGCGTCGGCGTCAGTGTAATGCGAGGTCGCTTACCCGGTTGGATACAGTTTGGATGTCCCGGAACTGTATTGAGGCTTCGCAATCGGTTGCCGAAACTCACACCCGTTGAACCGCCCATTTTCTCTTCACGGTGGACATTAGCAGAAGGTGTGGCAGAAACCACATTCCCCCAGCGATCAGCGACGACACAGGTTGTCGTTCCGCCAACCCCCGGTCGAAAGACGCCACCTTCTTTCACCGGCTTCATGTTCTCTACATCCCCCGGTCGGGCTTCCATCGAAGCTTTTTGCATGTCAATCAGAGGTCGGCGAATCTCGGTGTAAGCATCGGAAAGCAGCCCTTCCATCGGGACATCCACAAAAACCGGATCGCCGTAATACTCATCACGATCTGCCATCGCTAACTTAAGCGCTTCCGTGACCACGTGGACATAGTCTGCCGAAAAGTGTCCCATACCCTTCAAATCAAAGCCTTCCAACAAGCGCAACGTCTGACATAGATAAGGTCCCTGCGTCCATGTGCCGCACTTATACACCGTATACCCACGGTAATCCACCTTCACAGGTTCTTCGATTAGCGTCGTATGGGCGGCAAGATCTTCCCTACGAAGGAATCCACCCCTCTTGATGTAAAAGGCTTCCAACTCCTCCGCAATGTCATTGCGATACTTGTTCCGTCCGTAAAAGCGATCGGTTGCCGCTTGCAGTTTCGTCTCACGGTCTCCGGCGGTAATCTGCTCCTCTTCAACCATCCGGCGTAACGTAACCGCAAGATTCGGATGCCAATCCTCGTCTCCAGCATCTAGCAGGGCAAGTGTCGGTCCAACGATTTCCTCAAATGTCTTTGTTCCATACTGTTGGAGCATGGTAATACATAGATCAACAACCGATGGGACAGGTGCCATTTTCATATCACCCGCCGGGATGCCGTTCTTCATATACCAATCAATAGCTTCTTGCGAAAGTGGGGCACGTCCCTGACCGGAAAGCGATTTGACCTCCCGTTTTTCCGCATCAAATATAAGCACCGGCACCTCACCGCCGATAGAGCAGGCAATATGGTCTGTGACATTAAGCGCGAGGATCGTTCCCGCCGCTGCATCTGCTGCATTACCGCCTGCCTCTAGGATCTGAATCCCGGCATCAACAGCACCCGCACCGCCTGCAGCAACAGCACCCGTCTTGCTAACAGCGTTCCAACCTATCTTATTTGTATCTGGCATTGATTTTCTCCTTATAAACGGTCGTCCACCGTTTTATTTCTCTTGGGCTTTGCGCCATTCCTCGTATTCCGCCCGTGCCTCATCATTGAGGGGATAGTATTTACGCAAATGGCCTCCCTCTTCCAGTTTCATGCGGCTGAAGTCCTCCCATTCCGAGTGAGCGGTCGCTTTTTTGCATAACTCCGGCGCTAGCTTAGTCGGCACCACAACGGCACCGTCATCGTCAGCCACAATAATATCCCCCGGCATAACCAAGGTGTCCCCACAGGCGATCGGAACGTTCACCGCGAAGGGATAGATATTCGTTTGCGTATGGAAATTGGGTGTCGTTCCCTTCAGCCACAATCCCAACCCCAAAGTCTGAGCATAGGGAAAGTCCCGGATACACCCATCTATGATTGCGCCAATACCACCGCGTCCCTTGAAAAAGGTCAACATCATTTCGCCGAAAACACCGCTGCTCAGGTCACCCCTAGCGTCAACGACGATGATATCGCCGGGCTGGGTGTGATAAAGTGCATGGCGGTGCAGCTGTTTTTCGGGGTCGTTATATTCATCAACAGCGTAGATGTCTTCGCGTTTGGGCATAAATTGCAGGGTAAGTGCTGGACCAACAACCGTCTTGCCGGGGGTGCGAGGTACGGGACCCAAAATTTGAGGGTCACGGATACCGAGGCGACAAAGCTCACCGGCAGCCGTAGCACTGCTGATAGAAGAGAGGGTTTCAATGAGCTGTTTAGGAGGGCGTTCAATGTCTGGCGTGTTTATCATGGTTTCTCCTGTATGTGGGATCAGATAGCGCGAACAGATTGGCATGAAACCCCAATCGTTCACATTCGTGATTTTAGCAGATTTTTAGTGATGCGTCAACAGAGAAATCCGAATCTCCAAAGCATAATTCTCTGGTATTTGATTTGTCCACAATGTTACAATACTTCAAATTGATAGTAGTAGGCATACGCCGTATGCCGTAACCTGCACACATCGATATCTTGACACCCAAATATCACTAGAATCTAATTTCAGATCAAAGCTAAGGAGAGCCACATGCCAAAAGAATTAGTCGCAATCGCAGTGCAGCAGCCTGTTCTACAGGATTACGAAGAGGGACCTGTACCAGCAGGAAATATCCGTATCAAAGTAGACTTTGGCGCACCGAAGCGGGGCACGGAGTTGACAGGGTATCACGGATTTCGGGGTGCGTCATTCCCGATGGGACTGGGCAATATGTGCGTGGGTCGGATCAGCGAAATCGGCGAAGGTGTCGAAGGATTTTCGATTGGCGATCGGGTCGCCGGATATGGCAATCTTCGCGAGACACATACGTGGAACGCCGAACGCGCCTTGTGCATGAGTGATCGGATGACATGGAAAGAAGCGGTCTGTTACGACCCAGCGCATTTTGCACTTGCCGGTATTCGTGATGGTCAAGTGCGCCTTGGGGACAGGGTGGCAGTCTTTGGACTTGGCGCGATCGGTCAAATGACTGTGCAGATGGCGAAGATGGCTGGCGCGTCCTTTGTCGCTGTTGTGGACCCAATTGCCGACCGACGCGCAGTCGTTGAAAACATCGGGATAGACCTCTCGCTCGACCCAACCGCTGTCGATGTTGGTGAAGAACTGAAGAAAGCAACCGGCGGACTCGGGATCGATGTCGCAATCGAGACGAGCGCGAACTATCAAGCATTGGACGGCGCAATCCGTGGGTTAGCGTATGGCGGTAACGTCGCGGTCGTCGGTTGGATGAAGGAGTGCAAGGGCGGACTTGACTTCGGTGCCGTCGCACACTTCGACATCCCGAATCTAATTTTTGCACGTGCGTGCAGCGATCCCAATCGTGATCACCCACGGTGGGACTTCGGGCGCATTACAGACCACTGCTGGCAGTGGCTTTCCGAAGGACGATTTGATTGTGAGGAGATTGTCTCCCCGGTGGTGCCGTTCGACGAATCGCCCCAAGCCTACGAAGAGATGGATCTGTATCCCGAAAAAAGCGTCAAGCTAGGCGTAGCGTTTGAGTAGAACCTGACACCGCTATTACCATTTCATAAAACCATGCAAGCAATCCAATATATCAAAAGTGTGCCCCGCTACCTAATGGTGCGCCTCTTAGGCAAACACTGGAACTGGCTTTACACCTCCGGTGCTTCCTGTATCCGCTTGGCTGAGATCGATGAGCCACAACTTCCTACACCGGATTGGGTGAAAATCAAGACATGCTTGAGCGGTATCTGCGGCTCAGATCTTGCCACCATCACCGCAAAGGGCAGTCCATATTTCTCCCCCTTCACCTCAACCCCATTTGTGCTTGGGCACGAGGTAGTTGGGGAAGTTGCGGAGATAGGGGAGAGGGTTAAGGGATACACGGCTGGAGACCGCGTTGTCATTGAGCCTGTGTTGTCGTGCGAAATCCGTGGCATCAATCCCGGCTGTTACCAATGTAGGCAAGGGCATTTTGCGAACTGTGAAAATATTACGCAGGGGAATATCTCGGCAGGCATTCAGACAGGATACTGTCACGACACCGGCGGGGGTTGGAGCCCCTACCTCCTTGCACATAAAAACCAGATCCACCGCGTACCAGATTCCCTCTCCGATGAAATCGCGGTGCTGCTCGAACCGTTTGCCTGTGCATTGCACAGTGTTTTGAAAGCCAACCTCAAAGACACAGACGAAGTTTTGATCATCGGCGCGGGGACGGTTGGACTACTCACCGTTGCGGCAATCCGCGCAATCGGAAAATCGAACCGTATCCTGATTGTCGCCAAATACCCGCACCAACGGCAACTCGCAAGCGAATTCGGTGCGGATGAAGTCCTCTCCTCCGACAAGTCGCTCTACACTAACTTTTGCCACTCGACGGGAGCAGAAAGCTATCAACCAGAATTGGGCAAGCCTGTCCTGCTTGGTGGTGTCAATGTGACGTTTGATTGCGTCGCCTCCGCTACGACAATCGACGACGCCCTCCGCTTCACGCGGGCCCAAGGGCGCGTCATGCTAGTGGGGATGCCCGCCATTCCAAAAAATATCGATTGGACATCAGTTTGGTATAAGGAATTGCAGGTCGGCGGCGCATATACCTACGGGGTGGAAAACTACGCAGGCGAGGAGATTCGGACCTTTGCACTCGGTATCCGACTGTTAGAGCAGATGGGGGATAAACTGTTACCTTTAATCGGCGAACAGTTCTCGCTAAAGGAGTACCGCCAAGCTGTCCACGCTGCGATGGCCACCGGGAGATCCGGCGCGGTCAAAACCGTCTTTGACCTGCGATCATAACCAATTGTGTTGGTTCATTGGTTCATTAGGTAATTGAGGGGTGCTCATAATTTAACCAAGAGCCTGTGCAGACATAGACGCTTGTGGGGGGTGTACCCTCCTGATTACGATGGTTTTGGAACACCCGGGGGAATCGTGGCAAGGATGCCACTCCCACAGAGAATATTTATGGGCACCTCTTAACCAGATGCCCCAAAATCAGCCGCCGTAGCGATGCACCTTTTATGTCATAAATCGTAAGGACGACATTGGCGGCGTGAGCGAGGTGATACCGTATCCATGTCTCCGGGGTGAACGGATTCGGGTAGTTAATCGCCCCAGCCCCATTGACATCCCCTTTGACCTATACATTCTCCTGTGCAGCAAGCGGAGTGAGTTCCCACAGGAGGACTGTGCCGTCGCTACTCCCACTAGCGAGGGTATTCCCATCGGGACTGAACGCCATGCTATTGACACTATTCGTATGCCCCTCAAGGGTGCGTATCTCCGCACCGGTGTCCACATCCCACAGATGAACCGTGCCATCGTCACTCGCACTAGCGAGGGTGTTCCCATCGGGACTGAACGCCATGCTATCGACATTACCTCGCCATTCAAGGGTGCGTATCTCCGCACCGGTGTCCACATCCCACAGCTGCACCGTGCTGCCCCACCGCCCCACACTTGCCAGCGTGTTACCATCAGGACTGAACACCATGCTATTGAACCCATCCGTATGCCCTTCAAGGGGGCGCGTCTCTCCGTCGGTGTCCACAATATCCCACAGATAAACCGTGCCACCGTCACTCACACTTGCCACTGTGTACCCATCGGGACTGAACACTAGGCTATCTCCACGCCATCCAAGGGTGTATGTCTCCGCGCCGGTGTTCACATCCCACAGAATAATCGTGTATTCCTCCTCACCGATACTTATACTTGCCAGCCTGCTCCCATCGGGACTGAACACCATGCTATTGAACCCATCCGCATGCCCAGTGAGGGTACGTATCTCCGCGCCGGTGTTCACATCCCACAGACGAATCTTCTCGCCCCAATCTCCCCCACTTGCCAGCATATTCCCATCAGGACTAAACACCAGGCTATTGACACTATTCGTATGCCCGGTCAACAGAGCAATCTCTTGATAGGTCGCCGTATCATAGAGCCAAATACCGATACTACTCGCTACTGCAAGGCGGGTGCCGTCCGGCGAATACTGTATTTCATTTATCTTCCCTTTGCCGAGTCGCGCTTTAGCACCTTCGGGTAATCCCCATTGGGTGTAATCTTGGGCAAAGGTGTTGAGTGAAAATGGGGTTAAAAGAATCGGTCCGGTTATAGTCATTTGAACTTACCCCCATCCTTTAGACAGCAAAGCCTTAGATTTAAGGTGCAATTTCTGACCGCCTGGGTCAGGGTTAAACACCTGAAATTTATTGGAAATACACCTCGTGGAGTTCTATAATTGAACAATCTGAACCAAGGGAAAACCGGTGGCGTAGCGCAGACTGCCTAATCTGCGAGCGCGACATTCTATAGACATTGCGCTCCGCTGGAGCGGAAATTTGACAAATCCCTAGGTCACTGCTGTGCCAGCATTCGCCCTAACTGACGACCACCGACGAGGTGCATGTGCAGATGATAAATTTCCTGCAGGCCGTGCTCCCGGCAATTGATAATTAAGCGGTAACCATCTTTAGCAATCCCTTCTTCTCTGGCAATTTTTGCCGCCACTGTGAACATTCGCCCCAAAGCCGGCTCATCTTCAGGCGTCACGTCGTCAGAAGTAGGAATCAATTTGTTCGGAATAATTAAGATATGTGTGGGAGTCTGAGGTTTGATGTCCCGAAAAGCGGTTACCAGATCGTCTTGATACACGATGTCGGCAGGAATCTCTTTCCGGATAATCTTACTGAAAATCGTTTCTTCCGCCATAGAATCTCCTCTTTGCAAGTTTTTTACGGCTGAAATCTCGGCTGTCTTGGCGCACGGTCACGCTGTAAGCGCAACTTACTTCCCTTCAACGGGAGTTCAATACGTTCACCATTTCGCAGGTGGGATTCCATAAACGCAAAAATCAGCTCCGTGCTTGCGTGTGCGACACGAACCCCACCGCGTGTCGGTTCACCCGTATCCAACGCATGAACAAGATCTTTGACGATATTCGCGCCGCTACTGGTGCGTTCAAATCTGGGGAAGGACTCAAGCCTATTTTGACGGCGGATTTGCCACATCGCACCATCTCTATTACTAGTAATGCTTCCTTTATCACAGACCGCTTCCCAGCCCAATTGTGCGAGCAGTGCGTGCGCTGTTACCCCGTTCGAGAACTGAATCATCCCTTGTCCACTCGGATCTTCTCGGACGATATCCCCGTCAATAATCGTGTCCCCGTCCGGAAGGTGTGCCGAAACCCAAGACGCCGGCGCATCGCTATTGAGCCGCAGGATAAGATCGAAGTTATGACTAGCGGTGTTGAAAAGCGACCCGTTGCCGTAGATAATCAACGTCCGCAGCGCGCCCAACTCCCCGCTATCAATAATCTCCTTCATTTTATCGAAGCCGGTATCCCAACGGCGATTGGTGCCTAAGTTGAACGCGACGCCGTTGCGTTCAACCGCTTCCACCATCGCATCTGCCTCGTCCATCGATGCTGCCATCGCTTTTTCCGCGTAGATGGCTTTGACGCCGTGCTCCGCAGCGTAGATGACAACTTCCGCACGGTGTTCAGGCTGCGTCGCAACACTAATGACCTCCGGCTGCTCCTTTTCAAGCATCTCTTTATAATCGGTATACTGCCGTTCAGTCGGAACCTTGTATCGTTTTCCGAATTCCGCCATCACTTCCGTGCGGAGGTCAGAACAAGCGATCAGGTCTGTCCGCTCCCCTGCAAAGAAACTAGCGGCATGTGATACCGGCAAATTATGCGCTAGATAGGTCGCCACCTCAGACGAAAGATGTCCAACCCTTTCATTGTCAATAAACGCGCCCATCCGGCTACAACCGATAACCGCTGCGCGATATGTTTGCATCGGTGCCCTCCCTTCTCTTAAACATAACCGGTATATTAACCCCGCACAGGCTTCGCAGGTTGCCCGGTGCGACCCGATTCGTAGATAGCGTCCATGAGTTCCGATTGGATAATCCCGTTCATCGGGCTAGTGCGCGGTTCAGCGCGACCCAGAATCGCATCAATGAAATTGTCATCCGGTGATCCCGCTGACATCTCCTCGGTAATTGGCGGTGGGTCAAGCTGTTCTCCACCTTCATAGACCCGAATCCAACCGCCACCCCAACCGTCAACTTCGATTCGACCGTTATCAAAAATCAACGCCATGTGGGTGCCACCGGGGCTTGGGCAGTTGCCGCTGACAACAATACTCGCGAAAACTCCATTCTCAAACCGGATGTTGGTTGAACTGTTAATATCAACCGGCGCTCCGCAATTGTCTATGAAGGAATGGACCTCCGCGACATTAGCTTCGACAGACCAGCACAAACTGTTGAACAGATGTGCCCCGCTATCATACGCTTGCCCACCACCGGACAACTCAGGAACCTGTCGCCATGCTCCCTTTGTTGCGCGTAGCCAGTTCTGTGTGATATAGCCTGTTACCAACTCCAACTTGCCAAATGTTTGATTTCGGATACATTCACGCACGTAGTAAAAGTTCGCCGAGCAAGGCGTATTATAGCCAATAGTAAAGACCTTACCCGTCTCTTTGACCTTCGCAGCTAATGTATATGCGTTCGGTGCTGCTGTCACCATCGGCTTTTCTACCAATACATGACAACCCGCATTGAGGGCGTGCATACTGTGTTCAAAGTGGAGGGTGTGCGGTGTAGAAATCACCACAGCATCGGGCGTTGTTTCGCCGAGCATCGCTTGAACATCATCGAAGACCGCCGGACGCGGATCTAGTTCTGGTAGGTTACGATCGATATAGCTGTTACAGATGTCTGTGTTCACATCACAGGTGCCGACAATCTGGACATCGGGATTTTCATTCATTCGGCGGGCATGTCCCCCCGAATTTCCGCCACAACCGATAATCCCCAATCGGATTTTAGACATGGTTGACTCCTTATAATCATAGGACTTACGCATCCGCCGCTCAATCGGCGCGTTTTAGGCAGAAGGATGGAAGGAAAAGGAAGGATGGGGGCACCCTTCCATTCTTCCAATCTTCCTGTCTTCGCGCTTTCCAATTGTACCGGCAACGGAAAGAATTTTGCGTAAACCCTAAATCAATCAGTTAAGATAAAGTCTTATTCCTCTGCTTTTGCCTTCAGATGATAAATCAGATTCAATGCATCCATCGGGGTCATCTGATTAAGCTCAGTATTCCGAAGTTCCTCAACAATGGGATGCGTCTTCGGCGTAAACAGCGCGAGCTGTAGGGAATCTCCTTGGAAGGTAGATTTCGACATTCGACGGCGAGGACGTGGTGCTTTCGGAGCCGATTTTGGTGAAGACTCGTCTGATTCCTCGCCTTCGATACTCAGGTTGTGCTGTTCAAGAACCTCAAGGATCTGGTTTGCCCGCTCTATAACAGCCTGTGGCAACCCCGCGAGACGCGCAACATGGATGCCGTAGCTTTGATCTGTTCCGCCCTCCACAACCTTTCGCAAAAAAGTTACCGCTTCGCCATCTTCATGGACAGCGACATTGTAATTCTTCACGTTCTTATATTTGCCGGCGAGTTCGATTAACTCATGATAGTGGGTCGCAAACAACGTCTTCGCACCTATCCGCTTCTCGTCCAAGATATATTCTGCCACCGCCCACGCAATGCTAAGTCCATCAAATGTACTAGTGCCGCGTCCGATTTCGTCAAGGATAATCAGGCTCTTGCGCGTCGCGTTGTTCAGGATATTCGCCGTTTCGTTCATCTCGACGAGGAAGGTACTCTGCCCCATCACAAGGTTATCGGAAGCACCGACACGGGTGAAAATCCGGTCTACAATCCCAACCTTTGCTGCGGAGGCAGGAACAAAGCTGCCCATCTGCGCCATCAAGGTGATGAGCGCTGTTTGACGGAGAAATGTACTTTTGCCGCTCATATTCGGACCCGTGATAATGTGCATCTGCTGGTCCCGGCAGTTCAACCCTGTATCGTTAGGTACAAATCCTTCCCGCGTAAAAAGCCGTTCAACAACGGGGTGTCGGCCGTTCTTGACGATGAGTTCGTCACTTTCGTCAATAATCGGTTTGGCGTAATCGTATTTGGAAGCAATATAGGCAAGTCCAGCGGCGAGATCAATCATCGCAACTACCGCAGCGGCTTTCTGTATCCCTTCGGTTTCAGCCGCAACTTGGGCACGCACCTCGCAAAAGAGGTCGTATTCAAGCGTCTGAATCTGATCCTGTGCGTTCAGGATCTGCGATTCTCGCTCCTTGAGTTCCGGCGTGATAAATCGTTCGGCATTGGTCAATGTCTGCTTACGGATATAATATTCTGGAACTAGATGCAGGTTAGCCTTAGTAACCTCAATATAGTATCCGAACACCTGATTAAACCCGATCTTCAATGATGGAATGTTCACCCGATCGCGTTCTTTCTGTTGAAGTTCCGCAATCCAGTTTTTCCCCTCGCTAGTGATCCCGCGCAATTCATCTAACTGATCGTTGTAGCCATCGTTGATTAATCTACCCTCACGGATCGTTGCCGGCGGATCGGGGTGGATGGACACTTCAATTAAATCTGCCAATTCCGTCAGCGGGTCCAGGTTTTCATTCAAGGTCTGCAATAGTGATGCTTCACAGTCGTCGAGTTGTGTCTTGATATCCGGAAGCAGACGCAGCGAGTCTTTCAGCGCGATGAGATCTCGGGCATTGGCTGATCCCAAACTGATCCGAGAAATCAGTCGCTCCATGTCGTACACCTTGCTCAACCGCTCGCGTAACTCCTCTTGCACCCCAATCCGGCTCTTCAACTCATCAACAGCATCGAGCCGTGCGTTGATCTCTGTTGGTCGAAGCAACGGTTGCAAGATGCACTGACGGAGTTTTCGCGCCCCCATCGGTGTCACAGTTTCGTCCATTACTTCTAGCAGTGTTCCCTTCGACGAACCATCGCGGATTGAGATTGTCAACTCTAAATTCCGCTGCGTATCCGCCTCCAGAAGCATAAAGTCTGAGATGGTGTAGGTATGAAGAGAGACAATATGTTTTACTTCCTGTTTCTGGGTTTCGTAGAGGTAGTAGACCAACGCCCCCGCCGCACAGATCGCAGCGGGCAGATGCTCACACCCAAAGCCATCCAACGAAAGGGTATTAAAGTGTTGGAGCAGCTCAGACCGTGCCGTGTCAAACGAGAAACGCCAATCCGGGAGATAGTTGACAACCGCCTTCAGCTCCGTTTCGATCTGTCCTACTATTTCTGAGTCATCAAAATCCTCGGAAAACAGGCATTCTTTTGGAGCGAGCCGATGAATCTCTGACCAGAGTTTTGCTAAGTTTTCTAATTCCGTTACCGTAAATTCTCCCGTCGAAAGATCTACAGCTGCCAAGCCGTAACTGTCTCTGAGAAGATAGATGCTGATCAGATAGTTATTCGTTTTCCTATCCAGAACCTTTGGATCCGTGACTGTCCCGGCGGTTACAATACGGACAAGATCGCGTTTGACAAGCCGATTCTCTTCCCTCGCTTTTTTTGCATCTTCGACCTGTTCCAAAATTGCGACTTTATACCCCGAATTTACCAACTTATAAAGGTACGAATCGAGTGCGTGATGCGGCACACCCGCCATCGGGATCGCGCCACCGACGCTGTCCTTATCTCTTGATGTTAGCGTAATTTCTAAAACACGGGCAATCAGTTCAGCATCGTCGTAAAATGCTTCGTAGAAATCTCCCACACGGCAAAGCAGAATCGAATCCGGATACTGTTTTTTCGATTGCCTATACTGTTCCATCAAAGGGGAAAGTTTCGATTTTCTCGCCATAATACCCCGCCACTCAACTTTCAAGATGCCATCTAAAGCTCCGAAACCCCGACTGCTGCAGCTGTCTCTTGAATCTGTCGCCATGTTTCGTCATCAACTGGAATCCCCTCGCTTGAACGTTGTTTCGTTTGACGCGACTCAATTTCACCGGGGACAAGGATTTCATCAAAACCGGGAGCAGGCGGCGACGCTTTCACATGCTCGACAAGCGCATCAACACGCCCATAGAAATCCTCCATCGGAGTGAATTGGGCAATGTTAATCGCTATCATCAACACCCCGTTTTGCACTTTTGTTGTGCCAGAACCGCTACAACCGGCACCCGACAACGCCCCTCCCAGCACATCAATCATCAGACCAAGCGCGAATCCTTTGTGTCCCGCAATACCCCCAAGCGGCAGCAGCGCACCGGGCGGTGGTCCATTGAGGTCGCGTGGATCTGTGCTAGGCTCACCTTTGCCGTTAATCAACCAACCGAGTGGAATGCTATCGTCACGATTCAACGCAACGCGAATCTTCCCTTGTGCCACCACACTGCTCGTGATGTCTAACACAATAGGCTCATCGCCCCGCGTTGGGGAAGCAATCGCAATGGGGTTAGTCGCAAGTCGTCCGTCGCTGCCACCAAACGGTGCGACATAAAGCGCGGCACCGCCCGCGTTCACCATTACTATTCCGATCAAACCCGCCTTCGCCGCCATCATGGCATAGCTACCGATCCTACCGATGTGATTACAGTCATAGATACTAACAGCACTGACCGTACTCGATTTTGCCTTGTCGATTGCTAGCGACATTGACCGTTTCGCAATGGCGTGACCAAAACCCCAGTTCCCGTTAATCAGAGCATGCGACGGGGATTCCCGCTCAATCTCCATTGTTGCACTGGGGTCAATCTGTCCGGCATCTATGAAGCCCATATACTGCGGAATACGAATCACACCGTGTGAATCGTGTCCTGCAAGATTGGCATCTACAAGGATTTCGCTAATGATCTGAGCGTCTTCAGCAGGCACATTTGCTGCTTCAAAGATGTCTGCTGCGATTTTACGCAATCGGTCGGGCATTACATTGGGCATTTACTATCTCCTGATACTGTTCACTATAACACATGAAATGGTAACCTAAGCTATTATAAAACGAAAAATTCTACCGTCAACAACAGTCCCTTGATAGGTCATGTATCTAAATATTTACACTTCGCTATAAGCTTCTAGAAAATCGTTTCTAGAAATCCCTGACTGATTACAAATGCGGCGTAAATTGAACCTTTGATGCGACAATGATTCGGCATAGTCAGTGGGGTCCGACTTCCATCTAGATTTTCCCGCATCATCGAAATGTGATTTCCTTCGCGAATCACACGAAAACCTAATCTTTCTAACGTTTTAATCGCTTGGGATCTAGGCACATCAACTGGAAAGCGTCGCATCAGACAGCAACTCCCGCTTCTGCTATGAATACCTCCAAGACAGGTTCCTCACTCTCAAGCACTTCAGCACCGAATGTTTCAATGTGAAATTCGATCGCAGAGGTTACATCAGCTATGGCTTGCTGATAAGTCTCTCCTTCACCTACAACAACACCCTTTAGACCAAGCGGATAGGCGACATATCCATCTGTGTGCTTTTCAACAATAAGCTTGAACGATCGCATCCGAGCTCCCCCTCCATTTCTGTTAACTAATCCAGCTATATCTATCCCACCACAACTAGACCACAAGATACAAGGATGGCGGCAAATCTTTACAACCGAGTCCTACCCTTTGCGTTTTACACTTTATTCATGCTGCCATGAGGCTGCTCGCACAAGCAGAAAGATTTGCTAGATTTTAGCGAAAGTATAATTTAAGGTTGGACACTGTACGATACGCAGGTTGACCGTCAATACAAAATAGTATATCATTCTTACCTAAAACTGTCACCACAATTTCTTATAAGAGGCGGATTCAGATATTGAAAAATTGAGGAAACATAGGTTATAATTTCAGGAAGCGATATCAAGGCGATTTCACGCACAAGATTTCCCCCAATGCAACATTATATCAAACCGCTCTTGAGAAGGCAATAACTCATTATGTCAAAAATCCAGTCTCTTGAATTTCTTAAAGGGACCAAGAAGCAGATTGATGCACATATCTTTGATTTTCTACCCGACAAGCACGATCACCCTGAAGTGCATCAGTTCTACCAGATGATGCTGGATTACCCGCTTCGAGCCGGCAAAGGGTTACGTCCAGCAATTTGCCTCTTGATTTGCGAGGCGTTCGGTGGAGACCCGCGGAAAGCTATCAATACCGCTGCGGCACTTGAACTCCTGCAAAACTGGGCACTGATCCACGATGATATCGAAGACGGTTCTGACCTTCGTCGTGGCGAACCGTGCTTACACCGGAAATACGGAATTCCGATTGCTATTAATGTGGGCGATGGACTCCACTGTAAGATGTGGGAGATGCTCCACCAAAATGCAAATTTACTCGGATATGAACTCGCGTTTGAGATTGCATCAGAATTTGCACAACTCAGTAACAGCATCGTCGAAGGGCAACACATTGAGCTGAGTTGGGTTGAAAGTAACCGCTGGGACCTAACGGAAGCAGACTACTCCACGATGTGCATCAAGAAGACAGCTTCCTACACCTGCATTACTCCCTGTCGCCTCGGTGCACTCATTGCTGGAGCGTCCAAAAACGAGATAGATCTATTCGTCGAGATCGGCAAGAAACTCGGAGTTGCTTTCCAGATTCAGGACGATGTCCTTAACCTTATTGGTGAAGAAAAATTGTATGGAAAAGAGATTGGGGGAGACATCAGCGAAGGGAAGCGCACCCTTATTCTCATCCATCTGCTGAACACCTGCTCGCAGACCGATGCAAACCGCGTCATTGAAATCATGAGCCAGCGACGGCAGGACAAACATCACGATGAGATTCAAGAGATGTTGGCTCTGATGGAGCACTATAAATCAATCCAGTACGCTCAGCAACATGCAAAAGCGCTGGCACAGCAGGCATATACGCAGTTTAATCAGGTATTTGATCGCCTCCCAGCGACCCAAGCCAAAGATATTTTTCTACAACTGATTCATTTTTTAATTGAACGAGAATATTAACCATGAATCTATCTGCACACTTCACATCGTTGAAAGGAGTCGCCAATCTATGAAAACATACGACCTCGAATCTACCGCCCAAGCCCTCGTTCCAGCAGGCAAAGGTATTCTCGCCGCGGATGAGGGGGAGGCTACCATCAAGACACGTTTCGATAGTATCAATGTCGAGTGCACTGAGGAAAATCGTCGTGCCTACCGCGAGATGTTGTTCACCACACCGGGAACAGAAGAATTCATCAGCGGTGTCATCCTGTTCGAGGAGACCCTCCGCCAAGCAGCGCAGAACGGTACACCTTTTCCCGAACTGCTTGCGAATAAGGGAATCATACCCGGTATCAAAGCCGATATGGGTCCCAAAGATCTCGCTGGCTTCCCCGGTGAAACAGTGACAGAAGGACTCGACGGGCTTCGTGAACGCCTCACCGAATACCGGGACCTTGGAGCAAGATTCGGCAAGTGGCGGGCCCCCATCAACGTTGGCGATGGTCTCCCAACACAATCTGCGATCGATGCCAATGCCCACGCGCTCGCACGTTACGCAGCTATATGCCAAGAGGTCGGACTTGTGCCCATCGTTGAACCAGAGATCCTAATGGAAGGTAGCCATACCATCGAACGTTGCGAGGAGATCACAGAGGCAACACTGAAACGTGTCTATTTTGAACTCCACACACATCGTGTTGTCCTTGAGGGAACCCTGCTCAAACCGAATATGGTGCTTTCGGGAACGGACTGCCCAGTGCAAGCCGGCGTTCAAGAGGTAGCCGAGGCAACGGTACGTTGTTTTCGACGAGCCGTGCCTGCAGCGGTGCCCGGAATAGTCTTCCTCTCCGGTGGTCAAAGTGCTAAAATAGCAACAGAGCATCTCAACGCCATGAACGCTATCGGCAACAGCCCATGGGAACTTAGTTTCTCTTACGGACGGGCACTACAAGGACCAACGCTTGAAGCGTGGGGTGGCAACCCCACCAATCCTTCCGAAGCGCAGAAAGTCTTTTACCATCGAGCAAAGTGCAACAGTGCTGCGCGTTACGGCAGGTATACCCGGCAGATGGAAGCACTCGCAGCATAACCACTACTTCGCAAGCGAGGAAGAAACAAGATGCTGACCGGAAAACAGGTCGAAACGTATAAACAAGAAAGCTTTCCAACCAGCCTTCAAAAAGGAGTGTGAACCTTATGGAGAGATTAGATCGGGCAACCGATAAGTATGTCACGCAATTGGAGCAGGAGGGATGGTGCGTAATGGACGGTATCATCCCCGCAGATGAAGTGGATGCCGTGCGCGAAGAGGTCGAAACATCTGAGCCATCGTATAAAAAATTCAGCGAAGAACACGATCGATGGTCAAGAAATGTCATCGCCTTTTTCCCATCGCTGGCACCGCATCTATCTAACAAACGTTTCTTGAATGTCGTTAAAGCAATGTTAGGACCACAAGTGCGAATCTCCCAAACCGAGTACAAGATTCGCCCCCCACACTACGAATTGAACCGCGCCTACCACTCGGACTTTCCACATGACCTCAACCAACCGTGGCACGTCGACCAACCTTTTCCCAAAGCGGTGCTCGGCATCACAACCTTGTGGATGCTAACGTCCTTCACAACCAACAACGGCGGCACATGGGTGGTGCCCGGCACCCACGTAAGCCAGAAAAATCCGAGAGGCGAAAATGACGGGATTGATGAGTTCGCACCAATTCCGGGTGAATTACAGGCAACAGGCGACGCTGGTAGCGTGCTGCTAATGGACAGTCGTATCTGGCACTCAAACGCAGCCAGTCCCAGCGAAAAGCCACGAGCCGCAGTGGTGGTGCGCTATGCGCCGTGGTGGCTCAATCTGGAATTCTTCGGCGTCAATACAGCACCTATCCCCGCGGACGTTTTTGATATGTTCCCGGAGGAGACAAAATTACTGTATGATCATCGAGTAGAAGGGCGTGAAAGCAAGATATGGGCTTAACAGGCATATGTGGGGAAGCAGCTGAACAAACCTGAAGAATTCGTGGGGTTATTGACACGCCTTCAAAAATGCCGTAAACAGATTCAGAGCTTCCGGATGGCGTTCCCACATCATCTCAGGATGGCACTGCACGCCGAGCGCGAATCGGTGAGTCGGGCTTTCGATGGCCTCAATGACGTTATCTTTCGCCTTGGCGGTTACAATAAAGCCTTCGGGGACATCTCGCACCGCTTGGTGGTGGAAGGAATTGACACGGGCGGTTGGACTACCGAAAATCTGAAACAGACGGCTATCGGATAGGATGTCGATTGTATGTGACGCATACCAACCTGCGCCCTTTTGGGAGTGGCGCAAAGTGGGCTGTGGCATCTCAGCGGCAATATCTTGATAAATTGTCCCCCCTGCAGCGACATTTAACACCTGGATTCCACGACAAATCGCGAGAATTGGCAGATCCTGGTCTAACGCCTTTTGAGTGAGTCGAAGCTCCATCTCATCGCGTACACGGTCAACGCTGCCCATATTTTGATGTGGCTCTTGACCAAACAGTAACGGATCAATGTCACTGCCGCCGGAGAGAACAAGCCCATCGATCACCCCCACGTATCGGTCAATGCACTCCATATCCTCAACGTGCGGCACGAGGAATGGAGTACCCCCAACGTGTTCAATCGCACGGGCATAATCGCGTGCGATGATGTTACGCTCAAGGGTGTATATAGAGCCGTCAATAGGGCTTACTGTTAAGCTGCAAGTGATGCCAATAACTGGACGCATCTGCAATTCCTTTCTCGCATCGAAGCATTCAAATCCACACAATCAATACCTCCAAAACAGGGAGTTCTAACAATCGTGTTAATTTTACCAGCAATCGATCTCCGAAATGGAAAATGTGTAAATTTAGTGCAGGGACGAGCAGGGGAGGCGACAATCTTCTCAGACCAACCTGTGGAAATGGCACAACAGTGGCAACAAGGCGGTGCCGAATACCTACACCTTGTAGACCTTGACGGGGCATTTAGTGCAGTTTCCGATAATCTCCACATCGTCAAGGAGATTGTCGAAATGCTTCAGATTCCTGTCCAACTGGGCGGTGGCATCCGGACAATGGAGAGGTTAGATGACGTTCTCGCGATCGGTGTGACAAGGGCGATTCTAGGTACGGCTGCCCTCAAGAATCCGACGTTAGTCGAAGCCGCATGTAAAAAGTACGGATCCCAAATCGCTGTCGGCATCGATGCCAAAGATGGGATGGTTGCCACGGAAGGTTGGCTTGATGTCTCCGAAAAATCCGCCCTCGGGTTTGCCAGAGAGATGGAAGATTGTGGGGTTCAAACCATTATCTACACAGACATCAAAAGCGATGGTATGCTCCAAGGACCCAACATGGAAACTACGGAAGCCATTGCTGACGCAGTCTCGGTAGACGTCATCGCCTCCGGTGGAATCACATCAATCCAAGATGTTCAAGCCCTCAAAGCAATAGAGGTTCACGGCGCAATCGTCGGTCGAGCGCTTTACACCGGTGCCTTAGATCTGAAAGCTGCGATTTCCATCGGGCGCTAGCCATGAATTAATAACGCATCTTAGATTGCCCACGCGACGCTCTACTCATCCGGGCGAATCCAACTAACGACATCCTCTGCATCACCCGCGCCACCCTCGCGTCCATCGCTGCCAAAAGAAACAAGGTCGTAGCCGTACCGGTCATGGACACCGGGACGGATGTAGATGTAGATGTTTCCCCACGGATCTTCTGTGATAGGAACCTTCAAATACGGGCCCAGCCAATTGACGGGAACCGGTGGCTGTTCAGGTTTCTCCCAGAGTGCTGCCAGCCCTTGTTCAGTCGAGGGATAATCCCCGTTATCTTTCGCGTAAGTATCCAATGCAATGCCGATAGTTTCAATCTCTTCCGCTGCTTGCGCTTGATCCGCTTTGCCTGCCTGTCCTAGTAAACCTGATGCTAGAACAACAGCAACCACAATTCCGATAATAACAATTACAATAAGGAGTTGTGTAGATGTAAAACCAGACGGTTGATTATCAACGTTTCTCAAACAATAGCCTCCTTCATTAAAAAATCTGTCTCATTGTAGCACAATCCCTCAGTGGGCGCAAGGACAATCTGAAAGGTAGCGTTTACGCTCACCTATCCTGTTTGATTCGCCCCCACGTTGCCGTAAGTGATCCCTGCGTGTCCACGGGGAGTTGTTGACGGCCTGGCCCGCCATTTTTGATGCTGGCACCGGTAATGGCAACGTCATCAAAACGTGCTTCCGCGTTACCAACCACAAGTCCTGCTTGACCGGGCTTGAGAGGAAACTGATCTTCCGCTGTAAAGACCTGATCGTTGACTTGAAATTCAAGTTCACCCTCACTGACGGTTGCCCTTAATTTATACCACGTATCGATATCCGAGACAAAAGGGAACTCCCGCGTAAACCATTGATTGGGTTCCGCCCTAGTAATCAACACAGTGCCAGAAAAGAAGTCGATAAAAAATAGGTAACGACTGTGCTCATCACCTCTGTCGTGTAACGAGAGTCCTACACGCGCCGGATCGTTTCGCTCTTTGACCAGTTTTGCTCGACATGAAACAGAGTAGTTCTCCCAGTCCAATTGCCCCGTCAACCACAAACTGATGAACCCGCGCTTAAATATTCGTCCGACTGCCTCGCCCTTGTTAACCCACCAATTTTCAACCTGACGGTCTAAATTGTAAATTTTCCATTCCCTAGTAATTCTGTCTTCAAAATCGTCGCGCCACGTACCTGCGAAGCCGATGTTTCCATACATCAAAACGACAATCTGCACAAGAGCTATTGATAGGACACAATTAGATTTCATCGAATAATGCCCCCTTGTGTTAATACAAATCCCTGATTATTGTGTGACAAACCACCGATGCAGTTAGGAACTTATCCTCATTTACCCGCTCCAAGGGTTATCACGAAGATATACGGGAATCATAGCAAACCCCCTCTTGAAGTGTCAAGCAAAATATAGAAGACATCTTCCCTAGATAGTTTTTTTCATCAGGCTCCCAACAGTTTCCTGCGGCTCTCCATTTACTCCTTTACTCAGGGGCATTTTCGGAAACTCGCTTCTTTGCCAAGAGTGTCTGTGTTTCATAGATAGATCCACCGCGCCCACTAGGCAGAGGATTATCGGGCCGAGGGACAGTAGGGGTATCAGTATAGCGCGGTTCCCGGACCTGTTCGCCACGCAGCATAGCAGCGTCTAACGCAGCCCAGTCAGTAATAGGTCGTTGAGGCAGCGTGTCAGCTGCGCTGTATTGCAGCAGCAACAATCGGCGTGATTGCCCACTAAGGTTAGGGGCAGAGGCATGTAAGGTGCAGGTGTGATGGATAGTGATACCGCCAGCCTTTACCTCAATCGGAACAGCGTTATCCGGTCTGAAATCGGGGTCAGTAATTCCACCAACAAAGACATCGTTCTGGTGATGGTCGTAAATTGGACCTTTATGCGAACCCGGAATAAACAGTAGGCAGCCGTTATCCCGCGTCATATCGTCCATTGCTACGCCAACTGACAGCATATCATCGTTGGTTACAGCCGAAGCAAACGCAAAATCCTGATGCCATTCAACCGGACTACCGAACCCGGCGGACTTCATGTTAAGTTTGGAGGTGTCATAGCGAATATTTGGCCCAACTAATTGGGCAACGCTATCGAGAATATAGTCGTGCCGAAGCATCCGGTCATAAATTGGATGCAAGACTACCGGATTTTTTAGACGGCGCAACTGAGGTGCTTCTGGCGTGTGCCCGGGCTCGAGGTCAAAAACATCAGTATGTTCAGTGATCTCGCGGGATTTATCAACAAATTCTTCAGTAATCTTACGGAGTTCTGCGATGTCTTCCGCTGAAATCACGTTTTCGACAACTATATAACCGTTGGTATGATAGAAGTCAACCTGCTCTTCAGTCAGCATGTGACACTCCTTTCATGCAAAGTCAAGTTATACTTTAAAGAAAAAACGGTCAGAGGCACCGTTGTGTTTCCTTTTCAATATACGTGCGTAACTCCCTCGGAAGTGTGGGTAACTCACCCACCGCAGCGTTTTCTCGAATCCGTTCCGGTTTTGAAGTTGCCGGAATTACCACACTCACCCGCGTATCCCCGAGAATCCACGCCAATAATGCCTGTGCCCATGTTTCTATCCCATGTGCTTCAAGCGGTGCGAGATCCGGTTCCCGCTTGAGTCCTGTCACCAATCTCCCTACGCCGAGCGGCTGCATCACAATCACGCCGATACCAAGCTCCTCAGCAAGCGGCAAAATCTCCGCCTCACACGTCCGTTCCAACACGTTGTAGGGAATCTGAATCGTACTGATCCGTCCGCCCTTCATGATTCGGATCATGTCAGGATAAGCTGCGGTCATATAGTGTGTGATTCCGATAAGACCGATTTTCCCTTCGGCTTTCAAACCTTCTAGCGTTGGCAGGTGGGTCTCCCAGTCTAAGAGATTATGGATCTGAAAAACATCAATATAGTCGGTCCGAAACCGTTCAAAAGATTGGGCAATCTCAGCTTTACCTTGTGCCAACCCAGTACACCAGACCTTCGTAGCAAGTTGGAACTGTTCTCGTTTTCCTTCAATAGTGACGCCAACCACACTTTCACTTTCGCCATACATCGGCGATGAGTCGAGGAAGGAAACACCCTCCGAGAGGCAAGCAGTGATAATCTCTTTCCGAATAACAATGTCCGACTTTGAGCGGACATCGAATGTTTTCCAAGTACCCATCCCGATAGGCGGCACCTCAAGTGTTGCTAGTCTCCGTGTCTGCATACTATTACTCCTTTTCTACGAGTTCATGGAAAAAATCCAATATAGAAATTGAGCTACAACTGAATGGAATTTTCATTGAACTCACTTACCTATCATATTTGGGAAACTCAAGTTAGTATGGACCTGATATAGGCAACACCTTTAGCAAACAGATCTTCACCCGGATATCTAGGTTGTCCCAGATGTTCGGGTGCCCAAATGCCTTGGTAATTGATTTCTCGTAGGGCGGCGACAACAGCCGGGAAATCAACCCGTCCTTCGCCGAGGGGAACCTCCCGCCCCATGGGCCAGAGATTCGTATGATCCCGAAAGCCGCAACAATGAATCTTATCTGCGAACTCCATCACCAGTGCCCGCATATCTCCGCCAATAAAATCCATACCAGTACACAGCATTACCCCATTAGACGGGCTAGGAACGGCATTAACCAATCGGCGCAAATCATTGGAAGTCGCTACTAGAAACGGCCCTCCCCATCCGTCAGCCGTATAACTTCCGTAATCTTCAAGACGAACACCGGCTGCAACCGCCCGCTCACGAATTCCATCTGGCAGAAGCCGATGGAGTGTATGGTTTCCAATGCCAACCCCGTTCGCTTCCGCTACCGGAATCAATTCACGATAGACGTCAATCAAGCCCTCCCAACACGCTTCAGCTTGTACGGGGTCTATCGGCTTGGCGATGTCAATAATCTGTAATACCGATGTGATGCCCACTTCTCCTGCAACTTCAATCATGCGGGCCATCGCATCAATAGCGCGACGGTCACGGTTCAGCAAAACCTCTGGACTCGTAACGCCACCCCGTGAGTGGGTCCGATATGACAGTGAAGGCCATTTCAATAACCGCCAAGAGGCATCTTTTACTACGAGACCATTGTCCTCTAATCTATTCTTGATTTCCCGAAGGTTAGCGGGGTCCGGATACCCATTTTCTTCAAATCCGGGAAGGGAAGGACAACTGATAGAAACGCGGTCAGTATCTAGTTGCCTGCAACGATCAATCGTTGCTTGCACATCGGTCAAGGTACCAACTCCTAGTATCATAGGGCTTTCCTCCGTTCCGGAAAATTAGCAATTACACCTATGCAACAATCAAAGATTTGATATAATCAACTGCCTTTGCCTCTAAATCTTCACCAGGATATCTCGGTTTCCCGAGGTGTTCTGGATTCAGAATGCCTTGATAGCCAACCTCCCGCAAAGCACCGACAACAGCGCGCAGATTAACCCGGCCCTCACCAAGTGGAACTTCCCGTCCGGCAGGCCATCGCTCCGAATGGTCTCGAAGTTGGCAGAAGTGAATCTTATCGGCAAATTCTGCTACTAGTGCCGGCACATCTCCACCTGGGATATCCATACCGGTACATAACGCCACCCCATTCGACGGACTCGGAACAGCATTAATCAATCGACGCAATTCCTTCCAAGTCCCCACCAAGAAGGGGCCGCCCCAAGCATCTGACCTAAAATCTCCGTAATCTTCAATACGCACGTCTGCTGAGACTGCCCATTCACGCACGTCATCTGGCAAGATTCGGTGGAGGCTGTGATTTGCTATGTGAACCCCGTTTGCTTCTGCCACCGGGATAAGCTCGCGGTAGATGTCGATGAGGCCCTCCCAACACGCTTCTTCTTGCACAGGATTTATCGGTTTGCCCAAACTCACGTAGTGCAACACTGAAGTAATACCAACCTCTCCTAAAACTTCAAGGGTGCGTAGCATCGCATCAATGCAGCGACGATCGCGGGTCAACAAAATATCCGGATTCATTGAGCGCTCCGTCCGCCAAGGACGTGAGGGCCACCGCGCAAAATGGTAAGTGACGCTCGGCACCTCAAGACCATTGTCCTCTAATCTCCCCTTTAGTTCGCGCAGGCTGTCCGCATCCGGATACCCGTTGTCCTCATATCCAATAAGAGAACCGATATAAACACATTCGACGTCAAGTTTTCTGCAACGATCAACGGTCGCTTGCACATCGGACGATGCGCCAATTCCAACTTTCATAGGGTACTCCTCCGTTTCAAAAAACAACAGTCATTGTGATTACAGTAACCTTAGTTGCTAACCTACCTTCTGTCCAAGTGGGTAATCCTTTCTACCTCTGGTGAGGAAGTCATCAAGATCACACCATTCCGGCATATGAAAAAAAGAAGCATCGGCGCAGAGCCGATGCTTCAATTATTACCTACGTTATCGGAGGGATAAGCTAACGTTGCTAGATTAATATCGCAACTCAATCCAGCATCATTCAAGCACTTCACTTTTGAGCAAGCCCCAAGTTACAGAGAGTGCATCGGCGGGATCTACTGCTTGGGGGCCTGGTGAATCCATAACCCTCTTAACTTGCTCTGGTTCTAGTTGGGTATCGAAGACATAAAATTCATCCATGACCCACCTTGCAAATAGGGTTACATTGCCGGCTGGATCCAGATCTATATCTCGATTTCCAATCCAGAAGTCATTGTCCAATTGACCGGGGCCTTCTTTGAACTCGTCAGGGAATGCAATACCTGATAGCTCCCCATCCAAATAAAGCTCCATCCCTTTTGGTCCCCACGTCGCAGCGATATGATGCAAATCCTTTCGCCACGCCCTTTTGTCTACTTGGGCGAGAACAAAATGGTCGAAACGATTTTGTTTTACCAGATAGGTTATGCCAAAGCGCTCATTCGGATGGCTGTGAGCGATAGCCCAAGCATCTGTCTTCGTGGCATTACGGCAGTAGAATATCCAGCATTGTGCAACCCCTCCATCGCCTCCCCATTCACCAATAGGATGCCGTACATCTACCCAAAATGCAATGGTACCTGCTTCTAGTTTGATGTGTGGCTGACCTTTATGTTCGGTCGGAAACGAAATGGCGTGACCAGCCTCATTTGCAAAAAATCCTTTCTCGATTTGGGCGTCTTCAAAGAGGTCACGCTTCTCCTTCTTTTCTATGGGAAAAATTGTTCCACCGCCCTCTTCAACCGCCTCCGGGCTATCCAATGAATTGTAAAATAGCCGCTTGGAATGCGCATTGAGCAGCGGAATAGAAACCAACACGGCGGTCATCACAATCACACTTGCTAACCTATGTCCTTTGCCATACATTTCTATTACCTCCCTTGAAAGAAATGCTTAACATTTGCTGAGTGACCTGTGCAGAACGCTGTCTGTGAGATAGACGTTTACCCGCTTCACAAACTAGATTATACACGATACCCCTGTATATTTCAAACAAAAGACAGGGGTTGAAAATTACAACAAAAGCGGTCGTATCGCCTATAATTCTTAGCTATAGCACCTTTAGAGAATTTACGGGGAACCATATCACTTTGATAACTGCTGTGTCTGTGCACCCACTCCCTCGGTGATAATAAGAAACTGATTCGCTTCCACGGCCGGCAGCGTCTGCTTCAAGCCGCTTGGCCATGTAACTCTCACCTCCTTTGCTTCAGTTTCGGTGCCTAATCCAAAAAGGAGACGCAAGTCGTGCCCTGAAAGATAGCTGGAGCCAGCTTGTACCTCTCTAACTTGGGTATGAGACCGAGTGACGACTTCAATACGCGCCCCAATCCCATCTCGGTTGCTTTTGACACCGACGGTTTTAATCTTCAGCCAGTTGTTTCCACTGCCTCCGTCGTTCCGAAGCAGAACCGCCTCCTGATTCAAATTCACCACAAAAATGTCAGTATCGCCATCATTATCATAATCGCCAAAGGCAGCACCTCGACCAACCCGTTTCACGGCAAAATATGCACCACACGCCTCAGAAACATCAAGAAACGAGGATCCCCCCACGTTCATGAAGAGTTGATCGGTTTGTGCATATTCGATAGTATCAGACTGTGATTCGACAATTGAATAGACATGCCCGTTTGCAGCAAAGAGATCCAGATCGCCATCATTATCAGCATCGAAAAACTTGGTCCCAAAGCCCAACTTCAGAAAACTGGAATCTCCTAAATGCGCGATATATGTGACGTCAGTGAAGATGCCATTTGAGCTGTTACGGTACAATGTGTTAGTTTCACGGGAAAAGTTAGTCACAAAGATGTCCAGAAAACCGTCGTTGTCATAGTCTCCGAAATCGACTCCCATCCCACCTTCCGCAACTCCCTCCTCATTATATGCGACCCCGGCGATAACACCGAGGTCTATAAAAGTTCCATCTCCCATGTTACGGTAGAGGAAATTCGGTGTCGTGTCATTAGCGACATAGATGTCTATCCGCCCATCATTATCGTAGTCCCCACAGGTGACACCGAGCCCTTTTCCGGTCTCGTTGTAAACACCCGTGCGTTGCGTGACATCGGTAAATGTGCCATCTCCACTGTTTCTGTAAAGCGTATCCGAGACGCCCTTATAGACTCGTGGATTGCTATAAATCCGCCGTCCATTCGTATCATACCATTCGCCATCTTCGGCAATATTGTAATCAAGGTAATTAACGACATACAGGTCCAAATTACCGTCATGATCATAGTCCACAAAGGCGCAACTCGTACTCCATTTGTCGCCGTCACCCACACCGGTATGCACCGTCACATCCGTAAAAGTTCCATCGCCATTGTTCCTATATAACACATTCTCCCCAAAATTCGTCACATACAGATCTGAATCCCCATCGTTATCATAATCGGCGGTACTACACCCCATCCCATAACCAAGCTGTCCGACGCCCGATTCAGCGGTCACATCGGTAAAGCCCCGGTCCCCATCGTTCCGGTAGAGCACGTTCGTGGGTAGCGTATCCGTCACATAACCTGGCAAGAGAGCACTGTTGACGATGTAGAGATCGAGATCCCCGTCGTTATCGTAGTCGAGAAAAGCCGCACCAGACCCCATAGTTTCCAGATAATATAGCCGCCCACTTTCGCCATTGATATGCTTGAATGTAATCCCCGACGCTTCGGTGACATCAACGAACTGAACAGCCATTTCCGCATGAGAAGAAATGACAAAGGCATTTAGAACGGGAGCTACCCAATACGCCATAAAACGTAAAACGTATTGCGTATTGCGTAGAAGTTTACTGATTTCCCCCCCTTCTGCCCTCCTTCCCCTTTTGCTGCTGTCGTGCTTGGAGTTGCTGCACTGTTTGGAATTCATGAGCAGCTTTTTCCACATCTCCTAACCTTTCATACACTCTTCCAAGATTTTGGTGAAATTTAGGGTTCTCCGCATCCAATTTAACCGCTGTCAAAAATGAGTTCATTGCTTCGAGATATTTCCCTTGGAGCGAATAACTCATCCCAAGGTTGTTATGTCCGTTCGCCTCGTTCGGAGCGAGCCGGACAGCCGCCTCACACGCCTGCTGCATTTTTTCAAACTGGTTGAGTCTCATATAGCATGCCGCGAGCGTATTGTAAACCTCCCTCTTGTTCGAGTTCAGTTCAATGGATTTTTTCAGACATTTGATAGCAAGTTCAAACTTATCATATCGAAGGTGGACCAGTCCAAGCTGATACCAGAGTTCAGGATTTTTAGGAGCTTTCTGAATAGATGTTTCGAGTTGTGATACACGGTTCACATAAGGTTTGAGAGCCTCATATTTCTTAATCTGCTCCAGCCCCTTCTCAACGTTCCCGACTCGGATGTAGGCGGTACCCAAGCTGTAGTATGCACGGATATGGTCTCGATTCAACTGAATTGCACGTTCAAATAGCTGAATCGCATCGTCAAACTTGCTCTGCTTCATGTAGACCATTCCGAGATCGTAATATGGATGATAGGAATTATCTAAGTCGGTGGGTTCGATCTCAATAGCACGACGCAATGCCCGTACTGCTTTCTGATACGCATTTTGTCTCAAATAGGCGACACCGAGCATCTGATGTGCGCGAGCATGATTGGGAACCAATTGGATAACGGTTTGAAACGCTTCAATTGCTTCTGTTGTTTGGGCAAGATCGGTTAAATAAGTTGTTCCAAGCGCATCGTAAGCTTCTTCACGGCTCGGATCAATCTGGAGGGCTTTCTTGAATGCTTCCACAGCACCCAAGTAATTCTCAGTCCTGATAAGTTCTAATCCGCGGTTATAATATGTGACGAACTCAGATGAGAATTCAGACCTAGTGGAATTGGGACTAAGGGCATCTTCCCCCTTTCCCCCAACTTCACAGGCTATTATCAGGGCAAAGGCAACACAGCAAATAGCAAGAGGCCTTGTCATCAGATGGTATCCTTAACAAAACAAAAAAAGGTAGGGACGAGTTACCTTCGCCCCTACCTTAATCATGTGGATTGGAGACCCTTTACCGTCCGGTGCGAGGAAACCTAGACGGAGAGGATCGATAAACCTATAGAGGCCCAGGACACCCACTTTTGGAATCGTACTAGTCAAGTTAATAACTGGACTTGATACGACCCCAGCTAAGAGGGAGTTTACCCGCGGCTTCGACGCTTAAAATCCCTCCGTTCATCGCCTGTAAAATTTCTTCATGCGTTAAGGCTCTCGACCAGATGCGAGCCTCGTCGATCCGCCCCTCGAAGAAACGGGTCGGTCTATTTACCTGCCAACCAATGTAGAAGTTAGCGTCGGGATCCACCGCTCCTGGACCTGCGCCATCATTCGTTTCGACATCCAGTTTGCCATCAATATATATCTTAACCTCGGTTCGATTCTGCCGAGTAGATGCCATATGGTGCCACTTCCCATCAGCGACGTTCGTTACACTTTTTACTTCAGGACCAACTCTATTGATGTCGTTATATCGAGTTAAGAGCAAACCCTGACTTATCTTGAGATAGTATCCACTACCGTTCTCTCCCCAGGTAGTTATTATCATCTTATGATTCTCATCACCTATCTCGGTTTTTGCCCAGGCTTCAAGGGTAACATCCCCTGTTCCCAGATCCAACGCAGGATGGTCAAATATTGTCAACCCCTGCTCTTCCGCGATAAGGAACTCAAGGGCAGCCTTGTTTCCTTGCGTGTCCGGTATATCATCTGTAACCCACTTGGGACCATTTTCCAGCTTCGCAGCAAACTGATTAGGAGACTTAGCATGTTGTTTAGCTACAGCCCCTGCTCCTTCATTCATGGGGTAGTAGAATATGACATCCTCCCAGTCAGCAGCACTATATCCCACCGCTGGAAGAAGACCTATACAAACGAATACGACTAGGCAACTGATTGTGAACTGTCCGAAGAGTTTCATCTCATTTTTCTCCTTTAATGGTGTTGGAAATCGAGCCACACACCTTTGGATATCACTTCAGCACAACTGTGGAAAACTGTGCATCTGCTTTTGGCGTTGGCTCTTCAGAATAGTTCAGTCGTCTGTCTAAACTCGATCTAAATTTCGTTCCGCGTGGGTTTGTAGTCCCCCTAAAGCTTAACTTCAATCCACATACATCTAATACATTAATTCTACACTATATTGCACATAAAATCAACCCAATCTTGGACAACTCCATCACTCATTATCCAATGATACGAGTACAGATTTAACATAAGCGACCGCCTTTGCCTCCAAATCCTCCCCCGGATATCTCGGTTGCCCCAAGTGTTCTGGATGTAGAATGCCCTGATAGTCGGCATCCCGCAAAGCGGCAATTATGGTGGGGAGAGCAACCCGTCCCTCGCCAAGAGGCCCCTCTCGTCCGGCGGGCCATCGATCGGAGTGATCTCGCAGCTGACAGAAATGAATCTTATCTGCAAACTCTACCACAAGCGACGGCACATCTCCACCGGGAATATCCATACCGGTACACAACGTTACTCCATTCGACGGACTTAGAACCGTATTGATTAATCGGCGCAACTCCTTCCAAGTGCCAACCAAGAAAGGACCGCCCCAACCTTCTGTCATATACCTCCCGTAATCTTCAATTCTTACACCTTCGCCCACCGCTCGTTCACGCACACCATCCTGCAAGAGCCGGTGAAGGCTGTGATTTCCAATGCCAACACCGTTCGCTTCCGCCACCGACATCAGTTCACGATAGATGTCAATCAACCCCTCCCAGCACGCCTCTTCTTGCGCGAGATCTAGCGGCTTGCCGATATCGACATAATGGAGCACCGATGTAATACCAACGTCCCCCAAGATTTCGATCATCCGCACCATCGCATCAATGCAACGACGATCACGATTCAGCAAAATGTCCGGGTTTGTGGAACCATCACGCCAAGGCCGTGGGGGCCACTTCGCAAACCAATAGGTGGCACTCGGCACTTCGAGACCATTGTCCTCCAACCTCCCCTTGAATTCCCGCAGATGGTCTGTATCCGGATACCCATTTTCTTCATATCCGGGTAGGGAAGCACAACTGATAAAAACACGTTCAACGCCGAGTAACTTGCAACGTTCAACAGTCGCCTGTACATCAGTTGAGGCACCAATTCCGATTTTCATGGGTTTCTCCTCTGTTTTGGAAGGTGAGATTTCAGCACCAATCGAGTAACGATTGTAGCACAACTCCGTCAAGAACAGAAATACATAATCAAGCACACGCCCCAACTGCGCGGCGAGAAATGTGTGAAAAACTCTTTGGCAGATACAAACGGTCTCTGTCAAAGAGAAAAGTAATGTGAGGGCGCAGACGTACGAGGAAACGAGTATATAAGGATAACCAAACAATCATCTTTCGTCGTTCCCTCCTATTGTTTAGGGGAAAAATTGATATAAGGGGGTATCGGTCAGAATACTTAAAATGCTCCAGAGACTACCCGCCATATAGTCTCCTAGCGCAAGACCCAAAAAGAATGGAATTGCGCGACGATATGCGTTGAGACCGCCATAACGCAGGATAGCAGCCTTCAATCCCCAAGTAACAAATAAACAGCACCACAAATTCCACATTCCCCAACTACTCGCCATCACATAACCGAGGGGATGAAGGGACCACCAGATAAAGCGGGCTCGCAAAAACATTAGCAGCACGGTCACCCCAAGCCCCCCACCCATGAACGCGAGGGCTGGCTGATCTGGCTCTTGAGGAGAGGTCAGCCAACCTTCAAGTCGGTTATAGAAATGTCCCCACTGTATGGTTGGTCCCATATAATATCCTGATTCGGCACCATGTCGGTAATAGTTATCCAATAAAAGCCAAAAAATTGTCACCGCTCCAATTAGTGTTGCAAGCAGAATCGCAACCGCCGTGTGACGCGGGTTGATACTCTGCCGCTCCGAGATTTTCAACGCTTCCAATTGCTCCGGCATCGGATGCGTTCGATTGGCGCGACTGAAATGCATGTACAACGTGAAAACAGTAAGGGTCCCAGCACCAAGGCGGCGTGTCCCAAAGGCAGCAACAATTAGATGATGAGGATCAATTTGGGCCCAGTGAAAATCGTGAACCAAGAAGCCCAATTCGGCACGGAGGCGTGCAATCATTGCCCCTAATAATAGGTAAATCCCAAAAAAAATGGGAACGACCCACAACGACATGCCAGCCCTATAGGAAAAAATCATCAAAAAGAGCATACCAAAGAAAATCCCTGCGATTGCAAGGCGATAAGGGATCGCTTCGCGTGCGTCGTCCAGTTGTGACCTAGCGGTCTGCGGTCGAAACAGATGGCGTACTAACCGTTTGAAGTGAGCCCTACCGGTCCAAAGGGCAAATCCTAACAGCCCTACATAGACGCCGAAACCCTGTTCCCCGGCATAGGGAAACTTTGGCAGACTCTTCCAACCCATGACGCTGCCGACGATCAGTTCCGCCTTGTAGACCCAGTAAAACACCCAGCATGAAAACAATAAATCGAGCGGTATGAGAAAACTGATACCTATTGCGAACGGATAGAAAGAGATCCGTATACTACCCATGGCGTCCCATGGACGCTCAGTAAAATAGTGATGGACATCCTGACGTTTAATGGGGAGATAGGGGATGAAAGGATAGATTGAATTGAATAGGTTGATGGTACTGATCAGCACAGCGATACCGAAACCAATCCACATCAGTCGATTTCTGAAGAACCTCGATCTGGGATTTGTCATCTCCATCGGAAGTTGGATGAGGGGGTAAGTCAATCGCTCATGCTCAGTCCACTGCACCCGTAACAAAGTTATGATGCACAACATCACAACCATCAACACGAAAAGAAACGAGATCCACGCAACAGCGGGGATAATCCATGCCTTAAAATTGTCATCAACATAAAGGCTTGATTTTCCCTCATAGAAACCGATCAGGGTCTCTTCGTCCCGCACGGTAAGCCATTCGGGCAGATGCTTCCAAAGCAGTTCGCGCCAGTCATTTTCGGGCGTAGCAAACCGAAATGGATGTCCCAAGATCGGAATCAAGATTTCCATGATGTCGTAGGAACAGAGACAGGTGACGATACATAACATAAAATAGACGGTAAAAAACTCTTGCTGAGAAAGAGTCAACGCCGGGGAAATTTTGCCAAGTCCACGCCCAATGAGGAGGAGCCAGAAGAGTATGAAAATCACATTAAACAGCGGGTGTGTCCAGGTAGGAAATGTGTATCGAACCACTTCAAGTTCGATGATCCAATAGACATTGATCGGCGTGAGCACCAGAGCAACGACAAAGGATTTGAGCGTTAAACCATTTTGGAAGGTAGTAGGCGTGTCTTTCATGGGTGTGTACCTTTGGCAAGTTGGTTTTTCCTGACCAATGGTGCTAGTCTAATTTAGAGATTGTGAAACAGTTCTCTCAATTCTATTGTTAACCGGGCTGACAAACCATACTCGATTAACCGGAGGCACCCAAACTGACGACCATTAAAGATTTTATCACACAATTCGTTCGTTGGGTAGATGATAAACCCATACAACAGCACAAAAAGCAGAAATATCGTCAAGCCAATTCTTACCTCCCTGAACCAGTAAACTCTCACTACTCCTTGTACTAAAAGCTTTGGCAACTGAATCTTTCTATTATATTGTCAACTTATAATATCAATATATTTGATATATTTATTTATAAAATACATAATATCAATTGTTTTAGTTGACATATATAACTTCACCAGCTATAATATGTGGTAGTATAATCTGAGGCTCATGTTAAGAAAGTGTGCAACACAAACCGTAGGCGGGGCATCTTGCCCCGCCTTCAACACTATTCCTTCACATAATTGCACTCCGTTTTTACATAAGCCTAATCTGAATCTCTGTTATAAGAGGAGTGTTTATGCGCCAACCAATCAGCAACTGCCCAATCTGCGACGGGCGGCTTGAACCTATCAAACTGAAATGCACCGCCTGCGAAATGGCAATGGAGGGGCGTTTCCCAATCTCCAAACTTGGACTGCTGCCATCGAATCAGCAGCAGTTTGTCGAAGCGTTCCTCGTTGCGAGGGGCAATATCAAGGAGGTGGAAAAGGAACTGGGAATCTCATACCCAACAGTGCGGAAAAAACTTGATGAGGTCATTGACGCGCTGGGGTACGCGCCCCACACAAAACGGCGGGAACAACTCGAGATCCTTGAGGCAATCGAGCATGGCGAGATGTCCCCACAGGAAGGCATCGAAGCCATGCAAACACTTAGCACCCCCCTTGATAAATCCGAAGCGGATTAAAAACAGCTGAATTTAACCAATTAACTATTGAAAAAACCGGAGGTCCAATCATGTACGCAGCACAACGGAAGGTACTCACTCTACTCCACGATCACAAAGTCACCGTCGATGAAGCAGAAGAACTCTTGAGCGCGATGGAAACACCGCAGCGGTCAGCGGTGCCTTCAATTCCTAAAGTCGACTTAATAGGTACGAGCAAGTGGACGCAACAGTTCCGCACCAATCTACACAAGATTGCAGGAACGCAATCGCCTGTTCTAATTCAAGGGGAAACAGGAACAGGAAAGGAATTAATCGCCCGGGTAATCCACTATAATAGCAAATATGCAAGCGGGCCGTTTGTCGCTTTTCACATGCCATCAACGCGTACATTGCTCATCAATAGTGAAATATTTGGTCATGAGCAAGGGGCTTTCACAGGAGCAGCTAGTCAGAAAAAAGGAATGCTCGAAATTGCGAATGACGGCACGGTATGCCTGGATAAGATTGATGCACTCCCACTCGAAACCCAAAATCGACTGCACGATTTTCTGGTAAACGGTTATTTCACCCGCGTTGGCGGAACAAAACCGATTTACGCCAATGTCCGTATTATCGGCACGACCCATGGTGACCTCAAGCAGTATGTCGATCAAAAGAAGTTCAGATCAGATCTATACTATCGTCTCAGTATCTGTGTAGTGCAATCCCCACCGCTCCGAGAACGTCTCGAAGATCTTCCGGCTCTGGTACAGCATTTCGTTGAACAGCAGGCAGAATTAGATGGCAAGAATCCGCCCCAAGTCTCTGACGCTGCAATGGATCTGCTTTGCAAATATGATTGGCCAGAAAATGTTCGAGAATTGTATGGTGTAATATCAAGGGCAGTAGTGCTCTGCGAAGCCGACGAGATCACACCAGATTACATCCCCGCTCTGACCACCTCGTAGCAGGCAGCCTCGCACTAGAAACAAAAAAGGAAAAAAATGAAAGACAGAAAAACCGTTGCCTAAGCGTTCTTTCAATGTTGGCTCATGTTAAGAAAGTGTACAACACAAACCGTAGGCGGGGCATCTTGCCCCGCCCTCAACCGTATTCCTTCACCGTAATTGCACTCCGTTTTTACATGAGCCTCAATGTTTAGGCAACGTCAAAAAATTGACCATTACATTCACAGTGCAGTATAATAACTCAAGTTGCTAGACAACCTGTAGGTCGAGTTTCCATACTCGACACTTATTAGAACTAACCAAAGTTACGACCCATGTGGCCCCGCTGGGGCTTTGTAAGTCGGGCAAGATGCCCGACCTACGGGTGTAGAGGGTTAACTTTTATAGTGCTGCACATAACTAACAACTTGGGTTATAATAACTCAAGTTGCTACGTAGCAGGCAGGCTTCGCGTCCGGTAACTAGTGGGCATAGCGATTCAAGCCGGATTGAACGCGAATCGTGAAATCCAACACATAGATATAATGTCACGAAAGGAAAGTCTATGAGGAAGATCGTTCTAGCAACAGCGGGAATTCTATCGTTTTTGCCTAGTATCTCGTACGCACACGAAGGATCCGGCGGCGGATTCATGGCAGGTCTAACGCACCCGGTTCTTGGATTTGATCATCTTCTAGCGATGTTAAGCGTAGGAATTCTGAGTGCACAAATGGGCGGGCAAGCTATATGGAGGGTGCCATTAACCTTTGTGCTTGTAATGCTCGGCGGTGGAGTCCTCGGAATAAACGGCATACCACTATTTTCAGTTGAATTAGGTATAGCCTTGTCTGTATTAGCACTAGGTGTCGCAATTGCCTTAGACAAGAAACTTTCACCGGTGTTAGCTATGGTGTTTGTTGGGTTCTTCGCCATATTTCACGGCCACGCCCACGGGACCGAGATGCCGTCTTTATCCAAGCCTCTGTTCTATGCTTGCGGATTTGTCCTCGGTACAGCCGGCATTCATGTTGCGGGCGTTTTGGTTGGTATTATCGCGGAGAGAATCAAGGTGGGCGTACAGCTACTCCGGTATGCAGGCGCAGCTATCGCGGGAATTGGATTTCATATTATTATCGGTTAATCATTGAGGGTAGTGGTGTATCTTATGTGCGAGAATTTTACTTTCTTTTCTGACAACCGGGAAAAGGATAGAGAAACCGAGTTCTTGGCAAAAACTCGGTTTCTGGTGTTCTTGCAGCGGTTACGCTATAAACCCAGTGCCATTCCCCACCAAGACAGACAGCCAAAACCGCTGCGCAATCCATAAGTAATTCGGCTGAGATTCATTTCGAGTCATCTTCGGGTGGAGGATTCATATACGCGGGATTTTCAATTTCATCAACCTGTTTACCAAACTTTTCACCCGTGTAATCAACTTGTTTAATTTTCCACCCCTCTTCGCGGTCTTTTACCATTGATGCGATCAGACCACCGCTGACCGCCCATTGATAACTGCCACGTAAACTGGCTTTTTTGCCGGTTGCATTGATCGCGACGCTGTTAATCGTGACGGTCATTTTACCGCTGCGTATGTGAAAGATACCTTCCCACCCCTTTCTGATCGCTTTCCAACCGAGGTGTTTTTCAAACGCTCCCGCCCAAAAAACCCAAGCGACAAATACATCTTCGCTTTCGCTTTTCAACCAGTAAGCCATAAATTGGTTGGGATCCTCGGTTCCAATCGCTTCGCCGTGCAGGGTAAAAGCCTCGATAATTGCCGCTTCTTCGGCTGGATAATCAACTACAATTTGTAGGGCTTCGCCACCGCCCGCCGTCGTTGGCTGGGTTGACGACTGTGTGGGCTGCTCATCTGTGTCGTCGGTCGAATCTCCGCCACAAGCAATGAAGCCCACGATAAATAGCGCACAAGTTAAGTAAACTCTAAAGTTCCGCTCCACTGTTTTCTCCTTCCTACAGTCATGTTGTTAATCAAAGTCCTCTAGACATGGGTAATTCAACCAATGTTCATTTCGAGTCATCTTCGGGTGGAGGATTTATATAGGCTGGATCCTTAAGTTCATCAACTTGATCTCCAAACTTTTTATTCGTATAATCAACTTGCTGAATTTTCCATCCGTCCTTGCGATCCTTCTTCACCATCGATGCGATGAAACCACCGCTGACCGCCCATCGATAACTGCCATATAAAGTCGCGTTTTTGGCGTGTTTATCGATTGCAACGCTTTCAAATTCAACGGTCATGGGACCGCCGCGCAGGCGAAAAATACCTTCCCACCCTTTTTTGATTGCTTTCCAACCGAGGTGTTTTTCAAACGCTCCTGCCCAAAAGTCCCAAGCGACAAATACATCTTCACTTTCGCTTCTCAACCAATGCGGCATAAATTCGTCGGGTTCCTGTGTTCCGATGCCGGCGGCGTGCAAGGTGAAAACCTCTCGAAGTGCTTCTTCCTCAACTGCGTAATCAATCTCCGGTAGTACGACGACATCGGTGCTAGCCGATGTCGTGGGCTTTGCGGGCTGCTTATCTGCCTCATCATCTGAATCCTCTCCGCAAGCAATGAAGCCCACGACAAATAGCACGCAGATTAAGTAAGTTCTAAATTTCCATTCCATTATTTTCTCCCTCCTGCGGTCATGTTGTTAGCAAACAGTGCGTTACGGTCATGAAATTCTCCCATCCCCAAAAAAAATCTGTAGACAAGCCGAGTCCGAGGATATGCGACATCAACCATTTTAACCGTGTTTCAATGAAAAGTCAAGAAATTAAGGGACTAATAGGACTATTTAGTTTTCCATTTTTTGACCGATTTCGGAATGACCCGAGGTCGTAGGCGGAGCATCTTGCCCCGCCGTAGCCGTGACTGGAAGATTAAGCTACGGAAGAATTAAATGACCCTAAGGGACTAAATTTTTTTATCTAATCTTGCTGGCAAGTCCCCACTGCTTTAGCGTGGAGATATAGTCAGCCAAGCCTCGTTAGTTAGTCTAAAAATTGTTGATTTTGCAGGTGAAATATGGTATAATTCTCTTGGCTTTCCGCGGGAGAGTTGCACATCGTCGCTTGGCGATGTCTCCCGCATCCTTTGCAACAGGATATGAAAGCCGGAAAGCTGATCACCATGAAAACCTACAAGTTTAAGTTGTACAGCAATCACGGCAATTGTGAATTGCACAAGACAATAGATGGACACGCTTCTGTACTGACTTCCATTGGAAGTTGGCGCACTTGCTTACCGACTTGTATGACGAAATCCGTCTTGAGGATTTGAACCTCAAAGGCATGCAAGCACTTTGGGGACGAAAGGTCAGTGATCTGGGCTTTGCTGATTTTGTTTTGAAGTTGAAATACATTGCAGCCAAAAAGGGAGTCAAAATCGTTTTCATTGATAAGTGGTATCCTTCCAGTAAGACCTGTTCGGCTTGTGGCGCAATCAATGAAACGCTGAACTTGCGAGATAGAACATGGCAGTGTGATGATTGTGGCGCTGTCCATGACCGTGATAGAAACGCTGCGATAAACATTTACAGGGTTGGGGCATCAACCCTCGACGGAACGGATGTAAGTGGCGGTTCGCTGTCCAATTCGTGTTGATAGCGCAATTCGACAGCCTATTGGATGGGGACAGGTAAGAATCCCCACCCTTTAGGGTGTGGGAGTATGTCAAAGACCTCTGGCTGAATATATGATAGCATAACACAGTTTTGAGCAGATGCGGAGCGAGACCAACCATAAGCACCAGAGCTTTCGGATATAGTACGACACTATTGCCAAAGATTGGCATGTGCAGTTATCGCATCACCCACAACATGAAGGGAATGCCGCTACCGCCTGTGAATCTAATCCAGGGTGTGCAATCTATTGAGATCACTGTTTCTGTTCTCAAAAAGTAAATTTCACACGACATGTTATCCATGCTGACGATGCAAGAGATAGTCGTTTATCTTTCAGAATGATTCAAATTTTTTGATAGGAGTTCATACTTAATGGGACTTGATGTCGTTCAACTGACTAGGGATATTGTGGCGATTAATTCCGTTAGCCAGCGGAGCAATAAGGAGGTTTCAGATCTCCTCGAAAATACACTAAAGCGATGTGAGTTTGAGGTCGAGCACCTAGAATACCTCGATCCCAATGGCGAGCAAAAGGTGAGTCTAGTGGGCAAGAAGGGAGAGGGCTCCGATGGTTTCGGTCTCTTTTCCCATTCTGACACCGTTCCCGGCTTGGAGGGAGAGTGGGATCCATTCGATCCAGTGATTCAGGATGGCCGCCTTTTCGGTCGGGGCAGTTGTGATATGAAAGGACCGCTAGCCGCGACAATTACTGCGGGCGCAAAGGTCAATGCCGCCGATTTGAAAAAACCGCTCTTTATTGTCATCACCGCGGACGAAGAAATTAGCGGTGGAGGAGCGCGCCAAGTTGCAGAAGATTCAGAACTCTTCAATACGGAACGCCCCAAACACGGCGTCATCGCCGAACCAACACGATTAACACCTGTTTACGCTCACAAAGGAGGCGGACGGGTCATTGTAACCGCGAAAGGACGCGCAGCGCATACCAGCACAGATAAAGGGGTGTCAGCAAATTTCCTCATAGCCCCCTTCCTTGCTGAGATGGCAGAGCTAGCAAAGTTATTCAAAACCGACGAATCTTTCATGAATAAAGAGTTTAATCCACCGACGAACGGATTCAATATGGTGCTTGATGATGGCGGCTGTCGCCCTAACGTCGCTGCTGCAAAAACGGTCTGTACCCTCAGTTTTAGACCAATGCCGAATGATCGCAGCGACGATGTAATCACAATGATAACGGAAATCGCTGAAAAGCACGGCCTGGAAGCGACCTCGCAGAAAGGTACGCCGTTCTATGTCTCGCCCGATGCCGAAATTGTTCAAGCAGGGATGAAAGCCACGGGCGCAGCGAAGGCGGGGACGGTACCCTTTGGCACAGATGCACACGCTTTCAAGCATCACTTACAACTCGTTATCCTCGGTCCCGGCGATATCGTCCAAGCACATACCGTCGGAGAGTGGATCGACATCGCACAACTTTCGGAAGCTGTCGGTGTCTATGGACAGATGATCGAAATGTTCTGCATGTAGCGCAGCGAGGACCCTTCCTGTCATCCCCCGTTAGCCAACGAAAAGTCTTTGACATCCACACAATTCGTGCTATAATGAAAATCATCGTTGAGAGCATATGTGAAAAATCCAAAGGAGGTGGGCATGTTCTACAACAAGCTTGTTAGTACCTACACACCTGAAGTCCCAAAGCTTTATCGAAAACTCCTTTAGGTCTAAAACCCAAGCATTTATGCTTGGGATACAGATTGCTTTAGCATTGTTTTTTTATTCACATTGGCGGTAAAACATGCTATAATTATGGTGGCTTTCGTGGGAGTTTCTCACCCCCAACGCCCGTTGGTGTCTCCCACACGCCTGTGAGAAGGATATGAAAGCCAGTACCGTTCCGAGCATTCTCGCCTTGCGGAAAAAGCTAACCCCATGAAAACCTACAAGTTCAAACTGTATTCCAACCACGGCAACCGTGAATTGCACGAGACGATTGAAGGACATGCTTCTGTCTGGAATCACTGTGTTGCGCTTCAGCGTCGATACTACGGTATCTATGGTAAATATATCAGCAAGTTTCGGTTGATTAACCATATCTCTAAACTGAAACGGTTGCCTCGTTTTGTCCACTGGAATCAGTTACCGAGCCAAGCGGTTCAAGACGTAGCCGCCCGCATCGACAAAGGCTATAAGGCGATGTTTGAAGCCAGAACCAAAGGTAAAGCGTGGGGCAGACCCCGTTTCAAGCCACACGGTAAATATAAATCCTTCACACTGCTTCAAGCGGGTTGGAAACTGCTGCCCGGTAACCAGATTCAAATAGGCAAACGAATCTATCACTATTTCAAGTCCCGTGATGTGCTTGGCACCCCGAAACGTTGCACGATTAAACGGGACGCCGTTGGTGACATCTATATCTGTATCCTAACAGACTATGAGGAACCTGACCACAATCGTGTCATGACGGGTAAAATCGCAGGCTTTGATTTCGGTCTCAAACGGTATCTCACCGGTCATAACGGACATGACATAGAATCACCTGAGTTTTTCAAACGGAGTATAAACGCAGTCAAACGTGCCAATCGTAATCATTCACGGAAACAAAAACAATCAAACAATCGTGAAAGGGCACGGCTTGACTTGGCACGGAAGCACCGCAAGGTAGCGAACCAACGAGAGGACTTCCACTGGAAACTTGCACACCAACTGACTGATGAATACGACGAGATACGCCTTGAGGACTTAAACCTACAGGGTATGAAAGCCCTCTGGGGGCGTAAGGTCAGCGATCTGGGGTTCGCCGATTTCGTCAATAAGTTGAAATACATTGCAGCCAAAAAGGGTGTCAAAATAGTTTTCATTGATAAGTGGTATCCTTCCAGTAAAACTTGCTCGGTTTGTGGTACTGTTAATGAAGCGTTGAATCTGCGGGATAGAAATTGGCAGTGTAACGATTGTGGTACGGTGCATGACCGAGACCGCAACGCTGCAATTAACATCTATAGGGTTGGGGCGTCAACCCATGAAGGAGAGGACGTAAGTCCCGATTCGTCGGGCAATCCTTGTTGATAGCACAATTCGACTCCTATTGGCAAGGGACTCGTAAGAATCCCAATCCTTTAGGTTTGGGAGTACGTCAAAGTTCAGCTAAAAAGCTTTTAGTGGAGGAAATTTTTTGTGAAGACCGATTTACCGGAGACCAAAGAGCCGCCTCCTGAGGGGATGGTGCTGATTCCCGCCGGTGAGTTTCAGATGGGGAGCAATGCCCCAGAGGGAGATAACGATGAACAGTCGGTGCACACGGTCTATATTGATGCTTTCTATATGGACAAATATGAGGTGACCAGTGCACAATATAAGAAGTTCGTTGATGCCAACCCACAGTGGCAAAAAGATCGCATTGATAGACGATTCTACGATGGAGGGTACTTGAGACACTGGAATGGGAATGACTATCCCAGTGAGAAAGCGGACCACCCGGTTGTGTACGTGAGTTGGTATGCAGCGATGGCTTACGCCCAGTGGGTCGGGAAGCGACTGCCAACAGAGGCAGAGTGGGAGTATGCGGCGCGGGGTGGCTTGTCGGGCAAAATGTATCCGTGGGCGGGGGGCATCAACAGCAGTAAGGCGAACTACGGGAGAAATGTTGGTAATACGACACCTGTCAGTAAGTATCCGCCCAACGGGTACGGTCTGTATGATATGGCGGGCAATGTGTGGGAGTGGTGCTTAGATGAATATCAAGCGGACTTCTACGCACGTTCCCCTTGTGCTAACCCAATCGCAGGCGGCACTATAACAGGTATTACAGATTATTTTACAAGTGCTACAACAGCTCGCGTGTTGCGCGGTGGTTCGTGGAACTATGGTCCGAGACTCATGCGCGTCGCTCTTCGCAACTGGGCTTTACCCTCGAACACGTACGGCAACTACGGTATTCGTTGTACGCGGACTCAGTAACCTCTTAAATCTTTACCTGTTTAATCAAAGTCGTTCCAAAATTATACGACATAATTGTATGGATTCTACCGCAGGTGAAAAAATTTCCACTACTGCCAAACGCCATTAAGCCTCTATGTTTTTAGAGTTATCAACATTAGAGTTGACAATCGAAAAAGGTATTTAACTGCGTAAGTTCTACCTGTACTATCATCAGAGATCGAAAGGAAAAATATCAGATGAAACTTGCATTTTTCAATGACTTTCAGCTAGGCGTAATCAACGGCGATCAAATTGTTGATGTGGCTTCAGCACTGGACGGTATTTCTTACCACAGCCCCCAAGAACTTATCGAAACACTTATCAACGATTGGGACAATCTACAACCACAGATTGCCCAAGCTGCCGAAGGAAACGCAGGGACAGGGCTCGATAATGTTCGTCTCAGAGCTCCCCTGCCCAGACCCAATCAATTGGTCTGTCTTGCCGGCAATTACATAGAACCCGCTGCTCCCGATCGGGGAGAATTTAACGCCTTCCTCAAATCTCCCACCGGTATCATCGGAAAAGACGATACGGTTCAACTGCCCGAGACAAACGCGACCGTTTTCCACTTCGAGCCTGAACTCAGCGTAGTCATCGGCAAAACGGCAAGCCACCTGTCGCAAGATGAAGCGATGGATCATGTCTTTGGCTACACCCAATTTATCGATGTGTCTGCGCGCGGTCTACCCGGCGGTTTCTTCCTCGGAAAAAGCTGGCATACCTTCGCACCGATGGGCCCCGCACTAGTCACCGCCGACGAGGTTTCCGATCCAAACGACCTCGGAATCAAACTCTGGGTCAATGACGAACTGCGGCACGACTTCAATTCTGACTCCATGGCTCGTTTCATACCGGAGGTGTTGGAAGAGGTTACGAAAGTCGTAACGCTTGAACCCGGGAACGTCGTATCCACAGGAACCCACCACTACGCCTTGGCACCGATTCAGGACGGGGATAATCTACGTTTAGAGATCGAGGGTTTTGGTCCTTCGCTCACAATTAGCGTCCACGATCCCCTGAAACGGACCTCTTGGGAAGCGCATTAAAAGCTTAGGCTCATCTTAATAGGACTTGCGCACTTCAATTGTAGTTGCCCGATTCATCGGGCGTTGGGGACAGGGTCCTTCGGCGATGAATCGCCGAACTACAGGGCTTCAACCGTTTAGCTGCGTAAGTCCTGGTTAAGAAATAATGCAACAGAAACCGAGTTTTTTCGGAAAAACTCGGTTTCTCTTCGTGTTTTGCAGTTTCTTTTTACATGAGCCAAGAGCCTATTGCGGGCAGTACGCCGCCGCACTTGTGAAGATTGTGGGGACATTAATCACCGCTGGTCTGCCTGAGTCGGCGGCGCGCTGCAGGGCTGGTCCAATCTCATCCGGCTTCGTAACAAGCTCGCCGTAACAATCTAGTGCTTCGGCAACCCGCTCATAACTAACCGCCCGCAGATCCGTCGCAACGGCGCGATCTAAACCGTAACGCTGGATTTGCGGGTGCCTCACAATCCCCCACGCCTCATCACTTGAGACAACTGAAATAATCGGCAAGTCATGCTTGAGTGCGGTGTCATACTCAATAATACCGTATCCGAAGGAGCCATCACCGGTGATCAGCACACTCGGATGATCGGGCCTTGCTACCTTACCAGCCAACGCAAACGGTACGCCCTGCCCAATACCACCGATGGGACCTGTGAACAGTAAGTAGGGTGGGTGATAGTGATCAAGCGCCATGTGTGAAAAGAGTGAGGCATCCCCGCCATCAAGGGAAATTGTCGCATCATCGCCGAACAGTTCACGTACCTCCTTACAGATACGCAGCGGATGAACAGGAACGCTATCTGAATTCTCCGCTTCAGCGAGTCGCTCCCGAAAACCTTGACGGACGAGATTCAACCGATCAACCCAATCTGTCGGCTTGTGAAAATCGTGCCGGGAAACACCGTTGGTCATCTCATTCAGGACCGGTTGTAAATCACCGATGATACCAACGTCAAAGGAACGATTCTTACCCATCTCCTCGGCATCAATATCGACGCAGATAAACTTAGCCTCCTCGTGAAACAGCGGCGGTTTGCCGTAGCTGATATTTGTGTCGAATTTAATCCCCAACGCAAGCACCACATCTGCGTTGCGGAGCTCCTTTGACGCATTGCCAAATCGAGTACTCGCCATTCCAAAAAACAGTGGATGCGGACGAGTAATTGCGTTGACATCACCGCCCCGTGAGAAAAACGGTATTCCTGTTGCCTCCACAAAATCTAGGAGTGCGCCCGCAGCGTTCTGCCAATGAGTTGCACCCGCGGCGATAATAACCGGACTTTTCGCACCTGCCAACAATTTCAAGGCGCGATCTATCTGCTCCGGATCGCCATGGACTCTGCCATTCGCACGAGAGTTTGCCGGTTCAGGATAATCGATTTCCGCATCGTCTATTTTGTCGTACAAAACGTCGTAGGGAACATTCAGGTGAACGGGCCCAGGACGCCCACCCAACGCCTTGCGGAATCCGGTGCCGACATACTCCGGCAACCGTTCGGTCTGTGCGACCAAGCGCGTCCACTTGGTAATCGGCTTGACCAACCCGGTCTGGTTATATTCCTGAGAACCACCCATGTCGATCTGATCCGCATCGCTGTTACCACTTATTGAATACAGTGGGCTACCCAGCATATGTGCCGTTGCTAGCCCGTAGATCATCGCAGCGTGCCCCGGTCCACGCGTAACACCACTAACACCTACACCCCCAGTGACCCGCGCATACGCATCCGCCATCATCGTCGCAGATGGATCTACACGCGTATCAATGATCTTGATGCCATCGTTCAGACACCCTTCATAAATCGATTCGATTGTCCCACCACAGAGCGTAAAGAGATATTCCACATTCTCCTGCTTCAGGACCTTTGTAATAATCTGACCACCTTCCAAAATCGCCATAGTTTCCTCCTTATTTTGATTTATAGTGAATCATAAAAATAAATAGACACTTTCGCTCTCCGTGTTTGGTAGGTGCTGTTTTCAACTGCGCCGTCCGTTCTCCCGTTTGGTAGGCGCTGTTTCCAACTGCGCCGATGCGGGGTGGTTTATAACCGCACCTACCGGGGTGATAGCCCGGATTTTTCCAGCCCCGGTAGGCGAGGTTTCCTAACCTTGTGCAAATTGCATCATTCTTGTAGGTCGATTTTGGAAAATCGACGGTTTGGTGTCGAGATGTGAATCTCGACCTACAGGGTCTGTAAGTATGAAAGAGTTACGGCATACGGCGTATGCCTACTACCTTAAAGATGCACAATGAATTGCGCTACTACAAACTGCGGGGCATGACCCAAAATGGAAAATTAAATAGCCCTAAATCTTTTGAAAAACACTTGAACGAAAACTACATATATAGTAAACTATATATGAAAGAAAGGGTTAAACATGCCAACATCAGTTTATAGTGACCACGTATTTATAAACTGCCCATTCGATGATCAATATAAGCCTTTATTCTATGCCATAGTATTTGCAGTACACGATTGTGGCTTCGTTGCACGTTGCGCTCAAGAAAATGAAGATGGAAGCCAAGTTCGGATTGATAAGATTTACAGGATTATTGCTGAATCTCGCTATGGAATTCATGATTTATCAAGGACAGAACTAGATCAGAAAACACGTTTACCACGATTTAACATGCCACTAGAGTTAGGTGTTTTCCTGGGTGCTAAGAGATACGGTGAAAAAAATCAAAAGAGAAAGAGTTGCCTCATACTTGACAAGGAACCTTATCGCTATCAGGTGTTTATATCTGATATTGCCGGGCAAGATGCTAAATCTCACAACAATGATCCGCTAGAAGCTATAAATCTTGTACGAGATTGGCTGAATTACGCATCAAAGCGTACATTGATACCAAGTGGAAGTTCTATTTGGGATCACTATCAAGAGTTTCAATCTGATCTGCCTAGAATGATTCAAGCAAATGAATTAGATCTCGATCGGTTAACTTTTAGAGATTATGTTACTTTGCTAAGTAGTTGGTTAAAGGCGTTAAGAGTATCAAACACATCAAAATTTACTTCAAGGAGACTACAGTAATGCCTAGAGAACGAACAATCAAGGGGCCACCCAAGCCTGGAACTATTAGTGAAGAAAAAGCCTTCACCGTCGCAAAAAAGATCCTTGAGGAAAGATACGGTAAACAAGAAAGGCACAGTAAACAAGGTAAGTCTCACACCGCAGGTAAAGCAGCAAAGAAATCAGCAAGGTCAGATAAATAGTAAACTTCAAGCACCTCGAATAAAAGAGGTAATCGCACTTAACCAATAACAAGCACAGCTAACTTTACCCGGGGATTCGCGAGAGCGAGTCCCTTTTTTTATCCCAATTAGCCTATATCTACTTATTTCCATCATTTTCGCATAATGGCAACCTTTTTTATGTCTGGTTATTGTCGAGAGCCTATAACTGAGCAACGCCTTTTAATTTATAGTACGGGATTCATCGGTTCATTAGAGCAAAAGTTGGGCTAGAAACCCAACCTACTGGACTACAACAGCAATTTCATCGTCGGTTAAGCCGTAGAGTTGATAGACCACCTGATCAATCAGCGCGTCAGTTTGTTGGATGCGGGCAAGTAAGGGGTTGAGTTTGGTGAGGCTATTTGCAAATTCACGCTTCAACGATTCTTGGAAACTTCGGTCCGATGGATCAACCGCGATGGATTGGCGATTTTTCTTAAGAATCTCAAGCAGTTCCCCAAATGACAGCTCGAAGTAACCCTGAATCGCGGTCTTGTTTTTGAGCGTATCAATTTCGACCTTGATTTCTTGTTCCAGCCAATGTAGGAAACCGCGAATCTCCTCTCCTTTTTCTCTGTTCATCTCAACCATCCCCGCCGCAAGAAAGGCGAGCAGGTCATGGACGACATCGGAGCGCTCTGGATCGGCGGAGAGATGGTGCCTCACGAAGCCGAGGACGCAGTCGGTGCTCCCTTTGTCGAGGCAGCGTTGGTAAAGGGTTTTGGCTTTTTCGAGTTGGCGGTCCCGTTCGTCGGTGGGGGTGGTGAAGTTGATACGGCGGATGGGAAGATGTTGTAGATGTACCGCTCGAAGTTCTAATCTGCCGCCTGCATTTGGATCTCCAAGTACGGAAACGCTGAGTTTCGCGATTTCAAAAAGTAGGTAAGAATTAAGTAACGCGAGAAAATACCAATCATGTTGAGGAATAATGAAACACTTGTCATTTACAAAATAATCGTCCAAATCCAAAGAGAACCGTGGTTCCTTTGCAATTATAGGATAGACAATTTTCGGCTTTTCAAAGTCATCGTAGTAACTACAACTCCGCAACTCCCACCAATGGTCTCCTTGATCTTGTCGTTTCTCTAATTGCTCCTGGAATTGCTTGAGATGGTTCAAAACAGCGGGATATTGTTCAATTGGCACACCGATATAGGTCCAGATCAGATACCGTTCACGAAACTGAATTTCATATTTGCGGATATCATCCCCAACGACACACGGTTTAATAATTTCTGCTGATCTGGGATCTTCATCAACCAAGTAGTCGCGTGTTGCAGCATCAATAATAAATGCCTCGTTGAATCCTGTTTTGATTCCATACTGAATCTGTCCATCACAGTATTCGGTGAGGGTTATGCTGCTTTCCCTGATTTTGTTCAAAATCTTGATTTCATCCGCAGTGGCTAATGTCCAATTTTCACCCAACGCATCCTGATCGAGCTGCTCACCGATGCGGTCAACTTCTGCTTGCAACGAATCAAAATCAAGCGTCTGTATTTGGGTGAGTCGGAACGTTTGTATGTCCACAGATTCGCGTAGGGTCAAGAGAATTGCGGTCATAGCGGCGGCCCCCTCGAAAACAGGTAACTCACCAAAATCGACAATTTCATTCAGCACAGTGTTCGTTGAAAGATAGGCACGTAAGCTCTTTCCATACTTCGCTCGCATGAATTTATTCGACGTGATCATGCCGAATCGTCCATGTTCTCGCATCAATTCATGGGCTTGTTCGACGAAATAAACATAAAGATCAGCGATACCGCTGTAGGTCTGATATGTCGCAAGAAACGGCTTGGCATCGCCTAACGCTTCCTGTCGGATGTAAGGTGGATTCCCTATTGCTGCATCAAATCCCGGATTATCCTTCTCCCGTCCATATTTATCGCGAAACACCTCCGGGAACTCAATCTCCCAATGGAAGAATTGTTTCTCCGCTGCAATCTCTTGCGCCTGCTGATAGGAGAGCAGGTTTTCAAGGATGTCGGTGTTTTGAGAGCGGAGCGCATTCAATGCCTGATGATAGGTGGATTGGGATACATCGTTTCCGAAGTAAATGCTTGTCCAGAGATTTGCCACGCCTTTGTGAGAGCGGAGCATCTTTTGGGCAGTCTCTAATTTGTCTTCCTTCGCGTGGATTTGCTTGGCGGTGCGGCTCTCTATCTCCTCGATCATCAGGTAGTGTCCGATGGCGGTTGCTACCCTGTCGGTGAAAGGAAACTCCATCAGAATCTCTGTCTGGGATTGGCTTGCACTGCGGCGGCGTTTTCCCCTCAGTTCCGGCAGGTTTGGTAAGCTTTCAATTTTTGCTCCAATTAAGGAATTGCCGCAGCGGATGTGATGATCAAGGAACGAGAGCGGTTCTCCCTTTGCCACGGTGTGGAGCCAGAGTGAGAGTTTCGCCAACTCCACCGCCATCGGGTTGAGATCCACGCCGTAAACACACGACTCGACAACACGCCGCCGCCAATAGGCGAGCTCCGTCTCTGCGTCTGTCGTTTCGGTGATATATGGCGCGTCCGGATGCGTGATCAGCTCTTCGGCGAGGTAATCGACAACGCCGACGAGGAAATGACCGCTCCCTGTGGCGGGATCGAGGATTTTGAGCGATAGGATTTCGTCAACGGTTTTGCCCTCACAGAGCGGTGCAAGCGTGTTTTCGACGATGTAGCGGACGATATAATCGGGGGTGTAGTAACTCCCGGTCGCCTTCCGCTCACCCTTGTCGGTCAGAAGGTAGACCGCTCCCTCTGAGTAGGCAACCTCCTGATTGGGAGAGGATTTCGGCGCGACCGTCTCGCTTCCCTTCTTTGAAACGATACTCAGATCTTGATCGGCAATTTGCGGTTGATATTCGAGCAAGCCTTCGTAGATATCTCCGAGATGGCGCACATCAAGGTCACGGTAGGCGATGCGTTCACCCTTTTCTGTCCGTGTTAGGAGTTCGATGACCTGTGCCAGCGCGTTGTCGTCAATCTCATAACGTTCAAGGAACGGATGCTGCTTCGGATTGAAAAGTCCGCCGTTATACTGCGGGATATGGTCTTCCCAACCGTCGTTGATGAGCGTAAATAGCTGCCGCAGCCCTGTCCAATAACGGCTTGCTCCCGGTGCGAAGGCGATACCGCCATCTAGTTTTTCATGGATGTCGGTTGCCAGATAGTCGAGGCTGTACTGTAGCGCGTAATCGCGATTGTTGAGTGGTAGCAAATCCCGACTTTCGGCGTAGAGGATAAACAGGACACGGTATAGTAGAATCAGGGAGTTGGTGTGGATTTCACCGAGCGGCGGGTTAGCAGTGTCGAAACGGTTGCGGGGATAGTTGAGGAAACCATCAATGAGTAGACGTAGCGCATCGTAGACACGGTTTTTCAGGTCATCGGAAACGCCGACGGTGTACTGTTGGCTCTCCATCAATACGCGGTCGAGGAAGGAGGTCCCACTCGCATCGGGTATGAAGGCGTCGCGCCGAAAGAGGCAGTAGAAATAGCGGAAGGCCTCTAGGTCTCGGTTTTGGGTCAGTAGTGCGGCGAGGTCTACCTCGTAGAAGCTATCGAGCCGATAACTGGTCTGACGATGGTAGAGTCGCCACTGCCTCCCATTGGTCAAGATGCCCCAGTCTTTATCCGCTCCGCGCAGATAGCAGTCGATCTGGTAGCTGGGATTTTGATTGGTGAACGGGTCCCCTCCGCCCTGCGCTTTCCGATCTAGGTTGCGCGACCACGCTTTGGCATCACCGACAGCGAGGGCGGTTTTGAAGAACTGGTTTGTGTTGATGTGGGACTGTGCTGTTTTGAGGACACCCTCCGATGCAAAGAAGGCGTAATCGGGCTCTCTGGTTCCTTGTGATGTTTGGAGGGTGGGTTGTACCTCGAAAATATGCCCTAACTGTTCAAGTAGCGGTTGGATGAATTGGCGTTCAGTTTGCGCCTCTTTGAGGAGTTCGGCATCCGGTGCGACAGCATCGAAGAGGTTCTTAATTGCTGCGTAGTCCGATTCGATGTCGGGCGTTTGTGCCCACTGGGGTTGTTCGACGATGAGAGAGTCGAGATAGTAGTTTGAAAAGAGCGATCGGTTTTTGACGGCGTCGGGTAGTTGGTTCATTGGTTCATTACTGTAGTTTGGACAATTTGTGTTGCTATCCCTGTAGGTCGAGTTTCCATACTCGACAACTCGCTGAGGGCATATAAAACATACTATGCCTGTAGGTCGAGTTTCCATACTCGACAACTCGCTGAGGGCATATAAAACATACTATGCCTGTAGGTCGAGTTTCCATACTCGACAACTCGCTGAGGGCATATAAAACATACTATGTCTGTAGGTCGAGTTTCCATACTCGACAACTCGCTGGGAAAACCCACGAAAACTCACTGTTCTGCAATCGTGAGTGAAACCCAACTTCAGAGGGAGCTGCCCATGTCGCCGATTGAGACAGGTGTGGGTATTGGGTTTCTCTTGTTTTTTCTGCGACGACCGTCTCTCCGAAAGGGTAGGTCTGTTTATGTGAATACCGTTTGGCTGTGGATTTCCGTTCAACCCAACCTACGGAAAATTGTCTAAACTGCCCAACTCTCGAAAAATATAGCAATCGTGTCCAACTGCGTAAGTCCTACCTAATTCAACTTCGCCCGCAACGTCCTAAGCGCGACAAATGCGGGCTCGTAATCAGGGCTTTCATATAAAGCGCGTTTGTAGCTTTCGATCGCCTTATCCCATTCCAACCGATGCTCCCAAACACGCCCAAGATTCATGTGCGGATGACACCGCGCCTCATAGTCCGGTGCTTCAATCGCTTTCTCCAACCAAGGGATAGCCGCGTCATATTCGCCGAGTTGAATGAGACACGCACCGATATCATTATAGGGGTTACCAAAATCAGCGTCCAACCGAATCGCTTTGTGGCACTCATCAATCGAGTCTTGGAATCGCCCCATCATGCTATAGGTCCAACCAAGCCAAGTGTGCGCTTTCGCAGTTGGATAAAGGGCAATTGACTTCATGTACAATGCAATAGCGCGTCCAAACTCACCGCGCATCTGATGCGTTTCTCCCTCAAGCAAATAAAGTAACGCCTGTTCTCTTCGTTCAAGTTCATCTTCGTTCACAGTAAACTCCTTGTGTCATCTACCGACTGTACCCCTAGGGCAGTCCCCCTACTGAAGCAGCTCAGCCAGTTCTTCCACCTCTGTCGTCGGTGCTTGGCAAGTGTAGTTCTCGCACACATAGATCGTCGCCTTGCCATCAATCTGCGTTTTGCCTTCAAGCAGTGGAATCAAATCGCCGACACCCTCTCCATCACTAGCCAAAGCGATCACCTTGTTGGGAATATAACGGCTATGAACAGCTGCCAATGCAGCCTGCGTATCCTCATTCTCCTGCTGACCAGCAATCGCAATCTCTTTAGGTGTAGACAACAGAAAATCGAGTTCGCACAGCATCTGCGCCGATCCGCTGGGCGAATGCTCAATCTGATGGTAATAGACATCAATGGTAGTCGCCACCTTTTCCCGAAAATCTGGGCGATTGAGGAGTTTATCAAGCCGCAGCAGATTATGGATCGCCATCGACACGCCGGACGGAGTTGCGCCGTCATAACCGGTCTTCGATCGGACGATGAGGGTTTCATGGTTCTTGCTAGTAAAGAAGAAGCTACCGTTCGCTTCATCCCAGAACTGATCAATCATAATCTGATTCAGCCGTTCCGCCTCTTTCAGCCACTCAAGGACAAAGGTTGCCTCATAGAGATTGATTAAAGCAGCAACGAAGTAAGAGTAATCCTCAAGGTAAGCATTCAAGTGGCTTTTGCCAGCACGGTGCGTACGGAGCAACAACCCATTATCCTGAGAAAGTTCCGACAGAACAAACCTAACAGATTTTTCTGCCGCTTCCCGATAACGCTCATCACCGAGGATCTGATACCCCATCGCCATGCTCCGAATCATCAAACCATTCCAACTTGTGAGAATTTTGTCGTCTAAGCCGGGCTTAATTCGTTGATCACGGACCTCAAAGAGTTTCCGTCGTCCTTCGGCAAGTATGTCCTCTATCTCGCCCAGATCCATTCTCAGTTTTCTAGCAAACAACTCGGTCGGAGTCTGAACATGTAAAATGTTTTTGTGTTCAAAATTGCCAAGTGCGGTAATATCATAATATTCGCAGAAGATCTTGGCTTTCTCCTCCCCAAGCAGGCGTTCCACTTCGTCCGGCTCCCAGACAAAAAATTTACCCTCGACCCCTTCACTGTCGGCATCCTGTGTTGAGTAAAATCCACCCTTCTCCACATCGTACATCTCAGCCAAAACGTAGTCTAGCGTTTCCGCAGCGATTTGGCGATAAAAGGCTTTCCCCGTTGCCTGATAGGCTTCCATATAAGCAACACTCAATAAAGCGTTGTCATACAGCATCTTCTCAAAATGTGGGACAAGCCACCTCTCATCAACTGAGTAGCGATGGAATCCACCACCAAGCTGATCATACATGCCACCAAGCGCCATCTTCTCCAGTGTGACTTCGACCATATTCAGCGCGTTAGGGTTATCCGTCCGATGCCAATGCCGTAACAACAGCAGGAGGCCCATACTCGGTGGAAACTTAGGTGCACTCCCAAACCCACCCTCATGATGATCGAATCGAGATAGATAATCCTGATACGCCTGATCCAGTATGTCAGTTGTCAATTGATGACCGTGTCCCTCCATTGCCGATAACTGATTTAGATTGGCGATAATCTGATCCGCTTGTTCTCCCACCGCATCACGACGTTCCCTGTACGCCTCCGCAACACCGAGTAGCACACGCGGAAATCCCGGACGACCGTAACGGTTATCGGGAGGAAAGTAGGTGCCGCCGTAAAATGGCTTCAGTTCCGGCGTGAGAAACATCGTCATGGGCCAACCGCCTTGTCCCGTAAGCATTTGGACCGCATTCATGTAGATTTCGTCCAAGTCTGGACGCTCTTCACGATCCACCTTGATGTTAATAAAATGCTCATTCATGACCGCAGCGATCTGTTCGTTCTCAAAAGATTCGTGCTCCATGACATGGCACCAGTGGCAGGCAGCGTAACCAATGCTCAATAAAATTGGTTTGTCCCGCTGTTTGGCTTGCACAAGTGCTTCCTCACCCCACGGATACCAATCGACAGGATTGTGCGCGTGTTGTAGAAGGTAGGGGCTCGTTTCATTGATGAGCCGGTTCGTATGCTTCGGGTTATCAGACATTATCTATTCCTTCCTTTTTCAGTATCACATTCATCATTTATCGCCATCAGATTGGCACGTATCATCAAACTTCACACCGGAAGCCTCCGCAGCGTCGGCAACCTCACGTACAATCTGCATTGTGAGCGCTGCTAGCTGTTGTGCAAACGCTTGGTTGCCCTGCTTGGATTCTACCGAGCCACGATAGCGGGTGCCGCGCTGCACCCCAACCAACCGATGGTTAGCTATGCCAAGTGCTGTGGTCACAAGCTCGGTCGGCACACAGAGGGGATCTCGCGACGATACTTCTGTAGGCGGTTCTTGTATTTCAGTTGCTTCGGCGGAATGATCTTGATGTGATTGGGACTCAGAAGAACCTGCCAAAAACGCTTCTTGGTGGGATTCTATCTGTTCTAGGATCTGCTTGGCTGCCATCTTTTCCGCCCAGCGCTTGGACCCACGAATTGGTGCAGGCGTGGTGTAGGTTGTTTCCCCATATTTGACAGTAACGATCCAACTCGGCTCATTGGGCGTTCCCTGCTGATCCGTTTCATAGATTAAACCGCCCAACGCCCATTTCTGACAATACTGTTGTAAGATACCTTTGTAGTTTTCGACCGTCGTGTCACTGACCGCTTCTGACATTCAACCCTCCCAAAGTGGCGGTGTATCTGTGTGTATCTCCGACAAAACGAACCGATAGATTCGTCCTTACTCGCTCCAACTTCGTAGTAATTCGCAGTAGTGTATCAAAAACCGAAAAACATCTCAAGGACTTTTCGTTCTGATTTTGCCGGATTAGTAGCGTAAGTATCTGTTCTCCAAACTAAGCGAGCGTAAACATCCGATCGGGAAATTAGAATTCATAAAATTAGATTAATGATTTTTGATTCATTTTAAGGGTTGCATTATTCAAAAATTTTTGATAAAATGTAGTGCTTAATGCTACACTGATTTTACAAAGGGGCTAGAAATCCCTGCAGCTATCAGCACTTCAGCTCCCGATTTCATCAGGGTTCAACCCTGATAAAGTTATATGGAAGAAGATTTGCGGGGAGGACAGTTCGTTTGTATCTGTATACACCAAATAATAACCTATTTAGGAGGTTGTCTAATAATGAGAGCACCAAGTTTATTACTCTGCACACTTATGGCACTTTGCGTTTTCGGTATGGCTGCTAGCAGCTTTGCTGCAATCACGGAGGTTGTCATCAGCGCAGAAACAATCAGAGATTACGGTGAGACATCACCAGAGAATACGGCATTTGCACGAGATGCTGACGCCTCTAACGGTCTCGCATTTCAATTTATCGGTGGCGCGGTGAATCCACCGGTGGCGGACCCAACGGCATGGTGGCAAGTTGAGTTCTGGTGCGAAGAAGGCACCTATTACATCTACGCAAGAGGCAAAAGCGACGGCAACACCGGTACTGATGCTTTTTGGTTGCAGTTCGACGGCCAAATCGGCACCACCGAGCACACCGCGGACCCGGACTTCATGGGGCGTGGATTGGGCAACTGGCGTGACGTCTTCGATGCCGGCATTTACAAGTGGCTCAGCCAAGGCGTGCCACCTCTGACGATTGTTGAATGGGAGGCGAAAGAACGCGGTCTCCACGTTGTACGTTCCTCCCCGAGACAGCAGCCGCATAACCTTGATCAGCTGCTACTCAGCCAAGACCAAGACGAGCTGCCGGACGATGATCCGTGGCCCACCGAATTTCCGAGAAAAGATCCCCGTTCTGTTGAGAGCAAAGGGAAACTCGCAACCACTTGGGGCATTCTAAAACGTGGTGGAACACCGGCGGTCACTCAGTAAAACCATCTGTGTGGTGAGGTGTAATGGAGTTTTGGATTTATCCCCTCCATTACACTCGCACCATCATTTTCCAGAAATCTCTCATCTTTGTTGAAAGGAGTTTACTATCTTTGGAAAGGAGCTAACAATGTCACGTAAAAGTATCATTATTATTACCCTCTTGGGAAGCTTCGTCCTCCTGCTTATCGGTCCGGCATACGCCCAGGTGCCAATGGCATCTTTTATCTCTGACCGCTCTGGTGACGATGAGGTGCATCTGTTGTATGACGACGGTGAGATTAAGCAACTCACAAGAAACAAAGCCAAGGTGTTCGTCCCTGAGTGGTCGCCCGATGGCAAATTCATCGTTTTCGACGCCAATGTGCGCGGTGGCGAGAGCTTTGATATCTTTATCGTTGATCTCACCGACCCTGCAAAGCCGAAACAGTCGAACCTGACAGGACCGCCCGATGGACCGGGGACGAAGTTGTCTGAGCCCCGATGGGCACCTGCGGGAGAACCGCGGCTTCTACTCTACTCCACAGGATTTCCAAACGCTGACAACTGGGACATAGGGCTCCTCACGCTAGATGCAAGAGGCAAGCCGGGTGCCTTGGTTAACATAACAAATGCAAACGCTGAAGGGGTTGGTCAAGATCAGGCAGGATCCTGGTCCCCTGACGGCACCAAAATCACTTTTCAGAGCGAACGCAACAAAATCAACGATAGAGCCCAGATGGATATTTATATTGGGGACGCTGAAAAACGAACGATCGGCAAAAATCAGATAAACCTCACCAACCACGAAGCAGAGGACATATTGCCAAGTTGGTCGCCGGATGGGACAGCAGTCGTGTTCCAATCGAAGCGGGATGGCAACTGGGAAATTTATACCGTAGGCATTAATGGACAAAACCTTACCCGGATCACCGAAAATGAGGCCGATGACCGACGAGCTAAGTGGTCCCCGGGTGGCATCGCCTTTGAAACCAAACGCGATGGCAATTGGGAGATTTATAGGTCCGATCCCGATGGGAACAATCAGATCAATCTCAGCAACCACGAGAAAACGGATAGTAAGCCCATTTGGTCCGCCAAAGGGAGGCGGATCTTATTCGAGACCAGACGGGATGGAAAGCGAGAGATATACCTTGTCTTTGGCGATGGTGCAGGTCTGAAGAACCTCTCCAACGACCCCGGCAATGACAGGGATGCCAGATGGAATCCCCAGTATGAACTTCGTTCGGTTGAGCCACAAAGCAAGTACTTCACGACTCTTGGGAATATCAAACGCACCAGTTTGATGCAGAATTTCCCCAACCCTTTCAATCCCGAAACATGGATACCCTACTATCTCGCTGACGATGCCTCCGTAACCGTACGAATCTACAACGTTAAGGGCGAGTTAATTCGGTCCATTGATGTTGGAAAACAGGCGGCAGGGGCTTACACATCTCGACAGCGTGCAGCCTACTGGGATGGCAAAGATAACACCGGTCAATCTGTGGCAAGTGGGGTTTACTTCTATCAGCTTCTCGCTGATGATTTCTCTGAGACCCGACGAATGGTAGTAATGAAGTAACGTACTTCGAGCCCAAGTTGCTAGTAGCCAGTATATTCAAACCAATAGTCCATAATCCCTGTGCAAATAGTATCATTTTTGTAGGTCGATTTTCCAAAATCGACGGTTTGGTGTCGAGATATGAATCTCGACCTACAGGTTTTGATGGATTTTCAATGAGTAGCAACTCAAGTTATCTATAGTAGATTTTAGAATTAATGAGACACTCCAACCCGGTGTGGTTAGGAAAACGAAACTACCGTTCTCTCGTTTGGTAGGCGCTGTTTCTAACTGCGCCTATTCGGTGCGGTTACAAACCGCACCTACCGGGAGGCGACAGTGTCCATTTATTCAGGACTTACGCATTTCAGAGTTTCGACCTGTCAGGGACCTGACAAAGCCCTGACATTTGGCGAGGTTATGGTGCCATTTCAGTGAAAAACGGTTCATAAATAGTGCGTATTTGTCAGGTCAATAGACTGTCTATACGCACCTTCTGTTGGGTGGTAAAAATCTACAAATGCTCTGAAGCTAGGTCCCATCAGGGTTCAGAGGGACATCCACCAACGATGCCCCCCCTGATGCTTGGTTGAATTTTTTTTTAGACCTGACAGGGCCCTGACAAATTGCCAAATCGTGTCGGCAGGTCATTGAAATGGAGATATAGGTTCCGCGTAGCGGAAGGAATTGGATTTTACCGTTCAACTGCGTAAGTCCTATTATTTTTAGAATCAACCATAAATTGTTGGATTTGCCGAAAATCGGCTAATCACGTCCACGCTTATTCCACCGCAAGAAAGGTTTTCTTTATGCACAATCCCACCAAAACCAGTCTGTTTTACATGTTCACGCTGTTCATGTGTCTCAATACCTTTTTCCTAAGCAACACCGCTGCACAAGTCAGCTCTACCTATACTTTTGAGACTATTGATGTTCCGGGTGTAGAGTTCTTAGCGGTGACTGCCAGTAGCGACTTCGACGATTATGCGGGCAACACGCGGAGTTCCGATGGTGAAAAAATCGTCGCTTTTACGCTGATTGATGGTGTTTTTACGACATACGATTTCCCCGGATCTCAGAACACCTATTTCTACGCGCTCGGTAATGATGGGCGCGCTGCCGGACACTACGAGGATAGCAACGGTCTGTCCCACGGTGTCATCATGGAAAATAGCGAGTTGCGGCAATACGATTTTCCCGGTGCCATCCAAACGGAGATATACGGTATTAGTGACGCGACCGGGGCACTAACGGGTAATTTTATAGATGCTTCTGGGGTTCGCCGTGGATTCACAGGGGACACAATTATTGAGTTCCCCGGGGCAGTGGCAACATACGCTGATTTTGTGAACGCGAGCGGTGGTGTGGTGGGCAGCTACGTAGGTGCTGAAGGTGTATACCATCCATACATACGTACCCCGGCTGGCAGGTTAGTATCCATCGACCTTCCAAGAGCAGCCGATCTAGAGTACTTTTTTGTGCACGGTATTAACGATGCAAGGGTTGTCGTTGCACGCGCCAAACCGGTGGGGGAGGTCCCGCTCACCTATGTCGGCACATTCCAGGAAGGGTTGGAGGACTTTAAGGTTCCGGGCAGCGTTAGTACGGAGGGGTGGAATGTCAATCAGGACGGCTCTGTCGTCGGACACTATGAATCAGCGGACGGCCGAACACACGGGTTTATCGCCAGGCCGGTACAGGACGATCAACCCGTTGCCACACCCACTGTCTTCAACTATACTTTTGAGAGCATCAATGTTCCCGGTGTCGAGTTTCTGGCGTTGACGGCGAGCAGTGACTTTGAGGATTACGCGGGCTACACGCGGAGTCCCGATGGTGAAAAAGAGGTAGCCTTTACGCTCATTGACAGCGTTTTTACGACCTATGATTTCCCCGGCTCGCAGAACACCTATTTTTACGCGCTCGGAAACAGTGGGCAAGCTGCGGGACACTACGAAGATAGCAATGGTCTATACCATGGCGTTGTTTTGGAAAATGGCGAGCTGCGGCAATTCGATTTTCCGGGTAGCGTTCAAACGGAGATATACGGTATTAGTGACGCGACGGGGGCACTGACGGGGAATTATATAGATGATTCTGGGGTTCGCCGCGGATTCTCAGGAGACGCAATAATTGAGGTGCCTGGAGCACCGGAAACATTCGCCGATTTTGTGAGTGCGGGCCGTCTCGTGGGCAGCTACATAGATGCTGACGGAGTATATCAGCCATACGTACGCACCCCGGAGGGCAGATTTCTATCTTTCGACCTCCCACAAGCAGCACAGTTTGAATACTTTTTTGTGCACGGGATCAACGATGCAGGGACTCTCGTTAGCAGATCCAAACGTGTAGGGGCTATCCCGCGCACCCACGTTGGTTCACTCCAGCACGGGCTACATGAACTTAAGTTCCCGGGTAGCGTTAGCACGGAGGGTTATAATATTAATCAGGATGGCTCTGTCGTCGGGAACTATGACTCAGCCGATGGACGAAGACACGGGTTTATCGCCAGACCCACTACCGAAGCAGCGAGTGATTATTTTGGCAATGTCTACAACATCACCTTGTCTAAAGGGTTAAACATGATTTCTGTGCCGTTAGCATCCCCAACGCCGATGACCGCCAAGTCACTTGCCGCGCTGACCGGAGCGACAACTGTCATCACACTTGATACGGCAAGCCAGCAATTCGTTGGCTGGACGCCAAGTGCACCGGACGACGGTTTTGCAATTGAGGGTGGAAAAGGCTATATCGTCAATGTCCCAGCAACTCGCCAAGTCGCCTTCGTCGGTTCAGAGTGGACAAATCAGATGGAACGCGCTGCCGCAGCACCCGCCATATCTGGGCAGGGCTCCCAGCACGGATGGGCGTTCGTCGTAACCGGTCATTTGGAAGGTAAACCAGCGTTTGACGGCTATCAGGTAAACGTTCGTAACCTCAGAACAAACAGTACAATAACCACCTCGGTGCGTGGTGATTACTTCGCCGCTGCGACCGCTGATTTATCCCGGCGGAGCATTGTCGAAGTTGGAGATGTGATTGAAGTACGTGTTATCGGGCCTGATCAAAATGTTGAATCACACACCCTCAACTTTAAGGTAACCCCTGAAAGTATAGCAGACGCAGTTTTGTCTATCAGGCTTGATAGTATCGGTCAACCGAAGCTAACTCAGTTGTTGCAGAACTTCCCGAATCCGTTCAACCCTGAAACATGGATTCCATACCAACTTGAAACATCGGCGGATGTCACGCTCCAGATCTACGACACAGCGGGTGATATCGTACGGACGCTGGATCTCGGTTTCAAGGGACAAGGGTTCTATATGACACGCTCTAGGGCGGCGTACTGGGATGGACGTAACAACTTGGGTGAGCAGGTTGCCTCCGGGATTTACTTCTACAGCTTGCATACCCCTGACTTTTCAGCAACACGGAAGATGCTGATTCTGAAGTAGGAATTATTGCAGAGGATGGGGTAGGCATACTTGGAAAGGAGCCTAACCATGTCACGCAAAGGTATCGTTACCCTTACGTCCAGCCTCATCCTCCTCTTCATCGGTTCTGTATACGCGCAGGTGCCTATGGCATCTTTTCTTTCTGACCGAACTGGTGACGATGAGGTTCATCTGATATACGACAACGGCGAGATTAAGCAACTCACAAAGAACAAAGCCAAGGTGTTCACTCCCCAGTGGTCGCCCGATGGCCAATTCATCGTTTTTGATACCAATGTACGCGGTGAAGAGAACTTTGACGTCTTTATCATTGATCTCACCGACCCGCAAAAACCGAAACAGACAAACCTCACAGGACCGCCGGATGGCCCCGGGATAAAACTGTCTGGACCCCAATGGGCACCTGCCGGTGATCCGCGGCTTATTGTCTACGCCGCAGGATTACCAAACGCCAACGGTTGGGATATAGGGCTCCTGACGCTAGATGCAAAAGGTAAAGTGGATGAGCTAATTAACATCACAAACACAGACGGTGAAGCGGACGGACAAGATCTGGAAGCCACCTGGTCTCCTGACGGAACCAAAATCGTTTTTGAAAGCGAGCGCAAGAAAATATTAGAGAGAGCCCAGTTCGATATTTTCATCGCTGACGTTGAAAAGCGAAGCATCGGAAAAAACCAGCTAAATCTGAGCGATCATGAGGCGGCAGATCGACGGGCGCGTTGGTCACCGGATAGCAAATCGGTCGTGTTTGAATCGAAGCGAGATGGCAACTGGGAAATCTATACCGTAGGCATTGATGGCGAAAACCTGACGCGCATCACCGAAAACGATAAAACGGATCGCAATGCGGAGTGGTCTACCGGCGGCATCGTCTTTGAAAGCCAACGTGATGGCAATTATGAGATTTATAAGTCCGACCCCGACGGAAACAATCAGGTCAATCTCAGCAATGATCCCAAAGGCGATCATAAACCTATCTGGTCACCTAAAGGGAAAAGAATCTTATTTGAGTCCAAACGAGACGGAAAACGAGAGATATACTTCATGCTAGCCGACGGGACAGGCATGAAGAATCTCACCAATCATCCTGAGAACGACACGGATGCCAGATGGAATCCTCAATTTGAACTTCGTTCGGTTGAACCACAAAGCAAGTACTTCACAACGCTCGGAAACATCAAACGCACCAGTTTGTTGCAAAATTTTCCGAACCCGTTCAACCCCGAAACATGGATCCCCTACTATCTCGCCGACGATGCTGCCGTCATCGTACGAATCTACAACGTCAAGGGTGAGTTAATTCGGTCTATTGATGTTGGAAAACAGGCGGCAGGAACCTATACAAACCGACAGCGTGCCGTCTATTGGGATGGTAAAGACAACACCGGTCAGTCGGTGGCAAGTGGCGTGTATTTCTATCAACTCTTGGCTGACAATTTCTCCGAGACCCGACGAATGGTAGTGATGAAGTAGGAGGGCTTGGGGTAGCAGTACTTAGGAAGGAGCCTAACAGTGCCACGTATAGGTATCGTCGTCTTAGTGGGTAGCCTCGTCCTTCTATTCATCGGGGCGGTATACGCGCAGGTGCCTGTGGCATCTTTTATCTCTGACCGAACTGGTGACGATGAGATCCACTTGGTGTTTGATGACGGCGAGATTAAGCAGCTCACAAACAACAAAGCCAAGGTGTTCACCCCTGAATGGTCGCCCGATGGCAATTACATCGTTTTCGATGCCAATCTACGCGGTGGCGAGAGCTTTGATATCTTTATCATTGATCTCACCGACCCGCAAAAACCGAGACAGAGCAACCTGACAGGTCCACCCGACGGTCCGGGGCTCAAACTATCCGGACCCCGGTGGGCACCTGCCGGTGATTCGCGGATTCTTGTCTTCTCGACAGGATTACCAAATGCCAACGGCTGGGATATCGGTTTGCTCACATTAGATGCAAAAGGTGAATTTGATGCCCTGATCAATATATCAAATGCAGAGGGTGAAGGATTCACAGCAGATTTGGAAGGTTCATGGTCACCTGACGGAACTAAGGTTGTTTTTGAGAGCGAACGTAACCACATTAAAGAAAGAGCCCAGTTTGATATTTTCATCGCCGATGCAGAAAAACGAGGTGCCGGAAAAAACCAGTTAAACCTTACCGATCATGAGGCACCGGACCAACGAGCACGATGGTCGCCTGACGGAACAGCAGTTGTGTTTCAATCGAAGCGAGACGGTAACTGGGAAATTTATACCGTAGGCATTGATGGCGAAAACCTGACGCGCATCACCGAAAATGATAAGACCGATCGGAACGCTGAGTGGTCTACCGGCGGCATCGTCTTTGAAAGCCAACGCGATGGCAATTATGAGATTTATAAGTCCGATCCCGACGGAAACAATCAGGTCAATCTCAGCAACGAGCCCAAAAGCGATCAGAAACCTATCTGGTCACCTAAAGGGAAGCGAATCTTATTTGAATCTAAACGAGATGGAAAGCGGGAGATATACATGATGCAGGCCGATGGTGCCGGTCTGAGGAATCTCAGTAACCATCCTGAAAACGATAGCGACGCGAGATGGAATCCAGTCTTTGAACTCCGTTCGGTGGAACCACAAGGCAAGCACTTCACAACCCTAGGAGATATCAAACGCACCAGTTTGATGCAGAACTTCCCCAATCCGTTCAATCCGGAAACGTGGATACCTTATTATCTCGCCGAAGCCGCCACTGTAATTGTGCGAATCTATAACATCAAAGGCGAGTTAATACGATCTATTGATGTTGGAAGACAGGCAGCAGGGGCTTACACAAACCGACAGCGTGCAGCCTACTGGGATGGCAAGAACGACACCGGACAGTCCGTGACAAGCGGGATTTATTTTTATCAACTTCTCGCTGACGACTTTTCCGAAACTCGACGAATGGTAGTAATCAAATAAAAATACTTGAGAGATTCTGGAAGGGGAAAAAACGGGAAGGATGGAAGGAGGAAAGATTGGAAGGGCATAAAACTTGTTTACTTAGCCCCTTCCCTTCAATCTTCCATTCCCCCAACCTTCCTTTTCCTCAATCTTCCATTCCTTAATCTTCCAATTTCCTTCCTCTATACTCTAAACTTCCAACCTAACCAAAAGGAGAAAACAATGTTTGGTAAAAAGTCTATAATATTGGGGGGAGGCATTCTATTGGCTCTCCTTGTTGCCCTGAGTGTCAACACCGCATCGGCACAGGTACCGCTGGCATCTTTCCTCTCTGACCGCTCCGGTGAAGATGAGGTGCACGTGGTTTATGATAACGGCGAGATTAAGCAAGTCACAGATCATAAGGTGAAAACGTTGACACCCGATTGGTCACCCGATGGTAAGTATATCGTCTACGCAGCAAATATTCGAGGTGGCGAAAATTTCGATTTGCGTTACGTCGATATGACAGATCCACTAAAGCCAAAAGACAAGGACTTGACGGGAAAAGACCTAGGTGTGAAATTGAATGAACCCGTATTTGCGCCGCAAGGCGATCCACGCATCCTTGTCTATGCACAGACATTGCCGCAAGCCGCAAGTTGGGATGTTGGCTTTTTAACCTTAGACCAAGGCATCAAACCCGGAAACTTGGTTAATATCACAAATGCTGAAGGTGAAGGTGTCAACAAGGATCAGGGCGGATCTTGGTCGCCTGACGGCACAAAAATTGTGTTTGAGAGCAACCGTGATTTGATTGATGACAAATCTCAGTTTGATATCTTTATCGCTGACGCAGAAGGCAGAGGTGCCGGTAAAAATCAGGTCAATCTCACCAACCATGTTGCACCGGATGAGTGGGCGCGTTTCTCACCCGATGGTATGCAGATTGTCTTTCAGTCGAAGCGTGATGGAAATTATGAGATCTATGTTATGGATGTTGATGGAAACAATCTAATAAGGTTGACCAACCACGAGAAAACCGACAGACGGGCTCAATGGTCATCAACTAACATTATCGCCTTCGAAACCCAGCGGGACGGAAACTGGGAAATTTACCGCATGGATCCCGATGGAAATAATAAGGCCAATCTCTCAAACCATGCAAAGGGCGATAATGCGATCGTCTGGTCCCCCAAAGGCCGCAGAATCCTGTTTGAGTCCAAACGAGACGGGAAACGAGAGGTGTATTTGATGGACGCCGACGGCGCAGGTCTCAAAAATCTGAGTAATAATCCCGGAGGCAACGATACCCATCCAAGATGGAATCCACAATTCGAGCTGCGTTCCGTCGAACCACACCAGAAGCGTTTTACAACCCTTGGCGCGGTCAAGCGCAGCGCGCTCTCGAAGGATTAGCCGAAAAGGAGAGAAGGATGCTGAGAAAAAGTATGATCTTAATCTGTTTAGGCGTTCTTTTTCCCTCCTTGGGCGGCACCCTCTCACATGCACAAGTGCCAATGGCAGCCTTTCTTTGTGACCAAGGTGATGGCACCCAAGTCTGCGTGGCATACGATAATGGTGAAGTTAAGAAAGCCACAAATCTTAAGGCAAAAATCCTAAGCCTTAGCTGGTCGCCCGATGGTCATTACATCGTCTACAGCGCAAATCCTCGAGGTGGAGAACTCTTTGATCTGCGTATCATAGATTTGACTGACCCAGCGAAGCCAAAAGACGCGGACTTAACGGGAAAAGATATTGGCATAAAATTGAATGAACCCCAATTCGCACCGCAAGGCGACCTGCGCATCCTTGTCTATGCCCAAGGGCTGCCGAAAGGTGCAAGTTGGGATGTTGGCTTTTTGACCTTGGAAAAAGGGATGAAGCCCGGAAATTTGGTTAATATCACAAATGCTGAAGGTGAAGGCGTCAACAAGGATCAGAAAGGCTCCTGGTCACCTGACGGCACAAAAATTGTCTTTGAGAGCAACCGCGACTTGATTGATAACAAATCTCAGTTTGATATCTTTATCTCTAACGCAGATGGAAGAGGTGCCGGTAACGAACAGGTCAATCTTACCAACCACGTTGCACCAGACGAGTGGGCGCGTTTCTCTCCTGACGGTATGCAGATTGTCTTTCAGTCGAAGCGTGATGGAAATTCCGAAATCTATGTTATGGATACGGAGGGAAAAAATCTAACAAGGTTGACGAACCACGAGAAAACCGATAGACGCGCCGAATGGTCGACAGGTGGCATTGCCTTTGAAACACAGCGGGATGGAAACTGGGAAATTTACCGCATGGATCCCGACGGGAATAATAAGGTCAACCTTACAAACCATCCAAAGGGCGATAATGGAGTCATCTGGTCGCCCAAAGGCAAAAGAATCCTGTTTGAGTCCAAACGAGATGGGAAGCGAGAGGTTTATGCCATGGATGCCAATGGCGGTGAGCTAAGGAATCTCAGTAACAATCCCGATGGAAATGATACCCATCCAAGATGGAATCCCTTCTTTGAGCTCCGTTCCGTCGAACCACGCCAGAAACGCTTTACAACCCTTGGCGCTGTCAAGCACAGCGCGTTCTCGAAAGATTAGCCGAATCCCTAAATAAAGGAGAACAGTAAATATGGCAACCAACAAACTAACATCTTACATCAAACCATATCTTATTTGCCTGTGCACAGGCTTAATCCTGATTGGTCTGTTTGCCATAACCGGTAGTAGTTTGGCAGCAGATGACAAATGGGAACGAAAAGAAAATATGCCTGAGTCATCAAGATGCTGTGCGGCCGCTGCTACCATCGCCGGCATCGTCTATTTTATCGGTGGCGTTGAAGTCAACCGAGCACCGCACATTCCAAACCCAGGTGACATGACCCTAGACCGCGTCCAAGCCTATGACCCCGCTACTGATACATGGGCACCAAAGAGGGATATGCCAACAACAAGAGCACGCATGGCGGCAGTCACGTTCGATGGCATGATTTATGTGTTCGGAGGTGCCGATAGGCGTAGCGGTAAGGTCCTTGATGCAGTAGAAGTGTTCAACCCAGAGGCAGGAGAGCGTGGCGCGTGGAAGAAGCTAGCAAAGTTACCCCAAGCGATTTCCGCAGCTTCCGCAGCTGTGATCGGTGACAAAATCTATGTTATCGGTGGTTGGGATAGAGGTGCACAAAACGAGGTCCACGGCACCGTTTTCGAGTATGATCCGAAAGAAGATAAGTTTAAGCAGAAGAGGGATATGCCAACACCAAGAGGCGGTCTTGGAGCCGCCGCCTTTGCGGGAAAGATTTATGCAATCGGCGGGTGGGATTTTGAAGAGGGAGTACTGAACGTCGTTGAAGTTTACGATCCAACGACTGATAAATGGGAAGCCAAGAAACCGATGCCCGTCAGCAGAGCTCTCTTTGGTATTACAACTTTGAGTGGTCGAATCTTCGCAATCGGTGGACTAGGGACATTTAGCGATGGCGGCAACGACGAAGTACTTAAAAGGGTGGATGTTTACAACCCAGCCAACGACGAATGGGTCATCGACGAAGCCATTCCACTACCGCGAGGGCGAGCCGGTGTTCCGGCTACCGTAGCAGGCGGTAAGATTTATGTGCCCGGTGGCCGGGCGGGTGTACAGTCGTTCCCATCAATCTACGAATATACACCCGGATCCCTATCTGTTTCACCACAAGACAAGTTAGCAACGCTATGGGGCAAACTTAAACAACAGTAGCGTTGATAGATAATAAGGAGACCTCTCCGATAAAGTCAGGATTCCGTAGGGTTCAACGAGCGTTAAACCCTACATCAACCAGCCGTTTACATCCGCTCACCCAAGTTGCATAATTTCTTAATCTGTTTCACCATGCAACCTCCCCACACCACGAAAAGGAAGTGATGAACCTGAACGAAAAAGGCGAGGCTAAACAGCCAGCCGCCTCTCGTATTTCCATAAAGTCAATTCTGTTTGGATTGATGCTGATGCCGCTGTGTGCATATCTGGTGGCACTTGAGGAGATGATCTGGCACTCCCTCCATTGGACATCAATGTCCCTGCCGCAACTCTCCATCTTTTTTCTCTTTTTCCTAATTCTCCTCAACAAAGGTGCCGGACGGTTGTTGTCAAGAGACCCGTTCTCACAAGCAGAATTGTTGATGATTTATTCAACCCTTTCTGCAACCACAGCATATACCGCGCACGACAACATGGTTTGCATGATGGGGGTTCTTACACACGCCTTTTTCTACGCCACCCCAGAAAACGAGTGGGCAGCACTCTTCCACAAACACCTCCCCGATCTGCTCGTTATCCGTGATCCCAATGCGGTGAACTATTTCTACAGAGGCGAATCCGCTTTCTTTGCGACAGGCTACTATCGATTCTGGATTAAACCCGCCATCGGTTGGTCGTTTCTGCTTGCTGTTCTGTTTTTCATGCTGCTCTGTATTAATGTCATCCTCCGAAAACAGTGGATTGAAAATGAACGGCTCGCCTATCCAATTATTCAGATCCCGCTGGAGATGACCGATTTGCGCTCCGGCTTTTTCCGCAACCGGATGATGTGGATTGGGTTCACCGTCGCAGGCACGATCAGCCTTCTCAACGGCCTCAACTTCCTCTATCCCAGCGTTCCCCGTATACCGATAAAAGAGCCAAACTACGATCTAGGCGTCTATTTCAACGAAGAACCGTGGAACGCCATCGGTACACTGCCTCTGCGATTTTATCCATTTCTTATTGGTCTCTCGTTTCTAATTCCCTTAGACCTCACCTTCTCGACCTGGTTCTTCTTCCTATTCCGCAAATTGGAACGACTGGTCGGAGCGATGGTCGGCTGGAGCACCATCCCACAATACCCATTCTTCGGTGAACAAGCGACCGGTGCCATGATCGGACTTTGCGTCACCGCACTCTACCTAGGCCGCCGACACTTCGCCGAAGTTTTCAGAAAAGTAATCGGGCTGCAGTCCACGCTTGACGACTCAAACGAACCGATGCGCTATCGAACCGCGGTGTTGTGCTTAATCGGCGGCATGATTGCGCTGATGATATTCTGTAGCCATTTGGGGATGTCTCAATGGCTTGTGCCTCTCTTTTTCGCGCTGTACTTCATGATCGCCACTGCCTTGACGCGAATGCGAGCGGAGTTGGGACCACCTTTGCATCCAATCAGACTGGTGAATCCACAAGTTATCCTCGTCGCAGCACTTGGGACGCGAAGACTCGGCACAGCCAACCTGACCATGTTTTCCCTACTCTTTTGGTTCAATCGATACAACCGCAGCCACCCGATGCCGCACCAGTTAGAAGCGTTCAAATCGGCAGAACGTACCCATGCTAGCACCAGCCGCCTCTTTTGGGCGATGATGATCTCTTTGATTATTGGGCTTCTCGTTTCATTCTGGATCTTCCCCGTCGTCCTCTACCAATACGGTGCCTCAACCGCAGGAGAACTGTTGGGCGCAGGTTGGCAGGCATACAATAGCCTCGGCGGGTGGTTGCAATACCCGCGTCCACCGGACCCGGTCGCCGGCAGTGTCATTGGCGGATCGTTAATCTTTTCCATGTGGATGTCATGGATGCGCATGCGCTTTCTATGGTTCCCATTCCATCCGGGTGGATATATTCTAGGAGTCAGTTCCGGCACAATCGACGTCTATTGGTTTGCGCTCTTCGTCTGTTGGCTGATAAAACTACTGGTACTCAGACATGGTGGAGTAAAAACCTATCGGAAGATTTTGCCCTTCTTCATGGGATTAGTCGTCGGTGATTTCATCGTCGGCACCTATTGGGGATTACTGAGTATTATCCTAGGAACACCCCTGTACACAACCTGGTTCTGACGGTGAAATAGCACGGGAAACGACACAACGAACGGAATTTAACGCAAAAACACCGTGACGCGAAGATAAAAAAAACAGGAAACCATTCATCTACCTGTTTTCTAGTCTTCCTGTGTTCCGCATTTCGGTGGTTTTTTCATACAGCAAACTTAGAACCTGCACTTCTGACACAACCCCAGCAGCGTGATAGGTGTATGACAATGAACCAGCGAACTAATGACCCAAATATAGGGAAACAGGTCGAAACCTCCCGCCTCTCGGTCAAAGCAATCGTGTTTGGATTGCTGCTCATGCCCCTGTGCCTCTACCTTGTCTCACTCGAGGAAATGATATGGCACTCCCTCCACTGGACCTCCATGTCCCTCCCGCAGCTTTCAATCTTCTTCCTGTTTTTTCTGATTCTACTCAATAAAATCGGTGGAAGATTCATGGCGAAGGAACCCCTTTCGCAAGCGGAACTGTTAATGATCTACACCACCGTTTCTGCAACGACAGCAGTTACCGCCCACGACAACATGGTATGTATGATGGGTGTTATACCCCACGCCTATTTTTACGCCACACCCGCAAACGACTGGGCAAATCTCTTTCACAGATACCTTCCCGATGTGCTGCTCGTCCGGGATCCTGCCGCTGTCGAGTATTTCTACAAAGGCGAATCCGCTTTCTGGGCGACCGGTTTCTACCGATTCTGGATTCGCCCCGCTATCGCATGGTCATTCCTGATTTCTGTCCTCTTTTTTATGCTAATCTGTCTCAATGTTATCCTACGCAAACAGTGGGTCGAACATGAGAGACTCGCCTATCCAATCATCCAAATCCCAATGGAAATGACCAATCCCACCCACGGCTTCTTTCGCAACCGGCTTATGTGGATAGGTTTCAGTGTGGCAGGCGCAATCAGCCTCATCAACGGCGTGAGTTTCCTATATCCGAAGATTCCCGATATCCCGATCAAGGACCCTACCTACAATCTGGGAGTTCTGTTCACAGAAGAACCTTGGAATGCTATCGGGGCGTTGCCAATGCGCTTCTACCCATTTCTTATCGGACTCTCCTTCCTGATACCTCTAGACCTCACATTTTCAACGTGGTTCTTCTTTCTGTTCCGCAAAATGGAGCGACTAGTCGGTGCTATGATGGGGTGGAATACCTTCCCACGTTACCCGTTCTTTGGAGAACAAGCCACCGGCGCGATGATTGGGCTATGTGTGATGACGCTCTATATGGGACGCCGGTATTTCTGGGAGGTATTTAAGAAAACCGTCAACCTAAAATCAACGCTTGATGATTCCGACGAACCACTCCGCTATCGGACAGCAATACTCTGTCTTATCGGTGGAATGATCGTCCTGATGTTCTATTGCAACAGTTTGGGGATGTCTCTATGGCTCGTGCCGACATTTTTCGGTCTCTACTTTATGATCGCCACAGCACTCACGCGAATGCGAGCCGAGTTGGGCCCACCCTTACATGCGATTGTTCTCGTGAATCCACAGATAGTTCTTGTTTCTGCCCTTGGAACACGGAAAATCGGTGCGGCGAATCTGACTATGTTTTCACTATTTTATTGGTTCAATCGGTTAAACCGAAGCCATCCCATGCCCCACCAACTAGAGGCATTCAAGTCCGCTGAAGGCACCGGTGTCAATACCCACCGACTTACTTGGGCGATGATGCTTTCTCTAATTTTTGGCGTCCTGCTGGCGTTCTGGATCTTTCCGGTAATGCTCTACCGGTACGGTGCGTCAACTGCTGGAGAGTTGCTAGCAGCAGGCACCCAAGCGTGCAATAGCTTGAGCGGCTGGCTACAAAATCCGAAGGAGCCCGATACTTTAGGGGCAGGTATCATCGGCGGTTCGGCTATTTTCTCAATTGTGATGGGCTGGATGCGGATGCGCTTTATATGGTTCCCATTTCACCCGGCAGGATATATTCTGGGTATCAGTTCAGGAACCATCGATGTCTACTGGTTCGCGCTCTTTGTCTGCTGGGCAATAAAACTGCTGATCTTAAAACATGGTGGGGCAACGGCTTACCGGAGGGTTGTCCCGTTTTTCATGGGACTAGTGGTTGGAGACTTCATCGTCGGCACCTATTGGGGACTGCTGAGTATTATTCTCAAAACACCCCTATATACAACATGGTTCTGATCCACTCAAAAAAAAACGGGAAAACAAGAGGATACCGCTCTCTCGTTTTCCCGTTTTCCTATTTTGTTCCCTAGATTTGGTAAATTAGTGCTCTGTCAAATAAATCGTGATAAGGCACTCACGGCTCGGCTTGGATAGCCATATCCAACCGATTGGCAAAGGAAGTGTCTAAAGGAGGTTTTTGTAACACGATCTGTTAGATTGTGATCCCCCCCGCAAACTATTTCGCTCCTCATGTTTGGTAGGCGCTGTTTCCAACTGCGCCGTTTCAACCCACCGTTCTCCCATTTGGTAGGCGCTGTTTCCAACTGCGCCGTTTCCATCCACCGTTCTCCTGTTGGTAGGCGCTGTTTCCAACTGCGCCGTTTCAACCCACGCACCTACCGGGCTCCCGTTTGGTAGGCGCTGTTTCTAACTGCGCCGTTTCAACCCACGCACCTACCGGGCTCCCGTTTGGTAGGCGCTGTTTCTAACTGCGCCGTTTCAACCCACGCACCTACCGGGTCTGGGGGAAATATAGAATTACCGTATTATTTTCTGAAACTTCATACAGTTTGCGCTACATTTATCTGACACAGTACTAGTACGCTGCGACAATAACTCACGGATTCAGCCGGTGCGCCCACTCAATTACCCGCTCCCTGTGTGCATCACCACCACCGCTGTGCATGTCGTAGGGGTAATACAAGATCTCCTTCTCACAGGTGAGATGGTTATAGGTAGCATAAACGGTGGAGGGCGGACAGGTCGTGTCCCGCAAGCCAACGGAGATTAGCGTCGGGCAGGTTATCCACGGTGCGAGGTTCATATTGTCAACGTAGCTCAACGTCTTCATCCCCTGCTCTTCCCGTTCAGGATAACGAATGAAGTAGTTATTCAGTTCGCCGTATTGGTTCTCTCGTGCCATCTTCACAGCATCAGGATAGTAGCATAAGAACGGAACCATCGGCATCGCAATGGCGGGTCGATCGCTCAAGGCTGCAACGGCAAGGCTCAAGGCACCGCCTTGTGAACCACCGAGCACACCAATCCGATCAGGATCTACCTCCGGACGCTCGGCAATAAATTCCACACCGCGCACACAATCCATATAAGCGAAGCGGTAAAGGTATTCCTCCTTGTTCATGATGCCCCGCGTCATCCAGCCGAGTCCATGCCCCCCTTCATATTCAGTCCAGTCCGGTGCCTCACCACGTCCACGCACATCCATTGCTAACACGACAAATCCCATCAACGCCCAAGGCAGATGGGTCGCGATTCTATCACGGTAGCCGTGATAGCCGTGGTAGATTACCAATGCCGGGCGCGGAGCGGGGTCTTCCGGAATGAAAAACCAACCACCTGCTCGCGGTGGCTGGTCACTTCCACCCGCAAGCCCATCAAACGTCGCAGAAAATACCTGAACCCGTTTTACAGGATAGTCAATAGGTACTAGTTCGGGATTCAACGGTTGCGCCAGACTCTCCGCTTTCGTGCGTTCCCAAAACTCTTCAAAGTCCGGCTGCGCTGTACGGGACGGTTTGTAATTCTCCAACTCCTCTAATGGTAAATCAAATGTCCACATCTCATAAGTCTCCTGTTATCTATCGCACAAACTGATGATTGATAATAACGCTTATTACTCCCCTACTGCGCTACGGGCTTAATTGTCCTTGCATCCAAGAAATCAACTCTTCAATGCCTGCGCCATGTCCATCGTAAGGCAACACCTTTAACTCCTTTTCACCCGCAATCAGGTTGTAGATTCCCACCGAATCTTGAGGTGGAGCGGTATTCCCCTGTAGACCAAGCGGGAAAAATGAAGGACAATTCACACGATGAGCAATATTGACCGGGTCAAAGTAGTTCAACGTATTCCAGACCGTATTTTCCTGCTCAGGATACCGTGTCAGGTAAGTCTTAACCTCATCTGCGGCAATGCTGCTTGCACTGATAACGTGTCGCTCCCAGTTGCAAGGATACGGTCCGACCGGTGCAATCGTGTTGATCTGCGAATTAAATGCTGCTGTCCATAAACTAATAAACCCGCCTAACCCATCTCCAATGATCCCAACCCGATCTGAGTCAACTTCCTCACGACCGTTGAGAAACTGAACCGCTCGGAGTCCATCGGCGATGCAGCCCCGCAAATAGTATTCGTGCGGATCCTGGATACCTTGAGGGAAATAGCCCTTGTTGTTGCCCCACGAGTAATGAGTTAAGTCAGAGGAATCTCCGTGCCCCCGGATATCTGGTATAAGCATCACGAATCCCTGAAGTGCCCACGTCAGATGTGTGCAGATACGGCCGCGAAAACCGAGGTAGTCGTGCCAACGAATCAGTGCGGGTAGTTTCTCCGATGTGGTAGTAGTCGGTACGAGAAGCCATGCCTGAATACGACCACGGTCGAAAGCATCGAACGAGACCTGATAGGCAGCTATCTTCTTCGTGGGATAATCAACAGTAACAACCTCTGGGTTCAGCGGCTGGGATAAAGCTCGCGATTGCGTGTCTTCCCAGAATGCCTCAAAATCAGCTGCCGCCGTGCGTTCTGGCTTCTCGGCAAGCCATTTTTCAATTTGGCGTTCCCATAGTGGCATAAATAATCTCCTTGTACAGAACTATGTAGGGAACAACGATCGTTGTTCCCCACTATTACATTAACCGATTTCTCTAAGCCGTCAGGACCTCTCTCAACCGATCTGCGACCACTTGCAGGTCATCCTCAATCAGATTCGACACCGCGACGTGCAGCGAACCATTACCCCCGTGCAGAACGATACTTGGATCGCCATCGAGCAGCGTAGCGGCTACTTCGCTAGCAGTTTTGCCCGATGCACTCTCGTCCAAGTTCACCACAAGCCCATTACCGAGCGTCCGTTCATCTGTCACCGGCTGACATGTGATATGAGCAACGCCATCGAGTGCCTCCTGAATGGCGCGTGCTTTCCAGCCGTGTTCGGCAATTCGTGCCGCATGGTCCATGGAGAACCACTCGCGTAACGCAGCGACGACTGCGACAATCTCCTGACGGTCAAGTTTCAGTGGTCTACCAACCGACCGAGAGAGCTGCGTTTCATAGCCGATGAAGCTATGCACAAAGGCAGCATCTATCAGATCTTTTCGACCACATAGCACCCCCGTCGAATTACACGCACCGAAGTATTTAGCACCGTACCCAATCATGTCTGCGCCTGCCGCCGGATAACGACGCATCTGATCCAACGGATAAACTTGGCTCGCCGCATCAACAATCACCGGAATATCATGGGAATGGGCAATGCTAATTACCTCTTCCAACGATACAACCCCTGCACCACCACCGGGCGCGACGTAGTGGATAGCAGCAGTTTTCTCGTTGATAGCGGACTCTACCTGCGCTGCGGTGGTCTGCTCATCGCCCGCCTCAATCATCTTAGCACCAAAAACGGTTATACACCGGTCATAGTGGTATCGCTGCGATTTTTGGATGATGATTTCATTCTTCATACCGGTCGTATCCGGCAGTTGCTGAATCTTATCGGGATCATCTCCAGCCATGCAGGTCGCCGAACTCAGAGCAAGCGCCGCCGCACAACCGGGCGTCACCAGAGCTGCTTCGCCTCCCAACAGATCTGCGATAATGTTACCCGTTTTCTTCAGAAGATCCTCCATATCAGCGAAGTACCGGCTGGCGTGATTCATCGCTGCCTGGACCCCCGGCGACGGACGGGAACCGCCATATACCGTCATGAAACCCATCGCATTGATGACAGGCTTGACGCCTAAATCTCGGTAAACTGTAAGGCTATCGTTACTCATTCATCTCCTCCTTGCCCCCCGATCGAATCAGGGGAATAAACTTATGGTTAGAACGTGGAAACGGAAATTGATCAATCTGATCAACGTTAATCCAGCGATAATCTACCGCTTCGTTCAGGACAACTTCGCCGGATCGATAATGACAATGAAAAACGTCCATCACAATTTTAAAGTGAGTGTAAGCATGTTTGACGCGGGTCAGGTATGCGGTCTGTTCAACGTGAAGGTTCGTCTCTTCTCGGATTGCGCGAACACAAGCCTGTTCAGGGGGTTCTTTCGCCTGAATCTTCCCGCCGGGGAACTCCCACAATCCGCCGAGTAAACCCTCCGGTTTACGTTGGGTGATTAAAATCATGCCATCTTTGTGGATGACCCCCGCGACCATATGATACTCCGGCAGGGGTTTCGATTTCTGTCTGACCGGAAATTCCTCTTGTCGAACGGTCTGAAATGCGCGACAAACCGTATTCACCGGGCAAACGATACAGGTCGGCGATTGCGGACGACAGACGGTTGCACCCAATTCCATCATCGCTTGATTGAAAATCCCCGGCGCAGTTCGGTCTAGCAACAGATCCGCCTTCTCTTGAAAAATCTTGGTCGAAGCGGATTGATTGATAGGCACGTCAATCAGAAACAGCCGTGCAAGCACCCGTTTAACGTTGCCATCCACAACGGCATAGGGACGGTTAAACGCAATGCTCTGCACCGCAGCGGCAATGTACTCTCCTACACCGGGCAGCTCTCGGAATGCAGCATAATCCGCAGGTATCTCACCCGCCAGATCTTCTACAACAACTTGAGCAGCCTTGTGAAAATTTCGTGCTCTAGCGTAGTATCCCAATCCTTCCCAAGTTTTCAGCAGATCCTGTAGGGTTGCCTCCGCTAGACTTTCCACATTGGGAAACCTGTTCACAAACTTCTGATAATACTCCAACACCTTTTTGACCTGTGTCTGCTGAAGCATCACCTCCGAAACCCAGATACAATAGGGATCCTCAGTCTCACGCCAAGGAAGTTGACGGCGCTGGGATTCAAACCACGCGAGCAGGTTTTTGCGGAAGAGTGTAATCTCTTTGGGATTCAAGGTATGTTATAAGGTTAGATGTTAAAACAGAGTATTGAGAAAGATGTATTTATTGGACTGGCTGCAAGCCTATTAAATAGTATTCTGCTTTCGCTTCCTCTGTTACCGGTTGAATGGAAGTAACTTCTCGGATGGTTGCGATATACCTTTCACTAATCGTAGCATTACTTGCAGTATCAAACGCTTCCTCCAGTATTCTGCCTTTGTATATAGTCCCGTCTTGTGTTTCAATTCCAAATGTCCTAGTATCAGTAAACACTCCTATTAATGTTCCAGTAACATCATGTTCTGGTTCTGATAAATCTTTAAACTGCTTTTGGAGGGATTTCCATTCTAAATCTTCGTCCAATTCAGGTAAAGTAGACGTTTCAAGATTTATGAATTCACCGGGTATGGGCAACATATCGTCCGGAATTTGGGTTGTCGGTATAGGCATTGATACTGGTATTCGCTCATCATAAAATACTTTAATCTGAAAAATTATGCCATCTTCAACTGCAGAAAAGGCATCGTGCAGGTCAATCGCGCCAGAACGAATTTGCTTGAAACGATGAGGAGATACACCAATATAAAGCCATGTCTCAAAATCATCATCTTCATCTGCAAAAACACCCATAAATATAGCATCCGAAGCATTTCTACAAGCGAAAAGAATTGGCTGATCGTAAAACTCGTATACTTCGATTAACTCTAGCTTACCCAAGTGTGTCGATTGTGGAAGATAGCCCATCATCAACCCTCCTGTGGAATCTGAACAACACGGAAAACACTCCAAGGCTCCACTTCAGTCGGAACCCACCAAGTATGATGTGATCTACCGTAACGGCTGCTAGGTGTATGTTTAATTTTGCCCAGATAAGGATTCAGTGTTCCTTTTGCTATCAATCGCTTTTCCATTCCACGCGCTCTTTTCCTCATCCGTAGAGCATCTTCAGCATTTCCAAGAACTGAAAGCCCACAAGCTTGACATTCCTTCTCACCAAAATCTTCACTAGTTTTCTTTTCACGGAGAGGTATAAAATCCCTTGATTCTGGCGGATTCTGTTTGACTAGACGATAGACATCACCTGTTGCTGACTGTGCGTCTTGGGGTGGACAGTCATCTGGAAAGTAATCAGGCCACTGCACAAAGTTTTCTCCTACTAGGTTAGTAGTCTAAGTATTATACCATAAACGCTTATTATATGTTAAGTTTTCATTCACACTCGTAAAGCAAGTGAGTTTTTCTCAACTCAATCACACATGAAACTCCAGAACATCGCCATCGTAAACCACATCATCACGACTGACGGTCTGTCCGTCATACCAGTTGGCACCCCAAATCCGTGCCGTCTTAAACTCTTGAGCGAACTCTTTGTGCAATGCCATCGCCGCCTCAATAACCCTGCTCCCATTCGGAAGCACGATTGGGTCCTCGTAATCGACAGGTTTAGCTGGGGATTTCGTATAAACGCGGGAGATCGCGAGCTGCTTATACACCACTTGCTGTAACCGCTCAAGCCCTTCGCGGGTAATCGCAGAAAGCGGGTAGATTTGGAAATCCTCTGCGTAAAATTCGCGCAGTATCTCTAATCGATCCGCTGCGCCTGCTTCATCGGATTGGTTGGCAATAAGCAGGACGGTTTTCGTGAAATTCGCTTCAACTACCTCACCCGCATCATCGAACGGTTCCTTGATTCCCGCAATTTGAATCTTGGCTTCAGCCAACCTCGATTTTACGATTTCAACCTGATCCAAGATTTCATCGCTGGCAAGACTGACGACAAGTAGGACGAGATCGGCATTTCTTACGAGATCGAACACCCACGGCTGCACGAAGTCCTGCGTGATCGGCGGTGTGTCGACCAACTGAAATTGGATATTCTCATAAGCCAACATCCCGACGCTAGGCTCTTGGGTCGTATACGGGGTTGGAGAAACAATCGGCTTCGCTTTCGTAAAGCCAGCGATAATTTGCGACTTACCAACATTAGGGGTCCCAATCAGCACCAGTTGACCTGCACCTTGCTTGGGGACATGATAGCTGTGTCCTCTCTTCGACTGCTTCTTCCCAGCAGATTTCCGCAACTTTGCAATACGGGACCGAAGATCTGCGCGAACCTTTTCGGTGCCCTTGTGTTTTGGCGTAATTCGCGTCATCTCCTCCAATAGTTGGAGTCGTTCCTCGTCGGTCCGTGCCGCTTCAAGTTCATGCTTTAGTTTATAGTATTCGGGAGGGAGATTTGCTGGCATAATCGTCTCCGTGCGTGCCGGAAATTTCAGATTTTGGTATTAGAGCCTATTTGGACAATTTGTGTTGCATTGCAAATAGCGTTTTCAAGCGTTCTACGATTTTTCTGCGTGTTTTGCTAAACACCTAACTTGTAGAAAAACGAGACCCCAGCACGTAGGTTGGGTTGAACACACCCAACCCATACAGTCCAACAAACCTGTAGGTCGAGTTTCCATACTCGACAACCCGCAGCACGTAGGTTGGGTTGAACGCACCCAACACATACGTTCCAACAAGCCTGTAGGTCGAGTTTCCATACTCGACAACCCGCAGCACGTAGGTTGGGTTGAACGCACCCAACACATACGTTCCAACAAGCTAAAAGCTGGGCACCCCCACGAAACTCATTGTTCTGTAAGCGTGAGTGAAACCCAACTTCAGAGGTATCTAACCATGTCGCCGATTAGTCCAGTTGTGGGTGTTGGGTTTCTCTTGTTTTTTCTACGACGATCGTATCTCCGAAAGGGTAGATCTGTTTATGTTAATACCGTTTTGCTGTGGGGTTCCGTTCAACCCAACCTACGCAAAATTGTCTAAACTTTAGTAGGATTAGGATTTGTCCCAAGATTTCCCGCTCAAAGATAGCGCGGGTCCTTAGCCATCACGGTTTTGCAAATCAATTTCATCAAGTGTTTGTGCGGTCAGCACGTTCTCAACAAGCGCGTCCAAACGGGAGAGACTCCGTATCCGAGTAATCTGACTGGTAACGGATTCAGGAACGGAATCAAATCGTAACCGTATCATTTTGAGGATAACCTCCTGTTTCGCTCGGGTTTCACCTTGTTCAATACCCTGTTCAATCCCTTGTTCAATGAGACGTTCTGCCATTGTCTGTGCCATGACTTTTACCTCTGTCGAAAAAATTGAGTATTTCTGTTTCTTCAGCCATAGTCCCTTAATTTTCAAACGGATTCTTAACTCTTCTTTATTTTTGAAAGTGTCCCCACACCCCATAATCAAAGAAGATTATAAGGGATAGAAAAACGAAGATCAAGGAAAAAAGATAAATGCACAGACCAAGCAATAGTCGCGAGAAATTTCCTCCTTGCCCTTTACAGAGAAGCACTAAAATGCTATACTACTTAGGATTTACGCACTACAACTGAAGTGCGTAAGTCCTAACAGAAATGGATTGAAACGGGCACCTAAATATCCGATAAAATCGGTTATTGGACATCGTTGTGAAAGAACAGTCGCAAAAAGAGATAAAAGGCTCAAGGTCAGCACACCTCCCCCGCCTCCCTTGCGGCGAAACTTCAGAAGATGGGGACTTGAAAGGAAAATACAATGACTTTAGATTCATTAAGAAAAATGACTTTACAATCAGCCATAGAAACAGAAATCACAAAACTTGAAGAGGTGAAAAACCAACTGTCTAAAGGATGGGGGTAAGCTCAATGTGACTGACGATTTCTTTAAATAACAAGGAGAAATAAATGTTGATGCAATTGGGTGAATTTCAGTTTGAGATAAGGAAGAAAGGTAGGGTTACATGAAAAATTATGAGATAAACTTTGAAACCATTCCACCCGATTTAGAACCGGACGAAAATATAAAACTTTGGAGATACATGAGTTTCTCCTCTTTATACGAAATCCTTATAAACAATCATATACCTCTAATCAGTGTTCGCAATTTTTCTGATAAATCAGAAGGATTGGTACTCAGAGCAATTCTATCTAAGTTACCCAATGCTCACCCGGATAGCGTTCAATATGCAATGCAAAGATGCTATGAATCTACATACATATCCTCATGGCACATAGCTGACAACGAAAACGCTGCTATGTGGGATAGATATACATACGGTGGTGAAGGGATTGCAATAGTTACAAACGCCAAATTATTTAGGAGTTACGCAGTTGGCTTTAAGGTGTAAAGTGGTTCAGCGAGATAAGCCCGCACAGCCTCTCTGATAATAGAGACTTTAGCTTCAAACCAACTGGTACCTGTGAAAAACCGGTGTCGCTCAATGCGTAGAAATGCTCTCAATGCGAGTCCAATATGATTCCGTTGTGCCACCGCCTTGCGCGCAAAACACCTTTCAACGCCAACAAATTGCTTGATACCTCGATGATATTCTTCAATTGCCCAAGACAACTCAGCATATTTGAGTCGAAACATATCGTTCATTGATAGGTCACTGGTTGCCCAGTATTCAATGTTACCGTTTGGGGAGACAATCTTGAACACTTTAATTAATCCGTATCCCTTCAGATGAACGATAGTGCCTTTGTTGCTAATCGGTAGGTGGTTAACCGGTTGATTACCTTGTCTATCTAAGTTGACTTGTCGATTCGACTTCAATTGGGTCAACCAGTGCCATTGATACTTTTGAATTGTCTTTAGATTCTTCAAGCTACTGTACCAGCTGTCAAACACGACACACTCCGGAGCAAATCCTCTATCATGAGCAGTGGCAATCAGTGCTTGGAAATGGTCATTTTTGGTCAAACCATCATGGTCTTTATTATACAAGCGATAGTCACAAGGAATGTGGCTGTCACCATCCGTCCACATCAGCGTAATGAGGTTAATTCCTGAAACGACTTGTTTGTGTTTGCCTGACCAATGCCGGGTGACAAGGTCCATCTTTTGGGCATACGGTTTGTCAAGCGTTGAGTCGTCTATGACTAAAACGCCTTGGGCTTTGTTAACGCAAGGTGCTGCCTCGTTCCACAAGGCTTCTGAATCAGCAGGCAGTCGATACAGCAACCGATTCAATGAGTCATGGGCGGGCGGATTATCGTCTGGAGGTTGCACGCGGGCCGCCTCTGTACAACTGTAGGCACTCGGTGTGGCTATCACAAAGTTGATGTAGTCATATTCGGTACATTTGGCTGGATTCATAAACACTATTATAACCTATTTGGATGCTCAACTGCGTAACTCCTATTATTATTAAACTGTATAAAATCCGTAGGTAACGGTATATCCAACCACCAATTCTTTTCAAACGCAAGAACAGACCCATTGCCAGAGAATAGCGTTTCTATGCCTCAGATCATCATTAAGACAATTAAATACACAAGCAGTAACCCTACAGACTTTGAAATGGAAACAAAATACTTACAACACGGATATGATAAGCTATGTTTTTTTTACAAACTAGAAGACTTCAAAGACGAGTCAGAAATACGCATTCTATTATCAAACGAACTTAATGCATATAGCTTCTGCCAAATTGACCCATCCGCTATTTATAAAGTTAACGAAGTCATGAACCAACAGATGGTACATCGAAGTTCTGTACAATTAAAAATAGACTCCGCAAGCAAACTCATACAACAAATTATAGTATCACCGTACGCACACGACCAATTCATTAAAACCGTCAACCAATCCATTGAAAGTATTAACTTGTACCGACAAACTGACCCAATCGAATGTGATATTATCGAATCCAGACGAAAAGAATGGGTATAAACGTCCGATAATTAAAGGTTATCGGACATTTAGAGGGGGAAAAAGGAAAAAACTGAAAATAAAAATCCAGTCATAGCAAGGGTTTTAACAGTCTCAATAAGCAAAAAAGATGTCCGATAACTGTATCGACGTGATTATGGGATGAAAGAAAGGAGAATAATATGGCACGTTTACATGGTTTACAACCTGAGCAACTCGCTCGGATTGGTATATTTTATCTTGAAAAAGCAATTTTAGATCTCTTGTTTGAAGCAGAGATGGACAAACGGCAAGGATTAGGTCCTAAAGAAATTAGTGAGAGGCTTGGCACTTTTCTATCATGGTATCCCCCCGGAGATGGTATCGTTGCCGGTTTTCTAGAAAAACTCAAACGTGAAGGCTTAATAAACAATAAAAAACGTGGTCATTGGAGGCTAACCGAGATGGGGCGTGAAAATCGCCGTGACGATTGATGAAAGGAGCGTCAATATGCGAACCGTCAGGGTTGAATGGGACGGTCCCCTCACCGTTGACGAAGTATTGGAACTGGGAGACCGGAGTAAAGACTTCGGCTTATACCAGATCTATGGTCGCCATATTATCTTTGGGTTAAACTCGTTACTCTACGTCGGCAAAACAAATGGAACTTTTAGCGAACGTATTAGGAGCGGGCATGTCGCATGGTTGGCGGATGAAGAATCGGTCTTTATCCATGTTGGTCGAATTAACAAGGAAGATTATAGGGCAGATAGGCAGCAGGTTATCAAGGATACAGAAGCACTTACAATCCACTGGCACTCACCACCGTATAACTCAAGCAACATTGATACTTATAACGGACAGGTACTGAGAATTGTGAACGTAGGCAAATGCGGTAGCTTGGATACGGAGTTCAGCAGCAGCACTCTTAAAGCATGGGGTGGAGACTCAAAAGGCTCAATCCTGCTTGTATTAAAGGATATGGAGGCAACTGCCGTCTATGAAATATGGGAAAAAGACAAAAAGGCATGTTACCTAGAATGCTTGGCAATGTTGTCCGAGATTCGCAGCGATAGTTTTGAGAAAACAGTTTTAGAACAATTTGCTTCGGGGCAAGAATACCCCTACTTTTCGGGCAAACGTAACGCCCCTAAGTTTTCCGATCAGATTAGAAAGACAGGTATTTATGTTAATGGGGTCTTAACTACATACCAAATAAGAGACAGAGCAAAACAAATTGCCGAGTATTTTGGCTGTAAGATTGAATTGATAGTTGCCGAGTATTGAAAGCGTGACGCTGGCAGGGCAGAGTTATAAGCAGGGATTAACTTCTAATTATATCATGACCATTTTGAGGTAAAAGGGGGAATGTATGACACAGATGGTAAATACCATCAAAGAAGGGGACTGCATCGAGTTGATGGGTGAAATGCCAGATGAGTGCGTGGATCTCATCATAACGGATCCGCCCTTTGCGATCGACTTCAAAGCCACTCGCCACAATTACAACCGCAACGGCGATCGTGTGCTCGAAGGCTACAACGAGGTTGAAGCAGATGATTATCTCGCTTTCACGCTCCGGTGGCTTGATGCTGCGACGCGGGTGTTAAAAGACTCTGGGAGTATGTACATCTTTTCGGGCTGGAACCACCTAAAGGATCTCTTGATAGCTATTGACGACTGCGGGTTGACGACAGTCAACCACCTAATCTGGAAATACCAGTTCGGCGTTGTTACCAAGCGCAAGTTCGTCACCTCCCACTACCACTGTCTTTTTGTCTGTAAAAATGACAAGAAACGAAAGTTTTATCCCTATTGCCGGTATGATAAGGACACCAAAACCGAAGACGGCGGATCCGCGCACTATAGGGACAAAGAAGATGTATGGGAAATTAAGAGGGAGTATTGGAAAGGAATGGTCAAAACGCCAACCAAATTGCCCGCTGAACTTATCGAGAAGATTTTGGATTATTCCAGCCAAAAAGGGGATGTTGTCTTGGACCCGTTTTTAGGGTCTGGACAGGTTGCTGTCGTGAGCAAAATGAAGGAACGGCGCTACATCGGCTTTGAGATTGTTAGTGAATACTATGAGTTTGCACACGAGCGTCTTGAATCGGGAAGATATTTAATTCAAACGACAAAGGACGAGCCTAATTGGGAGTTATTCTCAACGGGCGCATAATTTACCATGATAAATCAAAGCGTAGTTGATACAGTCAAGCGATTGCAGTTCGCCTCTCAGAATATACCAAAGATATGGGACGGTAAAAGTGCCATCTTAGAGATGAAAGAGGGTGGGTCAAGGCAATGGAGGCAGATGGAATGGATGGGTTTTTACTTTGAGTTTTTATGTCAAACCCATTTTGAAGGTATCGTTGAGATGCCCGGCAAGCGGTATGGGAGAACGGAATTTGACGCTTTTGCTGAAATCTCGTGGGATTTTAAGACCCATGCGGCTAACTCAGGCAATTATACCGTCATCACGAATGATAGGGAAGCGATAGCAAACACGATAAGCGATTACGGTTACTACGGAGTGATTATCGCAATCGGAGAAGTCGAATACAACGACGAAGACGGGACTTTTAAACAATGGCATGATGTGCTGAAAGAGGGAATTAGCGAATACGAAATAAATAGAATCAATAGGGATGCACCATCGAGACAACGTAAGACAGAATTTGTTTTGTCGGAAATTCGCTTTGCCTGTTTTAATGCCGAAACATTAAGCGAATGTGCCGGTTCATTCCAGAAGGGTTTTAGAAATGCTGATGGCAATCCGAGGCGTGAAAAGGTCACGATAAATCTCCGAAGACTCCCGGATGATGCCCTTGTTGTTACTCAGGAGTTCTAGCAGAAAATACTCACTACAAAAGGCGGAGTTGCGGGCAAGGCTGAACAAGTAAAGGAAGGAACATGGCGAAAGATATTCAATGCGAGGTTAGAAACATAATCAGTGAGATAGTGGACAAATCCGCTGACGGCAACTACATCTATCGAGGTGAACCTGGCGGCTATACGCAACCCAAATTTAATGGCAAAGTCTCATCAAGTCTTTGGCGTCAATTCCAGCCAAGTTCTCAACAAAATATAGACGACTTTTATTTTGACATTGTCCAACAAGCATATCTGAAAGACGCTCGACGATACGGAGGGGATCTTTATCAAGACGATTTTGAGTTTGCGTCTCAGCTTCAGCATACTGGTGGCAAGACCAATCTAATCGATTTTACAACTGACTATTTAGTTGCTCTGTTCTTTGCTTGTGAGGGGGTTGATGATGAACAGGGCAGGGTTATTTTGTTTAAATTAACGGAAGACAAAAGAAGAACATATAAAATCAAAACGCCCCAGAACCCTATAAATCGTATCGCTGCCCAAAAAAGTATATTCGTTGAACATCAAAATGGGTTTATCGCGGAAGGTGATATTGAGGAAATAATATATATTGATCCATGTGTCAAAGGGTTGATATTAACATATCTGCGGAAGTATCATGGCATCTACGCGCAAACTATCTACAATGACCTTCAGGGTTATATAAAACGTCAGGAGATTTACCAGAAAGCATACAGAGAATACGGCATTGCCAAGATGTATCACTTGCATTACGGCAGTGCAAATATGTTGGGCCTTAATGAGGCTATCAGGCGGTATGGCATTGCGATAGGATTACACCCAGACTTTATTGAAGCATATTATGATCGTGGCGAGGCTTATCTTCGGGAAGGTAATATTCATGACGCTATCAAGGACTTCACCAGAGTGATAGAGCTTGATCCGAGGTATGCTTCTGCTTATACCCAACGCGGGAGCGCATACTTCATGAAGGGCTGTCATGCTCGTGCTAGCGACGACTTACAGCGTGCAATGTATCTGGGCGACAATGACGCTCACGCTGCCCTCAACGTAGTGCATGCAGAGATGGGGCAGAATAACGTCCGATAACCCGAATTATTGGACATAAAGCATAATATCTTATAGTAGTCAATTCGTCCTATTCTGGTTTATCCCCCGATTTACCAATGCAATGCGGGTTGACTGCCGCCAAACGGATTATTTATCCTTCTACGGTTACTGCTTATAGCCAACCTGTTACTGAAGCGATTTGGCCAGACTGGAACACGCAATTAACCTTACTATTAGGTGTACTATCCACATAAACTCCCACATGATTTAATGAAGACAGAATACGGTGATTTTCAATGAAATTCCTAATCTATCCCGCAGTTGATGAAAACGAACTACAAGAGATCCAATCCGTTTCGAGCGAAGTTGATGTGCTGAACGTCGCAAGCGAGAACCAAGCCCTTGAAATTATTGGCGAGATTGATGCCATGTACGGTCGAATCACCCCGGAGTTGTTAACACGAGCGCAAAAACTACAGTGGATTCAGACCCCGATGGCAGGTCTCGAACACTATATGTTCCCCGCGTTGGCGGAGAGTGACGTAACCTTGTCCAACATGCAGGGCATCTACAGCGACAACATCGCAGACCATGTGATGGGATACATCCTGATGTTTGCGCGTGGTTTCCATATCTTTTTGCGTCGGCAGCTTGAACGGAACTGGGCAAAGGAAGCCCCCGTCCTCCATCTCGCAGATACAACGCTTGGGGTCATCGGGCTTGGTGGGATTGGGGCAGCGGTGGCAAAACGCGGCGCAGCAGCGGAGATGCGCGTCATCGCAACCAACGCAGTGGAAATCGAAAAACCTGATTTCGTTGATGCGTTATGGGGTATTGACCGCTTGGATGACCTTCTAGCGGAATCCGATTTTGTCGTCAGTTGTGTACCCCACACTCCCGAAACCTTTAAGCTGATTAACACGGCTCAACTCAAACAGATGAAAAGGACCGCTTATCTCATCAATATCTCACGGGGTGTGGTCGTAGACCTAGCTGCTCTGACGGCTGCGCTAGAAACGGGCGAAATCGCAGGTGCTGGACTCGATGTATTTGAAACCGAACCGCTCCCCGCCGACCATCCGCTCTGGGGCATGGAGAATGTGATTATCACCCCCCATACTGCGGGAGCAGGCCCCCATACGAGAGAACGACGCATCGAGGTAGTAGCGTCAAACCTCCGTCGATTCGTCACAGGAGAACCAGTACGCAATATAGTAGACAAGAACCGCTGGTGTTGAGGTGTCACCGATCTCAACTTGGGAGGAGATATCCATGGAATCTAGCAACAAGAAAAATCGCGCTATATTCAAGGGTGAACCAATCCACCTTCGGGAGCAAGGGGCAGTGCGTCCAGATCGTTCCCATTTGTCGCGTCGAGCGTTTCTCAAGAGCGCAACAGGAATCGCAGCGTCAACCCTTGCCATGAATCAGTTTGCCGGTTGGTCTCAAGCGGTTCCCTTTAGAGAATACATCCCATACGATGCCTCACGAGACGCACATTACGGTCATCACTTCGGTTGGATTGAACATCACCACCCATCGCCAGAATCAAGCGGTGAAAAGTTTGTCTTTGTCCGACTCAAATATCCGGGCGGGGATTGGTTCACAAACGCAGTGAATTACTACCGCTGGCCCGCCGACACAAAGTTTACACAAATGCTAGCAAGATATACCTCCATCGACGTTGAACTTCACGAGCATCCACAATACGTTTCAATCGAAGAGGATGACATCGATCGTCTCTGCAGCTATCCTTTTATTTTTATGACGGGACACTTGGGGGCTCGGTTTTCGGATGAGGATGTCCACAAATTACGGGAATACCTAGAGCGCGGGGGATTCCTCCACGTTGAAGATTGTGACATCCGTATCGACCGAATGCGTCCGGCAGTCTATCGCTTAATGCAACGCATTTTTCCAGACAAAAAGTTTGAGCGGCTTGATATGAGCCACCCTATCTATCACACCTTATACGATCACGATGAGTATCTTGGCGGCGACAAGCGAGTCACGCCCTACGGAGATCACGATGAAGCAATCATGATCGACGATCGGATCGCTGTCTACTTCTGTCCAAGCGATCTCAACTGTGCGTGGGAGGGAAGAGTGTGTGAACCGGACGGTGAGGAACAGCGGCGGTGGGCATTTGAACAAGGGATGAACGTTGTCACATACGCTCTCACCCGCTAAAGGACCAACTATGAACAGATTCGATCAATCTAAGAAACGCCTTGCTAACTTTGCAAAATATCTGCCCGGAGGCGTCAACAGCAACTTTCGGATGGGCATCTCACCAACGCCACTTGTCTTTGAGCGAGCAGAGGGCCCCTACCTCTACGATGTCGATGGCAACCAGCTAATCGATTACTATCTGGGGATGGGACCCATGATCCTCGGGCATAATCCCGAACCGGTGCTCAAAGCGGTAACAGAGCAACTCAAATACGGGATCCTATATGCCGGTCAGAGCGAAATCGAGTTTGAAGCGGCGCGCCTGTTCTGTGAAATTGTTCCTTGTGCGGAGATGGTGCGCTTTAACTGCGCGGGAAGTGAGGTAGTTCAGGCTGCCCTGCGAGTGGCTCGCGCTGCCACAGGACGCTCCATCGTCGTCAAGTTCGAGGGACACTACCACGGCTGGCTCGACAATGTACTCTGGAGCATTGCGCCCACACCGGATCAGTTTGGTCCCGAAACCTCACCGACGCCAATTCCGGCGAGTGCTGGACAGGACCTACCCGCTGGTCAACATACCGAAGTGCTTCCTTGGAATAACCTCTCTATATTAGAGGCTCGTTTGAGACGTGGTGATGTCGCAGCGGTCATTATGGAACCGGCGATGTGCAACACCAGCGCGATTGCACCCGCACAAGATTACTTGGAAGGAGTGCGCAAGGTTTGTGGCGAAACAGAAACCATCCTCATCTTCGATGAAATCATCACCGGCTTCCGGCTAGCGCCCGGTGGCGCGCAGCAGCATTTCGGCGTTATCCCTGACCTCGCTACCTTTGGCAAAGCAATCGCCAACGGTTTTCCGGTCTCGGCGTTCGCAGGAAGGGCGGATCTGATGGAGCAGATGGCGACCGGTGGTGTCTTACACGGCGGCAGTTACAACGCACTACCGGCGGCAATGGCAGCTGTCATCGCAACACTGACCGAACTAAAAAAACCGGAGACCTCCAACCACCTAGAACAACAGGGCAAGAAACTAATGACCGGCATCAAAGACGCGCTAGATGACGCCGGTGTCGAGGCGCAGGTACAAGGTTTCCCTCAAATCTTCCACGTCGCTTTGGGTGCTAACACACCATTCTCCAACTACCGCGATTCCCTAGCGGCAGACAAGGCGCGTTACGTCAATTTCACAACCGCTCTACTATCTCACAACGTCCGTGCGCTCGAACGAGGAGCTTGGTTCCTCTCCACCGCCCATGACGACGCGGCGATTGACGAAACCATCGCAGCCGTTGCAGCAGTAGCCAAGGAAGTATAAGGAATCCCTCCATGGACATCGGCACCCACAAACAACTTTTTATCGACGAACGCTTTTTTCAGACTTGCGACGGCATAGAGTTGTGTATGAACCCACCCATTCAGGAGCCCGATCCCGTGCTCATAGCAGATCGACCGTGGGAAGCCAAGGGTATAGGTGCCTACAGCACTGCTTTCCGTGAACCCGATGGCAGATTCCGCCTCTGGTATGATGCTCTCATCGACGTTGGGCTGCCTCAAGAGGGTGCCCGCCGTCTGTGCTACGCCGAGTCAGAGGACGGCATCCACTGGGAAAAGCCGTCCCTCGGACTTATCCCCTTTCGCGGCTCCACCGAAAACAACATCGTTGCCCCTCACCTCGAACGCCAGAGTACGCAGGGTGCTACTGTATATCGCGACGATCGCGCCCCAGCCGATGAACGCTACAAACTGTGGAGCAAGTTCCGACCTACCGATTCGCAGATAGCCGAAGGGATGCGGGGCGGACTCTGGGCAATGCACTCCCCCGACGGCATTCACTGGCACGCATACCCCAACCAGCCTAACCCACCCAATCAGTCGTGCGATACTCAGAACATGTTTTTCTGGGACGATACCTTCAAATGCTACGTCGGCTACACACGGGTTAGAGAAACTCAAAGCTCCGACGAAGCTGCGCTAGCCGGCAAGGTCGCTTACCGCAGCATCGGTCGCGTCACCTCGCCCGATTTCCGCACTTGGTCGAGCACGCAGATCGTTCTGGAGGCAGATGAGGAGGACCTAGCTATTCCCGTGCCTTCAAAGTTCGACGACCAGCACCCAAGCATCGACTACTACACTAGTTGTGCCATGAAATATGAAAGCGCCCAAAATGTGTATCTGATGTTTCCATCAGTCTACTACCACTGGGGCGAGAATGGTTTCCCCGCGACCATGGATACACAGCTCCTGACCAGCCGTGATGGAATACGCTGGCAGCGTCAGGGTAACCGTTGTCCCTTCCTGCGGCACGGAATGGAGGACGACATACACAGTGGGATGATCTTCGCCAATCCGTGGCTGATCCCTGTGGGTGACGAACTGTGGCTCTACTATGCTGGCATGGCGCATAACCACGGTGCAGCCCCCGACGATGTTGGACGTTCTAGCAGCCTTTTTCGTGCACGTATACGACGGGACGGATTCGTCTCTGCCGATGCGGGGTTTGGTGGCGGTCAATTCATCACGCCGGTGCTCCAGTTTGGCGGCAATCGGCTCGAATTGAACCTCAATGGAAGTGCCGGCGGCTGGCTCCAAGTCGAAATTCAGGACACGGATGGACAACCGTTGCCCGGCTTTGGGCTCACAGAGGCAGATCCAGTGGTAGGAAACGCCATCAGCAAAACCGTAACTTGGAAAGGGAAAGACGACCTAAGTGGACTGATCGGTAAGCCAGTCCGGCTGCGTTTCGTTCTGCGCGACATAAAACTCTACGCCTTCCAGTTTGTGTCCTTTCAACATTAGGAAGCCACGGAAAAAGTCCACTATAATATCCCTGAAGAGCCGCTTACACTGCACATCCGCAGGTTATTATCCTCGACCGAGATACGGCTGCTGCACAGGTACAACCTTTGCTTCAAGCATATTCACATGCGGTGGTAACGTTGCCATCAGCACCGCAGCTTGAGCTAATTCCTCCACCTGCATCAGGTCCGCCCGTTCATCGCCTTCTGGCAAATCTCTGACTTGTGTAGCACCCGGGTGCAGACAGCTTGCGACGATCCCGTGCGGACGACCCTCCAAAGCTGTTACCTGAGTCAACCCCCAAATACCAAACTTAGAGGCGCAATAGGGACCCGCTCCCGGTCGAACGCGCTGCGCGGAGATACTGCCAATGTTGATAATGCGTCCGCCGCCCTGTTGCTTCATAATCCGCATCGCTGCACGCGTACACAAGAAGGGCGCACGCAGATTGACAGAAAGCACATTGTCCAACGCTTCCGTTGACAGTTCGTCAAGGGGGCCTCCATCAAACGCGCCTGAATTATTAACCAAAATATCCAAGCGATTGAACGTTTCCATTGTGCGCTCAAACAAGGCTTCAATCTGTGTTTCATCGGTGACATCAGTCGGCACAGCGAGGACAGTCGTGCCAGCTTCCCTCAATTCCTCAACAGTCTGATTCAACTCCTCAACACCCCGCGCAGCCAACACAAGGGTCGCACCTTCCTCCGCCAAGCCGCGTGCGATCCCCTTACCAATTCCTTTGTTGCCTCCTGTGATAAGAGCAACTTTACCATCTAATTTGCCCATCAGTCTCTCCTTTCGCCTATTTAAATTATCTTCAAAGTTATTCAACCGGGCTACGTGTGTATCAACCAAAAATTAATTAGGACTTACGCAGTTGAATGGTCAAAGCCTTGTAGTTCGGCGATTCATCGCCGTTGGATACCGTTTCCCATGCCCGATGAATCGGGCAACTACAATCCGAGGTGCGTAAGTCCTGTTAATGCTATTGATGTCCCTGTTGGGATGCGTGTAATTGCTCTTGAAGCACTTGCATCTCTTCTTTATTTAATCCGAACAGATAAATTGGGACCGGCAGCATCACATACTTATGCATGTAGCGATCAATCTTTTCTTTCAACTCATTGTTCTCACGAATCAGTTCCAGATGAAGTTCAGCAGAACGCGTTCGCTGCGCTATGGATGGCGAAATTTCCCTCCCAAACTGAGTAAGTTGTTTTACGCGCTTTTTCATAGACACTCCCTCTTGCCTCAACCGCTCGTTTCGGGCAATCACTCGATTCAGAATTTCCCGATAATCCTTAACTGTTGCCTGAACTGCAAGTACATCAGGAAACCGATTGAGCAAATCCTTGCTCCACGCTTCTAGTTCCATCCTTTTCTGTTCTAGGTCTGCTGTCAGCTTATCCCTGCTGTCATTGAGCACTGACTGATCTCGGGCAGCCCAGCGAATTCCAAAATAGAAACCAATCATGATGAGTGCCACCAACACAACCAACACAATTAACCCAATCCTCAATTTATTAGATAAGATATCCATCAGCGAAACCTCCTTTAATAATGTCAATACTCTTTAGGAGTTACGCACTTCAGTAGGGAACAACGATCGTTGTTCCCTACGAAACATAACCGGTTCCTAAGAACCTACTGTAGTTGCCCGTTTCTTAATCCCGATAAATCGGGGATTCATCGGGCGTTGGGAGTTATCCTGTCCGGCGATGAATCCCCGAACGACAGGTCGAAGATTCCTCCGATGGATCGGAGTCGTCGGAACGGGATCAGAACGGAGGTTTTGAGCGTTCAACTGTGTCAACCCTAACTCTTTTCGTAACGCTAGGTTATTAAGGGAAAAAACTATACAATGGGGTATCGGTCAGAATACTCAAGATGCTCCAGATAAATCCCACAATATAGTCTCCGAGCGCGACGCCCAAAAAGAAAGGCACTGCCCGACGATAGGACCCAAGCCCACCATAACGCAATATAATTGTCTTTATCATCCAAGCGACAAAGATACAAGACCATAGATTGAACATCCCCCAACTATCCGCCGTCACATAGCCAAGCGGGTGCAGGGGCCACCACAGAAACCGTGTGCGCAAGAACATCAGCACCGCCGTCAATCCAAATCCACCCGCCATAAACGCAAGTGCCGGACCGTCAGCCTCACGAGGGTAGTTCAGCCAATTTTCAAGTTGACCGTATGCCATGCGTCCATACCACAACGAATGTGGGTGGAAATGTGCAGAGTCGTGGCCATGTCGGTAGAAGGCATCTAGCAGAAGCCAAAAACTCACGACCAATCCGATCGCTGTCGCAATTAGGATGGCAATCGTGGTATGGCGTAGGTTGATATTTCGTCTTTCTGACATCTTAAACGCTTCCAAATGCTCCGGCATCGGATTGACCCAATAGGCACGATTGAAAAACATATACATCGAAAAAACAGTGAGTGTGTTGGTAGTGAGTTGCCAAGTGCCGAACCCAGTAACAATCATGGTGTGTGGATCGATGCCCGGACGATAACCGTGCCCGTGAACGATGAATCCCAACTCGGCACGTAAGCGGGTGATCATGATTGACAGCAAGAAATAAATCCCAAAGAAAATAGGTATTACCCACAACGACATACCCGCTTTGTAGGAAAAAACAGTCAAGAAGATCGACCCAAACACAATGCCTATGACCGCTAAACGATACGGCATCGGTTCGCGGCTATCATCCAGTTGAAAACGGGATTTGGAAGATGTGAATAGATGACGTACCAATCCTAAGAAATGCGATCTACCGATCCAGAGCGCGAACACCAACAGTCCTATATACACGCCGAACCCCTGTTCAGCAGCATAGGGGAAGCGCGGCAGGTTCTGCCAGCCCATCATATCGCCAACCATCAACTCAATCTTGTATAGCCAGAAAAATGCCCAGCAGGAAAACAGGAGATCTCGTGGCATCATAAAACTCATCCCAATAACGAACGGGTAGAAAGAGACTCGGATGCCTCCACCTATCCCCTGCCGCTTGACCGGAATATACGGGATGACTGGGTGAATTGAATGGAGCAGATTAACAATACTGATTAGCGCAGCGATACTGAAACCAATCCACATCAACCGATTCCTGAAGAAACGCAACCGAGGATTGGTCATCTCTAAAGGTAGTTGTGTCAGGGGGTAACTTAACCGCTCATGCTCTGTCCACTGAATCCGTAACAGCGTGTTAATGCACAGCAGCACAAGCATCAACACGAAAATGAACGAACTCCACGCGACAATTGGACCGAGCCACGCTTTCAAGTAATGGAGATTATATAGGCTTGAATCCCCCTCATAGTAACCGAGTAGGGTTTTTTCGTCAGAAACAGTGAGCCACTCCGGGATATTCCTCCAGAATAGGTTGCGCCAATCATTTTCAGGCGTGGCAAATCGAAACGGATAACTCATGATTGGCATTAGAATCTGCAGCATATCCCACGAACAGAGACAGGAAACAATGCACAACATGAAATGGACGGTCAGCAGCTCCTGCTGAGAAATACCAAGCTGCGGCGAGAGTTTGTGGAGGACATACCCAATCAAGAGAAGCCAAAAAATAATGAAAATAACATTCGCTTGTGGATGGATGATGGTTGGGTAGCCGACGCGAACTACCTCAAGTTGAATAAGCCACCAGACATTGAACGGAATAAGGACAAGGGCAAGCAGAAAGGATTTGACTGTTAAGCCGCTTTGGTAGGTGACAGGTTTCTGAATCCCAACGTGTCGGGGCGTATTTTGCATAGGATCGATTCAGGTGACTCCTCGGATGGAAGGGTGGAAGGATGGAGGACACCAATCTTCTATCTTTCCACTCTTCCACCCGGATTCTTTTCTGTGTTCTCCGTGTTGAATTCTAAGAGTTTAATCTTGATCAGGTTTGACGACAATACGCGTGCCATCAGAGCGACCTCGGACTGTTTCTTTGTACATCATCTCTGCCTTCGCCGGTGGATGGACGAAACTCCCCGCAATACTTGCCTTCAGTCGGAAGTAAAAGTCATAGGTTCCCTTCGGGAGGGTATCGTAATAGAAAATGACCTGATCATCCTGATACTGTGCATAATCAGGTGCTAGCGTCATCGTTCCAGCAGGCTTGGCCGCTTTCGGAGCAGTCGCAAGATTCGGATTCATCGGCTCAAAGCCGGCGGCAAACGGCGCAGCCACCGCGACATAGTGCCGTTCCTCCGGGTTCACTACGCGGATGTGTTCCTCTACGATAGTAGCCATCTCCAGCTCAAATGCTTCTCCTGCTTTGACCGGACGCACGACAGGCGGTTCACCGTCTGCTTGGATAACCTGAATTCGCCGCTCGACAACGAATCCTTCATTTTTCGCGTTAACCTGATCTCCGCTCGTCGCTGGCATATAGTCCAGCGTCAAACGCACATAGGGCAGCGTATCAGTAGGTCCCGATTTCCACACCAACCCACCGGGACTAGAAGCGACGGATTCATAGTGACTGACAATCTGTCTAGCAGTGTTGAGTTCTATGGATTCATCCCCAAATTGCAGGACAAATTCATGCCCCGTTGAGGCGGGTGTTTGCACTCGAAAGACTTCGCCCAAAGTGAGCAAAGCCGCAGCGGTGGCGTTGGTACTTCCCCACCCATCTGCTTCTCCACGCGAAATCAGTTCGTTAACAAGCAACTGCGTTTTTGGTGCCTCTGGTAAAGCGGTGTAAAGCGATCTGACAACGCTTGCGAGTGTTTTGACCTCGCTGCTATTGATTAGCCCACCCCAGCTTTCCCCCCGATACTGCAGCCCTTGGTAAACTTCCTCTCCGTTCCTAAGTGCAAAGACCAAACTTTTCAAGAGATCCTCATTGAGCCGACTAATTGACTCTGTCTCATCCGATGCATTCGTGAGAAAAGCATACAGGATTTTAGCTTCGCTGTAAAGATCCATCGTCAAGGCACGAGCGAGCATGTCCTGCGCGTAGGCATCTTGGAAATCATCAGCCATCGCCAAGGCATGAAGTGCTTCAGCACGCTCCACATAGGCACGACCATCAATAAAATTGCTATAATCTGATCGCAGGGATGCTCTCAGCGCATCCAGTCCCCTCTCCAAAAGTTTCGCATCAAATTCGTAGTCCTGCGCCTTTGCCATCAGCAGAAATTCCACCACATAAGCGGTTAAGCTGACATAGCCCTTGGAGCCTGGCCAACCGCTATAAAGCCCGTTGGCGTGCTGCACATTCCCTAGAAAGGTGAAAATTTCTCGCATCTGCAGATCACTAGCTTCCGCGCGATCTCCCCGACCGATCTCATCAAGCAGATCCTTTAACGCTAGTTCGGGCATCAACTGACTTATGCGCTGCTCGGTACAGCCGTATGGGTAAGCTGCCAAGTAATCAAGCCCCGCCAACATCTTCACCAGCGCGGGTTGATAAGTCAACATCACCGCTTGGCGCACAGTTCCCGGTCTCGGTTCTTCTTCAAGAGACGGGAAGGAGATTGTTTCAGACGCTTTGACCGGAACAAATGTTTCCAACCGGCGTTTTTCACGGTCGTTCTTAACCGGCAATGTCACCTCAAAGGCATCCATCGCCCCATCGACTTCGCGCTTTACAGCAAGTTGAACCTTCACCTGACCGGTTTCGCTATCAGCGAGTGCAGACGTGGCAACCTTCATCGGAAAATAGAGCTGTTCAGGCTGATCTTTCACCCAATCAACCGACCGACGCATCTCACCGTCCACCTCTAATCCCTCCACCTGAAGCTCGACCTGTCCCGCTCCGCCTTCGCCTTCGACGACACGACCGATGCCACCTGCGACAAAGCTATCGCCCGGACGCACAAAACGCGGCAGCGCAGACTGAACGATCAGCGGTAGACGAATGGAGACGACAGATTTGGCATAACCGAAACGGGCAGCACCATCGGTCGCCACCGCTCGCACGGCAAAATCCGTCAGGTTATCCGGCAGGTCAATGGTGAGCCTTGCAACACCTTCAACCACCTCCACAAGGGGATTGTAATAGGGAACGGATTGGAAGTTTCTGCGCACCGTCACCCTGCCTAGGATAGAGGCGTCATACGCGCGGCGTATTCCATCACCGCCGGGGTTTTCCTTGATCGCTAAATCTCCGACAACCTCGTTTCGAGTGTCACGGATGCGGATGTGCGCGTTCACCTCATCAATGAAGGAAGCCACAGGATCCAGAGGTGTCTCTCGACCGAGGGCAAGAACCGCGCGATCTACCAACCAGAGGGTAACTTCACCGTTTAATGGATTTCCATCGGGATCGCTGAGTTTGATTGTCATCGGCATAGATGCGCCAGGCAGATTTCTGGCGGGGTGATCTAATTCAATCTTGAGTTGATTATCCCGCGGGTTCACTTGTATCCAAGCGGTGCTCGCCATAGTAATCGGTTTGGCAGCATCAACTGAACTTCCCTCCTCCATCTCCACCCCTTCGAGGCGTCCACGCACCAGCAGCGCATGTACCGGCACCTGCGGTGTCATGTCTCCACTGATAGGAATGGGAAAAATCCCCTGACCATTTTCAATATCAACCCAATGGTACTGATTGGCTTTTGGTCCCTCCACAACAATCAGGGCATGTGCCTTCTGAAACGGACTTTTCAGGAGCAGATTGGCTGTCTCCCCCGGATTGTATGCGGTTTTGTCCGGTGTAGTTTCAAAGACATTTGCCTTCGGCTTCTCCCACGCCACGGCGGTATCACCTGCAACATAAAGATCAGCCGAGACGGTTTGTCGTCTGCCGAGCCTGTCCTGAGCTGCAATTTCAACGACGTAAACACCGGCCGCTTCAACAGGCAAGGATAGTCCCATCGGTTCAACCGTTGAAGTTAGCGTTTGTTGCAAAAGGGGAACATCTACTACATCGGTTACATATTCTGCCTTTCCGGTCGTGAAATCGCTCTCCTTGAGATACGAGTGCCACTGACGGTGCATCAGTCGCAAACCAAATTCCAGCCCTTCCAGCGGTTCTCCCGCATGGTCTAACACCAGTACTTCCGGATTGATAATAAGCGTATCCTTGAGGAATCGCTCCAACTTCAACCCCAAAATGAAAGCGGGAGCTGCTAACACACTTTTTGCAGCGGTGACCGTCTGTTCATCGGCACCGCGCACCGTCGCTTCCACCACGTAACGCCGAGATCTGCCATCTGGTTCCAAGGCAGGGTTAAGTTCCAACGTTGCAGAACCGTTCTCATCTGTAAGCTCCCTTTTTGTAGTACCTACTGCGCGGAAAGGACTACCATCGCTGAAACGCTGATCTGTTGAAAACAGAAACCCAGGATATTCGGTTGGCTCACGGGAACCATCAGCATACTGGGTCACCTGCCAAGTTATCTCTTGACCAACCACTCTGCCACCGGCATAGTAGTCAGCGGTCATCGTCAATGTGAAAGCCCTATCGGTCGGAACGGTATCTGGTCCTGAAAGTTGAACTTCAAAACGAGGGATCCGATAACTCTCTTTCTTGAAATCCACAGAGGCTAGATGTTGTTGGTCTACATCATCGAAAATGCTCGCCTGATAATTTCCTGTGGGTAGATCTTGCTCGTCAAATTTATGATAAAAACTACCAATTTCCGTAACGGTAAGCGGGTATGTCCACTTTTTATCTCCTGGTCCTTCCACCACCAAACTTCTACGGCGGTTCTCTTCGTATACGAGGTTGCCCATTTGTCGCAGCCTTACATATCCTTTAATGTGAACAGGTTCCTCCGGGCGATACACCGGGCGTTCTGTAAAAATATGCGCTTTCCGCACCGGCTTGTCTTTGATGTGGCGTGGCTCCTGCCTTAGCCAAGAGAGCCAACCCCTACGCGAACTATACCAGTGGTTATCTAGAAAATGGGGCGGCGGTTTAGCAGGATTGAGTGTCAGTACATCCCCTTCGTGACTGACCACGATACGGCGCAAATTGGCTTCAACCTTTTTCTCGTGCACATAACGGAACTGTCCTGTACTGTCGGTAACACCCGAAATAATCGGCTTCCAAACCTGACGCGAGTCGTTATGATATCGCCCTTCGACGATTACCTGTGCCCCAACCACAGGTGCGCCGGTGCTCAAGGAGGTCACAACAAAATTCACCGCTGATTCCTCCTCAACCGTGCTCAGGCTCAAATCTGTCACCTGAACGCGCGCATAATCTCGTCGGGGGCTGCTGCCTATCTTGCGGTAACCAAGGAGGTATGTCCCCGGTTGATCCTCACCAGAAATTTTCGTCAATAAGGCTTTGAGGTCAAGACCAAATCGCAGATTACCCATTCGATCCTTCATCGGCAGCGGAACCAATCGGGAAATAAGTGGACTGCCGAGCAACTGGATCTGTTTTGGCATATTTGTGGCAAAAGCAGGTTCTTCCCCGGGCCCCGGTGGGCGGGATTCCTCATTCACCCTCACAGATCTGTCCGGGAAGGGCCAAAAATTCCGATCCAAGGGATTTAACTTATAAATCCGCAAATCAACCTGTTCTTCACCGCGTCCTTCCATTGGAAATTTTTGTACCCCGTAGCGTTCAAGGATACCCCGGCTCTGCCGCCACCGCAGATAAGGATCGGCGTGCGTATAATAAAAATAAACCGCGGTCTCACCAAATGTCGATAGATTTCTCCCGTTTTTGTCCGTTAAATCCGTTTTCTGAAGGGTTAATCGGTAAACCTGATCTCTTTCAGGGCTGAAATGGAGCTCAAGCTGTTTTCCAGACACGGCAAAACGGAAATTCTTCACAGCAGGCTCAAATCGCACCAACCGCTTGACCGTTGCCATAGAAATCGGTCCAAGTTCATGGCTAAACTCAAGGAACAGTGGTTCATCACCGCCGCCTCCTTGGAGCGGTTGCTCTACCGGATACACGCTACCCTTGGCAGCAACGGGAAACACGACGCGCCCACAACCAATGCCAGTCAACCGAAAAGAGGTCTGAGTCGCAAACGTATGCCGGACGAGAGCTCCCTTAAGACGCTCATCTAGCGAAAGCTGCAGCGTCATCGTCAGTATCCTACCATAAGGGATTGGATCGTCAAAAGTGATCTGATACTGGACTGGGTCCTGTATCGATGCACGTTCAATCTCTTTTACCGTAAAGTCTCGGTCTGTCAATTCTACCAGCGGTAGAACTGTCCCATCGCCGGTGGCTTCTAGCCCCGGTATTGGACGCACCTCGAAACGGAGCATCGTGCTCAACTCGTCAACATTCAGCCGGTCCGCAAAAGATAGCAGTATTTCCTGAATCGGCTCTAGTTCTCGGCTGCCACCGGCTGGCGAAATACTTTTCGGTGCTGCCATCAGCGTAACAAGCGGATGGTGCACTCCGTTGACGGATATCGCGAATCGTCGTAGGGCGGGCCACCGAACGGTCGGAAGGAACTGTAGGGTTTTGGCATCCAGCCATTGATACTCGCCGGGATGGTCGGGTTCAATCTGAAGCAACTCGCCGGGGTCATCTGCCTGCTCATCGGTGTTCGGTCTAGTCTCTTCACGGAAAAAAACAGTAACGGGATCGTAGCCTCTTAGGAAGATCTCCGGCACAACGGTCGCCCCTTCCTGGCCAAACGCGCTCCAGACGATATTCAGTAGAAGGGTTACACTAGCGATGATTGGTGCTTTCGTTTTCATGATTTTATCTCTTCCTTTCAGCTACTCAAAGTTGTCCTGTCCATTCAAGTTCCGATTCATCGGAATCCTCGTGAAACAGGACACGATTAATTTTAGCTGCTATCCGGGCGGCTTCGACCCAATAGGTCCAACAGGCGATCATCAGCGGTTTGCAGATAATCTTCAGGAACCGGAACCTGATTACACAAGTTGAAGCGCCAATATGCCCAACGTGCAGCGTACTGCGACTGTAAGATATAGCGTGTCCGATCTGATCGGTTGGGTGCCCCGCGGTGCCAACACTGGGGATCCTGCAGGTAGATGTCCCCCGCTTTACAAAACACCGACGTGGGTCCCTGACCTTCAAACTCCGGATGATCCTGATCACTCGGACCACGCCCAGAATAGTGGCTGCCACGAACGTACTGCGTAGGTCCCTGATCAAGTTCTCAATATCCGTCAACGCCATCTGGACGGTAATCCACAAGACCTGCATTTGAATACGTGGATCGAAACGAGGCACATCGTCGGGAAGCGGGAAATGAACCTGACCATCGACATGCCACCGCTCTATTGACAGACCGGGCAGGTTTCGCAGCACATTTTGACCGCAGAACTTACAACCTTCCCCCACAATAGCCTCAGCCAAACTGAGTATCGGTTCCCGATGAAGCATCTCCCGAAAAATTGGATCAAGCTCGATTGTATTCCTCAAAATGAACGGGAGCTCCTCTCCCGATTCATCGTGCGGCCTCACTTGGATGTATCTCGTATCGGCGAGGCGCGGATTCGTTCTGTCAGCAAGGGATTCATCCGCAAAGAGCCTATCGGTTGTGTCGCGTAGCGCGGTGATTTCCTCAGAGGTTAGCACACCGGGGATGTGCACAAACCCATCACGATGAAACTGTTTGGCAATCTGTTGTGTTTTTTCTTTGCTGAACGGCTCACCCGGTAAAATTGGAGTAGTATTCATGATAACCCTTTCTTTAGAAGGACATAGCTTGATGTATAAAATAATGTCAACCCGTTGGTATAGAATCACGCTTCAGGTTTCACGCAGCGAATCCCCAACGGTGCGCGGCAACTTGAACTATTCTATCACACACTAACCGGTAAATCCATGTGCATTAATAATTCATGCGTTGGTAATTGAGCCATCGCGCCGGCGGAGGAAAGGTCCCTGCCCAATCTCCGCAGGATTGGCACGAGCCAACTCCTCGTTGAACTCCACCCCAAGCCCCGGCGACTCAGGGACTGGAAACCGCGACCCTTCAGCCTGTGGTTGAACGGGAAACAGGTCCGTATCGTAGCGCCCCGTACGTTCCGTCGGCGATTCCCGTATCTCCAGCCACGCGAAATTCGGCACCGCCGCCGCCAAGTGAATCGTCGCCGCAGTGCAAATTGTCCCCAACGGATTGTGTGGCATGAGGTCAATATAGTGCACTTCTGCCAAACTAGCGACCTTCATCGCCTCCGTCAACCCTCCAACATTGCAAACATCGAGCCGAGCAAAATTGGTGATACCCCGTTCGATGTAAGGCAGAAAATCCCACTTGTTCGAGATTTCCTCACCGATCGCGAAGGGCACATCCACCATTGTCCGCAACGATTCATAAGCCTCCGGCGTCTCATCGCGGATCGGTTCCTCCAAAAAGTCGATCGTCCCGGGAGGCATCCGATGACAGAATGAAGCCGCTTCTGCAACGCTGAGGCGGTGGTGATAGTCAACACCGAGAACAGGCTCAGGACCAATTGCCTCGCGCAACTGCGTCAGCCACGTCGCGGTTAACGCGATTGATTCACGCGGTTCAAAAATATTTCCGCCGAGTCCCTGCGCCCCCTGTGCTATCCATGTGCGGATGACATTCCACCCATTCTCGATCAGTAAATTCGCATCCGCAATCAACTGCTCCGCTGATTGTGCGTGCGTTGTTGCAAAGCATGGAACATAATCCCGCTGTTTCCCACCAAGCAACTGGTAAACGGGCACCCCCAAAGCTTTACCAGCGATGTCATGTAGCGCGATGTCAATTGCAGCAATCGCCGCGGTAAGGATACGTCCACCCTCGAAATACTGACTCCGATACATCTCCTGCCATAGCGCACCGATACGCATCGGATCTTGACCTAGCAGAAATTCACGATAATGCCGAACAGCACCAACCACAGCCAAGGCACGGCTGGGGATGCCAGCCTCACCCACTCCATAGATGCCCGCATCGGTCTCCACTTTCACCACAAGTTGGGTGCCACCCACCCGCACCGGAAACGCCTTTATATCAGTAATCTTCATCAAATCCCCTCCTGTATTATATGGATATTTCAATTGACTCGGTTTATTCGTCGTGGTATATTTTTATTGTATCCAGTTTCGGTAATTTGCTCAACACAATTATTCGGTATCAACCTGCGTCAATATGAATATAAAAGGAAGGCGATCCACGATGACCGAAGATGTGCGTAGAACTGAAGATGCGAAACAGGGCTCGAAGTGCACTCAATCCCATTGGAGCATAGAGCAAATTGTGTGCCATTCAATTCTGCAAGTTGCCCTCTCCATTTTGATTATGTGTCTATTCATCGCAGCATCCGTGGGGGCAGACTTTCAGACGGGTGTGGAGGCCTATGAACGAGGAGACTACGAAACCGCACTAGAAGAATTCCAACCGCTTGCTGAGGGCGGAGACCCCAAGGCCCAATTTCATCTTGGGCAGATGTATGCTAAAGGCGAAGGGGTCCCTCAAGACAACAAGAAGGCAGTCAAATGGTATCGTAAAGCCGCTGAACAAGGTAACGCTTCAGCCCAGTATGAACTTGGCGAGATGTATAATTTTGGCAGAGGTGTTGGTCAAGACTATGCGGAGGCAATTAAGTGGTATCGCAAAGCCGCTGAACAAGATTACTTACCCGCTCAAATTACGCTGGCATTATCTTATAAAATCGGCGTATTCGACATTCAATCCGATAGAGAGGCAGCCAAGTGGTATCGTAAAGCCGCTGCACAAGGCGATGCTTTAGCCCAAAACGCCCTCGGCAGGATGTATGAGAATGGCAAGGGAGTCAGTCAGGACTACGGTGAGGCGGTCAAATGGTATCGTAAAGCTGCCGAGCAAGGCTATGCTTCAGCACAGTATGCCCTTGGTGAAATGTATGCAGATGGTAAAGGTATCTATCGGGATTATGGGGAAGCAGTTAAATGGCTTCAAAAAGCTGCTGAACAGGGTGATTTCTCAGCCCAGCATCGCCTTGGCTGGATGTATTACAAAGATGAGGGTGTCCTTCAGAACTATGGCGAAGCATTCAAATGGATTCAAAAAGCCGCTCAACAAAGCGATGCCAAAATCCAATCTCGCCTTGAGGGATTGTCCGACAAAGTACCTCCTGACACGGTGAAGGCTTTGATTGCTGATTGTACCCAAGTTCAGTTCATGCTTGGCTTGATGTACGAGTTTGGTAAGGGAGTTGGTCAGGACTATGGTGAGGCAGTCAAGTGGTATCGTAAAGCCGCTGAACGAGGCATTGTTCTAGCTCAGTATCGCCTTGGCAAAATATATCAAATTGGCAAAGGCATTGTTCAGAACTACGATGAGGCGGTCAAATGGTTCCGCAAGGCTGCCCAACAAGGTGATGCCAATGCCCAGCTTGAACTTGGCGCTATGTATGCAAATGGCTATGGCACTGTTGAGGACTATAGCGAGACATTCAAATGGTATCGAAAAGCTGCTGAACAGGGCAATGCCGATGCCCAGTACCGTCTTGGCTTGATGTATCATATTGGCAAGGGTGTTGTTCAGAACTATGTTGCGGCACACATGTGGTATAATCTCGCAGGAGCGCGAGGTAGCGAAAAAGCCCGCGAAGAACGTGATGGGATCGCTGAAAAGATGACTCCCGCCCAGATTGCCGAAGCCCAACGTTTGGCAGGTGAATGGAAACAAGGTATGGATGACGCGAAGTGACGGGTGACGACAATCTGCCCAACACAATGGTTCGGTATAGCCATCAACTATATCAAAAGAAGAAAGGAAGTCTATTATGCTGCGAGACACCTTCTCTGTTCTGCTGATGTGCCTACTCGCCGTCGCGTCTGTGTGGGCCGACTTTCAGACGGGGTTAGACGCTTATGAGCAAAAAGATTACAAAACATCACTAGAGGAATGGCTACCACTCGCCGAAGCAGGCAATTCCAACGCCCAATTTCGACTTGGCGAGATGTATCTCAAGGGTGAGGGTGTCCCTCAGGATTATGCAGTAGCAATTGAGTGGTATCGGAAAGCCGTTGAACGCGGTTCTGTTCTTGCTGGGTTGCGTCTTGGGATAATGTATGCCCAAGGCGAAGGGGTCTCCCAAGACCATGAGGAAGCGGTTAAATGGTTCCGCAAAACCGCCGAACGGGGGCATTTCATGGCACAGTTTCTTCTCGCTTCAATGTATTCAAGAGAAGGTTCAGATATCGGTCCGGACTATGAGGAAGCTGCTCAGTGGTATCGTAAAGCTGCTGAACAGGGCCACGCCGAATCCCAGTTTCGACTCGCAAGGATGTATAGCAGAGGTGAGGGGGTAATTCAAAACGACAAGGAGGCTCTCAGATGGTATCGAACAGCCGCTCAACAAGGTAATATCAATGCCCAGTTTCACCTTGCGACAGTGTACGCAAGAGGTGATGCTGTTGTGCAGGATTATAGCACAGCGATTCAGTGGTATCGTAGGGCTGCTGAACAAGGCGATACCGAAGCCCAGTTCCGAGTTGGTGGGATGTATGGACGCGGCGAGGGTGTTTTCCGTGACGATAAAGCAGCTGCCCACTGGTATCGCAGAGCTGCTGAAGGTGGTCATGCCAAAGCCCAGTTCCTACTTGCTGGAATGCATGAAAGAGGCGAAGGTGTCGTACAGGATGATAAGGCAGCACGCAAGTGGCATCGTAGAGCCGCTGAAGGCGGTTATGCCCAAGCCCAGTTGCGTCTTGGCTCAATATATTACCTAGGTGAAGGCATCCCTCAAGACAACGAAGAGGCACTCAAATGGTTCCTAAAGGCTGCTGAGGCTGGAAATATCGGTGCCCAGAATAACCTTGGCACAATGTATCTCACGGGCGAAAGCGTCCCCCAAGACTATGCGGAGGCAATCAAATGGTTTCGCAAAGCTGCCGGACAAGGCGACGCCATCGCTCAATTTAACCTCGGTGGGATGTATCAACATGGAAAGGGTGTCCCCCAAGACTATGGGGAAGCACTCAGATGGTTTCAAAAAGCCGCAGAGCAAAATCATATCATAGCGCAGCTTCAACTTGCCGTGATGTATGAACAGGGCAGGGGTGTTGGCCAAAACTATGTCATGGCGCATATGTGGTATCATCTCGCGGGGCTACTGGGTATGGAGGCAGCCCATGAAGAGCGTGATAGAATAGCCGAAGATATGACCCCTGAAGAAATTGCCGAAGCCCAGCGTCTAGCGCGTGAATGGAAACCAAAGAAGACGAACTAACGGATAAACACTAGCGCGGTATAGAAAGGACTGTTGAATGAAACGAGTCGCCAAGCCAGAGGGAAAATTTAACGTTATCATCGAAGATGCACCGATGCCTGAACCCGGTCCCGGCGAGGTCCGTGTCAAAGCTGTGCGAAGTCTCATCAGCCGTGGCTCAGAGATGGGGGGACGATACACCCGCGAATATGCCGTCAATCCCGAAAGCATGGGGTATTCACTCGCGGGAATCGTTGACGCTGTCGGCGAGGATGTTGATCACTACGCTGTCGGCGATCGGGTCGTTGCTTCAGCACCCCATGCACAATACACCGTCCGTCCCGTCCGGTTGAGCTCACCCCAAGATCAAGCCCAAGTAGTCCCGATGCTGCCGTCGGTGAATTTCGACCAAGCACCCTACTATCCACTGACCTCCGGCGCCGTGTCGTGGATCGACATCGAGAACATCCAGCCCTACGATACGGTTGTCATCATCGGCCAGGGGTTGGTCGGCAGTCTGCTGATGCAGGTTGCAAAAGCCAACGGACGCGGGCGTATTATCACAGTGGACGCGCTTGACAGCCGATGCGCGCTTTCCGAGGAGTTAGGCGCAGACGCAGTCATCAATGCCAGCGACGAAGATCCCGTCCGAGCTGTCCGAAAACTCACCAACGGGGTTGGTGCTCACATTGTGGCTTATGCCGTCGGTGGACCCGCAGGACCGAAAGCCTTCGATCAAGGTTTGGATATGCTAGCAGTCGGTGGGCTGCTCCATCTAATCGGCTTGTATGAAGATCAACCGTTGCCGCTCATGTCGAGCAAGATTCAGCGGCGGAAACTTCTCGGCGGCTATTATGGTCAAGTCGTGCCCGCCGGCGTCGCACTGCGAGCGATGCAGTTGCTCGGTTCAGGCGCTATCCAGACAGAGAAAATGACGACGCATCGCTTCCCCTACACCGAAGCCGCTGCCGCGTTTGACCTGCTCTACAACCGAATGAATGAAGCATTGGGCGTGCTACTTGATTGGGAGGTGCCAGACGCTTGATTGCCCCAAGAATCCTATGAGCAACGATTTTTTACGCGCTTCCTGAGTGCTGAGATATGTTTATAGAATGCGTGAAACGTGAAATGTGATGCGTGAACGCAATGTACATGGTCCATTAGTTCAATGAATTTCTTGAGAGAGGAGAAACACCCATGCCAAACAGTCACCGTCCCTCATTCCGAGGAAAACGTTACCTTGTCTCATCGCTTCACTATCTTGCAACGATGGCGGGGGTCCGCATCCTCGAAAGTGGAGGCAACGCCGCCGACGCCGGTGTCGCAACCGGAATTTGTATCAATGTTCTTCAGCCCGGATCCGCCCAGTTTGGGGGCGTCGCACCGATTATCTACTGTCCTGCGTCCGGCGAACCCGTTGAAACGATTAGCGGACTTGGACGCTGGCCCCAAGCAGCAACGATGGACTACTTCCACAAACATCACAACAGCGATCTACCCGCTGGGATTCTCCGCACGGTCACCCCCGCAGCACCCGATGGGTGGTTGACAGCACTGGCACGATTCGGCACAATGAGGTTTGAGGAGGTCATCCAACCCGCCCTAGACCTCGTCGAAAATGGGAGACCCGTGGATGACCAGTTCCATGGATTGGTAAGCGGAGACGGCATCAGAAATTGTCCCACAACCGCCGCATCCTACAATCCCGGCGGACATGTGCCACAAATTGGAGAGATTTTCGTCCAAAAGGATCTCGCGGAAACCTTCAAGCGGATGATCGAAGCCGAGCGCAAAGTTAGTGGAAATCGACACGCCGGTCTTCGTGCAGCACGTGACCTAATCTATAAAGGTGAAATCGCCCACGAAATCGCTGACTTCTATCGGGCGGAGGGCGGTCTGTTGACCTACGAGGATCTAGCAGCATTCTCGGTGCGCGTCGAACCACCAACGCATATCACCTACAATGGCTATGATGTGTATACCTGCGGTCCTTGGTGTCAAGGCCCGACGCTGAACATGGCGCTGAAAATTGTCGAAGGCTTTGATCTGAAAGGGATTGGGCATAACACCGCAGACTATCTCCACAGCGTGATTGAATCCCTCAAACTTGCCTTCGCGGATCGCCACGCATACTTCGGCGACCCCGATTTTGTACAGGTGCCGATGGCGGGATTGTTAGATGGAAGATACGCCGCCGAAAGGCGTGGGGCGATTGACCCACAGCACGCTACGCCCGATATGCCTGCCCCCGGCAATCCATGGCGATTCCATCCCGAACCCCGCCGTGAAAATGGTCCGTTCCCAACCTTGGATCCGAACCGTCCTCAACCGGAGTACACATCGGAATGGGAGACAGATACCAGCTACATCTGCGTAGTTGACGAGGAGGGCAACGCTTTTTCAGCAACACCATCGGACGGCGTTGGAGGGACACCAGTCGTTCCGGGATTGGGCTTTGCAATCTCGTCGCGTGGCACACAGACATGGCTCGATCCGGACCACCCCTGTTGCCTGCAGCCGTGGAAACGTCCACGCCTCACACCGAACCCCGCGCTAGCTCTCAAAGACGGAAAACCGTTCATGCCCTTCGGCTGCCCCGGCGGCGATGCACAGGTCCAAGGGATGCTACAGGTCTTCCTCAATATCGTTGAATTCGGGATGGAACCGCAGGAGGCCATCGAAGCACCCCGCGCGATTACACACAGTTTCCCCAACTCCTTCTGGCCCCACGGCATTCAGCCCGGCGAGGTAACGGTTGAAGCGCGTGTTGATCCACAGGTGCGAGAGGTGTTAAGAGAACGCGGGCATATCGTCCACGATAATCAGGAGTGGGGATCGGTCAGTTGCGTCTGCGCCATCACCGTCGATCCCGACACCGGTGTCCGTGCCGGCGGCGCGGATCCAAGATCCACATCTTATGCTATCGGGTGGTAGAAAATGTCAAACAGTTCAAACCGAAAACAGGCTATCGTCATCGGTGGTGGTATCGCCGGATTGACAACATGCTACCGTTTGATCACTGAATCAACCAAGCGCGGCATTCCCCTCGACGTGAAACTGCTCGAAGCAGGAGACCGTGTCGGGGGCGCGATCCATACGTCTAAACAGGACGGTTTCATCATCGAGCACGGTCCCGACGTTTTCATTTCCACAAAGCCGTGGGCGAAGGCTCTGTCCGAAGAGTTGGGCATCGCCGATCAGTTTCTCGGTACAAACCCGAAGGAGCGACGCAGCTTCGTCCTACGAAAGGGAAAGCTCTATCCCGTCCCCGATGGCTTCTACTTAATGGCACCCGCTTCCTTTATGCCCTTCGTAAAGACACCAATCTTCAGTTGGGGTGCAAAACTGCGGATGGGATTAGATTGGGTCATCCCCCGCCGTCGAAGCGATGAAGATGAATCGCTGGAAGGTTTCATCACGCGGCGGCTGGGAAAGGAGGCGTTCACACGGATAGCACAGCCGATGATAGGCGGCATCTATACCGCGGACGGAAAAGACCTAAGTCTCAAAGCCACGATGCCGCAATTCCTTGAGATGGAAAGGAAGCATGGCAGTATCATCAAAGCCCTTGTCGCACGGAAGAAAGAATCCCAAGGTGGGGCAAGCGGAACAAGTGGTGCCCGGTACAGCCTGTTCCTCTCTTTCAAAGATGGGATGCAAACCCTGACCGATACCCTCGCAGAGCGTTTGCCCGACGATTGCATACAACTCAGCACGAAAGTCAGCCATCTGGATTACCAAGATCAGAAGGAAAAATGGGGTGTCCACCTAGGAAACGGGGAACAGATGGAAGCAGATATAGTCTGTGCTGCGCTTCCAGCACATCGCGCAGCAGGCTTGGTCAAAACAGTCGCTCCGGACCTATCAGAATCCCTCGCTTCTATTCCTTACGCCTCGTCCGCTATCGTGAACCTCGCTTTCCGCCGCACGGACATTGAACACCCTCTCAACGGAGCGGGTTTTGTTGTGCCCGCGGTTGAGGAACGCTCGATTATCGGCTGCACGTTTAGCAGCGTCAAGTTGGAAGGACGCGCGCCAGAGGAGCATGCCCTGTTACGTGCCTACGTGGGCGGAGCGGGCAGGGTGGGAGAGGCGCATTTCAATCGTTCGGAGTCCGAGATAATCGAATCAGTTCTCAGAGAGCTACACGAACTGCTTGGATTCAAAGGCGATCCTCAGTTTGTGCTCGTGTACAAGCACCCGAACGCAATGGCGCAATACCATCTGGGGCATCTGGATCTGGTCGCAGAAATTGAATCACAAGCGAGAAAGCTGCCCGGATTCGCGCTCGCCGGAAACGCCTATCACGGAATCGGTATCCCTGATTGCGTTAACAGCGGAGAGAAAGCAGCAGCCCTTTTGCTAGAACAAGGATTAAAATGACATCGGCGTTAACTGTACGAATAGCACTGATCTGTCTTCCCCTCGCACTCATAACCTTCTGTGCACCGGTAGAGACTGCCGATGAAACGGAAGATGGCTCATTCTTTGAACCTAGCTACCTTAGTTACGATGACATCTACCGCGATTTTACACAGAAAAAGATGTGCAAGCGATGTCACCCGGCAATCTGGCGGGAGTGGGAGAGGTCAATGCACGCGAAGGCGTGGGAGGATCCAATCTACCAAGCAGCCGCGAGTCAGGTCGAAGATCGGGAGAAGAAGTGCGATCCCTGCCACGCCCCCGAGCCGATTCTAATCACCGGTATCGGCAAAATGCCGAAGCTGCGAGCCGAAGATCGGAAGTATGGAGTCTCTTGTATCGTTTGCCATATCGACGCACACGGCGCGATGCACGGACCGCATAAGAGTGCCAATCCGATGTACCACGCAAACGTGACCTCTGAGGCGCACGCAGAGCCGACGGAACTGTGCGCAACCTGCCACGGACAACCAACTGTACCCGAACACAATCAGGTTGCCAGCTTCAGAGATAGTCCCGCGGCAGAAAAGGGACTGAACTGTGCCTCCTGCCACATGCCCGCTGTCAAACGGACGCTAAGTGTCCACACCTACGAGACCGTTACGGTCCGGCGGCACACATGGGCGGGTAGTCGCAGTGTGAGTAAACTCAAGAGTGCCGCAAACCTGAAAATTGTCCGTGCGGAGGGGCAAGCAACGATTCGCCTAACCAATAAGGCGGGGCATCTCCTTCCGGGCGAAGCCTTGCGCACAATTATTCTCGACGTGAAAATCTCCGACGCCAACGGAACAGTAAGCCGCCATGAGCAAGTATTCATTTCCGCCGCATCGGAAAAGCCCGAAACCGACCGCATAGCACCCGGTGAAACGCGAGAGTTTGTGTCCGCCCTCAACGACACAGAACAGATTGAAGCAAAGCTACTTTATCGCCTAACACCGGGGACACCAGAAACCGAGTGGATCACAATGGCAGAGGCAGGTCAGTAGACTTAGCGTCGCTTATATGACACAACTATACCAACCCAAATTATGGTGAACTCTAAAAATAAATAGACATTTTCGCTCCCCATGTTTGGTAGGCGCTGTTTCCAACTGCGCCGATTGGTAGTGTCCAATTAATTCTAAAATCTACCATAATAGTAGTAGGCATACTCCGTATGCCGTAACAATTGTGGAAATCTAGGTGTGTAGCAATTCCGAATTTCCACACCCCAATCCAAACCCTGTAGGTCGAGATTCATATCTCGACAGTCTCCGTTTGTTCTATGGTGAATTAGAGATATAAGCAGACAAATAACTCCGCCCTTCGCGAGATGTCCAAAGTCCCCCTGAGTTTCCCAAGTCCCCCTGACAAAGGTTTCCCCCCTGATAAGGGGGGCTAGGGGGGTTAGGGGTTGGGGGATTTAGGGGGTTGGGGATTTAGGGAGTTGGTGTGTTTTAGCAATTCTAAAATCCACCATAGTTAGGTTCTGTTGACATTTCATCGTAACCAGATAATCGTAGCAACAAAACTCAGAAATCCCATATACCGAACCGCTAATTTATCAAAACGCGCGGAAATACGTCGATACTGCTTGATTTTGTTGATGAAACATTCCACTATATGTCTCTGCTGGTACAGATCCACATCATAATCACGTGAATCACGGCGGTTGGCACGTGGCGGTATCACCGGCACCGCGCCGGTGTCGGTTATCGATTCAATGAACGCCATCGAGTCATATGATGTGTCGGCTATCACATACTCACTGCTGTAACCGTCAATCAATGCTTCAGCACAAGTAATGTCGTGCCGTTGACCGGCTGTCAACATAAAACGTAATGGGTGACCTAAGCTATCAACAGCGATGTGAATCTTGGTTGAAAAGCCACCCCGGCTGCGTCCGAGTGCTTGTGAGACTTGACCGCCACTTGTTTTCAAAGCACCCGCAGCACAAGGGTGCGCCCGAATGATAGTGGTGTCAATGATGAGCCACTCCATATCGGGGTCTTGGGCAAAGTGTTGGTGCAACCGTTGAAAGATACCTTTATCGCACCATCTTGCGAATCGTTTATAGACGCTGTTCCAATTGCCATACTGTTTGGGTAACAGTCGCCATTGACTGCCACTACGGGTTATCCAAAGCACCGCATCGATAAAGCGTTTTAAGTGAGTTGGGTCTCCGGTGTAGATGTCGGGACAGGTGTTAAGGAATGCTACTATTTTTGACCATTGTGTATCGGATAAGGTAAGTGTGGACATACCCTTATTATACACAAATGTCAACACGCCCTAGTAACAACTTGCATAATACCAGCAATTCACAGGAGGTAAACCTGCACAATGAGGCTATCAGATCGTCCCGTCCGACGTAGAGGTTCATGGAAGCGCGTTATATGGTATCTGATTCTGCTAGCAGTAATTTTGATTACGATGTGGAAGATGTCAGCAATTGTCCGCTGGCTCCCCATCTAACCCTTATCGTCAATTCATCAGATGAGCGCGGATGCAAATCCACATCGTCTGAGAAATTCACCGAATCCACAATCTCACTTTTAAGGATATTTCACTATGTCAAAACCAAAGAATAGATTAACTTTTGCAACCTTTATCACCCTCTGTACTGTCATCACACTAATCTGCGGACAAACCGCAGCCGCTCAAGATAAGCTCGTTATTATATCGCCGCACTGGGAAGGAATCGAAACTGAGTTCGATACCGGGTTTAAGGCGTGGTATGCCAAAGAGACAGGACGCGAAGTCACTGTAGATTGGCTCGATCAGGGCGGATCGTCTTCCGACTTCCGATTCATCGAATCCGAATTTAAGCGGCTGCCCGAAGGTATCGGAATAGATCTCTTTTTCGGCGGCGGGACCGATAACTATCTCAAACTCGCCGCGAAAGGGTTACTCGCTCCCTACAAACTCTCAGAAACCCAACTCGCACGAATCCCAAAAGAGATTTTCGGTATCCCCGTTTATGACCCCGAATACCGGTGGTACGGTGCGGCGTTATCTAGTTTCGGAATTATGTATAACGAGGAATTGCGTGCACTTTTTAATCTACCCGAAGTCCGGACGTGGGACGATCTGACACACCCAGAACTCATCAACCGCGTCGGCGCAGCAGACCCCCGTGAAAGCGGCAGCGCACACATGATGTACGAACTCATCCTGCAAGGCTATGGGTGGGAGAAAGGCTTTGAGTTAATCACGCAACTCGGCGCGAATGTCAGGGGGTTTTCCGCAGGGTCAAACGCGATTCCCAGAGATGTTGTCGCGGGGCAGGTCATCTATGGCATGGCAATTGACTTCTACGCCTACGGTCAGATTGCCGTCATCGGTGCAGACAAAATTCAGTACGTCGTGCCGCCCGACGCAGCCGTCGTCAGTCCGGACTCAATCGCCATACTTAAAGGGGCACCCAATATGCCGGTCGCCCAGAGATTTCTCGATTTTGTGCTTTCGGATGAAGCCCAAAAACTGTGGGTTTTACGTGACACCGACCCAGAAGGACCGAAGTGGAAAGGCGGGTTGAACCGTAGCAGCGTTATCCCAGCGCTTTACGACGAACTTGGGGACCGCTGTGTTGCTACCAACCCATTTGAGTTAGATCTGACACCCATCGACTACGACGCGGTGAAAGGTGGGATACGTTGGGACATCGTCGGAGATCTCATCGGCGCACTCGTCATTGAACCGCACAAGGATCTGGTTAGCGCGTGGAAAGCCATCAATAAAACCGAAGATCCAATGAAACGCGCCGCCGCGATTCAGATCTTGGGTCAGGTGCCAATCACAGAAGCGGTAGCACTGGAACTCTCTCACAACGAGTGGCAAAAGCCAGACTTCCGAAACCAGAAACTGAAGGAATGGAGAGCATTCGCCAAAGAGAAGTTCAAGGAAGCAAAGAAAGCAGTGAAGTGATAAGGTGCCGTGCACATCGGTAATCCGTAGGTCGGGCATCTTGCCCGACCCATAATCCTAGCGGTGAAATGGGCATATTTTCGCTCCAGAGGAGCGCAATGTCTGTAGAAGGCGATGTGTCTAATTCCCGCGCTCCAGCGGAGCGCAATGTGTATCGAAACACACCATCTCCCTAGGTCGGGCACCCCCGGTCACGGGATCCTTTCGGACTTGCTCGATAGCACGACAATCCGCATTGGTTCAACCTGCTATACCCTACCACACAAAACGATCAGGAACCTAATTGCCATCAAATCATTTTCGCTATGGCTTTACATATCGTTGGGCGGTTATGATTTTAATTTTCCACGCGATGTTGGTGATGGGAGAGGTGGTCAATGTGGTTCTGATTGAGTTTGCTCAATTCAGATCGAATCCCTGACATCTCGGATCTCACCTCATCAACGCGCTTGTCGATTCGGTTTTCAAGCCGTTCCATCGCGTGAACAAAGGTCTCCCCCTGATTTTCGATTTGCGTTGACACCTCGGATCGCACTTCATCAATGCGCTTGTCGATCTGATTTTCTAATCGCTCTCCTTGATGCCGCAACTCTTCGCCTTGTCTGTCCATCCGCTTCTCCAATTGTCCGACGCGGTAGAGACTAACAGCAATTTGTATAACGAACCCAAGGACAATAAAGGCCACAAAGATAGTGTGCGACGGTGACCATGCTGAAAAATCCATTTTTTTCACCTTATAGACAATTATGTTATGAGTAAAGAACAACTCTTTTGTAATAATTATATCAGTTTTGTTAAACTAAAACCAACAAAAACTCCCCAGTTATGGTGAATTATAGAAATAAGTAGACATTACCCATAACTCCGACCTCAGAGAGGTTTCCAAAGTCCCCCTGACAAGGGGGATTTAGGGGGTTGGCTGTGCAGTGGGAATGTCTAAGTAATTGTAAAATCTACCATAAATTGACAAAACTGCATATCCTCTCAACCCTCCCAAAGCAAGTTAATCGCACTCGCCTTGATAATAAAATAACACACCGTCCCCTCCGCAAGCCCAAGCTGCTCACGCGCATCGCTCGTAACCTCCACCGACAACAGATGCCCCTCAATATCTACCGACAGCATCACACGTCCCGTTTGGACAGCGATCCCCCGAATTGTCCCACGCAAAATATTCCGTGCACTCATCCGCAGATCCGGGTCCATCGCAACGATGATATCCCGCGCCCGGATAGCAATCGGCATCGTGGCACCGGGCGCCGTCTCCGTATACGAAACCATCAATCTCTGTTCCCCTAACGCCAACTCCGTCACGCCGCGCTCTTCGGACGCAACCACTACCGGCAAAGCGAGGATGTTCTCCACGCCCGTCATCTGGGCGACGGGCAACGCCGAAGGGGAAGCGAGCAGTTGGTGGGGTTCTCCACGCGCCGTAATCCGACCATCGGAGAGCAAAAACGCTTCGTCTGCAAGTGCCATCACCTCTGAAATCGAGTGCGTGACGTAGAGGATAGGGATGTCAAATGCCCCTTTGATGTGATGAAGGTAGGGCAGAATGCGGTTCTTCAAGCCAGCATCCAGAGATGTGAGTGGTTCGTCCATTAGCAGCAAGCGCGGCGACATCCCCAAAGCGCGCGCAACCGCGACCCGCTGCCGTTGACCGCCGGAGAGTTGGTTCGGATACCGATCCAACAACTCCCCGATTTCAAGGATGTCGATAATGGTAGCCGTGTCAATCGGTGTTCCGCTATCAAGTCGGCGAGGGCGACCGTAGGAGATGTTTTGTCCGACCGTCAGGTGCGGAAAAAGATACCCTTCCTGAAAGACATACCCAAAATGACGTTTTTCCGGCGGCAAACACCGCTTCTGCTGTGAAGAATACAACGTCTGACCGGAAAACAACAGCTCTCCTTCGTCAGGGTTCAGGATTCCACTAACACAGTTGAGCAGCGTACTTTTGCCACTCCCCGAAGGTCCCAGAAACGCCGTCACCTTCTCCGTGATGGTGTGATCAACCTCAAGCTGAAAATTGCCAAGACGCTTACGAAAACTAAGTTTTAGCATGAGAGATAATGCCTAGTAGGTTGGGTGGGGATAACTCATCTCTTGATATACAACCGTTCCGCTATCCACAGCGTAGCGAAAGCGATCAAGGTGGATAAAAACACCAGACGGTACGCACTCAGATCTTGACCGATTTGAACGAAGTTATAGATTGCCAGCGGCAACGTCTGCGTCTTTCCGGGAATGTTTCCCGCCACCATCATGGTCGCACCAAATTCGCCGAGACTCCGAGAAAAACCCATGATTGCTCCTGCGATAATCCCACGATACGACAGGGGCAGCGTGACAGTAAAAAACACCTTCAGCGGCGGGGCACCGAGCGTTCTTGCAGCATTCTCTAATTGTGGGTTCACCGCCTCCATCGCCGTAACGATGCCGCGCACCAACAGTGGAAACGACAACACAGAGATCGCCAACACCACCGCCAACCACGAAAAGACAATTTCAAGTCCGAAAAGACGGAAGAGCAGCCCCCCGATTGGTCCACGTTTGCTGAGGAGGATCAGAAGGAAAAATCCGCTGACGACCGGTGGCAATACCATCGGCAACATAACAAGGGTATTGAGAAGCGATTTGCCGGGGAATGAGAACTTGGCGAGGCTCCAACCGATGAGAAGTCCCGGAGGCAGGATCAAAAGCAGACTCAACGAGGCAGCTTTGATAGATAAAACCAGCGCACTGACTTCCGCTGCTGTTAGCATCATTTCACCACAGAAAAACCATGTTTTTCAAAGATTGCTGCGACTTCGGCGGTTTGTAGGTACTCCAGAAACGCTTGTGCGAGAACTCTATGTCCGGTGTCTCGGAGTACCGCTGCAGGATACACAATTGGGGTGTGACTTGAATCAGGAATTTGATAGATAATTCTGACCTTCTTACTAATTGCCGCGTCCGTTTGATAGACAATCCCGACATCAACCTCACCAGATTCGACATACGCTAAGGTAGATCGGACATCGGCGGCGGGAATTAACTTCTCCTGTACAGCGTCCCAAACACCCAGCTGTGCCAAAGCCTCTCTCCCATAAATACCGGCAGGAACTGAATTCGGTTCGCCGATAGCAATTCGTCCAATCGAGTCTTGGGGGAGCATTCCCACATCAGTCATGGCGAGTGGGCTGTTGACGGGAGCAACCAACACCAACCGGTTGCTCAAAATCGCTCGACGCGAGTCCTCATAAATTAGTCCCGCCCCTCGTAAGGCATCAATCTGGTTGGGACTAGCGGAGATGAACACATCCGCCGGCGCACCTTTCTCGATTTGGCGTTGCAAGGTTGAAGAACCAGCAAAGTTACAATATACCTTGACATTCCTCGATGCGCCAAAACGCTGAGTGGCTTCTGTGAGCACGTCTGTCAAACTCATCGCGCCAAAGATGATTAACTCCTCACCCGAACACCCGACAAGCAGACAAGCAAAACTCAGAAAGATGAGAAGATACGGTGTTATCAATTATACAACCCCGTTTTTTGTATTGCCTAACTTCCGATAATATGTTATCTTGCTTGACAATAGTTGATCGAAATAACTGAACGCTCCACGGAGGAATCGCCATGACAAACCTAAATGAAAACAGTTCTCCCATCTCAGAATCCCAAATTGACCAATATCACCGTGACGGCTACCTGCTCGTTTCTGGGTTGATTCCTGATGACATCGCTGCAAAGGCGGAGGCTGCAATGTGGCGTTGTGTCGGACTTGACGCCGACGATCCCCCAGCCTCCTGGGAGCATATCCAAGGCGGAATCTGCCTATACAACAGTGCGGATCTCGTGAACTGTTTCACCCCGGAGTGTCTCGCCGCCGCAGCGCAATTGACGGGGGAAGATCCATCCACATTTAGCAAGCTGCACCGACACCCAAAGACCTATTGCGCCCCAGATTTCCTAGCAGCCCAAGAGGCACAGGAAGATGTCTCCAAGTTTTTCAGATGGGATTGTGCCTATACCATCAATATCTACCCCACCCCAGACGAATGGGAATTGCCAACAATCACATCGGGAGGGCACCTCGACCACTCCCTTGAGGAACACTATCACAAAACCTTCCCACCCGTCTTCCGAATCGGTGCGCTGATTTATCTGAACGATATTGCGCCACACGGCGGCGGCACATTCGTTTGGCCCAGATCGCATCATGAACTAGCGCGCGTAGTACGGAAGAATCCAGTCCGTTACGAATACCGCAACAGGCTGAATGGGGATCTGCCAGATCTCGATCTCGGCGAGCCCGTTGGCATGACCCTTCGACGTGGCGATGTGCTATTCCTACATAACCTCTGCATCCATTCAGGAAGTAAGAATGTCAGCAATCAGCCACGATTCGCACTCAATATGAAATGGTAACGAAGATCTTCAGAATCGATTGGACAAAGGGATTGTAGGGTTACCCTTCCTCTTGGTAATACTTCATCAAGATTTCTGCAACTTCAGGACGCGAAAACTCAGGCGGCAACATCTCACCCGCTGCCAACATATCCCTGACCGCCGTTCCTGATAGGAACAGATAGTCCTCCGGTCCATGCGGACAGTCACGCATCATCACAATTCCATCACACTGGTTACACCAAACGGTATGATCGCCCCGAAAAATCTCGATTCCCAATGCACCTTCGGGGATATCATCAAAAATTGTCTGTGCATCAAAGGGGCCATAGTAATCTCCAACCCCCGCGTGATCTCGACCAACAATAAAGTGTGTGCAGCCACAATTCTGTCTAAACACCGCGTGTAATAAAGCCTCACGGGGTCCTGCATAAAGCATATCAAAACCGTAACCGGTAATTGAAACACTGTTTTCAGGGAAATACAACTCAACCATCTTGCGGATGGAAGCGTCGCGGACATCGGCAGGAATATCGCCCGGCTTCAATTTGCCAAGCAGCATGTGGATCAGGATTCCGTCAGCCCCAATTTCGTCTTGTGCAATTTTGCATAACTCCTCATGTGCGCGATGCATCGGATTCCGTGTCTGAAACGCAACAACCGTACTCCAACCACGTTTCTCAATGTCCGCTCGGATCTCAGAGGCGGTACGGAAGGTGTCAGGAAAATCCGATCTGAAATACGAATAGTTGAGCACTTGGATAGCGCCAGAAATCACCTGGTCCCCCATCTCAGTAAAGGCTTCCACACCGGGGTGTGACGGATCTGTCGTCCGAAAAATCTGCTCGATCAGGTAGGTTCTCTGGTCATCAGAAATTTCCTCGATCCCTGCAACATCCATGACAGCGATGGGCGGCTGACCCTCTACATTTGGATCGAGCAGGGCGATTCGTCCAGCGTTTTTGATCGCATCGGTCACCTGCTCCGATTTGACAATATTCATCACCGGGACGGGCCAAAATTGACCGTTTGGCAATGTCATGTTTTGGGCAACACTCGTCGCTTCATCGATATTCATATATCCGGTGAGGGGATTAAAGTAACCTGAACCGAGCATCACCGCTGATGCAGCAGCCCCCGAAGAAATTAGGATAGCCGGTAAGTTTTCAGCCTCTTTAGTCAACGCCGCACGCTCGGTATCGTCGGGGACGTAAAGCGGATTCAAAGTATCAGAACCGTGTGGTTTAATCATTCAACGCTCCTTAGATAGATAATAGAATACCTTAATCGTTATCTTATTTGCTTTAAGAGATTCCGAGTTTAGTTCTATAACAGTTATAATAGCGAATTTATACCGTATTGTCAATCGGTTTATAAGATTCGTGTGCTCCAGCTTATTGTGGATTAACATTTGGCTTCACCCCTTTTTCACATCAGACAAAATTCTTTTGGCAAATCGTAGGGGCGAGGTTTCCTCGCCCAACGGGTTGCCAGAATCAATCCCTGTGTAGGGAATGCAGATCTGCGTTCCCTACGAATTACGCTCGCTAAACGCTCAAGAAAATAAGGACAAGTGATTTTTTTTGAAATTTGCCCTTGATACTTAACATATGTTATGATAAAATAACGTTCATAATGTCATTTAGGGGACGCCTTAATTTATGATAGCTTTGGAACACGATATTACTGGAAAGGAAAAACAACGCATGGCAACCCAAGAAGCAGAATGGACAAAACTGGCAGATTTGAGCGAAGTCCCCACCGGAGAAGCAAAGGCGGTGCGGATAGGTGAAGGACGTAGTATCGCACTGTTTAATGTGGACGACAAGGTCTACGCCACCGACAACCAGTGCCCCCACATGGGCTACCCACTGACACGCGGACGCCTCCGACACGGGATCCTCACCTGCGATTGGCACGAGCGGAGTTTCGACCTCGAAGGAGGTGGATGCTTTAACGTCGAGTGCGACGACCTACAGACCTTCCCCGCCGAAGTACGAGACGGCGAGATCTGGGTACAACTTGGCGATTTAACCTACAAACGAAAGGCAGAACATCTCAGCCTACTGTGGGAAGGACTTCTAAGTGGAGACCGTTGGACAATGTCAAAGGCGATTGCCCTACTCCTCAAAGGCGGCGTGCCGGAGGGAGAGATTGTTGAGCTAATTCTACGGCACCTTGGGCGACATATCGCTAGCTCACACGACTCCGAAGCAGGTTGGGATGTCGCGCGACTGATGAATGGACTTTCAGTCGGACGACGATACAAAGACGCTGACAGGTTGATTGCGATGACAACCGCCGCCTGTGCCGCTTCCGGTGGAGCCGCTGAACGTCTTGAGGTCGTCCCATTGCCGGAGCCGGTGGCTTGGGAGAATATCGAGCCGTGGGTGCGCAGTTTCTCACGCGATGGTCACTCAGGTCGCATTGAGCGGTGTCTTTTCACCGCCTACACACTTGGCGACGCCGATAAGATTTTACCCCTCCTCCTTGAATGTGCGGTTGAGCCACATTTTCTTGGCTTTCCGGACAATCTCATCTCGCTCGGTTACCTCCACGAAACGGTCAATGAATTTGGCTGGGAGAAAGCCTTTGAACTGGTCTTCAACCTTGGGGCGAAGCTAGTTGGGCGCGGACGGGGTGAGCCACAGCACTTCCGTCGAGATGCCATCGGCATCATGAGAGAGAAACTCGGTGAGTTGAATGCTGAGGATAACACAGCAACAGACTACGATGAAGATACCTTCGTCAGCGCATTAACGAGCGTGGATATTCAGAAGTCATTCGACGCTGCCACAGATGTCCTGAAAGGTGGCGTTCCAATCGACCAACTTATTTCGACGTTGGTGATCCTCGCCGCAGACCGGATGGCACGGACCCCTGTGAACGTAGATGCCGGTTGGGAGTGCTTGACAACAGAACTCAACCTCGCCGCCTCACTCCGCACGGTGCAACGCATCGCCGGTGATAGCACCGCAGTAAAGGGCATCTTCCACGCAGCGTGGCTCATCTTTGATGACCGTTGGCTTAACATTCCGTCGCGCGCACTGATCCCGCCGCCGGTCGAAACCGAGTTGAATGCCTCTAGCGAGACAGAAGGTATCCAACAGATCATCAATACCATAGAAACCCTCAACGTGCAGTCGGTCGGTGGAGAGGTGCTCGCATATCTTAACGCTGGTTACTGCGGAGATGCCTTGCTCCACGCGCTCGGTAAAGCCATCCTCTGGAACGATACCGCGACCGAAATCCTCCCTACCCTCCGCACCGTTTTCGATGAGTGGAACAACTGTGCCGGACACCCCGCTCGCAGTCAACTGCTTGTTGCACTTGCCCGTTACGCCACTGACATCCGCACAAATAAGGATAGCGAGTCCGCTACAACCACGGCGATGCGTTTTGCGGAAGGGCGAACAACGGTAGAGGTATTTGAGGATTAAGTCGAACCTTCAAGTGGTCATGGAATTTCTTGAAAAACGCTTCAAACAGAACAATAAGGGAGATTAATCATGTCAAACACACCATCCAACTTCGTCAAAGTCGCTGATCTGGGCGAACTAGCTGAAGGAAAGCCGAGGGCTGTTAGAGTTGAGGGACAGAGCGTTGCCCTGTTTAAGCACAACGGCAACATCTACGCTACCGATAACCAGTGTCCACATATGGGCTACCCGCTAACACGCGGACGTGTCCGCGGTGGCGTGCTTACCTGTGACTGGCACGGCTGGAGTTACGATATGGGAGGCGGTGGCTGTTTCACCGGCGGTTGTGATGACCTATCAACCTTCCCTGTCGAAGTACGCGAGGACGAAATATACATTGATATTGCTGGGGGTGGAAACAAGCGCGACGATGCCCATTTCCTGCTCCTCCAAGAAGGGTTATTGAGTGGCGATAATTGGACGCTCTCAAAGGCGGTTGCAATTATGCTCGCCAGAGGCGTTTCCGAAACTGATGTTCTGAACCGATTGGTGCAACATGGAGGCCGACACTTTGTAACCGAACTCGATGGGCGAGAGGGAGGATGGCAACTTGCGTATCTAGTCAACGGTGTGAAAGTTGCCAGTCAGTATGAACCGGAAGACAGGCTCATCCCACTGATGATGGCCGCGTCAGGTGCATCAGGAAGGGCAGGTGACCGTCCAGCGGTTACTCCGCTGCCCGGAGAGATCACGTGGGAGAAACTAGAGCGATGGATTCGCGTCTTCTCTGCTGACCGAGAGTGGGAAGGTATCGAAAAGTGCCTTATCACCGCACGGCGGCTCGGCGGACATGACGATAGAATCATCCCGCTGGCGTATGAATGTGTTGTTGAACCGTTCTTCTTGGGACATAACGACAGTCTGCTCTACATCGGTTATCTCGCCGAACTGCTCGAACAGTTCGGTTGGGAGGTCGCCGAAGAATTGGTATGTAATCTCACCGCGAAAATACTTGGTCGGGGACGTGGTGCACCGGACGAAATTCGGCGGGAGGCAATCAGCAAACTGGAATCACTAGAAGGTCTTATCGCCGATTTAGCCGCTAATCCGCCAACTCAAACGACCGATTTTGACGAGGATGGGTTCGCCGCAGGTGTTGTCAGCGGCGACCTTGACGAAACATTCGATACTATCACCAACGCTTTGAAAAATGGCGTCGATATAAACCGCATCGCTTCGACAATGGTACTTCTGGGAGCAGATCGGATGGCACGTACCCCAGCAAGTATGAGTCCGGGCTGGTGGGAACTAGGACGGGAGATTTCTCTTGCCTCGTCCATCCGTACGACATTGCGATTCGCCGGTTTTCAGGTTGCCGCTAAAGCACTCTACCACGTAGCGTGGGAATTCTTCAGCAACCGCTGGCTCAACATCAGACAGATGCCACTTAGCGCATCAAGAGGCACAACCCCATCAGACGCATCAGACGAACAAGCTGCAATCAACGAGGTTGTCAATACCATTGAAACGGTTCAAATCCAAGAAGTCGGGCGGATAACGCGACAATATCTCAACAGTGGGTTCTCCAATGACCGACTTTTGTCCGAACTAGGACAATGCATCCTCAAAGACGATAACGGATGGGATATCCTCAATACGTTACGCACCACTTTTGATGAGTGGAAGCTGTGTCAAGGACATCCCGCTCGAAATCAATTGCTCGTTGGACTAGCACGCTGGACAACCGATGTGCGTCAAAACACCAACAGCGATTCCGCTGCAAGAACTGCACAGCGATTCGCACGCGGAGAAACAGCGGTTGATCTCTACGAACAATAAAGATACTGGATTGGAATGCGCTGCTTCTTCTCGAATAGTGCGTTCCAATCCCATAAAAAAACTTACCTGCTATCTGGTGGTCGTCGTTTTATTGCTCAGTCCAATTTCAACTGCACACAGCATCAGTGTGAAAACCCAAGGTAAATTGGCGATCGTGGCAATTCTAGGCGGCGTTGCAATCCTGACAAAATACCTCGTTAGACGCGATCAGAAGGCTGTCGAGTCGTTCCATGCCAAACTCGGTCCTCCGGAGCGCGTCACTAGGTTCGAGCGTGGCTTTGATCAGTGGCGAATCGAATGGCATGGAGATCGAAAATATGTATACCGTAACAACGTCCTGCAGAAAGAAATCGACACAAAACCGGCTGAGATCCCTGAAGCGTTTTAAGCTGATCCAAAGTTGGATATGGCTCTTCCTAACCTGCACTCTCATCTTAATACTCGTCGGCTGTGATACCGATCCAACCCTGCCCCCTCCGGTACAGCATACTGTAGAAATCAGCGAACTAAACCTTACAGACCAAACGCTAGAGGCGGGCGGCACCACCACCATTATCGCAGCGTTTGACTATTCAGGTGATGAAGCAGATCTAATTTTTAGATGGGAGGCAAGCAACGGACAAATCGTTGGGGAAACGTCAAACGTAACCTACGTCGCGTCAGACACACCCGGCACACATACGATTACGCTACAGTTGACCGACGGATTTGCAGTGGCTGAACGCGCCATCACAGTTGACGTACTTGCCCTGCAATCCCTCCTAATAGACAGCGATACCCATTGGGCAGCTCAAGGCGACACGCTCGTACTGAAATATCAGGTCAACGTCACGCAGATCTTGCATCCACCTGTGATACTACAATACGATATCGTTCAGGATGAAGCCAGAACCGGCGCGTTCTTGAGCGTTGAAGTTGATGGAGTTCTGATTGTCGAAGAAGAGGCAATCGGAGAGGTAGATCCGGTTGAAAGGATAATCATCACCAGAAAAACTGATGTGTCAGAAGTCATTACAGATCCAGGAAGGTACGAAATCACACTGACTTTGGCTGTTGTAAACGCCGTCGACCGTGGCTGGTTGTTACAAAGGGCAGCACTAATCGGAGCAGAAGGATCAGTCGTTCAACTCTTATAAGACAGATATTATCACTGCAACATTTTTTTATTGCTCTACGGCAGTACTAGCACCTTTACCGAACCGTGCGCATCCCGTCCGGAGGCAACAGCAAACGCCTCCCCAATCTCATCGAGCGGAAAGCGATGGGTAATCAACGGTGCAGGATCAAGCTTGCCAGCGCCCATCAGGTTCAGGGCGATCTGAAACTCCTTCTCCCCTTCACGGCGCCCATAACAGAACGCCCATGTCACCGTCAGCTCACGGCTACGGGCGTAGCGCGCATCTAACGTAACGGGAGCAACATGACCACCCACCATGCAGATCTTCCCGCGCTTGGCAGCAATTTCGGTTGCCTGCATCAGCGTGTTTGACCGGCCGCCTACCGCTTCAAAGACTATGGGTGCACCCCGCCCCTTGGTCCATTTCATGACCTCCTCCACCGGATCGGTCGTATCAACATTTATTGGAATCGCACCAATCATCTGTTCGGCAATCTGCAAAGGACCGTCCGGCTTGCCCAAAATGGCAACTGACTCCGCACCTGCCAAATCTGCCATCTGAGCGATAGTTAGTCCGATAGGTCCGCTACCGATTACAGCAACCTGATCACCGGGCTGCACCGGAACCATTGACAGCGCATGGACAGCGACAGCGTAAACTTCAGCCAGCGCACCCGCTTCAAAAGACACATTGTCCGGGAGGGTGTAAACGTTATCTTCAGGCGCTACCATGTATTCAGCGAATCCGCCGCCGCGTGCCGTCCCGCCTATATGGACTAATTTGGAACAGATGTTATAGTTTCCGCTGAGACATTCCGAACATTCGTTACAAGGGATAGTTGGTTCAACGGCAACGCGGGCACCCACCTTATGCTTGACATCTCCCGTTCCTAGCGCAATAACTGCGCCCGTCAATTCATGGCCCGCAGTTCGGGGTGAGAGCGGCTTTGGAGGATTCGCATGGTAACCGTGTAAATCGCTGCCACAGATCCCTGTTGCTTCCACCTGAACCAACACTTCGCCCGGTCCCGGCACCGGATCAGGCAATGTCTCAAGTCGTATATCTTCCCCACCATAAAATCGCGCTGCTTTCATTGTATCCTCCGGAAATCAGTTTATTGTCGTAAAAATAAATTTACCACAACTGGAAAACTTTACCAACTCTCTTGGCGGATTTAGCAATGTGAGTTGTTTAGTCAAAGATTTCCGCAACCGAACACTGAAAACCTTCAATGACATTTTCTCCGGTGAGATGATCATTGATAGTAAGGGTTTTAATGTCACTTGGCGAACGATAAACAGTGACTGTTTTCAAAACAGGTTCAACGACCCAAACCATGTGGGCACCGGCGGCGAGATATTCCGACACCTTTTCTTGAATTTCGTAGGTTTTATCAGTTGGCGAAACGACTTCGATGGCAAGGTCCGGCGGGATGGGACTGGCTTGACGTCTGTTTTCGGGGAGCCGATCCTGTGAAATAAACGCTACATCCGGTTTACATCCACCTTGCCCGACTTGGAACGTAGTTTCCGCTGTGTAAATTCGACCCAATTGATGCTGACGTATGTAGGTCCCTAGTAAAATAACGAGATTAGAGCTCACTTCCCCATGTTCCATAGTTGGATCGCCTATCAATACAAGTTCTCCCTTGATGTATTCATAAGATTCGTAGTCGTTTGCCAAGAATTCTTCGAGGGTAACGGATTTTGCATTCATAGTTGGGCCTCCCTCAACTGTGACTTAATTTTTACTACATTATATCACTAAATTCCAAGGTAAACAAGAAATGTATGAGGGCGATTCCACGTGAAAATGCTTGACAGGCAAAGCAGGATTGAATAAAATCCCAACAACTCCACGCTAGCAACACATTCCTGGACCAACGAGGGACACAATGGATTCAACACGATCAGATCTCTATGTATACGTTTCTATCGCCGGTGAAAACAAAATTTCCATTTTCAAGATGTCGCTTGAGACAGCAGCACTTACTCCCCACGGGGAGGTCACGGTCTATAGTGCCCCTAGCGTACTCACCGTCCATCCGACACGGGACGTTCTTTATGCTGCAATTCACGCCACCGGAGACATTATCAATTTCCGGCTTGACCGAAGCACAGGTCAACTTGAACTGATGGATACCACCGTAACAGGATTGGAAGATCCTGCTTATCTTGAGATAGATAAGACGGGGGATTTTTTGATAATCCCCTACTACGTTCCCGGCAAGGTGACAGTTTACCCTCTTCGAGACAATGGGACACTTCAAAACGAACCGAGCGATACACACTCGACCGGTGAACACGCACATGGAGTCGCCATCGATCCCTCCAACAGATCTGTGTTCGTATCCCACACATGTCCTACCAATTCGATCTTTCAATTCCAGTTTGACCCCAGCACCGGAACCCTCTCTCCTAATGCAATACCTCAAGTTATTCCTGAAGACGAAGATGGTCCCCGTCACATCTGCTTCCATCTGAACCAACCCTTCGTCTACGCCGACAACGAGCAGGGCAGCAGCGTAACCGCCTATAAATTTAACGCCTCCTATGGCACACTGAGTGCCTTCCAAACGCTCTCAACGCTGCCCGAAAGTTATAATGGCGACAATTCCTGCGCCCGCTTGGAAATGCACCCCTCAGGCAAATTTCTGTACGCTGCGAATCGTGGTCATGATAGTATCGCGGGCTATGCTATCCAGCCCGACGGCTCGTTGACCTCCATCGGTTATTTCCCAACGGAAAAGACCCCACGCTCCTTCAGGATTGACCCGAGCGGCAAATTTATGATTAGTGCAGGTCAATCTGCTGACCGGCTAATATCATACCGCATTGATGCAGATGGGGGTTATCTCTATCCGTTGGAAACGTACGATGTGGGTAAGGTGCCGTGGTGGGTGCTTATCGTGCAAGGGACGGAGTAGCCGTCAAACCGTTTGTTACTGTTGGATTTGCATACGTCGTGAAAGGCGCGCGCCCTATGAAGCGTGATGCACGAAAAGTGAATTCAGAATAGGGCAGCTTCGTGCAATTGGTGATAGCGATCCTCAATCTCGGATCGCGTCAGCCGACGTTGGCGGTTCAAACTGAAATCTTCAACATTGAAGGAAGCGATTACTGTCCCGTAGATAATCGCTTTGCGAATCGCCGCCTCCGAAGTCGATTCGACAGAGGCAAGATACCCCATAAATCCGCCGGCAAAACTGTCACCCGCCCCGGTTGGATCGGATACCGATTCCAGCGGATAAGCGGGAGCCGCAAAGAATGTGGAATCGGTCAGGGTAATCGCCCCGTGCTCCCCCTTTTTTATGACGACTCGATCTGGACCATAGGTGAGAATCCGCCTTCCAGCGCGAACCAAGTTATCTTCTCCCGTCAAAAGACGCGCTTCCCCATCATTTAAGATCAAAATATCAACTTCGTCCAAAGTCTGCATCAGTGCATCAAGGCTATTGTTGATCCAGAGATTCATCGTATCACATACGATTAGTTCTGGCACTGTCGCCTGTCGAAGCACATTCAGTTGCAACTCAGGATTAATATTGGCAAGAAAAACGTAGGGGGTGTCTTTATACGTTGGCGGCAATTTCGGATCAAAGTCGCCATAGACATTCAGGTCTGTAAACAGCGTCTCGGCGGCGTTGAGATCCCCGGTGTAGTCCCCGCCCCAGCGGAAAGTTTTGCCACCCTGAATCCGTTCTAACCCTTCGAGACCAATTCCTCGCGCTTCCAAAAAATCTATATGCTCTTGGGGGAAATCATCTCCGACGACAGCGACCAACCGGATAGCATCGTAAAAAAAACTCGCTGCGGTTGAGAAGTAGATAGCCGATCCGCCGAGTGCGTTTTCGACCTTGCCGGCGTGGGTTTTAACATCGTCCAACCCTACGGATCCGACGACTAAAATACTCATATCAACCTCGTAACTCAATGTGATGAAGATCGGACTAGCGTGTGAAAGTGGATTTAGAAGGGAAAGGGACCTTGACGGTTTTTGTTTTCACGTAGCGCTGTAATGACACGCCGAGCACGTCGAACCAAAATCGTAACAAGGACAACCACTAACACTACTTGCAATATCTGAAGAAGTCTGAGAGTTCCGCCAGATAATGCGTGTTGGTTGGATGCAGAGATCCAGATTGGTATGAGCAAAATCGCTGACAAGAGTAAAATGATATTTTCCCAGAGATCCAAATTTTTCATGAGTCAATCCTTTCGTACTGTTCTCAACACCCATCGGATAGCATCAATAATCAGATTGGACGATCCTGCTGTAAAAGGGCGGTCCTTTGTCGCACCCCTTAGCATTTCACGCTTTACGTTTTACACTACGTTCCCATCGTCCAAGAATTGAGATAGGTCTCCTGCTCTTCCGTCAAACCATCAATTGCAACACCGAGCGCTTGTAGCTTCAGACTTGCGATAGAATCATCCAACTCTACCGGGACATCATAAACCCGGTTTTCCATCTGCTCATGGTTCTTAACAACAAACTCGGCAGACAACGCCTGATTCGCAAAACTCATATCCATGACGCTAGCGGGGTGTCCCTCCGCCGATGCGAGATTGATAAGCCTTCCTTCACCGAGCAAGTATAGTTTGCGCCCATCTTTGAGGGAATATTCCTCGACTAACTCTCGCGTTGTTCTCACTTCGGTGCTTAAATTTTTGAGATCAGGGATGTTAATTTCGACGTTGAAATGTCCGGAATTACAGATAATCGCGCCATCCTTCATCGCTTCAAAATGCTCCCGGCGCAAGACATGAATATTGCCTGTAAGTGTAACGACAAGATCGGCTTCAGCAACGGCTTGGATCATCGGCAAAACACGGAAGCCGTCCATCACCGCTTCTAATGCGTTTAACGGATCAACCTCTGTAACGATTACATTCGCCCCTAATCCCCGTGCCCGATCCGCAAAGCCGCGTCCGCACCAACCGTAGCCTGCAACAGCAACAGTAGTACCAGCAATAAGCAGATTGGTTGCACGAATGATGCCGTCCAAGGTGCTTTGCCCGGTCCCGTAACGATTATCAAAGAAATGCTTGGTTTTGGCGTCGTTTACAGCAATGATCGGATAACGCAGGACCCCTTCAGATGCCATGCTCCTGAGACGAATAACTCCCGTTGTTGTCTCCTCTGTTCCCGCAAGTACATTTTCTACGTAAGAAGGATTTGCATCCTCAGCGTGCAGACGAGAAACCAAATCGGCACCGTCATCCATGGTGATCGCTGGTTTGAAGTTGACCGCTTCATCAATATGTTGATAATAGGTCTCAGTATCCTCCCCTTTGACTGCAAAAATGGGGATGCCATCATGCACCACCAGCGATGCAGCAACATCGTCCTGCGTACTCAGCGGGTTAGAGGCGCACAAGACCACTTCGGCACCACCCGCTTTCAAAGCTCGGACTAAGTTCGCCGTTTCCGTAGTAACATGTAAACAGGCAGAAATCCGCATGCCTTCAAGTGGCCGTTCCTGCTCAAACCGTTGGCGAATCAAACGCAGAACCGGCATAAAACGATCTGCCCAATCAATTCGCCGCTTTCCATCGTCTGCGAGTTCTCGGTCTTTGATGTCGTGATTCATAGCTTCACCTCCTACACACCTGCCTCTGACTTCAGTAAGTCTGCATAGTCCGTCAATTCCCATGTGAAGCCTGGCTCTTCGCGTCCGAAATGTCCGTAAGCTGCCGTCGCTGCGTAAATCGGTCGCCGGAGTTCAAGACGTTCGATAATCCCGGCTGGTGTCAGATCGAAATGCTTCCTCACAAGCTGCGTCAGTTTCTCATCGGGTACTGTGCCCGTGCCAAAAGTATCAAGCATAATCGAGATCGGTTCAACCACACCAATAGCATAAGAGAGTTGGACTTCACACCGCTCCGCCAAATCGGCTGCAACAATGTTTTTCGCAACATGCCTCGCTGCATACGCGGCGCTCCGATCTACTTTCGTCGGGTCTTTGCCAGAAAATGCTCCACCACCGTGCCGTCCCATTCCTCCGTAAGTATCAGCGATAATCTTTCGCCCCGTTAATCCACAATCGCCCTGCGGTCCGCCGACAACAAAACGCCCTGTCGGATTGACATGGTACGTGATGTCGGATTCCTTTTGACGCAGTTCTTCAGGGAGAATAGGTCTAATAATCTCTTCGATGACGGCTTCTTTTAACTCTTCATTCGTAACTTCGGGGGCATGTTGTGTCGAAATCACAACAGTATCAATACTTACAGGCTGCCCATCAGCATATTCAACCGTTACCTGCGACTTCCCATCGGGTCTTAGGAAGTCTAATATGCCCTCTTTCCGCGCTTGTGCAAGCCTACGCGTCAGTCTATGCGCCAAAATAATCGGCATCGGCATCAACTCCGGCGTCTCGCGGCAAGCATAACCGAACATCATCCCCTGATCACCGGCACCAAGCCGATCCACCCCCATCGCAATATCGGCTGATTGTTCGTCAATTGCAGTAAGTAGCGCGCAGTGTTCATAGTCAAATCCATAAGTTGCCTTAACGTAACCAACCTGCTGAATCGTCTGACGAACCAGTGAGGGAATATCAATGAAATTCGCGGCGGTCGTGATTTCACCAGTGATGAGCGCGAGTCCCGTCGTTACCAACGTTTCACAGGCGACACGCCCCATCGGATCTTCTGCCATAACCGCGTCGAGCACGGCATCAGAAATCTGATCTGCAAGTTTATCGGGGTGTCCTTCCGTTACAGATTCAGATGTAAATACATAGTTTTGAGCCAATTGAGTTTCTCCTGATTAAATACCATTATGCACTGAAATAAAAAATAAATACGGGCTCAGATTCAACTTGCTTTTGTGAGCGAAAATCTGTACTCAAGCCCAACCTAGCAACCCCTCTCAGCGCATGAAAAATCCTTCACAAAATCTGTTTTTAGGCAGCACAAAGGTTCAGACGAACCTTGAATAACCTGTGTCCATGCTAAATACATTCCTCGCACCGATCTGCAGGCATGATAAACCCTTATCAGTTATCGAGGATAGCACCCTGTAACTCAACCCTTGAGAAAGTCTGCCAATTCTGCATCCGTTGTTCTGCCTGCTTAACCTAGCAGGCAGACGGAGCAGCATGAGGCGCGATGAGCAATACGCATCAACAGACGCATACCATAATGAGGAGATGAGAACCACTTGTCACCAGCCACGATAGGCATTAAGCAACAGGGGTAGGATAGCGGCAAGGTTTGGGATACATCTACGAAAAATATTATGCTATCACATAACCCATGAGTACCCGGAAAACAGCCGCAAGCATACCCAAAATGTAAACGTGAAAAACAACACATCACGTTTCACGACTCATACCAACGGCTGCATAGCGGCTCTGCATCATCGAAATCTTCTCTGAAAGCTGAGCGATAGCAATCTATAATTTGGAACGATATGAAACAGTTCAATAGCACACAAATGCTCAGATTCAAAACAAAGAGGAATCTAATCTCCCCGAACACTTACATGTCACTTCTCTTCGGAAGTACCTTCAGGCGTTCCTTCAGAACCGTCCTCGGGAACTTCTTCAGAACCCGATCTATTGAGTTCCTGCCTTAATAAGCCTCCAAACGCTGTCAGTTCCTCCCGGTCTTTTTCTTGAGACTCGGGACGTTCTTCCTGTTCTTGTTGATACTGCGTGATGGTTGCACGCTCTTGTTCAGCTTGTGCAGCTTTTAAGGACAAACCAATTCGCCGTTCAGTCGGATCCAAGTGAATCACTTTCAAATTCAATTCTTCACCGACCGAAACGATGTCTTCTGGCTTTTCAATGCGCTGTTCAGCAAGCTCAGAAATATGGATTAATCCTTCAATATCATCTTCGAGCTGTGCAAACACCCCGAAACTCGTTATGTTCACAACCTTGCCACGCACCACGGATCCAATTTTGTACTTATTCGGTACTTCTATCCAGGGATCTGGTTCAATCTGCTTGAGTCCTAACGAAATCTTCTGTTGCGCTGGATCAATGCTTAAAACCATGACCTCAACTTCATCACTTTCCTTGAGAACCTCGCGCGGATCGACAATGCGCTTTAGCCAAGAAAGATCAGAAATATGGATCAAACCATCGATTCCCTCTTCAATTTCAACGAAGGCACCAAAATTGGTCAGATTACGGACACGCCCCGTGAGCTTTGTTCCGACAGGATATTTTGTCTCCAAAAGCTCCCAAGGATTCGGGTGGAGTTGTTTCAAGCCAAGTGATAGCTTCTGGTTGGCCTTGTCGATATCCAGAACAACTGCGTCAATGACATCGTCCTTTGCAACCACCTTTGACGGCGCAATGTTTCGCCGTGTCCACGACATCTCCGATATATGGATGAGTCCTTCAACCCCCTCCTCCAACTCCAGAAATGCCCCGTAGTTGACAATACCCACCACTTTTCCGTTAACGGTGGAGCCAATAGGGTATTTCTCTTCAACCGATTCCCACGGATCTATCGTCTTCTGTTTCAATCCGAGAGAGACCTTCTCCGTGTCACGGTCAACAGAGATAACCATTATCTCTATCTCATCTCCCACGGCAACGACCTCGGACGGATGATTGACTCGACGCCACGACATATCTGTCTTGTGCAGCAATCCATCTATACCACCGAGATCAACAAACGCACCAAAGGTCGTGATGCTCTTTACAACCCCGGATCGAATCTGGTTCGTTTCAATGTTCTCAAAGAGAGCAGTCTTTTGCGCTGCCAACTCCTCTTCGAGAATTACACGGCGTGATAAGACAATATTCCGGCGACGCTTGCTCAATTTAACAACTTTCGCTTCAAGTGCCTGACCGATATATTGTTCAAAATTTTGTGGAGGCCGTAGTTCAATTTGAGATGCCGGCAGGAAAGCCCGCAACTTACCAAGGTCTACTTGTAGTCCGCCCTTTATGCGTTGTACGACGGTTCCCGTTACAACTCGGCCCGCCTCGTAAGCCTCAGTGATTTCATCCCAGACCAATTTCTGGTCGGCAATCTCTTTGGATAAAACAAGTTGACCCTCGGAATCTTCTCTACGGACGATGTACACATCAATCTGGTCACCGACACCTACGGTCGGTGTACGGTCGTCATTAATTGGAAATTCCGATACCGGGATATATCCCTCTGACTTGAACCCAATATCAACCATAACTTCGTCATGATCGACGTTAATCACCGTTCCCTTGACAATTTCGCCTTCCGAAAAAGCTTTAAGAGAATTGTCATAAGCCTCTTCAAGAGATTCTATTTCCGTGAGCTCCGGTGTCGCCTCCGGCGCATCGGCAGATACTTCGGCTGTTGTTGATTCATCAACAGAGGAAGTCTCATCGGTCGCCTCGGCTTCGTCCGATTCGCCTTCTGACAGAGGAATCTCCTCACCACTTTCCTCCGTCTCCTCCGTTGGCTGTGCCCCCTCCGCCTCATCTTGTGGCGGATCCGCTTCCGCAGATTCGTCTTCCGACTGAGTGTCGTCGTCATTCACTGGAGACGAGTCCAACTCCTCTTCAGTCTCAACTGCATCGGTGGCTTCCACTTCGGCTGTGGGCTGATCTGTTGTTTCCTGTTCCTTTTTTGAATCCTCGTTCATCACGTTACTGGCTCTATTCCAAACCCGATGACGGCATTAGATTTGATAGATTTGATTCACCAGCTCCTCCTTTTTTCAAGGTGACTAATGGCCTAGACAGGTTAAAATTCTGACACAGGTTAAACATATATAGTATAGCACAAATGGCAGAAAGACGCAACGGAATTTCCAAATAGATATTTTTTCATTGCAGAGGGGGTAAAAGTGCGCTAAAATTAGACAGACTATTATCTGTAATAACTCTCTTTCCGGGGAAGTCTCCTCTGGTTAAGAAACGGCTCGGAAGTCTATCTATGGCTATGCCAATCTACAAAGCACATTCAGACAAACGGGTAATTATCATCGGCGGTGGGATCATCGGGCTCGGTATCGGCTGGCAGCTAGCAAAAGCAGGTTGCACGGTCTCAATCTATGAACGCGATCAAGCCGGACGTGCTGCATCGTGGGCGGCAGCGGGAATGTTAGCCCCCCACGCCGAAGTCCATTTTGAGGAACGCGCACTCCTCAAATTAGGCGTTCAAAGCTGTCGAATGTATCCAGAGTGGGTCGCCGAGTTAGAAGCCGACAGCCGCATGAGCGTCGGCTATCGGGCGGAAGGAACACTCATTGTCGGAGTGGATCGAGACGATGCACGCGAGTTGGAACACCTCTACGCATCTCAACAACTCCTAGACCTGAAAGTCGAGTGGATCACAGGCACAGAAGCGAGGGAGATGGAGCCGCTGCTCTCTCCAAAAATCACCGCAGCCATCTGGAGCAGGGATGACCATCAGGTTGACAACCGAGCAATGGTCGATGCACTGATTGAAGCATATAGGAACGCAAACGGGATACTCCACGAAAACACACCCGTTGACAAAATTGAGATCGTGGACGGTAAAGCAGAAGGGATTCGAATCAAAGGGGATTTAGAAGAAGCCGATGTCATTGTGCTAGCAGCGGGCTGCTGGTCGAGCGATATCGACGGCTTGCCGAAAGCCGTACAACCGCCGGTTCGTCCAGTCAAAGGACAGATGCTCGCTTTGCAAATGGAGGAAGGGATCGTCCTGCACAAAGTTATCCGCGCACCGCGTGCCAAGTATCCGACAGATGTCTATCTGGTCCCGAAAGATGACGGACGCTTGGTAATCGGTGCAACGAATGAAGAGATGGACTTCGACACACGACTAACAGCGGGTGGCTTATTTGAACTCCTCCGAGGCACTTGGGAAGCTGTGCCGGGCATATACGACCTCCCCGTTCTGGAGACATGGACCGGCTTGCGTCCCGGCAGTCGAGACAACGCACCGATCCTCGGCGAAACAACCGTCGAAAATCTCATCATGGCAACAGGGCACTACCGCAACGGCATCCTGCTCACCCCCGTCACCGCCCGTGAAATCGCTTCACTCATCTTGAAGGGCAAAGATTCAGAAACCATCGCACCTTTTCAACTGTCTCGGTTTTCATAATCACGGAGGGAACACATGAACATCAAAGTAAACGGCGAAACCAAAGAAGTCTCACCGGGATTGACCCTCCATCAGTTGCTTCTCGATCTGGAAATAGATCCCTCCCGACCGGGGATTGCTGTTGCAATTGACCAAGAAGTGATCCCTAGAACACAGTGGGAGGAAATAGAAATCCGACCGGATAGCGAAATTGAGATTATTCGGGCAGCGCAGGGGGGATAGTTGTTCGAGCGTCAAAAAGAATTGCTTTTCGGTAACATGATACAAAATTAATACACCTAACCGCCATAAAAACAAAAATTATAGTGGATCTCAGAATTAATGAGACACTCCAAACCGGTGCGGTTGGAAACCGCACCTACCGGGGAGCGAAAGTATCTATTTATTTTTAAAATTCACTATAAAAACGGAACGAAAAAGAGGCAAAAGATGGAAGGACTCAAAATTGGTGACGCCCTATACCAATCACGACTGCTAATCGGCACAGCCGGCTACCCCAATTTCGACCTGATGATGCGGTCACTTGAAGCGAGCGGTGCGGAAATTGCTACCGTTGCCATGCGCCGGGTGAAACTTAGCGATGCTTCCGGGGAAAATCTGTTCAACCTCCTCCGCGAGAAGGGATACACAATTTTACCGAATACTTCAGGCTGCTTCACGGCAAAGGACGCTGTGTTGACAGCCCAACTCGCCCGCGAGGCACTCGAAACCTCACTCATCAAATTGGAGGTCATCGGCGACGACCAGACCCTATTTCCCGATGTTGAACAGTTGTTACCCGCAGCCACGACGCTGGTCAAAGATGGATTCACCGTGCTGCCGTACTGTAACGATGATCCAATCACATGCAAGAAGTTAGAAGACATCGGGTGTGCGACGGTGATGCCGCTAGGCGCACCGATTGGTTCAGGTATGGGTATCCGCAACCCGTACAATATCCAGATCATCCGCGACATCGTCAGCGTCCCCGTGATCGTCGATGCGGGAGTCGGGACCGCCTCCGACGCAGCGATTGCGATGGAACTCGGCTGCGACGGCGTCCTCCTCAGCACCGCGGTCGCCAAAGCACGCCAACCGGTCCTGATGGCAACCGCCATGCGAAAAGCGGTCGAGGCAGGCAGGGCAGCATTTCTGGCAGGGCGGATTCCGAGAAAACTCTACGCAACAGCTTCGAGCCCTCTGGATGGTATGATTGGTCAAGAGTAATTTATAGTGAATCATAAAAAGAAATAAACACTTTCGCTCTCCGTGTTTGGTAGGTGCTGTTTTCAACTGCGCCGATTGGCAGTGTCTAATTATGGTGAAATAGATAAATAAGTAGACATCTATCAATAACACCAACCTTCGAGAGGCCTCCAAAGTCCCCCTGACAAGGGGGATTTAGGGGGTTGGCTGTGCATCGAGAGCGTTTAAGTAATTCTAAAATCTACCATAAGCAGATTTTAAGGAAAATTCCCATGCCAGATGACCTCACATCAACCGAATATCAACAGGTTGAAACCGAAGGACAAGCACCGGAGGCAGAAACATTAAAGCAATTGCGACAACTTGCCGGGAGTGGCTATCCCGCAGCCCAAAATGACCTCGGTTGGCTGTATCAAAATGGGAGAGGTGTTCCTCAAGATGACAGAGAGGCGATTAAGTGGTATCGAAGAGCTGCCCAACAAGGTTATGCCATAGCCCAAGACAACCTCGGCTGGATGTACCAACACGGCAGAGGTGTCCCGCAAGACGATGCGGAAGCGGTCAAATGGTATCGAAAAGCGGCGCAAGACGGTAATCTTGCCAAAGCCCAAGACAACCTCGGTTGGATGTATCAGCATGGCAAAGGCGTCCCGCAAAGTGATGCGGAGGCGGTCAGGTGGTATCGAAAAGCCGCTGAGGGTGGCTATTCCGCAGCCCACGATAATCTTGACTGGATGTACCAAAATGGCAGGGGAGTTGAGCAAAACGACGCCAAAGTAATCAAGAGGCAAGCAAAGGAATAACAATCACTATCCTCTATGAGATGAGGAAATCCTTATGCAAGATATTCGCAGATCACCACAATATCAACAGTGGAAACGAGACGTCAGAAAGCGCGATGAGCGTATTTGTCGTGTATGTGAGGAGCATGGTAATTCTCATGTGCACCACATTAAGCCGTTAGAAAAATATCCTGACTTAGCCACTGAAATTGACAACGGCATCACGCTTTGTGGTAATTGTCACACGCGTTTGAAAGGTAAAGAAGAAAGCACCAATCTTCAGATGATTATAGAAGCGGTTACAAGAAAACCAGATATGCGAACCGCCGATCAGTTAAAGCGGCTCAGCGGTAAATTTTGCACTTATCTTGAACCCCGGTTAAAATCGATCCACTCAAACCTAAGGAACAAAGCGATTTATCAATTGTTTGCCCACCTCCAAATTTATCCTGATTCACTTGACCAATTTCTTCTCCTTATTCAACATCTTCTGTATAGTGAAAACGGCTCCAATGAAGACCTTGCTAAACAGATAGCTGTGGAGTTTCTCAAAAGCAGCTCCAGCAGGGAGGCGTCACAAATTCTTAGCGAATACGAAAGATGGTCTGAAGCCGAAAGACACAGGCAACAAGCCGAAACACCAACACAATTGCGGTCACTCGCTGAGCAAGGGGATGCCATAGCCCAGTTTCGTCTTGGCTTGATGTATGAAAATGGCAGGGGTGTTGTTCAGAATTCTGGAGAAGCAATCACGTGGTATCAAAAGGCTGCTCAACAAGACTATGCTGACGCACAGTACCACCTTGGTTTGATGTATGAAAATGGCAGGGGTGTTGTTCAGGATTTCGGAGAGGCAATCAAGTGGTATCAAAAGGCTGCTCAACAAGGCTATGCTGACGCACAGTACCACCTTGGTTTGATGTATGAAAATGGCAGGGGTGTTGTTCAGGATTTCGGAGAGGCAGTCAAGTGGTATCAAAAGGCTGCTCAACAAGACTATGCTGACGCACAGTACCACCTTGGTTTGATGTATGAAAACGGCAGAGGCGGTGTTCAAGACGATGGAGAGGCAATCAAGTGGTATCGCAAAGCCGCTGGACAAGGCTATGCTGACGCACAGTATCATCTTGGCTGGATGTATGAAAATGGTAAGGGGATTGTTCAGAACGATGGAGAGGCAATTATATGGTATCGTGCAGCCGCCGAGCAAGACCACCCCGATGCTCAGTATCATCTTGGCCAAATGTATGACAAAGGTAGGAGTGTTTTTCAGGACGAGCGCGAAACGTTCAAATGGTATCGTGAAGCTGCAGAGCAGGGCCACCCTGATGCTCAATATCATCTTGGCCAAATGTACGATAATTATGGCCATCAAATGTACGATAATTATGGCTATGTTGTACTATACGATGAAGAGGCAGTCAAGTGGTATCGTAAGGCCGCTGAGCAAGACCACCCCGATGCTCAGTATCATCTTGGCAGGAAGTATGAATGTGGACCTAGTGTTGGTTCAAACTATGACGAGGCGATCAAATGGTATAATAAAGCTGCTGAACAAGGTAATGCCGATGCACAGTATTATCTCGGCTTGATGTATGAAAATGGCAGGGGAATTGTTCAAAACGATGGAGAGGCAATCAAGTGGTATCATAAAGCTGTTGAACAAGGTCACCCCGATGCTAAAGAAGAACTTGACTATCGGGAGGTATTCAAGTGGTATCGTAAAGCCGCTGAACAAGGTAAAGTCCACGCCCAAAATAATCTTGGTATAATGTATGAAAATGGCAGGGGTGTCAATCAAGACTATGTGGAGGCAGTCAAGTGGTTTCGCGAAGCCGCTCAACGAGGCGATGCTGCAGCCCAATATAACCTTGGCAGGATGTATGCAAAGGGCGAAGGCGTTGAACGGAATGAGGAGGAGGCGGTCAAATGGTATCAAAAAGCCGCTCAACAAGGAAATACTTCTGCTCGGGAAGCACTTGCGCTGTTGAGTAGATAGAGCGTAATTCACACCCACCTACTCCCACTTCCGAATATCCACAAAATGCCCAGCAATCGCAGCACCCGCAGCCATCTGCGGACTGACCAGATGCGTCCGTCCTCCCTTGCCCTGTCTGCCCTCAAAGTTCCGATTCGACGTGCTAGCACATCGTTCACCCGGCATCAAGATATCCGGGTTCATACCGAGACACATGCTACAGCCGGACTCACGCCACTCAAACCCCGCCTGACGGAAAATCTCATCCAAGCCTTCCGCCTCCGCCTGTCTCTTGATTGCCTGCGACCCCGGCACGACGAGCGCGTTCACCGTCGGAGCAACCGTGCGTCCCTTGGCAACGGCAGCAGCAACACGCAGGTCATCAATCCGAGAATTGGTACAACTCCCGATGAACACCTTATCAATCTGAATCTCCTCAATCGGCGTCAACGGCTTCAAGTCCATATAGGTCAATGCGTGCTCCGCTGCCTGTTTTTCATCCTGTGTCGGCATCCGATCCGGATCCGGCACTTGCCCCGTTACCTCAGTGACCATCCCCGGATTCGTGCCCCACGTCACTTGAGGTGCTAGCGTCGCAGCGTCAATAGCAATCGACTTGTCGTAGACCGCTCCCTCATCCGTCGGCAACTGTTTCCACCTCTCGACCGCCTGATCAAACGCCTCACCCTGCGGACAGAATTCACGACCCGCGAGGTATTCATACGTCTTGTCATCGGGTGCAATCATACCAGCCCGTGCACCCGCTTCAATGGACATATTGCAAACCGTCATCCGCTCCTCAACGCTCAACCCCCGAATAGCAGATCCAGTGTATTCAACCACTGAGCCCGTTCCGCCGGCGGTCCCGATCCTGCCGATAATCCCCAGAATAATATCCTTTGCAGTAACCCCGCGCCCCAGTTTCCCATCAACCTCAATCTTGAAGGTCTGTGGACGCTGCTGCAAGAGACACTGGGTTGCCAAAACATGTTCCACCTCACTGGTCCCAATACCGATAGCAAGCGCGCCCAACGCTCCATGCGTTGAAGTATGGCTGTCCCCACAAACGATTGTCTTCCCCGGTTGGGTGATACCGAGTTCGGGTCCAATCACATGCACGATCCCCTGATTGGGGCTATGCAGATCATATAAGGTGATACCAGTTTCGGCGCAATTCTGTGCCAATACCTCCATCTGTTTAGCGGCAATCTCATCCAAGATCGGGAGGGTTCGATCTGTGGTCGGCACATTATGATCCATCGTTGCAAAAGTCAGATCCGGGCGGCGCACCTTTCGCCCCGCGAGCCGGAGTCCTTCAAACGCCTGTGCAGAGGTAATTTCATGAACGAGATGCGTGTCAATATAGAGAATCGTTGTTTCGCCCGGTATTTCATGGACGATATGTGCATCCCAAATTTTTTCAAACATCGTTTTCGGTGTCATTTATATCTCCTACCTATGGACAGCTTATGAAATTCGTTTTGATTTCCGTTTATCTTAGTATACCCGATTTTTCCTCTCCTATGCAATACCATAAGCACATAAGAAATAGGCAAAATAACAAATTCGTAAATTGGCTTTACGGTGCTTCATACTTGTTTGATATTCTTAATTATGGTAAAATGAATGAGCGCAACAGGTAAATCTACCACTCTGCAACCTATAATGGAAAAAGTAATCCAATGACGGTAGAAGTAGATCGAAAAGGAGTGAAAACATTGATAGTTACAGTCAAAGCAATCTACAACGATGGACGACTAATCTTTCACGACGAAAAAGATATTCCGGAGGATGGCACGGAAGTTACCGTCAATTTTGAAAAGCGATCGAAAACACCTGCGGTCTCATTGCGGGGAAGTTGGGCGAAGTATTTTCCAGCAGGATTTGATATAGACGAAGAATTACAGCATCTCCGATCGGGAACAACAGATCAGTAATCTAAGCCCCCGATAAAACGAGGAACTTCATGACAAGAATCGGTATTGCGAGCATCGACATAACACCCCATCACCCCGTCTGGCTAACGGGCTATGGAAACCGTGACCACAGATCCGAAGGCGTTTACCAGTCACTCATCGCCGGGGCTATCTCTATCGCCGGCGACACAGACGAGGTCCTGATCCTGACCGCAGATCTCATCGGATATGACCTCGCCTACGCAGCAGCAGCAAAGAACCGAATCGCGGAATCTACCGGCTTGCTACCGCGTCAAGTCGTTTTAACGGCGACGCACACCCATTGTGCCCCGTTCTTCTATCCAATGGCGATGCCGGGCGAGGTTGAACAGGAGTATGCAGAATTTCTCCTGAACCAGCTTGTCCAAGTTGCAGTTGTAGCGAAAAATCAGCAAGTTGAAGGAACGGTAGCATTCTCAAGAGGACACTCCGAATTTGGCATCAGTCGTCGCCTGCCCGACGGAAAGGGTGGTGTTCTATTCGCGCCCAATCCGGAGGGAGTAATGGACCGAGATTTGGACACCCTCTGGTTTAACAACACGGACGGAGAATTGATCGGCAGCCTAACAATCTTCGGCTGCCATCCGACAAGCCGAGGCGGATATCTGCTTGGTGGTGATTATCCCGGCTTTCTGTGCCGCGCGCTGAGCGAACAGACCCAAGTGCCCGCATTTTTCGCTACAGGCTGTGCGGGCAACATCCGTCCATGGTTTAAGGGTGAAAATGACGGCTTTAACACACCGTCCCTCGAAGAACTGGAAGCCGCCTCCCAACGGATCGCGGAGGAGGTAATGCAATCCCAACAAGACACCACCCCCGTGAACGCTGAAGGATTGTCCGTCACAAGCGAATTCCATCATCTACCGTATGCCGAATTGCCGGATGATGCAACACTTCGTGATAAGGCAGAAAATCACACCAATTCATTCATCAGACATTGGGCATCAGAAATGCTCAAGCTATCCGAGGCAGGCGGACTGCCTAGCAGCTGCGCGCAAGAAATTCAGGTGCTGCAATTCAACGAAGTGATCCGAGCAATCTTCCTCGGCGGTGAGGTACTCACAGAAATAGGTCTACACATCAAAAACGCGCTCCAACCCGCGACAACGATTACGGTCGCATACAGCAATGGTTTGATCGCCTACGTGCCAAGCAAGGAAACCTATGACCTCGGCGGATATGAAGTGGATGGCTCTCACTTTTACTTCCTACGTCCAGCCCCGTTTGCAAAAGAAATTGAGGATCTGATCGTTGCTAAGACAGTAGATATTGTCAAGAAAACTGGTTGATTCCATCAATCGAGAAAAACTGCCACACCACAAGAGGCACGGCTCTATACCCACAAATCAGTTCGAGGGTTCCGCCGCGAAAAAGCTATGAAAAATCTTACCACCACAACTTTCATTACCGCATACCTGACGTTAATCTGTGGATGCCAATCGTCATTCAAACAGGTTTTTATTGAAGAAAGTGAAATCGACAAACAGCTTGTCAACTATGCCCGCCCCGAAAATGGAGGTGTCATTTATGTCTCTAAAGATAACCCCGATCATCCCGCGTCAACCTTGGCGAACGGTGTCGTTAGCTCCGAAAATTGGGATCAAGGTGAGGGCTGGGAAGCACAGTTTGATGGTGAATATGAATACGGTGGATATATGGAGGTCGGAGAGCGTGAGCAACTAGCGGTCTTCAGTCGGGGAGGCGGCGCAACACGCCAACGCGAGGATACGAATCAGACAGATTACGGGACCAGAGACCTCTACGGCGGTGGAATGGATGGAACGGCTTCTTCAGCGATCGGGTGGGCTATTGTTCAATTCGCAGAAGAAGAACTGGTAACCCGTGTCATCGTCCATACCGTCGATTCAGAAAAGTATCCCGCCAGCCAATACGGCATCAGCGATTTTGCTGTGCAATATTGGACGCCACACGCGAACGCCTGGAAGAGCGTCGATCGGATCGGAAAGAAAATTGGCGACCAACACAACAGCATCCGCAACAACACAGAGGGACGAGTCACCGTGCGTTTCAAACCGGTACGGACCTCGAAGATTCGTCTGCTTATCCGCTTGACAAATGACACCGAAACCTACGCGAAAAGGCGTTCCGTGGGCTTCGTCCGTGGAATATACAGTCGCATCCGCCTCCGCTCTATGCGCGGGACGATTCGCCTCACTGAAATCGAGATTTATGGACTCGAAAAGAAAGACGAACTCGAATCAACAGCATTGAGCCAAGATGACGCTAGTGAACAGCTGCTTGATGAGATTTTCGCAGTAGAATCCAACGCGCCACCGTTATCCTTGGATTACTCTGCATCGACTTCCGAGGAATTTCCCAATGCTGAAATAGAGGCAACCGCCAGTCCCCAAGAACAAATTGAAGCCGTTATCCATCGGTATGCCTCCGCTTACACCGATCGCGATCTATCTGCGTTGATGACGATCATATCGCCCAGCTACTCAAGAGATGGCGAAGATTACAAGCAATTACGAGCAAAAATGGCGGGGGTGTTCCGAAGACATACACAGATCGAGTTTTCGGTGCAAAGATTGCGTGTTCACAGCGAAACCCGAACAGCAACCGTTGACGCAGATTACGCGGCTGCCCTAACTTCAGCGGGAAGTCCACCTTTAACGCTTTCGGGTAGGCTGTTTTTTGCATTGATTAAGTCCAAAAGTGGATGGCAGATTTCAAGGATCGACACCCAAGGACAGTAGCATGCACCTCAGAAACCCGTCTTATGTGCTGCACGTTTCACTCTTCCGCCCCGAAACCGCAAGTATGGGAATGCACCACACAACACATCATTTCTTAACCCCAATTCATCGAAGTTTCATGTCCCATCTCTTACCAAATGTCCTCTGCTTTCTGATTGTGCTCACCGGCTGCGGAGGCGCAGCGACAAGTTTTCAATTATCCCCCGCTGACGCCGAGAAACTGAATCCAATTCTCGAAGAACTTCAGTTGAGTTACGATCTAACTTCGAGCCTAAGAATACTGCAGCTAATCGTAACTATCGAGGAGGAAGGCAAAAAAGAAGAGGTCAGAGAGTCTCTCTGGTACAAGAAATCCGACACAGATGGCGATCTGCTGCATATTCAAGCCATGGGTCCCCTGAATGAACCACGAGTGGTTGCTATTGCCGCACGAAACCAGTTTCTGCTTTTTCTTGTCAATGAGGAGGAGGTCATGTTTGAACCGTTGGAAGATCAGGTGCTCCAAGAAATTTTTGGGGTAGACCTTCGGGTTTCTGATGTCCGTAGCGCGATTTTCGCCAACCCCTTCCTCGATGGACGGACCGGCGAGTTATCCCTAGCACATTCCGGCGCAAAATATGTGGTGAGGCGGCCCGGTAGCGCAGCCGGTCAGATTGAGCAGATTACAATTTTTGTGCGCGATTCCGAACCACAGGTCAGTGATTGGGAAGTGAGTGATACTGACGGCACGCCTATTCAGCGGGCGAAGTTCTCAGACTATCGAAAGGTCGGCGGCATCTTGCGACCTCATAAAATTCAGATTGAGCGTCCTATCGAAAAGACCCGAGTCGAACTGAAAATCATAAAACCTGAAATCAATATTGATATCAGCGATAGTAAGTTTGAGTTTGAGCGATTTTTGCAGGCAGGCACAAAGCGCCGACTCTTTTGAGGGAATAGCATGGCAGATTTCTACCCCGACGAATCGGGAGGTGAGCACTTGCGTGTACAAGCACACGCAAAAATTAACCTGTACCTCGATATTATTGGGAAACGCCCCGATGGGTATCACGAAATCGAGACAATTTTCCATTCTATCGGGCTGCATGACGATATCTACCTCCGTAAACGCACCGACAGACAAATCATAGTGCACTGCGAACACCCACATGTGCCGTGTGACCCACGCAACCTTGCTTACCGCGCTGCCAAGCTGTTACTTGACGATATTTCTGATTTGAACGGTGTCGAAATTACAATTCTGAAACGGATACCGGTTGCAGCGGGACTGGGCGGCGGTAGTGCAAACGCTGCTGCAGTGCTTTGTGGTATGAATGTCCTTTTTGACCTCGGTTTGACACAGTCAGATCTAATGCAGCTCGGTGTACAACTTGGGGCAGATGTGCCGTTTTGTATATTGGGTGGCGCTGCCCTTGGACGCGGCATCGGTGAAATCTTAACACCATTACCCGCCATGGAGCAGGCATGGGTCCTGCTGGCAAACCCCGGCTTTGAAATTTCCACCGCTTGGGTTTATCAGCAGATCAATTTATCATTGACTCCACCCAAAAAAAATGTTACAATTTTGACTCGTTGTTTTCAGAATGGCGAGTTTTTTAATATCGTGCGCCATCTCTATAACGGCTTAGAAGTACCTATTCTCTCGCAATACCCCGCTGTCGCTGAGATAAAAACCAAACTCAACCAATACCCAAGCAGTTGCGGGGTGCTCATGTCAGGGAGCGGCGCAACGGTGTTTGCGCTCATGCAAAACCAGGTTCAAGCGAATCTTGCTGCCGCGAACTTCGAGAACGACTTCGCTTTTTGCAGTGCAACCCCCATGAGTAGCATCGGAGTGTATGTCTCTTGATGGGCGGTCGCCAAGCGGTAAGGCACGGGTCTTTGGCACCCGCATGCGTAGGTTCGATCCCTACCCGCCCAGCATTTTCATAAGCCGTAGCTAGCATAACAGCTACGGCTTTCTTTTGTCTTGGAGGAATATAACATGCAACAAGTTAGACTTGAAGCCCAAAAACGGGAGGCGTCCGGCAAAGGCGCCGCACGTGGCATGCGACGTGCAGGGAATCTTCCTGGAGTCCTGTATGGTCGCAAGAACGAGGTTATCCCCATCCAAATTAATGCACGAGGTTTTCGCGATTTTCTGCAAAACTACGGCGAAAACGCGTTCATCAATTTGGAAATCGCAGATCACGGCACCGAAAACGTCATGGTAAAAGAAATTCAGAGGGATCCGGTAAGCAATCAACTGCTTCACACCGACCTCCTACGCATCTCAATGGATGAACCGATTACCTCTGCAGTACCGATTACCTTAATCGGAGCTGCCCCGGGAATCCAAGAGGGAGGAATCCTTGAGTTTCCGCACCGACAATTGACGTTATACTGTCTCCCAACCCTTCTACCTGACGAAATTGAGGTCGATATCAGCGAATTGGAGATCGACGATAGGCTCTCTGTGGAAGATATCTCTCTCCCTGAAGGAATTGAGATTATAGATGACCCAAACACACGGATCGTCGCTGTTGTGCCACCGAGAATCGAGGAAGAGCCAGAAGTAGAAGATGAGGAAGGCATGGAACTAGAAGCAGAAGCCGACGAGGATGCGGAACCAGAAGTTATCTCTCGCCGCAGTGATGACGAGGAGGATGAGGAATAGGTATGTGGAACTTGGACTGCAAGTTATCTACTACTTTATAACGCTTGATAGACAACGTATTCCTTCTATATCCGCTACTAGGTCGTCAGAATAAATCGCGATAAGTAAAGTGGACCCCGATAGATCTGGACACAATCTAGCCCAACTGTCGGAAACACGCTACTATAATCCTGTAGTCAGGTGCTCAATGGTGCGTCAATTCATTCTATCCATTGCCATTCTGTTATCCAGTTGTATCAGCTATAGCTTTGCTCAATCCTCGCTCATCCGGTTTGTTGATGGAAGCGGCAAGACTCTCGCCCAAGCACAGATTATTGAGCAGAGCGGCGGATTGTATCTGCCAGTCCAGACCTTGCGGGAAGCAATCGATCCGGGGATGAAGCAACAGTATAGTTCCCTGACGAAGCAGCTAACCTTGAACCTCAAAGAAAAGAAACTCCTCCTACGGGTTGGATCGCTATCTGTTATCGCTGATTCGGACGAAACGAAATTGTCCCTCTCTCATCCCCCACTGATCATTGAGGGACAATTGATGCTTCCTCTCACATTTTTCACAGATCTGCTCCCCAAGATATACGATTTTCGTTTGATCCATAACCCCGTAATACAGACGATACATATTACTGAAAAAAACGCATCATTCCCCGATCTTCCCCCGCCTACGGCTACAGAAGGTCCCGCAAAATTTCTCGTTATCCTCGATCCCGGACACGGCGGTGCAGATACAGGTTATCACGGCAGTACAATGCGGGCAGAGAAAGACATCGTTCTTGACCTTGCCAAAAAGATCGAGGAGGTTGCCCACCGCAATCAGGTGGCAGTGTTACTGACACGAGAGGCGGATTTTGAGAAGCGCCCGACAGAGCGAATAGATATTGCACAAGAAAATCAAGGAAAACTCTTTCTGAGCCTACACTGTAACGTCTCTTTTTCGGACCGCGCAGCTGGTATTCACCTCTATGTTAGTAACTCCTTGGGCGTCACCCAAATAGACCGCCCAACAGTTGACCCAAGCGAAACTTCACATAACAGCGTAACCATCGAAGCTCTCTCCCAAGAAGACTTTCTGATGCAGAGTCGGAAGTTCGCTACCATCCTCCATAAAGAACTGGAACAATTCTCGCCTGCACAAATTCCCCTGACTGAAATACCGTTGGCAACGCTATCAGCGGTCTACATGCCAGCAGTCCTTATTGAAATCGGTTATCTATCCAATGAAGTCGATGAAGCGCGAATCACCGATGCTGACAACCTTGCCCTCATCGCAACAGGAATAGTGCAGGCAATCCAAACCTATATCGCAGAATCAAATCAGGCAGAGGAAGCGGCAAATGGCAGATAACACGACACACAAAAATCTGAAATCCAAGCAGAGGCAGAAAATTGCAATTTCAATAGCCACGCTTGCAATTGCTCTTGCTATCTTGCTGTTTATATCGTGTGATTCTAAACAGACCGATCCAACGTCAGTGCCTCCACCTTCACCTATTGTCATCTCTCAACCGGCACAGACGCAGCTCCAGAAATGCACGCTCTTCTACTTTGATACCAATTCGCTCAGACTCGCCGGTGAAGAACGAGAGTTAGACCTATCCCAAGATGTTACTGAACGCCTCAAACAAACTATCACCGAACTCCTCAAGGATCCCATCAGCGGATTATATCAAACCATTCCCAAAGGCACACTCCTCTATGAAGTCTATGTCGATGAACAATCAACAGCGTATTTAGATTTCTCACACCATCTCAAAGACGGGCATATCGGCGGTACAACGAGCGAAGCCCTCACTGTAGGTGCAATACTGCGAACTGTTAAGGTGAATTTCTCGACTGAGATTGGAAAGGTGCAGATTCTTATTGAAGGCCTTGAAACGGATACAATTGGAGGGCATGTCGATATTTCAAAGCCGCTGAGACTTTCCTTAGACTTAGAAGTAGTGAGCAAGCAAGTGGAATCAACGGAAGCAGAATCGGCAGAAGTTGAACAGGTGGAAGCCGAGATAGTGGAAGCAGGTCAAGCTAGCGGGCAGGTAACAGATCAATAACGCTATTTCTCACAGCAGAATGCCCCTTTCAAAGTTTCGTAAAACTAGGCACCGATAATGTTTACGTCAACAAAACTGATCGTGGGGCTCGGAAACCCCGGTCCTCGATACGAAAACACCAAGCATAACCTCGGATTTTGGGTTGTCAACGAACTGCTCCTAAGATTGCGACTTAATCGGTTAGCCCCTTTGTGCAAGTCACTTGTTGCTCGAACGGAATGGCACGATTCCGAGGTAATCTTCGCCAAACCGATGACCTATATGAACAATAGCGGACAAGCTGTGAACATGCTCGTTCAGAAGTATGACGTTCTACCAAACGATCTCTGCGTGATTTATGATGACTTGAATCTAGACATCGGTGTGCTACGGATGAGAAAGGCGGGAAGCGACGGTGGACATAACGGCATGAAGTCAATTATCCATCACCTCGGCACACAGGACTTTCCCCGTTTGCGCGTGGGAATCGGAAAGGTAGAAGGAGATTGGATGGATCATGTTCTCAACGAATTTTCCGCCGCTGAGAGCGAAGATATCGATTGGGCAATCCCCTGTGCCGCCGACGCTATTGAAACATTTGTAACAGAGGGTGTACTAACAGCAATGAATCGTTTTAACGGATGCGCTCCCCCGAAACAGAATTCCTGATCACTTTGCTGCCAAGCTATAGAGGAACAGTGTTATGGAATGGGGGTCGAGCCTTCTATCTTCTCATCATTTCTCAGCGAAACATAACTCTGATACCGAACGTCGCTAATCTCACCTGTGTTGACCGCCTCCGTAACCGCACACCCTGGCTCAGACAGATGCACACAGTCTGTGTACTTGCATTTGCCCAGATAACTTTCCATCTCAAGGAAATAAAGGTCAAGGTTCTCCGTATCAACACCCCATAAACCGACCTCTCGAATGCCCGGTGTATCCGCCACTTCACCTCCACATTCCAAGCCAAAAAGTTCCACCAGCGTTGTTGTATGCCTGCCCTTACCCGTCTTCAACCCCACTTCACCGACACGCAAACCCAACCCCGGCTGAACCGCATTCAGCAGGCTCGATTTTCCTACACCCGACGCACCAACGATGACGCTGAACTTATCCCGCAGCAACTCCCGAAAGGGTTCAACGCTCTGCGGTTGATTAATACTGGTAAAAATCACCGGATATCCAAGTTCCTCGTAGGCGCTCAGGATTGAACGCAACTTTCGCCGTTCCACAGAGTCAATGAGATCGATTTTATTTAAGCAAACAACGGCATCCATCTCCCCCACTTCGGCTAAAATTAGGAATCGATCCAAGAAACGAAGGTTGAGGTCAGGCAGGCGAGTTGAGAGCACGGTGACCACCTGATCTGCATTCGCGACCACAATCTGTTCGATTGCATCACGCTTGCCGGGATATCTGCGAGAAAATTTTGTCCGACGCGGCAGAATCTCCTCAATAGCTCCCTCTTCATTATCGAGCGGTGTTACGATCACCTCATCGCCGACAGCGACAGGATCCGCGTAGATCTGCCTCCCCTTCGCAGATCGCTGAGCACGCTTCACACGTCCGCGCAGCTGACAACGAAGCACCGTGTCGCCGTCCTGAACATCATAGAAGCTGGTTCTAGCTCGAATGACTCGACCTTGAATCTTATTCATAACCAAGGTTGAAGATTACAGGTTGAAACCCTGTACCAATATCACTGACTATAGTGGATTCTAAAAACAGATAGACACTTTCGCTCCCCATGTTTGGTAGGCGCTGTTTCCAACTGCGCCGATGCGGTGCGGTTGGAAACCGCACCTACCGGGGTGATAGCTCGGATTTTCCCATCCCCGGTAGGCGAGGCTTCCTAACCTCGCCGGTACAGAGTGTCCAATTATGGTAGATTTTAGAATTACTTAAATGCTTCCAATCCACAGCCAACCCCCTAAATCCCCCTTATCAGGGGGACTTTGGCAACTTCTCTGATTCACCATAATTCTAAACTTTACTATAAATGATTTATCCCGAACATAGAGTATCGGTCTAAACATACGCTCTCATCGTCCGGAGCGCAGTCTCCACATCGGCATCAAAATCATCAAAACTGCACTCACAGGAAACACGTCCATCGTATCCAGCCTGCTCAAGGGCGGTAAAGAACTCTTGGAAATCAAAGTCATCATTTCCCGGATAAGAGCGTTTGGCAGGCTCGGCGATGTGGACATGCGCCAACCACTCCGCTGCATAAATGATGTCCTCCGTTGGCTCATCTTCCTGCCAGACATGGTAGAGATCTGCCAATAACTGAATCCCCTCCCGATTGACCCGCTGCGCCATCTCCAATCCGTCAGCGACTGTGCGGAGGATATTCCCCTCACGGTGACAAATCGGCTCTATCACGATCGTAATATCGTTCGCCTCAGCGTGATCTGCAGCCATGTCCAGAAACTCCGCAATCTGATCTAACGCGCGCTCTTCTGAATAACCATCCTCAAGATTGCGAGATCCGCTGCTTCCATAGACGATAATCTCCCCGCCAATCCCTTTCGCCCGACGACACGCGGTTTCAACATAACGCGACAAACGTGCAAAATCAACGGCATCCCCAACAACACGCAAATCGCCGGGAATAAAACCTGAGTACGCTTCGGGCTTCAAATCGGACTGTGCCACGCGCTCTTGAATCTTTTCAAATTCTGCATCGCTTGCTTCCGGAATGAGCGCGTTTTGTACGCCCAGTTCGATGTAGTCATAGCCAACCGCTGCGAGCCTATCAATCTTTTCGAGCGGAGCACAAACACCAAATCTCATACTGTTCTCCTGTTTTATATGGTTGATAAAAAAATAGATCTACATTCGGTTAGGCACTAGCGCCTGCGATTTCTCGAACCTTCTCGAAGAAAGCCTTTTTTCGTTCTGTGTTAAGTCCCCACTGCACCGGCACACTTTGGTAGCCATCACAGTAGTTATTCTCCCCCGGATCGAAATAACCCCACGATGCATATTCACTGATCGCCGCAACAAAGTTATTGAGCGGCTTGTCGAAATCGAAGTGATCATCTTCGTTGAACAGGATTGGCATCGTTTGGTAGCCGGGCACCTGTCGCGCTTGCTGCACCATCTCTGCAATACGGTTGGGGTCACGGACACCGTTCCCGTGCATCAGTAAAAAATCTGATGTTCGCACGACGTTTTCTAGAGAAACCTTTCCTCCACCGTAACTCGTTCCGACAAGCAGGCGCTGTCCATCGCAGGTTATGCCTTTAACCCGTTCAATCAACTCGTGAACCCGGTCCGGTTTCAAGATGTCGTGAATATATCGCTGGACATTGCATTCATTGTTGACCTCAACGAGGACATTCGTATACCCCTGATCAAAGATCCAGTGCGTAACATTATCAACCGCACGAATAACTGCTGCTTCGTCTCGCACGCGCTCATCTTGTCCAAAATAGAAGTAACCCAAAATCACAACCATCCCAAGCTCATCGGCATGATCGATAATGCGAGTCAACCGATCGATATAATCGGGGTTTAAACTGCCATCTGCTTCAATCCCAGTGTTGTGCCACGGCTGCCCCTTGGAATATCCCTCCGGGCTTCCACCTTGGAGATTGATTGTGAACGCCAATAGACCGTAGGATCTCCATTCAGGCATCGCCTCTAAGAACTCTCGCGTGTTCCTTTCCGCGTCCCACTCACCGGTGTCGGGATACGCCCACATGCCGACAGTCTCCGGATTCCGATCATCGAAAACCCCTTGCACCATCCGAGAATTGAGGAGTAGCCCCTCGATCTTATGCCCGTTATAGAATCGACCGGGATAGGTTATTTCTCCATTGATGTAAAACGCATCGTCAGCAATACTTATAGCAGTTTGCCTTTCCATATCATCTCCTTTTCGAGTTGTTTGAACAATGCTATGTGAGCGTCCTATTGAAACGGCATCGGTACTCTGTCGCCAGTCCACGGAGGGGCATAGCTCGGTTGATTCACAAAACGTCGCATCTCGCCCTCCAGTCGAATATTTGTGGAGGGAGGTAGTTGGACTACGAAATACTTGCTATCAACAGGAATGGTATTCTCCAATGCTCTTTCTTGGTCAATTGTCTGAATTTTCACTTGAGTGAATTGGTGTTCTCCAAAAGCACCCGCCTGCACGATCACATTCCGAGTTTCAGTTCGGCTGAGATTTACAAGGTGAATCCCCACCCGGTCAGATCCCAATTTATCAACTAAGGCAGACACATCTTTCGGTAGACCGGGACGCGTCTGATCTCGATCAAAATAACGCACCGTGGCGCGTAACAGTCCACCGTTGTAGATAGGTTGCGGCGAGCCCATCGTCACCTGCGTAAGTCCCTTGGTCACGACAGGATTAGGGGGCCACCGGTTCTCCGCAATAATCTGTGCGGTATCCCGCGAATCATGACGCATAAACTCATACATCCCCAAAACGTACTGATACTCCGCCTGTAACCGCTTTTCGGGCCAATCGGGGTTCACGCCATCGTAGTAGTTGAAACGTGCTTCCAGATTCCCACTGCTCCGGTCCCCGGCAACCTCCACGTTATTCCAGTCACTCTCCCTTTCACCGGCACGCAGCCTTGTAATCAATTCATAATCCCTCGCCTCCATCGACGCATGATACACCCGTGCCAACCACTGAATCCCCCTCGGCTGATAGCCCTCCCAGCCGTTGGGTGTAATCCGTGTCGGCACAAGCAACTGACCATCTTCCCGCATCTTAGCACGACTCAATAAAAGTTCAATCTGCGAGCGGATGAACTCCAGATAGCCAAAATCGCCGGTGAGCAACAACGCACATTCAGAGGCGATGGTCGCTGCTAAAAACGCATTACGGGCGGAGTTGCGACTGTTCCAACCGTAAAATCCACCCCACCACTGACCGTTGCGTTGCTCCCCTACCTTTCCCGTAGGTCCAACGTTGTCAGGAATAATTCCGTCATTATCCCTCGTCCGATCCATCCACGCTTCCGTATATTCCAATACCCACCGTTTATACTTCTCCTCGCCGGTGTAAAGATACGCATTGGTGATGAGAGCCGTAGCCGCCAGATTGTCAGGAACATCACCGTTAAGAACCACATCATCGAAGATTTTCAGAATTTCTTCTGCCCGCGCCGAGTTCTCGAACCAATCCTCCTCCAAATCTTTGACAATTGGATAGAGGTTTGAGCGTTGGGCGTGCCCATGAGCAACACCGCCCGGATAGTAAATCGGATCCAGCAGCACCTTCGCCATCGCAAGGTCCGCATGGAAACGAGGGCCAACGCTACCGTGGAAAGGTGAGCGAATAATTTTGTGCTCAGGATCATAGTTGGGCGCTTCGGGATCTTCAGCCATATACATCGCTGCGAACCGCTTGGCACGTCGGATATTTTCCGGGTGGGTGGGGTCCGCCAACCCAAAACAATAAAAAGACTGATTCCCTTCACCCATGTGAAACCAATCCGCAGGACCATTTAGGTTGTAGTATTCATTGTGGAGTTGCACCCGAAACTCTGGATGCTGCGGATCATCGTCCCGCCGCACCACACCATCATCATAAAGGTGGGTAATCGCATTCCACTCTTGGAGACCGATCTCAAGCACTCTCTTATCCGCACCAATGGCATAGAGAAGCCCTTTGTATGAATGCGCTTCATACGTATCATCAACATCGTTCACATTATAAGGCGTGCCATCGAGACGACCATACTTCTGCGCCGCCAAATCCACCGCCTTCTCCATGAGCCGGATAAGTTGACGCTCCATTAGTGCCCACGCCGGCGGAGACGAAATCTCAGTCGCTTTTATAGAGACTATACCTTCTGACAAGTTTGATACTACCATCGTCCAACTCCCAAAGAAAGAAATAGGTGGGCAAGGAACAGCTCTATTCCGATCTCTTGTCCTGACCACACCGCAAGGATGTCCATTATCGCACATCAACACCTATTTTTCAACGCCAAATCCTGCGCTACAATCAAATTTTCATGGCGAGCAAAAAGTTTGACAAAGTCTGCAACATTGGCATAAACTAATACCCATTGTGTTCTCCAAAACTGCTCAACGGGTGTTGAAAGAAAGGACTTTACGTGTGTACACCACTGTCATCGTCCCATTTGAATTTTACGCAAGCCATAAAAGCATTGAACACCAATGCTGAACTCAAAGCCGTTGAGGTCGAGTTGCGTAAGTTGGAAGGAAAAGAGTGCGGAGCGGTGCCCTTAAAAGCAGACTAAAATGACCGACACGTCAGTTTATCAAACGACAGTCCAGCGAAAGGCTGGCAGGATCGGAAAACTCTACCTACAGCGCAACGGGATAGCACTCCCACCACTATCAACACCAATCTTGTACCCTGTCCTGTCATTCATGACCAGCACCAGCACAAATGGTGGTGGAATATGGAAATACCTGCTGAAAGATGTTATGAAACATAACGTGCCAATCCTTTCACAAGTGTTGCATTTCCTCGATTTTAACCTCAGAGGCAAACACATGGGTTATTGGCGAGAAAAGCCAATGCGTGAACGTTACCGAGAGCCCAACGGTCCCTACGATGCTCCTATGTTTTTGGATTCAGGTGGCTTCAAATTGCTTTACAACGCTGGACTCTCCCTCTCCGAATTCGGTATCCGTAAGGAGACAGAAGCGGATGATATCCTGGATTTTCAACTTAGTCTCGGAGGAGACATCGTCGCATCCTTAGATTATCCACTTCCCCCCGGTCTTGTTCGCTCCGAAGCGAAAATCCGTATGGATCGGAGCCTTCAGAACGCGTTCCGAGTTGCAGAGAAACTTGCAGACATGGAGAATCCACCTTACCTGTATATCTGCTGCCACGGACAATCCAGAGAGGATATCCAGAACTACGTCACGCAGGTTTTTGAACGGTTAGGCGAGGGACCTTCCTTCGGACTAGCAGTAGGTTCGCTCGTACCGTTACGAGGAGACAACGATTCGGAAGTGCTATCACGGATATGCGGGGTACTGGACGCCGTCCCGGAATCAGTACGGGAACGGATACCGATCCACGCCTTCGGGGTGTCTGGCAACCTGACCCCAATACTTGCTTACTTGGGGATCGATAGTTTCGACAGCACAAGTTACATCCAAGCAGCGCGTAGTCTAAGCTATTCACATCCAGAAACAGGGAAGAAACTCAAGATTTTGGAGTTGGATACGATGGAGTGCACCTGTCGTGTTTGCCGCGAGACCTCCCTCGAAGAGATGCACCAAGCATTCATGGCAGCCAAAAGCTATCGAGTGACCCCAACAGGTAAATATAAAAGCTACTACTACGCAAAAATTGCCATGCACAATTTCGAGATGGAAGCCAAAACCCTTGACGACATGGTGCAAGCGATAAAAGCCGATGATTCGCTTGACGCACTCGTCCATCATGCCTCAAGCGCACGCGGCATTCGGGACGCGGTCAACTGGCTGATTGAAAACAACAGTGAATTTGCAGCAAAGATATCCAAGAAAGTTATCACCGCCCCCAAGCGTTCCACAAGTAAACAGACTCAACAGCCCCTTTCCCTAGATTACACGCCCGACTCGTTTTTAATCCCGCCAGATTATCAGCCACCCTTAGAAAAACGGATTCTTGTAGCAATCCCTTGTGCTGGAAAGAAGCCCTATTCCCTTTCACGCACCCATTCCATTGTGAATACCAAACTCCGCAACGCATTTGGTAAGAATCAGGGGTGCATCCACAAAATCACCCTTTCGGGACTCTACGGTCCCGTCCCCGAAGAATTTGAAAAGCAGGAGGCAGTAGTCCGCTACGATTTTCAACTGTTACCTCGAAACGCTGCCCAAATTCAACTCGGTGCAGATCGGTTCAACGCCTATCTTGATAAATATGGGCAACACTATGAACTGATCGTCGGTTACGCTACCAGTAACGCCTACCGCAAGGTCCTAGAACGAGTCCAAAAGCATCATCAGGATTTCATTTTACTGCCAACCAAACCGAAACAGAAACGACTCTCTGAGTTTTTTCGACATGTCCATCTCGACGAACTTATAGAGGTATTATCCGGTGTTTTAGGTAAAAAAAAGAAATAGAACTCTAGTTGAGCCCCATGAAAACCAAAAACCGAGTAGAAATAGGATTGTGTCAAACCTGCCAGCATGTCAAGATAATCCAAAACGCTAATCATAGCCGTTTTTATCTGTGCCTCCTCTCAGACTCCAACGCCGATTTTCAGAAGTATCCACGCCTACCCGTGTTAACCTGCCCCGGCTATCAACTCAAGAAGCAAACAGGCAATACGGAAGAAGACAAATCCTGACTTACCTACTACATACACGGAATTTTCCCAGTCTTGATGACTTTGATCTTGAATATCAGCCACGTTTCCCTTATAATATTTGATAATGTGTCACGCTCATATATCCAGTCACCAAACCCACTTCCATATAGGGTTTTCATACTCAAATATAAAAAGAATATGTAAGGTTTGGTGGATATGCGCTCCACTATTGGATCTTTACACTATATTAACGCAAGTTGCTAGTAGCCAGCATATTCAAACCAATAGTCCATAATCCCTGTGTAAATAGTATCATTTTTGTAGGTCGATTTTCCAAAATCGACGGTTTGGTGTCGAGATGTGAATCTCGACCTACAGGTTTTGATGGATTTTCAATGACTAGCAACTCAGGTTATATTAACCGATTGCCAAAAGGCAGTCAGGGGTTCGTTGGTAAGTAGGGAACAACGATCGTTGTTCCCCGAATACACCAGCCCCAAAAGGAGGAAACAAAATGACAACCGCAGAAATTAAAGCAATGGCTACAGAGTACATTATGAACACCTACGGCGAACGCTCGCTGGCATTCGTCCGTGGAGAAGGGGCTTATCTTTGGGATGCGGACGGCAAGAAATACCTTGATTTCCTAGGCGGCCTCGCCGTCAACGGGTTGGGGCATTGCCATCCTAACGTCGTCGCAGCCATCCGTGAGCAAGCAGGGAAACTCTTGCACATCTCCAATCTCTACTACATTGAACCACAAGCCCGGCTCGCGAAAATGCTTATTGATAACTCCGATATGGATCAGTGCTTCTTCTGCAACAGCGGTGCCGAAGCCAACGAAGCCGGGATTAAACTTGCACGGAAATTCACCAGAGACCAAGGCAGAGACGCGTACGAGATCATCACGATGGACAACTCGTTCCATGGGCGTACAATGGCAACGATAACCGCAACCGCTCAAACCAAATATCACAAGGGATTTGAGCCGATGGTTCCCGGATTCACCTACGTTCCGTATGATGACCTCTCTGCTGTCGAAGCTGCAATCAGTGATAAGACCTGCGGCATCCTTGTGGAAACAATCCAGTCGGAAGGAGGGGTCAACACACCGGGCAGCGGTTACATCGAAGGGCTGCGCGAACTCTGTGACAAACACGATCTAGTGCTTATCCTCGACGAAGTACAAACGGCGATGGGACGGCTAGGGCCCCTGTTTGGCTATCAAAGTTACGGCATTATCCCCGACATTATCACAATGGCAAAGTCCCTCGGTGGAGGCGCACCAATCGGCGCGATGCTCGCCAAGGGGAATGTTGCAGCGAGTTTCGTTCCCGGCACCCACGCAGCAACATTTGGAGGAAATCCGCTGGTAACTGCTGCAGCGTGTGCCACCGTCCAAACTATCCTTGATGAAAACCTTGGCGAAAATGCCGTCAAAATGGGGGATTATCTGGAATCCAAATTGATGGGGCTCAAAGACCAATACCCAATCAAAGAGGTACGCGGCAAAGGCTTGCTGCGTGGCTTAGTGCTGTCTGTCGATGCCAATGGGCTCGCTGCCAAGTGTATCGAAAATGGCTTAATCACCATCTGCACAAACGATTATGTCCTTCGCTTTTTGCCACCGCTTAACATCACCACGGCACACATTGACGAAGCAGTTTCAATTGTCGAGAAATCACTAGCCGAAACTGTATAGTGCGGACAGCGAAGTAACTTACTCGTTAAACGGAACCAGAAACCGAGTTTTTGGAAAAAACTCGGTTTCTACACATAGGAGAAAAACTAAGACTCAAAAGCACCGAGTCTTTCTATAATACTAATGCCAACTACAAAATCTTTGTTATGGTTAGGGGCTATCATCCTCACCACCACCAACGGGTGTGACAAATCCAAACCGAATGCAATCTTGGAGACCAATAAAGGGCGGATCGTTATCGAACTCTATCCTGATGCCGCCCCGAAAACAGTAGATAATTTCGCAACCCTCATCCAACAGGGGTTCTACGACGGGGTTTCCTTCCATCGCTATGTCCCTGACTTTGTAATCCAAGGCGGTGACCCAACGGGTGACGGCACTGGAGGCCCCGGGTGGATGATCTACGGTGAATTCCAAGACCCCGAACTTCAATCTAAAATGCCCAAGCACGAAAAAGGCACGGTCGCAATGGCACGCACGCAACAACCGAACTCTGCGGGCAGCCAGTTTTACATCTGCTTGAATCCCGACTCCAATGGGTATCAGCACCTCGAAGGCGAATATACCGCCTTTGGACGTGTCATCGAAGGATTAGAGGTCGTCGATCAACTCCGCCAAGGTGATAGGATGAACAAAGTCACACTCAAGGATTACGAACCGACACCCACAGAAGATAATAAATAAGTACGGAACGCAGATCTGCGTTCCCTAACGGAAAGGCAAAAGAACTCATGGAAGAATGGAAAAAACTCGTTCGGGATACGGTCAACACACCTGAAAAACTTGCCGCTATCTTTGATGTCGATCTCGACGAGATAAAGCGCGTTCACGACGTATTTCCTATCCGTATCAATCCCTACTATTTGAGCCTGATCGAGGAGCCGGGGGACCCAATCTGGAAACAGGTTGTCCCAGACCCAAAGGAACTGATCCGAACCGGCTTTGAGGAAGACGACCCACTCGGTGAAGAAGATGACAGCCTTGTTCCAAACGTCACGCATCGCTATCCGGATCGAGTCCTGTTTTATGTCAATTACATGTGCCCGATCTACTGCCGATTTTGCACCCGAAAACGCAAAGTCGGAGATCCCGACTCCATTCCCGATAACAATATCGAAATGGGCTTGGACTATATCCGCAGCCACCCCGAAATCCGGGACGTGATCATCTCCGGCGGCGATTCACTGATGCTGACAGACCGGAAAATTGATTACATCGTCGGCAGCCTTCGTGACATTGAGCACCTTGAAATTATCCGAATCGGTTCACGCGTTCCCGTCACCCTGCCACAACGCATTACGCCGGAGTTATGTGCCATTCTCAGGCAATACCACCCCTTCTACATTAACACCCACTTCAATCACCCCCGCGAAGTCACACCAGAAACCGAGAAAGCGTGCGGCCTGCTCGTAGATGCCGGTATCCCCGTCGGCAATCAGGCTGTCCTACTCAAAGGTGTCAACGACGATCCCGCAGTCATGGTTGATTTAATGAAGAAACTCCTCAAAATCCGCGTTAGACCCTACTATATCTATCAGGCAGACCTCGTTTACGGCACAGATCACTTCCGCACATCAATCAAAACCGGACTGGAAATTGTCTCGGCATTGCGCGGGCATATCTCTGGACTCGGCGTTCCACATTACGTGGTTGATGCCCCCGGCGGCGGCGGCAAAATCGCACTCATTCCGGATCCCGTCGTATCCTTTGACGATGATGAAATTCAGCTGAAAAACTACGAAGGCAACACCTACAGCTATCCAAGCACCTCCTTTTACGATGAGGATTGGTAGGATTTTACAACCTGTTTGAAAAAGAAAACAAACTCAACCCCGTAGGCGGGGCATCTTGCCCCGCTACCACGATTAGAAAAATCAAATCCCATGAAAAAAGAACAGATTATTACATGCGATGAAGAAATAGTCAGTGGAACGCCCGTCTTTGCTGGTACGCGTGTTCCTGTCGCAATACTAATCGATTATCTTAAAGCCGGGGACTCTTTGGAACGTTTTCTGGAGGGCTTTCCCACAGTCACGCGTGCACAAGCCATCGCTTTTTTAGACATGGCTCTCGAAGCTGCCCTGATGGAGAAACCGAGTGCGCGTGCTGCTTGATGAAAACATAGACCGTTTCTTGAAATCTCGATTCGCCTCTGATATGGATGTATTCACCGTCCGTGAGCAGGGTTGGACGAGTATGGAGAACGGCAAATTACTGCGTGTGGCACAGCATGAATTTGATGTTTTGGTCACGATGGACAAGAATTTGGAACACCAGCAAAACCTAAGCGTGATCAATATGAGCATCGTCGTGATTTGAGCACAGAGCAACAGCTACCAGTCCGTCGAACCGCTGATGCCCCAAGTTAATGAGGCGGCGATTAGGAGGGTTACAGCCGGTGAAGTGATGTATGTGACGGCCTAGAAACTCCTAGTTATGATCAGGATTGGTAGCAACGTCTATCTACCACGTAAATACAAATCACGAAATACCATTACTTCAAACAGAACGAGCTACATGAGCAATCTGCGAAAATACATCAATAAACGTATTCAGTCCGATCCCGAATTTGCGGACAACTTTTTTGAAGGCTACGAGAGTTTCAAGGTAGGAGTTTTACTACGTCAAGAACGCGAGGCAGCGGGAATGACACAAGAAGATATGGCACGCCAACTTCGCATGTCACGATCCGCGATTGCTAAGGTCGAAAACCGTACAGAGGAGGTTCGATTATCTCTGATTAAGCAATATGCTGATGCACTAGGCAAAAGTTTGTATATTAGTATCACCTAATTGCATACCATTTTTATGTTGTGTTGTGAGGGTTACCTCTCAAATCCGAGTTGTCCCTTTTGATTGGATGCTGGCATGTAATTTTTTTCCGTAATGCGAAGGATAATCATTCTCAAGTAATGGACAAAATCATTCTCAAAGGCATTCAATTTCACGGCTATCACGGCGTCGCAGAAGCAGAACGTCAGCTTGGACAGAAGTATGAAATTGACCTTGAGTTGATGACCGACCTCTCCGCTGCTGGTGAAACCGATGACCTCACCCACACAATTGACTACGCCCAAGTCGTCCAATTAGTAATTGAAATTGGAACCCAACGGTCATTTCAACTCTTTGAAGCCCTCGCCGAAACAATTGCGGACGCAATCCTCGCCCAATTCCAAATTGAGGAAGTCCGAATCACTGTCAAAAAACTATCCCCGCCTATCGAGCCAACCCTCACCTATGCAGGTGTTGAGATCCATAGAAAGCAAAAGCCAAATGGATAAATCAGTACCCGTTTTTCATTTCATAATCTTCCTTTGCCTCATTCTGATCACCTGTCAATCTGGCCAAGCAGCTATCCACCGCACAGATCTGTTTGCTGATCTGCACCCGGGCGTCCATATCTATCGGTACGATTGGGACGACGAACAGTGCGTCCTTTATGTCGCCGAAATGGATCGTTCCCATACCGATCTCCATTTTGAGGCGGCGATCGCCAAGGATCGGATCTTAGGAAAGGAAACCGTCAGATCCATCGCACATCGACGCTCACAGCGTGGTGACCGCCGCGTCTTGGTCGCCATCAACGGTGGATTTGGCGTTCTCGGTGATATGAAAGGATACGGGGGCACGTTGGAAAACCTGCATATCCAAGCCGGGGAATTGATGACGCAACCCGCGTCTGATAAGGAGGCGTGTTTCGGCGTAACTTCGGACGGTGATTTCTTGATCGGTCCCGTTGAGATGGAGGCTGCCGTGACCATTGGAACTCATAGCTTCCCGCTTGAGTGCATCAACCAGAGATTTCTCGATGGCTGCCGATCTATCCTCTATACCCCTCGCATGGGCGACTCGACGCACACGAACCGCAGACGAACCTATGAAATAATCCTGACCGGGCTTCAGTTACCAATCACCGGCAAATATGAAAGCGAATTTGTCGTTAATCAGTTTGGGAAAGGTGGGAACAACCCCATTCCTGAGAATGGCGCAGTGATCTCCTTCCGCGCACGAATCGATGAGAAATTGCAAACAGAACTAAGCGAAGGCAAACACGGCAAGGTTGAAATCGAACTCAAACCCGCTATCTGGAATCGCACAGTTCAAGCAATCGGCGGCAGAATCCGACTCGTAAAAAATGGACGAGTCAATGAAATGATAGAAAAGCATCACCACGCCCAGAAAAAGCATACACCCGGCAAACGGCAGCGCGACTTGGCGTTGAGTTATGAACCACGCACCGCCCTCGGTTACAATGAACAGAAGTTGATTCTGATTGTGGTGGATGGACGACGGGCGGGTTATAGCACCGGATTATCCCTATATCGGCTCGCAAGCGTCCTGATCGAAATCGGCGTGACGGAAGCTATTAACTTGGATGGCGGCTCATCAAGTACCTTTGTTGTCGATGGAAAGGTTGTCAATCGTCCCTCCGGACAGGGTGAGCGTGATGTCCTCAACGCCGTTCTTATCACAGCTGATCAACCCCGGTAAAATAGCATCAGCCCTTTGGCAAATTATAACTTTCGCTTTCGACTTCAATCGGCTCAATTTGTAGTCCCTCTCGCACATCACACTCCACCAAATTCAGCAGCAAAAGTTTTTGATAGCCTTCCACTGCAATCTGTGATAAAATCCCATCACACAATAAAGGAACACAGGCATAATATAAACGAAAATGGCACGCTTACTGAACCAGCCTGTCTGGATCCGGGTTTCAACAAACTACAAACGCTCATGTTAAGAAACAGTGCAAAGAAACCGAGTTTTTTCGGAAAAACTCGGTTTCTCTGAGCTGCTCTACACTTTCTTTTAACATGAACCACTACAAATACTAATCAAAACACTAGGAGATACAAAATGCCAGACCGAGTTGAACTAAACCCACCCTGGCCCTGGGCGAGCCAATTCCGAATAGCCCAAGGAGTACAAGTAGGAAATACCGTGTACGTATCAGGACAAGTCGCCTTCGATCCACAGGGTAATTTAGTCGGCGGGGACGACATGGGGGCACAGTCACGACAAGTCTTCGTCAATATTCAAGCGGTCCTCGCTGAAGCCGGCGCAACCATGGAGGACGTCGTAAAGATTACCGCGTTTCTTACCGATATGAGCCGGTACGCAGAATACGCTGCTGCGCGCACCGAGGCATTCCCAAACAATATACCTGCCAGTGCCACGGTCGCCACACCGACGTTGGTCAATAGCAACCTGCTCGTCGAAGTCGAAGCGATTGCCGAGATCGGCTGTGGTTAGGCGACCTAGTTATGAAATGACTTTAAATACCCCACAACCGAATTGTCGTATCACTAAAATCAAAGCGGTATAGTGTATCTGTCGAGGCAAAAGCAGTGATGTATTGAATACCCCATTTTATGACAATGCGAAGCGACAGCCCAATGAAAGACATACCTAGCACCTTCCAAAGAGGCTTAACGCTCAAATCTTGTCTAATCGCCCTGTTGTTCATGCCAATCACTGCATATTGGCTTATCGAACTTGAAGTCGTTCGCTATACCTTCCCAACAATTATCCACCCGTTTTCAAATGTTATTTTCGTCATCTTCTGGTTGCTGCTGATCCAGCGTATACTTGTTAAAATCTCTCCCGCGCTCGGTCTCTCCCAGCAGGAACTTCTCACCATCTACATCATGCTGGGGTTCGTTTCCTGCCTCTGTTCGTATGACATGATGGAGATTTTGGTCCCAATTTTGGGACATCCGTTTCGGTTTGCCACACCCGAAAACGGCTGGCGAGAGCTACTTTTCAAACATCTTCCCGAATGGCTTACCGTGCGGGACGAAAAAGCACTAACACCATTTTATAAAGGAGGTACAACTCTCTACGAAGAGGGATATTTTAAGGCATGGCTCATCCCCGGCGTCGCTTGGATTGCGTTCCTATTCGCACTAATGGTTGTAATGTTGGGGCTCACCACCCTGTTGCGAAAACAGTGGACGGAACACGAACGATTGACATATCCACTCATCCAACTCCCGCTAGAGATGACCAATCCCGGATCCAGTTTCTTCAAAAACAGACTGATGTGGCTTGGTTTCGGCATCGCCGCCCTAATCAGTATCGAGAACCTGCTCAATTCAATCTACCCTGCATTCCCCTATATCCCCGTTAAACGTCAGAACATTCATCAGTATTTCACTGAGCGACCTTGGAATGCGATGGGCAACGTCCGGCTCTCTTTCTACCCTTTCGTTATTGGCATCAGCTTTCTTATGCCACTTGACCTCCTACTTTCATGCTGGGTGTTTTACTGGGTTTACAAAATTGAGTTGATGGTCGGGAACATCATGGGTTGGCAGGGTCTACCGCGCTTCCCCTATATCGCTGAACAGAGTTTCGGCGTGTATATCGGACTATTCGCGGTCGCGCTGTGGACGGGAAGGGCACATTTCCTAAAATTGGGACGCCATCTGTTCGGACGTACCACATCTCCATCACAATTGGATGACGCACATGAACCGATGCGATATCGTTCGGCATTTGCGTGCGTGGTATTCGGCATAATCTTCCTCACAATCTTTTCCTACAAGGCAGGTATGCCGTTATGGGTAATTCCACTGTTTTTCGGGATTTACTTTTTACTAGGAACGATGATTGCCCGGCTGCGTGCGGAAATGGGATTCCTGTGCCACGATTTTCAAAACGGTGTCGATCCGCATCACATGATTATCGACGCCTTCGGGACACGCCGTCTGGGCACCGGTGCCCTCACCGTTTTTACGTTGTACGTGCACGTTACTTTCGCAAATCGTACCAACCTGATGCCGCAGCAGCTGGAAGCATTCAAAATTTCAGAACGGCGAAATATCAATCCTCGTCATATCGCTCTCGCTATCGTAATCGCAACACTCATCGGAGCAATTGCCACATACTGGCTCTTGCTGGACAACTACTATCGGAACGGCGCCGAGTCAGGCTACTACATGGGACCGACCACGCAACGGGGGTGGATCTACCATCGACTTGAAAGCTGGCTCAACTCGCCCCAAGAACCAGATAAACCGGCGCTTGCCTTCATAGGCGGTGGGCTCGGTGTAGCAGTGGTATTAATGTTGCTGAGGGCACGCTTCCTGTGGTGGTCGCTCCACCCGCTCGGTTATGCGATGGCGGACAGTTGGGGGATGTACAATCTATGGAGTTGCCTATTCGTCGCTTGGGCGTTGAAGGCAGTCATCCTGCGCTATGGGGGACTCAACGCCTATCGGCGCGCCATTCCCTGCTTTTTAGGTCTGGCTCTGGGAGATTATCTATTGAGCAACATTTGGGGAATTCTGAGTATTTTGACCAATACACCCTTATACCAATTTTTTCCTTAGCCCGCTTGTCTTACTATCAAATAGTGGATTCTGAAAACAGATAGACACTTTCGCTCCCCATGTTTGGTAGGCGCTGTTTCTCCCGATGCTCAGAACGGCATCGGGATCCCGATTTTCGGGACGCGCCGATGCGGTGCGGTTAAAAACCGCACCTACCGGGGTGATAGCCCGGATTTTCCCATCCCCGGTATAGAGTGTCCAATTAATGCTAAACTTTACTAAATTTAACGGAAACGAAGGTGTAACTATGAAACTAAGCTGTATACCCGTTTCACTCTACGAAGATATCTTTAGTGGCAAGAAATCGGTTAGCGATTGGATTCATTTTGCCGCTGCCCTAGGGCTGGAGGGGGCTGACTTCAGCGTGAAGTTTTTTCCAAACCGAGATGAGGATACCCTCAATACTATCACTGAAGAAGGACGAAAAATTGGTATTGAGTTTTGCGCCTTGGCGTGTTATCCTGATTTCACACATCCCGACGCCGATCAGCGGGCACTAGAGATAGAACAGATGAAAGCAGACGTACAACTGACCGCGGCACTTGGTGCCAAATACGCACGCGTGACCGCCGGACAGAATCATCCCGGCACCGATCGGGCAGAAGGAATCCGATGGGCAGTTGATGGACTCCGTCAAGTGGTCAATGAAGCCGATAGGTTAGGAGTAACCTTAGTTTACGAAAATCATACCAAAGGCGCGCCTTGGCACTATTGGGACTTCTCACAACCCAGCGATATTTTCTTGGAAATCCTCAACAACCTGACGGATACGTCTCTCAAGGTCTGCTTTGACACCGCAAATTCGCTTGTTCTCCGAGAAGATCCAATAGCGCTACTAGAAGCCGTGATAGACCGAGTGGCAGTCGTTCATGTGTTTGACATCCGCACCCCGGGCGAATTCGAGACCGTCCTTGTTGGCACGGGAGCATCGCCTATCAAACAGGTTTTCTCCATTCTGAAACGAAACGGCTATGATGGCTGGTTAAGTATTGAGGAGGCGAGCCGTACAGGAGAAGCAGGATTTGAAAAAGCTGTCCCCTTCGTTCGCCGCACATGGGAGGAGGCTTCATAATCCAAAATGAACATTATATGTATCTGCTTAGACACATTTCGAGCCGACATCATCGGACCGGGCAAAAAGTACAGCCACACACAGACGCCCAATCTAGATGCCTTTGCAGCCGAAAGCATTCGGTTCACACGGGCATTTGGGGAAGGTCAACCTACCCTTCAAATCCGTCGCGGACTGTTCACTGGAATGAGGAGTTTTCCATGGCGATTCAACTTCGACCGCCGGGGGCACTGGCACCACGCACCGGGTTGGCATAAAATCCCCCCAGAGCAAGATACAATCGCTGAAGTCTTACTAGAGAGAGGCTATCTAACAGCCTTGATTGCCGATACCTATCACATGTTCAAACCCACAATGAACTTCTCACGCGGGTTTGCTCACTTGGATTTCGTCCGTGGACAGGAATCGGACAACTGGCGAAGCGGGGATCCACGGTTGGTTGAAGACCAACTAAGACAACACGTCAGAGAACCTATTAACTGGCAGCACCACGCAGGATTGGTTAATTACCTACTCAATCAACGGCATCGTCGTTCCGAAGACGACTACAGTTGCGCCCGCGTGTTTCGATCCGCTTGTGAATGGCTCGACGACAACCACACGGTCGGTCCCTTCTTCCTATGGATAGACAGTTTCGATCCGCATGAGCCGTGGGATCCGCCCCCCGGCTACGCCGACGCATATCTTCCCGACTATTCGGGCAAAGACTTCATCACGCCGGGCGCAGCCTCTGAACAGGGCGATCCAACGGAAGATGAACTTCGCCGTGTCGAAGCGCTCTATCTCGGCGAAGTTACCTTCGTTGATAAATGTATTGGACACCTGCTCTCCAAAATAGAGGACCTAAAGCTACGCGATGACACGCTGGTGGTAGTTCTCTCCGACCACGGCACCCAACTTCGTGATCAAGGACGTTTCGGAAAAGGTCCCGATCAGCTGCACCCATTCAACACCCAACTGAATCTGTTGATCCGCCATCCGGGGCAACAGCAGGGGCAGGCGGTCAATGGCTTTGTTCAAAACCACGACCTGATGCCAACCTTGCTGCATCAGCTTGGGATTCCATGCGATTGGACAGATGGACAAGATTTCTGGCAGCTGGTCACCGGTGAAAAATCATCTATCCGCGACCGGATCATTACCGGTTGGGCAGATTTCGTAACAGGCAACGCACGCGCGCGTGTCAGCGTCCGAGATGAACGGTGGAACTTTTGCACCGCTGTCGGCTATGACGACCCGGACGGTGATGAACTGTTCGACTTGTCAGAAGACCCCGCAGAAGTCCACAACGTGGCAGAAAATCACCCGGCTATCGTCAAAGAATGTCGAACAGAAGTAGAAGGATTGCTCGGACAACCTCTACCCGGCCGCATGATCGAGGTGTGCGATCCAGCACCGGGACCGATGACGCAATGGCTACAGCAAAAACTCCAGCAATTCAATTGACAAGCCAAAGGCAATGAACGATGACCAAAGCACTCCAATCCGGTCTCCTTACTGAATCGAATATGGCACTGTTCGCTGACTATTACGAGCTTACGATGGGCAAGGCAGATTTTGACAGTGGGAACAACGCAATCTGCACCGAGAACTACTTTGTCCGCTTCATCCCACAGGGCGAGTATATGATTGCGGCAGGATTGGAGCAGGTTATCCACTACATCTTGAACCTACGCTTTACGGACGCAGATCTTAAATGGCTGAAGGAAAGCAAGCCAACACCGGATATGAGCGATGATTTCCTCGATTACCTGCGGCACTTCAAATTCGATGGCGAGGTCTATGCAGTGCCTGAAGGGACACCCGTCTTCGCAAACGAGCCACTGATCAATGTAACAGGTCGATCAATCGATATCCAGATCTTCGAGACCTATCTCCTCAATGTGATGAACTTCCAAACGCTAATCGCAACGAAGACCGCGCGAATCGTCCATGCGGCGCGCGGACGCACCTGCTTCGATTTCGGAGCACGCAGGGCACATGGGCGAGATGCCGGCATTCTCGCTGCACGGGCATCATTCATTGGTGGTGCTGCCGGCACCTCCCTCGTCATTGCTGGGCAATACTTCAATATCCCTTACGTCGGTACAACCGCGCACAAGTTCATCATGGATCGTCCGTCCGAACTAGCGGCATTTCGAGACTATGCCAATTCGTTCCCCCACAACACCCTCCTCCTGATTGACACCTACGACACGGTTCAAGGTGCAAAAAACGCCTGTATTGTGGGAAAAGAGATGCAGGCAAGCGGGGCACAACTGAGAGGCGTTCGGCTTGATAGTGGTGATCTGCTAGCACTAAGTAAGGCAGTGCGATCAATCTTCGACGAAGCGGGGTTGCACGATGTCCAAATCTTTGCCAGTAATGACCTAGACGAGTTTCAGATTGACCAACTGCTCGCTGCGAGTGCACCAATTGACGGCTTTGGCGTTGGCACCCGTTTGGCAACGGGAGCAAATTTCAACTCACTGACCGGTGAGGGAGGGGCATCGGCACTGCCCGGTGTCTACAAGCATGTTGAGCGAATCGAAGGCAAGAAGGTAACGTTCACAATGAAACTGAGCGAAGATAAGGGCAAATCAACCCTTCCCAGCCGAAAGCAGCTCCATCGTCTATACGACAATGATGGAAATTACGTTAAGGATGTGATCAGTCTCTGGGATGAAAATTTGCAAAATGGCGAACCGCTGCTTGTGCCAATAGTTCGCAACGGAGAATTAGTCTATTCATTCCCTGACTTGGCTGCGATGCAGGCAAAAGCAAAAACTGAACTAAAGCGATTGCCTGAAGTGCATAAAAAGCTGGCGGCTGCGGAAAAATATCCTGTCGTTTTGAGTCCGGGATTGGAGGATTTATTAAATCAATTGACGCAAAATAGGCAACATTGATATACTTGTCAAACTTGGGAGGGGATTTAGAAACATGAGCAGTAAACCCAAATGCGTTATCGTTACAGGTCGTCCGGGGTCAGGAAAAACAAGTCTATCCAAAAAACTCGCTGAACGTCTGTGGATGCCGGTCATCAGTCGCGACGAGATCAAGGAGGGCTATGTCAACACCCATGGCGTCAAACACGATCAGCTTCCACCGGACACCAATGGTGTGGTCACCAATTTCTTCTTCGCGATAGTGAATCAGTACCTCGCCGGTAAGATCTCTGTCGTCATAGAGGCGGCCTTTCAGCACAAGGTCTGGGAACCAAGGATTCCCCAAATCCTTGAATTGGGTGCTCCTTTCATTGTTGTATGCTCCGTTGACGGGATGGTGGCAGCAAAGCGTCATCTCCAGCGCGGCCTGGATGATCCAAGACGGGAGTTTTTCCACGGCGATAAGCGCGTTAGCATCTACAGGAAAACTGGTATAATGTCGCCTCCTGGCAACTATATGGCGCCGGATTTTAACGTGCCCACAGTTCATGTCTCAACAGAAGGGCAATACTCACCTAGTATGGATGAGATTGTGAACCTTGTTTTGCGAATATGAGTGCCTCTTTGAACTTGGGTTCAGGCTGTATTATGGATTTCACAAACAAACGCGATAAGACAAAAAAGATTCCTGTCTGGCTTGCACCAAGGAGCATTATTGTATTGAGAAATGAAGCTAGATATGAATGGCTACACGGTATCGCCCCTAGAAAATCAGACTAGTGGAATGGTCAAACGTATGAGAGGCAGCGTAGGGTATCGTTAACATTTAAAAAGGTGATGCTCGAAAACTCATCAAGGAGGTAACTGATGCTCGAAAAATTGTTCCGTTTACAAGAGTCAGGAACAACTGTTAGACGTGAAATTGTCGCAGGTTGTACAACGTTCATGACATTGTCCTACATTATCTTCGTCCAACCGGCGGTGCTGTCGGCAGCGGGGATGGATTCCGACGCAGTAATGGCAGCAACCTGCATCACTAGTGCATTGGCAATGGTGTTGATGGCACTGCTCGCCAACTATCCAATCGCCCTTGCGCCGGGGATGGGACATAACTTTTACTTCGCCTTCACGGTCTGTCTCACCCTCGGCGTATCGTGGCAAAACGCGCTCGGTGCCGTTTTCATCGCAGGGGTGCTGTTTATCCTGCTCTTCTTTGTCGGTTTGCGTGAAAAAGTGATGACTATTCTGCCCGTTTCGTTGAGGAACGCCATCCCAGCCGGAATTGGGTTGCTCATCGCGTTGGTAGGCTTGGAATGGGCGGGCCTTATCGTCGACCATCCAGCAACCTATGTCACCCTCGGCGATCTCAAATCACCCCCGGCACTCCTCTCGCTGTTCGGCGTGATCGTGATTGCTATGTTGTTCGCCCTAAAAGTGCGCGGCGCAATCCTGATCGGCATTATTGCCTCAACTATCGTTGGACTCGTCACCGGCATGGTGAAATTTCAAGGTATCGTTGCCGCTCCACCCTCCATCGCTCCCACCTTCCTCCAACTCCAGATCCCGAACATTCTCGTAGACCCGAAAATGATTTCGGTAATTATTATCTTCATCTTCCTAGACCTGTTCGATACTGTTGGAACGTTGGTCGGTGTCGGAGAGCAAGGCGGCTTTATGGTCGATGGAAAACTGCCGAAAGCAAGACAGGCACTGCTTTCCGATGCCGTTGCTACTAGCGCCGGTGCCCTGCTCGGCACATCAACAGTTACCAGCTACATCGAGAGCGCGTCCGGGATCTCCGCAGGAGGGCGAACAGGCTTAACCAGCATCGTGACAGCGGTTCTGATGCTGCTCGCTCTATTCTTCAATCCACTAATCAAGATGGTAGGCGCAGGATACCAAATCGGTGAAAATACATTCCTCTATCCCATTGTTGCCCCAGCACTGATTATTGTCGGATGCTTCATGCTCAAAAATGTCGTCTCCATTGATTGGGACGATATGACAGAATCTATCCCAGCATTTCTAACCCTGCTGCTGATGCCCCTCACGATCAGTATCACAGAAGGGATCGCATTTGGCTTCATCTCCTACGCCCTGCTAAAACTAGTCACCCGTCAAGGGAAACAGGTGCACTGGCTGATTTACCTGTTCGCAGTGCTTTTCGTAGCGCGATATATCTGGCTCATCTGATCACCAGATAAAATATACATCAACCACCCCTACTTGCTATGCCTCCATTCCGCCGAATAGGTGACATCGGTGATGTTTACGTGCCGACCCAATATCGAGATATTGCCGCAGAAGACGCTTCATGGAAGTTATTCACAGGTAGCGAGTTGGGACAATTCAACCGAATTTTCACCCACCTACGCCGCGGTGGCGTAGCGATTCTGTCCGGCGACTGGGATCAAGTAACGGAGGTCATGGAGTACATAGAACGGAAAGAGGACGAGTTGATTCGCCCAACCCGCGAGGGTGGGCGGGACAGGAAAAGGTCTGGGCGGGACAAAGACAGATGGCAACGCCGAAAGGGCGGTGGTAGACGCGAATCCGATTCAGGACTGGCGGCTCCCGCACAAGAAAGGATACAATCACTGTCACGCTTGATGTGCTGGGCAGATCCAAACGGCACCATACAAGCAAACCCGCCACCAGATCTACCCTATCTCCTCGAATGGATCGGCGAAAATCAAGAGGCAAATGAAGGACGACCGTTTCTAGTCCCCATCATCACTATTCAGAAGATTCAAAAGGCACTCGCAGAGACGTATCCGATTCTTGCACTCGGCGCATCGCTGGTTGCCTCCAACAACGTGCTTCCACCCCATTCCCAAGAAACGATTGGACTGTTCCAGCAGGGTCTGCAAAGCGTTAAACCGCACCTGCCGCGCAGCGCAACCGTGCTCGACATGGGGTGTGGATGCGGGTGCCTTACACTGCTCGCCACACAAGAAGTGGGGGATTTGGAGGGGAGAATCTATGCATCCGATCTGCTGCCCGAAGCAGTTGCCACAACCCGACTCAACCTCTTACGTTTTGCCGATGTGCACAGCCACACGTCGCAAATTCATTTGATGCCGGCAGGGGATCTCTTCCAACCCGTGCCGGGCCGTCGTTTCGATCTGATTATCTTCAACGCGCCGTGGGTAGTTTCACGGGCACGTAACCGCGCAGAACTTGCCATCCACGACGAAAAACAGAAAACCCTTCGACGTTTTTTCGACGATCTCCCGAATTACCTCAACCCAAGAGGCCGCCTGCTCATTGGGTATGCCGATGCTTCCGGCGAAAAAGCCGTTGCACACCTCGAGGCAATGATCGACGCTGCAGGGTTAGGCATCTTGAACCGATTTAAGGAGCGGGTGGCAACGCATAGAACAAAGCGGAAGTGGGAAAACATCACCGTTTACGAACTGGTCAACGAAAAATCAAACACCTAAACCTTGCCGAATAAAATCCCGGCTCGCTCTAGCGCATTCCAATGGAGTCTTCTCTCCCGTAGGACCATTCTGCTCCACCGTAACCCAACCCGAATAACGTTTCTCCTTCAGAACCTGAAAGACACCTTCATAGTCACAACGTCCAGCACCAACCTCTGTTCTCAAGTCGGAATCCTCATGCCAATCCTTGAACTCAAGAAAGTCGATTCGATCCCAGTTGCGCTCAAGGAAGATTGATGCGCGCTGTTCCACCGGGTGTCCCACGAAATCCTTTGTCGCATGACCGACATCCAAAAAACCGAAGAACTTGGTGGGATCTGTTTTGTGTAATAACTCCTCCGTCTCCTCCAACGTCTCGCCAGTGTGATGGGTATGGTTGTGGAAGCAGGCACGAACGTCGTAGATCCGTGCAATTTCACCGATTTGGTTCAGCAGGTCAGCGATTTCATTCATGTCCGCGCCCTTCTGTGCCAAGCCCCCTATCGTCACCAAATGCTTCGCGCCAAGCTGCTGCATAACCTCACAAACACGGTTTACCCTATCAAAGTCACGGTCTATGACGAGATCAACACTGACCAATGGAAGTCCACGATCTGTTATCCGCTCGACAAAATCCGTCTCCTCCATTAACCGAAGCAGCACCCTCTCAAATGTAGCAACACCCGCATAGCCCGCCGCCGACACATCCTCAATCCACGCAGGCATCTCTTCGTTGGGTAGATCCCCACCCCACATCAGACTCATACATGCAAGTTTAATATCAACAGTTTCACTCATATTCGCTCCTATCGGTACCGTTGTCTGGATTGGATTAAAATGAATCGCCTGATCACAATCCCTTATCACGAAACTTCTTCGACAATCGTTCCTTCAACGCCTCGATGACCATCCGAATAGACATAATAATACACCACCAACACACGACCATCTTCAAGCTCAACAGACCAAGGATAACCGCAATCGGAATCGTGCGAATCGCTTCGGATAACCAGCACCGGTGCAGTGTCTAAGTCACTTCCCTCCGGTTCGAGGATACGCGCTAGGCAACCCCGCTGTCCGGGCCAGCGTGTCCCAACAGTGGTGAAGATACGCCCATCCCGCAGCCCAAGCATGTGACCGGGGCAGCCGCGGATCGTCGTCTGTCGCCAGGGAGACCATGTTTCCCCACCATCATTCGATTCCACTAACGCGAGGCAAACCTCGCGGCTAGTTGCGCCGGGCCCAGGGTGGCACCGAAAGAGAACGATAATCTTTCCACTAGGGGTGAGATGGATGGCAGGCTCACTGAAGTGGGTAACGGGATCTTCCGCAATCCGTCCACCGTACTCCCACGTTTCCCCCATATCCCTTGACACCCGCAACATACCAAAGAAAGGCATTGAGCCGTCAGGGTGGTCGGTCGCCTTGCTCGGTAAGAGTAGACGTCCATCGGGCATCTGCACCAACCCGCTCCGCGCTATCCCCGAATGAGTGGCAGGATGTCCCCACACGGCATCGGGTAAGCGCGGAAAACGTACCGGTTCGCTCCAAGTGCGCCCATCGTCACGGGAACGCACCCAGAAGGGGATACCGGCATGAGCAGCCCATGCTTCACCTTCGCGCTCCTCATCTTCGGGAACTAGCGCAACATTGGAAGCGTGAAGGAAAATACTCCCATCCGCAAGGGTATGAGTACCGAAGTCAAGCACACCACCCAACGGATCACCGGTTATAAAGTGCTGTCTGCTCCAAGTTTGCCCTTCATCCTCCGAGCGACAAGCACGCACATCAAATAACGGATGACTGTGGTGCGAGTACCCCACGAATGGTGAACGATGAAATAGAACCAGCAGATCCCTGCTAGGTGTACGCACAAGGTTGGGGTGGGCACCGTACCAACCCTCTTCACGGTAAATCGTAATATGCTCTACAATACGCCAACCCATTGTCCCTCGCCCCTCTGCAATAATTGAAACCGCCAGAAAACTAGTATGCCTCTCGTTTAAGTTTCATTCAGAAAACTAACCTTCTCATACTGTTTAAGGACGCGATTAAGTATCAATTTGAACCAGTACGTATAATGATCGGGGGTTTCCCCAACATCCCGCTTCAGTCTGTCAATATCCATCCATTTCCAATCATCAACTTCGTCAGGATTGGGAACAGGTTGACCGTCATAATGCCCAACAAAGACCTGGTCCAGTTCGTGCTCAAATAGATTATTTTCCAACTTGGCATGATAAATAAAGCTGAAGAGCTCAGTCAGTTCACATTTGAACCCCATTTCCTCATTAAGCCGTCGTCTCGCCGCACAAGGATGACCCTCACCAAGACGGGGATGACTGCAGCAAGTATTCGTCCACAGCCCCCCGGAGTGATACTTTGTCTTTGACCGTTTCTGAAGCAGCAATTCCCCTAGACTGTTGAAGACGAAAATCGAAAATGCGCGATGCAGTTTCCCCTCACGATGTGCCTTTAGCTTTTCTTCAGTACCGATCTCTCTGCCCATACGATCGACGAGTATCACATGCTCCTGCACGGTTTATATCCTTTCCAACATGTCGTGTATTCTTAACACATTACGTATTATATTTTCATCTAATCAATTGCAATTCGCTGAATTGAATGGACAAAGAGTACATCGTTCGCACCCGCGTAATGCCGCAGTGTTTGGGTCACTACCTCCGGTTCGAGACTTTCCGCTGTCACACCTGCAATAACTAAGTCAGCCTGAGAAGAGTGGTAGGACACCTCTTCTTCCAATGCGTCTCCATTACTGCAAGAAACAGAAGTCACGTTCTGTGCGGAAATCGGCAGCCGTCCTTCCCTCATCCATGTTGAGAGCCTATCTGCCTCACGTTCAGCATCCACAGAGTCAAAGCACGCAAAAAGCTGAATCTCAGCGCGTCTCCATTCCGGGTGCCCTACAATTATATATGCTAGCATTAGCATCATCGGAGCGTTCATTAGGTTCTCTTCGGTCACCCACACATGGATCGATGACCGATAGCCAAATCGGTATTTCGTCGATCGCAAGATCAGGACATTGAACATCGAATTCATAGCGAGTCGAGCACCCTGTCCAACATCATTGATCTCATCAATATTTTCCCGATCAAACTCCAAGAGGATAGAGTTGTTCGGCAAGCCAGAGATACCCGGCATCTGCAACGTCTGCGCGATAGCGAGTTGGAACGTCGGGCAAATCAGGGTATCAACAAAGATGCCCGCCCTGCTGACCGCTGTTCGTTGGATTAACTCGTCAACGTGAATACGCGCCTCAATCTCGTCAAGAAATGAGTAATCACCGTTGAAAAACTGGATGAAGTGACCAAACCCGTGCCGATGGCAAATCCAGCGCAGCAGATCAAAATGCCCAAGCCGGCGCTCACCAAATTGGGTAACCGCAACGATTGATGGACGCCACCCGCCTTCGGGAGAGACCCCACGGTTTCTCTGTAGAGTAATCTGTAACCAACGAGTCAACTGGAACATCGTCCCTTGGAAAATTGCCGTCAAGTCGCGCTGCCCCTTGTGACCATGGCGCAATCCAATGTAGATTGCCACCATCAAAAAGATTGAGATGAGCGCATACAGCACGTTTATCTGAATCATCATCAAGCCACACATTACAGTACCAACCAGCGACAGATACCAGCGAGAATGAAACGTGGGACGATAGGACGGATTTCCTGCGAAGTGCTCAAGGAAGGACACCGCACACAGAACACCGTATGTCACAATGAAGAACATGGTGAGAATTCGGGCGATGAAGTCCACACCGCCAGCTAGCACGAACACAACCGCTATTACACCTGATACGCAAGTTGCATATACCGGTTCCTGCGTCTGACCTACTCCTTTCCCCATCAGACGGTTCAACTGAGAAAACGGTAAAACATTGTCACGACCAAGCATCTGGAGCGTTCTAGGAGCGACCAAAATCGAGCCGATAGCAGAGGACAGTGCTGCTGCACCCAATCCAATGTAGATTGCAGGACCCCACAGCGCAATCTTCGCCATAACAAATTGATTAGCGGCGAGTTCCTCAGGCGTGGCACTCTGGGCAAGCTTTACTGCCACAAACGCGTATATGACCATCCCCGCGATTGTCGCGCCGATTGTTCCGAGCGGTATGCTCCGCTGAGGGTTCTTCAGGTCGCCGGATAGTCCAAGCCCCGCAATCATGCCCGTAAAAGCAGGAAAGCATACCGCGAAAACCGTGCCAAAACTGTCCCCACCTTCAATGCGTGCCGTGATGTTTAGTCCTTCCGGCCGTATGTCTTCCGGTCCCACCCCCAAAAGGAACGCACCGATTGCAACCACTAGGATTGCACTGACAGCCCACAATCCCCATACCCCCAAATTCGCACCTTTAGTTAACATCAGTGCGATAAGGAGGAGCGTACAGGTAAAACTTACCCAGCGGCGGTCAAGCTTTAATTCGTATGTGGCAGCCACCCATTGATAAACGGGTTCCAAAGCCTCTGCAAACGCAACCATATAGAAGGCAATCGAGATCGCCTGCGCCAGATATAGAGTGATTCCAATCGTACCGCCAATGGTTGGGCCAAAGGAGCGACTGACAATGTAGTATGCACCGCCGCCTGCCACGCGGCGGTTCGTTGCTATCTCAGACACAGCTAGAACTGTAGGAATGGTTACCAAATGTCCGAGAGCAACAATCGCTAAGCTGCCCCAAAGTCCTACATGACCGACAGCGTAACCAAACCGCAAGAAAAGGATTGCACCAAGAATTGTACAGATTGAAGTAAGAAAAACAGGTGCAGTGCCAAAGCCGTGTCCATCTTCGGATTGTGAGATACCGCTGCTAGAGGTCAACCCGGATTGTTGATCCGCATTTGAAAACATTAAAATGAATTCTCCTTTAGCCTAAAAAAAGAAAGGCATATCTATAAAATCGAAGCAAACAAATCAAATTTCACCAGAAAAACTTCCAATTCCTCCGTCTCAAAGATCCTCAGGTCCGTAGGATTCTGTGAAGGTTGTCCAGATACCCGTATGTTTGTCAAAACGGCTCAAGCCTCGATAGGTCCCGAACCACACATAAGTATCCCCGACTGAAATAGAGAGGATTCCATTATGAGCTAAGCCCTCCTCACGGGTGTACGTTAGCCAGCTATTCGCCGACGGGTCGAATCGGCTCACCCCTGCATTGTATGTCCCAATCCACACCTCTGTGCCATCAACATCAATCGAAGTCACCTTGTTACTAGCAAGTCCGTCTTCTGTTGTATAGGAAGTCCAAGCCTCTGTTTCCTCATTATAGACGGTCGCACCACGATCGGTGCCAAACCAAACTCGCTCGTCATCGATAGCGATGCAACTGATTTCATCGCTCGCCAAGCCATCTTCTGTTGTGATAGTTTTCCACGTGTCCTTACCGATATCATATTTGCTCACACCCCGTCGCGTACCGACCCAAACATTTTTCTTGCTGCTAGCGATACACCAAATCTCATCCGTAACCAACGACTCCGCAAACTCTTTGGAGACAGATGCAGGTTGAATCTCCGTGCCCGACGTGTAAGCGATCCAAGCGTTGAGGTCATCCGCAGTTCGGGGATACTTGCCAATCCCAGAGTTAGTGCCAACCCAAATGTTATTGCCATCATTACTAACAGAAGTCACATTATTAGCGGGCAACCCATGCCCAGTTTTGTACTGATCCCAGCGTAGGGCAAGTTTATCAAAACGATTCGCTCCATCTCGGGTGCCGACCCAGACGTACTGGTCATCAACCACAATCGAACTCACCGAATTATCGGACAATGTATCTTTCCTTTTGGGACGCCATCGGTGCCAATGACCACCGTGGGTGGCAATCTCTTCGGAACCACCCTCCTGTTGATACTGCTTCCAAGTGCCCAATTCCTTATCATAACGCGACAAACCGTTGTCAGTACCGACCCAGACAAAACGCTCATCTGTATCCACCGTCCGGATGGTACGTCCCGAAAGGGTTGGCATCGCTGTGAAGGAGGTCCAAGATTCCCTCTGTTTGTCATAGCGAGAAAGCCCCCGCAACGTGCCCACCCATACATACCTATCATCAACGGCAAGCCCATACTCATCCACATGGTTATGTAGCAACCCTTTGAGATCTCTGAACACCGTCCAAGTGCCAGATGCGAAATGGAACCGCCTGAGCCCATTATTGGGTACGGCTAACCAGAGGTAATCGTCGTCGGTAGCTAACTCAAGCGTTCCACGACCAGACTTGATTGTCGTCCACTCTCCGGTGCGTCTATCGTATCGGGTAACCCCCTTCTTCGTCCAAGGTCTGTAGAGTATCCAAACATCGTCCTTTGTGGCAATAATTCGCCTAATGGTGTCTGAAGCAAGCACGTCACTCGTTGAAAACGTGTCCCACCTCTCCGTTTTTTTATCGTATCGTGACAGTGGGCGGTTACTGTCTCTGTCCCACTCCGAGCGTGCAACCCAAATGAAATCCTCGTCCACGGTAATCCACTCAGCACCTCTGCCGGCGAGTCCGTCCCTCGGCGTGAAATCACGCCATTTACCGGTAAATTCATTATAACGGTGAAGCCCACGTCCCGACCCAAACCAGACCTCCGGACCATCAACCGCCAGTGATTTCAACCGCTCAATTTGCATCTCTTTACTAGGCGAAATTGCAGTCCATTTTCCAGTCTTTTTACTATAATGGCTCAATTCGACACCGATCATTGGACTCACCCAGACGCTGTGTTCGCTCACGGCAATTCTGTCTAAATCGTTCGTAGGAAGGCCATCCTCTATCGTAAAATGTTGCCACGTATCCGCCATCTTGTCGTAGCGAAGGACACCGTAGTCCGTGGTGAACCAAACTGCATCTGTATCCACATAGCTCCAACGTACTGTGGTCATCGATCTTTTCTGGGTTGACTGAAGAATATCCAAGCGCGTAAAACGCTGCCACGCGCCAGTGGGGCGATGAAACCGTATAATCCCACCGTTCGGTGAAGAAGCCCAGTTGTTGAACCAGATATAATCGCCATCAAATTTGATATTTGAAACCTTCGTTTCAAGAAACGGCTCCCGCACCGGACGCGATTGATGCAGCACGATGTCGCCATCTGAGGGGTGATATTCGACAAGACCGACCGACGTCGCCAACCAAATTCTTTGTTCCGCATCACACAGGATGTCCCGGATATTATACGACACATTCTCAATAGGACTCCAAGTCTCCGAAGCAGTCGTATAACTCCCCAAACCTTGCGGTGTGCCGATCCAAAGGATCCCATCTCGGAAATCGAGTGCGGTAACATTAGAGACAGGCAATTGTGCGTTGAACGACATCGGCACCCAATGCTCCTGAACAACGTCATATCGTGCAAGTCCTTGCCGTGTCCCCACCCAAAGGCTGTCCTCTGTGGAAAATAGCACATTAACATAGGTGTCAGGAAGCCCCTCGGCAGCATGACGCATCTTCTTATCCGCAAGTGAATATTGCCAAACACCCGCTGCCCCACCAAACCAAACCGTTTCGTCGTGGACAACTACGGATAACACTATCGCGCCTGAGTGATCTCCCGGTGTCTCAAGCTGCGTCCACTCCTCAGAAGTTATGTCATACATGGCGGGTCCTGAACTCGTGCCGAGCCAGAGCATATCTCCCGCCGCATCGACCGCCGTCAGAAAAGCCTCTCCATTCGTCGTGGATTTCGGAGGAGAATAAAACGCCCATTCGCCGCCGGAGTACGAACGTGTGCCGAGACCTCGATCTGTACCGATCCAGATCTGTGCGCTAGTCATCCCACCGCTTGAGATTTCGATAACGTCGCGTTGTCCTGATTCTGGAACTTGAGACGCAACATCTATCCTCGTAACATAGGGGGTCGGAAGCCCATCCTCTTTAGAGATGATTTCCCAACTGTTCGTCGCAGGGTTATAAATCGAAATTCCGGATATCGTCGCCATCCAGAGGTTGCCCGCCGCATCACGTGTTATATCTCGAACATCGTTATCCGCAAGAAAATCTGCCTGCTGGTAGAGCGTCCATTCGCCGGTTACCTTATCAAAGCGGCTCACCCCATCTTCCTTGCTCGCAAACCAAACATCATTTCCTTGTGTCGCAATCCAACTCACATGATTACTTGCTAACCCATCCGCTTTGGTGTAATTCACCCAAGTATTGACCGGCTTAATAAAACGATGCACACCGGCGTTCGCAGTGCCAAACCATACCTGAAACCCATCCGCACGAATACAAGAAATCATATTGCTTTTCAGCAGATCGGTCTTCGTAAACGTCTTGATAAAAGCCTGATCAACCTGATTGTACTGACTCACACCTTCGTCTTGCGTTCCAAACCAAACACTATTCTCATCCACCGCAATGGTAGCAATCTCATTATCTATCAAGCCATCTGATTTTTTATAATTATTCCACGAATCGGTGTCTCGATGGTATCGGCTCACTCCACCCTTGCTAAAACGCGGATCGTCCTCCCAGCCGTGGGGATCCGGATTTATCTCCCTGTCCGTACCGACCCACACGTACTCCGGCTCGACCGCGATCGTCGTAATTACCTTGCTGACGAGACCATCCTTGCGGGTACGCACCGCCCAGCTGTCGATAGTTTTGTCATATCGGTTTAGCCCGTTAGCTGTTCCAAACCAAACATAGTTTCCGTCTACCGCAATAGACGATACCTGATCACTCGCTAACCCATCAATGGTTCGGTAAGTCGAAAAGACATTCGTCTCCGTATCGTAACGACTCACCCCCTCCTCTGTAGCGAACCAGACCCACTGTCCATCAATCGCAACAGCATTTACCGTATCGTTCGACAATCCGTCTTCCATTGTGTAGTGGAACCATTGGTCTTGGTCTCGATCCCAACGTGAAATCCCCGCCTGTGTTGCAAACCACACATTGTGCGGATCAGCAGCAATACAGTTCACCTCGTTACTGACGAGTTTCCGTTCCAACCGCCACACCTTTTCAGCAGGAGAACCTGCATCGAAATCCTCCAACGGCATATTGGGATTATCAGGGACCATTGTTGTACACCCTACCATCACAAAAAATGGCAGCAGTAATAGGTTAAATACAACGGCTTGTACCCTATGCGGTCCTGCTTGCTTCATTATTTTTACAACCTTTCGTTCAGCTAAGAATGGTTTTGTAGTTATTGTGCCACCAAGTTGGGAAATATGTCAACTGAATTTGGTACCGTAGACATGGTTTTTACGCATCACGTATTACGTATTATTTTGTTCAAAAACGCGAAGAACTCAGCAGTGATTTATCGCTTTTGCTATTATACCCCAAATTGACCGGTGCTTCTATAGCAAACACAACTGTCCAAAAGGAAAACATAACTGTTCATAAATTGAACAATAGGCAGGACCTCGTCGGACAAAATTGGTCAGGAATCCGCATACAGACGTAATCTTCGACGTAAACCCCTTTGGCACAAAAATTGCCTTTAATCCGGCACATGGTCTCAAAAATTCAATCATCTAAAAATCAAATTGAAAAAAGGAGCGCCCCTATGAAAACTGGACAGAAACATTTTTGGATATGTCTGAGTCTTTTCCTGATTAGTATCAACGTCGTTTATGCCCAAGAAGAAGCGGCAGAATCCTCGATTGTTGAACTTGAAGAAGTCACCGTCATCACCCGTGTCGAAAAAGACACCTTCCGAACACCAAACGCAGTTTCTGTCATCAACCGGGAGCAGATTGAGCGCATGAATGCTCCAACGACTCCGCGAATCCTGCGCGAGACAGAAGGGGTCTGGGCACAGCAAACAACGGTCGGTCAAGGTTCACCCCTGCTGCGTGGACTTACCGGCTATCAGGCTTTCCTTGCGATTGATGGCGTCCGCCTCAACAACTCTACCTTCCGCTCCGGTCCCAATCAGTATCTAGCGACGATCAGCCCGGACAATCTTGATCGAGTGGAAGTGCTGCGCGGTGCCGGTTCAATGTTATACGGCAGCGGTGCCATGGGAGGCGTCATCAGCATGTTCACTAAAGATGCCATTCTCGACGATGCGACAGAAGACTGGAGTCTCCAGTCTCGTGCGTTTACCCGATTCGCTTCGGGAAGTGCCGAGCGGCTTGGACGACTTGAAGTGGTCGGAGGTCAAAAACGATTCGGATTTTCGGTTGGCGCCTCTGCGCGATGGTTCGGTAACATCAATCCGGGCAGCGGCTACGACCTACACCATAAGAACCGCAAATTTGAGATTATTACCGATAAACCGAAAGGGGTGGAAGTCTCTGATGGTCCGCCCAAAGATGTCCCCGACCAATGGCTGATTGATTCCGAGGGACCGCTCGGTTGGAACGCCTACGATGGCGATGCCAAACTCGATTATAAACTCACTGACAATAGCACAGTCAGTCTCGCCTACCAACTCTGGCGCCAACCGCAAACCCCACGTTACGACAAGATTGCGCCCCGCGAGTTTGACGAGTTTTTCTTTCAACCGCAAGATCGTGACCTACTCTATGCCACCTACCTCACCAAACCAGAAAACGCCGCAATTGACCAGATTCGATTCACCACCTCATTCCATCGTCAGAAAGAGGGACGGAATGAACTCTTGCGCGATGCAACGGAACGTCGCGAGCGATTTGACACCGTCAACACAGTGGGGCTCAGCGCACAGGCGGTCAATTCATCGCTGCCAAGTCAGCGCGTTGTCGTAGGCGGTGAATTTTACTTTGATACCGTTTCAAGCCAAACAGTCAAAACCGACATCAAGACCGGTGCTGAAAATGTAGACGACACAAAAGGCAGGTTTATCGACGGCTCTCAATTCTGGGACGCAAACCTCTATATTCAGGACGAAATCGAACTGCACGAACGCCTCGAATTAACGCTCGGTGGACGCTATACACTCTACAACACGAATGCGGATCTTTCAGTGCGTTCCGATCAGTTTGATAATTTTAACGAATCCGGTAACGCATTGACCTACAGCGCGGGCTTAGTCACAAGCGTCACCGATGCGTTGAACCTCGTTGGCAATTTCGCCACATCGTTCCGCGCGCCTTCTTTGAACGATACTACCGCTGTCGAGATCACCAATGAAGGTATCGATTCCCCTTCGCCGGACCTCAAATCAGAGAGAGGTTGGACGGCAGAAGGTGGGTTTAAGGCGCGTTATCCGTGGTTTATTGGTTCGGTTATCCTTTTTCATGGTCGTGTCAGCGATTTGGTCACCCGTGTTCCTGTCGAAGATGCTTACGCTGGAAAACCGCTGCCTAGCTTGATTAAGGAAATCCAGAAAAACAATCCGGGCGTTGATGTCTATGTATTCGACAATGTGGATGAAGTGCAGATCCAAGGGATTGAGTTTGCTGGGATGATTCCAATTCCGATTCAGAGTGGTTGGTCGCTCTACGGTAACGCCATGTTCACGCGTGGAAAGGTACTGAGCATCAACGGTACAGCACCGGATCCGGACAAACCGTGGGAAGAACGGATTCGTCGGGAACCACCTCTCAACGGCATGGTCGGTCTTCGCTGGGAACCGCCTGCCCAACGATTTTGGGCGGAATTCTTCGTCCGTGGCGCAACCGAGCAGAGACGCTTAAATCGGAGCGATATTCGAGACCCACGGATTCCGGGAACCACCCGTGACACAGGTGAGGTCGAATTTGATGCCAACGGTACAGCGATTGGCCAAGGTTCACCGGGTTGGGTAACGCTTAACCTGCGCGGCGGTTTTCAGGTAACCCAATACAATCGACTCACCCTCGCCCTTGAAAACTTACTCGATAAACGATACCGCGAGCACGGCTCCGGCATCAACGCACCAGGGTTCAACCTGATTGTCAGCCTTGATAACCGATTTTAATTGTCAATAATTTAGAAAATTACTCCAGTGAATCCCGCACCCACCCACCTGACCCTCATTCACATTCGGGGCAAGGATTATTACATACTCAAGCTATCAACTGAGTATGTAATAACTCCTCTGTTCGTCAGTCCTTGCTCAATCGCCAACCCTTGTCTTATGAAAAAGTACTGCTCATACGCAGCAGGAAATAGGACATGATTTCTGCTATTAAAGTGCGTAAGTCGTACACAACTTTTGGATACAATCGCTCTGTGTATTTCCTCAACTACCGTTGGCTATTTGCCTACGATGTGCTATAATTGGAGAAGCATTAAACATTGTGAGTACCAAATTCATGATTAAATCCACCTACGCAACCTGTCTACATCTTCTCTTTTTTCAGATCGCTAGCTTCCTCGGCGTTTCAGCACAAGATGACACAAAACCCGTTGAACTCGACGAAATTGTGGTGACACCCAGTCGGTTCGCGATTGATGATGGGACCCCCTCAAAGCTATCACTCTCAAAGCAACGAATTGAGCAGTTTCCGTTGATTGGTAACGATGCGATGCGGGCTGGACATATTTTTCCGGGGGTCGTTGCAAGCGATTACAGTGCGCGATTCAGTGTGCGGGGGAGCGAAAAGGACGACATTTTGGTCCGATTAGACGGCATGGAACTCTTCGATCCATACCATCTACAAGACTTTGGCGGTGCTATTTCACTCGTTGGTCTCGATTTAATCCAGCGCGTCGAACTGTTGATGGGCGGCTTCCCGGCGGAGTACGGGGATAAAATGGCCGGTGTATTTGACATCACAACAAAAGAGGAGGACATTGAGAAAGTTTCTGCTAATTTCGGGATTGACCTTATAAATACAACCGCGATGGCGGAGGGACCTCTATCAGAAAAAGGGTCATGGCGTTTATCGGCACGCCGGGGTTACGTTGACCTAATCCTTGCAATGATTGATTTCGACGAGGACTACAAACCACAATATGCAGATGTCTACGGTAAACTCACGTACGCACCGACACAGACAGATACACTCACGCTCAATGGACTATACGGCTGGGATAAAAATCGGATTCGGCAAGGCGACCCCGACAATAACTTAGATTCGCGCTACGATAATTTAACCCTTTGGACGCGGTGGCGGCATCGCTTCGGCACCGCGAACTGGTCTGATGTGTTCGTGTTTGGGGGAACTGCAGCGCATGATCGTCAGTCCGGAGTGGCGAATTCTGATATCCGTTCGTTCAGTTTCTTTGGCACCAAAACGGAATTCACAGCCAGCTTTCTGGATAAACATCTGTTTCGCAGCGGTATAGAGTGGCGCTTGACAGCAGCCCAATACGATTACGATGTCCAAGAGCGACAGCCCGGCATAGACCAATACGCACGAGCCCTCGCAGACTTTGAAGATAGCGGCAGTGAAATTAAGATGTTCCTTCAAGACGAGTGGCAGCTACATCCGAAACTCGCGCTCAATGTGGGAGGGCGGTACCTGTTTCAGGGCTATCGCGCCGCTGGTATTCAGCACTATGAGATCGGGCCTCGCGTTGCACTTGCGGTGCGCCCAACGGAGAAACTGGTGTTGCGTGGGGCATGGGGGATTTATCACCAGCCGATTTCTATGATGAATATTCCTGTGGAGGATAACGTTCAGACCGTCGGGCGTGCTGAACAGGCGGTTCATTACATTCTCGGTGGTGAATACCATCCAAACGCTAATTTCTTGTTCCGTTTGGAGACCTACTACAAAACACTCGACAATCTTTCAGGGCGGCTCAGGGAGTTCGGGCGACAAGCCCAGATTTTTGTGCCTCCGGAATACGGGGAGGCAAAAGGGGTGGATGTTTTTGTGACGCATGCAGTTTCAAATCGGTTAACATGGGGAGTTGGCTATGCGTACGCCGTTGCGGAAGAAAGCGCAGGCGGCGAGACATTTTTTCGGGGGTCCGATCGACGGCATTCTGTCGCGCTCAGTAGCAGCCATCAACTTTCACGGGGCTGGCATCTCTACCTGACTTGGCGTTTCCATACCGGCGAACCGAGAACACCGTTGACGCATACGCTGGTTTCACAACCGGGTGGTGAAATCGCTTGTGATCGAGAGTTTGGGGAGACGCATTCAGAGCGGCTACCACCTTATCACAGTCTCGATTTTCGGTTTACGAAACGGAATCCATACAGCCGGTGGGAACTCACATGGTATTTCCAGATCTTAAATCTCTACAATCGTACTAACGTTGACCAGTATGCGTTCAGTGAGACGCGAGACGAGGAAACCGGTATGCTACTCGGGTGCGATATTGATGAAGAGCCGATGCTGCCGATTCTACCAACATTGGGTATTTCCGTCACGTTTTGATATAGTATAGGACCTACGCAGCCAACTGTAGGCGGGGCATCTTGCCCCGCACTGAAATGCGTATAGCAGTACGTCTTAATTGACCAAAAGGTGCAAGACAATAGGAAAGATTTATCCATGAAACGCAAATTGGTTTGGAAAATGTTGCTGTTAGGGAGCACTCTATTGACGATAAACGCTTGGGGCAATAAGACCATTTCCTTCACTGCTGATTTGACCGGAAACCTCGATATCTATATCATGGACATCAATCGCAAGGATCCCGTCAACCTAACCAACCATCCGGCGGAGGACTCTTCCCCAACGTGGGCACCAGATGGCAGCGCTTTCGCTTTTGTTTCACACAGGGACGGAAATCCAGAGATTTACGTAATGGAAATGGAGAACAAGGGATCCCGACGACTCACAAAAAATGGAGCAACCGACATCGATCCCGCTTGGTCGCCCGATGGACGCTGGATCGCATTTGCATCCAATCAGCACAGAGAGCACGCAGCCGATACTGACATCTACATAATGGACCCAAACGGCAGGAAGGCGCAACAACTTACAAATAAGGGTGGGCACAATTCAACACCGGCGTGGTCGCCGGACGGGGAGTGGATCGCATTTCGCACCACACTCAATGGTATCGGTGCTATTCATCTAATAAACGCAAATGGTAAAAAACAGCGTGCCCTCACGCAAGTATCTGCGGCAAACCCCACCTGGGCAGCTAACGGCAAAGAGATCTACTTTTCTAGTGATATGCTCAACAATGTAGAGATGCCTACCCTGTTTGCCATAGATGTCAACGGGGGAAATGTTCGGAAGTTGGCAAACGCCCCACAAGCCTGTGAAGAACCTGCCGAGTCACCTAATGGACAGTGGATTGCCTATGTGTCAACTCAAGGCGGTAATAAAGACATTCATCTAATCCGTGCTGCGGACGGGGAGATTCAACAATTGACACAAGATCCAGGGCAGGAATTTTCTCCTGCATGGGTTCCGGCAGGGCTAGCCGTTGCGCCAAACACGCACACGCAGGTAACACTCTGGGGAAGTATCAAGCAAGCGACTGTAGAGTCAAGTTTACAGTCCGCCCGCCATTAAAGTTGTAGGCGGAGCAGCCCCGATAAATCGGGATTTCGCTACGCTCAACTTGCCTCGCCCTCTGCGGTCCAACGGATACCTTAATCCCATCGTGCCCAGACCTTCGGTGTGACATGCCCTTCGTCAATGTACGGATCCTCTCCAGCGACGGTAATAATACCGCGGTAATTTCGTTCGCCCTTCCAGCCTAGCCACGATGCTGTTGAGCAATAATGGCTCACAAGGATACGCCGAAATGTATCGCTTCGGTTCTTTTTGGAACGGTGCAACAGGTAACCGTTGAAGAAGAGGACACTGCCAGCTGACATCTCAATCGGAATCTCGTCGGTGTCATCGAAACCGACAGCTTCTTGGCAGCTGTCGAATTCATCACGTTTGTTGTGCGGCACACGATCGTAAATGACCCCGGAACGATGGCTATTTGGCAGAACCCACAGGCAGCCGTTCTCAATTGTGGTATCATCTAATGCAATCCACACGCCGATCAGCGACCGGTCCCGTGTCGGAATCGGATGTTCGTCCTGGTGCCACGGGTTACCGGCATGTCCAGGGACTTTGCTCAACATCATTGACTGCATACACTTCACGCCACCGTCCCAAAATGGGATATGTGCCCCAACGATCTCTCGGAGCACTTCGCAGATCTCTGGATGTTCAATGTAACGACGAACCAGAGGGCTAAAAACATGTGGCTCACCGACACACATGATTCTATCCAATATTTTTGTCTCGCTTGCTGTTTCCGGCATCGGTGGAATCGCCTCACACGGATAATCTCCTCGAAAAATCTTCAGCATCTCTGCTTTCAAGCCGTTACATTCTTCGGAGGTAATGAGATCTGGAAGCATTAAATATCCATCGCTAATATAGGATTTTACCCAAAGATTAGAATGCCCTTGTTTCATTTTCAGATCCTTTATGATGGTTGTCTGAAACCGTTCATTATTCTGATCGAATGATTTCCCATGTTTCCAATAAAATTTTACACCTTAAATCTAAGACTTTGCTGTCTAAAGGATGGGGGTAAGTTCATATATTTCAGCATTGCATTGGTAAATCGAGGAATAAACCAACCAGAATAGGACGAATTGACTGCCAGAAGATATTATGCTTTATGTCCAATAATTCCGGTTATCAGACGTTTTCATTTCAAAGTGTCGGACGTTTCCACGATTTTGTCAATCAGCGGACGATAAGTCGAGTTATGCAAATGTTCCTTATACCATTCTACATAGGTTTTATTTGCTAGATGTTCTTGAATCAATCTATTTTCTTCTAGTATCGTCCATAAGTTATGAGTGGCTCGATTGAAAAAACCATAGGTTCGGTTAGCTTGCAGACCTTCTAATTTACACAGCCGACAAGCAGGACAAGGACATTTTTCCAATTTGTCCAATTCTTGTTGGCTTGGTTCACGAACTTTCCAATTACCAAGTTTCACCACAGAGCGATCACCTGTTCCCTGCAACTGCACAAGCCCCCGTGCCGCGCGAATACACCACCCCGATGAATCTACTGAATCTATACCCAACAATGCAGCGATATGTAATGTCGCTGTTCCACCAACCCCAAAGAGGTGTAATTTCTGATTCGCAAATATCTTACGGACTTTATATATACTGTTAAGTATTTTCTTATAAGACATGGATTTAGAGGCACGTAAGAGATTGGGGACAATCCCCCCGATGGCAAAATTTGGTTTTTCCCGCAGTTTTTCGTCTTCATTAAACAGACGAATGTATTCCTTCAAACGGCTACTTACATGCAGGATCGGCACATAACCATCGTAAGAGAACTCTTGATTAACTGCCATTGTCTTTTCTAAACATTTATTTTGTTTATAATAGCTCATACACGGTGTAGGAATGTAGTCTTGAGGGATTACATACCAATCGGGTTGTGCCTGTGTTACGAATGCTTTGTAATCCTGACGTGAGATGTCTTCTCCAGTTCGTGAAAATTTGAACGCACCATTATCCAAGTAAATTTTTACATGCTCTGGAATATCAAGACTGGTATGCAACCCCAACTCCATAGTTCGATGACGGAGTGAAGGTCTTTTATGAAAATCCGCGTAGGACACCATTATAGAATCTAGCCTAGGCAAGTGATATGGCGAGGAGGTATCCCATACTCTCAATTTGATATTGTTTAGATTAAGCCCTGCTACAATTTGCATCTCTAAAGTCCTTTAACCATAGTAGTCCATCGGTACTCGGCTACTGCTAGTCTGGTTTAACTTCCTCAAGGTACGTGAAAGCATTGGTTTCCTCATGTTCCCCTCTAGAATCAGGCTCTTTCATTTTTACCAAAAGGGGGAAATTTACCATTTGACCTGATAACAGTGCTTCACCTACTTCAAGATTAGGGAGTAGATTTGCTTCTTCCTCACCTAATGATTCAACGACTCTTTTCACAAAGGTTTGATCGGCTGGATTTACCATTCGCATGATAATATAGGAATTGCACTGAGAAAGGGTGGTCTCATCTAGGCGTGAGGGTCGCTGACTAATTACAACCACGCCAATATGGAATTTCCTGCCCTCTTGTATAATCTGCTTAGTGGTGTCGATAGATTGTCGTTCAGCTGGCGAATTGCTACTACTAGGAACGAAGTTATGAGCTTCTTCAAGCAACAGCAAAAAAGGTAATTCCAGCTGTCCGTTAACCTTGGTTTGAAATAGTCTGTCTGCAATGATGCTATAAACTGTAGCCTGAAAGTCTCCAGTATAGCCAGCCAAGGACACAACTGAAATTCTACCATACTGCACGAGTTCTTCACGATTTAGAGGTATAGGTTGAGATTCGCCGATCGTTGTTCTATTGATATTCTCCATCCTACGTAGCTTAGACGCTGCTCGCCTAGCTCTATAGCATATTCCCTCCAGAGTTCTTGCATTCGGAGTTTGCCGAGATAGATTCTGCCAGCAAATTTCTTCCAGATACTGAAGATCACTAGTATTCTTACTATCTGCTCGTATTGATTGAACAACAACTTGGGCTATATCGGCAACTAACCAAAGATTGGGTTGAATGCCATATCGACTAATGCTATTATTGTTAAGTCTATCAGCTAGCCAGTTTGTTCTTTCTATTCTTTCATTTTCTTCGGCTTCGTAAAATCTCTTAGTTGCATTAAATAAATTACTAAATAGAGCCAGCATTGGGGGCGTTAGCTCGTATGCAAGATTGTTAATAATCTGAGCTACTGTATCTGCGTCTTGTTCAAAAATTGGGAAGGTAGCATGGTAAAGATTAACCCGATTACTAAGCGAAGCAACCTCGCCCAATTTTGTATAATCCCCACGCGGATCGAAGACAACCATCGGATAGTTTCTATTCGCCAATTGCTCAATAATCCGTCGGGCTGCCCAACTCTTGCCAGCCCCTGTCATTGCTAGTATAGCTAAATGACGAGTAACTACAGCATGACCATCTACTTTCACAGAAATATCAGGACGATTAGAGAGTGTAGCAATATCTATCGCACTATTCTGATTATTTTCTAGATTTCCTACTAACACACGCTCTAGGTCTGTTGAATTTGGTCTATAAGCACTAGTAGCAGGTTTAGGAGGATAGCGCAGGCTCTCAAGCCTACCGGCCTCTTCACCCTTCAATTCATACCCCAATACTTGGCATACAGCCGATACAACTTCATGACTTAGAGACAGTACGGTCTCTATAGGCTCGGTCTGTGTTTGTGCTAGTTCGTGACCTGCCTCAGCCGGAAAGAGAGGGTTGATGCGTTCTATTCTTTGAACTTTTGCCCAAACTCTTATTTCTTTTGGCTCTCCACCCTCTACTGTCTCATTCAACGTAGCGTCTACCGCGATAATATCCTGCTCACGTATAGCTTCGGGTGTCACCGCAAGACGAAATTCTTGGCTAGTGCTTTCACCAACAAGTGTTCCAACGACTCTCTCTTGTTCCATTTTTACCTACCTCTTTACGGTTGTGGTCGAAATATCCAATCTCGACGTTTCATATAGATGTCGTTCACTATCACTTTTCTCATATCCGCATCACTGATTTCACCTATCTGCATACTTACCCCCAGTTGATGTTTAATTCTTTTGGTGTAAGCGTCTGTCATCCAGTTGGGCACATGGGCAAACTTATCCGCGATGTCTAAACCGACGGGAAACCCGTAATGGGGCAAAAGGCGCGAATATAGGTATACACGCCGCGCTGCTTCTTCCACCTGATCTGGTCCTAAATCAGAAAAAACCTCGACCCTAATAGGTTCGATGTTTTCGCTAGACCGAACGTAAGTGCCCATTACGGCAGGAAAACCAAATGGACTATTATCTTTCAAACAGGAAAAGTCCGCCTGTATGTTGCCTGGCTCTCCTGGAAGCCTAATTCTCCCTGTGGAAAGCCCACTAGATTTATTCATTTGCCAAGGTTCGGAATATTGGCTAGTATCAAGAAGCAAGGGTAAAAGAAGTACATCTGTATAACCTAATTTGTCCACCACGTCTTTGGGGGATGTGAGATCGGAGCGTCCAAACATTTCGTTGAAATAATCCTCTTTTCCCTTCTGACGCAAACTACGAAAAATACGTTCGAGTAATACTTTCTCGGTAAACTCGCGCGATTTTCCTCGCTCTATTACCCCTGCGATAATTGGTCGAGGTTCCCTACTTTGTGCCATAGAGATTATTTTTCTACAAAGGAATGCAATCCATGACAATGGTTCAAACAGCCGGCGATGCACTAAATCATCTTCCCTTCCGGTCCCCATCGCAGGATAAATATCCAGATGGGCTTCTTCAAGGAATTCTTTCTTTAGTTGTTCTGCCAGTTCTTTATCATCATCAGAATAGTGTTTGAGGAACAGGTTAATGTCTGCTTCAGTAAAGGGCGTATGACCCGAATAGCCACTCATCAAATAAACCAGTGGACCGTGAAACATTAGCACTTTAAGATTAGAATTACGGCGTAACGTTGATAATCCTCCTAATAGCTCTGCTATAATGCGGACTATATCGGGAAAATCTTCTCGTTCTTTACTGCCTCCTTCAAGATCTCCGAAAATTACTGGATAATAGCCGAAATTTTCCCTTTCGGCTAGATTCCCTTCACCCACTCTCACTGTATAAGATCCCACGCGCAACAGGATAGGAACTTGCGATAATCTTGACTGTCCAATTCCTCCATCAATAAAACTAACTATCTCGTTTTGAAACTCTCCCCAAGTCGCATCTTTGACTGAAAAAGTCTGAAGTATGGCACTAGCGTGTCTTCTGCTATCAAATGCGTCCATAGTATTACGCATGTGCCCTATAAAACGTGCTGTGTTATGATAATAGTTATGCCTCAGATTCTCAGCAACTAGTAGCGATTTTTCCACCAGCTGCTCCATCAATCGAGGTTGTTGACGCAAATCTTCCAAAACCTTGTTCTCATCTTTTTCTAACATACAGTATTAACCTCCAGCCATCTTTGAGTGTACCCTAATACCAAGTTGCACTAAGACTTGTCTTGCTTCGTTTGTGTGAAAAGTATTTACAGGCAGCCCCGTCAACTGACTTACTAACCACTTTACAGGGACCTGTTGATCATCTATTTGTGCATACCATATCTGATACTTTGGTATATTCTTTGTCTGTGAGAGCGCGAAACGCGCATCCTCCATTATCTGTTTAGGAATCAGTGCTATACCGTGCAGATAAACTTTATCTCGTTGAACAATTTTCACCTGACTATTGAGTGATCCCGGCGTTCGCTCATGCAACCAATTGTGTAACTCTGATAGTTTGCCTCCTATTGTCCCTGTAGAAACTATCACATTGAGATCGTCAGGAATTAATGATTGATACCCGTTTAATACTTGCAAGTAATCTTTTCCTAGATTTATGAATACATCGTCGTATCGCTTGCTGACTGTAATTTGTTCGAGTGTATCCAGAGTCGATTCCTGTAATTCTTTAATTCGTTGCTGTGTCATTCGGCAATCATAGTAAGGAATTGACTCGCTAGCAGGAATCAATCCAAATTTAGCTGATAAGATGTGCACATCGAGCATCTGTGCTTCAGATGGATGCGTCCGCATAAATTTATTCACTACCCGGTATGCCGGACCGTCGTAACGCTCTAAGGCGGGCAGTAAATCTTTGGCAGGACGCTTCTTTTGAGAACATGAAAGAATAAGCAATCGCGGCGTTGAATTAATTTTCTCTTTATACATTTGAGCTTCTCTCATCATGGGGCTCTTCAAACTCCTGCTCCGTCAGTTGCTACTTCTGCCTCTCGCTCTTCTCATACGTGGAAGGCTTAACACGTTCTTCATCTTCAAGTTTATCCAGAATACCACGAACAAGTGGGTACTGAGTGCCCCTTAACCGATCCGAGGTAGATGATGAAATACCCAACCTCTCACTAATTTGTGCGGGTTCAAGCCACTTGCCCTTTGCCTCAAGTAGAACATCTAACACCGCTTCCTCAAGATAGACCATACCAATCCGAGCAAGTTGCCGAGGACGTAAACCTCCCATATTTATCCTCCTTATAGGTTATCGGACATATTCTTTGCTTATTGAGACTCTCCAACCCCTTGCTATGACTGGATCAAGCCTTCCTTCTTTTCCTTAAAATGACCTCTAAATGTTCGATAATGAATTTTATCGGATATTTACACTCCCCAAAATCGTTGAGAACGTCTTTCACTTTCAGCTCTTCCATTTCGGAATTCTTTTGCGCTGGTGTCATCGGCGTTAGCGAGATCTTCTTTTCCTATGGCACGGTAGCACTCACCACGCAAGTCGTAGTTGAAGCAACCGCCATCTTCGCTTTCGTCTACCTCTATATCTATTCTCTCTAGCCAGTAACACACAGGAAAACGTATCAAGTCTGACTTAACCGATATATACTAACATGGCAGTCTAATACATGAATCTAAAATAACATACCTTTATCAAAAAAAACAAGAACATTCTTGAGTCAACTGAGAGAAACCTATTTTGGGCAGGGGCGAAACTTGGGTCGCGCTGTCAACACACCTTAAATTATAGTGGACCTTAGAATTAATGAGACACTCCAAACCAGTGCGCTTAGGATACCACACCTACCGTTCTGTCGTTTAGTAGGCACTGTTTCTAACAGTGTCGATGCGGTGCGGTTGGAAACCGCACCTACCGGGCCTGGGGAAAATATAGAATTACCGAAGTATTTTCTGAAACTTCATTTAGTTTGCGGAATCGGATCACAATCTAACAGATCGTGGTACAAAAGCCTCCTTTAGACACTTCCCCCACAAAGCGGCTTGGCTAGGGCTATCCAAGTCTTGGACTCTCGGCGAAGTCGGAGCCGAGCGGTGAGTGCCTTATCATGATTTATTTGACAGAGCACTAGCAACTTGCGTTATTTTGCCAGAAAAATCAAAAAACTGACGTTTTCTGGTATGATGCAACGAAAAAAGCCTTCGTCGAAGAAAATAACTCTGCCGACTGGAGCGATATGGTGTGCTAGTTGCGATTTCTGCTATCCCTACTTTGTCAAAAATGGGTAAGCTAGCGGTGTAATCTAAAGACTTTGGTTCAGAAGAAAATATAGACTTGGACACGATTTTATGGCATACTGAATACAATCCTACGGGATATGCCCATTACTGACTATTTAATACGCAATGCACCATACGTAAAGAAAAGACCTTACGCATCACTCGTTACGCATTATTTTTTTAGGCAGAATAGGAGTGACTTATGGAACGTTTAGATGTGCTTCATCCATCAATCAATGAATACTTGCTCGAGGTTATTCCCGATCGCGACGAGGTGCTAACGGAGATGGAGGCATACGCACGGGAAAATCGTTTCCCAATCGTAGGTCCGCTCGTTGGTCGCGTCCTACATCAATTGGTCCTGCTGACAAATCCGACGCGAATCTTCGAGATGGGATCCGGCTTCGGCTATTCGGCGTATTGGATGGCAAAGGCACTGCGGCAACCGGAGGCAAACATCATCTGCACCGATGGCTCACAGGAGAATGCTGATCGTGCAGCGGGTTATCTTGCCCACGGGGGGATCGCGGATCGCATCGACTATCGTGTGGGAAACGCCCTTGAAATCATCAACGAAACTGAAGGGGAATTTGACATCATCTATAACGACATCGACAAAGACGGTTACCCCGAAGCATTTCGCAAGGCGATTCCACGGCTCAGGAGTGGTGGACTCTTTATCACAGACAACATGCTATGGCTGGGGCGTGTCGTCACATACGATACTGAGGCTAAGGTGCCAGAAGGAGATGAAGAGGAGGAGTGGGTGCACAAAACCACCGTCGGGGTCAAGGAATTGACGCGGCTGCTCTACAGTTCCCCCGATGTGTTCACAACAATCATACCGCTCCGTGATGGGGTATCAGTTGCAATAAAACGTTAATTCAAAATTTGGCATCAGCCCTACTTCGATGCCAGATGATACACTTCAACCTCACGGACCTGTGCCAATGCCGGCTGGATGACACGGAAATGGGGATAATACGCACCCGCAAGTGTAGTCCTTCGATCTATAACCTTGTCGCCGGGTGCTAAGAGCACCTTTGTCACAACGTTATCATCGACCGTACGGGAGACGTTGATACGGATACTGTTTGTCCGGCAATTTAGCCGGTCAACGACAATTTCCGAGGGGGCACGCTCCTCACCAATGTCCCGTAACTGACGTACAGAGTGGACTGTTTTCCACTCAAACTTATCAATATCCCAATAATCCACATGAAACCAAAATAGATTGACGTTATGAATGATAATCTTCCGAACGGGTTTAACCTCCGGGAACCGCAACGTGAAGATCCGCTCATTTTTTGCCGCCAACGCCGCAACGGTGTCTAACCGCCCATCGTTGAGTGCCGGGTGGTTCGCCTTTGATCCATAGCTCGCCAACGCGAAGTTCTCGCTCCATGAATTCGCCAATACAGAGGACCAAACGCAACCGGACAAACTAACACAGGCAAATAATAACAAGAAAATTCCAAACTGTTTTAGGGCGTTCATCCTTCTACCTCGCAATCGTGTGCCATAAGGCCGTATCCTTAACTCTATCCCCTAACCGTAGACGGAGCATCCCCCGGTCGCGTCCCGATTTATCGAGATTCTCGTCAAACGGAAGATTCCTCCTCCGATTGATCGGAGTCCTCGGAACAGGATCGGACTTACCCCGCCCCGCCACATTATGATACTCTTCCAAACAGACCACTACTATCGAACATAAGGACGAATGTAAGACGGTTCACGTTTAGGACGAAACCAAGTCCGTTGAAATTTTCTGATAAAAAGCATCCCCACTCCGAATCCACCCACATGCGCCACCCATGCAATAGACGCACCTTGGAACGAAAAATAGACATTGACTAGCTGGATGGCAATCCAAGGTAGCAGCAAAACAATCGAGGGTACAGAGATGATATAGATAAAGAGAAGGCATCGAACGCGCGCCTTGGGACAGGCGATAAAGTGCGCTCCCATTACGCCAGCGATTGCGCCACTCGCACCAATCAAGGGCAAGCTAGAATCGTAGTAAATCATTACGTAACAGAGCGTCGCCAACACGCCACACAATAGGTAGAACAGGAGAAATTTCAGGCTCCCAATCATACTTTCAAGGGTCGGACCAAAAGCCGAGAGATACAGCATGTTACCAATAATGTGGATAAATCCGCCCTGTAAAATGTGAACATCGTGCAAAAATAGGGAGGTGAGGAGCGTCTTATCGGAAAGGTTGGGGAACGGCGGTAGGAACGAATAGCGGTGCATAATCTGGTTGGGAATTGCGCCAGATACTTCTGCCAACGACACCCCTTGATAGAGCGCATAAAGCTGGTATACAAAAACCAATAAATTTGTAACAATTAAAAATTGGACCGCGCGCGGCTTAAAGGATTGCTGCGTCGATGGTCTGCTCGGTAATGGAATAAACAAAGTGTCGTGTCCTTTCGACAAATGCACAGATAGGTAAATCTGCGATAACATCACACATTAACTACGACACATGACACTTTGCGTTTCACGTTTCACGCTTCACTCGACACATCAAACCGATCGATGATTCCCATAACCAATTCTCTTATAGGAGCCGTTTCAAGTTCAAAAACCTCCTGCGCAACGCCCGGTCCCGCCCCAACAAGCACTATATCGTTCTCTCCTGCCCCAACATAGTCAACAGCAATTGTTGGCGTCCGCACCAACTGCGATTTCAGACTCAAGGGTTGAACAAGCAGAAGCGTTCGACTGTCATAGGCGGGGTGCTTAATGACAGAAACCACTTTACCAATGACCTTGGCGATGTACATCACTCCTCCGATTTTTCAGTGACGGTGATTGAATCAACAATTCCGACCACAGCCACATCGACCGGCATTGCACGTTCCGCTGATACAAATGCAGCGTCTCCACCGGTGACGATATAGACCAGTTCGCCATACCCCGCCGCCCCTTGGATATCAACAGCGGTGAGCGGGGCACCGACGGATTTCCCCTCCGGATCCAAGGGTTGTATGACCAACAGACGATAACCAACCAAGCTTGGATCTTTTCGAGTTGCGACAATGGTCCCGATGACCTTTCCAATATCCATAAACGTACGCTCACCTAGTGCTTCTGAATCCCATACTCCTCGATCTTAGAATGGAGTGTATTCCGATTAATTCCAAGAATCTCTGCCGCCTTCCTACGATTCCAGCCGGTACGATCGAGAATAAACTCAAAGAGCGGTTTCTCAACGGCAATGCGAATCTCCGCGTGAAGGGATCCAGCAGCTGCGCCGGATTCAATAAATTCATCCACACGCTCTGACATAAGTGCAGCAAGTCGGCCCTCAAAACTTGTAGGAACCTTTGTAGTAGAAACCGGCGATCGCCCAGAAAGTTCCGGAAAATGTTCCGGCAGGAGCACCTGACCGGCGCACAATACAAGCGCACGCTTCAAGCTGTTCTCAAGTTCACGGACGTTGCCGGGCCAATCATAAAACATCAGCAGCTTGAACGCTTCCGGCGAAATTGTCCCTCTCGACTGATCGTAATCCTGAGCATAACGGGACATAAAAAAATCCACTAGATCACGGATATCCTCTTTCCGATCGCGTAACGGAGGCAGAAACATTGGCACTACGTTGAGCCGATAAAACAGATCTTCCCGAAACGCCCCCTCCTGAATTGCCAAATCGAGTCGTCGATTTGTTGCAGCAACCACCCGTACGTCAACCTTGCGAATCTCATTTGACCCAATCGGCTCGACCTCCCGCTCTTGAAGAACGCGCAACAGCTTCATCTGCACCTCTATCGGTAATTCACCAACCTCGTCCAGAAAAATTGTGCCCCGGTCCGCCTGTTCAAATTTCCCTTCACGTGCCGTGTCAGCTCCTGTGTACGCCCCTTTAACATGTCCAAAAAGTGCGCTTTCGATCAGGTCCGAGGGAATCGCGCTACAATCCACCACCACAAACGCCTCAGCCGCCCGCCTACTATTCTGGTGAATCGCTTTGGCGATTGATTCCTTACCCGTGCCACTCTCTCCCATAATCAGAACCGTTTCGTCGCTGATCGCCGCCCGCCCGATGGTCAGGTAGATCGCGTGCATCGCATCACTCTCCCCAACAATCTGAGTGCCTACCTCCTCCCCATCTTGTGGTACGACAGTATCTCCTACTGTGGAATCTTCCTCCAGCGCCGTTTTCGTTTGATCAGCAGCATACACCGCACGAGATACCAAAGGTATGATCGCTTGGAGGTCAAACGGTTTGGTCACATAGTCATAAGCATGTCGCTTTGCAGCTTCAATCGCCGTTTGCGTCGTGCCGTGGGCGGTGATGACAATAATTGATGCGGTCCCGTTAATATCCTGCAATTCTTCAATCAACTCTAGCCCGTTGACATCAGGCATAAATATATCGAGAAAAATTGTGTCGATCGCTTCTAAGCGGAGGAGATCCACCGTTTCTTTCCCGTTTCGGGCGGAAAATGTACGATACCCTTCCTTCTGAAGGGCTTTCTCCAACACAAAGCGGATGCTATCGTCGTCGTCAGCAATGAGAATTGTGTGTGTCATACAGATCTAATAATAGTTGCCTAAGCTAAATTATAATATCTGAGCTATGGGTGTAGAGCTCAATGCCCATCCGTGCCGCCAATCCAACAGCGTTGGGATCAACAAACGGAGATATGAAAAACCTGCGATTGACCGTTACATTTTCCGTCTGTTCAAAGAATGCAATCTTCCTTTGAAAAAGGGCAAGGTCACCGCGGCTAACTGATGATTTAATTTCAACTGCAATGACTGAAGAGTTCCGGACAATTACATCCATCTCCACCTGTTCCGGCTGTCCGAAAACCGATCCGGAATCGTCATAACCCTCGTATTTCTCCACTTGGAAACCGAGTTCATCCGTCAAAATTGCAGCGAGCCCATTGCGGAATGCCTCTTCAGACTGCAATCCCCATCGCGCGCCAAGCCCTTGAACGGTATGGTTAAATCGCCTGAGTCCATCATCTGTATATGTGCGTAATACGCTGATATCCCCGCGTAGTGCTTTCATCTCTTGCCGGAATTCAGTCCATTGCTTCTCGGACTCCCCACGCAACCGATTAGACTCCTCGCGTAAGACTTGCATCTCTTGCCGGAATTCAGTCCACTGCTGCTCGGACTCCTCACGCAAGGCTTGCATTTCTTGCCGGAATTCAACCCGCTGCTGTTCAGATTCCTCACGCATCTGCCTGAGCTCGTTCAAAATCGCTGTTATATCCTCTTTTTTGGCAAAAGTCTCCGACATAACACCGATTAACTCATAACGAATCTCAGGATTTTGGGTTATTAGGCGCGGAAATTCATTAGCGATTAACTCGCGAATTTCTTCTTCAGTTAATGAGAGGTTTCTTTCATTCGCCATATCTGTATTCACCGAATTTGTTCAAACCGGCAGCGTAACGATAAACGTCGCCCCTTGGGGTTCTGTCACATCAACCTCAATGGTGCCGCCGTGCTCCTCTATAATTTGCTGGCTAATCGCCAACCCAAGCCCAGTCCCCTTCTGTTTCGTTGTATAAAAAGGATCGAACAAGCGCGAAGCAACCTCCGGCGGGATACCACGCCCGGTATCCTTGACATAAAACCGAACTGCCTGAGCCACGGAATCATAGACGGTTTGAACCGTCAAGATACCCCCATCTTCCATCGACTCAATCGCATTCCGAAATAGATTCAATAGCACCTGCGTCATTCCGTCAGCGTTCACAGCAACCAGCGGACAATCATCAGCGAATTTCTTCTCAACGCGGATATTGTCCCGACCCAACTCCGACTGACAGATTGAGAGACTATTGTCGATCAAGTCACTAATGCTACCTGACTTGACACCAGCAGTACGTGGGTTGCCCGATACAAGTAACTGCTCAACCACACGATTCAACCGATCGACCTCTTTGATAATGACCCGGATGTACTCCTGAATCTCTGAATTCGATTCGCCCTCAAGTTGGAGCAACTGCGCCGCGCCGCGGATCCCGCCAAGCGGATTTCTCACCTCGTGAGCAACAGTCGTCGCAAGTTTACCCAGCGTTGCAAGCCTTTCAGACTGAACAAGAGAATCAATCATCTGCTGAATCTTGACGCGCTGTGCCACAATCGCAGCGATAATCGTCAAGATACGAATATCGTCCTCAATCGAAAATTCGTCCGATGCTTTATCAATTGTCAGCGTACCGATTACCTGTTCGTCCACCACCACCGGCACACACCAGAAAGCTATCGGATCTTTAGACTGCACCGATTTCGCATCTGGAAACTCAATCCGCTCAAGCGGCGTCCGACTATGTGGCACACCAATCGGTTGACCAGATTGGAGCACCTGTTGTTGGATAAGGTCAATTTGGCTATCAGTACCACGCCGGAGCTCCGCCTCCGTCAACCCAAAAACTGCCTCAACCTCTTTGACCGGCTCGCCATCCTCCCAAATTCTCAGCGCACCGCGGTATACTCCCATCCGATTGGCAAGCGTTTTAATGATCTTTTGGAACAGTTCATCTAATTCAAGAGCTGTATTGGCCGTATCACCGACATCAAAAAGGGTAGACAGATCGCGCACCCGTTTTTCCAGATCCGTGTTGGCTTGATCTATCTGCTGAAGCTGCGCCTCCATGGTAGTACGTTGTACTTTGAATAGCTGAATAGTGCGGACAATGAAATACGCGATGATAGGATATAAAATTGCAACGACACCCAAATGGATCTGCTCATAGTAAAGTCCTGCATGTACCCAATTGGCTAATGTCGTGCACGCAAGCAGCAGATACTGTCCGCGACGGTTATCATATATCCCCGCAAGGATTATGATTCCATAGTAAAGATGTGAAACAACACCATAGTTGTGCGGACTATCCAACCCATAAACAAACAGATTAATCAGTAGAACGACGAATATCAGGAAGAAAGTTAGCATGGGCAATTCACGGTTTCAAAAGTTACTTCCGATAACGCATCAATGACTCAAAAATCCGAGCTACATCGCACGTTACTGTCCATTTCGCAAGAAATTATCAAGCATCTTGAGCCCGATTCGACCACTCTTCTCCAGATGGAACTGCGTCGCAATCAGGTTCTGATGGGCAACAACACTCGAAAATTCAACGCCGTAAGTGGTCTTCCCAATAATGTATGAATCGTCCTGCGGGATTGGGTAGTACGAGTTGACAAAATAGAAATGGGCAGGATTCGGAACATCTTGGAAAATTGGGTGCGCCCGTGTCTGATACACCTCATTCCAGCCAATTTGCGGCACCTTTTGGGTCGGAGAAGCGTCATACTTTTTGACAGCGCCGGGCAGGATGCCGAGGCAATCGGTATCCTCCTCCTCACTATGCTCAAACAGGATCTGGATGCCGATACAGATCCCCAACATCGGCTTACCCGATCTGTAGACTTCCCACAAAATCTCCGCAAGTCCCGCCGCGTTCAGGTTATTCATTGTTGCCCGCGCCGCACCCACGCCGGGAAAGATAACTTTCTCTGCACCCAAAATGGTTTGGGGATCGGCGGTAATTTTTCCGTCGTAGCCTAAGTATTTGACGGCACGTTCAACGCTCGTCAAGTTGCCCGCGCCGTAGTCGATAATTGCGATCATTGGAAACTCACGTTGGCAAAAGATTCGTTTGGAAAATTAAAAAAGGACCTAGGAGTTACGCAGTTGGCTTTAAGGTGTAAAGTGGTTCAGCGAGATAAGCCCGCACAGCCTCTCTGATAATAGAGACTTTAGCTTCAAACCAACTGGTACCTGTGAAAAACCGGTGTCGCTCAATGCGTAGAAATGCTCTCAATGCGAGTCCAATATGATTCCGTTGTGCCACCGCCTTGCGCGCAAAACACCTTTCAACGCCAACAAATTGCTTGATACCTCGATGATATTCTTCAATTGCCCAAGACAACTCAGCATATTTGAGTCGAAACATATCGTTCATTGATAGGTCACTGGTTGCCCAGTATTCAATGTTACCGTTTGGGGAGACAATCTTGAACACTTTAATCAATCCGTATCCCTTCAGATGAACGATAGTCCCTTTGTTGCTAATCGGTAGGTGGCTAATCGGTTGATTACCTTGTCTATCTAAGTTGACTTGTCGATTCGACTTCAATTGGGTCAACCAGTGCCATTGATACTTTTGAATTGTCTTTAGATTCTTCAAGCTACTGTACCAGCTGTCAAACACGACACACTCCGGAGCAAATCCTCTATCATGAGCAGTGGCAATCAGTGCTTGGAAATGGTCATTTTTGGTCAAACCATCATGGTCTTTATTATACAAGCGATAGTCACAAGGAATGTGGCTGTCACCATCCGTCCACATCAGCGTAATGAGGTTAATTCCTGAAACGACTTGTTTGTGTTTGCCTGACCAATGCCGGGTGACAAGGTCCATCTTTTGGGCATACGGTTTGTCAAGCGTTGAGTCGTCTATGACTAAAACGCCTTGGGCTTTGTTAACGCAAGGTGCTGCCTCGTTCCACAAGGCTTCTGAATCAGCAGGCAGTCGATACAGCAACCGATTCAATGAGTCATGGGCGGGCGGATTATCGTCTGGAGGTTGCACGCGGGCCGCCTCTGTACAACTGTAGGCACTCGGTGTGGCTATCACAAAGTTGATGTAGTCATATTCGGTACATTTGGCTGGATTCATAAACACTATTATAACCTATTTGGATGCTCAACTGCGTAACTCCTAAAAGGACCATTGAAGTGGTGTCGTAGGGTGAAAATTTCAATCTCTGAAAATAAATTTGTAATGTTCATTTGCTCAAACGCTATCTTCATTCTATCAATAAGCAGTTTCTGTTCTGCCTCGTTATGACAGGGGGCAGCAAAGTTCAGCGTGTTGTCACCAATTTGGGGATATTGGTTTTGATTTAGGATGTTTCCTCCCGCTTTAACTTCAGTCATCACACGGAAACGTAGTCGAACCGATGCGTTTTCAACACTTCTTGTTCTACTGAAAGTTTCTTGCTCGCTGAACAGATTTAACAGTCTGCGTTTCATTGAAGCTGATAAAGATGTCCCAAGTTCATCAAGCCGTTCCTCTAGAGCCTGCCCAAACGATTCAGAAATCAAGGTTGAAACAGGAACCGTCTCAAAGAACTTGCCATGAACTAGGCAAACTTTCACGTTTGACCTTCTTCTACCACGAATCAAGTAAAACACCTGCCGAATAGGTAAGGAAAGAATATCATCACCTGCTTCTTGCATCTGTGTCCGAATAGTGTTTTCTATCCCCTCGATCAGCTCATGGATATCTTTTTCACCCGTCGGAATCGTCGAGTTGAAAGAAGCAACCGAATAGCTTTTGCTATCCTTCAGTTCGATAAACTCTCCACCATTAAAAATTGAGTCATTATGATTGAGCTTGATAGCTAGATCGGGGAAAAGTCCATCGTTGACACATGAGAGCATCTCTTTATTAAAAGGAAAAACTTCGAGCTGATTTTGGGCTGCGAATTCCCTTTTTTTTAGGTATAGGTCAGCAAAGAAGTGGTAGATTGAATAATCCATCTATTGATTTGACTCAAAAAGTTTTCCTTGTTTGAGACTCGCTGCAGCTCTCGATTCAGCACGCCCCCAAATGGTTTCCAAGTCCGGTGTGCATTCATATTCCTTGAATAAACCGGAAATATCATCTGCTTTTCTTTTGTCAGCAAGCCTTTCTGCGACGATTTTGACGTTGACCCTATCGAGTTCAACCCCGATCGATTTCCGCCCCAACTGCTCCGCAACAACCAACGTCGTCCCCGAACCTGCAAATGGATCTAATACAACATCGCCGGGATTTGTCGAAGAAAGAATTATCCGAAGGAGAAGTTGAATCGGTGCCTGTTGTTTGTGCAGGCGGTTTCCCTCCGCATCACGCAAAGCTTCATCTCCAGCAAAATAGCCTGATGTCAATTCACGAATATCATCCCACACATCGGTGAGGAACATGCCATTCTCGCGTTCATATTTGTAGCCCGCAGGGAGCGGCGGATTGATTCGCAGGCGGTGAAAGACCCGTGGACGTTCCCCTTTCGTTGCAAACGCAATAATCTGGTAGTGTTTACCAAAACGATTCATTCCGGGTACAGCAGATGTCTTCTTTTTCCAAATGATAAGGTTCTGAAATGTCCACCCAGATTCGCGTAGACACCGTAGCACAGACTCAGTCTTCTTCTCACGTTGCATAAAATAGATTGCGCCACCTGAAGCAGTTCGGTCGTAAATCTTCCCACACACATCGCCCATCCACTTCCAATATTGCGCTTCAGGCAGGTTATCATCCCACTCGTTGTAGCCTTTGTCTTGATTGAAAGGCGGATCGAGAAAGGTGAGGTCAACACACCCAAAAGTGGTGTCCCCTTGGTCTAATAGCCAGGTGCAATCTCCATGCAGCACAGTTGCTTTCATTCTACAGTCTCACTGTTCAAAATTTGATGATACTATTCAACCGCGTAGATTCTGTTACAATTCTCTTAAAATTTGCATGAATACTTCTGGAGAAACGATTTGTATCCCATGATAAGCACCCAAATCCAATAGATCCCGGTCACGACTCACAATGTAGGCGGCATCAGCAGCAATCGCACAGGCAATTATTATATCATCGTTTGGATCACGTTGTATCACTCGAATTTCTGGCAGTGGGGATATAATCGAACATTCGTTTCTTAACGCCGTGATAAATTCATCAACCTCAATATCATCATAAGCAAACCGGCTTCGCAGATGCTCTTTTTCCAAAAGTACTCGCTGGATTTCCTGCAAAATTTCTTCTGCCGTATAAAGATTCGTTTTCTCAACACATTCGGAAAACAGTGCTCTAGCAAGTCCTTCCTCTGTAATAAACGCACTGACCCAAATAACACTATCGAAAACCACATTAAGATTTTCGTGATTTGGCATATTCTTCTTCACGGAGTTCGGCAATGGCCTGGTTGGCATACTTTACGACTGTTTCCTCACTTACACCCTTGTTTTTCTCATGTACCCGGTCCATCACTGCCAACACCTTTTGAAATGTCCTACCCTCTACCGATTTCTTCGGTGTAATTAAAATCTGACCATCTTTTCGTTCTGCCTCAACAAGATCGCCCTTTTTAAGTCCCAATTCATCACGGATTTGCTTCGGAATCGTCATTTGTCCATTTTCCATAATTTTCATAACAGGCATTTCGGTTGCTCTCCCTTCATAAGCCGCAAATAGCATCAAGAAAAACTATACCCTCAATAGATGACATAGCGTTCCATCTCAATTTTGACCGCACCGTAATTGATAATGACAATCATGCTCCCTCTTGTGATGTGACAAACTCATCATTGATCATAATCTGAAATCTATTAACGCACTCTTTGGGCCGTGTGATGTTTGATTCAGCCGATCAACAGCATAGTCTATATATTTCTGTTGCGTTTCAATGCCGACATGTGCTCTGCCCAATTTTTCTGCGGCACAATTTGTCTGCCCACTTCCGGCAAAAATGTCAACCACCGAATCTCCCTTATAAGAATAAAACTGGATAACCCGTTCCGCAAGTTCTAACGGAAATGGACATGGATGCAGATTTTCTTGTGGGGCTAGGGGACGGATTTTCCAGACGTTTTTGCTCTTCTCGCCTTGATAGTCCTTCAGGTCAATTTCATTGCTTGTTTTCTCTTCATCACTTCTATTCCAATAAATGTTGTTCTGACTTTTCTTTTCGGCAGGTTTCTGGAAAACAAAAACATATTCCGCAACCAAACTAGGGTAATAATATCCCGGATAGGGATGCTGTAACAAAACCCCTGATCGCCTATCCCTCGCAACCGGCTTTTCCCAGATGATATCCTCCTTGAATTGCCATCCAATATCTTCAAGCCAACTGACAAAATGAAACGGGAGCGCAGTCCGCGTGCCATTCCATAAAACCGGGGCAATATTTACCACATTGTGTCCCCCCGGCTTTGTGACTCGCAGCAACGCCTTAAACCGATTCTCCAGAAAAAGCCGATATTCCTCGTAGGATATATCTTCCCGCTCCCAGCGCGCTTTGGCCCCGTGCAGTTTCTCAATATGCTCCTCGTAATTGATTGCGTTTAGGTAGGGAGGCGAGGTGAACCCAAGCATAAAATGGTTGTCGGGAAAATTGTCCATGACTGAGAGACAATCCCCTTTAATAATCCGCCCATTACCAATTTTGATTTCTTCTAAAACTGTCATAGGATTACAGTGTCTATCAGTTTCTCTATTCGTCAATCTGCCGATACAAGTTCGCCATCTCAATCGCCGTGACCGCCGCCTCTGCCCCTTTATTCCCAGCCTTCGTACCAGCACGTTCAATCGCCTGCTCAATTGTATCGGTCGTGATAACACCATAAATCACCGGGATCCCCGTATTCAAAGAGACCTGCGCGATCCCTTTCGCACTCTCATTGGCAACAAAATCGAAGTGTGGTGTCGCACCACGAATCACCGCACCGATACAGATGAGCGCATCATATCGCCCCTTCTCGGCAAGCCGTTTCGCCGTAGTAGGAATCTCGAATGACCCGGGCGTCCAGCAGATGTCCACATCGTCCTCGTCCACACCGTGGCGCTTGAGTGCGTCAAGTGCCCCATCCAACAATTTGGTGGTAATAAAGCTATTAAACCGACTGACCACGATCCCAATTTTCAGGTCAGTACCGATAAGATTGCCTTCGTAGATATTTGGCATTGTCTCCCAGTGTCGGCTGTCTACCCCTGAACCATCAGGCCATCATAACCGTGCACTGTCTCCTCCTTCTCCTCGTTGATAGTATCTAACAACAGATGCCCTAGCTTCGTCTTCTTCGTCTCCAAATAGTGGCGGTTAAACTCATGGGGTCTGGTATGCAGCGGAATTCGTTCGACAATCTCAAGGTTATGCCCTTCCAAACCGCTCACCTTGCGCGGATTATTTGTCAACAGACGCATTTTCTGTACGCCGAGGTCTGTCAAAATCTGGGCACCCACGCCGTAATCCCGCAAATCTGGCGGGAAACCGAGCCGCTCATTCGCCTCAACGGTATCAAGCCCCTCACTATCCTGCAATCGGTAGGCACGAATCTTGTTGCCGAGTCCCATACCCCGTCCCTCCTGACGCATATAGACTAAGACCCCCCGCCCCTCCTTTTCGATAAGCATCATCGCCTTCTCCAACTGTTCCCCACAGTCGCAGCGCAGCGAACCGAATACATCCCCGGTGAAACATTGGGAGTGCATCCGTACCAACACAGGCTCACCGTCCGAAATGTCCCCTTTAATCAACGCGATGTGGGTCTTCTGATCATCAGCACTTTGGTACGCATGGAGCCTGAAGTAGCCGTGCCTCGTCTGGAGATCCGCCTCGGCAACCCGCTTGATGAGCGTCTCCGTTTGCCGTCGGTAAGCGATCAGGTCCGCAATAGTGATGAACTTTAGATCATACTTTTGAGCAAAATCAAAGAGTTGCGGCAGGCGTGCCATTGTGCCATCTTCGTTCAAGATTTCGCAGAGAACACCCGCGGGATAGAGGCCTGCCAAGCGTGCCAAATCAACTGTCGCCTCCGTATGACCCGCACGCCGCAAGACTCCACCCTCCTTTGCCTGCAACGGGAAGATATGGCCCGGACGGACGAAGTCCTCCGCTGTCGTCTCTGGCTGGACAAACGTCTGAATCGTATGCGCCCGCTCGTAGGCGGAGATCCCGGTGGTCACATCTTTGGCATCAATGGTTACCGTAAACGCTGTATGCAGCTGTGCGGTGTTTTCCGAGACCATCAACGGGAGATTCAGTTCTGACAACCGTTCCGCAGTTGCAGGAAGACATATCATGCCACGTCCATACTTCGCCATGAAATTAATCGCCTCCGGCGTGGCTTTCTCCGCTGCCATGATTAAATCGCCTTCATTCTCCCGATCGGGATCATCGGAGACGATAATCATCTCTCCATTTCGTATCGCTTCAATCGCTTCTGGGATTGTGTTAAACTTCATAGGTGATGCCTTCATTTAATCGAAATTTTGATTTCAAATATACCCGTGCTTTGCTAAGAAGTCCATATCGATTGATGATCCTTCGACAGATGGATAGGTCAACAACCGTTCGATATAACGTCCCAGCAGATCTACCTCGATATTTACATGAGCGCCGACCCGTTTATGCCCTAACGTCGTCATCTGCTTGGTATGCGGGATAAGTGCAACCTCAAAACCATCGTCAAACAAATTTGAGATTGTCAGGCTAACACCGTCAACACAGACCGAGCCCTTGTACACCACGTACCGCATTGCTTCCTGAGAAATCGAGACACGCATTAAAGATGATGTGGCTTCATCCTCCCAACCGCTGATGGTCCCGACCTCGTCAACATGCCCCAAAACGAGATGCCCCCCCAACCGATCTGTTAACCGCAACGCGCTCTCAAGATTGACCGGATCACCCGACTTGAGGGAGCCTAAAGTTGTACGCCTTAACGTTTCGGCGGAAACATCTGCCGTGAAACTGTCGTGTGTAAGGTCAGTAATCGTCAGACAGACACCATCTATCGCAATGCTATCCCCAACATTGGCGTCGGCTAAGACCTGTGATGCTGCAATAGCCAACATTCCCGCCTGTGAGCTGCGCTGAATCCCCTTTACGATCCCCAACTCCGCAACGATTCCCGTAAACATAACTATCCACTTTGATTTCAATCTCGCTGTTAAGGTCTGTCCCCCAATATTTTTACCGGGGATATTGGTCGTGGGTTAGGTGAGTAATTATAGCATGACAGGCGGTCTCTGTAAACCAAAAAACCTGAGAAGATAGGACTACTTAGTTTTCTGTTTGGGGTCATGCACCGCTATTGGTAGAGAACAACAATCGGTGCTCCTTCATTGCAATTTCTATAGAACCGAGTCCAAGTATTGAAAATCGATAGATCAATCCTTTATTAAAAAGAAAGGTTATATTAACTCTATCATTAAATGTTTCTCGATTGTCGCAAAATGCGATATTGTAGTATTTTGCGACAAATTGCCTCCATCCCGCGTCCTGACAGGCTTCCTTGCCGATATCCTCCTATTTAGCCCATCTCCTCCGTCGCATTTTGCGACAATTTCAACCAGCCACTATCACGCTATCTGCTCGCCCGTATCCTTTAAAGACAAGGCTCTCAAAGGGTTTCTCAGTCTATAGCGGTCCCTCTCTCGTTCGATTAAGCATTGGCACAGTTTATGCTCATTAGTCCACTGATTCTTCTCGCGGCAGGGGTCCACCTCACCATCCTCGGTGTTGCCTGTTGCCCCCCCTGGACGGGGATTGGGAAGGTTGGAAGGGTTTCCCATTTATACAATTGAAGTTTATCTTTAGGCGAATTGTCTGCCAGTCAGGGTGATTGTCTACCTACATGACCGAATCCAAACGTCGTGCGAACATTAAGCAAATCCAAGCCCGTCAGCGTCGGTATCACGCACAGGGACGCTGCTGGTGTGGTCGGGCGGTGCGTCCTGGTTACAAGCGTTGTGACAACTGTATCGCCGCTTACAACCAGCGTCGTGTGAAATATCAAGAGCGGGGTCGATGCTATTGCGGCAACCGTGTGATTCCCAGCGTCAAGCGGAACGGTACATTGTATAAAACCTGCCAACAGTGTAGGGACCGAGCCAAAGCACGGTATCATCAACGAAAGGGAGGTTTATGATTCGTTTCAAACAATCGTTAAAGGAAGGCTGAGTCCAAACCTCGAACTTCCCAAAAACCCGATTGCATGTTGCAATCGAAAACCGATGAAAAGGAGTCTTTTATGAAAACACAAGTTGTGAATCGAAAAGACCTTATGTTCATCTGGGTTACACTCTTGATAGGTTTCGGTGTACAGGGCAGCTATGGACAAACGATAACTGCCTCAGCTCAGGAACCGCTAACAGAAGCAAACCTGCATGGGAGTGTAGTCACACTCACACTTGCCGGAGGAACTTACGAGGAATTTATATGGGGAGAGATGGTGACAGTATCTGGCATTGACGGGGTCGACTTTGTCTCGTGGAATGTGGAGCGCCTAGACGATACGCAGATGATGGTTGAACTCACATTCGACGGGGATTTTGACGCCGATGCCACCCTCACCTTTACCGTGGAGGCAGACGCAGTCGCAGGTTACAATCAGGGGTTCACCGCAGAAATTCCTGTCACTGCGATACAAAAATCAGATGCCACGGTGAGTATTTCGCCCTTGTTGGTAGTATCCCCTGATGTCGGAGAGGAGTTGACATTTAGTGTCAATATCGTAGGCGGAGAAAACGTCGTAGGCTATCAGGTAGCCGTATCGTTTGATTTCAACGCGCTCCAACCTATCGCGTCACCTAATCCCACCCTTACCCTGTTTAATAGCTTCGGGCTCTCTTTCACCAAAGGCGACTATCTACCAGAAGGTGTATTTTTTGCGGATATCGTTGACTACTGGATCGATACGTCTCCTACGGAATCAATATTGGCTCAAAAAGTGAGACTCACCGCAAACACACTCACCGGTGCAGCCAACGGAGACGGCACACTTGCCTCTCTCACGTTCAAGGTTGGCGACTTTAAGCCATCCACGTTGACTCTATCCCAAGTTTATCTTGTCGATTCAGATGGAAAACGGTGGGAAGCTGCCATCCAAAATGGGGTGGTAACTATACCCCCAGAACCAGCAGAAGCAATTTTGGGGGATATCAACCGCGATGGTGTGGTGGACATCCTAGATTTGACAATCGTTGGTGTTCGTCTCGGTGATAGGGGACAAAACAGTGCGGATCTCAACAGAGACGGTTTGATCGATATCGTTGACCTCGTTCTCGTTGCCGGTGCGTTTACTGATGAAGCAGAAGCACCTTCCGTATACCCACAGGCATTGGACCTGCTCACCGCTACTGATGTCCAAAGTTGGCTTACCCAAGCACAGCAATTGGCACTGACAGATCCTTCCTATCTGCGTGGCATTACCGTGCTAGAACAACTCCACGCAGTGTTGACTCCGAAAGAAACCACTCTATTGCCCAACTATCCCAATCCGTTCAACCCGGAGACGTGGATACCGTATCGGTTGGCAGAGGACGCTTTTGTGACGTTGATCATCTATGACAGCAGCGGTCAGGTTGTCCGTACACTTGACATTGAGCATCAAACTGTGGCATTCTATGAGAGCCGGTCGAAAGCCATCCACTGGGATGGGCGTAACGAGTTGGGGAGCAGGTAGCAAGTGGTGCGTATTTTTATCACCTGTCCGCCGAAGACTATTCCGCCACACGGAAGATGCTTATTTTGAAGTAGAAAAGAAACCCTTCCAACACATCACACCCCGTAGGCGGGGCATCTTGCCCCGCCCTATGATGTTCATCATCAAGTGGGAATGTTTTAGCGGAAAAGGAGACGAAAAAGGGATGGGGCTTCCACCCTTCCAACTCTCCATAACGTGATGTAATCCAACTGCATAAAAAGGAGTTTTCTAATGAAGAACATGGCTGTCAATCAAAAACTTATCCTATTAATGCTAATGACCGCTTTACTGATGTGTTGGGCACAAGGTGTTAGCTACGGTGGGGGCGCTGTCGGTGCTATTGGTGACGCTGTCGGTGCTGTCGGAGGTGCTGTTGGTACAGCTATCGGTGCGGCTGGAACAGCTGTTGGGTTAGCCGTCGGTGCGGCTGGGACGGCTCTGGGGGTAGCTGCCGGCACTGTTCTAATCGCCGTCGGTGTCGTTGACCTCGGCATCCGTCTCATTGCCACTGTTGTCTGGCATACAGATAGTCTCTCAAGTATGACGGTCTTCCCTAACGGAGGGATAATTGGTGTTGTCGTTTCAAACCTTATTCACTTGGGGGATTCGTATACGGTGGCACCCCATACCACACTCACATACAGCTCAACTATCAACAATATCGCCTTTAGTCCCAATAACCCGCTACTCGCCAGCGCGAGTGCTGATAGCACAATCCAACTGTGGAACCTCAACACAAATACACTCCAAACCACGCTCCCAGGGCATACCAGTAACGTCTTAAACGTTGCTTTCAGTCCTGATGGGTCGCTGCTCGCCAGCGGAAGTGCGGATGGCACAGTCCGACTATGGAACCCCATCACAGAGACGCTTCAAGCCACACTCCAAGGACATACAGGTAATGTTTTGAGCGTTGCCTTCAGCCCTGACGGGTCGTTACTCGCCAGTGGAGGTGCTGACGGCACCGTCCGATTATGGGATCCGGTCACAGAGACGCTCGAAGCCACGCTCGAAGCACATATGGATAGCGTTTTGAGCGTTGCCTTCAGTCCTGATGGGGCCCTACTCGCCAGTGGAAGTACTGATGGCTTAGTCGGATTATGGGATACCCACACAGAGATACTCCAAGCCACGCTTGGGCATGAGTCACCTGTTTTGAGCGTTGCCTTTAGTCCTGACAACGATCTGCTTGCAACGGGAAGTACCGACGGGGTAGCACGTTTGTGGGATCCTCATGTACCAGAACACAAAGCCACGCTTGGGCATGATTCGCCCGTTGAGAGCGTTGCCTTCGACGGAAATACGCTCGTTACCGGAAGTCAGGACGGCAGGGTTCGCCAGTGGGAAGTCACGTCCGAAACCTCCGCAACCCAGAGATCAGGTTCGGTCTGTCAAGTTGGGGATATTCTCGCGCCCGGAGAGAGCTGCACCTACCCCGACACCGACGCCACATTTTCTGTGCTTGATAACGGCAATGCACAGTTGGACATCCCCGGATTACCCTCGTGGTTCAACAACGTATCCATCGGTGGTTCACTGAGTATTACGACAACCATAAATGGTGAGAGTTACCACCTAGTTGCGACAGAACTCTCCAGTGGCTCATGGAAAATAGAGGAACTTGGTGCCAGCAGTGACACAGATAGCGATGAAACGCCCGGCAGCAGCGAGAGCCAGCCAGATGGGATAACAGCCTCAACGGCGTCTCCGTTAACAGAGACAACACTTCATGAGAGTGTTGTCACACTTACCCTGAGTGGTGGAAGTTATGAGAGATCGATTTTCAGAATCAGAGATGCTATAACTCTATCCGGCATATCGGGCGTTGCTGTTGGAACGTTCGGTGTAGATCGCGTAAGCGACACACAAGTCACTGTTGAACTTGAATTCAACGGCGATTTTGATACCAATGCCACCCTCACCTTTACTGTAGGCGCAGGTGCAATCGCAAACTACAGTGGCGCCGCATTCACCGCACAAGTCCCCGTCAGCGCGAGTACGGAGTCATTGGTAGCCTCAACTACCGCTCCGTTAACAGAAGCGACGCTGGATGGAAGCGTCGTAACCCTCACACTCAATAGCAGGACTTACGAGCGATCCAGTTTCAGGATTCGAGATGCTGTGACAGTTTCTGGCGTCCCAGGCGTCACTGTTGGCACGTTTAACATAGACCGTGTTAGCAATACTGTGGTGACAGTTGAACTGACATTCGACGGTAACATAGACACCGATAGTACACTAACTTTCACCGTAGACGCAGGGGCTATAACAAACTACAGTGGTGCTGCATTCACTGCACAAGTCCCCGTCGCCTCGGGTACGGAGTCATTGGTAGCATCAACTATCGCTCCATTGACGGAGACAACCTTGGATGAAAGTGTGGTCACACTGACATTAAGTGGTAGGATTTATGAAGACTCCAGTTTCAGCGTCAGACGTGCCGTGACTGTATCCGGCATTGACGGTGTCACTGTCGGCACATTTGATGTAGACCGTGTAAGCGACACACAAGTAACCGTTGAACTCACATTCTCCGGGGATTTTGACGCCAATGCCACTCTCACCTTTACTGTGGAAGCAGGCGCAATCGCAGGCTACAGTGGTGCTGCATTCACCGCACAAGTGCCCGTCAGCGCGAGTACAGAGTCATTGGCAGCTTCAACTGTATCTCCGTTGACAGAGTCAACCTTGGATGAGAGTGTTGTTACACTGGCACTCAGCGGTAGAGTTTACAAAGATTCTAGTTATACCTTTGGACGTGCCATAACGGTATCCGGTATTGACGGTGTCACCTTCAGATCTTACGATGTAGACCGCATCAGCGATACAGTGGTGACGGTTGAACTGACATTTAACGGTAATATCCAAACTGACAGCCGCCTAATCTTCACGGTGGAAGCGGGCGCCATAGCAGGGTACAACGGATCCGCACTCACAGCAGAAATACCCGTCACCGCCGGCCTAGAGGCTGATGCAAACAACGATGGTGTGGTGAGTATCGAAGATGTGGTGTTGGTGACATCGAATTACGGGCAAACAGGGACAAATGCCGCAGACGTCAACGGGGATGGCGTTGTAAACGCTAAGGATCTCCTCGTGGTTGCTGGCGCGCTAGACAATGCTGGGACCGCGCCTTCGGCACATCCACAGGTGCTTGAAATGTTCACCGCAGCGGATGTAAAACTGTGGCTTTCCCACGCACGGCAACTCGACCTCACAGACCCAGCAGCCCTAAAAGGTATTCTCTTCTTAGAGCAACTCCTCGCAGCACTGATTCCGAAAGAAACTGTGCTGTTGCCCAATTATCCGAATCCATTCAATCCAGAGACATGGATACCGTACCGGTTGGCAGAGGACGCTTTCGTGACCTTGACTATCTACGACAGGGCAGGTCAGGTTGTCCGTACCCTCGATATCGGGCATCAGAGAGCAGCGTTCTACGAGAGTCGGTCAAAAGCAATCTATTGGGATGGTCGGAACGAGTTCGGTGAGCAGGTGGCAAGCGGCCTGTACTTCTATCACCTGTCCACGGGCGATTTTTCCGCCACACGAAGGATGCTTATTTTGAAATAGGAAAGACAGGCATTGGTTGCCTGTTTTCCTTTTACACTCAGTTCAAAAATCTAAAGTTTATAGGAGTTACGCACTTCAGTAGGGAACAACGATCGTTGTTCCCTACGGGATGCTTGATGGCGCTCCTGCTGTAGTTGCCCGATTCATCGGGCGTTGGAAATTGTGTCCTACGGCGATGAATCGCCGAACTACAGGACTTTAAGCGTTCAACCGCGTAAGTCCTAAGTTTATTAACTATAGTAAAGTTTAAGGCTCATATAAAAAGAGAGTGCAGAGAATGAAGATAAACCGAGTTTTTTCTTGAAAACTCGGTTTCTGTTGCACGATTTCTTTACATGAGCCAAGTTTAAAATTAAGTTGGACACTCTGTACCGGCGAGGGGAAAATCCGGGCTATCACCCCAGTAGGTGCGGTTTCTAACCGCACCGCATCGGCGCAGTTGGAAACAGCGCCTACCAAACATGGGGAGCGAAAGTGTCTATCTGTTTTTAGAATCCACTATAAAAAGGAGAAAAAATGTTTGGACAAGTAATCCCCCGTTCGTTTTTGTGGCTAGTTACCCTTTGTGCGGTTCTTACTGTCGGAATCACCGGCTGTGGTGGCGATGAGGCTGATGATGACAATGATTGGGTCGGCACATGGGAAATCGATACCGTTGATGGTCAGAGTTTAGAACAAACTCTTGCAGAAGATTTAGAAGAAGAAAGCATAAATTTTTCTATTGTTACTAACAACTGGACCTTTAATAGTGATGAAACGATGGAAGCGGAATTCGCTGTAAAGCTTGAAGTGAAAGAGGGAGACACCGAATTTTCATTACAGAGCTCAGTTAAAGTAATGGGTACTTACTCCCTATCCGGCTCCAACTACACACTCACAATCACAACGGAAGGAGAAGCAACGACTTTTTTTGGCGGTGCAGACGAAGACACCGGCACATGGTCTAGAAGTGGGAATACCCTCACACTTAACAGCGACGATGGCGAAACTATCGTCTTCAAAAAGCAATAAAGCCTAATCGGATTGACACTTTTGGAGGGTAGGTTCGCTGCCTACTCTCCAAAACAGGCTTTTACCCGAGAAATCAAGTAGCCTGTAGGTCGAGATTCATATCTTGCCACCTAAATGTCAACCGAAACCTACTTCGGTAGGGAATTGCTGAGAAAGGATTGAAGAGACATGAAAAGGATTTGGAGCTATTTGTTTGGCTTTGCTTTGCTCATTTTACCCGTTATTTCCGCAACTGCACAGGCTGATACCCCCGCTGTCTGCCTGATTGGAGACCATCCGGGTATCCCCGAATCCGACGCACAGACTGCGGCGATGCTGGTGTGTGATGAGCTGCGTAAACAGGGCATGTCGGTTATCGATCCTGTTTACGAGTCACCCGCCACAGCGAGTGCTTATCGCCTTGTTTTGCGCCGTCTAGGTAAGAAGATTATCGTGCGCTTGAGTCAGGAAAAACCTGTCGGAACGATTATTGTCGAGCGACAGATAACCCTAGCAAATATCGCAGAGATGATCTCGGCAGCACCAAGACTAGTTGACTCGCTTGTCCACAATAAGCCGATTGATACTACAGTAGACATCAAAAGCGTTAACGATAGGGACACAAATTCAATTTCACTCAAAAGCAACATGGCGGCAAGTGCTAGACACTAGCTACCATACTACTTATTAAAAAAACAGATGTCCAAGAACTTCAGACTCATCCTTCGCTTTTTATTTAGCATCCTTTTTTGCACAACACTCCACGCCACACCGTTAAAAACCCTCTCCCTCGACTTTACACAAGAACTGACCGAAGGTGACGAAAAGGAGACAACAACCGGCACCCTCCACTACGATGTAAAGGCAGCGCGGGTTGTCGTTGAGGTTACGGAACCGCTCAAGCAGATAGTGGTTGTGCAGGATAAGGTGCTGGAAATCTATTATCCCCTCGAAAATCAGGCGCTCCGCTTTATCGCCAAAGGCCGAATTCCGCTTCCATTTGTTGAAGCTATCACCCAGTCAACACAAGCAGAATATGGTTTGACCGCCATCGGGTATTCCCTTGACAAACATGAGATAGCCGATGATGTACTTTACACCTATTGGGCACCACCTAAGAAAGGGCAGGATCAACTCGGCACCATTGTTCTGGGTAGTCGGGCTGGTAAACTCATCTCTACTGAAGTCAAAACCTCCGACGACAAACTCACCGCAAAATCAATTTACCGAAACCACACCAAACTCGGCGATAGTCATATCCCTATGGAGGTTACTTCTAGTCTATATGGTCCTAAATCCGAAATTCTGGAACATGAACGCGTCGTCTACAGCAATCCACAACCCAACGCACAACCACCACCCCCAATCCTTCAGTTTGAAATCCCGAAATCTGTAAAAGTCAAAGAGATGCAATGGTAATCCATTCCGTATTTTTTGGTATCTTCTTTTCTCGGAATTATGTTCCCTTCTGATTGAAATCGAGGAGAAAAAATCATTTGGAGATCTAAATGAAACCCAACCCGCTCTGGGTACAAATCTTTGGCGCAACCTTATCAATCCTGCTATTTACCTCCCTGCTCTTCGTTGGTTGTGGCACTTTTGAAGAGGATAACAACCAACCGTCAATTGAAACAATAACCGATAAAACACTTGATGTTGGCAATACACGGAAGGTCCGTGTCTATATCACCGATGCCGATGTTGACGATACACATATCATCAATGCTTCTTCTGACAATACGAATATTGCTACTGTTTCAGTTGATGAGGATTCCCTTACTATAACTGGAAATGGAGTGGGAATGGCAATAATCACTGTTTCTGCCACAGACAGCAGTGGACAGAACAATGACACCTCGATACCGGTAACGTTTCAGGTCGCCATCAATGAACCGCCACCCCCGCTTCGTGACACGCTTGTTGACAAAGGAACTTGCATTGTTGGAATGACATTGCAACCGGGAGAAAGCTGCACTTACGTTGCGAATCAGAAACCGGTCCTCTTTTTTGTTAGCGAAGATGGTGGTGGATGTCGATCAAGTCAACAAACTGCTCACACCGAAGTCTTTGGAATCCCAGTTAAGATTGAACCAATTGATGATGATGCTTATATTTGTGTATATGACGATATAGACAAAGATATGCTCTACAGTACCAATTTTGCTGCCAGCAAAAATCCTGACAGAAGTTGGACTGTTAAGAATGTTCCCTAGTGATAGCCCCTACTTTTTAGGATTAGCACATACAAACTTTGATTTGCCAAGACGAACTCTTTGGAGTAAACTATCATAGGGCTATTCATTGTTCAGCCGGGGGTGTAATCAACTATGCTACCATCAATTTCTGATTGAGGAAATAAATGCAAACAGAAAAACCGATCGACAGCGTCACACTCACCATCATCAACAACTACCTCGTCAACACCTGTCGTGAGATGGGATTGGCGATGATGAAGACCTCATACTCCTCCATTTTTAACGAAGGACTGGATTTTTCCTGTGTCATTTTTGACCGTGATGGCGAGATGGTCGCTTATGCGGAGTTTTGTCCCGCACAGATCGGCGCGATCCTCTATACCATGCAGTGGACAATCGCTGAAATCGGTCTGGAGAACTTCAAGCCCGGCGATGTGGTGATGCACAACGACCCCTATCGCGGCGGATGTCACATGCCGGAGCATACAGTGATCCAAGCGGTCTACCACGACGGTGAGTTATACGGATTCATCGGCAATATTGCACACGTCACCGAGATTGGTGGAAAAGCGGTCGGCGGTTTTGCGGCGGATGCCAAGGAGGTGTATCAAGAAGGTCTCCGATTGCCGCCGATCAAGATTATTCGAGAGGGCGAGCCCGTTGAGGATATCTGGAAAATTATCCTCGAAAACCACCGGACACCGCGCACCTCTTGGGGCGATTTCCACGCGATGCTTGGCTCTCTCAACGTAGCAGAACGACGGCTCCACGAACTGCTTGACCGCTACGGATTCGATGAAGTGCTCACCGCAGGGAAGCAGCTCATGGACTATTCGGAAGCACGGATGCGAGCAGAGATTCGAGACATCCCCAACGGCGAGTACCAATTCGACGACTGGATCGAAAATGACGGTGTCGTTCCTGATAAACGGTATCGAATCAACTGCACAGCCATTGTAGACGACAACCATATCCTCTTTGATTACACTGGCTCAAGTCCCCAAGCGCGTGGTCCCTGTAACTGCACGTACGGTGTGACGGCATCCGCAACGTTCAACGCAATGCTCAATATCACCGACCAGACCATCCCCCGCAATTCAGGCTGCTATCGACCAATTCAACTGATTGTCCCGCCGGGCACAGTTGTGAACGTGAAACACCCGGGGCCCAGTGTCGGCGGCAATTCCGAGATCCATGAGCGAATCGTCGATGTCCTGTTCGGCTGCCTATCAGGTGCTGTGCCGGAGCGCGTCGCTGCGGCGACCGGTGCCAGTGCTTGCAACTTTCTTTTCGGAGGGATATACCCCAATACAGGGCAATATTACGCAAACTACCACATTGATGGCTGTGGCTGGGGTGGCAAGGCGACCGGCGACGGCAATCATACGCAGTGCCCAATCAACGGAAACTGCCGGAATACGCCAGTCGAGGTCTTTGAAACACGCTACCCTTGGATAACAAAAAGGTATCGCATCGTCGAGGATTCGGGCGGGCACGGTCAGCATCGCGGCGGCTGCGGCAGTGAAAGGGTTATCGAAGCACTCGCACCGGAAATCACGGTTTCGAGTTTTATGGACAGGCATGAGACGGGGGCGTGGGGACTCTTTGGCGGACAAGAAGGAGCGAGCGGCGCTGTGCGGATTCGGAAAGAGGGAGATGATCGTTGGCGGACCTTCTCCGAAGTCTATGGAACTCCCTCACCCAACAAATTCGCCGACATCCAAATCCAAGCCGGCGATGAAATCAGAATCGTCAGTCCGGGCGGCGGTGGATATGGACCGGCTGAAAAGCGCGATCCAAGCGAGGTTCTGAACGATTTCCGAGAAGGCTTGGTATCCCACGAGGAAGCACGGGATATATACGCCGTGGCGCTTGTTCAGGAAGCAGGAACCTGGCGCGTTGATGAAGGTGGGACAGCGGACTTGCGCCGTGAAAGGGGGATAGCCTGATGGCTCAGTGGGAACCGATTTCCGATGCACTATACGCCACACAAATTCACCACTGCGATCTCTGTGGAAAGATGTTGGTCAGACGTTTATGGCGCGTAGAATACGATAGCAAATCCTTAAAGTTCTGCGACGAGCGCTGCGAGGATACATGGTTTGACTACTGGCTACCCCGCTACGGCAAAGCACACGGCTTCACCATCAACAAAGATTGAGATTCATGTAAAAGGAAAGTGTAAAGCATAAAGAGAATCGTAGGGGCGGGGTCCCCCCGCCCGTGCTTGTCAAAAACTCGGTTTCTGTAGCACGGTTTCTTAACATGAGCCAAGGTGTTTTTCCTCTTTTCTTGTTCTCTGCGTCTCTGCGGTTGATGCTAGGTAGTAGCCCACCTATAAAAATCACTGATCAATTTCAGACAGAATTCGCTTCGCCTTTGCCTTCGAGAAATTGTAGGATTGCCAAGGGCTTTGCGCCCCCAACTCCGTCCCTTTATCGCTAAGAAATGTTGCCATTTTCTGTCCAGCAACATCTCCACTGTCCACAACACTCAAACGCCTCAATTCCGGTATCGCATCGTAGGACAACTCCTGCAAATAGTCAAGATCTATCTTACCGGTCGTAAAGTACCTATCGACGTTTTTCCGTGCAATCACTGCGTCAACATTGACATAATTCAGGGTGGTATAGGTAAGCAACGCCGCGATAGCAAAGGCTTTGAACAAAGGGAATTCCCGCCGCCAGAGCTTGTAAAGGGTAAGCATAAACAGCACAAAAAGCAAGCCGATAAATGTGTGAGCGAAAATCCGTGCGTGGGTGTAGCCGTACGCTTCCTCGTACAACTTCAATCTCAGGTGTGCGGAGTAGAGCATAATTACGGTGCAAAGTACGAGCAGACAGCGTAGCGCAAGAACCAAGCGATCTAACTTTCCGTCATTTTTTGTGACGCGCAGACCTATCAGTAAAATGCTTAGGTTAATAACAGTAACAACAATCAGCTCGGAAAACCCCCGTCTCGCGTACTCTGCGTAAGTGTAATCAGGGATAGAGCGGATCACTGCCTCACCACCAAAAAGGTATGTGAACTGAATCGCACAGAACAGAATGTAGACGGCGTTTACCATCACCAGAACCGTAACAACGATCGTAGCGTCCGAGCCTCCTGTACCTCTGCCCACCGGTACGGACACCCCCTCCACCTCTGCCTTTAGTACAACAGCCAAATAACCAAACAGCAACGCTGTGATAATCCCAATAACTCCCACATGCTCGGCGAGAGGAATAGAACCAATAGATTCTAAGGGTTTGAGAATATCGGCGAGAAATTTCTGAAAGACCGTATCTGCCGACGCAAGCAATGGAATCACAATAATCAAGAGAGGCACGGAGATTATCAAACCGATGAAGATGTTTTTGAGAGTCTTACGCTTCTCAGGCGCAATTTCATCCACGGCTTTCGCTAGCGAAATAAGTTCCAATAATACCTTTGGTACATTGGCAAAAATATGGTGATTCAATCTACCTATAAGACGGAGGACGCATCGCACGCTAGACCACTCATATCCATAGACAAGCAGTGTCGTCTGAACAAGCAGGAGCAGTGGAATCAGGACAAAATTGCGGTCAAGCAACACCGGGTTTGAATGGATGGCGAACGCTGCCGAGAGCAATAAAATAGGGATAAACAGAAACCAACCAAAGCTAATCTGGAATGAAACCTGTCTGCGCGAAGCAACCCAGAATAGGCAGTAGAAAATAGCCACAAACAACGGATATGAAACCCCGATTGCCTTTCCAAAAAATAAGTAGTCAAAAATGATCCCTGCTACGAGCGCGAGTATCGCAAATAATCGAATTTCTCGCGCTGTGATGTTTGTCTGCTCCATTTCGCTATCCTCTGAATAGTTAGGCTTAAATCAGGCACAGAGGCTATGTAACGAGTAATGCGTAATACGTCAAAGATCTTACGCAATACTCGTTACGTATTATTCCTTTCCTGTCCCTACCAAGTCAACACAACCCCCAACGACTTATCGCGCTCATCGCGCAGCAGCCGGTAAGCTTCACCCGCTTCCGTATAAGGCAATCGGTGTGTGATTAAACGATTCACATTGATTTCGCTACGCTCAATCATCTTCAAAATCTGCCGTCGGTTATATTGCTGCGTCCAAGGGAACGCAGGTGTCGCAACCGTCGGGCATTTCGGCTGATGACACCCAACTAAGGTGAGTTCCTTCAGATGGAAGTCCATAAAGTCCACCTCGACCTTGCGGTGCCAGATTGACCCTAACGCCATGATTCGTCCACCAATCCGCGCCATGTCGAACGCAATTGGCAGCAACTCCGGGTAGCCAGAAGCCTCAATGGTAACATCTAATCCGCGCCCTTCGGTGATACTGTCAACTTCGGAGCGGAGATCACAGCTGCTCGGATTCAGGGCGTGCGTCGCTCCCGAAGCCTTTGCCACCTCCAACCGGGGATCACTTAAGTCAATGGCAAAAAGCAATTCAGCACCGGTTTGCGCCGCAAGCTGCAACGCCAACTGTCCGACGAGCCCCATCCCCGTAATGCACGCGAACTCACCAAGCTCAATCCGTGCCTTTCGCACACCGTGCATCGCAACACTTCCAAGCACACCAAAAGTGCCCTCATCGAAGGACACACTATCCGGCAGCCTCGCCAGCGATTGTGGTGCAGCGGACACAGTTACATGACTTGCGTGGCGGCCCAGCGACAACACACGGTCCCCGATTTCGTAGCCCTCCACCCCCTCACCGATTTCAACAATCCGCCCGGTGTTTGAATAACCGGGGGTAAAATCGTCGGTCCGTCCTTGCTCTTGCGTGCCGAGTTCTGTGCCCGCACTAATCAGCGTAGACACTGTCTCGACAAGCACCTCACCCCTTCCCGGCGACCGAATCTCAGTCGCCTTTGTTCCTACGCTATTGTCTGGTCTAACAACCACTTGTGTCCCTGTTTGTGTCATTGTATTCCTCCATGCAAATGTAATGCCAAGTTAAAAAACACGTCATACAACGCTTCCACCTCCATGTGTACGACAGTAGATTAAACCTAAAAAAACTCCCTAAAAAAATCGCTGATACGCTTTTTGTATCAAGATTAGTAATCTTGCCGTTCTTAAAGAGAGTTAAAATAATCCTTCGCCGCACCCACGGTGAAGAACACGTTTTTTCTTAAATAAGACACGATAATTTCTAACAGAAAAGAGGTAATATCATGCTATATCTGAATTCAGTGGAAAATGCCGCAGCCAGCAAGACGGACAAAAAATACGCGATCTGTTACGAAAAAATTCCCGCTATGCAGAACATCGCAGAACTGGCACCATCAAAAGAGTTACTTACACAGTGGGAATCCAAAGAAATTGGTTGGGAAGAATTTCGAGAAAACTTTATGGCTGAATTGAGAGCGGAATATCACAAGGAGGAGAGCCAGTTAAAAAAACTGATACAAGCTAGCCTACAAAACGATATCACCCTCCATTCGCCAGAGCCAAGTGGAGAGCAGACCTATCGCGCCATTTTGGAAGAACTGATTAACGATATATGGCAAGGAGAAGGGCGGACAGATCGCGTAACCAACCTTGTAGGCGAGTCGGTTGAGGTGTTCCACCTGACAATGGCAAATCAGGAACAGATGAAACAGATTGCCACGAAATGTGAGTTTTTTTTCTCAACGCAGATAGGCAGTCGGTCCCGCACATGTCTGCGCTGCAACCATTTAGATCAACAGGTTTACATGTGTCCAAGGACCAACCGGGTCGTCATTCACTATGAGTGGACACCCCCAACCCGGATAGGTATTCAAGCCTGATAAGCCTGAACCGTTTTGAGGAATCCCTGTACTTCACGGGGGACAAGGTGATCTACTGAATTCCCTGCCTGAATCTGTGCTCGGATGTCGGTCGAAGAAATCTCCGCATAAAATTCTGGCAACTCAATCAGATCAATCCCTCCCGAATAACGACGGTAATCCGGCGCTTCCATCACTTGTTCCACTGCGTCCGCATCATAGTCTTGGCGGTTGGCTACGATGAAACGACACTGCTGAAAAAGGGCTTCCAATGCACCGTGCAAATCGGTATAATATTTCGGGTCAAACAGGCGAATGAACGTATCATACCCCACAATGAATGAAAAGTGGGTGCCGGCGGGGTACGCAGGCTTTAACGCTTCAATCTTCTCAATAAATTTGCCATGGCTACAAGCCGCAACGGAAAAGTCCTCCCGGTTCGCAGCGTATCCTTTGAGCATCAATAGACGATCTGCGAGAGAAAGACCAAACACACCCTTATCAACATTTGACCTTGCCAAAATTAGCAGAATCTCAGCCAGATCGTATTTCTTCTGTGCCGCGTCAATCATTTTGATATGGGCAACGGTGAGCGGGTTGAAAGATCCGGAAAAGATACCAAGTCTCCTGCCATCCTCCCTGATATGTCGAGCAGCGCGATAAATCCAGCGAATTTGGGGGGCACCGTTGGGATCCAACTCATCAACAAGTGCCTCCAGATGACGATTCTCATCGGAATGTTTGAACGTTTGAATGTCTTTCAAAATTAACTCCTCCGTGAACCGACCTCAATTGTAAGCCGAGAGTTGCAGTTCATCACCCTTTAGAGTAGCATCACCAATGCCAATTATCAAGCGAAATTTTAACGACTCAGCGCGCTCTTCTACGAACTTCAATTTGACAATTCAAGCCGTGCAGCAATCACTAATTAAAACATATTTGAGGGGCTTCCACCGCACTATGCTTGCCCTGATCGTTGTCGGCACATCCGTCGTCATAATAGGGAACGTTTCCTCCGATACCGATACGGCGATAGCCAGCCATCAAAGGATGCTCTCCACCCTCAAGCAGATTGCAGATCAAACTGCCGAGACGAACAATTACCTAGGCGAAGGAATCGCACGCCAGCTGCGTAGACATCTCGCCAACTTACCCATTGATGCTTCAAATCTAAACCGATGGCGTCTCCACACAGAGCTAGGAGAGGCGGAACTTCGGCTCGGCAATGAACAAGCCGCAATCGATCAACTCACACAAGCGGGACGATTGCTATCCCAATTGCGAGGACAACTCTCCCCATTGATGGCGAATCAGACCCTATTCCGCCTCGGTGTAGCATACATGCGACAGGGCGAAACACTGAATTGCTGCCCCAACCAGATCGGAATTGCGAGCAACCCCGATAGCTGCATTCTGCCGCTACGAGATGGCGGGATTCACACCCAGCAAGAAAGTTCACTACAGGCAATAACCTACCTCACAGAAGTGCTGCGAAACACAACGGTTGAATTACCGCTCCATCTAGAGGCGAGATGGCTACTCAACATCGCTTACATGACAGTCGGAGGTTATCCAGAGCAGGTGCCCAAACCATATCTCCTTCCCCCAGAAGCGTTCCAATCCGCAGAAGAAATGCCCCGTTTCACCAATATCGCACCACATCTGGGGCTCGATACATTCGATCTATCCGGTGGGGCGATCGCTGATGACTTCGACAACGACAATTACCTAGATATCGTCGTTTCGACATGGGATCCCAGCGGACAAATCCGATTTTTCCGAAACAACCGGGACGGAACCTTCTCAGACCAGACGGAACGCGCAGGCTTGCTAGGCTTGTACGGTGGATTGAACCTTCTCCAAGCCGACTACGACAACGATGATCACGTTGATATCCTTGTTTTGCGCGGTGCTTGGTTAGAGGCAGCAGGTCAACACCCAAATTCTCTGATCCGTAATAACGGCGATGGCACGTTCACAGACGTAACCTTCGATGCCGGTCTCGGCGAGGTGCACTATCCCACTCAGACCGCATCTTGGAGTGACTACAATAACGACGGCCATCTCGATCTGTACATTGGAAATGAATCTACCGAAGCATTCAATGCCCCCTGTCAACTATTCCGCAATAATGGCGATGGCACTTTCTCCGATGTGGCTGCACAAGCCGGTGTACAAAACGACCGCTTTACCAAGTCGGTGATTTGGGGCGATTACAATGCGGATCAGTTTCCTGACCTATATGTATCCAATTTCAAAGGTGCCAATCGCCTCTATCACAATAACGGAAACGGCACCTTTACCGATATAGCAAGGCAGCTCAACATCGACCTGCCGATGCACAGTTTTCCCGCTTGGTTCTGGGACTTTGACAACGATGGCGCGTTGGACCTGTATGTGTCCGCCTATTCCGCTGGCATTTCACATCTCGCAGCAAACGCCCTCAACATCTCCATAGGCGCACCACCTCCTGCATCAGGGACAGAATCAAGAACGGCTTATCACAACCGTCCCGATCTGAGCGCGGGCGGATTACCACATCTGTATCGCGGGGCTGGGCAGGGTGCCTTCAAGGAGGTCGCACAACAACGCAATCTGGTACAACCCAATGCACCGATGGGATCAAACTTTGGAGACCTCGACAACGACGGCTATCTCGACTTTTATCTCGGCACCGGATATCCGGACTATAAAAATCTCATGCCAAGCGTCATGTATCGAAATCGGCAGGGCATAGACTTTGTGGATGTAACCTACACTGGAGGGTTTGGGCATCTGCAGAAGGGGCACGCCGTCGTCTTCGCCGACCTCGACAACGATGGCGATCAGGACATCTTCGAGCAGATGGGCGGGGCTTTTCCGGGCGATGGATATAGTAACGTCCTGTATGAAAATCCTGGCTTCGGAAACCACTTCCTCACGATTAAACTTGTCGGTGTGGATTCCAACCGGTCAGCAATTGGGGCGCGCATCCATGCTAAAATCGTCGAAAACGGAAAGCGACGCTCGATCTATAAACATGTCAACAGTGGAGGCAGCTTCGGTGCCAATCCACTTCGGCAGACAATCGGCTTAGGAAAGGCGGAAAAAATCGAGAGGCTTGAGATTTTCTGGCACACCACCGGACTCACACAAACGTTCCATAACGTACCCCTCGACCAATTCATTCAGATTACCGAAGGTGAAACACAATACACGACTATCGAACTCAAAAAATTGACGCTGCGCTCAAAGCGTCAGATAGTAGATACCGGATCTGATGTTTCTCCAAGCGATCACAAAGGACATTCGGAACAAGCATCAGTGCCTCCCTCCGACAGCAGCGCATCCTCTGCCTTCGTGGAATATTACAATCGTGGACTAGACCTAAGTAAAGGCGAGAATTATCTGATCGCTGTAGAATCGCTCAAAAAAGCCATTCAAACCAATCCCAACCGTGCGGAAGCGCACCGTCTCCTGGGACGTATCTACCTGTTGTACCTCGCCAAAACCACAGAGGCAATCGAATCTCTTCAAACCGCAATCAAGCTAGATCCCAATCCGAGCGCATACCAGATGCTTGGCGTTGCCCACTTCAGACGAAATCAGTATCCAGAGGCGATTCAGGCGTTGCGCCGAGCAATCGAATTAAATCCCAAAATCTCCCCGGATTATCCTTACCACCCATACTATGATCTCGGCATGGCTTATCTGAAACAGAGCAAATTTGATGATGCAATTACCTGCTTTCAACAAGCAATCGAATTAGATCCGGATCAGATTCGGGCATACTACAGTCTGGGAAACGCATATATTCGACAAGGGAGCGTCCAGAAAGGTGCCGAACTGATTAGAAAATACCAAAGTCTCAAACCTTATATGAATCTCGTTTCGCAGCTTGAAATCGCTCTCCAACAGAATCCGGATAACCCCGAACGCTGGCATCAACTTGGCCGCCTTCACGCCCAATACGGTAGATTTGAGAAAGCCATTACACCTTTAGAGCAATCCATCAAACTTAGTCCCAACAACTGGGAAGTCTACAATATACTCGCGGTCTGTTACATGAGACTCAACCAACTGAACAACATGCAGCGTATGTGTGAAACTGCTGTCCGCCTCGCTCCCGATGAACCAAAAGTACATAATACTCTTGGGATGAGTCAGTTCCTCCAAAGAAGGTATTCGGACGCGACACAGTCATTTACCACTGCTATCCGGCTTGACCCACACAACCCAGAGTTCCACGAAAATCTCGGCGAAACGTATAAACGGCTAGGTGAACCCAAAAAAGCCGCCCAAGAATTCCGAATCGCCCGACAACTCCGAGCAAAATAGAAAGCATGAAAAGAAAACTAAACTTCTGTTTTTGCCTTACATTCTACCTCCTCGCCGTGCGCTGCCACGCACAAACAACGGTTCAATTCATTGATGTAACCGCAGAGGCAGGGATCGCCTTCAAACACATCAATGGTGCTAGCGATCGCAAGTTCTATCTCGAAACCATGGGGTCCGGCGCGGTTTTCTTCGATTATGATAACGATGGAGATTTAGACCTGTATATCGTCAACGGGGGACCGCTGCCCGGCTTTGAAACACCTGACCCACCGACGAACATCCTCTATCAAAACAACGGAGACGGTACGTTCACAGATGTCACTGCAACGGCGGGCGTAGGAGACACCGGCTACGGCATGGGCTGCGTTGCCGCAGATTACGACAACGATGGCGACTCAGATCTGTACGTGACTAATTTCGGGGAAAATCTCCTGTATCGAAACGAAGCCGATGGCACATTCACCAATGCCACAACTCACGCCGGTGTGGGAGACGGGCAAAAATGGAGTTCAAGCTGCGCCTTCGTGGATTACAATCATGATGGCAACCTAGACCTCTACGTTGTCAACTACCTCAATTATAATATAGCGAAAGATCGGGATTGGTATGATCCGCGTGGACGGAGAATTTATTCCAACCCGCAGGTCTACGCAGGTATCTCAGACACCCTTTACAAAAACAATGGCGACGGAACATTTACCGACGTAACGAGGCAAGCAGGTGTTTATAACAACGACGGCAAAGGGCTCGGTGTCACCTGTGGGGATTACGATAACGATGGACGTATTGATATCTATGTCGCCAACGACACAACTCCCAATTTTCTCTACCGCAATGTTGGGGACGGACGTTTTGTGGATATCGGTCCCTTTGCGGGCGCAGCCTACAACGAACACGGTGTGGCAGAAGGTGGGATGGGAGTTGATTTTGGGGATTATAACAACGATGGCACTCTGGATATCTTCGTCACGAACTTCTCCAACGAAACCAATACACTGTACCATAACACTGGAGGCGGTGCCTTAATCGACTTTACCAACGTCGCGGGTCTAGCGGAAGCCAGTTTCCTGAAATTGGCTTTCGGGACAAAGTTCTTCGATGCCAATAACGACGGTGCACTGGATCTCTTTGTCGCCAATGGCCACCTCTATCCAACGGAATCCGACGCGCTCGAATACGCACAAACAGACCAGCTTTTCCTCAACACAGGGGAGGAAACCTTCGTAGACGCCTCCGAGCGGTCCGGCGAGTATTTCTCTATCAAAAAGGTGGGACGGGGTGCCACTTTTGGCGATTACGATAACGACGGCGACACCGACATTTTTGTGGTGAATCTAAATCAGGGAGGAGTGCTGCTCCGCAACGAAGGTGGAAACAAACACAACTGGCTGATGATAAAAACCGTTGGGGTCAACAGTAATAGCGATGGGATTGGGGCACGCGTCGAAGTTATAACCCGCTCCCATTCCCAGATGAAGGAGGTGCAAGCGGGATCAAGCTATCTTTCCGGACACGACCTGCGCCTCCTCTTCGGGCTAGGGACGGAAACGAAAGCGGAAACAGTGAAAATCATCTGGTCCAGCGGTGCAGAACAAACACTCACAAATGTTGAAGCGAATCAACTACTTACCATCACCGAAGAAAATTATAGTGGACCTTAGAATTAATGAGACATTCCAAACCGGTGCGGTTAGGAAACCGCACCTACCGGTCTCCAGTTTGGTAGGCGCTGTTTCTAACTGCGCCATTAATAGTAGTAGGCACACTCCGTGTGCCGTAACTCGGCGAGCAGGGTCCGTGACTTGGTTCGCTCACCATCTCTAAGTAATTCTAAAATCTACCATATTGACAGGTTAGGCAACCTGTGCCTACGATTGTCCTACACCTCTTTCAGGACTAACAGGAGCATCAGGACTACTTCCAAGGCACTGACACTCCAAACTCATCTGCCAACTCCTCAAGGGTTACCACTTGAGACTTGTGGAGCGGAATACCGTTTGCGCGGCGTTCTTGGGTGAGTTCCCATTCAATTTCACCGGGAAGCGTAACCCGATCAAATCCCGCCCGCGGTTTCGCTTTGCGGGTTGTGCGAATCTGTTCGTCCATCTCCTCCTTAAACTGATCAACCGAGGTCAAACTCGCAACATTAATAGCAAAAAAGAAGTGGGCGGTCCCCATTTTCTCAGGCGGCGCGTTCCGTGGATTGTACGCTTTATTGATCCCCATCAGTCCGCCCCCCAACGGTCCGCACAGCACATCCATAATAATCGCCAGCGCAGAACCTTTCGGTCCCGCAGCGGGCAAGATCGCTGCCACCTTTGACGGATCGTCAGTCTCCTCCCCATTCTCATCTAGGCCCCACCCCAAAGGAATCTTCTGATTATACATCCGTGCTGTCCCAATTCTACCAGCAGCCGCCGCACCACACGCCATATCCAACACTATCGGCGGTTCTTCGCCAGCGGGAATGGCAAAAGCAAGTGCATTGTTACCGATTGAGTTCGTCCTCGCGCCAAAGACCGCAACGTTCACGCCCCCTCCATTGGTAGTCGCAAAGCCGATCATGTCATGCTCAAGCGCGCGGATCGCATGACTAGAAGCGGCACCGAAGTGCTTGCTGTTGCGAACAACCACAATGCCAATCGAAGTTGCCTTCGCCTTTTCAATGGCAAGGTTCATTCCGTGAATTGCAACAAGGTGCCCCAACCCCTGATCGGCATCGAGTAGCGCGGACGCCGGGTTATCTTCAAGCGTCTTAATGTCGGGATTCGGGTTTGTGTCGCCGTTAATCATTCCGCGCACATAGCCCGGCACACCGCGTGTGGCATGTGACGGAACGCCTCGCAGATCCATCAAAACCTGCATCTGAGCGATGGTATCGGCATATTCCCGTGCAACACCGGCTTTTTGGTACAGTTGGCTACAGACCTGTTGGAGTTGGTCTGCATTGACAATTGTTTCCTGTTCGCGTTGATTCATGTTAGTCTCCTCATACGTGAAACGTAAGATATTCAAGGACAAATGTAAAGGTTATACGGTCGATCAAGCCCATCTGGGTCGCCTTGATCCAACAGCATGTTTGGCGTCTTGCCCAAAACACACCGAGCCACCCGCCTATTGAGCGCAGGGATTTCATCTGGTGAAAACGCTTCGATCTCGGCAAGGCTAAAGTATCCAGCGTCATCAACCTCGCGTCCGTCGGGAACGGGATCGTCCAATGAAAGCGGCGTCAACCCGAAGATAAGATAGGTAGAATTATCGCCTTCCTTCACGCGGTGACGCACCCCAATCAAGCCATCAACCGCTGCACGGATGCCGGTCTCTTCGTAGATCTCCCGCACAACCCCCTCATAGGCGCATTCGTCCGGTTTGACATATCCCCCCGGAATCTGCCACATCTTAGCACCGTAGGCATGATGAACCAAGAGTAATTGCTCATCACGCACCACCGCCCCACCAACACCGAGCGTAAACTTCCACTCCATATACTGCTCTTTTCTCGTCATTTCAGGCTGAATTCAGGCTTTCAAATGCGTACTTAAATCCCCCATCGCTCGTTGATCTCATCTTGAAAGCCTGTCACTCTGTCATTATAGACATCATCGAATTTCACCGCCTGACCGATCCACCCCGATTCATAAATCGCGTTGCAGACCGCCTGCGCTTTCAAGCCATCAACCCCATCAAGCTCTGGTCTACGCCGCGTGCGAACCGCGTCCAGAAAATCGTAGACCTCTAACATCACCCCTTCCGTGATGCCGTGCGGAAACAACCGATCTTTCTCCTCTATGCTAAGGTTTGCCATGTAGGTACTTTGCAAGGTCTCCGGATCTTGAATGTTCCCATCCCATAACTGCAACTCAGGCGATTGTGGGTATCCGCCACTGCTGTAGATGGAACCGAGGCTTCCGTGATAGCTGTTATAGCCGATACTGCGCCCGGGGGCGGCACCCGTGTTGACCCACTGACCGATAACACCACTCTTAAATGTGATCGTTGCAAGCGCGGTGTCCTCAACAGTTTGCGGCACATAATTGCCATCCGAATCTTTGAACTGATATTGGCTCAGATTCTCCGATCGGGCGTAGATTTCATCGGGTTCACCGTAGAAATAGATGAGGAGATCTATGTAGTGCACCCCACCGTCAATAATCCCATTTCCACCGCTCGTGAGTTTGTCTTTGCGCCACGTCGTCATCTCATCGCGCAACAGATTTTCGGGATCTTTGTTAGCCCCACTGACACCCTGTCGGAAAAACATGCGAGGCTCCCCAATCCGTTTCTCTTTGTTGATCAGCCACTCAACAGTACGCGGCCCAACCCATCGCCGCACCTGCTCTGCGGTGGCAAGAATACGACTGTGGGCTTCCGCGCTCTTTATCATCTTCCAGCCCGCACGAACTGTCACCCCAAGCGGCTTCTCAACAATCACGTCAACCCCCGCCTCAAAGCAAGAGATCGCGAGCGTGTGATGCAGAAAATGAGGCCCACAGATGTCGGCGGCAGTCAATGTTTCAGTCGCTAGCATCTTATCAATGTCGTCGTAAACTTCAGGTTCTACACCGTCCTGCACTTCGGCAGCTCTCGCAGCAAAGTTCTTCGCCCGATCTATATCGACATCACACATCGCCACAAAATCGAATATATCAATGCCGCGATTTTTGAGTCCAATGTAGGCGTTCAGGTGCGCCCCTGCCATCCCACCGCAACCAATGATCGCCAATCTGACCTTGTCTGTTTGCATACAGTCCTCCCGATCTAGCGTTCCTCACCCTATTTTTTTAGGATTTACGCAGCTAAACGATTAAAGCCTCCGTTCCGAGAGTCTTCGACCTGTAGTTCGGCGATTCATCGCCGCAGGACACCGGTCCCAACCCTAGGCTCGGAACGGACGCCCGATGAATCGGGCAACTACAATCGAAGTGCGTAAGTCCTGTTTTTATTCCCTAACCCTCAATTTTTGTTGACAAGATAAATCCCATAAGCGACCAAGCAAGCACCCACAATCAGCCCGAAACCGATCTCATCACCCAAGAGCAGATAGCTCAACAACACACCAAACAGCGGCGTCAGAAAGAACAGCACAACCAATCTGCTCGGACTGTACTTCTCAAGAATTGAAGTCCAAGAGACAAAGCAGAACCCAGCAATCACGATCCCCTGATAGAAAATCGCGCTCATGCCGGATATCGTAAAGTGAAAGTTAGCCCCTCGCTCCAAGAACAAACTCGAAACGATAAAACATGGGATGCTGAAAATCATTAACCAGAATAGTAGCCGGTACGGGTGGATGGATTGGATGATGAGTTTCGTTACCACCGTCCGAAGACCTAACAACAGACCACTCAGCAAGACAATGAGGTCCCCACGCAGGTAGTCGTGTGAGTCAAATTTCAGATCGCCCCCGAAAGTCAATAGGACACCACCGAACGCAAGGGTAATCCCAACTGTTTTCCCAACCGAGAGTCGATCGCCCGGCACCCAAAAATGGGCGAATAACGCAGTAAAGAATGGGTAGGTGCTAATGAAAACCGTCGAACGCGATGCCTCCGTGATCTGCGTGCCAAGATTCAGGGTGGCAATTTGTAAAGTGAAGATCGCCGACACAAAAATCAGTGGGAGCAACTCGCCCGGATTCATTCGGAGTTGAACCCGCTGATGTAATGACCACAGCGTAATCGCAGCAAATCCGAGGAGAAAACGCATCGTCGCAAGTGCAAAGGGCGGAACATCCTGTAAACCTATTTTAATCGAAACCGAGTTCCCACCCCAAAGCAAGCCAAGCAACAACACCAACACGATGACCTTGGCACTCGGTTGGTCGGCTGCGATTTCAGGTTTTTCGCTCATCTTTCCTCGCGCTTCTTCCCCCTACGTTTCACGTTCTAAGTTACACATCAGGTTGGGCACACTACGAAAAACGTAAGGAAACCGAAATCGCAGGAATGCTCTCAGCCTTCCCTTCCAACCCCTATCCACCCAATCCTTGCGTACCTCTCAATCATAATTACTTGGTCGGTGGTCGCCAAGCAGCCGCCGTTGCCGTGGCGTTGCATGTGCGAGAATCGCTTCGTCAAACTGAAACTTGTTGAGATAGGGTGGAAACTTCTGTGTAATCATCCGTTTGGCGTAATGCACCTGCAATAGATACCGGTCCTGATCACTCGTATTCGCCGAACCACGGTGCCACACCTCGCTGCGGAAAACAACCACATCGCCGGCATTACACATGATACTGTGATCCCCAACCCCCTGATACTCAACATCGCCGTTTGGGCTGCGTCCCGCCCGATGGCTCCCCGGAATGAACTTTGTCGGTCCCAATTCCTCATACAGATCGTCAAGATAAAAATGGGCGGTCGTGATAAAAATCGGAACCTTCACCCGTGGATCCGCTAACACATCCGCCGGCAGGCTAATCGGCAGCCAATCGGTATGTAAATTCTGATCTGGACGCCCGGGCCCCGTTGTCCACGCTGTCATGCCAATAACATGGCAATCCTCACCGTGGATGGCTTCCCCCAATTCAATAATCTCCGGCTTGTCAAGATATTGCAGGAAAACAACATCCCGATTGAAGGCATTATTGATGTGTTTATTGAGAAAACCGCCGTTCTCCGGGGTGTTGTACCTATCGAAACTTTCCGGTATCTGCGTCAACCGATCCATGGCATTTCGCAGTTCAGCAATCTCCTCAGCGTTGAGAACCTCGGGGAAGTAGACAAATCCATCTTCCTCCACAGCTTTGACTCGACTTTCTAAATCTGGATGTGCAACAAGTGGTAGCACGTCAGCCATCTATTGATTCCTCCCATCCTATAGTAATAGGCATACTCCGTATGCCGTAACCCTGATATAGTAATAGGCATACTCCGTATGCCGTAAGTCTGATATAGTAGTAGCCATACTCCGTATGCCGTAACCCTCCTATATCGTAACCTGCACACCTCCCCCGTGTGTCAAGCAGCTTGCCCCGCGCTGAAATGCGTAAGTCTGATATAGTAGTAGCCATACTCCGTATGCCGTAAGTCTGATATAGTAGTAGCCATACTCCGTATGCCGTAACCAATGTAGCAACTTGCGTTAATATGAACAAAATCATGCGAAAAATTCTCGCTGATTTTACCGACTCTACTGCGGTGTGTCAATACTTTTTTGGGAACTCGCAGCAGGGGCGCATCTAATCCATTATCCCAATACGCTTGAGATAAGCCACAGACTGCTCCATTCGTGCCTGTACCCCCGCCTCATCGATATCTTCGCCCTCAATCCCTTCCAATTCCATCGCGCAGGGACCGTAGAATCCAGCATCATTCAAGATCTGAAACACCCCTTTGAAATCAACCACCCCCTCACCGAGCGCAGGAAAGTGCCACGTCCGATACCCACCGTTGGTATCTTTGAGGTGCACGGCACCGACATGCCCGATAATTTTCCTAAGCTCCCCGACAGCGGTAACGTCATGGTTGTAGAAATAGACGTTGCCGGTATCGAAATTAATGCAGATATTCGGGTGGTTAACCCCCTGCATCGTTTCGAGCGCAACCTCCGCGTTATGCGCCAGATCGAGATGCGTTTCCAAACAGACCTTGATGCCGAGTGGTGCAGCGTTTTCCCCAATCTGTCTCAACCGTTCATAGACAGTATTTCGGTCGTGGTCGCCGGCGTGGGCACTGGTAAAGATAACCTTCACCCCAATTCGGTCTGCAGCGTCCAAGCACGCCTGAAAGTCCGAGACGACGTTTTCATCCTGAACATTGCAACCGGCAGCGACGCTAGTCGCCGTGAGTCCGTGGGATTTTAACTCAGCCAGCACGTTATCGACATCTCCCGGCGCAGGCGCGGCGACCTCAACGTTAGTCAACCCAATTTTCGCAAGATGCGCATACGCACCGTCGTGATATTGCCCATAGCTATTCAAATTACATGCGATGATATTTTTCATTAATTGTCCTCCCGATAAAATATTCACACCCCGGTCACGAAGCGTCCTCTAACACCCGACGCAGAAATCCATCATGTTTCTCCAATAATGCGACGGCTTCCTTCCGATCTACTCCCTTCACAAGCATAACAATCGCGGTTTTCGCACTGCCACCAGCACATTCCAGAGCGGTTTGCGCCGTCGGATAATCCGTCCCCGCAACCTCCATAATAATGCGCGCCCCCCGATCAACCAGCTTTGCGTTCGATGCCTGAATATCAACCATCAAGTTGTTGTAAACTTTCCCGATCTGGATCATCGAGACAGTAGTAAGCATATTTAACACCAACTTTGTCGCCGTCCCAGTTTTTAATCGTGTGGAGCCGGTGATAATCTCTGGACCCACCACCGGCACAATAAAGACATCCACAAACGCTTTCACGTCATCGGCGGGCGGGGTGCAGCAGAGGAAAATCGTTTTGGCTCCGATTCGACGCGCTTCCTCTAACGCCCCAAGCACATAGGGCGTGCGACCACTGCCAGCAATACCCACCACCACGTCCTGATCGGTGACACCGTGATCGCACACGGCTTGCGCCCCAGCGTCAGGCTTATCTTCCGCAGCCTCAACGGATCGACGTAACGCCCGGTCACCGCCAGCGATAATTCCCTGCACCATGCTAGGCGGGGTGCGAAACGTTGGCGGACACTCGGAGGCATCAAGGACACCCAACCTACCGCTCGTCCCCGCACCGACGTAAAAAAGTCGACCACCTCGACGAAACGCTTCCGTGATGAGTGTTATCCCCTGCGCGATTGATGCAGATTCAGCTTCCACAGCCGCGAGCGCGTTCCGATCCTCCTCATGAAAAATCCCTAAAACCTCTTCCGTTGACTTTAGGTCAATATCAGTTGAGTTCGGGTTTCGTTGCTCTGTGATAAGTTTGGAAAGGTCGTCTAACATAAATATCTGTGGCTCATGTTAAAAGAAAGTGCAAAATATCCAAAGAAACCGTAGGCGGGGCATCCTGCCCCGCCCGCTCGTGCCAAAAACTTAGTTTCTGTTGCACTCATCCTTAACATAAGCCTTCGGAAAAACTCGGTTTCTTTACTGTGCCAACATCTGCTTGGCAACCTCAACCTCATCTTGAAACTGGGGTAGATCTGCCGCCCGTTCTAGGAAAAGATCCAGATACCGCTTCATCGTGAGGCGATCACCCCGCTTTTCATACATCCGCGCGAGATGGTAGTATACCTCGGTATCCTCCGGATTAAGCGACCGAGCCTGTTCGTATGCACGGAGGGCGAGATCAAACTGCTCCGTCTCTTGATAGGCATGTGCGAGGTTATAATGTGCATCTGGATCGCCCTCATCTAATTCAATGGCTTGCCGATAATAGCTGATCGCTTCCTCAAACTGATCGCGCGCATGATAAGCACCCGCCAGATTAAAGTACGCATCTTGAAAGGTCGGATCCGCCTCAATCGCCTTACGATAGACTTCAATAGCCTTACCAAACTGATCCGCGGTGTCATAAGTATAAGCCAGATTGTTGAGGAAGGCTGGATTATCGGGAGAAAATTCGATCGCCTTTTGAAACGCCTGAATCGCCGGATCCGTTAGTTGCATGTCTACGTAAACTAAACCGAGCGCATTGTGCACCTGTGCGTTCTCCTCATCTATTGCCAATGCCTCCCGAAATTGCTCAATGGCTTGCTCATATTCCCCCATTTCGTGGTAAACTTCACCGAGTTCCAAATACCCCGTCGGATCTTCCGGCGTGAGCGCCATGCCCAGCCTAAGCCGCGTCGCCTCACGCCCCAATTCCTCTTGTCGGTCTGGCTTCTTCTCGGCGGGTTGACAACTCAAAAAAAGGACGAAAATTAGGAGAAAAACCGGAACTGTTCTCATCGGCGCACCTCCGACACAGCAAACATTAAAAGTTCCCTATAAACTTAATTATAGCAAAGCTACCGAAAGTGTCAATGACTTTCTGCAAGGAGAAAATTCATTGAGATTTACCCCGCATTATGCTACTATTATAGCCTAGATTACCGGTAGTAAGCATAGTAGTCTAAATGCCACTCTAGCGGGCCGGTCTTCACGTATAAGGTTCATCAATTCAATCAACCAATGAACTGATAAACCAATGAACTAATGCAAGCAGGGTTAGGGGAGAAAATGACGAATGAAAAAACAACTGTATGTTCTTGGTGGAATTGCAGGGGCTATCTTGCTCCTCATCGTCACCGTTATGAGCTACTATATATTTAAATTCAAGAATAATTTTGAAGCAGAACAGGAAAGTCGGATTAGCTACGAACAAAAGTCTGAACAACTACAAAGTGACTTGACCATAACTCAAGCAGAGCTCGAAGCAAAGAAAAACAAGATTAACCTCTTGGAGGACACAATTGACGAGATACAAACGCGCGCAACCAATTTGACTCAAGCCAAAACAAAGGCAGAGGCGGAGGCGACGAAACTTCTTGCGGAGAAGCAGCGTAGACAAGAGGAACTCAAACGGAAAGAGGAAGAATTCCGAGATCTCCGCGCGGAACTCCAGAAGGAAATCGACGCGAAGGAAATCACCATCACCACGCTCAAAGGACAATTAACAGTCAACCTAATGGACAAAATTCTGTTCGCTTCTGGAAAAGCCGAGATTAAAACCGATGGAAAACGGGTCTTGGACAAGATCGCGAAGACTTTCTTAAACCGCTTTCCGGATCGAGAGATTCGGGTTGAAGGGCATACGGACAACGTCCCGTTCAGAGGTTCCGTCTTAAACAATTGGGATCTATCTACGCAACGGGCAATCTCGGCTGTCCGTTATCTACAAACGCGTGCGGGTGTGGATCCCGCCCGTTTGGCAGCGGTTGGATATGCCTACTACCGTCCAATCGATACAAACAAAACCCGCGAAGGCAGAGCGAGAAATCGCCGAATCGAAATTATTGTAATGCCGCCGAAACAAGCAGAGGCACAAGAGTTCTAATCCCGTTTGTCAACACAATCCCTAAAAAGGAGTTTCTACCCATGTCAACGAAGTCACCCGTTAAATTCGGGCATCAAGAACACACCCAGTTTATGGAGGAGGGGTACGTGAGACTCGGACACCTCCTGTCAAAGAAAGAGATAGCTGCGTTGCAGCAACGAATTGATGACATTATGCTGGGGGTTATACCTTACGACAATATGCGCTTTCAACTCGATAGCACCACCGGCGTCTACCGCGAAGCGCCGCCAGAAAGTATAGGACACAAGGGCGCGACACTCCAATACCGGAAGATTATGGACCTTGAGCAGGATCCCTTGTTCCTCTCCTACATGCAACATCCACTCCTACGTGACATCACACAGCGTTATATCGGCGAAGACGTTTCGATCTACAGAGCAATGTTCATGAATAAACCTGCCAATCAAGGCACAGTCCTGCCGTGGCATCAAGATGTTGGGGTAGGTTGGGGACTAGATCGCAACCCCATCATTACCGTCTGGATGGCGTTAGACGATGCAACCGTAGAAAATGGATGTATGCAAATTGTACCCGGCATCCACAAACACGGTGTGATAAATGAAGGTCACTTCGCCTCGGAAGCAGATGAAGAAAAGTATCAATTAGAAGAAAATGCCATCGATTTGGAGGTGGAAGAGGGCGAAGCCGTGCTGCTGAATAACCTCCTACTGCACCGTTCAGGGGTGAATCCAACCGGGAAACAGCGTCGCGCATTCAGTGCTGCTTATATGGATGCAGCAGCGAAACATGTGGCAACAGGCGAGACATTCCCGGTGATCTTTGGCAAGAATGCCCTAAAGCCCTCCGACTGTTGATCCAAGCCATCAAGGAGAACGAAAATGCCAACAGCGGCACTTATCACCTTGGGATGCAAGGTGAACCAATACGACACACAAGCGATGCAGGAGGTGATGCTTCGTAACGGATACACCGTCGTGGGGGAGAACGATCCCGCGGACGTTTGCATCATCAACACCTGTACCGTGACCAATGCCGCAGACCAAAAAGCCCGTCAAGTCATCCGGCGAGCGATTCGGAAGAATCCCGACACCGAAATTCTCGTCACGGGTTGTTACGCTGAAAGTGATCGGGAGGCAATTGAGGCGATTCCGGGCGTCTCGCTCGTCTTCGGTAATCGTGAAAAGGCGGATCTTCAGAAGTACTTGGATCTGGTTCATGAATCATGGAAAGAAAAGGATCGCTCATCGCTGTTGCAGATTGAACCCGTTCACCACGATGTCGTCCGCGAACACGCCAATTTCAGCATGTCGGTGAGTGAAGCGGGCAAGCATACACGCGCCCTCATCAAGGTACAGGATGGGTGTAGTGCCTTCTGTACCTACTGCATTATTCCCTATGTCCGCGGGCGCATGACGAGCCGCTCGCTCCCCGACATCGTGCAGGAAGCGAAACAGATCGCCGCAAACGGATATAAGGAAATTGTTATCACCGGTGTCCATTTGGGGGCTTACGGACTCGATATCGCCCGTCAGATAAACATAGCAGATATCCTAGAACACATCCACCCCATTGATGGTATTGAACGCATCCGCTTCAGCTCGATTGAGGCGATGAATTTCCCGCCGGATCTGGTCGATCGGATGGCAGCACTGCCCAAGTGTATGCCCCACTTCCATCTGCCGCTACAGGCTGGCAGCGATAAAATTTTGCGTCAAATGCGCCGCCGCTATACGCGGGAACAATTCTCGCGCCTCGTCGAAAAACTACGCGGCTCTTTTCCAAACGTAGGAATCACCACCGATGTCATGGTCGGCTTCCCGGGCGAGACCGATGCCGATTTTGAGGAATCACTTCAATTTGTCGAAGAGATTGATTTCAGTCAGCTGCACGTTTTCCGCTACTCCCCTCGACGTGGCACCCCCGCAGCGGATTACGCCGATCACGTCCCGCCGCACGTCTCCGCTGAACGCAGCAAGGCGATGATCACATTGGGAAAACAACTCGGAACCAATTTTCGGAAACGGATGTTAGGCAAGACGATGAACGTATTGGTTGAGGAAAGCCGTGAAGGGTCGGACGGGCATCTGGCGGGTTTTACAGAGAATTATCTCCGGGTGCTGATGGATGTCCCCAACTCAGCGGTGAATCGGATTTTGCCGATGAAGTTGACGGTGTTGGAAGGTGAGTTTATTCGGGCAGAAACTCCAATCGTGGCGCAGGTTGCCTAACCTGCGATCTGTGCTGGAAGATGAGTTTATTGAGCGGTAACAGTCAACGATCCCCACACCGGCATCAATTCAAACCTGTGAGGCGAACTCATCGAGCATCTGGCGGATATTGCGCTCATTGCTATCAATGAACAAAGGGGCTAAAGCACCCCGGCCGTGCAGCGCTTGAAGAAGCCGATCAATCTGAATCATGCGGGCTTTTGGTGTCCGGCATTTGGGCCACCGTTCAATAAATTCACGCGCCGGCTTCGGATTACCGGTTCTCAAGGACCGAGTACTTCTACGCCACGCCTGCCACCTGAAGGTGTGCCCACAACCTGTACACTCTAGTCTTTCATCTCGCTTTTTCAGACTTTTTCGATAATCCCGCCATCGGCGTTTGTAACCGCAGGCGGTGCACTCGATGTTGCCGCGTACATGTAGCGCGGCTGCTTGGCATTTGGGACATTCTATATCGGAGCGAGACTGCCGGCGTCTGACACGTTGATCGGTCGCCTCGAAAGCAGGTTTACGGATCATCAGACCACAGTGGGGGCAAGGCAAGCGGACGCGGTTTCGCACCGACCGATGGTAGGTTTTTCGATCCCACTTTTTACCGCAACCGCACTGCAACTCCTCTGTTCCACCCAACAGTGAATGACAGTCAAAACAGCGCGGACTCTCACGCAGCGATTCACGGCAGTCGCGCCAGAGCAGTCGCTGGACACAGTGCGGGCAGTGGAACCAGTTTTCGTGTGTGCCACCATCGCTAGGGTGAAATAGTGGGTCAATTCGACGCTTTATCTTTGTACTGCATTGGGGGCAGGGGACCAATCCGTCTCGGTAAACATCAGCGACCGCGGCGATGTCAGCACAGCGACCATAGAGCTCCCAACCGACAGTCTGTAGCAGATCGTCATCGTGGAGACCTAACCGCGCGGCGCGGTAGAGACGACGGATTTTGGTAGGTTTTACACGCGGGGACCACTTCATGATTCTTCTAGCTACGGCTTCAAATTAAAACCATTAGTTAGTAGGTTCTTCTGTACCACGATCTGTTAGATTGTGATCGCACCCAGCAAACTAATCCCGACACGTCGGGACACTACATTTCTCAGATTGTCCGATATTTAGAGCGTTTGCCAAATTAGCAACATCAAAATATCAACACGCCCTAACAGAAACAGGAGAATAAAAGGGGGAATCCCCTGAAAAAAGTAGTAAAACAAAAAGCGTAAAACGCGAGGAGAACAACCCTAAACTCTTTTACGTTTTACGCTTCACGTATACCAGTGTACTCTTGAATTTACGCAGTCGCTATCTTATTAATGTCGTGTGATAGGCGGGATTTCTTCCGATTTGCCGTACCCTTTTTGATAATCCCTTTCCCTGCAGCTCTATCTAGTTGGCTCGCCGCTTCACGATACAATTCTTGAGCTTGTTCCATCTCTCCATCCGCAATCGCAGCTTCGGTTTGCCTGAGGGTAGTTCTTAACGCAGACTTGCGCCGCAGGTTCCGATCTCGTTTCTTCTTATCTGCACGGACATGCTTCATACCAGAACTTCTAGTGGGCAACTCAAATCACCTCCATTCCCTTATTGAATCCCATTTCGTGGGCACAATCTATTGTTTGCCATAATAATAGCATAATCTACCCCATTTGTCCAATCCCTTTTGATTATCAAGACATTGGCATGAGGAAAAATTGCAAATTCTATACGTGGCACTAGCCTACCTAATTTCGCTATCTTGTCTCTCGGCTATTTTCTGTTGCAGTAGACGGTCCCAGGTATTTGAGAGTTTTTCAAGCACCAGCAACACACGCCAAGCCAGAAATAGCAAAAAAAGTATCGCGAAAATACCAACCAGTGACTGGACAACTGCCAGAATGGTTAGACTGCCGAAGTGCATTCCACTTATATCCATTTTAACCCCCTGACCAATTTTGTAGGCGATCGCAGGCTTATCTGAAAAAACATCGATGTTGTTATCCATGTTGTCAATTACGAGCATGCTAATTGCTATCACGAGTATAACCAATAGAATTGCAATTGTCAACACAGCTTTCCGGTTGTACATAACAGCCTCTTATTGTCTCTAAAATCTACTCGTAGAATAATACCTCTCCAACGCAGCTTTATGTTCCAACACCTGTTCAGGTTGTAACGCATCATCGGCTCCCGCAGGTGCAGCAGGAATCGGCACAAAGACAAAGAGGACCCTGACTTTCGCATCATCATAAGTAAACGCAATGCCCTGCTTCCAATACCAATATGTCTCTAGGTCTTTCTGAATCTCCTCAGCAGCCCCAAATTCTTCCTCCACACGCTTCTGGGTGCTTCCAATACCAATCTCACCTGCCGTTTTGGCTTTATTGGGTCTTCTCAAAAATAGGCCCTCAACGCGATTGATCCCATCAAGAACACCAGATAACCCGAAGTCTGGGTTCCAATATTCAAACCTTGCACCTTCACGTCCGCTCGGTTGACCGTAAATAGCTTTAACTCTATCAAAAGCATCGCCTAACCTGATACCAGCCGCTTCTGCCCCCGCCACAATCAGCCCGTGAATGATGAGAACCGATGCGGATTTGGTAGCCGGTTCGTTTATGCCATCGTCCACTGTTAACCTTACCGTCACTAAACCCATCTCGATAGGGGCAGTCCACGTCGGTGTAGAGACTGACTCTGAATCGAGCACCCCCTTGTCTGCCTCCCAACTATAGGTCAGCGCATCGCCGTCCGCATCATGAACCACAGCTTCAAGTTCTACACTGCTAACCGCATGAACCCGATCTGAAACAACAATTTTCTCAATAACAGGAGCACTGTTTTTGAGATTAATCGGAACCCGCTTTATTTCGATAACGGATTCGTTCACACCATCATTCACAGAAACGGTCACAGTCGCTGCTTTCAAATCTGAAGGGACCGTCCATTTCACAGTCTGTCCTGTCTCTGAATCCAGCGTCCCTTTTTCCACGTCCCATACATACGTCAGCGCATCGCCATCCGCATCATGGGCGACCACTTGCAATTCAATGTTAGCCCCCGGATGGACCTCCGCTGGCACAACTAAATGGTCAACGACGGGCGGACTATTGTCCCCAACATTGGGACTCTCATCACCACAGCCAGTCATCGCAAATGCGATTACCCACAGCATAACAATCATTCTCATCGATATTAGCTCCCTTTAATAAAAAATTTGAATAGATCTCAACGTCCGACCAAACCAAGATAACGCGGGCTTATCGGAAACTGTCGAACCGCCTTAAATCCGTCGTCAAGGTCGCCAGTTTGCTATGTGATAATGCCACGCAGTTACCATTCTTATGGAAATGCCTCTGTTTCTTGTCCTACTAGCCTTACGTCTCACACCTATTCCTTCAGTAAAGTTTCATCAAATCTTGCAGGAGCCGCGCCAACTGGCTTAAAAATGGAAATGCTTCGGATTTTTGCTCGTAACCAAGATAACGGTTTGTTAAGTGCTACGCCGATTGGATTCCTGTTTGAGCCAGTAACGAATCCCTTTACCCGCATAAGGCTCAGACGCATAACGTGGAATGACATGCAAATGGGCATGGAACACCGTTTGCCCCGCTATCGCACCGCAATTCCAACCCACATTGTAACCCTGTGGATTGTATTCAGCATCAATCAACGCTTTGACTTCAGTAAGGAGTGAGAATGTAGAGGAAAATTCTTCTGCGGTAAGATCAAACGCTGATTGTCGATGGGCTCTTGGCACAATGATTCCCGACCCTTGCAGTACCGAGTGTTTTAGATCTATAAAGAGGCTCAACTCGTTTTCAAGTCGAATGAATTCGTCGTTGACTCTTGGTGGGCAGAATGGACAACTCAACGCACCCTCCTCCTAAGTCTGTATTGTACAGGATTTTCTTCGACAACAATAGTTTGTTAGGTGGTAGTATCATGCAGCCGCTGCTCTGCTTGAAATGGCTGTGTCCCTTGCACCACTCCCGGTTCAATTTCTACACGAATAACATCAAAACCTGCTTTGTTGAGGTTCACCAACGCAGAGCTGATAGCCTCCTCCAACGATGGAGCTTCACGGTGAAAGTGAATCTGTGGTACGCCAGCAATTGTAGCGATCGTACCGTCGTCACAGATGCCATAGAGCCGATCCGATTCTTCTTCATTGGGATCCGCTGTTAAAATCAGTGTAAATTCATGTACTTTCATGGTAGGCACCTCTTTTATTAATTGTTCCATCTATTTCCTTCGTTAGGAATGAGGGCAACGGTCAACATAGCGGCGGATGTCACGGGCATGTCGTTCAGGATTTCGTGGTGTTGACATGACTCGAATGCGACACCCCTCGCGGGTACGTTGAGAACACCATAGTGGCCCCCAGATATGTGCTCGAGGTCCCGCTTTTGTAACAGTCCAGTCTTTGCTTTCAGCGTAACGAATCGCATCGCGAATATGCTTATTTGAATGGTTAGTTCGCATTAAATTCTTTGATAACTATTAGCCACGTCCTCTATTTGTTCATAGGATAAATCGGGAAGGCTAGCTTGTTGACGGGCGTGTTCAACGGTCATTGCTACCAAATTTCCTGAAGCATCTAAATCGATGTAAATATTCTCGTTAATCTCCTTTGTTTCAACTACCTCGCGATCCGAAAATTCAACTAATGCTGTATCCGTCTCTGGAAAATACTTCACTTTCATCAATTTTCTCCCTTAAAGTTCCTATCGAAAAAGGCATTATGAACCGTTTCCCCATCTACTAGTAAAATGACTCTGAAGAACTTATCTTCTTCTTCAATCTTTTTCCACTTTCTTATTCGGCCGTCAGACTGAACTTCTGTATGGAGGGGATCCTTGATAGTTTCTTCAATCCATTCCATCTTAATTTTGGCGCGATCAGACCTTTGGCGCATCTGGAGAAAGTATTGGGGCAATTTCAATTCTTTGCAATAGTCCTCCGTTAAATTTCCCCTAACAACTCGTTGCCTTTATTCCTGCAATAGGATTAAACGCCCTAACTAGAAATCTGCCGATAATTATAGTATCATAGCAGGATTTCAGTCAAGCACATAGTTGGAGATGGGTTGGGCGATCAAAAACGGCAGGAAATCTCTTGATAGGATTGTAGGGAGTGCACAGCGTAATAATGGGGGAAACTATCGAATCTTTCAAAACAGAAAGTAACGCTGCGCCATCGGAAGGACTTCGGCAGGTTCGCAAGTGAGGAGTTCACCGTCAGCACGGACCTCGTACGTTTCGGGGTTTACTTCAATCTTCGGTAGGTAGGTGTTATTTATCATCGACGATTTGTCCACTGCACGGCAGTTTTTCACGGGGACGGTCGGCTTTTGTAAACCGAGACGACTTTCAATTTTTCTCTCAGCACCTGCTTGTGAAACAAAGGTGTACGATGAAGAATAGGGAACACGCCCAAACGCGCCAAACATCGGACGCCCCAAAACTGGCTGCGGCGTCGGAATCGAGGCGTTTGCGTCGCCCATCGCCGCCCAGACAAGAAATCCACCTTTTAACACCAATTGCGGCTTGACGCCGAAAAATGCCGGATCCCAGATAACAAGATCCGCCAACTTACCCACCTCAATTGATCCAACATGGTCACTGATGCCGTGGGTAATTGCCGGATTAATCGCGTATTTGGCAACGTACCGTTTTGCACGGACATTATCGTTGTCCCCCGTCTCTTCAGGCAGACGACCACGTTGCTCCCGCATCTTGTGCGCAGTCTGCCATGTACGGAGAATGACTTCACCAACACGTCCCATCGCCTGTGAATCGGACGCCATCATGCTAAACGCGCCAAGATCATGCAGGATGTCTTCAGCGGCGATCGTCTCCGGACGAATCCGTGACTCGGCGAAAGCAAGATCTTCAGGAATAGAGGCATCAAGATGGTGACATACCATCAGCATGTCAAGGTGTTCGTCAATCGTATTGACTGTGAACGGGCGTGTGGGATTGGTCGAGGAAGGTAGAACGTTGCTTTGACCACAGACTTTGATGATGTCCGGTGCATGTCCACCGCCTGCGCCTTCCGTGTGGTAGGTATGAATCGTCCGCCCCTTGAACGCAGCGATCGAATCTTCGACAAAACCCGCCTCGTTGAGCGTGTCGGTGTGGATGGCGACCTGCACATCGTACTGATCTGCCACAGATAGACAACAATCAATCGCAGCGGGCGTTGTTCCCCAATCTTCGTGAAGTTTCAATCCTAAAGCCCCCGCCTCAATCTGTTCGTTCAGCGAATCCGGCAGCGATGAGTTCCCCTTGCCCAGAAAGCCGAGGTTAATCGGGAACCCTTCGGCGGCTTCAAGCATCCGCTCGATATTCCACACACCGGGGGTGCAGGTGGTGGCGTTCGTGCCGGTTGCGGGTCCGGTGCCCCCACCAATCATGGTAGTGACCCCTGACGAAAGCGCCTCATCAATCTGCTGTGGACAGATGAAGTGGATATGGACATCAAGCCCTCCCGGGGTCACAACCATCCCTTCAGCGGCAATGACTTCGGTGCCAGCACCGACAACCAGCCCCTCACTGACGCCCTCCATGATATTCGGATTCCCGGACTTCCCAATCCCAACGATCTTTCCGTCGCGCACCCCAATGTCTGCCTTGACGATTCCCCAATAGTCCAGAATCAGGGCATTAGTCAAGACCAGATCGAGGACCCCTTCCGCTCCTGTCGCACCGGGCATCTGTCCCATACCATCGCGGAGCGTTTTGCCACCGCCAAACTTCGACTCGTCGCCGTAGACAGTGTGATCTTTCTCAACCTCAATAAATAACCCTGTATCCGCAAGCCGAACCTTATCGCCGACGGTTGGTCCGTAGATGTCTGTGTATGTCTGTCGTGGAATATTCAGTGCCATTGTTTTTCCCTACATCTGATTTTGAGATTCCAATTTGAAACATGCGTTCCTCGAACACAGGTTTCTCAGTCTTTATCGAGCGGTCCATTGGTTTGATTGTTCAATCCGTGCACTATCCGCTTGCCCTTTAATTCCGTGAGCGTCACCGTTTTTTCGTCCCCCGGCTCAAAGCGAACAGCGACACCAGAAGGAATATTCAACCGCATACCGAACGCCTTTTCCCGCTCGAACCGGAGCGCGGGGTTCACCTCAAAAAAGTGGAAATGCGAGCCGACCTGTATCGGTCTATCACCGGTGTTCACGATCGTCAATTTAACAGTCTCACGCCCATCGTTGGCAGTGATGCTCTCTTCCGCAAGTACATATTCTCCGGGTATCATCGCTTTTCCTCCATCCATTCCTACCGAATCGGATTGTGGACAGTGACAAGTTTGGTGCCATCCGGGAACGTGCCTTCGACCTGCACCTCATGCAGCATCTCCGGCACACCCTCCATCACATCATCACGGCTCAACAGTGTTGTACCGTACTGCATCAACTCTGCAACCGATCTCCCGTCACGGATACCCTCCAAGATTTCGTAGGTGATGATGGCAACCGCTTCAGGATAGTTAAGCATTAAGCCACGCGCCCGCCGATCTTTGGCAAGCTGTGCAGCGACGTAAATCATCAGTTTCTCTTGTTCACGCGGTGTTAGGTTCAAGAATCATTTCCTCCAAGTCTAATACTTTCGCAAATCAACTGTCTCAAGTCCCAAGTGTTCCGTTTTCAACCAATTCCAGATCGTCTGAAAAGTCACCTGAATCACTTCTGCGCTGTGTGCGAGCATCCGGAGGGCAATGCCACCCCGGTGGAGTTGGGACAACCCACCAATCGATTTTGACGGTTGATTGAGAAACGGTTCCGCAAATTCACATAATGCTTCCCACCAAGGCATCTCAAAATCGCCAACCAGATACCAACTTCCCCAGCACGCATACCCGTCCAACACACCGGGACCAGTGAGGTGAGGCAGACATTTCGGTTGGAGACGGCAGGTGTCATCGAGCAACAAGCCCTCCGAATCTGACATCTTAATACGACTCCGATACTGCGTAAATGCCAGCGTTTCCCCCCGCGCCAACCGCCCCGGCACCACGATTTCCTGCAAAGCAACCTTTGCCCCACCATCCAAAAAGATGGCGATTTTTTGACTAAAGTTTGCATCTCGAAACAGAATTGTCGAATCAGGCAGATATTCAAAGATCGCATCTGTCCCGACCCGAACCCACATTGATTGGGTCGCACCCTGAATCGGCATTGCGTACACTTTTGTCGATGCTTGTGTCGTCAGAGTCGCGTGAGTGTTAGGCGCAAGTGTCACCGCAATCTGGTAATCGTCCCCTTGAACCACACCCCCTGTTGGACTCAATAGGTATACACAAGCACAACCCGACTCGTCGTAACGCGGCTTCATCACCTGTAAGGGCACCCGAAAGAAATTCTCCGCCATCACGGTTCGATCGTTCCGCTGTGCAAAAGCGAGTTTGAGTTCGCCGTGACGCCCGGCGCTAGAGTCAATCCGTGACATATTAAACGCTAAGATACTCCCTGATCATGTTTTCGTTGAGCGCGCTGGTCTCACCATCGGCGACAATTTCACCGCGATTCATAATGTAAAATTGCTGGCAAAACTCCCGAACAAAATCCAGATATTGCTCAACGATGAGGATTGTCATCCGTTTGGTCTCAACCAACTGGTGCAGCACCGTCCCAATCTGTTGTATGATGTTCGGTTGAATCCCCTCGGTCGGTTCATCGAGGATTAGTACTTTCGGATCTGTAACAAGGGCACGTCCAATAGCGAGCTGCTGCTGTTGCCCACCGGAGAGATCGCCACCCATGCGGTTCCCCATCTCCTTAAGAATCGGGAACAGTTCATATATCTCATCAGGGATCTGCGTCTGTTTGTCCGCCCGCGCCGCGAGTCCGACTCTCAAATTCTCCTCAACGGTCAACTTCGGAAAAATCATCCGTCCTTGCGGCACATACGCTAGTCCTGCCCGAATCCGACGATGCGTTGCAACCCCCACGAGCTCCTGACCCTCAATCTGAATCGAACCAGACGACGGTTTGAGCAATCCGACGATGTTATTCATCAGCGTTGTTTTACCCACGCCATTGCGTCCCATCATAGAAACAATTGTCTCAGCGGGCACGTGAACGTCAACCCCACGCAACACTTGAACTTCCCCGTATGAAAATGAAAGATTTGAGACTGTTAGCATAATATTTTGGTCGTTACCGTCCGAGATACGCTTCAATAACCTCCTCGTTCTGCTGGACCTCGTACATCGTTCCCTCTGCCATGATAACTCCCTCATTGAGCACAGTCACGAACGAATCGAGTTGACGCACAAAATCCATATCGTGTTCAATAACGATGAGCGTGTGATCCTCCTTCAATTCGAGGAGGAGTTCAGCGGTCAACGCCGTCTCCGCATCTGTTAAACCCGCAGCAGGTTCGTCGACGAGGAGCAGCTTAGGGTCCGAGAGGATAAGCGTACTAATCGCCAACCACTGACGTTGTCCGTGGCTCAGGTACTTCGCTTCACGGTGCAGCATATCAGCAAGTCCAACTCGCTCCAGAATCTCCAGAATCCGATCGCGCTGCGGTTTAGTCGTGCCGCCAAACAGGTTTGACCACAAACGATAGTGCCCCGGCAGGGCAAGCTCCATATTCTCGTAGGTGGTGAGGCTATCAAAAACGGTCGGTGTCTGAAATTTCCTGCCGATTCCCCGTAGCGCAATCTCCGTTTCCCTCTGCTGAGTAATATCGGCACCATCAAAAAAGACAGATCCAGTTGTTGGTCGGGTTTTTCCGCTCACAACATCGCATAGTGTGGTTTTGCCTGCGCCATTCGGACCAATAATCACACGGAGTTCATTATATTCGATTCCTAAAGCCTCTATGTCCAACGCCTTGAATCCATCAAAGACAGCGGTGATATCCTCCAAAAAGAGTAGATACCGCTCCTCGGTAAACCGACTGTCGCGCGGGCTATATTCTTTGTATTCAGCAATCCGTTGGACTTGGTTCATATTAACAGCGTTCCTCCTCGATGATTAACCTCATTTCGTCTTACCCACCAAGCGATGCCATAGATCAATTAAGCCGCCGGGGAACAGTAGAACCACTCCAATAAACAGTCCACCCAAAATAAACTGCCAATACTCCGCTCGCCAAGTAAACAGCAATAGGTTCTTTTCAGAGGTGAAAAAGTTATAAAGCAAGTTCACCGCCAATGTGCCTAGAATCGCCCCGGACAGCGCACCACGTCCACCAACCGCAACCCAGACAACCACCAAGATGGACGCACTTGCTTCCATGTTCGTCGGCGTAAAAATACCCATCTGCGGCGCGTAAAGCATCCCACCGAGCCCCGCAATCATCCCAGCCAAGCTAAAAGCAAACAGTTTATAGATGTAGGGCTTATATCCCGAAAAACGCAAGGTGGTTTCGTCATCTCGGATGGCGATGAGAATTCGTCCCAGACGGGATCTGACAACCTGCTTGCACAGGGCGTAAACACCAACAAGCGCGAGAAGTGTGATAATATACAGGCTCACCTTGACATGAGGAGTTGTTAGCTTGAACCCCGCAATTCGGTCGAACCGCGTCAAGCCATTTGTGCCACACAACTTCATGTTGTTCATGCAGAACACCAGCCAGCCAGCGACCGTGATCGCCTGCGTCAGAATGGCAAAGTAGACCCCACGAACCCGACTCTTAAAACCGAAATAACCGATCGCCAAAGCCGCCGTCCCCGGAATCAGCAATCCCAGAATCACTGTAACCGGAAGCGTATAGAACGGCTTCCAGAACCAAGGAACGAGGGCGTCTCCCGGTGCTTCACCAACTTTGTACGGATAAACTACATACAGGCAAGCCGGAATTTTCCAGTTGTTCGCATCTATAATCCCCTCCGGACCGCCGTGGTGCGCCAAGTACATCCCCATCGCGTATCCACCTAGCGCGAAAAAGAACGCTTGGCACAGGCTCAAGATGCCGGTATAGCCCCAGATAAGATCAAGTCCCACTGCGACTATTGCAAACGCCATGTATCGTCCGAGCATGTTCACTGTCCCAAGGGCAATCAATCCCATATAATACAAGACTGGAATGACAATCAACCCAATGAAAAACAGCCCCCACGGTACATAACGGCGGAGAAAAATTGACAATTGACCGTTGACTAGACCTCGCTCCGCTTCAATCTTTCCATCCTGCCACAATTTCTCTTCATCCGCCTCAACAGATTGGGGCCCCGCTTCGCTAGCAGCCTGATCACCCGCTTGCGTGACCGCAGCTTTTCTAAACATCGCTGAGCCTACCTTTCGGTGCGAACAAGCCCGCAGGCTTAAACTGAATAAACCCAACAATAATAATCAGGAGCAGGATTTTTGCCCAAATTGCCCCAACCACCATAGAACCAATTCCCAACGGCTCAATCACCTTCATCAGTACACCAATCCCCAACCCCGCACAGATAACGCCAACCAGTTCACCCACACCCCCGGTAACAACAACTAAGAATGAATCAATGATGAAGTTGGTCTGTCCCATGTCAGGCGTAACACCACCGATGAGGGTCCACGCCCAGCCAGCCACGCCAGCAATTCCGGAACCGAAAGCAAAGGTGTACCGGTCAACGCGCTGTGTGTTCACACCCATGCTGTTCGCCATATTCCGATTCTGCATCGTCGCGCGCATTCGCAAGCCTAGCTTCGTGTAATTCATCAGGTAATAGATCAGCAGCACGCACAAACCGCACAGCACGATAATAAAGCAGCGACTGTAAGGAACGATCAAATCCTGTACAACTTCAAGCCCTCCACGCGCCCAAGTCGGTGCATTCACACCGATATTATCGCCGTAGCGAAGGCGTACCAGTTGAATCAGGACAAGTCCGATCCCCCACGTTGCCAGCAACGATTCTAACGGGCGTCGATAGAAGTGCCGAACCACTAAAACCTCTATGAGGTAACCAACACAAGCCGCCGTCAGAAATGATACAGGTAGCGCTGCAACATAATACCAGTCAGATGGATTATCCGGGGTATGACCGAACAGCCTCTGCATCTCAAAGGTCGCATACGCTCCGATCATCATCAACTCACCGTGAGCCATATTGATCACGCCCATCAAACCGAATGTAATCGCAAGCCCCAACGCCATGAGGATAAGAACCGATCCGAGCGAAAGTCCACGGAATATATTGCCGATACCACCCACAAAACCTTGGTAGTTGTCGATCTGGTTAATTGCATATTTGTACGCAATGGCGTATTTGTAGATACCGAGTGCCTCTGCATCAGCCGGTTCGAGATCCTCAATGTCCGTTCCTTCCTCAAAGTCCGGCAAGGCTTCGACCTCTATCATCAGTGCATCAAACATTTCCTGCAACCGGGGGAGTCCACGCAGACTTTTCATGCTTCCCAACTCGCGGACAATTTCTAGATGTGCGTCCGGTGCCTGTTCTAGCGATGTTCGACTCAAGCGAATGAGGAGTAGACTTTCCTTGGCAATGTACCGAATCTTCTTAACCGGGTCGTTCTGTACCATCTCCTCAAGTTGAGGAACAGCCTCAATAATTCCCGGTGGGTCACCACACTTTTTAACGCCTGACATCCGAGCCTCAGAATCCGGTGATGAAAGCCTAACAAGAAACTTCGCGCTATTTGAGAGCCTGCGTTCCGCCCTTGACGGACTAATCTCTTCCAACTCCTCCAACGCGATCTGAGCCTGTTTTCCGTTCGCATCCAGAATCGGTTCACCAGTCAGTAAGTCTGACAGGAGGCAAAATTCGTTGAAATCCTCATCCTCGACGGTTTCTGTGCAGCGCACTACCTCTCCATCCCAGAGATAAAATTCGCCCAATTTATACGATTCAAGGATCGCCTCTACACGTAGGTCACCGGATTGTGCCAATGTCATAATAGCGGCTTTGCGGGCTGCGGGATCATCGCTAGCAAGTTTCTGGGCTTCAGATCGGATGAATGCGTCGTCTACTTCGGCAAGGCAGGGATATAGGATACCAATTATTTGAAAAAATATAAGGGGGATGATTATGTAGATTCTCGGCATGGGACTATAGGGAGGGTTCATCATGGTAGATTTTAGAATTACTTGGACACTGCCAATTGACGGGGTGAGCAAACCCTCGACTACTAGGGTTAGAAAAATCTGGGCTATGACCCGGTAGGTGCGGTTTCTAACCGCACCGCATCGGCGCAGTTGGAAACAGCACCTACCAAACAGGAGGAGCGAAAGTGTCTATCTGTTTTTATGATTCACCATAGTTCATTGTGTGAAGCGTGAAAGGGGTGGAACAAAAGAAAACGGGAGAAGAGTGTGAGGGATTGTGTCTTTTGATCGTCCCCTGCTTCTACGTCACTCGTTTTCCCGTCTTCTCGTTTACTGGTTTTCCTCTCTGTCAACTACATTCCAGCTTTTTCCTTTGGACCGCCGGTTGGTGCTGGGTAGTTGCCATCCGGGTGGAGATACCTGCTAAATGAATCAGGCGAAACCAGTCCATCTGACTTGTAAATGATCTTGAACTGACCATTCTTCTTAATTTCGCCGATGTAGACCGGTTTCAACGTATGCTGGTTGCTTGCGTGCATCATTTTCTTGCCGCCGGGCGCGTCAAATTCCAGTCCGTAGACCGCTTCCCGCACCTTATCGACATCAAAAGAACCCGCTTTCTCAACGGCTGCCTTCCAGACATAAACACCGAAGTAAGCGGCTTCAATCGGATCGTCCGTAACACGCTTTGAACCGCCGGGCAAACCATTTTGCTCGCAGAACGTCTTGAAATTCTTCACAAACTTTTTGTTCTCCGGCGTATTGATGCTCTGGAAATAATTCCAAGCAGCGAGGTGTCCAACGAGGGGAGGCACGTCCATCGCACGCAACTCATCTTCTGCAACGGAGAAAGCCATAATCGGGCAGTCATCAGAGGTCAAGCCCTGATTAGCAAATTCTTTGTAGAAGGGCACATTGCTGTCGCCATTAATCGTGGACAACACACAAGCGTCGCCACCGGCAGCGAATTTCTTAATTTTGCCAACGATGGTCTGATAGTCCTGATGGTGGAACGGTGTATACTCTTCGACGATATTCTCGTCCGGCACACCCTTTGTCTTCAGATAAGCCTTCAGCACCTTGTTTGCAGTGCGAGGGAAAACATAGTCTGTGCCCAACAGATAGAACTTCTTGGCACCAACCTCTTCCATCATATACTCAGCCGCAGGAATCAACTGCTGGTTCGGGGTCGCGGCGGTGTAGAAAACGTTAAGCGACTGCTCCTCACCTTCATACTGCACCGGGTAGAAAAGTAGAGCGTTATGATCCTCAAAAACAGGAAGAACTGACTTCCGGCTCACAGAAGTCCAGCACCCGAAGACTACCGCGACCTCTTCTTTAACGATTAAGTCCTTCGCTTTCTCGGCGAAAAGATCCCAGTCACTAGCAGGGTCAACGACAACCGGCTTAATTTGCTTCCCCATCACCCCACCGGCGGCGTTAATCTCTTCAGCCGCCATTTCAACAACGTCCTTGAGAGAGGTTTCAGAAATTGCCATTGTTCCACTCAAAGAATGTAGCACACCAATTTTCACTTCATGATGCCCAGCGTTTACCTCTTCAACGCCGAGCATTCCTACAGCAAAAAGCAATAGACCTATTACAACAATACTGTACAATCGAAACATTTGATAATCTCCTTAAAAATTTGTGTTTGTCAGATTTTCAATCAATTAAAACGTAAAAAGCGATTCTACTGCAATGATTGTCTCTTCAGCGTCAAGCCGCTGTTTGAATTCAGCGAGAAGTAACCAGTTATCCGTAGCGCTATAAGAGGGACTAAACGTGAACTCTGTAGACGTGTCGGAATCATCCAGAGTAATACCACTGAAGCGGAGGGTTACACCAACCGGCGCAGAAATTATATCCGCCAGCGAAACATTCGCCATTCCCAGAAAGTGCATACCACTGTTACCGTCAGCGCCCCAGTTTCCCAGCAAATCAATCTCTCCCGCGAGGGTCAACGGTCCTTGAGCGAACGACACCCAAGCGTTGAGTTCAGTCTGTGTATAATCGTCCATCGCGTCTAGCGCATAGCCAACCTTCGCGGTAATCTGCTCAATTGGGGTCAATGCAAGCTGGGCTTCGATGCCAGGGGTTCCCGCGTCCGTCTCGTTCACATCCCACACGCTCGATAGAAACGCAACGTAAAGTCCTGCTTGTTTCATCGGTTTCACATTAACTGCGACACCGTTCTGATAGCCCGGATAGGGAATACCTTCTGAAAAAGAGTATTGATAGAGACCCGTCGGCTCTGCCGCTTCAAAACCTAGGGAACTAAGAAAGCGACCCGCAGTAATGCTGACACCGGGCAGCATATCTTTAGGAGCCGTGTACGTTACAAAACCCTGCTCCAGTTTAATCCCTTGAAAATCATCTGTGCTATCAACATCAACCTGTCCCGTAACCGAACCGTAGTTCAGATGAAAGTCCATCTCGAACTGATCAAAAGACAGGCTTGTTTCGGTCTCATCGCCCATAGTCGTTACGGTTGACATATCCAGAAAACCTGAGACCGATAAGTTATCGTTCAGTTTTATCTCCGCAAAGGCTGAACCGAGCATCAAAGTGAATGCCAACATAGCGAAAACACATAGATATGACCGCACACCTCTGCTGTTTAATTTTGGAAAAACCATGAACCACCCTCCATTCTTGAAATGATGTTGCAAAGTGGCGGAACGAATTTCGCCCCCACCTGCTTCCAACCAGTCTAGCGCCGAATCGGACACTCTATTCTCGAAATGAGCGTCGTCATCAACGACCTGAAAAGGATACGGTGATTAGCATGGGCAAAAAAGATGCCAAAGATTGACGAGCGGATTTTTTATTTTATGAAAATCTATGTGAGATGGGCAGAAACAGAAGGAGGGCTTAACTTTTGAGATGGTTATTTTTGCGGGAGCATCGCGGGGAGGTTGACACGGTTTCGACTAATCTGATGAAAATTCAAGCAGCGCATTGCCTAAATTTTAGTCAAGTTGCTAGTTGACAACCCAATCGTAAAGACGAAGGAAACTCGCTCTACGATTGGGTACTTATCCGGGAATGCCGGACGTGTCTCATACAAACTTTAAATGCACCAGATCTTCCGGTGCATTTAACGAAAATTCCTTTAGGTCTAAGTCCCAAACATTTATGTTTGGGATACAGATTGCTTTAGCAGTATTTTTGGTGATTTTCTATACCTGTGAACTCGGCTATCAGAGCGGGTAAGAATCCCAATGCTTTAGCTTTGGGAGTACGTCAATCAATACTGAATGAAGTGCCCATGGTCACGTACGACATCTTCAAGCCTGAGTTAGGGTTATAACCGATATTAAAGCTAACAGATGTCTCTGGATCACCGGGAATGGAATAGGAAATGCTTGGCGTGATGTCAACCAACGCCGCACCCTCAGTCCCATAAAATGCACTTTCGCCGAGGACGAGACCAGCCGTCAATCCAATCCCCAAGTTCTTATAGCTGGTTCCGAGACTTGGAGCAAGGTACATCGAACTATCATCGTCACCGGCAAGATTCATATAAAAAGTTATGCTGTTGTCGAACGGCAACGCACTGATACCAACACCTGCGTTTGCTTCAAGCACATGGTCTTCCGCAAACGGAAAACTACCTGGAATCACGTAGTCAATAACGCCCGCGCTGATATCAACGGCTCCAAGGTTAGCACCAAGGTATACGGTGTAATCAATCTCACTGTTGTCAACACCATCTTCAATACCTTGCGAATACCAGACATTGGTGCCAACCGTGACAGGTCCCGCGGTGTAAGAGACATCAGCAGAAGGCTGCATGAAACTGGTCCCACGACCTGCAATAGCACCTCGCCAATAATAGGCACTTGCATAGGTGGCATCAATTGCGATGTCAACCGGCGCTGATGAACCCTCTTCTTCTGCCACTACTGTCACAGTTCCTGCAACAGAGGCTAATACGAAAATGGCTACGGTATACCAATACCGTGCAACGTGCATCTTATATTTCATCGGTTATCTCCTTTACAATGCTCGTTTTTCAATCGAGCGAATGGCGTATCCTTCCAAGTTAAATAACGAATCCTGACAACCATGAATCGGCAAAAAAGATGCCAAAGGTTGTCTGCGGAACTTTTATAGCATGAACTCGTATAAGACGGGTAGAAACAACAGGTGGTTTAATCTTTTTGCAATTGTTCGTTGGGTGCACTATCGCCGAAAAGCCTATACAATTTCCATCTGTCTGCGGAACAATCAAGCATCAAACTACCGAAATTTTATGCAGATGCTCCCACTCCCGTAGGTCGAGACTCACATCTCGACAAAACACCGAACTTCGCACGCACCGTAGGTTAGGTTGAACGGGAATCGTGAAACGCGCTCCAAAGTCCAACGACTCAGTGCGGCAAAGTCTATTCGTAGGGAACGGAGATCTCCGTTCCGCTTCTCCTTACGTATTACGCATCATGTTTTACGTTTCACGCCCAATTTCAACTTGACAAAGCACCTCAACTTTGCTAGATTAAAATCAGAACTCAACATCAGGAGGATACTATGCCGACCATTTCAGCAGAACAATTACGAGAAATTGCTTCCCAACTCCTTCAGGGTGCCGGTGCCAGCGCAGAGGAAGCGTCAATCATCTCTCGGCACTCTATGGGTGCCAATTTGGCGGGACACGACTCACACGGAATTATTGCCATTCCCGGTTACATCGACCGGATAAAGCGAGGCCACATTGTACCGGGCGCACCCTTCGAGATCATCCAAGAAACCAGTGTCACCACAGTCATCAACGGCAACTGGGGATTCGGATACGTGGTCTCCGAGCGGGCAATGCAAATCACCATCGACAAAGCCAAACAACACGGCGTCGCAGCCACCATAGTCTACCAACAGAGCCACGTCGGACGGGTAGCAGACTACCCCATCATGGCAGCCCAAGCGGATCTTATCGGTATGATGACCGCCGATTCCGGGCGCACCAGTAAATCAGTAGCACCATTCGGCGGCAGAGAGGCGCGCCTCGGTACAAATCCCATCTGTATCGCGATGCCCAGCGATCTCGACGGCACCCTGTTCATAGATATGGCGACCAGTGCCGTTGCGGGAGGTAAAATCAATGTGGCGCGTACGCGCGGGGATGAGATTCCAGAAGGTTGGATTCTTGATAAGGATGGCAACCAAACCACAGACCCTGAAGACTTAGGGCGTGGCGGCGTTCAACTCCCGCTGGGAGGACCAGAGGGACACAAGGGATACGGACTCTCGGTGATGGTCGAAATCTTCTCAGGTATCCTTACCGGTTTGGGCTTTGGACACGATCCGGCGGGCAAGCACAACGACGGTTGTTTCATGGCAGCCTTCAACGTAGACGCCTTCCGTTCTCTTGCGGAATTCAAGAAAGAGGTCGCAGAATTCGCCGCCTATCTGAAGAGCTGTCCACCGGCGACTGGCTTCACAGAAGTCTTCTATCCCGGCGAATTGGAACATCTGCGGACGCAGCAGAAGTTACAGGAAGGCATTTTCATTGAAGACGCTACCTGGAACACCCTCAAATCTTTGGCGGAGGAGTACGGCATCGCAGCCTCACTCGGCTTCTAACATCGAACACCAACCTAACCTCCTAAGTGTTTGGTAGGCACTGTTTCCAACTGCGCCGATTGGCAGTGTCTCATTAATTCTAAAATCTACCAAACATCGAACGCTCTCCGGGTTTGGTAGGCGCTGTTTCCAACTGCGCCGATTGGCAGTAATCCGTAGGTCGAGATTCACATCTCGACACCAAAATCGCTCATTGGATAATTTTTTGCTTCTTAAAACAGGTTCTAGGAATTTTCTTGCTTGTTTGATAAAGATCTGTTAATGTATTATACTGATATGCCAGTTTGAATCAATTGAGCCAGCCTTGATGCGGTCTCCGGTGTGTCATTTGCGGAGAATTAGGCACTTGGTTATATTTGATGCATCAGTGTTAATTGGACATCGGTCTACCTGTTGAGCAATCGGGGTTTGGGGTCGTCCCATTGCGTTGGATTGTGGAACGCACCTTTTCTTGGTTCGGTTGGTTTCGTCGATTGACTTTAGACTATGAACGCTCTGCTGAGACAGCTGAGGCAATGGTATACATTGCTTCCATTTACTTGATGCGAAATCGTATCAAATGATTTTTCAGACAGGCTCTAAAGTTGGTATGCTAAAGGAAGTAAATGGACGTTCAATCCTGATGAGATAAGACAACCTTATGCAAAGTCCAGCAAGGATCGTGAGGGATATGCTGCAAATACGTCAAAAGTTGCACACGGGAGTGTTCAATTAGATGATCAAGGTAAATTTCCTGAAAGCTGGATTCATATTCCAGTTCTAAAGGGCAACTCTGCCGAATATCTCGGTTATCCTACGCAAAAGCCGCTGGCTCTGTCAGAACGAATTGTCAAAGCAAGTAGTAATCCTAGTGATGTAGTGTTGGATCCTTTTTGTGGTTGTGGAACAGTGGTTCATGCAGCAGAGAGTTTGGGGCGTCAATGGATTGGCATTGACATATCCCGTTTTTCAGTCGGTTTAATCAATGAACGTATCCTGACTAATTTTGGTGGCGCTTTTTCGCCGTCGGATGTAATAGAAATATACGGACAACCTGAAACCATTGATGATGCGAGACAGCTCCCACAAAGCTATCCATTCGAGTTTGAGAAATGGGCGTGCGGTAAAATCGGCGCACATGGTATGGCTGCTCGCGTAGGGCAACGTGGGGCTGACGGAGGGATTGACGGCATCATTGAGTTCTGGGCGGTTCGGAACGGCAAACCCGAAAAGTACGCCGCTATTGTGCAGGTCAAGGGCGGGAACGTCACCGCGGACAGCGTCCGCGCCTTAGATACGGTTGTCCGACGCAGCGGATCGTTGGCGGGTATTATGGTGTGCTTTGCCAATCAGATGGGGACGGTGAACAACCAGTCGGGAACTGATACTTGGGCTGATGATTATAGAACCTATCCCGTCATTCAAGGGCTTAGCGTAGAAGATTTGCTAACTGGGCAAAGACCGAATATGCCCCCGTTATACGGCGCACGTCGTGGGGGACAAATATCAATGTTTTAATCAATAAACTGAAAAGACAAGTACAATGAGTTATAATCAATTGATAGCAGGGCAAATAAATCAAGTGAAAGTGGCGCTTATTAACCTTGAAAGAGATTTTAAGGCAGGAGATGAAACCGAAGCGAAACGCATGGCAAAAGTTGCGGTCGACAGATGCAAAGAGATACAGCAACTTGTCGATGAGTTTTTCGACAACGGATAAACGTCCGATAATTACGCTTATTAGATATTGTGCAAGGAGGCACCGATGGAGATTCATGTTAAAAACAGAGATGGTGTGATTGTCATGAAACCAATCGGAAGGATCATTGGACCGGCAAGCAATGCGTTCAAACACGCAATTATCGATGAAATAAAAGGCAGCACTGAATCGCCTAACTTTGTATTTGACTTTGCCGGTGTCTCCCGGATAGATAGCGTTGGCATCGGTGCGTTGGTGGGATTACATGTCTTAATCACACAAAGAGGTGGGCAGGTCGGTGTAATCAACATCAGTAACCACATCAGCAGCACCTTTGTCATGACGAAACTGATTACGACGTTCAAACATTTCATCAGTGAGAACGAAGCGATCGTCAATCTACGGGGCTGGTAATACCGATAAATAGCATTATCGGACGAGTTTAAGGGAGGGACTGAAAATGACCACTGGATACGATAGGCAAATGACCCATAATAGGGCGGTGGATTATGTCTGTGATAGGTTATCCGAGATGGGTTGGAGCGCGAACCCAACGTCGCGGCATGAGGGTGTTCACATCCGGTGCACCGGTGAGGACGGCAGGTGGCTGCACATCCGGGCGCACGGGTGTAACGGGAAGAATGCGATTACGACGCCCGCTATTATGCCTAGGGCAGATTTTTGGATTATTGTTAGATTCGATTCTGACCCGCCTGAATGTTACATTCTGTCGCACGCGGAAATCGCATCTGAACGATATGAACAGCGAGGACAGTGGTGGGTCGATCCGCCACAGTATGAACGGTTCCAAGCGGGGTGGGATCGATTGAATTTGGGTGGTGGGTTGAATAATATCCGATAATAATCATTATCGGACATCCTAACCCCTTCTGCGACCACTAACGAAAATATAGATCCAGTGACGGTGCGGGTTTGCGGGGTTCACAGATGTAAAAAGTTGCAAAAATTATGTCCGATAACGATCTGACTGAGTTTATGGCAGCGAGCCTCGACTGGTTACTGGGACCAGAATCTGACCCCTTCGTGGGCTTCGGGGCAAGCTGCCATCCATGTCTTCCACATCGTCCGATAATGAAAAGGAGGGAGTAGATGTGCAGATTCTTTGTCTTGATGCTCGCTTTGATGTCTCTTTCACTCGGTTGCGATCAAGCACCGTTTTTAACACAACTCACACTTGATGACGATATAGAAATTGACGGATCAAGAGCAACCTATCATTTAGACGGAACAAAAGTTGAGATCGACGGGACAGAATATGAATTGACAGGGACAGGTTATATTGACATAACGTTGCCATCAGATGATCAAGAAGAAGTTGATGATTCGGGCGATACAGACTACATAGACCCTGACCCTCCCGTGTCCGACCAATACCCCGATGCTCACTTTGTGATTACCGCGACCAGTGCTGAAATGTGGCTTGGCATCCGCCCGTCTATTTTGATAACAGTCAAAAATATAGGCAATAAAACAGGGCATTTTGTATCCTGTGATGTTTATGCAAAAAAGGGCAGTGTTATTGTGGATACGGCATACACATCATTTGCGAATTTCAATAACATACAATCCGGTGAAAGCACTTCTGACGAGGCAATCTTTCACAAGTTAGATTCCCATGATGAATACGATACCCTTGAATATGAATTGAGTTGGTCCACACGGAAATAAATGATGATTAGATTCATAGATTTTATCGCAATGCTCTTATTGAGCGGTAACACTTCCCTCAACCATCGCTATCGAGTCCAGCAAAAGCGGATTATGATCTATCATTGCGTGATAGAAATCAGCGTAACCTGCGGGAGTAAGCAGTGTCTGCATATCTTCTGTGAGAGCGACCGTTGGGGACTGATAAAAAGTTGTGTAGCCTTCCGGCGTAAGTGCCGTGAGCTGCTCAGCTGCCAACGCGATTCCTAACGGCATTGATGCGCTCGCTTCAAGCAGTCTTTCAGGGAACAGTTCGGCAAAATTGAATCCGCCAAAGATTTCTTCGCTGAGGGTTGTAGGTTGGGTTGAACAGAAACCGTGAAACCCAATTCCCAAAACTCCAACGATTTAATGCGGTGAGGCTTATTCGTAGGGAACGCAGATCTGCGTTCCGCTTTTTTCTTACGTATCACGCATTACGCATTATTCTTCAACTTTAACCGCAGCGCGATCCGCAGCGATCCATTCCTCCCAGCGATCCTCATCCGGAGCCAAAAACCCAGAATTACACCGCGGCTGCAGCTGCGTATCAACCCCCAAAAGCCGCATCAACCGATAATCATCACGCTCACGTGCTTCCTCAAGAAGACGTTGCGTTAAAGGACCACTGTGGTTATCGGTATGCTTGAGCCACGTCGAGTTATAATAGATACTGAAAAAGTAACGTAAACCATCGGCACTGTTCGGTGTCCCCGAATGAATGAGATGGTTGTGTGTCACAACGACATCACCAGCCTTCATATAGAGCAAAGTTTCGTCCGGATGCGGCTTATTCCGATCCTCCTGCGCTATCGTAATTGGCTGCCGATGCGATCCCACAATCACCCGCAACGGACCGTATTCGTCCGTTAAATCCTGCAAATAACTGATCGCGTTCGAGGCAAGTGGTCGCTCGTAAATATCCTTTTGGGGCAACTTTGCCCATCGATCCCGGTGCCAACCGGACGCCCGACCTTCGGCTTGATCTTTAGGAACGGTTGGAAAAGCAGCAAGGGTGAGGTTATCAAGTTGCACAAACGGGCCCATCACCAACTCCAGAAAGTCGAGTATCGTCGGATGCTTTACCGCGGGCCACATCAACTTCGGTGCATATTCAAGCATATTACCGAACCAAGTCTGCCCGTCATAATCTGCCATCAACTCCTGATGCCTCTCACGCCAACTCTGCATCTGCGCCTCGGTGAACACACCCTCAAAAACGGTGAAACCATTTGCCTTATATTCTTCCAAACGCTGACTCAATTCTTGGGTCATTTTTATCTCCTCTTCACTATAACAGGAACTTACTTTCCAAAAAAATAGGTTTCCGATTAGCGATAGATATGGTATACTGCCTGCCGCTATAAACTGAATTCTGTGGCGGATAGATCTCCCGACGAATTGGACAGTTCACATCGCAATTTTACGCGATGTTAAGTATACCACGTTACGATTCTCAGAAACCACGCATTTCAACGAAAATTGCTCACATATACAAAGGAGAACAGATCGTAAATGAAGATTTTGGTCGGACCCAACCACATGAAACTCGAAGACGGCATCCCCGAATTCGAGAAAACATACCCTGACGTAGAATTTATCCACTGTGCCAAACCAGAAGATGCACCAACGCTTATCGCCGACGCCGATGTCTACATAGGGTGGCTCAACCGCGACCTCTTCCTAGCTGCCAAAAACATCAAATGGATTCAGTCCCCCAGTTCTGGGGTAGACTATTTTGTTTCCATCCCTGAACTAGTGGAGAGCGATGTCCTACTCACGAGTGCAAGCGGCACCCACGCTGCGTGCGTTGCAGAAAGCGCGATTGCCATGATCCTCGCCTTTACCCGCGGCATCAGAGATTCTATCTTGGCACAACAACATAAACAGTGGGCAATAGGCAAGATTCGCTCCAAGATGCTAGAGCTAACCAACAGCACCATGGGGATCATCGGATTTGGAAATATCGGACGTGAGATTGCCAAACGGGGAAGTGCCTTCGATATGAAAATCATCGCTGTAGACCTCTATCCGGGTGACAAGCCGGACTACGTCAGTGCTGTGTGGGGGTTTGATCGACTTGACGACCTGTTGCGTGAATCCGATTATCTGCTAATCGCCGTTCCCCGCACACCGGAGACGCGCGGCATGATCGGCGCAGAACAGATAGCACTGATGAAACCGACAGCAATGATAGTGCCTATGTCACGGGGCGGCATCGTTGACGAAGCAGCGATGGCAACAGCGTTGCGTGAGGGACGGTTAGCCGCGGCAGCAATGGATGTCTTTGCAACTGAACCACTGCCCGAAGACAGTGAACTGTGGGAAATGGAAAATGTATTAATCGCACCGCACGTTTCGGGTGGTACGCAGTTTGAGGGACAATATGTCCTTGAAATTTTCGGCGAAAACATCGGACGCTTCGTGCGTGGCGAACTACCGTTGCGTAACCAAGTCGACAAAAGTGCCGGATTCTAAAGGGATATGCAGATGGATAAACTAGGCGTTGGGCTGATGGGCAGCGATGTCCATGTATCTGGCTATATCAAAGCGTTTAACGCTTGCCCTAACACCGAATTAATCGGCGTTGCCGACGATGACGAACAAATAGCGCAAGATCTGTGTCGTCAAGGTCAGATGAGATATGCCACGACCAACTATCAGCAGCTGCTAGAGGACGAAGACATCCAGATTATCTTGGTTTGTACTCCAGATCTCTTTCACGCTGAACAGGCTATCATGGCACTCCGAGCAGGAAAGCATGTCCTATGCGAGAAACCGATGGGGGTCGACGTAGAAAGCTGCCGAAAATTGGTGCAAACGGTGGACGAAACCGGACTCACGTTTATGGCGAGTCAGTTCATGCGATTTGAATCCATTTACAAGCAGATTAAACATATCTACGATACCGAAGCGATTGGACGCGCGTTTTTCGTGGAAGGCAGCTATATCCACGACATGCGCTCCCTCTACAATCCCGTAACTTGGCGCTCCGATCCACCGACAGCACAGAATATCCTGATAGGGGGTGGATGCCACCCCTTCGATCTGCTCAGGTGGACTGTCGGCTCTGACGTTACCGAAGTCCACGCCTATTCCAACGGATATGCCGCCCAAGATTTTCCACTCGATGACTGTTACATTTTCACCTTTCAGTTTGAGAACGGTTGTATCGGTAAAGTACTCGTTACCAGTGGATGCAAAGGTCGTGGAATGGGTGAAGGGTTCCTCTCTATCTACGGCACAGAAGGAACGATCTGGAAAAACCATATCCACCATTCCGATGGCCGTACAGAAGAAATCGTCGCAGACGGTGGAGACGCCATTCAGGAAACAGTTTCTCACTTCGTTGCTTGCGTGATGAATGGAACACAACCATTAATCGACGTGCGCGAAGGGGCAAAAACCGTTTCGGCTTTGGTCGCAGGTGTAGAATCCGCAGAAACAGGAAAGCCAGTAAAAGTCATCAACCAGTTTGCTGAATAAGGACAAGACTCCATTTCCCCGTAGGGGCGGGGTCTCCCCGCCCGTCAAGTGTTCAACCTCCGTTTCTTCTTACGTATTACGCATCACGTATTATTTTTCACTAGCCCCAGTGGTGTGCCAAGTAGCGACTTGCATTATAATAAAATCAACTTATAGTGAATCATAAAAATAAATAGACACTTTCGCTCCCCGTGTTTGGTAGGCGCTGTTTTCAACTGCGCCGATGCGGTGCGGTTAAAAACCGCACCTACCGGGGTGATAGCCCGGATTTTCCCATCCCCGGCACAGATGGTCCAATTAGTTCTAAACTTTACTATAAAAAAACATGCCGGCAAAAAAATTAACCCCAGAACAGGGTGAGGCTTTACGCCGCATCCCCGCCATCGAACAGCTGCTCTCCCGTGAACCGTTCCTCGGTATGCAGGAACAGTATCCGCGGGATCTCATAACGGAAGCCTTGCGCACCATTACCGCGGAGATTCGGGGACAAATTCTTAATACGGAAACTGTGGAACCTCCCGATGAATCGGCGTATGCGGCGCTTGTCCGGGCGGAACTTGAATCCTTAACCGCTCCTACACTCCGCCCGATTGTAAATGCTACCGGCACAATCACACACACCAATCTCGGCAGATCACTGCTCAGCGCTGCAGCATCTGAAAACCTTGCTCAAGCCGCTGCTAACTATGTGAATCTGGAATATGATCTCGACACAGGTGGGCGGGGGCATCGAGACCAACTAACCGAACCCTTGCTGCAGCGATTGACAGGGTGTGAAGCCTCCACAATCGTGAACAACAACGCAGCGGCGGTATTACTCGCGTTAAACACCCTAGCACGTGGCAAAGAGGTCATCGTATCTCGCGGCGAACTCATCGAGATCGGCGGCGCGTTCCGCATCCCTGATGTGATGGAAGCGAGCGGTGCCATCTTGCGCGAGGTTGGGACGACAAACCGAACACACCTTCGAGACTACGAGAACGCAATCGACGAAAACACGGCATTGATGCTGAAAGTACATCCAAGCAACTATAAGGTCGTCGGATTCGCTTCAACCCCCACAATCGAAGAACTCACCGAACTTGGTCGGCAACACGGCATTCCAACGATGGAAGATCTCGGCAGCGGTTCGTTGATCGATCTGACCCGTTACGGTTTGCCCTATGAGCCGGTGGTACGTGAGCGGATAAGTGCCGGCGTCGACGTCGTCACCTTCAGCGGCGACAAGTTGCTCGGAGGATCACAGGCGGGAATTATTGTAGGTCGGTTGGACGCAATTGAGAAAATTCGTAAAAATCCACTGATGCGTGCGTTGCGCGTTGGAAAACTCACCATCGCTGCACTCGAAGCTACGCTACGGCTCTATCTCAACGAAAAGGAACTGACCGAAAAACTGCCGATGCTTCAGCGTTATACGCGGTCGATCGCTGAACTTCGTGAGACAGCAGAAAAACTTGCCACAGGTCTCCGACAAATCTTCGGTGATGCAATCCAAGTGACGGTTGAGGAGAGCACTGCGCAGATTGGCAGCGGTTCGCTCCCCGTCGATACGCTGCCGAGCCTCGCAATCTGCCTCCATTCGCCGCAAATCCCCGCAGACACTCTCGCCGCACACTTCCGAGCGCAATCGATACCAGTAATTGGACGTGTGCAGGAGGGGCGACTTCGGATAGATGTTCGGACAGTGATTGGAAAAGAATTGGTGTGGATTATCGGGGCGGCGAAGGGTGTAGTGGAGAAACTCCAAGCAGAATTGGATCATTCCATCTAAACAGGACAAAATATTATGCGACACGTCATCATCGGCACAGCCGGACACGTTGACCACGGAAAATCTGCGCTGATACACGCCCTCACCGGCATCGAAACCGATCGCCTCAAAGAGGAGAAGGAGCGTGGACTATCAATCGAGCTAGGATTTGCCTACTTCGACCTGCCTGACGGTTCGCGTGCTGGAATCGTTGATGTTCCCGGTCATGAGCGGTTTATCCGAAACATGCTCTCAGGCGCGTACGGGATGGATATGGTGCTGCTGGTCGTTGACGCAAAAGAAGGGGTACAGGAGCAGACGCTGGAACATCTGGAGATCCTCGATCTGCTCGGTATCTCGACCGGTATCCTCGTTATGACAAAGGTGGATCTGGTGACACCGGACCAGTTGGCAGAATCCGCCGAAATGTCCCAAGAGATGTTGGTGGGAACAACCCTCGAAGGTTCACCCACCGTCCCCGTTTCGGCAATGACAGGTGAAGGTTTAGATCAACTCAAAAGCACGATTGTGGCGTGTGTCAATACGGAGGCACGAACAGACCGGCACAACGGTATCCCACGCCTGTATGTAGATCGTGTCTTTTCGATGACAGGGTTCGGCGCAGTAGTGACAGGCACCCTGATGGGAGGGACAATTCAACGCGAACAACGGCTAGTTATGCTACCTCAAGGGCAAGAAGCACGTGTCCGCGGCGTCCAAGTGCACAGCGAACAGGCTGAAAACGCGCAGTCAGGACAGCGGACGGCACTGAACCTGTCAGGCATCACCAAAGACGAAATCGAACGTGGGAATGTGCTCTGTCCAAGTGGATTTTCAGCGGTTACAGACAATATCGACGTATCGCTCGATCTTTTGTCGTCCTTTCCAAGAATGCTCGAACACTGGACGCGCCTCCGGTTTTATCTCGGAACAAGCGAGACGTTCTGCCGGGCAATCCTACTGATGGACGAAGCAGTCCTGCCGGGGGACTCCACTCAACTCCAGTTACGCCTTGAAAAACCGATCTTGACCTTCAAAGGGGATCGGTTCATCGTCCGCGATTTCTCCGCCCAACATACGGTCGGCGGTGGACGGGTGATTAATCCATTCGCCCCGCGTCATAAGCGATTCACGGAAGAAACACTGGAAACCCTAACGGTATGGGAAGATGCAGACGATGCAGCAGTTGTGAGACTGGTATTGGCACAAAGCCGGGACCTGTGTGTGCCTGAAGAATTCCTGCGCTACTATCTTCCCTATGCTGATGCAGATTTCAGAGCGTTACTAAAAGACCTTGAGGATCATCAAGAGATAGTCCGCTGGGCGGGAAGTACGCCACTCGTTTCTGCAATGGACCGGACGAAACAGGCAGAAACGACTCTTACTAGTGCCTTAGCTAGTTTCCATGAGGAACAACCGCTTGCCCCCGGTCAGAATACCTCGCAACTCCGTCTCCAACTTGGACTCGATGAAACCGGCTTCGAGAAGGTTGTGGATCAGCTAATTCGCGAGAAAGAGATTGTCACAGACGGAAATCTACTGCGTCTCTCATCGCATCAAATCCAATTCTCAGGGGAGGAGGAAGATATCAAGGAACAGGTTGAAGGGATCTTCCTCGACGCTGGCATAAATACCCCAGCTATGAGTGAGTTGACCGCCCAACTGTCCGAATATCCACCGCAGTCGGTTGAGCAAACCTTTTACGCGCTGATGAACCTCGGACGATTCGTTAGAATAGCGGATGACCTCTTTATTCATACCCAAATGTTTGAAGAAATTGTGAATTCGCTTACCGATTACCTACAGAAAAATGATATAATAACCGTCGCTGAATTTCGAGAGCTGGCACACACCAGCAGGAAATATGCCGTGCCGTTTCTCGAATACTGTGATGGGCAAGGACTGACAATCCGTGAGGGAAACCACCGACGGCTACGGAAATCGCAACGTCGGGCGTAGCAAGCATCTTTTTTTAATAGGTAGTAGGACTTACGCAGTTGAACGTTCAAAACCCTGTAGTTCGGCGATTTATCGCCGCAGCACACAATTTACAACGCCCGATGAATCGGGCAACTACAATAGAGGTGCCATCAACAGTTCGTAGGGAACAACGATCGTTGTTCCTTACTCAAGTGCGTAACTCCTAAATAGGGAAAACCTACAATTTCACAGGAAAAATGGGAAAAAGTTGAAAATTCAGGTGAATCAAACAAACATTGGATAAATTTCTATATGGGAGGGGATAGGGTCCGGTGGCTCTACTGGTCTTCAAAACCAGCTTGCCCATGCAAGTGGGTAGGTGGGTTCGACTCCCACCCTCTCCCGCCATTTTCACGTTTTACGCTTCACGTATTAGGAGCTGACCATGCCAATTAGAATCTTACCCCCCGACATCTCCAACAAAATCGCCGCCGGCGAGGTCGTTGAACGCCCAGCATCCGTGGTGAAGGAATTGGTCGAAAATGCAATTGACGCCGAGAGCACAAACATCAATATTGAAATACGCGCAGGCGGCAAGCGGCTCATCTCAGTCTCAGATAACGGCGCAGGCATGAGCCGTGAGGACGCACTCATCGCGATAGAACGCCACGCAACCAGTAAAATTAGCACCGTTGATGATTTAGAGACGATTCAGACTTTTGGATTTCGTGGGGAAGCACTCCCAAGCATCGCATCAGTATCGCAGTTTGAACTGCTGACACGAACCCCCGACGCGGTCGAAGGTACAAAGATCACCGTCGAAGGTACAAAGATCACCGTCGAAGGCGGCGTGGTTCGCCCCGTCCAAGCGAGCGGCTGTTCACCGGGGACACACATCACGGTTAACAACCTCTTTTATAATGTACCGGCACGGCTGAAATTCCTCAAAACTGATGCGACAGAACTGAATCATATCACAAACCAAGTGATGTGGGCGGCACTTGCTAACCCGCAAACTCAGTTTGCCCTCTCTCACAATAACCGTTCTCTAGTCGATGTTCGAGCATGTGAATCCTATATTGAGCGCATACGCTTACTATACGGAAAAGAGTTTGCAGAAAACCTTATTGAATTCGAGACTGACCTTCCGAACCTGCACCTCCACTGTTTTATCGGCAAACCTGATTTCACGAAAGCAAACCGCAACTATCAACTCTTTTTCTTGAATCGGCGCCCTATCCGGAGCAAAGTGCTCGGCGCCGCCCTCAACGAGGCGATGAGATCCATGGTGCCGAAGGATCGGTATGTGGTCGCGTTTCTGTTCCTGACTATGAGTGGACAGCACGTTGATGTCAATGTCCACCCCGCCAAGATTGAAGTGCGATTCCAGAACGAGCGCAGTCTGTATAGCGGCGTGGTCCGTCTACTGCATAGCGGCATCTACAAAAACAAATACATCCCAAAAATGGAAACCGAAGATGGAAAAACCGAACCAACACAAGATTCTACGCCTGAAGGTAAAGACATTCCCACGACCTTCCCGCCGCAACGACCACGAATCGAGGTGGGTACTCCTGCCACACGCACCTCCATCTTCCCTAGGGAGCGCAGCGAATCCGTACAACCAGCACCAACCGCCGATCCCACCACTACACCGCTACAGCCCGACGAACCTCAGCCACAAGGTGAATCCCTTCAGGTTGAATCGGTACAGCTACCACAACACCCCATCCCTGAAGGCACAGAACTTCAACTCCTCGACTTTGAAGGTGTCCAACTGAAAACCAACCTGTTTAATACCTACATCGTTGCAGAAGCGGACGATAGGGTGTTCCTGATCGATCAACACGTCGCAGCCGAGCGCGTGTTATACGAACGTTATGTCGAACAACTAAAAACAGACAGCATACCTGTACAGGGGTTGTTGTTACCTATCACTATCGAAGCGACGCCCCAGCAGCTAACAGCACTTGATGCCCACAGCGAACTATTTGAAAAACTCGGTTTCGATGTGGAACGATTCGGTGGAAAAACAATCCTTGTCCGATCTATCCCTGCGACACTACCCACAGGACTTGTGAACGTGACAGTCACAGACCTACTAGATGGGATCGGGAATGCCACAACGCCAACCATAGAACATCTCGAAGTACAAGACAAGGCACTCATCACCCTCGCTTGTAAGTCTGCTGTGAAAGCAGGGGATGTGCTGTCGATGGAGGAGATGATTAATCTGATTAAAGATCTCTCCCAAGCAAAGTTGCCGTTCAACTGTCCACACGCACGCCCCATCATTGTCGAGATACATCGAAATGAACTAGAGAGCCGGTTCAAGCGACGCTGATTATGGGCTATTTTGAAGATGAGTTACCATAAGGATAAACACGATAAACACTCTCGTAGATCTATTTCTTAGGACTTACGCAGCTAACTGTAGGCGGGGCATCTTGCCCCGCACCAACTGTGCTGAAATGCGTAAATCCTATTTCTGTTAGTGGAGGCAAAGTTCGATGTCAAAACAGTATAGAGTCGGTATCATCGGATGTGGCAGAATTGCAGCAAGACATGCTAATGCCCACACAGCAATCGAGTCCACCGAACTTGTTGCAGCCGCAGAACCAGATCCAGAACGTCAACTCAAATTTGGTGAGACCTACGGCATCGTTGGGCTCTACGAAAATTATCGTGAGATGCTCGCAAATGAAGAGTTGGATATTATCAGCATCTGCACATGGCACCCACTTCATTGCGAAATGACGATTGCAGCCGCTGAAAGTGGCGTACAAGCGATACTTTGCGAAAAACCGATGGCACTTAATTTGGGCGAAGCAGATAGGATGTTGGAAGCATGCGACGAGGCTGGAACAAAACTTGTCATCGGACATCAACACCGCTTCGACCCGCAAGCGGTGAACGCACTAGAACTTGTAAAGGGCAACGCTATCGGTGAACTGCAATCAATTTTCGGGCACTGTAGCAGCAATCTACTCAACAACGGCACCCATGTCGTTGACCTCATCCGCTATTTTGTAGACAATTCTCCGATCGGATGGGTCATGGGCCAAATTGATCGCCCGTCGGATAAGGTAAACTTTGGACATCGCGTTGAGCATAACGCCATTGGGCATTGGGAGTTTGAAAACGGGGTCTATGCAATACTCGCGCAGGGCGAACTTGCCCCAAGTGACTATGCCTTCCAACTCTGTGGCACCGCCGGAATTATCAGCGTCAACGCACCCAAAGGACATCAGCTACAAATCATCACCAAAAATGGCGAAGTGGACGTTTCCCTTGAAAAGGTCAACCCCAAACAGGCGGAGGTAGAGGAACTAGTTGCGTGGTTGGAAGGGGGGCCACCCCACAGATCCCGTGGAGAAAGTGGTAGAGCAACGCTGGAAGTTCTCATGGCGATTATGGAATCGTCACGTCTACATCGCGCCATCTATCTGCCCCTCAAAACAGAGGAGTCACCGCTAGAGCTGATGATCGAGTCAGAGCAAATCTGAAACCCAACTAAGTATTCTTCTGTACCACGATCTGTTAGATTGTGATCTTCACTACGCAAACTAATCCCGACACGTCGGGACGCTACTATCAGTATCGTAGGTTGGGTTGAACGGCTGACAGTTTCTCTATCAAGCAAAATAGAGGTGTCACCTCTCAACGTGCCGTTCCTACAGACAACGAGAGTGAAACCCAACACTAAGTATTCTTCTGTACCACGATCTGTTAGATTGTGATCTTCACTACGTAAACTAATCCCGACACGTCGGGACGCTACATCTATCTGTATCGTAGGTTGGGTTGAACGGCTGACAGTGCTTCTCTATCAAGCAAAATAGAGGTGTCACCTCTCAACGTGCCGTTCCCACAGACAACGAGAGTGAAACCCAACACTAAGTATTCTTCTGTACCACGATCTGTTAGATTGTGATCTTCACTACGTAAACTAATCCCGACACGTCGGGACGCTACTATCAGTATCATAGGTTGGGTTGAACGGCTGACAGTGCTTCTCTATCAAGCAGAATAGAGGTGTTACCTCTCAACGTGCCGTTCCTACAGACAACGAGAGTGAAACCCAACACTCGTAACCAATCAACGAAGTAATGAACCAACATGGAGTGAGCCTATGCTGACACCTGAACAGATGCAATTTTACAAAGACAACGGCTACCTACTCGCCCAAGGGGTCTTCACACCCGAAGAGATCGAGGAATGCGTCCACGAGACCGATGCGATGTTTGACCGCGTCCAACAAGGCGGACGCCGACTTGAAGCCACATGGGGAGGCAAATGGCGCGAAGCCCAGATCCCCAAAGAAGAGCTGGGCAAGACTTCGGTACTCAGTATCCACAACATGCAATACCACTCCGCAGTCTTCACCAGAATGCTGGTCAATCCGAAGTTAGCTCAAATCGTCGCAGATCTGATTGGACCCAATGTGCAACTACATCACACAAAACTGCACGTCAAGCCCCCTGAAAAAGGTTCCCCGTTTCCAATGCACCAAGATTACCACTACTTCCCATACGAAAACGACTCCATGATCGCTGCAGTAGTCTATCTCGAAGATGCAACGGTAGAAAGCGGCTGCTTGTGCGTCATGCCGGGCGTCCATAAAGAGGGAATCTTACCGCACGAACCCGATGGACTCTACCTCTCACCACAGAAATACCCCATTGAAGACGCCACCCCCTGCGAAGGGAGCGCAGGCGATGTGCTGCTCTTCAGCTACCTGACCCCACACGGCTCATATCCAAATCGAACGGATCATCCCAGACGCATCGTCCTATTCCAATACTGCTCCTCCACCGATCAACGGCTCAAGGATGTCCACATCTCCCCCGGACACGGGCTGATGGTGCACGGGATCAACCCGACCCCGGAGGCGTAAAACACGAGCGGTAAGTAGCAACTTGAGTTAAGCTATACAGAAAACTTTGTCTATTTACGAGTTAAGGGAATACAACCAATCTATGGAGAATTGTAATGCAAGCAATTGATAATCAAGAGTGGCAATCTTTGCCCGAGCAAGCACAACAGGAAATTTATGACTTTTTCCTGTTTATAAAACAACGCTATGAGAAACAAGCGCGGCAGGCACAGCATAATAAAACCGAAACATTGCTATTTTCAAATCATAGTGCTAATCTGATTGAAGAATGGTTGGATGATTCGGAGGATGAAGTATGGAAATAGAAATAAACTAAGGAAAAGAGAAGTTATCGGTAAAGGAGAGACATCAATGGTTAAAACAGCCGATGTAGTCATTATCGGAGGAGGTGCTATCGGCACAAGCCTTCTGTACCATCTAACCGCAAAAGGGGTGCGAAACGTCGTACTCCTAGAGAAGGGACTGCTCTGCGCCGGTTCCACAGGCGATTCAGCGGCAATTATGCGGCAGCACTACTCCAACGAAGTCAGTATTCGCCTCGTCAAGAAGAGCCTCGAAATCTTCCAGAACTTTCCCGAAATGTTTGATGGCGCGGAGGTCCTCCACAACGTCGGCTGGTATTTCTTGGTCCCGCCGGAGGCTGCTGATATTTTCCATGACAACATGGCACAATTGAAGCGGTTGGGCGTGCGGACCTGGGAGGTTTCATTGGAGGACGCCGCTGAGGCACTGCCGGGCTTAAATATGGAAGGCATCGGCTGTGTGGCTCACGAGCCAGACTCCGGTTATGTAGATCCCCACGGCATGGTGAGTGCCTTCGCCGCCAAAGCCAAAAGCAACGGCGCGCAAGTCTACCTCCAGACCCCAGCCCGTGACATCAAACTGAGTAATGGTCGCGTTTCCGCCGTAGTCACGGATTACGGCGAGATTAGTACCCCCGTCGTCGTCAATGCCGCCGGACCTTGGGCAAAATCGGTGGGACAGTGGGTAGGGTTAGACCTGCCCCTTGAAGTCACGCGGGAATCAGAAGTCGTCGCCCGAATACCCGGCGATATACCGCCTATGCGACACTCGGTATCCAACATGGTAGACCGTACCTACTGGCGCCCTGAGCGACGTGGGATGCTTCTTATCGGTGTCGGTCACCCCAAGGAAAACGAACTGACGGATCCCGACCAATACTCACGCGACGTGTCCCGCGATTTCGTCGAAGACGTTTCCCGTCGCCTGAGCCACCGGCTCCCGGCAATGGAAGGTGCAATGTTGGTTAAGGGATGGAGCGGCTTATATACCGTTACTCCCGATTGGAACATGATCTTGGACAGAAGCCCCGATGTCGAGGGACTTTATCTTGCCGTAGGCGGCAGTGGGCACTCCTTCAAGATCTCGCCAGCCATTGGGTTATGTATGGCAGAACTCATCGCAGACGGTGCCGCCAGCACCGTGGACATCACACCATTGCGAGGAGGGCGTTTCACAGAACAAACACACCTATCCTCCACCTACGGCGGCAACCGTGCCTAGCCTTCCGCTCCAGAGGAGCGATATGTCTATAGAAAAGCGATACTCTGATGACTGCGCTCCAGCGGAGCGCAATGTGTGTAGCAATGCCGAACCAATGAACTCATGAACCAATATAGCCCTAGCGGGGCGACATGTGTGTAGTCTTAAATATTGAGTATGGAAACTTAACCTACGGGCTATCTAGCAACTTGGGTAAAGATAAGAAAAACAGGCTGCTCTGGGCTTTTTAGCGAAAAAGGTAACAAAGGTAACACGAAAAAGGGAAAAGTTACACAGGTTACGGAATACAGAATTCCGCCGAATTCCCGATAAATTGTCCGATAAATCGAGACCAAGGGGAGTCCGTGCCGAGACCAGGCAGGCGGTATTTCGATACGCTCAACTACAGGTTGTCTAGCAACTTGCGTTATAAAAAATGGGGAAAATGAGCACAAGCAGCCGTTACGTCAAGATTGTCGAATGGTCTGATGAAGACCAATGCTATGTTGGCAGTTGTCCGGGACTCTTTTATGGTGGATGTCACGGGAATAATGAACAAGAGGTGTTCTCAGAACTAGGTCGCATCGTTGAAGAGACCATTGAACTATATCAGCGAGACGGCAGATCACCTCAGCTAAATTGGGATGTTGAGAAAAAGGAGGCACAAAAGCATGATACGAAGTATGAAAATAAAGGGACTAAATAACCGCGTTGACGCCGCCATAGAGTTCAATGAAGACCTGAACATTATCACCGGAAGAAACGGCTCCGGCAAAACAACACTGCTGAAACTAATTTGGTATGTAATCAGCGGAAATATTGAGCGGATTCTTCCCGAAATTCCGTTTCAGTTCGTTTCAATTGAAACCGACTCGTTTTTGCTGTCTATCACTCAAGCTAAACCCGGCGAGGGTAAACTTCACTGCGAATTTACTAATGAAAATAATAGGGTTGTAGATTTTATACTATTACAAAGTGAAACTATTGAAGGGGTACTACATAGGCTTAATCAGCGAATCGTGCGACTAATGCATAGTAGTTTATTCTTTCCATCGTTTAGAAGGGTTGAAGGTGGCTTTTCTAGGATTTCTAGATACACTACTGGTAATGATGTCTGGTTTACATTTGAGGGAGTCGAAGGACTACTTCAAGAGGCACTGTCGGACCTTTCAACCGATCTGTCAACCTATAATAATTGCAAGTTCATCGCTTCAATTTCAACCCATGATATAGGTGAACTACTAAAGGAAAAACACACCGATATTTCAAAAAAGACGGATGAGCTTCAGGCAAATCTATCGAAAGAAATTACACAGAGGATTTCTGAAACGAATCAACTCGAGGATGTGACCCCCGTATTGATGGGCATTCAAAAACGGGTTGCACAAGTTAGTCAAGAGCGAGAATCTTTACTTAAACCATTTTCAATTTTAAGTACACAAATTAGTGACATATTCCAGTATGAAGGAATCCGTATCGCCGAGGGAATTACCCTTGGGGAAGAAAATGGGGCCGTTGACTCTGACAATCTCTCCGCTGGAGAGAAACAGCTGCTCAGTTTCTTGTGTTACAACACATTTAGCGAAAACACAGCCATTTTCATTGATGAGCCGGAGTTAAGCCTCCATGTAGACTGGCAAAGGCTCCTACTACCGACCTTGCTTGAACAGGAGACAGGAAACCAGTTTTTCATTGCCACACATTCGCCCTTCATCTATGCTAAGTATCCCGACAAAGAGATTCTGTTAGGGGAAGATCGCGGAGGAGACTGATGCCAGTGCCGCATCCGACGGTAGACGAGTTAGTGGCAGCACTTTGTCGATCTCGACTCCCAACGGTTATTGTTGAAGGTAAAGATGATATGCAGATCTATCGGTGGATAGAAGGGCGTGTTGGCAGCCAAAACGCAAATGTATTGCCCACGGGGGGCAGGAATAATCTACTGTCCGTTTACCAAAGAAGAAACGAATACGCGCATTTGCCGGTGGCTTTTGTAGCCGATCAAGATCTGTGGTTGTTCTCACGGATTCCGCCAGACTATCACGGTATTATTTGGACACAAGGATATAGCATTGAGAATGACCTATACGTGGGAGCCAATCTCGAAAATCTGCTAGATGCTAACGAAACTAAGGACCATCAACAAGTACTAGATTCAATCATCGAATGGTTTGCGTTTGAAGTCGAAGAGTATTTAGGGGGAAGGGAAGCACAGGTTGCTACGCACTGCAATAGAGTTGTCCCACCGGGCAAAACCGAAATAGATCACGATTTTCGCCAAAGCCGTAGATTTCGTCCACCTAATGAGGAGATCCATCGACAAATAAAAGATGCGTATCAGCTTAAACTAAGAGGAAAATTGCTTTTCCAGATGCTAAGTCGTTTTCTAAACGCCCCCAATCGGCGTCCCAAGTATCCGATTTTAACATTGCACGAAATTGCGTTCAAGATGACACCGTCTCACGAGTTAATGGATCGATTGATACACGAAATAAAGCGCACGATTGCAGAACACACGCCACCTAGCTAGAGCGTCCTAAAGGGTATCAAGCCGTTGCACTTAGCGGCACAATCTTATCAATGATACTGCGTAAAAACAACACCGTATAAAGGACCCAACATGCCAAAATCTTTTCACGAAAAACTAATAGATCTCCTCAAAACCGACCCCCGTTTCGTTGACGACGAAGGCGAATTGATCAAAGCGGCGGTAATCGGTCAGGCATGGAAAATTGATCATAACCTCGTGAGGCTGCTGCTTGGTGATGCGGACATAAAGGCAAAATTCTTTGACGAGATTGAAGGACACTATATCTTCAATACCAACACCTTCATCGACTACATCTCCGACAAAAATTTCCTCGCCAATTCCTACACCCGCTTCCGCAACAAAATCGGCTTGAACATTGAGGATAAATTTCTGCCTGAACGGGGTGAGGTGTCTCTGGTTTGGCCCTATAAAGACTGTGTGTTGGAAGGTGGACAAACGAAGGATGAGGAGAAACGTAAAGAGATATTCTTCAATGAGATTCTGGCACAGGACGATACTGACCGCCTCTTTGACCCAAAGGTGTTGACCGGATGGAAACGCTATACGGTTGACGGGGAGCAGAAGGTATCGGAGATTAAGCGGGATGACAGCGGTGTAATTCGAGAAAACCTGCTCATCAAGGGGAATAATCTACTAGCGTTGCACACGCTGAAAACTCAGTTTCGCAGAAAGGTCAAACTGATTTACATTGACCCACCATATAACCCCGATAGTCCATCAAATACTTTTGCGTATAACAATAGTTTTAATCATTCATCTTGGCTAACTTTCATGAAAAACCGGTTGGAAGTGGCGAAAGAATTGCTGACTAAAGACGGTGCTCTCATCGTAGCCATTGATGAAAACGAACAGGCATATCTTACTGTTCTACTCATGGAAGTGTTCAGCGAGTATGAAATCCACTGTATTACGATTATACATAATCCTCGTGGTGTTCAAGGAACAAATTTCTCATATACTCACGAATATGCACTTTTTGTTATTCCACAAGGGCAAAAGGTTATTGGCGATAGAAAGATTCCCCCTAAAGAGGTTACTTGGTCTAACTTCAGAAATTGGGGAGGAGAATCAAAACGCGAAAATGCCAAAAATTGCTTTTATCCGATTATTGTAGAGAATGGCAAAGTTGTTGGATTTGGGGATGTTCTTGATAGCGATGAACATCCTTTCGCTCAAACAACCCCGCAAGGGAAAAGAGATTTTGTATATCCCATTGATCCGAATATGATTGAACGCAAATGGAGATACGCGCGGCAAAGTGTGGATGAAGTCAAACATTTGCTCAGAGCAAAGAAAACGAGAACAGGTTACGAAATTGAAATAGGGAAGGATTTCGGGGCATATCGCACGGTTTGGGAAGATAGTAGATACGATGCCAATATCTACGGAACGCAAATTGTAAAGTCACTCGTGCCCGACTGTGATTTCGCTTTTCCAAAGTCCCTTTGGAATGTCTATGACTGTTTATATTCAGTGGTAGCCAATGATAAAGATGCCATCGTCTTAGATTTCTTCGGTGGGAGCGGCACAACTGCCCACGCCGTGTTGGAATTGAATAAAGATGGCGGGAGCCGAAAATTCATTGTTTGTGAGCAGATGCACTACGTTGAAACTGTAACAAGGGAACGCATCAAAAAGGTTATTGAGCAAAACAATAACGGCGACTTCATCTATTGCGAACTGATGCCATACAACCAAGCCTTCATGGACAAAATCCAAGCCGCACAATCCTCCGAAGCACTGGTAGCCCTCTGGCGCGACATCGCCGAAAACTCATTCCTGAACTGGTACGCCAACGCAGAAATCCCAGAAGATGCAGTAAAAGATTTCATCGAAATCGGTCAAACCGAAAAGGGGCTGGACAAACAGAAGAAATGCCTAGCGAAACTGCTGGATAAAAATCAGTTGTATGTCAATCTTTCAGAGATAGAGGACGAGGATTTTGGTATCAGTGAGGAAGATAAGGCGTTGAATCAGGCGTTTTATGAAGACTCCTAAAACAGACTAAGATAATCGAAACTAAAGAAAAGGGAACATTCAAGCCACTCCACCAACCTAACATGCACATAAAACGCTACCAAAGCTGGATCCTCGCCGGTATATCCGGCATCCTACTCATCCTCAGCTTCCCAAATTTCAACCTCTACCCGCTCGCGTGGATCAGCCTCATCCCCCTACTGATTGCCCTACAATCCACGTCCACTTGGAAATCCGCCTTCCTACACGGCTACCTCACCGGCGCGATCTTCTTCCTCGGGCTAGTCTACTGGATCGCCCTGCTCTATCCCTTCGCAAACATATTCCTGACCGCATTCGCCTGTCTGCTGTTGGCAGGCTATCTCGCGGTGTACCTCGGCATTTTTTCCGCGCTGCTACACGGCCTGCCATGGAAATCCGGTCTACCCTTCATCTTCATCGTGCCAGCAATCTGGATAGGACTAGAATGGGTATGTAGTTGGTTTGTAACAGGTTTTCCGTGGGGCAGCATGGGCTACACCCAATGGAACAACCTACCAGCAATCCAGATCGCATCAATCACAGGTGTGCACGGCGTCAGCTTCATCGTTGTTCTCCTCAACGCGACAATCACAGATATAATCCATACCTATTTCATATCGAAACACCAATCGCCTGCCCCTAAAACCCCTTCACGTTTCACGTTTCATGTTTCACACCTGATACCCATTGTGATTGTCATCGCCTGCCTCGCCTACGGTGCACATACCCTGTCCAAGCCCGTTGAAACCACCTCAGACTTCAAGATTGCCCTTGCTCCCGGCAACGTGCCACAGATCGAAAAGTGGGATCCCACATACCTGCCCCAAATCTTCGAGAGATATATAAATCTAGTCAAAGTAGCAGACGCCGAAGAGCCCGACCTCATCGTGCTGCCGGAGACCGCTCTGCATGGCAGAATATTCATCTTTGAGGGGAACGTTTACCTCGCAAAATTGAAGCAGATATTAAGCGAGCAGCAGATACACCTGCTCACAGGAACGCATACAGCCCTCGACGGAAAAATGTATAACACCGTGTTCCTACTATCCCCAACCAGCGAAAAACTCGGCAGCTATTCCAAGATGCACCTTGTCCCTTTTGGCGAATACGTTCCAATCACCCGTCACCTCCCTAACTTTATCCAACTGTCCACCGGATTTGAGCCCGGTAAATCAATCAACCTCTTTCCGATTCCCCACACTGAAAACAGCCAAATGGGTGTTGTAATCTGCTTTGAATCTGTGTTCCCGGACCTCTTCCGTAAATTTGTCAAAAAAGGCGCGTCCGTGATGGGAATCCTTACTAACGATGCGTGGTTTGACGGAACGTCAGCCCCAGAACAGCATCTTGCCATGGCACCCCTCCGCGCAGTCGAGAACCGTGTAGCCGTTTTCCGTTGCGCCAACGGCGGCATATCGTGTATAATTGATGCGTTCGGAAGGACAATCACGACACCAATTCTGGCTGGTGATACGGAAAGCTTCTTGGTTGAGAGGATTCCGTTGAGCAATCACGGCGGAACCATTTATACGCGCTACGGCGATTGGTTCCCGATTTTGTGTTTCATTGTGAGCATCCTCCTAATCCTTTATCACCATCGAAGTTGGCTCGGCTCTAAATTCAAGCGTGACGCATAATTGCCAATAGATGGACACAGCAGATACAGTTTCGCTCCCCGGTAGGTGCGGTTTTCAACCGCACCGAATAGGCGCAGTTAGAAACAGCGCCTACCAAATGGGAGAACGGTGGGTTGAAACGGCGCAGTTGGAAACAGCGCCTACCAAATTGGAGAACGGACGGCGCAGTTGGAAACAGTGCCTACCAACAGTAGAACGGTGGGTTGAAACGGCGCAGTTAGAAACAGCGTCTACCAAACGGTAGAAAGGTAGTTTCGTTTTCCTAACCGCACCGGGTTAGGGTGTCTCATTAATCCTAAAATCCATATAAATATATCTCTACTCAAGACCAGAAAGGAAATAGACAATGCTCGCAGACTTAAAATCTGAAGTTGAAGGAATGACGGCTCGACTCCTTGAACTTAGGGGGCATCTTTGACTTAACGAATAAAGAAGAAGAACTCGAAACCCTTCAAGACGAAACGGCAAAACCAGATTTTTGGAACGACCCCCAAAACGCCCAAAAAATCACACAGCGGGTCGCGAATCTGCGGGAAGATGTAGAGAAATATCGAAAACTCCACGCCCAACTCGAAGACCTTCAACTGCTGCTCGGCCTTGCAATCGAGGAAGATGACCAGACCGTTAGCGAAGAGATTCAAACAGACCTAAAAGGCATTACAGCAGAGGTTGAAGATATTGAATTCAAGCTGATGCTCAGCGGCGAGCACGATCCGAACAATGCAATCTTGAGCATCCACCCCGGCGCAGGTGGCACCGAATCCCAAGACTGGGCAGCCATGCTGATGCGGATGCATCTCCGCTGGTGCGAAGCGCATAACTACAAAACCGAAACCATCGAACTATTGCCCGGCGAGGAAGCCGGCATCAAGAGTGCGACCATCTTGGTCACCGGTGAGTATGCCTACGGCTATCTACGTGCGGAAGCAGGCATCCATCGCCTCGTGCGTCTCTCTCCCTTCGATTTTAATAATCGCCGTCATACCTCGTTTGCAGCTGTCGCTGTCTCCCCCGAAATTAGTGATAACATTGATGTTGAAATCGATCCGGCAGATCTGCGCGTCGAAACCTACAGATCGGGCGGTGCCGGCGGCCAGCATGTCAACCGCACCGACTCAGCAGTCCGAATGACCCATCTACCCACCGGAATCGTTGCACAATGCCAAAACGAAAGGTCTCAACATAAGAACCGTGAGATGGCAATAAAGGTGCTACGGTCACGGGTCTATGAGCACTATCAAGCCGAACGAAACGAAGAGATTTCAAAGCTGCAAGGTGATAGACTCGGCATCGAATTCGGCAGTCAGATCCGTTCCTACGTGTTTCACCCCTACCGTCTCGTGAAGGATCTGCGAACGGGAGTTGAAACGGGAAATATCGACGCCGTTATGGATGGGGAACTAGATCGGTTTATCGAAAGCTACCTAAAAGATGTGAAATCTGACAAGCAATGAGGCAAACATACACTGCGCGATAGTTAGTTTTTTATTGCCGAAAGCCCATAGAAATGCTATACTAGCACCTTAGCAAACTGTGTAAAAGGAACGTACAATTGGAAGATTCAAGTACATTGATGGACCAACGCCGAGAAAAGCTGGAAGAAATTCGTCAACTCGGCGTAGATCCGTACGCTTATAAATACTCACCGACCCATACAACTCAAGAAATCCGTGAACAATATGCGGAGGTTGGAGATCAGCCGGACGAAACGAAATCGGTGTGCATTGCTGGCAGAATTATGACCAAACGTGACCACGGCAAAAGTGGATTTGCACACCTACAAGATGGGAGCGGACGTCTCCAGATTTACGTCCGTCAAAATGCGGTCGGGGAAGAAGCCTACGAAGTCTATAGAAAACTTGATGTTGGCGACGTTATTGGCGTTGGCGGTCCTGTTTTCCGCACCCGAACCGGCGAAATTACCGTGTTAGTGGATGAAGTGGAACTCCTCGCCAAATCCCTCCGTCCTCCCCCAGAAAAATGGCACGGTTTACAGAATAAGGAGACACGGTATCGTCAACGATATGCGGATTTGATGATGAACCCTGATGTCATGCAGGTTTTCATCAACCGTACACGGATGGTTCAAGCCGTCCGCGAATATCTTAACCGGAACGGGTATATTGAAGTTGAAACACCAATCCTTCAACCAATCTATGGAGGTGCAACAGCGCGTCCGTTCACCACACACCATAACGCGTTGGATATGCCGCTCTACCTCCGTATCGCGAACGAGTTATATCTCAAACGACTCATCGTCGGCGGGTTCGATCGCGTCTACGAATTTTCCAAAGATTTTCGGAATGAAGGGATAGATCACGATCACAGCCCCGAATTCACGATGATTGAGCTTTATCAGGCATACGCGGACTATGAAGATATGATGTGTTTGACCGAAAACCTACTTGCACATGCCGCGCAAACGGTCCTCGGCACAACACAGATCACCTATAAAGGCGAATCCATCTCACTCGACCCGCCCTGGCGCAGATTGACGATGATTGAATCGATAAAGGAAGAGACTAACATTGATGTTGATGGATTGACCGACGAAGCACTGCGTGACGCGGTATTAGACGCTGGTGCTGAGTTAGAGGGCGCAGCCCCCAGAGGAAAACTTATCGCCGAGCTCTTTGAGGCACACGTCGAACCAAATCTCGTTCAACCGACATTTATTTACGATTATCCCATTGAGATCTCACCGTTTGCCAAAAAGAAACGTGGAAGCGATCACTTCGTCGAACGGTTCGAGTTCTTTATCGCCCGCATGGAGATGGGCAACGCCTTTAGCGAGTTAAACGATCCAATAGACCAGCGTGAGCGATTTATTGAGGGCGCCAAGAAGGCGGAAGACGGGGATGATGACGATGCCCTGATGATAGATGAGGATTATCTGCGAGCGTTAGAGTACGGAATGCCGCCGACAGGCGGACTTGGCTTCGGCATCGATCGACTCGCCATGTTGCTCACAGATCAGACCTCAATCCGAGATGTGATTTTATTCCCACAGATGCGTCCGGAAAGTTAAATCTATGAAATACGAATGGTTTATCGCATCCCGCTATCTGAAATCGCGACGAAAACAAGCCTTTATTTCAATTATTAGCATCATCTCTGTAAGCGGGGTTACCCTCGGCATCGCTGCCGTCATTATCGTCGTTTCCACCTTAGAAGGTTTTGGGAATGAGATTAAAGAGAAATTCCTTGTTAACGAAGCCCATATAACCGTCCAATCGACACACGGTCACTTTCCAAATTATCAGGAAAAGATTGAGCAAATCGAAGGAATCGAAGGGGTCGTTGCCGCTTCCCCTATAATTTTTAGAGGACTTGCCATTCAATCCGAAGGCAGCGACTCGGTTGAAACGGTGATTCCTGTAAAAGGGATTGACCTGCAACAACAAGATCGCGTCACAGGGTTTTCAAATTATGTGAAGGATTTTGAGTCGTTTAATCAATCGCGGTTCATTGATGAAGCGAAAATACGCTTGGCTGGAAAGGAGACAATCGCCGGTGGTATTGTTCTAAGCTACCATGTCGCCCGAAGGATAGGCGTTGTGCCGGGGGATGTACTTCGCCTTATCTCTAAAATGGTGCCAAGTCCCGCTAATCCCGGAATGTTCCTGCCGTTGATGCGGAATTTTGTGGTCGTCGGGCTTTATCAATCGGGGCTTTATCTCCACGATAACGTATACGGCTTTATTGACCTAGAAACCGCTCAGAAACTCTACCAAAAGCCGGATCGGATCAACCTTATTGAGGTTCGTCTCGTTCATGCAGACATGGCACCGAAGGTCAGAGACCATATTAAACAAGAAATCCATTTTGCCCCAGGCTTGGGCGCGATACCGATAACACGGACATGGATGGAATCGCGCGCGGAGTTTTTTGAAGCCCTCCAACTTGAAAAAGTTGCGACGATGGTTGTCGTCGCGCTAATCATTCTCGTGGCGGTATTCAACATCGCAAGCTCACTCATCATGATGGTGATGGAAAAAACACAGGACATCGGCATTCTCAGGGCAATGGGAGCATCGAAACAAGGAATCAGAAAACTTTTCATCTTCCAAGGGGGAATTATTGGTATTTTGGGATCTATTTTGGGAACAACACTCGGTGTGTACGTCTGCTGGCGACTTGAGTTCCAAATCGGCAATGTCTCACGCTTGTATGGTCTCCTGATTCTGTTAGTTCCAGTTGTGTTGCATCTGTGCCGGCGCATCTGGCCGCTGCCCATTAATGCCACAGGGTTTCTTTTAATCTGGTGCATCTCAGCTGCGCTGTCCCTCTATTTCATCGCACAGCCCATTTACCTCAATGACATTCTCGGGAAAAATTTGAGCGGTGTCTATCTGCTTAACCGATTGCCGGTCAAAATTAATTGGATATTCGTTATTCTTATGAACCTTTTGTCAATCGGAACCTGTTGGCTTGCAGCGTTGTATCCGGCACGAAAAGCAGCCGATCTAAACCCCGTTGAGGCACTTCGACATGAATAACCTCATCCGTGTTGTTGACCTATATAAATCTTACTACGATGGTTTAACAGAACTTCCTGTTCTGAAAGGAGTTGATTTGCAGGTCAAAAAGGCGGAGATTATCGCAATTGTTGGTGCTTCCGGTGTCGGGAAAAGCACGCTGCTTCATCTACTTGGTGGGTTAGACCGTCCAACAGAAGGAACGATCTTCTATGAAGGAGAGGACATCTTCACGTTGAACGATCAGGAGCTAGACCGGTTCCGTAACGAAGAAATCGGTTATGTTTTTCAGTTTCATCACCTATTACCAGAGTTCACTGCGCTTGAAAACGTCGCTATGCCGGGGTTGATTGCCAGACAAAAATCTGATGTTGCTCAGGATCGAGCCAAAGAGTTGCTAGAATATGTCGGTCTGGGAGAACGACTAGAACATCGTCCATCTGAGCTTTCCGGCGGTGAACGACAACGCGTCGCCATTGCCCGTGCTCTAGTCAATCAACCAAAGGTTGTGTTGGCGGATGAGCCCACGGGCAATCTTGACCAAAAAACAAGTGAAGCGGTGCACGATTTACTCTGGACGCTTAGTGACCAATTCAACCAGACGTTTATCATCGTAACGCATAATCAAACGCTCGCCCAACGCGCTGACCGGTTGATTCAACTCGTGGACGGTCAAGTATTTGACCCAGCGTAACTGTTATATTTCTAAATATGTGACGTGTAATGCACGATTCGCAGATTCAGCGAGTCGTAGATTCGAGGAAAAAGCTATGTTGGTTTATATTGATGGGGAATACCTACCACAAGAAGAAGCAAAGATTTCTGTTTTTGACCACGGTCTACTCTACGGAGACGGGGTCTTTGAGGGCATCCGATCTTATAAGGGGCGTGTCTTCAAGCTGGATGAGCATCTACAACGTCTCTACGATTCGGCAAAAGCCATTATGCTCGAAATCCCCATCTCCATTGAGAGCATGGAAGAAGCGGTATTGGAGACACTCCGCCGGAATCAGCTGCATGATGCTTATATCCGTCTGGTTGTAACTCGCGGCGTCGGCGATCTCGGTTTGGATCCCGATAAGTGTCCCGTACCAACCATTATTATCATCACAGATAAAATTACACTCTATCCCCCGAATTTCTACGAGGAGGGTTTAGAAATCGTCACAGTTTCTGTACGCCGAAATTACGCTGAAGCGGTCAGTCCTCGCATCAAATCGTTGAACTATCTCAACAATATCTTGGCAAAAATAGAGGGTAAACAGGCTGGTGTCGAAGAAGTACTCATGCTGAATGCAGAGGGATATGTTGTCGAATGCAGTGGAGACAACATCTTTTACCTTAAAGATAATATCATTGTTACACCCCCCACCCATCTCGGCATTTTGGAAGGAGTCACCCGCAATACCGTCATCGACTTGGCGCGCGAATTGGGCATCACTATTGAAGAAAAGGTGTTTACCCGACACGACCTGTATACCGCCGAAGAATGTTTTCTGACAGGAACCGCTGCGGAGGTAATCCCCGTTGTCAAAATAGATCAGCGTATCGTTGGCAATGGTTATCCGGGCACCGTCACGCAAAAGCTGATCGAAGAATTTCATCACGTTACGGATGTATTGGGAACCCGTATTTACCCCGAATGAGGTTCGTCGCAAACGTCAGATAATTCGGAACACCGACAAAACGGAGGAGGAAGGCAATGAAAGTGATATGCTGGCGAATCGGTTTATTAGTGGGATTTATGTCTCTCATTCTATCGACAATCCCCGCTGCTGCCGATGAAGAAGAACCGAAACCCACAAAAACAATTGACAAAGCATTAGAGATAAAAGAGATTGAGTTTGAAGGGCTAGCGGAAGACTCAGAGGGTTTAATAAAAAGTATCATACAAACCCGCGTTGGCGAGGAGATATCTCCTTACCAGTTATCACAAGATAGCAAAAACCTCTATAAGGATACCGGCTTTTTCGACGACATTCTCGTTGATGTCGAACCGGCTGAAGGGGGCGGATTAAAGGTCATTTATCACCTCATCCCAAACCCTAAAATCGAGGGCAACGTCAACATCATCGGTAACGAGCAGGTGAAATACAAGAAAATCAAAGATGACATCAGCCTGAAACCGGGAGAGCTTTTCAATGATCAGCGGCTCTGGGAAAGCAAACAGAATGTCCTGAAAACGTACAAAGAATCAGGGTACTATCTGGCAGAGGTCCAAACACATAAGGATACTACTGCCGATACCAATACAATAGCCGTCACATTTGAAATTACTGAAGGGCAACGGATTAAAGTCGAAGAAATTAATTTCATCGGCAATGATAGTCTCTCACCAAAATCACTGAGCAAGCAGATGAAAACCCGTACAGGCAAGCATTTTGATGAGAACTTCTTTGAGGAAGATCTGACCACTCTCGTTCGATACTACCAAGACGCGGGATACAACCAAGCCAGAATTTCTAAGCATGAAAAACGCTTTTCCGATGATAAAACAGAACTAATGCTCGACATCACTGTTGATGAAGGCCCACAATTTATCGTCGGGACGTATATGGTCCAACTCACCCAATCCGAAAAACCCGCATTTTCCGAAGAAAAGATTCGTAAGATGTTGAGCCCGGCTGAAGGGGAAATTTTTAATCGCGGAGAGTTCGAGGAAACACTTGCAAAGATTGAGGAAGAATACCAAACCAAAGGATACCTGCTGTCACGAGTGGACGCATCTCCCAATTTCGATGAAATCAACGGTATTGTGGACCTCACGCTAAACATTACCGAAGGCGATGTCATCATCATTGGCGACGTGCATATCAACGGCTTAGAAAAAACAAAGGACTACGTCATCCGACGCGAATTGGATCAACTGGATATCAAGCCCGGCGAATTTTACGACGTGCAGGCGCTACGGAAAGCACGACAGCGAATCTTTCGGATGGGGTCGTTTATTAGGAACGTTGAATTCGTTCCGAGTAAGTCTGAAGGGGCTATCCGAGATCTGATCGTCACCATCACGGAATCACCACGCACCGGTCTGCTCAGTCTGGGTGGAGGGTACGGCACAGAGGGTGGCATCTTTGGAGTAGCACAGATTGGTGAAAACAACCTCTGGGGACGCGCTTTTCGTATACATCTGAAAGGTGAACTAGGCGCGCGCGATCGCCATACCGGCGAACTCCGCTTTAGTACCCCCTGGATCTTGGGAACACCAACCCGTTTCAGCACCAGCTTATACAACACCCAGCGCACCCATCGATATTACGGTGCAATCTTTCGCGATCGGGGTTACGACAGATATACCTATAAGCGCGTCGGCGGTTCTCTAACCTTTGGCCGTCCGCTGACCAAAAATACAGATCTATCAATTCGTCTCAAAAACGAAACTGTCGATGCACACGGATCGGGCGTAACAACTATCGAAGATCGGCTCACCCGCAGTATAACTTTCAGCCTCGCCAGAGACACACGCGACTATCAGCGAAGCCTTCATGAACCTGTATCCGGCTCACATAACAGCCTCTCCTATGAATACGCAGGTGGATTCTTCGGCGCGGACAACAGGTTTCAGAGGTATTCCGCAGATTCAAGTTGGTTTTTTAGGAGTTGGTTTAACCATGTCCTCGCCGGCCATATGCGGGCATCATACCTCAACAGCGAAAGTACTGACTGGAGATTCCTATACTATGAACGCTACCGACTCGGCGGGATCGACACAGTGCGTGGCTATGAGGATTTTGAAATCTTTCCCAGAAACGCGAACGGCGAAATTAACTTTAATGGCGGTAACAAAGTCCTCTATGCCAATTTGGAATATCGCGTTCCACTTGCAAATCAGTTAACCGCTGTCGCGTTCTTTGATGTAGGACAGGTATGGGACGAAAGCGTTACAAACGTCTTCAGCGATTTTACACTTAAGAAAGGCGCGGGCGTCGGCGTTCGCTTTGATCTGATGGGCATGTTGGCACGCCTTGAATGGGGCTACGGGTTTGATCGAGAAATTGAAGGCGGCAGAGGAAAATTCCACTTCACAATTGGACCGGGATTTTAGCAAGCGTGACGTATGAGAATATCTAAAATAGCGACGACCCCATCTCAGGGGTCTCCACTACACGGAGGTTTTATGACTCGATTTTTGAAGTTTTACCTAGGACTCAGTGTTATCTTATGCGGATCATTTTGTCTGGGTTTTGGTGCCTCAGCACAAAACAACTTTAAGCTAGGTGTTGTTGATACACAAAGGGTATTTGAGAATTTCACAAAAGCCCAACAAGCCAATGAGATTCTGAAAACTGCCCAAGATCGGTTGACAACTCAACTCCAAAATATGCAGCAAGAAATTGACACGATGGAGGATCGCCTCACGAAGCAGAGGCTGTTTCTTGACGCCCCTGAAACTCAGACGCTGGAAGCAGATATTCGTCTCAAAAGGCAAGAACTCCAACGTGACTTGGAAATTGGTCAAGAATCAATTATGGTGAAACGCGAGGAATTGCTCGCGCCACTGACACAAGAAATAGAGGCGCTGCTTCTAGAAGTCGGTGAGAGTGAAGGATATAGCCTCATCCTTGAGAAGCGTTTGGTGACGCTTTATGTCGATCCAAAGTATGATTTGACCGAGAGAGTCCTCAAGCTACTAAACGATGCACACGAAAAAGAACAAGCAAAGGACGCTCAACAATCGACGACTCCCCCTCGGACAGAGACAGGAAAGGAAGGGGAAAAGAACAACTAATGATTGCTGCCCACTGGCTCCAACACTGGGGAGGCCCGGTTGATGCCACAGGGCAATCTACCCTCAAGTAATTATGGTAAAAACACTGAAAGAGATTAGTGAATTAATCGACGGGGAGTTATTAGGGGATGGCGAGATCGAGATTATCGGTGTCTCCGGGATTAAAGAGGCGAGAGAGCATGAACTCACGTTTGTCGCTAACTCAAAGTATCTGCGCGAAATAGAACGCACACAGGCTTCTGCCATTATCGTTGGTCAGGACATCCCCTACAGCAGCATACCGCTTATTCGCGTTGACAATCCGTACTTTGCCTTTGTCAAAGTCCTAGAACTATTTGCATGGCGCAAACGGAAAACAGCGTACGGTATTCATGAAACCGCAATTATTGGCGATAATGTCCAGATCGGCGAGATGGTCTCCATTCAAGCCTATACCTATATCGGCGATAATGTCCAGATCGGCGATGGCACAACTATCAGTCCGTTTGTCTATATCGGCGATGATACGAAAATTGGTAATGAAACCCTCATCTATCCCAATGTAACAATTCGTGAGGATGTCGAGATCGGCGATCGGGTCATCCTGCACTGCGGGGTCGTTATCGGCAGCGACGGTTTCGGGTTCGCATCGGTCAGCGACCGTCACCATAAAATACCACAAATCGGCACCGTGATCATCGAAGATGATGTCGAAATCGGTGCAAACACTACGGTTGACCGCGCCACGATGACCAACGGCGCAACAATCATCAAACGTGGGACAAAGCTCGATAACCTCATACAGATTGCACATAATGTGGTAATTGGTGAAGACTGCTGCATCGCCGCTCAGACCGGTATCGCCGGAAGTGCTGAATTGAAAGACCGCGTAACGATGGCGGGGCACTCCGGCGCCGTTGGGCATATCACCATCGGGGAAGATAGTACCGTTTTTGCCAAATCAGCGGTGACCAAAAACCTACCCGCAGGAAGCTACGTCTCTGGTTTCCCGGCGGAAAACCACGCGCAGCAACTGCGTATCCAAGCCTCCCTACGCCGAATGCCAGAAATGTTGCAAGCATTTTCGCGGCTCCAAGAACGGGTCACTCAACTGGAAGCACAACTTAACGCAGACGACGAAAAATCGGATGATTCGTAGCACTGTAACGGTGGGGTTCTGTTAGTGGGGATCCTACCCCACGCCAGTCCGATTCCGCCTCACGCTATATCCAACAAGTTTGCGGACTTCCCACCTCCCCAACGTTATCCTTCAATGGGGGTCGATCCTCGCCTTAAAGATAGAAAAAGAGCACTATAAAAAGTGGTGTATATCTTTAACCTGAAACAGAAAGGAATCTAATCATGATAAAATGTGCACTCATCAGCGGTAGGGGGATGGGCTTGATGCACGGTGGAAACTTCCACAGCCATCCCGACGCCGAAGTCGTCGCTGTCTGCGACATGGATCCCGAACTACTCGCCGCAGCCACAGAACAGTTTGGCGCCCCCGGATATTCGAGCATTGAAGAACTGCTCGCTAACTGCGATGTGGACCTGATGCTGCTGATCGTCAATGAAACCCGGCGGATCCCGCCCCTGCGACAGCTGCTCGCAGCAGGTCAGAATGTGTTCACCGAGAAACCGCTCTGCGGTCTGGAGGGTCAATTCCGCGTAAGAGAAGATGATCTCCCTATCGCGGCAGCGGCAATCTCCGAGTGGCGAGATTCAGGGCTAAAGTTCGGCATCGACTTCAACTATCGCTTCATGACCCACTTCCGAAAACTTCACGATGATGTAGTAGAAGGGCGATTGGGTGAAATACGGATGGTGCGTGCTCGAGCACATTTCAACTGCTGGTCACACGTCATAGATCAAATCCTCTGGACCATGGGACAGCCCGAATGGGTCAGCGTCATGGGCGATCCAAGCGAAGAGGGGGGTTGGCAGCGCATGATTCAGATGGAGTGGGCAAACGGTGTAATCGGCTCGCTAGCGGGGAGCAACCTGTGGGGTTACGACGACCATCCGCTGCGCGTCATGATTGTCGGCGACGAGCGTTACGCCGAAGCCCGCGGTTTAGAGGGGTGGTATCGCCGGCGCGAAGCCAACACCTCTGAAGATGAAGAACTGTGGGAAAACGAGGACGAGAACAGCTACCAGACATCCTTCCCCCGCATGGCTGACGGCGTAATCAAAGCCATGCACGCAAACGAATCGTTCCCTGCAGATGGGGAAGCCGCATGGAATGAACTGGTATTCGAGGGCGCAGTCCATCGGTCAGCATCAAACAACGGCGAGCGAGTCTACTTGGCTGACGTAGAAAAAGCAGCAATGAGTTAATAGTAGTAGGCATACTCCGTATGCCGTAACCAATAGTAATAGGCATACTCCGTATGCCGTAACCCTTATACAAATCTACCCGCGGTCCGAGCATTCCCGATAAATCGGGATTTTTAACTTGCCCGACTCTGACAATCCAAACCCGTAGGCTGGGCATCCTGCCCAGCCGATACTCTAAGATCCCCCGTCCAACCGCTTGATGAGCGGATGACGACGGTCCTCCAACGGCAGATACGCTCTCGCCTCAGTAAAATGGGACTCATAGACGGCACTGACGCACTCCAGCGAGGTCAGTGCGCCGGAACCACCGAGCTCCGGCTGCCGATCTTCACGGATCGCGTCCACCATGTCCCGCACACTCCAAATCGAATGCCTACCTGACCACGACCGACCATCAATGACAAAGACCTCTTCGGGTAGCAGAACACGCGTCCATTGGGGGGTATGTGCGGCAAACGAAACATCAAAGGGGCAATGCCACATCTCATCTACCCCAGTTTGAGGATTCGGCTTAATCATCAGTTGCCCTTCACTCCCTAAAATGTGGGGACCCATCATCCAACCCTGTAACGGGTCGCGGCAATAAAGTTCGACCAAACCACTCGCCCCCCGCTTCCCGCCGAGATGAATCATCATTATGTCGCCTGCCACCATTCCGTTGTCGCGCTTGTCTGTTTTGCAAAGCTCACTGCTGTGCATGATGTCCCCAACACCGACGGCGTGTCCTCGATAGGTAGCCTGTGCGTGAACCCACTCGATACCATCCATGAAGAAATCCATCTCATCAAAGTAATGGACCCCCATCTCCATCAACTCAAATCCCGCTTCGCGGCCCTTGCCCACCTCGCGTATAGAACGGAATTCGCCAATCCGTCCCGATTCAATCCACTCCTTCGCATGACGAAATAGCGGCGTGAACCGATATTGATGACTCACCGCAAGCCGTACCCCTGCTGCTTTACAAGCCGCAACCATCTGATCAGCATTTTCCAGATCGGTGGAAAGCGGTTTTTCACTTAGGACATTTATACCAGCCTCTGCAGCAGCAATCGCAACCGGCCCATGCAGCGGTGCATGGGTGCATACACTGACGACATCCAACGTTTCCTTCTCAAACATCTCTTGGAAGTCAGTGTAACGATTGGATACGGCATACTCGTCCGCTCGTGCATTGAGCGCCGTAGGCTGAATATCGCACAAGGCGACAAGCTCTACATCTTTCAGACTTGCGTATGCGGTTGCATGGCTCCGGCTGATTCCACCGCAGCCGACAATCCCAGCACGTAACCCCATGGATATACCTTCCTTTCCGTTTTCGATGAACTGAATGAGAGCGTCATCAATTCACTAGTCGATGAAATCCGACATCTCCCACACTAGAATCGGTCCGGTCGATGCCCCGGAAACGAGTTTTGTGCCATCGGGCGAAAATGCCACAGACATCAACGCTCGCCCATCTCCTTGAAATGTGTCAAGATTTTTTCCCGTCTCAACCTCCCACAATTCAACCATGTTATCCGATCCCGATGCGAGCTTTGTACTGTCGGGTGAGAACATCACAGACCAGACCCAATCCCTATGCCCCTCAAGTGTATCAACATTTTTCCCCGTCTCAACCTCCCACAATTTAACAGTTTTGTCCGCCGATCCTGATGCGAGTTTTGTGCCATCGGGCGAAAATGCTATCGCCCCGCCTGCCTGCCCCTCAAATGTGGCAATCTTTGTCTGTGTCGAAACATCCCACAGTTTAATTGGTCCATCCGTCGCGGCGAGTTTCGTACCGTCAGGGGAGAACGCTAAAGGGTTTCCCCAAATGGACTGCGTATCAAGCAGCGCGAGTTCACGACCTGCCTTCGCATCGTAAAGCCAAATGCCAATATTACTTGATACTGCGATATGTATACCATCAGGCGAAAATGCAATCGCTCTGTCACCTTGAGTGAGTGCCCCTTTTCCGATGCGCGCTTTGGCTCTTTCGGGTAAATGCCACCTCTGATAATCTTGATAACTCAGACCAAACTGTGCATCGTCTTGTTCCTTCTGGACAGCAGCTTGAAAAACCACCTGACCGCCGCGTCGATTGGGTGGAAGGGGGGCGCGATCCACAATGGGCGCGTTGATAATCTCAACCATTGTCGCCGACTCCTCCGCATTAAAGCTATACGGCAGTTGAAATCGGATCCCGTTTGTGAAACTTGCACATATAATCAGGACAACCGTCACGGCACCAGCAACACCCCACGGAATCAGCGGTTGACCGCGTGGGATAGCTGGAGTAGGTTCTAGATTGCTAATTCGTTCCAGTAGTTTTCGGGTAAACGTCGGCGGTAGTTGGAAGCCTCTCAAAGTTTCCTGCATCATGTTCGTTATCTCCTCTCGTAAACGGAGACGTGCGCGATAGAGCCGATCCTTGATTGCACCTTCCGACGTGCCGATGAAACGTCCAATCTCTCCACAACTCAAGCCGCCAAGATAGTAAAGCGTCAAGACGGTACGCTGACTTTCAGGTAAACTGTCTAGCGCATCATGAATCTCTTGTCGTTGCTGTTCATCGCGGTAAGCCCGTTCAGCAATTGTCTCTATCTCAGCAGGCTTTACCCTAGCCAAAGGACTTGTTGGCAGACGTTTTTTGCGATACCACATCAGGCAACATCTCGATGCAATGACGTAGAGCCAACCCGCAAAATGCACCGGATTTCGGAGCGTTGATAGCTTCTGATAGGCTTGGAGAAAGGCGTCTTGTGTCAACTCTTCGGCGATGTGAAAATCTCCAGTTTTCCGGTAGACGAGCGCGTGAACCGCACCTTTGTATCTATCCACTAGAGATCCAAACGCGGCTTCATCGCCGGCAAGCGTCCGTTTGATTAGCTCTCCGTCATTGTGATCCATCGCAGCACTCCCGTGAGTCAATTATTCCCGTTCGTCAAACAACGGCAATACGCCTTCACTATTCATGATGCACATTGTTAGCGAATGGTCAGATTCTTGTTTTATTTTTTTCGGTTTCGATCACCCACCTTTGCTTTTGTGAAAATAGAGCAAGAAATTGTCTTCACAATCTAAACCACCTAAACCCTCTGAAACACGATTACTGTAGTTGCGCTGACTCCGTCTCTTCAACGGTTATCTTTGTTATAACGTTGCGCGGTGGGTTTTCACTACGACTCGGAAAATCCTTAATTGTTTCGTTGATGAGATCCTTAATCATCTCTCTGGTGTTTTCAAAGGGAATACATTCCAAAACGATAAGAGACTGTTCGGGGTTGACCGGTTTATCATAATGTAACCCATATTGAATTCCCATTTGTCTCAACTCTGGCTCAACGCGCATTGAAATGAGCTTCTGTTCTTGCAGCGTAACCAACGCGCTATCCACGAAAAAATGGGTGTGGATCCACGCTTCCCTTTCGTCAATAATTTTCATCGATTTCTTCCTTTCCTAACGCAAGTTGCTAGTAGTAGGCATACGCCGTATGCCGTAACTGTTGTGCAAATTTGGAAATTCAACCTACGGGTATAGAAAGCGAATCGTGGCGTAGATTGTCTAATCTGCGAAACGGTTACTGGTTAGAAACCTCGATTTCATTGAAGCAGGTCCTATACCACCGTTCCATCGCAATTATTACGTACCAATTTCATGGTTATACGCATAAGTGTCGAGTATGGAAACTCGACCTACAGACTAACTAGCAACTTGAGTTTTCTTAACACCACCTTGAAGATTGTCTCGTGCCGCGACTACCATTCTCGGCACCACCACTTACGCGGTGACTATCATCAGGAAATCTCTCAACTCCCGAAGACCTCCTGAAGAACTTCGGTTGCCGCATCAACGACCAGCCCCAACGCCTCAGGTTCCAGCTTCGCCCAAAACCGCGTCTCAACCTCATGCCCACCGCGAGGGAAAGCATCAGGAATAGGCAGGTAACCGACATAGTGGCTCGTGCAATGTGCAATATATGTTGGATAGGTCGGCGATGCCATCTTGAGTTGCAACTGCCCCTCAACAAACGGCTCACCCGGCAGACCGACAAACGCTGTTTTCCCCACCCGAAGCACCTGAATCTCGTAATCCAGTGCCCCCGCTCGCTCGTTGAGGAGGTGAACGCTCAAGATAGACCCCGCTTTTATCCACTCTGGATCAATCTGGTTTGGAGTCTCCTCCGACCATTTCGGCTCCGGATTTTCCTCCAAAAATTTCTGCGACTGTGCCAGCAACTCCGGTTCAACGTCACGAATGGGTAGCTTCACCCTGCACACTTTCCAGTCCAATGACATATCTTCCTCGTAGGGCAAATTTTCAATCACTGCCTGAGTTGTTTTAGCGAGAAGACTGCCCATGCGTTGGTGGTCTGGAACGTAATCAGGATTGAACGGATCCCACGGATTAATGTTACCACAACAACCGTTGAGGACAAGAGGAACGCAACTGTCGCCGAAGGTTGCACGCATCGCATCCGACCATGCACCGGGCCAGTCTGCGGAGACAATCGGTCTTGGAAAGATGTTCACCGGATGGCATGTGTGATGCAGTAACATCGCCAGCATCTCCACCGAATCCGTTTGAAAGCACATCACACCGACCTCCGGATCAATCGGTCCCTCCATATAACGAATATAAGAAGGTCCCAACGGATCTTCCCATTTTGACCCCGGCATACGCACCTTATCGTCATTCATGATCGCCCTTCGGTTAAAGGCAACCCTACCCTCGACCCCGCTACCGACCCGAAGCTGAACCGGCTGCAGAGAACTATTTGCCCGTTTGATAGCCTCAACGATCCGTTCAAACGCAAAATCGAAGTACCGCGGATCACCGCCGCGCAGCCATTCCATTTCTGGTGGTGTCGCCTGAAAACTCTCATCAAACATGAAATGTCCCAGCGACGGTGCCGAATGCGTCTGCGTCACATGCACCATGACCGCTTCGGGCACAAGTCCGCATTCATCTGCAACCGCCCGGCGAATTTTTTCCGTCCACTCCTCCGTAATGATGGTGAGATCCAAACTCACAAAGCAGATTTTCTTGTCACCGTTTTGCAATACCAGCACTCTAGCATAAAGTGGGTCGTAAACATATTGAGCGGACCGAAATCGCCCAACGGCTCCGGCGAGATGGATATCGGTCTGTGGGGTGATATCAATTTGGGCTGCGCCAGCATGAAGGCGTTTGGATGTGGTTGGGGTTTGATGTGCCATTGATGAAACGCTCCTCCCTTAGACTCGCATAGTTAATAATGAATAATGCTGATTATATCATCCCAACTAAAACAAGAAAAATAAAATCATCATGCAACGGGAGATATGGTCAGGTCGATTTCAATCCACATCTGAAAAAGGGGAAGAATAAAATCGGGAAGAGGACTTACTAATTCGCTATACTTACTTCGCTTGCACCCGCCTGCGGAGTTCATTCAGGTGCCGGATGACAGCCGTTGGGTCTGTTTCCTGAAAACCAAGCTCATACGCTTCATCAACCATCATTCTTGATTGGATGGGGCTCCCCTCAAGCAAGCGTATTGCGTTATCGTAAGCAGCTAACGCATTTTTGGTATCGCCGCGTTTGTGGCTGATGTCGCCCAGAAAGGCGTAGGCAGCTGCAAGCCGTGGTGAGTATGGTTGACTTGCAACAAATTCTTGGAACGTAGTGAAAGCAGTATCGTAACGTTGGTTTTCGTAATGGACATGACCAATTCGGAATTGCGCCTGATCCGCAAAGCTGTCTTTATAACCCTGCGCCAAGTGTTGCGTCTGTTTCGGGTAAGCAATCGTGGTCTGATAGGCTTTCACAGCCTCATCATACTGGTCGAGGGTACGATACATTTCGCCCAGTTGGAAATGCGCCATCATCGTCTGCGAGGAGGACGGGTAATCTGCAATCAGGATTTGATAATATTCGATCGCCTTTTCTGTATTATTGAGGTGTTCCGCATAGACAACCCCGGTTCTATACACAGCTTCAGCCGCCCACAGAGATTGGGGATGTGCATCAATCACTTGGCGGTACGCAACAATCGCCTGCTCATAATCCTTCAACTCACGCTCATAAATTTTACCCGCCCGGTATAGTGCATAAGGAGTCAAGGCACCACTAGTTGACTGCAATTTCTGGATGGTTGCGTGCAATTCAATAAAGCGCAATTGCGACCGTGCCTGCTGTGCATGCTCACTGCCGGGCAAATCAATGATATACTGCCGCGCACGTGGGAGGGCATCAATATAGTTGTTGGCAGCAACCAATTCTTTTATCCGATCCCATTCAACGCTTGGAAAATCTGACTCTAGTTGCTGAATCTTTGTCTCTAATTCCGTTTTGACTCGAACTGGATTCTGGTCATATTTTCCGATTGCGCCCAAGTAGATGGGATCCAAGTTAGGTAGGCAAGCATACAGGAATATCTGGAACGCATCAATTGCCCGCCGATAGTCCCGCAACTTTTCATAACAGACACCCGACCAGTAGAAGACAGCGTGCATCTTCCAGAAGTCCGGGTGCTTTTGTGGGAGTTGCTCAAAAGCCTGCACAGCGGAATCATATCGTCCTGCCTCTTGGTGGATGCGTCCAATCTGAAAAAGTGCTTCCGCTGCAAAAAGGCTCACATGATGATAGTTGTCCACAACCTTCTGATATGCCTCGATCGCCAACTCCGGCTGATTCAATACCTTATCTCTCAGATTCCCGATGCGCCACTGCGCTTCAGAGGAGAGTTTGGTGTCGCCGCGTTGCTGCAAGATCTCTTCATATATCTCAATCGCTCTTTCCGGCCGGTTCAGTTGATAGGGGTTCCGGTACAACTCTGCCATATGGAATTTCGCTTCAAGAGCAAGGGGCGTTGCTTTGTGGGCTTGGACGACGCGCTGCTGCTCTTGCAAATCATCAAGAGCAGTTTGAATGGAATGAATCTTCCGCAAGCCAGTTTTATGGGCAAGATGGGTAGGAGGGAACTGATCAACAAAGGTTTGATAGGTCTCAATCGCTTCCTCGTATTTTCCCATGCGGCAATATACATCGCCCTTCTTTATATAGCCAAGGAATAGCTCTTCTGGCGTCGCCCCTTTGCTGCTCAATTGGATAATCTTGTCATAGACTTCTAAGGCTTGAGGATATTGATGGGTATAGGCGTAATAAACATCACCTAATTTTTCGTAAATTCCGCAAAGTTGTTCAACACTTTCCGTCGAATCAGCCAGCTTCTCAAGGAGCTGCGCTGCTTCATGATACTTACCGCTTTCAAGCAGCGTGGTTATATTCTGAGCGTGCGTCTCTGCGCTAGCGAGCAACGCTAGGCAAAAAACAGCCGCGCAAAAGAACCATTTCAGGCGTGAAGCGTGAAACGTGAAACGCGAAGCGTAGAATGAAAAACGTAAAATACAGTGTATACGGCGTATCGTATCATACATCCTCACTAGTTTTCCACCCTTCCACTCTTCCATCTTTCCCTTCCTCCTGCGTTAGGGAGCCTGTTCTGCCAATACCAGCAGTTGGAGCGTTGCCAGCCGGTCATTATCCTTCAAATGTCTTGTTTCAAGCGCCTCAGTGGTGTTATTCCAAATCTCTGCTTGTTGATACGACTTAATCCGTTCGTGAGGAGATTGTATCGGGATTGCACTAATTGTAACATTTGACGACTCATCTTGGTTGATAAAAACGGGGACAATCGAAATACTAATAACTAGCACAAGGATCGCTAGCGCGCTGCGCAAAATCCAAGTAGGACGGCGCTTCACACTGAACAACTGAAAGGCAGCAAAGAGATTCGAGAAGAAGTGTGCTCGTTTGGGGGACGGAGATTCTGTAGCCAAACGCTTGTAGACATTCCTCTCAATGTTATCGAGAGCAACAGGCGGGATTGGCAGCTCCTCCGCCTCTTCAGTCAAGCGCAAAGTTTTCTGCAAGGCTTCAACTTCATGGGCACAAGTAGGGCAACTGCGTAGATGTTCCTCAATACGGGTAGTCTCCTCCTCATTGAGCAACCCACAAACATATTCTGTGTACATTTTTTCTAACTGTTTGCACTGTTTCATTCGGCAAACTCCTTCGATTAGATTTCGTTCCCTTCCCAGAGAGGTTGTAACAAAATCTGTAGTTTTTTTACCGCACGGTGCAGGTGAATCTTCACTGTTCCTTCTGCCATGCCAAGCACTTCAGTAATCTCTTTAATCTGTAACCCTTGGTAACGATTCAACATAAAAACTGCCTTCTGTTTTGGCGAAAGTTGATCTATTGCCTCACGGATAACCCGATGCCGATCCTTTTCCTCAATCTCCCATTCGGGATTACTCCATAAATCAACGGCTGTCGGCTCGTTAATAGAAAACTCTTCATCATCAAACGAATAGGTCGGCCGACGCGATTTTGCACGATGGAAATCAATTGACAGATTATGAGCTATTTTATAAAGCCAAGTTGAAAAACGGGCTTGCGGTTTCCAAGTGTCAAGCGCACGATACGCCTTAAAAAAGACTTCGATCGTCAACTCCTCAGCATCCTCATAACTTTTCACGGACCGGAGCAGATAAGCGTAGATCTGCCCCTTGTATCGCTTCATCAAATCATCGAAAGCATCAGGGCGACCCGCTTGAAACTGTGCAACTAACATTTCATCTTCAACGATTCTGTCCATGACCAACTTCCCGCGATTGATAGGGTGGGTAAATTCTTCTGTTCTAAACGGTACATGCGCCGGACCGGTTTACAACCGACATTACTGTTTTCGTTTTTTTTGTCAACGAAAAGAACTACACACCTAAACTCACCTTCGCACGTTGAATTTCACCGCATAGGCGACGCGTCGCGGCAACTGGATCCGCTGCTCCACAAACCGCTGAAATGACAGCGATCCCGTGGGCACCAGCACGGATGACCTCATATGCAGTATCAGCCGTAATCCCACCGATCGCAATGACAGGACATTGTGCAGTCTCGCACATTCGTTGCAGCACTTCTAGACCTTTTGGCAGCTCTGCGTCCGGTTTGGAAGAGGTTTGATAGATAGGACCGAACCCGATGTAATCCGCTCCCGCAGAAATTGCTTCCAGGATCTTCTCCTCAATACGAGCAGAAGCCCCAATAATCATCCCCGGTGACAGGATGCGTCGCCCGGCCGCAACTGGTAAATCATCCTGTCCAAAATGAGCACCCGTTGCACCGACAGCGAGCGCGATATCCGCCCGATCATTCACAATCAACGGAACCCACTGTTCCGCACAAACAGCTTGCACCGCCTGTGCGGATTCGACCAATTCGCGTGTACCCCCAGCCTTCTGACGAAACTGAATGGTGTCAGCACCACCCTCAATCGCCATCTTTGCCAATTCCGCATGCGTAAACTGCGATTGGATAGTTGTATCGGTGATGACATGGAGTCTGCCAATCTTTTTCATATCGTCATATCTCTCATAAAAGGGGCAAGACTATCCAAATTGTCTATTCACCTTCGATCAATTCGCCAGCCTTCTTTTTGAAAGCGATCGCGCTTCGCGACACCTCAACCTTCACATTCTCTGCAATTGTCAGAACGACAAGATCTTTATCCACGCCCACAATCTTTCCATGCAGCCCACCCGTCGTAACAACTTCATCCGCCTTCGTCAGGTTACTCAGCATGGCTTGATGTTTTTTTCGCTTCAACTGCTCTGGGCGTAAAATCAGAAAGTACAAAATCGGTATCATCAATAGAATCGGAAAGAAAGCACCGAGAAAATCCATAATTCATATCCTCCAAATTAAAGAATAAGCATCGCATCGCCATAACTAAAAAAGCGATATTTTTGTGCAATTGCTTCTTGATAAGCTGCAAAAATAAACTCATGCCCGGCAAACGCGCTAACAAGCATGAGTAAAGTTGATTTCGGTAAATGAAAATTAGTAACCAAAGCATCAACAACTTGGAACTGATAGCCGGGATATATAAAGATATCCGTATATCCCTGATACGGATTAACGTTACAATCCGATCCAACCGTTTCAAGGGCGCGAACGGAAGTGGTACCGACCGCAACGATTTTTCGTCCTTCCCCCTTTGCCGTATTGATCTGGTTGGCACTTGTTTGGGTCAGCTCAAAATACTCCGAGTGCATCTTGTGCATCTCAATATCTTCCACTTTGACAGGTTGGAACGTGCCAAGTCCAACATGTAGTGTGAGAGTTACACGGCGAATCCCATCTCGCTTGAGTTTATCCAATAACTCCAGCGTAAAATGTAATCCTGCCGTTGGCGCAGCAATCGCCCCCGCCTCCTTCGCATAAACGCACTGATACTCCTCTTTGTCAGTGTGGTTCGGTTCACGTTTGATGTAGGGTGGCAAGGGAACTTTACCCACTTGTGCGAGAATGTCCTCGAAATCACCAGTATATTTGAAACGGACAGTATAAAGACCAAGCGACGATTTGGCAAGAACTTTTCCTGTTAGGAGACCCTCCCCAAAAGTGATACGCGTCCCATGCGTGACACGTCTGCCCGGCTTTATCAACGCCTCCCAAGTATGTGTCCCCTTCTGACGGGTTAAGAGCACCTCAATCTTTCCGCCCGTCTGCACTTTCCAACCGATGAGTCGTGCGGGAATGACCTTAGTGTTATTAAGGGCAAGCAAAGAACGGGTAGGGAGAAATTCACCAATCCGAGAAAATTGTGTGTGGTGAATTTTGCGTGCCTCCCGATCCAAGACCATCAAGCGGGATCCATCCCTCTGCGGGCAAGGCTGCTGGGCAATTAGTGCTTCGGGTAGGTCATAATCATAATCGGTGAGTTTCATGCTTGTTACACTTACGGAAGGATTAGATTGGCAGTCTTTTTACAAATAAAAAGAAACATTTAGAAAAGCGTCTGTTGATATTCGGGCATTGGATAGCCGAGGTGCTCATAAGCCGCATCTGTTGCAACGCGTCCCATCGGTGTCAGCGTCAAAAAACCCAGCTTAATTAGGAAGGGTTCATAGACCTCTTCGATGGTACGCTCATCTTCGCTGACAGCGACCGCCATCGCCTTCAGCCCCGCCCGTCCACGAAATTTCTCAATCATCGTCTGTAGATAAGCTCTATCATTGTCGTCTAAGCCGAGCTCATCAATTTTGAAAAATTCCAGCGCCTCTTGAGCGATTTCATAGGTAATAACGCCATCGAATTTAACGGTTGCGTAATCCCTGACCTTTCTCAACATATTCTCCGCAATACGCATCGTGCCCCTTGAACGGCGAGCTAATTCATATTCTGCATCCTCCTCAATTTTAACGGGTGGATGCATCCGCTGGCTGAGTCGGTTGATAGCAATCTGAACCTCCGCCGGAGAGTAATAATCGAGATGGATGCGGTTGCCAAAGCGATCTCGAAATGGACCGCCCAACAAGCCTTCACGAGTAGTTGCACCCACAAGGGTGAAATGGGCGAGCGGCACAGTAATAATATCCGCCGCCGGTCCCTGACCGATAGGCAAATCTATCTTATAATCCTCCATTGCGGGATACATCGACTCCTGAACATAGCCCTTCATGCGGTGGATTTCGTCAATAAAAAAGACTGCCCTTTCTTCAAGGGTAGTTAACATTGTCGCTAGGTCCAGGCGTTCCATCATGGGACCAACTGCTGACTTGAAACTACTCCCCATTTCATTGGCAACAATCCGAGCCAACGTTGTTTTGCCCAGTCCGGGCGGTCCCACAAACAGAATATGCGCCAATGCCTGGTCCCTACTTTTGGCGGCTTCGATATGGATACGCAGCTGCTCTTTAATCCGCTCCTGCCCAATGAATTCATCAAGGGTCTGTGGTCTGAGGTTGTATTGACTGTCCTCCAGTCCCTCGATATCCGACTCGTTCAGAAGGGTTTGCATCTCTTTATCTGTATTCATGAGTCAAACTCACTGATTTAGTCGAGCAAGAGCCAATCGAACCAACTCTTCCGGTTTTGCTGTAGGTCCCAAGATTTTCTGGGCATCTGTAATTGCACGTTCTGCTGCGGCTTCGTTAGCTCCTAAACCCACCAATACCTGCACACCCGCCTCCGTATGTTCTCCGCTGCCAGCCTCATCAACTTTCGCGTCAAAGTGAATCTTACGCACGGTGTTCTTCAATTTCATTATCATCAGTTGTGCGAGTTCTTTATTGAGACGTGGCACCCGCATTAAAGTGGCGTGATCGGCATCACGGATCGCACGCTGGAAGTCAGGAGGAGAGAGTTTGGAAACGACATTTAATGCGAGGGCGGGCCCCACCCCTTTCACCACAAGGGCGGTTTCAAACACTGTAAGGTCATCCTGTGATGCAAATCCATAAAGCTTGACTTCGTTTTCCCGGCAATGATAATGCGTATAAAGTGTGATATCGGATCCGACCTCCGGCAACTGAGCCTTCGTACTCTCTGGAATCTCAACGCTGTATCCGACTCCATTAACATCAACGATGACCTGCTTTGATCCGTTGACTGCTAAGATGCCCTTTACGAACGCAATCATGACTGTCTGAGCCTTTCACGCAATTGAAGTATTTTATGGGAACGTGCATGACAAATTGCTATAGCAAGCGCATCTGCCGCGTGATCTGGACGAGGAATCTCTTTGAGCCTGAGCAAAAGTTTAACCATCTCTTGGACTTGACGCTTACTCGCCTTACCATATCCAACAACCGCTTGCTTAATCAGAGCAGGCGGATAACTATAGACCCGTCGATTTGTATTTGCAGCAACCAGCTTAGCGATACCTCTTGCCTCTCCCACAGCAAACGCACTGCTCACATTCTTGCTAAAGATAACATCCTCAAGTACAAATAACTCCGGCTGATATTCATCAGCCAACTGAGTCAGTTCGTCATGAATAATTTTCAAACGTCGCTCAGATTCATCCTTCGACGACGTCCGGATGCTGCCGAAACCGAGCGGAGTGAACGTTGATGACTCAGCTTTGATGATGCCATAACCAGTATTCGCGATTCCAGGGTCTATTCCGAGAATAATCATTATTAAAGGTGAATCAAGCCGCAGCTTCCAAAATATCATCGGGGATGTCGAAGTTTGCATAAACCTTCTGAACATCGTCGCTATCTTCCAAAGCCTCCATCAATCGCAACATCCGCTGCGCTTCCTTACCTTCCGATTGCACCGTAGTCTGGGGAAGCATCGTCAGTTCAGCCTCCAGAATCGTTGCCCCGGACGCCTCAACCGCTTCTCTGACCGCTTCAAAATTCTCAGGCGACGTGATAATCTCTAGGTTGTCCTCCTGAACTGTCAAATCCTCCGCGCCCGAATCCAGTGCAATCATAAAAAGCTCATCTTCGTCAATACTACCCTTTTCGATAATCAGCCAACCGCGCTTATCAAACAACCATGAAACCGAGCCGGGTTCTCCCATATTCCCACCATGTTTGCCCAAGATATGTCTGACATCCGCGATCGCTCGGTTCCTGTTATCGGTCATGACATCGATCATGATCGCAACCCCACCGGGACCGTATCCTTCATATACAATTTCTTCATATTCCACACCCTCAAGTTCACCGGTGCCGCGTAGAATTGCCTTTTCGATGTTATCATTCGGAACATTCTTCGATCTCGCGGCTAACACCGCCGACCTCAAACGCGGATTCACCTGCGTATCAGAACCGCCGATTCGCGCTGCAACTGTGATCTCTTTAGTCAATTTCGAGAAGAGCTTCCCACGCTTCGCATCAACCGCAGCCTTACGATGCTTAATTGATGACCATTTTGAATGACCTGACATTTCTTCCTCTCCTATTCATAGAGTCTAAGCGTATTTTAGCACACAGCCAAAACAGATGCAAGTAAATTGTCTTACGAACTCCGTAGGCGGGGCATCTAGATGAAGTCCCCCTGATAAGGGGGATTTAGGGTGGCTGACAAAGGTAAAGTTCAACCTCCACCTCCCCATCTGGATGAAGTCCCCCTGATAAGGGGGATTTAGGGGGTTGATTTTGCATCGAAAGTGTATAAGTAATTCTAAAATCCACCATAAATGACCCTACTTACGAACTGTTAAAGCCTTTTTTGCGACATAAAAAAAGCCCCAATCAAAAGATTGAGGCTTTATTTTAGCTTCCCGGCAACGACCTACTTTCCCACGAGGTCACCCTCGAAGTATCATCAGCGCTGAAGGGCTTAACTGCCGTGTTCGAAATGGGAACGGGTGTTTCCCCTCCGCTCTTGCCACCGGAAAAGATCGGAATCTATGAGTCCATTATATTTGACAATCGTATAGATTTGAGTATTAAGCTATAGAATAGAGTTATCAAGCCCTCGGCTTATTAGTACCAGTCAGCTAAACAGTTCACACTGCTTACACCTCTGGCCTATCAACCTTCTAGTCTCGAAGGAGCCTTACCAGATTACTCTGCAGCATATCTAATCTTGAGGTGAGCTTCACGCTTAGATGCTTTCAGCGTTTATCTCTTCCGAACATAGCTACCCAGCGGTGCCGCTGGCGCGACAACTGGTACACTAGAGGTTCGTCCACCACGGTCTTCTCATACTAGCGGCAGGTCCTCTCAAATATCCTACGCCCGTAACGGATAGGGACCGAACTGTCTTGCGACGTTCTAAACCCAGCTCACGTACCACTTTAATGGGCGAACAGCCCAACCCTTGGGACCTGCTGCAGCCCCAGGATGTGATGAGCCGACATCGAGGTGCCGAACCGCGCCGTCGCTATGAACGCTTGGGCGCGACCAGCCTGTTATCCCCGGAGTACCTTTTATCCGTTGAGTCACGGCCTTTCCACACAGAACCGCAAGATCACTAAGCCCTGCTTTCGCACCTGCTCGACATGTCTGTCTCGCAGTCAAGCTCCCTTTTGCCTTTACACTCTACGCACGGTTTCCAATCGCGCTGAGGGAACCTTAGGGCGCCTCCGTTACATTTTGGGAGGCGACCGCCCCAGTCAAACTACCCACCTGACACTGTCTTCGATCCGGATAACGAATCAGAGTTAGAATCTCAATGCAACAAAAGTGGTATTTCAAGATCGACTCCACTGAAGCTGGCGCCCCAGTTTCACAGTCTCCCACCTATCCTACATAAGCTACATTAAAACCCAATATCAGGCTGTAGTAAAGGTTCACGGGGTCTTTCCGTCCTGTTACGGGTAACCGGCATCTTCACCGGTATTACAATTTCGCCGAGTCTCTCGCCGAGACAGTGTCCATGTCGTTACGCCATTCGTGCAGGTCGGATTTTACCCGACGAGGAATTTCGCTACCTTAGGACGGTTATAGTTACCGCCGCCGTTTACCTGAAGCTTCGGTTCAGAGCTGCCGGGCGAACCCTTGACTCTTCCCCTTAACCATATGGCACCGGGCAGGCGTCAGTCCCTATACATCATCTTACGATTTTGCAGAGACCTGTGTTTTTAGTAAACAGTCGCACGGACCACTTCACTGCGGCTTTTTTCGGATCCGTATGCAAGATACTTCTCCTACTAAAAGCACCCCTTCTCCCGAAGTTACGGGGTCATTTTGCCGAGTTCCTTAGCGAGAGTTCTCTCGAGCGCCTTAGGATTCTCTCCTCGCCTACCTGTGTCGGTTTGCGGTACGGACACCATTACACGTCCACTCGAGGTTCTTTTCTTGGCAGACAACTAGACCAGTTTGTATCCTTACGGAATCCCTATCACCTCTCAGAGTCATGAGACTTCGGATTTACCTGAAGTCACCTCTGTCGGGCTTAGCCCAGCACATCCATCCGCTGGTAGGTCCTAATGCCTGCGTCTCCCCTAGCTTCGTCCTTGTAATGGTGGTGCAGGAATATTATGCCTGCTACCCATCGCTTACGCCTTTCGGCCTCAGCTTAGGATCCGACTAACCCTGGGTGGAATTGCCTTGCCCAGGAACCCTTAGGCTTTCGGCGAACAAGCTTCTAACTTGTTTTATCGCTACTCATGCCGGCATAATCACTTCTAATTGGTCCAGCACATCTTTCGATTTACCTTCTTCCTACTATAGAACGCTCCCCTACCACTTCAACCCCGCTTCCGGCGAACCGGCACGTGGGTCAAAATCCGCAGCTTCGGTAACAGGCTTAAGCCCCGAGAATTTTCGGTGCAAAGCCACTTGACCAGTGAGCTATTACGCACTCTTTAAATGAATGGCTGCTTCTAAGCCAACATCCTGGCTGTCTGGGCAACGACACATCCTTTGCCACTTAGCCTGTATTTGGGGACCTTAGCTGGCGATCTGGGCTCTTATCCCTTTTGTCAGTAGAGCTTATCCCCTACTGACTGACTCCCATGCTTTAAGACAATGGCATTTGCAGTTTAACTGGAGTTGCTAACCTGGTGGGGCCGCTAGTCCAATCAGAGCTCTACCACCACTGCCAAACACATGAGGCTAGCCCTAAAGCTATTTCGGGGAGAACCAGCTATCACTGGGTTTGATTAGCCTTTCACTCCGATCCACAGGTCATCCCCCAAGTTTTCAGCCTTGGTGGGTTCAGGCCTCCACATACTTTTACGTATGCTTCACCTTGCCCATGGATAGATCACCCAGTTTCGGGTCTACTCCATGCAACTGAATCGCCCTATTCAGACTCGCTTTCGCTACGGCTACGCTTCATAAAAGCTTAACCTTGCTACACAGAGTAAGTCACCGGCTCATTATGCAAAAGGCACGCAGTCATGCATGTCACGACGAATCGCGACTTAGCACTTCCACAGCTTGTAGGCTGTACGGTTTCAGGGACTATTTCACTTCCCTAGCGGGGGAACTTTTCACCTTTCCTTCACAGTACTTCTTCACTATCGGTCGCCAAGTCATATTTAGCCTTAGGAGGTGGTCCTCCTAGATTCCTACAGGTTTAGGCTATCCCATAGTACTTGGGAATAACGTTCAGGAAGCCAAGCCCTTTTCGCTCACGGGACTGTTACCCTCTTTGGTTGGTCTATTCCAGACACATTAAGCTAAAAACTTGGTTTATCACTTCCCGGCTTGACCATACTCAAGCCAAACATTACCCCACAACCCCAGGTATACAACGTATATGGACTTTAACATATACCTAGTTTGGGCTATTCCCTTTTCGCTCGCCACTACTGGGGGAATCGAGTTTTCTTTCTGTTCCTCAGGTTACTGAGATGTTTCACTTCTCCTGGTTAGCCTCCCGACACATGCCGGGATGACAGGCAAAGCCTGCCCGGTTGCCCGATTCGGGGATCTCCGGATCAATGTTCACTAAACAACTACCCGAAGCTTATCGCAGTTTGTCACGCCCTTCATCGCTACCTGGCGCCAAGGCATCCACCGTAAGCCCTTAGTAGCTTGATAAATTCTTTAGAAGCCGAATTTCAAATCTATACAATTGTCAAAGATCAAAAGCTGTTACGCTTAGTGGAGATGAGCGGAGTCGAACCGCTGGCCTTCTGCGTGCAAAGCAGACGCTCTCCCAAACTGAGCTACACCCCCACATAGATATGGTGGGCTTATCTGGAATCGAACCAGAGACCTCGCGCTTATCAGGCGCGCGCTCTAACCGCCTGAGCTATAAGCCCCTAGAAAAAATAAAAGATGCCGTCTATGAAAGCTAAATAAATTTCCGATATGCGCAAGTTAACGAGCGCGGGCATTGAAGATGCCCTTGACTCCTTAGAAAGGAGGTGATCCAGCCGCAGGTTCCCCTACGGCTACCTTGTTACGACTTCGCCCCAGTCATCGGTCTCGCTTTCGCCAGCTGCCTCCCGAAGGTTAGCCCACCGTCTTCGAGCGCTACCGACTTCCATGGCGTGACGGGCGGTGTGTACAAGGGCCGGGAACATATTCACCGCGACCTGCTGATTCGCGATTACTAGCGATTCCAAATTCATGCAGTCGAGTTGCAGACTACAATCCTAACTGAGGTCGGCTTTTTGGGATTTGCTCCACCTCGCGGTCTTGCTTCCCTCTGTACCGACCATTGTAGCACGTGTGCAGCCCAGGGCATAAGGGCCATGCGGACTTGACGTCATCCCCACCTTCCTCTGGCTCGTCACCAGCGGTCTCGCTAGAGTCCCCAGCATTACCTGATGGTAACTAGCGACAGGGGTTGCGCTCGTTGCGGGACTTAACCCAACATCTCACGACACGAGCTGACGACAGCCATGCAGCACCTGTCACGCTGTCCAAAAGGAAAGCCATATTTCTATGGCGGTCAGCGCGATGTCAAGCCCTGGATAAGGTTCTTCGCGTTGCTTCGAATTAAGCGACATGCTCCACCGCTTGTGCGGCCCCCCGTCAATTACCTTGAGTTTTAACCTTGTGGCCGTACTCCCCAGGCGGGGTACTTAATGCGTTAGCTACAGCACAGGAGGAATCAATACCCCCTACACTTAGTACCCATCGTTTACGGCTTGGACTACCGGGGTATCTAATCCCGTTCGCTCCCCAAGCTTTCGTGTACTCAGCGTCAGTATCGGACCAGAAAGCTGCCTTCGCCATAGGTGTTCTATAAGATATCTACGCATTTCACCGCTACACCTTACATTCCACTTTCCTCTTCCGTACTCAAGCCACACAGTATCGAGCGCAGTTGCTTGGTTGAGCCAAGCCATTTCACACTCGACTTATGTAACCGCCTACACACGCTTTACGCCCAGTAAATCCGGACAACGCTTGCCCCCCACGTATTACCGCAGCTGCTGGCACGCAGTTAGCTGGGGCTTTCTACTATGGTACCGTCAAGCTAGCAAGCTTATCACCTACCAGCGATTCTTCCCATAACACAGAGGTTTACAATCCGAAGACCTTCATCCCCCACGCGGCGTCGCATCGTCAGGGTTTCCCCCATTGCGAAATATTCTCGACTGCAGCCTCCCGTAGGAGTTTGGGCAGTGTCTCAGTCCCAATGTGGCTAATCATCCTCTCAGACTAGCTACCCATCGTAGCCTTGGTGAGCCGTTACCTCACCAACTAGCTAATAGGACGCAGGCTCATCTTTGAGCGGCAGATCCGAAGACCCACCTTTCATTGGATATCCCGAAGGAATTCCAATCGTATAAGGTATTAGCGGCCCTTTCGAACCGTTATCCCTATCTCGAAGGCAAATTACCTACGCGTTACTCACCCTTTCGCCACTTTCCTCGGCGGCCGAAGCCACCGATTCTCGTACGACTTGCATGCCTAATCCACGCCGCTAGCGTTCGTCCTGAGCCGGTATCATACTCTCCAATAAGTCTTAAAGAAAAACCATCCCTATCATTAAGATTGGGGGAGGAATTTCTAAGTCGACAGGAGGACTATGTACAATATACAAGCCCTATCAAATGCTATCTATCAAAAAACGTAGCGCGTAACAGAAACTATTTAGCTTTCAAAGAGCATCTTTTAACCTTCCTTAACGGAAGCGAGTGGAAGTATAACATACCCTCTCCACCCTGTCAAGAGAAAACACACATTTTTCTCTATTTAATACGAATCTTTTTCACGGGCGGATAAACCGCCACTAACCGCTGGCACAAAATTGATGTTCGCCGTCTCGCCGATCGGTTGATGCATCCCTTCACGAGTCATAACGCCATCAATGTATACTGAAATGCTCGGACGAATCCGATCGCCATCGCAGAGGCGATCTTTGAAACCGGGATAGGCTGCTTCAAGGTTGTTGACGACTTCCCGTAGCGTTTTACCTTCCACAACCACTTGGTTCGCACCGTCGGTTAGCTTCTGCATAAGTGAGGGAATTGCAATCGTTGCCATGGTATGAAACACCTTCCGTAAATTATAGTGAATTCTAAAAACAGATAGACACTTCCGCTCCCCATGTTTGGTAGGCGCTGTTTCCAACTGCGCCGTCCAGTCCCTAGTTTGGTAGACGCTGTTTCCAACTGCGCCGTCCAGTCCCTAGTTTGGTAGGCGCTGTTTCCAACTGCGCCGGTTTGGAGTGTCTAAGTAATTCTAAAATCTCCATAAAATGAATCAGGGATATGAGGCAAAAAAGACACCCCATATCCCTGATTGTAGGTTTAGACCCGCGACGTTTGATAAACCGAGCGAATCTGAAATGCTAAAATTTTCGGCTACGTACTTAAATCTTGCCCAGTGCCCTAAGGACCCGCCCCGGTGACATCGGCAACTCTTTCAGCCGAACGCCGGTTGCACGATAGACCGCATTTGCAATGGCAGCGGGTGGCGCGATGATCGGCGTTTCGCCGACGCCCCTAACACCAAACGGATGACCGGGGTTAGGAACTTCAACGATGACCGCATCAATCATCGGCAGGTCAAGACAGGTCGGTATACGGTAATCGAGGAAACTGGCGTTGGTCATCTCGCCCTTCTCATTGTAGATATATTCCTCGTTCAACGCCCAACCGATACCTTGGACAGCCCCACCCTGTATCTGTCCCTCAACGTAGCTGGGGTGGATAGCTTTGCCAGCATCTTGGGTCGCCGTGTAACGCAAGATGTCAATCTTGCCGGTATCCGGATCAACCTCGACATCAACAACGTGTAGGCCGATTGAAGGACCCGGTTGGTTTGGATCCGCAGTGCCACGTCCAACGACGGGACCGCCGGTCTCATCCAACCTCTCTGCCAGACCTTTGAAGTCAATCTCGTGTTCCTGACCATTAACGGTGCTAAATACACCATCGGCAAATTGGACTTCTCCCGCATCGACTTCCCACAGTTTTGCGGCACGTTCAACCATCTGCTGCTTGACATCCTGTGCAGCTTCGTAGGCGGCGTATCCAGTTGCAAACGCGGTACGGCTTCCACCGGTTACATCTGTGTAACCAACTGAGTCGGTATCAGCCACGGTAGGCGTCACTGACTCGGCGGGAATGCCAAGTACTTCTGCCGCTTGCATCGCAATTGATGCGCGTGTGCCACCGATATCGGTTGACCCTTCGACGAGACTAATCGTTCCATCGGCAGTTACATTAATCGAAACACTCGATTTCATACCGAAGTTGGGCCAATAGCCGGAAGCAACACCACGTCCTACATTCTCACCTTCAAGCGGTGCCGAATAGTGGGGGTGATCCTTTGCAGCCTCAACCGTTTCGATAAAACCGACACGCGGAGCAGGAGGCCCATCAATTCGGATATCTCCTTCTGTCGCGCTATTGAGGATACGGAATTCAAGCGGATCCATCCCGATCTTCTCAGAAATCTCGTCGATGACAGTCTCCGCAGCAAATGCAGCATTCGTCGCCCCGGGTGCACGATATGCGGCGGTCTTCGGTTTATTGACGACCACATCATATCCATCAACCGTTCCATTTTCAACCTTGTAGGGCGAGAAAACACAGAACGCCGCTGCGCCAACAGGTGAACCGGGGTAGGCACCAGCTTCAAACGCAAGATACGCTTCCGCAGCGGTGATGCGACCATCCTTCGTTGCACCCATCTTCACACGCACATACGAACCCGGTGTCGGACCCGTGCCTTCAAAAACATCCGCCCGACTCATCAAGACCTTGACAGGTTTGCCCGTTTTCATCGAAAGCATAGCGGCAATCGGCTTGATGTAAACATTAATCTTTCCGCCAAAGCCACCGCCAATCTCCATCGGCACAACCTTAACTTTTGAGACGGGAATCTGGAGAATCTCGGACACCTGACCTCGGACAGCGAATGCACCCTGCGTACTGCACCAGATTGTCAACTGCCCATCGGGATTGTACAACGCGGTCGCATTGTGGGGCTCGATATAACCTTGATGCACAGTCTCTGTCGTGTAATCATGCTCAACGACAACATCCGCTTCGGCAAAGCCTTTTTCGGGATCACCCTGTTTGTGCTGGAAGTGAGCCGCAATGTTGCTCGGCTTATCGGACTTTTCCCCCATCTCATCGGTGTGCATGTCCTCGTGTAGAAGCGGTGCATCTTCTTTCATCGCGTCAAGCACTTTGATTACCGGAGGAAGCACCTCATACTCAACATCAATCAGTTCAAGCGCCTCTTCCGCGGTATGGGGATCAATCGCTGCGACCGCTGCAACCTGATGCCCTTTGTAGAGCACTTTCTTGCCAGCTAGGACGTTATCTTGGAGGTCCTTTACGTTAGCCGCACCTTCTCCAAGATCGGCTATCTTATCTTCGACATCAGGGAAATCTTTCGCTGTTACAACCGCTCTCACGCCGGGATGCGCTTCCGCTCGACTGGTATCAATCGACTTAATCCGCGCATGGGCATGTGGGCTACGCAGCACCTTGCCGTGTAACAGTCCTACAGTTTGATAATCAGCACCATAAAGGGCGCGACCTGTAACCTTATCAACGCCATCGTGGCGAATGGGACGAGTCCCAACGACTTTGTAGTCTTTCTTTTCTGCCATTATGCACCTACCTCCTAAGACGAAGTTTGCGCTGCATCTTGGACAGCACGTACAATTTTATCGTATCCAGTACAACGACACAGATTGCCCGCTAACCAGTAGCGGATTTCGTGTTCAGTTGGATTTGGATTCTGATCTAACAACGCCTTTGCTGCCATGATAAACCCAGGCGTACAAATACCACACTGGAGCGCAGCATTTTCCAAAAACGCATCTTGAATTGGATGAAGCTGGTCCGGATCGGCGAGGCCCTCAATTGTTTCAAGCGATTTGCCTTCAAGCTCAGCACCAAGCACCAAACACGAATTGACCAGACGCCCATCAAGAATCACGCTACAGGCACCGCAGTTGCCATTATTACAACCTTCTTTAGCACCCGTTAAATGCAGTACATCTCGTAAGACCTCAAGCAAGCTCTGGCGAGGTTCGCATAAATATTCAACTGTTTCACCGTTAATTGTTGTCTGAACGTGGACTTTTCTAGGCATCTATTTTTATGCCTCCTTCACTCGTTGAATTGCACCGTTTAAGGCACGACGTGTCAACACACCGACAAGATGTGTTCTTTGTTCAGCCGTTCCACGCATATCGCTGATTGGACTCGCAATCGCCTGCGCCGCTTCTGCAGCAGCGTTAATCGCTTCATCGGAAATTTCCTTTCCAGCGAGGGACGCGCTAGCTTCCTCAGCAAACAGCGGTGTTGGTGCAACAGCGGCAAGGCTGATACGCGCGGAGACAATAGATGTCTTCGCATCGTCGAGAACAACCGACGCACCGGCACCCACAACTGCGATGTCCATTTCATTGCGTGGGATAAAACGGAGGTAATACGAACTCGAATTTTGCGCCGGCGAGGGAATCTTGAATGACACAAGCAGCTCGCCCCTCTCCAAGACAGTTTGTCCCGGCGCTGTGCAGAACTCCTCTGCAGGAACCTCGCGTGTCGATCCATCGGGACCAGCAATCACACAAATGGCTCCCAACACTATCAACGGTGGTATCGTATCCGCAGCGGGTGAGGCATTACACAGATTACCACCAACACTTGCCCTGCCTTGAATCGCGGTTCCACCAATAATTTTAGCAGCATCAATCAGTCCAGGATATGCGGCGGAGATGGTATCGTCCGCGTAAATCGTATGACAGGGAACAGCCGCACCGAGGTCTAAACCGGTGTCAGGGGAATATGAAAGCACGTTAGTTTCAGGAAGGTCCTTGATGTCCACCATCCGTTCCAACTGCCGCCGGTTCTCCCGAACCATGACGATGAGATCTGTTCCGCCGGCCAAGGGTTTTGCTTGATCACCTTTTTCGGCGAGCAAGGAGGTAGCTTCAGCTACAGTTTTTGCGGGAACATATTCAAACGCTCGCAAAGTATAATCTCCTTTCAAAGTGAGGAATTTTATCACACTAAATACCCTGCATGGGTATTGGAAATTTGGCAAATAGTTATTGCGCCTTCTATCTTAATCAAAAGTGTCTGAAATGTCAACAGAAAAATTTATCAGGACTTACGCACTTCAATTGTAGTTGCCCGATTTATCGGGCGTTGGCAACGGTGTCCTACAGCGATGCATCACCGAACTACAGGTCGAAGACTCTCGGAACGGAGGCTTTAACCGTTTTTCAGATGAAAACTATCACCCCGGTAGGTGCGGTTTCTAACCGCGCCACAACTAATGAACCAACATAGCCTTCCCCACAATCAATCCAATCACGCAAACAATCGCCGTTAGCGTCCGCTTTTCGGCTTTGAGCGCACGAGCGATAGAAAAACTGTGTGCAGAAGGATTTGCGTAGCTGCGAAGGCGGGGAATGAATCTCGGAACGGCTGTATAATAGGTCTCATACGCTGCCCCGCAGAATTCTCGTAGATACGCTTCTTCAGAAGCGATAATCGGAAGGTACTGGATAACATATCCGATCAGTAACACAACAATCATCCAGTAAACATTGGCAATGACACAGACACCCAGACTGAGTAGCAAGTTCCCCAGATAGAGTGGATTGCGGGCATGTGCATAGGGCCCCGTCGTCACAAGATCGCTGGCAGCCCCTAAGGTTCGCGAACGGGTCGCCCCACCGGCATAACCAACCGCCCACAGACGCAAGCACTCGCCAAGAATCAGAGGGATCGCACCGATCAGTGCGGAAGCGAATGTAGGACGGGCAAAATAGATCAAGATCAATATGAACGGGATGGCTGTGAGGCTGCGTAGTCGAAAGAACAGACGACCGATCGCGTGAGAGAAGCGTGAGACGTGAAACGTGATAGGTTTGGCCCTCCTGAAGGTTTCGCTCTCTCAACTCACTTAGGCATCTTCCAGATCAGAACGCCTCCGATAATCGCGTAGAGCACATTCGCGCCCCAGCAAGCAACAATCGGTGGCAGTTTCCCATTCTCACCGAGTCCCTCAAGGGTTGCCAATGAAATGCCCCAATACATAAAAACGAGGAAGAAAGCAACAAGCAACCCAGCGAAAAATCCCGCACCACCAAAGCGAATCGAAATTGGCGCGCCAATCAGAATCACAACAAACGCCGCAAAGGGATACGCCATTTTATGGTGTAGTTTGACCTCCTCACGCCGTGTCGCCTGCCCCGCGGTCTGTTTATACTTAATCTGCTGCTGCAGCTCTCCAATTGTCATCGCCGATAGGTGTTTATTGCTCCCTGCGAAACGTTCCGGTTCCTCCGCTCGCTCGATCTGCTTGGTTACAAACGGTTCATAAGTAGTTTCGGACACGCCATCAAAATGACGGACATATCCCTGCGATAGATGCCACTGGTTCGGCGACCATGTGGCTGAATTTGCAAAAATCTGTCGAGTAACCCTGTTGTTCTGATCTAATTCATAAATCGTCATCCGATCGATCGTTTTATTCTCCAGATCCAGATTTTGGATGTAGAACAATCGATTATGCTGTCCCTTGAAGACAACATTTCGGCTCCGACGTAAGCGAATCTTCTTCTGCAGCTGATTGGCGCGATGATACGCAGGCGAAGCAATCTGATCATAGAACATAATAAAGACAAGGCACGCCAAAAACATGGACACCAGAATCGGAGTCAGGAGGCGGTAAACACTAATACCGGCGGTCTGCATAGCCGCCAACTCATTGTTTTGAACCTTTCGCCCCAAAACAAAGAATATCGCGAGAAAACTCGCCAACGGAATAACCTCCATAATCCGTCGAGGGGCTTGGAAGAGCACAATCTGAACCGCTGTGAAATAAGACACCTCCTCATCAAAACGCTTAATATCCTTATCAAGCAACCGCACCAGAATGACCAGCGCAATGAAAAAGGCAAGTGCCAACACAAAAGTTCTCAGGTATTCAATTAAAACATATCGCTCAAGAATTCTCATATTATATTGTCTGAATCTGGATTTACAGGATTAATTTTAGCCATCTTCCCTTGCTTACTGACTCGTGGTAATCCCCTTTAATTTTTCTCGGAGCCAAAAATTTACCAGTTTTTCAGCCGATACGCCCTATTCCGTTGCGTGTGCGTTAATTTGCTCGGCAATCTCACGTTCTACCGGGACCAGATTGTGTCTCAGTTTGAGATTGACCTGAAAATCCACCTCGTGGGTCTCGTCCCAATAATCGGATAGGCTGTGGGTATCCCAAAATTCGCCAATTTCCTCTGGGGTTGCATCGGGAGGCGGCATTGGATCTCGTTTTTTATCTTTTTCTTCCATAATCTCTAGAGTAGTTGGCCTACTTATCTCACACTTGAGCCTATACTTATCGGTGTACTCTGTGTGAATCATGGGATTTTCATCGCAGCAAGAGGTAAATCCCGATACACAACACCGCCGCAAAGAGGCAGAAAAAGATGATAGGCACAAAGGTTTCAACAACAGTCAACTTCCAATATTTGTTCGGGTTCTCTCCTTCTTCGAGTAGTTCCCATTCCCGCTTAAAAAAAGGGTAAGCGAGTTTTTCCTCTAACTCATGCAGGGGCTTAAATTTGCCTGAATTTAGCTGGCGGTAGGAACGGATGTGGATGTACCAAGCGACTGCGAGTGATGTGCCCAATAGCCCGAAACCTACCATCAGACCGCCAAGCGGCACTCCATTTCGGAGTTGTAATAGTGCCGAAAAGAGCACAGATAATCCTGACATGAGTAAAATATAAAAACGGTTTGTTGTGCTTCGTTGCCTGCTGACGCTGTCAGCAAGTCCTGCGTGCAGTTTGTAGATTTCTATTAGTTCTTGTTTTTCGTCCATGTTCGTGAAACCTCCCTAATGGCAGAAACAACGCTTTTTGTATTCCACTTGACCATGTTATCTGTGGACACTTTCATTTCCCCCACGGTTCAATGGCAACCATCGGCTTTCGATCATAGTATAACGCAAGTTGCGATTTATCAAACACATACTTACACATGTCGCCCCGCTGGGGCTTGGGAGAAAGGATCTATCGCGATTCTATATACATGTCGCCCCGCTGGGGCTAAACGAACCAACGCATCAGGCACGTTATCCTGAAAATCCTTTAATCCTGAAAATCCTGATTCAGACAATTTACACCAACACCCACCTAACGCCCCTGATAATGTTATTCATTTAACGTCCCGATTTATCGGGATCCTCGGAACAGGACATGACATATCAGATTTGTGGTTTGGTTTTGAGCATTAAACTGCGTAAGTCCTACAGCAACAACCTCCGCTATATTGAAACGGAGGTTCCGCATCAGTCCGACTCTCCAACCTCTTACGCGTCCGTCCGTTCAAAAGATGGCGGCGGTTTCTGCTCTTGATTCTGTTGCGTCTGTAGTTTGCCCTCCAAGATAACCCGTATCGCGAATCCCAACCCCAATAATCCTATAACAAGGTTCGGCAACCAAACCGCGAAGGCAGGGGGAAGCACACCACTTCGCCCAGTATCCTGTCCAACCTGCAGCAGCAAGTAGTATACAAGCACAAGTCCAAGCCCGATACCGAAACCCACCATCTTGCCACTCCGCTTCACAACCAAGCCAAGAGGCACACCAATTAGACCGAAGACAAAACAGGCAAACGGAATCGAAAACTTCTTGTGATATTCAACCTGCGCATATCGTAGCTTATCTAATCGGGATTTCGATTGTTTTTGGCTTAAACGATCCTGAAGTTCGCCGATATGGACTTTCAACTTGGCAAGCGGCATGTTTCGGGTACTCTTGGATTCATACTCCGTCCGTTCCAACGTTTCCGTAAAGTCAAGGGCAATCTGATCCTCAGCAAAAGTGGTTACCCGGAAACCATTGTCACTATCGGCAACCGGCTCATAAGTAAACCCATCATAAAGCGTCAACCACGCCTGCCCATTCCTAAAATCAACGATAGCCTCCTCCGCATTCACAAAACGGGGACGGCCCGGCCATATCGAATCCCATACCTTCACATCCTGCAAACGGTCCGTCTCCGGATGGGTTGATTCATATAGCCAGAGCTTTCCCTCCCGCTCTAATTCTTTCATAACCACTCCCTCCTCAAGAACAAAGGCAGAGTGCCGCCTGCTTATGTCATGCTTCAACGAAACATAAGCGATGTTACCACGAGGAAGCGCGTAATCCATAAAAATGAAGTCGAAAACGCTCAGTAAACTAGAGGCAGCCAGCAAGGGAAAAAGGATCTGATGGAAACCAATACCGTGGGATTTCATGGCAGTAATCTCATTATCCGTTGAGAATCTGCCAAGTGAGAGCAAAATCCCCACAAGCGTAGCCATCGGAATGGTCACAACCAGCGTCGCTGGCAGCACATAAATCAACAATTTAAACAAATAGACGGGACTTACACCTTTGCTTACGAAGAGCTTGGTCAATCTAAAGATCTCGTCAAGCAGTAGAATGGAGGTAAAGCAAATAAGCGCTAAAAGAAAAGGAGGGAAAAATTCTTTGAGGGTATATCTCGTTAAAATTTTCAAGCTCGTTTAACTCCGGTCGTAGATTCAGCCCTTTATCGAGGCAGAAGATATTTATCCTAGGACTTACGCAGTTGAACGGTCAAAGCCCTGTAGTTCGGCGATGAATCGCCGCTGGACACCGTTCCCAACGCCCGATAAATCGGGCAACTACAATCTGGAGTGCGTAAGTCCTGTATCCTTAATTTTACCCTATATTACAGGATCTTAGCAAGATATTAGTTGTTGTTGGCTACGATGAATCTTCAGGTCGTCATAAAAAAGTGACAATCCATGCCCTATATTAGGCACCATCTGTAAATTTTTATTGACAAATCCGCTGAAATATCTTATAGTATCCTACTATATATCCTATAGAATATGCAATTTTCATACAATATCTTGTGTGGGCAAAAATGGACGATTGCCATTTCGCCTGACATACATATATAACCTACGTTTCGACCTACATCTAGCCAATTCTGAATTGTTAATCCAGTTCACTTTTCCGTGGCGTGAAACATCGGTGAAAAGATACATTATCCGCAACCTACCCTTTCTTTAGGTTAAAACCTAGGTGAATACATATCGAAAACAGTGTTCAAAAACCTACTATATCTATTATATCCTCCTTCCCCTTTGAGGCTTTTCAATGACAAAAGCAGTCTATTTAGTTCTAATCCTATATCTCAGCCTTGGATTACTCACCTCTCATTCCCTTATCGCCCAAACCGAAGGCAGCGAGACCAATCCCGACAAGCAGGCAGAACAGCCCAGCCCAATCGAAACTGTGACATCTTCCCCACCAACGAAAGCAACCCTGTCAACCGATCCAGAGGATATATCCCGAATTACGCAAATCGGCGGCAGAGTCAACCTCGAAAAAACCGAAATTGTCAATGATATTATTTTAGTCGCCGGAGATGCAAAGATTCAAGGGCGTGTAAAGGGCTACGTCTTTGTATTTGGTGGAAATGTTAAAATTGAGCAAGGCGCACAAGTCACAGGCAAAGTCACAGTCGTTTTGGGCGAAATTATCGGCAAAGCAGCTTTACGCAACAACACTAGGCATGAAACGGAGGCCTACGAAGAAATTAACGGCTTCAAATTGGCAACCGCAGCCGCTTCGTTAATGATGGAAGGAATACCAAAAGAAGTATGGGGCGATCGGCAATACGCATGGTTTGGTTGGGAACTAATGACCTTCATCACACTGACGCTCATCCATCTGCTACTCGTGCTGATATTCCCACAACAGATCAACAATATGGCATCGACGATTTCCCATCGTCCGATTGGAAGCACCCTCCTCGGATTGATTGTGCTGATAATCGTGCCTTATTTGTCAATCCTACTCATTCTCTCGATTGCAGGTATCCCGTTCGCAATGCTTTTAAGTGCCATTTTGCTGCCAATAGCAATTTACGGAAAAACTGCAATTTTTCTCTCGATTGGAGGCACAATCTTCCCACAACAATCAAATGTCGTTGCGGTCGTTGTTGGATACTGGATTTATCGAATGGCAACAGCACTTCCCTACCTAAGTATTCCAACTTTCATCATCGCAAGCACTATCGGGATTGGCATTAGCCTCCGAACCCTGTTTGGTCAGAAACCGACCCGTCCTCCCAGCACCCAAGGCAGGGAGTACGCGCCTCCACAGTTTCGCCGATAATGCGTGAAACGTGACGCGTAAAAATGGGAAGCGCGTATACAGGGCAATTTCTGCACTAATGAACCAATGAACCAACACAAGTTTGAGGTGTGCTCTTGCGATTGGACCAGCCCGGATTTCTCTGCTTACTCCTGATTCTGCCGTTCCTCCTTTGGTATCTGAACCAAAAAAACAGCGGGCGAATCCGCTTTTCAGATCTCAGTATCAGTCGCCAGATCGCGCCCAGTTTTTGGGTCAAATCCCTGCCAGTCCTAAATCTTGTCCGATTTCTTGTTATTGTCCTAATGATTTTTACCCTCGCACGGCCACAATCGTCCCACAGTCGTCAACAGATTACCTCTGAAGGCATTGATATTCTGCTAATCCTCGACATTTCTGGAAGTATGCGAGCGGAAGACTTCAAGCCTGATAATCGCTTGCACGCAGCAAAAGCGGTCATCCACGACTTTTTGAGCGACCGAAAGAACGACCGCATCGGACTGGTTGTCTTCGCCGGTGAAAGTTTCACACAGTGCCCCCTCACGCTCGATTACCGGGTACTTGGAAATCTGCTCCTTAACGCCGAAATCGGCATGCTTGAAGATGGCACCGCCATCGGGGACGCCCTTGCCAATGCTACCAATAGACTGCGTCATTCAACAGCTAAAAGTAAAATTGCGATTTTGCTTACCGATGGTGAGAATAATGCCGGAACCATTGATCCATTGACCGCTGCCCAAGCTGCCAAGGCCCTTGACATCAAGGTGTATACTATCGGTATGGGAAAAGAAGGGGGCGCATTCATTCCATATCATGATCCGATTTTCGGGCTACAGTATAGTACAACCCGAACACATGTAGATGAAGAAACGCTCAAACAGATCGCAGAGATTACAGACGGACGCTACTTCCGGGCAACCGATAATCAGAAACTAACTCAGATCTATCAAGAGATTAACCAACTTGAAACGACAAAAATTGAGATCACGGAATACACCCGCTATAAGGAACTCGCTGCGTACCCCCTAATCCTCGCAACACTCCTGTTGATGCTGGAGATTATCCTGTCAAATACTCGCCTGCGAAAAATCCCCTGAATGCGAAAGGATAGTTCAATGGAAATCTACCGATGGGAAGGAAAAGGCTTTCGACAACTCGATCCATCGCGCTTTGAAGAAGAACGCGATTTGGAAGATCTACTTGAGCAAGATCCAAACCTGCTTCTAGGAAACGAGCGCATCTGCATAATCAGCCGACAAGTCCCCATCGGAAAATCTAAAAAGGTCGATCTACTAGCACTGGACCGTCAGGGAAATTGCATCGTAATCGAACTCAAGCGCGGCAAAACGTCCCGTGCAGCGATTGCACAGATTCTGGAATACGCCGCAGCGGTCGCTAAATTCTCCTTCACTGATCTCGAGCGTTTTGCTAGCAGATGGTTTCAAGGACAGGGACGCGAGTTCACCTCTCTATTAGCGTTGCACAGTACATTCTTCGGCTATGATTTAGGTGCCGTGAGGCGGTCTGCCTTCAATCGCAAGCAGCGCATGGTTCTTGTTTCCGAGGGCGTTGACGTGAGTGTCCTCGATATCGCCGAATACCTGCGACGCGTCGGCATCGACCTGACCTATATCTCCTACTTCTCCTACCAAGCGCCCGATGAACTCCTGATCGCTACAAAGACAATACTCGGCTCCTCTGTCATTGAGGAATCCCGTGCAAACTATCAGTACACTCCCCGGCAATTTCTAACTCGCGAACGTTTCCTCGCTACACTTACCAAAAATCAGGAACTTCATCAGGTCGCCCAACAATTCTTTGATTATGTAGAGTCCTGCGGTGCAATTCTCCGCCCACGGATTGCACAGATTCGCATGACAATCGGTGGAAGGTGGTGGATGGGGTCGTATCCATCAAAACGAGCGAACCACTTCCGTATCGATGCCCACGGCGATTTCACACCGAGACACATCGCAGAGTGTCGATCGAACCTTACGGACGTAACGCCCAAGAGATTTGGGGTGTCGTTCAACATCATGTCCCAAGCACATCTGAAATACGCGATCGAAATCTTTGAACGCACACGAAATACAATCTTAGAAGAATAAACCAAAAAACAGGGGTTACTCTTACGCTTCACGCATTACGTTTTACGTTTCACTCCGCATACCCTATACACGCTCAGGAGCAAACCATGTCAGATAAACTCAAGGTAGGTATCATCGGCACTGGACTCATCGGTAAAAGCCATGTACGGGGTTACCAGTCCATGCAGAACGATGTCGAAATTGTGGCGGTCGCAGACATCGATGAATCTGAAGCACAACGGGTCGCGCAAGCGCACGGTATTCCGCACGTTTTTTCCGATTATCGCGACCTGCTAAAAATTGACGAAATTGATAGCGTAGATGTCTGTCTGCCCAACTTTCTGCACGCTCCAGTCACAATCGCAGCACTCGAAGCGGGAAAGCACGTCTACTGCGAAAAGCCGATGGCAAAAACAGGTCCAGAAGCGATCGCGATGTATGAAGCCGCACAGAGAACAGGGAAAAAGTTGTCAGTGCAAATGGCGACGGTCTTTACCAAAGAAACACGGACAGCCAAACACCTCATTGACGCAAATGCGCTTGGCAACCTATACTATGTAAAGACAAGCCACTATCGTCGTCGTGGGCGACCCTACGTCGATGGCTACGCTACACCCCACTTCGTTCAAAAAGCGAAAGCCGGGGGCGGAACACTGTTGGACACAGCCATCTACAACATGGCACGAATGGTTTACCTGATCGACAATCCCGAAATCGAAACGGTAAGCGCGTCCACCTTCCAAGAACTAGACATGGACGAGGAACGCCGACAAATAAGCGGCTACGATGTCGAAGAACTCGGCACCGGCTTTGTCCGTTTCAAAGGTGGGATTACCATGTTTGTCGAAGAGGCGTGGGCAGCCAACATGGACAGCGGTGAAGGTGACCGTATCATGGGTTCAAAGGGTGGACTCAAGCTAAACCCGTTTACCTTTTACACCGACCTTTACGACATGGACGCAGATGTAACCTTTGATATCGACAGCTACGAGAGACGAATGCGCTCCCTCGGATACACGGGAGATGGTTACGAAAGCTCACAGCAGCATGTTGTGTGGGGCTTGTTGGGGCGTGTCGATATGATTGATACCGGTGCAATCGGTCTGACCGTCGCTCGCATCACGGAGGCGATGTACCAATCTGCCGAACAGGGGAAAGAGATCGATCTGCGGCAGGGATAGATTATTCTTCTCACGCATCACGTTTTAACTTTTTTATGGTATTTTACATAAAAAACCTATAAAAACATTTGCAAAACTGCGTCGCGTGTGTTACTATTAACGCCCGGAATCAAACTTAAACCCAACTATGGTGAATTAGAAAAATAGGTAGACATTTGCCAATAACTCCAACCCTCGCGAAGTTTCAAAAGTCCCCCTGATAAGGGGGATTTAGGGGGTTAGCTGTCCATTGGGAGTGTCTCAGTAATTCTAAAATCTACCATAATTAACCCTGTGTACTCACCCACAAAATGACGAACACACGACTCATTGACAGTTTCAATCGAGAACATACGAACCTGCGCATCTCCGTGACCGACCAGTGTAATTTCCGCTGCATCTACTGTATGCCGGAAGATATGCAGTTCATGGAAGATGACGCTATCATGACGTTTGACGAAATTGTTCACCTCGCTCGTGTCTTCGTCGATCTGGGGATCAATAAGGTCAGGCTCACGGGTGGAGAACCGTTAGTTCGTCGTGGTGTGCCAGAGCTAATCAAGCAGCTCGGGGAAATCAAGGGGTTAAAGGACATCAGCTTGACCACAAACGGCATCGGTTTAATCACGCAGGCAAAAGACCTCTACGATGCCGGACTTCGCCGAATCAATGTCAGTCTTGATACGTTGGATGAGGCAAAATTTGAGCAAATGACGCGCCGCAAGGTACTTTCAAAAGTGTTAGAGGGGCTGCAAGAGGCACAACGTTGTGGGTTTGATCCAATCAAAGTGAACGCGGTGGCAATGAAAGGCTTTACCGACGATGAGATCGTTGACCTTGCAAAATTTGCTCGCGACAATGCTTACCAACTCCGGTTTATCGAGTTTATGCCCTTAGATGCGGACGACATCTGGGGACGGAATATGTTCATTCCGGGTAAAGAAATCATCAATAAAATCGGTGCGGTCTATCCCCTGAATCCCGTCAGCATGAACGGCGATGCGAAACATGATCCGGCAAAGCTTTATCAGTTTGAAGACGGTAAGGGGGATGTCGGGTTTATCTCTTCCGTGACAGAACCGTTTTGTGAACAGTGTAATCGGGTCCGTCTCACCGCCGACGGTCAATTGCGGACCTGTCTATTCTCTATCACAGAAACCGACCTGTTGACCCCGCTACGCGCCGGTGCCTCCGATGACACTATCGCAGACCTCATTATTGGAGCAGTGAAGCAGAAAGAGCCGGGACACCAAATTAACGCAGTAAACTTTGTCAAACCGAAACGAAACATGTCTATGATCGGCGGTTAGAGACATTATAGACACTTTTGCTCCCCGGTAGGTGCGGTTTCCAACCGCACCGCATAGGCGCAGTTAGAAACAATGCCTACCAAACAGGAGAACGGTAGGTGCGGTTTGCAACCGCACCGGCTTGGAGCGTCCCATTAATTCTAAGATCTACTATAAGTTTGTAGGTCGAGATTCACATCTCGACACCCGGTCTTATCGGAGCGGCACACAATATAATATCAGAACTTACGCACTTCAGAGTTTTGACCTGTCAGGGACCTGACAAAGCCCTGACATTTGGCGAGATTATGGTGCCATTTCAGTGAAAAACGGCTCATAAACAGTGCGTATTTGTCAGGTCAAAAAGCCGTTTGCACGCACCTTCTGGTGGGTGGCACAAATCTACAAATGCTCTGAAGCTAGGCCCCATCAAGGTTCAGAGAGATTCCGGCCAATGGTGAACCGTCGATGTGAGGTTGAATTTTTTTTTAGACCTGACAGGGCCCTGACAAATCTGTGAATCATACGGTTGTGGGATGTCCATAGCGATACCGAAATTACATCGTGAGCGGAGGATGCTCCCACACAGATTTATCGCTGCACAAGCTCGGTTGAATTATGAAAGTCTCTCATTTAGCCCCAGCGGGGCGATATGTTTATAGCACTAATGAACCAATGAACTAAGGAGTCGAATAAGAATTAATGAGTACCGAACTAGTCATCAAAGATTTACATGTCAGCGTGGAAGACCAACCCATCATCAAAGGCTTAAACCTAAATGTTAAACAGGGTGAAATCCACGCACTTATGGGACCGAATGGATCCGGCAAGAGCACCCTTGCCAACGCACTGATGGGGAATCCGTTCTATACGATTGATTCCGGGGAAGTTACCATTGGCGGAGAGAATATCCTTGAATTGGACCCGAATGAACGCGCAAAGTTAGGGCTGTTCCTTGCGTTTCAGTATCCAACAGCGATCCCCGGCGTCAGCATGGCGAACTTCCTCCGCATGGCGGTGAGTGCTGTGCGTTCTGAAGATTCAAATGGATCGGAGACAACCGACCTCATTCCAATGCGAGAATTTCGACGAGAGCTACGTGCAAAGATGAAACAGCTCGGCGTTGATGAATCGTTTGCACGGCGTTACCTCAACGACGGATTCTCCGGAGGCGAGAAGAAAAGAGCCGAAGTCTTACAGTTAGCGATGCTTGAACCCAAGATCGCCATCCTCGACGAGACCGATTCAGGGTTGGATATCGACGCTGTCCGTATCGTTGGCGAAAGCGTCAATCAATTGATTGGTCCAAACCTCGGTGTGCTGATTATTACCCACTACCCGCGCCTGCTCAACTACATCCGACCGCAGTTCATACACATTCTGCTGGACGGAAGGGTGGTCGAATCCGGAGGCTGGGAACTCGCTGAACTGCTGGAAGAGAAGGGGTACGATCCTATTCGTGAGGCACACGGCCTCACAGAGGCTGTCGCTGAACCAGAGGTTGAAGATACATTGCCCTCTTTAAGAGCCTAAAAAACAATAGGACTTACGCAGCGCGTTCATAAGTCCCCCTGATAAGGGGGATTTAGGGGGTTCGGAAAAACTCGGTTTCTGTTGCACGATTTCTTAACATGAACCAAAAACAAAACAGATCCACCGAAAACGGAAAGGAAACACAGAAAATGGCAGAACAAGAAAAGCCGAACGAAACAGTAGACATCGGCGTAAGCAGCGAATACAAATACGGATTTCATGATGATATTAAGCCCGTTTTCAAATCACGAAAGGGCTTGGATACTGAGGTCATCAACGAGATGTGTGATGTCAAAGAAGAACCAGATTGGATGCGCGAATACCGGCTGAAAGCCTATGAAATTTTCAAGCAGAAGCCCGATCTGAAATGGGGCGGCGATCTCTCTGGTCTCGACTACGACGACATCTACTACTACGTCAAAGCCTCCGACCGCGTCGAGCGAAGTTGGGACGATGTGCCCGACGACATCAAGAAAACCTTTGATCGGCTCGGCATCCCGGAAGCGGAACGAAAATTCCTCGCCGGCGTCGGTGCCCAATACGATTCAGAGGTTGTCTATCACAACATCGAAGAAGAGTTGGAGAAGATTGGCGTTATCTTTGTCGATACCGATACAGCTATCCGTGAATATCCGGATCTGGTCAAAGAGTATTTCGGCACAGTGATTCCGTCCGCGGATAACAAACTTGCTGCGCTCAACTCAGCGGTCTGGTCGGGAGGCTCTTTCATCTATGTCCCGCCCGGCGTAAAGGTTGATTACCCGTTGCAGGCGTACTTCCGCATCAACAGCGAAAACATGGGTCAGTTTGAGCGGACGTTGATTATTGCTGACGAAGGTGCAGAGGTCCATTACGTCGAAGGCTGCACGGCGCCGACCTTCTCCAGTGAATCGCTCCACAGTGCCGTCGTCGAGATTATCTGCAAAAAGGGATCGCGTGTTCGCTACACCACTATCCAAAACTGGGCGAATAACGTATATAATCTCGTAACCAAGCGAGCAACCGCTTACGAAGATGCCCACATGGAATGGATCGACGGTAACCTCGGCTCAAAACTCACGATGAAATATCCGAGCATCTACATGATGGAACCGGGCGCACACGGAGAAATCCTCTCAATCGCATTTGCAACCCAAGGACAACATCAGGATGCCGGCGGCAAGGTCATTCACTGTGCGCCGAACACCAGTTCGCGTATCACCTCCAAGTCGATTAGCAAGGACGGAGGACGCTCCAGCTATCGTGGCGAGCTCAAAGTGCTTAACGGTGCGAAAGGGTGTAAGTCCAACGTCGAATGTGATGCCCTAATTCTTGATGAAGAATCGCGTTCCGATACCTATCCGGTTATCCAAATCGACGCAGACGATGTGAACGTCGGTCACGAAGCGCGTGTCAGCAAGATCGGCGAGGAGCAGCTTTTCTATCTGATGAGCCGTGGGCTGTCCGAAGAGGAAGCCTCCACGATGATCGTCAACGGATTCATTGAACCGCTCGTAAAAGAACTCCCGATGGAGTACGCGGTCGAAATGAACCGCCTGATCCAGCTTCAGATGGAAGGTTCGGTCGGATAGAAAGGAATACTGGAGAGTTCACTCAATTTTGAGGAAATGGCATGGCAACAGTCACCCTTGACGAAATTCAGCGTGATTTCTTGGGCTATCTCCATCGCGTTCAAGCCGGCGAAACGCTTGTTATTGTACAAGTTGACAAACCTATAGCGGCAATCAAACCGATTGAAACAAATCATACGCGGGAACTTCGCCCTTTTGGCTTGTGTGCGGGTGAATTTCGGGTTCCTGATAATTTCGATGACCCGTTGCCAGAAGAAATTATTGAGCAGTTTGAAGGTAAGCGAGTTGTAGGGAACAACGATCGTTGTTCCCTACGATGCTGATTTTTATCGGGGATGCTCCTAAGCCCCAGCGGGATAGCATGTGTGTCTTTTGCTCCAGAGGAGCAATATGTCTATAGAGGAACAATACGTCTAACGCCCGCGCTCCAGATGAGTTTTAAGAAAATAATCGGGTAATTCTATATTTTCCCCTAGACCCGGTAGGTGCGGTTTCCAACCGCACCGTACATCGCTCGGAAATTACCCAATTAATAAATTAATCTTCATGAGGAGCAATATGTTTATAGAAGGACAATACGTCTAACGCCCGCGCTCCAGAGGGGCGATATGTGTGTCTTTTGCTCCAGAGGAGCAATATGTCTATAGAGGAACAATACGTCTAACGCCCGCGCTCCAGAGGAGCGCAATGTGTATAGCACGAGCGAATTCGCTGTTAGAAAAAGATGGAGAACGAATTGTCTTCAGAATTAAATCAAAATCCCCCTTATGAAGTCCAAGCGGGGGATTTTTCACGAGAATTTGTAGAGCATATATCCAAAACGCAAGACGAACCCCGTTGGATGCGCGATCGGCGGTTGGCAGCCTATGACGTTTACGATCATCTGCCAATTCCCAAGACGCCCAATGAGGATACGTGGAAGCGGACGACGGATATGCACGTACAGGACTATTGGCGTCGCACAGACCTACGTCCCTTCAAGCTAGATCGGTATCACCCAATTTCGCTTTCGCCTTCCGAATCCGCTGAGGGTGCTCCACTACTTGATGAGCTAGCGAATCGACTGGGGTCGTTGAACGGAGAACCGGGGCAGATAGTGCAGCAAGATGGTGTTGTCCGCAAGGTCGCGTTATCGGAAGACCTTGAACGTAAGGGCATTTACTTCGCGGATATGAACACCGCGTTGAAGGAACGTCCAGAGTTGGTCGAATCCTATTTCATGACCAAAGCCGTTCCGGTCGATTGGAACAAATTCGATGCACTCCACGGCGCGTTCTGGCAAGGCGGTTATCTGTTACATGTTCCCAAAGGCGTTGTCCTTGAAGTTCCATTGCGTGTGTTTGTCGCACTTTCTGAAGCGGGACAGACGGATCTATCACACACGCTAATCATTGCCGATGAGGGTAGCCAAGTCACCGTTTTGGAGGAACACCTTTCGGGGGATGCAGATACGCCCGGATTACACTGTGGCGCGGTCGAAATTTTTGTCGCAGACAACGCCCACGTAAACTACGTCGGGGTTCAAAGGTGGAATCTCCGGGTCTGGAATTTTTCGACACAACGGGCGATTATTGGAAGAGACGCACAGCTGCGATGGGTGTCGAGCGCGCTGGGGAGTCGCGTGAGCAAACTCAACCAAGTGTCGGTGTTGGAGAAACCGGGGAGCCACGCCGAGATGCTCGGACTGACCTTTACACACGCCCGTCAGCACCTCGATATTCACACATATCAGGACCATCAAGCACCTCACACAACAAGCGATCTGCTCTATCGCACCGTCCTCAAGGATCGCTCTCGGAGTGTGTGGGCGGGTATGATCCATGTCCACCCCGGCGGTCAACATACCGACGCCTATCAGAAGAACGATAACCTGATGCTAAGTGACCATGCCCGTGCAGACCCCCTGCCCGGACTCGAAATCTTAGCGAGCGAAGGAATCCGTTGTACGCACGGTGCGACAGCAGGTCCTATTGATAAAGATCAGGTGTTCTACCTCATGAGTCGTGGCTTGTCTCACGACGCAGCAGAACGATTAATTGTTGACGGCTTCTTTGAACCCGTGATGCAAAGGATTGCGTTAGATTCGGTTCGATCGCAGCTTCAGCAGTCGATCGATCACAAATTGGCGATGTAACCGTGCGAAAATCACAGCGCGTTTACTGTAGTTTTTACGTTTCACGTTTCACTCTTCACACTTTTCAAAATTGAAAGGAACCTAACAATGAGTCAGCCAAAAATTACCGCTTATATGAAACCTGTTTGCGGTTGGAGTAACGGTGTCCGCGCGATCTTCCAAAAATATGGACTAGAATACGACGATCGCGACATTATTAACAACGCAGATAACTATCGTGAAATGGTCGAAAAGAGTGGCCAACCACTTCAGCCGACAATCGAAATCAACGACGAGATTATCGCCGATGTCAGCGGCGACGAAGTGGAAGCATACCTTATCGCAAAAGGCTATGTCCAACAGAGTGATGCAGAGGCTGGTGTGCCAACAGACGCAGCCTGTGACGATCACGGCGAGGCAGTCGATGTCTCATTCTCAGGTGGGAAACTGACCAACTGGGCAAGCAACCTTTTCTCAAAATAAGTCAACCATATAGGACTTACGCAGCCAACTGTAGGCGGGGCATCTTGCCCCGCGCTGAAATGCGTAAGTCCTACTCATGTAAAAAGAAGGTGCAAAGCACTAAGAGAAACCGAGTTTTTTCTTGAAAACTCGGTTTCTGTTGCACTTCTTAACATGAGCACACATCAGAAATCAGTTTGTTGCCAAGCACCTAACTTCCAGAAAAACGATACACCAGCGCGTAGGTTGGGTTGAACGCATCCAACACATACGTTCCAACAAGCTAAAAGATGGGTGCCCCCACGAAAACTGATTGTTCGGTAAGCGTGAGTGAAACCCAACTTCAGAGGTATCTGCCACTGTAGTTTGGACAATTTGTGTTGCTATGCCTGTAGGTCGAGTTTCCATACTCGACACCCCGCTGACAAGGTCGCCTATCGGGACAGTTGCGGGTGTTGGGTTTCTCTTGTTTTTTCTGCGACGACCGTATCTCCGAAAGGGTAAGTCTGTTTATGTTGATACCGTTTGGCTCTGGGTTTCCGTTTAACCCAACCTACGGGAAATTGTCTAAACTTTAGTTTAAATCAAAACGGAAAACTAAAAACAATGCAAACGTTAACGGATTTAATCGAATTTATATCTGAGAATCCCCTGCCAGGGCAGCCCTGGGGGAAGGATCGATGGGAAGCAGAGTTATCAACAAAAATACGAGATTGGAAAGAGCTCCTAAAAGAATCTTCAAGATGGAACTATGGAAAAGTAGAAAGAGTCATACTCACAAAAAACTGGCACGGTTCCGGAAAAAGTCGATCGGAATTGTGTGAAACTCTTGTAGAGGCCGGCGAATTAGAATTCGCGAAAAGATGTTTTTATTCCACAGTTCCTCATCTAAAAAAAGCTGCAAAGGAATGGTTCGATAATAATAAATGCATGTGGAGTAAATTTGATCGGGACATAAAAAACCAGATAATATCTGATTTTGTTAATCCTGCCGGCAAAAAGTACCTTCCTTCACCCAAAGAAGTTGAAAGCTTGTGTTTCATTATGGCAGATGCTGACGATATAGTCTCTTTACAGAGACTTGATGAAATGATTTCTCGACGTCTAAAAGCGTATCCAGTCGCTTCATTTCAGCCTCCGGTACACAGGCCTGATCCCGATGAAAGGAAGTTGATTGCGCTGCTAATGAAAATAACAAGAGAGAATGGGTATTCGTCATCCGCCTTGCCATTAATTTTTGTCTCTTCCGAGACACCGCCAACCTTTGTTGATCATCCTGAATGGGAAGAGGAGGAGGAAAGTTGGGACGCAAGAAACAAAGATCGGGAACGGAGAAAGCCCGAAGAAATTTCGATTGAAGGAATACTTGGGGAGTATGACCCCCGGCTCCAGCGAATCATTATTTATGAAAGAGGAATCAAGTGGATGGTGGGAAGAGAACGTTTTGACGAAAAATGGTTGTTTGCTGTTGTCCTGATCCATGAGATTGGGCATTGGATTACCCATCAACTTCCCAAACCGGGAGTGCCCACATGGCGAACAGACTTATACAATTCAAGCGAACCGGATGTTCGCGAAGGTTGGGCACAGTTAATCACATGGTGGATTGCTAACCAAGACGGCGTTGACCGGCAGTTTAAAGACACCTTCGAGAAACTGAATGAAAGGCAACCTCCGCCTTACCGAGTCTTTGAACAGTTTAAATGGGAGTCGCAAGACAAGGTAGAGTCGCAAAACAAGGTAATGGCATCCCTTGAAAAATTAAGATTTCTTCAATCGCCGGCTCGCCTTGAAGATTGGAAAAAGGCACTTTGAATTACTTACAGCGTTTTCCAAATTTGCAACGGCAGAATATCAACCTGTCCTAGTCATGCGTAAAGCGTAATAATGGTTTTTGTTACGTCTGAATGCGCTCAAAACCCGAACCTAATGGAATCCCGATGTACGCCCAACCTATGAACAATGCACTCAATACGCTTGATATCGAAGTTATCCGAAACGATTTTTCCATTCTAAAAGGGGAAAGCGATCCACCCCTGATCTATCTGGATAGCGCTGCGACCTCCCAAACACCAGATCCCGTCATTGAGGCGATGGACGCGTATTATCGGACCTACAACTCAAATATCCATCGGGGCATTTACCGTATCTCTGAGGAAGCGACCGCCAAGTATGAGGAAGCGCGCCAGCGGATTAGCCGTTTCATCAACGCCCGTCGTTCCAGCCAGATTATCTTTACACGAAACACCACCGAATCAATCAACCTAGTTGCATATAGTTGGGGGAGTGCCAATCTCCGAGAGGGCGATGAAATCCTTGTCACGGTAATGGAACACCACAGCAACCTGCTGCCGTGGCAGTTACTATCCCAACGTACCGGAGCGAAGCTGCGATTTATTGAAATCACCGACGAAGGGGTGTTGCAGCTTGATGATTTGGAAACACTGTTGACAGAACGCACCAAGATAGTTGCAATGACCCATGTCTCCAACGTCCTCGGTACTATCAATCCCGTTCAGGAACTTATTGCCGCCGCCCACGCTGTCGGCGCGAAAGTGCTGATTGATGGCGCCCAGAGCGTGCCGCATTTCGATGTAGATGTACAGGCACTGGATTGCGATTTTCTCGCTTTTTCGGGACATAAAATGTGCGGTCCCACCGGCATCGGTGTTCTGTACGGCAAGTCAGACCTCCTAGAGGAGATGCCACCATTTCTGGGCGGTGGCTCGATGATCCGCTCTGTCCAGCGCGAAAGTTCGACCTACGCCGATGTGCCAGCCAAATTTGAAGCAGGAACGCCAGCCATTTCGGAAGCAATCGGACTTGCAGCTGCTGTAGACTATCTCAACAAAGTTGGCTTAGAAGCGATCTTCGTGCATGAACAGGAACTGCTCGAATATGCACACCAGAAACTCAACGAAATTGAAGACATTACCATTTACGGACCCAAGCCCCGACACAAAGCAGGGGCAATCACATTTAACTTAGAGGGTATCCACCCTCACGATTTAGCAGGCGTCTTAGATACCGTTGGCGTTGCAGTCCGAGCCGGACACCACTGTGCACAACCGCTCATGCAGAAATATGGAGTTATCGCCACAGTCCGCGCAAGTTTCTACCTTTACAACAAACTTGAGGAAATCGATACCCTGCATGAAGGATTGCTGAAAGCCCAGCGTATGCTAACGCGGAGACGACGATGAACATTTACGAAGAAGATATTCTCGATCATTACGAAAACCCAAGCAATTATGGGACCCTTGAGCATCCTGACATCTCTTATGAAGAAGACAATCCCCTGTGTGGCGATCAGATTCGGATGGATCTCCAGGTTGAGGACGGTATTATAACCGACCTGCGGTTCTGCGGTCACGGTTGTACTATCAGCCTAGCAGCCGCTTCAATGTTGACGGAAGAGATTAAAGGCAAACCTCTGGAAGAAGTCAAGCAGTTAAACAAAGATGACATTTTGGATATGCTTGGTATCCCCTTAGGTCCCGTCCGTCTCAAGTGTGGACTGTTAGCCCTAAAAGTGCTAAAAGCGGGGGCTTATGGCCTCAAAGGTTGGCCCGGAGAAGACGACGAGGAGACCGAATGAGCGATTTTTTCGAGGTTGCAAAGGTCAGTGAACTGCCACCGGGGGGAAAGAAATTGGTTGAAGTGGACGACATACCCGTTGCACTATTCAACGTGAACGGCGAGTTTTTCGCTATCGAAGATGTCTGCACCCACGATGGTGGTCCCCTTGCTGAAGGTGAACTTGACGGCGACGAGATCGAATGCCCACGACACGGGGCACGTTTCAACGTCTGCACCGGCGCAGCACTGTGTATGCCGGCAACCGAACCTGTCGAATGTTACGAAGTCAAGGTCGAAGGCGATACGGTTTTCGTCCGCGCGGACTACTAAAGGAGAACTTACGCAGCAACCGTAGGCGGGGCATCTTGCCCCGCGCTGAAAGGCATAAGTCTTGTAAAGGAGAGATCTGATGGTAACAGAAGATGCTGTATTCAATGCAGTCAAAGAGATTATTGATCCAGAAGTCGGCATCAACATCGTTGATATGGGGCTAATTTACGGCGTTGATATTGAGGACGAAACCGTTAACATCACAATGACCCTAACCAGTCCGGGCTGTCCTGCCGGTGGACAACTTATCAACGGAACGCAGCATGTCACCCAGCAACTTGAGGGCGTTGACGAAGTCAACATCAATGTCGTTTGGACGCCGCGTTGGACACCAGAAATGATGACCGAAGAGGCTAAGGACGAGTTAGGCATCTTTTAACCTGTGTCTATGAGACAGCAACAGCCAAAAACGATTAAACGGTTAGGGAACGACGGGCTGCAAATCGTCTGGAAAGATGGGCATGAGAGCGAATACACCTACCCATATCTCAGGCAGCTATGTCCCTGCGCGGAGTGTTCAACCATAAGGCACAGAGGGCAGGACGTTCACTCCCTATTTGGTCCAGACGGACTCGGCGATCCAGACCAGATTTTCGTTCCAGCCGATACCCAACCCCTCAATCTTGAGCTTGTTGGTCGTTATGCTATCCAGTTCACTTGGAGCGATGGTCATTCGACCGGCATCTACTCTTTTGAAACACTCAGGGAAATCTGTCCCTGTCCCCAGTGTACTTAATCGAATCTGAGGTCTAAAAATTGAAAACAGCAGACAACTCCCCCTCCGAAGTGCCGCCACCGTTTCAGCCAGAGAAACACGAAATCTCGGTCCAAGAACTCAAAGGTAAACTTGATCAAGGCGAACCCATCCAACTCATTGATGTTCGAGAACCGATGGAACACCAGATCGTCTGTCTTGAAGAGGCACAACTCATCCCGATGAATGACCTGCCCCAACATATTGAGGGTCTCGATCCGAGCCACGAAATCATTCTCCATTGCCATCACGGGATGCGAAGTATGCAAGCCGCTTACTACCTATACCAAAACGGTTTCCAAAACGTGAAAAGTTTAACCGGCGGAATTGATCAGTGGGCAATTGAAATTGACCCCACACTAAATCGCTACTGATTCTTAGAGAGGATTAAAATGTTTGTTGAATTTGAAGATAGAACTGGAATCCTTGAACGGGTGGAAATGGAAGTTGAGGAACCGTGCCCAATCTGTTGCGGTATGCTGTTTCTCATTGACGAATCCAACGCGGAGAGCGGGTATCGTTGTAGCAGCTGCAGCGTCCTGTTTGAACCCGTGGACGATGATGATTGGTAAAAAAACTGCCGAATCTTCATTTAGGGGTTACGTATTCCAATGTAATAGGCATACTCCGTATGCCGTAGCCTCCGTTCCGATCAGATCAGGATTCAAAGCAACCGCCCGCGCACCTTTTACCTTTCCGGGCTCTCAAAGAAGATCCCCACGCCGTAATTTTTGCCCTCCATTTGACCGCAGCTTGAATTAATATCCGTACCGCCTCCCTTCCTTCTCCTTTCTTTTTTAACCGAAACCCTTCATATCCAGACGGATAGAGACTGACTTGAGTATGTTTTTGGTTTCTGTGCTATTTTTTAAGTTTATCGTTTACTCAAAAGAACGATTGTGTGATAAAATCTACGGTGGGCATGAGTTTGGGGGCTGTATGGTTTGTTCCCCCTTGCCCCTTCAACGTCATTCTCATATTTCTAACATGTGCAGGAGTCTACAACCCCGTAATCATCATCTATTTCCTAGCAAGTTGAAAACTCTCGGCACGGAGGCGAATTAAGGTGCAAAAAAATCGTCGAATACCCCAACTAACCCTGTTTGTCACACTATTTGTGGTGGCCGGTAGCGGATTGTTCGGTTGTGCCGGAAGAATCAGCGATATTAACATCTTCACCGATGCACAGGAAGTCCAACTCGGAAAACAGTTCTCTCGCGAGATCGAAAAGGAGCTGAAGATTTACACGGATCCGGTTGTGACCGCGTACATTGACCAACTCGGACAACACCTCGCAAACCATTCCCAACGACGGAACATCACATATCATTTTAAGGTTGTGAACACCGAAGTAGTCAATGCTTTCGCAGTACCGGGCGGGTATCTCTATGTGAATATCGGGCTGATCCGCGCAGCAGAAAACGAATCCGAGTTAGCGGGGGTGATCGGTCATGAAATCGGACATGTGGTCGGCAAGCACGGCGTGAAGCAGATGACCCGACAACTTGGGCTGGCAGCGGTGGCGCAGTTGGCTCTGGGAGAAGACCAAAGTAGACTCGAACAGATGGTCGCCGGCTTGGCTACAAATGGAGTTCTCACGAAGTATAGCCGGGACGCTGAAAGAGAGGCAGATATGTACGCTGTCCAAGAGATGTATGACGCTGGTATTGATCCCGAAGGGATGGCGACCTTTTTTGAAAAACTCCGCAACCTCCAGAAAAGCAAACCATCGAGACTTCAACAGATGTTCGCGACACATCCGCTGACAACTGAACGGATTACTGCTGTCCGCTCCCAGATAGCCAGACTGCCCCGAAAATCCAATCTAAAGAAAGACTCTCAGCGCTTTCACCAAATCAAGAAAAGGCTGCCACCTCCCCCAAAAATGCCAAAAGGACGACGCTAAAACGCGACCAATAGCAATACCAAACGATCAAAAGGAGTTCATCAAATGCGCTGGTTCCTACCAATTTTAAGTGTGGTTTTCATTGGCTTGCTATTTTCCTCAGATGCTCAAGGATTTATTTATCGAGAGTTTACTATCCAAGAGATTATTGATGGCAGCACCAATATCGCGTTCGGAAAAATTAAAAGCGTCGATACCAAGAGAATGAACGCCATCATTGAGGTCGAAGAGGATCTCAAGGGACAAAAACTTGATCAGATTAAGCTCAACATTGCCACCGGTTGGTATGTCCGAGGAAGTTCTCCGCAGAAGATGATCGATCTACTCAAAGTCGGTATGCCCCTCATCGTTTTTTACCAACAGACCTATGTTGTCGAAGCGCTTGGATATTTTGATGGAACGTGGTATAGAAATCGCACGAGAGATCCTAAAGGATGGTGGGTGTTTACTCATCTGTGTCCCTATATGGAGCGGACATTCGATGGAACAACTATGGAATTCCGAGAAGTTATCCGAGCGATTCTCGCGGGTGAGCGATGGGTGGGTGCCCCGGAAGACGCATTGAGGGTATTGACTTTGACGGGGAATACTGAAGTCATGCCATCTGATAGTCCCGTTCCTGTGCCAACTAACACCGTCAGTTATGAATACAACACCATCCGATCTGTCCGCAAGACTGAGAACAGAACGATGGCTTACGAGGCAACCCAAGATCCCGCCTTGCCCGGCTTAGACGAAGTGGATATTTTGTGGATCGGACATCGGGAGATCGCTTACCGCGGATACCTGCTCAACGAAGCAACTGAGAAGAAGATCAAAGTGTTCGTCGAAAATGGCGGGATTGTCATTGTGAGCGGACAGGACGCGGACCGGGAAGAGCCGTTTGAAATTGGTTGGTTGGCAGGAAGTTTGAACGGTGTTGAACGAAAGCCAACTCAGGATTTTGCTGTCACAGAGCATGGTCAAAAACTGTTTGCCGAACCGAATGAGATCCAAGCCGGGCGTCTGTATATCGATGACACTTGGACGGATTGGGACAGTGACTTTCAAGTATTAGCGACTTCCAATGACGGCAAGGATCTCGTTGTGGGTGTGCGAAAGCACGGCAAAGGCCTGTACATCATCACCAGCCTCCGCAATGATAATCGGTACACCGTTGAAAGAAACGAGGGGTTAATCAAGAATATCCTCCATTACGCTGCCAGCCAAGTTCAATAGCACAAATCCTCTCAGAAAATCTACCCATACTCAGGGGAAATGAGCTTCACCGGCTCGTTTCCCCATTAATCAATTTTCTCTCCTGCCCTTTCTACCGCCTTTCCGCTTCGCGTAGAACCTTCTGATAGCCAATTTTTCCTTGAGATTCAAGGCAATCTATGCTACACTCTGACTCACGCTATCCAATTAACGGGAGGGCACTATGAATACTAATCCTGAGACCGCTGAACTCCGAGAAGCTGTTCAGCGAACAGTCGAAATGGCCGAACAGAATGCTAGAGATAATGCCTACCTGCGCGGCGCATTCGAGCAGATGAACCAACGCTTTGATGACTTGGCTGAATCTATCAATCACCGCTTTGAGCAGGTGAACCAACGCTTTGAGCAGGTGAACCAACGCTTTGAGCAAGTGGATCAACGCTTTGAGCAAGTGGATCAACGCTTTGAGCAAGTGGATCAACGCTTTGATGACCTTATCCAACTTTTCAATTACCGCTTTGAACAGGTAGACAAACGCTTTGATGACCTTATCCAACTTTTCAATTACCGCTTTGAACAGGTAGACAAACGTATTGAGGACCTTACCCAGTCTGTCAACCATCGCTTTGAACAGATGGACAAACGTATTGAGGGCCTTACCCAGTCTGTCAACCATCGCTTCGATCAGGTAGAACATCGTTTTGAGCAGATAGAGAGACGTTTTGAAGCAGTTGAGGGACGGATTTCTAATGTGGAGGGTCAACTCAATACGCAGTTAAGATGGATTATTGGATTGATGGCACCAATGTATCTAGCACTCATCGCTTTGATTATCAAGGTGTTTCTAGGATCGTAGTTTTCAAATAAGCGGACAACCGATGACCTCAACAAACAAAATTGCCTCACTATCCTTACTCCTTTTTTTTGCGATAACGAGCAGCCTCTACCCACAGTGGCTACTTGTACCGATGGATAATACACAGGTCAACCATCTGAAGGCTTACGGGCTGACCTACTGGACGCTAGAAGTTCCTCGCGAATATGATGCAAAGTGGTTGTTAAACTATCGCGGGGGCTCTTTTCTTCTGAATGACTCCCCAGATGTACAACTGAAAGCGCAAGTGATGGGGGTCAGTTTTCAGCCAATCTCAACTGCCGAGTACGGTGCAATCCAAGTTGAAATGGATAACAGCAATATGGATGAGATCTTGCTGGAAAAAGCGCCCAAGATCGCCGTATACGCGCCATCGGAGGATTCGCCCTACCGAGATCCGTGGGACGATGCCGTGAAGATTGCCCTCGAATACGCAGAGATCCCCTACGACACAATCTGGGATAAAGAGGTCGAAGCCGGTGTACTGTTTACAGGGCAGTATGACTGGCTACATCTGCATCACGAAGATTTTACCGGGCAGCACGGAAAATTCCACAGCGCATATAAGGGACAAGTCTGGTATCAGCAGCGCAAACACCTATTTGAGGGGGCTGCAGCGGATGCAGGATTTAACAGCGTGCCTAAGCATAAAGCATACATTACCCAGTTAATCCAAGATTACATCGTCAAAGGTGGATTCCTTTTCGCCATGTGTTCCGCCCCGGAAACGCTGGATATCGCGCTCTCGACAAACGGAGGAACCGTGGACATCGTTGCCCCAGAACTCGACGGGACCCCGCTGGATCCAGGCTATCAGTCCAAGCTCGATTTCAATAAAACCTTTGCCTTTGAGAGGTTTGTCCTCTACCCCAACCCGAATCGGTATGAATTTTCAAATATCGATAACCCGCGACCAGAACTCAATCCGCTCTTAGGTTTGGAGGATTTTATCCTGTTTGAGTTTGCTGCAAAGCATGATCCTATCCCCACGATGCTCACCCAAAATCATGTGAGTCGGGTGCGTGGATTCCTCGGACAAACCACATCGTTCAATAAGACCACCGTCCGCGATACCATCACAATCATGGGTGATATCGAAGGGACCCGCTACGCCAAGTACATTCACGGCAAGTTGGGGAAGGGAACATTCACATTTCTCGGCGGACACGATCCGGAGGACTATCGCCACCTTGTCGGGGAGGGCAGAGTCCCGACCAACTTAGACCTCCATAAACATTCGCCCGGTTATCGACTGATCCTGAATAACATCTTGTTCCCCGCAGCGAAGAAAAAACCACAAAAAACATAGTGCGTAAAACGTGAAACAGCAACCCTGGGCGTAATAGTCCGTATACCGTAACCTGTGTAACTTTTCCCTTTTTCGTGTTACCTTTGTTACCTTTTTCGCTAAAAAAGGTGACATTTAACAACCCGTAGGTTGGGTTGAACGGTTAAACATGAATCCCTATCAACGACAATAGAGAATCGATCGTTCTACATAAAAGGAGTCTTTTGTACCACGATCTGTTAGATTGTGATCCGAGTACGCAAACTATGGTGAATTAGAGAAATAAGTAGACATTTACCAAGAACTCCGATCTTTGAGAACTTTCCAAAGTCCCCCTGATAAGGGGGATTTAGGGGGTTAGTTGTGCATTGAGCGTGTCTAAGTAATTCTAAAATCTACCATAAATGAGGTTTCAGAAAATAATTCGGTAATTCGATATTTCCCCCAGGCCCGGTAGGTGCGGTTTTCAACCGCACCGAATAGGCGCAGTTAGAAACAGCGCCTACCAAACGGTAGAACAGTAGTTTCGTTTTCCACCCGCACCGGACATCACTTGAAGATTACCCAAGTAATAAATTAATCTTCATACAGTTTGCGCTACATACTAGGGCGTGTTGACATTTGTGTATAATAAGGGTATGTCCACACTTACCTTATCCGATACACAATGGTCAAAAATAGTAGCATTCCTTAACACCTGTCCCGACATCTACACCGGAGACCCAACTCACTTAAAACGCTTTATCGATGCGGTGCTTTGGATAACCCGTAGTGGCAGTCAATGGCGACTGTTACCCAAACAGTATGGCAATTGGAACAGCGTCTATAAACGATTCGCAAGATGGTGCGATAAAGGTATCTTTCAACGGTTGCACCAACACTTTGCCCAAGACCCCGATATGGAGTGGCTCATCATTGACACCACTATCATTCGGGCGCACCCTTGTGCTGCGGGTGCTTTGAAAACAAGTGGCGGTCAAGTCTGTCAAGCACTCGGACGCAGCCGCGGTGGCTTTTCAACCAAGATTCACATCGCTGTTGATAGCTTAGGGCACCCATTAGGTTTTATGTTGACAGCCGGTCAACGGCACGACATTACTTGTGCTGAAGCATTGATTGACGGTTACAGCAGTGAGTATGTGATAGCCGACACATCATATGACTCGATGGCGTTCATTGAATCGATAACCGACACCGGCGCGGTGCCGGTGATACCGCCCCGTGCCAACCGCCGTGATTCACGTGATTATGATGTGGATCTGTACCAGCAGAGACATATAGTGGAATGTTTCATCAACAAAATCAAGCAGTATCGACGTATTTCCGCGCGTTTTGATAAATTAGCGGTTCGGTATATGGGATTTCTGAGTTTTGTTGCTACGATTATCTGGTTACGATGAAATGTCAACAGAACCTAGTAACTTGCGTTATATTTAGGAGTTACGCAGTTCAGTTTGTAGTAGCGCAATTCATTGCGCGTCCGGACGGGTGATAAATCACCCTACTACAAACCGGAGCCCCTACTGTAGTTGCCCGATTCATCGGGCGTTGGAAACGGTGTCCAACGGCGATAAATCGCCGAACTACAAGGCTTTGAGCGTTCAGCTGCGTAAGTCCTAACATAGAAAGGAGAATACGATGGGATACTTTTTCCACAAAGAAGATGCAGAAGTCGTTCGGATTGAAGGCGAAGCACCGCGCACGTTGTATACTTGTATTGAACCCAAGACAGCGGATACAGAGCATTTCTCAATGGGGTTGGAGGAGATTGATCCCCACAGCGAAATCCCGTGGCATTCCCACGCCGACGCGGAGGAGATTATCTTTGTGTTTGGTGGGGAAGGCGTAGGATATGTCGCCGACGAGGTAGCAGACCTGAAACCGGGAACGGTGATTTACCTGCCGCCGACAGTCGAACACCGCTTTGTCAACACGGGCGACACGCCGCTCTGGATTACGTGGGCACTTTCGCCCCCCGGCTTCGAGACCCAAATTCGGCAAGTTGCCGACGGATCTGCCGGGATGGAAGTTTTTAGTGAAACAGAAAATGCGAATCCCGATGGGTGATCCTAGGGGAATCAGGCGTTTCAGAGATCGGCGGTTGACATGACAGAAAATTACCGTTACCCCAATATTCCCCAATCTGTCTGGATTCTGGTATCACTTAGCATTCTGATACTTGTGTTGTCTATCCCTTTTGAAATCCTTAAGAGTATTACCGGCTATCCGCTGTCAGATCACCCCGTTGTCCTTTCATTGATTAGTGTTATTGCCTTTGGGCTAATTTTAATCAAAGGACTTAAACGATCCCAAATTTCACTCAGAGAGATATGTCCGCTCGTGCCGGTACGACTGTCCCTGCTTTTCCCTATGGCTCTCACAGTTATCGGCACCTCTATCCTGCTCTCCGAAGTAGATAACTTACTGCGAATCTTCCTTCCGCCGCCAGCATGGTTCACTGACCTTTTTAAAAGTCTTTTGGGCGGTGAAATAAACCTTTGGGGTTCAATTTTAGCTCTTGTGATAGTTGCCCCCCTGACTGAAGAACTATTAGTACGAGGACTGGTCCTGCGCGGCTTTCTGAGCCATTATAGTACACGGAAAGCTATCCTTGCTTCCGCCATATTTTTCGGTGTGCTTCACCTCAATCCTTGGCAATTCATTGGTGCCACTGCATTGGGCATTCTGTTTGCATGGTGGTTCATACAGACACGCTCTATGATTCCCTGTTTTTTTGGTCATGCCCTTGCCAACGCATTGCCATTAGCCGTTACGGCTATTTTTCGATTGGAGATACCGGGTTTCACAATCGATTTTGAAAAGAAGGTTGAATTCCAGCCGCTCTGGTTTGACCTTGTTGGGGTTATTTTGGCAGCGTTAGGAATATGGCTCCTAATCCGTCAGTTTCGGAAATCGAGCGATGCGCGCCCTGAAGATGTGTGTGGGGATAAACCCGACCAACTATGAACGAAGAAAAGAAAATCTATTTCCGCTACGACGACGGCACAGTTATCGCTGAAAACGCAGAAACGCCGCCCCCACACTTTCAATGGGACACACGGGTCGAGAAATGGCGCGCCCTTGCGTTGCACTACCCAATCGCTGTCGAGCAGCTGCGCGAAAACGGTGTCCAATACACTACGACCGTCCCGAAATACAGAACCATCAAGCCAACGCTCCAACTCGATTTCGATCTCCACGACTATCAACGAGAAGGGTTGCAGGCGTGGATCGATGCGGATTGCCTCGGCACGGTTGTTCTGCCGACAGGCGCAGGCAAAACGCTTCTTGCCCTCAAAGCCATCGAGCATGTGGGACGCAGCACACTGATTATTGTGCCAACGATTGATCTGCTCAATCAGTGGTACGACCTACTGACCAACGCCTTCGACCTCGAAATCGGTATTTTAGGCGGTGGATACCATGAGCTCCAAGAGATCACCGTCACCACTTACGACAGCGCGTATCGCTACTGTAACGAATATGGCAATCGCTTCGGATTCCTGATTTTTGACGAAGTGCATCACCTTCCTTCGCCGAGTTACAGTCACATCCCAGAACTCAGTATCGCTTCGAGACGGCTCGGCTTGACGGCAACGTATGAACGGGCGGACCGAATGGAGGGGAAACTGCGCCAACTAATCGGTGGAGTGGTCTATCGAAAATCTATTGACGAACTCAAGGGCGAGTATCTCTCAGAATACGAAACCGTTCGGCTCTACGTCGAACTGACTGAGGAAGAACGGGAGGAATATACACGAGAACGGGCAATTTACCTCGGTTTTCTGCGCGATCGAAATATCCAACTGTTTGGGGGCGGTTGGGGTAAATTTGTCCGCCTGAGCACACGAGAAAAGAAGGCACGGCGAGCGATGCTCGCCCTGAACAGATCCAAAACCGTTGCACTTGAAGCCGAAGCCAAGTTGGCGCTGCTCGAATCCCTGCTGAAACAGCATCGCAAAGATCGAGTCCTGATTTTCACCGGGAGCAACCGTTTCGCCTATCACATCTCCACGCGCCACCTGCTGCCGACAATTACACATCAGACCAAAACCAAAGAACGCAAACGGATTCTCGAACGCTTTAACGCCGGCGAATATCCCGCCATCGTCACATCAAAGGTGCTTAACGAAGGGATCAATGTTCCCGAAGCAAATATCGGGGTTATCCTCGGCGGCAGCGGGAGCACACGCGAATATACTCAACGGCTAGGGCGCATTCTTCGCAAAGGTGAAGGGAAATATGCGATTCTATACGAAGTGGTGGCCAAGGACACGCTCGAAAAGGGTGTGTCCCAACGTAGACGACGGAAGCCCGTGAAGGCGGAGGCGTAACGTGCTGCCTTGACAGCCTAAACTTTTTGTTTTCGCAATGAGTTGTTTTGCTCATTAGGTTCGGATTTTCAGTGACAAAAACATAGTAGTTAGGTTACAATAAAATGACCCACTAAGTAAATAATGGCTCTGGCTCTCCTCACTTACTGAAATGGGAAAATCATGAACTACTTATTGCCATAGATTATACTAGAGGAAATTACAATGAATTATTGGACACAGCTAAGTATTGATTTTGCCAATCAGAGAAACTATTTAGATGAGTTATTTAGTGTTTATCCAACAATTCCTGAAGGAATTCGGGATATTGATGACGAGTTATGGGAGCAAGTAGAGAAGTCATTTGAGGAACGCAACAATGATGCTCTGTTGAGAGCATTACTCAAACTGGATTTATTTCCAATAAAAGACTCCTATGTTGCGTATCTAAAAAGAGACGAGACCGCAATAGAAAGAAATCCCAATACAGTTAATAGATTATGTGGTAGGCTTTATGAGATGGAATTAGATAAAATCTACGAAAAATCCTCTGAACCGAAAGAAACAAATCGGCAGATTGGTCCCTTTTTTAGACGTTGGTTGAGGAAAGGGGTGTTGGGTGTCCCACTAGTTCCTCTTGAAGATTTTCTTTCGTCGGAAGGTAACGCCATCTTGGATGCGGGTGATGCTCAGATGATGCAATTTGCCAACGAACACCTAAACTATACACACAACAAAGGACTGGATTTTGTCGCAAGGTTTAATGATCAATACATCATCGGTGAAGCCAAGTTCTTAACCGACTTCGGGGGGCATCAAAATGCACAATTTAATGATGCTATAGGTCTTGTCCAAACAGATGTAGATGCTGTTACGGTTGCCATTTTAGATGGAGTTCTCTACATTAAAGGCAGATCTAAAATGTATCGTGCGATTACCCAAGACTTAGTGGGGTATAACCTCATGAGTTCATTAGTCTTAAGAGAGTTTTTATATCAACTCTGAACTGATGAAACGAAAACTTTGTAGCGTCTTAAAGTAACAAACTCAAAATAGCTCTCAACCTTGAACCATAAATTACAATGAATTATTGGACACAGCTAAGTATTGATTTTGCCAGTCAGAGAAATTATTTAGATGAGTTGTTTAGCGTTTATCCATTAAGCCCTGAAGGAATGCGGGACATTGATGAAGAGGCATGGGCGCAAGTGGAGCAGTCATTTACAGATCGCGACAACGCTGCTCTGGTCAGAGCATTACTCAAACTAGATTTGTTTCCCATAAAAGACTCTTATGTTGCATTTCTGAGAAGGGATCAGAGCTCAATAGACAGGAACCCAAATACAATTGATAGATTATGTGGTAGGCTTTATGAGATGGGATTAGATAAAATTTACAAAAAATCCTCTGCACCGAAAGAAACAAATAGGCAAATAGGTCCTTTATTCAAACGTTGGTTAGACACAGGAGCGTTGGGCGTTCAACCCGTTTCTCTTGAAGATTTTCTTGCATCAGATGGTAATGCGGTCTTGGATGCAAGCGATGCTCAAATAACGGATTTTGCCAAAGAACGATTAAACTATAAGCCTGTCCCGCGTACCACGCGTGCCACGCGTGACAAAGGATTAGATTTTCTCGCAAGATTTAACGGTAAATATGTAATCGGTGAAGCCAAATTTATAACTGACACCGGAGGAAATCAAAATAACCAATTTTATGAGGCGATAAGTGTTTTCCAACCGGATGTAGATGCTGTTACGGTTGCCATTTTAGATGGAGTTCTCTATATTAAAAGCAGAGATCAAATACATCGTGCAATTACCCAAGATTTAACCCAGCATAATATCATGAGTGCATTAGTCTTAAGAGAGTTTTTATATCACCTCTAAAATTAAAGAGTGGATTGTCAGATGCAAAATTTGATTATAAAGGGCGACAACATCAAGGGGCTTGAATACCTTCTGAGGAACGCAAACCTAGGAGGTGGAATTGATTTGGTCTATATAGACCCTCCCTTTGCTACCAATGGTAACTTTATAATTACAGATGAAAAAGCATCTACTATAAGTAGTCCCCGAAATGGTGATGTTGCTTATTCTGATAGACTCACCGGAAAGGAATTCATTGAGTTTTTAAGGACTAGGTTATTATTACTCAAAGAACTACTGTCGGACAAAGGTTCTATTTACCTGCATATCGATTACAAAATCGGACATTATGTAAAAGTTATGATGGATGAAGTTTTTGGAATGAATAATTTCAGAAATGACATTACAAGGGTAAAGTGTAATCCAAAGAATTTTAAGCGAGTAGGATACGGCAATATAAAGGATCTTATTCTATTCTATTCTAAATCGTCAGAACCTATATGGAATGAACCTAGAGAGCCTTATACAAAAGAAGACTTAGAACGATTATATCCTAAAGTCAAAGAAGGAAGAAGATACACCACTGTGCCAATTCATGCTCCCGGCGAGACAGAAAACGGTAAATCGAACCAAGTATTCAAAGGATTATCTCCTCCGAAAGGACGCCACTGGCGCACAGATGTAGAAACATTAGAGAAATGGGATCAGGAAGGATTGATAGAATGGTCGACAACAGGAAATCCTAGAAAAATAATCTTTGCGGATGAGCAACGAGGTAAAAGAGTTCAAGATATTTGGATGTATAAAGACCCTCAATCACCGATTTATCCAACAGAAAAAAACCAAAGCCTATTGGACCGAATTATTAAAACATCATCTAATCCTGAAAGTATCGTTTTAGATTGTTTTTGTGGATCAGGGACAACATTAAAATCTGCACAACTACTAAATAGGAGATGGATAGGCATAGACCAATCAGAATTTGCCATAAAAGCAATAATTCGTAAATTGGATTCAATTCAGATGCTTGGACCACAATATGAAATTATAGATATTGAAACCCAAGTTTGATAGTCAAAAGCAGATTATACCAGACATTTACAATGTCTTGCAAAGCTACCATCTGCTTATGCCATAAAATATATCGAATATAGTAGTTATGCGCTTTCACTCTCACACTGAAACCGTCAACCGAAAAGGAGAAAACGATGGCACGTTCAAACATAGAAAAATATAAACATATTATGCTGTGTATCAAATACAGGATATATCATATCCTGACAATGGAGAATAAGGAAGCTCATTTAATACAAACACAAGGAATGGATGAGTTGCATACATACTTTGATATAGAACTAGAAGAAAAAGCATTGCAAATTCGCAAATCACTGGAATTAATAGCCACTGCCTCCTTGATAGCAAATGAAACTGTTTACAGAGATATAGCACGCCAGACAAATATCAATTATCCCAATATCCGTGAGATACTCCGTAAGATAAAAGAAATACATCCAAGATTCTATCCGGAACCATTCAAGAATAATAACGATACACCAACACTATATCTGCCGATGAAAGAGGGATTCGCACCTGTGCGGAAAAGAATCCTATTAGATGAATCAGATGAATACCTTAGGTATAAAACATCAGAATTAACAAAAGAACAAGGATTTGAAACAGTATTTGAGCGTTGCTCACAAATAATACACTCAAACCCATTTAATGGCACAGAATATAAAACTGTTATGAGATATAAGAATGAAGTTATACGATGGACAAATCTAATCATAAATCTATTGGATTGTCATGTTATAAGACTTTTAGATGAACCTATAGAATACATATTTAGGATGAACTTTGATGCCATAAAAGAAAGGCCAGACGATATGATTGTAACAAAACATGATGTTACAACTTGGGATTGATACATCTGCAATTAGTAGAGATTGAACCCTCTTTTATTAGGACTTAGACGCAGAAGCGGGTAAATACTATATTTGAAATATATTATCCCGACATGCGAAGGAACGAGGTTTCCTTCCCCATTAAGGAGTGGGGTGCCAGCGCTAAGATTCGATGCTTATCATCTATCTCACAATAGCGGTGCTCTCAGTCTTCATTGGTGCCGTGATTGCCTTCTATACACTACGTTCCAATCCGGTCATTTTTGCGATACTCACGGGGTTCACAGCTAGCACCGTTGTGGGGTTAATCGGTTTTCTCCTCATACCCCACCTTTATGAAGATCTTGGATGGGGAAGCCTCCTTGTCGTGGCAGCCGGTTTTCTACCTATCTTTCTGATTGAGCGGATGAGTCATCACAACCCACGGTTCCCGCTGCAGAATCACCGGTGGGTCGTAGATTTGACAGTGATTGGCTTGTCAATCCATGCGCTAGCCGATGGATTTAATCTTGCTATCGCAAGCAGAAGCGAGGCACTTGGTACTGAGCTTGCCGTTGTGGTTTTAGTACATCGCTTGCCGGTTGCTTTTGTTCTGACACTGGCGTTTCTCAGCGACAACACACGCATCGCAACCATCGGACGCCGCCTCCCATTCGGGTCTCGTCTGCATTTTAGTTTACGACTCGCATTTATCGCAACCGTTGGACGGCTTCTTCCGCTCTCAATCGCGCCTGTCATCGGGGCATTCATCGGGGAACGGATTTTGACCGGGGGATTCGGTCAATTTATCGAGTACCTAACAGCCTTTGCCGCCGGCACGCTGCTAAATGTGGTAATTGAGTGTTTTCATGGTGGTCATGCGTCCCATGCCCACGTCTCGCGCTCCGAAGAAGCACACTCTCATTCTGAAGAGGAACATGCTCACCAAACCCCTTCAATAAGAAAAAGAATATTTGCTCTGGATAAGGTTACCGGGGCGACAGCTTTCATGGTTGGTTTATTGGCTATTTTCCTCTTGACCCGTGATGTGACTCACAATCACTATGACTTAAATCACCACGATGGACATCATCATGAAGCGGATCATTAGCAGAAAGATTTACTATAGTGAATTCTAAAAATAAATAAACACTTTCGCTCTCCGTGTTTGGTAGGCGCTGTTTCCAACTGCGCCGATTGGCAGTGTCTAATTATGGTGAACGATATAAATATGTAGACGTTTACCAGTGGCTCCCCTTAGCCAAGCCTCATGAAGTCCCCCTGATAAGGGGGATTTAGGGGGTTAAAAATAAAAAAAATCGCGATGCGTGCTGGTCTGTTAATAAACCAATCAACTATGGTGAATTCTAAAAATAAATAGACATTAATAGTAGTAGGCACACTCCGTGTGCCGTAACTCCGCGAGCAACCTGTAGGTCGAGTTTCCATACTCGACAAGTATCTTGTAGTTCCCCCCTGATAAGGGGGGCTAGGGGGGTTAGTAGTCCGTAGGTCGAGTTTCCATACTCGACAAGAGGCTAAATTATATGGTTTTCACGCATCACGTTTCATACTCTTGACATTTCACATTTTATTTTAATGTGAGTTGAGGAGGATATACAATATGGCAAAATCTGCATTTGTTCATCTACACAATCATAGCGAATATAGTCTACTTGACGGTGCTTGTCGAATCGCGGACATGATCGAATGGGCTTACGAAAACAGTGCCCCGGCTGTCGCGCTCACAGACCACGGCAACATGTTCGGCGCATGGGACTTTTACAAGAAAGCAAAGGACAAAGGCGTCAACCCGATTGTCGGTTGTGAGGCGTACGTTGCCCCCAACAGCCGCCATGAGCGTGGGAAGAATCAAGGCAGTCCCTACCATCTAACGCTGCTGGCGGAAGATGCGACCGGGTATAAAAACCTTATGAAGCTTGGGTCGATCGCCTATCTCGAAGGCTTCTACTCAAGGCCCCGCATCGATATGGAAATTTTGCGCGAGCATCGCGAAGGAATCATTGCCTTGACAGGGTGTATTCAAGGCTATGTTCCTGCGCTACTCGCCGCCGACCAGCGCGAAGGGGCGGTGAAAAACTTCCGGATGCTTCAGGACATCATGGGTAAAGACAACCTGTACGTCGAGGTTCAAAATCACGGCATCCCTGAAGAAGCGCGTGCCTACCCCATAATGGTCGAACTTGCCAAGGAACACAACCTGCCGCTTGTCGGAACCAATGATTGCCATTATCTTAACAGCACCGACCACACGATGCACGATGTGCTGCTATGTATTCAAATGAAACGTGCGGTGAAGGAAGAAGACCGCATGAGGTTCTTGGAGCAGTTCCACTTCAAAAATGTCGATGAAATGCACGAAGCCTTGGCGGAGTTTCCCCCTGAAGCGATTACCAATACCCTTGAGATCGCCAACCGCTGTCAATTGCAACTCGATTACGGTGAACACATCATGCCGAGATACGAGGTTCCTGAGGGCTATACGGCTGATTCATACCTCAGTAAGCTATGCTATGACGCGCTCCGTCAAAAATATGGTGAACTTTCGACCGAGATGAAAGAGCGGCTTGAGTACGAACTGGATATTATCCAAAAAACAGGTTATGCCGGCTATCTGCTGATTGTGTGGGATTATGTCAATTTCGCTCGAGAACGCGGGTTCCCGCTCAACGCACGCGGTTCGGCTGGCGGCAGCCTAGCACTTTTCGCACTCGGTGTTACGACGTTTGAACCCATGAAATATGACTGTATGTTTGAGCGGTTCCTGAACCTCGATCGGATCAGTATGCCCGATATTGATATCGACTTTGGAGATGAGCATCGCAAAATTGTCATTGATTATCTGACCGACAAATACGGAGCGGAATGTGTCGGACAGGTGGCAACATTCAGCACCTTTGGCGCGAAAGCCGCTGTCGCCGATGTTGGCAGGGCGCTTGATGTGCCGGTGCAGGATGTTCGGCGAGTGACACAACTCGTTCCCACCATTCCCGGTGTGACACTTGATGAGGCGTTGGACGATGTCCCACAGCTTCGTGAGGTAGCCGAAGCGCAAGAAAACAGCGAAATGATGGAAATCGCCAAATCTATTGAGGGAATGAAGCGACACGTCTCAATCCATGCGTGCGGGGTAGTGCTGTCGAATGGTCCGCTGACCGATTACGTCCCTCTCTTCAAGGATAAGCATGACCGCATCGCAACACAATTCGATCTCAAGATGCTTGAGGATGTCGGCATGGTCAAGTTCGACTTCCTCGGTCTACGAACCTTGAGCGAGGTTTACGACTGTCTCGCTCGAATTAAGGAAAACCACGGCAAGGACATCGCGCTTGAAGATATTCCTTTCGATGACGAAAAGACGTATGGGCTTATCAGTCACGGTCTCGTTGGGGGGCTCTTTCAGTTGGAAACATCACCGGGAATGCGCCGCGTCATCATGCAGATTAAACCGGACAACTTTGAGGACTTCATCCCCATTCCCGCGCTCTACCGCCCCGGTCCCCTTGACAGCGGTATGATGGACAGTTTCATTCGTAGAAAACTGAAGGTTGAAAAGGTAGAATATCTGCATCCAACGCTCGAAGATGCCCTGAAAAACACCTACGGTGTGTGTGTCTATCAAGAACAGGTGATGCAGATCGCACGAGACATGGCGAACTTCACGCTAGGTGAGGCAGATGTCCTCCGCGATGCGATGGGCAAGAAGAAGATGGATGTCCTCAAGATGCAGCGTGAAAAGTTCATCAAAGGCGCGGTAGGCAATAACATTGACGCGAAAGATGCGGAAAAAGTGTACGATTATATTGAGCCCTTCGGTCGATATGCCTTTAACCGATCCCACACGGTCGCTTATGCGATTCTCTCCTATCAGACCGCTTATCTCAAGACGCACTATCCTCGTGAGTTTATGGCGTCGATGATGACCGGCGAATCTGCTGACAGCGACAAGATCAGAAAATACATCGCTGAATGTAGCGAACTGGCCGCACACCTTGAAACGCCAATCCAAGTCTTGCCGCCGGACATTAGCAGCAGTAGCAAAGATTTTACCGTCGTTGGCGACGACATCCGCTTCGGACTCGCTGCGGTCAAAAATGTTAGCGAAATCGCGCTTGAGGCGATTGTTGAAGCACGGGAGCAGGGCGGTTCGTTCAAGTCGCTCCAAGACTTCTGCGAACGGGTTGATACAAAGGTGGTCAATAAACGGGCGATTGAAAGCTTGATTATGGCGGGAGCATTTGATGCACTTGATGGACATCGGGCGCAACAACTCGCAAGCCTTGAGCAGACTATGAAAGTGGCCCAGAGTGCCCAGCAAGACAGGGCGAAGGGGCAAATGGGACTTTTCGGGGCGGTTGAAGAGATGCCGATGACACAGGTCGAACTAGCTGATGCGCCAGAATGGTCGCATGCCGATATACTAAGGAATGAGAAAGAACAACTCGGCTTCTATCTGTCTGGACACCCGCTGGAACAGTATGGGGACATTATGAAGTACTATACGACTGTTACTTCCCAAACGCTTGGGGAGCCTCCAAGCGGGACAGAGGTATATGCCGCCGGCCAGCTTACCTCCCTTCGTCTCACAAAGACGAAGAAGGGTGATCCAATGGCAATTCTCGTTGTCGAGGATTTGGAGGGAACTACGGATGTTGTTGTTTTCCCAGAAGCCTATAAGGCTTCGCGGGAGGCAATAGAGGAGGACGCGGTGGTATGGATTCGGGGTAACGTTGGCGAAAATCGACGGAGAAATGGCGGGGGCGATGACGAAATAGAGGAAACCACCCATCAGATTCTGGCAGAAGAGATTTTGCCCATTGATGCAGTTGTCGAGCGATTGACATCAGCGGTGGAAGTCACAATCTCCGAAAGCGATGCGGTCAATCAAAAAAAGCTGGATACACTGCGGAATATCTGTGTGCGTGCGAAGGGCGACCACGATCTCATCCTGCGCCTGCTTACCCCTAAGTATGGTGAGGTTATTGCACAGTGCAGCGCACGCTACAACATTTCATTTCCATCTCAAACGGTGTCGGAAATTGAAGCGCTCTTCGGCAGCGACTCCGTTAAACCGAGCAATCGCACCACCCGTGTCGGAGAGAAAAACTCGTCAATGAGCTATGTCGGATAGATTGTAGCCGTACAAATATGTGAAGCTGTCCGTGAACGTGGGTGCTCCGTTCCGACTCTGGTTTGGTAGGCGCTGTTTCCAACTGCGCCGATTGGCAGTGTCTAATTATAGTGAATTATAGAAATAAGTAGACATTAATAGTAGTAGGCACACGCCGTGTGCCGTAACTCGGTGAGCAAGGTTCGTGACTTGGTTCGCTCATCATGTCTAAGTAATTTTAAAATCTACCATAATTCTAAGATGTACTATAGTTCAGCGGTTCATTAGTACATTGATTCATTTTTCACGTTTTACGCATCACGTTTCACGCTCTTAGTATTTTGCATTTTCTTTTAACATGAGTTTCATCGGGATTGTTACCCGTATACTACCGCGAGTTATCCAATGGCTGTTGTTCCAAAAATTATCGAAGAAGAACTGCGCCTCAAATTCTATAGCGGAGAAGCATTTTTTCTCGCCTACAATAGAGGCAATACCCAATACGGCGATATGTACAAATCGCGTCCTGATTTCTATCCGGTGTATTCTCCGAGCGGACGCGAAGTCACATCTACCTGCGCCTACCGCTATAATCATCACAAATCAATTTTTATCGGTCATGCGGACGTGAATGGGATTAACTTCTTCCATGACAACAATCCAACCCGATCAAACCTCGGTGACATTGTGCTGGAACAGAGCCACCATGAGATTGATCAGAGCGGTATTCATGTCATGACGCATAACGGCTGGATAACGAAGGGCGGAGTTCGTCTGTTGGATGAGGAGCGCAACTTCACAGTTATTCCCGGTGAGGCGGCTCATATCATTGACTTGACAAGTACACTGATTGCCAGCCAAACGGATTTGACGTTCGCACAAGATAACCACGCATTTCTCGGTGTGCGCGTTGCCGATACGATAGATGTAGAGGATGGAGGGACAATTCTCAACGCCAACGGTCAGCGCAACGAGGAAGAAGCGATGGGACAGTCCGCCGATTGGGCTGACTACAGCGGAGTTGTTGCCGGTAAGGTGGTTGGTGTTACATTGATGAACCATCCATCAAATCCGCCTTCAGCATTTTTTACGCGGAATTACGGAACGTTTCTAGCGAACTTCACGTTGCTAAATCAGTACAGGCTTGCTTATAGTGAACGCCTGACGCAACGGTTTCGTATTCTCATCCACGAGGAGGATGCAACCAATGCTAATGTTGAGCGTTATTATAATCAGTTCGTTGAAACGCCGCCGCGTTGGTAGCAGATCGGCGCACCAACACAATGCTGCGGGTTAAATTATGGTGAATTCTAAAAACAGATAAACACTTTCGCTCCCCATGTTTGGTAGGCACTGTTTCCAACTGCGCCGTCCAGCCTCTAGCTTGGTAGGTGCTGTTTCCAACTGCGCCATCCAGTCTCTAGCTTGGTAGGCGCTGTTTCCAACTGCGCCGTCCAGCCTCTAGCTTGGTAGGCGCTGTTTCCAACTGCGCCGTCCAGCCTCTAGCTTGGTAGGCGCTGTTTCCAACTGCGCCGATTGGCAGTGTCTAAGGAATTCTAAAATCTACCATAAATGGACGCTGTCGAACCCAACACCAATGAGCAAATTAGGTTGATTAGTTCAAAGGTTCATCGGTTCATTAGTTCGCTTGTTATGCTTATCCTGTCCCGTCCTAAAATCCATTACGTTTCACGCATTACGCATCACTGTTATAATATGCGTTTAATCGATGGTGCTTGCATTATGACAGTACAGAAAATGAGCGATATTTATCTATAAACTAGGTCTCAACCATGCCTCTAGAAGCTCAAGTACAGCAGTTTAAGGAAAACTTTAGTCGGGTGGAGGCAGAGATTCACAAGCGCATCATTGGGCAAGATGAGGTAATTGAGGGAGTTTTGCTCTGCCTTTTTGCTAATGGCCACGCGCTCATTGAAGGTGTCCCCGGCTTAGGTAAAACACAACTGATCCATACCCTGAGTGAGGCACTCAGTTTGTCCTTCAACCGGATCCAGTTTACGCCGGACATGATGCCATCGGACATCACAGGGACAATGCTCCTCGTCGAAGATAGCCAGGGGCGAAAGCAGTTCGAGTTTCAGCAGGGACCTATATTTGCACAGATTATCCTTGCAGACGAAATTAACCGGGCGACACCCCGTACACAATCTGCCCTGCTAGAAGCGATGCAGGAACGTACCGTGAGCGTGGCACGGACAAGCTATAAACTGGAAGAACCGTTCTGTGTGCTTGCGACCCAGAATCCTATTGAGATGGACGGAACGTATCGCTTGCCAGAGGCACAACTGGATCGATTCCTGTTCAAGCTCCAGATTACCTTTCCAGAGGAAGATGAGCTTGGTGAGATCCTTCGACGAACAACATCGGAGATGGAAACCACTATCGAGAAAATAAGTGATGCTGAGACGATTCAGTCAATGCGTCAATTGGTCCGGGGTGTCCTGATTGCGGAGCATGTCGAACGGTATATTATTCAGCTTATCCGTGCTACGCATCCAGATAACCCCAACAGTCCGGAGATGACGAAGCAGTACGTTGAATTAGGTGCAAGCATTCGTGGGCTGCAGGCGGTTACATTGACGGCGAAGATCAAGGCGTTACTTGATGGGCGTTACAATGTTGCTTTTGAAGACGTACAATCGGTTGCACTGTCAGCCTTACGCCACCGTATCATTCTGAACTTTGAAGGTGAGGGGGAAGGCATCCAAACCGATGATATTATTAAGAATAGTATGAGTTCCTTATAAACTGGTGCAGTTTTTACATTTTAACCATTACTTTTGACCTCTATTTATGTCGTACTTACTTGAAGAATCATTTTCTAATATCCGCCATGGCGGTTTTGTTAGTTTCCTAAGTATTGTAATTATCACCCTGACAGTTACAATTGGGAGTGCGCTGATCCTAATTGGCAACTATCTACGCGGGGAAATTGAAGATCTTAAAGACAAACCAGCGATGATTGTTTTTCTTAAAGACAGTGTTGGAGAGTCCCAAGGACGGGAATTTCGCAGCCAAATTGAGAAGATCGATTGGGCTGCAACCGTGACTTATGTTTCTAAAAAGGAAGCCCTCGCCCGAGGCGAAGAGATGTTTGGTGCATTTGGAAAGACCCTTACGGAAGGATTTGCTGATAGTAATCCATTTCCTGCCTCGCTGGAGATTTATATCAGAGAGATGTTATTACCGTCGGAAAAGTTGTTGCAGCATGTCTCCCAGATTCGGTCCTTTAGCCAAGTGGAGGACGTCAAATACGAACAAGAATCCTCTGAATTTATCCAAAAGGTAGAGAAGATACTTCTCGGGTTAGGAGGATTGATGGGTGGAGCTTCGGTGATTATTGTCTGCTTTTCAATTATGTTGACCGCCTACTTTCGGCGTGAGGAGATCCGAGTCATGAGACTGGTTGGGGCAACTTACTGGTACATCCGTGTCCCACTGATTGCCCAAGGGGTGTTTCTCGGATTTATCGGGAGTTTGTCTGGAATAGTTAGTTTTTACACGCTGTTTCGTATATTCGTGCCGCGAATTAGTGAGGTACAGTTCATTCCGTTAAATCAACTCGGTCTGATCCTACTCGGTGGCGTTCTGCTCGGATTACTCGGCAGCATTGCACCGATACGGAGATACGTAAACGTTTAGAGACTTAAAATTGCGATATTAAACTGCCAGTTTTGATATAGATAGGACTTACGCCCTTCGATTGTAGTTGCCCGATTCATCGGGCGTTGGCAACGGTGTCCTACGGCGATTCATCGCCGAACTACAGAGCTTTGACCGTTTAACTGCGTAAGCCCTGAGAGAGTTAATCAACTACCTCAGACAAGGAAAACCTTAAATGGCTAAATATCGAGTCGGAGTCATCGGTTGTGGAAGGAAGGGTGGTTCGCACGCGCGGGCGTATGCACTCAACCCTTTGACCGAGGTTGTTGCATTTGCTGACACCGATCCTGAGAACTTGGGACTGTACTGTGAATACTACGGCGTTCCGGGATACAGCGACTATCAGGAGATGCTTGAGAAGGAACAGATTGACATTGCTGCACCTATCCTACCGGTTCGACCCAACCCGGAGGTCGTCATCGGGTGTGCCGAAGCGGGTGTGAAAGCCATTCTATGCGAGAAACCTATCGCGGCAAGCCTTGCAGATGCAGACCGGATGGTGGCAGCCTGCCAATCGCGCGGAATCAAACTCGGTGCCGGTGACCTAGACCGAAATCTACCACAATATTGGAAAGCCTTGGAAATCATTGAATCGGGCGAGCTTGGTGAGGTCAAAAACATCAACTTCATAGGCGGAAGCGGCACAGAGATGTCGGGCGGTGGTTGTCAGCTTTTCAGTCTGATGCGTATGTTTGCCGGAGATGCCGATGTCGCGTGGGTGATTGGATGGGTCGCTGACGACCCAGAGAGCGATCATGACCAAGGCGTAGCGGGGTATCTGCGTTTCACCAACGGTATTGAAGCCTTCATGCACCGCGAACCCGATGCGAGGGGACGTGGATTTGAGGTTTCGTGTAGTCGGGGTGTATTCCGCAGCAATAATAGTTTGCTCAGCCTGTGGAAAGCGGACGACGTTGTTGATCCATTGATGGGGGCACCACTCAAAAAGGTGGAGGGCGTGTTTCCTGAAACCAGCGTTTACGGCAGAATGAGCGGCGACTACGATGAGGAAGGATGGCGATGGCCCGGAGACCGAAACATCGCGAGCGTCCAGTCCATCATTGATGCGCTCGAAAAGGACATCGAGCCGAGGGGCAGCGGTGACAATGGGCGTAAGGTACTAGAAATTGCTATCGCGCTACGGGAATCACACCGACGCGGACACACGCCAGTGAGACTCCCCCTTGAAGACCGCAGCCTTCGACTGTTCCCGAAAAGTTCGCGGATGGATAACAAAAAGCCGCAGATGGGCAGAGAAACCTACATGCCACAGGTCCAGGGAAAGAGGCAAGCGTAGACTTCCGCCCCGTCAAAATAATCCAGCCCTGTGCATTTTGCATGGGGCTTTTTTGTTATGTGGAACTATGCTATAATGCCCCAAGTTGCTGACAGGTCCGCTCCGCTTGAACTGATCTTAGGGCTATTTATAGTAAATCCTAAAAATCTACTAAAGTTTGTGCAATCTGTTGTTGTAACCCGTTTTCGGACGAATTTTTACGATAAAGGCAAGAGGAATGGTAATTTTTCACAGGTCATTTTTCACAGCCATCTTCATCCTCCTTAGTGCCGGCGAATTAGTAGCTCGGACAAATCTCTCTATTATCAGCCCAACCACCGATTTCACAACAAACAATCAAACAGTAGAAATCAGGGGAAGCGTCGCGTCCTCAGTCGGAGGGGAAGTTGTCGTCTCAACCAACACCCCCGGCGGCATCCCAAATCTCGCGCAACTGACCCACTCAATTTATGGGATCGTCGTAGATCTCGGAAGCACACAAGAGCTCAAGGGCATGCTGATTCGACATGTGGTTGATCGGGGGTTTCCACGCGGTCCTCGGTTGGCAAACCTTGCATTCGCTCAGGCTGGAGCCAATTTCTCCGCAGGGCAGCCCTTCAACATTCCATCGGGTATAGATCCCGATTTCCATAGCACTGTAGTTGACTTTCCATCGGTTGTCTCCGCACAATTCGTCCAAATTGAAATGCTCGAAGGATGGCAGACTGAGCCAATTGCGATTGAGTCAATCCGGTTCTTAGACACGAACGATCGGGTAATACAGGGACAGATTCAATCCATCGCAATTCGTCTCCCCTTAACAGATGCCTGCCAGTCGGATCAGACCGGTCCCTACTGTGCTACCTTTTCTATAGAGGTAATGCTAGCAGCCGGCGTGAACCGACTTTCGGTGATTGCTAGGGAACTCGCACCGTCGGATCCCGATTCACCGAACGCCGTAGACAGAGAAACAATTTCCCTCTTTTACCTGCCGGAGTTAGAACCTCAAGCAGCCGAAGGAGGGGTTTTCACCCTGAGTGATGGAGACCGAGCAACCGTTGTCATTCCGGCGGACGCCTTTGATGAACGCATCACGAAACTACACTTTTTTTCGGTGCCGCCTGAAACAGTGGATCCGCTATCCTATCGGGTAAACAGTCGTATTGTTAAAGGAACAACGCCGGTGGTTGTTTACCGCTTTGAAGCACTCCGCCAAGGTAGGTTTGCTGCTGCAGCGACAAGTGCATTGCCTGATCAACCCCCAACCTTCGCCGTGGATGGCATCTTGGAGCCACCGTCCACGTGGGTTGCAGGTCTGGTGCCGCTGCCCGTCAGCTTGACAATTGATCTTGAGGTTCAACGTACCGTCAGCCGTATCGTTGTGCACGCTAACGTGGAAGGGGACACCTCCTTTGGCCCACAGCGTGCAACACTCCTCGCATCAAACGACAACGAAAACTTCACAAGCGTTCTTGAAGTAACGGCGTTCAATGATGGAGTCACTACCATTGAGCTACCGACCCGACCTTCCGCCCGTTACTTTCGCATCGAAATCACGGAAAGCAAGCAAGCAAATAACATCCAACTCAATGAGGTCGAGTTTTATGATGTGCCGGGCGCGAAAATCGTGTCATTTGACCCCTTTGAATATCTAATCCTTGAGAGGCCCGCGCTGCTTGAATTAGCTTATCACCCCTCAGATCTGATGGTCGCAAATATCAGACGAGAGTCGGATCTGAAAATCTTTGCTTGGGATGCCTCCGCGCAAGAATGGCAGTTGGTAGGCGGCGAAATTGACCTGAATCGACGGGTCGTCCGTATGGAGCTCAACTTCATCTCTGAAGTTGCCCTGTTTCAGGCAGTCCCAGCGCAGATCCAAGCAGCGTGGAGTTTTAACCCGTTCTCACCGGACGGAAATGGAATCGCCGATCGGACACGCTTAACAATCGTGAACCACAACACCTCCCACATCGGCGGAACGGAGCCGGTCGTTGAAATCTTCAATCTTCAAAATAAACTCATCCGAACCTTAGTGAATCAAACGGTAATGAGTTCCAACACAATGAGCGTCGAATGGGACGGCAGAGATGAAGCGGGCGAAATCGTAAACATCGGACCCTATATCTACCAGATTCAACTGAAATCTGGCGATCAGGTCGAAGTCCGCAACGGAGTTATCGTGGTAGGAAAATGAGGGATAACAACACGCTCCTGCCAATCCAATCGCATATTTTAATTGTACCTCTCTTTTTTTGTTGATTTTTAACAACTGTTATGTTAGAATTAACTCAGTAAAACGATTCTAATCTATTAGGAGTTACGCACTTCTGTTTGTAGTAGCGCAATTCATTACGCGTCAAATACCAACGACATCGCGCAAAGCATCTGGCTCAATTCACCAAACACTACCGCGCTACACAATGGGTATTCGATAAATCGCCGAACTACAAGCGGTTGGCTGTTCAACTGTGCAACTTCTATCCATAACAAGGAGAATTATCAACATGGAACTGAGTACAGACAAGCAGAAAGCGATAGATCTCGCAGTCTCTCAAATTGAGCGGCAGCACGGCAAAGGCTCAATTATGCGGCTTGATAGCGACGAAGTGATTCCCGTCGCAGTCGTCCCGACCGGCTCAATAGCGTTAGATATTGCGCTAGGGGTTGGCGGCGTTCCCCGCGGGCGAATTGTCGAGATCTTTGGCCACGAAGCGAGTGGTAAAACTACACTTGCACTTCACATCATCGCAGAGGCACAGAAGCAGGGCGGTGTCGCAGCGTTTGTCGATGTCGAACACGCGCTAGATCCGATGTATGCCCAGCAGATTGGTGTGAACATGGAAAACGTCTTAATCTCCCAACCGGACACCGGGGAACAGGCTTTAGATATTGTTGAGACCTTAGTTCGTAGCGGGGCTGTTGATGTTGTGGTTATCGATTCTGTTGCAGCACTCACCCCCCATGCGGAGATTGAAGGCAGCATGGAGGACGCCCACGTTGGATTGCTCCCGCGCTTGATGTCCAAAGCCTTGCGTAAACTCTCCAGCGTTACTAACAAGTCCAAAGCCTGCGTGATTTTCACCAATCAGATCCGACAGAAGATTGGCGTTATGTTTGGGAATCCAGAAACGACACCCGGTGGATTGGCACTCAAATTTCACGCCTCGGTTCGATTGGAGATACGCCGGGCAGACCGTCTGAAGGATGGCGACGAGATAGTCGGAAATCGCACCCGGGTGAAGGTCGCCAAAAACAAGGTCGCTCCACCATTCCGCCAAGCTGAATTCGACGTTATTTTCGGCGAAGGCATCTGTAAAATCGGGGAGATCTTGGATGTCGGTGCGGAGGCGGAAATTATACAGAAAAATGGCCCCTGGTTCTCCTATAACGATGAACGGCTCGGACAGGGTAAAAACAACGCTAAAGATTTTCTAGCCGAACACCCTGAAATCGCCGCCGAGATCGGGGCTAAGATTCGAGCCAATCTTGGCATCCACCTCCCATCTGGCACCGCCTCATTGTCGGAAACCGACGCCATAACTGACGCCAGCAAAGGAAATGAAGCTAAGGGTGAGTAGTCGTCCCTTTGATACTTGACGGCACACATTTCAGATGTTACTATAACGCAGGTTGTAGGGAACACCGATCGGTGTTCCCTACTCGCCAAAAAACTTTAAGGGCAAAACAGCGTCAAAGAAGGAGTGAGGCACTCTCTGCACAGAGACCTGCGACAATTTTATGGGAAAACTTGTTGGTGTGGATATTGGCGGCACTTTCACCGATATTGTTGTCTTAGATGAAAACCGGAAACTTCTACAGATTGGAAAGGCTTCAACCACGCCACACGAGCCATCGATCGGCTTAATTGCTGGTTTGGACGCGCTTGAGGTTTCCTATCCGGACATCGAACTGGTCATTCACGGCACGACTGTGGCGACCAACGCCATCTTGGAGCGCAAAGGTGTACGCTGCGGTCTGATTGCAACGCGCGGGTTCCGAGACATTCTGGAGCTGAGGCGTCGCGATCGACCGCACCTTTACGGGCTCACCGGATCCTATGAACCGCTAATCCCACGCGATCGACGCAAAGAGGTCTCCGAACGGATCTCGGCAGAAGGCGAAATTCTGGTCCCACTATCGGAGGAGGAGGTAATCGCAGCTGCCGAAGAACTGGTTACCAACGGTGTCGAAGCCATTGTGATCAGTTTCCTGAACGCTTACATCAATCCCACGAACGAGCGCAATGCCAAAGCTCTCCTCGAAACACACTTCCCTAATATTTATACTGTCGCTTCCGCAGATATCCTCCCACTCTTCCGTGAGTTTGAACGCACCAGTACGGCTACTGTGAACGCCTACGTTCAGCCGATAGTCAGTCGTTACTTGGCTCGGCTTGAAAACCGCTTGCAAGAACGCGGTTATAACGGGAATCTTCTCATCATGCAGTCGAACGGTGGGATGATGTCGGTGGAAGCCGCTCAAGACTTCTCAGTAAACACCATCCTATCGGGTCCCGCAGCTGGGGTCATTGCTGCCACCAAAATCGCCGCAGAAAGCGGTTTTCAGAACCTGATTGGCTACGATATGGGAGGCACCAGTCTTGATGTATCGTTGGTAACTGAGGGCAAGCCGGTCGTATCAAACGGAATAGAGCCAGAGTTCGGCATTCCAATTATGGTGTCGATGATTGATATTCATACCATCGGTGCGGGCGGCGGCAGCATCGCCCGAATAGACGAGGGAGGTCTGCTCCAAGTGGGACCCGAAAGTGCGGGCGCTGACCCCGGTCCCGTCTGCTATGGACTGGGCGGGACTGAACCCACAGTCACCGATGCGAACGTGATTCTCGGACGAATCAACCCGGACTATCCCATCGCCAGAGCGGCAGATTTTTCATTTGACCTTGATAAAGCCCGATCCGTTCTCACCGAAAAAATTGGGGTGCCACTCGGTCTCTCTCTAGAAGAAGCAGCACTGGCAATCCTCACCATCGCAAACAACCGTATCGCCGGTAGCATCCGCCGCATCTCCATCGACCGTGGACATGACCCACGAGATTTTGTCCTCTTCTCCTTTGGCGGTGGCGGACCATTGATGGTCAGTTTCCTTCTACGCGAACTTGGTGTTTCACAGGCGCTTGTCCCCTACTACCCCGGCATCGCCTCCGCTTGGGGCTGTGTCATCGCCGACCTCCAGCACGATTTTGTTACCATGATCAACCGTCGCCTCTCTGAACTCGACCCAACCGAAGCAGAGGGTATTTTTGCTGATCACCTCGCACAGGGGGAACGACTGATCAAGAGTGAGCAGATTCCCCTGACACAGGTAAGCGTTTTGCGGGAAGCGGAGATTTCTTACGAAGGGCAAACCCACGTCATACGGACACCGCTACCAGCGGGGCCCGTTTCTCCCCACGTCATTGCAGAAAGTTTTCGTCGCGCATATCTCCGTCAATACGGGCAAGTCGACGAGACCTTTAGCGGATTAGAGACCCTGTTAGAGAGCATCCCGATTCGTCTGCTAAATCTTCGCACCTCTGTGATTGGCGCACGCCCAGACCTGTCCCTGAAAGACTTCATCCCCAATCCCAAAACCACCCTGCAAGATGCGCAGAAAGGCACCAGACCTGTCTACGTGGAGGATCGGTTTATACCATGTCCCATCTATGACCGCTCACTTCTCCCGTGGGGGAGCGATTTCACCGGACCTGCCGTCATCGAGCAGCAAGACACAACCATCTGGATCGAACCTTGGGTTCGCGTCCGCGTGGCTGAAGGCGGCAATCTTTTTCTCAGCACAGCGTAGGACGTGTTGACATTTGACAACCCGTAGGTTGGGTTGAACGGGTACAAGCAAACCCCTATCAACGACAATAGCGGTTCTGCTTCTCAACAATCCCGCCGTATAACAATCTTATAGTGAAACCCAACATCCTTTACTGTTCTAAACCACCGTGATAATTGTCGGTCTCTTGGGCGTGTGTAGGTCGAGATTCATATCTCGACACCTAATAGACTAAGCCTGAATCCGTAGGGGTTGGGTTCCCCAACCCGTTCCGCAAGTTCCGATTCTCGGAATCCTCGCTAAGCGGGACGAGAATCCTCGATGAAATCGGGATTGGGCAAGGAAACCTCGCCCCTACGATGGCGTACTCATCGATAAATAACAGATACGCCTTGCATAACTCTCAAGTCCTTGTGCCTTCCGTTCTGCCTATTCTTGTCACCCTTCCTACCACCCCTCCTATCAAAAAACTTGTAATTCACACAAAAATATGCTACGATTCCTAGTATGGAATATAGGTGCCGGTGCTGCCCTCCCCAAGTGGGAAGATTACAACACCGAGTAAACACGACTCCGTAAGCGCTAGAACCACGCAGCAGTAACAAAAAGAATGGGCGGGGCATCAACCCTATCTCCCACTCAGACAGCAGAATATATCAACTTTCAAATTAAAACAGGAGGTTTTTTATTATGGCAGATTATGCGCACCCTGAAGTATTAGTGACCACCGACTGGGTTGCCGAGCACGGTAGCGACGCGGGCATCCGTTTGGTGGAGGTCGATGTGGATACAGCGGCTTACGACGAAGGACACATCAGCGGTGCCGTCGGGCTTAACTGGCAAACCCAGTTGTGTGACCAAGTACGGCGAGACATCTTAACAAAAGAGCAGTTTGAAGGTTTGTGCCAAGATAGCGGCATCAGCAACGATACCACAGTTATCTTCTACGGCGACAACAACAATTGGTTTGCTACCTACGCGCTGTGGCAATTCCGCTACTATGGGCATGACGAAAGCAAGCTGAAGGTGATGGATGGTGGGCGTCAGAAGTGGATCGATGAGGGGCGCGACTTAGTCACGGACGCGTCTTCACCTGCTGCCACCGACTACAAAGCAAAATTCCCCGATGACAACGTGCGGGCGACAAAAGATCACGTGCTCCCGACGCTGGAGCAGGGAGTGGTCAACCTTGTGGATGTGCGTTCTCCTGCAGAGTTCACCGGCGAGATTATCGCACCACCAGGGCTGCCTGAAACCGCACAACGTCCGGGACGCATTCCGGGCGCGGCGAATATCCCGTGGGCGACCGCGGTGGCGGACGACGGCACCTTCAAATCTTACGACGAATTGAAGGAGATCTACGAAGGTGCTGGCGTGGATCCAGACAAAGAGACGGTCGCTTACTGCCGAATCGGAGAACGTTCCTCACACACATGGTTCGCGCTCAAGTACCTCTTGGGTTACGAAAAGGTCCGCAACTACGACGGCAGCTGGACCGAGTGGGGTAATCTTGTCGGCGCACCTATCGCGAAAGGGTAGTCGATAGTTATGTTGAGCTAGTAGGGATGCAGATTTGTATCCCTACTACTCTAGTTCAAAAGAGGTCCGCGATTAATTGATTGCCAGCGCCGAACAAATCACACCACAATGGCTAACGAAGCGGTTCCAACAGAACGGGCATCTGTCGCAAGCCAGCGTAGCTGACGTACAGATTGGCGAGATATTTGAATCAACCGCCGCCTTTTTCACACGATTGAAAGTAACTTATTCCACGCCATCGGAGAATTGTCCTCATACCGATTTAATTTTCAAAAATTATCGGGAAGGTTGGTTTGGGGGTGGCGTTGCGGAATCGGTATTCTTCAGTGAAATCGTCGCTCAAATGCCCGATCCGCCGGTCTTCCGATGCTACGACTTCGATTATGATCGTGATGCCCGTCAATGCTATTTTATCTTTGAAGATGCCTCTGTGACGCACACTGAAACCCCTCCCAAAGAGGAAGGAAGATTCACCGTCGCCCTCTACAAGCAGATTATTGATGAACTGCTGAAGTTTCACACGCAATGGTGGGAGCACCCGCGAATTTCACAAGCCGATTTCCTCCGAGGAAGAGGCGGACCGCTCCGAATGGCAGATGCTGCAACTCCCGAAATCATACGAACCTATTGTGAGCACTGGAGAGACGAGCTGCTTCCCCAATTTGTAGACAAAGCTCAGGAGGAATTGCCACAAGAGATATTTGATTTTGCACATCACGCCATCGACCGCTGGGAACGTTTATATGCTGAACGCATCAAAGATAACAGGGCTTTGACATTTCTACACGGCGATCTGCATCATTGGAATCTCTTTTATCCTAAAAACCCAGAAGCAGATGGGCTCTATTTTGGCGATTGGGAAACCTATAAACGAGGGATGGGACCCTATGATCTCTGTTACCTAGTCGGAGGCGATTCCTCACCGCAACGACATGAAATCGAGAAGGATCTGTTGCGCTACTATTACGATGGTCTCGTTGATGGCGGAGTGGTAGACTATAGCTGGGAAGACTGTGTCCACGACTACCGACTCTCGGTGATTGCAACCCTCTTTCCCCCGATCGGCTGGCAAAGCGTGTTCCAATTCAAACTCCGATACGCTCATTTTCAGGATTGGAACTGTCAGGAATTGCTCGATTGATTTTCTCAGTCCGTTGTACTTAACTCTTGTAGGTCGATATTCACATCTCGACATCGAAACGTCAATTACCGAAAATCGACCTACAGAAGTTCTCGATGAGGTGCCAGTGAGCTATTGGTAAAATCCGCTGCAATCATAATTCGTTTTATTCTTGGCTCATGTTAAGAACTTATACAACAGAATCAGGTCCTCCTAGCTCGACTGTATCAGTGCTAGTGCCTCTTTACGCATTACGTATTACGCATCAGATTTTCCGTTTCACGTTCTGCATTCTCTTTTGAAATCAATCTTATTCCTTATTTCATACTGGAGTCAAATATGCCCAAATTTGTTTCTGCTCATATCATTGCCTGCATGACACGACAGGATGTGGAAAGGCTCGCCAAGCGATTTATCGATGATGAGAGCGATGGCGTCAAGAGCCTGAAAGTGCAGTGTGATACAGTCCTCGGTCGAATGGTCTGCGAATGGGAAGCACCGGATCGAGATACGCTCGTAGAATGGCTGAAGAAACGGCATGTCCATTTTCGCGGCGGTGGGGAGTGGGTAATGCGTGTGCAGCTCGAATACTCTGCATTCCTTTAAGGAATCTCATCGTGCACTACCTTACGCGCCAAATTGCTTTTGAAGCCTCACACTACTATCGTGTTCCTGAACTCAGCGATGCGGAAAATTACGCTCTGTTTGGAGCGACCGCCAATCCAAATAGTCATGGACATAACTACGTCTTGGAAGCAACGGTCAAAGGTAGGCTTAATCCCGAACACGGGATGGTCATCAACATAACAGATCTGGATCAAGTTCTTAAGGACGAGGTTGTTGCCTACTATGATCATAAACATATCAACGTCCAACACCCCACCTTCGCGAATGACCCACACCTGCAACCGACAAGTGAGAATTTAGCGATTCAGATTTGGTATACGATCGAACCGCATCTCAAAGGGACAATCTTACATCGCATCAGGTTGTATGAGGATTCAACCCTATTTGCTGACTATTATGGAGAGCGACAGATGGTCTATCTCACGAAAATCTACGAATTCAGTGCATCGCACCGACTGCACAGTCCACAACTCAGCGATGCGGAAAACGAAGAAATCTTCGGAAAGTGCAACAATTTCTACGGTCACGGGCACAACTATGCCCTTGAAGTGACAATAAAAGGTGAGGTGGACCCAAGAACCGGAATGGTTGCGGATTTAGAGCATCTTGATGAAACAATCGAGAAACAGGTCTACGGACGGTTTGATCATAAGCATCTTAACTTAGACACACCTGAGTTTGAGAACCTCAATCCAACTTCAGAAAACTTTGTGAAAGTACTCTGGGAAGTTATCGAACCAAATCTGAAACCGATTCAGTTACATCGGATTCGATTGAGAGAAACTCCCAAGAACCACTTTGATTACTACGGAGACGAAATCAGTTAATGAAAATTTACCACCCAGATTCAATCGACAACGGAACCACTGCTGCCGATCCGAAGCTTGAATACATCTATACACAGATGTTAGAGAGTATCGGTGAAGACCCGACAAGGGAAGGCGTCCTAAAAACACCGCAACGTGCAGCGAAAGCCCTCCAGTTTTTGACACAGGGATATGACCAGAATGTCGAAGACGTTGTGAATGACGCTATCTTCAACGAAGAGTACGACGAAATGGTAATCGTCAAAGACATTGAGTGTTATAGCCTTTGTGAACACCATCTTTTACCATTTTTCGGCAAGTGTCACGTTGGATATATTCCTCGAAAAAAAATCATTGGGCTCAGTAAAATTCCACGGATCGTAGATATGTTTGCCCGCCGCTTGCAGGTGCAAGAGAGACTGACGAAGCAGATTGCAGAAGCGTTACAGGATGTCTTAAATCCCGCTGGGGTTGCTGTGGTTATTGAAGCGCAGCATCTGTGCATGATGGTTCGTGGCGTACAAAAGCAGCACTCACAAACGATGACCAACGTGATGCTCGGCGAGTTTCGAGATAAGATTTCGACCCGGACGGAGTTCATGCGATGTATTTAGATAATACCTAGTCGTAAGAGCGCAGCACTTTGAGGAGAATCGAGATGCTGAAAGACAAGGTTGCCATTATAACAGGAGCATCGCGAGGCATCGGTCACGCAACTGCTTTGGCGTTTGCGCGGGCAGGTGCGAAAGTTGTCCTCACATCACGGACGCAGCACGATCTCGAAGCAGTTGCCAATCTCATAGGCACAGATGGCGGGGAAGCCCTCGTTGTACCAACGGATGTAACACAGACGGACGCGGTAGAGACTTTAGTCAATCGAACACTATCAGCATATGGCCAAATCGACATCCTTGTGAACAATGCAGGAACTGGTGTTTTCGAGACTGTCGTCGATTCGGATCCGGAGGTGTGGACTCAGGTGGTCGCCTCCAACCTCAAGAGCACCTATCTTTGCTCAAAATATGTGCTACCCGCTATGCTGGAACGTCAATCGGGTCAAATTATCAATGTGCTGTCCATTGCCGCGAAAGTTGTATTCAAAGCCTCAAGTGCCTATTGCGCAGCAAAGGCGGGAGCGCTAGCATTTACAAAGGTTCTAGCCGAGGAGGTACGGAGTGAGAATATCCGTGTCACGGCAGTCTCCCCCGGCTCGGTGGACACGCCATTCTGGGCTGACATTGAGGGACATCCTGACCTGAATTTGATGTTGACACCGGAACATGTCGCGGAGACGATTCTCTTTGTTGCGACGCAGCCGGCTGGTATGGTTACCGACGAAATTGTCGTAACACCGCCGCTCGGCATTCTTTGAAAGAAACACCAGCGAACCGTAAAAGAAAAATCACGTTAGCATATATCTGTTAATCGTATCGCAGATTGCCTAATCTGCGATACCACGCCCCTGCTAACTGGCGACTTACGTTATCATAACTTTTAACGATCTACCGTAATAGAGGTAAATAATGACTAAACTGGAACAGATGCAACGGGTCGAATCCTGCGGGGTTGTCGCCATCATTCGTGCGAACAGTTCCGCTGAATTAATTGAGGTTGCAGCAGCAATCAAAGCGGGTGGTGTCGACCTGATTGAAGTAACGATGACAACCCCGAATGCGTTAAGCGTTATCAGTGATGTCGCCGCACAATACGGTGATGAAGTGCTAGTAGGCGTTGGGTCGGTACTCGATGCCGAAACTGCACGGGCAGCAATGCTGGCAGGTGCCGAGTTTGTTGTCAGCCCTGTGACAAAACCGGATGTTATCGAAATCTGCAACCGATATAGCAAAATTGTGATGCCGGGGGCGTTTACGCCGACGGAGATTTTGGCTGCATGGGAAGCCGGGGCGGATTATGTCAAAGTCTTCCCGTCAAGCGGTGGGGGACCAAGCTACATCAAAGATGTGAAGGCACCGTTGCCCCATATCCCAATGATTCCCACTGGAGGCGTGAGTATTGAGAATGCCGGAGAATTCATCAAAGCAGGTTCAGCCGCACTTGGCGTTGGCAGCGCCCTTGTCAACAATCAGGTGATTGCCGATGGGCGGTTCGATCTCCTGACAGAGAACGCGAAAAAGTTGGTAGAAGCCGTGCAAATCGCCAAAGCGGATCAATGACCCTGTTCCCCTCTCACAGATGCGTGCATATTTGAGATCCCCTTTGCCTTGATAGCTGATTGAGAGGGTGGTATAATCAAGTACAAGTTGAAAAGGAGGTCTATAATGGCTGCCACGACATCAGCCATTATATCGACAATTATCGGGTCAGTAGTAACTGTAACTGCTATGTTTATCTTGATGCTCAAGTTTGTTAAAGAGCCTCTTGAGAAACGTATTGACAGACTTGACCTGCGTATCGATAGACTTGAGAAAAGAGTTGATGATTTATATCAGATGCTACTTAATCACTTCATGAATGGTAAGTCTGATAAAGAGAAACGCACCTAATTTCGTATTTGTATATTGACAGTTCATTCGGTTTGTGTTAGTTTGTCAAGCTACCCCAGCCAGCTAGTAATGAGGATGGTGTATATGCAGATAAACGGACTGGTCTTAGGAAAATATCGTATCGAAAAACTGATTAACAACGGTAGTTTTGCCTCTGTTTTTCGAGCGAAAGAGGAGTTTACTAACCGCACCGTTGCGATCAAAGTGTTGCCCAAGTCGATCTACCCCACGGGACGAATGCGTTACCTGCTTACCGAGTTGAGTGCGATGGGGCGGAATTGGGGACATTCCAACATTGTTTCCATCCATACCGTTGAACCCGGCGATGATGAATACGTTGCCTATATCGTCATGGAGTATGTTGACGGTCCTAGTTTGCGTCAATTAATCACCGCAACCCCTCTGCGTCGTAATTTAGCAGTCAATATTGGGCTCGATATTTGCCGAGGCCTTATCGCCGCCCATGAGCAAAACATTATCCATCGAGACATTAAACCCCAGAATATTTTGCTGACCTCTGACGAAATAGCGAAAATCTCTGACTTCGGCGTTGCACGTATCCTCGAAGCAAGCACCGACTATGCGGGAACGATTACCGGCACACGAAGATACATGGCGCCCGAACAGTATGAAGGCAGTTACGATTATCGGGCGGATCTCTACTCAACAGGGTTAATTCTCTACGAGATGTTTATGGGGAAATTCCCATTTCGAGGAAAAACGCAAGCTGAAATTCAGGTGAGAAAACAGAGTGAAGATGTTGAATTCGACTACAAACTGCCTGAAGATACGCGTGAGATCTTACAGAGAGCATTGCATCGAGATGCGCAGGCTCGGTATCAAACCGCCTCAGAGTTGTACAATGACTTGGATTATGTCCGTAAAAAATGGTATGCGGACTCCGTGCGGCATACAATGACAAACCAATCAAATCCAGCGATACAAGGCGCTATGCTATCCGAACACCGAAAGGGTTTACGCGTTTCTGCCGAGGCGGCTGAGAAAATTGAATCGCAAGTATCCGAGGAACAAAAAACAAAAGAAGAAAAACAGAATGAACTTCAACTTGAAACCCAAGTCAATCTACACTACGATAAAGCCATTCAACTCCTCGGTGGGACACAGTCACAGCAGGCATTGCAAGAAGTGCAACAGGCACACCGCCTCTACTTGAGCAGTGTCAAAGCGACCAAAAAGGCAGATTGGATATTTCGGCATTTATCGGATTTGATGGTTCCTCCCCAACCACCTTCGACAGCAAGAGAGATGATTGAATTAATTGACCAGTTGTCGGCTAACGAGGTATCAGAACTCAGAGCCTTGCTTAACAATCGCTTATCTTCTAGTGACTCCGCCGATTTGCCCTCTACCGCAGTTTCAGGTACACTTCCTACAGACATTCCCACCGGTTCCGATCTGACATTTCAACCGCTCAACCCACAGGAGACTGCCCCAGAATTTGTGCTCCGAAAAATCCATGAGGTGGTTCAGGCACCCCATGAGAGGATTGCCGCCCAGACGCGTCAATTAGCTGAAGAATATGCACAAGCGGGGAAAAGTCGACGGAGCCGGGCGGAGTACAGAAAACTAGGAGAAATTTATAAACAATCTGCGGAAACCTTCATTGAGTCCGAAAATTGGGAGTCGGGTGCAGATTGTTACGCGCGAGCAAGGCTGGCTCTCACAGCCGCCCGTCGTTATAGTCAGGCACGACAGTGTGCACAGGAAGCGGGAACCTACTATGCCATGCGGGCAGACGCCTTGGAAAGGGAACAAACTTGGGCTGACGCCGGCAGATTATACGCGCTTTCAGCGGACAATTACGCTCATGCCAACCTATGGGAGGCTGCGAATCAGAGTTTATCACGCACGACAATCTGCTATCTCAATGTCGCAGAAAACGCCCGCGCTGTAGGAGATCTCAGTCTATCCTACGACTATTGTGATAGAATTTTAAGGATTTCAAAAAGGCTGAGAAGAACCACCAACGCTGAGGCGGGCGCGCGAAAACTATTACGGGAAATAGAAAATCTCTTCACAGCAGGGTGACAAGATATCTGATGTCAAAAAGATTCCTATATTGAGCATCGCATCAAATTATGGTGAATTAGAGAAATAAGTAAACATTTACCAATACTCCGACCTTTGCAAAGTTTCCAAAGTCCCCCTGATAAGGGGGATTTAGGGGGTTGGTTGTGCTTTGGGAGTGTCTAAGTAACTCTAAAATCTATCATCAGTTTAGAACTCATCCGAAATCTCTCTCCCAAAAGTGCGATTTCTAATGGTGGACGGTATACTCAAAAAATGAGAGCGAAACAGATTAAATCAACTTTACGAAGCGGAGAAGTCATTGTTGGGACCTTTGTGATGGAGTTTGCGGTGCCACAAATTGCGACCATCTTAGCGAGCGCCGGGGCGGATTTTATCATTGTGGACCTGGAACACACAACCTTCACGATGGAAACAGTCGGGCGTATTGTCAGAGCGGCGAGAGGGTCAGACCTCCCCAGTATCGTGCGTGTGCCAGACAAGGAGCGGCAGTTTATCTCCCGTGCACTTGATGCCGGTGCATCAGGTGTGATGATTCCACGCGTAGAATCCCGCGAAGATATCGAAAATGTCGTCAACTGGGCAAAATACGCACCTGAAGGAGATAGGGGCGTCGCATTTGGCATAGGACACACCGACTACGGCGATTTTCGGAAATTAGACGGTGTCAAATATACCCTTCAGGCAAACGAGGAGATTTTTATCATCGGGCAGATTGAAACAGCGAAATCGATAGAGAATATCGATGAGATTCTCGCGACCGATGGACTCGACGCGATCTTCCTCGGACCGTATGACCTGTCGACATCGCTCGGTATCTCCGGACAACTCGACCACCCCTTGATTGTCGAAAGCATCGAAAAGGTGATCGCCAAGGCGAAGGAATCTCAAATCGTTCTCGGAAGTTACGTCAACGATTTCGAGAGTGGCAAACGGTGGGCGGATGCAGGCGTTCAGTTCATCGCTTGCGGAAATGACGCCTTTCTGATTACCTGCCGGTTCGCAGAACAAAGTGAAAAATTCAAGGATTACGTATCAGGGTGAACCGATGAGTGAACGAACTTATGATATTTTAGCAATCGGACGCAGCTCGATAGACCTCTATTCCAACGACATCGGCACCCCATTCCCCGAAATCGGCAGCTTTGGCGCATTTGTCGGTGGTTGCCCAACCAACATCAGCGTTGGAACGCGACGACTTGGACTCCGATCCGCTGTTCTCACTGCGCTCGGCGAAGATCCAGTGGGTGACTTTATCCTCAAATTCCTAAATGACGAAGATGTCGAAACAAAGTTTGTCTGTCACAAACTGGGACATCGCACTAGCGCAGTGGTCCTTGGGATTGAGCCGCCGGACCGATTTCCGCTCGTCTACTATCGCGACAACTGCGCCGACATCGAACTCACAATCGACGATGTCCTCGCCGCACCAATCGCCGATAGTCACGCACTGCTCATCTCCGGCACCGGATTGAGCAAGGAACCGAGTCGAAGTGCGAATCTCTTTGCGGCTGAATACGCCCAATCCGTTGGAACTACCGTGTTCTTCGATCTTGACTTCCGTGCAGATCAGTGGCATGACCCCCGCGCCTTCGGAGTGGTTGCCAGATCCGCCCTGCGAGTGGTCGATATTGCCCTCGGAACGGAGGAGGAGGTTAAGGCGGCAAGCCTCTCCGATGTCTCACAACTTTCGATTACTCACTCCCAAATCTCCAACCCAGATATCGAAGGCGATGTAAACGCAGCAATTAAGACAATTCTCAGTGGTGGTCCAGAGGCACTGGTGATGAAGCGCGGGGTTGAAGGCGCAGATGTTCATCTGTCCGACGGAGCAATTATCAACGGCGATCCGTTTCCCGTTGAAGTGTATAACACACTCGGTGCAGGGGACGCCTTCGCCAGCGGTTTCGTCTATGGCCACCTGAGGGACTGGGGCTGGGAACGGTCCGCCCGCTTGGGCAATGCGACGGGCGCAATCGTCGTCACCCGGCACGGCTGCGCCAACTTTATGCCGACAATGCGCGAGGTCGAGGATTTTGTTGAGGAAAGAGGTGGCTGGTAATTGGATGCAGCTCGCTTAGCCCAGCGTCATCGAGAAGCACTTTCCATCGCCGAACACTGTGCGGAGGTCTTACAGAAACAGTTCGGTGCGAGGCAGGTCATCCCATTCGGCTCACTTGTCGGAGATAGTCCGTGGCATGAGGCTTCCGATCTCGATCTGGCTATTGAAGGTCTGTCACGCGAGGCGTGTTGGGAGGCGGAGGCGGCTCTGGAAACGATCGTGCCTCCGTGGCTGTCTGTCCATCTGGTGCTTTTGGAATCAACTCCCGCCGAAATCCGTAAATACATTTTGGAAGGGTCCCCGATCGCTGAAAATCCTCGCGCTGCATTGAAATTAAGATTTAGGAGTTACGCAGTTGGCTTTAAGGTGTAAAGTGGTTCAGCGAGATAAGCGCGCACAGCCTCTCTGATAATAGAGACTTTAGCTTCAAACCAACTGATACCTGTGAAAAACCGGTGTCGCTCAATGCGTAGAAATGCTCTCAATGCGAGACCGATATGATTCCGTTGTGCAACTGCCTTGCGCGCAAAACACCTTTCAACGCCAACAAATTGCTTGATACCTCGATGATATTCTTCAATTGCCCAAGACAACTCGGCATATTTGAGTCGAAACATATCGTTCATTGATAGGTCGCTGGTTGCCCAGTATTCAATGTTACCGTTTGGGGAGACAATCTTGAACACTTTAATTAATCCGTATCCCTTCAGATGAACGATAGTCCCTTTGTTGCTAATCGGTAGGTGGTTAACCGGTTGATTGCCTTGTCTATCTAAGTTGACTTGTCGATTCGACTTCAATTGGGTCAACCAGTGCCATTGATACTTTTGAATTGTCTTTAGATTCTTCAAGCTACTGTACCAACTGTCAAACACGACACACTCCGGAGCAAATCCTCTATCATGAGCAGTGGCAATCAGTGCTTGGAAATGGTCATTTTTGGTCAAGCCATCATGGTCTTTATTATACAAGCGATAGTCACAAGGAATGTGGCTGTCACCATCCGTCCACATCAGCGTAATGAGGTTAATGCCTGAGACTACCTGTTTGTGTTTGCCTGACCAATGACGGGTGACTAGTTCCATCTTTTGGGCATACGGTTTGTCAAGCGTTGAGTCGTCTATGACTAAAACGCCTTTATCTGTGTTGACACAAGGTGCTGCCTCACGCCACAATGCTTCTGAATCAGCAGGCAGTCGATACAGCAACCGATTCAACGAGTCATGGGCAGGTGGATTATCGTCTGGAGGTTGCACGCGGGCCGCCTCTGTGCAACTGTAGGCGCTCGGTGTGGCTATCACAAAGTTGATGTAGTCATATTCGGTACATTTGGCTGGATTCATAAACACTATTATAACCTATTTGGATGCTCAACTGCGTAACTCCTAAAGATTAACAGCCGAAATTGCTGCGCTTGAACCAATCACAGCAGGGCTTGCAGAAGGTCTGAACAGAGCAGGTGAGCAACCGGATCAATTCGCCACCCGTGCGTTAGCAAGCTATGTGGACGATTTTTATTCAGGCATCGAACGCATCTGTGAAAGGGTTGCCGTCACACTAGATGGCGCCTTGCCAACGGGTGAACAGTGGCATCGGACGCTCCTTTACCAAATGGGACAGACGCGGGATGATCGCCCACCCCTGTTTTCGCAGAACCTCTTATCCGACACAGATGAATACCGCCGCTTTCGCCACAGGCTTCGTCATATTTACGGATACGAATTGGAACCCGCGCGGGTGGTGGCACTGGCACAAAAAGCAGTTTCGCTGTCTGAAGATATTCGGCAGGCGGTGATGGCTTTCTGTGATTGGCTTGAAGATCCGAAGCTATAAAGTTAGGGCACCCAACCCCTACAATTTGATGGTCATTATAATAAAGTGTAGAGCATGGAAACTCGACCTATGGGTTATCTAGCTGGTAATTGGATGCAGCTCCCTTAGTCCAGTGCCATCAAAGAGTGCTTTCCATCGGCAAATCCTGTGTCTAATCATAAAACAGCAGTGTCCAAATTTTGAACCGTTCAACCCAAACTGCATGACACACGCAAGTCCAACTGAATTTTCCACTCACCTCCCCTAAACTCCGAGCAAATTGGTCGAATCCTTGCACCAATTGCACGCAACCCCTATCCAATCTGACGCTGAAGTTCGCCTGTTGAAGTCCCCTACAAATCGGTCAGACTCCATTTCTCGCTGTCAGCAGATATTTGGCACAATAATTGATAGATAGTCACAGAATAAGGAGGTTAAACCTCATGAAAAAGGGAATCTCTCTCGGCTTCAACCTACTGTTAGTCTCTGTTCTTTTTGTATCTGGCACCCTAGCCCAAGATTCCCCGCAGTGGCATCTACCCAAAGAAGCCAAAGTACGTCTTGGTAAAGGTAGGATATATGATATAGCGTATTCTCCGGACGGAAACCTCTTAGCAGTGGGAGCTTCTATTGGGGTTTGGATATACGATGTACACACCGGGGCAGAACTTGAGCTGCTCACGGGGCACACGGCGGAAATTGAGAGCCTAGCGTTCAGTCCGGACGGAAACATACTCGCAAGTGGAGGAAGATGGAGTGACAGGACAATACGGCTATGGGACGTTGCGACCTGGGAACTCAAAGCAATCCTCACGGGGCATACAAGCCGCATCGCAGATATGGCGTTCAGTCCGGATAGCACCACCCTGGCAAGTGCGAGTGGCGACAAGACGGTACGGCTATGGGATGTACGGACAGGCCAGCACAAAGTCACCCTTACAGGTCATATAGGCACTGCCCACAGCGTAGCATTTAGCCCCGACGGCACCACGCTGGCGAGTGCGGGAGGTTATAATGATGAAACGGTGCGGCTGTGGTATACGAGCACTGGAGAAATAAAAGCGATCCTTACGGGGCATACAAGTAATGTCTACAGTGTAGCGTTTAGTCCGGATGGTACTATCGTGGCAAGTGGATCGAGTCGTATCGACGGGACGGTGCGCCTATGGGATGCACAGACAGGAAAGCCCATAACCACCCTCACCGGGCATACGAATTGGGAGTCCAATATAGCGTTCAGTCCGGCCGGCACTATGCTCGCAACCGGAGGAGGTCCTAACGACGATACGATACAGCTATGGCATATAACAGGAGAACTAAAAGCTACCCTTAGGCATACGGGCAGTATCGGAAATATAGCCTTCAGTCCCGATGGTGCCACACTCGCAAGTGAGAATGGAGGTAAGGTGCAGCTGTGGGATGCTACAACGGGGCAATTCAAAGCCACCTTCGCAGACCATACGGGTGGAGGTTCAGATGTAGTGTTTAGTCCAGATGGCACCATATTCGCAGGTGGGAGTGGCAATGCAGTGCAGTTATGGGATGCTGCGACATGGCAGCCCAAAGGTAGCCTCACGGGACATACAGACACCGTTCAGACGATAGCGTTCAGTCCGGATGGAACCACGCTCGCGAGCGGAAGTGCAGACTACACTGTACGACTCTGGGACGTTACCACTACGCGATTCAAAACCATCCTTATCGGGCATCCGGATGGTGTCGCCAGTGTCGCGTTCAGTCCGGATGGCACCATCCTCGCCACTGGAGGTGGATTGTGGGACGAGACGTTGCGACTGTGGGATGTTGCCACAGGCCAACAGTACGCCACCTTTATGTGGAATAGGTCAGATATCACAAGCGTAGCATTCAGTCCAGATGGCACCCTCCTTGCAGCTGGAGGTTCAAACAATGAAATCCAACTGTGGGATCCTGTCACTGGGGAGCACAAAGCCACCCTCAGGGGACCGAGGGACTTTATCAGAGATATAGCGTTCAGCCCGGATGGTAGAACATTGGCAGCCGGTAGTCAAGATATAGCAACTGCGAATCGAGACAATACGGCGTGGCTATGGGATGTCCCTTCAGGGCAACTCAAAGCCACGCTCGCCGCTCACAGATCAAATGTTTCCGGTGTGGCATTCAGTCCAGATAGCAGGACGCTAGCAACCGGGGGGTCAGACAGAACGGTGCGGTTGTGGGATGTCTCCACCGGACAAGTCAAAGCCACCCTTATAGGCCATACGGCTAGTATCAATAGTGTAGCGTTCAGTCCGGATGGTACCATGCTCGCAGCTGGAGGTTATGACGACACGGTACTCCTGTGGGAGCTTACTCCCACAACGCAACCCTCACTGCTCGGAGATGTGAACCGCGACGGTGTAGTGGACATTTTGGATTTGACGCTCGTTGGATCAAACTTGGGAAGGATAGGGCAGAATAACGCAGATCTCAACGGAGACGGTCTTGTTGATATTCTGGATCTCGTCAAGGTTGCTGTCGTGTTTAGTGAAACCATGATCCCCACCGCGCCAATCCCATTTCTGCCCCCCTATAAAGGAAAGAGAGGGAACCTCTCAAATCTCCACCGAGAGACGATTCAGGGGTGGATTGATATGGCTCACGCAGCAGATGACGGCTCACTCACTTTTCGGTGCGGTATCACTAATCTCAATGTGCTATTAGCGATGCTCACTCCTGCCGAAACCGCAGTGCTCCCAAACTACCCCAACCCATTCAACCCGGAGACATGGATACCGTACCACCTTGCCAAGGATGCCGATGTAATCCTCACCATTTATGATACAAAAGGCGTGGTGGTCCGTCAATTCGATCTAGGCTATCAGCCTGCAGGGGACTATACTGATCGGATAAAGGCAGCCTATTGGGATGGTCGCAACGAGAGCGGAGAACAGGTCGTGAGTGGAAGCTATTTCTACAACTTGACCGCAGAAGGTTATTCAGCAACGCGCAAGATGCTTATTTTGAAGTAGGAACGGCACCCTCATCTATATGGAGAAATCGAACCGATGAAAACAGCACAATTTTTCACACTCATGTTCCTCTCTTCGGCAATATTTGCATTTCTGCCAAATACCTATGCCCAAGACTATACCAAATGGAGTTTACCCGATAGCGCCAAAGGACGTTTGGGCAAAGGTTGGATAACAGGGGAGATAGCGTATTTCCCCGACGGAAACCGTCTGGCGATTGCAGGCGCTATTGGGACATGGATCTACGATACCAGTACCGGCACAACACTCGATCTCATTATAGGAGTTTCAAGTGTCGTGCTCAGTCCAGATGGCACCACACTCGCAAGCATAGAAGAGAGTTCGGATGGAAGAGGTAGTACAGTAGGACTGTGGGACATTGCTACAGGACAGCTTAAAGCCACCCTCACGGGGCATACAGACCATATCTATAGTCTAGCGTTCAGTCCGGATAGCACCACACTCGCAAGTGGGAGCAGAGACCAGACCGTCCGACTATGGGATGTTGCCACAGGCCAACTCAAAGCCACCCTCACAGGGCATACGGACGACGTTAACAGTGTCGCGTTCAGTCCGGATGGCACCACACTCGCAAGCGGCAGCGATGACAAAACGGTGCGACTGTGGAACGGTATTACAGGGAAACCCATAGCCACTCTCACGGAGCACAGAAACAGTATTACGAGCGTAGCATTCAGTCCAGATGGCAACATACTCGCAAGTGGAAGTGAGGACCAAACAGTACGGTTGTGGGAAGCACGCACCGGGGAACTCACAGGCACTCTCGCCCGGAATACACGTCGGTATCATAGTATCGTGTTCAGTCCGGATAGCACCACGCTGGCAGCTGGGGGAGGTTGGCTAGATGGCACAGTGCAACTGTGGGATGTTACTACAGGTGAATCTATGGCGATCCTCGCAGGGCATGCGGAGGGCACCGAAAGTGTAGTCTTCAGTCCAGATGGCACGACATTGGCAATTGGAGGTGGGGACAACACAGTGTGGCTACGGGATGCAGCCACATGGAAACCGAAAACCATCCTTCGGGATTATACGGGCAGTGTCACCAGTATTGCGTTCAGTCCAGATAACACTACACTTGCAACTGGAGGAGATTGGCAAGACCCAAGGATACGATTATGGGATGGAGCGACAGGACAACTCAAACACACTCTTGGAGGACATGAGGACGGTGTAAGTAGTGTAGCGTTTAGTCCGGATGGCACCACACTCGCAAGTGTAGGTTACGACAACACAGGTGGCGATTCGCGATACAGCAGGATACGACTGTGGGACGTACATACCGGACAACTCAAAAACACCCTCTTAGGCCACACAGACTCTGTTTTAAGCGTAGCATTCAGTCCGGATGGGAGTACACTTGCAACTGGGGGCGGTTGGGAAAGCAGTCGTGGAAGTTGGGAACAAGACACTGGAATACGGTTGTGGGATGTTGACACAGGACAACTCAAGGTTACCCTCACGGGAGCCCCGAACGGTGTTAGAAGTTTAGCGTTCAGTCCAGATGGAAATACACTCGCATACGCGAGTGGATATGGGTATTGGGGTCCTGATGGCATAGTACAGTTGTGGGATGTTGACACAAGGCAGCTCACAGCTACTCTCAGGGGCGATGGGATCCCTATCAGCAGTGTCGCATTCAGTCCAGATGGCAAAACGCTCGCCAGCGCGAGTAGACATAGGAATTGGGGTCCTGATGTCATAGTAGTACAGTTATGGGATGTTGACACAAGGCAGCTCACAGCTACTCTCAGGGGCGATGGGATCCCTATCAGCAGTGTTGCATTCAGTCCAGATGGCAAAACACTCGCAACTGGAACTGAGGCTTGGGGAACGGGGGGCACGGTGCAGCTGTGGAATATTGTCACAAGGCAACTCACAGCGACCTTCACGGGGCACTCGTATCAGGTCAATAGTGTTGCATTCAGTCCGGATGGCTACACGCTCGCAAGCGGGAGCGACGATGGCACAGTACTCCTGTGGAACGTCGCACCGCTAACAAATACAGTGCCGCAGATAGCCATCTATGATGTCAACCAAGACGGTATCGTAAATCTCGTCGATTTGGCAGCGATCGGAACACTATTTGGACAAACAGGAGAAAGATTATCGGGAGATGTCAACGGCGATGGCATGGTCAACATCTTTGATTTGGTTGCGGTCAGCGCACACCTTGATGAAACAACGACTTCCGCAGCACCCATAGCCCTTAGAGAACGCCGGTCATTTCACGCGATAACTATGAGCCTTCATATCACTCCTGAAACGGTTCAAAAATGGATTGCTGAGGCGCACACCGCGGATGACGGCTCCCTCACCTTTCGGCATGGTATCGCTAATCTCAAAGCACTGCTAGCCATGCTCACTCCCGCCGAGACCGCCCTGCTCCCAAACTACCCCAATCCGTTTAATCCAGAGACATGGATACCATATCGCCTCGCCCACCCCGCTGATGTAACCCTCACCATTTATGACACAAAAGGGGCGTTAGTGCGGCGGTTGGATTTGGGGCATCAACCCGCGGGGGATTATACGGATCGGCCAAAGGCAGCCTATTGGGAAGGTCATAACGATAGTGGAGAATCGGTTTCAAGTGGAGTCTATTTCTATCAATTTCGTGCGGGTGATTATACCGCTTTGCGACGAATGGTGATTCTAAAATAGCGCAAGTCTGTAGGTCGAGATTCATATCTCGACATCGAAACGTCAATTAGAATTGCTTCAGCATATCCCTCTTTTTTCCTGCTATGTGAGTTTATCCCCTATCCAACAGACCAATTGTGTGCTAAAATTTATTGGGATCGCAAATCGGTATCAAGCGACAACTATCTCTATTAACTTCGTGCGGGGAATTAAATCGACCTATAACAGATTGTGATTCAAGAATGGGGGACTACTATGAAAACTCAAAGATTGACGATGGGACAAGCTGTCGTCGAATTCCTCAAAAACCAATATGTTGAACGCGATGGCGTCGAACATCAGTTTTTCGCAGGTATGTTCGGCATCTTTGGACACGGCAACGTCGCGGGAGTGGGGCAGGCACTGCATCAATATGCAGATTCCTTCCGGTTCTATCAGACACGCAATGAACAAGCGATGGTGCATACCGCTGCGGCATTTGCGAAGATGACCAACCGCCTACGCACCTTTGCGTGTACCTCTTCTATTGGACCCGGCGCAACCAACATGGTCACCGCCGCTGCGGGTGCGACAATCAATCGGATACCAATCCTGCTGCTGCCGGGCGACATCTTTTCAACACGGCTCGTCGCTCCCGTCCTGCAGCAGCTCGAATCCCCCAGTTCCCAAGACATTTCGGTGAACGATTGCTTCAAGCCCATCTCACGCTACTGGGATCGAATCAACCGTCCGGAACAGATTATTACCGCGCTGCCAGAGGCGATGCGTGTGCTAACCTCACCGGCCGAAACAGGTGTCGTCACAGTGGCATTACCACAGGACGTACAAGCCGAAGCCTATGATTATCCGACCGCGCTATTTGAGAAGCGCGTCCAGTCAATTCCACGTCCACGCGCCGACATCAACGCGCTAAAACAGGCTGCTGAATGGATTCGTGCCAGCAAGAAACCGCTTATCATCGCAGGCGGCGGCGTGAAATATAGCGAGGCTACAAATGCACTCGCTCGTTTTGCCGAACAGACCGGCATCCCCGTTGCCGAAACATTTGCAGGCAAAGGTTCACTCCGCTACGACCACCCGCAATGTCTGGGCGGCATGGGTGTCTCTGGTACGTTGGGAGCGAATATCATCGCCCGTGACGCGGACCTTATCATCGTAGCAGGTTCCCGCCTGAGCGATTTCATCACAGCGTCGAAGACGGCATTCCAACATCCAGACGTGCGCTTCATCACCATCAACGTAGCGGAGTTTGACGCCGCTAAACACGCAGCGTTACCGCTGACCGCAGATGCACGTGTAACACTTGAGGAACTCGGTGATGCTGTTCAAGGCTATCATGTCAATCTGGACTACGCCGCCCAAATCGCAAAATTACGCGAGGAATGGGACGCCGAAGTCGACAGAATCTATCATCCAGATCAGACCGAGATCCTTAGTCAAGGCGAGGTCATTGGCGTGGTAAACGAGTTCTCAGATCCGAAGGATGTGCTTATCGGTGCGGCGGGCAGTTTACCGGGTGATCTCCAGAAACTGTGGCGCACTCGCGATCCCAAGGGGTATGATGTGGAGTTCGGCTACTCCTGCATGGGTTACGAGGTCGCAGGCGGTCTAGGCATCAAAATGGCAGACCCAAGCCGCGAAGTCTACGTGCTGGTCGGTGATGGCTCCTACCTGCTGATGGGGCAGGAGATCATGACCGCGGTTCAGGAAGGGTACAAACTGACCATCGTGCTGGTGAACAACTACGGTCACAGCAGCATCAATGGGCTTTCCGAAGCAACAGGGGCGCAAGGTTTTGGAACGAAATTCCTCTATCGTAACGACACCACGGGTCAACTTGACGGAGGAGTGTTGCCTGTGGATCTGGTGGCGAATGCCGCAAGCCTGGGCGCACACGTCATTGAGGCAGATTCAGCAACGAGTCTGAAAGCCGCACTCGGAGAGGCAAAAGCTGCTGACCGCACAACGGTGATTAAGGTCGATGTCGATTTCGAGAAGCGCGTCCCCAGTTACGAATCGTGGTGGGATGTGCCCATCGCCGAAGTCTCTGAGGTGGACACTGTGCAGCAGGCTTATGAGGAATATGAGACCGCCAAGCAGAAGGAACGTTATTTCCTGTAAAGTAGGTCGAGATTCACATCTCGAAACCAAACCGTCGATTTTGGAAAATCGACCTACAGACGTGAAAAATGAATTTACGACTTACGCAGTTAAACGTCCAATCCCTGTAGTTCGGCGATTTATCGCCGACAGTCCCACCCACGCCCGATGAATCGGGCAACTACAGTGGGGACTTCATCAAAGAACCTGTAGGGAACAACGATCGTTGTTCCCTACGGAAGGGCGTAAGTCCTAGAACTAATGAACTATGGTGAATTAGAGAAATAAGTGGACATTTCCCAAAGTCCCCCTGATAAGGGGGATTTAGGGGGTTGGTTGTGGGTACAGATTTCCCGATCTGTACATGTCCATTGGAAGTGTCTAAGTAATTCTAAAATCTACCATAAAAAGGAGATCTTAGCCATGAAAGTTAAATTTATCTGCCCTCTCATCTGTCTGATGATATTGTTGAGCGGGTGCGCTGCAGATGAGGGAACTAAGCCCGAATCAGAATCTGAACTCACCGCTGCTGAATTGACTCCGCTTCTAAACACCCAAGCAGGCATTGATTTTGTCGCATCCCCGCGAGATGTGAATCAGGATGGGGAGATAAACCTGTTCGATTTGGTGATAGTAGCAGGTAGTTTGGGGGACGATGTGCAGGTTTCGGTTGAACCGGAGGAACGTACCATAGAGGTTATCAATAGGGAGAAAACAGAAAAAACGGTTCGAGTGAGCGGGACAGGTATCGTCGCAGGGGACCCCGATGTGGTCGTGCTAAGTATCGGAGTTTCGGTGGAAAGGGACTCTGTGAAACAGGCACGGACAGAAGCCGCTGAAGCAATGACGGGAGTGATCGAATCACTAAAAGGCAACGGTCTCCTTGATGAAGATATTCAGACCCAGCATTTCAGCATTCACCAGCGATATGACTACAGCAAAGGGCGACGAGAGTTTCGGGGATATAACGTGACAAATACCGTCTCTGCGAAGATCCGCGATTTGGACACCGTTGGAAGTGTGATTGACGATGCAGCGGAAGCTGGCGGGGATTTGGTGGAGATCAACTCGATTCAGTTCACAATCGAGGATCCCACAAAATTAAAAATGCAGGCTCGCGTGGCCGCGATGGAAAATGCACAAGCAAAAGCCCAAACATTAGCAACCGAAGGTGGAGTCACGCTTGGAAAGCCGATCTCCATCTCCGAGTCAGGGGATTATTATCCCCCGGGACCTGTCAATCTCGAATTCGCATTTGCTGCTGACGCAGCAGCGGTAGAAACCCCCATCCAATCTGGTCAACTCCAGATCACGGTCACGGTGAATGTCGTCTACGAAATTCAGTGATTATACCCTAAGACCTATGTGAGAATTTCTAACTGAATAGCGATGTAGATGAGTCTGGTTCAGGAGCAGATTTACCTTCTACCGCTTTCTCAAGTGCCTCGATCATGCGATGGATCGATTGCTGAAACCGTTTCTGATCTTCGCACATCTGCGCCGCAATTTGTAATGCGACCATGATCGCGATGTCGAACTTATCACGCGATGTCTTTCGACTCATTTCGTGCAGCCGCCCATCCACGTAGGCAGCTAACTCGCGAATGTCTTTCGCCGGCAAATGTTCAGTTGGCTGTATAAGATACTGCGAATGAAAAATATCCACCTTAATTGGTGCGGATGACGGGGTTCCCGGAGAAAAAGAATTTTCAATACTCATAATTGACCTCTCACTTCTAATCGAATGCACCTTGGAGTGCTTGCCGCATGATCTCCACAGGCGGATTGACACCGGTCCATCTCTCAAAAGCAATCGCTCCTTGATGGACAAGCATACCCAAGCCGCCGATTGTGTGACAACCCTTCTCCGCCGCAGCTTGTAGAAGGCGCGTTTCGGGAGGCGTGTAGACAATATCGTAAACGATGGATTGTGGTGCTAACCACTCAGGATCAATCAACAACGGGTGCGAAACATCCATACTAGTGGATGCTGTATTGACGATTAACTGACTCGTTCCCACAGCGTTTGGTAGCTGGGGATCATCAAGCCCTATTCCGTAGATTGACGAGTCTGTTTTCTCTGAAAGATCCGTGGCAAGCGCGACCGCTCTCGAAACGGTACGATTGGTAATGCAAATCGTTTGTACCCCGGCAAGGGCAAGGGCAACGACAATTGCGCGCGCTGACCCACCCGCGCCAATGATGACAGCCGAGCCTCCGTGAGGCAGGTCGAACCCCTCTTCCTGCATCGCTTGTAAGAAACCGGGGGCGTCTGTATTCTCGCCGCTGATTGTTCCATCTCTGAAAATCAACGTATTAACGGCACCGATGAGCGTCGCTTCCCTTGAAATCTCATCAAGGTACGGGATTACATTTTGTTTGTGTGGAATCGTTACGTTAATACCGACTACATTGGCTGCCTTGAACCCCTCAATCGCTGCGCTCAAATTGTCAGACTGAACATGAAAGGGAACATAGACATAATCCAAGCCGAGTGCGGCAATTGCTGCGTTGTGTATCTGCGGAGAGCGACTATGTTTGATCGGGTCACCGATAATGCCAACGATTTTCGTTTGACCTGTGATTTGCATGACGTGTGAAGTGAAATATGAAAACCTTATGCGTTACGCAATAATTCTTCGACCTTTTTTCTGGCGTTTTCCATCTTTGGATAACGCACCTCTCGATATCCACGCACCTCTTCAGGGACTTCTATCGCGCTGACATGATCTTCATAGCTCTCTCTATCGTGCGGTGCAAAGGTATCAATCACTTCAGCGATATACCAATCTCGGAACACTTTTTCTAGTTTATGCCATTGCGATAGCAAACGTCTAAGGAACCGCATCCGTTTCATTAAATTTAGCTGCCAGTTCTTGGTATTCATGTCCCACTGAAGATCTCGACCCATAATGGTGAAGCGGGGACGGTTGAGGTGGACGTATCTGATCTTATCCCCATTCGATTCATCGACGTTGTACAACTCCCTGTCACGCCTTAATTTAGTCTCGCTGGTCAGCAGATGCGCCACATATACTTCGTCCTTGATGAGCATAACCTTATGCAGATATTTAATCGCGGCTTTCGTTGCACGGTAGTCCATCTCAGACAAATCTCTGGAATGGGTCTGTTTAACCTTTTCAACATACAGACGGGCATACTCCATATTCTCGAATTGGATTAAGTCGTACACATACAAGGCAAAGATTCGATTGGTTTCGTCATCCAATTCCAGCCTTTCTACCGTCTGCTGAACAAGCACTTCATATTCGTGCGCGAGCGCTTCACCTCGTCGTTTACGCGCTAAACTTTCGCATTTCTCTCGGAGTAAAGTTTTGTACGTTTGCCGCTGCGGTCCCGTCGCAAAAGCGTCTGGATCTACGGCGAGGCGTCTACCCATGTCAAAAGCGCGCTGATTCGTTTCTAAGTCTGCGGGTCTGACAGCCAATTTTAACGCCGATTGAATACTTTCAAGCTCAAGAGGCAAATGCCCCCGCTGAAAAGCAACACCGAGCAGCATCATGTTGGCATAGAGTTTATTGCCAAGATGCCTTTCGGAAATCTCGAACACATCCACCCCAAAATAGGCATCTGCGTCGGTGTAGCGCTGTAACCAATTCTCCAAATCCGCCAGTTTGAAATCGTCCTGACCGATGAGTGTCGTCACCGTGTCCGTTTTAGCGGTATTAACGACGGCAGCCGTTCGATCGGTTGATGCAACACAAAATCCAGCTTTGGCATCGAGCCCACGCACCGCTTCCAACATATCCATGCCGATTAGCAGATTCGCTTTCCCATACGGAATAATCGGGGAGAGTTCCACCGCTGTTTTCGAGTAAATAAGGTTCGTGTAGACCCCTCCGTTACGAATTGCCAATCCCTTTTTGTCGAAGAACTTTATATGATACCCTTGCGCCTGCCCTGCAAGCACAAGAACCTTGGAGATTGTACCAATCCCCATTCCGCCGACGCCTGCGGCATGAACACTCCACGTCTGGTCAAAGGTCCGTGGCGACGGTGGCGGCAACTCCGAAGAATTGGCTGACATAACAGCCAGATCCACCTGTTGGCGTGGTGGACGCTTACGAGTAACAGTCACCTCCTCGAAGGAGGGACACGCCCACTTAATCCGCGCACAAGCACCATCAGATACACAGTTCGATTGATCAATTCCAATCTTTGGCCCATAATCTGTCTCGGCTATTTTCAAGCCGGGACAACCAGTGGCGTTGGTACACTCAAGACAGAACTCGCAGACCTCGGGGGTGATATTGATATGTTTTTCGACTGACAGAAAACCGCGTTCTTTGACTGTTTGTTGTTGTTCACGGCGCAGCCGACGGTGATAGGTGATGCCGCACTCCTTGTCGGCGATGAGAATTTTGACACCCGGCTTGAGAACCGTCTCCTCGACCAGTCTCTTGTACTCTACCCGATTCTCCGGGTTGGTTCGGATAATAAAGAGATCGGCATCGCCCGCGAGTCCCTCGACAACCTTTTCGATGTCCTGTGCAAAGGTCGGATTGCCGAGGATATCATCTTCCGTCGATGGCGTAGGTTGATGCCCTGTCATCCCAGTTGTCTGATTGTCCAAGATCACGTAGGTCAGATCTTGACCGTTCTTAATCGAATCAGAAATCGCTGACATCCCGCCGTGGAAAAACGTGGAATCCCCCATAAAAACAATCTGCTTATTCGTGATGAATGGATCGATACCGGCACCCGCCCCGCCGCCGAGTGCCATCGCCGAGAGGTTGTGCATCAAGCGCGGAAACGGCTCATATTTCAGCATTGAGTAACAGCCGATGTCTCCATGAAAGACGAGGTCAACGGAAGACCGTGCATGGTGCCTCTCCATATATTTCGTATCCATAAACTGATCGGCAATCTCTTTGAAAACACTCGCGGAGTCTCGGTGTGGGCAACCCGGACAGAAGGTAGGCGTTCGTGCGGGAATGTCAACCTGATATGCCTTGACCCCTTCGAGATGTTGCTCCTCACGGATAAGCACATCTGTATCAATTGCGATAGACCTGTCTTTGCCCCCGAACTTATGCCGAAGCAGCGGAATCAGTCGTTGTATCAGTATCGTTGGGTTAAGCCCAAGCGAATCCGGGATTCCCTCCAAACCGTCCGGAAATTCCTTGCCCCACACCTGCACAAGCCGATCCATTTCGCCATTCTGATAAAATCGACCGACAATCGCCTTGATGTCTTTTTCAAGTAGCGGTCGCTTCTCCTCAACGACGTAGATCTCGCGTACATGCGATGCAAATTCACGCACAATATCTTCATCGACCGGATGTGTCAATCCAAGTTTAAGGATTGGAATCCGTCCCTGGAACTCCAGCTCGTAAAGCGCGTGTTCGAGATAGGAATACCCCAGCCCGGAGGCGATAAAGCCAATCTCATGTTCTTTATCAGCCAAGTGGTAGATCTGATTCAGGTTATGTTCTCGTGCACTCTTGACCGCATTCGGGAACCGCTCCGTTAAGGTCTCAATCTCAATCCGAGGTGTGTCCGGCGGCAAAATAATTCGGTTTGATCCGTCGATCAACGCTGTATCAATTACTGTCTGATTTTTCGTAGAGGTCTCAGGATAACGGTTCGGGCGCAGTTCGACACTTCCACCACCCTCCGCCTGATTAAGCGTTACTATGTAAGTGACATACAGATTAGATCTGGCAGAGATCTCAAAGGCAGCGCTCAACCAATCTTTCATCTCCTGAAATGTGCTCGGTTCGACGACCGGCGTGTAGAGGTGACGGGCTAAAAAGCGTGAATCCGCCGGCACCTGCGTGCTCGATCCCCAAGTGTCGTCTCCAACGACGACAACCGCACCGCCCGTTGTCCCCGCTAAATTGCTAATCGCCAACGCATCGGATGCCACATGCATCCCGACGTTCTTCATAAAGGCAGCAGCGCGTAAATTCGCCATCTGTGAGCCGTTGAGTCTTGCGATGCTGAGGGCTTCATTGTTGGCAATCTGCGCGAGGATACCGTGTTCTTTGAGGAGTCCTGCGTTGGCTTTCATGACGTCGAACACCTCTGCCAACGGCGAACCGGGGTATCCCGTAAGCAAATTGGCTTGGCCTTCGAGGGCACCCTTGACCAGCAATTCACAGCCGGTATAGACATTTGTACCACTCTCTTGAATAAATCTATCTTCCATACGCTACTGTCCCTCCAACAACTCCCTCGCATGTGCGAGCGTTGTCACCGTCGCTTCACCGCCATGCATCCGAGCTACCTCTTCAACCCGTTCTTCCGGTGTCAGGAGTTTTGCCGTGATTGTTGTGCGATTTCCGTCCTCATCTTTTTCAACCCGAAAATGCTGGTCCGCAAAACGCGCAATCTGTGGCAGATGAGTGATACAAAAGACTTGACGGAAACGTGAAAGTTCCTTCAGTTTCTGTCCGACGATATCCGCAGTACGTCCACCGATGCCTGCATCAATTTCATCAAAGATCATTGTCGGAATCAGATCAACTTGGGCAAGCACAGTTTTCAATGCTAACATCACGCGCGAGATTTCCCCGCCCGATGCTATTTTCGCCAACGGCTTTGGCTCGGATCCAACGTTGGGAGAGATAAAGAATTCAATTTCATCCATCCCGTCAGTCCGCAGCTCATAACGTTTCCCCTCAATCTCCAAGGGCCCCTCGGCGGATTCAATCGGAGACACAAGGATCTGAAAAACCGCTTTTTCCATTCCCAGCGTCTGGAGTTCACGCTCAATCAAAGCTTCAAGTTGGGTCGCGGTCTCTTTCCGTTTCTTGGATAATTCAATTGCGAGTTTTTGGGCATCTTCTGTCACAAGGTGAATCTGATCCTTCAACTCTTCAATCCGCTCCGAACCGAATTGAAGTTCCTCAAGTTTCTGTGAGGCTTCTGCTTGGTACGCTAAAAGTTCGGAGATTGAATCGCCGTACTTTCGCTTGAGTCGATGGATGAGGTCTAGACGTTCTTCAACTTCTGAAAGCCGATGCGGATTAAACTCAATTTTATCACGATAATCGCGGATCTGATAGACAATATCCTCTAACTCATACAGCGCGGACTCAAAACGCCCATTCAATTCTGACAGGCTGCCATCTAATTCGCAAAGTTTAGATAGGGTGCGGTTCGCTATTTTCAGTCCATCCAGTGTCGAAGATTCTGATAGGTCACTGCCATAGAGCTGCGCGTAGAGTTCATTGGCTGATTCAAAGAGGGTTTCCGCATTGCTGAGGAGATGGCGTTCGCTGACAAGATCCTCCTCCTCTCCCTCTTGGAGTTGGGCATCCTCTAGTTCTTCAAGTTGAAATTCCAACAAATCCTTCTCCTGAGTCGCTTCACGGAGCGTCTGGGAATAATCAGCGAGTTTTGCTTGGGCGGCGTGGAGTTCGTCGTACTTTTTACAGACCTCCGCCTTCAGTGCTTCATGTCTGCCAAACGTATCAAGGAGATCGAGATGGGTTTCGGACCGGAAGAGCGATTGGTGTGCATGCTGACCGTGAATATCGACGAGTAAATCACCGATAGCACTCAAGAATGTTAGGCTCACCAACTGTCCATTCGCGTGGCAACGACTGCGCCCATTTGCGTTGACCTGTCGGGATAAAACCAACGTTTCCTCTGCATCTAAAGCATCGGCAAACTCCGAATCGTTAAAACCAGCCCACACAGGATGGTCCGGGGGCAGCGCAACCGCGATCTGAATCTTTGCGTTGGTCGCCCCATCTCTCACAAGTCCAGCACTGCCACGTTCACCGAGTGCAAGCCCCACAGCGTTTAAGATCACAGATTTGCCCGCACCCGTCTCCCCGGTGAAAATATTCAGACCGGCGGAACACTCCAACTGAAGCTTATCAATAAGGGCAACATTGCTTATATACAGTTCTTCAATCATGGCATCATTTAATCTCTTGGTTCAGTGGGATGGATTGTCGGCTGATAAAGATAATTAGCTCGGTTGTCTCGATCTAATTCCCAGTTCAGCGGGTTGTTTTGAATATAGGTACGGACACGATGTAAATCTGCGTCGTTCCTTATGACATGGTCATAAAATGATTTCTGCCAACCAAAGCTGTGATTTCCCCATCGTTTTCTTACCATTCGTGTAACCGATGATTTGTATTGTGAGATGATCTTTGGTAATAATTCCATGTTGCGGGCTCTTCGTAGGGAACAACGATCGTTGTTCCCTACACCGTCGTCCCTTAAAAAATCATTACCCTTTATCACAACAATTCCATGTATATGATTTGGCATTACGACAAATTCATCCAACGCCGTATTGCGAAAATGTTCGGGAATATCCTGCCAACAATCCGTTGCAATTTGGCCAATATCGTTTAACTGCATTCGCGCCTTTTCAATTTCACCAAAATAATTAACCTTGTCCTGCGTGCAGATTGTCACCAAGTAATAGCCCGCCTGGGAATAATCGTAATCCTGTAACCGATTCGGTTTTCTATTGCGGTTATTCATGGTTCGTGCAGGTTATAAGGATAAACCTTTTGAACGGTCAATATTTATTGTTGTAGGGAACGCAGATCTGCGTTCCCTACGATGATTACAATAGAAGGTTTAGGCGATGCTGCGAAGACAGACCTCCATAGATCATCTTTCAAATTCCTTTTCCATATCGTTCATCTCATCGCATAAACGAGAAATATCGACCTCCCGATCCACATATATTTTTCTTTTGCGATTGTTAGCGATAAAAGTCTCCCACGCTTTGTGTCGCTCTGTTTTCGCCTCATCTTCTGTATTTTTCCAAAGATCCAATTTATCACCTCTCGTTCCATCACGAGCAGCCTCCGTTTCCAGCAACTGTACCAACGAACAAATAATTTTCACGTTTTACGTTTCACGCATCACATCTCACGTCTTTCGCTTTGTTCCTTCTCCCAACATTAATTTCGTCTGTAAGACCTCATAATTGCTCTGGTGGTGAGAACGAATCAGTTGGATTGTCTTATCCGCTTTACGCACACGAATTAAGGAATTGGGAGCAACCGAGTGTGTCTCGCGCGAACCATCGACAAGCAGATTGACGCTGCTATAATCGGACTGCATAACCACCGTAATCTCTGAATCTCCATGTGCGATAAAAGGGCGCATCGTTAACGAATGCGGCGAAATCGGTGTCAAGAGTATTGCGTTCAGATGCGGTTCAACGATTGGGCCCCCACACGCTAACGAATAGGCGGTTGAACCGCTTGATGTCGCGATAATCAGTCCGTCAGCGTCGTAGGTGACAAATGGATCGCCGTCAATATAGGTTTCCAATTCGATGAGTTGCGTATAGTGGCGAATCACAACATCGTTGAGGGCAAAAGAATTGGAAAAACTCCCCTCATGGTTATCGACACTGACCTCTAACATCATCCGACGATCAATTTTGTAGTCACCGTTAAAAACGTTGGTCAAGGCAGCGTAAAGTTGGTCACGCGGAACATCGGTCAGGAAACCGAGACTGCCGAGATTCACAGCGAGGATTGGAACATTCTCGATTTCGGGTATATGTGCAGCATCGAGAAGTGTGCCATCACCGCCGAGGACTAACAATAGATCACACCGTGCAGCCAATTCACGCCGATTACAGCCCGCACCTGCTAGACCGAGTAGCGCAGCTTCCGCGTCGGGAACTAGCGGCTTTGCTCCATGCTTTCTGAGCCAATCGCAAGCCTCCGTAGCGACCTGTAGCGCGTGGGGTTTGGCGGTATTAACGAAAAAACCAACTGTTTTCATAAAGAGTAATTTCTCGAAAAAAAAATCCTTTCAATCAGTTTTCATGTGGAACGACATAGGGCAGTAAAGTCACGTTAAACTGATCCTCTACCTCAACCGAGAGTTTCACAACGCGCTTTCCCGTGGCGGGATTTCGTGCGGAGGCATCGTTCAATTTCACTTCGATAATACCATCCGTTGCAAAAGCGTCGAGAATCTCAACCTCTGGCACAGTTTCAGCTAACCGTTGACGGTAGGCTTCAACCGCAGTGGCTTGAAGTTCGGTTAGATTTTCTTTGATGTTTTTAAGGGACATTATAGTGGATTCTAAAAATAAATAGACCCTTTCGCTCCCCATGTTTGGTAGGCGCTGTTTCCAACTGCGCCGATGGTCACCATATTTGGTAGGCGCTGTTTCCAACTGCGCCGATGCGGTGCGGTTAAAAACCGCACCTACCGGGGTGATAGCCCGGATTTTCCCCTCGCCGGTACAGAGTGTCCAATTATGGTGAATTAGATAAATAAGTAGACATTTACCAATAACTCCAACCTGCGCAAAATTTTCAAAGTCCCCCTGATAAGGGGGATTTAGGGGGTTGGCTGTGTATTGGGAGTGTCTAAGTAATTCTAAAATCTACTATAATTCTAAACTTTGCTATAAATATCACCCTTTTTTATTTTCTAAGCGATAAAACAGAAGAACCACCCCGCAACCGATCAGCGCAGCTAAACCTGTGATAGCCAGATTCATGTTCGCTTGTGGAAGAATATGAGCGAGGTCAATCCGTTCCTCACCGACCATTTCATAGTTGCGGAAGGGCCAAAGTCCGTATAGCGACGCAAGCATCAATCCAATTAAGAAGGATACCGTCAGATCGTAATGGCGTTCGAGGACATAATTTAACAATCGCGTGAACGCCAATAGTCCGACAACACCGCCCAAAGCGACAACCCCTATCACAACCCAGTCACGACTATCCACGGCCGCCAGTACGTCGAAATACACACCCAATAAAAGAAAGATGAAAGAGCCGCTGATGCCGGGAAGGATCATCGCAGAAACCGCAATCGCACTACACAGAAATAGATAAAGCAGCACCCCAACCGCGTGATTTGCGTCTGTTGAAACATCTTGTGATTCCTCTGTGGAACCCTCCGCCCCTGTGATTGGGCTTCCGCTGAGTTGGCTTTCTTGCAGTTTATGTTTCCGTCGCTCACTCTCCAGTCTCTGTTCTCCGCTCATGCTCAGTGTCAACCCCACCGTCAACGCAGCAGCAAGAAGAAGGGAAACAACCTCTTTAACGGTAAAACGTTTCAGCATTTTGAATGGAATGATAACAGAGGTCAGCACCAATCCAGAAAAAAAACCGTAGGTCGGATCATGTTGCTCATTCAGCAGATAAATGATTGATCGGGCTGACGCTACGACAGCGAACAGTGCACCGAAGGTAATGGCTATCAAAAATCCAAAATCAATACGATGCAACTCCGCACGCGCTTCAGATATTGCCCCTTTCTTTAAGGTAAGAATTGCCAAAGGTTTCCTAACAGTTGAAAATCCAATGTGGTGCAAGGCGCGAATCAGTCGTTCATAGATGCCAAGCAGAACCGCCATCGTACCGCCGCTCACACCGGGAATAACATTTGCCAGCCCGATACAACACCCCTTGAGAACAAGCGTTAAATAGCGCAAGTCTCCTCCTCGTTTTCAGGTTAGAGTTGCATGTTCTCATCATCCAGCCAAGCCTTTAGTGGCGTGATGAGGGCGTGGTCTGTGAAATCAAGCTGTACCGGCGTAATCGACACGCGCCGATTGTGAATCGCATGGAGGTCTGTATCTCCTCCAAAGTCAATTTGGGTGCGATCTCCACCGATCCAGTAGTAGGGGCGTCCGCCCCGATCCAGTCGTGTCACAGCATTTATACTGTAGTTCCCTCGATCTTGCCGTGTAATCTTGATGCCTCTAACCGCCGAAAGCGGGCAATTCGGCACATTGACATTAAGCAGGATATGGCTTGGCATCCCCTTCTCGATCACCTGCTTGGCAATACGACACGCAATCGTCCCCGCCGTTTTGTAGTGGAATTCAGATTGTTCTCCCACCCCCTCTAAGGCGAGGGAAACCGCAATCGACGGAACCCCTGCGAGTGTTCCTTTTTTTGCCGCCCCAACGGTGCCTGAAAAGTGAATATCAGCCCCGAGATTCTGTCCCCGATTGATGCCAGAGACCAGCAATTTCGGGGGTTCGGGGAGCAGTGTGCCCAGCGCGAGGTCTACGCAATCAACCGGCGTCCCATCAACCGCGTAGGCGCGCTCCCAAGCCTGTTTCGCTCTGAGTGGCTGATGAAGCGTGATCGCCATACCGACAGCACTCCGCTCCCGATCCGGTGCCACAACATAAACCTCATCGAGAGTTTCGAGTGCCTCTGCAAGAATCTTTAAGCCCGGTGCATCAATCCCATCGTCGTTGGTTACAAAAATCATATTTTAACCTTCGCAAACCGTCGCTTACCGACCTGCAAGATGGCTTCCCCCTGCAAAGCGACTTCCAACCTTGGATCCGTGATCCTGTCACCATCGAGGCGTACCCCACCCTGCTGCACCAATCGTCTCGCATCACTGGAACTCTGGGCAAAACCGGCTTGCTGCATCAGATGAGCGATCCAGATCTTGCCGTCGGTGAGGGAAGATGCCGGAATAACGATTTCGGGCAGATCGTCCGGCAGTTGTCGATCGCGATGCACGCGATCAAACTCTGCTTCCGCTGCCTGTGCCGCATTAGTGTTGTGGTAGATTGTCACAATCTCGCGGGCAAGCCGTTGTTTGACTGTCTTCGGGTGAACAGTGCCGCCCGCCAATTGCTCCTCAAACTCGCGAATCTCATCAAGCGGCACATCCGTTGCCAACTCAAAGTAGGTAGACATCAACTCATCAGAGATGGACATCAACTTGGCATACATTTCGGAGGGAGGTTCGTAGATCCCGACGTAGTTCCCCAACGATTTGCTCATTTTCTCAGCCCCATCAAGACCAACGAGTAGGGGCATTAGTAGCGTCACTTGAGGTTCTTGATCATAGGCGCGTTGGAGGTCCCGCCCCATCAGGATATTGAATTTCTGGTCCGTCCCGCCCATCTCTACGTCTGCTTCCAAGACGACAGAATCGTAGCCCTGACAGATTGGGTAAAGCAGCTCATGCATCCCAATCGAAGCACCGTCTTGAAGCCGATTTGTAAAGTCGTCGCGCTCCAAAATACGCGCCACCGTTGTTTGGGCACTCAGTCTAATGACATCCGCAAAAGACATCTCATCAAGCCATTCACTGTTGAAAACGACGCGGGTTTTGTCCTCATCCAGAATCATGCAATACTGGTCCGCATAGGTCTTCGCGTTATGTTTGACCTCTTCCGCCGTTAGCTGTGGTCGTGTTTTCGATTTGCCGCTCGGATCCCCGATTGTCGCCGTAAAGTCGCCGATGATAAGGATAACCTCGTGTCCGAGATCCTGAAACTGGCGCAGTTTGCGTAGGACAACTGCAATGCCGAGGTGGATGTCCGGTGCGGTCGGATCCAATCCAAGTTTGATGCGAAGGGGTCGTTGCTCTGTTCTGGCGGCTTCCAATTTTTGAGCGAGCTCTCCCTCAGAGATAATCTCTGCCGTGCCCCTGCGTATAAGTGCCACCTGTTCGTCAATGCTCAATTCTGCCTGCACGTTGTATTCCCCAATACCTCCCCGATAAAGCATCGGGCCTAAAAAGTTTGTTGTTTAGAACCTATTTCAATAGTAGGTGACAAAGCCATTTTTAGGGTATAAGATTTGCCCCAAAAATCCCGGATTTGAGATATATCACAGGTTCTTAGCCATCACGGTTTTGCCAATCAATTTCATCAAGTGTCTGCGCGGTCAGCACTCTCTCAAAAAGCGAGTCCAAATGCGAGTGACTCCGTATCCGAGTAATCTGACTAGTTACAGATTCGGGTACATAATCAAAGCGGAACCGCATTAGCTTGAGGATTGATTCCTGTTTCGCTCGTGTTTCACCTTGTTCTTCACCTTGTTCAATGAGATGTTCAGCCATTGTCTGTGCCATGATTCCTACCTCCTCTCTGTCCGAAACTTGTTGGATGTGTTGGTCAAAGAGTGTTCGTAATTCTTCATGTTCCTCAGCCGGACGGCGATGCAAAATCAGCAATAGCAGATAAGATATCGCCCGTCGCCGCTGCTGCGATTGGGCGTCTCCAAGAGTGTTGATGTGCGACATCGCTTCGATTAACGCAGTGCTGATCGCTTCCTTGTTCGCATGTTCCTTTTGTAAAACCGTTAGTAACCAGCCAAGCGGATGATCGGTTTTCGTCAGGTTCGCTTCATCTGTCTCCTTTACACTGAGAAACAGTGTATCAAATTGTGGGACAAACCGAGAAAACACATCGGGGAGGTCCATTACTGCATTGAGGGTCAACGGAGTGCTCCATCTCTGATCGCCGGTATAAAACAGAATCGGGAGAATCGGACGGAAACGCCACTGGCTTTTGGGAACATTATTCGATTCCCACTCCCGGCGTTGGGCATCCCAAATCTGTACCATGTAGAACGGCACCCGAAATCCCATTGTCAAATCCACCGTGGATTGATGTTCAATGAGGATATAGATGAGCAGTTCATCCGTTTCTGATTCACTGTGTAATGGAACGCTAAATACGAGGTCAGACTCCTGTTCTCGAAGGTTGTCGGGAATAAAACTTCTGTTAATCTGTGATAGTTGGCTAAAATCTATCAGTTCCACCAACTCGGCTGCGACGATTTCTAACAATCCTCGGACGTTCTCTGTGTCTTGGAGCAACCATCGGGCACTCCGGTCAGGGAAATGTTCAATTCGGATGTCGAAAAAATTGATTACTTCTGCTTCTTCAGCCATAGTTCCTTAGATTTTGAAATAGGCACTTAGAGCTAATATCATTTGAAAAGTGCGTCGGCTAATTATACTACAGATTGAAAGATTGCGTCAACAGATAAACAGGCGCAGTTCCCCAATCTGCTCCCTTTATAGAATTACCATTTCCAAATCAAGATCTGCGTGATATAATGTGATTTGAGTGTTACCTTTGTGAACTTTTGAAACTTTTCCCCAACTTCGGAGATTGTCAAGTTGTGATTCACGCGCAAGAACTGTGCAAATCTTTTGAGCAGAAACCGATTCTTACCGATCTGAATTTTCGTCTGGAAGCTGGGGATCGGCTAGCACTGTTGGGTTCAAACGGTTCAGGTAAGACACTCCTCATCAAGATCATCGCAACACTGATTAAACCGACCTCCGGTTCTATAGAGATTGCTGGATACGATGCGACAAAGGACCTTCATGCTGTCCGCCCACTCATCGGTTATATTCCCGAAACCTTTGAGGGGTATCCCCCCCTCTCTATTCAGGAATACCTTGAGTTTTTCGCTGCGGCATACAGATTAGACAAAGGACAGCGTGCGACGGGTATCCAAGACGTTCTGGATCTGATGGATCTGGCGACGCTGCGAGACGAAAAGATCGAACACCTATCACTGGGACAGAAACAACGTCTGTGTTTAGCCAAAACCTTTTTGCACGATCCGTTGGTGTGGTTGATTGACGCACCCGTCGCGCTCTTAGATCCACAGGGGCAAGCGGAGATGGGGGCATTAATTCAAGAACTGGGGGCGATGGGAAAAACGGTGATTCTGGCGTCAAACAGCCTGACCGATGCCATAACCCCGTGCAACCGTGTCGGCATCTTGAGCGGGGGATACTTGGCATTTTACGGAGAGATGCGCGACATCTCCGAGCGGTATAGCGATCGGCATCAACTGGAAATCGAAGTCGCGTCGGGCATGGAAGCGGCTCAGGCAATTCTGGAGGAAAGATCGGATATAATTTCCCTACAAATTGCAGATGCATTCATCCAGATCGAATCACAGATGACAGAGGCAGAAGCCAATAACTTGCTGAAAGAATTGATCCGTGGCGATGTCACGGTTTCACGTTTTCAGATGGTTGAATACGGATTAGCGGATCTATTCTTGGAGGTTACGAGTCCTCGAACTTCTGACGGAGAAATTTCACAGGAATAACAGTGTGATTGAATATGAAGGTCAAAGAACGGCCAAATCATAAACAATATATTGAAATTCTTCGGCGCATGACGCCTGAGCAACGGCTGATGAAAGCATTTGAACTATCCAAGTTTAGCAAGAAACTGTTCATCCATGGCTTGCGGAAAAGATTTCCAGATCTAAATGAGGAAGAATTCCATAAACTCTATATGGAGCGTCTTGAGAAATGCTACAACCGGAAAGACTGATCCGAAGGGTAATTCAAACGCTTGAAGATCTCGGAATCGAATATATGGTGACCGGTTCTGTGGTTTCCAGTCTGCAAGGTGAACCCCGGTCTACCCACGATATAGACTTGGTGGTTGTACTTCAGAGATCAACGATTCAGAAATTAATTGATGCTTTTCCACCACCTGATTTTTATGTGTCTGAAACCAGCATTCTTAATGCTATTGACACGGGAGGCATGTTCAACATAATTGATACTAACGAAGGAGATAAGATTGATTTTTGGATGCTAACCGATGAGCCGTTCGATCTGTCCCGTTTTTCGCGAAAATATGCTGAAGATATTATGGGTTTCAGTCTACAAGTTTCAAGCCCTGAAGACACCATTCTAGCAAAGTTAAGATGGGCGCAACTCTCCGGGGGCAGCGAGAAACAATTTGCCGATGCCTTGCGGGTTTATGAAGTTCAGTATGGAACACTGAATCTGGATTATTTGGCAGATTGGGCAAAAGCGTTAGATGTTGAATCAACATTGAAAAGATTACAGGATGCGGCACAGGTTTTGTAGTGCTGTAGGTTGGGTTGAACGTTTAAACACGCATCTCTATCAGGGACAATAAAAGTTCTGCCCTTCAACAACCTCCGCTCATAGATAGATGGAGTGAAACCCAACAGCCAATTTAATCCACTGTTAAGCGTTGGGTTTCACTAGCCGGGAGATTTCAAGCGGAATAGAACCTTGCAATCTAAGTGGAACACTTGGTACGATCCATAGATACTGTTCAACTCAACCTACGGGCTATGGAATGTGTTATGTGTGAGGAAAGTCGGGTCGACACCTATTGAATGTGTAGGGGTTGGGTTCCCCAACCCATTGGGCGAGGAAACCTCGCCCCTACGGTCAGGACTCGGCGCAGGTTTTGTAAAGAAGTGATAATTGTAGTTATCAAAGGCAAACCGAAAGGGGAATACTATAATGAATTACAAACAGAAGTTGGGATATACGGTTTTGGGCGCGGCAATTATGTTAGTTGGGATGAGCGTAAACTCTGTCCTTTCACCACCGTCAGTTGCACAGATCAACGACGTAATTGATGAGATTAATTGTCGCAAACTCACAGTCTACTATGACACAGGACAACCTGCAATTGGATTAGGTGCCAATCAAGAGGGGAGTGCTGTAATCGTTTTCAATCCATCAGGGCGACCGGCGGTTGGTATGTATAGTAACGAAAAAGGAAATCTTATAGCCGTTTACGATGAAAGCGGGGAGCAAACGATTCAAATACTCGACAATAAGAAGGTTGGGACAACTATAGCCGTCAATAATGATCAAGGGGAACGTGCGGTTGTTTTAGGGTCCCTGAATATAATTGGTAATAGTCTGGTTCTTTACGATAAATCAGGGGTGCCTGCAATTACAGCAGACGCGGTAATGGAAGGCAGCACCAGTATATCCATCAACAACAGAAATGGGACCCCGGCGATTGACTTAAAAACCCATCCTCTACTTGGTAATAAGATAAATATTCACGAAAGGGGTTCAAATCTTATGAATCAATTAGAATCCCACCGTGAATTTCGCAGTGGTATAAGAATCATAGATCGAGATGGCAACACCAAGTGGACAATACCGTAACAAATTAGCGATTCAAACGAAAAACAACCAACCGCCATCCGCGCCGTGCTGCAAGCACATTGAGACAAGGAGGAACACACATGCCAAAACGACCGAAACGGTATATGCCACCCAGTCCCGCCCCACCGGAAGAACCGTCAGGCATGACACCTACCATCAACTGGCCGGAAGAACCAGCAGACAGCCTGCTCAACTTAGTAGAATTCCAAGCGAAACGCGAGCCAGACGGCACCTGCAAGATCGACGTCGTATACCAGGAAATGACGAAAGAACTCGCCATCGATCGAAGCCAAGCACTTTTACATTTCTCGGACCGATTTGGTTGGGGCACTAGGGGTGCCAATGCAGTGCAAACTGCGATTGCCATTCTGCTGGAAGCAACCAACAGCGAGGACTTCGCTTGGCGGCTCCACGAAGAATTTGAACGGCAAATCATTGGAACATTTCCTCATGAAGGGTGGACAATGCTGCGCGAATCGATCTATTTTTGGATTGATATCAACGATCCGGAGCTGCTCCCATCGCGGCATCGCTCGCCCGAGGGACAGGAGGATAAGTCGTGAACCGCCAACCTCTCCAACAAGGAGTCATAACATGATAAAAATCGCTAAACTCAGTTTCGCTCACGTACACGCGAGAGGCTATGCGGGGCAAATTCTGGAAAACCCAGAAACCGAACTGGTCGCCGTTTGGGACGAAGAGGAATACGGCGGCAAACAGGCTGCCGAAGAATATAACGTTTCCTTCTATTCGGATCTGGACCAAGTCCTCGATCGGGATGACATCGACGCAGTTGTGGTCAATGCGATAACCTCAGATCACCCCAGAGTGATGGTTGCAGCGGCGGAAGCGGGCAAACATATCTTCACCGAAAAAGCCCTCGCCATCACCGTCGATGAATGCGACCGAATCATCGAAGCCGTAGAGGGGGCAGGGGTAAAGTTCATGATCTCGCTGCCATCGCGGTGTAACCCCGATCTGGTGTTTGCGAAGAAAGCCCTTGATGACGGTCTCTTGGGTGATCTCACCTTCGGTCGTGGGCGTGTTGCACACTCGGCGGGATTGGATCAATGGTTCAAAGGTCCCAGCTTCTGGTTTGGCGATGCAAAGCGTGCCGGCGGCGGTGCGTTGTTCGATCTCGGTTGTCATCGGGTGGACATCATCCGCTGGCTCATGGGCGAACCGAAGAGCACGATTTCAAAGATTAATAACTTCACGGGCAACTACCCAATCGACGACAACAGCGTCTCGGTCGTCGAGTTTGCGAACAAGGCGCTTGGGGTGATTGATGTTTCGTGGACGCACCGTTCTGGTCCGAACATGCTCGAACTCTACGGAACAGAAGGTTCGATTGTTCTTGATCACGGCGATATGCACTTTGAAACGCGCAAACTCTCGGACGAAGAAAAAGCGGAATACATCGCCCAGCGCCCTGAACCGCCGCCATCAGCGATGCAGCAGTGGGTCAACAGCATTCTGCGCGACGAACCGATGCACATCACGATTCAGGACGGTCGCAACCTGACTGAACTGATGCAGGCATTCTATATGTCGGCTGATCAGGGGCGTTCAATAGACTTGCCCCTCTAAAAAGAGGCGTGAAAACAAGGGAGGGCTGCCTATCAGGAATGGGAGCATTGCGTGGGGTAGTTGTATCTTTTATCTTTTTTGCTTGCAATCATTTTCAGTATCTGTCATAATATCGGAACGATACAGCAATTCCAACGTTAGATTCCGTAAATATCTGTTTGCAATCATACATTATTCATCCGCTGTGTTGGGATTGTCTTCATTGAAGGAGTCGAAAGCATGTTCAACTGCGATTATCATATACATACGAGACACTCCCCCTGTGCTGCTAGAGATTTCAATTTAGAGAAGATAATTAAAATTCAACAGGAACGTGGCATAAAAGAAATTGGCATCACCGATCACGATTATGCGTATGGGCATAAGACCAAGAACATAGAAGCGGGCAGAAGAATTATCCAGAAAAGTGAATCGCCCATTCCGATCCACTTCGGCGTTGAAGCGCACATTTTGGAATACCGAGTTGCGTCCATCAATATCCAGATGGCATCATATTTTGATTATGTTCTGATGGCACCAAACCACTATCATCTACGCGGTGTTGCACTCCCCTCAGATCTCGGCAATCCAAAAAGAGTTGCGAACCATGAACTCTATATGTTTGAAGCTGCAATCGCCTGTCCGTTGACCGATGCCGTCGCCCATCCATTTGTTCTGACGCCGAATGTCTTCCGTCTGTCCGACGAGGAGGTGTCAGCATTCGGCAGTGAGATGATGCGACACATCGATCAGAAACGACTGATCCACCAGCTAGACCTCGCCTCTCAGCGCGAAATCGCCATTGAGATTAGCCCAAAGTTTATCCGGTACAACCAGCGACACTTAGTTGAGTTTTACCAGTTGTGCTTAGAACGGGAAGTGAAACTACTTATCGGTAGCGACGCGCATAATGCTGAAGAACTCGGAGAACTGTCGGAACTCGATCCGATCTTGGAGGAATTAGGCGTCCAAGAAGCGCATCTGTGGCGTCCCAAGCAGTGGCAGTGGTAGCAGCAAGCGCGTAATCGAAGGGATACGAACAACGCTTGTGGACCTAGGCTTGGTTTGGATTCGGAAACAACCCAGGTCCAGCGACGCTGAGGTTGGGCAGCCGATCCTCACCTTCCGCCCTTCCTACCATTCCCAACAGATATCAACCTTCAACTCTTCTGCAAGACTTGCCAAATCCCGTAGATGATCGATATGAAGCGGAATGGCACTATCAACCCACGCTTCACGTTTGCGCCACTCGATCTCGCCGGGTAGATATACCTGATCCACCCCCTCGACCGGTTTTGCCGCCTGAATCGCGCGGATGCCCTCATCTATCGCTGCGGCGTACTCGTCAAAGTCCGTGAAACTCGCCACATTTATTGCGATGAAAAAGTGTTCTGAGGTAGCGTCGCCCTGTTTTGCGGTCGCCATCAAACCACCCACCAAAGGACCGGCTAAAATACCCATAGTCAGTGCCAAGCCGTATCCTCTCGGTCCGCCTGCCGGCGTCAGTATCTTCCCCTCGTTGGGGTCCTGGGTCGGCTTCCCGTCGGTGGTCAACAACCACCCCGGCGGAATTGGAATCCCGTACATTTGCAGTGTGCGAACCTTGCCCCACGCCGAAGCACCACACGCCATGTCCAACACGATGGGACGCTCCTCGCCGGCGGGGAGCCCATAACTGAGTGGGTTATTTGTAACCACAGGCTCCGCCGCCCCAGGCGCAGCGACAGACGGTCCGCCTGTGTTCGTCGTTGAGAAGCCGATCATCTTCGCTTCGACCGCCATCATCGTGTAACAGGCGGCGGCACCGAAATGGCCCGCATTGCGTACCCCCGCTGCGGCGATGCCCGTTGAGCCTGCTTTTTCGATTGCCATCTGCATCGCCAACGCACTCGGTGGGTGTCCCAGACCGTTATCTCCATCAATAACAGCGAAGCCCGGACCTTCTTGGACCACGCGAATGTCTGGACTAGCGTTCATCGCCCCGTCGAGGATGCTACGCACATACCACGGTATCATGCGTGTGCCGTGCGAGTGGACGCTTCGCAAATCGGTTTCGACTTGGAGGTCAGCCATCAGTTTGGCATGTTCCTGACTGACACCCGCTTTCTGGTAGAGCGCAGTCGCAAATTCATGAAGTGGTTCTGCCTGAACGAGTATATCTTGTCCCTCTTGGTTCATGGGTTCTCCTTTAAAATTAATGAAAAATAATACGTAAAACGTAAGAAAAACCGTTTTGCTCCTTACGTATTACGCATCACGCATTCTATACACGTGCCGCCCCGCTGGGACTTTAAGGGTGAACTTGGTTTACATTTACGCTTTACGCATTAAATTTCATCTGTCACGTATGACACATTCTTCCAATGGATTGCTTGTCTCAACAGCGATGGAACACCCTCTAGTATCCCTTCTGCTTATCGATCTTATTGACCAACGGTTCGCCGTTCACGTCGTGGTGCAGGTTCTCAATAAACAGCTCCATGGCGCGTTTGCCAATGTTCTGCGATCCACCGGCGGTATGAGATGCCAAAATCACATTCGGTCTCATCCATAGCGGTCCATCTTCTGGATACGGTTCGGTGTAGGTGACATCCAAACCCGCTCCCGCTAACTTACCGCTATCGAGTGCGGCGATCATAGCGTCTTCATCAACCACCTTACCGCGGCTGACATTGACGATGTAGCTTCCCTCTGGCATCGCATTAAACTGATCGTGCGATAGGAGTTTATGTGTCTCCGGGGTGATTGGACAGCAGACCATTAGAATGTCGGTTTGGGCTAGGAAATCGAGCAGCGAATCCATCTGACCAAGCTGATCCACCGTATCCGGCTTCTCCATAGGCTCTTTATCGACAGCGATGACTTTGCAGTCGAACGCCTTCGCTCTTACCGCTACGGCACGACCGATACCGCCAAGCCCAAGAATGCACATGGTCATGCCCGAAATTTCGATGGTTGGCGTCCATTCCCAGTGCTTGTGTCTCATGAAATCGAGTTGAGTAATAATGCCTCGCGTCAGCGAGAGCAGGAGCGCGAAGGCGTGTTCGGCAATCTGAGGACCGTACAATACACGGCTGTTGACGAGACTTACATCGCTCTCCATGAAGGCGGGAAACCTCGCCCATTCAACCCCAACAAAAGGCTGCTGTATCCAGCGCAACGCTTTCGCCTTGGGAAAATCTGATTCGCCGACGGTGCCGTAGACAATTTCAGCATCCGAGACATGATCTCCGAGTTTTTCGCCTGCGGGCAAGAAGTGGATATCAAGTTCCGATGGGGCATCTTCGAGCATGGCTTCAATTTCTGGTCCCGGGCGATGTGCAATTAAGACTTTTGGTTTGGACATTGCAATTTCCTTTCTCAAATTTTGTAAAATGCACCATAATACATAATGCACAATAGACCTAACATAGTGTATAATATCACAGATCGATTACTGATGACAATCATCCATTTTATGGGGATTGTTTCAAAGCCGCTCCTGAAAATCAGCGGCTCCCGTTGATTTTGGATCAACCCACAAGACAAAAATATAGCCAAACGGTGGCATTAAAATCCAGCCGTGTTTGTTCGAATTATAGATCTTTATTCATATTTCGAGGTTTAAGGTAAACCAAACAGACTATGAAAATTGCTTCAACTGATACACTCGAGACAGAGTCGCAAAGCGGAGAAGAAAAAGCCAAAGAACAAAAACGCACCTTTTTTCTCGCTGTCGCTCAAGGCACATTTATACGCATCTCTTTCGCTTTTGCTGATTCCACCACTGTTCTCTCCGCTTTCGTTTATAGACTCACCAACTCAAACACCCTCGTTGGTTTGGTCGGTTCAATCGGCACCGCCGGTTGGATGTGGCCCCAGCTACTCATCTCAAATCTTTTGGAACACCGTCCCCGCAAGATGCCCTTTTACGCGCTCGGCATGGGCATCCGCACCTTCGCATGGGTCGCTATTTTTCTGTCCACGCTGCTAATCGGTCCTCGTGACTTTGGTCTGCTTGCCGCCTGTCTTCTCTGTTTTTATTTTATCGGTTCTTCCTCAATGGGTGTTTCGACCATTCCGTACATGGATATTATTTCTAAGGCAATCGGACCGCATCGGCGCGCACGATTTTTCAGCTTGCGTAACATCACGGGTGGGATCTGCAGCTTCTTCATCGGTTTTCTGGTCCGATACGTCTTGGACGATGATTTCGGATTAGCGTTTCCGCACAACTACGCGATCCTGTTTGCCTGTGGTGCTGTCTCCGTCGGCATGGCGTGCGCTATTTTTCTTAGAATCCGTGAACCTATTAGCCCGGTCCAATCCACACGCCGTACCCTTCGACAACACCTGAAGCAGGGACCGCAATTTATTAGGACAGACCGAAATTATCGGTTATTCCTGTATTTCCGAATATTCGGGCATGCGGCAGGAATGTGTGGTCCGTTCTACGTTCCGTATGCACTGAACAAATTAGCAATTCCCGAAGCGACAATTGGACTGTTCATTGCTGTCAGCGCAGCCAGCGGTGTCATCTCAAACTTTTTATGGATCTACGCCGCAGAGAAATATGGTGAACGGTGGATTCTGATCCTCACATCAGCGATGGCTTGGGCATCGCCCTTAATTGTTATTTTTGTGCAGTATTTTTCCCCGGCCTGGCGGGTGCCAATCTACCTGTCAATTTTCGCCCTCAACGGCGGCGCGATGAGCGGTATGATGGTCGGCTTTATGACGTATATGATCAATATCGCACCACCCAAAGTTCGCCCGACCTATCTCGGTTTTATGAACACGATATTATTTCCCTGTGGTTTCATGCCAGTGTTAGCGGGTAGAATGGTAGGAACTCTTAGTTACGAAGGGATATTCTTGATGTCCGTGGGAATGGGAGTCTTGGGATTTTTAATAGCAACACGGCTGAAAGATGTGTATTATGAGGAGGAGACAGCTTAATAAGGAAGCCGACACCAGCTATGAACACTGCTTCAACGGACACGCCAGAACCACAGCCCCAAGAGGAAGAAGACAAGAAGCGAGAACAGAACCGCAACTTTTGGATCGCCATATTTCAAGGTATATTTGGGCGAATCTCTTTCTCCTTATCGGATAGCACGACGGTTCTTTCTGCCTTTATCTATAAACTCACCGCCTCCAATACCCTCGTCGGTTTGACCGGCTCACTGATGTCAGTGGGGTGGATGTGGCCCCAGCTGCTGATCTCAAACCTGCTGGAACACAGACCCCGCAAGATGCCGTTCTATATCCTTGGCATGAGTGTGCACACCGCTGTGTGGCTTGCAGCTGCCGCATGTACAGTGTGGATCGGTGCACGGAATTACGGTTTACTCGCTGCGGGTTTCATCTTCCTCTATTTCCTAGGCACCTCGTCGATGGGCGCGTCATCCGTTGCGTACATGGACATTATCTCTAAAACGATTGAACCGCTACGACGCGCACGATTTTTCAGTATAGGCAATTTCATCGGCGGGTTTTTCACCATATTCATCGGTTTTCTGGTTCGCTACATTTTGAGCGATGACTCTGGATTGGTCTTTCCGAATAACTACGCGCTTCTGTTCTTTGGTGTTGCATTTATGGCGGTGATTTCGCTCTTCGTTTTCCTTAAAATCCGCGAGCCGATCCGTCCCGTTCAAACCGAACGCAAAACATTCTGGCAGCACATCAAACAGGGTCCCCACTTTCTCCAAACAGATCGCAACTATCAAAACTTTATCGTGTACCGGATATTCGTCAATGTCGGACGGATGTGCATGCCCTTCTACGTACCTTATGCCTTAGACAAATTGAGCATTTCAGATGGGACGATTGGGCTGTTCCTTGCGGTCGGCGCTGTCAGTGGGGTTCTGTCGAACATTCTGTGGGGCTATATGAGTGGGCGGTACGGTGTTCGATGGATACTAATCTGTACGGCACTGCTCGCATGCACGGCGCCGGTGGTGGCAATCTGTATCCAGTTTCTTCCACATGCGTGGCAGTTGCCGTTCTATTTTTTGACGTTTGTCCTCGGCGGCGCATCCATGAGCGGTATGATGGTCGGGTTCATGACATACATGATTAACATTGCTCCCCCACTGAACCGCCCCACTTATATCGGTTTCATGAACACGTTGGTATTCCCTTTCGGTTTTATGCCGGTGCTTGCCGGTGAACTTATCCGATGGATCGGCTATGAATATACCTTTTCAATTGCGTTGGGCGTGGGATTCTTCGCATTCATTACATCAATCCGTTTAGAAGAGGTATACCACGATGAAGAATTTAGGTAGATTCTATCGACATTTGAGAGTCATACTACCAATAACTCCGAGCTTTGAGAGCTTTCCAAAGTCCCCCTGATAAGGGGGATTTAGGGGGTTAGCTGTAGGTTGGGTTGAACGGGAACCGTGAAACCCAACTCAATCTAACTTACGCCTAGTGTATCAACTACGTACCAATGAATAAACAAGCAGCCCTCAAAAAAGGGATACAAGAGTTTAATGATGGCGATTATTTCGAGTGCCACGAAACTTTAGAGGACGTATGGATGATCGAAGTGGGACCCGACCGTCCCTTCTATCAAGGACTACTCCAACTGAGCGTTGGTTGTTTCCATCTCTTAAACCGAAATTATGTGGGAGCGGAGAGCCAATGGTCGAAAGCCCATGCCAAGCTAACAGCCTTTGGTGACCGGCATTTGGGCGTTGAACTCAAACCGCTCACTGAGGGAATTCTGCGCTGTCAGGAGATACTAGCGACGGTCCAGAGTGGACAGAGAAGGGCATTTGACCTTTCGATCATTCCCCGTATTCAGTCCACGATGTGAGGCTGTCCGTTATCGTAGGGGCGAGGTCTCCTCGCCCGTCGGGTCGGGAAACCCAACCCCCACGAAAGAATATATCGTCCGCCAGCTTAATGAACTAATGTACCAATGAACCACCACAACTAAGGAGATAAATTATGCCGATACCAAACGTGAATAGAAATGCTCTCACGATAGATACACCCCTTCCACCGCCAAATTGGGCACTTTTGGAGCGGGAACTTATCCACGCCCAGACCCTCGCCTGCGAGGCATTTTTTGACCGCTATTTTGACGAACGCGGCTATCTGATCTGCATCCCGCGATGGGGTGGGAACGACGGTCCAGACGATGCCATCGAAAACCTCACAGGTTGGCCCATCTTGCACGCACTCGGTGCCTCAGATAGCATCTTGGAGATGTATAAACTGGCTTGGGAGGGACACCTGCTGCAATATACAGAGGCGAAAACAGTGGAGGTCCCGATCGCCCGCGAGGGAATGTACTATAAGGAATTCTCCGTCATGTTTGACTGGTTTCATCACGGCGAAGGGCTTGCAGTCTTTAACCTGCAAGGACTGTCGGATCCCTACGATCGCACCTTTCAGAATCGGGTGAGACGTTTCGCCGGTCTCTACATGAACGAAGATCCGCAGGCTCCGAACTATGACCCGGAGCATAAAATTATTCGCAGTATGTTCAACGGTAGTCGTGGTCCCCTCCTACGCAAAGCGACCGCGCTGGATTGGGCAGGTGATCCGATCGAAGTCGAAGGACGTTTCGATGCAAAACATGGCGAGCGCAATTTTGAGGAGATGTTAGCGCATTTCAAGGACTATACCGACATCGTTGGCGATCATCCGCTGAATCTTGCCTCAACAACCCTCGCGATCAATGCCTATATGGTCACCGGTGAAGAAAAATACAAAGCGTGGCTCCTTGAGTACGTTGACGCTTGGGCGGAGCGAACAGCTGCCAACGGCGGCATTATCCCATCTAATATCGGTCTGGACGGCACAATCGGAGGGGAGTGCGATGGCAAATGGTACGGTGGCTGTTACGGTTGGGGTTTCACCGTTGTCGTTCCGCAAACGGGCGCATTGGCAGATCGCAACGCACATGTCCGAGGGGTCGCCGGTTTCGGAAATGCCCTGCTTGCTACCGGTGATCAGAGCTATGTCGATGTGTGGCGAAAGATGATTGAAACGATCAATTCAAACCAGAAGACAATCGACGGTCAGGTGATGTATCCCAGCATGTACGGCGATGACGGTTGGTACAGCTACACGCCGCAGCCGTACAACCAAGGCGCGCTCGATGTCTACTACTGGTCGATGAACCGTGATGTCCTCAAGTGGCTGCCCTCAGACGGCTGGATCGGATTCTTGGAAGGGAATGCCCCGGACTATCCGACCGAGGCGTTCCGACGCGACTTCAGCACACTCCGCCGGAAAATGCAGGGGATGCATGAAGATACCACAACGCCGGATACGCGACTCTCGGACGACACGTTGGCTTTCAACCCTGCGGTGGGCAGCAGTCTAATCGAACTGATGCTCGGTGGCATCACACCACGGTTCGGCGAACCTCTCCACTGTCGCGTCCGCTATTTCGACCCTGCGAACCGTCGTGCTGGAATACCGGAAGATGTCGCCGCACTCGTCGAGAAACTGACCGATGACGAGACGACACTCTCTCTTGTCAATATCAACCCCATCGAAGAGCGGACAGTCATCGTTCAGGGCGGCGCGTATGCCGAACACCAGCTTGTCAGTGCCGCTACCGATGACAAAACCCTGTCGATAGACAAATCCGCTCTTACCGTGCGTCTGGCTCCCGGAGCGGGCAGCCGTATCGTTCTCAAGATGAATCGTTATGCAAATCAACCAACGCTCCTATTCCCCTGGGACAGGGATTGATCGATTTCGTCCAGCGTCCAGCAATTATAGTGTACCTTAGAATTAATGAGGCACTCCATCTCCCGATTTCATCGTCCGTGCCGAGACCAGGGGGGCAGGCTAAGTCCGCACCGGTGCGGTTAAAAACCGCACCTACCGTTCTCCTATTTGGTAGGCACTGTTTCCAACTGCGCTGTTCAGTCTCCTGTTTGGTAGGCGCTGTTTCCAACTGCGCCGTCCATTCCCCCGTTTGGTAGGCACTGTTTCCAACTGCGCCGTCCATTCCCCCGTTTGGTAGGCACTGTTTCCAACTGTGCCGATGAGGTACGTGTCTATTTATTTTTAGAATTCACCATAGAAAGGATAATCCAATGAAAGTGACAGATGTCGAACGCATTGTCGTAGATGTGCCGTTTACCCCGCGGCAGCAAAAGATTACCCGCACCAGTATTTCGTCGGTTTACAACTGGTCGGTGTTGGAATTGTGCAAGGTGACAACGGACACCGGGCACGTCGGCTGGGGTGAGACCGTTATCCGCTACACTTACGGACGGGTGACTGATCAGACGGTGGAAAGGGTCCTCGGTCAAAGTCCCGCTGAATTGATGAATGACGATTCCCTCGGTGCCGGTTTGCAGATGGCACTCTTTGACGTCGTCGGTAAGATCCTTGAGGTGCCGGTCTATGAACTAATTGGCACCAAGGTGCGAGATTGGACACCAATCTCTTGGTGGTGCGTTGATTCCTCCCCCGAAGATTGGGCGGCCGAAGCGCAGGACGCTGTGGCAAACGGTTACACCAGTCTCAAGAATAAGCCGCGCCCGTGGTGGGACATCGTCGCCCAAGTTGAGGCAGTCTCCGAGAGTGTGCCGCCGCATTTCAAGTTGGATCTCGATCCAAACGGTTCGCTCCAGAACGCGTCCGCTGCGATTCCGGTTATGAAGAAACTGGAACAGTACTCTAACGTTGCCATGTTTGAAACGCCCATCCCACAGGATGACATATTGGGCAACAAACAGATCCGCCAATCCGTCAATCGACCAATCGCCATGCACTTCGGAAACCCACCTTACATCACTAACATGCGTGAGCGGGTGTGCGATGGATACGTTATCGGCGGCGGGAAATCCGAAGTTGTACGGCAAGGTGCCTTGAGTGCCGAAGCGCAGATGCCCTTCTGGTTGCAGCTGGTAGGTAACGGTTTAACGACGACGTGGGGCGCCCACTTGGGCGCGGTCCTGACACACGCGACTTGGCCCACGATTAGCTGCATCAATATCTACAGCGATCATCTCCTGAAAAAGCCGATTGAGGTGGTGGGCGGCTATCAGCAAGTTCCCGATGGACCTGGACTCGGTGTTGAAATAGATGAGGACGCAGTCGAAAAATATCGGGTTTCTCAAGAGCGGTTGGACGGCTTTGAGAAACGTGGAGAACCGATTCACCCAGAGCCGGAAGTCATCAAGACAGTGGTTTATCCAGACGGAAGCTGCGTCCACATGGTCGACCAAGGGCTTGGGTACTTCAATGCGGGTAACGGACCCGCTTATGTGGAGGGTGTGCGCTTGGAACTCCGCGAAAACGATGGATCTAACGACTGGCGCGATCTGTTCTCTAGGGCGCAGAAATCGCCGGTACGCGACCGCTGGAGATAATAATGTAGCGCAAGCTGTATGAAGATTAATTTATTAATTGGGTAATCTCCGAGCGATGCCCGGTGCGGTCCGATGAATCGAGACCAGGGTTGAAAACCGCACCTACCGGGCTCCCGTTTGGTAGGCGCTGTTTCTAACTGCGCCGTTTCAACCCACGCGCCTATGTGGTGCGGGTGGAAATCGCAGCTACCGGGTTGGACTGCATTCGGTGCGGTTGGAAACCGCACCTACCGGGCATGGGGAAAATATAGAATTACCTGATTATTTTCCGAAACTTCATTTAGTTTGCGGCCTCGGATCACAATCTGACAGATCGTGGTACAAAAGAATACTTTAATGAACCAATGGTTTTCACGTCTCACGCATCACGTTTCACGCTTGATGCGTTGCACTTTCTTTCTTATATAAGCCAAATAAAATTATCCCTAAAGACCTAAGGAGGTATCCTATGTCATCAGTCGCTGAACGGATAGAAGATCCTTTGCTTTGTGTGGTACATATCGGGCAGGGTGAGCGAATTACCGGCTTGTTGGCGGAGTTGCTGAACCCCGTCAATTCGGAGAGCTTGCACGAATATTGTCTGCCCGCGAACTCGGACGTTGAGCTTCACTATCACGATTACGACGAATATTGGCTCTTCACGGTGGGCACTCCTAAGGTGACGCTGCGCCTTCCAACGGGGATCACGAAAACCGTGCAGCTTGAGCCGGGGGATATGGTGGCGTGTGTGCGGGGTGTGGAGCATACGCTGTGGGCGGATCACGAACTGGTCTATTTCCAGTTTTGTAGCGTCCTTGAAGGCGGAGAGCGGCGTGGGCATCTGATTCGACCCGATTCCGCGTAGTTTCTACGTTGAGAAATTTGTGGTTAGCGGAGGGAGTTGATCCCTATCAGAGGGTTTCTGTCTACAACTTGTGGCGTGTGCCTTTTTATGAACGGTTCGATTGACCTATCTTCAATGAGTTGGCTACCTTTTTGTTCAAAGCGGAACGTCAACCGTGAAAGTCCCAGATCAGATAGTGCCGCTGTTATAGCCCCCTGTTTCGCTCTGGGCACATAGAACAGAAAGTAGCCGCCGCCCCCTGCTCCCAGAATCTTACCGCCCAACGCACCCGCAGCGATCGCACACTCATAGATGGTATCTAGCGTCGGGTTGGAAATGCTATCACAGAGGGAACGTTTCAGCTGCCAAGCACGATTCAATAAATAACCGATCTCGCAGAGGCAGCCTTCGTGATTGTCATTTTTGTAGGGGCAACCCTTGTGGTTGCCCTCAACGAGGACATCGTAAAACGCTGGCACAAGCCCCTTGATTTGCAGCAGCGTCTGGGGACTCGCAGAACGTTTCTGTTTGTGCAAGATGGTCTCGGCGCGTCGTTGAATCCCTGTGTAGAATAGGGTGAAGTTCTCTTCCAAACGCGCTATCGTTTCGGGGGTTACTGCGATTTCTTGTGTGTGGACACTCTCATCTTTGTTGAACTGAATCCGCCGCAACCCACCGTAAGCGGCGATATACTGATCTTGTTTCCCGATAGGTTGGTTCAAGCGCTCTATCTCAATCTCGCACGCTTGCTGCGCGAGGGTTTTCGGGGGCATTTCGATCCCTCGATAGGCGTACAGCGCATTGAGCAGCCCAACGGTTAACGCGCTCGACGACCCCAATCCACAGCCGCGTGAGGGGATATCGGAGACCACCGTGATGGACACACCGGCGGTCACACCCGTTTTTCGCATCGCTTCTCGAATCAGGGCGTGCTGAATGTGCTTAAGGTGCGAAACCGTTTCACGGTGGTCTGGAGTATTGATGGCAATCTGAGAACTCTGTTCTCTTGTTATATGGACCGAGATATATTTGTCGATGGCGGTGCTAATGACTGCTCCCCCATATCCCCGATAAAAGTTGGCGATGTCGGTTCCACCCCCAACAAAACTGATTCGTATCGGTGTCCGTGAGATTATCATCAATTACCTCCTTCTAGCAGATCTGACAGCTCCGGTAGCCTTCATGATTTGTTCCGCTTCAGCAAAATAGTCTTTGACTAGATTCTTTTGACATTTCAAGAATACATCAATGCTGTTGGTTCTTCCTTCTAACTTCTACCAGCATTGACACACTAAAATCATCAATATTAGCACGGGAAGAATCTTTGGCATCCTGACGGAGTTTGGCGGTTAGTAGATACCTGCCGTGAGATGGAAAGATTAATTCGCATTTACCATCGGCATTGGTAACTGTTGCTAGCATTGCGTCATGTCCACTGTCCATCTCCGAATAAACCTCGACTTTTTGGTTCGGAACTGGTTGACTGTTCGACAGCACATGAAGTACAAATGGCTTATCTACAAAAATCTTATTTGGATGCGTTAGTGGCACGATTTCTAAAGGTACGCCGGTAGCTTCCAGAACACTTTGTGTGTGTTTCTTCACCGTCACGAAAGTGGTGGTATAAAACCATCTATATTCCGACTGAATAATCTTTTCGCCGGGTAGCTGGTCTTTCGGTTTCGTAACCCACTCCTTCTTACCGTTTGTTTCAATCTGTGTCCAATATTCGGCTGGGCGATCTGTTTCGATTCGATAGGTGCCCGGCTCTTGCAGTTCTATCTCTGCGACCGTCCTCGTCCGACCGACATAAGTAGATGATGGTCCCATACGCCATCCTTTCGGATGAGTGATCGATAAAAGGGTTCGTGATCCACGTTCAGAGACAAACCGTTGATCGCTCCATGTGTGTTCTATACCCAACGAAGATAATTCATGGTCTGTGTAGAAGAAGTTGGGCAATATCCACTGCTGATGTCCAAAGACCGATGTAATCACTGCAATAAAAAAAGTCACAGCGGCAACATAGGTCGCTATGCGCTTTAACATAGTTATCCTCCTATGTAATCCATTTTTTTATAAAAGTTGAGAAAGCTTTGTAGGGTTATTAAAAAGCGGTGCAAACCCCTTTCTTTGTTGATTTGTGCACTAACTCCCGGTCTACAACAACGCCATCCACAACTACTGTGGGAGAGCTAGATATATTGAGGGCTTCACTGCGTTTAATATTTTCTGCAAACAACCGCTTCCCTTCATTGCTTTCGACAATATGGTTAATCTTCCCAATATCCAATCCCACTTTCTGGGCACATATTTGCCACGATTCTTTCAGATGATCAGCACGACAAAGGACATAATCGGTCAACTTTTCGGGATAATATTCTGCGATGACAACTTGGCGAATATTTTCGACAACTTCCAACTGTCCGTGTAAACTTCTGAATTTCAACGTTTCGGAATTGTCTGAATCATCGGAGGTTTCTAGACCTGCAATAAATTGAAGCGTGAAATTAATACGATCGCCGAATTTTTTATCAAGCCACGGCAAAAGCTCTTTTTCCGCTTCAACACCAAAGGGGCAGTAGCTCATAACAAAAAGTTCCACCTCCGGTTTCATTGGGCCACGAAGCCTACGGCTAATTAGTGTCTCTAAGTCAATATCCGTTTCAGTGTGATCAACCTCTTTCATCAGCAGATGAGCAACATCCAAAAACCCTGGGGCATGTTCTTGTGTATGGCATTGTGCACATACATCAATCCCAACCTCGCCGCGTATGTTGTCTTTGGTTGGATTCAGTGTATGTGCATTTCCGGGACCATGACAGGTTTCGCACCCAACCGCTTTTAGGGTTTCCCCGGTCGCCTCCATCTGACCAATTTGATAACCTGTTGGATAGCCAAACCCTGTCGTGTGACAGGCAACGCAATCGGGGTAAAAGTGACGTTGCAAGTGCAATAAGGTATTGAAGGCTGCAGCGTGAGACGTGGCTTGCCATTGCACATATTCCGCCTCATGACAGGTGGTGCAGGCGTTTGAACCAACATACTGACTGTCTGAATCTTGTTCCAGAGCCATTTCAGCAAATAACACCTTTTCAGAATGCTGGAATTTAGGATTCGCTGCCACTTCCTGATAGAATTGGCTAAGACGTTCCCTTACTTGGGGTTGATCGGGCACCTCTTCTTGAAGTAAAATCTCTTGGATTGTACTTGCAACCACGCGATTGGACTTGTCGAGTTTCAGTGTCAATAGCGACAACAGGGTTCCCTTCGGCTGTGCGTAAGCAATGAGTGTATTTCCAATCCTTTCTGTTTCACCTTCCGCACTGCCAAGAATCGCATCGACTTGAGGAAAACGCTGCGCCAAGGTCCGGTTAGCTTCAACAGAAAGATTGCTCAACAGAACCGTTACTCCTTCTTTGTTTTCCCTTTGTATATGCTGTTGCAGCGTTGCTTCTATCGGCATTACCGAGTCCGAAAGCTCAGACAACCCGATTAAGGTAACTTTTACATCCTCGATCTGCCGCGTCACGAAGGGCTGGAAAGGTTGTGTGGTTTGTTTAATATTGGAAGATACAAGCGTAAAGGGAATCTCTCCCTCCAAATTTTCCACCTCCTGCTGATTCAGGCAGACGGCATCGTAACCCATTTGCGCCATCGCTTCAAGATATACCGTTGTACGAAGCTTGTCCAGTGGGGTATCTCCTTCAACAATTCTGCCGGTATCGACCAGCAAGAAGGGAATCTTTTGTTGACGAAAGGTTTCAATAACAGTGGCACGTCTAGCGATTCCCCCAGACTGTCCCACAAAACAGCCGCACGGTTCCAGGTTGCCCTGCGTGTTTCCGGTAAAAAAGATTAACACCTGCTGTTCTTGAGACTGATGTTCCATGCTTGCCAAGAGGTCAGCCATTGACATACCAGCCATCTGCTGTGCTTCGGAGCGAACTTGGTGAATTTGTTTCAAACGATTGGCTTCGGACCATTCTTGATAAACAAAGGGCAAGCCAATGGCGAGAGTAAGTAATCCAATGAGAATTAAATATTTCCGCATGTAATTATCTCCTTCTTAATGAAAAGCCTAATACTCCGTATTTCCGTAGGCGGGGCATCCTGCCCCTCGCCCATTCTAATAGAACGGCCCCTTGCTAACAATTGTGAGAATCACACCGAGTAGAATAATCGGGGCAAAACTGATGGCTTGCTGTATCCGCAGTCGGTTATCGAAATTCTCAAATTTTCCGCTAGCAGCAAGTTCCTTCAACTGGTCGATTTTCCCCTCAGTGAGTGCAGTTGTCCCCAGAGCCAGCACCACTTTGCGGTTAAGTCCTCCTGACATAAGTGCCTCCTTTTTCTCGTAGCTAATTTCCCCTTGTGGGGTCTCAACCATTACAATCTCCTCAGCGGGAATCATTTCAGATGTCAGTTGTTCAATCGCTATTTCCCGATCAAATGTAAAAGTCCCAAGCAGCAGTAGAAAGGAGTTAAGGACTAAATAAAAGGCAAAATACACCGCTAAAAAATGCCAGAGCTCCCCTTGGGGATTATTAAACGGAGAAAAGGAGGGAACCCAAAACATGACTACGCAGACGATACCTATCAACAGAAAATATTGGAAATTTCCGGCTCGTATTCGATCCATCATTTTGTTATAAAGCTGAAAACCGGCCACAATGAGTACAAGTCGCAGGAATCCGCCCACCTGTAGACGGGTAGAATCGGAAAAATAAGGCAAAACCCACGAAAAAAGAAATGCAAAGGCGAAAAACCCTAGAAATTGTAAAACCCTTTCAGATAAGCCTTTTAAGGTAAAGATGCCTCGAAGTGCCTGTATTTTCTGATTCCAAGAGGTTTTGAAGAGAAGGTAGAAAACTGCGAGCAAGAGGTAAACAACAAAAACATTCAATGCTACAACCAAGGGCGGAAAGAGTATACTGCCTTCCTGTTGAAACAGTGTAATTGGCAATGCAAGGGAGGCACCCCATAACAACTTGGCATCCCCAGGAGCAATGACGCCAAACCAATACAGCGCCACAACCAAGACGCCACCGACGAGAAAATTAATGAAAACAGTGCCCAACGGTAGGGTCCCTTTATAAAAAGCAATGCCTTGATAAAGAATTCCAACATAAAGCAGACCGAAGCTACAGATATTGGGTATTTTTTGGTGCCTCAAGTCTATATAGCTCGCGTATGCACAAAAACCAAGGACAAGTACGATTAACAAAGTCTCAAAACTGAACATAAAATTGACCTCTCTCACTTTTTGGCAGCTATGACCTGCCCTTTGATTGCCCCCGAGATGTCGATAGCGTTCCCGCAGCTTCCACTGCAAGTGTTGGGTCGTGCCAGAAGGCAAACTGACTTCAACCATTGTTGGTTAAACGCTTAATGCAATTGTCTTTATCCTACCAACAGACACGGTTTTGGGGTTGTGAAGGGTGTTACCCCCTCACAACAGATGGATTAGCAATCCAAGATTGACAACGGGTTAGTTACAGTTTCCACCTAACTGTAGGCAGGCCAACTGGGTTTTGCAATAGGAATGGATTTTGTTGGGATTGTCATCGTGGTCAACCACATAACTGCAACAGCATTGATTATTACCGAAAGTCGCGCAGTCATTGACGTCCTCGCAACCTTGAACAAGATGTGCTTGCGTCTCTGGGGCAAACATCATCTGCGTCAGTGCCACGGCACCAACTAACCCTCCCATCGCCAACGCGCTTTTGGCTCCCACGCGTCCGCTCTCGTTAGACAGAAAGTCGGAAAGTTTGTGGATTGCCTTTTGACTGATTCCTGTTCTCATTGATTTCACCTCCCTGTCGTAAGTTTTCTTAATGGCTACGTTATAGGAATTAAATCACTCCACAACGCGCGATTAAGGCGGTAGCGTCCCATCAAACCTCATTTTTTAGAATCTGTGCCTTCCACTTTAATCGCTCCCCAAGATGTCGATAACTTTTCCGCAGCCTCTACCGCAAACGCAGGATCGTGCCAGAAGACAAACTGACTCCGACCATCGTCGGTTAAACGGTGAACTTCTTGTGTGTCAACGTTCATCACTGCTACATCCACTTCCACCACATGATTGGCACGGTCCCAAACAATAGGCGCATAGACTATATGCTTGTTGTCCGGCAGCCATTGTACTCTGTTTAGTTCCCCGGCAGCATCGAGGCGAATCAGATTTTTGCCTAACGCATCACCCAGAAATAGCTCCTGCTTTCCCCTCGCCCGCATTGACCCGGTGAGGATTGTCCGCTCACCATTTGGAGACCAACAAATTGAGTTAGCAAAGAGTTCGACCTCCATCGCTTTGGGTTCCGCGTCAGGTGCGATATCAACCCAGTGAAGTTTGCCGTGCTCGAGCGGTTTAGCGATGCTAATGACAAGTCGTTTACTGTCCGGAAACCAATTGTAGTTGATAAGGTGGTCTTCTAAATCCGGGACAATTTGAAAAGACTTGAGTCCTTGAGCATCTGTCACAAACAATTCTTCCTTGAAGGGACGCTGATTCGGATCAAAACCGTGATAAGCAATCCACTTACCATCTGGTGCCCATTTCGCGCCGGAAATGGTTTGGCGCGGCGGAACAGCAAATAGTTCCCGCAAGTCACTACCATCAAAATTCATCAACATCAGTTCCAATTTTTGCTCTGGTCCTAATTTCTTGGCTTTCTTGGTACTGAACAGGAGGTGCTGACCGTCTGGGGAGAGTACAGGATCTATCATCGGAATAGGTGGCTCAAGAAATAGCTCCCTGTTTTCTCCATTGATATCCAGCCGCCAGAGCGTGTTCTCCCAAAAGGCATCTCCAACTTGCACATAGTAAATCTTCAATGCTGCGTGTCCGACTTGGCTGGTAGCAAACATCAATAGACAAAACCAACCAGTACAGAGATATTTGCAATACCTTCCAATTTTGCATCTCATCTCTATCCTCCCTGACTAAGTATTCAATGCTAATTGTATTTAAGCTTTCAGGCTTCTGTTTTGTTTCGATATGCCTAATGCGATAAACGCGGTTTTGGTGTTTTGGGGTTGTGAAGGGGATTATACCCCCTCACAACAGATAAATTGTCAATCCAAAATTGGCAGGGGTTTAGTAACAGGATCCCCCCAATTGTAATTTGCAAGTATAGTACGTTTTGCAATTGAAATGAGTATCGTTGGAGGACGAGTCGTGGTCTACCGTATAACTGCAACAGCAGTAATTATTACCGTAAGTTGTGCAGTCGTTGGTGTCAGTACAACCTTCAACAAGATGTGCTTGCGTCTCTGGGGCAAACATCATCTGTGTCAGTGCCGCGGCACCAATCAACCCTCCCATCGCCAACGCGCTTTTAGCTCCCACGCGTCCACTCTCGTTAGACAGAAAATCAGAGAGTTTGTGGATTGCTTTTTGACCGATTCCTTCTCTCATTGATTTCACCCCCTTTCGTCATGGATATTCTCAACGACTACGTCATGAAAATCAAAGCATTCCACGACGTGCCATCAAGGCGATAGTACGTCATCAGATACCTTTGATACCCTTCACTTTTCCTAAAGCATTTAAGATCCCCTGTACTTCCTTGTCGTTATGCTCCCGCGATAATTCGCGAACAAGTCCGCTTTCTAGGGATTCAGGCGTTCTGCTAGGGAACCGCACGGTCTGCGAGGCTGTTTTCCCGCTCGCTTTGTCATATTGACGCACAAAAAGGGACGGAAAATGAAAGTCATCCTGTTGAGATTGGAATTCCTTCGCCTGCTGTTGCCGTTCGTCAAGCATCGAGAGAAGTTGTTCCGCCGTATTAGTCCATGTAAAGCCTTTTGCTGCTTTGCATCCAGCGGCAGAGAGCTCCGTCCGTGCTTGGGGGTGACATAGCAAATTGTCAATCTCCCCCATTACTGCCTCAATCGGAATATGTGTTCGGTAATTGCCTAACTGCTCAACAGCGATGAATCGACTTGCCCCCTCAACTTCAGGAATTGGCGCGTAACTTGACGTTACCAACGGAACTCCAGCCGCTAGCCCACGCCAGAGCCATGAGGATGGACTCCCCAGCACAGCGTTGAAAAACAGCACATCAATGCCTTTGAAGACAACATAGATATCTTCGAGTGCCGAATTTGTGTCGGACTGATATGGCCTCCAAAATCGAAGATTTTCTGGGAGTTGAGTGATTGAATAAGCCGCTGTTTCACCAAGTATCAGAAAATTCCAATCAGGCCGGCAACGGGACATTCTTAGTGCAATCGACAAATAATCTTCCAGAGGTGTACCAAAGATGAGTCCAACAGCGGATCGAGAGTCGCAGTCAACCCAGCCAATGTGTTCGGCAAAAAATGCCTTTACATCGTCTGGACGTTTTGCGGTCGGATTGATGGATCCCTGCCATTCAGGTATATCAATTTCATCAATGCCATCGGGAATGACTTCAAAACCTTCGTGGCTGCCCACAAGCCGGGCATATCCTTCAATTACCCATGAGGCATCTGCAATCAGCGCGTCCTGCCTGCGCATCACGCCATATTTGGCCAGGACTCCATTAATCTCCCTTTCCAAATCACCAATTTCACTATTCACCCTTGCTAATACCGGACAAGGGGCATAGAAAAATGGCAATTCATCCGCATACCCGGGTGATAAAGCTAGGATTCCATCGTAATCGTCGGTGACATAGCGGACAGGAGAATACTTTCTTCCCTTATACATGGGGACCTTGTGAATATGCTCTCCTAACCAGTCAAACCGATCTTGGTCATCTTCTGGAACGCCAATGTTGAGATCGACATGTTGGGCTAAGGTCCGGAGCAATTGGAAGTGAGTCCATGTGACCGAAGGTTTTTTGTATGGTAGATTAAGGTAAAGAAAATCCTGCATCCAGAAAAGGCGACGCCTATCACGACTTGGGGGGACAGGCGGTCTGAATAACTCCCCATCAACAAGATACCCCAACTGGGCAAATCGAGATAGCTTCCATAATCCTTCTAAGACGGTTCGCTCAGGATACCTGTCTTTTAGGGAATCCAAAAGCACGTTTAACGAGGGCGCAGGACAGACTTGTAAAATATCCCACATAACTTCATCAATCGGGAAAAACTGTCCGCCCTCAAGATCTACTACATATCTTTGTGCATTCTGCACAAACGAGTACAAACGATCCGACAATTTCATTACGCGCTCCCTTCAACCCTACATTAGGTCATGGCTTCCATAAATCCCTGCATTCGTTGAAGAATATCTTCCGCTTTTTCTCGCTCACATAGAGACAGCAGTACCGCTTCGACTTCGTGCAAATTGTGATCTGAGATTAAAGAGAGGCCGATTCCCTCTTCAATAGTCTGCGGATAGCCTGCAAACATCAATGGATTTGCACCATTCTGCGTCATATTGACCAACACAGACCGATACGTTACGCAATCATCAACCACGCTAAAATGAGGTACAAACCGGACCTCTGGCAGGGCGGGTTGATAAAGTTTTTTCTTCAGATTCAACTGCTGAAACAACTTCAAAATACCTTGCGCTGTTGCATCCCAAGTAAATTGCAAGGCTCTTTCCCTCGCTCGCCGGCCTAAAGTTCTACACCGATCCTCATCTGCAAGCAGCTCCTGAATTGCAGCCGACATTTGAGTCGGAGAAACAACCCCCGCAAAACTGCCAATCTCTTCCTTGAAACGATTCGTCTGGACAACAACACCGGCATCACCAACCATAATCGGGAGATCTGCTATCGCAGATACCACGGGAGGCACACCACAAGCCATACTTTCCATAATTGTAAGGCTGCGTGCTTCCTCACCCACCATTGTTGGAAAACAGTGCAGATCAAAAGCGTTTAGAAACAGGGGTAGCTGCTCTCTCGGCTGATGCCCTGCATAAATTAAATTGGGTGGAAGCTCTCGTAAGTCATACCAACCTAGCTTCGGTACAACCACGAGAAAGAGTAAATCTGGATTCATATGAGCGATTTGAATAAATATACCCGCTCCTTTTTCCGGTTGGAATCGACCAAAGAAACCGACGATTTTCCGATGGGCAATTTCAGGACGGTCCAATAAATCTGCAACCTGCTGCTTAGCGGCAGGTTTCTCCATCGGTTGAAAAAACTCTGTGTCAACGCCGTTGGGAACAACGTGAAAGGTGTCAGAATTGAGGACAAATTGGGAATAGAATTCTCGAACTGAATAAGAACTTGGACAGAAGGCATCAAAAGGCCTTAGGCAAGCGTATAGCCGTAAGATAGTATTGATTAGATCGCCTCCATGTCCCCTTGGTGAAACAAGCCGAACGACTACTGGACAATCTAATTGAAAAAGGGAGGTCGGGAGGGCAAAATTAAATAAACCCTGAAGATAGATACCATCATAAGAGTGCTTTAGAAAATGAAGCAGAAGTTCATTTTCACCAGTTATATCTAAAGGCAAGCAATAAATGCCCTCGTCAATTTGGGCATATTCTTCGCCCATCAAGTAAAGGTCCGCATGTCGTGCTAAACTCCGCAGAATCTGATTGGTAGCAATCGGCACACCGGTTGCAAGATAGGTGGGATCTAACAAGACATCACGGGACATTGGGATAAACAGGCGAGGGCGTATGGAGGGTTGTTGGGTGGGCTGTCTTTCTGGTTCACTGGGGAAGAATAATCCCTTTGACTCTGCCGCCTGCAATAAGGCAAATGCTTGGAAAATTTCTTGCTCTGGATAACCCCCACTCAAGTGTTTAATCATTTCTTCGGCGGTCTGATCAGCGCAAAGCTCCAGAATTTCCCAGACAATGGGATCCACCTCAATACACACATCGGCACTAAAATCAATAACGCACGGAATGCCGTCCTTCTGGAATAGGTGCAGATTGTTTGTCAATTTTGGATAGCTGGGAAATGAGTTATTCTGAAGTTGTATATTCATCGTTGTAATTGCCTATCATCTAGCAATCCTAATAGCAAGACTATTGAATTGCAACTCCCATCTGCGAAGACAAACCTAAAACGATTTACAACGGAATGCACATAAGTTGAGCAATTTGTGTGCCACCTTTCTTTTTAACCCTCTATTCTTTCCATAGCCATACTGTGCCGTAACGCTTGAGATCCTTGCAGTGACTGCATTAAGGCGACTACCACACCGCCTTTATTTTTTTGTTAATAGGGTAGATAAGCACCGCGTTCAGGATGGAGAAGTGTGCCAAGACAGGTCACCATGTGCCCTCTTTCGTCACACCACCTACCCTTTTTTGGCACACGCCTTGCTCACAAATTGTACTTGGTTAATTTGCGATAAAGGGTGCGCCGGGGGATATTCAGCAGACGCGCTGCTGCTGCCTTATTCCCACCTGTCCAGTCCAACACCTGACAGAGATACTGCCGTTCATAACGGACCAATGCCTCGTTCAATGGTAGGAAGGGGGCTTCATTCATATCTGTCTCGGCGTCCGGGTGGGGAACAGAATCAGGGGCATTTGACGGGCTGGGTTCATCAATTGGTGTTACTGGAGAGGAGGGTAGGTCAACGGAAGGGGGTTCAAAACGGAGATGTTTGGGTTCGATCGCTGCGCCTTCACTTACAATCACGGCACCTTCGATGATGTTTATCAGTTCACGTACATTGCCCGGGAAGGGGTATGTTTCCAAAGCCGCCGAGGCTTCAGGCGTCAATGGCGGCGTTGGCACTCCGAGTTGAGTCGCAGACTGAATCAAGTAGAGCTCGGCAATGAGGGGGATATCCTCTGTTCGCTCGCGGAGTGGTGGTATCCGAATCACCGTGCCAGCCAAGCGATAGTATAGATCTGACCGAAACAGTCCGGCTGCCCTCTTCGCTGGGATGTCCGCATTGGTGGCTGATAGCACTCGGATATTCACCTTTTTGCCTACCGTTGCACCGACCGGCGTGATGGCCCCACCCTCGAGCACGCGGAGGAGTTTAGCTTGGGTTTCGATTGGCATATCGCCAATTTCGTCGAGAAACAGCGTTCCGCCATCGGCTGTTTCAAAATAGCCTTTATGATCCCCTGTCGCTCCGGTGAAGGCACCTTGCACATGGCCAAAAAAAGTGGACTCCCAGAGTGCGGAGGGAGTCGCACCGCAATTGACAGGGATAAACGGTTTTGACGCTTGGTGTCCTCCAAAATGAATGGCTTGGGCGACCAATTCTTTACCGACACCGGTTTCACCCATAATCAAAACTGTCCCCTTGCTGTTGTTGCTGAGTTGGTGGATAGTTGTGTGAATGGTTTGCATGGCAGGACTTTTACCAAGTAGCATATTTACTTTTGCCTTTCCGATTCAAGCATAATCGTATCAAAGCGGGGGCTGCGAATATGGATTGAGTCGTTCCCCAATCCCGGATTATTGATTTTACGTCCGGTCCCGTATTTCCTCAAAGAGTCGCTCGGCTTTGTCAGCATCTCTAATCCGCTGCAGGGTTCGTAGGGGTGTCCAGCCAATAATCTCTCTCAAATCCGTCGGGGGCATCGGATTGTCCGCAATGTTGCGGCACCAGTCAACGCCGATCCGATATTCTGTATAGGGTGTATCCTGATATATCAACCGGTCGCTGTCCCTGTAAGCGCAGCGATCCCAAAACTCGCACACCCACCCCGCAGCCACAACGCCGCACCCGTTGACATACATGAAAAGCATATCGCCGGGGCTGAGTTTTCCAAGGACTTGCTCGCCGTAGGTCTTATAGTCGTCTGGTAGATATCCCGAAGTAAACGCACGGTTGTGTTTAATCCACTTCGCATGTGGGCTGTAACCGAGGGCTTCGGTATCGGTATTGATGTAATAGTAGTTCATGTTTTCCTCTGCGAATTGCATATTCTTATTTATGGTGAATTAGAGAAATAAGCGGACATTTACCAATAATTCCAACTTAGTGAAGTTTCCAAAGTCCCCCTGATAAGGGGGATTTAGGGGGTTAGCTGTCCATTGGGAGTGTATCAGTAATTCTAAAATCTACCATAGTCCTATTAGATCAAGGAATTACTGGTTCTGCGAGACAAACGCCGCAATTTTTTCTTTCACGATTTGCGGGTCGGGCTGCGCCTCCATAAACTCCGAATCATTGATCCCCATTGATTCAAGCCATGTTTGCCAGTATTTTTCAAGAATAAGCAGATCAAGCATGTGCCGGAGTTTGATCTCAACCATTAAGAACTTCACATTGTAAGAACTAAAATCTTTCCCAATTTCCAACAAGCCGTGTCCTTCGCTGTCAAATCTCGACTCCCAGTTGGGATCCTTGCGAAATTGAACGACCTGAATATAGGGAATATAGCTCGTTTTTTTGCCTATCTTGGGACGTTTATCTTGAATCCGCTTGTTAAAATCGAGGTAGCCATCTGAGATACAGATAACGTAGTTCTGCATATCTTTTTTTAAATATGCTTCTCCGCTTGCCCGAAACCACTTCCAAATATCCGAGCCTGTAAATTCTTTCTGCTTTTCCAGCAGTTGGTATAACTCATCAATTGCCGTGAGCAAGTCCTCCTTCATTTGTGTAAACGCCTTTTCCCCAATCCGCTGATCCTTCCTCGTGGGCCAAATTTTCAGATTCCTTATAATTTCTGGTGAAATTGAAGGCACCTCGGGCTGATTCGGAACAACGAAAGCGAGACAGTTTTGGGTACTGAACATCTTTCGACGGGCTCCCTCGTAATAAAAATTAACGAGATCCTTAGCGATTTCGATATCTTTGGCAGCCTGATTAGGATTTCTCTCTTTAGACACCCGATCGGAAGTATCGAGGATAACAACGATATTTATCGGTTTGGAAGGAGGCGGTTTTGATTCCTGTCCGTCCGATTCCCTTCCCACTATTAAAATAAAAAAAACAACGATGATAATTCCGAGAATCTTCGTCTTTTCCATATAACATCCCTTCAATTGAATTGTCTCCTTTGTTGACGCTCCCTACAACGGAGTGGCGTCAAGATTGGGGGAATCATCCCGTGAGCTTTCGTAGTATTGGTTTATAGTCTCGTATGCGATCTGCTTAATTCTGTTGATTTGGGGGGACATATCGGTTTCCCCGTCTTCGCTGTTTGCGACAAACCGGCACCAACCGTTCAAGAATCGGTTGACCCGCAATTCCATTTGATGACCGTTGATGACCCGTTTATTTCGGAGAGCCGACAACTCCTCAATTTTTGTCTGACCGCGGTCAATGCGCTGTTGAGTGCTTCTAACCTTGTCGTTGAGTTGATTAATCTCGCCTTGCAGGGTTTCCATCTCAACATTTAGGCAGGCAATTCGCGCCTCAATTGGATTCTTCTCTGCTCTTATTCGATCCTCTAGTTGCGCCCTCGACCATTCGTCAATTTTCTGTTGAGTGGTTCTAACTTTTTCGTTGAGTCTACCGATCTCGCCTTGGAGCGGCCCAATCTCACCTTCTACATTTTCCATCTCGGTTCTTAAGACAGCGATTTGGGCGTCGCGTTGTACCTTTTCATCTCTTATTTGAACCTCACGTATCTCCTGCTCTTTAGATTGGGGTTGGAATTGCTTCACCTGTTTCCACCGGTCACGGGTCACATTGTAGAGAACGCTAACCAACAATGAAGCGACAAAACCGCAAAAAATAACGGTAGCAATATCCAAGAAATCATCGCCCCCTGGCCATGTCGGAGTTGGTTCTCCCATCCGTTCAGCGATGTATTTCCTAGCTAGGTGTATCTTTAGCGAAATATGAATTGCAAGCAGAACATCAAACACAAATGTGACAACCCCCAACCCTATTACCCATCTCATTTTGCCAGATTCCCAAAAGTGGTCAAACGCAAGTGCAAAAGCTAAGAATACCCAAGGGAAGAAAAGGACAAAGTAATTCCTACCTTGATCTCCTTTTTGCCATGCTATAAATAACGCTTTAGGATTAACAATGTCCTGTACTCCAGCATAGGTGCCCCCCTCCACCTGCTGTTGTATTTTATCTTCGTGCAAAAAGAAGGCTTTATCAACAGCTGAGGCATAAAAGACAAAGAGGTAAAGGGCTAAAAAGCCCAGTACAATAGTAGCGACAGACGCAACGATTGTAGTCGGAACACGAGACAGCCGTGCGTACCATTTTTTAGGACGTGCTTGAGGGACTGATTCGGGTGCTGGGATTAATTCGGTTTCCGTCGGTGCTTGTAATTGAACCTCAAGTTCTGCTAACTTCTCTCCCTTTCGTGCGAGCAATTGGGACTTCTCCTCAATTTCCCGTTGCACTCTGTCCTTTTCTTCACGTAACTGGCTTATCTCCGCGTCAAGCTCTTGTTTGACGTCATCTTGATCGAGAACCTCAACAGGTGCTGGGTTTAATTCGGTTTCTGTTGGTGCACCCAACTGGACTTCAAGCCCCGCTAGCTCCTCTCTCTTGTGTGCGAGTTCTTGAGATCTCTGTCCGATTTCTCGTTCATACTCACGCTTCTGCTCTTCCAATCCGTTTTTCTCGTCAGCGAGTTCATCAATTTGTGCTTGAAGCTGTTCACGAGTGGATTTTATCTCTAGCTCTTCGCTAGAGATGATGTGTTTAACATGCTGTGGCACACACTCAGGCATTCCGTGGTGGTTTGCCGCCCAATAAAAACCGCTGGCTTCGCTATAATAGGGGTTGCCATTCAAACTTGGATCGAGATCTGTGTTATTACTATTTTGCAAAGGTTGGTCTCCTCTTATGTGGATAATACGAGAATTATCGGGGGTAACTGTTGGTGGATCAAACGGTTCGGAGCGAGGGGATGTGGAGGGTGGTGATACGCTGGGCGGTTGCTTGAAAAACGATCGCATAAAGCTACTCAACCGCCTAATGATGTCTCTTTTAAGGATCCGCGCCTCAAATCGAGAACGGTTCACCTGCCGAAACTCATTCCGTCCTCGATTTTCATAAAATTGCCAAGCGGCGGGGTCGGTCTCATTCGCAAATACACCGAGTGGTGTATCTGTTGCCGAGAGGTAGGATTTCAGTTGGTCAGGTCCGGTGCCTTCGTATCCACTTCTCTTGCACTCTACAATAGCGGCGAGCGTTCCATCCGTATCAATCAGCGCAACGTCCGCCCGCCCTCTGTAACTGCCTATCTGGATTGGGTATTCTTTTTCTGTAGAGAACCGCCCAAATCTAGGTGTAGAGAAGTAACGGACGACTTCCTGCACTATTACATCTTCAGGTCCCATATTCGGTTTTTACGACTCCTTTTCTAAGGGCGGAAGCCCCGTCACGCCCGGCTCCGTATTTCCCTAAGAAGTCGCTCGGCTTTGTTCGTATCTGTAATGGACTGTAACCCTCTTGGAGGTGTCCAACCGATAATCTCTCTCAAATCCTCCGGATGAATCGGATTGTGAACAACCGGGAGATACCAGTCGACACGGATTCGATATTCTGTATATTCCGTATACTGATATACCAATCGATCCGCGCCCTTGTAAGACGAGCCAGTCCAAGGCTCAGAAACGCGACCGGCAGCCACAACGCCGCGCTGATTAGCATACATGAAAAGAATATCACCCGGCTCAAGCTTTCCAAGTACCCCCTCACCAAATTCTTGATAGTCTCCTGAAGTGAATGCGCGATCATGTTTAATCCACTTCGCATGAGGACTGTAACCGAGGGCATCGGTATCGGTATTGATGTAATAGTAATTCACGCTTTCCTTCCTAGTTTTACTTTCGTATCCCGAACTAAGCAAACGATCCTGCCGGCTTCTGATGTTTCTTCATTTGTAATGCTATTCAGGTAGACGGGTAATGACTATAACTTCATTGATCTTCCTCAAGTAATTTTGCTATCTCATAGTCTTCATCAGCACTGGCACGATTGTTCATCTTCGCGTAAGTCGCTCCACGTCCCCAATACGCAGGGATAAAGTTAGAATCAAGTTCTATAACTTGGTTGTAAGCATCAAGGGCGTTGTCATAATCGCCTTTTTCATAGTAAGCGTTAGCCGCCTCGTGATAAACAATGACCTTATTCGTCTCAGATCCCCTACTATGAGCCTCAACAGAATCAGAATCAAAAGATTCAGGCATCTTATAAAGGAACGCCAAGATCTCATTGACAACTCCATTGACATCACTATAAATCTCACCGCCTGTGAACCTTAACACCTTCCACCCCATCGACTGCAATAACCTCGATTCAGAGCGATCCTGATGGAAGGCAGGCTTGTCCTGATGATACTCCCAGCCATCACAATAGATCGCGATTTGCAACTGGGGAAATGCGAAATCTGGCTTCCGCACCCGATCCATAGGAAATTCGTATTGTGCACATAACAGATCTCGTTCCTTCACTCTCAAGCGAGGATACAGCGCCTCCAACAGCATTGCTTCTATTGGCGACCCACATTGTGCTAACAACTCATCTCGACTCATTAACTCCCCCTTTCCACTTTGTTAGGGCTACCCGTTACGGAAAAAAGATATTCAGGCTACAACTCACGGCTCGCAGACCGAGCAAGGAGAATACCCTCGCTTCGCCTCCGTCAACGAGATGGGAATCTTGCTATACCGCAAATAGCTGCAACTGCCACGATGGTACTTCTTTCCGGTTCGGGTAATGTAAACCGTGGAATCAGTGTCAGTGGCTGCCACTCCCGCCTTTACGATCAGCTTTTGCACGGAAGCATCTAACGCTTCTACCGCAGCACGCAATCTCTTCATCTCACTCGCTAGTTCTGCGATTTCACGACTCTGTACCGCGCCACTCTGCGCTGTGCTGTTCTGTGTTCCGCTGCTTGGGGTTGTTCTAGAGTAGGTTGACGTGGAGGACTTGGGGGTTCCGTGGTAGTGGTAGGTCCCAGTTTTGCGGTTATAGTGTCCACCACTGCTGTCTGTGCGACCACTATGGGAAAATACCCCACCCCCATCAAATAGGAGCATCAAAGCAACGATCACAGCTCCGATGCTGCCAAACAAAAGCACTTTTCCTGTAGGTCTCCGCATAAGAATCTCCTTTTTAGGTAAATTATGGTGAATTAGAAAAATAAATAGACATCTGCCAATAACTCCGACCTTCGAGAGGCCTCCAAAGTCCCCCTGACAAGGGGGATTTAGGGGGTTGGCTGTGCATCGGGAGTGTATAAGTAATTCTAAAATCTACTATAAACTAAGTTGCTAGGGCGCGTTGATATTTGTGTGATAATAGAGATATGTCAACCCTTACCTTATCCGATGGTAGCACCGCAGTTAAGTGTGGTAAGCATGAAATGTCTGAAATTATGGGCGAAATCTGAGGTACACCCAAAAACGTCATACATCGGTAATACGCCTCGAAACCCCGTGTTCATTGAAGATTTCTCTGATGTATGTCTTGTTGCTGTATGAACGATTTTGCAAGCCTGAGTACCGATTTCACTACTCTACACTTTAGTGCAGACCTACCCCATTTGCAGCTATCACAATAAATAGCGATTTTCGCGCGTGGGAATGCAAAATCGGGGATTGTGTTAGGAGGCAGATGGATGGGGTGCTGAGTTTCTAATTTCTCTCTGATAGCAGGAGAAAGCTCAGGATATAGATTCTCCACCAAACGCTTTTCTATCGGCGATTCTTCATGACATCGCTTCAATAATTCATCTAAAGTCATTTCTCAAATCTCCGTTTCCTGAATGTTTGCCACAGCACAGCCGTGGAGAGGTGCGCCTACTTTGTGGGTTTTATCACTTCACCGGTTCGTGGTGGGACAGGTGATCGATGTGGTTTTGGTTTAGCTTACTCAATTCAGTTCGGACATCGTTGATTTCGCCTCGGACACCTTGAATCTCACTTGGGAGTTCGTCGTGGACATTACAAATCTCTTTTCTAATGGCAGAATCTATTGTCGAAGATTCCTCGGTGGGAAATGTCTCTGATACATGTTCTGCCTGACGTATCTTTTTCGGAGCAGCGGAATAGAAATTCTATACTCAAGTTTTTCATCGTCCACTTTCGTTTCCTCAATTATCTGAGCCCGACGGAGTTTAGCCAATACATTGTAAATCTCATCCTCCTGCATACGATGACGGGTAAGCCGATCATGCACTTCTTGGATTGGCACCCATCCATCATTCCCTCGTTGGTCTCCTAAGTATGCTATTACAGCAAGCACGCCCCTGCCTTTTCTTGCGGCTTCAGGACTTCTGACACTTTCTACGCTGTAGTCGGACTCCAATACCGTAAACTGCCCCTCGTAAACCTCCTCCGCCGAGACAAGTTCACCTTCTAAGCGGGTAATATCCTGTTTTTCAATACAAGATCTCCTCTCCTGCTGGAGCCGATTGATTATCTCATGGAGGAAGAATTGAATCAGGTATGGGTGTCCGGCGGTGAGGTTGTAGAGGTAGTTAATGCTTTCCGTCTCATACTCAATTTTACCTTCAAGGGGTTCGACCATTAAAGCCTCAGCTGCCGATTTTCGTAGATAGTGGAGCGTGATAGGGGACACTAATTTCAGAATTTGGAGCTGCGTGTCAGCGTCATATTCCGCGACAAAAGGTCTGACCGCGAAAATGAATACCAAACGCCCTGTTAGTGCGTTATTTCTCATCAACGAACTAAACCAGTGCATTAAACTGACATCAACGATCATTTCATGAGGATGGAGTTTCTGATCCCGATCCAGATGGATTTTTAACCAGTCTTCATTTTTATCAATGGTTTGACAGAGTTCGGAGAATTCATCTAAAAACAGAACGACCTTCCGCCGAGTGGCTTTGACAGTTTTCTCCAGAATCGCTGAGAAACCATCCAGCATTTGATGTTTATCGCCGCGCATATAGGTCCTAGCAAGTTCATCTATTTCATTGACAACACTTTGATGTCGAGATGATGAGATTTTCTCTGCAATCCTTGTGACAATTGCATGTAACAATGCTCTGTAAGTTATGCGTTCCCCTCCGTATGTCTGGAGATCTACTTCCGCGAATACGCAGTTCTCATCAACGCGTGACAAGGTTTCTTTAACGAGGGAAGTTTTTCCCATCCGCTGCAAACCAAAAATCGCGGTATGCGTCCCATTCTTAATCGCATATCGCAGATGCTCGATTTCAGCCTCACGCCCTTTGAACATATCCTTCGTTGCTATCGCCGCGGTATTGTATGGATTCACAAAAGGCGTCGAATCCGCCGGGGCCTTGGGCGGTTTGGCCGTCGGTGGCTTATGGTGCGGGACCTTCTGTTTTTCTCGATTTTCCTGTCCAGTTTGAATTTCCTTCTGCAATTCAATCAAGCGGTCTGTCTTTACCTCCCCTATTCCGGAGGGGGTCTTAATAAAGGCTCGTTTCCCCTCCAGTCCCGTCACAAAGAACACCTGCCGTGGGGATACGCGTTTTACCTTGACTTCAATGATAGGCTGATCAGGTATTGGGTTTTTACTCGTGGAGGCAGAAAAAAGGTGATGGGATTCAACCTCGTATGACGATGGGAGAATCAGTGGGGTAATTGACCTGAGTTTCTGATCAATACCTTTGCGAACATCATCGCGCTCCTTTCTATCCAAAGAAATTCCAACTGCTAGTCCGTCATCTTTGATTCCAAAAAATATGCTCCCCGCTATGCCTCTGTTGAGGTAAGCAACCACATACTGATCAACACAATCTTTGATTAGCTCAACTGGATTAAAGGTGAACGATTTGAATTCACAGTCAAGTCCCTCATCGAAGGGGACTTCTTGGTTCAGCACAAATTTTGTCATAACTTCAATGTCCTTTCTGTCGTCTAATGATAATTTTGTGTAGATTAATTAGGACTTACGCAGCTAAACGATGAGGCGTTGTAATTCGATGGTTCATCGCCAGGGCGGGGTAAGATGCCCCACCTACGATGGGTGTAGAGTCTGAAAATGCCCCCCGATAAGATCGGGATGCAAACACTTGACGCGCAATGAATTGCGCTACTACAAACCCAAGTGCGTAAGCCCTGTTGTTAGTATCTTTGTTGATATACAGACAAAAATATCCGATAAGGAAACTTAGAAGATATTCTTACATTACTCATCAGAACCGAACCGATAGCGTCGCGAGCCAGCCATGCGATGTCCTGTTAATGCCAATGGACGGTCGTTTTTTGGCGTCCTGTTCGTTAAGATAGTTAATCATCTTTGACCAAGCCACTGCGTCAGTAATTCCGCAGGTGTAGATTATCGCCGTCATCAAGCCCGCACCTATCAACTGCACTTTCTTCCCTTTAACCACCCGCAGCCCGTCTGTTTTATGCCAATATACAGCGTTTAACGTCGTGCCGCCGCCGATGACAGTTGCCAAAAAGAAGCCGCCCCCCTTGATATATTGGTTATTATAGACCTGCCCAGCACCGGGGACAACCGCGGACAACAACCCGCTGAGCGTCGGGTCTTTCCGTATCGTCGGCAAAGGCGAGATCCTCGGCACAGGGCGCGATGGACGCCGGTCTATCTTAAAAACATCTTGTATATTATAGGTAAACACCTTGCCCTGTGCTGTTTCTATCGCTACAGACACGTCGGGGATCTCCCTGATAATCGTACCTTCAATAACAGTGCCATTTTTCAGGTGTATGGTATCTGCTATGGACGCCGTGACAACAGACATTCCGATAACGAGTAAACAGACACAAAGCCGCATATTCACCTCCTATATTATGTTTGTTCAGTCCGGCACCACGACAAACGCCCGCGCCAGCCGATAGCACGGAAAATCAGCATCCCGTAGCGCGTAGAGTTTGAGTTCCCGTCCCTCTTTGGTGACATATTTCCACTCATGTGAGTAGGGGCGTATCTCCTCGTTGGTCAGCTCCCACCGCGTAAAGCCCAACACCTCCAACGACTTCATCGGTGTGTGGAAAGGGAGTCGGTGATAGATGGTGAACCCGATCGCTAGCCCGTCACGGAAACTTATCTTGAGCCTCGCCCCGTCGTGCAGCCGATAGTTGGTGGTCTGAAGATGCTCCGCGTCAACCGTCGTTTCTGAATCGAGGTGAGACAACCGCCTGTCGATGTAGTCTGGGCTCCGCATCAAAAGCGGCACAATATCGATCGTCGTCCGATTGCCGTAATCCGAGCACAGACGAGGACGCCCCTGCCCTGAAAACGCACATCCCGCCAATACACTCATAACCAACAGATACCACGCCATTTTTTGCGTCAACGTTTTCTCCTTTGTGATTTAAGCACACTCGACTCAAAGCGAACTGCGATCTCACGGCACATCGCTTGCAAGTTATCATATTTACTAGTAACAACCGCGAGCTGAATGTTCTCGTACAACCCATCGGTCCGGTGGCGGACGAATTCATCGGCTATCTCTGAATTGTCGAATATCCGCAACGCCGCGACCCCCAACGCTACGTTATCCGATTCTTTCAGCCCAACGATCTGCAACTCGTAGTGGTAGGGGAACCGGTCCGCAATGGTCACATTCGGCAACCGTTCCAACGCCTCGACCGTGTGCTGCACAATCTCCGCATCCAAGCCGTTTTTAGCCATTGCGTTCACCCACACCCGAACCCCGATTAATCGGGGCGGGTCAGCTTGTGGTAACGCAAAGATTGCCAACCACGCAGCGAAGATGGATCGTAAAAACATCGTTTAAGAATCACTCCTTGATCGTGGTGACAAATTGCAGTTGCCTTCGGAGTAGATTGCCAGCTTCGTCTGCGACAGCAATTTCAATGGTGTAGGTTTGTAGTCCAATCAATTTTCGCCCCCCAAATACAATCAGGGTTGCAGTCCGTCCCACCACATTGGAAAGCCAGTTGAGGTTGCCCCCAGCCTCATCTGTCAACTTAATAATGCCTGTAACCGACTCATTAAAATGGAACTGTAAACCAGCGGCATTGATTGGATCCGGCTTAACATTAACTTCGCCATGCGTCACTGTTCCACTAAGAATCACCGGCGGTGTCAAATCTACTGGTGGCTGAACATTCACTGTTGGCGGTTGAACCGTTACTGCTGGTGGATGCACGTTCACCGTGGGCGGTTGAACCGTCACCTCTGTTGGCTGAATGGTTATATCCGGTGGTTGAACCGTTACCTCTGTCGGCTGAATAGTTACATCTGGCGGCGCAACATTTACCACGGGTGCCGGAGCGACGGGCGGATCTTCTTCAACGCCACAACCAAACAATCCTATCGTCACCAACACTATATACAGAAATCGCATTTTTTTCCTTTGCACAATTTAAGGCTTGATATAAGTTTACATCTTTACAAACAGTCCGATAAGAAATATTATTCGGATATTATCACTTAAAGCTCGACTCCATATTGGTTCGATTGGAAGCCCCCACAAAACAACCTTCAGATGGTTTGGCAGGCAAGGTAGTAGGTAGCAGTCGAGTAGGCAACACCTACCCCTAAGCAAATTTCCAAATGATAAAACTTATAGCAGCAAGAAGTATAATACATTGAAGAACAACTATAGTAACTTGTAAACTCCGAGAACTCCGTATCAAATCCTTGATGTATTCTTGCTGTTCAGAAAGATTCTCGATCATTTCTTCTACTCTTTGAATATCCTCCTGCATAGCGGTCAACTTCTTCAGCATTTTTTGTAGTTGCACCTCTTGTCTACACACAATAGCAACAACAATAGTAACAACAATACCTATTACACCAATTGCCCAATCAAGGTCCATAATCTCCTCCACATCTACAAGCATGACTATTTAGTAATCTGACTTTCAATTGCCTTTTCTGTAAGTTCCCACGGTGCTCTCGACTCAGGGGGTTCTTGTCGGACAAGCCCTTTAGATGCAAGCCTTTCCAGAATACCGTGAACAATCGGATAATCAGGTCCTCTTATTTCCTGCGATGCAGGAATACCTAGCAGTGAACTAATCTGTGTTGGTTGAAGAAGCCCACGTTTCTCATGTCTTGCCTTAAACATAACTTCTAAGACCGCCTCTTCAAGATAAGTTAAACCAAGCCGTGTTAGCATCCTCGGATGAAAGACATCCATATTTGACCATCTCCTTTCAGATTATGGTAGATTTTAGAATTACTTAGACACTTCCCAATGCACAGTCAATCCTCTAAATCCCCCTTATCAGGGGACTTTGGGAATTTCCCACAGGTCCGAGTTATTTGGTAAATGTATACTTATTTATCTAATTCACCACGGTCCCTTTTAGGACTCACCCAATTAAACTTTCAACCTCTCCTAGTTCGGCGATTCATCGCCGGAGCCAATAACTTCCTAATTCCATCGGGAACTGCCCCGACACTGGATTGGTTCCCCATAGGACCAACCCCCGATAGATTTTATTCAACCAAAATCACAGAACCGGAACCTTGTGGTGGTTACTCTTATTATCTGCCAGCCCCCCTACCGCCGGTAGCGTACCCGCTTCCGAGGCGGCTTGGGTTTGACCTCCTTATCCTCAAAGAACTCCTCCAGTATCTGGTTAATCAACTCCGAAATACCGATCCGCTCCCAGTGAGCGTATCCCCGAATTTTCTCAAGCAAGTCCACGCGAACATAATAGGTATGCCGTGCCACCTCATCTGCCCGAAGCGAGCAGCTAAGGGACTGTATTGCATCAGATTGATTCCCATTTCCATTGCCGGAACGATTGTTTTTTTTCAAAGAGGTGGAGGAATTCATTTTTGGCTCCCATAGGTAAGTTAAAGGGTTGTTAAGTCCGAAATCGGCAAATTGAACCGATTTCCTCTATGCAATATTAAAGAATACAAGAAGCGATAAACAGGACGCAAATCTATTTTCTTCAGTTTGAAACTAATAGTTTCAAATTGCAAAAAATAAATTTGCATACCAAAAAACGATTGGGTATTCTTTGATATGTAAACATGTAAACATTGTTTACAAATAGATCGGTTTTAGCCGATAAACCCTTATGTAACAACGATCCGGCGTCCATCGCCGAAGGAGGTTAACATGGCAGTTCAAGTCATCAACCCGGTAGATACCGAGTTCCCGATAAGTCCCTTGACAGTTGAGACAGAGGCGGAAACCGAAGACAAATTTGCGTGGGTATCCCTCCTCTGCTGTTCGTATGCTACCCATAAGACATTTATTGACGTTGATTGGGAAGAAGATATCGACATATAAGGGAGTAACCCCCCTATCCATTAAGGGTGGGAGTATTGGGATAGGTGAAGAACGACGTCTATCCGTTTCACCTTTTTCCGCTCCTGCCCCACATCTTCAGGGAGAAAGGCGATGATTCCTGGATTGGTATCTGTGATTATTCCAACCTACAATCGTCCAGACTATTTGCGAGAGGCAGTTAATAGCGTCTTCGCCCAGACCTACTCTGCCATCGAAATCCTCATTATTGACGATGGCTCTGCTGATGGCGGTATTCGCACAAAATCAGCACTCAAGCCGTATCTTTCGGGGAATCGCCAGACTCCCAAAATTACCTATCTGTATCAGAAAAACGCCGGACTGGTCTCCGCCGTGAACCGAGGATTGGGGTTGGTACGGGGGGAATATATCCAACGTCTTGACGACGACGATCGCCTCCTGCCGGAGAAGATTGCCCGCTCCGTTGAACTGTTTCAAGCGCAGCCGGAGGTCGGACTAGTCGCAACCGGTTACTATCAGATCGATGCGGAGGGGAAACGGATCCGTACCTGCTCGCCCCGTCGATGCCCGGATTCCAGACGGTTGTTCAATATGCTGATGGGGTGCATCTCCGCCTGTGCGGGGGTGATGGTGCGCTCCCTCGTCCATCAAAGGGTGGGCACCTATCGAAACATCAAAGCGCAAGATTATGAGATGTGGGTTCGGATCGCGAAGGAGTTTAAGGTTGAAACTATCGACCGCCCGCTCGCAGAGTATCGACAACATCCGAAGAGTTCCATCCACATCAAAGATAATTATGCAAAGATGGAACGGGATATCCTTAACTTCACGCGCGAACAGATAGAAGCCACCCCTTTGAACCAACTGATCCCCAATCTTCAATCCGAACCGCACGCCTATGCGTTGCGCGCTGCGATTTACCTGCAGAAAAGTGGGGAATACGGCAAGGGGATTCCGCTTGCCAAAGCGGAATTGAACAAGGCGCGCCAACTCGCGCCGAACGATCCGTTGCTGAGACTCTGGGAGGGGGTGTTGGCTGTCAATGAGGACAAACCTTTTCCCCAGAACCGGGATCTCCCCTCACCGTATCGAGAACAGGCAGCAGCCCTCGTCCGATTCGGTGAGCAACATAAACGGCTTTCGGCGGGAAGTGTTCCCTCGTCCTCCCCGGAAGCAGTCGATCTCCGTCGGGAATTCGGTAAATTCTACTCAACCTTAACCCGACAGACGTTCAAAGCCGCAGTGGGAAAAGACCTAAAACGTGATGCGTGAAACGTAAAGGAATTCATCGTTTCAATGAACCCCTGAACAAATGAATCAAGTGTGATTCGTAGGGAACGGAGATCTCCGTTCCGCTTATTACCATATCGCAAAAAACGTAGAAACCGAGTTTTTTCGGAAAAACTCGGTTTCTCGTCGTGTATCAACCATCAATTGGAGGTTCTATGAAGTTATCTCAGTTTACTGTCGTTGTGAACGATTACCCGAAACCGGACCAGCATCTGCTGTACAATACACTGTCCCGTGCGTTGATTCAAATTGACAAAGCGGAGTGGAGTGTGCTACAAAACTTGTCGGAAGGTGTTCCGATAGATCGTCAGGAGGGCGCACTGCTCGAATCCCTTCGCGCTCAAGGTTTTCTGGTCCCAAAAGAGATTAAAGAGGGAGAACGGTTTCTCGAATATCTCAACCGATCTCCCGATCAGAAAGGTGGAGAGGTCAGCGTCACACTGTTGACGAATTTGCAGCGGTGCCCCCTAGCGTGCGGATACTGCTATCAGCAGGGGACGCACGATGGCGGCCGTCTGGAGGGGGATCTTTCGGACGAATGCCTTGCGTTTATCAAGGGACAGTGCGAGAAGGTAGAGGCGGAACGTCTATTTATTAGTTACTATGGCAGCGAACCGCTCTCCAATCTGAAGGCGATTGTTTCAACTGCGGAGGAACTGAAGCGGTTCTGCGGAGAGAAGGGGATCCGTTTCCATTTCGGGATGGTGACCAGCGGCGTGCTGTTGACGCGGAAGGTTGTCGAAACGTTGCGTCCCCTCGGATTTACCCAAGCGCAGATCACAATCGATGGGAATCAGCGGACACACGATGCCTCCCGCCCGTTCCAGAGTGGCAAAGGCACCTACGCGACAATCATGAAAAACCTCGCCGAATACGCGGGGCTAATCCGTACCGATGTCCTTTGTGTTCTGGACGAATCTCGCGTTGATGCCGCTTATGGACTGATCGACACCTTAGCGGATACAGGTTATGGGGAAAGAAGGGTTCGCGTAACGTTTTCGCCGGTAATGGAGACCAACGACAATGAAACCATCGCAGCCTCTCAACTGTACGTTGACCAGGATCAAAAGATAGAGGTTGAGAGAGAAATCCTCGTTGAGATTGCGAAACTCTCAATCTACGCCGCGGAGCGGGGGCTTCTTGAGGATCTGCTTCCAAGACACACATGGTGCACGATGCAGCGCCACGATGAACGGAACTTTACCTTAGAGCCTTCCGGTAAGCTATACACCTGCCCGACCTTTATCGGTCGGGACACAAAATACGAGGCGGGACATATCGCCACCGGATTTGGGGGAATTGACACCGTCCTCAAGGAGAGCTATCAACGTTCAGAGAAATGCCTCTCCTGTTCGTATCTCCCGATTTGTGCTGACTGCCGCGCCGACGCCCTGCATCAGACGGGAGAGATCACCGAAGCCAATCCAAAGGAGGCGGAATATGATCTGATTGTGCCGGAACTGATTAAGGCACACCACAAAGCAATTGTCCAAGGGAAGGGTTAAGGCAATGTAATCGCCCCTTCCCTCAAAAACCCAACACTTAAAGGGAAGGGGAGTTTCCACACCAAAATGTCCAAAGTTGACACCCTTATCAGCCTCATCAATTATCAGAAACAATACCCGAGAGCGAATAAGAAGCAGACCGCCCGTGGTATCGGCATCACGCCGCAATACTTGAACACGTGCTTGGGAGATCTCAACCTTCTCAAGGAACATTTAACCCCGTCTTTGGAGGCGGATCAGATTCATTTTTTGCTGTCGAGACTTGACCAACACGATTCCTATCAAGGAGAGATCCACCGAGAACTCCAAGAATACCTGAGCCATTCCCCTTACACCGGGAACCTCCACATGGTGCGTCCCAATGAACAACCGCCGTTTGACGGCCTCTCTATCGGGGAGTTTATCCCCTTCAATCATCAACTCTCAGACTACTTGCCCCCGGCACTTCAGTTTTCACTGGATCGACTCTGTTACGACTCCCTCTTTTGGATCCATCGGAGTGGGGAAATCGAATGGCGACTTGCAACCGCAGTTGAACCGGCAAATGACTTTTCAGGGTGGACAATCACCTTGAGACCCGATCTACGGTGGAGCGATGGAAAACCGATTCGACGAAAGGATGTGATCCAGACCATTTCGGAAAGTCACCTCACAAAACTGATTGATGAGATAAAACCCGCTGGCAAAAACCGATTCCGCATCCAATTGACAAAAGCGGAATCGACGTTTCCACGACACCTTGCGAGTCTCCCCATCCGCCCGTCTCATTCGCTCCACCCGTATCGCGTGACCTCCGGTGCCTATCGCTTGAAGAACTTCCGACCAAAAGCCATCACCTTTCGACTCACCCGTAATAGAGATTACTATCAAGAGGGAAAAGGCAAAATCGATTGGATTACTATCAGGTGCTTTCAGTATCCTGCTCGTGCAGCCAAAGCTCTCCTTAGCGAAAAGATTGATTTTATAGCTCTTGATGCCTTGCAGCCCCTATACCAGACTTCAAACAATCTGCCGTTGCAGCAGTCACCCTTTTTCGGGGAATACTACTATCTGATGTTTCTCAATCGTCATCACGGACTGCTAACAGATGAGAACAAGTGCCGCTGGCTGAAGGAATCGATCGATTATCGAGCGATTAACCGCTATCTCCACGGAGGACAGCACATTGATGAAAACGCGACGAAAGCACCGCCTCACTCCTCATTCAAACTGAAAATCGTTTGTCCTAAAGAGGTGCCAACAATTCCTTATTTGGCTAATCTCGTTGGAAAATCGATCGGGGATTCGACGATAAATCCCGTTTTTCTTGAAGAAGATACGCCGCCAAACATGAGGGAAGAGGCGGACGTTCTTTTAAGCCGAATCTATTTTGGAATTCATTATAACCAATTGTCTCAATATTTTCACTCTCGGGGGAAAAACAACTCCTTTGCCTATACGAATCCCGAGATAGATGCGCTGCTCTCCCAATTGGACATAACAACAAACATATCCCAAAGACAGGGAATTGGACGAAAGGTTATATCCCTTCTACAGGAGGATTATGCAATAATCCTTCTGAGTCCCCATTTCCAATACTTTCTCTCCCCTTTAGAAATTCAGTTTGATATCAACTTGACAGGGTACGCAAATCTCATTGAGAATATGAAACATCTCGTCATTGAACGATACTGAAGTCCAATAAGGAGAAGGTTTGAATCACCTCCTGAAGACACAACTCACCAATGGAGCATCTCCAAAAGAAATGGTCGAACTAGTCAACCACGAGTGTCTCGCGGCTTGTACAACGGATAACCCGGAGGCGTTGCGTTCGGCATTCGATTATGCGGTTGATTCAAGTACCCGTGCGTGGTGGATGCGTTATGAGAATCGGTTACAAGCGGCGGCGGGCTGGCGATCCTTGCCGTGGGATAGCCAAGTGTTGGGGTGCCCGTCAGGTTCAGTTGGAGGGTTGTGGGCGGAGGGGGACTACGCAGAACAGTGTCATCGGTTGGAGACGGTCCTCAAAGCGTGTATTGCGGATGCGGAGGATCACGGCGTTCGTTTTCTATCTGCCCGACTCCCTGAAGATGGATTAGCGTCGCTTCATGCGGTCGAGGCTGTGGGGTTTAGGATCATCGAATCGTTTCTGACCTTTGGTCGAAAGACCGACGATGAGATTCCGGTTAGCGGTGCACCCGATTGTCATATCCGACTCGCGCAGCCGGACGAAATGGAGACGGTCGCAGCGATTGCTTACCGTGCCTTTCAATCGTTCCGCTTACGGGTTGATCCACAGATCCCTGAATCCCGCGCCCGTCATTCGCGGCGTGAATGGGTGCGTAACGGGTTCAAGGGACGCGCTGAGGCAATCTACGTCGCCGAAAGCAAAAACCGTATTGTCGGGTTTGCACTGCTCCGGTCAAAAGCAGGTACAGAAAAGGTAGGGGAAATTGAATTGATTGCGGTTGATCCGGCGTTTCACGGCAGGGGAATCGGTAGGGGGCTTGTTGCGGAGGCAATTCGACACTATCAAGGGAAGACATCAAAGATCCAAGTCGGCACGCAAGCCAAGAACCTCCGGGCGATTGGACTCTATATCCGTATGGGTTTTTCGGTCGTCCGATCTGAGCTCTCGTTTCATCGGCATTCCGAAGCGAGATCCTGATAACTTGAAAAGTAGGCGGCAAGGTCATCTTTAGGGCATTTGAGGAATTTGTCACCAAATGAACCCTCGCGAAAATGGATTGGAAATATCTGACAAGTTCTTAACCATCATGAATTTGCCGATCAATTTCATTAAGTGCCCAAGCAGTCATCGCCTTCTCAAAGAGCAAATCTAGACGGGTAAGACTCTGTATCGAAGTAATCTCATTAGTCATAGATTCAGGTACAGAACCAAATCGGAACCGCAGTAGTTTGAGGAGTACCTCCCGTTTCGCTCGCTTCTCGCCTAGTTCCATAGCTTGTTTAAGAACTTGTGCGTTGCCTTGTTTAAGAACTTGTGCTTTGCCTAGTTCAATACCTTGTTCAATGAGATGTTCAGCCATCGTCTGTGCCATGACTTTTACCTCCCTCACCGTTTTCTTTATCTTGGAGCAACCATTGGGCCCTCCGGACGGGAAAATGTTCAATTCGGATGTCGAAAAAATTGATTGTTTCTGTTTCTTCTGCCATAGCCCCTTAACTTTCAAACAGGCTCTACGGATTTAAAGTATTGAGGCAGGTGCTTAACCATCACGGTTTTGCAAGTCAATTTCATCAAGGGTTTGCGCGGTCATCACGTTCTCAACAAGCGCGTCCAAACGGGAGTGACTCCGTATCTGAATAATCTGATTAGTTACAACTTCGGGGACGGAATCAAATCGCAACTGTATCAGTTTGAGGATAACCTCCTGTTTCGCTTGTGTTTCACCTTGTTCAATACCTTGTGCTTTGCCTTGTTCAATACCTTGTTCAATACCTTGTGCTTTGCCTTGTTCAATACCTTGTGCTTTGCCTTGTTCAATACCTTGTGCTTTGCCACGTTCAATGAGATGTTCAGCCATTGTCTGTGCCATGATTCCTGCCTCCTCTCTGTCTGAAGCTTGTTGGATGTGTTGATCAAAGAGTGTTCGTAATTCTTCATGTTCCTCAACCGGACGGCGATGCAAAATCAGCAACAGCAGATAAGATATCGCCCGGCGCCGCTGCTGCGATTGCGCGTCTCCAAGAGTGTTGATGTGCGACATCGCTTCGATTAACGCAGTGCTGATCGCTTCCTTGTTCGCATGTTCCTTTTGCAAAACCGTTAGCAACCAGCCAAGCGGATGATCTGTTTTCGTCAAGTTCGCTTCATCTGTCTCCTTTACACTGAGAAACAGTGTATCAAATTGTGGGACAAACCGAGAAAACACATCGGGGAGATCCATTACTGCATTGAGGGTCAACGGAGTGCTCCATCTCTGATCGCCAGTATAAAACAGAATCGGGAGAATCGGACGGAAACGCCACTGGCTTTTGGGAACATTATTCGATTCCCACTCCCGGCGTTGAGAATCCCAAATCTGTACCATGTAGAACAGCACCCGAAACCCCATTGTCACGTCAACCGTGGATTGGTGTTCAATAAGGATATAGATGAGCAGTTCATCCGTTTCCGATTCGCTCTGTAATGGAACACTAAATACGAGGTCGGACTCCTGTTCTCGAAGGTTGTCGGGAATAAAACTTCTGTTAATCTGTGCCAGTTGGCTAAAATCTATCAGTTCCACCAACTCGGCTGCGACGATTTCTAACAATCCTCGGACGTTCTCTGTGTCTTGGAACAACCATCGGGCACTCCGGTCAGGAAAATGCTCAATTCGGATGTCGAAAAAATTGATTGTTTCTGTTTCTTCTGCCATAGCTCCTTAACTTTCAAACAGGCTCTACGGATGTAAAGTATTGAGGCAGGTGGTTAACCATCACGGTTTTACAAGTCAATTTCATCAAGTGTCTGCGCGGTCATCACGTTCTCAACAAGCGCGTCCAAACGGGAGTGACTCCGTATCTGAGTAATCTGACTAGTTACAGTTTCGGGGACGGAATCAAATCGTAGCCGTATCAGTTTGAGGATAACCTCCTGTTTCGCTTGTGTTTCACCGCGTTCAATACCTTGTTCAATGAGATGTTCAGCCATTGTCTGTGCCATGATTCCTACCTCCTCTCTGTCCGAAGCTTGTTGGATGTGTTGGTCAAAGAGTGTTCGTAATTCTTCATGTTCCTCAACCGGACGGCGATGCAAAATCAGCAACAGCAGATAAGATATTGCCCGGCGCCGCTGCTGCGATTGCGCGTCTCCAAGAGTGTTGATGTGCGACATCGCTTCGATTAACGCAGTGCTGATCGCTTCCTTGTTCGCATGTTCCTTTTGCAAAACCGTTAGCAACCAGCCAAGCGGATGATCTGTTTTCGTCAAGTTCGCTTCATCTGTCTCCTTTACACTGAGAAACAGTGTATCAAATTGTGGGACAAACCGAGAAAACACATCGGGGAGATCCATTACTGCATTGAGGGTCAACGGAGTGCTCCATCTCTGATCGCCAGTATAAAACAGAATCGGGAGAATCGGACGGAAACGCCACTGACTTTTGGGAACATTATTCGATTCCCACTCCCGGCGTTGGGAATCCCAAATCTGTACCATGTAGAACAGCACCCGAAATCCCATTGTCAAATCCACCGTGGATTGGTGTTCAATGAGGATATAGATGAGCAGTTCGTCCGTTTCCGATTCGCTATGCAGCGGAACACTAAATACGAGGTCAGACTCCTGTTCTCGAAGGTTGTCGGGAATAAAACTTCTGTTAATCTGTGCCAGTTGGCTAAAATCTATCAGTTCCACCAACTCGGCTGCGACGATTTCTAACAATCCTCGGACGTTCTCTGTGTCTTGGAACAACCATCGGGCACTCCGGTCAGGAAAATGTTCAATTCGGATGTCGAAAAAATTGATTGTTTCTGTTTCTTCTGCCATAGCTCCTTAACTTTCAAACAGACTCTTAGCTGAGTCCACGGTTCAGAAATCAGGTAAATATTAATTCTGTTCCATAATGTATATATACGCCAAAAACGACAGAAAATCAAGTAAAAAAAGAACCTCGCTATAGGAAAGAGGTAATAAAATGAAAACCATGAAAGCTGCAATTCTCGCAGCGCAAGGAGAGCCGTTGGTCATAGATTCGGTTCAGCTGCCGAAAGATCTTTCGCCGGGCCAAGTCCTCGTCAAAGTCCACTACACGAGCGTCTGCGGCTCACAGGTCGCCATGATTGATGGAAAGCGGGGAAAGGATCCGTATCTGCCACACCTGCTCGGACATGAGGGATCGGGAACGGTTGAAGCGGTGGGTCCCGGTGTGAGAACGGTGGCGCAAGGCGATCGTGTTGTCCTGCACTGCGGAATCGGGGACGGGATCGAATCCGAAACGCCGGACTATCAGTGGAACGGAAAACACCTCAACGCTGGTTGGGTGACCACCTTTAACCAATATGCTGTCGTCTCGGAGAACCGGCTGACCCCTATCCCCACAGATTTCGATCTGAGCCTCGCACCGTTGTTCGGGTGCGCAACCCTCACCGGACTCGGTGCTATCAGTAAAACGGGACTTGAACCGGGAAACTCTGTGGTGATTCTCGGTGCCGGTGGAGTTGGGTTGAACCTGATTCAAGGTGCTGCCTTAGTCTCGGCTCATCCCATCATTGCGGTCGATCTGTCCGATGAGAAACTCCACCTTGCCCGTCAACTCGGTGCTACGCACCCCATCAATGCCAAACGGTGTGACCTCAGCCGTGAGATTCCCCGCATCGTTGGGGACACTTTAGCTGATGTGGTCATCGACAGCACAGGGCATGTCGAGATGCTGGAGATGGCGTATCAATTTACCCGTACCGATGGCGTGACGATGCTGATTTCGGGACCGAAAGCGGGCTACAACGTATCGTTGAATCCAGAGCCGCTGCACTTTGGGCGAACCGTGACAGGGTTTCAGGTGATAACTGAGAGCCGTCCGCACCAACAAATCCCGCGCTACATCAAACTGGCAAACGCGGGAAAACTTAAACTCAGAGAACTGATCACCGATTCCGCCACGCTCGACGACATCAACACGGTGGTCGAAAAGATGCGGAACGGAGAACTCACGGGGCGATGTATCATTGAGCTAGACGGGAGTTAAGGAGGAGTGCATGAAAATTTTAATGACCGGAGGTGCAGGCTTCATCGGTTCACATCTGGCGGATCGGTTGATCCAACACGGGCATGAGGTAGTTGTCGTTGACAACTTAGCGACCGGATACCGACACAACCTCAACCCGCGTGTGAGATTCTACGAAACGTCTCTCTTAGATTCGTCGCTCAGTGCGGTTTTTCAGCGTGAGAAGCCGGATATTGTCAACCACCATGCGGCACAAAACGATGTCCGCAGGTCTAACACCAATCCGGTTTTCGATGCACAACACAACATTATCGGCTCGATCCGTCTTATCCAGTGTTGCATTGAACACAGCGTGCAAAAGGTGATTTACGCCTCCAGCGGCGGCACCGTCTACGGAGAACCAACTTATCTCCCCGTCGATGAGGCGCACCCCATCGCGCCCATTTCTCCCTACGGGATAAGCAAACACACCGTAGAGCATTACCTGTTTCTCGCCGCCGCCAGCGCAGGGATCAACTACACCGTCCTGCGCTACGCCAATATCTACGGACCGCGTCAACATCCGCATGGCGGTGCAGGGGTAGTCGCCATCTTCGCAGAATCAATGCTCAGAGGGGTTTCACCAACGATCTTTGGGGACGGCAGCTCGACACGCGACTACCTCTTTATATCGGATGCGGTTGAGGCAAATCTGCTCGCGCTGACAGGCGGTGACAGAGAGATTTATCATGTGAGCAGCGGGGAACAAGTTAGTCTCAACGAACTGTTTTGTAGATTGAAACGGATTATCGGTTCGTCCACGAAGTGCAAGGAAATTACTAAAATATCTCCGGTATATGCCGATCCAAGACCCGGCGAAATTCATCGTATCGCACTCAGTCCTAGGAAAATCGGGAGGGATTTGGGGTGGCGTCCCCAGACCTCTCTCCAAGATGGTTTGGCACAGACCGTTCCATATTGTCGTTCGCTGGTATCATCCATTCGCAAATAGGTCAGGAGGCACTCATGATTATCTCACGCACACCACTACGGATTAGTTTTGTTGGGGGTGGAACCGACATCGCCAACTTTTATCGGGGATATGGGGGCGAGGTCATCAGCACCGTTATTGATAAATACATCTCCGTCCATATCACAAAGCGGCGAAACGCTCAAATTGCCATCAATACTCCAGACCACCGTGAAACGGTTTCGCACCTTAAGCACATTCAGCACGCCCTGATTCGAGAAGCGATGCGAAAAACGGGTGTGACCGCCGGTGTGTCCATCACAGTGACCTCCGATATCCCCTCACGCGGCTGTGGGTTGGGATCGTCAAGCGCATTAACCGTTGGATTGCTCAATGCCCTCTACGCCTATCAGGGAATCGAGATGCCTCCGGAAACCCTCGCGCAGCAAGCGTGCGAGATTGAGATAGACCGCTTGAACCAGCCCATCGGGAAGCAGGATCAGTATATCGCCGCCTACGGTGGGTTGAGACGGATTCAGTTCAACAGCGATGAGAGTGTCCACACGCCAGAAATCCCAGCAACCCCCGAAACAATAGCGCGTTTGGAAGAGAACTTCACCCTATTCTACACAGGGATCCAACGGCGTGCCGAGACTATCTTGCACAAACAGAAACGTTCTGCGAGCCCTCAGACACTTCTGCAAATCAAGGAGCTCGTGCCAGCGTTTTACGATGTCCTCGTTGAGGGCAACCACAAGGGTTGCGCCTACAAAAATGGCAATTACGAAGGCTGCCTCTGCGAGATCGGTTATTTATTGAATCGTGCTTGGCAGCTGAAACGTTCCCTCTGCGATAGCATTTCCAACCCGATGCTAGATACCATCTATGAGTGTGCGATCGCTGCGGGTGCGTTGGGCGGTAAGATTCTGGGAGCAGGGGGCGGCGGATACTTTCTGTTTTATGTGCCCAAAGCGAAACAGGGGGCTGTAACAGCGGCACTATCCGATCTGGGACTTTCGCGGCTGGGATTCCGCTTTGAATCGAAAGGCAGCCAGGTCCTCCAAGAAAGGAATCTCAATGAAAGTCATTATCCCTACCGCAGGCAGCGGCACACGCCTCCGCCCCCACACCTTCACCTCCCCTAAGACGCTCATACATGTCGCGGGGCGTCCCCTCCTCGACTATCTCCTCGAACCGCTCCTTGATCTTCCCGATCTCTCCGAATTGATTTTCATCGTCGGCGATAACGGGGAACAGATCCGCGAATATGTCGAAGCACACTATAATTTACCAACAACCTACCTCTGGCAAAATGAACAGAAGGGACTCGGGCACGCTATCTCTCTAGCGAAAGAACGCGACAACGGAGAACCTATCCTCATTTTGCTAGGCGATAAAATCTTTGAATGCGGCTACCAAAAAATTGTTCAGAACCCTTACACGGTTATCGGCGTTAAGATGGGCGAGAATCCGCAAGGAGTCGGTATCGTTGAAACGGAGGGCGAGTTTATTACACGCCTGATTGAGAAGCCTGAGAATCCACCGACGAACCTCGTTATTGAAGGCGCGTACTACATCCAAAATAGTGAACTGCTGTTCCAATGCTTAGATGAAATTATTGAAAGAGATATCCGGACCCAGAACGAATATCAGTTGACAGACGGGTTGCAGTTAATGTTAGAATATGGCGAGCGGATGAAAGTTGAGTTCATTAACTCGCTCCATTGCGGCACGCCGGACCAACTCTTGACCGCCAATCGATCTATTTTAGAAAAACGGTCGCCGCAAAATTATCGCTTTCCCAACAGTGTGATTATCCCACCCGTCTTTATCGGGGAGGACACTGTCATTGAGGGCGCAATTATCGGTCCCTACGCCTCGATTGGGGGTGGGACGCGGGTTGTCAATGCGATTATCAAAGATGCGATTATCCACCCGAATGCGGAGCTACAAGATGTCCTAATCCACAGATCGATTATTGGTCCCAATGCAAGGGTATATGGGAGTTTCCATCAGTTCAACATCGGTAGTTCAGCGCAGCTTGATCTCTAAAAACAATTGTAGGTCAAGATTCACATCTCAACATCCGCCACGATCACAGGTTGGGAAACCTGTGGCTACGAAAGCAAAAAGGAGAAACTTTTTGAATCCCGTTACGTTTCAAGGCGTTTTGACTGCACGTCGTACCGTCTATCAGTATCTCAAACCGACACCGTTAATCCACTACCCAGAACTGTCAAAGCTATTTGGCTTTAAGGCTTACATCAAGCACGAAAACCATCAACCGACAGGGAGCTTTAAGGTTCGCGGTGGCTTGAATTTTATGAGCCAACTTCCAGCAGATCAGCGGAAGCGCGGCGTGATAACCGCAACCCGAGGCAATCATGGCGGATCGATTGCGTATGCAGCGAAACAGTTCGGTGTCCGTGCCACAATCGTCGTCCCACACGGCAACAATCCAGAGAAGAACAGTGCGATGCGTGCCTTCGGCGCAGAATTGATTGAGCACGGCGTTGATTTTGATGAATCGCGCGAGCTATGCGAAAAGCTGCAAGCCGAACGCGGGCTGCGTTATGTCCACCCCGCTAACGAACCACCCCTCCTCCACGGCGTCGGGACCTATTCGCTTGAGATTTTTGAGGAGCTGCCGGAGGTGGATACAATCATCGTGCCTATCGGAGCAGGGAGCGGTGCGTGTGGGGCGATCACGGTAGCCCAAGCGATTAATCCAAACGTAAGGGTCATCGGTGTGCAAGCGGAAAACGCACCGTCGGTTTACCGCTCATGGAAAGCAGGACAGAAGATTGAGACAGATTCAGCCAATACGGTCGCTGACGGCTTGGCAACCCGCGTGACATTCGATCTGCCGTTTTCGATTCTGAAAGATGGGATTAGCCAGATTCTGCTGGTGAGTGAGGAGGAGATTCGAGAGGCGATTCGGTTGGCGTTACGGTATACACATAATCTTATAGAGGGCGCTGCCGCAGCACCGATTGCCGCCGTCCGCAAACTGAAGGCGGAGCTCACAGACCAAAACGTGGTGATGATTATGAGCGGTGCGAACCTAGATACCGAAACTCTCAGGTGGGTGTTGGGTGAGGAATAAACCGATGAATCCGTTGAGTTCATTGGTTCATTAGTTCATTTTTCACGCATCGGAACTTTGTTTGATGGCAATAGCCAACTTCTCTACCTCTTCAAATTTTGGGCGATACAAAAAAAGACCAACAAGCGACATCGCAAGGAATATCAAGAATGGGGTCAAGTTACCCTCCATGAAGAAGATCGTTAATCCGAAAGCCGCAATGCTCTCCGCAATAGCAAGTGACACAACCACAGCGGGCTTATATCTAGCGATATATGGTGAAATCTGTCCCGGCGCGTTGCTCGTCTCTTCGGAGAGCGGTTTGGAAGATGCCCTGTGCAGCATATATCTCCGTATAAAATAAGCTAAAATCAGCCCAACGATTGACACACCGTATAGGATTTGCGTTATCTCTCTAATATTACGTGGATGATACCTTTGCTCAACGTTTCCGCCAAGCAGCAAAGCAAATATCAGCGCCAGAACGAGGGTCAAGAACATCGCGATCCAAACAGTCCAGACCTTGAACATTCCCGCCTTCAACTGCCTTACTTCCCTGGTAGGGTCTAGCATAGTCCTCCCCTTGAGTCAATGTCCTGCAAAGAATGCACATTCGTTCAATACGAGGCTGTTAAGCTCGCTCGTTTACTGCGAACTGAAGCGATTCGCAACAGCAACCAGATCGAGGATGTTGACCATTCCATCTCCATTGACATCCCCCGATAACCCTGCACCAGCCTGCCCAAACTGGCTAGCAACGCGAACCAGATCGAGGATATTGATTACCCCATCTCCGGTCACATCATAGGGCAAGGGTGTATATGTGAATCCGTCTGCAAGTGTATCCGATTTGCCATCAGGGTTAGTAACAACGATATCGACATTGCCCGCAGTCCCCTGTGGTGCCTCGACGCTCAACTCGGTTGGTGAAACGAAGATCACATTGGGTGCGGCATTCTCGCCAATTGTGACGGTTGTCCCGTCCTGAAAATTTTCCCCGATTATTTTAATGGTTTGTCCGCCGGTCACTACGTCGTTGTCCGGTTCAACACGGGTGAGGGTTGGCGATGGTGGCTCAATATAGGTGAAGCCGCCTGCAAGCGTATCTGATTTACCATCAGGGTTAGTGACAACTATATCGACACTGCCCGCAGCGCCCGGTGGCACTTCGACACTCAACTCAGTTGGTGAAACGAAAATCACATTTGATGCGGCATTCCCGCCAATTGTGACGGTTGCCCCGTCCTGAAAATTTTCCCCGATTATCTGAACGTTTGCTCCACCGCTCACCATGTCGCTGTTTGGTGCAACGCGGGTGAGGGTTGGCTCGACCGATTGCGCTGCCGACGGTGCTGCCAGTAACGTCGGAACGGCAAACCACAACCCAATAAGCACTATACAGAAAAAATAGATTGTGTATCTCATCAACTTTATCTTCATCCTCCTAATCATTGAGCATCAACCCCACTTTCGGCTTTATCGACCATCTCTTGCAGCCTTCATTAACTCGGAAAGGCGTTCAGCAAATCTGAGCGCGCTGTTGTCCTCAGGCTGATAGTCAATCACTTTTCGAGCGTTCACGATGCTCCAGAAACTGTGCGAATTGTCGCTGATGCCGTAGACGATCTGAAACGGAACCCCATTTTCATCTTCGATGTCTGCGGTCTCAATGCTTTTGATAAACAGCTGCGTCTGATCCTTCGCGCTCAGATAGGCACCAAGTTCCCGATGGATGTGCTTCAGGTCCTTTGGATCTGCGGCATCGAGAATGGTTTCACGTGGTGCTCCAATACGGACCTGTACGTTTTCCAACTTCTTGCCCTCAACGTGCCCCGTTGCAAACACAAAGCCGAGATGTTCATAAACCTCTTTCGCCCAACCGTAGAAGTTATCGGATAACGGACGCATGTCGGGTGTCACCACATCCCACTTGTCTCCCCAGATTAGGTTCTCATAGTAATCCGCCGCATGATTGGAACTACAGACGACCGCTCGACGCACCCCCTCTTCAAGACAGGTCTGATAGAGATTGTACGCCATCTGGACGTTTGCTAACTCGTTCTCAAAGCTACCTCCCTTAAATGCACAGTGAACGACAGCATCAACGCCTTTGAAATAGGCGCGGTATTTGTCTCGGTCCGGGTCGGTCAAGTCCGCGATCTCAATTCCATCGACCTCCTCGCCCACTCGATTCGTCGTTTTGACATCAAGCAGCACCAGTTCATACCGTTCATGAAAGGTGGGTAAACTTCTGCTTGCGATATATCCTGATGCCCCTGTAATAAGCACTTTTCTTTTGTCAGCCATGTAGCACCTCCCTCCTTGATATGGTGAGCATAATAGCATAGTCAAATCCTATCCGTCAAACAAAAAAGTATAGACAAAATCCTTGACAGACACATAATATCCTGTTATAATTTTGTCATTGGTTTTGCCGGGTCGTCTAATGGTAGGACGCATGGTTCTGGCCCATGTTACGAGGGTTCGAGTCCTTCCCCGGCAGCCATCTAATGGCGCTATCGTCTAGGGGTTAGGACAGGTGGTTCTCAGCCATCAGACCGGGGTTCGATTCCCCGTAGCGCTATCATCAGAAACCAAGTTTGAAAGACTACACTGAACCTCCAAAGCCGCCGTTGGCTGGACAATGATTTCATCAATCAGTCCGCTGAGGGCGGCTTTTTGTATTTCTGGGGGATTGGCGTGGAGGAGTGTAGCTTAGAAGGTAGGACTATCATGGTTTTGGGATAGGGGGCGTGGTCTCGGTCCCTGCCGGGACTATAGCGTGCGTAGATGCCGCCCCTGATGCTGCGATCAGGGGTCAAAGTAACCTGTTTTTCCATCCCTTATCTTCCCGTTCCTGATCTAAAAAACCCAATTTTCTCGTCTTACAAGGCCTGCTATGGTAAGCCATTCAATACCCAGATCTCTACACACATCGGGGATTCTTGGGTGTTCAAGGTTGCCCGTTGGTCGCTCTTCTGTGACAACAATCCCCTGTTGGAATTGCATCGCCAGAGCAATGACCCACGGATCAGCTAACGATGTACCTCTGTCAACATTCACCAACTCCGAGTAATCCGACCGTATAGTTTGAAACTCGTTTTCCATTGATTCTTCAGCTTTTGATAATAGGTATGGCTTTAAATCTTTTTCACTACACCAATCCCTTAAAACTTCACCTCGCATCGCCTCATCGAAGGCAAACTCAGACATTTTGAGTCGGTCGTTCCTGATAAGTTCTTCAATTTTTGCCCACAAGGAGGGAAAGTTTTCCATCGGGTAAAGAACAGCAGATGCCATAATCAGCGAACTTGTGTCGAAACTATAAACTATCTGATCTAGATTAAACAGCGAATTCATGCAAAGATAGTACTTTCAATTTTAGGTAGGTGTTTTGGATCACACTTGGAGAAAGCATCAGATAAGTCAGCGAGTGTAATTTTCTGCTCGTAATAAGCCCTAAAAGCGGTCCGCGTGAAACTCTCTCCGGCAGTATTAAGAAGTCGATTATGATATGGGGCACCCCCGCCGGTTGGTGCAGAACTATCTTTATATTCTTCTAGCAGGTTTTTTCTGTACGCTTGATACTTTTGCCGAGAAATATAATGGAGTGTGAGTAATCGCCTCATAATAACTTCAGGACTTACACGAAAGTGCTTTGAGATTTCAGGTAGGTCTGCTTCAAGCGTATGTCGATTTATTATCGGTAACAATTCATCTTTGGGGACCAAAACTTCGGCAGCAACCTCATTGCAAAAAACTTCAGTCGGGTTACCCGGAGGACGGACTTGCCTAAGTTCTGTATTCTGAATGACGCTCTTCCCGAGCGCGATATGAACTAACTCGTGCATAATAGTAAAAATGCGACCATAGGGACTGTCTTTGGGGTTCACTACAATCACCGGAAGCGGTTTCTGAGCAATACAGAATCCACGCACAGTTTCTAGGTCAAGGGATAGATGCGAGTTGACGGAGGTCTGACAGACAAGAATGCCTCTCTCTTCGACGATTTGTCTCCAGAATTTTAGCGCGGCACGATCATCGTTGCATTGTTGCAGTAATTCTGTATTGAACTGAAGAAAGTCCCGTATTTCTTGTGCGGCACGCTCCGGTGGATCAGTTTCGCTCAATGTCAGCGTCACCCGAGGCGGGGATTCCCCCAACAACTGGTAAAACTCAATAAGCGTCGCCCGCCTCTCATACGCTTCAATGACATTAGCATTTAATCTATAGGCTTGGTCTTTTAATTCCTTCAACTGTTTTTCATCAGTTGCAAGAGGCTCTGGCAACTCCCGATGATCGGTAAGCGGTTTAAAGCTAGCAGGTGGCTCCGGCAAATAGAAGATAGAGACGTGGGTTCTGTAGACTTTCGCAATCCTTTTCAATTGCGCAAAGGTGGGCTTATCTGTACCAGCTTCCCACGCTGCGAGCTGTTCGGGTTTTACATTTGATTTTTTTGCCGCGTAATCAATCTCTAACTGGAAGCGTTTTTCACGCGCCCACTTGAGAACTTCCGGCGTAATAAGTGCTTTCACAGTTTTAGCCATGATATGTATCCCCACGAATCAAATTTTGACAACTTGCAATCAATCATCATTTGCTGATTTTGCGGACGTCCGCTGCCAATCCTCCATCAAGTCATGCTTATTATTATACGCCAATGGCGGATTGTTGGTCAAGATTTCTCGGCATCGCCCCTAGGGTCATTTATAGTGGATTTTAGAATTAATGAGACACTCCAAATCCCGATTTATCAAGGCTGCTCGACGAGTCGGCACCGGTGCGGTTAGGAAAACGCACCTACCGGCCCCGATAAATCGGGATCGAAACCAAGTAGCAACTTGAGCCACTTCACGATCCTTGAGTGCTCTTCCACCTGAAAGCATCACGAACTGTCTGGGAAAGAATCATCGAAGGAATAGTTTTCGGAATGCTACAAAGTGACTGAGACGGATTATAGAATAAGGACGTGTTCCGGTGTAAAGATAATAAACATACGCACTCAATAGTTACAGGCTTGTTTAACGCAAGGTTGGGGGTTATGTTTAGATCGACAAGGAAAACTTCTTATGTTTGTTAGATTATTGGTATATGCCGGTTGGCTCGCGCTCTACTGTTTCGGACTAATGGGTTGTGGGGAGGAAGACCCCGTATCCTCCGTTGAAATTGTTGACGAAGTTGACACCGTTGTCGTAAGCGATGTTGCCACGCTAGTTGATACACTTCCCGCAGATGGCGGGGATGCTGCATACGATCGACCCGTTATACTTTACTTCGATAAGCCACCGCTAGCCGTCTCTGTTAATGGGACGCCAGCTAAAGTGAAGGGGAATCTGGTGTGTTGGTACTTTCCGAGCGGTTGGGTAGATAGCGATTTATTCCATATTAAATGGACGAACCCTGACGGCACTAAAAATGTTGGCACACATATAAGGTTGAAAGTATTTGACGTTAGTTGGGCGGAGCTGGAAATGGCATCGGGGCCTATAACTGATGGTGCTAATGATATAAATCCTGATGATTTTAATCAGGACGTCATCCGGTATGATTTTACGAAACCGGCTGTTGTGGTGAAGGCGAAGCTGCTTACCGAAGATGGTGTTGACCTCGGTTGGGAGGCAGACTGGAAGGACCTAACCCTAAAATTTCGTCGCGGTGCGAATGGGAAGTTACTTGAAAATGGGAAACGCTATATGGTTCATATAGTTCTTGATGAGGCGTGGGTTTACAGCAGTGATACTTGCAAATGTATAGACTGTTCGTGGTCTAAGAACCATGAATTCATAATACGGTTTGCAACTATAGACGCATGAAGCTGGAGGGCTACTCAGTCATTATCCACAGTTGTACCGTTCCATCGGCACCCCCACTGGCAAGTAGACTCCCTTTAGAATTGAATGCTACGCTCGTCACCCACTCTGTATGCCCCTTCAGCGTCTGTAGGCGTGCGCCTGTTTTGGCATCCCAAAGTTGTACCGTTGTGTCCACACATCCAGTGGCAAGTACATCACCCTTAGGACTGAATGCCATGCTCGTCACAAAGTCTGTATGCCCGATGATCCTGCCCTTCGGTTGCCACGTTTCGGTATCCCACAGCCACACTATTTTGTCCGCACTCCCACTGGCAAGCACCCTGTCGTCCCGATTGAACGCAACACTATTGACGGCTTCCGTATGACCGGTGAGCGTCTGTATCAACTTACCTGTTTCGGTATCCCACAATCGGACTGTCTTGTCGTTACCTCCACTGGCAAGCACCGTCCCGTCCCGACTGAACGCGACGCTATAGACAGCGTCCGCATGACCGGTGAAAGTCTGTATCAGGTCACCGGTCTTGCCATCCCACAGTCGGATTGTCTTGTCCGCGCTCCCACTAGCAAGCGTCTTCCCGTCTCGACCGAATGTCACACTCGTGACCACGTCCGTATGCCCGGTCAGCATCTGCTTTGCTGTACCTCTCGCCGTGTCCCACAGTCGGACGGTCTTGTCCGCGCTCCCACTAGCGAGAGTCTTGTCCTTCGGGCTGAACGCGACGCTAACGACCGATGCCATGTGTCCGGTGAGCAGCCACTTCTGTTCCCCCGTTTCGCTGTCCCACAGCTGCACTGTCTTGTCCCAACTCCCACTGGCGAGCAATTTCCCGTCCGCGCTAAATGCTACACTATTGACCGCATCGGAATGCCCGATGAATTCATCCTTGTATACCGCTGTGACAGCGAGGACATGTGGTGAAACCAGAACCAAAACCATCAGTAATGTCACCGCTATTTTCATCCGAAATCCTTCCTTTCTGTAAAATTGTAGCACGATCTGTTAGATTGTGATCCGAAGCCGCAACCCGACACGTCGGGACACCACAGTATCGTTCAGGGATTTAATCAGCGACTTTCCACAACAGCACCGTCCCGTCCTTACTCCCGCTGGCAAGCGTCATACCATCCGGACTGAACACGACGCTTTCGACCCACTCCGTATGCCCGGTGAATACACCCTTAGGCTCACCCGTCTCGACATCCCACAACCGCACTGTCTCGCCACCAGTGGCAAGCGTCATGCCATCCGGGCTGAAGGCTGCACTCTTAAATGCTTTTTTCGACCCACCGAACTGCCCCTTGGATTCTCCCGTCACAGTATCCCATAACAGCACGAAACCCGCTCTATTCCCAGTGGCAAGCACCCTGCTATCCGGGCTGAACGTTACGCACCAATCCCCGGTGAATGTGTCGATATGTGTACCTGTCACAGCATCCCACAACCGCACCGTTTTGTCCGAACCCGCACTGGCAAGCATCGTGCCATCTGGACTGTACGCTACGCTTTTGACATCAAACCTATGCCCGGTGAGTTTCCGCTTAAGTTCGCCGGTCACGGTATCCCACAGCCGCACCGTCTTGTCCCCACTCCCACTGGCAAGCATCGTGCCATCCGGGCTGTAGGCTAACGCATTGACTCTCCATATATGCCCGGTGAGCTCCCCCTTAACTTCACCCGTCACAATATCCCACAACCGCACCATACCAATCTCATTGGCACCAACCTCATTGATGCGCGGTTCCCAACCGCCACCGGCGAGCGTTGTACCATCTGGACTGTAGGCTACACTTAAAACGCCGCCCGTTTGCCCGGTGAGTTTTCCCCTCAGTTCACCCGTCGCCGCATCCCACAACCGCACTGTTGCGTTGTAGTACCCGCTACCGCTGGCAATCGTCGTGCCATCTGGGCTGTATGCCACGCTACTGATCCAACTTGGATGCCCGGTGAGCGTACCCTTATGTTCCCGCGTCTCAGTATCCCACAGCCGCACCGTCCCGTCCTTACTCCCGCTGGCAAGCGTCATGCCATCCGGACTGAACCCTACGCTTTCGACCCAATGCGTATGCCCGGTGAGCGTACCCTTATGTTCCCACGTCTCAGTATCCCACAACCGCACGGTCTGGTCCCAACTCGCACTAGCAACCGTTTTACCATCAGGACTGAACACCGCGCGTGCGACCCAATCCGTATGACCGGTGAGCTCCCACTTCTGTTGACCTGTCTCGGTATCCCACAGTTCCACCCGCTCATCGGGCCCATCCATACTCGTAACAGCAAGCGTCTTCCCATCCGGGCTGAACGCTATCCTTGCCGACCAATCCGCATGCCGGATGAGCGTACCCTTACGCTCCCACGTCTCGGTATCCCACAACTGTAAACTCCCGGGCTCACTCTCCACGGCAAGCGTCTCGCCAGCCGGGCTGAACACAACATTATAGACCCAACCCGTATGCCCGGTGAGCTCCCGCTGCTGTTCCCACGTCTCGGTATCCCATAACAGTACCCTATTGTCCTTACTCCCGCTGGCAAGCGTCTTCCCATCTGGGCTGAACGCCACAGAGTGAATCTCATACTTATCCCCTGCAAACGTCCGCTTCTGTTCACCTGTGACGGCATCCCAGAGCCGCAGCGTCTTGTCCAAACCCGCACTGGCAACCGTTTTACCATCAGGACTGAACGATACGCTTGCGACTCTATCCGTATGCCCGGCGAGCAGGGCGACCTCTCGATAGGTTCTTGTATCATAGAGCCAAATACCGATCGAACTGCGAACAGCAAGCCGCGCCCCGTCCGGAGAATATAGAACCTCCTTGACACTGCCTTTACCAAGGCGGGCAACCGCACCATCGGGAAGATTCATCTGGCTGTAATCTTGGGGGTAAGTGTTTGGCAAAAACAGAACCAAAAGCAGAAGTAACGTCACCGCGATTCTCATCTGAAATACCACCCTTCTGTAACCGTGAAGCCACGGTTTCGTAAGGGCGAGGTCCCCTCGCCCAATGGGTTGGGAAACCCAACCCCTACACTTCGTCGATTCCTGTAGGGGCAACCCTTGTGGTTGCCGTTCTACAGAGTTTCAATGAACCAGTCAACTAATGAACCAATCCGCTAATGAACTTTCCATAGCCGTACCGTACCTCTATCTGCACTGACAAGCACACTCCCATCCGGGTCGTACACTACGCTTGAGACAGGCGATGTATGCCCGGTGAGGGTTCGCTTCTGTTCACCCGACACGACCTCCCACAACCGCACCGTCTTATCCGCACTCGCACTGGCAAGTGTCGTGCCATCTGGACTAAACGCCACATCTGTGACCGCCCCCGTATGTCCGATGAGCGTCCGCTTCTGTTCGCCCGTCACAGTATCCCATAACCGTACCGTCTTGTCCCCGCTCCCACTAGCAACCATGGTGCCATCGGGGCTGAACACCACGCTTTCGATTGCCCTCGTATGCCCGGTAAGCGTCCGCTTCTGTTCACCCGACACAATCTCCCAGAGCCGTACCGTCTTATCCCCACCCGCACTGGCAAGCAGGCTACCGTCTGGACTGAACACTACGCCCCGAACATTATCCGTATGTCCGGTGAGCACACGCTTCTGTTCACCGTTCACAGCATCCCAGAGCCGTACCGTCTTGTCCCCACCTCCACTGACAAGCAGGATACCGTCTGGGCTGAATGCGATGCTCTCGACATCACTCGTATGCCCGGTGAGCGTCCCCTTGAGTTCACCTGTCTTGGCATCCCAGAGTTGTACTGTCTTGTTCCAACTCCCACTGGCGAGCCTCCTACCATCTGGACTGAACGCTACGGTAAAGACCCAATCCGTTTCGACTAGTGGGATTGTCTCGCGGTGCCAATCGTTTCCGACCCACTGGAGTGTTGTATCACAGAGCCAAATACCTGCGGAAGTCGCCACAGCAACACGAGTATCGTTCGGAGAATACTGGATCTCATGTATTGTGCTCCAACCGAGGCGGGCGATGACACCTCCGATCAGAAGCCGTTGCGTGGACTCTTGAGCGGGGGTGGTCGGTAAGGATAAAGCGAGAAGCGTGAGAAGTGTTGCCGCTATTTTCATCTGGAGTGCTGCCTTTCTGTAATCGTGAAGCCATGTTTTCGTAGGGGCGAGGGACCCTCGCCCAATGGGTTGGGAAACCCAACCCCTACATTTCGTCAATTCCTGTAGAGGCAACCCTTGTGGTTGCCGTTCTGTAGAGCTTCAATGAACCAATGAACCAGTCAACTAATGAACTTTCCATAGCCGCACCGTCCCGTCCCAACTCCCACTGGCAACCGTCCTGCCGTCAGGGCTGAACGCCACACCATTGACCCCATCTATATGTCCCCTGAACACCCGCTTCTGTTCGCCCGTTTGGACAGCCCACAACCGCACTGTTTTATCAGCGTAACCCCCACCACTGACAAGCATAGCACCATCAGGGCTAAACGCTACGCTTTCAACCGAGTGCGTATGCCCGGCGAGTATACTCTTAGGTTCACCCGTCACAGTATCCCATAACCGTACCGTCTTGTCCTCGCTCCCACTAGCAACCATGGTGCCATCGGGGTTGAACACCACGCTTTCGATTGCCCTCGTATGCCCGGTAAGCGTCCGCTTCCGTTCACCCGTCTCAGCGTCCCACAATCGCACCGTCTTGTCCCGACTTCCACTGGCAATCGTCCTCCCATCCGGACTGTATGCCACACCATTGACCCCATCTATATGCCCGGTGAACATCCACTTCAGTTCTCCCGTATCGGCGTCCCATAACCGCACCGTCCCGTCCAAACCCCCACCGGCAAGCGTCATGCCAGCCGGGCTAAACGCTACGCTATGGACCAGCTTCGTATGCCTAGTGAGTGTTCCCTTCGGTTCTCCCGTCCTCACATCCCACAGGTACACACTGTTCCAACCCCCACTAGCAACCGTCCTCCCATCCGGACTGTATGCCACACTATTGGCCCTATCTATATGCCCGGTAACCGCCTTCTGTTTTCCCGTTTGGACATCCCACAGCCTCACCTTCCCGTCCCGACTCCCACTGACAACTGTCATGCCAGCCCGGCTGAACGCTACATTTAGGACCCCATTTGTATACCCGCCGGTGAGCGTCCCCTTGGGTTCCCCGGTCTCGGTATCCCACAACCGAACCGTCCCGTCCGCCATCGCACTGGCAAACGTGGTACTATCCGGGCTAAACGCCACCCTATAGATCCCATCCATACACCCGGTCAGGGTTTGCCTCAGTGCCCATGTCTCGGTATCCCACAACCACACCGCATCGTCCTCACTGACACCGGCAAGCGTCTTGCCATCCGGACTGAACACGACATTAAAGACCGTACTCGCATCCGTGGTGAGTGTACCCTTCTGTTTCCACGTCTTGGTGTCCCATAATTGCACCGCTCCGTCCCCACGCTGCAACGTTGCGTCCCCACTCCCACTCGCAAGCAGCTTTCCATCCGGACTGAACGCTACACCATAGGCCCAATCTTTATTCACGGTGAGGGGTTGCTTCCGTTCCAACGTCTGCATATCCCACAACCACAACTCATTATGACCCTCAACCGTAATGACAAACACCTTGCTATCCGGGCTAAGTGCCACCTCCCCCATCTTGGGCGTACCGGTGATCATCCCCCTATGTTCACCCGTCATGGGATTCCAGAAATGCACCCTCCCGTCCCGAATCGCAGCGGCAAGCGTCGCTCCATCCGAGCTAAACGCTACGACTGAGACACCATCTATAGACGCATCTGCATGACCGGTGAGCGTCCCCTTCAGTTCACCCGTCTCGGTGTCCCACAACCGCACCGTATGGTCCCCGCTCCCGCTGACAAGCGTCCTGCCATCCGGGCTAAACGCCACGCCCGAGACCCCCTGCGTATGCCCGGTGAACGTCCGTTTCAGTTCGCCTGTGGCAGCATCCCATAGTTCCACCCTCCGCCCACTCCCACCGGCGAGTGTCTTTCCATCTGGGCTGAACGATACGCTTGCGACCCTATCTGTATGCCCGGCGAGCAGGGCAACCTCTTGATAAGTCGCTGTATCATAGAGCCAAATACCGATGGAACTAACAACAGCAAGACGAGACCCGTCCGGAGAATACAGAATCTCCTCTACTTCACCTTTACCAAGACGCACAGCCGCACCTTCGGGCAGATCCAACCGCGTGGAGTCTTGGGGGTAGGCATTGGGTAATAATAGAACCAAAAGCATAAGGAATGTCGTCGTTATTCTCATATAGAATCACCTTTCTGTAAGTGAACCCACGATTGCGTAAGGGCGAGGTCCCCTCGCCCGACTTGCGTATGCACACTGTGTATCAGGCACCTTTGTAGCACGATCTGTTAGATTGTGATCCGAAGCCGCAAACTAATACCGACTCGTCGGGACGCTACATTAGGAGTCGGGATTGTCCGATTCATCAAAACCAAGCGGAGATCCCTCTCCGTCCCGTGAGTTTTCAACCTACCAGACTTGGGCGATTTAATCGGTGACTTTCCAGAGGAGCACCGTCCCATCGGCACTCCCACTGGCAAGGACTTTTCCATCCGGACTGAACGCTACGCCTCTAATCCCATTCATATGTCCCATCAACCCTCGCCTCGGTTCTCCCGTTTTGACATCCCACAATCGCACTATTTTATCAATGTCCTCCCCACTGCCACTAGCAACCAGACTGCCAGCCGGGCTGAACGCTACGCTATCTGCCCAATGGGTATGACCGGAGAACTTCTGTTTCTGTTCGCCCGTCTTGACATCCCACAGGTACACATGATACCAACTTGCACCGGCAATCTCGCTGCCATCAGGGCTGAACGCTACACTTGGAACCCCTACCTCATGACCGGTCAATACCTGCTTCTGTACACCCGTTGTGACATCCCACAACCTCACCGTCCCGTCCCAAGTCCCACTCCCCCTGGCAAGGAGGGTCCCATCAGGACTGAACGATATGCCATAGCCCGCTCCCGTCTGTTCAGTCAATATCCGCCTCTGTTCACCCGTTTTGACATCCCACAGCCGTATCTCACCAGAACCCTCAATCGCAAGGAGGGTCCCATCAGGACTGAACGCTACGTTTGGGGCGGCACTCTTATGCCCGGTGAACACCTGCTTCTGTTCACCCGTTGTGATATCCCACAACTTCACCGTCCCGTCCCAACTTCCACTGGCAAGGAGGGTCCCATCAGCACTGAAGGATAGGCTTCTGACCGAGTTCGTATGCCCGGTGAACACTTGCTTCTGCTCACCCGTTTTGACATCCCATAGCCGTATGGTATTATCAGAACTCCCACTGGCAAGCGTCGCACCATCCGGACTGAACACCACGCATCTGACCCCTTCCGTCCACCCGGTCAGCACTCCTTTAGGTTCACCTGTCACCGCATCCCATAGATGCACACTGTACTCACTCCTACTGGCAAGCGTCGCACCATCCGGACTGAAGGCTATGCTTGTGACCCCTTTCTTATGCCCGGTGAGCGTCGCCTTATGTTCACCTGTTACAGCATCCCACAGCCGCACCGTCCCGTTCCAACTCCCGCCGGCAAGTGTCCTGCCATCGGGGCTGAACGCTATGCTACTGACTCCGTCCGTATGACCGGTGAACACCCGCTTCTGTTCTCCCGTCTCGACATCCCACAACCGCACCGTCCCGTCCCCACTCCCACCGGCCAGGGTCGCACTATTCGGACTAAACACTGCCCTTCGGACTTTCCCGGTATGACCAGCGAGCGTCGCTTTACGTTCACCGGTTACAGCATCCCACAGTCGCACAGTATCGTTCCAACCCCCACTGGCAAGCGTCGCACCATCCGGACTGAACATAACCCTATAAATCGTTTTCGTATGACCGGTGAGTGTCGCTTTATGTTCACCTGTTACAGCATCCCACAACCGCACTGTCTTGTCCTGACTTACACTGGCAAGCGTCGCACCATCCGGGCTAAACGCGACGCTTTCGACCATGCGCGTATGCCCGGTGAGGGTTTGCTTCAACTTCTGCGTCTCGGTATCCCACAATCGTACCGTCCCGTCCGAACCCCCACTAGCAAGCGTCCTGCCATCCGGGCTGAACGATACGCCTGCGATTTCCCCCGTATGACCGGCGAGCATTCCCTTCTGTTCACTTGTTTCGGTATTCCACAACCGCACCCTGTCGTCCCTACTCCCTGTCGTGGCAACGGTGGCACCATCCGGGCTAAATGCCATACTATACAGCCAACCCGGGTCATCGGGGAGCAAAGCAATCTCTCGATAGGTGGTTGTATCATAGAGCCAAACACCGATGGTACTGTAAACAGCAAAGAGTGCCCCGTCCGGAGAATATAGAATCTCTTTTACACCGCCTTTTCCGAAACGCGCAACCGCACCTTCAGGCAGACCCATCTGCGTATAATCTTGCGAGTAAGTGTTCGGTAAAAACAGAACCAAAAAAATAAATAAAGCCACCGTGATTTTCAACTGAAATCCTACCCTTCTGTAACCGTGAACCCACGATTGCGTAGGGGCGAGGTCCCCTCGCTTCGCATAGAACAGCACAGTAAAGCAACATCCTCTAAATGCGATCGTATTTCCAAATTCTCCTCTTTCTTTGCTTCCTCTAGCAATCGTGCTAGTTCCCGCTTTCTTTCCTCAGTCATTTTCTCTCCTTCAATTTATTCAGCCATCTTGCCGTCGACAAACAACGATATTCTCCTCCTGCATCGTCACATCCGTCTCACCAGTTACATTAGAAGGGCTATTCTGCCTAGGCATCCGCTTGTTCGGTATATTCCTAACGATAGTCTCCGTATGCGAAAATCCATGCTTACCAAAAGCGGAGATAATGAACGCAGCCATCGGGAGCGTCACACCCTTCACCCTCCGATTACTGTGGGGTTTGTTACTGTCATATTGCAACCTCTAACTTGCGTAACTTTTCCTCTTTTCGTGTTACCTTTGTTACCTTTTTCGCTAAAAAGCCCAGGGCAGCCATAGAAGTCGCCGTTTTAATCAGCAACCTCCCACAAAAACACCGTCCCGTCCCAACTCCCACTCGCAAGCAGCTTTCCATCAGGGCTGAACGCCACATCATCAACCGTCTCCGTATGTCCCGTGAGCGTCCGCTTCGATTCACCCGTCGCCACATCCCACAACCGCACCGTCCTGTCCATACTTCCACTCGCAAGCAGCTTTCCATCAGGACTGAACACCACACTATGAACACTATCCGTATGCCCAACGAGCCTTCGCTTCCGCTCCCCCGTTTTGCCGTCCTTCAGACATATGACCTCACCCCGACCACCACTCGCAAGCGTCTGTCCATCTGGACTGAATGCGACGCTATGGACCATGCCCCGATGATGCGTCCTGCACGTCCGTTTCTCGCCCCAGAACTCCGTCTCCCATAACCGGACGCTAGCATCTATATTCCCCGTGGCGAGCAGGCTACCATCTGGGCTGAACGCTATGCTCAAGCCCCAACCCGTATATCCGGTGAGAGTCCGCTGATGCGTCCATGTCTTGGTATCCCACAACCGCACCGTCCCCTCCCAACCGCCACTGGCGAGCGTCCGCCCATCTGGGCTGAACGCCAAACTCAAGACATGATCCGTATGTCCAGTGAGTGTCCGCAGGTGCGCGCCGGTCTCGGTATCCCATAACCGCACCGTCCCGTCCAAACTCGCACTGAGGAGGAGCATGCCATTCGGGCTGAACGTCACAGCGACGATCCCGCCCTTATGCTCGGTGTGTATCGCCCTCCGGCTCCCCGTTTTGACATCCCACAGCAACACTGTCTTGTCATAACTCCCACTCGCAAGCAGGCTACCATCTGGGCTGAACGCGACGCTCCTGACCCTATCCGTGTGCCCGATCAGTTTCGCCGCAGGTCGCTCAGCGACGGCGGGAGTGTTCGGTAAAAACAGAGCTAGAAGCATCAGGTATGTCGTCGTAATTCTCATCGGATACGCTGCCTTCCCGTAAATATGAAATCAAGATTTCGTAGGGGCAAGGTCGCCTCGCCCGCACAGTCCGCAGGTTGGGTTGAAGGGGACACGGTAAAATGAACTAATGAATTTTCCACAGGAGCACCGTCCCATCATAACTTCCACTGGCAAGGGTGGTGCCATCCGGGCTGAACGATACGCTCATTACCTGATCCGTATGCCCGGTGAGCGTACCCCTCTGTTCACCCGTCACCACATCCCACAGGCGTACGGTATTATCATCACTCCCACTGGCAAGCGTCCGACCAGCCGAGCTAAATGCTAGGCTCAACACCTCGCCCATGTGCCCGGTGAGTGTACCCTTCTGTTTACCGGTCCCGGCGTCCCACAGCCGCACGGTTTTATCCGAAAACCCAATCGCAACCGTCCTCCCGTCCGGGCTGCACGCTACGCTTGTAGTACCCTGATGACCGGTCAACACTCCCTTCTGTTTACCGGTCTCGGCATCCCACAGCCGCACGGTTTTGTCGGACCCAATCGCAACCGTCCTCCCATCCGGGCTGCACGTGGCGCTTTTGACCCAACCCCGATGACCGGTCAACACCTGCTTCTGTTCACCCGTCTCGGCATCCCACAGCCGCACCGTACGGTCCTCACTTCCACTGGCAACTGTGGTGCTATCCGGGCTAAACGCGACAACTCTAACGTTATGTCCATGCCCGGTTAACACCCGCTTCAGTTCACCCGTCTTGACATCCCATAGGCGTATGGTAGTATCATCGCTCCCACTGGCAAGCGTCCGACCATCCGGGCTAAACGCTACGCTTCTGATCCATTGTGTCTGCCCGGACAACACCTGCTTCCGTTCACCCGTCTCGGGGTCCCACAGCCACACCGTCCCGTCCGTATTCGCACTGGCAAGCGTCCGACCATCTGGGCTGAACTCGATTCCAGGGACCTGCTCGGTGAGTGCGCCCTTCTGTTCACCTGTCTCGGCATCCCACAGCAACACCGTCCCGTCCCGATCCTCACTGGCAAGCGTCCGACCATCCGGGCTGAATGTTGCGTCTTTGATCTCTCTCGTATGTCCAGCGAGCAGGGCAATCTCTCGATAGGTCTCCGTATCATAGAGCCAAACACCTATGGCACTTAGAATAGCAAGCCGAGTCCCGTCCGGAGAATATTCAATCCTTCCTATCCTGCCTTTGCCAAGGCGTGCAACGGAACCTTCTGGTTGGCTCGATTGTGTGTGCTGGTCACGAGCAGGCTGTTTGCCACAGACAGGTAAAAATAGAGCAAAAGGCATAAGTAATGTCATCGTTATTTTCATCTGAAACGCTACCTTTCTGTAAATAGGTTGGGCAGGCACAAGCCCCCGATACATCGGGATTACGAAACCTGCGCCTACATCCGATTAATCTCTGTAGGGGCAACCCTCGTGGTTGCCCAAAACGCGGTTTCGTAGGGGCGAGGTCCCCTCGACCAACGGGTTGGGAAACCCAACCCCTACAGGCGCGGGTCGAGTATGGAAACTCGACCTACAGACTGTTTCCAACAGTGCCTATGCCGTGCCGTTGAAAATCGCATATACCGGTCTCCTGTTTGGTAGGCGCTGTTTCTAACTGCGCCTATGTGGTCCGGTTGAAAATCGCAGCTACCGGGTTGGACTGCATTCGGTGCGGTTGGAAACCGAACCTATCGGGCCTAGGGAAAATATAGAATTACCGATAAGGAACCAATGCGTTGATTGTGGCTGCCAATCCTACTTCAAAATAAGCATCTTGCGTGTTGCGGAGTAATTTCCTGCGGACAAGTTGTAGAAGTAAATCCCGCTTGCAACTTGTTGTCCACTTGCGTTGCGACCGTCCCAATAGGCGGCCTTTACCCGATCCGTATAATCCCCCGCAAACTGATGTCCCAAATCCAACCGACGCACCGGCACGCCTTTTGTATCATAAATTGTGAGGTTTACGTCAGCGGCTTGGGGGAGGCGATACGGAATCCACGTCTCCGGGTAAAATGGGTTAGGGTAGTTAGCCAAAAGTGCTGTACCATCGCGGTTGACATCTCCGGGGTTTGTTCTAGGGGGGAACTTCCACACGAGTATCGTCCCGTCCTCACTCCCACTGACAAGGGTCCTTCCGTCCGGGTTGAAAGCAACGCTACGGATCAACCCCGTATGTCCAGTGAGTATCCCTCGGTTTTCCCCGGTTATGGTGTCCCATAGTCGAACCGTATTGTCGTAACTCCCACTGGCAAGGGTCTTCCCATCCGGGCTGAATGCCACGCTAGCGACCGAGCTCGTATGCCCGGCAAGCGTTAGTTTGTATGTGCCTGCTTTGACATCCCACAGTCGCACCTGATCGTCAAAATCGTCGCCGGTAGCAAGCGCACTACCATCTGGACTGAAAGCTAAACAGTTAGTAAGCCACGGTTTTCCTAGGAATGTGTGCTTGAGCTCGCCTGTGATGGTATCCCAGAGTCGCACCGGATCACCGGAACTCACAGTGGCAATAGTGCTATCATCTGGGCTGAAGGCAAAGCCAGAGATCGGCGCGAAAATTGTCGGGTCCGGCTCCGCATGCCCCGGAAGAGTCAGCTTGTAGGCACCGTTTCTGGCATCCCATAGTCGTACCGCATTGTTCTGATTTCCCACGGCTATCATGCTTCCATCGGAGCTGAACGCAATGTCCTGGACCCAATCTCCATGCTCAGCGAGCGTCGCTCTGTGTTCCCCAGTTATCGTGTCCCACAGGTACAATGCCTCTGCCCCCCCGGTAGCAATTGTTTTACCGTCCGGGCTAAGGGCTATACTCGTAGCCATCGCCCTCTTATCGGTAAGGATTAGCCTGATTTCTCCCGTTGTAGCATCCCATAGCCGCACGAAGGCGTGCCCATTTCTGCTGGCAAGTGTATTCCCATCTAGACTAAAGGCTATATCGTTAACAGCCATCATGAATCCCGTGAGTGTTCGCTTGTGCGTAATCGTTCTCGCGTCATCCAGTCGTACCATATTCCGACTCGCACTGGCTAGCACGCTGCCATCAGGGCTGAAGGCTAGCCTGATAACGCTCGATGTATGCTCTGGGAGGGTGTGCTTGAGTTCGCCTGTGATGGTATCCCACAACTTCACCGCCTTACCATCCGCGCTAGCAATAGTTTTCCCATCGGGACTGAACGCTATCCTACTAGTGCCCGCTGTATGCTTTGGGAGAGTGTGCTTGAGTTCACCTGTGGTAGTATCCCATAAGTGCACCGTATCCCAACCCCCAGTGGCAACAATCTTCCCATCCGGGCTTGACGCTATACTAGTGCCCGTTGTATGCTCTGGGAGGGTGTGCTTGAGTCCGCCTGTGATGGTATCCCATAAGTGCACCGGTCTGTCATTACCCCCAGTGGCAACAACCTTCCCTTCCGAGTTAAAAATTAACACGCTAGTTCCCCGTGAAAATTCAAGCTTGATTTCACCTGTGGTGGCATCCGATAGTCGCGCCCTTTCATGATGGTACACGCTAACAATAGTGTCTCCATCTGGACTAAAGGATACAGCGCGAACGCCCGTCCTGTATCTTGTGAGTGTTCGCTTGTATGTAGCTGTTTTGGCATCCCACAACCGCACCGTTTTGTCGTGACTCCCAGTAGCAATCGTGTTCCCATCTGGGCTGAACGCCACGCTCTTAACATCGTTCGTATGCCCGGTGAGGGTTGATATGTGTTCCCCCGTTGTGCCGCTCCACAATCGCACCGTTTTGTCGTCGCTCCCGGTAGCAATAGTGTTCCCATCCGGACTGAAAGCAACACTGTTGACGGCACCCGTATGCCCGATGAGTAGCGCAATTCCCTGATAGGTTGCTGCATCGTAAAGCCAAATGCCGATGGCACTCCTAATTGCGAAACGAGTACCGTCAGGAGAATACTGTATCTGCTTTAGCACCCCTTTTCCGAAGCGCGCAACCGCACCTTCGGGCAAAGCCCATTGTGTGTGCTCTTGGGGGTAGGCATTGGGTAATAGTAGAAACAGAAGCATAACTAATGTCATTGTTGTTTTCATCTGAGATAATTCCTTTCTGTAAACGGGAGTTGCCTAATCCGGGGGCGATACTGGTTCGGAAACCTGTGCCTACGAGTTGGTGTCCAGCATGGAAATTCGATCTACAGCAGCCCCAAATCGTCTCTGATGTACGAACAAAGGGTTGGGTCTCCCAACCCCTACGAAGGACCGTGCGTTTGTGCACACCTCTCAGTTATCTAGTTGCAATGAAATGTCAACAGAACCCAGCTACCTGCATTCTTTTAATCACCGTTGTTAGGTGTACCCGTCAACCATTTAACCCGCTTTGGTACATACAAGCCTTTAACGTATCAAACCCCAAGTCGGTGAATCATCATCATATTCTGGACTGTTAGTAACATTAACTTGGTTTGTGCCATCGGCGTTCATTACATAGATATCACCCTTAACTTCACGCGTTGCAGCACAGGCAATCTTTTTACCATCCGGTGACCAAGCAGGAGACCGGAACCTAAACCCATGCTTGGTAATTTGGACGACATTTGTACCGTCGGCGTTCATTACGTAGATATCACCATTACCTTCACGAGTTGACCCAAAGGCAATCCTTTTACCATCCGGTGACCAAGCAGGGGAATAGTCCTGAGTTTCACGATTGGTAAGGTTAACGGTATTGGTGCCATCGGCATTCATCACGTAGATATCATCGTTACCTTCACGGTCTGACATAAAGGTTATCTTCTTCCCATCCGGAGACCAAGCAGGGAGATCATCGCTAGTTTCATGCTTGGCAATGTTGACGACATTTGTGCCATCGGCATTCACAACGTAGATATCATGGTCACCAACCAATGAGAATGACGCAAAGGCAATCTTTTTACCATCCGGTGACCAAGCAGGAGACCGGAACCAAAACTCAAGCTTGGTAATTCTGACGACATTTGTACCGTCGGCGTTCATTACGTAGATATCATCGCCACCCCCACGGTCTGACGCAAAGGCAATCTTTTTACCATCCGGTGACCAAGCAGGGGTAGAGTCGTAGGCTTCATGATTGGTAAGGTTTACAACATCTGTGCCGTCGGCGTTCATCACGTAGATATCACGGTTACCTTCACGGTTGGACATAAAGGCAATCTTCGTTGATGGCCGCAGAGGCCCTTCGATGATGACATTGTCTACGCTGTTGTCACCGTCAGTACCGCAACCTAACCAAATCACTGCACAAAGAATCCCTATAATCGATAGGGACGATTGAGAAAGTTTCATTTCTGTTTTCTCCTTCTTATAATCTAGCGCAAGTCGCTATCGACCCTTTATCTTGGGCGAAAGCGTTGGGTAATAATAGAGTCAAAAGCGTGAGTAGCGTCATTGCCCTTTTCATGCCAAATACTGCCTTTCCTTGAATGTCATAGGTTGATATATTGTTTTGGAGCCTTTTTTATAAGGCGCTATAATGTAGCGTCCCGACGGGTCGAGATTCGTTTGCGTAATGGGATCACAATCCTAAAACCGTAGCGCAAACTGTTAGTTTGCGGAATCGGATCACAATCTAACAGATCGTGCTACAGATTTCCCAAAACCGACGGTTCCGTGTCGAGATGTGAATCTCGACCTACAATTTACTTCAGTAGCATCTACCGACAAAGCCCCAGAGGGACGACAGGTATATAACACCAGCGATAACGCCACTTTTCTATATCGGATCAATCCAATCCCCTACCAGCACAAATACACCGTCCCGTCCCCACACGCAGTGGCGAGGTGATTCTCGTTCGGACTAAACGCTATACTTGTAACCCCCGCAGGGTGGTCCGCGAGCGTCCCCTTATGTTCACCCGTTTTGGCATCCCACACCCGCACCGTTTTGTCCGCACTCCCACTCGCAAGTAATCTTCCGTCCGGGCTGAACGCCACGCTACTGACCGCTCCCGCATGACCGACGAGCGTCCACTTCGGTTCACCCGTCACGGCATCCCACACCCACACTGTCTTGTCCGCACCACTGCCGGCAAGTAGTTTCCCATCAGGGCTGAACGCCACATCTGTAACCTCCCCCGTATGACCAGCGAGCGTCCCCTTATGTTCACCCGCCACGACATCCCACACGCGTACCGTCTGATCCCTGCTTCCACTCGCAAGTGTCGTTCCATCGGGGCTGAACGTTACCCTATTGACCCTATCCGTATGACCGACGAGCCGCCCCTTCAGCACTCCCAATTTGGCGTCCCATAGCCGCGCCGTCCTGTCCCAACTCCCACTCGCAAGCAGCTTCCCGTCCGGGCTGAACGCTACACTACTGACCATAGCTTTATGTCTGGTGCGCGTCCATTTGAGGTCGCCCGTTTTGGCATCGCGCACCTGCACCGCATTGCCCCGCCTACCGCTGGCAAGTACACTCCCGTCTGGGCTGAACGCTACGGTATGGATCACGTCTAAACTCACGAGGAACAGGTCTATATCTTCGGGCATACCCAGTTCCTCAAATTCCGCGTCGGTCAGGCTTTCAATATCATCGGGCAGGTCCGCAGCATCATGAAATAACGGATTAAGGAAGGAAACGGACATGGCACTCGCGACAGCAAGCCCATTCCCGTCCGGAGCAAATTGTATCTCACGTATTACTGTATATTCACCGAGACTCGCCGTGCGATCACACCCGGTTGGAACCCATTCCACCTGCTCTTGAGCGGGAGTGGTCGGTAGAAATAGAGCCAAAAACATCAATAATGCCGCTGTTATTTTCATCTAAAATCCTACCTTTCAGTAAATGAATCCAAGCTTCGTAGGGGCGAGGTCAACTCGCCCAACGGGTTGGGAAACCCAACCCCCACAGATGGGTGTCGAGATGTGAATCTCGACCTACAGGCTTTTTCTCTGGAGATCGTAAGTTGGGCATCAATGAACTAATCAACTTTCCACACTAGCACCGTCCCGTCCCAACTGCCACCGGCAAGCAACTTGCCATCTGGACTAAATGCTACACTATAGACGATGCTCTGATGCTCCTTGAACACCCGCTTCAGTTCACCCGTCTCGGTGTCCCACAACCGCACCGTCTCGTCCCCACTCCCACTGGCAAGGGTAGAACCATCCGGACTGAACGCTACGCTGTTGACCCACTCCGTATGCCCGGTGAACACCTGCTTTTGTTCACCCGTTTTGACATCCCATAACCGCACCGTCCCGTCTTTACTCCCATTGGCAAGCGTCCTATCATCCGGACTGAACGCTACGCTATAAATATCAGACCCTATGCTATAAATCCCAGACTTCTGTCCAGTTAGTACAAGCTGATCCTTACCCGTTGGATAAGGGACACCGCCTACATAAATCCCAGACTTCTGTCCAGTCAACTCCCCTGTCTGTTCTTCCGCTCGGACAGCCCACAGGCACATATGGTCCCTACTCGCACCGGCAAGCGTCGTTCCATCCGAACTGAACACTACGCTTTTGATTGGGGATATTATATACCCTTCCCAGCCCACGCCCTCCGACGCGCCAGTCTCTGCTTTATAGACGTCTGCCACCCGCACGGCGAACTCTCGCTGCTGTTTGCCCGTTTTGACATCCCACAGCAGCACCTTCCCCTCCTTACTCCCATTGGCAAGCAGCCCGCCATCCGGACTGAACGATACGCTATTGACCGCTCCCGCATACCCGGCGTGGAACATCCGCTGCTGTTTACCCGTTTTGACATCCCACAATCCCACCGTCCTGTCCATACTCCCACTGGCAAGCATCCTGCCATCCGGACTGAACGATACGCTTCGGACTTCATCTCCATGTCCGGTGAGGGTTCGCTTATGCCCCCACGTCTCGGTGTCCCACAGCAGCACCGTCCCGTCCTTACCCCCACTGGCAAGCGTCGCGCCATCCCGACTAAACACTACACTAAGAACCCAACTCGTATGCCCGGTGAACACCTGCTGCTGTTTACCCGTTTTGACATCCCACAACCGCACCGTCCCGTCCCTGCTCCCACTGACAAGCATCGCGCCATCCGGGCTGAACACTACACGATAGACCGAACTTGTATGACCCGCGAACACACGCTGCTGTTCCCACGTCTCCGTATCCCACAATAGCACCGTCCCGTCCCGACTCCCAGTCGCAAGCGTCGCGCCATCCGGGCTGAACGCAACACGATAGACCGAACCCGTATTCGTGGTGAGTGTAACCTTCTGTTCACCCGTCTCGGTATCCCATAATAGTACCGTCTGGTACCCACGCCGCAACGTCGCGTCACCAGTTTCGCTAGCAACCATCTTCCCATCCGAGCTGAACGCTACGCTTCGGAGCCCATAACCATTTCCCCTAAACTTCTGCTTCTGTTCGCCCGTTTTGACATCCCACAACCGCACCGTCCCGCCCCAACCCCCAGTCGCAAGCGTCACGCCATCCGGGCTGAACGCTACGCTTGTTGTCCGAAATGTATGCCCGGTGAGCGTCCCCTTCAGTTCACCCGTCATCGGATCCCACAACCGCACCGTCTTATCTATATACCCACCCCCGCTAGCAAGCGTCCTGCCATCGGGGCTAAATACTACGACTGAAACAGCATCTTCGCGCGCATCTGCATGCCCGGTGAGTGTTCCCTTCAGTTCACCCGTTTCGGTGTCCCACAACCGCACGGTCTTATCTTTATGCCCGCCACCGCTGGCAAGCGTTCGACCATCCGGACTAAACGCTACGCTTCTGACCCCATCGGTATGGCCGGTGAGTGTATCCTTCAGTTCACCCGTCTCGGTGTCCCACAACCACACCGTGTCGTCCGAATCCCCACTGGTAGCAAGGGTCGCACCATCCGGGCTAAACGCCGCCCTACTGAACGAACCTGATTGCCCGGTGAGCAGCGCAACCTTTCGATAGGTCGTTGTATCAAAAAGCCAAACACCGATGGAACTGAGAACGGCAAAGCGAGTCCCATCTGGAGAATACAGAATCTCCTCTACACTGCCTTTGCCGATACGCGCAACCGCACCATCGGGCAGATTCATCTGCGTCGACTCTTGGGAGAGGGCACTGGACAATAATAGAACCAAAAGCATCAGTAATGTTGCCGTGATTTTCATCTGAAATAATCCTTTTCTAAAAATGTTAGGAGTTACGCAGTTGGCTTCAAGATGTAAATGGGTTTAGCGAGGTAAGTTCGCACAGCGTCTCTGATAATAGAGACTTTAGCTTCAAACCAACTGATGCCTGTTAAAAAGCAGTGTCGCTCAATACGTAGAAATGCTCTCAATGCAAGTCCAATATGATTCCGTTGCACAACCGCCTTGCGAGCAAAGCACCTTTCAACACCCACAAGTTGCTTGATACCCCGATGATATTGTTCAATCGCCCAAGACCACTCAGCGTATTTGAGTCGAAATAGTTCGTTCATTGAGAGGTTGCTTGTTGCCCAGTATTCAATGTCGCCATTTAGAGCAACTATCTTGAACACTTTAATCAATCCGTATCCCTTCAGATGAACGATGGTGCCTGTGTTGCTAATGGGAAGTTGGCTTATCGGTTGATTACCTTGTCTATCCAGATTGACCTGTCGATTTGACTTTAATCGGGTCAACCAGTGCCATTGATACTGTCGAATCGTCTTTAAATTCTTCAAACTACTGTACCAACTGTCAAAAACGACACACTCTGGAGCAAACCCTCTGTCATTCGCGGTGGCAATCAGGGCGTGGAAGTGATCATTTTTGGTCAAACCATCATGGTCTTTATTATATAAGCGATAGTCGCAAGGAATGTGGCTGTCACCATCTGTCCACATCAAGGTAATGAGGTTAATTCCTGAGACCACTCGTTTGTGTTTACCTGACCAGTGGCGGGTGACAAGGTCCATCTTCTGTGAATACGGTTTGTCAAGCGTTGAGTCGTCTATGACTAAAACACCTTGATTCTTGTTGACAGAAGGGGCTGCCTCACGCCACAACGCTTCTGAATCAGCAGGCAGTCGATATAGCAACCGATTCAATGAGTCATGGGCAGGGGAGGTAGCGGTTGGCGGTTGGACCCTGGCAGCCTCGCTACAGCTATAGGCACTTGGCGTTGCTATCAGAAAATTGATATAGTCGTATTCATTGCATTTAGGTGGATTCATAAACTATATTATAACCTATTGACTATTCAACTGCGTAACTCCTAAATGTAATAACCTGCTTTCGTAAAGGCGAGGCCACCTCGACCAACAGATATTTTATATGAACGCTGTAAGTCAAGCACCAATAGACCAATCAACTAACGAACCATGAACTATGGTGAAATCCAAAAATAAATAGACACTTTCACTCCCCACGTTTGGTAGGCGCTGTTTCTCCCGACAGGTCGGGATCCCGATTTTCGGGACGCGCCGATGCGGTGCGGGTGCTAAACGCACCTACCGGGGTTATAGCCCACCGGTAGGCGAGGTTTGCTAACCTCACCGATTTGCAGTGTCCAAGTAATTCTAAAATCCACCATAATCAACTTTCCACAAAAGCACCGTCCCATCAGTACCTCCACTACCGAGCAACACGCCGTCAGGACTGAACACGACGCTGTTGATCGAGCTCATATGTCCGGTGAATATCCGCTTCTGTTCACCCGTTTTGACATCCCACAACCGAACCGTCCCATCATTACTCCCACTCGCAAGCGTTTTGCCCTCCGGGCTGAACGCCACACTCACAATGTCCCCCGCATGCCCGGTGAGTGTATTCTTATGTTCCCACGTCTCGGCATCCCATAACCACACCGTATCGTCCCCACTCCCACTGGCAAGCGTCCGACCATCCGGGCTAAACACTATGCTTCTGACCGATACCGTATGCCCGGTGAGCGTCCCCTTCTGTTCCCGCGTCATGGTATCCCATAACCGCACCGTGCAGTCAAAACTCGCGCTAGCAAGCGTTTTGCCATCCGGGCTGAACGCTATGCTTGTAACCCAACGCCTATGCCCGGTGAGTGTCCCCTTCTGTTCCCATGTTATGGCATCCCACAGGAGCACCGTCCTGTCCTCGCTCCCACTGGCAAGCGTCCGACCATCCGGGCTAAACGCGATGCTTCTGACCCAATCTGTATGCCCGGTGAGCATCTGCTTCTGTTCACCCGTTTTGACATCCCACAACCGCACCGTCCCGTCCCAACCCCCACTGGCAAGTGTCCTGCCATCCGGGCTAAACGCTAGGCTACTGATCCCAGCCGTATGCCCGGTGAGCGCGTCCTTCTGTTCACCCGTTTTGGTATCCCACAATCGCACCGTCCTATCCTTACTCCCACTGGCAAGCGTCCGACCATCCGGGCTGAACGCCACATTATTGACCCTCCGCGTATACCCGGTGAGTGTACTCTTAGGTTCCAACGTCACAGCATCCCATAGTCGCACCCTCTCGTCCGCAATTTTACTGGCAAAGGTCTTCCCATCCGGGCTGAACACTACGGGACGGATCCCCTCGGTGAGCGTCCGCTTATGTTGCCCCGTCTCGGCATCCCATAACCGCACCGTATCGTCCCCACTCCAACTGACAAGCGTCTTGCCGTCCGGACTGAACGATACACTAAAAACATCATCCGTATGACCAGTGAGCGTCCGTTTATGCTCCCACGTCTCGGCATCCCACAACCGCACCGTATCGTCCCTACTCCCGCTGACGAGCGTCTTGCCATCAGGACTGAACAATACGCTTTCGACCTGATCTGTATGCCCGGTGAGCGTCCGTCTGTGTTCACCCGTCTCCGTATCCCACAACCGCACCGTATCGTCCCAACTCCCACTGACAAGTGTCGCCCCATCAGGACTGAACAATACGCTTGTGACCCGCTCCGTGAGTAAACCCTTATGTTCACCCGTCTCCGTATCCCACAACCGCACTGCATTCTTCTCACTTCTAGCGGCAAGCGTCTTGCCATCAGGGCTGAACACCACGCTTTCGACCTGATCTGTATGCCCGGTGAGCGTCCGTCTGTGTTCACCCGTCTCGGTATCCCACAACCGCACAGTTTTGTCCCAACTTCCACTAGCAAGTGTCGCCCCATCCGGGCTGAACATCACGCTGGAGATCGGCTTCGTATGTCCAGTCAGCGTCCACTTGGGTTCCCATGTCTTGGCATCCCACAACCGCACCGTATAGTCCCAACTCCAACTGGCGAGCGTCGCACCATCCGGGCTGAACACCACGCCCTCGATCCCCTCCGTATGCCCGGTGAGTGTCTGTTTATGTCGCCCCGTCCTGACATCCCATAGGCGTATGGTATTATCATAACTCGCACTGACAAGTGTCGCTCCATCTAGGCTGCATAATACGCTTGTGACCTGATGTGTATGACCAGTGAGAAGGGCAATCTCCCGATAGGTCGTCGTATCATAGAGCCAAATCCCGATGGTACTGACAACCGCAAGGCGCGATCCGTCCGGAGAATACATAACCCACCTTGATTCACCTTTGCCGATACGCGCAACCGCACCTTCGGGCAGGTTCAGCGCCATGGACTCTTGGGCGGAGGTACTGGGTAATAATAAAGCCAAAAGCATCAGTAAGGTCATCGTTGTTTTCATCTGAAATAATTCCTTTCTGTAAATATGAAACTAAGATCTCGTAGGGGCGACATCCCCTCGTCCAACGGGTTGGGAGATCCAACCCCTACAGGTGGGTGTCGAGATGTGAATCTCGACCTACAGATTGGACATCGGAGAAGCTGAAAAAGGTAGCGCAGACTAACAGCTTGCGGGAACAGGATCACAAACTGTATGAAGATTAATTTATTAATTGGGTAATAATCCGACATAGTGTAGCAACTGTTGTGAACCGCCTTTAAACTGTTCGATAAAGGCAAGCACCTTGTCTTGAAGTGCCTGCCAGTCATTGCTGCACCGATGCAGATGTATGACCGATTGACGTACCCATCGCCATAACTTCTCAATTGGGTTGGTCCAAGCGGCATAAGTCGGTAGTTGCAATATCTCAATAGGGAGTTTGGCAAGTTCGCCAATTTTCTTTGACGGTTTGCCGGTCCACTTAGGTGGCGTGGGTTTAGCAAAGGGACTTGTCTGTGGTAGAAGTGCTTCGATGAGATTGGGATGAAAGTGTATCGCCCGATTATCCTGAATCAGATAGATACGTTCAGCCTTTGGGTAGCGTTGACAAATCTGGGTGTAAAATGTATGCAGTGCCACAACTGTGCAGTTTTCGACTTGCTGGTAAATGACATCACCCGTATGTGGATTCAGTGCACCGATGCCATAACAGGTTTCTTGGGAACGATGGCTCTGACGTGCTAACGGATACTTCGTGCCGGTCTCTGCCCAGTCTTTTGCGATGGTCGGTTGTAGATTGAAGCCAAACTCATCTTGGTAAACCACAACGCAGGTTTCCGGCGTTTGACGTGCCGTTTCTAAAGCGTGCTGGATGCAAGCAAGTTTTTCAGCATAATCTCTGTCCGGACTTCGCACATAGTCTCTGGCACGCTTATAACTGAGACCCAAGCGTGAAAAGATTTGATGAATGCCCGACAGCGATATATCTTCAAGCCATGGCACGGCCTGACCGATGGTACGGAGCGTCCAGCGTGTTTGATGCTGATTGATGAGTCCCGGATCTTGACCGATTGCTTGTAACAGTTCTGATTTGGCAACTTCCGGTGTCTTGGGGGAAAAAGCAGGTTTCCGACCCCGACCGGGTTTATGGAACAGTCCACAGATACCATGTTCGTTATAGCGACGCAACCACGCATAGACAGTGTCAGGTTTGCGCTTTTTCAATAGCCCCCTACGGGCAACTTCATGCGGAGAAACGCCTTCATGGATTTTCAATAGTGCTGTCGCACGCTCACGCAGATAAGCCGGTTCTCCTTTATCTCGAAGGGCTATGAGAGCTTGTATTTCAGATTCACTTAACTCAAGCTTATGGGGGTTTGCCATCAGAGAATACCTCCTTTGGCACTACAATAACACAAATTACAATATTACCCGATTATTTTTTTAAACTTCATACAGATTGTGGTACAAAGGGGCACCTTTAATGGGCTAATGCACTTTCCACAGGAGCACCGTCCCGTCCGAACTTTCACTGGCAAGGGTACTCCCATCCGGGCTAAACTTTACGCTGTCGATCCCTTCCATATGTCCAGTGAATGTTCGCTTAGGTTCCAACGTCACAGTATCCCACAACCGAACCTTCGTATCGTTACTTCCACTGGCAAGCGTCTTTCCATCAGGACTGAGCGCTACGCTTTGGATACCTACCGGATGCTCGGCGAGTGTACCCTTCAGTTCACCCGTCTCGGTATCCCACAACCGCACCACATCGCCCCAACTCACACTGGCAAGGGTGGTGCCATCTGGGCTGAACGCGACATTATGGACCCGCTCCAGATGCCCGATGAGTATCCGCTTCTGTTCCCCCGTCTCGGAATCCCACAGCCGCACCGTCTTGTCCCCACTTCCACTGGCAAGCAGCTTCCCATCTGGGCTGAACGCGACACCTCGGACCTCGCTGCTATGCCCGGTGAGTGTCCCCTTCAGTTCACCTGTTTTGACATCCCACAACCGCACCGTCTTGTCAAGACTCTCACTGGCAAGCGTCACTCCCTCCGGGCTGAACGCTATGCCTTGAATGGTCCCCCTATGCCCGGTGAGTATACCCTTCAGTTTACCCGTTTTGACATCCCACAACCGCACCGTCCCGTCCCCACTCCCACTGGCTAGCGTCACCCCATCTGGACTGAACGCTACATGATCGACCCAGTCCGTATGCCCGGTAAGTGTCCCCTTCAGTTCACCCGTTTTGACATCCCATAACCGCACCGTATAGTCTTTACTCCCACTGGCAAGCGTCACTCCCTCCGGGCTGAACGCTATGCCTCGGACCTCGCTGCTATGCCCGGTGAGTGTACCCTTCAGTTCACCCGTTTTGACATCCCATAACCGAACGATATTGTCCCAACTCGCACTGGCAAGCGTGGTGCCATCTGGACTGAACAATACGCCTACGATCCAATTCCTCTGCCCGGTGAGCAGCACAATCTCTCGATAGGTCGTTGTATCATAGAGCCAAATACCTATGGAACTCTGAACAGCAAGGTGAGTCCCGTCCGGAGAATACAGAATCTGCCTTAACCTGCCTTTACCAAGACGTGCAACCGTACCTTCGGGAAGATTCAGCTGCGTGTAGTAGTCTTGGGGGTAAGTGGTTGGTAAAAACAGAACCAAAAGCATAAGAAATGGCATCGTCATTTTCATCTAAAATCCTACCTTTCTGTAAATGAATTCGAGATTTCGTAGGGGCGAGGTGGCCTCGCCCAACGGGTTGGGAAACCCAACCCCTACAGGAGGATGTCGAGATGTGAATCTCGACCTACAGATTGGACATCGGGGAAGCTGAAAAAGGTAGCACGAACTAACAGTTTGTGCTACTTATGTCGAATTACTCGGTGATTACAGCGTTATAAACCTCCTCCTCATGTCCGGTGAATTCTGCGCGAAGTGGATTGACATAGATGTGCCTTTGTAACTATCACACTATGCCTAAAGAAAGGTTTGATTTTTATTTACAATAATGCGAGTGGCTAGGGCGGGTTGAGATGTGGTAGCAGGCAGGTCGAAGACTTTTCCCAACTTGTCGGGCGCCTTGATGAATCGGGACGGAACGGAATTGGGTTATTTTTTATTAGCCCTAGCGGGGCGATAAGTGGGGTGTAAATCTGGTTATTGCCGATAGGCGTCGAGTATGGAAACTCGACCTACAGACTGTTGTATACTAAAGAACCCAATCAACCGTGGCGGGATTCGACGAAAAACAACTCAACATCTCAAGGCTCACAATATGTCAATTGGTACTATAGCCGAGTGTTTCACTCTCGTCCCACCAAACCTTTCCTATCCTGTCAATCCTGAAAATCCTGATTCAGACAACAATTATCCTCTTTCCGCCAACCCTACGGCTGCCACCCCTCCACCAAATTCCGCTCAATCTTTATCACCCGCCCAAGGATAATCATCTCCTCCGTAACAACAATCGGCGAATAGTTCGGGTTCGCAGACACCAACGCCGCGCTATGGTCATAGAGATAGAGCCGTTTGCACGTCACATGTCCGTCCATATAGACCGCGACGACCGTTCGGTTATTCCACTCCGGTCCCGGCTCAATCAGCAGCAGATCCCCATCAAGAATGAGCGGCGCCATCGAATCACCTCTGGCACGCAGAAAGAACCGCCCCTTCCCAATTTTGTCCTTATACACATGCTGATAACCCACGATGTCTCCCTGCCCCACCTGATCCAAATCGCCACAAGGGATGTCACCCAAGACGGGCACCGCGACGAAATCCTCATCCGTCACCGGTTCCACCTCATCTAAGTGCGTCCAGTTAGAAATCTTGAGCGGATTCCGAGGGGTCGCCAACGTCGCACGAGGCGAACGCTCCTTCGCAATCAGGTCATCGACCGTGATCTTCCGGTTGAGCGCGTCCGTAAAGCACTCAGCGATCGCCACCAGAATCTGCGGCTTCGGTGCCTGCGTGTCCCCACGAATAATCTTATGGATAGCGGTCTGCCCAATCCCCGCGGCTTCCGCCAAATCCTTTTGGGTAATTTTTATCCCCTTCCGCTTACACTCCAACATCAGTTCATCAATCAACAAACTCATAATATCACCTCAAGAGAAAATTTTCACTTTGCTATAAAAACAGCTTGACACACTTCTCTATTAGTGATATAATTCTCTAATAAGGAAGTGTGTAGTAAGGTTCACGCTCGCACAGCGCGATAGTTTCCACAATGACTATATTATTACACACTTCCGCAAATTTTTCAAGGGGCAGTCCGAAAAACGCACTTTTCACTTGAGACACTTATCAACATTCGGCGCGGGCTTCCGTAGCGGGGGCAGACCATGCCACGACACAGACAAGCAGACAACATCGAGAAGCGAAACGTGATGCGTAAAACGTGAATATAAGTTACGGCTTACGGCGGTGTGGGAGGGGTATCCCCGCCCCGCTACGCTCTAATCTTTTTTGATTCGTGTGGATTCGTGGATGTCTTGTGAAAAAGGGAGAGAAGCCATCAGGACAATTTTTTTCAACGGACCAAAAGGGCATCGATGGGTCACAACCACCGCCCCAACCGACGAGAATCCGCCTATCCCGCCACCGTCCGCACAGACCGATGACCGTGCAGCGGATCGACGGCGATTCTTCGGGTTCCTGAACGCGATTCGCGCTCAACTGGATCGGCATGGGGTGTCCGCTGAAGATGTGCGCGGGTATTATGCAAAACGTTTCGCCGCCAACCGTAATGACACCGTAAACCGCCCCAATCTTCACAGCGACACAGGTTCACAACCCGATCAGAAATCAGGACGAAAAATGTCCACATGTTCCCAGCGTGAGTGGGCGATCGCAGCGGCGGAGGTGCAGGCGATGTTTCAGTCACCGGAGATTTTTGCGGATCGGATCGCTCAGTTCAAAGCGCAAAAGGAGGAGCAATGCCCCGCCCAAAGACCGGCTCCATCGAAATCGGATTCAACGACAAGCTGCAACATGAGAGGAATCGGTGCGAACGGGCGATCCTTAATAGGCTATATGCTGCTCCCGCTCGGATCGAGGACCTCGACACACTCGGCTTTCCCAAGCCCCTTACGAACCGTGCCCTGAACTCATTGCTGCATCAGGAGCGTGTCGTCTCGCACGGCTTCACCTATTTCTACCATCACCTACGATCCCTGAAAGATCTAAGCCCCACAGAACGGAGCAAATCGAATGGACTTTAACCGCCCCCAGAACGGAGAGGATCGGACCGTCGCGCTGCGGTACACGCGGATCCACGAAAACGCGATCCATACGATCGGCACAAACCTCTCTTACTCAGCGATGAAGGTGTATCTCTACATCAACTTCAACTGCAACCTCGCCAGCGGCATCACGCACCGGCTCAACTACTCGCGGATCGCGGAGTATTGGGGGATTACGCTCAGGAGTGTCTATCGAGGGATCGCGGAGCTCGAGGACGCGGGGCTGATCTACATGAAGGAGTCGGGCGACTTTATGGGCGTGATCCCGCACCAAGGCTTGATCCAGAAGCTAGCCGCCCAGCAGAGTTATGAAAAGAAGGAACGGCACTTCTATCAAGCGTTGCGGGAGCGGATCAACGAGAAATCAGAGGGCAGGACGGCACCGTTGCCGTTTGCGGGCGTGTGCAGGCTTTATGAGGCATTAATCGTGGAACGGGCAAAGGAGAAGCGGTTCTATCCGAAAGCGAAGGGGTTCGGGCATCTTCAAGCGAAACTGGATCTCTACGCCCCGGTTGCGGAGTAAAGGTTTCAGGCTTAGGATCGGCTAATTAACTCATTTATATGTCTCACGATTAACGCTAAGTCTTCCTCAAGCAATGCTTTGACTTCATCGGGGTCGTCTTTGTAGGTTTCTGGTTCATAGCGAGCAGTGATACTAGCATCGTATAGCCTAGTATAGCTGTCACGAATCGGTCTAAGATCTTCATATCGATAAACAGCATTTTTACGTCTATTGTGCCCTCCTGGGTGGTAATTATCAAGGGCAAAAAATGCGTCAACCCAATGTAATGCCTGATAGAACGCAGTGATAATAATCCAATCTGCTTGCTCGCTTGAATCTGCTGCCTGTAGGGCAAGTTGAGCGAATTTGGCTGAATCACATTTTTGACGGTGTTCTTCAAAGGTCGGCATTGTTATTCACGACTGAACAGATTAGCGTATCCGCTCAGAATCCATTGGGAAAAAGTGCGAATGCCAATATGTTCAAAGTCAAAGAACCAATCGGTGTACTTATCGTACAATCGACCTTCAATTTGAGACAATTGGCCGGAGAGTTCTCGTCGGATACGATCAACGGCAACGATGAACTCAATATTTTTTCCATATTGTTTATAGACAACCTCTTGGACTTCTGGTATTTGGCTGACTGCCCGTTGAAATTCCTTCAGAATCTGCTCGGCTTCACCCACCTCATGGGCTTCAACGCCCCTAACGATAATATCGGTTTTTGATTCCGCTTGGGTCTGTGTGGTTTTCATGGAGGCTCCTCCTTATTTCCCTAGTGTAGATATACAAATTATAGCAGTTTTAGCCATGAAAACGCAATCGGAATTGAAAGAGGCAAACGCACCCCTTAACAAAATCTGCACCCTCCACCCCTGGTCACGGGATGGACAGCGGTATCTCGACCAACCCCAGCGGGGCGATAGGGACCCTGTCAGAAACTGTGAACCCTGGCCCAATCCTAATGAACCAATGTACCAGTGAACCAATGGACTAATCTTCTTCCCCCTAACCAAATTTCGTGGAACGCCGGATATTAAATTTTTATTAGGATGTTCTTAAAGCTTTATTAGACGATTGTGGATAACTCGCCGGACTCAATAACCACAAGGGTTGCGGCGATTTTAATTTTCCCGATTTTGACAACGATGTCACAACGTGGATGGGAATGTCAATCTTGTGTCATGTATGTCACGATTCCGACATCGGTGTCACAAGTACACAAATTGTGGATAACCTGTGGATAACTCCGAAAAGAATAATAAATAAAACGTAAGGCATAAGGTCGAAAACCTGCACCGGAAGGCGTCTTTACGCATTACGTATTATCTGTTCCTACGCGTCAGAAAGGAGCGATTAGGCAGGACGAAAGGGGAGGATATCATCAGGAAACTGAAATGAGAGAAGCTGCACTTAACGCTAGAACCCTTGCCGTTTTGACACAAGGTCATTTCGTCCTTCTACTGTAGGGGGATTCATCGGGGATTTATCGGGGAGGGGCGACAGGTATGTCGTCAATTTGGTTATTTTTAATAGCTGTCGGGCATAAAAACTCGACCTTCGGAAGTTCCCAAAGTCCCCCTGATAAGGGGGATTTAGGGGGTTCGCTGTGTATTGGAAGGGCCCAAGTAATTCCAATACCTAGCATAAATACCCCTAGCTTTGACAATGAATTTCTTGCTATGAACCCCGATGGTGTGCTAAAATGCTTGCGTCCTATGACCTAACAGGGGTGAGGAGAGGTGAACAACTGTGTCTGAAATGAAAGTGTTCTTAAAGAGCATTCATATCGAAAACTTCCGCAGCTTGCGTGATGTTACGCTCCCGCTAAAGCCTTTGACGGTTCTCGTTGGTCCCAATGCAAGTGGAAAATCGAACGCTTTGAGAGCCTTACACGTTCTCAAAAGGCTGATGATTGATGAAAAACTGCCCTCAATCTTAGAAATTCAAAATCACTTTTGGGCAGGCGAGGCAAGCTACATCAACTTCCAATTACACACCCGAGTGGGAGAAACCCCAACTGAATATCAACTGGAACTTAAAGCAAAGGCTGATACTCCTTTTGCTGCTGAAGAATTGCGAGTTAACGATGTTAAAGTTATCTCAATTCAGAGTGGTGAGGGCAAGGTTTGGGATGAGGACGGCAAGAACGAAACAAGATACAGGTCCAACAAGCTCGCTTTGAAGTCAGCGGGCGATTATGGAGACAAACCCGTTACCAGTGCCTTAACGGAATTTATGAAACGTTGGGATATTTACAACCCTCGACCGGATCTCATACGACAGCTGCTCGAGAAATCTTCGTCTGATGATGATTCATTATTATCCGAAGCACTCCTGTTTTGGCACGAACACGATCCAGATCGTTTCCGCAATGTAAGTGATTCCCTCGAAGCTGCCACGAATTTCAGAATGGATCGATGGATAATTGACGGGATTAACCAACCCTGTCTTTTAGAAGGATACAAAAATCCAATACCTTTAGCGGATGCATCCGACGGCACCTTGCGTCTTGTTATGTATAACGTCTTGCTCAACGATCCTAAATTACCGCCGCTCATCGCTATCGAAGAACCGGAGCATAACCTGCACCCGGGCGCGCTGAAGGACCTTGTGAAGATTCTTGGGCAGATGGCTGAACGATCCCAAGTAATCATCACAACCCACAGTTCTCAACTCCTCGATGCCTTTAGTTCTGAGAATCTATCGGATTTTCTTGGCATCTTACTCTTGCGTAACCTTCCCGGACACGGCACCGAGGTCCTCAACGTTGAGGAGATCCGCAAAGACCGAGCCGCACTGGACGGTTGGATAGAGGATTTCGGTATTGGCAGTGCTATTTTTGAAAGCGAGCTCCTACAAGACCTGATGGAGGAGGAACAAGCATGTCAAGCGTAAGAATCTGGGCTGTGAAATCGGACCATGATTACAAAATGGTCAAACGTCTGGCAGAAAAGCTGCTAGCAGATTCACGACTTGGAAATCTGTCCGTCCGAACAGCCGACAAAAAAACATTCTTGAATCGAAATGGGAAATCCTTGAGCGACACCCTAAAGAAAGCGACTCAGCATTACCTCGAGCAAGATGATTGTGTTATTTTTGTCGCCGACCTAGGTCCTCCAGTGCCCACCCATCAACAACCGCGCGAATTGGACTCATTAAGCGATTACATTGAACAGATCATTGACGACGAAAGATTTGCCGGGAAGGTTTTTCTCGCACAGGGTGTTCAGGAGTTGAAAGCATGGTTGCCTGTTGCCTGTAAATCCCTTAACGTGGATCTGACGGCATGGCAGGAAGCATGGGACAGTGCCGTCGCGCCCTTTCACAAAGCCTTTGCCGACACCCCAGAGGAAGAAGTAATACGAGACTTTGAGGAGGCGTTGGCGGAGGTGAGGCGTGAGCGAACCTGAGGACTGGCAGCGTATTTACCGCGTAACAGTTGACACCAATATCTTTTTGCGCTCATTTCGGAAAGGGAGTCCCGCTGATTATTTGGTATCGCTTTGGCGTGAGCAACAATTCGTTCTCGTGTTATCGGAAAATATTCTTGATGAGGTTGGGGAGGTTCTGTTACGTCCTTATCTCATGGAAAGATATTCATATACGCGACAGGAAGCCATTGATCTGACCAATGAATTAACGCAACGAGCAATCATTGTCAAGGTGCCTGACTCATATAAGTTATGCCGGGATGCAAAAGATGATCGGTTCGTTGATTGTGCGATCTGGGGTAGATCGCAATTCTTGGTATCATATGACAACGACATCTTAGACGACTCCCTCAAACAAGCCCTACTTGAATTTGGGGTTAAAATCATTCATCCTCACGCCTTCGTGAGGAGAATTCAGGAATAGAAAAAACAAACTCCATCTAATAAGCGCGGGGATCGGTCGTGCCTAATACTGACCCTCGCGCTTTTTTAGTTGCAGATCCATCAAAAAAGAGTAATATGTAATGCGAGAGAAGAAACGGAACGAAGCGATTGGGTGGAATGTGCGAGTGTCAATTCTTTTCGATTTCCGCCCTACTACCTGACGCAATGAACGACTAAAACGTGAAAAAGGAGAACTATTTTCGCTCCAGAGGAGCGCAGGACTTTGAGGGTATCGGCTTGCTGATCAGAACAACGACAACACCACGTCTCATTTTTACCACCTATCGCTGCTGGGTGACGACACGAATATGGTCAAGCCGCGTCGGTTTGATAGTGTATTCCAATTGAGTAGGGTGCCCCGCTGAATCTAAGCGGATAATAAAATACATGCCGCCCCGTGTAGTGACTTCTTGGGGGTCAAGCAGAACGACGTAAAGCCTTTCCGGGATTAAGGGCGCAGCAGGGATTTTCTCGGCATATCCCGGCGGTACTTTGCCATAGGTGATGCAAGAAAACGGTCTCGGTGAGAGCTCCGCTTCGGGATCAGGCGCGTATTCCATCACCCATGCGACTTGGCCAGTGTATCGGTTCAATCTCGCCTCTGTCGCTGGAGCACCGTATTCCATCTCCCATGCAACTCCGTTAATAACCGATCTACGTCCCTCCCACCAGAAGCTCCAATTGCGCCATTCTAAGCGTCGATTACGTCCTGTTGGCTTATACCGAAAAACGCTAATCCGGTAGATTGGAACGGGCGGTGCATTTTTGTCCTGTGCATCGCCCTCGTGAAGACAGAATGTCGGTGCGGTTATGTCTGAATGGGGATGTGCGAAGCCGTGCAGCTTACTCGCGCATCCACTCAAAACCAAACAACCGATGCTGATAAACAAAACGACAATGGCTCGCAGCACTCCTGTTTTCGCTCTATACATTTCATCTAATCCTGAGTTATGATGTGAATGTCACCACGTCCGTCGCGATCCTCATGCTTAACTTCCAATTGAGTGGGGTGCCCCGTTGAATCTGCACGGATGATGAAATACACCCACGCGACCGGGGGTAAGTCCGTCTGCCCAATCGAGACGGTGTAAAGTCTTTCAGGGATCAGGGGCAATGGAGGGATTAGCTCGTCATACCCTGGCGGTGCTTTGCCATAGGTAATACAAGACAACGGTTTCGCCAGAGGATGGGCTTTGTCATCAGGCAGATATTGGATTTGCCACATCACCAGGTCACTGTATGGCCCCTCGTGCCCCGGTCGCCAATTGTGCCACTCGAATCGCTTACTATCGCTGAATGCCTCATGTCTAACAACGGTAATCTCGTAGATTCGAATCGGTTGTGAATGTTCCTCCTCGCCCCAGTAGAGACAAAATGTCGGTGCCGTCACTGCGGAATGGGGGTGCGTATAGCTATGCTGCAGCATAGTCGGCTGACATCCACTCGAAACCAAACAGCCGATACTGATAATAAAAAACGTAATGACCCGTCTCATTTTGTCACCGCCTAATTATCAACTAGAGTAGAACTTGAACTACTAGTGCTCTATCAAATAAATCATGATAAGGCACTCACGGCTTGGCTTAGATAGTCATATCCAACCGATTGGCAGGGGAAGTGTCTAAAGGAGGCTTTTGTAACACGATCTGTTAGATTGTGATCCCCCCCGCAAACTATGGTGAATTAGAGAAATAATTGGACATTTACCAATAACTCCGACCTTTGAGAACTTTCCAAAGTCCCCCTGATAAGGGGGATTTAGGGGGTTAGTTGTGCATTGAGAGTGTCTAAGTAATTCTAAAATCTACCATAAAATGCTCCAAAAACTTCAACAAGAAGCCTTGTGACAAGCCAATCCCGCCTAGTGCCTCACATTCACTCCCCGCGCCTGCAATGTAGGAATGTATACGTTACGGGAAACATCGCTCAAAGGATTATCGCTCACTGTGACGGTATCTCCCGCCCAGTCGAAGTCTTCACGGGTCTCATCAACCAGTCCAGGGTTATCCACCAACGGCTTCAGATCTACAATCAGGTTACCATCAAGATAGAGCTTATCTATATGAATTAAGTTTGCCAACGGCTTCAAATCCACAATCAGGTTACTATTGAGATACAGCTTTTCTATCCGAGTTAAGTTTGCCAAAGGAGTGATATCGTGGATCCGGTTGCCTCGGAGGTTAAGCTCCTTTAGTTGAATCATGTCAGTCAAAGTGGTCAGGTCTTTTACCTGATTCCTGGAGAGATCCAGCACCTGGAGGTTAACCAGCCCGGCGAGCGGCTGAAAGTCGGTAAGGTTATTTAATCGATTCTCGGAAAGATCCAACCTCTGGAGGTTAACTAGCCCGGCGAGCGGCTCAAGATTGGAGATTCCAGTGAGCGAGAGATTTAACCGCTCCAAGCCAGTCAATCCCGCCAATGGACTTAGGTCGGCGATTGGGGTTCCAGAAAGATCTAACTCCTTCAGATTGATACAATGCGACAACAATTCTATGTTTTGCCATCCTCCTGTGAATCTCGCTAAACCCCAGTGGTGATGGGGCTCAGGAACTGTAAGATGGGTCAAGGTTGCCAATTCGGCTGGCGTTATTTCCTCACCCGGCGCCTTCCCCACTGCTTCGGCCAAGGTCCTTTCAAAGACGGTATACTCAATTACGGGATGATCGGGATCCTCGTAATCGTTGTTGTAATCGGCGTCATTGGCATCATCATGACCGCAGGCGGAAATTAACAATATTAACAGACAGCCGATAACCGTTATTATAGAGGAGAACCGTTGTTTTTTCATCATATCGCTCCTTGGTTAGGACGCTATGGAGATAGGCGCGAAAACCTGATTCGGTATCGGGGATCTATCGGGACAGCGTATGCCTACTATTTTGTTGGGTTTCGCGCTCACCGCTCACCCCAACCTACGGGCTTGAAAGAGAATCGCTGTGACAAGCCAACCCCGCCTACCAACGCACAATCACCCCGCGCCTCTTCAACGCGAAAACGTATTCGATATGTGAAATCCTGCTCAAAGGATTACCGCGTAATGTAACGACATCTGCCTCCCGCTCAACGCCAGCCTCAAGGTGTACAGGGTCTTTATTACCCAGTCCGGGGTTATCCACCAACGGCTTCAGATCCGCAATCATGTTTCTATCAAGATAGAACTTTTCTATCTGAATTAGATTTGCCAAAGGCGTGACATCGTGAATCTGGTTGCCTCGGAGGTGAAGCTCCTTTAGCTGAATCATGTTGGCCAAAACGGTCAGGTCCTTTACCCGATTGCTGGAGAGATCCAGCACCTGGAGGTTAACCAGCCCGGCGAGTGGCGTAAGGTCAGAGATTCCAATTGTAGAAAGATTTAACTTCGTCAGGCGCGTCAAACCTGCCAACGGAGTTAGGTCGGCATCAATGAGTGGGTTGACCTCAAGATTTAACTCCGTCAGGTGGGTCAACCCCGCCAATGAAGAGATGTCGGTGATTCGGTTGAAAGAGAGATCTAACACCTTCAAGTTGACACAATGTGCCAACAATGCTATGCCATCCTTGTCGAGACCGATGGGAAGCAAATCGGGATCGGAACGGTCAAGAGAGGGAATCTCTAGATGGGTCAGGGTTGCCAATTCGGCTGGGGTGATTTCCTCACCCGGTGCTTTCCCCAATGCTTTCGCCAACGCCCTTTCGAGTGCGGTGGTATAGTAAATTATCTCGCTGTCGTCATCGGTGTTGTCATCATCCCTGTCACGATTGGGGGCATGAACGCAGGCAGATATTAATAATATCAACAGGCAGCCGATAACTGTTATTATCAAAGAGAGTCGTTGTTTTTTCATCATATTGCTCCTTGGTGAGGACGCTATAGGGATAGACACGAGATCCCGATTCGGCATCGGGGGCTCGTGCCGCCACTTGTATAAGGGTTACAGAACATAGATGTCATCACCTTTAGTAGATGCGACTGGATGCACTCTTCAAAAAATTAGAAAGGATTAGGGAAGCAAGTGCTATTCTGGCAAGTATTGTGGGGCTCGTATTTCTTCAATGACGGGTGTCCATCTCTTGACAAGTCGTTGCAACTCATCTAATCCCAAGCGAACGTCAGCACTATCGTCCCAATCAAATCCGAAAGCCTTAAGGATTTGTCGCCAAACCCATTCGCTATCTATTTGATTTGTCCTACCAATCAGACCGCTTTCAATACCATAATTCACATAGAACCAGTCTTGTACTGCCTTTGCGTGTTCCTCTATTTTGAGTTTTAAGGTGGGTAACTGTGTGTAATTATAAATGTAATCCTCCCCACCTGTACCTTCCTGGTGCCGATCTGTCTCTCGTTGCCATATATGTACTGCTTCATGGATAAAAACTCCTAACCACCTTAGATTCTCCGGATCATAATCTGACCGCATTTGAATTTCCCTATCAGTTCTGACCCGTCCCTTTTTGCTAATCTTAGCCAACGTCGGATCATACTCAATATTTATAATACCGATCAAGAAACTTCCTACGCTTACCCCAAAAGTATATTTCAAGGCATCGGCTTCTCGATCGTTCACACGACGGAACCCATTTCGGTCAGTACAGATTAATTCCATTGGGTGATACCTCACTTTCTTTGCGATGTGGTCTGGATTTGGCAATTCAGACCGAGTTAATAGGATTCGTTCGTTCACCGAGCCTAGTGTGTGGGTTTCACTAGCACTCAACCTAACCTACAGCACGATTATAGGTTAGGCAACCTGTCGCTACAATACTGCTTGATTGGGTCAGCACGGAACCCGCTTCCCCTAAAAAATCAGCCGGGATTTGGGTAGTTCTGACCAAGTCTACGAAATTTGCTTGCGTCCCGTATTTCTTTAATGACGCACCCGTAGTGATTGTTGACAACCTGTTGCAAATCAGTAACCCTATAGCCAAACTTCTTTCTGTACTGGAAATCAAGCCCGAGGACAGGGAGAATCATTTTCCAAAGTTCATCGAGAGTCAGTCGTTGGGCACCAGAACCAATCAGACCGTGTACATTACCATAACTCACGTAGAACCAGTCCCGCTCCTGCGTGCTGCTTGCCGTTGAGCGTTTCTAAGCGGTATAATTGCTTGTAATTGTAATTGCTCCGCCCCTTACGTTGGTGGTAAAGCCCTACATGTTTTTGCCATACACGGGTGGCTTTATAGATAAAAATTCCCAGCCAAGCTAGTTCTTCTGGATTATAATTTTCGTGTAGTAACACTTCGGTTTTATCGTCAGTCTCTCCCGTTCCTTGCCCGATTTTTATGATATCAGTGAGGATTTTGCCCATCGAGTCCCCAAAAGTAAAGATCAGGGCTGTAGCTTCTTGATCATTTGGAAAACGGGAATCAGGTTGGGAAAAATTATTCCATTGCAGTCCCCAACCTGCTTTCGGATCCGGGTCAATCTTTAGAAGATTTTCCACAGAAGGACCCTGATTTGGTGGAAAATTACCCGGCAGTGGCTTCCGAAATAATTCTCGCTCTTCCGCAGTAAGGAGCAGATCTCGAAGTGCTTCAGAATCGCGCCCTGTTGGGTTGGTATGATTGAATCTCATTGGGTAATACCTCACTCTCTTTGTTTAGAGGTTACGGCATATTTCTTAATCCCGATTTGTCGGGGCGGAGTATGCCTACTACTTTTAGAGCGTTGGGTTTCGCGCCCACCGTTCAACCCAACCTACGGGCTAAAACCTCAGGGTGGTTGTAACGCCTTCATCGCTGAGTTATCACTTGAACCTTGTACGCTCCGCCGTGTGCGGGAGCATATTCCAATTTGACAGGTCTACCCATCGAATCCAAGCGGATAATAAAAAACAGCCCCGCCCCCACTTGAGCATTTTCGGTCTCAACCTCAACGCGATAAAGTCTCTCCGGGGTTAAGGGCAAAGCAGGAGTGTTCACCTTGTATCCCGGCGGGGCTTTACCGTAGGTGATGCAAGAGTAGGTTTTTACCAAAGGGGCGGAGCCGTCAGGCGCGTATTCTAAAACCCACGCCAGTTGGTCGCCTCCCCTCCACAACCCGTACCATGCAGGAGGACCCGATTCGACCCATTCGATTCGCTCGTCATTGACCTGCTCACCTCGAACTACCGTAATTCGTGTTATTGCACGGGGTTCTACGTCTTCAGCTCCACTGTGGAGACAGAATGTCGGTGCCATTATGTCTGAATGGGGGTGGATGCTAGGATCCCCTGCCCAAGTTATACAACCACTTATTACGAGCAGACTGATTAGCGCAACAAGACATCTCAACATGTTGTCATCTCCTAATTATCTTCTAAAGTAGAACTTGAACGACTCGATTGCAGTTCCTCATGCCACTGCTCGAATTCATACATGAAGAGGTGATATAGCTGCAAAAGCTCTGCATTCGGATACAAGAGTCCACCCTTGTAATCCTTGTTATGTATCGGGGGGCTATTCTCAACGGTAACTATGTAAACATCTTCGAGGATCGCGGCTTGTTCTTCAAAACTGTATTCGCGAAAGGTTTTCCGATTCGGGTCCCCGACGGGGTCAACGTTATAATCGTACAACTCAGCCGTCTGACCTCTTAACCTTGCTAGGAGATGCGTAGCACCCGCCGTTAGGGGTTCTATGCGAACATTGTTATACTGCCAGACATGGGCTAATTCGTGGATGAGGGTGCGATCCTGCATACTGATGCCATGGATCGTGTTGTAGATCGTTATCGCCGACTTATCTTCGTATGTCTTGCGAGCCAGCCAACTGTTTTCCGAAATTCTGACGCGCCCGAGGTCAATCATATCTCCGAAAAAACTCCGTGCTTTATCTATTTCCCATGAATACAACTTACGGGGTTTGTCGTCTGTATTCGACGCATGGAGCCCGTCCGGGTTATCGTCCGTTCCACTCCTCGCGAATGCTTTTGGCTGCTCCGTAGGAAAGAGCAGCTTCCTAAGTCCTTCTTGCTCTTTCCGAGTAAGTTGCTTTATTGGTCTCGCAGAATTGAGTCTCATTGGGTGATACCTCACTCTCTTTATTTAGAGGTTACGGCATATTTCTTAATCCCGATTTATCGGGGCGGAGTATGCCTACTACTTCTGGGGCATTGGGGTTTCACTAGGGTTCACCCCAAACTACGGGATTGGTTCACAGGTTGAGCGTAGCGAATTCCCGATTTCATCGAAGGCAGGCGGAGATCTCGGCTCAAATTTACCCAATTTTTCCCGCAGATAGGCATAAGTTGAACCGTCCATGTGGACAATATCACTCCACTCGGTTGGGCGGGGCAACACCTTAACCTCCTCAATTGGGCTGCTTTTCCGCCAATCTGTCCAATCTAACGGATTCGGTGCATTCGGATCAAATTTCATCTCGTTTCCTCGATTTGACACTTCATGCTACACTTCCGCTTCGATTTGGAGCCATCGAATCGTTACGGGCCCTGTCCCCTCCAGTCGGAAGCGCAACCGCTTGCCAATCCGTTCAATCGGGATCCGCTGGAAGTAGAGGTCATCTCGCGTCTCAAACTCACGTTCAGTTGGTTCCCCCTGCGTATCCACCCATGTCTTCAGCGTGATGTCCGTCCCCGCAGCAGCGGATAATAACAACTCCACAAACCGCTTCGTGATGTTCCCAATGCCCTGCTCCTGCCCATGAATCAGATTCGATTCCCACGCCCACTCAAGGTTTTTATCGTTGTTTTCAAGTCCCCAATTAAGGCGTTGCAGAAAACGTTCTTTGTTAGCGATGAAAATCTCCGTTCCAAACCCACGATTTAATCTTACTGCTTGCTCAATGAATTTTCCCGTCCAACGTATCCAACGCCCATCCTCAAACAGGAATAGAAGTGTTCTGCCATCAAGCATTTTGACACCAAAAAGGACAGTATTCTTCTCAATAAACAGGACAGCACCTTGTGTCACAATTTCGCCCTCAAAGAAGTTTTCAAGGACTAATTCGCTTACCAATTGAGTCGTCGAGGTATCTGTAACATGAAGCCCATCTTCTGCCACAAAACCGAATGTATCTTGGAGAATACTCCACGAATAAGGGTCAACGGGACCAATTGCACTGATGTCGTCAACGTTGATATCGGACGCATCAAAGCCGGTCAACCGAAACAATCCGTCCGCACTACCAAATAGCAACGCTTCCCTGTACTCGGCGCAGAAGTCCACACGCCCCGGTCGTTGGCGACGAATCTCATTATTAGGGGGAAATGCCCAAGTTGCAGGGAGGCTGCCTCGCACATCAGAATAAACCAACCGATCCCCCGCCGCCCCAAAGATACGATTGTTGAAATAGTAGAATTGCTTCACGCTAGATGGCATCCGATGATTGATACGCTCGTATCGGGCACAGTCTTCCCACTGTATTTCCTCCCTATCGCCGAAAAAGAGGTCAGGGGTGTAATCCTTACCCGTGTCTTGGTATGGATCAACAGATGTCTTGGGGACGTAAGCGATATGCCGATATACGTTGATGTCTAATTCGTCGGTCGGCTCAGGCAAAATAGACAGTGCACCAACACGAATATCGGTCGTTCGATAGATATTGATGCCCGTTACCTGTTCGTCGGTTGAGTGGGTTAGATTCAAGGTTAATAAATGACTACCAGTGTTAATTCCACCATCAAGTTCTTTGTTCAACACAACCCGTTTGGCACGGGAGGCGTTCGATTCCATATTGTTGAATAGGTCACCCTCTAGCCCTCCCACACGGCGGACATAGGTGATTTTGTAAAGATAGACATGCGGTGTAGCTAACGGGTTATTGGCAACTGGATATTGATGGATATTCTCCACCTCAATCGCAAAGGCTTCATCGGGCGGGGATTCAACCCCCAAAGTACGCGCTTGAATATCCGCAGGATTGCGAAGGTCTACCCAATACCCCTGATCGTTGCCCTCAGAGGTGATTATGACATAATCTCTGAACGTAGAAATAATAGAGATTCTACCTGCAAAGTTTTCGATGTTGGGCACTTCCGTTTCACCGCCAAGTATATGCACCGATCGGACATACAATTTGCCATCGGCACGCAAAAGAAATAGGTGATTTGCGGTTTTCGCTACGCCGGTTATATCCTCACCGTCGGGCGACACATCGCTGAAAGCGTCTCGCAACTGAAGCCACCCATCTTTGTCGATTTTTAGGTTCTCAATATCCGCGGCATAGTTCTCACCACCCCCGGCGCGGGCAGGTTTTGTGTGTAATCCCGGACTAAAATTTTCAGTTCGCCAAATCGTTGCCATCGTCCGTTTCATTCCTCCTTTCAAATTGTTCAATGAGCGTGACAAGGGCGTTGTAGTTGGGCAGCGGTGGCGGTTTGGTTAATGCGGGTGGCGGCTCTTTCTGTTCGCCAAACAGGTGTGGAAACCGTTTCTCAAGTAGCCATGCCGCCTGCCGCCATGACCGCGTTTCGGTCTTAACAACCTTTGTCACATTGCCGTCCGCATCCAGTTCTGTCCGCACCTGACTATCGCTGTCCAAGACCTGCTGGAGCAGCACATGATATGATGTCCGCATCGCCAGTCGGTATGCGTTATAAAAAGCGGTATGCTGCTCCGTCTCTTTCGCTTCGCCCTTGTCCAGCCAGCTATACAGCGTTTTGCGACTGATCCCCACAGTGGCACACGCCTCTGATTTATTCATTCCTTCTGCGATATAGGCGCAGAATCTGTTCTGTAGGTCTGCTGTGAGTTTTGCCATTCTGTGTAAAATGTTACCTTTTGTGGTAAAATAGGGGTGGGGTGTCTCCTGATATGGCTATAGCGATGGCGATCTTACTCTTTATTTTGATTCGCCCGCTTCTCTTCCATCCGTGAGATGACCGCATTCACTATAGTATCAATATGCGCCTGACCTTTATCCCCCTTCTTGAATTTTAATTTCTTCAAGATCTCTTCAATCCTTTTGCGTGCTTCGTCAACCGGGATTGCAGTATTTGCAAGATCTTCAGCGAGTTGATCAACATCTGACGCGCTTATCAGCGGGACTCTAACCGCTTGCAGCGAATCCTTTGAGCTATCCAACCCCCACGCCTTTGAAAACACCTTAATCGGCACATCAACCACAGCATTCGCTATATCAACTATTGCGTCCGCTATTTTTTCAGGGGTATCTTTTTCGGAGACCTTGTCTCCAACGGGCTTCTGCCCCTCAAGTGTAGCCTGCTTATTTGCCTGCTGTGGCTCTTTGTTCGACGGCGCTGCCACCTGAGCAGATGCCCCTTCTTCTCCCTCTGGATGTGCTGTCGATCCCCCCTCTGCCTCCGCAATTTTCTTCTTTAATATCTCAATATACCCATTCGCTGCGGCGATATCGCTCTGCAGCCCCTGCTTTGCCTTCTCGACAGCGAATTCGCGCATCTCCTTTCTCCGTGCGTCCGATTCCTTATCTGCTGCTATCCGAGCGCGAGCGTATATCCCACCACCGCGTACCAATCCGCGCACCAGTGTTTTCACAAATCCCTCTTCCTGTATTGCCATCTTATAATGCCTCCGGAGTCAACTCCTTGAGTCTTGCCAATAAGTCTTGGATAGTTGTAAGTGTTTTGTCCAGTCCCATCAAGTCAGTATCCATCTGCTTCCGATCTCCAAGCTGAAAGAGATACTGCGTGATTCCTTGTATATCTCCCAAGAACCCGTCATCTTCTTCCATCAGCTGCCGTGACAAGTCGAATGTTTTTAACTCGTAATCATCGAGCTGTACTCGCGCTTGCTGCTGCGCCTGTAGAAACGGTGTCTGTTCTGCTTGAGCCAACACCTCCAACGCGGCACCGGAGGTGTCCAGTCCACGCTGAGCGATATTTGACGCAACGCGATTGAGCACCGGCTCATTCGCCCGCTGAATATCCTGCCGTTCCGCCGGCGTAAAGTGTCCCTTCGCTTGACGGCGCAGGTCACCGAGCCGCTCTCTGCGTGCCTGTAGAATCTCTTTCTCTAGCCGCTCACGCGGACTCTCTGTGAACGAGTCCCAAAGCCCACCTAGCAACGGCAATCCGATGGAGAGGGCGGCAAGATAGGGATTGCCTGTCGCGCCCAACGTACCCATGAGACCCTTTAGCAGGTTACCTGTGTTGTGTGTCGCAAGCGGGTTGGCGACTGCGGCGACTCCACCTACGGCGTTAGATCCGGCGGCGCGGTTGAGTAAATCTATGCTTAAATCTTCTGGAGTAAACGACATCATTGACCTCCTCGCGTGATCCATAATACGTGACGCGTAAGAATTACGCATTATTCGTTACGCCCTGTTTTTTCAGCTACCCCCTATCAGATAGTCGTCCGTCCCAATGATGGTGACGTTGACCCGTTTATCGTCAGGGTTTGTGTACTTGACCCGCACCGCATCGCCGCGCAGTAATGGCAGTGGATTCCCCACTAAGAATGTCAGGTCTGTCGCAGCAGGCGGGGCTGACGGGTCACTGCTTTCAATAACGGTGTCAAAATTCTCACCGTCCGCACTGTCGTAGATAACCTCTACACCTCCTGCCGTTGACGGTGCGGAATCGAGAGCGACCAATATAAGTAGTGCCGCGCCTTGGACCTTCGGCTGCCATACCAGATCCACCGCGGTCGCATTAAATTCGCCGGATTTTCGTTGTATCATTGTGTGTGAAACCCCAATTTATCGGGGCTTCTCTCCTTTCATATTGATGTGAAACGTGGGGCGTAAGTAATTCATTGGTTCATAGTTACGGCATACGGAGTATGCCTACTACCCTAAAACTACTGCGAAACTGATTTGGCACAGCGAAAACCATAATTGTAAAGATTGCCCCTCGGCTTCGGATTCTCCCCCTTTCGGTTTGCACACCCGATTGACCTCGCCCACCAGTTCCAAGCCCCGCCCCGCAGGACACGCCGACTATGAAATCCTGAATTAGGCCCTTGCGGGTTCCGTTTCGGGGAGTTTTGATAGTAATCGGGACGATACCAATCATAGCACCATTCCTCAACATTTCCCGCCATATCGTGAAGACCATAGCCGTTGGGAGGATAGCTCCCTACAGGCATTGGGTGTCCGACATGATTATCAAAGTTTGTCTTCGTTTTGTCAGGGGATTCATCTCCCCATGGGTATTTCTTTCCTTCCAACCCGCCCCGCGCGGCTCTCTCCCACTCCGCTTCAGTGGGCAGCCGTTTTCCAGCCCATTCGCAATATGCCACCGCTTCCTGCCATCCCATACCCATAACCGGTTGATTGGATTTGCCATATCCGAGGCGTCCATCATTCCGATGCCTATGGAGAGGACGCCTCGTTAGTTCACAGAATTGTTGAAACTGTGCATTCGTCACTTCATAGATATCCATGTAAAACGCATCCACGTAGACGGTGTGGACCGGTTTTTCATCATCTTCACCGTCATCGCTTCCCATCTGAAACTCGCCGGCGGGGATTAGGACCATCGGCGTGCCATCTTTACCGGTGATGCGCTTGGGTATTTTCCCCTGCGTTGATTCCTCCGGAGGTGTTGATGATCCATGCGAAAAAGACCATTCTGATTCAAAGTGCCAAGCGGCAACCAAAGCGATGACGATAAATGTCGATTTGAGGATGGGTTGGGGTATCCGGTTCAATTTCATGGGGATTGTCTCCTTCCTTTATGGAGGTATATCGTTGGGTTTCGCTGTCGCTCCACCCAACCTACTCGTTTAACGATTCATCGAACTCCACAATTTTACCTGATTGCCGTCTGATTTATACCTAAAAGTAGGATCGTTGCCACCGAATTTTGGTCGTAAAAATTCATCCCCGGGTATAGTCTCCTCTACTGTGACTTTTTTTGGTTTCTGCAGGTCTTGGTATGTGCGAGGTGGTAATTGCTTCTGGTATTCGTATCTGGTTGGGCCAAATTCAAAAGGGGTGCTCCTAGTCCCCGGGAGTTGAATGTGAGAAGAAGGGGAAGAAGCAGAGGAATCACCCCAAAAAGCTTCAATCTGCTGACGAATCGAAACAATTTTGTTCATGTCGTCCCAGTCAAAATCAGGTGGGCCGTCGCCAATCCAATCCCTAAGATTTTGATTCCACGTTAATGTTTCGACATGACTACCAAAATGGAATTCAACGGTGTCTGTTTTTTGGGCACCTGTTGTTGAGATGGTTTCTTTTGGAACCATTTTCAAAATCGTGTCGTCAGTGATAGGGTGATCATAGATTTTAAGCATACTTCCCTTTAACCCACCTATTTGCCAACCGAGTTCAGCGAAAACTTTGCCATCGCTATCTATCCCAATTTGGTACCACATCGTCGTCGTGGTAGATTGCCCCCTGCCACTTGTACTGGCACAGAGCAACCCCGCCGCTTTGCCTGCCTTAGAATAGCCCGTAGGAACCTCACCCCAGGTGCCTTGTTTTATTTTCGTTTGGACATAAGATATATCTCTTCGGATTCCTAAATTTGGAAACCCTACTTGTTTCTCTAATACCCCAAGTTTGTTGCCGCCTTTCGCTGTAACCGCCACTATATAATGGGTATCGCGAACTGCCTGATCTTGCATTGAACCATACCTGAAATAACGCATAATTCTAATACACCTTTCTCCTTGAGATTTATGAAGCTAACTCCAAAACACAGAAATTTCTCAACGGTCCCTGTCTCCTCTCATTCGAGCAGGTCGGGTTGAGAAATTGCAACTCAACTCCAGATGGGAACATGAGAAGAACATTGGTTACGGCATACGGTGTCCAGACTACAGATTAGGCAATCTGTGCTACGAGGAAGAGGGATACGGCATACGGAGTATGCCTACTACCTTAAAACTACTGCGAAACCGATTTGGCACAGCGAAAACCATAATTGTAAAGATTGCCCCTCGGTTTCGGATTCTCCCCCTGTCGGTTTGCACATGTAAGCCACTTCCCTATATCCATCCAATCTGCGCCACGCACGACACGCCGACCATGAAAGCCTGAATCGGGACCTTGCGGATTCTGTTTTGGGGAGTTTTGATAGTAATCGGGACGATACCAATCGTAGCACCATTCCTCAACATTTCCCGCCATGTCGTGAAGACCATAGCCGTTGGGAGGATAGCTCCCTACAGGCATTGGGTGTCCGACATGCCTATTAAAGTTTGCCTTCGTGTCGTCAGGGGGTTCATCTCCCCATGGGTATTTCTTTCCTTCCAACCCGCCCCGCGCGGCTCTCTCCCACTCCGCTTCAGTGGGCAGCCGTTTTCCAGCCCATTCGCAATATGCCACCGCTTCCTGCCATCCCATACCCATAACCGGTTGATTGGATTTGCCATATCCGAGGCGTCCATCATTCCGATGCCTATGGAGAGGACGCCCCGTTAGTTCACAGAATTGTTGGAACTGTGCGTTCGTCACTTCATAAATATCCATATAAAACGCATCCACGTAAACGGTGTGGACCGGTTTTTCGTTATCTTCACCTTCATCGCTTCCCATCCGAAACTCGCCGGCGGGGATTAGGACCATCGGGGTGCCATCTTTACCGGTGATGCGTTTGGGTATTTTTCCCTGCGTTGATTCCTCCGGAGGTGTTGATGATCCATGCGAAAAAGACCATTCTGATTCAAAGTGCCAAAGGGCGACCAAAGCGATGACGACAAGTGTTGATGTGAGGATGGGTTGGGATATCCGGTTCAATTTCATGGGGATTGTCTCCTTCCTTTATGGAGGTGTATTGTTGGGTTTCGCTGTCGCTCTACCCAACCTACGGAAGTTACTGTGAAATGTGGTGCGTAAGCAATATTGAATAATAAACTTTCGATTCTCAGTAGGTGTCGAACCCGTAGGGGCGGGGTTTCCCCGCCCGCCATCGATGTAAAATGTGCGTATTTAATATTGAAACTTGCTTAAGTTAGTTCATTGGTTCATAGTTACGGCATACGGTGCGCCGATCACAGATTCGGAAATCTGTGCCTACGCGGAAAAATGCCTACTACCTTAAAACTACTGCGAAACCGACTTGGCACAGCGAAAACCAAAATGATAGCCACCACCACGAACAGGACCCGGATAGTCACCTCTACGAGTCGAAACTCTCAAATGCTCCGGTACGTAATGCCAGTCTCCACCCCGCACGACACGCCAACCATGAAATCCTGAATCGGGACCTTGCGGGTTCCGTTTCGGGGAGTTTTGATAGTAGTCGGGACGATACCAGTCAGAGACCCACTCACGGACATTGCCCATCATATCGTAGAGTCCGTAGTCGTTGGGAGGATAGCTTCCTACAGGCGTTGGGTGCCCGACATGGTTATTAAAGTTTGTCCTCGTTTCATCAGGGGGTTCATCTCCCCATGGGTATTTCTTTCCTTCCAACCCGCCTCGTGCGGCTTTCTCCCATTCTGCTTCAGTGGGCAGTCGTTTTCCCGCCCACTCGCAATAATCCATTGCTGCCGGCCCAGCTCCTATAACTGGATTATCAGGGTGACTGAATCCGGGGTGTTCCAGACTCCAGTGAATCCGACCCGATCCTTCTGACTCAAGGAACTTCTGGTACTGTGCGTTCGTCACTTCATAGATATCCATGTAAAACGCATCGACGTAGACGGTGTGGACCGGTTTTTCGTTATCTTCACCGTCATCGCTTCCCATCTGAAACTCGCCGGCGGGGATTAGGACCATCGGCGTGCCATCTTTACCGGTGATGCGCTTGGGAATTTTCCCCTGCGTTGATTCCTCCGGAGGTGTTGATGATCCATGCGAAAAAGACCATTCTGATTCAAAGCACCAAAATGCAACCAAAGCGATGAAAACGACTGTTGATGTGAGGATGGGTTGGGGTATCCGATTCAATTTCATGGGGATTGTCTCCTTTTTATTCGCGTTGAATGTGTCTAATCACCAAGTCGGTAAATTCTCTCACTAATGGGGGTAACGATCATAATCCTATTTAACTCCCAAGAAAGGAAGGTTTATAATACCTGTTACCCCTGACAGTGACAATTGTTCAACATTTTTTGCTTGAAGCGCTTGACACCACCTATCCGCCAAAGCAATCCCAAATTCACGGATACCTGAAATCTTATGCAGTATATTGTTGGGTTTCACTAGCGTTCAACCCAACCTACAGGTTACCTAATCCTGCGGGCAATGCCCGATCCCTTTAGGGTGTGGGAGTATGTCAAGTTTCAGTCCCCCCTTCATGATGTCACGTTCACCGCATTAAACCCCGCCCCGGTGGTGTCCTTGACCGCCACATCTCTACTTTCACCGCCGGTGCCGAGTCCGCGTTCCCATGTATTCAGGCTTTGACTAATCCGATTCTCGACCAACGGAATCGCGATCAGGTACTCCTCATTGGAGAGCCGTCGATAGAGCTGCGCCGTCGTGTCAAGTCCCATTCTTTGAACCCGCGCCCAATGCAGTATCTCGTACATCAGCGTGTCGTTAAATTCGTCGTCCAACTCCAGCGAATCGTTCTCGTTGTCGATCTCCTTCCGCGTGATGACCCGATGCCGGCGCGCCACAAACGCAGCGATAGATTCATCGCCTTGTTCATCGGTGCGTACAGGTGCAGGCGCGATGAGGATCGCATGACCACTGGTGTGGGGTGATGTAATCCGAATCTGATCACCAACCTCAAACCGGTCCCGCGTACCACCCTGTAGTGCGGAGTACCGAACCCGTGTCGTACTATCGGAATGACCCATACCGATGTTTCCGGTAATAACCGCTTCAGCGTGCTTCGCGGACAGGTTGAACACCAGATCTCCTATACGGACCCCACCTTCCGTATGTGACATGTTAAAGGTAACGTGCCGCTCATTGCGCTGCTCATCAAACTCAGTCGCTTCTACAGTTCCGACGAATCGCTCCACTCTCGCATTCTGCCAAAGCGAAAAGGTCCGCGGCGGTCCACCGCCGGGTTGCGCCGCCCGCGCTTCCACATCGTTAAAATAGCCGCGCTGCAAGTCGCACCATGTACCCTGCTTATACTTCGCTTTGCGTATATACAGCGTCCCCGGCGGCAGCGCGTAGTGATACTGATCGGCTATCACAGGGTGGTAGAACTGCTCGTGGATAGAACGGCTCCGCGTCGATATCCGGTTGGTCGCACGATTCAGCGCGAAAAGCATTCTGTCCCGATCGTGGAAATCGACATTCGGATCACCAATCAATAGCTGTGCTTCTTCGATAATTTCACGGGCTGTCATAATACGTAAAACGCAAAACGCAAAACGTAAAGGGGTGCTTTGATTACGTTTCACGTTTCACGTTTTATCCCTCCTATCTGATTGTTGCCTCGTTGAAAGCGTTCCTAGCACGAGCATAGGCATAGCTCAGGGGACCGTCAGGGATGTTCAGACTCACCAGCGCCAATGCGTTGGCAGTCAATTGATCCGTTGCTGCCAGTCCTTGACCGATTCCACGGGCACTTGTATTGTGTCCCGCGACCAAGCCGTCCGCTGCCGGCACAACGATGCCGCCCGCGCTTATATCGGTCCCGTCGAAATCTGCCAAGCAAGCGGTGATTCCAGAACGCTTCACCCAGCAGAACTTGCCGATGTCCTCTGAAGTTGCCTCCGTTTGGATAACGCCTTCGACCAGATCACTTACACCATCGCCCTGGCGTCCTTCGCCGGGGAAGAACAGTAGGAACTTGGAGGTGTTATCCAGCGCGGTTACCCAACCTCTGTTTTTATTGCGGTTGAGGCTGCCTGTCAGGACAAAGACCTTCGCCGTGTCGTCATTGTTCTCCACGATGTAGAACTGCTGACCGACTCCAGTTCCTTGCGAAATATAACCGATTGCGCCTCGCAGATCTTGGGTAACATTTGACAACTGGAAGCCGTTGTCGGTCGTTAGCTTGTCGCTTCCAACTGGTGCCGCTGCAGAAACAGCACCGGGGTTTGTCGATACCAAGTCGGTGTGTTTGCTTGAACGAACTATCTGCCCGAAACTCATCGCTTCCTGAACGCGGATATAGCCCCAGCGTTCACCATTTATATCAGTAATCCCGATTCCCAGCCTTGCACGCTGATCTTCGTGCAAAGCCCCGTAATCAAACCTCGAAAAATCCATTGTGTATGTCTCCTCTTAAGATCTTTAACACAAGGACGCAAGGACGCAAGGATTTAATATGTTTTAATCTTTGCGACCTTGCCCCTTTGCGGCTTTGCGTTAGATTCAATTTACGCGCTGAGGTTACGCACGGAAAAGTTTTTCCATCTGTATCCGCCGCAGAATGCAAACAGATAGCGCATCTCTGAGTAGATTGTATCCGTTTGACCCTGCGCCCGGTCGTACTCGTCCGTCCAGACAGGCAGCGTCGTGTTGTAACCGAGGTTATAGCCCGGTTCCGTGAACGGATCCGGCGGCGGCATCTGGCTCATGACCTCCTCCGCATTCGGCGGCACCCACTGCATCATCTTCAAGCCTGCACCGCGTGTCGAGTTCGTGCCTCCGACATCGCCGATGTGGATGTGCCACGCCTCGTCCTCCGGCGCTTCGTTGTCGGCAAAGTAGAACGTCCGATCATACAGCAACACCGTCTCACTCCTGCGCCACATGCCGTAGCCGACGGAAATGGGGAGCTTGTCACTGCCCTCCGCCTTCCGCGTCAACGTCGTGAACAGCTTGTAGTGCAGCGGACAGATCCAGTAGCCCGGAATCGATGCGGACATCGCCACGTTGTACTCGTGCAGCACGTCGTAGCTGATCGTTGTATCCGCGCCCGGATCAAAGATCTGTGGGATATGCCGATAATACTTCGCATCGCCCGTCAGATCGTTGGGCGGTCCTGAGCCGCCCCACGGGTTATGGGCTCTGCCGTCCTGCCAGTTGCCTAACTCGGCGGGTGCCAGACCGTGCCAGTCCGCGTTCTCATCGAACAGCGTCGGCAACCCTTCCGGCGCGTATTGCGGACGATCATCGAACAGATAGTTCTCCCAGAGTGCTTTGGAGATCTGCGTCTTCGTGCGTTGCGCCGCGCCCATGATCGCTTCCTTGTGAATGTCATAGACACGCATCATATCGCGCTCGCCGCCCGCCATATCGGTGACCTCTTTCTCCATGATCTGCTTCGTTGTCATTCCCGTTGACTTGACGATCTCGTCGCCTTGGATGACAATATCCGCCTCGAAACCGCTCCAGAGCGCGCGGCTCGATACCGGCTCGCCGGTGTCAACCACTTGCCCTTTCTCCGGCGCGCCCCGATAGGAACGCCCACGCGCGATCTCGGTCTGCCACGTCAGTTCAATATCATTTCCGGCGGGACCTGTTACGTTCTCCGCTCGTGCTTTAAGGATTAACGCGGTCCTCGACTCGCTGACCAATCCGTCTGCCATCACTTCCGGCATCACATACGCATCAACCGCGTTATTGACCCTTCCCCAGATGCTCATCGTTTAGCCTCCTTGTTATCCACGAATCTACGCGAATCAACACGAATCAAAAAGATTAGTGAAGATTAGTGAAGATTGGTGGAGGTATTAGTTGTTGCCGAAGAGGATTCTTCGGATACCTGTCACCGTGTTCTGACCAGTAAAGCGATTCTCACCTGCATCGTCGTTCTGTGCAGTATCTGTTGTGCTGAGTGCCGCCGATCTTTTCATATCGTTGGCTTCAGTCTGCTCTTTCTCTTGGCTTTTCCGCTGAACCTCCGTTTGGATACGGTCCAACGTCACAATATCGCGCTCAAACACAGCGGCGATATACTCTTCGACCTGCACCTCCGACGCATCGGGGTTTAGTCGTTTGAAGTCGTCCTGTGCATTCTGGATGTCCTGCTGGATCTCTAGAGCAGTTACGCGCAAATCAGAGCGTATATCTTCTGTCGGTTCAGGCACTTCCTTGAGTGCTTGGATCCGCGGATCGTTGTCCACAATCTTCTGGGCGAACCTCAGAAATCGGGGCAATTCCTCAATAGGGTCCTCTTCAGTCACTAACGGATCGACTCCGATTTGTTGGCCCCAGCCATCTAGGGCTTGATTGTCGGTGGGTTCTATGATGTCTGTCACGGTTTTTCTCCTTTCGTAGAGATGAGAGCTCCTCACCCGTACACCGGGCAATAAAAAACCCCAGCTAGGGCAATCCTGTTGGTTCATTAAATGAACTAATTAACTAATGAACTCAAGCAGATACCGCCCCAACCGGGGTTGATCTGGGTGCTGAGTATTATGTCACGGATACCGCCCGATTTGAGGTCGATCCGTGAGAAGATTGGTGATGTCCCGTTCCGAGGATCTACGGCGGAGTCGGGAGATGAAACGTGAAATGAACTAATGAGTGCAATCGGTTCATCGGTGTTGGGTTTCGCTGCCGCTCTACCCAACCGACGGGGAGTTAATCCCAACTGATTACAGCGCGATCAATGCCAATTCCATTTCCAAGATTTTGCTCAAATCGACCAAATGAAACAGAGTAAATTCGGCCCCCAACCTTCAATTTGTGATTTGGATCTCCATCGTTGGGTTCGATAAACTCCTTTTTTGCGGTCAATATCTGCCAGTGCGTAAAACCGAGACCCAAAAGTGTTTTGTAGGTTGAGTCGTACATGGCACAGCTAATTTTGACGATCTTTTCCTCAGGTCTATAGCGTCCCCAATATCCCGCCGGTGTCCAGAAGTCAAAGCCTCCGCCAACGGGATAAAGATTGATCAAGCTGAAGGATGGATGTGAAGCCACATCGTTCACATCTAACCGATTTATATCAAAGTAGACTTCAACCCTTGAAAAGTCGTAGAGGACCAGAGAGAAAACAAGCACTCCCAACAAAACTACCGCTGCAACGGAAAAGAATGGGATTTTTGGTATAGTCATTGGCTGCCTCATTTCTAGACCTTTGTGCTTTCAAAATTTCTTGCATTTCATTTTCCTGAGCATTTTGTGCATGAGGTTGGGTAAATCATACATTACGGGCCCCGCTTGAGTCAAGTGGGTTTATCAACATTTTGGTACTTGGGACGATTCATGAACTTTTGAGCGAGTCAGCTCAATTTGTTCAGAAATCTTGCGGTTCACCACCGTTTAAGCCAGTTGACGGCACTAATTATCCTGCCGTGCACCCAAATAATTCTGCTATTCTCCTTTTTATTTTTAACACAAAGAAAATTCAACGCAAAGACGCTAAGATGCAAAGACGCTAAGAAAATCCTTGCGACTTGGCACCTTTGCGACCAAGCGTTAAAATCTTACGAGTTTCCGAACAATATCCGTCGGATACCTGTCACCGTGTTCTGACCAGTAAAGCGATTCTCACCTGCACCGCCGTTCTGTGCGGTATCTGTTGTATTCAGTGCCACCGACTTTTTCTTATCGTTGGCTTCTGCCTGTTCCTTCTCTTGGCGTTTCCGCTCGATTTCTTTCTGGATGCGGTCCGCCGTCACAATGTCGCGCTCAAACACCGCGGCGACATACTCCTCGACCTGCATCTCCGACGCATCGGGGTTCAGCCGTTTGAAATCGTCTTGCGCGTACCGAATGTTCTGTTGAATCTCCATTGCGGTCAGCCGTAAATCTGCCTGCTGCTCTGCTGTCGGTTCCGGTGCGCCTCGAAGCGCCTGAATCCTTGGATCGCTGTCCACAAACTTCTGTGCGAACTGCATAAAACCTTGTGACTGCTTTTCGGCATCGCCTTCGCCACTCTGCTCAACGTCTACGTCTGCAGCGTCGTCTGTTGCTTGATCGTCCGTGACGGTCATTTCATCTGCCATAATTTGTCTCCTTTTTGTAAATGGTTACGGCATACGGAGTATGCCTACGACTTTTGGTGAGATCAATAAAAAACCCCGAATCGGGCAGTTGTGTCGGTTCATCGGTTCGTTAAATGAACTGATGAATTAACAGCAGATACCGCCCCTTCGGGGTCGATCTGGGTGAATCATCAATTATGAAGCCGTTAATACCACCCTTTCAGGGTAGATTTACGGCGTTTTTTATTCGCGCCTTGAGTACAGGTTAGGCAACCTGTACCCACGATGCGTGATCCGTGAGTATATTGTTGGGTTTCGCTATCGCTCTACCCAACCTACAACTGAATTCAACAAACCATTTTTTTGCCATCTTGTCATCAGGGAAGCGTTGAAATAACTCTGCTAATGTGACACCACCTCGGTAGTGTCTACGGGGTCGCTTCTTTGGGCTTAGATTCTCCTTTTTGATGGTTAGTAGAATCGTCAGCAACAACCAAAAGCATAGGCATAGGTTCATTGAAAGGCTCACCCTTACGTTCTGCTTCAACACGGCGCTCTAGCCATGCATGCATGTCGTCCTGATACCTTTGCTGCATTGCTAGGAGCTGTTTTTTAAGTTCTTGTTCCACTGCCTCTGATGCTTCTTTCTTCACTCGCTTTGCAATCCATTGCATTCTTGATTTACGCCATTGTTTGAAATCTTCATATGCAGCAAGCATTTTACGAATCACCCCTTCAATTGTAATGACTATGATAATTCCCAAGGGAACTACCCTTGAAATATGCTCTGCTATGCTAACGATGGTTTCGATAGTGTGTTTACGATTTACTGTGCCACTCCCAAAAAAGATCGAAACACCATAAACACATAAAAGCAAAACAAGAAATAAAAGATATTTGAAGTAGTGTTTTGGGTCAAAACTAAATGGTGAAATTCTTGGTTCTTTCGATTCCGCCAAAACAAACCCCTGTATAAGATACTTCCAAAAAATAGTCGCTAAACGGGTAACGACCTCCTTTTGCAACGGTTATTTTAGCACGATCGACAGAAATCGGTCAACAAGAAAATTTAGTCCATAGTTTAACTTCCTAGCACTATTGTATATAACTCCAAAAATTAACAGAACTTCACGCTACGCTCTATACAACGGACAATTCTGCAAAAAGATCGCAGATTGGGAAATCTGCGCCCACTATTCTTTAACACAACCTACAAGGGTTACGGCACACGGCGTGTGCCTACTACCTTAGTAAGATTATTGGGCTTCGCTATGCTCTATCCAACCGCTGACACTCTCCCGTTCTCTCGTCTTCTCGTTTTCCCGTTTTCTCATCTCTCCGCGCTCGGCACCGTTTCCAAACCTGCGACGGCTGCCTCATCAAGTGGCGATTGGGAGTCACCCAACGACAGCCCCGGTGGTGGGGTTATCGCCTGAACCAGATCCGCCTCCGACAAGCCGTAGCCCGACTTCAGCCCGACCATCTCCATCAACCGATCAGGCTTAATCCGTATCCCCATACCCATTAACATCGAGATCACTTGCAACTTTCCGAGCGGCGTCTGCGGCAACGACGAGGTGTCCGGCGTCGAAACGGTGAACGGTTGATACCGTGCTTCCTCGGACAACTCCGGTAGATCATAGCCCATCCGCCACCGGTTCGGCTGCATCGATCGCTTTGCAAACTGCTGAATAAAGTTGAGCCGAATCCGCGCCCGCCGTTCACGGAACGCATTCATATCCCTGATATTGTCGGACAGTTGATTGAACACCGCCGTCTGGAGGTTACTAATCGCCCGACCGCTCGTCGATGCCCCCGGCGACTGACCTGCGAACACCGGCGAGAGCGACGGCACCTGCTCGTTGATGAACTGGTTCACCATCTGAATCATGTTCAACAGGGATATGGGTGCTTCGGGGTTCTGAACGAACTGGACAGCGTTCCCGATCGGCTCACCCGTCTGGAGGTTTCGCACATTAATAATATCCCCGCTCGAGTTGGACAGTTGTTCCTGATCCAGCACACCCTCCCGCGCCAACAGCCGCCCTGTGGCGAGGTTCCGCGTGATCCACATATAGTTGGCGAGAAACTCGTCCAACACCTTCTGCTGCGGCTCCAACAGCGTGGCATAGCCGTAGCCCCAGAAATCGCTCGGCTTGCCGTTACTACTCACATCAAGGAAGTTGCGCCAGTGTGCAAACGGGAAGTCAGGATACCAGAAATCGTCGTGGCTCGCTCGGTACGGTTCGTCGTCCACAATCGTCGCGATTACCACCGCTGAATCCTTCGACTGCGGAATCCCAATCGCCCGCGCAATCTCACCGGTCATGTAGATCTCGTCAACGCGGATATTCCCGCCCATCAACGCCTTGTCGTTATACCGTTTGTTCGGAACAGGTGCGCCACCATATTTCTTCGAGACGGTCATGTAGTTGTGATATGTCGTATGCACAACGTAGCCACCGCTCCTGAAGTCTGAGCGGGTCGTGTAGGGCGACGGCACGAACCGTAGCGGGTTAATTGCGACCGCGCGAACCATTTCAGTTTCGGGATCATAGACGGTCTTTGAGATCGCGTTCCCCATCGCTTGGTTGTGTAGGATCAGCGTGCGTAGCTCCTCCGTCTCGGAATCGATAGCCTCTAAGTTGTCGAGATGTTCTTGGAGTTCGTCGGTCGCCAAGCGTTCGAGTTCGCTTGCGTCGCTGCGGACAGGCTCGACATTGACGTGCGCCATCTGCTCGGTGAAGACGGGGATCAGTCTGTTGATCGCGGTGTTGATCTGCGGGCTGATGGAGCGTGTGACGGATCGCTTGAATCGCTTAATCCATGATTCGCCGGTATAGTCTTCGTTCCGATACAGGGAGATTTCGTTTTTCATCCGCTCATGTGCGGGTGCTGCGGCTTCGTAGGCGGCGTCGCGAAGTTCAAGGAGTGGGTGTCTTTTTCCTGCCATTTTTTGTTGGTCAGTCCTTTTTGGTTAGGTCATAGATGCATTGTTCATGTACCACGATCTGTTAGATTGTGATCCGAAGACGCAAACTAACAGTTCGCACTACAGTTTATGGGTGTTGGGTTTCGTTGTCCCCCTACCCAACCGACTCGCCCCGATAAGATCGAGATTCGCAGCAATGACCCTATTATCTTGAATGTTTCCGCTTGATTCAGTAGCAACCTTATGTAATAATTTTACATATGAGGAGGTGCGACATGAAATACCTGTTATTCGGCTTGGCTGTCCTGATGCTGGGGTGCGGCACCGATACAGAGGTTGCCGAAGAACCCGACCCCGACACGAAAGTATTTGTTGTTCACGATATCGACCCCACTGCGAGCGGGGATCGCGCCGATTCAGACCCGCCGCGTATTGTAAAGAGCAACGTCTACCCCCAAAATGAAAGGGTTTCCTTTAATTCCGAGCGGTTAAATAGGGAAGGCATTTTCTTCGATTTCAATGAAGATTTACATCAATTTGTGGCTGACCTCTCGCTTGATGGCGAGTCGCTGCGTTGGATCACGAGTGCGATACGCACCGGCGACAACACAGGCTTCTCTGTCACGTTAAGCCCACCGGTTAACGGTCCTTTTCTTGAACGTCGTAAGCAGTACCTGATTAATCTAGTTGCCGGGGATAAAACCGGTAATCTGCTCGAACTCGAGATCGAGTTTTGGACAATACCTTAGTCCTGAGTAAGTTGATCGGTTTCACTGTCACCCTACCCCACCTACCACCTTCGCAAATCCGGCAATCTACTCCTTGACATACACCATAGCACATCGGCAAACCAATTCACCCAAGCCCCAGTTGCTTTGAATCCCGCTTGTCCCGATGTATCGGGGATTCATCGGGAAGTCTCCTTTTGTACCACGATCTGTTAGATTGTGATCCGAGGGCGCAAACTAACAGTTCGCGCTACAGGTGTTAGATTGTGATCCGAGGGCGCAAACTAACAGTTTGCAGTACAGTTAGCGGTACATTTTTAGAATTGTAGGACACGGCTATCTCGGACGCGTTGGTTAGCCCGTTCTCGGCGTGCTTGCTGTTCTGCCGATGTTGTCTCGATTTTGCACTCCCACGCACCTTGTAGACTGTCGGGCCCATCGTTGAAATCACAGATTGGGAACTCTCGCATCTGATCCATGAAAACTTTCGGCAATTCCTGATGGAACGCCAACCAGCCGTTGCCTATCGGCGCTTCGAGTCCCGCAATTCTCTCGCTCTTGTCCCTATTTCGTGGCAGAAACTGGAGCGGACGGTTGATGTCTTTCGCATCGCTGATCGATTGGTAGTGGCTCAGGAAGTTCTCCTTCACGTCGCCGGTGGTATCGATGAAGTCTTCACAGAAGATATTGACCGTGAAGTTCGACCCTCTCAACGCCAAGAAATCGTAGACGTTTCTGTATACATCACACAGCGCCTCTATCTGCTTACCGCGTGAACCGCGTTCCATCCAGACCTGATACACGTAGCCGTAAGCCCCCGGTGTCTGCATATCTGAATAACTGGATTTATACGCAGGTTCCCACAGAATCGCAACGACCGCAGCAAAACAGTTGTCAAGGCTCTCCTTGATGCCAGCCCAGTCCAGAAAGATCGTCGCACCGCTCAGGTGTTCCCAGCGCACCAGTCGCTCATCACTCCGTAGCAGTCCATCGCTCTCGACTGTGAATCGGACAGCGTTCTCCATATCGAAGATCGCTAACTCTCTGTCCACGGGGTGGTTCTGGTATTCCCGCAGGATCGCCGCTCGTCCCTGATCAAACTCCTTCTCCCGCAGCGACCGATAGGTCCATTTCTCGCGCCACGTCTCCTCTACACCGGCGTTCATCTCGTCGCCATGCTCAGTCCAAAAACCCTCCATCTGTACCGCTCGTTCCTGCGGCTCTAAGGCGGTGTTCGCATAGATCTTTCGGTACGCCTGCCAGAGGTGTTCAGCCTCAGGGTGGACTAACTGATCAGGGGTCGGGATCGCTTGTATAAAGATGTTTCGCCACGCTGGGCGATACCGGAGCTGATTCGCAATGGCGCGTTCACCCTTCACGGTGTCCACGCAGATGAAGTTCGTGTCCGCATCGCCACACTCCATGAGATCACTGTTGAACCAGTCTTCGTCTTTCTGGAGTGTGTTAGGGTTCCTGATGCTGTCGATGTCGTCGAGGTCGTCAGGCAACACCAGCGTGGGACGGAAGCCCTTGTAGAGGCTGCCGCGCACTTTCCCGCCTCGGCTCTGCGGTACGATCAGGATGTCGTTTGCGGTGATAGACCGCATCTCGCCCCAAGTGTCATCGCCCTTGAGATGTTGTAGAGACACGCGCATCTCGATCTCCGATTTGATGTCTTTAATCCGGTCCATTGCATTTCCATAAGATCGGCTCAAGATCAGGATATATTTCTCGGACATCATACCGAACTCATCGTACAGATATTTGTAGTAGATACAGTGGAGCGGATAGAAGACGGTGATCACGGTGCTTTTGCCGCTCCCACGCGGTGCGAGGATATTCACCTGCTGTCCCCGTTCGCCGCGGGGTATCGCCTCGAAGAACGCTTTGTGGTGCACACCGAAGGGGAGCCGGGTGTAGTCGGGCAGGTGGGTCTTGGCGAAGACGGCAATCGAAGCGAACCCGGCGATCTCGGTCAGCATCGGCTTCTGTTCGGCGGGGCAGTCCCCCAGTAACACCTTATACGTCTCCACCTGCTGGTTACAATCCATCGGTGCGAACAAGTCGTTGAGTTGTGTGTATAAATCCCATTTATCCATAAGTAATCCTCGTAGGGGGCGTGCCTTCGGAATCGCGACACGTCGGGACGATCCATTGGTGCATTGGTTCATGTACCACGATCTGTTAGATTGTGATCCGAGGGCGCAAACTAACAGTTCGCGCTACAGGTGCAATACGTGAATGCGTAAGGAGTTACACATAATCCACAGGTTATCCACAGAGTTATCCACAAGTTATCCACAATGATTAACTCCCAGAACCCAGTCATAGTGCGGGTTTTCGGCTCACAAAAAAGTTATCCACAATATTTTTCGGATTTTTGATCCACAAAACATAAGCTAATAAAACGACTCCAATAACAGAGCATAATGCGTAATGCCGTCCCTTACGTATTACGTACTACCCATTAGATATAATTTGACTCCCCTTTGACTCAAAGCGGAAAGGGGTATGTTCTGCTAGCCCGTCCAAGGCGGAGATTACCGCGCGCTGCTCTGCTTGAGGCACGTAAAACAGGAAATATCCACCGCCGCCTGCACCGAGCACCTTCCCGCCGAGTGCGCCGGCATCGAGGGCGAGTCGATAGGTTGTATCCAATTGATCATTCGAGATAGCACCGGCAAGTCCGCGCTTCAACCGCCAGTTTTCGTGTAGGAATTGTCCAACCTTATCGAAATCGTTCCGCATCAGCGCGTTACAGAAATTGGGGACCAGTTCCCTGATTTTCAGGAGTGATGTCGGACTTGCGGCGCGTTTCTGCTCAGTCAAGATGGTGTTCGCGCTCCGTTGGATTCCCGTATCAAACAGCATCAAATGCTTTTCTAGTAGGGAACAACGATCGTTGTTCCCTACACCCTTTTGCGGAAGCGACTCTACGATGACGTTATCGTCGGGTTCAAACCAGAATCGGCGTAACCCGCCGTATGCTGTAGCGTACTGATCCTGTTTCCCGATCGGGTTGCCCAAGATGTTTATCTCAACCTCACAGGCGTCACGGGCGAGTTTTTCGGCGTTGCAGCACTCGCCTCGGTAGGCGTACAGCGCGTTCAGTAGCCCGACCGTCAGCGCACTGGACGACCCCAGCCCTGTCCCCCGCGCGGAAATGTCAGACGTTACTCTGATCGACACACCCGACTCTACACCGGTTTTCCGCATTGTCTCCCGCACGAGTGGATGTTTAACCTCCTCCAGAGAGCTTACCATCTGCCATGAAGTCGCAGGTGGGAAAGTGGGACAGTGGGAAGGTGGGATCTGTTTCTGCTCACTTTCTCCCCCTCCCACTTTCTCCTCTCCAGTCCTTCCAGCGGTTTTAATCGCTATCTGCTGGTCGGTGCGGGCGGTGACTTGGACTGTGATGTATTTGTCAATTGTGGTGCTGATGACTTCACCGCCGTATCTGCGGTAGAAGTCAGCGATGTCCGTGCCGCCACCGACGAAACTGATTCGCAACGGCGTCCGTGAAACGTTTTTTTTCATCTCTTTCCTATGGTCTCTGGTAAGGAATAATGCGTAATACGTAAGGGGTTACGGTACGTTGGCTTGAATACCGCACTATCGGGGCGGGAGGTAGCTACTATCCTTTGGATTGAAGATAGAAATAAAAAACCCCGACCAGAGCAGTATCAATTCCGATCTATCGGAACGGATACCGCCCCAGCCGGGGTAGATCCGTGCAGCTATTTTGGTTGATGTCGTTTGGTATCGTCTGGTTTTTTACGATCAACAGAAATTATACCAAATTATTTAACGTATGTCAATCATTTTTTAACATTGTCATGGTGGTTGATGTGTGAAACGTGAAAAATGAACGGGTAAGATCCAAGCGGATATTACTCCCGACAACCCTCCCCGTCCTCCGTAATACGCACTCAATTCATAGCAAAGTTTCCCTTAAAAGCGTAAATATGCGACAATTTGGCTTTTGGATTGTGAGGGGATATGATTTCACCGTTCGGTGGAGTCCCTTCACACAATCACACTATTACGAATAGAGGATTATATGAAAACTGGTTGCATCTATCGGATCTGGCGGGATGATATGTCCTACATCGGACAGACCCTCCACGATCCGCAAACACGGATTCGGGCGCACCTTAGACAAGAAGGCTCCCGTCGCTTAGGGAACGCAATTCGCAAGTACGGCGCAGACGCGTTTCAGCATGAAATACTTGAGGCGAATATTCCCGCCGACGCTCTCAGTGAGCGTGAGATCTATTGGATTCAGCATTTTAACTCGGTGTCGCCCAACGGCTACAATCTCACCCATGGCGGTGAAGGTGGTAGCCCCTCCGAGGAGACTCGTGCCAAAATCTCGGAGGCAAATAAGGGGAGACTCCCTTCGGAAGAAACGCTCCGAAAACTTTCGGCATCGCTAACGGGTAAACCGAAGTCTGCCGAGCACCGTCGAAAGCTCTCGGAAGCCAACCTCGGTAAGTGGCAGCCCGACTCGGCAGTCGAAAGAACGGCTGCAGCCAACAGAGGCAAACGCCTTTCCCCAGAGACACGTCGAAAAGTCTCTGAGGCACTCAAGGGCAGACGGCTCTCTGCAGAAACGCGTCGGAAAATCTCCGCTGCCAACAAAGGGAAATCCCTTTCTGAAGCAACCCGTCGCAAGATTTCCAAGGCACAAAAGGGCAAACGGCACTCTGCAGAAACACGTCGGAAAATCTCCGCTGCCAACAAAAGGAGAGCCCTCTCTGAAGCAACCCGTCGCAAGATTTCCAAGGCACTCAAAGGTAGACGGCCTTGGAACAAGGGTAAGCGCGGCACGAAGAAATCTTCGTCCAACCGCTCAAACTCTTCTGAAGACTAACCTATAACAGGTAATGCGTAAGAGTGCCGAAAACGTTCCTCTTACGCATTACCTTTCACCTCTCATGCCATCATATCTCCCCGAAAACCGCTTGCCCACTCGTCGGGTTTCGGATTTGGTCAGGAGATACATCTGTTTAGAATTACAACATTTTGTTGGTTTTTATTACCCACTATTGATATAATAGTGACTGCTAAAAATAAATAGACACTTTTGCTCCCCGTGTTTGGTAGGCGCTGTTTCCAACTGCGCCGATTGGCAGTGTCTAAGTAATTCTAAAATCTACCAAATATACCTGTAATTGCCCGTCAAAAAGGGGGGTTGTACCCGCCACGCACAAGGAGAAATTGTTATGAAATTCAGTTAATAGGAGGTAACCCATGAGTGATAAACAGTTCAAAATAACCATCGCTGTCCAGATTATTATTGCGCTGATTCTCATATATGGATTCCTCACTGGCTTCGCAACTAAATCCGATATTGAAGATCTCGGTAACAGAACTAAATCCGATATTGAGAATCTTAGTAACCAAACCAAATCCGATATTGAAAATCTCGGTAACAGAATAAATGACAGACTGGATAGGATAGAAAGCCAACTTGATAAACAATCCACCAGAATTGAGAACCTAAACCAGAATTATATCAACCATCTACAAGCACATAACAAACAACCGGAGTAAACGGATGGCGTAAAATCAAATGGCTAACGCATTGATTACCGCGTCCACCCTCCGCCATACGGCACCGTTGGTACTCGGTTCCCGGATTCCGCCAAGCGCCGTGCTGCACTATCCAACGTTCGCTCCAAGATACCCTGTATCTTTAAGAATGTCCTCATTTCACTCCTCCTATTATTAAACCGTGTTCGTCTCCAAAATTGATTAGTTTTTCTGCGTTTGTCAACATCTCAAAGACAGTCAGCAAATCCCTGAACGTCGCTTCAAAGCTCGGCACCCCTAAGCACGCTAGGATAAAAACTTCGTTCATCAAGATGGCGTGATTTTCCACCTCGAAGTCTGCCCAGCAATCCTCCGGCACTATTACCGTGCCCGGATACAGTGTTGGATACTTTGTCGAAGATGTGCAGACACACAATATCGGCTTCTCACAGAGGATCTGGAAAGTCAGCACTTCGTAGCTGTCGTGGAGCGCTGCTTTTAGCTCATCCGTAATCGTATCGGGCGAAACGATGATACCAAACTCGCTTATGTGAATAAAAAGGCTCTCATTCATATCTTAGTGTGGGAGCGAGTATATGAGGGAGCGTGTGTGGGAGTGAGCGAGTCCCGACAAGTCGGGACTCGCTTTACTCGCTACCTCGCCCCCCGTTCACTCGCCTCCTCATCCTCTCCAATAAAAGGACTTCAATAACGTTGTGAATTGAGATGTATCGGATCAATGAGTCGATGCGTATCTGTGATATTCAGCACCTCGAAAAGCGATGCTTGATAGTCGGAGCAGTAGGTGACTGTATCGCAAATATCTAACAATGCTTTGCGAAACCGTCCTGTACGGCAAACTGGAACCTTACACAAAAAAACCCCGACCAGAGCAGTATCAATTCCGATCTATCGGAATGGATACCGCCCCAGCCGGGGTAGATCCATTGCTGATATTTTGTTGGGTCTCGTTCGATTTAGTATAATCAGCAGAAATTATACCAAATCTTATAACGCATGTCAATCACTTTTTCACACTTTTAACTTTGTTGGTTCAGCGGAAGCATCGTGGTACTGGTGACGGTCTTGGTGGTGCCGCTGAACAGGAGTTCAAATTGGAGCGTCCCCGCCGCGGTTATCCAGAGCCGATAGCCGTTAGAGGCACCCGACTTCTTGACGAGATACCCACTGCCGGCTGAAGACCAGTTGACCCAAGCGATAATCGTCAGTTTATCGCCGACTAAGTCTAAGCCATCACTATCCGGCACCGAGACCACATCATCTACCCCATCAAACAGCAGACCGCATCCAAAACTCCAAGTCGGGGTCTTCGCCGCCTCGCCACCGCCGAGCGTGCCGTGGTTACCGCCATCGACATCGTGCGCGGTTGTCCCGGTGCCTTCGTCAAAATGCCAGTGTGCGACAGCGTTGTGTTTCCGACGGTAGACCACCCCATCAGCACCGTAGAGGTAACTGGTGGTGATTTTCTTGGTCGCGTCCAACTCCGTGATTGGTGTTACTCTGTCACAGTTATTCACACTATCAAATCACAGGAACAGACACGATGAAAACGGAAGCAGGCTGGGTAAGCGTTTCGGAGGTGGATCGGTTGTATGGAAAGGCGTGGAAGTGGGCGTATGACCAGATAGACAGGTATCAGATCAGTACCGAGAAGGAGGAGAACTGGACGCGGCTTCGACTAGTGGATCCTATCGCGCATCGGGGTGAACCGTCGAACGGTGCACCACAGACAAGTGAGACTCACACTGAGCAGGGACAGATAATCACACCCAAAAATCGGGGTGGGCTTGCACCGAAAAAGTTAGGTTCTGTTGACATTTAACAAATGGAACACAGGACAGTTAAGAATCTCCATCCTGCAGGGCGTAGAGTATTTGATTCGTTAAGACGATGTTACTGCCCAATGCGTTGAGGGCGTCTAATGCACCCCGCAAACAAAAAAGGCAAGCCGTGGACTCAATTTCTTTCGCCCGCCGCTTGCCCTTCCTTCAAATGTGAAAAAAATCTCACGCCTCCGTGGTGAATGTAATCCGGTAAGTTTCTAGGGGATTGCCATTTGCATCGCTCACCGCGAATATAATTATATAAACCATGCCGGGGAGCAGTCTTTGCCCCTTTTGAGCGCGTCGGCTCAGTTTGACTGACTCGCCAAACCCATCCTTACTCCATTCTACGATCCAACAGAGATCCTCCCCGCTGCTTTCAGAACGTATTTCAAGATATCCGGTGAGATCCTCGCTAAATCGGAAGGTAAAGCCATATGCGTGTAGTTTGTCTACGTCCACCCCCCCGTCACCGTCTTTCACCGTCCCTTCAATAATTCGGGGCGGTATGTCCCCTCTATCGATCAAAGGGAGTTCCACACAGTCCAGATCTTCTTGATAGATGCCCGTTTCATCAACATAGCTGACAGTAAAACAGACTTGTTCTTTGGAAAAGCCATCCGTCGAAAGGGGATGAGTGGGCGGATGGATTTTGTCGAAAAGACTTAAATCGAGTATCCAAACGGTTGTTGACTGCCAAGCACCCACCGACATTGTTTGGTTGGGGGCGGCATCAACCCCATTGACTTCGACCTGTGCCACCGGCTTATCGAAAACGAGTTCCATTTCCGGCGCAAATCGCTCAATTTCGCTTACTGCGGGGGTGATCTTTATCAACCGTGCCCTTTCCGGTGCCACGCTATTGTTACTATTATCGTTATCGCAGCCAATCAAAAAGAGGACACAAACTATCGTTACAATCTGACTTGCAGCCTTCTGGCTTTTAACTAAAGGGCTATAAGGCATTTGCAATAAAACATTGTTGATACGATTTAACAGTTTCATGATTTAACTCCCTACGTGATACATTAATGGCTTGAAAAACCGTAAGATGCGTCCTGCTGCAATTCTGTCTACCCTTCCTCCCAAAAGCGTAGCGACGGGCTTTCCGAATGGATTTCCGAAAAGATCGGGAGGGGCATTTGACCGCAACCGTCTAAAATTAACAAAATCAAGATGTATTACTTCAGCACCGTGATCTAACTGCCATTTGAGTATAAAGGCACTCGCCACTGCTGAGGCGGATTGTTCTCTAGCGAGATCAAGGGCACCTAACTGGTCAAAATTGAATCCATAGACCACCTTCCCGTTTAAACTCACCCTGTATCCATCGAAACCGCCGTATTCACGTCCCCAGGAATGCATAGCTTCATGGACAACTGTGCTAAGATAGTCAATGACAGCGGGAGAAAGCACGTTGGCTGCCGATGCCGTCGAATTGGCAGAGAGACCTGCTGCATCGTACAAATCTTCGCTAACTCTAATTAGTTTTTGACTATGATTATAAGAACCCCTGCCCGTATTCATATGAGTAATTTGTATTCGCAGCTCAGCCGGATTGATAGAACCTTGGAACATGAAATTGATAGCCTCTGCTTCCAGAGGGCTTAGTGGTCTTGGGGCTTCGGTCTGCAACCCTGTTGGATCAATGAACTTGAGCGGGTTATTGTAGGTATAGGCATACCAGTTCACCCCATCGCCAATTGGATCTCTCTGGGTAAACCTGCCGATGTACGGGTCATAGTACCGCGCGGCACAATAGTAGAGGTTACTATCAGCATCGAACTCCTTGCCGGTGAACTTGCGGGTGTCGGCACTTGTGTCTGTCTCAGAACGGATAGCGCCGAAGACATCGTACTCATATCGAACGAGGACGTTCTGGTTGTCATCGGTTGAGACGATGTTACTGCCTAATGCGTTTACGTGATGGTACTCATACCGTTTATCCACATCGTTCACTAAGTCCGTTATCTCGCTATTGGACAGCGCGCGGTTATAGATGGAAAGGTCGTCGAGATAGCCGTGCAGGTGATGATTCTTGGCATTGTAAGAACCCAGCCACAACACCTTCGTCGTTGCCGCCAACGATCCGGTCGCTGCGGTGGTGGCTGATTCTTTGGTCCCATCAATGAAGAGTCGGAGTTCGGTCCCATCGTATCGAGCAGCGATATGTTTCCATTGGTTCACCGGCAGCGTCGTGGTACTGGTGACGGTCTTGGTGGTGCCGTTGAACAGTAAGTCAAATTGGACCGTCCCCGTCGCGGTTATCCAGAGCTGATACCCGTTAGAGGCACCCGACTTCTTGACGAGATACCCACTGCCGGCTGATGACCGATTGACCCAGGCGGTAATGGTCATTTTATCGCCAGCAAGGTCTAAGGCATCGCTATCCGGCACCTTGACGAGATCATCTACCCCATCAAACAGCAGACCACAGCCAAAGCTCCAAGCAGGGACCTTAGCCTCCTCTCCACCGCCGAGCGTGCCGTGGTTGGCGCCATCGACATCGTGCGCGGTTGTCCCGCTGCCTTCATCGAAATGCCAGTGTGCGACGGCGTTGTGCTTCCGACGGTACACCACACCATCGGCACCGTAGAGATAGCTGGTGGTGATTTTCTTGTTTTGGTCCAACTCGAGGACGGGCATCCCGCCATCGTAGAGGAAGTAGCGAGGGGCCCTGACTAAAGCGTTGGGGGAGCAAACGCTTACTGCAAATAAAAAAAGGCAAGCAACGCGCTCAGTTTAGGCTGACGGTCACTTGCCTTCTTGGTTGGCTCTATGCTGATACAGTTAAGTGTCAAAGTACGTCAATCTTGCGATATTTCCCCTATACATCGCACATTCTAAAATCCAACATTGACCAATCGGACCATGTAATCCGTTTGGGGACGATGATTGGGGAGTCGTGAACTTTGTATACTCATCGTTGGCAGGTGGAGTGTGAACTTATCATTCGCCAATGAAATGCTGGGCGGTTGCTTCCGTTTTGACCGCTGATAGCCGATGGTGGCACCGATAGAAGTCAATATTGACCATTTTAAGGTTGTCTTGAAAGAGCCCCCTCCGCTACCAAATATCTCCCCAACTGCATAAACACCACCAGCGCATCCAAATATTCCACCCGCCCCTCCGCCGAACATAAAGAAGGGATATGCCGCGCCTTCTGGTTCGTCTAGCATCATAAAACAGGGAAGTGTGAGGGCCATACCAATCAGAGCACCTGTACCTGTTCCGAGAAATCCACCGACCACTTGCCCTGCGATGACGAACTGTCCATCCCGTTGACTCGAATCTGTCTCGGCAAATATCCCTAGATTGAAAAAGAGCCAAAAGAAACAGATTAACAGCAAAATTCCAATTCTTCGACGAAACATGAATTTTACCTGCCTATCTTCTGAGATTTTGTGTGCTTGCTCACATCGCCTATTGCGTGATAGGAACTAGACGTTAAGTGTAGTCCAACACCTGATCCCTTGTTTCTATCATTTGACCGGGGAACAGTACGCACTGACACCGCCTCCGACTCCAAAGTAGATTAACTATCTGAAAGACGGCTACGGTTTGTACGCTTTCTCTTTTTTTGATTTTGATGCGGACTCCGTAAACGTTGCCCCGATTTAGCCCGTGCCTCTTCCTCATATCGGTTTCTATCGTACCCATATCTTATCCATTCCCATGTATACGTGCCGAGGAACCACCAACCCTCGCGCCATTGCTGCTGGACATGGACAGCTTCATGGTTCCACAATCTCTCTTGCCATGCGAGTGGCTTCCTCTTCACTTTTTCCGCGCTAGCAAATACGACGGGGCCCAGTGCTCTAGCACTCACGCCGGTGCGTTTAACTATCTCACCACCCAAGCCACCTTCGGATATTAGCATCCTGCGGTCCCAGTCAAGTCTCAAAGATGGTTCTTCGATGTCAGCACCAAGAAACTGAAGGGTTTCTGAAATCCCATAATCTAATACCGCGAGTTTTCCGAAAACCGCTCCCCAGGTAACCAAGAAAGTGATACCGTTGACGTTCGCTGCATGAGAGATGCCTTCTAACGCTGCACCTCCTACGTCAGCCGCGGCATCAATGATTCCTTTTCCGCCGTCCACAACCAAGCCGACCACAGGGTTAATAACTACACCTGCTACGCCTTTTACAGCATCCCAGAGTCCTAACCCCGTTGGATCCACAAACCTGAGCGGATTATTCGCCACATAGGCATACCAGTTGACACCATCGGCAATGGGGTCTCTCTGGGTAAACCTGCCAATATACGGGTCATAATACCGCGCGGCGTAATAGTATAGGTTACTATCGGCATCAAACTCCTTGCCGGTAAACTTTCGGGTATTATCGCTTGTTCCTGTCTCAGAACGAATAGCACCAAACACATCGTACTCATAGCGAACGAGGACATTCTGATTATCATCGGTTAGGACGATGTTACTGCCCAGAACGTTGGTAGGAAGAAATCGCCTTCCGAGCTGCTGGAGTCGCAACAGTCTCAAGGATTTCTATGATTTGCTGACGGGTCTCTGGTGATTGATGTGAAAGTGTCTCTGCTAGAGCAGCCATCGCCTCCGGACCAATTTCAACGAGGACTATCGCTGACCGGGTGCGAATACATCCGTTTTCGTCGGTAAGGGCGGCAATCAAGTCATCGGTCGAGAATCGGTTCAACTGAGTTAGGGTTTCAATTGCTGCTTGACGGACATGTCTATCATCACTACATAATAGTTCGATTAATATCGGAACCGCCTCGTCCACCGCCGGATCATTCATCGGCGCGATAGCAGCGACGACAAATCTCTGCACATAAGCGTTTTCAGACCGAAGTACCTTGATTGTTTCTGATAGGTCTATCGAGGCCAAGGCAGATGCAACGAGGTCATGAAACGTCAAATCGTAATATATCGGTTCGGTATCTGTCGTGGTTTGTAACACCTTCACAAAAATTGGCGCGATCTGACCAACAAGCGTGGGTCGCTCTCCCAATCTTGCTAAGGCATCAACAGCAGCTGCCCGCGTATGATGATATGGCGACGCTAAGGCTTCGGTCAGTATCGGGATGATCGGAATGGCCGCTTCATCGGGTTGGGAATCAATTTGTGCCAATGCAATTGCCGCATGATGCCGCACACCAGCGTCTGTGGCATTCAAAGCCTTGAGTAAGAATGGCACCACAGTAGACCCAAGAGATGCCAGTTCCCCCGCCACGCCAACGTGAAAGTTGCTAAGATCGCTACGGTCATCACCGAAATGCCCCGACACAAAGTTGGGCGTGTTGAGTGCTGAAATCAGTTTCTCAGTAATTTCAGGTTGAACCGCTGGCATCGCAACTGCAATCTCTCTCAATGTGTGAACCGCCTCGGGGCGGGCAACCCGATTTTCAACCGTATCTTCAGTCGCGTCTAGCACCTGCCCTAGGGATTGTACAATCTGATTAACGTGCGGCGGCTGCTTCGCCATCTTCACAAGCGCGTAGACAGTCTCCCGCCGGGTATTAGGATGTGGAGAAGCCAATGCTTCAATTAGGACCGGAATCGTCGCTTCAGCGGTTTGGGAATCGATTTGTACCAACGCAATTGCCGCATGATGCCGCACGCCAGCGTCTGGCGCGTTCAAAGCCTTCAGTAACGAGGGCACCGCAGTAGACCCAATAGATGCAAGCTCCTCCGCCACTCGGACATGAAAGTTGCTGTTACGGCGAGGCCTGTAGATAGAAAAGTTGGGACCCTTTAGCACTTCGATCAGTTGCTCGGTAATCTTAAGTTGAACCCCTGGCGTCGCGACAGCAATATCTCCTAATGCAGAAATCGCAGCGGATCGGACAGACCGACTTTCATCAGTCAGTACATGGATCAATTGCGCCACAGCATCTTTAGCGTGGCTCGGTATGACCCCTAAGAGCTGAGACGCAATTTCGCGGCTGTGCACATCTTCATCTTGGAGTGCCTCAACCAGCAGCGGAACCGTGCCGGGAGGTGGTTCCAGAATAGAGTTCCTCAGTCTATCGGTAATCTCCTTGATAGCGTACCGCGCAAGGACAGATTCATCTTTGTTGCCACTTTTCAACGAATCTAGCAATCCCGCCAATGCCTTATCAAGGTCTATTAAACGAAAAACTGTATCTGTCGTTTGTTCCCAACGGCGGTTATCAAGATAAGCTAGTATCCTGCCCTTACTTAATAACCGCGTAAGATTCGCCCACGCCAACACTATCTCGTCATCAGGCACCCCCAGCCCTTCGATAGCCGCAATCGCGCCTTGACGAACATGCTCATGATCATCACCAAGTCGGAGGATAAAGCTATCCAGCGTTTCGCCGGTGCCTTCAAATCTATCTACCACTATGGACGCTTCAAGGATACCCACCACCAAAAAGATGATAATACCCATCAAAAGGAACCAACGTCTATAATTCTGCATTTCGACCTCCATTTATCTCGGCGTCCGGACATTTTCGGTTGCTGCCCTGCTGATAGCCCGAAATGAGACCGATGGAATACCGCTTCGCGCTGCTGTCGGAGCAAAGGATGAAGAATAATATCCGGCACTGAGCTGACCAAGTTGGTGAGCAACAGACAACTCCGTGCTATAAGCACTATATTCGTCTCGCCACAGTGCTTTCCGATCGTGTCGAATGCCCCTTGGTGCATTGAGATCTGTGGGTAAACCGAAGAAGTCATTAGCAACGTGCTGAAGTTCGTGAGCAAGCGTCAGTCTTACACTTTTGAAATTTTTATTTGGATCGGACTCATTTAGCAAAGTCGTTAGGTCGGTCGCATATCCATGTGTGCTGTTGTTATTTATGCGGAGTCTGTTTACACCTGAGTCAAATGCTCCGATCGCATCTTTACCAAGATCGCTCCAGCCGAGTGTAAAACCCTTATCCGCATTGATTAGATTGGTAAGCATTTTTCCTGTTGCATCAAGATCAAGGAAGCTTTTGGCATCGCCAGCATCCCCCGATGCCGTTGTACCGAATAAGGCGTGAAAAAGGGTTTGATCTTGAGTCGTTAATAGGTTGACATCAAAGCCAGCGACTTGAGACACGTCTGTAATAGAAACGGACTCACCGGCTGCATTGATGAAATCAAGTTTAAGTCCCGTGGGATCGACAAACCTGAGCGGATTATTCGCCACATACGCATACCAGTTGACCCCATCCCCAATGGGGTCCCGTTGTGTAAACCTTCCGATGTATGGGTCATAGTACCGCGCCCCGTAGTAATAGAGGTTACTATCGGCATCAAACTCTTTGCCGGTGAACTTACGGGTATTATCACTGGTGCCTGTCTCAGAGCGTATCGCCCCAAAGACATCGTACTCATACCGTACCAACACCTTCTGGTTGTCATCGGTTGAGACGATGTTACTGCCCAATGCGTTTAGGTGGTGGTACTCATACCGTTTATCCACATCGTTTACTAAGTCCGTTATCTCGCTATTGGACAGCGCGCGGTTATAGATGGAAAGGTCGTCGAGATAGCCGTGCAGGTGATGATTCTTGGCATTGTAAGAACCCAGCCACAACACCTTCGTCGTTGCCGCCAACGATCCGGTCGCTGCGGTGGTGGCTGATTCTTTGGTCCCATCAATGAAGAGTCGGAGTTCGGTCCCATCGTATCGAGCAGCGATATGTTTCCATTGGTTCACCGGCAGCGTCGTGGTACTGGTGACGGTCTTGGTGGTGCCGTTGAACAGTAAGTCAAATTGGACCGTCCCCGTCGCGGTTATCCAGAGCTGATACCCGTTAGAGGCACCCGACTTCTTGACGAGATACCCACTGCCGGCTGATGACCGATTGACCCAGGCGGTAATGGTCATTTTATCGCCAGCAAGGTCTAAGGAATTACTATCCGGCACCTTGACGAGATCATCTACCCCATCAAACAGGAGCCCGCAGCCAAAGCTCCAAGCAGGGACCTTAGCCTCCTCTCCACCGCCGAGCGTGCCGTGGTTGGCGCCATCGACATCGTGCGCGGTTGTCCCGCTGCCTTCATCGAAATGCCAGTGTGCGACAGCGTTGTGCTTCCGACGGTACACCACACCATCGGCACCGTAGAGATAGCTGGTGGTGATTTTCTTGTTTTGGTCCAACTCGAGGACGGGCATCCCGCCATCGTAGAGGAAGTATCGTGTCCCACCGCTATCGGTCACCTTCACCCGCTGTCCTGAGCCATCGTAGGCGTAGCTTAGCGTCTGAGTCACCGCCCCGGCACGGGTCTTCTGTATCTGGGTCAACTGTGAGCCGAAGCTGTACGTGAACGCATCCGAATCGGTCCCTTCACTCCGTTGGGTGAGTTTCCCTTCTGCGTCGTAGCGGTAATTCAGCGTTGCGAAGTCCGTATCCTCTGGAACGAGGGAACGGTGGGTCAACTGATTGCTGTTCGTCGCTACGGTGTAGTTAGTCGTGCCATCAACGCTACTAACCTGCGTTAGCCGATTGCCCGACTTATCATAGGTGTAGCTGACCTTCTCCGTCCCGTAGTTGGCAGAGGTGAGCCGGGAGATGCCATCGTAACCGAAGGAGAAGGTTTTCCTTGTCCCGCCGGCACCGGTGTCGTCCCGAATTAGTTGGGTGACATTCGATTTTACGTCGTAGCTATAATCGAGCGAACTCAGCACAGTGGTCGGGGTCTTCTTATAGGTGAGCAGGTCTAAGCGGTGACGGGTATCAAGCGTCCGATGCGCGGTGATACCGTTGGGGTTGGTAACCGTCTTGAGCGCGCCGATGTCGAAGTATTGATAGCCGGCGGTCTTGCTAGCCAACATATCCGTCACCGAAAGCAACCGGTTCGCTTCATCATAGCTGTACCTCACATCGTAAAGGTCGGGCCCGCCCCTGTGTTTTTGGATGTGCATCCGAGTCCGCATCGACGCATCGTCGTACTCGTAGAGGGTCTTGTAACCCAACAGAGATTTGTCCTTCCGGCTGATGAGACGGTTCAGTTGGTCGTATGTATAAGTATAGGTGTAGGTCTGAGACCCGTCGTTGGTCTTCTGCGTCAGGGTGTTATCGCCCTTATCGTAGGTGTAACGCACCGATTCACCGGTCGAGTAATTGACTCGAAGGAGACGGTTGAGATTGTCGTAGGTGTAGCGGACGGCGGGGCTGCTTTCACTCCCAATTTGGCTTGTCCATGCTTTGGTCGGCTGCCAGAGGGTATTGTACCGGGTTTCGACCCAATCGCCGTCAGGTAGGGTCTGCTTGGTTACAAACCCGTGCTGGTCGTGGGTGTAGGTGGTTATCAACAGGCGCGGGTCTTTGCTCTGGGTCATGTTGCCGAAGATGTCGTAGGTCGATTCGGTGGTCGCATAGGGGGTGGTCCAATTGTTGTTGTTAAAGCTATGCGCTTTAACGGGGCGGCCCATCGCATCATACTCCGTCTTCGTTTGCGCGATCAGTGTCCCGGTCTGCCAGTCTTCTTGACGGACCTGGATTTGGGTCACCCGCCCATCTTTGTCGTAGGTCGGGACCGTGTAAAGATTGGCAGCGACATCACGGGTGTACTTCAGCCGTCTATCTTTCCAGTATACATACTCGGTGCGCCTGCCTTGCGCGTCAATATCGGCGGTCTTCAACCCCCGATTGACGTCCCATTTCGATTGGGTGCGGATGATACGCTCTACACCGTCCATGGTGACCGTTGTCTTGACTTCAATCGGATAGGTGTGATGGGTCGGGTCGTAGACCGTCTCGACCACCTTCTCTTGAGAGGTTCCGGGCATAAAGGTGGTCTTGACACGGTTGCCGTAGCGGTCGTACTTGTGGGTGGTGATGATGTCGTGGTCAATAGCATGGGCTTGGGTGCCGGTGTTCGCTTTGCTTCTGACTTCGATAAGGTTGCCGTTGTCGTCGTCGTATTTGAACACGGTCTTATGTCCCATCGCATCAATCTGCCATATCGGTCGATTGTACTTCTTTTGATAATCCGCTTCCCACTTGCGCGTCACCGCGCCGTTTACGACCTGCTCCCACTTGGTGGCGTTGCCCATCTGCTTGTTATGCGCCGCATTTGAGCCTGCATATTCGATATTGTAGTGCCATTTCGTCTTACTATTGGCTGCGTCACGGTAAGACGCGGTTCTGATGTTCCGCTTGTCGTCGTAACGCCAATTGAACCTGCCGATGTCGGTCGGCGTGTTGGTACTCGAATAGGGCGGATTGGGCCACTGCTGGACTTTGAGGGCGGTGATACGCCCCGTTGAGGCTTTATAGTGATAACCGCCCTGTCTTTTGTCCTGTGAATTGCGATTGTAAGCCTGCCCGTTAAATAGGTTAGAACCGTTACCGTATTGCCGTTCGTGTAACACAGTGCCTGTGCCACCATCTTCAACCCGCACCCGCATCACTTGTGATTTGCTGTTGATTGATATACTGTCGATTTCGGTGCGGTGTCCCAGAGGGGTCGTGATAACTGACACGCCGTGGGTGGAGTGATATTGATATTGCGTAATCAATTCAGGCTCCAACTCAGACTCAGGCTCCAACTTAGCCTTCAACTCAGCCCACAACGGGTCGGTCATCTCCAGCGGATGGTGAACGGAAGCCAGCCAAATGAAAATAGTCTGGGTCTGCGTATATTTAATCGTCTGGTAGACGGTGGTCAGGGCTTGGGCGGTGCCGAGTCCGTACTCAATTTTACTGATATAACGGGGATGGCTGACATCGGCTATCTCAAGTCCATAGTAGAATTTCAGAAACCGTCCCAACGCGTCCTCGACCGCAACGAGCCGAGACGTTGAGGACGTTGAGCTTGCATCCGGAGCGTTTTCGTAATGGAGGGTGATTGTGTTGCCATTCCGATCCGAAATCGCTGTCAGTACATAATTGTCATACGTTTTGGTCATCGCATCGGCGGGATAGTGCTCAAATTTATATTTGATACCGCTTTTGGTGGTATAAATGAACACCTCAGCCGCTGTAAACTCAAGGGCTGCCCGGACACCGGGGTCAGGAGTCAGCGTTGCCCCAGCAGCGGGTAGGCCTCCACCTGTTCTGCTAGAGTCTTCCTTAAAGGTCTGTTGGGCACCACTGGCAGTAATGATATGCCAATAATGTTCCTTCACACCATCACCATCGAGCTTACCCTCATAACCTAACTGCCACTGATAGGTATGAGACCAGCCTTGTCCGAGATACGATCGATACCTCGATGAGACAGCAGTCCCGTGATAATACCTGGTAAATTCAAGGCTGAGCCCCCGTCCCGGAACGACGAGGTCGGTGTCGGCAAAGGAGAACCGTCCCTTTACCATATTGACCCGTCCATCCATCTGATTCGGATAACGCGGCACGAGGTCCTCGTACGCTGTAAACTGTGCAAAAGCACTCGATATAACCAACAATAAAATAAACGGAATAAGCTGAAAGGTTGTCTTTAAGCGGTTATTTCTGAAACGTGTGTGCATCGTTTTCTCCTTATCTCGTGATTTGTAGTTGCCCGATTCATCGGGGCGGCGTGTGCCTACTACTTCTCCGTCTCTTCACTCACTTCGGCTCTTTTCGATCTTCTTCAATACTGCCCTCGCATTGCGGGCAAGCAAGGTATCATCATCGTTGACCAGTCCTCGAAGCCGTTGCTCCCGCTGAACGGGATCTGAAATCGACATAACTTTACAAAATGCTTCAACCGTTGGTAGCTCTGTTTTCTGCTTCTGTTCAGCGAGATCCCATGTGCTTTGTCGGATTCCAAAACAGGCTTCAAAGTAATACCTTTCCGTTAGGTCAGATTTGCTTAACCGTCGGAGCGGCGACCGACTCACAATCAAAGCAGTTTCTGGAAGAGACGTGGGGAACTCTGAGACTTTCAGAAAGAAGAGTTGCGATCGGTTCTTGTAATACGTCGCCCCGTCCGCAAAATTTAATGGCGTACTCTGAAAAGCGGAAATTTTCATCGGGCTTCGTTTGCAATTTCGTTTTAAGTTCATATTGATGGTTCCAGTATCGCTTTCAGAAAAGACCCCCTGTTTGATTGCTCCTTTTCCATAAAGAACCCTATCAACATGGATGCTATATAAAGTCCCCAACCTCCTATCTAATATACTCTGCGTGCTTACGTTATTACTGACAAGCTGGGAACCCGTGACCGTCCCTATAACCACGATGTCCGATTCATCCACCAGTTCATGAATCTCAAGTGGCATCGTGATAGCATGAGTTAAAGCGATTGGTATGAACAACATCACCAAAATCATGAGCTTTGAAAACCAACTATAGAATTTCATTGTACCCTCCAAGAATTTTATTTTTTTAGAACTTGTGAGGAAGCGTGTTTTTTAACTCACCTCCTCACTTTCCCGCTTCCCCGCCTCCTCACCTCACGTATCACGCATCACGTTTCAACAATGCGTTATCCGTTGTCAGGATTGGTATTACTAGCACCCTCACTCAGGGAATCGATCACACCGCTGATACAAGTATCGTGGTGAGATTACATCTGAAGCGTTGTAAGCAGCTCTTTTCAACTGCGGCAGCAGCGACCTTATGCGCTCGTTTTCAGCAAATATGAAATCATCGACCGCCCATTGTATTAAAATCTCTAGATCTGCTCGATTATCGGCTGTAAGATCTCTTAAATGGTTTGCCCAAAGATCGTTGAGTGTGTAATAGCTACGTGCTATCCCCGTATTCACCTGATTATAATGCACCTGTTCATGTGCTTGGACTTTAGCGTAAAACTGACTTGACGACGGAACGGAAGTCTGACTCCGAATAATTCGCTGGATAGTGCCCCTGCCCGTCACTTCCCATAATTGCGTTCCACTGTTCTGCGCGATCGTCGGGGATCCCGAAAACCCTATCTGGAGGAAACCTGCAAGTACCCACGGAACATTAACAGTAAGCGTGGAAGTCGCAGTAAACGACCCGCCAGCGGGAAAGGTCATATCACAAGTAATTGTATATACCGAACTCTTATCCGCAGCAGGCCCTGCGTCGGATGGACACTCCCGATTCGGATATGCATACCATTTGGCGTTGTTGATAGTTGTCTCACGTGAATCTGCCGGCGAAAACACGACCTCTGGATTGTTACCGACATCTGGGTTGAGACCGAGTTCCGACGGGGTCTCCCAACCCCAGGAGAACGCCGTTGCACTCTCCGCGCCAAGCACTTCAAAGTCAACGCTCTCTCCGTCATTCACCGCTTGGGATTCAATAAGGACAGCTGTGACTGTAAGGGTATCACTGCTTGAGACTCCCCTGTCGTCAGTGACAGTCAGAGTAACGGTGTTCTCGCCGGGCGTCGTGTACTTGCAAGATGCCTGTGCGGTAGTGGCGGTTGTGGGATCCGCCCCACTACCAAAATCCCATGAGTAGCTGAGATTACTACCGGTCGAGCCCGAACCATCGAAATTGACTGTGTCGCCTACAGATACGATCTGATCGCTTCCAGCGTCAGCAACAGGTGGCTCTGGCATATAGGGTGTAGACGCGCTTCTGGCGGTAGATCTCGTGCCTCCTTCCTGCGTGTTTCTTAGGATTCTAAGCATTGATGGAAACTGCATCGTATTTCTCCCTTGCTAGGTTCTGTTGAGATTTGACAGCCCGTAGGTTGGGTTGAATGGTTAAATAGAGTGAAACCCAACTTAGCTTCTCAGCGGGAAGTCTCCTTTTGTAGCACGATCTGTTAGATTGTGATCCGAGTCCGCAAACTAACAGTTTGCGCTACATTTGTCAGATTGCCCGATGATTACAGCATGTACCGAATTAGCAATACCAAAATGTCAACACGCCCTAACTACTGTTAGGACTTACGCGGTTGAACGGTCAAAGCCTCCGTTCCGAATTGATTGAAGCTGAAAATAAAAAACCCCGATCAGAGCGGTGATATTAGTTCATTGATTCATCGGTGCATTAAATGAACTAAAACAGATACCGCCCCAGCCGGGGTAGATCCATTGCTGATATTTTATTTTGTGTCGTTTAGTTTTGTATGATCAGCGGAAATTGTACCAAATTTTTTAACGTATGTCAATCATTTTTTAACATTGTTATACAGAAATATAAAAAAGCCACTAACTAAGCAACGCTGAAACCAACAATAATTAACCCGTGTGTATCCTCAAAATCGGCTAATTTTTCTGTGTCTGCTATCACCTCAAACACCGCTGACAGATCTGTCATACTGGTTTCGTATGCCGATTTGCCCAGTAGCTTCGAGACAAACACACTGTTTATTAAAATGGTCTCGCTCACAGTACGAAAACTGCCCCATTCTGATATCGGCACAATGGTTGTCCCCGGATACACAACTGGATATGTAGGGTCGTCCACACATACACACACTATCGGCTTACCGTCCAAGATCTGAAACAAGAGCGTCTTGTAGCTCTCTTGTAGCCTCTCGCTTACTGCCTCAGCAATAGGAGTGGGCGAAACGATCAACCAATCGTGGCAGCCCTGAATGTAGATACAATTATCCATAATACACCCGTAAGAGGTCTGTCAGTTGACCCTTAAAACAATCGAACGACAGATGCTGTTCTGCCCAATGACGGACACTTTGACCTTGCTGCTGATCGGGGATCTCCTTGAAACCGTTGGTCAGCTGCGCTATCATATCGACCACAGCCTGCACGGTTTTGACAGTGAAGCCGGGACGTTCAGCATAAATCGGATGGGCTCCACCAATCGAGATACACCCGCTCATCAACGCTTCGGCATGACACGAAGAAAAGACATCGTGGATTGTATTGCCTACAAAAAACGATGCTGCCCCGATCGCTTTCGGCACAAATTGAGGTGGAATATTCTGATGAAACACATCTGCATACTCCCGGATCTTCGCCTCTAACGCCAACTCCGTCTCGCTCGCCTCGCCCCACAGCCCTGCGCCACCGACATAAACAGTCTCCATCGGTGTGGGTGCTAGTGCCTTGAAAAGTTCAGCGATAAAGGGACTGCCTTTTATCTCTGAGATGCGTCCCATCGCCACCACCTGTAACCGCTTGGGAAGTGGCTTGAACGCATCTGCGGGAATCGGATCAATGAGTCGATACGGGTCCGTGATATTGAGCGACTCGAAAAGCGATGCCTGATAATCGGAGTTACAGGTGACCACATCGCAAATCTCTAACAATTCTTTTCGGAACGCACCCGTCCACCGGAAGACTTCCATCTCAGAGCAGTAGAGGATCTTTGTCGCGGGGTGCGCTCTCAACGCTTCCAGATACCGCTCCGACCATCCACGAAAATCGGGATCCTCGCTGTCTTCCTCCGTTTCAAACATCTGCGACATTCGGAAATAGAGCGGCTCAATCAGTAGAAAATCGCTCTGCATTTCAGACAGGTCTGAACCGACGTGCAGCCGGTAAATGGAGCCGACCGCCTGACGTACGCGTTCTACCTTCGTGTGCATCCCGCCACTGCCCTCCGGCGATGGACTGACAAAAAATTCTGGTACTAGGTAATCAATCATAGGTTTGCCTCATTAGCTCATTAGTGCATTGATTCACTAGGGCTAAGCAAGTTTCAATATTAAATACGCACATTTTACATCGATGGCGGGCGGGGAAACCCCGCCCCTACGGGTTCGACACCTACTGAGAATCGAAAGTTTATTATTCAATACTGCTTATTTATGGTGGATTTTATAATTAACTTGACATTTTTGAACCGTAGGAGGGAACTCCGATTCCCGACTATCAAAGCATTCTGTCGCGATTCGGAGGGTACGCCCCCTACAAAAGAGGTGTCAATATATTTTTAGAATTCACTATAATTGGACACTATGAACGAGCACGTCAGAAACTTATTGGCACGGTTACGGCACACGGTGCACGCCTCCGATGTAAAGGGCAATCTGCCAAATGTAGCGCAAACTGTTAGTTTGCAGGCTCGGATCACAATCTAACAGATCGTGCTACAGAAGACTATCCAATGAAAAACTATAGTAGATTTTAGAATTAATGAGACACTCCAAATCCCGATTTATCGAGGATGCTCGACGAGTCGGCACCGGTGCGGTTAGGAAACCGCACCTACCGGGGACGAAAGTGTCTATTTATTTTTATAATCCACTATAAATGCCCCTACTGTTCCCTTTAAAATGTCGTTTTTTCACGACATATATGCTATAATGTAAAAGTCAAACATCTGTTTAATCACAACCGACAAAGAGAAATAAGATGAACACGCGAACCATAAGTATCATACTATGCCTGCTATTTACGCTATCAACTCATGCGGAACTCACTAAAGACGATCTAAAAGAAATTCGACAAATTATCAAAGAGGAAGTCAGCAACTCCGAGAAAACAACAAACGCCCTCATTAAAGGATTAGAAGAAAAAACGGACACACGAATTAAAGGATTAGAAGAAAAAATTGATGGATTAGAAGAAAAAATGGACACACGAATTAAAGGAGTAGGAGAAAAGATTGACCTTTTAACAAAAATGATAATGGGTCTGATGGCACTTACAGGCCTCGCAATCATCACACCAGCAACTATTGTCTATACATCAAACAGAAGAGAAAAAATTAGAGAAGTCGTAGAGAGTCTTTTATCTACACGAGATGTCAAGGCACCAAATAAGGAAAAGGCTTAAACAATCTCCCCGCCAGGACCTACCACTGCTGTAGGGAACGGAGATCTCCATTCCTCTACAACTCCCCCTGCTTCCCGACCTCGACGGCGAAATCTATCTCAAAGCCAAAAATCCCGCCGATGTCAACGACGATGGGAAGATCAATATCTTAGACATGGTGCACGTCTCCAACAACTTCGGCAAATCCGATCCTGACATCAATAACGATGGTGTCGTCAACATCCTTGACCTCACCCTTGTCGCTCAACAGTTGGAATAAAGTTCACAAACTTTGGCATATTTGCCCAAAAATGTCTTTTATAAGCCAATATACTGAGTATGTTATGATTGTAATCAAGGAATCTCTCATAAATTATAGGTGTGTTATCTGGTGCCGGCTTTAGCAAATTGGTATCAACGTTAAAATCTGATTGAGAAGGAATCTCTAGAAAGTCTAAGACGCCTTGAATTGTAGGTTTCCACTTAGACTTATCAATAAAATCTTCATAGAATATTGTATATGGCTTAATTTCATTAATTCTAAAGAAATTTTCCCAAGCAGAATCTACAAAAAAATAAAATAGTACAAACTGATTTAACTCTTCAATTGGAATCTCTATATCAGAGTTTGCAATATTCTTGTCCTCCTGAGTACTACCCTTCCGGATATGCCAGATATTTGTTCTCAATGCCCTGTAATGTGAAATGGCTTGATTAATTTTATCTCTGCGTCGCAACCAAATCCATTTGACCGATGACGGAGAAATCTTTTTGAGGAACAGATAGCGTTCTACGATGTGTAAATTTTCAACATAAACTTTTGTCCCCCATTTCCTGCCAAAATCAACAGGTATATTCTCCCAGTGGGAAAGTATATCTTCGTCTGTTTCCAACTTTCCTGCACCTGACAGATATACTGTCACCTTTTGCAATTTTCCACTCGAATTGAGTAAATCCATGAAAAACGTGCCGCCGGCTCTAGCGGACGTGCAGATGAAAAATGGATGAACGTCACTCATTTATACCTTCTCACTCCAAAAATTCAAGTAACCGCTGTTTGTAGTAGCGCAATTCATTGCGCGTTCTTAGCCTGTTGGCATGTATATCTTTTTTAATCTGTGTTTATCCGTGATTCAGATGGCTTTGAGCCCTGATCCTATCGGGGAGGGCGCACATCAGTTCAATGAACCAATGAACTAGTCAACAAATGAACCAAGTATATTTCGTAGGGAACGGAGATCTCCGTTCCCTACAACTACTGCAAAATGTCAACACGCCCTACCAAAAAAATCAACAAAAATTTCGGGCGCCCCATCTTTTTTGAACAGTTTGAAACTATTAGTTTAACTCTAAAGTTTTCAAATTTGCATTTGCCTCGCGCTATCTGGTATCTTTTAAGACATACGAAAAAAATCGGTCAATTTACCGGTTTTGAGCGTTGTCATTTTTTCTCTACTGTCCGCCATAATGAACCCATGAACCAAACAGAGGTGTTACCATGAAATTCCCGCTTTCCCGTTTTCTCGTCTTCTCGTTCTCTCGTCTTCTCGTTTTCTTGGTCGCGGCAATCCTTTTCATTACCCAAGCCCACGCCCAAGTGGTAGAAATCCCCGACCCAAACCTCAGGGGGGCTATCACGGAGAAATTGGAACAGCCTGATAACACGCCCATCACCCAGCAGGAGATGTTAAAACTCACCAAGCTCGTCGCTAATAGAAAGAATATAGCCGACCTCACCGGTCTGAAATATGCTACCAATTTAGAGGTTTTGAATTTGGTGAACAATCGATTCACAGACATATCCCCACTCGCCAATTTAACAAACCTAACGCATTTATACATAGGCGATAATGCCTTGGAAACTATTGAACCGTTAGCAGGTTTGATTCACTTGCGGGTATTAGACCTGTATAATGCCGGCGTCAAAGATATTACGCCGCTTGCCAATCTTACCGCATTGGAATCGCTGGTGATAGTTAGAAATATGATTGTCGATATAAGCCCGCTCGTTGGACTAAAAAATCTCAAGCGACTGCGACTCGCTGAAAACCCTATCCAAGACTTTACCCCCCTGCTTGAACTTGAAGGCGTTGAACTGGACTTAAACATTGATCTCAACCGGTTAGACCAACTGCACCTTGCCGTAGAAGTACCTGACCCGAACTTAAGACAAGCGATTCGAGAAGAACGGTCTCTCCCTGATGGAGTACCCCTCACCCAACTGGAGATGTTACGACTCACGGAACTCATCGCGTGGGACCTCGATATTACTGACCTCACCGGACTCCAATATGCGACAAATTTAGAGAATCTAGTTCTATGGGGCAATCAGATCACCGACCTATCTCCACTTGCCAACTTAACCAAACTCAGGGAATTAAATCTTGCTTATAACGCCGTTGAATCTGTTGAACCGATAGCAGGACTGATAAATTTACAAACATTAAACCTGACCATCAACCGTGTCCAAGACATCACGCCACTTGCTAACCTTATTAACCTAAAGTGGCTTTATATCCGTGAGAACCTTGTCACCGATATCACACCCATCCACGGGTTAAATCTCATTGATTTTGAATACGATGAAATCTGTGATTTTCCCCCTATCGCACCACCGGTCAGAGAGAGAATCGAGAATCGCACCTTCCCCTCAATCTTCGCTTGGGGTGGCAGTCATAAAGCACTTGGATTAGACCATCTGACACCCGCCCAACGCGCTGCTCTTCATGATTTCGATCTTGGCGTGTGGTTCAAAGTGAATTGGGATCAAACCCCAACAGAACCCACTCCAGGACTCAGCACCTCACTGGCGGGCAATATGTCCCGTTCGCGTGAAACCCACCGGACGCATCTTGACCTAAATCCCAACCTTATTACTTTGCTTACGCTTCATCACTTCTCTCTTGAACTTCCCCCTGACTCTGATCTTTGGGTGCGTGATGAAAACGGCGAAATTGCCAGAACAAAGAGAGGCACTGCACTTGTCAACTTCCTAAAACCGGAAGTCCAAGACATAATTGCAAAACGCATCATCGCTGTAGCACGCTGTGGATTCTATGATGGCGTGCACCTTGATTCATGGGGCGACGGAGTTAACCTCGGCTTCGATGTTAAACGTTATTTTCCCGTCCCCGATGAAGAGATTATCCAAGCACGCCGCAACATTTTGCGAACCGTCCGCGAACAAGTGCGTGAGGATTTTCTGATAGTGGTCAATGTTGGCCTCAAAAAAATAACGCACTATGCTGACTATATCAACGGCGGCTTTATGGAGACTGGTAGAGATACGCCTTCTGGATATTCACGCAACGAGTTAAAGAAAATTGAAAGCACCCTGCTGTGGTCAGAGAAAAACCTCAGAGAACCGCAGACTAACTGCCTTCAGGGAAATGGCATTCCAACAGAACCACCAGACGGTCCAACAAATCGCCGTATGATGCGCATCCATACAACCTTGAGCCTCACCCACTCCGATGGCTATGTCATGTATACCAATGGTGAAGGCGGTGTCATCATTTGCCCAGAATGTCCCTACCCGTGGGGACCGGGGCATGAACATATATGGTATCCGTTCTGGGAGGCTGACCTCGGTTACCCTGTTGGCCCCAAAGCTCAACAGTATCAGAACATCGAGGGACTCTTTATCCGAGAATTCACAAACGGCTGGGCGGTCTACAACCGCAGTGAAAAAGCCCAAACTATCACACTCCCTGCGTCTGCTGCCCCCGTCTCCGATAGAGGGAACGCCGCTGCGTCCCCGACCCACCTGCTACCCGACCTCGACGGCGAAATATACCTTAAAGCCAAAAACCCCGCAGATGTCAATGGCGATGGAAAAATCAACATCTTAGATCTGGTGCACATCGCCAACAACTTCGGCAAATCCAACCCTGACCTCAATAACGATGGAGTCGTCAACATCCTCGACCTCACCCTCGTTGCCCAACAATTTAACCCGTAGATAAATCCGACCCAAAACTATAATATCCGCGGCAAATTTCATCAACTGTATGCCATAGTCCAGATTGATCCTCAGATTGAAAAAGTATTTCAAGAGAACCATGCGGGCCTGCTGGGCCGGGAGATTTCGTACAAATGTCAAGGAGATGCGCTGCACCGTCGGGGTTGAAAACATTCGCCTGATCTCCCGATCCGGCCAATCCCCTTGCTAATACCTCATTAAAAAAGTGGTGCGGATCATAAACTTCGTGAGCCATTCGAGTATGCATAAGTTGAAGCATCCGAAATTGTTCATCAAGTCCGTAACAGCGCCGAACTAATGAGTTCATACGACCGTATGTCCAAAACGGAGCAGGTAAAATGTCATCAATTAATAATAAAACCGTTTCATCAGATTCGGTAATCTGCCGTAGTGCTGAGCACCATGTCCAGAACCATGCCGTGCGCCTTTTGTTATCCGACTCGTACTCAGAAAATTTTGGGAATCCATCCGCAACCGCAGCATCATGCACAGCTTTTGCATCGGCATAATCTTGACCGTCATGAGCACTAAACCGGTCGATATGCTTTGGAAGATACCCGAGCAATGAAAGCACACCCATCGCAAACCAGTATTTGTCCGCCCGACGATCGAGATTCATAATTAAAACTTTATCTAAACTCATTTAGGTCCCCCTTAATTCACTCCCTGATACTGACATTAGAATAATTTACTATTTCTCGCACTTCTGAATAGCAATCAAGAAAATTTTCATAATTGAGCGGAGTGCTTTTAGGTGTCATTTTTAAGTGATTTGTATCGACGTTAAGTTTATCATCTGAAGGAATCTCTAGAAAATCTAAGACAGATTTGATTGTTGATGTCCATTGCGATTTCTCGATGAAATCTTCATAGAATAGCATATACGGCTTAATACCATTAATTCTAAAGAAATTTTCCCAAGCCGACTCTACAAAAAAATGAAATACTATCAGTCTTGCCAATTTATTGGGTGGTATCTCTATATCAGCGTTTGCCTTATTTTTTTCCTCCTGACTCGTCGCCTCCCAAATATGTAATATCTTCGTTATCGACATTCTATAATGTGAAATAGCTTGGGCAATTTTATCTTTGCGCCGTAAATAGATCCATTTGATTGATGATGGTGAGATTTTTTTGAGAGATAGATAACGGGCGACGGTGGGCAAATCATGAAGATTAACTTTTATCCCCCACGTATTATCCATATTAACGGGTATGTTTTCCCAATAGGAAAGTCGCTCTTCGTCTGTTTTTAATCCTCTCGCGTCTGATAGATATGTCATTAACTTCTCTGTTTTTCCACTCGAATTAAATAAGTTTATGAAAAAGTGAGAGCCACTGCGTATTGACGCACAAAGAAAAAAAGGAATCTGTACCATCATTCCACCTCCAAAAACTCAAGGAGCGGTTGCCATGTTTTATCTATGACAAATTCATGTCCACTCTTTTCATATTGTCGAATCATGCGAAACACATAATGATCCTCTGGATACCCATGAAGCCGCCCGGCCCAATCGTCACTAATAATATGTCTGACAGGGATAGTCCGCTTCAGGAACCGCCAGAAGTTCTGATCGGGACCCAATCCCCTCCAACCGTAAAACAATGGATCGTCCTGTTCAATTTTTGTCCATCTCCGCGTTTCACAATCAAAAACAGTCAACGTTCCTGTCATTGAAAGATACTTAGCGAATAACGGCACCAAGTTGGGCATCTTTTTGGGGATCGTTGTAATCCCGCCGCAAGTGATATGATCAAGCAGGTTGAATACTTCAAGCATCGGAAACCGGATGCCGTCGCCGTGGCTGGAACGAATGAAATCAATATTCGGAAGCAGTTCTTTCTTAAATTCCTCATACTCATCGAGATACGTTTCGCCGGCGAGGAAGAATCGTTCTGGCTTCAATCGCTCTAGAAACTCACGTTGTCCCCAATCCGTTATACGCGGGAAGATCCACTCTTCATCGGGGGCGACATCGGTTTGAATGGCGTATTCGTAGTCGGAATCATCTAACACCATCATGCGCCACATTGTGCCAACCTGTGAGTCCTCGCTTGCGTGCCCCATCTTATAAAACTGCGTGTGCTCACGCCCCATCAGTCCCCGCTTCGCAATTGCCTCCCACGCCTCCGGTGAAACATGAAAGCGTAACACCGTCTCCGGAGAGCGCTCCTGATAATCGACCAATACCTCAACGCCATCGACCAATTTCGCATGAGTCTCCGGCTGCACACGATGCTCCTGACCCGGATACACATACTCTTTCATGAAATAGACAGAAAACCCACACACCCAGTTCTCACTGCCATCCACATTGCTCTCTATATCCGTCACTTCAAAGAGGTTTGAATAGCCGGGTGTCAAAGGCGATGATAATATCTCCTGCACCTCTGCCTTTGTCCAACGGTTATCTACAACCTGGAAATGCTCTCCAATACAATATCGTCCACCTTCCGGTTGAACCAAGAAAAGCGGCGGACACAGATAATCACAGTCACTCGGTAGTCTATCGATATAGAAATCGTTCATACAAGCGTCTTATCCTTTCTGATGCAGAGCAATGACTCCGTTAAAAATACTTCCAACTCATAAAATGTTTGTTGATCTAAGAACTCGTTCACAGCCCTTACCACCCCCGGCCAACCGTTTTCGTAATCGTGCATGACAAGCCAGCCGCCTTCTGACACACATTTCAGCGCCGGCGGAATCAACCGTTTCATCGGTTCATACTCATGGTCGGAATCTATCAGAAGCAACCGCGTCGGCAGATGCCAATAATTCAGAAATGAATAGTCGTCATAGATGACGTAGCAAATCTTGTCATAAATATCTAATTTGTTCCAACGCTGTTTTGATTTTGATTGATATGCCTGATCCACGGCAAACAGGGGAGAACTTAAATGGGGACGAATCCTTAACGCGCTTCCTATGATAGCGGCACTCCCTCCCTCAAATGTTCCCAGCTCCAGACAATAGCCACGCGTGTTGTTCGGTGAGTGATGGTTCACCGCTATCTCATACAAAACTGCCGCTTGATTATCCTTTGAGATAATCGATATTTCATCAACCCAATTCCCATGTTCATCGATTGATTCATCCCTGCCTACCGCATTTATCTTAGCGAGAACATCCCATGTCGAATCGTGGTCGTGTTCATGTTTGTGCAGTAAAGGAAAATCGGGAAATTCGCGTGCGTCAGATATACTCATAGTTTATTTGTAAATGGGCACCGACGATCAATACCGATGCCATTCCTCCCTAACTGGTAAGCAGTTCGTGGCACAGTCCCGGTGCCGCAGAATGAGTCCATCACGGTATCACCGGGCTTACTAAAATTCTCAATCAGACTCTCAACATAGATAGCATCGTATTCGCACTGATGTTCCATCTCTCTCTCCGTACAATGGCGGTAAGGCACCTCAACCGGTTTAGGCACAGGGTATCGGGCATACGCGCACAAAGATTGTGTATCCCTTTCTTGGTAGAAACCGTGAAACGCGACTCCCCACTGAAAGTGCCATGTGGATTTCCTTTCACCTTCCCACATCGTGATAGTATATTGGTTGTACTGCCCCGGCATATCTAGTAACAGCACACCCTCCGGTGCAACACAGGCATCGAACCATTCAAACATCTCAAAGGCACGATCGGATAAGATGTCGAGCGGTGGAGAACTGATTACCAGATTAACAGAATCTGGCGGCAATATTACATCAAAAGTATCCTGTATTTGGTAAACTGTTAACATTTCACCCCCGTAACAGCACCGCCACACAGATAAATGCGGTAGCCATGTCTTTCCATCTGTTTAATCGAGTTTTCAGGGAACTCAGGTTGACGGATCATTATAAATTCGGGACGCGGCTCAAAAGAGAAACTCTCAAAAATCGGGTCCGCAGCATTGCCGTTTACACACACATTCAGATAGTCTATCTTTTCCGTAAACCCTTCATCCCGATATTGGGCAAGCCACGAATCGAGCGTAAGACATTTGACTCGCACTGTTTCTTCTTTCTCTCCAAAATCTGATAGATCGGAAGTATCTGCCATTTCGATCTTTCTAGGCGAATATTTAATATCAATCTCGCCGTCGTGGCCCGCGATAGCAAGTTCATCAATCTGGCAGAACACTAACCCCTCTGGCATTTCCAAGCCCTGTTTCCGTCTGTTATACGCGCTCAACAACGGCTCGGCTGCCAAAAATTTGTCATCACAATCAAGGTACGATGATGTGTAATAAGCGAACCCAAACTCTATTATGTACCGCATCTCATTCTCTCCGATAATTTCTAACGCCGGTTTGCCTTTTTTCAATCAGATGGATGCCAACCATTGAATGAAATTCTTTAATTTCATCGACTAACTTATACGGCTGAATCTCCCAGCCTGTCTGATTCTGAACGAAGTCGTCTATCACCTGAATCAACCCGTCCTGATACGGCTCATAGTAATCATGAAATACTAGCCAACTGTCGTCTACCATGAACGGTAAGCACGCTTCCATTTCAGCCTTTGTGTGCTGAGACTGTCCAGTCGTGTCAATAAAAGCCATGCGGATCGGGTTATTCCACACGCGCAGGAAACTCAAATCCTCCGACACAATCCGCACAATCCCGTAATATACCTCATCACCGAACCGCTGATGCATCCGATGTGATTCAAGATATGTCACTAACTCTTGGCTAAATGGATTGGCTGGATGGTATTTATAGGGGTCTACCGTCACCACAGGGAGATAACCGTCATCCCGTTGAATCAATGCTCTTGCAAGCATAACCGCCGAGCCACAACACCACGACCCAAGCTCAAGAACATAGCCCGCGGTTGCCGGCTTGTTATGATACCCTCGCGCAATTTCATAAAGCGATATCCGTTCCTGATCCGACAGTAACCATAAATTTTGTGAACTGTACTGATACTTTTCTACCCCTTCGTATATCTCGAGCGATAGATCCTCCACAAAACGATACGAACCATCAGGGTCTATGACCGGCAATCGCGGAAAATCGTGTCCAAGCATTATTATCCATCCCTCAAACTATTTCGATTTGCCTCTATAACGGCTTCATATATCCTCTCATTAAGAGGTGTCTTTAAAAAATTAGTATATACCTCAATATCCTCACGCGGAAACCCTTCTAAAAACTCCAATACAGAAAGAACTGTAGGTTTCCATGAGATTTCATGTTGAAAATTCTCATAAAACAAAATATACGGTTCAATTTTGTTCTCTCTAAAAAACTCACCCCATCTAAAATCGGATTGGTACATTAGCAATGCTTCAGCATTCACACTTTGAACAGATATATCCAAATCAGAAATCGCATCTACTAAAGAGCCCTCAACTTTCTTATTAAAAAACCATACGCCTGACTTAGCTGCCGCAAGCAATGAGATTGCTTGCCTAATTTTATCCCTACGTCGCATCCAAATCCATTTAATCGACGACGGTGAGACACCCTTCACAAATAAATAATGTTCAGCATCCTCCGGAGAGTAAAATTTAGCCCCCCATATCTTAGTTGTATCAATCCCATGTCGCTCAGAAATACCTTGCCAATACGAAAGCCATCCCTCATTACTCTCAATTTTTTTATCTCTAGTACCAGTTATAGCCTGTCCGATTATAGGCTCAATAACATTAGTTGAACGCAATAGGCTCACCAGTAAGTGATAACCAACTCTCGGAGTAGCACATAAGAAAAAAGGTAATTTCTCAGTCATCATACTTTCACTCATCATCACTCAAATCTGTCCCTAAATCATAACTATTCTCACAAATCTCATCAAGCGTATGCCATGTCCCGTAGAAATAATCCCAGTCATCTCTGCGACTTGTCAACTTCCCAAAGTCGGCATTCGGATAGTCGAGTGGCTCCTGCGATCCAATATCTAACAGTAACTTCGCACCCTCCGCATTCAAAATATTTGCTATATTTTGGCACCCTGCAAGCCCTTTCGACAGCATACTACTATAAACACCGTGATCTACCTTTTCATCGCCCCGATAGGTATGCAGCAACTGGAGGATACGAAAGGGTCCATGTTCCTCCGCCTCGCGGAGACACGCATCGACCAGATAGCATAACCGCTCATAAGTCCAACCGTGCTTGGGGAGGAAATCATCGATCAAAAGCAGTACCGTCTGATCCATCTCCACGATACGCCGCAACGCGCATCGCCATGACCACACCCACGCTGCGGTTGAGCGGCTATACGGCTCAAACGCCTCCATATACGCAAATCCATCTTCAATCATCCGACGCTTGATCGATTCAACACTCTCATAATCCAAGCCGTCATGTGTGATAAATCGGATAATCCGATCATCCGGGAACTGAAGCACCTTCAAACCGCCGAGCGCGAACCAGTATCTATCCTCCCGGCGCTTTAAATTCAAAATCATCGCACAATCAAGACTCATATTGTCCTCGTCGAAGTATGTCAGATTCTTTACCATAATTTGTAAATATCTGTGCTTGGCAAAAGGCCTTTATTCTGTTCTATAACTGCTTTGTAAATTTCATCTAAGTTCGCACGAGGCGACTTCAGAAAAGCTGTCTCAATAAGTATATCTAACCGACGAAAACCCTCCAAAAACTCTAAAATTGAAAGTATCGTATCTTTCCAGTTATCTTCATTCTCAAAATCTTCATAAAATAACATATACGGTTCAATTTCATTATCCCTGAAGAAGTCTTCCCAAGCATTATCCCCAAGTGAGAATTGCAGCGCAAGCGTATTTATCCTTTGTACTGGAATATCCATGTCGGGAATTGTGACCGTAGAATCTTTATCATTCCTCCAAAAATGCCATTTATCAATTTGTGTTGCGCGGTAATATGAGATCGCCTGGAGCATTTTGTTTTTGCGTCGCAACCAGATCCATTTGATTGATAATGGAGAAATACTTTCAAGGTGCAGATAACGTCTTGCAAGATCTAGATCCCAGCTATAGAGTTTCGCTCCATATCTTTTCTTAAAATCAATACCATACCGATCGGGGATACCTTCCAAAAATGAAATCCAATCCTCATCACGAGTAGATTCTATATCCCTGATATCTGCTATTAATTTAATAAGTATCTCAATGACTCCCGTCGACTTAATCAAATCCATCAACAGATAACTTCCAGTTCTTTCTGTTGTGCATATAAAAAAAGGCAGATTATTAGCCATTAAGCACCTCTACAATTCCTCATAAGGCAAGTCTGAGTCACCATAATCAAAGGCGTGTGCACAAACCTCATCCAATGTATGCCACATCCCAGATAAATACGCAGGGTCATCGCTCTGTTTATAAATGCGGCTATACCAACTGTCCGGGGCTGAATTAAGCGGTTCAAAGGCAGAGACATCTAAAAGCAATTTTGCACCATCAGGGCTTATAATAGAACCTATATCAAATCCACCTGCTAACCCTCGGGCAAGCATCCCTGTCTCCGGGTCTTGATTAAATCCCTGCTCATGACCGTAGAACGAATGACAGAGTTGAAGTATCCGAAAATCTCCATGATCACAGGCTCGGAACTCGCAGTAATCTACCAGATAACTCAACCGCCGATAGGTCCAGCCGGGCTTTGGTAGATGGTCATCAATCAGAAGCAGTAATGTCTGACCTGTCTCTATGATATGCCGCAACGCCCGCCGATAGGTCCAATACCATGCCGCGTAATTTCTTGTGTCTGCTCGAAAATCCAAAAAATAATCGAAGCCATCGGCAACCGCTGCCGCATGGACAGCTTCAGTAGATTCATACGCTTGTCCATCTTGAGCGATGAATCGCGTGATACGGTCTTTAGGAAACTCAAGCGCAGTCAATCCCCCCAAAGCGAACCAGTGTCTATCCTCTCGCTTTTCAAGATTAATAAACATCGCACCATCTAAACCCTCAGGACCTAATCCCATTATTCAATCTCCCACGGTTCATCTTTTGTTACATCGAGTTGTGATCGAAATCCTGTTACATCGAGTTGTGATCGAAAATCGCCATTGAATAAGAATCTAGAACTCGGCACATGTGTATGATATAGCCCATCTGTAACCCCTATTAGATCACGGTTAAACGCAAGCTCGCGATATATAGCGTTGGGATGGCCTTCTGCATATAATCTAAGAACTAATGCGGCGCCTTCCGCATTCAGAACAGTGGCAATATCACTAGCATTCAGCAGTCCTTTGCGTAACATACTTGTGGCTTTTGGACCTTGTGGGATTTCTGCTGGTCGCCAAAGGTACTGGTGGGGTAATTGTATGATTTTAAGTGGCCTTCCCTCTGTTTCAGCTAAAAGCATGTTGAACTGGTCAAACGTCCAATTATGTGTTGGCACAACATCATCTATCAATACAAGCACAGTCTTATCCATCTCAACTATCTTTTTCAATGCACACCGATAAGACCAAACCCACGCTGCATTTTGACGGTTACGACTGCGAAAAAATTCAAACTTCCCAAACCCATCTGCTATAGCTGCTTCATGAACGGATTTGGTGTCTTTGTAATGTAGACCATTATGATTGATATGGCGGATAATCATATCAGAAAGGGCAGGAAATCCTAACGTATCAAGGCCTCCAATAATAGTCCAGTATCTTTCCATATTATGTTCCATATTCAGGATCATCACATGGTCTAGCCCCATAATTCCCTCTCCATTCGTGGTAGTTCATCTTTCATGTTCACCATTGGTGTCCACCCCGGTATCCGCGGTGTCCTCACTTTATCGAGATGATCGTTCTTAAATTTCAGATTAGAATCTGCCCATTGATATCCCTTCCATTCGACCAGTCCCGCTAACTGCTCATTCATCCAGACGACATCACCCATCATCGAATAAACCCCGCGATGCCGGTATTCAAGACAGTTCTTGATCGCTTGAACAACATCATTGACATGGACATAGTTCCTGCCCCAGTTCCGATACAACTTCTCTAGGGTATGCGTAGCCAGTTTATACGGCACGGTGCTGTAGCGCGGATTCTTGTTACGCTCATCCCCCCACATCACGCCCGGTCTGAGGATTGTCGCGTGTGGGAGTTGAGTCTGGACATACTGTTCCGCTTGCACCTTGCTCCATGTATAAGGTGATCGGTTTGCCCAATCGTTTTCCGTGCTTTCCACGATATAGCTGGAAAAGAAGATGAACGGTATCCTATCGCTGTACCGTTCCTTGATAAACTTTGCCAGTATGAAGGTGCCGTAGCTGTTCCAGAGGTAGATCTCAGGATCTTCGCTCTGGTTCTCAGAGATAGCCCCGACGTGGAGGACCGCATCTAACTTGTGCAAGCGGTAGTCCCAGTTCTTAGATTTGGAAAACCTGCCGAGCCACTGGTCGAAGCTACAGTCCGCTTCCATGCCAAGTACCGAGTGACCGTCAGCGGTCAGTGCCTGCCGCAGATGGCTCCCGACAAACCCTTTATGACCCGTCAATAGAATTTTCATGTTTGTGGAAATCCTTCTCTATTTTGGTTCGTGAAAAACCCATTTTTTCATAAAAACTCCGCGCACGATAGTTGCGCCGCTGCGTCTTAACTTTCAATATCTCACTCCCGTTGGCGCGGCACGCTTCAATACACGCATCTACCAGTTGTCTGCCGATTCCGCAGCGCTGGTAACTGCTATCAACCGCTATCAACTCAATCTCCGAATCTCTCAATGAAGCAAAGCCGATGATCGTTGAACGATGACAAGCGACAAATACTGTTGCAGTGGCAAACGCATGGCGGACCCGCTCTTTGTACACCGTTTCTGCCATCTCACGGGGGATTCGTGAGTCTGCATAAAGCCGAGAATGCTTCAATGCGCTGAGCGCGATCTGAACCGATTGGCGAACATCTGAATCCGTACCGCGACGGATATGCACCGTAAACGTTGGCACATTCAACTCATAAGTCAGCAAATCCTCAACATAATCGAACCCGTCCTCGATGGCTTGTTCGATCGATTCAGTGTCATCTTTGTCAACCCGTCTAAGAATCGGCAGCTCAAATCGCTTCCCCTTTATCTCATGCTCCCGTTTTCTCATTTTCCCGTTTTCCTCTGCGGTCATCTTTCTTTGTCTTTCCTTGTCTTACTTTGCGTCCTTGCGTCCCTGCGTCCTTGCGTTAAAATTCTTCCCGTTTTCTCATAGTATCCCCAAATCCTTGGCTTTATTGGTATCAATCATCACCGCCGGCGACAAGTTCAACGAGTGAGCAGGTACAACCTCGCCGGTCCACCCATACTTTTCTTGAATATAATCGGGGAGGTAGACATCCGTTGACCCGATGTTATAAATCCCGTAGAACCGCGTCTGGTTATTCATCGCATTCCGCACCGATTCGATAATCGTGTCACGGAACACAAAACTTTGGCGGACATCCTCAACAACCTTCCAGTTTTTAAGTTTCGGGCCAAAGTCCTTCTCCGAATCCGTCTCAGTATCAACACGAGGGAGGCGGAAGATAAAGCAAGCGTCCTTCGGCAGGCTTGCCTCCATCAAGATCTTGCTTGCGCCGTAGCTGTTGTACGGGTAGAGCGGCGCGTCCTCCCGGAGACGTTCCTCCAGATCGAGCGGGCGACGGTAGACAGCCGTCGTCGAGAACGTCAGAAACGGTATATCCAACCGCGCAGCATAATCGCACATATCAACCGCTAACTTCACATTCGCCTTGATCAGCTCATCGTAACTGGCTTCTTGGCACGGGCCTATCCCGATGACACCCGCCGCATTCACGATCCCTCTCCAGTTCCACACGCGATCTTTCCACTCATTGCGGTGCACCACTTCAAACTCATCTAAGCCTTTGAAGCACGAGCCGACCAACCCCGCACCCACCACACCAATCTTTTTCATCTATCTTCTCTCTCCTTTTACTCTGTGTTCTCTGTGTCTCTGCGGTCAAGGTTTTCCCGTCTTCCCGTCTTCCCGCTTTCCCGCCTGCCCACAATCCACCCACTCATGATAACAGGTCTGAAACGGCGTTCCCCCATCAATCATCATCTGGAGCGCGTGCGTGAATTGGTACTCCCCGCCCAAGCACCGTCCCGAATTGACCAACCTGTTCAGGCACCGGAACAACCGGCGCGACTCACGGATATAGTAAATCCCCGTCATCGCCAATCCGCCCTCGTCCCAATACGGCTTCTCGACCAACCGCTCCACCCGTCCCGGCGTCGGTGAATTCGTTCGAGGCAGATGCCCTTCAGGATAGCTAACTATCGCCATGCCATAGTTTTTCACATTCCCACGCCACTGAACCCCTATCTGCGATTCCTTTTTGGACGTTATCGCGCCCACCAGACTCATGCCCTCCACACAGTGACGGTTGACCGCATCGTCCGTATGGATGAGGAGTGGAGGACTCCATTTCTTGTAAGAGAAGACCTCAGCCCGCGCCTGGAGGACCGCATGACCGAATCCGAGGGGTGCGTCTTGCCAAACATACGCCACCGGCGTATCCAAAAAGGAACGATGGACATGATCGATAACCTTCTGACCATGTTTTAAGCTGAGCACAAACACAATTTTATCAAACACCCCGGATTCATCTATCGGGCGGACGATATGCTCAATCAGCGGTTGTCCACCATGTTCCAGCAGGATCTTAGGAGTATGTTCTGTATCCGGCAAGCGGCGCGTCCCCCGCCCCGCACAAGGAATTATCGCAATCATAGTTAAAAAGTTAGCCAAAAATTGTGTAGCCGTTTCGAGCGCTGTACATGCGTGCCCCAGTTTTCGCAACGCCCCATCTATCGTTTTGGGGTTCAACGCCAACCACTTCCAAATGTCCCCGGCTCTCAGACACCAAAATCGCGTTATACGCATGACCCCCACTGAAGTCCACAACAAACCCAACCCCATTCACATCAAACAGCGTCGGCACCTGCCCGCATAACGCCATCGCAAAATTATCACAATCATAATGTTCGGACCGATACTGTTTCTTGTCCACCTGCGAATACTCTAAAACCAATTCCCAGACCCGCATCGGCAACGCCCGATAACGCCCATCAAGGAATTGCCCATACAGATTATTCAGTCCTGAGTTTCTATACGCTTTTACGACCTCCGTCCTCGACACATCGCGCACATGCCGTTTAACAACTCGACGAACATCCCTGCGGTAAAGCCGTTTCGCCACGATTTTGTCCCCTTTTATCTCATCGTTTTCAAATTGTGATGAATACGCCGGCCAAGTAAACTTTCACTCTACATTGGTTACTTGGCATTCTTTCGTTGGGATAAGTTTTGATGTTTATCTCTGCCTTGTAGTTATAACCTCGGCGCTTACTAAAATAGACAGTTACATCATCTCCATCTGTAGTCGAAGAATTTCCTTCTCTCCCCCAATGCAATATATACCTTGAATCAAAATAATAGGGGTTTTGGTCGTCTTCAAGGCTACCACCTCCCCACGGAATAAAAACTTCCCATACTTCAACCACAGGATCTCTTAAATCCTCACAAACGAGCCACAACCCATTGACATTATTCGCAGGTTTTTTGTAAGGCACATTCAGAGCACCTAAGTAATCCGATCTACCCACATATCCGCGAGTAAACTTATTAATAAATCCTACCTGTGCAGCAGGTGAATGGTCTGCTGGGTTTCCATAAACTGCGTACCCAGAATCGGTATTCAGCGTCCACTCAATAACATTATTGAGAACCCGCTCAGAACTTCCCGAAAGTTGAGGCAGAAAACTCGACGTGGCAATGAGTACGCCGCGTGTCTTAATAGTAATGTTGCCTGTATTTCCCGGTTCTCCTTGGGGCCCCTGTGGTCCTGCCGGTCCCTGCTTCCCACGCTCGCCTTGTGCTCCACGTTCACCCTGTGGTCCCTGTTCCCCACGTTCGCCTTGTTCTCCGCGTTCACCCTGTTGCCCTTGCTCGCCGAATCTGCCGGGGCGCGCTTGCGTGAACTTGATGACATATTCCCCGCTAAGCGTTAAGTCCTCCGGTATAGATTCCACACGGATACCGTTTGTTTCATCGTAATCAGCGGTTATCCTAGCAATCGCGATTCTCTCACCGCTCTGGAAAAAACCGACGAGTCCGCCAGCAATTATGGATACGATGAGTGCTGCATCATCGTCGTTCAGGTCTCCGATTTTCAGGTAGATGTTATTGTCCACCGTCTCGAATGTAAATTCGGCGTCGGTGTCCGAATAATCTGTGAAATTTACATAGGATCGCGCCATTTACGGTGGATCTCCTAATGTTGAGGAAAAAGTTATCGTTTCACTGGGTGTAGGTACGTCCGGGATAGGCACTTCGTCTACCGCCGAGACACAGATCCACTCCCCGTCCCTCGAATAGGTGCATACCTGCTTGCTCTTATCCTTCTGTCGGAGAATTACCGTTTGCCCATCACTCGGTTGATCCGGTAATCTATCAACCGTCCGTGTCCGGTCCTGCTTCACTACCTCAATGCGTGCCGATTGGTTCCTTGGATTTCTATCAAATTTCATTCTTTTTCTCCCCTATGCGGGCACGGAGTTCCAAATCCCTTTATAGTAGTAGGCATACTCCGTATGCCGTAACCCTTCAATTCCAGATTCCCTTCCGACAAAAAGTGAGGTACGCCTCCGTCGCACTCGCCACCGTCTCATCAAACGTCTCGCCCTCGACAACGAAGCCGGGGATTGAATAACACCGGGCAACGAAAGTGCCGTCCCGCTTCGCCGTATACACCGTCACCGGCGAACAGAACATTATTGACGAATCAATCATAAATCGGGGGATGCCTTTGTTCATATCAGTCCCCACTGGTACCATAAATATGCAATGCCCCCCACTTATCTTCACATTCGAGCGTTTCTTTGTCATGGTTTGTTGCAGATGGTTGCCACATTGTGAAACGCTCATAGTCTTGGCAATGACCGTTAGGCACCAAATCGTCCAACCCAACCCAATGTCCAAACTCGTGCGTCGCAGTGTTACGGAGGTAGTATTCATCATCCTCTTTATCCGCGTGCGTGCCCCAAGGCACATAATAATTAAAAGTGATCCCCGCCTCAACAATCTCAGAGTCATCATCGTCATGGGGCCAAAGCAACGCTTTCGCGGTTATTTTTACCTCGTCATTCCACGGCAAGTTGCCCCAACCTACTACATTGTCGCCGTCCTTTGTCCAAGGATGCTGTGTCACGGTATGCATCTCATAGTCCAATTCAAAATTAACGATTTGGCCATCATGTTCAATACTATCCCAATACGAAGCGGCATAATTGACATCGGTCGTCAAGGACGGAACATCATGGATAGTCCAACCGTTGATTCTGTATAAGATTCGGTTGTTCGGCGGCTTGTCCCACGACATGCCCAGAAGCAAGTCGTTTTCAATATTGTCAATTTCACATTGCGAATCATTGTGACAAGCTGCCCACACAATTACGGCACCAGAAACAACGAAAAACATCACAAGTATTGCAAAACACACTCTGTTGAACAACATTTTATACGTTCCTAATCTAGGTGGTGACGCACTTAGTCGTCGGTGTCTGTGTCTTTATCTAAAATCGCTTCCACTCTGGTTGTCAGGCTGTCAACAAGCGTTTGTGACAGGTTGGTGTCAGTGCCAGTGCGTTGAGCAATTGCATTTTTAAGTTCTGCCTCTAACTTAATCATTGCGTCTTTGTCCTTAATCGCAGCCTTAGCCAACTGAACCGTTAAATCTATTGGCACCCGAATCGATTTTAATTTATCGTTCTCCATGGCATAGAGCAGCGACACTTTGTCCTCTTTGATCAGCTTCTTGCCATATCTGCCACGATAAAATGCGAGTTGATCGTAAGGATAGTTGGCGTAATAGCTATCTGTCGAGTTCACCATAAACAGTAACACCTCGTCGTTTATCCGAAACTTTGGTGCACTGGTATCGATCAGTCTTTTCGTTTTACCTGTAGCAGGATCAACAGCTCGGCCTCCCCTGATCATAAACTTGACCTTGTTGTTATTGATGTTGGGAGTGCCTTTAATCGCTTCGGTAACAGTGACAGTTACATCGGTCGTGATCTTGCCTCTAATGTTCTCGCGGAACACACCCGCAAGTGCAGTGACCCGACCCTTAACAATTAAATGGGATTTTTCAACTGATTTTGACAGGGCAAAGCCTTGCCTGTACTTTGAATCCCAACCAAAAGCGTTAGATAAACACAAAGCTACTGATAGACTGATAATACTCGCCAATACGGCAAATCTTTTCATTTCAGATTTATCCTTCTTATTAAAACGCAAGTTGCTAGTGTTTATGTAACGATGAGTGTAATCATAGTAGCGATGAGAAACAAAACGACTTTCATCTCAAACCCAGCGGCAGTGACCGCATGAATAGAGCGGGGTAGCCGTTGGGTAATTAAACTGTTTGTCACCTCCACTCGCTTGCGATAATGGTGGTGTAGGTAAACCTCCCATGGTTCATATTGACGCTTACTGTTCTTTTTGCGCAACGGTTTGAGCATGATGCCCGCTTCGGATAAAGCGTCCTCAATTGCATAATTACAGTAGGCTTTATCCGCATAAACCGTCGCGCCTTGAGGCAGGTCAAACGGATAATACCGCAACCCCATCACATCACTAAAACTCCCCGGTGTTAAGAAAAACTCAACCGGTATGCCAGCCTCGGTCACCATCAGATGCAACTTCAGTCCATAGAAGTATCTGCGTTTACTGGCTATCACCCCTCGCCACACTTCACCTTGATAACGTTTGGCACCAGAGATACGAATCACGTCACACGCCGGGACGGGATAGGAGTCAATGGCATACAGTTGGTTGGGGTTTTGTGCTTTACAGTCGGTGGCAAGTGATTCAAAAAGGCTTTGAAACATCGGTGCAATTTGGTGGAGTCTTCGGTTGAATCGTGCCTTACTGAGCATATTGGGAATATATCCCTGTTCTTTGAGTAGCCTGCGTGCCCGCTGTTGATTACCACCGAACAGTTCTGCTGCGACTAAGGCGGTGGTCATCACTTCAGCGGCAGACATTTGGGTTCGGGGGTCATCTTGGTATCCGTGTTGAATTAAGTGATCGTCACAAAGTGTATAAAATGCTACGATGGTCAAGTCCATGGAATTCTCCTGTGTTAAGAGTTTTGTTTTGCCTAACAAATACTCTAACGGAAATTCCATGGATATTCAACTAGCAACTTGCGTTATTAAAAGTAAAATAATTTGGCTCATATAAAAAGAAAGTGCAAAATGCGAAGCGAAATCGTAGGGGTGGAGTCTCGCCGTCCGTAGACGAGTCCGATAAATCGAGACTAGGGTTGGGTAACCCAACCCCTACAAAAAATCGGTCTCTGTTGCACACTTTCTTAACATCAGCCAATAATTTTAGCATATCACACACGTAAACCCCGATCGGCGACGATGTAAGAAGTAAATCACCGTAGTTTATCATATTCTCTATCAATCGCCGCATACACTTCATCGACACTCTTAAAAAGCAGATACGTATTTGATGCCAACACCTTAGCATACCGATTCACAAAGTAGTGACGACCCCGTTTCCGCTTATCCAGTTGGACCCGCACAAACGCCTGCTTCGCATACGCCTCCGCTTCATATTGCAATCGCCACCTGCGGCTGCTCAGATACCGGCGTTTGAAAGCCTTATCCCTCTGATACTAATCAACATGCACCTTCTCATGTTCGATTAAGGCAACCGTCGATTTCTTCGGCTTCCCACTTTTCCAGTCATCATACCGTTTCGGCGAGAGATAGATGGTCTCCCCCAGTGTGGCAGAAAACCTGTTTCTGCCGCCGGGGAGGACCTTCCACAATCTCGATTTTTTCTTAATAATATATTCTGACATTATTCGGGCGTGTAAGTGAGATTAATCAGATAACTGGTGTGTGCGTCCCGATCGGATCGGGATTGGGAATCTAATGTCGCCTGCGTTGTGATACCCAACGAGAGCGTTTCAGTCAACTCATGATTAAACGAAAGTGAACCTTCGATCACTTCTTCCTCAAAATCCAAACTCGGCTTAAACCGCAGGACACCCGACACATTCCGCCACTTACCGCTGACAAACGCAAGCCAGCCGAATGTCGTGGAAGTATCGTCTTTATCCCGACCGATCGCCTCGTCTGCGTCCCGCCGTTCCGTATAATTCCCTGCGCCACCAGAAAACGTGATGTCGTTCCATACAAAAATCCCCGGACGGATAAAGTATCCCGTCTCGATAGCGAGATCAATCATCCGCCACTTGTCACGCGTCGCCTCGACGTACGCCTCAACACCAATACCTCGGACCTTAAATCCGCCTTGGAGGTGTCCGTTGATCGTCTCCGAGACCACCGCACCATCAGCCACTTGACGGCTGACATACGCCCCCGCCCAACCGTTCGCACGCTCAATCGGGAATAGCGCGGTGAGACTTGTGATTTGGTTCGCGTTCTGACCCGCTATCCCAAGCGTGAACGATTCTTTATCCGTGGCGATGTCACCATAATAGGCATTCACCACTGAAACACTTAACAATATATTTAACAATACTGCACAGACGGTTTTCATTAGTTTTCTCCTTTTTTATTTTAGGTATATTGTCGATTTTGGGAAATTGACCGACAAAAGTCTTTTCTACTTAAAGGTATCGCTATTTTCCCCTGTTATAAAAGCATAAGGGGACCACTCACCGGACATTGCATCGACGAAATGTATCTCAAAAGTCCGTAGATATCCATCAGCAAGCGTACGAAGCGTACGAGGCCGCGTTGCGATGGGACCGAGCGGAGGATGTGGTTCTGTACCATAACGGATAACCAGCCACTTCGGAACCACCGTATTACTATTATGCCCCCGGTAGAGAATGTAATAACACTCATAATGGCGACATTTCACCCCCTTGCCTGCAAGGAGATCTGCAAGTTTGAAGGTAGGAGTGACAGTAGGAAGGGCGTTTTCAACCCTATAATTACGCTTGAACATAGAACGAATATGTTTGTTTGATACTTCAATGCCCTTACGAAACTGCTGCGGCAACCCCTCAGCGTCGCGCGAAACAATTTTAAGAACCTGACCTATCGAAACATCAACATAAACATCGAAACCCACGATATGCGGGTTCACTCTGTTCTCATGCCGCAGTGCGTCAACTGTGTAAGAGATTTTCCAAAGAGAACCATTAACAAGATGCTCCTTAAAGAGATGGATAGGCGTATCATCATCTTCCGGAAGCGTAAACGACTCCACCTCAATACTCACGCCAGTAAGCCTATTAAGACCTGTAACCTCATCAGCCAATGTTTTGGCACTCTGTGAATCATTTGCCATACAAACACCCACCAAAAGTAGAACGACCAAAGCAGTGACGAAACAACGTGATAACATGATTTCCCTCCTAATTGTTTAAGGACAATCGTCATTTTTATCCCAAATGCGAACCTCAGTCTCAGACACCTTTTGATGTCCGAACTTATTCCCATGCGTCGTTGACGAATTGTTACGCGTGTCTTGGTTAATATAACTATAATCACCCTCTATAAGATATTTAAGGTTCTTAAGCACACACGGACTATTAGCCCAACCGGGCATATCACTCTCTAATCGATTGATTTCGCCCTTGTTCCGTGCTTGTTTACCGTTATAAGTTTCCCAAAAAGTAAAAGCATGAGACTCCCAAGGTGCGGAGCTCGTACCATAATAAGCCTCCCACCGACCATCGTACTGATCGGCTTGTTCTATCCTGTATCTCTGAGTGCCAGAAGGCAGGGTATTGTCATGGTACAATGTTTGGTTAATGTATTGCCCATTAATGATTTTACCTGCCTGCAAAAAAATCCGATCCCTCGCACCATGCTCCAGCCCATTATAGCGTGGCCAGCCCGTCTGGATATAAATATTAAATTCGTCATCTGATATATCAGGGTTGTGTAGTGCAATAGAAACCGATTTTTTTCTTCAAAACTCGGTTTCTCTGTGTGTTTTGCACTTGCTTTTTACATGAGCCCCTTTGTCTTAGGTATAATCGACACATTTTCTCTTTCTTTACTAGTTTCGCCATGCTATACTACTGGAAAAGGAGGATTACCATGACATCGAATCGCATGTTTTACATCGGATTGGGTTGCGTACTATCAACACTGTTCTGGACACTCACCTCCGTGGTCGTGTCACAGACTCAACCTATCTATCCCTACAAAGATAAGAAAGAAATCCTTCAAGTCGATCACCTTATCTGCTCTGAGTTCAGTCTCGTTAATAAAGACGACACGGAGGTCATCGGAATGTTTAATATGCCCGAAAGAGGTCACGTCATCGTAATTAAGGATTTGCGAGACGCCTCAGCTGATAAAGATTTCAAAGGGCATTTGACTTTATATGGAAACGGGTTAGGCGTTTTCAACTCAAACAGTCGGGAGATTATAGGGCTTAGAAACATAGAAGATGGCGGCGCGTTTTGGGCACGGAACGCCAAAGGTGAGCCGACTTGGATTGTTGATGGAAACTCACGCAAGCCGATTCAACTTCAGCAGCCATCACCCAAAAAATAACCCGGCTCATGTTAAGAAAGTGTGCAACAGAAAGCGAGTTTTTTCTTCAAAACTCGCTTTCTCCAAGCCGCTCTGCGCTCTCTTTTTATATGAGCCAATAACCTTTAGCTACAAGTCAGCTAGGACCATCTTTATTCGTCGTCATTGTCCCGGAGATATTCGTCAAGCTCTCCTTCATAGTTAGCCTCAAAGTAATTATCATCGAACCAACTATCATCATTCGTTTCCATTACTTTTCCAAGCCGTAATGCTCTATTACCGACCTGACCACTCCAATCGGAATCAAGCATTTCTGTCATAGCGGTGTGCCAGTCCCCATCCTGAAGCGCTTGGCGAAATTGGTTAAACCCATTAAGTCTAGAGCGTCCCATATTAAACGCCATATTGGCAACAACTTCTTGACGTTCATCTGACAACCCATCATATTCACTCCGCCCTTGAAGAAATGCTACCGCATCGTCTATTGCATCATTGCGATCATCTCGAAAAATTTCATTCGTAATCGCAGTTGAGATTTCTTCAGTGCCTTCCGGTAGAGGCGCAGGACCGTCGTCATAATCGGGATCATTTCTTACTTGTCGTTGGACATTTTCAGAAACATTTTTGGTCATTTCATGGCCAATCCCAATCGTCGGATTTCCTTCGCTATCGGGATAAACTGTGTTGGAACGACCTTCATCTTGAACCAATGTGTCGTAAAACCGTTCATCATCCATTACACTTATTCTCCTGTATAGTGATGCTCATGAAAAAAGAAAGTGCAAAATATCGAAAGAAACCGTAGGCGGGGCATCTTGATTCGCCCGTCCGTGCCAAAAACTTAGTTTCTGTTGCACACTCTCTTTACATGAGCGTTAATTTAGACCTGATACTCCTCAGGCCATCGATACGCAATCGGCGTCCCATACCAGCGTTGCTCGCCGATATTCACACCATCGCTCTGGTTACCACCGAGCACCTTGCCCGGCTCCGGTACGAATCCGACATGCGATTTATACACCACAACCGCACCGACCCGTTCCTCACACTTTTGTCCCCAATCCGCAAAATCACGCGCCCGCATCGTGCCAGTCGTCTTCAACCCACACGCCGCAAGCATCGCGTTCACAAATATCGCACACCACGGTGTCTCCGACGACTCGATAGGTGTGCCAGCACTGTTCGCAAACTCCAACACCTTAGCCTCATCAGCATCCTCATCAATGCCAATATACTTTTGTGCCTGAACCAACCACGGAGGGTCAGTGCCTTCAGGGATACGCGTATCCACTACGTCAGCCTCAACGTCATCCCCCAACTTCGTTATGAGCCGTTCGATATTCGCGTTGAGTAGACCTATCCCCTCGACCAGTTTGCCGAGCATCTCAGAATCTTGTCGCGCCATTATTTCTGCCCCCCCATGCCGTTGCCCACGTCCCGATGCGTCGAGGTTGTGGCTCTTGTGAAAAAATAGGACAGGATCATCAAGATAAAGTTCTCAAACACATTCAGCACATCATAGAACTCTGCCGGCACATTCTTACCAGAAAAAAATGCACCGACCACCGCGGCTAAACTCACGAAGAAACAGGTGAACACAAAGAATATAGTGAGCGTACTATCAAACTCGCGGTTGCTACCAATTACATTCGACCAAAAATGCTTCTTGACCGGTTTTTCCATCAAGTTCCCCTTTCAGTTGAACTCCATTCCCAGAAAAATGGTGAAAGGTTGCAAACCTCAGTCACTATCGAGAAGCTGAAGTTAGCATCAGTGTCCTTTCACTACGACTGAGATAAGCAATCCCACTCCGAGAAACAGTATCTCGGTCCCAATCAACAGGAGGGTAATCCGTGTATATCGCTTATTACTCGCCTCGTTGACGCCATCCTGTTTATGACGGTACTCCTCCAACTGAGACAATCGCCGCTCATGGTCGTCTTGCCTGCCCAAGTAAATATCCAACTTTGTAGACAATTGCGCAAAACCCCGCGTGAATTCCGTCGAAACAGCATCCAACTTCGACTCTATTTTGTTGATCCAAACCCGTGTGCTTTCTTCCAAAACTTGTCCTTTAAATTGGTCCATTGCTGTATTGGTTCGATCCTACGCTGATGAACTAATAAACTCTTGAACTCAATAGGGGCATATCTTCAACTGTGCACTACCAAACCGGTTCGCTCGATCGAACTGCCCAATCTGTTCGATGATTGAATCTCAAAGATCCCTATTTTCATCGCGCCCCAGCCGTTCCCATTCCGATTTTCGAGGACTCCCCCTAGTCTCCCCGACTGTATCGGGACAGGCGGAACAGACGATCTTATCGGAGGAAACCTTGATCCGAAACAAAAAAACCCCGAACAGAGCAGTAATGTTGGTTCATGAGTAGATTAGGACATTAGCTCATTTAATGAACTGATGAACCAACTAACCAATTAACCAAATCAGATACCGCCCCATCCGGGGTTGATCCGTCATCGAAAGTTATGAAGCGATGGATACCGTCCCGATCTTGTCGGGATCGATCCACGCAGATGTTCTAGGAGGTGTTGCTATGGTTTTGTATCATTCAGACAAAAGAATTATACCAAACTTTTTGACCATTGTCAACTATTATTTCCTTTTTGGGAATTATATTTTATAAATTATTCTTATTAGGGATTTTATTGTTATACTTCAGCAAATAACACTGCCAGCAGGGATCTGCCTCGGTATACGGCTCAAAATGTGCTGCAGGGTTACCGTGTGCCAAAACATCAGCACACCACATGATGAGTATGGCAAGCAGAATTGCTATTAGAATTGAGAAAAGGATTATTCGCGTGTTTGTCATTGTTCGGCACATCCCCCTATCTGTGCTGTTTAGGTCAAAGATCCTTTTTTTGAAACAAATCAATGTTAGTGGCATGTAACTATTTAAGACCTACCTTTCGTAGGGAACGGAGATCCCCATTCCGTTTCCTCTTACGCATCACGCTTCATAGCCTGTCCCGATTTATCGGGGCATTATTCCTCAGGAGGTCTACCATGAAGAAACTCGCTCTATTGATGTTCGCTATCCTGATCCTCGGCTGCGGCACTGAGACGACGGTGGTCGAGGAGCCGGTAGTTGAAGAACCAGAAACCATTGTGATACAAAATGAACCCATCGCGCCGCCACAAATCGTAGGAGGTAACGTGCTTGATGGCGATGTTGATGCCGATCCTGAACTGTTGAATCGCGACGGTATTACCCTCCAATTTTCGGAGCCTCTCCATTTCTTTTTGATAGAAATCTTCCTTCAGGGAAAGAATCTCGGTTGGCACCCTCGCGATGTTGTCGCTAAGGCCGGATTGGGTGTCGGGAAATCCGCGAGGATAAAGCCCATGACTGGTAGTCAGTTATTGGAATACAATACCAACTACACAATTAAGATATACATGCAGAATTTGGCATGTAATGGCACCGAGACAGTGATACGCTTTCAGACGAAGCCGCGTTAAAATCTTTCGCTCGATACCCCAACGTCCGTTGATAAATCCCCGTTCCACCAGGGCAGGCCCGATTTATGCCGATTGCATCGAGCATCTCTCGACTCCGTCAAGGATCCTCGGTTTTGCCGGGACACGAGAATCGGGATCGAGGATGAATCGGGAAGCTACAATCTAACCTAACCTTTCCATTGTTTCTTACACATGACATATCACGTATTATTCTTCAGGAGGAATCCTATGAAAAAACTATCTCTATTGGTATTCGCTATCCTGGTTCTTGGCTGCGGGACCGAAACACCTATGGTCGAAGAGTCAGCACCTGTTATCGAGGGACCAGCACCCGTTGTGGTATCAGGTGAACATCTCCGGCTTAGCATAGTTGAGCCGGATATCATGTTCGGCACCGTGCGTGATGGGGAAGATAACGTCGATCCAGAACCGATTAATGTAGTAGGATTTCGTTTTGACTTCGATCAGGATTTGAAGCTGTATAGGGCTGACTTTCGGATTAAAGACGGTGAGTCCCTCGACTGGCTCCCTCAAGGTGTAGTCGATCAAGGGAATATCGGAAATGTTGTGCTGATAGAACCAAGGGTCGGACTCCGATTGTTGGAACTTGGTACCGAGTACGAGATCAACATATTCGCTCAAGATCTCGGATGTAATACTAGCGAGCACGTAATACGGTTTCGGACGAAGGCCAAGCCCTAATTTACCCGCCCCTCCCTCAATTGGCTGCACTAGCAACACTTTAGTCCCCCCATGTCGCAGCTTTCGGGGGCCAATCCACGCTGCTCAACGCGCCTTAATGAATCAGGTAAGGGCAGCCCTCTAACGGGGGTAATAGAACGGGGATCCTTGATTAATCTGTGCAGGTTGCATGGCCTTTGCACAAACAAGGCGTTTTCTAGACCCGGCATCTTGTAAATCAAACACATAGTCCCGAAAGTCATTTTGCCATCTAGTCGCCAATTTATGTGTAACAATACGCCGCCCATTCGTATGCGGAATGCTGGCAATCCGATCATAACGATCGACAGGGCCCACACTATGCTCACTATCTGGTGGCTCACTCGTCAGATCCACATTATAGCCGGGTTTCAGGTAACGCACCTGCCAAGCAATAACAAAATAGACTTGGGCAGCAGACGCATGTCGCTCTGCCACGAGCTCCGGGTGATTCTTTGCTCTCAACTGCCTTTCAGTAAAGTGGTACGCTGGACCCGATTTGGGTTTAGGATTTTTGCGCTGATCATACGCCCATTGCCAATAGCGCGTGCACTGATATATCAACGTAGATAGATAGTGCATATTCGCGGGCTTGAGTTCTTCTGTATTCCTAACAGTTGACCTCTTATGCAGATCATCGGTATGCGGAAAGGCGGACCTACTAATCGTAATCAGCCCACTACTATCGTACGTCGAATCCACCGACACTTGTTTAATCTGTCCGAACAGCACTGCTTTCAGTGACGCTTCCTGTATAGACGGAGCTGCCATTTCTTGAGTAATATTCCGCAACCCTTGCCCACCCGGGCCTCCTATCGACTCGACAACCTCTAATTGCAGCTCCGACGCTGCAATTCCCTGTTTAGGTGGTACACCAAATACAAGACGAACTGCAGCCGTCTCCAAAGGACTCAAGTCACGAGGTCCCTGTACCTCTAATGGCATTTTCATTCCTCCTATATTATTGGCACGAGTAACCCCCTATGTTCAAATCTTAAAAGGAGGATACCTCAAAAAATTATCTCTAGTGATGTTTGTTATTCCCACTCTCGGCTGTAAGATCTCGGAGTTTCAGATACGGTTTCAGATGAAGCTGATGTAAAGAGTTAATTGGAATGTCTCCAAAACTCGCCGGTGCGTAACTCAGCCAACAATATATAAAAAGCACTAGCGAGCATAATCGCCTTGTCCCGTGCAACCCAACGTCTATCCTTACCATGTGCAATTTTCTTTATCTCGTCGTAACGGTTTACCGTTCCAACCAACGCTCCTGGAGGTTTAGTGGTGAGATCTACATAATTGCTCGCATATTTGAGCTGCCAACCGATAACAAACCAAGTTGCCGCAGCAGAAGCGTGTTGCTCTTTCCAGAGATTCAGGATATCCTTCTTGTTCGGATCCATAACTATTCTCCTTTACACTCTTTTTTTGAAGTAAATTGGAGCGGCTTGCAATTAACCATTTAAGACCTACCCCATCGTAGGGAACGGAGATCTCCGTTCTCTTCCTGCTTGCACATTACGCTTCAGGAGGTCCTCTATGATAAAATCTGCGCTATTGATGGTCGCCATTCTGATTCTTTGATTTTAGGGAACCTATCTATAGGCATTGGGTTGAAATTCAAGTGAAGGACAACAGACGCTTCTGTTGGGACCCTCCCAATGCTAGCAGATCGCAAAAAACAGAACATCTGTTTATATGGCACATGAAGGACCCCATTCTGTTGGAATTCAGTCCCAAATACGAAATTGATACCTTCGTTCAGAACCTCCAATGTCATAGCTCAGAGGTCGAGATAGTGTTTCACAGGAAGCCAAAGTAAAAACCTTCACCACCCACCTAAAGAATAAGGAGATATTCCATGAAAAAGCTAGCTCTATTGATGTTCACTATCCTGATTCTTGGCTGCGGCACCGAGACGACGGTGGTCGAGGAGCCGGTAGTTGAAGAACCAGAAACCATTGTGATACAAAATGAACCCATCGCGCCGCCACAAATCGTAGGAGGTAACGTGCTTGATGGCGATGTTGATGCCGATCCTGAACTGTTGAATCGGGACGGAATTATCCTCGAATTTACAGAGCCTCTTAGTATGTACTACGTTGTATTCGGGCGTATTGGCGGTAGGAGCCCCAATTGGTCTCCTCTCGATATCGTCGATGACTGGGACATCGGAAACCAAGTCCATCTAATGCCTATGGAGGACAGTCGATTGTTGGAATACAACACTGAGTACTGGCTTTCGATATATGCTCAAGGTTCCGCATGTAATGCCGTGAACACAAAGATGAAATTTCGGACGAAGCCGCGCTAAAAACTAGTGCTGGACACCGTCACCAAGGCCCGTTGATAAATCCCGATTTATCGGGGCATTATTCCTCAGGAGGTATCTCATGAAGAAACTCGCTCTATTGATGTTCGCTACCCTGATTCTCGGCTGCGGTACCGAGACACCCGTGGTCGAAGAACCGGAACCTATTACCGAAACACACATGCCCACCGTGGCATCAGGTGAACACTTGCGGATTGATATAGATCTGCAAATCATATTCCAGAGCGTGTGGGACGGACAAGATGATGTCGACCCTGAACTGGCCAATAGAGGTTTGCGCTTCGATTTTGATGAAGATCTCAAGATGCATAAGGTTGATTTCTTACGTGAGGGGGAGCCCCTCCATTGGGCAGGTACCGGTCTATGGGACCATGTCACACCAACTGTGACATTATCTCCCGTTGCAGGTCAGGAGTTGGAATTCGATACTGAGTACCTGATTAAGATGTACGTTCAGGATCTCGCCTGTCATAGTCTCAGGTTCGAGATACGGTTTCGGACGAAACCAAAGCCCTAATATGAGGCGTGAAAGCGGATCTACGGTCATCAGGTGTCGGACTCCGTGCGGCTGTCGCTATTATCGGCCTCTCGTTCAATCACTCCCACTGGCAACGCTTCAGGCACTTCCGCCGCACCGCTTTCAGCAGTCAATCGTCCTATAGGGGCATTTAGTTCTTCCACCGGTAGGTGGGATTTCCGAATCCCGACCTCCTACTTTTTTCAAGTAAACTCACGTGGGTTGCAACTGACTATTTAAGACCTACCCTTCGTAGGGAACGGAGATCGCCGTTCCGTTTTCTCTTACGCATGATTCCGCAGGAGGCAAACCATGAAAAAACTATCCTTGTTCCTATTCTTCGCGCTTCTGATCCTCGGCTGCGAGAGTCAAAACCCGGTCTCAGAACCGAACGAAGATCTCGCCGAAATCCAAACTGTTGCAGACCAACTGTCTCAAGCAGCGGCATCTTTGGACCTCTCAGCACCTACCATTACAGCAAGTAGCGTCGCTGATGGTGATACTGACGTAGACCCTGAACCATTGAATCAGAACGGCATACGTATCACATTTTCTGAGCGAATCTCTCTATCTCACTTTAACCTACACCACGAAGAAGGCTATTCGCTTAACTGGAAGATGGAGTGGCACCCAGATGGACAAACGGTAATACTGACTCCACCAAACCCGTGTGATATACTTAGCAATGACGCTACCTATGTCATTGATTTCGTCGTTCAGGATTTCGGTTCTTGGAAAACTGAAGATACTATCACCTTTACTACAAAACCCGGACTTGGGTGGCTTGCAGCACCCGCTTTGGACTTCATCTCACCTCGCATTGAATCAACTAACATGGAGAAATGGACCGACGCGGATAATCGAGTTGACCCAGAACCGTTGAATCAGCATGGAATCACTATCGTGTTCGATCAGGACATTGCTGTAAGCCATTTTGATCTCAGGCTTATCGCACCTAACCTTGATCTTGAGATGATTAACCCCTTTGAATGGCCCTCCCTTACAGATGGCTTAACACTTGGCTGGATTGCCGAATGGAGCAATCCACGGACCGTGACATTGAGGCCACCACCGCATGCGTGTTCTATGCTCCAAAAAGGTGCAACGTACCGCCTCGTGATGGGTCTAGTGCCTTACCACTGCTATGCGTGGGAACCCAAGAGTTTCATATTTTTTACACAAGAGGAGTAAACCTCCATAGCCGCTAAAAACACCTCGAGGTTAAGGAAACAGCACACTCGTTAGATACCCGTCAAAGTTAGCCTGCAAGTCAAGCCTAGTGGATTTCCAATAATACACCTCTTTTCAGCAGTCAATCCGTACAGCTCAACTTGCTACAATGGATTGTTAAGGACAACCCACCCCAATGGATTCAAGCCTTGCCGTTTGTGTTTCGAGAACCGTTCTTTCCCTTGGCAAACCGTTTTCCAGCCATACCGCAACTCAACAAGAAGCCAACCGAAAGAATTATCCCTCACCCTACGCGCCTGTTTACTAGTAAAAACACGCCGATTCGGTCTGTGCTGAATACCAACAACCCAATCAATTTTCTCAAAACGGTCTACAGGTCCCACATTATGCGCTGGATCTGGCGACTGACTCGTTAGGTTCACATTAGAACCCTTTGGTCGGTTTTCCAACTGCCAGTCAATCAGAAAATAGACTTGGGCAGCAGACGCATGTTGGTTTGCCGAGAGCTCCGGGACATCCCGTTTTAGCAACTGATCCTGAGTAAAGTCGTAGAAATTCTTGTAGAATGTGTGCCGACCATATACCTCTTGCCAATAGTGGGTGCACTCATGTATCAATGTGGATAGATAGTGCATATTCGCAGGCTTGAATTCATCTGTGTTCCCACGAGTTGAATTTATATGCAGGGCATCGGTATGTGGAAAGGCGGACCTGTTAATCCGAATTTTTCCATCACCATCGTAGGTAGAACCCGCCTGCGGTAGTTTAGCAGCTGCCCATAGTTGTCGTGGTTCAAAAGACTCAACAACTGTCAAACTAATATCCCACGGGTCAATCGCGTTCTTAAATACTAACTGAACCGCATCTCGCTCCAAAGGACTCAAGACACGAGTTCCCTCCATCGTTAATGGCATTTGATTGCTCCTATGCTGAAACTAGAAGGATAAGGTAGACTCAACCAGCCCATCGTCCTCCAGAACGTAAATCAACTAGATATGCATTAAAATGACTGCTTAGACCTCTCGCATCTGCACGAGATACCCAAGGTCCAGACTGACCACGAACAGCCCGATCACTAATTTCGCTATAACGTTCTACCGGTCCAACACGCTCGTCGGGACCACCCCACGCATATGTAAGATTTACTAGAGGATCAGAGGAATGTTCCAACTGCCATTGAATTATGAAATAAACCTGGGCAGCAGAAGCATGTTGCTCCTTTAGGAGCTCATGATGTGCTTCCGGGAATTTTTCTGGGTCTTGCAGGTACGTATTTTGATCTCTTATGAACGCCAGTATCTGCAATTCCTTCCAAGAAAAGCCGTATGGTGCCGATTTCGCATCGGAAGGCCCACGCCATGTATACTTCTTGTAAATCGATTGCCAATGGTGCGTACACTCATGTATCAGCCTAGATAGATAGTTCATATTCCCGGGCTTAAATATATCCGTATTCGCAAGAGTCGAATCTATACCCAAGGCATCGGTATACGGAAACTTCGATCTGCTAATCCTAATACGTCCACCACCGTAATCCGCAGCCGTACCCGGTACCGTATGCTCAATATCCTCGACAACTATCACATAAACATCGCACGGATCAATTGAATCCCAAAACACCAAACGAAACGCCTCCCGTTCCAAAGGACTCAATGGACGTGGGCCCTCCATCGTTAATGGCATTTGATTGCTCCTATCTTGTTAACATGGGTAAAACCCCCGTCCTCTTTTTTTGAAACAAATCAATGTGAGTGGCATGTAACTATTTAGAACCTACCCTTCGTAGGGCACGGGGATACCCATTCCGTTTCCACTTACGCATCACCCATTATTCTTCAGGAGATATCCCATGAAAAAGTTATCTCTATTGATGTTCGCTATCCTGATTCTTGGCTGCGGCACCGAGACGACGGTGGTCGAGGAGCCGGTAGTTGAAGAACCAGAACCCATTGTGATACAAGAGAAACCCATCGGTCACCCGCTAGTTGCAGAAGGCACCGTGAAACACGGAGAGGTTAATGTTGATCCTGAACCATTGAATCGCCATGGATTTCGCTTCATCTTTAACAAACCTTTCTATAGGTATTGGGCTCAGGTCTGGGAGAAGGACGGCGAGTACCTCCCTAGTTTTGATGCTCGCCACGCTGGCGGATGGAACGAAACAGAAGTGCTGTTTATATGGCGCACGGCTGATTACGATCCCTTGGAATACGACACCGAGTACGAGATTGTGATAGCCGCTCAAAATTATGACTGCGATTACACAGAGATAGTGATACAGTTTCGGACAAAGCCGCAGAGGCCAGGGGTTGAGCGACCAGAACCCATGATGCAAAAACCTATACCCGTTGTGGCATTAGGTGAACGCTTCCGGTTCGAGCCCGATGTACCTCAACTTGTGGCTGTCGACGTGCCTTTTGAAGGGAAGGACGTCGACCCGGAACCGCTTAATGCAAATGGAATTCAATTTGAATTTCATAAACCTATCAGAAAGTATAAGATTGACCTCCGGCTTCATAACGGCGCGTCCCTCGGTTGGTTACCTCACGGTCTCGTTGAGCGCGAGAATATGGAAAGACGTATACAGATAATGCCCGCCGAGGGAGCCCCATTGTTGGAATTCGATACCACATACCAAATTGATATCTTCGTTCAGGATTTCCACTGTTGGACCGAGGATTTTCAGATACTGTTTCACACGAAACCAAAGCCCTAATTTATCCACATCTCGTTCAATCCTCCCCACCGGCAACAATCTTGTTGAACCAATTAACCAATGTACTATGGTGAATTAGAGAAATAAGTGGACATTTCCCAAGTTCCCCTGATAAGTGGTACATCCCGCCTGTCCCGATGTATCGGGGATAAAATCGGGGGGGATTTAGGGGATTGTTTGTGGGTACAGATTTCCCAATCTGTACATGTCCATTGGAAGTGTCTAAGTAATTCTAAAATCTACCATAAATAAAGAAGCTACCGTGAAATTTCCGGGTTTCCATTCTCACTTTTCACTCAGCTCTCTCTGATTCCGCCCCTGGTCTCGGAACGGACGTTTCGGCAGCATTCCCCGCATCACAGGGGTCATCTCAAAATGCACAATCTCATGGTTCCGAATCTTCAGCTGCACCGTGCCGAACCGGTTCTCCCGCCTGAACTGCTCAATCTGTTCGATGATTGAATCCCAAAATTCTCTATGTCGCATCGCACCCTTTCCTAAAACAAAAAAACCCGAACAGAGCAGTATTAATTCCGATCTATCGGAATGGATACCGCCCCAGCCGGGGTAGATCCACGTATATATTCTGATTGGTCTCATTTCGCCCTGTTTTATCAAGATAGGAGAATTATACCAAACTTTTTGACTATTGTCAATAATTATTTGCTATAAAGGGAATAATTTCCTGTGAATTGCTCTTATTCGGGCGATTTATTTCTCTTATTGGAAATAACATTTCAAAAAAGAACAAAACATCTCGCTAAAATAAAACTGATAGAGTTGCTTTTTTAGATTATAGTGGCGTAGTAAGGGTAAGAACAACGATCGTTGTTCCCTACGAAGATCTTCAGCGGGGCGATAGGCGTTAAAGTGGAAGGCAAAAAGGCGGGAAGGATTGGAATGTAAGGGTTCAGGAGTTAAATGAGCCAGTGAACTGATTCGGTTGGGTGTTGCGGGCTAAACTACCGCTTCGGGCCGGCGGGACGGGGCAGGACTTCATCAATCCAATCGGTCCAGTCGTCACGGGTGGGTACGACGCTGACACCCTCCTTTATCCCCATAAGCTTGGCATGTTTATCAAGGAGCGGTGCCCACACCTTTAGCCGCTCAACGTGATACGGCAGCTCTTTAAAGACGTTACAGTCAGGCTCAAAACTTGAGCGCCGCCTAGACGCGATATCCGGCAGCAGAAACTGGTAGGCGCGCTGACCGGTGGGTGGGTCGTCCCAACAGACAACAAAAGTGGGGTGTATCGCTCCCCACCATCTCTCAAACGCGCCAGAAGGTGCTGGAGCGTCCATGGGTATCGAGACGTTTTCAAAGAGGACGTTCTCCGGACTCTCAACCTCCGCCGCTGTTTTAACGACTCGCAGGGGTTCGGCAGTCAAGGCGGTTGCATATCCCTCCCCTTGACCGGGCGCAACCCGATTCTGCATTGCGACGAGTAGCAGCACGACGCCAGTAAATTCAAACGTATCAATGGACTGATCCTCTATCTGACCGTCGCCCTCCTCCCACATCCAACTGTCGCCCCACTCCCAATGGATTGCCTGACGCGGTAACGGCCATGACGTTTGGTATCCACATGAGAGGCGAATTTCGGTGGGTGTCGCTTCAATCTCACCCAATATCGGACACCCCGCATCACTGTCGGCAAGGTCGGCAGAGACGAGCTCTATAAGCTGACCCGCCGACCACGACCAAGTGTATACCGATGAATTGATAAACGGCGTTACATCTCTAGCCACCCAGTATTGTCTTCCGGAAAGGACCCTCTGAAATGGGCGCATGGTTGACGCTTGTGTGATTGGAACCATTGTGACATCCAGAGAGTTCACCATAAAGCAGAAGAACTCCTGATATCTGCAACCCGTTCCACAGTCGCCCCATGGATTGCGAAAAACGAAATACCAAGTCCCTCCCTCCTTTAACGCGCCGATATTGGGACTGTTTTTAGTGTCGTATGGATGAGGCCCACGTATCAGACCCATGGGACTGTTTATATTGTCCCACGGATGCAGCATAGGGTGGGCGAATTTAACTCCTTTTACCATTGAATACGCCTCGCTTGCTGCGTTGAAATTAAGGGATTTGTCAAAATGAAAGACGATCCCTCTCAACGTAACCACATCTGGGTGGACTGCTTGCAATCCCAATGCCAGGTTGAGGGTGTCAAAGTCCGCGTAGCCGGTCTCGAATGGGACGGGCCCCTGCTGATCCTGGATCAGATTTGTAACGATTTCCTTTAAACCCGGCTCCAGATAGAGTTTGACCGCATTCGGCGTTAGATCGTCTAGGGCGTGAATGGTGGTCACGGTAGGGTAAGCCGCTCGAACAGCTGCCAATTCCCACTCTATTTCGTTGATGAGTTTGCCCCGTCGAGTGTCGTCGAAGAGGATACCTTCCGTTTCCTGTAGCAAGATTCTATCGGCGAGGATCTCGGCGTCTGATCGGTGGAGTTCGGGTGCTCCAGCAATTACTGTGACCATAAAGGACTCCATCTCTTCCTCAATGAGTCCCGCAACGTCATCTGGATCACCGCACCCAAGACTCACGAACAGGCAAAGCACTGTAAGCAGTGCCAAAGGGGTGGTACTACGCTGGGTTGATACCATCATTCGCTATCTACTCCTTCCAAGACGGGACCTGTTTCAAACTTCAAGAGCGTTCGTATCAAATATTGGTTGAAACCGAAGTTTCACTTCTTCAGAAATTTCTCCGTTCAGCGAAACGGTTTCCGCCGGACGTAGCGGTGCCGCCTCTATCTTTCGTTGTGCCATCGTCGTTAGGCTCACATTCGTTGGCTAGGGCTATTCAGTTTTCCGTTTTTTGACTAATTTCGGAATGATCCGAATCCGTAGGCGGGGCATCTTGCCCCGCCGTAGCCTTGACCGAGCGATCGAGATACGAGAAAATTAAATGACCCTATTCGTTGGCTTGGCCGCTTGACAATTTCCGGACGTATCCACTATAATAATCTAAGTTGCTAGACAGTCTGGAGATCGAGTTCTCATGATTGACACATATCAGAAATAATCAAATTTACAACATACCTATCACCCCGCTCCGATAAATCGGTTTCGTTCCAAGAATCCCGATTTGTTGGGAGATTCAAAGCAACTGGGCTTGGGTCAATAGGTTTACTGATGCTCTATACCTATCACCCCGCTGGGGCTTTATGGTTCCCGCAAATTGAAAATTCCTATTTATTGAGCCCCCGCGCGCCACACATAACTAGCAACTTGCGTTATAATAGCAACCGTGCCAATGGTTAAAGGGGTTTGCGGTGTCCGCCGCGTGGGGGCGGGATGAATTGGAGGGTGAATCGGAGCAAAGCTGTTTTCGGGGCGATTCCTCGTAGCACTATAATCACATATACTGCCCTCAACGGTATATTCAATTCTTCATAGCCGTATCCGATCTGCTGCACCCAGTTTGTCCAACCGCGGTCCCCATGTCGTATTGCATCACCTACCGATAATATGTTTCCAAGCGTCCAAGTGTCAAGATCTTATAACGGAGATGCCCCAAATCAATCTATAGCAAGGACACTTTAGCATGAAACAAGAAGGGAAAATGCCATGCCAACCTTTGACATTGAACGCCATGCAACCGAATTGGAACAGGATGGCTACACCGTTATGCACAATGTGATGCCGCTATCGGAAGTTGAAGCGACTAAGCAGGCGATTGAAGAAACGTTAGATGCCGAAGAGACCATCGGTCGTAAATATGGTTTACAGAACGAAAATCTTCGACATGCGTTCAACGTCCAAGGCAAGCATCCACATTTCTACGGGATGCCGCTTCGGAACCCGGCACCAATTGAGGTAGCCCGTCGCGTGCTCGGCGAGGACATGTTCGCACACGATGTAGTGATACGGACTCCAATGCCGACAGGTAAAAAGGACGCGACCCGGTTGGGAGGCAATCTACACGCTGACTGGGCAGACTTCACGGTGAAGCCTTTCATTGGCGGAGTGCACTATCCGATGGCAATTCAGTCCGTATGGGCAATAGCCGACTTCACAGAGGAAACAGGGGGTCCAATGATCTGGCCAGGTTCGCACCTGTCCCTCGAAATCCCACCCGAAGAACCGGAAACCCTACCGCCGGGAGGTATCATTGCTGAAGCACCGGCGGGATCGGTATTCCTGTGGGATTCCAGCCTATGGCACACTGCGGGAATCAATTCCAGCGACACCCCACGATACGCACTGATTTTCTACTTTCAGCGGTGGTGGATTAAAGGGTTTAACGATTCTTATCGATTTGTGTCACCGGAAGTTCGGGCAGCAATGACGGAAGCCGAGCGACGTATATGGGGACTTGAGGTTGGAGTTCCACCAAACACACATTTCAGAGACATGACCGAGGAACAGATTGCCGCGCTGACGCCTGAAGAGAAGGCGGTGCTTAACATTGCACCGTTCTAGCTTTGTAGCACCAGCCATAAAAGGCTTCGTCAATGTCCGGGGACTAGCAGCACCTAACCTCAACCAAGGGGGGTTTATTCTTAATGAGCCAAACACAATCACCAGAACTAATTGAAGCACTACGACAGTTTGATAGCGCAACAGTTTCTAATGCAATTGAGCACTTTGAAGTGCGCGATCCAACTATGGGCTACGCGAACAATGAATTGGTCTGCCAGATACCTGAGATCGGGGCACCAATGGTTGGCTACGCTATCACAGTGACAGCCGATACCACTACGCCCGGCGACACACGACCCTCGCGCGTTGATGATCTGGTTGAGGCAATTGATGTCGCACCTAAGCCATCGGTACTCGTTGTCCAACATGTCGGGCATGACCGTAAGCGGTGCTGCTTTTTCGGCGATATGTTCTGCACGATCGCGAGCAAGCTGGGCTGTGTAGGATTTGTTACTGATGCCAACGGTCGTGACCGAAGCGCCATCCGTCAGCGCACACCAGATTTTCATGTCTTTTCGACGGGGTGGGTCGTTTCACACGGTTATGGCGTATACATCGACTTCAACGTGACAGTATCGGTCTGTGGTATGACCATTTCACCGGGCGATCTGCTGCACGGCGATGAAAGCGGTCTAGTCTCCGTCCCAACCGACATCGCCGCAGATGTGGTGAAACGGTCAGAAGCGGTTCGCGAAGAGGAAGCGGAGTATTTTGATTTCCTAGAGAGTGATCGTTTCAACATGGCAGAACTGAAGCGCCGCATCATCCCTCACGAATAGTTCGCTCCGAATACAACTTTTTCTAACACAATGCCTCCCAAATCAAGTATAATACCGTGCATTCAACTTGAATAAATTAAAAGAATAGAATCTTGGACTCCAAGATAATCTGCCAAAGTCAAGATAACAAGGAGACGTAACATTGAAAATTACCGATGTCAAGACATTAGTCATGGGCACCAGTTGGCGCAACCTGACTTTCGTCAAAGTGGAAACTGACGAAGGATTGACCGGTGTCAGTGAGGTACGGATGAACAACCGCACGGACGCTTTGCTCGCATATCTCGACGGTGCGAAGAAGCGCCACGTTATCGGTAGCGATCCGTTCAATACCGAAGACCTCTACCTGCGGATGTTCCGTAACGACTATGGACGGGCAGGTGAGATTGTTGCCACAGGAATTAGCGTGGTCGAAATCGCGTGTTGGGATATCATCGGAAAGGCACTCAACCAGCCGGTGTATCGACTGTTGGGAGGCGCGTGTCGGGATAAGATGAAGGCGTACGCCAACGGTTGGTACAAGGTGGAACGCACCCCCGAAGAATTTCACGCCGCTGCCAAGCCGGTACTGGAAAAAGGTTACAAGGCACTCAAATTTGACCCCTTTGGCGCAGGCTTTTATGAACTCTCCTACGAGGAAAGACTGAGATCTGTCTCGCTGGTCGAAGCGGTACGTGATTCGGTAGGACCAGAGGTAGAAATCCTGATTGAGATGCACGGTCGCTTTAGCCCAGCAATGGCTATCCAGATAGCGCGCGAATTGGAACCGTTCGAGCCAAGTTGGGTTGAGGAACCGGTTCCACCCGATAATCTTGCGGCATTGGCAAAGGCAGAGGAGAGCATTAATATTCCCGTTGCCACCGGCGAACGGCTCCACCACAAATTTGAGTACCGTGAGCTAATCAACCTCCAAGCAGCAGACATCCTCCAGCCTGACATCACACAGACAGGCGGCTTTCTAGAGACGAAGAAAATCGCAGCGATTGGGGATATGTGTTATATGTTAGTTGCACCGCACAATGTGGGTGGACCCGTGTCTACTGCGACTGCGCTGCACTTTTCCGCTTGCACGCCTAATTTTAAGATTCAGGAACATTTCAATGACTTCTCAGAGGCGTGGGTCAAGGAGGCAGCGACCGGTTGCCCCGAAGTGATTGATGGCTATTTCAGTTTGCCGAACGGGCCCGGCCTCGGTATGACACTGAACGAAGACCTAATCGCCGAACATCCCTATCGTGAAGGATCGTTTAACCTGTGGGAAGATGACTGGCATCGTCGCCAATATTGATACGTGAAACGTGAAAAGTGTCCCGTCCTAAAATAGGTTTACATAAAATTCCCGTATCACGCTTTTTGCACTTTCTCGTGACATGAGCCGAACCCTTCACCCAATTAACAAAAATGTTATCCCACCTAGAGTTATCTGCTTTGTCCTTTTTCTAGCAATGCTTTGGGGCGGCAATGCTGTTTCTCTCAAAATTGGGCTTCAGGAGTTTTCCCCATTCGCCTCGGCGGGGCTCCGGTTTACGATAGGGCTTACCCTGATTGCGAGTTGGGCATCGGCTAACGGCATATCGATCAAACCCCAGCGACATGAGTACCTGCGACTCTTTTTGTGCGCCATCCTATTTATAACGCAGATCGCTGCTCTCAATGTAGGGGCGGACTTTACGCGTGCGGGCAGAACCGCTGTCATGACGAACACCTACCCGCTCTTTGTCGCCCTCATTGCCCACTTCGTCGTGCCGGGCGATCAAATGACGCGCCGGAAGGCACTTGGATTGGCATTCGCCTTCGGTGGGATCTGTTTCGTATTTCGAGACAACTTCGTCGGCGGCACAGGCGAATTTCTGATTGGAGACCTGCTGACCCTGCTCGGCGGTTTTTTGCTCGGACTCCTTATCGTCGTCACCAATCGCCTTATCCAGAATATCAATACCTACTGTGTATTGGTCTCACAGATGGTCATCGGTGTCCCCGCCTTTTTCACCCTTAGTGCGATTTTTGAGGGGAAAGCCGGATACGGTTTCTCCTTCCCCGCGTTATTTGCGATTCTGTATCAAGGTGCTGGCATCGCAGGATTCTGTTTCGTCGCATGGACACTCTTGCTAAAGGATTATCCCCCCAGCCGACTCTCCGTCTTCTTCTTTACCACACCGCTCTGGGGAATCTTACTGAGCAACCTCCTCATCGGTGAGCCGATTACCGTTGGTCTTACTATCGGGGCAGCGTTGGTCGCACTCGGTATCTACACCATTAATCGCTCCCCAAGTGTTAAATAGCTCATTGGTTCATCACGTTTTACGTTTCACGATTCACGAACTTTTTTCTTGACGCAGATACAAATATGCCTATAATCAAAACCATACCGAAAGGTGTCGCTCAACAGATATTTATGAAGCACGGAGGAAATACTGGTGCGTATCACGCATGTAGAATCTATCGTCCTGAAACACCCATTCGGGCTACCTGAAGCGGGGATAAATAGAGAGTGGACAAATGTCCTCATACACACTGATGAAGGCTTGACCGGCTTCGGTCGAGGCGGAAATCCCCAACTGATCTCTCAAGACCTCGCTCCCGTCCTCATCGGTCAGGATCCGTGCCAAATCGCCCGGCTCTGGGATCAGATGTATGAGTCGGCATGGCGGTATCGGGGACCGGGACGCGCTGCCATGTCTTCGATAGGCGCGCTAGATATCGCGCTGTGGGACCTGTACGGAAAGGCGTGTGGGCAGCCGGTGTGGCGACTGCTCGGCGGTTACACGGATACAGTTCCCGCCTATGCTGATGGCATCGGCTATATAGATCAGTCCCCAGAAGAGGTTGCCGAGGAGGTCAGAGAACACGCCGATTTGGGGTATAATGCGATTAAACTACACTTCAACAGCTGCACACCGCAAGAGGTCATAGATAAGGTGCATCTTTCACGGGACGCGCTCGGTCCCGATAAAAAGCTGATGATAGATATATCCCGTGCTTGGAGTGGTAAGGTAGCGGTAGAAACCGTCCGACAGCTTGAACCCTACAAACTGTATTGGATAGAGGAGCCGGTTCGGCTCGACGATGAGCCACTCTACATGCGAATGGTGCAGGAAGTCACGAGTGCTATAGTCGCCGGTGCAGAGGGCGAGGGAACCCTCTACGGCATAAGAAGGCTCATCAACGAAGGTGCGCTCCAACTGGTACAGACAGATATCCTGATCGGCGGTGGTTATACCGGACTTATGCGAATCGCTGCACTCTGCGAGGCGTATCATCTACCCATCGCACCACACGGCGCACAGTTTCCGGATGTCAACTGTCACTTTGTCGCCGCAGTGCCGAACGGTCTGATGGTGCCTGCGTGCCCAAGTTGCGAGCCGTTCCAGATCTGGTCGAAGCTGTATGATCCGCCATTCCAGGTGGTGGACGGACAGATTACCATGACCGATACACCGGGGTTGGGGTTAGAATTGGACTGGGATTTCGTCAATCGCCACCGCGTGAATTCTGAGACGTAGATTGTGTACGGGAGAAAAAATTATGAATCAGGAAGATATTAAATATTTTCAGCGATTCGGATTTATCCATTACAAGGGCTTGCTGTCGGCAGCGGATATGGCAGCAATTTCCGATGCCTTCGACGAGGGAATGCGGTTGGCACGTAAGGGCGCACCACCACCGCAACCGGGAGAAAAAAGGCAACAGATTATCCCCTTCTTCGATTACCATCCAGAAGTGCTTTACCCCCTGCTAGACCACGAGAAGATTGTAGATATTTTTGCAGGCTTGATGGGCGAAGACTTTATCCTGACCCTCAGCGAAGGGATTATTCATACCGGCGGCTCCGGGTGGCATCACGATGCCTACGCCCCGGAGGGTTACTTCAGTATGCGGGCGGCGATTTATCTGGATCCGCTCGGTCCCGAAGATGGCTGTCTGACAGTCATTCCCGGCAGCCATTTCAAGGAGTTTGGGGAAGCAATTAACCAGATGAGAGATGAGCTCGGTGCGCTTCCCGATGAAATGCCGGGGCGCTATCCGCTCTGTAACGAGCCGGGGGACGTGCTTTTCATGAATCACAAGACGTATCACGCCGCCCTGAGTGAAAAGTACGGCAGACGCGCTATCCATATCAACTGTGTCCCAAATACGACACCTGAGAAAAACCGGGAACATTTCGATTGGCTTATGACCTTTCTCGCCGGGGAGACGAAGGGCTGGGGACGATTCTATAGCGATCGCTTGATTTCGACCGCTGGACCTCGTCGCCAAAAGATGTTGGAACGAGCCATTGAGCTAGGCTTCGGAAATACAGGACCCATCACCCAGTTGCAGGATTTGCGCTAAACTACTAGTAGTTGTAGGTCGAGATTCATATCTCGACTGTCGATTTTGGAAAATCGACCTACTTAACCCTGCCTAAATCCCTTGTGGCTTAATGATTTAAGAAAGGATTCCGATCATGACAGACGAAGAAAAATTCCTCGTCGATCTCGAAGGCTATTTGGTTATCAAAGATGTGCTGACACCCGACGAAGTTGACGAACTGAACAAGATCATTGATCAGGGGGACCGCTCTGGACATCCGACACGCTGGGGCACTCCCTTCAGAAGGCTGATTGACCACCCCAAACTCCTGCCTTACCTCATCGAATTGCTCGGTCCCACATTCCGCCTCGATCACGATTATGCCATCTTCATGAGTCAAGGTGAGCATCGTGGGAGGCTGCACGGCGGTGAGGATGGGGGTCGCGCTGGGGGACCTGAGGGGGATCACTGGTACAAATACCGAGATGGGGTGATCCGAAATGGACTGATCGTGATGACCTACTGCCTATCTGATGTCGGGGAAGGCGATGGCGGATTCTCGTGCATTCCGGGGAGTCACAAGAGTAACTTCTCCACCTGCCTACCCACAGATGTACGCAATTTCGACCGACCCGCACATTACGTCGTCCAACCGGCTGCCGAAACCGGGGATGTGATTTTCTTCACCGAAGCGGTCATCCACGGAACGATGCCGTGGCGCGCAGCGCATGAACGCCGATCATTGCTCTACAAATACAGCCCCGGACACTCGGCATGGTCTGGAAACTTCTATGACCTCAGCGAGTATGGTGAGTTGACGGAGCAGCAAAAACGAGTCCTATCTCCGCCCTCTATCGGTAATCGTCCCAACGTCATTGAGGACGACACAAACCAATGAACCAATTTGTTACCCCCCTTAGTCCCCCGCGAGCAAGGGGAGAAGGAGCTAACTATGCGTTTTGGAATGAGTGGAACATTTTTGCCGAGCAATATGGATAACTTCACGCCGGAGATTGCACAGAAGGTCAGATCATACGGATTTTCAGGTGTGTTCACCCGTTTTCGGGAGAACGATCCCTTTGAAACAACCACCGCCCAATGCCACAGGGTCCGCGATGTCCTAGCGGATGAGGGGATTCGGATGTATCAAACGACGGGCTATTGGCAGTGCCTGATTCACCCTGACGAGACAGAACGAAAGAAAGCGGTGCGCACGGTACAGGAAGCACTCAGGGTCGCCGGCGATATTGGGGCGCGGGGCATCGACACTGGACCGGGATCGATGAATCCGACGGGACCGTGGAATCCTCACCCTAGCAACTGGAGCCAAACGAGCAAGGAGCAGCTAATCAAGAGCCTGCGGGAGTGTGCGAAGGCGGCGGCGGATAATCAGGTTTACCTAAGTCTGGAAGGACATCAACTTGTCGTGCTTGAAAATGAGAAGGTCACGAAGGAGATTCTTGATGCGGTAGATTCACCGTGGGTCAGATCTGATCTAGATCCAGCAAACTGGGTGACACTCAAGACCGTTTATAGCACCGGCGAATACATCGATCGGATATTCGACACGCTCGGCGAACATATTGTGAGCGGGCACGCAAAAGACATCACCCTCACCAACGAACATACCCTACACCTGCCGACCTGTGCAGCCGGAACGGGAATGCTGGATTTCAAAGCCTATATCCGCCGAATGCACGCGCTTGATCCAGAGTATCCGTTGATTGTCGAAGGTGCCCAAGAGGAACAATTGCCGGAGGTGAGCGATTTCCTGCATCGGACAGCGGCAGAACTTGGGATTCAGGTCATCCAGTGAAACGTGATGCGTGATAAGTAAACGCAGTGCACTAGGGCGTATTAACATTTTGCAGTAGTTGTAGGGAACAACGATCGTTGTTCCCTACGAAAACCCCTACCGGGACGCAGAACCGAGTCATTCGTAGGGAACGGAGATCTCCGTTCCATCTGTTCTAAACCACCCGGGTAATTGTCGATTTCTTGTGCTAGTGTAGGTCGAGATTCATATCTCGACAAAAGACTCAACCCTTATCCGAAAAATGGAGAGCCAACATCATAATCGCAATCCCAATGTAACCAATCATAGAAAATACGGGATAAGCCGCTAAAAGTCCACCTAACATAAACATAAACCCAATCACGAGTCCCACCGCCAGCAAGAGATAGTAGAATATTCTCTTCATTTCAACCCCTCCCTGTATTAAGAGACGCCCGTAAGCGTTCTTTCTAAAACCCTCATATCTGGACTGGTATGATTAGCTAGGGCATGTTGACATTTCACAGCACGTAGGTTGGGTTGAACGGTTAAACCTGAATCTCTATCAAGGACAATAGAGGCACGGTCATTCAACAACGTCTGCGTATAGACAGGTAGAGTGAAACCCAACTCAGTGTTTCATCGTGAAGTTCCCTTTTCAAAAACTTATTTCATAAAAGCAGTTTTTGTAGCACGATCTGTTAGATTGTGATCCGAGAACGCAAACTAACAGTTTGCGCTACATTCGTCAGATTGCCCGATGATGGCATGTGCTGAATTAGCGACATCAAAATGTCAACAGAGCACTAGTTAGACTGTGAAAAATAGAACGACGGGTATGGAAATGGTGTGATTTGTAGGTTGAAATGCTTTTGCACGTCTAGTGCATTAGAGAAGATGCGGACAAATGTCCAGCCTGAATGTTGGACAACAAAGAAGATGCGCTTGCCGTTATCTGTGTTGAGCATGTATACAGGTCTACCATCAATCCAACTATATTCGGGTAATTCCCGATAGCCTAACGCGTAGATAGCCTCGTGTGGGGTGAAGCGTCTATTGGCATAGAATGAGAGCATTACCACTTTGTTGTTCAGTAGTCCTGCGGTTAGCCCTCTGAATCGGTATTTTTCCCCAAAGTCATAGGTGGGCGTATCGTTTTCTATCGTTTTGCGCGCTTCTCCCAGTATGGGTTCGATATCGGCATGAAAGGTTATGAAGTTTTCACCAATCAAGCGATCAATCCCGTTCATCTGTGCGGGTGTCAGGTCAAGTTGAGGTATGGAGGCAGCGCACCCGGATAGTAGGAGTGACAGGCACGTAACACAGATAAAACGCAGCAGCATAATAGCCCCTCCTTAATTGACAGCCTTGCGTCGAGATATGAATCTCGACCTACTATATCAAGAATCACGAAGTCCAATCGCGTGCGAACTGCACTAAGAGTCGCACACCGTAGCCAGTACCGCCCTTGCTAGGAACATATGATGAACCTTTGACATCCCACGCCGTGCCTGCGATGTCGAGATGCACCCACGGATAGCCCTCCGCAAATTTCTTCAAGAACGCCCCGCCGACGATCGTACCTGCTGTGCTGTCTCCGATATTTTTGACGTCAGCGACATCGCTTTTGATTAGTTCGTCGTAATCGTCCCACAAGGGGAGTTCCCACACTCGCTCATGCGTTTTCTGCGCAGCGGCTCTGACTTTAGCCATCAGCGAGTTATCCGTTCCCATCATCCCGCAGGCAACGGTCCCCAAAGCGGTGATGACAGCACCGGTCAGGGTTGCCAGATCTATCGCCGCCTTCGGCTCATATTGGGCGGCATAGCCCAACGCGTCCGCTAACACCAATCGACCTTCCGCGTCTGTATTGAGGATCTCGATTGTTTTGCCGCCGTAGCTTTCGACAACATCGCCCGGACGTTGAGCGGTGGCACTTGGCATGTTTTCGCTCGCTGCAATCAGTCCAACGACATGGAGATCCGGTTTAAGAACCCCGACCACCTGCATCGCGCCAAGCACCGCTGCTGCGCCGGACATATCGTGCTTCATGTCCATCATACCGGAGCCGGACTTGAGCGACAGTCCCCCACTATCGAAGGTGATCGCTTTCCCGACAAACGCAACGGTGTCCTTCCCCTCACCTTCGGGGATATGCTCCAAGACGATAAATCGCGGTTCTTCGGCACTCCCCTGAGACACGCCAAGCAAGGTGCGAAACCCTTTCTCTTCGAGTTGGGCGAGATCAAAGACTTCGCATTTCAGCCCAACCTCATTTGCGACCTCGACCGCTTTGTCAGCGAGCATCGTTGGAGTCAAGTGGTTCGGCGGCTGGTTGCTGAGATCGCGTGCGAGGTTTGTCCCGTCCGCAATCGCATCACCGACGGCAACGCCCCCTTCGACCATAGACTTGGTCGCTTCGTCCGTTACGAGGAATGTGATGGAGTCGAGTGCCTTGACTTTATCGAGCCCCTCCGTTTTGTGCTGGTTGAATTGGTAGAGCGCGAGTCGGCTGGCTTCGGCGGCAGCCTGTGCTATTTCTGGCGGGGTTTCCGGCGGCAACACGACCGTGATGTCTTTTAGTCCCAGATCCCGAAGTTCTTGGACAACTTTGCCCGCTGCCTGACGCACCTTCTCTGGATCTAACTCCTCGTTTTTTCCCAGACCGACCAGTGCAATCCGTGGAGCGGTGAACCCCCCTCTCGTGTATAGCAGCGCGGTCTGTTTGTGTTCGCCTTTGAAGTCGCCGGCATCAATCAGTTCGCTAATTGCGCCGTCGGTCGCTGCATCGGCAGATTGCGCGGTGCTGACGAGGGGTTCTCCCTCAAATACCCCGAATACAATCGCATCGGTGGTTTCCGTCCTGAAATCTCCAACTTTGATGTTAATTTGCATCCTATGATTTCCTTTCTGAGTTGGTTCATTTGTTCCACTGTGGTTACGGCATACGGAGTATGCCTACTACTTTGAATCCACTGCGGTGACGGCATACGGAGTATGCCTACTACTTTGGTTTAATTGCGGTTACGGTATAATAGACGCTGCTTTCACGTTTCAGGCAAAGTTATCCACAGGTTATCCACAATTTTTATGGTTTTGACACGCGTGTCCCAATGTTGACACCGGCATCACGGTTTTGACCTGTGCGTCACAGTTTTGACATCGGTGTCAAAATCCGAAAAAATAAAATGGCTGGAACCCTTGTGGTTATTGAGCCCGGTGAGTTATCCACAATCGTCTAATAAAGCTTTAATAAATTACTAACAAATACTTAATATCCGGTGTCCTAGCAAATTTGATTAAGGAAGAAAGAAACGGTGTTGCGTACTCAATGGCAGCTTCCCGGCCGCCCGTCATACCGTTTTAGAGGTTGAACAGAACCACGGCGTGTATGTTGGTTCATTGGTTGATTGAACTGAGGAACCTTATACATTATGCCCCGCTTTCACGCATCACGTTTCACGATTCACGCATCATTATATCTTTCGCGGATGGTTTCGACGAGATCGGTGGTTGATTTGCCGGGCACGTTCAATCCAAGGATTACTTTGCCGCCGTTGGATTCAACCGCTTCCCGCTCGATGACTCGCTCGATTGTGTAATCGCCGCCTTTGACGTGGATGTTCGGCTTGATGGCGGATAGCAGGTCAATCGGATCGAGTTCGGGGAAGATCGTGACGTAATCGACACACCCCAAGCCTGCGAGCATTTCAGCGCGTTCATCCGCAGGAACGAGGGGACGGTTCTCCCCCTTGAGTACACGGACCGAGTCGTCGCTGTTGACACCGACAACGAGGCGGTCGCCAAGCGCCTGTGCGGCTTGCAGGTAGCGTAGGTGACCGACGTGTAGCACATCGAAACAGCCGTTGGTCGTCACGACAACTTTCCCGTCCGCTTTCAACCGCTGGACAATTCCGACCAGTTGATTCCGAGGATAGATCTTTTTGTTTGACATGGTTCGTAATCCGTAAGTTGGTAATGCGTAAGATGTAAAGGCAGAGAAACCGAGTTTTTTTGGACTCGGCCATAGCCGAATTACGGTAGATCTTAGAATTACTTGGACACTCCAAACCGGTGGGGTTAGGAAAACGAAACTACCGTTTGGTAGGCGCTGTTTCTAACTGCGCCTATTCGGTGCGGTTGAAAACCGCACCTACCGGAAGGCAAAAGTGTTCATTTATTTTTAGAATCCACTATAAAAATCTGGCACCGGGGTGTAGGTGTTGAAGCCGTCCGTTCGATCCTTACCGCGTAGGAGATAGATCTCATGATCTGATCTCAACGAAGGGTCATTGCAGCGGACATCCGCCGGCATATAGCGCATCGTATAGCCGCATCGACGTTTCTGCGAGGTGTTTGGGGCGGAGCCGTGGATGGTAAACGCATCGTGGAAATGGCATTCGCCGACCGCCAACTCCAGATCGGCAATCCTAGACTCATCCAGATCCTCGGCGATGACTTCTCTGCCGAACAGGTGCTTTTCGCGATCGACGCTCTCGTACCGCCGATCCGTGAGTTTATGACTGCCGGCAATTACGCGCATACACCCATTTTCGAGCGTTGATTCGTCCACCGCCAGCCACATCGTGATGACGTGCATCGGTTGCAATCTCTCGCCCCAATAGACCCCGTCCTGATGCCACGGTACCGCCAGACCGTCGCTCGTCCGTTTGCTGATAAAGTGGCTTGACCAGAGGAGAATATCGGGACCGATGAACCGTTCAATCACATCAAGGACACGCGGATCGGCGAGGTATTTGAACAGGTAGGGATGCTCGACGTGTGGCACGTCCATCTGTTCCGGGCGTTTCCCTTCGGGAAGCGATGCGATCATGTCATCGACGTAATCGCGCAGTTCGTCCAATTCCGGCTGGGTAAAGATCCTGCCAAATCTGAGGTAACCGTTCTCATTGTAGAAAGCCACCTGCTCATCGGTGACCGTTGTCTCGGTTGTCCAATTTTTGTCTGTGTTTGTGAGCCCCATTTTTTTCTCCATTTGTCTGAATCACGGATTAGCACGGATTTATGATGAATGCTATAATTACTTGTACACCTTCAATGCACAACCAACCCCCTAAATCCCCCTTATCAGGGGGACTTATGAACCAAGCGCAACCCAACCTACGTTAATTGATTTTTCCATTATTTAAAGAAAATATTCCACAATAGTAGCGCGATCACAACAACCGCTGTTCCCCCGGCTATCACAATATACCATTTCACCGTCGTGGTGAATCGATCTACCGAGTTTTCAAGTCGATCCATTGACTCGTTGAGGGAATCGTTTAAGTCGGAGATATCGTCGCGCAACCCCGAAAAGCCGCTATCTATTTTGGATTGCATCGTGTCCAATTCGTGGGTGATTTTCGATTCCATTTCCAGGATTCGACCCTCAAGCGGGTTATCAATCACCTTCAGGTTTGGCGAATCTTGCTCACGCTGCTCTTTGATTGGCTGAGAGGGTGTGGTATCCGGCAGCTGTGAAGTGGATTCGTCTGATGGCTTATCGGTTTGGGGGTCGGATCGGTTTTGCTTGCTCATGATTTTCCCGCGTGATAGTTATGGTGATAGAACTTGATGGAATTGTATCTTCCCATCTTTAACGGTGTTGACGACCAAACCTTTGATTGCATGTCGATTCTCATCAAAATGTGATAGCGTTGTCGCTCCCCTATAGTTCCGAGTCGCCTCAATTTGGTCACGGATTGCCGCAGGGGTCATGTCAGCAGCGTGCCGCATCGCTTCAATGACAATGGTAGCAGAATCGTAGCCGAGCGCCGCAGGACCATCGGGTGCGATACTAAATTCCGCAGTATAGGTGGCAATAAATTGACGTGCTGCTTCGCTTAACCGCTCTGGCGGTGCGCTGGCAGAAAAGTGATTTGCAAAGAAACTCCCTTCAACCGCTGTCCCGCCAATTTCAACTAGGTCAGGTCGATCCCAACCATCGCCACCAAGGAAGGTTGCAGTAATGCCAAATGTAGGTGATTTTGCCTGTTTAACCGCGAGCGGGAATTCGGGACCCAAGCCAGGCAGAAAGATAACATCAACGGGGGATTCTACCGCGACAATTGCCGTCAATTGCTCGGTGAAGTCCTCCGCACTGGTCTCGTAAAATTGCTGTACTGCAATTGTGCCGCCTAGCGCAGTAAACCGTTCAATGAAAATATTCGATAAACCCTCAGAATAGCTGCTACCTGTTTCTGTGAGGATCGCGGCGGTTATTGCGTCCAACTCCTGGATCGCAAAATTCGCCATCACGCCTGCCTGATACGGATCTATGTAAGCACCCATAAAGGAAAAATTCCCGTTTCTAGTCACATTCGGGTTTGTTGGATAGGTGGTTACCATCGGTATATTGTACTGTTGGGCAACCACCCCAACCTCCACAGCGATCACACTGTAGTCGGGTCCCACGATCGCCAGTACACCCGCATCAATTAACTCCGCTGCGTGTTGGGTACTGAGTACTGGGTCTCTTTTATCATCCCTAATGAGCAGTTCTATCGGTAGCCCGTTGATGCCCCCAGTCTCGTTTGCGAGGGCAACCGCTAACTCGGCACCGTTCCGAGTCGTCCCCGGATCGGGTGGACTATAGATGAAGCCGATTTTGACCGAAGCCACACTGTCAGGGGGTTCGTCTGGTGCGATGAATTGCTGAACGAGATCGCAACCTGAGAAGAAAACTGTTAATAGGAGGCATAGTGCAAAAACGCCGTAAACCGAGAAACATCTAAACTTTGTTCTGTTTCGCATGGTGGTATTCTCCTTTCATTCTGTTTGTCACTTATTGTTTGAATCGCAGGTTCGCATGGATTCAAAAAGTCCCATCGGTAGTGATGCTTATTGCTGGGGTGTTAGCATTGCGGCGAGGTCTGCCGGGAGCTTCACCCCATTTTTCCGCTCAAAGTCCGGGACGCTCGCGTATTCGTTACAAAATCCGTGGCTAACATTTACCCCCATCGCTATGGAAACGGTCAGATTTGATCTGGCGTTTTCCCATTCTCCGAGATGTAACCACGCTTCGGCGCGATTGTAATAGGCTTCCGCAAAATCGGGCTTGCGTTCTATCGCTTTGGTATAGTCTGCGATGGCGCGGTCATAATCCCTTTTTTTATAGTAAGCCACACCGCGATTGTTGTAGGATTGGGCAGCATTGGAATTCAGCGTTATTGCTCTGGTATAGTCTATGATGGCAAGGTCATAATTCCCTATGTTCGCGTAAGCAACACCACGATTGCTATACGCCTCTGCAAGATCCGGTTTGAACGCTATCGCTCTGCTCAAGTCTTCGATGGCACGGTCATAATCCCCTTTGCGCTCGTAAACACCCCCGCGATTGCTATAGGCTTGAGCAAAATCGGGCTTGAGCGCTACCGCCTTGTCGCAATCTTCGATGGCGCGGTTATAGTCCCCTTTGTCGCGGTAAGCACCGCCACGGTTGCTGTACGCCATGGAGAGGTTCGGGTTCAGTTCTATCGCTTTGGTGAAGGCTTCAACCGCAAGGTCATAATCGCCTTTGTTCGCGTAAGTAACCCCACGATTGTTATGGAGGACGGCTTCGCGTCGTTTCTGACGTGCTTCGGGTCCCCGATGGATTTCGTCTAGATCTGGCGCGTTCTCCTGCATATATGTTTGATAGTCAAAGTCCACGTCTTTTGTCCTACTCACCGAGCCATCTCCTTTCTGCGTTGTCTGAATCGCGGGTTGACGCGGATTTAGGGATTACACGGATTAAAAACATTGGCAGTAACGCTTATTGCTGGGGTGTCAGCATTTCGGCGAGGTCTTCTGGTAGCTTTACCCCATTTCTACCCTCGAAGTGTGCAACGTTTTCGTAGTCATTTTGAAATGAGCCAATGATATCCTGTCCCATATCTTTGGCACTCGTCAAGTCTGACTTGGCTTTTTCCCATTCTCCGAGGTGTAACCACGCTTCACCACGATTACTATACGCCTCAACAAGGTCAGGTTCCAGTTCTATCGCTTTGGTATAATCTTTAATCGCACGGTCAAAATTGCCTCTTTTACTATAAGCATGACCGCGATTGTTATAAGCCTCGGCAAGGTCAGGTTTCAGTTCTATCGCCTTGGTATAATCTTCAATAGCATGGTCAAAATTGCCTTTTTTGACATAAGCTTCACCGCGATTGCTATAAGCCCCAACAAGGTCACGTTTCAGTTCTATCGCCTTGGTATTGCCTACGATGGCACGGTCAAAATTGCCTTTTTTGATGTAAGCAATCGCGCGATTGTAGTATGCCTCGACAAAATCGGGTTTCAGTTCTATCGCCTTGTCATAGTCTGCGATAGCACGGTCCTCCTCGCCCTTTTCCCGATAAGCTGCACCACGATTGCTATAAGGCTCGGCATAATTGGGATCAAGTGCTATCGCCTTATTACAGTTTTCAATGGCAAGGTCATACTCGCCTATGATCCGGTAAACCGCCGCACGATTGTTGTAGGCGATGGCGTAGTCCGGTTTCAGCTTGATTGCCGTGCTAAAGTCTTCAATGGCAAGGTCATACTCACCTTTATCAGCATAAGCAATGCCGCGATTGTTGTAGGCGATGACAAAATTGGGTTGCGTTGCTATTGCTGTGCTATAGTGCTCAATTGCCTTATCGTAATGTTCAAGTTTCGCTTGTGTCTGCATTCTCCGCGTCTCCTGTGTGTTGCTGGATTGACCCGATATAAAACGCTATAGAGGTAACCTGATACATATCCTGATTTTTAATAAATCCATGGAGATCGTTGTAGATGGTTTTTTCAGATATACCGTGATGTTTGTCCAAGTAACCTAATATCGGTTGTTTGAGGTGTGCTGGAATAATGATTACATCGTCTGGTTCAACAACTCCTGTGAGCGGTCGAATGAACACACTCTTTTGGGCTATGATACGGTTTCGTGGATTTTGAGTTTCTTTCTCAACTCGATTCTCGTCCTGCGCTTCCTCTCCCAAGAAGATAACTCTGCCGGGTTTGTCAAAGAAGCGATCGCAGGCGAAGAAGAGGGCTATGTGGTTGTCGGTTGTAAAGTCTATAAGATTGGTGTGGCCCCCATAGTGTTGGAGTTCTGCCCAGATTTCAATCTCTTCTTGTTCGAGGGTATAGTTTTTTGCTGACTCCAGTATCGGTCCTTCGATAGCCTGTATATCAAAGTCCTCCGTCTTCATCTTTCTCTTACACACACGCCAAAGGCTTGATGACACTTTTCTATAGCGTCTGGGTTCACCCCGGTAGATATAATTGCCACTATCTGATTTTTCTGCTATCTTGGCGATGATTTCCAAAATCGCGCTTAGGTCGTTTTGGGGATTGGGTTGGTTTTCCATGCTTATGATTTTTCCACTACAATGGTGATTTCTTCATTGTCAGAATCGCGGATTTTCGCGGATTCAGGGATTACACGGATTAAAGGCGTTATCTGCGTCAACGACGATTCGGGGGTGAGAGGATCAATCTTTTGAATTCCATGCTTTTTGATCTGAAATTGATTAACAAACCTACTTCCAGCCGATAGGCTCGCAAATAATTTAACAGTTGAGCTGTATGTACCTCTTCCAATTCGGAGATAGCTTTTATGGTAGATTCTAAAAATAAATAGACACTTTTGTCCCCGGTAGGGGCGGTTTCTCATCGCACCGCATCGGCGCAGTTGGAAACAGCGCCTACCAAACTGTAGACTGGACGGCGCAGTTGAAAACAGCGCCTACCAAACGGCAGAACGGGAGGGGTGGTTTCCTAACCGTACTGGTTTGGAGTGTCTCATTAATTCTAAGGCTCACTATAATTTAGGGCACTCCTGTGACATCTAGGAGCAGTTCACGCCCATTCAATGGCTGTACCGGCCGGTTGTTGCCGTGGATAATCGCTTTGAATGCCGCAATTTGCGATTCAGACATCTCGACGGGCGTTGTTAGCACAATCCATTTGACCCCTTCTGAACAAGGCGGGGTCGTCAGTGAACCGTTATAGCGGTAGGTGCTAGGAAAAGCCTTCACCGCCTCATCGGTTCTCTGTTTATTTGGCAACAACATCAAATCGAGATCAACAGTGACATTCTCAATACGCCGTGTTTCGAGCGGGGCAGACGGTAAAGATGCCCAGACTGAATCAAACGCAGGGTGGTGACGACCGCTCTCGATTAACAGACCAACGACTGCTAAATTGCCATCTTCACTTTCGTGAACGAGGTGCATTTCCATGTCAAACGGTTTACCCTCTACCGTATGTTCACTAGGCGCGTGGAAATGGAATTGGAGCAGTTGATAGTGAGTGCCATCGATCTGGATTCCGCTGCCTTCAGGATACGCCACTTCAATCGTATGTCCATTATGGTGGATGTCCACACCCGTTGCAGGGTAGTACTCATAAAGGATAGTCGGAAGTTCGGTTGGCATGGGGTTCACAATGTCGATCGGTGATTGGTGCGTCCCTTCGCCGCAAAGGCTGTATTCCGAATTAAGCTGCCCCCAAACGTCCGGTCCATTCTCTGCTGCATAACCCCACTTCACCTTGTCAGCATGGACGGGCACATCTTTTGCCCTTCCACAACCCGTTATACACATAACAAAACAGATAGCAAGGATCAATCTCTGTGCAATATAGGGACTCTGCAAATCGAGCCTTGTCAGTAGTAAATAGATTTGGAATCGCGTAGTCATCAATCAAATAGTCTCCATTTCGGTGCATTGGGGTAGATTCATAGCCTCGTCTATTATAGCCTATTTTCTCACTGAACACCCTTAAATGGTTTACGTGGATAACGATTGGCTTTTAAGTTCCCCCAATCCCTATCAACTGAGCGATACACATTGCGCTCCTCTGGAGCGCGAGGCGTGGCTGCATCGGAATATCAGTGCCCTAAGTCCCCTAGCCCCAGCGGGGCGACATGTGTCGCATTGGGATCATGTCTGATATATTGAGAAAATTACCTATATTGTCTGAATCGCGGATTGGCACGGATTAAGGGATTACAGAGATAAAAAACATCGGTGGTGATGTTTATTGTTGGGGTGTCAGCATTGCGGCGAGGTCTGCGGGTAACTGAATGCCTGCTATCCGCTCAAAGTCTGCAACACTTTTGTAGTCATTATGAAATGACGCGATGATATCAACCCCCATGTTTTTGGCACTTGTTAGGTCTATTCTTGCGTTGTCCCATTCTTGCAAGTGTAACCGTGCTATCCCCCGCCCAATATAAGCCTCAGCAAGGTCAGGTTTCCGCTGTATCGCTCTGTTATAATCTTTAATCGCACGGTCATACTCGCCTTGTTTGGTGTAAGCATTACCGCGATTGTTATAAGCCTCAACGAGATCCGGCTTGAGTTCTATCGCTTTGGAATAGCCCACGATGGCGCGGTCATAATCCCCTTTTTCCCCATAGGCAATTCCACGATTATAATGTGCTTCAACAAAATCGGGTTTCAAGTCTATCGCCTTGTCATAGTCTAAAATGGCGCGGTCAATCTCGCCTTTTTCCCGATAAGCCGCACCACGATTGCTGTAAGGTTCAGCATAATTCGACTTGAGTTTTATCGCTTTGCTGCAATCTTCTATGGCACGATTAAAATTGCCTTTACTGCGATAAGCGGCACCACGATTGTTATAGGCGTAGGCATAATAGGGATCAAGGTCTATCGCCATGTTAAAGTCTTTGATAGCGCGAGTAAAATTCCCCCTTTCGCCGTAAGCCTTACCACGATTGTTATAGACGATGGCATAATTGGGTTTGAGGTCTATCGTTTTGGTATAGTCTTCAATAGCGCGGGCAAATTCGCCTTTATCGCTGTAAGCGTTACCGCGATGGTAATAGGCATCGGCATAATCGGGGGTGAGTTGTATCGCTTGGGTAAAGTCTTCGATGGCTTGCTCATGATTGCCTTTTTTGGCGTAAGCAAGGCCCCGATTGTAATATGCCCGGGTGAGCGTCTGTTTATCGGGCTGTAACGCCCTCCCTTCGGGGCGAGCGGTTAAGTTTCGTGAACTCATTCTAAATCTCCTTCCGGGTTGCGTAACGAGATAGCTTCATCGTAGCGGTCAATCGCATCATCCAAGTCTCCTCTTTGATATACCTCACTGCCTCGTTGCAGATGGTCTTGCGGATCGGGTTCAATGTAAGGTTTATTTTGGGCATGTAGACGGGCGAAACCGTCAAAGTCAGGATAGATAGTGCCTTCGGTGATTCCTGACACTTTATCCAGAGAGGTCAGAATATCTCCCTTACCACCTTTTAGAATAACGCATTCGGCTTCTATCTCAACTTGGGCACCGCCAAAAATGAAGACGGATTGCTGGGCAATAATGCGGTTGTTCTGGTATTTAGGCTGCCACTGGTAGAGTGGATATCCCCTCTGCTCATCTTCCTTAAAAAAGTAATCAATATCTTCGTTTGTTACCAATTTGGGAGTAATCGTTTCAAACCGAGCAGAATCATCGCTACGCACAGCGACGACCTTGCCGTTTGCTTCCCCGGTAGTACTTTGTTGGCAAGCCATCCAGAGCGCGACCAGAGCGTTGCGAGTAAAGTCTATCAGACAGGTGGCTGCGCCGAAGTGCTGAAGTTCTGCAAGGAGTTCCAAATCAGAGAGCTGCTGACCGTTTTGCTGATCATGCCCCAGCAGACGCGCTTTTTCTATTAAGTCCTGATTGATTCGGAGGAGCCGATCCGGATTTTTGTCCGCTTCTGAGGGCAGGCGGCGGTAAGCGGATGCCTCTATTTCATAAGTATCCTTTGAAACACCCCGAAACAAATATTGGCCGTCGTTGAATTGTGCTGCCCATTTGATAAAACTATCCAGCGTTTTTACACGGCGCGACGCTTTTTCTGCCATACTTTATTTGTCCTTGCACAGTGGCGATTTCTTCACTGTTTGAATCGCAGATTATCGCGGATTCAGGGATTACACGGATTCAAAAAGCCCGGTTGGCGGTGATGCTTATTGAATCCATTGCTGTATATGATCGGCGATTATCTCAAGATCGGTGATTGTCAAATACCTCAAGGTTTCGCCAGCGTTTTCCATGCTCTATCGTATTTTCTTACTATCTCGTCTAGGACGGTTTCAAAATCGCTCGCTGATTCATGAGTCGCTTCCCACGCTTCTTTATCCTGAAGATAAGTCAGATAGCCAATGACGGATTTCAGTTTTTCCGTTGAGAGTTGTTCGATTAACTCAGTCGCTTGCTGTTGTAGGTCTGCTTTTCGCATGGTGTTCCTCTTTTGCTCTGTTTGCTCTTTATTGTCAGAATCGCTGATTATCGCGGATTAAAGGATTACACGGATTAAATCGGTGCAATCTGCATCAGCGACGATCCGGTTGCGAAAGAATCAATCTTTGGAATGTCAAACTTTTTGAACCGAAATTGAGCAGTAATCCTACTTCTAGCCGATATGCCTTTAAGTAGTTGAATACCTGAGCTATGTGTACCTTATCCAATCGAGAAATAGCCTTCAATTCCACCAATACCTTTTCTTCGACCACGAAATCCGCTCGACGCGCGCCTATAGGCTTGGGCAATTCCTTATAGAAAATGTCGCGCTTAACTTCACGGGCAAATGTCAAACCGGCTTGTTCTAATTCAAACGCCAATCCTTGCTGGTAAATCACCTCTTGAAAGCCGTTGCCTAAGGACCTATGCACCTCAAGAGCAGCCCCAATAACCTTTTGGGTGATATCCCTGCATTCTACGATAGCGCGGTCACAATCGCCTTTAGCATAGTAGGCATCATAGCGATGATTGTGGGCTTCAACAAAATCGGGTTTCAAGTCTATCGCTTTGGTATAGTCCGCAATGGCACGGTCAAATTCGCCTATATTGTTGTAAACCAAACCACGATTGTTATAGGCTACGGCATAGTTGGGATTCAGTTCTATCGCTTTAGTAAAGGCTTCAATGGCACGGTCATAATCCCCTTCATCCCGATAAGCAAGACCGTGATTGTTATGGATTGCTGCCTCTCGTCGTTTTTGACGCGCCTCTGGTCCCCAATGAATTTTGTCTGGGTCGGGCACGTAGTCCTTCATATATGCTTGATAATCAAATTCTACTTCTTCTTCTGTCGTATTCATCGCGTAATCTCCTTCCTGCATCAAATGCAGTGATTAAACGGTAGATTGGCAACTCTTCATCGGAAAAAATAATTGCCAATACCCGACCACCGGCGGTTATCCCGACCCACATCCACCGGTCTTCATGCCCGGCGGGATCGGGGATGTCGTATCCATTTGGATCATCAAATGCAGAGACCACTTCGTAAAACTGGACACCGTGTCTCCGTTTCACCTCTTGATATTTGTTTTCGTCCCATATAAATCCAATATCCATACGATGGAGTCCATATATTATACACAATTATACATTAGGAGTTGCCCCCTACTGAAGTGCGTAACTTATAAAAAAATGCCAACGCAATGCCAACGCAAAAAAAAATTGACAATACTTTGGGAACGGGTGAAATTCGCGCTTTTGGGCTAAAGCAGGAAATTGTAGATTCCAGATCGTCATACTCGGCGTTGAAGGTAGTCGCCGCCTGAGATTTTAGTGTCGGTGCCCCTTTTCGCGGTCTGACAGGGAATTAGCCTGCGTTAGCCTATAACTGCTTTAGCTCACTTTGCAGCTCGGTAGGTTCCATAAAAGGCTTTGAAGTTTTTAATTTCAATCTCGGTAATTCTCACGTTCTGTCCTCAATGATGCGGATCGGTTTTACACTGTTCAAAAAGAAAAGGTTCCGCCGGATTGGATGCGTTCTTTCATACAGACACTCGAAGATCTCCCGTAACGCGGCCATTTTATCACCCCGAATTTCTTCAAGTTGCGGCAACCGCTCCTCCAACAACGGTTTGAAGAACTGTTTTTCCCCTTGATGCAGTTCTTCACGTAGATAAGACTCATAAACCAGTCCGTCAATGATCCGCTCAAAATACCCGAGCATCACAGCATCGCGAGCGTGTGCCAAATCCCCGCCCCTCGTCGTCGGCTGCCCCTGAAGAAAGATGAGATAATCGACAATTTTGCCAATCAGGGATTTCTGTGTTGGTGTAAGCTCAGGGATAGGGATTTCTTGGATATGGCGGCTGCGCGCCTTAAGATAATCAATCGTTAATTGGTTTGAAGTCTGCGAATAGAACCACTCCACAATGCGGGAATTGAGGAGCCCACATAGCCACGTTTCCTCAGTCGGGATAAGGTAGCATGTATCCCCACAGTAAAACTCGTCCGTATCAACGGCAAAGGTTTGGTGATTGTAGCTATTCGGGCAAATCAGTTTTGTTTGCGTAAAGCGCTCGGCGTCGCGCTTGGCAACTGGCAGCTCGTACCATTTCTGTTTACCCGCCCTTTTGCTCAAGACCGATCTATATTGTTCCAGGTGTTTTCGGATGGCGGGATAACGATTTATCTCTATGCGACGGTGGGCAAAAACTAACCATGAATCCGGTTTCTCTACCTCCCAGCGTCTGATGTCCCGTCCGTGCAGAAACGGTTTCAAAATATCAGCGGATGCAGGGTGCTCGGCAATGAGTTGATCTCGCGTCGCGCTATCCACGACAAAGGCTCCGCTCGCGCCGGTCTTGATGCCGAAAGCAGGGCGCGTCTGAAGGTATTGCGATAGGGGTGGGCCTGCGTTGCGGAGTTTCGCAAGCAAATTCAACACATCGGGCGATTCGAGGGGGGTGCCGTCGGCACTCAAGAATTTTTCCGTCTTGGGAAAGCGGCTCCGCCGGCGCTGCGTCAGCATCGCGGCGATGTCTTCGGGCAATTTAAGACGATTTGCTCGTTCATACGCCTCAACACTTTTGTAGTGATTATGAAATGAAGCAACAATATCGGTCCCATTCTCACTGGCAGTCGTTAGGTCGGATTTAGCTTTTTCCCATTCTCCTATATGTAACCCCACTTCGCCACGATTGTAATAGGCATCACCATAATCCGGTTTTAGTTGTATCGCCGTGTCATAATTTTCAATGGCACGGGTATAATCACCCTTGTTATAGTAAGCAGCTCCACGATTATTATAGGGCACAGCAAGCTGTGGGTCCAGTTCTATTGCCTTGCTAAAGTCGTCAATGGCACGAGTATAGTCGTTTATACTACAGTAAGCAACCCCACGATTATTGTAGGGCTGGACAGCCTTCGGTTTCAGTTCTACAGCCTTGTTATAGTCTTTAATCGCATGGTTAATCTCACCTTTGTTACGATAAGCAACCCCGCGATTGCTATAAGCTTCGGCAAGCTGTGGGTCTAGCTGTATCGCCTTGTTAAGGTCTTCAATAGCACGGTCTATTTCGCCTTTATCTCGATAAGCAATCCCACGACTGTTATAGGCTTCGGCATAATTGGGTTTCAGCTTTATCGCTCTGTTACAGTCTACAATAGCGCGATCATACTCGCCTTTGTGGCAGTAAGCAATCCCACGACTGTTATAGGCTTCGGCAAAAGCCGGATTCAGTTCTAGTGCTCTGTCATAGTCTTCAATAGCACGGTCTATTTCGCTTTTATCTCGATAAGCAATCCCACGACTGTTATAGGCTTCGGCAAAAGCCGGGTTCAGTTCTAGTGCTCTGTTATAGTCTTCAATAGCACGGTTAACCTCACCTCTATTATGGTAAGCAGCCCCACGATTACCATAGGGATTGGCATTTTGTGGATTTAATTTTATAGCTTTGTCAAAGTCTACAATAGCACGGTCTATTTCGCCTTTATCCCGGTAAGCAACCCCGCGATTGCTATAGGCGTTGGCATAATCTGGGTTCAATCCTATTGCTTTGTTAAAATCGTCAATTGCACAGTCGTATTCGCTTTTATCGCAATAAGCAGCACCACGATTGTTATAGACTTCGGTAAGCTGCGGTTTCAGTTGTATTGCTTTGTTAAAGTCTATGATTGCACGATCATAATCGCCTCTATCACTGTAAATCAACCCACGATTGTTATAGGCTTCGGCATGATCAGAATTGATTTCTATTGCTTTGCTAAAGTCCACAATAGCAAGATCAGACTGGTCCGTATCGCGATAGACAACTCCGCGATTATTATAAGCAATAACAAAATGGGGATTGATTTCTATTGCTTTGCCAAAGTCTTTGACAGCGGGATCATAGTCGCCTTCCTCATAGTAAGCCAATCCCCTATTATAATAGGCTTCGGCAAAATCAGGTTTGAGTGCTATCGCTTTGCTAAAGGTTGCGATTGCCATGTCCTGATCCCCGTTTTCGCTATAGGTGATGCCCCGGATATTAAGTGCACCAGCATCGTTAGATGTGAGATCTATCGCTGTAGTAGTATTCCTGTTAGGCACACCTGTATGAGCGTAATCAAAGCCAACGGGCACTGAGTTCAGTCCTTGCATGATTTCCTCTCCTTCACAATGCGGATTTCCTTAGGTGTCAACCGAATTTCACAGAGCAAATGGAACGCGCATCCTGTTTGACGCTTGAGACGATTTGAGAACAGTGAACTTAGGTAAAAAATGGACATTCTAACTATTCGGTTTGCGGGTTTTCTACCGAATCCAACACTTCAGACAGCGGACCAATACGCCTTTTGAGGGCTTGAACCAACTGATTATCTCTCTGAATTTGGGCGAGAACCATGCGTTCATAATCCTTTTGGTCGCGGCATCTGAGGGTTGTCGCAATGATTTCAAAGGTGCGGCTTTTACGCAGTGAGTAACGGGCAATGAGTTGATCTAGCTTTTCCTCTTCAACGAGCTTATTGAAGCGATTAAGTTCCTCAAAATAGGGTGAATCAATAGATACGCAAATTCGTTGAATTGAGTTATCCATAATCGATTGTTTGTCTGGAATCTTCGACAAGATTTGTTCGCGTATCTGGCGTTCGCATCGCAGCGAGGCCATTCGCTCAGGTGTTTTTTCCGCTTCCACCTTCAGGGCATCAATTGCTTTCTGTTTAGCAGATTTGATGAGTTCGTTGGCATCGAGGCCAAGGGAATCCGCTTGTCGGTGAGCAACAGCAGCAATAGCGTCTGAGCAATAGTAGAGAGCCTCAACCGAGTACGCTTCTAAAGCGAATACACCTTTTTCAGCGAGTTTCTCCACGTCTTCAGGGGTCCGGTTGTCTCGGTCAATGAGGCCAAATACTTCTACATGTACAGGGTGGATTCCTTGAGATTCTCGCCACCCAAGTACTGCTTTTTGGACATCTTCACAACTCCCCTGCGGAACCACAGAAAGTTCGGGAAAGAGAGCAGTGTAAAGCGAAAAATCTGGACTGCTAGGCTTGCCTTCCACGAATAGAATCTTTTTTCTGGATCCAAGGATTGCGAGTTTAAGTTCTTCCGGGAGTTCAGCGTTCGGTTCCAATACATCAGCATCCCAAGCAGCGCACTGGCTGCCATGCCACTGACAGGATCGGAGCATAAGCACTTGTGCATCCGGATTAGCGACAGGCAGTGCTATCTCATGAGTTGCAATAATAAATGTACAATCTTCTCTTCTTAAGGCGAACAACGCCGAGAGAAATGGCTGAATAATCGATCGATGGAGATGTCTTTCCGGTTCGTCGATCACGAACACTGTTTCAGGTTCAGCCGTAATAACGTGCGCTGCGATAATCATCGCGTTCCGCTCCCCATCTGACATTTCTGCAACGCTGAAGGGCTCCCCTTGTGGATGCCTTGCGAGTAGATTTTGGTCGTTAGAGTTTTCAACCGTAACCGTCAACCTGCCGTGAGCAAGCAGCTCATTTATCTGATCGAAAGGTGCTGGCAACACAGCAGAAAGATCTTGTGCCTTCGTGGAGTCTTGATTATCTACATAGCGAGTAATAGCGCGAGCCCGGCTGTTTTCTTTAGCAACCAAGTCAAATAGAATAACAGATAAGTTTTGCTCCGCCCCGAGATCCTTCCAACGAGCTTCATTGTACATGTTATATTCTTGTGCATAGCCCTCATATTCTTGACGATTTGCGGGTGTTAAATTGATGCTTCCTGAGTCGAGCCATGTTTGTCTATGTGCAGTTATTCGCCTAACCTTTCTACCTCCATTCTCCAAAACGAACCGCTGTATCAACGCCGACTTGCCAGAACCATTCGCTCCTATGATGAATAATAGATTACCACTCTTTAGCGTTAGTTTTATTGGATCCCCTGATATTCTCGGAATTTCCCAGTTTATTTCTTCCATCAAAAATTTCTTTCCTTTCCTTCAGTAGGGTGTATTGTCGGTAACAAAATTTTGATATTTACAAGATCTTTGGACGCATCCCTTCTTATCCTGTTTACCCTTCCTTCACAATCCCGCTTCCCTTACTGTCTGAATCGCGGATTTTCGCGGATTCAGGGATTACACAGATTCAAAAACGTCGGCGATGATACTTACTGCTGGGGTGTCAGCATTTCGGAAAGATCTGCTGGCAGCTGAACACCATGTTTCTCAATCCCTTTCGCCTTGGCAATTTTCAAGTCTGCTTTCGCTCTTTCCAACTCTCTTAAGTGCAACCACATCATACCACGATAGTAATAAGATATAGCATAATCAGGATTCATTTGTATCGCCATGTTTAAGTCTACGAGGGCATCATTATAATTGCCTTTATAATGATAAGCCAAACCACGATTCGTATAGGCTTCGGCAAAGTTTGGGTTGAGTTCTATCGCCCTGTTAAAGTTTGCAATGGCATGGTCATACTCTCTTTTGTTGTCGTAAGCGAGACCACAATTGTAATAGGCTATGGCATAATCGGGATTTAGGTCTATCGCCCTGTTAAAGTCTCTGATGGCACGGTCAAAATCACCTTTATCATTGTAAGCTAGCCCGCGATTACTATAGGCACCGGCACTATTGGGATTTAGGTCTATCGCTTTGGTAAAATTTGCAATGGCACGGTCATAATCACCTCTGCTGACAAAGACAGCACCACGATTGCTATAGGCTTCGGCATAATCAAGTTTGAGTTCTATCGCCGTGTTCAAATCTCTGATGGCACGATTATAATCACCTTTACCATTGTAAGCTAGCCCGCGATTGCTATAGGCTTCGGCATAATCGGGATCCAATTGTATCGCCTTGTTCAAGTCTAGGAGGGCACGGTCAATATCACCTTGTTTGCCGTAAGCCATACCACGATTGTTATAAGCTTCGGGATAATCGGGTTTCAGGTCTATCGCTGTATTAAAGTCACCAACAGCCCGACCATCATCTTTATGACTGTAAGCTAGCCCACGATTATTATACGCCTCAGCATAATCAGGTTTGAATTGTATTGCATAGGTATAATCTTCGATGGCATGATCATAATCCCCCTGTTTGTTATAAGCAGCACCACGATTATTATAGGCATCAGCATAACGAGGATTTAGGCCTATCGCTATGTTATAGTCTTCGATGGCACGGTCAATATCGCCTTTGTCACGGTATGCACCTCCACGATTGCTATAGGCCATGGCATCATTGGGATTCAGGTGTATCGCTTTGGTGTAGTCATCAATGGCGTGGTCAATATCGCCTTTGCGCTCGTAGGCAACACCGCGATTGTTATAGGTTGAGGCATGATTAGGATTCAGATCTATCGCTATGTTACAGTCTTCGATGGCACGGTCAATATCGCCTTTGTCAAGGTATGCACCCCCACGATTGCTATAGGCTATGGCATCATTGAGATTCAGGTGTATCGCTTTGGTGTAGTCATCAATGGCGCGGTCAATATCGCCTTTGCGCTCGTAGGCAGCACCGCGATTGTTATAGGTAGAGGCATGATTGGGGTTAAACTCAATTGCACGTGAGTAGTGCTCTATCGCCATGTTGACTTCCCCAATCATCATCAAAACGTTACCGTGTTGGAACGCCAATTCAGCGCGTGATTCTTTTTCAGATGTTTCGGACGACGAATCCGATTGAGTTTGCATTTCTTCAACAGCTTCTCGAATACCGTCCACCACGTTTTGCCAACCATCACTTTCAGGTTGCCATTTGTTAATAGGCTCGCCTTTGTCGGGAAGAGCTTGAAAGTTACTGAGTTGATGATTCAGCCAATCGCAATTCTCAAGGATGATGGAAATGACTCGTTTTCCTGTCCTCACGACCTCGATCAATTCCTTGTTACAGTTTTTAGACGCAAGACTCGCAGCAGAAACAAGGTAGAGAAGCAAGTCCGAATCGGCAACCTCTTTAAGAATGTCTTCCTGACGTGCTTTGCCACCCGCGGTGATGTCAGTATCGTCCCGAGGGTTTATCTCGCCGTTATTTTCCATTACAGCAAGACACGTTCTCAATTTTTTTCTTTTTTGGTCATCTTCATGCGAATAGGTGATGAACGCTTTTAGTGGTTTGCTCATTCTCTTCCCTCTGTCTGAATCAGGATTTACTGGATTTTAGGATTTACTGGATTTTTGGACGCAGCCCTGCTGATCCTGTTTACCCTTCCTTCACAATCCCACTTCCCTCGCTGTCAGAATCGCAGATTGACGCGGATTCAGGGATTACACGGATTGAAAAAATCCGCGTTATCTGCTAAATCCGTCTAATCCGTGATTCAGACATTTTCCGCCGCCTCCACAATTTTAATTTCTTCAGGGGTAAGACCGTATAACAAGTATACTATCTGATTGATCTCTTTTTCAAGCTTGGATACATCGACGCCATGATCTGCTGCTTTGGCCTCCAAAATACAGTCAACTAGCTCGATCAATGGTTGCTGCTTAGCGGTAGAGATTTTGGGGATGGGAATGGCTTCTACATAGACTTTTTTCCAGCGTAATGTCCCCATACCAGATGTTGGTGCTACCTGCTGAAGAAACCAGCGAGCTAACTCCGCATTCAGTATAGCGCAGAGGTATTTGACACACTCGCCAGTCATTATAAACGATGTGGCTTCGCCATATATCCCGCTATCATCGTAAGCAAATCTCCCGTTTTCAACTAATTCAATCCAGAACAGTTTTTCTTTGGCGAAATCCTCGTAGTAGGCGCAATTGCGGAGATTATAAGGCGTTCTGCCTTTGTCCTGCCGTTTTTCCAGTCTCGGATAAAACTCGTTTAGATGGCTTTTGATCGCCGGATAGTTGTCAATATTGACAGCGGGAACATCGTCATATCCATTATGCGTGTCAATCAGCCACAAGCCGGCCCATTTTGCCCGGTAACGCTGAATATCACGACCTCGCAGTATTGGCTTGATGATCTTCGCGGAGTTTGGGTCTTCAGCAATCAACGCGTCCTTAGCGTCGTTGCCAATGAGAAAGGCTTTGTTGTAACCAGTAAGAACCCCTCGGTAAATCGCTACATTCCAGTCTTTCAGCAGTGTTCCTTTTGCCTTCATCTTATCCATAACGCTCTGTTCGGTGTGTGATAGGATGCTCCACGGTTTTTCGCCATCCGGGCGCACTTGGTCCCACAGGTTTGTCTGGGGCGGGAAGTCTTTGATGTTCAATTTGTCCATATCGACTGCAGCGATGACTGACCTTACTGTATTGCTGTTGCCTTCGCGCAGCAAAAGGATGCTAGTATCAACAATGGCGTTTTCAAAAATATCCTTACCCATTTCTAGTAGGCACAGCGCTGTGTGCTGCTCGGAGAAGTAGCGGCGCAAGGTTTGGCCGTATTGAGCTTTCAGCCAGCTATTGGAAGTGATATAAACCAACAGGCCGTGCTGGGGTTTAAGCAGTTGACAACCTTTTTCATAGAAAAGCTGGTAAATGTCGCCGGTGCGAACGAAAGTTGAGTAACCGGTATCCTCGTAGAGGTTGGCTAGTTTACCGGCGTTTTTCTGCAGCTGGATATACGGCGGGTTGCCAATCACGACATCAAACCCGTCCCCGCCCCCAAACATCCATTCCGAATCAAACCAATCCGCACTTGCATTCTGATCGTAGGGGTCCCAATTAGCGATTTTTTCAGTCGTCTCATTGGGAAAGCCGAGATCTCTGAGGAGCTCACCGATTTCGGTGCGAATTTGGGCATCGAGGGTGCGGTATTTGGCTTTGGTTCTTGGGGTGCGGGCGGTGAAGTGCCTTCGACGAACCTCCTCCAGTTCCTTCTCCTTACGGTCAACCTGCGGGCTGCGGATTTGCGTTTGCAACGGCTTATCCACACCGAGGAGCGTATTCGCCGCGACAAATTTCGTTTCCAGGTTCGGCAGTGGACGCACCCCGTGATTTTCCCGTGAGTCGTCAATCTGCTGGTCTACGATAAGGGAGATAAAGAAGCGGAGCTTGGCAATCTGGGTGGCAATCGGTTGGATGTCTACGCCGTAGATGCAGTTTTCAATCAGATAGAGTTTCCGTCCGTAGTCCAGTTCATTCCGTTCAAATGCCTCGTTGATGTTCTCAATTTCCCCTTCAAGTTCACGGATGGTGTTTTCCCGAAATGTGCTATCGTCAATTTCCTCCGCCCTCTCAATGGTGCTTTCGACTCTGGCGATTTGCCGTTGTCTCCACTGCTCGTTGCGCGGATCGAGTTTTCCGAGAATGAATACCAATTTATGCAGCACCCCCATCGGAAACGCGCCTGAACCGCAGGCGGGATCAAGGATCTTGAGGGTGTCGATGGCTTTGATTAACAGTTCAGTTTCCGTTTCATCGAATGGGTTGGGGGCATCGTTATAGGCGAGTAGCCCGCGAAGTTTCTCCTCGATCTCCGCTTTTTGTTCGTCGGACTCAGCGTGGAGGATGAGCGCGTTTTTGAGATAGGCGATCAGCGACTCATCGGTCATGTAGTTGACAATCTCACGGGGGGTGTAGTAGGAGCCGGTCTGCTTGCGGGCGGTTACTTTGGTTTCGGGGTTGTAGGCGGCGAGCAGGTTTTCAAACACCTTGCCGAGCAGTTCGGGGTCTAGGGCGACCTCCTCCTCAATCGGGGTGTTCTCGGCAATCGTGAATTTGTAGCTGCTGAGAATATGAACCAGACCGCGTACTTTATGTCGTTTCCCTCTTGTGCCGTAAGCGGCATTGAGGTCAACGGTCTGTTCATCGGAAAAGAACAGTTCATTAGGGACACACAGCGGAATGTCGTTTCGGTCAGAAAAGCCGTCAATCCGTAGAATCTCTGTAGGATCATCTTTAGATGGTGCATCTAAGCACTCAAATAGACCACCATTTAGGAAAGGGATCGTCTCAAAGTGTCGTAGGGCATCGTCCGGGTCAATGAAACAGTCTTTGTAGCGATAGAGCGATGTGATGTTATAGTGCTGTCGTCCCTCACCGCGAAATCTGCGGTTATTGGGATGCTGCGCGGTGTTCATCTCCTGATTGAGCGTGGCAAAGAACAGGTTCTGGAGAATTGCTTTGTAGTAGGTGCTTTCCCCCGGATCGAGGTTTTCGAGAATGCCATCGAGATCGTTTGGGTTAAAGAGCGCGTCGGGCACCAATCCCTTTTCCCTGATGAACCAGACAAAAATGAACCGCGTGAGCAGGCGGATCACGCTGGTGGCGTTGCGGACTTCGACATCTTCCCCTGCGTCGTCTGGGAACGTGACCTGATCGACCGCCCAGAAATACCAGTTGGCGAGTTCGTTGAAGAAGCGTTTGTTGAGTTCGGAGGTGTCGAGTCGGGCAAGCCACGCCGCGAGCAACCCATCGAAGTTCTCCTGTTCATAGTTGGCAGCCATCCACTTCGCGCATTCCGCCAACGAAAGTTGAAACAGGATATCCAGATGAGCGCGGTGTGGGTTATCTAGGTGAATGTCCTTAATCAGCGTGACCTGTTCCAGCACGTCGCGGTCCTGGTCAAGCCTATGTTGACGGCGACCGACAAAGCCTATGGTCAAACGGTCTTTAACACGAAAGAATACCACAACCGGCATCACCAGCCGCTTGTTGACCTCTCGCGTGAATTGGGCATATTTGCCGCGGGGATAGTCTGAATCTTTCAATTCGATTGCAAAGAAGGTGAAAGTCCTTACATATCCCTCATCAAAGGTTGGTGCCTCAAACAGCATTGACTGATCATCGGGGGCAATTTCCCTGCTCGTGACCTGAAACACCAGCTCTACTGATTCTACGTTGTTGCGAAATTCCCGCTCTGTGTCGGTGTTTTCGTTCCGGGCTGGAAACCGCCGGATAAAGTCCTCCGCTGTTCCCGGGAAGTTCGCAGTCCGGGCGCTACAGTAGCCCAAAACCTCCAACAGCTCCCTTGAGGTTTCCAAAAAATCGTCGTCAATCATCGCCGCCAAGGCGGATTCGATTTCTTGCTTCTTGCTGATTTCTTCGTTGTTCATGTGCTTTATCCCTTGTTATGTCCGTAGGGAACGCAGATCTGCGTTCCCTACAACCTGAACTGTGTAAGTCCTAACATGTCGCCCCGCTGGGGCTTTGGTTATTTGCGTATTTCGCGTACTATAAACATATCGCCCCGCTGGGGCTAAAAGCTGGTTTTCCCATTTTCTTTGCCTTATCCGTGTAATCCGTTAAATCCGTTTTAATCCGCGATTCAGACAAATGGCACATGCCGCCCCGCTGGGACTTGAATGAGGAGCCGATTGCCCGGCTATAGACATGTCGCCCCTCTGGTGCTAAATGAACCAATGCACCACATCTGACTGGACGTTATCGTTGATTTGTTCAGTTTTTCGCTCCAGCGGAGCGCAATGTCTATAGAATACTGGGCAATGCGTCTTCTGAATCCTCTGTGTAATCCGCGCCATCAGTATCGTAGGTTGGGTTGAACGGCTAAGACCGAAACCCCATCAACGACAATCTACGTGCCGCATTTCAACACCACCATTTTGGATATAGATACAGTGAAACCCAACATCTCAAATTTAGGACGATTAAACGTTGGGTTTCACTTTGCTAGAGTGCTTCCACCCGGAATCCACTTTACACATCCAATTGCTAGGCGGTGTATTTTTCATCAATTCCGTTCAACCCAACCTACGGACTGGATACCTTGTCTCGTTTTCTGGTTTTCCCGTTTTCAGTTTTTTTTCTGCGGGGTTGTGACCACTAGCCATGTCACCAACTCAAAATCGCTGGTATCTCTGGGTGCTTCGGAATCCAGTGGCAGTTCAAAATCGCGTGAGCCGCCAAGTCCCATATTGTTACTCTGCGTCGTTGTATGCGCCCTGCTGATGTGGTTTATGACCGCTTTCAATAGTCCGTTATACAGCGTCATGTTCTCGCCGTTTTGGGTGTCGGTGTCAAACTGGATGCACAGGTTATGCAACGGATCGATCTTACCGACCGCCGCCGATTCAAATAGATCCAGCACCTGTCTGGTGTTTGCACAACCGTAGCGGATGTCACCGGTGTTGCGGATATAGACCGCATAAAAGGGGTGGATGGGACTGGCTGTTTTTCTCTGTATATCCGTGCTGGCATTCTGCTGGCGGAGAAAAAAGATGACGCCGGTTTCTGTCGGATGGTTTTCATCGTGGGTGACAGCATACACCCCGTTAGGCGTCGCTTCCAATTCCTTTTTGTTCTTTTCCAGATACCGTAACAGTTGGGTGAAGAAGTAATCGAGGGTAAAATCGCTCAGAACAACCCCGTCGGAGAGGTCGTCGAAGTCTAGCACCTCTTCGCGCAGCTGTTTCAGTTGCTGGTCACGGAAATTCAGTTCCATCTGGGCTTGTTCGTATGCCGATTCGTTCAACGGGTCTTCACTGCCGGTTGCGGCGGCGTCCGCGAGTGCCATGCGAGCCTCCACCCGACTTTGCAAGCGCAAATATACCTCCATATCCTCGGTGGGCCAATAGTTAATCATTCGCACCGAGAGGTTGCGGCTGCCGATGCGGTCAATACGGCCGAAACGTTGGATGATCCGCACCGGATTCCAGTGGATGTCGTAGTTCAGCACCGTGTCGCAATCCTGTAGGTTCTGCCCTTCCGATATGCAATCGGTGGCGATTAGCAGGTCAATTTCATCGTCGTTGTCCTCAGCGCGTCCCCGGGCTCGTGGTGCGAAATTGGTCAGGATGGCGTTGAAGTTGTTTGGGCGGGATTGGGTTCGCGTCACGTCACCGGAGACCATCGCCACCTTCAGGTTCAGTTCCGCTGCCAGATCCGATAGGTTTTCATAGAGGTATTCCGCCGTGTCCTTAAAAGTGGTGAACACCAGCAGCTTGCGGTTGATCTCCCCGTCCTTGTCGGTCGGGGGGTGTGCTGCCTTGTCCCGAATATGCACCTTAATCGCTTGAAGTTTGCCGTCTCGCTCCGGCGTGATCCCTTTGACGCTCTCCAACGCCTCCCCCAACGTCCCCTTGTCCCTGATGAGATCTTTTTTCCAACAAGCGCAATCCAATTCTCCCAAGTGATAGGGGTGACGCGCACGATTTACCAAGAATTCCTCATCGTCTTCGTCGTCCTCCGGCAAGATGTCATCATCTAGCAGGGTGTTGCCCTCCGTTTGCAGCATCCCCTGATTTTGTTCGTAGCGATCGATCTTTTCTAACAAGTCGTCAATTTTGCCGATTGTGCGTTGGAGCGTTTCCGTGAGGGAATGTGCGGAGCTCTCCAAACGTTTCAGGAAGTTGGTCTGCATCATTCCAATCAGGAACTTCTCACGGTCCAACTGGTTGAAACGGAAGTCCTGTTTCTCTTGTGCCAATCGCTGTTTTGCTGCTTCACCGATAACGTAACTGGACGGCGTGTAGACAGACAGGGAGAATTTCTCTATCTGATCCGCCAAGTATTTATAAGAGAGCGCGCCGGTCAGGTCGGTGGGTGGGTGATGGTTTTCGGGTGGCGGTTGGTTGGGAAACTGTCCGATCCTGTCGATTTCGTCCGCATAGAAACTTTTAATGTGCCGTCGAGAGCGGGCGATAGAAACACCGCCGAGCAGCTGGAAGAAATCGGCACCCAATTCATTCAGTAACTTCGACTTATCTCTACCGCCACCCGCGTCGGGATTGTCCTCCCACGCCTTAAACGTCTTTTGCGCCTGCCCTAGCAAAGCGCGGATATTGCTGATTCCCAAACTTTTCTGGAAGACCTCTTCACGCTTTTCGGTCATCAGGTAGATCTGATTCCGTAGGTCAATGAGGGAGGTGTTGACCGGCGTTGCTGAAAGCATCAGCACCTTCGTTTGGGCACCCTCCTTGATGACCTCCTCTAACAGCCGCGTGTAGCGACTGTGGCGGGTGATATTACCCGCATCATCAAGGGTGGGTTTGGTATCGTTGCGGAAGTTGTGGGATTCGTCGATCACCACCAAGTCAAAGTTGCTCCAGTTAAAGCCTGCCAAATCGGTGCCGTCGGCGTCGCCTTCGTAACGGGATAGGTCGGTATGCGATAGCAGTGAGTAGCCGAATTTGTCCCCCTCGAAAGGGTTGTTGCGTTGGCTGTAATACACTGGATACAGGGCCCAGTTTTCACGCAATTTTTTGGGACACAACACCAGCACACGCTCATTTCTCAATTCAAAGAACTTGATAACCGCCAATGCTGTGTAGGTTTTGCCCAATCCCACACTATCGGCGAGGATGCAGCCGTTGTGCCGTAACAGACGGGCGATGACGCTTTTTACGCCATCTTTCTGGAAGTCGTACAACGTATCCCAAATTTGTGTGTCGTATAGGTGCGTGTCCTCTATTTTCTGCTCGTTGTTCATGCGGGTCTCTAATTCATCCCGGAACAACTCGTAGAGGGTCTTGTAATAGATAAACTCTGGTGCCTGATCGTCCCCCAGCTTTTCCAACCTAGCGATTACTTGTTCTTTTACATCTTCGACCCGTTTATCGTCATGCCAGACATCATCAAACCACGCTTTCAGGTCGCCGCGGTCTTGGTCGTCCTCCACCTCTAGATTGAGCTCAATGTTATTGTTCGACTGACTCAACCCGAGTCCTTGCACGGTAAAATTGGAACTGCCCATGATGGCTTTTTCTGCGTCGTTGTTGGCGATGTGATACATTTTCCCATGGAGTAGATTCGATTGCCGGGTTGATTTAATCTCCACCTTCTGGTCTATCCAGTCAGCGCATTCTTTAGCAATCGGTCTCTGTTGAAGCGGCTTGTCAAGCTGCAAACCCTCGTCCTCAATTTTGAAGGCTTTCGGATCGGTGTTCCTTGCGTCGAGGTTTTTGATAAAGTCAGGTTCACCGAACAGGAATCGAAGCCCGTCAATTTTCCACAGATGTTTTTTGAGCCCTTCAAAGGCGTGGATCGTGAAGTATGCTGATACCACAGAGAGGGACGAACCGTTCTCGATGTTGGACCTCAGGAAATCACCGACCGTGCCTCGTCCGTGATTGTCTCGGATTCGGGTGTTACGATTTGACATAATTTACACCTATCTCACGTTGTTTTGGTTCATTGGTTCATTTCCCCCAGTAGGTCGAGATTCACATCTCGACACAAAACCGTCGATTTTGGAAAATTGACCTACAGGCAGTCCTCACTGTTCTGTTTCTGCATCGTGCAGAGGCCTATGACAACAAGCAGATTCTCTATTTTGAACAATATCGTCCCACCATTCCGGGTACTGTGGTGGTTCAGGCATAAAACACCGTAAAAAACCTTGCCTTTTACTTTTTTTAAGTCTAGCAGACTGCATCTGCACGTCCGCCCATGCTTCATTATATGCATCCACGATAGCTATCTGGAGATCAATAGCCTTCAGGTATGCTTCAACAGCGTCCTGATAGCGACCAAGCCTGTGGTGCGCTTTCCCCATACGATAATATAGATCGAGATAGCGATAAGAACACCTTATATCCGTGTACCACCGTGTTGTAGGTTCATAATCCGGCTTTACAGTTCTAATGTGTGATGGAGCCGAACGCTCGTACCATAGGATTGCTAGCTCATAGCACTCAGCTTCATCATTGGCAACAGCGAGATCGTAATACACTGCATCATAACTCGAGTCTGCCATTATAGCACTATGATAACATTCAATCGCTTGTATGTAATTTCCATCGGCGAAGTTTTGTTTGCCTAAACCGTGGTAGGCCTCTGCAAGACTCCGGTGTGGAGCCGAGAAGTAATCCTTCCCACCAAGTACAATGTGTTGTTTGTAGGCTTGAATTGCTTCCTCAAATAGACCAATCCGTTGACACGCCTCAGCTAATTCGTTATAGGCCTCCCTATAATTGGGCTGAATTCTTACGGCTGTGCGATATGCTTTTATCGCGCTTCTGAGAACAGCTTGAATTTGAGGATGTTTGTCCTGCTTCATCGCCTCAATTTCATCTCTGGTTTCGTCACCATAGTTTTCCTCCAGCGTGATGAAAGGGTTAATCCAACGCGTGCATGCTTCGCCCAATTCGTAGTATGCGCTAGCATCATCGGGTTGGATTTCAATGAGTTGTTGATAGGTTTCTATACGTGCCTCTGCAATGCCAAGTGTACCGTCGAAGTTTATCTGATCTCTGATTTCATAATCCTCGCAATTTTCCATCAACAGAGTGTATATCTGACCAATTTGGTGATAAGCAGCAGCCCAATCATGGTCAATTTCGGCGGCTTGCTTATACCATTCAATAGCCCGCATGTAATCAGATGGAAACTCTAATTCTCCCCACTGGCTTTCTCCAAAATAGTCGAACAGTTCCGCTAAAGAGCTGCGCGCGTCTGCGTAGTCCGGTTGAAGTTCAATCGCTTTTTGGTAAGCTTCTATTGCACCTTGATAACGCTCAGATACCTCATCAGTGTATAGATGTTCTTCAGCATTTTCGATTTCTCGTTGGACCAATTTAGAACGACAACGACCTACCTGAAACCACGCCTGGGCAAAATCGGGGTTGAGATCGATAGCCTGTTCAAAATAGGCTAGGGCATTGGCATAGTATTTGTACTCCATCAAGATCAACCCGTCTCGATAAATTTGCTCGGCTCTGTGTACTATGTTATTCATTTTCTAGGCTCCTAAAGTCAAAAGAGCAACCACAAGGGTTGCCCCTACAGTTTTCTTTGTGTTTAGCACTTTCTTTTTGCACGAGCCACTATAAATAACCACATTCACTAAGATAACCTATCAGGAGTGTTCTCGTTTTATCGCGCATTGACCCAATGCTACACACATGTCGCCCCGCTGGGGCTTTGATGTGGGTTGATTCGGTTTTTCTATACACATGTCGCCCCTCTGGGGCTATGGGTCGGGCAAGTCGCTTTGGATCCCGATTTATCGAGGCTGCCCGACTTACGGGTGTGATAATTCATTCATAGTATACACATTGCGCTCCGCTGGAGCGCGGGGATTGGGCATGTCGCCCTTCTATAGACATATCGCTCCTCATGAGTTTTAAGAAATTAAACGGGTAATTCTATATTTCCCCCAGGCCCGGTAGGTGCGTGGGTTGAAACGGCGCAGTTAGAAACAGCGCCTACCAAACGGGAGAACGGTAGGTGCGGTTAAAAACCGCACCGGACATCGCTCGGAAATTACCCAATTAATAAATTAATCTTCATCCGGAGCGAAAGACGGTTGCGAGTTTTGTGTATTTGGCTAGCTGAAGGAATCACAGCGCGGTGGCTGTTTTGTTCGCCTATCCGCGCTATCCGTTTCAGTGGTTCATCAACTGTGGTTACGGCATACGGAGTATGCCTACTACTTTATTCGTGATTCAGACAACATAATCAATCAGTAGGGCGGATGCGTTCGGTTAGTTCGTCGTCGATGGTGATTGCCAGCGGCCCTTCGGGACTGAGCATCCTGCTCACCATAAGCGATTCAAGCTCCCGTTTCTCAAGCTCGGTCAGTTCCTCGACAAAGGGACCGTTGATGAAATTCTTGTACACGCGACTGGTGTCCCTGAACGGCAGCATGTACATCGGGATCACCGCCTGCAACATGGCGGCGCGTTTATGCGGGGTGCGGTTCACGCCGGCACGATGCCAGGTCCGGGAATCGTAGAGGATATAACTGCCCGGCGGTGCCTCAACGACATCGGCATCGGGACCGGTGTAGGGCAGCCCCCTCGCTTCGCGATGTCCGGGCTCTTTGTTCGCGTTTCCGGTGCCCCACTCGACGGGTGGTCCTGCGCCGAGTGCGTGTGAGCCGAGTTTGAAACAGGTCGCCCCGTTCTCCTTACGAAATTCCGATACACACAGGTTGCGCTGGACACCCATGGCGAATCCATCGACCTGATGCACAGGTATCCGGTCCTTTGTCCTACCGGCAATGCCCCAGAGGTACGGGAAATCGGAATGCCAGCCTTGGACGTTCCGTTTGCCGTCGTCTTTGGGGAGTATGGCGAAGCCGGGCGAATGTCCGAGCCGAATGTCTTGGACCCCCATATATTCGCGCATCAGCCACAAGGAGACAGGTTCGGTCGCTACTTTCGCCACTGCTGAAGTCTGGAGCATCGGCGCAACGCTCCGATCAAACTCTCCATCGCTTTCCCACCGACCGGTGTAGCTGACCCGTTCCAACTCCTCAAGGACATCGGGCGCGATGATCGCAGGTACGCAGACCCAGCCGTTCTCCCTGAACGATTCTAGATACGCTGACGGCATGTGTGCGGGACCGTGTCCGGGGACGAACAGCGCGGCTGCATCGCTAAGTGCCCCGTTACTGGCGAGCCACTTCCCACCATGACGGAGGTAGTCCCCATCTTTGGAACGGGGCGATTCCACCCCAACGGTGAGACCGGTTGCTACATGGCGATAGCCTTCTCCGTCGGAGTCCCATATCGCCTTGTCGTCCACATAGTCAAAGGTCGCAAATCCCTCGTCGGACGCGCCGAGATAATCCCCATTGGGCGCACGAAGTAACGTATAGTGTGATGACGGCTGTTCAACACGCGTAACGGTTTCCTGAAAAATTTCATCTTTTGGCATCAGTATTCCCTCCCAAAATAGCAACGTAAAACGTGATACGTGAAACGTAAAAAGGATATGCACCGCAGAGGCGCAGAGAACATAGTCTTTTGTACCACGATCTGTTAGATTGTGATCCGAGAACGCGAACTAACAGTTTGCGCTACATTTGTCAGCACTAATGAACTAACACCAATTCTGATAAAGGATAACGCATTGTTGAAGCGTGAACATTAGAGCATTTACTGAATTGGGTACATCAAAAGGTCAACCCGTCTGAATGTCTTTTGTACCATGATCTGTTAGATTGTGATCCGAATACGCAAACTAACAGTTTGCGCTACCGTGCAAGCCCCGGCAATAACTCCACCGCCACTTTTTCCAATCCTTGATTAAACCCGCTTTTACAGGATTGTTAAGGACGTAGGTGACAACCCGTTGCCACTCGCTTGTGTTCCGCACACTATGATCGTAACTTTCATGGTGCCAGAATGCACCACTACGCCCTAATAGCCGATTTGCCTTCCGCGCTGTATAACCTTTAAGCGATTGCATAATGGACGCAAGCGTGTTGTACCGCAAACTGTTAGTTTGCGCCTCTCCGGAAGGTTGTATTGCAAGTGGAGCGAACACAACATGTACATGATTTGCCATGATGCAATAAGCGTCCAAGCGGTACACTTTCCCATCTCGGTAGTGCAGACTCTCTGCTACCTCTCTAGCAATCCGCCCATCCTTGAGCCATAGTGGCCCACTTTGTGCATTATCTAGCGTTTTTTCAAACTTTCGGAACCACTGCCGTTTCCATTCACAATGTTCCTCTTTTTGCTCAAATGTTATATCTTCGACTGCGTCAAAATGAGAAACATCTTGAGACTTGAGCAGGCGCGATTTTTCCGCCTCAAGTTGGTATTGCTCCGTTTTCCACTGCTGTAATACAGTCCGTGGTAGGGATCCCGCAAGGTGAAATGTGACGAAGAAAGTTGCCCCCGGTGGCTGTATATGCGGCAAGTTACGGCGGTAGAACGGTTTGTAGTCAAAATGGCTCATCTGTGTCTCTCTTCTTGCGGTACGAGGACGCTGCTAATACTGTTAGATTGTGATCCGAAAGCGCAAACTAACAGTTTGCGCTACATTTGTCAGCACTAATGAACTAATACCAATTCTGATAAAGGATAACGCATTGTTGAAGCGTGAACATTAGAGCATTTACCGAATTGGGTACATCAAAAGGTCAACCCGTCTCAATGTCTTTTGTACCACGATCTGTTAGATTGTGATCCGAGAACGCGAACTAACAGTTTGCGCTACATTTGTCAGCACTAATGAACTAATACCAATTCTGATAAAGGATAACGCATTGTTGAAGCGTGAACATTAGAGCATTTACCGAATTGGGTACATCAAAAGGTCAACCCGTCTCAATGTCTTTTGTACCACGATCTGTTAGATTGTGATCCGAGAACGCAAACTAACAGTTTGCGCTACATTTGTCAGCACTAGTGAACTAGCTTAAATCTCGTCGGGGGCGTGACCAAACGCTTGGCGATAGTCGTCGTGGACCATACCCTCATATTTGGTGATCTCCGTTATCGGGAGATCGATAGGGGTCATCCCCAAAAGCGAAGATTCATATAGTGCGATGCACATCTCCACATCTTTTCGTCCACCAATTCCGTATTCTGGCTCCCGGTCATACAGCGCGGCGTTGGCGATGCTCATGATCTCCTCAGCGGTACCGACGTTCCAATCGTCTATCGCATATTCTCTGAACGGGTTCTCGTAGACAATCTGCGGATCGGTGTGGACGACTATCCTTGACAGGACATCGACCCCATCAACGGTATGGCGTTCCCTCTCGATCGGGATATCCGTCATCTCGCCGTCCACCATCGCACGGAGTGGAAAATCCGAAGTCCAGTAGTTAGCGTTTGTCATTACCCCTTTTGTTCCCATAACTTGGTTGTACCGGATCGTTTCCTCGCCGACCTGTGATGCCTCGTAGACCCCGACCGCACCGCTTTCAAAGTCGATCAGCGCGTGTCCCCAATCTTCGTAGACCCTTTCGGTGTTCGGGACGAACTGCTTGGTGATCCCCGCTATCCGTTTCGGTTCGCTCTGGGCGTAGAACCGAAGCTGAGACATCCGATGCACCCCCATGTCGATACAGACACCGGAGTGGGAGCCAAACGTCGAGACAGGACGAGCGATCCCCTGTGGTTTTGCCCCGTGCACAAACTGTCTGCCTCGCCCAGACGGTTCGATAAAGTGGACTCGCATGATGTCACCGAGTACGCCTTCAGTAATCAGCTTGATGAGGATCCGATCGTTCGGCATCCGGAAATAGTTCTCGGCGACCTCGAAGTGAACGCCATTTTTCTTACAGGCGTTGATGATCACATCGCAGAAGGCTAGCGTGGGCGCCATCGGTTTTTCGACGATTGGGTGCATCTTATGTTCTGCTGCAATCTTTGCCACCACATGATGCTCATAATCGCCGGCGCAGACGTCCACGACATCGATATCCTTGTGTTTCTCCAGCATCTCCTCGACATCGGTATAACAGGGCAGACCGTACTGTTTCCCGGTCTCGCTCGCCTTGGTTTCATCGATATCGCACACGGCGATGAAGTTCAGATCTCCTTTTTTGGTCAACTCAGCGATGGTCGGCAGATGCCAGCGTTGTGCCACCGCGCCCAAACCGACCGATGCAATGTTAGCTTTTCGCATAGATTTGTCTCCTTAGAAGAACAGTGCGTAACGAGTGATGCGTAAGAGAGTGGACGAGGGAGCGTTTATTTTTTCCCGTTTCCTCGTTTCCTAATTCCTGCGGGGAGCACTAAATGTCCCTAACTAAGTTTGGATATTCAGTTGACCTGCTTTTCAAGTTGTGCTATCATAGAAGCAGGTCATATCACTGAAAAGGGAGGTTTATCATGGAGTTTGGAGCTGCCGAGTTTGTGGCTATCGGTGTGGTACTCCTAAATGTCATTGTGTATTTCTTTCATGTATCGCCCCGAAAGGATTTGAATGATTTACCTATTGAATTACGCAGCGAAATTAGGGACGTACGCAATGAAATGACAGAATTACGCAGTGAAATGAACGTGAGATTTAGTAAACTTGATGAGGCTTTTACCAATCATCTCATGTTTATGCACGGCACCTCTCATCAGCCCCCGGCTCAGGATGAAACTGAACAATAGTTCCCCTTTCTCTCCAACTTCCGTATACCTCCGACTTTGGCAGACCGACAGAGACAATCCTCTCGTAGGGACAGATTTCCAACCTATCCTTGCCCACGGATTAACCCGCCTACGCCACGACGGGGTTTAATCCCTGGTTCTGATTGCTCAACCGCCTAATTCCTAAATAAGTACATCGGTCCATTTGCCCCAATGAACCAATGTACTAATGAACTACTCCAACCTGTTCGCGCCACGTGTCCAACAGTCGCATATTTGAAAGCGTGTCGTCCCAAGACATCGCGGGGGCTTGGCGTGCGTCGATGTGATTGGCTACGGTATCCGCCTCGTAGGTAAAGAGGTCGCGGTCAACAGACACTTCAATCTCAGTGGGTTCGCCGTCACCATGGGGTTGGACGATGATCGTCGATGACGGAAAGACGGTATCAAGCGGCAGCGGTTCTTTCGCACCCCGACACGGCGACGAGGGCAGCCACGGATTCGGGATAGTGATTACGCCCTCTGAGCCGTGGATGGAGACACCCCGCCCAACGCTGCCTTCGACCGCAGCAACTATGTCCCCAACGATGTCATTCTCAAACTTGAGCGCGGCTGCGGCGATGTGGTCTACCCCTGTGGGACCGACTTTCCCGGTTGCCTTTACCACAGTCGGATGCAGAAATGACTTTCCTGCCGCGGCACCTGCGAAGCGGCGGACAGCTGAGGCGGTATAGCAGCCCAGATCGAGGATACCGCCGCCGCCCATTTCGCGGTTATAAATCCGGCTTTGCGGGTTGAAACCGACCTGTCCACCGAACCTCGCCCGAACGATGTGGACATCGCCGATCGCGCCATCTTGTATCAGTTGAACCGCCCGTTCGATTTGTGGGTGGCACCGATACATAAAGGCTTCCATCAGGAACACATCGTTTTCCCGTGCAGCGTCAACCATCGCTGCGGCTTCGGCGTGGTTCATGCTGATCGGTTTCTCGACGAGGATGTGCTTGCCGGCTTCGGCGCACTTGATCGCCCACTCGGCGTGGAGCGGGTGGATCGTTGCGATATAGATGGCATCGATATCATCGTCTTCTAACAACGCCTCGTAGCCAGTGTATTGTCGGGGGATATCAAAATCGTCTACCAGTTTGTCCATACGAGATTGGGTACGGCTTGCGACCGCAAGAATACCCCCGGAGTCGGTAAAGCGCATCGCATTGCAGAAGACATAGGCGATGCCGCCGGCACTCATAACGCCCCAGTTTAACATGGGTTGCCTCCTAAGTAGGTTCATTGGTGGGTAGGGAACGCAGATCTGCGTTCCCTACGAAAAGTCCTTCCTGGTCACAATAGCATTTATCCTTTTGCTGCTTCTTCTCGCGCGCCTGCAAGGGGGTGCATGATGCCGGCACCAGGGGGCCAAACGCCCGGTTCTGCTTTGATCCATTCGCATAATTTCTTGCCGTGCGGCGTCATTGTCTCCCACATTTCATGGGGCATGACCACCTTAAACCCGTCCTGCGTGCGCCACGGGGCGGCATACTCGACGTTTGGCAGTGCCCTGACCTCTTTGGATAGATTGGGGGTCGCGCCGTGCCATGCCCGGTTATCGCGGAAGACACCGGCACCGGCGGGGGCACCGACGAGCGTCGAATGTCGCATCCAATCGGGTTCATCGTCGGTTACCGGTGGTGGTTGCTGCGCGACGTGCGTCCCCGGAATCTGACGGATGGGACCGTTCTCCCACGTGAGGTCTGCCATCAGGAAGTTGATGGTCACCGTCGGCGGTGTCATCTCCATAATCAGTTTGATTGTCGGCACATCGAAGTCCCCCGAACTGTCGGTATCGAACTCAACGCCGACCCGCCTCGCCTGCTCAATACGCGCTTCCGAGAGGTGCTGCCCATCTCTGCCATCGGAGTGCAGGTGTTGATATTCGACTGCGCCCGGCAGACAGAGATCCCCACCAGAACCCCAGACACGGTAATCGGAAGAACCGAAGATCTCCGTGACAATGGGGGTGGTCGTCGGCAGGTCGATCATGTTCGCCCAAGCGGGATGGTGGAGCATCTGCCTCGAAGCGGAACAGGTGCCGTAGCTATATCGGTGTGGCAGCCGTCCGGTTTCGGTCATATATTTTCGCTCGCCCGGACCGGGGGTCTCTAAGATCTGTTTCAGTGCTTCGGCGCAGCCCGCTCTCCAACTCGCTAGCTGTTCCGCATTGAGTAGGTCGCGCACCACCACGAAACCATCTCTACGGAAAATCCGGGCGGCGCGCTCAACTTCGCTGGGGTCACAGATTTCGAGACCGCGAATCCCGTTATGCGCTTGTAGGTGTTCCCGTAGTGCCTCAACCCCCGGATCATCGTACACCCGACGCTTGGGGGATCGATTGTCCGGCACCGGTACAACGCCCCGATTTTGTGCCAGTAGATTGCCGTACTGGTCTAAGGTTTCATTGGGCGGGGTATTTTCGTCCCACCCTACCAACGTTTCTTGATGGACGGTCATGCTATCCAATTCTGCTTGTAGCTCTCGTTTTCTCGCATCGGTCATCGCTAACCCTCCTTCACTGCTCGGTCCGAGTTCAATTTCTCACTATCTAAAACTAACGTAGAACGTCGAGATATGAATCTCGACCTACTGATGAATCCTACACATTGCGCTCCTCATGAAGATTAATTTATTAATTGGGTAATTTCCGAGCGATGTCCGGTGCGGGTGAAAACCGCACCTACCGTTCTCCTGTTTGGTAGGCGCTGTTTCTAACTGCGCCGTTTCAACCCACGCACCTACCGGGCCTGGGGGAAATATAGAATTACCCGTTTAATTTCTTAAAACTCATCTGGAGCAGCTTCTATAGACATATCGCTCCTCTGGAGCGAAAGCCACATGTCGCACCTCTGGTGCTTTAGGACACACGACGATGCTGGTACATTGGTTGATTCACGTTTTACGTTTCACGTTTTACGCCTCACACGCATCGAGGATCAGTTTCAAAACTTCCTGCTGCTGTAGCCAAGTGACGGTATGCGTCTCGTAAGGTTGTGACGATCCCGGATAGGGGGTGGGGTTCATCGCTACGACCAGCGCATAGCTCGGAAATACAACTACATAGTGTCCGCCCGCGCCCCACGCGGCATAGCCCTCTCTGGGAAGGTCGTGCCAGAGTTTGCCCTTCTGATTTGTCCAAAATCCGTGCCCATATCGCCACATATTCTCAGGACTGTTCGCCAGAATATCGGGTGCGACCACCGTTGCCTCGCGTAGCCAGCTTTCGGGGATCACGGACTTCCCCTCCCAACTGCCCCAGTTGCACCAGAGCCACCCCAAACGTGCCAACGCTCGCAGACTGGTGCGAATTTCCGAACCCCACCCAAAGATGTGGAGCCGCGCTCTGTCGTGCATCTGTTGCGATCTCGATCTATACTCCCAGTCGGCACCAATCACATCGGCGATCTTCTCCTTGTAGAGCGGCGAAATCTTCGGCGATTCTTCTGGACGGTTGATGTCATACAACCCATACGCTTTCTCTATGCAGTGCGAAAGCACACACATCCCATTGGTCTGATAGTTGAACACCTGTCCCGGCGATTCGCCCGGTTTCATATATCCCGACACATTGCAGATCAGATGTCGCAGCGTCATCCCACGATTCGCCTCAAATGCCCACCGCCCCTCTTTGGGACCTTCGCCCTCCGGCACATCCATCAGCTCAGGATAGTAGTCCACAGCGAGATCATCGGCACTTCCGATTTTGCCCTCCTCAATCGCTATGCCGAGCATACTGGACAGAATCGACTTATTGGCAGAAGCGATGTGATGCTTCTCTCCGCTTGGGATATTATGCGTCCATTCCGCCACGAGATACCCGTGCCGCACAATTGCTATGCGATATCTATCATCCACAAACTTTGAATCGAGCCACGTCTTGGCAAGATTCAATTTCTCAGCATCCATCCCCACCTCGGAAGGGGGAGCGATTTGCCAATCCGTTTTCGGAAATGTCTTCGCTGTCATAACACAACCCCTTTTCGATCATTGCCGCCGCAAGGGCGAGCTATTCGAGTGTGATAACGCCCTTGATATAGCTTGGATCGCCCGCTACAAGTCGTTGCATCAGATCCGGGTACTCCTCCAGCGTCGCCGTGTGCGTGACCAATGGTTCGAGATCGAAAACGCCGTTGTGTATCATTCGGATAGCGGCTTCAAAGGTATCGCGAATCTTCGATGATGGCGACGAATTCACAACCGTAAACCCACCCATGTGCCACTTGGTCGGATCAAAGGTCGCAGTATCGCCCTTGAGCCATCCGAACAGATTGATCCGTCCGCCCCGCTTGACAATATCGGTGGCAAGATTCAGCCCGCCCTGATGCCCCGATGTATCAACGACCACATCGATCTCCCGCGCTTTCAGGTCTGCCGCCAGTTCAGCCGTATCGACTTCAGTCGTGTTATACACCTCATCCACACCAAACTGCTTTGCCACATCCAAACGGTTCTGCACCACATCAATCGCAATCAGTTGGTCAAGCGGATGGTGTAGCAAGCCTTGCATAATCAGCAAACCCATGAACCCGCATCCGACGACTGCAATCCGATCCCCACCTTGGATCTGGCAGTGATCGACTCCCGTGACCGCACAGGACACAGGCTCCACGATCCAGTATTGATCAGGCTTTTCAGATTCTGGGATCTTGTACAATCGTTCCGCGGACAGGTTTCGCACCGTCGCAAATCCGCCACCTGCAACGCGATCGCCCTCCTTCACGCCGGTGACTTCGGCGCCGATCTTGCTCACATAACCGACCCCTTCGTGTCCGGGGGGTGCCATGGGGGACATCTTATCGCCTAACTTGGCGGTAACCAGATCCCACGAACAGATCCCGCACGCGCCACCCGTGACCTGTACCTCATTCGCGCCCGGATCGGGCACGTCCTGTCCAATAACCTCAATCCGACCATCAGACAAATACCGCATTGTTTGGCTCATGATTATACTCCTTTATATAGTTGATTCATTGGTTCATTGAGATGGTGAATCTAATGTCAACACGCTTTAGAAACTTCGGCTATCTTATCACGGTCTTGGCTCTTTTTCAAGAGTGTATTTTTGGGGTGGACAGGGTTATTTGGTAAGTGTCAGGATTCGGAGATTTCTGCCACAGAAGAACTAAAATTGGGGTTTATAACCGCCCCTGTATGGGAGCGTTATCATACTTGCTATCCGGGTGTGACGTAAGACAGGTCCCAATCGCCGAGTTTGCATAGATCCATGCGCGGATTCGACAGGTCTGACCCACCTGACGCTCGCCACGCATCAATTTCGTCCCGATGGCCAAGTCGCCGCAGTGCGTTCCATGTATCGCGACAGTTGGCACGTCCTGATCCCCCCGCACAATCCCAAAAGAACATGTGTTCAGCACCGGCGCTATAGACTGTCGCGGCGCGTCGTCGAAATTCCTCCGGCGTCATGTGGCGCGGCATGAGATTCGGGGCTAGTACGCATGACGTTCCATGAACCAGATTAACGAAGTGCTCCAGTTGCTTTGGATCTGTCCACGCCGTCACGCTGCTGTCGTAGTTCGGGCCCGACGTATAGGGAATAAGCGTGTCCACCAAACCTTCGTCCACCCATGTCGCAAGGTCCATTCCGTTGACGAGGTTCTCCTGCTCAGTGCCACCGACGATCGCTGAGATCTCAATACGCGCCCTCCGCCCCTGTGCGTGCCCCTCTTGATCCATCGCGGTGCGAACCTCTCGCATGAACTCCGTCAGAACGCCCGTCCGATAGGAGAGCCAACGCGAATCGTGTGCGTCCAACTCGTGCGGGTCTTCGCCGAATTGTCGCTTGAACCCCTCCACGATTGGCGGTTCATACTCCACCAACGGCATTCGGCGGTTGTAGAGTAAGCAGATACCGTCGATCGGTCGTTGTGCCATCTCGCGAAGCAGTGAGACGACGAACTGGCGAACTTCCGGGAAGCTGTATGCCATTCGTGGCGTGTGCCGACCCGTCCGGTCTACACCTCGCCACTCTGGATGTCTCTTGTAGAAAGTATCGCCTGTATTGAAATGATCAAGCGGCGGCGGGTAATGAAAACCTGCCACGCGGTAACTGGCGTGAAACTGGAGTCCGATCTCGTGTGTATGCTCAAGCGCGACATCGAATGGATCTATCCCTCGTCCTTCAAACTCATGCCAGCTTTCTACGTGCAGCCGATCCCCACGACGACCAAAGTCACCGAGATCAATCGTGTGCCTCCGCCCAATTTCACTGAAATATGAGGTCTGGTCGCCCCCGCCCGCTTCCCAATAGATGCGTGAGAAATCCGTGTCACGATACGGTTCAATCTCGCGCCTGACGTGTTCGGGAGTGGTCAAACGATATTGGTAGTGCGGACCATGGGCGTCATTGTGGGCGAACAACCGTCGGGTGTCAGCATCCTGCTGATCCGATTGAAAGGCTTGGGTTTCCGCATCTGTCAGCGGCACGAGCTTCAAGTAAGCCAGCCGCGCCGGTGCACACTCAAACGAACCCGCATTATCAGCCGGTGCCACCCGTGCGCCAATCTGTCCAATCTGCAAACCGTGACCGGTCAGGTCAGTGATCCGCCAGAACATCTCAACAAGCTCATGATGGTGAGGTCCCCCGTCGCTTTGCGGCGGCAGCGTGAGGGCTGTGAACGTCTCGTCCCCACTGCGTTTGAGGAGAATTGCAAACTGGTGTCCTTCTTCGGAACCTGTAATCGGCAGGATGCCAATAGACACCGCGTATAAACCGCGCAGGTTCAACGGATAGGTAACAGTAGGAGCCGCTGTCTCTGGTCCTGCCATCAACATGGTGCCGGATAGTGAGTCGATTTCGTAGGTCAGCGTCCGCCAACGACGCAGATGTGGTTCGGCATCAAGCGCAGCCGCGGGGGTACAGCGATCCAAATCTGTCCGATAGATGGGCTGCTGACTTAACCAACTGTCGCCAATTCGATCAATCGTTTGTGTCGCCATTTGTAACCTCCTGTTTTGGGTTCATTAGTGCATTAGTTCATTGGTTCATTTTTCATAGAAGTCGTATTCTGTACCACGATCTGTTAGATTGTGATCCGAAAACGCAAACTATGGTAGATTTTAGAATTACTGAGACACTCCCAATGCACAGCCAACCCCCTAAATCCCCCTTATCAGGGGGACTTTGAAAATTTCGCGCAGGTTGAAGTTATTGGTAAATGTCTACTTACTTTATCTAATTCACCATAATTGGGTAATTTCCAAGTGATGTCCGGTGCGGTTAAAAACCGCACCTACCGGGCTCCCATTTGGTAGGCGCTGTTTCTAACTGCGCCGTTTCAACCCACGCGACTATGTGATAGGTTAGGAAACCGCACCTACCGGATCTGGGGGAAATATAGAATTACCGAATTAGCAACCTGTCAACACACCCTAGCAACTTCGGTTGAGGATAGTAGAGAAAATGCTACGGAGCAACGGTAATAGTGATAATACCACTCTGTATATCGGCATGAGGGAAGCGGGCTTGGAGCGCGTGGGAGCCCGCGCGAAGATGCCATCGCGTTGTGTAAGGATATGCCACTTTTTGAAAGGGTTCCCCGTCCACATACCAGATAATCTCCGGGACAGCGGGGGACACGTTGGCTCTGAGCGCAATGCTCTGCAACTGCTGTGGGGTATCTGGATGAAACCGAAAAACACTCCCATTAACAGGTGCCTCAATGGCAATACTGACGAACGGCGGTTCGGTTGAGGATGCAGGCGGGGGATCGTAGCCGCACACTGCTCCCCAAGCGGCAAACCGTGGTGGCAGGACGGCATAACTTCTGATCTCCACTCGCTCTGGCGGTGTCATAGGACCAGCCAGCGCTCCTGTTCGTCGGTCAACTGCAAACGATTGGTGGACGGGGCAGGAAGCAGTCGGTTCAGTACCAAAGGGGAGATATTCCAAGACGGTTTCAGCGCACGCCCCGGTTGCAAGTTCCCCCGACAGCGGGCAGAGTTCCACCAATTGATAGCCCACAGATTCCCCTGAATCCTGATACGATTGGGGCGGTGGAAACGGTGTCTCGGCTACACCTCGACGTTCCTTGGGGTGTAAAAAGAGTAGCATCTCTTTCACCAACTGCGCTGCATCAAAGCCCGCCACCTGCTTCATCCGTTCATGATCCGGGTGCCCAATCCATGCACCGACGATGTATTTTGAACTGTAAGCCACCGCCCACGCATCTCGGAATCCCTGAGATGTGCCGGTTTTCACCGCCACCGGGAAGGGATATTCTAACGGTCCCATCCGAGTGAAAGTGGGCAATCGCGCCAGTGGGTCGGAGAGAAAGAGCGTGATCTGCCGAGCCACATCTTCAGGGATAAGCTGCGCCGGTGCCTCTTCGTCAGCGGTTTCAAACCAGCGCAACCGAAATGCTTTTCCGTCGTTGCCCAACACGCCATAAGCGGCAACGAGATCCTCCAAGGTCACGTAAAGTCCACCAATTGCCAACCCAAGTCCATAAACGCTGGCGAATCTGTCGTCCTTTGCGAGTCCTAACTCTCGAAATAGATCGTATGTCTTTGCTAGCCCGACCGTCTTCAGGACATGAACTGCCGGGACATTTCGGCTATTGGCAAGCGCCTTCCGATAGAGCATCGGTCCAAGATGGCGCTCATCATAGTTGGCGATGCTATACTGGCCCGTCGAATGCACCAGATTGAACGGCAGATCCGCTAGCACACTGGCGGGGGAGAACGCCCCGGCTTCCATACCCAGAGCGTAGATGAAAGGCTTCAGGGTGCTGCCGGCAGACCGTGGGGTTGTCGCATAGTTGATGGCACCGGAGAAGTCTGTATCGGCGTAAAAGTCGGAGCCAAGATAACTCCGAATGGCACCTGTCTCCCGTTCTGCTACGATAACTGCTAGGTTGCCTGCACCGCGTTGGCGGAGATACTCCATCGCTTCACCGGCAATGCTATCCACAACCTCCTGAAGCGGAAGGTCCAAAGTAGTGAGTACCGGTTTCGTATAGGAGGCGGTTTCGGAGACCGTCTCTTGCAGACGCAGAATGGCGTGATAGCTGTGGTACGGTCGCGATTCTTTAACGGGAATTTTCAGGGACTTTAGCTGGCGCTGGCTGATTGCAAGGTTCTCTGCATCGAGCGTTCCGTTCTTATGGAGCAGATTGAGAATCAGTTTTGCCCGTTCAAACGCCTTTCGCCGCCCTTCAAACTGGTAGAGGTTCATTCTGCCCGGTGCCCTGGGGAGACTTGCCAACACCGCTGCTTCCGCCCAACTCAAATCTGCCAGAGGCTTCTGGAAATACCGCCTCGCTGCATAGGCGACGCCGTGGATACGATTGCCTTGGGGAACAATCTTCAAGTAGTGCCGCAGCACGTTTTCATGGCCGTACTTTCGGTTGAGCCACACCGCCGTCCCCATTTCACACGCTTTTCTCCAGAGGGTTCGCTCACCGGGGCGTTGTAGTCGCGCCACCTGCATAGCAATGGTCGAGGCGCCTTGCCGCGGTCGGGCACTGAGGTTATTCACCAATGCCCGAAGGAGGGACCGGAAATCGACACCAAAATGTTGGTAATACCGCTTGTCCTCGACCGCCAACAGGCATGCAACGATCCGTTCAGGTGAAATCGTTCCGTGTAGCGGAATCCCGTCTTGCGGGACTATCGGATCCCAAAAGCCGAGTGGTGCGTCCTCGTCGGCAGTTCCCTCTGCCAGAAATGCCCCGTATCGATCGGTAAAGATTGGTGTCGCCGGCGGTGAAACCAATTTGCTCCTACCGTGGACTTCGTGAAGCAGCAGCAAACTGAACGCTGTTATCAGAAGACCTGCGATGATGATGAGGCTTTTTATGATGGGTTTGCGGTGTTTTGAGAAATATGATTTCATTGTTCTGTTTCTTTACGCGAGTTACGGCATACGGAGTATGCCTATTACTATTATTGGGGTTATTTTACCACACCTGATTCAAATTGTGTAGATGTGCTGATTCCCTGTGCTGAAGATGAGAATTAAATGCCACTACACTCTATGAATTTCTACCTTGCCAATATGCAGCGGATCGTTTATACTTAACACTTGAAAAAATCGTGCCACATCTCTTCATTCGGAAGGAACTTTTGATGACTGACCTCCTCGAATCCTTGAATCCCGTTCAGCGCGAAGCAGTACAGCATACCGAAGGACCACTGCTCATCTTGTCCGGTGCAGGCAGCGGCAAAACCCGCGTGATTACCCATCGAATCGCCCATCTCATTCAGCACCACGGGGTTTCCCCGTATAATATTCTCGCGGTGACGTTCACAAACAAAGCTGCAGAAGAGATGAGAACCCGTCTTGAAAATCTTATTGGACCAAGTCCGTTGTGGGTTGCAACCTTCCATTCGACGTGCGCTCAGATTCTACGTCGAGACATCCATCACCTCGGTTATGAACGCTCGTTCACAATCTACGATACCTCAGACCAACAGACCCTTATTAAAGAGCTAATCAAGACGCTCCAACTACGGCTGAATAGCCCAAGTGCTGTGCTCGGTGAGATTAGTAGAGCCAAGAGTGATTTCGTCTCGCCTGAAGATTATACGAAGCGCGCAATAGGATTCTTCGAGGAATCGGTCGCACAGATCTATCCAATGTATCAAGACTTTCTTCGCACAAATAACTCGCTCGATTTTGACGATCTGATTAAGCTGACGGTTGAACTGTTTGATGATAATCCGAATGTGTTGGAGTATTATCAGAACAAGTTTCAGTATATCCTTGTTGATGAGTACCAGGATACCAATCGCGGTCAATATCTGCTTGTCAACGCATTAGCGCAGAAGCATCAGAATATCTGCGTGGTGGGCGACGACGACCAAAGTATTTACTCGTTTCGGGGGGCAGATATTAATAACATCCTCGATTTCGAGCATGACTATTCAAACACGAAGGTCTTACGTTTAGCACAGAACTACCGTTCAACGAAAAATATCATCGAAGCTGCAAACCATGTAATCAGCAACAACCAAAGACGTAAGGAGAAGCAAAGTTGGACCGACAACAAAAAAGGTAGCGCGATTACCCTTCATGAAGCGACAGACGACACCCGTGAGGCGGATTATGTGCTGCGGCAGATTAGGGAGTGGCAGGGACGTGGGAGGAAATACGGCGACTGTGTCGTCTTTTATCGGATCAACGCCCAATCCCGTACATTTGAGGATGCGCTGCGCGGCGCGAATATCCCGTATCAGATTGTGGGCGGCATCCGATTTTATGAACGGATGGAGGTCAAGGACATCATGGCGTATATGCGGGTGATTGTCAATCCCGCTGATACGGTAAGCATTAAGCGTATCATCAATGTGCCGCGCCGTGGGATCGGCGTTGCGACGGTACAGAAGATTGAGGATTTCGCCTACGAAGAAGGTATCCCCTTATTTGAAGCGATTCAGCGTGTCGGGGAGGTGTCAACACTCAACAATGGCGCGAAAAACAAGGTGCGTGCATTCGCTGAATTGATTGCGTCGTTCAACGCAAATGATCCACCGTCGCGCACGGCGGAGGATCTACTTGACCGCACTGACTACCTCCGAGTCTTGAGGAGCGAAGGCACAATTGAGGCACAGAGCCGCGAGGAGAACCTCCAAGAGTTAGTTGCAGCGGTTACAGAGTATGAGGAAAGCGAGACAGAGCCGACGTTGACAAGTTTCTTGGAAAAAATCACATTGGCGTCCGATATCGACAACATGGAGGATAAGAGCGATGTGGTAACGATGATGACCCTCCACAGCGCGAAGGGGTTGGAATTTCCAATCGTCTTTATGGTCGGAATCGAGGAAGGGTTGCTACCGCATCAACGTTCTTATGACACCGAAGCCGAACTTGAGGAAGAACGCAGGCTGTGTTACGTTGGAATTACACGCGCACAGGAGCATGTTTACTTGACGTATGCCCGTTCACGGCGGTTGTATCGCGAAATCGATTATCGAATCCCTTCTCGCTTCATTGAGGAGATTCCGCCTGAACTGGTTGATCAGGGGGCTCCCCATGAGTCGCCTCGGCGTCCGGTGGTTTCGTCCTATGATCCCGATGAACCCGATTTTGAGGAGGAGGTTTCATTCCCTTACGACGTTGGGGACGTTGTATACCACTCGAAGTTCGGTAGAGGAAAGGTTACGGCTATCAGTGGGTTTGGATATGAAATGCGAATCACTGTGCGGTTTGAACGTGGATCTGAGAAAGTCCTCGCTGCAGCACATGCACGGTTGCAGCGGGTGGGTTGAAACAAGGAACTCTATGTAACCTAAACATAACTTAACAGAAGAAGGAAAAATCACATGGCAACAATTACCACTGACGATGTGCAACATGTTGCAACGCTTGCACGTCTCGAATTTAACCAAGAAGATATAGAGCAGTTCACGCATCAACTCGCTCGGATTTTGGACTATATCGGAAAATTGAACGAATTGGATACGACGGATGTGCCGCCAACGTCACACCCCCTTCCACTCCGCAATGTCGTCAAAGAAGATGTCGCTAAGTCCTCATACGATCGAGACGCTGTTTTGGAAGGGGCACCGAGTGTGGAAGAGGGATATTTTGAGGTGCCGAAGGTGATTGAGTAAAAGGAGTAAACGTTTCATGCCGTTATATGAATTAACAGCCCACGAACTTCATGAGAAATTGAAAGGGCGGAAGATTACTGCCCTCGAACTGACGCAGTCTATGTATGACCGAATCGGCGCAGTTGAAGAGCAGATAAAAGGCTACCTGACACTGACCAAAGATATTGCGCTTGAAAGTGCCGCAGCCGTGGACGCAGGTTTTCAGCGCGGCGATGAGATGCCCCCGTTGGCGGGAATCCCGATAGCAATTAAGGATGTGATCTGTACCAAAGGTGTGTTGACGACCTGCGGCTCCGAGATTTTGGGAAACTTTGTCTCTCCCTACGACGCAACGGTGATGACCAAACTCCATCAGCAGGGAATCGTGATGCTCGGCAAAACGAACATGGACGAGTTCGCGATGGGGTCATCGACGGAAAACTCAGCGTACCAGACCACGCGCAATCCGTGGGATCTGGATACGATTCCCGGTGGCTCAAGCGGCGGTTCCTCGGCGGTTGTCGCTGCGGGCGAAGCGATCTGTTCGCTTGGATCGGACACCGGCGGTTCGATTCGGCAACCTGCTGCTTTGTGTGGTGTCGTGGGGATGAAGCCGACCTATGGGCGCATCTCACGGTTTGGGTTGATAGCGTTCGCATCGTCCTTGGATCAGATTGGACCTTTCTCAAAAGATGTGACCGACTGCGCCTTATTGCTCAACGCAATCTGTGGACATGATCCAATGGATTCGACCTCAGCAAATCTACCTGTTCCTGATTTTACCAAGTCCTTGATTAACGACCTTGAAGGGGTCAAAGTTGGTATTCCAAAAGAGTATTTCACGGCGGGAATTGATCCAGATGTAGAGGAGAGCGTTCGGAATGCAATTGAGGTCCTTCAGGCGAATGGAGCAATTATTGAGGAGGTCTCCCTTCCCCATACCGACTACGCGATGGCAACGTATTATATCATCGCTCCCGCTGAGGCGAGCGCGAATCTGGCGCGGTACGACGGGGTCCGATACGGTTTCCGTGCAACAAACGCTGAAGAACTGGGTGATATGTATAGAAAGACACGGAGCGAAGGTTTCGGCGAGGAGGTTAAGCGTCGTATCATGCTCGGCACTTACGCGCTCAGTTCGGGATACTATGACGCCTACTACCTGAAAGCACAAAAAGTAAGGACACTGATTAAGTCCGATTTTGATAATGCCTTTGAGAAAGTTGATGTGGTCGTAACGCCAACCTCACCGACCGCAGCGTTCAAAATTGGTGAGCGGACAGCGGATCCGCTGCAGATGTATCTCTCCGATGTCCTGACAACACCGGCGAACCTTGCGGGACTGCCGGGGATTTCCATACCGTGTGGTTTGACGCAGGACGATTTACCGATAGGCTTGCAAATCCTTGCCGCCCCGTTCGAGGAGGAGAAAATCCTGCGGGTAGCATATACGTTTGAGCAGAATACCGACCACCATCGAAAACAACCAGACCTGTCCTCAACTTGATTGAGACGCTGTAAAACGTGGAGGGGACTCATGGATACTGTAAAGGATTTTGACTTCAAGCGAAAGAAATATATGCCGGTCTTTCCAAGGGCGACTGGAAAGCCCACGGTTTACATCGAAGGCTACCCCTCGGAGGACGATGAGCCAATGGCTGCAACCGGGTTTCATGGCGTGCAGATTCAAACCTTTAGCGATCAACTTGCACGCTATTTCAACACCGAATCGGCTGTCTATATCGGTATCGACAGTTTTATCTACTATTACGAAGGGGATCGGACGAAATTTGTCGCTCCTGATATTTACGTCGTCTTAGGGGCGGAGAAGTACCCGGAGCGGCGCAGTTTCTACACCTGGGCAGAAGGGGTTATGCCGACGGTCGTGTTTGAGTTCCTCTCCGACTCTACCGCCGCTCAGGACCGTGGGACAAAGTTGAGACAATACCTTATTGACATTGGGGTGGCGGAGTATTTCATCCATCAACCCGAAGGGGATAAACCGCCCGAATTTCACGGCTGGCGGCGCAGTCCGTCCGGTGAAATCGAGGGGATCCCACCCGATGCTGAAGGGGGATTATTTAGTCATAGTTTGAATCTATGGTTCCGTTGGGAAGACTACATCGGCAACGTGCGACTTTTACGCCCCTATCTGCCCGATGGGACCCCAATCACCACCTCCGCGGAGGAGGCGCAGCTGCGAGAGGAGGCACAAGCACGTGCTCAACAGGCAGAAACACGCGCCCAAACAGAAGCCGAGCACAGACGTGAGGCGCAAGTGCTTGCCCAAGCAGAAGCCGAGCACAGACGTGAGGCAGAACTGGCAGCGCAACGGGCAGAAACACGGGCTCAACAGGCAGAGTTAGAATTAGAACGACTCCGTGCACAACTGGCTGCCTCGCAGGACGAGGGATAGCTAGATAAGCCGAATGGCAGATTTGTGTATCTGATTCTCCTCAGAAAGGTCAAATATCATGGACAGTACATATAAATCCCCACGCCATCTCCCATTCGCACCGCTAGGTGGATTAATTGGTGCGCTGCTTGGGGGTGCGCTTTGGGCTAAATATATTCAATGGACCGGGCTTACTGCCGGGTGGATTGCACTCGCTATTGGCATCTTCACGGGAATCGGCGTGTTACTGGTGGGCAGGTCGCGGCAAGTCTCTATCAGTCTCGTTGCTGCGCTGTTCGCTGTCGTCGGTATCCTGCTCGGCAAATATCTCGATGTTCAATGGAACGCCCCTCAAACAGTCACTATCGCAATCATCGAGAAGCACGATACGCCGTCAGACGAATCAGAAGGCATCGGTAAGATAGTGGAGACACGCGAATCCGGCCTATCGGTTTGGCGACTCATGCGTCAGCGCATGGAGTGGATTGATCTGCTCTTCTATGTGGTTTCAGCATACATTGCTTTTCGCGTATCCTACAGCAGACGTTTATATCACTTCTTTTTCAGGACGGGGTAACAGTCACTATGAAAAAACGAAAATCGTATCAACGCCATAAATTCAATTTACTGGGATGTCTTACTGTTTTGGTTTGCATCCTATTCTTGCAAACCACCCTGGGCCTCACACAGGGTGAAAACGATGCTTCCAAAGAGATAATAGATGACGAACTATTAGAAAATATATCGTTGCTCTCAGAAGTGTTGGCGTACATCCAACAGAATCATTTGGACTCTCCCGGTTCTGAATCACTCATGTACGGTGCCATTCGAGGGATGTTGCGAACGTTGGATCCATACAGCCAATTTTTTCCTCCGGAAAACTATGCAGACTTCCGCACAGAGAGTCGTGGCACTTACGGCGGTCTCGGCATGGAGATCGGTATCCGGGATGAACGGCTAACAATCATCTCTCCCTTCAAAGGGACACCCGCCGACAAAGCGGGGCTTCTGAGCGGCGACATTATTAGCCAAATTGAAGGCAAATCAACAACGAACATGACAACGACTGACGCTGTTGAACAGCTTCGGGGCGAGCCGGGAACACAGGTTAATATCACAATTCTCCGCGAAGGTGAGCAGCAACCACTGGAAGTCACACTGACACGAGATGTTATCCAATTTCCCAGTGTTGAGTCCAAGATTCTAAAGGACGAGATGGGATATATTCGGATTAACCAGTTTCGCGATAACACCGCCAGTGATGTGGATAAGGCGTTTGAAACCTTTAACCAGCAGGAAATAGAGGGACTCATTCTAGATCTCAGATCTAATCCAGGCGGCTTACTTCGATCTGCGGTTGATATTGCTAGTGATTTCCTAGAGCCGGGACAATTGATTGTTTATACACAAGGCAAGACCCCGCGTGAGGAATACACCGCGGAAAAGGGCAAACAGCAAAGACATTATCCGCTTATCGTCCTTGTCAATGGTGGCAGCGCAAGCGCGTCCGAGATTGTCGCCGGTGCAATCAAAGATCATGGGCGCGGCTTGGTTATGGGGGAAAAGACTTTCGGGAAAGCCTCCGTACAGCAAGTCTTTCCACTAAGCGGTGGCGCCGCTGTGAAACTGACAGTAGCACACTACTATAGCCCAAATGGGATTGATATTCACAAAATTGGCGTTGTCCCTGATATTGAAGATCCATGGTTCAGTCGGTCTGAAATTCAGATGTTGCGAAAACTTCAAAACCGTAAGGAAATCAAGGACTTTATTGAAAGTAACGGGGATGACATCCTCTCTCAGTTGGAAAAGGCACGCCACGCCTCAAAAGAGGACACCGAGGCTGCTTCACTGCTGCGAACATACCAGCGATTAGTCGATTCGCTTACCGCGGAAGGGATCATCTTGAGTGACATCGGGTTGAAACTCGCAATTGCGCGTGAGACGGAAAACGATATAGATGAGTATGAATATGATCCGCGAATTATCCGCGCTATCGACCAGCTGCGTGTGTTCAAAATTTACCAGTCAACATTGAAAACTGACAATTCCGAATAACCAATCGGCAATTGAGAGTCATTTTATGATAACCAAACGAATTATTCCGTGCCTCGACGTTCGAGCAGGCAAGGTCACAAAAGGAGTTGCTTTCCAAGGCAATATTGATGTCGGCGATCCGGTGGCGATGGCGCGCGCCTACTACGAAGGTGGGGTGGACGAACTTGTGTTCTATGACATCACCGCCAGCAACGAGAGACGCAACATTATGATTGACGTTGTCTCAGCGGTCGCGGCAGAGATCTTCATCCCTTTCTCGGTGGGCGGTGGGCTACGGACGTTAGATGATATGCGCCGCGTCCTCCTCGCAGGAGCGGAGAAGGTGAGCATCGACTCCGGCGCGGTGCGAAACCCGCAACTCCTCGCAGAGGGAGCGAAAGCATTCGGGAGTCAGTGCGTTGTATTGAGTATGCAGGTTAAGCGGGTTACGAAAAGCGATGAAATCCCAAGCGGGTTTGAAATCTACATCGATGGCGGTCGTCGCCCGATGGGGTTAGATGCCCTCCAGTGGGCGCAACGCGGTGTGGAATTGGGGGCGGGCGAAATTGTGGTCAACAGTATTGATCAGGATGGAACGAAAGCGGGGTATGACATCGAACTGACAGGAGCAATTGCAGCGCTCGTACCGGTGCCTGTCATTGCGTCTGGTGGGGCTGGCAATCCGGAACACATTCGCGATGTCTTTATCGAGAGTAACGCCGATGCAGCCATTGTCGCCTCGATCACCCATTACGGTGAATTCTCAATTGAGCATATCAAGCGTTATCTTGAAAAAGAAGGGGTGCCGATCCGCAATACGTGGTAGTGCATTAGCCCATTAATGAACTATTCACCGGAATATCGGTGCGCTTGCACTTTGGATGGCGATGTTGATGCAGGCAGGCAATCCCGACGCTAGTGCCCGTTCAACCGTAGGGGTAAGATCCTTTGGATGCTGGACAAACTCGCCATATCCTCCCAACGCCTCGATTACTTTGTCGTACCGTGACGGCAACAGTTCACAACCGACCGTGCGCCCTTCCCCATAATTCTGAATCTGCAACTGATGCTCGGCATTCCAACGCGCATCGTTTCCGACAACCGCGATGATAGGCAGATTGTAGCGCACCGCGGTATCAAACTCCATCGCGTGGTAACCGAATGTGCCATCGCCTAAGAAAACGAATACGGGGTGTTGTGGATGTACCAGCTTCGCCGCAAGCCCCATCGGGATAGAACTACCGATTGAGCCTGCAGGACCATTGATGAGGCGCGGCTCCGCTTCCAAGCCCGCTTGCACCCACTGCCCAAACTCCCCGCCGTCGCTGACGAAGACCGCACCATCATCAAGGAATGGCTGAAATGCCTCACAGACGCGCAATGGGTGAATGGGTTGATCTAAAGAGCGACGTACCTGCTCCCATTCCGGCGGAGTGGCTTTTCGCGCTGCGGTCACTTCCGCCCGCCAAGAATCGTACCGTCCTTCCTCTTGCAAGCCTTCAAGGGCTTGTGCGGCGGCAGTCAGTTGACGCACTATGTCCGTTGGCTCTGCGTGTATCGCTAGAACGCTTGGCTGCTCCGAGCGCAGCTGCGAGGCATCGGCGTCAATCTGGATGAAGCGACACCCTTCGGAGAAAAAAGGGGGCTGCCCGAACCGTAGCGAGAAATCGAGTTTCTTACCCACCAACAATACAAGGTCTGCTTTGCCCAGGCAATTTGTCGCCTGATGCAGCCACGGATCGTTGACGCCACGCGGGCTTTCCATCGGGAGAGCGGGGATACCCGTTATTTCGGATAACTGTTCTACCTCCGTCCATCGTAGGGGTCGTCCCATCGCGGGACCTACCAAGATAAGGGGGCGCGTTGCCGTCATCAGTTGGCGGAGTATATCGTCCACATCACTTGCTAAGGCGTTCCCTGTGGACACAGTATCTATATCCATTCCTTTTGAGGATTGAGAAGAAGTGGGGACTTCTAAGACATCGGTGGGTAGACTCAGGTGAACTGGACCGGGACGCCCTTCGCAAGCTAGAGAAAGGGCAGCAGCGATCGCTTCGTCCAGATGGTTCGGGTCTTCGACGAGCCATGCTGCTTTTGTGACAGGCTTGGCGGTGGCGACCTGATCTATCTCCTGAAACGCGCCGCTGCCGATTTGGGCGTGGGGGGAATGCCCGCTTAGTAGCACCACCGGCGACTCTGCCATCAATGCGCCATAGAGCGCGGAGATTGCGTTGCAGTGACCGGGCCCTGCGGTCAACAGTGCGACACCGGGCTGTTCGGTCAAACGGCCCCACCCATCTGCCATGTGCACCGCTGCGGCTTCGTGGCGTGTGTGGATGAGGTTAATGTCGCGTCCGATGCTAGCGTCATACAGGGAAAGGATCTGGTTGCCGGAGAGCGAGAAAAGATGCTTGACTCCTGCGGCAATCAAGGATTCTATCAGCAGTTCTGCGCCGGTTCTTGACATTGGATCCCCTCTATAATGAGTAGGTTCTGTTGATATTGCGCTGCTAATACGGAAAGTTGAATAGGTCGGGGATTGCAATTTTAGCGGGATTTTATTTCTTCAAGCCCCAAGTACCGTGTCTCCGGGAATCCAGCCTCAAGGTCGTCCCAAAACCGATCTTTCAGAATTGGGGGACGCACATCTATCCCTTCCATATCCGCCTTTGAAAAGAAACGCGCATTGACGAGAAAGGTCTCCCCTTGTTCCTTGTTGGCAAGGGTAAGATTGCCGTCGAACTTTTTACACCGAATGAAAAATTTGCAGAAGTGGTAGCTCGGTTCGGCATATTCGACGATATAGATGATGCGATCCAGCACAACGGATAGTCCTGTTTCCTCCATTGTCTCACGCCGTGCACAGTCGAAAATGGATTCACTCCCCTGCAATTTTCCGCCCGGCGGCACCCAAAAATTGTACTGCCCACACTCCCTGTGATTGACTAACAGCAGTCGCTGCTGCTGTATAATCAATGCAGCGGCACTGATTCCATATCTCATCGATTCGGTCTCCACCATTGAACAGCCCCGCTATATGGCTGGTGGTCGTCGCGGTGCCATCGGTTCAATAATGGTACGCCTGTCTGGGGTCAAACGTCTCAGCAGTGCTTCTGAAGTCTGATAGTTGAATCGCTCGCGCACATATTTTGGGGAGTAGCGGTAGACAATTGTTCGACGGTAGCCGGGATTGGTGCGTTCCGCGGAGCCGTGCGTTATCGCATCGGTGAATAGCAAAACATCGCCCGCCTTCAGATACATCTCCTTCACAGCGACGGCTGTTCCGGCGGGTTTACCGCTCACACCGTCATAAACCAAGCCCTGTCCATCCACATGCAGTCGAGGGTGGATTTCGGTGCATTTGTGGCTGCCCGGTATGAGGACAGGCGGTCCGTCGCCTTCGCCGATATCGTGGAGCGCCATCAACACGTTAATCTGACCCACCAGCCATTCCCCGGTGTTGTTTTGGCGAAAGGTCAAATAACTGAGTGGGACATGGCCGCCGCAGTGGATGTGGATGTAACCGCCGGGACCGCGCATATTGAGAAAGTTCTCGTGGATGGAAAGCCCATTGACGACGGAGTGGATGTACTTCTTGACCAAGTCGATCCAAGCGGGGTAGTCTATCAACCGCTCGAAAACAGCACCCGCCTCAATGATATTCTGAAAGTTGACGCCGTTTTCTTCGTTATATGTGTGCGTTTCCACATTCCCGATCCAACGAGTTCTTTCACGTGGATTTGGATTCGTGGTCCACGGCTCCTCGACATAAGATTCGTGGTCGTCTATCCACTGGTTCATCTCGTCCAGATCTTCCGCTGAAATCGCATTTTCTAAGACCAGATAACCTTGGAGGTCAAATAGATAATCCTGTATATCTTGATCCATTTCTTGCTCCTGACTTGTTGAATACAGCAGCGCAAGTGCCTGAGGGAGGCGCGTAATTTTGGTGTTGGGTTTCGCTAACGCTTAACCCAACCTACGGGGGTGTGCAAGTTGCGGCATACGGTGGTTACGGCATACGGAGTATGCCTACTACTATAAAATAATTATAGTGTCATAGCGGCAGTTTAGTCAAGCAGATAAACGGAGATGAAGCTATCGAGAAATATGTTCCAGCCTATCTTTCAGGCATTATACTCGTGCCCGTAGCGGATGGTGTAGCGGTAGCCCTGCTCGGTGAGGAAAAGCTGGCGGTTGATTGCGAACTCTTGATCCCGCGAATCGCGGGTGACGATTGAGTAGAAGTGCGCGAGGGAGCCGTTAGTTTTGGGGCGGAGGATGCGTCCGAGGCGTTGGGCTTCCTCCTGCCGTGAGCCGAACGTGCCGGAGATCTGAATTGCGACGTTTGCATCGGGGAGGTCAATCGCAAAGTTGGCAACCTTGGAAACGACGAGCAGCTTAATCGCGCCCTGACGAAACTGTTCATACAGTTCGCCACGCTCACGGTTCGGGGTTTGCCCCATAATCAGCGGTGCGTTCAGGCTCGCCGCTATCCCCTTGAGTTGCTCAATATATTGCCCAATCACAAGGATCTGATCTCCTGCGTGTCGTTCAATCAGCTCACACACAATGGGAAATTTGTCCGGATTCTCGGAGGCGATGCGGAACTTCTGCCTTGCACTAGCGACGGCGTAACTCATGCGTAGGTGTTCGGGTAGGTCTACGCGGATCTCGGTGCACTCGGCGGTCGCAATCCAACCCTGCTGCTCCAATTCTCGCCACGGGACATCATATTTTTTCGGTCCAATCAGGCTGAACACATCGTCCTCCCTGCCATCTTCTCGCACCAGCGTCGCAGTCAATCCGAGGCGACGTTTCCCCTGAATCTCCGCAGTCATCCGAAACACGGGGGCGGGTAACAGGTGAACCTCGTCATAGATAATCAAGCCCCAATCCATCTCGGAGAAGAGTCCTAGATGAACAAAGTCCTCCGATTTGCGCTTGCGATAGGTCAGGATCTGGTAGGTGGTCACTGTGATTGGTCGGATCTCCTTGCGGTCACCGGTGTATTCTCCGATCTCCTCCGGCGCAATCGTCGTCTTGTCAAGGAATTCATCGATCCACTGACGCACAGCGATTGTGTTCGTCGAAAGGATCAGCGTGTGACATTTGGTCTCGAACAGAATGCCAAGCCCAACGATGGTCTTTCCCGCGCCACAGGGGAGGACAATCACCCCGCTGCCGCCGCGCACGTCGCCTCCCAGATGGAACACCTCTGCTGCATCGCGTTGGTAGTCGCGTAGGTCGAAGTCAGCCCCCGATAGTGTCGTCGGTCGGGGCGCGATCTCCAGATGGCTTCCGCTGACATAGCCCGCAAGGTCTTCGACCGGAAAGCCGATCTTGATCAACGCCTGCTTGATGTGTCCGCGAAGTTGGTAGGGAACGGAGACGGTCTGGGAATCAATCTGCTCCCCCAGCAGATTTTTCACCGATTCGCTGTGGGCAATTTCAGCCATGAGTACCGGATCTTCGGCGTGCAAGACTAGGTCGTTCTCCCCAGCGCAATCGGGATTCAGGTCGGCGTGCTTCATCAACTTAACCCGTCCGTAGCGAGACACATAATCAATGATCTCGGCGATTATGTTCTGCGGCACATCGTATTTGGTATACTCATGAAGTGCGTCCAAGATGTCCCCGACTTCCATCCCCGCAGCGGCGGCGTTCCACAACGAAAGCGGCGTAATGCGATAGGTGTGGATATGTTCGGGGCTCTTTTCCAGCTCCGCAAAGGTAGCGAGTGTGTCCCGCGCCTTCTCATAAAGTGGACTGTCAACTTCAAGGAGCACTGTTCGATCGCTTTGGACGATTAATGGGTTTTGTGGGTTGTATGGCATCGTTCAAATCCTTGCATCAATTTTTGGTGGAGGTGCTACAAGTTTGACGGTTTTTTTGTCATTTAGGTTGGAAAGCAGGGTTCGGATATTTTGTCCAAAGATTGGATGAAGGACGTCCGGGGCAATCTCGGCGAACGGGACGAGGACAAAACTGCGCTGGTGCATTTCGGGGTGCGGCACAATAAGATCCGGTGTATTGATGCAACATTGGTCGTAGATTAGCAGATCCAAGTCTACCTCTCGTGGTCCCCACCGTGTCCGATGCTCCCGTCCAACTGCCCCCTCAATTTCCTTCAGCAACGCCAGCAACCGATGGACTGGTAGAGCGGTCTTGACAGCGACGACGCCGTTCAGAAACCAATCCTGTTCTTCATAACCGACAGGCTCGGTTTCGTAGAGGGAGGAGATTTGTACTAGCGAAACGTCATCTGCATCTAACAGCAGCCGCAACGCTTGCGTGATATAATTGAGACGGTCGTTGATGTTGGATCCAAATCCGATGTATGCGTGTGCCATATTTTTGGTTCATTAGTAGTGAAATGTGATGCGTAAAAAGAATAATGCGTAATACGTAATGCGTAAGAAGATTGTTGGGTTTCGCTATCGCTCTACCCAACCTACGGGGTGACTACAGGAATCAATCCTATGTAGGGGCAGGGCCCCGATGAGATCCCCGATAAATCCCCGATGAATCGGGACAGGCAGGACAGGCGGGATTTCGCTGCGCCCAACTTGTGCCTGCCCACTGTTTTTATATTGTCTCTTGAGATATATCTTGTTATCATTTAGGTATATGTAGCGATCACAGAAACGGAGGGATTGAGATGCTCAGTAGAAATTTCAAACGTGGACTGGTCGTTGGTATGCTAGCCCTTGTGTTTATCGTGCTAGTGTATCTTCTCAGTATAAAGACGTATGATGCCCCAAGAAAAGAGAAGACTCAGGTTTATGAGAAGGATTCCACTATTCTTCGTACAACAAAAACTGACCGTCTTTCCTCCTTTGAATCCACTCTGAAAAAGCTACAACAGTTTGGCGGGGGTGAGGTGATTTTTGAAGGTGGAAAGGGATTTGTCCTTTTTCGAGTTCGCAAAGATGGTAGTCTTGTGGCAAAGGTCCCCGTTTTTGCATCGATTCCACATATCTCGTCCACTACTCTGTTTAGACTTATTCTCCTATCAAAGCGATACTACACCATCCGGTTAACCTCTTGGGAAAAGGAACAACTGACGCAGATGGCAGCCTTCCAAGATGCACTAGAGCGGGAAGCCCCATATCCGAAAACAGACCCACATATATTCCTTGAGGCAGAGCTGGGAACGAATATATCCGCCGCCGCTGCGTTGACGGAAGCAGTCTTGACAAAGGTTTTTCACCTCAAGACAGGCATGATAACAATCTACGCTGGAGATTACCGTGAATTTCGATCGTCCGCTCCACTGGGGCGTTAGGGGATGGTGAGATGGTGGATAGACTTACCCATTACCTAGCGGTTTCGCTTGCTCTGCTATCTCCAAAATCCCATCGAGCACTTCGGATACCTCCGGATCAATCTGATCTGTGGGAACATATTGGACGAGGGTGTGATAATTGGTTTTTCGCATCAGATTCTCCAGTCCCAGCTTTTTGAAAAAGGAATCGAACAGTGGATCCAGAAAATCATCGCTCACTTTGGTATTCGGGGACCACGGTGAACCTCTACCAAGCGTCTCTAGGGCTTTTTCAACCTCTGCAATCGCTGCTTCCATTGTAGATACCAATTGAGTAGCTTCTTCCCGTCGTTCTGTTTCGGCTTGTGCCCAGTCAATTAGAATCTCTTTTCGGCATACGATATAATTCTCAATCTCGCGTCGCTTCCACTGATACTCCCTCAAATCAGGCGTCGTGCGAAGTCTTTCCCCAACTTGATCAAAAAGACAAAATCCAACCAAATCGGTTTTCGCCTCACGCAACCCATAAAAGTGGTCGCGGGCTTCTTGCGGTTGGTTTTCAACGTAGTGTACAAATGGACGTTTCAAAATATCCTGTACAGGGTGCTTCAGTTTCTCAGCAAACGCCTGTAAAATTGCAAGGTCTGTTGAGCCTTCAAGATAGAGGACCCACCCCTTCTGTTCCGCTTGAGAATACTGCTCATAGCCGATACTTCTGAGTGATTTCAGAAGTTGGCTGCCGCGGTCATCAATGCGATGAGGTGCCCCGAGAAAAGCAATAACCATATCACGACCAGCTGCTTCGTTAAGAATAACTTCAGAATGACTGGCAGCGATGATTTGACTGTCGTGTTCCCTAGCGAGTTCAGTAAGCGTTTGATAAATCTGCCTTTGCCGCAGGATTTCAAGATGTGCATCTGGCTCATCTAACAGGAGGACCGACCCCGGATGCGCCGCAATATATGCGAGCAGAAGTAGCGTTTGTTGAAGTCCACGTCCTGATGCAGAAAGGTCCAGAGAAATCCCCGATCCATCCTGATAGCTCATCTCAATCTCCGCACGTTCAGAAATGTAATTCGGTTCATCAAGCTGAACGCCAAATAGTTCTTTGATCTGTTGACGGATAGTTTCCCATGTTTCACGGTCTTCTCGTTCCCGTAAAATCTGATAGCAGAGATTGCGGAGGACCTCTGCGGTTCGCCCCTCTCCAACACGGACATTGATCGCCGCCGGATCGAGGCGGGTTTCATTGGACACGAGTCCAGACATAGGGGGCAGGAAAGCCACATTGAGGTTTGCCGCTTCTTCAGGAATAGGCATTCGTTTCACTGCCTTCCGACCCGTTCCTGGCAATCGCAGGGGGCGGCAGTAAAAGGATTCCTGATTGGCATAATCAAACTCCAAACCGCATTCCCATTTTTTACCAGCGGTAACGCCTTCAACGATAATATCCATGCGGACGTTTTGCGTTTGTTGCTTACCATCAACTCTCTGAACATCTCGGACTTGCAAATTTCGCCAGAGTAACTTAGCATCCGGGACAGGAACGAAGATGGGATCGTGCCGGTTGATGACAACACCCGTTCGTTTTCCCGTTCGAGGTCTTCCTCTACGTTGCTCGTTCCAACGTTTTAGACCAATATCCCACAGGGTGATTGCCTGTAAAGCTGTTGTTTTGCCAGAGTTATTCGGTCCGATGAAGACAACGGGATTTCCCAATTCGACTTCAACCTCTCCGAAGCGTTTGAAATGACGGCAAATCAGCTTTGTTAGCATTTCTATTCCCCCAAGAACAAAGTCTTTTAGAAGTTACGCCCTTCAGATTGTAGGGAACACAGATCTGCGTTCCAGTAGGTCGAGATTCATATCTCGACGCAGAAACGTCGATTTTGGAAAATCGACCTACATACTGCCTCCTAGCTATGCGAATATTGCTCTGCTAATTGTGCGCCTATTGGTGAGAAATCGTGCTCGCTGAATACCAATCGAAAGATGCTATTGGGTGATTCGCCTAGCCTTATCGCACCGACGTCATTGAACGCCCCCTCAAGTGCTTTCAACACTTTTTGCTTGTACTCGGTGTCAGGGTTGCCGCTTAGGTGTTCACCTTTTGTCTCGAAAATGAGTAGACGCTCTTTGTTCGCCATTGCAACGAAATCGGGGTAGATGCGTCCCTTTTTCCAACCCTGTAGGTAATACTCGCCCTGTTGACGCACTGCGACCCGATGCCACCATTGGACTGCGCTTTGTTCATCAAGATAGCACGCAAATCTTTTTTCCAATTCGTTAGCAAATTCTCGCTCGAAGACCGGTTCAAACAGGGTGAGCTGCACAGGTTCATAATTTCGTAATAACGGCTTCTCATCGGAACTAACCTGTATTTCATAGTGGTGTTTCATACGGAAATTCGGTTGTCCAACTTCCAAGTCAAAGCGGATTTCACCCTGTCTCAGTTTTTCGTGAAAAATCCCCTCCGCCTGCTTTTCCACTTCATCCTTGACATGCTCCCGCAGCAGATGTGCGAGATAAGCACGTCGGTCATAAATATCTGCGTCGGTGTCGCCGGTCGCTTTAAGATGTTTGATAAGTTGGTCTGCAATGCGAGCAGCTTGCCACGGATTGGGCAGAATGTCGGACAAATGACGGGTGAAGTGGGAGACTTTAACCGTTTTATCAATATCTAACGCTTGATCGGGGTGGAAAACTGGCAGTGTCTCATCAACGCCAACCGTAGCGGATTGCCGTCTTGCACTCTCAGGTGCCGATGCTCTCGGATCGGGAGGTTCGATTGCTGACCAATCTATATGGGGTAGGATATGCGATTGATAATCGAGTTGCGCCCAATCGTCGCCGTTTTTATGGGATACCACCGGCAGAAAGATATCCTGATCTCGAAACTGCTCGCGGCGGTGGACAGTCTGTTGCTGCACCTCGTCTTGCTGTTGCTGTGAACCCACCCCACCCATCACCTCGTCACCTAAACCTGTTAGTCCTTCCGCTTCCAAACCCTTTTTGACCTGCTCGACGACGGTGCCCACTTCGGCGTTATTGCAATAAACATAGCACTGATCCAGCAATTCCCTATCAGTAAGCTGCGCGCCCGGCTGCCGCATCACCCGCCCCACCAGCTGCGTTATCGCCCGTTGTGCCTGCGTATTGTCCAACATTACCAACAGATAGGCAAACGGGCAATCCCAACCTTCCATCAGTGCGGATTTTGTGATGATCCATCGCACTTCTGAATATTCGGAGAGCAGATTTTCTCTGCCAAGCTCATCGTTTGTGGCGGATTTAACGCGAACAGCATCTGAAGGCACGTGTAAATTTTGCGTCAGATATTCCCGCACATCCTCTGCGTGGATATGCTCGCTATCTCTCTGATCGCTCCCCGTCCGTTCAACGCGCACAACGGCAATCGGACGGATATAACGACCTGTGCTGTGCTCAAGGGACCTCGCTTCTGTCTCTAGGCGGTCCAGTTCCTCTGCCGCTTGCCCCAGCGTCGATTTCCATTCGGCATTGGGGAAAGATGTTACCTGCACCGGCAGCTTGATCATCTCCTCTTTTTTTAGGTCAGGTCCTTCGATATCGACGAGCAGATTGCTTATACCTCGGTTCGGTGTCGCAGAGAGTTCGATAACCAACTGGGGATTCAGACGGTTGATAGAACGGGCAAATTCTTCGTTTGCCTCCCTCTTTTTTGATCCATACGCTTTATGTGCCTCGTCGAGAACAACGACAGGACGCAGTATCTTGAAGGCATTAAACAGACTGTGTTTGATTGTTCCGCCTTCAACATTGCACTCCAAGTCGGGGTATTTTTCCATCATGCGCCCGTCACTCAAGAGATCATCACCATCGGGAAAAAAACTTGGATAACGTCCCGAATCCTTAAACATACGGAGAAACTCTCTGCCTCTTTGTCGGTTTGTCGCCGGCAACATGAGCAACATGACGCACAGGTAATTGGCAGTATCGTCCCTATTGAACGGATCATCCTTTTCTAACATTTTGACGCGCCCCGCGCTTGCCCGCTCTAACATTTGACGATATGGGTGTTCCCGATTCCATAGGGCGGCTTTCGTCTGTGCGTAGATAGCCTTGCTCGGCACAATCCATAGTGTCAGCCCGGTTTGCCGATGGAGGCGTTCCAGAGCGGCAGCGGCAAGCAAGGTTTTACCGCCACCCGTTGGCACTTTGAAGCAGATATGCGGAATCGGGCGATCCGCGCCATCGGTGCGGTTGATGTATTCCCCCGCACTTTCCGCGACCTCCCCGCTTTTCTTCAGTGTATCCCACACCGTTTGAGGATAATTCCGAATATCATTCGTAATGTCAAACCCTGCCTGTGTCAAGGTCTCTATCATTTTATCGGATCTGTCCCGTTCCGCGTTAAGGACTTCCAACCAACGGCTAAAGGCATCAAGTGCACGGAGTTGATAGGTTTTCAATTCCATCATGTCACCACCTCCCTACCTTTCGTGCAAGGCATGGGGGAGTTGACAGAATGTGATACCCATCCCTGTGAGCTCCCGCTGGCCGATGTATTTGCCCGGCGCGTAAACGATTGCCTTAACCCCGTTCTGATGATTGACATCGCGGATGCGTTCTGCTCTGTCTAAGTCAAGTATCGCTTCGTTGCTCTGTAAGTATTCAAGATCGGGTTTGTAGAGCAGGTAGTAGGGTGTTATGCTAGTTAACTTCCCTTTTTTAATCGGAACTAAAAAAGGGAAGTTAAAAAGACCTCCAGTCTGTTATTATAGATGGACCTGATAACCCATCTAAAACTGGAGGATACCCTTATGATAACCGATTTTGATGACCTGTGTCTATGGACTTATGTCATTGTTGATGACCTGCTGATAAAACTTGCACCATTGCTCCAACGCCCCGGTCCCGCTCCCGGTTGTAGTGATAGTGAGTTAATCACTATGATATTGATTGCTGAGTGTAAGGGGTGGGACATTGAAACCGAGCTGCTATCCGAATTTAGCCAGCACCGGCATCTGTTCCCTATATTGCCTTGTCAGAGTCGGTTCAATCGGCGCAGACGCAACTTGGGAGCAATCATCAATCAGATTCGGCAGATGCTCTTGTCAGCCATTGAAGCGGCATCGGATAAACTGTGTATTATTGATAGTTTGCCGATTCCAGTCATGCAGTTTCATTCGGTGCCTGCGTCAACCAACGATTGGTCATGCCATGGTGCCAATTATGGACGAGTCGAATCCAAGAAACAGACCATTTTCGGCTATAAGCTGCATCTGTTAGTCACTGCAAGTGGAGTGATTGTTGATTTTGAACTGGCACCTGCTTCTAAAACCGATTTAGCGGTAGGTCACGAATTACTCACGAATCACCGAGATAAGCAAGTGATAGGAGATAAAGCCTACATGAGCGACTCAATCAAAGACGAATTAGCTCAACTGAACTGTATCGAACTGATAACCTTGCCACGACGCAACCAGAAACAGCAGATTTCCACACAAACCAAGCAAGCGATTAACCAAATTCGGCAGATAGTTGAAACCGTCAATGGGCAATTGAGTCAACAGTTTCATATACAAAACAATCATGCACATAGTTTCTGGGGATTATGCACGCGGCTATACGCCAAAATCACCGCTCATACGCTATGTATTTATCTGAATCACCTATTCAAAAAAGAGGCGTGTTTACAGATTAAAGAGTTGGCTTTTCCAAGTCCTTAGGAACTAGCATAAAGCCCTAGTAGTCAATTCCATCACCGCTGTGAAAGAGACCGTCATCGTTTTTCTGCTCTAACGTATTCGTACCAACAGAAATCCCGGAGGCGGTAGACAGTAGACAGGCAGCGAGTGATTCATAAGCTGGAAGGGCGTTTCCGGTGAGCATCCCCTCTATTTCCATCGGCTCGCCCAGTGTGCCGTAGGTGAAGGAGCCGCCCAACCCTTCGCGCAATGAATCGGTGTTGGCATTGGGAACACCGTTAATGACACGGCGGACCCGCTCCGCGGTGACACAATCAGCGTAATCCTCACACTCAATGAGGATAAACTTCCGATTGCCACCGTCTTCCTTGTTCAATGCGAGGACTGCGTGGGCGGTCGTGCCGGAGCCAGCGAATGAGTCAAGGATAATAGCATTCTTATCAGACAAGCGTAATATCTGCATTAGCAGGCGACTAGGTTTTGGAGTTGTAAATTGTTCTTCCCTATTGGCAAGAATAGCTTTAACTTCTCTGACTGCCTCTTGATTATGTCCAACGTCTTGATGTTGCCATATTGTATTCGCTTTTCTACCCTGCTGAACTTCTGACAGGAATCGTTTAAGCCTTGGAAAGGCGTTCCCTCTTGCCCCGAACCAAATCCGATTATCAGCTATCAATTGTTTCAAGTTTTCTTCTGAAAAGGCCCAATGCTTACCGGAAGGAACGTTGAAAGATTTTCCAGTCGGACCAATCACTTCGTAATACCCATCTGCGCGTTCTTCATTTGCGACTAAGTCACCCGATATCCAATCGCCACGTGGATCGTTATCGGGATTTTTGTAGGCTCGGTTCATTTTCTCTGTTCTCGGTAACAATGCGATATTGGCAGATAATTTATCCTTCGCATAAACTAAAATAAAATCATGGTTATCAGAAAAGTATTTTGCATCATTTTTGAGACTATGGATCTTCTCCCAGATTATATTTGCTAGAAAATTCTCCATCCCGAAAATCTCGTCCATCAGCAGGCGCAAGTGGTGTTGTTCATTATCATCAATAGAAATAAAGATTACGCCATCTTCGGCCAGCAGTTCTTTGAGCAGATGCAATCGGGGCCACATCATACAGAGCCATTTGTCATGTCGCTCAAGGTCTTCATTATCAACAGGACTGTTCTCCCTGAGCCATTCTCGCATAAGCGGACTGTTTACATCGTCATTATAACACCAATTCTCGTTACCGGTGTTGTAGGGTGGGTCAATGTAGATACACTTGATACGATTCGCATAGCGAGGCAGTAAGGCTTTGAGGGCGTGTAGGTTATCACCATGAATAATGAGATTGTCATTGGTATCGGACGGATTGCAGGAGCGGCTTTCGTCTGGTTCAATCGGCCGGTAGGGGACGGTGAGGTGATGGGCGTAGATGTGTTGTTTTCCTTTGAAATCGAGTGTGGGCATGGTGAAATTCCCTTTGGTTTTTTGAAATCGGAACGGGTGCGATTTACGCTTTTGGGCTAAAGGTTGAAATTGTGGACTTCAGATTGTTGTAAACGGCGTTCAACCCGCTCGCTGCTTGGGATGTTGGTTGTCGGTGGCACTTCCCCGGTTACCGAGGGTCATTAGCCTGCGTTAGCCTATAACGGCTTAGCTCGTTTTGCGGCGGTGTAATTGTAGATTTTAGATGGTCATACGCGGCGTTGAATGCAGTCGCTGCCTGAGATTGTAGTTGTTGGCGATGCTTTTACACCCCCCGGAGGTCATTAGCCTGCGTTAGCCCAAGGTTGCTTAGCTCACTTTGCAGCTCTGTATCTTCACATATAGATTAACGAACCTACCCCTTGTTAATCCGCCCAATCTTCCAAACGCAACCCCAATCCGGCTATTCTCTGATAATCAGAATCAGAAGTCACCAGAATCGCATCCAGAGATAGAGCCGTTGCAGCAATCCAAAGGTCGCATTCATCTAAAGACGTTCCCTGTTGTTGCGCCGCAACTTTTATGTGTGCATAAGCATCGCCAACATTTTCTGGGATTGGATCACACGGAATTTGAGCGGATAATTCATTTGCCTTTTGTTCAAGATCTCGTCGTCTTTTTCCGGCGGGGAGTCGAACAATTCCGAACAGAATTTCGCCCTTAACGATGGGGCAAGTAAACAGATAGTCTGACTCGGCTAAAGAATTCAAACGCTCTTTAACTTTGGGGATATCTCGTATCAACAAACTCCACGTTGATGTTTCCAGAAGATACTTATTCATTGTTTTTCGCGTTCATCCGGCTCAAAGGGCGAATCAAACTTGATAGGCATTTTTCCTTCCTCAATTGACTGACGCAATGCCTCAACGTCTTCATCGGTGAGATGTGGTGGTTTCTCCATCGCCGTGATCAAGCGTTGCGCTATCGGATTCTTTCCCGTTGTCGGCTCCCGTTTCTGCTTTGAACTTGATTCTATCCAACTACGAAACTGCTGTAAAATCTCAGGTGCTACTCTGACTGAAACCGCTTGGTATACTGCGAGCAGAATCTGACCTATTTTTTTCTTGCCGGTTTCATTGCTGTTACAGGCTTGTTCTATCTGAGGCACTGTAATCATAGGTGTCTTCAACGTCGCTCGAAATTTGATTTTTTCAAGCCATTGTGCAGAAAGAAGTTCTGCTAAAACTGTCACGACAAGATCCTCCCATATTTGACCAATGAGACCAGTCACAATGAATGTGTGTGCATGAAAGAGGTTTTCCGGACTCGTTTCGGTATTATGAACAATTTTTAATGCTGCTACAAGCCGTTCTTCATATTTAGCTTCATGTGTTTTCATCACCGTTAGAGCATTATTCTGATTTTCGGATAACATTGATTCAATCAGATTAAGAGCGGCAACCATATTTTCAATAGGCAGTTCTGACGAATTTGAACGCCATATAGCCAGACTTTCGCGCATATCTACGCCTGCTGGCAGCTGAACAAGTAGGGCTGCTGCTAACATACCAATGATTTCTTTGACATCAGTGACATCGGATAAATCAGCGATAAATTTAGAATAAACTCCCTTTTCTCCAATTCCTTTCCCGGTTTGATTATGTCTCTGTATTGAGTCACATGCCTTTGTCAACTGATGCATACGTTGAGGCAGATTATCAAAGGTTTTGTTTCTAAAGTCATGCTGTACCTCAAGGATGACAAGAAGGAAACTTAATTCTGGGTAGGCGGCCTGGGCTGTGATTTGCAAAGCATGGTCTAAAACTGTCGTTCCATGCCCAAATTTGTATTCAATTTGCGCGAGATATAGCCACGAGTATCTCATTGGAAAATCAGGGAGGGTTAAAATTTTTTCATTTGTTTCTGTATTGCTACAAAAACCTGCTGGTGGTTCTGCACGCACTGAAGAATAATTTTCAGTTTCATACTCTGCTACCCATCTGATGGTGCATCCTAAACGTTGCTTTAGGGTAAAATACTTGGCATCTGTATTATCTTGAGAAAGCATCTCAAATTTTTGCAATGCGAGATTCAATAGCCTAATGCTATCCACCATATTGCCCGCCTTAAACTGTGCAAATCCCGCATCCGCATACAACCCAATATATCTTTCGGTGTTTTCAATTCTTTGCACTATTTTTGCTCCATTTTCAAAAAAGGTCGCTGCTTTCTCCCAATCGTTCAAATGTGCGGCGCAAATAGCGGCCCGGTGATATTCCTCTAAAGGCCCGATGTTTAACTTTTCTGACGGTGGATGCCAATTAGGGAGTAGCCGCTCGTAAATATCAAGTGCTTTGTTGTAGTGCTTCTGGTGAAAATGTACTACCGCTTGTTCTTCCTCTATTACCGGTAATGGACCCAATTTTGATAAAATATCTTGAAGAACTTCATAGGCGTCACCAGGGGTATGTAAGTATTCATCGTGGATAATGGCTTTACCCCTTGCTGATGCCGCAGCAATATGGGGATAACCCCACGCGAGAGATCTTTCAATTACTCTGTCAAATACTTGAAGGCATCTGGTCCAATCCGGATTTTCAAGATTTGCTTCTGCGAACCAGACATTATCAATCAAAATCCGAGAATCAATACTGTCAGCCTTGAAATCAGCCAATATTAAAGCCCTCATTTTTGAATCAAGTTCATCTAGGGCATCAATAAGGTCGTTAAGGAACGGGACATAAAAAGGTTGACGCGCCAGGATAAAGTTAAATAGGATACTGAAAATATCGGATTTATCAGTTTGATTTTCTTCTAGGTCTCCCATGAAATTAAAATATATCTCTTGGATCTCTTGAGTGTTGTCCATAATATCAATAATTTCTTTCAGATAGCCTACCATCTGTTTGACTGGCAGTGGCACTTGATAATAGATCAAGGCGTGCATCGCCAGCATTAGACGAGACTGCAGATATAACTGATATGGCTCGTATGGCTTGGCTTCTTTATCCCAAATTTTAAGTATTTTCGGTGCCGATTCTGGTGCAACCTCAACCGCAATACCATATTGAAATGATCGAAACAGATAATTTACAAAGGCATCCCCAGGAAATAATTCTTCAGGAGGATCGGTTTTAACATGCATCCACAACAAGAAGTTTTGACTGAGTTCCTTCCAATCGTTTTCAGTAACAGTCATCAACGCCTGAATGACAGCAATAAGACTTGTTTTATTCTGCCCAAGTGTACTATGAAAGAGAATTGCTTGGGCTTCCATTGTGGTCAGATCTTTTGTTTTAAGGATCGCATTGGCAACCTGGGCGTGAAGCTGATTTATTCGGCTTTCGGGACAAACCTCCTTGGCTGCGTTAGCCAATAGAGGTGAAATTGTGTAGTATGTTTCATCTACTTGATCTATCCAAGGACCAACCAGTTGATCAAAAATATCCCCTGGATGATGTATAGGTTTTGGTATCTCACCAATGTTGAGTACGTAATCTTTTCTGAATCCAGTAGGCATCAGACTAAGTCTATAGAGGAGTTCCTGTTGATCTTTTGGCAAGTGTATGAGGAATTGTCGCGCTTCTTCACGTTCCTCTACCACCTTGCGGGGAGTTTGCAATATACTTTCGTCTCTATCTTGCTTCCATCCTTCCGTCTGTAATTGAGCAAGTCGAGCGTGTACAAGTCTCGGATGCCCACTTGTATGCAAGTGAGTCAATTTTGCCCAGATCTTTGCATCATCAGCAGGGCACCCCAACTGTTGTGCAAATTGCTCAATTTCGGAAATGGTAAAGTTAGGAACATTGATGATTACTGACCTCGATACATTGAGGTGTCGGCTGAAATTATTGGGTAGTTTATATTGACTTGTGATTAACAGTTTTGCACCACGTTCTAGCACCCTATACACTACAACCCCCAAATCTTCTTCATATCCTCGCAACTCTTGAGGTCGCAGGTCCAGGTCATCAAGGACGACGTTGATCTGTGAGGATTGATTACTTATTTCAACAGCAAGCTGCTGTAGAAGTTGGACAACCTGCTCTGACTTTATATTTCTGAAATCCAGCCAAAACCATGAGTCGTTTATAGCCTTTGCAGTCAATTTTGCGAGGGTTGTCTTTCCTTTTTCCACCCCTCCTTGGATTACAGCTATGCCCTCTGATTGAAGTGTAGCTTGGATGCTCTCAAACAGGTCAGGTCTTGGAACAACATAAGGAGGGGGCATAGGTATATCAGTTCGTATGAAAGGTTGAGATTGAATAGTAAGATCTGATATGCCACCGGGGAAAACTGCTTTAATTTTATCAAGAATAACCGTTAGATCAATCGGTTGCTGCGTCCGAGTATGCTGAATTGGAACCCTTAGCGTTGTTTTCTCTTCAAAAATTTCAAGAAAGCGCACTCGGGTAAGCTCACGGTTTTCCTTTTGCGTTGCAACCTTCCAAACTTCTGTGAGAAGATGATCGGCAACTTTCTTGGCATCAGAGGGCGAGATATTATATCGATCGCCATGATGAACTAATTTGTCATTTATCGATTTCTCAACAAAACTGGCTTCTTTGCTGCCCGTTTCCCAAGTAATAGGTTCAATGAGTTGTTCATAAATCTGTTGAGGTTCTGCCTTTTTGAGAAGCTCAACTACTACCTCTGATATTCTCCCTTCATGTTGTAAAAATTCGGAGATTTTTATGATAGCTGCTTCGTCACCTGAACAACGCTGCCACACATCAAGCCCTAGTTGGTTCTTTCCAAATGGGCTGCCTTGTTCCATACCTATCCGGGAGCGTGTAAGAAAACGGAATTTCACCCTCCGATCACGATTGTTATCCTGCAATTCCCAATAGTGGTTGATCGCGTCAATCACTTCTTGAGATCTGAGCGTGATCTTGTGCCGTGTATCTTTGACTTGAACCGCTGTAGCTGTGTCACCTGATATTTTGTCAAAGTCTTCCGCACCTTCCAGATAGAGCACCTCATCGTTGGCAAGGTCCAACCAAGCATCTACACTGTGCCAGATTTGATAGAGATAGCCTCTTAGCTGAGCATGTGCTTGACGTTTGGGGTTTGCTTTTAGGGGTCGCTTTTTGCGTTTTCTTTTTGTTCTTTTTTTTGCCATTTTTGCCTCTAACGCTGGAAGGTAATCAAACTATAATGGGACTTACGCATTTCAGCACAGTTGGCGCGGGAAAATCAGATGCCCCGCCCCGATAAATCCCCGATGAATCAGGACAGGCGGGATGCAAGCACTTGACGCGCAATGAATTGCGCTACTACAAACCCAAGTGCGTAAATCCTAAAAGTGTTAGATTTTGTTAGATTTTGCCAAGGGTGCGATTAAAGCATAGAAATTAATTACACGGAATTTTGCTCTCTTTTGATGCGTTTATATTTTATCTAAAGCGAATTGAATGATTATGCCAATCACATTCTGATATTTTACCATATTATTGGCGGAGGCTGCATTGAAAGAATCAAGTTTATAGATCCGACACCTATTAGAAATAACCAAATAGACGACACACATGTCGCCCCTCTGGGGCTTGGAGGGTGGGCCCTATCGTCGGCTATAGACATGTCGCCCCTCTGGGGCTTTAAGACTTGGATTAGCATAGGCACCGTAGTGTGGGTTGAAACGGCGCAGTTGGAAACAGCGCCTACCAAATACGGGGAGCGAAAATGTCTATTTATTTTTAGAATTCACCATAGATAGGCTGCAGTCATCCTGTGTGTTGTGCGAGTTCAGTAGATATTGACTCCCAGATAATTCGCGCTTGTTCAACAGCCGTATCTGTTTCTGCAAGTTGATCAGTTGCGTTCATAGAGTATTTCCCCTTCTCGTTGGGCGGTACGTAGGATTGTGCCCACCTGATCGCGCTGACGCGCTAATTCTTCAGGTGTTGTTACGAGGATATCTTTAGCCATGGGTAGGTCAGCAAGGGTACGTCGGATGTCAACAGCAGTCTTCCGTTTATCAGCGAGTTCGGAGAAGACTACAAGCAGGTCTACATCGCTTTGTGGATGGGCATCCCCGCGGGCATGTGAACCGAAAAGGATAATCTGCACGGGGTGAAAGTCGCGCACGATGCGCTCTGTCATGGTTGAGATGAGTTCGTTATTCATCTGGTTCAATCCTTTCCATTTTCACGCTGACACGGTACTGGATCACAGAAATGAAAGATCTAATTCATTCGGTTTGCGTTCCCTACGGCTCAATTGACAGTTGAACCGGCAGTTTACCTCGCGCCGCCTGTGCTCCGACAATTACCTCGACAGCTGCGGACACGGAGGCTTTGTGGATATCGTAAGTGGCGAGGGACGCGGAGACAGCGGGACAGCACTGGAGCGTGTAGGGTGAACCGAGTGCGATGACGATGACGGGGGTTGTTGTCCCTAAACTAATCTGTTGGACGAGTGCTGCTTGTTCATCATTCATGATTCCGGCGATAACGACATCGGCGTTTTCCGCCTGCGGTATCAGCTGCGGTAGGATATTCTCTGCCTCTGGTTTCTGTGGGGTTTTCACCTCAACTGTGTTCGGGTGACGCGCTTTGAAATTCTCGAATAAACTCGATGATGCGCTCAAGATTAGGACGGAGGTCTCCGGCTCCAATGTTAAGGGTAGGAGATTATCTCGATTCTCTACCACCGTAATTGCCTGTGATGCGATTGTTTGGGCGAGTTGCTTATGTGCATCTGTCCCGACAGCCTCTCCAACTGCATCGGGGTCAACGAAACGCCGATTGAACGCTGCTTCCTTGCTTTTCAGGATACGTTCTACGGACTGATCCAGCCGGGCCTGGGAGATGCGTCCGCTTTTGACCGCGGATAGCAGTGCCTCAAAGACCTCAATCTGCTTTGTGGGGGACCAGAGCACCATCACGATGTCCGCCCCGGCTTCAACCGCCATGACCGCGGCTTCACCCGATCGGTAGCGGTCGTCAATTGCCTTCATCTCCATATCATCGGTAATGAGCAAGCCGTCAAAACCGAGTTCCTCGCGCAAGAGATTCGTTAGGATAGCCGGCGAGAGCGTAGCGGGTCGGTCGGGGTCGAAGGCGGGGTAGATGATATGTGCCGTCATGATTGCAGCGACATCGGCATCAATCGCGGCGCGAAACGGTTGCAGCTCAAGAGCGTGGATGCGCTCTCGGTCATGGTTCACGGTTGGCAGGTCAAAGTGGGAGTCAACGGTGGTGTCTCCATGTCCGGGGAAGTGCTTTGCGGTTGCCAGAACGCCGTTGTGTTGTAACCCCCGGATGTAAGCGACTCCCAAACGGGAGACGAGTTCCGGCGATTCACCGAAGGAGCGACGATCAATAACGGGATTCTGGGGATTGTTGTTGACATCCACGACCGGCGCAAAGTTGAGATTAACTCCCACCGCAGCGAGTTCAACGGCGGTGATTTCTCCTGCGCGCTCCGCCAACTTGGTCGAATCGGTCGCACCCAACGCCATATTGCCGGGCAGCACCGTTGCTCCCTCCCTCAAGCGGATCACCCAACCGCCCTCCTGATCTATCCCAATGAACAATGGAATTTGGCGCGTTGTCGTTTGTGCCAATTGCTGGAGTTGGTTCGTTAATTCCGCTGTCTGTTGTGGTGTTTCGATATTCCGACTAAAGAGGACGACCCCACCGACAAACCGTTCATGGATATGGGTTTCGATGGTCGCGTTGGCTTGCGTCCCCTCGAAACCCACCATGATCAACTGTCCGACTTTTTCTTCGATTGTCATTTCGGCTATCATTGTGTCAATTTCTGGATCGGTGAGGGCAGCAGTTTGGGGGCAGATTATCCCAATCAGAAGTACGGCAAATAGGTATGAGAACGGTGCGTGTTGCATTGTGTTTGGTTCATTGGTTCACTGAAGAAACCGAGTTTTCAAGAAAAAACTCGGTTTCTGTGAGCGGGGATGCACTGATAACGCTACGAGTCATCTTCGTCGTCTTCAGCGGCGTATGATTGACCTGCGAAGGCGGCTCGAACCTCCGCTGCGGTTGTCGCAGTCTGCAGCGCATTGATTCGCGTCTCTTCTTCTTGCAACAACGCCTTCACGTTGGTCAGAACCGCTTCCGCCTTATCGGCTGGAAACTTGCACGCCCCATTTTCGTCCATGTGGATCAGCTCACCCGGAGAGACATCCATCCCTCCCACCGAGACCGGCACATTGACCGCATGTACAGCCATATCGCCGTGTCCTGGTGTGATACCACTGAGCATATACTGAAATTTCATGGGACGGATTTCATCAATGTCTCGTGAGGGACCGTTGGATATGGCACCGACACAACCGACCGCTTTCATCGCAGCGGTCATATTTCCGCCTGCTAGCCCCGCCTTAGCGTGGAGTTCGGGGGGCCACTTCTGCTCGAAGACGAGGATCGTCGGTTTCTTTGATGCGTCGAGTGCATCAATGACATCCATAAAGGTTAAACGTGAGTAGTTCGGGTCTGGCAATCCATACACGCATGTGACCGCATACCCAACGAGTCTGCCTAATTCGGGATACATACAACGGATAGATTGGTCGGTATACCAGTTCTCTGTCCAAGGGTTATAAAGCCCAAGACAGAGGGGGTTTTTCGGGTAGGTGGCGACAACGTTGGTGATTGATGGTGTGTCGTAGTTTCGCAACTCTTCTAAAATTTCTGTTTCCGTCAATTTTGCCATAAGTTACCTCTTCGTAAGTACACTGTCAGATAAATGATTACGCATTGGTTGAGTAATAAAGTCAGTACAAAGGCTAGAATCAACTCACTACGGATTTGGCGGTGAGGTGCAGATGAGTACCTCCATCGTCTCATTTCCTGTGTTCTCGATGCCGTGTTCACACCATGGCGGCAGATGGATAAAGGTGCCTTCCTCCACATCGACTTTCTCGCCGGCGAGTGTCATGACGCCTTTCCCGCGTATAACAACGTAGCACTCTTCGGTGTGGTGGCTACCAGGTTCCAGCACGACGTGTGGGGGAATATAGAACATCACCAGTCCCAAGTTTTCAGCAGGTGCCTTGGGGTTGGCGGGATGGACGACTCGCACACCAATCCCTTCGCAATCGGGATATTTTACCGGCACGCCATCTTGTGCACTGACAACATTCGGGAGTACCTTTTCCCTTGGTTTGGGGAATGGTGGCTCACCTTGGTAACCTTTGAACATTGTAATTTTTGCCATTGTTGTTACCTCACTTATTGGTTCATTGGTTTATTGGTTCATTAGTTCATTATAAAACGTAAAACGTGATGCGTAAGAAGAATAATGCGTAATACTGCTACACACATTGCGCTCCTCATGAGTTTTAAGAAATTAAACGGGTAATTCTATATTTCCCCCAGGCCCGGTAGGTGCGTGGGTTGAAACGGCGCAGTTAGAAACAGCGCCTACCAAACGGGAGAACGGTAGGTGCGGTTTCAAACCGCACCGGACATCGCTCGGAAATTACCCAATTAATAAATTAATCTTCATCTGGAGCGAAAGACACACCAACCTCGATAGAAAACCGATGGATTTTCGACCTATAGCAACTTGGGGTATGATAGCATAAATCTTCTGCTCTAATCAATGTAAAGCAGTAGAACGCGATGCGTAAGAAGAATAATGCGTAAACGTAATGTGCAAGTAGATTGTTGGGTTTCGCTATTGTCCTATCCAACCTACGGGGGTTACGGCATACGGTGCCCCGATAAAATCGGGATTCAGAGCAATATGCCTACTACTTTAAGATATCCCCTTAACTTCTGATTGCCGCCCATAGGAGACAGCCCCAACCGATGATAAAGGCAACGCCGCCGATCGGCGTTATCGCGCCGAGCCAGCGGGCACCGGTCAGTGATAGGATATAGAGGCTGCCCGAAAAAATAACGATGCCAGCCACAAATAACCAGCCGGATGCGGTGATTAGTTGACTGCTCCACTGTGATGCAGCCCAAGCTACGGCGATCAGCCCCAACGCATGATACATCTGATAGCGCACGGCAACCTCAAAGACTTGGAACATGTCCGGCGATAGTCTCGACTTCAGGGTATGGGCAGCAAAGGCACCTGTTATCACAGCGATCAGGGCAAAACCAGAACCGAGTGCGAAAAAAAGGCGTAACATATCTGTTCCTCCTGCAACTACAGATTATAAGAGACCGAATGACAGCCCGTCCATATAGATACTCATCAAAGAATTCCATCAGAGCCGCACAGAAGTCATTCCGATTGTCTCAACGGCTTTCAAAATGGCGTGTTTTCGCCCCCTTCCGGATCTTCAGACGGTGTCTCTGACTCGCTGTATTCTGAATCGTCACCCTGTTCATTCAGTGTGAGAGGCGGCTCTGGACTTTCGGGAACTTCGCTTGTTTTTGCGGCAGCCTCCAACTGTTGGATGCGCTCCACCAACTCCTTGAAAAGCTCTGGCGCGGAGGCACCGGCTTGCAATTCCGCAGAGAGTTGGGTCCACTGTAACTCGGTCATATCGTTACGGGATTCAACGGCGTAGCGACGTTTGACATAGTTCCAAAAATCGGACTTTGTGATGCCCTGTTCTTCCAGTTTGCCTTCCAGTTTGGTAGCCATCGAAAACGCGGCTTTCTGTGCATTGGAAATCTTACCGGTCGCAGCTGCGCTCGGTAAGCCCATCTGCCCCGTTTCACCACCCGCCTGTCGATGGAGGTAGAAGTTCAGCACCTCTTTGATGACCGTGACCGGGAGGAGTTGTTTTACGGCGTTGCGCTGCGCTTTGTGGATTGCCTTCGTGAACGCATGCGGATCCTCGCGATTTCCCATCCGTTTCGGCTGCTCATACGCCCCATACCGCGACGAGCCGGTTACTGTATCTGTCGCTTTGGCGGTGGCAAGCCAAGACTGTTCCCGCTCCTCATACTGCACATCATCAACCTGAATCCCGCCTCGGCGATTTGCGGCTTCGTTTATCCCCGCAAGCGTTAACCCCTCAACAGTTTTTCCGCCCTGTTTAAATGAGTAAACGTAATCTTGAATGGATTGCCCCGTCATCATTTCGACAATCGCTTGGTCATCGACCTGATCCAAGACTTCGTAGTCCGCGACAGGAACAAGTTCATTTTTGGTATTTTCAGCCATTTTTGTCCTCCAGTAAATTGGTTCATTCGTTCATAGGTTCATTAATTCATTGGTGCAATTGCAGCAGGCACGCTACACTGTACTGTAGTTTGCACACGGGTTACGGCATACGGTGCCCGCCTCCGATGTAACGGGCAATCTACCAAATGTAGCGCAAACTGTTAGTTTGCGGCTTGGGATCACAATCTAACAGATCGGGGTACAAAAGAATACTTTGTTGGGTTTCACTGTATCTATAAGCAGGTGTTGTTGAATGACCGAGCCCCTATTAGATTTGATAAGGATTGACGTTTAACCGTTCAACCCAACCTACGGACCGGTAAATGTCAACAGAACACAGCAACTTGGGATATTGTAACAGATTTTTCAACAAATATCAATTTTATTTTTCACAATTGTTATAATGATTCTATATATGCTAAAAGGTTGTTGTTGTCTACCATCGCATCGCCGCCTCACGATAGAGCGTAATCTGCTGCATACTACGACGAATCTCAAGCTGGATTGCCTTCCGCTGTCGATTGGCATCTTTGATGATGATTGGTGCACGGAGTATATTGGTCATTGTTACCGCCCCCGATTGAAAGAAAATCCACATCTGCTGCTCGGTGTAGGGGTTGACAATGTACTCCTGTCCCGGTTCAAAGAGATCATACTTCGGGTATTCCAGCCCAATCGTTTTATCGTAGCCGTCTAAGACTAATTCTTCTGGCGGAACCTGCGGCGAATAGCCGCTGAGTTTGCATCGCTGAATCCGTATCGGGCTGCCGGACTTGTTGATGAGCCGCAGGGACACAATGATTGCGATACGATGGTTATCATCGCGGTTGATAAACCACGTATCATCTGTAATGGCTTCAATCGTGAAGCCGGGAATCTGGCGTTTCTGATGATAGACAGCGGCAAACGCAATGACCGCCCCGATGCCCACAAGCGTCCAAAGACCGGTTGGCGTCGATAGGAATTCGAGCAGCTGTTTGAATATTTGTTCTAGCACCTCGCCTCCTTGTAGGTTTTCAATCCGGCGCCCCAGTCATCGGCACAAAGCGAACACCGCTAACGGTGTTGCATTCAATACCGTGTTCGGTCCTGTGAATCCGAACCAGATCCTGATGATAGTCACCAATCGGCAGTATCATGAGGCCGCCCTCTGCCAACTGCTTGATGAGGCGATTCGGGAGCTTCTTCGGAGCAGCGGTCACAATTATCCGGTCGTAGGGCGCGTATTTTTCCCAACCGTAGTAGCCGTTGCCGTATCTCTGATGGATATTATGATAGCCGAACTCCTCGAACCGTCTCGACGCACTCTGTGCAAGTTCAGGGATAATCTCGACCGTGTAGACCTGTTCAACCATCTCTGCCAAGACAGCGGTTTGATACCCACAGCCAGTGCCAATCTCCAATACTTTCGACGCTGTGTTCAATTCCAGTAGCTCGGTCATCAGCGCGACGATGTAAGGCTGGGAGATTGTTTGGTCACATTCAATTGGCATCGCATTGTCTTCGTAGGCAGCGTCCATGCTATCTGAATCAACGAATAGGTGTCGTGGCACTTTGCGCATGACCTCTAGCACCCTTTTGTCTTTAACCCCGCGTTTTCGGATCTGTTCGTCCACCATCTTCTCGCGTAGATCGACATAGCGGTCATCCCCTAGTTCGTTCTGCGTTTTTTTACGACGGAAAAGCATTATGAATTACCTAACTTTGTTAGAATGCTAGCAGAAACGTGAACCTTATTCAGACTTATTTCCAGTTGGACATTGGACTCGCAACATGCACTTCTCACATTGGGGCGTCTTTTGGCATACCCGCGCACCGTGACGTACTATCAAGGCGTGATATTGATTGAACAACTGGTAGTCGTGAGGAAGGTTTTCCATGAAAACCCCTCGCAGCCTGCCGTAATGGAACCTACCGCTGAACCAACCCAACCGCTCAAACAAACGGTAGGTGTACGTATCAACGACGAAGCTCGGCATTTTGGCGGCGTAAAGCAGGATACAGTCGGCTGTCTCCTCACCGATTCCATAAATCGAAAGCAGCTCTTCCCTGAGTGTCGGCAGTTCCCCCGCAAATAGTGAGTCCAACTGATTACTGTGGTGTTCTCCCAGATGTGTCAGAAATGCCCGGACCTTCTTCGCTTTGGCGCGATAGTATCCTGACGGAAGGATAAGCGTTTCTAATTCGTCTTGAGACAGTTTACCCATTCCCTCCGGATTCAGCACGTTCGCAGCTTTGAGGTTGTTAATCGCCTTGGCGGCATTTCCCCAAGCGGTAGCTTGACCCAGAATCGCACCGATGATAATCTCGAACGGTGTTTCGGCGGGCCACCAGTTTAGTTCGCCGTACTCGGCATAGAGGTCGTCGTATAGTTTTAGGAGTTTTTTTCGCATTATATCTTCCGATGTGGTTAAGTTTCTTAGTGTGCGAGTAGATACGATTCCGTCAAGTATTGTGGATCTATTTTGCGTTCGCGTGGCAGGTAGATTGCGACTTGAATCCCTATCCCGTGCAAGTACCTGCACATGAGCGGCCCCACATCAGCCCAATCTAAATTACCCAATCCGCAACCTAGGGCTGGCATCGCTAGAGATTGGATCCCCTCCTCCTTAAAGTTTCTTTTTGCCCAATCCAAACCGTCTTCAATATCGTCCAAACGTGAGTTTTCCCGCCAATGCCGCTTGGTTGCAAAAAGTAGAAACCACTTTACCGCATTAGGTGTCGAAAGTGGCAAGCTAGGGTCCGCCAACTCTTGATCCAACGAAGTCTCGCGCTTATACAGATACGGCTTTCTCGCCGTAATTTTCCGAGCACGACAAGCATCCTCATAAATGACGTAAACATCAGGGAATTGATACTTCGCTCGCGATGCCAATCCCTTTCCCATAACTCCTTGAAGATTTACACTGATTGTCAATGTTTGCATGGTGGAAAAAAACATATCGCCATCAATTAAGGAAATGTTGTCGCCAATCTGAGTTTTGGATTCCGGTTGAAAGAACCTATGAGGCTCTGGAATGACAGGAATTTGGCGGTTCCCAACAATCCGCCTCACCCGATCTCTGGTGGTATCGTTAGCAACAAAAAGCGAATGAATGTATTCCGGCTTGACTTGACCGGGAACTAAACATTCCGCCATAATTTTACGTTTGGAGCCATCCCCTTCCTTCCACCAATCGCTCTGAATAACTGTCCGCTGCTCGTAAAGCACCGCTAGCCCTTCGGATTGGAAGTAAAATTGGGTTGGATCGTTGGCTGCGTTACCATCCGTGATAACAACATCCTGTTCTTGCAATACTCCCTTCAAAACACCAATGACAACCAGATCTTCTTTCTCTTTTTGATGGACTAGGCAATACATCATAGGGTTACGCGGTTGAAAGTATAGGTTGGCATAATCCCAGAGGCTCTTTCCGTCCGGTGTGGATTTGTCTTTGCGCCTGCTGACGATCTCTTGGTTGTAAATCGGTGTGGAATCTTCGATTTTTGCGTGAGCAAGGATACCTTTGTCAAGGATGGATGGTAGGTTATCTATGTGAGTAATGTAATAAAGCGACACAGGGTCGAACGTTCTCATAGCTTCCCTCCTTCCAATAACAACATTTAACTCGCAAATACGCTACAAAATGAAGAGGTTGTGAAGTGATTCATAGCTGCTTACATTTCCCAGCCTGAAAATCTGCAATTGCTTGATTAGCTAACCGATCTAATTTTCCAGATTTTGCATCTTCTTCAAAGAGTAATTCCCATTGTATCCAAGAGATTACATCTTCAAGTCCTTCCGATTTTCGTAGGTCGGTGAACACAGCAGGCTTTTCACCGCGCATCCGCTTGGTATCTCGTGCCATGACGCTGAGATCCGCCCCGACATATTCCGCCAGATCTATCTTGTTGATAATTAGTAGATCAGAGCGTGTAATCCCCGGACCGCCTTTTCGGGGGATCTTATCGCCGCCGGCGACATCAATCACATAAATCGCAGCATCAACCAACTCAGGACTGAAGAAGGCAGCGAGGTTATCCCCACCGCTCTCAAGAAATAGAATATCTAGATTGGGAAATTCGGCTGTTATCTGTTCGACCGCCTCAAGATTGGCAGAGATATCCTCGCGGATGGCGGTATGTGGACAGCCGCCGGTCTCGACACCGAGAATTCGTTCCTGTGGTAGCGCCTCAAGGCGCGTGAGTATCTCGGCATCTTCCCGCGTGAAGATGTCATTTGTGATTGCGGCCAATTCATAGGTGTCCCGCATCCTTTTACACAACTTTTCAATCAGCGCGGTCTTGCCCGATCCGACGGGACCACCGATTCCAATTTTTAACGGTTTCATGGAGATCTATCCTTTTAAATTCAGGATTCAGTTTTCCGAAACAGGGCAGCCACAAGGGCTGCCCCTACATTGGTCTGCCCTGAGTTAGGAGATAAATAGCCTTGAATATAGCCTTTCGTGCTGCATACTGCGAATATCAAGCCCTGGTGTAAAACCGCCCAGATCGTCCATGCTCGCACCCTCAGCAAACCGGGCGATGTCGATGAGATTGGGACGAATAGCGTCGATGATCCCCTGGCCATCTGTCGGCTTCAGTGGAATCAGTCGCACCGCGGCGGATACCTGTCCAACAACATGGGCGTGTAGATAGCCGAGTATCGCTGAGAATAGGTCGATCTTTGCAGCGGACGCGACTAAGCCGTAAGCGATTGCGTGGTGCCCGGCACATCTGCCCGCTTGAACCCCTTCGGCATACCCTTCTAGCATCTCGTTTCGTTCTAGGATCGTGGTGTTTCGGAGAAATTGCTTGCCGATTTTGATGCTCCCCTCCCGTAATTCACGCGCAACTTTCATCGCAGTTAGCCGCGCGTCAAGGTCAATAACTTCCTCGATCTCGATTGCTTTATAGGTCAGCCCGATAGCAACCGCATCACCGTTTCGCAAGCCGTGACAGAGCGTTGACCTGAGAAACATCTCAAATGTTTCAGGGTCGTTGACAAGCTCACGCTGCACGTAGGTTTCCAAACCAAAGGAGTGAGCAAACGCACCTGTAGGAAAGAAACTGTCGGTGAGTTGCAGCAGCGTCAGTAGGGATTTACCCTCTGGGGCGGTATCAGTGGACATGGGCATGGGCCTGTGATTGCTGGAGGACACCCGTGAATACCCGTTCCTCAACGGTGTAGGTGAATCCGAGCCGGGTTAATTGTCTTTCAAGAACAGGTTCATAAGGGACAAGAATCACGCCATTATCAAATCCGATGGGGCGATGCAGGTTCCCGATCTGGTAGCAGGCAAGACCAAAAGTCTCGCGTTTTTCAGGACGAAGGATGAACACCTTCTCTGGTTTTCCTTCGACGACGATTTCAACGTCTGTATCCCGATACAAAACGTCACCGGGCGACAGGCGGGTGCCGGTCGGCAGCGCAAGTCCAATTTCTCGTCCGGCTTCCGTTCTGAGCCGCTGCCGGCATTTTTGGCGAGTCTCCCAATCGAGTCTGACTATATCCTGCTCGGAAGGGGATGTCCCCTTTTGTGTTGTGACAATTTTTTCGACAATAATCATCAACTTAATCGTTTATATAACTCTTCGTTTTTTTTCAAGACGTAGCGAGCCGCTTGACTAAAATCTTCTGCTTGACGCAGGAGAAAATCCTCAATCGCAGCACGCACTAACTCTTGAGGGGGAATCGATAAAGATTTCGCAAGTTGCTGGAATTGTTCTGCCTGTTTATCGCTCAAGTCAATTGTCATTTGCATGAGTTTCTATCTCCTAAATTGAGTGACAAGCGGGTCCCGGTCGGCAGTGCGAGCACAATCTCTCGTCTGGCTATCGTTGCTTCTTACTCCAGCTCAACGGACGAATTCTGGCGTACCATCACTTTTTTTAGACGTTTGGGCGGCAAAGAAATCACTTTTTTATTACTTAACCTCTGTTTTTCCTGTAAATCGCGACAAATCGCGTCAAGATCATAATTGAATTTTTTGGCATACGCATCGCGTACCTTACGAACTTCCTCGACTATTGTATCTAGTTGCATAAGTTCATTCCTTCCAGTTCAATTGTTAGGCAACGCCTTTGAGGGGGAAGGACTGCGCCCACCTCCAGTGTCCACTTGAGTTTTCATATAATTCGACAACGTTGCAAACCGCATGGATGGGTCCTAACTCCTTCATTATCTCCGATAGTTCTGTCTCTGCGATAGTCGATAACTCTGCACTTCTGTTCGCAACCGTTAGGTGCGGAACGATCTTAGTGAATTTGCCGCCGTAAGGTGGATATTCAGGGAATTCGCGTACAATCGCCTCGGTGAGTAAAATAAACGGTTCATTAGGTTCGGGTACAAGATAAAGGGATTCAGGAAATCGACCAACTTGCTCAAGTCTGAACTCAAAGGGTCGAAAACGCTGAAACGTTTCGATGGTTCTAGCGAGATCGCTGTCCGTAATCAAATCGGGCGATATGAACGGGAAAAGCACTGTGACATGTGCGGGCACTCCAGCTGCAGCAATTGGATCGTAGCGTTCACGCAGGTCTTTTACCCAAGGTTCTGCTTCCGGGACAGTGACACCAAGTGCTGATTGTGGCATAGTGGGATACTATCCTTTTTTGGGATTGGGAAATCTTCCCTCGTCCCAGTCGATAAGGTCATAAAACGTCTGAACCGCAGGGTCGTCGCATCCAGAGTAGATGTTCTGCAAAGCCTCTTCAAACTTTAAGCGAGCATGTGGTCCCTTAGTCCCAAGTGTCACGCCGAAATCGTTCCACATACTGATCATCTCCGGCGTCGCCTCCTCCAATCCCAGAAACCACCGCTCAAGGTCCTCATCGGTCAAACCTTTGCACACATTGTCTACAAGTTCATCGGAATCTATACCGAAGAAATACATGAACAATCCATCCGTTGCGCTGGGATTGCACAGATACTCCTGATACGCTTCGCCCAGAGTGCCTTCCTGATCCCGCCGAATTTTGTCGACAATTCTTGCGAACCATGTGCAGCCAGCGAGTTGGTCATAGGGACTGCGGATATTCACGGGTATCCTCCATTTCTGAACGAAGTGCGTTCAGTCCTTCAATGAATCGGATAAGTACGGCAGGAGTTGTTGAAAACATCTGACAAATCAAACTCCACCACAAGTCCAAAAATATTGATAGTACTACAGCTTAAGCTATTCACCGTAATGCTTAGTTAGGTATGTGCTTTTGCGTGATATTTTTCCTCTATATCACGAATGAAAAGATCCATTTGCTCTGGTTCTTTTCCGAGTTGTTCAAAAGAAGAAACGGCATCTAATGCGATCTCCACAGATTTTTTCTCTTTATCAATTCCGATATATTTTCTGCCTTCGCTAATTGCCGCCACCGCTGTTGTTCCACTACCAATAAAACAATCAAGGACAATATCACCGGTTTCCGTCAATAGCTTTATGACCCTTCTCGGCAGTTCAATAGGAAATTTTGAGTCGTGATCGGCGTTGCTACGAACTGAAGGGATTTCCCAAACTGCCCTTGAACCCCAGTTGACCCATTCTTGCTTCGTCAGTCGAAAACGATCTACTCTAGTAATACCTGGCTTCCAGAATATATAAATATATTCAAACTCGTCAACAGATCTATAAGAGATCGTATGCCATTTTGAATTCTCCCACGCTGCATCTTTCACCCAGACGCGCCGATCGTATAAGTAGAAACCCGCTTCGTTAGCCGCCTCCTCAATCAAACCACTAACCAAAAAAACCCGCGTCTGCGTTTGATACTTTCCACCTCTAATGTTATTTCCATTAAGTCTTCTATCAATGGTTTGTTCACTACACCCAAAATGCGCTGCGAGTTTGTGTCTATCCCATGTGGGATGTTTTTGTTTGGCTTCTAATATTTGTTCTTTAGTGAGCGCGACTTTTCTTCGAGACACATTTTCTGCCATGATTTTTGGCATTGATTTATCTTTGAAGCATAAAATATCGGCGATATTGATAGCTAGGAATCCTCCCGGCTTTATAATTGGAAAATGTCGCTTGATTACCTCTCGCAGTAGATCTTTCCAGTCCATAAAGGACAAATCTTTTTCGTATGATTTCCCGACAAAATATGGAGGGGACCAAATGCTTAGTGCAATTGAGTCGAGTCTAATATTCTTCAAAAGTGCCCGGGAATCACCATGATAAATGTGGTTTTCTTCTAGGAATTCCTCAATATCTATGTCTGCCATTTTCCTCTACACTCCCCATTAATTTCATCGTAGTGTACGACTTGAACCCGCCATGACGCTTTTTGTTGCAATTTAGTAAAACTGACTCGAACCCTAAAATCCTCTCCACGGGTCGGAGCATTTCGTCCTGCCAGCCATATTCCATCATCAACAGTTGGATTATACCTATCTTGTAATTTTCCATTGGGAATTGCTGTAATTTTAACCTCTTTTAAGTGATGTATATTCGCTTCATCTCTGTACATGAAGTGTACTAAACAGGTTGTTGTCAGGTAATTTTTGCCTCCATATTCAGATGTTTCCGGTAGGAAACCTTTCTCATTTACAGGGCTACCGCTTCTTCGCTGTCTTACCCACATAGAAGTTTGAGACATTTGTATAGTTGCTGACCGATTCTCTTTCTCCGCTTTTGAATCTATAAAGAGAGCTTGCCTTACCGTTTTTTCTGGCAATATAATATATCTAGCCTTCTTATAATCAACAGTTCCGTATATTCTTTGTTGTACATTAAATCCCGGAAGACGGTATAGCAATTCTCTTGTAATATCTTCAGCAATATCTTTCACGCTATCCGGCGAGTTTAAGAATACGTCATGCGCTTCCATGCCGAAATCGAGAATCGCTTGGAAAATCCAACGTAGCGTGAGTTCTTCGATTTCTTCAATTTCATCCGAAGATAAATGTGAAGGTTCTTTTTCATTCATGGTCAATCCAATCAAGTCCCGTGCAAGCTGAAAATTTTGCACTCAAGGATTCGCTTTTTATGCTAGTCCGGCACAGCAAATCGATCGGGCGAAAGGTATAAGCGGGTCGCTTTGTGAAATCGAATGCCTTTAAACGCGTCCCGTCTGTGAAGGAAATGCGCGTTATCGTAAATGAGCATGTCTCCCATGCGCCAGTTGTGCTGGTGGATGTGCTCAGGTCGAAATTGATATGAAAGCAGTTCTTCTTTAAGGGCACGACCTTCTGCATCGTCGAGTCCCTCGAAGCCGCGTGCGCTGGGACCGACGTAGAGGGTTTTGACCCCGCTTCTAGGATTTACAAGGACAGCGGGATGGGGGACTTCGATGTCCGGGACACCGTGCGATGCCCCCGGACTGTATCGCACCTTCATGTTTTTGAGGCGATCTTTGAGTTCAGGTGGCAGGGATTCGTATCCCAACCGAGTGCTAGCAAAGCTCGTACTTCCACCGGATTCCGGGGCAATCACGCAGAAAAGGGTGGATAGGGTAGCGGGGTTTTTCCGATACGCCTGATCGGAGTGCCAACCGCCATCTGTTTTGTCAACAAAATTCCCTCTGATGAGCGTCCCGTCGAGGCTATTGATATTGGCAAGGTAGACAATTGACTTGAAACCGGGGCTGTGGTTATTTTTAGCAGCGGGCGGTTCTTCGACTGGACCGAGTGCCGCGCTCAGTCGATAGATGTCTTCGTCGTGTAGGGACTGGCGGCGAAACAGCAGGAGCGCGTACTTGTGGACGGCGGATAGGATCGCCTCTGCCATGTCTTCGTCAATCTGCGTCAAGTCTACATCGAGGATTTCGGCACCGAAGTTTTCTGATAACGGTCTGGTTTGAAAGTTCATAGGGATTTACTGTTACGCGCTGAACCCCCTTAACCAGTTTCGGTAGGGTAGCCATCTCGCTTCCACCAGTCCAAACCTCCCATCAGTTCCTTCACACGAAATCCTAACCGCGCCATATTAAATGCACCCTTCGTTGACGCATTGCAGCCGATGCCATCGCAGTATGTAACATAAAGTGCCTCCCGATCCAGACCTGCTGTTGAATCCTCATTCATGTTCCGATGCGGAAAATTGACTGCGCCCGGAATATGTCCTTCTGCGAATGCTTCGGGGGATCGCGCATCAATTACGACGACTCGCTCGCCATTCTGTATCGCTTCGTTGAGGTCCCAAGAGTCCGTTTCGTACCGCAATTTGTCTTTGTAATGCTGAATGTAATTGTTCATATCTTTGCCTTTGTCGCCTAACGTATAATTAGCGGCTTTATAGATGTATTGTGCATTAACCTAAGCTACACATGTCGCCCGCCCCGACCTACGGGTATAGTGGATTGACTTTTATCGCGTCGCACATAATTAGCAACTTGGATAATTATAGTATCACGGTGGGAGTTCAGTCAAGTTATACTTCCGCATTTGGGGGAGTTTATGTTGCAAAACCACCGAAATGTCGATTTTGGAAAATCGACCTACAGGAGTTCAAATTCGCCTCTGATGTGTGAACAAAGGGTTGGGAAACCCAACTCGTCGGGCGAGGGAATCTCGCCCCTACGAAGAGCCATGTGTCTGTCCACCTCTGCTTAATCATCGGGTTACTTGGACACTAGCAAGGGATCGCTAACCCCCTAAATCCCCCTTATCAGGGGGACTTTCTACAGCAGGGGGATCGCAAGGACTATCCCTACACGATAGCTGATAGACTTTTATGTTACAAGCCAGGCTGCCATGGCTTCCTCTGATACCGTTTCTGTTTCTACCCGCAACCGATCTGCGGCACCAACGGCACGGTAGACCTCCGCAATCCAATCTGTCCGAAAGATCTTGCTAGTATTGTGGATAAGTAGATGGCGTGGTGCAACGAGTGTCCCTGCTGTACGAAAATCGCCGACACGCCGAATGCTCGGAATAGGGAGGTTTTGGAGGTATGCTTCGTCGTTATTGCTGTCGAACCGGTTCGCATCAACAACAGTACGAGCGACATTCGCAAAGCCAGCAGCGAGGAGGCACCACAAGCCCGCTTCTCCAAGACCGATCAAGTTAAGGTTTGACATAGCTATCTGCGATTTCAGATATGTTAATGCGGTCACAATGTCCTGAACGCGGAGAGCGGCATCGGTGCGGTTGTAGGTGGTAAAGTATCGGTCATTCGTATCCCGTATCACTTTTCCGTCCGCGGCACTGTGTGCGCCGGTCAGAAACAGATCTACGCTCAAGACCGACTCTCCCGCGGCGAGGAGATCGCTCACCAAGCGCGTCGGCTCACCTGTCTCAGGGTTGATTAGATTCATCGCCCCTTGCGGGTGGATAATCAGTGTCGTCGAACCGTTCTCTTGCCCCACTTTGGGTGTCAAAAACAGTGAGGGAAGCGGATTATTCCCTCCAATCAGAAAGGGTTGAGCGGTGAAATCGCTTCCCTGAATGGGGTTCGGGTGGGTCAAATCGGGGATAGAGATTGCGAGCGAACGCCGGAGCGCGCCCCCCATCTCCACGCGGAATTGGTCAAGCGATGCTGCGTCGGTTGGTTTACATGCTGCGAGTTGCGCTTCGGCACTCTCGATCCGTGAACGGGTGAGTCCCTCAGCATTGAGTGCGTGTTCGGGCAGTCCTCGGTTATGAAAGACCAGCAAGGCTTCGTCTCGTTCCACCTCAAAGGGCACCTCTTTGAATTTTGTGGCGTCTTCTTCGCCCAAGAACCATTTGCCAAACCAAGCGTAGACCGCCTCACGGCTATCTTTGTTGTAGTTATGGTCTGCGTCGATCTGCACCTCATGCACCTTATCCTCTGCATCGAAATGAGCGTAGATGCTGCGAATCGCTGGGTACTCGACTTTGGGCGTATCCTTCGTCCAATCCCCCGTCGCGGAAACAAGTAACAGCGGCTTGGGTGCCATCAGCGCACCAATTTCGATGTTGCTTATGTCCAGTCGCAGGTTCGGTGCATTCTCACAGAGGCAACCGCCCTGCATGTGTGCGGAGATCATGTTGACAGGGGCGGATACTTTGATCCGATCATCGACCGCTGTGAGCATAAATGTCTGTGTTCCTCCCCCCGATGCGCCGGTGCAGCCAATCCGATTGTTGTCCACATCGGGCAGCGTTTCTAGGAAATCAACGGCTCGGATAGCGTTCCACAACTGAAGTGCCATCAGGCTCAATCCCCAGAGCGCTTCGCGTTCTCCGCCGTATGCGTGGTCGATCTGCTCTCCACTGTCAACACGTCCTACCATATCATATGAAAAGATCACGTAGCCCTGTTTGGCGAAGTTGATACAACGACCGGGCACCGAGCCGGCTTCGCTGTTCTCTAAGCGTCCCCTGCCCCAATGTCCGTGCGGACTGACAATCCCCGGAAACGGCCCTTTTTTCCCTTTCGGACGGTAGAGGTTTCCGGTCGTGAAGAAGCCGGGATAGGCTTCAAAATAGACCTTCTCGACGCTGTAATCTTCGCGTTCAATCCGTCCGAAGACGTGAGCGTTCAGTGGTGTTTTTTCGGGCATCGGGGTTAATCCGTTGCTGACCAAGATATGTTCCCGAAGCTCCGCTGCTTTCGCCGTCCATTCGGCTTTGGTATAGCCGGGGAAGGTGTAGATTGTGTGGACATTCCGGGTTTGATAAGCCCGTGTATCGTTTATCGTTTCCGAGACTCCGGTGAATAGATCGGCAAGTTGATTGGTGTTTGACATTTTTTCCTCCGTAAGTGTTGATTTTATGAGTAGAGCGCAGGGCAACCACAAGGGTTGCCCCTACAGAATAACCCAAATGTAGGGGCAGGTCTTGTGCCTGCCCAAAATACCGATTTGTCAAATATCAACAGAACCTGCTATCAATTTGGGTAACGGCGTAGGGGAGTAAGTTCAATTCAAGGGTGCCATTGGTGGTTTGTACACGCTCGCCCCTTTCCGCGCGGAAGGCTTCGGGCGAGGCCATTGCGGTTTGCACGTTGGTCTCGTCTAAATGGCGAACCCGGACAGTCTCCGTCAGGCTCTGCGCCCTGACCTGTTGTGAGTCGGGGGTCAAATTCGCAAGCAGGATTCGTGTGTTGTCGTTCTTGCTAAGGGCAATCCCTTCCACCTTCAACGGATTACTCGATTTTGAAACCAATATCTCTCCACCAGCAAATTCGCCCACGTCAGCGAGAATGTGATAGAGCGGAAAGACCGCGCCGGGGAGGGAACAGAATTTCTCCGGCAGCGGCGAACCGTTCACGGTCTCCATCACACCGCGCCACCCACTTGTTTCGTAGTAGGTTACGCTCGATACGCTGCTTTCGGAAAGATACTTGATGCTGCCGAGCGTCCAGCCCGCGCCAAATAGCGACATCTGTCGTATGTCAACCTGTACGGGCAACTCGCCCGGTGCAGGTTCAGGTTCAGGTCCGGTGGCGTTCGGATTGAAACGTGCCAAGAGCGTAACGGGTGTAACTGCGATAGGCAATCCGTCCGTGAATTGCCGGGTGCTTTCAACGGTTACCGCTTGTGCTTCGAGTGTCTCTTTCAGTGAAGCATTGTCAAAGGCGTGCACCTGTGGATTGATCGAATAGCAGACAAGGTCTAGCACTTCCACAGGGGGACGGCCGCGATTCAGGTCGGTAAAATACGCATTGGTGCCAGCCCCAATTTTTGCGCCGGTGAGGTAACGGCGTGCGAGGTCAACCCATTGGGCGGATGTAGAAGCCTCCGTTTGGTGGAAGACAAGGTATGTCCCAATCGGCGGCTTTACTCGCTCGACCACTTCGGCAAATGCCTGTAATTCCGCCGCTGCTGCATCGGTCAGAAATAGGGCAAGCTCCAGCGACACACCCAATGTCTGCGCTTCGTCCGTCGCTCGGCGGAGTGTGACCTCATAATCGGGTTGAGTCAGGTCAATATCCACACGCAGATGTGAAAGGTTGAGCAACTTGATCCGTTCTAATTCCCCCGCGTTAAGTGGGTCCCCGTGGGAGGCAACTCCCAAACCAATCTGGGGGAGTGGGCGGGGGTCGGTAGATGAGATTTCCAAGGTGAGCGGTTGAGTCGCTGCGTCTGGCTTCTCTGCGCTTAATTCACGCTGCGTCTTGAGAGTTAGGGTAATCCGTTGGGAGATTTTCGTGCCGGCGGGGACTTCTACCGGAAAGGGTTCGCTCAACGGTGTGCCGTAGGTCTTATAGGAGGCATCGGTCCAGTTGCGTTGATCCTCCATCTCGAAGATCTCGCCCTCAAATCGCACCTCTGCCTCTACTCCAGCGGTTACTTCGTAGCTGACCGCTCGCATATTGTTGAACGGTGCGACCGGCTTAATCTCACCGTCAATCAGATGTTGAGGGGCAATGGAGATCGGATAGGTGCTCTCTTCAACCGCTCCGTCCACCTTTTCAATACGGCAAGGGACACCTGCACAACTCATTGGGTGCAACACACAGAAGCCGATTCGGTTGCGACGGAAGGTTGATCGTGCCTCCCCGTCCATCGAGAAGGTGATGGTCCCATTTGCGTCCCCTGTGATTGTTCCCTGCCAGAAGAAATCGACATCAGCCATCTTGTTCGATACATCGTAGGTGATGCGGAATGCGTCGCCCTCCCGCTCGGTCTGAACGTTTGAGAGTTGCGGGAGTATCGTGTCCCAATTGTGATCACGGACAGCGACATACACCCGGCGGAGAATCTCGTGGTCACCGAATCGAATATAGCGCAGGTCGCCCGCTTCAAAGACCATGGATAGCGGACCTGCACGGAGTTGTGTACCTTCCGGCAGCGGTTCATCTTTTCCGTAATGTAACACCCTGAGTGGCAGTTGGCTCATATTTGCAATTTCCTCTCAATTGAAACAGCATTTTGTCGAGATGTGAATCTCGACCTATGGGGCTTTTGACGCATTATCCGTATCGACGTAATTTTTCTTGAAAGCGTGGGTTGTCCAGCGCGTCGCGGTTGACTATGTTATCTGGAATCCGTCCCGCTGCGACATCTAAGATGCTTTCGCACGCGCTTCGTCCATTGCCGAGGAAACATTCGTCCGTCCAGCAGATGCCGTGCGGCGTGACGATGACATTATCCAGCGTTAAGATGGGGTCGTTGGGATCTACCGGCTCCTGTTCAAACACATCGAGCGCTGTTCCCTGAATGCGCCGTTCACGCAATGCGACGGTGAGCGCAGCCTGATCTACGATGGGACCGCGGGCGGCGTTGATGAGATAAGCGGTCTCTTTCATCAGCGCGAGTCGTTCCGCATTAATCAGGTGGTGCGTCTCTGGAGTCAAGGCGCAGCAGATGGAGACAAAATCCGATGTGCGGAGCAGGGTCTCCAGATCGACCAATTCCACTCCCGCAGTCTGTGCCTGTTCCGGCGTTGCGTAGGGGTCGTGCGCTAGATGGCGCATCTCAAACAGCTGGGCAAGTTTGAACACCTCCCGCCCGATATTTCCCAGTCCGATCAAGCCGAGCGTCCGCCCGGTGACACCCATCCCCATATAGTCCAGTTTCTCGCCCCAACGTCCGTCACGGGTGAGGCGGTCCTTAATCAGCAACTTCTGGCTGAGTGCCAAGATGAAGGTGATGACGGCTGCTGCCACAGGTCGGCGTACACCGTCGGGCGTGATGGTCAGTAGGACACCGTTTTGGGTGCAGGCGTCCACATCAACAGTGTCGTACCCGACGCCGAATCGCGCCAGAATGGTCAGACGGTCAACGTCTTCTAAGGTCTCGGTAGTTATTGAGGGACCCAGTACCAGCAGGGCATCATAATCTTGCACCTGATCGCGGCGTAACGGCGATGTGTTTTCCGCCAAGACCTCCCACTCCACCCCTGCTGCCTCGTCGAGCAGACTCAAACCGATGTCGCCGAACCCGATTGTTCCATCTGGTGCTAGGATGTCGCGAGTGAGTCCCACGCGAAATGTTTGGCTCATAAATTTTTCCCTTTCTTATTTGGTTCATTGGTTCATTGGGTTATTAGTTCATTAGTACCAGCACGCTTGTAGCACTTTTGGTTGACAACCCCTGAGAATGTAGCATAAAATTAGAAGGCGGTTTGATAGAGAGGGCAACCACAAGGGGTGCCCCTACAGAAATCAATCAAATGTAGGGGCAGGTCTTGTGCCTGCCCCAGAGGGCTTTCCAAAGGGGGTATAAACAGATGTCAGAAACGTCCAATTTTGAACAGTTCAAGGAAATTTTTGATGCCTATTTTGCAAAATGGTGGAAAGTTACTGGCGTTCTATTCGTACTCGCTTATCTAGTGGCTTTTGGTCTCTACACAATCGCAATTTGTGACAAACACTTAGATTTAGCCCTTCCATCGTTTCTTCGTGCGATAGTCACTTTTGAATATTGGTCTTGGATGAATGACACGGTCGTTGACGCAATCGGTATCGGCTTTATCGCTGTTGGTGCATTGACTGTTGGTGTCGTTTCTATCGGTGCATGTTCCGTCGGCGTGATTGCTATGGGTGCATGCTCTGTCGGTATCGTCGCGGTCGGTGCGTTTTCTGTTGGTATCGTTGCGTTTGGCGGCAATTCGTTTGGGCTCATCGCTATCGGGGCAGGCACACGTCATGGCTACGCGGTCGGTCCTAGGGGACGGTTCGACATCGGTAGAGCGGTCGGGGTTATTGCCATCGGTCCCACAGCCTGCGGTGTCTACACGCTATCTTACGAGGGTAAAGGTGTCCATATGCTCTCACCAGACCACCAAGATGCCGACGCGGTCGCGTTGTTTACCCGGTGGTTGCCACAGTTCAAGGGGGTATTGTCTACCGCTTCTTAGGGTAGCACTTGGAATCCAAACGATTTAAGTCTACATTCTTAAAATTCCTTCCCCTATGTTACTATAAAATCTTGGATATAACAAACGAAAATTGTAAGATTAAACGGCATACAAAATGGCGAAAAAGAAACGGGACACAAAATCAAATGAAAGCGGCGCGACGCTTGGCTTTGAAGCAAAGCTATATCAAGCAGCGGATAAACTCCGTAACAACCTTGATGCTGCCGAATATAAGCACGTAGTGTTGGGATTGATCTTCCTCAAGTACATCTCGGACGCTTTCGAGGAAAAACACGATTGGCTGCTCAGAGAATCCGCCAACCCCCACAGCGAACTCTACATCGCAGATGAAACTCTCCGCTACCAGATCGCCGAAGATCGAGATGAATATACAGCAGAAAACATCTTCTACGTCCCGGAGAAAGCCCGCTGGGGTTATCTGCAAGCGAACGCCAAACAACCGGAAATTGGGACGTTGGTTGATAATGCGATGATTGCGATTGAGGGGGAAAACCCGCGTCTGAAAGGGGTGCTCCCTAAAAACTACGCGCGTCCGGGGCTTGACAAGCAGCGACTCGGCGAACTGATTGACCTGATCGGCACGATCGGCTTAGGAGAGCAGGAAAATCGCTCAAAGGATATATTGGGAAGGGTCTACGAATACTTCCTTTCAGAATTCGCAAGTGCGGAGGGCAAAAGGGGCGGTCAATTCTACACGCCTCGCTGTGTGGTGCGGACCCTCGTTGAGATGCTCGCACCGTACAAAGGGCGGGTCTATGATCCGTGCTGCGGTTCCGGCGGTATGTTTGTTCAGAGTGAGGTTTTTGTTGAAGCGCACGGTGGAAAGCGCGACGATATCTCTATCTACGGACAGGAATCGAACCCAACCACACGACAGTTGGCACTGATGAACCTTGCGATTCGCGGCATTGAAGCGGATCTCGGACAGGAACACGCCGACAGTTTCCACCGCGACCTGCATCCAGATATGAAAGCGGACTATATCCTCGCTAATCCGCCCTTTAATGATAGCGACTGGGGTGGAGATCGGTTGCGCCAAGATAGACGTTGGGATTACGGTGTGCCGCCTGTAGGAAATGCCAACTTTGCTTGGGTACAGCACTTTATCCATCACCTCGCGCCAAACGGCACAGCTGGATTTGTGTTGGCAAACGGTTCGATGAGTTCCAACACAGCCACCGAAGGCGAAATTCGCAAGAGTATCATTGAAGTTGATTTGGTGGACTGTATGGTAGCGTTGCCCGGACAGTTGTTCTATTCCACACAGATTCCCGTTTGCCTCTGGTTTATCGCTAGAAACAAGGAGAATCCCCGCTTTCGCAAACGCACCGGCGAGACACTTTTTATAGATGCCCGCACACTCGGCGTGATGATTGATCGCGTTCACCGTGAATTAACAGAGGCAGATATAACGCGTATTGCTGATACCTATCAGGCGTGGCGTGGCGATGAGGGTGCGGGTGAATATGTTGACACCCCCGGTTTCTGCAGAAGCACAACTCTAGAGGAAGTACGCAAGCATAGCCACGTCTTGACCCCGGGCCGCTACGTTGGGGCAGCCGCTCAAGAGGAGGACAATGAGGCGTTTGAAGACACGATGGCACGCTTGACCGAAAAACTGACCGAGCAGATGGCGGAAGCGCGGTGGTTGGATGCCGCGATTAGTGAGAATTTGGAAATGGTTGGGAGTGGAGATAGTTCATGAATTTCAGCGACGAAGAGATTAGACGCCAAATGCGCCTCGGTGAAGATAGTCACTGGGAATTCAAGGAGATTGAGTGTACAGGGGATGTTCCCAAGAGTCCGCGTTGTGATGATATAGTAGATGAATTTGCTGCATTTGCCGATACAGATAGGGGTGTCGTGTAGCATACAGGAATTCTGAAAAAATTTGCGAGAAACAGGATATGATGTTTGATTTTCCGGCTGGGTGGCAACTTCGATCTGTAGAAGACAGTATGCAAGCAATCATTGATTATCGCGGTAAAACGCCACGTAAAACCCTATTTGGTATTCCGCTAATTACAGCAAAGATCGTCAAAGATGGTCGGATAATGACGCCAAATGAATTCATAGCTTCCGAAGATTATGAACTGTGGATGCGCCGAGGAATACCAGAGCCGGGCGATGTCGTTATGACTACGGAAGCCCCCTTGGGTGAGGTTGCACAACTTGACAGTCGTAAAGTTGCTCTCGGTCAACGGCTTATTACTTTGAGAGGCAAGCCGGATCTGATAAACAACACTTACCTCAAGTTTGCAATGCAATCAGCGTTTGTGCAAAACCAACTGGAGGCGCGATCTACAGGGACAACAGTGCTAGGAATTCGACAGAGCGAACTTAAAAAGGTTGAAATTCCACTTCCACCTCTTGATGAACAAAACCGAATCGCTCGTGTTCTCGGTACACTTGACGACAAGATTGAGCTCAACCGACAGATGAATGAGACGCTAGAAGCAATCGCGCGGGCGATTTTTAAGTCGTGGTTTGTGGACTTTGACCCGGTACGGGCAAAGATGGAGGGACGCATGCCCGCTGGTATGGATGCCGCAACCGCTACCCTGTTTCCCTCGGCATTCCAAGATTCGCCGTTGGGAAAAATTCCGGAGGGGTGGAAAGTTGTTTCATTGCCTGAAGCAATTGAAGTAAATCCGCGCCGTGTTTTGAAAAAAGGGACAATCGCCCCCTATTTGCACATGCAGAATCTACCAACGAAAGGTCATAGACCTCGCGATTGGATACATCGAGAGTTTAGTTCCGGTACAAAGTTTATTAACGGAGATACTCTTTTGGCAAGAATCACGCCCTGTATCGAAAATGGAAAGACGGGTTTTGTCGATTTTCTGAATGAGGGAGAGGTAGGTTGGGGATCTACTGAATATATCGTATTGCGCCCCAAGCCCCCGTTGCAGGTTGAATTTGCCTATTATCTCGCGCGAAGTGATGATTTGCGGGTGTTCGCGATTCATAATATGACGGGGACAACCGGGCGGCAACGTGTACCGGCATCATGTTTTGATTATTATCATTTCCCTGTCCCTACTACACTGATTGCTCAAAGGTTCAGTGAAATCGTTCAACCATTGATGGAGAAGATCCGGGTGAATAGCGAACAATCTCGCACCCTCTCCCAAATCCGGGACGCGCTGCTGCCGAAACTGTTGTCGGGGGAAATACGGGTGGACGATGTAGAGGAAAGATTGGAGGTAAAAGATGGCGGAACATCCTAGAGTTTTCGTTTCATATTCTCACGATTCGCCAGAGCACAAGCAGTGGGTGTTGGAACTCGGCACAAAACTTCGCCACGAGGGAATTGATGTAATCCTCGATCAGTGGGCTCTCCGCCCGGGTGCTGATAGGACACTATTCATGGAACGTGGTGTTAAGGAGTCTGATAGGGTAGTGGTTATTTGCACAGACAATTACGTGAGAAAGGCTAACGACCGTGAAGGTGGCGTTGGCTACGAACATATGATTGTAACTGCACAACTTGCTCGGGATTTAGGAACTGATAAATTCATCCCTATAATTCGCCAAGCGTCGGAAGAGGAAAAGACACCAACATTTTTAGAAACACGAGTTTATATTGACTTTACAGATGAGCGTCAATTTGATAAGAAATTTGATGAGTTGCTTCGTGAACTCCACGACGCACCAACTGTAGAGGAACCTCCTTTGGGAGAAAAACCATCATTTGCGAAACAAGAAGCACCACCCCCTGAAGGATTAGATATTCAACTCCCTGAGATCCCGGAGCAGGTTGAATCTGCAGACAAGGCTTACGAAGTCGCGGTTGAGATCACTCGTACGGAGGATGAGATTGGATGGCGACGACTCGTCAAACAAATTAAGCCGAGTGCATTCAACTTGCTGATACAACGACGTCAAGAAGGAATGGCTGGAAAGCTACCAAAAGATAAAAAGCCGTTTCAGGTTGTGGATGAAGCCGTTGATATTATTTCCCCCTTGATTTCTGTTGCTTTAGCAGGCGTTGAATCCAAGAAGGAACAGTTTAGAGATCAGAAGTCCACCCTTAATGATCTGCTAAACATCGCCGGAGAGAGGGATACTGGAGCCGCGATTTGGATAGATATGCCCCGTGCACTAGGGTATGTCTACCACAGTCTGCATGGAAGTCTTAGTCTTAGTACCGATCAGTTAGGTCTCGCTCTCAATCTGGCACGAGTTAAAGTCCCTAATTTATATAAAACAAAGTACCAACACGTCTGGGAAACAGACTACCTTATAGGGTGGTTCGGATCGTTTGGTCCAAATTGTAAAGATGGTTGGGAGTACTTATCCACGGCTTATAAAAGACATTGGGCGTGGTTGGTTCCTATCTTCGGCGATGAATCGGAATATCGGACTTCGCTGGTGGCATATTATATGGCACTAAATATCCATGAATTAGCATCAAGAATCGCTTCAGGTGAACAAGATACCTTAGAATCTATATGTAACTTTATGGTTCCGTTGACTCTTTTTTCTGAGGGGTACAATATAACCCAACGTGCAGTTACTCTGCTTCACGATCAGAAAGAACTCGCTAAACTATGGACTTGCTTAAATGTCACACACAAGCAAATGGAGAGTTCATGGGAAAATTGGATTCGCTCATTTAAAAACTGGTTCGGGGACAGGTATGAAACACGACGTAATTCGATAGCTCATCAGAACATCTTCAAGATTTATGAGAATTTCTTTGAGGGGTTGTAATCTAGCCCCTTGAACAATCTTGCACGCTTGCCCAAATCCGAGACGCGTTGCTGTTGAAGTTGTTATTGGGAGAGGTCATAAATCAATAAAGCGTTTTCCAACGTGATTGAGGTCAAAGCCGGATTGAATTGGCTTTTTGAATCATTGATGCTATACTGGGATAAATGCCTTAGATTAAACACCGCGGAAAAGTTGAGGGCAAATTCGCTATGAATATCGACACAACCTATAAAATTAGACCTGCGGGGCGGCACATTTTGACCATCGGTCGAGATCTTATTCAGGACAATTATGCGGCTGTCCTCGAGTTGGTTAAAAACGCTTATGATGCCGATTCTCCTGACGTACACATAGAATTTATAGCACCTCCCCTTGGCAGTGAATATACCATTGTTATCTCTGATCACGGTCACGGCATGTCAAGAGACGATATTATCAACAAGTGGCTGGTGCCATCAACCCCAGACAAGCTTGAAAGGCGAAAAAGTCCTTCAGGAAGAGTGCTGCAGGGGCACAAAGGTGTTGGACGCTACGCCGCATCCATTCTCGGCCCAGACCTGCTTCTTGAAACTGTCACTTCTGCAGGTGAGAAAACAACGGCCTATCTTGAATGGAAAGACTTCGAGTCTGCCCGGTATCTGGATGATGTGGGAATTCCGATTGAAACAAAAAAGGTCTCCGAACCATCGGGTACGCGGTTGACCATCAACGGAGATGATCAACTGTTTGCTGAATGGGATCAGGAACGGTTCGATAAACTTCGATTTGAACTGAAGAAGCTGAAATTGCCTATTAGTACTTTCCTTAGCAATGAACACAGTGCTGATACGTTCCGTATCAGTTTGATAGTCCAGGGTTTTTATGAGGTAGGGAACATCAAGGAAACTATTGAACCCTACCCCCTTTTCGATCTCTTTGACTACAAAATAACAGGAAAAATCAGCGCAGACGGTAAAGGCACCCTGATGTATTCATCGCAGAAAGCCCGTAACATCGCAGAGGAACGGATTGCGTTCGATTTTGGAGAGCGTACTGGCTGCGGTGAACTTGATATCGATATCTGCGTGTATGACCGTGAGAAAGAAGCCATTGAATCCCTGATCGGCCGTGGTCTCAAGGATGAATCTGGCAGCTATGTTGGAAAGAATCAGGCAAGGCAGCTTCTAAACGCATACAACGGCATCGGTGTTTATCGGAACGGATTCCGTATCCGGCCGCTGGGCGATGCCGACTTTGACTGGCTCAAACTGAATGCGCGACGTATCCAAAACCCTACACGCTGTATCGGCAGCAACCAAGTGATTGGATATGTGCAGATTGAGTCGGATGAGCGGTCCGGCTTAATTGAAAAAAGTGCAAGGGACGGGCTCAGGGAAAATGAGGCGTTTGACCGACTGAAGGAAATCACAATGGAGGTTATAGCCGAACTTGAATGGAGGCGCTTCAATTATAGAAAAAAGGAAGGGTTGAGCCGCCCTGCAATCAAAGTGGAACGAGATCTGGAACGACTTTTGTCGTTTGATGAGTTGAAACGGGAGATACGGACACAACTTGACAAGAGCGCGGTCGACAAGACAACTGCTGACGAAATCATTGAAATCATCAATCAAGACGAGAAAGATAAAAACAGGATTACTGATGAAATACGCCAAACTGTTGCAGTTTATCAGGGGCAAGCCACCTTGGGGAAGATCATCACTGTAATCCTTCATGAAGGCAGCCAACCGCTCAGTTATTTCCGAAACCAAATACCGAACCTCAGATACTGGAACGAAACATTTTGGAAAACCAGGGACTTGGAGAAACTTGAAAAATTGTTTTCGATTGTTGATGGCATTGAGAAGAATATGGAAATCTTTGTGGCACTCTTCCGTAGGCTGGACCCACTAGCAGCGGGGAAGCGTCCGTCCAAAAAGCCACTAGAGTTGAAGAAAATGATAGAGAGTACACTTTCTATCTTTGAAAATGAGATGAAATCTAATAATGTATCTGCTGAAATTAAAGGTCCTGACGACTTCAAATTCTCCTCTTGGTTTCAGGATATTTACGCAATCTTCACCAATCTTATTGACAACAGTCTTTATTGGATGGTTAAGAAAAAGGCTCCCATACGGCACATCACCATTGAACTCCTGACAGACGGTGACTCCCTAATTCATATCGACTATCGCGACACCGGACCGGGAATTGATCCAGACCTCATTGAAAGCGAAGTGATCTTTGAACCCCAGTTTTCCACCAAACCGGGCGGAACAGGTCTAGGGTTGGCTATAGCAGGTGAAGCCGCAGATCGGAATGGTCTTGAGTTGAAAGCCTTTGAGTCTGAAGATGGTGCCTATTTCAGACTGCAGCCCAAAACGGAGAATGAGAAATGAATACAATGAAAATCCTGCTTGTTGAAGACCTAAAAGAACAACAAGACGCCTTTAAGGATTCTGTAGAGGTCTTCAATGATAGGAATCAGTTGAAAGTTGAATATGAGATAGCTGAAGATATATCGAGTGCCTTGGAAAAGATAGATGGTTCCTACGATGGTGCAATTATTGACTTGCGGTTGGGTAATGATGAGAGCGGTGGAAATGAAATTGTTCGTCAACTTCGTGATCCATTTACAAGGATACCGGTTGTTTTCGTCACAGCTTTTGTTGATGACGTGATTGACCATCAATCAATTATCAATAAGCGTCGTCGCCAAGATGAAAGATATGAGTCAGATCTTACATTGCTTCAAGGAATATATAACACAGGACTTACTCGTATTATGGGAGGGCGAGGAGTCATTGAAGAAAATCTGACTGAGGTTTTTCTCAACAATCTGCTGCCACAGATAAAAACTTGGGTATCCTATGGGGAAACAGATTTAGCACGAACCGAAAAGGCTCTCCTCCGATACGCCCTGAATCACTTGTTTCAACTTCTTGAGGAAGGTGACGAAAACTGCTTTCCAGAGGAGGTCTACCTATATCCACACGTGTCGGAAACAACCACAACAGGGAGTATTGTCAAAGAAAAAACGAGCGATCAGCTGTTTGTGATTCTGAGTCCAGCGTGTGATCTTGTTATCAGACAAAGCGGCGAATTCAAAACGGATCGTATTCTTCTCGTTGAGATTGAAGCAGAAAATGATATTGTAGATGATGCGCTGGACGGTATTAGGCGACAACGCAGTAGGGAAGACAAGCTCAAAGCCGTTTTTAATAACAATCACACAGATTATTACCACTGGCTGCCGAACGTTGATTTTTTTGACGGTGGGTTTCTCAATTTCAGAAAACTGAAAACGCTGAAAAAGGACGATTTTGAAGACCAATTTGAGTAGCCTTCGATTCAGATATCACCCTTTTTCGTAAAGGATATTGTCTCTCGCTTTTCTTCGTACTATGCACGGCAAGGTCAGCCGGATATTGATAGTGCGGATTTTGTGGATCGGTACACTCAACAGCAAGGGGAAGCAGAATAATGATTCCAATATGTTCCAGATAAAAGATTGGAGAAGATTTAAATGCTGCAACAGACTGTCCCTCGCATTGAGTCATTAAGTGTAAAGAACTACCGTGCATTGCGGAATGTGAAATTGCAAGACATCACACCGTTGTCCGTTTTTTTGGGACCAAATGGCAGCGGGAAGTCAACGCTGTTTGATATCTTTGCGTTTCTCTCTGAATGTTTCACGGTCGGGTTGTGCCATGCGTGGGATAAAAGGGGACGTTTTAAGGAACTGAGAACGCGTGGAAGTGAGGGACCAATTGAATTTGAGTTGAAATATCGTGAGAAGCCCAAGACACCACTCATCACCTACCATCTGATGATTGAGGAAGAAACGAGGGGACCGTATGTTAAAGCCGAATGGATGCAATGGCGGCGTGGTAGTCAAGGGAAACCGTTTCGCTTTCTCGATTTTCAGAAGGGGGTAGGTCACGTCATCGCCGGTGAAACGCCGGATGAGGGAGGCAAACAAATTGAAGAAAAGCTTAATAATCACTCAGTGCTCGCAGTCAACATACTTGGGCAGTTAGCGCGACATCCCTGCGTGAGTGCCCTTCGCCGCTTTATCACAGGTTGGCATCTCTCCTACCTTTCCGCTGATGCCACACGCGGAGTTACCGATGCAGGACCACAAGAACGTTTGTCTGAAACGGGAGATAATCTACCCAACGTTATCCAATATCTGAAAGAACAGCATCCACAGCATCTAGAAAAAATTCTTTCGATACTGTCGAGTCGAGTGCCACGCTTAGAAAAGGCGGACGCAGAACTAATGATGGACGGACGTCTCCTGTTACAGATTAAGGATGCACCGTTTGCACAGCCTATCTTGGCGAAGTTTGCTTCTGATGGCACGTTAAAGATGTTGTCTTACTTGACCCTGCTATACGCTCCAGAACCTCCGCAATTGATTGGTATTGAGAAACCCGAAAACCACCTACATCCACGCTTGCTAAACGGTTTAGTGGAGGAATACGGTGAAGCATCAGCGTCATCTCAACTGATGATTACCACCCATTCCCCCTATTTTGTCAACGGACTTCGCGCTGAGGAGGTGTGGGTACTTTACCGAGATAAGCAGGGATTTACGGTCTGCAAACGCGCATCGGAGATGCAAGGAATCAATGAATTTCTTGAGGCAGGTGCGAAGTTGGGATACCTCTGGATGGAAGGTTACTTTGAAGTTGGAGATCCGTTGACCAATGCGGGTGGTCCAAAGAGAGGTATAAAGTGTCCTGAGGGGATAACATGAATCTCAATCCAATTTACGAATCCGATATCGAAGAAGCCGCACTCGACTGGATCGCTGAACTAGGTTATACCGTTTTACACGGACCCGACATCGCCCCGGACACCCCTGATGCAGAACGTTCTACCTACAGCGAAGTAATTTTAGAACGTCGTTTTCGCGATGCGGTTGCCCGCCTGAATCCAAACATACCCACCGACGCACAAGGAGAAGCGATCCGAAAGGTCTTTTATCCAGATTCCTCCGCATTGACCCAGAACAACCGTGCATTTCACCAGATGATAGTCGATGGGATAGAGGTTGAGGCTCGACAACCGGACGGTACGATGCGCGGCGAGCGTGTGCGGTTGGTCGATTTTGACACACCTGAAAATAACGACTGGTTGACGGTTAATCAGTTCACAGTAGCAGAAAAAAGCGAACGCCGCCCGGACATCGTGCTGTTTATTAACGGGCTACCCTTAGCCGTGATTGAGCTCAAAAACCCGACCGACGAGAAAGCCACTATCCTAACCGCATTTCGCCAAATCTGTACCTACAAGCAAGAAATCCCTTCGCTGTTCACCTATAACGAGACGATCGTCATTTCTGACGGGTTAGAGGCTCGCGTAGGATCTTTGACCGCTGATCAGGAATGGTTTCTGCCGTGGCGGACAATCGAGGGAGAGGACGAGGCACCGTCAACCGAATTAGAACTAGAGGTGTTGATTAAGGGTATCTTTGAGAAGGAACGATTTTTGAGCTACCTCAAACATTTCGTCGTCTTTGAGGAAACTGAAGGTGAGACGATAGCCAAAAAGATTGCCGGTTACCACCAATTCCACGCTGTGAAAACGGCGGTTGATACGACGGTAGAAGCATCGCGCCCGGAAGGGGACAAACAGTGCGGCGTTGTGTGGCATACGCAAGGTTCGGGCAAGAGCCTGACTATGGCTTTTTATGCCGGCAGCATCGCCCAACATCCTAAGATGGAAAACCCAACAGTGGTCGTTATCACCGATCGAAACGACCTAGACGAGCAACTGTTCCGCACATTTGCTCGGTGTAGTCAACTTTTGCGACAAGCACCGGTGCAAGCAAGGGACAGGGCACATCTACGCGAACTCCTGACGGTTGCCTCTGGTGGGGTGGTTTTTACCACAGTCCAAAAGTTTTTTCCAGAGGGCGATGAAACCCGTTTCCCCTTGCTATCCGATCGGCGGAACATTGTGGTTATTGCGGACGAGGCGCACCGCAGCCAGTACGACTTTATCAGCGGATTTGCCCGTCACATGCGGGATGCACTCCCCAACGCCTCTTTTATCGGCTTCACTGGCACACCGATTGAGACGGCAGATCACAACACCCGCGCGGTTTTTGGTGATTACATCAGCATCTACGATATACAACGTGCGGTTGAAGACGGTGCCACCGTTCCGATCTACTATGAAAGCCGTCTCGCCAGAATTGAATTAGATGAGAATGAAAAGCCCCACGTTGACCCGGACTTTGAGGAAGCGACTGAAGGAGAGGAGGTTACACGCAGAGAGAGACTCAAGACCAAATGGGCGCAGCTTGAGGCGTTGGTGGGAACGGAAAAGCGGTTAGGACTCATTGCCGATGATATTGTCACACACTTTGAAGAGCGGTTGGAAGCAATGGATGGCAAAGCGATGATTGTCTGCATGAGCCGGCGTATCTGCGTTGAACTTTACAACGCGCTTGTCGAACGTCGTCCAGAGTGGCATAACGACGATGACACGCAGGGAGAGATTAAGGTTGTGATGACAGGTTCGGTCGATGATGCCCCATCATGGCAACAGCATATCCGAAATAAGGCAAAACGAGAGGAAATAGCGGTACGATTCAAAAAACCCAAAGATCCGTTGAAAGTGGTGATTGTCCGCGATATGTGGCTCACCGGATTTGACGCGCCTAGTCTTCATACCATGTATGTGGACAAACCGATGCGTGGACATGGACTGATGCAGGCTATCGCCCGCGTCAATCGGGTGTTCGGTGACAAGCCGGGCGGTTTGATCGTGGATTATATTGGGCTCGCCTACCATCTGAAACAGGCACTGGCGAACTACACCAAAAACGGTGGAAAAGGGAGTACTGCCGTTGATAAAGCGGAAGCGGTCGCTGTGATGCAGGAAAAGCACGAAATCTGCTGTGGCCTGTTTCACGGTTTCGATTGGTCAGTGTGGATTACCGGAAATTCTACAGACCGTCTCAGACTGCTACCATCGGCTCAAGAACACATCCTGAGACAACAGGATGGCAAAGCTCGTTTACTGGAAACGGTCACCGCGCTCTCCAGAGCGTTTGCGCTGGCAGTGCCGCACGAAAAAACGACTGAAATCCGTGACGATGTCGCCTTTTTTCAAGCGGTGAGAAGTGTCATGGCAAAACTAACCGTTACGGAGGAAACTCAATCTGAGGCTACAGAGCAGGCGATAAAGCAGTTAGTATCCAGAGCGGTCGTCTCCGAAGGGGTGGTTGACATCTTCGCGGCCGCGGGGTTGGAAAAGCCCGATGTTTCGATTCTCTCCGATGAGTTTCTCCTTGAAGTGCGGGATTTACCACATAAAAATGTGGCGGTTGAGCTTTTGGAAAGGCTGCTCAACGATGAGATTAGAACCCACTCACGGAAGAATGTTGTGCAGGGACGTTCGTTTGCAGAGATGTTGGAACGCTCGATTCGCACCTATCAGAATCGTACGGTTGCAGCGGCACAGGTAATCGAGGAGCTTATCGCGATTGCGAAAGATATGCGTCAGGCGCAAGACCGCGGCGAGGAATTAGGACTTTCAGAGGATGAGTTGGCATTCTACGACGCACTTGAGGTCAACGACAGTGCGGTTGAGGTGTTAGGAGACGAAACGCTGCGAACCATCGCGATTGAACTGGTTGAAACCGTTCGGCGGAATGTCACCATTGACTGGACACTGAAGGAGAGCGTCCGTGCGAAGCTGCGGGTGATGGTGAAGCGCGTTCTTCGTAGACACGGCTACCCACCTGACAAACAAGAGGCAGCTACAGCAACGGTCTTAGAACAAGCCGAGGCGTTGTGTGTGGATTGGGCGGCGTAAGCCGAACCAATGGCTCACTCCCCCTCATAACCCATCTCGTCCCAAACCTCCCGCGCATAAGCGACAGCCTCATCGCTTGGTGGATTAAACCCGTTGATGCTGGGCGGCGGCTGACCGGGACCTTCGTGTTCGGGCCAAGGGGACCAGCTATCGTTCTCGTACTCTTTACGGACGGATTCTTGGCGGAAATCGGGAATCTCGTAAGGTGCACCGTTATCTAGACATGATCGCCACGCTTGAATCCCAACCATCGCCATCTCCAACCCGCGATAAACATCAAAATAGGGCGTTTCGTTCTTGCGGATAGCTTCGGCGAAATGGTAATTTGTGAAGAAATCGCCGCCGCCATGTCCTGCCCGTCGCGCCTCCTCAGCATGGTGGGGAAAGTCTGGTGCGTAAATCTTCTCACCCTCATCGCCCTCCCGCAGATCCCACGGCTCGTGCTGCACCCGTAGGGAGCCGTGACCACCAGAGCGTAGATTCTCCATCAAGCCGCGTGTGCCGTGAATTCGATACCAGACACCGTGTCCACGCATTTTCAGTCCCATGATCCGGACGACCGATCCGTTGCCCATACGGCAGAGGATGATCCCACCGGGGTCGCCTCGCTGGACACTCAATTTTTCGGTGTCGTTTTCGGATCGAGCGATTGACAGGGCATTCACGCTCACCGGGTGGGTGTCGGTGATGAACATAATGGGCGCAAGCGCATGAGAGCAGTAGTAGGTAGACGGGATCCAATTGCGCCAGTGGTTCATCCCCGGCGACAACTGATTGTAACCCCGCGAATCGAAGGGGTGATTGTACTCTCCTTCGGCGTACTGTACCTCGCCGACTTCATTGCTTTGGTAAAGGCGACGCATCTCCTGATTGTAGGCAAAATAGGGGTAATTCTCGGCGAACAGGTAGATCTTGCCGGACTTGTCTACCGCTCGCGCCAACGCCACGCCCTCCGCCGGTGTTCCACACGCCATCGTTTCACTCATCACATGCAGCCCCGCCTCAAGGGCTTTGACGGTAAAGGGAGCGTGCTGATGAAAATAGTTTGCCAGCACAACCGCGTCCATGTCGTGGGCGAGAAACTGATCGTAATCGGTGTATGTCCCAACGTTTAACTTTTTACCCGCCTCACGCAGCTTCGCCTCCCATGTATCGCAGAGTGCGACCAATTCCATGCCGACAAAGGGAGCCCCCTGCGCGAAACTCATTCCGCGTCCGACGCCGATGACGCCCACGCGGATTTTATTGCCGTCTGTTTTCTGTGCCACGGACATGCTCCTTTCGGTTATTTCTCCATTTGGATGCTTTCACAAGGTTCATCTTATGCGCGTCGCAGGACCTGTCCACTACGCTCCCCGGTCAACTCCCCATCTTTCAGAACCACCTTTCCATTGACGATGACATAGCGCATACCGATGGCCGTCTGGTTGGGTTCAAAGGTGGTGCCCTGATCCGCGAAGGTCGCTGGATCGAAAATTGCCACATCCGCGCACGCGCCCTTACGAAGGACACCCCGATCGGTTAAACCGAGTCGGCTCGCTGGTAGGGACGTGATACGACGGATAGCCTCCTGCGGACTGAGCGTTTTTTTGTCCCGCACAAAGTGCCGGTAGAACCAGGACGCCCATGTGTACGCCCCGTGGAACGATGTGCCTGCTAACGGACCGTCGGTCGCCAATGCGGTGGCATCGGAGCCGACCATACAGCTAGGATGCTCAAAGGCGATGCGAATATCCTCCTCCCGATAGGTGAAGGCGAGAATCATCAGGCTGTGGAGGTCGTCAATTTCAGCGAGCAGGAGGTTGTAGATAGCGTCAAACGGATCAACACCGGTCAATTCGCTGATTTCAGCGATGCTCCTGCGAGAGAATTCGGGGCGCGCTTTGCTATCAAACAGAACAATGTTGTTCCAATCGTCCCGCGCCAGAGTGGTGATGATACTGGGATAGGTTTTCAACTCTCGGCGGACGGCAGTTGACCGTAGGCGTGCAGCAATAGCGGCTGTGTCCCCTTCCAGCGCCCACGGCGGCAGGGCAGCACTCAGATTGGTAGTCCCGAACAACCGTGTGTGCATATCAAAACCGACATCTAACCCGCTATCCTGTGCTTCGTCAACCTGTCTGAGCGCGTCTTCGATTGCCCACCGGCCATCTTCAACGAGCCGCGAGACTACAGAGATGTGGGAGATCTGCAGCGGGAGACTTGATGTCGCCCCGGTCCGGATTGCCTCCGCGATGGTTTCCTGCGCTTCTCCGTCCCGATTGCGGGTATGGGTCGCATAGAATCCGCCGGTGTCGGCTGCGACTCGACAGAGTTCGATGATCTCCGCTTCGGTACAGTCCCGTTCGGGTCCGTATTCGAGACCCGTGGAAAAGCCGAACGCCCCCTCCTCTAGGCTTTGTGCCAGCAGGTTTTTCATCTGCCTAAGTTCATCCGGCGTTGAGGGACGATCTACCAGTCCGGCGACAGCGAGGCGTAGGTTACCGTTTGGGACGAGGGAGGCGACGTTAACCGCTGGCTCCCCCGCTTCAAGCGCGTCGAGGTATTCAGCCATCGTGCGCCAACCGATCTCATGCCCCTCTTGGTGTCCGTAGATATTTATCTTCGCCAACTCTGGATCACCGATGGGCGCACATCCGTGACCGCAGTTGCCAACAACCTCAAGGGTTACACCCTGGGTTACAGAACTCATCGCCCGTGGATCGAGGATTAGCGTAAAATCAGAATGGCTGTGGATATCAATGAAACCGGGCGCGACACAGAGACCTTGGGCATCTATACACGGGACACCCGCCTGTTTTTCGATTGTCCCAATGTCATGGATTCTGCCATCTCTAATCGCCACGTCCGCACGGAAAGGTGGGGCTCCGGTGCCATCAATAACGGTTCCGTCGTGAATGAGCAGATCAACCGGCATCTGTTTATCCCCTACCTCGCAGTCCAGCCCAAATCTATCGCCCAGTCCGCACCGGTGATAGCGCCGGCAATATCGGAACAGAGGTAAACGACAAGCGCGGCAACCTCTTCCGGCGTAATGAGTCGCTTGACTGCAGCGGGTTCTAGCATGACCTGTTCGACGACCTCCTCCATCGAAATTCCGCGTGTCCGCGCTTGATCGGCAATCTGGCTCTCGACCAGCGGTGTGCGGACATACGCCGGACAGATGGCGTTGACGGTGATACCGTGTTCGCCGCCCTCCAGCGCCGCCGTCCGCGTGAAGCCGATGAGACCGTGTTTGGCTGTTATGTAGGCACTCTTGAAGGGCGAAGCGACCCGTCCGTGAATGGAGGAGATGTTGACGATTCGTCCCCATCCGTGGGTTTTCATCGCTCCCCAGACGTATTTGGTCAGTAGGAAGGGCGCGGTGAGCATCACCCCCAACATTTTGTCCCAAGTGTCTTCGGGAAACATCTCAATGGGGTCGATATGCTGGAAACCTGCGTTATTGATCAGGATGTGAGCCCCACCGTAGTGAGATAGTGTTTCGTCTACAAGGCGTTTGCAGTCTGCCCGTTGAGATAGATCCGCTCTCACGAAATAGCCACCGATTGTTTCCGCGAATTCTTTCCCTGCTGCCTCGTTCAGATCAGCAATGACCACTCGATCTCCACCATTCGCAAGCCCTTCGGCGATGGCTTTACCGATGCCACTTGCTCCCCCAGTGACAATAGCAATTCGTTCGCTCATTTTTGCTTCCCTCGCTATTGTTGGTTGGCTGTATTACGTTGGCGCGAACTGTCGTCTTTTGTTCCGCCACCCATCCGAATCTGCATTTACAGCGCGTGAAACGTGAAACGTAAAACGTGAAAACTATTGTTTCGCTAATGAACGAGTGAACTGATGAACTATGGTAGATTTTAGAATTACTTAGACGCTGCCAATGGACATGTACAGATTGGGAAATCTGTACCCACAAACAACCCCCTAAATCCCCCTTATCAGGGGGACTTGGGAAATGTCCACTTATTTCACCATAATTGGACACTCTGTACTGGGGATAGGAAAATCCGGACCATCACACCGGTAGGGGCGGTTTCTAACCGCACCACATCGGCGCAGTTGGAAACAGCGCCTACCAAACATGGGGGACGAAAGCATCGGCGCAGTTGGAAACAGCGCCTACCAAACACGGGGGCAAAAGTATTTATTTATTTTTATCATTCACTATAAAAAAGAACTTCCCAAGGGTGGATTGTCAGCTGCCAAGCGATGTCCGCGTTGTGATCGTATTATTAGGTTTGTGCCACAGCAGATCAGAACGTTGTCGAATTTCATGCCAAGGACCGGTGATCGCCAGCGTAATCCCAGGACTCTGGATATTCACAAAGAGCGTTGTGCCGTCCGGGGAGAATGTTGCACCCGCGAATTCTGATAGATTGCCAGCGTTTCGAGCAAACCGGTAGAGGTTTCCTTCGGGCGTTACGCCAATGAGGAATTCCTCGTTTGGACCATCCTCACAGATGATTAGATCCCCCCAAGGTGTGACTGTCAAGTTATCAGCGTTCTCCATGAGATTGCTGTCGTTTGGCTCAATAAAGAGTTGAAGCGTGCCGGGGTGTTGCTCCTCGCGGCTTGTGCCTTCATAAGGGCTTGGCACGTATTTCCAGATTTGTCCTTTGCGTTTTATGCCGCCATTTGTGCAGGCGATATAGAATTCCCCCTTGTCGGAGTCACCACCGTACCATATCCCTTCGCCTCGAGCGAACTTCGCCGCACCTTTACCTTCAGTCCCTTGTACGCGGAGGTCATCATCCGGTGATTCCACGTTCTCAATATCTACCCATTCAACGTCAAGTGTTTCTCCCACCAGCATCGGATTATATGTCCACCGGAAAACCTGTTGCCTCCTGTTTCGCCAGTTTCGGGTATCTGCGCTCTTGAGATCCCGAATCTTCAGTGCCTGAAGTTTGCCGCCTCCAGCAAGTTCCCCCGGCTTATCAGGGATAAACCGATAGATTAAACCATCCGATCTGTCTTCGGTTTGATAGACAATCCCACTTTTGGGATCGACAGCGACCGCTTCATGATTGAAACGCCCCATCGCTTTTAGCGGGATAGGGTCGGCTAATTCTATGTTAGCAGACGCCGGCACCTCAAAATTGTACCCGTGCTCCACCTCATACGTTTCCTCTGCCTTCTGAATGGTTTCTTCACAAGTGATCCACGTATTCCAAGGCGTGAGACCGCCCGCACAATTCCGGATCGTTCCTATTAGACTTAGGAAATGTTTCTCCAATGTCTGTGTTTGCGTGTCATAAATTAGCGTCGTCGTCCCGCCGAGGCACGGTAATTCACCGGACCCAGCGTCATAGAATTTGTTAATAGCAGCAGGTTCAATCTTTTCGTTATTCCATCCAAAGGGTCCAACAGTTTTGGAAGTAGCCTGCAATTCGTGATTTCGGACGAGGAGAGTTTTGCCGTTAGGTCCCGGAAATGCTGCCATGCCATCGTGTCCGCCCGGCACCCAAAGTCCATCGTCCATCTGTTCGCCTGTTCTAGAGAACGCGTGGGCAATAAACCCTTCGGGGAGGTCAAGGAGTTGGTTTGCACTCGGCGCGAACTCGAAGGGGGCGGGTCTAAAGCCCGGCACCTTTTGAATCAATGCCCGGCTACACCCTAAAAATCCGAGACTGACAGCTGCAGATGCGGTTCCAATCGCACCAGCGCGTAGAAATTGCCGCCGAGATAATTTGTTTTTCATAAAGGGACCTCATCAAATATAAGTTAAAAAGGGCACAAGAATTTTCGTCTTGTAGATGGGCTGCATTTTACTATGGTGCTGCTTTCGGTTTGTCTGCGTGTGTTTGTCCGCGGAGTGCTGTGGTGGCGGCTTTGTCCACTGCCAGCGATACCTCGTCGAGGACCACGCCATACGCTTCCCGTGCTGCTTGAAGTGAGACTTTGCCGTTCTTGACATCGCGTGCCACATCAGTCGGCGGACGCAGCAGCGGGTCGCCCCATCCGCCTCCCCCTGCCTGACGGTGATAGATCCGCTCGTCCGCTTCCATAGATGTGGATATCATGGTCTGCAGTACCTCCTCCTCACCGTCGTTGTGATGGAGGACATTAATAGAGCCTCTGCCCGGCTTCCCGCCGTAGAGACCGTAGGGTAGGTGGTCTCTGCGGTCAGAACGGATGGCGAGATGTGCTTCACCGGAAAGTAGTCGCCATTCGCGTTCAAGCCCAAGGCCACCGCGGAATTTGCCCGCCCCGCCGCTATCCGGAACATATCCGTAGCGTTCAATATGTACCGGATACTCGGATTCCGCCTGCTCAATCGGGATATTGCTGGCAACGTTGGCGGGGTTGCACAGTCCGTCGATCCCATCGCGGTCGGGACGCGCTCCCCAGGTCCCCGACATCAGTTCATAGTAGACATACGGCGTCCGATCCTCCCGTTGTCCGCCAATTATTACGAGGGAATTGCCCCCTTCGCCGGCGGCTAACACTTGGTCTGGCAGTAAACCTGCTAATGCGCCGAAGATGGTATCCACCAACCGAAATCCGGTGATGCCGCGCATCGAGGACGCAGCCGGCATGACGCCGTGAACCACTGTCCCCGCCGGCGCAATAATTTTCAGCGGTTTGAACATGCCCGCTGTGTTTGGAATATCTTCGCGGATCACGGAGCGGACACACAACGCAACCACCGATGCAGTAAATGAAAGTGTGTTGTTGATAGCACCCCGGACCTGCGGGTTTGTGCCGGTGAAATCAGCGGTAAGGATATCGCCTTGCACCGTCATCGTTACGGTTAGACGCACGGGCGGTCCCCCGACGCCATCGCTGTCCATGTAGTCTGTGAAGGTATGGCTGCCATCGGGCCATGAGGCGATCTCTGCGCGGACAAGTCGCTCGGTATACTCAATGAGTGAATTGGCACAGGAGGTAAAGGTTTCCAGTCCGTAGCGTTGAATCAGTGTGTGCACCGCGCGCTCACCGATATGACAGGCTGCCAGTTGTGCCCGCAAATCTCCGATAGCCATCTGCGGCACACGGACATTCGCACGGAGCAGTGTGAAGATTGCTTCATCGGGTTCGCCGGCACGATACAGTTTTAACCACGGGATGCGGAAGCCGTCTTGGAAGATTTCGGTGTTATCACAGGCGGAGCTGCCGGGCAAACGTCCGCCCAAATCCAAGTGATGGGCGGTGCTGACGGCAAACCCGACACGTTCATCTTCCCAAAAGATGGGTTTAACGATGAAAATATCCGGGATATGCATCCCGCCATCGAAGGGATCGTTGAGGATAAAAACATCGCCGGGATTCATATCGCCATCGAATTTCTTAAACAGCGTTTCCATCGCGAAGGGAACAGAACCGAGGTGGAGGGGAATGGTTACACCTTGCGCAATCATTTCGCCGTCGGCGTTGCAAAGGGAGGTTGAGTAGTCGAGGCAGTCCCGGACGATGGTTGAATAAGCGGTGCGGTATAATGCCATCGCCATTTCGTCGGCAGCCGACGCTAGGGCGTTTTGCATAATTTCGCGCGTAATCGGGTCGATCCTAGGCATTCTCAGGCTCCATCAAGGGGAGATATAGCTTTGACGGTTCGGTTCTGACTTTACAGCGACCTTAAATGATCTTGTCTATAAGAGGATAGAGGTAGAATAAAAAGGGAGGAGGCTACAGATTTCGGTCACCAATCGAGGCACGGCTAAAACAGGCGCGAAACAGTAGGGAGGAAGAATTGCAGATTATTCTCTTAGATGCTCATTCTCCTCCCTTTTTGTCAATTCGTTTGTCCATAGTTGTCCCGTACCGTTATTTTTGGTATTACGGTTTCTAGCGCGCTTGTTTCAGGGCTAACTTCTGTCTTTTGAGACGGCGTTTTTGGCGATGTCGAATTTGTGTGCGTCGCCGTACTTGTCCAACTTTCGATCGTGCCACGGTATCACCTCCTTTTAACGAATTGTTTTAAGCCAATAGGAGTTACGCAGTTGAGTGTTCAGCTCCTTGTAGTTCGGCGATTTATCGCCGATGGACACCGTTCCCAACGCCCGATGAATCCCCGATCAATCGGGATTAAGAAACGGGCAACTACAATAGACATGCCATCAAGAAGTTCGTAGGGGACAACTCTCGGACTCTCGGAACGGAGGATCGTTGTTCCCCACTGAAGTGCGTAAGTCCTACCCAATAAAAACTAGCTGTTTTTCTTTTAGGCATCGTCAACTGTTCTTGCCAAATAGAACAGCGTATCATTGCATAGCGCTTCGACCTCTCCCATTGCAACGTCCAATAGTTCTTTTGAGGGACACTGCAGCAGCAGCCGATTCGGAGTGAGTGTGATATAACGCTGTCCATCTGTATGAGCAAACTCTATCTGCGAGTCTGTGTCCTGAACAACCCTATACCCATTTCCAAACTCAATCGTGTTCCGAATTTCCAGACCATCGGCGTTTTGGTATAGTGCTTTAGCCCTCAGCGTTTCCGGTAAGACCTCCGGAGCGGGAGAAGTCGTTTCGGGCTTGGTCGTTTGATCTTCTTCTGGTTCAAGGATCAAGACCGGTTCACTTGCCGAATCAACATCTTCTTCATCTTCGGCAGAATCTTTCGGTGTTTCCGGCTGATCCTCGTCCTCCGCCGACTGGCTTTCCTCAAACACATCGGAGAGTACACCCGTGATAGCATTGGGTTCCGGTTGAGGGGCTGCCAACATCTGTCTTAACGTACGGACGCAGATATTAAAAACAAGTGGATGAAACGCGAGTGTCTCTGGATCAGCGTACTCAAAAAGCGATCTCGCAACAAATGCTGTTTCTGCCTTCTCTCGATTCCCTATTCGTTTGAGGCGTGTTTCGGATGCCTTGAGTGCGTACGACACACTGTTAATAAATTCCACGGTGATCAGGTGGCGCAGCACCTCAAAACGAAAGATGTCACTAATGGTCTCAGGACCCTCCTCGCCCTCTGGCGTAGTCTTCTCACCGCCTTCAACTTCGAGGTTGAGCGAACCTGCTTCAAAGGCTTCCGCCGTTTTGTGTCGTAACAGGTCTTGATCAAAGGTGATATTTTCAAATTCAGGCTCATCAAGCAACAGCCCACTGTTCACAATTTTGTCCTGTAATAGTTCTTCATCGGACTTTGCTGCTTGTAATGCCCGCTGCTTCTGAATAGCCAACTGCTTGCGCTTGGTTTTCTGATTCTGTTGGCGTTTTGCACGTTTACGCGCAATGTTGAGGTGTCGATTCTTCCTTTTTTTCGCCATCTTTAACCCGATTTGCGATTGTGGTTGGATGAAATCGTCCTGAAGGAAATTCAGGTTAAGAAAAGTATACAGAATAAAGTTGGAATTGTCAACACGGATTAAGGAATATGGACAGAAGAACAACAGGAATGTCTGACATCCCTCTCTGCTATCTGGCGATAGAAACTCATGCAAAAAATTCCACCTGGGCTACAGGTCGGGCAAGATGCCCGACCTACGGAGATAGGGCGGTTCGATACCCCTAATGTGGAATCCCTAATTGATGCATCCGTCGGTGGAGAGCTTCCTGCGCCTCCATGAAAGGACGCTCAAGGAAAGCCTGATGGTCGTCCTCTCCGTGATGGTGCGTTACCGTGCCCGGCTGATGGTGGCGGGCAGTCTTGCGGATATACGACAATCCTCCCTCAATTAGCGTCAGCATATAGTTTGCGGTTTCTGAATCGAACATCCACCACTCGCCGCCGACGGCGATATAGACTGGGGAGGTGTGGGCGATGATGCCACGCCCCCAACCGTCGAGATGCGGTACTGCTTGCTCATAACCGGGACCCCCACAGCGGGCTGCAATCCACGAGTGCCCATCAACTTTCAACGCTGCCTTCAGATGCAATGTGCGAGCCCCGTTATTTTCCACTGTTGAGGCGACAACCTGTCCCGCTTGAACGATTTCCAACGTGTAAATAGGGAATATGGATTCCGCAGATGCTTCGACCTCTACTGTGCCGCCGTTGCCCGGTAGGTTGATTGTGCTCCCGATAGGCTGTCCATCAACCGTCAACCGAATGATAGGACCGCCGCTGAGGAACGTGTTTCCAGCGCGAAGGCAGTTGCACCAATTATCGTAATTGAATTCCTGATCGTCGGGAATGTGGACATAGGTGCGATATACGCCGACGGGCACATCACTGGTCATCTTGTCTGTTCCACCAACCAGCGGGAGTTTGTAGCCACAGTTGAGATAGCGGTAATACTCGATGTGACCATACATCGCTTCAGTCAGGTATTCGACAGCGTCCACACGGTTGGTGGCAATTAAGGTTGCCGGCTCACAGTTGGGGTTCGGGATGTGGGGCAGGACAACGGTGCCGCCCTGTGCGTGACAGGCATCCGCCCAATGCGAAAGTGTCGTCTCCATGTTGCCGCCAAGCTCCGCTTCACCGGGACCATCGGAACACCACGGACTCACCTCCTCTTTCAAGCCAAGCAGTGTGAGATGTCCAAGCAGATGCTGACGATTTTCCTGTGTGGCGTAAACGATACTGCGACCATCGTCGGAGACGGTCGGACGACCGATAAACTCCTCTGTGTTGGTGAAGAGGTGTCCCCACTGAGAGAGAAGCAGATTGACAACGTTGAGATCTTCGCCCTGTGCCTCTGTGTGGGAGCCTTGCGTTGAGAGGAAATGGACATGGGTGTCCCCGCTGAAGTACCTTTCAGCGTTCATGTTGCACCAACGTTTAAGCCGTAGCGTCAGTTCGCGTTGTCCCGGCTGAATCTCAACCTTTGTCCGTAACGGCTCATATTCGTAGCCTCTTGCGACATCAACGATGACCTCGCCGCGCGGCAGCCAGCCTTGGCACGTTCCGTCGGTGTAGGCGTAAGAGATCTGTCCCAACCGCACATCTCCACCGACATCAATATGCCAAGTGCCGTTGTTTGAGTTGACGTGCGTGTGGTGTCCGTGCGGCGCGTAAGGTATCCCTTTTGGGGAGCGAAAGTGGATGCGGCACGGAATCGGCTGATTGGTCTCATCATCGACCACCTTTGTGTGTACCCAGTTTCTGCCGGTGTCAACGATTTCGACCTGTACCCGCTCGTTTGGTGCTACCTTCCCTTTCTCCTCTAACTCGCGCCATTTTACAGCGCCTAACGTTTCGTCGTGATTCTTGACCGTCACTGTCGCCGATGGGGTCGCTGTTACTTCGACATGGGCGGGACTGCTACTATTATTCTGTGGCTCGCCCCAACCTTTCCGTTCATCATCAAGGAATTCGTCCGTTGATTTCTCTGGCAGCGGATAGGGATAGGTCGCCACACCGCGATCAACCTCTACCTCCATGCGGAACGGTTTAGCGGCATCCTCCTCCTGTGGTAGAGTAATCATGACATCGCGGATCGCCTTTCGAGGGATAGGATCTTCATCAAGATTTCCCAACGTAATAGCAGCGAGGATAAACGTCGGTCCCTCCGGCACGATTTGCAGGGATTCAAGCGTCTCCGACGGGTTAGGATTTTCCCATACCCACAGATAGTAGTCCGTGGGGCCCGCCTGCGTGGCTTCCGTCTGGCGGTTGCCCGCTGCGCTCCAATTTCCTTCGTAGCGTGGGTGGAGTCCGTCCTGCTGGTCTGGCCATGCGAGAAACGGCAGCTGCCCCCAGCCCGGCGGGACAACAGCAATCTCGAAACGTTCTCGTATCGGCACACTGACCGTTTCACCGTTGGTATAGCGGAAGACGTAGTTCGCAACCAAGCGCCCGACGGGATCGCCTTCAAAGATTCGCGATTCGAGGAGCCGATGTACGATGATAATCCGTTTCGGTGTAGCGTTGAGTGGTATGGTAATCGGTTCCGCGTTTACTTCGCTTCCGAAACCGAGAAAACTGTCCCTGTTCTCACTGATCTGGAAGGGTAGTCCATGGAAGGCTTGTTCACCGATTGCGGGGGTGGCGTTTTCGCCGATGACTTCTGCACCAACGTTGCAAAGTGATGAGATATTTAGTGGTTGATAGTCTGGCATTGATTTCTCCTTGAATGTATGTTGGTTCATTCGTTGATTACTAAAGTTTGTACAATTTTTATGCGAAAAGAGGCAGAAAGGAGGTTATCCTTTCAGAAATCACCACAATTTTGAAAGGAGAAATAATGAACCTCATATTCTGCCTCACCCATATTTTAACCGAGTTTCGTCCGTTTAACCACTATTGCGTTACGCTGCCAATGAGCGCATAAATGTGATTTCATCAGAGCGCCTGTTGATACAGTTTGATCATGTCTTGTCCGGTGCAGGGGCGGGGATTGGTCAGGTGGCACTGATCCGCCATTGCCTGTTGAGCGAGATTCGGAATCATTTCTGGCTTCACATCTACCTCCCGCAAGCGTGACGGGATGCCAATATCGTTGCACAGTTGTGCGACCTGATCTATTGCGGCTTGTGCGGCTTCGTCCGGTGAGAGTGCGTGGATATTCACGCCAAACGCCGCAGCGATGTCCTTTAGTTGATCTGTTGCTGCATCCTTGTTAAACGCCATTGTGTATGGAAGAAGAATCGCGTTTGCAAGCCCGTGATGTAGATCGGCAATGGTCGAAAGGGGATGCGCGAGTGAATGGTTGACGCCCAACTCTTTCTGAAACGCAATGGCACCCATCATCGCCGCCATCATCATCGCACCACGGGCTTCGAGATTGCTGCCATTGTCAACGGCGCGACGCAGGTTTTGGGCAACGAGTTTTACCCCAGCAAGAGCGATCCCGTCGCAGATCGGGTGATAAACGGTTGAGAGGTAGGATTCGAGATTGTGGGTAAGCGCGTCCATCCCTGTCGCAGCGGTCAAGTTCTTGGGCAATCCAACGGTCAATTCCGGATCTACGATTGCGGTTTTGGGCAGCAGGTGAGGACTAAATACCAACGCCTTGCGGTCCAACGATTTTATAGTAACAACCGCGCCGCGCCCAACCTCACTCCCAGTTCCTGCGGCGGTTGGAATGGCAAGCATTGATGGAAGGTCGGACGAAATTTTATCCAATCCGCCGTTGAGGACTTCGTATTCCGCTAGCGGTAGGGGATGGGTTGCCTTCAAACAGATGAGTTTGGCGACATCTAGCGGACTGCCACCGCCCATGCCGATTACAAAGTCGCAGCCCTCCTTCTGGAAAACCTTCGTCCCGTCGAACACGTCCGCTTCGACCGGATTGCCGTGGACACCATCGTAGATTGCGAAGTCGATTCGTGCCGCTTCGAGTCGCTGCGTTACTTCGTCTGCTAATCCTACATGGCGAATCCCCTTGTCTGTTACCAATAAAACTTTATCGGGCGAGAACGCCGAGAGTTGTTCGGCGAGTGTGTTAATTGTCCCGACGCCGAAGACGATTCTGTTAGGAAAACTGAAGGTAGAAGGGGACATGTAGTTAGCCTTTTTCTGATGTGTGATGCGTAAGTTGGTTCATTGGTTTGCCAATCGTAGTTCTGCGGTTGTCTTACCACCATGCTCGACAAGCACCTCGATAACGGCTTCATTGCCTTTCCGAATAGCATCGTCCAACGCGGTTTGGTCACGATCCCCCGTTGCCCGGCGGTTAATATCTACTCCGTGTGCTATAAGCAACAGAGCAGTTCTACGATAGGTATCTGAGTTTTCCTGTCCGCTGGTTGAGCCGCCTTGAGCGGCGGCGTGGAGTGCTGTTGTCATACCGAACGCATCCCCGTTGACATCTGCCCCATTGCTAAGGAGCAATTCGACGGCTTCGGCACACCCCGCGTCCGCTGCCCAAGCGAGCGGGGTTCGCCACCATTGGGCTCGGCGTGCGTTCGCGTCTGCCCCGGATTGAATGAGTCGCTCACACAGGTCGGTCGTATTTCTATGGGCTGCCCAGTGCAGCGGTGTCGCACCTCGAAGGACACCTTCTCTGAGCGATTCGCCAATGGCGAGTGTGGGTTGTTGCTCGATAAGTTTCCGTGCAGTTCGTTCGTCTCCATTGTCAATTGCATCGATCAGTTCATCTACAGATGCCATACTTTACTCCAACAAAACTGTGGTTCTTATTCACGTGGATTCGCGTGATTCGCGGATAGAAAATTAGTAGTTCGATAAGTATAAGGGGATGGCGCGCAAATGTCAACAATCTTTCAAGGTAGTGGGAGTTACGGAAATTGTATTGACAGCAATTTAGGTCAGTGCTATAATGTGCAAGCCAGCGTTAGATTATTGCGCCGATTAAGCGCTTATATAAAAAAATAAACACTGATCTATGCTCAGAATTTTCATCATTATCAAAAGATCCTTTAGATCTAAGACCCAAGCATTTATGCTTGGGATACAGATTGCTTTCGCATATTTTTCTGTTGACTTCAGATATCAAAACGGCTATAATTCCCTCAATTGTCAGCACCGGGAAGCAGGTAAAGACGCTGACATAGGGGCAGGGCGTTGTCCCTTGTGAGAGCGACAGTAAGACGGACGACGGTTCGCAGTCGTGTTGACCGCACAATTAGAAAGTGGATTCCCTAACAAGAATCCAAATGCTTCAGCTTTTGGAGTACGTCAAATAGACGGGAGGCGGACCGTGATAACGTCTTTCTTAGAGAAACCTGCTGGTTCACCGCTGATGCCAATTCCAGAAACAGCGGTAAATATTTATACGCCAAGAAATCCCTTTCCGGCAGAGGTCGTGAGTAAGTATCGGATTACAGATAGTTCCAGTCCAAACTACGGCTGGCATGTCGTTCTGAATCTGGAGGGAAGCGAAATGGTGGGAAAATATCGCATCGGTCAGAGTGTCGGTGTGGTGCCGGCCGGACGCTTCAATGATTCGGCGTTCAATTATGCACATGAGGCGCTGAACGATAAGATTCGCCTGTATTCAATCACTTCTGCCTGCTGGGGCGATGATTGGAAGGGAGAAACCGTTTCGCTGTGTGTAAAACGGGAGATCGCTGAGGATGCGGAAACGGGCGAATTGGTTTTGGGCGTGGATTCAAACTATATCTGTGATGCAAAGCCCGGCGATGAGATGCTCATCACGGGACCCGTCGGTAAGAGTTTCCTGCTCCCGGATAACCCGCTCGATTACAATTACGTTTTTACTGCAACAGGGACGGGGATTGCCCCGTTTGTAGGGATGCTTGTCGAGTTATTCAATCAGGGTTTTGAGCGGGAGGTCTGGCTGGTCTTTGGCGTTCCGTATTCCACAGACATCATGTATAACGAAGAATTTCTTTATTTCGCAGAACGCCACCCAAATTTTCATTATGCGACTGCGATTAGCCGAGAACAGACCAACCCCCGTGGCGGCAAGATGTATGTGCAGGACCGCCTCGAAGAGCATCAGGACGGACTCACTCCCCTGATAGAGCAGCCGGATACCCTGTTTTATATGTGTGGGCTAAAGGGCATGGAATACGGCATCTATCCGTGGCTCTATCGGATAGGGTCGAACCTTGTCAACCTACCGGACGGTCTGACCGTGGCGGATATTGAGGGGTTGTCTCGTGATGCTCCTGAGTGGTCGAAGATTGAAAGAGCGCGGGATAGAAAACGCCTATTCAAGGAAACATATTAAAACGTGAAGCGTGATTAACCGCAGTTGTCCATCATTCATCGAATTATGTTGAGTGTTCCTAGCTAAGATGTGAAGAGACGCGGAAGATTCTTTTACCGTACACAGATTGTGTGCCAATCCTACTTAGGTGGATTAGTTCATCTGTTTATCGCCAACTATAGTGATCTTGATTATTAACTGAAATTCCTTTCCGTCGTTATAGTTCTTAATTGCCATGTTGAACGCTTCTCCATAATCATTTGTTCCGACTGCTGTAATAACCTGTCCTGATATGTGTACCACCGTAAAGTATACATCCTTGTTTCGGAGATGGGTGTCGAGTGCGTCAAGTATTTCTATAGTGGATCCTTGCTTTTACAATCCCAAAACTCGTTAGGTTTGGCAAGCATTATTCGCAAAGGATATTCGTTTGTTCTATATACCTATCACCCCACTGGGAAGTTGTAGTTCCTGCAAATTGAAAATTCTGATTTATCGGGTACCGTGAAGTCCCGATGAACCGGGCTGCTCCCCGATGGAATCGGGACGGGCGGAACGGCATCGGGAGATGTCCGATCTACGGGTATAGGCTATTGACTTTTATCGTGCCGCACCCAACTAGCAACTTGCGTTAGCTATTAAGCAAATTGACTCTCGGCATGCAAAGTTTTTGTGTCAATGGTAAGGTGGATGAGACATCTGGCAGGGGTAAAGTGTGCAGAGGGGGGAGTTTGAACGAAAAGCGGGTGTGGTATAGGACGATCTTGTAGGTTGAGATCCACATCTTGAGACGGATGCTGTCGAGTATGGAAACTCGACCTACAAGGTTTGGAAATAAGCGATGCAGTCGTATCTGCGGTGAGGTTTCACGTCTTACTTATTATATTTATCCGACTTCTTCACCGTCAAGCCTACCAACCTGCAGATCGATTTCTTCACGGGTCTCCATCTTATCGATTTTGCCGTCCGCCATGTAGAAGATTCGATCCGACACATCGAGCATCTTTGTATCGTGGGTGGCTGTGATAATCGTGACCCCGTTTTCCTCATTCAGACTTTTCAAGAGGTCGATGATCTCAAGCCCCGTCCGTGTGTCTAGGTTTCCCGTCGGTTCATCTGCGAGCACGATCGCGGGATCGTTTGCGAGAGAACGTGCAACGGCGACACGCTGTTGCTGACCACCGGAGAGTTCAAGAGGCTTATGCTGGACCCGTTCTCCTAACCCCACAGTGGTTAGCAATTCAATCGCTTTCGTACGGCTATCATCAGCGGTCATCCCAGCGAAAATCATGGGGAGAGAGACATTTTCGAGGGCTGTCATCACAGGGATCAGGTTGAACGACTGGAAGATGTAACCGATTTTACGACAACGCAGCCACGCCAGTTCGTAGGCGTCGAGCTGCGCGATGTCTACCTCATCAATGTAGACCCTGCCCTCTGTTGGCTTGTCCAAGCCACCAATCATGTTGAACAGCGTTGATTTACCGGAACCCGAAGGCCCCATAATCGAGATGTACTCGCCGCGGCGGATTTCAAAGTTGGTGCCTCGCAACGCCTCAACGACGGTGGTGCCCATCTCGTATTTCTTGATTAGGTTTCTGACCCGTACCGTGTTTTCCTTGGGTAGATCCCGTGCAAATCGTGTGGGCGTTTCTGTCGGAATAGCGGTATGTGCTGCTGTTTCGGGAGATAGTCCTTCTAGTTCTGCCATTTTACTAATTTCCTTTCTTCGTTTTTTGGGGAACCGCAAATCCTACCATTCCCCGCTTACCCAACTGCCGCATAAACGTGAACAGCGATGTCTCAGCTTCTTTTCTCGTCATGCGATATTTGTCACAAAGTTGTTTGACAATATGACTGATAGAGTTATGGCCATCACACAATTGCCACACAAAGCCTCCGACATCGTCCAAGACAACCACACGTTTGGGAGGCAGCATAAACAGCTTTGCTACCAGTTTTAGCCACAGTGTCTCCTTCTGGGGGATAACCAATGACACTTCCCCCTTATCGTCGACTTCCCATTCGATTAACTGGTTGCGTAGCGGCAACGATTTTAAGATGGCCCCTCGATCCAGTTGGGATTCTGGAGGTTTCTTGAGCCTGAGTTTATAAAGGATTGTATTAATCATTTGAATGACATCGGATACTGGCCGCTATCTCCTCTGCTGTTCTTGCTGCATCCTGTTTGGCAATCGCTTGGACAACGTAGATGCGATTGGAGTGATGACAGTGCCAGAGGTTAACGGCGAAGGTTTTGCGACGCATGACCTTATCAATAACCAGAGCGGGTGCAAGGGGAACGCGGTCTATGAGGCGGGTTTCCTCGCCGATTAGCGTTAGCCGTTCTTCTGCATCGCCGTTGCTGGACTCAATTGAGAAGCCGTACCCACGGATGGCTTTGGCGTATCTTCCTCGAAACCACTCCTCCAGGTCCTGTTCCTTCAGGGTGACATCTGCGACTCCATACCGTTCGATACTAACCTTTCGGCTGCCATCTACGAATGAGAAGAGCAGGTAGCCGGACAGCAGTTTATGCTTGTCGAGGCGATAGCGCCGCGGCACTTCTGCATTGAGTTGGTAGGCACTCCAGAGCGTTGATTGTCCTACCGGGTGATCCTGAACAGACCTAAAAATACGGCTGGTTATCTCCTTAATGTTCTCTTTGAGATGCCCCATGACCTGCACAATCGTGATCCGTTTGCAGATTTGGCAGTGGAAGATGACGCCGCTTGCCCGAAAGTCGCCCTTCCAGTTGAAGAAAACAACCTCTCTATCCTCGAAAAACTCCTCATCCTTAATTAGATTGACGTTACGTTGGATGTGAAGGTTTGTATCTTTGCGTTTGTAATTCTTGCGGACGAGCTTGAAATAGTCGTCGAGAACGCGTTGGAGGTCTGGCTTCTTCTGCTTTGACTCGGACCACTTTAACTCAAGGCGCGGCATGTCCCCGTCCTCTAGGCGCAGGTATCCGCTTTTATCGTCACCGGATAATCCACTCAATTCCCAATCTGTGGGTAGTTCAAGGGTAATACCACCCCACCCTAGTGTTGTCCATTCCATGATAGGTTCACTAGTTCATTAGTTCAACTATGGTTACGGCACACGGAGTATGCCTACTACTTTGGTTCATTGATTATGAAGTCTGAGGAATCTTAAAGCGTTGGGCTCTCAGAACCGGTGTTGGTCTCGGTCTCCGTTTTCTTAGAAATCTTGGGGGTAGTGGACGAAGGAATTTCAAGTCCGGTCAAATTCTTAAGAATAGAACGAGCAGCCATATTTACCAATTCATCAACAGCCTGTTTGTACGTCCACTGATCTTCTGTTTGTACAGAAATCTCACCTGTGCCTTCCCAGACAACATCACCTATTGTACACGACCAGACTTGTCCAAATATATTCATTTTGATTTCTTTTACTACTAATGGGTCTTTGCTCAAGATCCTTGGTGCAAGTCCCTCTGTTTGTGATTGCTCTAAGAGTTCGACATACAATAGATATTCGACACCTACCACTGTCCCAATTTTTATCAGACTGCCTTTGTTCAAGATAGCTGAACGGTTATAGTCGTTTATCAGTTGTGAATAATCTTCCGTTAATCCCGCATTGCTGATTAAGGCTATCGTTTCGAGGTCTCCTATAAACTTACCTTCAGGAAATTTATTGCTAAGATCTTGATTCAACTTATTTCCAAACGGTCTTCGTAATCCTTCCTGACTCGCACTGGCAACAACAGGAAGTAAGCCCAATCCTTCCGCAGCGAGTGTAGATTCTGTGGCAAAATAATCGAATTTGACATAATAATCGAATTTGACATTCTGTGTAATAGGTGCTGCGCAACCGAAAACAAACAATAACAAAAGGGGTAGCAGTTTTTGGGGTATCGCTCGTTTCATAGGTTTTTCTCCTTTGGGTGTCGAGATATGAATCTCGACCTACGGGTGCTACTAGCTAGTACTAGGTTCTGTTGACATTTCATCGTAACCAGATAATCGTAGCAACAAAACTCAGAAATCCCATATACCGAACCGCTAATTTATCAAAACGCGCGGAAATACGTCGATACTGCTTGATTTTGTTGATGAAACATTCCACTATATGTCTCTGCTGGTACAGATCCACATCATAATCACGTGAATCACGGCGGTTGGCACGTGGCGGTATCACCGGCACCGCGCCGGTGTCGGTTATCGATTCAATGAACGCCATCGAGTCATATGATGTGTCGGCTATCACATACTCACTGCTGTAACCGTCAATCAATGCTTCAGCACAAGTAATGTCGTGCCGTTGACCGGCTGTCAACATAAAACGTAATGGGTGACCTAAGCTATCAACAGCGATGTGAATCTTGGTTGAAAAGCCACCCCGGCTGCGTCCGAGTGCTTGTGAGACTTGACCGCCACTTGTTTTCAAAGCACCCGCAGCACAAGGGTGCGCCCGAATGATAGTGGTGTCAATGATGAGCCACTCCATATCGGGGTCTTGGGCAAAGTGTTGGTGCAACCGTTGAAAGATACCTTTATCGCACCATCTTGCGAATCGTTTATAGACGCTGTTCCAATTGCCATACTGTTTGGGTAACAGTCGCCATTGACTGCCACTACGGGTTATCCAAAGCACCGCATCGATAAAGCGTTTTAAGTGAGTTGGGTCTCCGGTGTAGATGTCGGGACAGGTGTTAAGGAATGCTACTATTTTTGACCATTGTGTATCGGATAAGGTAAGTGTGGACATACCCTTATTATACACAAATGTCAACACGCCCTAGTTACAGCACACGGATCCGATAAATCGGGATTCAAAGTAACATGTGCCTACTACATTAGAATGGTTTTACGATTACCGCTTTGGAGACCAATGCGATTGCAACCGTCCCCATGCCAATCAGCCCAACACCGCAAGTAAAGCCTGCCGCTAAGACGGGGTTGAACATAAACCATCGTTTCAGCCCGAATTTCTTAATCATGTAAAACCGACCGACGATTGCGCCGAACACTTTTGGGAGCATCATACCGGGATCTGCGCCGATGCCGCCTACGATTCCGTAGAACCACATACTTGGCATCTTCGCCACCCAGAGCAGCCCGTAGATTGCCAGCGAGGAGGTGAAGCCTGCCGCCACATAATTGCCGCGAATGGCTTGCAACATCTGGCTGTTTCCGTCTCGAAGCGAGGTTTTCCAGAGGCATTCGTTCGTCGCATAGAGGGGCCACCATGTCTGTGCAAAGGGATATTGTGCCGACGGAATTGGTGCAACTTTCCAGACAAAATGCCAGACCACAATTCCAGAGACGATCAGGATCGGCATAAGCAGCAGTCGTGCAGCGATACTACTGGTGAAGGTGGTGCCTGTCAATTCAAGGACACGCCAACTTTGTGTGCCACGTCCGTAGTCTTCGTCCGGCAGCGGGACGAACCAGATATCAATCTCCTCATAGCGACTCAAGATAAATGTCGTTTCGTGGAGGTAGGGGATCTCGAAGAGGTCTCGACCGAGAATCCCATACGTTCGCGCAGTGATGTATGAATTGACTGGGGTATACAAAAAGGCAAAACCGAGCAGGAAAACCAACGGAAAGTTCGGTGCCATATAGGTGTGAACAATATAGATGAAAGTCGTCATCCCAAAGAGCCACAGGATTGCCATCAACCAGAGCGGAAAATCGCCGCGTCCCGGGGGTGGTGCTCGCAACGATCCGCCTGCATCTGCCTGATGATCCTGTCGGGCTTGCTTAAACTTTATCACCATCGGAATCGAGGCTGCCATGCCAACGAGGGCGAAGCTGAAAGATTTTCCCATCCCGAAGCTGATCCAGAAATCGAGACCATTGTATAAGCCCACACCACGGACATCCAGGCCGGGACGCCACTGATGTAAGATTTCCGCAGGATAAAGAAGTCGTGGATTCAAGATAAACTGGGTAAAGAATGCCCCTGCCAGTTCCGTCATGATGACTGGGAATGGCAGCACGAAACCGGTGAGTACCGCTGAAAAGTCGGTCGATAGTGCGAACACACCCGTTGGCGCAATCTCTTCGATGACGTTTGTGAAATCGATAAATGGAATCTTCAGGAGTTGGATCGGTGTTGACATCATTACGCCTGTGAGTGACGGGATGCCGATGTAGATAAATCCCCAGATCAACCCTGCCATCGATCCGACCGAAAAGATACGCCACCGCCACGTTTCCTCACGTCCAGTGGTTTCTGCTAATGCGGTTGCGCCCTGCGCTTCGATGGGTGCCAACGGGTAGGGCAGTCGCTCCATGTCCGCTGTCAGGCGAAACAGAAAGTAGCCTGCACTGATATAACGGATCTCTCCCAACAACTTGAATATCAGAAAGAATGCGATGGGCCAGAACCAGTCCATGTGCAAGAGTGAACGTTCTGCAATCGCTATAGCATCTTTCGGCGGCACAATCCAGAAAGGGATCTTATCGGCAATTTCATACGACGCAGCTTGTTGTGTATTGACAAAGTATGCGTACCAGATAAAGCCGCGATACTGCCCCCCAGACCCGACCGCTGCACCGGTGAGTCCAAGTAACATATAAAGTTCTTGTCGTCGAGCGGTTGTGAAAGATCGACGGGCTAGTTCCGTAAACAGGATCACTGCGACCCACGGCGCTGCCCCCGCACCGGACTGACCGGATACGAGGGTCAGATAGATTGACCCCGGCATCATCAGCAAGCCGACAAAAAGTGCGCCCAGAAAGACCTTCAGCGTTAAGCCCGACTCAAAGGTTCGGATGCCACCATCGATGTCGTAGCGTTGCGCCCAAGTTTGCCATTCTTCTGCTTGAGTAACTCGCTCTCTTGCCATAACAACCTGCGTTCATTGGCTCATTTCCAATAACTCCATTTAGCGGGTCTTGGACTTCGTCGTTTGTTTAGAACTTGTTTGAAAAATCCAAATTTATCTCTGAAAGTTATCATTTTACGGATAAATGCTCTCAAAATCGGTTGATTTTGCTCCTAAAATGACAGAAGATGACCGTTTCAACTACTTTTAAAACAGGCTCTTAGTAACCACGCCTTTTATTTTCTGCTTCGCAGTCCTTTTTTTCTTTTTCTAATGCCCTTTGCGCCATGCCCGATTGCAACAATCCGCGTGCTGCGAAATCTACAGTAAGCTTTTCCAAACGCCTTTTACAATCGAGTTTAGGGAGATTGGGTGTTATGATGATGGTCGAGCCATCGTTATCATTGCTACAGGAACAGTAAACAAGTGATATTGCTACGCCTATGAGTAGGATCAATCGGGGCATCTGAATCGTCCTAACAATTCCGATACGAAATGCGCGACAAGTTTCCTTATTGGACATTTTCTTTCGAGCCTGTTTTTGTGAACTTGATCAATACCAATTCACGCCTATTGAAAACGTCTGATCAGAATCATCAAAATAAAAGCCGAATGCTCCCCATACACTGAAATCCGGCGGGAAATCAAAGATCAATCCAATTGCTGATCCCTCTGATTCCCAAAAAAAATCAGTTTCTTTAACACCGAAAAGATTGTCATTTGTGGATCTTACACCAAGTTCAGTAGCAATTTCAAAAAAGGGTATCGCAACCAAATCAGAAGACATTGGCAGACGTTTGAAGATACCAATAGACGACTCAATTCCTCCCTCCTTACTGGTAAAAATCGTTGTGTTGTTCTCGAGTAATCTCCCGGAAGTATAATAAATTCCAATATAACTGGAATAATCAAGTCCCGTTTTCCAAAGTGCTTTGGTTTCTGCGATGGCAATTGAAACATGAGGAATAGGAGGAGTAGACAGACCAAATTCTTCTGCTTCCTGATCCTCTTCCAATAATGAGACGCTGCCCTTAAAAACTATTCGTGATTGTTTGTTTTGTATAGGCACAGCAATATTCCCACCAATCGTTGTCCACCCTTCAAAAAATTTCACGTTGAGTCCATATCTACTATGAATTGTTCCGTAAAAATTGGTTTGAGAAACAGCATCAATAGCAGCCCAATTCGTGATTATTAACCCCAAGAGTGTTAAACGCAGTGGCACGTGCACAACAGAACTTCCTTTCCTCTCTCCCCTCCCAAAAACTTATCCAATCAGGGATCCACGTTTGTGTGTCCGGTTCAAAGCCCAAGTCTCCGATTCAGAAATCTGCGTTTGGTTCACATTTTACCTGCTATTGTTGCTGCTCCAAACTCTCTATGTGTCCAACGCTTGTAGGAACGCTTCAAAATTGGAGGCTTGGATTGCCCTGAGATGCAGTTGTGTTAGACGATCGGCATCTAGTATCAATTCAAGTTTCTGCTGAACGTGCTGTTGGTTATTCTGCGGGAATCTCGCATTGAGTATTGAGAGAATATTTTTGATGGTAGTTTCGCGCACGCCGCGCTCAATACCTTGTTCAATGCCTTGTGCTTTGCCTTGTGCTTTGCCGCGTTCAAGCAACATTTCTGCCATTGACTGTGCCATCGGGGATACCTCCATATCTTCTGTATGTCGCTCTACCAAGGTTAGTAATTCGTTGTGTTCTTCGGCAGGACGCCGATGCAGAATCAACAACAACAGATACATGATGGCTCTATACCGCTGCTCCGATTCTGTCACATCCAGTAAGCTCAATTGTGATAGTGCTTGAACCAACGCTTCACTTAGTGCCTCTCGGCTTGCACCTTCCTTTTGAAGAACCGTTAGCAGCCATCCCAACGGATGACCCGTCTTTGTTAAATCCGTCTCATCTGTTTCCTTCACGCTTAAAAACAAGGTGTCAAATGTGGGAACAAACCGAGAAAGCATGGCCGGAATGTCCATTATCTCAGTGAGCGTCAGAGGGACACTCCAACGCCGTTCCCCCGTGTATAACACCATCGGGAGGATCGGGTGCAAACGCCGCTCACTCCCCGGAACATCGTCTGACTCCCATTCCCTACGTTGTGCGTCCCACAGTTGCGTCATGTAAAACAGCACTCGAAATCCCATCAGCGGATCTACCGTGGATTGGTGTTCAAGTAGGATATAGATAAGCAGCTCATCGGTTTCCGAGCCCCGCCGAAATGGTACGCTGAACACGAGGTCCGACTCCTGTTCTCGGAGGGTGTCAGAAATGAAACTTCTGTTGAGTGGTATGAGTTGGTCAAAATCTAAAAACGCTACCAGTTCACTTGCAACGATTTCTACCAAGCCACGGACATATTGCTTGTCTTGGAACAACCACCGCGCACTTCGGTCGGGAAAGTGTTCAATTGGAAAATCGACAGCAGCGCGGTCTTCTATTTCCTCAGTTTGCATAGTTTAATAAACTATTGAACCAATGAACTAAAACGGTTTGACGATGACCGCTTTGGAGACCAGCGCGATCGCAACCGTTCCCATGCCAACAAGCCCGACACCACAGATGAAGCCTGCTGCCAAGACGGGGTTATACATAAACCAGCGTTTCAGTCCGAACTGCTTAATCATATAGAACCGACCGATGAGGGCACCGATAACGCGTGGAACCATCATCCCTGGGTCTTGACCGATCCCTCCCACAATTCCGTAGAACCACATACTTGGTAATTTTGCCATCCAGAGCAGTCCGTAAATTGCCAGTGAGGAGGTAAAGCCGGCTGACACATAGTCACCACGAATGGCTTGTAGCATCTGGCTATTTCCATCTCGGAGTGAGGTTTTCCAGAGACATTCATCGGTTGCGTAGAGGGGCCACCATGTTTGTGCAAAAGGATACTGTGAGGACGGGATAGGCGCGATTTGCCAGATAAAATGCCAGACCACGATTGTTGCCACAATTATGAGCGGCACCATCAAGGCACGCCCAAGGACATCGCTTCTGAAGGTTGTTCCAGTCAGTTCAAGCACACGCCAATGCTGTGTCCCTGCGCCATAATCTTCATCTGGCAGGTGGACAAACCAGATATCGATCTCTTCGTAGCGGCTTAAAATAAACGTTGCTTGATGGATGTAGGGCAGCACGAAGAGCGGTCGCCCTAACACCCCAAATGTTCGTGCGTTGATATAAGAATGTAAGGGAGTGTACAGAAAGGCAAAGCCAAGCAGGAACGAAACGGGGAAGTTTGGCACCATCCGATGTACAATCCATACATACACCAGCATGCTGAGAACCCATAGACCGCCCATTAACCAGATTGGGAAATCGCCACGTCCCGGTGGCGTTTGTAGTGAACCGCGTCCGCCCGCGTCTTGCTGTCGTGCCCTTCTAATGCTCAACATGATTGGGATGGACGCTGCCAAACCGACAGCGGCGAAGCTGAAGGATTTACCCATATTGAAACTCAACCAGAAATCGAGGTCGTTAAACAACTTCACGCCACGCATATCCAAGCCCGGACGCCACTGATGTAAGATTTCCAATGGATAAAGGATTCGCGGGTTTAGGATAAACTGGGTGAACATTGCCGAAGCGAACTCGCTTATAATAATTGGAAACGGCAGCACGAATCCTTGTAATATTAGTCCGAAATCTGTCCATAGGGCAAACATACCCGATGGCGCAAAACTTTCGATGCTTGGGGTGAAGTCAATAAATGGGATTTTCAGAATCTGTATCGGTGTTGTCATCATAACCCCTGTGAGCGAGGGGATGCCGATATAGAAAAATCCCCAGAACAGTCCCGCCATGGAGCCGATTGAAAAGACACGCCAGCGCCATGTTTCGCCCTGCCCCGTGGTCTCTGCTAATGCGGTCGCGCCTTGCGCCTGAATCGGTGCCAACGGATAAGGGAGTCGTTCTAAATCTGCTGTCAGGCGGAACAGAAAATAGCTCGCGCTAATATAGCGGACCTCCGCCAACAACTTGAATATCAGAAAGATTGCAAGAGGCCAAAACCAATCCATGTGTAAGAGCGAACGCTCCGCAATCGCTACCGCGTCCTTTGCGGGCGCAACCCAATAGGGGACTTTGTCCGCTATTTCATACGACTGTGCCTGCGGCGTGTTGATAAAGTAGGCATACCAGACAAATGGATAGGCCCGATATTGGATCCCAGAGCCTACCGCTAGGCCGGTTAACCCCAGCAAAATGTAAAGTTCTTGTCTCCTTGCAGTTGTAAAAGACCGGCGCGCCAATTCTGTAAACAGAATAACCGCCACCCAAGGCGCAGCACCCGCGCCCGACTGACCTGCAACCAGTGTCAGATAGATTGAACCCGGCATCATCAACAGTCCGATGAAGATCGCACCTAGAAAGACTTTCAAGGTTAAGCCGGACTCAAAGGTTCTTAAACCGCCTTCAACATCATAACGTTGTGCCCAAGCCTGCCACTCTTCTGCTTGCGACACCCTTTCTCTTGCCAAATTTATGCTCCTTTCACGAGCCCGTTATTTTTTTTCTCGAAAAAGCTCTTCCCAAACGTGGGCAATTATAATTCCAACAATAAGAATTACGGCAGCGAGTAGCTGTGCCTGCCATCTGCCCTGCATGGCGAAAATCGAAAATACCCAAAAGATCGCGCCGACAAAAATTAAAACATACGCTAATTTTTCCATTGATTTTGTTTTCTCCTTTTAGTCTGCTGGCGCTGGTTGAGCAGTTAGACCGGCAACGCCCGGAGCATCTTCTGTCTCGCTCTCCTGTCGTCCACGTTCATGGAACTCACCGCGGATATCGGCACTGAACGTCCGCCAGATCAGCAACTGTTTTCGGACAAGGTTCAAGAAACGTCGGTTGACACGCTTCCATGAGGCAATCTCCCCGCTTTCGCGGTGGACATCGAGGTGGATCTTATACAACTCTTCCTCTTCTCCGCCGACCGGTGAGGTGACAAGCCGAATGGATTGGCTGACCCCAAGATCGTAGGGAGCGAGCCACACCATCATACTGATGTTGTAGGCTTCTTCCTCTTTCCCTTCCACTGCCACGGGCGTTCGACCGAAGGCGACCTGATCCGTGTAGAAGTCGCTTGCAGATTCGTCGGCGTGTGCCTCAAAGTAATCGCGCATAAAGATGTTCAAGCCGAGCGATTCTTCTGCTAACACTGTGAAGGGGAGATCGAAGTGCCACTCGTCGCCTTCAGGTTCCGGGAGCTGCCATTTCCGTTCGATGTCAGGCACCGCCATGCGACTTGCTTTAATTGCCGGGTACAGCGTGCTTCCAATCACGACAATCATCACAATAATGGTCGCTACCACTGTTGACATTGACGAGTAGTTGAGGGTCAGTCCAGCGAGTAAACCGAACTTGACGAGAATAGTTGCGACAGCCTGACCAAGCAGGTAACCGAGGACAGCACCGACAATCGCATACACACACGCTTCTGCGAGGAACAGGAACGCGATATGCACCGGAGCAAGCCCGACAGAGCTGTAGATACCGATTTCACGGACCCGTTCGTAGACCGCACCGAGCATCGTGTTGAGAACAATCAGAGACGCAATTAGGATCGGTATGAACAGGTTACCCATACCAGAGAAAGAGGTCATCCCGATTGAACTGTAGAGATAGGTGTCCCGATCTTTTCCAACGAAGAAGTCGAGTGCGATTCGATTCATCAGAGGTGCCATGATCAGGTCCAGCTTATCCGCTGCACTGAAAATTTCTGGGTCGCCGGGCTGTGTTTCCATGTTGACGGCAACCGAGCGTAGCGTTCCACCCTGATTCATTACGACATCATACGGCAGGATAGCCACAGCGTCGGGAGGTAGATGGATATATTTTTCTAACTCTCCTTCCATCGCTTGGTTCTGACCCTGTGCGCCACCGCCTCGCGCCTCCTGCTGTTGCATCAGTTGGTAGTCAACGGGTGTCAGTTCCTCGCCATCGTTATCCTGTAGATCCTTGAAGCCGATACCGAGGACGCCAGTAACGGTGAAGTCTGCGCCGTATACGGATACAGTCGCTTTGCCCATGTCGGCTTCGGTGATGCCGAGCAGATCCGCCATGCCTTTGGGCAAGACGCAAGCGTAGGGCCATTGTGTGGGCCACTCCGCTTCATCGTCAGGGTGATACCATCGACCATACTGGAGGTAGCGATCAATCCCTGTTACACCGGGTTCATTTTGACTCATCCCAACTAGCATGGTGGCGGAGTAGGTTTTTGGCTGACCGGTGGTGGTATTGACAGGCGGCACGGGATCTTGCGGGTTGGCGGTGCGCTCTAGCTGCACAAACGACTGGTCGCCAGTTCCCGCAGACTGATACCATGCGCGTGGTGCGACGATGTTGTACACTCGCAATATGGATTCTTCACCCTGTTCTATCAATGTTCCCTGCTGACGTAATTGGGCTATGGTTGCTTCAATTTCTTCGTCAATCTGCTCGCCAGATTTACCTTTTTGACCCAATCGTTTCTTCAGTAGTAGCCGTAAATCGCTCTCAGAGATTTGCGTTTTCCGCAAATCATTCGTGATTGAGTTGACAACGGGTTCCTCAAGCGGATTCCAATACTGATCTCGGATAAGCATCCCGGTGTACCGCGGCGTCACTGAAGGTAGGTTAGTGCTGTTGGGGTGCATAAAGGTACGCACCGATGTAAAGGAGATGACCGTAAAGGTGAGAATAACTAGCGTACTACAGGTCAGAATGGTGCGCCCCTTCCGCTTACGCATATTGGAAATACCCAAGCTGAAAGCGGCAGCGGAGGCAGACAGACGTCCCACGTCCGCCTTATAGACTCGCGATCCTTCTTGCTTAATTTTTTCTACCTGTTCTTCAAACTTCCGGACGATAATACTGATCACGATTGCCGTCAATGCAAGGACGACGAACGCAATCAGGATGATAACCGGCGTTGTGGTAATCTGGAATGCGGGATGCACCTGCGCTAAGAAGAAAAAGACAACGAGGAAGATCGCAGCTGTCCCCATAATCTGTTTTTGGACGGTTGGGAAGGCAAATATCAACCGTTCCATGAAGTAGGCGAACGGGATCAGGAGCGCGAGATAAAACATCACGCCGTTGACCACGTCATTGCCTGTTTTCTTCACATCGGGGTAGGCGCGGGATTCATATCCCCAAGCGGCACGAGCGAGTTTGAGTGCCTGCTGATAGTCTTTTTGGGTGAGGGCAGCCTCAGCCTGATTTAGATGTTCGTTGGCGAATTGGTGGAGTTGATCGAGCCGATCACTGCTGATGCCGAACCGTTTATACAGACTCGCCCGGTTCTCATCGAGCCACCACATATCGCGGACGACAACGTATGGGGTTACGCGAATGCTTCCGTTTTCACGAACAACAAATCCTTCTCCGGTATAAAGTGTCGGGTTCTTCGTTCCACTCTTGCTTGCCTTAATCAAGAGCAACCGTTTGCCGATCTGTCCATACGCCATACCAACCTTGATACGACTGTTGGGCTCCGAATAGACGAGCGCAATTGGTTCAGTCGCTGAGACGCCTTCCTGCTGCCACGGTTTCGACACGCCATACTTTTCTGGTGGGCTATCGCTTGCGGCATCAAAAACTTCTAGTTCACGAAGCGTTCGTAGGTATCGCTGATCCACGAGATCGAAGATAGTGGTGGACACACAGGGGAAAACCACAATCCTGCACCCACGACGGTGCGTGTTAATCGGTATCAGGTTCGGCAAGAGTTTCGCGCCGAAGTTGCCGAGATCCGGTGCGTAGACAATATCTCCAGAATCTGGATGGAGGATATAGGCTTCCACCTCCTGTGTGCCTTTGAGACGGATGGTGGCGCGTCCCTCCATCGCGAGTCCTGCGACCTCAAAATTTCCTTTGTTGTCTCCCATTGCGATGAGATCACCGCGCACGCCCATCATCGTTTTGTGCTGATTCCGCAAGGCGAGGATAGGATACTCTACCGGTTTGTTTGGAAGTGCACTCTCGCGAGCATCATACTCGACGACATCGCCAAACAGGTTGCAATAGAAGTTCCCTACCCGTGCGGCTGTGGGCATCTTCGGATCGCGCATCGCTTGGATCAGAACGGCGGCAAGGGTTTTCGCCTGTTTATGTAAGGCACCATCTTGGCTCAAATCCATTCTGTCGATTGTATCGAGTGGGGTATCGGTCAATACGCGGGCATCGTCAATGGTGGCAAAAGCGATTCCGGTAAAGCCAGTGAGGGTTGCCACTTCGCTATCAAAGGCGATCTTTCCGGGGATGTAGGTCTTCCAGATCTTGCCGCCACTGGCGGAGATTGCGTTGACGAAGTTAGTTTCGCCGCCGAAACCGGCGATATCAATGAGTGCCTTAATGTCATCGACTTCCTCTTGGGTGAATTCAGAAGGATCCTCGTAGCGTAGGGCAAGCATCGCATCCATTCGGTTGAGCAGACGCACCTTGTTCTTGCGGTTCTTCCGTGCCTCCCGGATATCGTTTCGGATGAATCGTTCGACCTCCTTACGGATATAGTCCATATCCTTGAGCATATCCTCCGAAGGTTCGCCCTGATTTTTCATCTGTTCAAACTGCATCTTCATCAATCGGGAGACCCCGGAGAGCCCGACCAATGTGGCGTAATGTTCGGTGACTAAGCTTTCAAGGCTTTTACCCTCAATGGCTTTTTTCGGATCGATGCCAGCTGCAACTGCCCACTGGGTGTTCATCACCGCTTGGCGAATCTGGTCGTCCGTGAATGTCCATAGTTTCTGGATACGCTCACCAAAATCGGCACCCTCCGCGTATTCGGCAAGTTTATTTCCGATGGAAGCGAACTCGCGGCGGAGGACAAATTCGGGCTGTTGGTCATAGAACCACCCTTTGTTGAATACACCGAATTGGTCGTTCTGGCTGGAGAGATCGATAGAGATAAAGAGAGAGGTGTAATAACGGTTGAAGATGTCTTGCAGTGCGATTGCTTGTTCGATGGAACGTATTTTCCGAGTGTATTCCGATTCGCTGATACGTGCGATCTTCTCCACCCGTTTCTGTAGGTTACGGAATCGAGCGTTCCGCATCGTGAGCATGTTGTCACGGAGGAGGATCTTGGTCTCCTCGTCCGGGTCGCGATCGAGGCGGTCAAGGATATTCAGCAGGTTCTGGAGTTCGACAATATCGTTCTTGGCTCGCCGCTTTACCATCTCCAATAGATGTTGTTCTTCAAGTTGGCCGAAGATCTGCTCTCGGACAGTCATTGCTCGGTCTGAAGCGTCTTCAGGGAGATAGTGGCGGAGGACGAGTGCCTCTTCGGCGAGATAGGGACGGTTCAGCGAGGCATGGCGTTTGAGGAGGGACTCAATCCGAAATCGCTCAAGGCGAGCGTTACGCATCGCAGTTTCGAGGATACTCTGTTTATCTCTGGTTAGGTCATCAATCAAAATTTGGTCTAGTTCGCGTGAGGTTGCTGTGCCCGTTGTCGGGTCCGTCATCTCCAACTTCTGGTGGAGTTGGGTCTGGACAATCTCAAATTGCTTGAGGGTCGCTGCATTAAGGAAAAGTTTTAGCTCATCAGCGAAGCCTTCGGGGATGTGATCCGGTATAGAACTTAACTGGGTGATAGCGTTTTTGATACGATCCTCCGAATCGCTGCTTGCGGGAATATTTGCGAGCGTTCGCTCAAGGAGTTGTCGTTCTTCTTCGATGTATGCTTCGAGAGATTTTTCAGCGCGATTGACAACCCGGCGGGCTGACTTGATTCGTTCCAAACCTTTAAAATCAAGATGGCGATCTAACAACTTCTCTTGGGCATACTGGAGGGTGAATTTCCGTGGATCTTCAAATTCCCAATCCTGCAAAGCGTCCGAGAGTTGCTGAACGTCTACCGCCAGATGCGACGGTAGGTCACTCGGTGCGGGTAAATAATAACTTTCATCTTCCCGTTCCTTCGGTACGAGATAGCTGCTGTCTGGCGTTTGTACATATTTCCCTTCGATCCGTTTTGCTCTTAAATCCGCTTCTAGTTTATCGATTGCCCAAACGTCCAACCGAGCCATCGGCAAGGCAATCTGTTCAATCAGTTCGCGTTGGGTGTCACGGCATTCCTCCAATGCTTGGGTACGCAGTTTTAGGGTGCGGTTAAGCATTGAACGAAGGAATTGAGTGGTCTGCAGCGCATCTTTCTTGAACTTCGCAAGGTTGACCTCTAGTCGCGATTTTTCCTCTTCGGTAAATCCCTGCTTCTCCCGTTTTTTGGTTGTTTCGAGTTTTTTCTTTTCTTTCTCTTTTGCTTCACGTTGGGCGTTACGCAACGAATCAATGTTTCCCTTCGTTGATTGTAGATCGGAGAGGGTTGTTGCTAGCGAGGTGACATCTGCTTTGAGTTCGTGGACATCGTGGAAGAAGTTAGGGGGCAGATCTACCAGCACATTCCGATCGATTGACAGCAGTAGCTTCCGTCCGAGTTCTTCAAATTCAAAGAGGTCGGTGCTTAAACCGCGACGCAGCCCGCGCATTGTTGGCGTACCGGGGGAATCCGCTTCTCGTCCGACAATGTCTTGACCAATCCCTTCCATAAACGCTCGCATACCACCTAGCCCTTGAAAGTGGGCGTCCGTTGCAACAAACAGAAGGGAACGGCCCGGGCGAAATTCTTCTTGACTAAAGATACGGGCAAGCTCCAACAGCGTGGCGATGCCGCCGGTGGGGTCTGCGCCGGGTGCCATTGCGGGAACGACAGACATTGAGTCGTAATAACCGGTGATAACGACCAATTCATCCTTCAGGGTTGGGTCGCCACCTTCGAGGAAGCCACGGATGTTCTGCCCAATACGTTGTTCCCAAGTAATGGTGCTGGTGAGACGTGCATAAATTTTCTGAGAAGACGTGGGAGGGGCATCTTGCCCCGATGCTGTCTCCCCTTCACCAAGCATAGCCAAGAGTTCATCGGCATCCTCCTTAGAAATCCAGAAGCGGGGGATGTTGGCGGGGACCGTCAGGAATTTGTTCTCAGCTTCACCGCGGATAGTGGTCTCTGGCTCGATGAAGAGGACCGCTTTCGCGCCAAGCATTGCGGCGTTAATCCATTTGGTGCTGGAGTTGAAGTCGATGAGGGTAACACTACCTTGGGGAATAAAGATGCTGGATTCATAGGCGGCGATAAACTCGCCTTCCTCGTCAATTTGCCCATTGTTGTTGTTATCGATGCCGTCGGTTGCATCGCCGGGGATTTCGTCTACGAAGTCGTCACCATCGTTGTCAATGCCGTCGGTATCCCATTGCAAGATCTCGGTCAGCGGGGGAATCTCACCGTATTCGTCAATCTGTCCATCTTCATTGTTATCAATGCCATCTTGCGTCTTTTGGAGGTGACCGTTAAGCACGTCGTCAGTGATGCTGCCGACACCGATGCGGAACCGGTGGGCGAGGTCGTCCAAAGTATCGGCAGGTTGAACTTTGTGCCAAAATCCGCCGATATCTTTACCGTTGAACGAAGAGAGTTCACCACTTCCGCCGTAAAAGAGGGGCGCGGTCAGTCCGCCGGTGGGAATAAAGAGCGAGTTGCCTTCGACCAGCACTAACTCGCCCGGTTCGTCGATTTCACCATCATCATCGTTGTCGCTGCCATCGGTTGCTTGGTCACGGAGGTATTGGTTATGCGGGTCAGCCAGAATGGCTAGCGGGTCAACTCGATAGGATTTAGCAATGCCTTCAAAGGTTTCGCCTTGAACGACTACGTGAGAGACACCGTTGGGGAGGAAGGAGGTGCGTACAAGGTTGGGCCAGATCGACCAGATTCGGTAACTTTTCAAGAGTGTTTGATCTTCGGAGAGAATTTCCACCTTTCCATCACCGTGGTCTATTGGAACAGAAACAGGAAACTCGCGGCTCTCGACGCTTTGTAAGCCGATCTCGACGAATTGATCAAAGATGTATTTACTACCTGATGCGGCTTCATCGTAGCCGGTGACGCGGGTGGGAAGATTGGAGAGTCGAGCGATGTCTTTTCGCATTCGACCGATATCGACTTTGTCGCTGATTTTGACTGCCACCTCCGAAAGCCCGACAGATAGCTGCTCCTCGACAGCAGCATCTGCGTGCGGAGATAGTAGTGCAAGGATGCAGAGCCATAGACTGATGTGATAATATCTTTTGATGATCATGGTGATTCCTCCGAATTTTTTGATAGACTGACCGGCGCATAATATGTTATCGTGTTTAGATCTGTGAGATTCTATCATAGTCACAAAGTCTTGTCAAGACGCAAAACGGATCTAATTCACAAAAGTGAGCATTATGGACGGTATGTTTTCTTGAAAAATTCACATCTGTTATTGGGGCATTGATTCATCTATGAAATGTGATGCCCCGATGAATCGGGACAGACAGTGAATCGTTTTTGTATGAATTTTCGTTAATTTTATTTTAGAGCTTGCATTGGAACGACGTAATATGTTAAAATAGGAATCACAATCGTTAGAAAGTGCAATAAACCCGCTTTTCTGCGATCGTATACCGTTTTTACTCTAACCCGATAAGGAGGTATGTGACTATGTCTGTTTCAACACGTATTAAGAAGCGTCGTGATAAACTCGGAATGACACAAACACAACTCGCCAAAGCGGCAAAACTGACCCCCGCGGCGATTTCACAGTTTGAGTCCGGTGCGCGTAAACCAGCATTCGACACACTTTCGAGCCTTGCTGATGCGCTGAAAGTCACCACGGACTACCTGCTCGGCAAAAAGGCACATAGTTATGACGATCTTTTAGCGGATCCGAAAGTCAGTGTGATGTTTCGAGGCATCATGGATCTTTCCGAGGAAGATAAGGAAACACTGATCGAGTTTTACCAATTTCTTAAAGACAAAAACCCCAAAAGCGCGTAAGTAGCGAATTATGAGGGATCTACTGTTTGAACATGAATCAGAGACCTTCCCGAAAGGATCAGACTACGGAGCAGGCGTCCTCCAAACCGGCACTGGAACCCGCCGAGGGTGCGCGACAGTTGTTGCGTGAACTAAATGTTCAGGACATCCCGATCCAACCGCGAGATATTGCGGAACAGTTACAAATCGTCGTTTGGGAACGGGAGATGGAAAGTCAGTACGATGGTTGCTTGATGCGGGTCGGTGATACGTGGGGTATCCTGCTCAACAATCTGATTCAATCAGAGTCCCGAAAGAACTTTACAATCGCTCACGAGCTAGGGCATTACTATTTGGAGGGTGGGCAAACCGAGAGACAAATTTCCGCTGCAGGTGAGCAAAACAGGGTGGCGGAATTTGTCCCTCAGCACCGCTGTCAGCGTGAAGATCTGCGCGGATTTGACTCGCACCAATTGGAAGAGCAACGTGCCAATCAGTTCGCAGTTGAGCTGCTGATGCCCTCGCCCATTTTTCGAGCGGACGCTATAGATCTGCCTGAAATCGGGTTGCCGGCGATTGATGCGCTCGCTGCGAGTTACTCTACCTCTTTGACTAGCACAGCCATCCGTTACACCCGCTTGAGTCCGCAAGTCTGTGCTGTCGTATTGTCTGAAAATGGGCAGATTAAATATTTTGCGTATTCAGAGCGATTTCGTCAGAACAGCGATTGCTATCTTGCCAGAAACAAACCCCTCCATCCTGACTCGGTTGCAGCCCTACTTGACAAAAGCAGGTCGAAAGAGGTCAAAGAACACCAGCAGAAGGTCCCGTTGTCCCATTGGTGTGCGACGCAATCGGATCAGCCCCTTATTGAGCAATCCCGCCGATTACCCCGCATGAATCAGGTGCTCTCGTTTCTTTGGCTGCCGGACGGGTCGTGAAACGTGATGCGTAAAACGTGAAACGTAAATAATTGTCTGCATGTAGGTCGAGTTTCCATACTCGACATCTGCTCAGTTGGTGCATTAGTTCATTGTTGATAGACCACAACAGGGCTGCGTCCTCAAATCGCGCAGCCCTATCGGACGCACCTTGAAGCCGTGGAGGAGATATTCGATGGCGAAACCCTTTCGCGTTGCTGCGATTGTAACCACCTTTTTTCCGAACAGTCATGCTGGCGTGATAGTGCCTAAATTCCTACGTGGCTTTTCTACCGACGATGGACTGATTGCGCCCCGCACCCAACTCGCTTCACTCTTCATTGATCAAATCCACCAAAATGATGTCGGACGGCAGATTGCTCACGAATACAATATCCCCATCTATGAGAGCATTCGTGCCGCGCTCACTCTTGGTGGAGATAGTCTGGCTGTGGATGCTGTGCTGCTCATCGGTGAGCACGGCGACTATCCGCGCTCTGCCTTGGGTCAGGAGATGCTGCCACGGCGATATTTCTTTGAGCAGATCTGCGGCGTTATTGCTGAATCTGATCGCCCTATTCCTATCTACAACGACAAGCATCTCTCCTACCGGTGGGATGATGCCCATTGGATGTACACAACCGCGAAGGGACTCAACATACCGTTCTGGGCGGGTTCAGCCCTGCCGGTGGGTTGGCGTCGCCCGAACTTTGAGCATCCGCTCGACGCGCCGATTGACGCGGCGTTGTCCATCGGGTTTCACATGATTGAACGCTACGGCTTCCATGCGTTGGAAAGCCTACAGTGTCAGGTGGAACGGCGGCAAGGGGGCGAAACGGGGGTGCGTTCAGTCCAATGTCTATCTGGTGATGCAGTCTGGCGGGCCGCGGATACGGGACGGTGGTCGCCTGAACTCGCTGACTATGCCCTCGACACGATTGAGGACGGGCCCGGACACCTCGATCCGTCGCAGGTGGAAGATCCGCACGTCTTTCTGATTGAATATTGTGATGGGTTGAAAGGTGCGGTGCTGATGCTCGGCGATAACGGTTATGTCCGAAAGTTCGCCTATGCAGCCAAGCGCGGCAATGTCGTTGATGCGATGGAATACCACACCGATTCGGGGGCGACACATGCGGTTTTCAGCTATATGGGACTGAATATCGAGGAGTTCTTCCTGACCGGTGTCCCACCCAGCCCCGTCGAGCGAACCTATCTGACGACTGGTATCTTGGAGGCGGTGATGCGTTCCCATAGTAGTGACGGTGTGCGGATCGAAACCCCGCACTTGGCGATACGTTATACTCCTACTGAATCTCAACTTCGACGACCCACAAGCACTCGCCCGACTGGTGCATCTCTTTCGCCGTGGGAGATGCCGGAACCGGGAGCCACTCCTGCTGCAGATTCTATTCCCATCGGACGTGATGGGACGGTTCGGGGGCGTCGCCGGTAATCTCTGATTCACCGATAAATCCCCAATCGTAGGCGCGAGGTCTCCTCTCTCACCGACCAACGCGGATTGGAAACCCTAAACCGAACGGATTAGGCAGATTGTAGATTGTAGGTCGAGATTCATATCTCGACACCAGAACGTTGATTTTGGAAAATCGACCTACAGATGATGTGTGCCCAAAGGGTTGGGAAATCCAACCCCTACGAAACCTACTCAATTATGGTGAATTAGAGAAATAAGTGGACATTTCCCAAGTCCCCCTGATAAGGGGGATTTAGGGGGTTGTTTGTGGGTACAGATTTCCCAATCTGTACATGCCCATTGGAAGTGTCTGAGTAATTCTAAAATCTACCATAAATTAACTCAAGTTGCTAGGTTCTGTTGACATTTCATCGTAACCAGATAATCGTAGCAACAAAACTCAGAAATCCCATATACCGAACCGCTAATTTATCAAAACGCGCGGAAATACGTCGATACTGCTTGATTTTGTTGATGAAACATTCCACTATATGTCTCTGCTGGTACAGATCCACATCATAATCACGTGAATCACGGCGGTTGGCACGTGGCGGTATCACCGGCACCGCGCCGGTGTCGGTTATCGATTCAATGAACGCCATCGAGTCATATGATGTGTCGGCTATCACATACTCACTGCTGTAACCGTCAATCAATGCTTCAGCACAAGTAATGTCGTGCCGTTGACCGGCTGTCAACATAAAACGTAATGGGTGACCTAAGCTATCAACAGCGATGTGAATCTTGGTTGAAAAGCCACCCCGGCTGCGTCCGAGTGCTTGTGAGACTTGACCGCCACTTGTTTTCAAAGCACCCGCAGCACAAGGGTGCGCCCGAATGATGGTGGTGTCAATGATGAGCCACTCCATATCGGGGTCTTGGGCAAAGTGTTGGTGCAACCGTTGAAAGATACCTTTATCGCACCATCTTGCGAATCGTTTATAGACGCTGTTCCAATTGCCATACTGTTTGGGTAACAGTCGCCATTGACTGCCACTACGGGTTATCCAAAGCACCGCATCGATAAAGCGTTTTAAGTGAGTTGGGTCTCCGGTGTAGATGTCGGGACAGGTGTTAAGGAATGCTACTATTTTTGACCATTGTGTATCGGATAAGGTAAGTGTGGACATACCCTTATTATACACAAATGTCAACACGCCCTAGTCGATAAACCAAGTACCAGAAACGGGCGCAAGAGTCGGGAATTGGAATTCCCTCCTACAAAAAACGTACGGTAGGAGCAATATCCGAATCGCGACTGACTTGACTACGGCTATCTAGGTTCTGTTGACATTTCATCGTAACCAGATAATCGTAGCAACAAAACTCAGAAATCCCATATACCGAACCGCTAATTTATCAAAACGCGCGGAAATACGTCGATACTGCTTGATTTTGTTGATGAAACATTCCACTATATGTCTCTGCTGGTACAGATCCACATCATAATCACGTGAATCACGGCGGTTGGCACGTGGCGGTATCACCGGCACCGCGCCGGTGTCGGTTATCGATTCAATGAACGCCATCGAGTCATATGATGTGTCGGCTATCACATACTCACTGCTGTAACCGTCAATCAATGCTTCAGCACAAGTAATGTCGTGCCGTTGACCGGCTGTCAACATAAAACGTAATGGGTGACCTAAGCTATCAACAGCGATGTGAATCTTGGTTGAAAAGCCACCCCGGCTGCGTCCGAGTGCTTGTGAGACTTGACCGCCACTTGTTTTCAAAGCACCCGCAGCACAAGGGTGCGCCCGAATGATAGTGGTGTCAATGATGAGCCACTCCATATCGGGGTCTTGGGCAAAGTGTTGGTGCAACCGTTGAAAGATACCTTTATCGCACCATCTTGCGAATCGTTTATAGACGCTGTTCCAATTGCCATACTGTTTGGGTAACAGTCGCCATTGACTGCCACTACGGGTTATCCAAAGCACCGCATCGATAAAGCGTTTTAAGTGAGTTGGGTCTCCGGTGTAGATGTCGGGACAGGTGTTAAGGAATGCTACTATTTTTGACCATTGTGTATCGGATAAGGTAAGTGTGGACATACCCTTATTATACACAAATGTCAACACGCCCTAGCAACTTAGGTTAAATTAGGCGGCTATAAACACTTCTATTGCATGTTGGCTACCGCTCGTGCTGTGAGAGAGCGATTCCCTTTCCGACATTGTTGGATTCTACGAGTAATAATCAAGGAGGAGCGTGAACCGATGAAATCAACGCCATTTTCCATACTAACCGTTTCGGTTATTTTAAGTTTATTTTCACTCAACGCCTTCGCCCAAAATTATACGCAATTCAGTTTGCCGGAAGGTGCCAAAGCGCGCCTCGGTAAAGGGGCGATAACTGGTGATATTGCGTATTCTCCCGACGGCACTCGGCTTGCGGTGGCGAATAGTATCGGCATTTGGCTCTACGATACGGCGACCCATCAAGAGGTCGCGCTGCTCACAGGGCATACGGACAGTGTTACGAGTGTCGCGTTTAGTTCAGATGGTGGCACGATCGCTAGTGGGAGTTGGGACGCAACGGTTCGTCTATGGGACGCTGTGACGGGCGAGGAGAAAACGACCCTTACAGGACATACGGGGAGTATTTATAGCGTATCGTTCAGTCCCGATGGTAGCACGGTCGCCAGTGGGAGTGGTGATGTGCGGGGCAGTGATAATACGGTTCGTCTATGGGACACTGTGACGGGCGAGGAGAAAGCGACTCTCAGGGGGCACAGGGCGGGGATCGATAGTGTATCATTCAGTCCCGATGGTAGCATGGTCGCTAGTGGGGGTTCGGACAGAACGGTTCGTCTATGGGACACTGTCACGGGCGAGGAAAAAGCGAGGCTGAAGGGGCATACGTCGATTGTCAGTAGTGTATCGTTCAGTCCCGATGGTGGCACACTCGCCAGTGGGAGTTGGGACAGAACGGTTCGTCTATGGGACGCTGTGACGGGCGAGGAAAAAGCGATCCTAGGACATGCGGCGGAGGTCTATAGTGTATCGTTTAGTCCCGATGGTAGCACGGTCGCTAGTGGGAGTCAGGACGGAACGGTTCGTCTATGGGACGCTGTGACGGGCGAGGAAAAAGCGATCCTAGGACATACGGGGAGTGTCAGTAGTGTATCGTTCAGTCCCGATGGTGGCACACTCGCCAGTGGGAGTGGTGGTGGTTTGTTGTACGCCGACAATACGGTTCGTCTCTGGGACACTGTGACGGGCGAAGAGAAAGCGACCCTTACAGGACATACGGACCATGTTACGAGTGTATCGTTCAGTCCCGATGGTAGCACGGTCGCTAGTGGGAGTTGGGACAACACGGTTCGTTTCTGGGACGCTGTGACGGGTGCGAAGAGAGCGACCCTTACAGGACATACGGGGAGTGTCTATAGTGTATCATTCAGTCCCAATGGTGGCACGGTCGCCAGTGGGGGTTCGGATAGAACGGTTCGTCTCTGGGACGTTATGACAGGAGGGGAGAAAGCGATCCTTACAGGACATACGGGGCTTGTCAGGAGTGTATTGTTCAGTCCCGATGGTAGCACACTCGCCAGTGGGAGTAGTGACAATACGGTTCGTCTCTGGGACGCTGTGACGGGCGAGGAGAAAGCGACCCTAGGACATACGGACCATGTTACGAGTGTCGCGTTCAGTCCCGATGGCAGCACACTCGCTAGTGGGAGTTGGCCGCCCGCAACAGTTCGTCTCTGGGACATCGTTACGGGAGAGGAGAAAGCCACGTTGAGGGGACATACGGGGTTTGTCAGTAGTGTATCGTTCAGTCCCGATGGTAGCACACTCGCCAGTGGGAGTAGTGACAATACGATTCGTCTCTGGGACACCGTTACGGGAGAGGAGAAAGCCACGTTGAGGGGACATACGGATTGGGTCAGTAGTGTATCGTTCAGTCCCGATGGTAGCATTGTCGCCAGTGGGAGTGGTGTTTTGCGGGATGTCGACAATACGGTTCGTCTCTGGGACGCTGTGACGGGCGAGGAAAAAGCGATCCTCACGGGGCATACGGAGGGTGTCAATAGTATATCGTTCAGTCCCGATGGTAATACACTCGCTAGTGGGAGTAGTGACGGCACAATTCTCCTATGGGAGGTTATAACTGTTCTATCGGAGCTGGAAAAAATCGCAGGCGATATCAATGGCGATGGCGTGGTCGACATCTTTGATTTGGTGCTCGTTGCTAAGGCCCTTGGTAAAACCGAACCGAGTGATGCCGATGTCAACGGCGATGGCACTGTCAATATCTTAGATTTGGTACTTGTTGCCTCAAACTTTGGTAACACAGCAGCCGCGCCTTTAGCGCACGCACAGTTACTGTCCACCCTCACCGCTGCCGATGTCGAGAGATGGCTCACGCAGGCAGAGCAAGTGGCACTGACCGATCCCGCCTACCTACGCGGCATTGCCGTGCTGGAACAACTCTTCTCTATGTTGACACCGCAGGAAACCATCTTATTGCCAAACTATCCCAACCCGTTCAACCCGGAGACGTGGATACCGTATCATCTGGCAAATGCCAGCGATGTGCAGATCTCAATCTACGACACCAAGGGGGCGTTAGTGCGTCAACTGGATCTGGGGCATCGGCAAGCTGGCTATTACACGAGTCGGAATCGTGCAGCGTATTGGGAGGGTCGCAACGAGTTCGGTGAGCCGGTGGCAAGCGGTGTGTATTTCTATCATCTGTCCGCAGGGGACTATTCTGCTACGCGACGGCTGGTAATTCTTAAATAGTTGAGGGTTAAGTTAAACAGTCCCTTGTAGTTCGGCGATTTATCGCCGCTATACACCGTTCGCAACGCCCGATGAATCGGGCAACTACATAGGTTCGTTGTGGATAGCTCACATCGGAAAACCGACGGGGCACAAAAAAGGGGTGCATCCGAAGATACACCCCAGTTTGTTAAACGTTTGCTTTATCGTTCCAAACCTCGCCGAAATTAGTCAAGGTCGAAACGATCGAGATTCATGACCTTGTTCCACGCCGCCACAAAGTCACTCACAAATGCCTCCTGAGCGTCATCACATCCGTAGACTTCCGCGATGGCTCGGAGCTGCGAGTTTGAGCCGAACACGAGATCGACACGGGTGCCGGTCCAGCTGACTTCGCCTGTCAGACGGTTGCGTCCCTCGAACACATCCTCAGATGTAGAGGACGGGGTCCAGTCGATGTTCATGTCAAGCAGGTTGACGAAGAAATCATTACTCAACGTCTCTGTCCGCTTGGTGAAAACACCGAGTTCGGACTGACCGGCGTTTGCATTCAGGACACGCAAGCCTGCGACGAGCACCGTCATCTCAGGAGCGGTAAGCGTCAGCATCTGTGCGCGATCCACCAGCAGCTCTTCGCCTGTTCGCTGGTGCCCGTTTGCGACGTAGTTGCGGAATCCGTCGGCGGTCGGTTCAAGCACAGCAAACGACTCCACATCCGTCTGCTCCTGCACTGCGTCGGTGCGTCCCGGAGCGAAGGGAACCTGTACCTCGATACCGGCGTTCTTCGCAGCTGCTTCGACCGCTGCACAACCGGCTAGAACAATCAGGTCAGCAATCGAAACGCGCTTCCCGTCGGACTGCGATCCATTGAAGTCCTCTTGAATCCCTTCCAGGGCCTGAAGTACCTCCCCCAGTTCTGACGGATTGTTAACTGCCCAATCCTTCTGTGGTGCGAGGCGAATGCGTGCCCCGTTAGCACCACCGCGCTTGTCGGTGCCGCGGAATGTTGCTGCTGATGCCCACGCGGTCGAGACTAGTTGGGAGATGGACAGGCCTGATTCGAGGATCTTGCCCTTGAGTGCGGTGATGTCTTGTTCCTCAATCAACGCATGGTCAACGTCCGGGACAGGATCTTGCCACAGTTGTGGTTCCGCAGGAACCCACGGACCGAGACAGCGTGTGCGAGGTCCCATGTCACGGTGGGTCAGCTTGTACCACGCCCTGGCAAAAGCGTCCCCGAACTCGTCCGGGTTCTCGTAGAAACGCCTTGAAATCGGTTCATAATCTGGATCCATCCTCAGAGACAGGTCCGTTGTGAGCATCATCGGGGCGTGTTTCTTCGTGGGATCGTGAGCGTCCGGCACGGTGCCTTGTGCGGCTTCGTCCTTGGGTGTCCACTGCCACGCACCGCCGGGACCTGTTATCAGTTCCCATTCGTAGTTGAACAGGTTCTCGAAGAAGTTGTTGTCCCACTTGGCTGGCTCGGTGGTCCATGCACCTTCCAATCCGCTGGTGATCGTGTCGGCACCCACCCCGCTGCCGTAGGTGTTCTTCCAGCCGAGCCCTTGCTCCTCAAGCGACGCGCCTTCGGGTTCGGGCCCTACGTATTGGTCTGCATCAGCAGCACCGTGGGTCTTGCCGAACGTATGTCCGCCGGCGATGAGCGCGACCGTTTCTTCGTCGTTCATTGCCATGCGACGGAACGTCTCTCTGATGTCTCTCGCTGCAGCGACCGGATCCGGATTACCGTTCGGTCCCTGTGGATTCACATAGATCAGCCCCATCTGAACAGCGCCGAGCGGATTCTCCAGTTCCCTATCGCCACTGTAGCGCTCGTCTCCGAGCCACGTGGTCTCTGATCCCCAATAGATATCTTCTTCAGGTTCCCAAATGTCCTCTCGCCCACCGGCGAATCCGAAGGGCTTGAGACCCATCGACTCGATAGCACAGTTTCCGGTGAAGATCATCAGGTCCGCCCACGAGAGTTTTCGTCCGTACTTCTGCTTGATGGGCCAGAGCAACCTGCGCGCCTTATCGAGGCTCGCGTTGTCGGGCCAACTGTTGAGGGGGGCAAAACGCATCGTGCCTGAAGCAGCACCGCCGCGTCCGTCGTGGATGCGGTACGTGCCTGCACTGTGCCACGCCATCCGAATAAAGAGGGGCCCATAGTGACCGTAGTCGGCGGGCCACCATTCCTGTGATGTCGTCATCACCTTAAAGATGTCCTCTTTCAGGGCATCCAAGTCAATTGTCTTGAACTCCTCAGCGTAGCTGAAATCCTCACCCATAGGATCGCCTGCGGGTGAGTTCTGGTGAAGTACCTTTAGGTTCAACTGGTTGGGCCACCAGCGTTGGTTCGCCACGGTGCCCGCGTGAGAGTGGCCCATCACTGGGCACTTGCTTTCGTTGCTCATGTTACCTCCAATTGTGTTCTGTGTTTTCTCTAACCTAAGATTATGGAGCATCCTCCATCTGTCCTTGCCGTTTGCACACAATAGTGTAACGGCAAAGGGTAACTCCGGCAGCAAGATGTCTGCCGGACTTCTGTAAATGTCCTTTAGTTCATGAGTTCACTGGTTCACCAGTTCATTATAAACCAACCCATGTGCTGGGGTGCGTAAGTCCTGTTTGTTATGAACTTCCTTCAGCCATGCTAGTGAGCAGGTTTGGGAGTGATGTCCACCACGCCTCCGTTGCCTTGACGTGCAATAGGTGGGTATTGCCCGGTACATCGTTCGCGCCTAAGCCGCGTTCGATAATTTCGGTATGTGGATCCTCCTCTAGCTGCTTGGCAAGTCTACTTTCTAATCGCTTACGTGAGCGGATTGCGGAGACACCCACAAGTTCTGCTGATGGCAGATCCAAGAGGAAATCAACGTTCCAATGCAAGGTTTTGCCCCGTCGAGGCAATAGATTCCCGTCTCCCAAACCGTATTCAGTAAATCGACGAAGCATCGTCTCGCGGATACGGTGTGGGCGTTGATCGCCGGTTCGCGTTGCGTGTCGAATGAGCCGCCGCGCCAACGTGGTCGCCCCTTTCTCTGAAAGTGCGGATCCCACATAGGCGTATTCACCGGCGGGCAGCGAAATCAACTTCCCTTTTTTGAACCGTCCGAATCGTAATGTGGTGTCCTTCTGGAGGTGAATCCGCAGGATATATGTTCCAGCGTGTGATTCATCACCGATTATAGCAATGCTTGGAATTCCCACTCAATCACCGAATGTGTTAGATGTCGGTTCCGTTCCGAGAGTCTTCGACTTATAGGCGAGCCCAGTGTCCCTACGGTTTAGTCGGGGGCTCTTTTCATCTGAAAATGTGTTGCGTTTTTATCGACGATTGTGAATCCCAACCTTTGGTAGAAGACGGTCGCGCGGGTGTTAATTTTTAGCACCTGAAGCGTCACAGGTTTTTGTTCACGGTTAGCATCGTCGATAATGTGCCTCATACACGCTGCTCCAATTCCTTTCCCTTGGTAATCGGGCAGGATATAGAGTTGGTCAACCTTGAACGTGTCAGGGGTGTTCCGCGTTGACAAGAAACCAGTGTCGGTCCCGTGAAACTGGATAATGCGAAGATCCTGTGAATCGAATCGCCTATTGTGTAGATCCCTTTGATAGCTATCGTCCCAACCCCAGATCTGTTCCACATATTCTCGGAATGCTGCCTTCTTAACGGCAAAAACAAGCTCGCTGTCGGTTGCCTGCGCTTTACGAAACTTTAATCCTTCCACTTAGAACCTCTATGTTCCCCCGCGGGAAAATTTATGCAGGCCATCGGGGATCTTAGACCATGAGACTGTCATTTCAGTCCAGATTTCTCGTGTGGGTTGTAGATCTTCAGAATTGTCTAGGGTGCCCGCCTTAATAAACACCATATCGGGATAACGGGTAAACAATTGCGAGCCGCATTCTGGACAAAATTCACGACTCTTTGTGATGCCCTGGTCGTTCGTAGATTCGTATCCCTTGGTTTTACCACTCAGTTGAAACTTGCTCGCTGGCACACAAACTCCAACGTTGAAAGCGCTGCCCGTGACCCTACGGCAGTCGTCGCAGTGGCAATAGGTCACAGATAGGGGATCCGAGTCGCTTTTATAACTGACCGCCCCACAAAGACATCGACCTGTTAATGACATTGGTAGCCTACCTTTCCAGATAGTCGAATACACTAAACTATTTTAAGGCATCGGATTCGCCCAAAATTTCTCACTCAAAGATGGATTGGAAATATCTAACAGGTTCTTAACCATCACGGTTTTGCCAATCAATTTCATCAAGTGTCTGTGCGGTCAGCACTCTCTCAAAAAGCGAGTCCAAACGGGAGAGACTCTGTATCAAGTTAATCTGGTTGATAACAGATTCAGGAACGGAATCAAATTGGAACCGTATCAGTTTAAGGAGTGCCTCCTGTTTCGCTCGTGTTTGACCTTGCTCAATACCTTGCTCAATACCTTGTTCTATACCTTGTGCTTTGCCGCGTTCAATGAGATGTTCAGCCATTGTCTGCGCCATGACTTCTACCTCCTCCCTGTCTGATGGTTGTTCAATGTGTTAGTCAACAAGTGTTCTGAGTTCTTCGTGTTCCTCAACCGGGCGACGATGCAGAATCAGCAACAGCAGATAGACTATCGCTCGTCGCCGATGCTGCGATTGGGCGTCACCCAAAGCGTTGATATGTGACATCGCTTCGATTAACGCTGTCCTTAGCACTTCTTTGTCCGCATGTTCCTAGCGAATGAGCAGACTGCGGCACCATAACCAGCCGGGGCGCACTGCCAGAAGTTAGGTTAGAACCGCAGAGACAACACAGCCCCGCGCGCCCCATGTGAAACATAGGGCTCAAGCATAAGGCGATCCCTTATCAAAGATGCCGCTCGGCTTTGTTCGTTTCGCTTATTGATTCTACGCGCAGATATGGGAGCAGAAATCACCGAAACTAACCAATTGGCTCCTCCAATAACCCATCCTAACCACAAGAGATCATCATCCTCATCTGGGTCGTCGACGCCGAAGAGGATGTCGGTTGAGTAGACTCTGTCGTCTTCCAACGCTGCGTAGACCATCACACTAGCACCCAAGAGAATTCCCAAATGCAGAGATGCCTGCCCTATTTGCCCATTGTAAAGCTGTCCGCCGCCAGGCAAGAAAAATGAGCAACCGAAAGCAGTCCAAGGATTCTTTTTTTTCGGCGGATACACCTGCTCGGCAGAACCCTGAGAACCAACGACAAACGTGAATAAACAGACCATAAGTATTAAACGTTTCATTTAATCTGACCTTCTTTTATAGGTTAGAACCGCAGAGACAACACAGCCCCGCGCGCCCCATGTGAAACATAGGGCTCAAGCGTAAGATTCGCTTTGTTGATGCGTTTGGCAGAACGCCACGCATCTACGCCAGAATAGATCCTGTAGGATAACCAAGCAGGGTAAGAGATAAAAAAACTCTTGGCTATGGCTATATCCTGATCTCTATCGCCTATATACAAATTGCCTTCTCTGTCACTATGCAAGGACGCGACAAACGCTATAAGACTCACTGCGGCAAAAGTGGCTACAGGAATATCGATAGCAAGCATTATCCCGCCTTTAAGATAGTCTCCATTATAGAATTGACCCGTCCCGGCAAAGAAAACTGTAGAAAGAGACGCTGCAAGCAGCGGCGATTTCTTTTTTGGTTCGGAAAAACCGGTGGTGCTTAACAAAAACAGAACAACTACAGTGGCAACAAATTTCAACATTTTATTTGTCTCCCAAATCGGATCGTTATCGGACATATTTTTTGACGTTACTGCACCTCAACCCCACCCGCCGACCCGCACCAACACTGGATCGGAATTTTCGTATATCCGCGCCCAGATCTGCAAAACCGTTAGCAACCAGCCAAGCGGATGGTCAGATTTCGTTAAGTCCGCTTCATCGGTCTCCTTAACACTTAAAAACAGTATATCGAACGTTGGGACAAACCGAGAAAACATATCGGGGATGTCCATTATTGCATTGAGAGTCAGCGGGGTGTTCCATCCTTGTTCGCCGGTGTAAAACAGAATCGGGAGAATCGAACGAAAACGCCACTGACTTTTAGGAACATTGTTCGATTCCCACTCGCGGCGTTGGGCGTCCCAAATCTGAATCATGTAGAACAACACACGAAATCCCATCGTTGAATCAACCGTGGATTGATGTTCAATGAGGATATAGATGAGCAGTTCGTCTGTTTCGGATTCGCTACGCAGTGGAACGCTAAATACGAGGTCGGACTCCTGCTCTCGCAGGTTGTCGGGAATAAAACTCCTGTTAATCTGTGAAAGTTGGCTAAAATCTATCAATTCGACCAGTGCGCCTGCGACGATTTCCACCAATCCTCGGACGTTTTCTTTATCTTGGAACAACCATCGGGCACTCCGGTCAGGAAAATGTTCAATTCGGATGTCAAAAAAATTGAGGATTTCTGTTTCTTCAGTCATAACCCCTTAGATTTTCAAAATACTGAGCCTATATCAACTTCGTTCGGTCGCACATGTTGGGCACAAGCCGTATAACTCCAGTTTGTACCCTTGCACCTCAAACCCCCTCGCTTTGAACTGCTGCGTGTTAAGCGGTTCAGAGAGCGGTGCGTCGACATCGAGTAACTGATCGCAATCCGTACAGATCAGGTGGTGATGTTCTGCGAGGTTTGCGTCAAAGCGAGCGTATTCGCCGTGCTCCACCTTGTGAATCAATCCGAGCCCAACTAAAACACCGAGGCTCCGATAGACGGTGCCCAAGCTGATGTTCGGCAGACGGACCTTCACCGTATCGTAGATCTCTTTCGCACTTGGGTGGTGTTGCTGCCGTTGCACTTCTTCGAGAATAATCCGGCGTTGACGGGTAAATCGATAGCCTTCTTGCCTGAGCCCTTCCCTTAACTCTTTCACATTCACATCCCAAAAGTTGGCATAGCACCCTATTGGTAATAATTCCTATTACTGATAGGCAGAATTATACCAAAAAGGAATTAGATAGGTCAAGTCAAAAATGGTTTTTTACCACGAAAAGGATATTAGGTTCCGTAGATATTCTGTTGTCGAGATATGAATCTCGACCTACAGGATACTTGCTCGTTTTGGACCTGATGGGAGGGTCGGGCAAGTCGCTTTGGATCCCGATTTATCGGGGATACCCGACCTACGTGTTCTCAAATGTCAACACGCATTAGGCGAGCGCGCTTACCACAGCGTCGCCGACCTGTGAGGTTGTGGCTTGACCGTCGAGGTCCGGTGGGAGGGTTTCGCCCTTCTCAACTACCTTTAGGACAGCTGCATCTATCAGGTCTGCTGCTTCCGTCTCGCCGACGAAGCGCAGCATCATAGCACCGGAGATGATTGCGGCCAACGGATTGGCGATGCCTTGTCCCATGATGTCCGGCGCGCTGCCGTGAACTGGCTCAAACATTGATGGGAATCGGCGTTGTGGATCGAGATTGCCGCTCGGTGCCAGTCCCATGCTACCGCTGATAATCGCGCCGATGTCCGTGAGGATATCGCCAAACAGGTTGCTGGCGACCACCACATCGAAGTCCTCCGGTCTCCGGACGAAATCCATACACGCTGCGTCTACAAGCAGCGATTCCGTCTCTATGTCGGGATACTTTTCTGCCACGCGCTCGAAGGCGGTATCCCATACAATCATGCCGTAGCCTTGTGCGTTCGACTTGGTGACAGAGGTAACTTTGCGTTTCTTGTTGCGTACCCGCGCTTGCTCGAAGGCGTAAGTAATGACACGCTCGCTGCCGTGGCGGGTGAATACGCCGACCTGTACACCGATCTCTTCAGGGAATCCTTGATACTGAAACCCGCCGACGTTGGCATATTCGCCCTCTGTGTTCTCCCGTATCACCACCAGATCGATGTCCCACGGTCCTTTATCCTTGAGCGGTGCATTGATGCCGGGATAAAGGACGTTAGGTCGCTCGCAGACGTACTGATCGAATCTGCGCCGGATAGGCAGCAGAAGCCCGTTGAGCGTCAGATGATCTTGGATGTCGGGGTGTCCGACTGCGCCGAGATAGATCTGGTCGAACTCTGCCAATATATCAAGGGCATCGGGTGGCATCATGTGCCCGTGTTCAAAGTAGTAGTCTGAACCCCAAGGGAACTCGACGAAGTCCCATGTGATGTCATATCTACCAGCGATGGCGTTGAGGACCTTGAGAGCTTCCTCCATCACCTCGATCCCAATCCCGTCGCCTCGAATTACCGCAATTTTGTATTTAGCCATGTCTTCCTTTCCAATAGTCCGAATTTAAGTTTATATCTGTCGTCTGTGCGGTGCGAATGACACGTGATACGTGAAACTAATACGTAACGAGTAATGCGTAATTTTTCCCTCCATTTCGTTACGTATTACTCGTTACGCAATAGGGTCGAAACCGTTTAGTAGCTGCAACGCCGCATCAACCATCTGTCCGCCGGCGTCGGGCGCGAGATAGCTGCTCCGCGCTAACCATGTCTCATAACCGCCATGCTCATGTCCAAGTAGGGTTGGGACATAGCCGGTGTAATCGTTGGCGAGTTCGATGATAAAGGTCGGGTCAAGCGGTGAGGCAGCCTTGAGGTCGATACCGAATTGACAGAAGATCTCACCCGTCAGCGCGACAATCCCACAATCTCCGATACGGAAGGCTTGGATCGGTGTCCTACGGATATCAGCCCACTCGTTGACGATGATCCGTTCACGCGCGTAGAGTTCATCGACAGTCGGATCATCGCTTGCGTTCCCCCATTTTGCCTCATACTCGGCGAGTTCTGCGCTGGTCGGTTTCCGTATGCCGCACGTGATTTCTGTCTGCGCGGCTGAAAGTTCCAAGTCATCGTGCATTGGTGCCATCTGCCATGTTCGCCATACCTCTGCTGCAACTATCCGGGCGACCTTCCGTGTCTGGGCAAAGGGACGTCGATCCATCGGCGGGTGATGGACATTGATGTTGTTGATGTCGCCGGAGCAACCGTTGGAGAGCATTGCGACGAACCCTGCGCCTGCCGTCCGCTGAAGTTCTTCGGCAAACAGCCCGAAGTAGTCTGCGGAGATCATGTGTCCCGGTGCACCAACATAGTGCAGGGCATAGTTGGCAAGGACGGCTATCGGTTCACCATCCACCGTCTCGACAAAAAGCGCGGCGATGTCTGGATCGGTCGGTCCAACGGTTTCCACGATGTCGGGATTGTTATGCCCCGGATTCATCTTTACCGTGCCGTCCTTCATGCGAAACCGCCGATTGAACACGCAGCGCGGTTCGTTCCCGACACCGTAACCGAGTTTTGCCGGTTGTGCCCGTCCCGCTGCTAACTGAACAGCGTCAGCGACGCGCACCGAAAAGAAGTCGAGGTATCCCTGATCGGGAATGGTTTCAAACCCCGGCTTCATCGCAGGTGCGGAATGTGTATGGGTGCCTGCTATCAGCACTTGTTCTCCCGGAATCCCGGTGTGCTCCACGATTAAGGCTTTAGCAGCGTCACATACTTCGCGGGGGATGCAGATGACGTCACAGATGACAAAGGCGAGTTGCGTATCCCCGTCGTCGAGGACCAGTGCCTTTGCGTGAAGTTCGTCGTGGACTTCCGTCGCGTGACGTGCTTTGAGTGAACCTGCAAGGTATGCACCGAGTGGCGGCGTGATGTTGGTCTGTGCAGCACCGGCTTTTAGCGTAGCCATTCGCTTTCTCCTTTGATTAAGTTACCGACTGTAGCGGGCAAAGTAGAATGTCTTGAGTGGCTCCGCCGTGTCGTTGATGAGAGTATGTCCTGGGTTTGACGGTGCGACAGAAACCGCATCGCCCGGATGTTGCCGGTAGACATTCTGGCTCACTACGTGGATGCCGTTGCCCTCTAGCATATACCACACTTCATCCATATCGTCCGCATGTCCGTGGGTATCGGGGGTCTGCATTGCGTCGATCGTTACCATCAGGACGGAGTGCAGCTTCGCAAGTCCATCATCCGCTCCGAAAATGGGGTGGACGAGATGGGTCCAATGTCCCTGACTGAGCGAGTTTTCCCGGTAGTTTCTGATGAGTACATCCTCGCGGGGTGTCCCTTCAGCATCAGCAACGGTTTCCTCCAATATCAGGAACTCTAAGGGCCTCGTACTCGCCTCGTTGTTTAGGACATGCGTGGTCCCCGGCGGCACGATGATGCCGTCTCCTTCACGGACCTCCTGCTTGAGGTCGCCACCGTCGAAAATTGCCTCTCCATCGACGATGTAGAAAATTAGTTGCCGATCGTCGAAAGATGTCGGTATCGATGCGATTCGCGACTCAAGATAGCACCGGGAGAAGCTATCAATATAGTTCAGGATCGCTCCCGGTTTGTGGGGATCGTCGGGATCTTTCTTGGAGAATATTTCTCGTCGGATGATGTTGCCATGCGTGAGGCTTGAGGGGGATTGTAGCCAACTTCTCATTTCCATTTTTCATTACCTCCAATTTGTTTAATTAGGATTCATGCTCTGTAGGGGCAGGTCTTGTACTTGCCTAACACTTAATCGTGAGTTGGATTAAAGTGTTGGGTTTCACTACACTCATCCATATCGTCGGCATGACCATGGGTGTCAGGGGTCTGCACTGCGTCGAAAGTAGAACGTCTTGAGCGGTTCCTCCGTATCGTTGACGAGGGTATGTCCTGGGTTTGACGGTGCGACAGAGACCGCATCGCCCGGAACTTGCCGGTAGACATTCTGGCTTACCACGTGGATGCCGTTGCCTTCGAGCATATACCACACCTCATCCATATCATCGGCGTGTCCGTGGGTGTCAGGGGTCTGCATCGCATCGATTGTTACCATTAGGACAAAATGTAGCTTGGCAAGTCCATCAGCCTCTCCAAATATAGAGTGGACGAGATGGGTCCAATGCCCCTGACTAAGGGGATTCTCCCGGTAGTTTCTGATGAGCACATCTTCGCGGGGTGTTCCTGGGGCATCGGCAAGGGTTTCTTCCAATATCAGAAATTCTAAGGGCGTTGTGTTTGCCTCGTTGTTTAGGACGTGGGTGGTGCCCGGCGGCACGATAATGCCGTCTCCTTCGCGGACCTCCTGCTTGAGGTCGCCGCCCTCGAAAATGGCTTCCCCGTCAACGATGTAGAAAATCAGTTGGCGATCGTCGAAAGATGTCGGTATCGATGCGATTCGCGACTCAAGATAGCACCGGGAGAAGCTATCAATAGAGTTCAGGATTGCTCCCGGTTTGTGGGGATCGTTGGGGTCTTTCTTGGAGAAGATTTCTCGTCTGATGATATTGCCGTGTGTGAGGCTTGAGGGGGATTGCAGCCAACTTCTCATTTCCATCTTTCGTTACCTCCAATTTATTTAATTAGGATTCATGCTCTGTAGGGGCAGGTCTTGTGCCTGCCCGACATTTAATCGTGGATTGGATTAAGGTGTTGGATTTCACTATTTTCATCTATAAAACGGAGATATTGACAGGCGGCAACCCCATTGCCGTTGATAGAGATTCACTTTTAACCGTTCAACCCAACCTACTGAACTGCGGTAAATTTAGCTCGCAAGATTATAGCACGATTCCAAAAAAAGTGGGAAATGAAAATGAGTTGACGGTTGACAAGAAGGTTACGCCGGCATCACCACAACTTCAACTTCGTCAATGACGACCTCATTGTTTGTATCGGTGGTGATATGTGTGAGCTGCACCTTCAGATGGTTGTCTCCGTTGTTAAGCGACTGCTGATTCAGGTTGAACCACACGCTCGAAAACGGCGGCAATGGTCGTCCGAACCTCTCCAGTCGACCATCGGCGTGAAAGACGCGCTGCAAGTCTCGGATCTCGGTTCCGTTGAGTTCCACGGCGATTTCGTCTTGGGGAAGCAATCCCTGTGCGGTGAAGTAGAGAGCGGCTTGTGTTTCCTGTGTAGGTTGCTCGCAGAGACGGAAACGGTATTCGCCGATTGAGCCAACCTCGCGGGTAAGGATTGTTTTATCGTCTTTGACGGCTCCGGTCGGCGATGCACCGCCCCATAGCGGATGGTAGCGGTAGTGACGGGTCCGACTCGCTACGGTTTTGGGATCACGTAGGTCGCGCAAATAGCTCAATGAGAGGGGATAGCCTTCGACCGGTCCGGGATAGCGGGCGGTTCCGCCCTTTCGCGCCCAGTGGTACTGATAGTTGAAGATCGAAACGCCGTCGGCACCCGCGCCGTAGAAGTTTTGTGCGAGCGCACGGTAGCTTTCAGGTGTGAGCAGCGTTGCATCATCTCCGCGACACAGCATAGGACTTAGTGTGGGGTACATCAGACAATCCGATCCGCGTGCCAACTGGCTAAATTCCTCGTAGGGCGCGTTGAAATCGGCAAAATGGAAATCACAGGGACAGATGTAGTCAATGAGACCTTCCCGAATCCATGTGGGGATGTCGAACCCCAAGTTGTGGCATTCCTCCAGTCTTTGTGGAATCATCACCCCCAACGTTAGGGGTTTCCGCTGCTCTGCGCCCCGCCGGTCTAACATCTCGCGTACCCGCCGCAGAAAATCGGTCATCACCGGCTGACGGTCGCGGGCAACGTCGGTGGGAAAGCAGTGTCCGTGCCGAATATAGTTGAACAGCAAACCGTCAACGTCAAATCGTTCCACCACCTCATCGGCGACGGAGAAGACGTAATCCCGTACCGGTTCAAAGCTAAAGTCCTGTCCGCCGGGAAATTCCTCTAGTTGCCACGCAGGGTTGTCCAGTATGAACCGCGCACCTTGGTCCCCATTGCCGTGACGGTCGTTCATGCGAAACTTTGCGATGAACTCCATGCCCCGTTTGTGTGTTTGTTCGATCAGTACCTCCAACGGTGTGATGCCGGTGTCCATCATGGAGACGAAACGTTGATGTTGGGGTCTCCCGTCGTACTCGAACCGATCTGAACGGAAAAAGACCGTCCAACCCTGTGCGTAGATTGCTTGTGCGTAGGTGTCCACCCCGTGATGCGCGAGGTTGTCTACCCATTCAACCAGATCCTCCCGCCGGGCGGGGTCGTTTCTTGCTGTCCCTGCATCGGGCATGTGATCAACCTGTTGTCCTACCTGATAGAATGCGAGATTGGACGGATCGCTGGTGTAGATCAGTCTGCGCTCGCCGCGGGGTTCAAAGAGGGGTAGGGATTGATATTCAGTGTTTGTCGTGTCGGTAGTCATGGTATCATAGCTCCATTCATAATGAGTTCATTATGGTGAATTATAAAAATAAATAAACACTTTTGCCCCCCGTGTTTGGTAGGCACTGTTTCCAACTGCGCCGATTGACAGTGTCTAATTATGGTGAACAATATAAATGTGTAGACGTTTACCAGTAGTTCCTCTTAGCCAAGCCTCATGAAGTCCCCCTGATAAGGGGGATTTAGGGGGTTGATTCTGCATCGAAAGTGTATAAGTAATTCTAAAATCTACCATAGTTCATTGGTTCATTGACTTGTTGAGTCATAATATATATCGCTCTGGCGTGAATTCAGTGTTTATCTGGTCATTTGATACTATTTGAGGATCACCATCTTTCGTGTGGCGGTGTAATCTCCCGCTGTCAGGGTGTAAAAGTATACGCCGCTTGCGACCGGCTCACCCAGTCCGTTTTTTCCATCCCAATGGATTGCCTTCGAGCGACGCTCGTAAACCGCTGCAATCCGATGCCCAACGTTGAGGGTGCGGACGACCTGACCGCTGCTGTCATAGATGACCAAAGTGACGAAAGCATCTTCAGCCAACCGATACGGTATCCATGTCTCTGGGTTGAACGGATTTGGATAGTTTGCTAATAGTTCTGTCTTTGTGGGTATCTCATAGGCAATCAACGCCGGCAGCTCAATACGGCTCCGCTTCACATCTTCAGTCGTTACCGTATACTGTAACGGTGCGACGCCGATATACGGATCGGGAGATCGAGCAGAGATTTCGAGGATATCCCCGATCGTAGCTGCCCGCATCGTCTTTATATTGACGGCGGTAATTCGATAACCCATCTCGTCCGTCCCTGTAACAGTGGTAAGTTCTCTGCCTGTTGACAGGTTCTTGGCAGTCACGGGGAAGCCTTCCATCTTTAAGCCTGTCTCTTCGTTGACGATTGAACCTCTTAATGCCAAGACGGGAGTGGTATTGGTTACTTTGATACGTGTGATTGGGGACTGCAAAAGTGCATTCCCTATGGGTGGTACGGTGACGATTGGAGAAGTGTTATACCACCCTTCACCGGAGATTTCAATCGTTGCTGGCTCCTGAGCGTTCAGGATAAAGGATTGCCCCCGGTGATTTCTATATCTCCAGGGTCGTCGACCTGTTCAACCAACTTAAACTCCCCGTTGTGGGTGAGGAGAATAGCAGGAACATTTCCGCGAATCCCGTCGAGCGCGAATAGGTCGCTCACGCGGATGATTCGTGAATCTTGCAACGGTAGCCCCACAAGATTGGGGACTTGGTTTAAGGTGATGCTACTGATTCCGTTTTTCCCTAGCGGGCTACCACTCAGAAGAATGGAGATCGGAACAGCCATACCGGCGATAATCCCCGTGTCATCACTCAATACTTTATCGGCGGAAGCACCTGTGTCAGAGGTGCCGAAATAGCTGTGCCATTCTTGAGTTTGTGAGTCATAGGTGATTAGGAAGTTGACTTTTGACCCACCCCCAAGGGCATCGTAGAGATGAGCAATAGTTGTGATGTTTTGTGCCACGCCGTCAACGGCTTTCACCTCTAAGGGGACATGAATCAAGTTGATACCCGCCGGGACGGAGAGGTAAAACCCAATTTCGACAATAGTGTTGAAAGTTACCGACTCGGAACCTCCTTCAATGCTTACGTTAACGCTATTATTGGTTGCTTCAGAACCGAAAGTGAGGGTGCCTTCCGCCCTGCCGTTTTCATCGGTCAGAACGGTTTGGGGATAGACTGTCCCACCGCCGGCGGTGACAGTGAACCTGATTGGAACGCCCTCAAATGGGGTACTCATTTCATCCTGCACTTCAACGACAAACGGTTCGTCAAGTGTTGCGCCGAGAGTACCGTGCTGATCATCGCCTGAAATTTTCAGAGGAGGCGCAGGCACTCGGTTGTCAAACTCCACTGTCACCCCTCTGCTTTGGAGGGTTGGGATATGAGTGTAGATGGATTGGTAATTTAGAGGGTTTCCACGCAAATCAAGCGAGTCTCCACTCCCCAATCCGGTGTTTTCCATTAAGAGTGAGATGTCTGAGATATTATTGTTTTCAAGTAACAACGCTGTCAGATTTGTTAATCCCTCAAGGGGTGAGATGTCCGATATGGAATTGCCACCAAGATTTAGTTTTGTCAGGTTGGTCAAGCCCGAAATTACCGACGCATCCGCTATCCCGTTATCCACCAGTTCCAAGTCTTTCAGGTTGGTTGCTAGCTCCAGTCCGGTCAAATAACGAATCGTCGTTTCCCTTACCACAAGGGAGGTCAAAGTTTCTATTTGTACCGGGGCTATAGGCGTGCCCGGTACCGCTCCGAGGGCGTTCGCGATCTCAGCCCGGAGGTTGGAGTCGGGAATGTGTGCTGCAGCTTCTGCTATAGCGTTAAAAGTGACTGTAGAGCCTCCAGCAGATACCTCAACGGTGTTTGTTCCGAGATTTGATCCTAGTGTGAAGGTGCTCTGTGCCCTTCCATGTTTATTGGTCTCGGTACGCTTGACACTGAGCCTACCATCGCCTGCAGTGACAGTAAACTTGACGGGCACTCCCCTACGCGCAGAGCCGTCGTGCACCTCCCGCAATTCAACGATAAGTGGAATGGGCAGCGGTATATTGGGTAGCCCGCGCTGATTATCTCCTGAGATTTTCGCGAGCGGCTGCAGCGTTTCAGAAAAGAGCACAAAATCGGTTCGTCTCATATTACCATTGATATCAACGGCTTCGATACGAATCGGATGCGCCAGAGGGTGGGAAAGACTTGTGGAGAGATTAGACAGAATAACGCCATTATAGTCGAATTTAACGGTGGCATCTCTTGTGCCCCTCAATTTACGACACGCTTTGACTTCCATATACCCTGCGGCCTGGTGAAACCCTCTTGTCTTAACGCATAGGACCACTTGGTGAAGCCCTTCTGAATCGCTGACTCTGAGTTCCACCGGAGTGCTCCCTGAACCTGCCGGATATTGAAGTGATGAAAGGATTTTGATGGTTGGTGGGGGGCTTTCTGTAGTTGAAGTGTCGGGATTGAAGTAGGCATGTGCGGACAGGAATTTGGCGCTGCATGCGGATAGCCGGTTTGGTCTTCTGCCATACGACATGATATACGCATTACTGCTGAAATCGTGCTGCAATCCGAAGGCGTGTCCTAGTTCATGTCTCGCCAACCCCCGATTAAATCCGCCAGCGATGAACGCATAGCCGCTATTTTTTCCGACTCTGTCTCCGAGCCCCGCAAAATTCTTACCGCCAATATTAATCGCATTTATGCTGTTGTCAATGAAGATGAGGTAGATGTTCGCAGAAAGGTCGAATCTTTCGCCAATCTCGGCATACACCGCGTCGTCCGTCTCATCAAGATAGTGCCGATTGGGGTGTCGTCCATCCACACGATGCACTATCGGTTCGCCTTGCGAATCGGTCTCAACGTGGAAGGTTGCCTTCCCGTAGCCGTGTGCCTCCATCTGTTCGGCATAGAAGGTCTGAATCTCGCGGATGCCATCTTTCATCTGCTGAACGATATCATCGCGGTACGGGCGGTCCTTGGGGGCGAAGTAGATCATTCGCACTGTCCGGGGCTCTCCGGCATTGATAGCTGCCCCGGCAGATCGGGCATAATTGCGGTTGGGGAATTGGTCTGAATCCTGTCTGTTTGACTGGCTATCAATAACAGCGCAATAATGTATATCGTTTTCCTCCGAGGATTGTGAGACAGTAGAGACCGGGTGGAGTGCTCCGCTGATGAAGTAAATTATTATCGCATACAAGGTGAGACGAAGAAATCGTTTAGTCATATATTTCCTTCTCAAGAATGCTTAGGTTAAATGTGTCTAAGCCACTCTCGTGATAGGAATACGGAATTGTTTGGTTCTCGTTTCACCTTTCATACATCACGTTCTGGATTTGGTTGTTGTATTCTAAAGCACCCCCTTCTGACGGAGTGTCTGAATCTCTTGGGGAGACATATTGAGATAGTTTCCAAGCACGTCGTCCGTATGTTCGCCCAATTGTGGTCCACGACGATGTTCGGTTTTGGAGTCGCTGATCTTAATTGGGCTTGCCACCTGACGCGCAACACCGAACTCCGGATGGGGAATCTCCAGAATCATCTCATCTTCAGCCACCTGTGGGTCGCTGAACGCTTCCTCGACGGTGTTCACGGGGGCGCACGGCACTTTACCTTTGAGCAGCTCCAACCACTCAGCGGTTGTCCGCTGCCGGAATAGGTCTTTCAGGATCGGCACCAATGTTTCGCGATTCTCCAGCCGATCTGCGAACCCCCGAAAGCGTGGGTCGTCCACGAGTTCCGGTGCACCCAGAATCCGCACGAGACTTTGGTAGAAGTTCTCCTTTGCGCACGCTACAACGATCCAGCTATCCTTTGTGGGCATCACCTGAAACGGCACCTGAGACGGGTGTGAGGAATCCGGCATCCGTTGCGGTTGATACCCCTTTGTCAGGTGCCACGCCCCCACATAACCCAGTTGCGACAGTGCGGTGTCGAACAGGCTGACATCCACATCGCAGCCCGCACCCGTGTCCCGCGCTCGCAGAATGGCACTCATCAAACCGAGTGCCGCCATCACGCCCGCGCTCAGGTCGACTAAGGATAGTCCGGTCTTCTGTGGTGGAGAGTCAGGTTCACCCGTTATACTCATCCAACCGGCGTACCCTTGCATCAGGTAATCGTATCCCGGTTCGGCGGCACGAGAACCGCTGCGTCCAAAGGCGGAGAGCGAGCAGCACACAATTGATGGTTTCACCTTTCCGAGAGCTGTGTAGTCCACGCCGAGTTTGGCAGGCAGGTCGCCGCGCAGGTTGTTGAAAACACCGTCCGAAATGGAGACCAGTCGGTGGAAGACCGCGGTTGTGTCGGGGTGTTGTAGATTCAGGGTGATACTCTTTTTATTTCGGTTGAAGCTCTGAAAATAGACGCTATCGCTCTCAACTGTGTAAGGGGGAACATAACGCGCCACGTCTCCTCCTGTTTCGGGGTTTTCGATTTTGAGAATCTCCGCCCCCAAGTCTGCGAGCATCATCGTTCCCCAAGGACCCGCGCCGAATTGCTCGATTGAGATAATTCGCACCCCTTCCAGCGGTGGACGAGCGACGTGGTTGCTTTGAATTTCTGTCATCTGTTTTCCTTCATTTCATTTTGTCGTGGCACAATCTTTTAGGGTTCAAAGGTTCATTAGTTCATTTGTGGTTGCGGCACATGTTTCACATGCTACGGGTAGAGAAACCGAGTTTTTGTCAAAAACTCGGTTTCTAGACAACTTCAGGGAAAAGATTCCTTTTGGGGGCGCTGTCCCGTTTGTAGACCATGATAGCGCGGACGAGATCAATGACCACTGACCCGTCCTGATTAATCCCCCGCGAGCAGACCCTGACAATACCGGCTTCGGGATATGAGCTCGACTCGCGCTTCGACAGCACCTCCGTTTCGCAATAGAGGGTGTCCCCTATAAAAACAGGGTTCGGCAGCTTGACCTGCTCCCAGCCGAGATTCGCCATTGCATTCTCACTCACATCTGGAACGCTCATACCGGTGATCAGTGCCAGTGTGAAGGTGCTGTTGACGAGAATTTGTCCCCATTTTGTCTGTTGGGCGTAGTGTAGATCAAAGTGGAGCGGATTGGTGTTATGGGTGAGTTGGGTGAACAGTGCGTTATCCGCTTCGGTGACGGTATGACCAAACCTACTTCGATAGACCTCTCCGACTTCAAAATCTTCGTAGAAACGCCCCTCCCAGCCGGTCTGAATTTTCTCCTTAGATTTCGACATCTATCCCTCCTATTGTTAGTTCATCGGTTGATTTTATTTTTACGTTTCACGTTTCAGATGTTACCTATAACTCTACAACGGATACGGGGAATAATCAAGCCTTTTGTCCTTGCGCCCCCTTTGTGTTTGTGCTATAATTCACCCACTATGAAAGCTGAGAAGTCTGTTGCGACCACGGGTCCAGTTGCTACCAATAAGAAAGCGCGGTTCGATTATCACTTGATGGATCGTTTCGAGGCGGGGATTGCCCTTCAAGGAACGGAAGTTAAGGCGATTCGTTCGGGTCGGCTGAATTTGACCGATAGCTACGCTCGTGTCGACAATGGGGAGGTCTTTTTGATTGATGCCCATATCGGTCCTTACGAGCAGGGCAATCGCGAAAATCATGAGCCGAAGCGTAAACGGAAACTCCTGTTGAACCGTCGAGAGATTAAGCGAATCGAGGGGAAAACCCGACCCACCGGCATGACGATTGTGCCGACGAAGGCTTATTTCAGTAACGGTAAGGTGAAAGTCGAGATCGCGTTGGCGCGTGGTAAGCACGACTACGATAAGCGCGAAGATATGCGGAGGGAAGCAGATCAACGGGCGATTCAGTCGTATATGAGATAACACCTGCATATACCGATTATAAGTTAGGAGCAACGACAATTATGGCTCTCAAATTTCGGTGTAAAAACTGTGGGAAAGATATTGCCGTTAGGTATTTGACAGTTGGTGAGGCTGCTGAATGCAGAAATTGTGGGGCAAGTAATGCTGTTCCCGAATCAGCCGAAGCCGTTAGTGACGAAGCAGCAAAAAGCATGATTCAAATTCCTGCTTCCCAACCAGCGGAAAGCACCAGTAATGGACCTGCGAAAAGTCTGCTCATAGTTAAGATGCTACGCATAATTGGTATAGTATCAATAGGTTTCGGGGTTATCGTAGGAATAATTATGCTTATCCTTTACGGTAATCCTTCATCGTCCGCTTCTTTTGACCCACAGGCAGAATGGGCTCTTAGTGGGATTATACTAGCACTTGGTCTGGCATTTTTTTATTGCACTCCTGGTGTCCTTTGTTTAGGTCTCGCCAAGGTGCTTGAGTTGTTAAGCAAATAGAAATAGATAGAAAAATCGGGATAGTTACCTACTTAATATACGGGGGTGAAAAGGTTTCGACGAGAGTAGATGATCTAAAGGTTGCATGCCGAGGTCTCCGCAGGCCTCGTTAAACAGGCGGAAACAATTTAATTGCCGATGAAGAATTGGCTCTAGCTGCTTAAAAAAGCGGCTCGTCCGGCTAATTTGCGGTCCCGTCGAGTTAGCCCGACGTCAACAAACGGGCTGTGTGCTTTGTTTGTTCTCAAGGGACATAGCGCGAGAATTAACTTGAGATAGTCCGCAGTGAATCCGGCATAAGGGAGTCTTGTGGACGAAACACCAAAGCTTATGCTAAGCATGTAGTAGCCTTTATTGAAATGCTCTCGGACGCGGGTTCGATCAGTCTGGTCGACTTGGAGGGCAACCTCCTCGATTAAACCTGGCTTACATCGGTGAAACCTAAGAGATGGCAACATCTTATGGCAACACCGAGGGATTGTATAGTCCTGTAGAGACTGTAATGATAGGAGATAATGTCATCGACAAATCTAAATCTCCTATAATACGCTAGGCTCCATCGTTGCGATGGATGAAGATATAGTCCACGCCTCTGGGAAACTAGGGGATTAACGTGTCCCGCCACCTCCATCTTTTTAGTTTTGGCAGGGCTTACGCACCTCAGAGTTTAGACCTGACAGTGCCCTGACAAATCCCTGACATGTGGCGAAGTTATGGTGCTATTCCAGTGAAAAACGGTTCATAAACAGTGCGTATTTGTCAGGTCAAAAAGCCGTCTGCACGCACCTTCTGGTGGGTGGTACAAATCTACAAACGCCCTGAAGCTAGGCCCCATCGGGGTTCGGAGAGATATCAGCTAATGATGCCCCCCCGATGTGAGGTTGATTTTTTTTTAGACCTGACAGTGCCCTGACAAATTGCCGAATCGTGTCGGTGGGGCATTGAAACGGAACCGAGTATCGGGACTAGCCGAGGGGTTGAATTTTACCGTTCAACTGCGTAAATCCTATTTGGCGCGTTAGTTCACTGGTTCAGGTGTGGTTACGGCATACGGAGTATGCCTACTACTTTCAGTTCATTGAACTGATGAGTGCTACATCACATTCCACTTTCACGTTTCACGCATTACGTTTCATTTCCCATGAATGGCAAAATCCTTGTAATCTCTGTTAGGCATAATTGAGTTAATCATTTTGACCCCTAACAGTGTTACAAGGAGGAACTGAACCGTGCAAACGTTAAACCGAGCCAAGCTCATCGTGAGATCGCATGTGAATGAGCTTCTAGAAAAAGCGGAAGATACACGCAAAACGCGAGGGCTTATGTTGGAAGAGATGCGCCAGAACGTGCGTCATGTCAAGGCTTTGATTGCCGGTGCGATTGCAGATCTCAAGTTGATAGAACGAGAGATCGATACACATGGAACCGAAGCCAATAGGTGGGAAGATAAAGCGGTCTTCGCCCTAAAAAAAGGGGAGGAGGATCTCGCCCGCCGAGCACTCGCCCGCAAGGGTGAGCATATAAAAAAGTCGGACCTGTATCGTGAGCAGATCGATACACAGCAGGAGATAATTGACTCCCTCAAATCCAGTTTGAAAACGCTAGAGACCAAACTAGACACGATGCGCTTTCAAACTGCGAAATTGGCTGTCACTGAAAGTTTAGGGACGTTGCAATCCACCGTCGATTCGACACCGTCGGCTGAAACAGCGATCGACACGACTGCGTTTGATGCTTACGATCGGTTAGTAGACCGTGTCCGCGATCTCGAAGCACATGCGGAAGCGTTGGCTGAGTTGACACAAGGCGATGACCTTGAGCAAAAATTTCATGACCTTGAGAACAGCGAAAGGGTCGAGACAGACCTTGCAGCGTTGAAGACCAAAGTCCATCCTGAGAACAAAGAAGACTCGTCTCCAAGGGAGTGATGTGGATGGCTGATTTTCATCGGTTACCGTCTCGTATTCAGGAGACAACCCAAGACCATCTGGGGGCAGATGAGCGGATTAAGTTGTGCACCCTTGGGAGGTCTAGCCTGCTGAATCCCGATTTTGTGGTTATTACTTCTGACCGGGTGTTGGTGTTGGAGGAGCGTCAGATGGGGAGTATGAGTGCTTCGTACATCAACATTCGGTGCAACCTCTCGTTTTCTCAAATTACAGGTATCAAACTGGACCAAAGTCTCAAACACCGGATCTTTGGACAAGCTGCGCTTGAAATTACAGTGAATGGGGATAAACATCTAATTAACAACATCAGCTACCGCGATGCCAAACGCGCAATGACGTTGATTTCCTCTTGCTGCGAATGATTTGTGAGCGGGAGCAGATATGGGCGATTTTCTGAATTACATTGCACTGGGGCTTTCAAAGCTATTTCTTAGACGAGAACGTTCCACCACCGACAATCAACTTGTCGGTTTACGGGGGCGAGTCATTAGCGGTCGGGTGACAACGACCTTTGGGAAAGCGCGTGTCTCGGCACCGAATGGATCCGAGTTGACCGTTAGTTGTCGTGTCCGTGAGGGCAACGATGTTCCCTTAAAGGGCGATATAGTGATTCTCCTTGACTACGATTTGCGTGGAGAGATTTTTGATGTGGTGAAAGCGGATACTTGGCTCATTTCATTATGATTATGCGGAGTCATGATGACAAACCTGAATTGGCATATCAGACAATCACGGGTTGTCGATGACAAGGCGAGTGGCAACATTCTTGTAACATTCCTCGCACCATCGGCGGCTCCAATTGAAATTTCAAATTAGCAAAGGGAGTCTAAGATGAAAGAACAAGCCGATGAGCATCTCCAAATGAACGGGAAGAACATGATCGCGGTGGAAGTGGCGTTCATTTCTATTGATGCGAGTAGTGGTGCACCGATCCTCTTTTTGAGGGAGACGGAAGGCGATCCAAAATTGGTGCTACCGATATGGATTGGACAGGGAGAAGCACTCTCCATCCAGTTTCAGCTCAAGGGTGAAGAGCCGCTACGTCCGATGACGCATGATCTGATGAAAAACATCATCGAAAGCCTTGATGCGACCGTTGATGCGGTCTATGTACATACCATGAAGGACTCAACCTATTTTGGACAAATTGATGTGGTAGCCAATGGCAAGACACTGGAGATTGATGCTCGCCCAAGCGACTCGATCGCGCTCGCTTTGAGATTGGGGGTGCCTATCTATGTGGCAGAATCAATTGTTCAAGAGATTGGCTTCCCTGAATCGGAGTTGAGGGAGGCAGAGCGGCAGCAGTCTCAAGACGAGTTAGAGCATTTAGATGAGGAAACACTGGGCAGATATACGGTGTAATCGCTGAGATGAGTAAGGGAGTGATAATCAATGCCGATCTTTGAGAAACTCAGGCGGATATTCAATTCAAATATAAACGACCTGCTAGATCGGGTTGAAGATCCAGAAAAGATCTTGAATCAGCTCTTGGAGGATATGCAGCACGAACTCAAAGAGGTGAAGATTCAAGTCGCTGCGGCGATCCGGGACGGAAACAAGTTTGAAGCGCAGTACAAGGAGAACTTAGAGAGCGCTGAGAAATGGGAGAAGCGTGCCATCGTGTTTATCCAGCACGGCGATGATGTCCGTGCAAAAGAAGCCCTCCGTCGCAAGCGGTCTTCTGAGGACTTGGCAGCAGGTTTCCGTGAACAATTTGAGGCGCAGCAAGAGAGTGTTTCTGTACTTAAAGATGGGTTGGCAACCTTAGAACAAAAAATTGAAGAGGCAAAGAGCAAACGTGCTTTGCTGATTGCTCGCCAAAGACGGGCAGAGACGGAACGGGCAATCCATCAAACCGTATCAGGTATGTCCGATTCCAGTACGCTAAACGCTTTTGATCGCATTGAGGACAAAGTTCTTGATACGGAAGCGGAGGCTGAAGCGCTTAGTGAAATGCGTCAACCGAGTTTGGAGGAGGAGTTTGACCAGCTTGACAAGAAAGACGAAATTGATGATGAACTTGCCAAACTCAAAGCCCGCTTAAAAGAGTGAACATGAGAAGGAGTTGTATCCAATGGGATTGATCAAAAATCTCGCTATTCTCGTACTGATATTCGTGTTGATTTTGATTGGATTGAGGATTGTTTTACCTGTTATCGCTTGGGCATTTGAGCTCGCTTTCACGCTCATCGTGCTTGGTGCGATCGGTTTTGCAATCGTGTATCTCTATCGAAAACTTCGCGCCTAACGTACACAATCTACACCTTGACTATATCCTCAATTAAAATAGAAAAAGCCGGGAAGGGGCATATCTCCTCACCCGGCTTTTTTATTTGGGCTGCTTATTGTCTGAATCAGGATTTACAGGCTTCTTAGTCCCGATTTGTCGGGGATTCAAGGATTAGCAGGATATAGATTCATTGGTTCAGAGATTCATTTTTGTACAGACATACTCTTCCTGTAGATCGAGATTCACATTTCGGTAATACGAAAACTAACGGTGGTGTAAAATTATTACGCTTGACATTGACAAAAATAAACTGTTATCATAAACCCGATTTTGGAAATGAGAGATCGGATCTCTATTACACGCCAAGTGAGAATCAAAATTTCGCAATTGAAAAATTGAACGAGGTGGACTTTGAAAAGAAGCTGTTTTGTATTGATAATTAGTCTCCTCTGCTTGATTGCCCTTCAAGCGAGTGCAGAAATAAAATGGGATTCATCGAAATTTATGCCGTTAGCAGAGATCGCGCCCGGCATGAACGGGGAGGGATATACCGTCTTTTCCGGGACAACTGTTGAAAAGTTCAACTTTGAGGTAATCAGTATTGAGCACAATTTCTATCCCAACTGGGATGTGATATGGGTCAAGGGCAGTGGCGAGAATTTTGAAAAGACAGGGGTCGCCGGTGGCATGAGTGGGAGTCCGATGTATATTAACGGGCGGCTCATTGGGGCGATTTCTCTCGGTTACTATTACCAACGTGAACACGCAAACCTCATGGGAGTGACACCAATTGAGTTAATGGTTGAGGTGACGCAGCGGGGCATGCAGCCGAATTTAAGCTATCGAGGTGGGACGCGCTTTAACTTAAGGGCAGACACGGTATTAAACGGTGCTGGCATGTTGCCGCTAACTCCCGATAAAAGACGGTTTCCTGAAGCGCAGCTGGAGATGTCACCGACCCCCGATCAGTTCGATAAGTCACCGCGTCTTAACATGCCTGTTGCATTCTCGGGATTACCGACCGGGGCGATCGAATATTTCAAGCAGTTTTTTGACGCATATCATCTGAATCCAATACAAGGTGTGGGTGGAGGTTCACCGGTCAAAAGTGCGCCGCTTGAGCCGGGACAGATTGTGGGTATTGAGTTTGTGCGTGGGGCTTTCCCCATCTTCGGATACGGCACTATGACCTATGTCGAAGGCGACCAACTCTTGGGTTTTGGCCATTCAATGTTCGGGGAAGGCAGTGTCAACCTGCCGATGTCGGGCGGTTATGTCCACTTCATTTTACCGAGTACAGCGAGATCTTCAAAAATGGCCTCTCCGACACAGCCGATTGGCACGCTTGTCCAGGACCGTCAGGCGGCAATTGCTGGCTTGATCGGTTCCCATCCTAGTTTTATTCCTGTTAATGCCAACATCCAGACCATGGACGGGAAGGTCCACCCGACGCACTATGAGGTCATCCGCCATCGTGACTTCTCGACGCTATACACCCTCATTCCTCTATGGTTCATTATTGATGGCATTGAAATCTACAGCGGTGACCATTCTGTCAACGTCGAAGCAAAAATTCTACTGAAGGATCAGCCGAATCTGACATCGCGGGAGATTGTGCGGAGAAATGTCTACTCCTCCAGCGGTTCACCGGGATTTCAGGCGACCCGAGCGCTGACGCCGTTGTTTAGCTTGATTGGCAATCAATACGAAAAGATTGATGTGGACCGTATAGACCTCGATATCAAAATGGAGGATAAACGGAAAACAGCGGTCATTGAAGCGGTCCGAATCGACAAAAATCGATACCGTCCCGGCGAAAAGATTGAAGTGACTATGCGCCTGCGTCCATATCTTGAAGCACCAATCATCCAGACCGGTACGATTACGATTCCGGAAGATGCTCCGGAAGGTTTAACCACCCTTCTCGCTATCAGTCCGGCTTTATATGAAGGCTGGCAGCGGACAAGGGCACCCTTAAACTATCAACCGACAAACATCAACCAATTGATCAAATTGTTGCAGCGCGAGGAAAATAATAGTGACATTATTTTGGAACTTTTTGTGCCCAAAATGGGTATGACTGTTCAGGGGGAAGAGTTTCCTGAACTGCCGGTGTCGATGCTCTCTGTGATGAGTACGCCGACGCAATCTGGTGAAGGTGGCCCCACCCGCGGTACAACGTTGCACTTTGAAAAGGTGACCACGCCCTATGTGGTTTCTGGCAGTCGATTTTTGCGGTTTACGGTTGACCGCAATGCACCGTGATTGCTGCGTGGTGCGTGAAACGTGATGCGTGAAGAATAATACGTAATGCGTAAGAAGAAACTTGCCCCTGCAGATTACACATTATTTTCTAAAGATATGAATCTCGACCGATATAGGTTAAGCGTAGCGAAATCCCGATCTATCGGGGCTAAAACGAATGGACTAATGAACCAACTCAACGGAGGATTTTTCTTTCATGACGTTTTACCGTGCTTTTTATATTCTTAGTATCGCTGTCGTTTTCTTTTCGATCCATCTTCTACCAGTGTTCGGGGTGACGACACAGATCTGGCAACAGCAGCACCAAAAGGACTTTGAATCTGGTAAGCCCGAAAATGTTTCGCTTTCAAGTAAGGGTGAGCTTATGTTGGCTCCTAAATTGGATACCTTTTTCGGGGATACCAAAGAGATATATGTCTGGTGCCTTGCCGAGGATTCCAAAGGAAACATTTACGCAGGCACAGGAAATAGGGGTAAGATTTACCGAATCACCCCTGATGGTCAGTCATCGCTTTTTTACGATTCACCGGAAGTTTCAATTCTGGCGTTGGCTATTGATCCTAATGATAACATCTATGCCGGTACAGCCCCGGACGGGTTAATTTATAAGCTCACGGACAGTAGCACCCCACCAACAACGATACTCAGTTCGGAGGAAAAATATGTTTGGGCGCTGACGTTTGATGATGCAGGAAACCTATACGCAGCGACCGGAACCAGCGGGAAAATTTACAAGATTACGCCTGATGGTCAGACCAGTGTCCTGTATGATTCCGACGAAACCAATATTTTATGCTTGCTCTATCATCAGGATATGCTGTATGCCGGCAGCGACGGCAAAGGAACTATCTATCGCGTCAAAACAGAGGATGGTGCGGCAACTGTGATTTACCAAACAGGACAGAAAGAGGTACGCAGGCTTGTCATCGGGGCGCAAGGGGTAATCTATGCCGGAACTATCACGACGGAAGCACCCCGGCCCGGAAGCCCGCCACCCCCTCCCGTACCTGCCCCCCCCAGCGGTCGTAATGGTGAAGAAAAGAAGTCAAGGGTCTATAAGATTGAGCCGGATGGTATCGTGTCTGTGATGTGGGAGGTGCCAGAGCCCCTGATTCTGTCGATGGCGTCCGATTCGGAGGAAGGGCTTTATATCGGCACAGGGGATAGTGGCAAGCTTTATTGGGTCAACACAGATGGCGATTCTGTCTTTAAGGGTAAATGTGGTGCGAGTCAGATTGTGGCGATTCATCGCACCGCAAATTCAAATCAGCTCTTGCTCGCTACAGGGAATGCTGGGAAGATTTTTGAGTTGAAATCGGATTATCTAGCTGAGGGAACGCTTGAATCGAAGGCGCATGATACGAAAGTCGTGTCGCGATGGGGCAAGTTATCGTGGGAGGGAGTCACCCCCGAAGGAACAGCTATCTCTGTTGCCACCCGATCCGGCAACACAGAGAAACCGAATAGCACATGGAATGACTGGTCAGAAGAACTAACCGCCCCCGAAGCCTCTCAAATTACCAGTCCCGCCGCACGCTACATTCAGTGGCGTGCCAAGCTCACAACGAGTGCGGTTGCCGCGACACCCGTCCTCAAAAAGGTAACGGTCGCTTCCGTTCAAGCCAATACCGAACCACGATTCACCTCGATTCAGGTCCGCCGGGGTGGTGCACCCGAAAGCTCTGGTCCGTCCGAGGGTGGTCGTAGACCACGGGAAGGTCGGCCCTCCCCCAATCCCAGTTCGGACGGAGACGGTACAAAATACACTGCCTCGTGGAAGGTGAAGGACGACAATAATGATACGTTGCAATTTAACGTCTATTACAGGGGGGTCGAGGAGACAAATTGGAAACTTCTCAAAGAGGAGTTGAAGGCGAGCAGTTATGCTTTGGATACTACCTTGATGTCCGACGGGCGTTATGTCATCAAAGTCAACGCGACGGACAAACTGAGCAATCCGCCCAACTTTGCAAAGTCTACCGAGAAGGTTAGCGATCCCTTTGATATTGATAACAGCCAGCCGTCGGTCGCTGATATAACTGCGACAGTGAATGAAGATCAAACCTATCAGATCTCCTGTACCGCGACGGATCCGTTCAGCTACATTCAGAAAGCGGTTTACAAAATCGACAGCGATGAAGAGTGGCAGGTTATCTTCCCTGACGATGGCATCTTCGACTCCAAGCAGGAAACTTTGTTACTTCACACCAACTCCTTGCCAGCCGGAGAACACACCATCACCATTCGCGTTACTGATGCAGCGGGGAACACAGGTGTTGGACGCGCGACTTTTTAGTTCATTCGTTCATTGGTACATTGGTGCATTAAACCCCTGAACGCTATGCCTATCATCTAGTTGGAGTTTTGGATGGTAACGCAGGTTAGTCTATGGGAGAAACGCTCATCATGAAATCCAAATCTCTAACATTGGCTGTGAGCCTAATCCTTTGCAGTATTGTATGTAGTCAGGTTCACGCAGCAAGGGAAGTGTCCGAAGAAGCCATTATATTTCGTAAAGCGAGAGATGCGGTTTTTACGGTTTACAGTGACGTTGGACACGGGACCGGTTTCTTGATTGATGAGGTTGGCATTATTCTTACTAATGCCCATGTGATTGGCACTTCAAGTCGTATTTCAGTGCAGCTAAATCCCCAAACTCGCGTCTCAGCAGTACTTCTCGCTAACGACAAGCGAAAGGATATTGCCGTTCTACAAGTTGCTCCAGAAGTCGTAGAGGAACTGCCGATCCTTAAAATTGCCGATAGACCGGCTACCGATCTTGCATTCGAGGGTGAAAAAGTTATCGCGATAGGCAGTCCTCTAAATCAGATCCGTATTCTCACGTCTGGAATCGTAAGTAAAGTTGAAGAACGCGCCATTATTTCAGATGTGAACCTCAACCCCGGAAATTCAGGGGGACCCCTAATTAATATGGACTCTGAAGTCATTGCAATCAACACGTTTATCGATCCATCATCAAGAAGTCCCGGGGTTTCAGGCAGCGTTTCAATATCTCTTGCCTTGCCCCTCCTTGACCAAGCCCGTGGTAGACTCCGTATAGAACCGCCCCCTTCCACCTTTTTGCCGGTTGCTCCTGAAGATCCTTTTCCGGTAGAAGGCTTAAAATGGGCAGCCGAGCGGTGTGGAAAAGCCTCCAACTATGAGATAAAGGCACCCGGTTTCAATATACAGATTTCTACCCCGTCGCGTCAGTATTTTCTCGCAAAGATTTCAACGGATTCTCTTACCAAGAAACGTCGGGGTAGGGAGGCTGCTGCGGGGGTCCCTCAATCGGAGATGTATGACCCTTTAGGAGACCGCTTCAGGGAGTGGTACGAGTATGTGGGAGATTATAGTCCACTTGTCATAATTTCTGTTGCACCAGATGTTGGCCAAACTAGTGGCAGCATACTCCTAAATTTACTTGGAGCGGCGGCAGCAGGTTACTCTAACACCTATTACCGAGGTGCATACACCTACGAATTTAAATCGGATCTGCAAGACCTTGAACTAATAGATGGGGGTAGTGTCGTCCCGGAGGTATACAGGTCGATGGACATTATGCCTATATCTTACTCTGACAGATCCGTAAGGATGGAAGATATTGCCCAAAGAGGCCTGTTTGTGTTTCTGCCGGGGGTGTTCAAATCTAGGAATCTCCGACTAAAGATCCTTGATCTAAAAAAACCGGGGAAGGTTATCAATGTTCCAATTCCGCAGGCATGTAGGGAGCAAATCCTAGCGGATTTTGAACCATATATGGATATGCAAAACGCTGCGGACGCAAGGCTTCGAGTTATGGTCGAGTAGTGATTCAGATCGTAAAGGGAAATCTCGAATGACTTACTGCTTGAAATTTAGATGGAGCAATCAATATTTAGTTTTAATAGTAATTGTTATTGGATTCTCAGTATGCCAACAAGGTTGTGCGGTGCCCCATAGCTACTCGTATGTGGGGCACACCACGTTTACTATAGACAACGTGAATAAGTTGCATACCGGAATGAGTCCCAATGAAGTTCGAGCCATGTTAGGTTCGCCCCACAAAATCTATGATGCGTCTTTTGGAAAAAGCATTGGGGAACCGTGGATCGGTCAGGTTTGGCTTTACTTCACACAGGTAGATCGTAAATTCGTATATGTCAAACGATACAAAAAGAATCTGTTGGTATTTTATCCGCCCGGTGAGGGGATGAGGCTTAACCATTGGGTCATTGAAGAATAGCTTAAATGTAATATGTGGGTAGCGGTGTAGGTTGGGTTGAACCGTTAAACGTGAAGGTTTGTCAACGACAATGGAGATTCGATCTTTCAAAAATACGGTCTTATAGATAGATATGGTGAAACCCAACACGCAATCCAACTGACGATTAAATGTTGGGTTTCACTGATATTTGGAAAACTTCAGGTTTCTGGGTGAACTTTGATGCCTTTTTCTAGGTATAATTCTCAGTGGGTTTCCGTTCAACCCAACCTACGTATTCCCATCAATTGAGGAAAATTCTATGATTATTGATTCACACAGTCATGCATGGCCACGTTGGCCCTACCAACCCCCTGTTCCTGATGGCGACAGCCGTGGCAGGATTGAGCAACTGCTGCACGAAATGGATCGGCACGGCGTTGATCAAGCCGTTCTGGTCTGTGCCAGAATAGATCACAACCCGGATAATAACGACTATATCTTTGAGTGTTCCAAGCAGTATCCAGACCGTATCATCCAATTTGCTGATGTCGATTGTTCGTGGACGGATACCTACCATACTCCGGGTGCCGCGGATCGGCTCTCGGAGGCAGCGGATAAATACGCATTGAAGGGATATACACACTACTTCAGGGGCGACGACGATGGCAGTTGGTTCTTTACGGATGAAGGGCAGCGATTCTTTCAGACCACTGCGGATCGAGGATTGATTTCCAGCCTCGCAATGGGGCCCCAACTGCAGGCGCCGTTACGCAAATTGGCATCACAATTCCCTTCCATCACCTTTCTCTGCCACCACATGGCTGGAGCTAGAGCGGGAGAGGCACCTCCTTATCCGAACTTAAACGAGATCCTTGCGTCGGCGACGGTTCCAAATATCAACATCAAGATGTCTGGATTCGGGTATGTCTCTCAAGCTCCGTCGGAATATCCCTATTCGGATACCGGGTGGATTGTCCGCGCACTCTATGAACATTTCGGTCCTGATCGCCTCTGCTGGGGGTCGGACTACCCTGTGGTTCGTTCCTACATGACCTACCAACACTCCCTTGAAGCGTTCCGCACACATTGCACCTTCATCCCAGATGCCGATAAGGAGCGTATCCTCGGGGATTCGCTTCACCGGCTGCTGACTGTGGGACAGGGTGATTATGGTGAATTAGAGAAATAAGTGGACATTTCCCAAGTCCCCCTGATAAGGGGGATTTAGGGGGTTGTTTGTGGATACAGATCTCCCAATCTGTACATGTCCATTGGAAGTGTCTAAGTAATTCTAAAATCTACCATAGTTGACGTTTTGCTGTTGTCAGCCGGGCAAGATGCCCGACCTACATATATGTTACTGGAGATAGACGTAATAAGAATCACTGAAACCCTGAATAATTTAGATAATGAAGTCGTAGGAGGGGTTTATGGGCTTTATTGAGGAACTTAAAAACCTATCTGATACAATCAAAGAATACAGCAATCAGGATCTAGACGAAGCAAATACAGAGACCTTTTGTGTTGAGCCTTTTATTGAGTTGTTGGGTTACAAACGTAACCCGGGGGACATGCGAAAACAATATCCCGCCGATATTCGCGGAAAGGGTGAGAAGGTTGATTATGCCATAAAAAAAGATGGAACCCCGGTCATGGTTATTGAGTGCAAGCCGTTAGGTGACAATTTAGACGCCCACACCGGACAACTTAGCGACTACTTCACTGCGGTTCGTGGGACCCGCTTCGGTGTTTTGACAGACGGTCGCTTGTACCGATTTTACACCGATTTGGATGACCGAAACCTAATGGATAGCGAGCCCTTTCTTGAGTTTGATCTGTTTGATATTCAGCCATCTCTCGTCGCTGAACTTGAGCTGTTTACCAAGTCTCGCTTCGATTTAGACGAATCACTTGCTGCCGCAAGTGATTTGAAGTATTCAAAAGCGATTCAGCAATTCTTGATCGGGCAGATGAAATCTCCTACTGAAGATTTTGTCAACCACATCGCATCTGCTGTTGACATTGACATAAATACACAAGAGCAGAGGCAGCGGATCAGAGAAATTATCCAGCAAACATTGAAAGCGTTTGAGGATGGAGAAGTTGATTCACCATCACCAGATTCAGAATCCGATAAGGGGGGCGACACGGATGAGCTGCCTCCGCCCACAGGGGACCTTGACTCCGATGAGGTTCTCGCGCTAGATCAGACTTGGATAGGCAAGAAAATCAAAGCATTTACGTTTGAAGGCGACACGCATGAGGTAAAATCCTGGGTTGAATTTTTAGCCCGCTTCTGTGAAATCTTGTCTGAAGTTTACCCCAATCAATTTGAAGAGGTCTTACAACTAAAACCTTACCATTTCTCAAAAAATCCTGACGCCGATTTTCCGAGAGGTGCGAGCCCTAAACCGATAGGAGGCACTGGCATTTATGTTCAAGCAAATATCAACAATAATGTAAAAAAAGAGATTGTAAAAGATTTAGTCGAACACTTTGGGTGTAACATGCCCGTGCTTTACATAGATGAAAATTAAAGGAGACAATCATAGACTTTGCCGCATGGTTACCATCGCACACCAGCCTTGCGGCTTTTGTAGTTTAGGACTTACGCAGCCAACTGTAGGCGGGGCATCTAGTTTCCTCGCAACACTTGTCGAGAATCGGAATTCTTTCCTACTGCGTAAGTCCTAACTTTAACGGCATCCTTGGCAAAATCTAACAAAATCTAACACTTTTACAGGAGGTTCAAAATGAACATAAGACAGTTTACCAAATTCGCGTTTGTCTTGACGATTGTCGCACTCATTGTGGGACTTTCCGTCTATAACCCGATTGGGCAACTTCTCGTTGCACCAGCTGAAGCGGAAGATGTAGAGAGAGAGATTCCTGTTGGCGTTGTTATAGCTCAGACAGGACCATTCGCGTCCCCGTATGGTCTGTCAATGCTAAATGGCTTTGAGTTAGCCCGCAAACAGATGAATGAGTCAAGAATTCTCGGCAATACCAAAATCACCTTCATCGTTGAGGATGATCAGAGCGTGAGCGCCGTTGAACCGGTTAAGAAATTGATTCATCAAGATGGGGTGGCTGCTATCGTTGGTTTTGCTATTTCAACTCAGCTCGAACAGGTAATTCCAATTGCCCAAGAAAACAGGGTTATCATTGTTAGTTCGGTTTCGTCTGCCCCAGGTCTGAGTGCGCGTGGCGATTTTATCTTCCGCTCAGGGCTTAACTCAGGTGTGCTTAATCCCGCTGCTGTCAGGGCGACTCAGCAGAAATACGATTACAAGCGGGCGGCTACGATATATCACCACCGCGACACCTACTCTACGCGTAGCGACGAAGCGTTTAGGGCTGCGCTTGTTGAGAGCGGTGTCCAGATTGTGGCGACAGAGATCTACGAAGGTGACGAGACCGACTTTTCGGCGCAATTAACGCGGATAATGAAGTCAAATCCTGATGCCCTCTTTATCTCCGCTCTAGGATCCCACATACCTCCGATTCTGATTCAGGCACGCGATCTCATGCCTGATATACACGTTATTGTTCCCGAACTAACCAGTATTGAGGTGGAAGCCGCGGGTGCTGCTGCCGAGGGGGCGGTTACTTCCATAGGTTGGCTCAGCACGGCTGACACGCCATTGAGTCGAGCGTTCGTCGAGAGTTATATCAGGACATACGCGGCAGAGCCGCCGGCTTGGGCGGCACAGTCTCATGCTGCCTTCCATATTCTCGCCATGGCAATTGCAAACGCGCAATCCGTCAATCCAAGTGCGATTCGGGACGCGCTAGCAAAGACTGCGGATTTGGACACTGTTTTGGGTAAATTCTCTTTTGACCCCAACGGAGAGGCGGTTTATGACCCGATAGTCCTTACCGTCGAAAACGGCGATTTTGTAGTTTTTGAGTAATCCTCGGCGGAAATCCCAATCATGCCAGACACTTCAGATTCGGCCATTTTTGTTAAATTTTGTTGAGGACTGGACGTGTAATACTTCCACATATTTTTCAGTTATGTAGGACTTACGCACTCCAGATTGTAGTTGCTCGATTCATCGGGCGTTGGCAACGGTGTCCTGCGGCGATAAATCGCCGAACTACAGGGCTTTGACTATTCAACTGCGTAAGTCCTATGCAATCATCTTTCTTTTTCTTAAATCTCCTGACGTGTGCGTCGCTCGAGTGCGAAATCGAGTGATGGCGGGAGGTCACGATGTGCCAGCGGAGGACATTGTGCGCCGATTCTATCGGAGTAAGCGTAACTTTTGGTACACCTACAAAGATCAGGTAGATCATTGGTATCTACACTACAGTTCTGGGGAACATCTTCAGGAAGTCGCTGTTGGTGAGAGGGGACGGTTTACAGTGAAAAATGAAGATTGTTTTGAACTGTTCATGCAAGACATTAACAGTGGAGGCACACAATGAGTCAAGACAAATTAAGCCTTGAAACCCATAGACAGGCACTTGAGTTTCTGCGGATCGCCAATCGTGCCGCCAAAAGAGCACAGGAAGAAAATCGAAAAAGAGGTATCCCAAATGTCTACTCTTTTAATGGGCATATCTATTACGAACTGCCGAATGGGGAGTTGACAAAAGATAAAAAAATAATAGACGAACTGATCTCAGCCAATAATCCTCCAAAATGCTTAAAGTAGTGCGTAGTATTGCAATCTTGGGACAGGGTGCCTAGTCCGAATCCGTCAACCTCCCTTGAGGGAGCACGGCGGTTTTGCGAAAATCTTAATCATGACAGATGCTTCAGATCCGAAATTCCTCGCCGATGAAAACGTGGGAAAGCTGGGTAGGTGGCTGCGAATTTTAGGATATGATGTCGCCTACCAATCGCCCGCGCTTGATGCGCAGCTCGCGCTCAAGGCGTTGCGTGAGAATCGGGTGATTCTGACGCGGGATCGGGAGTTTGTGGAGCGTCGCATGGTCGAGCGATACCTCCTACTCACCAGCCAAGATCCGGTCGAGCAGCTCAAGCAGGTCATTCAAACTTTTCACTTAAAACTCGATAACAATTCTTTCTTTACACGATGCCTTGATTGCAATACCCCTATTGAGTCCGTTCCCAAAGCGGAGGTGCAATCGGTGGTCCCGGAGTACGTCTATCGCACACAGGATCGGTTTCATCGGTGTCCGACCTGCGGCAAGCTGTTTTGGGCGGGCAGCCATACGAGTAATTTTCAGGAGTGGCTGAAGCGGGTGGGTGAAACGTAAAGAGGGGAAGCGAGGGAGCGTGGGAGCGGGAAGGCGCGAAAGCGAGAGAACGGGAAAACGAGAAAACCAGTCTGGTTTGCGACAGAGACGCGGAGAACGCAGAGAAACGCGGCGGGACTTTAGTGGGTGCCGATACGCATATCGCATTTCTCTAGTGCTAAATGAACCAATTACGCATCACGTATCACGCTTTATACTTCAATGATTTCCACATTTGCGCGGGGTAGGACGACTTTGTTGCCATCTTCGAGTTCAACTTCTAACACACGCACCTTTGCCTCCGTCTCAAGTTCTTGCAGTTTGACTGGTAGGGCGGACACACGTCCCAACCGTCCGAAATAGGGTTCGCGGATGATGCGGATTGGGGTGCCGATGTTGAGTGCATCGCCGGCGATGTCTGTGTCAACTGCGTCTCGTTGCCCCTCAACGGGGATGATGATTTCCGGACGCACAACGCCGGCGCGGATTTGTGTCGCGCCATTGATCGAGGTCATCATACCTTCCTGTGCTTTGAGCAGATCGAAGGTTCGCGCCGCCATGCTTATCTCCCCAAATCCTTCCGTGACGACCAGCGTCAGACCGAGCGACTCTGACCCTGTGATTGCGACCCCAAGCTCGTATCCTAGCAAGTCGCGGAGATCGCTGTCGTGAATGCCGCCCACAATTATCCCTCTGACGCCACCCCGAATTGCTTCTTGGATTGCATCATTCCCAACGACAGTACCACCGCAGAGAATCTTGTCTCGATGGGCAGGTTGGATGAGATCCTTAGTTAATGGGGCGCCTGGAGAATCCACGACAACTTCGAGTGCACCAACCGTTTCCCCGCCGACACCAAAAATCCCTTGGATATATGTTCCATACGCTTCTACGATAGCCCCTTCGTTGGAGATAATTTCGACAATTGATCCAGAGATATGTCCCATGACATTGACGGGGATCGGTGCCTCACGAATGATCACCTGTCCCGTTACATCGGAGATGCTTTCGATAGTTCCATCAATCGGGGCACGTGCTTGTGACTTAAACAGTCCAAACAAGCCCTTAGTTTCGCCTATGATTTCATCCTTTCCGACAGGCTCTTTCTCACTTTTGAGCATATAGTCTCTGATATCTTCGGTGGGGATACTCAGTAGATTTGCGATATTCACAAGTTGAACATTTCCCGGCAAAGATGCTTTTGCTACCACATTCTCCGCCTCAATTCTATCCCCTATTTGAACAACTACCTCTCCCTCAATTGGGAGTCGGCGTTCGTTGCGTATTGTCGTGCCCGCCGCAACTTTGAGCCCGGGGGTGTATGCGTGTGCCATAAATTCGTCCTTCTGCGTAAAATTTAATCCATTCCAAGAATCACAGTTTAGTTCGCTGTGGAACGGACTTAATGATAGCAAATTTCCTTTCAGAAGACAATGTAAATCAAAAAGGCAAGGACTATTTATGGTAGATGTTGGAATTATAGTGAATCATAAAAATAAATAAACGCTTTTGCTCTCCGTGTTTGGTAGGCGCTGTTTCCAACTGCGCCGATGCGGTGCGGTGAGAAACCGCACCTACCGGTGTGATAGCCCGGTTTTCTCCCGGTCTGAGTCGGGATTCGGAGATCCCTCCTACCGGAGAGCTAAGTATCCCTAAAAAGGTAACAAAGGTAACAAAGGTATTGACAATGGCATTTCACCCCATTATAATGACCAAAAGTGCTTGCCACGCTCTACATCTTTGTATGCAGCCATCTGCTTGACGGTATATTTCGTGATCGGAGACCGGTTTATGGACGCAACCCCCGAAATCCTGAAGGGCAACAACCCGATGAAGGTGGAACAGATTTTCGGACCCGACATCAAACCTTATGAGGTACTTGAATTTGAGTCAATGCTGCGGTATGAAGATTTTCAGATGTTCGGTGAATACGGGTTTGAAAAAAATGGACAGGTCATCATTACGAGGGCACCAGCACGGCTAGATGTAATGGGTGGGATTGCAGCATACTGTGGTGCTGATGTTTTTGGATTGACGCTTGAGCGTTCTGCTGTTGTCGGTTGTCAGGCGAGGCAGGACCGTCAGTTGAGTGCATTAAGTTTTGACGCGGGACTGCACGGGTATCAGTCTGCCCTTCAGATCTCCATTGACGATTTCTACACATCTGGACACCTAAAATCCTACACAGAGGTTCAATCGTTTTTCGCGCAAAATCCACGAGCCACATGGGCAGGATATGTCCTCGGCGGATTTTTCGCACTCCTGAAAGAAGGGGTGATTGATCGCCTGCCGCACGGTGTAGCAACTATTGTTAGGAGCAATATCCCGGTGGAGGCAGGAATCGGTTCTTCCGCAGCGATGGGTGTTGCAACGCTTACTGCGATTAACCATCTGTATGAACTCAATCTAACCGCGCTTGATATCGCTCGAATTGAGGGGATTGTCGAGAACCGTATCGTCGGGGCATCGTGTGAAGCGGTAGATGCAATCACTGTTGCCGCCGGACAGAAGGATACCCCGCTCTCCATCCACAGTCAACCGGATCAGATACTTGAAACTGTTCCCCTTCCCCCGAATACAAAATTAATCGGTATCCACAGCAGGGCGCAACGGACCCCAACTCGTTCAGCCTATGTTGATGCGCGTACCGCGGCATTTATGGGACTGACAATTCTTCAGAAAACCCTCAATCTAGAAGAGCTACGCGATAATTATCTATGTCGATTGTCCACTAAGGATTTCCGCGAAAAGTGCTGGCGGGGCTTGTCAGCACGGATGAAGGGGGCAGATTTCCTTGACCAATATGGTGAGATAGTTGATCCGCTCACACAGGTGGAGCCACAAAAGGTGTACGCTGTGCGCAGCCGCGTCGAACATTCGATTTACGAACATGCCCGTGTACAGCGTTTTATTGGACATTTCAAAGGGGCGAACACCAATCCGCAGGACCTTCATCACCATCTCACGGAGGCAGGTAAACTGATGTATGCATCGGATTGGAGTAATCGTTTCCGTGCCGGACTCGGTTTACTTGAAGTCGAGCAGATTGTTCGGTCTATTCGGAAGGTCGGCATCCAAGGCGGTCTTTACGGCGCGAAAATTACGAGCAGTGGTAGCACGGTCGCAGTCCTCTGCCACGGCGATGTCTCTAACGCCATGATCCAGATTCTTTCTGCCTATAAATTGGCGTGGGGGCTCGATGCGGAAGTATTCGCTGGGTCATCGCCGGGCGCGTTTGAGTTTGGACACGTAATCTTACGACTCAGCAAAGAGTAGAGGATTTTTCTGCTGTTGTGGGTTTCAGATGCACCGTGAGATGATTTCGGACTTCTGTAGGTCGATTTTCCAAAATCGACAGCTGATCGTCGAGATATGAATCTCGACCTACAAGTTAATGAACCAACGTTAATGTGAACACACTCTAGTACTGATTCAATGGAACCCCTGTCCCTCTCCAATGATATGACTGATGCACCCGCAACGGAAGGGGTTAAGTATGCAGGTTCAAAACTGAAACTCCTGCCGCACATATTGCAACTGGCAAAGCAGACCGACGCCAAGACCGTCCTAGATGGTTTTTCTGGAACAACGCGGGTGTCCCAAGCGTTTGCAAAGACAGGCTATCGCGTCCTTTGCAACGACATTGCTTCATGGTCGGAGGTGTTCGGGGTATGTTATCTACTCAACCGCAAGCGCAAAGCAGATTACGCTGAACTCATCAAACACCTCAACGCATTGTCACCCAAAGATGGCTGGTTCACAGCGCACTATGGAGGGGGCCCGACAGCAGTGCAGCGGGACGGGCTCAAGAAACCGTGGCAGATCCATAACACGCGGAAATTGGATGCGATACGGGAGGAGATAGATCGGCTCCCCCTGACGAAGGTTGAAAGGGCGGTCGCACTCACAAGCCTCATCCTCGCGCTCGATCGGGTTGATAGCACACTTGGACATTTCGCTTCGTATCTCAGGGAGTGGTCGCCTCGATCTTTTAATGAGCTAGTGCTCGAAGTGCCAAATCTCTTTTGCACTGACGCGCAGCACGAGGTATCGCGTCAGGACATCTTTGAACTGGTAAACGGTAGAACCGTTGATCTGGCATACTATGATCCGCCTTACGGGTCTAATAATGAGAAGATGCCGCCCTCCAGAGTCAGATACGCCTCATATTACCACCTTTGGTCAACCGTATGCCTTAACGACAAACCGGAGCTGTTTGGCAAGGCGTTGCGGCGAAAGGATACATCGGATACTTTGGCTTCGTCTGTCTTTGAGGAATTCCGAAGAAACGATTACACGGGACGGTTCATCGCGGTTGAGGCTATTGAGCGGTTGATCCAAAACACGCGCGCCCGGTGGATTATCCTCTCTTACAGTTCAGAAGGACGTGCAACCGCTGGCGAACTCAATGCAATTCTTCGGGATAACGGTTCTCTTGTTGAGGTCGTTGAAATAGATTATAAGCGGAACGTGATGGCTGAGATGAAGTCGACCCACGATTGGGTGCGGAATGCTGACCTGCCAAATCGAGAATTCCTATTTCTGATTGAAACAGACACCAAAAATTAAGGAGAATGTGAATGTCCGAACAACCGATGCGCGGTATGTTTCCAGTCCTAATTACGCCTTTTGATGAGCAGGATCGTATTGATGAAGACAGCTTGCGGGGCGTCGTCGAGTATAATATCACCGCCGGCGTCCACGGTGTGGTGATAGCATTTGCTACAGAGATTATGAAACTCACCGAAGCCGAACGATTGCAGGTTGCCAAAGTGGTGGTAGATCAGACACGGGGCAGGGTTCCGGTCGTTGTGAATACCGGTGCTGTGTCAACCGCTGCAACAGTGCAATATAGCCAGCAAACGGAAGATCTTGGCGTAACGGCGGTGATGTGCACCCCGCCCGCAGCAGATGTGCCGGTGTACGAGAAAAAGGCGTACTTCAAGGCGTTATCCGATGCCGTCAGTGTCCCGATCTTCGTTCAGGAGGCAGGTACGTCGCTCGGTGGGGCACTGCTGCGAGAAATTGCTGAGGAGAGCGAACGGGTGCGCTATGCCAAAGTCGAGAATGCCCCGCCGGTGCAGAAGGTCTACGAGGCGGTTCAGCATGGCGGCGATCTGGTCACAGTCTTCGGTGGTGCGAGCGGAAATTTCCTTATCGAAGAGCTGCGCCGTGGTTCGCAAGGCACGATGCCGTGGCCCAGTCTGCCACACGCTTTTGTCCAAGTCTGGGACCTCTGGCAATCCGGTGACGAAACCGCAGCCCGTAAAGTTTGGGAGCGTGAGATTGCACCGATTCTGCGTGTGGGAGGGCTTGTCCACAAGGAAATTCTCTACCGCAAAGGTATTATCAAATCCCCACGCTGGCGCTCACCGCAACCCGCCCTACTGGACGACGTGGGTCAGCGGGAATTGGCTGAGGTTTGTGAGCGGTTAGGCATTGGTTGATACGCTTTGGCGCAAACTTTTTCCGTGAGACATCGTTATAACACTATTGAACATTGACATCTGGGAAAAAAGAAAATATAATAATAAGCAGTTCGGGAATTGGAATTCCCTCCTACTGCACAAACATCTGGTAAGGGGTGTAGTTTCAAATCGTGATAAGAAACCGAAATAGGGGATTTTAGGATGGATATGCTTGATGTTCGTGATCTGCCCGATGATCAGATTGAATTTATACAACAACTGATCGAGTTTATGCGTCAGAAGCATCAAGAACCGCTCATGCAGCCTCAAGACGAAACGGAAACTATTCGTTTACGTAGTTGGTCATTGGGTGTGAAGGGAGAGATTTCACGGGAGGAGGTCTATGACTATCTCGACGAGTGAGCGAATAGGACTGGTTGACACCAACATTCTTGTTTATCGTGCCGATCAGGATTCTACATTTCACTTGCCGTCGGTCAATCTGATTAATCGTGGACTCGGAGGTGATATCTCACTTTGTCTAGCAACACAGAATTTAACCGAATTCTATGCGGTGATGACCAACCCCAAGCGTGTTACAAATCCAATTGCCCCCGTAGATGCTCGTGTGGAAATCGAAAGATATCTCCAATCCCAAAACATACGAAAAATTTATCAGACCGCAGATTTAATGCCCAAATTACTGGAACTCATTGCTAAATATCCGCCGACGCGTCAGCAAATTTTCGATCTACAGTTGATTGCAACAATGCTAGTGAACGATATCACACGTATCTACACCTTCAACGTTAAGCACTTTGAACGGTATCAGGAGATTGAAGTAATTGCTCCCGAATAATCTGTTACCCTGATAAAAACGGATTTGTCCCGCTAGTGCTTGAAAAAAAATAATGCATCATACATAAGAAAAACCGTTTCAACAACTTAGGCATCACGTTTCACGTATTCCATAAATATACCGCTCCGCTGTAATGGAAGTAACCACCAACTCCAATTCTCTGTAAGAAGAGCGAGCAATGTCAGTCAAAATTACGGAAGCAGACCTAAAAGCTGCCCTGCCCGACCTCACCAGCACGAGGTGTTTTGCGGGAATACACAAGCCTGTTGAGGTGTATCGGGACAGGTGGGGCATCCCTCACATTAAGGCTGAGAACGAAAGCGACCTATTTTTTGCACAGGGTTTTGCTACCGCGCAGGACCGGCTGTGGCACATGGATGCTGATCGGCATCGTGCGCTCGGCAGATGGGCGGAGTTCGCTGGGGAGAGCGGTGTCTCCCAAGACCGGCTATTGCGAGCGGCGGGAATGGGGCGCACCGCAACACTCGACTACGAAATCGCCAGTCCCGAAGCCAAGGTTATGGTTGATGCCTACACGGCTGGTGTGAACGCTTATCTTGATACACTCCAAACCCTGCCTATCGAATACACAATTCTTGACCAAATCCCTGAACGTTGGGAGAACTGGCACTGTCTCGCTGTCTACAAGATACGCAATACCCTCTTGGGCACGTTTGAACCGAAGCTCTATCGGATGCGCTTGGCAAAGACACTCGGTCCTGAGAGACTCGCTGAACTAATGAAGGGGTACCCGAGTGGGCACCTGCTCACAGTACCGCCCGGCGAGGTTTATGAGGGACCTCCGCTTGAGGGACTTCATGAACTGAGCGAAGCTGCTGGCGCGGCGAACTGGCTTGATGAGGTAGATGCGGGGTCAAATGGCTGGTCAATTTCCGGTGAGTTGACCGAATCGGGGTTGCCGCTGGTAGGTGGAGATTCACATCGCGCCCTTGATACACCGAGTGTTTACTATCAAGTCCATCTATCATGCCCTGAGTTTACGGTAATTGGTCACGCTGTGCCGGGGATGCCGGGCGCGCTTCACTTCTGCCACAACGAATATGTGGCATGGGGTATGACACATGGTGGAGCGGATACACAGGACCTCTTCATCGAACGCTTCCGTGAGGGGCCGGAGGGTCGAGAGTATCTGTTCAAGGGCGAATGGCGCCCCGCCGAGGTACTCAACGAAACAATCGAGGTGCGAGGTGCTGACTCAGTACCGTTGGAGGTGACGATTACCCATCACGGTCCTGTTGTCGCGGGGAATCCTGCATCAGGAGCGGGTATAACAATCAGTGATCCGGGACTAATTGACGGTTCCCTGTGGGTTGATGCTGGACGCGACGCGATGCGATCGAGGTCCGTAGATGAGTTGCACCAAGCGTTCCGCAACTGGACAGATCGTGTGAACAATTATGCTGTCGCGGATGTGCACGGGAATTTCGGCTACCTGCACGAGGGCAAAATTCCGATTCGACCTGAATCAAATGGTTGGCGGGCGGTGCCGGGCTGGACCGGCGAATATGAGTGGAACGGCTACATCCCCCACGCCGAACTGCCGAAAGCGATCAACCCGGACACCGGTTACGCAGTCACCTGCAACCAGCGTGTTGCCGGTCACGACTACCCCTATTACGTGGGACTGTCTTTCACACCTGAGTATCGCGCTCGACGCGTTCAGACACAGATCCTTTCGCTCGACCCGGGAACGGCGACCGTCGACGATATGGCGCGTATTCACGCTGAACGGATTTCAAATCCGGCACGGGTTTTCACAGAAGCGTTGGTCAGCGTCTCACCGCTTGATGAGGATTCAGCGGACGCGTTGGAGCTGCTGCGAGCATGGGACTATGGCATGGACCGCGATCAGGCTCAGCCGCTGATTTACGCTAAGACCAAGACGTGTGTCATCCGCTTCCTGCTTGATCTCCTGATGGGAGAAATGGCAGAGGAAGTATTTTCAGGCGCTGCGGGGGGCGATGCCCATGCTCGTCAGATTGTGGTGAGGATGAACCAAGAACTTGAGGAGGGTGGCAGCACTTTGTTACCGCCTGAACACAGTTGGTCGGAGGTGTTAGCGTCTGCACTCCGGTCTGCTGTCGCAGATCTCAAGGGGCAGCTTGGTGATGATATGTCGAAGTGGGAGTGGGGACAACTCCACCGAACGCGTCCACAACATCCCCTTTCGGTGGTATTTCCGGAGTTTGCCGAATTGTTGGATCCCCTGTCAGTGCCGACACATGGTGATGGCGACACGCCGCTCGCTGGAAGTTACGCCATCCACAATGAATTCATCACCACAGGTATGTCCGTCAACCGTTACATCCACGATCCGTCAGACTGGACCAATTCACGGTGGATTGTGCCGTTGGGGGCATCGGGCAATCCCGGCAGTCCACACTATGCGGATCAGGCAGAGATGTGGGCGAATGTAGAGTATATCCCACAACTTTGGGACTGGAACCAGATTTCGGCTGAAGCGGAATCGCATCAACGCATTGAACCGGCAGAATCAGGGTAGGTTGTCAATGACTGTGAAAGAATCAAGTTTCCCTGTTCTTTCCCATCAACAGCAAAGAAGAAAGGAAGGAGGAGATGGAAGGAAGTAAACGCTTGTCGCGCGTGAACTTCCGCCCCCGTCTGCAAAAACAGTTATGAATAGCCGAAACAGCGCAGTTTCTAAATACTTGGAGGTCAAACAGAATCGGCGGAGGCAAGCTAAGTATCGTCAAAAGCGGTTGAGAATGGGTTTGCCGGCTGCTGTACCGTTGAAGCATGTTTCACTCAATCAAGAGGAGAAGAAGGCGATTGGTTCGACGGAGGCGGTCGGTACGGCAAGACAGAAGAAGTTTTTTGTCACCCGGCACTTTGCTTGGCCCGTCTCACTCGGTATCCATGTCTTTGGCGCGTTTTTACTCACCATATACGCCATTACAGAGTATATCCCCGAAGAGGAGCCTGTCTCTCTGGCTTTCGTCGATCCTGTTCGGCAACCCCGGAAGATAAGGAATCCACGAATAAAAAGCGTGAAACCTCCCGATTCAGTACAAATAAAAACACTACAGGCACCGAAGCGAGCGCTAACCGATGTTGAGATCCCAAAGGAGGCGGCACGGTTTTACACACCGACTGAGGATCTGATTGGTACGGGGGATGCCCCAACCGGTGATGGCATTTCGATACCCAAAGGGCTTGGAAATATCCAAGTGCAGCAGCATCGCGCAGAAATCCCCACGGAGGCACCGGGGGTCAAAATTGAGCGCGACGTATCGATTGCGCCGGAAGATAGTGACTTAGATATTGGTGCGGATGCAGGGCTCGATGACCGTTCCATTGACGTGCAGGTGGAGGTTCAGGTCGATCAAAGACCGAGTATACTCAGAAGCCCTGATCCAAAGTATCCTGAAGCTGCGCGTCGCGCTAACAGAGAGGCTGTTGTGATAGTTGAGTTCATTGTCGATGTGGACGGAAAAGCAACCGACATCAAGGTAACAGAACCGAAAGGGTTCGGGTTCGATGAGGCGGCGATTGATGCCATAAAAAGATGGCGCTTTACTCCAGCCAAGAAAGGTGGGGAAAGCGTGCCCATGCGGGTGCGACAGCCAATTCGTTTCAACTTGGATGACTAGCCTGCCGTATTAATCAGTGTGTGCTTGACTAGTTCTATGCTGGGTTACTGTTTCAATAGGTCGCCCTGCCGCCGCTCACATCGTAGCATTGCCCGGTCACGAAACTGGCATCGTCTGACGCTAGGAAATGCACTACCGCTGCGACCTCCTCCGGCTTTCCCACCCGTCCGAGCGGGATCTTGCTGACCATATAATCAATAGTTGACTGCGACACCTGTTCCAGAATTGGGGTTTGAATAACCGCCGGCGAAACACAGTTGACGTTGATGCTATACTCGGTGACCTCCTTCGCTAGGGCTTTTGTCAGACAGATGACGCCCGCTTTGGACGCCGAATACGGGATGAGCGTCGGATTGCCCTCCTTGCCCGCGATTGAAGCGACGCTGACAATCTTGCCGTACTGCCGCTCAATCATGTGGTCAATCACCGCCTTGCAGCAGAGGAATACGCCCTTCAGGTTCACATCTATAACCGCATCCCAATCCGATTCATCCAGATCTGGCAACGTCGCCGTTTTTCCTGCGATTCCGGCGTTGTTCACCAGAATATCGATCTGGTTGAAAGACTCCAGCGTTTGCTGCGCCAGCCGTTGCGTCTGATCCTGCTTTGAAACATCTACCTCAACCACGAGGGATTTGCGTCCCAACGCCTCAATCTCTTTTGCCACTGTCTCGCCGACTTTACGGTTCAGTTCAGCGACGACGACCGTTGCACCGGCACCTGCCAGTCGCAGCGCAATCGCCCGTCCGATTCCTTGTCCCGCGCCTGTCACAATCGCGACCTTATCGGTTAAATCCATATAAATTCCCTCCTTGCTGTTTGGTTCATTGGTACATTGGTTCACTAGTTCAGATGAATTAATTTACGCATCACGCATCACGTATTATTCTTCTTACGTTTCACGTATCACGTTTCACTCTGTTGGGCATATTGCACCCAACCTGCGAAATATTGCGGTGCCCACCTGCGTGATAGGTAAAAGGTCTTCTGAGAATAACGACCGTGCGGGGGGAGCACTTCGGCGTCGATCCAAGCCTCCGCTCCGGTCAGAGTCGGAAACTCGATTAGCCACGCCCGATGCCACGCATCTTGCGAGCCCATCAGCTGAAATGCCTCTAAACGCATCAGTCCGTGTTCGCGAGCGACCGACTGCATTAATTCGATATGTTCGGTGTCACCCCGTTCCTCCGGCGTCGCCTCGCTTGCCTCTGGTCTCCAACGTCCAAAAAGCAAGGCAACCACACTGTTTCTGTCCACGTCAAGGGCAGGGACGTGATGCGGATCTCTCCCATCCGGCACGACCTGTTCGGGGGAACGGGTAACCCACTGGGAAAAATGCTCGCGCCCCCAATGCCGTGCGGTGTAGTATTCGTAGTAACCGTAGCGTCCGTAAGGCGGTGCCATTTCAGCATCGATCCACGCCTCTGCACCCGCTAGCGTGGGAAACTCGATCACCCAGAAACGTTCCCACGACCCCTGCGGTGTCAACAGCTTAAAGCCCTCCAGCCGCATCAATCTGTGTTCACAGGCGACCGACAGCATCAGATCGACATGCTCCTGCTGATATGCGTCTCGTTCCTCCGGGGTCAGACCGTGCCAAGTGGGCAGCCGACCGCCCTTGTAGAGTACCACAACACTATCTTTGCTGACTTCTAGCGTCATCGCCACGGGGGTATCCTCCTTTTCAATACGGACAAGAAATTCATTGAGAGGTAAGCCATTCGATGAGGAGGTCAACCTGTCGCAAGCCTTTATCTTCCAATGCTTGCGGTTCGATAGCCTCATGCGTGATGCCTGCCACAGTGATGATCCCCGTCATTGTGGGATGCGGTGCTGCGACGCGGAGGGTCTTGCGCTGTGAGGGGATCTCAGTTTTTTGCAAAAGCCCAAGGACAGGGAGCACTTTTGCCATCGGGATACGGACGATCCGAATGTTGGTGTTTTTGCCAAAGACCCGCCACGCTGCCTCTTGTGTTACGGGTCCCTTATCAAGCCCTTGCCTTGTGCCTACTAAAGCAAAGTCAACCCCCGTTCTTTCTTTAATCAATTGTGAAAGCCCCTGCTCGATTTGCTTTGCTTCGAGGGGGGTGCTGAGATTGGCAAGTGGTTCGTTGGTTTCATCGGCGGTGGGAGGACGAAGGTTGCGGTAACGCATCGGGCCATCTTTGGGTTTAATCCAAGCAAAATGCCCCCGTTGAAGACGACGCTCTGTCTGTGTGAGGTCTATGTACTGTCCCACAAGCCCCACCGATTCGATGAGATGGATTTCGACATAGCCGTTGGTTGCCATGGGTCCGGGATAATTCACCGCCCCGGTGTTGACACAGACAGCATCTCCCTCCTCAAAGCCCTCCGGCACCCATGCCTCAAATCTGTGCGTTGTAGCGGAAAGAACCAGATCCGCCTTGTTGAGCAGGAAGTGGCGTCTTTCTGGGGCAAGTATCATGTCCCATGCCCCCGTCCGCGAATGCGCCGCCACGATGATCAGGTCCTTATCCCCTTTTTCGATGCCTTTGAGGGTTTTCATCATCCACGCTCGGCTGCTTTCTGGGAACGCGACCGCTGCGTCCATTGGCTGGTCGGAGAAGTGCATCTGAATTAGGTGAACGGTGTAATCGCCAACGGGAATTTGGGCATAGTATTCTGATTTGTTTGGACGAATAACGCTTGCGTGGGCTTCTAATTCTACCAGATCAAGTATCGGTGCCCCCTCGCCGTAGTCTGATTGTCTGTGGGTCGGGCTATAGTATTCGTTCTCGCCGTCTGCGACGTTGGGGTAGAAATGCTCACGCCACCACGGATCGGCTTGTAGCCAAGGGATAAAGGTGTTCTCCAAGCGATGTTTGACGTGATCGCCCAAGCCTATCACAAAGGCAGGATTTCCCTCCTTCATCCACGCGGTCATTCGGGCAAATTCGACGCTACTAAGCGGAGAATCCCCCTTGTTGTCACTCATAATGGCGAAGTGGATATCTGATAGCCGGTCTAAGTCCGCGATGGATTCAACCCCCGGCAGTCCTACCATAGTGGAGGGCTGCGGATTAGCCTCCCCGGGATCTGCATGTGTTATTTGCAAGATTATCCCTGCAATTAGGATGGTCAGGACAAGCAGTCTTAGTTTTTGCGTCATTGGTGTTTCATCTTCATTATTCCAGTTTTCGCCGCTCTTTAACCGCAGAGGCACAGAGGACGCAGAGTAAAGCAGAAAATATTAGAAAAATTCTATCCATATTGCGCTCCGCTGGAGCGCGGGCATCGGGCGTATTGGCATTCTATAGGCATATCGCTCCGCTGGAGCGAAAAACGAGACAATTGTTATGTCGTCGGGGCTATGTGTCGGGCAAGATGCCCGACCTACGGGACAATGGGTGCAGATTACGGCATACGGAGTATGCCTACTACCTTGGGGGACATTAAGGTTTAGGTTTCCCAGATGGGCCAATCGGTTTCACGGAGCCGCCGCCAAAGGCTATCGAACTCCTCACTGCCATCGTCCTCCCATTCGTCTAACCTGACGCCGGACGCGAAGGATTCGTCCACTCCTTGCTTCATCAGTCGTTCCGCTTGTTGTAGGCTTTGGTAGTAGTGTTTCAAGCCGCCGGGGAGCGTGACGACAGAGATATGTCGGAGCCATTCCGGTGCTGACGTTTGAGAATAACGGTTGACGGCATCTTCATCCAATTCTACGCCGAGCCCTGGTCCCTCTGGCACTTTCATGAATCCTCGCTGAACTGTGTGTCCACCCACGATTAGGTCATCCTCGTAGGTGTGGCTTGCCGTAACGCCCGGGAGGGTTGCTGTTGGCATCACCGCTCCCAGATGACAAGCGAACGCTGCAGTTATGCCGGTGCCGACATACTGTAGCAGGATGGGTGTATTTGCAGCGGCAAAAGCCCAACTGGACGCCAACGCACTTTTGATCGATTCATGGCTACACAACGCACCATCGAAATCGCCGGCGCGAAGCCCGATCCACGGGCCCGACGGTTGACGCGAGGCACCCTCTCGGATGACGCCGACACCGTGCAGATAGAATGGGATACGAATCTCCTGATGTAACCGACGCCACCCTTCAACGTCATAGGCGAAGATTGGCTCCTCCACACCTTTGATTATCGGAATCTTCTCCAATTCTCGCAAGATGGGCAGGGCTTTCTCGACGCTGATCAACGCGCCGTTAAAGTCGAACTCAACACGAAAGTCTGGCGGTGCGACCTCTTGCATTGCTTGTGATTGCTCGACGATGTCAAAGAACGCTCTGGCTTTGCATTTGAGTCCACGATACCCGCGTTCGGCGGCGACCTGAACTTCGGCGGCACTATCTTCAGGCGACATGGAGGGCATCCACCAACCCATCGACACCCATTGACGGACCTGCTGTCCCATCAGTTTCCATGCGGGCAGATCCAAGTGTTTGCCCATCAGGTCGTAGCACGCCATATCGAGGTTGAATCGTCCCTCTCCCATGACATGATCGAACGGGTTCGTGCCGATGTATGCGTCGAGGAGTTCCCCCTCAAAGGGTGGGCCGGGGTTTTCTCCAAGCCCGATTAAGCCGGTATCGGTATGAAATTTATAGACCGTCGTCTGCTCGTCCAGTCCAAAATGATGAAACTGCTTGCGAATCCGCTCTTCGTAGGGAACACGCAGGGGGATCGATTCAATCTCGGTGATTTTCATGGAAGGCATCCTTTCGTTGCGGATTGTGAACCCGCCCATGATAGCACAGATCCGATTCTTGGACAATAGAAAGGGAAAAAATAATGCGTAATACGTAAAGGGCAATTGAAAACGAGAGAACGAGAAAACGGGAGGACGGGACTTCTCGTTTTCCGGTTTTCCCGTTTTCATACTAGACCCCTAGAGGGACGCAAGGTGTTCTTTTTAATCTATTCAAATCGATCTATCAAGAGTTGCGTAATGGGGTTGGGACGGCTGTAGTAGTGCTGGGTGGCTTCGTCTTTGTCCTCCCATAAACGGCGTGGGAAAATCGTGTGATTGCTGAGGTATCGGTCTGTTGTCCTGCCACAGTAGATGTGGATGGTGCGGCGTTCGGAGGTGGTGCGTCGGACATTGCCGGCATGGAAGGTTGCCGCGTTGAAGAAGATCGCTGTACCGGCGGAACCAACGAGATGCTGCGCCGTGCTGAGATCGTAAGCCTCAAGCGGGAGCCGTTCTGTGGATTGTGCCGTGCCGGGCAGGACGCTGAAGGTGTGCGTTGTATCGTCCACATCTGTTAGGTAAAAGACGACCGATAGATAGCGCGTATAGTACGGAGGGTTGTCTTCCCCACTATTCTCACCATTCGCATCGCGGTGCCAGCGGCATTCGGTGTCACCGTCGGGGTTTGGTGCGCGAAGCATGACGGAGTGTTCCTCTGCGCAAAGGTCCTTTCCCATGATGGCGTTCATCAACGGCAGCAGCGTCGGTGGACGCATAGTTACGTCCATCTCCGGGCAGGCGAGTAGGGCGTGGGCATTCTGTGTACGTCCCGTCTGTCCGCGATCTATCCACATCACCGCATTCTCGACGAGATCCCGATCTATCGCCTCGTTGATGGAACGAACTTCTTCAGAGGATAGGGCATCAGGCACGACAAGGTAACCGTTCTCCTGAAAAAAATCCAACTGTTCTTTCATCACATCTTTCCTCGCAATGGGTTGAGGTGTGCCTACTATAGTAAAGTTTAGAATTAATTGGACACTCTGTACCGGCGATGGGAAAATACGGGCTATCACCCCGGTAGGTGCGGTTTTTAACCGCACCGCATCGGCGCAGTTGGAAACAGCGCCTACCAAACATGGGGAACGAAAGGGTCTATCTGTTTTTAGAATTCACTATAGTTGCATGGAGAATTATAGGGATGAGCGGGTGGATAGTCAAGCAGAAAGGTAGAAATTTAGATTCTTGTTATGTAGGTGGATGTGCTATAATACGGCGGGCAGGAAAACGGGGAGGCGAGGGAGCGGGAAAACGAGCAGATATTTTCTCTCGCCCCTTATTTTACTCACATTTCATATTATTAAGAGTTGGGTTTCACTATATTTGTGATATGTCAAACAGAATTGAACCTCGAAATTCAAAGGTAATTTTGGCGTCTTTCATTAATCTCGTTCAACCCAACCTACGGACTTACCAAGGAAGTTATAGTGTATGAATAGGACAAATAATATGGCTAGATATTTTGCAGCTGCTATAGACAAACCGACGCTTGAACCTTACGAAATTTCGCAGACGCTGCGAGGGCAACTCCACTACTTCACCGAAGGTGCGAGTGCTCGTCAGTGGGAACATAGCGGCGATCCAAATGCGTTTTTCTTCCCACTTGAACTCACCTCTGAACTGTATGACGAAGGGGTGTTCTACGTGACCTCTCCGTTAGACGATCAGAACCAAGCCGAAATTGAGATCACAGAGGAGCAGGAAGACTTCTTGGACTGGCTAATCTCGAATCAGATTGAGAAGGTCAAGGTTTCAGAAATTAGTTCATAGGTTCATTGGTTGATTGGTTCATTAATGAACGAATGAACAAGTGAACAAATGAACCAAGGACAGGAGTTTCAGATGACTGTTACCACAAACAGTATTGATCAGATACAAGTGATCCCCACCGGCGGTGCACTTGGGGCAGAGATTCAGGGAATAGACTTAGTGCACCCGCTGCCCGAAGACACGATCCAGCACCTCCATCAGGCGTTGCTAGCGCACTGTGTCCTCCTCTTTCGTGGTCAACAGATTAGCGACGAGGACCAGGTCCGTTTCACCAACTATTTCGGTCAAGCGGTCGAACATGTCCGCAAGCAGATGCCTCGTCCTGTCAAAGAGATTTTCTTCGTTTCCAATGTCGAGAAGGACGGTCAACCCATTGGGGCATTGGGCAACGACGAGATCCCCTTTCACTCCGATCTGTCATACCTGCCGCAGCCCGGAACGCTATCCATCATCTACGCCGTCGAACTCCCTTCTACCGGCGGTGCCACGCGGTGGTGCAACTGCTATGCCGCCTACGAGGGACTTGATCCTGATCTCAAAGCGCGGCTCAAGGGGCTGCGTGCCGTCCATCGGCATCATGTCGAAAGCCAGAACCCGCCGGAGTTGATTGACCATCCGGTTGTCTGCACCCACCCTGACACCGGGCGTAAAGCGTTGTATGTTGGTCCCCACCTGACTCGGCACATCGTCGGTTTTAGCGAATCAGAAAGCCGTGAGTTGCTTAGTACCCTCTTCGATCATCTGTCGCAGGAGCATTTTGTCTGGACGCACGATTGGGAGGTCGGTGATCTGGTTATCTGGGACAACCGATGTACCATGCACCGCCGAGAGGGTTTCCCATCAAGTGAGCGACGGATCATGAAGCGGACGCAGATTTTCAACGACGCGATACCGTATGAGTGAAGCGTGAAGACGTGAAACGTGATGTGCTCAATTGCTACGCACATTTCGGTCCGCAAATTCAGGTGGTCGTGGTATTGTGAATAAAGGGAAGGAGGGAACAGTGAAAAACGATCGATTTTTGCTCTCTGCTCTGGTTGACTTTCCGGATGACTGCAATCGCTTGGTGTTTACGCCCGATCTGGTAGAGAATTTGATAGATCGTCTCCACTGGATGGGTGTCCGTCGGGTTTACTGGAACTACTATCAGAAAGGGATGTGGGAAAAGTTCGCCGACACGTCGGAAGCAACCCGCCAGACCCTTGCGAATTTGGGCGAGCCTTTAGCCGTGGGCTGCCGCCTAGCGCATGAGCGAGAGATGGAATTCTACGCTACCATCAAGCCGTACGAGACCGGTGCGAGTCATGCCAATCCGAAAGATACCCCTGAGATGCTGGCTGTGCCCGGTTTACCGTGTATCGGTGGGGTTTGCAAGGTCGATCCGTGGGTCATGGCGCGTCCAGAAATGCGGGTGCGAGGACGTAGCGCGGACATACCGATAGGTCTGGAGAAAATCCCGATTGAGCGCATCCAACTCCGGCAGAAAGACATGTCCCCGGTCCGTATCGCGCCAGAAAATATCGAAATTTGGACCAGCGACGATAACAACGCCTACCAGAAGCAGGAGCTGACTTTTGCGTTGACCGAATCTGTTGAAACCTGTCCACGAGATGTCTTTGAGCTCGATGGCGATCAGGTCACGTCGAAGGGGGAATTGGTGCGAGCCCTCAACTTGACCGGATTGAATCTGCTTGATCCGTTTATTGCAATCACCACCAATTTTGATGACAGAAATGGCAGCTTTCACAATACCGCAATGGAGATGGTGCGAGCATTTGGTCCCGGCGATCAGCCGATGCCGGTTGTTGTTGCCAGTCACAAGGCGGTTTGGCGACCTCTGCGCGACTTTCGCACCGGCGATCTTGAGTACGATGCAGGACTCGGTGATGCCCTCGTATGCCTTGATGTCACGAATCAACCGGATGCGTTTGCGGGAGAACCTAACGACGGGGTCATTGCCATTGCAAGGGGGCGAAATGAGTATTTTTCCGGTTCCCTTTGTGAAGCGTATTCGGAGGTGCAAGCGTACTGGCTGAGTTGGGTTGGTGAGTGCATCGCGGCGGGTGTTGATGGATTGGACGTTCGCATCTCCTGTCATAGCAGTTGGACAAACACGCCGGAGATATATGGTTTCAATGAGCCTGTGACGGCAGAGTACCAGCGGCGATACGGCGTCAATCCAGACGTGGAACCGTACGACCCGGCGTTGCTTGGGGCACTGCGCGGCGAATTCTTCGATCAGTTTCTACGAGCGACGAAGCGGCGTTTGTCGGCGGCTGGCAAACGGATGCAGGTTCATGCGGAGATGGAGTCGTTTCGGCCCGATGCCTGTCAGGGACGCTGGCGTACCCGTCCCGGCAGCATCACGTTTAACTGGCGAAGTTGGCTGCGCACTGGGCTAGCAGACGAAGCCACGCTGTTTGGGCGCGGCTGGATGCCCGATCAAATGCTCAACGACGCACTCACGTTGGAGATGTTGCGGGAGGCTGCTGATACCAATGTGCCTGTCCATTTAAGCAAGGCGGTGGGACATAGCCGCGATGGAAAGGTACACGCTGATTTGCTGGAGTATATCTATCGTTTCGGTGGACTCGCCGGATACACTCTCTATGAGACCGCAGCGATGTATGATGGGCAGCATCTTGAATCTGACGGTCAGCTGCAATTCCACGCAGGGCTGTGCGAGGACATACGCGACCGTGTTAGAACTTTGGGGCTGATTGATTAAGAAAGCTCTAGCCGCTCAAAGGGGATTAATTGTATTGCATAGTAGTAGGCACACTCCGTGTGCCGTAACTCCGTGGACAAGGTTGCTGACCCTCACTCGTTCACAGTGTCCAATTATGGTGAATTCTAAAAATAAATTGACACTTTCGCCTTCCGGTAAGTTCGGTTTTCCGGTCGCACCGCATCGGCGCAGTTAGAAACAGCGCCTACAAACGATAGGCCGGTAGTTTCGTTTTCCAGTCGCACCGCATCGGCACAGTTGGAAACAGTGCCTACCAAACGAGAGAACGGGTTGAAACGGCGCAGTTGAAAACAGCGCCTACCAAACGGTAGAACGGTAGGCGAGGTTTCCAACCTCGCCGATTGGCAGTGTCTCATTAATTCTAAGATCCACTATAATTCAAAAATCTACTACAGATGGAGTGTAAATGATGACTGACCAATCAGGGGGCTACCGTGCTGCGATTATCGGGTGCGGGAGTATCGCTAACAGCCACGCCTCCGGTTATAATCGGACCGAGGCGACCACATTGGTGGCGTGCGCTGACACAGTGGAAGCCAAGGCACAGAATTTCGCCCAACGGAATAGTATCCCGAACTATTACGCCGATTACCGACAGATGCTCGATATTGAGAAGCCTGACATTGTAAGCGTGTGCACGTGGCATCCCCTTCACGCAGAGATGACAATCGCCGCTGCTGCGCGTCAACCCAAGGCTATCCTGTGTGAGAAACCGATGGCGACTAACTTGGGCGAAGCTGAGGCAATGATGATCGCTTGTCAGCGGAATCAGGTCAAATTGGCGATCGGCTTTCAGCGTCGATTTCTTGGGGCGTGGACGGAAGCGAAAGCACGCATCGCGGCGGGGGCAATCGGCGAACCTCAACGAATATCGCACACCCGTCTGACTGGATTGCTCAACGCCACCAGCCACGGGTTCGACTGTATGCGTTATATTCTAGGCGATCCCAAGGTGGAGTGGGTCTTCGGTCAGGTGGAACGGAAGACGGATCGGTATGAGCGCAGTGTGCGTAGCGAAGACTGTGTGGCGGGATTTTTACTGTTCGAGGGCGGTGTGCAGGGGACATTCCAGACAGATCTCGTTTCCGAAAATAAATGGGCGTTTGTACAGGGAACCGACGGGATGATCGACTTCGACGATGGTTGGATACGCTACTTCAACGCTGAGACGGATGGCTGGCGGGACGTAGAGGTTGAGGAGGTGGATGCGGCTGCCGCTCAGGTGCAGGAATTAGTTGATTGGATTGAGGAGCGTTGTGTCCATCGCAACCAAGCGGAGAACGGCTTGTGGACGATGCACATGATGATGGGCGCCTACGAATCCGCCCGCTGCCACGAGGTGGTCCGTCTACCGATGCAAACCCGTGCGAACCCGCTTGATCTGATGGTCGAAGCTGGACAGCTGCCGGTGCAGTACCCCGGACGGTACGATATTCGCAGTTTCTTGCTTGAGGGAGAGGCGATGAATCTGGAAGAGACTAGCTGACGAGGGGCGCGATAGCGTGAAACGTGAAAAAGTGATAGGAGATATTTTATGCGGATTATGCGGTCTTGGATGTTTGTGCCGGGACATCAGCGGCGGATGATTGATAAAGCCTACGGACTGAAGCTTGATGTGGCGATGTTCGATATAGAGGATGGGGTGCCGCCCGGCGAAAAGGATACCGCCCGCGCCATGATGGCGGAAACGCTTGCCCGTCCGTCGTCCGGGATGCTCCGTTTCGTGCGTATCCACCCCACAGGGACGAAAGCGATAGAAGCAGACCTACCCGCGGTGATTCAGCCCGGTCTGAACGGCCTCACGTTGACGAAAGTGCATTGTCCTGAAGATGTATCCCAAGTCAGTGCGATTCTGGATGAGCGGGAGGAGGGGGCTGGACTCCAACGCGGAAGTGTGCGATTGCTCGCCACAATTGAGAGTGCGAAGGGCTTGATTCAGGCGGCTGCGATAGCGGCGTCTAGTCCCAGACTTATTGGGTTGATGTTCGGTGCGGAAGATTTTGCGATGGACATGGGGATGTTTAACGTCAGTCAAGGCGAGGCGGGGGATTTTCTGTATGCCCGCTCTGCGCTCGCCGTCGCTGCTGCCAGTGAGGGTTTGCAGGCGATAGATCGGGTTTATGTCGATTTTCGGAACCCGACAGGGCTGGAACAGGACACACGGATTGCGCGGGATCTTGGGTTTACCGGCAAAGCCTTGATCCACCCCGCTCAGATCGAGGTTGTCGAAAAGGTCTTCCGTCCAACCGATGCGGAGGTTGAATATGCCCGGCGTGTGGTAGATGCCTTTGCGGCGGCGGAAGCCGACGGCGCGGGTGTGGTTGCTGTTGACGGTCAGATGGTCGATCTGCCGGTTGTGGAACGCGCACGGCGTGCCCTGCAGCTTGTCTCTGAAAAATAGATCCAATCGGATAGGTGACCATTAGTTGTTGTCTGAATCGCGGATTAAATAGATTTAGCGGAGAACGCGGAGGGTGAGAAAACGGAAAACAAGCGGGGAATTTAACGCAAAGACACTAAGGAGAAACCGAGTTTTTTCTTCAAAACTCGATTTCTTTTCGTACCTTGCACTTTCTTTTTACTTGAGCCGTTTAGATTGGAAGCCGCTGCTGATGCTTACCTGCACTGTCGTTGCCCTTGGGCTGGCAATATGGATACTCGTATTCAAGCCCGGAGATGATACCGCTGAACGCGCGGCGGTTGCGCGGCAGGAGGTTGTGGAAGAAGCGTCAAAACCTGATGAGGCGCTAGATGCACCGGCGTCCTCTACGCGGTAAGGACATCTTAAAATAACCCAAGTTGCTCGTTGAAAATCCATCGGTTTTCTGTTAAAGTTGAAGTGTTCTATTTTTCGCTCCAGAGGAGCGATATGTCTATAGAAAAATGTGGAGGCTTTCTTCCGCTCCAGCGGAGCGGCATGTGTATAGCGGTGTCGAATTAACTTACATATAATTTAATTTTCCGTATTTCTCTGAATCGTGGTTGAAGCAGATTCGCACAAAATTGCGGAACTCACATTGCACTCCTCTGGAGCGCGGGAATTTAGCATATCGTGTTCTATAAACATTGCGTCCCTCTGGGGCGGCAGAGTGGAGATTCAAAACGGAAAACAATACGAGGTCGGTTAATTGGTTATCAAGTAGCAACTTAGGTTAAGATATTCTTAACTTCTCTATCTTATAGCGGAGGGTGGAGTAGGGGATGCCGAGTTGTTTCGCGGCTTGAGTGCGATTCCATTGGTTTTCTTGAAGTGCCCGTAAAATCCGATAGTACTCGCTCTCGACTGCCGATTCGTCAGATTGCGACGGTAGCTCTTCTAATACATCTTCTTGAATATCAAGATGTTCAGTTCCTATCAGCGAAACCTTTGGCGGACAAAGAGCGGCAGTGCGATCAACGATATTCCGCAACTCACGTACATTGCCGGGGTATTGATGATCCAGAAGGGACGATTTTGCCCCTTCTGAAAAGCTGTCGAAGCTGCGCCCACTTTTGACGGTGTAAGCTCCCAGAAAATGATCTGCTAACGGGAGGATATCCTCCTGACGTTCCCGCAGCGGTATCAGGTGAATAGGAAAAATGTTGAGGCGATGGAATAGATCGTCGCGGAACTGCCCAGATTTGACAAGGGATACAGGGTCTCTGTTGAATGCACTGATAATGCGTTCTTGAAAGGAGATCTCCTGAGTGCCGCCAAGACGTCTCAATGTCCGGTTATCGACGACCCGCAGTAGCTTCACTTGTATGTCGAGTGAGAGGTCAGCAATTTCATCCAGAAGCAGTGTGCCGTTATTTGCCATCTCAAAGTAGCCGGATTTATCCGCCGTTGCATCGGTATAGGCTCCTTTGACGTGACCAAAGAGTTCGCTTTCAACCAACGACTCTGGAAATGCCGAACAGTTGACAGCGACAAACGGCTGCTCTTCCGAAGACCCTTGAAAGTGAATCTCCCGTGCTACCACCTCTTTGCCTGTGCCCGTTTCGCCGGTGAGGAGAATCGTATCAACATTTACTTCGACTGCTTGCCGAATACGTTCTCGCACCAGTTGGGTGGCTGGACTGCTTCCTACAAAGGATTGATTTTGTACCCGAGGATTGACGTGGCTCGATTATCCATTTGCCCCTCCTTTTTTCTGTAAACGCGGCTTAACTTCTTTATTCTCAAAAGAGTTGATGTATCGCATGGTCAGCTACTTTCGAGGTTCTCCACTGCTCTCACTTCTTTTCTATACCTAGGACTTACGCCCATCAGCACAGTTGGTGCGGGGCAAGTTGCTCTGAATCCCGATTTATCGGGGATGCCCCGCCTACGGTTGGCTGCGTAAGTCTTATACTTAAAAGGATACAAGGGGACACAGACAGGGTGCAAATTTGTTTTCTTTAGTTTGAAACAAATAGTTTCAAGTTGAAGAAAATAAATTGGAGGGGTAGTTACACAGTTTGTATTACACCCTGTCTCAAGCACTCGTTGAGGTTGGCAAGGTAGTGGGACATGGGATAAAAGTTATCAAAATTCTCAGCGATACACGGGCTTGGTTGCCCCCTTAGAACTGGTGCGAGGAGATTAGTAAAATTTACTAACATTAGTAAAATTTGCTAGCAATATTTACTAATAAGCGAGTTATTTCCTCCAACGACTTTTTGGACATTTCGCCTTGAAAGCCTGATGCCTACTGGATTTGGGCGTTTTTCGTCTCTTTTGGCATGGTAATTGCCTCTTAGGTTTGTGGTTAAACCCTTCGACCGTGATGGAAAAAGCATGGGGTTTCAATAAATCGTAAGTACACAAACACTGTGGCGTATAACTCCTAGCACTGCACACCTAATGAGAGGAGAGAGTCCGATGCAAACCGTATTTGACGTGCTGCGTCACCCGTTGGTTATCGGTGCACTCGTATTAAGTATCCTCATTGTGGTAGGTGTGTATTTCGGAAGCCATTGGTACTATGGTGATGTTGAACCTGTCGAGATCCCGGATGTCTCTGCACCGACTCCTCCCCCGCGTAAGCAGCTTTCCTCCTCTAAAGTTGATTTCAGTGGCTTGCAAGGGGAATCATTACCCACGCAAACGGAATCAACGCCTACCCCGATTCTCGGGGCGGAGGGTGAGTCGGTCGATGAGTTCTTGGCAGAGTTATCAGATGAGGAAAAAGCACTGTTGACGGCTGAAGTGGTGGAGCCTCAACGGGTTTCTCCCTTTGGCTTTGGTCCATATCCCGAAGTGCCTTTAGGCTTTCCCAGAGATCCTATCTGGGAAGAGGTGGATATGTACGAAAAAATCAATCAACATGGACGTGGCATGATGCAGGCAATAGAGTTGATGGATAGGGTTTTAATTAAACTATGGGGTCAAGGGCGTACAGCAACGTCTGCGTCAATGAGTAAAGGGCGTGTCTATCCAGGATATCCAAATACGGTTTTTGTCCGATGGAATTACATTGAGGAGCCAGATGGGGCGATTACTCGATATGCAGGTCGAATAACGAGTGGGCCGGATATCTCAGATAGTGTCTTTGATGCTTTAAGTGAGGGGATTATTCCCGCTGGTATAACTGTGCTTGATCATGATGCCGATGCAATAGATCCCTACACTTTTTTGAATCTCAACCGATAAGGAGAAATAAAATGCGTAAACGTTTTTTGGTTGGTTCGATAATCTTCCTTGGTTCGATAATTTTTCTTTTGGTGACTTTTTCTATATTTACATCAAGAAGCCACGCGGCTGACTGTGAAACATCCGTGTGTGACGAAGGGGTATGCGCTGGTGCGAGAATAAGCGGCGGGTTAAAGCTAACAGCGAAGGGGACAGTCCGTTCTCCGAGCAATTGTTGGGGTGGTTGGGGAATAAATGTCCGTGCTGGAACTAAAAGCGACAACGACTCAGACCATTACTCAGGTGGGACAAGGCAGAATCTGTCTGTCAGCCAGCGTACGAGCCAAGCGACGGCAACCGCGTGGATTACTGGGTATAATAGGCATGACGAATCTTATTATGCCTATGCCTGTGATCGGTCTGGTTTTGATAATTGATTCCTAGATACGAGGCATATATCGGAATGAGTCTCGGCCAAAAAATTTGAGGCAACCCATGACATTGTGTTTGAGATGCGTATAACAATAGCGATTTCACCATGGAAATCGTATCGCCTGTCGAGTCGTATCTAGCCCGTTTTTTTGCCCAAGATCCGAAAAAAGCCCAATTTCCCCCATAGGCATTTTCTTTTGCCCAGATATGATATACTCTTGATGGGGTAAGGGGATGTCTTAAATCAATGCAACAGCGGTATCATACTCTTTTCCACAAGTATGATACCGCTTTTTTGTGCTCACAGCGTGACGTGAGTCGGTTTAAACGGTTCAAAACCTCCGCATCTTTTGGTATAATCATATGTCCATAGAGGAAAGAGATGTGTTCTTGTCCACGGGGGTCACGAGTTGTAATCAGTGCCCGAACCCGCCGTTTACTCACTATAACTAGCGGGTTCACTCTCCCTAAGCGGCTCTATTGCGCTTAATCGTTTGGCAGCCGCTGATTCAGTTCACTAGCTGCCAAACGACGGGGCTCACAGGAAAGGCTATTTCAATGAGAAAAATTATCGTTGCTGGTATCGCGTTTGTGCTTTTAGTCGGTGGATTTATCGTCTATATGGAGATTGATAAAAGGAAGTTTATTGACAGTATTTCGTCGGCATATCCGGTTGTCGATCAACCGGTGAATGTGCTAGAAACAACTCGTGAGGTCACTCAAGCAAGCGAGGAACCGAAATTTCAAGAGGTAGACCCTGATGAACTACTAGCTGCTGTAAATCGAGTCCCGGAGCAGTTTGGGTACACCGAAGCGTCTATAACTTACGCAAAACTAGCAACAAAAAGCATGAGCGGGGAAAAACTAACACCTGATGAAAAGGTTGCTTACATGGAAGCGTCGCTTTATTTGTGGCCAAACAAGTATACCCGAAGATCGCTTATCCTTCAAAAGTGGTTACAATCAAAGGGGCCTAACTTTCCTCCAAGAGACGGGTTTTCTGATGAAGACCTAGCAGAACTGAAGGATTTGGGCATCTCCGTAGTATATCGCGGCGATGCTATGATAATCAACCCGCGTCATGATTATATTAGAAGGGATTTGGTCGAAGAAGATGCTGATGAAGAGCCAAGCCCTCCTGCGTCCGATACCGTCTTCTCAGAAGGTATTGGTGAAGATACAGATTTCCCACAGAGGCGTTCTGAAGTCTCCCCTGTAATGCCGGAACCTGAGACCTCAGTCACGCCTGAGCATGTTCACCAAAAGGATAGGCATGTACACGAACCACCTACTATCCAACCGCCTGTGCCGATGGCTGCTAAAGGCGTTGAAGCGGACGGTTGGGAGGGATTATCGCTGAAACAACGCGAACAGGCGAAACAGTTGTTTGACCAATACGGCACGGAGGAAGGGCTTCGTCGTTTCAGGGATACAGATCCCGAGGCTGCGCGGCAATTTGAGCGGGAACGACGCAAACCTCCTGTCCCTTCCGAACCAAGTGATGAGCCTTCTACGCAGTAGGGGCGCGTCTTAAATCCATACAACTAGCGGTCTCACACCTTTTTTTAGGGATGTGATACCGCTTTTTTTGTGCTCACAGCGCGGTGCTAGTCGGCTAAAGTGCCTCAAAACCTCCGCATCTTTTTATCGGAATATGGTATAATCACGCAAGGTGCCACTGTCAAAAGGAAAAGCGATGAGACTTCTCGAACATCAAAGCAAAAAATTACTCTCCAACTTTGGATTGGCTTTCACGGAATCGACACCTATTGATTCTATGAGTAGAGTGCGAGCAACCGTTGAGCGTGTCGGGCTGCCGGTTGTCCTGAAGGCGCAAACCCCTTTCGGTGGGCGGGGGAATATCGGGGCGGTGAGGTTCGCGGAGACCGTGGATCAAGCCCTCATTGCAGCAAACGCTTTGTTCAGAATGGAGGTGCGTGGTACAACTGTTGAAGTGATTTCGATTGAGCCGAAACTAAACTACGACCGCGAGTTTTACGTTGGTATTACATGGGATACGCTTGCAAAGCTGCCCGTTGCGTTATTGAGCCTTGCCGGTGGCGTGGACGTTGAAGCTGCCCAGAGCGATCAGGTCGCACGTCAGGCGTTCGATCCGTGGACGGGGCTCGCGCCCTATAAGGCGTGGGAGATGGCTGCCGAAGTCGGCTTGACGGGCAAAACTCTCGTGGGGGTCGGGGAGGTTCTTGCCAAGTTGTCAGGAGCGTTTCTCGCCTGTGATGGGATCACGATGGAGATTAATCCGTTGGTCGTTACCCAAGACGAGATGCTTATCGGGCTTGATGCGCGCCTGGAGATTGAGGACGAATCGGTCTATCGGCAGAGGGAGCGGTTGGCGCCGTTGGGCGAATTGACGATGACTGCCGCGGGTCGTCCGCCGACCCCGCTGGAACTTGAGGCACAACGTATTGATGCGAGGGATCATCGGGGCGTTGCCGGACGGGTGGTAGAATTTGACGGCGATCTCGCACTGCTGATCGGCGGTGGTGGGGCAAGCCTGACCGTTTTCGACGCTATCAAGGCGCACGGTGGGGATCCCGCAAATTACTGCGAGGTGGGGGGAAACCCGACTGAAGAGAAGGTTGCTGCCATAACATCGCTCCTGCTGTCGAAGCCGGGTGTCAGGGGGATGGCGGTTATCATGAATGTGGTGAACAATACCCGTGCGGATGTCATCGCCCGCGGTGTCCTGATGGGTGTTGAGGCTATGGGAAAGAAACCCACGGAGACAATCAGTCTCTTTCGTGTCCCCGGCAACTGGGAGGCGGAGGCGCGGGAGATAATGGAGGCAGCCGGTGTGGAGGTGTATGGACGCGAGGTGTCGTTAGATGCGGCTGCGCGGTTGGCTGTGGAAAGGAATCGCGCCCATGCTGCTTGACCCGAAGGGGGGCGTCCTCGTTCAAGGGATCACCGGTAGAGAGGCGAGCCGTATGGTCGAGGACTCGCTTGCTTACGGAAGTAACATCGTCGCCGGTGTGACACCCGGAAAGGGTGGGCAGCGCGTTCATGGGATACCGGTCTACGACACAGTTGCAGCGGCGGTTGAGAAACATCGGGCGACTATCAGTGTTATTTCTGTCCCTCCGCCCGCCGTGCTTGATGCAGCGTTGGAATCCTTCGATGCCGGTGTGCGGCTCTGTCTGATTATGACTGAGCGGGTGCCGCAGTTGGATACGAGTAAACTGTTGGTCGCCGCCCACCGCGCCGGTTGCACCGTCATCGGTCCCAATTCGCTGGGGCTGATCCGTCCGGGGATTGCCAAACTCGGCACGATCGGTGGGCGTGTGGACAATGTGCGTCGCTCGTTTATGCCGGGACGGGTCGCCGTGCTTTCCCGCAGCGGTGGGATGACCAGCGAACTCGCCAGCTATCTAACGAGTCGTGGGGTCGGGCAGAGCATCGCCATCGGCGTGGGTGGAGATGCGATCGTCGGTTCTAATTTTACGGAACTGATTGAGCTCCTTGAGGATGATCCTGCCACCGATGCTGTGGTCATCTATGGTGAGCCGGGTGGAGCTGCAGAGGAGCAACTCGCAGCACGACTGAAGCAGAAGCCTTCTCGCCTCCGAATAACCGCCTTCTTGTCGGGCAGGTTCGTTGATGACCTTGAGGGTGTGCGGTTCGGTCATGCCGGGGTGATTGTCGAAAGGGGGCGCGGCTCGGTGCGTGGAAAGGTGAAAGCCTTGCGTGAAGCGGGGGTATTTGTTGCCGAGACGTTTGAAGATATTACGGACTTTCTTTAATGAACTAATGAACGGGTGAACTAATGAACTCTTGGTACGGTATCAAAGGATTGTTTCGGAATCTATTCGGCAGCCTTCTATTTTCACTGTTCATATATTCTCCTGCTGCACACTCTGAGCAATTCATCGCAAAAAATGGAGAGATTCGTGGCACTGTCTATGGTCAAGAAGCAGGCGATCTACTGGTAAACGCTACGGTTCGGTTGGCCGAAACAGACCGACGCACCCTGACCGATGAAAATGGCGAATTTCGATTTGAGGATCTATCCCCCGGCGATTATACATTGACTGTGATTGCGGTCGGTTATCGTCTCCTTGAGGAGGACAACGTTGCCATGGTCAAGGCAGACGAAATCACTGAGGTCGAAATCTATCTCGCACCTGTAAGTGTAATCTTGGACGAGGTTGAGGTCAGATCGCGTGCGATACCAGCCACTGTCGGCAGGCAGACCGTGGGAGTGATGGAGATTCGGCGGATCCCCGGCAGCGCGGGAGACGCACTCCGAGCGCTTCAAGCCTTGCCGGGGATTGGTGCTGCCAGCGACTTCGACGGTCAACTCTATATTCGCGGCGGTGCCCCTGAGGACAACCGTTTTTATCTAGATCGTGCGCCACTGTTTTATCCCTATCATTTTGGTGGACTGGTTTCTACAGTAAATTCAGAGATACTTAACAGGATTGATGTCTACGCGGGCGGGTTCGGTGCGGAGTTTGGCGCGGACGCACAAGCGGTAATCGACATCTATTCACGGCGTGGTAGGGAAGATCGGATAGGCGGTAAATTTAACCTAAACTTGCTCTACTCGGAAGGACTGCTTGAGGGACCGATCGGGAGGCGCGGATCGTGGTATCTCGCAGGGCGGCGCAGCTACATCGACCTCTTGCCCATAGAGGTTACGCGGATTACGGCGTTCCCACGATTCTGGGATTATCAGGCGAAGGTCAGCTACGATTTCTCTGAAAACCATCAATTCAACGTTAAGGCGTTCGCTGCAGACGATGTTATGGGGTTTAAGTTGGGGTTAGCGGATGTGGAGTATGATCCGACACTGGCAGGACGGTTCGACTTCGAAAGCCGTTTTAAGGTGCAAGCGGCGGATCTCAGGTCCACATTGACAGACCGCCTCACTTCACACCTTTCAATGTCGCGTGCGAGTTATTTGCAAGCTTTTAGCTTTGGTCAGGGACTGTTTCTGGAACTGGAGCCGGTCCAATACGAACTTCGTGAGGATCTCGCCTACCGTTTGAATCAGAAACATCAGCTTGAATCGGGGTTACTTGTTTCGACGACGCAGTGGAGCGGTGCTGCCAACTTCCCGCGCCTCCCCGATGAGGGAGATCCGACAGCGAGTGAGTCTCAATACTTCACTTTTGAAGAGAAAGTTGCGGTAGACTTTGATCAAAGGTTCAATTTTATTGAGGGATATCTCCAGAATCGATACGATCCGCTTGAGTTCTTGTCCATCACACTGGGGCTTCGACTGGACTATTTTAACGTTACCGATCGGGTCTCCGTCGGACCGAGAGGCAGCCTTCAATTCAACATGCCGGGCGGTTCAGAACTCCGATTCGCCTATGGACGGTACGAGATCAGTCCCTATCCGTGGCAGATCGCACAGGGATTCGGTAATCCCAATCTGAAGGAGAATACTGCGACGCATTATATTGTAGAGCTAGAACGGGAAATCAGTCCGCAAACACGCCTCAAGGTTGCGGGGTATCAGAAGAATTTTAGAGATCTGATTACGCGTGACCAAAGGGAGGGAGATCTTAATCAGGTGTATCTTAATCAAGGTCAGGGGTATGCGCGCGGCATTGAGCTTTCTGTCAAACATCGCGCTAGCGACCGATTTTTCAGTTGGGCGAACTATACCTACTCGGTTTCCAAACGCGAGGACCGTCCCGGTGATATGGAGCGGCTTTACTCGTTTGATCAGCCCCATGTTGCAACAGTGACAGCGAGCTACATGCTCACATCGACATGGGAGATCGGTGCGAAGTGGCAGTACCGTACCGGCAATCCGTACACACCGGTGGTCGATGCAGAAATCGTGCCGCATCCCGAGACGGGCAGGCCCCGCTACAACCCTATTTACGGTGAAACTAACTCGGTGCGGGTGCCGCCGTTCCACCGCTTAGACCTCCGAATCAGCAAGTCGTTCATCTATCAGCGTTGGCGCTGGGGGATCTTCGTTGAGTTGCTCAATGCGTATAATCGCAAGAATGTGTTGGATGTCGATTACAACAGGGACTACACGGAGGAGCGGAGCATTCATCAGTTGCCGGTGCTTCCGTATTTGGGGTTGACGGTTGAGTTTTAGGGGGAATGATGGGTGAAACATGAGGACGGGGAGGCGGATGCGTTGGTGGGGGGCATAGCCCGTTAAGGGTTAGGAGATTCCTTTCTATTGGATTGGCATTGTATCACAATCTTGGTTTAGATAGTGTTCCAAATTTCCGATGGCAGAGGGACCTTGATGGGCGGGGGAACCCCGCCCCTACGGGAAAACCGATGTGTTATTTGAGGATAACCATTTTTTGGAGGGCGGAATAATCGCCTGCACGTAGCTGGTGGAAATGGATACCACCCCCACCAACTGGAAATATATCAATCACGTTCTGAAACGAGTTCACAATGCCTTCAGTCTCGCTACAGTTTCTGCATTCAGACCACCTGCCGCTACCGCAGCTAAGTTTTCGGTCACTTCAGCGATACTCTTCATTCCTATAACGGCAGCGCTAACGCGTGGTTCTGATAAGACAAACTGCACCGCCAACCGTCGCAACGCGGCGAGGTCATCGCCCACAAACTCTCGCAACTTCTCAAGCCGATTCAGCACAGTTTCTCGCCGTGCCTCCGTCCAGTCCCAAGCCCATAACAGCCCGTTCTCCACCCGTTGTAGCACCAGTTCCAGTGGAAGCGACAGGAAGCCCTGATAAAACACGCCGCCCATCGTTACGCCGACGTCGTGAGCCTCCGCTTGCGGCAGCAACACTTCTTCTGCACTCCAATCCAGCAGGTTAAAACGGTTAAAACTGAGGGCGGCATCAAATTCTCCCGTTTGCACTGCTGCGGCGACCTCCGCAAGCCGACCGCTCACACCGATGAATCGGACACGCCCCTCCCGCTGTAGTTGTCGCAAGCCGTCTACCATTCCGCCACGTTGGAGAATCCTCTCGACTGCGGCTGCGCCTTCGCCAACCTGTTGGATATCATGTGCGAGCAGCACGTCCACATGGGAACGCCCCAACGCCGCCAAACTTTCTTCAACACCTGCGATGGCATCCGCTGCTGTTACTCCTTGGCGGGGCGAAAGTTTTGTGCAGATGATACAATTGCCTGTGTAGTCTGATAGGGCTTTCCCGATGATTTCTTCGCTCTGTCCGTAGTGGCGTGACGTATCAATATAGTTGACGCCGTTTTCGAGTGCCGTGCGAATTGCAGCGATGGCCTCCGTTTCATCGAAAGGACCGTGGCTGGTGCCCGCGAAGACTGCTCCGCCTATTCCGATTTCCGATACCTCAAGTCCAGTCCGTCCCAACCTCCGGTAGCGCATGGATTCATCTCCTCTATCTTGGGAGGGCTTGTCTAATTGAGAACTTACGCACTTCAGTAGGGAACAACGATCGTTGTTCCCTACGAACTCTTGAGGGCGCATCTATTGTAGTTGCCCGATTCATCGGGCGTTGGGAGCGGTATCTATTGGCGATAAATCGCCGAACTACAAGGGGTTGAGCATTCAACTGCGTAACTCCTATAATTAAGAAATCGTGCAAAGAAACCGAGTTTTTTGAAAAAACTCGGTTTCTCTGGGGCGTTCTCATCGGATAAAGGCACCGGCTCGCGCGGCGATATCAATCGCCTTGCGTGCGTCTATCACTCGTGGACCATTGGGATTGAATTGTAATCGGGCGGTCATGCCTTGCCGCAGCTCAATTTCGCGCTCGCCATCGAGGGCAAGCACACAGGGTGGTTGATGCTTGACGGTGACCGTTTCGCCTGGTCCCAGGGGGCGAGATTCCGCCAAGCGGACCTCGCGCAAGAGGCCCGGGGCGATGGGAGCCAGCACCGGTTGTCCGCCCGATCCCAGCCGAAGATACAGACCGTGTTCGGGAGAGTCAACTCTGTCCGGGGCGTGGGCACCGATTGACGATAGCCCAATGCTACCCGGCTCAACGCGGGTCAAAACGAGTTCTTTTATTTTCGATGCGTCCCAGATGGCACGGGAAGCGACAAATCGCTCATCATAGACAGCGACATCTACCAGCGCGATGTCATCTGGCGTTTCGACGTTGCCGGAATCTTCACCCCGATTGCTCTCGTTGGGTTGCTCGCAGAAGATGTCCAGACGGGGTGCCCGTTGCACCGCTTTATCTGCCAGGCCGCAAGTGACCACACCCGCTGCCATTCCAGCAATTGTTCCCTCCAGCATTGTGGGAAAAACGTTGTTAGTGCCGGTGGAGATCGGCATAAGCGGTACGTCACCGCACCCCTTGGCTACCGCGCGGTTGGTGCCGTCGCCGCCGAGCGTGACGATGCAGCCGACCCCCTCTGTACCCATAAGCGCAGCCGCTTGTGTCGAGTCTTTCTGGCTGAACGTTTTTAACATCGACAGAATCGAAACATCGAGTTTCGTCTGTAGTCCATCAAGTGCCTTGGGACCGATGCTAAACGAGTCGGGCATAAAAAACACGCGCTCAACGCCTACCGCTTCAAGTCCCAGCAGTACGCGGCGGACGATGTTGACCTTTTCGTCGTTGTTGAACACCGCGCCGTGGGCGACGAGTCTACGGATATCTCTGCCCGATGCGGGGTTGGCAATGATACCAACGCTGTTTGTATTATTTATTGACATTTCCGAAGTTCATTAGTTCATTGGTTCATTGGTTCGTTGATTATGGTGAATTAGAGAAGTAAGTGGATATTTCCCAAGTCCCCCTGAGTTTCCCAAGTCCCCCTGACAAGGGGGATTTAGGGGGTTGGGGATTTAGGGGGTTGTTTGTGGGTACAGATTTCCCAATCTGTACATGTTCATTGGAAGTGCCTAAGTAATTCTAAAATCTACCATAGTTTAAAATAATCGTGACGGAGATTATACCATAATTCCGTTCTGTTTTGTGCTTGTTTTTTAGAAGTTTCCTCCGAACTTTTTGGTTTCATTTCTGGAGCAATCGTGCTAAAATCTTGACAATATGTTGGAGCCCATCTGTCCATTTGTGGATCCTCCCATTTCTGCGCTTGTATCTAGGAGGTCAAACCGTGACCGTATCCGTATGGCAGGAAGTAACCGAACCAATTCAGGCTGACCACGACGATGTTGTTATCGGTGCCGGCATCGTAGGTGCCTATACCGCAACCCTGCTTCGTGAGCGAGGACGTGACGTTGCGCTCGTAGATGCGCGTTTTCCAGCTGCTGGAGCTTCGGGTCGAAACGCTGGCTTTGTCTTGACGGGACAACGCGAGCCGTATCCAGTGCTCATCGAGCAGGTCGGACGGGAAGCCGCCCGTGAAATCTTGACCATGGTGCGTGAGAACGTGCTCCGAATGCGCTCACTGTCAAACCACTTTGACATTCCACTTGAGGCTGGCGCAGCCCATCTCGCTGAAACCCACGCCGAAGCCCGTGAACTGGAGCATTGGGCGCGCGCACTTGAAGCCGATGGTGCGACGGTTGACTTCTCGTACAGCGATCCCTACGGATCATCGGGCTACCTTGCGATGATGCAGGTCGAAAACGACTTCATGGTGCAGCCTGCGCGACTGACGGAGGCCATTGCTGCCGCCTCCGGTGCCACCCTTTATGACCACAACGAAGTCTACGATATCGAGTCGGTAGGTGAAAGTCTGCTTGTCCGTGGACGCCGAGCCCATATCCGTTGCCGCAAGGTCTATGTTGCCACCAACGGCTACGGTTGTGATCTACACCCATACATGCGAGGTATCGTGCGGCCCGTGCGGGGACAGGTGGCGGTGACAACACCGGTCGCGCCTTTGATCAACGTTGCGGGCATCACCGAGAACCACTATTTTCGCCAGTTTCCGGATGGGCGTCTGTTCATTGGGGGTGCGCGTGCGTTTTTCGAGGCGCAGGAGTACACCGCCGAAGATGCTATAACGCCAGACCTACATGTGAACTTAGTGAACTATCTCCGTCTATGGTTTCCGGGCGTTGAGTTTGAGGTCGAACGGCAGTGGGCGGGTATTCACGGTTTCACGCCTGACCGTCGTGTGGCTGTTGGGAACTTCCCGGACGAGGAACACATCGTTTTTGCGGTGGGATTCAGCGGCTACGGCAACTCGATTGGGCTTGTCGCTGCGGAGCGGATGGTAGCGTTGGCGTTGGATGGACGTGACCCGGGACCGCTATCCGCCACCCGGTTTGTCTAGCTCGTAGGGAACGCAGATCTGCGTTCCCTACAACCTATGGTCTATAATGCGCCTGATGAATCAGGCAACTACAAGACTTCAGTAGGTTGATTTTGGAAATTGACCTTGATAAGATTTGGGTGTTGAGATATGAATCTCGACCTACAAGCGATGCTAGTTCATTAGTACATTGGTTCATTAGTGTAATTGCAGTAGACACGTCTCGTTGTAATGTAGTGTGTACAGTGGTTACGGCATACGGAGTATGCCTACTACCATATTGTAGGAGGGAATGTCAGTGCAGACCCCAGACCGAGTTGATCCAATCACATTTGAAGTTATCCGCAATGCGCTGTTGGAAGCAACAGAGGAGATGACAATCGCGCTGCGGCGCAGCGCCTACTCAACCAACATAAAGACTCGTGCAGACTTTTCCTGTGCGTTTTTCGATCGCGAGTTGCGGTTAGTGGTGCAATCGTTTGGTCAGCCCACCCACTTGGGATCGTTAGTTGAGTTGGTTCCAAAAGCTGTCGCTGACTATGGGCTTGAAAATATCGGACCGGGCGATACACTCGTGGTCAATGATCCGTATGGCGGCGGGGGGCACCTCAACGATATTACCCTCATCACCCCTGTCTACTACGACGATGAGCCGTTCGGTTATGTCGCCAATGTCGCTCATCACGTCGATGTGGGTGGTGGTGCGCCGGCGAGCGTCGGCGCATTCCGTGAGGTTTACCAAGAGGGCGTCATCATCCCGCCGGTGAAGTTGGTGCGTGGGGGAGAGATGCTGCCCGACATTTTTCGGTTAGTGCTGTCGCAGATTCGGTCGAAGCGCGAAACGGGCGGCGACTTTCGGGCGCAGGTAGCGGCGAACACCACGGGAATGCGCCGGTTGAGCGCGATTATGGATCGGATGGGTGCAGAGACGTTTGCTTTTTATATTGACGAACTGATCGCTTATGCTGAGCGGCGCACGCGGGCGGAAGTTGCCAAGCTTCCCCACGGCGTTTACACCGCTGATGGTTGCGTTGATAACGACGGTTTTACCGATGAGCCGGTGCACCTTGTGGCGAAGATGGTGATTGACGACGACGGCGTTTTCTTTGATCTGACCGGCTGCGATCCCCAACGGCGAGCGCCGGTGAACTCCACCTATGCCCAAACCTTCTCCGGCTGTGCGTATGTCCTCAAGTGCTTAATTGACCCCGACATCCCGACAAATGCGGGTTTCTACGGATTCGTGCGGATGCTCGCTCCCGAAGGGACAGTTGTCAATAGCACACCGCCTGCCCCGGTCGTGGGCGGGTGGGAGACACAGACTCGGTTGATTGACGTGATGTTCAAGGCACTGTCGGCGGTTATGCCAGATCGGGTGCCAGCGGGCACGAAAGCGATGATGTGTCACTCTGGTTTTGGCGGAACTGACCCGCGCACGGGGGAGTATTACTGTTTTCTGGAGACGATGGCGGGTGGATTTGGGGGACGGATCGCCAGTGACGGTCCTGATGCCGTGCAGACGCACGGGCAGAACACCGAGAACGCGCCCATTGAGGAAACCGAAACGAACTACCCGGTACGCATCACGCGCTATGAACTGGTCGATGATTCTGATGGGGCGGGCAAATATCGGGGCGGACTCGGATTGCGCCGGGATTACGAATTTCTCGACCATGAACCCTCTTTCACTATCTTGGCGGATCGAGATCGTTGGGGACCGTGGGGGTTGTTTGGTGGACAGCCGGGGCTCAAAGCGAGTTACATCCTGAACCCCGACACGGATCCCGTTGAACTTATTTCCAAAGTAACCGTCCAACTCAAGCCGGGGGAGATAATGAGTTATCGTACCTGCGGCGGTGGTGGCTATGGTTCTCCCGAAGAACGCGATCCGAACTCAGTGTGCCGTGACGTGCGCGAGGGGAAGGTGAGCCTTGATCGGGCGAGGGACGTTTATAAGGTCGCTGTCAATACCGAGACATGGAGCGTTGATGAGGCGGAGACTAAAAAACTGCGTTCCAATGGAAAGGAGGAGGCCGGGCATGGGACTTAAACACGATGACGGTTGGAATATACCGGCGGACAACCCCTTTTATCCGCGGCTGCCGGCGGTCTATCGGAATGTGCGGTTTCAGTTTGTGTTCTTTCACGCGGCACCTACCGCCGTTCAAGACTTTCTCCCGGAACCTCTGGAAGCAGCGGAGGACGGACTCTGCGTGGCTTCGGGGTTGGAGGTGCCTTTCTGTACAAACTATGGTCCCTTCCAAGAGTCTTTTATTGTGATGAAGTGCCGTTTCAGGGAGCAGACTGGATTTTACTGCTCCCACGTTTTTCATGACGGTCCCGCCGGTATCGCCGCGGGCAGGGAGATTTACGGAACGCCAAAGGTGTACGCTAAGTTAAAGGTGGCGCAGGTAGATCGGTGCATGGTGACGAAAACTTCGTTCGGCGGGGCACCGGTATTGAATATCGGTTCCAGCATGGAAATGGCTATCTCCTACGATTTGATGCCTTCCTTGACTCCCGCTTGGCGGTTGAAGATTATCCCTAGAGCGGACGGTCCGGGCCCCGCGCTCAAACAGTTAATTGATTGCAGCGAAACAACCCAAAATTTAGAGATTCACTTCGCTGGGAAGGGACAGGGCAGGATTGCTCTCGGTGCTTCTCCGCTGTGTGATCTCACCCCACTGTCACCGCTGAAATATGGCGATGCCTTCTACATGGAGAGCAGCTACTCCGAGGGATACGCACAGATTGTCTACGACTACTTGACGGAGGAACCGTAACGAATGGAAAACAAGCTAAAAATTGGTATCCTCTACCCCCTTTACTCTGCGGAGGACGATTATCCACGCCTTGCCGCTGCGTTGAAGCCCCCGGTTGCGGTGCAGGTCGTCCATACCGATAGCCCAAATCTGCATCGAATCGACGAGAGCCTCGTCACCGGCAGTCGAGAATACCTGTTGGCGGGCGTGGAGGAGTTACGTCCTCACAACGTCGCTGTCTGCATGTGGGCTTGCACAAGTGCCAGTTTTGCGTTTGGTGTGGAGGGGGCGCAGCGTCAAGCGCAGGATTTAGTCCATGTGCTCGGTGTGCCGGCATCAAGTACCTCCTTGGCATTCCTCAATGCTAGCAAAGCACTCGGACTCAAGCGTGTCGCCGTCGCCGCAACCTACCCCGAAGAACTGTCAAACACCTTTCGCGCTTTTCTGGAGACGGGTGGGGTTGAAGTGGTGCACATGGGTTGTCTCGGTGTTTGGACGGGCGACGAGGTCGCTCTTATTGAACAAGAGGAGGTATTGCGCTTTGCGTGTGCTAACGACCATCCCGATGCCGAAGCGGTGCTAATTCCCGACACCGCGTTGCACACCGTCGATTTTCTGCCTGAACTTGAGGCGGCGGTCGACAAAACGGTGTTGACGGCGAATCAGGTGACGATGTGGGAAGCCTTGCGCCTTGCCAACCGTTCAACGCCGCAATCCAATTTGGGACGGTTGATGATGGTGGGGCGTGAAACGTGAAGCGTAAGTTGGCGTATTGGTTTATTAATGAACTCTTGAACTAATGAACCAACATATAAAATCGAGGAGGTCAGAATGGATCGATATATTGAAGTGACTCTTAGAAAGCGTGATGTCAGTTGTATTGCGCGGATGCTTGACGACCTTGCGCCGAAGACGTGCGAGGCGGTCTGGAATGCGCTGCCGCAGGAGAACGATGCTTTTCATGCCAAATACGCGAGCAACGAAGTTTATTGTCTTGTCCCACCGTTTGCACCGAGCGAGATAGGCCTTGAGAATCCGACAATTATGCCAATCCCCGGCGACCTGCTCTACTTCTACTTTCCGCCCGGCACCATTACCCTTCCATCGGTGCGCGAGGTTGCCTATCAAACTGGCATGGTCGATCTTGCGATTTTCTACGGACGGGACAATCTGATCTTCTCACCCACGATGGGACCTGTCCCCGGTAACCGGTTCGCTGAGGTTACAGAGAATCTTGAGGAGATGGCAGAGGCGTGTACGAGTATCTGGCGTGAGGGATTTGTCGGTGAGCGGTTGGCGTTTCGCCGGGTGGAGTAAATTGGTTCATTTAGCCCCAGCGGGGCGGTATGTTTATAGAAACCGGAATCCCCATACCCCAAAGCCCCAGCGGGGCGACATGTGCAGCGTAAGGTTAATGTCCGCTAAACCAAGAAACCACCGCACGTTATCAAGATAAAAAGAATTTCCGATACGTTTAGGTTAAGGCAAACTATGACCCCAACATTTGATCCAATTAAGTTTGAAGTTATCCGTAACGCGTTGATTGAGGCGACGGAGGAGATGACAATCGCGCTCCGCCGTAGCGCGTATTCGACCAACATCAAGACCCGCGCCGATTTTTCGTGTGCCTTCTTCGACAGGGGGTTGCAACCCGTCGCCCAATCGTTCACACAGCCTGTGCATCTCGGTTCGTTGTCTCAGTCTGTACCGCGGGTTATCCGAGAATATGGACCGGAGAATTTGGGTCCGGGCGACGCAATTCTTTCCAACGATCCCTATCTCGGCGGGGTTCACCTCAACGACATTACCCTCATCTCACCCGTATATTACAATGACCAGCTTTTCGGCTATGTTGCCAATCTCGCTCACCATGTCGATGTGGGCGGCGGCGCACCCGCTAGCATCGGTGCGTTCCGCGAAGTCTTTCAGGAAGGGGTTATTATCTCTGCCGTAAAAATGGTAGAGGGCGGGGAGATTAACCCGGACGTTTTTCGCCTTGTGCTGGCGCAGATTCGATCCAAGCACGAGACCGCGGGCGACTTTCGGGCGCAGGTGGCTTCCAACAACACTGGGGTGCGTCGATTGACTGCGCTGCTGGATCGGATGGGCGCTGAAACGATCAACTTCTATATCGATCAACTGCTCGCCTACACCGAGCGTCGGACACGGGCGGAAATTGCCAAGCTGCCTCAAGGTGTTTTCACCGCCGATGGCTACGTTGACAACGACGGTTACACCGATGAGCCTGTGCATCTTGTGGGGAAGTTAGTCATCAATGACGATGGTGTGCTTTTCGATCTGAACGGTTCCGAACCCCAACGTCGGGCACCCGTCAACTCCACATACGCCCAAACCTTTTCCGCGTGTGCGTATGTCCTGAAAAGCCTGATTGATCCAGATATACCGGTCAACGCGGGTTTCTACCGGTTGGTTCAGATAGATGCGCCGGTAGGGACGGTGGTCAACTGTGCACCGCCGTTCCCCGTTGTCGGTGGCTGGGAGACGCAGATACGATTGACCGATGTCCTGCTCAAGGCACTTGCACCGACTATCCCTGACCGCATTCCGGCGGGGACGAAGGCGATGATGTGCCAGATGGGATTCGGAGGTACTTCGCCGCGCACGGGGGAACTGTACGCCTATTACGAGACGATGGCTGGTGGGTACGGCGGACGGGTCGCCAGCGACGGACCCGATGCCGTGCAGTGTCACGGGCAGAACACCGAGAACGCACCGATTGAAGAGACGGAAATTAACTATCCTTTTAGCATCGCTCGATATGAGTTGGTGGATGATTCGGACGGTGCAGGCAAATTTCGCGGTGGGCTTGGGTTACGGCGGGATTACCTCTTTGATCATGAGGTCTCGTTCACCATCTTGGCGGATCGAGATAAGTGGGGACCTTGGGGACTTTTCGGCGGAGATGACGGGGAGATTGCGCGCTACACACTGAACCCGGACGCTGAGGCTACCAAGCTTGGTTCTAAGGTCACTGTTCAGTTGAAGCCGGGGGATATCATGCGGGTGGAATCCTGTGGTGGTGGTGGTTACGGTCCCTCTGTGGAGCGGGATCCACAGAAGGTGTTACGCGATGTGCATGAGGGGAAGGTGAGCCTTGATCGGGCGCGGGAGGTTTACCGTGTGGCGATTGATACGGACACTTGGACTGTGGATGAGGCAGAGACCGAAAAATTGCGGTCAGAGTAGTGGAAATCGCTGAAACGGTGTGGGAATAGATTCATTTTCCCAAGAATAACGGCTTCCTGTGGTAAAGTTAGATTGATATTTCGTGCTTGCCAAACATATAACTAATTAGTTATAATGAGGTATGGATCAAGAAATAATAACCCCCAGAAATGTCCGGTGGGTTGGCGATTCAAGGGAACGATTACAGACTTTTCCTGAGCCTGTCCGCAAGGATATTGGACATGCATTATATCGCGTACAGATCGGTGTAACACCGCCATCGGCAAAACCGATGAGAGGGATAGAGTCTGGTGTGTTTGAAATTGTTGATGCCTTTGATACGAATACTTATCGGGCGGTGTATACCGTTAAAATTGGTCGAAGTATCTACATATTACACTGTTTCCAGAAAAAATCGAAGCGTGGGGTGAGTACACCCAAGAAGGAAATTGATTTGATTAAACGGAGATTGAGGCGAGCCAAGGAGATGGAGAGAAGTTTATGAGTAATAAAATTAAGGTTGAACAAGGCAGCGACAACATTTTTAGGGATCTAGGCTTTCCTGATGAGATTGCTGAAGAAGAATTGTTGAAAGCGCAGCTAGGAGCAGAAATTTTCCGTATTCTGGACGAACGCCAGCTAACGCAAGCGGAGGCAGCTAAGTTACTTGGCGTGAAGCAGCCTGAAATTGCCCGCCTTAAGGCTGCCAAACTTTCCTACTACAGTGTTGAGCGACTGATGCGGTTTCTCGAACGCCTCAACTGTGAGGTGAGCATTCACATATCGCCACAGTGGGATGATACTGAGCGAGTCATAGCATTGTGAGCAGTATTCTATCAATGGCAGCATTCAGGAGAATATAATGTTCAGCATAACTGTAGGGTGTGGCGATCTTTCGGATAGATACCTGAAACGAATCACGCAGTTGGGAGCCGACTGCGTCGACTTTGGTTCCGGCGACTTTTTCCCCGGCGTCAAGGAACAGGGCTACCCGGATCTAGACGAACTGCTCAAGATCAAAAAGAAAATCTACTCATGGGGATTGCGGATCAATCGCGTGACCTTGCCCGATATCACCGAGAAGTTTATGGGGGATGAGGAAGGTAGCGAGGTGGAGTTGGAAAATACCGAGCAGGCGATGCGGGTATTCGGGGAGGCGGGTATGCCCATCGCCCGTCAGCGCTTTGAAGGGGACACCTTCAATCACCTGATAACTTTCTATCGGTCAGAACATCGAGCGGGGTTTCTCGGCAGTGGCGGAAGCCGTTGGTTGACCGGCGACCAACCCAAGCCTCAAAGTGAGGCGGAGTTAAAGTCGCGCAGGTTCCACCATTGGCGACTGTTTGCGGCTAACGATCCACCCACCCGTGAAGAACTGGATGACTGGTGGCGACATTTCTGCCGAGTCTACGAGCGGCTTGTGCCTATCGCTGAAGAATACGATATTAAGCTTGCCATCCACCCTTCGGACATTCCTCTGCCGGACACGCCGTTCGGTACATTGGGATTTCATCGGGTAATTGATGCGTTTCCCAGTCCTAACGTGGGCTATCTGTACTGCTGTGGGACACGGGCAGAAGCCGGCGGACTACCGTTGGTGCTAGATGAGATTCAGAACTACGGACGCAAGGGGCGGATCTTCATGGTTCATTTCCGGAATGTGCGGGGCAGTCTGGCGACCGCAGGGGGTTACGAGGAGACGCTCTTGGACGATGGCGACATGAATATGTTCAAGATTGTGCAAGCACTCAAAGAGGTGGGTTTTGATGGCTGTTTGAATCCAGACCATATCTTCCCGCTAGAAGGCGATGGTCCCGACGCAGGGGGTGCTTTGGCGTATTCCGTCGGCTACATCAAGGCACTCGCGGCGGTGCTTGCTGCAATATAACCGCAGCTCCTGCCGCTATCAACTGAGCACTCTTCGGAGGCTGTTCGTAATTTCGGAGAGAACCCCTACAGGTGTGTCGGTTGCGTCGATCTCTTGGATAAGGTCTGGGGAATAGTGGGATAGCGTCGGTGCGGTTTGTGCCTCATACTCCTCAAGCCTGTGTCTAATCACCTTTTCGTTGACATCGTCGAACCGCTTTTCACGATGCGCCCGGCTTTTCATACGTTTCACAAGTATCTCTGGGTCCTGACATCGCAGATAGATGATTTGACGCACATCGATATGACAATCCATTGCCCGCGCCTGTGGTAGATTGCGTGGGATACCATCTAGGAGTAAATAGTCCACCTGTGGTTGGAATTGCTTCTCCTGCACCAAATTATCGATATAATCACGCCATAATTGAATCGCTATATCGTCCGGGACAAACTCCCCTTTGCTGGAGTACTCTAGAAAAACTTTGCCGAGTCTGCTATGAAGGTCTAGCGAGCGAAGTACTTCTCCGCAAGCGACATGTACAAATCCCGGAATCTGGTTAAGAATTTTGCCTTGCGTTCCTTTTCCTGTGCCAGGGGCACCAAAAATTAAAATTGTTCGATATTTGGTTGCAGATTGCATCTGTGCGACCTTTTTCTCCTTTGTTTCAGATTATTGATCGATCTGTTCCGTCCATTTGTTGGGTGCTGTATCGATTTCGTACTCAGCGAAGACGCGATCGATTTCCGCCTTCACATCGTCCGTCAGTTGCCAACCGACCGCGCCCATGTTGTCTTCTACTTCAGCAGCCCGCCTTGCCCCAACGAGCGAAACGCTAACCGCTGGGTTGGACATCACCCAATTGAGTGCGAGGTGCGGCAGCTTTTTCCCAAGCCCTTCCGCAATTTCTTTGAGTTTGTTTACCGCTTGAACATTGCGTTGGAAGATCCCCGGCAGAAACAGTTTTAGCGACATATTGCTGCCGCCTCTGCGCCGCCAATCGTCATCCTCAAATGTTGTTTCCTCGGTGAACGCTCCCGCTAACATGCCGTAGGCGAGCGAGCCGTATGTCATGACACCGATGCCGTTCTCTTGGGCGTAGGGGAAGATCCATTTCGCCATGCGCCGATCAAACAAGTTGCAGGCGTATTGTATCACATCGACGCGCCGCGTGTCCATGCACGTCTTGATTTCGTCGATGGTAAAATTGGAGAGACCGACAAATCTCGCCTTGCCCTGCTGTACAATCTCTTCCAACGCCTCCATCGTTTCATCAAACGGGGTGGTGCGGTCGGGCCAATGCACCAGATACACATCGACATAGTCGGTGTTCAGTGCCTTCAAACGAAGATCTATCGCAGCGTGTGCCATTGCGCGACGGCTATCCCGTCCTTTGGGGCGGTCGTTGTCGTAGTTAATGCCGAACTTTGAGACAACGATAACGTCTTTGCGTCGGTTTCCCAATGCCCGTGCCAACATTTCTTCAGACCTACCCATACCGTAGGCTTCGGCGGTATCAAAACAGTTGATGCCGAGGTCTAGGGCGCGATGGATCGCTCCGATGACCTCCGTTTCCTCAATCGAACCGTAACCGCCGCCCATCTCCCAGCAACCGAACCCAATCGCTGAGACCTGCATCCCGGTCTGCCCAAACGCTTTATATTCCATGATTCGCCTCCCCTGTTGCCGCTATTGTCTATTGTTTGCCGCATCATTGTATTATGTTATTGTGGAATTGTCAAGGATAGAAAACATCTAGGGCGGACTTGACATGGCATCTACGGTCTGATACACTGCCTATAGTAGCCTATATTAGCGTAAGCTACTACATATCACCCCACTGGACTGGGTTAGTTTACTAGTTCATTGGTTCATTGAGGTGTGGGGTTTCGCTATCCTTCAACCCGATCTACGATGGTTACGGATACAGAGGTTACGGCATACGGAGTATGCCTACTACTATTTTTGCAGTATGACAGGAGAAGAGCGGTATGTATATGACTGGTGCCTCCTTCGTCGAGTTAGCGTTTGGTGCGACCGATGACGGGGCGAACCGTGCGGACTCCCGAACGGTTTTTGTTGAGAATGGCGTTCCCAAGAACATCCGGGAAATTGGACTCGGTTGGGAGTTTGAAATGGGATATATTGAGATTTATGGCAAAAAATCCCTGCTATACGCGGGTTGTGGGATCGGTCGCAACGATTTTCATCTCAGAGCCAGACTCTCCATCCGCAGCGAAGACGATAAACCGAATTTTGTGGTTGGCACTAATAATGTTGGAATCAGCGGTTTTCAGCGTCTGAGCTACGTTTTCTGGCCCCGTGAAGTGCTCGGACATCAGCAGATGGCATTCTCTTCCGATTGGGTTACGCCGGGTGTACCGTTTAATTTTGAGATTGTCCGTAAGGGGACAAGGGTTGTAATCATCGTTGATGGGACAGCGGTAAAGCACTTTCTGTTTGGCGGTGAACTGACAAGGTTCGGATTCTGCTCCTATGAAGGGACGTTGCGGATACACAATTTTAATGTGCGAGGAGAGACCATTCCGCTAGACTGGAATCGGACGCAACCGATTGACATCTCTGTTCCGACGATTGACATATCTGATGAGGAGCATCGGCAGGTCGTTGTGGACAAACAGGCGGGACAATATCTCGGCCATCCGGACACGGTACTGATGCCGGACAACAGAACGATGTTCTGCACCTATCCGATGGGACATGGCGGTCCCGCTTGCCTGCTGAAAAAGAGCACGGACGGCGGTCTGACGTGGAGCGATCGGCTGCCTGTGCCTGAAAATTGGAAGACCGCAAAAAACTGCCCGTGTATTCATCGTCTCGTTGGGCCAGGCGGGGTAGAACGCCTGATAGTTCTGGAGGGCAACGGCGAGATGCGCCAGTCGATTTCGGAGGATAACGGTGAGACGTGGACACCGTTTGAACCGAATGGGTTACACTGTATCGTCGTCCCAAACCGCGTCATACCGATTTCGGACGGGCGATATATCGCGATATATGTTGACCGCGGAACCAGAAGCCACGGCGATCACGTCATTGTGCAGAGTATTACCGCGGACGGTGGATTGACATGGGGGAAGCAGCGGTTAATCGCGCAGCACGACGACGCGCTGCCGGACGAACCGGGCGTTATCCGCTCACCGGACGGGAAGCAGATCGCGGCGGTGATGCGTGAGCAGTCGCGGGGGTACAACGCGATGGTCATCACTAGCGACGACGAAGGTGAAACATGGTCGGAATGCAGGGAAGCGGCTGCCGGTGTCACTGGAGATCGGCACAACCTCGCTTACGCGCCCGATGGTCGGTTGGTGGTTGTTTTCCGAGACACCGCGCTCGCCAGTTCGACGAAATTCAATTTTGTAGCGTGGGTCGGCACTTACGATGATCTTGTCAATGGAGGACGGGGGGAATATCGTGTGCTGTTGCTACGGCATCAGGGCAACTTTCCGCCCGAAGAGTACGGGGACTGTGGCTACGCCGGTTTGGAGGTGCTGCCGGACGGCACATTCGTCGCTACCACCTACCTGATCCACAAACCGGGCGAGGAGCATTCCGTCGTCAGCGTGCGTTTCAATCTAGCGGAGTTGGAGGCGCGAGTGGCAGAGTTGAAGGGATGAGGGGACTGAATTGTTATGGCTAAAGTTTGACCGCAGAGACGATGGTAATGCGTAATGCGTAAGGTTTTTACGTATTACGCATTATTTTTTTATCGGTGAACGCCCTTTTCCCAGTGGCGCACAAGCGGATCGAGATCATCCCAAAAGGCTTCTGGAATCTCTAACTCAGCGGCTTTCACATTTTCTACCGCCTCTTCGGGGGTTCGTGCCCCCGGAATCGCCGTTGTCACCTGCGGGTGGCGGGTGCACCACTGCAACGCTGCGGCGAGGAGGGGGATTTCGTAGTCTTGGCAGAGCCGTTGGATTTTGGCAACGTGATCCAGACACTCTTGACTGAAAGCTCGTCTGCCGTAATCCCTCCCCGGTACAGGCCCCGTCGCTAGAACTCCTATCTCAAGCGGTGTGGCACACGAGATTCCGATGTTATATTTCTCGGCAGCGGGTAGAATTCGTTCAGCGGCTTCTTGGTTCAGCAGACTCCACGCATCGGGGACAACCGCCGCGTCAAATTCTCCGGTCTCAATATAAGGGGTGTTGGTCGGCGGATCGTTGGAGGCAGAGCCGATAAAGCGGACGACCCCTTCGTTCTGAAGTCTCCGCAACGCCCCCAGTGCGCCATTTTCGCTCATCACATCTTCCATCGGTACGCCCATCGCGTCATGGATGTAGACTAGATCGAGTTGTTCGAGTCCAAGCCGTTCAAGGCTAGCCTCCACGCTGCGTAAGGTGCCGTCAAAGGAATGGTCTTTCCCCTCCCGGTAGGCACCCGTTTTGGTGACGACGGTGCATTTGGCGGCAAGGTCTGGGCGGTCCCTGAGCGCATTGCCGACAATCTTCTCAACGGTTGTACCCCCATAGAGCGGGGCGGTATCGACCAGCGTACAACCCGCCTCAATAGCCGCTTGAACCGCCTGCGCTCCCATCTCTTCATCTAGGTCCCGTGGTGGCTCCGACGGTTGGCTGCCGATGTATATGGTTCCAAGTCCGATGATGGTGACCTCAAGTCCTGTGCGTCCCAGAATTTTGGTTTTCATGGTGACCTCCTGAGCGTGAAACGTAATGCGTGAAACGTGAAAAGCATTTGTTGATTGGTTGATTGAGTTGATAACTCCTGTACATTGCACTCCTCCCCGATAAGATCGGGATTCAAAACTGGAGAGGAAGATAGAGGGTTTAACGGTCAGGGGAACCCTGTCCGTATGTACAGTTCGTCGTTTTGTTCGCTTGTAGGTCGAGATTCATATCTCGACTCCCAAATGTCGATTTTGGAAAATCGACCTACAATAGGGCACCCCTTGTGCCTGCCCAAAAATCCTGCTATCCGTGATTCAGACAGTTTGGGCGAGTTCGTCTAGGTATTTTCGGGCGCGGTTAATCTCATCAGTTACGTCCGCTGCCGTGTCCAGAATTGGAATACCCCGCGGAACGGGGTGCATGAAGATTTCCGTCCAGCCGGAGAAGGCAGTCTTTTTCAATGCAGAGAGAATCGGCGCGAAATCCAAGTCGCCCCGTCCGGGCATCTGCATCAATTCCTGTTCTTTGGGCAATTTCTCGTGGCAGCCCATGCCGTGTTGCCACGCATAGAATAGGGCTAATCCCGGTCCCAAGTCCTCAATCAGCTGCGCTACTAGTTCGGCGTCGTCAGGCAGGTGGTAAGGTGCCAAAGCAATGCCAAGATGTGGCGAATCGGTGAACTCGATCAGCCACCTCATTGAGTCGAGCGATTCGATCAGCGCGCTGCTGTGGTTTTCAATGCTGATAGTGATATCGTGCTTCTCGGCAGCAGCGATATGAGGCTTTAACGCTTCGGCAAAATCAGCGACTGCTGCACGCAGGTCCTCTCCCACTAAATCCTTGGGCCCTTGGCTGCCGGTCACGATGAGGGAAGCTCCAAAGTCACGGGCAAACGCCATCTCCTCCGCTAGGCCGAAGGGACCCAGATCGAAGCGGGTCGATATACCTAACCCCACCCCGTGGGTTGCGAGTAACTCTGCGAAAGCGTCATTCCCCATAGATTCAACCTGTTCTCGCTGGTCCCCGTGGACACGAGGCCAGATATCGATACGGTCACTCCCGATCTTCTTCACTTCGGGGACGATCTCAGCCAATGGTAGCGTGCCGTACATACACGAAGCGAGGATATAGTTTAGTTGAAACGGGTTTTCACTCATAGTTTGTCCACCTCCACAACTTCTCCGCTCTGACCCGACTGATATGCCGCTAAGACGATAGCCAAAACATGGCGTCCTTCGGCGGGGGAGACCGGGACCTCCCCATCGTTTTCGATCGCTTCCACGAAGCGGCGTACTGCCACTGGCAAGCCAAGTTCGTCCGGTCCCTCTGTATCTACCGGCGGATGCGTCCACTCGCCGGTCGCTTTGCGCCACACCGACACCGGTGCCTCACCTCCACCAAATCGGATCTGTCCCTCAGTGCCTATAATCTCATTCACACTTGTTCCCCCCGCCAAAGCTGACCAACCGACTTGTAGTGAGGTGGTCGCGCCGTTGGCGTGTTCAATCAGAACGAGTGCTGTATCTTCCACCTCAATATCCTGCACATAGCGACCGATCCGTGCGTAGACACGGACTGCCGGCGAACCGATGTAGTTAAGCGCGGTGTAGACTTGGTGATAGCCGTTGTCGATTAGGGGACCGCCGCCTCCTGCTATGGCTTGGGTGCGCCACTGCTGAGAGATGCCGCGACCGACCACATGAGATCCGCCGAGACCCTCGGTACGTACCAGAAACACGGAGCCTATCGCGCCCGCCCCTATCTGCTCCATCGCTGCCCGATGCGCAGCTGAAAAGAGTTGATTGTGTCCGACGGTCATCTTGCGACCGGTACGTTCCGACGCAGCGATCATCCTATCGACCTCCTCCAAACGGGTGGCGATAGGTTTTTCGAGGAACACATGGGCACCACTCTCCATAGCCGCGATAGCTTGGGGTTCATGCAGATGGTGCGGGGTGCAGATATGGACCAAGTCCAATTTTTCTTTGGCAAGCATCTCCTCCCAATTGGTATAAAGGTTTTCAGATCCAACGCCGAGTTTTCCGCCCATTAAGTCAAGGCGCTCTTGGGCAAGATCTGCCAATGCTGCAACCGTTACGCTATCGTTCAAGCTCGCTAGCATGGGTCCATGCCGCCGCTCAGTGATTCCACCACAACCGATGATTCCTGCTCTTATCATAAATCGTCCTCCTCATTGGGATTATAATAAATGTTATCTGTTCTGTCAATTGTCTTTATTAATTCATTAAATTATAGTGAATCATAAAAATAAATAGACACTTTCGTTCCCCGTGTTTGGTAGGCGCTGTTTCTAACTGCGCCGATGCGGTGCGGTTACAAACCGCACCTACCGGGGTCATCGTCCGAATTTTTCCAGCCCCGATAAGCGAGGTTTCCTAACCTCGCCGATTGGCAGTGTCTAATTAATTCTAAAATCTACCATAGTTCATTGATGCATTCTGCCATCCCCTTGGTTTTTCGATTAAAATCCTCCAATTTTCACGCCAAAACTAGCACTTGCAATTCTATCGTCTGACAGTTATAATTCTACTCAACTCAAAAATACTTAAAATACTGGATTTAACGGATCGTTCTATAATCCCCTCGCTGCCTTGCCTATGCGGCTGCGTGAAATTTTCCAGTCATACACACTTTTTATGGTGAATTAGAAAAATAAGTAGACATTTGCCAATAACTCCAACCCTCGCGAAGTTTCAAAAGTCCCCCTGATAAGGGGGATTTAGGGGGTTAGCTGTCCATTGGGAGTGTCTCAGTAATTCTAAAATCTACCATAGTTCCTACCTAATGTTGAAGAATGAGCCTTATACTTCCGAACGATGCAGGAGGAGATAAATGAAATATGTGGAGCTTGGCACAACTGGACAGGAAGTTTCCCTTGTCGCCTTGGGGTGCCTGAGCCTGACTCCTAGCGCGAAGGAGCGCAGCATAGCAACCGTCCATCGCGCTTATGAACTTGGAATTACTCTATATGATACCGCTGACATCTATGGCGATGGCGAATCCGAAAAGATACTTGGCGAAGCGATCCGTGAGGGGAGTATCCCACGAGAAAAAGTGATTATCGCCTCCAAATGCGCCGCCCTGCGGTATGAGAATGTGTATACGTGGAATCTATCTGCTCCTTATATCAAGGAGTGCTGTGAGGGGTCGCTCAAGCGTCTGGGCATGGAGTACATAGATCTGTATCAGCCGCACCGTATTGATTACCTAGCGCATCCGGAGGAAACTGCCCGCGCCCTAGAAGATCTGAAGGCGGAAGGGAAGATTCGGCATGTCGGTGTGAGCAACTATTCGCCAGATGAAATTCGCGCGATCTCAGCGTATACGCGTGTGGAGGCGTTGCAGACGCTATTTCACCTGTTAAGCCAAGAGCCGTTGGAGGTCGGTTTAGCCGCTGTCTGTCTGGAAAAGAAGATGAACATGCTCTGCTACAGTCCGCTTGCCGGTGGGCTTCTCACTGGGAATAAGCCGCTGCCGCACACCTTCGACCAAGGATACGGAGATTGGCAGGAGCAGCGGGAACAGGGTGTGGTGGCGCAGGTGAAGATTGTTGCTGAACGGTATGGCGTAACGCCGGGGCAGATCTCACTGGCGTGGTTGATGGCACTCCCCGGCGGTGTTATTCCGCTTGTGGGCACGGGCAACCCTGACCACATTGAGGAGGGCGCGAAGGCTGCGGACATTACGTTGGAGCGCGATGATTGGTATGAACTGACGATCATCGGGCGGGGTCGTCGTATGCGGTGGCGGGGAAGACCTTATGTTTATCTAAAGGATCGGTAGTGTTGGTTCACTAGTTCATAAGTCCCCCTGATAAGGGGGATTTAGGGGGTTAAAAACTCTCGCGCCGCGTGCTAAATTTGCGTAAGTCCTGTAGTTCATTAATTCATTGAATTGGCGAACCCTTGAAAGGAGATATACGATGATTGACTTTTCACGCTCGACATTTACTTGGCATACGCATCCGTGGACACCAGATCCCTACTATCGCTATGCCGGCGGTTTTGTGGGAGAGCCGGGTCAGGTGTATCATGTCCGATTTGGTCTCGAAGCCAGTTGTGAGATACGGGACGAAGCGAGTGGTCATGTTACAAAGATGTTTGTGGGAGCACCGTGTCGAAGCGAATACACGATTGCGTCCAGAAATATGTTTCAGATTCCCAGTGGTGAGTGGCGCATGGCTTTCAGCGATGAATCCCAGTTGAACATTGCGAGGAGACCGAGCGACGAACCCGAAGCAGCTTCAACAAGAAAACTTAGCGAGATTTATCAGCGTTATAAAGTCGATGTACGTTCGCATTCTGATTTCTCTGAACTGACGGATGTCGGTGAGGTCATTGATGCAACCCTGAACGGGGATCTGCTGAATGCACGATCTACCTACCGTGATAACGAACGTAACCTCAGTATCTCGGTCGAATATCCTATGGATGTCATGAACCTCAATGCGGTGGACAAGGAGTTCCAAGTCTGTACAGGTCCTATCATTGTGCCGGACTTGGCTACTTGGGACGGTCAAGACGTGAAACGGGTGTTTCTGGCACAGGTCGCTATCTCCGCATTTGATTGGGTGGAGTTCATCTTGCAGCGGGAGATTGAGGCATCAGACGCGGATAGGGAATGGTTAGACAAACCGCGTGGTCGGGATCGGCTGGAATTGTGGGATCCGAAGAATCCGCCGCCCGACTACCCGCCCGCTCGACCACGCCCAACCGTTTATAACGAGGTTTGGGAGTTTGAAGCAAGCAATGTTGTGTTGCGGGCAGAAAATTGATTGGTTCGTTGTTCGTAGGGAACGCAGATCTGCGTTCCCTATACAATTGATATGCACTAACTCCAGAGGTTGACATACTCTCCGCCCTAAAGAACGGAGATTCTCTTTAGTTTGGAAATTGTGCGGTCAAGCACGGCTGCGAACCGAAGCCCGTCTTACATACCGCTAACGCAACGGACAATGCCCTGCCCGCTGCCCCGAAGGACAACTTGAACGAGGTTATCGGGTGTTCTCATGCCCGTCGGCATATCCCACTGTTGCGGATTTTACCCCTGCTAACAATCGGTAGAACCCCCAGCCTCTAAAGTAAATTGTAGCACTTTTCGATGTTTCAGTCAAGCCTAAAGGCTTAAAAAAAACTTTGCTAAAGCGTCCCTGTATCCCCGCCCCCGATAAATCGGGACGAAGACGCTTAAAAGACGGGGTTTTAGGGCTAAAGAGGTTTCTCCGCACAAATTCTTAACATAAGAGGCATTACATGCACGCAGAAATTGTTATGATTGGAACTGAGCTACTGCTCGGAGAGATTGTCGATACAAATGCCAATAGATTGGCACTCGCGCTCCGGGATATTGGGCTGGATCTATACTACAAAACGACCGTCGGCGATAACCTTGATCGGATTACGGAGGTCCTCGACTTGGCGTTGGATCGGTCGGATGTCATTATCACCTCTGGGGGCATTGGGCCTACCGTGGACGATGTCACACGCCAAGCGGTTGCCAATGCGACGGGGCGGAAATTGGTATACAGCACGGAATTAGAGGCAGAGATTGCGGCGCGTTTCAGCCGGTTTGGTCGCCCTATGGCGGATAACAACAAGCGACAAGCCTATATTCCCGAAGGCGCAACTCCCCTGACAAACCCTGTCGGAACGGCACCGTGCTATCTGAGTGAAGACGTAAATGGGCGGGGCTGCATCATTTCGCTGCCGGGCGTTCCGAGGGAGCTTGACCACATGATGGAGAATACCGTTATCCCGCTGCTGATTGAACGGATGGGTGGAATTAAGATCACACGGGTCCGTGTGCTACGCACATGTGCTGTGGGCGAAAGTAACATCGATCGGGGCATCGGCGATTTGATGACAGAGGGCAATCCGACCGTTGGACTAGCAGCACACATCGGTCAGACTGATGTGCGAATCACCGCAAAGGCGGACACGGAAGAAGAAGCAGATACGCTCGTCGCTGGGATGGAAGAAAAACTCCGTGAGCGGTTGGGGGTTGCCGTTTATGGTGAGGGGAAGGTAACGGTGGCAGAGGTTGTTGGTGATTTGATGCAGGAGAAATCGCTCAAGATAGGTGTCGTTGATACGCTCACCGGCGGTCAACTCGCACGAGATCTTATTGAGTCCGGCTACTCCGACTTAGTTGCGAACGACTTGGCTCCGACTAATTTAACGGAGGCGTTGAAGGATTCGGGTGCTGATATTTCCGATCCTACAGATGTTGAGGAAGCACGTTCCCTCGCTGTTGCTCTTGCGGAGCGGGTTACGCCGTCGGGTGGTATGGGACTTGCAATGATTGGTCCCTATGAAGATTCGTCCACCTTTATTGCCATGAATGGACCGGGTGAGGGCGCGATCCTCTTTGAGCGGAGTCGCAATTATCAGGACAGCGATCATATTCGTCGGTGGTTGGTGGTCCAAGCGTTTGATTGGATTCGTCGGACGTTGTTGGGACAGATGAAGTCGCCGGTGGATTGGAATTGACCTAGAGGAGGTAGAGATAATGGAAGAAGAACTTGGACGCTTAATCAGGGTGCCGCTTAGGGACCTTTGGGAGGATGAAGCGAGGGACTTCACCCCTTGGTTGGCTCGCGAAGAAAATATAAGCCTGCTCGGGGAGACGATTGGAGTTGTGCTCGAAGTTGAAGAAGAAGAAAAAAAGGTTGGTCCATTCAAGGCTGATATTTTGTGCAAGGAAATATCAGCAAACGAGGAAACATCAACAGACAAGTGGGTGGTCATTGAGAATCAACTTGAGCCAACAAACCACACCCATCTCGGTCAGTTGTTGACCTATGCCGCCGGGTTGGACGCTGTTACAGTGGTCTGGATTGCCAAGAGTTTTACGGATGAGCACCGCGCTGCACTAGACTGGCTCAACGAGATTACGCCTGAAGGGTTCAGTTTCTTCGGGTTAGAGATTGAATTGTGGCGGATTGGTGATTCACGGAAAGCACCGAAGTTTAACGTGGTTTCACACCCCAATAACTGGCAGAAGACCGTTTCGAGAATATCGCGTAACGAGTTAACTTCCACAAATCAACTGTATCTCGAATACTGGACGGGACTACGAGATCTTCTGGAAGAGCGCAACGGTGTAATTAATCCTGTAAAACCCTTAGCGCAGAACTGGCTAGGCTTTGGTATCGATCGTTCTCACTTCCGGCTTGAGACTACTATCAATAAACGTGAGAAGTGGATCTGTGTTGATCTCACGCTCATGGGGCCGGATGCAAAACCTCATTTCTGCCTCTTGGAAAGGGACAAGGCGGATATTGAAAAAGAAGTCGGTGCGAAATTGGAGTGGGAGGAAAGGTACGGAAAGAAGCAGAGTTACATAAGCCGTTCACTGGAGGAAATCGATCTTGAAAACCGCGGAGACTGGGATAGCCAGCACCAGTGGCTATGTGAACAGCTCGAAATCTTTCACAAGGTCTTCTCGCCACGGGTTAAAGCACTCGATGCCAGTGATTATATCGCCGACGAAAACGAGCATTAGGGTAGGTTGGGTTGAACGATTAGACGCGAATCTCAATCAAGGACAATAGAGTTGAGGGCTTTCAACAACACGGTCTTATAGATGGATTGAGTGAAACCCAACACGCAATCCAACCAACAAATACACGTACAGCCATTGGTATGTCACCTCCGTAACAGAATTATGCTAAAGACGTTCTTCCTCTAAATCGTATACGTCGAACCAAACGTAAACAGGACGATGCTTCGGAACAGATTCTTCTATGTACTCTTCAAGATATTCCTGTGCGCCATCGGGCATCTCGCTAATGCACATGTCTCGCAATCGGTAGTTCCAACGAATGATTTCCATCTGATCCTGAACCTTCGATTTCGACTTTAACCATTCAGCGATTTCATCATCAGTTGCTCCAGTTGCGACGAACTCTTTGAACTCTTCTTGGGTAATGCCCGCGAAGTCAAACAGATGAGAAGCGAGGGAACAGGGGTAATAATTATATTCGCCATTAATTCCAAGCAGTGCTGCGCGGCATTTGTCAACACTTCTAGCAGCAATCACGTATCCTCCTAATGTTTCTCTTGGACTTCGAGGATATTCTTTTGTCAAATCTTTGGCGAGAAGCGAAAGTTTTTCTCGGTTCATGATTTTGGTCTCCTTCAATGTGATATAGGACTTTCAGAAACTGAAAAGGGAGTTGCTTCTGTAAGTATAACGCAAGTTGCTAAATTCTGTTGACATTTGACATACTGTGCGGTAATTTGCACAATGGTTACGGCACACGGCGTGTGCCTACTACTAATTTAGGTTATTGATGGAAAATGGAATTGATACCGCCACAGCCTCTACTTCAGAAGACCAGCAGCGCGTCACCCGATCGGCGGGGATCGTTAGTATCGCCGTGATGGCGTCGCGCCTGCTTGGGCTGGTTCGTGAGAAGGTAATCGCCTACTACTTTGCCGCTGGTGTTGGCGGCGATGCGTTCTATGCGGCGTTTCGGATTCCGAACCTGATGCGGGATCTGTTCGGCGAAGGTGCGTTGAGCAAGGCATTTGTGACAACGTTTACGGCGACCGATTTGGAGGACGGCGAAGAGGCGGCTTGGCGACTGGCGAGCCGGGTTTTCAATGCGACTTTTCTGCTGCTTACGCTGATAACGGTCATTGGAATTTTCGCTGCCCCTGCCATTATTGATCTAATATTCACCGGCAAGGGGTTTCAGGAGGTGCCGCTCGATCCGTCGGAACACTTCGGCTTCGATTCCAAACGCGATCTGACCGTCTATCTGACGCAGATTATGTTTCCGTACCTGATACTGGTTTCGTTAGCTGCGGTGACGATGGGGCTTCTCAACAGCAAGGGGAAGTTTGGACTGCCCGCCTCTGCGTCCTCTTTTTTTAACGTTGGATCCTTAATTGTTGGGGTATGTGGTTACTACCTCGCGCCGAGTTTTGACCTGCACCGGACAACGGGGATGGCGGTTGGCGTGCTCGTTGGAGGTGCGTTACAGTTCCTGATTCAGGTGCCTTCCACGCGGCACGTCGGATTCCGCTATCAACCACTTCTCAGTTTTCGTGATGAACGGGTGCGGCAGGTGATGCGGCTTATCGGTCCCGCGATCCTTGGGGTTGCTGCGTTGCAGCTGAACGTCTTGGTCAACTCGATCTTCGCATCGGAGGGGCAGGGGTGGTTGACGTGGATTAACCGTGCCTTTCGGCTGATGCACCTGCCGATCGGCGTTTTTGGCGTTGCGATTTCGACGGTTGCCCTTCCGAATCTTGCGAGGTTGGTTGCAGAGGGGGACATGGAGGCGTATCGCCGTGCTTTCTCGTACGCGCTCCGCCTCATGTTTCTGCTGACGCTGCCTGCGTCGGTTGGGTTGATGGTGCTCGCTGAGCCGATCTGTCGCCTGATCTTTGAGGGTGGACAGGCGAATCCATTGGATACACAGCAGACGGCGGTCGCGCTATTCTACTACGGCTTTGGGTTGTGCGGCTTTTCGGCGATCAAGATTGCGACAGATGGGTTTTACACCTTCAACGATACGCGCACACCGGCAGTGGTTAGCTTGTGCACCGTCGGACTTAATATCACCCTGAACTACCTCTTTATCTACCGGCTCGGCTTCGACCACCGGTCGCTTGCGCTGTCGACCTCCTGCACGATTACGCTGAATTTTCTCGTGCTGCTGTTTCTTTTGCGAGGGAAGGCTGAGGGATTGGGATTAGACGGTATCTGGTTGCTGCTGATTAAACTCGCAGTGGTTTCGGCTGTGATGGGCACGGTCTGTTGGTGGGGATACACACAGATCGAGGGTTGGCTTGGCGTGGAGAGTATTATCGCCCGGCTCGTCGGTGTGTTTGTCCCAATCGGATTGGGAGTGGCGGTTTTGGTGGGCGGAGCGAAGTTGATGCGGATTCGGGAGTTAGATCAGTTGTTGGGGGCGATTGCTCGACGACTGTAGTAGTTCATTGGTACATTGGTTCATTAGGTAATTGGGTTAGTAGGTCGAGATTCATATCTCGACACAGCATGTCGATTTTGGAAAATCGATCCACAGAGGTCGGAAGTCTTCGCTCCAGAGGAGCGATATGTCTATAGAACAGCGATAGGCTCAATTCCTGCGCTCCAGAGGAGCGCAATGTATACAGCAAGAGTAGAATTTGTAGGTCGAGATTCATATCTCGACAGAATGCCGAATTTCAATGGATTCATTGTACATGGCATCCTCTAGAGAGAACCTTTTTATAGCCCCAGTGGGGCGACCTGTGTATAGCAAAGCAAATGCCTTCACCCCTAAAGCCCCAGCGGGGCGACATGTGGCAACTTGCGTTAGGTAACAAAGAGGTTGCTTTAGTATTTTTCACGGCGTATAACCGTTGAGGAGGGCAAGCGGACGGATTTGCCAGTCGTTGAGTCTAGGTAGCCGAGGCGGAGTAGGGTGATGACTTCGTGGGAGTCGGGGATATTAAAGAGTTTCTGAATCCGCGCTCGATCCCCCTGACTTTCAAGTGGTGCGCTGACAAACTGCGTGCCAATGTTGAGTGCTGTTGCTGTTAGCAGCAGATTTTGGAGGGCGGCTCCCATGCCCAGCCACATCCACCGATCTCCGCCTTCACCGGGTGGGCGTCTGGTATTATCCATCAGGATGAGGATGAGCAGCGGTGCGGTGCGGACTAGCTCGGAAATCTCTTTGGCGGGCAGCTTGCCTGCTCCCAGATGTCCCAAAATGCTGAGATGTTTCGCATGTTTCAACAGCGGCTTGAGTTTACTTGGATCTTTGCGGAACATAGGCGGGAGATCAATGTGATCGGTCAGCAGCACACCATCGCCGCGTTCTTCCCATTCCGCTTCGGTCAGGCGCATCCAGCGGCTATTATCGTCTAAGAAGGTGCTGTCCTTGAATTGTTCGACAACACTCTGTGCGGTCAATTCGGCGAGGGCATTTTTCCCTTCATCTTCACGGATGATGAGAAACTCCCAAGGCTGTGTGTTGAATGGGGAGGGTGCCCACTGGGCTGCTTGGATGAGCTGGTCAAGGTGTTCTTGAGAAATTGCGTCCGTGCGGAATGCTCCGCGATGGGTACGGCGTTGGGAGATGGCGTCGAAAAGTTCCATAGGGATCTCCTGACATACTTTGAGGAAAGAAAATGGCACAACAAACGGAAGTTTTAATCGTCGGTGGCGGGATATGGGGACTGAGCACCGCCTACCATTTAGCAAAGTTTGGGCAAAAGGATATTCTCGTTCTGGAGCGCAACGATGCAATCGCTGAGGAGACGACGCCCCAAGCTGCGGGATTGGTCGGTCAAATCCGTCCCTCGGTTACGATGTTGCAGGCGATCCGATACGCCCTTGAACTGTTCTCTCAGTTTCCGAAGGAGACCGGACATGACCCCGGTCTGCGTCAGACCGGGAGTTTGATGGTGGCACTCACGCCAGAACGGATGGACGCCTACGCTCGTCAAGTTGAACGCTCTCATCTAAACGGAATCGAAGCGGATTTCATTTCCCACACCGAGATGGCTCGCCTCGCCCCTGCGATGGATCTAACCAAGGTTGAGGGCGGATATTTCGTTCCCAACGATGGATATGTCGATCCCCAACAGTGTGCCCTCGCTTATGCCGCCGCAGCGAAAGATCTGGGCGTTCAGATCCAATTGAACACACCTGTAACAGGCTTTCGGCAGCGCAATGGGGAGGTCCTCGGTGTTGAGACGACTGACGGTTTTATTGGGTCAAATCAAGTCGTGGTAACCGCGGGACCGTGGGGTGCCGGGCTTGCCAAAGCGGTTGGTGCAACCTCGGCGGTGCAACCGATCCGCCATCAACGCGCTCGCACGGTGCCGACTCCCGGCATCCCTGATCATCACCCAGCGGTGCGTGTCACCGATGTCAGCTGCTATCTCAGACCTGACCAAGGGGGTTATCTCTACGGGTTCTTTGAACCGACGCCGGTCAGCATTGATTTGGAGGCGATGCCCCCTGACTTCAGGACGGGGGATATTGAACCGCCTGTGGCGGTCATGGCAGAGGCGCAGAGACGGCTCGCCCCAACCTTCCCGATTCTGACGGATCTTGAAATCGCTGAGTATCGACGCGGCATGACTACATTCGCGCCCGACGGTGCGTATCTGATTGGTCCAGTGACGGGGATTGATCGGCTCTATTTAGCCACCGGTTGCGCTGCGTTGGGTATTGCCGGTTCCCCGGCAGTCGGTCGATGGCTAGCGAATTGGATAATCGACGGAGATCCCGGCGAAGATTTGGCTATGTTTTCGCACCAGCGGTTCGGCGTTCAAGCAACCGATCAGGAATGGCTCCGTCGAGAGAGCGAACAATTTTACGCGAATTATTACGGCATCCGGTCCGATGAATGAAACGTGATGCGTAAGTTAATTTGGACGCGCACGATACATTGATGAAAAGGTCAACGATGACGAAACAGCAGAGTGATATAGACGAAACAACCTCTAGTCCTGAACCTATTGGACGTCAGCGGGCGATACGGGTTGATGTGCCGACAAATTTGGACAATATTCGGGTTATCCTATCCGAGCCGCGCGAACCGGGCAATATCGGCTCTGCGGCGCGGGCGTTGAAGGGGATGGGACTCTCCCAACTGTATCTCGTGAATCCTATCCCGTTTCTTGAGGCGAAACCGACGTGGTATATGGCGCACGGTGCGACGGACGTTATTGAGAACTGCCGTGTCGTAGAGACGTTAGAAGATGCCCTCGAAGGGGTTCAGTTTCTCGTCGGCACGACCCATCGGCGGCGCGACCCCAGACTGCCGCCCTCCGTTTCAGCGAGAGAAGCAGCGCAGAAGATTGCCTCCATTTCGCAGCGTCAGCAGGTCGGGCTGCTATTTGGGCGCGAGGATTTCGGGCTATCCACCTCCCAGATTAGCCGCTGTCAGTTGATAGCAAGCGTCCCGATGGCTGCGAAAAATCCGTCCCTAAATCTGGCACAAGCGGTGCAGGTTTTTGCCTACGAAGTTTTTCTCGCTAGCGCAGATAATATTCCACCAGCGGAATTAGAATATGCCGATGTCAACGAGATAGAGGCGTTTTACGGACGCATTACAAACCTTCTACAACGGATCGGTGTTACCCCTTATAATCACGATTGGGAGACCTTTTTGAAGTCGTTGCGGCGTGTGTTTTCGCGGACGCGGTTAGAGCAGCGGGACATCGCCACCTTGGACATGATTTTCTCGACGACGTTGCGTTACATCACGCGGCTCAACCGTCGGATTGAAAACCAGTCAGATACGCCTACCGCAGAACCCTCAAATGAGGACGACCTCAACACTTGACCTTAATCTCATCGTCTTCAACAATCACTTCGTAGGATCTAACGCGGAGCCGTTCATCCGTATGACAACGTCCGTTTGTGACATCGTAGGCGTAGCTGTGAACCGGGCAGATGACCGCCCCGTTCCTGACTCGTCCTCTGCCCAGTGGACCCAGCGCATGGGCACACGCATTGGCTAAGGCATAGAAATTTTCGTTGTCGGCGTTGAAAACTGCAATCCGTTTCCCGTTGACGGTGAACGCCTTACCCCGTCCCTGTCGAATATCCGACGTTTTTGCAACCGTTACAAAATCTGACATAGTTCTCTCCTTTCTCCTCGACTATTGGCGCCTCGTTCAGTCATTTCCGACGCTGCTCCAAAAGCCTCCGATAGATATCTTCAAACAATCGCACATCGGTCAAGGTGTCCTCACCGGAAGACCTGAACGGTGTGTCGTTCCGAACATTTTCGATGAAATGTTCCGCCTCGCGTCGATACGCCCATGTCCAGTTCGGTTTCGGGATTGGACGTGAGATCTCCTGTGTCTCTCCAGCCCGGTAAATCTCCACTTCGGCGGGGGTGTTCTTCAGCAGGAGCGGCGGTGCCCATGTATGCACCCAGCCGTCCTCAAAGTAGATCTGCGTGTGCTCGTCCCACCGATAGTGTGAAACCCTGCCCGTTTCGAGGGTGACGCGCACACCCGCCATGTCGAAGATAACAATACCGCTGTAACCGTTATCGTCGAGGTCAACGTGTTTGACTTGCGCCTGATCGCCGGCATCCAAAAACCAGCGCAACAGGTTGATGTTGTGGGTGTACTGCTGCAGGTAGCTCAAGTAGGGGCGTACCCATTCTGATGGCAGCCATTCAGGCGTTTGTGCGGGGGCGTCCGGCTTCGGTACATCGCTTGTTATCATCGGCGTATCGAGGTTACAGATCCACTCCCCGCAGAAACCGTGATTCCGCACATAGGTCATCCCTCCCAATTCGCCCGTTTCTCGAAACTGATCCACCTTAGACCTGACCAGTTCGTTGCCGACGTCATACCGTTTCATGTAGCCGACCATCAGCTTCGTACCGGCGGCTTTCCCAGCGGCGACAATCGACTCCGCCTGCTGGACGGAGACCGCCATCGGCTTTTCCATGAAGACCTGCTTCCCTCCACGAAGGAGGTCTTTCGCAATCTCTCCCTGCAAGGCGAAGTCAGCGGAGACAGCGACGGCTTCGATTTCAGGATCAGCTGCCAGTTCGGTGTGGTCGGTGTAGAGGCGGGGGATCCCCCATCGCTGCTGCACCTGTTGACCGAGTTCCGGTCGGACTTCCGCCAACCCGATGAGTTCGCAGTTGGGAAGGCTGGTGAAGTTCGGAATATGTACCTTCTGCGCCATGAAGCCGCAGCCTACATACCCCAGTTTGATAGGTTTCATTGTATCTGTTTTCTCCCAAAGTAAGTCATCCGCGAATCTACGCGAATCTTCACGAATGATTTTTACAGAGAGGTTACGGCATACGGCGTATGCCTACTACTTTTGAGAGTCGAGATGAGTCCGATTGTTAGGAAATTCGCGGCTAGTCCCCAGACGCCGGCGTGGATTCCCAGCGGTTTTGTTGCGATCCCCATGCCGGCAAGATTGGCAAACATAATTCCCAACGCGACGCAGGTGCCGACGAGCAGCCCCGATAGCACGGCATCGGTGCGAAGGGATTTAAGATGAACGCCGAGGAAGATGGCGGGGGCGACTTGGCATAGCAGCTCAAGTTTAATCTCTGTCAATCGCCAGAGCGTTTGTGGGAGTTGAATCGCTAGAAAAACCAACACCGCCATAAGTCCCCATGAGAATATCTTCCCTGTGACGGTCAGATGATGCTGAGATACGTTGGGACGCATCCGTTTATACAGATCCTGCGTAAAAACGGAGGAGACCGCAAGTAGCGCGGAGTCAACGGTCGACATAATCGCAGCGACAGCGGCGGAAAGAAAGAGGATAAGCAGAATTCGGACGCCGGGGAGCCGCTCCGCCATGTCGTTCAGCAAGAACAGGGCGACTTGCTCGCTGCCGAGCCGATCGAGTCCTGGGAACTGGGCTGCACCGACCAGACCGACGACGAACATAAAAAAGGTGGTAAAAATTGGCATGAAGACCATAATTTGGAAGGAACGTCGCAGCGTCTGTTCGTCCTTCGCTGCATAGATACGTTGGGTGGCGTGTGGGTAGATCGACGGTCCGAAAAAGACAATTGTCAATGTGCTCAACCAGGTGAGTTTGAGTTTCCACGTCGGTGGCTGCCAAAAAGTAGGTTGCGCCCCCATCAACTTCTCCGCGGTGGCGGGTAGCCCCCCGTATTGGTAGCTGATTAATCCAAAGATGAAGATACACCCTGCCAACAGTAGAACCCCTTGGATAGCATCGGTCCAGGCAACGCTTCGCAGTCCGCCGAGCGTCTCGTAGATCAGCATGATTATCGACAAAACAATTATGCCCTGAACAAATGTCACGTACCCGCCAGTTGATGCCTCAACGATGTAACCGATCGCTTTCAGGTTGCTTAGGATATAATTTCCGAGTGCGACAATGAAAATGACGGTTGAAAGTGCCGTTAGCGTGGTGGATCCGAACCGTTGCTGGATGTAGTCGCCGATTGTAATATAGCCGTGCTGGCGAGAGAGTCGATGGAACTTAGGTGCGTAGACCAGATACGCAGCGAGGATCGACATCGAAAAGGTCACGCTCACTAAAAAGAAATAGCCGGTCCGATATACGTTGCCGACAAATCCGATAAATGTGAGCCCGCTATATTGCGTGGCATAAAGGGTGAGGAACAGGACAAACAGGCCGAGTCTCCGGTTGCCGAGGTAAAAGTCAGCCATCGAATTCTCTCGCCGTGCAAACCGTCCGGCAAGCCCGACCACGATGAGGGAGGTCAAATAGATCCCCATAAAAACGACGCCACCGGGACCGAGCAGTGCTGTTGTGTTCATCTTATAACCATCTGTTCATTGGTTCATTAGTTCATTGGTATCCGAGAATCTATGCGAATTTGTGCAAAATCATTCGTGGAGATTCGCGGATGTTTTATGATTCAGCGTCATCGTCATCTCGTGCGGAGACTGACCAATAGCGGCGGAGACAGATCGCAACTATAACGGCGTATAGGATTGTCGCGCAAAAGCTATAGAATGCCCAAGGGGGGAACCCGAAAAATTGCACCGAATGGGATTTTGTGAAGAGCCAAGGGACGGTCGCCACAAGGAAGAATGTCAATAGGCAGTATAGTTTTGTTCGTGTCATTTTTTTCTTGTCCACGAATCCACGCGAATTTGCGCGAAATAATTCGTGAAGATTTGTGTAGATTCGCGGATGCTTTATTGAACTATATTCCGAGTCGTGGGGCGTCGGTTGGCTCAACGCGGACCGGACATACTTTGAGCTCTGCTGTCTCCGTAATTGGGTCGTAGCCGGAGCCGGTTAAGATGTTTACAGGCACGTCGCTGAAGCTGAAACTGGCGAAGACTGTGCCACGCGGGGAGCGGTTGGTGGATTTCACCTTGACCTTTATGCTGCCACGGACACTCGACAACTCGCACCAATCACCATCTCTGAGTCCCCATCCCTCAACATCGGCGGGATTCACCTCAAGGGCTTCTTCGGAGAGTAGGTAGTCGATGCCCTGTGCGCGGCCGGTTTGTGTGCGTGTGTGGTAAGATTGGAGCCTGCGCCCGGTTGTCAGCCAAACGGGGAATTCGTCGCTGATGGTCTCCGCTGGATCTCGGTAACGCACGATTGAAAAGATACCGCGTCCGTTCACAAACTCTTCCTCGTGTAATCGGGGGGTGCCGGGGTGATCTTTGTCCGGCACGGGCCACTGGTATTCGCTATTTTCAATACGGTCCCAATCGAGTCCCGCGTAAATCGGTGAGACGCTGCACAGTTCGTTGAAGATTTCCTTCGGTTCACTAAAGTCGAAACCGGTAAAGCCGAGCCTTTGGGCGAGTTGGCTGATGATCCACCAATCGGGTTTTGCTTGTCCCGGCGGTGGCACAGCTGCGCGGAGACGTTGGACGCGACGCTCTGTGTTCGAGCAAACGCCGTCTGTTTCGCCAAAGGCGGTTGCAGGCAGGACGACATCAGCGAGTTCCGCCGTATCGGTCAGGAAGATGTCGATGACGACGAGGTGGTCAAGACTCCTCAAGGCGTGTTCGCAATGCACACGATCGGGATCGGAGAGTAGCGTATTCTCACCATCAATCAGCATAGCGCAGATCTCCTCGCCGCAGAGATCAAGTGCGGTGACTTTAGTAATTCCCTTGTCAATGTCAATTTCCCTGCCGTAGAGTTCCTTGAACTTCGCTTGATTCGCAGGATCTATGACGGGTTGGAAGCCGGGATAGTTGTTCGGGAGCGCGCCGCTATCACCTGCGCCCTGAATGTTGTTCTGACCGCGCATCGGGTTGATGCCGGTGCCTTCACGGCCGATGTTGCCGGTCATGAGTGCGAGGTTGCAGAGGCTCTGCACATTATCGACGCCGCAGATATGCTCGGTGATGCCGAGTGTGTAGTAGATTGCGGCTTTCGCTGATTCGCCGTACCATTTTGCAGCGGTTTCAATATCCTTCGCGGGCACCCCTGAGATCTCCTCCGCCCATGTCGGCGTAAATTCGACGAGGTGTTCGAGGAAGGCGTCGCTGTCTGTCGTCCGATTTTCGATGAAATCTCGGTCGATGAGTCCTTCACGGGCGATGACGTGCGCCATTCCGAGTAGAAGTGCTACATCTGAGCCAACTCGGAGTGGTAGGTAAAGATCGGACATCTCTGCGAGACCGATGCGCCGTGGATCGGCGACAATCAATTTCGCGCCCCCTGCGATTGCTTTTTTGAGACGTGTTGCTGCGACGGGGTGGCATTCTGTCATATTTGTTCCGATGCAGAAGATTACATCCGGCTTCTCCATGTCAGCTAGTGGATTTGACATCGCACCGCGTCCGATTGTGGCTGCCAGACCGGCAACCGTTGGGGCGTGTCAGGCACGGCTACAGTTGTCGATATAATTGGTGCCGAAGCCGACACGGATAAATTTCTGCATGAGATACGCTGCTTCGCTCGGTGCGCGACCGGAGGCAACGCCGTAGATGCTATGTCTACCATGTGTCTCGTTCACCTGACGGAAGCCTTCGGCTGCGCGGTCGAGTGCCTCATCCCAGCTTGCTTCATGGAGCCCGCCATCCTCACGGCGCACGAGTGGGGTGGTCAACCGATCGGGGTGGTGCACAAAGTCGAAGGCGAACTGACCCTTGACGCAGAGGGCTCCCTCGTTTGCGGGCCCGTCCATCGCGGGGTGGATGCCGACGATCTTATCCTCTTTGGTCAGGAGATCTATAGAGCAGCCGACGCCGCAGTAGGGGCAGATGGTGCGGGTTTTCTCGATTTCGCCCGGTCGATCAACAGCGCGCATCGCCTTCTTATCAGCGAGGGCACCGGTCGGGCAGGTCTGCACACACTGACCGCAGAACGTACACGCTGAATCTCTCAGCTCGCCGTTGAACTCGGTGGTGATTTGCGTATGGAAGCCGCGGTTCATGACGCTTATCGCGTAGTCCCCTTCCTGCTCGGCACAGACACGGACGCAACGGTAACAGGAGATGCAGAGATCATAGTCACGCAGGATAAAGGGATTTTTGTCGTCGGTGTTGCTCGTTCCCGACTGTGCCCCGATAAATCGTCCGGTGCGTGCTTCGTAGCGGTTGACGAGGGTCGTCAGTTCCTGTGACGCATAGCCGCGCAGCGTATCGACATCGAGTTCGCGGTTTTCGGATGTCACCATCTCTAACAGGGTCTTTCGGTATTTCTCGATCTCGTCGGTCACTGTCCGGACAACCATGCCGGGCGTTGCCTTCGTGGTGCAGGACGCGACTGGGTTTCGAGCACCTTCCAGTTCAACGACACAGAGGCGACATCCACCGAAGGCATCGAGGCGTGGATCGTAGCAGAGGGTCGGGACCTGTTTCTGATTCCGCTCTGAGATCTCGTAGATAGTTTCCCCCTCGGTGAAGTCGACTTCCTCTCCGTCGAGCGTTATTGTTGCGATCTGCTTGGGGAGGGGTGGGTTCATTGTGTTTTTCCTTTCTTGCCGTACTCGGAGAAACCGAGTTTTTCTTGAAAACTGGGTTTCTTTGTCCCATGCCTATCTCTATTTTTATGACGAATTAATCCATGCTGATACAGCTACATCCCAAAACTCCGCCTGTCCATCTGTCATGAGGACTACATTCTGGTCGCAGGCAGCGGTCTCTGCTCCCGCTGTCGCCCGTTCTCCAGCAGCAACGGGTAAAACAAGCGGGCCGACCCGTCGAATCAGATTCGCTCGTCGCCACGCCCGATCCACATCGTTGCTATCCACCACCGATGAAATTTCTATTGCCAACCAGACCTCAGGTCCCCCTGGAGACTCCCGCAACTGCCCGGTAGCCAGCAGATCTAGACGAAAAACGTCACGAAATTCCCCAGATGTGAGGGTTGTCTCTAATGCTTCATCGATTGTGGACAGATCAACAACCTTCAGCCGGCGCATGAGGTATCCGAAGTCCCCATAGATTTTGTTGCGATAGGACCACTCTAGGGATTCACCCTTTAACCTGCTGACTGTATTATCTATCCGCTGTTGGTTCTCGGTCAGTTCTCTTACCTCTCGCGTCAGTGCTGCCACCTGTTCAGTCAGGTGTTGCATTGCGGTTTTTATCTCAGATAGTTGTTCTTCGACATTAGCGAGTCGTTCTTCGGCGCGCTGCTGTGCTTCTGCTAATCCTCTAACAATTTCGGGTAAGGCTAGCAATTCATCAGAGAGTAGCAGCTGCCGTAACTCCGATCGCCACTCTGGACGCTCGGATAGCAGTTGGACCAAATCACGATAATCCTCTACAGTGAAAGCCATTTTTCAGGTTTCCTCTTCGTAGGTTTAACCATATTTTGATAGGCTTGTCGCCACTCCGGGGTTATGTTGGTTCATTTCGTTCCAGAGGGGCACTATGTATAATACCGCAACCCTACTTGAGAATCAACATTTTTCGTGTGGCGGAAAAATTGCCTGCGGATAGGTGATAGAAGTATACACCGCTTGCCACTGACTCACCGACTTGGTTTCTGCCATCCCAATAGATTGCATTTGACCGGCTCTCGTAGACTGCTGCAGTCTGATACCCCGCGTCGAGCGTACGGACAACCTGACCTGCCTCGTCATAGATGGTCAGGGTAACGAAAGCGTCCTCCGCCAACCGATACGGTATCCATGTCTCAGGATTGAACGGATTCGGATAATTCGGCAACAACTTCGTCTCTGTTGGTGTTAGGGCTATCAAGAGCTTCTCAAGCACCGTAATCCCTCGTTTAACAACAGGGTACTTAATTTCAAGAGACCTCGCATCTGTCAGCCACCCCTGTACCTCTGCTGCTGTGAGTGCCCCTTGTGGTTGTGATGAAGGTGCAGCTGCTGCATCTCCAAACGCGCTTGTAATCACCACCAGATCGAAAATATTAACAGTGCCATCTCCGTTAACATCTGCCGCCAGATTTTGCCCTTGCTTTCCAAACTGGGACGCAACCGAGACCAAATCGAAGATATTTACGACACCATCACGGTTGACATCCACCGGTCGAACTACGATTTGGTCAAACGTAACGATAACCTTCCTACTTTGGAGGGCGGGAATGTGGGTGTTGATGGATAGTGCACTCAGTGGATTTCCATTTAGGTAAATCTCGTGTCCATCTCTCAGTTTTGTATTTTCGACGATGGGTGAGATGTCGGATATAGAGTTATTTTCAAGATTCAGGTATGACAGTTGGTGTAATTCTGTTACGTGTGAGATGTCAGATACAGAGTTGTCCGCAAGATTCAGGTACCCCAGTCGAGTTAATTTCGCAAGAGGTGAGATATCGGATATCGAATTGTTCGCAAGATCTAGATAGTGCAATTTAGTTAATCTCGCAAGGGGTGAAATGTCCGTTATATTAGTGTTTATAAGCAACAGGTCTACTAGGTTAGTTGCATATTCAAGCCCTGTTAAATTGGTAATATTCTTATTAGTGCCGTTAAGGGTTGTCAACTGTGCCATATCCACTATGGTGATGGTCGCACCGGGTGCCTTGCGGAGAGCCTGCGCGATGACATTTCGGAGTTTGGTGTCGGGTATGTTCACGGTTTTCGGTGACGCGTCAAACTCTACAGTAACCCTTCTGCTTTGGAGAGTGGGAATGTGGGTGTTGATGGATGCGTGGCTGAGTGGATTTCCCCTCACGTCGATCCAATCTCCGCTACCCAGCCCTGTATTTGCCACGAGGGGCCGGAGGTCCGATATGAAGTTGTCCCGAAGGTTCAGTGTTATCAATTTAGTTAATCCTGCTAGGGGTGAGAGGTCGGATATGTTATTGTCTATAAGCCCCAGTTCTGTTAGGTTAGTTGCGGTTTCAAGTCCTGTTAAATTGCGGATGTTCTCACTCGTGGCGTTAAGTGCGGCCAAAGTCTGCATATCGGCTACAGTGATGGTTGCCCCTCGCGCTTTTCCGAGCACCTGCTCGATGGCATTTCGGAGTTTGGCGTCGGGTATGTTCACGGATTGCGGTGGTGGTGGTACGACGCCTTGGACTTGGTCAAACTTAACGGTAACGCCTCTGCTTCGGAGGGTAGGAAGGTGGGTGGTGAAAGATACGGTGCTGAGAGGATTTCCCGTTACCTCAACCGTGTCACCGTTTCCCAATCCCGTATTTGCGACGAGGGGCCAGAGGTCGGATATAGAGTTATTCTCAAGATATAGTTCTGTCAGTCGAGTTAATCTCGCAAGGGGTGAGATGTTCGATATGAAGTTGTTGTCAAGCCGTAATGCTGTCAGCTTAGTTAATCTCGCAAGGGGTGAGATGTCCGATATGGAATTGTCCCAAAGATTCAGTGCTGTCAGTCGAGTTAATCCCGCGAGGGGTGAGATATTCGTGATGTTATTTTGTCCAAGCCCTAGTGCTGTTAGATTGGTTAATCCTGTTAAGGGTGAGATGTTGGATATTAAGTTATCCCGAAGATCTAGCAATGTGAGGTTTGTTAATCTTGCTACAGTTGAGATGTCGGATATGGAGTTGGCGGCAAGCCCCAATTCCCGTAGGTTAGTTGCATGTTCAAGCCCAGTTAAATTGTAGATGTTCCTATTAGTGGCGTCAAGGACCTGCAACGATGCCATCTCATCTGCGGTGATGATGGCCGCTCCCGCTTTGCGGAGGGCCTGCTCGACGGACTTGCGTAGGTTTGTGTCGGGTATGCTCACTGTTGGCGATGGCACCACGATTTGGTCAAACTCAACGGTAACGCCTCTGCTTTGGAGGGTGGGAACGTGCCTGTTGAGAGATAGTGCGTTGAGAGGATTTCCTTGCACATTAACTTCGTCGCCACCCCTCAATCCTGTATTTGAGACGAGGGGCGAGAGGTCGGATATAGAGTTGTTGTGAAGATGGAGTTCTGTCAGTTGAGTTAATCCGGCAAGAGGTGAGATGTTGGATATGGAGTTATTGTGCAGCCCTATCCTTGCTAGGTTAGGTAATCTCGCAAGGGGTGAAATGTCCATTATGTTATTATGTCCAGCCCCCAGTGCTGTCAGTCTAATTAATCCCGCTAGAGGTGAGATGTTGGATATGCGGTTCGTTCCAATATGTAGGAATGTGAGTCGAGTTAATCTCGCAATGGGTGAGATGTTCGATATAGAGTTGTTCCGAAGATGTAAGAATGTCAGGTTGGTTAATCCCGATATGGGTGATAGGTCGGATATCAAGTTGGCTTCAAGCCCCAGTTCCCTTAGGTTAGTTGCGGTTTCAAGCCCTGTTAAATTGCGGATGTTCTCATTAGCGGCGTAAAGCGCGTCCAAAGTCTGCATATCGGCTACAGTGATGGTTGCCCCTCGCGCTTTTCCGAGTTTGTTTGCAATGACAGCGCGGAGATTGAAATCAGGGATGGATACGACTTGCGCTGATGCCACCACCGAGATCGACAGGCAAATTGAGCAAAGTAAAGTCAAACGAAAAGGTTGTTTTTTCATGAATCGAGTCCCTCTGGGGTTGGAAATGGATTTGAGAAAGGAAGGTACATTGGCTGCTGGAAGGGGTAAGGCAGCGTTCTCTCGTATCAGAAACTGAGAGCCCTTCATTTGGGTGCTAGGTTTCTGATGTTCGATACATATCACCCCACCTTGATACGATCGGTTCCATTTCAGTCTCGATTTTATCAGGATTTGTCGAGAGATTCAGAGCAACTGGGGCTGTGGGGAGGGTAAGTCCGAGAGGTTCCCGTAACCGGAGATGTCCCACCTACAAGGCGTGCTTATGCTGCGTAACAGGGCGGGTGACACCAAACTACGGGTGGGCTTGATCGTTCTCTGGAATAGCGCATGCTTCGACCTTCTCCAGCACGTCTTTGGGTTTAATCCGTGTTTTGAAAAAGAGCACCTCGCCGGGGATGTCTCGGAAGTCTTCGGTGGAACAGTTCAATTTATCTGACACAGCGATGATCATGTTGGGCATAGCAGCACGTCTGAGTTTCCACAGCTTTTTCTGAAGGTAGTCCGGCGTCCAGAAACCGACGATTTCCATCACCGCTCGTCGTCCGTTGGGATGTGAGAAGGCGAAGTCTGGGATCATCACAGTATCTTTGAGATTGATGATGTCCGTCTCGCGCTCAAGCGTCCACTCTGTCTCAACTTTATCATACTGTGTTGCGAAATGCCGTTCGAGTTCGCTGTCGAACTCGCCGGGGTCGCGATAGTGGGATTGTAGCCCAGCTTCGTCGGTGAGGTTAAATCGGAGATGATCCTTTTGGTTCATGACGATTGTTGCGTCCAGCCACCATCGATCACAGTGCAGCAGCGCGGGTAGAAACAGTGCCATCTGAATACCGTACTTCTGAGATAGGCGAAACATTGATGCGGGGCCATCAAGGACGATTTGGTAGCCGTCGGCATTGTTCCCATCGACGACGTGCATCAACCTAAAAAACTTGATGAATTGGAACACCAACTTGTATTTCGTTGGGATGTTGCGATAAATTCGGATTGTCATTTCGCTGGCACGGTAGAGCACCGCTTGGGCGAGTGCGACGTTATACCGATCCAGCAACCACTCGGCGGTCGGCGGCTCGAAGCCTGTCAAGAGGCGGTTCTCCTCCAGATCGGCATACATGCCTTGCATCACCGCATCTGCCGAAACCTTAAACTCGTCGGCGATTTTCGCGAGTGCCTTTGGACGGGTATGCCGGTGTAGTCTATCTCTTTTGGTAACAGTGGGATGGCGTTTGCTTGCGTAGGCAAAGATTTTTTCTCGGAGCACCTCTGGCTCAACTGGGGATTGGATTGTAAATTCCGATCGATCTTCGAGCAGTTTGGCGAGCCCCCGCGTGACGCGGTAATTGGTGTCAGCCGCCTCATAATCCGCTAGGGTTGAGGCGAGTGCCCCTTTGGTTTTGTTAAGATGTGCGGTATAAATCTCGATCAGATCCCTTGCGATTGCACGATACTTTCTGCTTTGCGGGTTCACATAGCGGGCGTGAATCTCGTCTTCTTTAATTCGATAGCGGAGCAGGTCAAGTGGGAGCATCGGATTTTTTATAGATCAGGACTTACGCCCTTCGATTGTAGTTGCCCGATTCATCGGGCGTTGGCAACGGTGTCCTGCGGCGATTCATCGCCGAACTACAGGGCTTTAACCGTTTGGCTGCGTAAGTCCTATAGATTATGGCGTATTAGTTCATGATTGAGTTGATGGTGGCAATGCGATTCAGATGTCGAATTTACCACAAGATTGAGTTCGCGTCAAGATGTTTGCACCACAACTAGAGACCTCTAAGAATTCGCTTGATCCTTGTGTGAATCTTTGATACACTAAACGTGAAATATTTTGTCTGAATCGCGGATTAGACGGATTAAAGGATTGCACGGATTGGATTGGGTGAATGAAGCGGGTGTGATGTTGGATTTCACTGGCGTTCAACCCAACCTATGTGCTGTCAAATGGAAACAGAACCTAATAACTTGGAAAAATATATGAGTGAAAACAGAAAGCCGAATATACTTCTAATTTTGAACGATGACATGGGCTATTCGGATCTCGGCTGTTACGGCGGGGAGATTCACAGTCCGAATCTAGATCGACTTGCTCGCGGTGGATTGCGCTTCACACAGTTCTATAACACCGCCCGTTGTTGCCCTTCGCGTGCTTCGATGCTGACGGGGCTTCATCCACATCAGACGGGGGTTGGACACATGATGATGGACGATGGTTTGGAGGGGTATCGTGGGGATCTGAATGACCGCTGTGTTACTATTGCTGAAGCCCTCAAACCCGCGGGGTATCGGACCTATATGAGTGGTAAGTGGCATATCTCCCGGCACACCGATCCGGACGGACCGAAACACAGTTGGCCCCTTCAGCGCGGTTTTGATCGCTATTTCGGGATCATTACGGGGGCGGCGAACTATTGGAAGCCGAACACACTGACCCGCGACAACGAGCATATTCCACACGACGAATTGCCCGAAGACTTTTTCTTGACCGATGCGATCAGCGATGAGGCGTCTACGTTTATCCGAGACCATGCCGAAGAAACTTCAGATCAGCCGTTTTTTACCTATGTTGCCTACACTTCGCCCCATTGGCCCCTCCATGCACATGACGAAGACATCGCACGCTATGAGGGGCGTTTCGCGGCGGGGTGGGATCAACTCCGCGAGGAACGACTACAGCGGATGCGAGAAATGGGTATCCTTGATGAGGGTTGGACGTTGACCGATCGGGATCCGACGCAGCCGCCGTGGGAGGAAGCAGAGCATAAAGAATGGAATCAGCGGCGGATGGAGGTCTACGCGGCTCAAATTGATCGGATGGATCAGGGGATTGGTCGGATCCTCACGACGTTGGAGGAGACGGGTCAATTGGATAACACGTTGATCCTTTTCCTAGCCGATAACGGTGGGTGTGCGGAGGAGCTTCGGGGACCTGCGAATCGCATCGGGAAGGACGGCTTAATCGAGACCGAAACGACACACGACGGGCAGCCTGTGTATCGGGGGAACGATCCGAACATGATGCCGGGACCGGAAACCACATATCAGAGTTACGGTGTTCCGTGGGCGAACCTTTCCAATACCCCGTTCCGCGAATACAAGCATTGGGTACATGAGGGTGGCATTGCGACGCCGCTTATCGCGCATTGGCCTCAACGAATCCAAACGGCGGGAGCGTTGCGCCACCAGCCGGGTCAACTTCCCGATATTATGGCGACCTGCCTTGAGATTTCTGGGGGATCCTATCCCGACGAATACAATGGGATGCCAGTTTATCCCTTAGAGGGGACTAGCCTCACGTCTATCTTTGACGACGAAGATAATGACAAAGAGTCGCTCATCTGGGAGCATGAGGGCAATGCGGCGGTGCGAAAAGGGAAGTGGAAACTGGTGTGTAAGTATCCGGGAGGTTGGGAACTTTATGACATAGAGACGGATCGCACCGAGTGCAACGATCTGTCGGCGCAGTTTCCAGAACAGGTTGAGGAACTGAGCGAGTTGTATCAGGCGTGGGCGAATCGCTGTTTTGTTGAACCTTGGAGCGAAATTTTGGAAGGGCGAAAAACGGAGGCTTGAGATGATTCTAACGATGAATCAGATAGAGATGGAATTGGGCGGGAAGTACCTCGGTTGGTTGCGTGAAGCGAACGATCTACTCGGTGACCGCGAGGCACTTAAGGCGCGGTTAGAAGAGGACGGTTATCTGCTGATTCGCGGCTTGCACGACCCGGAGAAGGTCAAGGCAACCCGTCAATTTCTCCTCGAAAAGTTGGACGAAAATGAACAACTCGATCGTACGTGTCCGCTTTTGGAAGGTGTGCCGGCGGAAGGTAAGCGCGGTATGTTTATGGGTGGAAACAAAGCGGTGACCCATGAACCGCCATTTCTGAACTTGGTCGAATCGCCGGAGATCATGGACTTTTGTGAAACCTTCTACGATGCGCCGGTCATCACCTACGATTATAAATGGTTGCGTGTGGTCGGTCCGGGAGGTTTCACCGGCGCACACTATGATATCGTCTACATGGGACGTGGTACGCAACAACTCGTTACCTGTTGGACGCCGCTCGGTGATGTACCGCTCGAAATGGGACCGTTGGTGATTCTTGTGGGTTCCCACCGTTTTGAGGTACTCAAGGAGACTTATGGAAAGATGGACGTTGATCGTGACCATGTGACGGGTTCGTTTTCGTATGACCCGATCGAATTGGCGGATCGCTACGGCGGGCAGTGGGGTACGAGTTCGTTTGAGATGGGGGATGTGCTTATCTTCAGTATGTTCACCATGCACGGATCGTTAGATAACACGACCCATCGCTTTCGTCTCAGCACCGATACACGTTATCAACGCGCCGACGAGCCAGTAGATGAACGTTGGATTGGAGATGATCCGATCGCGCACTATGCTTGGACTCAAGGCGAAACAGTGCCGATGGAGGAGATGCGGGAGCGGTGGGGAGTCTAATCACCAAAGTTCATTGGTTCATTAATATTCTTCCCCGAACAGGCTCGCGACCAACACCAAATCGAAGATATTAACGATCCCATCTCGGTTGACATCTGTACTGTTTCGTCCTGACTGCCCGAACTGTGAGGCAACCAACTCCAGATCTTGGGTGTTGATAACTCCGTCCTGATTGATATCTGTTGTGTTCAGGATAGGTGTAACTTCCCACAGCAGAATTGTTCCGTCCATACTTCCACTGGCGAGCGTGCCATCAGCCAAGGAGTATACGAGGGAATTGACAGGACCTGCATGTCCCTCAAGGGTTTGCTTATGTTCGCCGGTGACAGCATCCCACAGCCGGATCGTGTTATCCCACCATCCACCTCCACTGGAAAGCGTAAGTCCATCGGGGGAGAATGCTACGGAAAGCACCCAATCTGTGTGTCCTTCAAGGGTGTGCTTATGCTTTCCTGTGGCGATGTCCCACAACCGAATTGTGTCGTCGTTACTTCCACTGGCAAGTGTGTCCCCGTCTGGAGAAAACGCTAGGGATTCGACTCCGGCCGCATGTCCCTCGGAGGTTCGCTTATGTTCTCCGGTGTGGACCTCCCACAACCGAATCGTGCCATTCCTACTCCCACTAGCGAGCGTGTTTCCATCTGGGGCATAGGCGATTGCAGATACACCTCCATGCCGAAGGATTCGCTTATTTTGTCCTGTAGTCGTATCCCGTAACCGAATTGTACCGTCATCATCCCCACTAGCGAGCGTGTTTCCATCTGGGGCATAGGCAATTGCAGATACACTAGCTCTATACCTCAAGGTCTGCGTATTCTGTCCGGTGGTGGCATCCCATAACCAAATGTCGCCAGGCCCCTTGCTCACGATCGTGCTACCATCTGGAGAATACAGAACCGACAAAACCCAACTTCTATGCCCTAAAAGGGTCTGCGTATGTTGTCTAGTGGTAGGATCCCACAACCGAATAGCGCCATCTGAGCTCGCGCTGGCAAGTGTGCCGTGATCTGGGGAGTAGGCTAGGGAGGTTATACCACCGGTGTGGCCTTTGAGAATCTGTTCATAGTTACCGGTGGTGACCTCCCACAGATATATCTCTCTAAAACTACCACTGACGAGGGCGTTGCCATCCGGCGAATATGCGATTGAATATACCTCGTTCGTATGCCCCTCAAGGGTCTGTTTATGCTCTCCGGTGGTAGTATCCCACAACCGAATCGTGCCATCCCCACTGGCGCTAGCGAGGGTGCTTCCATCAGGCGAAAACGTGACCTCCTTGATCCAGCGTCTATGTCCCTCAAGGGTGTATTTATGTTCTCCGGTGTTGGCATCCCACAACCGAATCGTTTTGTCCTGCTGGTCAGCTCCACTGGCAAGCGTTCTGCCATCCGGCGAGAACGCGATTGAATTAACAGAATCTGTATGTCCCTCAAGGGTGTGCTTATGCCCTCCGGTGTTGGCATCCCACAACTGGATCGTGTCGCCCCTACCTCCACTAGCAAGTGTACCTCCATCCGGGGAATACACCACGGAAAGCACCCAGTCCGTATGCCCTTCAAGAGTCTGCTTATGTTCTCCGGTGGTGACATCCCATAACCAAATCTCTTTATAATTCCCACTGGCAAGCGTGTTTCCATTGGGAGAGAACGCCATGGAGGTAACACCCTCTGTGTGCCCTTCAAGGAGGTGTCTGTGTCTACCCGTGGCAGCATCCCACAACCGAATCGTACCATCTCTCCATCCACCTCCACCGGCGAGCGTACTTCCGTCCGGGGAATACGCGACTGAGAAAACAATTCCTGTATGCCCCGTCAGGAGGGCAAGTTCTGTCCCGGTGTGTGCATCATAGAGCCAAATACCGATGCTACTTCCGATCGCGATCTGAGTGCCATCTGGCGAATACACAATGTCATAGTGCTTGCCTTTACTGAGACGTGATTTGGCACCTTCGGGCAAACTCCATTGGGTGTAGTCTTGGGCGAAGCCGTTCTGTAGAAACAGGACAAGGACGAATAGAAGGCTGAGTTTGAGAAAAAGTGTCTTTTTCATGAGATACTCCTCCTTTTTGAAATGGAAGGATAATTCTAGCACCTTCTCGACTTTGTAGGGTGTCGTGTGGTAGAATAGCTGTTGTTCTGAAACACCAAACGCCTTTATACCCCGAAATAGCCCCGTTGCTTTGGGGTTGTTTCAGTTGTAAACTGACCTAAGCTACTAGCTATTGTGGACAAATCCAATAAAGACAATCTGCTATGGGCGTTCATCAATTTCTGTGCCAAACATCCGACGTCAATCCAAAACATAGTCAAAACAATTTGGAAAACTTGTGGGTAGACGCATTGCAGCGCCGAGTATGAGTAGGTATCACCGCACACCAAATACCTGTGAAGGTTAAGGATACGGTTGTGAACCGACACTCTATCCGACTGATTTAGGCGCCTTGAATAATCTAGGCTTAACACCGTCTTGGAATGGAGGCGAATTTCGCTTGCAGCGAGATAAGAGATTGCCCGACACCGTGCAAACCGGCTGTTGCTTTTAACCTCAGGCGTGCAAAATGGCTGTGTTGGTTCATTAGTTCATTTAGATGAAATGAGAAAGGAGTTTTATGACACTTGACGATATTCAACAGATCGCTGTGATTGGGGCGGGTTTGATGGGACATGGGATTGCCCAGGAATTTGCGTTTGCTGGCTATCAGGTTCACCTGCACGATGTGAGCCAAGCGCAGGTGGACGCTGGAATAGAGCGGATACGAGACAACCTTCAGGTATTTGTGGAAAACGACCTTGCTAGGCCGGATCAGATCGATGAGACGCTCAATCGGATTCATGGGTCAGACCAGCTTGAAGTCGTTGGGAGTGAGGCGGATTTTGTCATAGAAGCGGTGATCGAAAATCTGCCGCTCAAGCAGGAGGTGTTCCGCCAACTGGATCAGATCTGTCCACCGCGCACGATTCTTGCCAGCAACACGACGGCACAGATGCCCTCGCAGATTGGTGCATTCATCCAACGCCAAGATAAGATTTTGAATACGCACTATTTCAATCCGCCCTATCTCATCCCTCTTGTTGAGCTGATTCGCAGTCCGAAAACGTCGGACGAGACGTTGCAGGTAGCGTATGATCTGATGGTGAAAATTGGGAAAACACCGGCAATTATCCAAAAGGAGGTTCCCGGTTTTGTGGGACCCCGCCTACAAGCTGCGGTCATCCGCGAAGCGTTCTCAATCGTTGAGCGGGGCATCGCCACTGCAGAAGATGTTGATTTGGTGGTTCGCAACAGCTTTGGCCGTCGTTTGAGTGTCGCCGGACCGTTTCAGGTGTTTGAGTTGGCGGGGTGGGATCTCGTCCTCGCAGCCTTTGAGGAGCTATACAAGGATCTCAACAGTTCGTCGGAGATTAACCCTTTACTTCGTGAGATGGTTGAAGGTGACAAACTGGGTGTCAAGTCGGGCGAGGGGTTCTACGAATGGACGCCTGAAAGGATTGAGGAAATTCGGGATAGGATGAATCAGACGTTGATTGGTCGGATGAAGGAAGACGTAAAACGTGAAACGTGAAGCGTAATAGGTTGAGCCGTTAGCTAAAAAAGAAAGTATAGGTCCCGATTCATCGAGGGTTCTCGTCTCGATACATCGGGATTCCGCTCGTTCCGAGCCTCCCGAGAGTCGGGACTTGCGGAACGAGTGGAACACAAAGAGAAACCGAGTTTTTTCGGAAAAACTTGGTTTCTGTGGCACGATTTCTTTATATGATCCAAGAAAAAACTTGCCTAAATATAGAAAATTGCTTATAATAACCCTCGTTCTCTTAACATGGATCATAATGGAGAATGGTTTTGCCATATTGGCAATGTATAACACAAATAAAAATTAACTTCCACAAGGATGAAAGGAGTTATCTGATGAAACGTCAGATTGCCAATCCAAGTACGTTCTTTGTAATTTTAGCTGCATTTATGTTACTTGCAGTGCAAGGGGTTTATGGTCAATCGGTCTCAATAGACCCAGCATCGGTTGAATCCCCAGCGGCTGGCGAGCAGTTGACGCTTAATATTAATATCGCGGGCGGAATGGATGTTGCTGGTTATGAGGTGACCGTGACATTTGATTCAACTGCGCTCTCGTATGTCAGCATCACGAATGGTGACTACCTGCCTGCCGGTGCGTTTGCCGTGCCCGCGGTTGTTACCGATACGAGTGCGAAACTCGCTGCAACTGCTCTTAGTGGTACAGCAAGTGGGGATGGCACACTTGCCACCGTAACATTTACAGTCGTCGAAGTCAAGAGTACGGCAATTGGGCTGGAAGCGGTTGTTTCTGATCCAACAGCGACTCCGATAGCTGTGACGGTCGAAGGTAGTATGGTTACCGGACCTGCGCCTGCAGAACCAGAAACACCTACAGAACCTGAAATGCCGGAAATGCCCGAGGCTGTTGAGTTTAAGGTAACGCTAACAAACCTAACTATGGGTGTTCCCACTCAAGGTGGTCAGATTTTTTCACCGCCGATCTTTGTGACACACGGTCATGGATTTTCGATCGGTGCATCGGGTGAGGCAGCCAGCGCGGAACTCACCGCATTGGCGGAAACTGGTGCTAATGGTCCGCTCGCTGCATTGGCTATGGGATCAGACGCAGTAGGCAGCGTCGTTGCATTTCCTCCTCCTCTTGAAGGGGTAGTGCTCCCCGGTGCGTCCGCTTCAACGATGGTCAGTGCTAGTTCTGATATGGGATATCTCTCATTGGCGGCGATGCTTGTGACAACCAACGATGGCATTGTTCTAGCGAACAGTTTACCTCTCTTCGACGAAGATGGTAATCCGCGCTCGTTCACAATGGATCTAATATCCTATGACGCGGGTACGGAAGATAACAACGAGTTAGCAACGCATGTCCCGGTCCCGTTTGACGGCCATGAACGTGCACCGACTGAAGACGGCGTCATTGCACTGCATCCCGGTATCACTGGTGTTGGTGATGTGGGAGCTGCGTTTGCTTGGACAGAGCCTACCGCAACCGTGGCTGTTGAAGCGATGGTTGAGATGCCCGAACCACCCACAGAACCCGAACCACCCACAGAACCTGAACCGCCCACAGAACCTGAAATCCCTACAGAGCCTAAAGGTATGTTTGAGATGGCGTTGGCACCTGGGTTAAATATGATTTCTTTGCCCCTCATGCCGGCGGAACCTTATACGGCGAGTTCGTTTGCTGAGATGATTGGTGCAACTATAGTGATTAAGTTGGACACAGCGATGCAGGAATTTGTTGGGCACACCGCAGACCAAGAAGGCGATGGCTTCGCGATCGAAGGCGGTCAGGGATACATCGTCAACGTTCCCGGTGGTGGTATGGTTACCTTTACGGGAACGGCGTGGGATAACACGATGGAAGCGGCCGCAGCTGCACCGGGTATCGAACTTCCGACGACATGGGCGTTTGTTGTCAGTGGTGATTTGCTAGAAACTGAGGTTGGTGTGTCCTACACGGTTGTTGCGAAGAATCATCGCACCGGTGAAGTTGCAACGAGGCAAGTTTCGAGCAACCACGGGGAGTTCAACACAGTCTGGGCAGACCTGTCACGGCAGAGCGTCATTGAAGCTGGCGATACGCTAGAGGTTACGCTACTCGATGATATGGGAAATATCGTTTCAGGTCCCTTCACACATAAAATTGGGGTTGAAGACCTTCGGAAGGCTTACCTAAGTTTATCGTTGACTGTTGGCGATATGCATCCGGCAACGACGATATTGGGACAGAACTTCCCGAATCCGTTCAACCCTGAAACGTGGATTCCGTACCAACTTGAGAAATCAGCAGATGTCACTCTCCAGATTTACAACACGTCTGGCAGTATCGTGCGGACAATTGATCTCGGTTTTAAGTCGCAAGGGTTCTATATGACACAATCAACGGCGGCGTACTGGGATGGTCGTAACAACATGGGAGAGCAGGTTGCCTCTGGGGTTTACTTCTACAGTCTGCAGACCCCTGACTTTTCGGCGACACGGAAGATGCTGATTTTGAAGTAGGTCCGTGAAGCGTGAAACGAGAAAACAATTTATTCATAGGTTCATTGGTACATTGCTTAATTAATGAACTAGTGAACTGATGAACTAAAAAACAGTGGGAGCATCGGGCTATTGGACAGGATTTATGCCCATGCTCCCATTTTTGTTTAGAGGTATGTTGGTTGATTGATGTTGGGTTTCGTTGTTACTCAACCCAACCTACTCGCAACAACAGGCAACCACTCAAGATGATTAGACAAGAACCCTCTACCAGAATTAGCAAACGTGCGGTGCTGATTGGCGTGATCCTGATTATTGCCAACAGCTATTGGATTGCCTACATCGAGATGTTATGGCATACCGCGCACCTGACGATCGTTACGCTGTCAGTCAACGTTATGTTTGCGCTCCTCGTGATTACGGGGTTGAACATCATTGTGCGTCAGATCGCTCCGAGCGCCGCACTCAGCCGGCAAGATCTGTTAGTTATCTACGGGATGCTGGCTGTGGGGAGTGCGTTCTCTGGGCATGATTGTATGCCTCGCCTAATGGGACTCATCCCGTATGCCTTCCGTTTTGCGACGCCTGAAAACGATTGGGAAGCGCTGCTATTCCGTCATCTGCCACCGTGGTTGGTTGTCTCAGACTTGAGAGCGGTTACTGATTTCTTCGAGGGAGAGGTCGATTTCTTCAGAGATGGTTACTTTCGATATTGGATTACGCCTATCCTATCGTGGTCTATTGTTATCTTCTCGTTGATGCTGATTTTTCTGTGTTTGACTTCTCTGATTAGGCGGCAGTGGGTGGTGCACGAGAAATTGGCGTATCCTGTGATCCAAATCCCGCTGGAAATTACGGCGGACAACGGAGCGATCTTCAAGAACCGTCTGCTCTGGATGGGGTTTGGGATTGCCGCGGGGATCAATATGCTCAACGGACTTCAGTATTTCTTCCCTGCGTTGCCCTCAATTCCTGTCAAGCAGTACGATCTCAATATCTACTTTACGCAGAAACCGTGGAGCGCGTTGGGGAGTATGCCGTTGCGGCTGCACCCCTATATGATAGGGCTCGGTTTTATCCTTCCCTTGGATCTCTCCTTTTCGTGTGCGTTTTTCTATCTATTCGGAAAGATGCAGCTGCTATACGGGAGCATGATGGGTATCATGCACCTGCCGGGGTATCCTTTCTTCGGTGAGCAGGGCACTGGCGCACTGTTTGCGCTGCTGCTTATCACGTGCTGGAGCGGCAGAAGGCATTTCGCGCAAGTCTTCTCTCGTGTGTTTCGCCCGGACCGCGAGGATGAAGCGGCTGAGGCGCTCTCTTACCGTGCAACGGTCATTATATTGGCGATTTGCCTTCTGGTGTTGATGGGCTTCTGCATAAAATGCGGTATGTCTGTCTGGGGCTGTATCATTTTCATCTCTATCTATCTGGTAATTATTGTGGGATTGACACGTATGCGAGCAGAGTTGGGCCCTCCGATTCAGGCGGTCGGTTATGTCACGCCTCAATACCTGACAATCTCAATGTTTGGCACGCGTCGTCTCCGGGCGGGAAATCTGACGATGCTTTCCTTGTTGAATTGGTTGAGCGGCGCGAGTTACGCATCGTTTCGGACACACCCGATGCCCGATCAGATGGAAGCGTTCAAACTCGCTGAACGCACCGGCATCAGAAACCGCACAATGCTCATCGTGTTGGTCATCGCTAGTATCGTGGGGATTGAATCGAGCCTCATCCTGTATCCTTATACGATTTACAAGGAGGGGGTTGCTGCGGGTTCGGAGCAGATTCACTCAGGCGGTGCGGAGGCATACAATTTCCTGTCCTCTTGGTTGATTAATCCGAAGCCAACGGATTGGTTGGCGATGATAGTTCTTGGCATTGGCTTTCTAGTGAACATGGGGATTATGTTTCTCCGTGCCCGATTTGTATGGTGTCCGCTTCACCCTGCCGGCTATATTGTCGGCGTTGCCCCCGGTACAATGAACCTCGTCTGGTTCCCTCTGTTAATCGGGATGGCTGCGAAATGGGTACTACTCAAGCATGGTGGCATCAAGGGGTATCGCCGTGGTATGCCCTTCTTTGTTGGGTTGGTACTCGGTGAGGCGTTGATAGGGTGTTTTTGGCCCATCATGAGTCTTGTGCTACGTTCAGCGGTGTATAGCTGGATCTGATCGAGTTTCAACTGTCCCTCCTCTCTTATCCTCCAATTATCTCCTTCTCGCTGTGCCCGTTTCACATTATCTTGGTGCATCAGTTCATTGGTTCATTGGTACATTGGTTCGTTGATGTCGAGTATGGAAACTCGACCTACAGGCTACGATACCGGTGGCCTTTCGATAGATAACAATTCCGGTAAAATTACACAAATTACACACAGAATTCGCCATTTTCCCTGTGAAAAAGGTCGTGGATAGATGGGTCTCCGCTCCCTAATCATTCTTATCTGATATTAACTATTTTAACATATGATTTCCGTTTATAAAGTTAAATTGGAAAAAATTGTGATATTTTACAAAAATATGTTGATAATTTAATAGATATGTGTTATATTGTTGTGGAGGGCATCAAAAAGATTGAGTTAGCTCAGGTTACTACGAAGAATAATACGTAATGCGTAAAACGTAAAAAAGAACTTAGCGCAGCTTAGGTGGCAATCTAGTGCTCTGTCAAACAAATCATGATAAGGCACTCACGGCTTGGCTTGGATAGTCATATCCAACCGATTGGCAGGGGAAGTGTCTAAAGGAGGCTTTTGTAGCACGATCTGTTAGATTGTGATCCGAGGACGCAAACTAACAGTTTGCGCTACATTTATCTGACACAGTACTAGGTTATGCTATATTTTTTTAGTAATGTGGAATCTTAAACTGTGAAGGGGTGAGATAATTTTGCGAAAGGTATTAGAGCAGTGTCCAACATGTGGCGGTGAGCTGACAATAACGGGTTTGCACTGCCGCTCTTGTCACACTCGGATTGAAAGTGAGTATTCGACCTGCCGCTTCTGTCGCCTGTCCCAGGAGAGCCTTGATTTTATTGAGGTTTTCGTTAGGAATCGGGGTAATATCAGGGAGATGGAACGTGAGCTTGAGATCTCCTATCCGACCGTCCGTAGCCGGTTGAATGCTGTCATCAAAGAGCTTGGTTATGAAGTTGAAGCGGAATCGCCTGATTCGGATGAGTTGGCGGACAAACGGCGCGCGATCCTCAGGCAACTGAACCAAGGAGAGATCTCCGCAGCGGAGGCCACGGAATTAATCAATCAATTAAGGGGGAAATAACGATGAACGAGGAAAGAATGAGCATTCTCAAAATGGTAGCTGAAGGCAAAATTACGGCAGAGGAGGCGGAATCGCTTCTGCGAACCCTTGACGCACCTGATGAGTCCCAGCAAGTTTCTGAGGAACAGTTATCGTCCGAAGACGAGCAAGAGAGTTTTGTTGAGTTATTAAAATCTGGTCCCAAATCGCTGAAGGATCAGGGGCGGCTTTCGCTTGAGTTTAGGCGGGTATCGGGAAATTCAGCTAGAGATATAAAACGTGAAGCGCGTCGTCGTCGTGGTACGAGTCACAGCGTCCATTATGAAGAACCAAGAGCGCAGATGTCCCTTGAAACAACTGAAAAGTTTGATTTGGGAATTGATAGCCGACACGGCGATATAGAAGTGAGGTCATGGGCGAAAAACAGCCTCCAAATAGACTATCAGATTACTGTGTGGGCGAAGGATGAGGAAACCGCGAAAGAGATCGCTTCGGAGATTGAGATCCGCATTGAGCCTGAAAAAGATGCCTCAGACCGGGCAACGCGGGCTTCGATTACAACAAACTATCCGGAAGAGTGGGGGTTGTGGCGGAACAGTGGTTCACGCGCACGTGTTGATTATTGGTTGATCGTGCCAGAACAGACGAATTTGGAACTTCACAATCGGCATGGTGATGTATCCGTAGGCGATTTGCGTGGGACAACTACGATCGGCAACCGGCATGGCAATGTCTCTCTCGGTGCAATTGAGGGCGATCTGAACTTAGACGCGCATCATGGAAGCGTTGAGGCGGATTCGATTCAAGGGAATGTGTGCTTTAACTGTGGTCACGGCAATGCCGCGCTTGGTAAGGTCGGTGGTAACCTTGAAGGTGACTATAGGCACGGAAACCTTCAACTTGATGAGCTCGGAGGGGATCTCACACTGAAACATCGGCATGGAGATGCTGTTATCCACTCGGTGGGTGGCACCATTGAGGCTAATAAAGGTCACGGGCAGATTGAGCTCCGGGGAGTACGTGATACATTCCACCTTGACGGGAAACATGCAGACACCCATCTTGATGTGGTGTCACCTTTGAGCGGGGATTGTGTTATCAAGGGGCATCATGCAAAGGTGGACCTCATCGCGCCGGCAGATGCCTTTGCGTCGATTCAGGCATCAACCCATCATGGGAGTATCTCCTCAGAGTTTGAGGGGGATCTAACGAAGGGGAAACGCGGTCAACAGTTTACGGCGACCCTTAGCGAAAGCGGGGCAAATCTTCAGATCAGCAACCATCACGGAGGGATTAACCTGCGTCGCCGTGAGGCTGCAGTGTGAAAACGAGAAGACGGGAAAACGAGAGAACGGGAAAACCGGAGGGGAAGTGGTTCATTAATTAGCAATCCATACACATGCTTCCCCTCTGGGGCTATATACATTGCGCTCCTGTTCGATAAGTGGATTGTAGGTCGAGATTCATATCTCGACACCGAACTATCCACGAATCTATATAGGACAGGATTCAGAGCAACGCCTGATGAATCAGGCAACTACAGTGCCTACCAGATAGCGAAAGGAGAATATATCTATGAATCAAGAAAGACTTGCAATTCTGAAAATGCTTGCGGAGGGGAAGATCAGTGCGGAGGAGGCAGAGATGTTGTTACGTGCTCTCGATGAGGCTGATGCACCCGAAGAAGAGACTGATACTGAAACTGAAAAGCCCAAGCAGGAGAAGGACTTTGTGCAAGAGATGACGGAGATGTTTCAGGATGTTGGGCGGGAGATTGAAGTTGAGGTGAGTAATGCAATTAAATCGGTGAAACTGCCGGATGTGAAAAAAGTTGTCGACGAGGTGGTTGATCAGGTGAAGTCATCTGTTTCTGAAGCGGTTGATTCCGTCTCGGATATTGTTGACGTTGATGTCGAAGAAGTGGACGAAAAACGGCGAGTCAAGCAGCAACTGGATGTGTTTAATGGCACCGGCATCGCCAAGATTGATGCACAAGCTGCCAATGGACGTATCACGCTCGAAGGTTCAGACCGAGATGAGGTTACTGTCCGGGCGTGGAAGAAGGTTCGAGGGAGAGGAGCTGTCGCGGAAGAATTTGCCGAACAAGTCGAGGTCTACGCGGAGCAGATTGGGGATGAACTTCGGATTTTCACGGAGCATCCGCCTCTCCCAAAAGGTGTTAACCTCGCTGTGCGTTATGCAATTGAGACGCCGCGGGAGGTTGATGTGAACCTTCGCACTGTCAACGGTAGGATCAAAGCTAGCGGGATCAGTGGATCGATTGATGCGACGACCGTTAATGATGTTATAAAGTTGGAAGGTGATACAGGGCCAATTCGCGCCCGGACGACTAATGGATCAATCAGAGCTGAAATCGGTCTGCTGAATAATGATGCGGAGTTCTCGACGACCAATGGCACGATAGGCGTGGAGGTGGACTGTTGTGTTGGTTCTGTCACTGCGTTGACGACCAACGGCTCCATCAATCTAACGCTTCCTGCGGATTTTGCCGGGCAGCTTGATGCCGAAGCGCAGCGGGGACGTGTGCATTCTGATTTTCCTCTCCCGGTTGTTGGGAAGATTAAAAGGCGGCTTAAAGGCGAAGTTGGCGGTGGTGGCGAGGCGGCTGTCAAACTGCGGAGCACGAATGGATCAATTCGTTTGAAACGGCAAGAACCTTGAAGCATGAAAACGAGAAACGCGCAGAATAATACGTAATGCGTGATACGTAAGGGGGATTGGCTCATTGATTCGTTTGTGGGTCTATGAACCAATGAAGATAATTTAAGGAGGTTATCATGCGGATGGAATTTGGTAAGTTTCAAATCATGTTGATATTACAAGGTGTGCTATTTGCGGGGCTAGCTATTGCTGACGCTGCTGTTGAGAATCACATCGAAAAGTCGTTTCAAGTGACTCCCGGCGGTCGTTTAACGGTTGATTCAGACAGAGGTGCGATTGAGGTTCGTACCGCAGATAGCGATCGTGTTGATGTAAAGATTGAAAGAAAAGTCAAGAAAAATGGCGAATGGAGCGTTGAAGAGGTCCTTGAGGATTTCGCAATCACCTTTGACCATAGTGACGATAGGGTTACAATCAGAGCGAAATACGATAAGGAGAATCGGCGATGGAAGCAGGAAAGAAATCGATTGCGGGTTAAATTCTTGATTACCATCCCACAACGGTACAATGTTGATCTGAAAACTTTGGGTGGAGGCATTTCTGTTGGGGATTTGGAGGGTGAGGTCCGCAGCCAGACAGCGGGAGGTAGTCTCCGGATCGGAAGAATCAAAGGTTCCGTTTGGGGGCAGACTACGGGCGGCACCATTAAATTAGAAGGAACGGTAGGCGATGCTGATGTCAAGACCTCCGGCGGCGGGATTACGATTGGAAGTGTAGCGGGAGCGATAGAAGCCATAACCACCGGCGGATCGATTCGCATTGATGAGGCGACTGGCGGTGTCAATGCCAAGACCTCCGGCGGCGGGATTACGATTGGACGTGTGGCGGGAGTGATAGAAGCCACAACCACCGGTGGATCGATTCGCATTGATAGGGCAGGTGGTGTCAATGCCAAAACCTCTGGCGGTAGCATTACAGTTGAAGAAGTGATGGGGAGCATTAACGCGAAGACATTCGGCGGCTCTGTCAAAGCGTATATTTCTCGTCAACCTGATGGGGATTGCTCGCTGGAAACAACAGGTGGAAGCGTGACTGCCTACCTTGTTGAGGACATCGCCGTTGATGTGGATGCTCAAACAACCGGCGGTCATGTGTCCACCAATGTTCCCATCACTGTGCAGGGCAAGATACGCGGAAACAGGTTACAGGGTACGATTAACGACGGAGGACCGCTGCTTAAACTGCGTACCTTCGGCGGTAGCGTTCATTTGCATAAAAAGTAGATCGTCGAGTTTCAGCGGGAAAGCGAGAAAACGAGAAGACAACCGATCGTCGAGTCTCAGCGGAAAAACGAGAAGGCGGGAAAACGAGACAACGAAAAGACAACCGATCGTCGAGTATGGAAACTCGACCTACAGGCTTCAGTGTGAAAACGAAAATATGCAAAATTCGGCTTCTACGTCTAGATGGGCATTTCGTAGGGAACAACGATCGTTGTTCCCTACACCCATCCTAGGGGACGGCACACGGCGTGTACCTACTACTTTAGATGGTGCCGTCTTGGGGTTCGTAGCCGAGGATTTCGCGGGTATGGGAGATGTCGAGTCGCGGGGTTTTGTGACGGCTCTGCCCGTGAACGATAGCGAAATCGACCCCTTCAACATCGATGCAGCACCCTATCAGTTGTGCTAGATCGCGTTGGCTGATCCAGCCCTGTCCCATATCGCCTTGATTTCGGGGTGGTTCGCCCTCTCGCTTAATGCCGCCGATTCGTATCGCGATTGAAGACAACCCGTCGTGTGCGAAACATTGTCCCAACGCTTCGCCGAAGCATTTGGTTACGCCGTAGACGTTTGGTGGGTTCACAGGCATATCCCAAGTAACGGATAGGTCCGGCGGATACGCTAACATTGCGTTGATACTGCTTGCAAAGACGACGCGCTCACAGCCTTGATCCTTTGCTGCTTGGAAGACGTTGTATGTGCCGATGATGTTCAGTGACAACAGGGTTTCGTAGAAGTCCGCTGCGGGACTGCGATCTGCGGCGAGGTGGACAACCGTGTCCATCCCCTCGCAGGCGCGCTGCATCTGGTCGAGGTCAGCGATGTCTGCCGTCATAACCTCATGCCCATTCGGGTTTTCGATTTCGGCGATGTCTGCGAGTCGCATGGCATAGCGATCACCGTAGTTTTGACGAATATAGCTGCCGATGAATCCTGCTGCACCAGTAATTAAAACGCGTTTACGTGCCATATTATGATTTCTCCTTCTGTTTTGCTTCTTCCCAGACTAGATCTAATCCAGCCAAATCGTAGTCCTTGAAAGATTTACCACGTCCTTCAAGTGTCTCCTCCATTTTTTGGAAGCGGTTGGTAAACTTGCGTACTGCTTGGCGCAACGCTTCCTCCGCCTGCACATCTAGGAAACGGCATAGGTTCACCACTGAGAACAGGAGATCCCCAATCTCCATCTCAATCTCCCCCGTATCCCCCTTCTTCACACTCGCCTTGACCTCTTCAATCTCTTCCTCTAGTTTCGGCAGGACATCGGCGACGGTGTCCCAATCAAACCCGACGCGGGCGGCTTTGTCCTGGATCTTCTGCGCCCTCAATAGGCTCGGCAGGGAGTCGGGTACGCCATCGAGGACGGACGTTCGATCTTCATAGCCTGCCTCACTTCGCTTAATCGCCTCCCAATTTTGAAGCACCGTCTCGGTATCTTTTGCATCGACATCTCCAAAGACGTGTGGGTGGCGGCGGATGAGTTTATCCGTGATTGAACGCACAACTTCGTTGATGCTGAAATCGCCTTGATCCTTTGCGATCTGTGCGTTGAGCATGACTAGCAGGAGGAGGTCGCCAAGTTCTTCCTGTAGCTTGTCGGGCGATTTTGCGTCGATTGCCTCGATCACTTCGTAGGTTTCTTCGATGAGGTCCGGTTTCAGAGTTTCGTGGGTCTGTGCTTTGTCCCATGGGCAGCCGTTTTCGCCGCGCAGTGCCGCGACAACTTGAACGAGTTGGTCAAATAGTTCTTTGTGCATAGATAATAGCCTCCGAGGGGTTGAGTATAGTGTATGTTTGGTGCTCCTGTCAAGTTGGAAAATTTATTGGCGTGTCAAGGAGGTTACGGCACGCGGAGTGTGCCTACTACCTTAAAAGCGGTTGACGTGCCGTCCCCTGCGTGTTATGATGACTAAAACGTAAAACGTAATGCGTAAGACGAAGAAGTTCATCTGACTTTCGCTCCAGAGGAGCGATATGTCTATAGATGAGCGATACGTCCAATTCCCGCGCTCCAGATGAGTTTTAAGAAAATAATCGGGTAATTCTATATTTTCCCCTAGACCCGGTAGGTGCGGTTTCCAACCGCACCGGACATCACTTGAAGATTACCCAATTAATAAATTAATCTTCATGAGGAGCGCAATGTGTATAGCAAGAGCGAATCATCTTAGCCCAAAGCCCCAGAGGGGCGACATGTGATCTAAAGGGTGGAGAGAGCAAACACATGGAGCGAAGCATGGAATATACAATTGAAAACTGTCAGAAATTGGTCGATGAATGGATTAAAACAGTTGGGGTACGTTATTTTTCCGAATTGACGAACACCGCTATCCTGATGGAGGAGGTTGGGGAGATGGCGCGTATCATGGCGCGCCGGTACGGAGACCAGAGTTTCAAGGCATCGGATAGAGAGGTAGATCTCGCCGAGGAGATGGCGGACGTGCTGTTTGTGCTGATCTGTTTGGCGAATCAGACCGGGGTGGACCTAGAGGACGCTTTTCGGAAATCGATCGAGAAGAAGACGAAGCGTGACCGGCAGCGGCACCAGGAGAATCCGAAGCTTTAAGGTTCATTAGTTCAAGGGTTCATTAATGTGCTAGGGCGTATTGCCATATTGATGTTGCTGATTGGTCAATGTGATAAATGTAGCGCAAACTGTTAGTTTGCGTATTGAGATCACAATCTAACAGATCGTGGTACGGAAGAAATGAACCGATGAACCAACTATGGTATGTTCACCTCTGTTTCCACCGCTTCGTCGTAATCGACGCCATCGACATCAAAGCCGAATAGGTTGCGGAAACTGTGCTGCAGACCGTCGTAGTCGGAGATCTCGCGGAAGTTGTCGGTGTTAATCTGTCCCCACCGTTCGATAATTTCGGCGGTGACATCGGCGCGGAGTTCGCGGTCATCGAGTCGGATGCGGCGGTCAGCGTCGAGCGTTGGGGATAGGTCGGGACCGAGGTGTTCTGTGAAAAGCCGTCCCATCTGCGCGATTGGATCCTCGTTGGTCCCTTTTGCGTCCATAATCTGGTTGAGGATGCTCATATACAGGGGGACGACTGGAATCGCCATTGATGCTTGTGAAACGATGGCTTTGTTGACAGAGAGGTAGACGTTCCCGCCGAGTTTGTCGGACAGCGTTTTGTCCAGTTTGTTGACGCGGGCTTCGAGATCGTCTTTCGCTTTGCCGATTGTGCCGTCGCGATAGATGGGCCATGTGAGTTCGGGTCCGATGTAGGAGTATGTTACCACCGTCGCGCCCTGTGCGAGCAGGTCTTCGACTAGCAGTGCGTCCGTCCAGAATTCCAGATCTTCGCCTCCCATCACGGCAACGGTATCGGTGATCTCTTGATCGCTTGCTGCTTCAAGGGTAACATCGGTGACGACCTCGCGGTTCAGGTCGATCGTCTGGCTGGTGTAGGACTGACCGATCGGCTTCAGGGCGGAGTTATGCTCTGCACCCGTGCGTGGGTGGATCCGCCGGGGTGCCGCGATGCTGTAGACGACCATGTCAATCTTACCCATGCCCCCTTTGATTCGATCAATTGTCTCACCCTTGATATCATCGGAGAAGGCGTCGCCGTTGATGCTTTCGGCGGAGAAGCCATCCTGTGCAGCGAGCTGGTGGAAGGCGACGGAGTTGTAGTAGCCTGCGGTGGCGGTCCGTCTTCCAGCTGCTGGACGTTCGTAGAAGATGCCTAGCGAATTTGCGCTGTAAGCCCAAGTGAGTGCGATGCGGGATGCGAGTCCGTATCCTGTCGATGCGCCGACCACGAGGACGTTGAGATCTGTTTGTTTAGTTGTAGTGTTTGATTTGATGTGGTTTACCTGGTTCTGAATATTTTGATAGCACCCGGCTGGATGGGCGTTTGTGCAGATGAAACCTCGAATCCGAGGCTTAACGATTTCAACAGGCATGGATTTTCCTTTCTTAACTATTAAGACTTACGCGATTGAGGTCTAAAAATAGATAGGGATGTAGATTTCGCAGATTATCGCAGATAAAATTGGTTGATAAGTTCATTTAGCCCCAGTGGGGCGATATGTATATAGCAATCCCGAAATTCCACACTCCCAAGCCCCAGCAGGGCGACATGTGTGCCACCAATTTGGTTGTTTCTGGTAGGTGTTGATTATGAAAACTCGACCTACAGACTGTCTAGTACATTGTCAGATAAATGTAGCGCAAACTTTAGTTTGCGGAATCGGATCACAATCTAACAGATCGTGCTACAAAAGCCTCCCTTAGACACTTCCCCCACAAAGCGACTTGGATAGCCAAGCGGTGAGTACCTTATCATGATTTATTTGAAAGAGTACTAGCAATTTGCGTGATATTACGAGAGTGTACAAAGAAATCGTAGGGGCGGGATTACCCCGCCCGAACTTCCGAAAAAACTCCGTTTCTCCCGCTCACGCTACTATTGGTAGCCCCGCAGTAAAGTGTGGTCATAACAAATAGCGTTGAATAAGTTCCTTGATTTTGGTAGTAGGTCTTCCCGGTCGTCGTGGTGGTTGCCACGGCGGAGGGGGAACTTGATAGCAGAGCAACTGTTCCACCGTCCAGACCTGCTCAGTCATCCCCGCAGCCATAGCCGGTGTTCTTTCTACCGACTGACGCCGATTGTTAGGCAGATAGCGCACGAGTCGGATGCTCTGATGCGGCGTACAAAAGTTGTAGACACACCCCATCAGATACATAGCTCGTTCAATCGTTTGGCGATGCCGTGCCAATCCCCGTCCCCGACGCACCAAAACCGCAAGGCGTGCGCGAAATGTCCCATTAAGCCTTTCGATGTAGTTCACATGTGCAGTTTTGGTCAATTGTGTTTGTCTTATCAAAGTCTGTACCTGCTTTGTTGTGCCACAGACAATGCGTCTGATAACACCGATGACTCGTCTGGGTTGCTTTGAGTCACGTTGCTTGATGACCTGCACCATGCACAGATGGTGCCACAAGCGAAGTCGAGGGCGTCCGGGCTTGCCAGTAAAGATGGGGTTACGAAAGACCTGCTTAATAGCCGAAACATAGCTAGCTAAGCCATCGACACACAGCAACAACGGACCATACAACGCACATTGACGCACCTGTTGGACAAGATGCCGAATCAATGCACCGTCACGGCAATCACTGACGACACCAGCGATCCACAAGCGAGTGGGGACGGCAATCGCCAGTGCCACCCAAGCAATGCCACCTTGGTATTTGACACGTATTTCATCAGCCTGTACCTGACCCAAGTCACGCGGTTGCTGCACCAAATGCTGATGAACCTGCCGGCAGTGCTCACCTGCGCGATGCTGCCAACTCGCTACGGTTCTTTCATCTACACCAAACGCGGCAACAATCGCTTGAAGCGGACACCCATAAGCCAATAGCGTGATGACCTGCGTGACAAAGGCACACGAATAGCGAAGACGGTAGAACACAGTGCCTTTGCTCTGAGTAAACGTCCGCTTGCACTCATGACAGATGTAACGCTGGTGCTTGCGACTATGAACACCTATATTCCCCCGACCCACTTTTCCCCTTGCCGGGCAGGCGGGATTGTGACAGAATATCTGTTGGGGATCCATATGCTGACTCCTTTATTGTTGGGATACATAAAGATAGTCAGTGGATCCCCTACTTGTCAAGTCATAACTCCACGCTTTACTGGAGTGCTACCCTACTATTCGATTTCGATGACCAATTCGACTTCGACGGGGATGCTGCCGGGGAGTTGGACCATGCCAACCGCGGATCGTGCGTGCCTGCCGTTATCGCCAAACACTTCCACTAACAGATCGGATACGCCGTTGACTACGGACGGCTGCTCGGTGAAGCTTGGATCGGAATTGACGAAGCCGACCACTTTCACGACGCGCTTCACCCGATCGAGGCTGCCGAGCGCGTTTTGGAGCGTAGCGAGCAGGCATAATCCCACCTGCCGTGCCGATGCATACCCTTCCTCGATTGTTAGATCCGATCCCACCTGACCTTTGTAAAGGGGCCCTTCGCCCCTGCCGGGTCCGTGACCTGATGTGAATATCAGGTTTCCTGTCTGAACGGTTGTTACATAGTTCCCTATCGGTGTTGCTGCCGCTGGCAGTTCAATGCCGAGTTCTTCCAGTCGTTTTTCTGCTGACATAACGGATGTTTCCTCCTACGGAAATAGGTTAAATGTAATGCTGATAATGCAGTATAGCATAGTCCGGTAAGTCAGTCAATGAAACAATTTCTTTTCGCTTGTCCATTGTGGGGTTGTGTGCTAAAATGCGGGAGGAATAAAATGTGAAACGTGAGAAGAAACTTGTCTGAATCAGGATTTTCAGGATTGAAGGATTTACAGGATAAAAAATTGGTTCATTTAGCCCCAGCGGGGCAGCATGTGTGATAGAAATTAGGACTTACACAGTTGGTTCATAAGTCCCCCTGACAAGGGGGATTTAGGGGGTTAAAAAAATCTTGCGCCGCGTGCTGAATTTGCAGAAATGAAGCGTGATGCGTAATACGTAATTGGTTCATCGATTCATTTAGCCCCAGCGAGGCAACATGTATATAGCACGCGCAATGATACAAACCCTAAAGCCCCAGAGGGGCGACATGTGTGGTAGTAATGCGTGATGCGTAATACGTAATTGGTTCATCGATTCATTTAGCCCCAGCGGGGCGACATGTTTATAGCACACGCAATGATACAAACCCTAAAGCCCCAGCGGGGCGACATGTGTGGTAGTAATGCGTGATGCGTAATACGTAATTGGTTCATCGGTTCATTTAGCCCCAGCGGGGCAACATGTATATAGCACGCGCAATGATACAAACTAAAGCCCCAGAGGGGCGACATGTGTGGTAGTAATGCGTGATGCGTAATACGTAATTGGTTCATCGGTTCATTTAGCCCCAGCGGGGCGACATGTTTATAGCACGCGCAATGATACAAACCCTAAAACTCCATCGGGGCGACATGTGCGGTAGTAATGCGTGATGCGTAATACGTAATTGGTTCATCGGTTCATTAGTTCATTAAAACAGGCCTGTTGTCCTGTTGGTATTTTACCACCTCATTTATACGAAGGTGTTTTGTGGCAAGCCTCAATCTCAGACCGACACACAAAATTGTTAGAGACTACTACAGCGAATTGGATCAGTTTAATCGGCTCGGTGCTAGGCACGAAGGGGCGGTGCGATCCGCATTCCAATCCCTCCTCCAAAGCTGTGCCCGACAATTTGACTGGACACTCGTCCCTGAACATTCAATGACGGGGGTTCAAAACAAGCGGATCGTCGTTGACGGTGTATTGATGGACGACTTCCGATTGACACACGGCTATTGGGAGGCAAAAGATGCGGACGACGACCTGCCAGCCGAAGTGGTACGCAAGTTTGAGAGAGGCTATCCCCGCGACAACATCCTTTTCCAAGACCCACACCGCGCTATCCTTTGGCAGAATGAACGACAGACCCTTGATGCCGACCTGACCGACCCGACGGAACTGATAGGGACGCTCGAAACCTTCTTTTCCCACCGTCCGCAGGAATACACGGAGTGGGAGGAGGCTGTCGCACAGTTCAGGGAAAGGGTGCCCGCGCTTGGACAGGGGTTGGCGGAACGCATCCATGGTGAACGGGAGACGAACCAAGCGTTTATCACCGCCTTTGCTGCCTTCCATGAGAAGTGCCGTCAGTCAATTAACCCGAACCTCTCGGAAGCCGCCGTTGAGGAGATGCTGATCCAACACCTGTTGACCGAACAGATCTTTCACACGGTTTTCTATAACCAAGACTTTACCCGCCGAAATGTGATTGCCAATGAGATTGAGAAGGTGATAGACGCGCTCACAAGCCAGTCGTTCAGTCGGCACGATTTTCTGGGGCACCTTAACCCGTTCTATACGGCAATCGAGCGCACCGCTGCGACCATCGACGACTTCTCGCAAAAGCAAGGATTTCTTAACACGGTTTACGAGCAGTTTTTTCAAGGCTTTTCGGTGAAGGTTGCGGATACGCATGGGATTGTTTACACGCCACAACCGATTGTCGATTTCATGGTGAGGAGTGTTGAGGAGATTCTACAGACCGAATTCAACCGATCGCTCTCCGATTCCGGCGTTCACATCATTGATCCGTTTGTGGGAACAGGCAATTTTATCGTGCGGACGATGCGCGAGATTCGCAAAACCGCGCTGAGGGAAAAGTATACGAAGGAATTGCACTGCAACGAAGTGATGTTGCTGCCTTATTACATCGCGTCGATGAACATTGAACATGAATTTTACGAGGCGACGGGTAGGTATCAGCCTTTTGAGGGGATCTGTCTTGTGGATACCTTTGAACTGGCAGAGGACACCCACTACTATGAAGCCTCGCTGTTTACAGAGGAGAACACGCGCCGCGTCGAAAGTCAGAAAGAGGCACCGATGTTTGTGGTTATTGGCAATCCACCCTATAACGTCGGTCAGGTCAACGAGAACGACAATAACAAGAACCGGGAATACCCAACGATGGATGGGCGGGTTAAGGAGACCTATTCGCAAGACTCCGCAGCAACGCTAAAAAATAAACTTTACGACCCGTATGTGAAGGCGATTCGGTGGGCATCAGACCGGATAGGAGAGGAGGGAGTTGTCGCCTTTGTAACAAACAACAGTTTTCTCAGTGATTTGGCGTTTGATGGGATGCGGGAACACCTCGCAGGTGATTTCAACGCAATTTACATTCTCGATCTGAGTGGGAACGTTAAAAAGAACCCAAAACTTTCTGGCACAACCCATAACGTCTTTGGGATTCAGGTCGGTGTGAGTATCAATTTTTTCATCAAGAGGCGTGACGGTGCAAATGCCGAAGCTGAAATTTTCTATGCCCGTGTTGATGAATTTTGGCGCAAGGAGAACAAATATCGCTATCTCGATTCAAAGAAGCATTGCCAAAACATCAAATGGCAGCCGATAACCCCAGACCGGCGATACACATGGCTGACAGAAGGACTTCACGCCGAATTTGAAACCTTTATTCCGATGGGAACTAAGGAAGCGAAGGCAGCAAGGGGTGAAGCGGTGGATGTGATTTTTCAAACTTATAGTCTCGGTGTCGGTACAAACCGTGATGCCTGGGTTTACAACTTCAACCGAAACGCCCTAACTGAAAATATGGAGAGGATGATCGATACCTATAGTGAACAGGTGTTCAGGTGGGAACGACAGGCAGATCGGGAGATAAACATTGATGATTTTGTGATTTATGATGACACGAAAATTAAGTGGACAGATAAACTTAAACAGGACTTGAAAAAAGGAGAAACCTTAGATTTTTCACCGGAAAAGGTGAGGACGGCCCTCTATCGCCCATTTACTAAATCGAATCTCTACTTTGACCGAATGGTGAACCAGCGAGTATACGTTTTTCCAGCCATTTTCCCTATACCTGAGACAGAGAGAGAAAATCGGGTAATTTGTGTTGGTGGCTACAGTCGAAAGAACTTTGCTGTTTTGATGGGTAGATCTATTCCTGATTTGAACTTCTATGGCGATCCGCAACAGTCTTTTCCTTTTTATACCTACGACGAGGATGGGAGGAATCGTCGGGAGAACATCACTGATTGGGTGTTAGGACAATTCCGGGCGCATTACGGCGATGATACTATCGGCAAGTGGGATATCTTTCATTATGTCTACGGTCTGCTCTATCACCCGACATATCGGGAGCGGTATCAGGCGAACCTCAAGCGGGACCTGCCACGCCTGCCGTATGCACAGGATTTCTGGGAATTTGCCAAAGCGGGGAAACGGTTGGGGGAGATTCACGTCGGCTATGAGGGGGTGGACGAATATCCGCTCCGTTTTGTCGAGACGCCGGATACACCTCTTGATTGGCGTGTGGAGAAGATGCGGTTGTCGAAGGACAAGACGGGGGTAAAATACAACGATTTCCTGACGCTTGACGGGATACCGGCGAAAGCGTTTGATTATCGGCTTGGGAATCGGTCAGCGTTGGAGTGGGTGATAGATCAGTATCGCGTTAAGACTGACAAGCGGAGTGGCATCGTCAACGACCCGAACCGTGCGGATGATCCGGAGTATATTGTCCGGTTGGTTGGGAAGGTGATCGCGGTTAGTTTGGAGACGGTTGAGATTGTGGAGGGGTTGGCAGCGCTCAGTATTACGGATTAAACGTGGGAGTGGCATCCTTGCCACGACATGAAACGGGATTGGTTAGGTTCATTATTGATTCGCTTAGCCCCAGAGGGGCGATATGTTTATAGCACACGCGATGACCCAAACCCTAAAGCCCCAGAGGGGCGGCATGTGTGGTAGAAAGTATGAAATCTAATGCGTGAAACGTAAAGCGAACAAAGCCTTCGCGCTGTGAGATTTGTAAAGTAACGGAGATCCTCGCTCCAGCGGAGCGATATGTCTATAGAATAGCGATTCCCCTAAAGGCCCGCGCTCCAGCGGAGCGCAATGTGTATAGCCAAGACCGAATCGCTACGCATCCCAAAAACCCCGTAGGTCGGGCATCTTGCCCGACCCCAAATCAGCATCAGCGGGATCAATTCGTAGGGAACGCAGATCTGCGTTCCGTTTCATCTGACCTTCGCTCCAGTTTTGAATCCCGATTTATCGGGGCAGAGCGATACGTCTATAGAATACCGAAATGACCAGTGAAGAATCAGAAGGGGTTATCAATAAATGAGTTATGATGCAAGGGTTTTTAATGTAATGATTGCTTCTCCTAGTGATGTCGCATCTGAAAGAACGATTGTTAGAGAAGTGATCTATGATTGGAATGCCGTTCATTCGGAAAGAGAAAATATTGTATTGCTTCCCGTTGGGTGGGAATCACATTCGTCTCCAGAAATGGGGGCAAGACCACAGGAAATCATAAATAGGCAAACGCTAGATAAATGTGATCTTTTAGTGGGGATATTTGGGACTCGAATAGGAACAGATACCGGCGAATATCCGAGTGGCACTATCGAAGAGATTGAGTTGCACATTAATTCAGGAAAACCAGCAATGGTCTATTTCTCAAATCAACTTGGTGATTCAGGTAACTTTGAGGCGGAGCAATATACCGAGCTTATGAAGTGGAAGGAGTATTATCGAAGTCGCGGGCTATGTGAGAGTTACGATAGCGATACAGACTTTAAAGACAAATTTTCTCGCCAACTTCAAATTAAAGTGAATCAGCATGAAATTTTCCACTTTCGAGGTGAAGAAATTAACTCTAGTTTAGAGAGGGCTGAATCAGAAAGTAACATTCCGCAGTTAAGTGATGAAGCGAAAGTTCTCCTAAAAGAGGTCAGTCAAACTAGTCAAGGTTATATTTATTTTAATTGGGAGGACGCTAGGCTGCTTATCGGTACCGGCCCCAATCGTAAGAACCTCATCCCTGACGAAAATCCTAGAGTCGTAGCGCAATGGAGAGCCGTACTGAAAGAGTTGATTGATGCAGAACTTTTAGATGATACAGATAATCGTCCAGTTTTTCCGATTACACTCCGTGGATACGAGGTTGCCGATATGATTGAAGTGAAAACATAACAAACATATACGTGCAGATGCCAATTTCGCTGTGCTGCATTGTTGTAGTGCAAGTTGCTAGGTATTGAAAGGCCATCGGTTTCTCTGCCCTTCAAGTGCTCTACCCTTCGCTCCAGCGGAGCGATATGTCTATAGAAGGTAATCCGTCTAACCCCCGCGCTCCAGCGGAGCGCAATGTATGATTTCTTAACATAAGGCGCAGATTTATTGAATCATTGCACTCAATTTTTGTACACCTTTGTTTTTTAGGTTAGGACTTACGCAGCAGGTTTATAAGTCCCCCTGATAAGGGGGATTTAGGGGGTTAAAAATCAAAAATCTACCCCCTGTGTGCTAAATTTGCGTAGGTACTGAGACAGATACCGTTGTGAAGGATTTACTTATGCCACAATCCAACGAATATAATTTTTAATCGAGGAGGTTTTCGACATGAAATTCACCGCAGTTTACAAAAAAGTCCTAGAAGGATACATCGGGTTTGTTGAAGAATTGCCCGGTGCCAACACGCAAGGCAAAACGCTTGAAGAAACCAGAGCCAATCTCCAAGAAGCGATTGAGATGACACTTGAGGCAAATCGCATCCTTGCTGAAGAATCCGTTTTGAAACCCCTGCCATGCACATGTCGCCCCGCTGGGGCTTAGGTGTGTGAGGTTTCGGTATTTCTATAAATATGTCGCCTCGCTGGGGCTGTGTTGGTTCGTTGTTTCAGGTGAACGGCACGCGGAGCGTGCCTACTACTATGTTGGTTCATTTGTGGAAGGAGATTTATGGAAAAATCAGATATTAAAGCGTTGACATTTGATTTGTTCGGGACGATTCTGGATCTTGGGGGCAGCCTAACACCCTACATCGCAGAGTTTCTGAAGGCGAAAGGCGCAGGCGTATCGGCGGATCAGTTTTGGGATCAATGGCGGGCGCGGCAGCGGATTGAGCAATATCAGGACACGCTTGTGATGCTGGGGCATAGCGGGTATCTGGAGACGGTGCGCCGTGCGTTCGTTTATACCCTCAACCTGAACGGGATTCAAACGTCGGGCGATGAGGTGAAGGATTTTATGCCGGCGTGGGATATGCTCTCCCCGTTTCCAGAGGTGCTACCGGCGTTGGAACGGCTTAAATCGCATTACCAGTTAGTGATTTTGTCGAACGGCGATCCGCATTTCCTCGATCATCTTGCGAAGAATCGGGTGCGTTGGGATTTTGATGACATTATCTCGGTGACGGATGTCGGTGCGTTCAAGCCGCACCCGGCGGTCTACCGTTATGCGGCTATCAGTCGGCTCCGGTTGGCAGTGGAGGAGTGCTTGATGGTCTCGGCAAATTCGTTTGATGTGATGGGGGCGAAGGTGTGCGGTTACAGGTCTGCGTTTGTCAATCGGTATGGGTTGCCGTATGAGGATTCGCCGTATTTGCCGGATGTGACGGTTGCGGATTTCACGGAATTAGCAAATAGGTTAGTTGATTAGTTCATGGGTACATTTAGCCCCAGCGGGGCGACATGTATATAGCACATGTAACGCTACCAACCCTAAAGCCCCAGCGGGGCGACATGTGTTATGGAAGATGGAACACATAAGGCGTAATTGGTTGATTTTTGTTGGGTTTCACAGTTCAAGGCGAATTTCTATCAATGGCAATAGAGGTTCAGTCTTTCAACAACATGGCTTTATAGATTGAGAGAGTGAAACCCAACACCCAACCGGTGCGGTGATTATTAAGAGTTGGGTTTCACTATGTTTGCGCGGTTTGAATAGGAATCGTTCTCCGAAATTGTATCGTAATGTTTAGCATTTTTGATTGGTTCCGTTCAACCCAACCTACGTGCTAATGTCGAGATGTGAATCTCGACCTACGGGGATTGGATTGGGTAAATGAGTCGATCAAGCTGAAAATCCCGATTTATCGGGGATGCCCGACCTACGGGAGGTTTTGATACACATTGCGCTCCTCTGGAGCGCAGGAGTTATGGGTATCGTAATTCTATAGACATATCGCTCCGCTGGAGTGAAAGGCATACATGGCATCCCGCTGGGGCTTTAGATCAGAGAAGTTCAGCGGTTTTTAATCCGTGCAATCTGCGTAATCCGTGATTCAGACGAGTTTTTTTTACGCATTACGCATTACGTTTTACGCATCACGTTTCACGTATTCACTAGGGCTTAGTAAAAATTTGGCTTTCTTTAAGGAGGAATCAAACATGGCATTTCCATCACATGGTGTTACGCATCGTCCGACGGTGACGGGGACGCGGGGTATGGTTTCAAGCGCGCATCCACTCGCAAGTTTGGCGGGTGCGCAGATATTACTTCAGGGCGGCAACGCTTTTGATGCGGTGGTTGCGGTTGCATCTACGCTCAATGTTGCAGAACCGTATATGTCCGGCATCGCTGGGTGCGGTTATATGTTGGTTTATCATGCAAAGGAGGACACAATCCAGGTCCTCGACTATATGGGGACGAGTCCGTATCAGGCATCGCTTGACGCATATTCGGTGCCGGGATCGAATGAAGTTGGGATACGGTCTGGTATGATTCCCGCTGCGTGTGGCGGGTGGTTGGCACTCCTCGATCGGTACGGCAGCATGGATCGTGCGGATATCTTCGCGCCTGCGATTGGACATGCAGAGAACGGCTACGCGGTCACTGTGAAAAACGCTGAGTTCATGGCCGGTGCGGGTCCCCGATTCTCATCAACGGGTGCAAAGATTATCATGTCTCGTGGACGGACACCGGCTCCGGGCGAGGTGTTAGTGCAGAAAGAGCTTGCCGAGACGTTCCGCAAGGTGGTTGAAGGCGGTGCAGAGGTCTTTTATCGGGGTGAGATTGCGAAGCATATCGCTCAGTTCTTCCAAGAGAATGACGGGTTGATCACGGAAAAGGATCTGGCGGATTTTGAGGTGAATTGGCACGCGCCGATCTCGACGACGTTCAAGAATTTCGAGATTTTCTGTCCGCCTCCGCCGTGTTCAGGATTTCAGTATTTGGAGACGTTCAATATTCTGGAGAACGATCCGCTCAGCGATTTGGGGCATAACTCTGCGGAATATCTCCATCTACTAATCGAAGCGATAAAGCTCGCCAGCGCAGACCGTGCGGAATATACCTGTGCGGAGAACCCGCCCATCACCGGACTGATCTCTAAGGGTTACGCCGCCGAGCAACGGAAGCGGATTGGACACCGTGCGGGAATCGGTGGTGGTGAGCGTTACACGAAGGATAAGCTGCCGGGCGAGATCCTGCCGGGGAATGCTGCCGAATGGATTAACGAATGCACGACCCATTTCGATGTGGTTGACGGTGAGGGTAACGCGGTTGCAGTGACGCAGAGTCTTGGATCCGGTTTCGGTTCTGGCGTCGCGCTCGGTGAGACTGGGATGTTCCTGAATAACTTCATGAATTGGTTTGATCTCCTGCCGGAGAGTCCAAACGCCATTGGACCGCATAAGCAGATCGAGATGTGTATGTCTCCGTGCCAAGTCTGGAAGGACGGAAAGCTGTTTGCGGTGATTGGTACGCCAGGGAGCCATGGGATCTTACAGACAACGGCGCAGATGGTGTTGAACCTTATCGAGCACGGCATGAACATCCAAGCGGCAATCGAGGCACCGCGTGTGCGGGTGGATAGTGCGGGCACTGCTGTGAGTATGGAGGGCCGCATCCCCGCCGATGTCGTAGCGCAACTTGAGGCGCGTGGGCATGAGCCGAATGTGATGCCGGACTGGACGGCTGGTGTCGGCGGCGGTCAGGGCATCGCAGTAGATCAAGCGGAAGGTTCGCTCATGGGCGGTGCGGATCCGCGGCGCGATGGGTATTCGATTGGAATTTAAAAAAGAACAGGACTTATGCAAAATTCCTTCCTTTGCCGGTGCAATTGGAAGGCGGGAAGACAGGAAGAGTGGAGGGGTGCCCCCCATCTTTCCTTTTCCTTCCATCTTTCCAGTCTCTCTTCCTTCTGTCCAAAACGCGCTGATTGAGCGGCGGGTGCGTAAGTCCTAACGTATTACATAGTTTCTATGGAGGTAAGCATGAGTACGCTGATTATTGCGGTCTTGAGTTTTTTCGGCTTTATCGTCGCCTATCATACATACGGGCGGTGGTTGGCTAGGAAGATCTTTGGGCTTAACCCGGAGGCGGAGGTGCCGAGCCAAGAGTTGCGGGATGATGTGGACTATGTTCCGACGAAGAAAGAGATTATTTTCGGACATCACTTCACAAGCATCGCCGGCACGGGACCCATCGTTGGACCTGCGATTGCGGTTTTTTGGGGCTGGCTGCCGGCGCTGCTGTGGGTTGTCCTCGGCTCGATTTTTATCGGTGCGGTGCATGACTTCAGTGCGTTGGTGGTCTCGCTCCGCAACCGCGGACAGACGGTCGGAGACATCGCGGGGCGGATGATTACGCCGCGAGCGAAGTTGCTGTTTTTGGTTATCTTGTTCATGGCGCTGACCGTTGTTTTGGCGATCTTCGGTCTGGTTATTGCGATTATCTTCGCGCTCTACCCCGAATCGGTACTTTCCGTTTGGATCGAGATTCCGTTGGCGGTCGGCATCGGACTTTGGATCTATCGGCGGGGTGGGAATATCCTGATACCTTCGATCATCGCGCTGGGGATCATGTATATTGGGATGGGTGTTGGCGCGTACCTGTTCCCGGTTGACCTTTCGGCGTGGTTTGGCATTCCGCTATTGGGACCAACATTTGCCAATGCGGTTGTTGTCTGGACATTGATCCTGTTTGTGTACTGCTTCATTGCGTCGGTGCTGCCTGTTTGGACGCTGCTCCAACCGCGCGATTTTATCAATAGCCATGAGTTGATTGTGGCGTTATTCCTGCTGATTGTGGGGCTTGCTGTCGCGGGCTTGACGGGTAGAGCGGACCTCTTTGCCTCTGCGCCTGCGGTCGCGCCTGATATTCCGCCCGATGCGCCGCCGATTTGGCCCTTCCTTTTTATCACTATCGCCTGTGGTGCGATCAGCGGATTCCACTGCATGGTGAGTTCTGGCACTTCTAGTAAACAGGTCGCTTCGGAGAAGGACGCGCAATATGTCGGCTACGGCGCGATGCTGCTTGAGGGTGGACTGGCAGTTATCGTCATCCTCGCATGTTGTGCAGGGATTGGCATGGGGCTTTTTCAACGGAGCGGGACGGGAGCAAGCTACGCTTTTCAGCCTGTGATTAGTTCTGCGACGGGTCAACAGGTTCGGTATCAGGAGGCGTGGCGGACACGCTATGCGACTACCGAGACGGTAACGAATCCCGATGGCACGACGCGGACGGTCGGCGGTTGGGCGAGCCACAGTCTCGCGAAAAAGGTGGGTGCTTTCGTTGAGGGCGGTGGGAATTTCCTCGCAAGCGTCGGTATCCCGCTGAAGATGGCTATCGCAATAATGGCGGTGCTTGTGGCGAGCTTTGCAGCGACGACGTTGGATACTGCGACGCGATTACAACGGTATGTCATCCAAGAACTCGCGGGTACGATGCAAATTAAACCGCTGACCAATCGGTACGCGGCGACCGCCCTCGCGCTGGTCTTGGGAGGTGCTGTCGCACTGATGCCAGGACCGAATGGGCCCGGAAGTGGTGGGTTGATTCTGTGGCCCCTGTTCGGTGCGGTGAATCAACTTTTGGCGGGTCTCGCCTTTATGGTGACGGTCTTCTATCTGCTGCGACGGAATCTACCAGTGTGGTTCGCGGTGATTCCGATGGTGGTGATGTTGATTATGCCGGCGTGGGCGATGCTGTGGCAGATGTTTAACCCTGATACGGGGTGGTTGTTCACTGGTAAGTACCTGCTCTTTGCGTTTGGTGTCGCCGTTGAGGCGGTGCAGGTGTGGATGATCGTTGAAGGGTTAATTACGTTGCGGACAGCGCGGGGGAATTATCCGGAACTTCCGCCGCTGCATCCACAGGAACAGGGGCAGCCAGCAACCTGAAAACATCTACACGCAAAAAGGAAGCCTGTAGGGGCACCCCTTGTGGGTGCCCTTTTCAGGGTGGACTGTGTAGGGAACACAGATCTGCGTTCCCTACGAAGACAAACAGATTGTGTTCTACTTTCGCTCCCCATGTTTGGTAGGCGCTGTTTCCAACTGCGCCGATGTGGTGCGGTTAGAAACCGCACCTACCGGGTTGATAGCCCGGATTTTCCCCTCGCGGGTACAGAGTGTCCAATTATGGTGAACAATATAAATATGTAGACGTTTACCAGTAGCTCCCCTTAGCCAAACCTCATGAAGTCCCCCTGATAAGGGGGATTTAGGGGGTTGATTCTGCATCGGAAGTGTATAAGTAATTCTAAAATCCACCATAATTCTAAACTTTACTATAACTCGAACAGATGCTCCGCTTAACAAGGGAGCAGAGGAGGTTTGTGATGCAAGACGAATCGTTGCGGTTTCTTGTGGTTAAAGCGCATCCACACGATTTTACGCACTGTGCCGGCACTTGTGGCGTTCACGCTGCCCAAGGGGATTCCATCACAGTTGTCAGTATGACCAACGGGATCGGTACGCACAACGAGCGGCTCCATGACGAGCTGCTCAAGCCGGAGTCGGAGCAAGATCCTGAGATTATCAACCAGAGTGCTGATGATTACGCGAGACTCAAAGAGGATGAGTTTCGTAAGGTCTGCGCGCTTTTCGGGGTGACAGATGTGCGGATCCTTGATTTCCCAGATAAGCCGTTCCATAACACGCCGGAGGCGGTGGAGGCGCTGCGACAGATTATCTATGATGTGCGTCCGCATGTGTTGATCACACAGCGACCGCACCTGAGTGGACGGAACGCCATGGCTTCTGGGGCGCACAATGATCACGACGAAACTGCATTTGCCATCATGGAGGCGCAGGGGTTGGCGGGCACACCGGATTACGGCAGCCGTCAGAGACCGCACACGATCGCGGCGACCTATTATCCGGGCGTCTACTATATGCCAGACGAGATCGACTTCTATGTGGACATCTCGGACTGGAAGGAGCAGCGGGTTGAGGCGGAAATCCTTTTCAGCAGCCAAGGGCATACTGAAACCTTCGCCCGGAAGCGGATTGAGATTCATACGGGTCATGCGGGTTGGTACGCTGGGACGGGCTATGCGGAGGGGTTTGTTCGTGCTAACCCGGAAGTTTTATCGCGGATTCATGTGCCGGAGACTGCGCTGCGACGGGCATCGGAGCCGCGTCAGAACCATCTGAAACGCCTTGCGGGTGAGTTATAGAATAACGCACTGAATATCTAATGACACATGAATAAGTCACTAGATACTTAGGCCGAAAAATAGTACGTAACGAGTAATGGGTAAAATTTGCTCGTTACGCGTTACGTATGACGTAGTTTGTGCGCTTGATTTAACCAATTGACGATTTATTTTTTCGCACTAGGTGGATATCAGGCATAACCGTTATTTGTTTGACCAGATTTTTTCTAATCGTAATGTGATCTGTATTAGATATGCGACATTTGATTCGATTTGCTTCATTCTCGATCCGAGGTTTTCAAACTTAGATTCAATAGCGTTAAACCTAGCATCAATAGTATTGAACCTGGATTCAATGGTGTTAAACTTAGATTCGATAGCATCAAACTTGGCATCATAGATCTCAAACTTGGATTCAATCCTACCCAATCTTTCATTTATGGCGCCAACCAGTTCTGCTCGCATAGTTTCATACTTCGATTCCATAGTTTCATATTTTGAATCAAAGTATTTTTCAGAGGATTTGTGAAGATATAATAACAGTATTCCAATGCCTGTAAACCCTCCTAATACCGTAAAAACTCCTATGGACACGGCAATCCAATGTTCAGTTTGCATAACAACCTCCTATAGGTAGGTATTTTATAAAACATATAGGGAGTTGTCAAGAAAAAAGATAAGTTTAACTTCTAGGCAAAACCCCTTCAGGTGGGTTAATTCTTGGGCAGTAAGTCATGAACTACTGCCCAAGAAACGGACTAAGTAGATAGTGGGTAATACGTAATGTGTAAAAAACGGGACGTAGATCTGTGTTCCCTACGTTGTTGATTTTGGAAAATTGACCTACAGTTGGGCAACCATAAGTGCTTGCAGCCCGATCCATCAGGGGGTTGCCTCTACTGGAGCGAAGGGTTGAGTACTTGACGGGTGGGAAGACCCCGCCCCTACGGGAAATCGGTAGGACTCGGATTAGCCTGCACAAGGGAGACTGGGATGCGGTTGATTTTTGATGGGCATCTGGATTTGGCGTTGTTCGCGCTCTGCCATAACAGGGATCAGACGGAAACTGTTGCCCAGATAAATGCGCGTGAGGCGCATATGACGGACGCGCTTGAGCGCGGTGGGGCGACGGTCAGCCTGCCGGAGATGCGGCGTGCGGGTGTGGCGGTTTGTCAGTCTTCGATAGCGGCACGGGCGAATCGCGAAGTCCAACCCGCCACTGGGCACCGACGGATTGACCTCGACTACGGCACACAACGGATGGCTTACGCTTGGGGGCAGGGGCAGTTGGCGTATTACCGTATCCTTGAAGGGCAGGGCGAGATAAAACTGATCAGCACCTCCGGTGAGTTGGACGCACATTGGCAAACTTGGGAGCAGAACGGTGGTGAGAGTGCTCCTGTCGGGGTTATCCTGTCGATGGAATGTGCTGACCCAATTGTTGAACCGTCGCAGGCGGAGGCGTGGTGGGAGGACGGGCTGCGTAGCGTTATGTTGGCACATTTTGGGTTCAGCCATTACGCAGCTGGCACCGGTGTGAGCGGACCTCTGACGCCCAAGGGAGTTGAATTGCTCAAGGAGTTTGAACGGGTTGGGATGATCTTCGACTTGACGCATCTGTCCGAACAGAGTTTCTATGACGCACTTGACCGCTTCAACGGTCCTGTGATTGCCAGCCACAACAACTGTCGCGCACTGGTTCCCGGTGATCGGCAATTCTCCGATGAACAGATTCAACGGCTCATCGAACGTGGTGCGGTGATTGGTGCTGCCCTTGACGCTTGGATGCTCGAACCGGATTGGGTACATGGTGAATCGTCAACGGATCATGTGAAGCTAGCAACCGTGGTTGACCATATAGACCATGTCTGTCAACTAGCCGGGAATACGTTGCACGCAGCGATTGGCACGGATACAGGTGCCACGTACCACATGCCGTCTGATTTCAGGACGACGAAGGATCTGCGGAAGTTGGAGCCGATTCTGGCGGATCGTGGCTATAGTGATGCGGATGTCGACAACATCTTCTACGCTAACTGGTGCCGGTTTTTCCGTCGATGGTTGCCCGAATCGCCCCCCGGTTAATGTTTGGAAAAAATGAATATTGTTGACCGCTTTTGTGAAGGGTGGTATAGTAGGTTCATTAGTTCATTGGTTCATTTGTGTTGGGTTTCGGGCTCCTGCTCAACCCAACCTACAATACTGTGAAGATGAAAATCACTGGATATTATACACGGAAGATTGAAAGGATAAAAGATATATGACAGGTAATGAAGCAATTGCTAAGATTCTAAAAGCTGAAGGTCTTGACTGGTTCGCCTGCTTCCCCCACCATACGCTGATCGATGCAGCTGCCAAAGAGGGGCTGAGACCGATCCTCTCGCGCCAAGAGCGGGCGGGTGTGAACATGGCTGACGGGTATAGTCGTATTATGTGCGGCAACCGCATCGGTGTCTTCATGATGCAAGACGGTCCGGGCGCCGAGAACGCCTTTGGTGGCGTTGCACAGGCTTATGCCGATTCGGTGCCGATCCTGCTCCTACCCGGAGGACCGCGTCTTTCAAGTGTGGGAATGCACCCCGGCTTCGTGTCACACCGGAACTACGGTGGGGTCACCAAGTGGACGGAGTACATTACTTCGGCAGAGCGTATCCCTCAACTGATGCGCATGGCGTTCACTCGGCTAAAACATGGGAGACCGGGACCGGTGCTTTTGGAGATTTCTTCGGACGCTGCGAGTCAGGAAATTCCAGATAGTGCCTTCAACTATGAGCCGGTGCAGGTGCGCAAATCTGCCGGTGATCCCGATGATGTCCGCGATTTGGTTACGGCTTTGCTCAACGCATCAAACCCTGTTATCAGCGCAGGCAGGGGGATACTGTACGCCGAAGCGACGGAGGAGTTAGTAGCGTTGGCGGAGTTGACGAATATTCCTGTTCTGACGACGTTACAGGGCAAGAGTGGCTTCCCTGAGAACCATCCGCTGGCGTTGGGCACGGCGGGGAATAGCGGTACGCAGATGGCGGGTCATTTCTTGAGGCAGGCGGACTTCGTCCTCGGTATTGCGACGACGCTCAGTGGCGGTTACAGTCCGCGGATGCCTGCCGGTGCCACCATCGCTCAGATTACTAACTCAACGGAAGATCTGGGCGTACATTATCGGTTGGCGCACGGTGCTGTCGGCGATGCGAAGTTGGTGCTGCAACAGATGATTGAAGAGGTGAAGCGGCAGATCGGTGAGCAGGGGAGAGACGACATCAACGGTGTGGTGAACGAGATCCGCAAGGTGAAAGCCGAGTGGTTTGCCTCTTGGCGTCCCCGGCTCGAATCGGATGAAGTTCCGATGAACGAGTATCGCGTCCTCAACGAGCTTCATAAAGCGGTGGATGTGTCGAACACCATTGCTACGCACGACGCGGGTTATCCGCGAGATCGGATGTGTCCATTCTGGACCACAGAGGGTCCAAATACCTATATCGGGTGGGGAAAGTCAACGCAGTTGGGCTATGGACTGGGGTTGGCACTCGGCGCGAAGATGGCTGCACCTGAGAAACTAGTCGTGAATGTGATGGGCGATGCCGCCTTCGGTATGGCAGGATTGGACATTGAGACAGCGGCACGGTCTGAGATTCCGATATTGACCGTCGTTTTGAACAACGGTATAATGACGCACTACGACCAGAATATGCCGTATGCGACGGAGCATTGGGAAAGCAATAAGTTGTCCGGCGATTATGCCAAGGTTGCCGAAGGATTGGGTGCCTTCGCCGAAACGGTTGAAACACCGGATCAACTGCCCGGTGCGATCGCACGCGCGATTGCTGCTACGAAAGAAGGTCGTCCTGCCTTGCTACAGACGATGACCTGCGGAGAGGAGACGGTTTCTCGCTACCAGGATCCGGCAGGTTATTAGAGTGGGAGGAGGCGCATTCCACACAATGGGGTGCGCCCTACTAGGGCAAATAATGAAAGTGGGCAGGTGAGAAAGTGGGAAAGGGAATCAAGATAAAGGTGTTGGTTTTTCCCTAACTACGCCATCCAGTCTCCCGTTTGGTAGGCGCTGTTTTCAACTGCGTCGTCCAGTCTCTAGTTTGGTAGGCGCTGTTTCCAACTGCGTCGTCCAGTCTCTAGTTTGGTAGGCGCTGTTTCCAACTGCGTCGTCCAGTCTCTAGTTTGGTAGGCGCTGTTTCCAACTGCGTCGTCCAGTCTCTAGTTTGGTAGGCGCTGTTTCCAACTGCGCCGATGCGGTGCGGTTTTCAACCGCACCTACCGGGTTGATAGCCCGTATTTTTCCATCCCCGGTAGGCGAGGTTTACTACCCTCGCCGATTGGCAGTGTCTAATTATAGTGAATTATAGAAATAAGTAGACGTTCACCAGTAGCTCCCCTTAGCGAAGTCTCAAAAGGCCCCCTGATAAGGGGGATTTAGGGGGTTAGTTGTGTATCGAAAATGTATAAGTGATTCTAAAATCTACATAGTCTGAAGGTTTGAGAAAGAGGTGGAGATGGCTGAACAACGGGAGCAGATTCTGGGGCGCGGCAGTTATTTTCCCGGCGACTGGGTACGTCCACGATACAATCCCGGTACGTGGATGGCAATGGTGGATCTGGCGGAGATTTTCACAGGTCACCGCAGCATAACCAGTCAAGGGAACTATGAAATGTTCGACGCACCCATTGGCGTAGATTTGCGGGTGGAAGCGGCGGACAAATCTGAACCATTTTTGATGCCTGAAAAAGAGTGGGAAACCGAGGAGGTTGCCTACCCCGGCTATATCTGGCATGAAGATGGCCGGCTCCACATGCTGTACAATGTTGGGGAAACAACCTGTCTCGCTGTCAGTGATGATGGTTACAACTGGGAGCGTCCGGTGCTGGGACTGACTGAGTTTAACGGTTCAACGGACAATAACATGCTCAAGACATCGCTGCAGGCGAGCATCTTTGAGGATCCGTCCGCACCGCCCGAAGAACGGTACAAAGCGTTGGAGGCAAAGGGGTTTTGGCTTGACCGAGAGACCGGCGAGGAGGTTGATTCCGAGGAAGCGGACAGATGTTGGCGTGCGGAACACTACGAGGGTCGATCCTATTCCGGGCGCAAGGTGGTTCTGAAGGGACAGCTGCTTGGCTTGACCTCGCCGGATCGCCTGACTTGGACGCGTCTGCCTGAGCCGCTCGCTAACTACTCGGTGAACGGCGGTATTTGCCCGGGCTACGACGTACACAACGGTGTCTACTATGCGTACATACAGCCCCAAGGGGTTGCTCCGGAAGAGCCGCAAGCCTTGGGAGCCAGTATGCCTGAGACCGAGGTGTTTCGCCGTGCAATCGGACTGACGCGGACAAAGGATTTCCGCAAGTGGCCCGCAGCAAAATTGTTAATTTATCCTGATGCACAGGATCCGCTGGATATATCGTTCTATGGGGCGTGCTACTTCCCCTATCCGGGGCGGGATGAGCTACACGCTATGGTCATTCCAGTATTCCATAACGCCACCGATCATGTTGACCTACAGCTCGCCTTCAGTCGTGATGGTCTAATCTGGACACGTCCAGAACGCAGCGCGGTTGCTGAGTTGGGACCCACGGGAAGCGGGGAAGAGGGACAGATTCATGTTTGGCGGAACGGTCTAGTGCAGCTGCCTGACGGTAACTGGGCGGTGCCTTACCATGCGCGCTCGACGCTACACACTGTTAAGGAGCAGTATCAGAAGGCATTCTTTCCCGATATGCAGCCGTCCCAGAATAGGTGGGCACGCTGGCGTCCGCATCGGCTCTGTGGTGTTGAGGCAGCAACGGAGGGGCGATTTACGATCCCCACGGTGTTTCGACAGGGGAATGAACTGCGCCTGAATTACCGCTGCGCGCCGGGTGGCTGGATCCGTGTGGAATTGATGGCAAGGATACCGACTATGCAGTGCCCGGATGCTAACCCGCTTGAAGGTTTCACTTTCGAGATGTGTGACCCGTTGACAGGGGATCAGGAGGATCAGGTTGTCACTTGGCAGGGCAGCAGTGATATCACCGATGTCGGTGAAATGCTTGCCATTCGTGTACAGATGTTTCAGGCGAAGTTGTTCGCCTATAAGGTTTGAATTACTTAGGACTTACGCAGTGGGTTTATAAGTCCCCCTGATAAGGGGGATTTAGGGGGTTAAAAATAAAAGAATCTCGCGCAGAGTGCTAAATTTGCGTAAGTCCTGTTACTTTTGGTTTAGGAGGAATATGTGAAAGCTGCACAAATTGTTGCCCCCCGTCAGATTGAGATGATTGATATTGATAGACCGGATATTTCATCTGATCCGGAGGGGACTGTACTTATAAAGAATCATATGAACGCTATTTGTGGCACGGATATGCCATCGTTTGTGCTTGAACAGCCAGCCGATGCCTATCCGCTGTCGCCCGGAATGACTATTCACGAATGTATTGGCGTGGTGGCAGCGAGTAAGTCGGATCGGTTCAAAGAGGGGGACGCGGTGCTTGCATTGCCGGGGCGTCCCGGTGGTCTTTCGGAATACTTCGTTGCCAGCGAAGCCGTCACAGTGCCGTTGGTGGACTTTGAGCGCAAGGATTGTATCTTGATGTCTCAACCGCTCGGCACGGTGATTTGGGCGTGTAGCAAATTAGGGAATCTGCTCAATCAGGATGTCGTTGTGATGGGGCAGGGACCGATGGGATTGCTGTTCACGCACCTGCTGAGTAACTTGGGTGCGAAGACGGTTATTGCGACGGATCTCGTGGACTTCCGCTTGGAAGCTGCAAAGCAGATGCGGGCGACGCATACGGTTAACGCTGGTGAAGTGGATACGGTCGCCGTTGTTGAACAAATTACGGACGGCAGGATGGCGGATCTGGTGGTTGAAGTGGTGGGGCATCAGACGGAGACGATCAATCAGTGTATGGATCTTGTCAAGCGGGACGGGACGATTCTGGCGTTCGGTGTGCCTGATGATCCGACCTACCCTTTCGGTTTCGGCAACTTTTTTAGGAAAAATATCCGCTTCATTGGATCGGTGGGTCCCGATGCTCAGAATAATTTCCCGTTGGCGATGGATATGATTGCGCAGGGACGGATAGATGTTTCACCAATGATTACCCACCGTCTGCCGTTTACGGAGGTGCAGCGCGGGTTTGAGTTGTCTTTGTATAAGAAGGATGAGGCGATCAAGATCGTGCTTGAGTATGATTGATAGAACCCTCGCCTAACTAAGCCCGCCCAAGATCAATTAGCCCCAGAGAGCCGCGTCCTATACACCTGTCACCTCTCTGGGGCTTTTTTTGTTCGTAGGTTGAGAGGCATACCCAATGCAACCGAGAAACTCTATCGCACATTTCATTTTAATCAGTATTGTAGTTTTGGATCTAACGCTGCTGATGGTAGTCGTTGAGGCACAGGCACAGATTGCGTTCGTGTCTGATAGGACTGGGAACTTGGAGATCTACGTGATGGAGGTTGATGGAGGTAAGCAGCGAAGGCTCACCAATAATCGTCATGATGACTATTCACCGTCATGGTCGCCCGATGGCAGGCGCATTGTCTTTGGCTCTAATCGGAATGGGAAGGGGGAAATCTATGTGATAAACGCGAATAGGGGCAACCCTAAAAACCTCAGCAACAATCGTCATGATGACTATTCGCCCTCATGGTCTCCCGACGGCAACCGTATTGTTTTTACCTCCAAACGAGATGGAAACGGGGAAATCTATGTAATGGATGCCGATGGGGGGAATCAGCAAAATCTTACCAAAAATGACTTTCATGACGAAAATCCGTCATGGTCGCCTAGCGGTAAGCGCATTGCTTTTATTTCCGTTAGGGGTGAGGGCTTGGAAATCTACGTGATGGACGCTGATGGGGGGAATCAGCGCAACCTCACCAATAATGGCTTTCATGACGAAAATCCGTCCTGGTCGCCTAACGGTAAGCACATTGCCTTTGATTCCGTTAGGGGTGGAGGTCTGGACATCTATGTGATGGACGCCGATGGTAGTAATCAGCGAAGAATCTCTGACAACCCCTTTAAGGATACGAATCCGTCATGGTCCCCCGACAGTAAGCGCATTGCCTTTGCTTCTAGCGAAGGTAGGAACTTTAGGGGCAGGGACTATGAAATCTACGTGATGGACGCCGGTGGGGGTAATGAGCGTAACCTCACCAATAACCGCAGCCATGACACGGATCCGGCATGGTATAACCCTTTTCTTTCAGTCGCTCCCGCTGCGAAGATATTCACGATATGGGGGTGGCTCAAACAGGTTTATCGATAAGTGCCATTACTGAGAAAACGGTGAACGAGTTGAAAGCAGAGGAGGTATAGCAGATGCGACGGAGATACAATCTCGGACGTTTGGTTTTAGCTGGCGTTGTAACCTTGAGTCTAGCGCTGCTGATGGTATGCGTTGACGCACAGGGGCAGATCGCCTTCGTGTCTGATAGGGATTGGAACTTAGAAATCTATGTGATGGATGCCGATGGGGGGAATCTGCGAAGACTCACTAACAGTCCCTTGGGTGAAACGGAACCGTCATGGTCTCCGGACGGAGAACGGATTGCCTTTGTTACCACTAGGGCTGGGGAGGGAGCTAGGGATGAGAACCGGCAAATCTATGTGATGGACGCGGATGGGGGTAATCAGGAAAAACTCACTAACAGTGACTTTTCTGAATGGCAGCCCTCATGGTCTCCCGACGGTAAATGGATTGCGTTTACTTCTAGCGGACATTGGAACGTTGCGGGTGGGGTCTGGCAAATCCATGTGATGGATGTCCATGGGGAAAATCAGCGAAATATCTCTAACGATCGTTCTTTTGATGAATGGGAACCGTCATGGTCTCCGGACGGTAAACGGGTTGCCTTTGAGTCGGTTAGGAATGGGAACTTGGAAATCTGTGTGATGGATGCCGATGGTGGTAATAAGCAAAACCTCACCAATAATGCCAGTCATGATAGCAATCCCTCATGGTCTCCCGACGGTAAGCGTATTGCTTTTGATTCCTATAGGGCAAAGAGCCGGGATATCTATGTGATGGACACAGATGGAGGCAATCAGCGAAGAGTGACTCAAAATCCTTTTAAGGATTGGGATCCCTCATGGTCTCCTAATGGTAAACAGATTGTCTTCGTGTCTAATAGGGAGGAGGATGGGAACCGTGAAATCTACGTGATAAACACCGATGGGGATAATCCTCGCAACCTAACCAATCATCCCGATGATGACACTATTCCTGCCTGGTCTAACCCTGTTCTTTCGGTTGCTCCGGCAGGTAAGATCCTCACTACGTGGGGGTGGCTCAAACAGGTTGACCAATAACTGCCATTGGTGAGAGAACAGCGTTTAAGGATAAAAAAACGACTTGAAAGCAGAAGAGGCATAGCAGATGCGCCGGAGATATAATTTTGCTCATTTCCTTTTAACTATCGTTGTAGTCTTGGCACTGGTGCTATTGATGGTAGTCACTGAGGCGCAGGCACAGATTGCCTTCGTGTCTCAAAGGGATGGCAACCCTGAAATTTACGTGATGGATGCCGATGGAGGCAATCAGCGAAGACTCACTAACAATCCCGCTAAGGAGTGGGATCCTTCATGGTCCCCCGATGGTGAACAGATTGCCTTCGTGTCTGATAGAGATGGTCACCCTCACGTTATCCCCGGTTGGTTCACTTATGAAATCTACGTGATGGACGCTGATGGAGGCAATCAGCGAAAACTCACTAACAGTCCCGCTGATGACAGGGATCCCTCATGGTCTCCTGACGGCAAGCGGATTACCTTCATGTCTATGAGGGATGGGCACGTTATAGACTTTGCACCGACTTACGAAATCTATATTATGGATGTCGATGGTGGCAATCCTCAAAACCTGACTAACAACCCCAGTGACGACAGGTATCCCTCATGGTCCCCCGATGGCAAACGGATTGTCTTTGTGTCGGAGAGACCTGGGCACTTTAGAGGCGAGGCTGGAATCACTACTGAAATCTATGTAATGGACGCCGATGGGGGTAATCAACAGAAACTCACTGAGAATCGTCAAACCGACTGGTTTCCCTCTTGGTCTCCGGACGGTGAGCGAATTGCTTACGCATCTGATAGGAAGGGTGACTTTGAAAACTTTGACATCTACGTGATGGATGCGGATGGGGGTAATCAGCAGAAATTGACGAATCATCGCGATTATGACTGGATGCCCTCCTGGTCTCCCGACAGTGAACGGATTGCCTTCATGTCTGAGATGGATGGGAACTCCGAGATCTACGTGATGGATGCCGATGGGGGTAATCTCCAAAATCTGACCGATAATCGCCATAGTGACAGTAATCCTGCATGGCTTGGTCCTGATTTTGCGCTTGTTCCCGCTGCAGTTGCTCCCGTAGGTAAGGCAATCACGATGTGGGGTTGGCTCAAACAGATTGACCGATAGTTCCCATTACTGAGAGAGCGGTGTTGAAAAAAAACGACTTGAGAACAGAGGAGGAATAACGGATGCGATGGAGATATAATCTCGGACGTTTGGTTTTAGCTAGCGCAGTAGTATTAAGCCTAATACCGCTGATGGTATGCGTTGATGCACAGGGGCAGATTGCCTTCGTGTCCGAGAGGGATGGAAACTTGGAAATCTATGTGATGGATACCAATGGGAAGAATCAGCGACGACTCACTAACAATCCCCTTGAGGACAGAGATCCCTCATGGTCGCCGGACGGTAAACGGATCGCGTTCATGTCTGATTTTGACATCTACGTTATGGATGCGGATGGGGGTAATCAGCGAAACATCACCAATCATCCCAATGGGGACTGGGATCCCTCATGGTCTCCTGATGGTAAGCGTATTGCTTTTGTTACTGCTAGGGAAGAGGATGATTGGAACAATGAAATCTACGTGATGAACGCTGATGGGGGCAATCAGCGAAACATCACTAATAATCGTCATCTGGTCTGGGGACCTGCATGGTCTCCGGACGGCAAACGCATTGTCTTCGTGTCTCAGAGGGAGGGGCACTTTAGAAGCAGGTTTGGAATCACTTCTGAAATCTACGTGATGGACGCCGATGGTCAGAATGAACAAAGACTGACTGAAAATCGTCAGAATGACTGGATGCCTTCGTGGTCCCCCGACGGTGAACGGATTGCCTTCGCGTCTGATGAGAAGGGAGAACTTGAAGGCTTTGAAGTCTACGTGATGGCTGCCGATGGGGGCAACCCTAAAAACCTCACTAAAAATCGCCATGAGGACTGGGAACCCTCATGGTCAACTGATGGCAAACACATTGCCTTCACGTCCTACAAGGATAGCGATGAGGGGGAAATCTATGTGATGGACGCTGACGGGAAGAATGAGCGAAACCTCACCTTTAATCGTCATGCTGACACTGATCCCGCATGGGTTGGTCCTGCTTTTTCGGTTTCTCCTGCGGGTAAAAAAATCACGATGTGGGGGTGGCTCAAACAGGTTGACCGATGAAGAACGATGCGTAATACGTACGGAAAAACGGAACGGAGATCTCCGTTCCCTACGACTTTCGGTTGTTGATGTAGGTTTGGGGCGGGCACTTTGCCCGACCTCGGGCGTAGAACCTAAGATACTGGAAGAAAGAAACCAAGTTTTCAAGAAAAAACTCGGTTTCTTTATGATCGGTAGTCGGTTGCGTAAAATACCGGTTCAATGGTCTAATCCCTAGTCGGATCGGTGACGTTCCACGGTAATTTGGCTCATATTTTGAATCAGATCGATTAGGTCGGTGAGGTGATCGTCGTACTGGATTTCTAACGGCGAGAGTGTATATAGGAAGCAGGGTGCCAACAGGACCACCGCGAAATCGTCCTGTACGAGGGACAAAACCTGCCGCCCAATCCTCCGTCGTGCCCCTAAGTTCCCCACGCTGTTGAGTTGGGAGAGCATCTCGTCAACTTGGGGATTGGAGTAGCCGAAAAAGTTATATTCTCCATCAGAATGGAAAAATCGCGACAGGTTGCTGTAACTCCAACCAAAAATAGGCTGAGTTAAAAAGGCATCCGCCTCTTCCCGCATCTCTCCTTTGACGGAGATAGGATTCACGACAGAGGAACCCGCTGACTTTCCGATGAGATAAGCCAAATAGCGAAAGACGCCGCCCGAGCTGGCAATCCGAATGTCAAGGGGAGGGTGAGGAAGGGGTGAGAGGTTTTCTTCCTCAACAACCTGCCCCATGCGTAGATGCAGATTGATTGCCTGATAATCGATTACACTTTTAAGTCTCCTACAGTTCCGTTCATCCGATAGCGGTCCGTGATGGGGGTTGAGGAATAGGGCGTAGTAAGTATCCTCAAAAAAGGGCCACTGTTGACAAGGTGCCATCGTTGGGAATTGGTAGATGGGCTGCATCGCATGGAGATGGACAAAGAGCAGATCCAGTGTGCCGTTCTCAACTGCCTTAACCGCATTGGCGGGATGCGTGAAACTCCTCAAGGTTAGCCAGTCAATGCTGCTGTCCACGCCGCGATAGTAATCCGGATTTTGCTCGAAGCGACAGGTCATAGCCTCCGGGCGGAAATGTTTCAAGCGATAGGGACCGGAGGTCACGCAGTAGGGTTCGGTCAAATGGGAGGGGAGTGGGCAGACACCGCGCAGATGAAAGGGAAAGAGTGGTGCTTCTTGAGAAAGTTGAACCCGAAATTGGGTTTTGCCATCCGGTTTAATCTCTGTGATAATCGGAGCGAAGCGACTGTCGGAAAACGCCGCGATAATCTCTTCGAGGGTAATCGGTTTTCCATCGCTCCAACGAAGGTCCTCTCTCAACGTCAGCTGCCACTCTGAATTCCCTTTTACCGCCTCGCAACTGGTTGCAAGCCGCCCTTCGATTTCGCCGTTTCGGTAGGACATCAGGAGGGGATCATAGCATAGGTAATTAAGCCAGTGACTCTGGATCAGGTCCGGACGATCTCGGGACTCCATTTCGATGGAAGTCAACTCCCCGATTTCAAGCCAGCTTAAAGACGGCTGCTCGTCGGGCTGCTTGATGCGAAGGCTTCCGGTGTAGGAGACCCCGATCTGTTTTTGAAGTTGTAGGGCGATCTCTTTCTGATCGGGATCACGTCGGTTCAGCAGTGACAGTATCAATTGGATCTGCGCTGGTTCCAAGTAAGATTCAGCCAACTGGTGTTTGAGAAGGTTCACCTCTTTTTCGCATCGTCTGACATGTCGCGAAGAAATTCCAATCCCTTGGGCGATCTCTTCGTAGCTCGCGTGGGGGTGTTGCTTCTGATAGGCAATCAGTTTGAGGAGTGTATCGACTTTGGACATTTGTGCACCTGTTAACTCGGGCTCATGTTTGGGAACAGAATCTCTAAAGATAAAGGAACACGAGGCTTGCAATCAAACTTTCAGGCACTTTTTGCACTGTGTGACTGAAAAAGATTTTTCACCATCGTAGAATAAATCCTTTTTCCACACCGAAATGGAGGAGAAGCGTTGCGTGTCTGTTGGTTGCTGCCAACGGTAATCTGTATGGGAGCATCTTCTTAACAACCCTTTGTGTCACCGGCTGTTATCGTCCGAAACAATGTACAGTATAAACCTCCTTGCCTTCAATTTGCAACTAGTTTTTGAATGGTACATTCCTAAAAACGACTGGATTTTTTGCATTGTCGGTCGGTATTCTTCTCACGACAATTGGCGGTAATAGGTTTTTCAGCATTCTATCCCTATTTGGGTATTTGTTCATGTTTGTCACTATGGCGCGTTGACATTCGATGGCCCGTAGGTTGGGTTGAACGGTTAAAGGTGAATTCCTATCAAGGACAATAGAGGTTCGGGCGTTCAATAACGCCTCCTTATAGACAGATAGAGTGAAACCCAACTCAGCTTTTCTGTACCACGATCTGTTAGATTGTGATCTTAGTCCGCAAACTATGGTGAATTATAGAAATAAGCAGACATTTACCAATCACTTCGACCTTTGCGACGTTTCCAAAGTCCCCCTGATAAGGGGGATTTAGGGGGTTGGTTGTGCATTAGGAGTGTCTAAGTAATTCTAAAATCTACTATAAATGAGGTTTCAGAAAATAATTGGGTAATTCTATATTTCCCCCAGGCCCGGTAGGTGCGGTTGAAAACCGCACCGGACAGCGCTCGAAAATTACCCAATTAATAAATTAATCTTCATACAGTTTGCGCTACATCTGTCAGATTGTCCGATGATTATAGGGTTTGATGCATTAGCGGCAGCAAAATGTCAACACGCCCTAGAAAAATCGTTCCGACAACGCGACGAACAACCGGTTTTTTTTGAGGGGTTTGGACACATTACGTCCAAACCCGTTAAAAATGAATGGATTTTTTGTGTTGTAGGTTGGTATTCTTATTATCGTAATTAGGGGTGATAGGTGTTTGGATCGGTTTTGTCGCCATTTGGGTATTTATTGATGCTCGTCCCTAATTCAGACGATTTTAGGAGAGAGTCATTATGGAAAAGAAGACGGATATAAATCAGAGAGAGTGTCCCGACAACACGAAGAACAACCCGGAACTTTTGGACGGAAGAAGTGCGCTATTTTCAGATGATCGGACAGGGACCGTCGGAACCAAGCGCCAGACATATCATATTCATGTGGACTTAATCGCTAAACTGCGGGGATACGCTTACTGGGAGCAGCGGTTGATCTCGGAAGTGGTCAACTCTGCGTTGGACCAATTCTTCGAGGATAAGGAAATCAAGGCGCGTCCCTCCAAAAACGTCCCATTAAAAAAAGATGATTGATACACGGGATTATGACTATTAATAATCCGAGTTGCTACTGTACTTGAGAACTTCCAGTAGGAATTTGTGTCTATATTATAACTATAATTGGAAATGGGTTGTCAACACTAGTTTGTCTCATCACCCCAGAAGACAAAAAACTTATTTGAAAACGGAGGAGGAAAGACAGATGCTCTGGAGACACAATCTCACACATTTGATTTTAGCTGTCGTTGTCGTGTTGAGTTTAACGCTTCTGATGGTATGGGTTGACGCACAGGCACAGATTATCTTCATGTCTGATAGGGAGTGGCACTGGGAAATCTACATGATGGACACCGATGGGGGTAATCTGCGAAACCTGTCTAACAATCCTGGTGATGACCAGCATCCCTCATGGTCGCCAGACGGTAAACAGATTGTCTTTACGGCTGATAGGAGTGATAGGGATTGGAATCGGCAAATCTACGTGATGGATGCCGATGGTGGCAATCAGCGAAACGTTTCTAAGAATGAGTTTAATGACACGGACCCTGTTTGGTCCCCAGACGGCAAACGGATTGCCTTCGTGTCGAGTAGGGAGGGCGGCGGTGAAATCTTCGTGATGAACGCCGATGGCGGCAAACCTAAAAACTTGTCTAACAATCCCTTTCCTGACTATGCACCCTCCTGGTCCCCTGACGGTAAGCGCATTGCCTTTCATACTTGGAGAGATGGGAACATGGAAGTCTACGTGATGGATTCCGATGGAGGCAAACCTAAAAACCTCACTAACAACCGTGGTAGTGACAAAAATCCCTCTTGGTCCCCGGACGGTAAGCGCATTGCCTTTGATTCTTGGAGGGAGAATAACTTAGACATCTATGTGATGGACGCCGATGGAGATAATCCGCGTAGACTCACTAATCATCAATTTAAGGATTGGGAACCGTCATGGTCTCCGAATGGTAAACGGATTGTCTTTGTGTCTGATAGGGAGGCGGACGGGAACCATGAAATCTACGTGATAAACATCGATGGGAGTAATCCTCAAAACCTGACCAATCATCCGGAGGATGACAGTGCTCCTGCATGGTTTGGGGATGCTTTTGCCGTTGCGCCTGCGGGCAAAAAACTCACGTTGTGGGGACGGCTTAAACAGGTTGACTGATGAAGACTAATACGTAATGCGTAATACGTAACAATATGCGGAACGGAGCTCTCAGTTTCCTACGAACATCCCTCGTCGCTGCAGGTTTGAGGTCGGGCAGGTCCGAGCCCGTTCCGAGGGGCCCGATGCCGTAAGTCCCGAAACGGAACAACGGAATTGGGACTTAATTGGATAGGAGTTGCCTAAACAAGCCGACCTCTATCAAACTCAAAGTATGATAAATCGATTTGAGAACGGAGGAGGATTAGCAAATGCAACGGAGAACCAATTTCGCCCATTTGATTTTATCTGTCGTTATAGTTTTGGCGCTTACACTGGTGATGGTAGATGTTGACGCAGAGGCACAGATTGCCTTCTCGTCTGATAGAAATGGGGACTTTGAAATTTACGTGATGGATGTTGATACTGGTAATCTTCAAAACCTCACTAACAATCGCTCTAGTGACAGGTTTCCCTTGTGGTCCCCGGACGGCAAACGTATTGTTTTCATGTCTGATAGGGATGGGCACGTTCACGTTAGACACGGTTGGCCCACTTCTGAAATCTACGTGATGGATGCCGATGGGAGGAATCCTCAAAACCTGACTAACGATCCCGCTGATGATTGGGAGCCCTCATGGTCGCCTGATGGCAAACGGATTGCCTTCGTGTCGGAGAGGGATGAACCCCGTGTATATGGTGACATCTACGTGATGGATGCCGATGGAAACAACCTCCAAAGATTCACTGATCATAAGTTTGATGACAGGCATCCCTCATGGTCACCCGACGGTGAACGCATTGCCTTCGGTGCCCGCAGGGAGGGTCACTTTGAAACCAAGTTTGCAGTCACTTATGAAATCTACGTAATGGACGCCGATGGTCAGAATGAACAAAGACTCACTGAAAATCGCAAGAATGACTGGTTTCCCTCATGGTCTCCTGACGGTAAGCGGATTGTCTTCGCGTCCGATAGGAAGGGTGACATTGCAAACATTGAAATTTACGTGATGGATGCCGATGGTCAGAATGAACAAAAGCTGACTGAAAATCGGGTTCATGACATGTATCCTTCTTGGTCTCCGGACGGTGAACGCATTGCCTTTGTGTCTCAGAGGGATGGGAATAGGGAAATCTACGTGATGGATGCCGATGGGGGGAATCAACAAAGACTCACCAATAATCGCCATAGTGACACTCAGCCTGCATGGTTGAACTCACCGTTTTCGGTTTCTCCTGCGGGCAAGAAGTTTACAATGTGGGGTTGGCTCAAACGGGTCGAACGATAACTGTTATTATTGAGAGAACGGCGTTCAAAAATAATCAACCGATTTGACAACAGAGGAGGACAGACAGATGCAACGAAGATACAGTCTCGGACATTTGATTCTATGTAGCGTTGTAGCGTTGGTGCTGACACTACTGATGGTGCGCGTTGATGCGCAGGCACAGATTACCTTTCTTTCTCATAGGGATGGGAACCCTGAAATCTACGTTATGGATGCCGATGGTGGCAATCAGCGTAGACTCACCAATCATCGCGGTTGGGACTTCTCTCCGACTTGGTCCCCGGACGGTAAACGGATTACTTTTGTGTCCGATAGGGATGGGCACGTTCACCCTATACACGGTTGGTCCACTAATGAAATCTACGTGATGGACGCCGATGGTAAGAATCCTCACAATCTCACTAATGATCCCCATGATGACAGGTCTCCCTCATGGTCTCCGGACGGTAAACGGATTGTCTTCTCGGCTAATAGGGATTGGGATAATCCTCAGGGTATTGACATCTACGTTATGGATGCCGATGGGAACAATCAGCGTAGACTCACTAACAATCCCAATGAGGACCGGTATCCCTCATGGTCTCCTGATGGTGAACAGATTGCCTTCTCGGCTACGCGGGCTGGGCACTTTGAAAACAAATTTGGAGTCACTGATGAAATTTACGTGATGGACGCCGATGGGCAGAATGAACAAAGACTGACTGAAAATCGGAATAATGACTGGGATCCCGTATGGTCGCCTGACGGTAACCGGATTGCCTTCTCTGCCGATAGGAAGGGGGACGCTGTAAGTTTTGACATCTACGTTATGGACGCCGATGGGGGCAATCAACAAAAACTGACCAATCATCGCGGTTGGGACGGTTCTCCCTCATGGTCTCCCAACAGTGAACGGATTGTCTTCTGGTCTCTGAGGGATGAGAAGGGTGAAATTTATGTGATGGACGCTAATGGTGGTAATCTTCAAAACCTCACCAATAATGAGCGCCACAGTGACGCTAGTCCCGCATGGTTGAACTCACCTTTTTCGGTATCTCCTGCTGGCAAGAGATTTACAATGTGGGGTTGGCTGAAACGGGTCGAACGATAACTGTTATTATTGAGAGAACGGTGTTTAAAAATAAAAACCGGTTTGAGAATAGAGGAGGACAGACAGATGCAACGAAGATACAGTCTCGCCCATTTGATTTTAGTTGGCGTTGTAGCATTGGTGCTGACACTGCTGATGGTAGTCGTTGACACACAGGCACAGATTGCCTTCTCGTCCAATAGGACTGGTAACTATGAAATCTACGTGATGGGCATCAATGGGAAGAATCAGCGTAGACTTACCAAGAACCGCGGTGATGACTGGTCACCGACGTGGTCACCCGATGGCAAGCGCATTGTCTTTAGTTCGGGACAAGATGGGAACCGTGAAATCTATGTGATGGATGCCGATGGAGGTAATCAATTAAACCTCACTAACAGTCCCCAGGGTGACTATTCTCCCTCATGGTCACCCGATGGTGAACGCATTGTCTTTTCTTCCGCCCGTGAAATCTACGTTATGGACGCCGACGGGGGTAATCAACAACGCCTCACCCAAGATGACCACAAGGGTTATTCACCGTCATGGTCACCCGATGGTAAGCGGATCGTCTTCTCGTCTCAAAAGGAGGGGCACTTTATAGACGACCATAGACACATCACTACTGAAATCTACATTATGGATGCCGATGGGGGTAATCAACAAAGACTGACTGAAAATCGCAAGAATGATGGGTCTCCCTCATGGTCACCCGATGGTAACCGGATTGCCTTCCAGTCTTATAAGCCTGGGAACTGGGCAAGCCTTGAAATCTACGTTATGGATGCCGATGGGGGTAATCAGAAAAATCTCACCAAGAATCACCATCCTGACGGTTCACCGTCATGGTCACCCGATGGTGAACGGATTGTCTTTGATTCCAGCAGGGATGGGAACGGTGAAATCTACGTTATGGATGCCGATGGGGGTAATCAGCGTAGAATCACTAAACATGGCGGTTATGACGGAGGGCCTGCATGGTTTCGTCCTGCTCTTGCGGTCGCTCCCGTAGACAAAAAATTCACGAGGTGGGGTTGGCTCAAACGGGTTAACCGATGAAGAACAATGCGTAATGGGTGATGCGTAAGGAAAAACGGCACGCAAATCTGCGTTTCCTACTTACTCCTCTTCAACCTCCAACTGCTCTTTTAAGTTCCCTTTTTGGTTCCAGTCGTACATGGAAACCTAACCCCGAAAGAATACTCAACAGATTGTCCAGTCGAGGCTTGTGTTTGCTCGATAACACACTGTATAAGTGTTCACGAGTGATTCCCACACGCTTGGCAAGTTGTCCAACACCCCCTTGTGCTTCGGCAACATCGCGCATTGCCAATAGCAAGGCATCTGTGTTGTTATCCGTTTCGTAAGCGGCAAGTGCTGCTTCCAGATAGGCTTGTGCCTCTTTGGGATCGACTAGTGTCTTGAGCAGATTTTCTTTGAAGCTAGTTGTGTGTTTTATTACTGTTTCTCTATTCATCGGATCGCCTCCTCAATTCTTCCCAATATTCTTTTGCTTTTTGAATATCCCGCTTTTGTGTTTTCTTAGATCCGCCGCAAAGTAGAACTACTATCACGCGGTCCACCACCCCAAGATATACTCGATAGCCCGGTCCGTAATTGATTCGTAGTTCGTACAGATCCGAGGTCAACCGTTTATAATCGCCAAAATTACCCAGATGTAAGCGGTTAATTCGTTCTCGTATGATGGCGCGGGTCTTTCGATTCCGGAGCGAGTTGACCCACTCCTCATAAGGTTCACGCCCATCTGGTGTCACATAATTGCGTACATCCCTAGACACTATTTCCATAATGCCCAAAATTGTAATATTTTTCTTACAGATTGTCAATAAAAAAGGTCTGCAACATCGAATGCAGACAAGCAGCAGTCCGAAAGGAAAAAACTCGGTTCCTTTATGATCGGTGGTAGGTTGTGTTAAGACCTAAAGTGGCAATTCTACCATCCGTCCCTCTTGACTGGATTTGTAGATGGCGAGGATAATCTCGACCGCTTTGCGACCCTCACGTCCGTCGACGAGATGCGGTGTCCCGTTCTCGATGGCGTTGATGAAATTTTGCATTTGTAGACGATGATTCTCGTGGCTGATGGCGCGGGGATCTGCTGCGCCGCCCCCGCCTGACCGTGTTTCTGCAAACTGCTCACGGATTTCTGCATCTTCGGGCAGATCTGGCTCGAACTCCCACCTGATAATGTCTTCATCTTCGAGGGTGACAGTGCCTTTATTGCCGGAGATTTCGAGTTTCTTTAGGAGACCGGGGTAGACGGTTGTGGTGCCTTCAATCACGCCCAACGCGCCATTCTCGAAGCGGAGTGCGGCAACGGCGACATCTTCGACCTCTATCCGTTCGTGTGTCATTGTGTCGGTAAAGGCTTGCACGGCTTTTACGGGACCCATGAAGTATTGGAGGAGATCGATTGCGTGGATTGACTGGTTCATCAGCGCGCCGCCGCCGTCGAGTGCCCATGTGCCTCTCCACCCACCGCTGTCATAATACTCCTGTGTGCGAAACCACTTGATATAGGCATCGCCAAGCGTCAACACCCCGAAACGGCCACTCTCGATGGTTTTCTTGACCAGTTGGCTGCCTTCGGTGAAGCGCGAGTTAAAGATTGCACATAGGCGAACGCCTGACTCGTCGCACGCTTGGATGATGTCATCGCAGCGGTCTAGGGTAATTTCAAGCGGTTTTTCGACGACGACGTGTTTCCCCGCTTTTGCTGCGGCGACCGCTGGATCTCGGTGTGCACCGCTCGGCGTGCAGATACAAACGACATCCAGATCGGGACGCGTGAGCATCTCATTGTAGTCGGAGTATGAATCGACATTGTAGCGGTCCGCCACCCGTTTTGCGTTTTCTTCGTTCCTTGAGCTGACGGCGACCAATTTCCCACCCTGAAGTTCTGCAATAGCGGCCGAGTGAAAATCGGAGATCATGCCGCAGCCGATAATTCCAAATCCGTAGGTTTTCATAAGGTAGCAACGCCTCCATCCGATAAAATTGAATTATGACAGCGCCATTATATATCCGCGTTAGATGCGTGTCAAGTTCAAACCCCGCCATTTTTTGATAGTATTTCCCACCCAGTCTGTGATAACATCCTTGCCACATATTCGATGTGATAGGTCGTTGGAGGTTGTGCATGAACCAAGTAATCCAACACGCCCGCGAAGTGGCGTTAGATATTTTGAAACCGAGTCCGCGCGATATAGAACACGGTATGGAACTCCATCGAAACTCGATCGTCTGTGATTCGTATGGGTTCGCGCCGCGTGCGGCTGTTGATGGGGAGGCTGTGGCAGCGGCTGTCGAGTCCGGTGCGTCGGAGGTCGAGATTCGGGACATGATAGAGGATATGTCTATGACCCGATTTGTCACCGACGATCGGGAGAAGCGGGAGTTTATGGACGCTTGGAAAGCCGCAGGGGTAACCTGTATTGTGCAGAACGCGGGGGAGGAAGGGCAATCAGCACTCCGTCTCGTCAAGCGTTTGGCGCGTTTCACCTACACCACAGACATGATGCGGGACTTTATCCAGAAAGCGGTTACACCCGATGATATTGTTGCGGCGAAGGAGGGGGACAGGCACTGCTTATATTTCAGCGGAAATGGTGTCCCGCTGCCTCAAGACTGGGTTTCGGTTGAGGAGGAGTTGCGGTATATCCGGATCTTTTTCCAACTTGGTATCCGTATCATGCACCTGACGTATAATCGACGCAACATGATTGGTGATGGTTGTGCGGAACCGGCGAACGGGGGGCTAAGCGATTTCGGCAGGGCGGTTGTCGCGGAGATGAACCGGGTCGGTGTGATTGTGGATGTAGCGCATTCTGGCTGGCAAACGAGTCTTGAAGCGGCGCAGGCGTCGGAGCGTCCGATGGTCGCGAGCCATTCCGGCTGTTGTGCGGTGAACGTACATGATCGGTGTAAGCCGGACGAGGTGATCCGTGCGATTGTGGATACCGGCGGTTATATTGGGATCTGTGCGATTCCGGCGTTTTTGGGCGGGAGCGGCGACATCAGCACGTTGCTAGCGCATGTCGATTATGTTGCCAAGAATTTCGGTGTAGACCATGTTACGATTGGCACGGATGTGGCTTATACCTCCTCTGCAACCCGACAAGCGCAGCAGCAGATTCCGAAGCGGCGTTCAGAGCGGAAGCGGTGGGAGTATTTCTGGAACCCCAATGATCCGATGTTTTCATCACAGTTCCAGCAGGCGGATCAGAAACAGAGTTTGGCGTGGACGAATTGGCCTGTCTTTACGATTGGTCTGGTTCAGCGTGGGTATTCGGATAGTGACATCCAGAAGATTCTTGGTGGGAATGTGCTGCGCGTTGCGCGTGCGGTGTTGGGTCATTAGTGCGTTAGTTCATTGGTTGATTGGTTCAGTTGTGTTGGGTTTCACTGTCGTTCAACCCAACCTACGATACTTATGGGGGTTATGATGGAGAAACCGATTCGTTTGGGGTTGATTGGCTGTGGTGGGATTGTCCAACTGGTGCACGCCCGCGCGTATCTATCCTTGTCAGATGCGGTTAAGGTGGTTGCGCTCGCGGATGTGCTTGAGGAGAATCTTCAACAGGTCGGTCAAACCTTTGATGTGCCGCCTGAGCAGCGGTATGCCGATTACCGGGACATGTTGGCAAAAGCCGAAATTGATGCGGTGACGGTTGCGACACCCCATTTCCTTCATGCTGAACACGCTATTGAGGCGGCATCGGCGGGTGTAGCGGTTATATCTGAAAAACCGATGGCGACCTCATTGGCGGAGGCAGATAGAATTCTTGATGCTGTTGAGCGGAACAACGTGTCTTACGGCATTGTGCACAACTATCTGTACACACTCGCGATGCAGGAAGGATTTGTCCAACGTGCTAAGTTGGGAGCGTCGATTTTTGGTCGGGCTGCAGGGATGGGGCTTAAACCGGCGGATTTCTCAACTGAGCATTCAGACCCCGCCCAAGCGTGGCGTGCGAGTAAAGCGAAAGGCGGGGGATGTATCGGTGATTCCTCGTACCACGAAATCTATTCGGTGAGTGCCCTGATGGATTCGCCGGTGCGGTATGTTGAGGCACGGGTCAAGACGTTGAGTATTGATGTTGATGTCGATGATATAGCGATGCTGCTGTGTGAACATGAGAGCGGTGCCGTGTCCACAGTTTCCAGCGCATGGTGTGTCCCTGACCTCGATACTGGTTGGTGTGAGGTCCATACAAATGATGGTTCGCTCCGAATCAGGCATCGGAAGAATATTGCCGATTCATTGATGCGTTATACCAGAGAGGATGACTGGCAGCACCTCGAAATCCCCGGACGGGCGGATCCGGGATTTAACGATCCCTCTGGCCACGTTGGATTTTTTGCTGCGACGTTTAATGCCCTCGCAGCTGGCAGCGAGCTGCCGATCAGTGGGCAACACGGGAGACACAATCTGGCGATTATCGAAGCGGCACGGTTAGCGACTGAACGAAGACAGGCAATTGATTTGGAATCTCTGAAGAGAAGCTAATCGAGGGTAAAAAAGGGAGGCACATGCGACCTTATATTGATGTTCATTGTCATATTGGTCTGAGCATAACGTATGACCCAATCGCAGGGCAGAATACGGGGCTCTGTCTGGGACGGATGGCTTCAGCGGGCATCGCTGCTGCGATCATTGGACCGACTGCGGTTGGTAGTCCGCAAGCGCGAGGACTTCTTGATACACGTGACCAGAACGCTGTGATATCCAGAGCGTGTCGTCGATATCCGGATCGTTTCCCGATTGGGCTTGCGCTGATTGAGTTGCGTCATGGAGATGCTGGCGTGGAAGCGTTGGAGCGGGAACTGGCAGCGGGCGGTTTGATGGGAGTTATGTGGCATCCGGGTGGCGTGTCACCCGAAAGGCGACTTTACCCGTTTCTGGAGGTGGCGGCGATGTGGAAGGGGCTTTGTCTATTACATGAAACGCCTGCGAGGACAGCATCATTTGCACGTCGTTTTCCTGATCTGACTTTCATTCAACACGCTGGTGAGGAAGCAGTAGAAGTTTGTGGTGGTTTAGAAAATGTTTGGTTTGAGATTGTGCAGAGACCGAAGGGGGAGGATTCCCACTGGGACTTTGCGGGTCTCATCAACCAAGTGGGGAATGAGCGGCTCATGTTCGGTGGGGATGCGCCCTATTACGATTATCGTATACTTCAAGCTGAATTAGAGTTGGCGAAAATGGACGAGGCAAGCCGTGATCGGATTGCTTGCCAAAATGCTGTGACTTTGATTCAGCGATTCCGTCCGGACTGGGAGTTGCCGACGGAAAAACTTTCGCCGCCGCGGGTCTATACAGAGCCGGAACTCTGGACAGCCGAGAATGAGAGATTGCGTTTAGTAGATGCTTTTTAACGGAGATGTGATTGGTTATGTTTGGAAGGACACCTAAGTCATTTCGATTTTTCCGTTTTCTTTTTCACCTGCCAAATTTCGTAAGATTAACGTGGCGGCTATTTTGGGATCCGCGTGTCCCGATTTACCGGAAAGCAGTTCTCGTCATCTTTGAGGCGTTTGCGATCGCGTTTGCGGTGGGTTATTTCCTATTCCTGCGTTTAGATTTTCTTCCCGATATTTTCCCGATTCTCGGATATACCGATGATCTGATTATCGGTATTTTTCTGATACTTGTGCCCGGTGCGTGGTTGTTTATCAAAGTTGCTCCGGAAGATATTGTGCAGGAGCATGTTGAGCGGATCTCACAGAGGAAGTGATGGGTTAACCGCAGGCGGTGCGGGCATTTTCCATCAGTTGCTCTAGCTTCTGCTGATCGCGTATCCCTTTCGATGCCTCAACCCCCGAACAGAGATCTACGCCGTAGGGACGGACGGTCTCGATCGCTGTCCGGACGTTCTCGGGACGGATCCCACCGGACAGGAAGGCTGGTACTTTGCAGGCTTGGATAAGTTGCGCGCTCAGGTTCCAATCGCTCTGTTTACCTGTGCCACCAAATCGGGCTTTCCCATCGGTGAATTCTGCGGTATCGAACAGCAGAGCGTCTGCGCCTGCATTGATGTGCGCTTCTATCTGCGCTGGGATAGCTGTTGTGTCCGCTGCAGGATCGTGTTCGGTAGGCAAAAACAGTGACTTCCAGACCTCGCAGGATAGAGATTCCTTGAGTTCTGCCACTTGAGTAGGCGGCTCGTGTCCAAGCAGCTGGATTGCAAATGGTTTAATCTGTGCTGCTGCTTCTCTCACCCAAGCTGTTGGGCGGTCAAACACAAGGATAACGGTCGAGATCGGTGTCTGGCGTGCGATTTCTGCGGCGGAGTTGATGGATACGGATCGCTCCGAGAAAGGCACCTCAACAACGACGCCCGAATAATCTGCGCCGGCATTTGCTGCCATTAGCGCATCGGCGACACTTGTGGTCCCGCAAATTTTGACCTTACATCGGTTGAAAGTCATAAGCGTCTGTCCAGAATCGGGATAATACTATTCGTCTTCGACGAAGACGGTTTCCCGATCGCCGGTGGAGTAGCAGATGATCATTGTGACGGGTTGCCAGCCGGTGTTGACGGCGTTGTGGTGCACATCTTGTGGGATTCGCAGCATCGATCCTTCCTTCAACGGGATAACTTCGTCGCCAAGTTGGTGGTCACATTGTCCCGAAAGGACGTAAATTAGTTCTTCGCAGTTCGGGTGGTAATGGAGGGGATTTCCCTCGCCCGCGTTGAGGTAAACGATCCCGAAGGTCATTTCTGCGTCTGAATCGATCTGGTCGTTGCAGAGCCATTTAATTGCACCCCAAGGGAATTGAAGTGCGTCGCCTTCGTTGGCGTTGGTGAGTGTTGCTGAACTCATAATGTACTCCTCTATTGATTCATTAGTTCATTTGTGTTGGGTTTCACTATCGTTCAACCCAACCTACGATACTTATAGTAAATGCTAAAAACAGATAGACACTTTCGCTCCCCATGTCTGGTAGGCGCTGTTTCCAACTGCGCCGATGCGGTGCGGTTAAAAACCGCACCTACTGGGGTGATAGCCCGGATTTTCCCCTCGCCGGTACAGAGTGTCTAAGTAATTCTAAAATCTACCATAATTGGTATTAGATTCCTAGCGTTTGACGCATATATTGACAGCTCATGGTGACGCTTTCTTCCGTTGTTTTATCCGTCCGATCTTGTTCAACGGTTAGCCACTCTGCCTCGATTCCGTTGACGGCATCCATGATAGCTGCCCAATCAAGGATCCCGTGTCCGACTTCCCCAAAGGACCCGTCGGGGTTCATGTCCTTGAAGTGGAGATAGGCGACTCGATCGGCGTACTGCTTCAGGAAGGCGGCGGGATCTTCGCCACCATGCTGGACCCAATAGGTATCCACACAGGCGTGAACGAGTTTTGGATCGGTTGAGCCGTAGAGCGTGACGAGTCCGTTCGTACCGCCGAAGTCTTTGAATTCCCAACTGTGATTGTGATAGCAGAACTTGATTCCTGCGTCATTGCAGCGGCGTCCAACCTCGTTAAAGACTTCCGCTGAGCGTTGATAATCTTCGAGCGTATCTTGTCCACCGACGCCGGAGACCATCAAGTAACTGGATCCCATCGTTTCGGTGAATCGGATTGTTTCCTCAAACTGTTCGATACTGCCGTAGCCGGTATGGACACCTGCCAGTTCTAGGTTGTGCGATGCTAGCAGCGCTTTTGTCTCGTCAGGGGTGCGGTCGCCGTTGTTGAGATTGCCGGCTTCGATTCCGTCGTAGCCTGCCGCTGCTAGTTCAGCGAGGACGCCGGGGAGATCGGTATTCTGGCGGTCGCCGTAGATGATTAAGGCACAACCGATTTTGTATTTACCCATGGTTGTCTCCGAATTTGGTTTATTGGTTGATTAGTTCATTGGTTCATTGGCGCGTTGAGGCAATGAACACTTTTTTCGATCAGGCTTAACGGGAGATGGATTTAGTGGCTCATAATACTTCAGAAGATAGTTTGCTGGCAGAACTCAAAAGGCTGGTCGATCAGACGAGTGAGCAGCTGCAATGGGGCGACTTAACCGTTTGGGAAGCGTGTGAACGGATACGACAGACGCGCGCGCAAGCAGAGGTGCTGATACCGGATCAGATGGAGTTGTATCAGCGTATCTATGCGGCGCGGTTTCAACGTTTGCTTGAGCAGTTTGTTCTACCGAGGCAATCTCAGGGTCAATGCAATCGGCATAAACCGTACTGATTGGCTTGATTACTGCAGCGAGTGACGGGTGGACACTATGGATTCATCACTGTTACTTCTTCGCCGTCTTTGAGGGTGTGCTGCCCAGCGATGACCACCTGTTCGCCTTCAGAGAGACCGTTGGTAATCTCCACACGGCTGCCTTCCGCCAACCCCAGTTCGACCTGCCTGCGTTTGCTGCGTCCATCGGCAACCACGAAGACGATTTGGGTCTTTCTGATGCCGTCTTCGATCACAGCAGAACGTGGGAGCAGGATGGCATTTTTATGAATTTCTACAGGGATCTTAACCTTCGCAAACATACCCGGCTTCAAACGCAGGTCTGCGTTGTCAATTGTGATTTCGACCTTCGCGGATCGACTTGCTTGATTGAGAACGGGGCTGATGAGCGATATTTTTCCTGTGACCGGTTGCGCTAGCGCATCAACCTCAATCCACGCCTCCTGATTTTCGGGATCTAGTTTGGCCAGATCCGCTTCGATGACGCTGACCGTCGCTTTCACAGTATCCATATCGACGATCTCAAATATCGGTGCGGCTGGGGCTGCCAACCCACCTAGATCTAGATACCGCATGGACAAGATGCCAGTAATCGGTGCGGTGATTGTTGCATCGCCGAGCCGCTCATGTGCAAGCTCCAATGCGACCTTTGCTTGCTGCACTGCGGTTTCGGCGGCAATAATTTCTGCTTCCCAGCTTTTCGCAGCGGCTAGCGCCTCGGCGGCTTCGAGCGTTGCACTCGCACCCGCCACTTGCGACTGCGCTAGTGCTTTATCTTTTTCCCACGTTTTTGTGTCCGCTTGGGCGTAAGCGAGTTTGAGGGCGGCTTCTGCCTGTGCTACCTGCGCCTCCATCGCCTGAACATCTTCTTCCCGGGCGCCGTTTTGGATGAGGGCGCGTTGTTCGTTAGCGACTTCGTATTGCGATTTGGCGATATCGAGTTGCGTGTTTGCTGTCTCAAAGGATTGTTTGCTGATTGCGCCGTTGTCAACGAGCTTTTTCATGCGGTCGTGATTGTTCTGTGCATTGGTGAGACTTGCCTTTGCTCCAGCCAACGCAGCTTCAGCCTGCCTGAGATCTTCATCTCTTGCCCCACGTTTAATCTTTTCCAAATTTGCCTTGAGGGATTCCAAACCTGCTTTTGCCTGTTCGACCTGTGAGGTGGTGCGGGTTTGTGACAGATCCTCTACCTGCTGAAGGGCAACGATAGCGGATCTCAGTTGTGCTGCTGCCTGATCGATTTGCGATTGTACCCGAATTTTGGCTAACTTCTGCGCTTGGTCAAAAGCGGTTTCGGCGGCACGATGGGCTGCTTCGGCTTGACGCACTTGGAGTGCTAACTCGGTGTGTTCGACGACTGCGAGGGTTTGTCCTTTTGTTACTTGCGCGCCTTCGTCAACGTTCATTTTGATGATTTTCCCGGGGACTTCGGGAAAGACAGTGACCCGTGAGTTTGCTTCAATTGTGCCAGACAGTTGCATCTCGGAACGGATTTCGCCGCGGGGTGCTTTCATTACCTCGACCGCTTTGATCGTTGCAGCAACCGCTTCAGGTGCGCCTGTTTGTCGTCTGGAAGCGGCTCTGATGAAAATCGCTGCGAGGGCAATTAAGATTATTAGTATGATGATCGCGAATTTTTTCACTTTTTTGTCTCCTTAATGTAGTGCGTGAAACGTGAGAGGAATAACGAGTAATGCGTAAATTAGACAACGGTTACGGCATACGGAGTATGCCTACTACTTTGAAACCCAACCTACGATAATCTATGCTTATTGAGTAGGTGGGTGGGACATGCCTGAGATGAGGGTTTGGACCTCCGTTTCCAACGCCAGCGTGACGTCCTGTACCGTCCCTTTTTTGTCCTGTTTGTAGGCTTCGTAGCGATCAAGCAGATTCTTGGGTGTGCCAAAACGCATGAACGCTATGCGGGGTCCCCTCGGTTTTGAGTCCCCAAAGACTTCTCTTTCTATCCGGGTGATGACCTCCAAGAATCGTTCTGGAGATTGCGTTTCACCGACGTAACCGTCGTAGATGGCGACAAAATTAATCAGGCGGTTGAGATCTGGATAGAACTCTTGAAATTTTTCTAGCCGTTGTTCATGTATCTGCCTTTCGTAAGGGGAGATTTCTTCCGTTTCCCTGTAAATCTCCGCATCAATAAGGTTCTTCAAGGCACGGATTCGCGCTCTAGAATGGACATCTGTTTGCGGCGTAACTCCCATAAATTCCTCCATCTGTGCGAGGATATGTTCGCGCAACCCTTCAATCCGCTCATTCAACGACCTGTTTTCATCGGCTTTAAGTTTATATTCCCGTTCCAGTGTTGACACTATGGCAGCACCAATGGTCCGCAGCCGCCCATAAAGGCCTTCGGCGATGGGTGAGCCTTGGGGCAGAATTTCGCGCTCTAATCTGATAAGTGCCTCCTCAATTTCGTCCCACATCTCTTCGTCGTAGGTGTACTTAATTCCGACCGGAACAGCGTAGAGGGGCTTGGCGATGCCCGCTTTTGCCATGTCGTCCAATGCCCAGAAGCAGAGTTGGACAACGCCGCTTTCAAAGGGCAACACCGTATCGTTCTGACGTGAGATTTCGCCTTCGGCAAAGATGACCAACGGGTGTTTCCCTTCAGTCAGAAGGCTGCGGGTTGTCCGAAACGCTTCTCGATCAATACTACCGCGCAACACAGAGTATACCCCAAACCGCTGCATAAAAAAGCTTCTAATACTACCTCTGAACGTTTCCCGCGCGCACATATAGTGGAACTGGTCTCCCAACCGCTTCGACAGTGAGAACATAATGGACGCATCCGCATAGTCGGCGTGGTTGGGCACCAAAACCATTGGGTGGTTTGTGATTGCGTTTAGCTGTTCCAGCGATTCAGGGTCGATAACGAATTTAGAGATCTTTAGCGGACCTCTTAGAACGAGAGGCACCAGCCATTGCGCTAGCCTGATGAAAAGTGCGTTTGGTTTGGGCGGCTTGAAATCTAGCATCTTGATTGGTTCATTGGTTCACTAATTCATTGGTTCATCTTGCCCTATCAGGACTGATGAAACATCAGACACAATACATAGTGCGTAAGGAGAAACGGAACCCAGATCTGTGTTTCCTACGAGAGCTAGTTGTTTATTGGCACCTTTTGACCAATTGCTTTTTCTAATCGAGCGAGCCCTACGGCGTAATCGTGCAAGGATTGGAGGCGATTTACTTCCGCTTGTGAGAGTGCCAGTTGTGCGTCGGTCAATTCAACGCTGGTGATCATCCCGTTTTCGTAGCGTAGGTTTGCAATTCGCACGCTCTCTTGGGCTTGTTCGACTGTTTCCCGTTGGACATCGATTAATGTCTTTGCTTCGAGCAGATTGAGATATGCAGATCTGACTTCCAACTCGATGGCGTCGGTCATCTGCTGTTTGCCAAGCTGCGTTTGTTTCAGACCGGATTCTGCCTGCTTCACGGCAGCCCGTGTTGCCAAACCGTCGAAGATTGGGACGTTGAGCGCGAAGCCGAGGTTCCAAATCCGGTTCATCTCGTCAAGTCTTTCGTTGTGATCGAGTTGATAGTTGGAAAAGAAGGAGATGGCAGGACGGCTGCGGGTCTTGGCGACATCGACCTGTTTTTTTGCGGCGCCCTCAGTAAATTGCAACTGATGGAGTTCCGGTCTTTTTTCCTTCGCGAGTTGGATGAGTTGCGCGAGGTCAAATTCGAGGATTGGCTGCTCCAAGTTACCTTGCACCTTGATTGACTCGCCGAGATCGATATTCAGTACATTTTTATAGACATCCATGGCGACGCGTTCACCATTCTTGGCGCGGATTAGATTCGATCTGGCGTTGGCTAACAACACCTCTGCACGTAGGATATCAAAATTAGTAGACGCACCCGCCTCGAAGAGGTTTTGGGCGATCTTTAACTGTTTCTCGACAAGCTCGACGGTCTGTTCGGAAACCTTAACAAATTCAAGTGACAGAAGGACGCGGTAGAAAGCCTCCGAGACGTCAAGCACTAACTGGTTGTAAGCTGCGTCCAACTCCTTGTGCGCTGCTGCCAAGCTGAGTTTTGCGCTTTGATAGTTTTTATAGTAACGTCCCCAAGCAAAGATCGGTTGGTTTAGGGTCAGGTCCGCTTGAAAGTTATGGTGCGCCCCGAACTCCAGTTCGATGATGGTTTCGGTGTCACTATCACCGGTGGGCAGGGGTGGCATCTCTCCACCTGCGCCGGGCGGGCCAAATGCGCCGGTTGTTTCAAGGACGGATTTTGGGAGAGCCCCGGCGTATCTGTAGCTGCTGTTGATTGCCACATTCGGCAGCAATCCTGCGTGTGCAGCGCGCACTTGTGCTTCCGCAGATTTCACACGCTCCTGAGTTGTTTGGATCGAGAGATTGGTTTGTCGGGCGATTTGGAGGCTATCTTCAAGCGTCAAGGTCTTTGATTCTTGTGCGAATACGGTGCCGATTGATAATAGTAGTAGGGCAGATATTCCGATGTAAAAATGTTGTTGGAGCATTCGTGAAACGTGATGCGTGAAACGTGAAGGGCGATCCTCCATTCTTTTCTCCTCTGTTAATTTTCGGTATGTTTATGGTGAATTAAAGAAATAAGTAGACACTTTCGCTCCCCGTGTTTGGTAGGCGCTGTTTCTAACTGCGCCGTTTCAACCCACCGTTCTACTGTTGGTAGGCGCTGTTTCCAACTGCGCCGTTTCAACCCACCGTTCTACTGTTGGTAGGCGCTGTTTCCAACTGCGCCGTTTCAACCCACCGTTCTACTGTTGGTAGGCGCTGTTTCCAACTGCGCCTATTCGGTGCGGTTAAAAACCGCACCTACCGGGTCATAACCCAGATTTTTCCAACCCTAGTAGTCGAGGTTTGCTCACCTCGCCGATTGGCAGTGTCCAAGTAATTCTAAAATCTATCATAGTTTCAATCAAGTGTTTTGACTACATTAGGTGGAACGTGGGGTCTGTGATTTTTTCTTACAATAACGCAAGTTGTTATATAATCTGTAGGTCGAGTTTCCATACTCGACCCCTGCTAGAAATAACCAAGTTCACCCCGATTCATCGGGGATTGCTGAACCACATGCAGCGTTTTTTTATATATCGTGTCTCAGCCGTAAGCGACACCTGTCGCCCCTCTGGGACTTGAGGGAATAAGTTTGCCGGTGTTCTATTGGTGCAACGGCATACGGAGTATGCCTACTACTGTTCAAGTTGTGCCTCGATTCGTTTGACGATTTCTTCTTTTGTGAGGGGTTGCTCTAAATTCATCACATAGACACCGAGGTTTTCGGAACTGTCGCTTTGCCCAACAAAGACAATTCGTGTACCATCGGGCGTAAATATTGGGTCAGTATTGATGAGGTTATTGTTAGTGAGTTGTCTCTGATTTTTGCCGTCTGTGTCCATCATGATGATTTCGGTATCGCCGTCTCTGTAGGAGTCAAAAACGATCTGTGTGCCATCGGGAGAAAAGGCGGGGTGCGCATTAATCGCTGAATCATCGGTCAATTTTGTGAAGTTGCCTCCATCGCTATCAATGGCGCAAATCTGGCTGGAAACGCCGAGAGAGCCGCCGACAGCATAGGCGGCAAATGCGATACGTGCTCCGTCGGGCGAGAATGCTGGACCGTGATTATTGGTTTCGGTTTGAGTTAATTGCGTCTGATTTTTGCCATCCGCGTCCATGATATAGATTTCGCTGTTGATGCCAGTTCTGTTCGATTCAAAGGCGATTTTGCTACCGTCGGGCGAAAAGGTCGGATTGCTATCCGTGGCGGTATTGGCTGTCAAACGCTCGTTTGATTTTGTGTTGATATCTATGACGAAAATTTCGTCGTTTGGGTTGTGCCAGCGGATAAAAGAGACGTAGGCGACTTTTTTTCCGTCGGGGGATAAAGCGGGGTTATAATCGGCGGTATCGTTGAAGGTCAGCCTCTGCCTGTTTTCGCCGTCGATATCCGTGATGGGCATGACATAGATTTCGTTGTTGTCGTCAACGTATGCGGTGAAAGCAAGGGTGTCGGCAGCAGTTGAGACATCATGGATTTGGACATAGTTGGGGGTCAGGCGTGTGCTTGGGTAGGTGTCACCGGCGAGTTTGCCAATCTTTTGGATCCAGTCTTCTCGTTCCGAATTCTGTAAAATTTTCAAAAATGAACTCAGCGCAAACTCTTCGTGTCCAGCCGCCATGTACGCTTCCCCTAAGGCGAGTTGGATATCCGGACGTTTTGGTGCAGACCTCGCAGCGGTTCTCAGGGAGTCGATTGCCTCGGTGTGTTGGTGTAACTTCAGATATGCTAGCCCCAGTTGATAGTGGGCTTCTGGGTTTTCTGGCTGTGCTGTCAGCAGTTGTTGAAAATATTCTGCTGCACCCTGATAGTCGCCGGCTGCAATTAGTCCTTTGCCTCTTTTGATGGCTGCATCCTCTCCACAGCCGACTATCAAGAACAAAAGAGTCAGACATACTAGAATTGGTATCCACCTGTCCTTGATAATGGACTTTGAGGATATAGCTCTGATTAAAGCCTTTGGAGATAGGCTTAAATGAAGTTGATCCATCGTTTATCACACATGTCGCCCCGCTGGGGCTTGGGGTTTGTGGGGATTCGGTGTTTCTATATACATACCGCCCCGCTGGGGCTAATAAAGCAGGATTTACGCACTCCGATTGTAGTTGCCCGATTTATCGGGCGTTGGGAACGATGTCCTGCGGCGATGAATCGCCGAAGATACCAAGACTATTGCGCTATAGTCCTGGCTCAACCAGCCCGGCGTGTTGCGCGACCGTTTCTGGTGTTTGCTTTGACCGTTTATGGTGAACGATATAAATATGTAGACGTTTACCAGTAGCTCCCCTTAGCGAAACCTCATGAAGTCCCCCTGATAAGGGGGATTTAGGGGGTTGATTGTGCCTCGAAAGTGTCTAAGTAATTCTAAAATCCACCATAACTGCGTAAGTCCTAAAAAGAATAACGCTCATGTTAAGAATGAGTGCAACAGCATCGACTTACCTCAAAAACCGTAGGCGGGCATCTTGCCCCGCCCTCAACGCGTTCACCGCAATTGCACTCCGTTTTTACATGAGCCAAAATAAATATGTAACACATAAAAACGGAACGCAGATCTGCGTTCCCTACGAATTAGATTTATTACACTAAAGCGCCGGATAAGTATAGCGGCTGCTTCTTACTGTTCGGCTGCGACTTCGTTCTGCCCGATAACGCAGCGGAATCCTGCTATATAGGAGATGTGGTCCTCTGTACCCATATCACGGGAGGAAGTGCGGGCTCCAATTGGTCCGAGATTGTCGTAATAGTACCAGGAACCACCGCGCAGGACACGGTATTTTTTGCCAAATTGTTCCGCTGTGTAGGTACTCCCCGGATACGTGTCATACCAGCTGCTCGTCCACTCCCATACGTTTCCTCCCATGTCGTAAACGCCGTAAGGACTGACACCTTGCGGATAGCTGCCCACAGGTTTAGAACCGGACCCGTCCCACGATTCTACATTGCATTTCGTGATGTCAAACACATTCCCCCAGGGCCAGATTCGGGCGTCGGTGCCTCTGGCGGCTTTTTCCCACTCAATCTCTGTTGGAAGCCGTTTACCCGCCCATTGACAATAGGCGTTGGCATCCTTCCAATTGACATAGACAACAGGTAGGTTATCTTGTCCTTCACGATATTTTCGGTTTTCCCAATGTCTGGGTGCTGCATATCCGGTGGCATCGATGAATTTCTGGTAGTCGGCATTGGTCACTTCAAACTTGTCGATGTAAAAGGCTTCTAGATGAACCTGCTGCTGCGGTTTTTCCGACGAAAACCATCTAGGATATTCCCCCAGTTCACCACCACCCAATTGCCGGATGACAAGTTGTTCGTCTTCATCACTGGTGCCCATGGTGAATTCACCCGCGGGGATTAAAATCATGTCCGATAGACTAATCTTTTCCAGTTGAAAGGAGCGCGAGATTTTTTTGTCTATGTATTTTAGTTCCGCCGTTTCCGTTTGATAGCCTCGTTTGCTAACAAGCACTCGGTATGTCGTTTCTGGGGTCACTTCTCTTTTATAGGGCGTAGTCCCAACTTCTACACCGTCCATGAAAACTGTTGCACCCGCTGGGATTGAGGTGATTTCGATTATTGGAATCTTTTCACAACCTATGCACACAAGCACAGCAATGAACAGAAACGTGGCGAAGAAACGCATAGATGTAGGTAATCTCCTTGGGGGTGGAGGATTTGAATTTGTCCCCTGCACAGTTTGTTCGCACTGTCCTTGCTGCTGCGATTGAAACATGAAGGGGTTTGGGCGAGAAAATGAGGGTGGTTTGGGTTGCAAGCCGCCAGATAGGAGCAACGGGTGGGATGGCGGACTTACAACCCGAATTATGGTTTAATATTTTAGGATAGAACCCCATTCGCCGACAACCCAGAGGGTGCCGTCTGTAGCTTGGGTGATGTCGCTCAGGTTATTGCGGGTGGGACTCTGCTGACCAAGCCAGGTTACGCCTCCGTCAGTAGTATGCAGGATAGTTCCACCTTCGCCGACTGCCCATCCTTCATTAGCGTTGATGAAGCATATTCCCTGCAAGGTTTCGTCGGTAGGTGTAACCTGTTGATTCCACATCGCCCCTCCATCCGTGGTGGCATAAATCGCGCCTCCGGATCCAACAGTCCAAGCGGTTTGAGCATCCATAGCGTAAATCGATCTTAACTCATCAGGCCCTATGATTTTCGCTTCCCATGTTTGACCGGCATCCACGGTTTTTATAACGGTCCCACTCGCCCCGACTGCCCAACCGGTGTTGGCGTCAACAAAATAGGTGCCATACAGGTTGTTGAAACCGACCATCATGTCTCCGGAGTCCTGTCCGTTCCATGTTTGACCGCCATCATTTGTATGTGCGATTTTACCGACTTCACCGACTCCCCAGCCGTGTTGCGGCGTTGAGAAATGGAGATCATAGTAGCCGAGGGCGCTCTTCCAACTAGTGGCGGGATCAGAAAAGACAATCCGTTGTGCCGTGCCGTGCCCTTCGTCTGATGGGTCGCTGACGCTATGCCAGTCTAATCCGCTGTTTAGCGCTTCAAGTAGGGTTGCATTGCTACCGACGATGTAACCTCTCTGTGGGTCAACGAAGTGGATGCCGAAAAGTTCAAACACATTTCCGCTGTATTGGGCTTGCCATGTCTGACCGCCGTCGTTGGTGTGCAGAACGGTTCCCGACAGCCCGACCGCCCATCCCAATTTATCATCAAAGAAATGGACTTTGGTTAGATGGTTACTCATTGAGATGTTTTCCCACGATGCACCGCCATCGGCACTATGCAGAACGGTTGCAAACTCACCGACCGCCCAAACTTCCTGATCGGTGACATATTGGACAGTATAGAGTCGGTTCGGGGCGGGTCTGGGTTCGAGCGGTGTCCATGTCTTGCCACCATCCGAGGTTCTAAGAATGACGCCAAACTCTGCTGCACACAGTCCGTTGTTTGCGTCGGTAAAATGGATGCCCCAGATCGGTTCGGGCATACCGTTGGAGTGAGGTACATTGCTCTCTTGGGTCTCCCAAGTTGTACCGGCATCGGCTGTATGGATCAGTGCACCATTACCGCCGACCGCCCAGCCCATCTGATCGGTGAGCATATACATTCCGTCAAGACTTGCCGCAACGCCACCCTGCTGGGCTACCCACGTCTGCCCACCATCTGTGGTATGGACTACAGTGCCGGCGTCGCCAACCGCCCAACCCACTTCAGGACTGGCGAATTGAACACTTCGGATCGCATTATTGGTTCCTGTATCCTGTCTCGTCCATGTCATACCGCCATCGGTGGAGTGAATGATAAGCCCTCCATCGCCGCCTGCCCAGCCGTGTCGGTCATCGACGAAAAAGATGGTTGACAGTGCGGCGCGGGTGCCGGTGGAAAGTTTCATCCATGTTGCACCGCCATCAAGTGTTTTCAGCACGGTGCCTTCCTCGCCTGCAATCCAGCCGATTTGTGGATTGATAAACCGTACTTTGTGAAACTCGTTTTTGAACGGAAGGGGTTGGCTCGGTTGATTGACCCAAGTTTGACCGCCATCACTTGTATGTAGGATTGTGGACTGTGCGCCGACAATCCAGCCGTGCTGTTCATCTACGAAATAAATGTCTATTAACGCCGCCTGCCATTTGGACTCACGGATAGTAGCCCATGTCCCCTCTGACGCAAAGGTGTTCGCCATAGAGATGAGTAATAGCCCTATAGCAATTAGCGTCGTGAGATGCCAATGTTTATTGGTTTTCATTATCGCTTCCTCCTGTGATAAATTCGTTGACTGTTGTGTGAACGAACATATTATACAACGATAGATTTAATACCGTCAAGCAGTTCTTTGCGATTTGTGGGTCTCAAATCCCGCCTTGACAGACTATATGCCTGATGATATGATAACGGACTGATGCGTGATGCGTAATGCGTAAGAAGAAACGGAGCGCGGCTGATATGGACAAGCTAGTAGGTATCCTTGAACGGATTGTTTTTGAGAACGCGGAAACGGGCTATACTATCGCCCGATTGACTTCGCGTGATTACCCGACGGAACTGATCACGGTTGTGGGGAATCTTGCTGCTGCGAGTGCGGGTGAGAGTCTCGCCCTCACCGGGGTGTGGGTCAACAACCCGCAGTACGGCAGGCAGTTCAAGATCGAGGGGTATGAGACGGTGCTGCCCGCAACTGTTGTTGGATTGCGGAAATATCTCGGTTCGGGGATGATCAAAGGTGTCGGACCGGTGATGGCGACGCGAATTGTCAATAAGTTCGGGATGGACACGATGGAGGTGATTGAGCAGACTCCCAACAAACTGCGGGAGGTCCAAGGAGTCGGCAAAAAGCGGGTCGATATGATTAAGGAGGCTTGGGCAGCGCAACGCGAGATCAAGAACGTAATGCTTTTCCTCCAATCCAACAACGTCAGCACCGCCCATGCGGTCAAAATCTATAAGACCTACGAAAGCGATGCGATCGCGATAGTCCGTGAAAATCCGTATCGCCTCGCCGATGACATCTACGGGATAGGCTTCAAAACGGCGGATACCATCTCGCAGAATCTCGGCATCGAGCCGGAGTCCCCGCATCGGGTGATGGCGGGTATTAAATATGTCCTGAGCCATAAGGCGGATGACGGTCACGTTTTCCTGTATCGGGAGGAGTTGCTTACTGCGTGTGAGGAGATTTTAGAGTTGCCGCCCCATGTGATTGAAGAAGGGATCGCAGAATTGATAGCGAAGGAGGAGATTATTCTCGAAAGCACGCCGGAGGGGGAGGCGATCTACCTCGCGCCATTTTACTATGCGGAGATCGGTGTAACCAATACAATTTCAAGACTATTACAAACCGCTGCCAATTCTGTTGCGGTTGACTTTGTTGATGCTTCGATTGATCGGCTCGAAAAGCAGATGGGAATTCACTTTGCTGCCAATCAGCGGGAGGCGGTTAAGACTGCGTTGACCGCTAAGGTGATGCTCTTGACCGGCGGACCGGGGACAGGGAAAACAACGACAACCATTGGTATGCTCCACCTCTTTGAAGCACTTGAAAAGCGGGTACTCTTAGCCGCGCCAACTGGACGGGCGGCGAAACGCATCAGCGAGACGACCGGACGTGAAGCCAAAACTATCCACCGCTTGTTGGAGTTCTCGCCGCAGGATAACGGTTTCAAACGGAATCAAGATAATCCGTTGGAAGCGGATGTGGTTATTATTGATGAGATGTCGATGGTCGATCTGATATTGATGAACAATCTGATGAAAGCGGTGCCGTGGAGTGCAACCCTTATCATGATCGGTGATATAGATCAACTTCCGTCGGTGGGCGCGGGGAATGTGCTGACAGACCTCATCGCTTCTGGAGAGGTGACGGTTGTGACATTGACAGAGATTTTCCGTCAAGCGCAGGAAAGCTACATCGTCACCAACGCGCACCGCATCAATCGTGGCGACTTTCCGCAGACCACTGGTCCCGCTGATCGTAACTTTTTCTTTATTGAGGAGGAGGATCCGGATCGAGCGACAGATCTGATATGTGATCTTGTGGGAAAGCGTCTGCCCAAGCATTACGGCTATCATCCGATGGACGATATACAGGTGCTCTGCCCGATGCGACGCGGCACGGTTGGCTCTGAAAACTTCAACACACGTTTGCAGGCAATTCTCAACGATTCGTCGGAGGAGGCGATTCGGGGTGGACGGAACTTTCGTGTCGGGGATAAGGTGATGCAGGTTCGGAACAATTACGATTATGAGGTTTTTAACGGTGACATTGGGCGCATCACCGATGTGGACTTTGTCGATAAGTTGGTCACGATCCAATTCCCCGAAAAGCGGGTTGCTTTTGATATGGCGGATCTAAATGAATTGGTGCTGGCTTACGGTATCACGGTCCACAAAGCGCAGGGCAGTGAGTATCCTGCCGTCGTTATACCGCTGATGACGCAGCACTATCTGATGCTACAGCGGAATCTCCTCTATACCGGCATCACGCGGGCAAAAGAGTTGGTTGTTCTGGTTGGGACGAAGAAGGCGCTCGGCATGGCGATTCGGAATAACAGGGTTGTTGAACGGAATAGTTTTCTTGCTGAGCGGCTTCGGGGCGTCTTAAAGTAGTAGGCATACTCCGTATGCCGTAACCATCTGCATTAAAGTAATAGGCATACTCCGTATGCCGTAACCACCCGCACTAAAGTAATAGGCATACTCCGTATCCCGTAACCGTTGCATTAAAGTAATAGGCATACTCCGTATGCCGTAACCACCCGCACTAAAGTATTAGGCATACTCCGTATCCCGTAACCGTTGCATTAAAGTAATAGGCATACTCCGTATGCCGTAACCATCTGCACTAAAGTAGTAGGCATACTCCGTATGCCGTAACCATCTGCACTAAAGTAGTAGGCATACTCCATATGCCGTAATCACCTGCACTAAAGTAGTAGGCATACTCCGTATCCCGTAACCATCTGCATTAAAGTAATAGGCATACTCCGTATGCCGTAACTAGCGCGATCGTACTAGCCATATTCTATATGCCCCAAACAGAGCACAAATGACGGCACGCGGAGCGTGCCTATTACTATGTTCAAACTCTTCGATTCTGATAGTGACTTCCACATTATAGAAGGTTCAAATCTACCCCATTGGTTTCAACCGCAAGCAACGTACTTTATTACGTTTCGCACTGAGGATTCACTCCCTAGACATATAGCTCGACAATGGTACGACAAACGATCGGTTTGGCTTGCACAACACGAAATTTCCACTTCAATGCCAGATTGGAAAGATAAACTTGCAGAGCTTCCTGAAGTATTGCGTAAAAATTTTCATCAAATCTTTTCACAACAATATATGGAATATCTAGACAAAGGTCTGGGAACATGTGTCCTGAAACAACCGAGACTAGCAAAGATTGTAGCGAATAGTTTATTGCACTTCGATGGCGATCGTTACTATATAGGCGATTTTGTGATTATGCCTAATCATGTTCACCTGCTAGTTTGTTTGTTAGGGAACACAGATCTCTTGAAACAATGCCGCTCGTGGAAAAGGTTCAGTGCAGTTAAGATTAATCAAGTGCTTAGACAAACGGGACGATTTTGGCAGGAAGAAAGTTTCGATCACCTCGTGCGTTCGCCAGAACAGTTCCGTGCGATTCAAGAATATATCAGGAAAAACCCAAGCCATCTTCCGAATGGAGAATATTTTTTATATCAAATCTAAAGTAGTAGGCATACTCCGTATGCCGTAACCCCCGCATTAAGGTAGTAGGCATACTCCGTATGCCGTAACCATCCGCACTAAAGTAGCAGGCATACTCCGTATGCCGTAACCATCTGCATTAAAGTAATAGGCATACTCCGTATGCCGTAACCATTGCACAAATGACGGCACGCGGAGCGTGCCTATTACTATGTTGTTACTCTTTTCTCTATATCCGCGGTCTCGACGCGGACGCCTCGCCACTGACGAATATCATCGCTGATTGCATAGAAAGCCGGAATTACGAACAGCGTCAATAAGGTCGCCACCGACAGCCCCCAGACGATGGTGCTCGCCATCGGCATCCATGTTGCTGACTTGCCACCGACTCCTAGCGCCATCGGCAGTAGACCGCTCACAGTGGTAATTGAGGTGAGCAAGATTGGGCGTAGGCGTGTACGTCCTGCGTTGATAATTGCTTGCCATTTGCCGGTTCCCGCCATCCGTTGACGGTTGATAAATTCAACCAGCACAATCGAGTCATTAACGACGATGCCAGCTAGCGCGACGAGCCCGTATGTTGAAGCGACGCTCAGTGGGTTTCCAGAAGTCAAGAGTCCCACCATCGCACCGATAAATGCGAAGGGTACGGTCGTCAGAATAATCAGCGGTTGGAGGAAGGATTTGAACTGCGTTCCCAGTATGAAATAGACCAGTAGAATGCCAAAGGCGAAGAAGACAGGGATGCCCGCGAAAGCCCTCTGATATTCGGCAAATTGACCCCCAGATTCGAGTGTGTAGCCCGGATAGCGCGGGCTGATCTGATCGAAATATGCGCGGAGTTGCTGGTTTACTCTGACGGTAGAAATCACTTTCTGATCAACATTGGCGGTGATTGTGATGGCTCTCTCCTGTTTGAAGCGATGAATTATGGAATAACCGCGCGCCACACTCATCCGGGCGACATCTCGGAGAGGCACCGGCACCCCCGTGGCACCCATCAATTTCAGATTCTCCACATCCTTGAGCCTCCTGCGTGCGGATTCATTGAATTTGACAACGACATCAATCTCCTCATCGCCATCGCGGAATACAGTTGCCTTTGCCCCTTCAAACGCATGGCGTGCGGTGAAGGCGATTTGCTGGAGCGTCAGTCCGTATTCGTTAGCCTTGTCCTCATCGACATGCAGTTTGATCTCCTCTTTGCCTAGGGCGTAGTTATCATTGATGTCAGTGACTCCAGGGATTTTTGCAAGTTTCGCTTTCAGTTCGTCAGTGAGCCCTTCCAGTTCGTCGAAGTATTTTCCTTTTACAATTACCTCGACATCTGTGCCGGCGGGGGGGCCTTCTACCCTTGTCTGAAATTCGATCTGCTCGGGGCCTGTGATACGACTGACTTTCTGGCGGACGTCCGCGATAATGTCAGCAAGGGTACGCTCACGATACTTGGCTGCGACAACCTCAACGTGGAGTGTTCCCAAGTGGCTATTGAGGACGCTACCGGTATCCGTGATGCGAATGCCCGTTTTTGTGATAACTGCCTTGATTTCAGATTTCGGCAATGCAAGCGTAACCTCCTCCAGCTGTCGCATCACGTCATCCGTCGTTTCCAGGCGGGTGCCCACAGGCATCGTGACGTAGACAAAAAACATTGGGTATTCATCACCGTGGAACATATCGACCTCAACCAGTCCGAAGCGGATGGGGAGGAAACTCAAGAGTAGACAAACGACAATACCTCCCAGCACCCAGTAGCGATGGCGTAGGGCGAGTGTCACGAGTTTGGTGTAAGGCTTGAGTAGGTAGCGCATCAGTCTATCCCGAAATCTGGAACGTCCAACTTTTCCCCAATCCGCGATATGGGACGGTAAAATGAAGAAACATTCAAACAGCGATGCGGCAAGCGTCAAAGCAACGATGATTGGGATAATCTTCATGAATTTGCCAACAATCCCCGGTAATAGCGCGAGCGGGAGGAAGATGGCGGCGGTTGTTAAGGAAGCGGTTATCACGGGCCAGACGACCTCATGTGCACCGTTAACTGCGGCTTGGGTCGGCGGCTCCCCTGCCTGCATCCGACGGAAGACATTTTCCATCACAATAATCGCGTCGTCCACAATAATGCCAAGCACCAACACCAATCCAAACAACGACATACTGTTGATCGATTCGTCAGCAACCCCCATAAGACCAAAAGTAATCAGGAGTGTCAACGGGATGCCGATGGCGACAAAAATTGCGTTCCTCGGTCCCATGAAAAGGTATAAGACAAGGAGAACAAGCACTACCCCGAAAAGCGCGTTATTTTGCAGCTTGCCGAGCGAATCCCGAATATGGGTCGAAGTATCGTTCACTAATGTAATTTCCACACCGTCCGGCAGCCAATTTGTCCGATACTTCTCCACTGTGGTTCGGACTGTATCAACAATCCGGATCGTACTGCCTTCGCCCCGTTTTGCCACCGAGAGCGTAATTGCGGGTTCACCATTCAAACGGGAAATTACGGTCGGTTCTTCGTAGGTATCTCGAACCTCCGCGACATTGCCAATGCGGATCTTACCGCCGCCGGGGATCTGCCGCACAATCACATTTTGGATTTGGCGGATCGAATCAAACTCGCCGACGGTGCGCAACAGGTATTCCGAGCGTCCGATCTTTAACTCCCCCGCGGGGACGTTCATATTTTTGGCTGCCAACGCGCCCACAACTTGTGACAAGGTCAGTGAATACCGATCCAGACGATTGGGATCGACCTCGACCCAGATCTCGCGGTCACGAATCCCGGTGATTGAGACCTCCAAAACGCCTTCGACGGCTTCGAGTTCATCCTGAAGTTCTTTCGCCAGATTTCGCATCGTTTTTTCGGGGAGCCCCCCCGCCACAACGACATCAACCACAGGCGTCATGGTGTTTGACTCCAACTTAAACATGAACGCATCCTCTGCATCTTCAGGCAGATTGTTGACTTTATCCAACTCGGTGCGGAGATCTTGATACAGTTTGTCAAACTCGTCGCGTGCGATATTCTGATCGAATTTAACACTGATGCTGGTGTATCCTTCAGCGGAGATTGAGGTGATTGACTCAATTTTATCCACATCTGCGATCTCGTCCTCAATCGGTTTGGTGACGAGTTTTTCAATCTCTTCGGGCGAAACGCCGGGGTACGCCACCCAGATAACCGCCCAGTTGAACGACATATCGCGTTCCAGTTCGCGTGGCATATTGATGAGCATATACGATCCAAAAACAATTGTCGCGATGGTGAGCATATGGACTAGGACAGGGTTGTTGACGGACAGTCTAAATACGGATTTCATTAAGGAATCTTTCCTAGCTGATTGGGTAATGTTATAGATTATTGCATGCTTCTGATCTTGACGTTATTGACGTTTTCGGTTATGCTTTCGTTTAGATAGGCGGAAAGGCACACCGCAGTTAAATTGAACGATGATAACAGTTAGTGGTATTGACCACTGGGGAGCAAATTTGAATCATGGGTTGGATTAAATACGCAGCTGTCACGGCATGTGCATTGGCTGCTGCAGATCTTTGTGTGAAGTTGGCAGCGAACAGGATTTCTAGCAGTCTGTTGATGTTAATATACGGCTGCTGTACGTTCTCGACTGGACTGGCTTGGGTGCTGTGGCAATGGGCGCGTGGCAGCCCGCAGCATGCCCAACTCTCAGGTATTTTAGCGAGCACGGGTATGGGATTTGCGTTCAGCGGCGTGACTATAGGATTGTATGTCACCTTTAGTGCAGGGGCACCGATTTCTCTCGGTTCACCCGTTATCCGGTTCGGAGGGATATTGCTGACGAGTATCGCTGGCATGATATTATTACGGGAACCGCTTACGTTACGATATGTTATCGGCATCCTTCTGGTCTGTAGTGGTATGTATCTGATTATTACGAGATAGGAAGTCGGTAAAACGTGAAACGTAAAACGTGATGCTCCGATAAATCGGGATAGGCTATGAAATGTGAAAACTATCTGTTCATTCGTTCATTGAACAGAGGAATCCTATACATTGCGTTCTTCTTTTCGGTGGGTTCACCCTGACAACATAATGCCCGCCCCGAATCTGCCAGTCCTTCCTTTTTGGTGTCGTTCAGAGAAAAACAGATGTGCATTACAGTAGGTACATATCTGAGCCACCTCTATATTTTGCGCGGGGATACCTGCTTCTATGACTTGCTGCTTATTTGCTTCCCACAGATTAAAATACCCCTTGCCATCGGCGGATGTGTTGTTGATATAACCCTCCGTACTGCCGAAAGTATCTTCAACTTGTGTAATAACTGCGGGCCCGACTTCGTAGTGACATGGACCGATAGAGGGACCGATTCCTACGAGTAGTTCAGTCGGATTGCAGTTGAACGCTCGCTTTAAGGTTTTTGCCGTTTTTTGCGCCGCCAATTTGACGGTTCCGCGCCATCCGGCATGTACCGCAGCTATCACTTGCTTTTGGGGATCGTAGAAGAGAACGAGCACACAATCCGCCGCGAGAACGGTTAAGCATAGGCGAGGCACATCGGTTATCACTGCATCTGTCGCTTCAACCGCGGTGTCGAGATCCGCTGCGCCGCAGCCTCTCATCTCCTCCGTTACGATTGTCACCGTACCGCTATGAACCTGTTTTGGGATTGTAAAATCGGAGAGCGAGATTCCGATGTTGGCTGCCAACCGTTCACGATTCTGTAGGACAGTTTCAGGGGTATCTCCGACGTGAAATCCTAAATTGAGGGATTCGTAAGGTGGGGCACTTAAACCGCCGATGCGGGTCGAAACAAAGTGGTCTATCCCACTCTGTTTCGACAGGTTCTGGAATCGGAAGGTGGATAGTGATCGAAGGTGAGTTTCTAGCATAACGTTAGGAATTACTCTCAAGTGCTTGCAGCAATCCTCGCATGTGCCCCACGCAGTAGGCGATGTACTCCCTGCCTTCCGGGCCGTCTGTGGTGAGTCGCATGATGTGATCGTAGTCGATGACGGCGTCGTAACCCACATCGTGCAAGGCTTTAGCAACACGATACATGTCCATGTCGCCGGTGTCGGGGATTACCTCTTCGTATCCCTTCTTTTCTGGGATCTTTCCGCGCACGTTGCGGAAGTGGACGTGGAAGATTTTGCCCTGTTCGCCGAAGTGGCGAATCCCCTCAAAAACATCTTCGCCCGATTCGTAACGGGTGCCTACGCAGAAGGTCATGCCGTTATTTGGGGATGGCACTTCGGAAAAGAGACGGTCGAATGCTGCGAAGTTGTAGAGGACCTGTGGCACGCCGTAGAGACTAGGAACCGGTGGGTCGTTACCGTGCATGGCGACCTTGACGCCAGCACTCTCCGCCACGGGTACAACGCTGCTGAAGATTTTTATGGTGCGCTCCCAGATTTCATCGTGGGTCGGTGCGCCTTCTGGTGGGGGTTGGTCGAGGGCTTCGCTCAGATCTACTTTCAGATGCCGATATCCGCCTCGTCCCTCAATGAAGCTGTGCATGGATTCGGGGAAGTGACCGAATTGCCCCGCCTGAAAACATTGGATCCCCATCACCGGTAAGTCAAACTCGCCACAGAGTTCGGCGTTGACAATCAGATTGTCGATTTCTTCTTCGGAGCCGGGCTGACCGAGAAAGGTTTTGATACAGTTGCTGTTAGCGGTGTTGGCACGTTCAATCTTTAAGCCTGTTTTGTCTATTGCCTCTACAACTTGTTCTAGTCCCTCGCGGTTTGCGCGACCGCCGGCTTCTGCGTAACCGGGACAGATGTCTAAGGTGATGTCCACGCAGTCAACGCCGATCTGTTTGAGAAAGGCGAGGTCGTTGGGACGGTCTAACCAGTCGGGACTGATACGGGTGCCAATTTTCATCATTGTTTCTTCTCCTTACTATGGTGAGTTAGAGAAATAAGTAGACATTTATCAATAACTTCGATCTTCACGAGCATTCCAAAGTCCCCCTGATAAGGGAGATTTAGGGGGTTGGGAGTGTCCAAGTAATTCTAAAATCTACCATAAATAGATAAATGGTTGGTAATATTGAAATTACCGGTAAACTGCTTGGATCATCGATCGAATGTAACCGACAGCGAAGGCGCGTCCTGCCCATTGGGCGTTTTCTTGGGGGAAACTGGGGGTGTGATCCATCATGAACGGTCCCTCAAAACCGACTTCCCGATAGGTTTGCATGGCTTGATACATATCCACGTCGCCCTCATCCACGAAAACCTCCTGAAACTTGTCTGGGGTGCCTCGAAGATTGCGAAAGTGGACGGCAGCGATTTTGTCTTGTGCCCCAATACGCCGGATAGCGGTTGGCACATCTTCTCCCATTTCACGGACGCACCCCTGACAAAACAGCATCGTGTTTACGGGACTGGGAACCGCCTTGAACATGCGTTCAAAATCATCGAGTGTCGATAGGATGCGGGCTGCACCGCCAAGTGGCTCCGGACGCGGTGGATCGTCCGGGTGCATGGTGAGTTGTACATCTGCCTCTTCTGCGACCAGCACGATACGCTCAAGGAAGTGCTTTAGATTCGCCCGGAGTTTCTCTTCGGAGATGTGGTGATCGGGGTAATCGGGCGGTTCTTTCATGAACTCGTCGTAATCGAATGTGCTATAACTTGCCCCGCCTCTGCCAACGGTTCGCGCTGTCCGAAAATTCCCGATGCCTCTGAAGTTGTAACACAGCGTCGGGACACCGGCTTTCCCCATATTCCGTATCAGGGCGCACCAACCCTCGACATGTTCATCCCTGCCCGGTTTGCCGAGCGTAATCTCTTTCGCCGGTCTGAGTCCGACGTTATTAAACTTCATTCCGTGGGATTCGACCTTTTTGCGTATATCTCTCCAGATATCCGCCCGATCGCCCGGCTGGGGAGGCGGTGGGTGCATCACCGCAACGTAATCCACACCGATTGCCTTGAAAATGCTGAGGTTGTCGTCATTGATTCCCTCTAAGGAAAGGTGATCTTGGATTGTCATGGTATATATCTCCGGTTTGTATAATCACAACCCAACCTACGATTCAATCCGCGCTATGCTAATGGACGTGGCCGCGGGCGGCGATGTCCCATTGTGCGGTAATTTGTCCGTCCTTTAGCACGGTGTAGGTGTTTAATAGGTTTGCTACTACACATGAGTGGTTTGGTATTAACCGAACTTTAGAACCTATCGCTAGATCGAAATCTTTGCGTATGACAATTCCGTGCTCTTCCGAAAGCCTAGTGACAATCATCTCATGGTTTGTATCCTCGAAGTGATCTAGGGGGTATGCAAGTCCGAATCCTTCCATCCCCGACATACCGTGTGCGCCTTGATCGGAACTTAAAGTTTTGGATCCTGAGTCGATAATAAAGTAATCCGCGTTTTTACTCACCACCGTTGCTAGCACTGAGAGTGCGATCTGGTTTAACTCGATGACCTTGAGGCGAAGTGGCATTCTATCCATAAAGATGTAGTTACCGGGTCGAATTTCGGTGATGCCATCGTAGCTATCGCTCGCAAGGGTGCCGGGTGTAGATCCAACGGATACCTCTGAAACCTCTATGCCGTTGCTCTCCAGTCTTTTCCGCACGCGGTTCATAATCCCGCACTCCTCTTGGGCGATTTTTCGCGCTGCATCGGCGTCATCTGCGCCATAAGTATGTCCGGCATGGGATAAAATCCCCACAAAATTCAGATTGGGTTCGCCAATGATTTTTTGGACTAGCTCGACCATGCCCGGATCGTCTTCTGTAAGTCCACAGCGGTGTAGACCCACATCTATCTTCAGGAAGATGCTGATCTGTTTCTGGTGTCTCCCTGCTACTTGAGCGATTGCGTCTACTCCTGCGGGGCTATCAACGATGAGGCGCAGGTCAACGTCATTTGCGCGTGCAGCGGCGATCAGGCGATCGAGTTTTGAATCGACAACCAAGGGGTACGCCACCGTGACGGAACGGATCCCGTTGTTGATGAAAACGAGTGCCTCATCTACCTTCGAGGAGGTAATTCCGACCGCGCCTGCGTCTATCTGTTGTCGGGCGAGTTCAATACACTTGTGGGTTTTAATGTGTGGGCGAACATTGACACCGCGCGTATTGCCGATGTCTTGGATTAGCTGGATATTGGCTTGTATCCTCTCCTGATCCAACAGGATGTGAGGGGTTTCTATATCTAAAAGCGAAGCGTCTATCTGTGCCATATATTTGCCTCCAAGTGTGGGCGGGTAACCCCGTCCCTACGGTTAAATGGGTTATGTTGTGACATAGATGGGACTTGCCCATGCCTTTGCCCCATCTGTCTGCAGCACTCGAACCCAATAGGGGTGGCAGCCTGCCGGCAGCGCTGCCTCCCGAAAGGTAAACTTGACTTCCTTCCCAACGCCAAGCGGCAGCCGTTCAAAAACAACCTTCATATCGATCCCACCGGTATCGACAACAACCGGTGCATCGTCAATTTCCCGAATCGAGACAGTACGATTCAGCACTGGAGTCTTAAAATTGAGGGTTGTCTCAGATGGTGCGTCGAGTCTCAGAATTACGCCATCGGCGTCTCCGGTTGTTACAGATTTCCAGCTAACGGTTCGTTCGGTTATCGCCTCAATCCCTTCCGCTGGCGTGTCGAAGGCGTAACCCTTTGCCTTCAGAATCTGCCCTTTATCTATTTCAAGGCTACCGTCCCATCGCACGAGCCGATTTCGCGCTCGGATGCGCTGCCCTGACCACGCCACACGGATCTGGTCTTCCGCCCGTTCGGTTGTTTCGGGGAAGGTGTAGATCTGTTCCAAGCCTCTGAAGATGTCCACCCGTTCAATGGGTGCGGTGCCGACCACGTTTACAGAGATCTCCGGCGGTTGGCTCGCCTGATACGATGCGCCCATCGGTTTGCCATCTGCGGTTACGTCAAGCAGGATGCGCTGCCCCGTTGTCCCGTAACATCGACGGGCTTTTAAGGCTTCCCACAATCCTTCTCGTGTCAACTCTGTGGCATAGATGCAGGTCAATCCGCCGTAGACACCGAACGAACCGCTGCCCGGTGGGGCGGCACCGGGGCGCCCCTTATGGTCGTCGCTCCCGGCGGTGAAACCAACTCGATAGCCTTTTTCCAATGCTTCCCGCAGAAACCACTCGAACTCTCCCCACTCGGAATAGACCTCAATGAGCGGCTCTAGTTCTGGGTCGTACCAATTGAGGTTGGCGTAGCGTCCGCCGACATGGGGTAGCAGCAAAACGTCCTTCCCTCGCATTGTGTCGTAAAGTTCTGTGACATGGGTGCAGTCGGTGTCGATATCCGACTTATCAGGGATCAACACATGACTGGAGCGGTGCAGGGGCCCATCGTTTCCCGGATAGTAGACGTTGTGATCGCCTCCCAGCGGCGTATTCGCTGACCACTCATACCCGACAAAGGTGACAAAGCGACCGGGATCGTATTGGGTGTTCGCCTGCCTCCGTATTTCCCTCCAAATTGCTTCGGTGATTTGGAAGTCGTTTCCCTGATGTCCGGCAAAGTCTACCAGTGCTGCCTCTCGCGCAAAGCGGAAATAGGAAGAGACCGGATTGGTGCCGACGGTTTCTTCGCTCTGACCGTGGAGGTCGCCCCAGAAGGGTTGGCAGGTGCCACGTTTATCCACGCAGCGGAGTGGATTGCCTTTCGCCTCCAATCCATTCTCTGAATCGGTTGCACTCACCCGATAAAATCCTGTCTTGGGTGCTTTCACACCTTCAAAACGGTGGACACCTCGGTCTGCGGGCTGGAACTGATACGTCTCCGGCAAACCGCTCAATCCTTCGGCATTGATTTGGACTGTTCCGCTATATCCAGTGCTCGGATTGCCCCAGAGGTCTTCTGCTTTAACCCCGATCCATGTCTCCTCATCGGGGGTGGTTTCTGAAGGACCCAATACCACCAACCGATGGGGTGGACCGCTGATAATTGGGATCTTTGGCGAGTGAACTTCCGTGTAAACCCATGTCCCGCACCAATCGACCGCGACCCGAAATTCAAACGCTTCTTTGCAAAAGGTCTGTGCTCGACTCCCCGGACTGCCGCCTGAAGTCTCTCCGAGTGTTAGGGTGATAGTATCCCCCTCGGAGAGGGAATCGTCGAACACGTCAACGGTCACACAGAGCCGCCAAGGCCGGATGTAGCGTTGCTTTTCAAACGTCGCCCGCAGGGATGCGGGACCTGTCGTGGAGACGGTAGCGTATTCCGGTGCGGAAGGATTCTCGAATTGGGGCACCGCCCAATCGCTGACATCGCGCCAAGCAAATTTAAGCACTCCACCGTCATCAACGCCGTATCGACCGGCATGGTAGGTGATACGCCATGTGCCGACCGATCCCGCCACGATAGGGGCAGCTGGATCAATCTCTGCCCAACCGTATAAGGTACGAATTTCTGATTCCGTCATAGGTCATTTCTCCGCGAAATACCAGCACAGTCGCGCTACAGATCCTGGTGGATTGAGCCGAGAACTATAGCGCAACGTTATTGGTATCTTCGAGATTCTAATACCACCCTGCTTTGTTGACCACGTTGCGTAACGGTTCATCGACGGCAAAGCGACGGGCGTTTTCGAGGAGAACCTCGAATCGGCGTTCAGGAAGGTTCTCAGCGTCTTTCACGGCGACATGGGGTGTGAGCAGGACGTTGGGCAGGGTCCATAAACGGTGCCCTGATGGCAGGGGTTCTGTCTCAAATACGTCGAGACCGACCCCGGCAATTTCACCTTTCTCGACAGCGTCCGTGAGGTCGTCGATTTTCATTGTTTTGCCACGACCGATGTTGATAAAGTAAGCGGTGTTCTTCATCAGGCGGAAACGTTCGGCATTCCATATCCCCTCGGTTTCGGGTGTGTGTGGCGTTGTCGCTATCACGAAATCTGCGCGTGGCAGTAGGGAATCCAGATCTGCCGGCGGGTGCATCTCGACGTATGGGAGGTCATATTCGGGTCTCGGCTCTACACCAATTATCTTCATGCCGAACTCCGAACATAGCCTTGCTGTCTCATGACCGATACCACCTACGCCGAAGATTAGGGCGGTGGATACAGCGAGATCGATGTAATTTTTACGGGCATCGGGATCCCATCTCCGCTCTCGTTGTGCTTCGACGTAGTAGGGCAATCCACGTGAGAGTCCGAGTAGAAACATCATGATATGGTGGCTGATGTGATCGTAGTAGATACCGCGTGGATTACCGATCACCACAGGGTGCTCAATCAGTTCCTTGTAATAGTAGCCCGGAAAGGGACCTGCATCGGGATTTTGCAACCACCGCAATTTTGTTGCGACCTTCAGCGCATCGGGCGGTATCCAGCCGTATGCTGCATCAGCATCGACAATTTCACGGCGTGCGTCTTCGTCGGTTTCGGGTACAGCGACGCGATACTCCGGGAGGTTTGCCTCCAGACGCGAGGCGAACTCGCGCTTGAGTTCATCCAACGGTGGCATCATGACAAGTTTGATCATAGTTTTGTCCTCTGAGATTGTTAGTAACGAAAGTATGTAGGTCGAGATTCACATCTCGACACAGCATGTCGATTTTGATGAGGTTTCAGAAAATAATTCGGTAATTCTATATTTTCCCCCAGACCCGGTAGGTGCGGTTTTCAACCGCACCGGACATCGCTCGGAAATTACCCAATTAATAAATTAATCTTCATGAAAATCGACCTACAGAACTCCCACATCATTTCAGAACCGGGATCGGCGAGACTCCATGTTGGTGTGCACATCGAGCAGTACCGTGCGACCGTCCGCATTCAGTTGCTGCGCCTGCTCAAGCGCAGGGACCATTTCGCTCGGTTTAACCACGGTAATACCGACCGCTCCCATACCTTCAGCAATCTTGGCATAGTCGCCCGTCATTTCGGTTGTGCCAAACTGTTCACGGGCTGTTGGATAGCCCCCTGGGTAGGTCGACATGCCGCCGTTATTGAGGACAACGGTGGTGATAGGCGCTCCAGCACGAGCAGCGGTTTCAATGTCTAAGCCGGACATGCCGAAAGCACCATCGCCCATGAAGTTCAAGCAGAACTTGTCAGGTTTTGCGATCTTTGCTCCGATCATCAACGGTATGCCGAAACCGAGGTGGGTGGTCTTGCCCCAGCCGATGTAGCTGTGTGGCACTGTGCCAGGGTAGAACGGCATGATTGAATCACGCGGGGCACCGGCATCGTGGGTGACGATGCTGTTCTCCAGATCCATTGCCTTGACCATATCGCCGATTACGCGGTAGGTGTTGATCGGCTCTTCGTCGGAGTTGAGCAGGGGTGACCATTCATCCATCCACGTTTTCTTGAGTATGGCGATATCTGTGGCGACTTGGGTTTCGCCCTTTCTTCCGCTTTCGCCGAGTTGGGCTTTGGCTTCCTCTATCATCGCCTCTAGCGTCAGCTTGGCATCGCCGGGCAGTCCAATATCAACGGAGAAATCTTTGTTGATATCCTCGATACTTTCGGCGTTATGGATGATAACCTTGCCGTCCGGGATCGGTTGACCGTAATGCGTGTGGGTCAGACTTGAACCGATGGCGAGGAGTACGTCCGATTCCTGCAACCACGTCCGTGCGGGGAGAGTTGTTGCACCGCTACCGGAGCCGACGGAAAGGGGATGTCGCTCGTCGAAGGAGGATTTGCCGGGCATGGTGCAGTAGACCGGTATCTCGGTCAACTCAGCAAACTCTGTGAGTGCCTCGGTCGCTCCGGAGAGCAGCACACCCATCCCCGACCAGATGACGGGTTTCCTCGCGCTCAGTAGTTCACTAACGGCGTCTTTGATATCGCTGGGGGCGGGGAGTTGAAGTGCTCGTTTCGGTGGCTTGTAGTTGAGAGCACCTTCTGGAACTTCTTGGGTTCCAACATCGCCCGGTGTCTCAACAATTACAGGACCGGGGCGACCATTCCGGAGATGGTGGAACGCGCGGCGCATGACGGTCGCAACTTGATCCGGCTTTGTAATGACTTCACCATATTTCGAGACTGACTGATAGGTGCGGACCGGTGAGAAGGAGGGACGAACCGCATATTCGGCGATTGAGGGACCGCCCGGTAGGTACAGAATCGGCACGTTGTCGGCAAAAGCTTGCGCAATACCACCCATAGAGTTTTCAGCACCGGGTCCGCCCTGTGTGATGATGACGCCGAACTTGTTACGGTTGTTGACGCGGCTGTACCCGTCGGCTGCCATGACAGCACCACGCTCGTGGCGGAACATGACGGTCCGGATACCCTCTTGGGCAACCGCTTCGATGAGTTGATTGGAAGGAAAGCAGGATATCCATTCAACGCCTTCGATTTTCAGTATTCGTGCTACGGCTTGTGTTGTGTCCATTTATAAAGTTCTCCTTTGGTCTTGGTTCATGAGTACCTTGGTTCACTAGTTCATTTATTCATTGATCCATAAGTTCATTGGTGCATTGAACTGATGAAGGCTATACCTGACGCTCTGCCCCTGATAAATCGGGATTAAGAAACATACCGTAGTATGTTACGGCACACGGCGTGTGGCTACTACTTTATGGGGACTTGGATTATTATAACGGATTCGCTATACTTTCGCAAGGGTTATGATTTCGGTTTTGCCTGCTTGACAACCCACGGCAAACTGGATAAAATAGACTTTGTATGCAGTTGTCCGGTTAGGCATACAATTTGGCGATAAGTCACTCCTGTCTTTTCCGTGTTCTTAAAAAACAGTGCGTAATGCTTAATGCGTAATAGTAACAATGTCAATTCCCTTCTTACGCATTACTCGCTACACATTATTCCTCTATATGGCTCAGAAAATTGAACGACCAACAAGCCTCCAGCGAAGCCCATGACATCAGTGACCATGAACTTGTCCGCCGGTGTCAAGACGGTGACAAGCGAGCCATGGAAATCCTTATGCGCCAATACCAGCAATGGGTTTATAACATCGCTTACGGGATGCTCTCAAGTCCTGAAGATGCCAGCGATGTAGCGCAGGACGTTTTTCTTTGGCTTTGGGAAAATATTGGGCAGTTTCGATTCAAATCTCAGTTTTCGACATGGTTATACCGGATTGTTACCAATAGATGCCTCAATTTGAAGGATCAGCGACAGAGACGCAAAACCGATCCGATGGAGATTGACGACTCGCAGCCGTGGGTGCCGCTTGATACGACGACTCCGGAGAAGACGGTGCTGCTGGCAGAACAGCGTGAGATTTTGCAGAAGGCACTTGCTAGCCTGAAAGATGATTATCGAAAAATACTGATCCTCCGTGAGATGCAAGACCTGTCTTATGAGGAATTAGCGGAGGTGCTCGGTTGCTCGGTTGGGCGCGTCAGATCGCGGTTGCATGAAGCGCGGCAGGCGTTGCGAAAGGCGATACAGCGGATTGAGCGGTAATGGGATGATACGACGTAGATTGCCGTGTGTCTGATAATGCTATCATCTATCAAAGATAATACGTAGTGCGTAATGTGTGAAAAACAGATTGCATGTGAGTATTTTTTATTTAGGATTTACGCAGTGCGTTCATAAGTCCCCCTGATTTTCCAAAGTCCCCCTGACAAGGGGGATTTAGGGGGTTGGGGGATTTAGGGGGTTAAAAATCAAAAATCTACCCCCGTGTGCCAAATTTGCGTAAGTCCTGTTATTATTAACACCAACCCGAAAGGATCTTTGTTATGTCATTTCCACTTGCCTACAGTGCCCTCCGTTGGGAAAACCCCAATCTAGAACAAACACTTGTGCAGCTCCGAGAAGCTGGCTGGGACGGTTGGGAAGCCCGTCAGTCGCTCGATTGGCTCGGTTCGGCGCGTCGCGTTACTCAGATCTGCGACGCTGTCGGTATACAGGTCGCTGCCATTTGTGGACCCAATGTCACGCTCGACGTGACCCATCCGACCCATGAGATTAACAAGCGGCGGATTGAATTCGCCTCCGACCTTGAGGTTCCTACCTTCATGACCAAGGGGCCGGGACGGCTTGAGAGTGAAACCACTGACCTTGATCTGGACCGCATGGCGGCTGTCTATGATGATCTCGCTGCTTACGGCGAACCGCTTGGTGTCACCGTTACCTTCCATCCCCATACAGGACATGTGGTGGACAGCGCCGATGAGTGGAAGCGATTCATGACGCGCCTCCACCGATGCCGCCTCTGCCTCGATATGTCTCATGCCGTCCATTGGGGTTACGATCCTATTCAAGCGGTTTACGATTATGGGGATCGCATCTCCTACGTCCACCTTCACGACCATAAAGATGGCGGCAACGTCGAACTTGGTGAAGGGCTCATGTGCGACTATCCCGCCTTTCTGAAGGCGTTAGAGGATGTTGGCTACAGCGATTGGATAACTGCCTGTCCGGGAGCAACGGAGCGTACTGACGAGGCGAAGATGCGAATCAATCGTGCTTACCTGAAAAGCATCGGATACTGATGTTGGTACATACAATAAAATGAACCTTAAAGCCTCAGCGGGGTGGGATGTGTATAGAACAGGGGAAAACCAACCCTAAAGCCCCAGCGGGGCGGCATGTGTGTTGCAATAGAGTGAGGCACGATCAATCCAGAAACACAACCTCCTTCTAACAGCAACTTTCCTAGCAGTATTCGAGTACAGAAACTCGACCTATCAACGCTCTAGCAGCTTGCGTTATTCTAAATCAATCTCATGGAGGAACGGAGTTCCGTGCCTCGACTGGCTCTTCGCACACTCGTTCCCTACATACTCGGCATTTTTATTGCCGGGTTCCTGCCTATCCCCCTCTTTTGGATCTGGCTAATTGGATTGATCTGTCTCATTGGTGGTGTTGGATTTACTTATCTGTGGAAAACGGATGCGCGTGCAGCGAGGTTGGGTTGGATATTCCTGTTGGGGGCGATCTGTGCCTGTGGCATGTTCCGTCTGAAGGTTGTGCTGACTTCACCCATTCCTCTGGACTTCTATGATCAGCCGGTGCATTTCTCAGGCGAGATGACGTATCAGCCAGAGCGGGGAGAACAGTGGGAGGCGGGTTATGCAAACGGGACTATCCGACCGGTGGAGAACCCTGATTTAACGGTGGGGGCAAAGTTTCTGATCCGATTTCGTGAGTCAATCCCTTTGCGGTACGGTGATCGGATCGAGGTGGAAGGGGTATTGCGTCAGCCAAACGGACAAAGAAATCCGGGTGGCTTCGATTATCGTTCCTATCTTGCCCGTCGGGAGGTCTTTGGGATTCTCCAACTTGATCGAGGGCAGGAGATTGTTCCGACGGATAATTCCGGTTTCCTCCTATTGCGCTGGACAGAAGGATTGCGTCGGCGGGTGGAAACCGTCATTGATAACCTCTATCGTGAGAATCGCGTCCACGCTCAAGTTCTCAAGGGGATGCTCCTTGGGCTACGGAGTGAGCTTTCGCCCGATATTCTGGATGCCTTCCGTAATAGTGGCAGCATACATATCCTTGCTGTGTCGGGATTGCACGTTGGGCTGATCGCGACCGTCTGCTTTTTCGGCTTTTCACTTCTGCGCCTGCCTCGAAAAGCCACTGACCTGTTGACAATTGCTGCTGTGGTTCTCTACGCCTGCCTTGTCGGTTTTCGTCCATCGGTTTTTCGCGCCTCACTGATGGTGGTTATCTACCTGATCTCACGGATTATAGAGCGGGACAGAGACCCCTTTAATCTGCTTGCCTTTGCTGCGTTTGTCCTGCTATTGATTAACCCCGCCCAACTGTGGGACATCGGCTTCCAACTCTCCTTTGCTGCGGTGGCATCGATTGTTTATCTCGCGCCCAAGTGGGAGCTTTTCATCGCCCGTATCTTCGGATTGACGCGAACCGATTCAACAGTAAATCCCGATAGTGTGATGCGCCCTCGCTCTATATGGGGCAGGGCAGCGTGGTGGATGGCGATGGGGTTTGGAGTGACGTTATCCGCACAGGTGGGGACGACCTTAATCATCGCATGGCACTTCCATCGGATTTACCCTATTGGACTCGTTACGGGGCTTTTTACCGTCGGGCTTGCCGCGCTTCTCGTCAACATTACATTGGTCTCGGTCTTACTCGGCTTGATATGGCTACCCCTCGCGATACCGTTTGCGTATGCCAATCACTCGATTCTCTGGCTCTTTCTGGGGTTGATCGAGTTTTTCGGTCAACCGTGGACGGTATTGAAGACGCCGCCGCCAAGTTTCGGTTTCATCGTCATTTATATCGTGGGTTGTTTTGCTGTCGTGCATTGGGTGTGGATGTGGATGCACCGAAAACAGACTATGGTGATTGGATTGATGGTTCTGGCGATCTGGGTCTGGGACGCAGCTTGGCGCGAACGGGGCAGATTGTTAGAGGTGACGTTCCTTGATGTCGGGCAGGGGGACGCGGCGTTTGTCCGATTCCCTGACGGAAAGACGATGCTGGTTGATGGGGGAGCCAATTCATCGCGGATTAAGGTAACTGAAACGGGAATTACAAGGCGGGTGGGTTATGATCATGGTGAGCGGACGCTTGATCCATTTCTATGCCACGAAGGTGTTTTTGGGCTAGATCTGCTCCTTTTGAGCCATCCGGACAATGACCACGGCGGCGGGTTTGCACATATTTTGCGGGGGTTTGATGTCAGGCGTGTCTTGGGGGTGCCACATCAGGATTTGTCCAAGCCAACCCATCAAATCTTGCATGAAATTGTTGATACAAAGGGTATTCCCCATGCACTCGGTTATGCCGGAACAGTTGACCTAACTTCTACGGCGCAGCTGGAGTTGCTGCATCCATTTGATGCAGCCTCAACAGATTTGCACGATGCGGATGTCAACAACGATTCGCTTGTTCTGAAGTTGACCTATGGGGATGTGCGGATCCTTTTCACAGGGGACATCGGGCGAAAGGTTGAGTTGATGTTGGTTGAGTCAGAAAAGGATTTACGAGCGCATATTGTTAAGGTACCACATCATGGGAGCAAAACCTCTAGCAGCGCGGAGTTCCTTGATGCTGTGCGTCCGCGATACGCAATCTTCTCGCTGGGGCAGCGGAACCGATACCAATTCCCGTCTGCGATAGTCCTCGAACGTTACCGTGAACGGGGGTGTCGTATATTGCGAACAGATCGGCTTGGTGCTATCCGTTTGCGAACCGATGGACGGCGGTGTTGGATTAACCATCATGTAGAGGAGCGGTGAACACAACGGTTATAGAAACCCCTTGAAATATGGTGAGGTTTATGATACTATCGCAGCTTAGTATTTGAAACCGAGTTTTTTCTTCAAAACTCGGTTTCTCTGTGTGTTTTGCACTTTCTTTTTATATGAGCCTTCGGAAAAAATCGGTTTCTCTGCATTACTTCTTAACATGAGTGCCCAACTTTATCGTCTCAAGGTAGTAGAGGTCATCGGTAATAACACGACAACGATTGTAGAGGTATCGGTATGAGCCTGAAAATACGCCTAAAAAATCTCGGCATCCTAAAACATGCAGAATTTTCGCTGGGGGATTTGACCCTTATCTGCGGTGAAAATAACACCGGCAAAACCTATACCGACTATATACTGTACGGTTTCTTGCACGATTGGCGTGGACTGATTGATTTCGACGTGAGCGATGATCAAACTCAACACCTGCTTACAGATGGTGGCATCAAGATCGGATTGGGGCGATATGTCGAAAAGTCGAATCAGTTTCTCGCAGAGGCGTGTAAACGATATACTGGTCAACTGGATACTGTTCTTGCCGCAGCTGAGGGCCGATTCCTTAACAGCGAATTTCAGATACAGACAGGAGCAATTGACATACGCGATAAAGAATTCAAACGCGAAATGGGGATCGTTTCAGATAGGCTTTTGACGTATTCAAAGGAAAAGGGTAGTGAAGAACTCACAGTGAGTTTGCTAGTGGAAAAAGAATTTGGAAGAAAAATCGATCCTGATTTTGCAAGGAGTGCTATTAACTTTTAGGAGTTACGCAGTTGGCTTTAAGGTGTAAAGTGGTTCAGCGAGATAAGCCCGCACAGCCTCTCTGATAATAGAGACTTTAGCTTCAAACCAACTGGTACCTGTGAAAAACCGGTGTCGCTCAATGCGTAGAAATGCTCTCAATGCGAGTCCAATATGATTCCGTTGTGCCACCGCCTTGCGCGCAAAACACCTTTCAACGCCAACAAATTGCTTGATACCTCGATGATATTCTTCAATTGCCCAAGACAACTCAGCATATTTGAGTCGAAACATATCGTTCATTGATAGGTCACTGGTTGCCCAGTATTCAATGTTACCGTTTGGGGAGACAATCTTGAACACTTTAATTAATCCGTATCCCTTCAGATGAACGATAGTGCCTTTGTTGCTAATCGGTAGGTGGTTAACCGGTTGATTACCTTGTCTATCTAAGTTGACTTGTCGATTCGACTTCAATTGGGTCAACCAGTGCCATTGATACTTTTGAATTGTCTTTAGATTCTTCAAGCTACTGTACCAGCTGTCAAACACGACACACTCCGGAGCAAATCCTCTATCATGAGCAGTGGCAATCAGTGCTTGGAAATGGTCATTTTTGGTCAAACCATCATGGTCTTTATTATACAAGCGATAGTCACAAGGAATGTGGCTGTCACCATCCGTCCACATCAGCGTAATGAGGTTAATTCCTGAAACGACTTGTTTGTGTTTGCCTGACCAATGCCGGGTGACAAGGTCCATCTTTTGGGCATACGGTTTGTCAAGCGTTGAGTCGTCTATGACTAAAACGCCTTGGGCTTTGTTAACGCAAGGTGCTGCCTCGTTCCACAAGGCTTCTGAATCAGCAGGCAGTCGATACAGCAACCGATTCAATGAGTCATGGGCGGGCGGATTATCGTCTGGAGGTTGCACGCGGGCCGCCTCTGTACAACTGTAGGCACTCGGTGTGGCTATCACAAAGTTGATGTAGTCATATTCGGTACATTTGGCTGGATTCATAAACACTATTATAACCTATTTGGATGCTCAACTGCGTAACTCCTAAACTTTATTATCGGTTACGCTATTTTTTCCGATTCTTTTCCTGATCCTTTTGCCTCTTCAGTTGAGCGCGCCGGAGTTGCTATTTTTCGGAGAGAACTCCATTTTGCTCGGAATCGCCTACTTGAGGAAATAGGACGAGCAGACCAAAGGACTGACCCCCAAGAATTACTATTCAAATCGTACCAACCTTACCCGCTGCCGATAGAAGAAAATGTGGCTTTTATACGTCAACTTGAAGATGTTGCAAAAAGAGAAAGTTTCCTCGCCAAAGAACACCCTGAAGTATTAGACAGCTTCACTGACATTATCGGTGGCGAATACACCATAGCACAAGGGGACCGACTCTACTATACCCCCAAAGGGACGCGACTGAAATTGACGATGGTTGAAAGTTCAAGCACTGTGCGTTCACTTGTGGATCTCGGTTTTTATCTGGGCCATGTTGTCGAGAAAGGGAACCTGCTTATGGTAGATGAGCCGGAGTTAAATCTGCATCCGGCAAATCAACGACGTATTGCTAGGCTTTTTGCGCGTCTCGTGAACTTGGGGGTTAAGGTCTTTATTACCACCCACAGCGATTACATCGTCAAAGAGTTGAATACCCTCATCATGCTCAATCACGATAGACCACACCTGAAAAGAATTGCCAAAGAAAATGGTTATCAGCAATCTGAGTTAATCCACTCAGATCAGGTCAAGGTCTATATGACTCAAGAGGCGTTAGTACCGTTAGAGGAGGGACAAAAGAGACGTAGAAGGGGACTTACCCTCGTAGAGGCTGATGTTGATCCAGTGCTTGGCATCGAAGCCCCTAGCTTTGACGAGACAATTAATGAGATGAACAGTATTCAGGCAGACATTGTGTGGGGTGCAGAGTAAGATATTGAAGGAAATGCTCGTCTCCGATGCCCATTTCAGCAAACTGATTTAGAGGATATCCTAATGGCACTACATCCCAACTTCCCCGAATCTCCCCACGAAATTATTAACCCCGCAGTGCGATGGCTTCCAGACAACCAAACACTGGGAGACACCGACTACGGAAAACTGCTGCCCCCACTTGTCCACAAGATTCGCGAGGAAGTCAAAGCGTGGCGCGATAGCGACTACAGCGGTGCTGCCGAAACAAGCAAGGCACTCCTCAATTGGTGGTTCAATACCCCTCACCCGATAGAAGGGGCAGATGGTACGATGAGCGAGTTTCAGTATTACTTCGCCCAACGCGAGGCACTGGAAACCATCATCTACCTGTACGATGTGTTCGAGGTGAGAGACAAATACGATCTGATGCGTTTTGACAGTTCCGGTGCCATTTCTACGGGGATGTTTGACGAAGATTGGCGGCGATTTGTGCTGAAGATGGCGACAGGAACGGGCAAAACAAAGGTGATGAGCCTTGCCATCGCTTGGAGTTTCTTCCACAAACTGTATGAACCCGACTCCGACCTATCCCGCAACTTTCTGGTCATTGCCCCCAATATCATTGTGCTGGATCGTATCTATCACGATTTTCAGGGGTTGCGCGTTTTCTTTGAAGATCCTGTGTTGCCCGATAACGGCTTTGAGGGACACAACTGGCGTGACGATTTTCAACTGACCCTGCACCTACAAGACGAGGTGCGCGTCGTCCACCCCACCGGCAACATCTTTCTGACCAATATCCACCGCGTCTATTCCGGGGATCAGCCGCCACCATCCCCCGACGACGACAACAGTATGGACTACTTCTTGGGAACGCGACCGACAGGCGCAACCACAGATTCTAAGGTAGACTTGGGCGTAATTGTCCGTGACATTGACGAACTGATGGTCTTAAACGATGAAGCACACCATATCCACGATTCTAAGTTGGCGTGGTTCAAGTCGATCGAGGATATTCACAATCGCCTGTTGCAAAAAGGGGGAGCGTTGGCATTACAGGTGGACGTAACTGCCACGCCTAAGCACAACAACGGTGCGATTTTTGTGCAGACGGTGGCAGATTACCCACTCGTGGAGGCGATTTGGCAAAATGTGGTCAAGCATCCTGTACTTCCCGATGAAGAGAGCAGAGACAAGTTGACCGAGCGACAAAGCGCGAAGTACACCGAGAAATATGCGGACTACCTCGATCTCGGCGTTATTGAGTGGCGCAAGGCGTATGCACAGCATGAAAAGCTGAACAAGAAAGCCATTCTGTTTGTGATGACCGACCACACCCGTAACTGTGATGAAGTAGCGGAATATCTTGAAAATAGCTATCCCGATCTGAAAGATGCTGTGCTAGTTATTCACACAAAGCAAAACGGCGAGATCTCCGAAGCTGCATCCGCTAAGAATAAGGAAGAATTGGAGAAACTGCGTAAACAGGCGAAGGAGATTGATTCACCAGAGAGCCCATACAAGGCGATTGTCTCGGTGTTAATGCTCAAGGAGGGCTGGGATGTCAGGAACGTTACCACCATTGTCGGACTGCGTCCCTATTCCGCCAAGAGCAACATTTTACCTGAGCAGACCCTAGGGCGCGGGCTACGTCGGATGTATACCGAGGAAGTGCCGGAGCCTGTCAGTGTCGTCGGCACCAATGCCTTTATGGAATTTGTCGAATCAGTTCGAGTGGAGGGCGTGGAATTGGAACACCGACCGATGGGGCTAGATACCAAACCCAAAACGCCACTTGTGATCGAGGTGGACAAAGAAAACCGGGACAAGAACATCGACGCCTTAGATATCGAAATTCCGACCTTAACACGGCGCGTTTATCGGGAATACAAGAATCTGGAAGGACTGGACCTTACACAACTCGATTTTACGCCGGTGACGTATCAGATTTTTAGCGCAGAGGAACAACGCGAAATCGTTTTTAGGGATATGACAACCGGTGAGGAAACACACAGAACAGTGATGGATAGTGCCGGTGTCGCAGATTATCGCAGCGTACTCGGCTATTTCGCACAGACCATCATGAAAGAGTTAAAACTGGTCAGCGGTTATGATGTGCTGTACGGGAAGGTTAAAGAATTTATTCAGAACTACCTGTTCGGTGAGCCGGTCGATTTGGATTCACCCAATACCATCCGCAATCTGTCAGAACCTGCTGCCACAAAAACCGTGATTGAAACCCTCAGACGAGCCATCAACGACCTCACGATACAGGATAAAGGTGAAGCACAGATTAGCGAGATTATCAGGTTACGGGATATACGGCCCTTTGTGGTCAAGGAGCAACCCTATTTGACACCGGAAAAATCTGTGTTCAACAGAATCACCGGCGATAATCAATTAGAACGGGATTTTGCCGCATTTCTGGAGGACAGTCCTGATGTGGTTTCCTTCGGTAAAAATTACTTTGCGACGGGTTTCAAACTGGATTACGTCAATGACGGTGGCGGCATCGCCAACTACCACCCCGATTTCGTCGTAAAGTTGACCGATGGACGGATAATTGTCGCCGAGACCAAAGGGCGGAAAGATGTGGATGTAGATCCCAAGATGCACCGACTGGCGCAATGGTGCAAGGATGTCAACACAGACCAATCCGATGTCGTCTACGACTTTGTCTACGTTGATGAGGATAGTTTTCGGGAGTATCCACCGAGAACATTTCAGCAACTACTCGAAGCGTTCACCGAATACAAAACCTGCTAGTAGTAGGCATACTCCGTATGCCGTAACGATGTTGACTTGGTAAAGTTTTACTTATGGGAGGACCATATTATGACAGCTTACGCTTTTTGGAACAACAAGGGCGGTGTTGGCAAAAGTTTTTTAAGCTTTGTTGCAGCCACAGAGTATGCTCACGCTTACCCTGATACAGATGTTTATGTTATTGACCTATGTCCACAGGCAAATATCTCTGAAACGTTGCTCGTCAATCCCGATGTGATTCATAAATTGATAGGTCAGAGCCCCCGCACTACGGTCGCAGGCTATCTTGAAGCACGCCTGAATTCCCCGTTTCGTGTCATTAAGGATGTGTCTCCCTACGTTTGTCGTCCTCGGGACTTCAACCCAAAGCTACCAGAAAATTTACTTTTGGTTTGTGGTGATAATTTGCTGGAGATCTTATCAGAGGCAATTCGCCAGATGTCTCAATTAGCGATTCCAGCAGATGCGTGGAAGCAGGTGCTCAGTTGGATTAAAGATCTAACAATAGCGTTACGGCAGCGGAGCGGTGATAGGGATACATTGTTTGTCCTCGACTGTAATCCGAGTTTTGCTATTTATACCCAGTTGGCTCTCGTTGCAGCAGAAAAGGTTATTGTGCCTTTTACGCCTGATGATAGCTCGCGTCGAGCTGTGGAGAATGTCGTCGCGTTGCTCTATGGTCACGGTATGGGGGACTCAAAAATAGAAGCTTATGCGAAAATCAATTTTGCCAAAAGGGCGAAGGGCGAAGGTTTGGATATTCCGAAACTTCACACCTTCGTCAATAATCGCATAACGCTCTATCGCAGCAAGGAAAGCCGGGCTTTTGAAGCGGTGAATGAGTCTATTAAGGAAACAGTGGATGCTCTTCACAAAAAACATCGCCAAATCTACACAACCCCAAACGAGTTGCCAAGTGAAAGATTCATAGAGATACCCGACTCTCACGGTGAAAGGTTCATAGAAATACCTGATTATCACAGTGCATGTATGATTATGACAACAAAGGGAATACCCTTACATAACCTTCAAGCTGGACCGAATATGGTTTGCGGCGAGCAGGTCCAACTCAATCCCGAACCATTAAAGCGGTATCGAAAAGCACTCGCCAAATTTGTGCAGTATCTTTAGAGGTTTTCTGTGTCATCACCAGCAGCATTGAAATACATGATTGCGGCGGGTCGTCTCCAGACACTTCGCAGAGCAGCAACCAATAGGCGTTTGCGCCCCATGTCGCAGGAAGAGATACAGGTTTACTACCATGCTTCGCTTGCTGCTTACGTCGCAACTTGGGAGGCATACATAAGCAACCTTGTACGCGACTTCTATGATGTGATAACGGATTCATCGGATCCGAGATTCGATGCCATCTACACAATCGCTCAGCAAGCGGCAGAAAGAGCATTAGAGAGATTTAATACGCCAAACTGGGAAAATACGCGCAATTTGCTTATTCAATGCACAGACTATGACCCAATTGGCGACTGGATATGGCCTCGACGTGGAATGGTGGGTTCGCAGGTTCATGAGCAATTGAATGAAATATTACAGGTACGTCATAGTTTTGCTCACGGTTATGACATGCCACCCTACAGTTGGGCGCAATCGCCGAAGGGGAGAGCGCGATTAACGAGCAACGTTATTCAAGAGATTGAAGCTTTCTTCAAAAATCTTGTCAATGTAACTGACAACGGAATGAAAGCGCATATTAATCAGACTTATGGGATCTCCAGCATCTGGTAGATAGTTGAGAATAGTGCATAAACGCGGTGTATGACTTAATGCAATTAATTTGGTATGGGAGGTAATCCATTATGGTAGAATCTGCAAGCAAACCAAAACAAATGATGACGTACGATAGATTTGAACTGACTGGTAGTGGATATATTTTTCATGATGATGACGATCCTGATTTTGATGACACAACCGAGGAGGAAATCCCCGGGGATCCACTGCGAGACTTCAAGAAGTGCCCTTATTGCTCGAATAAGCTACTAAAAGTTGCGGACGAGGTCTATCAAAAAGATAGTCATCGTGAATATTGTCTATGGTATTGTCGAAATTGTCGCTTCTGGCAAGCACACCTGTATTCCGATCCGTACCTTGCTTGTATGCCACCACCAGATCATTTTGCGTATTTCTCAAAGCTACGGAAGTTTAATAAGGATTTACCTGAAGGTTGTAATACAGAGTTGGCTTCGTATATACGATCACACCCAGATTTTTTGCATTCCTGCAACCCCACGCACTTTGAGAAAATCGTTGCGGACGTTTTTCGAGCCAATTACACAAATGCTGAAGTATTGCATGTTGGACGCCCTAGAGATGGTGGGGTCGATGTACTGCTAATAGATGCAGAAAAGGAAGAATGGCTCATACAGGTCAAGCGCCGTAAATCTCAAAACAGTACTGAAGGAGTCAGCACGATTCGGAATATACTCGGAGTTATGACCGTGAAGGATGTATACAAAGGGATCGTAGTTTCAACCGCTAAACGGTTTTCACGAGATGCAATACAAGAGGCGGCTAAAGCTAAGGAGGGGCGGGCCCGTATGACTGTTCAACTTGTTGATAGTGGTATATTTAACAAGATGCTAGACCCAATCTTACCGGATCGCCCATGGTTACAGCCCATCAACCAACTTGACGAAGAGTTAGCCGGATACCTTGCGGATCGCATTCCTTCCGATAATCAACTTGAGATACCTTTCCCTGAGAAATGAGAGAAACCCATGCCACGACTCACAGAGCAAGAACAACAAGAAATCATTCGCTTCCTTGAGGCAGACAAACCCCTGCCCGAAAAATACCGCTTTCTGCTATTTGAAGACAAACGCGAGGTGGAGTTGGTCTGGAACGGCAAGACCAACGAAGTCTGCAACATCGTCCTGCCCTTTCAATCAATAGAACTGGTGGATGAACCCCGCGCCGAACAATCGGATGAAGCCACCCTGCAACTGGATCTGTTTGACGAGCGAGGCCGCCAACGCAAAGGCTGGACCAACAAGCTGATCTGGGGCGATAACAAGCTGATCCTGTCCTCACTCAAGAATGGGCCCATGCGCGAGGAGATTGAAGCACAAGGGGGCTTGAAGCTAATCTACATTGACCCACCCTTTGACGTAGGCGCGGATTTTTCGATGGATATTGAAATTGGCGACGATACCTTTACCAAGAAACCGAACATCCTTGAAGAAATTGCCTACCGCGACACTTGGGGCAAAGGGGCGGACTCCTTTATCGCTATGATTTACGAGCGGTTGGTTCTGATGCGGGATCTGTTGGCGGAGGATGGGAGTATTTATGTACATTGCGATTGGCGTGTGAATAGTTACATTCGTTTGGCGCTAGACGAAGTTTTTGGAAACTACGTTAATGAGATCACATGGGAAAAGATTAAATCCGTAAAAGCACAGACGGCGGGTTTTGGAAATGTTAAGGATTCAATTTATTTTTACTAAAGTTTGGACAATTTGTTTTGGTTTCATGCGGGGTTATCAAGGGTGTGTTGAATATCGTGCGATTTCGTTTGTTCAGAGGTTGTCGCAGAAAATAGTCGGCTGACCATTAAAGCGCGTAGATAGCGCACCATCAACCCGCGTGTCAACTTCTTGGGTCGATACCAATCAATCCCCAATTCCCGACACACCCGCTCAACAGTTATTGGACGGCTTGTGGTAGAAATGATGGTAAATACCAATTGAGTTAAACAAACAGCCACGAAACTGAGTTGTACCCATCGACTGATGCTTTTTTTAGATTTGACCCGATATTGGTCAAACCCGAAGTGTTGTTTAACGTCCCGAAAAGCGGTCTCAATCGTCCATCTTTTCTGATAATATCGCACTATCTGACATAGATTAAGAGTCAAGTCAGTGGTATACACACAGAAGTATCGAAACGTCTTTGCCTGCTTGGGTCGGGTTCGCATGACTACCAGCCGCACCGGCTGTGGACACATTTTGGTAAATGCGACTACCGATGCAATGGCATACCGTTTGTTGTCAATGTCAATCGTTGCATATCGTAGATATGGCAGGTGTAGCCGTTTTCCATACTTCTTGGGGCGGCCCCGTTTGGAACACTTAGCTACTTCAGCCAACCGATAGAAGACCGCATTGGACTTGGCACGACACAACAGATGATGCCCGGCTTTAAGCACACATGCAAACACTTTGCGCCGATTGAACCCCCGGTCAAAGATAATCAGTCCACAGGGAATGTGAGCGCATATCCGCCTTAGAACAGCGTTGCTGCTCTCCTGCTTTGTCTTGGGACATATCAGGTTCACCCAAACCGGAAACAGTATCGTCTCAGTCACCGTGCTACAAAGCAAGCCCAATACGCCAAACTGATGCCCTGAGTGAAACTTCGATTGATTTCTGTTGCGCTTTTGGTAGCGATGATTTCTAAAAAAGTGGAGACCAAATTGTTTGTGTCCTGTCTTTATCGCTTGGGTCTCATCGTAAACGTAGACCCAATTGTCAAAGCACCCTTGCAGTAACTTAATTAGATGTTTAGCAACCGCATCGGCGTCCCACTTGCCACGGGAGAGGAACTTCACCAGTGAGTGGTAACCGGTTTTCGGTCGAACCGCTTGATAAATGTCAGTCACCGTGGCACTGCGGGGGGCAGTGATGAACCCAACAATAAATGTACAAAACAGGGTGAAGTTTTGACGGTTGAATAACGGACGAAAATCGGTTAAAATACTCGCGAGGCAGAATATGAGGTACATAATTTCTCCTTTCAAAATTGTGGTGATTTCTGAAAGGATAACCTCTTTTCTGCCTCGTTGCACTTAAAATTGTCTAAACTTTAGTATTTTTATAACAAAGGTAACTTGCAATTTAATCAACAACGGAGAGCTCATAGCGAGGATTATCTTAGATCTATGTATCGTCATGTAGATGAAGATGGAAGACGGTATAGATTGCATGATTTCACACAGACAGGACAGGGAGAACCTAAAGATTTTGGCGAGCCATGGGGAGTTTTGGCACCGCCAGCAGGAAAACATTGGATTTGGTCACAAGAAAAAATTATCGCAGGTATGAAGAGGGGAGATATTGTTTTTTCAAAAAATGGTATCCCATCGGTTAAGCGTTACCTAGATGAGGTAAGGGGGCAAGCAGTCAGTGATATTTGGACAGATATAAATCCTATCGGCTCAATTTCAAAAGAACGCAACGATTATCCGACTCAAAAACCGGAAGCCCTCCTTGAACGCATTATCAAAGCGTCTTCAAACGAAGGCGATCTTGTCGCCGATTTTTTCTGTGGATCCGGCACAACTGCCGCCGTTGCTGAAAAATTGGGGCGCAAGTGGATTTGCACAGACCTCGGCAAGTTCGCCCTCCACACCACCCGCAAACGGATGATTGAGGTACAGCGTCAACTCAAGGCGGATGGCGAAGGCTACCGTGCCTTGGAAATCCTCAACCTCGGCAAGTACGAGCGTCAGCACTACATCGGTCTCAATCCAAACCTGCGCGAGGTGGAACAGGAGCAGCAGTTAGAAGAAAAGGAGAAAGCGTTCGTCAATCTCATCCTGCGTGCCTACTCCGCCGAAAAAACGGACGGTTTCACCGCCTTTCAAGGGTTGAAAGCGGGGCGGCTTGTGGCGGTGGGACCTGTCAACCTACCAGTGACGCGCCTCTTTATTGAGGAGATTATCTTGGAGTGCCGCAAACATCGGATCAGTCGCGTGGACGTTCTCGGCTTTGAGTTTGAGATGGGATTGTTCCCCAACGTGCTGGATGAGGCACGGGGCAAAGGCATTGACCTCGCGCCGAAATACATCCCCGCCGAAGTGTTCGACAAACGGGCGGTGGATCGAGAGCAGGTGGTGTTTCACGATGTAGCGTTTATTGAGGTCAAGCCAATCGTGACACCCGGCAAGAAGAGCACACCCCCGACCGTGGCGGTGGAGTTGACCGATTTTTCCGTGTTCTATTCACAGGACGCTAACACCGATGCCGATCAGCAGCTCAAAAACAGGAGTAGTTCGGTTAGGGTAGAACAAGGGCAGATTATAAAAGTGAGTAAAGATGCAAACGGGGTTGTTGACCGCGAAGTGTTGACGAAACAGTGGACAGATTGGATCGATTACTGGTCGGTGGATTTTGACTTCGAGAGCAAGCGCGAAATTATCCGCGTACAAAATCCTGGAACGGGTGAGTGGGAAGAACAGTGGACCGGTGACTACATCTTTGAAAATGAGTGGCAGAGTTTCCGCACCAAAAAGGACCGCTCATTGGAATTGACTAGTGTCGCGCATGAATGCAACCCCGGACGACGCAAGCTCGCTGTCAAGGTGGTGGACATTTTCGGGAATGATACGATGACGATTGTGGAGGTGACAGTGTGAAAATCGCTTCAATCCATTTGCGGAATTTCAAGCGGTTTACTAACTTAACAATTCAAAACATCCCTGCGACAGCGAAACTAGTGGTTCTGCTTGGACCTAACGGGTGTGGGAAATCATCGGTGTTTGATGCGTTACATAACCAATCGCATTTTTATAGGCATTTAGGACACCCTGACGATCCTGATTACTATTCCAAAGTACTTAATCGGGGACAGCGGTTAGATGAAATAAACATTGAATTTCACGATCCTACTCAAGCTGACATGAGAAAAGCGGTTTATGTGCGAACTGCCTACCGTAATGATCCAGAGATAAATGTAACATCAATTCAAAGGATGTCCCCGGTTATTCAAGAGCAAAGGTTCATTAACATGATTGAAAACGATGCTGCCGCTAACAGTAATTATCAAAGACTCATTTCTAATGCGGTTGAACGTGCATATATAAAAGAAAATCGTTCAAAAAGTTTAGGGGAATTTCAAGACGAAACCCTTGGAGAGATTCAAGACGCTATGAGACGGCTTTTCCACGATTTAATTCTCAATAGTTTGGGAAACCCACTTAGTGACAGAACTTTTACTTTCGACAAAGGAACAAGTAAAAGTTTTCTTTATAAGAATCTCTCGGGTGGAGAAAAGGCCGCTTTTGATTTACTCTTTGATATTTTTATCAAAAGGGTAGAATACGATGACACTGTTTTTTGTATAGACGAGCCGGAAGCGCACATGAACCCTAAGTTACAGGGAGACCTTCTTGAGGAACTCTTGCGGCTTATAAACGATAAATCGCAACTGTGGATTGCGACCCATGCTATCGGGATGATGCGAAAGGCATTGCAGCTGTACAAAGAGCACGGAGAAAAGGTTGTCTTTCTTGATCTTGATGATAACCGGGAGGACCGGGACTTTGATAGCCAGGAGGTTGTGATTATAGAGCCTGAAACCCCCGATCGTACATTTTGGGAACAGACGCATAAGATTGCTTTAGACGATTTAGCTGCGCTCGTTGTGCCTGACCAAATCGTTATCTGTGAGGGAGAACATGGAGATAAGGGTTTCGACGCAGAATGCTACAATCAAATCTTTTCCGAAGAATTTCCGAATACGAAATTCATCTCAGGAGGGGGTAAGAGAGACCTACGAAATTACATTTCAGTTATTGATGCCGTTGCGAAAGGTGTAACAGTTTTTGGACTGAGAGATCGCGATCAAGCCTCATGTGGGGAAGTAACCCAGTGGAAACAAGAGGGAATAAAAGTTTTGGGCCAAGGACAAATCGAAGACTATCTGCTAGCAGACGATGTATTACGCGCACTATGTCAGCATTACAAATTAGAACCTTGTGAGGAAAAAGCAGACGAATTGATAGCTCTACGAAACGGCACCTCAAATATCAAGGATGCTGCTAATCGAATTCGTCGAAAGATAATTGATTGGGGAGTGCATGGAGCAGGCGAGGCTCCTGAAGGATTTCTGCGCGATACAGTCGCTCCACGAATCAAGCCCGGAATGCCTACTTACGAGGAACTGAGACAGATAATTTTTGAGTAGTGACACGGTGTTACATATTTGAGGAGTGTGCATAAATATAGATTCTATGGACATAGCACTCCGCTGGAGTGCAAGGGTTCCTCTATCGTCTTCTATAGACATACCGCCCCGCTGGGGCGGAATACAAGCCCCTGTCAAAATAGGTATGGAGGCAAGCGTTCAATCGTTTCTTTCGCTCCAGAGGAGCGCAATGTCTATAGCACACCGATGCAGCCACACCTCGCGCTCCAGCGGAGCGCAATGTGTATTACTCAGTCGAGAGGGGGTTAGGTTGAATGGTTAACACCAAGCGTTATCCACATAAACCATTTGAGGGTGTTCAGACTATACGCATCAAAACCTATTTATGAACCATCCTCGCATATTTCAAGGAGAGAATCATGCCGGAAGATGTTCGGATATCCATGTTTGAAATCGTAGGCGGGCCCTTATGCGTCGCTTCTAACGATGGACAGAGAATTTATGACCGCCTCGCCGCTGCCCTTAAAGCCGACCGGCATGTCACACTCTCATTTCGCAAGGTCACGGCGTTGACCGCAGCGTTCCTGAATGCTGCAGTTGGTCAGTTGTACGGGACATTCAGTGAAGAAAAAATTCGTTTTCTATTGAAGGTGAAAGACGTAGAGCCAGATGATCTTGCACTGTTGAAGCGCGTTGTTGACAACGCCAAACTGTACTTCAAGGACCCACATAGGTTCAGCCAAGTGGTTCGAGAAACTCTAGAGGCTGGAGATGGTGCGCCATAAAGTAGTAGGAGTACTCCTAACGACAACCGTTACAACGCCGCAAAATGGGCTAAACTAACTCTAGGCTAACGCAGGCTAATGCCCCGCGGGGACTCGAAAAGGGACACCAACAACTGGGATCTCAGGCAGCGAGCGCATTCAACGCCGCATATGACAATCTGGCATCTACAATTTCATTTCTTAGCCCAGAAGAGTAAATTTCACGTGTTCCTGCTGGTTTGAGCGTTCAACTGTGTAGGTTCTACATATGACTCATCGGTGCAAATCTGTATAAGTGATGCACACTAACTTTTTTTTGCGTCGGCATAGCGTTGGTATTTTTACGAAAAACGAATCGGTGTGCCTTGAGAACCTAAATATTTACTGTAGTTGCCCGATTCATCGGGCGTCATGTCGCTTTGAATCCCGATGCAGCGTGGGGGCAAAAATCCGCGCAATCCGCTGTGTCTGTTTTAATCCACGATTCAGACAATATTGTTAGGACTTACACATTTCAGAGTTTTGACCTGTCAGGACCCTGACAAATCCCTGACATTTGGCGAGGTTATGGTGCCATTTCAGTGAAAAACGGTTCATAAATAGTGCGTATTTGTCAGGTCAATAGACCGTCTAGGCGCACCTTCTGTTGGGTGGTAAAAATCTACAAACGCTCTGAAGCTAGGGCCCATCAGGGTTCAGAGGGGCATTTACCAATGATGCCCCCCCGATGTTTGGTTGAAATTTTTTTTTAGACCTGACAGGGCCCTGACAAACCTATGAATCGTATAGCCCAAAAACTTGAGTAGACGCAAAGCATTAGAAAACTTTGTGCCATTCGTCACTGTTTTTACGGAGCGTCTAAAATGCCAATCTTAGACCACTTAAACCCCGAAATTAGTGATATTGCCCCTTTCGAGTCTTTTCATAGCGCGTGGACGACATATATTGTTGAGAACTTGAATGAAATACTGCCGGAAGGGTTTTTAGCCATACCACAGACAAGCATCGGCGCGCGGGAAGTTGATGTCAGAGCGGACAAAATTCGAGGAATGGGACAAACCCTGAAAGGGTCATATCAGCCTCAGCTGCCGGTTACAACACAGGCAGAATTTCCGTCAGTGTTTGAAGTATTCGTTGATTACATCGAGCGAGGCAGACATATCACCGTGGGCGCAATTGAGATTTTAAGCCGTGCCAACAAAGATCGACCAAGTGAGAGAGACAGTTTTGTTGCCAAATGCGAAAACCTGATAGCCAAAAATGTTTCACTAATCATTGTTGATGTCCTTGAACTGCCTTTTTTCAACCTCCACAATCAATTGCTTCGGGCGGTCAAAGCAACAGCGGGGTACGTAGAGGAGAGTCCGGAAAATCCGCTTTATTGTGCCGCCTACCGAAAGCAGCCTCACGGGGAATCCAATTTGGGGATAGTGGACATCTGGCATAACCCCTTAAACATTGGAGATACGTTGCCTGAGCTGCCGTTGTATATCACTTCTGAAGTTGCAGTGCCTGTAAATTTTGAGGAATCCTATATGAGAGTTTGCAAAGTCTTCAGAATATTATCCCCCCGATAAAAACGGGGTGCTCATGTTAAGAATTAGTGCAACAGCACCGACTTGCCTCAAAAACCGTAGGCGGGGCATCTTGCCCCGCCCTCAACGCTTTCACCGTAATTGCACTCTGTTTTTACATGAGACAAACGGGGTTGTAGGGAACAACATCGTTGTTTCCTACGAACTCTTTGATGGAGTCTTTGCTGTAGTTGCCCGATTCATTGGGGCGGGGGATCAGTCGAGATTCACCTCTCGACACCAAACTGGCATTTAAGGCAGGGGCGCATTCAACGCCGGGTATGATAGTTTGGAAACCACAATTTCATCTGTTCCGAAAGCGTCACTCATCAGAATAAGGAGAAAATTGATGTATTCAAAATCACCAAGTCTAGTTGTCCTGATTTTCCTTTTTATTGTATGTTGCTGGGGGATAGGTATCTCGGCGACAGCACAGGAGGTTCATTTTCGGTTCAATCCACCGGACGACTTTCCGACATATGTATCAACCTACAAGAACACGCAAGTAACAGATATGGGTGCACTTGGTAAACGAACCCGTGTAAGCGAAGGGAAACAAAAAATTACGATTGACAAAACGCCGGGGGGCTATTCAGTTATCTTTATACCTATCTCATTTACGATGACGCAGGATGGTAAGCCACGTGAAGACCCTATCCTATCTTTTATCCAGAACATCACTGTGACATACGAATTGGACGTTGACGGCCAACTGATCAAGATACGTGGCTTTGAGGGAACCATTGAGAAACTCAAAGCAGCGCTGCCCGGCAACCTCCCGCCAACTGTTGCCGCGGTTCTCAGTGAGGAGACATTCATCAATCGAGCCGCTCAGGAGTGGGATGCGAGAATTGGTTCATATGTGGGAATGGATGCGGAAATAGGTGATGTTTGGACGGGTGTTGACGAAACGCCCTTGCCCATGGGTGGGACAATGGCATTTTACTCCGTAACCAAATTCGCTGAACAGGTGAAGTTTAACGATGTTGATTGTGTACGTCTTGAATTCTCCTTCAACACTGATGCTGAGGAACTGAAAAATTTTATGGGCGACATGTGGGAGGACCTCGCCGAAATGGCTGACATGGAAGCAGCACCGAGCGTGTCTAACACGAAAATAGCGGGAAAGGGTGAACGTATCATCGATCCAGCTACCATGCTGATCTATTCAGAAACGGTAGAACGCACAATCAAAATGACGATGGCCGTACCGGGTCAAGGAGAAGTCGAGATGACTTCGGTTGACAAACGGGAATACGGTTATGAGGAAATCGCTCCGTAGTCTAGGCAGTTCTAGCATCTCGGATAAGTGGGGAGCACACGCGGAATTATTCATGGGTTCGGGGGAACATCGGGGCGTTTGATGAAAGCTTGGCTACTTGTGGGAGACACGCGAGAACCTGTGTCTCCTGTGAAATGAAGTGGAGGAAGGTATGGCTCAAACGAATTCAAAACTGATTTTGGCAGGTAAGTTAGCAGACGGTCTTGGCGGTGAAGCCAAACCCGATCAAGCGATTCTAGTGACAGGGGACCGTATCACCGCCGTGGGACCGCGGCGGCAGATTCGGCGGCAGGCACCGCCGGATACCGAGCAGATTGACTTGAGTAACGCTTGTGTGACGCCGGGGTTGATTGATGGACATACACATCTGAGTTTGGCGGGTGATGGGCGCAGCTACGTTGAGATGTTCTCCGAGACCGATGAGATGATGGTGCTCACCGGTGCGATGAATCTACGTCGGCATTTGGCTGCGGGTATCACCACGATCCGCGAACACGGTGCGCGGAACCGTGTGGGATTTACGATCAAAGAGGGGCTTGGGCGCGGATACATCCCGGGCCCCCGTATGCTTGTGAGTGGACGACCTATTACCTGTACCGGTGGGCATTTCCACATGTGTAACGAGGTTGCCGATGGCGAGGCGGAGGTGCGTCGTTCTGTCCGTCGCTTGGTACACGAGGGTGCGGATTACATCAAGATTATGGCTTCGGGCGGAGGCACGGCAGGCACGATCCCCGGACGTGCGAGTTATACGGTTGAAGAACTGCACGCCATTGTCCATGAGGCGCACCACTTTCATCGTTTGACGGCAGCGCACTGTCGCGCAAAGGAGTCGATGGTGCGAGCGGTTGAGGCGGGGATTGATCTGATGGAACATGCGGAGTTTCTGGATCCGGATGACCAACTACGTTTCGATCCGAAGGTCGCTGAGATGATGGCAGAATCGGGTATCTGGATCAGTCCAACCCTCCAAGCGTGGACAGGCTATCCTGCGATTGTCAGGCTCACGGCGCAGCGGGAGGCGGGCACCATCTCTCCCGAAGGTGAAGCAGATTTGCAACGGCTTGAGGAGCGGGCGGAGGTGCGGTTAGATGTGATGCGCCGTATGTTGGACTACGGTATGCGGGATAGAATCGTTCCGGGCACCGACTCCGGTGTCGGAGATCTCGCGTTTGGGCATCTGGATTACGATTTGCAACTGTTGGTTCGCGTTGGGTTTACGCCTGCTGAGGCGCTTGTCTCTGCCACTAGTATCTCCGCTGAGGCGATCGGCATGGGAGGCGAGATTGGGGTTATTGCGCCGGGCAGGGTTGCTGACCTCGCTGCCTTTGATGGCGATCCGACGGTTGATGTTTCGGCTTTCAGTCGTGTTGTGGCGGTGTTCCAGGGTGGTCAAAGGGTTCATTAGTTTATCAACCAATGGTGCTAGTTTGCAGCTGTTGATGACATGATGCGTGAAACGTCAAAACCATTGGTTCATCTAGCCCCAGCGGGGCGACATGTCTATAGTACGCGGATAAACAAATACCCTAAAGCCCCAGCGGGGCGACATGTGTATCCGAAGGGTGAAACATAAGAAGAATGAATCAGCCAACCAATTAATGAACCAATGAACTCCCCGACCTACGGATTATCGGGAAGGTTGAAACGGTTGTTTATTCGATTGGAGAAATGGCGAATATCTTGCAATCTAATTCCATTGTTAAACTGAGCTTTGATTTCCTGCACATAAAACGATAGGAGAAATTGGAGATGGCGAGTCAACCCACAGTAACGATTGAACAATGGTTTACCGAGGGCTGGAAACTGTACAAACGGCATCCAGTCACCTTTTTCTTTGCGAGTTTACTTGGAGCATTAATTTGTATCCCGCCAGCTTTTCTGTTTTTTGCCGGCCCACTTTATGCGGGTTTGTATTATATCGCGCTGAAAGGGATGCGTGGTGAAAAGCCGCGGGTCCGCGACATTTTCAAGGGATTTCACCGATATTGGGCTGCGTTATTCCTTTGGTGGTTATCTCTGATTGCATTTATTGTGCTGTGTACAACAGGGATTGGCATCTTGGTAGCACCACTCCTCTGGGCAATTGTGATGTTGTCATTTCCATTGTTGATTGATGAGCGAAAAGGTGTTGGTTCTGCCTTCGGTGCTGCGTTGAAGACTGTGTTTACATGGAAAAATTGGGCGCGATTTTGGCTGTATGGATTGATTGTTCCAGTTGTTTCATGTCTCGGTGCTTTGGGATTCTTTTTCGGTCTTTTTATCACAGTACCGCTAGCTGTCTGTGTTCAGGTAATCGCCTATCGGGACATGTTCAAGCCGGAGGAGGCGTTCCAACAAGAGGTGCATGAACCGTGGCAGGAATCCCCATTCAAACTCAAACCTAAATATATTGGACCTATCTCGCGCATTCATGAACTTCGCAACCAAATTTTTGAACAGATCCATTCTGCCGATGATAGTGTCAAAACGCTGTTAGAGGGTTCTATCGAACATATTGATAATGTATTTGCGAAAGCTGCTGATCTGAGTCACCGCTTACAACAGATTGATGATTACTTGGAAACGACGACTATGCAAGTGCTGCACATTGAAAAGACAGAAATTACGAGAAAGTTAGCAGAATCGCCGAACGCTGCGGTGTATGCTCAATATGAGGAAGCATTACAGACGCTTGAAGAACGCATTGAAAATCATGGACGGCTTGAGGAATTGGGGAAACAGATCGATGCCCGATTAACGACAATTCGTGTGTCGCTTGACAACACCCATGCCAAAATCGTCCGGATCCGGACGACGGACATAAGTCATGCTCATTTTGAGAGTGATGATGTTTCCAGAGCTTTGCGAGACTTGCAGATTGAGATGGATGCGTTGTTGAAGAGCCTAGATGAAATGTCGGAAGCAACATAACACGATTGTTCTCACGTTTCAGGACTTACGCAGCTAGACGTAGGCGGGGCATCTTGCCCCGCTCTAAAATGCATAGGTCCTACGTTTCTAACATTTTGCACTTTTTTTGACATGAGCCGAAAAATTTTTCTACTCCCTTTTTTCTTTATTGTACTCCTTTGCTGGATAACCGCCACGGCTGAATCCGCGTCGCCTCCAAGATTTGGTGGGACACTGCTGGGGGCAATTTTTCAACCAGTAACAACGCTTGATACCGTCAACCATCTCAATTTTGCGGAGTTACATGTTGCATCGAATCTGTACGAAGGCTTGGTGAGACGGGATCGCTTCGGACGGATTAGCCCTGCAATTGCTCAGGGTTGGATCCATTCCGATGACCACCGGATCTGGACATTTGTAATCGCGCAAGGGATGACGTTTCACAACGGCAAGCGGGTGACGGCGACCGATGTAAAATTGGCTTGGGAGCGGTTTGTGAGACAGGGGGTGTGGCTGGTTGCTCCGCACCCCCTACTTCAGATTCGGGGAGCCGAAGTTCATCGAAGCGGGACGACGACACAGATTGAAGGGATTAGTGTCCTTGACGATTCCCGCCTCCAGGTTACGCTGCGAGCCGGCGATCCGAACTTTCTGGAGAAATTGACCTCGCCCGCAGCGTGGGTGACGACGCGAGGCGATTCGCAGCCGATTGGGACGGGGCAGTTTCGGTTGGAATCGTTCGGTAGGACGGAGGTGCGATTGACGGCGAACTCGGATTACCTTTGGGGTAAGCCCTATTTGGAGGAGCTGACTTTCCGCTATTATGCGAATCTGGATGAGGCTCTGTTTGAGTTTGAGTCGGGGGTGTTAGATATCTTACCACTTCCCATTACGGAGGTGGAAAGGCGCCAGCGTAGGGGGCTTGATGACATTTTAATCCGAACAGATGCGGCAACGCTTGTATATCTTCGGCTGCCTGATAAAATCGAGATTTCTAAGGCATCGTTAACCTCGCCTGTGCCGACTTGGCACAATGTGCTCAGATATGCGGTTGACCCGGACGCGCTCTTGCGGTTACAATACGGGGAAAATCCTTCCAAAATGGTATTCGTTCCTTCTGTGTTTGCCCACGATCGTGTAAAGGCGCGCAGACGAATGAAACATGCGGGCTGGCGTAGTCCGATCAATCTAGTCTATGCACAGCTGCCGGACAACACGGGCAATGCGATTGCGACGTGGTTGGAACGTGACTCGCTTTCTCAGATTGGGTTGCGGGTAGAGATTAAAGCGGCAGATGCCGATACCTTGCAGGGAGGAGCCAAGGAGGATACACCGACTCTCGCTTTGCTATCCATGCCGATTGCACCGGATAGCGATGTTTCAGTGTTAGAGATCGATCAATCGAAATCCTTTATTCCGCTCTATCTTCTGCCGTCTAGTTTTTTGTGTCAGCCGAAAGTCCGTGGGCTGGAGATAGGATCGGGCGGGATCCTCGTATTTGGAGGGACCTGGTTGGCGGAGTGAAATGTGATTCCAAATTTTTGATGGAGGCTGGATTTATGGGTGGTTTAAATTCTGAACAGATTGCGTTTTATAAACATGAGGGCTACCTCTTAGTGGAGGATGTAATCCCTGTCGAAGATCTACAACTATTGATTTCGGAGTTAAACGAGACGGTGGATCAGAACGCCCGAAAAGCACAAGCGAAGGGCGAATTGTCTGAGCTATTTGAAGATGAACCTTTTGAGCGGCGGTTGGCTCGGGTGGTAGAGTCTGTCGCTGATCCGTCTGATACCTCATTTACTGATACCTTCTTCGAGGGATTGCACGGTAAGTTGAAGACGGAGGGTATGTTCGCCGTGCAGACGCACCCGGCTATCTTGGATATTGTTGAATCGTTGATTGGACCTGAGATTCTGGCGCATCCGCAATTCAATATCCGTCCGAAACTCCCCAATCAGGATACCTCCGTGGTTCCCTGGCACCAAGATTTAGGATATTTACAACCGGACGCCTCAGAAACTTTTATGGTCAACTTTTGGATTCCGCTTGTGGATGCGACGGTGGAGAACGGTTGTATGGAAGTGATTGCGGGAAGCCATAAAGCACCGCTGATTAACCATGTTCTAGGGCTGGGACCGGGGCGTAATTTTAAGGGGATTGTCGATGAGGCGTTGCCCGATGGCGAGCAGGTGCAGTGTCCGGTGCCGTTGGGCGGTGTGCTGCTCATTCAGCATAAAACCATTCATCGCTCGGTGCCGAATCACTCCGATCACATCCGCTGGAGCATGGATATACGGTATAGCGACCCTCGAATGCCTACCGGACGCGATGGGGTGCCGGGATTTATTGCGAGAAGCAAGGCACAGCCTGCGTCTGTGGCGAATACGCTGGCGGATTGGTTGAGACTGTTCGAGTCAGTGTAACCTGCTATCAATGCACATTTATAGTGAATCATAAAAATAAATAAACACTTTTGCCTCCCGTGTTTGGTAGGCGCTGTTTCCAACTGCGCCGATTGGCAGTGTCTAAGTAATTCTAAAATCTACCATAAGAATCGGACAGCAGCGACGAGCCCACACTAAACGAGAGGTTGTGATCGTGAACGAGCAAGAACAATACCCGACCATGGGAGAACGAGAAAAATACCTGTTCGATCTCCAAGGGTTCTTGTTGATCAGAGGTTTTCTTTCGACCGTTGAGGTAGACACCCTGAACGAGTCCCTTGATGCCAACATGGACAAACGCGGAGAATACGCCGAACCGAATGTCCTCAGTGGACAATGGGAGGGAAGGCCCCTCGAGGGGCAGTTCAGTCCATTTCGGCATTACAGCGGTATGTTGACGTGGCAGCCGCCTTGGTGTCAGCCCTTCCGCGACCTGTTAGCCCACCCCAAGCTCATCCCATATCTCAATACCTTGGTGGGCCGCGGCTGGAAGCTAGACCACGGCGTCGATGTTCTGAGCTCCACAGCCGGCTGCGAAGGGTTAAAACTTCACGGTTCGGGCAATCTCACTTTCAACGGTTCCCGCTTCTACGCCTACCAAAACGGGACAATGCGTTCCGGGCTAATCGTTTGTCAATATTACTTGACTGATGTGAATCCGGGCGATGGAGGTCTATGCGTGATACCCGGCAGCCACAAAGCAAATTTCTCCTGTCCGGACGATATTCTGACGTTAGAAGCCAACGAGGAAGTCGTCTATCACATTCCGCTCTCGGCGGGCGATTTGGTAATCTTCAACGAGGCGACCACCCACGGCACTCTTCCTTGGAGAGGAAAAGGGGAGAGACGCACGGCACTCTATCGCTACACTCCCAAGTATCTCCACTATGCCGGCGGGATTTACGAGACGCACCTACCGGAGTGGGTATCCGAACTGACCGAAGCCCAACAGGCGGTGCTGGAACCACCCTATATCTACAATCGACCACTGATCGAGGCGGACGGTGAAACTTTAGTACGCCCCCGACGAGAGGGCGAATAATAGGATGCGGTAACGCGCATCTTCCAGCTTGATTCTCAGAAATTTTAGAATATGATCAGAAAAATAAGCATGGCGTTTTGCCTCATTGTGACGGTTCTTTTCATTTGGGTTTGGCACCATCAGAGCCAGTTTAATGACCATTCGCGGAAGGGTTTTTTTCATCTGAGGAATGGCGAATTAGATCAAGCGGTTGAGGCATACACCAAAGCCATCAAGAACAAAGGGCGGACAATCTTTTTCGCTCAAGCACCTTCGGCGTATAATAACCTTGGTCAAGCTTACTTGCGTAAAGAGGAATACGCTCCGGCAATCGCCGCCTTCCAAAGAACACTTGAGATGAGTCCGGAGGCGGTGGGGGCTTATATCAATCTAGCGACAGCCTATCTAAAACAGGACTTACCGGATTCCGCGATTGAATCTTGTGAAACGGCAATTCGGATCTCTCCAGATGTTGCTCACCTCCACTACAACTTGGCTTGCGCCTATGCGTTAAAGGGAGAAGACCAGAAATCCATTGATTCCCTTCAAAGAGCGATTGAGCTTGATGGACGGATGCAGGTGCTAGCGAAGGAGGAAAATGTATTTGATCGTCTCCGCTCGCATCCTGTGTTTTCTGATCCATCTGAGTGAATTATCTGAGTTGCTAGGTTCCGTTCACGTTTCATTGCAACCAGATAATCCAGAACCGTCCAAAGACACACACTCCTTCGTAGGGGTTGGGTTTCCCAACCAGCGTTGAGAGCTGGGCGGGGTGACCCCGCCCCTACGGGGAAATCGGTGGATTTTCGGAAGGGCGCGACTGGGGTTAAACGGGTAATTCTTGTGGTTGTAAATTTCTGCTTGACAATTTGAAGGCTGGCATGTATAATTCACCGTTGCGTTTGCTGGCGTAGCTCAGTTGGTAGAGCGAGTGATTTGTAATCACTTAGTCGGGGGTTCAAGTCCTCTCGCCAGCTTTCATTCAAGTGGGCGGATACCCAAGTGGTCAACGGGAGCAGACTGTAAATCTGTTGGCTAAGCCTGCGGAGGTTCAAATCCTTCTCCGCCCATCATACCAAAGCGTCGGAGACGTGTCCCCGTGACGTCCCAAGCAAAACGCGGGAGTAGCTCAGTTGGTAGAGCATTGGCCTTCCAAGCCAATTGTCGCGGGTTCAAGTCCCGTCTCCCGCTTTTCGGTTTTGCTTCCGATCGTGTGTTTTCTGGTAATGCCGACGTAGCTCAGTAGGTAGAGCGCGTCCTTGGTAAGGACGAGGTCACCGGTTCAATCCCGGTCGTCGGCTCCATCCTATTTTTTGACTCGTTGCAGTCAAACGAAATTGAGTGAGTATTATGCCAAGAGATATTGTGACGTTGGCGTGTGATGAATGCAAGCAGCGCAATTATGCGACGACAAGAAACAAGAGAACGCAGCAAGAGCGTTTTGAGTTAAAGAAATATTGTCGCTATTGTCGTAAGCACACATCGCACAAGGAGATTCGATAGTATTTTTGTCTTGCAGGCCAGTAGCTCTAACGGCTAGAGCGTCGGTCTCCAAAACCGAATGTTGGGGGTTCGAATCCCTCCTGGCCTGTTTTTTTGCCTTTGATAACCTATGATAACACGTATAAAGACATTTATTCGAGATATTCGGGCTGAATGGGACAAAGTGTCCAAGCCGGACCGGAAGGAAGTACAAGGCAACACACTTGTGGTGATTGTGGCTTGTGCCGTTTTAGGGATTTTCCTCTGGATAATTGACGGGAATACAGAATATCCCGGCTGGATTTCTATCCACGGCATAATTTTGCTATTCGCAATTATTGTGTGTGTAACTGTGGTTGCAAGACGCTATACGCCGAGATGGCAACTTGCGTTTTTAGTTTCCCTGATTCCACTGATAGTTGTGGCTGTTGCCTATTTTGCCCTCGATTACTCTGTTGAGGGTTTTGGGTTTGCGTTGTTGCGCAGGTTGTTCCTTCGGACAGGTTAATTCGCAGATAAGTCTAACTGATTCCAAATATAGGTGCACTATGGACGGTTTTTGGTATATTCTCCATATCTATTCTGGGCATGAAAAAAAAGTAAAACTAAACCTTGAACAGCGGGCGCGAGCCTTGAGATTAGATGAGGAGGTTCGCCAAGTAATTGTTCCGACCAAAGAGGTTGTAGAAATCAAGAACGGCAAAAAGCGGACGTTTGAGCGTCCCTCTTACCCCGGATACCTACTCGTCCAGACGGCACACGAACTTGCTGCAGATGCTGAGCATGAGGCGAGTCAGCAGAGTTGGCACCTCATCCAAGATACACCGAGTGTTATGGACATTATTGCCCCGCTTACTGAGGAAGAGGTTCAACATATTCTGGATCTGTCGACGGATGAAGAGAAGAAGCCGGCACCTCCGATGGTGGAGCACGCTATTGGTGATAAGGTCCGGGTGATTGATGGTCCGTTTAAGGAATTTCCGGCGGAGATTAATGGGATTGATGAGGATAGACAACGTCTGCATTTGACAATTTCTATCTTGGGCAGGTCTACGCCGATTGAACTGGATCATTTCCAAGTAGAAAAGATATAGAATTAAGGAGATATAGATGGCTAAAAAGGTTGCCGGGGAGGTTAAACTTCAACTGATATCCGGGCAGGCGACGCCGAACCCACCTGTGGGTCCAAGCCTTGCCCCTTATATGATTAATATCCCGGAATTTATTAAATCCTTTAACGGTCGGACACAGGATCAACAGGGATTGGTGGTTACGACGATTGTTACCTGTTACGCGGATCGTTCGTTTACTTTTGATGTTAAATCGCCACCGACAGCGGTGTTGTTAAAAGAGGCAGCAAAGTTGGCAAAAGGATCCGGTGAACCCAACCGAAATAAGGTCGCTTCCGTAACGTCGGCACAGCTTGAGGAGATAGCGCAAACGAAGTTGCCGGATCTGAATACAACGAGTTTAGAGTCTGCGGTGCGAATGGTTGCAGGGACTGCACGGAGCATGGGAATTACTGTCGATCAATAATTGTTGGGGAGGATACGAATGGGCAGAAGAGGTAAAAGATACAACGAAGGTGCACAAGCGGTTGATCGTATGAAGTTATACGATCTAGATGAGGGTGTGCAATTATTAAAGAGGTCCGCGTCAGCAAAGTTTGAAGAGACGGTAGATTTGGCTGTCCATCTTGGTGTGGATCCTCGTCATGCGGATCAGAATATCCGTGGCACTGTTTCGTTGCCACATGGCACCGGTCAGGAGATACGGGTTGTTGTTTTCGCGCAAGGAGATAAGGTGCGTGAAGCCGAAGAGGCTGGGGCCGATGCAGTTGGTGCCGATGATCTTGTCGAAAAGATTGTTGATGGCTGGATGGACTTTGACGCGACGATTGCGACGCCTGACTTGATGCGGTCAATCATGCCGAAGTTGGGGCGTATTCTCGGACCGAGAGGCTTAATGCCGAATGCGAAAACGGGAACTGTCACTATGGATGTGGCAGAAACAATTCGTACCATTAAGGCTGGTCAGATTGAGTATCGGGTCGAGAAGCAATCCGGCGTGATTCAAGCCCCTGTTGGCAAGGCATCGTTTGAGGAAAATCAGATCAAAGAGAATATTCAAGCGATAATGGGTGCCTTGGTGCGAGCCCGTCCGTCTTCTATCAAAGGTAGATATTTGAAGACGATTGCTATTTCATCAACGATGGGCGTTGGGATTCGTTTGGAGCCGGCGCAGTTTAATTAAATTGAATACATTATATTGATTTTGGGTGTCGTCGTAGACCGTGGGTGCAATTTTGCTTAAATGACTATTCAGCCTACCGAGGCGGACACGATACGTGCCAATTTCTGCTGTTGTGCCAGAATTGACAGAGGTTGGTGGGTGCGTTCCATAGATGTGGAAATAAAGCCTCCTATACGACAGGAGGTTTTTTTTTGCGTATGGTGCGAATGATTGAATTGAAGGGAGAGGGTATCGAATGCCTAACGAGAAAAATATCCAACAGGTAGAACGCATTCGAGAGGATTTCGAGAACTCGGAAGTTATCCTCCTGACGGAATATCAAGGATTGACTGTTGAGGAGATAACCGAATTACGAGATAAGTGTCGTGAGGCGGAAGTCCAATATAAGGTTTATAAGAATACACTTATTAATGTTGTCGCTGAAGAGTTAGAGATTGAAGATTTAGCGCCTTACCTTCAGGGGACAACCGCCGTTGCACTGAGCAACGATCCGGCTGCATCTGCAAAGATTTTAACGGAGTTTAGTAAGGAACATGAGAATCTGAAAATTAAGGGTGGAATCCTTGGTAAACGAACCATTGATGGCACAGCGGCTGAAAAGTTGGTCGATATGCCATCAAGGGAACAACTGATTGCTACTGCGGTTGGCGGTCTGAACGCTCCCATTTCTGGGTTGGTCAATGTATTACATCAGGGTTCTCCGTTGACTGGACTTGTTAATGTTTTGAATGGTTCGCTTCGTCAAGTGACGACGGTATTACAAGCAGTCGCTGATCAGAAGAGCGCAGCTGAATCAGCTTGACTTATTAGAACTTACGCGGCCAATTGTAGGCGGGGCATCTTGCCCCGCGCCAACTGTGCAAAAATGCGTAAGTGCTACTTATGTTAAACACGGTCTTCAGCAGTCGGATAGTCGAATGCTGATGGACTCTATTTTTTTTAAGAAAGGAACGAAACAATGGCTGATGTTGAAAAATTAATCGATGAGATTAGCAATATGACAGTTTTGGAGCTTTCCGAGTTGGTGAAAGCGCTTGAAGATAAGTTTGGTGTGAGTGCTGCCGCTGCTGCACCAATGATGGTTGCGGCCGGTGCAGTGCCCGGCGCTGCAGAAGGTGCTGCGGCTGAGGAGGCACCTGCGGAAGAAGAGAAGACCGAGTTTGATGTCCAGTTGAAAGAGATTGGACCGAATAAGATTCCGGTAATCAAAGAGGTACGTGCAGTCACCGGGCTCGGACTTAAAGAAGCCAAAGAGGCAGTTGAGTCTGCACCTAATGTCATTAAGGAAGGTGTTAGCCAGGAAGAGGCTGAGGAGATTAAGGGTAAGTTGGAAGCTGTCGATGCGGTCGTAGAAATTCTCTAATCCTCAACTTTTTTCTCAACCTACACAAACCCATTGTGGTCTTAGGGCTACAATGGGTTTTTCTTTTTACACATTAAGTTTCAGATGTTCGGTGCGGGGAGCTAACAGGAATGCTGCTTATCTTTTATATTGTTTTCACCCAATTAGCGGTCGGCGGTCTTGCGCTGCTGCTCATTATCCCCAAAGACTTGGTGGGACGCGGGTTCTACCGACTCATGGCGCTGATTTATCTGCTCGTGATGGTCTTTGCGCGTTGCGCGAACTTGGCGATCAATGGCAATCCTATCAATTTCAGCAATTTCTTCCTCGCATGGGAGGGGCACGATTCTGTTTTTGTGCTTGCCTTCTGTGTGCTGCTGCTTCTGTATACGATAAGTCTGTGGTTGAAACAGTCTCTGATTAACCGTCTCTTATTGGTTGTGGGGGCGGTTTGTGGCGTGATCTGGACGGTGTACAGCGCACAGTCGTATGGAGAGTTAATTGACCTTCCTGCCGGCAACTTTATGTTATCCGCACAGTTTCTTGTTTCCGCTGTTCTATTGGGTTCTGTGAATAGCGGTATGTGGTTTGGGCATTGGTATCTCGTGACTCCCAACCTGCCCGTCATCCACCTGAAACGGTTCAATCAGATTTTCTTGGGGTCGCTGCTTTTGTCAATCGCATTTTTCGGGTTGAATGTGTTCCTTCGGTGGCAGGCGACGGATGTGAGTCCGTTTAACTTTTTTCATCAGATTGCGTTTTGGTTGCGGCTTTTCCTTGGGTTCGGTGGATCGGTGCTGCTATATATCATTATTTGGGATTGTCTGCGTGATAAATCAACGCAGCGGGATGTTGTTGGTGCAACACGCGCTGCGACCGGATTCCTCTACATTGCTATGTTGACAGTATTTATAGGTGAGTTCTGTGGACGGCTGCTGCTTTTGGAAGTGCGATTTATATTGTGATCGTGGAAAATGAACCATACCCAATTATCTAGAGCTTACGCAGCGGGTTCATAAGTCCCCCTGATAAGGGGGATTTAGGGGGTTAAAAATCAAAAAATCTACCCACTGTGTACTAAATTTGCGTAAGTCCTGTTATTGTGAAAACCGTCGAACTGCTCACGGCTTAAAAGGTTCACCTGTTCGACGCAGCTCTTTGGTGATGGCAAGTTGGCAAGTCACGTAACCGCTTTGGCTATACCCGCGGCGATTCAAGGCACCGGCAGCGTATCCCGGCCGGGCATCGGCAATCGTGCCAACAATGAGGTTCGCATGCTCAGCTGTCGTATCGTATCGGTCCGCAATCAACCCTACCATATTTGCCCAGGCGATTTTCAGTGCTTCCTCCCAAGTCGCGCCCTTGCCAGTCGTGAGGATTTCATGGGTTGCCTCTACCAGCGTGGTGGTCTCCACCACCGGATTAGCGGTTGGGAAGCCGGGCGATCGGTCTACCTTTAGGGTAATGGCGGAGTCGATTTCAACCCCGGTGCCGGTTAACTCGCCGTCCCCCATCCGGGCGTGGACATCGCCTAGAGAAAGATAGCCGCCGGGTTTCTGAGCGCGAATGTGCAGGGTGCTGCCCGGTTGGACGGAGTTAAAATCCATATTACCGCCTAGGTCCATGGCACCCGCGTGCGGGGCGACCTCTTCTAACTGAACAACCCCGATCATCGGTCTAATCGGCACCACAAAGTCCGGTGGAAAATGGACCAACCCGTCCCGTACCGGAGCAATTAAACGCACGCTCCCCCAAAAAGGACCGCCGTTACGGTAGAAGCCGTAAGGTCCTACCTCCATGTCAATAATCTCTATCGCGACCCAATTGCCGGGCTCGATACCTTCAATCAAAAAGGGACCACCGGGGCGAGACCCCCGCGGCGTCGTGATGTCCAGTGGAGTTCCCGCCTTGAGTTCTTCTGTGATACTGATGTCCTGATCGTGTCCACCGACTGTTTCAATAACGACGGTTTCGCCGAGTTGCAGGGTGCCTCTGACTTGACCGCGTTCTGGATCATCCGGGCCGGTATAGTAGGGTGTTCGAGTGAAGTGTCGCATGGGTTTTTATCTCCTTCGTTCAGGTTTGTGTTAATGTTGGCTTCCATTGTAGTTGAATTCAGATGTACCGTCAACTGCATTGTGTTGTCCCTAGAAATTGCTTGCGTCCAAACCGTATCAGAGGTATACTGCTTCTGATTTTTCAAAAATAGTCTAGTCTGACCTTGATAAGGAGCGGATCGTGCGCCAGAAATATTGTGCTATTTTCATCGGGATTTTTAGCTTATTACTGATAGTAGGTTCGGCGAGTGCACAGATTGTCAGCCCGGAGGAAGCGATTGGCTTTCCTGTAGGGGCGGACTACAAGCTGGCACGTTGGGAGACTATCACCGGCTATCTGCGATCACTGGCTGCGAGTTCGGATCGGGTGATCTTGGAGGAGCGTGGCAAAACCACCGAGGGACTCGACTTTGTGCTAGTCTTGATATCTTCGCCGGAGAATTTGGCGAACCTTGACCGCTATAGAGCGATTCAGCAGAAACTTGCCAATCCGCAGGAACATGACTTGACGGAGTTGGAGGGACTAGCACGAGAGGGAAAAGCGGTCGTCATGATTAGCTGCAACATCCATTCAACAGAGGTTGCGTCATCTCAGATGTCGATGGAGTTGGCTTATCAACTAGCGACGGAGAGCACACCAAAGGTCGAAGAAATTTTAGACAACACGATCCTCCTGCTGATTCCGTCCGCAAACCCTGATGGGTTGAACATGGTGGTCGATTGGTACGAACGCACTGTCAATACGCCGTATGAAGGCGCACGGATGCCTTGGCTCTATCACAAATACACGGGGCACGATAATAACCGAGATTGGTTCATGCTGACGCAGATCGAAACGCAGTTAGTGACCCAGATACTCTACAAGGAGTGGTTTCCCCAAGTGGTTTACGATGTGCATCAGATGGGGAACAGAGGGGCGCGGTTCGTGATTCCGCCCTACTTTCATCCCGTCAACCCGAATATCCCGCCGCTATTGCAGCGAGAACTCGCCCTGATTGGCGCGCAGATGGCGCTGGATCTTACGTCGCAGGGGTTCACCGGCGTGCTGTCAAATGCGGTGTACGATACGTGGTGGCACGGCGGTTTTCGCACTGTACCCTATCGCCATAATATGATCGGAATTTTGACGGAGGCTGCAAGCGTCAATGTCGCCTCGCCAATTTTTCAGCCGAAGTCGAGTTTGCGGGGGCATCGACGGGGGTTGAGCCAATATGCACAGCAGACGAACTTTCCTGAACCGTGGCCCGGCGGTTGGTGGCGGATGCGCGACATTATCGAATATGAGGAAGCGGCGGCGTATTCAATCCTATCGATCGTTGCCAAGCAGAAGGAGATGTTTCTGACCAATTTTTATAAGATGGGATTGAACGCTGTGGAGAAGGGTGAGGGGGAACCGCCACGGGCATTCTTGGTGCCGACGGATCAGCGGGATATGGATACCGCACTCAAGATGTTAGAGATTTTACAGCGTGGTGGTGTAAAGATCCATCGGGCGAACGCAAATTTCAGAGTGGATGGTGTCGAATACCCTGCGGGGACTTACGTGGTCTTGATGGCGCAGCCGTTTCGGGCTCATGCGAAGGATCTCCTTGAGGTCCAACATTATCCTCGACGTATCCCTGCGCCCGGTGCTCCGCCGGAGCGACCTTATGACATTGCGGGCTGGACGTTGCCGCTGCAGATGGGTGTCAAAGTTATCAAGGCGGTCGAGGCATTTGAGGCGGACTTAACGCTCCTTGAGAATATCCCGGCAACGGCGGGCAAGCTGCACCTTGATGGGGTTGATTTTCAAGACGCGGTCGTCTACGCTTTTAGGAATCAAACGAACTTAGAAACCGTAGCGCTGAATCGGTTGCTCCAGAAGAACGGATATAGAATCTATCAGCAGCAGAAAGAAACTGTGTGGAAAGATCTGCACCTGCCCCGTGGGACCATTATTCTGAAATCAGATCGAATACCGGGGAGCGATTCCGCCGAATTGCGTGAATTCGCTGAATCCATTGAGATTGAAATCTACGCGCTAAATCAACGCTATGTAGATATGAAAGCACAGTTGAGGCAGCCGCGCTTGGGACTCTATAAGCCGTGGATGGCGAACATGGATGAGGGGTGGACTCGTTGGGTGCTGGAGGCACATGAGTTTCCCTATCGCAATTTGACAGATGCGGAGATCCGTGCCGGAAGTTTGGCTGAGTGGTATGACGCGATAATCCTGCCCGATATGAGGGCATCAAGGATGATTAAAGGGCACGCAGAAGGCAGCCTCCCGCCGGAGTATGTGGGTGGTATCGGATTGGAGGGTGTGGCGAATCTTCGCACCTTTGTTGAACAGGGTGGTACGCTGATCTGTTTGAACTGGGCAACGGAGGTGCCAATACGACATTTTGGGTTGGAGATCAGTAACGCCTTAGAATCGAGTCAATCGAATTCGCAGAAATCGGTTGGGACGCAATTTTTCTGCCCCGGCTCGCTGCTGCGCGTTTTTGTTGAAACAACCCATCCAATCGGCTACGGACTTGAGCGCGAGATGGCGGTCTTTTTCAAGTCGGGACCGGCATTTGAGGCGCGAGGTGGAAAAAGGGTCGCGGCTTATCCCAACTTCAATCCACTCATGAGCGGCTGGATCGAGGGCGAGAAACGGATTCGTCAGAAAGGTGCGCTCTGGGATGTCAAGTTGGGAAAGGGGCGTGTGATTCTGTTTGGCTTCAAGCCACAGCATCGGGCGCAGTCTCATGGAACATTTAAGCTGCTGTTCAATGCGATTTATTACAGTGTTGTTGGGAAATAAACGCGCTATTGTCCTACTGTTAGCCCCGCATAGATTTTTCGTCCTTCATTAAACAGGTGTAAAATTTCCTCCCGTTGTTCATCCTTAGTGAACTTGCCGATTCGACTGATCCAATCGATAGAATCGTCAATTGAGCGAACAAAGAAGGCTGCGGACTCCTGCGCGATGCCGGGCGGACGGCCCGTGCCGATCTGCACCGGGCTGGTATGTGCATATATCGCCTGTGCAAAGCTATCCCGTGCGTCGCCATAGGCGCGTGCGGCAATCCAGCCATCTGCCTCAATATCGAGATCAAATCTCCATTCACCATTCTGTTCCGGGGCTTCATTAAAATCCATGTGTTGTGCGACACTGCCGTTGTGGATTAACTCCACGCGGTTAATCGGATAGTGTGAATTCCATGAGATCTGTCCTGATAGTTTGTGGGGCGTTCCATTCGGAGAGTCAATACGTCCTCCGGGCACTATGCCGTCAACGGTGAGAAATAGCGCGGGGCCGTTCGTGATGAATGTATTTCCTCCCTGCAATCCCCGCAACCAGTTATCGTATGTGAACTCCTGATCTGTTTGAACATAGACGCGGTTATTTGAGCAGATAAACCAATCGGTGCCGGTTGATGCTGGCAGCGAGATGCCACAGTTGAGCAGGTGATACCAGATGTCATACTCTGGATCCATCCAGTATGGGTCAAAGAGGTTAAAGGCGTCTAGCTTGCCCAACGCCGCTGCGACCGGTGCCTCCATCCCAATCCCGTTGTGGCACCACAGCACGATGCCGCCTTGCCGTTTAGCATCATCGCAGGCGTAGCAGAGCGGTGGATAATCCGGGTCGAAGTCGCTGACGAGATCACCGCGACTGACCGGTTCCACCACATTCCGGATACGCAACAACATGATATGTCCGTAAGCCATTCCGCCCCGTCGGTAGTTGTGCCGATTCTCTTCCCCACAGTCCACCAGATGATGTGCGGTCGAGTAGTCCGTCATAAACCCGATTGGGTATTTGTTGCTAGCGTAAGGCAACTCACGCCGCTGCAGGATACTCACCACAGTTACGCTCAGATCATGGACCTTTGGATCGAGGTTCAGGCGAGCGTCGGGCTGCATCTCGTTCTCGCTGTAGTGGAGATGGGTGTTGCCCGGATACCAACCTTGCGATGGGAGATCCGTCCACCGTTTGAGCTGCAACTCTACATCAACGTGTCCTTTTTGAGGCGCTGAGACTACTTTCCGTAGTGGTTCATACTCTGTCCCGCGTTCAACGATAATGTCTGTTGAGCCACGAGGGACATCTACCGTAAACTCGCCTGCGCTATAAAAGAATGGGTCGCCGGGACCCACTTTCAGAAGGCTGTCGGCGGGATGCACGAAATTTCCGCTGCTTGTCAGTACATGCACTTTTGCCTCGACCGGCTCGCCTGAAACGCTGTCTCGGATGACTCCGTGTAGTGTTCCCATCAATTTTCTCCTTCATTGTGATGATACAACACAGTCGTTTTCCAACGGCTTAGGACGCGGACGATTATAGCATTACGCACCATTTCAGTCAAGTTGCTAGGGATTCTCCATTTCAAAAAAAATCCACCGAGACGAAAGAAAAATTAAGTCAAGCGAACCTTTCCGCTCTGGGGGACGCCTATTAGAGTGGAAGGAATAACAGTATGAATCAAATACCAGATACAGAACTTATTAAACGAAGTATTGATGGTGATGGTCAAGCTTTTGCAGCTTTGATAAAGCGCGTTGAGACACGACTTCTACGACTTGTCAGATCTGAGATAGCGGATTTGACATACGCCGAAGATGTCTTGCAGGAGGTGCTGTTGGACGTGTGGCGTGGCTTGAAGCAGCTGCGGGATTGGGACCGCTGGGACGCATGGGCGTTGCAAATCGCCCGACACCGGTGTTACGATTTTTTTGGGTCAACACAGCGTCGGGAGGAGCCGATGGCGCACACCGACCTTGAACCCATAATCGACAGACAGAGAGGGCATAGCGGCTTTGAGTCTGAATTGCTCGATTCCGTGTTGCATGTACTGTCTCAAGCACCACCGGACCAAGCCGAAGCCGCACGCCTGTTCTATGTTGAAGGCTTGACCATCAGAGAAATCGCGGTGGACTTGGGAAGACCGGAAGGCACCATCAAGCGATGGCTTTCCAACGCCCGCAGTTTTGTCAGAAGCCGCCTCGGATTGAGGAAAATAAGAACTGAAAGGAGAAAGACTATGGCTACCGAAGCATTTGACCGTGAACGCAATAAGCGTGAAATGTTACGCACAATTGTTGCTTGTCGTGAAGACAAAGCAGCGTCAATCCACCTGAAGCATATCATTGGAAAAACGCCCCCCGATGAGTTGTGGACGCTGACTCACTTGAGAGAGCTCTGGCTGCGTGGGAGTGCAATTGAGCGTCTTCCAAAGGAGATTGGTCAATTGAAAGAATTGGAGCAGCTTGAGTTATTGAATAGCAAGCTCAAAAGGTTACCGAATGAGATTGTGTCCCTGTCACGCTTGCGATTTCTAGAGCTGTTTGAGAGCGAAATTAGGGAATTGCCAGAGGACTTTGGCAGTCTTAGTGCATTGCGGGTGATTATTTTGGAGCGCAGCCATCTCCGTGAACTGCCTGATAGTTTTGCGAAGATGAACCGGCTTGAGATTATTGAGATGAACGACAACCGGTTGGAGAGGTTGCCGGACGATTTGAGCGGTTTAACCAATCTGCGTGTCCTAACCTTGGGTAACAACCGTCTCTCGGCGGTGCCTCAATCAATAGGTGAGCTCACAGCCTTGGAGGAGTTGTACCTCGGAGCGAACCAGTTGACTGAGGTGCCCGACGAGATCGGGAATTTTGAGAGACTTGAGACGTTCCAAATAACAAGAAATCAGGTCCGTGCATTGCCATCGACAATTGGTCGTTGGAAAAACCTGCGACACCTCGCGGTGGAATCCAATCAACTGACTGAGCTTCCGCCGGAGGTCGGGCAAATGACGGAGCTGATAGAACTTGGTGTTAGCAACAACCAGCTGCGTTCATTGCCGAAGGAGCTGATAGACTTGCCAAACTTGGAGGTTGTGAGAATACATGACAACCCGCTGCCGGAACGGTTGATCGAAGCGGCAAAAACGGGAGTCGATGAATTCCGTCAGGTACTTTCGGAGATGTGATGAAACGTGAGCGAATTTGATGTGATCCAACCCACCTTCAGGATTGGTTGGCGGTTGCTAGTGGGATGTTTTGGCTATAAGTACCTTCAGAAATCCTAAAAAACGATGTTGAGAACAGAATAAACGTGAAAGGAAGAAATATGAAACTCAGTGAAGGATTTTTAGTTGGGTTCACAGCCTTCCGCACGAATAAAATGAGGCCCCTGTTGACGATACTCGGGACTATCATCGGCGTGGCTTCGGTGCTGCCAATAATTGTTGTTGGCGATGATACCACGCCTATTAAAGGGAGTGTACAAATGTCTAGACCTATCACAATTGATGAAGTCATATCCTCCCCCTTTGGGGGTGTTGGCGAATGCCATATTTCGACAGATGGCAAACGGGTTGCTTACACCTCTCGGGGAACTATTACTATCTTTAATTTGGAGAAATGGCATGCTGAAGTGTCTTTTGAGGGAAACCACCCGAAGTGGTCGTCCGCCGATCCGGAAATACTTGCTTTCCTGAAACCCAATAGCTCTGGCGTTTGGATTCGTCGGCTTGATGGAACCGAGTGGCAGTTGGGAGAGACCATCGGTGAGGTTGAGAAGTCAAATTGGGCAATAAATCCCAGCACTTTTGAATGGTCGATTGACGGACGATTTCTCGCCGTCGTTGTCGAACAGGATTTAGAGGAACAAGACAGTAATGGAGATAGTGATGGCATCGTGGTTGTCCAGCCCCCCATTCCGACTTATTCCAGCGTTCTTATTATTCTTGATGTAATGACCGGGCAAGTTACCTTTCAGACAGAGTCAGATGCCGGTGAAAGTTATGAGCATCTCGCTTGGCACCCATCCGGAGATTGGGTGACTGTTTCTTCCTCTAAACCACGATTGACTTTGGGGTGGCGTCTTTTTGAAGTTAATCTCAAAGACGGAATCAAGACAGATCGAATCGCGCCCAGCATCCATGAACTGGGAATGATGAAATGGTCTCCAGATGGGACAAAGCTTGCCTTGGGATACTCGCCATACGAGTATAAGGGCGACGTCCGTATTTTGGGTGCGATGATGGAGAGAGATTCTCAGGCGGTACAGATATTGAATGAAGAATATTTCGTTAGAAGCGTCTATTGGGGAGGTGATAGTCGAACGGTATTTTTCGACGGCCTAAAGGGGATGAGTCGCCATGTTTTCTCTGTTGATACCGTTTCGGGACGCTCCGCGGTCCTTGCGGATCAATCCGGTTGGAGTAATCTCAAGGGAGTCAGTCAAGATGGGCGCACGGTTCTGTTCACCTTTCGGGGAACGCAAGCACTTTCCCATGATGCGTATGTTGTTTCCATTGATTCCGGACAGGCGCAAGCTATCACGCGATTCAGGGATCAACTCTTCAAATATGAGTTGCCAAACTCGGAAGTCGTTGAGTGGGAATCTTACGATGGACTTGTGCTGCAAGGCGTGATTGTCCCGCCCCTTGGCAAGTCAATGGGTTCGGAGCATCCGACGATTGTAGATTTACACGGCGGCCCAGCTGAGAGTGCGGCAGCATTCACCTTTCCCTCTTGGTGTTGGTTGGCAGCACAGGGATTTCAGGTTTTTGCCCCAGATTTCCGAGGGAGTCAACAGTATCGGTGGGTGGAACCTCCGACAGAGGCGATGGATTATAGAGATGTCATGAGTGGTATCGATTGGCTGGTATCTCAAGGGATGTGTGATAAAACCAGAATCGGGGTTTATGGTTACAGTTATGGTGCGATACTTGGCGCGTATGCTATCGGAAAAACACCACTTTTTCGGGCTGCTGTATTCGCGGGTGGGTGTTATGATAAACGCACGTACGCTGGGAGCCCCGATGGAGAGTTCTATAAGGAGTTCGCCACATCTATGGGGGGAACCCCGTGGGAAATCCCGCATGTCTATGCCGAATTGTCGCCTACTAGTCATGTTGCAAATGTGAAGACACCAGTCTTAATCCTTCATGGTGAAGATGATGAATTCCAACAATCCGCACCTGCACTGTATACAGCGTACCTCAGAGAGGCCGGGGTGGAGGTCGAATTTGTCCTTTATAAGGACGCGGAACACGATTACGGTAAAAAATCTCATAGGAAGGATATGCGGGAACGGACCTTGCGTTGGTTTCTCAAGTATCTTATCGAATCAAATTGACGTTTTCTCTTTGCAAATATAGCCTTTAGGTGTCTGTTAAAAATGAGTCAAAGCGGAAATGAAATGTGAAGGAATTAAAACATACCCGCTCTCAGTTCTCCAATGGCTGAGGGCGTTTTTTTATCTATAAAATTTGTAATGGGTGTATTACACGATTATGTGAATTATATTGGCGTTATGAAGGTTATATTGGCAACTTTCTTACAACCCGTGGTTTGTAAGCATATGATTGGGGCGCACCGTCCTGCCGGATACTTTGGCTATAGGCACATCCAAACATATAAAGACGGAAAGGAATCTCCGAACCCCGATACTAAATAGCCCGAAATCTTCGTTTGCCCAGAAATGCTCTATGGAAAACTTCCGAAAAAACGTCATCCCAATGAACAATTCCCCATTTTTCCCGTATTATCAATACAGATCTGAAAATGGAGTAAGCGTGAAAGGATGAAGCAAGTTTGAAACTCAGCGAAGGATTTTTGATTGGATTCACAGCTATCCGTACAAATAAGATGCGCTCCCTTCTGACGATGCTTGGGATCGTCATCGGTGTGGCTGCGGTGCTTGCGATGATCGCTATCGGTGACGGCGCGAAACTGTTGGTGCTAGAAGACCTTGAGAAACTTGGGGGCGCAAATCACTTCCGTCTGTATCGAAATGATTGGATTAAAAAAGAAGGACGCTGGGAACGCAACCGTAGTGGCGAATATTTTAAGTATGAGGATGTCCTAGCGATTGAAGCTGAATGTCCTTCCGTTGCGGGGGCTTGGCCCCGTATCAACTACTATAACATCCTTGTGTTAGCCGCAGACGGCTCGGAAACACGCACGGGGGTGATAGGTGTTACACCCTACTATGAAATCGGAATGAGTTGGGGCATCGGGCAGGGGCGTTTTATCTCAGAGGAAGATATCGCCAATAGAACCAAAGTTTGTGTTCTTGGCATCAGTGAAGCAGTCAACTTGTTTGGCAATCAGCAGCCGATTGGTGACGCAATTGGCAAAGAAGTTAAAATTATCCTCGATTCCAGCGGAGAAATGGGCGGGTGGAGACGGAATAGAGTTGCGGAACGATTCACGATTGTGGGCGTGATGACGCAACGCGGACAGACCCTCGCTGTTGGAGGCGGACAATGGAGTCTCGATAATCGCTTGCTGATACCGCTGACAACGATGCAGGAACGATTTGTGGGGACGGGTCATATCCGGACAATGTCGGTTCAGGCGAAAACCGTTGACTTGGTTGAAAAAGCCATGGAGGAAGTCAAAAGAGTCATACGCAAGCGGCATCGGAATCGAGACGATTTCTTTGAAATCTGGGAGATGCACCGCAGTATGGAGGAATTGGATAAAGTAAGCTCGATTATCAAAATCATGCTCGGCAGCATTGCTGGTTTTTCGCTGCTCATTGGCGGCATCGGTATCATGAACATGATGCTGGTGTCGGTAACCGAGCGCAGCCGAGAGATTGGATTGCGAAAAGCACTCGGTGCAAAACGCAGGGAGATTTTGTTTCAGTTTTTGGTTGAATCTGTTTTTATGTGTGGTGTTAGTGGGTTGCTCGGTGTTGGATTGGGCATCTTTGCCGGACAGGGCATGGCGAATATCGCTGTAAAGGTTGCTAAGGTTGTTCCTGAGTGGCCCGCTGTGATCTCTGTTCAATGGATGGTTATCTCGGTTGCCTTTTCAGCAGCCATTGGCATCTTTTTTGGGGTTTATCCCGCGATCAAAGCAGCACGACTGTCGCCGATTGAAGCGTTACGGGCAGAATAAGAGCTGCCCCGGAATTGAGATCTGTACCACGGATTAGTGTATTCACGATTGATTTGTAGCTGCCTGTGGGAGGCTTTTGATATATTGCTCGATCCCTTTGGCAATCGCTGTTGCAAGCTGACGTTGGTACGCTTTTGTAGTAAGTTTCTTCCCTTCCTGTGGGTTTGAGATAAAGCCGACCTCAACAAGCACTGCGGGCACTTTTGTGCCGATTAGAATTACCATAGGGGCGCGTTTGACCCCCCGATTTTTCACCTGTTTTCCTGATGTTAGCTGTGCTTGAATAAGTTCTGCCAACCGACGACTCTCCGTACTCTTGCTCTCCTTGAGGATTCTTCCCACAAGTGCCTCTAGCTCCTTCATGTTGTACTCTGCCCCTGCATTTTCGCGCATAGCGGTAATCCGAGCGGATTCGTCGGAGGCGAGGGCAAGGTAGTAGGTTTCTATGCCGGCAGCCTTACGGTAGATGCTGCCGTTGGCGTGGATGCTGATAAACAGATCGGCTTTCTGATCGATTGCAAACTGCGTCCGCTTTCTGATTGGGACATGAACATCGGTTTCACGCGTCAGCCGTACATTATACCCCTTCTTAACGAGGATGTCGCGCAGTGTTTTTGATAGACTGAGTACAATCTGTTTTTCTTGCCTCGCTTGACTCACGGCACCGGGGTCTTTGCCGCCATGTCCCGGATCGATAACGATAGTTTTGACACTCAAGCCCAATTGTTGGGCAAGTGACGGGGCGGGAACGGGTTGCGGTGCTTTCGGTGGTTCAGGTGCCGGTTTGGTAGGCTTCGACGCTGGGACTGGCTTCTCTTCGGTGGGAGGCTTCTGAGGTTTAGCCTCGCTTGGTGGCGTTACGGTTTTGGGTTTGGTGCTGACCTTTTTCGGTGGCGGCACGTTAGCGACAGGCTGCGGTGCTTTTGGGGGTTCAGGAGGAGACGGAGGCTTGATCACTTCCGGCGGATTCGGTTGAGCGACTTTAGGGGATTCTGGCGGCATAGTCTCAGGCGCAGAATCGGTGGGTGCTTCCGTCTCTGTTTGCTCAACAGGAAGGCGTGAAGCCCGTTTCTCTGCTTGGGCGACAATCTTGGGATCTTTGCCCTGCTGAGAGAGAGCTTCGTAGGTGATACGCGCTAGTGTGGAGTAACCTTGTGCTTCGTACGCTCTGCCGAGACGTAACTGTGCCTTATCGGCGATTGCGTGGTTGGGATAGCGGCTGATGACCGTTTGATAGTGTGGTATTGCCTTGCCATAATCTTGAAGGCGATCATAGGAATCCCCTAGCCAGTAGTGTGCCTCTGCTGCGTGTGGTGCATCGGGGTAATCTTGGACAAGTTTTTTGAGCGCAGCGATCGCGTTGTCGAGCGCAGGCTGTTCGTCCCCTTGTCCCAACCAGAGCCAGCAAGAAGCGATTGCGTATTGGGCATCATCTGCCCATTCCCCTCCCGCATCTGCGTCGATAACGCCCTGAAATTCTTCAATCAAGGAGTCCCATTCCGCTTCGGTAGATGGGATTTCTCCTTGTGCTAGTTGGTAATGCTTGGCTGCAGCTGCACGATAAAGAAGTGATGCGTCAGGGGGTGCCGGTGCAGGCGGCATTGCGGGTGAGCAAGCGAGCAGCAGTGATATTAACAGAATGAGGGTGTATGTATCTGTTTTCATGGTGTGCTCTAAGATGTGCTAGCTGTGAGATGTCCTGACTGTGAGCGGCGGTACTTTCAAACGTTCAACCCAACCTACAATACTGATTCACTCATGTGTTGATGTAAACTGTTCGCAAGTGCAGCGAACTCGGCGATGTCGAGTGTTTCGCCACGTCGCTGTGGATCGATAGCAAGTTGGGCACAAATGAGGTTAAACGCGTCAGCAGAGATAGAAACGCCGTTTTTCAGGAGTGCGTTTCGTAACATTTTGCGCCGAGATTGGAATGCAGCCCGGACAATCTGAAAGAATAGTGCCTCATTCTCAACAGTAACTTGGGGAGCAGTCCGCATCTGCAGCGTTAGGACGGAGGAATCAACCTGTGGTGAGGGGTAAAATTGGTTTGGTGGGATTGTGTGCACAATTTCAGCTTCGGCGTAGTAGGAGACACCGATGGAGAGAGCACCATAGCGTTTGTTTCCCGGTGGAGAGATGATGCGTTCCGCAACCTCTGTCTGCATCGTCAGAACGCAGCTACCAATTTTCCTATGATACTTCAGTAGTTCCCATAGAATAGGCGTGGTGATATAGTAGGGTAGGTTGGCGACGATTTTGGTGTTCTGGGGTGAGAACTCATTCAGCAGAGCGGAGAGGTTCTGTTTGAGAATATCGCCTTGAATCAGGGAGATGTGGGGTGTTCTTGAGAATTTAAGCTGTAGTTCGGCGTATAAAAAGTCGTCGATTTCAACCGCAACAACCCTTTTAGCCGTGGATGCCAGCACGGATGTCAGAAATCCGAGTCCGGCACCGATCTCCAAGACAAAATCGGCATCGGTCAATTTTGCTGCCCAAGCTATCTCCTGCAAGGTGTGTGGATCTATTAGGAAGTGCTGACCGAGTTTTTGGTTGGGGTTTCTGCCTGTGCGTTTGAGGAATTCACGGGTCTGTTGGTAGAGGGTCATTTTCGCTGATTGCGTTTTTGGGTGGAGGAAAGGGATTCTGCCCGCCATTGTAGGGAACGCAGATCTGCGTTCCCTACGAAAACTTTAGTTTAGTGGATTGTCACACCGACCTCTCGTGCGACGTGCCGGATATATTGCTGCCCTGTGATGGTGTCTTCGTACGGGAAGTGTTCCACGTAGAGCGTGACATCGTGGGTTAACTCATCCAGTCGTCGGAGGATTGCGGCATAGTCCATAACGCCGGATTCATAACGGTGCTCCGCTTCTTTTGCCCCCGGAACCGCTTCGTCTATGTGCACGACTGATAAACGTCCACTCTCGTTCTGACGCACCGCCGACATCGACAGGTCCTTCGCATGGAGCGCGGCGATTTTATCGCCCATCTCATCGAAAATCTGATTTACCAATTCCGTTGTTCTATAGAATAGATGGGGCCAGGTCAGGTTTACGCAGTCCATCAGTGCTTTCATTCGGGGTGAGGCGGCTGCGTCAAACATCTCTTTGTACCGTTCCACAGAGCAGAGCGGGCTCATAATATGGGGATGTGCGGCAACGTCCATTTCTGCTGCTTCCGCCTCCCTTGCCAAGTCCACCGCGGCGTCGAGACATCGTTTCCACGCTTCGTCTGTCCACATTTGGGGTGTGCATCTGTAGGTTAAGCCGACATTGAACCCGACGCAGTGCGCCCCTAAGATTTGCGCGTGGCGTAGTTGGCGGCGGTAGTGCTCGATGGCTGACTGGTATTCCTCTTCATCCGCTGCGCCGAATCCGCTGTGGAATGCGCTAAACTCACCCGGACGAATGCCGTGATCTTCAAGGAATTTCCTTGCCTCCTCGACATCCGCATCGCTCCAATCGGCGGGGGTGCTCATGGAGACCGTTTTTACCTCCATAATGCTGACTTTTCGGAGAAACTCCTCCCGATCTTCTGCCGTTTTTCCCGGGTGTATATTTGGACTCATTAAAATCATCTGACCCTCCTCAATTAATAAAAGAAAAGCCTCTTGACGCTGATAGGGCTGTGCATCAAGAGGCAAATGAGATAGTTCTAACAATCCGCCTCACGGATTTTGTTTTATGGCACCCCATTTTGTGGCGAGTTTTTGATGCGGTTCTACGCCGAGAAACTCTGATCCCGGTGCCAGCATAATTTCTTGAATTTCTTCCTCTGTGAAGGCAACCTTCCAGATCATGACCTCATCGATAGCGCCTTGGAACGGTTGAGCAAACGCTCCGTATCCACCAATGGTGATGGGACCCCTAGCGGGTAGAGGCGGTTTGGAGCCGTCGCCTTTAGACCAGTCCTTTGCTTCATGGCCCTTGTTAATGCCTCCATCTCGGCTCGATTTCTGATTTTTTCCATTGAGATAGATTTTCATCGCGTCAGGATCCCCGAAAGTGTTGGTGGCAGCGATATGGGTCCACGTGTCTATCGGTACAGAGTCCCATATCCCTGTGACACGATGAAAGTTCACGTCTTGTTGATCTCGATAGAAGAAAGATGGGTCTACAGTCTCCAAGCGAATTGCATAATTCGCTTTGATTCCGTTAGGGCTATTATAGAGAATTCCACGAGCACCGGGTCTTGCGACATCCATACTCACCCAAGCCATAATCGTGATTTCGTCTCCGCCTTCAAAGAGGAATATTTTGTGTGCTGGGGTGCGGACCATGCCTGGATCATTGATGGAAAAACGTATGGCTTTTCCAAATTTCCCATCGTCCCACTTCCAGTTGCCTTCCAACTTACCGTGATTTTTAAATCCAGATATGTCTTCCGCCGTTTTTCCTCTTCCCTCATCAAAAGGAATATACAGAACTAAATCCTTCGGATCTCGCTTTCCCTCGACGAAGGAGGGCGGAGTCAGGAGCAAAAGAACACATGCTATAACCAGAAAAGAGATCTTTGTTTTCATCAGCAACCTCCTTAACTATGCCAAAGGTTCGATAGATTCTTAAAAGGTTCGTTTCAGGGGCTTTGTTTTAGCGTTCCCCATGTCGTGGCTAGTTTGTCACGGGGTTCGACACTGAGAAATTCGCTTCCCGGTGCCAGCATAATTTCTTGGATTTCTTCCTCTGCGAAGGTTCCTTTCCAGATCATCACTTCATCAATGAGACCTTGGAATGGGTCGAGAAATTTCCCATAGCCGCCAATCGTAACGGGACCTTTGGTTACCATGGGCGGTTTCGTCCCATCGCCTAGGGACCAATTATCAGGTTTGGTGCCTCCCTTCATGTTGGTACGTTGCAGTTTCCCATCTAGGTAGATTTTCATCGTATCAGGATTCCCAAAAGTAGTGGTAGCAGCGATATGTATCCACTTCTCTATCGGTATTGCATCCCATATCCCTGTAACACGATGAAAGTCCACATCTTCATTGTCGCGATAAAAAAAAGATGGATCGACACGATCCATCCGAAGTCCGTAATTCGCTTGTGTGTCTCGGGGGCGATTATAGATAATCGCGCGCGCCCCAACTAGTTTCTCTCCGACATTAGCGGGATCGACATTTATCCACGCCATAAGGGTTATTTCGTCTCCCGCTCCAAAAGCAAAAATTTTGTGCTGTGGCGTTTGGACAATACCCGAATCGGCACCACAAGCCACTTCTCTACAAAAGTAGAGAGCGTGTCCAAATTTCCCTTTGCGCCATGCCCCTTTGCCTTGCAGCAGTCCATCATTTCTAAATCGAGATAGGTCTTTTGTCGCCCTTCCTCTTATTTCGTCGAAGGGATAGTAGAGGACTAGATCTAATCCACGACGCTGTTTCCCGCTGACTAGGGATGGCATGAGGAACAAAAGGCAGCCCGCTATAAGCGCCAATGCTTTCATGTTTCGTACCCCCTTTCAGGCAACCGATTACATCCCTGATTTTCTGCATCTATAACCAAGCCTTAATTAAAAAAGCCCCCTGATGCTGATGGGAAGGTATATCTATTTGATATAAACATCAGGGGGCAATATTGTCATTGCGGGTTTAAGTCTATTAATTAGAACTTCGTTTTAGGGTTGCCCACGTTGTAGCGAGTTTTCCGCGGGGTTGAACAGCGAGGAATTCGTCACCGGGTGCCGACATAATATCTTTGATTTCATCGGCTTCAAATACTCCCTTCCAGATCATGACTTCATCGATTGAGCCGTGGAAGAGATGTTTGCCTTGGCCACCCCAACGGGAGCCAATATCAATGGGTCCTGGCACCGCAATCGCCTTAAAGTTTCCATTGCCATGACTCCATCCACTGGGACGCTCTTCCCCGTCTACGTAGAACTTCATGGTATCTCCCTTGCCTAGAATAGCGGTACAGGTGACATGTACCCACTGCTTCGTTGGTAAGGGGTCACCTCTTGCTGTCTTACGGTGCCAATCCGCATCCGCTGCATCTCGATAAAATAGAGCGGGGTGGCCCGGATCTTCTATCCGAAAACCGTAGTTTGTGAAATTTCCTTCAGGACGGTTATAGATCACTACAAACTGATTAATCCCAGCCCAAGCCCAATGGTCAGTCTCATTTCTGATCCATGCCATCAGCGTGATTTCCGCATTTCCCTTAAAGGCAAATGCCTCATTTTCTCGGGTTCGGATATTACTAGTACCTTCGGGATCACCGTCGCCATCCTTCATATTAAACCGAACGGCTTTCCCATATTTGCCATCAACCCATTCTCCCGCCGATAATTTGCCGTCGGCTTCGCTTTCGGATTTGTCCTCCACGGTTCTGCCGCCGCCTTCATCAAGGGGATAATAGAGCATTAATTCCAATCCAGGACGCTGTTTCCCGTCGCCCAGCGGGGTAAGGATTAAAAGGACAGCTGCTATAAGCAGAACAGAAATCGTTGCTTTCATTTTCATCGTTCCTCTCTCCTTTGCTATTGCTCTGTATATACGGTTAAGGTAAAATGTCCTGCTCGCCCGTTCATTCTGTTTCGGCAAGTTGGCCATGAACTAGGGCGTGTTGACATTTGTGTATAATAAGGGTATGTCCACACTTACCTTATCCGATACACAATGGTCAAAAATAGTAGCATTCCTTAACACCTGTCCCGACATCTACACCGGAGACCCAACTCACTTAAAACGCTTTATCGATGCGGTGCTTTGGATAACCCGTAGTGGCAGTCAATGGCGACTGTTACCCAAACAGTATGGCAATTGGAACAGCGTCTATAAACGATTCGCAAGATGGTGCGATAAAGGTATCTTTCAACGGTTGCACCAACACTTTGCCCAAGACCCCGATATGGAGTGGCTCATCATTGACACCACCATCATTCGGGCGCACCCTTGTGCTGCGGGTGCTTTGAAAACAAGTGGCGGTCAAGTCTCACAAGCACTCGGACGCAGCCGGGGTGGCTTTTCAACCAAGATTCACATCGCTGTTGATAGCTTAGGTCACCCATTACGTTTTATGTTGACAGCCGGTCAACGGCACGACATTACTTGTGCTGAAGCATTGATTGACGGTTACAGCAGTGAGTATGTGATAGCCGACACATCATATGACTCGATGGCGTTCATTGAATCGATAACCGACACCGGCGCGGTGCCGGTGATACCGCCACGTGCCAACCGCCGTGATTCACGTGATTATGATGTGGATCTGTACCAGCAGAGACATATAGTGGAATGTTTCATCAACAAAATCAAGCAGTATCGACGTATTTCCGCGCGTTTTGATAAATTAGCGGTTCGGTATATGGGATTTCTGAGTTTTGTTGCTACGATTATCTGGTTACGATGAAATGTCAACAGAACCTAGCCAGTGACGAGCTCTACCAACGCATTAGGATTGATTTTACAAGCGGTTTTGAACACCTCCCTATCATATCGGATTCTGATACCCATGGTTGGGGATTGGGAATCTTGCGAGTCCCACTATCTAGTATATCACAGAATCGGAATGGATACAAAACTAAAACGGATTTGTACTCCAAGGATAAATCTTGGGATTTTAGTTCTAAAGGTATTCTTTTAGATTCAAGTTTTTATGTAGGGAATTTGTTATGGGGGCTGACTCTTTAGTGTATGAATTGGGGACAATAGGATTACTATTGATACCTAGGTCAATTGCCTTGCTGGATTAATTCAACTACGCGGTCTAGGATTCGATCCGCGACTTCGCGTTTAGAGAGCAGGGGGAGTTGCTCGCAATTTCCACTTTGGTCCAACAGGGTCACGATGTTGGTGTCGCCTTCAAACCCCGCGCCTTCCGCTAATACGTCGTTCGCTACGATGAGATCGCAGTTCTTCTTGATCAATTTCTTTTGGGCGTTTTCCAAGAGGTCGTTCGTCTCAGCGGCGAAACCGACGGTGATTTGCCCTTTCTTTTTGCGTTCGCCTAGAGCTTGTGCGATGTCGGGGTTCTGTTCGAGTGGGATGGTCAGTTGATCGGTGGTTTTCTTGATTTTGTTTGGGGAGAACGCTTGGGGACGGTAGTCGGCGACAGCTGCTGCCATTACTACGATGTCGGTCTGATCGAACCGTTCGAGGAGTGCGTCTTGCAGCGCTAGCGTGGTTTCTATGTAGCGGGTTTCGACGCCTGTGGGTGGAGCTGCTGTCGCTGGTCCACTAATGAGAAGTACCTCGGCACCGCGATCTCGTGCCGCTTCGGCAACAGCATATCCCATCTTTCCGCTGGATCGGTTGCTGATAAAGCGGACTGGATCGAGATATTCTCGCGTGGGGCCCGCTGTGACGACCACCCGTTTCCCATCTAGGTCTTTGGAGGGTTGCAACATCTGGGTGATGCGTTCTAGGATAACCTCGACGGTGTTCAGGCGTCCCATGCCCTGTTTTCCAGAGGCGAGATCACCACTGACAGGATCGACAAATTCTACACCGTGTTCCTTCAGTTTTTGGAGGTTTGCTTTCACGTATGGGTTTTCATACATGTGCTGTTCCATCGCGGGTGCGATCAGGATTGGGCAGTGGACAGAGATTGCAACGGTGGAGAGCGCGTTGTCGGCGATGCCGTTCGCCATTTTCCCGATGATGTTTGCGGTGGCGGGGACGATTGCTAGCAGATCGGCTTTGTCTGCAAGATCGATGTGCACCGGCTTCCAATCGGAACCGAGATCGAAAAGGTCAAGCAGCACAGGGTTTCGGGAGATGACCTGAAATTGGATCGGCTGCACCAAGCGGGTGGCGTTTTCTGTCATGACCACGTGCACCGAATATCCCTGCTTCACTAGTTGGCTCGCTAGGTCGATGGATTTATGGATGGCGATCCCGCCGGTAACGCCGAGGATGATGGTTTTGTTTTTTTGTGTCATTGTACTATCTTCTTCTGCTTATTATGGGGTAAAACCCGCATGTGAATCAAGTGGGCACCCCATGCAAAATTATTCCTATTATTGTAAAGTCTTGATCGAAAGCGAACGCCCCTGAGATGTTATGCTGCTGACAAACCGCAAAACTAGTGCAATCTGTAAAAGATAACTCCGCAGTATCGTATTGACGAAAAAGCTGGTCTGCTGTCTGAAACAGGACACTATCAATTTCTGCGACGGTTAAACGCCCTGTTACCTTAGAGTTCTCAATAAGATTAAGAAACTGAACAGCTATCGAATGGTTCACTTTATACCTGAGACGAGTTGCGGTTTCATCGATCACATAATCTGTGGTCAAAAGTTGTGTTCTCTGCTGCATTAAATTGTTGTAAATTGCCACAGCTTCACTATGATACTGATCCCTCCGATCCAAGAGGGCAATCCAGGCACCGCTATCGACAAAAATCATGGTTTTGAATCCAACTCATAGATAACTTCATCGTGGTTGATAGACCCGTCGGTTGAACCGGAGTCTGCGATTCCAATCATTTGACCAATAATCGCGTATCCTCTTTCTATGTTATTTTCTTCAATGATTTCGCGGTTGATTTGACGGCTCCGTATAAGAAAGATGAAGTAATCGAGAACGTCCAAAGCCTTTGAGAGAATGCCAGCGAACACCGCCCGCAAACTCTGGCTTTCAAGACCGAAATCCTTAGCAATCTTTTGATAGTTGTCCCCTTTGCGGTGTGCACTGCCGGTTGAACGCAGCTTCTGAAGTTTTCGTAGAAAAGTAATGTGATCCGCGGCATCTTCAACACCGCAAGAACTGAGGGCAATTTCGAGACATCCGATACTCCCTTTAAGATGTTCCTTCTGATCAGGACTAAGATTTTCCTCCTGTTTAAGCGAAATCAGCTTTTTCAATTCCTTTTGGTTTAGGGAGTCAATTAGTATCTTTGTGAGACTCAAAACCAAATTATCGAAGTCACTCTGCTCGTCAGTGGACGCAACTCTTAACCTTTTGAGGTGGTGCTCGTCGCGCGGCTCCAATGGGCGCAACAACTGCCAACCGAGATATCTTTCAGATTCCTTTCGCAGATGTTCATACCTTTGTTTGAATAGATGTTCAGGTTGATCCGAGCTTACCCATTCTCCTTTAAAGTTTCGTCTCCAAAAGGTGCGACTTACACCGCCCTCCGGTGGAATATTGTATGATTGCCAGTGTAACTGTTCTCTGTAAGGCAAAAAGCAGAGTTCTCTCAACCACACGATGACTTTGTCGTTGTGATGATTATCAATACGCATTCCCCACCAAGGGCAACTCACTCGCGAATCTTTTACCGAGTATTTACTAGGTTCATGGTAGTATTTATCTAAAACCTGCTTATAGAAATGTATAGGAGTTATGTCATAGATGGCATCCGGATTATTGCCATAACGATTCAGTTTGGTAGGATTGCAGGTGTGGCGAATCTCCTCCCCATTTTTATCAATACCGATGATAAATTTGACATGCTTTTTCTTTGGTTCTTTAGCAAATCCGGGGAAATCGCTCTTGGACTTCGGTAGAGGTTCAATGAGTCGCTTCCCCTCTAGCACGCTAAACGCTTGCTCCCTCTCATGGATTTCCGTGTAGTAGGAGTGTGCCCAGCATATTTCACCATCTGTTGTGGTTTCTCTCTGCTTTTTTATTTCATCCTCGCTAGCCCCGAGTGCTCCGAGCGAATATTTTGAAAATTCATAATAGCGGAATTGGATTGATAGATACATCTCTTTGATTGCCAAAAACTGACGAAGCTCCTTGAGTCGTATCTGGATACGGTTCGGTTCAACGACAATCACTCGGTGTTCATTACCTTCGTCATCGATCTTGATGTATTTATCTTTCTCTTTGTCGTGATAGAGGTTGTGAAAAAGACGGAATTCCTCAGATATCTCGCTATATTCTGTTCTCTTGCCATAGTTAATTTGTGATTCATTGAATTCTCGGTTAATGACCAAAGGCTCAATCTGGCTGTCGTTTCCATAGCGTAGGTATTGGAATTGCCCTACACCCACAGCACTGGGTGTGCCCTGATAAAAATGCAAGTCCCAATCTGCTGGGTCGGAAAGTGCTTGTTCAATCTTATAGGATGGGATTAAAGCGCAGTAGATAGCGTGCTCGTGGGAGCCGTCCTTAACCCACCGATGTACAGTAATCATCTCAGCCGGCTTCATATCGCGCAACAGCCATTCCAGTGATTTTTCTTGTGCTAATCGTTTTCGGTCTAAGTCAATACTCATAATTCCCTCCTCACCCATTCTAATCCTGACTTTAGACGTTTCTTCATGTCCAGTGTTTAATGAGCAGGCAACCCCAAATCGGGCAGCCTCTCCACGATCTCGACTGTCTCCAAACTAACCGTAATCACCTTCCCGATCAGCCTGACGATGTACTCCGGATCGTCTAGGCGGTTCGGGTCGTTGCGGATGCCGCTCCGTTTGTCTGTCTTGACGCGATACTGATCTATCACCCATTCCAACGCCGACCGATTCCCAAGCCGATAGTCAAACGCCTTTGCGGGTATCCCCTCCAGTGTCAGGAAATTGTTGTACTTTATTCCCGTTTTGTCTTTCGACAATCTCATCTTTTCCACGCGCCAGTCAAGCGGTGTATCCGGCGTTTCGATAAATGTGAGCGGGTATTCCTCCACCTCCTCATAGTCAATGTGGATCTTTCCCAACCGTTCCCCCGCTTTGGCGAACCCCCAAAAATCCGGCGTGTATGGCAGGTGCGGCAGGTCCCGCTTAAGGTTGGCTTTATACCGTTCCCGATAGGTAAGAGAATGCAGGATGGCGTAGACGTAATAGAAGATGTCCCACTTGGTGATTGTTTCGTCTTCGTAATGCCCCCGGAATTTTTCTAACGCCCAATCGGTGATGTTTTCCCTGCGGTTCCTCCCATCCTCGTCGTAGATGTAGAAAGAAAAAGATTGTTGTGGGTCCCCATAAAAGTTCAAATCAGGAATAGATTTGCTCATCAAAACCGCAAATTCTTTTCGACCATAGCCTCCGACACAAATCACCCGATTTTCCGTCTCTGTTTCAGGTATGGGGAAGATAGATGGAAAGACATATACGCGCTCAGTTATCATTCGGTTAAAATAGAGGTTTGATTTCGCAAATGGACGATAGAGAGAGGTTCTTATCTCGTCCTCCGAAAAATCAGCGGTTTTGCCTCGTTGCAAGTTGCGTTTAAGTGTTTCACTCCAACTGATTTTCGCGTTATCATTAATCACAAATTCATCAACATCTGCCTCCCGATTTGTCCGCTGTTCCCACTTGAACACCTGCTCATTGTAGGTATCAATCATCCGACTTATGTTTTCGGCCAGTGTGTTTCGGTTAAAATTATGTGCCCACGCATCGCGATTGGTTTTAACGCCGTTGCTGTAAGTCTGAAAAATCACCTCCACCGCCTCACTTCTCTCCTCCTTTACTTCTTTAGTTCCTATCGGAATAAAGGTCTCAAACTCGGCGTGGAGTCCTTCAGTGAGCCATGTGTAGCGTGTGTCGGGTTGAATAGTCTGCCAATCTATATTGCCGATGTGTCCACATTCATTCAGAAAATCGAATTTCTGTTTTTTGTTCCACAGGTCATCGGTGCGATAGTAAAAGATGCGAGGTGAGATCGAGTCTCCCCTGTTTGTGGTGGAGTGATCCATCGCCCGTCCGTTCTTCACAAATAGGTTAATGCTCACACCAACCCGTATTCCGAACACATTGGCGTCCGAGACCTTTAATCCCTTCCGGGCATTTCCGCCCAAATCCAGAATGTAAATCGCATCGAAATCGTCTGTGAGGTGCTTCCGCATCCCGTCAAACGCCACACCATCAAGAAAACTGTTATTCGTTACAAATGCAACAACCCCCTCTTCCCCTATCCGGTCCGATGCCCACCGAATCGCTTTTACGTATGGATCGGCAAGGGCGTTTTTATTCGTCGCTGCAGAGTCTTTCGCATAAGTCTCCGCAACCCGCGCATCCATCGTTGGATATTTCCGATTTTTGTTGTTGTCATTCTCATTGACCTGACCGACGTTATAGGGTGGATTGCCAATCACCACAAACATCGGGGTGTTCTTCTGATCCTCGACGCGGCGCGTGTTCTCCTCTGTAAACAACGAGGCTTCATAGTAGTGGGAGTCCTCTGCCAGTTCAAACGTATCTACAAGACAGATGCCCTTAAAGGGCTGATACCTGCCCGTCGCCTCGTAGAACTCATGTTCAATGTTCATTGACGCGATATAGTACGGCAGCAGCATCACCTCGTTGCAGTGCAATTCTGTTGTGTACTTTTTCGCCAAAGCGGTTTTGCGAATTTCGCGCATCACCCGCACAATGAAATTGCCTGTCCCCACAAACGGATCAATGATGTGGACATCCCTATCCGAAATCGTAGGGGCAGCCCTCGTGGCTGCCTGCCCTTCGTTCACCTCCCCAAATTCAGTCTGTAATATCTGATCTACGCTTCTCACCATAAAATCGACAATTGGCTGCGGCGTGTAGACCACTCCGTGCGTATCTGCAACCTCCACCGAAAAGCCTTGAAAAAACTGCTCGTAAACGGTGTTAAGAAACCCCTGTTTTTGGGAGAAGTCGTTGATAGTCTCGGCAGTGCGTTCGATTGCAGCATAAAAGGGGTCAAGACTGTGCAGAAAATCGTCGCGGCTAAACGACTGCTCTGTGAGTGCATCTACCACCTTCTCAATCTCATTGGCGATGACATTGCGGCGAGTGAAGTCAGGGTTATTGAAAACGGTGCGAAAGATGCGCTCGGTCAAGAGGTGCTGGATCAGCATCTCCTCAACAGCTGCTTCAGAGAGATTAGGGTTGATTGATTGCTGACATTTCTCATGAAAAGCCCCAAACGCCGCGACAAAGTGAGGGTTGGCATCCCGCTCCTCTTGGATTAAATCCGCTAATCCGTTCCCGATGTCTGGCACTCTGTCTTTGAACTGTGCGACAGCCTCCTCCCATTCGGTATATTCTGGTGGACGGTAGGCAAAAAAGGTGTCGAAGATCTTTATCAGTTGCGCCGGATCGGTCAGATCGGCATCGCGTACCTGCTGACCGTTCTGCCAAAGGATAGCGCGGTGTGGGGTTTGGAAGAGGATGTTGTCGCGGGGGTAGCCTTTCTCAAACTTGTGTACTATTTCGGCGGGTAAGTCGTCGTGGATATCCTTCGCTTCCCAATAGCCGTGAATCAACCTGAAGCCATCCATCAACACGCCATCGACGATAATCGGCTTGTTTTGATCTCCGGTCATTGAATGTTCGGGGACCAGCGTCCAATCAAACTGTCGTCCACAAGATTCAAGCAGGAATTGGAACGCTGAACGGACAGCGGTTTCATGCGTGACACCGAGTTGCGCGTATCGGTCAAGTGCGGTGTAGTATTCTCTGACGGGTTTATGTGTGGGTTTGAGGGTGAGGGTTGGCATGGTATTTAAGGGAGCAAATGCTGAATGGAGTTGCGGTGTGAGGTACTTTGATCAACCGGGACTTTTCTTTAACACCTGTGTCAGGCTACGATAGTGTTTGCCTCAGAGAACTACCGCAGCGCGCTGTTTTAATCGGTTCGGCTTCTCCGCGGAAACGCACACTAGCCCTTTGAAGCTGCTGAAATTCTTTCTTGTGAATTCCTTTGTGAAATAGGCGTGGGAGGCATACGGTTTCGGTAGCCTCCGGTGTAAAACGTTCGGCAAAGTTCGCGCCTTCTTGCAACTGTTCAGAGATCTCTGATGCCTTGACATCGCCGCCTTTGAGTTCAATTGGAACCACGACGAGGCGGTTGTTAGCGGTGTCACAGAAAAAAATAATATAGTCGCATCGTTTTCCCGTCATCCCGTGTGCTGGGAACGCGCGGTCTGCGTCTATCACAATTCGAGGGGAAGGTGCTTCAGTCATGTTCACGCCACAACCGCTTCTACTCCGTAAGGTGCTCAGATTTTCTTCGCCCACCCGTGTCCGGATTTCGTTGAGCACCTCACTCATGCTTTATCTTCCTCATTTCCTGTTTTCTTATCGAGTTCGTATTGAAGATCCCCCCAACGGTTGTAGAGTGCCTCGGCAACGTCTTCATACTCTATCGGTTCTATGCCCTTGATGCGGTCAAACTCGATTTCCTTTACTTTCCCGTTCTTTTGAAACAGCCATGTTCCCACCTCTTCCGGTAACAGCCAATCGTTGGTCTCTTTCTTCAGTGCCCCTTTTTCCTTGAGCATACCGACACGCATCAGGTTTCCAATCTCTTGGAGCATGAAGTCGCTATGGGTGGTGACAAGCACCTTTACGCCTGCGCGGACCAGGCGGGCGAGTGCCGCTGCCATTTGGGCTTGGGCGGCGGGGTGTAGATGGGCTTCGGGTTCCTCAATAATGAGCGTGTCGCCGGGGCGGACGAGACCCCGGATATACAGGACAAGGGGAGCGAGTTCGGATACCATCGACGAGGAACGGGTCAGACGCATATTCTGTTCCGTTTCCTGTGGGCGATAGAGAAATTCGGGATACCCCGTTGGTGAAGGGTTCATAATTATCTTCCCAGCAAGCACGTCAGACTCTAGTGAATCCGCAATATGATTCATTCCGTCATCTGATTTTGTCTGTTCTTTGTAGAGTATAAGCTGCTCCATGAAATCCGCTACTACTCCCGAAAGTGTAGGAACCTCTAATGTTTCTAAACCAGCGCGGGTGGAGCGCGCAACAAGTGAGCTAGCTATGACCCGATGGCTCTGCATAATGCCGCTCCGGGCAGCCGGCAAATAGTACCGTTGTGCTATGATTTTACTAGGCCCAAAGAAAGGTTGAGAGGGATCTTGGGAAATAACCATCTCCCTATTGATACCTCCATCTACAGTAACCTCTGATTTGGAGACCCTTATGTCAAAGTCACAGAGATTCTGATTTGGCTCATTGACCTTGAATGAAATTTTTATTTCATCATGTGGTCCACAGGTTGACCGTATCAACTCCGAAACGGAATCGAGATCGAAACAACGTTTGAGCTCAGTCTCCAAGACATTGCTGTGCCCCTTTAAATCATTGAGACTAGATTGTGTAGGCTCACGCACTACCTTAGGCAGGTCCGAAAATTTGAGCGGTTGTCCCCTGTGCAGCTTGTTGAATACCTCCCGAAATTCTTTTTCTAACTCAATATTATCTGTCGAAGAAGCGGAATTCAACCCATACCCTAGGAGCCATATGATGTCCAATCTGGGAAATCTTGAGAATCCCTCAAAGACACGGTGCAGCGCATAGATCAGCACAGAGAGGTAGGTCTTACCAGTGTTACTCGGTCCAACGAACACCGTCAGTGGGCGCAGATCGAGATCTGCCTGTGCAATCGGTCCAAAGTTGCGGACTGAGATTTCGACTTTCAGTGTATTAGGGGTTTTTGCCCTGTCATCTCCGTTCATGTCAATCTTCCTTTTCGTTGGCATCGGGAGACAGTGTGGGAGTGGGGGATAGCCTTCCCGTTAGGGTTACTAGCGACAGAACTCTTGGGAGATTGCATCGAGAAGCTGGTCGTCGATTCGGCAGCACTCTGCGGAGATGATATGGCGAATTTGAGTTACAGCTTTCTCGACATTGTTATCCAGATTGTAAACATAGTAGTCGTAGTCTGGAAAATAATCGAGTTCTGATTTCGCTGTCAGCAAACGTTGTTCAAGTTCCGAATCGGATTCTGTCTTGCGGTTGCGAAGCCGTTTCTCTAAACTTTCGAGGGAGGGAGGGAGGAGAAATATACTGGTATACCGGATGCCGAGGTCTTTTACCTTCATTGCACCGTGCACATCAATTTCTAGAACCAGATCCTGACCTTTTTCGATCGTTGATTCTATTGTGGATTTTAAGGTGCCGTAGTAGTGTCCGCCATATTTCACCCATTCCAGAAAACCACCACACTGAATCCGGTCCTCAAATTCGGTTTCATCTAGAAAGTAATAGTCAACACCATCAACCTCGTCGGAGCGGGGTGGGCGGGTTGTTGCAGAGATCGAAAACGCTAACGTTGTATCGTTTTCGCAAAGTGCTTTGATAACACTTGTTTTGCCGGTTCCAGAGGGTCCCGATATAAGAATGAATAATCCCTTCTGGGAGGGTTGATTATTCCACATTCTGAACCAATTCCCGAATTTTTTCGATCTCTGTTTTCAGGGCAACGGTGGCGTAGGAGATGGAGGATCGAGACGCTTTGGCAGAGATGGTGTTGACCTCTCGATTCATCTCTTGCAGTAGAAAATCGAGTTGTCTGCCGATGGGCTGGGTTGCTTGCAGATATTCATCAAACTGAGAGCAGTGGCTATCGAGCCGTACCAGTTCCTCTGTGATGTCCGAACGAGAGGCGATGATGCCCGCCTCCATGGTAAGGCGGTGTGGGTCCATTTTAACTCGCCCCTCAAGGAGTTCGTTCAAACGCGCTTCAAGTCTTGTATGCGTGGATTCGACGAGGTCCGCGCTAGCCGCCTTTATCTTCCGGGTCAGGAGTTGGATAGAGTGGAGGAGCCCTTTGATTTCTTCAAGCATAGCAGTGCCTTCTGCCTGCTTGGTGGTTTCCAATCCATCCAGAGCGGTTTCTAGGTGAGATTGTAACACCTTCCACACCGCTTCTTCGTCCAAATCGGCTTTCTGTGCAGTTAGGACACCGGGGAGTTGCACTAACAAAGAGAGCGAAATCTCGTCCCCGAATTGGAGCCTATTTTGTAATTTTACAAGCGCTTGATGATACTGTTCTGCCAACTTAGAATCGAGAATGGGGAGTTGGTTTGAAACGGAAGCGTCTTCAGTCCACTCAACTGTGGCTTGGACTTGTCCTCTTGAAATCCGATTCCGTATGGTGCTGTTGATTTGATGATCGAATCTGGATAGAAATTCTGGGGTGCGCACGGTTACTTTACAGTAGCGAGCGTTCCACGATTTGATTTCAATAATCAACTGGCCAAAGGATGTTTCTGCTTTATGCCGGCTGTAGCCTGTCATGCTTCTAATCATAATTAATCCGCCGCTTCTTGCCATTCAACTAAGATTGGAGATTCAACACGAATTGCATCTTTGATACAGACCTCTTCACAGAGTTTGCATCCGACACAATCCCTTGGTTTCACAAGTTCGCAGATACCGAAGAAACTCTCGGCATGTTCGCCGGTCGCTGGATCTTTAAGCTCTAGGCAATCCCACGGACAGATGTGGACACAGAAATCACAGCCAGAGCAGAGTTCCTCGTAGATGACGGCGATTGGGCGATCTTTGGGTCGCTTAATAAATTTAGCGACATCTCCATTCTGATCATGGATGGCTTCGACCGGACAGACCATACCGCACGCACTACAGTCGATGCAGATATCTGGGTCGATAATATGAAGCATTTTGCGGTCACCGGTGATGGCATCAACGGGGCAATTTGTTAGACATGCCATGCAACCGACACATTCTTCTGTTATGTAGTAAGCCATTAAAAACGCGCTCCCTCCTTTGAATTTGAGACCCTTTTCATTTGGAATGAGTAGCGAAAATCAGCGGTCAATTCGGATAAATTTTCGGCAGACGACTGATCAGTCATAATTATAACACGAATGCTACGATGAAATCAACAGAGATTGTTATTTGATTTTTAAGAAAATAACCTAAGTTGTCACCTGAACCATAATACATTATGCGTAATGTGTAGGAAGCAACGGTTCGATAGGGTGAAAGGTATAAATGGAACGCAGATCTGCGTTCTCTACGAAGGATCTGTCCTATCTTTTTTATTGACAGCTTTTTTGCAAAACGGTATGATGAGAAACTAAGGAATAGGGTAGAAATAGATTGCCTATCCTCAATTGACGCTTCACCTTCGACGGAGGGATTGGGGTATGTATTCACCAAATGATATTCGGGAGTTTTGGGACGGGACGCGTGCGGCGCTTGATAAAGTCCCGATGGAGCCTGAACTCTCACCGGCGCCTGAGTTGAGCGGTCGAGAGTTTGACACCTATAATGTAACGCTGACCAGTTTTGGCGGCATCAAACTCCGGGGTTGGTACTCGGTGCCGAAGGATAATCCGCGGGGCAAATGCTCGGCGATTCTGGCTGTCCCCGGTTATAGTGGAAGCAAGCAGATCCCGACGCAGATTGTGCTTCAGGGGTACGCTGTCCTCACGCTGTTTCCGCGCAGTCAAGGGGAGAGCAAAGCAGAATGGCAAATTGAATCGGGAACGTACCTCACGTATCATATTACCGATCGGGACAGGTATTTCTATCGTGGGGCATATATGGATTGTGTGCGGGGTATCGATTTTCTGACGAGTCGTCCCGAAGTTGACCCGGACCGGATTGGGATGTGGAGTCGTAGTCAGGGTGGTGGATTCACGCTTGCAACGAGTTCCTTGGATGGGCGAATTAAAACTGGGGTTGCCGAAGAGCCGTTTTTGTGTAACTATCCGCTTGCTATTGATGTGAAAACGAACCCGTATGTCGAGTTGGGCGAATATCTAAGCCAGCACCCTGACCAGAGGGAGTCCGTTCTTGAAACGCTTGCCTATTTTGATCCGCTCAATCTGGTGGAGATGATTACCCGTCCTATGCTGGTCAATATCGGAATGAAAGATGACGTTTGTCCGTACCACACGATTGTCCCGGTGTTTGAACGGATTGTAAGCCATAAAGCGTTAATGATCTACCCCGATCTGGGGCATTCATCATGTGCTGACTTTAACAACCATGCGAAAAATTGGTTGGATTTATATTTATAATCGAAATCTATCAGGAGGAATTCAATGCTAACGTATCAAGATATAGGTATCAAACCTTTTATTAACGCAAGTGGGACCATCACGACGCTGGGCGGCAGCATCATGCCGACGGAAGTGGTCGAATCCATGCGTGAGGCAGCAACTTCGTTCATCCATCTCAATGAACTCCATGAGAGGGTTGGGGACAAATTAGCGGAGATGATTGGGGTCGAAGCTGCGTTTGTTTCTTGTGGTGCTGCGAGTGGTGTGCAGGTCTCGGCTGCCGCGTGTTTGACGGGCACAGATATGGATCGTGTTCACAAGCTACCTGACACGAGCGGTGCAAAAAACGAGTTTATTATCAGTCTTGTTGATTCGCATTTCTACATCCATCAGGGAATCGAGGCGGTCGGTGGCACGTTAGTCAAGGTCGGCACACGCGAAGCGGTTACGGCATCGGATATGATAGATGCGATTGGTCCCAATACCGCGGCGATTGTCTTCTTCTTTGGCGCACAGCCGAAAGAGCAGCTTGCAGAAATCATCCCTGAAGCAACAGCGCGCGGCGTGCCTGTGGTGGTCGATGCAGCCGCCCAGTTGCCGCCCCGATCTAACTTGACGGAGATTGCTGGATTGGGTGCGTCGTTGGTGAACTTCAGCGGTGGCAAAGGGATGCGCGGTCCCCAAAATTCAGGATTGGTCATTGGGAAGCCGGAGTTTGTCGAAGCAGCACGTTACAACTCTAACCCGCACAGCGCGATTGGGCGCGGTATGAAGGTGGGGAAAGAGGAGGTCATGGGCCTGCTCACAGCCGTTGAGATTTTCCTTGCGAAGGATGAAAAAGAGGAGTATGCCGAATGGCGTGCACAGATGGAACATATCGCCGAAGCGGTTGAATCTATCGATGGAGTTCAGGCAGAGGTGGTTGATGCCAAGCAGCATCCATCGGTGCAAATCACCCTCGATACTTCGGTGGGGAAGACAGCAGAACAGGTAAATAGCGAATTAAGAGAGGGAACGCCCTCCATTGTGAACGGTGGAGGTAGTGACACTGTGGTGTTCAATCCGATGACGCTGTTGCCGGGCGAGGAGAGAGCTATCGCCCAGCGCTTGGCTGAAGTGTTGTCATGAGGCATAAAACGTAAAAAGATAGAGGGCAAAGTGCCGAGGGGGACGTGATGGACCGAGAGCAGATGAGCAACGAGGAGAACTACTGCTTCGATGTAGCTGGTTATCTAATTGTTCGAGATGTCCTGACGCGAGAAGATATTGCAGCGTGTAACCGGGATCTCGATCAGAAAGGAACTACCCCGTTACCGGAATCTTTAGCGAAACTACGCGACCACCCCGTGTTGGAGTGGTATCTCAACCAGATCTGTGGGGAAGAGTTCCAACTTGACCGGGAGCCGCGTCTCCTCGGAGAGGCGGGGGAGGAGGTAGGTAGTCCGCTAGTCGGCGGCAACGAGCCGCGGGACTTGGCTCGTAGTTATTATCAACAGAACGATGCCCGGTTCTGTCAGGGGGTAATTGCAGTTTGGGCACTGGCAGACGTAGAAGAAGACGATGGTGGTTTTGTCCTGATCCCAGCCAGCCACAAGAACTACGTCGAAACCCCGAGAGATGTCCTGACCGGCGCGGACGATATGGGATTGACCCTCCAGCCGTCTCTTAAAGCGGGGGACCTGCTGCTCTGTGCCGAGACCACACTTCACGGGGTGAGACCGTGGAAAGGGAAAGGTCCGCAGCAACTGCTCGCATACGGGTACGTCGCTAACACCGCGCGTCGGTCAATTGATGCTGATGCCACAGATGAGAAGGAATCACCTCCTGAGTGGATGACGGAGTTGACGCCGGTGCAACGGGCGGTGATGCAGGGACAGAATTTCCATCATGCCTACCCGCCACCTGCGGTGAAATCGGATGGGAAAACCTGTTGGATTGATGAGTTGTCCGAAGTGTATCATCCGTCGATCTATACCCGCGATCCTGAATCGGCAGTTGACGAAAAGGAACTCTACTTCTGGGATCTGTGCGGGCACCTTGTGATTCGGAATGTGATGGATGCGGCGTGGCTTGAAGCGGCGAATGAGGCAATCGACAAATTTGCAGATCAGATTGTGGTGGGTGGTGCCCCTGACAAAGGCTCACAGACGCTTGCGGGAACGGGGCGACCTGATCTTGGAGGACTGTTTGAACTGCCGAAGCCGTATTGCGATCCTTTCCGAGAGATGATTGCCCATCCGGCGGTGATACATCGATTAAACTGGATGGAAGGGAGTGGGTTCCGCTATGGCAACGCCACAGCGATATGCTCGGTGAAGGGAACTGCTGGACACGCCCTGCACAGTGGCAGCGATCCTGCGAGGCCGGGAAATAGCTACTTCTTCCAGAATGGACGAGCTTACTGTGACTCGGTGAATGTGGCGTGGCAGCTGCGCGATGTGACCGAAGCGGATGGTGGGTTCGTGTGCGTACCCGGTAGCCATAAGGCAAGATATCCTATGCCGCCGGGCGTCCAATCCTGCGATGAGCCTATGGGACTGGTTCAGCATGTATCTATGAAGGCGGGCGATGTGCTTATGTTCATGGCGGGAGCACAGACGCACGGCGCTTATACGTGGAAGAGCGATACCGAGCGTCGTACCGTTCTGATGAACTATATGGGCAGACATATGGTTCTGTGATTCAGTTTTTGAGTTGTAGGAGATAAACTTTATGGATCATCACGCACATGTGTACAAAGGTTCGCCGCCGAATCACTGCGTTTGCGATCAGGCGTTGCGCCAACTCCCCAATGGCGACTGGGGCATCATCTTCATGACAGGGGGTACACACGAGCCGGAGTTAGAGAATCATATAGCGATATGCCGTTCGGCAGATCAGGGAGCGACGTGGAGCCCGCCGGAAACTATCCTCCGTTTCGAGGATCGTGCTTGTCTTCTCTCTGAGGTCATTGTCCACGGCGAAAAGATTCGCATCCTCGGTGAGAGTCATCTTGGTCGCTTCGAGGATTGGCAGGTCTTTGTCCTAACCAGCGGGGATAGTGGTGAAACGTGGAGCGAGCCAGTGCCTTCCACGCTGCTGCCGAGGAGGGCTTTTATACGTAACCTCTACATTAGCAGTTGGGGTGAGTGGTTTCTACCGTTCCAAAGCTACGATACGGTAGCTGATCCCGTTGTTTCTCCGCTAGCGGATGGATCGTTTAATAGTGCGGTCAACGGTGTGCTAATCAGTGGTGACAAGGGACAGACATGGGAGAAATCTGCCGAAACCGGACCGACTGCTGGTTGGGCAGAAAATAATCTCGTCGAATTGCGCGATGGTCGGTTGGTGATGCTTATCCGCGCTGATCGTACCGGCTATCTGAAAAGGAGCGAATCGACAGATTGGGGACGGACGTGGTCGGCACCGGTTCCAACTGACATCCCGAACCCCGGCACAAAGTTTCGGCTGCACCGTCTCAGCACTGGGCGGATTGTCCTGATCCATAACCCGAATCCGAAGCCCGGCGTCCGAAACCCGTTGGCGTTATGGGCTTCCGACGACGATATGGAGACATGGCAACACAGGCGGACGCTGATTGATTTTCCTGGGCAACTTCAGTATCCAGATGGTTTTGTGAACGCGGAGGAGGAGTATGTCCACTTTGCCTTCGACTATAATCGGCATGATCTTATTTATGTTGGAGCGAAATTGCCGACTTGATATTTGTAATTGTGGCTCATCTAAAAAGAAAGTGCAAGTCCCGATTCATCAAGGATTTTCGTCCCGATACATTGGGATTCCGCCTTGCGGAACGAGTGGAACACGAAGATAAACCGAGTTTTTTCTTGAAAACTCGGTTTCTGTTGCACTAAATCTTAACATGAGCGGTAATTGTTTGTAATTGGAGGAATTATGAGCAAGATTAAGACAGCGGTGATCACTGGGCAACATGCCTTTGATGTGCCGGGGTTTCACGGGTTGTTCAGGAGTATTCCCGAAATTGATTTTTACTTACAGGATCTGGAGAACTTTGCGGCGGATGCCGGCAAAGTCCGAGATCAGTACAATGCCCTTGTGTTCTACAATTTTCATCGGGTGACACCTGATGAGGGGAGAATCAGGGAAGCGATTGAAAGGTTAGGCGAAGATGGGACGGGTATCTTGGTACTGCATCACGCCATCCTTGCGTTTCCAGAGTGGCAGCTGTGGTCGGATCTGTGCGGCATTCAAGATCGGGGTTTCGGCGTCCAGATTGACCAGACCGTGCATGTTGACATCGTGGATCCGCAGCACCCGACTACAAGGGGATTGAACCCATGGGAGATGGTGGATGAGATCTATATCATGGCGGATCCGGGTGAGGACAGTGAACTGCTGTTGACCACCAATCACCCCGATAGCATGAAAACGTTGGCGTGGGCGCGACAGTACAAAAACGCGCGCGTGTTCTGTTGTCAGTCGGGTCACGACGATCAGGTTTTCTCTGACCCAAATTTCCGTGCGGTGATTTCGCAGGGTATTCAGTGGCTAGCGGGCAGGGTTTAGGGGGAGAAAGTTAATGCGTACATTGAGCATTCAAGGCTTGCCTGATAAGAGACGGCAGAAAGTGCTTGTCGACGGTTGGCCCGAGCCGGAGGGACCAACCGGCAACGAGGTCAAAACCGAGACGATCTATTCCGGGATAACAAACGGCACGGAACGCAATCAACTGATTGGTGGAAACTACGCGCCGAAGGACGAACAACTGCCCACCGGCGGGAACGGCTACCAAAATGTGGGGCGGGTGATTGAGGTCGGTCCTGATGTTAGCGGGCTGCAGGTCGGAGATGTGCTATACATGAGTGCCATCCATGCGGAATATGTCGTGATGGCAGAGGATGACCTGCTCATCAAGCTGCCTGATTCGGTTGACCGCACGGAGGCTGCGCTTTTCGGGATGACCAGTGTTGCCATGCGTACCTGTCGCAACACCGAGTTGGAGATGGGAGAACGGGTGCTGATCGTGGGGGCTGGTATTATCGGGCAGGTCGCTGCACAGATTGCAACCGTGATGGGTGCCCGTGCCACACTCTGTGATATCAGTCCTAACCGTCTGGAGCTCGCTAGGGAAATCGGTGCAGCGGAAACCGTTCTGGATGTTTCGGGTGATGGCTGGGAAAAAGGGGTTGCAGACGGAACATTCGATGCGGTGATTGACTTTGCTGGTGTACCGGGCATGGAAGATCAACTGATCAGTGCTGTGCGTCGCCGTGGTAGGGTTATATTCATCGCCGGACGGGGCAAAGTTACCTATACCTTTAACCTCGGTCAGGGACAGGAGATTCAACTGAAGCAGAACAGCCACTTTGATCGCGACGATCTACAGAATCTGTGTCGTCTGGTCGATCGAGGGATGGTGAAGATCGCGCCGTTAATCCGCGATGTCGTTCCAGTGAGCGAAGCCAAACGGATCTATGACACACTGCGGGATACCCCCACTGAACTGTTGGGGACGGTGTTTGTATGGTAGGCGTACCTAATTCGCTACGTGTCGCTCTACTAGCGAGAAGAATGAAAATGGGCAGGTGAGCAAGTGAGAAAGTGAGCTAAGCCAAAGGTGTTCTTTTCTCCCCAGGACTTACGCACGTCGATTGTAGTTGCCCGATTTATCGGGCATCCGTTCCGCCTGTCCCGATTCGATCGGGGAGACTAGGGTTGGGAACGATGCCCTGCGGCAATGAATCGCCGAACTACAGAACTTTGACCGTTTAACTGCGTAAGTCCTACTCCTTTTTCTCTTTTTGAGTTATAACATCTATCGTCCCAATTGATCGGGCAAGATGCGCGCCCTAGGATATAGTTGGGTTTCACAGTTCCTGTTCAACCCAACCTACAGCAAGCGTCGAAAGTTGCGGATTTGATGGAACGTGATCCGGTTGGCGTCGTGATAGTTATGCGCACCGTCATAGGCGGTGCGAACGATGTAGAGAATGTCGTCGCCGTCGAACTGCCAATCCACATACTGGAAACCGGTTAACTGAACGGATTGCTCGTAAGGCAAGCCCTGATCATCCTCTAGCAACGTCAGTCTGTGATTCCAGTGGAGGAGGTCTTCAGAGATGTGCAATGACAGCACTGTGCGGCGAGAGGGTTGATTTGGGTTAGGATTGTTGTTACTAAGAGTCAGGTAAAGCCCAGTCTCCGCGTCAAAACGGATGGTGAACTTCGTCATTCCGCCGGGAAAGTCGATGAACCCTGTCTCTGGATCGAATGTGATGGTCTTGCCGTCGTCGTGAACTTTAACGATTGCTGCCTTGTCCCACAGCGGAAGCGAATTGAAGCGGAGGATATTCCAGATCTTTCCTTCCTTTGTTTCTACTATGTTCCCTTCCAGCCAGCCCGGACGCTCCAATTCTCCCCAGTCCTCTGGAACCCATGCCGGATCGAAGGGGAGTTTGTTGCTCATCGTCCAGTTTGCAGCGTCTAGGAGATCTGCATCTGCGTCGGCGGAGATTACGAGGGATTGGAAGCCGCTGCCCCAGACGCACGGATCGCAGTCCTCGAATGCCCGGTACAGTCTGCTGTTTTTCAGAAGAGTTGGCACGGGGGCGCAGTGGTAATTGGGAGGTTCGCGGAAAGGACCGCCCTTAAACAGCAAGCCGGATTTCTCGTCTTTGGGGTGGGTCCATGTATATCCACCATCACAGCTGCGCCGGATGACGATTGAGCCGTATTGCTGTGATGTGCCGAATAGGTACACATCACTGTTGTGGGTGAATAGCGAACTCCAGAATGTGTTGGCGATGTGGGTGAGGTTGGTCCAAGTTTCTCCATCGTTTGCAGAACGGTATACGCTGGTAAGGTGTTCCTCGTTTTCGTGGTTCAGGGGGCAGCTTTTGCCGAAATAGTCGTGCGTTGCGAGCAGTGTCCCGTCCGCAAGTCGGACGATGCTCGGACTGCCGAGGTAGGTTTGTGTTTTTGCGTCCTGAAATTTGATTTCGTTAAAGTCCATAGATTGCCTTTCATCTGGAAATGAATTATAGTGGATCTTAGAATTAATGAGACACTCCAAACCGGTGCGGTGAGAAACCGCACCTACCGTTCTCTCGTTTGGTAGGCGCTGTTTCCAACTGCGCCGATGCGGTGCGGTGAGAAATCGCACCGACCGGGGGACGAAAGTGTCTATTTATTTTTAGCATTTACTATAGTTGAGAGCAAACGATGACCTCTTTCAGTTTACCAAAGTCAGGAAATTAAGGCAATGAAAAGGAGTTGAAAATGCAGATTCTGGTTACCGGGGCGAGTGGCCGCATTGGTCGTTATGTTGTGAAGGAATTGGTAAGTGCGGGACATAATGTTACTAGTGTTGATATACTAGCGTCTGAATCGGGAAATTCTCGTTTTTTGTGCGTTAATCTGACCGATGCCGGTGAGGTGTATCAAGCGTTGGCGGCTGCGGAAGCGGAGGTGGTTGTCCATTTGGGTGCGTGGGCGAATGCGGGTGTTGTCCCTGATACACGTACTTATGGAGATAACGTGCAAGGGACCTTTAACCTATTTCAGGCGTGTGCGGACTTGGGGATTCAACGTGCGGTTTCAGCGTCTAGCGCACAGGTCTATGGATTTGCTAAGGAATCACCGGTCTATGTCCCGGTTGATGAAGCCCATCCGTTACGCCCTGCTAACTGTTACGCACTTTCAAAAGTGGCGGGTGAAGAGGCTGCGGATTACTTCGTCAAGCGTTTTGGGCTTACGATCCTTTCGTTCCGATTGATGGGAATTCGGACGCCAGCACAACTGGACGCAGAGGTTGATGAGTTAGTACAGGATCCGAGCAAGGGAACTTCTCTGTTATGGACACGCACGGACGCTCGTGATGCTGCAATTGCGTGTCGATTGGCGGTTGAGGCAGAATCGGTATCTTCGGGTATTTACAATATCACGGGGACGCGGGTTGTACTGTCGGAACCGACTGCGACGTTGGTGGAACAGTACTTCGGCGATAAGACGGAGGTTCGTGATGCGATGCCCGGTCATATTTCTCCTATGAGTTGTGCCAAGGCGGAAGTGGCTTTTGGTTATCAGCCGCGATATGTGTGGTCTGTGTCGGAAAGATACACAGAATGATGCAAAATGGTAGATACGGTGGTTACGGCACGCGGAGCCCCGATAGGATCGGGATTCAAAGCAACGTGCCTACTACTTTATGGAGGGAGTTGTGCTTATTCATAATCCGAAAGGTCATTACCACTTTCTCAAGGGGATCGATCCGTATTCCTGCGGGGTGATCGCTGATGCCGGTCACGAAATCGTCAACGTTACACTGAAGCAGCCTATTCCATGGCGTGAGGGGTTTACGGGCATTGAGGCGTATCTGAGGGTGCAAGGACAGGAGCGGACAGCGTTATGTGCGATTCAACTCCGAAGTCCGGCACCTTTTACCATGGAAGGATTCATTGACTTTAATCGTGGGTACTGTGAAGTGTTGCAGGAGTGGGGGCTTTATGTGGATGAACTCAATCCGTTGGCACGCACAAATGTGGCACCGTTGGTAGAGCCACCGGCAGCCCCGATGCTCTACGGCTTTTCGTATGTGCTTCCTTGCGATGATGCAGCACAATCGACCTTTATCATTGCTGGTGCCGGTGAACTGTTGGAGGCGGCGTTGAACTCCGAAGGGATTGTTCGGCGCGGGGAAACCGATAGAGATGCGATACGGGAGAAGGCGACTTATGTTGTCGAAGTGATGGAGGAACGCCTCTTGGGGTTGGGTGGGACGTGGGATACGGTGAATCGGATTAATATCTATACGGTGTATCCAATCAGCGAGCTTGTCGAAGAGATTGTGCTTCCGAAGCTAGTCGCAGGTAAGGGGCACGGCGTCCATTGGTATCCGTCGCGTCCGCCGATTGTGGATATAGAATACGAGATGGATATGCGAGGGGTAATGCGAGAGTTATACGTTGATTTCAATTATAGTGAATCATAAAAATAAATAAACACTTTCGCCCCTCATGTTTGGTAGGCGCTGTTTCCAACTGCGCCGATTGGCAGTGTCTAAGTAATTCTAAAATCTACCATAAAGGGCATGTCAAAAGAGGGTGCAAACGCAGAAAGCGTGAAACGTGATGCGTGATGATTGTTTGACTGGCTCACCACGCATCGTAGGGGGTGTCTTTAACCACCATTGATGGCAGAGACAATCTGCCCTGTGGTTGGGTATTCTCCCGTTTCTAGCTTAGAGTAAATCAGCTTTCCGTTCAGGGAGACTTCAAAGCAGCCTCCACCACTGGGAACAAGTGTGAGTCCTTTGACATCTGTTTTGAATTTGCTCAATAAATCGTCCGTCAAACTGACGGCTCTGGGTAGGTAGTTTCAAGCAGAGCAGTATTCCACTCGTAGTTCCATTGTTAGTCCTCCTAGAAGTATCAGAATTTCCCAGAGATTCGATTTATGGTGAATTAGAAAAATAGGTAGACATTTGCCAATAACTCCAACCCTCGCGCAGCTTCAAAAGTCCCCCTGATAAGGGGGATTTAGGGGGTTAGCTGTCCATTGGGAGTGTCTCAGTAATTCTAAAATCTACCATAGTATGACGTTCTTCTCTCCGGGCGGGTGATTTGGTTGCATGATAGCACGGATTAGATTCGTGTTTACGCGAATCAACATCGGATTCCTTAAATTTTACAAGAAAAACTATCGACTCGGCAAGTTTTTTTTAGGGAATAGAGGGGCACAATCAGAAATTAGACATAAAATAAGGAGTTGAAGATTAATGAAATTTGGCGTTGTGACCCACGCAGTCGGACATCATATGTCGTTTGAAAAGACTTTGGCAGCAATCAAAGAACTCGGTTTCGATTTCGTCTTGCTGCTAACGAGTCGGGCAGCGGATCCTGTAAATGCGGAGGGTAGGAGTGAAAGTCCGTTCCCCAACGTGTTAGACTCTGACCCTGAGCACGTCCGCAAAGCCATACGTAACGCGGGATTAGAAATCGGTGCACTTCATTTTTCCGGGGACATCAATATCAACAGCGACGCTGGGATCGAACCGACGATTGCGGGGTTAAGAGAGTATGCAGCTTACGCATTGGCGTTGGAGTGCAAATACTTAACGCACCCTGTTTCGAGCTGTGGGAGATCTAAGGCCCCTACAGCGGAGAAAGCGAAGGAAATCAAACGGCTAGCTACCTGCATGAACACAGTTGCAGAGGCCTTTATGAACGAAGGACTTCGGATTGGGGTTGATATTCATTATACTGCGTGGGTGGAGGGGCTAGACGATTGCCGCCTCCTGCTCGACTCGATGCCGTGCGAGAACGCCGGCATTATCCTCAACATCGGACACATGACTACCGCAGAGGGTTACGGGTGGTTGCTCGTCGACGAGTATCCCAATCGGATACCGGTTGTGGGTTGGAAAGATCATAGTCTGGCAAAAGATCGTCCGCGCCCGATGTGGTCGATTGAATTGGGGACCGGACATAGTCCATTTGAACTGTACATCAAGGCGTTCAAACGGAATGCGGGAGACCGCGTCCATCTTATTAACTGCGAAAATGTTCCGGACGAGGAGCGTATCGCTGTCCTACAAAGGAGCCGTGAGTACCTGACACAGCTTTGGGATACAGTTGGGTAAAGGCAAAAGGGAATTCCAATGTTCAAAGTTGCAATTCTTGGGTATCGTGCACAGGGGTTAAATCACCATGCGCCTTCGTTTGCCAGATTGACCGATTGCCAGATTGTTGCTGTCTGCGACATTGTTGAGGAACGGGCGAGGGCGGGGGCAGAGCGGTACGGTGTGCCAGCCTATACGAATGTGGACGAGATGCTCGACGCGGAAGAGATCGACATCGTGGATATTCCTGTCGGTGAGGGGTATCGGTATGAGCTTGTCATGAAATGTCTGCGGCGGGGACTGCATGTGTTCACTGAAAAGCCGTTGGCGGGAGCGGATGGACAGTACAAAATCCAACCCTCTGATGTGCCGATCGCCCAAGAGATGATTGACGAATGGAGGCGGCACGATGTACACTTTGGTATCTGTTTTTGTCTCCACGCCTCACGCAATGTTAGGCGGGTGAAAGAGATCATCCAGAGCAGTCAATTGGGGCAACTTCGGCAGATTCAAGCCCGTACTGCTCTGGGATCCTGGAATCATATCATTGATATGGTGCGGTTTCTGAGTGGGGAGGTTGAGGCGGTTTTCGCCTATGCTGACGACGAGGAGATGGGAAACAAGGCGGCATGTCTGAAGTTCGAGAGTGGTGCGGTAGGGACATTGGCGGTTTCGCAGGACTTGGGCTTGCAATTTCAGATTAAATGGATCGGCGAGTTAGGAGAGGCGACGATTGACAACATCGCTGGTACCGCATATTGGCACCTACACGGTTCGCATGATGTGACCCGTTGGAGCGATGCACGACAGTTAGATGGTGGCACGTATACTGCCCAATTCGAGGATCACATCGCCGATTTTGTCGCTTCAATTAAGGAGGGGAGAGCTTTCGTCGCGGACGGTTGGGCGGGGCTGCGACACATGGAGATTGATGCGGCAATCACGGAATCTATCAGGACCGGCAAGTCAATCCCCATTCATCGATATATGCCGGATCAGGGGCACACAATATTGACTTTGACTTAGATGACTTCTTGCGGAGGAGAATTAATGGAATATCGCAACTTTGGTGTGGCGGGCGTTCAGGTTTCGCCCATCTGTCTGGGGGTTGCCTTTCGTGGACGACCCGATAAAGCAATCCAACGGGAGACAATTGAACGCGCAATAGAGAGCGGCGTCAATTTCATTGACTGTGCAAACACCTATCAGCGCGGGGATTCTGAACGGGTCCTTGGCGAGGTTATCAAGGGACGGCGGGATCAGTTCGTTATTACCACCAAAGTATGCGAACCCATCAACAAGGGATCGAATGACCCAACGGTACCAAATGACCGGGGACTATCACGTTTTCATATCATGCGGGAAGTCGAAAAAAGCCTGTCGCGTCTTCAGACGGACTACATTGATGTCTACCTGCTGCATCATGTGGATCCGACAACGCCGATAGAGGAAACATTGCGGGCACTAGATGATTTGGTACGACAGGGGAAGGTGCGGTATGTCGGTTGCGCCAACTTTGATGCCTGGCAGGTGTGTAAAGGGTTGTGGATCAGCGATCGTCGCAACCTTGCGTCCTTTATCTGCGTGCAGAACCATTATAATCTGCTCGACCGCTCTCCTGAACGGGAGATTATGCCTTTCTGCCGTGCGGAAGGGTTGGGGATGATGACATACAGTCCGCTGGCTATCGGGTTATTAACGGGACGGTTTCGGCACGGCACACAGCCACCGCCTGATACACCGTGGGGACAGGGACGGTTGGGATTTGAGGAAGTCATGACACCTGACGCTGATCGGGTGGTGGAAACGCTCATTCGTATTGGAACGGAGCGGGAGAAGACGCCTGCCCAAGTTGCTATTGCGTGGGTGCTATCACACCCTGAAATTTCCGCAGCGATGATTGGTCCCGACAGTCCAGAGCAGGTTGAGGAAAACTTAGGCGGTGTGGGTTGGGAATTGGACGACGATGAACGGGCTGCGTTAGATGAAGCGTCTGTGTGGGCACTCGCCGGTGAGAACGTGGGATGATGTGATGGTACTGGTTGTATCGAATCATGCGCTGCCAAGGAACAAACGGAGGAGGTACAGAGATGACGATGGGATACACACTAACTATTATCGCAACACCAGAACCCGAAGGAGGGTTTACAATAACTTGTAAAGAGCTCCCAGAGTTAATAACCGTAGGAGACTCTCTAGATGAAGCGATAGAAAACATTAAGGATGCTTTCATAGCAGTTTGTGAAATATATCAAGACACGGGACGCACACTTCCGTATATCAATAGTGTGAATTTCGACAGAGGTGCCCGATGAATGTTAAACAGATTCCGATCTTAAACGCCGATGCCGATGAACTATCACGCATCAGTCAGGAGGGGTTGCTTTCGCTGAATCTCGCTGAAATGCAGGCGATCCAAGCCCACTTCGCCAAATTGGAGAGAAATCCCACCGATGTCGAACTTGAAACAATCGCCCAAACGTGGTCAGAGCATTGTGTCCACAAGACATTTAAGAGCATGATTGAGTATGATGAAAAAGGGCGTGAGACGGAGATGATTGATGGACTTTTCAAGACGTACATCCAACGGGCGACAGAGGAGATTGGGGCGGAATGGTGCGTCTCCGTTTTCACCGATAACGCGGGTATCATTGAGTTTGATGACAACTATAATATCGTTTTCAAGGTCGAAACGCACAATCACCCTTCCGCAATTGAGCCTTATGGCGGTGCAGGCACAGGAATCGGTGGAGTGATTCGAGACTCGCTCGGCACAGGGCTTGGTGCAAAGCCCATTCTGAATACGGATGTTTTCTGCTTCGGTCTACCGGATCTTCATTATGATGAACTTCCCAAAGGTGCGCTCCATCCCAAACGGATTTTCAAAGGTGTTGTTTCAGGTGTGCGGGACTACGGCAATCGCATGGGGATTCCGACAGCGAACGGTGCAATCCTGTTCGACCCACGCTATACGGGGAATCCGCTCGTCTATTGTGGCAACGTTGGTCTGATCCCCAAGGATCGGTGTGATAAAACGGTGGAGCCCGGCGATCTGATCATCGCTGTCGGCGGACGCACCGGACGTGATGGGATTCATGGGGCGACGTTCTCCTCTTTGGAATTGGATGACACCTCCGAAAACCTTGGCAGCGTCGTACAGATCGGCAATCCAATTATGGAGAAGAAAATTGTCGATGCCCTGATGGGTGCACGGGATCGCCAGCTCTATCGCAATATCACCGATTGTGGCGCGGGTGGATTTTCCTCTGCTGTTGGGGAGATGGGTCAGGAGATAGGGGCGGAGGTGCATCTGGAAAACATACCACTCAAATACACAGCCCTTGATCCGTGGGAGATTTGGCTCTCGGAAGCGCAAGAACGGATGGTAATCGCTGCACCGCCTGAGAACTTGGATGAACTGATGGCGATCTGTGAATCAGAATCGGTTGAAGCGACTGTACTTGGTACATTTACCGATACCCACAAGCTGCGTGTGTTTTATCGTGGAGAGGTTGTAGGAGACCTCGACATGGATTTCCTCCACAACGGCTTGCCCCGCCACACGAAAAAGGCGGTTTGGGATGCGCCGCAACACCCTGAACCTGAGTTGAGGCAAATTGGTTCACCACCACTCACCGAAGACCTCTGCCGTATCCTTGCAAGCCCCAATGTAGCGAGCAAGGAGTGGGTTATCCGGCAATATGATCATGAGGTTCAGGGTGGGTTGGTTCTCAAGCCGCTCGTTGGGCGCGAAAATGACGGTCCCGGCGATGCTTGCATCACAACACCCGTCCTCGGCTCCCGAAAAGGGGTTATTGTGGCTAACGGGATTAATCCGAAGTATGGGGACATCGATCCGTATGACAGCGCAGCTGCAGCAATTGATGAAGCATTGCGAAACATCATCGCTGTGGGTGGGAATATAGAGCAGACCGCACTGCTTGATAACTTCAGTTGGGGCAATCCCGACAAACATGACCGGCTTGGTGGTTTGGTGCGTTCAGCGAGAGCGTGTTATGATATCGCCGTTGCGTATGGCACGCCTTTTATCTCCGGTAAGGATAGCCTCTACAACGAATACCGCGACACCACCACCGGCGAGCAGCTTGCGATTCCGCCGACTCTGCTTATCTCTGCAGTCTGTGTTATGTCGGATGTGAGCAAGGCGGTCTCGATGGACGTGAAATCGCCCGGCAGCCGAATTTATGTCGTTGGTAAGACCCACGCTGAACTCGGTGGATCACACTACTACGCGATTCACGGCTTCATCGGAAATAGGGCCCCCAAGGTACGACCCGCTGAAGGGAAGCGGACGATGGAGGCATTGAGTCTTGCGATTGATCAGGGACTTGTCCGTTCTTGTCACGATTGTTCAGAGGGCGGTATTGGTGTGGCTGCAGCGGAGATGGCGTTTGCCGGCGGACTCGGTATGCAGCTTTCGCTGGTGAACGTGCCCCGCGACCCCGATGTTACGACGGACGATGTTGCCCTTTTCTCGGAGTCCAATAGCCGATTCATTGTGGAGGTTGTGCCGGAAAAACAGGAAGCGTTTGAGAAGTGCATGGCGGGTGTCTATTCCGAGATGGTGGGGCTGTCACCGCAAGTTAGGCAGGCATTTGAGAAGGCTACAGCGGGTGTCCCGATTGGCTGCATCGGCACGGTGGTTGAGAGTAGGGATTTTATTGTCAACGGCACCGATGGAAGTGCGATTGTGGAGACGACGATTGATCGCCTCAAGGAGAATTGGCAGGGGACATTTCGATGGTAACGAAAGTGAAACGTGAAAGTAATTTGCACTTTGGTTCATTAATGAACTAATGAATAAGTGAACAAATGAACCGAGGGGAAAACGACATCCTTCATTAACTCATGCCAAAGGGTAATAGGAGAGAATTGAAATGAAACCGAAGGTCCTTGTCCTTCGCACCGCAGGCACGAACTGCGACTATGAAACAGATCACGCCTTTCAACTTGTGGGCGGAGAGACATCGCTGATTCATGTCAACCAACTGATTGCCGGCGAAGTTGATCTCATGGATTATCAAATTATAGCGATCCCTGGCGGTTTCTCTTACGGCGACGATGTTGCCGCCGGCATCTTGTTGGCAAACGAGATGCGATACAAGCTGGCCAACTCGCTCGCCGCTTATGTCGAATCAGGTCGGTTGATGATCGGTATCTGCAACGGGTTTCAAGTGCTTGTGCGCGCCGGTTTGTTGCCGCGCCTCGATTCGCAGCAGGAGCAACAGACGACCCTCGCTATGAACACGTCTGCAAAGTTTGAGTGCCGTTGGATTCAGTTGGAGACTCAAGAAAGCAATTGCATTTTTACACAAGGCTTGAAACCTCGCGTTTATTTGCCCGTTGCTCATGCGGAGGGACGGTTCACCGCGCCGCAGCCGATACTTAATCAGATTGAAGCCAATGGACAGGTGGTGTTTCGCTACGCTTCGACCAATGGGGGCGCACCGGAATATCCCGATAATCCGAATGGCTCCGATCGCCACATCGCTGGAATCTGTGATCCCACCGGCAGGATCTTCGGCATGATGCCGCACCCGGAAAGATACCTCAACCGCCTCAACCATCCCCGTTGGACACGAGAGGATCTGCCTGAAGAAGGGGACGGTCTAGCGATTTTTCAAAATGCTGTCGATTACGTGTCAGGATTGTCTTGATCCAAATTGCTAGATAGCCTGTAGGTCGAGTTTCCATACTCGACACCTAACTATTACTTAAATTATCCTAATTCATATCTCGATAACTCTTGAATCCTGATTAGAAAGAGAGTTGAATGAATGAACCTTCGCCCATTCTTGCGAGACGATCTCGCAGATCTCACCCCCTACCATGTTGCCCAACCGCCCCACCGAGTTAAAGCGGACGCGAATGAATCTCCCTTTGACCTACCTCCGGAGATTCGACAGGAATTGACCGATGCTATCGCTCAACTCAAGTTTAACCGCTACCCCGACCCGAGTTCTGATCTGCTACGGACACAACTTTGCGAACAGTTAGGGGTTGATAAGACGGAAATTGTTGTTGGCAACGGATCAGATGAGTTAATCGGCAATTTTATGTTGGCTTTCGGGAAACCGGAAGCGTGTGTTTCCTTTCCGACCCCGACGTTTTCGATGTTTGGGATTCTCGCGCAGGTTGCGCGACTCGAAGCAGTTGGATTGCCGCTTGATGACGAATTTGATTTGAACTTGGAAGCGTGGAATGCTCATCTTGATGCCCACGCACTCAACCTTGTGTTCCTGTCATACCCGAACAATCCGACAGGCACCAATTTCTCGGCAGAGGTGATCCGTGAGATGCTTTCCCGTCCCGATACGCTTGTGCTGCTTGATGAGGCGTATTACGAGTTTTCGGGACATTCCCTCATGGAGGAACGGGAGCAGTATCCCAATCTAGTCATCACCCGCACCTTTTCCAAAGCGTACGGACTTGCAGGCTTGCGGGTCGGGTACGTCGTTGCACACCCAGAGATTGTTGATGAACTCAATAAGGTCCGCCTCCCGTATAATCTCAACCGTTTTTCGCAAATTGCCGCAACGCTTCTGCTCAAGTGTCCCGACAGATTGGCTCGACATCTAGCACTGATTCGGAGCGAGCGGGAACGAGTCTTCAACGCACTGAGGGCGATAGACGGGATCCACCCATTCCCAACGGATGCGAACTTCGTCCTCTTTCGGACAGATCAATCCTGCCATGAGGTGTTTCAACGTTTGCTCGATCATGGTGTGCTTGTCCGTAACCTCGATCGTCCGGGACCGTTGCAGAACTGTTTGCGCATAACAATCGGCACCCCAGAAGATAATGATATGTTCCTTGAGGGATTGCGGACGTGACTTCCTCTTTTTTGGTCATCTGCAACATAGTGATTGAACGTTTGTATGGGCGACTTTTACAGACTGTCTTTGGGAAGGAAGTGGGCAACTTGTGTTTTACGTTTTATCTGTCCCGGAAGGAAGTCCAGTGAATATTTCCCCCAGAAAAAGAGAGAAGCGTCAACTTGACAAACTGCATCGTCGCTTACTGCCGTTCTACATGAAACCCGTTATCTTGATTGTTTTCATGGTAATTTCGCTCATGGGACAGCTTATATGGACAACGGCTATGGCAATGGCTGAAAGTGTAGATGTGCGATGGTGCGGTGCTGGTTTCGCCCTTGGGATCGTTCTTGGTTACATTCAAGGTGGGTGGATATCGCGGATGTGGGCGCGCGATTATCTGCGTGTGCTGAAACGCGAAATTACATTTTGGGAGGCGAAGGGTGCCATGGGGACAACCGTTTTTGTGATTCTCGCGCTCGGCATTCCGATTGTGGTCGGTCTGTCTTTAAGGCACGCTCATGGGATGTTGGTGGGAATCCAATCGTATATCTTCGGTTTTATTGGTGGGATGAATCTCGCGCTCTATCTATGGGTGAGGCGATTGCCTAAGTGACGCGAGTTGGTTCATTAGTTCATTGGTTAATTGGTACATTGGCCTGATGAATCTGATATATTGCGCTCCTCTGGAATACTTGCCTGACGGGTGGGGAAACCCCGCCCCTACAAGATAATACAACGCAGTCTCGGTCCGTAGGTCGAGATTCATATCTCGACAGAAAACTATTTTACCCCGTATACCTCTGACGGATTGTCGTGGAAGGCGGCTTGTGCGATGTCGAGGGCGACGGAGTCTGAGATCAAACTTTCCTGTATCATTTCAGCGAGTGTGAGCGCGAAATTTTGGCGCGCCATCTTAAGGTGTCCATAGACGGCTTCGACATGCTGGAGGTCGTCTCCGAAAGCGATGATTTTGTTATAAGGCACCATCTGAAGCCACTCTCTCAAATCCAGTCGTGAACCGATTGGCGAGATAATATGGATCCATGACATGTTCAGGTAGACATTGCTGAACGTCTTGCCGAGCACGGCACCTTCCCGAAGGTAGGGGTAACCTGCATGAGAGAGATCGAAACGCGCATCTCGGAAGGTCTGAAACAGTTCGGCGAGCGGCGCAGGGGTGCACCCTTCCATGCTGCCGTAATTTCCTGCCCGTATGCCTTGATGGAATTGGATAGTCAGATCGGCATCGGAGGCGGCACGACAACACTCGAATACGAGGTAATCTTCCAAGAGGATGCCTTCCTCGGAATCCAGCCCGGCGTACTCCCCGCGCATCAACCCATCGAAGACTTTTGCAGCATCCTCCTTCTGACGTGCCGTAAAATCCATGCGGCGATGGTAGGACTGGGACATCTTTACTCCTGCGACGGTTGCTCGCTTCCAATCCCGGCATACCTGCCGAATGACTTCGACGTGTTGGGCGAGGTTCGTGATGGCGACATCGTAGTCTTTCTCGATGGCTTGAACTTGCTCGGTGGAGTGAAGCATACTGAATCGGTTCAGGCGTGGCAGTGGTAGGAACAGCGTTCGATCTACTTCGATGAGATCTTCCATGTTGGTTACTGTGAGTGCGATATTCGATTGTCGCTGCAGCACGTCGTGGTAGAATCCCGGCTTGCTATGATCGCGGAGAGCATCTGAAATAGGTTCAACTGTTTCGGCGGTCAAGTCCGGGAATCCGAGTAGATCTCGGAACCCTTCAATAATGCACTGCGAATACCCTGTCAAACGGGTGTATCGGAAATACGGCTCGAAAATCTTCCAACGTTCTGCGAACGGAAGTCCCGGTTCCAAGGCTGCTTTCATTTGGTCAGGGGACATCCCTGCCGAAACCAAATCGGAGGCGGGATAGGTGTGTTTGAAGAAGGCAAGGGCATCAGGTGCTTCTGCGATCCGGTCTATCTCAGGGTTGATATGGGAATGGGAATTAATACACGGAATTTTAGAGATTTCATCAAACAATTCTGTCGAAAGGGTGTCCATTGAGAGTGTCTCCTTTAAGTCTGTTTGGTTCATTAGTTCACTGGACGGAGGAATCCTATAGGTTTTCTATTTTGGCACACAAACCTCGTAAATTCAAGTAGATATAGAAGTCCGTAGGTCGAGTTTCCATACTCGACATCTACTAGAAACATTTTCTGGTTGAGGCACTAGCTGTAGGGGTTGGGTTTCCCAACCCGTTGGGCGAGGGAACCTCGCCCCTACGATTGAGTACCTATTAGCGAATTCCGGTTACGCCGCACATGAACGTCAATAGAACCTGCCAAACCTATAAAAAAATGCTTGCTTCGTGCGTATGAGTCATTCATATCTTTTAATCCTTGCCATTCTATTTGTTTCAACTTTTATACACTCGACCCTCGGTTTTGGTCAGGCGTTAATTGCCATGCCGCTGTTGGCGATGGTCATCGAATTAAAGACTGCTACACCGTTGGTTGCGTTTGTCCTTATGACAATTGCAGCTATTATTCTACTGCGGAATTGGCGCATGGTGGATCTGAGTGCGGCGTGGCGCTTGGTGCTATCGTCATGTCTTGGCATACCTGTAGGGATTATTTTGTTGAGAGGCGTATCCGAGGAATGGATGAAAGTGTTTCTAGGAATACTGGTCATTCTATTTAGCCTCTATAATCTCGCGAACCGCTATCTAAAAATAATCGATCTGGGGCGAGTGAGGGGAGGGTCTGTACTTGCTTATCTGTTTGGATTCGTTGCTGGAGTTCTTGGCGCGGCTTACAACACCAGTGGGGTAGTGATTACGATTTATGCGACACTTCGAGATTGGTCTCCCGATCGTTTCCGATCCACATTGCAGAGTTACTTTGTGTTTACCGGTCTTTTCATTTTGGCGAGCCATGGGTTAGTGGGATTATGGACACCTGATGTGTTAAGGTTGTATGTGACTTCCTTGCCACTAATTTTGGTGGGGATATTCCTCGGCGGCCAATTGAACAGGTTTATCCCCCAAGGCCAGTTTGATGGGTATGTCAATGTAGGGTTGCTTATTATGGGGCTCTTGTTATTCCGTTGATTGTGCTGTTGGTTCATTAGTTCATCGTTTTTCATTGCGGAAGTGGTGAAACTCTGATATGATGGGGTTTGTCGGTTTCGTTGGATTTATCTTTCGGTAAGGAGGTGCGGCAGCTCAATAACAAAGGAGGCTGCCGATTTTCGATGAGAAGCAGGATTCGTGAGAAATTGTCGGTTGGTGGGATATCGATTGGGTCGTGGCTGAATCTCGGTTCACCGCAGGCAGCGGAGGTGATGGCGTCCGCCGGGTTTGATTGGCTTGCCGTCGATGCAGAACATTCGCCGGTGGGGATCACAGAGATTGCGAACATGTTCCGGGCGATTGAATCGCGTGGGGCGACACCGATTGTGCGCGTATGGGACCATGCGCCGGAGACCATCGGACGTGTGTTGGATGCGGGCGCATTCGGGGTTGTGCCGCCGCATGTCAGCACACCGGAGCAAGCGGCGCAAATCGCTCAAGCATGTCGCTACCCGCCACGGGGGAGACGGTCTTCAGGAAGCGGTCGAGCGGGGACATGGGGACCCGATTACAAGACGTGGATCGATGATGAGGTGGTGGTCATTCCGCAGATTGAAGACCGGGAGGGGATTCGGAATGCGGAAGCCATCATGGAGATTGAAGGCGTTGATATCGGCTTTCTCGGACCCGGTGACCTATCGCTTGAAATGGGTGTGGCGGCAGGCAGCCCCGAACATGAGGAAGCAATTCAACACTTTCTGGATGCCTGTAATCGGGTTGGCAAACCGTGCGGCATTCCTGTCAGTTCTGCCGAGGATCTGCTGAAACGGAAGGAACAGGGGTTTCTGTTCTTTGACTTGAGCAATGATATGAGCTTCTTGGCTGCCGAGGCGGGTCGGCAGGTGAGAGCAGCGAGGGAGGAATAAAAATGGCAACCAATGATAGACTCGGTTGGGCACTCATCGGGTGTGGAGGTGCGGGCAATGGTCACGCGCGATATGCCTCGGACACGCCGGACGTTGAGGTGCGCGGCTTCTGTGATGTCCGATCCGACTCAGCGAAGGGTTTTCACGAACAGTATGGCGGCGATTACTACACCACCGATCCGGACAGGGTTTTCTCTGATCCATCGGTGGATATTGTCTCAATCGCTACGTCCCACAGTTCCCACGCCGACTTGGCGGTTGCTGCTTTCAACGCTGGGAAGCATCTCTATCTAGAGAAACCGATGGCAATGACAACGGCAGATTGTCTGCGTATCTATGAGGCGATGAAGTCCGCTGATCGGAAACTGATGATTAACTTCTCTATCCGTTTCTCTGGGGCGGCGCGGGAGATCAAGCAGCGGCTTCGCTCGCCGAAGGTGAGCCATGGGCAGTGCATGATGGGACCGGCGGATCTGAGTCGGTGGCGTTGGCACGCCGAAGAGGGCGGCGGTCCGCTCTATGATGTCGGTGTTCATGCTGTAGATCTGCTCTGTTGGATTCACGATGCGGATCCGGTGGAGGTCTACGCAACAGGGGGACAGATTACGCATCCCGATGGGGAGTTAGACAGCCCTGATACGGTGGACACAGCTGCGGCGACCATCCGTTTTGCCAACGGTTCGGTGGCGACCTTCCTGATGAGCGATGCCGGAAGTAACACTGTTATTTCTAAGTGGTTTTTTGAATTCTTCGATGGCGAACAGTCCGCGGTCCTATATGAGCACTTCAGCAAGGTCACTTTTGGGGGCGATGAAACCTTGAAACCGGGACCTATTGAACGGATGCCGTTGTTGGTAGATGCCATCCGTAATGACACTGATTCGTATGTTCCTGCACGTCCCGGCATTGTTTCCACTTTGTTGGTAGAAAAGATTACGGAGTCTATCCACACCGGGCGTCCACAGAAGATAGAAATACCGTTGTAACTTGCTTATGTCGACACCAATTTCTCTCATAGTTGATGATAGTTGTCCGCTGATTCACGTTTATCGTTTTCATAAGGAGGAGGTGCATGGCAGCCCTCCTTACACCAACGATGGACGATTGTTATTAGACACCATTCCGAATGAGTTTTTAGATCGCTTCTGCGATGTGGTTGAGGCATACGGTATCGCTGGCAAATTCTCGATTATACCTGTACCTGCGGGGCGTGGAGATATTTTATCGGGGATTGAGGGACACGATCCGGCAATTACCCACGGCTGGTTGGATACGGTGAAACGTCGGTTGAGCGATCGGTTCGATTTTTGTCCGGAGATGCTTACCCACAATCTCGCCGTGAACCTGAACGCGGGTGGATATTTTAATGAAGGTGAATCCCCTTGGTCGCAGAAGCAGGACCGAACTACACTGACACTTTACCTCACGAAAGCGATGGAATATCTGAAAGCCGCAGGGTTTGACGCAACGGGTGTAACGTCGCCGTGGACTTTCGCAAGTGAGGTGGAGGATGAGTATATCGCTGCGATTGTCGCTGCGCAGCGGGAGGTATATGGTCGGCAGATTTCATGGTATTTCCTCCACACGCTGCACGATAAGCCAGAATCTAAGCCGTGGATTGCGTTTCAGGAGGAGAGGACAACACTGGTCTCAATCCCTTCGACGGTCAACGATTTTTGGTGGCAGACCATCGATTCCCCACGATCTGATCAGGAGTTCATCCAACATATTGCGGACTCGATTCTCACAAGGGATGGGCGTGACGGCAAAATCCGTGAAGTCTTAGATGCCGGTGGTATGCCTATTTTGTTGACACATTGGCAATCGCTGTTTTCAAATGGTTTGGAGACCGGTTTGGCTGCGCTCGATATCGTTGGTAGGCGGGTCAACGAAACGTTGGTGGGCGAGGTTGAGTGGAAAACCTGTTCGGAACTTGTGCATCTGACGTTAGGGATTGCAGACGTTCCCCCATGAGATTCGATTATTCTATCCAGCCCATTGCTTCGCGCAGATTTTCTTTCGCTTCGGCATGGTCCCGGTGTGCGCGATAAAACACTCGCTGTGCTTCGGTGAATTGGGCTTGTGCCTGAAAAGCATCGTCAAACGTCAAACCGCGATAGCTTGGAAGGTCTAACCCTTCGTCCAAAACCCGCTCAATCGTCCGAAGTCGTTGCTCAAAGATTTGTACGCGCTTTTCCTCAATTTCCGTTCGTTCTTTAGCGTTTGCTACCTCTCGATAGGCGCGGCGCACCTCAACTTGAATCTGCTTCTGTAAATCAACGAGTTCCAGTTGGAGTCGGGCAAGCTCGGCGCTCTCGGCATCTCGATGCGCTTCGATCGCACCGCCATCGAAAAGAGGAAGGTTGAAGTTCAGACGCATTTCCCAGCCGTCCCGATTTGCTTCGTGATCTTCTTCAAAGGGAGTCGCATTATCTCTCTCTTGCTTGAAAAGCGCTGGATCGTACATCGCTGTCGTATCCCACGTCCGATCCCGCTGGTTTAGAAACAGATGGGCGTCCCGGTAGCGAATGGAGGCATCGAGTTCTGGAATTCGCTGCCAGAATGTCTCCTTGACCAACCGTTCCTGACGGTCTATTGCGCCGGTAAGCTCTTCGAGTTCTAATCGGTTTTCCAACCCCAGCTGCACTGCCCGTTCAAGTGTTAAATCATCATCTGGTATACTGCCTGCCAGATGCACGTTTGCCAACGCCCGCGATCCTGTCAACCGAGTCAATTCCGCCTTGTCGATATCCAAGCGCCGTCTCAATTCGTTGAGTGCTAACTGCTGCTCTGCCAATTCCAGTTCTGTGTTCAGTACACTGAGGATGGGGATTCGCTTTTCTGCATGCTTCCTTTTGGTTCCTTTCAGCTTTTCCTGTAGCGTGGCTTCGACAACACTTCGTTGTTCAATCTCTTCCTCCGTCAGGACGATATTGTGCCAGAACCTTCGGAGGGCAAAGATAATCTTTTGCTTTGCACGCTGGAATTCAATCTTGGCGAGGCGCACATCTTCTTGTGCCTCATCCAGATCTGTTGGGATCTCACCAAACTGCGCGATGAGTTGACTGAGGGAAACGCGAGAGAGGTAATCCCTGTCCAAGCCTAGATCGCCGTTTTTCCGTCGTTCATAAACACCTGTAAGCCCCACTTGTGGAAAGTAAGCAGAGCGAGCGATTCGCAGGTTTGCCTTGGCGCGATCCAGACTTTTCTGCGCTTTCAGCACTGTCTCGTTATTTTTTAACACGAGTCGTGATGCGTTCTCCAACGTCAGCGTCACATGATCTTGAGCCAGTGTAGCCACTGAAAAACTCAAAAGCAAGCCACATAAAGCGTGAAACGTGAAACGCGAAACGTGATGCATCATTCGTAAAACGCGAGACTTTCTTTCCATCCAGCTTTCCTTCCCTTCACGCTCATTTCCACACTCTCTTATCGACGGCTAATCCGAACCGTGACAATCGCAATCCCAATGACGAGCAGCAGGAGTAACCCAAACAGAATCGTTGTTACTGAGAGCCGTGTCTGCGATTGGATGTGGACCCGTACAGTCTTTTCTCGTGCTTCAAAATGACGGTTGTCAACGGTGAGTTCGGCGTTGACCTTGGCTTCGTATTCGCCGACACCCACATCTGAGGATGGAATCAATGTCAGATAAATCTCAGCCTCCTCATTCCGAAGCAATCCTGCGACCACTTCAGGTTCCACGACATATTTCCAATCGGTATAGACGTCAATCACCATCCGAATATCAACGAGATCCCGTGTGCCGATATTCCGCAGCTTCAGCGTCATACTAATCTGTTCGCCCATTTTGATGGTATGGTAAGCGTTAGGAATAAACAGTTCGATCTCTGGCACCCCTTTGGGGATGAGCTCAAATCGCTCGACACCCCCTTTTATCTGAGCAATCTGTTCCGATGAAAGTGAGAGTCGATTATTGACACCGCTGAGTTGTCTGGCTTCCGCTTCATCAATGACTGCGACATAGAATTCCAATGTTTCATCTAGGTAAGACGCCTCCAGTTCTTCAGGTAGGTAGACAATCAGTGAGAGATCGCGTTTGGATTGCGCCTGTGTGAACTTCACTTGAGACATGCGTGATTGGCTCTCAGCATCTTGGAATTCAAAGCTCAGGCGATTCAGCAGATTGATAACCCTCAATTGAAAGGTATTTTCCGTCTCCGCCAATCGATCCAGCGTCAGGTCATAGGTAACGGGGCTGCCCAGATTTCCCTCCTGAGAAAATTGTAGCGAACTGACATTAACCACATCCTCCTCTGATTCTTTTTGGAGGTATACCAGACGGTTATCCGCCTCTGCAAGATCGGGGTATTTCAATGCGATCATAATCGAATCCACATCTTTCTGGAGTTGGAACGTCAAGTCGGTTTCATCGTTGTAGCCGAGCAGCGGAATCTTCTGTTCATACGGTTGGGCAATATTAGTCGGCTGGGCTGCGTTGGTCGGATCGATGTCCTTGAGGGAAACAAAGATAGATCGAATCTCGTTGGCGGCGGCGATTTCTTCGGGTGTGGCGTTGACGGGCATGGATTCGGTCGTAGAGGTGTTCTTCAGACGAAGATCTACCATGATTTGGTTATCTACGCGATATTTCTTCGCGCTGATGACCGAGATGTGGCGGGTGTCTTCTTCGAGATGGATCTTGTAGGGATATACCTTTTCTAAATACCGCAAGCTGACGATAATGCTATCGACATTGCGGCGGAGTTCAAAATCGAGGGTTTTCGACTGTTGATCTTTGAGATTTGGGATTCGGATTTCATACGGTACACCGATAATTGCTTCCTGCTCATCTTGAATTGAGACGTAGACATTGTTAATCTCTTGTGCTGCGGTATATGTCGTGTCCTCAGTCAAGGGAGGCGGTAATTCATCGTTGCTACTGTCCTGATCCGATTGGGCTGGAGCGGGGTCCAAAACCGCACCGTATTTGAGGACAAGCTCCAATCGTCGACGGTCTTCGTTCTTGTAGCGACGTGCAGAAAGCACGGAGATGTATGGCTCCTCCTGCTTGAGGTGGATGTTACGGTCTTCTTCAATGTCGAGATATTTTAGGCTAACCACCACATCTTGCACCTCATCTTTGACCAGTTCAAACTCTAAGGTTTTCTCCTCGCCCTCCTTCAGTGATGGAATGCGTACCTCGTAAGGTATTGCGACAATCGCGCCTTGTAGTGAAAATTCTCCTTGCTCTTTAATAGAAACAAAGATATCGTCGATCTGTGCGCTGATGATGACCTCTCTATCAAGGACCTTTGAACTCTCTTCCAACTTGACCGGCATTGAGCTATTCTTTAACGTGATGGAGAACATCTCTCTGCCATCTCGTGCTTCATAACGTCGAGTACCCAAGATGGTGATATGCCAAGCGGTCTTCAGCGAATCGAGTTCAACGTTCTGCAGGTTTAGCTTCGCGTCCTCATATGTCGCCCTCGCACGTTCGTATTCCTCCTCCGCACGGTTCACCTCTTGGACAGTAACAATGTTATTCGCTTCTTGGAGCATATCTCTTAGGTTTGTAAGTTCATCTTCCTTTTTCTCCATCAGCTTTTTCGCCAGTTCCATATCAAGTTTGGCTTTGTCAATCTGAATCTGGCGCAGTTGGTCATCTTTAGTTCGAGCCTTTTCGGACTGGGACGAATCTTGAGATGCTTCTTCTTGTGCCCAAAGCGGCTTATGACTCAATAGAAAAGCCAAACTGATCATCAACGGGAGATACATCTTGTGCATGCTGCGTTCCTCCTTCTTGGAGGTGAAAAATAAATAAGAATAGGTGAACACTGACACAAACGCCTTTGGTTAGGCAACTTCCTCTGCCTCTGATTCGTATCCTGCCACATAGCGGAGGTATAACGCTTCTAGATCCTCGGTTTCAATCTCTTGGCGGGTGAGCTCGCGAACTAGATTGCCACCCACCAGAATCCCAATCTGATCGGCAATTTCCTTCGCGCGGAAAATGTCATGTGTAGACATAAAAATCGCTTTCCCTTCCCCCTTCAGTTCGCGCAATAGGTTTAAGAAATCTGCACCACCTTTTGGATCCAGTCCAGAGGTCGGTTCATCGAGAAGTACCACATCAGCGCCCTTTATGATGGCTATCGCAATTCCTAGCCGTTGCCGCATTCCCTTTGAGAAAGTCTTCACCCGCCGCTTGAACGCATCTTCAGGCAAGCCCACGCGAGCCAGCACCTCGTCCAATTCTTCACGAGTAATCTTCTTTCTGCCACCCAGTTTGGCGAAGAACTCTAGGTTTTGTCGAGCGGTGAAATTCCGGTACAGTTCGACGTTTTCTGAAACGTAAGCGAGATGCTTTTTGGCTTCCAATGGAAACTTGGGAATCTCAATATCGTTGACCAACGCCGTACCGCTGGTTGGATCGATGAAGTTCAGGAGCATGGAGATGGTGGTGCTTTTGCCCGCACCGTTAGCCCCCAAAACAACATAGATCTCTCCGGGGTTGACCTTCACATTGAGTTTATTGACGGCTAAAATGGTGTTGTCATAGATCTTGGTTAAGTCCCTCGTTTCTAACATAGTTGAATGCTCCTTCCTATTTTACTTTTGAATAGTGGAATCTAGGAGAAATTGGAAATTCTCCTAGGATCAGGGATCGTTTTTGAGTTTTAGGGTATGATGGGTGGACGGGACAAAAACCATGGTGATCCTCCTATCCCACCCAACTGTGCTAATTTTTGTAATTGTCTGAGAACGGGTGCCCCAATTAACCACAAGGCATACGCAGCATCCCAGAGATTGTAGAAAAACAATAGGTTAGCCTCCACGAAATTTTCTATTACAGAATGTCAGCACGTAGGAAAGAAAGGTATGCGCCAGCGAATAACACCACGCCGAAGAGAATCAGCAGCAACACATCCACCGCCGCTGCGTTGAAGTCGCTATTGAGGCTCGCCCGATCCTGAAATTTTGGGATTGCCTCGAAGCGGACCGGTTTGTCAGACATACCTTCCTTCACCCCAAATATGTGTGGACTCTCCGCATCGGCGGCGTCGGTTTCACTGATAAACGCTCGAAATTGGGGTGCGAAACGGTTGACCTGGTCCAAGAATTGGAGATGGCGCGAAAACCCTGTCCCGGCGAGTGATTCGACAGCGTACCCCACAATTGATGCGGGTGAGATTTGGGTGAGCGACCGCGCAAACTTAATCTGATTAATCTGATCTCTCAGGTGTTCTTTGTTCAATCGTTCACTGAGTTCTGCCTCTCTCTTGACGTATTCTGCCCATCTCTGTGTCCCCTTCGTTGGTGGATACGAGCGCGTGGGGCCTTCAAATTCGAGTTGCCGGAGATACGAATATTCCTTTTTCAAGTTATCTCTCTGTTCGCTTCTGTATTTTTCAAATTCCGCACTGGTTTGTGCAGGCTTTAAACCGGTGGCAATCGAGCCGAGTGTGCTTGGGGTCAAGACTACCCATGTCGCCCAAATCAGTAATAGCACCATCAGGCTTATCGACGACTGGGTGATGCGCGAGGAGACGAGCAATCCCAACGCAACAAAAATGGCGATGTAGAATACAGCGATGAGAAGAATGATGCCCAATCGCGTCCACTCATTCGCGCCAAGTGGTACGCCACCGGCAGTGTAGAGCAGGAATAAGTTAATCAGGGCCGCGATGAGAAAGGGGATGCCGATGCTCAAAAATGCAGCGACAAACTTTCCGAGTAAGATAGCGCCTCGTGGAACGCTGTTCGATAGCATCAACTGCAAGGTTCCGCGTTCTCGTTCACCGGAGATGGCGTCGAAGGTGAATAGGATAGCAACAAAACTCAATACGAGGCCGATAGTACTGACCCAACTCATGTTTGTGTCAGCCGGCATGATATTCCATAGGCTTGGATTCGCCTGCGGGTAGTTCAGGTACCAGATGCCTTCAACCTCATAGCTTTGGTTATCGCGATTCCGAGCATAGCGCCAACCCCCTTTGCGCCCTTCTACATATTCAGATAGAAACGCTTCCCCGCCATCAGCACAAAAGGTCAGGGCAGACGGTTTCTTACTAAGTTGGCCTGGACCGTTGAGAACGAGGCTAAATAGACGATTCGCGTTGTCTTCCATTTTGTCAAGCGATTCGGATACCTTTCGCCGGTATTCTGTCAATCGCGCGTTGTATTCGCCAAAATACCCTACTGCGTTGACGACCATCAAGGCAAGCAGCAGTATTGTTGTGACAGCAAATCTGAGGCTGTTCATGTTATCGTAGAGTTCCCGTTTCGCAATGTGCCAGAACATCACTAAACCTCCTGCTTGATAAAAATCAGTAGAGTGGTCAGGAACAGCCCCACGTTGATGAGCAACAGTGCCGCCACATCCGGCATCGCACGCTTCGCGCCTGTTAAAGCATCTGTCCTGCGATACGTGAATTGGGGTAAATCGTCTAGGTTGACAGCCCCTTTGTCACTGGCAAACCACTGCCGGGAAGCGAAGGTGTCCTTATCCTCAAGATAGTGGATAAGTGTTTTGCGATATTGCCGGGCGGCTTGGAGAAAATCTTCAACCCCGTGGAAGTCCGTACCCGCCCACGCTTCGGTCGCCATGTCATACATCGCTGCCGGAGAGAGTCGCATCACGGTCCGCGCCACGCCTGCCTTTCGCACATAGATTTGCTTCAACGCCTCTTGTCGGACAAGCCACGTTTTTTCTGCCGCCCGAATCCGTTGCGGCTCGAGGGATCGATAGTAGGCTTTCAGATGCGGAATATGCGCCTCGAATTTTTCGTCATCAATCCGACTCCAATTGATACTCTCGCGACGATAATACCGGAGTGTGGTTGAATTGGTGTTGGTCCACCTACCGATTCTCGCAATACCATACATATACATATTTTCTCCTTTGAACGGATTTTGATTCTTTAAGTCTGTGTGCACTCTATCAAACTCTTCCCAAATCTGGCCAATCTCCTCATAAGCCGCTTTGAGCCTTGGGTCTCCCTTCACCAGACGATCGATGGCAAAAACGCTCGCGCTCGGGTAGATGAGCACGAGTATGCCCCACAGGAGCATTGAAAGCATCAAAGCGGTTGCTGTGCGCCGGGTCAAAGCCGAGAGCAATAACCCGATGAGGTAGAACGCCGACAGGTAAACAATTGAAGTCAGCAGGATTCCGCCAATTCTTACCCAATCGTCACCGTTCAGCACAACCGCTTGGGAAAAGGTATACAGAATCAGCGACAGTAGCAGGCTGATAATCAGCGGTACGATGAGGCAGAGCATGGCACTGATGTATTTTGCAAACAGAATGCTACCCCGTTGCACCGGCGTGGTCAACATCAAGCGGAGCGTCCCACCTTCCCGTTCCCCGGCGATAGCGTCGTAGGCAAACAGCAACGCCATCAAGCTCAAGATAACTTGGAAGATAAAGAGCAGGTCGATTGATGAAAAGAGATTCAGAAAAGGGTTATCCGCGCTGTGCGATTCGGTGTCCCATAACACTGGCACATGCCCGTGATGGATACCCACCGAGTTGCCAAGCCGCCGATCCAAGCCTTGATTAAAGATGCTCAACGGGTTCGGCGGTCGATCCACATTGATTGTTAATTGTGAATAAGTTTCTGCGGTTTTAGCCTTTTCCCAATGTTTTTGTGCGGCGGTATTGTAACTTGCCAGTCGGTCTTCATAATCTCCGATGAGCACAATGGTGTTGGCGACAACAAGCATTAAACAGATTATTACCGCAACTGAAAAACGCAATGATATCAGGTTGGCGAGAAGTTCTCTTTGAAGGAGTGTGAGAAACATGGCTTTATCCTCTCATGTGTAAGGATTCATCCACTGGCAAAATGGAGCGATCTGAAATCCGTCCGAAGGGAATCGCGAGTGTTTGTTGCCAACACTAATCATCGGTTTCATGTCGCCATTTTTTTATCTGAATCCTCCCAATCGATGTTCGTAGCTGAATCGTTGTTTCCCCACTATCACCAATCTGACCAACGAGGCTATTTTTGAGACCGCTCTTGGTAACACCGGCGAGCGTGGTGAACTCGGATTTGATTTGTCCATTAGACGTTTTGGCATCAAGCTTCCCCGAAAAATCGGCGGGGAGCGTCACCTCGATAGGGCCGTTGGAAGTTGTCGCTGTTATAGGAGCGATGCCCTTGCGTACCTTCACGTCTATTCTACCGATGTCAGTTGTAAAGAGACCTTCATCCTCCAATGACTCTATTATCCCTTCAATTCTCCCGTTGGAACTCATAGCATGAATCCTGCCGGAGACCTCCTGCAATCTAATGGAACCAATGTCCGTACGGAGATTCAGATGCCCCCTCACATTGTGCAACTCAATGAAACCATTAGAATTTTCAGCATGAACCCTGCCGGAGATCTCCTGTAGTCTGATGGGGCCAATGTCCGTATGGAGATTCAGATGCCCCATCACGTTGCGCAACTCAATGGAACCGTTGGAATTCACAACATTGATGGCAGCATTGACTTGGCGGATCTTGATGGGGCCGATATCCTTACGGCATTTTACATCAACTGTAGAAGGACTTTGAACTTCATAATGTACGGCAAAGCTAATGCCTTTTGATGGCTTGGGGTGCTCTTCGTAAATCTTTATCTCATTCCCGCGCCGAACCACATGGATTTGAATGGTTTTCGCGAATTCCTGTGCTTCTTCTAGCGTGGATGCGCGGACCTCTTTTTTCGCTCGAACGACGACTTGAGCAGCATCTGAACCTTCAAAGGAGATTCTTCCGATGGTGGTTACTGCGTCGAGGATAGATATCCCCGCGCTATCAAGAGTCCAATCCAGCTTTTCGTTGTATTTGGCTTTCTCATCGGTGATGTTGTTAAAGTGAGCTCCCATTGGCGGCATGGGTGGCGTGGGTGGCAGCGGCGGGATTGGAGCTATTGGTGGCATTGGTTCCATTGCCGCCATCGGTTCCATTGCCGCCATCGGTTCATGAGCAACTTTGGTTGAGACATTGAAACAGGATATTGTTATACCCACTATGAAAACAGCTGCTATAGCCAAGGCACCACCCGACCATCGAACTAGCCGGTCGGATTGTGATGAAAGAGGACTAACTAGGCGGCGGATGCGATGCAGCAGCGAACCGTTGTTCACAGCCATCGCCAATTGCGGTGAAACGCTGCGTAGTTGTTCCATCTTGGTCAGCGCATGGGCGTAAGTCACTGGGTCGCCACAGACAGCCACAGCAAGGTCATCACAGCAGTTCTCGCGTTCAACGCGAACACGATTTCCAATCCACCAAACGGCGGGCTGATAAAAGAACAGGATCTCAATGGCGGTTTGAATGAGGTTGAATAGGTAATCATGGCGTCGGATGTGCGCCAACTCGTGTGCCAGAATGGTTTCTAACTGAGATGGTGTCAGTCTCGTCAAAGCACTAGCTGGCAGGAGAACAACAGGACGTAGCCAGCCAATAACTGTGGGCACCTGAATCAACGCCGATTCCAACAGCTGGACAGATCTCGATATTCGCATCCGTTCGCACAAGTCAACAAGATGTGTCTGCAACCGTGCCGTGCCAGGGACCACGCCCTCGCTCTTGAGACGTTGCACATGTCTCAAGCCAATTGTAAGACGAGCGGACAGCGCGAAAAGACCCACCAACCAAAGCGACACTATCCATGGGAGAAGGGATTCGATTCGATTAACGACCCGCTGTTTCAAACGAGCCGAAAAACGTGGAGATTCGGTACTCACGAAGGTGTTCAAATATGTCGCCGGTTGGCTGACCATTTCCGCTCCAGTTGTAGTGTTTTGGTTTTGCTCTACTTGCAGCGGAGTTACCAGAGACGATGCGGACGGGACCGCTGGTGAAACGGGTTGTGAATAGACCGCAATTTCCTGCGATGACTGCCAAATCTGCCACGTGGTGGCGACAAACAAGATAGGCATCAATAACATCGCGCTTAACGCAAGCCCGTAGCGAATTCGAGCGGCGTAACCTTTTAGTACAAACAGCAGACCAGCCAATATAATTGTAACTACTGCTCCTTGCCAGAGGAAATGGAGCAACGCCCAGCCTAATGCATTCAGAAATGGGTGTGAAAATACATCTTGAAATCTACTCATCAGAGACCTCCCCTTTCAACTTCATCGAGTATTTGTCGAATCTGTGCTAGTTCTTCAGCCGATGCCTCCTTAGCTGACAGTGCTTGCATGAGAAGACTCGCCGTTGAGCCGCTGAAAGCCCGTTCCAGCAGGTCGCCAACCAGCCGTTTCTGCGTCTCGGCTTCGGTGAATGCTGGTTGATAGACATGCGCGCGTTGAGATTTATCTCGGCGAACTAGCCCCTTGTTGTCCATAATCTGCATCAGTTTCAAAATAGTTGTGTAAACAGTTGGTCGGATTTCGTTAAGTATGTTGTGAACCTGGCGGACGGTGCTGGGACCGCGTTCCCAAAGCACACGCAAAATCGCCAGCTCCGCATCTGTTGGTCGTTGGGTTGCCTGTTTTGTCATATTACGTTCCTCCTTTTATGTACGATGGCCTTCGTATTACATTATATACGACAAGTTTCGTAGTTGTCAAGATGAATTTTGTTATTATTGGATTTGTATCAGGGAACACAATAAAATGGGGGCGACTAATTTTATCTAAGTTGGAATCCGTTTCTAATTTTTGTTGGAGGAGTATTTGCGACAGCAACTGAGATCTCCTGCTATTCGCATGGCGTAAGTTCTATCCAATTAATAGACGTTGCTCAGAGGAGAAAGGTTCGCTCGACCTACAAGCCAACCGACATTTGGGACAATAAGCGTTAAAACAACCCAAATCGCTAGCGACATCAACACAGCCGTCGCGGCACGGCTTGTCACAGCCGAAATTGATAATCCGATGAAGAAGAACACGCCGAGGTATCCAAGTGACGTTAGCAACAGGCAGAGAATCCGCAGCCAGCTTTCACCTCCGAGAACTACCGAGGGTGAAAGGACAAGCAGAAGAAGTGCTATCACCGCCGCCGCCAAGAATGGGAGTGCGAGACTCAAGTAACCGCCTAAAAACTTGCCCAAAAGCGTCTGACCGCGGGAGACGGAATTTGACAATATCAGTTGAAGCGTTCCCCGTTCTCGTTCACCAGCAATCGTGTCATACGCGAACAGAATCACAAGTAGAGACAGCACGACCTTGGTGAAGAATAGGAAATCGGGTAGGGAATACAGCGTAGCGGTTTTGTTCCTTTCCTGAATATTACCTATATCAGTTGTTGCTTTGAGGCCAGACTTACGCATGTTAAAGAATTGAACGGGACGATTCATCCGATCCTCAATGCCTCTAGCAAGGATGCCAAGTTCAACGGGACGCCGATAGATACCGATAATATTGACCATATCACCTGTACTACTGAACACGATGGGTTTTCCATCGTCATTGATGTACATATAGGTGGCGACCGGAGCTGCAGAAACGGTATCATCCATTCGTGTCAAGTCGTAGCTTGAAAGCCGTGTCGAGTAATCTTTCAGCCCGAGCCAAACGCTCATCGTCAGCAAAAGGGAGCACAGCACGAATGCCAGTTTAATTTTATGGGTTTGCCAGTTGTCATAAAGTTCCTTTTTTGCGATCAGCCAAATCATTGAGCACCTCCATTTCTTGACTGTTTCCTCAGCGTTATAGAGAATCATCTGTCTACTTTACTCGGCAAAACTTGGTACAACGTACTGCCACTTCCTCAGATTGATGTTTCCATTTTCGGTTCGCAGTTTAACCATCGCCGATCCGCCCTCGCCAATTTTGCCCAACAGTCGCTTTTTGGATTTATCGGTGAAGGAAACAGGGAAATCGGAACGCACTCGCCCGGTAATAGTTTTGGCGTCAAGCTGACCGGAGAAATTCCCAGGGAGCTTCAAATTGATTGAACCGTTGCTCGTTCTCGCCGACACTGGGGCAACTCCTTCGCGAATCTCTACATCAACAGAGCCATTACTAGTGACAAATGTCCCTTCCTCCGTTAATCGCTTGACTGATGCTTCAATCTTCCCGTTCCTAGTGACAGTGTGAATACGCCCTGCGCCGCCGTGCAGTACGATCTTGCCGTTGGTCGTCCTAGCGTCAACCGCACCATCCACTCTGTTGATTTCGATTTTGCGGTTGGCTATAAGGTTCACATCAACATCGGATGGGCATTGAATTTCATAGGTGACCCTGATGCCAATACTCGATGGCGGTTTGGGGTGTGTTTTGTAAATCTTTATCTCTTTACCGTGTCGCTCGACGTGAATCTGAACCTTTTTCGTGAATTTCTCTGCGTTTGCTCTGTTCCACGCACGGACCCGTTTGAAGGCACGGACCATCACTTTATCTTGGTCTGAGCCTTCAAGCGTAATCGCGCCGTTGGTGGTTTCTGCGGAGATGACCGAGATATCGGTGCCATCAAGTGTCCAATCCAATTGTTCCGATAATCCCCACTGCCAGAGGATGATAAGGAGGACACACAAAAGCAGGATGGGCCAGATAAGGTTTCTGTAGCGTTTCATGATTTATCTATTTTCTTCCCATTGAGTACATTACATACGGCAAGGCTGTTATGAATCGCCTAAGAAAGTTGTTAGGATTCCTAGTTAAGATTTCACATCATACCGTAAGAACGCGGTATACCCCCCAATCAAAAACAGTGTGGTAAACAGTAGCAAAAGAGCTGGTGGGACCGTCCCTGTTGTCAGCAGATTACTAATTCCTAGCTCGGTGTAGAAGAAAGAGGGTTTTTCGTCCCACTATTGTACTCTGCAAGCCTAACTTACCTAGGAGTTGAACAGGCGTATTGAACCTATCTTCAAGGCCTCTGACGAGGGTGCTGAGTTCAACCGGACGTCTATAAATCCCGATGATCTCACCCACATCACCACCCAGTATGTTATTGGGACCACGCAAGGTTCCGTCTTCGTTGAAACCGAGATATAGCGCGAGGGGGTACCCTGAATAAAGTATGTCGGGATTGCGCGATAGGTTGTAACTCAAAAGCCGTTCCGAATAATCTTTCAGGCCTAGCCCGACACTCATCATTAGCAGAATGAGGCACAGCGCAAATGCCAACGTGATTTTGTGGCTCTGCCAGTTGTCATAAATTTCCTTTTTTGCAATCAGCCAAATCATTGAACATCTCCTTTTCTTGACCCTTCCTCTTAGCGTTCTAGAGATCAAAGTTCAGTCAAAACATGTTGAAAACACAATAGCCCCTCGACTTTACTCCGACTTAAAATATCTTGGGCGAATTGGATAGATTTGTACTGCCTCAAGAAAAGGGAAATCAGTTTGACGCATAGATAACTGAGGTTGCCGCCATTCCTTTCTCCAAACGGCGAAAGGGATATCTTTGCGGCAGACCGGCAGTTTCGCCAGAGGCTGGACAGGAACTTTGCTCACCCATTCCCATTCTTGTACTTTTATAAAGGTATCTCGGGGCAGAATATAAACCATGCCATCTGACCAGGGATCTTCGCGGTCCGAATCGATACCTATCGCTAGAAGGTAAAATCGGCGTTTTCTCCCTAAAGCGTCCTTCATCGTGGAGTATCCATTATTTGTAGATGCGATTTTAGTGCGATCACAGCTAGCAAAGTAAGTGGTCAGGATTGCATCTGGGGCTGCATACACACCATTGACATCTTTACCCTCCTCCGTCTCGAAACTTTTTCGTATCGGCACGAAAACCTCAATATCCATTTGACTCGAGCCGTGCAGTACCACACTCTTATGTCCGAGAAGATAAGTCAGAAATTCATGTTTCGGGTAGATGAGGTTGTAATCGATAACACCACCAATGCTGCGATCGAGAGTTGATTGAAACAAATCTTCAAATGCCTGGACCTTCTCATCATCTAAGTTAGGGTCGGGTTGTGCAGGCTTGAAATCCGAGGCGGTTGGAAACGGGCAGATTGGCGCGGATTTCTCTATTTCTGCTATTACCTCTTTGGCTTCGGGCGCGTCTATCTTTTGCAGCCCATAAATTGCATGGCGATGGAGTATCTCATCCGCATCACTGGCTGCGTCTATCAATGCGGATATTGCTGGCTGACCGATTTTAACCAGTGCTTCCGCGGCAACTCCTCCCACATCTTCTGTTTTCATGGTTTCTATCAAGGCGGGTACCGCTGCTGCCGCCGGTTCACCCGTTTTCGCTAGGGCATATGCCGCCATCCGGCGTACATGATGGCTATCATCAACTAGGGCTTGTTTCAGTGCGGGCACCACCGCTGCTGCCGGGTCAGTCAGCGAACCTAATTCCTTAGAAAAATAGGGACGTAGCATCCATTCCCCCCAAGCATTCTTCAACCATTTTGGCACAAGAGGCTTAGGCGATTCAGCCATTTCGCCTAACAATCTGGCACTATAGAGTCGAATCCACGAATCCTTGTCCTGTAGCCCCTCCGTAAAAAGAGGTACAATATCTCTGTCTATCTCACCTATTGCAGCTAGCGTATAGGCCGCTTGGATGCGAACACGACCAGACTTTCGGCTATCCCCGAATATCTTCATCAACGAAGGGACCGCAACGCTAGCTGGCTCGCCAATGATTCGCAGTGCACCTGCTGCGCTCCATTGAACGCAATCGCTTACATCAGTGCGTCCTAAGACGCCGACCAATGCCCGTACGACATCGGCAACCGGCTCACCAATCACCGCTAACGCATAGGAGGCTACGCCGGAGTCGCTGTTTGTAAACCATGGGGCACGCAAAGCTTCAGCAGTTCCACACCTATCATTCAGCATCTGTATCAACGCGGGGACAGCCGCCTGAGCCGGCTTACCAATTTCCCCAAGTGCTTGCGCTGCTTCGCATCGAACGGCTTCGTTCGGATCACAGAGCGCGTCCGCCAAAACTGGGACAACAACCCCAACGGTGGTGTTGTCAAGGCAATAGAGTATATACGCCGCACTGATCCGGACTCGGCTTTCCCTCACATTGAGTATGTCCATCAACGCAGGTACAACTTGTTCGCCCAGTTTCTCGAACGCCTGACGCACCCATCGAAAACGAATCGCTTGACTCTCATGACCCAGCGTCTCTATCAGGACAGGAATCGCAATGGATTCACCCCGTTTCGCCAGACCAATCGCCGCATTTATGCGGATAGATTCATCTTCATTATCTAATGCCGTTATCAATTGTTTCACGCTGCCAGTATTTTTCAATTTTTAGGTCCCTCATTCAAGATTGAGCTAGGTATGTTATAAGTCAGTTAATTTTTCAGGGTTTTTATGGTGAACAATATAAATATGTAGACGTTTACCAGTAGTTCCCCTCAGCTAAGCCTCATGAAGTCCCCCTGATAAGGGGGATTTAGGGGGTTGATTCTGCATCGAAAGTGTATAAGTAATTCTAAAATCCACCATAGTTAACGCTTCACATCGTACCGCATAAAGGCGGCGTATCCTCCCATCAAGCACAGTCCCGTATATAGCATCAAAAGGCTCAAGGGCCCGAGAGCAAGTTTCAATCGTTCAGGCACCGTTGACTCGGTGTAGAAAAAAGTCGATTTTTCAGTTCCTCGCCCCGGTGATACTACCGTTTGGAGGTACGAAGGGGTGTCGGCGAAGTATTCGTTTTCAAATCGTTCCGTTGCTGCAATAAACTTAGCTTCGTTCTCGAAGTGGCTTGCTGCCAATTGAGTTGCAAAAAACGTAAAACAGGCATACGGCGATAGCGCCGCAATTCCTGCAGCGATTTGTTCTTGCTTTTGTATCTTGTGATGATAGGCTTGGGTGATGTTTGATAGTGTCTTATCTTGGGCAGAGGTGGAACGCGCTTCGATGTTTAACAGCAACTTCTTGCCATCAGTCCATGTGAGCCGTTTGTCAATAACTTCTAGGGCGGCCGCATCATGCCAGCTCTGACGTTGATGTTCAATTTCGGTTTGTGCGAGTGTCATCTGGTGGGAATGAGTTGAGAAAGATGGAATTGGAGAGATAGTTTTTGCGAGATTGGGACTCAGATTGGGAATGACGAATACGAAAAGTGTCCAGAGAAACAATAGTACCACGATTGCGGTTGATGAGCGCGTGGTTAGGGTAGAAATCAGTACCCCTAGCGCAAAGAAACAAGCTAAATACAGCAGAGTTCCAAGAATTATCAATCCCAGTGCACTCCACTCTGTAACGGAGAGTTGAATATGTGGATGCATTGAAAGGATTAATAGACCAAGAAGCCATCCAACACTGCAAGGCAAAATCAAACTGAAGTAACCGCCAAGCCATTTGCCCAAAATCAACATCGGTTTTTTAATGGGATGAGATGCTATCAGCGCAAGTGTGCCCTTTTCGAGTTCGCCACAAACAGCATCGTAGGCAAAGAGGAGGGCTAAAAGCGACATCACAATGCCGATAATGAACGTCCAATCGACAGTGGGAAACAATACAGAAAACGGATTGTCATCGATGGTCTCAATGATTTTCGGCTGAAAGCCAATTAGCAGCCGCACGGATCGCGCTGAATCCTTTGTAACCCCTTGAAACATCGCTGTGAGTATTGATGGTTTTCTATCTACAGTTACTAATTGCTCGTTGCTCGTTTCAGCGTGCATTTGCGTCCGCAGATGATAATCCGCAAGTTCTTGTGCGTAGTCTTCTGAGAGTACGACAACACTGACGATTGTCAGTACAACGCTCAAAATAAGCGCGACAAAGAAACGCAATGTTAAAATCTTTTCCAGAAACTCTTTTGCTATAATCGTCCATAACATTGGGTTTCCTCCCTGATCTGAAGTTGGTACTAGGATAAAGTTTAATTGATATTTAAACTTCCGCAGTCTGGACTTGTACCTATAAAAGAATGGGGGCTATGTTCCCACACACTGTCTAGGGAACGATTCACAATTAAATTACTGCTTTACCTCACATTTCACGATTGCCAACATTGCGAAAGCAAAACTGATTCCCAGCCATAGCGCGAGCATCCATAAATCAAACCAAATCGCGCCTAGTGTCCTTGGCAACGAGAGCAATTCAAAAGTGAAACTCAGTTCATTTTTAATTATATCTCTCACGGTTCCCCCTTCATATGAATTGATTTTCACCAGTCGGTCTCGGAGGGCGCGAGGCTCTTGGGGTAGATTTTTATATATCGGTGGTTGTTCTTCCGGCTTTTGCAGTAAAGCAAATGTTTCTTTGATGGTTGTGTCTAGTTGGGACTTATGCTGCACTAACTGTAAATGATAGAATTCTTCATCTTCGATGCCTGTTTGTGCCAAGCCGGTGGAAGTGTGCACATACGCTCCCGCGGGAGAAAATCGTGTAAGAATTTGTGAGAATGTTAACCGTTTTTGTCTCAAGTTGGCGTAGCGTTCTTCAATCTCTTGTCGTGCTGCCTCGATTTGAGGTTGCACTTCTGGATGAAACTTGCCGTAGCCCGGGACAAACAGCCCTGAAGGTTTTCTTCTTTCCGCATCATCCTCAATCTCCCGTGTTGTTTTGAATTTTTCGGTGTCAATCTGTTGTTGCGATGGTACTCTCACGACTTGTTTGGCAACAAGCCACCCTACATTTGGAACAACGAGCGTCAGAATAACCCAGATTGCCAACAACATCAGCGCGGCGGTTGCCGCCCGTTGCGTCAGCGCTGAAATGAATAATCCGATAAAGAAAAATAGTGCGAGATACGCGAGCGATATTATCAGTAGCAATAAAATCCGCAACCAGTTTTCCCCACCGAAGACAATCAGTGGATCATGTGCAAGGAAAAAAAGGGCTATCAACGCCGCCGCCAAAAATGGAATTACGATACTTAAGTACCCTCCCAAAAACTTGCCTAGCAGCATCTGCCCCCGGGAGACTGAGTTGGAAAGCATCAGTTGAAGTGTTCCTTGTTCCCGTTCGCCGGCAATCGCACTAAAGGTAAACAGAATTGTAAGTAAAGACAACACCACTTTGATAACGAAGAGGAAATCGGGTGGTGAAAACAGCACGAACAGCTTGTTTTTTTCCTGCAAGTTACTGGTATCGATAGTTGCGTTGTAGCCCCCCAGAATGTTAAACAATCGAACGGGACGGTTCATTCGATCTTCGAGTCCTCTGGCGAGAATGCTGAGGCCAACTGGGGGACGGTAGATGCCTATGGAATTAACTATGCTTGACGCACGGGTCGTGCTGTTCGGATTAAGTTTTCCTTCCTCATCAAAAAAGACATACGTCATGGCAGGTTTCCCAACACTCGCAAATGTGTTGGCATTGCGTGTCAAATTGTAACCCAAAAGCCGTTCCGAATAATCTTTCAGTCCGAGCCCGACGCTCATCATCAGCAGAATAACACATAGCACAAAGGTCAATGTGATTTTGTGGCTCTGCCAATTCTCATGGATTTCCTTTTTTGCAATCAACCAGATCATTGAGCACCTCTATATGGGTGTATTGAACCTTTCTGCCGCTATTATTCTGCATACTGCACCAATTTTGCCACTTTTAGATCGAACTGGTCAGTTACTGCTTTCTTTTATGAATGATAATGATTGATCCCCCGGCTCATATGACCTGACGATTCGATCCATTGCACCGGAGGGCAATTATTTCAGATTTTAGCTGCTGCGCAGGGCTGTCGGAAATGGTAAATCTTCTATCCGATAATATGTTCTTCTAACTCAAAGAGAGTTTGTCCATTGTTTATGTATTCGTCGCGTGGTCGCTTCGGCTGTGGCTTGGTCTTGATGTCCTTACCTTCAAAGAATTGGTCTAATGTACAGTTAACCACTTCCGAGATCTCTCGTCTCAAGCCGTGCAGGCTTTTCGGACGTGCCTTCCCTGACAGAATATGCATGTAGGCTTTGGAGATCAGCGCGAAACGATACGAAGCAGCGTGGCCGCGAAGCATATTCTATAGCACTTTGGACTTCACATTGGAAACTGCTGTGGTTCCAGATAAAAAAGGAGGCTGAATTGAATCCAGCCTCCCTAATCGTTACAGGTTGAGAGACTCTACTCTTCCGTGTCCGCTTCCTGTTCATTTTCCCCCTCTCCTGTCGTTGGGTCCGTTACAAGCCCCATTATTTTTTCGAGGGTTTCATTGCTTAGGTTGGATATGGGACCGTTAATAACAGGGGCATAGAAGTTATCTGCGTTACTACCGCTACCTCCCCCTATACTTACCAATCCCGTTTGACCTTCAAGGCAAGCGACAAGCTGGCTAGCTGCCAAGCGAGCAAGTAATACTTTTTCTTTGTCATTTGCCTTTTCAGGCACTTCCAGAGCAAGGGATTCCACATACGGATCGTCTGTAAATCTGCTAACACTGGCATGAAGATTATTATAACTCCGCACCGCCAGATCGCCGGTGCCTTGATAAAGTTCCTTGTGGATGCTTGCCTCCAGATCATCTCTCAGGGCACGCGCTGGTGGAATCAGCCGGATAAGAGCGCTAAGATCTACTTTTTCAGCCATTTTTAATTCTCCTTTTTAATGCCCAACGCCTCAAGGATCTCAGGCTTGAGCAGGTTTCGCAGGTTTTTCCTGCCGTAGAAAATTCGGGATTTGACGGTGCCGATGTCGGTCCCCATCGCCTCCGCGATTTGTGCATAAGTCAGATTTTCTTCACAGTAAAGAATTATCGCCTGCCGCTGAATCTCTGGCAGGCGGTCGATTGCTTTCTGTACTTCAGAGTAGAGCTGTCTCCAGTGTAACTGCTCATCCGGTTGTTTGCGGCGATCTGTGAGGAACGAGGGGCTTACAGCCGAATCTTCGGAAGCTGCGTCCAGCGGAACAAACTGAAAGCGTCCCTGCTGTCGAAGCGTGTCGTAGCAGCGATTGCGGACGACACGGAAGAGGAAAGGTCGCAGATGCTCGCTCGATTCGAGTCGCTCAAGGTTCATGTAGAGCGCGAGAAATGCGTCCTGTACAATATCATCTTCCGCTTCGCTAATTCCAACCAATCTGCGGACAAAACGTCTAACCGACGGATCAAGTATGTCTTGCAATCGGTCGAACGCTGTGCGATTGTTTTCTCTTGCATCCTCAAAGAGTTCACGCTCCCCACTATCTGACACTGAATTTCTCCTTTCTACATTGATAATACGGAGAAAGTGGGGAATTGTTCATTCGGATGATATTTTTTTGAAAGTGTCGGGATTCGGAGATCTCTCCTACCGGAGAGCCAAATCCTCTAAATGAAATCCAAGACAGTCTTGACATGCTTTCGGATTATATGTTATATTTATCAAGTTTTGAATGTAGTTTGTTTGAATCAATCACACTTCTTGATTTACACAGAAGGTTCTCTCTTTTTTGAGAGTCTGATGTAAATGTGAAAGGAGTGGCAGCAAAAACCTAAAGGTTAGGTAAGGAGGTTCTTTTGAGAACGGTTACAATGAAAGAGCTACTGGAGGCGGGCGTTCATTTCGGGCATCAGTCCCGACGCTGGAACCCGAAGATGGCACCGTATATCTTTGCGGAACGGAATGGGATCTACATCATAGATCTCCAGAAAACATTGCGCCAGCTCCAGACAGCTTATGAATTTGTGCAGGAGGTTGCGGCGCGGGACGGAGCGGTGCTCTTTGTCGGAACGAAGAAGCAGACCCAAGAAACGGTTGCAGACGAAGCAGCCCGATGCCAGATGTTTCATGTAAACCATCGTTGGTTGGGGGGCATGTTGACCAACTATGAGACGATTAGACGTAGCATCAGCCGGTTGACAGAAATAGAGCAAGAGGAAGCGACCGGAGGATTCGAGCGACGCCCGAAAAAGGAAGTGATGCGCCTCAGACGTGAGAAGACGAAGTTGGATAATAACCTTGCGGGCATCAAGACGATGGGGAAACTTCCCGAAGCTGTTATTATTACGGACACGCGTAAGGAGCATATAGCGGTAAAAGAGGCGAATAAGCTAGGTGTTCCAGTTGTTGCAATTGTTGACACTAACTGTGATCCGGACCCGATTGATTATCCGATTCCTGCGAATGATGATGCGATCCGGGCGATTAAGCTAATCTGTTCCGTACTTGCAACCGCAGTTATTGAAGGGCGGGCGAGTGCGCTAGAGGGTGCAGATGAGGCGGAACCTCCATTAGAGGAGGCAAGCGAACCGAAAGCATCAGAATCAGAGTCCGCAACCGATGAAGGCGATGTCGAGAATCAAGAATCAGAGGATTCTCAGGAAGATAGTCAGGGAGACGCACAGGAAAAGGATCAGGAGGATAACAGTTAATGGAAATTACTGCGAAGATGGTTAGTGAGTTGCGCTCACGCACAAGTGCCGGGATTATGGACTGTAAGAAAGCCCTCACCGAAACGGAGGGCGATTTAGACGCGGCGATTCAACTTCTGCGCGAAAAGGGACTGAAGGCTTCGGAACTCAAAGGCGGTCGGACCACGTCTGAGGGGGTGATTGCCTCATATATTCACCCCGGCAGCCGAATCGGTGTGTTGGTTGAGGTCAACTGTGAAACAGATTTTGTCGCCCGGACGGAGCAATTTCAGGCGTTGACGAAAGAGATTGCAATGCAGGTTGCCGCCGCTAAGCCTAAATACGTTAGCGAAGAAGATGTGCCAGAAAGTGTGTTAGAATCAGAAAAAGAGATTTTGCGGAGACAGACACTTGATGAGGGGAAACCGGAGCACATCGTTGATAAAATCGTTGACGGCAGACTCTCTAAATTTTATGCTGAGGCTTGTCTACTTGAACAACCTTATATTCGGGAGATGGATAAAACGGTTAAGCAGCTCATTCAAGATGCCATTGCTCAACTTGGGGAAAACATTGTTGTGAAACGGTTTTCGCTCTATGTGTTGGGACAAGATTAGAGATTCTAGGACTGAAGATTGTCTGTAATTGATGGACGATCTAAAGGAGTGTTCAAAATGCCTAAAACAATTCTTCGTGATGCAGAGACGCGAATGCAAAAGGCTGTGGAAGCGACAGCAAGAGATTTTTCGCATGTACGCACCGGGAGAGCCTCGGCCACTCTATTGGATAATATTCAGGTCGATTATTACGGCACCAAGAGCCCAATTAACCAAGTTGCGACAATTACCATCCCTGAACCTCGCTTGATTGTCATCCAACCGTGGGATAAGACGGTTATGAAGGATGTTGAAAGAGCGATTGCTCAATCTGATTTGGGTTTGAATCCGAACAGTGACGGCAATGTGATTCGCATTCAGATCCCTGAGCTGACAACAGAACGTCGCCAGGAACTGACCCGATACGTCGCTAAGTTAGCTGAAGAAGGACGGGTCGCTATCAGGAACATCCGGCGTGATGCCAATGATGCGCTGCAGAAGTTAGAGAGATCGAAAAAGATTTCTCAGGATGAGCGCCATACCTATGCGGCGGAGGTTCAAGATTGCACAGATCTGTACACGGAACAGACTAACGAGTTGTTAAAATCAAAGGAAGAAGAGCTACTCGAACTGTAACCAGTAACCGAGGCATGATCTTCGATCCATAAATTCGTCCGTCCCCGAGCCAATGTTTTGGAAGCGAGTTATTAGTGCGATCATCCTAATACCTGTGATTATCTTCCTTGTTTGGTGGGGAGGGTATCCCTATTCAGCAGCGATTATTTTGGTCACCAGTCTGATGCTGATTGAGTTTTGGGGGCTTTCCCAATCAATTGGGGGAGTGGGCGGCCGAATTTTCACCGTTGCATGTGGCGTCCTGTTCTGTTTATCAGCGGTTGCTTCGATCGGTTTCAAAATTCCTGTCGGACTCGTTCTCACCTTGACGCTCCTGCTTCCTTTCTCCTACCAGATTTTCCGTGATCGGGTCGATGTTGCCTTCCTTTCTGTTGCAAGCACGCTACTGGGAGTTGTCTATATCGGTTGGGCTTTTGGGCATCACCTGATTCTGCTGCGTGACATCAGCGGGGCTGGCAGAGGATTGATTTTCTTCTTGCTGGTGATTGTCTGGCTAGGTGATACCGCAGCGTATATCTTCGGCAAGCGGTTCGGGAGGCACAAGCTCCGTCCGACGATTAGTCCCGGCAAAACGATTGAAGGGACAGTGGCAGGGATAGTGTTCGGGACACTCGGTGGACTTGGTGTCTGGTCTTTTTTCTTACAAAACATACTGAGTGTCCCACATGCGCTGATTCTTGGGGTTCTGTTAGGGATCGTTGGTCAAGTGAGCGACTTGAGCGAGTCTATTATCAAACGGAGTGCTGATGTTAAAGATTCGGGACATTTAATTCCGGGACACGGCGGATTACTGGATCGATGCGATAGTTTAATCTTCTCGGCACCGGCGCTTTATTACTATTTTGTGTATTTGGTAAGCCCAATGTGAAGAAGTTATTCAGTTTCGGCTTTCTTCCCGTGTGGGCAATATGTCGGGATTCAGGTATCCCTCTCCGTTCCGTCCGGCTGCCGTTCCGAGCCTCCCTATTCATCAAGACTTACCGAGTATCCCGATTTATCGGGAAGAATCTTCGACCTACAGGGGAAGTAAATGCCCTTGTCCAGCATGATGGATTTATTACCCTGCTCTTGGAATTGTGATGCGGTGCTTGGTGTTTTTTTTATTGTTCCGTTCAACCCAATCTACGTGCTGACACGTCCAACTGAAATAGGAAACATAGGTTACGGCACACGATGTGTGTCTGCCCCTTAATTTTCATTCGTGAACTTGCTATGAAACACCTCGCCATTCTTGGTTCCACGGGGTCTATTGGCCAAAACGCCTTATCAGTCGTGGCTACCCATCCCGATGAATTCGTTGTCGCTGGGCTTGCTGCCAATACGTCGGTCGATCGAGTTGAACAGCAAGTGCGTCAATTTCGTCCACGGTTGGTAGCGGTACGGGTTGAAGAAGCTGCTAACCAACTGAGGAAACGGCTGAAAGATGTCAAAACCGTTGAGGTGCTTTCAGGAGCCGAAGGGGTTTCAGCGGTTGCGACGATGGCGGAGGTTGACCTTGTCCTTGAAGCAATGGGCGGCAGTGTAGGCCTATTGCCAACACTGGCGGCGATTCAATCTGGAAAAGACTTTGCCTTTGTCAACAAAGAAGTGTTGGTCATGTGTGGTTCGCTGATCATGGAAGCGGCTAAGGAAAACAATGTTCGCCTTTTACCTGTTGACAGCGAAATCAGTGCAATCTTTCAGTGTCTTTCCGACGTTAATGGGGATGATGGTAGGCGTGCCGAGATTCATCGACTGATTCTCACAGGATCCGGTGGTCCCTTTCGTGAGACACCTTTGGAGGGGCTTGACTCGGTGACGCCGCAACAGGCTTTGCAGCATCCGAACTGGAAGATGGGGGCAAAAGTTACAATTGACTCGGCAACAATGATGAACAAGGGATTTGAGGTTATTGAGTCGAAATGGTTTTTTGATGTGAAGTTATCGCAAATCGAGGTTGTGATTCATCCGGAGAGCATTATTCATTCGATGGTTGAATTTGTCGATGGCTCGTTGTTAGCGCAGTTGGGTGTATCGGATATGCGTCTGCCGATCCAGTATGCGTTGACCTATCCGTGTCGTTTGCCGACTTCCGTTCCACGTCTTGACCTGTCTCAGATTGGTGCGCTCCACATGGAGCCGGTTGATTCTGAAAAGTTTCCGTGCCTCGAACTCGCCTATAGTGCGGCGAAGGTTGGTGGAACTTTGCCGACTGTCCTCAGCAGTGCTGATGAAGTGGTTGTGCAGGCATTCCTGAACCGGCAGATCGGATTTATGGACATCCCGAACTATCTTGAGGAAGTAATGACTCGACATGATGTAACATTTCAGCCAACACTTGATGATATTCTCGCTGCTGATCGGTGGGCAAGATCGGTCGCACACGAACTAATCCAAATAAAAAGGTGACATTGATGATTCATTCTGCTACTATTATCCTCGCAATACTCGCACTCGGTTTTCTGATTTTTATTCATGAACTGGGGCATTTCTTTGCGGCAAAACGGTGTGGGATTCGAGTGGAGAAGTTTTCAATCGGTTTCGGTCCGAGTCTCATCGGTTTTCGGCGAGGAGAGACCGAATACTGTATATCCGCTCTGCCGTTTGGTGGATTTGTGAAGATGGCGGGGGAAAGCCCTGAGGAACAGAAAGGTGAGGAGGGCGAATTTGCTTCAGCACCTGTTGGGCATCGTATCTTTGTGGCGATTGCGGGCCCCGCGATGAACTTTATACTGGGTGTTATTCTATTTGCGTTTGTGTATCTTGTCGGGTTGGACCACGGCACTATGTGGTTGATGGAGATGCTGATTGGGCGATCAGATCGGCAGGCTCAGATTGGGTTGGTTGGGGATGATAGTCCTGCGAAAAAAGGCGGCATTGAGCCGGGCGATACTATCGTTTCAATCAATAATCGGAAGATTAAGAATTGGCAGGATTTCAACACAACCATTCTTACCCACCCTGATGAGGAACTGAAAATTGTTGTTTCCCGCGACGGTCAACCGAAGACGCTCTATGTGACACCGAGAAGTCTTGATAGGAGTGGAATCGGTCAGATTCGCGTTTCTGCTCGACAAGCAGCGATGGTTGAAAATATCGCCGATGACAGTGGGGCAGCGCAAGCGGGCATACAGGCGCGAGACGTGATTGAAAGTATCAATGGACGGAGAATCTATCATGTGCCTGAATTCAATTCAGTTATTTGGGATCCTTCTAACCCCTTTGGATCAGCACATCGGAGACTATACAAGGAGATTAACGAAAATCAGCCCGGCGAGATTTCACTGGGAATTCGGCGTAATACTGAATCTTTGACTGTCAGTTTTCCTGTTAATTGGGTGGTCAATGCCATTGTTGAAGAGGGGAGCGAAGCAGAAAAAGTAGGGATTCAGAGCGGAGATGAGATTGTTTCAATTAATGGGGAATCTATCAAGAATTTTGAATTATATCCGAGACTGGTTGAGTTAGCTTTCGCAAATCCTGAACAGCCCGTTGAAATCGGGTTACTCCGTAGCGGCGAACAACTGAACGTAACCCTGACCTTTGATGTTGGCGAAGATACGAATCACCTCGACCTCCGGGGGTTACACTGGAAGTTGTCGCTGGATGGTCTCGCGCTTGCAGTTCCTTCTGTTCCAATTCCGAAATATAATGTCATCACGGCTGTGGGCGAGGGTGTCCAAACGAATTGGTTGATTTTGGAGATGGTCGCGAAGGTGCTCAAGCGGCTCGTCACGCGCGAAGTTAAGACGAAACACCTCACCGGACCGATTGGAATTGTGGATGCAACGCGTCGGGTTGTGGAGTTTGGTCTAAGGAGTCTACTCTTTTTCGTAGGTTTCATCAGCGTTAATCTCGCTATCGTAAATTTATTGCCCATTCCGATTGCAGATGGGGGGCAAATCCTTTTCTTTACCCTTGAGAAGTTGCGCGGCAGACCGTTGAGTATCCGCAAGCAGATGATTATTCAGCAGGTCAGTATTGTTTTGCTCGCGGGGCTGTTTTTATACATCACATTCTACGACATCCTGCGCGTCTTTTTTGTCTAACCTCGAAGGCTGAGTTAGTTCATTTAAGATTTACGCATTTCCTCTTAAAGTCCCCCTGATAAGGGGGATTTAGGGGGTTAAGTGAACGAACGAACCAATATTAAATAGATGACGAACCTGGATCTCGCTCACATCAAACAATATGATCCCGAGGATATGCTTCACCTATTGTCCAGTTTCTCTGAGCAGTGTAAGCGTGGCTGGGAAATTGGCGAGGCTCTCAAATTGGAGGGTTATGATGAGTGGATTCCCAACAACATTGTGATTGCTGGGATGGGCGGATCTGGCATTGGTGGAGACCTTGTAAAAGCGGTGGTTGGAAACCAATTTCCGTGTCCGATTATCGTTCACCGGGGCTATACCCTTCCTGCGTTTGTTACATCCCAAACGCTTTTCGTCGCTGTCAGCTATTCGGGTAATACTGAAGAAACTCTCTTGTCCGTTGAGAGCGCGTTTGCACAAGGGGCGAACATCTTGGCTGTTACCAGCGGCGGGAAATTGGGGGCGTTTGCGGATGTGCACAATCTCCCCTGTGTGATAATTCCAGCTGGACAACCGCCGAGAGCCTCACTCGGCTATCTGCTCATGCCGATCTTATCAGTCCTTGCCCGACTCGAATTTGTCCGAGACCTCGATTTCCAGAGCGATTTGGAGGAGACTGTTGCTCTGCTAGCGCAGTTGGGGAGAGATTTTCATCCCGATGCTCCAGAGAGTCAACCCAAGCGGCTTGCACAAGCGTTGCACGGAAAATTACCCATCATCTATACCCCCCAAGAACTTGAGGCGATTGCGATGCGGTGGAAGGGGCAGATGAATGAGAACAGTAAATCGCTCGCCTATTATAGTGTGTATCCTGAGATGAATCACAACGAGATTGAGGGTTGGAAGCATCCGTCAGTGTTGACGCAGCAATGTCATGTTATCCAACTGCGCGACCCGATTGCGCCGTCTCAGACGCAGCGTCGGATGGACATCACGGCAGAACTCATTCAACCGCATACCGCCGGTATTACGCAGGTGCATTCAGTTGGTAAATCGCTGCTTGCCCGTCTGTTATCGTTGGTTGCGATTGGGGATTGGGCTAGCTTTTATCTCGCAATCTTATACCAACAAAATCCAACACCCGTTGGGCGAATTGAGGAACTCAAACGCCGATTGGAGACGTAAAAACCTACCTGGAGGCGTAAAACGTAAAACATAAAACGTAAGGATATAACACACAGGACTTACGCATTTTCTCTTAAAGTCCCCCTGATAAGGGGGATTTAGGGGGTTATCAGCAAAATATGCCAATTTTCTGTTCAATTTGCGTAAGTCCTAACACATTACGTTTCACGTTTCACGTTTCACGTTTCACGTTCTATGTCAGATCAGAATGAAGTTGTTGATGGATATTTAGAAGTTGTCGCAACAGTGAGGGAATACGTGGAAGAACAAATGCAGCTTGGTTTTACAGAATTGTTTGAGGAAGAAGAGGAGCCCGAATCCGAATTTGCCCAGTTTGATATAGGGCAGTTGCGCGATGAAGCGATGGGTTGTGAGCGGTGCGAACTGCATCAGGGACGCAACACCGTCGTTTTCGGAACTGGAGATGAAAACGCAGATCTCATGTTCGTCGGTGAAGCCCCCGGTGCCGATGAAGATCAACAGGGTGTGCCCTTTGTCGGACGGGCGGGTCAATTGCTCACACGGATTATTGAGGCGATGGATCTGAATCGCGAAGATGTTTATATCGCCAACGTGATTAAGTGCCGTCCGCCGGGCAATCGGAACCCGAAACCGATCGAGATTGAAAGCTGTGAGCCGTTCCTGCTCAGACAGATTGAGCTAATCAAGCCGAAGGTGATCTGTGCCCTCGGCACCTTTGCCGCTCAAACGCTACTCGGCACCAACCAGAGTATTTCTTCGCTGCGTGGTAGCTTCCATGACTATCACGGCTGCAAACTCATGGCAACCTACCACCCCGCCTACCTCCTCCGCAATCCGCATGGCAAACGCGATGTCTGGGAGGATATGCAGAAAGTAATGGCGGAACTAAATACTTAATTATGGTGAACGATATAAATATGTAGACGTTTACCAGTAGTTCCCCTTAGCCAAGCCTCATGAAGTCCCCCTGATAAGGGGGATTTAGGGGGTTGATTCTGCATCGAAAGTGTATAAGTAATTCTAAAATCCACCATAGTTCCGCCGTTCATAAGACTTACGCAGTTGAATCCCACAGTGCAAGGCAAAACCATCGGGTGGATGATCACAGATTTCCGAGTCGTGGGCGCGGATTGCCCAATCTGCGCTATCTGCGTAACCTCTAGACTCATTAATGTACTAATGAACTAATGAACCTCTCACATTTCACGCCATGAAATATGCTCGCGTTGCTTTCCCACTCCCCGAAGATCTCACCTTCTCTTACGCTATTCCGACCCGCCTTCAATCCTTTGCGCAGCGTGGCAGCCGCGTCCTCGCGCCTTTGGGACAGGGGACCCGCGAAGGGGTCATCGTTGATTTAATGGATGAGCCTGACCTCCCTGACGACTCGATTGAAATCAAAAACCTCACCGACTGCTTAGATGATACGCCTACCTTCTCCGATGAATTGCTTACACTGACAAAATGGATGTCGGAATATTACCTGTCTTCGTGGGGTGAGGCGCTGCGGTGTGCTGCTCCAGCAGCGGTCAGAACCCGTCAAAATCGGGTTGTGCATCTGCTTGCAACCGATGAGCAAATTGCGGATATGCGGCAGTCGCGTCAAACGGAGATTTTGTCAGTGCTTAGGGAGGAGGATGGGTTATCCCATCACCAGATTGGGCGGCGTATGGGGGTTGGAATTTCAAAGCTACGTCAGGCGTTGTCCGCTCTACAAGAAAAGGAACTCGTCAAACTGCGATCGAACATCCAATCGAAAGCAAGACCGCAAACTGTCTCGGTTGTTTCGCTTGCCAAGCCGGTTTCAGAGGTTGAAGCACAGATCCCCGAATTGGAAAGTCGTGCCCCCAAACAGGCAGAGATGCTCCGAATCCTTCTCAACTGCGACGATGAAACGTTGACGACGACAGAGTTGACCAAACGAGCTGACACATCTCTAGCAGGGTTGCGATCCCTTGAGGGGAAGGGGTTAATCTGCCTTGAATCCGTCCAAATTGTGCGTAATCCGTTGAGTCTGGATCCGGTGCCTTCTACGCAGCCCCTCACGCTGAATCCGGATCAGGCGACTGCACTAGAGACGATCCAAGGGACAATTGATTCGGATAGGCGGGAACTGTTTCTTTTGCATGGTGTCACCGGTAGCGGTAAGACGGAGGTTTATATGCAAGCGATGGCTTCTGTCTTGGATCGGGGCAAACGGGTGATTGTGCTGGTCCCCGAAATTTCCCTGACCCCCCAGACGGTTTCTCGGTTTGTTGGTCGTTTTGGGGGACGAGTTGCCGTGCTCCATAGTAATCTTTCGGATGGGGAGCGATATGACCAGTGGCAGCAGATCAAGGCGGGAGCGGCGGATATCGTTGTAGGACCGAGATCTGCGATCTTCGCGCCCTTTCCGAACCTCGGACTAATTGTAATTGATGAAGAACATGAAACATCATACAAGCAGGACACCGCACATCCATTCTATCACGCCCGCGACGTTGCGGTGAAACGATCTGAATTAGTCGGATGTCCGTTGATTCTCGGCAGTGCGACGCCGTCGTTGGAGAGTTTTTATCAGGCGCAGCAGGGAGAGTATACCCTCTTGCAGCTGCCCTCCCGTGTATCGAATATTGAGATGCCGCCCGTCGAGGTCGTGGATATGCGTGAGGAGTTAAAACGGGGAAATCGGACAATTTTTTCGACCTCGCTCCGAGGGACAATTGAGGAACGGCTTTCTAAGGGGCAACAGATTATCCTGTTCCTGAATCGGCGGGGATTCTCCACTCACGTCTTTTGCAGAGCTTGTGGCTACGTTGAACGGTGCGATCACTGCTCGATCTCGCTGACGTTTCATTTTCATACGAAGCGGATGGGCTGCCGCCACTGCGGTTATGAACGCCCAACGTCCCAAGTTTGTCCAGAATGTGGCAGCGTTTACATCCGCTATTTTGGACTTGGCACCGAGCAGGTTGAGCAGGAGGTAGTCAAGGCGTTTCCCAAAGCAAGGGTCAAGCGGATGGACGCCGATTCGACGACCCGCAAAGACGCTCATCAGAAGATTTTGGACGTTTTCAGGTCCGGGGAAATTGATATTTTGGTGGGAACGCAGATGATTGCGAAAGGGTTAGACTTCCCGAATGTGACCCTTGTTGGCGTGATTTCTGCGGATACCGCACTGAATCTGCCAGATTTTCGGGCGGGGGAACGGGCGTTTAATTTGTTGACGCAGGTCGCTGGACGATCTGGTCGTAGTGAGGCGGGTGGCAACGTTATTGTGCAGACCTACATGCCTGAACACTATAGCATTCAAGCGGCGCAGGGGCATGACTATCTCGGTTTCTACCGTGAAGAGATCGGTTATCGGGAGGCGCTGCTCTACCCACCGTTGAGTCATGCTGCAACTATCCTACTCCGTGGGGAGGTTGAGGCGGAGGTGATCCAGACTGCCAATCATCTGCTGGATCAACTCGATGCCTTCAAAGCGAATCGCTTCCCTTCAGTTGAGATTCGGGGCCCCGTCCCCGCGCCGCTTGCCAAGATCAGAAATAAATTCCGATGGCATTTTCTGTTACGATCGGAGGATGTGGAGGAATTACGTGAATTGATTCAGTGTGCAGTTTCGGAGACATCATCCGCGGGTATTGATCTGATAGTGGATATTGACCCGATGAGTGTGCTGTAGGGTTGATGGTAGTAGGCATACTCCGTATGCCGTAACCCTCATGCAAATAGCAGCATGGTATAGCAGCAACTTGAGTTATCTCAAACAGGCGACGAAACCTACTGGGTAATGATGCACACTTTTTTATCTAGGACTTACGCATTTCAGTAGGGAACAACGATCCTTCGTTCCGAGAGTCCGAGAGTTGCTCTCTACGTGCTCCTTATAGTGTCTCTGCTGTAGTTGCCCGATTTATCGGGCGTTGGGAACGGTGTCCAGTTGCCTTGAGTCTCAATTTATCCGGGCGGCGATAAATCACCGAACTACAACACTTTGAGCGTTCAACTGCGTAAGTTCTATTATGTTTTTTCGATTGTCAATAGATCCTAGAATTTCACCTTGAGCTGTAACCTCGTTTTATGCTGATGGGGATTTGCTCCAGATGCGATAATGTCTTTGGCGATGAAATATAACACCTCTACGCTGATATTCTTCTCGATTGGCAAGACGAATTTCAGTTCGTGCCCATGTGTGTTTGGGTTGAATATATCGGCGTTATTATAGTTCGATATCATTGATTCGCGTTCAACCCAAACATAGTGGTAGAGCGCGCGCAGTTGACCTAAATGGGGTATCGGTCCAACCCCAATTTCCCCCCAATACGCTTTATCGTCTGCATCTGCGAGCAGATTCTGCCCATAAGCGCCGAGAAGCCATAAAGGTGCGGAGGCAATCTCAAATTCATACTTTGCAAGCCCTTCGATCGTCCTGAATTCGGATAGATAAGTAGAAGTCCCCGTGCCCGCGCCAATCCGTGTGTTTGTATCCCCACCGCCTAGTCTACCCTCTTCAACCGCTTGGGCGATATTGTCTTCATTCCGATATTCATATAGCGTTGCTCCGAAAGATAACCCTTTGAAATGGAATCCTTCGACAAACAACTGTCCCGCAAAAAGGTTGGTATCGGGGCTGCTTTTGATTTCGTCTAGAACGAACTGACCGAGATTTAACTGTACCCTATCGATAAAACCGATGTCCTTCACCCGGAACTGCTGCGCTGCCCCTTCCAACTGCACGTCGTTGTGGAAGACCAACTCAACATGTTCAAACGGGTTTGGGAACTTGCCCACTGTAACCGTCAGGGACTGGCTTGGGACATATCGGAGGAAGAGCCGATCCAGATTGAACCCTTTTTTTGAGAAATAGTTGTCGAGATCCACGTTGCCGGTGGTGGGATCCTCTGTCGCACCGGTGACCATTCTGAATCCGAGATTTACTTTTGGATTAATCGGAAAATTGCCGCCCATACGCAATCTGATACGATACCGATAGCGATTCGGCGAACCGTCCCGAAAGATGCCTTCTTGGCGGAATCTGCCATCGGCGAAGAAGAACGCACCCCAAAGTTGTTTTGCCAGTTGAGAGATCTCTTGGTCTTTGAGCGCAGTCGCCGCTTGTTCTTCTTTGGATTCTACGAACACATCGGCGGAAGCAACGTGAAGCGAAAGAACACTAAGAAATACGATAGCACACAAACAAATTCTGGCTTTCTCCATCCTGTTGGCTCCTCTGGGACGCTTGATGTGTATTGATTCGCTTGGTCGCATTTTCAAATTGAAACTTGAGTCTAAATCATGGTAGACTTAGAAAAGAATTTCAGAGTTAAAACAACGCATCCACGCGGAAAACCGATTAACTAAGTTTGAGAAATTTGTGCCCATGCTGAGTGTTTTTTCATCTTAAAGGAGGGGAGTCTCATGCAACTTACCACTGTCGAATCCAGTATGCTCCACGCTGTGGGTTATAATTCCAAGACGCGCACACTCGAAGTTGTCTTTAACACCGGTGGGGTATACCAGTACTATGATGTGCCCCCAGAGGAATATGAAGAACTGATGGAGGCTGAATCGAAGGGGCGTTACATGCACGAATGCATTATTGATATGTATCCTTATGCCCAAATCAAATGATGCCGACAACAACCGAGAGGATTTGATTACAGGACTAGACACCGATTGCTTCCTGCATTTTTTCTAGCCCGATCCGTGCAACTTCCCGCGGATCTCCTTCCCAATAGCTAGGGTTGAATAGCTCTAAGGAGATTACGCCCTGATAGTCCGCTTCCTTTAAAACTGCGATCATCCCTTTGAGATCGAGGATGCCATCGCCGGGGTAGACGCGATCGGCATCGGTCTGTTCGGCGCGGGGTGGTGAGGCGGGTGCATCGTTGAAATGGAATACCGCTATTTTGTCGGCGGGGATGCCGCGCATATCATCGGTTTCACCGCCTCCGCGGAAGATGTGGAATGGATCGAGAACGATGGTGCTGTCGGGGTGGTCGGCGACCTCCATGACTTCCCAAGCGTGCTTGACCTGATTGATGTGCTCCACGAAGCCCAAAAACTCCATCGCAGGTTTGATGCCAAACTCACGCCCCAATTCAAGGAGTTCGCGGTAATTTTGTCCGCCCAATTGCAGGTCAGCGACCCCACGGGGTGGGCTTGCAACGCTATAGGTTGACCCAACGGCGGCGGCTTGCGCCATGCGCCGCTTCGCCTCTTCGAGCGCGTCTTGATGTTCTGCGCCGGTGCTGTCCAACCAACCGTGCAAGGCGATGACGGTTGTCACGGGAAGCCCGTAGTCATCGAGGGCTTTTTTCACATCCCCTAGTGAGCCGTTTTGCTCCTCATAGGCAGTGAGGTCGTCGTTCCAGAGTTCGATGGCTTCGTAACCTGTTTCACCGGCGATCCGAATCTTGTCCATTAGACTTGCCGGACGGATTGTGCTGGTGTTTAGTGCGAGTGTAAATTGGCTCATCCGTTCCCTCCTTTTATTCTCCGTTTTGTGCGCGTAAGTTGTTGATAAATCGGACATCGATGCGTGCGAGATCAATGACAGTATCCACCGGTTCCCCGCTATATTCGCTGTGGAAGCTGACGGGACCATCGAAGTTCATCTCCGTTAAGGTTTTGACTGCTGTTTCCCAATCGACGAATCCGTGTCCCATTCGGACGACTCGTGTGCCGCCTCCGGGCGGTCGCATCATATCCTTAAATGACATCACTGCGAGATAGTCCTTCACAATGTCGAGTGCCATGTCGATCGGTTCTCCAACAATCGACAGGTGCCCCGGATCCGCGAATACGCCTACGTGCTGCGGATCGAATCCTTTGACGAGGTTCATCACGGCGGATGAGTTCAGTCCCATCGAAGTCCCCGAATGGTTGTGGAGGCAGGTGCGGACACCGTGTTTGGCAGAGAGGGCTTGGAATCCGTCGAGGGCTGCGCGGATGCGATCGACCAATGCCCAATATCCGCCATCTTCCTTTGACCAGTGCCAATATCCAACCTTGAGATTGGCGACGCCTGCCTCTCCACATGCTGCATATACCCGTTGCACATCGGAGTCTTTCGGGTCCAGAAAACTGGTGGGCGTCGTTACAAGTGGGATTGACAGTCCTTCATCGGCGAACTGCTTGGCAGCCGCTGGCAGCTGTTTGTCGGCGTTTTCGGGGTTGACTGGATAGCCGGGACGCACACACAGGTCCGCGCCTTCCACGCCGACCGATTTCAGGGCATCCATAATGTCTGCGATATCTAAGCCTTCCAAGTGTTTCGTGAACATGATGTATTTCATCGGGAATGAATCCTTTCTGCAAAGTAGCAGGCATACTCCGTATGCCGTAGCCTCTCATCTGTAAAGTAGCAGGCATACTCCGTATGCCGTAGCCTCACTCCATAAATGGCAACTTAGGTTATCATAAAACCGTCAGAGAGTCAAACGCTTGATTATAGATCAACAAAAAACCCCCTACGGAAGCGAACCGTGGGAGGTTTTATAGCGGGAGTTGTTACCTCGATTAGAAACGAGCTTTCGTAGGGAATGCAGATCTGCGTTCCCAGCCCAGATTGACATTCATCAATTCCAAGAGGGTTTGGTTGAAATTGGTTTTATCGCGCTAAGAAGCGTAAAATCAGTAATACGACAAGCGCAATGCTCGAAAGGGCTACCCCAATATATGGAACCGGTTTCAACCACGGTCGTATTTTTTCCTTGACGAACGGTGTGTTTTCAAACAGCGTCAGGACCACCGCTATAATCAACACTACACCGCCCACAACTACCCACGCTGTATTTCCAGCTATGAAATCCTGATAAATGAATCGCCCCATGATAATTAGGAGGACTGCATTTACTATAAAGGATCTGAAGCGGGGTTGTAATCTTGCGAGCAAAAACATAGCGGCACCGGCTAGGATAAAGATTGCACCCGTCCGAATTGCGCCGTTTATATCCCCATCATCGTATCTTAAATAAGCAGATATCCCTCCGAAGATTAAGAGAAACAGAGCTACAGCGTGATGACGTTTCATCGGTCATTTTCCTTTTTTGTTTTCTCAGTCAAGAGGTTATTTGTAACGAATCTCATTTCAGATGGTATCATAAAACCGTCAGCGAGTCAAACTCTCGATTATGGATCGCCAAAAAACCTCCCTGCGGTTTCGAGCCGCGGGAGGTATTATATAGAGTGAGACTATTATCTATGGTGAATTGGAGAAATAAGTGGACATTTCCCAAGTCCCCCTGATAAGGGGGATTTAGGGGGTTGTTTGTGGGTACAGATTTCCCAATCTGTACATGTCCATTGGAAGTGTCTAAGTAATTCTAAAATCTACCATAAATCACGGATTCAGCAGATTACGCGGAGCACACGGATAAGCGAACAGAATAGTTGTCTTGTTAGCCAAGCGATTTTAACTTAGAGGTGGTTTTGAAGAAAGAGCCAAAGCAGCAGCATACTGAGAAAAGCAAGCGCAGCCAAAATTCCAATAGATCGAGTATGTCTGTATTGTACCCTTAACGGTCGGTTGATCCTCAAACAACATCGGGATTCCCACTAAGATCAATACGATACCTAGTATGAGTGCGTTCCCTATATTCCCATTTATCAAATCGTTGTAGGTTAATAAACCCCAAGCAATGAGGAGCATCATAGCCTTTACAAAGACTCCGAGGCGAGGCAGCAATCTTCCGTCAAAAAGTGTGATAGCTCCGAATAGAGGAAAGGCGATACCGAACAGAACTGCACCTACACCGTCTATATGCCCATGGTGGAGTCTTGAATGAGCAAGCCATCCTCCAAAGGTTAAAAGACCTCCAAAGGTTAAGAAGGGTAAAAGGTCATTCCACTTCATTGGTTACTCTCCTTTTTTGTTTTTTAACCCGAGTTGTGGCATACCCTATAACAACGCAAGTTGCTAGACAACCTGTAGTTGAGCGTATCGAAATACCGCCTGTCCCACTGGTCTCGATTTATCGGACAATTTATCGGGAATTCAGCGGAATGCCGTATGCCGTAACCTGTGTAACTTTTCCCTGTTGCGTGTTACCTTTGTTACCTTTTTCGCTAAAAAAGTCCAGAGCAGCCTATTTTTCTTATTTTTATCCAAGTTGCTAGATAGCCGTTGTCAAGCGAGTCGCAATTCGGAGGGGACGCCCCTACTTGGTTTATCAACTAGCAACTTGCGTTATAACACTATGCACCTGTCAACAGAACCTACCAGTTGCGATCAGTGGCGATTAGCAGCCCACCAATCTCGCATAGCGGCGCGAGCAGTTCCACCTCCCGCTCCGAGTAGCCGCCCGGACGGTCTCCGAGCGAGGTGGCACCGACCAGTTCCTCGTCCACGAGAAAGGGCAGTCCGAGGTACGCCTCAAGTCCCGCATGACCGAAGGGGAGTCCACCGCTGCGTGGGTCATTCGGTGGATCGTTGGTCAGCACTGGGCGATGACCGGTCATAATTGCTCCGTTCAACGTGTCAAGATTATGGAACTGGAGGTCGGTAACGATGTCGTACAAGCCGAAACCGGGTTTGTAGATGTCGGTAACCGCATGTGAGTATAGATACGGTCTGTTCGGTGCGCTATAACGGACCTCTGCGAGGAAACCGAACGGACTTTGGGAGACGCGGAGCACTTCCGGCAGTAGATGGACGAATGCTTTCGTGACTGATTTGGTGGTGGAGTAAACCGTCAACGCCTGTGCCAGAGCAGATAGCAGTGCTGCCGATGCGTCGTCTCTCTGGTTCGTCACGCGTTCCTGCCAGAGCGATTCTAGACGTGATACAGCTTTCTGGAAACAGGGATCCCCTCGATCATCACCAGTAGCATTGAGGTTCTCGATGAGGTTTCCCCATTCGGTATGAAGAACATCTGAACGATTGCTTGCCATCTTTCAAAATTCCTTTCAAGTGAGACGGGAGGGGTCTCGGATACAGTCTATGGGTTCGTTTCGATCCACCTCTGATACTCGGTCCACGCATCTTCAGGGCTGACGAACGGTTTGAAGATGATGCGCCCACTAAAGTGATACGGTCTTAGCACCGTGCACTCCCTGATAACTAGGGCGAAGTCCCATGCAGGGTTGTTCAAGCCGCCGCCCGTTGGTTGAATGGCGAATCGTAGATTGTCTTTGTGCTTGAACATCATTTCCAGCATCATATTACGCCAGCGTCCATAAAACACTGGTTCAGCATAACGGATTGGTCGGATGTTGTGAAACAACCTTCCGTTGGGGTCGGGTTCAGTCGGGAGCAGGGGATCTGTTTCGCTAGCGAAAACGCGTGGGTCGGGTGGTTCTTCTTCCAAAGATGCGATCCATTCCACCGGTGCATCTTTCTTTTGATGACCGCGAAAGTAGGTTGTTTTGTTTTCAGGGGCGTGGATGTAGCTTGCCCAGAACAGACCTAGCCAATTGCCCTCGAAACCGCTGGAGCGTGCTACAATTGTTGTTTCCCAATCGATGTAATGGGGTGGGACGAGCGTAAAGGTGGTGCCCACATCAACGCGGTGTGGTTCGGGGACAAATGTCTCTAAGCGAACCGAATTATCGGTCAACCGAGTCAATCGGCTTGGTGTTGGTGGGCTTCCATTTTTTCCGTCAAGCCAACGGGGCGTCATCGCTGCGCCTGAAACGTCGAACACAAATTCAAAATTGAGGCTGCTGCCCCAACCGGAGCGAAAGATATTTTCCAGCGGGCCCTTTCGGCTGTAGAGTTGGCGTACGCCGTTATAGCCGTTGGAACGCTCGAATGGGAAGGCGGTGGTGTCAAAGGTGCCGTCCCGATGTGCTTGACCAAGCGTTTGGAGGCGTTGGGGTGGGATGCCGCCTCCGTCAGTGTTGTCTACTACTTCGACAAATAGATCTCCGTCCACCAGAAATTCACTTGCCATGGGGTAATTCCTTTTTGATTCATATAAAAAGAAAGTGCAAATACAAGGAAGAACCGTAGGGAACGAAGATTTGCGTTCCCTACTTGCCAAAAACTCGGTTTCTGTGGCACGATTTCTTTATGCGTCACGCTTCCGACTCAAGAATGCTTCCAACCCTTCTTGTACTTCCGGCGTTGTGAAGCAGGTCGATAACGCCAACGCTTCGTAGGAGATTTCATAGCCGTCTTCTGGCATCGGATTTCGCGTCAAGGCAGCTTTGGCGGCTCTGACAGCAACCGGGCTTTTCTGGGCAAGCGATTCGGCGATTTGATACACTTCGTCTGTAAGGTCCTCCCTAGGAACGACGCGATTCACCAATCCCAAGCGGTGTGAGGCCTGGGCATCAATCCGTTCACCAAGAAGGACCATCTCTTTCGCTTTTGCTTCGCCGATGACGTTCAGCAGTCGATGGGTGCCGCCCCACCCCGGAAACCAACCGTGCGTAATTTCCGGTAGGCCAAAACTTGAATCCCCTGACGCTATACGCAGATCACATGCTAGCGCAAATTCAAGCCCACCGCCGACCGCGTAGCCGTGGACCGCTGCAATCACTGGGACCGGAAGGTTGGCGAGTCGACTGAGGACGCGATTCCCATCGTTGACCCATTTGCGGATGTCAGGGGGACCGAAGGTTGCGATATGGTTGAGATCGGCTCCGACACAGAAGGCGCGCTCGCCGCTTCCCTCTATCACAACGACGCGCACCGATTCGTCTTGATGCAAACGGTTCACCTCCACGTCGAGCATATCGAGCATTTCGCGGTCAACGGCGTTGAGTTTTTCGGGACGATTCAGTCGGATTGTGGTTATCGACTCCGTTTGACGGACGACGATTTTCCCATCTATTTCAGCCATTTATTCTTTCCCCGCTTCGTTCTGCACCTGTTGTGCTGCGTCTAAGAGCGCGCTTGCCAGAAACTGCGGGTTGACTTCATCCTTCCCGCGAAACGTCCTGACCTTCTCGCCGCGAATCTTCAGCACGGCGAGTTCCTTGCCACCCAAGTGAATGCCGACCTCTGCGTTTCGGGTTTCGCCTGGTCCGTTCACCTCGCATCCCATAACAGCGACAGGAATTTTGATATTGTGTTTCTCCAGCAGTTCTTCGGCGACGGTGACGATACCTTCGTAATCCGCCTCTGCATCGCCGCGTCCACAGAACGGGCAGGAGACAACATCAAGGAGGTTATCCGCCAAGCCGAGTGTGCGGAGCAGCTCCTTCGCTGTCAGGACTTCCTCGGCTGGATCGCCGGTGATTGAGATACGGATAGTATCACCGATGCCTTCCATCAACAGCGTGCCGATGCCAATTGTAGATTTGACGTGTGCTCTGCGCGGTGTTCCTGCTTCCGTTACACCGAGGTGGAGTGGATAGCGGACTTCGGCGGAGAGGATTCGATTTGCCTCAATCATCCGTAGGGGGTCACTAGATTTAACGGAGATGAGAATGTCCGTAAAGTCGTGGTCTTCGCAGATTTTAACGTGGCGCATCGCACTTTCAACGAGGGCTTCGGCTGTGGGTGAAGGATATTTATCCAATAGGTCTTTTTCGAGAGATCCTTCGTTGACACCGATACGGATCGGAATATGTGCAGCTTTGGCAGCGGAGAGGACTTGTGCGATCCGCTTTTCAACCCCGATGTTGCCGGGGTTGATTCGCACTTTCGCGACGCCGGCATCGACAGCTGCCAGCGCGTACCGATAGTTAAAGTGGATGTCTGCGACAATCGGCACAGGGGCGCGTTTGACCAGTTCAGGCAACGCTTTTGCGTCTCTCTCTTCCGGGACGGCAACACGTACAATCTGCGCCCCGGCTTCGACGCACCGTTCGGTTTGGCGCAGCGTGGCATCAATATCGTGGGTCAGGGTGGTAGTCATCGTCTGGATCGAGATTGGGCTGCCGTTACCAATCGATATATTTCCGACCTCCACGTGCCGCGTCGGTTTTCGATTGTTGATTTGTAGTAGGTCTTTCATGGCTTTCTTTCTTCTGTCAGAGGGGATCTCCTGAAGCAGCTTGTTCCAGATCGTCCACAAACTGCGCTACTTGCTCTCTGCGACGCTGAAATTCTTCGTCAACATCATCTATCGGATAATCGCCATCATAGCCATAGTTGATGTGGAGCGTGTCAATAATCTCCCTAAACTGCTCCGAGAAGGGCTGGGGTAATGCACGGCGCAACTGCCCCCATCTCGTTTGTTCGCTGTTTAGATACGCCATAGCAGCATTACGCGCCACATCAAACAGCTTGTTAAAAGCGTCTTTATAGGCATCATCTTTGATATACGGATCTTGGGCATTTTGAGCATTTGAAAGATGCTCATCGGCAAAGTAGAAAATCTTTCGCACCCGTTCAAAAGGAAGCGCGGGAGTTGCCCTTACCTCCTCTATCGTTTTTCCATCACCGGCGAGAACTTGCCCCACAGCTTTTATGCCCCAAGCAATGCGGTCACCGATTTTCTCCCCCGGCTGTCGCGCTATCACATCCACATTTATCGGGAAGTCTGCCACCGCATCGAGATAAACGCCGTAATCCTTTCGCTTGGTTGTCGTAACGACCAGATCGATGTCCCGTGCCAGAGAGGGGGCATAGACGAAGGATCCGAACATCACGATGTCCCGAATATCGGCATCTGCGGCGCGTAGGGTTTCGCAGAGGTTATCCAGCTCTTGCTTGGTGATATGAGCCATTTCGCACCTCGCCCATCGTGCAACAGAAACCGAGTTTTTGCCAAAAACTCGGTTTCTATTTGTGTCTCGCGCTTCCTTTTGACATTAGCCAAGGTTAGCAAGCACGTCTTGGAATGTATCGAAAATCCGGTCCGCTTCCTCAATCGTCAGGATCAGGGGCGGGGCGAGGAAGATGATATTCTCTGGTTCGTCCACAGTCTGTCCGATCCGTCCGACGATAATGCCTCGCTTCAAAATTTCCGCACAGATTGCCTTTGTTGTGGCGGTATCGAGTTGTGTTCCGTCGCTATCCGCGATCAGTTCAACGCCGATCATCAGTCCCTTCCCTCTGACATCTCCGACAATCGGGAGGCTTTCTAGGGTCTTCAGGTTTTTGAGGAGGTAAGCACCGACGCGCTCAGAATTTTCTGCCAATCGCTCCTCCGTGAGGATCTCCAAGTTTGCCAGCCCTGCTGCACATGCAACGGGGTGTCCGCCGTAGGTGCAGACCTGTGCGAACTCTCGGCTTTCCTCCGGCTCACCGAGAAATTCCTCAAAGACAGCATCGTTTGCCACACATGCTCCCATCGGGATGTAGCCGCTTGTCAATCCTTTAGCGAGGGTGATGATATCGGGTTCCACGTCCCAATGTTCGCAGCCAAACAGTCTCCCTGTCCTACCAAAGCCGGTGATTACTTCGTCGGCGATCAGCAGGAGACCATATTTATCACAGATCTCTCTGACTCTTGGGAGATAGGTGTCCGGCGGTACAAGCACCCCACCCCCGCCGATGATTGGTTCGGCGATAACGGCGATAACCGTCTCTACCCCTTCCCACTGAACCACCTTCTCGATTTCGTCCGCACAGGCGATGCCGAAATCATCTTCGCTGCATCCCTGACCATATCGGTAGGTATAGGGTGGGTGGACGTGATGAAAGCCGGGGACAAGCGGTTCAAATGCTTTGCGACGACGGGCTTGACCTGTTGCGGACATTGCCCCGTAGGTGAAGCCGTGATACCCGCGATAGCGACTGATGATCTTGTAGCGGTTGTCGCCGGGATATTTCTGCCGACCGTATTGCCTCGCCATTTTTATCGCGGTCTCATTGGCTTCCGAGCCGCTGTTGCAGAAGTAGACGTGGTTTAGGTCCCCCGGTAAGAGACTTGTGAGTTTTTCGGATAGGAGTGTTGCGGGAATGTTAATCTGTGCGTGTGGGTAGTATGGTAACTTCTGGATCTGTTCGTAGACAGCGTCGGCGATCTCCTGCCGTCCATAGCCAACATTGACGTTCCAAAGTGCGGAGTATGCGTCTAAGTATTCGTTTCCGTCTGCGTCGATGATTGTTGTTCCGCTGGCACTTTCAAAGACGAGGAGATCCGACTGATCTAAAAGTTGATGTTGAAAGAGCGGATGCCAAGCGTGCGCCTGATCCATTTTGCGGTAATCTTGTGTCGATAAATCTTTTGGGGCATTTGCCATCATTGTTTAATATTCTCCAGATGATTATGTCAGGAGATTCAGGAGGTCTCCCTGACGGTGAAATTGTTGGTTCATTAGTTTATTAGTTCATTGGTGCAAGGGGGTTACGGCACACGGAGTGTGCCTACTACCTTAAATTAAGGCGAGGGCTTTTGTCATGCCTGCGGTCCAACCGCCGTCTACGGTATAAGCGGCTCCCGTGACAAACTGGGAGGCATCACTGGCTAGGAACAGTGCTACCCCTGCTACATCTTCGGGCTGACCGATGCGTCCCATCGGAGCAATGGTGCCTGCAAATTCCCGACCTTCCGGGTTTTCCTCCAAAAAGGGTTGTGACATCGCCGTTTCGATCCAGCCGGGGCAGATACAGTTGACGCGTATTCCCTCGGTACCGTGATCGATTGCCATGGCTCGCGTGAGTTGCAGGACAGCCCCTTTTGTAGCGCAATAGCCTGCGATGTCAGACTCGGCATAGAAGCTGTTTACTGAGGCTGTGATGATAAACGAACCGCCACCGCTTTGGCGCATGGCAGGGATACCATGTTTTCCACAGAGAAACGCTCCTTTAACGTTGGCATCAAAGAGTGCATCCCAATCTTCTTCGGGCAGATCCACGACCGAGCCGTCCCGCATGATAGCGGCGTTGCTGAAGATGATGTCTAGTTGACCAAAATGTGAAACCGTTTCCGATATAAGCCGCTCTACCTGATCTCCTTTACTGACATCAACGGTGTGTGCGATGACCGTATTGGGATAATCCGCACCTGCAATATGGGCTGTTTCTTCAGCACCTTCCCCCTGAATGTCGGCAGCTACAACCCGCGCTCCTTCTTGAGCGAATCGGAGAACTGTAGCGCGACCGATACCGCCCGCCGCTCCTGTAATAATCGCTGTTTTACCTTTCAGTTGCATTTCTTGTTTTCTCCAACAGAAGAATCAGTCTATACCGAGTAAGTTTGCCATGTGCCCAGACAGCCGTGTCCTCTACGGACGTGCAACACCTTCTTTGCTGGTTCGGCGATGTAGCCGGAGATCGAGTGCATGTTCTTTTCCCCGTGCCGACAGATACCGCTCGGATCGCCGTGGTGGTCTGCGAGAATACTTTTCATGGTTTCGACGGTAATCCCGCCCCAATTTTCTTTAATCAGCAGACGGATGCGGTCAAGTCGAGGGCAGGAGTCCGGCAGGGAGTGGGTCTCGTAATTTGCAAACGGATCGGTCAAGTAATGGTTCGTGTGCAGGCGGCAGTCTGAATGCTCATCCTCGAAGGCTGCAATCCCTTCAGGGCGGATCTCCACATCGCCAATTTTGCCTTCGCCATCGCAGATTACTGCGTTTGCCGCCGAGCAGGTGCGATGCTTTTTTAAGAGTTTAATACAGTCTTCGAGGTTTGGCTGTTCGAGCATGACGCGCTTGAGGGGATAGTGGGGAATACCCAAAGACCACTGAAAATCGTAGAGTGCGTTGGCGAAGTGGGCTAAGCCGTGTTGGTTCATTCCTGAATAGCCTAGCTGTCCGGCAAAGGTGAATATCAAGGCTCTGGGACGGCCGTCGGTCGGCTTAACATGAAGCAGGATTGCTACATCTGCGTATTCTGTTTCCAAATCTTGGTTTTGACCTGCTAAGGGGAGCCCATCAGCGGTGGAGGAGCCTGTGAGGGCAAACGCCGTACAACCCCCTTCATGTACGCGGGCGGCTTCGGCGCGTGCTTGGCACAGCACCGCCTCTTCAAAACTGATACCTGCCCCGTCGGCGAGTCCTCGGACCTCTTCCACGAAGGCAGGACTAAGTTTTTCAATCATGGGTAGAAAAGCCATCGCGTTTTGGCACAGGGGGTCTCTCGATTTACCTGTCAACCTCTCGATCCATAACAGATACTTTTGGACGAGATCAGCGGCTTGGGCACCGTGCTGATAGCCCATCTGATATGCGTCGCCGGAAACTTCGATTAAGGGAAATGTATGTTCCGTCATATCCTCTCCTCGGAAAATGGGCGGATTGGCGAGTCGTGGAATCCATCAAAAGGATAACCCATTTTGGGCTTGAGGGCAAGGAATTTTATATTGATCTGATGCAAGATTTTTGGAAAATATCAATATGGCAACATGCCCCCGGATACGTTGAGGGCTTGTGCGGTGATGTAGCTTGCGTCTGATGACGCTAGATAGGCGATTAGGTTGGCAACATCTGCCGGTTGCTGGATGCGTCCAACAGGGATGCGGGCGGTCGCTCGCTCCTTCACCGAACCAATTGGCACACCTTCCAACCGCGCAACTTCACGGTCAATTAACTCCCACATTGATGTATCCACAATGCCGGGACAGACACAGTTGACCAGAATGCCATGCTCTGACAACTCTAAGCCGAACTGTTTGGTGAGTGCAACAACGGCGTGTTTGGTAGCAGCATAGACGCCGAGCGGTGTGCCTTTGCCGGGCGCGACCTTGCCTGCGCCGGAGGCGTTGTTGATGATACGACCTCCGCTGCCTTGAGCAATCATCTGCTGTGCCGCTGCTTGGGAGCAGAGTAACACGCCTTTTGCATTTACGTTCATCAGCGCATCCCATGCAGCCTCGTCGGTATCCATCAGGGAGGCGATGATCGCGATGCCCGCGTTATTGACCAGAATATCCAACTTGCCAAACTGTGAAATTGTCTCTGCCACCATTCGCTCGGTATCGGCTTTGTCTGTTACGTCCACTGTAACGGGGTAGGCGGTTCCTGCGGCTGACTCAATTTCTTCGGCAACCCCGTTTGCATTCTCTTCATTGATGTCCGCAACGGTGACGTTTACGCCCTCGCGAGCCAACCGTAGGGCGGTCGCTCTGCCGATTCCGCGTCCGGCACCCGTTACAATCGCTGCTTGTCCATCGAGATCATATCTTGGCATTGTTTTCCTCCTGATATAATACCTCAAGTTGCTAATAGCTTGTAGGTCGAGTTTCCATACTCGACAATTACTAGAAGGGTTGCTGTGCTAGTAGCGTTTTTTTATTATTATTGTGCATCGACCCAGTGCAACATGCATGTCGCCCCGTTGGAGCTTTGAACTGTGGTGATTCACCCTTGCTATACACATTGTGCTCCTCATGAGTTTTAAGAAAATAATCGGGTAATTCTATATTTTCCCCTAGACCCGGTAGGTGCGGTTGAAAACCGCACCGGACATCGCTTGAAGATTACCCAATTAATAAATTAAGCTTCATCTGGAGCGCGAGAATTGGATATATCGGTTTACTACAGACATATCGCTCCTCTGGAGCGAATAGTTGAGGCACATCACCTTTAATGACAATCCAACGAATTTTAATAGCTAGCAGCATAGGTGATAGTAACATGGTAGCATCCGTCGAGGCAAGAGATTTGGCTACAGGGTCTATATTCGTGGCTGGATAATTGATGCGAGGGACCGAGAAGCACAATCGGGATTGGTTCACTCCATAACTACACGGGCTAGGTAGATTGAGGTTGGGGCATATTTGCCCGGTAGCGGTCCCGGTCCCATCAGGAGATTGACGTCGATTGTCTCAGAACAGGAGTAGTAGACCACGAGTAGATCTCCATCATCCGTAACCTCAATCCCCGGATATGCGCTGTCCCCCCAACTTGGCAATGTAGTGCCTTCTGTCAGTACGCCTGTCCGCTCATTGAGCAGCCACAAGCGGGTGGGACCGTATGCATCGAAGGCAGTGTCAGGAGCAAATTGAGCGGGCCTCTCGGATCCCGGAACCAGTGCACGACCAGCTACCACCCATTGATCGCCCACGCGGCGGACTGCGGGGGAGTTCAACGGCGCACTCAAGGTCAATCTGTGCCAGTCTGTGTAGGGTGGATCACTCAGATATGCCATGGCGGGTCGATCCGCGCTCAAGGATGCACCGGTTCGACTGACTGCCAACATCCCCCCTTCCGCTGTGAAGTCAAAATCGGGTTCATCGTTATCATCGACGCCGATATCGCTGACGTGCGACCATTGGAGACCGTCTTCGGAAGCAAATAGGGACGCGCTCTCGAACATCTCAATTGAATCCGCCACCGGAATCATGCGTTCCAGTTCCGGACTGATTTGCCACGATTGACCGTGGCATCGGAAACCAATGACATAGTGGCGACCAGCGAAAGTATGGGGTCGCCAGACACGCCAGCTTGAATCGAATAACGGTTGGGGCGGCGAGAAGGTATGACCATCTTCCGTAAATGTGAGCGCTGTCCGAAACGACACGTCGTGGTGACCTATCCAACGCTCGAAGCTTTGCTCAGAGCCATTGCGTTCTAGCCATTGCTGCTTGAAGTGCTGCTTCTCTTCATCCGATATGTTGGTTTCGCCGGGGGCATAGTAGTAGAACATGACAATAAGTCGATCATCCGTTGGCAGCAATTTAGGACAAAGTGCACCGCGTGTCGCATCGGTGGATACAGTCCATTCGGTTGAGGGACGCTCAATTACTTTCTCCCACGTCTCACCATTGGTTGACGATAGGAGACAGACGGAGTGACCGTTTGCGTGGCCCACCCCACCTGAGTTAAACGTGACATAATATTTGTTCCGCCAACGACAAATGTCGGGCCAAGCGTTATGTTTGCCATCGGCATAGATTTCTTGGACTTTTACCCATCTCATAAGCGGTTATCCTTTGCGAAGGTTTGTGTGTTGTTTTTTAGTAGCGAACTATAAAAGTAAACGTCAGGTATGAAACCCAACCTACGTGCTGGCAGGTGTGAGCATACCTTAGCAGGTTGGGTTATTTTAACATCAATCGCTGCTCGGTTGTCGAAATTATAGTAAACGCGAGAAATAAGTAGACATTTACCAATAACTCCGATCTGCTCGAAGTTTCTGAAGTCCCCCTGACAAGGGGGATTTAGGGGGTTGATTGTGCATTGAGAGCGTATCAGTAATTCTAAAATCTACTAAGCAAGTTTAAGTATAAAACTTCAGTTTTTACAGAAGTGTCTTGTGGAGCTGCTCTGATTCATGAATCCCCATCAAAGATTGGAATCGTGAAAAAGGTAATCTATCAAGCCACCCGATGACAGTTTCACAGAGTTGAGACAAACTGTTGAAAAAATAACTCCTATTGATTTGATCCCGCATCAGATGCCACAATCGCTCAATGAGATTCAGATGCGGACTATATGTCGGCATTGGAACTAAACGCAATCGGTCTTTGTGGTGAATCAAGAAATCGTCAAGTTTTGCCGTTGTATGACTCGATGCATTATCGCGGACGACAAACAGCAACTCATCGGGATACATATCCATTAGGCTTTGCCAATGTGTTTTCATCTGAAGATGGGTTTTATTGGCATAGATTTCATACAAGCCGGCACCCGAAGGATACTCTAAGGAGCCGATGAGGTATTTCCGCTGGTTCTTGCCGGGGGTGTTGACCTTATATTCAGTGCCTTGCTGTCGATAAATGCGTCCACTGTTGGGACACCAAGACACGTTAGCTTCATCAAAGAAAAACAGGCGAGCCGTCTTTTCTTCAGTCTCAGGCACCGACAGACCTAAACGCCGAAGTTGGGTGTCCGGGAGAATCAACTGAGTCGCCTTGCTCGTCAATTCTCCCGTTTTTGCAAACACGTTAACTCCGTCAGTTGAGTGCGTTTGGCTTGATATTCTGGATCCGGACTGCCAACACGTAGTTTGCTTCGACCGGTTCGGTAGCCTACCCGTCGTAAAGCCAGATGGATAGCTGGCGGCGTGACCGAAATCTCGTGATACGCTTTGAGATAAACTCTTATCAACTCAAGCGTCCATTGTCGAGAGTCGGTCTGAAGTTTTTCGTATTGATTCGGCGTTTGCTCAAGAAGTCGAGTCCAGTCGGATTTGCTAAAGTGTGTGATTTTACCACGACGTCCCGGTGGACTCTTAGGCATCAATCCCTCTAAACCAGAGCTATTGTATTTATGAATATAAGTCCTAACACTCTCATCAGAAAGATTAAACATCTTTGCCAGTTCCGACACGGGCATACGCTCAACACCACTAAGTTTGATAATCAGTAAACGCCTATACCATCTCGGTTGTGTCGCTTCAGAAAGTGCAACATCAAGACGTTCAAGTGCCAACGCATCGCTAACTTCTGCGTAAATCATCAATTAACACACTCCTTGGGAGATAGATTTACACATAGTATAACTGAAAACTCTATAAATTGGTAAGTTATTATTTAATATTGCTTTAAGCAATATTGAATAATAAACTTTCGATTCTCAGTAGGTGTCGAACCCGTAGGGGCGGGGTTTCCCCGCCCGCCATCGATGTAAAATGTGCGTATTTAATATTGAAACTTGCTTAGTATCGAATAGGAAAAGCCGATAGGGCTATTCAGTTTTCCGTTTTTTGACTGATTTCGGAATGACCCGAATCCGTAGGCGGGGCATCTTGCCCCGCCGTAGCCGTGACTGGGAGATTAAGCTACGGGAGAATTAAATGACCCTAAAAAGCCGAAGGCAGTGCTTGACAAGATAAGTAGGATATGTTATACCTTTTCTCGCTTATCCGTATAAATCACTAGACAGTAGCACTCAAGATTTAGAGGAGAACTCGGTGAAAAAACTGACACTTTTCTTATTTTTCTTTATACTAGCAGCACCTCTTTGGGCGGAAGAGGATGTGAAAGAGACGATAACTGAGAAGCCGAGCGAAAGCGGTGTTTTTGGAGGTCCTGTATTAAAAGTAACAAAGATCAACGATGTATTCGGCTTGATGGTTGGTGGTCGAGCGGGTTGGATTTACAAGCATAGGTATGCGATCGGGGGCGGATTTTATGGCTTGCTCAGAGACGTGGAGGTAGAGGTGTCTGGCTCTGAACGTGAATTTGAATTCGCTTATAGTGGACTGGAGTTAGAATATATTATTGGCCCTAGTCAAGATATCCACCTCTCTGCCCACACTCTACTTGGATTTGGTGGGTTGACGGATCGGTATCAACGGGCTAGTCCCTACTATGGATACTATGATGAATTTAGTAGATGGGGTGGTCCCGACGATAGTTTTTTTATTATTGAACCGGGCATCAATGTAGTGTGGAATATGAAAACGTATCTCCAGATCTATTTTGGAGGGAGTTACCGTTATATTCGTGGGATTAAAATTGAAGGGCTCCATAACTCAGATCTGAACGGCTACTCAGTTGCAGTGACCTTTAGATTTGGTCGTAATGCGAAGGTGGAGCCACCTGATCAATCTGAGTTTGAGGGCATCTACATATTCTAAAAATTAAGTATTCCGCATCATGACTTCACCTGCATATTTCCCACCTGACTAGTACATTAGTTAGATAAATGTAGCGCAAACTGTATGAAGTTTAAAAAAATAATCGGGTAATATTGTAATTTGTGTTATTGTAGTGCCAAAGGAGGTATTCTCTGATGGCAAACCCCCATAAGCTTGAGTTAAGTGAATCTGAAATACAAGCTCTCATAGCCCTTCGAGATAAAGGAGAACCGGCTTATCTGCGTGAGCGTGCGACAGCACTATTGAAAATCCATGAAGGCGTTTCTCCGCATGAAGTTGCCCGTAGGGGGCTATTGAAAAAGCGCAAACCTGACACTGTCTATGCGTGGTTGCGTCGCTATAACGAACATGGTATCTGTGGACTGTTCCATAAACCCGGTCGGGGTCGGAAACCTGCTTTTTCCCCCAAGACACCGGAAGTTGCCAAATCAGAACTGTTACAAGCAATCGGTCAAGATCCGGGACTCATCAATCAGCATCAAACACGCTGGACGCTCCGTACCATCGGTCAGGCCGTGCCATGGCTTGAAGATATATCGCTGTCGGGCATTCATCAAATCTTTTCACGCTTGGGTCTCAGTTATAAGCGTGCCAGAGACTATGTGCGAAGTCCGGACAGAGATTATGCTGAAAAACTTGCTTGCATCCAGCACGCTTTAGAAACGGCACGTCAAACGCCGGAAACCTGCGTTGTGGTTTACCAAGATGAGTTTGGCTTCAATCTACAACCGACCATCGCAAAAGACTGGGCAGAGACCGGCACGAAGTATCCGTTAGCACGTCAGAGCCATCGTTCCCAAGAAACCTGTTATGGCATCGGTGCACTGAATCCACATACGGGTGATGTCATTTACCAGCAAGTCGAAAACTGCACAGTTGTGGCACTGCATACATTTTACACCCAGATTTGTCAACGCTACCCAAAGGCTGAACGTATCTATCTGATTCAGGATAATCGGGCGATACACTTTCATCCCAATCTCATCGAAGCACTTCTACCACAGACAAGTCCCTTTGCTAAACCCACGCCACCTAAGTGGACCGGCAAACCGTCAAAGAAAATTGGCGAACTTGCCAAACTCCCTATTGAGATATTGCAACTACCGACTTATGCCGCTTGGACCAACCCAATTGAGAAGTTATGGCGATGGGTACGTCAATCGGTCATACATCTGCATCGGTGCAGCAATGACTGGCAGGCACTTCAAGACAAGGTGCTTGCCTTTATCGAACAGTTTAAAGGCGGTTCACAACAGTTGCTACACTATGTCGGATTATTACCCAATTAATAAATTAATCTTCATACAGTTTGTGGTACAAAAGTCTCCTTTAGACACTTCCCCCACAAAGCGGCTTGGCTATGGCTATCCAATCCGAGCGGTGAGTGCCTTATCATGATTTATTTGACAGAGCACTAGCTTTGAATTCCTACCAAATTAAGTTCTTCTGCCAAATGACATGCCACAAAATGCCCGTCTGAAATCTCTCTAAGCTCTGGTTCTTCCTCCCTACACTTCGCTTCGGCATACCTGCATCGGGTTTGGAAAACGCATCCGGGAGGCAAATCACTGGGATCCGGTGGTGTGCCTTCGAGGATAATGCGATCACGGCGACCGCGTTGGGTCAGTCGTGGTACGGCTGAGTGGAGGGCCTCGGTGTAGGGGTGAGCGGGGTGGTGCAGTAGTTCATCGCGCTCGGCGTATTCGACCAATTTGCCCACGTACATGACAGCGATGCGATCGGAGACATAGCGGATGACTGCCATATCGTGCGAGATGAATAGATAGGAGAGACCAAATTCCGCTTGCAGTTCCCCCATCAGATTCAGGATTTGTGCTTGCACTGATACATCAAGGGCAAAGACGGGTTCATCCGCAACTATAAATTTCGGCTCGATGGAGAGCGCGCGGGCGATGCCAATCCGCTGCCTTTGTCCTCCGCTAAAGCTGTGTGGGTAGCGGCGTAGGTGTTCTTTTTGCAGCCCTACTTGTATCAGGAGGTTTTCAGCCTTCGCTTCCCACTCTTGGCTTGTCCCGATGTCGTTGCACACCAGCGGCTCAATCACGTTGTCCAAGACCGTCATCCGCTCGTTTAATGAGGCAAATGGATCTTGAAAAATCATCTGCATGTTGGCACGGACTTGGCGCATCTCGCGGTGAGAGAGTTCAAAGACCGAAAGTCTTTCACCCCCATTATGCAAAATGACCTCACCGTCTGTCGGTTCATACAGCCGGAGAATGGTGCATCCTAAAGTGGACTTGCCACAGCCACTCTCGCCCACAAGCCCCAAGGTTTCGCCTTTATTAATTGTGAAGCTCACTCCATTAACAGCTTTGACATAGCCGATAGTCCGCCGTAGGAAACCCTCTTGGATGGGGAAAAACTGCCGTAGATCTCGAACTTCTAGGAGGGGGTTGCCGTTTTTATTCATCATGGGAGTGAATCAGTCTGCCGAATTAGGGTGTTTGTGGTGAATTTTAGGTATCGGTTACTTCTCGTGTCACGGCGACAGTAGGTTTAATGGTTTGGGAATTTTGTTCAAACTGTGCTAGTTCTTCATGTAAACGGCTAATCATTTTTTTGAGGCTGGCGCGAGAGTATTTCTGGTTGGGGTAAGGTTGACGTTTCTCTACTTTTTCTAACCGTTTCTCTAGCTCTCGTAGTTGCTCTTTGATTATTCTGTGTTCTTGGTTGCTTTGAATCATAGTTGTACCTCCACGATTCCCTTGCGTCGGCCATCAAGTTCCCGGGTCTGGCTGAAGAACTCAACCCAATCTTTCCATTCCAAAGCATTGGCAGCTGCGAAAAGTTCCTCGGGTTGGCGCGTCTCAATCATTTCCGCGAGGGATACAGCCGCAGGAAATTCTGTGTGAACCTGAATTTCAAAGTCAGGCGGTAACCACACAACAGCATCGACATCACCCGGGATAGGTTTTTGGGTAACAAAACTACCATCAACGAAAAAACGTAATGATCCAATGGCACGAGCAAATTCGACCCATCGTTCTAGACGACCCAGAAGATATTGCCGACGCGGCGTATCTGTGCCAAAACACAGAGCTATCTCTTCAAGCGTCGCAAGATGTAGCCCTTCAGGAAGATACCCATCAGGGCGAAAAACAGGAATGGGCATGAGTCGAATCACTCCATTGATTATTTTCGCAAGGATTTTACCATAAGTTACGCTACTTTTCCAGATTAAGACACGAAACCCATAATAAATTAACGGTTTATTATTCACGACTTGTTACTCGTTTGCATAGAGATAGCAAGCAACAAAGTGATCGGGTTCCGCCTCAATGATTGGGACCGGTTGCGGTGCATCGCAGACGCCGGGCATGAACTCGGCGCATCGCGAGGCAAAAACGCAGCCCGGCGGCAAGTCCCTAGGGCTGGGAACAACGCCGGGAATCGGCACAAGTTTTTCGAGGGGACCGTCCACGCTGGGGATAGATCGCCACAATCCTTGGGTGTAAGGGTGTAGCGGATTGTCAAAAATTGCATCGGTACTACCAAACTCAACCCGTTTGCCAAGATACATGACCGCAATGTCATCTGCCATCTCTGAAACAACCGCCAGATTGTGGGAGATGAGCATGATTGCCATACCTGTTTGTTTCTGAAGATCGGTCAGAAGTTCCAGAATCTGTGCTTCAATTGTGACATCGAGTGAGGTTGTCGGTTCATCAGCAATCAGGAGCATGGGTGAGCAACAGAGCGCCATGGCAATCATAGCACGTTGACGCATGCCACCGCTAAATTCGTGCGGATAGGCGTCAACCCGTTGTTCTGGATTGGGAATGCCCACCTGACGCAGCAGATCGATTGCTTGGTTTCTTGCCTCGCTTTTGTCGGCTGCTTTTTGATGAATCAGGATTGTTTCCGTAATTTGTTCGCCAATCGAATGCAAGGGACCAAATGAGGTCATCGGTTCTTGGAAGATCATGCCGATGTCGTCCCCTCGGATATTCCGCATTGCCTCTTCCGTAGGCTTGAGTTTGGTAATGTCGATGACCTCGCCGTCTCGGTGCAGCAGGATTTCGCCATCAACGATCTTGCCGGGCGGCGATGGGATCAGCCTCAGAATCGAATGGGCTGTGACTGACTTGCCGCAACCGCTCTCGCCGATGACGCCCAAGGTTTTGCCGCGGGAAATCGTTAAATCCACCCCATCGACTGCGCGGATTGTTCCCGTATCGAGGGTGAAGTGGGTTTTCAGGTTTCTGATTTCCAGAATAATGTCTTCAGTGTCGTCGTTTTCGTTATCTTTAGACATAAGCGTATAGATTTCAGAATCTGTTATCTCGACGAAGCGTAAGGATCGGCTGCATCGCGTAATCCATCACCGACGAAATTGAACATGAGAATAGCTCCGACAACAAAGAGTGCTGGGATAAGCATCCAAGGGAAGTTAGCGAGGACGTTTACATCTTGCGCCTCTTGCAGTAGGGTGCCCCAGCTTACCGCCGGCGGTCGGATGCCAAGCCCCAAGAAACTGAGTGCCGTTTCACCCAAGATCATGCCGGGGATTGCTAAGGTCATATGGACGATTAGATAGCTGCTGAAAGCGGGTAACAGATGTTTGAAGATAATGCGCTTATCGCTCGCTCCAGCGGCTTTGGCTGCCAGTGCAAACTCTTCTTCGCGCAGACTGATAATTCTACCTCGGACTACGCGCGCGAGCCCTGTCCAGCCTCGGATTGACAGAATCAGGGTGATTGCGAAGTAGATGTTGATTGTTCCCCAATCGCGGGGAAGTGCCGCGGACAGCGCGATCCAGATCGGGATGTCAGGCACGCTGATCAACACTTCGATGACCCGTTGGATGGCTTCATCAACCACGCCGCCGTAATAGCCTGAGATACCTCCTAAGATGCTACCTAAAATAAAGGCGACTGCAACGCCGCCGAAACCGATAAACAGAGAGATGCGTCCAGCAAAGAGGATTCTGGAGAACACATCTCGACCCAATCTATCTGATCCAAACAGTAACAACGGCACCTGTCGGTTTTCGATGCCAAAGAGTTTGTGCTGCATAGGAATGAAACCCAACAACTTATAGGATTCTGTCTTTACAAAGAAGCGAATGATATGCGGCTTTGATGTATCTTCTGAATATTCGTATTTGAAGGTGTCGGTATTCAGTTCTCTTTTTGTTTCGTAGATGTGAGGACGGCTCAATTTCCCATCTGCGTTGATAAGGTGGATGCTAGCTGGCGGTACGTCATTGAAGCCCTTAAACCGCTCAAGGGGACCAAAAGGGGCGAAGAAGTCAGCGAAAATTGAGACAAAGTAGAGTATCGCTAGAACGACAAGCGAGATTCGGGCGAGTTTGTGCCTTTTGAAAGCGTGCCACACCAATTTGCGTTGTGAGGCGTAGTAAAGGCTCTCTTGCAGCCGCTTCGCACGGGCTTCTCTCCGTCTGACGTAGCCGGAGGTGACTCTTGTAAAAAATGAATGTACTGTTTTTTGGTTCATTGATGTTGGGTTTCACAATTCCCGTTCAACCCAACCTACGTGCTAAGTCAGGATAGCGAGCGTGAAACGTAAGAAGAATAATGCGTGATGCGTAAAACGCAAGGAGAAATAGAATGCTAAGTGCGGATCCTTTCAAAGCGAATGCGTGGATCCACCCAAGCCAACAAAATATCTGAAAGCAGTGTGCCTACAACTGTGAGGCTGCTTAAAATCATCACGATACTGCCGACCAGAAACATATCCTCCCCTAAAGCCGCTGCGAGGAGTACGGGACCCAGCGTTTCCAAGCCCAACGTTTGAGAGACGATAATCTCGCCACTAACGATAAAGGGCAGCGTCCAGCCGATGGTGCTGATGAGCGGATTGATAGCCACCCGTACCGGATATTTCATAATCAGCCGTCGCTCTGGCAATCCTTTTGCCCGTGCGGTGGTGACGTACTGTTTGTTTTTTTCGTCTAGTAGAGTGGCACGAAGAATACGGATCAGCGATGCGGTGCCGGCACTGGCGATCACCACGATGGGGAGCCAAATATTCCCTAGCAGATCGACAAACTTGTCAATTGACCAAGGCGCCCCCTTGTACTCAATGGAAAACAGACCTGTGATTGCCCTGCCCGTGCCAGCAAACACCCAATATCCGAGTGCCAATGCCAGCAGGAAGTTGGGTAAGGCGAGCCCGACAAAGCCGATGACAGTGGCAACGTAATCTCCCACCGAATACTGTCTCAGCGCAGAGTAAACGCCGATGGGGATAGCAATCAGCCAAGTGACCACCAAAGAGGCTAAGGCGATAGTCGCAGACATGGGCAGACGCTCCATGATAACGTCCTTCACCGGGCGTTGGTAGATGAAAGATCGCCCCATTTCACCTTTCAGTAGAAAATTGCTCATCCACAGGACGTACTGCAGCACGGCAGGCTGGTCAAGGCCGTACTGTTTATAAATTGCCTCGATTTGAGCCTGATCCATTATGAATCCTGTGCGCTCAAGATTTTGGACGTAGGTTTCCACATAGCTACCGGGCGGCAGCAAAATTGTGACAAAAGAGATAACGGAGATCAGGAAAAGCAGGGGGATGATGAGTATCAACCGGCGTACGATAAACGCTCTCATAGGTCGGTCTGGTATCCTTACTAAAAAGGGTGAATAAGCAAATCTGTGTCTGTCGCTGTGGGCTCTAATGGATTAGTTGGCAACGTCACTGATTTGATGTTTTGGTTGAGATGCAATGGGTGTAACCTCTCGGATTGCATCCCAATCAATCAAGGCAACCCACAGATTTTCTTCTTTGGAGTATTGAACAACTCCATCGACTTCTAGCTCTTCACTGTAGAGGACAAGTGATTGCCCGTCTCGCAAGGAAATTTTCTGACACGCGAGATCTTCTACTGTACCGACACAGTTCAAACGCAGTCTGCCTTTCGGGTCGGCGTTATGAAAGTCAGCAAAGACTCTTGGCCTATTCATTTTGTATCCTCCTGTGCGGGATTTGGAATTGTTGGTGTTAGAAGTTGACTAGCTTGATCGGGCGTAAGACCGGTCAAAGTTGCATGGTAAGGGCTTCTACCAGAAGTTCGCACAACATCACCACCAGCTTCTCGGACTGCACCAGCAGTCGTTATGCCAATTTGTCCATGTGGAATGGCTCTTGCTAACTCAGGCACGGAAGCCTCTAAGGCACTTTCTACTGAGATTCCTGTTATGCCACTCGGATGGGTTTGTGTTCCGCGTCTAATATCCTGAGGACGATTCTGCCCACCACGTACGACGAAGGCATCGTCAGGAATTTCTGTAATTGTCGACATGTTCATTATTGGCTAAGTATAGTATTGCGATAATCTTTCCGATTCCTTCAGATAATAAGGGATCAGCATAGCGAATCTCAAGGACTGTGCTATTTTTAAAAGATAGGACGTTCTTAGCCTATTTTCGGATTATCTAAACCCTCAACCTCGCATGAACTTTGTTAACCTGTTACTGAGGTGTCTTGAAGAAAAGTTGTTCCATGCCGTAGTCCAAGGCGCGGTCAAAAGGATATCCGTCTTTAATCACGTTGCCCAGATCCGCGTTGTACACGGTGGGAACTGTCATTCTGCCCACGGGCCAGATGGTGACGTAGTGTTGTGAAAACCAGTGGACGAGGTCGGCATAAAGTGCCTCCCCCGCTTCTGATTGAGGTGGAACGACCTTCCGAGCTACGTGCAGGTCGAAAAACTTCTGCAAGTAAGGCGGGGGTTTCCGTCCAGATTCGCCGTTCGTGTTGAAGTACATCTCTGACATCGGTGCCCAGTGACCCTTAAATCCAGGCCAATAGTCCTCGGAGATGCCGGGTGCCCAGATGGGTTCGTCGCTCCAGTGGATAGTAGCCATCAGTTCGTTGCCGTTCATGCGCTGACCGAACAGTGAATTGCCAATCACGTCGAGGGTAGTACGAATCCCCACGTTTTCAAAATGGTTTTTTAAGAGTTCGCCTAAGCCGAGAAAATCGGGCGATATTTCAGCGGTGGTAATTGTCAACTCAAAACGGTCGCTATTCGGGGCGGTCCGGAAGCCATCGGGGTCGCGTTTGGTCATGCCAATCTCGTCAAGCAACCTGTTCGCCGCGTCGGGGTCAAAGGTTTCTTTGGTGAAGCCGTTGAGGGTGTAACGACCAAAGTAGAGGGTGTTATTCACGTCCTCTTTGTCGATTGCGCTTGCTATCGCGCTGCCGAAACGTGGATCGGAGACGAGTTGCTGCCAGACGCTGCCCTCATTTTCGTAGTCATAGTCGTGGTTGAGGAACAGGATCGGTGGGTTGTTGATCGAGCCGTGGAGGACTGTCTTGATGTTGGAGCGCTCCGCATTTTCGCGATAGAGGGGCATTTCCCTGATTTGGGCAAAAGAGGTAACGACATCATACTCCCCAGCAGCTGTTTTCAGAACGATGGACTGGAGTTGATTTGAGACTTCCGCTTCGACCCGGTCGATGTAGGGGAGCTGGTTGCCGGCGATATCGACCTTCCAATAGTAAGGGTTGCGAACTGCCCTGACCACCGAGCTAGTGACCTCATCGGCAATCCACGGGGTCAGTGACGGGACACCGACGCCGTGTTCGCGGTATAACTCCCAGTGACGCATGTCCTTGAGGATGACGAGGTCTTCCCAAGTCCTCATCTCCAACTCATCGAGGATCGGTCGAATTTTAGCCATGTCGGTATAGTCTGCGTGGAACTGTTTGATGAAGTGGGCGGGTCTAAAGAGCAGGGTGTAATCTGGAATCCAAGAAGACAATTCCGCTAGGAACTGACCATAAGGGGCATCAAAGGTGATTCTGAAGGTCAAATCATTGATAATAGTGAGTTTGCCGGGTGTCCCGTCTGCCCGTCCCAAGGTTCTAGCCTTGATAGGGAAACTTGGATAAATCCGCTCGTCGCCGTAGAGCTCAAATGTCATACGCACATCTTCGGTGGTAACAGGGACACCGTCAGACCATTTTATACCCTCGCGGATGGTGAGTGTATATTGAGTGAAGTCTGCGCTAATCTCGTAGCTGCTCACGATGGCGGGGAGCGGGTCCTCGGTGCTCTGGTCGGGTGCCCTGAGAATGGTCATCCCCATCGCCAACGCTAATTCGTGCATCGAGCCGTTGAGGTTGGTTGTACGAATAGTGCCGCCGTAGTTGCCTACCTCCCAATCGAGCCACTGTTCGGAGTTCAGCACCCCAGGTCCCACCACAAACGGTTCCAAGGGGAGACGTTCTGAGATAGGAGGTAGTTTGCCGGCAGCAACCAAGTCGGCGAAAAAGGGGACTTCGTTATATGTGGAGGGTGGATCATACTTCTGACTGCTAACCGAGATTGGATCTGATTCCAATACAATGTTTGAAGGCAGATGGGGTGGAGCGGTTTGTGATGGTGTTTCAATTGCTTCACGAGGTTCGGTTGAATTGGTGTTTGCCGTTTTGTTGGCATCACTGCGAGAAGTGGTCTCGTCCACGTCCCCACGACAAGCGACTAGAGCAAGGTTAAGGGCGATGCAGAAACATAGAATTTTTAGGAATTCTGCTCTCTTGTACATCGTATCCTTACGGGTTTGGGAATTTCTTTCAGGTTGGTTAGCCGCTGAGGACTTCGCGTTCACGGTCTGCACCCGACAGTGGGATCTCTGTCCACGCTGCATTGCGAGCGTGTGAAGCGTGAAAACCGACGATGGCTTCCAGCGTATTGACTGCCTCGGAGGCGGGGTACGGAAAGTCGGTTCCGCCGTCAAGCCACTCTACGATTTCGGAGACCGCTCGATCCATTCCCGACGTGCCATCGGTAGCCGCGGGCCACCGTTCCTGACGACCATCCCAATATTCGAGGATTACACTGCTGCCATCGGAGATCACGCGCCCCTCGGTGCCGTTGAGGATGATCTGCCCCGGAACTGTAGCGTAGTCCCCTGCGTCTACAGCGACCATGATTCCGCCTTCCAATTTTATGACGCCCCACCCACCGGGGTCACGGAATTCGGGCCCACGACAATCAGGTTTGCCTGCGAGGTCGAGTGTGGCGGAGATCGCCTCAATTTTTCTGCCGGTGAGCATAAGGAGGGCATCGATCATGTGCGTACCGACGTTTCCTAGCCTACCAGATCCCCATTGCAATGACGCGGAGGTCAATTCTCCGAGACCGTCTGCGGCGATAAGATCTCGCAAGCGTCGGTGGTTGAGGTTGAACCGTCTTTGGTGGTTGATGACTAGCAGCGCACCCGCTTCGGCACATGCTTCGAGCATTTGTTCGGCGTCGGGGAGTTGCGTTGCTATCGGTTTTTCACAGTAGATAGCGCGAATCCCCTGTTTCGCGCACGCAACAGTGATCTCTGCATGTACCGGTGCGTAAGTTGCTACACTCACAACGTCGAGTGATTCTTGAGCCAGCATTTCCTCCCAGCTAGCGTAGGTCGTTGTGCTTGCGCGTTGTGCGAAGCGTTCTCGCCGTCCGGGATCGCGGCTGCTGCCAACAATCCGATTGACGCGGGGATGGTTGGACAGAGCATCGAAGTGTGTGCCGTCAAGACCGCTGACCTGCTGACCGAGGGCATCGCCGGAGACCTGATCTGCCCCACCGATAAAACCGAGCCCGATGATGCCTGCCCGGTAGGTTGTGTTGGTCATGGATTTGCTCTCCTGAATTGGTTCATCATGGTGAATTCTAAAAATAAATAGACATTTTCGCCCCTCGGTAGGTGCGGTTAGAAACCGCACCGGTTTGGAGTGTCTCATTAATTTTAAGGTCCACTATAGTTCATTGGTTGTGGGTGTTGGGTTTCACGGTTCGCGTTCAACCCAACCCACGACACTAAGGCGGAGGCAGAATGGTTACGGCATACGAAGTATGCCTACTACTTTTTATGGGCGTTCGCCGTGTCGCAGTCTTTCGTCAATTAGATCCAGAATTGGCGGCACATCCCAGATGCCATCTACCACATAATGTGCGCCGGTCTGATACATCCGCTGATACGCCTGCGCTAGCTTGGCTTCCCCCACATCTTGGGGTAGGGCTGCTATTTCTCCTTCGTTGAGTCCGATCTCATTGCCGGTTTTGACGAGACCGATGGTCCACATGCCGGCGTTGAGCCCTTCTTCGATGTCTGGGAGGGTATCACCCACTTTGACAATCGCTTCCATCGGATAGATTCCCAGATTCATCGCGTTTTGTAGACACATCCACGGTTCTGGACGACCTTCTGGTACATCGCTGGCGCAGACCGTTGTATCCGGTGTGTAGCCACGATCCGTTGCTTCTTTGAGGAGGAGTTCCATCATTTCACGGAGGTAGCCGGTGGTGGATCCGATCTTTAGTCCTCGACCGCGAAAGTCGGCGACAGCTTCTAAGGTGCCGGGGATGAGATCCGCGTAGTCGGCGAGGCAAGCGAGTTGGAGCGGAATGAACTCTTGGAACATGGCTTCGACATCGTCTTCATCGGGATTACGTCCATGTGCATCCTGCCATCGCTGTGCCACGGATTCAATCTGTGAGATTTTCCGAATGTGGACTTTTTTATGTGCTCCCATCGGCACACGCGCTTCTTCGATGGTGATTGGAACGTCCTTGCGTTTGTAGACTTCTACGAACACAACGGCGGGGGCGTAGCAGCCATAATCCATGGTGGTTCCCGCCCAGTCTAGAATGATTGCTTTTAACGGACCGCGATAGGTTCGCTGATAGGTATATTCAAGTTTTGTCAATGGTTGACCTTTCTATAAGGGTGAAATATTGTGCTTATGTTAAAGGAACGTGAAACGTGAAACGTAATGCGTGAAACGTGAAAACAGTAATCTGTTTCGTCCTAAAATAGGTTTACATAAAATTCCCGTATCACGGTTGATTTATAGCCAATTGTTCTTGACTTTTCTGATAAACAGTTTCCGGGGGTTGATACCTTAAACTGAGATGAGGTCGTTCGGTAATGTACCCGATTCAATTTCATTGACGACCTCCTGTTTGAACGCTTCACTATACCTTTTGAAGATACGTCGACCCGATAGATGTGACATCTGAATGCTCCTTTCTAACTCTCTGAGTAGTATAGTAATCAGGAGGCATTCATGTCAACATAATCTAGGACGGGTCAAACCAAGCCTCTCACGCATCACGTTTCATTCACAGAGTCCCGATAAAATTGGGTTTGAAGTGTGTGATTCCCGCCAGCATTCGGTTTAATCTCCAATGTCCTTGATCATTTCAATGAGATCTGAATAAACGAGGTTGCCGTCGTCATCTCTCATGCTATACCATTCGGGTACGCGCCCTACCTCTCGGTATCCGATTTTCTGATACAGGCTAGTGGCGGCCTCGTTCAAGTGCCAGACGTGTAGGTAGATTCGTCGCAAGCCGAACTTTCGACCTTCCGCCTCCAAGAGTAGCATCATTTCCCGTCCCAACCCGCGTCTGCGACATCTGCCGATGATTTTTATCCCCAGCGTTCCCATCCGATGTGCGGTGTCGAGTTGTAGACTCCCCTCACCAACGATCTGCCCCTCCATTTCTATTAGAAGATGCGAGCGTTTTCCGGTTTCTAGATCGACAAGGATTCCGCTGAGCCGTTCACAGCCCTTGGCAAAACTGGTCTCTGCGTGGTATGCCATCACCCGCTCCTGATGAAGGATGTTGCACATCTCAACGTAGGCGGGGACATCACCCCATCGGGGGTAGCGGAAGATAACGGTTTCATCGTTGTTTTGGATTGTTCTAATGATTTGGCCTTCTTTCATGGGAACGGCTCCGTTAAATTTTGAAAATAAAACGTAAAACGTGAAACGTGAAGAAGATTACGCATTACGTTTCACGTATTTTGTACACATGTCGCCCCGCTGGGGCTTGGGTGTTAGACATACCGCCTAGCTATAAACATGTCGCCCCGCTGGGGCTAAAGACGCATTATCCTATTTTCTCGTGTTTTCACGTCTCGTTAGTGCCTACAGGAATGTCCCCTATTCCCGCTCGTGTGTTGGGACGGGCGGGGAAACCCCGCCCCTACGAAAAAACTGAGGGATTTTCAATAGCTAAACAGTTTATCCCTTTTCTACATCACCGAAGTGCTCAATGCTAGCGGGCAGCTTTCCGTCGGGCAGATAAAATTCGTCTTCTATGTTTACAGGCACGGGCTGATGTGTCCGCATTGATTCAATCGCTTTCTCAAAAATGAGCGTCGGTATGCAGGCTTCCCAAGCGTCCATTGGACTTGGACCGCCCTCAAGGCACAGTCGTGCGAACATACCCATCTCCTCGTCGAAGCCGTTGTGATACTCGTTGCGTTCGATACCGGGTTCGTCAGTCCCTTGGAATGTAAGATTTCCGAAGCGAACTGTTGCCGCACTTACGGACCCAGCCAAGACTTCGGCGTAGTGCTTGGGGAGCGCACCGCCGCTGCCGACAGTGCTGAAGACAGAGGTCCCGATTCCACCGTTGGCGAAGCGAATGATGATCGTGCTGGTGTTTGTCGGCTGCCCATCGTAGCCCATGGCAAGGATCTCCACAGGTTGCGAGCGCATGACGTGCCAAATCCAATGAAGGTTGTAGCCTGAATTGTCGAGGATACCGTCGCGGCCGTAGGGACCTTCGGGATCGTTCGGTTTGTCGTAAGAGACACGGCAGGTGAAGAGGGTATAGTAGGGTTGAGGGATCACCTCGCGCAGCCGTTTGGTTACAGGCGAGTGCTTGAACCACCAACCGCTCATCAGTTGCACACCTGACTCATGTACGGCTTGCTGAACTCGACGCGCTTCCTCTAGCGTCATCGCCAACGGTTTCTCGGCAAAGATATGTTTGCCCGCCCCACAGGCTTTGATGGCGATGTCTGCATGGGTGTCGTGGGTGGAACAGATAAGCACCGCATCTATGTCGGGATCGGAGAGGATACGGTCAAGGTCGGTTGTGTAGTAATCTGCATTCCCCTCTTCGGCACGCACACGCGCCCCGACCCGTCGTCCGTTCCTCCCCACTGCCTCCTCAATCACATCCATCGTGGCGACGAGACGTATCTCCGGCGTTTTCAAGATGTTCGGTATATGGGCACCGCTGATGCCACCGCAGCCAATGATTGCAACGTTCAGTTGTTTTGCCATCAGTCCCCTCCTTATCCGCCGGCTTCCACCTGTTCAATGAGTGGTCTGATTTTGGCGAAGTTGATTCGCATCGCGTCTGCCCCAGAACCGCTCGGTGGCTGAAAATGGGTGGCGACAGCAAAGACCACATCGCAGCGGTGGTCGCGCAGATTTCGCAGCACTGTCGGGTAGTCAACATCACCTTCGCCAAGCGGACAATACTCAAAATTGTTTTTCAGTCCATCAAAGACTTCGAGATCTTTTACGTGGAGTGAATGGAGGTAGGGTCGCACGTTGATAAAGCCCGCAGTCGCTGAATCCGATTCGCCGGCGGTATGGTTGTCGGACGGATGCCACATAATCTTGAGCCGATTGGACCCGACCCGCTCAATTAGTTCGCGACAGTGGCGGGTCGTGTTGGTATAGTGCCAAGGCAGGTTGCCAAGCACAACGTCGATATCGTGCTGCTCCGCCTGCGCTGCGACAAGTGAGAAAACCTTGACCAACTTCTCCATGTCAACGTCGGCGATGACGCCGCCGCGGGTTAGCCAGCGCATGGGCCACGTCGGTTTCTGAGCGGAGTATTCGCCGGGCCATGCGAAGGTGTACGACAGCACCGAACTCACACCGAGCCGGTTGGCAACTTCCAGTGTCTGAATCAGGCGGTTAAAATCCTCCTGAAACTCTGGATCGTCTTGTAGTGTTTCCAGTTCCAGATCTTCGAGATGCAGTTTGCTAAAGGAACCCCCGGCACCGATCATGAATAGTTCGACCCCGTGCCGGGCTGCCTGTTCGCCCATTTCATCGACAGCAGCATCGGTTATTTCGCCGTCGATCGCCCAGTCTAGGAAGCCAAACCACCCATACTTTGCGTCGAGTTCCTGAGCGAGGGCAAGCGCCTCGACGTAAGGTAAGCCTGTCATCTGAAGGTCCATTCCAACTTTGAAGCGATAGTCTGTCATCGGTTGTTATCTCCTATGGCTTATATCAAAAGAAAGTGTAAAACGTGTCGAGCAGGAAACAGGATAACCGATTTTGCGGTATTGGGCAAGGGTTTTCCTGTGGATTGGTAGGGGCATTTAATTCTCCTATATTATTGCCCCGATACATCGGGATTTCGCTGACGCTCAACTGGCATAAGAACGCGCAATGAATTGCGCTACTACAAACTGCGGGGCAAGATGCCCCGCCTACGGAGGTAGGGGTAGGTTACGGCATACGGAGTATGCCTACTACCATGTTTACGGCACACGGAGTGTGCCTATTACTATACCGGGAAGAAGAAATCCTCTGCGGTTTTGCGGAGGATCTGGTCTTTATCTGAGTCAGAGAGGAAATCCAGCCTATCCCGTATCAAGGCGATGCTGTCCTCATAGGTGTGATCGACGACTTGGAAGGGGCAGTCGCTTGCCCACATCAGTCGCTCGGATCCAAACGCCTCATACAGACGACGAATCATTGGCTCAAGGTCATCGTAGGGCGGCGCTTTTTCACCGAGCGCGTAAAAGGCGGAAATCTTGACCATCACCTTTGGGTGTTTTGCCATCGCGCAGAGTTGGTCGATATGCTCCTCACAGATTGGTTGGTCTGCGCCGATCCGGGCGAAATGATCGATGATGACGGGAGTGTCTGGAAATTGTTCGCACTGTACACTGAGAGCGGGCAAGGCATCTGGATTGATTAGCGGACAGATGGCGAGGTTGTGCGCCGCGCCGGCGGTAAACATCCGCTCGAATCCGGGTCCGTCCAACCAATTCTCGATTGGCGCGTCCGTGGGGTAGATACGAAATGCGCGGACACCCCTATCGGCGAGTGCTAGCATCGTTTCATCAGGTCTTTCTGCCTCCCAATCAACGATAGCAGTTCCTGAAAACACGCCCGGATATGCTTCCATCACATCGAGCATGTAGGTGTTATCAAACTGGTAGTAACTCATCTGGATTAGGACAATTCGATTAACGCCTGACGGTTCGGCGTGGGCGAGGAGTTCTTCGGGGTAGAAGGTTTTGGGATGCATATCGCTTTCTTGAAACGGTGGGCTGAGCGGATAGCGATCAAAATCGTCTGTCCAAACGTGCACGTGTGCGTCGATGTATTTCATATTTTTTCTCCTTAGTGGAAATGATAAAGTTCATTAGTTCATTGGTTCATTGCTATGCACATTGCGCTCCTCATGAAGATTAATTTATTAATTGGGTAATCTTCAAGCGATGTCCGGTGCGGTTTTCAACCGCACCTACCGTTCTCCTGTTTGGTAGGCGCTGTTTCTAACTGCGCCGTTTCAACCCACGCACCTACCGGGCCTGGGGGAAATATAGAATTACCCGTTTAATTTCTTAAAACTCATCTGGAGCGCAGGCATTGGACATATCGCCGTGCTATAGACATATCGCTCCGCCCCGATAAATCGGGATTCAAAACTGGAGCGAAAGGCTGATTTGACGGGCGGGGAACCCCGTCCCTACGAGAACACAGAATGATAAGTTTATTGGTTCACGGCTATACACATTGCGCTTCTCCGGAGTGAAAATCGGTATAGATTCATATCTCTAGGCGCAATTGTCGATTATGGAAAATCGACCTACAGAGATCTTTACCATGTTGGGTTTTACTCCATCTATCCACAGACGGAAATACTACACACATGTCGCCCCGCTGGGGCTTGAGGATTTGGACATACCGCCCGGCTATAAACATGCCGCCCCGCTGGGGCTAAAGACACGTTATCCCATTTTCACGTTTTTCCACGACTCTTTAGTCTATGAAAGGCAACCACAAGGGTTGCCCCTACAGATAATAAATCATAATCCGTAATGAAAGGATAACTGATTTTGGGCGTGTGGACAAGAGATTTCTGAGGTCTAACTCCTAATTTTCGCTTGACATTTTTTAGTCGATCCCCTATGTTAGATTTAAGCGAATTATGAACTCGCGAGCAAGAACCAAACACTGATTCTGAAGAAGGGATTTGGGTGTGACAAGTATAAGTTCAGAGGTTGTTATATGCGGTGCGGGAATGGCTGGGATTGCGGCGGCGTATCATCTTGCAGTCCGGGGTGGAGTCAAGGATATCATCCTCGTTGATGAGAGAGAACCGTTGACGCTCACGAGCAATAAAGGGACGGAAGCGTATCGAAACTGGTGGCCCGGTCCCGGCGATACAATGGTGCGTTTCGTGAACCGTTCCATTGATCTGTTAGAGGAGCTGGCGGAAGAGACAGACGACTGTTTCCAAATGAACCGACGCGGTTATGTCTTTTTAACAGCAGACGAGGGTCAAATCCCGATTATGAAGTATGCGGCTGCTGAGACCTCTGCCCTCGGTGCTGGACCGATTCGGGAGCATCCGGGTCCTACCCCTTACATACCCTCGCCCTCCGAAGGTTTTGAGGGGCTTCCCACCGGGGTGGATCTGCTTCTCTCGCCGGACCTCGTCCGGGAACAGTTTCCGGCTGTAACGGAAGATGCGATAGCGGCATTGCATGTTCGCCGCGCAGGCTGGTTAGATGCACAGAAACTGGGGAAATGGTTGTTAGCGGAGGCGCAACGCGCTGGCGTTCGTCTCGTCCGGGATCGTGTAAGGGGTGTAGCCGTTAACAATAATCGGGTTACGGAGGTTCAGCTTCAATCCGGGGATCATATCAATACCGGCACCTTTGTCATCGCTGCGGGACCGTATCTCAAAGAGGTAGGCGCGATGTTGGGGGTGGACATTCCCGTTTTCAATGAGCTGCACGGCAAGATTGCCCTCCGAGATGAGTTGGGAATTGTGCCGACGGATACGCCGCTGCTGTTTTGGAGCGATCCGATTCAGCTGCCTTGGACCAACGAAGAGCGCGAAAAGTTCGCTGCGGATAGCAAGACTCGTTGGCTGCTTGATGAATTTCCGGCTGGCGTTCATTTCCGGTCGCGTATGGACGGGGACACTCACGTGCTTCTCGCCATTTGGACGTATGATATTGAACCCCAAGCGCCTGTTTGGCCCCCTACATTTGATCCGGATTATCCCGAAATTTTGATACGTGGACTTGCCCGGATGATTCCCGGTCTGTCAGCGTATTTTGGTCACGGAAGCCGAGCGTACGCCGATGGTGGGTACTACTGTAAGACGCGGGAGAATCGACCGTTGATTGGTCCCTTGCCGGTTGAGGGCGCGTATGTGATTGGGGGGTTGTCAGGCTACGGCATTATGACATCTCAGGCGGCGGGCGACTTGCTAGCGGCTCACATCACCGGCGGTGAACTCCCCGAATATGCACCGGCGTTCCTGTTTTCGCGTTATGCGGATCCAGCCTACCAAGCACTACTAGAGGATTGGGATGTGACATCGGGGCAATTATAGGAACTATGGTGGACCTTAGAATTAATGAGACACTCCAAACCGGTGCGGGTGGAAACCGCACCTACCGGGTTGGGTTGAATCCGGTGCGGTGGAAACCGCAATTACCGGGGGCGAAGGTGTCTATTTATTTTTAGAATTCACCATTATTGGCTCCCGAACGAAGTAAAAAACTTGTCTAGAACGAGGATTCTATGGATTTTAATGAGAAGGTCAAAGAGATTAACTCTTTATTGGAGCAGCACAACACCTTTCGCGGAGACTGTCTGAATCTTATCGCCTCTGAAAATGTTCCGAGTCCGTTGGTGGAGGGGCTGCTGGTCGAAGATTTGGATCAGCGTTACGGGAACTACAGCGGTATTGACCTACAGGCGCGGAGTTATCAAGGGAACCGGTTCATCGTCCAGATCGAGGAATTGGCGCAGGAACTGGCAAAGCAACTCTTCGGTGCGGCGTATGTCGATCTGCGTCCGCTCTCCGGCAACATCGCGGGCATCGCAACCACGTTTGGGTTAGCGCGTCCCGGCGATATTGCGTTGGAGGTGCATAACGGGCACCAATATGCACAGAAGCTAGCCTCCTCCCCACTAGAGATCTCGCTTGAATCTATTGAGATTCCGTGGGACGGCCTTCGGTCTAACATCGATCTGGATCAGACGGTCGCGCTCATCGAGAAGCATCGTCCCAAATTAGTGACGATTGGGTCGGGGGTGTTTCTCTTTCCGCAGCCTGTCCGCGAACTGAAGGGAGCGATGAACCGATACAGGCCCGATTCATACCTGATCTATGACGCTGCTCATGTGATGGGACTGATCGCCGGTGGACGGTTTCAGTCTCCGTTTGAGGAAGGCGCGGATGTGATTATTTCTAGCACGCATAAAACCCTCGCTGGACCGCAAGGGGGAATAATTTTGACAAATGACAGAGCGCTTGCGGAACAGATCGGGCCTGCGGTTGCGCCTCTGCTTGAGAGCAACCATCATTTGGGGCGTTTGCCGGCGTTGGCGGGGACATTCTTAGAGTGGCTGGCTTGCGGTGGGGAACATGCGGACGCAATTATCAGTAACGCAAAGGCGTTAGGACAGGCGTTACACCAGCGGGAGATTCGTCTCCTTGGGCAGGAACTTGGGTTTACGGAATCGCACACATTGATACCGATTGTTGACGAATTCGGTGAGAGCAAGGCGATGGCAGATCAACTTGAGGCGTGTAATATCATCGCCGGTGGGGCGAGTGTTCCCCCGGAGTTGGGGACGCATGGCTTACGGATCGGGGTTCAAGAGGTGACTCGACGCGGTATGACGGCGGCGGATGTGCCGGCGGTTGCAGATTGTATCGTTGATGCGTTGAAGGGGGATGATCTCGAATCGGTTAAGGGTCGGGCGGCTGCGTTGGGACGGCGATTTAATGGGATGCGGTTTACGCTGGAGGGGATTTGAGGGGGAAAGCCACAACCTTGTAGGTCGAGTTTCCATACTCGACTGTCGAGATGTGAATCTCGACCTACAATTCCAATACCAGTATTGACCTATTCAAAATCCAAATCTGTGACTGTTTGAGGTTCTGTGTGTCCCCAACCCTCTGGATAGTGCCCACTGTCCAACCAATATTGATAACTCGAAAACTGCCACTTCTCCGGTTTTGTAACATAACCATGCTTAACCGGATTGTAATGGATATAATCAAAATGTTGCTCTAAATCCAATTCATCTCGAATCACATGGTCCCAGAATCGGTGTTGCCATAAGTGCAGCTGTTGACCGATGCTTTTTTCTTTCTTCAAATTTATGGTAAAATTTCGTTGGGCTGAATGCAAAATTTTTGTCACATTCGTCGATCTATCGGGTTTGATAAGCAGATGAAAATGATCAGGCAAAAAGGCGTATGCGAGCATCGAAAATGGGTGAATATCTTTAACTGCCTTCAATGTCCGTATGAAAATACCTAGACTCGTTTCATCAGCGAAAATTGGCGTGCGTTTGTATGTGACAATCGTTAAAAAATAGATAGCATTGGGGACGTAATATCGACGTATATTCATAAGAAAAAGCGTCGAGATGTGAATCTCGACCTACAGGTATCCAAAGTGTAAGGACTTTATGAAAAACAGTCGAGATGTGAATCTCGACCTACAAGTGTTCAAAGTGTAAGGAATTTATGGTAAACAGTCAAGTGCAATTCTCAAGGACAGGCAAAGAGGATTTTAATACACAATTCCTATCAAGCATCACATAAAGGTAAAATATATTTTGATTGTCAACATAATCAGATTAGTATGATAAAGGAACCTTTTCATGGATTCAACGGATAGCAACGTCCGCATCGGTATTTATGGATGCGGGTCTTGGGCGAATCGGACTCACATCCCGAATCTGCTGAAACTCGATGGCGTTGAAATTGTCGCCATCTGCGATAGCAATTCAGAGTCGCTCAAATCGACGGGTGAGGCGTTTAATATCTCCAGAACCTATGCTGATGGACAGCAGATGGTAGATAACGAAAATATGGACGTGCTTTACTCTGTCGTTCCGGCGTATGCGCGGACCGATGTCGAAGCAACTGCTGCCACAAAAGGGATTCATATCTTCAGCGAGAAGCCGCAGGCGTTGACGATGGCAGTCGCACACAGGATCAACGATGCGATTCGGGATGCCGGTGTGATTAGCACGGTCTGTTTCCGGGAACGGTATCGTCCAATTTTTCAGGAGGCCCGAAAACGTTTGGAGGGACAGAAAATTGTCCATGTCCGATTCCAGAGCGTCAGCGGGTTGCCTGCCACGCCAACCGGGGCGCAGAAGGATTCTTGGTGGTCTGATATGGACAAATCGGGCGGGCAGGCGTTGGATTGGGGTGTCCACGCGACAGACTACACCCGTTTCATGACAGGCTTGAACGTCGATCGAGCGCAAGCGTTCTACTGCCAGCGACCGTCGTATCACAACCCGCTGACCTCTTCCTTCAACTATTGTCTCTCCAACGGAGCGACGATGACGTTGACCTTCATTTCTGCGGCTCCTAACTTTCGGGCTGAACCGTGGTTTACCATCTTTTATGAAGGCGGTCATCTGGCGGTCTACGGCTACGACTCGATTGAAGTCAACGGTGAAACGGTCTATCAAGCGGACGAGTTTGATCCGTGGTTTGAGCAGGACCGCATTTTCATTGAAGCCGTGCGGGCAAACGACCCCAACCTCTTGTTGAACGACTATCACGATGGGCTTTTCTCTTTAGCCCCGGTGCTTGCGGGTTGGGAGTCTGCTCGTCGAAATGGGGAATGTATCTATGTTCCGGCATTTATGGAGGGGGAGCAGTAGAGTCATTTAATTCTCCCGTAGTCTACCAGTCAAGGCTACGGCGGGGAAACCATGCTATATACATGTCGCCCCTCTGGGGCTATGGTTACTAGGGGAGTCTATAAACATACCGCCCCGCTGGGGCTATGGTAGTACATTGAAGTGTTGGGTTTCACGGTTCCCGCTCAACCCAACCTACGTGCTAGCCGCACCGCATCGGCGCAGTTAGAAACAGCGCCTATCAAACTGGAGAATAGACGACGCAGTTGGAAACAGCGCCTACCAAACATAGGGAGCGAAAGTGTGGCGCGGTTTCTTAACACGAGCCAAAATCAGATCTAAGTGAGGCAGCTAAGTATGAGAAAATTGACCGATCACATTTTTTTTATTCAAGATACATGTAGCATTTACGGGATTACGGTAAATGGCAAAATATTGCTGATTGATTGCGGGACAGTCCCGGCAAAACTTGAAACCAACGGTGTTCAGGGGGTTGATCAGGTGTTACTGACCCATTTTCATCGGGATACCTGTTCCGCGGCAGCCCACTGGAAAAGGGGTGGTGCACAAATTGTTCTCCCGTTTGCGGAGAAGCGTTTCTTTGAGGAGACCGATCTCCTCAAGGCGTCCTACGATATTTACGACAACTACACCTCCTATTATCCCGGCTTTGGTCCTTTGGAGGATCTTGCGCCGGACCGGTACGCCTACGATTACGAGAGTCTGTCATGGGAGGGGATTCGCTTCGATGTGATCCCGCTGCCGGGTCACACCTTCGGCGCGGTGGGCTATCTTTTCGAGTTAGACGGCCAACGGATACTTGCCTGTGGTGACCTGATGTCGGGCAGCGGGAAAATTCGGGACTATTTCTGGAGCCAGTGGAACTATATGGACTTCCAGGGACATATCAATCATCTGGAGAGTCTGAAGACCGCTGCGGAACTTAACGCGGATCTGGTTCTGCCGGGGCACGGCGAACCGTTTGAACCGACCAAGGAGTCGTTTGCCGAATTACAAGCGGCGTTGGGGGAACTGTATGAACTCTTTCACGCCCAAGCCTATGAACAGTATCGCCCCGAATTTCGTCAAATCACGGAACATGTCTACGAGATCACGAACTCTATGGCAAATACCTATATTGTCCGCGACGATGAGGGACACGCGCTTTTTATCGACTGCGGTTACACCTCCAACGCACCTATCAGTGCCAATCCCCACCGCTATATCGACCATCTATCGCCCTACCTCGAAACGGAGTTGGGGATCCACACCGTCGAATGGTTTCTGCCAACCCACTACCACGACGACCATCTTGCCGGCTACCCTATGTTGCAAGCGCGTTACGGGACGCGGGTGGTGTCATCTCCCGAACTCAAGGACCTCCTAGAACACCCAGAAAATTATGACATGCCTTGTGCGGTGCCTCACGGAATGAAGGTAGACCGCGTCGTTGAACGGGGAGGGGCTTTTCGGTGGCGCGGGATTGATTTTTTCGTTGAACAGCATCCGGGACAGACCCTTTACCATCATCTCATCTGGTTCACGGTAGATGGACAGAAATTCTTGAGCGTTGGGGATAATATCTCCGGGATGTCATTCAGGGAACAGCGGGATTTTATTCACTCATTCATCCCCAAGAATCGGACGCCTGTTTCGAGTTACCGCGATATGCCCCAACAGATTCTCAACGCCGATCCAGATTATCTTTTTACCGGTCATGGTGGTTGTATTTCATTCGATCGAGCGAAAGCAGAGCGGTGGGTGGGTTGGATGGACCGGTGGACGGATCTCTTCACGCAGATCCTCGATCAGCCGCACCCCAATATGGGGATGGACCCGCATTGGGTGGAGTTTTATCCTTACAAGGTTCGTATCCAGCCGGGAGAGACGGTAACGTTCAACCTCAACATCACCAATCATGAGGCAGAAGCACGGACGTGCACCCTTCGCTTCCGTTCGGTTGACGGTGTGCAGCTTTCTCCAGCAACGATAGAGCTTCAAGTAGACGGAAACACTAATACCGCTTGTCAGGTGGAAGCAACTTTCCCTGAGAAGTTTACCACCCATGCACTCCCAATCGTGGCGGATGTCACTTGGAATGGGGCACATCTCGGTGAGATTGCCGAGGCGGTTGCTTACTGGTAAAATCGATCTACAACAGGGCGACCACAAGGGCAGCCCCTACTGGTAAGGAAAGGTTAGCGTCATGACACCCACGCACATTAATCCGGCGCAACACAAACAGTTATTCCTTGATGATCACGCCATAGCAAGCACCTCCAACGTGAAACGGACGTTGCATCAACCGGATAAACATGGACCTATTCTGAAAGCGGATCGTTCTCGTGAGCAGGTGTATGTCCAGAGCGGAAACGCACCGCAATGGAACTCTGAAAAAGGGATCTGGGAATGGTGGTATGACGCACATTACGCCATTCCACCCGGCGAGACAGCAGGCACGGAGAGTAGTCGTAAGCATTACGCGACATCAACGGATGGGGTTCACTGGGAAACGCCTTCACTGGGGCTCTACCAACGGAATGGATCGAAGGACAACAACATCGCCTACGATTCCAAGCTAGAATTTCTAACCCGTCGGGGGGTCTATAACCCGCCGGAGATTACTGAGCAACACCTTTATCATGTCATTCGTGATGAACGCGATGATGATCCGCAGCATCGCTATAAGGGACTGTTCAGCGATACACGCAACATGGGACGCTTGCCCGGCGTTTCGCCGGACGGTTTCCGTTGGACATTGCTCGATGTGCCTCCCATCCCCAGCGAAGACACCTCAAACTTTATCTATGACGAAATTAGCAATCAGTATGTCGCCACTGTGAAACAGCGAACGGTTTGGGGACGGTCTCTGTGGGTTTCAACGAGTGTGGACTTTGTAAACTGGACAGAACCGAAACTGGTGCTGCATACCGACGAAATTGATAGAGAGAATCGAAAGCGTCGTATTCAGGAGGTTGTCGAAAATCCGGCGTATCTCACACCGCCTGTTCTGGAAGACACGGATTATATCGCTCAACTCTACATGATGCCGCTGATGCCTTATGAGGGGATGTACATCGGTTTCCCGTTACTGTTTAATCCTGCAGGCCCTGACCTCCCGCAGATGAACCATTGCGGGATCAATCAGGTGGAACTGGCGGTGTCTCGCGATCTGTATAACTGGGAGCGTGTGGCAGATAGGGGGGTGTTTATCGGGGTTGAGCCGTGGGACGGGGTGAATTACGGCACCACTCAGGTCGCTGTGTGTAGTCGCCCCATCGTGCATGAAAACCGAGAGATATGGATTTATCACAATGCCCACCGCTTTCGCGGCCACCAAAGCATCTACAGCGAAGACTACGCCAAATATTTTAACGATGCGGGTGCGCTGCACTTGTCAATACTGAGACTTGATGGATTCGTTTCTCTTGATACCGAAACGGAAGGAACGGTTGTCACAGAACGATTTATCCTAAACGGAACGGATCTGTATGTCAATGCAGATGTCCCACGCGGTGAACTACGTGCCGAAATTCTGGATGCGGAGACAATGCAGCCGCTTCCGGGGTTATCCGAAGGCGAATGCCTTCCCCTTAACGGAGATCATCTGCGTGGAAAGTTGATGTGGAAGGATTCGCCTCGTTTAGTCAGCGAAAAATCAGTGCGCCTCCGCTTCATATTGCGGCGAGCGAAGCTGTATGCGTTCTGGTTGGAATGAAGGGAAAGGCTCAATTTTCCGCGTTTGACCAATCCGATAGGATAACGGCGGCGGCGTTATGTCCCGGTGCACCAGTTACTTCACCGCCGGGGTGTGTGCCTGCCCCGCAGAGGTAGAGATTGGTGATAGGTGTCCGGTAGTGCGCCCAGCCGTCGAGTGGACGTTGGGCGAGAAATTGGCTCGCAACGATGTCGAGGTGGCGGATGTTGCCGTCGGTGAGACCGACCCGTCGTTCCAAGTCGATGGGTGTAAACAGCGACCAGTCCACGATAATATCACGGAGATTTGGCGCGTAGGTGGAGAGGGTATCAATTAAGTCCTCACCAACTTCTTCCCGACGCTCATCCCATGTTCCTTCCCGTAGATGGACGGGGGCGTAAAGCACCCAGATCGACATGACATGGTGTCCCGCCGGTGCCATCGTTGGATCGTAGACAGACGGAATTTGCACCTCCATCACAGGTGCCCTTGACGGCTCGCCACGTTTGGCATCCTCCCAACTCCGCTCATAGTATTCGATGGACGGGCAGATCTTGATCTCTGACAGGTAGCGTGGATCGAAGTCACCGTTGAAGTAGGCGGAGAAGTCAGGCAGATCATTGAGCGCGGCGTGGAATTTCAGATAAGCGGCGTTCGTTTTCAACCGTGTGGTGCTTTCGACGAAGTTGGGGCTGAGATGTTCGCGTGGAACGAGCTTGAGGAAGGTCCGTTTGGGATCGGCGTTGGAGACAACGATCCGGCTGCGAATCTCCGTCCCGTCTGCAAGCGCGACGCCGCAGGCCGTCCCGTCCTCAACGATGATGTGGTCAATTGTCGCATCGGTTTGTAGGGTTGCTCCACGTGCCCGTGCGGACGCAGCCATCGCCTGTGTGATACCTCCCATCCCGCCTTTGACGATGCCGTTATTTTCGGGTTTGGTAAAGTTGCCGCATTTGATGAAGGTGTAAGTCCACGCGCTCCCCGGTGCGCTGAGGTCGCCGGCATCCTGCGCTTGGGCATACGCGCCCTGCATCGTCTCTGACTCAAAGAACTCAGTCAGCACGTCTTTCACGCTTACGGTTAGCAGCCGGTCAAAAAACATCTCATCATCGGTGCCGTGCAACCGTTCGGCGATTTCGCTGATTGTGGGCGGTGTTGTCAGGAAATATGGGTAGATAATACTCGCTGCGCGTTTCCAAAAGTCTAACCATTTCGGAAAGTTTTCTGCATCGTGGCGGGAAAAACGGGCGATATCTTCTTGGGTGCGTTCCACATCGTCCCAGACGAGCAGCCGTGAGCCATCAGGATACGGCTGAAAGCGTGAGGGATCGAGGTGATAGACCTCAAAGCCGTGCTTTCGCAGCTCCAGTTCTTCGATGACTTTGTTCTGTAACAGGTGGCAGATATAGGAACAGGCGGAAAATCGGTAGCCGGGAAACAGTTCTTCGGTCACACATGCCCCGCCGAGGAAACCGCGTCGCTCCAACAGCAGGACATCTAATCCCGCGTCCGCTAGATACGCTGCGGCAACTAAGCCGTTATGTCCACCGCCGATAATTATGACATCGTGGTCTGGTGTCATGTTCGTAATCCTTTGAAAAAGTTCGTTGGTCTATGCTATAAACATGTCGCCGCTCCCTGATAAATCAGGATTCAAAGCAACTGGGGCTAATGAAATATAATACGTAATTCGTAATGCGTAAGAAGATATGGAACGCAGATCTGCGTTCACTACGAAGAGAACTTCCACCTTTCAACAACAGCGTCTTGTAGATAGCGAGAGTGAAACCCAATAAAGTATGCTTTTGTAACACGATCTGTTAGATTGTGATCCGAAAACGCAAACTAACAGTTTGCGCTACATTATTCTCACCCAGTCCGTAGGTTGGGTTGAACGGTTAAAATCGAATCTCTATCAAGAATAGCAGATGTTCGGCATTTCAAGAATACCATCTTGTAAATAGAGAAAGTGAAACCCAACATCTCAACCTGACGACGATTAAGCGTTGGGCAGGTACAAGACCCGCCCCTACAGGTTTATGAACTTTCAATCAGAATTGTCCTCTCCAAATCCAATTGGAATACGTGGCATTTTTTTATTGATTCCGCCCAACCCAACCTACGGACTGTCAAATGTCAACGGCGCACCTGTCGCCCCGCTGGGGCTTGGGGAAATTGGTTTGCCGATATGCTATATACATATCGCCCCGCTGGGGCTTAATCAGGGAGTTAAGTTATTCTTATTCGGGCAACCCTTCACGGTCAACATTTGGGTGTCGAGATGTGAATCTCGACCTACAGGAGGTTGAATAGGCAACTAGATTAGTGGGTGCGTCGGGCTAGGAAATAATCGGCATTCGCACCGAGTTTCTGTAGCAGCGGTGTTGTTATCTCATCCAATTTTGCGATGGTTTCAGGGGACAGGGAGAGCGACGCAACGTGTAGATTCTGCTCAAGCTCTGATAGATTGCGGGTGCCGACCAACTCACAGGTGATGCCGGGCTTTGCAATGGTCCAAGCGATTGCGAGTCGACTCATGGGAACTCCCTCCGCCTCGGCAACTTTTTTGATGCCTTCGACGGCAGCGAACATTTCTTCCTCTGCCCCTTCCTCACCATGCCCTGCCCTTTCTCGATCTCCACGAAACTGCCGGAACCGTGCATGGACAGGCGGAAGTTCCTCTGCCGTCTTATACATACCGGTCAGGAGCCCCTGCAGCAGCGGCATATACCCCAGAATACCCATACCGTGTTGCTGGCATAGCGGCAAAATCTCCAATTCAATCGCTCGCGATAGGAGATTGTAGCAGAGCTGGTTCACATCGATCTGAACGCCGGTGGCGAGGGCTTCGGACAACTGCTCTACACCGAAGTTGCTGACGCCAATTGAACGGATCTTGCCCTCCTCCTTCAGCGCGTTTAGGGTTGCGAACGCATCCTCAACGGAGTGTTCCGTGATGGGCCAATGAACGATATAGATATCGATGTAATCGGTTTGCAGGCGACGGAGGCTGGCGTCGCAATGCTCGCGTAGCACTGTGGGTTCGGTATTGTTCGGACTGATCTTGGTGGCGATCACCGCTTCATCTCGCCGTCCTTTTAATGCCCTACCGACCGCCTCTTCGCTTCGTCCTTCGTTGTATCCCTCCGCAGAGTCAAAGAAGTTGATGCCGTTGTCGAGTGCGGCGTGCGCTACTGCATCCACATCTTCTTGTGCTTGAGGACCCCAGTAGTCCCCGCCGCCATACGACCAGCCGCCGATTCCCATCACGGAGATTTCAATGCCGGATTTGCCGACTACTCGCTTTTCCATTTGTCATTTCCTCGTTTAGGTTAAAATGAGGTAAATCATCTAAAATTGACGCTAATTCTGCCAAAAGTGTTAGATTTTGTTAGATTTTGCCGGTGATTGTGGATAACTTACAGACTAACCGTTAGCGATACGACACACATGTCGCCCCGCTGGGGCTTGGGGAAATTGGTTTGCCGATGTGCTATATACATATCGCCCCGCTGGGGCTAATAAAGTATAATAACGCAAGTTGCTAGTACCAGCATATTCAAACCAATAGTCCATAATCCCTGTGCAAATAGTATTATTTTTGTAGGTCGATTTTCCAAAATCGACGGTTTTGTGTCGAGATGTGAATCTCGACCTACAGGTTTTGATGGATTTTCAATGAATAGCAACTTAGGTTATAATACGTAATCCGTGATGCGTAAGAAAATATGGAACGCAGATCTGCGTTCACTAGAAGAGTCGGGCAAGTCCGAGAGGATCCCGTGACCGGGGATGCCCGACCTACGGGCATGAAATGGGTTACGGCATACGGAGTATGCCTACTACTTTATTTACCATTGATCCAGGCCCAGCAATTTTCGTCCCAGCGGAGACAGTTCTGCTGTTTGACCCGTTTGATGCTCTTTCTCGTTTCGGAGTTTCCATGTCATTATACCGGTGACCTCTATGACCAAGCCTGCTAGACGTTCTTGCCACGCTTTAACCCGATGGTTTCGTGCGTCCTCGTCATATCCCTGTGATGGGAACATGGTGATATATTGTACCACGCGTGGGTCCGTTGCTGTGTTGGAACTGCTGCCGTGGGGTAAGGCACTGTGCCAGATGATGAGATCACCTGCTGCTCCGGGGACCGGCTGCGCTCCGAGGCTTTCGAGATCTTGCTCGCGTGGATTTGCATCCGGCGGCAGGTCTTTCAACCAATTTTCAAGCTGTCGATGGAATCCCGGCACGCAGGTGAATGCGCCCTGATCGGCTGCGGTGTCTGTCAGGTATAGCACACCTTGAACCCAGAACTCGATTGGCGGTTCTAATTGGGTATCCCAGTGAAGTTTGCCGGGGTGTTTCCAATCTGGTAACTCCGGCGGGTTCATGCTGGCGCGGTCAATGCTCACCCACAGCTTTTCAGTATCCCAAATCTCTGCAAACGCTTGATGAACACGAGGATACTGCCGGTTGTCCCATAGCGCCTGATGCTGGTACATCTCGGTCATGATGGTGGAACGAGGTGGGTCGGAATACCAGCTCGCAGGATCGTCGGGCTGCATCTCCAAGAAATCCCACACAGCTTGCTCGGCAGCTTTGAGGTTTTCGGGCGGAACGGCGTTGTGAACAACAACGTAACCGTTTTCCTCCCAGAATTTTTGGTCCTCTGCCGTTAAAACAGGCATCTTTTTATCCTCCTTGGCTCCGTACTCGGTGCTATACACATTGCGCTCCTCTGGAGCGCAGCATTGGACCTATCGCCCTTCTATAAATATATCGCTCCTCTGGAGCGAAAACCCCCTCTCGTTTTCCCGCCCTCCTGTTTTCTCCCTCAGTGTCCTTGCGCCTTTGCGCCTTTGCGTTAAATTGTCTTTTCATTCGTGTAGATTCGTGGATGGCTTATTAATGAACTCCTAAGGTTACGGCATACGGAGTATACCTACTACTATTGAGGAGGTGAATCTTGACCTACATGAGCATATCGCTCTGCTTGCGCCTATTTTATAATGACAAGCCGCCGTGTTTGATGGAAAGAGGGGGTTGTCAACTGGTAAAAATAGACACCACTGGCAACCTGTTCTCCGAAGGCATTACGCCCATCCCAATACGCAGCACGGCCTCGACTATGATAAAAGCCCGCCGATTGATAACCAAGCGGAAGGGTGCGAACTAACTTACCGGTTGTATCATAAATGGAGAGCGATACAAGACTATCTTCCGAGAGCTGGTATGGAATCCATGTCTCTGGGTTGAATGGATTCGGGAAGTTCTGCAACAACTGAGTCAACTTCGGTTGACCGATGCTATCAAACCTGATAGACATAACCGCATTTTCCAGGTCCTCAGGAGTTACCTTAAAGTTGAGGGTGTGTGATTCAACATTTCGATCCGGACCGATAACCCGGACTTCAATCACATCGCCAACTTCGACGACACTCCGCCGTGCCAAGTCAGCGGTTGCTGCGGCGAAGTAATTCCCTTGCACCGAGGCGGTTATGGTGCTGTCTGTTCTCGTGTTACGGACGATTACTTGGTAGCCGTCAAACGCTGTTTTGCCCTCCAAATGCCCACTGACAACGAACGCCCACGCTTCCTGAATCGGCTCCACGGATATAGCGGGTGCTGCAGCAGTTTCTGTTTGATTTGTCCACTCTGATCCGACAAAGGCAAATTGGCGAGTTTCTGGGACATTGACGATATAGCCTTTTCCACCTTCAATTGGAAAACCATCATCTGGTGCGGTTGGCGTCCACCCGACGAATTGCTGATTTGCCGTGTCAAGTGTGATGACGGTTGTCGCGCCTGTCAGCGCGGCAAGGCTCTTAGCATTCATCGGTGCTGGTGGTGCTAACGGCACAGAAATCATGTTTAACCCTTTATCGAGCGTAACATTGTAGGTGTTGCCAAAATAATCGCTCTCTGCCTTAGGTCCGAGTCTGGCAATAAATCCGTGTCTGCGCCCATCCGCTGAGTCATAATGTCCGACGATAGAGCCGTCCTGATTGATATTCCAGCCCTCCGTGCTAACGCTGCCCGGAACCCGCAATTCCTGTAGGTTGAGGGGACTGCCGACATAGGTGCGTGGGACATCACCCGCCGCTTTGGCTCGACCAACGACAGCCCTCGCATTGTTGAGACCGTGCAGAAAAAAGTATTCCAGATTTGTTGCGTCTGGGAGGTCAATGGATAGAAATCTGCCCACCGAACTACGCATGTAGGCATGATATATACCTTCAGTATCCACGTAGCTGCCAACGATATGACCTGTCCAGCTCACAAAATCGGCGTATGTTGCCAACGCCCCGGGACGCTCGACTATTGTGTCCCCTGAGAACCCGCGGCGAACACCAGAAGCATCTATATAATTGCCCGTCAGTGCCCCCGTCGCATCGCTAAGACCGTATATCTCCGTTTGAACGGCATCCGGAAAATCGTATTGCCGCAGTTCGCCATTTTCTAAAATAACACCGTGGTATAGACCGTCGCTATCTTGGTAGTGGCCGGCAGCTGTCCCATCATTGCCGAGTGCATAGAAATAGGTGCCCTGCGAGTCAGGGAAATCATAGGTCGTAAAAACGTCGTCAATAAGTGTAAAGCCGACATCTTTTTCACTATCAGCACTCCGCATATTGCCGGCGTAATCCTCAAAGTCGCTACTCGCAGTTACCGCTAAAAAATCTACCCCCGGAACATCAATACTCTCAAAAGTATAGTTGAGGTCAGGAGGCACAACACCGGGTCGTGCTTGTGGGGTGCCCTCTTTCGGTCTAGCGATAAACCCGTGTCTACGTCCATCCGCAGCGTCATAGTGTCCCACGATAGAGTTGTCCTGATTAACATTCCAGCCTTCCGTGCTGACGCTGCCCGGAAACTTCAATTCTTGTAAGCCGACGGGGTTGCCGGCATAGGTGCGCGGGACATCGTCTACCGCTTTGGCTCGACCGACAGCAATCAGGGCGTTGTTGATACCGTGCAGAAAAAAGTATTCGAGATTTGATGCTACTGGCAGATCCAGCGTTGCAAAACTACCCCCAGGACCACGCAGGTACGCATGATATGTGCCTTCAGTATCTACGTAGCTGCCCACGATATTGTCTAGCCCGCTCACAAAATCGGCATAAGTTTCCGTTGCCCCGGGATACTCAATTATTTCATCTCCTGAGAATCCACGGCGAACGCCAGCAGCATTGATAAAATTACCCGTCAGTGCCCCCGTCGAATCGCTATACCCGTATATCTCCGTTTGGACGGCACCCGGAAAATCGTATTGCCGCATTTCGCCGTTTTCCACGATAACGCCATGATACAGACCGTCGCTATCTTGGTAGTGACCCGCAGCTAGCCCATTATTACCAAGCGCGTAGAAATGAGTTTTCTGCGAGCCTGGGAAATCATAGGTCTCAAAAACGCCATCAATGAGTGTAAAGCCGACCTCCTTTTCACCGTCAGCACTCCGCGTGTAGCCGGCGTAATCCTCAAAGTCGCTACTCGCAGCCAACGCTAAAAATTCTATACCCGGAACATCAATCGTTTCAAAAGTATAGTTGGCAGATATGCCAACGGGTTCACCTTCGACTTGTGCAGCACTATTCTCTAGGAAAAAGGAATTGAGACATACGAACAACGTAAAGGTGTACAACAAAAAACTGGGTTTAATCTGAATTTGCATAAAGAAAATCTCCGTTGGTTTTTTTATAAAGTTTGTACAATTAGTCGCTATGCGGGGGGTACGTCTCCTACCGCATACTTTGCGTAATTTAGGAGGGCTTTCCAGTTCCCGACTATTGGGTCGGTTTCTGGCGTTTGGTTTATCAACTAGTACTGCGTCAGATAAATGTAGCGCGAACTGTTAGTTTGTGGGGGGATCACAATCTAACAGTTCGTGTTACAAAAGCCTCCTTTAGACACTTCCCCTGCCAATCGGTTGGATATGACTATCCAAGCCGAGCAGGTTTGGCAACGAGCAACTTGGGTTAGTTAGGGTCATTTAATTTTCCCGTATCTCGATCGCCCGGTCAAGACTACGGCGGGGAAACCAGATGCCCCGCCTACGGATTCGGGTCATTCCCAAATCAGTCAAAAAACGGAAAACTGAATAGCCCTATGGGTTAGTATAGATGATTGACGACCTTATTGCGGTGGTGTCCAGTTTTTGATGTGCTTTTGCCAAACGCGCTCTACCTCGCCTCGAATGGCTTGCACATCTTTCCATCGGTCTGGAAATACTGACAGCGTGTAGCCCATTGCTCCCTGTTCGGGACAGACAAACATTTCTCGTCCCGGCGTCGCTGCTTGCAGCCAGACCTCGATGAGCCGATCCGCAAACTCAAGCCAGTCCAAGAACTCTGGCGTGAACTCGCCGTCGTGACCGAGCGCGGGGATCTGGCAATGGTGACCGTTAAAGGGACGAAAGTGGAACTGCTGGGCGAGTTGGATAAGATCCACCCGTTCTGCCAGTCGATCCCAGTACGGTGGGGACAGGTGCTTGATAATAGCGGGGTGTGAGAAGTCCCACGTCATTTTTAGGGGGCGCCCCTCCGCTTTCTCAAAGCCTTCCGCGAGGGCGTAAGCCTTCTCCGGCGTCTCTGTGCAGGTGTCGCGGTGAACCTCAATGGCGACATCCATCTCCAGTCTGCCTGCGGTCTCCATGACTTGGCGTGCCCGCGTTAGTGCTTCCTCCGTCGAAGTATCGTGGTCTAGCATCTGCACGTTGACACAGACTGCGCCTACCTCTTTGATTTCCTGAAGTTTTGGCTCGACCTCCGCTGCCTCTCCTATATCTACAGTCGCTGCGAACAACAGTCCAGACCCTTGGACATGCTCGGCGGTGACGACCGGCACCCGACCGAGAAAGCCATCGAATCCGGCATTTTTTATCTCCTGTAGCTTCCGATCCATAGACCATTCTTCATCCGCATCACCATAGTCTGTTAAGGTCCAGAGCGTTGCCATGTGTCGGATCTGTGGTGGGTTGATTGCATTTGCCATGTTATTTTCCTCCCAAGTCATAAGTGAAAAGTGATGAGTACCTCCGGCGTCGTGTATTAAGGTTTATATGGATCTATGAAACCAGAGACATCGCTCTCTGTTTATTCACAATCTACAACGGATTTTTTCGATTGAATTGTAAGTCTCGAAAGGATATACTAAAGCAAATTTTCTGTCAAGGGATAAAGTATTTTGGGCAGCACCAGCCTGTCGAGATATGAATCTCGACCTACAGCCTGAGACCAATTTGATGCGCGTTTAGGCGACGTGGAGAGGGAGGAATAACATAATGCTCACGCAAGAACAGATCAATCACTTTCAAACATTCGGATTTCTGACTTTTCGGCAGTTGTTCAGTCAGGACGAACTGAAAACTATCAACACGGAGTTTGAAGCGGCAATGGCGGAGGCGTTTCGAGATGATCCATTCGATGGCACACGTCGACATTGGCTGATAACGATGGGACCCGATACGCCCTTCCTCGCCTCACTACTAGAGGACCCACGATTCTGCGATGCGGCGGAGCAACTTTACGGCGCAGATGTCTTCGGTATTGCCTCCGACATTAACCGTTACGTCGGGGATACGCGCTGGCATCCCGATACAGGAAGTCTGGATCAGTACGGCGTCAAGTTTGCCTACTACTTGCAACCGGTGACTGCGGAAACTGGTGCGTTGCGGTTGATACCGGGGTCGCATGAGCCAACCTTTCACGGGGATCTACGGCAAAAGATGAGCGAGTTGGAGCTCGAAATCCCTGATGTTCCCGCCTACATCTTTGAATCGGAGCCGGGCGACGTGGTAGCCTTCGATGTACGATGCTGGCATGCGAGTTGGGGCGGTGCGGTGGATCGCCGGATGTGCGTCTTGGTTTATTACAACAACCCAAAGACGCCAGAGGAAGCGGAAGCCACTCAAAAACAGATTATCGGCAATGGAGTTGACTACGGACCGTGGGTTGCCAATGCCGAGGGGCATCCGAAGCGCGAACGGTGGATCGAGCGGATGCGGGAGTTGGCACCGGACGCGCTCTAGTATTGTCGAGTATGGAAACTCGACCTACAAGATACTAATGAACTAAAAGAGGAGATAGACAGATGCACGCTATTTGTATTCATGAACATGGCGGACCGGAGGCGCTCCGCTATGAAGAGGTTTCTGCCGGTGAACCCGGTGCGGGTGAAGCGCGGGTACGCATCGAAGCAGCGGGACTAAACTATATCGACGTTTACCACCGCACGGGACTTTATCCGAGTACCAATATGCCTTTCACGCCGGGGATGGAGGGTGCGGGTGTGGTCGAAGCAGTTGGAGCCGGTGTCACCGAGGTCAATGTAGGAGATCGGGTGGGTTATGCGATGCACCAAGGTTCCTACACCGAGGTGGCAATTGTGCCGTCTGCGGTGCTTGTCCCTTTACCCGATTCGATTGATACGCAGTCGGCAGCGGCGGCGATGCTGCAAGGGATGACCGCACATTACCTGACCCGCAGCACCTATCCGCTCGGTACAGGCGATACGGCATTGGTTCATGCAGCCGCGGGTGGGGTCGGCTTGCTGCTTATTCAAATGGCAAAGACGTTGGGAGCGCGTGTATTTGGTACAGTCTCTACACCGGAGAAAGCGCAGCTTGCCACGGAGGCTGGTGCCGATGCGGTCATCCTTTATACACAGACTGACTTTGAAGCCGAAGTTAAACGCCTCACCGATGGGCGGGGGGTTGATGTGGTCTACGACTCGGTCGCCAAGACCACCTTTGACAAGAGTCTCAACTGTCTTCAACCTCGTGGTTATTTGGCTCTGTTTGGGCAGTCGAGTGGACCTGTGCCGCCGTTCGATCTGAGCCGGCTGTCGAGCGGTTCGTTGTTTGTGACGCGCCCGGGTTTAGGGCATCACGCTGCCGATCGGGAAGAATTGATGGGACGGGCGGGGGATCTCTTTGAATGGATTTCTTCTGGCACATTGAAGCTGCGTATTGATCGGACGTTTCCGCTTCAAGATGCCGCTGATGCACATCGCGCGTTGGAGGGTAGACAGACAACGGGGAAAGTCCTGCTGATTCCGTAGGATTGGTTCCGATACCGTTTGGTTAGTTCATTGGTTCATTAGTGCATTGAATCGATGAACGTTTGTCTGAATTAGGATAATGAGGATTTAAGGATTTTCAGGATAGAATCGGTGATGCGTGAAACGTTGGGATTCAGTTTCTGAGTGTTGGGTTTCGCTATCGCTCTACCCAACCTACGAGGATTATGGCACACACGCCACGCATCAATGCTAGCAAGCCTCTCCCGATAAATCGGGATACTCGGCAAGGGACTAGTCTCGCTGCTTATGCCATCAGCACATGTCGCCCCGCTGGGGCTTGGGGGATTTTGTTATCTTGTGTGCTATAAACATATCGCCCTCTGGGGCTAAATGCACCCAACCCCCTATCCCGTTTGAGGTTCCGTTTTCTATCCTGAAAATCCTTTATAGGACTTACGCAGCCGAACGATGAGGCGTTGTGATTCGATGCTCCATCGCCAATGCGGGGCAAGATGCCCCGCCTACGATGGGTATGGAGGTTGAACACGCCCTTCGACGCGCAATGAATTGCGCTACTACAAACTGCCAATCGGCGCAGTTGAAAACAGCGCATACCAAACTGGAGACTGGACGGCGCAGTTGAAAACAGCGCCTACCAAACACTGTGGCTACGAGGAAAGTGGTTACGGCACTTGTCGAGTATGGAAACTCGACCTACAGGTTACTCGCGGAGTTACGGCATACGGAGTATGCCTATTACTATTGATTATCCCATACCAGCTGTGTGGGTACAAAAATCGACTGAATTTTAAGAGATAGGAGTACTGATATGGCAGCCGATACATTAAGGTCACTTGAGGGTTTGCAAGACGGGACACTGTCCCCGCATCGAATCGCAAAATTGCACAACGATTTTGAGGGTAACTCGGTCTATCGGATGGCGCAGAATGCCGTCTGTAAGATTACCGTAGATGACATCGCCCTTGACCGTCAGATTGTCACCAACAGCGACTTCACCTTCAGCCATGTGTTAGATGACTGGAGCGTTACGAACCAAAAAAGCAGTGGCAGATGTTGGATGTTCGCTGGACTGAACCTGTTCCGCGTCGGCGCGATGAAGAAGATGAACCTGAAAGAATTTGAGTTCAGCCAAAACTATACCTTTTTCTGGGATAAACTTGAACGCTCCAACTATTTCCTGCAACGGATGATCGAGATGGTAGACCGCGACGTAGATGATCGGTGCGTTGCATGGTTACTTGACAGCCCACTAGAAGACGGCGGACAGTGGAATATGTTTGTCAATCTGATCAAGAAACATGGGCTTGTCCCCCAAGCGTTTATGCCTGAGACACAGAGTTCTTCAAGTTCAATGCGAATGAATCGCATCCTGCTGAATAAGCTACGGGAGGGCGCAAAGACGCTTCGTGATATGGCATCAAAAGATGCGAGTTTTGATGAGCTGGTAGATGCCAAAGATGAGATTATCACGGTCATCCACCGCATCCTATCTATCCATCTCGGTACGCCGCCCACCCAATTCGATTGGCAGTGGAACGACGCGGACAAAGAATTTCACCGTGACGGGGAGATGACGCCCCAACAGTTCGCAGAGAAATATATCACCGTCCCGGTCGATGATTACGTCTGCCTTGTCCACGACCCACGCCCGACAAGTCCGATCGGCAAAACCTTCACGGTTGAATGTCTTGGCAATGTCGAGGGCGGCGCGATTGTCAAATACCTGAATATCGACATCGACCTCATGAAACAGATAGCGATGAAGACCATTATGGACGGGGAGCCGGTCTGGATGGGGTGCGATGTTGGGAAGATGATGCAAACCGATCTCGGTCTCTGGGACGCGAAACTGTACGACTACGAAGGTGTCTACGACACACCATTCACCCTTGATAAGGCGGGACGGCTCCAGTACCACCAGACGCTGATGACCCATGCGATGTTATTCACGGGTGTGGATGTGGTACAGGAGAACGGCAGAGAGATTCCGCGGCGTTGGCGGGTGGAAAATAGTTGGGGCGCAGATAGTGGGCGCAAGGGGTTCTACCTGATGAATGACAACTGGTTTGATCAGTATATGTTTGAGATTGCTGCGCGTAAGGAGTATCTACCCGATGAACTGCAAGATGCGCTCGAAACGGAGCCGATTGTTCTACCTGCGTGGGATCCAATGGGTGCATTGGCGAGGGAGGTTTCCGTGTAGGTCGGTAATTTCCGGGCGATGACCGGGGCGGATGGAAACCGAAACTACCGGGGCTGGGGAAATATAGAATTACCGAAGTATTTTCTGAAACCTCATACAGTTTGCGAACTCGGATCACAATCTAACAGATCGTGGTACAAAGGCTATCTACTTTTGGCTCATGTATTGCGCAACATGCCGGGTATTTTGTCGAGATGTGAATCTCGACCTACTTACTTAACATTTATCTGACAATGTACTAGGTAAGGTTAACAGGAGGGATAAAATGGCATTTAGTGAAAGTTGGTCGGTGCTGGAACCCGACCTAGAGACTGTCTTTGACCATGAAGCGGACCCACTCCAAGCCCTTGCGGACGCTCGCATCCCGGGTATTGCCCTGCGCGGTGCCTATAATCCAGACCACTGTAGTGGACTCATGCAGCGATTCATTGAGCGGGGTATGACCCGCGACCCAGCGCAGCCCAACCCGGATGGGAACTTGCCGAGCCGAATTGATATCGGTTCGAGTCTGGTTAACCGTGCACGCGGTGGTCTGAGGGTATCAGATGATGAAACTGAAAATAAGGACGCTTTCCTTGAACACTCAGCGAGTACGCACGAACTCTTCAGCCACCTCTTTGACGGATTTGATAATCCGGTAGATACCCTCTACGATTGCCTCTCGGCGTTAGCGGTGAACAAGGAGGTCAAGGTCGCTCGTGAACCCGATGGACGCCTTTACGGTCCCGCTATCTTTCGGATCCACTATGAGGGCCATGAATATGTTCCCCACGTCAACCATGTCGGCTTAGATGACAAGCTATTCAACTATGAGGTCTCCCGTTTTACACACCAATTTGCGGGTCTCATCTGCATACAGAACTCCGCCCACGATGGCAACAGTCCCCAAGCCGTTATACATCGGTGTGTTTGGAGCCCGGAGGTAGACTCCCACCTCTCCAATGGTACGTATTACGAATATGCTGCGCAAAACAAGATTGAACAGCAGCAAATCGAGGTTCAACCGGGCGATTTCTACCTGTTTAACAGCGGTTGTATCCACCTAGTGGCTCCTGTAGAGGGAAATGCTCCTCGAACGGTTTTGGCGACGTTTATTGGCTATTCGGAGGAGGACGACGAAATTTTTGTCTGGGCGTAATTCCTTGCCTAATTATACACATGTCGCCCCGCTGGGGCTTTAGAATATGACGATTCGGTTTTCTATAAACATGCCGCCCCGCTGGGGCTTTGGTGTATTTGTTTATCTTTGTACTATAGACATGTCGCCCCGCTGGGGCTAAATGAAGTGATGCACCAATGATTTTCACGTTTCACGCATCATATTATCAACAGTTGTAGGCTAGCACCATTGGTTATTATGGTAGATTTTAGAATTAATTGGACACTCTGTACCGGGGAGGAGAAAATCCGGGCTATCACCCCGGTAGGTGCGGTTTCTAACCGCACCGCATCGGCGCAGCAGCGTCTTGTCGAGTATAGAAACTCGACCTACAAGATACTAAGGAGGAGAGAAGGATGAGTGAAATTGTGAGCCGTGAGATTCGTCTCAGGCAACGCCCTGTCGGCATTCCCAAGGAGAGCGATTTTGAGATTGTCGAAGTAACAGTCACTGAACCGAAAGCGGGAGAAGTCCTTGTAAGAAATATCTATATGTCGGTCGATCCCTACATGCGCGGGGTTGTTAGAAATGTCGCGCTCGGTGTGCCGTTGGAAGGTGGGTGTGTCGGGCAGGTTGTTCAGTCGGGGAGCGAATCGTTTCAGGTTGGCGATTACGTACTCGGCGGACTCGGTTGGCGCGAATATTATCTTGCTAGGGCAGAGAGCCTAAGCCAGATTGATCCAACGCTTGCCCCAATCCAATCTTTTATCGGCGCGGTCGGAATGCCGGGACGCACCGCCTATTTTGGGCTACTCGATGTCGGCGAACCGAAAGCGGGAGAAACGGTGTTCGTCTCCGCTGCCTCCGGTGCAGTCGGCGCGATCGTCTGCCAGATTGCCAAGATTAAAGGGTGTCGCGTGGTCGCTAGTGCTGGATCGGATCAGAAGGTGGCGTGGCTCTTGGAAAAGGCGGGGGTCGATGTAGCCTTTAACTATAAGCGGGTCGATAATCTGATAGACGAGCTGCAGCAGCACTGTCCAGATGGCATTGATATTTACTTTGAGAATGTCGGCGGCGCACACCTTGAAGCTGCGCTCTCGCTGATGAATATGCACGGACGTATCCCTCTGTGCGGCATGATCGCGCATTACAACGATGTTGAACCGACCCCCGGTCCTAAAAATCTCAGTACCGCTATCGGCAAACGTCTGAAATTGCAGGGCTTCATCGTTACCGATTATGCGGATCGTACGCCTGAATTTTACGCCGATATGCGGCAGTGGATCAGCGAGGGCAAAATGCACTGGGAAGAAACGATCGTAGAGGGCTTGGAAAACGCACCACAAGCATTTATTGGTCTTTTCAAAGGCGAGAATATGGGTAAGATGATTGTTGAAATTGGGCAGGAAGAGTAAGCCGTGACCATGACCGCATTGCAAAGAGGAGATGACAGATGGACTTAGGATTGAAGGGAAAGCGAGTAATTGTAACAGGTGGGAGTCGCGGTATCGGTCGGTGTTGTGCGTTGGCACTCGCTCGTGAGGGGGCGCGTGTCTGTGTTACTGCCCGCAACCAAGAACTTTTGGACGAGGTTGTTGGCGAAATCAACGGAGCCGGCGGTGAGGGATACGCTGTCGCAGTTGACTTGACGGCTATGGCAAGCTGCCAGAAAGTTGTGAGTGCGACGGTGGAACAGTTCGGCGGGGTTGATATTCTGGTCAACAATGCAGGTGCGGCGAGGGGCGGCGATATTTTAGACTTGCCCACCGAGTTGATTGATGACGCACTCAGTTTGAAAAGTTATAGCTATCTGCGGATGTCCCAATTTGTGATTCCGCACATGAGGGAGAACGGCTGGGGGCGTATTATCAATGTCGCCGGCGGTGCGGGGACAAGCCCTACCAGCGGAAACATCCCGGTAAGCCTTGCCAATATCGCCATTTTGAATATGACGCGTGCGCTGTCGGATGCGGTCTCGGAAGATGGGATCTTGGTGAACACCATTTGTCCGGGACTGACCAACACCCAACGGGCACGCGATGTGCAGCAAGCGAGTGCGGATCAGGCGGGGATAGATGTAGAAGAGATGCTCCAAGAACTTGGCAAGGAACTCCCCGCAGGGCGCATCGCTGAGCCGGAGGAGATTGCCAATGTGGTAGACTTTTTGGCATCGGAGCCGTGTTCGTATATATTCGGTAGCTCTATATACATGGACGGCGGTGGGAGACGGGGGACACCGTAAGTAAAACGTAAAGCGTAAAACGTAAAAAAATGTTCATAGGTTCATTAATGAACTTCTGAACCTATGAACGCTTGGACGGTGTGGAAGTGACCTCCTCAACAACTCGCCCCACAGGCTAATACCCATTTTGCCTAGAGGGTGCCCACCCATCGAATATACTTGCGCTTAAGAAAAATAACAGGACTTACGCAAATTTAGCACACAGGGGGTAGATTTTTTTAACCCCCTAAATCCCCCAACTCTTAACCCCCCTAGCCCCCCTTATCAGGGGGGAATTGTTTGTCTGGCTTATCAGGGGGGAAACCCTTGTCAGGGGGACTTTGGAAAATCAGGGGGATTATGAACCCGCTGCGTAAGTCCTAAATCATTTACCAGAGAACTGGTTGCCCACCTGATCTGACCAACTTGCGCTGGGGCCTCATCAGAATTTCTGGTACGGGACGCGCAGTGATTTTATCCGGTACTAGCTGATGCCCAATTTGGTTGAGCATATGTTTTCTAATATCAGCTTTTAATTGGTCCGGCTCAATACGGCTCGTGTGTCTCGCTGGATCTTGGGTGTTGAACTCACGGATATATCTTGTATATCCTATAAATCCACCATTGTCCCAGATAACGCTTCCGGATTTTGTATCAACGGCTTTCACCTGCATCCTAAGCGTTGCCCATTGATAGACTATCACAAATTTCGTGGTTCCCGATATCCCTGCCTGCGCACTCATGTCATAGAGTGGATTACTATCGTATTTTTCATCCAGCTTCGGATTCTGGATATGACCAACGACAATTATATCGGCATTTGCCGCTTGCCCTACCTTTGCCGCGAGAGCAGGATCGAGAAAGATATCCTGCGGAGTCAAGTTCTGGGCTGTTAGCTCACTACCGATTGGATTGAGCGTATCGGATTGATCATAGATCCACTCTTTGTCCTTTTCTACAAGGCTAAGTTGCGTAGACAGGTCCAAAGGAAACCTGCGCTCCATGCCAGCAGACTCTTTTTCGGTCGAAAACGGGGCGATGGCAATCCGTTGAAAATCACTGATATCAAGTGGCTCAACTTTTCTAGTACAACCACTGAAAAGCGCAACAGATACTAAAAGCGTGGCACAAACAGACAGTTTCATCCATCTTTTCATTTTATATTTGACACTCCTTCCTGAAAACAGGTAAAATATTCATACGATTCATTTGGGGCTTACCCGAAAAAAACACTTCTTGTTTAATTGACGAAACCTCCCAGCCCCGATTTCATTGAGATTTTCGGATAGGGTTCTCGACTATTATAGCCGCCTGAACCGATAAAATTTTCAGTTTCGGGTATACAGATTATAGCATGGTCTCTTTTTTCTGTCAACGCTTGTCTTGAATGAAATTTTAACAAATTAGTGAAACGTAGCGAATTTTAACCGGTGCTAGTACTGCGTCAGGTAAATATTGGTAGCCTCGCTTGCTGTAGAGCCAAATTGTAAAGCGTAAAACGTGAAACGTGATAAAAACACCGGGGAAGACGGGAAAACGGGAAGACCTGAAAACGAGATAACCCGTAGGTTGGGTTGAGCGACAGCGAAACCCAACACAGCAACAGAGGGGTGATATGTGCGACGTAATACGTGATAAAACTCGTATGACGCCTTACGTTTTACCTGCTTCCTGATGACATAGATTGTTGTATATCTCAAAACTTATATGATTGAGTACTACTAGGGCGTGTTGACATTTTGTTGTCGTCAGTCGATTTTGATGAGGTTTCAAAAAATAATTCGGTAATTCTATATTTTTCCCCAGGCCCGGTCGGCGCAGTTGGAAACAGCGCCTACCAAACGGGAGACCGGTAGGGGCGGGTGAAAACCGAACCGGACATCGCTTGAAGATTACCCAATTATGGTCGATTTTAGAATTACTTAGACACTCCAAACCGGCGCGTCCCGACAGGTCGGGATCCCGACCTGTTGGGAGAAACAGCGCCTACCAAACACTCTGCCGCCTGATCTCTCCTCTATGACACTCCACCCCCATAAGGACCGAGATCTGGATCTACAGAACCACGATGAAAGTTCCTGCCCATCAGGTATTTAAGCTCCAGCTCAACATCACGAAGAGAAACGCTGCCAAGCACATCGGGATCACGCTCAAGCAGGGTGAGCTCCAGTTCATTTTCTCCTCGCTGGGGGAAATGCGCTCGATATAGTCGGAAGACAAACCAGTATGTAGGACCGGATCGGTTGCGTGGTCCACTCATGCGATACATCTGGTTGATTTTACGCAGTATACTTTCCGGTAACGCTTTCCCGTTAAGACTGAAGCGAATCTGATCTAATTCCGTCGTGCCGGAAATTCCTACTCTCAATAACACCTCATGTACCCGTCCTATCTTGTCCCAGCGCGGCAAATCATCACTGATAGTGAACTTCGCTGTGACCGGTTTATTCACTTCCATCTTGATTGGTAGCTGTGTGGACACCCAAGGTTCGTGGGGGCGAGCGTTCTCGGTCGGGATATAGTAGTATTTGTCCTTTGCCTCCATGATGTCGGGGTGTGGTATCTCACGCAGCCTTTCGTAGAAATCCGCCTGATAGGGCCAATGCGGAAACCACTGTGCCAAGTAAAGCCCGCCGATCCCCTGCTCCCAGTAGTTACAAGCTGCGGCACGGACCATCGAGATGGGGGCTTCGGCGAGTCGATCTGAGTCCACATGGCTGTGGATAGCTGCGATGCATCGGCAGGCGGAACCCTTTACTAGCGCTGCCAGTGGACGGAAATCGGTATTCGGATCTATCCGATTTGGGGCTGAGAAGGGTTCACCGACCAAGGCGTCCACAATTCCACCCTTCACCCACATCTCTAGGTCAAGCCCGATGGATAGAGCGTCCTCTAGACTGGACGGAACGCGGATGACCAATTCACGATCTACCCCGCTCCTTTTGACCGCTTCGTGCACCCGTCCGATCCAGTCGGTCATGATGCCGATTCCTGCATCCACTTCGTCCGGGTGAAAGTAGCGCGGATAGTTGTTCAGTTGTAGCTCAAACCCGTCAACCGGATACTCGTTCAGTGTCTCCTCAATCAGGGCGAACCGTTCGTGTTGGACTTCTGGATGCTTGAAGTCGAGTCCGTCAATCCAAGGCATATCGGGGTTCAGATCGCCACGCGCGCCGATTTCGAGATGTCGGTTCTCCCAGCGGAAATCTGAACAGCGCACGGTCGCCACCTCCGGCCCGAAATTCTGAACCAGCAAGGTGGGATAGAGCAGCAGCCCTTTTTCGTGCGCCCGTTCGCAGACGATTCGCAGCGGATCATGCCCCTCATCAATAAGCCCTTTCGCGTTTTGGTGGGCGCGGTGGAAAACGAGGTGGTCCCACTCGTCTACGTTGTGCCCTAGCAGTTCACCTACTTTGGTATCGTGCAGGACGGTGCGTCCCTCGCCCAAGCAGAACATTACTGCTTCGATAGGCGTACCCACCAATTCGTCGATGCAGGCTTGATACTCCTCCTTCTGCATAGGCGGTTCATAGCGGTAGATGTGCGGATGGCGTCCGTCGTGGTAGAACATGATGCGTGGTTTTGGCATGGGTGGGCTTATACCTCCTGTTTGGAAATTTTTGAAGAGAACCGAGCATCGGCAGATGTATCAATTACAGCGGTCTGTGACGTTTGAAGTTGCCAACTGTTGCAAGATCACGATAAAATTATATCACTTTGGCGTGAAACGTGATACGTAAAACGTGAAATCAGACGTTTTCTGAGGTGAATTAACATGACCACGAGATGGTTACTTCTGTTTTTGGGACTCTACGGGACAATTCTATTAGTCGGGTGTGAGGCTGATGAAGGTCAGATTCCGTCTCCAGTGGCAGAGCCAATTGAAACGCTCTCAACGGATTTAGAGGCGGGCAAACCTTCTGCTAGGGTGCTTGAACGGTACGGGATATTCTTCCCGGATGGCGTGAAGCACTCGATCCCGATGAACGAGATCCATGATGGTGGTCCCGGCATAGATGGCATCGCTGCGCTGACCCAACCGCGCTTTATTCCGGCGGGGGCAGCGGATTACATGGAGGGGGACGATCAGGTTCTCGGTATCGTACGCAATGGGGAGAGCCGTGCCTATCCCTTGCGCATTCTGGTTAACCATGAGATAGTCAACGATACCTTGGGGGGTAGCCCGGTGCTTGTGACTTTCTGTCCGGAATGCGGCACCGGTATCGCTTTTGATCCGACTGTTGACGGTAAAGCGACGGAATTTGGCGTGTCCGGCACCCTGTACAAACGGAATCTGTTGATGTATGACAGGGGTAACGATACACCGAGTTTATGGCTACAAGCTACCGGTGAGGCGGTCGTTGGTCCGAAGACCGGTAGCTCACTCGATAGGGTGCCGACGACCCAATCACCTTGGAGCGAGTGGAAAGTAGCTCACCCGAATACGACTGTGTTGAGTAAGGAGACCGGCCATGGGTACAGTTATAACCCTTATCCTGACATTCTAGACCTGTTACCACGACAGATTCTCGGTGTAATTGTGGGCGATGAGCAGAAGGCGTATTTTTTTGAGGACCTGCGTCAGCTGCAGGTTATCAACGATTCCATTGGCGGCGTTCCAATTGTCCTGATTGCGAGTCCGGATTCAGACGCTGTTCGTGTTTACAAACGGAAGAACTATCAATTTGAAGGGACTTTTGAACAGGTTAGGGATAGCCGCAGCCAGACGGTATGGGACCTTTCGGAGGAGATGCTCTTGAATCCGAAAACGGGTGAATCACTTGAACGCGTCCCTGACGTATTCGTTTCCCATGCAGGTGCTTGGGCGAGACTTTTCCCGGACACACGCATCTACCAAAAACCGTAGTGTGTCGATTCGTAGGTCCGGCTTGGCGTAATTGGGGAAACGCGTCGTCTCCCAACACCTACCCAGCGTTCCTGCTGGTAAGTTGCAAAAAAATCACGGTTGCTCTGAAAGGTAAGAACGTGATACAATAAACAGAAATAACGCTAGTAGTCATCAAAACTCAATTGTAGAAAACTCTAAGTTGGCATCGAACTCTTCCAACGGTTCAATAGCAGATTTGGTATCTGCGGCGTTTTTAGCGCGTTCCGAAGATAAACAGGATTATGAAAAACATTCTCCTCATCCGTCTCAGCTCACTCGGTGATATTGTCCTGACTTCGCCAGCGATACGTGCGGTGCGGCAGCACTTCCCGCAAGCGCGTATCTCGATGCTGGTGGCAAAGCAGTCCGCAGATCTACTCATAGAAAATCCGCATCTAGATGAGGTCATTCCGTTCAACCGAAAAGCGGGGAATAAGGACACCGGCGAGATGCGACGGATTATCCGCCGCCTGCGAGAACGGCGTTTTGATCTGACGATCGATTTCCAACGCAAATTTCGCACGGGTCTACTCGCGTATCTGAGCGGTGCGAAGTGTCGTGTTGGGTATCATCAACCGAATGGGGTGTTGTGTACCGTCCGTGTGCCAGACCTTAGCACCAAGGCTATCCGTGCCGGTCGGATTTCGTCCGCGCACGCGATAGATCGCTACTTTGACTTGCTGCAGGCAATTGGGATAGAGGCAACAGATCGGACGTTAGAGCTATTTGTTACGGATGCAGATCGCGCTTTTGCCGATGAAATGATTGCTGCTAAGGGCATCGAGGCGGATCGATCAAAAGTCGGACTGTTTCCTGGCGCGGGGTGGAAATTGCGGGAGTGGATGCCTGACCGATTTGCGGCTCTCGGCGACCGTGTGGCGAAGCAGTTCGACGCGCAGGTGCTACTTTTTGGGGGACCTCACGAGGGTGAACTTGTTCAGCAGGTGGGAGATCTCATGAGAACCGAGGCGATTTCGCTCGCCGGGGACCTGCGTATCCGTCAGTTGGCGGCGTTAATTGAGCAATGTGATCTATTTGTTACAAACGACACGGGACCGATGCATGTCGCTGCAGCGATGCACACACCGACGGTGGCGTTGTTCGGACCGGGCGACCATATCCGCTTTCAGCCGCTCGGTCCGATCCATACGACCGTCCGCCATCATGTGCCGTGTAACCCGTGTAAACAGTTCACGAACAAGTGTAAAAACAATATCTGTATGAAATTGATCACCGTTGATGAGGTATGGGAGACGGTGCATCAGAATTTATCAAATCCAAGACTTACGCAACTGAACAATGAGGCGTTATAATGCAATGCTTCATCGCCAATGCGGGGCAGGATGCCCCGCCTACGCGGGTTGGGGTCTGAACACCCGCTTCAACGCGCAATGAATTGCGCTACTACGAACCCAAGTGCGTAATCCTAAAATCGTAAGTAAAACTGCAACACAGTGCCAGTAAGGCAAAAAAGAGAGGAGAAAAAATGGCTGATCAATACAAAGAGTTTCGGGTGTCCAACGATGCAATGGACGACCCTGAAGAACTTCAGCGCCGGATTCAGGATGAGGGCTACCTCTTCTTCAAGAAACTGCAAGATCCGGATAAACTGTTAGCGCTGCGGCGAGAGATGCTGACGGTTATCCAAGAGGGCGGTTGGCTCGTCCCCGGCACCGATCCGATGGACGGTATCGCCGATATTTCGCGCCAATGTACGGAAGGGAATTCCGAGTATACCGATGTCTATCACGAGGTTTACAAGTTAGAATCGTTTCATCGCTCAGGTCATTGGCCCGAAGTTCTTGACACACTGGAGAAGGTGATCGGCAAGCCGGTGCTGCCCCATCCACAGAAAATCGCCCGTCTGTGGTTCCCAAAGTATACGGAACATACCACGCCGATACACCAAGATTTTGTCCACTTCCAAGGAAATTTTCAGACCTATACCTGCTGGGCTCCCGTCGGTGATTGTCCCATTGAGCTGGGTGGACTGGCGTTGATACCGGGATCACACAAGGTGGGCAAGGTGCTTGATCATCACTTCTCGCTCGGCGCCGGCGCTCAAAAGATCTACGCTGATGAGATAGAGGGCGAATGGCACACCACGAACTACGAGATCGGGGACTCCTTAATTTTTTTGGCGTTGACGATACATCAGGCGTTGCCCAATTACACAGAGGATAAACTCCGCGTCTCACTGGATAATCGCTATCACGCGCTCGGCGATCCGATAGCGGAGCACATGCTCCAACCGCACCTCAACAGGTTTAATGAACTCCGTTGGGAGGATGTGTATCGGGATTGGGAGTCGGACGACCTGAAGTATTACTGGGAGGATTTGGATCACCCCATCGTTCCAAGAGATCTTAGCTTCGGTGAAAAGGTGTTTGCGGAGGCGTTGGACCTTGCGAAGGGGGGCGATGCACACGCGATCCTACACCTCAACCGTATGATTAAAAGCGATCCAGCATCAGACGCTGCAAAGCAGGCTATGGAAGTGTTGCAGGATGTTGAGGCGAAGGTAGACAGCGAGGCTGCTGCGGACTAATTAATGAGTTCATTGGTTCATTAGTTCATTTAATTATGGTAGATTTTAGAATTAATTGGACACTCTGTACCGACGAGGCTCGCAAACCTCGCCTACCGAGGATGGGAAAATACGGGCTATCACCCCGGTAGGTGCGGTTTTTAACCGCACCGCATCGGCGCAGTTGGAAACAGCGCCTACCAAACAGGAGACCGGTAGTTTCGTTTTCCTAACCGCCCCGCATAGATGCCGTAGGTTGTTTTGAACCGGCGCAGTTGGAAACAGCGCCTACCAAACATGGGGAGCGAAAGTGTCTATCTGTTTTTAGAATCCACTATAATTGAGTGGGGGTCGCTTTTCCGCCCAAGGTGCGAGTTTCTCAAAGGCAGCGGATGCGCGGAGGACGGTTACATCATCACGCCACCGCCCGACGATTTGCAGCCCTACTGGCAGCCCATCGCTGGCAAAGCCGCATGGAACGCTCGCCGCCGGTTGACCGGTGATGTTGAACGGATAGGTGAACGCTGTCCAACTCAGATAGGTTGTCGGTTGTCCGTCGATCTGTCCCGGATGATCGTCGCCAGCCGGAAACGCTGTCACAGGGAGCGCAGGGGTCAATAGCAGGTCATATTGCTCCATGAATTGACGCCAAGCGTCGTAGTAGTCATTACGCTTTGCGTAGGCTATAGCAACTTCAGCCCCCGAAAGTTGGAATCCCTGTTCTATCACTCTCACTAAGCCCGGATCGATCTGATCACGAACCGCATCTAGGTCATGCAAATGTAAGCCGGCGAATGTGGATCCCCAGATGATATGAACGATGTCCTCCCACGGATCTTCCAGACCGGGGTGGGCTTCCTCAACGTGGCAACCGAGTTCCTCAAAACGCATCGCGGCTTTCGTAACAATTTCACGGACTTCCGGATCAACGAGTGCGTAACCCAGATCGGGCGACCACGCAACGCGTAGCCCTGCAATATCTCCCTCCAGCGCGGTTAGATAATCGGTCTCGGTAGGAATCGAGAGGCGATCACGCGGATCGGCACCCGCCATGACGTTCAACATGAGCGCTGCATCAGCGACCGTCCGTGTCATCGGACCGAGGTGGGAGAGCAGTTCGACAGCACTGGGTGGATACTGCGGGATGATTCCCCACGAGGGTTTGAGTCCGTAAATACCGCAGAAACTCGCTGGAATACGAATCGATCCTGCACCGTCGCTGCCTTGGGCAAGGGGTCCTAACCCTGCGGCAAGCACTGCTGTCCCACCGCCGCTAGAGCCGCCAGCGGTACGACCGTGTTTCCACGGATTATGGGTAGAACCGATGATACGGTTCGTCGAATCCCCCTTCCACCCGAACTCAGGCAGATTGGTCTTACCCAGTAGTACGGCACCGGCCTCGTGAAACCGCTCGATAATCGGCGCATCAAAGTCTGATACGGAATCTTTGTAACGCAAGGAACCGCGGGTATTCCGAATCCCTGTCATTGCCACGAGGTCTTTTATCGAGGTTGGGATGCCAGCCAACGGCGGCTGAGATTCATCAGTTTGGTAGGCTTGTTCGGCACGGCGTGCTCCCTCAAGCGCGAGCTCTGGTGTCATCGTGATAAAGGCGTTGAGTTTCGGATTCAGTTGATCCATGCGGCGGAGCACCGCCTCAGTCACCTCAACGGGTGATACCTCGCCTTTCTGGTATAATTCCCGCAATTGCAGGGCTGACAAATAGCAAAGATCGGTTTCTGTCATGTTTGAACTCTTTTCGTCGAAATGGGTATAAACGTGAAACGTGATGCGTAAAACGTGAAAACAATTTGTTCATTGATTCATCAGTGAACCCAATCGGTTTCTGTTGCACGGTTTCTTAACATGAGACAAAAAGATGATACAAGCAATCGGTAAGCAAGTCAACGGAAAAATAGAAGGAGATTACGATGGCTCAATTGAGATACTCAGTAATCGTTGACACATTGGCGACCTTCGGGCTAGACATTTGGGAGCAACCGCGTGAGGTGCTCGAACTGGTCAAGAACGCCGGCTATGATGGCATAGACCTCACCGCAGAACCGGACCGAATTGCGATAGAACGGTATCGGGAAATCGCTGAGATAGCGCGGTCAATGGGGTTGGAGATTGCGGCGCTGCTTGGGGCGTGGGCGACTTGGCACGCCGGTGAGGTGCGGGATTTGGCATCTACCGACGAGGCGGTTCGACGTTATGCGATCGGTTACGCCCAAAAATGTACAGACTTAGCGGTAGATCTGAATGTGTCCGTCTATGAGATCTGCTGCTGCCCGGCTGAACCGAAGTACCCGGTTTCTGATGTCCCGCTCCCGACGGTGAGGCAAAACTTTGTCCAGTCCGCACGAGAGATCAGCCGCTACGCCGCTGAACGTGGTGTGCGGGTGGCGATGGAGCCGGTGAATCGGTTTGAAGGCTATGCGGGATTCATGAACAGTGTGGTTGACGCTGTCGGTGTTGCCGACGAAGTCGGTGAGGAGAACTTGGGCGTGATGGTCGACTTTTTCCATGCAAACATTGAGGATGTCTCCGTCCCCGACGCTATCCGACGGGCGGAACGCCGACTGATGTTGATCCATCTAGCCGACAGCAATCGTCAAATGCCGGGGATGGGGCATATCGATTTTACTGGTGTGATTAGGGAACTTGACGCAATCGGATTTGAGGGCTATCTCTCCTTGGATTGTCTGCCCGCCAGACCCGACCCCAACACCTATTTAACGCATTCTATCGATTATATGAAACGGTTAGAGGAGGCGGTTGCGCTGGAGAAGCGGCTCTCTGAGATGAGTTAAAATGTTGGGTTTCACTCTACTTGTGAACTTTCAACCCGAATCGTCCCCCTAATCCCAGTTGTCAGGCGTGGCATTTTCATCGGTTCCGTTCAACCCAACCTACGGACTGGGATCACAATCTAACAGATCGTGCTACAGAAGCCAAAACTATCGCGCAATGTGCTAGGTGGTATCGAGATGTGAATCTCGACCTACAGAAATCTGTTAAAGCAAACCTCATAGGTATAAGATCAAAACGATTGCATTAAGCGAATGGTTCCGTCCATTCGCTTTTTTATTTTTGGCTTTTCAAAAAAATGGTTAAAAAATCTCCTATAATGACATTTCAGAGTAAAAAAGTGCCAAAAAAATCTCGGAACTGCATCTTGATAAGGTGTAAGGGAGAAATGAAGAGCTATGGCTAAGGAAAATACGCTCATCTATCGTGCCCAAACTGGGGATGAAGCGGCTTTTGCTGATCTGATGCGGGAGTACTACGCCTACGTTTATGCAATCGTAGGCAAGATCGTGGATAATGCCCATGACGCCGAAGAGGTGGTGCAAGACGCCTTCTTCAACGCCTATCAAGGATTAGGGCAGCTTGAGGATGCGACTAGATTCAAGAGTTGGTTGGCTGAGATTACGCGGAATTGTGCGCGACAGTGGCTCCGAAAACAGAGAAATGAGACTGTATCCCTTGATGAAGTAAACGAACAGACACTTCAAACGGAGGATTCACCTGATGAGCAATTGACACGACTGGAACAGAGAGAGTTGATTCGCCGAACAATAGAGACACTTCCGCAGAAAGACAGGGAGCTTGTCCGCGCCTTTTATTTGGAGGGTGCGACCTACGACGAACTGACAAACGCGCATGGGCTGTCATATAACGCAGTTGCGTCTCGGTTGTCGCGTGCCAAGCGACAACTCTCCAAACGGTTGCAATACCTTCTCACTGGCATCTTTGTTTCTCCCACAATGACACTGAAAAAGATATACTCAGGAGGGCTAACTGCCATGAAAGTTGGAATGGCACCTAAGATAACAGTTGGCGTAGCAGCACTGATTGCGCTGATTTTTATCGGTTTTGTCGGTATCCGTCAGATGCGTGCGCCTATAGTCGAGGAGCGAGTGTATTTGTCGCCGTGGGAGGACGGCACTCCACGTCCACGAAATAGTTCCAAAGAATTGACCGCCCAAACTAATTTCACTCAGGATACAGAAAGCCGGGACAATCCGTCACAAATTGCCCCAGTAGCATCTGCAGAAGGAACGGAGCCGGTTGACAATTCCTTGGATCAATCTGAAGAAGCAGACATAGCACAATTCATGCTGGAGGCAGAATTTGAGCCAGATTCAGCGCAGAGTGTTACGACGGGCACCTCTATATTATTAGACGACGAGGGGCGGTCTGCCGAAGATGTGATGAATGCCTATCTGGAGGCGTATAAGAATCTCAACTTTAAGGCAGCACTCCCACTAGTGACAGGAGCTGTCAGGGAAGATATAGAAAGTAGTATCCCAGCCTTAGAAAATGCGAGGGCAGAAGTCGCTGAAGCAGGACCAGAAGCCAAGCAGTTCACTGAGGAAATATTGAGTCGAACAATTGGTAGGGCAGAAATTGTGAGCAGTGAATATGTCGGCGATGAATGGCACTTCCGATTGAGAGAACCGGAACTACAGTTCAGAGACCTGATAGAAATGGTAATGCAGAATTTATCGGAAGAACAACAAGCGGCAGCACTAGCGGAAATTCCGAGGGCAGAAATGGAGAGGCTCGCGGTAGAAATGGAGAACACACGGACACCATCAGATATACTTATCAAGATGCGAAAAGAGAATGGGGCTTGGCGAATTTATGAATCTGGCAATGCAAACTAACTTCTACCTTAGTCCACCACTGAACTTATAGCATATAAATAACCTTTGGTGCTAGTACACACTGTCAGGCAAATATTGGTAGCCTCGCTTGCTGTACAACCAAATTGTAAGGCGTAAAACGTGAAACGTAAAAAAACTCGTATGACGCATTACGTTCCACCCTTCGGATACACATGTCGCCCCTCTGGGGCTTAGGGTATTTGTTTATCCGTGTACTATAGACATGTCGCCCCTCTGGGGCTAAATGATAGGAGACAAACATGAAATTTCAACAAATTGGCGCACTCTTTTGCTGTATTTTGGTCATCTCTGGCTGTGCTTCAAGCACCTCTTATGACTTTTTTATGAACCGGTACTCTCTTGATACTGAGGAGTTTGACCGAGGTTACAAAGCAGGTATCACCTTCGCAAAAACAGAGGGACCTTTTAGCTCCTCACCAAAGGATGTACCCTCTGCGATGCAAAAGATAATCGAAACCGAGCCGGATTCTTACCAAAAAGGGTTCTTGGCGGGCTATCGCGATCGAAAGGTTAGGAATGAGAGGTCGTTTGGCATTGCTTTCTGGGGTTCATTCATAATTATTATGACCGGTGTCATTGTAGCTGACATTCTACTAGGTGAAGAATAGAGTTCAGGACTTACGCAAATTCAGTACGCGGCGCGAGTTTTTTTAACCCCCTAAATCCCCCTTGTCAGGGGGACTTCATGAAACTTCGCTAAGGGAAGCTACTGGTAAACGTCTACATATTTATATCGTTTACCATAATTAGACACTGTGAACGAGCGGTGCCAGCAACCTTGCTCGCGGTGTTACGGCACGCGGAGCGTGCCTACTACTATTAATGTCTATTTGTTTATCCGTATACTATAGACATGCCGCCCCTCCTCGATAAATCGGGATTCAAAGCAACTGGGGCTTTAGTCGAGATTCACATCTTGACACAAAACCGTCAATTTTGGAAAATCGACCTACAGAAATGATACAATATTTACGACACACATGTCGCACCTCTGGGGCTATGCGAGTGGTGTCGTAGTGTCCTAGTTCGGTACGTTTTGGGGTTTGCCTGTGCGGGCTGCTTCATCTAAGGCGTTGCATATAGCCACGGAGCGCACACCGTCGCGGGCGTTGCACAGGGTATCCCTGTCCGTCCGAATCGCCTCCAATAGGTTGACCATCATTGATGCTTTGGCGATTTCTTCCTCTGGTAATTTCCGCGTGTCCAGATGTTCAATTTCGCAGCCGCCGAAGTCAACGCGTGTCATGTGAGAGGAAAAGACCGCGCTACGTTCCCCATCCCACATCTGATGAAACCATTTGGACACGAAGGGGTTCATTCCTTGGTCGGTGCTAATTACTGTGGAGAGTCCGCCACTCTTCCAGAGAATTGTCCCCACCAGCCCGTCGGGGTAGCCGGCGGTGCCTTTGTTCTGCCCAAAGATTCGTCCTTCGGCATAGATCCGATCCGGCTCGCTATCCATCAGGTATGTGAGCAGATCGATGGTATGTACGGCGGTGCTAATCAACAGACCACCGCCATCGTCCGCATGCCAGACCCATGTACTACCGCTCGCACCGGAATCGTTCATCGCCAACTGACCGTGGCTCATGTGCGGTTGGGAGAGCAGTTCGCGTGCCTTCTGTGCTGTGGGAGCGATTCGGAACTTGCAATTAATCACGAGTTTGACCCCGGTCCGTTCCACCATCTCAGCCACCTCAATGGCTTGGGCGCGGGTGACACACATCGGTTTCTCCAAAAGAATGTGCTTGCCGGCTTGCGCTCCAGCAAGCGCGAGCGGATGGTGGGCATCGTGGTGGGTGGCGATTACTATCAGGTCAATGGAATCGTCGCGCATGATGCGATCGGCGTCGGTTGTGGCATAGGAACCGCCAAATTCCGCCAACGCTTCCTCAGCTTTTTCCCCAATCTCATCGCAATAACCGACCAGTTCAATCCCCAGACTTTTCGCTTTCGCTATATGGCCTCGTCCCATACCGCCACAACCAATCACAGCTGCCTTAAATCCAGATCCAATTAAGGTCATTTCGATCCTCCGTAAATCGCAAGACTTATATATGGTAGATTTTAGAATTAATTAGACACTGCCAATCGGCGCAGTTGGAAACAGCGCCTACCAAACACGGGCGACTTATGCACACGCTGCGTAAGTCCTAATAAAAAGAAAGGGCATCGGTTTCTGTTCCATAGGCTTATCGAATCGTGACACCGACTTCATCAGCGACCGACCGAATATGTTCAGCACCGAGTGCGTACTCTTCAGCAGATGGGAGATGTTCAAGCATCAACGGTACATCCGGATCGAGCCGATCCAGTTCGCGCAGATACGTCGCATAGTCAAGTCCGCCGAGACCGGGACGGGTCTCATCAAGGTGAAGGGTTAAGGTATCGGCAAGAGAAATATCCTTTGCATGACAGCTTTTGATATGTGCACCGAGTTTCGCGAAACAGTCGCGGATGAGATCCCCACTGTGGTAGTAGCGTTCAAGACCGTTGATGATGTTCACCGGGTCAAGATGGACAGCACACTGTTTCCTGTCAATGGCTTTGATTAAACGCAGGTAGCTATCAGGTCCTTCGGGGTAAGCCCACGGCATCGTTTCGAGCGCGTAGAACGTCCGTGTGGGTTTCACACCGTCGATAATTGAACGGACGCTCTCGACAATCAGATCGAAGGTATCATCTGTCAGATTATCGGGATGCGGTCCGTCCCACTTGGGTCCGCGTGAGCCGGAGATATTGACGCAGCAGTTTGCACCGACCCGATCGGCGAGCGCGAGTTGGACCTTACACTTTTCTAGCGCAGCTTCACGTTCTGTATCATCAATACTGATCGGGTTACTCCATGCGCCGACCTCCGCAATGACGATATCCGCTTTTTTCGCGGCTTCCACGTATGCGTCGATGGTTGCCTCATCGCTGTCTGAATTGACAGGACAGTAGGCAGCGCTGTATCCGTGATTCTTAACCGCTTCTGCCCAACTGTCAGGATTGGAAGTTTCACCAAATACTGGTCCGCCAAGTCGCATTTTTCCCTCCTTGCAGCTTCAATCTATAGTGGATCTTAGAATTAACGAGACACCCCAAAACGGTGCGGTTAGAAACCGCACCTACCGGGGGACGAAAGCTATTTTTCACTTGACATCCATCGCAGATCTCTATCACAATAAACTTTTTGAGAATACCGTCTATTCTAACGCAAGTTCACGGATTTATTGAACCCAATGCCCCCTACACATTGCGCTCCTCTGGAGCGCGGGAATTGGACGATTATAATTCTATAGACATGTTGCTCCTCTGGAGCAAAAGTAGATACCAACCCGTGTGGGGAACGCAGATCTGTAGTCGAGATTCATATCTTGACAGATTGCACAACAGCATATGGCGGATTGAACCAAGACTATCGCGCTATATTCTTAGGTATTGTCGATTTTGGAAAATCGACCTACAAAAATCTTTGGCATGCGGAGCCCCGATCTACGGGTATGTGTGCAGGTTATTCTACTGTTTTTCCGTCCTCATGTCTACTTTTTTAGGGATAATCAAGAAAAAATGCGTCTCGAAAAATTTCTCTCTGAATCCGGCATCGCCTCTCGACGGGATGCGAAGAAATATATCTCCTCAGGACGGGTCACCGTCAATGGCGAAAGGGTGTTGATCCCCGGCACCCACATCGATCCGCAGCGGGCTGAGATTATGTTTGATGGCGAACCGGTACGTGGGAAGCCGAGACGGATCTATCTGATGCTAAATAAACCGTCAGGCTACGTCACAACGGTGCGGGATGAGAGGGGACGCCCAACAGTTATGGCGTTGGTGAATGACATATCGGAACGTATCTATCCGGTGGGACGGTTGGACGTTGATACCGAGGGGCTCCTGCTGATGACCAACGATGGGGATTTCGCACATAGAATCCTCCATCCGAGCCATGAGATCCAGAAAACATACATTGCATGGGTGGAAGGACAACCAAATCGAGGAGAGATTCAAAGGCTGCGAGAGGGGGTCGAAATTGAGGACGGGGTAATCACTTCGGCGAAAGTCAACCGAATTGGGAAGCGAGAAGGGCAGACGCAATTCAAGGTTGTTATCCACGAGGGAAAGAAACGGCAGATTCGGCGTATGTTCCACGCCATAGGTCACGATGTCGTACATCTCAAACGGGTAGGGATTGGATCGCTTTCGCTAGGGCGCCTCTCGATTGGGAAATATCGCCCCTTAACACCGGCTGAAATCGAATCCCTTGACTGCAAAGCTTAATGGTAGCAACCCAATGTAGGGACAACCCTCGTGGTTGTCCTATTGTAGGTCGATTTTCCAAAATCGACAGTTTTGTGTCGAGATATGAATCTCGACCTACTGGTGTGTTAGTGATAGCACTACACTACTGATCATCAAGTTCCAGCGTTCCCTCCATCGTCTCTTCCTCGCCAAGGCATAAGAGGAAATACTTCAGTCCAATATACAGCTTTCCATTGGCAATTGCCGGTGAGGAGTAGATCGCTTCGCCGCCGGTGATTTTCTCTGTATCAAACTGCCATACGATGCGCCCACTATCGCTGTCAATCTTGTAGATTACACCGTTATCTGCGCCGGCATATACCGAATCCTCCGTAACCGCCGGTGAGGACACAATCGGATATCCAATATCTGCTTTCCAACCCGGCGCACCATCAGCGGCGTTGAGTGCGTAAACACCCCCGTCACGTGAGCCAAAATAGACAAATCCGTTATGATAGGCAACCGCTGTAAGGACGGAATCTTCCGCTTCATACTCCCAGATCTGCTCTCCTGTTTCGGCGTTACGGGCGGTAACCCGTCCTTTTGGTACTCTGGCACTCTCAATAAAATTACCGTTGCCAAGTCCGAAAAAGACCGTATCTCCATTGGCACTTGGACTTCCCCAAGCGGGGTAATCCACACGCTCTGACCAAACCTCTGCGCCGCTATTCGCATCGACAGCGTAGATGCGATATTCGCCGTAACCGGTGCCGAAGTAGACCTTCCCCTTCCATACCGCCGGCGATACGTCCACATGGATAGATGGATAGTGCCAAATCTCCTTCCCTTCAAGCGCGTCAAGACAGTAAACGCCATCGTCCCCTGCACCGAAGTAGACCTTTCCTTGACTGACGAAGGGAGTTGATTCCACGTGGCTCGCTGTTTTGAACCTCCAGATTGGCCGCCCATCATTAGCATCAAGACAGTGGAGATGGCAATCTGCGTCTTGGTGAAACCCCTCGCCGACATAAACGCGCCCTCCGACGACCGTTGGTGAAGAAAAAATCTGAACCGGCGTATCATATCGCCAGCGACTAACCCCGCTATCTGCATCAACGCAGTAGACTGCACCTCCGCTGGAAAAGAATGACCCTTGTGCAGCAGAAATATAGACCTGAGATCCAACGACCGCCGGCGATGAAGAAAAGTCTATGACAACACCACCTTCTCCTTTGAATAACCATGAAATTGCGGGGCGTGTTGGTCCGGGAAGGTTATCAAGCTGTCCGGTACGTGTAACGCCTCCACGAAAGGCGGGCCAGGGCTGTTGTGCAGGCTGGTTCTCAAGCGGAACACCGCCCTTTATTGTGGCAAACGGTTGACCGGATTGAAGACCTCCATAAATAACCCAAACCCCTGCACCAATGATAGCGAGGAGGAGTATCAGGGTAATTGTCGTGAGCAGGGCAGATTCGCGAATACGGTAGAACAATCCCTTTAGCCAATCACGGGCAAATACGAACACAGTCAAAAAGGCAATACCGACAACCGCGAGGATCTGAGGGACGATACTGAGCAGAGCAGAAAGCGGTCCCAAGAGTTGAGGGATAACTGCGTGGGCTGTCCCCGCTGCGTTGAAGGTGACAGATAAAAATATCAATACCAAGATTGGGGGGTTTACTTTTGGCTTAATCATGTTGGTTCATTGGTTTTAAAAATAAATAAGGACGCAGATTTCGTTGATTTTCGCAGATAAAATAGAAAAACCAAAGAGATCTGTGTTCATCTGCGTTTATCAGCGTCCATTTACAGCCTTAAGTCCTGTCTAAGCTACGATTTATCATCCAGCCATTTAACAGCAAAGTAGATTAGGTTCTCTATTATCTGGTAATTGATAAAAATATTGGCACTCGTCTCGTTTTGGAGGCTTGTGATGAGGTACATTCCTTCGCCGTATTCCAAGGTTGCAAAGGCGATTTCTTGCCCATCATTTGTAGTCGCAAGGATTGTGTATTCATCGCTCCATTTCCTCCAGGCGTCATCAAGGAAGACATCGCCGAGCTGGATTTCATTCGGTTCGCTAAACAGTGTCCCCGCTGCTCGTGTTGGTTCAAAATCGCTACGCCCCGGCCTCTCTACTCCTTTCATCGATGCGGGAATCCAGCCTGTTGGACACGGTCGATCATCATCGCTGTCTTGCCCCGAAACGATAACAACACCGCCATCTTTCACAAACGCTTTAATCTTTTTTTCCCGCTCTTTGTTTAAGCGATATCTCTCTTCGCAGATCTCCCCTTGCCCCAACCAGAGAATGTCGGCATGGTCGAGGGTTGGCAGGTTGCGATCTTTTGTCCTTTGGTAAACGACCTGACTTCCTCCGACCGGGTTGAGGGCAGAAATGGTGGGAAATTCGACATTGAAGCGGTTGCCGGATAGGACAAGTACACGTACTACATCGGTAGGTGCTTCGGCGAGGGATTCCACTTTGGAGGTGCTCGTTTTCGTGGGCCTGATTCTCCCAGCCAGTGCATCCCGCACAACTCGCTGAAAGTCGGGCGTAGAACCTTTGTAGGTCCGGTGCATATAGATCTCAATATGGGTAAAATTCCACCAGACGCGGTTTTTATCTGATCGATCTTGGGCAAAGGTTTGGAACCAGGTGCCGTCAACATGTCCGAGACTGGGGATTCGCCGTCCCTCCCGCTTATAGAAGATAATAATGGGCTTCCCCGCTTTGAACTTTTTGATCATCTTTTGCGGGAAGTTTCCCTGCCCGGTGGATAGGTTAATTTTAATCTCCTGAAAATCGCTCTCTCCCTTGAGATTCTCTTCGACCTTCACCCTAGCGGTCATGCGTTTCTGATTGACCGAGGTAACAGTCCCGAAAACGATGTTGCTGCATTCAGCTAGAACCTCTTGAAGGGTATAATGTCTTGCGATAAAGGCTTGGGTTTGAGAAATGGTGAACAGGAGCAGCAGAACAAAAGAGAGCAGTAACAGTCTCATTCTCATGGATTATAAACTCCTTCAGGGCGTGAAACGTGATGCGTAAAACGTGAAAACAACTGGTCATTTTCGGGCGGGGAAACCCCGCCCCTACGGTTCAGGATTTCTTAACATGAACAACTCGAATGAATCAAGCTATCAGTCGGCGTTTAGGATCTCCAAGACATGGGGATGGAGATTCGGGGTTGCAGCCACACACGAATCCCCTTGAACGACATCGCTGCCGTCCCACGCGGTGACAACTCCACCCGCACCGCGAACGACTGGAATAACTGGCAGGACATCCCACGGATTCACGATGGGATCGAGCATGATGTCAGCGCCTCCAGATGCGAGCAACAGATACCCATAGCAGTCGCCCCATGTGCGGAAAAGTTTCGCACCCTGAAGTAGAACCTCAAATCCGGCTCGATTCTGATATTTACCAATACTCAGAATATCCGTTGTGAGCAGGATTGCTTCAGAAAGCGCGTCGGTTTCTGGAACACGTACCGGATGTCCGTTAACGGTTGTTTGCTCATTGTCGCCGATGCACAACTGCTCTAAGATGGGTTGATTGATTGCGCCTAAGACGGGCTGCCCCTCGTGCAGCAGACAGATTAGTGTGCCAAAAAGTGGGCAGCCGCTTGTAAATGATTTTGTGCCGTCTATTGGATCGAGCACCCAGACAAACTCGGCGGTTTCGTTTTCGTTCCCGAACTCCTCTCCGATGACCCCGTGGTCGGGGAACTCTTTGCGGATTAGATGGCGCATGACCTCCTCCGCGCCCCGATCCGCCGCGGTGACAGGCGTTTCGTCTTCTTTTAGTTCAACTTCCAGATCGAAAGCGGCGAAATATGGCTTTATGACTTCGGCACTTTCCGCCGCAAGTTTATGAACAAATTTTATAAATTCTTCCCGCACTATTGTTCCTTTCCGTTACCGAATTATCTCTCAATACTTAATATCGAAAGCGGTGTACTCCCCGCTATGTGGACGTGCTTCGACTTTGACATCTTCGACTCTGGAGGCGGAGGGTCCCTTCCAAAGGACTTTCACAAATTCATCTAGGGTCGCTTTATCCCCCTCGGCGACAACCTCTACCTTACCGTTGGGTAAGTTTTTCGCATAGCCGTGAACGCCAAGTTTCATCGCGTTTTGTCTGGTGAAATAGCGAAATCCAACCCCTTGGACCACCCCACTGATTAGAATATAGCGTTGCATTTCTGAATTCACCTCGATTGTGACTTTCACCGATGTGCCGAGCGGTGGGAGTGTTTCTGCGTTCTTCTTGTAGGGACTCTCTTCGGAAGGGATCGGACTTTGAAACAGTGCGCTGCCGTCGATATAGTTCAGGGCGATGATGTCGTTCCCGACAAATGCTTGGGGGATCATCGCATCTTCGTCCTCGCTGTCAAGATCAGGAATCTCACGAGAGCCGGAAAAGATCCACGCGACATGCTGCATCGGTTTTTGGGTCCGGGTATCTTGGAGGAGATCCTCGCCACGCACCCTTTTGGTCTCACCGTCCGTCTCCCATTCGACGAACACGAGGACACCGGGCCCTGTCGCGCCGATCATCTCATCCTTCTCTTCATCGTACATGGGCGGGGTGCCCCTCTCGACACCGAGTTTCAGCATTGCTTCGTGGATTTCCTCTGCGGAACTATTGACGACGATAATACTCTCGTATTCTTTGCCTCCCGGTCCGCAAAGCAGGTATTCCACAGCTCCTTTTAGATGTTCGTCATAGGTGCCAAGGGCTTTGGAGATTTCTCCAGTTAGTACAAGTTTCTGCTCGTCCTCCAGAATTTGGAGGGCTTCCCCCCCATAGCTGATGGCAACCCAAACGAAACTTAGGACGATGAGATAGGAAATGTGTCGAAACTTGAGTAGCATCCGTTTTTCTCCTTGCTGATATGTAGGTATTATAACAGATTATGATAGGCAAATATTACGTATAAGTTAAGATTCTGTGAAATTTTGAGGATGAATTGATTGAGAGGTGTGCATAACGATTGTCTGAATCACGGATTCAACAGATGAAGCGGATTGCGTGGATTATTGACCCGATGCTGCGATGGGGATTCAAAACGGTCTGAATCAGGATACTCAGGATTTAAGGATTGACAGGATACTAATCAACCCATGACCTGCTTTAGCACCAGCGGTGCGACATGTGTATAGCAGCGATTATTCACCACAACCCCAAGCCCCAGAGGGGCGATATGTCTCTCACATTTCACGCTACCCGTTTCCTCTTATTTTGCCGCCTACTTGGCGATAACCATCCGACGGGTTTGGGTGTAGGTGTCGGTGTTGAGAGTGTAGAAATAGACGCCGCTGCTGACGGACTCTCCATTTTGGTTTCGACCGTTTCAGTAGACGGCACGCTCGCGGGTGAGGTAGTAGCCGACCGGCTTGTGTCCTACCTCGATTGTTCTTATCAAGTGTCCACTCACATCATATATTTTCACCGTTACGCTTGCGCTCTCTGACAGCTGATACGATATCCATGTGTCTGGGTTGAACGGGTTGGGGTAGTTGAGCAGGAGTTTGGTCTCTTTTTTGTTTCGACGCGGACGGTTTCGCCGTCAATGGTAATATCAGCAAAAGCCATTTCAAAATCACACAGGCTGAAGACCCCGATCAACGTTACTATGATCAAAGTACGCATTGTGTTTACCTTATTTTAACGCAAGTCTCTATAAACATATCGCCCCGCTGGGGCTTTACAGATTTTCAAAAACTAACATTTCGGTGTCGAGATGTGAATTTCGACCTACAAAATAGGGGGAACGGAGATCTCCGTTCCCTACGAATCATGCTTGCTTCTATGGCACGGTGGGGATTTTCGTAGGGAAAAACGATCTTTGTTCACTATACCCAAACAAGGGTTTCCGATTGGCTAGCTGTTCAACAGAGTAGATTGGTCACATCACGCTGATTCAGTTAGACCGTGCGCTACTTTGTTGATTGCCGCGGCAATGTCTCGAATATCGTCCTCGCTCATGTGCTCGTGGATGCCGCGGACGACGACCGATCCCAAGCCTTCGACCGCGCCGGGCACTAGTTCGGGACCGTAATGGTACTCGCGGCTGATATACGGACTGTTAAATGGGAATTGACTGTCGCCATAGGTGCGTCCCTTCGTCAGGAAATCACCACGCATATAGATTGGATCCTGGATGTAATGGGCAGCCATTGAGACACCTTCGGCGGAGACAGCCTTGCAAAATTCGTCGGGATCGTGCCCGGTAACGTGGAAGATATAGTTCCACCAAGAGACCTCGCGGTCGTCCGGTAGCGGAACCCCCTCAACGCCGGGGGCATCAGCAATTAGTTCAGTGAGTAACCTGCCGAGTGCGATGCGTCGCTCAACGACTTCCCGCAGTTTCTCAAGTTGCGCCAAACCGACAGCACCCTGCATCTCTGTCATGCGGTAGTTGGGAGCGAGAAAGGCGTGGTCGCGTTCTCCCATGTATTGATAGTCCCACCCTTTGTCCGAAAAGAGTTTCAGACGGATATAAGTTTCCTCATCGTTGGTCAGGATCATCCCGCCATCGCCTGTGGTCATGTGCTTCGACTGTTGGAAGCTGAAGCACCCCATGTGACCAAATGTTCCGGCGTAGCGTCCCTTGTACTTCGTTGCGTGGGTCTGGCAGCAGTCTTCGATTAGGATAACGTTATGCTTTTCGGCGATCTTCACGACTTCATCAATGTCGCACGGGTGACCAAAGAGATGCACTAGAATGATGGCGCGGGTGCGGTCAGTGATGTTTGCCTCAATGGATTCAGGGGTCATGTTCAGCGTCTTGGGGTCCACATCGGCGAAGACGGGCACGGCGTTCTGCATGAGAATCGGCATAACGCTGCCGGGGTCGGTGATCGGCGCGGTGATGATTTCATCGCCGGGGTTCGGATTCACGACGCCGACCGCTGTGTGGATGGCAGCGGTCCCGCTCGTTGATGCCTGTGCGTGCTGTGTGCCGTAAAACGCGGCGAATTCCTTTTCGAGTTTTTTGACGAACGTTCCGCTCTTGACGAAGAGAGTTTGACTGCGCACCGCCTGAAGCAGGAGTTCTTCCTCCCGTTCACCGAATGGGGCGCGCTCTGGAAAGGGATCGGTTTTTACCTTTGGTCCACCGTGGATGGCGAGTTTTTCCATTTATGTCTCCTTAGATGAAATGTTGGGGGGCACTCGTATGTCGGTAATTAGAATCGGTCTGAGTCCTCAAAAGTCTCACTTCTATATGTAACTCTTGATGGCTTTCCGTTCAACCCAACCTACGTGCTGCTGCACGATTTCTTAACATGAGCTATCGGCGATTTATCCCGTTTCGGCGGATGCGGGGCCGCCTTCTGCGTCGAGAGACGAGGAGATCGTTTCGGCACATCCCCATTGACATATTGCTAGCACAATTAGGGGGGAAATGGGGCAAACTTCATCATTTAAACACCCTTACAAGGTGTGAGCGGATAACTCTCCTGCAACGGTCAATCGCTGCTGCCGGGTGAAAGTGCGTGGGCGCGTAAATCCCTCGCCGGTGGGGCCCGCGATCGTCATCGCGAGGAATCCTTCACCATCAATTCCAGCGCAAGCGTAGGATGGCGCGTTCACAACAGTAACGTTGCAGTTCATCGCCTGTGTAAATTGTGTAATTCGTGCACTGTTGTTGGTGTGGAGCATCGCGGTATGTCCCCGTCCCCCATCTGCAGTCAGAGCACCTTTCAACGCTTCATCAAAGTCGCTCACCCGAACCACCGGAAGCACCGGCATCAGGTATTCGTCAATGACGAAGGTGTGATCGGCGGGGACTTCAACGACGATGGAAACCGTCCCTGTTGTCGCCCGTATTCCTGCTGCGTCAAGGATAACGCTTGCATCTTTACCAATGTAGTCGAGGTTGGGGTCGCCATCTTGGCTGACGACATCTTCGACAGCTTGTCTCTCGCGTGGATTGGTCAAGTAGCCACCACTGTTTTGCAGCTCACGGATAACTTCATCAGCGACAGAGTCAACGACAAAGAGGGCTTTCTCACCGATGCAGAGCAGATTGTTATCAAAACTGTTTCCGATGATGACATTTTTTGCTGCTTTCGCCAGATCCGCGGTTTCGTCAATGATGGCTGGCGGATTGCCGGGGCCCGCTGCGATCGCCTTCTTGCCACTGGTAAGCGCAGCTCTCACAACGCTGCCGCCGCCCGTGGCAACGACCATTGCAATATCCGGGTGGTCCATAATCTCCTTCGCCCGCCGCAATGTCGCCTCTGAAACGGCAGTGAGCATATTGGGAGGTCCCCCTGCCTTGACAACTGCCGCGTTGATGACCTTCATCGTCTCCTGTGTGCATCGCTGTGCATTCGGGTGTGGGCTAAACACAACCGAATTCCCAGCTGCGAGCATAATGATTGCGTGATTGATGACAGTTGATGTCGGATTTGTGGTCGGCGTGATTGAATTGATCACACCAAAGGGAAGATACTCTACAAGCAGCAGCCCAGTATCCCCAGTTGTCGCCTCCGAACTCAAATCTTCCACGCCGGGCGATAGGTTTGCCCCGCCGTCATTCTTCATCACCTTATGCTCGACAACACCCATTTTTGTGTCTTCGACAGCGAGTTCCGCAAGGGATCTGGAATGCTCAAGTGCGGTTTGTCTAATCGCTGCAATGATTTCTCGACGTTTGGCAAAGCCGAGTTTCACAAAGTCCACCTGCGCGACTTTAGCGGCGGCAATTGCTTGGTCTACGGTGGGACAGATCCCCGTATCGGACGCACTGGGAGCTGCGGGTTGAGGCGTTGTTGTCGGTAAGCGTTGCCCGTCATTCTGAAGATTCCTGATAACTTGTGCAACAATCTCCTCAATCTGTGCTTCGTTGATTTCTGCCATGCGGACCTCCTTGATCTATAGTGCGGCTAGGAAATCCAAGATGCGGCTTCAAATTCTCGATCTTTGTGGAATAGATCGACGCAGCACCTGCCTTGAGCTAGCCGAAGGGTTCGGGATGACAGTTATCCACGAGTCAGCATACTTTCAACTTCTGCGTGTGGACGTGGAATGACGTGCACGGAGATTAATTCACCGACAACCTTCGCGGCTTCTGCCCCCGCTTCAACTGCGGCTTGAACCGCTCCGACATCACCACGGACCATAACGGTGACCAAACCACCGCCAATCTCTTCTTTACTAACGAGTGCTACGTTGGCAGCTTTGACCATCGCATCGGCTGCTTCGATTGCACCAACTAAGCCTCTTGTTTCAATCAATCCTAGTGCTTCACCCATGTTATTTTCCTCCTAGTTGAAGTGTCACATTGAAATGTCTTTCATTGTAACAAGATCGGGGACGCTTATCAAGAAAAAAATCTGCTATTTGACGACAGGTTTCAAATAGAACCCCTCACGTCTCTTGATTAGGGGCATTTATAGTGGACCTTAGAATTTAATGAGAGACTCCAGACCGGTGCGGTTAGATGAAGTTTCAGAAAATAATCGGGTAATTCTACGACGGACGATTCTCTATTAAGAAGGGGCTCTAACCTTGTAAATCCTTGAATTCCTGTAAATTCTGATTCAGACAATCAACAATACACATTACCCGATTAATAAATTAATCTTCATGAAACCGCACCTACCGGCCCCGCCTACGGATTCAAGTCATTCCGATAAACTAAAAACTCTTGACAACGATCTCTTGAAATGCTATTCTTTGTCTCTGTTTCCGTCAAAGGCTATTGTGGTACGGCACTGTCTGATTTATACCGTGGCTTCGTCGGATAATCAACAAGCATCAATTAACCGCTGGAGGGCCCTGACGAACAATGCCTAAAGAACCAATCAGCTTCGCAGATGTCGAGGTTTTAGAGAAGCAGATTCGTCAAAATCGAGAAGATATTAATCTACTCAAACAAGAGATTCAACGGTTGCACACAGAACTGGGACTTGCATCAGATCCCGATGCGTTTGAAGCCCAGTTAAGCAAGGAGGAAGTTCTCGAATTTGGGACACTTGGTGATGGTGTAGTCAAGGGTAAGATTAACTGGATGAACCCCTACCTCATCAGCGTTACAACCTTCGGAGAAGCTCCTGCGTCAGAAATTTTAATTTTCAAGCATGCCCTCTCCTATATTCGTAAACCGGAAGAAAAATCAATTCCTCGTCGGGGCATGTATGTTTGAAGAACTCGGAGAGGATAGAAAGATAGTATCAGGCATAAGACGTAACTTTACACCCAAACTACGCAATACGTATTAGATTTTCGCTTATGTTAAACTTTCGTTCAATCGACCCACTCATAGAATTAGCCTTTGAAGAGGATATCGGTATTGGCGATATTACGACCGAATCCACAGTTTCCCCGTTGCAGCGCGGGTTAGGCACGATCATCACCGAGACCGAGGGGGTGATTGCTGGGCTGCCGATTGCCCAACGCGTTTTTGAAAAGCTTGATCCAGATCTTGATTTCCAGATGCTTGTCGCTGATGGTAATCGCGCCGGAGGCATGACACCAATTGCGACAGTGGAAGGGAGTGCGAAATCTATCCTCACCGGTGAGCGAATTGCGCTCAACTTTTTGCAGCGTCTTTCGGGAACTGCCACATTGACCGCCCAGTTCGTTGCAGCTACAGCCAAGTACAATGTCAAAATCATCGATACCCGCAAGACTGCCGCCGGTTGGAGAACGCTACAAAAGTACGCGGTTCGCCTCGGCGGCGGGTATAACCACCGCTTCGGACTTTATGATGGCGTGCTGATCAAGGACAATCACATCGTCGCTGCTGGGGGCGTTGCAAAGGCAATCGAACAAGCTCGGTCAGTTGTGCCTCACACAATGAAGATCGAAGTTGAGGTTGAGACACTTGACCAAGTCGAAGAAGCGCAGGGAGCAGGAGCCGACATCATATTGCTCGACAATATGCCGGTCAATTTCATGAAGGCTGCTGTTGGAGAAATTGGCGAGGAAATTCTCACTGAAGCATCGGGTGGGATTACATTAGATCAGGTCGAAGCCGTTGCGGCAACGGGTGTAAACCTTATCTCCGTTGGTGCGTTGACGCATTCAGCGATGCCGTTGAATATTCGTTTGGATTTGGAGATCGAGTAGGTGTGCGTAAGGAAAGGCATGATGAATTGCGAGGAAGTAACGCTGATCCAGCCCTCCATTGCATTTGAATCTGAATACCTATCAATGGCAGAAGAGTTTTGGGCGAAAGAATCTTGGGTAGCAGGTGAGAACCGATTCCAAAACGATCGCGATCTTATCGAAAATCATTTCTCTGCCTATATTTGTCGCCTTGATGAAGAAAATCAAAGCATCGGACTCAAGCCCGGCTACGTCTCAAGTACTACATTCTGGCTCGCAGCAAATAACACTCAGGTTATCGGTGAAAGCCGGGTCCGCCATTGGTTGACAACATCTTTGGAACATGAGGGTGGCCACATCGGATATGTGATTCGTCCCTCGGCGCGACGGCAGGGATACGGGACGTGCATACTTGCGCTGACCCTGGCAAAAGCCAAAGATTTAGGACTGAATCGCGTGTTGCTGACTTGCGATACCGATAACATTGGTTCTGCACGTGTCATTGAGAAAAATGGTGGCAAGTTGGCAAGCCAAGGGATTTCAAATAGTTCCGGGAAACCGATTTCTCGGTATTGGATTGATTTGTGAAAACCCCTCATTGCTCCGAAATTTGCCATCAAGCCTGCCTCCTACTTTGCCTCAATCCATCAATTCAAAGTTGGCGCGCTCATCTGTTTTAAAATTCGTATGCACCAAGGAAACAGTGGATGAAAGAATTCTTTAGCAAATCGCTAAATCCGAAAAATTTTGCGCGTGGAATACTTTTTTTCATTTTATGCACAATTATTGGATTATATCTTAGCTTTTTGCGGAGTGATACTGCGAATATTGGCTTTGTCTTACGATCAATGAACGAGAGGTTTTTACTTCTCGCAGCACTTTGCATGTTTTGCGATTGGTTATCGGGCAGTGCACGTCTCTATATTTTTGTTCGAAAGATGTCACCGCATGTGACATTCCTTCACGGTCTACGAGGCAATTTGGCAACCCTGTGTATCGGAGGAATCACACCATTTCAAACTGGGGGGCTTGGGCATCTTTATATTTTTAATCGAGCGGGTGTGCCGTTCTCAGGAATCGTGACCACCAGCGTTATCAGCTTCATTGGCACCCTGACGTTCCTCGTACTTTCGACAGGGATTGTTGTACAACGTGCTCCCGATTTTCTTCCCAAAGCGATCACGCTTGTCAGTCAATATAGTCTTTTGATGTTTGCGTTTACCCTTGGTGTATTTCTCCTTTTGCTCATCAAACCTGAAACAGTATTGCTTCCTCTGACCCGTATCCAACTGCCGAACCGACGTGGCTTTCGACTTGCTGCAAGCCTGCTAGACCGTCTGATCCTCACGCTCGAAAACGTGATCGTGGAGCACAAAGCATTCACCCGTATGTTCGTCACCGAACATAAATTGGTATGCCTGCTGAGCTTCGTTTTTACGATGGGCATTTATACGAGTCGATTCGTCGGTGGCTATGTGATTGTGCGCGCCTTGGGCGGAGACGCTCCGTTTTGGCATGTCATTGCTGTTCAGGTCATCCTCAACTTTGTAACTTTATTCGCACCGAGTCCAGGTGCGAGTGGTATTTCAGAGATTTTAATTGCGATTCTGATGAAACCTCTTCTTGCCTCCGGAGCACTTGGTCTATATGCTCTAATCACGCGATTCTTCACCACCTATTGCGCGGTTGCGGTTGGAGGCATTGTCTTGATGACACAATTGACGAAGGACCTCCGACACAGAGAAATGAAAGAGAACGAAGAAATCGAGGAGTAGATTCGCGTGGAGTTCATAAGTTCGTGCAGGTATCACCTATGAAGGCTTATGTCACCGGCGGAACGGGTTTCATTGGCAGCCATCTGGTCGAACGACTTGTTGACCAAGGATATCACGTTACCTGCTTAATCCGTAAAACGAGTAATTTGCGCTGGCTCAATCATCTGCTCGCCGCAAAATCCCCGCAGGTGGAACTGGTCATCGGTGATCTGCACGATTCCAACGTATTGGTGGAGCATGTCCGAGATGCTGATTTGGTTTTTCATCTCGCTGGTTTGACCAAAGCACCGGACGCTGCAACTTATGACCGAGTCAACGCTGAGGGAACAGAGCAGCTTATTGAGGCATGTTTGAAGGCACAAACAGATTTAGATCGGTTTGTCTATTGCAGCAGTCTCGCTGCAGTTGGTCCAAGTAGCGATGCGACACCAAAGGCAGAAGATGTTACCCCGAAGCCAATAACGGACTACGGTAACAGCAAACTCAAAGGCGAAATGATTGTCCGTGAGTACGCAGATCGGCTACCGATTACGATTATTCGCCCACCGGCAGTCTATGGACCGAGGGACACAGACATCTTTCTCTTTTTTCAGCTGATCAACCGTGGCGTGATACCAATCCTCGGCGACGCTGATAAATTGTTGAGTTTGGTGCATGTGAAAGATCTGGTTGCGGGACTTTACGCTGCTGCTGTATCCGAGCGTGCAATCGGTGAGACTTATTTTCTGACGGATGGTGGTATTCATACATGGCGGGGTATTGAACGTGTAATTGCTGATGCACTGGAAAAGCGTCCACTCAGGGTGAAAGTGCCGTTTTTCTTGCTAGATTTTGTTGCGGCTTTTATGGAAGCTGCAGCGAAAATTACGCGCCAAACTCCAACCTTGAATCGCCAAAAAGTCCAAGATTTGAAGCAGCGATTTTGGATCTGTGACAGCACAAAGGCACAAAAGGAACTCGGCTACCGCCCAATCTATTCTCTTGAAAAAGGGATACAGGAAACGGCGGGTTGGTATCGAGCGAATGGCTGGCTTTAATTGTGCATCGGTTCATTAGTTCATTGGTGTCCTACCTACAAGGGTTGAACCTGAACTTACCCCCATCCTTTAGACAGAAAAGTGCCGAAAAATTCAATGATAATAAGGGTTTGCGGGCGATTTTATTAAAGAAAATTAGTAAGATTTTAATGTAAGAGACTTACCGCTGACGTGCACTAAACGCAGAGTATCAAAACCCAGTTACAACAAAAAAACAACACTTGACAATAGATCAACATAATTATACAATAGTATGTATCTACCAACCTGTGATAACTAAGGAGAAGACACCCATAACAATAAACCAAGACAAAAGGAGAAGGACATGAAATATAAAGAGGCAACTTACAAGGAAATTCACCATCCTATAAGTACCTCTCCCTCAACAACAAACACAACATACCTAATAACGCTACTCAAAAAAGCAGCCTTAGCAATACTCAAAAAGGATAGAACCAAACAAGAAGCAACAAGCGATAAAATCGCATACTACTGCTGGAAAGGCAATTCAATGCTTCTTGGACACCTAGTCGAGTATCCAGACTATTGGACCCAAGGAAAGAATATAGTAGAACTGGAAAAGAATCTTAAAGGGCTCCATGACGACATAAAAAGCGGAGTCCTTAAACAAGATCTTTAGCACTCTACCAGCTAATCCTACATGAGACAACCGGATCTAACTAAGAAAAAAGACCTGATCAAAGTACTAAAAAGCATGGGCTGCAGAAAACTCCGATCAAAGAAGCACGAATGGTGGATTAACCCACATACAAATGCAAGACAAGCTGTCCCACACGGAAGAAAGATCGACAAACACCTCGCCGAAAACATCATCAAAAAACTAAGCAACAACCCGCAAGCATAACCTCACCAACAAACGCCATCAACCACAAAAAGCCTATAATTGAGCAACGTCTTGGTTCATTGGTGTCCTACCTACAAGGGTCGTATAAAAAGAAAGTGTAAAACGCTAAGAGAAACCGAGTTTTCAGGAAAAAACTCGGTTTCCACCGCATAATTTTTTAGGCAATGTGTAGATATAGACTTTCCATCTATGAATGAAGGAGAAATCTTAATGAATGATCGTATTGATGAAAGAAAGGTGAGTAAATACCTTTACGGAATGGCAGGGCGTGCTGGCACCTTCTGCGTGGACGGAGACATGCGGCGCGAACCTGAATATATCAAGGCGGAATGGTTGTGGCTAACGCTGGAACGCTCAGAGCTAGAAGCCCTTCTTATGCCTATAGAGGAGAATATGATACATCCATGCGGTTCTGTTATGCAGTGGAATACATATTGTAGAATAAATGAACGGACATATAAGCGGGAGTATCTAAAATCTGATGAGTGGAAACGTAAAAGGGAGGCGGTTATGCGACGCGCCACGAAATTATTTCCTGTCCTCAGCACTACTGTAGACAGAAATGGACGTGAGATTCAGTTCATTGATCTGGAACGACGACCTATCTGTGAAAATGACGGATGCACAGACAAAGCGACACAAGTGCATCATCTTACTTATAGGCGGATAGGCGGAGAGCGGTTAAGCGACCTGAAAGCATTGTGTCCAAAATGTCATGTAGATCTGCATCGGGCAAACTAAAAGCCTGTATCTACACAATCCCATTTTTTAACATGAACCACAACCTATTATTAATTTTTAAGGAGATAAATTAATGGCAACAACAATTGATTCACAGAGTACAAAAATTGGCTGGGTTGGTACAGGCGTGATGGGACGCTGGATGTGCCAACATATCATGGACCTCGGCTATTCAGCGACGGTCTACAATCGAACCAAAGCAAAAGCGCAGCCGCTGCTTGATGATGGTGCCTCGTGGGCAGATTCGCCGAGTGAAGTTGCTGCAGCCTCAGATGTTATCTTCAGCATTGTCGGGTTCCCACCCGATGTGCGCGAAGTATATCTTGGCGATAATGGCATTTTGAAGGGCGCGAAGTCTGGTAGTATCATTGTTGACATGACCACCACCGAGCCTTCGTTAGCGCAAGAGATATATGAAGCAGCGAACCCACAAGGTGTCTCTTCTATTGACGCGCCGGTTTCCGGTGGCGATGTTGGTGCGCGGGAAGCGCGACTTTCCATTATGGTAGGCGGCGATGCTGACGCCGTTGAAACTGTCATGCCACTCTTTGAAGCGATGGGACAAAATATCGTACATCAGGGCGGCGCAGGCGCAGGGCAGCACACAAAGATGTGTAACCAAATCACGATTGCTGGAACGATGGCTGGTGTCTGTGAAGCCCTACTCTACGGTTACAAAGCGGGTTTAGACCTTGAGACGATGCTCTCGTCGATTAGCGGAGGCGCGGCTGCCTGTTGGTCGCTTGATAACCTTGCCCCTCGTATTCTCCAACGCAATTTCGACCCCGGTTTCTTTGTGGAGCATTTCATCAAAGATATGGGCATCGCGCTTGATGAAGCCAAGAAGATGAATCTTAGCTTGCCCGGACTCGCACTTGTGCATCAACTGTATCTCGCTGTCCAAGCCCAAGGACATGGGCGTCTAGGGACCCAAGCACTTATGCTCGCCCTAGAACAGATGTCGAGTACGGAGTTGAGTTAGTTCATCACCGGCTTCAAAATGCCATATATACACAGGAGAACCCGATGGCAAGGCAATTGAGAATGGTTCGACCCAATTTGGACGGATTACCCCAACTGGAGATTCCAGAGGGGTATGAAGTCCGCACCTACCAAGAGGGGGACGATGTACACTGGGCAAACGTGATCAGCGACTCGTTTGGTGGTGAACGCACAGCTGAAGATGCCCGCCGCGATATTATGGATCGCGATGTGTTTGATCCGACGGGACTCTATTTTGCGACCTATCAAGGTACGCCGGTCGGCACGACCTGCGCGTGGAAAGATACGTCCGAAGAGACAGACGTTGGCATTGTTCACATGGTTGGCGTCCATTCCGCCCATACTGGACATAAGCTAGGTAGATGTGTAACGCTTAGCGTGCTGTTGTATCTTCAAGAACACGGTTTCAAGTGCGCGAAACTAGGGACCGATGACTTTCGACTGCCGGCGATCAAGACCTATCTGAATCTTGGCTTCCTGCCAGTCTATGTCGATGTCACTCAACCAGAGCGCTGGCGACAGATCTTCGAGAAACTGGAACTGCCTGCTATGTCGGATCAATCAGAGAAGATTAAATCTGAAATTTCTGATGAAATGTGGGCGAAGGTTACCCAATGAACTGCTGATAATTGGAAGTTGAGATACCTGTGTACTCCCTGAAGAATGACACGTTTCTCTCAGATTGATCTGGTTCTCATTCCTATCCTGATGGTCGGGTTCGCTCTCCGAATCGTTGGGCTTGGCGTCGGCTTGCCCGCCCACCCTGATCCACGTGAACCACTGATTGCACAAGACATCCTCAACCTTATCCATCTTGAATCCCTACCTGAGATTTATAATTGGCCCGGAACCGCTTGGTTCTATTTAATTGCATTGCTTGGGCGGGTTCTAGAGGCGTTTGGATTGGATCTCACAGTTTCTCAGGTCATCTGGCTAGGTCGCTTTATTAACGCTCTGCTGTCAACAGCGACCATCTGGCTGACATATCAGGTTGGGCACCAATTTTATAGCCGCACTATCGGACTGATTGGTAGCGGATTGCTCGCTGTAGCAATGCTGCACGCTACCAATGAGTCTCGCTTCGCGCTCGTCGACATTCCCGCCACCTTCTGTGTAACCCTGCTGCTCTGGTTCTGTGCAAGGACACAATCTGTCTCATTCCGTCGAACGGTTTGGCTGGGTGTTATCGCAGGAATCGGCTTCGCTGTCAAGTTCACAACGATTTTCGCAGGCTTATCCGTTGCTGTTCTTCTGTTGCTGAGATCCGAGCGCTTTCGACCCTCCGATGTGCTCCTCAAATTAGCAACCGTTATCGGGGTTGCGGGGGCGGCGTTCACGATAGTCTGCCCATATTGGCTGGTCGATCTCTTTTCTTCAGAGTGGAACCTATTCTTCGATGCCCTCCTCTACGAATCCTCGCATTACCAAAAAGGGCACTTCGGACTGTTTGCGACCGGCGAAATTAACTGGTTCAATCGATTTACCTATCTGTGGACGCTGCTGCGGTGGGGTTTGGGCACGCCGTTGGCATTGCTTGCAATCGTCGGAACCGCGTTGGCGATTATCCAGCGGAAAGATGGGGACAAAATTCTTCTTGCTTTTGTGATACCCTATCTGCTATTCATCGGTTCACACAAGCTGAAATTTGTCCGTCATCTGTTGCTGATTTATCCAGCGTTGATACTACTTGCGGCAGCGTGCATAGATAGGGTAAGCACCACGTTCTCCCAATGGAATTGGGCTCGCCAAAATTCGGTTCTAAAACAGTGGGCGACGCCCATCCTATATGCCGTCATTCTGGGTGGGGTAGGTGTTTATTCGTTGATTTACGCCGCTGCCTTCGCCAACGTTATGCGATCTGTCCCGACGACTGTTGAGGCGGTTGAATGGATAGAATCGAATATCCCACCGGATAAAGCGGTTGAACGTGCGCCTGAAATCTTGTTTGATTGGGTTCTACCGAGATTGGACAGAGCGGATGCAGGAGGGAAAACAGAGTGGGGCCTCGTCTCAATGCCGAATGCGGAGGTTTTTCTAAACTACGCTGCGAACCCAACCCACTACTCCGCAATCGATTGGTATCCGCTGGAATCGGTTGACACAGCGGCGACAATGGAATTCTACAAGCGGATTTTTGAAGGTTCGAGCCGATATACCCTCGTACAACGTTTCCAGCGTCAACCGCGTTTTCTCGGTATTCCAATTTCGGATCAAGGAGCACCCTTCCCAATGCGAGCGTTGACGCATCCAGAGATACGAGTCTACCGGGTGCGGGAGTGAGGCGTCGGGGTTCGGAGATCCCTCCTACCCAGCACCTGTTGGTGCTAGAGGAATCAAACCTTTTGCGCTTTCCCCTCCCGTGTGTTAGAATATCTCCGCGCATTACATAACTCCCTACAAAGAAGAGCTCATAACATGACAAACGACGAAATCGGTGAAGTTTTTAGGAATATCGGCAATCTGCTCCAGATCAAAGGGGACGACTCCTTTCGTGCAAGAATCTACGATCGAGCGGCGGAGACAATTGACGAACTCTCGGTAGATCTGCATAAATTGGCGGAGGAGGGAACACTTCGCTCAATTCCGGGCATCGGTGAAGCAATTGAAGCGAAAATTATCGAAATGCTGGAAACAGAACGGTGTCGCTTCTATGATAACCTGATCCAAGAGATGGGGCCCGATGTGCTAGACCTCATCGCAATTCGCGGTGTTGGTGTCAAGACAGCGGGACGGTTTTATAATGAGTTGGGTGTAAAAAGTCTCACCGATCTCCGAGCAGCAATTGATGCGGATCGACTCACGCAGATGAAACGGATGGGTGTCAAGACAATTGCATCAATTGATGAGGGTTTGCGGTTCCTCGAAGCGCAAAGAAAGATGCGCCCACTCCGACAGATTTTACCGATTGCAGATGTCGTTTTTAACGTACTCAAAAATTTCCCAGATATCAAGCGGCTGGATTTCACCGGCGATTTTCGCAGGCGCGAGGAGGTGTTACGAAGCCTTGAGCTAGTCGCTGAGTGTGGCAGCACACAGGGGGTTGCCGAAGTGTTGTCCGGGGTGAAAGGTGTGGTATCTCCGAAGACACAAGATGATGTCCGTGTCGTTGCATCTGTAGATAGAGGATTTCCATTGCGGGTTTACTGCATCAGTAAGGCGGAATATGAAGCGACTTTAGTCGTAACAACGGGTAGCGACGTGCACTTGACACAACTCAATCAACTCGCGGCATCTCAAGATATTGAGGGGTTAGGTGATCAGCTGCCAGATTGGTCTAAAAACAGGACGGAAGCTGACATTTACGGCCAACTTGGATTGCCATTTATCGTCCCTGAACTGCGAGATAACGCGGATTCAATTGCGGCGGCATCGGCGGATAATCTACCAACCCTTATTGAAAAGAGTGATTTACGATGCGATCTACATATGCACACTGATTGGAGCGATGGACGGGGCACACTTCGACAGATGGTAGAGGCTGCGGCATCACTTGGGCATGAATACATCGCTATCACCGATCACTCCAAATCCTCACGGGTTGCCAACGGATTAACGCCTGAACGATTGTCGGCACAGATTCAACAGGTTCGTGAAATCAATACGGAAATTGATGGGATGGAAGTGCTTGCAGGTTCGGAAGTCGATATCCTGAAAGATGGCAGTCTTGATTTCCCTGACGAACTCTTGGCGCAACTCGACATCGTTATCGCAAGCGTCCATGAGGGGTTATCAATGAGTGAATTAGAGATGACCGACCGGATTATCCGCGCAATTGAAAATCCGTATGTTACGATGATTGGACACCCGACAGGACGCCTATTGGGTCGACGCCCGGGATACGCGGTTAACCTTGAAGCGGTGATTGATGCAGCGGCAGCGCATTACGTAGCATTAGAGATTAACGCTGCCCCCAGCCGACTGGACCTTGAACCGAGTGCTGTGCGGCAGGCACTTGCTCGCGGCGTCTTATTATCGGTCAATACCGATGCACATTCAATCCCTGACTTAGAGCGTGCGCTATTCGGAATCAACGTTGCCCGGCGCGGTTGGCTGAAAAAAACTGATGTTCTTAATACCTATCCACTCGCGACGGTGAAAGAGATAATGGCTGGACGAGTGAGGGGCAGCGAATAACCCCCTCCTATCACAATAGATTTTGAGACGATGAAGATTCAAATCACAGATCAAATCTTTGAAATCGATGAGAAGACCTTATACGACTGGATAAAGCTAGGGCGCGTACCGCGAGATGCCTCTGTATGGTCCGAAACGCTCACCGATGGTCAATGGCAGCCTGTCAGCGAACTTCCACCAGTTCGGAAACTGTGGGACCTTGACAACGATTCAGAACGCACAAACGTTGGTGAATCAGAGAACAACAGAAATGAGCTAAAAACCGGGCAGCGGTTTCTCAAGTATCCAAGAAGATTACCTGTGATAACGCTCATTTTAATTGTATTGAATGTTGCCATTTTTCACCCACTCGAACTTCGGCTGATTGCTTCTTCCCAAGACTTGGGTCCCCTGATTCGATTCGGGGCTTATTCTTACCACTTAATTGTAGAAGAAGGGGAATATTGGCGCCTAGTCACAAGCACCTTTTTGCATGCCCATGCCTTGCACCTTCTCCTGAATATGGGCATACTGTTTCTCCTTGGCAACTTGTTAGAAGGGGTGTACGGCAGAGGTCGGTTTCTGTTCCTCTATTTGATTTCAGCTATCGTCAGTAGCGTTGCGAGTTTGCCTTTTGTCCAAAATGCCCTTGGGGTTGGCGCGTCGGGTGCTGTATTCGGGCTGATCGGCGTTGCCATCACTTTGGGCATCCGCTACAAGGATCGACTCCCTCGAAGGATAGGACGAATTCTCGGCTTACGGCTGCTCCCATTTGTCGTAATTGACCTTCTTCTTGGATTCTTGATCTTCCCACATTTCAACTATAACGTCAACAACGCCGCTCACCTTGGTGGACTGATCACAGGGTTTGTTGGCGGGATAGTCCTTACGCCAGAGATTTTTAGCACTCGTGCGCGTGAACGAAAGATTGTGGTGGGGTTAACAGCAGTACTTGTGGCTTTGACAATCGCTAGCGGTGTTATGCCGGTCCTATATGTCCTCACCAGTTCAGGAAAAACGGATGAACGTCAGGCTGATAGGGTGTCCCCTGCTGACCTAACCGATTATATCAAAAGCCACGAGAAACAGATCCTAACACGCTCTTATGATCCCAACGCCTACGCGATTCTTGAAAGTCTTTATATCGAAGCATTAAAGACTTTTCCAGATGACGCTTCCTGGACACACAAACTTAAACAGTTCTATGAAAAGGCACTCCGAGCGGATCCAGACAACCCTGCTTGGAATAATAATCTGTTTTGGGTTTACCAAGCAACAGCTTTCGAGCGTCCAGATGAGAAAACGGAACTGACAGATTATATCGAACTGTGTGAAACAGTTGTAGATAAACGGGGCTACAATCGACTACTTTACGTGAACTTGGAATATTTTTACACGCGTGCCAAGGGGCTTGCCCCTCAAGAGGGGAGATTTTGGGATCGCAAGTTGGAAGTCTTTTACCAAGGAGCCGTTAAAAAAGACCCTGAAAATGGAACGTGGAGTAATAACCTGGCATGGCTCTACGTCGAGCAGTAGACCAACCCGCAAAAGACCGTTGAACTTGCGCTGAACGCGGTGAGACAAGCCCCGACGGAAAAAAACTTTCTAGATACCCTTGGCTGGGCATATTTTCGGAATGGGCAGTATCGGAAAGCACTTAGGGCATTTGAGCAAGTTGTCGCAAGCTCCATACGGACAGAAGAGGAATTGAGGGCTCAAGAAAGCGGATGGAGAGGTATTATGGAACTAGTTCAAGCTGAGAAGTCGCCTCAAACATCGCGACACTTCACGCCAGCGTTCCTGAAATTTTATGAACGATTGTCTCGGCTATTCCCAGAGAATTCCACGAATCGGACGAAACTTGATGCTGTTTTTAATCGCTTTCAGCAAAGATCTTACGGAAGGTAGTACTTCACAGTAGAGGCACTTGGCTCTTGTGGTAGTAGGTCGAGATTCATATCTCGACACTGTATTGGTTCATTAGTTCATTGGTTCGTGTGTAAGAAAGATTGTCGATTTTAGAAAATCGACCTACGGGTTATATGGCAACTTGCGTTAATTATGGTTCAACACAGCAGGTTGTAGAGAATGAGAAGGCAGAGGGTTTCATGCGCCGCGCTCAGCTGCTGTTTCGTAATCCTTCAGTTTATACTGTAAGGAACGCAGGCTAATCCCTAAAATCTCGGCTGTTCGGGTGCGATTGCCCTCCATTCTTTCAAGGGTTTTGAGGATTAATTCCTTTTCCATCTCCTTCATTGTCAAACCGACGGATACATTTTCGGCTTCGCGCTGGCGGGTGGATTGAATTTCTTCCGGGAGATGTTTTGGGAGAATTACATCGCCCTCTGCGAAGAGGACAGCTCGTAGAATGGAGTACTCCAGTTCTCGTACGTTGCCGGGCCAATCATATTGCATGAAAAGTTCTCGCGCCTTTTGGCTGATTAGCCGCGCAGGTTGATTGTGGGCTTTACTGTGTTTTTGCAAGAAATACTCCGCCAATATCAAGATATCCTGCTGGCGGGCTCGTAAGGAGGGCAGGTGGATTGGAATCATATTCAAACGGTAGTAGAGGTCCTGACGAAATGTTCCGGCTTCAATTGCCTGCCGCAGATCTTGATTGGTCGCCGCAATGATTCTTACATCAACAAGGATTACTTTCGTTCCACCTAGGCGTTCAATTTCTCCTTCTTGTAGGGCGCGCAATAGCTTGGATTGCAGTTCAATCGACATATCTGCAATCTCATCCAAAAATAGCGTGCTGCCGTGAGCGCGTTCAAATTTCCCGATCTTTTGGTAAGTTGCGCCAGTAAACGCGCCACGTTCATGCCCGAACAGTTCGCTCTCTAGCAGATGATCTGGAATGGCGGCACAATTGACGACCACCATCTCTTCTTCTCTACGCGAACTATTTTGGTGAAGTGCACGAGCAACTAACTCCTTCCCTGTACCGCTCTCCCCTTGAACCAACACCGTAGAGTTTGTATCTGCAACCTTTTCGACGATTTTTAAGACTTCGAGGATAGGGGGACTTTCCCCCACGATTTCTTCGTAGCTGTGGATGAGTTCGTCCCGAGTACTTTGTTCGACGGTGCGTTGGTGTTCTAATGCCTGATCAACCTTTTGTGTAATGTGTTCTGGTTGAAAAGGTTTTTCCAAAAAATCGTATGCTCCACGCTTCGTCGCTTCAACAGCACGTTGGATTGTGCCGTGTGCTGTCAACATAAGCACAAGTATACCGGGGTACTTTTCGTGGATATGTGTAAGCGTTTCGATTCCGTCTAGGTGCGGCATTTGGATATCTAAAAGGACTAGATCCGGCAGATCCTGATCGATTAACTCAAGCGCATCGCCTCCATCGGTAGCGGTCACAACCTCGTAGCCATCCATTTCGAGCCGATCCTGTAAGATTAGGATGGTGTCAGGTTCATCATCAACGATAAGGATTTTCTCTTGCTCGTTCATGTAATATAGCCCATTGACATCCGCATATAATCTAAAAAAAAAGGCAGCACATTGGCTGCCTTTAAGAGAACATCAAAACTTCTAAATCAATTGTAGATAAGGCAGCAAACTGCCTTTAGGTTAATGTGTCATTAATTCCCGTAATTTTCCTCTGCGACCATCAAAGCGATTTCTTGCCCCTCCGTTTTACTAAATCGACGTTTTGCACGTTCCATGACATCAATAACTCTGCCATGTTTGGCAAGTCTGTCGGCTTTGATAATGAGTGTCGTAATTTGAGACTCTTTTGATGACAGATACATCTCCATATGATCCAGCGTTAGCATCTCCAGATCATCAAATGAGATTCTGCCATCAGCACTGATAAAGAGATTGAATTTCTTACGCGGGAAGTCGTGCTTCGTAGCTGACTCCGGTAGCGTCACAGTAAACGGCGGAGGGACACGCATAATTGCTGAAACCATAAAGAAGATCAGCAGTAGGAACACGCAATCGATCATCGGTTCCATCATCAAGGCTTGACCACGTTCCTTGCCCTTCCCTGTTCGCATTTGCACAGCCATAGTATCCTCCTTTGTTATTCCCTTGCCACCACTGCAAAGCCGATTTTGTCTATACCTGCTTGCTTTGCAATATCCATCACGTTAATAATCTGCTCGTGCATGACATCCCGTTCTGACTGAATAATTACCATATTCTTGATCTCTTCGGGAGCATGAATGAACTCGGTAAACATCTGATTGATGTTAACAATCTCGTCATTCAAGATCATCGTGCCATACTTCTGAGCACCTTCAGGGTTTGCAATCCTCACAATGAGCCCTTTGGGTTTATTGGGATTCGGTTTACCTGGAGGCGGTAATTGAACACGAATGCCAGGCATCGGTGCAAAGCTAGTCGAAACCATGAAGAAAATCAGAAGCAGGAACACACAGTCAATCATCGGAGCCATATCGAGCTTAGCCGATCTCCGTTCCCTAGCCGCCATTTTGGTCATACCGCTAGGTGCTTGCGTACTTGCCATTTTCGATTACCTCCTGATCTAAAAGGTAAGTCTGCCTGCCACCCTAAAGGGGTTGCCCATAGGGTGACAGGAGAACATTGAAATTTACGCACCTGATTGACCAAGAATCAGTTGGTTCACGATTTCTGTCGAAACCTGCTCAATCTCAAGCACGAATTTGTTGACCCAACTCTCAAAGACCTGGGAGAAAATGAGACACGGAATAGCAATGGTTAAACCCCCAGCAGTGGTTAGCAACGCTTGGGAAATACCACCAGCGAGTGCCTGCGGGTCACCAGTACCTTCTAATGCAATCGTGGTAAATGCGTTAATCATACCCATAACCGTACCGAGGAGACCAAACAACGGTGAGATAACTGCGACCGTACTAATAACAGGAATGTTGCGCTCAAGTTCTGGAATCTCAAGGAGTCCCGCTTCTTGAATGGATTCCTGTACCTCTTCTTTTGTAATCTCCTGCTCTTCGATCTGGGCTTGACTGTATCTTAACAGACCGGCTTTCAGAACGTTTGCAAGTGGACCACCGGCTTCTTCACAGGTTGAGACCGCTTCCATGATGTTATCGTTACGTAAAGAATCGGTAATGCTTGCCATGAACTGCTCTGTACCGAGCTTGGAACGGCTTCTTATGAAGGTAAAGAGGCGTTCAATAATAAACGTCAACGCAGCGACAGAACAGAGGAGAAGTGGCCAGAAGACAATACCAAATTTAGCGAAGAAAGTGACAATTGTATCCTTTTTGGTCATTTTCAGCGGTACATAGTGATCGCCTCCAGCAACGACGGTGACCGGTTTACCGGTTCGGTCGCCATATCCATCTTTGTAAATACTGAGGAGATAACGCCCTGGCGGCAAGCCTGGCTTGCTATATTCACCGACATCATCCGTTGCGGCTTCATGTTCCGTGCCATCGGTGCCAACAACAACAACTCTAACCCCACTAATCGGCGTTTGTGCCGTTGTGGTGTCCACAACGTTACCGCGAACCGTGCCGGTTGTCGCATCTTGAGCAAGCGCAACCGCACTGCACATAATCAACATGCTAGCTAGCATTAAGGTTAAACTCAGGTGTTTCATGTATTCCCCCTATTGGAGTTTTAAGGTGGAGTAAAATTTGGAGGGTGGACTACATATTACCCTCAATTTTAAGTCGCCTCAACCACCTCGTATCGGACGACTAAACTTTTATACAATACAAAGCATTGGCTTTTTGACATACTCTACCATCCTAAAGGGATGGGGATTCTTACGAGTCCCTGTCCACGAGGATGGCTAATTGTGGTATCAACACGGGTTGCGAACCGTCGTCCATCTTATACCCGCTACTCCAAAGGACAATGCCCTGCCCTTGACCTATAAACACTTCTGTTTTTTGAAAGTTGCGGTAAGATCGAAAAAGTGCCAAGCACAAAAATGCTTGGCACTTTCGGAGATTGTTAGAAGCCCATCATTGCTCGGACGAACGTTGTATTACTTGTCGTATGGTCAAGCAAGATGGTGGTTCTTCTGAAACCAGCGAGAATGACGATATTAAAACCTTGCCACTCACCTCGACTGATTGACTGAACTTCAAAGATCCGTGTACGAATGTCCGGACGGAACAGAATCGGAATATCAGCCTCCGCAAACGCTGGCGTTGCTAAATAGTTTTTGATACTCTGATCGCGGTTGGTGAATTTGCGATACTGAAAACCGCCGAGGATATTCATTCTTTGAGTAAACTGATAATCCAAACGAACACCGAGAACATCTTCACGGCTACGTTTGTTAAATCGAAGGTACTCAATGACTTCCGGATCATCGGGTTGAAATTTCGCCGGATCCAGCGGGTCGATATACACACCAGTTACAATGTCATCATGCGTATGATCAAACGCTCGTGTCCAGATATACTTTGCCATCGGTGTCAGCGTTAAATCTTCACCAATTCTGTCCACTCCGGGCAAATCGCCCAATGGGATTTCATATTTGGCTCTGATAATTGTGATCTGATTCCGAACGGTTTTCTCTTGGTAACGGCGTGGTATCCAGTTTTCTTGATCATAGATCAAACCAAGATCTTCTGGATCCAGCGGGTTTAGCCCGTGATCGGGATAGAACGGAAATGACTTCCGGTCTCCATCAGCGCGGACCTGCTCATCTAGCACCATGAAATCAACCCGATCATCTACCCTATCCTCCTGCGTTTCTTCAGGATGGAAGACATCAAGCGCAACGGCATCCTCTTCATCAAGTCCCAACTGCCTCCGCCAGTCAACTAAGAACTTGGTTTCAAGGGTTAGGTTGGGAATCGCGCTGTAGAGGAACTGAAGGCTTGTCACATTGACGCGTGTCTTGAAGAAATCGAGGAAGTCAGATTCCTGCGTGGCATCTAGCTCGCCGGGCCGTAAGGTGATCGAGTAATCTGGAATATCATCGCTAACATCGACAAAACGATTCTGGAACAATATTGTTCCGAAATCCGGAACGTCGCGTTGATAGCGGAGATGGGCGTATTTTGAGTCGTTCTTCCGCTGGCTGGAAATCTCACCCTCATTTAACCAACCCAACTTGAGGGTCATGTTATCGAGTAAGTCATAGCTAGCACTGATATGGTATCCGTCGCGGTTGATACCGTATTCATACTGCGGCTCAAAATCATCTTCCAATGAATCGACCACGCCATTGTTATTTTCGTCAACGAGATCTTCAAAAACCGGAGGATCCGCCTCAAAGATGAGGAAGTCTTCTTGGAAATCGAGGATGCCGTTCTGGTCACGGTCATCGGCTTGCGGTAGAACACCGTCAAAGTCAATGCTATCTGGCCAGTCGTCGTCATCGTCATCGTCTTCAATAAGTGCATAATTAATCTCATCGAAGGGAAGGACTTCTGCACCGGATTCAGGCGTTCGTTCAAGAGAGTAGGTTGCATCTCTTGCGTCGTTCGCACCGAAATTATAGTAGGTTGTCGTGTAACCTGGATCAATATGGTAACGAGTTAGCTCGAGGAAAAGTTTGCCGTAACGCTGCTTAAGGTTGATAAACCAAGCGGTTTCACGACCCATCTCTCCATCATCATTCGGATCACCATTCAACTTAGCTTCAAACCTTTCACCCTCTGCCTCAGAGTATGTCGGGATGCCGTTGGCATCAAGAGGAACCTGATAGGTTGGATTAGGCAATCCATCGGCAGTCTCCTCTGCCTCATCTATGGTGATATTAGCCCCTTCAATCTCAGGATTTAGGCGACTGAAACCGATCTGGTCTCTCGGAATGGTTGGATACTGTTTAAATTTTCCATTAATTGAATAGTGTGCTCGGATAAAGGTATTAAAGAGGGTCCCCTCTAAATCAATACCATACAGTACACCAGCACGCGCTGCACCGTAGCGATACCGAAGCGTACGCGATGCACCTTCATTTTCCCACCTGCTTGGGTTATGTTTCAAACTCGACCGATTCTGCGTATAATGATCTGAACGACCATAGTTGCCGGGAGCTTGAAGCACGTCACGATACGGGGTTTCGATATGACCATCTTCGGTCTTGATCCATTCCGCCGCGAGTGGGTCATCTGATCTGTTTGCTTCACTAAATCCGATGACAACGATATTGTAATCTCCAGCAACCGTCATCTCAAACTCAATGGACTTCACTGTGCGTGGATCGATGGGTCCATTGGGAAGTTCTTCAGAAGTGAGGTCTAAGATATACTGCATCTTATTGAATCCTTCGGCAATTTTCCAGTTACCATCAGCGGATTCAATCGGTTCAGCACTTCCCTCTACGGCAACGATATCATCAATAAAACCTACGATCGTCTGCGTTCTCTCAGGACCTAACGGACGGTCTGGACCGTCTGCAGGAGAACCGGAAAGAGCCTGCGTAGTAACATGTGCTTCTATCCGCCTAACGGCAACACCGACACCACCCTGAATCCTTGCTACATGCCCATCGTCTTCAAGGTCATGTGTTAATGCGCCATAATTGTTATCTTCAGGGGAATCATCTCGGAAGATAACAATGATTCTTTCTGGCGGCGTATTGGCAACCGTTCCACCAAACAGAGGATTCTCAACCCGTTCTGGGTGTTCTTTGTGGAGATTGACATAGGTGAGACCTACGCGGAATACATCACCCAGCAGCCCTTGCGCACGAAAGCCGATTAAACGTGCGTTCTCAATATGACGCAGACCGACATCATCGCTCAGGCCATTACGACGCCCCAATGTTGGTGCTAAGTTCGCCGCTGCGTCAGACAACTTCACCGGGTTAGAAATACGAGAGTTCAATAACGTGAAAAGGTGACGTTCTTGAGAGAACGAGACATCCCATCGGAAACCATCAAATTCCGTTTTGTAGATGATATACCGGTTAGGGAATAGGGTTTGAGGCTTAATACGCATATTGTCACCAATGACGAATTGCGTAAATCTGCCACGGAAATTATCTTCGGTTAAAACCTGGCGGTCCAACTGGGCGGAAAATCGTTCGCTATCCAACTGACCGGTCCAACCTAAAATCAGTTCACCGTTTTGATCAAATTCTTTCACCTCGCGGTAATTGTACACTTCGTTACCTTCGAGGAGTTCTCTACCAAACAGGTCATAGAAGAATTGAGGTTCTTCTTCTAATTGGAAGCGGTCGGAAAAGTTTGCCTGTCCTTCGACCGTTGGTAAAAGCGGTTCCTGTGGGCCAAGGCTAGCTGCACCGCACCCATAAAGTACGAAACAACTGATTAGCCCTGCTATTATCAGAAGAACATCAGGTGATCGTTTGAAAAACTTCATTACTTTCATTTGCCTCCTTGAGGAAATCATAAATTACATTTGACGTAAAAGTGAGGATATAAAACCTCCATAATCACGTTCATCCAAACACCAAGTTAAAATAAGGGAATCGAATTAATCACGGTTTTGGAGTTTGTTACCGTTTATCAACCCTTCTCCCATTTTAACTTGCGTCAGTGGTGGAACATATCGCAACCTCCTTATAGCAAGGATTTATTAGCAATATAAAACTATTTAGTTACCCAGATGTGGTGCAAAAGCAGTCTTTACATTTTTCCTACTGGAATGGGACTCCAGCGGCGTCAGGTTAAGCCTTGCAGCCCAATCTATTGGGATACAAGCATCTGAAAACAGTTGGTATGTAGATAATTAACATTCAAAGCTAGATACTGATTGAGTTTGAGCCATCGCTCATTCAGTGATCCGGATGATCCACATACTTGGCTTAGAAGCCACTCACGTTTCCCATCCTTCTTGCCATCACAAAAACGCAAAAATTCAGGTCTAATCTTTATTCAATTTATACTTTTTTTATCAATAAAACTCTGCTTTGAAAAAAAGTAATTCCTAAGATAACACTTCTGCAATTTTCTGTCAAGTGTTTTTTCTTAAATTAATTGTGATGTGTCAGTAGATGGGTCAAAAATGGACTGAACCCTTCACATCGAAACGAATCTTCCCTATTTTTGCACAGTTTTTGGGAAGCACAACTGGAATTCAGTTAAAGGATGAATCATTCCCAGATGTTGAGCAAAAATATTGACCAACTGTTCCCTTGGGTTGTGGTCAACATTACCGGACAGAGGATATCGAAACAGGCTGGTGAAAAATAGAGGCAGGTTACATACCGGTTGGATAAGCATTGAGGTCGAAACTACATAAATTCTGGCAACCGTAAATTGCAGAACCCAAGATTAATAAAAACTCAGGTAGTTAAAAAGTTGTGCCTATAAACCTTTGACGCGAGCTGATGGGACCATCGTCCTTACAAGAGGGGTAGAATCTACATCACAGGTAGAACTAGGTAAACATCATAAAATGATAGCAAAGATTTGCTGAAAAGATAACCTTTGCTAGAAACTCTTAAGCGGTGCATCGAAAAATTATTGGAGGTTGTTGGCGGCTCTAATCTGCTCCTCGCTAAACGCCTCATCCTTCCATTCAGTGATGCGCCATTCTTGCGTATCGGAACCGTCACCTTTTCTTAACTCGAAGGTGAAAATATTATTCCCTTCAGCGAACCATCCCGTATATCCTCCTTCGAGGGAATCGCCATCGGCGACAAACCCTTGGATCCGATAATGGTTTCTGACTTCGGCGCGTGTCCGATCTGTATTCAGTTGTATTTCAGGCGGTTCAGACAACTCAATCTCAATATCTTGGAATCTGTCAAAAACGTGCTTTGCGGAATCTCTTTCCGCGCGGATGTCATCAAATATAACATCATCTGTTTTATCATCCATTGTGCCCATATCTGAGACGTAAAGGAATCCGTCTTCCCAGAACGCGCTCATATACATATCAAGGTCTTCGCTCTGATATCCTTCGCGCCAGTTTTTCAGAACTTGGTTAATTAATACAAGCTCTTTTGACTGGACTTTGGTGACACTACCTACATCCCCACAACTTGTAAGCAAACTAAAAACGAGCAGTAGCCCAATGATTTTGGCAAATACTTTTAACATGGCTAAACTTCCTCCATAAGGGCCAGGTGTGTTCGCTCGACCTTTCAAAAGAATTTGACAATACCCAGTTGAAGTTGCGTTGGAGTCGCCTCAAGTTGTACGCCCAATTCTCCAATCCGTTTCATGTCATCAATGAGTTGGTTCGCTTTCGCCTCTGCATTGTACAAATTTGCTCCAACATAGGAATCAATCAAGCTATACGCCCATACGCCTGCTGCTGCGAAGAGGAAAAACTGTCGTAACTTATAGCGTTGATTCGCTCGATTGTATTGAAAAAGCGCTTCCGGAGACTTATCATCAATTAACGCAACCGGAACATACTCATTGTTGTAAACATCTCGGAAAGATTGGTGGGTAATTAACGCACCAATCAGGAGACCACTTGTTCCCACAAAGGAGGTAGTCCCCAAAATACGTTTACGCGCGTAAAACTGACCCCAGCCGGGCAAAACCACAGAACGACCTACAGCACCCATCGGTGACACAAGGCGCAGGTCCTCGTTTGGCTGCGCGGCACTGATTTGAACCCGTAAAAATAAGCATAAAACGGGAATCAAAACTGTAACAGTAAATAACTTCACTAGAGATCTGGTCAAATTCCTATACCTCTCCCTAAAGGTGTATAATAGCAAAACCCGGCAGTCTTGTCAATAAAAAAAACAGTTAAGGCAAAAGAAAGCCCACCTTAACTGTTTTATTTTTGTTGCAAGCTAGCACTATTTTCTTCGACTGCGTGTTTGAGTTCTCGTGGTACTGCGACTACGCTCTCGTTTTTCATCATCGTCATCTTTACTGCTTGAACTTGAAGTTGTCTGCTTAGTTGGTGCTCTCTGGACACGCGAAGTAGCAGATGAACGAGATCGTGATTGCGTAGATCGGCTACGCGTTTCTGTCTTTTGTTTGACGCTTGAAGATCGGCTACGCGAAGATGGTGTACTCAGCCGACTTCTCGACGAAGGCTGTGTTCGGTTGTAAAGGCGCGTCCGTCGCTCTGCGTTGGATCGGGTAGAGACCTCACTATCCGATGAACGCTTGTCCTTTGGAGAAAACCGGAAGCGATCATACTGATAGGTCCGGGGTTGAGCATTGCGAGAGCGTATGTTAGATTGGGGCTCTCTCTCAACCGAACTTGAGCGTTTACGTTTTAAGATCTGCTGAGTTGAGCGGTAGGTTCTCGTTGAGATGTCACCACCAGAACGCTGACTACTGCGCTGCCGTTGTATAGTCGTGTTAGACTCATTCCTTGTAGCAGGAGTCCTCCGTTGAGGCGAACGGTAAGATGGAGTGGACCTGTCACTAGCAGAACGCTGACTACTGCGTTGCCGTTGTATGGTCGCGTTAGACTCATTCCTTGTAGCAGGAAGTTTTCGCTTTCGAGAAAGCGTTGACCCTTGGATAACCCGATCCGAAAGAACCGGTGTCTGACGATGCTCCGTAATTAGTGTGCGGACACGGGTTTGTACATTGGATCTGTTCGATTTGGATTTGGTGACTGACAATCGGCTCCGCGAATATTCGCGGCGGGTCGTTTCATGCGTTGGCGTCCAGCGATTCAGTCGTCGTCTCTCAGGCGATTTATCAACATGGACATTCACGTGGTAGTAGGAATCGCGGTGGTAGCGACGCGGGTAACGGCGATAGTAACTGTGGAGGTAACCTCCATAAGTGCGACGAATCGCAAGATAGTGATGGTCATAGACTGGATAGTTCCATCGAATGTAGTAACCTAGATCTGTACAGTAATAGAATGGCCCATCGTAAAAATAGAGATAGGTGTATCTATGCCAAGGTTGCCAATGGTAATCGCGAGCGTAACGGTGTATAACGCGAACATCAGGTTGACGTTGATAGGTTGCAACATCAACATATTCGATATCCAGTTGCTCGCCATTTTCAGCGACAATGTGCATTTCAAGGATACCGTTATCAACGCGTCCTGCTGTCGCAATTTTTATTGTCTCTGAGCGACGTTTCGCACGTAAAAAGAAGGTATCGCCATAGAGGGTTTCATCCCCACTGTTATCATTATAGCTCCTGCGGGCATATTCACGTTTGGTATTGCGAATCCAAACACGACCTGCAATCTCCTCATAATCAAAGTCCGCCCGATGGGGTTCCCCTCGGTAGCGCACCAAAATCTCAACGTACTGCGCCTGTCGCGGTATCTCAAAAAGATAGATTGCACTGGCTATCGCAAATTCGTAGTCATCTGCTTTATCAGATTCATTTGCCCAAGCTGTCAGGCGGATCCCGCTTTCAAAACGAGGGCTTGCAGTGACAGTGGCATTGCCACGCTCGACCCAGTCCTCAACATCACCTGCGTCCCGGTGTTCGCGACTAATTCGGTCCGAAAAGTAGTCGTAGTCATACTGCGCCAGAGCGGTATGGGGCATAAGCATCAGTAGTAAGATTGTTAGCATCGGGCATATGGAAGTCGAGATGCGAAATTTCATGGAAACTCTCCTTTTAGGTGCACCTAGCAAAGCGGATTTTCGTGACTTCCTTGTACAATGCAAGGAGTTCGCTCATGACGATCACAACCCATGAGCGAACTTGACGTTATCCACCAATAGATTTCGTAATCTGTATCAATAGCAATTTAGATGCCATAAGCAATTTAGATGCCATACTTGATTTAACCCCTGTCTGTTCAACAGGGGCGAAGAGATCTGGTGTCCGTTGCGTCCAAATCGTAGCAATAGAGATACATAACTGTGGCAAAAGCGATACCAAATATTGATTTGAGATTTCTAATCCATCGCCACGAGTCGAATTCCCTTTCGGGCTGCTAAATCCCGTGCAAGTGGTGTAATAATCGCTGGACTCGTGTAACGAAATTCGCGTACACCTGATGCAAGTCTATCAATCACCGAGGCGGTGATAATATTCTGGATCCCGACTGAGTCCGGGTTAAAATGGTGTGTACCGTCACTTAGAGCCGTCTCAGCGATCCGATCAGTCGTAACAAATTGAACCCCAAAGTCCGACAAGGTTTTAATGTAATTTTTCCCTAACTCTGATATTTCGGATGGGACTTCAGACCCATCCGAGATTTCAAAACCATCAGACGTTGCTATAACCCGGTTTTTACGAAGCAACGCTTGGAATACAAGGTAAGCGCACGGCGTGTCCCCCATTCCCAAACTTAGCTTCGCCGCCAATGCGCAAGATAGTGTCGGAATAACGATTGAGGAGAAGCCTTGGGTAAAAGGTTGAAGGTCCGTAATTTCGCCGGCGACGAAGACCTGTTCGTTTCCGCATGTAGACCGGATACGGGAAATGTCCAAGATCTTAGCCGCTATATCTGACAAAATGGCTGTAACGGCATAGCCACCCTGAATACATCTATCAAGTTGTTCCAGAGGACGCGTAAGATCGACTTTAGCAGCATCGAATATCGCCAGAATCCGTTTATCGGATTGGGCAGATGCCAAAGCAATTCCTTGTTGTTTGAGAACTTTCGCCACTTCTGCTTCAATCCGCCGAATGATTTCTGGACTGAACTCCACTTAGATACCCCTAATCTCTCAGCAACTCGACGCCTTCTCCTCCCTGCAAACCGGCAGCATTAGCGTCATCTGTATCTAGATGCATCTGCGGCACATAGCTTGGTGATATTTTTGGATGAATGTTTTCAAAAGTCAACGCTCGCTCGCCGGGAATTCGCACTGTTAACAAATCCCCTTCACGTATACCCCAATTTTCCGCATCTTGGGGCGTCATGTGAATATGCCGTGTCGCACAGATTGCGCCCTCTTCCAAGTGAATAGATCCTTGGGGACCAACCAATACAATTGACTCTGAACCGGCGAGATCGCCCGAATCACGAATCGGTGGATTTAGTCCCAAGCGAATCGCATCAGTCTGTGCAAGTTCAACCTGAGAATAATCCCTCACGGGACCGAGAATCCGAAGCCCCTCAATCGCTTGCATACGTCGTCCAACGACGGTTAATGTCTCTTTTGCCGCGAATGCACCAGGTTGGTATAAAGGGGCGTGGATCGTTAATTGATGCCCCTCGCCGTACAGAATCTCCAAGTGTTCCTGAGTTACGTGCGCATGGCGCGCTGAAACACCAACCGGAATCCTCTGCTGCTGCGCGATAGTATCGCAAGCACGCTGTCCAGCCGCGCAGGTTCTCAAGGCGCAGCCACCGCAGGGTTCTTCGTCCTGCTTTAATTGTTCAAGCACTTTATGAGTGACCAGTTCAATGAGTGCCTTGTCATTCATCCGTTATCTTCCCTGATTCCATCAATTTGTTGCTTCATCGTTGGCAATATCAATCGTCAGCGTGTCGTCATCGGACTGTTCTTGGACGGGTAAAACCGATTCAACATCTGCATGTGGTCGTGGGATGACGTGGACCGATACGACTTCTCCGACTCGCGCGGCTGCTTCCGCCCCGGCATCTGTGGCTGCTTTGACAGCACCGACATCGCCACGGACCATGATCGTGACATATCCGCCGCCAATCTTTTCATAGCCGATAAGTTGAACATTCGCCGCTTTGACCATCGCGTCAGCCGCTTCGATGCTTCCAACCAACCCTCTCGTTTCAACCAAACCTAAAGCCTCACCAGCCATAATCGATATGTGACCTCCTGATTGATAGTTATCGATTGCGCCTCACTTTAAATAATCCTAAAGTCGTTATAGCAGTATATCACAATCTGTCCATTGATTCAAGCATTTTCAGTCCGTATCACCAGTCATAAAATTTACAAAATTACACTTTTTTATTGACAGAATCAACGAAGCACAGATATTCTGTCAACAGATTAGATACTATCATACACTCCGAGCTCACTTAACTTACGCAATATAGATAGGACTTACGCAGTTGAACGCTTAAAACCTCCGTTCTGAGAATCTTCGACCTGTAGTTCGGCGATAAATCGCCGCACAGGACAACTTCCAACGCCCGATGAATCGGGCAACTACAGTCTCCCGATGAATCGGGCAACTACAGTAGGTTCTTAGGGACCGGCTATGTTTCGTAGGGAACAACGATCGTTGTTCCCTACTGAAGTGCGTAACTCCTAATAGAAAAACTTTATGACACGACACGAATTAAAACATACCTTGAATCAGCTATGGCTCATTATCCTCGTCCTTTGGGCAACGGGCTGTATCCCCAACAATCCCTATCCGGTTTCAGAGCAAACGCAGGAAATTTACTATAGCACTTTTGCGGAGGAACCGAAACATCTGGATCCGGCAATTTCGTACAGTTCAGGTGAATACCGCTTTATCCAACAGATCTACGAACCCCCGCTTCAGTACCACTACCTCAAACGTCCATATCAGCTTATCCCACTGACGGCTGAATCTGTACCGAAACCGCGTTATTTTGACCTCGCAGGAAACCCCTTGCCGGCTGATGTTCCTCCTGAGCAGGTTGCGACAGCGGTGTATGAGATTCGCATCCGCCCCGGAATCCAGTATCAGCCACACCCGTGCTTTGCGAAGGACGCAGCGGGAGGTTTCCGTTACCATCGACTGACAACCGACGATGTAAAAGAGGTCTACGAAGTAAGAGATTTCCCTGAAACGGACACGCGGGAACTGGTCGCCGACGACTACGCCCACCAGATTAAGCGGCTGGCAGATCCGAGGGTCGCTTGCCCTCTCTTGAGTCTATTAGACAACTATATCTTGGGTATGGGAGAATATGCACAAGCATTACGAGATGCTCTGGAGGCAGAGCGTGAGAAACGCCGAGCTGCAGCGGGTGCCACCTATAATCAAGCTGTCGATGAACGTGAGAATCCTATCGCTTTGGATATAAATGCCTTCCCATTTCCGGGAGTCAAAGTCGTTGACCGTTACACCTATCAAATCATCCTCAAAACCAAATATCCACAATTCATCTACTGGCTGGCGATGCCTTTCTTTGCACCGATGCCTAAGGAGGTCATTGATTTTTATGGACAGACAGCGCTGAAGGATCGGAACATTACAATAGATCGATTTCCAATCGGGACAGGACCCTATCGCCTTGATACCTTCAAGTCGCACAAGGAGATTATCCTCGTCCGCAACGAGAATTTTCACACCGAATTGTACCCCACGGAAGGCGAAGTCGGTGATAGAGAAGCGGGATTGCTCGCCGATGCGGGTGCAAAATTGCCATTGATTCCCAGAGCGGTCTACAAACTAGAAAAGGAGTATATCCCCCGCTGGGCTAAATTCCTGCAAGGGTATTACGATGTCTCCGGGATATCCTCAGATACCTTTGATCAGGCGATCGCGTTCTCAGATACCGGTGACCCACGGACGAGCGAACTTTTGGGTTCCCGAAATATCGTGCTACAAACAAATGTGGATGTGACCACAATATATCTTGCGTTCAATATGCTCGACGATGTGGTTGGCGGCAACACCGAAGATCGGCGGAAACTCCGTCAGGCAATTTCGATTGCGTTGGACTATGAGGAATACATCGAAATCTTCCTTAACGGACGCGGTATCCCCTCACACAACCCAATCCCGCCCGGTATATTCGGATATGAGGAGGGCGAAATCGGCATCAACCCGTATGTCTATAACTGGGATGCGGAACAGGGGGCAACTCGCAAATCGGTGGAGGAGGCGCGTCAACTCCTCGCTCAAGCGGGATACCCCGGCGGTCAGGACAAAAATGGCAATCCGCTCATCCTTTATTTTGACAACTACCGAACTGGACCGCAAGCGACCTCTTTCCTGAATTGGGTGCGTAAGCGGTTTGAGCTAATTGGCATTACATTGGAGATCCGAACCACAGACTATAACCGTTTTCGAGACAAGGTAAGAAACGGAAGTTCCCAGATCCTCATGTGGGGTTGGCATGCGGACTATCCAGATCCAGAAAACTTCCTCTTTCTGCTCTACGGACCGAATAGTAAGCTCAAATTTGATGGCGAGAATGTCTCTAATTACGATAATTTAGCATACAACCGGCTGTTTGATCAGATGCAAAACATGGACAACTCACCTGAACGGCTCCAGATTATCCGCCAGATGAAATCAATCCTGCAACAGGACGCGCCTTGGGTGTTTGCTTATCACCGTGTTAATTTTGGCCTATATCACGAATGGTTGAAAAATGGGAAACCAAACACCACCGGTTATAATACTCTCAAATATAAACGGATTGATAGCACATTGCGCGCTCGGCGGCAGGAAGAATGGAATCAGCCAGTTCTGTGGCCCATTTGGGGTGTTATCGGGTTTCTAATTGTTGGGACAATTCCGGCGGTGGTGACAATTTGGCGGAGGGAGCGTAGGTAGATAGGAGTGTGCAACAGAAACCGAGTTTTTGACATAAACTCGGTTTCTGTTCGTGCTTTACAGAAGCGTAGGTTGGGTTGAACGATTGAAAGCAAATCTCTATTCACAACGACAGCAGTTCAACCTTTCAACAACACCGTTTTATAGATAGATGCAGTGAAACCCAACACCCAATCCACGGGCTGATAATCTAGAGTTGGGTTTCACTATGTTTGTGAGATCTCACGCGGAATCAAAGCCCACCATCAAAGAGGAGCCACTAGTATGTTTTATGAATGCCGTTCAACCCAACCTACGGCTATCGCTGCTGAATCAGATTTTGGATGCCAGTACCCTCTGTCAGCACCACCCGCTTATTTATACCTATACCAGTAAAGCGTTCAGTATTCCCTCCCAACCAAATTACCTCAATCCAATCTACTGTAGTTTCCTGTGCTAGTCCAAACTCGGCGGTTAAACTGTTGAAGGACAGATAACTTGCGCCGGCGTTGATTTCACGCAGCTGTATCCGATCTCCTGCCTTGAGTCGAATCCTTGCACCGACAGCATCGCGGTTGCCTTTCGTGCCAATTAGCTTGATATGCAGCCAGTTGTTGCGATTGCCCCCTTCGTTTCGGAGTAGCACCCCACGATCGTGATTGTTGACGATAAACATATCGACATCGCCATCGTTATCGTAGTCCCCAAAAGCAGTGCCACGTCCCACTCGATACGGCATCGCAGCAATACCGGTCGCTGCGGACACATCGGCGAAAACCCCATCACCATCGTAACGAAAAAACTGATCCTTCTGCGGGATCAGCAGGTCGTAATTATCAAGATATTGGAAGGTGTGTCCATTGGCGACAAAAATATCAAGGTCGCCATCGTTATCGTAGTCGAACAGATCTGTTCCCCAACCCACATATTTAAGGCTTTCTTCGCCAAGCGATGCTCCGTAGGAGTCATCAACGAGGCGGATGGGTTGCCCCTCTTCCGCTTTCGAGGCGTTCCCTGCAATCGCCCCTTCCTCTTTCCACATGTTGCTGTACAGGGCATTTTCCTGCTCGATCCAGTGGCTCATAAAAAGGTCGAGATCTCCGTCGCCATCGTAGTCGCCGGTTGCCAGCCCCATTGATCCCCGAAAATCTGCCGCCCATGACGCATCGCTCACGTCTGTGAATGTGCCATCTCCGTTGTTCCGATACAGAAAGTTGGGTGACAGGTCATTGGCAACGTAAAGCTCAAGGTCGCCGTCCAGATCAAAGTCTGTAAAGATAGCCTGCAAGCTGCGTCCGCCGTGGGACTCAACGCCTAGTTCTGCGGTGACATCGGTGAAGGTGCCATCTCCGTTGTTGCGATACATTACATTGTCCTGCGGCTCAAAGGAGTGGGGGTTCAATATACGCGGCACGGATTGTCCGTACTGCATTGATGTCTTTTGGTCTTGCGCTAATTTGTCGAGATCATGTTCGATATAGTTGGGGACATAGAGATCCAAATCCCCGTCATTATCATAATCGCCGAATGCTGCACCCGTTCCCCATCGCGCATCACCGACCCCCGCCGCCGCGGTGACATCGGTAAACGTGCCCTCGCCATTGTTGCGATACAATGCATTTTGCTCATAGTTCGTGACATAAAGGTCTAGGTCTCCGTCGTTGTCATAATCGCCGAAAACACAGCCCATGCCGTAGCCACGATCGCCGACACCCGCCTCCGCGGTAACATCGGTGAAGGTGCCATCACCATTGTTGCGATACAACACATTTCCCGGCGATGCCTCCGTGACTTCCGCGTGGAGTGGACCGGGGTTGTTGACGATGTAAAGGTCAATGTGACCATCACTGTTGTAGTCGGCGAAGGCTGCGCCAGATCCGACATCTTCGGGCAGCAGGGAGGACCGTTTCCCCGCCGAGTGCACAAAGTTAATACCTACCCTCTCTGTAACATCTTTGAAGGTAACGGAATAATTTGAAGATTGAGCGAAGACAGGTATGGGAATGCACAGGGCTTGAATTGACAGGATTGCGAAAATCCAGCGGACAAGTGTCCGTTGTAAACCGCCGTATTGATTAATGCTAGTCTTCAACTTTTCTGACCTTTCCAGTTCTTTAGGACTTACGCAGTTAAACGGTCAAAGCAAACACCAGAAACGGTCGCGCAACACGCCGGGCTGGTTGAGCCAGGACTATAGTGCAATAGCCCTGGTATCTTCGGCGATTCATCGCCGCTGGATACCGTTGCCAACGCCCGATGAATCGGGCAACTACAATCGAAGTGCGTAAGTCCTGTTCTTTCGGTTAGCGTAATCGGATTCGGGGATCAACGAGCGTATAACTGATGTCTGTCAGCAGCAAGCCGACAATATACAGCACCGAACCCAGATAAACCATGCCACGGACAATGGCGAAATCTTGTGCGTTGATAGCATCAATCGTAAAACTGCCCAGTCCGGGAATTGAGAAAAAGTTCTCCATGACGAGGCTACCCATGAAGAGAAACGGAATTGCCAACACCACATTTGTCAAGATGGGGATCATCGCATTCTTCAAGGCGTGTTTGAACAACACAACGCCCTCGCCGAGTCCCTTTGCGCGTGCAGTTCGTACATAGTCTCGATTCACCTCTTCGAGGAAAATGGTGCGATAGAAACGGACGCCGGTGCCGATACCGCTAATGACACCAATAACGGCGGGCAGAAAAACAAACTTTAGCATATTCACGCCGGTGTCATAACCGGAAATCGGGAACAGACGGAGTATTTTGCCAAACAACCACTGTCCAGCGATGATATAAAAGAGTGTGGAGATTGACATCAGAATTACGGCAACAATGGTCCCCCAGAAATCGACATAGGTGGCGCGGTAGTAAGCGATGATCATCGAAAAAGTGATGTTGACGAGCAAACCTATGATAAAGGTCGGTATAGCGATAGCAAGACTTGCCCACATCCGGTGGGAGATCTGGTAACCGATGTCAATGTTGTTCCGATCGGACTTACCAAAATCGAAAAGGAATAGCCGCATGGCTTTCTGGGAAAAAATTGTCTGCGTGAAAACTGAGAACCCAGATTCCTCCGTATTGAGAAACAGCGGCAGATGATAGCCACGATCTCGTTTCCAGCGGTCTACATCCTCTTGGGTGATATTTTTCTCTCCAAGAATCTTTCGTGCCATGTCATCAGGCGAGTTGACGATAAAAAAGAGTACAAAGGTGATAAGATTGACACCGATTAGGATCGGGATGGCGTAAAGGGTGCGGCGTACAATGTAATTGAGCATTCGTGATTCTTTCGTGAAACGGCTCGTGAAACGTAAAACGTGAAGCGTGAAAACAACTTGTTCATTAGCAAGCACGGGCGGGGTAACCCCGCCCCTACGATTGAGGCGTAACTGGGGTGCTCACTGCCAGATTAGCTGAACGGCAAGCGCTTCGTCCGGATGCTCCCACAAGAAGTCGAAAGCCTCTTTCGCATTCTGGTAAGGGAAACTGCGGCTAATCATTTGGGCTGCTTGGATCTCTTCTGAACGAATATTCTCTATCGCACGTTCGGCAATTTGTCCGCGTGGTTCATCAGTAAGGACACCCGCGACAAGTCGTTTGCTCATAATTTTTGATGAATACAACGGCAACGGGGCACCTTGGTATAACGCAATCAACTGGATGGTTCCCCTACTGCACACCATGTCTTGCGCCTGCTCAAACGATTTAACCCCAGCGTGTCCGCCGACACAGTCGATGACAAGGTCTGCCCCATTCCCATCGGTTAAACGTTGCACCGCTTCAACGGGATCTTCTTCCGAAGCGTTGATAGTAACATCCGCACCCAATTCATTGGAGAGTTGACAACGCAGCGCCACTGCATCGACCGTGATGATGCGGTCAGGAGCGTATCCGCGCAACACTTGCATCATCAGACTCCCTACGATGCCTTGCCCAAGAATGACGACCGTATCGCCCTCTTGAACCCCTGATGAATCCGCCCAAGCGATCGAACTGATTGAGAGAGGCAGGAATGTCCCCTCTTCAAAGGAGAGATCATCCGGGATCGGCACGACCCGTCCATCTACGCTGGCATCCACCTCTCCGACGGCATATTCGGCGTGGGGTGCAACGACCATCACCCGTTGCCCGACCTGATACTCCGTGACCGCCGATCCAATTTGCTCAACGACGCCCGTGAGGGAATACCCCATCATTGATGGCGGAATTGCTTCCTCCATGATGTAACGACGAAACAGTTCAGAACCACGGCTAATCAGCGTGGTATGTGTTCGCACCAAAACTTGACGACTGTTAATCTCAGGAATCGGTATATCTTCCAACTGAATGTTGCCGAAACCTTCTGGCTTAATCACACGAATCATGGCACACCCCTCCTATGTGGGAAACATCAAACAGGCGTAGCAGCACTATGAGTGTATCTCCGTATCTCCATCATATTCTACAACATAATGCCAATTATGTCTCCACTATTTTATCAGATTTTGGCACGCGATGCGAGTAAGTTTTTGATTGACTTTGTAGGCTCGCTTAACATAAAATGTTTTCGTTGAACCAACAGTGCGCTGTTAAAGGGAAATTTAATTTTAGATGTTATATAATCATTCTAAGCGGTAGATAGTCTAATGCTATATTGATACTCTTGGACTCACCAACACATTACAGCACAGGATAGGAGATGCGGATGCGAACTCGGGTTACGTTTAATGTATTTCTTTATTTTATCTTAATAGGGATAGGTTTTTGCGCTTCCCTGATTGGGCTTGATAACGCGTTAGCTTCGGATTGGCCCAGTTGGCGCGGCCCCAATCAAGATGGTTCGTCTTCAGAAACCGGCTTAGTCTCAAGCTGGTCTTTGGAGGGCGAAAACTTGCTTTGGAAGGCAGACTTTATCGGTCGCTCTACACCAATCGTTTTGAACGATCGGGTCTATGTTATCGGGCGCGTTGGGATGGACATCACCGAGCAGGAACAGGTTGCATGCTTCGACGCCGAAACGGGGAAGATGCTCTGGGAACACCGATTCAACGTCTTTCATAGCACTATCCCGTTTAACCGATTGGGTTGGACTAGTTTGGCTGGCGATAGGGAAACGGGCTATATTTATGCCCACACCATCAGTGGGGTGTTTGCCTGTTTCGACAAGGACGGAAAGATTGTCTGGTCTCACTCTTTGACGGAGGAATATGGTCGGTTCACGGGCTATGGTGGGCGGACTGTTACACCCGTTGTGGATGGGGACCTTGTGATTCTTAGTTTCCTCAACACCAGTTGGGGGAGCCACGCCGCGATGCGTCATCGTTATTTTGCCTTTAATAAAAAGACCGGCGAGGTGGTGTGGACGGCGAAGCCCGGCGGTCCTCCGAAGGATACGACCTACCCTGTCTCTGTCGTCGCAGAGATAAATGGTCGTCGGTTATTAATCGACGGCAATTCGGACGGTCATGTGTACGCAATGGATGTGCAGACGGGAGAGAAAGTTTGGGGATTTCAAGTAAGTCAGGGACCGCTCAATGCGTCAGTGGTTGTAGATGGCACACGGGTCTACGCAAGCCACAATCGGGAGAACACCGACACGACAGTGATGGGACGCGTTGTCTGCATCGACGGAACAGGCACAGGGGATATTACCAAGACGCACGAACTCTGGCGCGTTGACGGCATAGAGGCGGGTTATAGCTCTCCAGCGATAGCTGACGGTCGCCTCTATGTTGTGGATAGCGCGGCGAATTTACACTGTCTCGATGGCGAAACCGGAGAGGTGCATTGGACACATAGCCTAGGCACAGTCGGCAAAGGATCTCCTGTCGTCGCCGATGGCAAAATCTATGTCACGGAAGTCAACGGACACTTCCACATCCTGCAACCGGGTGAGAGCGAATGCAAAACACTTAGTACAACACAGATTGAAAGGGAACCCGGTCACTATGCGGAGATTTTCGGTTCACCCGCCATCGCTGACGGTCGCGTTTACTTTACCACCGAGGAAGGGCTTTACTGCTTAGGGGTTCAGGGAACTTCTACCTCAACCCAACCTGTCCCTTCAATGCCTGAATCTGCGGCGATGTCTACTTCTGCTCTTGCATCAATACAGATTGTTCCCACCGAAATTCTAGTTCAACCGGGAGATAGCGTCCAATTTAGCCTTCGCGCTTTTGATGATGAAGGCGGACTGATTGGCGAAAAAGCTGCCGAGTGGTCGCTGGCCGGATTATCAGGGGCAATTGATGAAAACGGAAAATTGAGCCTTGAACCGAGTCAGGTCGGTCAAGCTGGGACGGTATCGGCAAAAATCGGGGATCTACAAACCTCTGCGCGTGTCCGGGTCATCCCACCGTTGCCGTGGCAGGAGGATTTTGAGTCGATAGAGGAAGGAAAGAGTCCACCCCATTGGGTCCGTGCAACCAACCGCTTCGCCGTTCGTGAGATGGATGGGAACAAAATTCTCGTCAAACCGCCCGCCCGCCGTGGGTTACACCGCTCTAATGTCTATCTTGGTCCTCCGAACATGAGGAATTACACCGTTCAGGTTGATCTGTTAGGCACCAAGCCTAAGCGAAACATGCCAGACATGGGACTCATCGCCAATCGCTACACCCTTGAGATGCAGGGCAATCACCAACGGCTTCAGGTGCTTTCATGGCGATCCGATCTCCGAATGGCAAAGTGGATTGAATTTAAGTGGGAGCCGAACGTTTGGTATACGATGAAAATGACGGTGGATGTTGTCGATGACACGGCGCACGTCAAGGGAAAGGTTTGGGCAAAGGGCGATCCAGAGCCTGAAGAATGGACGATTATCGTCGAAGATCCACTGCCGAATCGGGAAGGGAGTCCGGGCATCTACGGCTATTCGCCTGCGGAGGTTTATTACGATAATCTGAAGGTTTGGGGGGATTGAGGAGGAGTCATGGACAATAAGCTAACCCGTTTACACGTGAAAAACTTCCGTTCATTGGCAGATGTCTCAGTTGAAACACAACCAATTAACGTTCTCTTCGGTCCGAATGGATCAGGAAAATCGACGCTGTTGGAAGCGATTCGGTTGATCCGAGATTGTGTTTTTCGAGATGTTGAAGAGGCTGCTAGGACGCGGAATAACGGTTATGGTATGTTGCGGCAGGGAATCGATGAATGGAAAGGCATAGTAATTGGAGTGGAAACAGCTCTTGCCGATTATGCACTTCTATTACGATTTTCACTTGGACAAATTCAGCCGTATGCCGGGGAAATTTTACGTCCCACGGGAAGAGAAGTTCGCTTGATAGAACGAGTACCAGGCAGCGATGAGGCTGATTTCTGTTATCATGAAGAAAACCCTCCGGTGCGAACTCGCTTGACCTTCCCAGAAAAACTTGCTTTGACTCAGTATATTCAGGAGTCGGGCCTTCTTTCTATAGAAACTTTTGATTTACGAAATCTACTCAATTCGGTTCATTTTTACCATTCTCACTATATTGACTTATATGGGCTTAAACATCGCGGTTCGGAGTCAGGCATGGATATCTCATTGCGCGAGGACTGTGGGAATCTATGGTCGGTGCTGCGAAACATTCATGGTAAAGGTGCGATTGATTCACGTTATGCAACTATCATCAGTTTCATGCAAAATAGTTTCCCCACCTTCAAAGATATAGTGTTTGATTCAGCGGGACCAAACGGAGTCTACGCTAGCTTCGTAGAAAAAAGCTGCCGAGACCCAATTCCAGCACTCAGTGTGTCGGATGGTCATCTGCAAATGCTTATTCACCTAACGGCTCTATTTTCTGAGGGAACAGATCGAGACTCACTGATTGTTTTCGATGAACCAGAGACCTCGCTCCACCCTCATGCTATCTTTGTGTTTGCGGAAGCAGTCAAGCACGCCACAAAGGAATGGAACAGGCAGGTTTTCATCGCAACGCACTCGCCTGTCTTGATTGGTCAGTTTGACCCGGAAGATATTTTGGCGACAGGGCTAGATGAGGCTGGACAGACAACCCTAACGCGGGTCAGCGAGATGGAAGATATTAAAGATTTGCTGGAAAGCTACGATACCGGCTCGCTTTACATGGCTGAAGCTATTGCCCCCCAAAGTAAACCTTACGCCAAGGAGAAGGGGGAATGACCGGACAGGGACCACAGTCTGCCGAATATCCGCAATGTGCTTATTTCCACTTTGGCTTAATCGTTACCGGGGAAACTGAAGAGCAGCATCTTCCAAAGTTATTTAGGTCGTTAATGGAGTCCGGGATTTGCACCTTTGAAGTGATTCGACGCGTCGGTCAGCTTGGGGCAATCACCTCAACGAAAAGAATTAAAGCTCTTCGCAACGGCAAGAACATTCCTGATAAAGACACAAAAATTGGATTGGAGGCAAGAAAGTATCTAATAACGGACGCTTGCCATTTTGTCCTCTTAATAGATGATCTGGAGTATGACCGCAGAGATGAAGCACAACAGATCTTTGACCGCTACCGATTGGTACTTGATACGGTATTAGACACCTTGAAGCATCGTGCATCGGTGCATTTTCTGGTGAATATGCTTGAGGCTTACTATTTTGCAGATGTCAGAGCGATTAAGACCGTTTTTGGAAATTCTTTGGCAGATCACGAGGGAAATGTGGAGATGATTCGTCACCCTAAAAGCGACCTTAGACAGATGTATCCTAGTTTTAGAGAGATTGAGGATGGCGGAAGGATTCTCGATCAGATTGACATTGAGCATGTTCTGTCTCGTCCCGATGTCTGCGCTTCGCTTAGAACCCTATTTGCTTGGTGTGTGAAGGTGTTGGAAAAATACTCCGATTACGACTGCACAGATTTCTATGATAAATACAAACTTCGCGACGGAGAACTGAGTGAAATTAAAAGAACGCAGTTAGACAATTTTTAATTTACGGTTATCAACTACTCACAATTTTAGAGGAGCAAAATGAGAAATCAACAGATTATAGGAACAGGTGTTACCGTTTATACCATTTTCTTAACAACGGTTTTGATAGTATCAGCAATGTCCGCCTTCGCTGAGACGGCGATGTGGGGATTCACGCCATCACGAAACCTCGTCTCCGACGAGAAAAATCTACCGGTAAAATGGGACGCGAAAACCGGATTGAACATCAAATGGACGGCAACCCTAGGTTCACAGACCTACGCGGGTCCCCTCCTTATCGGTGGCAAGGTGTTTGTCGGAACGAACAATCAAGGGAGGCGAAACCCAAAACTTACCGGCGACCGTGGTGTCATGATGGCGTTCCGTGAATCGGATGGGGAATTTCTCTGGCAATCCACACACACCAAACTCCCCGCCGGACGTGTTAATGATTGGCCTCAACAGGGCATCTGTTCAACACCTTACATTGAGGACGATCGGCTTTACTATATTTCCAACCGCGCTGAAGTTGTCTGTGTTGATACCGAAGGCTTTATGGACGGTGAAAATGATGGTCCTTTCACGGAAGAAACTGACACCAGCGAAATTGATGGGGACATTATCTGGAAGTATGATATGATCGAGGAGCTGGAGGTTTTTCCTCACAATCTCGCCACCTGTTCGCCCGTCGGTGCAGGCGATCTGCTCTTTGTGGAAACGAGCAATGGTGTCGACGAAGGGCACGTTCACATTCCTTCCCCTTTTGCACCGAGTTTTATCGCACTCAATAAAAACACCGGCGAATTGGTTTGGGAAGATGCCTCTCCTGCCGAAAACATCTTACACGGTCAATGGTCTAATCCCGCCTACGGGGTAATCAATGGCAGACCCCAAGTCATCTTTCCCGGCGGCGACGGTTGGGTCTATTCCCTCAAACCCGAAACTGGAGAGCTGATATGGAAATTCGACTGCAACCCCAAAGATTCTGTGTGGGAATTGGGCGGGCGAGGAACACGCAATAACATCATTTCGACACCTGTCATCTGGGAGGATAGGGTTTACATCAGCGTGGGACAGGACCCGGAACATGGTGAGGGGGTGGGCCATCTGTGGGTGATTGACGCAACGGGTGAAGGCGACATCACCGAAACGGGCGCTGTCTGGCATCGGGGCGACGAAGATTTCCACCGCACGATGTCCACCGTAGCAATCGACGATGATTTGCTCTACATAGCAGACTTGAGCGGTTTCGTCTACTGCCTTGACGCCAACACAGGTGAACACCATTGGACGTATGACACCTTTGCTGCGATTTGGGGATCAACATTCGTGGCGGATGGCAAGGTATACATCGGAGACGAGGACGGAGATCTCGCCATCTTAAAAACGGGCAAAAAGAAGGAACTTATTTTCGAGACCAACATGGGGAGCGCCGTTTATACCACGCCGGTAGCAAAAGACGGTGTGCTGTATATCGCAAGTCGGAATACGCTCTTTGCAATTGCGCTGGAGTAACGGAGGAGTAATCTAATGTCCAAAGATAACTTTCAACCTGTCGATTTACCCTATCGATATGAGTTTACGGCAGACGAACTCTCAGCGATTAAGGCGTGTCATGATGCACACGGTTTTGCCGTTGTAAAGGGGGTATTGTCGCTGGATTATGTGGAGGAATTGAAGGAATCGGTCAGTCAGGTTCTCGATCCGGAGGACGACTTGGGACTTGGGGAAACGCGTACCAAGCACGCTTTCATCGAATACTCAAAGCCCCTCTGGAAACTGCTTGAGAATGAAGATTATCTGAATATCAATCGATCTGTTTTTGGGACCGACGCACTCACGATCCATCGATCCGCTGCAATCCTGAAGAATGTTGAATCGGGTCCGGTGCTGTGGCATACCGACTGGTGTGGCTTTTCTGAACCGCCGCCAAAACACTCCGGCGACGTGCTGAATCGCGGCGATTGGCCCAACGGTATGTGGTTCTATCTCAACGGCACCCATCCGAGCCGAGCAGGGCTGGCAATTATCGCAGATTCTCATAGGGCTAACTGGCAACCGCCCGACGGGTTTGAATTCACGGCGGATCGGCGTTCATTCCATCGAACGGGCGAAGAACCGAAACCGTATGATCGGATGGATATGCCGGGCACAGTTCCACTTTTCACAGAGCCGGGCGATCTCATCATCTTTGCGGCGCGGACGTATCACGGTGCTTTTCCACACGGCGGCGATGAACCCCGTCTCTCATGTGGTTTTATTTTTCGTCCGACTCGAGAAAAACTCTCAATTCCGTGGGAATTACCTGAATCCGCGCACCGGTTCATGGAAGGACTCCCTCCGAAGTTACAGCGTTACGTTGAGGATTATCCAAGTATCGATATCGGCTGGAAGCCAGCGGATTAAGCCTCTCATCATACAGGATACATTTACAACTATGGATCACCTAAATCAATCATTATCTAAAAAAGCGGAAGAAGCACGGGATCGGCTTGATGCCCACGTGCGTGAAATTGTTCAGTGGCATTTCAGTCCAGAGACCGGTGCCCCATTTTGGTTGGAATTTGCAGAGACACTCGACTTTGATCCTCGTGAGAAAATAGGAAGCTACGACGACTTAAAACTGCTTGGACATTTTCAAGATGAATGGTTGCGCGGTGGACCGGTGCGGCGATGGGTGCCTAAGGGGTATGCAGACCAACCTGTCTATGTCTTTGAAACAGGTGGTTCCACCGGTGTTCCGAAAACTCGCATCAGCATCCGTGATTTTCAGATCGATTACGAGATGTTCAGCGAAACTTTGCCCAACGAAAGCTTCCCGCCCGGCAGCGATTGGTTGATGCTCGGTCCCTCAGGACCACGACGGCTTCGTCTTGCCGTTGAGTATCTAGCACAGCATCGCGGCGGCATCTGCTTCCTCGTCGATCTCGATCCGCGGTGGGTAAACAAATTGATTCAGTACGGAAAGCATCAGGAGTTGGATCTTTATAAAAATCACGTTATTGATCAAGCCTTAAATATCCTACGCGCCCACGAGAATATCCAGTGTCTGTTCACAACACCGAAGCTGCTTGAAGCATTGTCCGAAAAGATCTCCCTACCAAAGGCTGGCATAAAAGGCATCTTTTGCGGCGGCACGGAGATGGATGCCCAATTCCATCGCTTTGCCCGTGAGGAGTTGGTGCCGGGCGTGGAATTTATGCCGACGTATGGAAACACGCTCATGGGCTTGGCGTGTTGCAAACCGTTTGACCCCGCGGATGATTACGCGATAATCTACTATCCGCCACAACCCCGCGCTGTCATTGAATTGGTCAACCCCGACAATCCGGAAGAAACCGTAGGCTACGGTGAAACGGGGCGGGTGATGCTGACCACGTTGACGCACGAGTTTTTCATGCCCCGTTTTCTCGAAAGAGATGAAGCAGAACGGGCGCAACCCATTGAGCAATATCCGTGGGACGGCGTTGAGAATTTGCGGCTGCTCTCGGAACTTCAGGAGTCCGTTGTGGTGGGAGTATATTGACGTACTCCCAAGCCTAAAGGCTTGGGATTCTTACACGCTATGCTAGCCATGTTTACATAGGTGGGTGTGAAACCGAACACCTATGGGGGACGCCATAGCCCCAACTACGGGACTCAGTATGAATCCCGATACTTTGTTCCAGAGGTTGATAGCACCAACGCCGTCTCTATGATACGCAAAGCCACAAGGGTTACAGTGATAGTTACGATTCGTAGGTTTCTTTCGATTGCCACACTGTGGGCAGGTTTGGGAAGTATAGGCTTCTGATACGAACTTCACCTTCAAACCTGCCATTTCTGCTTTGTAGCATATCATAGACGTAAGACGGGCGAATGCCCATTGGTGAACCTTCTGGTTGGACTTCTTAGAAAACTTTGCTCGGTTACGGATGCCCTTGAGTTTTCCTATCACTATCGTATCTGCCTTCGCCTTAATGCAGTCAGATATGAACCGACTCGTGATTTTATGGTCAGCATCCTTGAGTTGAGCGTTCAGTTTCGCCAGTATCTTTGTTTTGATGCGTTTCAACCGATACCAGCGATTGCTGCGTTGTTTACACCTATCCATTTTGGACTGGATATGTGCTTTGAACTTGTTGAGGTATTGCCGAACCGCACGAACTTCACGACCGTTGTAGATTATCGTTTGTTCGCCGTCATGTGATACGATTGGGTGAATCTCACCCATGTCTATCGCAACTGCTTTGCCGGTTTCACGCTTGGGTGGCGTGTGGACCTGGTAGACCAATGAGAAATAGTAGCAACCCCGTTGGAAATACATTTCAACGTAGGTGGGCTTTACATCGGACTTGAGGACGATAGGCGCGTTGCCTCTGCCGTTAGACAACCTGACAACCCCATCTTTGAACGTGAGGCCATTCTGAATCCAGCGAACCTTGAAATAGTAGGGGGTGCGTTTCGGGGGCTTGGCATCAGGGTTCGATTGTACCACACCGAAATAGGACTTCAACGAATCAAAATAGGCTTGGATTATTGATTGGATTGTCTGTGAATGAAGGTGATAACCACGCAGCCGCATATACTTCTGAACAGCACCTTGAGACAGCCAAAATCCTTTCTGCTTTTTCACCTTTCGCATAAGCGAAACGACTTTGGAATAACAACGACCTGCTTCATGAGCAAGGGTATCACGCTCAGGCGTTTTGGCAACTTTGACTTTTTTCGTGATATACATTGGGAGTGTCCTTTCGGTCTTTCGATGCCTGTGTCAAAGGCTGTGGGAAGCACCACTGAGCAGTGGTGTGACACCTTCCCACCGAAAGACAAAACAAGTATGCTATATTTTGCATGTAATTTCAACAAGAAAAACACTGATAAAGCAATCTGTATCCCAGACATAAATGTTTGGGACTTAGACCTAAAGGATTTTTCGTTAAGAGGGAATATTTAAAGAATGCCTGCTGATGCTGTCCAAAAGATTAAGGTATCCAAAAATACCCAAGGCGATATGCTTTTGGAACAAATAGAGGAACTCGATAAATCCTTAACCGAGTATTTTCCCAATACACTTGTCGTTGATAACGCTTTAACCAGAAAACTAGTCAGTTTCCAAGCGAATAAAACCCGTGGATACTATAGATGGTACAAATACAAAGAGGCGTTTTCGGCGGATTTGGTGGAGTATCTTTTTCGTAGGTATCGGGTGGCAGAAGGGAAAATACTCGATCCTTTTGCGGGCGCGGGGACCGCTCTGTTTGTTTGTTCCGCTTTGGGTTATCACGCTGAAGGTATTGAGCTCTTACCGATTGGGCAAGAAATCATAAAAGCAAATATGCTCGCTAGGGGTGCGAATAAACAAAAGATTGTTGCCGGATTGGAAAGCTGGTTACTTCAAAAGCCTTGGAACGCCGACGGTGAAATTAAAGGTTTTGAGGTGCTCCGTATAACCGATGGTGCGTATCCTGAAAAAACGCACTACAAAATCGGGAGATACCTAAACGAGTTAGAGGGGGAACCGCTAGAAACAAAAGAAGTATTACTGTTTGCTCTACTGTGTGTTCTGGAGTCGATAAGCTATACAAGGAAAGATGGACAGTACCTCCGATGGGATTACCGATCTGGACGCAGAAATGGTAAGAACCCTTTCGACAAAGGTAGAATTCTACCTCTTGATGAAGCCATTGTGGAAAAGCTAATTGAAATTAAAGATGATATCAACCTTGACGATGACAACATTGGTCTATTCTCATTTATGCAGGAGGATATACGAGCGGGTGATGTGAATTTATTAGAAGGGTCATGTTTAGCGGTCCTACTGAAATTGAAAAGCAGGACTTATTCTGGGATAATTACATCACCACCCTACTGCAATCGTTACGACTATACACGCACTTATGCTTTAGAACACGCGCTGCTTGGTGTCAATGAAATTGCGTTAGCGAACTTGCGGCAAGCGATGTTAAGTTGTACGGTAGAAAACAAAGCAAAAGCACTTATTGACTTAAACCCTGAATGGCAAACGGCTATAGACATTTGTGATGACTTACCTTTATTGCAGGGGATATTGAACTACTTGGATTACAAAAAAGATAAAAAAGAGCTCAATAATAGCGGAATTGCTCGTATGGTAAGGGGTTATTTTTATGAGATGGCTTGTGTTATTCAAGAATGTTACCGGGTACTGGATAAAGACGGCATGATGTTCATGGTGAATGACAATGTTAGGTATGCGGGTGCCGCAATATCTGTAGATACAATCCTCTCAAAAATAGCTGAGGACATCGGATTTCAGATAGAAAAAATCCTTGTTTTGCCTCAAGGTAAAGGGAATAGCTCCCAACAAATGGGTAAGCACGGACGAGAAGCGTTGAGAAAGTGCGTCTATGTATGGAAAAAGGATAAATAGTACCAATTTAACCAATGAAGCTCAAGTTGTTTCATTATGCGATTGGTTAATCAAAATATGAACTTCTGAATATCTTCGTTTTTATCTTCACGCATCCCGTTTCATATTTCAAATAAACAAAGAAAGCGAGGTAATATTTTATGCAGATGAGACCTATTACGGCGAATCCATCTCAGGTTATGGTGGAACAACTTGCGGCATCGGGTGTGAAATATGTGTTCAATAACTCAGGCTCACGCGAGGCACGCTTTTTCGATGCGCTGCATGTGCACCCAGATATACACGGCATCTTGGCACTGCACGAAGGCAGTGTTGCGGCACAAGCAGGCGGTTATACGCAGGCAAACCTCGATCCGGGGGTCATGCTAGTCCATCTCGGTGCAGGACTCGCGCAATGCTTGGGGCAGCTCATCAACGTTTGGGCTGGCAGTCTGCCTGTCGTGGTGATCACTTTTGCGGGAGACACCGGCAGCTACGCTGATCGGATCGGACTGGATCTGAGTCACGATTTCGGACCGACCTCGATTGCTGCACCTTTTACGAAGCAAAATTGGACTGTGATTGAACCCGACGGGCTTCCGCAAGCGATTCATCGCGCTTTATTGGTCGCCAAAACACCGCCGGTGGGACCTGTTCATCTCGCCGTCTATGATCGGGTGCTTGGTCCCGAAGAGATAACGACAAATATTATTGAAGGGGAACTCCCCGATCTCCATGCAGGTTATCCGTCAGATAGCGATGTCGAAAAGATTGAATCTGCCTTGTGCGATGCGAAGTCTCCTCTGTTTTATATTGGAGATGGCGTTTGGAAAAGTGGTGCAGAAGCCCAAGTCTCGGCGCTCGCTGAACATTTTGGCGTCCCCTTCGTCGGAAGTTGGGGGAGAGGCATCTCAACAACACATAAACTCAACTGCGGACGGATGGATCAAGCAGCAAGTGCCCTTCAGCCTGACCTGATTATTTGTATCGGTATGCGGCATGGAGGCGGCGGGAAGCCGGGGGATTTCGGCACATTTTCCAGAGCGAAAAAGGTCATCGCCATTGGACCGGATATCGAGAATGTTAAGAATATACCGAATGTAGATCTGGCGATCCTTGCGGATGAGTGTCGCACCTTTGAGCGGTTAGCGGAATTGGCATCGAGCCATCTGCCAAAGCAGTTTGTCGAGCGACGCGCTTGGGCACAGGAACGCGCCGCTGCACTTCGCACACAGCGACTAAAGGACGCACAACGGGGTGAAGCGCAACCGAACCAGGTCCGACCGTGGCTGGTCGCGGATGTCCTCGACAAAGCCTTAGAACGCCGTGGCGGTGGGATGGTGATGATCGAGCAATATGTTGTTCCCTTGGACACGGTAGGTGGACCTGATGGCGGTGGAAAGAATGTGTATATTCGAGCCGCCGGTGGTTCTGAGGGCTACGGTATTGGCGGGGCGGTCGGTTTGAAATTGGCAGCACCTGACAAGCCGGTCGTCGGGTTGGTCGGCGATGGTTCAATGTTCTACGCGGATTCAGGGCTTTGGACCGCAGCGCATCATGGCGTACCGGTGCTCTACATTATTTCCAACAACCAATCCTACGGTGTTGTCGCCTCCTCCTTTGGACGCGCAAATGGGGTGATGAAGGAGACCGGGGAATATGCTGGTGTCGTTCTGGACGGCATCGATCCAGTGAAACTTGCCGCCGGATTTGGTGTGGACGGCATGCACGTCCAAGATGAATCTCGGCTTGCTGCGGCGATTGACCACGGACTGAACGTAGTTGAGGGAGAGAATCGTCCATTTCTCCTGAATGTTCGCTTACCGCTAGGTGTACCAGAGGGCGGACGCGCTGCGAAACAATTCCGACTTGCGGACGCTGTGGCGGCAGCCCAAGCGCGTGCGGCTTAGTAACCGTCCAATGGACAAAGACCAAGATGAATAACAAACACCGGTTGACACTCTTAATAGTTGTCGTATCAACTCTTTGCTTATCCTGTGGAGCCGATGACACCACCGTTGTCGTCATCGGCCCTCAAAAATCTAAACTTCCTAAAATTGATTGCGAGGAGTATCTGCGGCGTGTCTCAACCAGTTTGGCAGCGCGGGGCTTGAATCAATCTGGCATTGCTGCCCGAACGATCGCACAAGCCGAAAGGGATTGTGCGGACGAAAACAAACGGCGGGGCTACTAAAGGAGGAGCAAATGAAACGTTCAATGCTTATCGTATGTTTATTAATTTTTGCGATTGCCGCACCGGCAGCCGCACAACAATTTTATGAAGATGTCGTTTATCTCAAAGACGGGTCTATTATCCGTGGGATCATCGTCGAACAGATTCCCAGTGAATCACTAAAGATTCGATTACAAGGAGGTAGTGTCATGGTTTTCAAGATGTCAAATGTCTTGAAAATCGCCAAAGAACTGCCAATAGGGCGGATGCCTAACCAGCGCATAAAGAGCCCTCAAACCGCGATGCTTCTCTCATTTTTCATCCTCGGATCTGGGCAAGTTTACAATGGCGAAATACACAAGGCAGCAGTTCATTGGCTGACGGGGTTTCTAACTCTCGCTATAGGCATGAGCGCGAGGGACAATGGTAATGATGGCACTGCGGGTTTTATGGGTTTCTTATTTTTGGGCAATTGGGTATATTCCATATATGATGCCTATGACACTGCTCGGAGGATCAATGCAGAACACCAATATCAAACGGGACTTTCCATTTCAGACGATCGCGTTCTAGTTCAGCCTTACTCCGCACATAATTTTTATCACGCAGATAATCTTTTTTATCCACATGATTTTTCACACGCACATGACCGGCCTCCGCCATTCCCTGAATCAAAAGGGATTGTACTTTCTCTGAAATTTTAATGTCCGATAAGGGGAGTTATCTGAACCTATAGGCACGGGATCCATTCATCATGATACACATTCCAATTTTGCGGGCTGGACTTTCCTATAAAAGTTTGAATCTGAGCCACGTATCACACGTCCAAACGGGTGAACCTCTTGCAGTTGTGAGTCAAGCAAACCGTGGTCTAATTGCAAAGGATTTGGCACAAGCCAGAGAAAATAAACGCGCTCTCGAAGATCTATCCGTCTCAGAACTCTTGGCGATCTGTAAAAAAGCTGCCAACCTTTTCATGGAATCAGAACTACCTTTGGACGATACGCTTCAGTCACCTGATGATTATATTCAACAGGTCTCTGGAACAACGGGCTTGCCACAAAGCCTCTGCCGCAACAATATGGGTAAGATCCGGTTGGTTTTGGACGAAATGGAAGCGGTACTTGATGGATTGACACGCGGATTGGATCTGTCCATTATTGATTCTGGCTGGGGCACCCAAAACGAACATCTGTTGAGTTACATTCCCGAAACCAACACATTGGGGGCGGTGCTTCCGAGCAACTCTCCAGGGGTGCATTCTCTTTGGTTGCCAGCGATTCCACTGAAAACACCACTCATGCTCAAGCCCGGTAGTGAGGAACCGTGGACACCTTTCCGTATCGCACAAGCGTTTATTGAGGCAGGTTGTCCGTCCGAAGCGTTTGGATTCTATCCCACGGATTATTCAGGTGCTGCGGAAATCCTACTTCATTGTGGTAAATCTCTGCTGTTTGGCGGTGGTTCGACGGTGGCACCGTGGCAAGGGAATCGCAACGTGCAGATTCATGGTCCAGGACGGAGTAAAATTATCGTCGCTGATGATAGAGGTTCGCGATGGGAAGAATATCTCGATCTCATGGTCAGTTCGGTCGCTGAAAATGGTGGGCGGTCTTGTATTAACGCCTCCGGTGTCTGGGTTCCATCACATGGTCGTGAAATCGCGGAGGCGTTGGCGAAACGCTTGGCAGAAATCACCCCAAAACCGTTAGACGATCCGGACGCCGAAATTGCTGCTTTCACCAATCCGAAAGTTGCCGAGGGAATTTCCAATCTCATCGACAATCAACTGAAAGTTCCCGGCGCAACGGATTTGACAGCCAAATATCACGGTGGAGAACGGGTGGTTGAGAAAGCCGGCTGCACCTTCCTCAACCCGACCGTCATTTGGTGCGACGACCCGGAACATCCACTGGCAAATACGGAGTTTCTGTTTCCCTTCGTCAGTGTGGTGGAGGTCCCGCAAGAAGAGGTATTAGACCGTATCGGTCCGAGCCTCGTAGTAACCGCTATCACAGAAGATGAGGCATTTATCCACGATTTGCTCGGCTCCCCGGATGTGGGACGTCTGAACATAGGAGCCATTTCGGTGAATCAGATTTCGTGGGATCAGCCGCATGAAGGGAATCTGTTTGATTTTCTTTATCAGCAACGGGCATTGCAAGTGAACCGTGAACAGTGAAAACGATTCGTATAGACAGAGGATAAAATGCCCTTAGAAATCGTGCCAAAAGATACAACAATAGAAGCGGCTCGTATACAGTTTTCAATTTTCCGTAACATGGGTATGGAGGGTCGGGCCCGTATGGCTATCGAGTTAAGTGATGGGCTTCGCTCAATCATAGAATCTGGTGTCCGACAGCGTCATCCTGACTACGATGAGAATATGGTGCGATTGGCTGCCATTCGCATAACGATAGGAGACGAATTATTTCGCCAAGCCTATCCTGACATTGAGATTGAAAGTTAATGAACCAAGAAGATTTCTTAGAGCGACTCGTGGCAAAATTAGCATTCATTGAAATCCAAAATCAATCCATAACAGGAGAAAATCCATGATCTTAGCAGAAATGACCTCACCCGAAGTTGATGCCCTGCCGCGCGATATCGTCGTGCTGATGCCGGTGGCATCTTGTGAACAACATAGCCTGCATCTACCGGTATTTACGGACAGCCTGATTGGACAAGAGGTGGCGCGTCGTGTTCATGAACGCTGCCCGGATGATGTTCTTGTCTTGCCGATGCAGTGGCTCGGATACTCTCAGCATCATATACGGTATCCCGGTACTATCAGTGCCATATCCGAAACCCATCTGCTACTGATGATGGATATCGTCGCTTCTATGGTAGGACACGGCTTCAAGAAGATTTTCATCCAGAACAGCCACGGCGGCAACGGCTCGAATATCTCAGTCCTTCTCCAACGTTTGATGGAACGTTACGGCGATAGCGGTGCGGAATTTTATTCCCGTTGGGCGTGGGGTGGAGCACTTGATGAGATTCGTGAGTTGGGTAGCGCAGGATCGGGTCATGCCGGTGAAACCGAGACCTGTATGATTATGGCAATCGATCCCAGTCTCGTCCGCACAGATCGGTTAGATCCCGACGGGGAGCGTGACGGGATGCGGGTGCCGGGAATGTCCTCTTACCACCGTTTCGATCAACGGACTCGGCACGGTGGCGTCGGCGATCCACGCCCCGCAACCGCTGAAAAGGGGGAGCGGATGCTAGACGCTTCCGCCGATGAAATCGCCGAACAGGTTAAGCAGATTCGGGCGTTGCGACCATTTGATTAATCTGTTCGCTTCACATTGATAGACAAAATGCAATCCTTTGATTTCCAATCCAGCACCCGCGTCATTTTCGGTGAAAACAGTTTAGATCAGTTGGGCGATCTGACAAAAGAACTAGGGGGCATACGGGTGCTGCTCGTCACCGATCCCGGTATCATTGGGGCAGGCATAGTAGAAAGGGCAATTGATTCCCTAAAAGCGGCACGTCTGGAGGCATTCGTTTTCGATGGTGTCGAGGAAAACCCGACCAGCCGCCATGTCGCAGAGGGTGTATTGTTTGCCAAAGATCGGGGAGGGATTGACCTGCTCATCGGGCTTGGCGGTGGCAGCGCAATGGACTGCGCCAAAGGGATTAACTTTATCTTGACAAACGGCGGACGGATGGAAGACTATTGGGGCGTTGACAAAGCGACCAAGCCGATGCTTCCCTCCATTGGCATCCCGACAACCGCAGGCACCGGCAGCGAAGCCCAGTCCTTCGCCTTAATCGCCCAAGAGGGCACACATCAGAAGATGGCGTGCGGCGATAAAAAAGCCCGATTCCGAACGGTTATTCTCGACCCGGTTTTGACCGTAACCACCCCGCAGGAGGTAACAGTCGCCACAGGTATCGATGCGATCTCCCATGCGGTGGAAAGCTATGTGACCACGCGGCGAAATCCGATCTCCCAAATGTTCGCCAAAGAGGCATGGGGCTTGTTGGAAAAGAGTTTTGAAGTTGTGGTCAGGAATCCAGAAAATATAGAAGCCCGAAGCCGAATGCTTTTGGGAGCGCATCTGGCGGGCGCTGCGATAGAAAATTCCATGCTCGGCACCGCACACGCCTGTGCAAACCCTTTGACCGCTAGATATAACATCACACACGGTGTTGCGGTCGGGTTGATGCTGCCCAGTGTCGTTCGATTTAACAACCAAGTGGTGAGAGCGCTTTATCAGGAATTATATTCTACGTCATTGCATGAACGCATTTCCGAATTAAAGGCGGTGGCGGGACTACCAACAAGGTTAAGAGATTTTAAGATTCAGCGGGCAGATCTGCCCCAACTGGCAGAAGCAGCAGCGAAGGAGTGGACCGGGAAATTCAACCCACGACAGGTCAGCAAGGTCGAATTACTGAAACTTTATGAAGCAACCTATTAAGGCGCAATACGCGATACGAATTACGTTTCACGTTTCACGTTTCACGCTCTACATTTTTCTCAGCTATATCCTGATCTATTCAATCGAACAAAGCCAAGCGTCCTCTGACGATTGGCTCAGCTTTCGCGGCAATCCTCAACTCACTGGTGTTGCTACCGGCGAGTTGCCCGGAAACCTCGAATTGCTCTGGGCATTCGAGACGGAAGATGCAATCGAGTCGACTGCTGCCATCGCAGCGGGAACGGTTTATGTCGGATCTTTAGATGGTTACCTCTACGCCATCAACCTTGAAAACGGGGGACTAAAGTGGAAGTATCAGGCGTTCGGGGAGATTAAATCTTCCCCCACCGTATTTGGCAATGTGGTATACTTTGGCGATGGCATGGGTATCTTTCATGCGGTAGATGCCCAAACAGGTGAAGCCAGATGGACTTTTGAAACCGAGGCCGAGCTTATTTCGTCCGCCAACGTTGCTCAGGATCGCCTGTTGTTCGGATCTTACGACCAATTCCTTTACTGTCTCTCTGCAAAAGATGGCTCGTTGGTTTGGAAGTTCGAGACGGAGGGATACGTCCATGGCACACCGGCGATTGTCAACGGTGCGGTTGTTGTTTCAGGGTGCGACGGTTACCTGCGCATTATTAATATCGCTGACGGTGCAGAACAGCAAAAAATTGCGTTGGGTGACTATGTCGCTGCCAGTCCAGCTATTCTGAACAACCGGGCGTATGCGGGAACTTTTGGGAATCAGGTGTTGTGCGCGGGATTGGAAAGTTCGGAAATTCTTTGGGGATATGAACACCCCGAACGACATTTTCCATTCTATGCTTCAGCGGCTGTGACAGCAGCTATCGTTGTTATCGGTGGACGTGACAAGATGGTTCACGCTCTGCAATCGCAGACAGGCGAACCACTGTGGACATATCCCGCCAAATCGCGAGTAGACTCCTCTCCGGTGATTGTCGGTGAGCGCGTATTCTTTGGGACAGTCGGCGGAGAACTGGTTGGATTGAATCTTAATTCGGGTGAAAAAGTTTGGGAATTTGTAGTCGGGGCAGCTATTATCGCTTCTCCGAGCGTTGTGGACGGAAAATTGGTGATTGGCGCAGACGATGGCCGCATATACTGCTTCGGAGAAAGGAAGTAAACCGTGAGTGAACAATTAAAAACAGCGACGCCTGAACCGGCGACAACACGGACCGACGCAAAGGAGACGGAGGTCGGAAGTGTTTTTGTTTCAAACTATCCGCCGTATTCATTCTGGGGAAAAGAATATGTACAGGAAGCGATAAACGCATTAAATTCGCTACCAACACCGGAAGCCACTTTAGGACTGTACCTGCATATTCCGTTCTGCCGCAAACGGTGTAAGTTCTGTTATTTCAGGGTCTACACGGATAAAAACAGTTCCGATATTCAGACTTACCTTGACGCGTTGGGAACAGAGGTTGAGCTTTACAGTGAACTTCCATCCGTGGCGGATCGACCGCTGCACTTCGTTTACTTTGGTGGCGGCACCCCCTCCTACATCAGCAGCAACCACCTAAAAGCACTCGTTAAACGGGTTAAAGCGGTGATACCTTGGGATAGTGCCGAGGAGGTGGCTTTTGAATGTGAGCCGGGAACGCTGACACAAGGCAAGTTAGAAGCGATTAAAGAGATCGGTGTCACGCGGTTGAGTCTCGGCGTTGAAAATCTCAATGACGAGATCTTGGCGGAGAATGGACGGGCGCACCTTTCCAAAGAGGTGTATCGGGTAACCCCGTGGATTGCTAACCTTGAGTTTGATCAGGTCAACATAGATCTCATCGCCGGAATGATAGGCGAAACGTGGGATAGCTGGCGGGATACTGTCGAGAGAACCATCGATCTGAACCCTGATAGCATCACCGTTTATCAGATGGAATTGCCGTTCAACACCGTTTACTCAAAAGATATTTTTGGCGGCAAAGATCTATATGTAGCGGATTGGAAAACGAAACGGGAATGGCACCACTATGCGTTTGAGCAGATGGCAGCCGCCGGATATCAAATGTCAAGCGCGTATACAATGGTGAGACAGGATAAGCCGGGTAAGTTCGTTTATCGGGACGCGGTCTGGCGTGGTAGCGATATGCTGGGCACAGGCGTTGCTTCGTTTTCGCACATGAGCGGCGTCCATTTCCAAAATGCGGCAGGTTGGAACGACTATATTGATTCGCTCCATAAGAATCAGTTGCCGCTGGATCGGGCGTTCCCGACAACGCCGGAGGAACGTCTGACGCGAGAGATGATTCTGCAACTGAAGTTAGGAAAAATAGAGACAGCCCATTTCCGTGAGAAATTTGATGCCGATATTTTGGAGGTGTTTGGTTCAACCTACCAAAGACTACAAGATGAGGGGATGCTGACCTTCGATAAAGATGCTGTGACATTGACGCAGAAGGGCTTGCTACGGGTCGATGGATTGTTACCGGAGTTCTACGCATCCAAGTATCAGAATGCGCGGTATACGTAAGGACGGGTTAAGACACCAATATGGCCTCAGGGACAATACCTAGGAGCCAGATAATGATTGCCCCAATCCATGCCTTGGTTTTATCTGTATCGGCGTAAACGCGGATGCCTATCGCTAGTACAGCGATATACCACAGGCTCAAGGGATTAAAGTAACTCAGAAACGTCAGTAACTTGACGTTTTCGCTCGCGCCAAATAGCAGGTGCAACCCCGGAATCATTTTCATATCGACTACGGTCTTAATATTTTCAACATCTCCAAAAACAACCAGCAATGCTGTATTGACTAGTGCTATCAGGAAGCTGATCAACGAGGTATGCACGACAGCTGCGAAGATGTGTTTATATTTTATTACATCATTTAACCCAAGAAGCCGTGCTGCTAAGGTCAGTATCGCGCTCAAAGCAAGAAGCCAAATAATCGGAGCAACAAGCGAACCAATAAGACCAAATATTCCACCAATTTTCATTGAGATGTCAATTTGCTCAGCGGGCACCCCTGTTTCCGCCATTGCTTGGTACATAATCTGTTCAGTAAAAGGAAGCATAGCCAACGCGATTCCAACAGCGAACAAACAAAAAATGATGATTGCCAATCCCCATTTCGGCTCCGATTTGAGGCGTAGAAACGCAGCGCTCGGCTCAGCGAGAATGTCAACAATATTCTGCAAACTATCTTTCATAATTTCCTCCTTTATTCGGTTTGGGTCTCCGCACATGTCGTTCGGAAATCGCTACCATAGGTTGCTCCTACAAGGAGCGCCGGACGATTGCAAATATGATAACAAATTTCACAACAGAAGGTAAGAATTTTCTGATTGCGCGGTTCCGCCTATGACTGATTCAACAAAATGCAGTTGTCTTTCTCTGGGCACCGTGCCATAATATCGGCTCGTTATGGAAAAATTACAAGATCCCATCCCCATCTACACCATCGGTTACGGCGGTCGTTCGATCGAGCAATTCATCGAGGTGCTACAGCAACATAAAATCGCCTACCTTATTGATGTGCGCTCAACGCCTTATTCTCGCTATAAACCCGAATTTTCCAAAGAAGCACTGGCAGCGGAACTGGAAAGGCACGGGGTTCGGTATGTGTTCATGGGCGATACATTGGGCGGACACCCCGATGACGAAACCTGTTACGATGAGGAAGGACAGGTAGACTACGAACAAGTAAAGAATACCAAAATCTATCAGAACGGGATTGAACGCCTTCAAGCTGCCTTTGCTCAACAGCAATGCGTTGCTCTCATGTGTAGTGAGGGAAAGCCGGAGCAGTGCCACCGGAGTAAACTCATTGGAGCATCACTCACGACAGAGGAAATCTCCGTAGTTCATATCGATGAAAACGATGAGCAGCAGACACAGGATCACATCATTGAGCGTCTGACAAAAGGACAGATGCTCCTATTTGGGGAACACACATTCCACTCGCGCAAGGGATACCGGTAATTCGCGATGAAACCCAAAATTGTCACCATCGGTGTATACGGATTTGATGAAGATAGTTTTTTTGAGGCTTTATGCAAGGCAAAGGTGGATACCTTCTGTGATATTCGCAGCCGGCGAGGAGTACGAGGTTCAACTTATGCGTTCGCGAACAGCCTGCGTTTGCAAACACGGCTCGCAGAACTCGGCATCCGCTACATCTATCGCAAGGACCTCGCGCCAACGCAATCGGTCCGTGACGAGCAAGTAGCAGCGGATAAAGCGACAAAAACCGCTAAACGCAAACGCACCGTACTGGGGGAGGCGTTTATCACAGCGTACAACACCGAATGCCTCACATCGTTTGACCCACATAGCCTGCTAGCTGACCTTGAGGAAGATGCACAGGTTGTAGCCCTCTTTTGTGTTGAAAAAAATCCCGAAGCATGTCACCGATCACTGGTAGCGGATAAATTAGCAAAAGAACTGAAGCTAGAAGTGGAGGATATCATTCCATGAAAGTCTTGATTGTCGCTAAAACCCGAATGGGAGGCGGTGCATGTATCGGCGCAATTACAGAAGAGGGCCAAAGCGTCCGGCTCATCCCGTTTAATGAGGATCCACATGACGGAGCGAATCAAGAATATGAGGTTGGGGACATTTGGGAAATTTCCGCTGAACCTGTAACCAATTTGATTCCACCGCATATAGAAAATGTCGTGGTTTATGAGAAGCATCGGATTGGCACGGCAAATAACTTGATTGATTCTATAGAACGACTTATGCCCCCGGAAAATGGGCACCCATTCGAGCTTTATGAAGGCTTGTTGCAATCTACAGAGAACGGTGCGCTCTATATCGCAAAGCAAAACGGTATCCCATCCTATAGCACAACGTTTTGGCGGCCAGATCAGCCACTCCACCGTGATACGGAAGGGAAGCGTGTACGGTATCGCTATCCTACCGAAAATGGTGGCTGTACATTCACCTTCGTCGGTTTCCAAGAGCCCCCTGAAGTCATTCCCGCAGGTACACTCCTACGCGTCTCACTGGCACATTGGTGGCGTCCAGAAGATACGCCGGATGTAGAGGAAAGGTGCTACGCACAACTTTCCGGCTGGTTTCTCGCAAAAGACCCTGAACGTCCTGTTGAAACAGAATCACCCTCACCTCAAACGCTGCCCCAAACACCCCTAGAGGTTCTCAAAAATACTTTTGGGTATGAGCAGTTCCGTTCGTTGCAGGAGGAAATCATCAACCACATCCTCAACCGGCGCGATGCGTTGATTGTTCTGCCGACGGGGGGTGGTAAGTCGCTCTGCTATCAACTGCCCGCCCTTATCTTTGATGGTGTAACTGTTGTTGTATCACCGCTGATTTCGCTTATGCAGGACCAAGTGATGCAGTTGCAGCAGCGGGGGATCCATGCTGTTTTTCTCAACAGCACCCTCAGTCATCCAGAATATGTTGCTACGATGCAGCGTGTCAAACGGGGTGAAATCAAGCTGCTTTACGTTGCTCCTGAAACGCTCGTGCGAAATGAAACTTTGTTGATGCTCGATGAATCGAATGTGGCATGCCTTGCAATTGATGAAGCACACTGTATTTCGGAGTGGGGTCACGATTTTCGCCGAGAGTATCGAGAGTTGGTTTCCGTTAGAAAACGATTCGCAAAAGCTGTCTGCGTCGCGCTGACAGCCACCGCTACACCACGGGTTCAAGAGGATATCAAACAATTACTCAAGATTCAGGAGAGCAATGAATTCATTGCTAGTTTTGACAGAGAAAATCTCTTCATCGCGGTTGACTCGAAGATTAATTTGCACAATCAGATGCTAGAGTTTCTCAATGCCCATCGTGATGAATCCGGCATTATCTATTGTCAAACGAAGAAACGGGTTGAATCCTTGTCTCGTGAATTGATTGAACATGGGATCTCGGCACTCCCTTATCACGCAGACTTGGATAGCGAAACCCGCAAACAGAATCAGGAAGCCTTCATCAAAGGTGATATTCGGGTAATAGTTGCAACAATTGCCTTCGGTATGGGAATTGATAAAGAGGATGTGCGCTTCGTGCTTCATGCGGGGTTGCCACAGAATCCGGAATCTTACTATCAGGAGATTGGACGCGCTGGACGCGATGGACATCAGGCGCAGTGTCTCCTACTATTCAATTATAGCGATGATATAGACACCATCCACCATTTCATCAATCAAGGTGCGTCAGCCGAACGAGAGGGAAGACTAGATCGATTGCAAACGCTAATTGAGTGGACAAATTCTATAGAGTGCCGCCGCAAGGGACTATTGGCTTATTTCGGAGAGCAGTACGAGAATCAAAATTGCGGAATGTGCGACAATTGCCGCAAAGCGGAGGTGGAACGGATTGACTTGACGATACCGGCTAAAAAATTTCTATCGTGTGTTATCGAAACAAAAGAAATTTTCGGCGTAGCGCATATTATTAAGATCCTACGGGGTTCAAGGGCAAAAAGGGTTGTTGAGAACGGGCACCACCAACTCTCTGTTCACAGCACTGGCAGAGAATATAGCAGAACGCAGTGGAGACATCTGGAACTACAATTCCTCCAGCACGGACTTCTTACGAGAGATGCACAACACGGTAGTCTCCGTCTGACGAATGAGGGGCATGCGGTGTTAAAAGGTGAAATGCAATTTCTGGGATTGCCGGGGGATTCGGTAGACGGTATAACTACAGAATCGATTACTTATGATATAACATCCGGGGAATCACACGAATATAGCCACAGGAGACATGGGTTTATGGATGAAAATCGCTCCAAGGAAGAAAAGGAAGCAGGAAACCGAATTAGGATATCGGCAGGAAGTCGCACATACTTTTTCGACATAGAGTCCTCGCAAAATGGCGAAAGATATTTGGTAATTAGTGAGTCAGAACAAGTAGACACGGGTTACCAACATGATCGGATAATGGTATTTGAGGAGCACCTGGAAGCGTTCCGTGCGGGACTTGAGAAGGCCATCACATTTCTAGACGTGCCCAGCCAGTCTAAATCGTACAGTTTGGAAAAGATACGTCAAAAGTATCCAAGAGCTTACGAAAAATGGTCAACCGAAGAGGATGAAGAATTAAAGATAAAACATAGCACGGGGTTAGACGTTTCGGAACTAGCTAGGTGCTTCGGACGCCAACCAGGTGCAATTCGGTCTCGTTTAACCAAGCTAGACTTGAAGTAATATGTAGCTACCTGATTAAAAGTCAACATAGAGGAACTCGATCTACAATGGATTAAGAGACACGTATCCACGTATCCCGACAAGCGGGGAATCATTGACCACATCAAGGAAACTGGCGAAATTCCCAACGGCGTCAAGCCTATTCAAAACACGCACGTCCGAGTAAGTTAGGGTGGAATTTTTATGCTCAAAGTTATGGATACTCGGATTTTGGTCATAACGTGTTAAAGTAGAATCGGCCAGACAGATTCGAGGTGTTGGTTCCGTAAAAGTTGGGAGATATGCTGATGTTTTCTTATCCATCATTCATGTCTATTGCCAAGAACACGGGTTGATAGACTAAAATCGATAAACAGAATTTTTAAAACGCGAGGTTATAATGAAAGGAATCACAAGTTTTTTAGTCGTGTCGGTGTTGCTTTTCAGCGGTTTTTTAGCGACCATAGCCACGGAATGGCCCCAGTGGCGAGGTCCCAATCGCGATGGAGTTTCTGATGAAGTAGGACTCCTCAAGGAGTGGGCACCGAACGGTCCCAAGATGCTCTGGAAGATCTCACTCGGAGAGGGATTTTCTGGTATCTCTGTTTCTCAGGGGCGTGTCTACACCATGTTGTCTAAAGGAGACGACGAGTTTGTCGTTTGCCTTGATGCCGCAGATGGTCAGGAAATCTGGCGTTTCCGGTCGGATAAAAATTATTATGAGGGTCAGGGTGGCAATGGTCCCCGTGCTACGCCGACGATTGACGGCGATCTCCTTTTTACAATCAGTGCCCATGGCAAACTGTATGCCCTGAACGCTGCGAGTGGGCAAAAGATCTGGTCACATGACCTCCAGCGAAAGTTCGGGAGCAAAATGCCGAGATGGGGGTTCAGTACATCGCCGCTAGTCGAGGGGGAGTTACTTCTGGTCGAAGCCGGTGGGAAAGGCGAAAAATCCATCATTGCTTTTAATAAAAACAGTGGTGATGTAATATGGAGTTCTCATAAAGACAAACTTGGATACTCATCGCCTATCGCGGTTACAGTCAAGGGGATTCGACAAATCATCTGCTTTACAGCGACTAAGTTGGTTTCCGTCTCTCCAACCGATGGAACGATTTACTGGACATACCCGTGGAAGACCGGTTACGATGTCAACGCCGCAACACCAGTCTTTATCCCGCCGGATAAAGTCTTTATATCCTCTGGCTATGACAAAGGTGCGGCAGTGGTACAGATGCGGGTTTTCGTTTCGCCTGACGACGACCGCGCTGCAACGGATCAAATCAGGGCAGATCAAGGCAAAGTCAGGATTAAAGAGATTTGGAAAAATCGCAAGATGAAGAACCAGTTTTCATCTTCGGTGCTTCACGAAAACTATCTGTACGGCTTCGACAATTCTATTTTGAAATGTATTGAAGCAGACACCGGCGAAGAACAGTGGAAGACCCGTGGATTTGGAAAGGGTACAGTGATACTTGCTGACGGTCATTTGATTATTCTGAGTGACCGTGGCAAGTTGGGGCTAGCTGAGGCAACGCCCGCAGGATACATAGAGAAAGCGAGTGCGAAGGTACTGAGTGGATTATGCTGGACTGCACCGACGCTTGCGGATGGTAAACTCTACGTGCGAAACGAAACAGAGATGGTTTGCTTAGACATGACAGGAAAGCATTAAGAAATAGGTCATGTTGAAAGAAAGCACAGAATGTTAAGGACGTAAAACGTGATGCGTGAAACGTGAAAATGATTATGGTGAATTAGAGAAATAAGTGGACATTTCCCAAAGTCCCCCTGATAAGGGGGATTTAGGGGGTTGGTTGTGGGTACATGCAGATTTCCCAATCTGTACATGTCCATTGGAAGTGTCTAAGTAATTCTAAAATCTACCATAGTTCATTACATGGGTCTAAGAAATGCTTTACATTATGTCGAGGAGATTTATATGACAATAGAAAATAGAGTTTATGTTTTACTTAGAAGATGCGCTGCGGTGTTCTTTGGGGGTTGGTATTTGGTTGGTGCTGTGCTGAGTGCTGATACGGCTGATCATAGCACCGCGGAGTGGGCCCAATGGCGCGGTCCCAATCGCGATGGAATTTCGTCTGAAACCGGATTTCTCAAAAATTGGCACAAAGAGGGCCCCAAAGTCTTATGGCAAATCCCACTTGGAGATGGCTACTCCGGTATTTCCATCGCTCAAGGCAAGGTTTACACAATGTTCGCTGAAGACAATGATGAGTTTGTGGTTTGCCTAGATGCGTCCAACGGTGAGGAAGTTTGGCGATTTCGATCGGGGGCTAAATTCACCGAGCAACGTGGTGATGGTCCCCGCTCTATGCCGACTGTTCACGGCGATTCGGTTTTCGCGCTGGGGGCGGAAGGTAAACTTTACGCCTTAAATGCCCACGACGGAGAGCAATTATGGTCCCACAATTTCGTAGAGGAGTTCGGCAGCAAGATCCCCACTTGGGGATTTTCTTCATCGCCTCTGATTGAAGGCAATCTGGTCATAGTTGAAGCCGGCGGTCAAGATGGAAAATCTATTGTTGCGTTCGATAAAAAAAGCGGGGAGGTGGTATGGACAACCCATACAGACGAGGTGGGGTATTCATCACCTATTGCCATCGACTTCGGTGGGGTACGGCAGATCATTTTCCTAACGTCCAAGACCCTCCTTTCCTTGGCACCGGAGAACGGACATATCTACTGGAAATACCCTTGGCCCGAGGGCATCAATATCGCCACGCCGATTTTCATACCTGACGATAAAATCTTTATCTCCGCTTCCTATGATAAGGGCGCCGTGCTCCTCAAAATGACAGCCAATGAGGAGGAGATAGGAATTGAGGAAGTATGGAAAAGTCGCGTGATGAAGAACCATTTCAACTCATCAGTGCTTCAGGGCGATTATCTGTACGGTTTCGACAACGCGATCTTAACCTGTATTGAGGTAGACACCGGCGAAGAGCAGTGGCGGCACCGCGGTTTCAACAAAGGTTCCTTGCTGCTCGCAGATGGTCATTTAATCATCCTCGGCGAGGGCGGAAAACTAGCATTGGCCGAAGCCAATCCCACTGAATACAGAGAAAAAGCCCGTTCTCAGCTGTTCGACGACAAATGTTGGACTGTGCCAACGTTGGCTGGTGGAAGACTTTATCTTCGCAATCAGGAAGAGATGGTCTGTTTGGATCTGAGATAGATGTTAGTGCATTAGTGTTTTGTCGAGATATGAATCTCGACCTACAAGCTACCTAGCAACGTAGGTTATTTTATAGTAAACCTTAAAAATAAATAGACACTTTCGCTCCCCGTGTTTGGTAGGCGCTGTTTCCAACTGCGCCGATTGGCAGTGTCTAATTAATTCTAAAATCTACCATAATTCTATTTGGGAGAAGGATTTATGTCCAAAAGTACGGACATTCGGATTCTGGATGTCAGTTGCGATTTCGAGGAGTACCAATACCGCACCCCGCTCAAATTCGGCGGCGTCCCGATAGATAATTGTGGGCTGCTGAATGTACGCCTTCATGTGCAGACACGCGACGGGAAGGAAGCAACAGGTTTGGGATCCATGACGCTTAGCAATGTATGGGCGTTTCCACCGCGTTATGTCCCCTATGACCAAAGCCTTGAGGCGATGCAGCGTCTCTCAGAACGACTGGTTGAAGCCACACGTGCGTGCGATCTGTGCGCTCACCCCGTAGATCTCTCCGAGGCACTTGAACCCGAATTCCTGCGAATCGCAGCCGACCTGTCTACAGAAATGCAGCTTGCCACCCCAATTCCGAAGCTCTGCACAGCGGTCACAGCAAGCCCGATTGACGCAGCTATCCACGATGGGTTCGGCAAAGCAAACGGCATCAACAGTTACGATGGACTCAGTGAAGATTTCATGAGTCACGACCTTTCGCACTACCTTAATGAAAAATTGGGCGGTAAGTACCTTGACCAATACACCCTGCGAAAGCCGAAGCCAAAGATGCCGCTCTACCACTTGGTCGGTGCGCTGGATCCATTGACCGATGCCGATATTCCGAACCGTCTCAACGACGGACACCCAGAGACGTTGCCGGAGTGGATTGTCGCTGACGGATTGACGCATCTGAAAATTAAACTGAATGGGGATGACTTAGGCTGGGACGTGCAACGGGTGCTTTCGATTGAGAAAATCACCGCCGAAACACAGTTAAAGCGGGGTGTGAGTGAATGGTATTACTCTGCGGACTTCAACGAAACCTGCCAGAATGTTGAGTACTTGCTGGCGTTTCTGCATAAAATTCAGGAGGGTGATGGACACGCTTTTGAACGGCTGGCTTACATTGAGCAACCCACAGATCGAGACCTCAAGGCACACCCTGAGAACAAAATGCACCGCGCAGCGGAGATTAAACCGGTCGTTATCGACGAGTCCCTGACCGACTTTGAAACGTTTCAGCTCGCACGAGAGCAAGGCTATTCCGGTGTTGCACTCAAGGCGTGTAAGGGACAATCCCAAGCGTTGCTTATGGGGGCGGCGGCAATTGAATACGATATGTTTTTGGCGGTACAGGATTTGACCTGTCCGGGAGCGTCATTCCTGCATTCTGCGGGACTGGCTGCACGGGTGCCGCGAGTCACCGCAATTGAGGGCAACGCCCGCCAATTCTGCCCGGTAGCAAACGAGGGGTGGAAGGATAGATTCCCCTCCATTTTTAATATCACCGATGGTACGGTCGGCACCCATGTTCTGAGAGGGAATGGGCTCGGACATTAGCGGAAAGGCTTTAATTGACAAATTTGATTGAGAGTAGACACGATGAAAGCGCCAACAGTTATAGATTTGTTTTGCGGTTGCGGGGGTATGTCGTGGGGATTGTATCAGACAGGTTTCAAAATCCTTGCTGGAATTGACAATTGGGATCCGGCCCTACAGACTTTTCGGCGTAATCACCCGGAAGCGACCACTATTGAAGCAGATATTGCTAACTTAAATCCACAATCCGTCATGGATTCCTTGGGCCTAGCTCCAGGCGATTTAGATTGTCTGATTGGAGGCCCACCGTGTCAAGGATTCTCAAAAAACGTTCCGGCTGCTTACCGATTTCTTGAAGATACTCGAAATCAACTATTCCGAGACTTTCTTCGCTTTGTTGATAAGATGCGTCCCAAAATTATTGTGATGGAGAATGTTGCGGAAATTTATAATGCCTACGGAGGGGTTGTCCGCCAAGAAATTATTGATAGTTTAGAGAAGTTAGGTTATGAAGTTGACGTTGATAACCTGTTTGCACCGGACTACGGTATTCCTCAACGTAGACGGCGCTGTTTTTTCTTTGCCTCTCAAACCGGTGTTTTTCCACTACTCTCACCGCCAACTTTTGGAACAGCTGCTGCCATAACTCTATTTGGTGAAGTGCAGCCGCACCGTTCTGCTTGGTCTGCAATTTCGGATTTGCCCGTTTTGCAAAATGGCGAAGGCGATGAACCAATGGCTTATGAGCTACCTGCTCTAAATGCATATCAGATTCTGATGCGATCGAACTCAACGATTCTCTACGACCATGTGACTCGTAAGCTCAACACCAAACAATACACACGGATTGCCTCCTTAGAACCAGGTCAAGGTCTAAAAAATTTACCCAAGGAAATTCGTCCGAAATCCGGGTACAGTGGGGCGTATGGTAGACTTGATTTCGATATGGTTGCACCAACCATTACCCGATGGTTTTTCCACCCCGGTTCTGGTCGATTCTGTCATCCTCGCGAGATTCGTCTGCTAACCATCCGTGAAGCGGCACGGCTTCAGTCCTTCTCAGATGATTTCATATTCACGGGAACTTACATTGAGAAATCGCACCAAGTTGGTAACGCGGTGCCACCGTTAATGATGCAAAGTATGGCAGTGAATATTAAAGTCTGTCTTGGAGTTTTGCCAGAAGAAGCGCGACAATATCGTGTGTTGCAAGACGCACCGGCTCAATATTGAAGGTGTAGGCATCGCTAGGCAAGATAAACCGCTCAAAGAATTGCTTTTGGTTTGGATACCACCGAAAAACAAGCTGATCGTCAGAATTTCGTCTTGCCTGCAAGCCTGTTTTGGTCTCGTTCGTCCAGTCCCACTCCAGATCTTCGGGGAAGTATTCAACTAGCTGAGACTCAAAGTAGGCATACCTCTTGCGGTCACGAGACTTTAGTAGAATACACACCCGCTTGTCTTCAACACTTTGGAATTGCGCGTCCTTGTTGACTTTCTCATCGTACCAGTGCCTCAAAAGTGCAAGGCCGAGTTCCTGTGGGGAAGAATCAAGTGAAAGTTCGTCAAATCCTAATTCGGTGGCTTTTTTGAAAATATCTGCCCGTTGGATAACGACCTCGAATTCAGTAGGCAGACTGATGTGATGTTGCACGGCTTTAATTGACCAACCAATTTTACCACTATCATCAACGACATCAAAAAGACGTTTGCTCCTGACATGTGTAAGCGGATCAACAATTGGAACATTTTTGGTATATGCAAAGATAGATTCCCAAATAAAGTTCTCAATATCATCAACAAACGGAATAACAAAAGTTGCCTGAATTCCATTGGTGAGACGTTCCTTCTGATCATCACTCAGATTGTACATGATTCCCTCACTAGAAGTGAGACATAAACAATTGGGGTTACCCGTAAAGCCATTCGGCACTCTCCAATTCTTGCTGGATCTCCTCATCGTCATACTCAGCAATAGGAATACCTTGCTGGCTTAAAAGCTGAATAAAATCCCACAGGGGCATCTCAGCCAACTTTGCAGCTTGTCCTAAAGAGAGTACATTACGCTGAAAGAGTGCAACCGCAAGCAACTGTTTCACTTCTTCAGTGAGTTTCTCTCCATCGTAACCTGCAACAGAAAGCGGGATTGCAAGTTCGTTCGGCAGGTCTAATATGACATCCATCTCAACAACTCTCCTCTCTTTTTTAGATCTTCAGAGCGGTAGTCATTAATAACAGCATCAGAAACCATCAATCCGCTTTGGCTTCCTGCTTTATAAACGAGCTCAAGAGATCTACCGGTATCGGAAAGACCAGTGTCGAGTTTTTCTCAGCTGCCACTTCAATGAGGGCTTGCAGATAACGAAGCTGGATACCGATCGGATTTCTGCTCAAAGTTGTTGCGGCTTCCGTTAACGCTTCGGACGATTCCAATTCTCCCGTCGCGTGGGTAAACTTCGCACGGCGTTCCCGCTCTGCTTCTGCTTGTTTCGCCATTGCGCGTTGCATTTCCGCAGGCAGGTCTACATGTTTAATCTCCATAGCAATGACGCTAATCCCCCATGTCTCGCTGTTCCTTTGGATAATCTCCTCTAACTCTTGATTCAGCTTTTCGCGTTCCGACAAGAGGTCATCAAGTTCCGCGCTTCCGAGAACGCTTCGGAGCGTTGTTTGCGCTAGTTGGCTGATTGCGAACCCAAAATCTTCGACCTCGACGACCGCTTTTGCTGCATCCACGATTCGGAAGGTTAAAACGGCGTTCACGCTTACGGAGACGTTGTCTTTGGTAATTACATCCTGCGGTGTTACATCCTGCACGACGGTCCGAAGACTCACACGCTGCATCCGCTCAATCCAAAACGGTATGAGGAGTACCAGTCCGGGTCCCCTTGCACCGGTCAAACGTCCTAACCGAAATACGACTGCTCTCTCATATTCTCTGAGAATACGTACAGAAGTCATCATCGCTATGACGAGAACAACCATTGCGATTCCGAGTTCATTCATAAAATTGATTTGCGGCATTTACTTCTCCTTCTCTCTAATTTATTGAAAATAATAAAACCTAATGTTAGTATTATTTGCCTTTGAGTTTTTCTGCATATATTGCCCACAGCACAAAGCAAGTAGTTTGTAAATTCGCCGTTGGCTCTTTTAGTTCAATGGGAGTAGCACTAACGAAACTGCCATCTTCCTGTTGCACCTCCCTCAAATATCTTAGCGCAACCTGATCCGCGTTCAAGGGATCTTCTCCAATCACCAACGCGAGAACCGCATAGGCGGTAATTTCCGGATCACTCGGCGCACCTTCCCACCTACCAAACCCACCATCATCATTTTGCATCTGTTTCAACCAGACCATTTGTAGACTTACATCGTAAGCTATTGATAGACCTTGCAAGACCCATGACGTGACGAGCACGTCGGACCTCTCACCGTATACCATCGACCAACCGCCATCGTAGTTGATGCGGCTAACGCAGATGTTCAGTGCCTCTCCCTGTTTTTTGATTAGGTATTCACCTCTCGCATCGGCTATTAGCCATCTACGACCTTTTTCCTCAATCGTAATGGTGGCTGGGTTAAGAAGTGCCGCTCCATTCTTGGAAAACTCGCGCTGTAAGGCTACTGAGACAGAGCTTTTATCCAACTCGCTTTGGAACGCCAACTCGATGCGAAACAACGTCCGATGCGCAAGCCAATCGGCAGCTTTGGTTACAAGTTCAGATTCTCGGTCAAAGTCAAGCAGCCCAAGCCCCGTTAAAACAGCCCCCGTATAGAGCGGATTGCCAGGTTGGCGGACCTCACGACCCCAGCTTCCACTTTCTCTTTGGGCCTCCTCAAGCCATCTGAGCGCATTAAACTGGGCTTCCCAATATTCTACCGCTTCGGCTCGTTTTAGCGCGATAGCGGCAAAAATGGTATGAGCGGCATTTCCGTTCCAACTGCCATCGGATTTCTGATTTTTTATTAGAAAACTGACTCCTTGACGGATGACACTTGAACCGGAGCCCCAGCCTTTTAGCATCAGTGCCTGCATCGCAAATGCAGTAACTTCAACATCACTTTCTCCGCCCGGTATGAGGGGCCAACCGCCATCATCATTCTGATGCTTGAGGATATACGAAGTAGCTTGTTCGATGGTATCATAAGGTGATTTCGCTGCCATCCCCGCTGTTGCATAGAAACTCAATGTAAGCAGCAGTAAACATGCCCACAATTTACAAAAAGCATATTGGACAATAGGGAAAGGGAAATTCGAGAAGAGAGAGCAGGAGCGTTGTTTTCTATTCTCCATATTTCTTGGTCTCAATTTCAGCCTCCTTTCGGGGTAAGCGCGTGTAAATTGTCTAGCAATCTACCGAGTGCCTCCTCGCCTAATTAGCGTGAGGTTCAATAACGACCTTATAGACCCCCTCTTCACCAAGCATCTGGATGCCCTCCTCTAAGCGAGCGAGCGGAAGGTGATGGGTAATAAGATCTTTCAGTGGTACTTGGGTTCGCTCTAAAAAGTCGAGGGCGGTTTGGAATTGAATCTGTGGATATGCCCACACACCGCAGATGTCGAGATCCTTGTTGCAGATTTGGTGTGGACGCACCTCGACGGAACCTGAATCGGTATAGTGCCCCACCTCGATTACCTTGCCGCCGCGACGGACAAGGTCAATCGCTTCGGCGAAGACACCCGGCAACCCGGCGCATTCTATCACGATGTCCGCACCCGCTCCGCTCGTGAGGTCTTGCACCTGTTCAAGACGCTGTTCAGGGGAGGTTTCACCAACGTTGATGACGACATCCGCCCCCATGTTTTTCGCCATATCCAGACGACTATCCACAATATCAGTGGCGATAATTGTTCCAGCACCGGTGCTACGAAGCACAGCAATCACGAGAAGCCCGATAGGTCCACATCCAAGGACAGCGACACTGTTTCCAATGCCGTATCCTGCGCCGACTTGCGGCACACCCGGCGCATGTGCGCGTTCCACAGCACGCGTTGCAACGGCGACCGGCTCTGTCAAGACGCGCAGCACTTCGGGGATACCTTCCGACACTTTAAACACCCAAGAGTTCCCGTGGATGTAGGTATATTCAGAAAACTCCCCTGTCAGGTGAGGCGCAGCTTCACAGTTGCTGAACCCGTAAATCGTCCGACTTGTGCATAAAGTCGGGCGGTGTGGGAAACGCAAACAGTAGTAACACTTCCCGCAGTTCTTTGAGCCGGGTACAACAGTTACTGGATCGCCCTCTTTAATCGGTCCGCCCATCACATTCATCACCTGATTTGCATCTTTACCAATTTCAGCGACAGTGCCAACGACCTCATGCCCCGGAATCACAGGGAAGTTCAGATTCGTATGACCGAGATACATGTGTTTGTCGCTACCACAAATGCCGACTTGGTCTACCTGAAGAAGTAGTGCATCGTCGGCAGGGGTTGGTTTCTCAAATTCACGAATCTCGATCTGTCCAGGTTCTGGCATCACCGCAGCCTGTACTTGCATTTTGAAGACTCCTTGTACTTGTATTTGTCCTATGTTTGCTTTCTTTAATATTGGTTCAGAATAATCCCAATTATTCTTGGTATCGCATCAAAGGAAGAGGATAGAAAAGTTATCTCGCTATGATGACCGTTGTGCTTTATTTCAGTATCACCATCCGCCGCGTCGCTGTGAAGTCTCCTGCTTTCAGCGTATAAAAATAGAGTCCACTAGCGACAGATTCACCGAACTGATTGCGTCCGTCCCAATATACCGCACGGCTGCGACTCTGATACATACCCGCTGCTTGATATCCCAAATCTATATGGCGAATCAGCTGCCCGTTCATATCATAAATCGTCAGTGCCACCTCTGCGGGGGCTGCTAACTGATACGGCATCCATGTTTCAGGGTTAAACGGATTCGGATAGTTACGGAGCAGTACAGTCTCTTCGGGAATCAGAGAGGCTAACAGATTTTGGAGATTCTTAATACCTTGTTTGAAGACAAGCGAACCGTCATCCTCTAATCGTGCTTGCACAATCCATGCTGCTATCGTCGCAGGATCTACGTCATCCGCCTCAACCACTAGTACTGTCGGTGCTGCTGCGTTACCGAAATGTTGTGCTACCTGCACGAGGTCAAGAATATTGACGATACCGTCACTATTCACATCCGCCGGTGAGTCAGCGGGTACGCTTTTCCCCAACTGCTGTGCGACGAAAACCAGATCCAGAATGTTCACCTTCCCGTCCCCATTCACATCCCCAACGACAACTTGTTCCTCCACAGTGAGGGTGATTTCATACGGTTCTACAGGAACGCTCCACCCGGTGTTAGCATAGAACTGGAGATTACCCAGTGTCAATTTGGTCTCACCGCTCGATATTGCCTTGAATGCTACATGAAGCAGGGTGCCAGCACCACCCACACCTTGGTTCCCCTGCCTCTCCGCACTGAGCCCTGTAATTGTACCCGCTGCGTTATCAATGCTCCCACTTTGAAAGGTGGTTGTTCCACCACCCATATTCAGTAAATCGCCTTCGCCTACATCAACGGCTTCGAGGGCAGCAGGGTCAAATGTAATATCAAGCTGCCACTTTGCCAAGTCGAAGGCAGTTTCTGTGTTGATGTTAACCGTAAACCTATCGCCGGGGTGAATTGGCGGCTTGGAAACAGTGTGGTCGATACTAGGCGGAGGCGTCGCCCAATCGGGTGCGCCGACTGAGATCCAGTTTTTAATCGTTTCAATCTCTGTATCAGGTAGAGGAAGACCTCCAAGCGGCATCAGTGCACCCCCTTCGCCAAGGAGCCGCTTATACAATCTGGACGCATCAGGATCTTCAGGAACAACCGCACCTTTTTCGATGAGCTCGCTGTGATCTTCAATTAGGAGTATCGCTGCAGCAGGACCGCCGGTTCCGTGGCAGCCGAGGCAGCTCTTTTCAAAGATAGCATAAGCCTCCCGTGCTATTTGGGCAGATACAACTTGAGAACCCGCAACGAGAAACAGAGCAATGAGCAAGAGTAGTTGGAATGTCTTAACGTTAGTCATACCTTAATCCTTTTCTTATCAGTGGATGATGTCGTTTTATGAAAATCCCCTTGCATACTCATTATCACCTGATTTGCTGGTCAATCTGATCTAAAACACCTCGCACCCCCTCCTCAGTCACCTGCGGAAGAGGCTGTACCAGTCGAATGTGCCCCGCACGATCGACTAGCACAATCGTCAGTATCTGGGAAGCCATTCCATACTGCCGGGAAACCTCTCCTGTCCAGTCTAATAGAAAACTCGACAGATTAAACTCTTCCGCAGCGTCTTGGACATCGGCTTTAACCTTGCCCTTCAGAAACAGACGTGCAGAGAGAGGCATACTAGCACCATTGGCGATGGGGAGAATCCGGAGTCTCTCAGCATACTGCTCAACGAATAGAGTTAGCCATGTTCCCCCGTTATCAACACTGTCCTTATCAAAGCCGAACAGCAACACATTTTCTCCACGAAATTGGCTCAATCGAATTTCTTGATCATTCTGATCTTTGAGGGTAAAATCGGGGGCTATCGTCCCGGACTCCGGAACGATAAGCGGTGGGGAGGCACAGGTCAGAAGGACAAGCGGGACACACAGAACCCAGTCGAGCCAAACGTAAGGTGTAAAACGTGAAACGTAATCCGTAAATGTGCGTGCTTTCCTCCGTCCCATTTTGGCTCACCGACAAGCATGGCAAATCCCAATAGAGATAAGATCCAGATTACCCTCCCTGCCTTCCCTCCTTTGCTACGTCCGTTTAATCTGCCCAGATCGGTGTCAGGACTTTCGTCAATTGGACCAGGCTGTCCAGGTTGTGAGCCGGTAAGAAATAGTCAACATACGGCAATGCCGTGCGTATACCACGACAGATCGGCTGATAGCCTTCACTACCAAGCAGGGGATTCAACCAGATTAACTTATACGCTTGGCGATGCAGCACCTCCATCCCCTTCTGGAGGATATCCGCTTCGCCCCGATCCCAACCGTCACTGATTAAAATGACAACAGTTCTGTACGCAGAGAAAGAGCGTCCAAACTCACGGTTGAAGGCAACGATACTCTCACCGATTCTTGTTCCTCCTGACCAATCAGGTACAACCTGTGCAACTTCACGGAGTCCCTCTTCAAGCCCTTTGCGACGAAGGAGTCCGGTGATGTTGGTGAGCTCTGTACTAAAGACCGCAACCTCGACCTCCTCAAGTGCTTGCTGCATCCCGTAGATAAACTGAATCAGAAAGGTGGAATAGTAATCCATTGATCCGCTGACATCACAGAGCAGCAAGATCTTGTTTTTCTTGACCTTTCGACGTTTCCGAATCAATTTCAGCGGCTCCCCGCCGTAGGCGATATTTTTGCGCCAACTCTGTCGAAAGTCGATTGTTTTCCCTTTGGTACTGGTTTTTTTTCGGCGGCTCAGTTTCGTCGCTAACAGTGGAACGAGTTTAGCGATAATCTCTCGTGCTTTTTGCATCTCCTCTTCCGTGAACTGGCCGAAATCCTTCTGGGTCAAAACATGCTCGGCACTATAGGCAACAGTATCCTCGTCCCCTTCCTCTTTATCGTCCTCCATCTCCGTCCACTGATCCAGGTTCACCGTTGTTTCTTCGGCATTGAGCAGATCTTCAAGGGACATCGCCTGCTCTTCTTCCGCCTCAAGTCCCATCTCTTGGGGGTCGGGACGCGGATACCGCCAGAACCAGTCAAAAAGGGCGTCAAATACCTCCCGATCCGATTCATTGGCGATCAGGTTCATCTTGGCGGCGTCGTAGAAATCCTGTTGTCGTCCAATATCGATTAATTCGACGCTTCGGCAGAAACTGATTTGATTCGTTGTGGTAACATTCACGCCCATCTGCTTGAGCAGCCGGCAGAAGGCGGTGATTTCTTGAAGGAGGGGTTGTTGGTTAGTCATAGGTTAAGTCCAATTTTCGATAGTGAGTCCGGGGACTCGTTGGAAGTGCGCCGTATTATTGGTGACAACAGCATAGCTTTTGTATCCAAGAGCACCATGATTACTACGTGCCATTAGCTTTGCGGTCAAAACGCTGGCGTGCCTCGTCCTTTTCGTCTATTTTTTCCTGAAGATAGTGACAGAACTCTTGATAGCGTTCATCTCCAAGATCTTCTTTCAATGAATCTGCGTAGCTTTCGGGCGTATTATGTTTTAATTCAAACGTCAGACGATACTCTTCTTCGATAAATTCTTCAATGCCCATGACAAAATCAGGGTCATCTTTAAGCGCATTGAACTTCTTTTCAAGGTCAGGGCTCAGTTGAATTTGGGCCATGTTCTCAACTCCTTTTACATCGCCAATTATCATGCTTAATACTATCCGCGCATATACCGCCAATCTGCTTTTTCGACGTTACTTGCTTCCGAATCACTTCTAGCACCATCTACCATCTTGTCCAAGCCTGCCTCTCGTGCCCGTTGAATATCATCCTGATACTTGAAAATGCAACCGAGCGTCTCATCAACGATGGCAGGATCTAGCCCGTCCTTACCTAACGCGATGAGGGCTAATCCCCAATCTAACGTCTCTGCGACTCCCGGCTTTTTGTAGTAGTCCCCTTCCCTAAATACCCGCATCAGGTTACAAAGTTGCTGTGCAAGCATATCGTCAATATGCGGCAGCTTGGCTTTAACGATTGCGAACTCCTTCGCCACGGACGGGTAATCTATCCACTGATAGAGGCATCGACGTTTCAGCGCTTCGTGAATCTCCCGCGTACGATTTGAGGTCAGCACCACATAAGGAATGTGTCTGGCACGAATGGTCCCAATTTCCGGAATGGTAATCTGAAAGTCTGACAGGATTTCGAGGAGGAACGCTTCAAATTCGCTATCACTTCGGTCTACTTCATCAATGAGCAACACAGGCGGTGCTGCGCCATCAGTTTGAATCGCTTCGAGGAGCGGACGCTTGAGCAGAAAGTCCTCGCTGAAGATGTCTTCGCCAATCTGCTGCTTGTCCATGCCTCGTATCTCGTCGATGCGGAGCTGGAGGATCTGCTTCGTGTAATTCCACTCATACAACGCACTGTTTACATCCAACCCTTCGTAACATTGCAAACGGATTAGATTTCCACCGGTTGCACTCGCCAAAACCTTTGCGACCTCTGTTTTTCCGACGCCGGGCTCACCTTCAAGGAAAATCGGTTTTTTCAGGTGATGCGCTAAGTAGATTGTTGTTGCTAACGCTCGATCGGCGATGTAATCCTGTTCCACAAATGTTTCTTGTACTGCTTCAATTGATTCAATCATTGATTATCCTTTTGCAGTTAGATTTTAATCGGCTACTCCATTTGCACGCAGACGAGGATTTTCGTAACGCTTCCTCGTAATCTGTCCGATAGTCGATATCCGTCAATACTCGGTCGGTATCAACAGTCACATAGTGGATGTCATCTGCATATTTTTTAAAAAGGGACCGAACCCCGCCACTATCCTCATCCAGCGCGAGGATCTCAGGAGCGTAGCGTCGGTCAAAGATTACGGGATGCCCACGACGATAGTTATAACTTGGCACCGCAATCCCACCTTCTGTTTGGACGTATGTATCAATAACCAGATTAACCAGATCCGGTGTGATAAGCGGCAAATCTACCAGTGTCATCGCAAACGCATCGGCGGACGCTGAAATTGAGCGCACACCGCACTGTGCCGAGGCTAGCATGCCTTCTTGATAATCGGGGTTGAATGCGATTTCGACAGGTTTGTGACGGATACGTGCTTGAACCTTCTCAGCCTCGTGTCCAACGACAACGATTACTTCATTCAGTTTGGATCCAAGCAGATTATCAATCACGGTTTCAATAATCGTGCTGCCGCCAAAAGGAAGGAGTTGTTTGGGTTCACCCATGCGAGTGGACAGCCCCGCGGCGAGGATGATGCCAGATATTTCGGATGTCATTTCGGGAGGACTCATTTTACGTCTAGCCACGCTTCCAATCAACAGATCTTCTATTCTTTCCATAGCTCAGACGGAAATGATACACGCAAACATCAATTCCATCAAGTTTTATTTTTCCTATTGGTATATCCAAAGTAACACTACAAATCAAAAACGACCAGCGACCGTGCCACACCGCCCTGCTCCAAAGCATCAAAGCCTTCGTTAATCTCCTCCAGCGACAGCCGCATAGAAATCATCTCATCGAGTAGGAGTCTCCCCTCCATATACAGGTTCGCTAGGCGTGGAAAGTCAACACGTGGACGACTCATCCCGTAAGAGGTACGCACGATTTCGCGTTCGCCCATCATGATGTGGAACGGAAATGAGACCTCCTCCCCAAATGGAGTTTTTCCAAGAATAACAACCCGCGCGCCGGGGCGCGATGCCTCCAACGTCTGCCGAATGGAGATGTTCTGTCCTGCCGCTTCAATAGCGGTGTCGGCACCCCGCCCCTGTGTGAGGTCTTGCACAAATTCGACAGGATCGGTTTCCGTGCTATTGACAACGTGCGTGGCACCAAACTTCTCTGCCCACTCCAGCTTCAACGGATTAATATCGACGGCTACGATAATCGACGCTCCAGATATACGAGCCCCCTGAACTGCGCTGAGACCTACCGCGCCACAGCCGATTACCACGACGCTAGTCTCCGGTTTAATCCGACCTGCGTGAACAGCACCGCCGTAACCGGTCATGACAGCACAACCGAGTAATGCAGCCCGATCGAGTGGGAAATCCTCTCGTAGCGGCACCGCTGCCTGTTCAGGAATCACGTTGTACTCGGCGTGCGATGAAACGAGACTGTAGTAATGGACCGGCTTTTCGTCCAAGGACATCCGTGTCGTGCCATCAAATAGCAGCCCTTTTCCATTGGCATCTTTCGCAACCTCGCAGAGGATAGGTTGACCGTGGTCACAGTAAAAACAGTGTCCGCAGTTTGGGCTCCACGAACACGCCACGTGATCGCCGACTTTGACGCGGGTGACCCCCGGACCGACCGACTCCACAACGCCAGCGCCTTCGTGACCAATCACGGCTGGCAAATTCACGGGTTGGTAGCCGTGCATGGTTTCCCAATCTGTGTGACAGAGGCCGCTAGCGGCAATCTTGACGCGCACTTCGTTTGGACCGGGATCTGCGATGTCAACTTCCTCAACGGACAGTTTTCCGGGCGTTGAGTGCAAAACAGCTGCTTTCATCTTCATGGCGTTTTCCTCCTTAACAAAACCTCGGATACACGGGGTTATAGTAGATTTTAGAATTAATGAGACACTGCCAATCTGCGAGGTTGAAAACCTCGTCTACCAGAGAGCGAAAGCGGTTCGGAAGCCGAACCTACCGGGGGACGAAAGTGTCTATTTATTTTTAGAATTCACCATAAATCGGCTTCTGTTGCACTCCTCCTTTACTTGAGCGATTTTTATAATGAGACGCTATTCAAAAAGCCCTGCCACCTGACAAGAGAATCCTTTGACAATCTCCTCACCGCTGAGGGTGTCATTTCGTGTGAGCGTTGTGATGTCTATTTCTGAACGATAGACCGTCACTGTTTTGGAGCGGGGTTTAACTACCCATACCAACTGGGTGCCTGCCTCAAGGTAGGCAAAAGCCTTTTCTTCAACTTGGTACAACTTGTCTGTAGGAGAAACTACTTCCACGGCAAGGTCTGGCGGGACTGGAGATGCTTTGCTCCGGTCAACTGGGAGTTGGTCGGTTGAAATGAAGGCGACATCGGGCATCAACACACATTCACCAACTTGAAAGCTCGTGTCTGGCGCATAAACACGTCCTAACTGATTTTCACGAACATACAAATTTAACGGTGAAATTAAATTCATACTAATGTCACCGTGTTCTACTGACGTAGGTGACGTTGGCACTAATTCTCCTTCGATGTATTCATATCCTTCTAAATCGCTTTCAAGGAACTCCTCTAACGTCATCTTGGGAATCTCAGGCGAGAACCGACGAACCTCTTGTGCATCCATTTTTATTCTCCTATCGCCTCCACTTTCAGGTTGTTAGCAAACCCCGGTGGGCGCGGTTTCCTAACCGCACCGAATAGGCGCAGTTGGAAACAGCGCCTACCAAACGGGAGAACGGTAGGTGCGGTTTTCAACCGCACTATTTATCCAGAATCGGAGCGAGTCGTTTGCTTATAGATCGTCAGTGTGACATCAGCAGGTTTGGACTGAACTTATCGGCGAATTATGGACACGCCTCACATAAATGTCAACACGCCCTAGCAACTTGCACTATATTATCTCATAAGATGCGGGGTTAATCCAGAAAAAACAATCTATTCCCTCGTTTGGCACATTTCTAGTGAACTAAGAATTACACGCTTAAATACTTATATTCAACACCAGAAACAGGCGCAGTATACGGAGGTTACGGCATACGGAATATGCCTACTACTTTTGACTCAGAATATGATTGATAAAATTGGATAACCGTGATATATTTGTCGCATAGCCAGAAAGAACTCCACTATAAGTGTGGAAGAACGAGGAACGAATCATCATGCCCAAATCAGCGTTAGCAAATCCCTACTTGACTAACGAATTATCGCCGCCGCCTGCTCGGAGTTATCGCTACCGACAGTGGCTTGAACGAGGATATCAAACCCACCTACGCCCAATTGACTCCGACAGCGAATTGGGCGTTTCGATCGGGCAGATGGGCTGGGTAGGAAGCCACGCTCATGGGCACGGCTATCTCTGGGCTTCGGCGGGTAATATGGGCGCGCTCTTGTCCGACGCGGTGGATGAAGCATATCTACTCCCACGCGATGAATCGCCCCGTTACGCCTTGCCCCCAGCGATTACCGTGAAAGGGTTGGCGGGCAGGCATGTTCTCTTAACAAAGTCCGGCTCACGGTTGGACATGATCGCTTTGGAACACCCGGCACTCAACCTGACGATTGTTGAGGTGGAAGATGATGGGGTACATTACCGCATGCGTTTCGGTACACCTTCGCTCTCCGCGCTCGACGAAAGTCAGACAAAACCTCCGAAACCGACGAGTGAGATGTTTCACTATATGCTAATTTTTGAGCAGCTTGAAGCAGATGGTTTCAAGGCGTTGGTGCATCTACAACCAAAGTTCCTGAACCTAATCTCCCGAAGTGAACACGGGGAGGCATCACGATTTTACGATTTCCTGAGAGGGTACGAACCGGAAACCCCGATAATGTACGATAAATCCGGCGGAATCGGTTTTGTACAAGAGCGCGCGCCGGGCATCCCTGAACTCTCTTACGAAAGCCTACGTCTCTTTAAGGGCGAAGATCTCCCGACAAATCAACGTCACGAAATGCGTCACATCATCTATTGGGTTGGACACGGCACATTTTCCCGCGGGGTTGATATTCTAGACGCCTACAGGCATTCCGAATACTTTGAGGCAGCGGCTCGAATGACGTGGGAAGCCAATCAGAACCGTATTAACGCACAGGCGTATAGCGAAGAGATTGTGAACTGTATCCTGCGTGAATTTCAGGCTAACCAAGAACCTGCTCAAGATCCACCTACCCAACGGGATAATTTGTATAATTATCCTTAATCCAGAAATCTGCGATCAGGCAGATGAGCGTAGCCCCGTTAGACCGTCAAATCTTCCGTGCGAAAGTATGCCCCTCCATAACCGCGTGTTGGAGCGTGCGGGGTGCAAAGGCATCGCCAACCACGAAGCACGTCACCTCGTCTCGGAGCGATTGAGATAGCTCGTCGACCGCTTGCCCACCAAACGCATAGACCACAGCGTCATAACCGTTCAACTCACCCCTCGCCTCAGTCCAAGCGTTTTCCGTGATGAGGGTATCGCCCTCGATCGCACGGACATGCAGGTGCGGGTGGATGACAATCCCTTTGTGGAACAGACGCTGATACACCGGCGGACGTGTAGTCGCGCCGAGCAGTGTACAAATCGCCTCCATGCTTGTGATAATATCCACAGACTTCCCTGCATCGAGCAGTAACTCCGCAGCACTGGGTCCTTGAAAACCGTACTCCTCATCAATCACTGCGACACGCTCACCTATCGGCATATCGCCGTTCAAGACAGACCACCCATCTACCGTGTTTTCAGCCCCAGGTATCTGTGGCGTTAGTGGGCACGCGCCGGTCGCCACGACCACGATGTCGGGGGATTCACCCAAGATTGATTCGATGGTCGCCGCGCAGTTTAGTCGAATATCGACCCCAGCTTTTCGACATTGTTCTCCCATCCATTCCGTTGCCCCTGAGAACTCGCCGCGCGATGGTGCTTTGGCAGCGATTAACGTTTGACCGCCCAACTCGTTACCTTTCTCCATCAACACGACCTCGTGCCCACGCCGTCGTGCGATGCGTGCAGCTTCAAGCCCTGCGGGACCACCACCGACCACCACTACTTTGCGGGGTTGTTCCGCCGGTGTGAGTTCGCCCAACTCGGTCTCCCTGCCGATCGTCGCGTTCTGTACGCACGTCACGCCGCGACCGGTATAGATGCGATCAATGCACCCCTCGTTGTAGCCTCGACACAACCGGATGTCATCCAACTGTCCCGCCATCGCCTTTTGAGGAGCTTGTGGATCAGCGATTATCGCACGGGTCATGATGACCAGATCCGCCTGCTCGTTTGCGACAATCTGCTCTGCTTCCATCGGATGCGTCACCCGTCCCGCTGTTATGACCGGCACAGATACCACCCTCTTAATCGACGCTGCCAACGGCGCGTATGTCGCATGTGAGAAGGTCATGTCCGGCACCGCTTTCGCCTCACCGACAAAGGTTTCGGCGGTCGCCCCGATGACGCTAAAGTAATCGAGGATTCCCAACGCATCCAGTTTTCCGACAATCTCTTGCATCATCGCATTGTTGAGACCACCCTCTGTGAAATCATCGCCTGTGAGACGGATCCCGATGATGAAATCATCACCGCACCGCTCACGGATAGCCTCAAGGACCCGTATCCCGAAACGTAAACGATTCGGGAGTGATCCACCATACTCGTCGGTGCGTTGGTTCGCGTTCTGCGTCCAGAACTGATCGATTAGATGACAGTGGCTCGCGTTTACTTCGCAGCCGTCAAAGTCCCCCTGCTTCAATCGCCACGCCGCATCCGAAAACGCTTGGACGAACTCGGTTATCGTTTCCTCATCGAGTGTGTGCGGTGTTTCACGGTGGTTCGGTTCGCGGACAGGAGAGGGACCATACATCCGATGCAGCCGGTCTACGCTCCGTCCCCGTCGTCCGCGATGTGTAATCTGTGAAATGACTGGGACGTTGTAGGCGTGCATTGTATCGGCAAACTCAGCGAGGTATGGAATCACCCGGTCCTCGAATAACTCCACACCGTTCCAATCCTGCGCCGGCGAAGTTGGGTGCACCCCTGCCGATCCGAAACACATCAGTAATCCCACCCCGCCCTTTGCCTTTTCCTCGTAGTAACGTCGTGCCTTTTCCTTTGGTATCCCATCTTCCGCCAGCGCATCCGCATGTGCCGATGTGACGATACGGTTCTTGACCGTGGCATGGCGGAGCTGCAGGGGGGTGAACAGATGCTTAAATTCCGGTGCAGCCATGATGATTTCCTCCCTATCACAAAGAAATTAAAAAGTTAGTTTATGTAAAAAGTACGGTGCAAAGGATTAAAACATCCGCGAATTAACGCGAATCTACGCAAATAAAAAAGAGGCTCATATAAAAAGAAAGTGCAAAGCATAAAAAGAAACCGAGTTTTCAAGAAAAAACTCGGTTTCTGTTGCACGATTTCTTTATACGGGCGTAATCGGCTCTGTTAATCCATAATTTTTAGAGGTTCTCCGGCTGTCGTCGCTTCCAATTAAATTCGGTCTCACTCATGGGGTCGTCGGGATTCGCTTGCCAGACCTCCGGCTCGTCATACTTCCCCAATGCCCGCGCCATCTCGCGGACATGGCTGGCACCGCTGCCACAGCAACTCCCGATATAGTTTACGCCCATGTTCTTCGCCTTGGACGCGAACGCCTCCATCTCGTAGCGCGTGAGTTGGGTCGGGTCAAGGCGGTCAGGGAACGCGGGTGTCCCCGTGAACCAAGGAACCTCATCGGAGCAGCGGAACGCTACGGGCTGTGCTGCGAGGTAGGCACTGGTGGCGTTGCGCATCTCTTCAATGAGGGGATACATCCGCTCAGGATCTCTCATGCAGTTGATGCCTACAATGTCCGCCCCTGCGTCGGTCAGACGCTCCGCACATTCGCCCGCCGTTACGTCGTCGTCGGTTTGGTTGCTGCCGCGAAACGCTAAGGTAATCATCGTGGGAAGATCCGTCTTCGCTTTAATCCGTTCAAGGCACAGCAACGCCTCACCGAAATACCAGAACGTTTCCCCGATGAAGAAATCTACCCCCGCTTGAGCATCGATCTGTTCATCGAACATGCTCGTGACCAGCACCTGCGATGATGGATTGTCCGCCTCCCATTTCCACGTCGCGCTCAGATCCCCTGCGATGAGTGCCTCGTCACCGGCGACCTCTTTGACAATACGGGTTGCGGCTTGGTTAATCTCAAACGTCCTGTCCGCATAGCCGACCGTCTCCAACTTTTCGCGGCTGCCGTAGAACGCCATCACCTGTAGGACCTCTGCGCCTGCCATGAGAAACTCGCGGTGCATCTCCCGAATTGCGTCGGGATGGGTAACGGCTAATTCCGGGGTGAATGCGCCTGCGACGACATAGCCCCGTCTCTCTAATTCGACGATGTAGCCGCCGTCACCGAGTACGATACCGTCAGCCAATTGCTCCAAAATCCCTTTTGCCATTTAATTTGCCTCCTTAAAGGAATAATGCGTAACGAGTAATACGTAAGGGCTGACCCGTGACCCGTCCTAGATGATGTTGACACGGTCTATTACGCATTATGTATTACGTATTATATTTTTTCTGCCGCAATCAACGGATTTTCACCAGACGACAACGGCAACTCCACTGTCTGCCTTTCAAGAATTGACCGGTAAGCCGCCATCAGTGTTTCGACAGCGATGAGCGCGGTTTCGATGCTGCTCGTCGGAGGGGTGCCGTTCTCGATTGCACCAATCAATTGCTCCACTGAACCGAGAACCGTTGCCCCCTCGACAAACTGATCGTAATCTTGGGGGACATGGTTGATTGTAACAACCTGCGCGCTCGCGTCGATAAACATCGTCTGACCCTCAAAGTTGACCGTCATTGAATTGCTATGACGACGGTCTTTGACCAACTGCTGTTTACCCACCTCAAGAAAGGCGAAAAAATCGCCATAGTCAAGGACAATCTGCCCAAAGTTCTCAACATCAGCGTCCGCGAAAACGTCCCACAGTTTTCGCCACTTTGCGGTGACGGCTTTTGGACGACCAAACAGCGACACCGCATAGTCAACCGCATAGCATCCCATGTTGGTCATCTCTCCGCCGCCGGACTTCTGGGGCGGGTCAAGCCGTTCGGGCCATGCAGAAGCCAACTCAAAATCGGTCGGAAAATTCATCCCAAAGAGATGATGATAGCCCATCACCGCCCCGTGCACCCCCGCCCGTACCTCTTCCAACAGCCTCGCATAGACCGGCACAAAACGAACCATCGGGATATCGTGTACGAAATGGACGTTGTGGGTTTTGACAGCCTTAGCGATGCGACGCGCACTGTCCAAACTTTCACAGAGCGGCTTGTTGAGAAAAATGTGTTTACCCGCAGCAGCGGCAAGCTCGACCATCTCCGCCTTGTCGCATGGATCGCAGGTCACTGCAACGAAATCCACTGCCGGGTGGTTGATGACCGCTTCGTATGAAGTTGACAGAGGTTCACCGAAAACCCCCTGCAGCTCTTTCGCACGACGCGGATTTTCCTCGTATGCGGCGATAACACGGGTATCGGATCTGCCCTTGAACATGTTACAGATGCCTGCGCCGTGTGTACAACAGTTACCGAGGATACCTACATTATACGACTTCATTTTTACCCTTTCGAGACAGAGCGTGCCTACTACTTTGGTTACGGCATACGGCGTATGCCTACCACTCTATGCAAAAAGCCGCTTGAATTCCGGCAGACACTCCCAAAACCCATCTTCAAACGTCCCGTTATCGGGTCGATAAACACTTTCGAGAGAGATACTCCCCTGATAGTTATCCCGCACGAGCGCGTTAGCAATCCCTTCTAGGTATGGGGCGACATCTCCCTCACCTAGCCGGCAGAACCGAACCGTTGCGCGCGAGATGTCAGCTTGGCAATCTTTGATATGGATATGCCCGATCACATCTTTGATCTGTTCGTAGGCGTCCGGATAGGGTACTTCTGTACAGTACATGCTATTGGGGATATCCCACAAGATTTTAAGATGGTTGCTTCCGAGATTGTCAATCAGTTTCTTCGCCAGAACACCCGATGTTATCATCGCATTGTTTCCGGTTTCAACAACGAGGGTCACACCTTCCTCTTCGGCTAACTTTATTGGGGCTTCCATCAGCTTGAGCAGCCGATCCCAAGCGCCGGTGCTGGCGATCCACTCCTCCGCACCGTTAGCACCAAAAATAATCATCTCTTTTCTGTAACTCATGATTCTGACCAAATTGGTTCCCAACGCTTGCGCAATGCGGATACACCGTTGAAGCCCCGCTATATGTTCCTGATAGATAGCATCCTCCGGCGCAATCTCCATCACGGGAAGCCCAGCGAAATTGTGTCGTGAAACACAGGAAACTTCTACCTGATATTGTGCAACCAAATCTTTTATCTTTTGGATCTCTTCGGGCGTTTGGTCTCCGATCTCCTTGCCCCAAAGGAACTGGAGTTCCGCATATTTGAGTCCTGCTTTATTCATCGCCTGCAATGCGTACTCAAGGTCCCTGTTGATACCGTTGGTAATAACGCCGAGTTTCATCCTTGCCTACCCCTCTAGCAAGCCGTATTTTTTCGCATATAGGGCTATTTAGTTTTCCGTTTTTTGACCGATTTTGAAATGACATGAATCCGTAGGCGGGGCATCTTGCCCCGCCGTAGCCGTGACCGGAAAATCGAACTGCGGGAGAATTAAATGACCCTATTTCGCATAAGTCGCAGTTGAATCTTATCCAGAAATCGAGTAAAATACTCGATGATTGTAGTATAACAAAGCGCGTAAAGTCAAGGATCGAATTTAGTATTTCATATATGCCTCATTTCTCCGAGTCTATTACCCCCCTGTGTAAGTCACGGCTGCATACATAATACCCAGTCCGACGTTCTCGTACTGTAGAGGCAACAATTGAAAGAAACCTCTGACACCCAAAAAAGCGGCTTAACGCTTAAATCCCTTCTGACTACGCTGCTGCTTACTCCAATTAATGTCGCTTGGGTTATCCAGCTGGAAGTCGTTCGCCATACCTGTCCAACGATTATCCATCCCTTCGCAAATGTGATTTTTATCTTCTTTTGGCTAATCCTGATTCAATACATACTCCGTAAAATTTCGCCCATACTCAACCTCTCTCAGCAGGAGTTGCTGACCACCTATGTCATGCTGTGTATCGTCTCCTGCCTCTGCTCGTATGACTGCATAGAAGTCTTGATTCCACTGATGGGACATCCGTTTCAGTTCGCAACAATCGAAAACGAATGGCAGCAACTGTTTTTCAAGCAGCTCCCTCAATGGCTCACCGTCTCCGACGAAAAAGCACTGACGGCTTACTACGAAGGCGATTCAAGTCTCTACAACAGGCACATTTTTAACGCATGGCTCCTCCCTGCCCTCGCGTGGATTCTTTTCATCTTGGTGATGATGATTGTGATGGTGTGCATTAACACGCTGTTGCGGGTGCAGTGGGCGGAGCGTGAACGTCTGACTTACCCAATCATTCAACTCCCGCTCGAAATGGCCCATCCACAATCGCGATTCTTCAAAAACAAGCTGATGTGGCTGGGGTTCGGTATCATCTCAGTAATTGTGACGGTGAACATTCTAAACTCACTCTACCCCTCCGTTCCCTATATCCCCATCAAACGTCAGGACATCCATAAATATTTTACCCATCGCCCCTGGAACGCGATGGGCGGGGTACGGATCTCTTTCTATCCTTTCGTCATCGGCATCAGCTTCCTCATACCACTTGAACTTCTGTTTTCATGCTGGGCGTTTTTCTGGATTTACAAGATCGAGCTGATGGTCGGTGGCATAATGGGTTGGCGGAATCTACCACGTTTCCCTTATGCGAGTGAACAGGCTTTCGGTGCATATATAGCGATATTAGTCTTTGTACTCTGGCGAGGAAGATTGCATTTCAAAGGGTTGGCACGTCATCTGCTAGGATCACGTGGATCTGCGTCACAACTGGATGACTCCCGTGAACCGATGCCGTATCGTCTTGCCGTTGGAGGCATCGTCATCGGTATGATTTTCTTGACGGTCTTCTCTTACAAAGCGGGGATGTCGTTGTGGGTGATCCCCATTTTTTTCGGAACCTACTTCTTACTGGGGATAATGGTTGCAAGGGTCCGTGCCGAGCTAGGTTTCATGGTACACGATATGATCGGCATCACACCGCACACCATGATTATTAATGGTTTTGGTACCCGTCGCCTCGGTAAAGGTACGCTGACTATCTTCGCGCTGTACCACTTTTTCACCCGCACCAATTGGGCAAACCCGATGCCGGAACCCCTCGAAGCTTTCAAGATATCGTCCCTGCGGAATATTAATCCCCGTAATATGGCGGTTGCCATTCTGCTCGCAACGGTCATCGGATCAGCGGTTACTTTCTGGCTTCTGTTGGAAATCTACTATCGGCATGGTGCAGCCTCCGGCTACTTCTGGCCCAGCACATTGGGGTTCGGGCGTCACGCTTACGGTGTCCTTGAGAATTGGCTGAGTTTTCCCCAAGGGTATGATGGACCTGCACTTGCCTTTACAGGGGGTGGACTTGGTGTGGCGGGGTTGTTGATGGTTTTGCGAGCACGCTTTTTGTGGTGGTCGCTCCACCCACTTGGCTATGCGATGGCAAATAGTTGGGGGATGTACAATCTGTGGTGCTGTCTCTTTGTCGTTTGGGTCGCCAAGCTGATTATCCTACGCTACGGAGGGCTCCGTGCGTATCAACGCGCCATCCCATTCTTTTTAGGCATGGCGTTGGGAGACTCCATAACTGGCAGCATTGGAAGTATTTTAAGCATTCTTCTCAACACGGAGGTGTATGAATTTTTTCCCTAAGCGATTCAGGCACGCAAAAAAGAAAAGTAATTCCGTTTTATGGTGAATTCTACAAATAAATGGACACTTTCGCCCCATGGTAGGTGCGGTTTCCAACCGCATCGCATCGGCGCAGTTAGAAACAGCGCCTACCAAATCCCGATTTCATCGGGATGTACCACTTGTCAGGTGCTTGCATCCCGATTTATCGGGGCGAGTTGCAGGGGGACTTATGAACCAACTGCGTAAGTCCTAACAGCAAAGGACATTCTAATCGTCATCCCACCGCAACGTGACACACATCGTTTCGTCGAGCCGTTCATAGAGCAACCTGAAGGCTTCAACCGCCTCCGTTTTTCCGTCGAGTCGATGCGTTACCATCTCTTGCGGTCGAACCTGCCCGCCTAGCAGCAGCCCCAATGCGACCTTCGACGCTTCAACCCGCCGGTAGGGGAGGTGTGCCGCACCGAGGATCTTTTTGTTCATTACCTTATGAACATCAAGCTGGAGAGGTTCTTTGTGATAGAGGCCTATCAAAAAAATCGTCCCACCCGCCCGTGTCATATCTTGGGCTTGAGAAAAAGCCAAAACCCCAGCAGGTCCTCCAACCGCTTCGATGACCACATCCGCTCCGGCCCCGTCCGTCAGACGCTTGATAGCTTCGACAGGGGCTTCCTCGTTAAAGTTAATGACCTCGTCGGCACCCAACTTCCTTGCAATTTCACAGCGCACAGGAATCCCTTCAACAACGATGATCCTTTGTGGACCTGTCATCCGCATGACCTGCATACAAAGGTTTCCGATGAGTCCGCCGCCGAGGATGACAAGGGTATCGCCCGGTTTGATCCCCGAAGACCAAGACCACATAACGGCACTTGTCGTAAGGGGCCAGAAAGTTGCGTCCTCAAATGTCAACTCATCGGGTAGGTGTCGAACACCCGCACTCGGTTCGGCATCAACAACGACATATTCGGCATGTGGGGCACTTGCCATGACCCTATCTCCCGGTGAGAACCCCGTGACCTCAGCACCCACCGCTTCAACGACACCCGCAGCGGAGTAGCCCATGGAACTGTGGGCTACAACACCCTCATTGGTATACCGACCACCGATTTCGGAACCACGACTGATGAGCGTGATCTTGTTGCGGACAAGCACCTGCTGCGGACCCACCGAAGGGATTGGCGCGTCCTCGAGCACAAAATTGAATTGACCTTCGCGTTTCATCAAGCGTTTCATTGTTTGTCGCTCTCCTTAGTGTTTACTGAGCCCGAGACAGCATCATGGGTGTTTCCCTCATTCAAACACCAACACCGTCCGTGCAACCTTCCCTTGATTCATGTCGTCGAAGGCTTCGTTGAGTTCGTCCAATGGACGGTAACGTGAGATGAGTTCGTCGAGCTTGATCTTCCCTTGGTTGTACAGATCGAGGATCCAGAGAAAGTCAACACGCGCACGGGCAGCACCATGGAAAGCACCCATCAGGGTTCGGTCCAGTAGCAGATGCCAACCTTCAACCGAAATTTCTTCGTCCGTGGGCTGCACCCCAACGACTACCGCAGTCCCGGTAGTGCGAAGTGAGTCAATCGCTTGTCGCGCTAGGGCTGGGAATCCGACAACCTCAAATGCGTAATCGGCCCCTCCGCTGGTAATCTCTTTAATCCGCTGGACGGGATCTTCCTTAGAAGCGTTGACGAAATGTGTGGCACCCATCTGTTCAGCCAACTCCAGCTTATATGGGACCCGGTCAATCGCGATGATTTTGCCCGCCGAAGCGAGGACACCACCTTGGATGGCGTTCAGTCCGACACCGCCGCAGCCGAACACCGCCATCGAGGCACCGGCTTCAACCTTCGCACGATTGACAACAGCACCGATGCCGGTGATGACTGCACAACTGATGAGACAAGTCTTTTTCAGTGGTGTCTCGTCCGGAACTTTGACACAGGCATCGACATGAGCAATAGTCTGCTCAACAAAGGTTGGTCTACTGTGATAGACCGGCTCGCCGTTTTTTGTCATGCGGCTTACGGCGCCGGGGAGATGTGTCTCGCACAACGCTGGACTGCCGTTGCTACAGTTGCGGCAGTACCCACACATGGCGTCAAGAGAGAGGATAATTTTGTCTCCGGGCACAACGCTGGTCACACCGGGACCGACCTCTCGGACGATACCCGCGCCTTCGTGTCCCATGACCCACGGGGTTGGCTCACGCTTGACGTGTCCATCGACATAGTGGTAGTCGCTATGGCAGACGCCCGCACCAACGATGTCGAGCAACACTTCGTCCGCTTGCGGTGGCTGGATTTCGAGTTCCTCAATAGACACCGGAACGTTGGGTTGGTAAAAGACCGCTGCTTTCATGGTTTCCTCCAGTTTACGCATAGGGTATGGTCAGACGATTATCTGTTTTGGGGCGGCTTTCGCTATCGGCGTTATTCGGTCATTGCGATAAATCCAAACATCCGCCCGAAGATCCATCCTGCCACCCGAACTCAAGATGTCAATAGTATAGCAAGGGATAGAAAAAAGTGCTACCCTATTGTTGGCTGAAGTTCCACACCTCTGCCCGAATAAAATCGGCGGGGCGACATGTGTCGCTGTCGAGTGAAGTTTTTCATCGGGAAGCAGTCTTTTGTAGCACGATCTGTTAGATTGTGATCCCACCCCGCGAACTATGGTGAATTAGAGAAATAAGTAAACATTCAAAGTGGATAGTTTTTTGTACCACGATCTGTTAGATTGTGATCCAAAGTTCCCCCAGGCCCGGTAGGTGCGGTTTTCAACCGCACTGGACATCGATCGGAAATTACCGAATTAAAAAATAGTCTTCATACAGTTTGCGCTACATACTACTAAGGTTTAGACAATTTTCCGTAGGTTGGGTTGAACGGAAACCTACAGCAAAACGGTATCAACATAAACAGACCTACCCTTTCGGAGATACGGTCGTCGTAGAAAAACAAGAGAAACCCAACACCCGCAACTAGCCCAATTGGCGACATGGGCAACTACCTCTGAAGTTGGGTTTCACTCACGATTACAGAACAATGAGTTTCATGGGGGTGCCCAGTTTTTGGCTTGTTAGAACGTATGGGTTGAGGGCGTTCAACCCAACCTACGCGCTGGTGTATCGTTTTTCTGGCAGTTAGGTGCTTGGCAAAACACGCAGAAAAATTGAAGAACGCTTGACAACGCTACTTGCAATGCAACACAAATTATCCAAACTACGGTACATACTAGCAACTTGAGTCAAAATAGGTGGACACGAATGATGAAAACCGGTAGAATAAGTCAAACGGCTGTAGAGACAGAAATACCCACTCGACAAATAGAGGAAGAGCCCATGACAAAAGAGATAAAGGATTTCGCGCAAGGCGAGAGTGCCGCCATCGTCAGAGATATATCAGCGCAGGGCGACTGGGTGCCGCTGATCGATTGGTCATCCACCTTTCCCGGCAATCGTGGGGTCAATCGGGCCGGACGGTACGAACTGTACGACGCGCCCGTCGGTGTGCGAATCACAATCGAGCAGGCGCGGAAAGCGGGACCAATACTTGCAGCAGATCAGGAGTGGGACGGCCTCGGTGAGATGGTGCCGCTCTGTGTGTGGCAGAATGAGAAAAAATACCATCTGCTCTATAGCTCGCACCCGCGTGTGACGGGTAATCCGGGACTTGGAGGTGGGCATTATCTCTGCTATGCGGTAAGTGAGGACGGCTATAACTGGACGCGTCCGCATCTCGGTCAAGTAGCGTGGGAGGGATCGACCGCCAACAATATCATTGCGAACGGACCGACCGGCACACCCTTTGAAGATCCGCAGGCACCTCCCGAAGAACGATTCAAAGCGATCGGTCAGGTTGGTGCCAATTTTGATCCCGACACCGAAGAAAGACTCGATCCGCAGGAGGCTTACAACCGATGGCGCAGGCAGGAGTATGAAGGCTCCGCTTATAAGGGTCCGCGCATGACCTCTCGCCATTGGGTAGAGGGTTGGACTTCGCCGGACGGTATTCGCTGGACTAGCGTTGGTAAGCTGGGAGACATGAGTTCGGACGGCGGCAGCGCAGCCCAATACGATCCAGACACCCAAAGCTACTTCGCTTATATCAGGGTTGGAGGGATGGGACGGCGGGCGACCGGGTTGACCCGTACCAACGACTTTTGGCATTGGCCCCACGCCGAACTGTGTCTCTTTCCGGATCCGCAGGATCCGCCGGATGTGTCGTTCTACGGTTGCAGTTACTTCCGCTATCCGACTGACAAGAACCTGCACGGTGCTTTCGTGGAAATCTACCATCAGGTGACCGACCATAACGATGCACAACTTGCCTTTACCCGTGATATGACGCACTGGTATCGCCCGGAGCGTCGCGCGATTATCCCATGCGGTACACTTGGTAGTCCCGATTCAGGTGGGGCAAGACCGTGGGGCGGGCTTTTTGAGCTGCCCGATGGCTATTGGGCGACGATGTATCGTGGACACACATCGCTTCACAATTACCGGGAGAGCGAACCGGCTATCGAACGCGAGCCGGGTGCCCTAATGCTCGCCCGTTGGTTGCCGCATCGCTTCTGTGGAATCGAGGCGGAGGTAGAAGGGCGGTTCACCATTCCGAGCGTTAAGCGCCGTAACAACGAGTTGCGTCTCAACTACCGGTGCCAAAACGGCGGCTATATCGCCTGTGAGTTGATTCGGGGAGTGCCCTCACGAATCCATCCCGATGCAGATCCGATCCCCGGATATTCCTTTGCAGAAAGTGATCTGTTGACCGGCGATGAACTGAGTCGCCCAGTTACATGGAAAGGCAAGAGCGATATATCGAATATCGGTGGAAGTCTTGCGATACGGTTGCGTATGTTTCAGGCAAAGGTTTTTGCCTATTCTGTCTGAATAGATATGCTAACGCACAATAGATAAACCGTAGGTCGAGATTCATATCTCGACACCCCGATGTCAATTTTAGAAAATTGACCTACAGCTATTGGGGACCCTCCAACAGCCCTCGCAGTACCGGCAGTGCCGCTTTGAAGGCAGCGACGGTCGAGTTTTCAGCGGTGTTATCCTCCGGATGCGGGGTCGGGTTGCTCCACCCCTGATAATGTCCGCCCCACAAGTGTCGTAGTTCGGACGAACTGCCACGCTTGGAGCAATGCCATAAAGCGGTATCAAAGATGACCGCGGATCCCGGCGGAACCACGACCTCTATCTGTCCCTCCCACGCTGCGTCAACATCGCCTTTTGCTTCGACCGAATCGTTCAGACCGCGCGGCAGAACGATTAGTGGTCCGATGTGGGGACTAGATCCGTCCACGTAGATGTTACAGAGCAACCGCTCCGGATTCTCCCGTTGGAGTCCGGTCGGGGGAATCTCCCATGCGTAGTGGACATGCCAGCGGGTGAGGGTTTCCTCAACGAGCACGTTGTTAAAGACAGCGGCACCGCTGTGTGCAAGACGCACATCATCCTGAAAAACCTCCGCCATAGCGTCTACGACTACCGGCTTTGCGAAGAACGGAGCCATCTCCGGTCCCCACTCCAAGAGCGGATGAAAACTGATTTTGGGTTGCTCGGACGAAAAGCCGTTCTTGTCGTCGCACAGCTGCTTGAAAATAGTGTGCATCTGTTCGCGTTCACGATCATCGTAGACCGATTCAAGCACACAGTAGCCGCGTTCGCTGACCTCACGTGCTTTCGATTTCAGGTCAAACATTGTGGGCTCCTCCCGATTTTAGATTTGATGTAGAAGCATAACACAGCAATACGGCTGCGTCAATTACGACTTGTTTTGAATCCCCCGATTTTGTTGCATTATTTCGGTTAGGGAACAACGATCGTTATTCCCTACGAACCCGGCGATGGCACCGATTGCAGCACCGGGGCGGAGCGATATGTGGAAGGAAGTTCACCTTTTCACTTGAGGATCACCATTCTCCGCGTAGCGGAATAATCCCCTGCCGATAGATGGTAGAAGTATACATCACTTGCCACGGTTTCACCGAGATTGTTTCTACCGTCCCAGTAGATTGCCTTGGATCGACTTTCGTAGAACGCCGCTACCCGATGCCCAACATCGAGGGTGCGGACGCCCCGACCACTTCTATCATAGATAGTCAAGGTCACAAAAGCGTCCTCTGCCAACCGATACGGTATCCACGTCTCCGGGTTGAATGGATTTGGATAGTTGCGCAACAATTCCGTTTCTTTCGGAACTAGCGCTGCAAGAAGTTGTTCAAGGAAGAAAAGTCCTCTTTGCAGCCTTACATCCGTAAGATCTAAACGCTGTGCTTGGCTAATCCAACCGTGAACATCGGGGGGAGTGATCGTTGCTATTGCCTGTGGATGCGCCGCAGGTGCGACCGCATCGTAGCTTACCGAACTGGCAACCAAAACAAGGTCTTTAATATCAATAACCCCATCTCTGTTGAGATCTGCCTGAGCTTGCCCAGTCTGTCCCAAACGTGAAGCGACAAACGACAAATCCAGAATGTCCACGGAACCGTCACCGTTGACGTCCCACGGTTCTATCACCCTTGCATGGTTGACATAAGGAAACAAACGTTCACCATTGCTGTCAGAGAGGGTTACAGATAAGGTCAAACGAGACGCTTTCTGAATAACAACCTCAAAGGTAATGGTGGCGAGAGTGCCGTCACCATTACCCGCTCCGGCAGGCGAAGCTATGTTAAGAGACACATACCTTGGATGTATCACTGTGGGACCAATAAATGCGTTGTCGGGCAGATAATCCCCGTGGGTGTGAGAAACATATTTGAGTGAGTCCGCAGCGTGCTCTACAGTGACCCGATAGCCTCGCACATCTTTTCCACCGGCAATGCTAACGCTGATGACAAGCTGTTCTCCAACAGCCGGAGACTCCACTACGGCGGGGGTGATGCTAACATAGGTGGAAGGTAACTCCCATAGGCGAATAGTATTGTCGTCACTCCCACTAGCAAGGGTGCTACCATCCGGACTGAATGCGATGGCATAGATATCATCTGTATGCCCTCTAAGTCTGTACTCGTGTTTCCCCGTGGAAGTATTCCATAGGCGAATAGTATTGTCGTCACTCCCACTGGCGAGTATGCTACCATCCGGACTGAATGCGATGGCATAGACATCCCCTGTATGCCCTTTAAGGGTATGTTTGTGTTCTCCCGTGGAAGCATCCCATAAACGAATGGTTTCGTCCCAACTCCCACTAGCAAGGGTGCTACCATCCGGACTGAATGAGATAGCAAAGACATCCCCTACATGCCCTTCAAGGGCTTTATGTGTACCCGTGGAAATATCCCACAGGCGAATAGCATTGTCCCAACGCGCACTTCTACTAGCAAGGGTGCTACCATCGAGGCTAAATGCAACGGTATAGACAGCCTGTGTATGCCCTTCAAAGGTGTGTTTGTGTGCGCCCGTGGAAGCATCCCATAGACGAATGGTATAGTCCTGACTCCCACTAGCAAGGGTGCTACCATCGGGGCTAAATACGATGGCATAGATAGCCTCCGTATGCCCTTCAAGGGTGTGTTTGTGTTCCTCCGTGGAAACATCCCATAAGAGAATGGTATTATCGTCACCCCCACTAGCGAGTATGCTACCATCCGGACTGAATGCAATGGCATAGATAGCCTCCGTATGCCCTTCAAGGGTGTGTTTGTGTTCTCCCGTGGAAGCATCCCATAGGCGAATGGTACTGTCCTGACTCCCACTAGCGAGTATGCTACCATCCGGACTGAATGCGATAGCAGTGACATTATCTGTATGCCCTTCAAGGGTGTGTTTGTGTGCGCCCGTGGCAACATCCCATAGGCGAATGGTATTGTCCTGACTTCTACTAGCAAGGGTGCTGCCATCCGGACTGAATGCGACCGCATAGACATCCCCTGTATGCCCTTCAAGAATGGTGTGAGGCAAATCTTCGGCAAAACTGTTTGATAAAAATAGAGCAAAGACTAAAACGAAAGTGAAGCCAAAAAACCTCCGCTTTTGCATGGGATTTATAACATCCTCCTCGGTTTTGATTGGTGGGTCTCATGACACACCCTTTCTGACAATGTTACAGTAACCAAATTTAATGACTTCCTATTTGATAATTAGCATCTTCCGAGTGGCGGAATAATCCCCGGCAGACAGGTGATAGAAGTACACATCGCTTGCGACCGTTTCACCAACTTCGTTTCTGCCATCCCAATAGATTGCCTTTGAACGATTTTCATAGATCGCGGCAATCTGATATCCAACATCAAGCGTGCGGACGACCTGACCTGCCCCGTCATAGATAGTCAGGGCGACAAAAGCGTCCTCCGCCAACCGATAAGGGATCCATGTCTCCGGGTTAAATGGGTTGGGGTAGTTTGCTAACAACTCCGTCTCTGCGGGTATCTCATAGGCGACCAACGCCGGCAACTGAATCCAACTTTGCCTCACATCTTCCGCCGTTACCGTATATTGCAACGATTTTACACCGATGAAAGGATTGGGGGATTGAACTGAGATTTCAAGGGTATCCCCTATCATAGCCGCCCGTCCTGTCTCTATGTCAACGACGGTAAGCCGATACCTCACCCCTTCATCTGTGGTCATACCGGTGACCGCTCTGCCGGTTGAAAGGTTCTTGACAGTTATCCGGAAACCATCCACCTTTAAGCCTGTTTCTTTGTCAACAACCGAACCTCTCAACCCTAAAACAGGGGTAGTATCTCCTACTTTGATACCCTTGCGTGTTACCAACGGAGCGGCGGCTGCCTCTGAAACGTTAGTCCACGCTTCACCGGAGATTGCAACCGTCGCTGTTTGTCGAGCGGTCAGGATAAACGATTGTCCACCTGTGATCGGGATATCCCCGTCATCCCCTGCTCGCGCAACTATCTTGAACGCACCGTTATCCGAAACGACAACCATGGGGCCATTGTCACCAATCCCATCAAGGGTAAACAGGTCGCTCACGCGGGTTATCCGTGAATCTCTCAACGGTATTCCCACTAAATTCTGCCCCGGGTGCAATGTAATGGTACTCCGTCCGTTTGTTCCCAACGGTGTACCACTTAAACGAAGCGACACCGGGGCTTTCATACCAGCGATGATCCCTGTGTCATCGGTCAAAGTTCTGTCGGCGGATGTACCTGTATCCGAAGCCTCCCAATAGCCGAGCCAATCTTGTTGGGAGTCATAGGTCATAAGAAAGATGACGGTTGACGCGCCACCGAGGGCGTCGTAGAGGTCAGAGATAGAGGTAATGGGCTGTTCTACGTCATCAACGGTTGTTACTTTCAGGGGAACATGAATCAAACTGGTTCCCACTGGTATCGACAGGGTGTATTCTGATGTCGTAGGCTTTAAGTTCTCAAATATAACCTCAACCCCTCTTCGCTGGAGAGTGGGTATGTGGGTGTTAATTGATTGGTAACTCAAGGGGTTTTCGCTTACATCAATCCGATCTCCCTCCCCCAATCCCGTATTTGCAACTAAAGGCGAGAGATTCGAGATATTGTTATCCATAAGCCACAGAACTGTTAGGTTCGTTAAGCCCGACAATACTGAGATGTCCGTAATGTTGTTCCAACCAAGATACAGATCTGCCAAACTGGTTAAGCCCGATAGAAACGATAAATCTGTGATGTTGGTGCTGTTAAGATTCAGATACGTCAATCGGGTCAAATCCGCTATCACTGACGCATCGGAGACATTGTTGCCGGGCAAATGTAGAGATGTCAGGCGAGTCAAGCCTCCCACCGGTGAAATGTCTGATACCTTGTTACCACCAAGATGCAGCCCTGTCAAATTGGTTAAGTCCACTACCACAGAGATGTCTGTGATGTTGTTGTCCCCAAGAGCCAGATGTTCTAGGCGGGTTAAACCCATTAACGGGAAGAGATTAGATATGTGGTTGACCCAAAGAGACAGCTCTCTCAAGTTGGTTGCATGTTCAAGCCCGGTCAAATCGCTGATGTTGGCATTTTGTGCTTCAAGGCGCGTCAAGGTTGCCATCTCTGATGAGGTTATCGGATCACCCTTTGCTTTGCCGAGAGCGGTCTTAATCACAGCGCGGAGGTTAGCGTCGGGGATGTCCACCGGAGCCTCCACCAGGGCATTAAAGGTCTCCGTCCCCTCAATTCCAACAGCAGACACGGAAACAGTATTTGTTCCGGGATTTTTTCCTAGTGTGAATCTACTTTCTGCCCTACCATTTTCATCCGTCGTGGTGCGTATGATACTGAGTGTTCCATCTCCTATGGTAACGGTAAATGTAACTACAATTCCTTCAAGCACTGAAAGACTCTCATCCCGCACTTCAACAACAAATGGGGACCCCAAAATCGTGCCGGAGATGCCCGCTTGGTTATCGCCTGAAACTTTTGAAAGTCCGGGCTTTATCAAATGAAGTGTTGGGGCAACAAGCACTCTTCCTGCTTTCTCCACGGCTTGAAACACAGCAAGTGGTCTACCGGCGGTGTCTTTGGCTAGGAAGAGATCGCCCACGCGACAGCTAAAGTGGGCAATAGCGTAAGCTTTGGGAGGGGCACGATAACGAAGCGTCTCTGAGCCATCGGGATTCACCCAATAAAACCGGATCTCGGCATCAATCGTGTTTACGACGAGCATATCGGTCCAACCCACTGAATACCTATCCGCCTGACTTCTGTTTCTTAATTCGTTTAGCCGAGGTAACAGTGAGGGATCATACGGTGGTAGGTTCACCCACTCGCTACGTTCATTGATAGCCGGGTCACGCAATTCTTCATAAGCCTCCTCCACACCGGGAGGAAATTCTACCCATGGTATTGACTCCGGATCAAATCCCTGAAGATGCGGTAGATGGAGCCGGTCCCGGATTGGCGTATATCGCCAGTCATTATCGCCAAAGATTTCGGCAATCAATAGTGCGAGATCTGGGTCATACGCTTTCAAAGCCTCCCGTGTCTTGAGAGGGCTAAGTTGAGGCACGTGAAACCAAACAGTCACTCCTTCCGCCCAATACTCTAAATAATCTGATGCAGCACCATACCACAGCCCTTTAGCGACTACCGTGTTATACAGTGCTTTCAGGCGATTATCAAATGTCGAATCAATTCGATTCAATATGAACAGATGGATGTCATGCGCTAATTCATGGACAGGAACACTGGCAGTGAGGAATACTTGCTCTACTGACGATCCCCTCCGCGGATTCCACCCACCACGCGAGCGAACATTATGAAAAAAAAGGAGGGACAAATGTTGCATTTCGGGAATGTCGCCCATAACCTCGTCGTGACCTATCAGGGTAAAGGTCTCTCCGATCTTCGCCAACTCTTTTAGAAAGTCGGTTTGTCCCCTAAACATCTGTCCGATCTGCCATGCAAGTTCTTTTGTAGCGTAAGGGCTTACCTTCGCAGAGGCTAAGATTGGAAAGCCTTCAATATTAATCCACTGCTGCCAAAAGTCAGATAGCCTAAAAAAATCAACAACAGCCGGTGGAGGTGGAACAGGTTCAGGAATGTTATTAACATCAAACGGAACATCTGCAAAAGGGACATCACTCGCCCCCACCCCGACGAACGCTGGGGTGAGTGTGCCGATTATTGTTGCATATAGGATGAAACGGAGAAGTTCTTTTTTCACTAGTTTGGGCCCTTGATCGAGTGGAAACATGTGTAAAGGGAATCCTGACCTCGTTGTGGAAACTACGGCAATTAGAATACTACGAGGGCACATAAAAAATCAACGCTTTTTTGGATTTGATAAATCTTAAAGTATCCTCAATAGAAATTTCATCGTTAATCCACTTGATACAGGACAATTTGCGACACATTTCAATGAGGAGTTGATATAATGATTCAAGTTGTCAACCGTTACTCCGGTGGGACTGTATAGGTCCATCTAGTCCTAAAGGGGCAATAGGTGCATAGCACACGGAACGCTACTTCAGGATTAGCATTTTTCGTGTGGCAGAATAATCCCCTGCCGATAGATGGTAGAAGTATACATCACTTGCCACGGTTTCACCGAGATTGTTTCTACCGTCCCAGTAGATTGCCTTGGATCGACTTTCATAGAACGCCGCTACCCGATGTCCAACATCGAGGGTGCGGACGCCCCGACCACTTCTATCATAGATAGTCAAGGTCACAAAAGCGTCCTCTGCCAACCGATACGGTATCCACGTCTCCGGGTTGAACGGATTCGGGTAGTTAGGCAGTAGTTCTGTCTCTTTCGGAATCAGTGCTGCAAGGAGTTGTTCTAAGAAAAGAATCCCCCGTAGCGACGTTGCATCCGTGAGTTCCAATTGTTGTGCCTCCGATAGCCACTTTTTGACATTTACGGTGTTAAGCAAAGATAGGTCTTGGGGATGCAGTGCAGGTGCCGCTGCATTTGTACTGAGTTCAGCGGCAACGAGGATGATATCGTAAATATGTACAACGCCATCCCCATTTACATCGGCAACGTTCTCCCCTGTCTGCCCATAACTTGATGCGACCAACACCAAATCTTGGATGTCCACCGTACCATCACCATTGACATCTCCCTTAAGAGTTTCAGGTGGAGTGGCAGAAGTGATAAATGACGACATATCCCACAACTTCACGGTAGTATCTCTACTCCCGGAAGCCAGCAGCCTCCCATCGGGTGAAAACGCCACGGAGATGACACTACCCGTATGCTCCTCAGGATCTCCCTCAAGTGTAGGGATATGTGTGCGGGTTTTAACATCCCACAACTGCACGGTATCACCACTACTCAGGGAAGCCAGCAGGGCCCCATCGGATGAAAACAATACGGAATGGATAATCTCCCGGCGTCCCTCAAGGGTGGCGATATTTGTGTGGGTTTTAATATCCCACAACTTCACCGTATTATCATAGCCCCCGGAAGCCAGCAGCGTCTCGTCCGGTGAAAACGCCACGGAACGGACAATCTCCCGATGCCCGTCAAGGGTGGCGATATTTGTGTGGGTTTTGACATCCCACAATTTCACGGTAGTATCTCTACTCCCGGAAGCCAGCAGCCTCCCATCGGGTGAAAACGATACGGAATAGACAAACCCCAAATGTCCCTTAAGCGTAGCGATATGTGTGTGGGTTTGGACATCCCACAACTTCACGGTCCAATCCCAACTCCCGGAAGCGAGGATGGTGCCATCGGGTGAAAACGACACGGAGGTGACATCATCCGTATGTCCCTCAAGGGTGGCGATATTTGTGTGGGTTTGGACATCCCACAACTTCACCGTTCTATCATGGCTCCCGGAAGCCAGCAGCATACCGTCCGGTGAAAACGATATGGAAGTGACAGCCAACCGATGTCCCTCAAGGGTGGCGATATTTGTGTGGGTTTGGACATCCCACAACTTCACCGTATTATCATGGCCCCCACCAGAAGCCAGCAGCGTCCCATCAGGTGAAAACGACACGGAAGAGACAGGACTCGTATGCCCCTCAAGCGTAGCGATATGGTATGAAGAAATGGGCATATTAATATTAAACTGCGCCGTGGAGTTTCCGGTAAACCCTCTCCCGACCAGGAAGACATCAATGGTATTTATTGGAGTTTCGCCAAGAGTAAATGTGATCGATGCTTTGCCATCAGCATCAGTTTTTATGTTCTTAATTGTAGCCCCTCCGCTTAACTGTCCGTCCCCGGCAGTGACTGTAAAGATTACCGGTGCATCAGGCAACAGATTATCGTACTGATCTCTCACTTCAACGACAAGGGGTCTTGGCAATGGCACACCAAACCAGCCCTGTTGAGCATCACCCGATATTTTTACTACTTTGGAGGGACGTGGCAACTTTGTCTCTCCTACATCCCACAACTTCACCGTATTATCATAGCTCCCGGAAGCCAGCAGCTTCCCATCAGGTGAAAACGACACGGAAGTGACAGGACTCGTATGTCCCTCAAGAATGGCGATGTTTGTGTGAGTTTTGACATCCCACAGCCTCACCGTATCATCCCTGACCCCGGAAGCGAGGATGGTGCCATCGGGTGAAAACGACACGGAGGTGACACGCTCCTGATGTCCCTCAAGCGTAGCGATATGTGTGAGGGTTTCGACATCCCACAACTGCACGCTATCATCCCAACTCCCGGAAGCGAGGATGGTGCCATCGGGTGAAAACGACACAGAGGTGACAGCCTCCCGATGTCCCTCAAGCGTAGCGATATGTGTGAGGGTTTCGACATCCCACAACTGCACGCTATCCACGTTGCTGATGCGTTCCCCTTCGGTGAGGGTTTCGACATCCCATAGCTTCACGGTAGTATCTGTACCCCCGGAAGCCAGCAGCATCCCATCGGGTGAAAACGACACGGAATTGACAAACCCCTGATGTCCCTCAAACGTGGCGATATGGGTGAGGGTTTCGACATCCCACAGCTTCACGGTAGTATCTGTACCCCCGGAAGCCAGCCGCGTCCCACCGGGTGAAAACGATAGGGAATAGACAAACCCCTGATGTCCCTCAAACGTGGCGGTATTTGCGAGGACTGAGACATCCCACAATTTCACGGTATCATCATAGCCCCCGGAAGCCAGCAGCGTCCAATAGGGTGAAAACAATACGGAATTGACAAACCCCTGATGTCCCTCAAGGGTGGCGATATGTGTGTGGTTTTTGACATCCCACAACTTCACCGTGTTATCAAAGCTCCCAGAGGCGAGAGTTGTCTCATCGGGTGAAAACGACACGGAGGTGACAGTCCCCCGATGCCCCTCAAGGGTGGCGATATTGCTTAGTGAGGCCCCCGCGGAATAAAACTCCACCCGCTCGGATCCGATAGATACCTCAATAATATTTGTTATGGTATATCCAAGGGTAAATGTTTGCGATGCTTTGCCATTGGTATCGGTAGTTACCTCCACAGCCGTGGATTCTCCACTCAGCAGCCCATCGCCTTCGGTGACTGTAAATGTTACCTGAACATCTGGTCGGGGATTGTTGCCTCGATCTCTCACTTCAACGACCAGGGGGTTTGCCAATGCTATGCCAAATGCACCCCGCTGCTCATCACCGGAGATTTTCACCAATTGGTATGGCGAAACCCCCTCAGCTTCAAACGTAACAGACTTGCCCCCAATAGATACTTTAACAGAATTTGTCCCTGGAATAGCACCAAGAATAAGCGTTTGTGCTGCCCTGCCGTTGGCATCGGTGGTTACCTCCATAGCCGTGGATTCTCCACTCAGCAGCCCATCGCCTTCGGTGACTGTAAATGTTACCTGAGCATCTGGTAGGGGATTGTTGCCTCGATCTCTCACTTCAACAACCAGAGGGGACGCGAGTGCGGTGTCAGTTATACCTTTTTGACTATTACCGGAAATTATCTCCAAGGTACTCGTCCACTCGGATATGTTCCACAGTTTCACCGTGCTATCATCGGATCCGGAAGCCAGGGTGGTCCCATCGGGTGAAAACGACACGGAAGTGACAGCCCTCCGATGTCCCACAAGCGTAGCGATATTTCTGTGGGTTTGGACATCCCACAACTTTACCGTATCATCATAGCCCCCAGAAGCAAGCAGCGTCCCATCAGGTGAAAACGATACGGAGGTGACAATCTTCCGATGTCCCTCAAGCGTAGCGATATTTCTGTGGGTTTGGACATCCCACAACTTCACGGTGTCATCCCTACTCCCAGAAGCCAGCAGCGTCCCATCGGGTGAAAACGACACGGAAGAGACAACTCCCCGATGCCCCTCAAGCGTAGCGATATGTGTATGGGTTTGGACATCCCACAACTGCACGGTATTCTTATAGCTCCCAGAAGCCAGCAGCGTCCCATCGGGTGAAAACGACACAGAACGGACAATCCCCTGATGTCCCTCAAGCGTGGCGATATGTGTGTAGGTTCGGACATCCCACAACTGCACGGTGCCAGCCCTACTCCCAGAAGCCAGCAGCGTCCCATCGGGTGAAAACGACACGGACGTGATATAATATGTATTCCCCTCAAGCGTAGCGATATTTCTGTGGGTTTTGACATCCCACAACTGCACCGTATCATCTGTACTCCCGAAAGCCAGCAAAGTGCCATCGGGTGAAAACGACACGGAAGTGACAGCCTCCCGAGGCACCTCAAGAAGTGTAGCGATATGTGTATGGGTTTGGGCATCCCACAACTGCACCGTATTCTCATAGCCCCCGGAAGCCAGCAGCGTCCCATCGGGTGAAAACGACACGGAATTAGCACCCTCCTGATGTTCCAAGGTGACTTGTGCGAGGGTGGTTTGCAAACCGATAGTTGAAAGAACAAGTAAGGTTAAAGTAAAAATAATCATTTTTTTCATGAGATCCATTCTCCTGTTTGAATCGTCAATTTTCAGGTCGATGATATTGTCATAATATTAGATTCCGCGCCCTTTGTTGCATATGCCACCATCGGGCAGGTGTGAAAACCCACCCGTACAAGTAAACCGCGCCCACTGAAAGCGGGAAATTTACTTCAAAATCAGCATCCTGCGCGTTGCGGAATAATCGTCTGCTGTCAGGGTATAAAAGTAAATTCCACTTGCCACCTGCTCACTGAGTTCGTTCCGACCATCCCAGTAGATTGCTTTTGACCGACTTTCGTAAAATGCTGCGACGCGGTGCCCAACCTCAAGCGTACGGACGACACGACCTGTACTGTCATAGATGGTCAGGGTCACAAAAGCGTCCTCCGCCAACCGATAGGGTATCCATGTCTCTGGATTGAACGGATTCGGGTAATTGAGCAGAAGTGCCGTTTCTTTCGGAATCAGTGCTGCAAGGAGTTGCTCTAAGATGAGGATACCTCTTAGGGACGTTGCATCTGTGAGGTTTAACTGCTTTGCTTTGGATAGCCACTTTTTAACATCTATGGGAGTGAGCATAGATAGGTCTTGGGCATGGAGTGGTGGGGCCGCTGGATGTGTGTTGAGTTTGGCAGCAACGAGGATAATATCGTGAATATGTACAATGCCATCCCCATTTACATCGGCAGCGTTTTCCCCTGTCTGTCCATAACTTGATGCAACTAATACCAAATCCTGAGTGTTTACCACACCATCACCATTGACATCTTCCTTAACGGTTTCAGGTGAAGTGGTAGAATCGTATGGAGAGATGATTACACTAAACTGCACCGTGGCCACGGTGAACTCCCTCCCAAAAATGGATACATCAACGGTATTTTCTTCAGAATATCCGGGAGTAAACGTAATCGCTGCTTTGCCATCAGCATCGGTGGTTAGCTGCTTAATTTTGTGCCGTCCACTAAGCTTCCCACGCCCGGCAGTGACTGTAAAGATTACCGGTGCATCAGGGAACGGATTATCGTACTGATCTCTCACTTCAACGACAAAGGGCTTCGGCAACGACACACCAAACACGCCGTACTGGGAATCACCCGAAATTTTAACAAGTTTTGAGGGCCGAGGCACCTTTAATGTATCCAGATTCCACAACATCACGTTGCCATCGTACACCGCCCAGTCAACAGTCGCGGAGGCAACAGTTGTACCATCGGGCGAAAACGATACGGAAAAGATCCAATCCCCGTGCCCCTCAAGGAAGGTGATGGGAACCTCCTTCCCAACGTCCCACAATCTTGTAACCTCCCATATCCCATAAGCAAGCAAAGCCCCATCGGGTGAAAACGCCACGGAATAAACAGAGTCCCCATGTCCTTCAAGTGTAAGGATATTTTCGTGACTATCAACGTTCCACAGCTTCACCGTTCTATCATCAGATCCGGAAGCGAGGGTGGTCCCATCGGGTGAAAACGCCACGGAAGTGACATCATCCGTATGTCCCTCAAGCGTAGCGATATGTGTATGGTTTTTGACATCCCACAACTTCACCGTATTATCATAGCCCCCGGAAGCCAGCAGCGTCCCATCGGGTGAAAATGACACGGAAGTGACAAATGCCTGATGTCCCTCAAGCGTAGCGATATTTCTGTGGGTTTTGACATCCCACAACTTCACGGTCCGATCCCCACTCCCGGAGGCAAGCAGCGTCCCATCGGGTGAAAATGACACGGAAGTGACATCACCCCTGTATCCCTCAAGGGTGGCGATATTTCTGTGGGTTTTGACATCCCACAGCTTCACCGTTCTATCATAGCTCCCGGAAGCCAGCAGCGTCCCATCGGGTGAAAATGACACGGAATTGACACGCTCCCGATGTCCCTCAAGCATGGCGATATTCGTATGCGTCGCCACATCCCACAACTTCACGGTAGTATCTCTAGATCCGGAAGCGAGGGTGGTACTATCGGGTGAAAACGATACGGAAAAGACCCAATCCCCATGTTCCAAGATGACTTGTGCGAGGGCGGTTTGCAAACCGATAGTTGAAAGAACAAGTAAGGTTAAAGCGAAAACAACCGTTTTCTTCATGAGATTCATTTTCCTTTTGAATTGTCAGTTTTCGGGTTGATGATCTTATCATAATACCAGATTTTGCATTCTGTGTTGCAGGCTATCATCGGACAGGTATGGGGCCCGCCCGTACAAGTAAATCGCGCCCACTGAAAGTGGGAAATTTACTTCAAGATAAGCATCTTCCGCGTGGCAGAATAGGCCCCGGCGGACAGATGATAGAAATACAGGCCGCTTGCCACCGGTTCACCAAACTTGTTTCTGCCATCCCAGTAGATTGCCTTCGACCGATTCTCGTAGACTGCTGGAATCTGATGCCCAACATCAAACGTGCGGACGACCTGACCTGCCCTGTCATAGATGGTCAACGTAACGAAAGCATCCTCTGCCAACCGATACGGAATCCATGTCTCCGGGTTGAACGGATTCGGGTAGTTAGGCAGCAGTTCTGTCTCTGTGGGTATTTTGTAAGCGACTAACTCCGGTAACTGAGTGAGGCCCCGCTTCACATCTTCAGCCGTTACAGTATGCTGCAGCGGTTGCACACCTACAAGTGGGTATAGAGATTGAGCGGAGATTTCAAGGATATCCCCAATCCGTGCTGCCCGCATTGTTTCTATATCAACGATAGTGAGTTGATATCCATTTCCTTCATCTCCGGTCAAGGTAGAAAGTGATCTGTCAGTCGAGAGGTTTTTGACCGTGACACGGAACCCTGCTTTGCTCACACTCGTCCCTTCATCAACTATTGAACCTCTCAACGCCAAAACAGGCGTGGTATTCCCCACCTCGATACCTGTCAACGCCACCTGTGGTGTAGCAGACGTGCCGGAGACGTTAGTCCACGCATCGCCGGAGATATCAATTATCGCCGCCTGTCGAGCGGTCAGGACAAAGGATTGTCCGCCGGTGATTTCTATATCTCCAGGATCGCCCGCCCGTCCAACCGCCTTGAATTCTCTGCCATCGGTAAGGATAATTACGGGCACGTTGCCACCAATCCCATCAAGGGCAAACAGGTCGCTCACACGCGATATTCTTGTATCCCTCAACGGCAGCCCCACAACGTTGAGACCTTGGTTCAAGGCGATGGTGCTGCTCCCATTTGTCCCTAGCGGGTCGCCACTGAACTGAACCGATACTGGAGCTATCAGACTGGCGATAATTCCCATGTCAGCGGTCAACCTCCTGTCGGCGGGCCCACCTTTGTCCGAAGGAACGAAATAGCTGAGCCACTCTTGAATTGAGGAGTCATAGGTGATAAGAAAGTTGACGGTTGACGCACCACCGAGTGCGTCGTAGAGGTCGCTAATTGATTCTATAGTCTGCGCTGCCCCGTCAACCGCTGTCACCTTCAATGGAACGTGGATCAAGCTGATACCTGGTGGTAAAGATAAGAGGTATTCGATACGGATTTCGGAGATGGAGTGAAAGGTGACCGGCACCTCAATTCCAGTAGCAGAAGCAGAGACGATTTGCGTTCCTAGATTTGGCCCCAGCGTGAGGAGACTCTGTGCCCTACCATTGGCATCGGTCATGGTGTTTGTGGTGCTGAGCGTACCACCACCTGCGACAACGGTAAATGTGACCGAGGCGCCCACGAGCGGAGAACCGTCTGTGTCCCGCGCTTCAACGACAAGCAGTTTTGCTAGCGTCTCACCGGGCATACCTTCCTGATTATCACCTGAAACTTTCAAAAGGGCGGGATGCGCTTGGTTGTCAAACTCTATCGTAACTCCTCTCCTTTGGAGGGTCGGGATGTGGGTATGGAGGGATAGGTGGCTCAGGGGATTTCCCTGAATATGAACCTCGTCCGAACCCGCCAATCCGGTATTTTCTACCAAGGGTGATATATCTGATACCGAGTTGTTCCAAAGACCCAGCCATGTCAGGTTAGTCAAGCCCGAAACCGCAGATATATCTGATACCAAGTTGTCCTGAAGATGCAGCGCTGTCAGATTAGTCAAGTCCGAAACCGCAGATATATCTGATACAGCGTTATTCGGAAGACTCAGCCATGTCAGATTAGTCAAGCCCGAAACCGCAGATATATCTGATATCAAGTTGTTCCTAAGATACAGCCCTGCCAGGTTAATCAAGCTCGAAACCGCAGATATGTCCGAAATCTTGTTGTTCCAAAGAACCAGCGATGTCAGGTTAGTCAAGCCCGAAACCGCAGATATATCTGATACCAAGTTGTCCCGAAGATGCAGCTCTGTCAGATTAGTCAAGCCCGAAACCGCCGACATGTCCGACACCGAGTTACGCCCAAGATCCAGCAATGTTAGGTTAGTCAAGCCCGAAACCGCAGATATATCTGATACCAAGTTGTTCCTAAGATTCAGTCCTGTCAGGTTAATCAAGCCCAAAACCGCTGATATGTCCGATACAGCGTTATTCGGAAGACTCAGCCATGTCAGATTAGTCAAGCCCGAAACCGCAGATATATCTGATACCGAGTTGTTCCAAAAGCCCAGTGTTCTCAGGTTAGTCAAGTCCGAAACTGTCGATATATCTGATATCAAGTTACCCCCAAGATACAGCAATGTCAGGTTGATTAACCCCGACAACGATGTGATGTCCGAAATTGAGTTATCCCCAAGATGCAACGATCTCAGGTTAGTCAAGCCCGAAACCGCTGATATATCTGATATCGAGTTATCCTTAAGATACAGCTGTGTCAGGTTGATTAACCCCGACAATGATGTGATGTCCGAAATCGAGTTGTCCGAAAGATACAGCAATGTCAGGTTGATTGCATGTTCCAGCCCGGTCAAATCACTGATGTTGGACTCTCTCGCTTCAAGACTTCTCAACGCTGCCATATCTGACGTGGTGATGAGGTCACCCGACGCTTTGCCCAATTCCGCCGCAATTGCAGCGCGGAGGTTGGAGTCGGGAATAGTTACCTTTTGTGCGGTTGATGTTGACGGAATTGAGAGGAAAATCAACAGGATAAAGGTAAAACGATAAACTAGGATTTTCATAGATTTTCTCCTTTGAAGTTGGATTGAAATGTTAAGCTAGGCGGGGAGGGACTACTTGACGATGACCATCCGCCGTAAGGCGGTATAATCCCCCGCCCGGAGTTGGTAGAAATACACACCGCTTGCCACCGATTCCCTGTGTTCGTTTCGTCCATCCCAATACGCCGCCTTTGACTGAGCCGTGTAATACCCCGCAGGTTGATGCCCCAAATCTAACCGACGCACCACCCCACCCTTGGCATCATAAATCGTGAACGTCACATCGGCGGCGTGGGCGAGGTGATACGGTATCCATGTCTCCGGGTTGAACGGATTCGGATAATTCGGTAACAGGAGCGTTTCTGGCGGTGTCAACGCGGCGAGCAGTTGTTCCAACACGGCGATGCCGCGGAGATAGTCAGGGGTTGTCAATCTCATCTGCCGCGCTTGGGTGAGCCACCCCTCGACATCGGCAGCGGTAGGGGACCGGTCTCCCGTCCCGTACGAACTAGGTGCTAAGGAATACACAACAGGCGCAGCCGCCGCATTCCCAAACGCACTGGCAACGAGCACCAAATCTTGGATGTTGACCACTCCATCGCCGTTGACATCTGCGCGATTTTCTCCCGATTGCCCGAACTGCCCGGCGACGAGCACCAAATCTTGAATGTTGACACCACCGTCCCCATTGACATCGCCAGTGACCTGTGGGGTGGGGACACTTTCTCCATTTTCACTCTTGGGGGTGGAGGAGGTGAGCTCCCACAGGAGGACCGTGCCGTCGAAACTCCCACTTGCGAGTGTATTTCCATCGGGACTGAATGCTATGCCCCAGACCCCACCTGTATGCCCGGTGAGGGTGTGGGTGTTCGTGGCTGTGTTCACGTCCCACAGGAGGACCGTGCCGCCCCCATCACTTGCGATAGTTTTTCCATCGGGACTGAACGCTACGTTCCAGACCCCACCCGTATGTCTAAGGGTGTGGGTGTTTGCCCCCGTATCCACGTTCCACAGCCGCACCGTCCGGTCATCACTCCCACTTGCGATAGTTTTTCCATCGGGACTGAACGCTACGCTAGTGACCGAATTCGTATGCCCGGTGAGGGTATGGGTGTTCGCTCCCGTGTTGGCATCCCACAATCGCACCGTATAGTCTGGCCAATCTCCCCCACTTGCGATAGTTTTTCCATCAGGACTGAACGCTACGCTATAGACCGAATCCGTATGCCCGGTGAGGTTGTGAGTGTTCGTCCCCGTGTCCACGTCCCACAGCCGCATCGTGTTGCCCAAATTCCCCCCAGTTGCGATAGTTTTTCCATCGGGACTGAACGCTACGCTATAGAGCCCACCCGTATGCCCGGCGAGGGTGTGGCTGTATGCCCCCGTGTTGGCATCCTGCAGTCGCACCGTGTTGTCCCAACTCCCACTTGCGATAGTTTTTCCATCGGGACTGAACGCTACGCTAGTGACCGAATCCGTATGCCCGGTGAGGGTGTGAGTATTCGTCCCCGTGTCCACGTCCCACAGCCGCACCGTGTTGTCCAAATTCCCCCCAGTTGCGATTGTCTTTCCATCGGGACTGAACGCTACGCTAGTGACCGAATCCGTATACCCAGTGAAGGTGTGAGTATTCGTCCCTGTGTCCACCTCCCACAGCCGCACCGTGTTGTCCAAACTCCCAGTTGCGAGGGTGTTTCCATCGGGACTGAACGTTACGCTTTCGACCTCGCTGGTATGCCCGGTGAGGGTATGGGTGTTCGTCCCCGTGTTGGCATCCCACAGCCGCACCGTGTCGTCCGCACTCCCACTTGCGATAGTTTTTCCATCAGGACTGAACGCTACGCTTAAGACCCAACTCGTATGCCTAAGGGTGTGGGTGTTCGCGCCTGTGTCCACCTCCCACAGCCGCACCGTGCTGTCCACACTCCCACTTGCGATAGTTTTTCCATCGGGACTGAATGCCACGCTTAAGACCAGATACGTATGCCCGGTGAGGGTGTGGGTGTTTGCCCCCGTGTCCACCTCCCACAGCCGCACCGTATGGTCTCTCACACCTCCCCCACTTGCGATAGTTTTTCCATCGGGACTGAACGCTACGCTATTGACGTCAGCCGTATGCCCGGTGAGAGTGTGGGTATTCGTCCCTGTGTCCACCTCCCACAGCCGCACCGTGTCGTCCCTACTTCCACTTGCGATAGTTTTTCCATCGGGACTGAATGCTATGCTATAGACCCCACCCGTATGCCCGGTGAGGGTGAGGGTGTTCGCGCCCGTGTCCACCTCCCACAGCCGCACCGTTCGGTCCCAACTTCCACTTGCGATAGTTTTTCCATCGGGACTGAATGCTATGCTATAGACCCCACCCGTATGCCCGGTCAATAGGGCAACCTCCTGATAGGTCGTCGTATCATACAGCCAAATACCGATGTGACCCCCTACCGCAAGACGGGTGCCGTCCGGTGAATACGCAACATTACCAGATATGCGCCCTTTACCGAGCCTCGCTGTGACCCCTTCGGGTAAACCCCATTGCGTGTAGTCTTGGGCGAAGGTGTTGAGTGCAAACAGGTTCAAAAGAATCAGTAGGGGCACCGTTGTTTTCACCTAAAGGACTCCTTTTTTGATAGTTGATTGTCAGCTGCTATGTGAATGACTGAAACGTGAAAACAAATAATCGCAGGTTTTTTTAGGCACGTCAAGAAAAAGTAGGGTTATTTAGTCGGGATTGGGAAATCCCTTTATCAAGTCAAAAACGGTTTATTCTCCCAATACTTACAACACCAATTGAAATCGCCTGATATTCAGATGAAACTTGCGTAAGTCCTATAAAAGTATCCTAAATGGAACTTTCATCGTTAATCCACTTGATGCAGTGAAAATTGCGACACATTTCAATGAGGAGTTGATATAATAACTCGGGTAAGGTGCTGTAGGGAACGCAGATCTGCGTTCCCTACATTCGTAATTGAGAGTAGAACTAGGAGAACCGTTGTGATAACAACAGAACAGATTGCCCACTTCCATACGTTCGGCTTTTTGGCGTTGAAACAAGCGCTCTCTGCCAACGAGATGACGGAGATTAGCCGAGTTTTCGACGGCCTGCTTGCGGAAGACCGGCGCGGTCAACCTCCCCTAGACGAAAAGCAGCAGTCAAGATACCATCGGCTACAGTCGGTTTACGGGATTGCTGAGAGACATCCGACCCTGACGGGACTTGTGGCGGACGACCGCATTTACGAAACGGTCTGTCAGTTGCTGGGAGACGGTTGCCGTTGGCTCTGCTCTGAAGGACACCATTATCTTGGCGATACGAAATGGCATCCAGATGGCGGCAGTACGCAAGACTATTTTTTTATTAAGGTTTCGCTGTACCTTGATCCGCTAACAAAAGATACCGGTTGTTTACGCGTGATCCCCGGTTCGCAGCGGTCACCGTTGCACGATGACCTCAAGCATTTGGGGGATCGCGAGGGACCTCCAGATCGCCCAACTCCGCAGATTGATCTCCCCGGACCCGAGGTGCCGTCTTTTCCGCTCGAATCAAAACCCGGCGACATCTTTTTCTTGAACATGAATGTTTGGCACGCCTCTTTTGGCGGTGAACCCGGCAGACGGCATATAGCGTTAAATTTCACACCTGAGCCGACGCTTCCAGAACATATCGCGCTGCTGAAGAAGGACTATCAAGGCGTCCTAAACTTGATGGATCGGGTTCAGCACGAACCTCCGGGGCGGGTGTTCACAGACGCTTTCCTCCAGAACGATAATCAACGTATCCAGCGGCTGGTGTCCACTTGGGTAGAATTGGGATTAAAGTAATTTAAGCGGGGAACACAGACCTGCGTTCCCCGCGGCAACTTAAAGGTCAAAAAATCATATAAGGATTCCATCTATAGGACTTACACACCTCAGTTGCGAAAATAGTTCCCCTTATTTCATACTGCGTAGGACAATGACTTTGAAATTCAATAATGGAACTTTAATTGCGGACACAGGTTGTCCCAATATTCTGATTGTTCAACTGCGTAAGTCCTAATCTAAAAAAACTATGCAATATACAACACTCGGTAAAACAGGACTTCAAGTAAGCGTAGCTGGCCTTGGTTGCGGTGGGTATAGCCGGGTGGGTCAGTCAACCGGTAGAAGTGAAGCCCAATCTATCGCCCTAATCCAACAAGCCATGGATCAAGGCGTCAATTTCATCGACACAGCGCGGAACTACCGCACAGAAGCCATCGTTGGGAAGGCGCTCAAGGGACGGAATCGGGACGAATTGGTGATTTCGACCAAGACGACGCTCGCCGATGACACAGGTCGAAAATGTTCGGCACAGGTGGTTAGAGAACTGGAGTCATCTTTGCAGAAGATGGATCTGACCTTTGTCGATGTGTTTCATCTGCATGGCGTACAACCTTCGGTCTACGATCATGCTGTAGAAAAAATAGTCCCGGCTCTGCTACGGGAACAGGAGAAGGGGAAATTCCGCTTTCTCGGTATCACAGAGGTTCCCCCCAAAGACCCCCATCACGAGACACTTGCACGAGCGGTGCAACAGGACTGCTTCGATGTAGTGATGGTCGCTTTCCATCTCATGCACCAGTCAGCACGTGAGAAGATCTTCAAACATACGCTGGCAAAAGGGATCGGTGTGTTGAATATGTTCGCCGTGCGATTGTTGTTCAGTAAGCCGGGCAGACTGAACCAAGTAGTTACGCAACTGATAAACAAAGGGAAATTGCCCGCTTGGCTAGCGGAGAAGGAGCATCCACTCGGCTTTCTGATTCGTTCGGGCGGTGCTTGCACGGTTATCGACGCAGCATACCGGTATTGCCGTCATGAACCGGGTACAGATGTGGTACTCTTCGGCACCGGCAACCGGACGCATCTGCAGTCCAACATCAACTCCATTCTGAGCGGTCCTTTGCCGGCAGCCGATCTGCAACGAATTGAAGAGCTATTTGGATCGTTAGTGGATGTCGGTTTGGATGCGCCGGGGCAGCAGCGTCCCGCTTGAAATGGATTTCTGCCCCCCCAGTCTCCCCGCTAATTCTGTCTCATAGCACCCGCCTATTTCGCTAAATAGCCCACCTTGTATTATATCCGTAGGAGGGATCCGAATCCCGACCTCCTACTAAGACAGGGAGAACACCGAATCAGAATTTACTTGCGGCACATCAAAATCTGATATAGAATTGGGGTATCGTCAAAAAATCTTTCTAGGCAAATCAGTCTACATTTTCAAGGAGTAATCTATGGCGACAAACGCAACATTATCCATACCACGCCGCCGTTTGGGACGGACAGAGTTAAGCATCCCCGTCGTCCCATTCGGAACGCAGGGGTTCGGCAACCATTTCGGCTTTGTCTCTGATGAGGATGCCATCGCCCTCATCAAACACGCTATCAGTATCGGCGTCAACCATTTCGACTGTGCTCGATGCTATGGGGATTCTATGCGTAAACTCGGCTTGGCGTTGAAGGAGATACCACGCGAGGACGTGATAATCACCGGACGCCTCTGCTGCCATTCTTCAGCAGAATGGGGAGGCTACGGTGATGGGACACCAGATTATTCCGCTGAACGTGTGATTGCAGATGTCGAAGATCAGCTGCAGTTGCTCGGCACAGACTATTTCGACGGTATGTTGATTCATGATCCATCCGAGATTGAACCGACGCTTGAGAAGGGCGGGACGTTAGAGGGCGTGCTACAGTGCAAAGGGCGGGGGCTAGTTCACTTTGTCGGATACGGAATGCGCCCGCACGATTTCCATCTGAAGACAATTGCCACCGGCGATGTTGATCTCCTCTTGTGCTTCAACGATTATAACTTGGCGCGTCAGACCGCCGCGGATACCGTTCTACCCGCCGCCGCCGAAGCCGATGTGGGCGTTATGAACGGTTGGTCAATTCTGCGTGGCTTGCTGACAGGGGTTGATATTGACGCAGAAGTGGCACAAGGGCGGTGGGCAAATCATCCCGACCTCGAAGATGCGAGGGCGAGATGGAATTGGTGTCAGGAGGAGGGAGTAGATTTGCTCCAATTAGCACTTCAGTTTTGTTTGAAGGACGATCGGATTCATGGGAACAACATCGGTTCGTTAAACGTTGAGCAGTTAGAAGCAAACGTGCGAGCAGCGAGTGTGCCTCTCTCCGATGAGGTATGGGAGAAATACGAGGCACGGTTCGGTGGTGGGATTAACTGATTGTCGTTTCCCATCAGGTTACGACTGCATCACTTTAAAGCTGAATCCAGCAAAATTCGGCTGAGGTAAAACCGATGACCGCTTCCTCTCTTTCATGGGATTCCCCACCCAAAACGCTCCTACTCCCCAACGACGCAGTCCATGTTTGGCGGGCATCCTTGCATGTGTCCGCCTCCGAACTACGCACCTTTGAGGATGCGCTCGCAGTAGATGAGCGTGCCAGAGCGGAAAGATTCTACTTCCAGAAACACCGAGAGTATTTTATCGCTGGACGTGGGCTGCTGCGGAATATCTTGAGTCGTTATCTGGACAAAGAACCTGACCAGCTGCGTTTCCGCTATAATTCGTATGGGAAGCCAGACTTGACCGAAGAGACCGGTGCGGAAGGACTCTGCTTCAACCTGTCTCACTCCCATGAAATGGCTCTTTACGCCCTGACTCGCGGCAGGGAGATTGGGGTTGATATCGAGTATTTTCGTCCTGATGTTGAAGTTGAGAAACTCGCCGAGCGATTCTTCTCACCACGAGAAGCGGCAGTGCTCCGCGCCCTCCCCCAACACTTGCGGAAAGAGGGGTTCTTTAACTGTTGGACGCGCAAGGAAGCCTATATCAAGGCGGAAGGAAAAGGGATGTCTATTCCCTTGAGTGCATTCGATGTTTCACTGACGCCGGGGGAACCGGCAGCATTGCTGCACACCCAAAACCAACTCCAAGAAACTTCCCGTTGGTCGCTGCAGGCGTTAAACCCTGCGCCCGGTTACGCGGCAGCGCTTGCAGTGAAGGGGTATGACTGGAAATTGAAATGTTGGCGGTGGTCTCCGATGTAAGTGGTATGTGTCGTTGGCACGTACTAAAAACAGATCTATTTGACAATTACCATCCGCTTCGTCGCCGTGAAATCCGCTGTCTCCAACCGATAGAAATAGACGCCTGTCGCAACACGCTCTCCTAACGTATTCCGCCCATCCCAATACGCCGCACGATTTCGGGAAAGATAAGTCCCTGCAGGCTGTCGCCCGAGATCCAAAGTGCGGACCTGCTGCCCCATAAGATCGTAGATATGAATCTGTACCGACGCAGCGGATGCAAGTTGATACGGAATCCATGTCTCTAGATTGAACGGATTCGGATAATTGGGAAGCAGCGCATCCCTTTTGACGCCACCGAGTAGACCTAACTGCAATCCCTTGGGTTCGACAGCAACGGGAATGTCGTGGGGCAAATCTGGCAAAACAGTTTCGATTGGCGCAAGGTGAATGCGTCCGTCATCGTAACCCACCGCAACAGTCATTCCATCCGGACTAAACATTATCTGCTGATACAATGAAGACAGTTCCGGAAGTTGTTGTCCTGTCCGTGTATCCCAGATCTGCACCCTAGGCGCGTAAGTATTTTCATCAGTGCCGAAAATATTCGTTGTGAACCATCTGCCATCTGGACTAAATCCAACCGTTATTGTAGCACCCGCGGAGAGTTCGAGATCTATTTTCTCTGTTTCAATATTCCAAAATTTAATTTTATATTCCGGTCGACCTGTATATCCTGCAATCCACCGGCTATCGGGACTGAATTCAAGAGAGTTGAAGTATCTGCCTGTTGCGTTTAACTCCTTAATAACATGCCGTAAGGTGAATCCTTGTGTGTCCCAGACTGCAATTGCGTTATATCCTGATGCTGCAAACCACTTACCATCAGGACTAAAACGGATTGGGCCAAAACCGGAAAAATCTGAACCAACATCATTTTCTGCCAACTCTGCAACTTTCTCGCCGGTTTCGACATCCCACACCCGTATCAAAGATGAATACGTCACGGCGGCAACGAGACGACTGTCAGAACTGAACGTGATGGCTCGATTCCATGCTGCGCCGGGCAAGACATGTTTGACGGTAGCGGTATCCACCTCCCAAACCGTGATCCGTCGATCTGCATGCGTGATAGCGATATATTTACCGTTGGGGCTCAGTGCGACTACATAACTTCCGTTATCATACTGTATCTCAGCAATGACTTCCGCTGTAGCAGTGTCCCAAACACGAACAATACCCCAACTCATAGCAGTGAAACGCTCACCATCTGCACTGAATCCAATCAGGGATGAATAAGCGTAACCTTCAAATCGACCAATCAATTTTCCAGTATCCACCTCCCAACGCCCCACATTCGCAGAACGGTCCGCTACGGCAACAACAGTTTCGCCGTCAGGGCTCAAAGTGAGACGGGGCTCCCAACCTCGCGTTTCGTAGTCGCGACCAACTCCATCCATTCCCCAACCTTTGAATTCTTCGTTAGGTCTCGTCTTGGTGATCCAAGAACGCATCCACGCTTGATTCACCATGTCCCAAATAGCGCGGAGTCACTGAATCCAACAATCAGCGCTTGTCCGTCGGGACTAAATGCAAGCGATTCAATCTCTACCTTTTCGCGACCCCTCTCCACTTCTACGTCATTTCTATCAATCAACATAGTTCGATTGTATGTCCCTAGAACGCGGAGTTCGATCTGCCCCTCCTCTGTCCCAACGGCAAATTGTGTTTCGTCGGGAGGGAGTGCCAGAGCCGTCACGCGGGAACCGGCGAAAAATCTGCCTACGAGTTGTGCTGTGGGAATATCCCAAATCTCGACGATATATGCACCAACGATTAACTGCCGCCCATCAGGAGAAAAGAGCAGCGTGTACTTGCCCCGACGAGGGTGCGCACGGCGGAAGGTGGTGGTTTTCTGATCTTCACCCCACAAGCGAACCACGCCCCGCTCATCAATCGAAGCGATCTGTTTTCCGTCAGGGCTGTACGCTAAATCGCTGATACGATCTTCACCTACGGCCACTGTCTCTATCATCTGCCCCGTAGCCCTGTTGATCCGATGCAATAAGTCTCTATTCGCAACGAGCATCTCCGTCCCATCTGGACTGAATTCGAGCACCTCCACATTCATCTCGATCGTACGGCTAAGCTGGTACGTTCCCGCCTCATATAATTCAAGGATTGCCGTTGTACCAATCACCAACCATCTGCCATCGGGCGAGAATTGGATTGCTTTAACGTACCCTTTACCAATGACTTTTTCAGTTTGTCCGTAGACAACAACTGTCACCGAACAGAAAACTATCAGTATAGAAAAATAGCGTTCAAGTACGTTTTTCATCATGTGCCCTCCACATCTGTGATGAATATCCCAGCTTGATAACCAATGCCGTTGATATTTCAACAAAGTCAGATAGGATCCACCGTGAACCGCTGCTAAACAAAATTAACTTCGCTTATTATATGTGCAATTTAGATGCCACAGATATCTTGGATCGCCTGAAAAAATTACGCAAAAAAGCAGAGTTGTCAGAAAACCTGTTCTCCGGGCAACCTTGCATACACTTTTGGCATGAGTTGTGATCTCAAAGGGAGGAACGTACTTATAGGAAGGCTGTCGAAATTGTGCCACATCGTCGTTGCAGAAATGTCACACTGGTAAAGCGAATCAATTGACAAAAATAAAAAAAGCCGTCTCAGAGGAATGACCTCAGGACGGCTTTTCTATTTCTGGTAAGGAATGACGCACTATCTGATCACGGATTTCGCTGCAAGTATATCCTTCGTTTTCCCTTGTTCTTGCACTGCAATCAAGGTCTGCAACGCTTTTCTCAGTTCCTGACGATAACTATAGGTGAAAAGAATAAATTGGGCTTGTTGCTCAACAGTTAGAATTTGATTAACCTCTTCCATGATCTTCTGTCTTTCGGCAATGAACTCATTCTCGACTTCGCTGTGATGTGTTAAGGCAGTCTGTAACTCAGCGTGTCCTACCTTGGAGTCAGGCATCGTAGTTTGTAACTGCTTTAGCCGGTTCATACTCTGCCGGTGTTCCTGCCGATACTGCATTTTTAACTTTTCCAACCTGTTGAATTGGGTTAACAAGGGCAGCTTTTGCTCCGCTGTTGGCGAAACCGCATCAACCAATTTCCAAATTTTGAGGGTTTCAACCAATTCAGCCAACTCACTTGACGTTGTTGGTCGTGGAGACGGCGTATCTGCTTTGAGGAACGGAATCAAGAACACTAGCGCGAGTACCACCGGAATAACTGAAAGTAATAGTAGGTAACGGCGTTTCATAGATAGTATCCTCCTTTGGGAGTCTCTTTAATCCAAGGTAACAAAATCAATTCGATCTGTCGTCGAAGGAATAGCGTCGGTGAAAATTTCATTTTCAACAGATTCAACGTCAATTTCAGAAGTAATGACATGGAACCATTGGTTGACGAGGTCGGTGGAAGCCTCCGAATCTGGCAGTCGAATTTCATCAATGAGCGAACGCCGGTCGTCCCAAACCAAAGGCACATCTAGGCGTTGAAGCTCATGATTTACCTGTTCTCGCAACTGTTCTACAGGAATTTCAGCCATGAAACTTGAGGAGATAAGTACATCAAAAGTCGGGTTGTCGGTTGAAGCCTTGAATAGACCACTGTTAGAAAGTCCCCAAAAACTTAAAAGAAGAGTCAGTACGCAACCTACACCTGCCATTTTCCAACCATGTCTCCTTACCCAAAACGGAAGGCGGTCTTCTTCAAATGTTTGGCTTTGCGAAATCCTCACACGGAGAGTGGGCCAAAACGCTTTCCATGCCTCTGGAGTAGGATACTCTACCGGTAGACTGCTGGCATGATGGATCGTTTCCTCAAAAATTTGCAATTCCTTTTGGCAGTGAGAACAGTCGTCAATATGCAGTTCTAATCGCTGGGACCGTTTTGGAGACAACGTTCCCTCTATATATACTGGTATTAATTTTTGAACTAATTTACATTTCATAGCGAGTCAATTTTCTAAGTAAGGTGCAAGTAGGTCACGTAGCTTGCGCGTCGCGCTAAATAGATGCGCTTTGACACTGCCAACACGCAGATTGAGCGTATCAGCAATTTCGCGAAGTGCTAATCCTTCATAGTGCCTCAAAATAAACACCTGCTTCTGACGAGGAGATAACTGTTGGATTGCATTCCGAATTTCCCTGCCAAGTTCTGCCTGTTCTAAGCCGTGCATCGTAACATCCGCGGGACCTCCCGAAGGGAATAGGAAATCGTCAGCGGGGAATTCATCGGCAAAAGAGATATTTTTCTGGCTTGCACGGCGACGTGTATAGTCGATGCACGCATTTTTGGCAATCCGATAAATCCATGTGTAAAATGTGGATTTGCTTTCAAAACGATTCAGTGCCTTGAAGCTCCTAAGGAAAATCTCCTGAGATAGATCATACGCATCCTCTGGATGGTGAGTAAAGTTATAAGCCAGCTCGTAAATTCGCCGCTGATACTTCTGAACCAACTCACCAAAAGCGCGGGTATCTCCGCATTGTGCTCTTTTAACAAGGTAGCGATCTGGATCTTCTTTCATGGCGTTTGTCCCGTAGTAGACGCAGTAAGAAAAGAAAAGTTTAGGTAGCCCCAGACAGGGTATAACGCTTCTTTACAACCCAGTGACAATCTTCGGTAATACGGAATTGAATAGAGGGAGGGATAAGTACAGAGATGGAGCCGGTGAGAGGATTTGAACCTCCGACCTGTTGATTACGAATCAACCGCTCTGACCAACTGAGCTACACCGGCATATAAGGAAAACGACCTCAACATAAATGATGAGGCCGCAAGGTAGGGATGCCGAGGGGCAGAATTGAACTGCCGACACATGGATTTTCAGTCCACTGCTCTACCTACTGAGCTACCTCGGCACAATCGAGAGCGGGTAGAATAATACCAAATCAATGAAGTCAATGTCAAGCGTTTTTTAGACACAGACAAGATAAAACTGTTGGTGAGGGCAGATTCAATCGGAGCAATAAAAAAGCCCTATGCATAGATAGCATAGGGCTTGAGTTTAACGCCAAGGCTCATATTAAGGGTTAGTGCAATTGACGAGTTTTGAGATAAAATCAGCCGTGATGCGTTTGAGATTCATGCGAAACTCACATATGGCAATATATCCGGCAAGCCACTTCTTATGAACACCCCGAAATGGACGCAAGAAATTGCGAACGGTCGTCCAGATGCCTTCAATGGTATTGGTGTGAACCTCTCGAATCCCATCGGCATCGGCATCTATTGCCCATTGCCGCTTCAGTGAGTCAGATTAGCCAATCCTGTCACCGGGGAGATGTCTGATATGTTGTTGTCATACAGAGACAGCCATTTCAGGTTGATTGCATATTCAAGCCCGGTCAAATTGCTGATGTTGGCACTATGGGTGGTCAGCTGTGTCAAAGTCTTCATATCCGCCTTATTTTTATGATTCACTATAATAATAAATTCGCGGAGATTGGCGGAGACTTATGGTTTATAGTTGCACTTTTCTTTTATATGAGCCGAAAATTTTATTGACTCAAACTGACATATCAGTGTAATATTAGTTTAATTTAACACAGTTTCATTAAAAAAACAAGAAGGCTCATGTAAAAAGAAAGTGCAAAATACTGAAAGAAACCGTAGGCGGGACATCTTGCCCCGCCCGTGCCAAAAACTTAGTTTCTGTTGCACGCTTTCTTAACATGAGCCAATATCTTATGTCCATTACCAAAAATATCATCAAGCGTACATTTCACCTTTCTTTTGCCGAAAGCGAAGGAACTTGTTTCACTATTGATTATGATAATCGACAATATATCGTTACAGCACGGCACATTGTAGAATCAATAACTGACTCCGCAACAATCCGTATCAAGCACGAACAAGTCTGGAAAGACTATCCAGTTAATCTAGTTGGGCACGGTGACGGTGAAATTGATATATCCGTATTGGCTGCGTCGATTCAAATCTCACCTACTTGTCTTTTACCCCCAAGAACTGACGGCCTAGCATGGGCACAAGATGTTTACTTCTTAGGTTTCCTCGCCTTAGATCCCCCCTACGATTGGGTTCGTGAGTTTGGAGAATTTAACGACAACTTTCCTATGCCTCTAATAAAGAAAGCAATAATATCTTATTCAGATCCCAATGCTAGTTGTTTTTTACTAGATGGCCATGGCAACCGCGGATTTTCTGGAGGACCTGTTGTTTTCTCTGAAGTGGGAAAATCGGGTGCCCAGCTTTCAGTTGCTGCAGTTATAGCTAAATATTTAGATGGACAGGAACGTGTGACGTTAGAGGATGGTATGTCCTTTAAGATTAAATACAATTCAGGTGTCATAGTGGCCTATGGAATCAAACATGCTATAGATTTAATTTCTCAGAATCCTATTGGATTTATGGTGAATGATATAAATATGTAGACGTTCACCAGTAGCTCTCTTGAGCGAAGCCTCATGAAGTCCCCCTGATAAGGGGGATTTAGGGGGTTGGTTGTGCATTGGGGGTGTCCAAATAATTCTAAAATCTACCATAATTTAGAGGACAAAAACATCCATCCTCAAAGAAGAGGTGGATTGATGAGAATGTTTTACACGCTTATTGCGGTCGGAACAGCCCTTACCGTGCTTATAATCGCATGGGCACACGAGAACATGGTTCTTGTGGCAGCCGTTATGTTCGTTGTCGGCTATATAGCAGGTAAACTCGAGCGAGATTAAGTTGCACCCGTTGCCCCGATGAAAAGGGGACTGAAAGCAAACCTCAGAATTATAGGGCATTGCGTCTTATGGCAGTCAATTCGTAAAACCGATCAAGGGCTTGCATACCCTTGACCTCACTTGTGGCGGATTGACTGCCGCTAACACGCTTGCCGCTTACGTTAGGGCGGGTAGTTTCATATACTTTTAACCTCAAAAAAAGGAGATTCAACATGAATATCAGAAGATTCACCCCCTTTGCATTTGTCGCAACGATTGCCGTGCTGATTGCGGGGCTTTCTGGCTGTGAACAGATCCAACAACTCCTCCGCCCCACACCGCCCCAGATGGAAGGGCTCCGTGGCGAGATTTCGATCGGTGTCGTCCTACCACAGACGGGGCATCTGGGACCCGGTGAATTCGGACCCGGTGCTTTAGTGATGGAAAACGGCTTTAACATGGCGGTTGAAGAGATCAACAACTCACAACTCAGCGATGTAAGGCTCAAGTTCATCATTGAGGACGACCAAAGCACCGTTGAAGGTGCTGTTGAGGCTTTCAATAAGCTGATCCATGGTGATAAAGTCCCTGTTATCCTCGGTGTCTGGACATCACACGTCGCCCGCTCGGTTTTCCCGATAGCGCAAGAAAATGGGGTGGTGGCTTTGAGTCCCGTCGTGATTGCTTCCGGCTTGACAGAGATTGGTGATTTTATCTTCCGGGCAAGTCACACCACAGAGATCCTGATTCCTGATGGGGTCAAGGTGACTCAGGAGAAACTCGGCTACCAGCAAGTCGCGACGATAGCCGATAGCGTCGATCTCTTTTCCCGTGACAGTGACGCGCTATTCAAAAAGACATTTGGCGATACCGGCATTGAGGTGGTGGCTTCGGAAACATTCGAGACCGGTGATACCGATTTCTCTGCACAATTAACGCGCATCAAGGAATCGAATCCGGATGCCATCTTTGTATCAGCACAACAGATAGAGGTGATTGAGATCCTGACCCAAGGGCGCCAGCTGGGGATTGCTTCTGAGATTCCCTTTATTAGTATCGTTCTGTCCGTCGATGAAATCCAAAAGGCAGGCGATGCCGCCGAGGGTGCAATCACTTTTACCAGTTGGATCAGCACCGCGGACACACCGGGCAATGATGCCTTCGTTCAGAATTACACCGCAAAATTCGGTATGGAACCGAGCGTCTGGGCGGCGCAACCGTATGCCGCTGTCTATATCTTGGCAAAAGCAATCTCAGACGCGCAATCCACTGATTCAACGGCGATTCGGGACGCGCTTGCGAACATCACAGACTTCGATACGATTCTCGGTCAGTTTTCCTTTAACGCGGTCGGGGACGCGGTTTATGACCCGGTTGTATTGATTGTCAAGGATGGCGAACTTCAGGTCTTTGAGTGAATCTCCAAATCGCCACGGCTGTGACCATTTGCGCTCACAGCCGTGACGATTCATACGACGAGGGGGCATGATGAAAGGACTTATCCTGATACTCCTGTTGAGTTTTATCATGAGTTGTACCCGATTAGAAATCGAACCTGCTTCTCACACCGAGATGGTTGATATTCGTTGTTTTGCCACCAAAGAGGTGATTCTATTGCCAGACGGTTCCGCTCTGGGCTGGGAGTGCTTGCCTGACTCAGTGAAAGATGGGGAACTTCGTATGGATTGGAACAAATACCCCGAATCTCAAAGACAGGGGGAAGTGGTTCTATTCGCTGTATATCAAGGGGGACCCGATCACGATAGAGCCTACCGTCGGCGTATAGATGATCTTGGTATTTACATAGTCAGAGAGGGGAAAAAGGTGTATTTGTATAGCCCATCAGTTTTGGAGGGCAAGGTAAACTGAAGTCGCAGGTTGACCGCCGCCCCAGTTTATGTGAGGTTGACAGAGCCTCGACAGAATTGGCAGAGAGGAATTGGCAGACGCTCAACAAGCGTCCTGTGAGCGGGACAAGAGGCTGGCTCGACTGGTGGCAAGCAAATCCCAATTCGTCAGACCACCTAAGCGAAGTTGCGAGCAAGGTTGAATTGATAAAAGGAGCGTATAAAATGTTTTTAAGATTTTTGTTGATTATTCTTGTTGTCGGACTGCTGTTTGGCTGTGGCAATGAAGGTAAAGTTGTGGAGCCTATCGTTTCCTCCGTTTCCCCAGATGATGTTGACCCTGATGCAGTACAAATGGGAACTGTGGTCATTGCCGATGCACCCGATGAGTGGGGCGTTGATGGATATGTGCTAAACGCTGCGACGATAACAGGTGATAGTCTGGAACTGAGTCTTTCTTACAGTGGTGGTTGTGCAGCGCATCAATTCACGCTTGTTTGTTCCAGTTTTTTCCTCGAATCAGATCCAGTACAACTCGGTGTATCCCTTGCCCACAATGCGAATAACGATCCGTGCGAGGCGTTCCCAACGGAAACCTATCGCTTTGACCTAACCCCAATTAAGACGCGGTATCAGAAAGCTTATCAGCAGGAAGCGGGTGTCGTCATTTTACTGCTTAAAGATGCCCCAAATCTTGTCTACGAATTTGGAATGTAGGTGACACCCCAAAATTGGCTCACTTTGTCTATAATTCCTGAAAAAAAGGAGATTCGATATGAATATCAGAAGGTTCATCCCATTCGCGTTTGCCTTAACGATTGTCACGCTGATCGCGGGGCTGAGTGCCTGTGATGAGTTTGTTACGATCCTCTCTGATAGAGAGACACCGCCACAGCTACCCGATGAGATTGAGATAGGGATTGTCCTGCCGTTTACAGGTAAGTATGTCACAGGACCGGACGATCCGCTCGTGCAGCTCTACCTCAACGGGTTTTTGATGGCGGGAGATGAAATCAACACGGCACAACTCGCACCGACCCGTCTTCAATTCATCATTGAGGACGATCAGAGCACGGTAGACGGTGCCATTGCAGCCTACAACAAGCTGATTCACGAAGATGGGGTCGCCGCTATCTTGGGTCCCGCCAGTTCGACCCAAGTGGAAATGGCGTTCCCCGTTGCCCAAGAAAACCATACGGTGGCGATCGCTGCGTCGTCGGCTGCTGCGGGATTGAGTGCGATCGGGGATTATGTGTTCCGTGTCAACCAGCCAGCGGACACACTCATCCCCCGCGGTGTCAGGCTCACCCATGAAAGACTGAAGTATCAGCGCGTTGCCAAACTTGCTACAAGTGATGATGTTTACTCAACGAGCGCTGATACGCTCTTTACCGAATCGCTTGATGCACTCGGTGTCGAGGTCTTGGGCACCGAAGCGTTCCTATTCCGATCTGGCGATTATACCGAGCCACTGACGCGCATCAAGGAACTCGCTCCGGAGGCGATCATGGTCTCGGCGCAACCTGCGGATATGCCGGATATTATGGTTCAGGCACGTCAAGTCGGCATCGGGGCAGACGTGCCGATAATTATACCGCTGCTCAGTTCGACCGAGGTGCAGAAAGCGGGTGATGCCGCCGAAGGTGTCATCACCTTTGCCGCGTGGTCTATCGAGGCGGATACCCCCCACAATCAGGCGTTTGTTCGTAACTTCCGTGCAAAATATGAATCAGAACCTAACCAGTTCAGCGCGTTGGCTTACACCTCGGTCTATCTCTTGACGAATGCAATCTCCAATGCCGGGTCGATCAAATCGGACGCTATCCGTGATGTGCTAAGTGAGACGGAGGATTTTGATACGGTGTTGGGCAGCTTCTCCTTTGACGCGGTGGGCGATCCGGTGTACGACCCGGTCATGTTGATTGTGCGAGATGGCGGGTTGGAGCCGTTTGAGTAGGCGACATTCGAGAAAATGAAGGCTTATGAAAAAACAACTTTTCTTGGTTTACCTTGTATCGCTCACAATCTATCTCACCGTCGGTGCCCTCCAGCCCGCCGGTGCATCTCCCTATTCATTAGGGAGAGACAAGACACATTCTCACTGTGTTATTGATGGTCAATGGAACAAACAGCATTCAGACCAATACCCCAACCGTCGCTATGCCCGAAACTTTGCGGCGAACTTGAACGTCGGCGAACCGCGCACCGTGCGGATGATTTACTTTTTACCCAACGATCGTCCGTATCGTGCCGATGTGGTTCAGCGGATGAAAGATGAGATACGCAGAGTTCAGACCTTTTTCGCTGAACAGATAAGTGGACATGGGTATGGCAACAAAACCTTCCGCATTGAGACCGACTCTCAAGGTGAACCGCTGGTGCACCACGTAGATGGACGACGCTCCAATAGTCATTATGTTGTTTACCCCGACTCGGCGATCGAAGAGATTGAACAAGTATTTGATCTCAATGTAAACGTTTACCATATCATCCTTGACTCAGAACATTTTCGAGGTCACGCCGGGTGGGCGGGTAAAAATGGGGGATACTCGTTGCTTCCTGACGGATTGGGATGGCACACAGTGGCGCATGAAGTGGGGCATGCCTTCGGAATGTACCACGATTTTAGCGATGGGCGGTATATTATGTCGTATGGTCCAGGGATGAATCGGTTATCCGCGTGCCATGCCGAGTATTTGTCCGTGCATCCCTCCTTCAATTCCAATACCTCAACTAAAGAGGGGCAACCGTCAACCATTGAACTCATTTCTCCGCGTAGCTATCGAGCCGGGAGCCAGCGTATTCCAATTCGGCTAAAAGTCAGGGCTTCAGAGGGAGTTCATCAGGTATTTCTGTCTCTCATAACACCGGAAATTCACAGTGCCGGTGGAACGTTCGAAGTCAAAGCGTGTCGTGGATTGACGGGCAAAAAAGAGGTCGTGGTTGAATTCGACTATGACGGTGTAATTCCATCTGATGATCGCACAAATCTTTCCTCGCCTCTGAGACACCCGATTATTGTCGATGTTGTTGATACCGATGGGAATCAGGATTCGACAGGTTTTGTGCTGTTTTCTGAAGCTCTTGGGCCAGTGTCGAAAATTTTAGGAGATAACCAATACGGCTTACCCAATACACCGTTACCTTTCCCATTTGTCATTGAATCGCGGGATTTGAACGATGGGTCTGTGCGTCAAGGGGTTCCTGTCACGTTTACTGTTACTGCTGGCGGTGGCACGTTGAATGTAGAGCGAACTGAAACCAATTATAGGGGGCAGGCAGGAAGTACGCTCACATTGGGTCCAAGTCTGGGCGTAAACACCGTTGAGGTGTCTGCTTTGGGGAGGACGTTAACGTTCAACGCCGTGGCAGGGGCGGCGGTGGGCCTCCCCGACCCAACCCTCCGTGCTGCCATTGAGACCAAGCTCAGTATGGCAACGGGTACCCCAATCTCCCCGGCGGATATAGCAACTTTGAGCTGGCTTGTTGTGGCAAACAACGATATTCGCAATTTGACCGGACTTGAACATGCAACCAAGATGGCAACGTTGTATCTTTTTGACAACAAGATCTCAGATATCTCACCGCTGGCAGGATTAACGAATCTGCTAGATTTATCGCTTAATGGCAACACCGTAACGGATATATCGCCGGTGGCAGGCATGAGCAGCCTAATACAGCTGCATCTTGCCGGTAACCCCGTCGCAGATATATCGCCGGTGGCGGGTTTGAAAAGGCTCACGCAGCTAAATCTTAACGGCACCAACATCTCAGACATCTCACCGATAGCAGGTTTAACTAACATGATAGAACTGTATCTCTTGGACAACAACATCTCGGATCTCTCCGCAGTGGAAGGATTAACTAACCTGAGATGGTTGTATGTGAGTCACAACAACATTACTGATCTCTCGCCTCTGGTCGAAAATACCGGCTTGGGAGAGGGAGACATTGTTGAGGTGAAAAACAACCCTCTGAGCTACGAATCTATCTACACGCACATCCCAATCCTAGAGAAGAGAGGGGTTACGGTTGAGTTTGACAACATTATTGTGCAGTTGGTAAATATCCCCGCCCCCAACCTCCGTGCTTCTATCAAGACCGCTCTCGGCAAAGCGTCGGGCGATACCATCACGACAGCGGATATGGCAAGGTTGACGCGCCTTACAGTAGGAAATGCCAACATCACCGATTTGACCGGGCTTGAGTTTGCAACCAAACTGACAGAACTGAATCTGTGGGACAACAACATCACGGACATCTCCGCAGTCAAGGGCTTAACCAACCTGACAACGCTGGGGCTTGGAGGCAACTCAGTAACGGACATATCGCCTGTAGCGGGCTTGACCAACCTGACATTATTACATCTTCCCAGCAACCCTGTCGCAGATATATCACTTGTGGCGGGATTAACCAATCTGACGTATCTGAATCTAAACGGCACCAACATCTCAGACCTCTCACCGGTAGCGGGATTAACACACTTAACAGACTTGTATCTTGGGTGGAATAACATCACGGACCTTTCACCTTTGAGGGGATTAACCGACCTCACATTGCTGCGGCTTCAGCGCAATAACATCTCAGATCTCTCTCCCTTAGTAAGAAACACAGGATTGGGAGACGGAGATGAAGTAAACGTCGATGGAAACCCCCTGAGCTACACATCAATAAATACCCACATTCCTACCCTCCGAATCAGAGGCGTTGAGGTGAGCGCTAGTAACCTAAAGCCGCCGACCCTAGAATACACCTTGTCCATATCAGCAGGTCTCAACTTGATTCATGTCCCGTTGCAGGTGTCAGCGGTCAATGGCGTGGCAAAGACGCTGACCTCTATCTCTGACCTCTACGACGCGCTCGGCGGTGCCAATGCCGTCAATTTCCTTATGACTTATGACACCGCCATTCAAGATTGGCGTCCCTATTTCGGTGTTTCAGACAGCGGCACAGCCAATGATAAAACATTAACCGATGCTATGGGTCTTATCGCCGGTATGAAAGCCTCAACCTCAGTTCGTCTGACGGGTAAACCACTCGGCAATAACGGCACCAGCACCATCGGCTTGACGCCGGGTCTAAACATCGTGGGGCTGCCGTTGAGAGATTCGAGGGTCAACCGTGTGAGTGATCTACTATCGCTCGACGGGATTCGGGGGAATGTCCCGGTAGTTTTGGTCACCACAAATGGGGACTTCGAGGCAGTTGGACGGGCAGGTGATCCGGGCGATATTGCTATCACTGGTGGACAAGGCTTTATACTAACCGCGCAACGGGCAGCAGCGGTCACACTCTCCGGTAAGGGGTGGTCTAACGATTTAGCGACTGCTGCGCCTCAAATACTGACGGGGCTGCCGGTAAGCGACACGACGGCGGTGTTAGCGTTGAAAGGATCTATCGTTGATGAAGTGTTAGCCGTGAACCAAGCGGGCTTCCGTGTCGTGGTCAAGAACCTTTTGACCGGTAGGCAGGTTGCTACGACCACTGCGGACGAGGAGGCGGCTTATCGGCTGACCATCGTTGATATAGAGACGATGCGGGCGGCAAGGATTGGGGATGTCCTTGAAATCTCTGCACAGTCCACAAATCCGTTTATCGGAGTGAAGCCGTTGCGGTATACCGTGACCCCTGAAGATGTGAAACAGGGTCTGATTCGATTACCAGCGTTGGTTGCCTATGAGATACCCCAAGAGACGGAATTGCTCGCGAACTATCCCAATCCGTTCAATCCTGAGACATGGATACCGTATCGGTTAGCAGAGGACGGTTTCGTGACCCTGACCATCTATGACCGGGAGGGTCATGCTGTCCGCACGATTGACGTGGGACATCGGGTTGCCGCAGTCTACGAGAGTCGATCGAAGGCAGTTTACTGGAATGGCAGAAACGAGTTCGGTGAAACTGTGGCAAGCGGCGTCTATTTCTATCACCTCAATGCGGGTGATTATTCCCAAACTCGGAAGATGCTGATTCTGAAATAGTATCAAATGACCAGGTAATGGTTAACAGGTTCATTATCGGGAGGAGTGTATGAAAAACTTAAAGATTCGATGGTTGGCAACACCACTGATAATAGGAGCCGGTATTTTTGTTGCGACGACGGGACTGCTGATGTTCTTTGTTACGGCAGACCCCTTCAGGTTCGCTCATGAAATAGTTGGCGTTGGATTTGCTGTTGGCATTGTGCTCCATATCCTGAGTAATTGGCGACCATTTACCAGATATTTCTCGCAAAGAGGTGCTATTGGCATTATCGCGCTGGGGTGGGTTGTCGGTATCAGCTTGGTTACGATCTCGGCGATGCGGGGTGAGGAAGATGCTGAGGACCGGGTTGTGGACCAGATTGAACAGACCCCGATTCAGCTGCTCGCACCGGTCGTTGGTATGGAGGTCAGTGCGCTGGTGGATCGGCTCAAGCAGGGCGGTTTCGCCATCGATGATCCTGAGATGTCTATCGAGCAACTTGCCGATAGAGACGGGGCGGACACTGAGGATATATTACTCTTGGTATTTCGATGACAACCGAGACGGTAGGCGATTATTCCCAAACGCGGAAAATACTGGTATTGAAGTAGCCGATTCGGCTTATGGGACTATCGAATCAAATCCATCGATTTTGAATTAGGTACAGAATCGCGAGTTTTTTTGATAGTCCCGCTATTGTTAGGGCTAATTACGTGTCCACAAACACACTCGGTCAGCCCTAATAGGTGCGATACCTGCGTTTTTTACGGTTCCCGTGGGCGGCGCTCCCTATATATGGAGATGATTGATGAGACGGCTTTGGTTCATCTACAGATTTGGGATCGGGCTACAATGAGAAATTTAAGTCCTATCGTCAAGTTATAGTAAATGCTAAAAATAAATAGACACTTTCGTCCCCCGGTAGGTGCGGTTTCTAACCGCACCGGTTTGGAGTGTCTCATTCATTCTAAGGTCCACTATAGTAATCTATGGGCTAATTGTCGTTGCGGTGTTAATTGGTGGGGTGTTGGGCAAACACATCTTTTCGGTGCTGTTTGAGTAGCGATTCCACAATCCGAGGAGGCTTTGTTATGTTTGGGTTACGCGTTTTGTTTTTGTGCATTTTTGTCTTAGCATTGGGTGGCTGTGAATTGTTTGTGCCGCTTTACCCGCAAGACGATGATGTTGAGCCGAATCCGTGGGTAGGGGAATGGCGTGTTGAGTCGATTGATGGCGAGCCGTTGAGTGGCATTTACGCAGACGGTGAGGAAAATGCGCATATCACTGTGACCAATAGTTGGATATTTAACGCCGATGGGACATGGCGGGCAGAGTTTACCATCGAGGTAGAGTACAGCAATGGCTACCAATTCTATGGTCGGTATTGGGTTCCGTTGCAAGGCAGCTACGCGCTAAATGGTCCAACTTATGTTCTGATTGTGACTGGAGACGAAGCAGGACCCTTTTTTGATGCGCCTGAGAGCATCATTGGGACATGGGTTATAGCAGGTGATACCCTCACGCTCACCGATGAACTCGGCTCGGTCATCGTGTTCAAGAAGCCGCCGCTGGAGCCTGTGGTATCAACCGAACCGGTGCCTTCTGATCAATAAGCCTTGTTGTCCAATCTGCTATGCGTAAAAAGCATAGCCTTATGTCCAGATAACATTGTCAAGGTGCCAATGTCGCTTGGTTGGACAGCAGGATTTCAAAGGAGCCTTTGATGGATCAACAAGGATAGGGTCTATGTCGAATCCAAGATTCACTACAGATTTTATGATTTTAAGGCAATATAGCAGCTCGTTTCAATTAAACCCAAGAGATTTTTGCCTCCTTGAGTGATGGGGTCACTCCCATAGAGACGGACTGCCGCCATTTTGAGGTGATTGATGTTTGGTATACCGAGTACGGTGCTGAACCTGATATTCACTGTTGGTTTAGTTATTGGTGCGATCATTCGGCTGATCGTCTGGTTCAAGCGGGGTAAGTGAGCCGACGGTTTGGAGGGAGGTAAAAAGTCGTCCCAACGTCAAACACAATAACCAATCCATTACCGAACTGGCTGTGAGTCGGCTTCGATGAAGCCGCAGCCATAGGGAGACAGATGTGAAATCATTCATATCTGTGTTATCCCGTTTTATGTTTTTCCTTTCACAATTAAGGAGGTCTGAAATGCGCATCAGCCGATTCACCCAATTCACGCTAATATTGACGATTGTTGCCCTGCTTGTGGGGCTTAGTGGCTGTGATCTACTTCGACAAGTTTTGTCAGAAGGTGAGGTCACTGAAGATACGATACCCTTACCACCTGCTATGATGAAAGAGATTTCCATCGGCGTTGTTTTGGCGCAGACAGGAGATTACGCCGCGCCGTATGGGTTGCCAATGCTAGATGGGTTTAATCTGGCTAGCGAACACATTAACAACTCAGGAATGCTCGGCGATACCAAACTGAAACTGATCGTTAAAGATGATCAAAGCACCAGTGCGGTTGCCGCTGTTAATGAACTGATTGCACAGGACGTGGCTGCGATTACCGGCTTCGCGATTTCAACTCAGCTTGCAGAGGTGATTCCGATTGCCCAAAAAAACGAGGTTGTTCTGTTTAGTTCCCTCTCATCAGCCCCAGGAGTGAGTGCACTTGGCGATTTTATCTTCCGAGCGGGGTTGACCTCAACGGTGCTTAACCCGCCTCTGGTTCAGGCGACTCACGATAAATTTGGCTACGAGCAGGCTGCGACGATATATCAAGAGGGCGAGGTCTACACGAAACTGAGTGATGAGACGTTCAGGAAGGCACTTGCTGAAACTGGCGTTGAGGTGCTGGCGACGGAGACCTTCGAAGATGGCACGGTTGATTATTCGGATCAATTAACTCGGATAATGGCGTTAGCTCCGGATGTGTTGTTCATCTCGGCGTTATCAAAGCATATCCCGCCGCTTCTAATCAAAACGCGTGAACTGATGCCTTCTGTTCACATTATTGTGCCTGAGCTGACTAGTATTGAGGTGGGGAATGCGGCTGAGGGGGTCGTTACTTCTATCGGTTGGCGTATCACTGATGCTCCCATGAATCAAGCGTTCATCCAGAGTTATACCGCCGAATATGGTGAAGCCCCGGTCGCTTGGGCGGCACAATCGTATGCCACGCTCCATATTCTCGCTGCGGCGATTGTGGAAGCAGCATCTGTCGAGTCAACCGATGCGATCTCGACGACATCTGCCTCTAACCCATCAATTGTCAACACAGCATCTGTCGAGTCAACCGCTATTCGGAACGCACTGGCGGATACGATGGATTTCCCCACCGTTTTAGGGGATTTCTCTTTTGATGCTAATGGCGACGCGGTTTATCCCCCGAATATACTGATTGTCAAAGATGGCGAGTTTGTCGTCTTTGAGTAATGAAACGTTATTGGCAAGATGGTAATGGCACACCAAGAAATCCGCTTCGACAAACCTCGAACAAGGAGAAAATGATGAACACCCGATTCTATTACACCGTATCTATCGTCGCTTTATGTTTAATCTTAATCAGTTGTGGTCCGGCACCTCAAGGCGAGCGGATGCCTATCCCAAGCGCAACCCGTTCACAGTCTGTTTCAACCGAGTCTCAGAAGCAACCGGCATCGTGGACAGGATTGCCTTCTACTGCGTCAATTGATGTTAGGCGGAAGCCGCTGTTGAAAACGTTCTTTAGAGCCGAGCTGAATGTCACCCGCCTTGATGACCTCTATGCGACGACCAGAGGGAAAGTCGATAATATCAGTATCGTGTCCAACTGCAACCTGGAGGTATTGAAAGCGTTTGTGGTAACGGGCTGGGCTCCCGTTATCCTGTTAAGACGTTCTGGCAAAGGGCACCTCACCGTGGTAATGGGCTACAATGATGTCGCCCAGCAGATTCAGATTGGGAATCCGCTCGGTGCAGAGAGGGGCGAGCGCAGACTGACCTACTCAGACTTTGAGAAAGAGTGGGCAACCGGGTCGGGACAAAAATGTGTCCTGATTACGCCCCAAAAACTGAACGAATCGGCAATCCATGCCCTATTGAAAAAACACCTCCCTGAAGACCAGGTGGCTCGGATTCAGGTCAGAAGTCGTTAAAAATGGCAAATACGGCGTTCTGTATTGCAGAATTCTGGCGGTCGGTCCCCACCCGAAAACAACTAAAACCTTCTTCAGGTTTGTCCATTAGGGAACTGACCGCCGCCAACTTTGAGGTGCATAAAGATGATTAGAATAGTGATAGTCTTGCTGATGTTGCTCGCTGGGTGTGCAACGCCCCAGCCGGAACCCCGATTCATGGGGCAGTATCTGAGCCTGACAACTGAACCGTTCAAAACGGACTATCCCGACATCAAGGAATTGGACAGAAGCAAACATGGTAACTATGTCAAATACCTCACGCTTAATGGAAAAATCTTGATGGCTCGCTATGACGAGAAGAAGGGGGCGTGGCAGATAACTGTGAGGCGACCGCACCCCAATGAAGTAGAACAGTACAAAGAGGAGTGGCATTTTGACTAACTCAACGAATTATCCCAAACCGTTAGCGGGTGTTCTACTTATCATGGGGCTCTGTCTGGCTAATTTCTCTAGTATGGGGTCACAATATCCCGAAGGAACTTTTGACTTGACGGCGATAGTACAGGAAATGACGGTTGATGCAACACATATCATCGTGGGTAAAGTCACGCATGTCTCTTTTGTCAACGATGATTCGCTGAGTTTGGTAAAAGTCCGGGTGTATAAGGATATAAAGGCAGAGATTGAGGGTAAGATACCTCAAAAAACGGTGAACTTCGTCCAAGACGGTGGTCCATACCCGTTGATAAAAGGTGTCCCCTTCTTCTCGGTCAATGGGGTCAGAGTGGTGGGTTTTCGCACCCTTAAACGGGGCGAGTATGTTTTTCTCAGGTTACAGCCGACTCATCATCCATTCAGGTTTAATGGAAAGACGCTCAATAGTTGCACTCAGAGTAAGGGCACGACCTATTCTGTCCGAGAAGAAGGGGATAATCTGGATAAACATATCATCGAGGCGGGCTGGCTTACAATGGATGTAACGGTGTTGCAGATGACCCGTATCGTCCGAGCAACTCTGAAACAACCCAAACGGATGCGAGCATTGGCAGGTCGTGTGAGTAAACTTAAACGGATGCCGTTTGCGTATGATGCACAAGGACGGTTTCGCCCGAAACAACCGGACGATCGTCTGCCGTTTGTGATGGACGAAGTGAAGGCGATTGAGACGGAGTTGAAACTTCCACCGCTTGATGGTGAAGGTAGCACACGATGAAAACAGACGCAATCATACTGCTTGTCGGCATATCGCTCTGTTTTGTGAACAGTATAGACCGTGATATGCACTTCCTTGAGGTCGTCTCGGCAGATACACCGCCGCACAGAATCACTGGCAGTTATTGGCGGTGGCTTCCTAATGATTATTACGTGAGTAGCGAATACTACGGCGAGACACCGCAGGAATGTGATGATTTTATCACTTATGTTGATAAGTACCACTACGCCTTGGTATTTATGGTAAAAATTATGGCTCATGTTAAGAAAGCGTGCAACAGAAACTAAGTTTTTGGCACGGGCGGGGCAAGATGCCCCGCCTACGGTTTCTTTCAGTATTTTGCACTTTCTTTTTACATGAGCCTATCTCAAAACTCGTCAATTGCACTAACCCTTAATATGAGCCAACGCCAAATGTCATCTATTCTCGGGGTTGGACGCCTGGCCACTGATCGTCGTCCGCCGTCACATCCACGACAATCCCATCGGGGTCTTCTACCTTGAACGATTCGTCCGGGGGCGAATTCGGATCGTATTCCTCTCCGCCGACCCCATCCGATATAATCGTGAACCCATTCGCCTCACACCGCTTGGCGGCTTCCTGTAGGTCTGGAACACGCACCCCGATGTGGAGGTAGTCCAACATTCCACCGACGTGCGGCGGCCGTTCGGGACCACTGTGTTGAAAGACACGGAAGTTGTGGTAGCCATCGGTGAGATCGTAGCAGCCATCCATCGTCGAAAAAACTTTCAATCCAAGGGCATCACGCCAAAATCGGATAGTCTCTTCCAAATTAGTGGCACGGACACCGACATGTACGAGGGTTGACATTAATGATTCCTCCTTGTAAAAAAGGTTACAAAGTTTAGGCAATTATAGCACGCTTAACATCAAGGGTCAAGTGGAACCTCCCACTCACCTAGGGCAATCGCATGTGAGTTTTTAGAATAGTGTAGCCAAAACAGTCGTTAAGTAGTCGGTGTCCCACGCGGCTTTCAATCGCTTGGTGGCAACCCCGACCTTGGCTGATTTTTCTCCCTTGAGCAGGTTGAGTGCAATCCGCCGGAGTATGGCGAAGTTTTGACTGCCATTTTCTTTGCGAATGCGACACCCATCTTCATCAAAAGCAACATCTAACACCCAATGACAACAGTTTTCAATCGACCAATGGGTTCGGATAGCCGCAAGCAATTGGGTGGCATCTGTCGATAACGAGGAGATATAATATCGGGATTTCACCGTCGTCTGTCCATTATGTTCCCGCTCGGCAGTGACTTTAACCACTGAACTGAGATTGGCAAAGGTTTGACTGCCTCTGAGGGGTTCAATCAAAGCCGGGTCAGAAACGCTGATAGCGGTTCGGGTCTCAATCCGACCATGGTCGCCATCAACGGTCTGAGCAGTGTTGGTCTGCACATCGGGTAACCGATTATCGGCAATGCCATCAAACAACAGTTCGGCATCTTCGTACAGTTGCCCTTGATTCGCTTTCAATGCGAGCACATAATCCGCATCACCATCGACGATCTGTTGAGCAATCTGTGGGTGACACCCCATTGCATCGGTGGTCACAATACAACCTGAGAGCGTCAACAACTCCAGCAGTTGCGGTATGGCGGGTATCTCATTGGAATGGTCAGCGACTTTCAGTTGTCCCAATGTCACCGATTGGGAGGACGCCCACGCACTGACAAGCCGAATCGCACTTTGGTCGGTCGCAGTATCATAAGACCGACGTAGGTGTTTACCATCAACAGCAACCACTTGACCGTCTGTCACTTGTATAACCTGTTTTAGCCAATTGATGAAACAGTGCTCAAACTGAACCGAGTCAAGTAAACCAAACACCCGACTAAAGGTGTCGTGCGATGGGATACCGTGAGCTAATTTCAATACCTTAGACAGCCACTGCGATTTCGCATGACCAAACGATTCAACCGCCACCCAGCTATCGGCACCACAGATGACCGCACAGATGGCTATCACAACCATATCCAGCAGTTTATGACGTATCCGACTCTTATCTGTTCGAGGGTCGGGTAATTCGGAAAAATGGGATTCAATTGAAGTAATGGATTTATCAGACATGTCTGCGACTCCTTTGCTTTGAGGATACCTTATACATTACCTCAATTTACCCCATTGTCAAACACTATTTTTTATATGCGATTCCCCTACCCACTCACCCCTGACGGTTCGCATATTACGCTCCCTTACTAACGTGAGTACGTGCGCCTACCTTGCGGCTTTTATCCCTTCACGAGTCGTGGCGCGTCAGGTGATCAATGTGGTTCTGGTTCAGCTTACTGATTTCTGTCCGTAAATCTCGTATTTCCGAACGGATGTCCGCAAAACCTTGATTCATCTCAGATCGGAAATCTGCCATGAGGGTGCCCATGCGATCATCAGTTTTGTCCGCTCGCATTTCCAGTCGCTTTGTTCGGTGGAAAAGGACACCTATTTGGATGATGACACCTAGAACAACAAAACCTACAAAGATTGTGTGCGACGGCGACCATGCTGAAAAGTCCATTTACTATTACCTCCTATTCTCTTTCTTCCTTTTCTCCAAGACATCTTCTATCGTGACCGCTTGCATCTGTGTGATTTCTCACTCCCCTTTGACCATCTGACTCCTCTCGCAGTCTAACAACTCTTTTCGATACGCCATGCGCTTATAAAGCCTAAACGCTCTTTTAGCCTGCTCAGAATCTCTGCCATAGGTTGTAATCGCCCTTCTGTGCTGTGCTGCCATATTGTCAAGGTCAGACTGCGTGATAACCTGCATCTGCTGGATTTCTGCCTCACCATCATAGATTTTTAGGGCTGTTACTTCCCTGTCTTGAAGCATTATTTTCATTGTAATACCCTCGCGTCAAGGACGTTCATGTTTGAGACGTTGCAACTCACGTTCTCATTGACAAACTTCTCTGAACTATCAATCCCCATAAAAAATAGCACCAACTACACCTACAATTATAACGAAACCAATCAGATACAACAGCAATATCGGATTCACAAAGAGAATTACAGTCAAAACAATAATAAGCAGAATAGCTAAAACCGCCTTCAGACAACCCAACATAATACTTCAATCCTTCTTTACCGATAATATAATTTATCGGATATTTTGCTCTCTTTTTGCACTCAGGTTCAAAGAAAAAACGAGGGAATAATCTTCGAGGTATTTTGCCTCACTACTCTAATTCGATTTGATTTGTGGACAGTCGGATCTTCTCCATAACGATTTGGTCCGTTAGTCCCCTTCAGAAAAAAGAATTGAACCACCGCCCAGATCCATCCGAGAAGCGGGATCAATACAAATAGCTGCCACCAACCTGACATATCACAATCATGCAAGCGTTTAGTGCATAGTGCTAGCCCCGCCCATGTCATTGCAAAAAGCCATATAAGATACAATACCCCGATCCATTGCATCGCTACCCATTTGAAAGGATCGAAATGCAAGACAACCCCGATGAAGATTACGGCAGTGGTTAGATTCACTGCTGCGGAATACCAGTAAGTCTGCCGGCTGACGCGACCTTTGAACGAAAAGATCCTTCGCAGCGCAGGATAGCAAATAATCCCCCATGTTATTGACACCAAAATTAAGCCGATAACCAAACGAAAATCAAGCGGTAAAGCACGATAGCGAATAAAATCCCACATTATTGCTGCTAAGAATAAGCCGATAACCAACAATAAAATTGTCCTAATAATCACCATATCAAATCCTTCTTTTCCAATTTCGCCAGGCACAACGAAATTGCCTTTTGCAACATTTTAGAAATGGTAGGTCTCCTATAGGAAAAGTAATTCAATATCACTGTAATTATTGACGACCATCGCCAATTTTATAATTACACAATTAGCTTGATTGATAGTTCCATTATTTTTGCGTTTCGTGATAAAAAACGTCCGATAAGAGAACCTACCGGACATTTGCCTGACTATTTACACCTTTTTGACTTTCAATTGCCTTCTTTGTAAGAACCCACGGTGAACTTGGCTCTGGGCGTTCTTGCCGGACAAGCCCTTGGGAGGCAAGCCTATCAAGCAGTCCGTGAACAACTGGATAATTGAAACTGACCTCCTCAGATATAGGAATCCCTGCTAGCCTACTAATATCGGCAGCCTGAAGCTGCTCTCTCTTATTATATGCCTTATACAAAACCGCCAAGACCGCTTCCTCACGCGATTGACGATTGATGCTCAAAGCACCTAGAGGAGCCGCGATCAACGACCAAAAATAGTTGCCAAACTTAACGAACAAACCGAATGAAAAAAGCTGGTCATTAGTTCCCCCTTGAACGCTAGCAACCATACAGAGAAAACCTATTATTGACAACGCCAAGTGAAAACACCCCTTGTAAGTCTGTCTGTTGTAGAATTGTCCGAGTCCAGGCATCAACAGCGATAGTAGGAAAGCCAATAAAGGACTTTTTCGTTTACGTCGGGGCACTGTTTCTGATTTATGATTGTCTTGTATGGTGTTACCTCCTTTTTCATCGGATTATTCCCTTTTTGATTTCCTGTTAAAACCACCTAAAACGTCCGATAAGCGCACTTATTGGATATTTGCATCCCTCTTTTTATCGAGGCGGAGAATCACAGTAATACCTAACGGTTCTACTATCCATCTTCGAGAAGTTCCGCCATAGCGTAGTCATCGTCAGCAAGTTTACGATTCCCCAACTTGCCATAAGCTGCACCACGCCCCCAATACGAATGAGGAGAATCAGGATTTAGCTTTATTGCTTGGGTATAATCGGTTATAGCACGAGGATAATCTGCTATTTCATAGTAAGCGTTGGCTCGACCATGGAAGGCAGCCGCAAAATCAGGGTTCAATTCTATCGCTTTCGTAAAGTGTGCAATCGCGAGGTCATAACGAACATTACCACTGGGGCTGTCTAAGTCATTCAAACCACGAGTATAAAAAGATTCTACTAAATCTTCTACTGACCCATCTTCAAGAAACTTCGCCATAGCGTAGTCATCGTCAGCGAGTGTACGATTCCCCAGCTTGCTATAAGCTGCGCCACGCCCAAAATATGAATAAGGAGAATCAGGATGCAGTTGTATTGCTTGGGTATAATCAGCTACAGCGCGAGGATAATCCGCCATTTCATAGTAAGCGTTGGCTCGACTATGAAAAGCAGCCGCAAAATCAGGATGCAGTTGTATTGCTTGGGTATAATCGGCTATAGCGCGAGGGTAGTCATCTATTGAATAGTAAGCATACGCTCGACTGTGGAAGGCAGCCGCAAAATCAGGGTTCAACTCTATCGCTTTCGTAAAGTGTGCAATCGCACGGTCATAACGAACATTACCACCGAATCTAACCAAGTTCAAACCACGATTATAAAAAGACTCCGCTGAATCTTCTACTGACTCACTGACTTCCGACACACCTTCTGTCAAACGCGGTGGGCGGCGATTGTCGGGCACGTGGGAATCGACAATCACACCTGACAACTCTTGTCTCAAAAACTCCTGTCTCCGGTTCATCTTCTCAATCGCCCGCTGAATCGTCTCAACAACCATCTCACTATTACGTTTTATCTCGCGCCCCGCAAACCGCAACACTACCCAACCCCGCAACTGCAATTCTCTTAACTGAAACCGATCCCTCGCAAATTTCTCCCGATTGCCTTCGGCCGCAGCAAAGCCATCGCAATAAATCGCAATCTGCATATCAGGAAACGCAAAATCAGGGATTGTCACCGGTATATCGTCGTATGTATCTATCATATACTGGGCACACAACTCACGGGCGTGAGATACAGTTAGACATGGATAAAGCTGAGTCAACACCTCACGTTCTATCGGAGACTCACATCGCTCCAGTAACTCACTTAATCTATTTTCATTCATTCCGAAATCCTTAAATATCCAAAACAGTAAATTAATACATCTCTACATTTCCCGCAAGAAAATATCCAATGAAAAAATCTCTTCGCGCGGATTCCTAGTAAGCAGTGACGCTAGCCCGAATCTTCTCCAGCGTTTTCTCTCCTATGCCCTTGACATTTGTGAGGTCATCAACCGTAGAAAACCCACCGGAGGTTTGACGGTACTCAATGATGCGTTGCGCCAGTGCAGGACCAATACCGCGCAGTGTTTGCAACTCTTGCGATGTCGCGGTGTTGATGTTGATACGCGATCCATCCGACGGGGCAGATTTCTTTACAGAAGGCTGCGGGGGCGGGGAGAGGACAGATGAAGCAGGAGGCGAGGGGGAGGTAGACAAAGGTGGAACGGCTTCCGTCTCAACGACAAGATCGGGCTCACCGAGAAAAAGCGCGGGGTGAAAATGCTTTAGCATCCAAAACACACCGCCCGCGAGTATCACGGTAACGAGGATAATGATAATTTTTCGGTGTTGTGATTCGAGGATGTCCATTTTCTATCTGCATAGACAAATCTACTTAATCCAGCCGCCCCCAATGACGATATCGCCATCATAGAATACCGCTGCCTGTCCCGGAGTCACGGCACGACGTGGTTGATCAAACTTAACTTCTACCTCTGTGTCGCTTAAGGGATTAATCGTTGCCGATGCCCCTGTATCTTTATAGCGAATCTTAACCTCCGATCGAATCGGTTCAGTCAGCTTATCCATGGTGATGAGGTTTACCTCCTCAACCTGCATCGTATCCGCCGAGAGGTCTTCGTTCTTTCCAACGACGATGGTGTTGTCGCGGACCTTTAATTCAGTGACATAGAGCGGCGTCTTGGCAGAGATCCCTAATCCTTTCCGCTGTCCAACCGTGTAAAACGGGATTCCCTGATGCTCTCCGAGCACACGCCCCTCTTGATCAACGATATCGCCTTCCTGAATCTTCTCTGGGATCCGATCCTTGAGAAATCGCTTGTAGTTATCGTCCGCAATAAAGCAGAGTTCTTGGCTTTCCGGCTTATCCGCCGTCCGCAACTGATACTTCCGCGCTACCGCTCTTACCTCATCCTTTTCGTACCCACCAAGCGGCATCAACGCTCGGCGCAACTGCGCCTGCGTCAGGGAAAATAGGAAGTAAGACTGATCTTTACGAGAATCGATCCCTTTACGCAAAGTATAGCGTCCCGTCTCCGGATCGTGCTCAATTCTGGCGTAATGCCCCGTCGCCACGTAGTCAACTTCTAATTGCGTTGCGAGTTCAAGTAGTTTCCCAAACTTCAAGTCCTGATTACAGATGACACACGGACTCGGTGTCCGGCCAGAGACATATTCATCGGCAAAGTAATCAACGATACTCTGACGGAAAAGCTCTTCATAATTGACGGCGTAAAATGGTATCTCCAACTGCGTGGCAACTCGCCGTGCGTCCTCGACACCCTCAAGCGAGCAGCAGCTCGGCTTATCCGACTCGATCTCGATTGTGTCGTGCATACCGAGTCGCATGGTAATTGCAATCACATCATAGCCGGCTTCAACCATCAATGCCGCGGTCACTGAACTATCAACACCGCCGCTCATCGCAGCGATAACCTTTGTGCTCAATTTAATCACCTATATTTACGTTTTCTTGGAATGCAATTGCATTAAGGATAGCATACGCCCTCATGCGTTGTCAAGATCATCATAATATCGCAAAAATTCCGATATTTTTGCTTGACTACTTTATATTTGTGTGGTATAATTCACAATTAGAAAATACGAATTAACGCTTTGTGAAATATAGCACCTTTTATAATCCCCGAAAAGTATGATTTATACACACAAAGAAAGGAAACCCAAGTGAAAACGGCTTCTTCATCAAAAGTCACCAAGGCAATCCATGTAATCAAGGACCAGACCTGTGAAAAGTGTGGTACACAAGCGAAGGGTTTTGTTTACCGCAAAGCGATTCCGATCTACTACTGTCGCAAATGTTTGCGCGACGAGATTGACGCTCGAGGACAACAATTGGTCGCGTAAGTAGGGGGCATACCTTCCAAATCACGATTTGCACAGCAATAAAAAAAGGGCGTACCCAAACCGGTACGCCCTTTTCTGGTTGTTCGTTAGATTCGTTAAACTCGCTAATTATCATCCTCACGTTCACTGAGCAACTCGCCACGCGCCAAACGTTCCGCATTCTCCGTTGACCAGAGGATATTCTTCATCAACTTCTGTGCGGTGATGTAGCGGGTCGCTGCGAGGAGGTGCATCCGTTTCTCCTCAGTATCGTCGGTCAACGCATAGTGCCGAAAAGCGACTTCAAGCACCTGGAACATGTGAAGTTCTGCATCTTCACGGAGCAGGATGTGCGCCAATGCACGCTTGAGCGCGTCAACATCGTGTCCCTCCTCCAGATATTGGTTCACAAGGATCTCCGCTTCGTAAACCTTCTGGAAGTCGGCGAACTCTTGCAAACGATCCAACATTGCGTCAACAGAGTCGTAGGTTTCATCAAGCCGTTGACCGGGACGAGGGATGCGCGCCGCCGGCATGTTCAACCAGCGTAGGTAGTTCAGGAACACGGCACCGTGGAAGATTCCACGCAAAAGTGCTGCACTCGGTGCATACTGGAACGTGCGGTAGAGCGCGTGTGCGTAGGAGTAGATGTTTGCCACATCATGCCAGTCCCCTTCATTTTTAAGATGGAAGCGTGCGGTCCGAATCGCTGAAGCGTAGGTCATCGCTCGGCAGATGTCGGTAGGTTTCACACCGGCGCGAAGTTTCTCCTCAATCTCCGCAACAATCGGCACAAAATCGTCGCCAAGCATTGTTTGGGTAAATTCTGAAATATCAAGCTCCGCTTCGTTGGCTTGGTTCTCCCCCCAGATTTCATCCAGACGATCGAAGATCGGCTCTAACACCGGCACACTATCCGCCCATCGAGATGTTTCCTCATGCCGCGTTCGGCTAACCAAATCAACTACAATCGGACGTAAGATCTCGTGTGCGCCCTCCCATTTGATGTAATCCAACGCCTCAAACATCTTGTTCGCAAAGTCGAGGGCATGACCGTCGCCGGTGAAGTAGAAGTCGGTGGCAGCGGTAAACACGAAATCCGCTATGACCGATTTGTCGTATCCACGGTCATTCAGTGTAAGCAGAATGCGCTCCGCAGCACCCCTGTCCCGTTTATCAATAAAATAACGGAACCATCGCTTCAGGGTTGTAAGGTCGTGCTCCTCTGTCATCTGTGGAAAGGGCGCACGGTATGGACGCGAACTTCCCGACGTCCGACGGCTGATCTGCACAAGTCCATGCACCAGAAACAGGTTGTGATCTTTCGGGGCAACCTCGTCCCACAAATTTGCTGCGAGCGTAAGAATCGCCACGCCGGACGACCAACCCTCACTACTTTTGTGGGCACCATAGTGAAGACCCTGCTGAATAATCTCCTGCGGCGTTGCCTCCGCATCGGTGAGAGCTGTAACCGCCTTCGCAATGAAAAAGGAGCTCCGATCTTTGAGTCCTCGCTCAAGGGCGCGCTTGCCCCGATCGATAACACGGCGTTTCGCTGCGTCTCGTTCTCCGCGGGCAAGCCCAACGTACAGATACCCATCATCGCGTATCGTAACAGGGAATGCCTTCAGATCATCTCCAAATTCAAGAAAGCATCCACCCGATTTGAGGTCGAATTCCCAGTGGTGCCAATGGCAAATCAACACACCATCTCGGACACTGCCTTCGGACATCGGATAACCCATGTGCGGGCAGCGATTGTCCACCGCGTAAAATTTATCCTGATACTTAAAGATAGCGAGATGTGTGCCATCTACATGAAAAGGTTTCCCATCGCCTTCTCCAAAGGTATCGGCGAGGCAAAGTTGGTGATAGACCAGATCGGTTTCATCCACAACATCCACAGTTGGGAGATCCTCAAAGTTAATTGAACCTGCCGGTGTTTCTTGAGAGGTACGGGGTGAAATACTCATAATGTCAACCTCCTTGTCACGTGAGACGTAAAACGTGATAAATTGCCGCCGTTTTTTTCATTGGATCTAACTTATTCAGGACTTACGCACTTCAATTGTAGTTGCCCGATGAATCGGGCGTTAGCAACGGTGCTCAGCAGCGAGGAATCAACGATTACTGTAGTTGCCCGATTCATCGGGCGTTAGCAACGGTATTCAGCAGCGAGGAATCAACGATTATTGTAAAGTGTAGCGCGTTTCGTGGGTCTTGTCAACCCAATTAGCGTATCTGATTAGGGCTATTCAGGTTGCCATCTATGGAAGACACGCAATCAATTACACGAGTACAACCTTAATGGGGAGGCTTACTCGACCGCTTCATCAGGATCATCAGCGGAGAGATCTTCGCCCCGATGGAGGCGTAGTGCTAGATTTGCCGTCTGTTGCAGTGCACGGGCGGTCGGTGCGTGTGCTGCTAAGTATCGGGCAGCTGCAACTAGCGTCATCTGAGCTCGCCCCTCATCTAACTCCTCCATTTGATGGAGCACAGCTTCAAGCATCTGGAAGGAGTGGAACTCAGCATCTTCGCGCAACAGGACGTGCCCCAGTTTCTGGATGATGGCGGCGCGGGGGTGCCCTAGCGAGAGGTAGCGGTAGAGATACATACCCGCCTCATCTGCTTTGGCTTGCGTGTTGAGAAGGTCCACAAAGCCATCGAGCAGTTCATCCGCATCTGTTGGGAGCGTATCGGTCTCCCGCCGATGTTGTGGCAGCCGTGCAGCCGGCATGTTGAACCAGCGATCAAAGTAGATTGCTACTGCGCCATGAAAAATGCCGCGGGCAAGTTCCAGCGATGGGGCACGCTTTGCACACTGATGAAGGGCATTGGCGTAGGTGTAGGTGTGTAGCACTGCGATCCAGTCACCGAACTCATTTTTTGTGTGAAAACGGGCAATCCGCAGCGCTGCCGCATAGGCAAGTGTCTGCGTCAATTCCGTCAGCGTCGCTCCCTCTTTGAATGCCGACTTGAGTGCCTCCACCGTCGCGAAGGGATCATCGCCTAGCAAGATTTCGACCAGTTGTTCAGCACCCTCCCACTGTTTACCTGTGCCTTCTGCTGCAAGCGCTTCTAATTCTTCAAATGAGTCGTTAAGTAAAGGAACAAAATCTATCGGGCTGCGCCACCGATTCTGTTCTTCAGCTCGCGATGAACCCGCAAGACCGCTGGCGAGCGTTGGCAGAATTTCATCCGCCTTATCCCAACCGATACGATCTAGCAGTTCAAAGCTCTTGTTGATAAAATCGAGCGTGTGTCCGCCATCCCGGTAGAAGTGATCCGTCGCTGCGGCGACCATCATATCGCAGAGTTGTGCAGGCGTTCCTCCGGACGAGATCGCTGTCAGCAGCGTGCGCTCTGCTCCGTCAGCATTGCGGACCTCAATGAAATATCGGAACCACTCTTTCAGACGTTCAATTGAGTGCTTATCTGTCTCCAGAGGTGTGAGCTCCACACGCGGCGGGGAAGCCGCCACCTCCTGTGAAACATGGAGTAATCCCTGATAGAGCGCGAGCACCCTATCCTCTTCCGCAAGTTGCGGCACGACATTTGCCATCGCTGTGAGGATGGTCAGCCCGGGTCCCCAGCCGGCGCGGCGTCCATGTGCACCATACAGTGCTCCAACCTCAACGATATCGTCCGCTGCGGCGTGATATGCACGAAGCGCAATAACTGCCTTAGCGATAATCAGGTTGATGTTCTGCTCAAGCCCTTCATTCAAACGTCGTTTCCAACGCACGGTGGGGTCAGCCCCGTTTGCGTGGACATTGACATAAACTTGCCCATCATGGATTTTAACCGGATACGATTGCACATCATCTGCAAACGGATCGAACGTGCAGCCACTCTCCAGATCGAACCGCGCGTGATGCCAATGACAGATCAGAATGCCGTTATGAATTGTTCCTTGACTCAGGGGATACCCCATGTGTGGACAACGATTGTCCACGGCACGGATCTTTCCCTCGCTATTTGTCAGGGCAACCGAATACCCTTCGACATTGACAGCAATAATTGAACCTTCGGGGACATCTTCGACACGGATGCATTGTACGAAATCAGACGTCATTTCAGCCATTTTGCACACTCCTCATTAAAATGCAGCGTTTTTATGGTGAATTAGAGAAATAAGTAGACATTTACCAAGAACTCCGATCTTTGAGAACTTTCCAAAGTCCCCCTGATAAGGGGGATTTAGGGGGTTAGTTGTGCATTGAGCGTGTCTAAGTAATTCTAAAATCTACCATAATAGATTCTTGTCAACATAATTATCGTTCTATTTGAGCAAATTTGATGCCAAGATCTTTAAAAACGGCAGAACTTACACCGGTGTTGGATCTCAGGCATGAATGGGCAATCAACGGATCGCTTCACGTGAGTTTGTAAATGTTTCAATTTGAAACCACTGTTGTGCGTCAGCGTCCGACGCGCCAATGTGGGTAAACTATCCTCAGAATTGTTTCATCTTGAAACTTTGTTCATATTTGAAACAGAAAGGGTTGACAGGAAATGGTATTATATGGTATAAAGGGGGAATAAAACAAAAAAAGAAAGATTATCACCCCGTTTCACGCATGGGAGGGAAAAATGACAAAATGGGTGCAAGTCGCACAAAGATCGGAGATTGAACTTGGTGAAAGCAAAGTGGTTAAATTGGGTGACGAGCACGTGGCAGTATTCAACACCGATGGAGAATTCTACGCCATTAATAATACATGTCCACATCAGGGGGGACCACTTGGAGAAGGCGTTTTGGACGGAGAGAGCATCACCTGTCCCTGGCATGAGTGGAAGTACGATCTAAAAACCGGCTGCCCGGTTGTCACGCCAGCCGTTAAAACGTATGCCCTCCGAATTGATGGAGAAGCAATTTTGATCGCTGTCGATCTCAAGGAGGAATCACCGGATCAACAGGACAAAGTTACTTTTGAGGAAAAAGAAACAACCGATCCGGTCTATGAGATTCTTGAACAGATCAACCTCGGTAAAACGCTTGATGAAGTGTTCGAGAACATCTACGCTGGGCTTCAGGATGTTGTCCCGCATAGTCGCTTGGGCATTGCACTGATCGACGAGTCTTCAGGCAGGTTAGTACAGGTCAAGACAAAATCTGACCGCAAGATTGTTTTGGACAACGGTTTTTCAGCGCGGATTGCCGGATCAACGCTTGAGGGTGTTTTGGAATCAGGAGAGGCACGAATTATTGATGATTTTCGAGAAGTTCTCGAAAAACGACCCAGTGTCTGGACCCGGCTCATGGTTGAAGAAGGCATGCGCTCAAACCTGACGCTACCGCTGAAGGTGAGCGGAAAGCCGATTGGTGTTGTATTTTTTACCAGTGCAATTGCTCGAGCGTTTTCGGAGGCACACGTTGGGTTTCTCAAACAAATCGCCGGACAACTCTCCATCCTAATCGAGAAGGGGCGATGGGTCAGCGATCTTGCACAAAGCAACGCGAGATACCGCACCCTTTTTGAGATGTCCAACGACGCAATCTTTATTTGTCCCTCCCTTTCCCAACCCTTTGTGACGGTCAATGAAAATTTGTGCGTATGGTTGGGGTACACACATCAGGAGCTCTCTAGCCTATCATTGCACAATCTGATGAGGGACGAAGAATTTCAGCGGATAGCTCAATTGTTAGAAAAACTTATCCCTCAAGGAACACCAATCACCTTTGAAACAGAACTATCGAAAAGAGATGGGGGTATGCTACCGCTAGGGATGCGAGCGGTCGGCATTGAGCACGGCGGGAAACGATTTATCCAAGGGTTCGCCCGTAATCTCTCAGAGGTAAAAGCACTCAACGAACAATTGAAAAGCCTTTACACATTTGAAAACCTTATCGGTAAAAATCGACAGATGCAGGAAATCTATGAACTTATTCAGCAAGTGGCACCGATGTCAACGACTGTGTTGATTCAGGGTGAGAGTGGCACCGGAAAAGAGTTAGTCGCCAAAGCGATTCACCATCAAAGTGAAAGGACGGACAAAGCGTTTGTGAGTGTCAACTGTGGGGCGTTGGCAGAGAGTCTCCTCGAAAGTGAGTTGTTTGGTCACGTAAAAGGAGCATATACGGGCGCAACGACCACTCGACAGGGACGGTTTGAGATAGCGGATAAAGGGACGATTTTTCTGGACGAAATCGGGGATCTAAGCCCTGCCATGCAGGTAAAGCTGCTGAGAGTCTTGCAGGAGGGATCGTTTGAGAAGGTCGGATCATCTCATACGCAAAAGGTAGACGTGCGAATTATCGCTGCGAGCAATCGCGATCTGAAAGCCGCAATTGAATCAGGGAATTTTCGGGAAGATCTTTACTACCGGCTGAACATCGTGCCGATTCAGTTGCCGCCGCTGCGGGAAAGGCGGGATGATATTCTCCTTCTGATTGAGCACTTTATCCAGAAATTCAATCGACACACCCAGAAGTCCATTCAGGACGTCTCTTCTGAAGCATTAGATATTTTGATGGAGTACCCGTATCCCGGCAATGTGCGACAGTTAGAAAATATCATTGAACACGCTTTTGTCAAGTGTCCGGGCGAGCGCATCGAAAAGAAACATCTGCCCACAGAACTAATTGCGTCTAAGGACGACATTGTAACGCTAGCGCTTATGGGCGAAAATCCCCTCGCCGCACTAGAGCGGGAATTAATTCAACGGGTTTTAGAACAGTGTAACGGTAAACCAAAGTTGGCGGCAAAACGTCTAGGTATCAGCCGTACCACTCTGTGGCGGCGGCTTAAGGCAGAAAAGTGACAGTCATGCTTTCAGGTGATTAACCTTGAAAAGCATTTGACCCACTCCGCTATTTGATGTTACAATTTTTTTCTAGTGAATCATAAAAATAAATAGACACTTTCGCCCCGGTAGGTGCGGTTTCTAACCGCACCGGTTTGGAATGCCTCATTAATTCTAAGGTCCACTATAATTTCGGCATATCCTTAAGTTCTGTGCATTACACTTTATCTGTCAGCCGCTGCGGATTCTTACAAATGAGTATATTTCCATGTCAGTCCAACAAGAGATTACAATCGATTCGCTAAACTACCTATTGGTCTATATCCCTGAAGGCCCCTTCCTTATGGGTACGCTTCCAACAGGATTACGAAAAACTGACCATGAGGAACCGCAGCGTAGCGTAACACTCAACGCTTACTATATTGGCAGGTTCCCTGTGACTAACGCCCAATATACGCAATTCGTGGAAGACACAGGCTATTATCCGCCACGTTTTCACACCGATTCGCGTTTTGATGCGCCGGATTGTCCAGTGGTTGGCGTCAGTTGGTACGACGCACGAGAGTTTCTGCGCTACCTTAATGAATTGGGGGATAATGTTTTTCGCTTACCAACAGAGGCGGAGTGGGAGAAAGCAGCGCGAGGCACCGATGGACGAGAGTATCCGTGGGGAAACGAATGGGATCCAGCCAAAACGAACTCGTCCGAAAGCGGTCTCAAACGCACAATGCCGATTGGCAGTTATCCAGAAGGCGTTAGTCCTTATGGGTGCTATGATATGAGCGGGAATGTTTACGAGTGGTGCATAGACTGGTTTCACCCGGAGACTTATCAATATGCACCAGCACAAAATCCCTTCGGTCCAGCCGAAGGCAGGCGCAAGGTCATCCGGGGAGGTTCGTGGGTGCCGCGGGGTCAATTCGCCGCACGATGTGCAAACCGTGCAGCGTACGAACCGATAGAGATGGTGCATAACGTCGGGATTCGGATTGCGAAGTCCGCCTCATAAATTATGGTAGATTTTAGAATTATGGTGAACGTTGTAAATATGTAAACATCCACCAGTAGCTCTCCTTAGTGAAGCCTCATGAAGTCCCCCTGATAAGGGGGATTTAGGGGGTTGGTTGTGCATCGAAAGTGTATAAGTAATTATAGAATTCACCATAAATCCCTTGATTCACAAAAGTAGGTGACGCTATGTTACGTCGCAGAAGTTCTCGCCCAGCCTTAATCTGCTCGCTCATCATTCACCTCATTGTTGCAGCCATCATGATGCATCTGCAAATTGAGCAGCGTCAACTCCCTTGGTCTGATGACGGCGTTCAGGTTGACATCACCCATTTTCAACGCCCGGTGGTTGTCCCACGCGATCCGGTTGAACCGCCACCCCCTGAACCGGTAGAAGTTGTTCCTGAAGTCCCCACCCCCAAACCAAAACCCACATCTACGACCAATTGGCTGACAGTTGATGTACTCAAAACAGATCAACGGACAGCGATTGGATCGAAAGTTGATTCACCTCCAACTAGGGATAGCACCGGACCTGTTTCCCAACCGCAACTATCAGTAAAAGCGCGTCCAGATTCCAAAGCACTTACCATGACAGCAGTAGATCTGCCAAGAGAAGATTCAGAGAAAGGAGTGCCTCTGGCGGCAGATCAGAATATCAATATAGCTGAAGGAGGCAGCCATCTCTCAGAAAGCTCTCCTGAGATCGGCGTAACGAAGTTACGCGTTGGACGCAGACGAGGCGAGGCACTTGACGGAATGCCTATCGGCAATTCGGGCGGCAGCATCCCTTCAGGCACCTCTGCGGGAGACAACTATATTAAGATGATGACTGAACTCGCTCGAAACTTGGCAGATGCGGCAATCGTTCAGGAGATCGATCTGGTGTTTATCATCGACAAGACTGGGAGCATGGAAGACAATGTTCGTGGTATCCGCGCTTATATCGACCTCTTCTTTGAACATTTCTCGCGCTCAGGACACGATGCAGCCTTTGGCTTGGTAACATTCGCCGACGCCATAACAAAAAAGCCGAAGGTTCAGGGGGTTACAACAGATCATGGCAAATTCAAAAACTGGCTCTATAAAATTAAATTTGAAGGTGGTGGAGATCTCGCCGAATCGGGATTAGATGCGTTGATGGCTGCACTACACAGGGTCAAATTTCGACGCAATACCCAACGATTTTTCGTCCTTGCGAGCGATGGAGCTTTCCACGATGCAGACTACGACGGCAGATCGGAATATAGCCAAGATGAAGTTATCGAAACACTACAGCACCAAGGGATTCGCGTTGATGTCATCGGGCTGAATTTCCTGCCCATCAAACAGCTTGCTTGGGCAACGGGCGGCACTTGGCGGGCAATCCCCGGCAGAGGTTATCTGGAACATATCCCACGAACGCTCACAGCCAAAATGCTCTCCGAGCTTGGTGTCCTCGGTTTCAACAAAGATGGACTAGAAGGGGATGAGCTTGTTGTCTACCTTCGTCGTGACGCACGTCCAACATGGATCGAAATCACATGGAAAGTGCTCAACCCGTTAGGTGAACGCTGCTACGGTCCCTTCTCACAACGTCTTGATATTCCGAACGACGGATCAGAAGTCGTGCGGTTTACCCCGACTATTGATGTCAACAAATTTCGATCCGCAGCGGGGACATACACCGTCATCTACCACATCGAAAATAATCTCGGACATCGCAGCATTTTGCGCCGTACCCTTGACTACAAAGGTTGAGAAAATAGACTATATTAACGCAAGTTGCTAGATAATCTGTAGGTCGAGTTTCCATACTCGACGCCTACTAGAAATAACCTAATTCACTCCGATTTTTCGGGGTAGTTGCACAGCGGACAGTTGCTAGATAACCCCGATACATCGGGATTTCACTATGCTCAACCTGTAGGTCGAGTTTCCATACTCGACATCTATCTTTTATCACGCCACTCATAACTAGCAACTTGGATTATATTAATAAATGGCGCAATGGAAACCGATTGAGTTCATAAGCTTCCGAGTTCACGTTTTACGCATTACACTTCACCTCCATCGCGCTCTGCACTTTTCTTTGACAGGAGCCAAAAATTAAATATCAGGTTATAGCACTATGGTATTAGAGAAACGAACCGCAATGAGTGCGGTATTTAGAGCAGCGCAGCTGTGCCAACAGGTACAGGCTGACATAGTTAAGACGGATGCGATGGAGAAAGCGGATCGAAGTCCCGTAACGGTGGCAGACTTCGGTTCTCAGGCATTAATTTGTCAAGCCATTGCTGAAGCATTTCCAGAAGATGCCATTGTCGCCGAAGAGGATTCTCAGGCGTTGCGGGAAATCCCTCAACTTATGCAGCGGGTGACCGGATATGTCGATCGTTTTGCCGTAGCGATACCTTCAACGCAAACAGTCTGCGATTGGATTGATCTTGGCGGTGGAGAAGTGGGTGAACGCTTCTGGACGCTCGACCCAATTGATGGTACAAAAGGGTTCTTGCGGGGAGATCAATATGCGATAGCACTAGCGTTGATTGTTAATGGAGAGGTAAAACTTGGGGTGTTGGGGTGCCCGAATCTACCCCAGAAATTGGACGATCCACATGCACAGCGCGGCTGCCTTTTCGTCGCCGAGAAAGATAAAGGCACGCGGATGCTTTCGTTGGACGGACAATCCTCAGAACAGGTCTATATCTCTCAGGTAACACACCGTTTTGCGGAGAGCGTTGAATCCACCCACAGCGACCTTGAGTCTCACGCCCAGATCGCGCAGCAGGTCGGTATCATTGACCCACCGATCCGGATGGACGGTCAGGGCAAGTATGGCGTGCTTGCGCGGGGTGAAGCGTCCGTCTATATTCGTCTGCCAAACCCGGCGACGCCGGATTACCGTGAGTGCATCTGGGATCACGCCGCTGGACTGATTGTAGTGGAAGAGGCAGGTGGGGTAGTAACGGATGTCGATGGACGCGCACTTGATTTCTCGCAGGGAAGACGGATGATCACTAATCGCGGAATTTTAGCGACAAATGGTGAACTACATCCGCAGCTGTTGGAGAGTATCCGCAGCGGCACCCACAATTGACGGCAGCTAATCTACTGTTTGCGCTGCTACTGGGATTTCAACTCCCCGTTCTTTCCAAAACCGATCCGCCCCACGATGCAGCGGAATCACAAACGCTTTCGGCGCATTTTCGAGCGTCATATCCTTCGCAGCAGGGGTGGTGGTTACTAGCGTTTGATGTCCCGCTGAGTCGTACATACGCTGTAGGATGGTGTAAACTGTTTCCTCGCTGATGTCTTTGTGCGCGATAAGGACTGTCGGCATCAGGAATGTATTTACCGGCTGGACCTCCTTGTACGCATTCTCGGGCAGCCTACCGGGTAGATAGAAGGGATACTTCTCGTAAAATCCGTACTTTTTAGCGGGTGCATCGAAATCGATCAGGCGGACAGATTTGATTTCGGAGACATAGATGATAGCGGAGTTGGGCGCATTGACGAGCCATTGAAAACCGCTCACCTGTCCATCACGGAGGGCATCTGCCCCTGCGGTTCCTCCCTTATAAACCGGTGAGAACTTGCCGTGAATTCCAGCCAACTTCGCGAGACGTTCCAGTGTCTGTGCAGAGCCTGATCCCGCTGCTCCCATCGCAACTTTCTTCCCGACAATATCCTCAAATTGATGCACATCGCTGCCCGCCAATGTGACAAATTGATTGTAAGCGATATAAAGCAGGGTCAACACTCGGATATTTTCTTTTTGTCCCTCTTTGGCAAATACCTCTTCCCCATGATAACCGAGATAGACATCGGAGGCAAACGCAACACCCATATAGTCCCCACCGCTGTTGACGCGACGAACATTTTCAATGGATCCGGCGGACGCTTCTACCGAGATTCTGATGGAGGGTTCCGCTTTTGAAACGACGGTCCCAATTCCACCTGCAAATGGTGAAAACGTCCCGCCAACCGCCCCACCGAGGATAGAAAGCCATATCTGCTCCTTTTTTTGAGCACTCTCTGTTTGGGCAGACGATTGTTTCTCCCCACTTTTCTGATTATCACAGCCGTAGATTAGTAGACTCAGCGCGCAGAAAATGGACAACCATAAATAAAACTTTCGTCGTTGCATTTTTCTCCTTTGTCGAAAACTACGCTCTGCCATAGACAGGGATCGCTGCACCGTTGATGATAGCGGCAGCGTCAGAAATAAGAAACAGGATAACTTGGGCAATGTCGTCGGGAGAGACCCAGCGGGAGTGGTCTTCGTCGGGCATCCCCTCACGGTTCGCAGGCGTGTCAATGATGCTCACCAACAGGGAATTAACATTAATCCCCAAGTCTTTGACCTCCTCCGCAATCGATTCTGTGAGAATCCGCACCCCGTTTTTGGAGACGGAATAGGCACCCAGTCCAGCAATCCCACTTAATCCTGCACGCGCAGAGGTGTTTACAATTTTCCCACACTTCCGCTCAATCATGTGCGGCAGCACCGCTTTGCAGCAGAGAAAGATCGATTTCAGGTTCAGATCCATCATGAAATCCCATCGTTCCTCAGCCATCTCAGCAACTGGGATGCCGCCGACAAAACCACCGACCGTATTTACTAAAACGTCGATTTGACCGAATTTGTCCAATGTGGTTTGGACGAAATTTTGGACTTCGGTTTCAACTGTCAGGTCTGTGCGAACCAGTGTTACTCGCGCTTTGAGGTCCCCAATCTGACGTTCAAAGGGTTCGATATTGCGATCAGAAGTGTAAGGCACCACGACTTGGTAACCCTCTTTGAGTAGGGTTTCCGTGACAACCGTCCCCAACGCACCAGTACCGCCAGTGACAATCGCAAATCGTTTTTCAGCCATTTTAAGATCCTTTGCTGTGTAATGCGTGAAACAGATCTACACTCACAAATTGTGTAATCAATTAGATCTTGGGACCTGCCGCACAGACAGCCTCTGTCGCGCTATCGGCAAATTGCTCAAAGTTTTCCACGAACATCTTAGCGAGCTCTCGCGCTTGGAGGTCGTAAGCCGCACCATCTTTCCATGTGTTACGCGGTGTGAGGACTTCAGACGGCACACCTTCACAAGCAGTTGGGACCTGGAATCTGAAAATCGGATCCGGCTCTGTTGGGACAGTCGTCAGTTTACCTTTCAAAGCGGCGTCAACGATGGCGCGGGTGTATGCAATTTTCATTCGTGAACCTTCGCCGTAAGCACCACCACTCCACCCCGTGTTGATCAACCAACAATCCACCCCATATTGATCTATCTTTTCGCCAAGCATATCAGCATATACAGCCGGATCGAGGGGCATAAATGGATCACCGAAACAGTGGCTGAACGTCGCTTCGGGCCGGTCTCCCAATCCCTGTTCAGTACCGGCAACCTTCGCGGTATATCCCGACAGGAAATGGTACATCGCCTGTTCGGTCGTTAGCTTGGCGACGGGCGGCATCACGCCAAACGCATCACAGGTAAGCATGATTAGGTTCTTTGGATGGCCACCAATCCCTTCCGGAACGATATTATCAAGGTGGGTAACTGGGTAACCCGCACGTGTATTCTCGGTTAATGAATCGTCATCAAGATCTATCCACCGCGTCGCCGGATTGAGGACCACGTTTTCTAACACCGTTCCAAACTTGTGTGTACATCCGTAAATCTCCGGCTCTGCCTCTTTGGAAAGGTTGATTGTTTTCGCGTAACAACCGCCCTCAAAGTTGAACACGCCGTAATCACTCCAACCGTGTTCGTCATCGCCGATGAGGTTTCTGCCTGCCGCAGAAGAGAGCGTCGTTTTTCCTGTTCCGGACAACCCGAAGAACAGGGCAACATCTCCATCAGGTCCAAGGTTCGCCGAGCAGTGCATCGGCAGCACACCCCGACCCGGCAATAGGTAGTTCAGGTATGTGAAAGCCGATTTCTTTATCTCTCCGGCATACTTTGTTCCACCAATAAGCACCAAATTCCGCTCAAAATTCACAAGGATAAAGGTCGCTGAGTTAGTGCCGTGTAACTCAGGATTCGCGTGAAGACCCGGAAAATCAATAATTGTAAAATCAGGTGCACGGTCTGGGGACAACTTATCGGCGGGGATGAGAAGGTTCTTGGTAAATAGGCTGTGCCATGCATACTCAGTAATGGTGCGAACGGTGATGCGATGCTGCGGGTCAGCACCGGCGTAGCAATCTTGAACAAAGACATCACGCCGCTGGATGTAAGTTAGCATGTGATTATACACGCGATCGAAGTGCTCTTCGGAGATGGGACGGTTGACATTCCCCCACGAAATTTTATCTCGGTTTGAGGATTGTTCAACGATAAATTTGTCGTTGGGTGAACGGCCTGTGTGGGGTAGTGTTTCGACGATAAAAGGACCAAATTGAGCAATTTGCCCTTCGCCCCGCCTGAGGGCTTCTTCATATAGGGTAGGCGTTGATAAATTCCAATATAAATTATCAATATTTCCGATTTTATGATCTCTCAATAACTGGGCTTTGCTCATGCAGTTCTCCTGAAAGCTGATCTCAGATATGGATACGCTGGTATGGACATCACTCGTCTTACCTGATCTAACCCGCAACTGGAACAACTCCAATTCCGGGTAGATCAGGTAAGACGAGCTTACCTTTCTCAAGTGTTACGCCACGATATGGATCATTTGCAACCAGTAGATGTCCATCCAGATCTGCGTAATCCACAAGCGGTGTGAGATGTGCTGCTGCTGTGATGCCTAGGGAGCTTTCTATCATACAACCAATCATCACTTGCAGCCCATGCGCTCGCGCAATGTGGATGATTCGCATCGCTTCGAGCAGCCCACCGCATTTGACCAACTTGATATTAATACCATCAACACAGCCGACCAACGAAGGTATATCAGCGGCACGTTTCACGCTTTCATCGGCGAAAATCGGAAGTTCTGAGTGCTCACGGACAAACTTTAGCCCCTCCAGATCGTCCGGCTTTGTAGGTTGCTCAATCAGTTCTACACCGTAAGGGGCAAGCTCACGAATCATACGAACCGCTTCTTTCGGTGTCCACGCCGTGTTGGCATCCACATAAATCGGCTTATCCGTGACCTCACGGAGTGCGCGGATGAGCTCTAAGTCGCGGTCGGTGCCGAGTTTCACCTTGAGCAAGGGATACGCCTCCGCTTCACGCACCTTTTGCTGCATAATCTCCGGCTCATCAATCCCGATTGTGAAGGTTGTAAGCGGTGTCCCCTTCGGATCGAGTCCCCAAAGTCGATAAAGCGGCACACCTAACCTCTTCCCAAGCCGGTCGTGCAGTGCCATGTCAATGGCGGACTTTGCAGCGTAGTTGCGTCCTAGAACCGATTCCAGTTCTGACATGACACTTTCAATCGCATCAAGATCTCCATCGAGACCTGTATCAAGGATGTCAAAAGCAACTTGAACCGTTTCGACGGTCTCACCGTAGAAACGCGCGGGCGCCGTCTCACCAAGCCCGCCATCAATCCCCACAGAAATCACTTGACGGAATTCATCAACGGCTCGCCTAGCAATTTTGAAGGGGTGAACAAGTTTGAGATCCGTGATTTGATATTGGATATTCATAAAGTCGCTACAAAGTTTTTACCAGTATGTGCGCTTAATTGCGTCCTGATTGGACAAAGGATATTGTAAATTTCTGACTAGTTGATGTTTTGGGCTAAGTATAGTATGATGGCAAATAATTGTCAAGAAGGTTTTCTATCTTTGGAACGTTGATTCATCTTTTTGCTCAGACCACCATATCTCACCATTTGCTGATTTTTCAAATTTTAGTGCAACTTTTTGTCGTGTCATTCGTAGTAAGGGCAACCTCAAAGAAAACTCATGGAGTCATGATATGCCAGAGGAGGTATTTCTTGATCTCGTCAAGCAGTATCAAGCACAGATCTATCAACACGCGCTGTACCTACTCAATAGTCCAGATGATGCAAAAGACGTGACTCAAGAGACTTTCATCAGAGCGTGGAATTCCAACGCTGAATTACGCCTTGAGACGGTCCAATCGTGGCTGCTCAAATGCGCCAATAATTTATGTGTTGACCTGTTACGCCGGCGTAGGTTTCAGGTGCCGCTCACGACCGGGAATACTGAAGAAATTGAAACACTGGTTCACCATCAGCGTGAGGGAACAGCGTCTGACCCATCAAATCTGTCGCCGGAAGAGCTCTACATCAGGCAGGAACGTCAACAGTTGGTTCAACAGGCAATCGCTCAACTCCCCCTCCATTTTCGCACGGTTGTTGTTATGCGCGAAATAGAAGGACTAAGTTTTGAAGTTATTGCCGAAACGCTAAATCAGCCTGTCGGCACTGTGAAATCAAACATGTTTCGGGCAAAAAAGAAATTGCGGGATATATTGGGAAACCTTATGGGGAGATAACTCGATGCAGCGACATTCGACAACACAAACAATACGTTGTGAACAGGTGCATTCAGTCTTGGAAGAATATCTTGCCGGTGAACTGAACGCCGACGCTCAAGCGGCAATTGAAACACATCTAGCTACATGTCAGGATTGCCAAAATGAGTTGGACTTCGCGCTTGAGGTCGGTGAGGCGTTGCAAGAATTGCCGAAACCCGAACCTCCTGCCGAGGTTTTTGACCAAGTTGCTGCCTACGTTCAATCTCATCCAAATCCCGCTGCTCAAGGGTGGTTTGATTCACTGAAGCGGGTACTACGTGGATTATATCTTCGCCCGGTTGCAGTTGGAACCGTAGCCGCTAGTCTCATTATCCTCGTGACATTCGGTGCATACCAGCAGCACCAACAATCTTTACAAATTGAACGGGCTACCCATGAACTCAGTTATGCCCTGAGCACCGTGCGCTACGTGATGCATAAAACGGAACTTGCTATCCACGACGGACTTCCTTCTAACGAAGTGATGATGGCCCCGCGCAGAGCGTTGCTGTCTACACTGACTGAGATTGACACCACTACGAATGATCACTTTTCACAGGTGACTCGTAAGAGCCTTGCGATATTGAACAAACTCGATTGGAAGGAGATAGGTAAATAATGAAATACTACAGAAACCTTATCTGGTATGTCGTGCTTCTATCAGGCCTTTTCATCATCACGAGAAGTATCGTTGCTGAAGCACAAGAAGAAACGAATATCAAGGGACACATTGCCTTTGATTTCCCGAAAGTCCCAGAACCGAACATTGAGGTCAATTTGAGCGGGGCACTGATCCGGCTCGTTGCCAAAGCAGCGAAGAACGATCGGGAAGCAGCTAAATTGTTGGAGATGCTAGAGGGGGTATATGTGCGTGGTTACCGTAGCGGCAATGCAGATCTTGACGAAGTCAGCCGTTATTATAAAAATAAGTTGAAAGAAGCAGGTTGGGATGTCATCGCCAAAGTCAAGGAAGATGATGATTTTTTTGAGGTGCATACCCTTTTTGATCAGGATATTATAAATGGGCTTTTCATTATGATAGCAGAGACTGAGCAGACGATCTTCGTGAATGTCTTCGGACGCATCAATCCAGCACAAATTGGCGAATTATTAGACAGTTTGGATGTCGACAATCTCGGCAATGTCGATATAGGTTTGGGTGATTTCAATGTAGACGGTGATTTCGATGTCGGCTTCGATGTAGACTTGGAGCGCCGGAATAGGGGATTCGGGGTACATGTCGAGAGAAGCGTATTGGAGGAATTGGATTGGACGTTTGAAGGCAAGGATATTTCAGTCATCTCTGCAGAGACTACCAACGGAGCGATTACTTTTGAAGGCACCGTCCGGGATGAAGTAATTGTCCGCGCCTCCAAAAAGGTCCGTGCGCGCGGCATAGTAGGTCCAGAGGAATTCGCAAAAAAGGTTCACGTTTACGCGGAGCGAGACGGAAGGGAAATAAAGATTTATAAAAAACATCCCAAACCACCAAAAGGCATCGACGTTAGTGTCGCCTATGAAATTCAAGGCCCAGATGGTGTTAGCGCGAACCTATATACAACCAATGGTTCAATTGATTTGAAGCTACCCGAGAATTTCTCCGGTCAACTTGACGCAAAGACGAGTAAGGGACGAGTGCGCTCTGATTTCCCTGTTCCTGTCACCGATAAGTCAGAAAAGCAACTTGCAGGCAAAATTGGCGACGGCGGGTCAGCAAAGGTCAAACTGCGAACCACAAATGGAAACATCAATGTGAAGAAGTGGTAGTGTTTGCGCTGCAAAGTCTATAAAAATGGAGGAGAAAAGATGCGATTTGTAATAGTTAGCCTAATCTGTTTGCCGTTGTTTATTATGGGGTGCACCTTTTTCAGCCCGTCCAGCGAATCGGGCCCACACCCACAGCAGAATCACACACATAGGAGCGATACCCACAACGCCACAGATGATGACAGTAGGATGGATGTGGATTTGCAGACGACCGAATTGGGGGAAAATCCACAGCAAATACCCCAGCGTGTAGAAGATAGGAACGCCAAAGCCGCCGAAGATCACGGCTGGAGCGATGAAGCTTTGCAGCGTCTAACTGCGTTTCAGTCGCTTCTCTCAACAGATATCGAAGCAGCACACGCTACAATTGCCGAAATTGCCAAAATACGGTTCGGATCTCATCCCCTCGCCGATGAATGGAGTGAACTCTTTTTCCGTTTGCACCGAGATAGAAAAGGACTCATTCTGGATGTGAAACGTTATTGGGAATTGGAATTTCAACTATTATCAGATCTGGATGCCGAAACATACGCCAAAGAAAGACAAGAGTATCAATTGGGTATGAAACAGATTGATCTGCTTATTAAAATGATTGAGAGCCAAGGCGGCGACCCTGAAACCACTGAAGTAGATTTCGATTTTAACTTTGCCTCAAATCTGAAAGGAGAATAGCATGAACACGCAATATACCTTCAAAGTGATTGGTGCCGCACTTATCTTGTCGATCTTAATTAGTGCTGGATTTTTTGCCTACTTTCAGTGGGATTTGAGACGTTTTAAGGCATCGCTTGAGGAACTGCCCGCATTAGCCATTTCCCCAGAGCCTGTTTTACCAAGAGGAATGGCTTTAACTGAACGCTCCGGCCATGTAACACCTTCAATGAGAGTAGAAGCTGAACGATTGGAATACCAAATGTCAGAACTTAACGGGCTTGATATGGAACCCGAAGAACTATGGCTTGACGAGACGGACATGTGGGAATTTGATTGGGAAATTGACGAACTTTTTCCTTCAGAGGTTGAGTTATCAGACCACGTTTTAGACAAACCGGTCGAGGGAGTCGCCTATACACACCTTAAACGCGATATTTCAAGTTTTCCCGATTTATTGAAGGCGGCGTACGGTGATTCAGAAGATGTTGATGTTGTCGCTGAAGTGCTTGAAGATTCGGAAGCCGGCACTACGACACGTGAGGATGTGATTTCTATGGCAGAAGCGTTGTTAAGAATCATACCTGAAGATCAATATGAAAATCGCCGGTCAGTTATGAAATTTCTTGAAGACCAGTATGAACTCAGACGACATGAGGAAAGCACTCCCACGATTGTCACAAAAGTCGAATTCAAAACTGCCATTACATCTAAAGAGTAAGGCAAAACAGGGCAAACCTATTCCGTATTCGCATCACAAAGGAGTAGCGGAAAATCGCGTGCGCTGCCAAATGCGTTTTGATGACACTCGGAAAAACCATGAAAAATAGATTAGCCAATCACACTTTACGTTCCTCGTTTTTTATCTACCTGCTCCTCCTCATGGTAAATATTGGTTGTGGCTGCCTATTAGGAGGCGGTGGGGATACTACTCGCGCCGATCGATTAAACCACGTTCATAAAGAGGTAGGGTTTGGTATTGGGGGACCCGGCTGGTGGGCACTCAAACGCCTAGGCACATCTTTGAGTGCAGATGAAAATCGTGCAGCAACGCTCGCGATCCGCGGAGTAAAGAGCGTCCAAGTAAGCCGCTTCACTTTAGATCAATCGTCCGAAGTGCATAAGGCTGAAATTTTTGACCTCTACGCCGACCTGATGCGTCAGAAAAAGTGGAACTTAATCACCCGCGTTTATGAAGGGCAACAGAGCTCCTGCATTTATGCAAAATACGATGCAAACAGGTTCCGTGGAATTTTTATAGTTGCGATTGAAGCAAATGAGATGCATGTGGTTCGGATTGTATGCGATATTCGCCCTGAATTCTTCGCTGAACTGAACACAAACCTCGGACAATATGGCGTCCGCTTGCCAGCCTCAGAATCAGAATAGATATTATACAGCGTGATAAACTAAAGTAAGCAACAAACCTCAACGAGAAAAGAGAAATAAGCCGTGAAGCACTATGCAAACTGTCGTCCTATTGCTATCCTGCCGCTCATTTTCTTTTTTTTTATTTTTGGCTGGGTGGCGGCTGCAAAAACACAAGAAACAGCAAGGGGCGTTATCACCTTCGATTTCCCGATTCCCTTAAAGCCACAGATTGAATCTATTCTTGATTGGGTAGACCCCGGAAAGACGCAAGAAGCGGAAGGAGGTGTTATCACCTTTAATGGTCCAATTCCCCTAAAACCAAAGGTTGAAGTGAACCTAGACAGTGAGCTAATCGCATTCGTTGCTAAAACGACGGAACAAGAACCTGAAATTGCCGAATTGATCGCAATGCTAGAGGGAGTATACGTCCGTAGTTACTCCGGCGATGCCGCGAGTTTCGACCCAATGATTCGTTACTATGAACGTGTGTTGAAAAAACGAGGTTGGGAAGCCTTTGCCAAAATCAAGGAGGACAGCGAGAAAACTCAAATATGGGTACTGCTCAATATTGAGACAATCGACGGTCTTTTTGTAATGGTTACAGGGGAAACTGAAACGCACCTAGTGAACATCGTCGGACATTTGCATCCACAACGAATTGGTGAATTATTAAGAAACCTTGAGGACCTTGGTGTAGGAATCCCACAACTTAGTACCTTGGAAGACAACTCGCTCCAAGACCGTCAGGACGGATTTGATAGCAAGGAACGGTCAAGACAGCTAGAAAAACAACCTGATGGCACAACTCCCTCAACAACCGATCAACCCTCCGGAAACACAGGGTTTTCATTTCCATCAACTCACTTTGTGGATAGGGAAAAGCAACCAATCAACGAGGTTCGGATTCGGGGCAACCAAAGGGTGAGAGGTTCTGAAATCAGAGAGGCTCTTGAAAAGGGACCAGATGACATCGGCAACGCAATCAAAACAATGAAGGCTATCCTTCCACATTTCAGGCGCGCGGACTGGCATATCCATGAGGAAAGAGATAAACGGATTGTAACAATTACAGTAGAGGAAAAAATAGCGGCAGCAGACCCCGTGCCGGAGGGTATAATAAACCTCTCAATGAGTGGTAGGTTTAATCGGGTTCATGGGTTTCGACTAGGTCCTCGCCTCGAACTGTCGAAGCCGCCGGAGGTTGAGATACCGCTTCAACCGAGGCTATTTGGTGCTTTGAGTTACGGTTTTTCAAACAAAAAATTGAACTATGAAGCGGGTGGGGAGGCAACGTTGTTAGGAGGGGTTAACCGGAATCTGACCCTTAGGTTTCAATTCCATCGCCTGACATCGGTAAGAGATCCAGACATCTTACTAGACGATAACGAACAACTGCTGACTGCCTTTTTATATGGAGGAGATTTTCGAGACTATTATCTGAGAGAAGGTTCTGAGATCTCGTTACGATGGCAACCAGAGGTGCTCCGCCACTCCCTAGAGCTGACTGCGGTTGATGAAAACCACGAAAGCCTGACCAAAACGACAGATTGGTCCCTCTTTCGATGGACATCGGACAAGGAGAAAAATACACTAATAACGCCAGGCCAAATGCGGAGCATCGCTTTGAGATACGATTTCGATAGTCGTTTTGACAACGAGGGATGGTACAATACCTTTGCGGTAGAACACGGCAATTCGGCGGTGGGTTCTGATTTTGATTTTATACGATTCGAGCTGCACTCCAGACGTTACCAATCGATCGGCGACCGGCATATGCTTGACCTCCGTTTGAAAGTTGGACTTTCAGCGAAGGACCTGCCGGTTCAACGCCAATTTATTCTTGGGGGACCTGGATCGCTTCGTGGGTATGATCTTTATGAATTTGCTGGTAACCAAGGTATGCTGCTCAATGTGGAGTATCGTCATCACATAACCGACTACATTAGCGACGGGGCATTCGCCACATTTTTCATTGATGCGGGACAGGTATGGAACAAGTTAGACGAAATCAGCATCTCCGATCCGAAGGTTAATCTGGGTGTTGGCTTACTGATAGGAAGCAATTGGAAACTAAACTGGGCACAAGCTCTTGAGTCGGGACGGACACCTCAATTTAATATGCGGTGGTCTAAGATGTTTTAGCAATGTTACATAAATTTGAATCGATTAGCTATAGCTGCGACAGATTTTGGCGTAGGGTTGTGCTTGAAATAGATTGCATCTTGACATTCAGAACTAAGTGAGAGTGTCTAGAGTGGGGTCCTCATAATTTGGCTTAGGGCGTTTGCCTGCTTCATCCCGTCCAGAAAGGCAAAACGTTGAGAATACAAAAACGACTAATGGCACCGTTGACCATCTCTCTTTTCCTCCATCTCATTTTTGCTGTCCTCGTGGTGCTAACGATTCGTCAGGGAGTTGTGGAAGACGATGCCATCAATGTAGAGTGGATTGAATTGTCTCCATCAGCTCGTACGCTGCCAAGGAAGGTTCGTCTCCAACCCGTACAATCGCCCCGTCAGGTGCAGGACAGACAACCACAAGAGCTGCCTCTACAAACTGTAACACGGGTAGGGACACCTCTTGCAGTTGACCTGCCACAAGAGAGAAATCCACTCTCGTTAAGCGATGCCCCAGCCATCAGCCTTGACAAGGGTTTATCCGTAGAAGCGAATCTTGCGCCACCCCACTCCGCAACGATACACCAAGACACCCCGGCTGTGGGAGCAGGTCTTGTGCCTACCCAAAACGGACTATCACGAGGAGCAACCCTACAACATGGGAGAAACGAAGGGACGACTATAGGAGGGGGCTTTGTGCATGCTCAAAACGGGGGAGTACAAGACCTGCCTCTTGATGTGAAGAGTCCGAACTTGCTTCCTGAAGACCACCTTGGAGCTATTCTTGAGGGCGAAGGCACAGAGATGCGTGGGCATATTCGCCTGATTCGACTCAAACACTCCCTCTCCGATTGGTGGCAGGATCCAACCGCCATATCCAGCTTTGCGAAGTGGCTTGCAGAAAATACCGATCTCCGTGCTGACATGAAGTACGCAGGAGGCTCGCTGCGACTGACCGATTCGCGCCTCCTTGATGCCCCGCTGGTTATCATGACAGGGCACGACAAGGACATTACTGTTGGACGAAATCTTGCCAAAGGCGGACCGTTGACCAACTCCTTTTCTGCGTCAGAACGGGCGGCATTGCGGAAGTACATTGTGGAACAAGGTGGGATGCTCTTTTTCGACGATTGCGGATTTCACGGCTTGTTCGCCGCAATCGTCGCTGATGAGCTACAGACGATTTTTCCCGAATATCCTTTAGAGTACCTGCCGCACCACCATGAGATCTATAACATCTACTATCAGCTGCCCCGGCCCCCATCGGGCGGTGATGTTTTCTGGGGGTCTGAAAACCATCCAAAACCCACACAGTTCAAATACCAAAAAGGAATCACTATAAACAATCGACTGGCTGTCGTCTATAATCGCAAGGATTATATGTGTGCAATGGAGACGGTAGAGATCGAAAGCCGAACCATGTTACGGCTGCGTCGCTCGACAGATGTCCATCGCTTTATGACAAATCTGCTCGTTTATGCCATGAAGTATGGAGGAAATACAGATCGTTCAGGGTATAAACCCTAGGCGTTACCGCCAGAAGCCCTCGACCTCCAATTCGTCCGCGGGAGAGCCCCTTCTTAGCACACTATGGTGAATTAGAGAAATAAGTAAACATTACCAATAACTCCAACCTTCGCGAAGTCTAACAAGTCCCCCTGACAAGGGGGATTTAGGGGGTTGGCTGTGAATTTGGAGTGTCTAAGTAATTCTAAAATCTACTATAATTGATAATAGTTTCCAATCGTCTAGACTATCCCGCCGTGGCTTATGACCCAGAACCGTTACCGGATGCAGTCTTCTCCTTCCACGCCTTGACAACCTTCTCCGGCGTCAGTGGCTGATCCCAGATACGCACGCCAATTGCGTCATAGATCGCGTTACCGATTGCGGGCGATGTGGGCACCACGACGATTTCACCGGCACCTTTAGCACCGTAGGGACCATGCTGGTGCGGGACTTCGACGATAATCGACTCCATGTATTCTTTCAACGGCATCTCAATGATAGAGGGGATTTTATAGTCCATCAGGCTAGCGTTGGTCATCTCCCCACTCGCATCGAAGCACATATCCTCGTGCAGCGCGATACCGATACCCATACACCCACCGCCGTAGTTCTGCATTTCGACCCCTTGCGGGTTCATCGCCTTGCCAACATCAATCGCGGAGACAAACTTCCGAATGCGTACCTGCCCCGTTTCAACGTTGACCTCAACCTCTGCGGCTTGAGCACCGTGCCCCATGTAAGCCATCGGTTCCTCGCCCTGTCCCGTGTTTGGATCGTGTGGACTAGCAGTGACTTCCCATGTTGCCTTGCCGATGACCTCGTCAACCGCCGGACGTTTGCCCGCCAGCATCTCAACCACGAACAGATCTTCAACTTCAATGGACTGCTCGGGAGACCCCTTAACGAAGATCCGGCCACCGGAAACGTCTAAGTCGTCCGGGTCCGCTTCTAACTTGGGCGCGGCGAGTTCCCGAATCTGGCGTTTCGCATCGTCACACGCCATGCGGGTGGCATTGCCGGTGTGGAAGGTCTGCCGACTGGAGCCGGCGACATGGTCGAAGGGCGTAATCGCGGTGTCCGGGGTAACCAGCTTGACCTGATCAATCTCGATCCCGAACTCATCGGCGACGATCTGCGTGAGAATGGTGTAAGCACCCTGCCCCAAATCGACCGCGCTAGTCCGCAACTCACAGGAAGCATCCTCATGAACCTTTAACTCCGTACTGGAAGCGGTTGGTGCGAAGGAATACTTGTTACCCAAAGCGATGCCCTTACCACGATACCACGGAGACTCCAACGACTCAGAGGGGGTTTCCCACTCAATTGCATCGGCGCATTTGGTAAGACATTCGTGTGCACTGAATGCGTGGGCGGGCATGGTGATAGCGGTACGCTCGCCTTCGTTCAGCAGGTTATTTATACGCAGCTCAACGGCGTCAATGTCACACTTCCTCGCAATGATGTCCATCTGAGTTTCGACCGCCCAAGCGGACTCGGCACAGCCATAGCCTCGCAACGCACCACCGGAGACACGGTTGGTATACACGCCGTAAGAGTCCACCCAAAGCGCTGCTAAACGGTAGGAACCGGGATAGAGATGCGTGGAGAAAATTGGTTTGAGAATCCCTTCACCGCTATAACCACCGCCCCAGAGAATCGAAGTAACTTTGCGACCGATCAGGATACCATCCTTAGTCACAGCATCCTTTATATCAAAAATGAACGGTGTGCGCGCCGCTGTAGCAGAGAGATCTTCGGCACGGGTCAAGATAATTTTGACGGGACGCCCCGCTTTACGCGCAAGTGCAGCGGCGATAGCACCCTCTTTGACCGTCAATTTGCCGCCGAAAGCACCACCGACAAATGGAATAATAACGCGAACCTTAGAAGGCGACAGATCAAGGGCTTTCGCTAAACCGTCGCGTGCGATGTAGGGTGATTGCCCCCCCGCCCAGAGGGTCAGTGTGCCGTCGGAACTCCATTGCGCCACTGCGCCGTGCGGCTCCATGCAGGCGGTGTGAACATAGCCGGTTGCATAGCGATTTTCGATGATGTGTCCACCTTCGTCTTCCGCTTTTTTGAAGGCAGCGTCGATATCGCCGTGGCGGATACGGTAGGCTTGCCACAGGTTGGGCGGACGCTCGTCCATCTCCGCGAGTTCAAGAAGTTTTTCGTATTCCTCATATTCCTCGTGCAGCACCACAGGCGGGTCTAACTTGATTGCTTCTTCCGGATCGAATAGTGGAGCGAGTTCCTCGTATTCGACCTCAATCTGTTCACAGGCTGCCCGTGCAATCTCTGGGGTATCCGCAGCGACCGCAGCGACAGGTTCACCGACAAGGCGTGTTTTGTCGTGGGCGAGCAGATGCTCATCCAGTGTGAGAATGCCTAGCCGGATATCAGGTAAATCCGCAGCGGTAATGACAGCGCGGACACCGGGCATCTGCTCGGCTTTGCTGGTATCAATGCCCAGAATCTTTGCGTGTGCATACGGACTGCGCTTCAGCTTGGCGTGAATCATACGAGGCAGCACGATGTCAGTTGTAAATTCCGCAGTTCCAGTTACCTTCTCTATACCATCAATACGTTTAGTAGAAGTTCCAACAACGTTCATCTTATTCCTCCTCCCCTGCGACGTTCAAGATTGCTTCCGTTGCGTGTGTGTAGACTCCGCAGCGACAAAGATTGCCCACAAATGCAGAGCGGATGTCTTCCTCGGTTGGATTCGGGTTTTCGTCTAGCAACTGCTTTGCCGTGAGCAGCATCCCCGGTGTACAGTAGCCACACTGCACCGCACCGTGCTCAAGAAACGCAGCCTGCAGCGGATGTAGCTCATCGGGTGAACCCATACCCTCTACGGTTAAGACCGATTTTTCCTTCGCCTGTAACCCAAGCATCAGACACGATTTCACCAGCTGCCCATCAATCAGTACCGTGCAAGTCCCACACCGCCCATCTTCACAGGCACACTTCGTCCCCGTTAGTCCAATCCCATCACGAATAGCCTCCATCAAGGTATGGTAGGGTTCGACGAGGATGTCATAGTTTTCATCATTAACAGTCAATGATAATGGGTATTTCATTAAAATGCCTCCAAACAATTAGTTATCAATCCAATCCCGATCAAAAATTAGGGGGTTATATTGTCCCGTTGTCTTAACCGGTAGCGCGTGTAACGGCTTCTGCCAATGCTTCTCTGGTCAACACATTCACAAGGTCTATTTTGTATTCGCTCGGTGCCATCGGATCGCTCGATGGTGCGACATGGGATGCGGCAAGTTCACCGGCCTCGGCGAGTGCCCCGTTGTTTCCGACGATGCTGTGTCCCTTCAGACGCGCTTCTGCCTCCTGTGCGTGAGCCGGGGCACCCGAACAGTTACCGATGACGATGCGCGTATTCTGACACTGCCCCGATCCATCAAGGCTGACAAACGCACCGACTCCGACGACAGGATAATCCCCCGCCCGTAGAACAAACCGGCGATGCACGGCTGCGGCAGATGTAAGATCGAACGATGGAACAACCACTTTCGTCAGCAATTCACCCGATTGGGCAGCAGTAGCGAAGGCATCAGTAACAAAGTCGTGCATGGGCACCACCCGTTCACCGCCTGCACTTACTAATTTTACTGAGGCATTCAACGCGTTCAGAACAACGGTGATATCGCTTGCCGGATGCGCCTCAGAGATTGCCCCGCCGATTGTTGCGAAGTTACGAATCTGTTGGTCTGCCACCTCGCTGATGACATCATCTAGAGCACGCAGCGTCGGGTGCGTTTCACCTATACCGCTCAAACGATCCAGCGTAACCCTTGCACCAATTGTTACGCCTTCGTCCGATGGGGTTATGTCCTCCAATCCGGAGACATGCTGGATACTGATCAGATGGGATGGTTGAATTAATCCGTTCCGCAATAGTATCGCCATGCTCTGTCCGCCGGCAACGACCTTCGCACCATCGCCGTGTTCCGCTAACAGTGTGCAGACCTCTGAAACGGTGGTCGGCTCAAGATACTGACAATCAATCATCTGTTTCCTCCCTCATTTAGATGTGCTATGAGATTTTTAGGGAAACCCTCAAAGGATCAGGAGACTTCCCATTATAAGCAGATTGTATTTTTTGGAAATTGTTCAAGATTATAACATAGTTACCCTGAAAATAGAAACCCAAAAATCATCCATCTGCTTTCGTCGCGCAAGCCTATCCAATTCTGTTGACGCAACTGATCGAATCTGCTATAATGGCGGAGGTTTGGTTTACATGGATAACAGCGTTCTTATATCAGCCACTGACATAAAGGAGATCACACTGTGACCCGAACATACTATCTGCTATTCCTTTATACCATCTCGATCTTTTGTGCAATCGGTTTGATTGTTCCCCACGCCGATGCCAGTGAGGTTAGAGAATGGTGGGCTTACGGCTCAGACAAAGCCAGTACTAAATATATTCCACTCGATCAGATTAACAAGGACAATGTTAAGGACCTTCGGATTGCATGGCGTTGGAACTCCCCCGATAATGCGCTCGTCGAATCCAATCCCGATCTGTGGACGATGGTAAATGAATCCACACCGCTCATGATTGGTGGCGTGGTATACACCAGCACGTCGCTCAATCTAGCTGCCGCCATCAACGCCGTCACAGGAGAGACAATCTGGGTTTATGACCCAAAAACCTACGAAGATGGCACCCCCGCCAACACAGGTTTCGTGCATCGCGGTGTCTCCTATTGGGAATCAGGCGATGATAAGCGTGTCCTCCTCGGCACAGGCGATGGGTATCTCATCGCACTTAACGCCGAAACAGGTAAACCAATCCAAGGGTTCAGCGAGGGCGGTCGCGTCGACTTGACGAAAGGTCTGCGACGCCCGGTGAATCGCCGCCTGTATGCCGTTTTCTCACCGCCGATTGTCTGTCGAGATGTCGTTGTCGTCGGCTCTACAGTTCTCGATTCCTTCGCTATTAACAAGCCGCCGCAAAAGCTGATGCCACCGGGAGATGTCCGAGGATTTGATGTTCGCACTGGAGAGCAACGTTGGATCTTCCACACCATTCCGCAAGAAGGAGAATTCGGAAACGAGACGTGGAAGAACGAATCTTGGAAGACGACGGGCAATGCCAACGTGTGGACGATGATGAGCGCAGATGAGGAGCTCGGTTACGTCTACCTGCCTGTCAGCACCCCCACCAACGATTATTACGGCGGCCACCGTCTCGGAGACAATCTCTTCGCAGATAGTCTCGTCTGCGTCAACGCGGAAACGGGTGAACGGGTTTGGCACTTTCAAATATTGCACCACGGACTCTGGGACTATGATCCACCAGCTGCGCCAAATTTAATTGACATCACCGTTGATGGCAAAGAAATTAAGGCAGTTGCACAAGTGACCAAACAGGCGTTCTGTTTCGTATTCGATCGCGTGACTGGAGAACCGGTTTGGCCCATTGAAGAACGCCCCGTGCCCCAGTCAACCGTATCGGGAGAATCCTCATCGCCTACACAACCCTTCCCGACCAAGCCTGCGCCCTTTGATCGTCAAGGTGTGACCCACGATGATTTAATTGATTTCACGCCGGGATTGCACAAACAAGCACTCAGTATTGTCGAGGATTACGACTTCGGAACACTCTATACACCCCCGACTGAAAAGGGAATAATCGTCATGCCCGGCATCCTCGGTGGTGCTAGTTGGGCAGGCGCAGCTGTTGACCCAGACAAAGGGATTATCTATATTCCTTCTGTCACTTACCCTGCCAACATCACGATAAAAAAAGCGAAAGATCCAAACGCAGATTACGCCTATACCGGCTCCCTTGCGTTTGGGCCGAACGGTCCGCGGGATTTACCCTTATTCAAGCCGCCTTATGGACGTATCACCGCTATCAATCTGAATACGGGCGAACATAAGTGGATGCAACCGGTCGGAGATGGACCGATAGATCATCCCACCTTACGGCATCTTGACCTGCCACCACTGGGCTGGGCACAACGCAATTTCCCGCTCCTGACGCAGTCACTGCTCTTCGCAGCGACGCAAGCATCGTGGGACGGAACCGGTAACTCGCCCCGCGGCAATGCGATTGAAGTAAGTTTTAAGACCCAAAACCCGTTTCTGTGGGCGTTCGATCCAGATAACGGGGGGTTGATTGCGAGAACAGAACTCCCAAGCAATGCACAAGGTGCGCCGATCAGTTATATGGCTGATGGCAAGCAGTTTATTGTGATTCCAATAGGCGGAGCAAATCAGCCTGCCGAACTCATCGCACTGACTTTACCGTGATAATACAGATCCATAAATCAATCACCGCTCGCAGCAAGTAGGTCGAGATTCATATCTCGACACAGCACTCCCAACCCGTTCCACACGGCGAGAATCCTCGATTAAATCGGGATTGGGCGAGGAAACCTCGCCCCTACGATACCAACATACGGTCGGGCACTCATCAGAGCCTGTTTTAAAAGTCATTTGATACGGTTTTGCATCAAGTAAATGGAAGCAATGTACACCATTGCCTCAGCGGTTTCAGCAGTGCGTTCATAGTCCAAAGTCAATCGGCGAAACCAACCGAACCAAGAAAAAGTGCGCTCCACAATCCATCGAAAGGGAACAACCACAAATCCCGATTGACCCACAGGAGTGGTGATGTCCAATTGACACTGATGCGTTGCATATAACCAGTCGCCTAAGTCGCCGCGATAGCCAGCATCAGCACAGACTAACTGAATGGTTATGTGCCAACTAAAGATTTCCGTTAATAACTCTATTGCGACTTGGTTATCACTGATATTTGCATCAGTAACCTTCACCCGCAATGGAATGCCAATTGTATCGGTGACTATATGGCGTTTACGTCCTTTGACTTTCTTATGTGCATCAAAGCCCCTACTATCTGCCAGTTCGGTAGTCTTGACCGATTGGCTATCAATGATAGCTACTGTCGGTGAAGGTGCTTTGCCAATATCACAGCGAGTTTGTTCGTGAAGTGATTGATGAATCATAAGCCATGTGCCATCAATTTTCCATTTTCTGAAATGGGAATAGACTGTTTGCCACGGTGGCATCTGATGGGGTAGCATTCGCCATTGACACCCTGACTTGACTATGTAAAAAATAGCGTTGATGATTGCGCGCATCTCCCACTTGAGAGGTCTACCCACCGGTGACGGAGGTGGAAGATAGGGTAACAATTTGTCCCACTGGGCATCGGTCAAATCCGTGGGATAGGTGGTTGGAGTCATGTTTATGCCTTTCATTGGAAGGGATTGATGTTTCCAATGAGTAAACGTAAACATTAACTCTTGAAGACATTTTTAGTTTTAAAACAGGTTCTCAGCCTCCAACGATGCTGCACCTTGAATTACAGACATCCCTCACATAAATCTTAATAAGCCCCGGCAACTTGGATTATTAAAACTTTTGATAAAGGAGTGAAATCATGGGAAATTTAACAGATCAGGTCGCAATTGTCACAGGCGGTGCCCAAGGCATCGGCGGTGCAACTTCGAGACGGCTTGCTGAATCGGGTGCGAGAATCCTCATTGCCGATATGGACGTTGAAACAGCACAAGCCAACGCCGAGCGGATTCGGAATGCAGACGGTGTCGCGGAAGTCATTGAGACCGATGTCTCTCGTCGTGATGACATTGAGGCGATGGTTCGCAAAGCGGTTGAATTATGGGGGCGTCTCGATATCCTTGTCAACAACGCCTTCAACACCAAAGAGCCGGACGGCAGCGCCGTGGACCTGTCAGAGGAGGCTTGGGACTATGCAATGAACGTATTAGTCAAATCCATGTTTCTGGGTGCGAAGTACGCCGTGCCGGAGATTGCAAAATCGGGCAAAGGCAGTATCATCAATATCTCGTCCGTCCACGGTCTTTTGATGGCTCCGAAGAAATTGGTATATGAAGCGGGCAAGTCCTCCGTTATCGGTGTCACCCGCCAGATGGCAATTGACTTCGGACCAATGGGCATCCGAGTCAACGCAATCTGCCCCGGTCATATCGTAACTGAACGCATCGAAGAACATTGGAAACAGAACCCCTCGCTGCTGCGCTTCTTTGAAGCACAATATCCGGTTCGCCGTGTTGGACGTCCAATCGACATCGCTAATGCTATCAACTTCCTCTGTTCGGACGAAGCGTCTTTTATCACAGGACATGCACTGCCGGTGGACGGTGGACTGACCATTCAACTGCAAGAGGACTTCGGCGTGAATCAGGCGCGATTTTTTAAAGACCATCCAGATACCGATGTATCTTCTTATTGACCTCAGCTTTCTTTGCGTAATTTCTGCCCTTGTATTGATTGGAATTTCGTTGTATAATACGCACAACTTTGCTAATAGGCATTCTGCCGTTTATGCGTGAGGAGGCTGCCCTATCCGAATTGAACCTGTTACCGATTTCGATCTGAAGCATACGTTGGAGTGTGGGCAATCATTCCGTTGGCAGCCAATCAACTGTTGGTATTACGGCGTTGTCGAGGGCAGGCTGCTAAAGATACGTCAGGAAAATCAGACGCTGATCGTGGAAAGCTCGGCCGATGAAGTAGAAGACCAACTAGAAGCCTTCCTCCGTCACTACCTAGACCTGAACCGGGATCTACCGGCGATCTTAGACGCTGTAGACATTGATCCGTTCATCCACCACTCGATTGAAACGTTCCGGGGGATGCGAATTCTGAACCAAGAGGTGTGGGAGTGTCTCGCGTCGTTTATTCTGTCTCAAAATAACAACGTACCCCGGATTAAGGGGATTATCCGCACAATCTCCACGCGATTCGGCGAAAAAACTACGCTTGATAACTTGGTCGATTACGCTTTCCCGACACCACACGCCCTCGCGGAAGCCGGCGTTGAGACGTTATACGATTGTGGGTTGGGATACCGCGCCCCTTATCTGTGGACAGTTTCATCAACAATCGTAGCCGGGAAATTCGATATTGAGGCTCTGAAAAGTCTACCTTACACCGAAGCGAAACAAGAATTGATGGGGTTCAAAGGAATCGGTGAAAAGGTCGCCGACTGCATCTGTCTGTTTTCGCTAGGGCATGTTCAAGCACTTCCCATTGATGTATGGGTGAAGCGGATTATAGAACAGCTCTACCTCAAACGCGAAGCCTCGATTCGTGAGATCCGTCAGTTTACCGAAGACTATTTTGGCGAATATCTCGGTTACGCGCAGCAGTACCTTTTCCATTATGCCCGGACAGTTGGACTTGAAGATCTACTAAGGAGCGAAAGATAGAAATCGAACTTACGCAGCCAACTGTAGGCGGGGCATCTTGCCCCGCGCCAACTGTGCTGAAATACGTAAGTCCTGAGAAAGTAAATTTTGACTCCCTTCGCAGTACGCTATAGACAATCCTTCCCCGAAACTATTAATCACAGGACTTACGCACTTCGATTGTAGTTGTCCGATGAATCGGACGTTGGGACCGGTGTCCGGCGGCGATGAATCGCCGAACTACAGGGCTTTAACCGTTTGGCTGCGTAAGTCCTAAATCAAATAGAAAACAGGAGGTTCACATGCTTGAAGATTTGCGCGAAAATGTGCTTACATTGTTGGAAGAACGCGTTGAACGTGCTATAGAGACCATCAACCGTCTCAGGGAAGAGAGATCAGCCTTTGAATCTGAAAATAATCAACTCCGGAACGAGTTGGACCAGCGGGAGGTACAGATTCAAAACCTTGAACAACGGAACGCTGAACTCAACCACCTTGAAGCAGAGATAATAGCGTTCCGGAACGAGCGTGAGCAGGAACGCCTTGAGGTAGATCAGGAGAAAGCGGAAATCCGCGAACGCCTTGAAGGACTTATGACAATGCTCAACAACGTTGAGAGCAGATCGGAAAGACAGGAAGCCGCGCAGCCTAGCCCCATCGACTATACATCTGAAACAGTTGATAATGAGGCAGAACAACAGGAAGAAGAAGCGGAACAGCCAAGCGATTCCGACGATACACTGTTTATACCTATGACACTAGTAGAACCGCAGGAAACAGAACAGCCGAGCACTTCTGATAACACAGATGATGAGACAGACGAGAAAACGGATGAGAATACAGATGATGAGACGGAATTCGCGTAACACTCACCCGCCAACGAGCTGTCTGATAAAGCGCAATTAACAACGTGCCGTGATCAATCCGTTAGGAATACGAGGCATGACCTCTTCGACGCTTTTACGCGGTAGTCGAATCCGGCTCACAGCGTTAACGCAAAGCGACCTCCCAACCATCGTCCAATGGCATCAGAACCCCGACTTTTTGCGACTATTTGACGCGCTCCCCGCTTATCCGAGAACTGAAACAGCGTTGACTCAATGGCTAAACGATACGCATAAATCAACCGATACTTTTCTTTTCGCCATTCGCGCCCTTGACAAAGATGAACTGATCGGCTATGTTGAACTCGACGGGATCCTGTGGACGCATCGGGTGAGCGGCGTAAGTATCGCCATTGGGGAAGCAAAACAGTGGGGAAAAGGCTACGGATACGAAGCCATGCAGCTTCTGCTCCAATTTGCCTTTGACGAACTCAATTTGCATCGCGTACAACTCACAGTGTTTAGCTACAATGAACGCGCCATCGCGCTGTATGAAAAGTTGGGCTTCCACCGCGAAGGTATGCATCGGGAACATCTACAACGGGATGGAAAACGCTATGATATGTATCTGTACGGTCTCCTCCGTTCGGAATGGGAAAAAAGTCTGAAAATTACGGTAGATGCTTGAAAAATCTCAAGAGAGAAAACAAAATGAGGGACGCACAATGGCTAAACGAATTGCTCTTTTTAATCATAAGGGTGGTGTGAGCAAGACGACAACAACGTTTAATCTTGGATGGATGTTAGCCTCAAAAGGGAAGAAAGTTATCCTGGTGGATGCTGACCCTCAATGCAACTTAACGGAAATGGTACTTGGATACGCAGGAATAACGGAGTTTGGGCAATTCTACAAAAAAGAGACCAATCTGAGAGATGGGATCGCTCCAGTCTTTGAATCTCGGCCAAAACTCATAGAGGTGGTTGAATGTATTCCAGTCAAAGGACAGAAAGATCTGTTTCTGCTTCCGGGCCATATTCGATTGTCCGAATATGAAGTGATGTTGGGAATTGCACAGGAACTTTCCAGCTCGATTCACACGCTTCAGAACTTACCCGGATCCATTTCTTATCTGTTAGAAAAAACAGCGAAGAAATTCGATGCAGATTATGTGTTGATTGACATGAATCCGGGGCTTAGCTCAACCAATCAAAACTTATTGATGACGAGCAATTTTTTTATCGTCCCAACGAATCCAGATTTCTTCTCAGTGATGGCAATAGAGTCTTTAGCAACAGTGTTACCGAAGTGGCACACATGGGCTAAGAAAGCCTACACCCTACCAATCCTTCAGACTGCTGCCTATCCATTCCCCAAAGTCACTCCAAAATTCCTTGGCATAATTGTTCAAAACTATCGTCCACAAGGTGGTGCTCCTGCTGCCGGCTTTCAAAAATGGATAGATGAAATCAACGAAACTGTCACCTCAAAACTAGTTTCCGAACTACACAAAATTGGAATGATGTTACCCGACCAAGTCTATGGAGAAGAAAGTATGGGGGCAGAATTCTGCTTGGTAACTATTCCCGACTTCGATACACTAATTGCTAAATCACGAGAATATCAAACCCCTGTTTTTGCCTTAACCCGTCAACAAATTGGTCAAGTTGGTAGTACTGAAAACAATACACTTAAATTAAGAGATAACTTTGAACAGATTTTTTCAGAACTTGCGGATAAAATTATCGGGCTAACAACTCATGTAAGTAGCGATTGATCAATTTCGAGCAAATCTTGCTCGGGTCCGCAACCTTGGGGTTATCTATAATACCTTAAACGCTCAAACTACCGCAGCAATAGACCTCTCTGATATATTGAGATCTGAACTTGTGATGGGTGTTAGCGCGCTTGACTACTACATCCATGAAATTGTCAGGCTCGGTATGTTGGAAGTTTACCGCGGGACTCGTCCTGAAACATCTGCCTTTCTGCGATTTCAAATTTCACTAGAGCGTGTTCGTCAAGTCGTCAGTGATCCAACGAGTGACGATTGGTTAGAAAATGAGATTCGGGAACGTCACAGTTGGCGAAGCTTTCAGCAGGCGGATCATATAGCGGACGCTATTCGATTAATCTCGGATATCAGTCTGTGGGAGCAAGTATCAACCCATCTGGAAATGCCATCGCAAGACGTAAAGGAACAACTCAATTTTATTGTCGATAGAAGAAACAAAATCGTTCACGAAGCAGACATGGATCCAACGCCTTACGATACCCGGTGGCCTGTTGATGAAGTTTTAGTAGATGATGCAATCAACTTTATAGAACAGATTGCTGAAGCAATATATGACCTATTAACAACCTAAAAAGGAAAAAAGACTATGCCATTACAAACTGTTGGACTTCTGAGCCCCGGCGATATGGGACATATTGTTGGTAACGTCCTTGTTACACACGGCTTGCGCGTGATTACCTGCCTTCAAGGAAGAAGCGAACGCACCCGAGCCCTCGCAGAAAAAGGGAAGATTGAAGATGTGCCGACGTATCAAACCCTTGTGAATGAAGCAGAGATTATCCTGTCGATCATGGTGCCGGCGGAAGCCAAGGGAGCCTCTCAAGCGGTTGCGGACGTGCTTGCCGAAACGGACACGAATCTCACCTACGTCGATTGTAACGCAATCGCCCCACAAACGACGCGCCAACTCGACGAAATCATTACCAAAGCCGGTGGTCGTTTTGTCGATGCGTCGATTATCGGTCCTCCGCCTAGAAAACCGGGGGCGACCCGTTTCTACACATCAGGGATCCATGTCGGTAATTTTGAAGTATTGACGCAATTTGGACTTGACGTCCGTCCACTTGGCGATCAGATTGGTTTGGCTTCAGCGATTAAGATGTGCTACGCCTCATTGACAAAGGGCCTGACCGCACTTTGCACAGAACTGCTGACCGCCGCAGAACTGCTGGGAGTGTCCGACGCCCTCAAAGCGGAATTTGAGATGAGCCAATCTGCACTGTATCAACGGATGGAAGGGGGATTGCCAGGGATGCCGCCGAAGTCCAGACGTTGGATCGGTGAGATGGAAGAGATCTCGGCGACGTTCGGTCATGTCGGTTTGACACCAAAGATTTTAGCGGGTGTGGCGGATATGTACCGATTGGTTGGCAAGACGCACCTTGCGGATCTCCCACCTGAAAATTCGGAGGCGTTCCCAGATCTCGCGGAAATGATTTCGATCTTGGCGGATGCCGTGAAAGAAAACGAGTAATAACGAGATGATAGCGTCTAGCCAAATTGACAGTGGATTCCAAAAGTGAAAGGACACATATCACCGAAGTATGGAAAACCCCATGAATATCAATCCGAATTCTCCGCTAGCGTTTTCACCAGGGCAGATTGTTTCCTTGAAATCAGACCCGTCTGTTCGGGGTGCAGTCGTTGGTGTGTCCCCGGGCAATCCTGAACACCGGGTTGACGTTTTTATTGACGGTAACGTCCAGCACTTTTTTGCATCGCAGTTGCAATTAGAGCAACCTAGAGAAGAAGTTCAACGCCTTTCTCGCGATGAGTTTCACGCCTACCTAACCGCAATCCAAATCCTCCACCCCGGGCTATCAACCCTCTACTCACTTAATACTGCGGGCATTGATTTTATTCCGTACCAGTACCGTCCTGTCCTGAAATTCATCAGATCTGACCGTCCGCGCTTGCTCATTGCCGATGGTGTTGGTGTTGGAAAAACCATCGAGGCAGGTTTGATTCTTCGAGAGTTACAAGCGCGTCACGATATTAGATCTGTCCTCATTATATGTCCTCGTCCGTTGGTCACTGAGGAAAAATGGCTGAGGGAAATGAAACGGTTTGATGAAGACTTCCAGCATCTAGATGGGAAACACTTGCAGTACTGCATCAATGAGATGCATCTAGATGGTGAGTGGCCCGAACAATACCAGAAGGTAATTCTCCCCTATTCATTGTTAGACAAGGTACTCCTTTACGGACCAGAAGGTAAGCGGAGGCGAAGGCGCGGCAAGGGACTTTTAGATTTAGATCCACCCCCGCGCTTTGATCTGGTGATTGTGGATGAGGCACACCATATCCGAAATCAAGAGACCGCTAATCATGAGGCAGTGCGATTTTTCTGTGAACATGCAGAAGCGGCAGTCTTTTTGACTGCAACCCCCATCCAACTTGGCAGCCGAGACCTGTTCGTTCTGCTTAACGTGCTTCGTCCAGACCTGATTCTGGATGAAGAGAGTTTTGAGCACATGGCAGAGCCGAATCCATTTATCAATCAAGCGGTTGATGCTGCGCGCTCACAGGAGCAAGGTTGGACACGGTACGCACAAGAAGCTCTTGACCAAGCAGCCGCCACTGGTTGGGGAAAATCCATACTCAAAGAGAATCCGGAATTCAAGCGGATCCAAAATCAAATCGCAGAGGAATCTGTTACCAAGGAAGAGCGAATCCAGCTCATCACAGATATTGAAGCACAGTATACCTTTTCGGGGATACTCAATCGAACTCGCCGACGGGATATCGGCGAGTTTACAATTCGCAAACCGCAAACCGTTGAGGTTGACTTGACAGCGGACCAAGCGGAACTTCATGACGCGCTCCTTGAAACACAAGCGGAAATATTCCGCACACTTCACGGGGATCAGAATGTCAAGTTCATGATGACGACGCTCCGCCGGCAACTGGCAAGTTGCCTCTATGGACTTGAACCAATGCTTGAAGAAATCCTGAACCGCCACCTTGATGAACTCACATGGACGGAAGCGGACGTTACGGGATCAATACCCCTCGAAGATACCATAGCGCAAATTCAGGACCAGATCCAAGTAATTCTCAAAAAAGCGAAGTCTATCAATTCTCGCGATAAAAAACTGGAGTCTCTCCGCGAAGTTATCCAAGAACGGCAGGGCTTGCCTAACAACAAAATTATGTTGTTTAGCAGTTTTCGCCACACGCTTGCCTATCTGTATAAACACCTAAAGGCGGACGGCATTCGTGTTGGAATGATTCACGGCGGTGTTGCGGACGAAGAACGCCTTGAACTCCGCAATCGGTTTGAGAAACCGAGTACAGCGCACGACAGTCTTGACCTGATGCTCTTTTCGGAAGTTGGGTGCGAAGGACTGGATTACCAGTTCTGTGACTGTATCGTCAATTATGATCTGCCGTGGAATCCGATGCGAATTGAGCAGCGGATAGGCCGCATTGATCGCGTTGGTCAGCAGAGCGAGAGTGTAACCATTATCAACCTAATTACTCCGGGCACCGTTGACGCCGAAATCTATGATCGGTGCCTACTCCGTATCGGTGTTTTTGAGAGTGCGCTTGGGGGCAGTGAGAAAATTTTGGGGGAAATCACACAGGAGATTTACAGTATTGCTGAAAACTTCACTTTGACTGATGCCGAACGCCGTGAAAAATTTCAACAGTTGGAAGATAACCAAATCCGGTTGGTGCAAGAGCAAGAACGCTTGGAAGAAAGAGAGCTGGAGCTTTTTGGGCTGCGCTTACCTAAAGAACAGATGCAGCAGGATATCGATGATGCTACCAGTTTCTGGTTGACTCCGGCATCAATACAACGGCTCGTTAGGCTCTATTTGGAGCAGCAACTTGAGACAGATCAGGAGTTTATTCTTGGGGAAAGGGATCTCAAAACGCTTCGGCTTTCAGGAGATGCACGAAACATCTTGCTACGCGATTTTCAGCAACTCCCTAGAGAACGGAACTCTATCTATCGGGAATGGGAAAATTGGTTGAAGGGCACAGATCCGCTTTTGTCTATAACCTTTGAGGCGGATTGCAGAAGAGACCACCCTGAAGCGATGTTAATCAATATCGTGCACCCTTTGGTCAAACAGGCAGCGAAGATGCTGAATATAAAGTCAGATGTAGTTACAACGCTGAAGGTGCAGACTCAAGAAGTCCCTATAGGACGTTACAAATTCGCGATTTACCAATGGCATTTTCGCGGTATCAAGGAAGATTTGGAACTCAAGTCAATTACCTTAGATGAGCGGTTGACACCACATCTCGATCAACTGCTTGAGAAAGCAGTTGACCATGAGGATCGGACAACTAGCGACCCGTTCACCTGGGACGACTTAGATCGACGACACCAGCAATTGTGGACTGAAATCCTTGAAAAACATCGGCAAGAGACCCGTGAATTGGCAGAGTATCGTAGAGAAAGTCTTTCAACGAGTCATCAAGCACAGAAAAATCTTTTTGAGTACCAGCGGGCACAGGTGGACGATCCAAACATCCAACGGATGAGGACATACCAGATTGCCAACACCGACGCAGATTACAAGCGGCGCATTCAGGAGTTAGACGCAGCAATGGCAAAAGCAGATATTACGACAGAACTAGTGGCGTATGGAATTCTGGAAGTATTAACAACATAAAGTATCTGCTAACTAACATTTCTAAGAAAATTCGGATATTAAGTTACCCAAAACGTAACTGAATGGTTAAGGAGGTTGGCAATGAACCGTAGCTGGGCCGCAGATCAATTCCTAACTCGAGGTTTTGATACACCTATCCGTCTTTATTTATACGGGCGCAGCCTTGACTTAAGAAATACTAAGACTGACTCTAGGAATGTGCACGGCATTGACAGTCGGGGCAATCGTCAACTTATACCTAGAAAGAATATTCTGTTCGCTGTTCCTGTTGAGAGCATGCCAGATGTGAAACCGCACATAAAAAAAAGGCAAACATCTGAGAGTGGCACGAAAACGCAACCAAAGGTTGATGAAATAGCATTGAGACGAGCTGTCAAGAAAGATATATTTCTTATTATGCGTGAAGGTTATGTAATTTACGGTAAGTTGCAAAAGTTTGATGATCACCATCTGCGTATGCGGGTCGGTAACACAGACGTGCAAGTATACCGGCATGGGTTACTTAATGTAGAAAAGAAGAAAATTTCAAGCCAAACAAAGACCAATGACCTACGCAAAGTATCTAAAAAGAGACCCCCAGAACGGGTTGAAGCGAGCCACCCCAAAAAGAAGAAAGCTCCAAGTCAAACAAAGGTCAATGACCTACGTAAATTAGAAAAAAACGAGCAGGTTCAAAAAACCACTTTAAAAAAGAGAAAGCTCCGGCAAGGAGATGAACACATACCAAGTGATTACACAGCAATAACGGCGCATAACGAGAAAGGATTAGGAACAGATACTGCCTCTCGCAAAACACAGGTTTCTATGTACTCAGACTCTACCCATTTTGTGTACGAGATTCTACAGAATGCAGATGACCACGGTGCTACGGAAGTATGCTTCAAACTCTCTGAAAATGAAATTGTAATTGAACACAATGGAGAATTATTTACAAAGGAAAACGTTAAGGCAATTACTTATTTTGGCAAAAGTACTAGTCGCGACGATCTCGTGAAAACAGGGCGCTTCGGTGTGGGGTTCAAGTCCGTTTTTGCCTTTACAGCAACGCCTATCATCATTTCAGGGGATGAACATTTTCAAATATACGGTCTGTACCGTATTAGAGAATATCCCTATCCCGATGGTTTTTCACGTTCCTGGACTCGCATTGTTCTTCCTTTCAATCACGAATCCGAACAACCGGACTTTGTTGAAAAACTAATGCGGCGAGAAGAAGCGTACACACAAATATCAGAATGTTTGACCACACTCAACATGAATACATTACTGTTCACACAAAATATTCAGGAAATTCGTTGGGAAATAGATAATAGCTCCGCGTGTTACCGGCGCGTAGATGAAATGGAAAATAATATACGATTCACCACGATTACAAGCGGTAAACGTGCAAATAAATACGTAGTATTCTCGAAAACTCCGAAGTGGGAGAATCAAGCATATAAAGCGGTAGAGATTGCCTTTGCGGTAGATACGTTAGGGCAACTCTCACCAATAGACAATGATTCCCTGTACGTACTCTTTAGAACAGAAGAAAAAACGGGCTTGAAATTCATACTTAATGGGCCTTACCGTACAAACCCAGCTAGAGAAACAATATCAAAAACTGATGATTTCAATCTCCATCTTATGAAGGTGACATGCGAATTAATGAAGGAGTCACTTCCATATCTCAGAGACCGGAATCTTCTAACGGTCGAATTTCTGTCGATTCTCCCAAATCAAGAGGACACACTACCAGATTTCTACACTCCACCCCGTGATACTATAATTAGTGAATTTCGCAATGAAAAACTAACACCCATGAAAGAAGGCGGTCATGCCGCAGCGTCGGGAATCTACCGCGGAGAATCACAATTATCTAGTTTGATTCAGGATGAAGATTTAGAGCCTGTTTTAAAAGTCATTTGATACGGTTTCGCATCAAGTAAATGGAAGCAATGTACACCATTGCCTCAGCGGTTTCAGCAGAGCGTTCATAGTCCAAAGTCAATCGGCGAAAGCAACCGAACCAAGAAAAGGTGCGCTCCACAATCCATCGAAAGGGAACCACCACAAATCCCGATTGACCCACAGGAGTGGTGATGTCCAATTGACACTGATGCGTTGCATATAACCAGTCGCCTAAGTCTCCACGGTAGCCGGCATCGGCACAGACTAACTGAATCGTTATGTGCCAACTAAAGATTTCTGTTAATAACTCTATTGCGACTTGGTTATCACTGATATTTGCATCAGTGACCTTCACCCGCAATGGAATGCCAATTGTATCGGTGACTATATGGCGTTTACGGCCTTTGACTTTCTTATGTGCATCAAAGCCTCTACTATCTGCCAGTTCGGTCGTCTTGACCGATTGGCTATCAATGATAGCTACTGTCGGTGAGGGTGCTTTGCCAATATCACAGCGAGTTTGCTCGTGAAGGGCTTGATGAATCATCACCCATGTGCCGTTGATTTTCCACTTTCTGAAGTGGGAATAGACCGTTTGCCATGGTGGCATCTGATGGGGTAGCATTCGCCATTGGCACCCTGACTTGACTATATAAAAGATAGCGTTGATGATTGCACGCATCTCCCACTTGAGGGGTCTGCCTCGTGGTGAAGGTTTTGGCAGATAAGGTAATAGGTTGTCCCACTGGGCATCAGTCAAATCCGTGGGATAGGTGGTTGGAGTCATGTTTATGCCTTTCATTAGAAGGGATTGATGTTTCCAATGAGTAAACGTAAACATTAGCTCTTGAAGACATTTTTAGTTTTAAAACAGGTTCTTAGCAAAACTTCTCGGAAAAGACAAATCTTCGCCACTATGGGTTGCCGAACCACAAATATCGCAGAAGCGAGACGAAAGAGGTCGATTTATCCAAGATATCAATGCTCAACGACAAAACGAGAGAATTCGCAATTTCTTAACTACGTTGGATATTGCTGAATGGAAAACTGAAGACTTGATTAGGGTACTAGAGCCTCAGCCTAATCTGGTAATGGAGTGGCTGAAGGAAAAATCGGACATTTGGCATCAAAGATTCTATGCGCTGCTTGATGATTTTATATCCTCTATTAGGTGGAATTACATCGAAGAACAACAGTATCGCAGCATTTTGGAAAAACTTCGCATTGTTCGCTGCAGTGATGGGATCCACAGATCCGGACCTGAGTGTCACTTTCTTAACGATGACGCGGAATCGGATGAGGATTTGTTCAACGGTTCCATAGAACTTGAGAAGGAAACCCAACTCCAGATTCGAGAAGAAGATGGGCACAGAGAATATTTTTACTACGTTGCTACAGGCATTTATCTATCTGGACGCAACTGGGACGAGAAAGTCAGAAAGTTCCTTCTTGAAACTATTGGGGTTCTCGAAGTTAATGAAACCGAACGAATTAAGATGATTTTGAAGCAACGATATACGCATGAATCAATTAAACCTCGCAAGGGAGACTTAGAAAGATTCATTCAACTCGTAGAGGAAGATGAAAATAAGGCAGAGTTGTTCAAATCTTATCCTATTTTTCAAAATGATAGAGATTTGTGGGCATCTCCAGAGGAAATCTTTCTGGATTCTCCTTATCTTGCAACCGGACTGACAACGTACTATGAAGCTATAAAGACAAATTCAAACCACTTCAGAAGGCCTCTCTCACCGAAATATGCAAAATCCGATATAGATCCAAAAAGGCTTGGGGAATTCGCCAAAGTAGTGGGAGTGCAGACAAAGCTAGACGCTATCAGGCAAAAAATTCCAGATAATCATCCTGAACGCTGGTATCTTATAGATTCTGCGGAAGGCCGGTGGCGATATACAGGAAACAACGAAGATTACATCATTCCCGAATTCAAAGCCTTGCTTGATAATCCCTCAATTGATAAATCAAGGTTGATTTGGCAAACAATGTGTTCCTTAGATGAACGTTGCCTAGAATCATGGTTTTGGAATAACAAAAGATATATGAATCGCAGACCTGGAAAATCTAGTCTTGTGCATGATTTAAGAAACGCAGAATGGATTCCACAGAAAGATGATTTTGTGTATCCATGTGACGCATTACGTGAGCAGGTTCCAGAAGATTTTTCGTGGCCTAAAGGTTACCCACACGATGCAGGTGAAAAATGGCTTGATGCGATTGAATTTGGCAAGGCTGCTACGGAACAAAGAGAAGAGCATATACAGCAGGATCAAACAGCTCGGGACCTAGGTTTCGATTCCGGCGATGATGCTAAGGAATGGGGAAGATTGTATCAGGCTTTTAAGAAGGAGGGAATATCTATTGATGATGTAAAGTTAAAATTCAGTTCCCAAAATAGTGGCGCAGGTCCTGATTTTCCAACAGCACCTGCCAGAAATCCGGAACGGCGATCAAAGCGAATTGTGGAAGAACTCAAAAACAAGCCTAAAAAAGCAGAAGTACCGGATTCAACTGTTCATATCAGGCGAAGGGAAATCGATCGTCACACTGACCTTAGAGAACTATACACAAATGATGCAGGTGAAATGACATGCCAAATATGTGAAAAGGAAATGCCGTTTAAAAAGCGCGATGGTGAGTACTATTTTGAAGCGGTGGAAATTCTCACAAGCCACTATTTTCCCATAGAGCATGAAACTCAGTATCTTGCTCTATGCCCTGAGTGTGCAGCGAGATATAAATACTTTGTGAAAGAGGATATAACAATGATGGAAGACATAAAAAAACAATTGATGACCTTAAATAATCCGAAAGTTTTTGTCCAACTCGGAGAACTAGAAAAGAACATCAGATTCGTAGAAAGCCACCTACTAGATCTGAAAACGGTCCTACACTATTACGAAGATATTTCCGATCCCGAAAATTCAAGTGATTAAATGGATTCACTCTATAAACCAATTTTTCAATTCTGCTTCCATTATAATCCTTGTTCTCGTAGCAATGTCCACGATAGTAGAAAGTACACGTATAAGCAATGAAAATTGAACAAAAACAAAAACCAGAAAATATAAAAAACCTATGGCACAAGATTGGAAAGCAATTATCCCCCGCGTAGAACAACTCCTCGACAAAGTCGAAGGGCTCTTGACAGCCAGCACTGCTGCGATTGAAAACTCTCCTGAACCACTCGATGGACACATCGCCTTTCGGTGGCGGAGTCAACGTCTGATTCCCGTCAAACACCCCGACCTCATGGACCTTGCGGACCTGATCGGGGTGGATCGACAGATCGAGGAGTTGGATCGGAATACACGCCAGTTTCTACAGGGCTTGCCAGCGAACCATGCGCTGCTGTGGGGAGACCGAGGAACAGGCAAATCGTCGCTCATCAAGGGGATACTCCATCGGTATGCGTCGGAGGGGTTGCGATTGGTCGAGGTAAACAAGGAAGGGCTGCTCCATCTGCAAGAGATTGCCGATCTCCTCTGGGACCGCCCAGAACAATATATCCTCTTCTGTGACGACCTCTCCTTCAGCGAAGGGGAAGCGGAATACAGAGAGTTAAAAGCGATGCTAGAGGGCGGCATTGCTGCCCGTCCTGAGAACGTCCTGATCTACGCGACCTCCAACCGTCGGCACCTGATGCCACGTCAAGTCGGCGAAAACCAATATCCCCACACCGACGAAGATGAGTTATATCCGCGAGAGACAACCGAAGAGAAGGTTTCGCTCAGCGACCGGTTTGGGCTGCGACTCGCCTTCTATCGGTTCTCTCAAAACACCTACCTACAGATTGTCTCCCACTACGCCCAAAAGCGTGGGTTGTCTCTCCCGATGGGGGAGCTCCATCGGAGAGCGTTGGAGTGGGAAGCGTCGTCGAGTGGCAGATCGGGACGGGTCGCACGTCAATTCGTCGATGATCTTGCAGGGCAGTTGGGATTGAAGAGTTGAAAGTGATATAGGTATTCCGAATTTTTGTATCTCAACCCCTATCTTACGAATTACCATTTCCCGATACCGTCTCAATCAGATGCGCGTCCGGCAAGCCAGCCCGAACCTCTGGATCATTGCTCGTCACGATGACCTGATGTTCTTCGGCAAGCCGCTGAATGAAGTCAATCATCGCGCCTCGTCGATCCGGATCGAGGTGGAGGGTTGGGTCATCAAAGACAAAGAAACCGAGTGCCCCCAACGCTTCCGAGAGCGCAGCTTTGAAGCAGAGGTAGAGCATCATCTTCTCGCTGCCGCTGAGGAGCAGCAGGTTGCGTTCAACGCCTTCGACATTGAGGGAGGGAAGTAGGTGCTGGCTTTTGAGATCAATCTGAGAGAACCGAGTGAGATCCATCCGTTCTAGCCAACGTTGGATCTCCTTTTCGGCAGGTTGGAGGATTGTTTGTTGGAGGGAGGCAATTGTTTTTTCAACGCCATCGCAGGCAAGTTCAAAGCTGAGGCGCGTGCGTAGAATCTGATTCGCTTGGTGGTGCGTCCGCTGCAGCTCCTCGCGTTTGTGGGCGATAACCGCTTCTTCTCTGTTGAGTCCGTCAAGTCGGCGGCGCAGGCTGTCAATGCGGTATTTGAGTTGGCGGCGTTGCTCGGCGATCTGTGCGGGATCGGCAGCGCTATCGGATAAAGCACCTATCTGTGGAGGTGTCGTCGGCTGCAACGCACCCAACCGCCTGGCAACCCCATCGAATTCGCGCTGAAGATTCGCAAGTTGTTTTTCGATTCGTCCAAGCTGTTCGACCTTGCCTTGCATCAGTTGATGCCGCTGCCTCAACCCACGCAGGGCATTGATATTGGCGGTCTGTTCATCAAGGGCTTTCTGTTGTGTTTCTAGTTGCTTTTGACTATCAGCTCTCGCCGATTCTTTCTCCGCAAGGATCCCCGCAATAATTTTTTGTTGCACCGGTTGATGACAGGTGGGACAGTGTCCCTGATCGCTGTCGATTAATTGGCGCAAAGTTGCACATTCTGCCGTAAGCGTTTGGATCTGACTGTTCAGGCTGCCAATTCCTTGGATAAGCTTATCGCGCTGCTTTTCTAACCCACCCGCGCTGGCAGTCGCTGTCTCAATCTCCTTAATGGAGGCTCGAAGATGATCAACGTCGGTGAAGCCGCTAAGAACTGACGCCCGCTCTTGGATCAGTCCGTCAATCTCCTTTTGAAATCGTTCGTGCGCCTGCGTCAATTCGGTGACAAGGACTGTATCGCTACTTTCACCTGCTTTCCCCGACAGCAGCTCATATTCACCTTCCAACTTCTTCAACTCTGCCTCAACGCGCGCAATCTCTTCACGATGATTCTTGACCGTCGTTACCCGCACGCTGCGCTGATGATCTTGTATCCGCTTCTCCTCTCGGTTGGCAATTCGACGCCCTTCAATGAAACGCTGACGCACCTCCATCAACCGATCGATGCCGAGCAATGCGTTAAGCACATCGCGCCGATCCGTGGGCTGCCGCGCGAGAAACTCAAAAATTTCCCCTTCTCGTAGGAATGTCGCCGCCGCAAGGTAGTGATAGCTGAAATGAAATTGTTTTCTCAGATCTTCGTCCGCGGAACGTTTGCCTGTGAAGAGGATACGCCATCTCTTATCATTTTCCTCTTTCTGGCGGAGTTGTACCTCTCCCTGCGTCGATCGGAACAGTTGATAGCTCTGCTCTCCATTGCGGAAATTGATCCCAGCGGTGCCGCTGGATGCACCAGATTGTGCCATTGCAGGCAAACCCACCCTAGGAACAATCGGCTTGCCTGTCAGTGCGAAAAAAATGGCATTAACAAGCGTGCTCTTGCCACTAAAATTGGGACCGAAGATGAGATTTACCCCGTCGCTCAGATCGAAGTCCCTGCGATCAAAACAGCCGAAAGATTTGAGGATGATACGTTCAAGTCGCATACGTTAATCTCCCGAACTGTTATCAATCATATCGTAAAGCATCTGAACGGTCACGTTATCGACACCATGCTCAATCGCAAAGCGAAACGCTTCGACAACAGCGGAAACTTCGGCTGCGCCGAGGGCTGACTGATATTTGCTCTCAGATTCGATTAGTTTTTCGACTTCCCGCTCATAGATTTCACCCAACTCATTCTCAAGTGTGGAGGGCATCTGTTCGGTTTGACTCCTTGAGGATTCCTATAACCTTTCGTGGGGATTGATGAGGAGGTCATTTCCACATGGTTCATCGGTTCATTCAAAGGAATATAGGAGTTACGCAGTTCAGTTTGTAGTAGCGCAATTCATTGCGCGTCACGACGGGCGATAAATCACCCTACTACAAACCGAAGACCCTACTGTAGTTGCCCGATTCATCGGGCGCTGGAAATGGTGTCCAGCGGCGATAAATCGCCGAACTACAAAGTTTTGAGCGTTCAAGTGTATAACTCCTAGGAATAATACGTGCTTCACGTTCCATGCCCGGCTTTTGACTAGAGAGCGCATCAATAGTTGCAAGCTAGCACCATTGGTTATTTCACACATTAATCTGATCCAAGATCTCTGCGATCTGAATAGCATTTAATGCGGCTCCCTTGCGGAGATTGTCAGCGACAACCCACAAGTTCAACCCGTTCTCAATCGAATCATCCTCACGGATCCGTCCGACGTATACATCATCTTGCCCTGCAGCATTGATAGCCAGCGGATAATCCCGACTCTTTGGATCATCAACAACGGTAACACCACGAGCTTGAGACAGTATTCGACGCGTTTCATCAGCGGTGAGCTTGCGGTCCGTTTGAATATTAATTGATTCAGAATGGGCGAAGAACACCGGCACCCGAACGGTTGTCGCTGAGACGCCAATCGTATCGTCCTCAAGGATCTTTTGTGTTTCCTTAACCATCTTCACCTCTTCTTCGCTGTAACCGTCATCAGCGAAGGGCCAATCGAAGGCAACATTAAACGCCATCTGATGCGGAAACTGATCGCATGTGATTGGACGCCCTTCCAAGGCAGCAGTTGTTTGATCAATCAGTTCAAGGACAGCCGATCCGCTTTTTCCCGAAACACTTTGATAGGTCGAAACAACGATGCGTTTAAGCCCCGCTTCGTCGTAGAGTGGCTTGAGTGCAACAAGCATCTGAATAGTTGAACAATTTGGGTTCGCTATCAAGCCTTGATGCCGCATTGCTGCTTGCATATTTACTTCGGGAATCACCAACGGCGTATCTGCGTCCATCCGAAACGCACTGGTGTTATCAATGACGAGACACTCCCTTTCCACCGCAGTCGGTATAAACTCACGACTGACGGCCCCACCCGCTGACGAAAACACCAAATCGACATCATCGAATGAATCATGCGTGAGTTCTTCGACGACGATGGGCTGATCTTTAAATGTTAAAATCTCACCGGCGGAGCGATGGGAGGCGAGCAACTTTAGCGAAGCGACGGGGAATGCGCGTTCTTCCAAAATCTGCCGCATAGTCGTGCCAACCGCTCCTGTTGCCCCAACGATGGCGACACGGTAACTCCTATCCATCTTATAATCCTCTTGAAAATTAGATTGTGCAGGTCTTATTGTAGCTAAATTTCCAAGGGATATTCTACCACACTTGTAGATGGATTCGCAAGCGATTTGCAATCGGAACCGATATCGCCACAATGGAACCGGTTTTGTATCATATCAGGAGGTCTTTACCCTCATTTAGGTATTATTTATTTTCAAATTGTGGATCGACGATTCTATCGAGATGTAGTAAACTAAAAATAGATGTATGGGTTGCCTCGAAAATTGACACGACTAGGAAGGAGACCTTTGCGGGCTATGGAAAATATCGAAAGCCAACTCGATAGATTAGAACAGGACGGTTTCATACTGATAGAGGGCGCATTATCCCCGGAGGAGACAGAACATATTCGGCAGCGTATCAACCATGCCCGTGAGATGGGCTGGGAAGAAGGGCTTAACGCAGTAGGGAATATGTGGTTTGACACCCTGCTAGACCGGGAACCAGAGACGTATGCCCCATTAATAGGACATCCGAGTATCCGCCCTTACCTCGAAGGGATGATGGGAAAGCAGTGCCAATTACGAAGTTTGCGTGCACACATCAACCCGGGACCATACCTTCAAGAATGGCACCTCGATTTCTACGGCTACTGGCAGGAGAAACGAGAGGCGGACAAGTATCGTTTTGCGGTATCTCCCATTAGCCTCAACGCGACCTACTACTTTCAGGACAACGCCCCCGGTTCAGGACACCTGAAGTATGTCAAGGGCGGACATCTTGTCGAACCGCCCCATCTATATCCCTTGGACCGTCCCAAGTTTGAGGCGTGGTGTGAGGCACAAGAACACGTTATCCTCTATCCGAAAGCTGGCGACTGCGTGGTGTTCATCAACCACATCCCGCACCAAGGTGCCAAAGAACGGGACGATATGGAGCGGAGCAATGTGGTCTGCCACTATCAGGTAACACCAATGTATGACGGAATATGGCATGTCTCACGCCCACGCGGATATGCGGGAACATTCCCATTCGCAAATTAGCGCACGATTTTCTTCTTGATCAGCACAACCTGTGCGCAATCACCTAAAAAGCGGAAGACGATTGGAAGTTCAAACAATTTTTGCCCTACTTCCTTCCCTTCCACTCCCCCACTCACTTCCGATATTATAGTGAACTATAAAAATAAATAGACACTTTCGCTCCCCGTGTTTGGTAGGCGCTGTTTCCAACTGCGCCGATTGGCAGTGTCAAAGTAATTCTAAAATCTACCATAATATGCTTACCAAGGAAATGGTTGTCAATCTCCCGTCACTGCCGGGTGTCTACTTTTTTCTCAGCAGGTCTGGAGAAATTCTCTACATCGGCAAGGCAAAGTCTCTCAAAAAACGGGTTCGGTCATATCTATATAATTCCAAGCAAAATCGTTGGGGCAAAATCAAACGGTTAGTGCAACACGCCACACAAGTTAAGTACCAAGTCTGTGCGTCAGAGTTAGAGGCACTATTGCTGGAATCCCGCCTAATCAAACACCATCAACCCCCATACAATACCAGCCTGAAATCTGTCCGCAGATCTCCGTTCATTAAGGTCTCTACCAACGAGGATTTCCCGAAGGTAACAATCGTATTCAAGGAAGAAGCTGACAAGGCACGATATTTTGGACCGTATTCAAGCCTGAGATGGACAAGGGAGGTTATTGAGGTCTTACATCGAATTTTTCCGATTCGGACCTGCGAGGGGACAATCACCCCACTGCCAGATTTTAAACCCTGCTTCAGCTACCACTTAAAGCGTTGTCAAGCCCCCTGTGCAGCGAAGGTCGATCGCAAAGCCTATCGTGCGATGATCAACGATGTGATTCGCATATTGGACGGGAAATACAGAGCCGTCATTAAGAAACTAACCATGGAGCGAAATCAGGAAGCGATTGCGCTGCGCTTTGAACGGGCGGCAGCTTTGCAGAAGCGTATTGAACAAATCGAGCGGGTGTTTGTTTATCTCGACGTACATCGTCGATAGGGTATAAATCCAGTTTGCTACGAGAGAACAAGGGGGCGAGGAAGGGATTTGGGGCGGTGGAAGGCGGTATCGACTAGCATTTGGAAGGGTAAAGGATTCTCTGAAGCAAATCAATACAATGAAGCAAACCTCGCGAAGGTTGAAAACCTTAACGAAAACTCCTTTAGGTCTAAGTCCCAAACATTTATGCTTCTTAGTCCCGATTTATCGGGGTTTGGGATACAGATTGCCCCGATACATCGGGATCCTCGCCTTGCGGGACTTAGCAGTATTTTTGGTGATTTTCTATACTCAATATGGTATAATTATCTTTGCCAATTCGGGATAGAAAAGCACCCCCACTCCCCAGTGGGGTTCTATCCCACTTCAGTGCTTGGAGTAACAGAGTTGGTGAATATGGCAACTCCATTTCAAAAGTAAATAGTGACTGGGAGGATCGATACGACCACTAGGGAGCGTGTCGCCCCGGCGCATCTAAGTTGCCGTTCCTCGATTCGCTATCGAGGTAAAAAGATCAGGGTGGCTTGGCAGGTGTGTTGCCTGCCTTGTCTCCACCCTGTAGTTGGGGCCCATGGCGTCCCCCTAGTAAGGTGAAATTCCTTACCTGTGAACTCGGCTATCAGAGCGGGTAAGAATCCCAATGCTTTAGCTTTGGGAGTACGTCAACAAGGTTTGCTTGCCTATAAAGTCAAATTTGCCGATTCAGAAACTGTCTTGGCTCATGTAAAAAGAAAGTGCAAAGGTGTGGAGAAAAGGGTAGCAGGATGGAAGCATGTTCCGATAAATCGGGATTCCAATCTTCCATCCTTCCGATATTACGTTTTGGTTTCTATTGCACGATTTCTTAACATGAACTACTGTCTTATAGCTCTCCAGTCCGCAATTTCTGAATATAGTTTTCGTTGATATTGTTCGATGGATGGCGGAGTGTGCGGTGCGGTTCTGGAAAGTCTGTGAGCAGCTTCTGGTATTCCCCTATTGCTTCGTCAATCCTGTCCGCTTTCTCATAGATGAAGCCGATCCAATATTGGGCCTGCCTTCGCGTATCGTAATCATAGGTCGGATTATCGGCGACTTTGCGATAAGCATTAATTGCGCCGTCGGTATCCTCCTTCGCGTAATAAATCTGCCCAACATAGAACTGCATATTGGAAGTATTCTCATTGCGTGGATATTTCTCTATCGCACTCTCCAGTTGGATAATCGCTTCGTCATACTTTTTCAGCTTCTCATACGCCCAACCGATATTAAAATGTGCATCTTCCGCCATCTTGACCTCAGGGTAATTGTCAATCACCTTCTGATAACTCTCGATCGCTTCGTCATATTTTGCCTCAGCGAAATAGGTTTGACCGATGCCAAACTGTGCGAGTGGGGCAAGTTCCTCATGTCCCGAATCGACGACGTTCTGAAATTCGACTCGTGCCTCGTCATAGGCTTGTCTCTCGGTAAAAATCATCCCTGTGTAATACACAATACTGTGGGCGAGTTGGCTACCTATGAAGTCTTCCCGCAACGCATCAAACGCCTCAAGCGCAGCTGTCCAACTCCCTTTGCCATAGAGACACATTGCTCTGTTAAACCGGGATTCGTCTGCGAGCGCACTGCCCGGATAGTCTTGGATGAGCTGATCAAACATCGCTGATGCCCGATCGTAGTAGGCATCTGCGCTCTCAACGCTCTCTGACTGTTTTATATTCTCCGCCAGTCGATAGTAAGCGATGGCGATCGTGTATAGTGAATCATCTGTCCACTCGCTATCAGGGTAGGAGTTAATAAGCCGCCGAAACAGGGCAAAGGCTTCCTCGTCTGTCCGTCCAAGCCGCGACGCCAATTGATAGATAGCATCATCAGCCCAACGACTATCGGGGTATCTCTCGAATACATGCCGGTATAAAGCTCTGACCTCGCTTACACGTTTCTGATCTTCATCCTCAAGAGTTACGGGAGGGGTATCCGTTTTTTGAGCCTTTTCCCACGCCGCATCCGCGTTTGTGTAGTACGCTTCTATGCCCACTGAATTTGATGCCCGACCAATAAAAAAGCCGATTACCAAGGCGGCGACAACAATAATCTCTACAATAATGAACCTTTTCATTTGTGGACTCCTATTGGTATATTTTAGTCTTGTTGATATATTTTTTCTTACAAAAGCGTTGAGCGCATTTTATCATCTTTGCCTGAAGGTGTCAAGCACCGATTGATGTTCAACACTCGAATCCGTGGGATTGCGCGCTCTTGTTCAGTTGGACGAAACAACTGTCCTAAGTGATTAGTCAATTTGCCTACATCGTCAAAGACCGGAAAATTAAATTGATGTGTCGCCTACGATTGTGATAGGATGCTTAAGAGTTTACACACAAAAGAACAAGAGCGGTTCCAACTTTACGGCAGCCATTGTCAGCTTGGCTGAATCCTTTGTGCAAGCGGTGTGGGCAAGTTTGCACTTGATTTTTCCGAGTCAATGATGCTAAAGTTGTGCCTGATGGTAATGGAGGAATCCATCAAGACTCCCAACCCTTCAAAATTGGGAGGCCATCAAAACTTCGGAGGACAAAATATGCAATCACCACATGGGATAAAATTTTCAGGATTTCGACCCTCTGCTATGGGCAGAAACGGCATGGTAACATCAGGACACATGCTCGCATCACAGGCTGGGATTCAGGCAATCTCGGCAGGCGGCAATGCAGTTGACGCCGCAGTTGCAACAGCAACAGCACTAGGCGTGGTTGAACCGGCGGGATCCGGCGTCGGCGGAGATGGGTTTATTCTGATTTACTGGGCGGAAACGGGCACGGTAACAGGTGTGAATGCAACAGGTCCCGCACCTTACGCAGCGACCCGCGAGCTTTACCTAGAGGATGGCGGGATTCCGATGAAGGGTATCCGCAGCGTCTCGGTGCCGGGCATTGCCGATGGCTGGCTTAAAGCACATGAGCGTTACGGCGCACTTAAACTGGAGCAGGCGTTTGAACCAGCAATTTCGCTCTGTGAGAACGGTTTCCCCATTAGCCACAACCTTGCGGGTGGTCTCAGAGGCGAAAATCCGCGTTTCGCCCAAGACCCATACACGCGCCCGATATTTACCAATGACGGTGCCCCACCGAAACCGGGGGAAATTATCTACAATAAGAATCTAGGGAAGACTTTGCGGAAAATCGCCGCAGAAGGACGCGGTACCCTTTATGAAGGTGAAATCGCCAGAGCGATCGTCGAATTCAGTGAAAAGTATGATGGTCTGTTGACTGAGAAGGACCTCGCAGATTATCACGCCCGTTGGAGCGAACCGATCCATACAAACTATCGGGGATATGAGGTCTATGAGATGCCGCCCAATTCGAGTGGGCATATCTTATTACAGGAGTTGAACATCGTTGAGCAGTTCGATCTACAATCGATGGGCTGCAACACGGCAGAAAGCGTACACCTGATGGTCGAGGCGAAAAAACTCTCGTTTGCAGACCGCGAGAAATATATGGCAGACCCAGATTGGGTCGATGTCCCCATCAAAGGTATGTTGTCCAAAGATTATGCTAAAATGCAGGCTAAACGCATCGATCCCAACCGTGCAGCAACGGATGTTCCCTCCGGAGGTCCCGAACAGTTTGAGGACACCACCTGTTTCTGCACGGCGGACGGCGCAGGCAATGCTGTCTGTGTGTTGCAGAGCATACAGTCGGGATTTGGCTCAAGTCTCGTCGCTGGCGACACCGGCATCTTGCTCAACAACCGGATGACCTATTGGCATCTTGAGGCAGACCACCCCAATTGCCTCATGCCCGGCAAGCGTGTGCGCCACACCATGAACCCTGTGATTGTGACAAAGGATGGTAAACCCTTCCTCATCTGCGGCACACCGGGAGCAGACACACAGGTACAGACCAATCTCCAGTTGATCACGCACGTCGTTGATTTTGGGATGACGCCGCAGGAAGCCGTCGAAGCGCCGCGTTGGCGCAATCTTCAAAATCCTATGGAATCAACCATACCGCACACCTGCGAAGATGCCCTTCAATTGGAAGGACGATTCTCTGAAGATGCCCGCAGCGGACTCGCCCAACGAGGGCATGAACTCCGGATTCTGGGTGATTGGGATGGTCCCGGCAGCGCACAGGCTATTCAGATTGACGCGGACTCAAACGCACTCATCGGTGGCTCAGATCCACGACGGGATGGTTATGCGGTGGGCTGGTAAGGTACGCAACATATCAGATGCCAAAGCAGTTTAGGGAGAGGTATACCAAAGAACCGGAGCCAGAACGATGAAGATTTTTGTGCCAGGCCGCATCTGCCTCTTTGGTGAACATACCGATTGGGCGGGCGGCCACCGTCGCACCAACGCCGACTTAGAGAAGGGTTACGCAATCATCGCTAGTACCAATCAGGGGATTCACGCCGAGGTCAATTCCCACCCAACCAAACTGATCCTACGAACCACACTGAGCGATGGTAGGCGTATGGACCCGTTTGAAGTGCCTATGGAAAGCGAGGCACTTCTCGCCGAAGCACAAAAGGGCAGCTTTTTTAGCTATGCTGCTGGCGTCGCCTACCAGATTCTGACGCATTATCAGGTGCATGGGCTTGAGATCGACAACTACCTGACCGATCTTCCCGCAAAGAAAGGGCTTTCATCCAGTGCTGCAACCTGCGTCCTTGTCGCCCGTGCTTTCAATCGAATCTACGATTTGAAGATGACCGTCCGCGGCGAAATGGAATACGCCTACATCGGTGAGATTACCACACCTTCCCGCTGTGGCAGAATGGATCAGGGCTGCGCTTACGGCAATCGCCCCATTATGATGACCTTTGACAGTGACCGAATTGATGTCGAAGAGATTAACGTGTCGAAAGACCTATACTTTGTCATCGTCGATCTGGATGCCGGCAAGGACACGAGACTGATACTTAACAGGCTCAACCACTGTTATCCCTTTGCCGAAAACGAAATGCAAAGGAATGTCCAAAAATATCTCGGTCCAATCAGCACAGGGATAACGCATGAAGCGTGCAACGCATTATATCAAGGCGATGCAGAAAGCATTGGACAACTGATGACAAAGGCACAGGCGGAATTCGATAAGCACGTTCAACCCGCCTGTCCGGAGCAACTAACGGCTCCCGTGCTGCATAAAGTGCTCAATTACGGTCCTATTCAGCCATACATATTGGGCGGGAAAGGTGTCGGTTCGCAAGGAGACGGCACCGCCCAATTTATCGTTAAAGATCCGGATAGCCAACAGAAGGCTATCGACATCATTGAACGAGACTTGAAGATGTCCTGTCTGAAACTCGTTATTCAGGCAGAGCGGCGTGTGCGGAAAGCGGTGATCCCCGCCGCGGGTTTTGGCACCCGTCTATTTCCAGCATCAAAGGCGATAAAGAAGGAGCTTTTCCCCATCATCGATCAATCCGGCAAACCGAAGCCGGTTATCATGGCAATTGTCGAAGAAGCAATCAATGCCGGTATCGAAGAGGTTTGTCTTGTTGTGCAAGACAGAGACCAAGAACTCTTTGAACGGTTTTTCAAGACTCCCCCACTGATCGAGAATTTCAACAAGCTATCGAAGGAAGATCAGGAGTATTCCGAGTACCTAATGGAGTTAGGACAACGAGTCACCTTTGTAACCCAAGATGTTCAAGAGGGATTTGGACACGCTGTCCTTTGTACAAGGGAATGGGTCAATGACGAACCGTTCTTGCTGATGCTAGGAGACTATCTCTATGCCTCCGATAATGAGGTTTCGTGTGCACGGCAGATCCTAGATGTTTATGATCGGGTCGCACACAGCGTAGTTGGGTTAAAAGCAACGCCTTCAGACCAACTTTACAAACTTGGATGTGTAACTGGTACATGGCAGGAACCAAGCACAATTCTTTCAATAACAGAATTCTACGAAAAACCTGCTGTCGAGTATGCCCGGCAGCGGCTTCATGTGGAAGGAATGGACACAGATGAATTCCTCACTGTGTTCGGCATGTATGTATTGGTGCCGAAGATCTTCGACTACCTTGAAGAAAGCATCACCCATAACCTTCGTGAGCACGGCGAATTTCAGTTGACCTCCTGCCTAGATAAATTGCGGAAAGAGGATAACTTTTCGGGCTACGTTGTCAAAGGCAGATGTTTTGATATCGGTGTACCAGAAGCGTATCGGCAGGCAATGATCGATTATCGAAATGCGTGATTGGGATATTGCACCTTGCATCTTTTCCCAGAAAGGAAAAACTGATGTTGACACTTGAACCGATCAATGATGGACTCGGCTTAACCTGGAACGGACAGACACTGCTCAACTACCATTTCCAAACGGGTGGACAGCGAACCTACTGGCAGCCACTTCGACTGCCGGATTCGCCACCACTGACGATGAATCAGCCCGAAGATCATGTCCACCATCAAGGGATGTGGGTTGCATGGAAAAAGGTCAACGGCGTGAACTTCTGGGAACAACCGAAGCCGGGTGAAGACCCCACAGGGTTCGGGAGGATTGTTCATCAACGGAGTGTAGAGCAATCTGCCGATGCAGAAAAAGCCCAATTCACAGTCGAGAATGCGTGGATCGATTGGCAGGACGTGACGCATCTCACGGAGATTCGTCGGACGACCGTGTTTCCCCCTCAAGCGGATCATCTGGTTATTGATGTGCATCTCCAATTTCAGCCACATGGACGCACGGTGACGTTAGACCTCAACCGAGGAGAGCCGGGACGGGGTGGATTATTCTATAGCGGCTTGACGATTCGATTCGACAATGCACTCACGCCGGGACAACTGTTAGATGCAGAAGGCCGCACAGAACCGATGGACATCTTTGGGCAGCAGAGCCGGTGGTGCGGTTTCGCTGGAACACATGCGGAAGATGGCAGCGTTTACGGGGGGACAATTATCGATCACCCCTCCAACCCACGCCATCCAACGACGTGGTGGGTGCGGAATCGAGAGAACTACGGCATACTCCACCCGTCACCGGCTTACTATGAGCCGTTTCAACTTGCACAAGACGATCAACTTGAATTTCAGTATCGCGTCGTCCTCCACAAGGGCGATGTCAACCCAGATCTAATCGAGCAACAGGCTCAGGAATTTTGAGGTTAAATCACCTATTGCGCCGATAAACCGATGAGCCAACATAGCTCCAGCTGCTTTGAATCTCCCGACAAATCGGGATTCTCGCCTGTCCCGATGGAATCGGGGGAACGGAACCGATATTATCGGGGCGCGGCGACTCGCAGCCCATATCCTGTAGGTCGAGTTTCCATACTCGACAACTACCAGCCCGTAGGTTGGGTTGAACGCCCCCACCCCATACGTTCCAACAATCTAAAAACTGGGCACCCCTACGGCAACTGATTGTTCTGTAATCGTAGTGAAACCCAACTTCAGATGTATCTGCTCATATTGCCGATTGGTGCACTTGTGGGTGTTGGGTTTCTCTTGATTTTTCTGAGACGACCGTATCTCCGAAAGGGTAGGCTGTTTATGTTGATACCGTTTGGCTGTGGATTTCCGTTCAACCCAACCTACGGAAAATTGTCTAAACTTTAGTAATTCATTAACGAACCAACGATTTTCACGCATCACGTTCTAGGAGGTTCACATGAAAATTGGTGTCTTTTCAGACAGTCACGACAACGTTCCGATGGTCAAGAAAGCCGTCGAGTTGTTCAACAGCGAAGGCGTTGAATTGGTGATACACGCCGGCGATTTCATCGCGCCGTTCGTGGTGGCAGCGATGGGTGACCTGAAGTGTCGAGTCGTCGGTGTCTTTGGCAACAACGACGGAGAGCGGATCGGTCTCGCCGCACGGTTTGAGGAGGTTGGAGAGGTTCACCCCAACCTCGCAAGCGTAGAGGTCGGAGGACGCAAGATCGCTGCGATGCACTACCCAGAACTTGCCGAGCCGATTGCAAAAAGCGGGGAATACGACGTTGTCATCTATGGACATACCCATGAGATCGATGTTCGGAAGGACGGAACACTCATCGTGAACCCCGGCGAGACCGGCGGTTGGACCACCGGCAGATCCACGGTTGCCATTGTAGATCTGGATTCGCTCGAGGCCGAGATTCGAGATCTGTGAGGACGGGGTTAACCCATTAGCTCACAATAATCGCATAACAGGAGCAAATCATGTCGCAACAGGATCCGTGGATTCCCATCGAACCGGATTGGGAAACAATTCTGGAAAAATACCCCAACCCGATCCAAGCACTCGCGGAGATGCACACACCGGCACCGGTCATCCGTCAGGCGTACAACCCCGCTCACTGTGAGGGACTCACCCAACGGTTCATCGAAAAGGATCTGATGTATGATCAGGACACGCATTACAATAATCCTTCGGTTGTTCCAACAGAGCGGATAGACATCGGCACCAGTCTAGGCAATCGTGGCAACTCACCAGAGGATTTCTTTTCGCACGCCGAAGAAACCCACGCCCTCTTTGAAACGCTGTTCGACGGATACGATAATCCGGTTTCAACCCTCTATGAAAACCTCGCCCGTTTGGCACCCGGCAAACGTATCGTGACCGCTTATGAGCCTGATGGTCGGTGTTATGGGCCCGCGATTTTTCGCATTCATTACGGCGGTGCTTCCTACAGTCCCCACTTCGATTCAGTCAGATGGCGGGAGAACCGCGTCAATTACGAGGTTTATCGCTTTGAACATCAACTGGCTGGAATCCTCTGCTTCCAGAACTCCGAGATTGAGGGTGAAACGGCACAATCCATCTTGCATCGCTGTCTCTGGCAGCCAGAAATCGCTCATCACATCACAGATAACACCTTCCATCAGTACGCAGCCGAAAACAATATCGAAAACGTTCAGGTCGATCTGGAGGTCGGCGATCTCTACTTTTTCAACACACGGTGCATCCACGAGGTCCCCGGCATCAAAGGCAAATCCCCACGCACTGTCCTCGCCATCTTCATCGGGTATTCCCCAGACGATGATGAAGTGTTCGTCTGGGCGTGAGGGTAGTTTGTGCCAACAACACTTGACTCGCAAGGATTTTGATCCCTTCGATCCGGTTTGGTAATAGTCGTGCAAATATCCTGCTTCCACAAAAAATAATCAGTTCATCTTTCATCAAAGATATGGAGACAATCAATGGTAAGAATTGGAATTATCGGCATCGGTTTCATGGGAATGATCCACTACTACGGGGCGAAGAAGGTTTCTGGCGGAGAGGTGGTCGCCATCTGTACGCGCGACCAGAAAAAGTTGGACGGCGATTGGACAAGCATTCAGGGGAATTTCGGTCCACGCGGCGGGATCGAAGACCTCTCGCACCTTCGGAAGTACAATCAGATCGAGGCACTCCTCGCAGATCCCGATATTGATATGGTGAACATCTGCCTCCCGACATATATGCACCAGTCGGTCAGCATCGCTGCGCTCCAAGCGGGAAAGCACGTACTCGTCGAAAAGCCGATTGAGATTCGACTCGACGCTGCAAACGAAGTGGTGCAGGTCGGCGTAGAAAGCGGCAAGCAGTTCATGGTGGCACACGTGCTGCCGTTTTTCGCAGAATTTGCCTACGCGAAGGGGGCGGTTGAAAGCGGGGAATACGGCCAATTACTCGGTGGGCACTTCAAGCGGGTAATCTCTCAGCCGACATGGACGCGCGATTTCGCAGATATAGAAAAGAGCGGGGGACCAGGGATTGATTTGCATATCCACGATACGCATTTTATTCAGCTGCTCTGTGGCGTCCCCGATGCAGTGTTTTCGCAAGGCAAACTCGCCGCCGGTAATTTTGTCGAATACCTCACGACGCAGTACATCTACAACGACAAAGATCTCTCAATCAGTTGCTCATCGGGGGCGGTGTCTCAGCAAGGCAGGGCATTTTCGCACGGTTTTGAACTCTATCTGGAAAAAGCGACGCTGCTATATGACTTCGCAACGCTGGGCGGTGAACCTGTCACCTCAACCCCGTTGACGCTGCTGACCGACGATAGGAAAGTTCACGAAGTCGATCTGGGTGAGGTGGATCCTGTTGACGCTTTTACGGGCGAGATTCAGCACGCTGTCGATGCCATCAATAGTGGAAGCGAACCAACCGCACTATCGGGAGTTGGTGCAAGGGACGCACTGCTGCTCTGCTATAAAGAAGCGGAATCAGTCAAAACCGGCGAAATTGTGCCAATTGATTAGGGCGTATTGATATCTGATAACCCATAGGTCGGGCATCCCCGATCACGGGATATTCTCGGACTTGCTCGACCTCAAACCTTCATCAACGAGGGCAATTCGTAGGGGACGCAGATCTGTGTCCCGTTTTTTCTTACGCATAACGCATTACGTATTATTTTATCCCGTATCTCGACAGCCAAGTGTCAACAGAACCTAGCAAATCGCCTCATCTGTATCCCCGTCGAAGATGTGAATTCGCTCAGGCACACAGGTCATCCACAACGTATCCCCAATACGAACGTCAAACGTCATTCCCACTCTGGATTTCAAGATAATATCGCCAGCCGCCTCATCTTTGCCAAGCGTCACATCCACAATCGTTTCCGCACCGAGGGGTTCAAAGCTATAAACTTCTACAGGGACATCTTCTGGAGAGCCATCTCCACCGATAAGCAGATCCTCCGGATGTACTCCGAGCACCAGATTTCGATCTCTCCGGGACTCGGCTAAGGTGTGTGCAATCTTTTTATCCCTGATTTGGATTCGATGCCCTCCAACCAGATCCAGATAGATTCTCTCTCCGACAGCTGCGAGCTGACAGGGGATCAGATTCATACTTGGATTGCCGATGAAGCCAGCGACAAACAGATTCGCTGGGTGGTCGTATATCTCCGTCGGTGTGCCGACCTGTTGAACCCGCCCTGCTTCCAGCACAGCAACACGATCTGCCATCGACATCGCCTCGATCTGATCATGGGTAACATATAAGGTTGTGGTCTCCAGCTGACGTTGTCGCCACTTAATCTCTGCCCGCATCTCCGTGCGGAGTTTGGCGTCCAGATTTGAGATCGGTTCGTCCATCAGGAAGAGTTGAGGTCGTCGCACCATCGCCCGACCGAGTCCAACCCGTTGCGTTTCGCCACCGCTGAGTTGATTCGGTTTGCGTTGCAGGAGATGCTCGATGTGCAGCATTGACGCGATTTCTGTGACGCGGCTACGGATCTCCTCCTCCGATAGTCCGCGCGGATGTAGCGGAAATGCCATATTTTCGTAGACAGTTAGGTGGGGATAAAGGATATGCGCCTGAAACACGAAGGCAACATCCCGTTCAGCGGGGGTGAGGTGGTTAATCTGTTGATTATCGAGGTAGATCGCACCGTTTTCAGGTAGGTCCAGTCCGGCGATACAGCGCAAGGTAGTTGTTTTGCCTGCTCCAGTCTGACCGAGCAGGACAAAGAATTCTTGATCGCGGATATCGAGGTTGACCCCGTCAAGCGCAACGATGTCATCGAAACGCTTCGTGAGATTTTCAAGTTTCACGGTTGGCATAGGTGTTGAAACACTCCCACACGCCAGAGCGCGCGGATCCGCAACTCAACTCCTACGTTCTTGCGCATGAAACTCTTCGACCAACGAGGTCAACCAAAATACCCAGCGTATTGCTATTAATTCCTAGCTCATTGAGCCAAGCATATTGTTAGGCACTGATTGAAATTTGACTTGTTAGGTTCAAGGCCGATGTTACTGACCTTCGCCGCCCATGCCGGTGTCGTCGTCATCATCGTCATTAGCCATGCCAGTGTCACCCATACCGGTGTCACCCATGCCGGTGTCGTCGTCGTCATCGTCATTAGCCATGCCAGTGTCACCCATACCGGTGTCACCCATGCCGGTGTCGTCGTCGTCATCGTCATTAGCCATGCCGGTGTCACCCATGCCGGTGTCACCCATGCCGGTGTCGTCGTCATCATCGTCATTAGCCATGCCAGTGTCACCCATGCCGGTGTCGTCGTCATCGTCATCATCGGTTATCACATCCATTAAGGGGCTACAGTCCATGCCCATGACAGCAACACAACCGATTAAAAGGACGATTAGACCTATCCGAAATTTTAACATTGTTAAGACTCCTTATTTTAAAATCTGTTTCGTAGCAGACTTTGGAAACTTGTAAGCTACGCCAAAAGGTAATGACAAAATGCTAATCTATTAATGTGTAAGCACAATGAATTGCGCGACTATTAACAAAAGATAAGCACTCGTCAGATTGATATTCTACATAACTTCTCTATGAATATATCATACTTCGTATAAATGTTCAACGATTTTTTTGCAAGCAGGTTGATATTTCACTGTTGCAAATTCGAGAATCGCTGAAATCGTGACCTGAAAGGCTCTTCAGCCCTTCAGGTTCAGGGTTGAGGTTACTACCCCTCACCGGCGACATCAGGTATCGGAAATGCGAAAACGCTGTCCATGGAGGCTCCAAGGTGACAGCTATGACACCCTTGTTGACCGTCGAGTCCACTTCCCCCAATTTCAACCGATTCGGCATTTATATCGACATACTTATATATCCACCCGTTATGATCGGCATACGTCACATCGTCCGTTTTCACCATTATCGCGCGGGATTGGATATTGGCGTTAGCATCATCCATGATATCCTTGACAACCGTAGTCCCGACGGGATAAGCGGTCACACTCGCATCTTGCAATGCCATTGCCCCAACGTCGTTGATGTAAACCGTACGGGCGTTCAGACCGTGTGCTCCACCGGTGCCTATAGGACCAGGAAGGGGATTATTCATCCATGAAGTGTACCCTGCCAGGTTCACCGTCACAGCCATCATGCCATCGTCGGTCACCGTGCCGTCGTCAGGCATCGTATCATCATCAGGCATTGCGCCATCATCGGTCGCTGTGTCATCCATCGAGAAATCGACGAAGACGCTATCTACGGGGGCTGCAGCGTGGCAGGCATGACACCCTTGGGCTGCATCTGGAAGTCCATCCCCCCTGACCTGCATGTAGTCAGTGCTTTCATCAGGGCGGGCATATTTCTTGTATGTCCATCCGTTATGGCGCGAATCATCCGTCTTCTTCATTGTCGCGACTTTCTGGATAAACGTGTTCGCGTCGTCCATGATTTCCTTGACAATTATGGTCCCGGCGGGGTAAGCGGTCAGGTTTTCATCTTCTAACGCCATAGCTCCGACATCGTTGATGTAAACGGTACGAGCCCCTTCGCCGTGCACGTCACCGGTCCCTACAGGTTCGGGATAGGTAACATTCGTCGCCCACGTAGTGTACATTGAGATGTACATTGGCAAGCCAGTCATCATGTCGTCCGTCGGCATCACGCCATCGTCCGGCATATCCTCCTCCGGTGGTGCCGGTGTTAATATTTCCACCAACTGGTCGCAGGAGATGAGAGCAACGCAACCGATTAAGAGCGCGATCAGAGCCATCTGATACTTTAACATTGTTAAGCCTCCTTAATTTTAACGCAAGTTGCTAGATAGCCCATAGGTCGAGTTTCCATACTGGACACCTATCAGAAATAACCAAATTTACGACACACATGTCGCTCCGCCCCGATAACATCGAGAGATTCAAAACGACTAGGGCTTTGTAGATCGGACAAGTCGGAGATGACCAACCTACGGGTTTAGGGGTTTGACGTGTATCGTGCGGTACAGCTAGCAATCTAGGGTAACTTGATGAAAAATATACCATATTGTGTGTTACTCTTCAACTATCTTTTTCAATCAGATCTATATTTCGCTGCAGCAATGCGGGAAATGCGGCAAACATGGGACGATTTATTATGCGAACGCATTTCTACTTTTTCACCGCACCAAATGTAACGCCACGCAACAGGTGCCCTCGCATCAGGAAGGTAAAGATCGCAACCGGTAAGAGAAACACAAAAGTCGCAGCCGCAATCTTCCCCCAATCGATCCCGCTCGATCCGATCGCACTAGTGATGGAAGGCGGTGCCGTCACCGCCCTACCACCGACTTCGGTCAACACCAGCGCAAAGGCAAACTCATTCCACGCCGTAATTAAACAGAAAACGGCGGTCGCAGCAATCCCGGTCACAGATTGGGGGAGAACAACCTTGACAAAGGTTTGGAAGCGGGTATACCCATCAACGAGGGCGGCGTCTTCGTACTCTTTCGGGATTTCGTCGATAAAACCTTTCATCAACCAGACCGCGAAAGAAATGTTGAAGGTGGTATAGAGCAAGATGAGTCCAAAGTGGGTATCGCGCAATCCAAGTGCGCTGTACATCAAGTAAATCGGGATGACAACAACGACGGGGGGAAGCATCCGTGTGCTGAGGATGAAAAAGAGCAAATCTTCCTTGCCTGCGACCTTGAAGCGTGAGAACGCATACGCAGACAGTGTACCAAATCCAACGGCGAGAAGGGTGCTGCCGAACCCGATGATGATGCTATTCAGCAGTTGATGAAAGTATTTCGACCCGCCGTGTGCAAACAGTGTGCAGATGGCAACAATTGCCAATACACCGGCACCGATAAGGGACAGGCGAATCCGTCGGGCATCGGCCGCCTTTTGAGGAGAAATCAGCAGGAAAACGACAACTGTGTAGATCGCTAACATCAGGAAATTATAGTTGATCGTAGTCGCAAGCGCGTACAGACAGGTTAAAATCAACAGACCGTTCCACAGCAGTGCGAAACGACGTGCAAAGACCATGTTTCGGAAGGGCAAAAAGCAAGCGAGCATACCGATTAACGCTTCCGCAATGAAGAGGTATGTAAGTCCGGGGACCTCATCGGGCATCAGTTTCTGGTAGTGCTCAAAGGTGACTCGAAACAGGAATTGGGGGACCTGTGCAATAATATCAGCCGGTGATTTCAGGGAGGTTGCAACAATCCAGTAGATAGGCGTGAGGTAAATCAGCACTGCCACCACAATCACAGCAAGTGCAACGTAGTGCCCAAATTTATTGCGTTCTATCTGTGCCATTTTATGCCTCACCGCGAACCTTATTCAGATGTTTCACGTAAATGTTGCTCAACGCAATAATGATAATTAGGAGTAGGTAAGCCATCGCACACGCCTTGCCAGTGTTATAATTCCGAAACGCCAGTTTGTACAGGTTCATTGAAACCGTTTCCGTCGCTATCCCCGGTCCCCCTTCGCGGGTCAACACGTAAACGATATCGAACATTTTGAATGCATCCATCGTGCGGAATAGCAGTGCTATCAGTAGCAGGGGAGAAACTAACGGTAGGGTGATCCAACGGAACTTGAACCAGCGGGAGGCGCGGTCTACATCTGCGGCTTCGTAGAGATACTTGGGGATAGCGGACAAACCAGCTAGAGAAATCAGCATCATGAACGGCGACCACATCCACGTATCGACAATCACGACGGCGAGCATGGCGATCTTTGGATCCGTGGTCCAGCCGATTGCCCCTCCGAACAACGGACTCAGCAGGTAGTTGACCAACCCTGAAACATCGGACGCAAAGATGAATCGCCAGAAGAGACCGACGACAACCGGGGAGAGCATCATCGGCAACAGGATCAGCGTGGTCACAAGCCCTTTATATCGAAACTCACGATTGAGGAGCAGCGCTAACCCGAAACCGATGATGAATTGGGTGATAACGGCGAGGACGACAAAGTAAGCGGTGGTCTGAAAATAGCCCCAGATCTCCGGATCGGTCAGCAACCGTGCGTAGTTCTGGAGGCCGATAAACTTTGCCGGACGGTTCGGCATGGAAGCCTTATAACGATGAAAACTCAAGTACAATGACCATAGCAGCGGGAAAATATTCATCAAGATGAGCAAAACCATGGTCGGCATGATAAACGCCATCTTGATCTGGTAGTCACTGAACCCGCGAGAAAAACGTGCGGATCGCATTGCCTCCTCTGTACAAATGGTACGTGAATAGTAAGCCTAATTTCCCAACGATACTACTAACCTTTAGTGCTAGGTTCTGTCGACATTGGAATTCCCTCCTACAGACGGCAGTAGGAGCAATCTCCGAATCGCGACATACAATCCCAAAATTACTCACGGCGACGACGGAGAGGGTTGGCTTTGAGCATTCTACTGCACAAGTCCTAAAAGTCGTCTTTTGTACCACAATCTGTTAGATTGTGATCCGAGCCCGCAAACTAACAGTTCGCGCTACGTTTGGCAGATTGCCCAATGATTACAGCGTTTGCCAAGCTAGCAACACCAAAATATCAACACGCCCTAGTCGTAGTAACCTGCATCCTCGAAAATGGCTTCATGCTTCCGTGCAATCTCATCCAACGCCTCTTTGGCTGATTTAGATCCAATGACGACTTGGTTCCAACCCGTCTGACATGCGTCCAAAAGTTCGGCGTATTCGGGAACCGCCCAGAAGTCGCGCAAGTACGGGAAACTAGCAGCGAAAGCCTTGTTGAACGGCGTTGCGTTCAGGAAAACTTCGGATTGTAGTACCTCTTCATGCGGCGTGAACCCACCTAGCTGCGCCCATTTTTCCTGTACCGGTTTCTGCATAAACCATTTCAGATATCGCTTGGCAATCTCTTGGTTCTTGGAATAGGCAGAGATAGACATACCTTGACCGCCGATGCTGATCGCGTGTCCCTTCGGACCCGCAGGCGAGACAAAGAAGCCGGTTTTATCGTAGTAATTGGGATTCTGATTGGAATCAACGACTCCCGGGAAGAAAGCGAAATAGTCCATCGCCATCGCGACTTTCCCCGCCTTAAACGCATCTAACGTTTCTGCCCAGTAATAGTTCGGCGCATCGGGGGGTGAAAATTCCATGAGCGACTTGTAATACTCCAAGGCTTTGAGGACATCGTCGCTGTTGATATGCCCCTCGACCTTATAGGTTTCAGGGTCACCGTAGGAACCGCCATACGACCACATCACCTGTTGAAAACCCATAGTGATTCCATCGTACTCCTTGCTGTACCAAGGCGCGACGCCGTAGAGGTTTGGGGGGCGTGTGAAAAACTCGGCAATATCACGGAGTTCTGCATAGGTTTTGGGAGGGGCGAGTTCATAGCCATATTTCTCTTTGAAGGTCGCTTTTTCGTTCGCGTCCTCAAAGAGATCCGTGCGATAGAGAAAACCGTTGGCATCTACCTCTGCGGGAAGTGCCCAATATTTGCCACTTCCTTTCGGATACTCGGCGAACGCCTCCATAGCGGTGGCGTAAATCGAATCGACATCGATATTTTCATTGATCCAGTCCGTCAAGTCAACGTAGTGTCCACCGACAGAGTTCCTACCGAGCCATTGGCTATCACCGATAACGATATCGTATCGGTCACTTTTCCCGACAAAGGCGGTGAAAACTTGGTCTTGGAAATGGGACCAAGAGATCTGAACCAGATCAACCTCAATTCCCGTTTCCGCCGTAAAATCCTTAGACAACTCATCAAGATAATTCGCCGGATCCCACTGCGCCCAAGCAATAGTTAACTTCTCTTGAGCGTCTGTTGACGGTGTTACAATGATTAGTAGAGCAAGTGTGAGCATCACAAAATAGCACGCAAGTTTTTTCATAGTCTTTTCCTTTCTCAACTGTTTTTCAAAGCTCGATTTAATTGATAATTTGGAAGATTTAGCAGGGGATTATAGCAGAATGGGAAAAAATTCACAAGGAATAAATAAGGAAGCGAGGGCTATTTAGTTTTCTGTTTTTTGACCGATTTTGAAATGACCCGAACCGTAGGCGGGGCATCTGGTTTCCCCGCCGTAGCCTCAACCAGGAGATTCAGCTACGAGAGAATTATGGTGAATTAGAGAAATAAGTAGACATTTACCAACAACTCCGACTTTCGAGAAGTTGCCAAAGTCCCCCTGATAAGGGGGATTTAGGGGGTTGGCTGTGCATTGGAAGTGTCTAAGTAATTCTAAAATCTACCATAAATGATCCTACGAGAGGACTCGTAATTATTGCCCCGATAAATCGGGATTCAAAGCAATTTGAATCAAGATACCCAAGATTAAAGATTCACAGGATAGAAGGCGTGAAACGTGATAGGGGGTTGGGCGTATTTAGCCCCAGAGGGGCGACATGTCTATAGTACACGGATAAACAAATATCCGAAAGCCCCAGAGGGGCGACATGTGTATCCGAAGGGTGGAATGTAAGAAGAATGAATGAACCAACTGACTAATGAACCAATGAACTCCCTGATAAATCGGGATACAAAGCGACTTGAACAATGTGGAAACGGCTTTCTCGCTAACTAGCACCAAAGGTTAATAGGACTTACGCATTCGCCGCTTAATCGGCAGTTTTGGACAGAAGGATGGAAGGAAGAGGAAAGTCAAAGACTCCTCCGATAAGATCGAAATCCACGAGAATCGGGATCGGAATGGAGATGAAGACACCCTTCCAGTTCTTCCAATTGCACCGGCAAGCGAGGCTATCAATATGTACCTGACGCAGTACTAGGGCGTGCTGACATTTTACAGAAATTGTAGTGAACAACGATCCACGACCGAGAATCCAAGAGTCGTTCTCTACGCCCCCCACCAAGAGTTGGAACCGAGCCATTCGTAGGGAATGAAGATCTCCGTTCCTTATGTTCTAAATTTATAACAAGTCCAAATAGAGATCCTCAGTCAACCGTGCGTTCTGCGTTGCACAGAATAGTTGTTCCGCCCTCAAACGACACGCCTTCCCCATCCGCTTCCGCCGATTGGTGTCCTCAGCAAGTTGGATAATCGCCGCAGCAAAGGTATCCGCATCCTCAGCGGGCACGAGGATTCCCGTCCCCGGCGTTACCAGCTCTTTGCTCCCACCAAGGGGTGTGGCAATCACCGGCACACCGGCTGCCATCGCCTCGATGATGGTGCGCGGACACGCTTCAGGGATGGTCGAGGCGAGCAGCACAACGTCGAGGAGGGATAGAATCGCACCCGTGTCTTCCAGAAAGCCGGTGAAGACAACGCGATCTGCGATTCCCAATTCTTTCGCCTGTGCCTTCAGAGAGTCGATATACTCTGTATCTTTGGGAAAGTAGGGTCCGCCCACAACAAGCAACTGAACAGAAGCCGATGTTTTGAGTTTGGCGGTTGCTTCGATTAAGGTATGAATCCCCTTCTCCGGCGTGATACGCGTCACAATACCAATTAACACTGCATCAGGATCGAGGTTGAGATCCGCTCTAAGGGTTTCAGTCTGCGATGAGGACTGAAGCGAGGAAAGTTCGACGCCGTTATAGATCAACGCCTGCTTCGAGTTCGGGGCAAACTTCCAGCGCGTTGCTTCCGAAACCAGAATCACACGATCCAGCAGTGCCTCACAGATCCGATCCAAAACGCCATACGCGGTGGCGTACCGTTTGTGCATCACAATCGGAACACCGTAGAGCTTGGCAGCAACCCCACCGATTAGACCTGCAGCCAACGAATTCGCATGGATCAGATCAATCTGCTTTTCTGCTAGCACCCCCAAAAGTTGAAAGATAACCTTGAGCTGCCGCAGATCACGCGTGAGATCATCAAATGTAAAGCGGCGGACCTTATCCCCCTTATCGTGCTGTTGCGGCAAATCGAGTGGGAGGACCCTATGTCCCGCCTTTCGCGCCGCCGCTGCCAGCATACTGTCCCCTAAACAACCGACGAATGAGCGAAATCGCGTCGTGTCCAGATGTTTTAGCAGCAATAGCAAGCTACGCTGACCGCCTCCAATACCGGATCCACTATCAAGACACAAGATATTGTATCGCTTGGATTGCACGGTTCTAACCTTCACTCATTCATGGCAGCTATGCTTTTCAACGGATCGGACAGAGCTAATTCGTAGGGAACGCAGATCTGCGTTCCGTTTCTTCTTACGCATTATGTATTACGCATTAAATTCATATCTCGACACCCAAATGTCAACAGAACCTAATACTGTGTCAGATAAATGTAGCGCAAACTGTTAGTTTGCGGGCTCGGATCACAATCTAACAGATCGTGGTACAAAAGCCGCCTTTAGACACCTCTCCCGCCAAGCCGTGAGTGCTTTATCATGATTTATTTGACAGAACCTAATTGTTGGCACCAACATGAGCCACTTCGATCGCGCGTGTGAACTCGTCCTCTCCGGTGATTGTGACCTGAATGTGGCGTTCAGGCAGCAATTCACCCATCCGATCCGCCCATTCGATGACGCAGATACCATCTCCCTCTAAATACTCCTCCAACCCAAGATCGACAATATCTTCCACCCGCTCAAGCCGATAGAGATCAATGTGGTAGATCGGGATCTTCCCCTCATACTCGTTGATAAGGATGTAGGAAGGGCTATTGACGGTCTCATCTTGACAGACACCAGCACCGCGGGCGATGCCCTGTGTCAGACAGGTTTTCCCCACTCCCAAGTCACCGATAAGTGCTACAACATCGCCGGGGTTAAGCTGACCCCCAATTCTTACGCCGATCTCCTGCGTTTCCTCAGGGCTATGCGTCTTAAAGGCAGATTTCCCGTCTCTTATCGAAAGGTCTGAGGAGCAATTTGCCTCTACAGTTTGCGTCATGATCAATAATCTTTGTAGCCAACCTCGTCTAACCGTGCGGCTTTCTCTGCCACACCGTCGCTGAGTTTGACTTTGTAGGCGTCAAGTTTCTCACCGAGTTCAGGAAATTTGAGCGCGAGTATCTGGACGGCAAAAAGTCCCGCGTTACGTGCGCCCCCGGATCCAATCGCCATTGTCCCGACAGGAATACCGGGCGGCATCTGTACGGTGGCATAAAGCGCGTCCACGCCGTTGAGCGGTCCACCATCAATCGGAACACCGATAACAGGCAGGGTGGTATGTGCGGCGATGACGCCGGCGAGATGGGCTGCCCGTCCTGCACCGGCGATGATAACATGCACACCCCGGTCACCGGCACCGTGTGCATATTCCATCGTTCGCTCCGGCGAGCGGTGGGCGGAAGAAATCGTGATTTCAAAGGGGATATCAAATTCTTCTAAGACTTCGGCAGCTTCGCTCATCTTTCCCAGATCAGAATCACTGCCCATAACAATACTGACCAAAGGTTTATCTGAAGATACACTGTTCATATTGATTCGTTCCTCGTTTTTAATAAAAGTTTCGCTCATGTTAAGAAATCGTGCAGCAGAAACCGAGTTTTTTCGGCAAAACTCGGTTTCTCTAAGCTGTGCCACACCTTCCTTTGACATGAGTCAAAAGTTTAACTGGTTCAGGACTTATGCACTTTGATTGTAGTTGCCCGATTTATCGGGCGTTGGCAATGTTGTCCTACGGCGATGAATCGCCGAACTACAGGGCTTTGACCATTTAACTGCGTAAGTCCTATGGTTATTAGTTAGTAAACCCATCAATCACTGCTTTCAGTTTCTGATAGGTCTCCTTATCGAAGTTAGATTTTATATGAAAGGCAAGTTTCCCGTCAGGGTCAATGATGTAGAGATTTGGTTTTTCTTTCTCCGTACGATACACTTGATGCACTTTGCCCTTCCAATCGAGTAACAACGTCACCGGCGGTTTATCCTTCTTGAGCTGCCTTTTAACGAAGCCTTTAGGCACGAATGCCGGCACACTCCGCATATCAGCGATAATGTATGCGACGACCTGATCGTTCTCCTGATAATCTTGCTGAAAGGCGTGCCCCCATTTGTCATCTTCCTCACGGATTTTCCGATTCCCCATTATCAGAAAGACAACCTTGTCCCGCATCTTCTTGAGGGCGTGCTCTTGGTCTTCGGCGTCTTGCAAGGTGAAATCAGGGGCATCTTCACCAACCTGCAGCGGTTCCCCCCCAGCCTGCTCTTGATTTGAAGCGAACAAGGGGCAGATAAACAATCCAACTATTAAGAAGCACAAAATATATCGCATCCCTACCACCTACTTTTTGTCAGGACTTACGCAAAATCCCTTCCTTTGCTGGGGCGATTGGAAGGCGAGAAGAATGGAAGATGGGAAGAATGGGAGTGAACTTCCAACCATCTTTCCCCTCTTTATGCCTTCCATCCTTCCGTCCAAAACGCGCCGATTGGTCAACAGGTGCGTAAGTCCTATTTGTCTGTAAACAGATTGGGCCACATCCGTCCAACCACCGAATAGTTGGCGGGTGTAATAAGACGGATTGTGCTGAATTTCGTTCTCGTTAAAATTCGACCGTTAGGCAGTTCGACATCAAAGGAGAAAGGACGATCGTTCAGCGCATCTAACGCCGCCTTTAACACAGCCTGACCCCGCTGGTAAGGCATCGTATCCACTTCGGCGTCGTGCTGCTTGAACATAATCTGACGACACGCCTCCTCACCCGCACCCACTCCAACCGTGATGATCTGATCGGCGAGTTCGTGCAGCTGCACACCGCGCACCGCACCGACCGCTAGCGCACTATCTACAGCGATAATCGCTTGAATATTCCCCGCGTAATTTTTCAGAACACGATCCGTCAGATCCAATGCAACATCTGGATCTAGCCGAGAGGCGTGGGAATGCACCCGAATTTTATCGGAATACTGATCTAAGGCACGGTAAATCCCCAACGAAACATTCCGAAAGGATTCTGCCCCCGTTGACTCCTCCAACACCAGCACATTGCCCTTGTAACCGATCTCTTCGAGCGCATATTCGGCAGCCGCTTCCCCCAACCCAGTTTCATTGACGGTAATATGTCCTCGCACGTTTATACTGCCCAACAACCGATCAAGCGTGATAACGGGGACGTTCCTGCGTTCTGCCTCTTTCAGAATGGAGTAGGCGTTTTTCCCGCCAACAGGCTTGAGAATCAGGACCCGAATCCCCTCATCAAGCATCCCACGGATCTGTTGTGTTTCTAATGTCGCTATATTCTGTTTGACCCCCGCATCTCGGACTCCATTCCACAGAATCTTGACTCCGTAATCGTTTTCGCCGTCAATCATCGCCTGCTTTATGAGGGTATAAACAGGGGCTGTCGTTTCTGGAATGCTAATCCCAATTTTAAGTGTCGTATCTTCACTACACCCAGCAAGCATCACTACGACCGGGATAATTAGGCAAATCCAAGGTAGCCGAGTCATTTTTTTCGTCCAACATGAATTGCGACAATGCCAAGCGTTTTCCGGTAGAATCGGACATCTGTGAGACCACACTCCTCCATAATCGCCTTGAGTTGTTCACAATCTGGAAACTGCATGACGGAATCCGGCAAATAACCGTAGGCATCATCCCTGTTCCTTGAGATTAGATTGCCGATACACGGCAGGAGACCCCTGAAATAGAAGTAGTATATACGGCGAAACAGAGGCGTCGTCGGTTGCGTAAACTCAAGGATGGCGATACGCCCATTCGCCACAGCCACTCGGCACATTTCACGAATGCCAAGTCGGAGATCGGCAACATTGCGGATACCAAAACCGACCGATACGATATCAAAGGTGTTGTCCGCAAATGGAAGTTCAAGTGTATCCGCTTCTATTGGAATAAAAGCGTTAGTCCGTCCCTGCTTTGCAACCTTATCCCTGCCAACAGCGAGCATGTCATAAACGAAGTCTGTGCCAATCACAGCGGTGTTGCTAGTTTTGTCAGCATAGGCAAGTGCCAGTTCACCCGTACCAGTACAGACATCAAGGACCCTGCTCCCCTGCGTCACTTCACTCACCTGTACTGTGAACTTCCGCCACGCTCGGTCGCGGCGCAGACTTAACAAGGAATTGAGGAAGTCGTACCGTTTCGCAATTGATGAGAAGATTTTACGAACATAAATTTCCTTGTTCATAAGGGCGGACAACTTCTTTCAGGAGGGAATCAATATCTATAGGGGAGCTTAACGCTTTTTCAAACCTCAACAACATGCGTCTGTTCTTCCGGCATAACACCGTGTCGCTCCGCCCATTCGACAAGGGGCCACTGGATGCCGTTGGGGGCAGAACGACCATCGGTCCCCTCTCCCGCGTCGAGCAGCTGTCTGCCAACATCATCTAATTTTTCCAATAGTGCTGCGTCCGGCTGCAACCTGCCGTTATAGTGTCGAAGATAGTAGTCTGGCTTGACCCAAGAATAGTGGTAGCCGTAAATCGCAACCTTGGCAACCTGATCAGTGAAGTTGAGGGCAGCGGCATGGTAAATCCGACTCTCGAATAGATACGCGTCTCCGGCACGGAGGATAGGCTCATCATACTCCAATGGGTCAACTTTGCCCTTGGGGATAGGCAACGGCTCGCTGAGGTTGTTGCTTTTGCGGACGAACATGGTCGCACCAGTATCGGGCCCGGTGAAGTCTGTCAGACAGTAGCCGATTTTCAACCCGACACGAGGCAGTTTCTGATGTCCAAGATCGAGATGGACCCCGACATCGCGGTGCCAGTTGCGGGAGGCGGGTGTTTCGGGGGCTTGTGGGTGCTTATAAATCAACGCGGTATTGGTGATATGGATGTTAGGACCGAGCAGTTGAACGATCAGCGGCACCGTGCTTGAGTTCGTAACGAGTGATGCGTAGGCGTCTTCCTCTTGGATAAGGCCGGGCCGTCGATGTGCGTAGTAATCTTCGTACTCGAACGATTCCATCAACCGGTCACCGGCTTCGATGAGGCGATCGACCGTAGCCCTATCAAGGGCTTGAGGCACAATCAGATAGCCGTTCTCGTTAAAATCTCGACGTTGTTCTTCGGTAAGTTGAACAAAATCCATAGCAGTTGTGTCCCCTAACCAAAGTTTAGGACTTACGCAGTTGAATACCTGAATGCTTCGTAATGGCGATTCATCCTCCATAATTCGTAGGGAACAACGATCGTTGTTCCCTACACACATTTGATTCCTTACGTCTTTGTCCGCTGACCAAATACTTTTGCAAAATCGACTTGAATATCCTCATTCTCAACAATACGATCATGGAACAACTTTTCCTCTGACGAGGTCGTTACGAATACGCTTCTGCTATGAGGCTCTATTGTCCAGACGGCCTTGACCCCTGCTTGAATTAATTGTGCTGCTTTTTCCAGCAATTCCTCAATAGTCTGGCTTGAAGAAATAACCTCAATTGCTAAGACCGGCATCTGTTGAAATTTAGAGACATCGCGGAAAAAATTTGGGTGTATTTGCTCTTTGGGGAAAATTGAAATATCCGGCGTGAGTCCATTTGCAATATCCAGAGTGAGTTCCGGTAGGGGCTCAACCTGCTCATTCTGAAGCAACTGACGGAGAATCTGAAGACGAATATAACTATGATTCAATGAAGGCATTTCTTCATCCTGTTTATCATTTTCAAGATTCCGTATACCGTTATACCTTTCGCCTCACAACTTATGAATTGTTGGGTTTCACACAATTGTCAGGAGTTGAACACACATACCGTTGGCAACCTGAATGGCATATTTGAAATACTTGCTTGTTTCCATTCAACCCAACCTACGTGCTGCTCGTTTTTACGCATTACGCATTACGTTTCACGCATTATCCACATCAATGCGTAAATCCTAAGCTAGAAATTCGATATGAGTGAAAATCGGTGGGCGGCACCAAGTTTGCCGAAGGAGACAAAGGCGTAATCAAGTTGAAAACCCTCAATGCTAAATCCGACTCCGCTGGTGATGCCAGATGCCGTTCCCAAATCGTTGCCGCCGACTTTATATTTATAACCCGCACGCAGATGGATGAGTTCGTAGGCTGTGAACGCCGCCCCCACTCCAACAGTGGGGTCATTGTCGCTGGGACGGTTTAGGTCGGCAGTGAGAGTAAACGCCTCATCCAGCAGTCGATAGGCCGCACCGACTTTGATGTTAAGAGGCAGACTAAAGGACTCTTCAACGAATTTGACTTTGGCACCGAGATGTTGGACGTTGAATCCGAGAGAGAGTGAATTGTCAAGAATAGCGTATAATCCACCTATATCGAACGCCATGACTTGGGCACTTTCCGTATCAATTTTTTCTCGAACCCATTTCGCGTTAGCACCCAAAGAAAGCGCGCCCCCGAATCGGCGGGCATAAGACCCAATCAGGGCAAGGTCATAAGGATGGAAATTCTCCGTTTTAACGGGCTCGCCGCTCTGATTAACATCGTACCCCTCAAGTTCACCATAAGAGAGGTAGATGAGACTCCCGCCGAGTGTGCCTGCGTTCCCAAGGGGTTGTGCAAAACCGATGAATTGGTGGTTAATCCCCTCAAACCATTCATTGTGCATGAGGCCGAGTTGCGGTCGTTGCAGTTGGGCAAGCCCCGCCGGATTCCAATATGTAGCATACAGATCATCTGCATCCGCAACCTGAGACTCTCCCATACTGATGGCTTTCGCACCAACGCCGATCTTCAGGAATGTCATCGCCCGTGTCCCGACGTTTTCATGGATCTCTGCGCCATCGGCTGTCGTCCATGGGCACAGTACAATTCCGCAGAGGATAAAAAGGCTTAAATGTTTATTAAATCGTGGCAAACGATCCTCCTGATTGAGGCATACGAAATGAGCGATTCTATTGAGAAAAGATTGAGGCATTATAGCGAATCGGAGTGAGTTTGTCAACCCAAATCTTGTTTACCTCTAGGGGCATTTGTTTTTCCGTTTTAGCTCATATCCCTAAACCGTAGTCGTGCCTTCTACTCACACCCCGTAGGTATTTGCATCTCGATTTATCGGGGATTCATTGCACGTGCTGAATCCGTGCAATCCACCTCCGTGATTCAAACAATATAACGCACAGGGCTTCACCATATCGCGTGCTATAGACCTCGCGCTCCTCTATAGCGAAAAGACTGGTTTTCCCGTCTTCTCGTTTTCCCGTTTTCCTGCCTTATCCGTGTAATCAGTCAATCCGTGCTTATCCGTGATTCAAACAATATCCTCATCGTCATTTTCGAGGGCATCCGTAGGCAGGTTTGCAAGGTAGTCTTCAATCACCATCTTCGCATTTTGCACCTGATCGGAGAGGACAAGGAGTTCACCCCATTCAGCCTCAAGCCGGATCCCGCCGAGCGCGGAAATCTCGTGTGGTCGCACCACCGCATCAATACCCTCACCCTCCAGCACCCCCTTGATCAGGTTTCCGACAAATTCGTTCGGAATCTCCTGAACAACTTCCCAATCAATGTATTCCGCGGTGTCCTCCGGTGGGCGTTCCGGGACTAATTCGACTTGACAATCAGCACAGATTGAAATATCCAAAGTATATTCAGCACTGCATTCTGGGCAAAATAGCATGGTAGACGCCCCCTTTCCTATCAGGTACATATCCTCACAGGTATCGATTATGCAAGGCATGCTTTTATGGTGAATCATAAAAATAAGCAGACGTTCGCCAGTAACTCCCTTTAGCGAAGCCTCATGAAGTCCCCCTGATAAGGGGGATTTAGGGGGTTGGCTGTGCATTGGGAGTGTTCAAGTAATTCTAAAATCTATCATAATACGGACCGCCTATTAGCAAAACAGAGTGGAGACTTACGTCCCTCAGTTTGTAGTAGCGCAATTCATTGCGCGTCCGGACGGGCGATGAATCACCCTACTACGAACCTCCCAACTTCAACCCACTCAGCATCTTTGCGTCTTTGCGTTAAATATTCTTCCCACGCTCCTGAAGACCAATCTTATTCCCCAAAATTCCAAAGCTGGAGTGCGGTTTTGCCCAATACCCATTCCCGATCTTCGGGCGCGAAGAAGTCCATCTCGTCCCGCACAACGGATAGGGTTTGGGCGTAGGTCGCGTTGGGCAAGCAGACGGGCCAATCCGTTCCCCACATGATGCGCTTCCCGCCAAATGCCTGATACACTTTCTTGACCAAGTCGTGTGCATCCGCCCAAGGATATGTGCTATCGGAAGACGACCATGTGTGGCTAATTTTGACGTAAACCCGTGGGAATCGTGCCATATCTAGCAGTAACTGCTGCTTGTCGGGGTCATCCAGTGGCGCGCTTGCCATGTGATCGATAGAAACATCAAGATCGGTGTGCCGTTCCAAGATCGCCGCGAGGTCGGGCATCCGATCGACACCGGTCAAAATTAACATCGGAACGCCGAGCGCTTCTGCACGGCTGAAGATTGGATCCATCAGCGGACCTGTGAACCAATCGTCGGTGGCACTGCCAGACGGACTGAGGCGGACACCGTGGATGCCGTGCTCCTCAACCCAGTAACTCAGATGGTCGGGTGCGTCGGGATCTTCCGGGTTAACCCGGCAGACCGCCATGAATTTATCGGGATAGTCTTTTATCGCCTTAGCGGCGTAACTGTTGTCCCAGCGATAATGGATGACTTGCACCAACACCGTTTTCTCAACACCGTTGGCATTCATCAAATCCAGTAACATCTCCGGTGTGGCATCGTCAGCCGGTGGACTTGTTGTCTCAGGTGCCCACGGGAATTGTGGGTCATTTTTCCAAACATGAACATGTGGGTCAATAATTCTCAATTTTGTTTTCCTTTCTGTATCAAGATTCAAAACCGCTTGTCAAGAGGAATCTCAATTCGACAATTTTATCGGACAACCATTAGCGAGTTAGAGTAAAATTAACTTATGCTTTCAGGACTTAGTATGCAACACCCGTAGGTCGAGATTCATATCTCGACGTTCTAGGATTATCTCAGATAGTGTCAACTTAGGTTATAATAACGCAAGTTACTAGTGTTGAAAATCCATCGGTTTGTCATTAAGATTGAAGGATTCTATCTTTTGCTCCAGCGGAGCGATATGTCTATAGAATCGCAATGAGGTCAATCCCTGCGCTCCGGAGGAGCGCGATGTGCACGGCAGTGCAAATCACCAAAATCCATCAGTGTTGTTAAGCCTAAAGAGTTCTAGGGAACAACCATTGTTGTTCCTTGCTCTTATGCAGATTGGGACTCGTTTTTTCGCTTTCGCGCTTCCGTTGGGTCGGGAAAGGGGTTTCGTAGTGAACGCAGATCTGCGTTCACTACACGAATTGACATATATCAATCCCAAAGGACAACTAGCAATTTAGACTATAATAGCGAATTTGTGTTTCATTGTCAACCTGCAAAATCTGCACATGCTTATACCGATCCCAACGACCTTGATCAGGACCGGATCCCGATAGAGATTCTAAAATCCAGTAAACCTGAAAAAGGATCTCATCGTTATCCGAGTCAGATGGCTAAACTGCGTATCATCCTGAATCACGAACTGTCCCATGCACATAACTTCATAACAAATTCCCACATATTTGACCCGGCCAACTTTACGCCGCAAGCGCGTTATCATATGGAACTAATGTCCTTCGACCGAGATGCCCAACTGGTTTGGGAAATTCGTGATACCAATCAACCAACTGATTGGCATGTGACGCATAGCGAATTTGAACCCACCCAACTCGCGCAAAGAGCGGCGGGTAACATGGGCGGGTCATACCGGGCGAAGCTCATGTCCTTGGCATCTTACGCCTCAGATTATTTTCCGCCTTCACCATAGTACACGAACCCAGTTTAGATAACCCAACTGTGTTTTCTACCGCCCTCAAGGAAGGAAACTAAATGAATAGGCAACGGCTTTATTGTATTATAGTTTTCTGTGGTTTAATTCTGACAGCTATCCCATCTCACACACAACAACAAGAAAGTCAAGAACAGCAGATTGAATTGTTAATCCAACAACTTGGTGTTCAAGCCACGCAGGAGGAGGCGATAGATGGATTGGTTGAGTTGGGAACATCAGCCGTTCCTGCATTGTTAAAGGCACTGCACAGTGAGGATCCGCAGGTGCAGGATAGCGTGATTCTAATGTTCATGGGCTCACATGATTACCTAGATGACGTCTCGGCAGTGGCAGACGCTATGTTGGAAATACTCGACTATGAACACCCCCACCGGAATAGTAATGCTATCTACGCTTTTCTAAGAATAGGGGATCGAGTCCAATTAGCCATGGCACTGCGCTCGCCTAAATGGAGTGTCCGTTTCGGTGTCGCTGAGGCTTACGTGTACGCCTGGAACGATGCCTATCACCCCACTAGCAAATATTGCGCTGGTCCACTCCCGCCAGAGGTTATTCCGAATTTAATTGCAGGTCTAAACAAGGGCCTTGAACGAGGAGAGGCGAGTCTCTGCGAAACGGCGGTGCGGGCACTAAAGCAGTTGGATTTGGCGGAGTATCAAGCACGACAAACCCTTGATAATATCCATAAAGCAAAAAAAGCCCTCGAAGCGTTCCCGTCTCCGGCAATTTTAGAGAGTTCCGTTAAAGATGGCGACAACACTGTAGATAGCACAGCACTGAATCAGGAGGGCATCTATTTTAGGGTCAATAACTATATCTATGATGCTACAGAAAGTATTATCCGTCTTGATGTTCCGCCACAGTACACCCCTTTGGCTAGGGGTGTGCCGTTCAGCCGTCTCAAGGGCAAGATTTTAGTATGGGAAATACAGCAGGAATCGTCGTATGAACTTAAGATGGTCCCAACATCAGGAAATGAACTGGTCGGCAACGCAGTTTATCAGATTGAGCTCAGTGTCATAGATCTTTATGGAAATCAATTGAAGCAACAAATCCAATTTATTACTGCGAAGACCGAAGACTAAGGGCTTGAGGGCTGCAGAACGAGGCGATAGGTTGTTAGACAAATCGTCCGTCTTGATGACTCAGAGGCAATTACATCCCAAACTCTCCCTTAACCTCGGCAAACCTCCTGACAGCGAAATCGAGATCCTCAATCGAATGAGCAGCGGAGATCTGCGTCCGAATTCGCGCCGTACCTTCGGGGACGACAGGATAGAAGAACCCAATCACATATACCCCCTTTTCAAGCATTCGCGCCGCCATCTCCTGCGCCAACCTTGCATCCCCAAGCATAATCGGCACAATAGGATGGGAGCCCGCTGGAATATCAAACCCCACTTCCTCCATTTTTGCTCGGAAGTAACGGGTATTTTCCTCTAGCTTGTCCCGCAGCGCGGTGGACGCTGTTATCATCTCAAGTGCCTTCAGGGACGCACTGACGATGCTGGGGGCGACGGTATTGGAAAACAGATAAGGGCGTGAACGTTGGCGCAGCAGATCAATGATTTCACCTCTACCGCTTGTGAATCCGCCGCTAGCACCGCCAAGCGCCTTTCCAAGCGTGCTGGTGATAATGTCGATTCTGCCCATCACATCGCGGTATTCGTGCGTGCCTTTCCCCGTTTTCCCCATGAATCCGGTTGCGTGGGAATCGTCGATCATGACCAACGCATCGTATCTATCCGCAAGATCGCAGAGATCCTGTAGGTTGGCGATGGTGCCGTCCATAGAGAACACGCCATCCGTCGCAACCAAACGAAAGCGCGAATCCTGAGCGTCCTTGAGTTTCGCTTCCAGATCACCCATGTCACTATTCTTAAAACGCAGACGCTTTGCTTTGCACAGCCGCACCCCGTCAATGATGCTGGCGTGATTTAACTCGTCGCTGAGGATCGCATCCTCTTCGGTCAGCAACGTCTCAAACAGTCCCCCATTCGCATCAAAACAGGAGGTATAAAGGATAGTGTCCTCCGTGCCGAGGAATTCGGAGATCTTCTCCTCCAGCGTCCTGTGAATGGACTGCGTCCCGCAAATAAATCGCACAGACGAAAGCCCATGTCCCCATTGATCTATGCCGTCCTTTGCTGCTTGAACGATCTCCGGGTGATTCGCCAACCCAAGATAGTTATTGGCACACATATTGAGAACCGTTTCACCGGTCTGGACATTGATGCGTGCCTGCTGTGGACTGGTGATGATTCGCTCTCTTTTATATAACCCACTCTCCTCAATTGCTTTGAGCTGCGTTCTCAAATGAGTTTTCATCGTATCAATCATTCCGTATCCCTCCATTTCGCTAGACGATAGGTAATTTATGGTGAATTAGAGAAATCAGTAGACATTTCCAAAAGTCCCCCTGATAAGGGGGATTTAGGGGGTTGTCTGTGCATTGGAAGTGTCTAAGTAATTCTAAAATCTACCATACTCTCCTACATCATCAAATCACCGCCGTTGATATCAATTGATGCCCCTGTGATATACGCAGCATCCGTTGCCAGAAAGATTATGAGTTGTGCCACTTCTTCGGGTGTCCCTAATCTAGAAATCGGAAAACTCTCTTCATAAGCGCGTAATTGTTCAGGAGTGCAATTCTCCCGCGCCATCTCGGTGTCGATTAGTCCGGGACAAATTGCATTGACGGTGATACCGAAGGGGGCAACCTCTTTTGCCATGCCGCGCGTCAAGCCGAGGACACCCGCTTTGGCGGCGGTGTAATGAACACCACCGAGCGTGCTGACACTTCTCCCCGCAGATGAAGACATATTGACGATGCGGCCAAATTTGTTTTCCTTCATAATCGGCAGCACCGCCTTTGAACAGAGAAAGCTACCGTTCAGGTTCACATCAAGGACCTCATCCCATTCGGCTTTGGTAACGTAGTCAATTCGGGTCGGATAGAGGATGCCCGCGTTGTTGACCAGAATACCAACGGTCCCATAGTGAGCAATAGTCGCCTCTATCATCTCAGCGACCTCGTCCTCTTTCGTGACATCAGTCTTCATCGACATCGCACTGCCCTCAATGGTAGCGTTTATTCTCTCAGCGACCCCCGCGACCTTTTCCACATTAATGTCGCTCAAGACAACCTTCGCACCTTCCGCTGTCAAACGTCCGGCAATCGCGGCACCCATCCCTTGTGCAGCGCCGGTAACAATCGCCACTTGATCGCGAAGTCTCCCTTCGGATTGTTCCATCGTGTATCTCCTCGCATCCTCTTATGCAATCTTCATTAGTTTATCGGTCGCCTTCAAACCTGAGCCTGTCAGGATGGAGACGGTGATATCCCCTGCACGGATAATTTCCGATTCCACAAACTTATCAAACGCTTTGACGATAACGGCGGAAGTAGGCTCGACGTAGATGCCCTTTGAGGCGAGGGCTTTAATCCCGGACTCAATCTCCGCCTCATCAACGATTGTGACCGCACCGTTGGTCTCACGCAGTGCCTTCATAATCGTACTCCCACGGACCGGTGCCTCCGATGTGATCCCCTCTGCGAGCGTCTCATAAGTCTGGGGAGACCGTTCGATCTGCGACCTATTTTCGGAATAAGCCTTGTAAACTGGACAGCACGCAGCAGATTGAACGCCAAGTAAGCGAGGGATTTTGGTGATAATCCCCTGTGCGTAAAGCTCCCCAAATCCGATATGCAAGCCCATATAGACGCTTCCAAACCCGATTGGACAGATGACATGGTCTGGCGTCTGCCAACCGAGCTGCTCCGCGATCTCAAAGGCGATAGTTTTTGTGCCTTCTAAAAAGAAGGGATTCCAGTTGTGCGAGGCATAATAGGTAGTCTCCGCTGCTTCAAGGACTGCCTGTGTCGTAGCCGCACGATTCCCCTCAATCAGTTTTAGTTTCGCACCGTACATCGAGATCTGCGCCAGCTTGCCCTTTGAGGTAGACTCCGGACAATAGATTGTGCAATCAATTCCCGCTTTCGCGCTATACGCCGCAATTGCTGCCCCCGCATTTCCCGACGAATCCTCGACCACCTCTTGGACACCGAGTTCCTTGACTTTGGACAACAGGAGGGCAGCCCCACGGTCCTTGTATGACCCTGTCGGGCAAACAAAATCCAACTTCAGCCGATGGTCATGTGTATCGTTATCAAAGGACACAAGCGGCGTCATCCCCTCACCGAGCGAGATGATTGATCCCTCATCGGCAACCGGCAAAGCTTGGCGATAACGCCAGAGTGTGCTGTCCTCCTTGGAAACCCGGTCAATTGAAAATGCACCCTCTGTTTTTGTCAGTTGAAGCGGTTGACCGCAATCACATTTGTACCGGAGGGTGTCGATACGGTATGCTGCGTTGCACTGATCACAGTTATATTCGATCATTTTCCTTCTCGGTTAATTTTTTTTCACACTATCATTGACAAGCCAATATTTGAGAATAATATAAATCGCAACAATTCCATCTTTCCATTTAATCTTTTTACCTTCGGCGTAGGTACGGGCGTGGTAACTGATCGGAACCTCGTGGAAACGTAACTTCCGCTGGGCAATTTTCGCCGTAATCTCTGGTTCAATCCCAAAACGGTTCGACCGCAGCGGGATTGTTTTCAGGTATTGTAAGCGAAATGCTTTATAACAGGTTTCCATATCCGTCAGATTGAGCTTTGTCAACCTGTTACTCAAGAACGTCAGAAATCTATTCCCCAAAGCATGTTTGGACAATAAGTCATGCCCACCCTTTTTTATCATAAAGCGAGATCCGTAAACCACCTCTGCACAACCCTGTAGGACGGGAGTCAATACCACTCGGAAATCATTCGGATCGTATTCCAGATCCGCATCTTGGATAATGGCTACATCCCCAGAAGCAACTTCAATCGCTTCACGGATTGCAGCACCTTTCCCCCGGTTCTTTTCTTGAAAAATCGGTTTAATCTGCTGATGAGTTCTTGCTAACTGTTCGATAATTTCAGTGGAGCCGTCGGTTGACGCGTCATCCACAATCACTAGTTCAAGGGAATCGATGCCGTTGATTCTCTGTTTAAGCACCCGCGAAACGATCTCCGCAAGCGTTTTTCTCTCATTGTAAACTGGCATCAAAACACTTAGCTTCATCAAACCGATTCGCTCCCCATGTTTGGTAGGCACTGTTTCCAACTGCGCCGTTCAGTCTCCAGCTTGGTAGGCGCTGTTTCCAACTGCGCCGTTCAGTCTCTAGCTTGGTAGGCGCTGTTTCCAACTGCGTCGTTCAGTCTCTAGCTTGGTAGGCGCTGTTTCCAACTGCGCCGTTCAGTCTCCAGCTTGGTAGGCGCTGTTTCCAACTGCGCCGGTACAGTCTCTAGCTTGGTAGGCGCTGTTTCCAACTGCGTCGTTCAGTCTCTAGCTTGGTAGGCGCTGTTTCCAACTGCGCCGGTACAGAGTGACCAATTATAGTAAACACGAGAAATAAGGAGGCATTTACCAAGTGCCGTAACCTGTGTAACTTTTCCCCTTTTGGTGTTACCTTTGTTACCTTTTTTGGTGTTACCTTTGTTACCTTTTTCGCAAAAAAAACCAGAGTAGCGTATTTTTGCTTATTTACCCCCAAGTTACTAGTACTGTGTCAGATAAATGTAGCGCAAACTGTTAGTTTGCGTCCTCGGATCACAGTCTAACAGATTGTGGTATAAAAGAATACTTCAGACAATGCAGATGCAATTCCCCTGTCCACCGCTACCACCAACTATACACAGAGGACGTAAGGATAAGACTCAAGATAGGCCAGAAGCAGCCCATCACCGCTTCACCAAGAACCAAGCCCACGAAGAAGGGAATTGCGGCACGATACGCTTTGATACCGCCATGCCTGATTAGCAGCCACTTAGTAGTCATTGCGATCGCTACAGGGAACCAGATCATATCCGTTGTGCCGGGTGCCAGACCGATAACGTAGCCCGCCGGATGAAGTGGGCACCAGACGAAGCGTGCACGCAGAAACATTATACCGAGATTCACGAAAAAAGCAAATCCGAGGACGCCCATTGACAGCCAATTCGTTGGCTTCGGATTGACCAACCATCCAGAGAGATAGTTGTAAGTTCCCGCACCACCGGCATGAATCTGTTCAGACCCCGCCGCAACCCCTGTCTTGTAGATCGTATATGGGTAAAGGATGAGGCTAGATTCGATACCGACAATGCTAGCGATGATTAGCACGATGAACATCGTCCGATTTCTGATGTTAGTTCGTTCTGCCAGCTTGAAGGACTCAAGTTGATCGGGTATCGGGTGGGTGCGAAATCCGGCACCACTCATCCAGTTCATCAACGAGAGGATCGTTAAATTCCCCGGTTTGAGGCGTCGCGTCCCGAACATAGCAACCATCATGTACTGTGGGTTGATGTAGCCGATGGAGTGGATTGGGGGACCCAACTCTGCCCGCATACGCGCCAATCCAACAACAATCGCGAAGTAAATGCCGATAAAAACAGCATAGCCCCAGAACGACATCCCGCCCTTTATGCAGAATACCATCAACACAAGAAGACAGATAAACAGCGTGGCGACGGCAGTTCGGTAAGAGATTGGCTCGTTCGCCTCATCATTTGGATCTGGACGGATGACGCGCGAGAGGACTTGCAGAAAGTGTCTTCTGCCGGTCCAACAGGTCACGGCGAGTAAAGCGAATAGGGCACCCGTCCCCTGTTCCCCCAAGAATGGGTAGCCGGGAATACTCCTGATACCCGCCATGCTCCCGAAGACAAGTTGCGCCTTCCGCAGGAGGTAGAAGAACGTACACGAAAAGGAAAGATCCAAGGGAAGGACAAAGGAGAGACCGATCAGATAGGGGTGAAAATAAAAAGAGGTACTGCCCATCGCATTCCACGGTTTCTGGGAAAAGCTGAAGACATTTCTGGTGCGGTCATTAATGGGCAGCGAGGGGAGGATAGGGAAAAAATACGCTATTCCGTTCCACAGATCAATTCCGAAGGCGAGCCCAAAACCGATCCACAGGACACGATTCCTGAAGATGCCCCCAGAGTCAGTTGTAATTTCGAGGGGGATTTGGATAATCGGATACGCCAATTTCTCACGCTCGACCCACTGCCTTCTAATAAGCGATGTGAGGCAGAGGAAAATGAGCATTAACGAAAAGATGACAATCGACCACGATAGAATAGGCGTCACCCAATACCGCACGTAGCCGCCTGTAAAGAAATTGACATTTCCTTCATAAAAATCGTTGACGGTCTTCGGGTCGGAGATAACCAACCAATCCGGCAAGTGGTGGAATAGCAGCGCCGCCCAGTCGTTCTCAGGGGTCGCAAAACGGAAGGCGTAGGGCATCAATCCCATCAAGCGGGGCATCGCGTCGTGCCCGGAAAAGCAGCTTCCCACCGCAAGCATCGCATAGATAACCAGTAGATCCTGCTGATTGAGCGCAGACTTTGGCGAAACCTGACGGACAATTATGTTTAGCCATGTTATCATCAGCACAGCAAACATGACGTTGACCGATAGCGAAACAGTTGTCAGATGCGCCGTATGCCATATCATTTCGACATAGGCGATCCAATAACTGTTGGCGATGATTAGCAGCACGCCGATGACCACCGCACGCTTTTTGATTGAGATTATCGTGTTTGCATTCTTCATGGGGGAGAAATAGACGAGGATTCTGTAGAACACAGGACTTACGCACTTCGATTGTAGTTGCCCGATTCATCGGGCGTTGAGCGGTGTCCAGCGGCGATTCATCGCCGAACTACAGGGCTTTAACCGTTTAGCTGCGTAAGTCCTAGAATATTAAAAAGAAGAAAGCCCCACACCAAAAGGCGGGGGCTTTACGAAGTAGATCTTGAATATAAACGATTGATAGGGATATTCGGAATGACACGAATCCGTAGGCGGGGCATCTGGTTTCCCCGCCGTAGCCTTGACCGGGCGATCGAGCTACGATAAATTAAATGCCCCTACGATTGAATGCGAAAGAACAGATTTATCAGCGGGTTTTCAGCAATCCCCAAGAGGTCGTTAATTTACCTCCCGGTTCAACGGATCTGCCCCTGAGACCAGTAACAAAAACATTGTCAAATACAGCGGTGGTAGCCTCTGTGCCTACGCCGACACGCCCTCCTTTGCTACCGTTTATATCCTTTCCTTCAAAAATTAATTCATCATCAAGGAACAGTTGGATGAAGAGACCCTGATTCAAAATTTTGATATGTAGATCATCTCTTCCTATCCTGTGTTTTGTCTCAGTCCCTTTTTTGATATCCGTAATCCCTCTGACATCTCGGAGGATAAATGACTCACTGTTCTTCCAACCGATCTCCCACCAAAACTTGATACGGGATTTCTCATCGGCAAGCCGTCCCTTAACAGGACCATTTAGCGTAAACGACCGGGCGTCGTCTCTACCGGGACCGGGCTGCAAATCATCTTTGATCCGCCAAAAGATGCGAACCCCATTACTGCCCCTTAATTTTCTTGCAGTTACTTCAAATATGTACTCGTTCCACGTATCATCCCAGAAATCATCCGAGACGACAGCGATGGTGCGCCCATCCGCCTGACCTTGCTGGAGCGCGCCGCCTTGAACTTCCCATGCTCCTTGTAAAAACGTCCACTGTTCCGCGGTACGGTTCGGCTTTGAAAAATTATCCTCAAACAGGATCTGTGCTGTAGCAGGGGAAGCAAGTGCGATAAGCGCAACCAAGCACACCCCTACAAAATTATACGGAATTGATAATACTTCCTTCATATCCCTCCCCTCTAGAGATAAACGCCTGAATGCAATGAAACAGATTTATCTGCCAGTTTTTAGCGAACCCCAGGTGGTTGTTATTTTACCGCCGGGCTCAACACCTTGTCCCTTAAGGTCAGTGATAACAAGGTCAGAAAATTCAACAGATGTCGCATGGGTGCCTAGAGCAATCCTGCCACCCTTATTAGCACCATTGATTTCCTTGCCTTCCCAGACCAGTTCCTCGTCAAAAAACATCTTAACAAGTATAGCATCATTTTCAATTCTGATGCGATGCTCTTTGTTTTTCGTGAGTTTGTGTTTTGAATCTGTGCCGTTTCTGTCTTTGGCAAGTCCATTAATGTCTCTCACCAGAACCGACGTTTTGCCCTCTCGACCCAGATCCCACCAAAGTTTAATGCGACCTTTGCCTATATCTTCGAGGCGTCCTTTTGCACCGGCATCGCCTAAACAGAATGAACTGTTAAAACCGCCGCCACACTCCCTGCCGACCTGCACTTTCATATCATCTCGGATACGCCAGAAGATCAAGGCACCATTCTCGCCTCTGAGTTTCTTTACAGTCACCTCAACAATATACTGCGTCAGCGCGGTCTCCTTGGCATCATATTCTTCTGGCCAAGCGGCATCTGACATGTATGCCATTGTGCGGTCTACCACCGCCCCTTGCGTCAGTTTACCGCCCTGAACCTTCCAATCTCCTGCGGCAAACACCCAGTTGTTTTTCGACTTCTCTGCGTTTTTGAAGTTATCCTCAAAAAGGATTTTCGCCGTAGCGGTAGGGGACACTAAGAGACACACCATAACGCTGGCGAATACGAGGGTGAATAGTGATAATAAAATTCTTTTCATTTCAACTCCCTCCTTATCTCTTTAAAACACAATTTGAATTATTTTAAGAAACGTTGAGTTATCGTCTTTCAATTTCCCTTGATGCTTAAACCATTGTTATTGAGACCTTGTCACATTTCGGTGTGAACAGTGCAGTCAAAATCTGTAATGTAATCGCCTACAGAATCACAGCCGATCTGTATGGTGAATTCTAAAAATAAATAGACGCTTTCGCTCCCCGGTAGGTGCGGTTGGAAACAGTGCCTACCAAACGGGAGCCCGGTAGGTGCGGTTTGCAACCGCACCGGTTTGGAGTGTCTCATTAATTCTAAGATCTACCATATATTCAACAAGAGATAAAAATAAAGCGTGATGCCCTGACTTAACAGCACATCACGCTTCATATTTGGACTACCTAATTATAGGCCTCGTTCTACATTCAGCTTGATATTGCCCCATGTCTGCGGGAGCTTGTCCTTGGGACTGACAGCGCGCACACCGATCATCTGGAGGTCGCCGTAGATGCAGACACAGTTGTCATTCTCAAAGGATGATGCCCAAGAAATAGAACCTTCTCGACTCTCACCTGCGGCTTCGTGATCATTCATCGTTGAGTCAAATCCCACTCTGACTCCATCAGTGAATTCTTGAGGCTTGATGGTCGATATAGTCATTCCCTCTTTATAGTTCAGGTGAACTTCCATGATCATACCATCGCCGGTCTGAGTCGCCGCGGTATTTGCCGTACAATCTTCATCAAAGACATGTACATCACCAAGAACCGCGTTCTGCCCATGATTCCACCAGCAGGCAGGTTCAGAAGTGCCGCCACCGGTCCACGGTTTAATCCGCCACCAGTGGTCGCCGGGCTGCGGTTTGCAGCAGTCAACTTGCGCGAGATCCCGGTCATCATTTCCCTTGGGCTGCCTACAAGCGTTATGCTCAAAATCAAACTCAAGCCACAACTCTGACGTATTCGGTGCGGTGGGTCCGCCCTTGTTCTTTGCCTCGCCGCTATTGATATCAGTGGGCAAATTCGCATCCTTTACTACGCCGATGTAGTAAAGGCGCTCTTCGTCAAAGAGAAATCCGAAATTGTTACTCAGATCATCGGCGTCATCAATGGTGCCTCGACTGACTCGGTTTGGTGAGGTTTCCTCAAAGAGGAACCAATCCGGAACGCGTTCGACATCCATGTGCATGTCGGCAGCTTGATACTCATCCCAATGTTCCTGAAACTCGTCATCAACCTTGCCATCGAGTTCAGGTGGCTTTTGTGCGAAGAAGGCTTTCGCCTGACCGCCTGAATGGGCAAAAACCAGTGAGACAGAAAATAGCATTATTAACGCCATCGTGCATAGAATAGCGTACCTAAACATGGTGTTATCTCCTCCAATTTTAGAGTAAAGTGATAATGCGATGGTTAAGAACCATCTGAAATTGCGCAATTTCTCGCGCGGTTAAACAACTTATCTTTAATTTTTCAGACGTGATACAACCGAATTAACACTGTATCTCATCTGCCGACGCACTATTATAGAAATATTTATAGCGCGCTCACACTTTTCAAATCTGTGACAGTCGAGTTAGCGGCAGCCTCTATAGGATACCACAGTCTACTGCACAGCTTTCAGTTTACCCCAAACCGTTGCCAATTTACCTCTTGCCTCAACGGAAAAGGGATTACCTTCGGGTGTTGTGACAAACACATCATCTACCGTTATCTTGCCATTAACGGTGCCAAAACCGATACGACCTTCGCCTCCGATGTTGAGGTCCTTTTTTCCTAAGGCTTCAAGGTCAACAATAGGCTCACCAAAATTCCCTGCAAGCACCCCTCCCACCTTATCGGTCAGGTACAGCGCATAATACTTTGCCGAATTTTCGACTTTGACATAATAGTCTTCCCCGGCACCGATCTTTGTTTTGGTTTCGGTGATTTCAAATGGCTTGATAATCGTTCGTACATCACGTTGGACGACTGCACCACCCTGGTTGAACCACCAATAGATCACATGACGGCGCCCACTCTCTTGCATCTGTTTGGGCAGGCTTCCGGCGGGAGAAAAGTTACCACCCTGTGAACCATCGCTGTGAAACCGCCAGAAGATGGCAGGCTCAGAACCGGCCGAAATGCGGATTTTTGCGTAAAACCAATAATCAACCCATTCTGGATCCCAGTGTTTATCAGCCACTATGATTAGGCTTTTGTCACCCGATGTATTTCTTAATTCTCCACCTTGAATGGTCCATTTGCCAAGGGCGACATGCCATTTGCCTGAACCGTCTAATTTACCACCCCTGAAATTATCCTCAAATAAGATCTCTATGGCTTGAACGGAACTCGGTGCAATGAGCGAGAAACTCACCAGAGCTGCGATTGCCACAAATAGAGATAGTTTGAGCAAACTGTTAGTTTTATGCACGGCTAACACTCCTTTCCAACTTCAATTATGAGAAAAACGTCAACCATGATACAAGGATACGATATTTTATTACACATCTACTTATCTGTCAACAAAAAAAACCCATCCCCTAAAAAAAGAGATAAGACCCCCTATGGACTACTTCTCACTGTTTTTTCTAAATTCCTTGACCGCTTTTTTCGCTTCTGGCGTGTCGATTTCCAATAACGCTTCGAGAGCGTGGTAGCGAACACCTTTATGCTCATCCTCCAATGCCCCTATCAACACAGGCACAACACCCTGAGCGGAATTCGCCACGCCACCCAGAGCCGTAGCCGCTTCTTCACGGATATGCCATTCTTTCGTTTGCAGTGCGTCTATCAACATCAAGATTGCCGCTTCAACAGGTTCACCAATTCGACCCAATGCAAGAGCAGCGGAGAGTGTTATCCTCTCATCTTCGTCTTTCAGTGCCTGCGTCAATGCCGGCACCGCTTCTTGGGCAGGCTCACCAATCTGACCCAATGCTGCGACAGCGTAGCGACGCACCCCCTTATCCCCGTCTTGCAATGCTGTTATCAATGCTGGGACAGCTGCTTGGGCAGGCTTACCAATCCCTCCGAGTGCCTCGGCAGTCCGACGGCGCACCCCTTTATTCTTGTCTTGCAATGCCACTATCAACGCAGGCACCGCCTCTTGTCCCGATTCGCCGAGCTGACCCAACCCCTCCGCGACCTTGGAACGAACCCATGGATCCTCATCTTTCAAGGCACCCACCAGCACTGGAACGACATCTTGTGCGTGGTTCTTGCCGAGTTTTCCCAATAATTCAGCGATCTTGGAACGGACCGTAGCATCTTTTTCAACTGGGAGCGATTCTATTAACGCAGGAACGGCATCTACAGCAGGTTTGCCCATTGTGCCTAATGCCATCGCTATATAGCGACGCACATGTTTATCTTCGTCCTTTAACCCCTCTATTAATAGCGGCAGCACCTCTTCTGCGTGGGTTTTGCTCACCCGAACCAAATTTTCGGCAGCAGCCCGCCGGACCATGGGGTTCTTGTCACTCATTTGTATAGCATATATATCCATGGTGTGTCCGCTAGATTCAAACGATATTACCATCAACGTGAAAAAGAGCAAACAGACAACCAAGAATAATAACCTTGATTTCATTTTTTCGATTTTCTCCTAATTATGGTGAATTCTAAAAACAGATAGACATTTTCGCTCCCCATATTTGGTAGGCGCTGTTTCCAACTGCGCCGTCCAGTCTCTAGCTTGGTAGGCGCTGTTTCTCCCGACAGGTCGGGATCCCGATTTTCGGGACGCGCCGATGCGGTGAGGGTTCTAACCGCATCTACCGGTCTCCCGTTTGGTAGGCGCTGTTTCCAACTGCGCCGTCCAGTCTCTAGCTTGGTAGGCGCTGTTTCCAACTGCGCCGTTTCAACCCACCGTTCTCCCGTCTGGTAGGCGCTGTTTCCAACTGCGCCGTTTCATACACAACGACTATTCCAGCTTGAATTTGCATCGCCAATATGGATAATCTCGAGCTGACGCGACTATACCCGCTCTCACAGGGTTCACATAACAATAGCGGATTGTTTTGTTTAAGACCGTCTCGTCCCGAATGCCCCAATCGGTATAACCTTTCTGCCACACGGATCCGGTCCGGGATAGATGTTTGTTAATCTCGTGTGCTGTAAAGAGTTTCATCGAATGCAAAACTTGTGAGAGGGTCTGCCCTTGTTCAAGTTTAATAATCGTGTGTACATGATCCGGCATCACCATGATACATACCCATTCTTGGCGGTTCTGTGTTTCGAGCCAGTCGAATGTTTTGAAAATAATTGATGCAATTGTGCGGTCCATTAGAATTTTCTGTCGCTGGTGCGTACAGATGATAATGTGGTAATATGTGCCTCGTATTGAAGCCCTGCCCTTGCGAAGATTGTGGCTTCGATGTTTGGGAGCGGTGTTCATGTTTGGTTTTCCTTCCTATCTACCGTTCTCCCGTCTGGTAGGCACTGTTTCCAACTGCGCCGTCCAGTCTCTAGCTTGGTAGGCGCTGTTTCCAACTGCGCCGTTTCAACCCACGACGGCACCTATTTGGACTGGATTCGGTGCGGTTGGAAACCGCACCTACCGGTGAACTGATGGATTTTCAACACTAGCAACTTAGGTTATTATATGCCTCACCCTTTCCAAAACACGGGAACACCCAATTCACCTGCCAAATCCGCCAATCCCTGCAAATGATCCCGATGGAGTGGAAGCCCGTTCTGGCTCCACTGCGCGTACTTCATCGCCTCCAACTCGCCGGGAAAATAGACCCGATCAAACCCCTCAGCAGGGGGACTCGATCGAAGTTTGTGAATCTCCCGATCTATCTCCTCGGTAAACTCATCGATCGGCACAAAGCTATCAATGTTGATTGCGTAGTAGAACAGCCCTGACCCCTGCTTGTCAAGCGGAACGTCGCCCGTATGATTGACCGTCGAAATCATGCCCGACAGGGGACCCGCCAGTGCGTCCACCGCCAATGCGAGGGCGTACCCTTTTGCCCCGCCCATCGGCAACAGGACATGCGCTTTGTTGGGATCATCAGTCTCCTTGCCCTCCTCATCTAGCACCCAGCCGGAGGTCAATCTTTCTCCGTATAACCGCCGCGTACCAACCCTGCCCCACGCCGAAACACCGCACGCCATATCAAGGAGAATGGGAGGCTCTGTTTTCGCAGGAATAGCATAGGAAAACGGGTTGTTTCCGACAACTCGCGTCCTACCGCCAAACGGCGCAACCCCCGGACCACTAGTCGATGTGCTGAACCCAATCATGCCATGCTTGAGAGCGAGCATCGCAGTAGCACTCGCAGCACCGAAGTGATTGGTGGCATACGCGCCCACGGCAGCGATACCGGCGGTCTTCGCCTTTTCGATTGCTAGCTCCATTGAGAACTTACCCGCTACATGGCCTAAGCAACGATCACCGTTGACGCGCGCAAATGCGGGTCCTTCACGGGTAATTGTGAGATTCGGAGTAGGATTAATTCTCCCACCCAGAATGCCCCGGACATAGCCAGCCAACGCACGAGTTCCGTGGGAATGAATGCCGTGCAGGTCGGTTTCAACCTGCAAATGTGCGACAGCATCGGCATCCGCTTTCGGCACATCCGCCTTTTGATACAGTTGACTGCCAAACGCTCTTAACTCGTCAGCATTAACGACAATATCTTGATCGGTCGGTTCAAAATTCATTTTAACCCCCTCCAAACTTCCACACCTTCAGTGCTGCTTTACTGAACAACCACTCCTTATCTGAATCCGTAAGAAAGTCCAGATGCGTTCTGAACATTTCTAATGCGGGCAGATACCCAACTCCTTTGAGCACACCCGGAAAATTTGTGCCCCACATCAATCGTTCCGGTCCGAAGGCATCGTATAGACGGCGAAACGTAGGGAACGTATCCTCGTGCGGGTATGGCAGCTGCGACTTATGGGATTGCGGCGTGAACTTCACATAGACCTGCGGATGCCGCGCCATATTCAGTACGTTACTGAGAAGTGGATACGGTGGATCCTCGTCCGTCGGTGCACCACCGATATGATCTAGCACGACAGGGACATTCGGAAAACGGGCGATAATAGGCTCGACAGCGGGCAAACGGGTCACAGGACCATACACAATGAAGCAGACACCTAAATCTTCAGCGCGTCGCCATATCGGGTCTTGATCGGGTGCTGCCCATTCCGCCGGGTCGTCTACCCGCGCCAAGTGTATCCGCAGCCCACCGAACCCATCTTCTCGGACCAAACGTTCAAGCTGATCAGGAGCATCGGGTGCACCCCGATCCACCAACCCGATTGCCGCAAATTTCCCCGGAAAGCGCCGAAGGCATTCCGCTGTATATCGGTTGTCATAACGATAGTAGATCGGCTGAACGATAACAGCTTTATCTACCCCTGCCTCAGCCATCGTCTCATTCAACAACTCGACCGGCGCACCTTCATCCGCCTCCCTTCCATCGGTAAATGGATAGCGCGAGAAATCATCACTCCAAACGTGCAAATGTGTGTCAATAATCATCTGTTTCTCCCTAAGATAGAACACTTCTGACAGGTTGACGGTTAATAATCAGCGAGCAATTCGCGCAGATGTTTGGTCGCCAGTCTGAGACATTCGTCCGTATCGTATCTATTGCGGTCCCCACCTTCAAATACGATAGACATATTGCCGTTAAAGCCCACCGCCTTCAGAATTTTGAGAATCCGCCCATAATCGAGCCACTCTTCCCGACCATTGTCGATTTTGTAAATCTTGGCGCGGACATAGGTTGCGTATGGGGCGGTCCGTTCCAAGTAGTCTTTGTATAGGTCTACGTTCGGATCAAACTCGCCGCGAGGGTGCGATCCAATGGCATCCAACCACTGACCGGTATCCATAATAAAGGTAAAGTTCTCACGGTCAGTCTCCCGCAGGATCCGTAGAACCTGATCCGCTGTCATCGCAAAACTGCCGTTGTTATGGTTCTGCAGCCCCAAGAAGACACCCTTCCCTGCCGCATAGTCAGAGAGTTCTTGGAAGCGAGCGATCATCGGGACCCACAAGGCTTCTTGCTCCTCAACGGTGTCTGGCCATTTGTATCTTGCAAACACGCGAATCATTTGTGCCGAGAGAAAGGCTGCCAAGTCGATATCTGCCTTGCCCCGCTCGATTGCATCGCGCATCTCTTCCTCCGGTCCCACAAAACTACCGGATCCTAGATAACCGATGGGCAAGCCGTGCTTCATGCACAAGATCTTTATCCGACGGAGAAAATCGGGATCTCTGGGTAATCCTGACAGATGGAAGTCGATGACATCCAACTCCAATTCGTGTGCGAATTGGACGTGGTTGAGAAATACCGCCTCATCCGTAGCACGCGCCATCATTCCGAGTTTAATCACTGTGGTAATTCCTTTCTTCTTAACATCTACTAACTTTCCACCGTATTGCTAATGTATCGCCTACCAAAATGTATCGCCTACCAACCCTTCCAACTGCCATCCGCATGTCGATACTGTCTATAGGGCAGCGGTTCATACGGCAAGTCATCAAGATCGGATTCCTTCACCGAAATCCCTAGCCCCGGGGCGTCTGAGAGGTTGACGTGTCCATCCTTTATCGTCCAATCGTGTTCGACACAACGATAGAACAGTGATAGTCGGCTGCTGCTCTCCTGAATGAGAAAGTTGTTCATGACCGCATCGGCGTGGAGCGTCGCAGCATAACAGAGGGGACCACCGGCATTGTGTGGTGCCATGAGCATCTGTTCCGCCGCCGCCAATTTGGCAATATCAACCAGTGTAGTAATCCCAAAGCAGTGCGTGACATCCGGCTGCAGGACAGCACACGCTCTATTATCGATCAACGGCTTAAAATCGCCAATGGTAAACAGTTTTTCACCGGTCGCAATCGGCACCGGACTTTTCCGCGTAACCTCCATCAACGCTTCAAGTGAACCCACCTTGACCGGTTCTTCCAAAAACAGCGGTTTGAACGGAGCAACACGCCTAGCGAACTCGATACTCAACTCCGGTGTTGGGCTGCCGTGTGCATCTAACAAGATGTCAAAATCCATTCCCACCGCCTCACGAGCTGCAGCGACACACGCTGTTGAGTGGGCAACGGCTTCTTCATCCATGGGCCATGTGCGGCTTTCCAACGGGTTACTCTTGACCCCGGCGTATCCCTGTGCCTTGACCTCTCGTGCTGCGTCCGTCGCTTCCTCCGGCGTAGAAAACAGATTTCCGCCGCAGTAGACACGAGCCCGGTCGCGCCGTTTGCCACCGAGAATGGTGTGTACCGGTACGCCCCACGCTTTACCTGCAATGTCGTACAGGGCGGCGTTAATCGCCGCGATGGCTGTGCCGAATACGGGACCGCCCTTCCACGGCAGGCGGTTCGTAATGTCTTCAGTCAGTGCTACAACCAATAACGGGTTCTGATCAATCAGAAGGTTTGACCATTCGTGCAGGGTCGCTTCAACCGATGGCGTCAACCATTCGCCGCTGCCTTCGCCCCAACCGTCAATACCAACGTCTGTCTCGATCTTCAGGAATAGCCACGGTTTGGAAAGGCTGCCCAACAGTTCACCGGTGTGAGGATCACGAACTGGCTTGCCCATAGGCACATTGAATTTGTAAGTTTTGATGCCTCTAATCTTCATATTCTGTTGACTTTATCCCAATGCAATGAAGCAAGATTATGATTTAATCATTGCAATTCCGCGTGAAGGATCAACGAAAGTCATCTTAACCATCTGCCCACACTTTTCGCACATTTTAGCAGAAAGTCAAAGTGGGGTCAAGATCAAAGTCCGAAAATCGACACGAAAGCTCCCATATCTCACAAGTTTAAATACAAAAATAGATTGAAGATAGGGTATAATATTTGCATCTACTTGAATAGGAGGAAAATATGAGGATTTGTTCTTACGCCCAACTGGATGCACGGGATGATTACCTGCATTTTCTGAAACAGTACGGTGTTGATGATGTGGTACTTAGTTCTACTTCCCACCCCGATGCCGCACAACGATTCTCAATCGAGAATGCCGATAAACCCGGTGCACATTGGGATTTTCTCGATCTTGTACTGGTCCGAAAGCGCTGTGAGGATGCTGGATTAAGGGTCATCGGAATTGAAAACCCGCTGCCATCGTGCTGTTACGACCGAGTGATGCTAGGGCTGCCGGGACGTGATCAGCAAATCGAAAATGTGATTATCACCATCCGCAATATGGGTAAAGCGGATATTCCGGTCTACGGCTACCACTGGATGGTCAACCAACCGGGCGTGACGCGCAACTCTTGGCGCACCTCGCTGACGACTCCCGGGCGCGGCGGCTCACAGGTCAGCAGTTTTGATATGGAAATCGCGAAGCACTCACCCCTTTTCCGTGGACGGGAGTACACCGATGATGAAATGTGGGCAAACTATGAGTATTTCATCAATGCAATCCTCCCGGAGGCGGAAGCAGCAGGCGTGCGCCTAGCACTCCATCCCGATGATCCGCCGTTAGAGAAACTGGGTGGCATCCCGCGGCTGTTCCACGATTTCGATGGCTTCCATCGCGCGATGGACATTGCCAATAACAGTCGGGCGAGTGGTCTCAACTTCTGTCTTGGAAACTGGACAGCGATGGGAACCGACATCCTCGCAGCAATCCGCCATTTTGGAGCACGCGGACAAATCGTCTACGGGCACGCGCAAGGCGTTCAAGGAACAGTCCCGAAATTCCAAGAATGCTTCTTAGATGAAGCCGATTGCGACTTCCTCGCTATACTGGAAGCCTTTAAAGAGGTTGGATTTGACAGTGCCTTGCTCCCCGGTCACTGTCCGCATACACTCTACGAAAACGAGATTGGTGGACAGGGCTTTGTATACTCAGTTGGATATCTGAAAGGACTGCTCAAGGCGGTTGGGTTTTAGGATTAAGATTTACGTAGGAGGGGCATCCCTGCCCCGATATGTAACTTCTAAGGAGGAAGGATGCAGTACGTAGGAGGGGCATCCCTGCCCCGATACGTAACTCCTAAGGAGGAAAGATGCAGTACGTGGGAGGGGCATCCTTGCCCCGATACTCTTAAGGAGAAGATATGCAGTATCGACGGTTCGGCAAAACAGATTGGCAGGTCAGCGAGATTGGGTTGGGAGGGTCTTGGTTTTATGGGCGCCCGGAGTTCGGGCTAAAGCCGTTTTCCTACGGTGCCCGCATTGTCGAGCGAGCCTTAGAACTTGGGATCAACTACTTTGACACAGCACCCCTCTACGGTCAGGGTCGTAGCGAGGAGGTGTTGGGCGCTGCCCTCAAAGGCGTGACCGAACCATACTATCTAGCGACCAAAGTAGGCTACTACCCAGAACCGTTTGACTATACACGAGACACAGTTTGGCGTGGGTTTGAGGCAAGCCTAAAGCGTCTACAACGGGACAAGGTTGACCTGCTGCAGATCCACGAAGCAGAACAGGCGGGATGGGACGGTATCTTCGGGACTGGTAGAACATTGGAAACCCTCTTAGAAATCCAAGAACAAGGGCTGACCAAGTACATCGGCTTGACCGGTTCGGACCTGGCGTTGATGCGAGATGTTCTGAAAGAGTCGGATGTCTTTGTGTCAGTGATTACTTTCTTGAAGTACGACCTACTCACACAGGAAGCCAAGCAAATTTTGGTGCCCACCGCAGCGGAGCGGGATGTCGCCGTAATCACCGCCTCGCCGCTCCATGCCGGACTCTTGGGATCAAAACGGGAATTGTGGACACAAAGCGGTCGCTTTGCTGACATCTACAATAAGCTGGAGCAGGTAGAAACGCTGCTGGCGGATCAACCCGAAGACATCACCCATATTGCTCTGCGCTATCTACTATCGGATCCGCACGTATCTATTCTACTATCGGGAGTAGCCTCCATTGAGGAGCTGGAAACGTCGGTCTCAGTAGCCGACGGGCACCATCTTCCACCGGAACTCATCGCGCAGATCGAAGGAATCCAGTAAATGCGCCGAGATATTATGGTGAGCTCGAAAAATAAATAAACACTTTCGTCCCCCGGTAGGTGCGGTTTCATGAAGTTTCAGAAAATAATCGGGTAACTCTATATGTGCCCCCAGACCCGGTAGGTGCGGTTTTCAACCGCACCGGTTTGGATTGTCTAATTATGGTGAACAATACAAATAAGTAGACATTAATAGTAGTAGGCACACTCCGTGTGCCGTAACTCGGCGAGCAAAGTTCGTAACTTGGTTCGCTCATCATGTCTGAGTAATTCTAAAATCTACTATAGATTCAAATGTATGGATTTTTATCTACTTTTTAACAAAATCTTAACATTTTCCTTAACAGATCTGTGCTATCATATATATTAGATAACCACGGACGCCCTGCATTACACCCAAGAAGCTATGTGCAGAACTCAAGGACAGGAAACTTTCGCGCCAGAATTGAAGGGGGATATGGATGAAGATAAAGTTTATCGGCATTTTCCTATTAGCTCTACTGTTGATCCTAGGATTGCTTCAGATTGAAGCGATCGGCAACTTAAATCCAATCTTCCATTCCATCGCCGTATCGGTCCGCCAAATGGTCGATTGGGTATTGGCTGCATATTCGCCAAACACCATTATTTTGAGAGGCGAACCGGAGCTACTCAACGTTGATACTGTGCAAGACTACTTCCCAAACTATGTACAAAAATCGACCCCATCACAATACAATAAAGAATACGCACAATCGGAGAAGCACGCAAATGTGAAGGGTTCGATGTGGGATTTTTCAAGAGAAGATTCCAGTAATACGCCGCAAACTTCTCCAACAGAGGAAGCGGCGTCCAGAAGACTGCAACTTTTGCAGGAAATCACAGAACCAGAAGATCCTGTGACCGATCTTTTCCCCGAAACCGAATGGTATGATGCAGTCGATTTGGATGCGTACGATTTCACGGAACTCTTGACAACGGAAGATCCAAACGAGGAAATTCAACCCGCAGAAACATTAGATTCAGATGTTGTCCGACCCTTGCTAGATGAGATAAAATCGCAGATCGATCAGAAAGTAGAGTCAGAAGATCTGAGGTGACATAGGAAAAGTGCAGATAGTCCGGATTATTTTTAGGCATATCCAGCTACGTAAACTTTGTTGCCAGATGAGTCTTGACTTTTTCTTACGCATCGGTTATCTTGTCTAAATAGGGAGGAGACATCTTGACCGTTTTTTTTACCAATTCAGAAAAACACGAACAGTTTTGCAAATGGAGTCCTCTTTATAACCTAAAGAGGACTTTCTATTTATATCTATGTTTCGGCTTGCTATTGCTGTGGATTGTTGGCTGTAATTTCCCCGGCGGCCAAAACCGTGACATCCCACAGATTCAACTGACCATACAAAATACCCTACCTGTCAAGCGCGTCAATGTACCAATTGTGCTATCACTCGCTGAGTTGAAGCAGGTTGCCTCAGACTTTTCATTTGATGCTTACCTAGTCGTCTCAGGGCACGCGCCCGCTGAAATCGAAATCCCAAGCCAAGCCGATGACACAAACTACGATGGCCAAAAAGACGAACTGGTCTTTCTTGTAGATCTCGAACCGCAGGAAACAAAGGGGGTCACAATCCGCTACGCTCCCGATAACCAAGTGTCGATCACACTTGGATTTACTCGGCGAACACGAGCGGGGGTATTCCCGGAGTTAGAGGGATTCGCCGCATTGGAGTCTGAGCGGGTAGCCTACCTTCTTCACTCTAACGGTTCAATTGACATCTACGGAAAGAAAAAGAAAGGGTTATTCCTTGACCAATTCGTCCGTCAACTTACAACCCCATCAGATTCTGAGGAAGAAAGTCTAACACCACTGTTCACAACAGAGGAAATGGGTAGCAGAAACGGATTTGGGCTTTGGGACACGGAGGCGCAGACGTTAATTTCTCCCGAAAATCAGAGGGATTATGTACGCATTCTTGCAGATGGACCCGTAAGATCTATTGTGCAGCGAATTATCCCCAGTTGGGTTTTGTCGTCAGACCGAGAGGTTTCTTTCATTTCAACATTTTCGATCTATGCGGAACAACAGTGGGGAGAACACCGTGTCAAAGCGCGAGGGTTAGAAGACCGATACCGCATTGCCATCCGCCTGCCGAATCGTAGGATTACCTCAGTCAGCAATGAGAAAGATGGCTGGATATGGAGCTGGGAAACAGTAGCCGACCATGAAATGGGTTTTGGCGTGACGTATCCGGTAGACGAGTTCGATACCTTTGTAGATTCAGAGGCGGGAAATACGCTATTATTGATGAAGCTGGACCAATATGATGAAGTATTCTACCGATTTGCCTCTGCTTTGAAGGGAGAAGAACCTGAAATAGCGACACAGGAGGCGGAAGAAGTTACAAGAGCCACGCAGGAGACAGAGAAGCCTGAAATAGTGACGCAGGAAGCGTTTGAGCAATACGTTCAGGCGATGGCGACAGAAATCCGAACGCCACCAGTCATCCGGTTCGCGCCGCAAGAATCACAAGAACAAGAAGAAGAACCACCAGAATAAAGCTGAAAGGAGCAGAAGTATGTTTAATAAGGAGGAATGCCTGCAAATCATCGCAAAGCACCGTACTGACGAGGTTGTCATCGCAACGATGGGGGTCACTGTACCTTGGGGACAGATTTCAGATCATCCACTCGATTATGCGTCTGTCGGCAGTGCGATGGGACACGCAGCGGATTTCGGGTTAGGGATTGCGCTGGCAAGACCAGACAAAAAGGTGCTTGTCCTCAACGGAGATGGTAGCATGTTGATGTGTTTGGGCACGCTAGCAACCGTGACCGCATTGAATAAACCGGCACAAAACTTCTGTCTCTTTGTGTGCGAAAACGGTTCGTATGAGGTAACGGGGAATCAACCTGTCCCGGGCGGGCAGAATTTCAGTTTTACAACCATTGCACGCGGCGCAGGATTCGAGAAGATCTATGAATTCGAGGACTCCGATTCACTCGATGCTGCACTACCGTCAATTTTGGCGGAGGCAGGGCCCACACTCATCAATCTCAAGATTGCCCTTGCCAATGAACCGCCACCGAGTCGAAGTGCGGAACACCCTGTGCGTTTCTTGCGTCCAACACTCGGAGAATCGACCCATGAGTTGCGGCAGGCATTAAAGACATAATAGTTTACCAGCAGATGAAGAATTAATGCGCTGGTAGGCAAATGGGCAATCCGCCAAATGTAGCGCAAACTGTATGAGGTTTCAGAAAATAATCGGGTAATTCTATATTTTCCCCTAGACCCGGTCGGCGCAGTTGGAAACAGCGCCTACCAAACGGGAGACCGGTAGGTGCGGTTTTCAACCGCACCGGACATCGCTCGGAGATTACCCAATTAATAAATTAATCTTCATTTAGTTTGCGTATTCGGATCACAATCTAACAGATCGTGCTACAAAAGGAAACTTCCCGATGAAAAGCGAAATTGGGGTTTACTCCATTTGTCTGTAAGAGGGTGTTATTGAATGAGCGTATCTCTATTATAGTTGATAGGGATTTACGTTTAACTGTTTAACGCAACTCCGTTCCGATCCCGTTCCGCCTGTCCCGATGCATTCGGGGAGGACTCCGATTAGATCGGAGGGTGCTTCGACCTGCGGGCAGTCAAATGTCAACAGAACCTAGCACTTCAATTCATCGGTGTTCTCCCGGAGCTTACGAAATGCCTCTAAGATAAGCTCCATATCGTCCACCCCGCCTAAAAACATCGCATGGGAGAAACTGCAAACCTCTTCCGCATAAACCCGCTCCGCATTGGGACAATACACCTTGCTATAATCGATTTCTCCTTCATAGAGCGAACCCTTTCGTGCGGATCCAAGCTGGTCAAAGAACTCCATGTCGGCGAAGGGACCTTCTCGGTAGATGGGCTGACCATGAGCGCCCACACCACACGGTACACCTTCCGCCTGTAGTCCCTCCAAAAATCGGCTCCTTGGAACACCATCGAACTCGTCCGGGATATAGCGAAAATCCCAATAGTAGAAGCACCATCGCGTGACACGGTCATCTCGCGGAATTGGGTCAATCCCCTTAATGGCTTTCATCCCTGCAACGAGGTGGGCGGTGTTCCGCTCCCGCGTCTCGACCTGTGCATCGAACCGCTCTAGCTGACATAGCAGCAGCGCAGCTTGAAGATTCGTCATGCGCATGTTGAGATTCGCAAAGCGAGCGGCGTTTTCCGCAAGTGCTTCATCGTTTGTGAGAACCATACCGCCCTCTCCACAGGTGAGCGTCTTCCCAATTTGAAAGCTAAATGTCCCCAGATGACCGATGGAACCAACCCCCTTGCCTCGCCACTGTGAACCGTGTGCGTGTGCACAATCCTCAATGACCCCAAGGTTATGTTTGTCCGCAATCTCCATGATCGCATCCATATCAGCCGGATACCCGCCGTTGTGAACGGGAATGATGGCTCGCGTCCTCGGCGTTATGGCGGCTTCAATCGCTTCGGGGCTGATATTATAGGTGAGCGGGTCAATATCAACCATGACCGGCGCTGCGTTGACCAGCACCACCGACGTAGCTGTTGCAACAAAAGTCAACGCCGGAACGATAACCTCATCCCCCGCGTTCACCCCCGCCGCTTTTAAGGCGCATTGTAGTGCGACCGTGCCATTTGCCAAAGGAACGCCATACTTGGCGTCCTGGTAAGCTGCGAACGCTTCACCCACTTCGTCAACCTTATCACGCCGATTCCATTCCCCGCTGCGCAAGACTTCCAAAAGTGCCTTTTCTTCCGTCTCATCAAAGATTGGCCACCGCTTTCCCAGTGTACGCTTAACGACCGGCTCTCCCCCGTTCAACGCCAGTTTTCCCATACAAATTACCTCCGATTCCACGTTTGTTGTTATTTCTTTTGAATCTCTCCGTCCAAGTTTCTTTCCATCCGATTCCCCTCCAGTTTCACCCGCTTTGCTTTCGCACCAATCACGACGCCGAAGCGTTGCGTTGAATCGCCAACCTCCGATTGATTGCCGATTTCATTGCCGACAATCACTGTGTCGTTGGTCTCACCATCAATGTAGATGCCGCTACCCTCTCCGTTCGTACCGTTGTTGTAGATTTTGTTGCCTTCCAACCGATTCCGATGTCCACCCGTGTATTCTGGCTCGTCTCGAAAGTAGACACCGTGATTCACATTGCCAACCACCGTATTCCCTCGCAGGAGATTATCTGAGTCCTTATGACCAATGGAAATGCCATATCGACCGTTGCCACGAAGCTCATTTCCTTCAAAGGTCCCATGACGCACCCGCCAGCAGAGGAATAGACCATCGTCGCTATTTTCGGAGGCTGCATTGTTCCGTATCGTCGGGCACTGTGAGCCGCTGCCGGGGTGAAATCCCAAACCCGTGTTATGATGCGAGACACAGTTTTCGATCGAGATGTTGTTGCTCTGTTGAAAACTGAACCCGTCGCCGTTATAGTCGTGAACGGTGCAATTATGGATGTGTGAATCGTTGACGCGATAAAAGAAAATACCTGCCCCCCGACAACCGTTCAGGTGTGCGTTGTCCGCCCGGTTTCCGTCAACCGTTACACCTTCGATGCGTATGTTTTCTGCGTAATAGGCACTAAGGATCGGGAAAGTGTTTTTGGCGATCGCGTTATTGCGCACCATACAATCGGCTTGAAGTGGACTGTTGATGATAAAGGTGTGCTCATCGACGCGAGCGATAATTGTTTCCACCGTGGTATGAAAGCCGCCGGAGCGATCATCACCCACGGTTACGCCCATCCCGACCTTAAAGCCAGACCCATCCACAACCGTGATCTGTTCCTCGCCGTAATCGCCATCCGTAGCCAACGGAGAGATATGTCCGCTCCCTTTGCGCAAAACTGTGTCTTTTCCCGCGCCAATCACCGTGACTTTACTGCGCAGGTGTAACGAATCTTCCATCTCGTAGACCCCGGGACCGATATATACAGTCCCGCCACCCAATCCTGAAACATAGTCTACCGCCGCCTGCAATGCGTAATTACCTGAACCAACAATCGCCGCGTTTTCCACGCCAACGGTAATTGTTACGCCTTTTTTCATCTGATCTTCGGGGTGGAGACCCCATCCTTTAGGGTGGGGAGGAAATCCCGCTCCTTTTCCGTTGATTTTCTATGCCAAAAATGTTATAATTGTCTTAGTTTTCGTGGGAGAATAGCGCACCGTCGCATGGCGGTGTCTCCCACAACCTACGCTATAGGATATGAAAGCCAGAAAGCTAAACTCCCAAAAAAAAAACTTATGAATATAGGGCGTATCCGACTGTCAAACAACGAAAGACTTTTACTGTCTGGCTCGCGCTACTGCGAATGCTTTACAACCAAGCACTTGCGTGGCGTAAAGATGTATATGAATCTACTGGCAAATCAGTAAAATGGACGACACAAGGCAACGCTTTGCCTCAACTCAAACAAGCATCAAAGGCGTTTAGTGGTCTCCACGCCGATGTACTTCAAGATTGCCTGCGCCGTTTGGATAAAGCATATCAAGCATTCTTTCGTCGTGTGAAGAAGGGCGAAGCACCGGGCTTCCCACGCTTCAAGGGTGAGAGGCGGTATCGGTCCATGACCTTCAGCCACTTGTCGAAACAACTGCTTCGGAATATCCAAAAGAAGTTTGCCCGTGTGGTTGTCCCCAAAGTTGGACTGCTCAAAATCCGATACCACCGACCACTGCCTGAAGGCAAGATTAAGAATCTGACCATCCGCCGTAAAGCGTCGGGCTGGTATGTAACTATCTGCGTTGAAGTGCCTGACCCGCCCGAAACAGAAGTTAAAACGACACTCGGAATAGATGTCGGCCTCAATTCTTTTGCCGTTGATTCCGATGGTCAGCATATCCCCAATCCCCGCTATTTCAGGGCGTCCGAAAAGAAACTTGGCAATCACCAGCGTATCTTCTCACGGCGTAAGAAAGGTAGCAAACGTCGAGCGAAACAACGGGAAGTCGTCGCCCGATGCCATCAACGGATCGCCAACCAACGCCGTGATTTTCACTTCAAGGCTGCACATCGCATCCTTGAAAAGTGCGATGAGGTTGCCGTTGAAAAACTGAACATCAAAAACATGGTCAAGAACCATCACCTCGCCAAGAGCATATCCGATGCTGCATGGGGTGGCTTTCTCTTGAAACTGCAAAGCAAGGCTGAAAGTGCCGGTAAGCAGTTCACAAAAGTGAAGCCCCACCATACCAGCCAAAAATGTTCAGGGTGCGATGCGATAGTCCCCAAATCCTTGTCCGTCGATGTCCATGACTGCCCCCATTGCGGGTTGGTACTCGACAGAGACCATAACGCTGCAATCAATATCAAAAAGGCTGCTGTAGCCTTGCGTGGAGGTGCGGTGGTAACGAACACCCCCGAAACACCTGAAAAGGACAGAAACGCAGAACCTAATAAATCCCAAGGGACGGAGGCTTCAAACAAGCCCCAACCCTTCAGGGTGGGGTAACTGACAATTTTACCCATCAGGAAGGGGTTAAAAATTCACTGACACAGATGCACTTTGATCGCGCCGGAACGTTTGTCGGCGGAAATCCTGAACGCTTCAACAACGTCGTCCAGCGGATATCGGTGGGTCACCAACTTGGTCGCGTCAACCTTGCCGGACGAGATGAGTTCAATCGCTGCATCGAAATCTGTGTCCATGCCGGTGAAGCCGTAACAGTTGGAGCCGGTGACAATTGCCTCTGACCAAACGATACGGCTCAGATCCACCTCCAGCGGCTCAAAATATCCACCCACCAGCACAACGGTCCCGTGCCGTCGGACGATGCTCATCGCCTCATTAAAATTCGGACCGCTCCCAACACTTTCAACCACAGCGTCCATCCCCAAGCCACCCGTCAAGTCATCAACATACTCTTTGAGATCCGTCTCGCCAATGTTGACTACATGATCGGCACCCAACTCCTTTGCCAGTTGCGCTTGCTGATCATACTTGACGGTGATTAAAGTTTCCTTGACTCCTGCTGCTACCGCCGCTGCGAGGGCGAATTGCCCAATGGTTCCACCGCCGATGATTGCAACACGATCCTGATAGCTTGCGTTGGCTTGACCCACAGCGCGGTAGGAAACCGCAAGCGGTTCAACCAAAGCCCCTTCTTCAAAACTCATGCTGTCCGGCAGCTTAAAGAGCCCTGAAATGTGAGCATTGGTGTATTCCGCAAAGCCCCCATGTGCGTTGTGGGAAACCCATCTGCGTTCCGTACAGTGATTGTAGTAGCCCTTTCGGCAGTAGAGGCAGCGTCCACAGTGTGAAAAGAACTCAATGACAACCTTATCACCCGGTTGAAGCCCCGTGACACCTTCACCCAGTTCAATGACAGTGCCGCACGTTTCGTGACCGGCGGCGTGGGTATGTGATTGATCCCAGTGTCCAAAATAGCTGTGGAGGTCGCTCCCGCAAATTCCGGTCTGCTTGGTGTCAATTCCCACGTATCCCGGCGCAGGGGGCGCGTATTCCACCTCTTGAATGCTAATCTGTTCGATGCCAGTATAAATAGCGGCTTTCATTGTACTCATGAGAATTTCTCCTTTACCGTTTTATGTCATACTGCCGCATTTTGCGATGCAGATTTGTGCGTTCAATGCCAAGCTGCCTAGCAGTTTCGGTGATATTCCAGTCGTTCGTCTCTAGGCACTTTCGGATAAAATGATGCTCAAACTCGCTTTTTGCCTCTCTGAGTGGTGTCTCTGTGCTAACCTGAGACGGATCGCCGCGGCGATTGAGTTCCACAGGTAAGTCGTCAACCTCAATAGTTTCACGAGGACACAAGATGACAAGTCGTTCTATCATATTGCGAAGTTCCCGGACATTGCCGGGCCAATGGTATCCGCTCAGAACCTTCAAAGCGTTTTCGTGTATTGTCATGTTCAGTTTCTGGTTTTCTCGGCAAAATCGTGACAAAAAATGATTAATAAGCAGAGGGAGATCTGTAACCCGCTCGCGCAAAGGTAGGATGTGGAGAGGCACAACATTTAATCGGTAGTATAGGTCTTCACGGAACTTGTCGCCCTGAATCTCTTCCTGTAAGTCTTTGTTCGTCGCAGAAATGACACGGACATTAACATGCACGGTTTGTCCGCCACCGACCCGTTCAAATTCCTGCTCCTCAAGAACACGAAGCACCTTCGCTTGCGTTGATGGACTCATATCACCAATTTCGTCGAGAAAGATGGTGCCACCATCAGCCTGCTCAAATTTCCCAATGCGTCGACTTGATGCACCGGTGAACGCGCCACGTTCATGCCCGAAAAGCTCGGATTCAATGAGATCTGTTGGGATAGCCGCACAGTTCACTTTGACAAAAGCAGCTTTATCGCGTGGACTGAGGTTGTGAATCGCGTAGGCGATCAACTCTTTTCCAGTACCGCTCTCGCCGGTGATGAAGACACGCCCATTTGTTGGGGCAACCTGCCGAATTTTTGCCAAGATTTCCTGTATGGGTTGGCTAGTCCCAATTATTGGACGTTCAAAATCGCCGCTTTCCGCCGCCGGATGTGCGCGCCTGCGTTCAATTTTCAGGGTAGCTTCTCCCACCTTAGCCAGTACAATATCCAACGAAAGAGGTTTTCCCAAGAAATCGAGTGCACCTATGCTCCCAGCCTCCAATGCAAGCTCAAATGTACCGTGGCCTGTGATCATGACGACCTCTGTATCGGGGGATATCTGCTTAATCCGTCGGAGTGTCTCAAGTCCGTCAAAGCCACCGGGCATTAAAATATCCAGAAACACTAAGTCAATCTGCTCACTTGCAACACACCGAATCCCTGCCTCACCACTGTTAGCCGTTACAACATTGTATCCCTCATCTTCTAAAATACCCTGTAGAGATTCACAGATGCTGGCTTCATCGTCAATGATTAATATATTTGGCTTGAACTTTTGTTTCACAATATTAACCTGAGACTCCTGTTTTTGTAGTAAATTCCTCTTGACGAGGAAATTACCAAACGATATACTAAAAAATGCAAATTCCGAGAATTAGGACAGATTTTGTTGATTTATCTAGAAACCAAATTGTGATTGAATCCGTTGTTTTTTTGTTGATGAGAGGTGTGTTTGCTTCCTGTTTGGATCAAAAAATTATCGTTTTTACGCTACACTGTCCTTTTCATCGGTTAAACCTTTGAAGGTTTGGCACGTCTTTATGTTATCATAGCACAATTGGACGCACAGATCCAACAGAATTGCAGCAAATATCCCCACCGTTTCGGTCAAGGTGAGATAAGGAAACATCACCTCACCCGTATTACCAACCAATCCTCTTTTGTGGTCAATCAGCCGCGTAATAGAGGCACCCCGGTGACGTTTCAAACTATTTCCGGAACAGCACAGCCAAAAATGGTGAGCCTGTCAACGAAATGGTGAAACGTTGATGTACTATCCGTATTATCTTTTTTATGACGAAAATACATCCGCATTTATTCATTTGTAGTCTAATCGGTCTTCTATTGCCCATGTCTGTGTCGTTCGCAGCGAGAACTTATGATGTGAGTTATTTCTGGGGAAATAAGCAGCAGTATGCTAACACATATGCTAGTAAAGTTAAGCGAGCACTAGGTTCAAATATCGCAAAGCAGATCAAAGTAGTACGGAACGCGAAGGGGCTATACGGCGTCATCTATGATCGGGATGGCAATTATGAGACTGCCCATCGGGTGGCAAAGAGTCACGCCAAGTTGCTTCGTCAAGCAGGAGTAACGAAAGCGAAAGGGTATGACGCTGCCTTCCCAATTCCGGATCAGCATTACCCGTCTGCACCAAGTAAGAACCCATCAACCGAGCAAAAACCTAAGCCATCTCCACCAAGTAAGCAGAGACCTCAACCGCTGCAATGGGATCCCACTCTGGATTCCAACCTTGAGGCGGACATCGATCGATACATCAAGGGGCTGCGGTTCAGGGGTGTACTAGCAGGCACAGACCGAACCAGCTTTGTTGTCTATGATGTAACGAAGCAGAAAAAAGTGGTTTCAATCAATGAAGATCAAACAATGATGGCTGCTTCGCTGATCAAGAACTTTATAATGCTCGCCTACTTTCATGAGGTAAAACACAAACGACTTGAGCATACCGCTAAGAATCGCCAACAACTCCGTCAGATGATCCAAAGAAGTGCCAATACATCGACCAACTATTTCATCAGATTGCTCGGTGGTCCGCGCAGCGTGCAGCGAATCCTGAAATGGAACTATCCTTACTTCAATCAGACTCGCATTGTTGAATATATTCCCGCCGGCGGCAGAACTTATCGGAACATGACCTCAGCACGCGATTTGAATAAGTTCTACAATCAGTTGTGGCTTGGAAACCTGCCGTATTCAAACAAGATGAAATATTATTTTGGACTTCCGAACGGAGATCGGATGCACGATAAAACCTGTATTCCGTCAAATGTCCGTGTGTACCACAAGACAGGGACAGTCTACGGTTTGGTCGGCGACAGCGGCATCTTGGCAATCATTGATTCGCAGGGAAAACAGCGGGCTTACATCTTTACCGGGCTGATTGAAGATCGGACCAAAACCAACAATCGCAACAGATCTGAAGCCTTTTGGTCATGGGTGGGACGCCGATCCGATACATTACGGCGCGTGTCGGAAGCAGTTTATGAGTACATCTACGAAGTCCATTACGGCGGACAATTTGACTGTCGCCGTCACGCAGGGCAACACTTGAAGCGCTGATCGCGGCTGTATTTCCATTTTGGAGGGACAATACTCCTGCCTCTACGACCGCTTGAAAGCCTCCAAACCTGCACGGGCAGCCTGTAAAAGTAGGTAGTAGTCGGGACCGTAGCCTAAAACAGTGAAACCTTGTGCTTGCCGTCTCTGCAATCCCTCCGGCGTGCTCTCTCCAAATCCGATGGCAACATCACCCTTGCGACCTACCGCTAGGGCGCGTTCGATGACGGCATCAGTCTCAGGATGCGGCATGTGCAGCGGATTCAATCCCATTGACAGGCAGAGATCCCACATTCCGATATACAACACATCAACCCCAGGGACAGTCCCAATCGCCTCCAAGTTTTCCACAGCCTCTTTGGTCTCAATCAACAAGAAAACAAGTGTATTGTCATTCGCTCGGTTGAAATAATCTTCATTATCAACCGTGTATTGCGAGGCACGTAACGGTCCCCAGCCGCGTTTGCCCTGCGGCGGATAGCGCGTAGCGTCAACGATAGCCTGCGCTTCATCGGCTGTCTTCACCATCGGCACCAGAATCCCCATGCCACCTATGTCCAACGCCCTTTGGATGAAAACCGGATTGGCGGAAGGGATGCGGACAATCGGGATCGTCTCGGTTCCGTTTATCGCCATGAGCATGTGTTCAATTTGTGCGGTATCAAGTGCGTTGTGCTCCGTTTCGATAACCAGCCAATCATACCCAGCATGTGCCAAGAGTTCAGCGAGGTTTGGACTGCCCAACCCCATGAAGCAACCGATGGTCGGTTGACCGGCGAGGATTTTTTCTCGGACCCAGTTCGTTTTCATCTTGATAATTCTCCGTTCTATATATCTGGATAATTCAATGGCATTCCTGTTTTCCCCAAGTCGTAGTGCGTGATGTGCCAACGTCCCAAGTTCGCGCTGAGGAAAAGATCGAGGTTCTGACCGCAGAAGGCGATATTCGTCGGGGCAGCAATCGCTGTGCCTTCGTAATCCTCCGCTAGCACGTCGAGCTGTCCGCTCGGTGTCAGCCGGTAGATCCGATCGGGACGGTAGCAGGAGATGTACAGGTTTCCTTCGGTGTCAAACGCTAATCCATCTGGTACGGTCTCCGGCAAGTGGACTAACGTTTCAACCTCCCCGGCACTCCCATCCGCTCTGATTTCAACACGATCAACACGCGGTGGATTGAGACTCATGGCAACATAGAGGTATCCGCCCTCAGCGTCCAACGCGACACCGTTAGGAAACTGAGCTAGACTGCGACACCAGACCTCCCCCTTCCCGCCCGGAGCAACCCGAAAGATGCAACCGTTGTCCTCTTTCCACCCACCGGAATGGGACACATAAAGATTGCCGTAGCGATCGAATACGGGATAATTGGCTCCTTCAAAGGACTGCTCGTCCGTACCGTCGCAGTAGACGCTCACCGTTCCATCTGGCTCAACCCGTTTAACGCCGCCGCTACAAACATAAAGGCGGTGCTTTGCGTCTTGGGCAATTCCTCCTACGAATCCGCCGGTATTGGCAAACTCTTCAAATTCCCGCTGCTCCACGTTGATGCGGTATACCTGCCCCAATTCCCCACCGGCATACGCAAAGCCGTCACAACCCCAACTGATACATTCAGGGTGATCCAACCCACCCGTAAAACCACCAATCAAAACAGAGACCTGCGTTTCAGTATCAAGAAGTGCCATAGTATGTTACCTCCATTGATGAGTCCGTAAAGATATTTTAACCTAAGTTTCGTTGACATTTAACAGATTGAATTCATTTCCGAGATTCCTCAATCAAATCGGGAGCGGGGAGGAGTCCAATGTTTATGGTAGAAGGAAATCTCGATCTTTTAGCCCCAGCGGGGCGGCATGTGTATAGCAATAGCCAACCCCAACAGCCCAAAGCCCCAGCGGGGCGACAGGTATGTAATGAAATTGTCGAGTATGAAAACTTATAGGATATAATAGCAAGTGAAATTCATCTGACATTATATCGGCTTGCAGGGAATTGTCAACGAAAAACAGTCGGCAGTAGAGGGTCATTGAGTTTTCCATTTTGGCTTATGCCTCCCTGTTTGGAGTAGCACGTTCTAGACCCACCCAGTAGCCGGGGCATCCCCGGTCACGGGATCCTCTCGGACTTGCCCCGCCGTTTGTAGTAGCGCAATTCATTGCGCGTTCTTATGCTAGTTGTCGTGAGTATCTTTTATCCGTGTAATCCGTTAATCTGCGTTTATCCGTGATTCAGATTGCTTTGAACCTTCGATGAAATCGGGACAATAATATGGAAGAATTGAATGACCCGAAACCTAACCAGATATACACTTGACTTTACGTAAAACAGATGACAAAATAGATAATGTGTACTAAATCTATTCCTAGTTCAATGGAAAATAAGAAAGGGAACAGCAATGTCACGAAAGAAGATACTTATCACAGGTGCGGCGGGCAAAATCGGGCGGGTGCTGCGCGATGGACTGAAAGACGATTACGATCTGCGACTCCTCTATCACAGGACTGTTCTGCCGGCAGCGCCGGGGGAAGAGGTCCATATAGCGAGCGTCAAAGATCTTGACAAAATGGTGGAGGTCGTAGGCGGTGTGGATTCGGTTGTTCACATGGCAGGGGATCCCGAAGTCGGCGCATCGTTTCAATCGGTCTACGAGAACAACATCTTAGGCACCTACTGCATCTACGAAGCAGCCCGTCGAACCGGCGTGCCCCAAGTGATTTTTGCCAGCACCAACCATGTGACTGGAATGTATGAACTGGAAGGCGTCTATACAACACCCGAAATGCCGGTGCGACCCGATAGCCACTACGGCGCCAGCAAAGCCTACGGCGAAGCACTAGGCAGATACTATGTCGATGAATTCGGACTGCGTGTAATCTGTCTGCGGATTGGCACCTTTCAACCGGTGGAGTCAGTGCTGAACCGGGCAAGTGATCGCATCCTGTCCACTTGGTTAAGCCACCGAGATATGGTGCACATGACCAAACGGAGCATTGAGACGGAGTCGGTGAAGTTCGGCATCTACTACGGTATCTCCAATAACACGCGTGCCTACTGGGATACCGAGAATGCCCGGAAAGAGATAGGCTACGACCCCGAAGACAACGCCGAAGATCACGCTTGAGTGCCGTTCGCGGACAAAATTGTCGCCATGACGCATTGTGTATCGCTCAGATCATCAAAGAGTGTATCCGGTTTATATGGCGCTAACTCGTCACGAGAATATGTGCCGGTAGCCACCGCGATGGCATAGGCGCCGGCGTGACGAGCGCACTCAATATCGCGGGGTGTATCTCCAATAATCACAATGTCTTTGCCGGTAAATTTTTCGCCTGTTTTCTCAAAAGCGCGACACGCAGCGATAGCCGGTAGCGCATTACGCGAACGTGCGTCGTCCCCAAATGCGCCGAACTGGAAAAAGGGGTTCAAGTTAAAAACGTCCAACTTCGCAGCCGCACCGCCCTTATTATTGCCAGTCAAGAGACCGGGCAAACACGCCTCGTGGGCTGCCACCGTTGAAATTAATTCTCGTACACCGTCCAACAACCTAACATTCGCGTCCTCCGCTTCGCATCCTTCTCTCAATAGTTTAGCGATACGGTCAAAAATATCTGGCAGCAGTTGTTGGATGGTGCTTTCGGGAAGCACGCCCTCCAAGATATCGTGTACAATCTGCGTGTCCATCCCACCCGACATCCGTACCCGTCCAAGTGCGGGGGTCGGATTGTCCCCGAACATCTTCTTTTCGTGACATATCTCCTCGATCGCTCGGTAGAGAGATCTGCCTCCGATACCACCCGTGCTCAATATAGTGCCATCAATATCAAATAAAACCAGTTTCCTCATCGATTGTTGTTGTCCTCAAGTTGTTTTATCAGTCGTTTTGCACATTTCAAATAGGACTTATGCAGTTGGTTCATAAGTCCCCCTGCTCTTCCAAAGTCCCCCTGACAAAGGTTTCCCCCTGATAAGGGGGGCTAGGGGGGTTAGGGGTTGGAGATTTAGGGGGTTAACAATAAAAAAATCTCGCGCCTCGTGCCGAATTTGCGTAAACCCTGTTAAAAATTGGTATCATTCCCTTTATAAATCTGCTCACCACGCACCAGAATCCGCTTCGGGTTTTCAAGAGAAAGTTCATCAACGGTATGATAGCCCAGTGTCATGCTCATGCGGGTGCCATCTGTCTGATTCCTGCCAGCAGAATGAATCATCATGCTGTCAATGGCGAGCAACCCACCGGCATTCATGGGGACGGGCACAACCTGCCCCAAAGCGATCTGATGCACGAGTTCTCCATCATTCAGTTCCACGAAGTCCGGCAATACGTGTGACCCCGGCACCACATGGGTGCAGCCGTTTTCCAAATTGGTATCCTCAAGGTAAACCAACACCGTTACAATGGTGCGCGACCAATGCCTCACATCACGATGAAGTTCCAACGAAGCGGTTGAATCTCGGTCACGCAGATAGACGTGGTTGTGTCGATTGCGAACAAAATTAATGTTGGGACCCAATATCGACTCCAACGGATTGAGGATTTCGTCACATACGATTGTCTCCTGAAAGATGCCGCCGCGTCCCCATAGATCGGAGATCCGAGTCACCCGTCCATCTTTACTGCGCGCAACCGGTTCGACCTCCGCCCGAATGTCTTTTAACGCTGCTGCTTTCAATTCCGCCACAAGGTCATCGTTCAACCGTGTCGGTAATTTGACGAAGCCGTTATGCCGAAAAAGTTGTACCTCTTGAGGTGTAAGTACCATCCTAACTCTCCCTGTCTTTGTTTTGCCCCTGTCTCCGCACCTTAATCCCATTAGCTACACAGGCTTAAAATCGCTGCCCGGACCCGATGAACCTCGTTCACGGTTCGTCATAAACTCAAGCAGCACCGGAAGCCCTTCCTCTTCAGTGACACGTCGGGCGCGCTGGAAAGCGGGAACGATTTCCGCGGGATTTTCAATCCGCTCTCCATGACCGCCCATCGCCCGCGCTAGGTCTGCGTAGTCGCTACCGAGATTGCTAATCTGATACTCCGCCTCGGCGACACCCCTTGCCTCGCCTGCCATACCACCGTTGTTAAACAGCACTGTAATAATAGGAATCCTTTCCCGTACAGCGGTTTCAAAGTCCAAGCCTACCATACCAAACGCCGTATCTCCCGTAACGTAGGTGCAGACCTTTTCCGGCTTCGCCAACTTGGCACCGATGATGAGTCCCAAGCCGGTGCCGAGCGCGTGGGATCTGCCCCAACCGATAAAGCTACGCGGTCCGGCAGACCGATAAAAGCTAATCATCCGCTCGCGCGGGCTGCCTGCGTCATGGGTTACAATCGCATCTTCAGGAGGAATCGCTTGCATCATATCCCATATTACACGGAATGGGGTGATGGGAACCTCATCGCTAGTGAGTTTAGGCATCCAGTCGTTAAGCCACTCTGCATTGATGGAGGCGATTTTTGAAGCCACATCGTCCGTTGATCGAGCCTGATTTCCAGTAATATCCTTGCAAGCCTCTAACAGTTGGCGAAGCACTAGCTCGGCATCTCCGACAATGGGGTAATCAACATCAAGGTCTTTCTGAACGTCAACCGGATCATTGGTAGCGTGAATAATTGTCCTACCTTCCGGCAGTCGCATCGCCATGACATGGTCGGTAAAGCTGCAGCCGATCCCGCATATCAGATCCGATGCGTGCAGGAAATGATGAAGCGCCTTCGACATCGAACCCGTTGCACACCCTAACGCGAGCAGATGCGACTCAGGAAAAGCACTTTTCCCCATCAACGTTGTCAGCACCGGCACAGCCAAGAATTCGGAGAGTTCTCGCAGTGCTTCTGTGGCTTCCGCGTACAGGACTCCCTGACCAGCAATAATGACCGGACGCTGTGCACCACATAGTGTTTTGGCAGCGGCTTCAATATCCCTCGGATCACCTTGGGATTTGACAGGTTTCACATGAGAGGTGTCTCCATTGAAATCACCTACCTCCTGCATCGCCACATCCGCCGGAATTTCGACCATCACGGGGCCCGGTCTCCCCTGCCGCAACGCCGCCAGAGAACGACGCATCACACCGTGCACGCGTTCCGTAGACGTTACCACCTCGACCCGTTTGGTGATGGCAGCGTAGCTAACCTCTGACCGAAACAGCGGCGAAACCCCCTGCCTGTCAACTGGGTGTCCAAGCGGCAATAAAAGCATCGGAACCGAATCGGAAAAAGCGGTGGCTACACCCGAGAAACTGTTTTCGGTTCCCGGACCGTACTGCATAGCGAAGACCCCGGGGGTGGCTCCGTTTGTGACCCTTGAATACCCATCTGCGATATGCACCCCGACCCGCTCCTGCCGGCAGATAATCGGGCGGACACCTGCTTGGGCTGCCGCTTCGATCATCGATGTCGTAGGAAAACAACTCAAATATTCGATCCCTTGCGCTTTCAACGTTCTCGCAATTGCATCTATCGTCTTCATGCCAACCCCTTCCATTGAATCACGATGTTATTCATGTATGGCTGTACAATCTTCTAGAACACCTTCCTGTTTCATCTTGACATAGCTCCGCTCCATCGTCAAGGAGAAAAGAGCCCTACGCTGCACTACCCCCGCTGAAGACTCCACGGCATCACCATGATTCGTTCCATGCCATCCTCATCCAACGAAATCCCCAATCCCGGACCGTCTGGCACCGGTACACACCCTTCATCGTCGAGCACGAAAGGCTCTTTGAAATACCCTTTACCGATTAAGGTACGGGAGCCATCGCGTGTGTCATTCACTTCGTTGTGTTCCTGTACCAAGAAGTTGGGTGTGCAGGCGTCTAGCTGAATTGAGGCTGCCAGAGCGAGTGGACTGAGCGGGCAGTGTAACGCCAACTTGGCGTAGGCGGCTTCGCCCATCACCGCTATTTTGCGGCACTCCGTGATACCACCTGCGTGACAGATGTCTGGTTGTAATACGGACAACAAACCGCGTGACAACGCATCGAAGAAGATCCATTTGCCCATCCAGCGTTCACCGACAGCGATTGGTGCGTTGGTATGTTCGACAATCTGAGCGAGCACGTCTACCCGCTCAACAGGCATCGGTTCTTCGATAAAAAGAGGTCGATGCGGCTCAAGTACTTCGATGAGTTGCTTGGCAATTGCTGGGTGCGGGTTATGGATGTCTACCGCTACATCAGCGTCGGGCCCCGCCCCCTCGCACACAGCACCGAATTTTTCCCCAAACGCCTCAACCTGTGAAGTGATTGGCAAGTCAGCCCCCGGACCAAAATGGACCTTCAGGCATCGGAAACCCCATTCCTCGGTCAGCACCCGCGCGGCTTCCCTATAGGCTTCCAGCGAATCCGGTATCAGTGAGTTTTCCGGTGGTCTTCCCGCCCGGTAGGGTTGTCCCGGCTCCACACACCAAGGGAGCCCCCCGCCTGTCGCGTGATACATACGGATTCTGTCATGGCATGCACCGCCGAGCATCTTGTGGATGGGCAGCCCCGCCGCTTTGCCCGCCAAGTCCCACAGCGCAATGTCAATCCCACTGATCGCGCTCATCTTGATAGGTCCGCCCACATAGCCCTCGCCGTACATCAGATGCCATAGTTCCTCGACCCGGCACGGATCCTTTCCAATCAGCAACGGCTCCAGTCGCTTGACTTCAGCGATAACGGTTTCTGAATGATTCTCAAGGTGGGGTTCACCTAGCCCGGTCAGTTCGGTGTCGGTGTGTATCCGCAACCAAACCCAACTTGGTGGCACTCGCAGAATTTCAAATTCAGTGATTTTCATAGCTCTCTTTCACGCTGCAGCTCTTTCAGTGAGCTACAGAACCATCAGCATGGAAGCTGCCGGTAATTTGTCTCGATTGGTAAGGGAACTTACTCAGTTTGGCTTCGTTGACATCTAGTCCAATGCCCGGTCGATTCGGCACGATAACGTACCCGCCGTCACGCTCAAGGGGGTGATCGACAATCTCGTTGAATGCGTCAGCACCGGTGTGGCACTCATGCGCGAAAAAGTTAGGTATCGCTGCGTCAAGTTGAACAAACGCAGCAAGGTTGACCGGACTACCCATCAGATGTGGGAAAATGCCTACAAAGGAGGCTTCCGCGAGCGCTGCAATTTTTTTGCAGTGCGTGATGCCACCCGCCAGTGAAACATCGGGACGGATGAGACTGACCGTTTTCTTGTCGATGAGTTCTTTGAACTGCTGAATGTTGTAGAAACGCTCACCGGTCGCTATCGGGATGTGAACGTGTTGGGCGACGTACTCCAAAGCCTCAATGCTCTGCGGCGCGATCGGGTCTTCATAGTAGAGAATGTGGAAAGGCGCGAGTTCGCCAGCAAGGATGATCGCCTCATCCGGCGTCAGGTTTCGGTGAATCTCAAGCCCCAGATCAATATCGTCCCCAACCGCTTCACGGATAGTTCGGACAATCTCCACCGCCGTTGTAATCGCTTGGGTCGAGGTGCCCTTCTCCCAATTCGAGAAGAACGGGGTTGTTCGGAGCGAGATGTATCCCGCCTCAACGTTTTGAATCGCGCTCTCCGCCCGTTCAGCCAATGTGTCCCCGCCGACATTATTAAAGACCTTGACCTTGTCCCGACACTTCCCGCCGAGTAACTGATACACCGGCAGACCGACCGATTTCCCCAAGATGTCCCACAGCGCAACATCAATGGCACTCATCGCAGCACTGATAGCAGCCCCCATGAAGTGGGAGTTCCTCGAAACCACTTGAAAATGATGCTCGATACGAGCAGGGTCTTTGCCGATGTAGTATTCACTCAGTTCAAGTATGGTTTCATACACCGTTTTCTGATGCGCCCATAGTCCGGCTTCGCCGTTGCCGACAAGCCCTTCGTCAGTGTAGACTCGAACTAGCAGGAAGCCATCTACCAGAAACGGCGTTATCTTCTCAATTTTCATCAAATCTTCCTCTCATCTTTTCGATGTCTTTACGATTTCGTTGGTGGCAGTTCGGGCATGGGTATAGCCGTTGATAAGGGCAGTAACGTCGTGACAACAGTTGAGCCAACGAGTGCCTTTCTCGACGACAACGCGCATTGGTTCGCCCGGATCAACCGCCGTGCCCATCGCCTTCCCATGAGTACGACACGCCTCACCTACCCTGTCGAAAGCCTCAAGAACAACCTTCTGCGTAATCGGGTGCCCCGCTTCGCGTTCCACGCCGTAGCTGTGTGCGAGATCGCCGGGACCCACAAACAATAGATCAATCCCTTCAACTGCGGCGATGGCTTCAACGTCGTCCACCCCTTCCTTATCCTCGATCATCACACCGAGAAGTGTATTCTCGTTGGCTTGATCCAGGAACTCCGTGCGTTCAATATTGCCAAATAGCGAGTCCCTACCACCACCCATACCGCGCAGACCGAGCGGACGAAACTTCGCCATGCGAACAAACTGACGCGCCTCATCCGCACTCTTGCAGTGGGGCCAAATCAAGCCGCCGGCTCCCAATTCCAACGTTTTCATCACCTGATTGTAGGGACCGTGTGGAATACGAACAATAACATCAAGATCAACCGTTCGTGCAGCCAAAATCATATTGGAGAGACCGCCTAAATCGAGATGGCTATGCTCCATATCTATCCACACGCAGGTGTATCCCGCCAGCGCAAGCACCTCCACAACGATCGGATTAGATACCCGATTAATCTCAGGAACACTGATCGTTTCACCCCTGAGAAGCGCAGCTTTTGTATGATTAACTCTGTATTGATTTATCATCTTGATTTCCTATTTTCATGAGTGTAAATTCGATTCAAGAGGCAGCAGCAACCGCATCCGGAAATCTTGGCAAAACCTCCACCCCAAACTTTTCTATATCCTGCCGAATCGCGCTGGGCGGGATCGCCAAAGCACCTGCACCTATCGTCACGCGCTCCAGTCCGGGTAATCTTTCCTGAATCCCTGAAATCTTTTCATAAACGTGTGCCGGCGGTCCGCATATCCATCCACCGCCACTCACCAAATCGTGAACGGTCGGAAGCCCAGCCAACGGTGCTTTTTCCGGATCGAAAGTCGCTTGAATTTGCCCCTCAGTGAGCGTAGGCATCCTTCCCAGCGGTGCTAACACTTTGAGTTGTTCTTCAAACCAGACAGTCGCCTCTTGAATCGCCTTCTCCTCGGTATCGGCAATATGTATCTGTAGCACGAGCGCCAAGTCCTCACCGAGTTCTACGTCACGCCCGGCGCGTAAGTGCGCTTCTTGCCATCTCGCAGCGATCTCATCAACCCGTGGACCTCCGGGGACGACACCCTTGATACCGTGCTTGACCATGAAGTCGATACCTCGCGGGCTTGCACTGAAGATGGGTTGCCAACATTCCACCGGCAAATTAAAAGGACGAGGCACAAGTGTTATCTCCTCCAACTCCTGTCCCCGATTGAGAATCCTCGCCGGTAGGTCGTAGTGCTCCCCACGATGGGAGAAAGATTGCTCATTCCACGCCTTAAAAATAATCTCGACCTGCTCATCAAATAATTCTCGGTTTGCCGCGTCATCCTCAAGCGGCGATCCCAGTGTCTCTACCTCTCGTGGGATGTAACCCCGACCGATGCCAAATCTGACACGACCCTTTGTAAGGATGTCCGCCATAGCAAAATCTTCTGCCAACCGGAGTGGGTGCCACGCGGGGATGGTATTAAAAAAACCACCGAACTTGAGCCGCTCGGTATTCTGTGCAAGATAGAGGCTAAGCATCGGTATGTTTGGGATACCGCCGTAACCCTCACGCTGAAAGTGGTGCTCAGCGAGCCACAAGGTATCAAAATTCAATCTGTCCATCAACTGAGCAATCACCAGCGCTTCATCGAACACAGAGGCTAGATGCTCGTCCGACTCTATCCTATCATCAACACGGAGGCCCTGGAAACCCATATTATCCATCTCCACATGTCCCCCGTAAAAATAGTCAAATTTAGTTATCATCTATTTCTCCAACGCTATCGTTTCACGTTCAAATCACCCCGTGGTCCTTCCAAGTTCCTGTGCCACTGGGGCTAGCGAGTATGTTTTGAATCATTCAACTTGACTGCCACTTTTGGCTCTATTAACGAGCCATTTTACCCCTTCCTTACTCTGCCGTCAATAACAATTTCTACGGACTAGCTCAAGGAATGTGAAAGGTCATAGGGTCATTTATAGTGCATTAGAGAAATAAGTGGAAATTTCCCAAAGTCCCCCTGAACCCCTCTGATAAGAGGGGAAAGACAAGGGAGAAGATCCCCTAACCTCCAACCCCCTTATCAGGGGGCTTCCCTTGTCAGGGGAGTTGGGGGATTTAGGGGGTTGCCTGTGGGTACAGATTTCCCAATCTGTACATCTGCACCGGCAGTGTCTAAGTAATTCTAAAATCCACCATAATTTTCGGTTTTTCCTGCGTTCCGAAAGCCTTTGACCGACTGGAGAACGAAATGCCCCACACTGCCAACTATCAAAATAATTTGACTAATTGGCATACGAGGATTATACTATTAAGGCGTGCTGTCAAATGTCAACACACCCAGCAACGTGCGCTAAATTTAATGTAAAGATTGGAGAAGGTCAAAAGTGTTAAGGGAAGAACGAAAGAAAATGGTGGTAGGTTGTGCGAAAGCGGTCTTTTCACAGAAGGGGTATTATCAAGCGAGTATCTCAGATATCATCCAGCGAGCCGACATCGCTAGGGGGACGTTTTATCTTTATTTTCGAAGCAAAAGGGATGTCTTTAATAGCATTCTTGACGAGCTCGCTAAGGACCTTGAAGGGCTTATAAAGCAGATTGATTTAGATCCTTCAGCCCCTCTATTAGAACAGGTGAGAAGTCTCCTGAGATCGGTTATCATGCTTGCATTAGAAGATCCGGACATGACCCGGATTGTATTGAGTCGCGCAGGCGGTTTGGACAGTGAGTTTGATAGTAAGTTGCAAGAATTTTATAAGACGGTGCTAGGCACGATCGAATCTAGTCTCCAACACGGAATTGAACTCGGTTTAGTTAGAGAGTGTAACCCGAAGATAATTGCATGCTGCGTTCTAGGATCCATGAAAGAGGTGGTCAATCACGTCCTTTCGAACGCGGAAGCCGTTTCTCAACTGGATTCGATCTTAGATGAAGTTTTAAATTTCGGATTGCAGGGAATTTTAACCCCCCTAGATGGCTTAAAAAGCTAATGGGATGGTCGTAACGAAGTCGAGGAACAGGTGGCAAGCGATCTGTATTTCTATCACCTAGCCGCAGGCGACTTCTCAGCAACCCGTAAGATGGTAATACTGAAGTAACCACATAACCCTGTGGGAGGGAAATCCTTTTCCCGATGAATCGAGGCAAGATGCCTCTCCCACCAAATTATCCATTGCCGTTGGGTGCCTCATCTTGGGGCATTCAACGGCTTTTTTTTCGCCCAAACCCCATGTTTTGTAGGCGCTGTTTCCAACTGCGCCGTCCATTCTCCCCTTTTGGTAGGTGCTGTTTTCAACTGCGCCGTCCATTCTCCCCTTTTGGTAGGTGCTGTTTTCAACTGCGCCGATGCGGTGCGGTTAAAAACCGCACCTACCAGGGGAAAGTGGGGTTAGAAACCGTACCTACCGGGGCTAAAGTGAATGACATGTAGGTTGGGTTGAACGAAAACAGCCAAAAATAACAACCGTTACCACTCGATGCCGATACGCGATCCTCATTCAAATCTCAAAAATCAGAGTGAAACCCAACGCTTTTGTTAGCAGGTGTCGATGAACGTGGGGGTATGAAGTTGGGTTTCGCTGTCGCTCTACCCAACCTACGGGTTATCTCGCCGCCTCGCTCCCTTGTTTTCCCGTCTTCCCGTCTTCCCCGCTGTTTTTATTACGTTTCACGTTTTACGTCGCACATATCGCCCCGCTGGGGCTTTTGTTGATAGGACCTGTCGCTTTGCTGAATAGCCCTAGAAAGGTCACAAACTAGGCATTGAAAATCTAGCTGGTGGTGATGTATAATAACCCGCTTGCGCAGCGCACTCCCACACAACGGTAGTGGGGGGTGACAGAGGACGATTTAGTGAGAGTCAAATGACTCTGAAAAAAAATAAATCGTCTTAATTTTTCGATGAAGTTTTTAGGAACATTAGGGTTATATTAGAATTGTTAATGATAAAATCCTGATACACAGGGACTGATCGCGCTATAATTTTTTTTCAGATTTTTGTTTCCAACCTATTAACCAATCAACTCAAAAGGAGGCCATAGGAAATGTTTTACCATACAGGACCAAAACGCACATCAGCGTTGAATCCGCTGACAGAGAGAACAACCGGGGCAGCACCGGGAAACTCCCTCACAGCCGCCGCACGAGGTACACCCCCTCATGCAGGCACCGAATCTGAGGAACAGAAGGAGATACCACATAATCCCGCAGGTCGCAGGGTTATCCCTGATCTCGCAAAGGGATTTAGTTTGGCTCAACTCTCAGTCACTCAGAGCAGTACAGATCTGGGGTTCAGGAAGGCGCCCCTAACGTTTTTATCGCCAAAGGAGGCGACAGGTGACAGGTATTTCAACATCAGATTTTGGACAAGAGAACGATTACGAGAAAGGCATAGGCGACGAAAAGATTCCGGCTGAATTGGCAGGCGACTCCGAAGCAGAGGGTTCTGATTGTATCCGCTCAATCAGATCGGACGCTTCGTTGGGTTCGGCCTGCCGTGCAACGCGGAGAAATCCGAAGGAGACGAGCGTGAGACGATCCGATGAAGATCTAATGTTTTCCGTCAAAGAAGGAAATAGCACCGCATTTGAAACATTAACTAAGCGTCACTACACAAACACCCTGAACTTTATTTATCGTTTCGTAAACAATCGTATGCTCGCGGAGGACTTGTGTCAAGAAACGTTCTTGCGCCTTTGGCGCAGCGCACCGACCTATCAACCGCTGGCGAAGTTTACCACTTTCCTTTATCACATTGCAAAGAACGTCTGTTTGAAGCAGATTGCTAAAGATCAACGAACTCCTTACACCTCCTCGCTGGAGGCTCCCGTCCCTAATGATAGCGGAGGCGATTACAACCTATCAGAAGAGATTGCAGACAACCGATATTTGCCGGAGGAGACAACCATTGCTAGGGAGGCAGATGAAGCCATCCGGTCAGCGATCAGCGACTTGTCCGACGAGCATCGGTTAGTTTTTGTTTTAACAGAGTTGCAAGGGTTATCATATCAAGAGGTTGCTGAGATTGCCCGATGCCCCGTTGGGACTGTTGCTTCTCGGAAAAACGCAGCAGTTCGGCAGCTCCAAAGGAGGTTGCATAAACAATTAGACTATTAACGAGCAATAGCCAAAATCGCTCAGAATCTATAACCGTACCGTAATCATGTGCATTGCGAAATTGGTTCCAGCCCCTATATCAATTCAGCTTAAATTGATATAGGGGCATTTTATTTATAGTAAAGTTTAGAATTATGGTGAACAATACAAATAAGTAAACATTAATAGTAGTAGGCACACTCCGTGTGCCGTAACTCCGCACACAAAGTCCTGACCTCGCTCGTTCACAGCGGCTAAGTAATTCTAAAATCTACCACAGGTTGTGATCCAGCACGCAAACGCTACATTTGTCAGATTGTCCGATGATTACAGCGTTTGCGATAAAATTCTCAATTCAGTTTTCTCAAAAAACCATTTTTTTCCGAACAAACGCTATTGCTGCCTGCCTAATATCAACAGAAGCAAATACTGTGAAAACTCAAACTGAAAATGATCTGTAAGGAGAACCCCATGAAACTTAGGAATATCATCGCCATCCCTTTCGTAACACTGCTTGCCCTTTTTATGTTAATTCCCGTAAACGCTTCAGCACAAAACAGACTTTCAGAAGAAGACAAGCGATTTGACCTCAACGGCAACGGTCAACTCAGTGAAGACGAAATAGAGATTATGCTCGAGGTAATCACTCTTGAAGCCTTCACAGGAGTACAGCTCACCGCACAAGAGATCCGAGAGAGACAAGGTGAAAGTGAGTCTGGCCGCCGCGGCGGCAGAAGGCGTGGACCGCGCCGGGCTGAGAAGATTATCAACCGCTTTGACACAGACGGAAACGGCAAATTAGATTATGTGGAACGAGGAGCCGCTCGCGAATATATCCACGAGAGCCGAGGTGAGGCTGGTACATCGCGCCCATCTGGATATACTTCGCCTGATACAACCCACGAAGATGATCTGAAAGCAAGCCTCGCTGCCCAGCCTAACGGCGATCCTGACCTCTACGACGCAAACACACTCCGTACCATTTATCTCCGATTCCACGACGCAGACTGGTACGAACAACTCGGCGATTTCTACCGAACCGATGTCGATGTGCCAGCAGACTTAATCGTTGATGGGAAGGTCTACCAATCTGTCGGCATCAGGTTCCGCGGCAGCTCCTCCTACTTCACGGTTCAGAACGAGAAAAAGTCGTTCAATATCGCCGTTGACTACGGGGACGACAGGCAACGACTCTACGGCTACAAAACCCTGAATCTGCTGAACGGTCATTCCGATCCCTCCTTCCTCCGTGAAATCCTCTATTCAAGAATCGCTCGGAACTATATCCCCGCCCCGAAGGCGAACCTCGTTAAACTAGTCATCAACGGAGAGAACTGGGGGATTTACATCAACAGCCAACAGTTCAACAAAGATTTTCTCGACGAATGGTTCGGCACCAAAGACGGCGTTCGCTGGAAGGTGCCACCCGGACGCGACAGCGGACTGGTTTACAACGGCGATCAGCCCTCCGCTTATCAAGAATCTTACCAACTCAAAACAAGAGTAGAGGAAGCACCAAACGCTTGGCAGGATCTGATTAACCTGTGCGAAGTTCTTGAAAGCATACCCGACGACCAACTCGAATCTGAACTTTCTGCGATTCTTAACATTGATCGGGCACTCTGGTTCCTCGCGCTGGACAATGTGTTCATAGATAACGACGGATATTTCAGTCGCGCCAGCGATTACGCGCTCTACCAAGATCCAAAAGGTCGCTTCCACCTGCTGCCGCACGATAGTAACGAGACGTTCCGATTTGCCGGTGGCGGCGGTCCAAACTCTTGGCAGACCGATGGACAGATGTTATCTCCTGTTTCTCAGGACAACGATATGATGCGCCCCGTTATCAGTCGCCTGTTCGCCATCCCTCATCTACGCGCACGGTATCTCGCCCACGTCCGCACCATTGCGGACGAATGGCTCAATTGGGATCGGCTCCAGCCAATTATTGCAGAATATCAATCACTCGCTGACGCCGAAGTGAAGGCAGACGATAAAAAGCTCTACGCTTATGAGGCATTTGCCACAAGTCATATCAAGGACTACAGCGGTGGGGGAGGCGGGCCCGGTGGAGGACGGGGCGGTAGAGGCGGGAGAACAACACCGAGTTTCAAGCGTTTTGTCGAGGAACGGGCGGAATATCTGCTCAATCACCCCGAAATCAACAAGCCGACACCAACCATCGCTTCCGTCTCCAAGCCTGATGAACCGATGGCGAATCAACCCGTACAGATCACAGCTGAGATTGGTAGAGGCGTTGCAGTCAAGACCGTCATCCTGTATTATGCAGCCGGGCGATTGGAATCCTTCCAGGGTGTGCCAATGTCAAAAGATGGCGCGGTCTACATAGGGGAGATTCCCGCCTTTCCCGCTGGAAAGAAGATCCGTTACTACGTCGAAGCCCGATCCGCTAAACCGGGCGGTGCGACGACGTTTTTTCCAGCCCAAACCGAATTCGCGCCGTTGACCTACCGCGTTACTGCTTCCCACGCCGATAGCTCCCCCGTGGTCATCAACGAATTGATGGCGAGTAATACGAAGAGTCTCGCCGATCCGCAGGGCGACAACGATGACTGGATCGAACTGCACAACGTGAGTGGTTATGCGGTTAATCTTTCAGGGATGTATCTGACTGATAACCAGAACAACCCGCGTAAATGGCAGTTTCCCGATGATACCCAGATCGCCCCCGGCGGTTACCTGATTGTTTGGGCGGACGAAGACGGCAACGCTGAACCGGGCCTCCACGCCAACTTCAAACTCTCTAGAAATGGAGAAACGGTCATACTCGTTGACACGGATCAGCGGGGAAATCAGGTGCTGGACGTTATCAAATTTGAGACGCAAGGGGAAGATGTTGCACTCGGTCGAGTACCCAACGGGGTCGGCGATTTTAAGTCATTAGAGGGAACACCGGGAACGCAGAATCAATAAGGTAGGCAGACGGATCATCGATAATTCTATATTTTCCCCAGGGCCGGTAGGTGCGGTTTCCAACCGCACCGAATTCAGCCCAACGTCGATAGATGTCGTGAAACCCAACATCCAAGCCACCTTATCCCAAATGTCAATCCCCTACAAGGGACATAATTGTGCATAAAATCAACAGACGTGACGCACTGAAGGTCAGCGCTGGTGCACTCCTAGCGGGAACTGGAATCTCTGCGAACCGTCCGGCGGTGGCGAAACACGCCGACGGTTCAACTTCAATCAACCCGATGCGCGAACCAATAAAACCACCCAAATTGGTCCCCCAAGACACCGTAGGCATTGTATCACCAGCATCGGCGTTTTTCCCGATTCATGAGTCTGCCTTGCAGCGGGGAGTTGCATATTTAAAGCAGGCAGGATTACACGTTCAACTCGCGCCGCACACGCTTAACCAACGGCAACACCTAAATCCACCGGCTATACACCGAGCCGAAGATTTAAATCAGATGTTCACCGACCCAAAGATAAAAGCCGTTTTCTGTCTATCCGGTGGTTCGGGTGTCAATGCGGTTCTACCGTTGCTGGACTGGGAACAGATTGAGAAATCACCTAAAATTGTGATGGGTTATAGTGCGATTACCGCTCTGCTGATTGGGCTATACGCAAAAGTAGGTCTGATCACATTTCACGGACCGATGATCCTCAACGGTTTCAGCGAATATCCGCAGCCCTTTGCTTATACATGGGAAGGTGTCGAACAGGTACTGTTCAAGACGGAACCGGTGGGGGCACTAAAACCGCCCGCACAATGGACCGACGCCTATACGAGCGAGGACCAACCACGCACGATGAAAACAAATCCGGGCTGGCGGTGGTTGAGAGAGGGAAAAGCCAGCGGGCCAACAATTGCCGGGAATTTAAGCGTTATGTTGACACTAGTCGGTACACCATATTGGGCCCCGTTGCGAGGTGCAATCTTGTGCTTTGAGGAGGTCAACTTCGGTAGCGGGCTACTACGCAAAGTTGATGAATCGCTCGCCCAGTGTCAACAGATAGGATTGTTCGATCAGATTGCAGGCTTAGTTATCGGTAAGGTTAATGAACTCTCTGAGGAAGAGGAAAAACTCTTTGAATCGTTAATCCTTGAATACACAGCGGGCTCCCAATTTCCCATCTTGACAGGCGTAGATTTTGGTCATACAGCACCCCAGCTGACGCTTCCTATCGGTATTCAAGCCTCCCTTGATTCACAACAAGATCAATTCAGTATAGACGAAGCGGCTGTCCGGTAAAGATTACAGGGTTAGGTCCGTTCACTCAGGCGAGTATCAGGAAAAACGAAATGAACCGATTCACCTACAATTACAACTTGACACTATGGCAAAATATAGGTAGTATATAGTCCCTGTGTTATTCGTGAGGTGAATTCTGTGGCTGATACCCCAAACAACGATACGCAACGCTATACGCCGGATTCCATTTTCAAGCGGATAATCACCCTACGATTTGCCGAGTTGGGTATTCCGCTCCAAACCCAAGTCGAAGTAAGCTATCTACCGCGCACAATTGACGCAGTTGTTATACTTCGCCCCGAAGCGGATCGGGAAAAAATACGGTCGGAAACACCGTTTCTCTATGCTGGCCCACATAATCTAATCGAGTTTAAGGGCGAAAATGACCGATTGACGATTCCAAATCTTCGGCTCATTCTGGGGCGAACGAACCTTTACATGGGTGAAAATCGCATTCCAGTCTCCAATATCACACTCACGATTGTTTGTGCCGGAACACCGCGAAACGTGTTGAAACATAGTCAAGCAGAGATTGAATTTGAATCGCTTGGAGGTGGCTACTATCGCAGTACGGACAAGCTACCTATCCATATCATCGCCATCAACGAACTTGAAGTGACACCTAAAAACTATCCATTATTGATGTTTGCAACATCAAAGCAGAAGTTTGAGGAATTTTTACGCGACGCGATTAACCGAGATGATAACGATTATAATCCGGTCATAACCTTCGCGTATTTTCTTAAATCTGAACTCATACGGGAGATTGATATGCCTCTCAAAAGCTACCTATCCAAAGAAGCCTTAGATATCATCATTGAGGACATCGGCGATGAAATCCTATCTCGCTTTAGTATGGACGAAATCCTATCTCGCTTTAGTGTTGATGAAATCGCAGCTCGTCTTAGCCCTGAAGAACGCCTCACCGGATTAAGTCCTGAAGATATTGTGTCCCGCCTTAGTCCCGAAGAACGTAAGCAACTGCAGCGATTATTGGAACAGTGAACCGGCAGCAGGAACAAGTGACGTATAACAGGTACGGCGCGAAGCATCACACCGCATTTTCAGTCCTCCTCTTCAATGGAATTAGCTATACGATGACAAAAGCAGCCGTATTGTGGACAGGCGGAAAAGATTCTGCCCTCGCTCTGCACCGTTCCCTCAATCACCACGATATCAGGAAGTTAATCTGTTTTGTTCCGGCGGATAATCGGCAGTTTTACGCGCATCCAACGCAGCTTATGGCACTACAAGCGCAGAAGATCGGAATTCCGATTGACTTTCTAGAGATTTCCGAACCTTACAAAGCGAGCTACCGGGGACAAATTGAGATGATTCGAGATTGCGGAATTGAGGTATTAATTACGGGAGATATTTCTACTGTCGATGGGATGCCCAACTGGATCGATGAGGTTGCAACAGATTTGGTGGGGGTCGAGAAACCGTTGTGGGAGTTGGATCGGGGCGCAATATTGGATACCCTTGCCTCCAACCAATTTGAAGTGGTCTGCTCCCTCTCTTACAAAAAGCACTTTCAGACTACTATCACTGGAAGGTATTTGGATCTGGAACTGATTTCGCAACTGAAGCAGCTGCCAATTGACCCTTGCGGTGAACAGGGCGAATATCACACATGGGTACTGGACGCGCCATTTTTCAAGGCACCTGTGCAGCTAGAAGGCACACGGATTGTTGACACGCCCGAATATTGTTACCTCACCTACGAAAGCGCGATTTAGCACGTTCAGTTTAGGTGCCGGTGCTATCCAGAGTTTTCCACTCGATTAGAAACAAAAAAAGGATCCCTGCAAGCGTATTGATACCCTTACAAGGATCCCCTTCTCAAGCCCCTCATCGAATTTACGATGCAAATCCCTAACCTGTCAGCACCTCTTTCAAACGGTTAGCAACAATCAGCTCTTCGCCTTCACGGAGAGTATAAGCACTAATAACAACAGTATCGTCGCTAGCGTTTGCCCTAATACGAGGTGTGCCGGCTTCTAGCGCATCATTCACCTGCTCCGCACTCTGACCGGCAGTTGCTTCGTCAACGGTGACGTGGAGACTGGACAGTGTATGACTCCTCTCGGCGTAGACGATTTCCGTTGATACGCCGGGGATGCCCTCAAGCACCTGTGAAATCGCGTTGTATCGAGCATCTTGATCTTTTGAGCGTTGCTCATGGTCGGTTGAGAACCAATTCTCTATCGCCGTCAAAAGCCCAACAATCTCCTGCCGGTCTACCTTCATCCCCCGACCAAGCGGACGCGGCGCGATAAAGCCGTGCGCTGTCACTTCCTCAATTAAATCCTTCCTGCCGCACACGAATCCGGTGGAGTGCGGTGCGTTGAAGTATTTACCACCGAAGCAGACGAGATCCGCGCAGTTGGCATTCCGTTTGAAATAATCGAGCGGATAGATTTGTGCCGCGCTATCAGCGATAGCCAAGACATTGTTTCGGTGGGCTATCTCGACCGCTTCCTCAAGAGAAACACCGCTGTTGCTTTCCGCCTGAACGAGGTAGATAATTGCGGCGGTGTTGGGACCGATAGCGTTCTCAAACTCCTCTGGTGTACACCCCTCTTCGTTTCCTACAAGCACTAGCTTGCTTCCGGGCACACTGTAAGCCCTGTCATAGCCATATCGCTGACTCTGCTGGAATACGAGTTCATCCTTCAATCCCGTGGTGTCTGGGAGCTGATCCCGTTTTCCTGGGTGCTGATAGGTCATGGCAGCTGCGGAACTTAGCACCATCGCAGCATAACAACCCGCTGTAACGTAAGCCGCTTCGACATCTAAAAATGAAGCAATAAAATCCCCGGACTTCCTGAGAAACGTCTCCATGTCCACGAAATTCACGTCTGCGCCATCTATTGCTGCCTTTACCGCTGCGGAAGGCGTAGAACCACCGCGTACGGTCTGGTTACCCACAGCGTTGATCAACGGACGGACACCGAACCTTGTATAAATATTATCTGTCGCTGTAGCGTTTGGATAGGTCATTTGCTATACACTCCTTTCATTATAGCAACTTTTCCCCCCAACAGAACGTAGCGTGCCACTTTCACGGCACTACGCTCGCCCAATTGGAGATAATGATGGTTTGATAGCTTGGAATAATCAGATCGACAAGGAAGGTGGGATTATGGTATAATGCAGTAAAGATGTAGCAATATCAGGCGGCTGGTTTTGGAACTCTAAACAAGTTTGTATAGAACAGATTTCACGGGTCTGTTCGTCGGTTTAGAGTGTGAATCCCGCAGTCAGCGTCTTTGATTCAAACCTATCACGAAAGGAGAAGCCAATGAGAAAACTCATTTTGTGGCTCATTATCCTTTACTGGATAGTAAAGATAGTTGAGTCATTAACTAACTGGCTCTAGCCGTGTGCCGTCTGATATTGCTAAACGCTGGCGCATAGAGCATATACGCTTTTGTGTAGTATAATTATACCAAATGTGCAAACATTTGTCAATTTACTTCATGACAATTTTTTCATGTTTTGTGAAAAAACTTCACAAAACTCCTTATCAACTTATTGATTATTTCCCCACTTTTATTAAAGCAAGGTAGTTGATGCCTTTGTCGGCATACCTTGCCATATCCTCAAGAGATAATTCTTTGTGGACTTGAGCATGACACTCGGAATGGATAAGTTTTAGGTTGCTGTGACTCCAGTTCCCACCCAATGATACAGGTTTCAAGTGGTGAATGTGTAGTTGTTTATCCTCTACATTGGCTTTGGTGAATTGTTCATTGCACCAAACGCATTGACCGCTCTGTTTCCTGTATAACCTCTTGGTGTAGTTGCCTTGTATCGCCAAGTCGGTTTCCTTTATCTCTCTATCTAACCAGTATTCCTGATCATCAGCATTGTAGACTCTAACATCACTTCGGGTTTTGACGAAGCGAACAATAGATATTTGTGCCATAAGGTATAGCACCAATAGCCCACCAAACCCGCCCATCTCACATTATAGACAAGTTCAATGTTATCATCATTGCTTCCCACCCTGCTGTTTCCAGCAACGCAGTTATGATTAGGCTCAGACAATAAGCAGTAAGACATAGACGTGATGCTATGTAGAACAGTCAAGTACGCAAAGCCGCACCATTATAACCTCCGTATAATTGTGTATCCTAGATTCTTTGCTACGGCTGAACCCTCTCGCTTCAATTTGCATAGACACAGCCGGAGGTTCACCGAACATTTGAATGAACACATTTTAGCACGGATGCAAATTCGTGTCAATTTCTAAAATGATTCGTCAATGTAGATCCGGCGAATTGGCTGTATGGCGACTTCCCATGATTTATGGTGAATTCTAAAAATAAGTAGACATTTATCAATAACTCCGACCATTACGAGGTTTCCAAAGTCCCCCTGATAAGGGGGATTTAGGGGGTTGGCGTGTATCGGGAGTGTCTAAGTAATTCTAAAATCTACCATAGTTGCCTGTGACCGTTGCTCTGGTTTTACCTGCCTGCGAAAATCATCTGCGTAGGGACTAGCGTCCCAACGCGGAATGAACCCGCATCCTACTTTGTCCTCTCACGCACAAAGCGTCGCTACCCCGGGTTCGTCGACAGCTTCTTTCCTGCCGATATGATTATCCAATTAATCGGTTCCCCGCGCTTCTTACATCGAGTCACAGCTTAATCCCCTTGATATAGAGGTGTTGGAGTGTGATCTTCGAGGTATTCGTTATAATCTATATGTTCCTCCTTCTTCTCTTTACCCATGCTGGATATGGCAGCCTTTCTTTTTTCAACATAATCACCAACTGCCTTTGAAAGATAACCTACCCAATTTAAGTGTAGGTCAATTGTATCAACATACTCCTGAATTGCTGTCAGTTGTTCTTTACTGGAATAACTCAGAAGTTTAGGATTATCTACTATAAAGCTGCTCATAATGTTCGACATTGCTTCTTCTGGACTGATAAAAGCAAGACACACTCGGCTCAAATCTGTATGCCGAGCCATCATCTGGTGAAAGGCTATACTCACCTCCCGCGGACTGGGTGTATTGTTCATAATAATGGTGCTCCTTTCTCCGCCTGTTGCGATTGACGGATACTCCTTGAAAAATTAGCAGGAATGTGGAATAATAAACATTGGCAAAACCTTTACGATTTATGACCGTAAATTATATTGCACACCTCTTTTTTGAGGTATATTATATCTCTATATGAGAATTATTTCAACAATAAATTTCTTTTTATGAATAAAAATTGCTGTATATTGATTTTTCAGATAATTCAAAGTATTCCCAATCATGGTTACGGAGGAAATCACAATCATCGGGCAGGTGATAAAAATCGAACGGAACTTGGTGGAGGGTTGACAACCATCAGGAATCTGGTAGTGGAGACATTTACATAGGAGTTATTAAATGAAACTGGTACGTGCAAAAGTTACAAATTTTCGATCTGTTGAAGATAGCAATGAATTCAACATCGGCGGACTCACATGTTTGGTAGGTAAAAATGAGTCGGGCAAAACAGCTATTCTTGAGGCTTTGTATGGGCTAAATCCATATTACGAATTTGAGTACGACAAAGTTCGTGATTATCCAAGGAGGCATTATTTTCAATACAATGAAAAATATCCAGATGACGATTGCACTGTGGTTGAGACTCATTGGGAGTTGACCATTGAAGACATGGAGGTGATCACACCAAAATTTGGCGAAAATGCAATACCATCAATGAAAGTTAGCATATTCAAGAATATAGATAACTATTCTTATTGGGATGTAAAGGTTGATGAATCCGCAATTATCAGGACACTCGTTGATCGTAATCAATTAGCTGAGGAGGCAGCCGGACCATTACTTAAACTCAATACAGTGCGGCAAGCCCAGGAATTGTTGACCGGTGATGCAGAACTTTCTCCTGGTGAGCAGGCAGTACTCAATGAGATTCAGGAATATCCGGACGGCCAAATAGCTAATGCCATTATTAATTTACTGGAACAATGTCTGCCGAAGATGTTCTATACCTCGCACTATGACCGTATGTCAGGCAAGATCTCTGTTAACAAATTAAATGAAGATAGAAATAACAATAACATCTTGATTGAGGATCAAATATTTCTTGATTTTTTGGAATATGCCGGTACGTCATTGCAGGACCTTCAAGATGCAAGTCGGTATGAGGAATTGATAGCCCAATGCGAAGCTGCTTCTAATGGCATTACAAAAGAGATTTTTGAATTCTGGAGCCAAAACAAATCCCTTAAGGTGCAAATCAATGTACATGAAGGCCGTCAGGGTGATGACGCGCCCTTCAAATCTGGTACGGTCGTTGAGTCCAGAATTTACAATGATTACCATGAGGTTACGGTCCCTCTGTCCGAACGCAGTGCCGGATTTTTGTGGTTTTTTTCTTTCCTTGCACAATTCAGACAAATGCAAAAAAAGGCTCCGGGATCGGTGATACTGCTAGATGAGCCGGGCTTATCATTGCACGGCAAAGCTCAGTCAGACCTTCTCAAATACATCATCGAGCGTTTGCTCCCAAATCATCAGGTTATCTACACTACACATTCACCATTCATGGTTCCACCTGATCGACTGCAAGATGTCCGTGTAGTGGAGGATGTCCTTGAAAATGATTCCTACCATCCCAACGTTCTAGGTACAAAGGTTTCAGACGATGTACTCAAAGTAAGCAAAGACACCCTGTTCCCGCTTCAAGCTTATCTTGGGTATGATATTACTCAAACACTCTTTATTGGGAAGAATGTTCTGCTGGTGGAAGGGCAGTCCGACATCCATTATCTGCAAGTCGCATCGGATGCACTCAAGACACAAGGTAGAAAAAGTTTGGATACTCGATGGACGATATGTCCGGCAAGGGGAATTGACAAGATAAATCTATTCATATCGCTCTTCGGGGGGCACGGCATAAACATCGCTGTACTATGCGATTATGCCGATGGCTACAAGCAGAAGATCAATAATTTACGCGAATCTCAATTGATTCCCGATGAGCAATTTTTCACGACTGTGGATTTCACAGGTAAAAAAGAGAGCGACATAGAAGACTTCTTTGAACCTGAGTTGTATGTGGAAATCGTGAATAGTGCTTTTGAGTTAAATTCAAAGGATGCAATTAAGATGGAGGACTTACAAAACGGTGAGGTATCATCTCGACTGGTGGAACAGGTTGAAGGTCTGTTTAGAACCATGCCGGTTGGGGTGCCAGAATTTGAACACATCATACCTGCCGATTGGCTCAAGCGTAATGAGCAGATATTAGCAGAAGAATCTGAAAGGGTCACTAAGACATTAGAACGTTTCGAGAACGCTTTCAAAGCTCTGAATGCCTTGCTATAGATTATGTGAGCTGCAGTTTGAAAGTATATCAGATATGGAAAAACAAGGCGGTATCTACGCACGCTATAACCCCTGCAGAAACCAAAAGGAACGAGCAGCCTTGACTTGCAAGTGGAGACACTCCAACTATGAATACAAGCTATTTTACATTTATTGATTTATTTGCTGGAATTGGCGGTATGCGTATTCCGTTTGACCATCTAGGGGGCAAGTGTGTTTTTGGTTCAGAGTGGGATAGGCACGCTCAGCAAACTTATTATCACAATTTTGGAGAAATGCCGAGAGGGGACATTACCAAAATTGACGAACAAGATATTCCTGACCATGACATTTTGCTAGCCGGTTTTCCCTGCCAGCCATTCAGTATTATAGGCGATAAACAGGGTTTTGCAGATACCCGTGGGACGTTGTTTTTTGATATAGAACGGATTCTTTCAGAAAAGAAGCCAGCGGCATTCCTGCTTGAAAATGTACGGCAATTACTCTCCCATGACAAAGGCAGAACTTTCGCGGTCATCCAAGATTCACTTTCAAGGCTTGGATACACGATATACCATGATGTGCTAAATGCTCTTGATTTTGGCTTACCTCAAAAACGGGAGCGGATTTTTATCGTTGGATTTCGAGAACCGTTAGCATTTAATTTTCCTCAAGGAAATGGTACGTATAAATCTCTGTCAGAAATTCTTGAGCCGGACGAGCAAGTCGATCTGACTTTATTTGCGTCCGATCGCATCCAAAAATCCCGCCTTGAGAAATGCAAGATTGATCCGTTTTATCCCTCTATCTGGCATGAAAATAAAGGGGGTAACATATCGGTATTACCGTTTTCATGTGCATTGAGAGCTGGAGCTTCTTACAATTATCTTTTGGTGAATGGGATCAGACGACTATCGGGGCGAGAGATGCTGCGATTACAGGGATTTCCTGAAGATTTTAAGATTGTTGTGAACAATACGCAACTTAGGAAACAAACCGGTAATAGCGTTGCTATTCCAGTGGTAAGTGCAATTGCGGAAAAGATGATAGAGGCATTGCAACAGCGAAAACCGAAGGAAAAGCTAGAGAAACAAATAACCTTTTTGATGGAGAAAAAAAGTGAGAGTGATATTTAATGAACCTTTTAAGCAATATTGAATAATAAACTTTCGATTCTCTGTAGGTGTCGAACCCGTAGGGGCGGGGTTTCCCCGCCCGCCATCGATGTAAAATGTGCGTATTTAATATTGAAACTTGCTTAAGCAATATTGAATAATAAACTTTCGATTCTCTGTAGGTGTCGAACCCGTAGGGGCGGGGTTTCTCCGCCCGCCATCGATGTAAAATGTGCGTATTTAATATTGAAACTTGCTTAATGGCTAAGAGAAGCTTGGACACGGTTATTGATAAGGGGCGTGTCCATTTGTACAAACCTATACAGATTGCGGAGGTCCTCCACCGGGATAGAACAATAGGCGACATTGACCTTGAGGATTTGGAGACTTATCGAACTGCCTCAAGAAAATGGCGTAACTCTGTTTCTTTGGAGTTGGTAGGCAGAATCTGTACCTCAAGTGCGCGCTACCAAGATGATCTTTTTAACGAAAATGCGACACCTCCACCTATTTTAGCAATATTGGGAGAGGCAAATCGCAGACACGATGGCGTGATAGAAGCCTACATTTATGATGCTATTGGGCGTGTTCATGCGCAAATGGCACGGGGTTTAGCTTTACTCAGTGAGTCAGATAAAATTCATTTTGACGTGAAGAGTTTTATTGAATTTTTTAGACGCGATCGCGGATTGGCACGGAGTATTGATAAAATTTTTGAGATTATAGTTTACGCGTTGTTTTCTACACTTCTTGAAGCACTTGATGTTCAAATTGGTGTAAAGATAAAGAACATCGGAAACAACGTCCTCCAAGAGTTTTCGGATTTCACGGAGAAAGTGCTCGGTTTGTCTGAAGGAACACCAGAAGTGTATCACGAACCCAAGGTTTACAGGGTTGGCGTGACCAATGCCGCTGACAGAGGGCTTGATATGTGGGCAAACTTCGGGGTTGCTATCCAGATAAAACATCTATCCCTCAGTACCGGACTAGCGGACGATATTACCAATAATATTACGGCTGATAAAATCATTATCGTCTGCAAGGAGTGTGAGAAAAATGTCCTCGTTTCGGTATTGCAGCAGTTCGGGAGTACAAATCGGATTCAGAGCGTGATAACAGAAGATGAACTTGAAGTATGGTATGAAAAAGCCTTGAGGGGAAAATCAGCAGAACTACTAGGAGACAAAGTGCTACATAGACTCAAAAACGAATTTATAGCTGAATTTCCTTCGACGACTGAGTTTCACGATTTTTTTATCGAGCGAGGATATGACCAGTTATCGCTTACTGACGTTTGGCAATCTTAAGACTTCAGACAGTAGGAGTGACATCTAAATATGGATAAATAGGGCGGTATCTACGCATGTTATAGTCCCGGCAGGAACCGGGCCGACATCCGCCTCCAATCACAACCCCTTCCCAAATTCCCCGACGTTACTACCTTTCGAGACGAGCTCCTCCAGGTGCTAGACAACCCAGAAATACAAAAACCACCATCAGCAGACTGATCAACGAGATCATAGTCCATCTGACAGCAGCTTTGAATATTTAACGCAGCTCAAACCTGTTTTCTGATTATAACACTATGGCGTATCATCATGAAAACGGTTTTATTTAGCGTTAGGATGCAGTTCGCCCGATCTCCACGAGGCATCTATCACAAGACCGCATAAATACCATCTCAACAACTATGGTGAATTCTAAAAATAAATAGACACTTTTGCTCCCCGGTAGTTGAGGTTTCCTAACCGCACCGGTTTGAAGCGTCTCATTAATTCTAAGATCTACTATAAATAGCCCTAACAGAACATAGAAACAGAATTGACAAGTAAATCTGGCTTTGCTATAATGCAACGAGGACAGTTTGACTTGGATTACTCGCGGTATGAATCCGCCTATTTTTGGGAGGGCATAATGGACAGCGTGCGCTATGGGGTCATCGGAATTAAAGGCGTCGGAGGCAAGCATGTAAGCATGGCTCACGAACATGAAGACGTAGAACTTACGGCATTGGTAGACCTTGATGAAGCAGCCGTTAAGGCACAAGCCCAAGAAATGGGTGTACGTGCATTCACCGATTATCGTGAGCTGCTAGATGCCGGGATTGTCGATGCAGTATCAATTGCGACACCGCATCATCTACATGCAATTATCGGCTTAGAGTGCTTGAACGCAGGAGTGCACATTTTCACCGAGAAACCGCTTGCCAACCGTGTGTCAGATGCGGACGCGATGATCGAGACGGCAAAAGCGCAGGACCTGAAACTCTGCGTCGGGCACCAATACCGAACCTATCGAACCCCTCAGACAATGAAGCATCTGATTGATACCGGAGCGATCGGGAACATCATGCGTGTGCTCTGGACATGGATTGAGTTTCGTCCAGAGAGTTACTATGCGCGTGACATCTGGCGTCAGACGTGGCGACATGCCGGCGGCGGTGTGTTGATGAATCAAACGAGCCATGATCTGGATCTGATCTGTTGGTTGGTTGGCGAACCGGTCCAAGTCTCCGCGATGATTGGCAATCAATTCCATAAAATCGAGGTAGAAGATGTAGTTTGTGCAAACGTGTTGTTTGCAAACGGCATCTTCGGCTCGATTCAACTCACAATCAACCAACCGAGAGGCTACAGTATCCGTCAGATTGCCGGTGACAAAGGGACGATAGCGATTCCAGATGTACAAAGCCTGACGAATAATCGAGACGACCACATCCTACTCGGCACCTATGAGAAGTCGTTGACGGACCTCGTCGGGCAGGCAGCCCGTATCGCCGGACAACCGGAGATTTCATGGCAGCCCGTCGAGTTACGGGATGAACCCGGTGGACACGACGTACTGATGGATAGCTTTATCAATGCCATTCTCAACGGCGGTGAGCCATTGGTCAACGGTGAGAGTGCACTTACCGCAGTTGAGCTAATTAATGCCATCGTGCTTTCGGCGATGCGGCAGAAGACGGTTGATGTGCCGGTAGATCGAGAGGAATATGACGAACTGTTTGCCGGGTTAAGCAACGGCAGCTTGCAGACCCCTAGATTTTATAGTGAATTAGAGAAATAGGTAGACATAATAGTAGTAGGCACACTCCGTGTGCCGTAACTCGGCGAGCAAGGTTCGTGACTTGGTTCGCTCATCATGTCTAAGTAATTCTAAAATCTACCATAGATGGATATAGAAACTACAAAGATTTTACTTTGTTGGAAGGAGTGGGGATATGGCGTTGCCATCAGATCGCATTGACTTGATCCACAACTTTGTAAAGGAAGGGATTGATTTACAGCGTGGGCGTATTGAGACAGAATCGGATCCATTTTGGAAAGCGTTATGTTTGGCTGGCTCCGAACTGTGGTTGGATACCGGTGATATTGAAGCCGCCACATCGCTATGGACTGATGAATTTACTGCCCTGACGACCAATAACACGCTGCTCAACGCCGAAGTGCAAAAGGGAATTTACGACGATCTAATCCAGAAAGCAGTCAGTGTGCTCACCGGGTTGGATATTCAAACGCAGATTATTGAGATTGCATTTATCTTAAACGCGCGTCATGGACTCCGTTTGGCGCAACGTTTCGGCGGCAAGGTGAGCGTAGAACTCCACACCATTCTAGCACACGACATTGAGCGCAGCGTCTCCTACGGTCAACGCTATTATGAAATCTGTCCCGAACATTTTATTATTAAAGTACCTTTAACACCCTCCGGCTTGATTGCCATGCGTCGCTTGCGGGAAGATGGAGTCCCGGTCAATTTCACGTTGGGCTTCAGTGCGCGGCATAACTTTGTAGCGACCGCTTTTGGTGCCCCTTCCTACGTCAATGTGTTCCTAGGGCGGCTCAATTCCTACATCGCTGACCATCAGTTGGGCGATGGCAAACTGGTCGGTGAAAAAGCAGTCCTTGCGAGTCAGCGCGTGGTGAAGAATCTCTCTCAAGGAAACCGGGAGCCAACGCGCCAGATCGCTGCAAGTCTGAGAACGGCGACTCAGCTGCCGCATCTAGTTGGGATCGATGTTTTCACTATGCCCGTAAACGTTGCTGCCGATGCCAAGGAGGAACTTTCGGGAGAATGGGAATCGAGTCTCGAAAACGAATATACGGTGCACCTCAACGACGGTATCAGCGAATCGGATCTTCGGACAGATACACTCTGGGAGATTTCCGAGTCCGATCGCCAGCTGACCGACAGCTTGGGGACGGATGTCCCCCAGACAGCGGACGAAATTGTGGATCGGGCGCGTGATATGGGAGCCGGTGATCTGTTCCCCAAACTTTCCGATGAAGAACTCGCCCAAATCGCAGACGACGGCAAAATGCCCAAGCACGAAATCTGGGGTGATAGGATCAAATCGGGTGAACTCGCCATTGATACCCTTTTGAACCTTGCCGGACTTGCCTCGTTTGAAAGCGATCAGCAGGCGCTAGATGACCGGATTGAAAAACTAATTGCACGCTAACCGGTCTAAGGTTTCTTACAACCGCTATTTTTTAGGCATATTTTCAGAGAACAACCATAGTTCCTTTAGATTTGAATCGGAGACAGTGTGAAGATTACGAAGGTTGAAATGATTTACCCGAAGGACGGTCCCCTCATCATTGAGGGCGAACAGATCCCGTGTATCTGGGTACGCATTCATACCGATGAAGGCATCATAGGCCTCGGCGAAACCTATCCACTCGGCGAAGCAGAATGCGGTGTTATTCGTGGCAGGTTTGCGTCGATGCTGATAGGACAAAATCCACTGGAGATTGAACGACTGTGGCAGGATATGTTCCGGGTGATCGGCTTCCACGGTTGGGCGGGCGCGGAGTTGCGGGCAATCAGTGCCATCGATATTGCACTATGGGACATCTACGGGAAAGCCGCCGGACAGCCGATCTATCAACTACTCGGTGGCAAATCCCGCGATAGGGTCCGCACATACAACACCTGTTATGACCACCGCTACGATTTCAACAACGTCGAAAAGGACGAAGCAGGGAAACTGGCAAAAGAGCTCCTAGACAGCGGCATCGGAGCGATGAAGGTGTGGCCCTTTGATGGAGTGGGTTACAAGAATCGCGGGCAGTTTATTACGAAAACAGATATGGAAATCGGGTTGCGACCTGTCCAACAGATTCGCGATGCGGTCGGTGATGATATTGAGATTGCCTTAGAGTTTCACGGTTTGTGGAATGTCCCATCGGCGATCAAGATTGCCCACGCGCTTGAGCCGTACAACGTGATGTGGCTCGAAGAGATGATACCACAAGACAACATGAAAGCCTATGCTACAATTGCCGATCACGTTTCCCAACCACTCTGCATCAGTGAACGTCTGATGACGCGCTATCAATTCCGAGAGTTAATCGAACTTGGCATTGCGCAGTTCATTATGCCCGACATCTGTTGGTGTGGTGGCATAACAGAAGCACACAAAATCGCGGTGCTCGCTGATACCTATTACCTTCCAATCGCACCGCACAACTGCGGAGGGCCCGTTCTGCATGCCGCCTCAATCCATCTGACGCTCCATCTGACGAACCTGTTTATACTCGAAAGTGTCCGTCGCCACTATCTCGTTCAATACGATAACCTCGTTACAGGATCGGTGCCGGTTGAGGAGGGACATTTGACCGCGCCGGAAACGCCTGGGCTCGGCATCGATCTCAAACCGGAACTGCTTAACGCCCCCGGAATCGAGATTGAGACAATTGGCGGGTAAATAGCAGAACGTAATTTGTAGCCTCTTCCCGCTATCCACCAAAGAAGGGAGTGATACCATATCCGTAACTTATTTCTAAATCTCAAACCGTATATTATTCGCTACAAGGTCGCTGTTATCGCGAGTTTTTTCTTCGTACTAACAACGAACGCAGTGATTGTGGTGCAGCCAAAATTGTTAAAGTGGGTTTTTGATGGCCTGGAAATAGGGATTGTGGCGCTACCAGAGCCGTTGAAGTGGATACTTGGTGGTCTGGAAGGAGAGATCACTTATTGGAAGGTCTCTTTTTTCGCGGCACTCATTTTAGGCGTTGCCTTGGTTGGAGGTACGCTTCGATTCGGTCAGCGTCAGGTTATCCAAAGTGCGGCGAGGCGAATGGAATATCAGCTTCGGAACGACTTCTTTACGCATCTCCAAAAGCTGCCTGCATCCTACTATAACGATGTCCGCACGGGAGATTTAATGGCACGAGCAACCAGCGATATGAACTCCGTCCGGATGGTTCTCAGTATGGGGATTTCATACATCGCGGATGCGCTCATTTTCTTTGCACTGGCGCTCGTAATTATGCTGGATATTGACCTACAATTGACGCTTTTGGCGCTTCTGCCGTATCCAATTCTCGCTGTCTTGATAAAGGAATTAGGAAAGCGGGTCTACAGATATCACACGCGAATCCAAGAAGGCTTTTCTACGATGAACACCAAAGTGCAGGAGAATCTGTCCGGTGTGCGTGTTGTCAAAGCGTATACGCTTGAAGAGGGCGAGATTGAGGAATTTGAAGCATATAACCGAGACTTCGTGGAACGTAATCGTGACCGGATTCGACTGACAACCTTCTTCTTTCCATTGTTCCGATTCTTACCCGGACTCGGTATCGCTGCGCTCCTCTGGCTCGGTGGTATTCGTGTAGTCGAGGGAACAATCACCTTTGGTGATTTTGTAGCTTTCAGCGCCTATTTGATGATGTTCATTCGTCCGATGATTACGTTTGGCTTTATCGTCAATACCTTTCAACAAGGTGCAGCGTCAATGGAACGAATCCGCAGGATTCTTGATGTGAAACCTGAAATCGCTGATGGAGAAACAGTACGCCAAGAAATCGAAACGATTCACGGCGAAATCGAATTTAGAAATCTCAACTTCGCTTATCCGCGTGGGGAACCGGTGCTGAAAAATATCAATCTCAAGATTCCGCGCGGATCAACCGTTGCAATTGTCGGTACGACCGGCAGCGGTAAGACCACCTTGATTAATCTCATCCCTCGCATCCGTCAAGCCGAGCGAGGTATGGTCTTCATCGACGGTGCCGAAATTCACGATATCCCGCTGCAACTCCTGAGATCAAGCATTGGTGTCGTTGAACAGGAACCCTTCCTCTTTTCTGACCTCCTTCGAAACAACATCACCTACGGCGTCAAAGAAGCAAGTGAAGTGGGAATCAAGGAGGTGGCACACAGTGCCGATCTCCTCGAACAGATTGAGGAGTTTCCGGAGGGATTAGATACATTTTTGGGGGAACGCGGTCAAACCATTTCAGGCGGACAGAAACAACGAACCGCGCTCGCACGTGCAATCATGATCCAGCCAAAGATCTTGATCTTGGACGATGCTTTTGCCAGCGTAGATACGAATACAGAGGATACCATCCTCACACGGCTGAACGAGATTATGGAAGGTTGTACGACGGTCCTCATATCGCACCGCATTTCGACTGTCAAAGCGGCAGATTTAATTGTCGTCTTGGAAGACGGGGAGATTGTCGAACGCGGCACGCATGAGGAGTTACTGGCGCATAACGGTATTTATGCTGGCATCCACGAGAAACAGTTGCTGCAAGAAGAGCTAGAAGCACTTTAAACAGCCTTCTAACGCTCACTCACTGCATATCTACCTGATTCGTTTAGGCAGAGCTAGAGAGTCTGGAAACGCTCCCACGCTTCGCCTGCTGCTGCGGCTTGGCGTTCCAATTCACCACGCCAACCGATGACCTCGCCAGCCTTGATGCGATTGATTTCAAAACCTGTGTACCGGTCTTCGAGCGAATCTCCTAGTTTCTGGGTTTCCGCCCAACGGTCCCAAGCAATCTTCATCCACTCATGGGGTAACGCTTCGCGCACAGCGGGATCGAGTTGCCACGCGTGCCGCACGTCCGAAACTGACGGCTCCCCGGTGAACTCGCCAGACCACTTCGACCAACCGATTGCCAACGTGTTCCGCTCGCGCTCGGGGACGGTGTGTCCGGTGTGGATAGTTACACCGTTACGGATGAGAGCTTCCCCCGCCTTGAGTCGAATTGCAACCTGACCCGGTAACGGATCTACGCCATTCCAACTCGGTGTATGTGGAACACCCTGATCCTTCATCGCTCTAGGCAGCAGCACGTCATGCTCCAACGGTGTACGCCATCGATTGTGACTGCCCACTACGAGCTCGTGACATTCGTCGTCCGTCAGTGCCAAGAACATACTCACGCCGTTTCGTTCTGTGATAGACTTTGCGTTACCCTCAACGATTTCTTTCCAGCGGATTCTTTCGGTCTCCTCGGAATACGCATCGGGTCCCTCCTTTCGCTCCTCCTGTGCAAAGTATCGCTCCCCGGTGCCCCACCATGTTGTGTCTCGGTGCCAACCGAGCTTATTCTCGTGCGTCCGGGGATTGCACCACAATAGCAGTCCGCTTAGGACCAGATCTTCAGGCTGAAGTCCATCACACCAAGAGGAGACAAAATCTAGGAAATCCGAAGAACCGTGAAATTCAGCAAAGCTAGGTTCATTAAACGCCGGATGGATAAGTCCCCGAATCGCCCACGGTTGATCCTCTCCTGTGCGGTGCACGTAGGCCTTCGAGCAATCTATCTTGCTATAGACATGCTCGGGCGCACACGCTTCGGTGACACGCCGACCTGCTTCACGCAGAATCGGGATCCAAGGGTTGTCCACAAAGTCGTTGATGATGACAAAACCGTGCTCCCTGAGGTGTTCTAACCGCTCTGGCGTGGCTCCGGGAGCCGAAAGTTCGGGTTTCATATCAGCAAAGGCAGGGGCGCGGTAAGGTTCCGCCGCCGGTGATTGATCGCTATTCATTTTAATTCCTTTCGACCCATCCCAAACCTTTAAGGGTCAATTGTGAAATGGTATTTAATCAATCGAAGATTGACCAAATCCTTTGAAGCCGCGAGCGAGACTGTGCCCCACCCACGGTTCAGCCTATCTCCTATCGCACCGAGATTATGGCATGAAGGTACAAATTTGTCAAGGGGATTTACTATTATCAGATTTCTTGACAACTTTCACCTAATTGCCTATAATGCTTTATTGTGCAGGTCGGAAACATCTAAATTGTCGCAGAACATTGGTTCAAATGTTCCTTTAAGTACCCGTGTGACATTTTTGCAACGACGGTGTAGCACAGTTTCGACATCTTTCTCATAAGTATAATACTCCTTTTGAAATCACAACGCCCCTCAAAAGCAGGGGTGATGTCGTCCGGAGAGTGCGTTTTCCTAAGAACTCGGTTCCTTGACAATATCCTCATGAGGTTTCAGAAAATAATTAGGTAATTCTATATTGCCCCCAGGCCCGGTAGGTGCGGTTGGAAACCGCACCGGACATCGCTCGAAGATTACCCAATTAATAAATTAATCTTCATCAGGATATTCAAAATAGTTGTGGCATCTCAATTGCTTGTGTGGTGGATGTGCCAAGTGAATTTTGTTTGGCAACGATTCACATCAGATCTTATTTGACCTCGGTCAGATATCAAAAGGACCCAGTTCATATGGAATTAGGAGGTAGGGATAGCTTGAGGTTAAAATCTCAATTCATCTCTACAGTACCATAAAGGAGGAAAACAATGAAACTCGCATTGCTGAAACAGAAGCTACAGGTAGGGCTCTTGGCTCTCGCGGTGAATATTTTCCTAGTATCAACAAGTCTAGCAAAAAACAGTGACACAAGCATCGTCTTTACGTCCAGTCGCACCGGGACTTACGAAATTTACAGGATGAATCCCGATGGAACACAAGTTCGTCAGCTCACCGAAGACCCGCAATACGCTAATCATCCTGCCTGGTCCCCTGATGGCCAACAGATTACCTTTATGTCGCTCCGGGGTCCGCTCTGGAAAGGTGAGATTTACGTGATGAACCCCGATGGCACCAATCCGGTCAACCTCACTCAATCATTAGACAGAGAGGATAGCAGTCCTTCTTGGTCTCCAGACGGAAAGCAGATTGTCTTTACATCAGCTCCTGTTTTCGAGTGGGGTATTTGGGGCATGGCTGCAGATGGAGGCAGACCTCGTAGACTGACCAGAGATCATCATGGCCAAAACCAGGGGCCAGACTGGTCGCCGGACGGAGAACAGATTGTATTCTCGTCTGATCGTAACGGAAACTTCGACATTTATGTAATGGAGGCCGATGGCACCAATCCCGTCAATCTCACCAATCACCCGGCGATGGACATGGATCCGGATTGGTCACCGGATGGGAAACAGATCGCATTCGATTCTAACCGCGACGACAAAAACGTAGATATCTATGTAATGGATGCTGATGGAGCTAACCCTATCAAGCTCACGAACGCCGCAGCCAAAGACAGCCGGCCTGCTTGGTCGCCGGACGGGAAACAGATTGCATTCACCTCTCTCCGTGATGGTAATGGGGAAATTTACGTGATGAATGCCGACGGTACCAACCCCATTAACCTCACCCAACATCATCAGTGGGACACCAATCCATCATGGGGATCTGTCCCCAATTTAAGTGTTTCCCCAAATGAGAAGTTGGCGATCTTATGGGGAAAAGTCAAACGCGCCCGGTAAGGACAGTCAGGAAAATAGGCGAAATATCCAACGGGAAAGAAATAGATTTTATCATACGCCGATTGAATATGGCTCAAGACCTAACGAAAGACAGATAGATTATGGCACAAGGAGGATTCATTTATGTTTGGTAGTGGTGGTAGCAGCAGTCAACTCCATGAGTATAGCGACGAAGAAGATGATCTCGGTAAAGTATATGACCGGGAGTTGATGAAACGCCTAATCGGCTACCTGAAACCGTATCGGCGTGAAGTCGTGCTTATCGTGTTTTTGATGGTTGGTTACTCAGCGTCTGAAGCGTTGCTGCCCTATCTGACACAAATTGGAATTGATAACCATATTGAGCCGAGAAATCTACAGGGACTGGAAACGATTGTACTCTATTATGTCCTCGTTCTCGTGGCAAGATTCATATTTACCTATTTTGAAGAATACGGAATGCAGATGGTCGGGCAGAAAGCGATGTACGACATGCGCATGTCGCTCTTTTCACATCTGCAACGGTTGGATGTCCGTTTCTTTGACAACAATCCAGTGGGTAGGCTGATGACCCGCGTCATGGGCGATGTGGAGATACTAAAGGAGCTATTCACCTCCGGAGTCATCACGGTCTTTGGGAACCTACTCAGCATCTTCGGCTACATGATAGCGATGCTACTCTTGAATTGGAAGCTAGCATTGGTAACTTTTGCTGTATTACCAATCATCTTTGCGACAACGTCCGTTTATCAGGTCTACTCGCGCCGCGCTTTCCGTGATCAGCGTAGGTATCTCGCGCGGATCAACGCTTTTCTGAACGAAAACATTGTCGGCATGACAACGATGCAGCTGTTCGCACGGGAACCGCGCAGTTGGCTACAATTCGATGACAGGAATAAACAATACCTCGGCGCAAACCTGCGTAGCATCTTTTACTTCTCGCTCTTCTCGCCGATGATTGAAGTATGCGGTTCGCTTGCGTTGGCGGTTATCATCTGGCATGGCGGCGGGCAGATTCTACAAGATACGCTGACTTTTGGTGTGTTGTTCGCTTTCCTCCAATATAGCCAGCGACTGTTCTGGCCCATTCGTGAACTGAGTGAGAAATACACAATCTTCCAAAACGCGATGGCGTCGTCTGAGCGGATCTTTGACCTCATGGATACGGAGCCAACAATTGTGACTCCAACGCCAGCCAAAGAGTTAGGTGCATTGAACGGCGAAATCGAGTTTCGCAATGTCTGGTTCGCTTATAATGCAGAAGATTATGTTCTGCGCGATGTCTCCTTCAATGTAAAGGCGGGCGAAAAGGTCGCGCTTGTGGGTCACACAGGATCGGGCAAAACATCGATTATCAACCTACTGTGTCGATTTTATGATGTGAATAAGGGACAGGTTCTGATTGATGGAACGGATCTCCGGGAGATGGAGTTGCCAGATCTCCGGCGTGCTATTAACATTGTGCAGCAGAATATCTTCCTGTTTTCCGGGACAATCGAGAAGAATATCAATCTGGACAACCCGGAGATCTCAAAGGAAGATACCATTGCTGCCGCAAAAGAGGTTCATCTGGATAGTTACGTTCAGAAAATGCCGGAGGGATATGAAACTGAAGTCAGAGAGGGTGGGGCAGGATTATCGGTTGGACAGAAGCAGCTTGTCGCCTTCGCGCGTGCGCTGGCTTCCGATCCCAACATCCTTATTCTTGACGAGGCAACCTCCAGTGTGGACACCGAAACCGAACTCATCATTCAGGACGCTTTGAACCGCCTGATGGCAAATCGGACCTCAATTGTGATCGCACACCGACTGTCAACGATTCAGAACGCAGATAAGATCATTGTCATGCACCACGGTGAAATTCAGGAGATGGGAACGCACAACGAGCTGCTTCAGAAACGGGGCATCTACTATCGGCTGTATCAACTTCAATACAAAGGACAAGAGGTAGGATAGTCGAAGAAAATGATGGGGCGTACTGGATTTGAACCAGTGACTTCTACCGTGTGAAGGTAGCGCTCGTACCCCTGAGCTAACGCCCCATAGGCAGGATAGGGAAAGGGAAAACTGGGCTGGGAAAAGTGGTGGGCCCACTAGGATTCGAACCTAGGACCGGCCGGTTATGAGCCGGCTGCTCTAACCCCTGAGCTACAGGCCCCCCTGAATCGAGAAAATATTATAAAAGTTTGCCGTGGATTTGTCAATGGAAATCTCAAGATGGTCGGCGCATTTTATCAAGAAATCTCTTAACCGTCAAGGAAACCACGTAGCTGCTGGCTACGGGTTGGGTGACGCAATTTCCGCAGTGCCTTCGCTTCTATCTGGCGTATCCGTTCACGGGTGACTTGGAACTCCGTGCCAACCTCCTCCAGGGTCCGGGGATATCCATCCCCAATCCCAAATCTCAAGCGGATGACCTTCGCCTCCCGCTCTGTCAGTGTACGAAGTACCTCTTCGATACGCTCTTTGAGCATGGTAAACGTGGCTTCGGCAACCGGAGACTTTGAAGTCTTGTCTTCAATAAAGTCTCGGAGTTGGCTGTCCTCATCTTCGCCAACCGAGGTTTCTAAAGAGATCGGTTCCTGTGCAATCCTAAACACCTGTCGCACTTTGTCAATGGATATGTCCATCTCGCCAGCGATCTCCTCCGGCAGGGGTTCTCTACCTTTCTCCTGTACAAGGTAACGGGAGGTGCGGATCAGCTTATTGATGGTCTCAATCATGTGGACGGGGATACGAATCGTGCGCGCTTGATCCGCGATAGCACGAGTAATTCCTTGACGAATCCACCACGTCGCATAGGTGCTGAATTTATAACCTCGCTTGTACTCGAATTTGTCAACGGCTTTCATCAAGCCGATATTTCCCTCCTGAATGAGGTCAAGAAACGTCAGCCCTGGCGTTCGGTTCCTGTACTTTTTAGCAATGCTGACGACGAGCCGCAAGTTCGCCTCGACAATCGTCATCTTTGCTTCCTGTGCCGTCGCTTCTCCCATGTGAATTCGCTGGGTCGCACAGTCAAGTTGCTCACGTGACGTGCCAATTTCACGTTCCAGCCTCTTGATGGTCCGCCTTGTCTTGACAATCTTTCGGTTAAATTCCTTGAGCTCTTCAATGCCTTCAAGGGCAGCAGATTTTGCCTTACCTAGTGTGTAATCCCGCACCTGCTGACAGATTTCAACCGCGGGCAGATCGCACGCCTCTTCGATTCGTGCTACTTGCTGCTCCAAATTCGCCATGCGGGTCGCAATATCTTTAATTTTACCTGCAATTTTACTAATTTCTTCGCGATCAATTTTGAGTTCCTTGAGCATTTCCACCAACTCTAAACGACCGGATTCAAGCTTTTTGCGAAGGGCGTTCTTCTTCTTAACAGGCAGTTTTTCATAGTTTAGCTTGTGCTCTTGAAGGCGCATTTCTAAATCTCGCGCTTTCAAATCCGCCATCAATTCCTGTGCTTTTTTCAGGTATTTCTCTTCCTTATCATTAGCGGATGTGCTTGACACCTCCATCGACAGCACATCAGAAGCCTTTTTCTTGCCGATCAAAATCTGATTGAGCAGTTTCCGAACCTCTGCAATTGCAATTGGCGTTTCAAATATTGCCTCCTCAACCTCACGATGCCCGTCTTCAATCTGCCTTGACAGGGAGACCTCCTGCTGCTTAGTCAGCAACGCAATACTCCCCATCTCTCGTAGATACACCTTCACCGGATCATCAACCTTATCGAGTTTCCCTGGATCCAGTGATAGCTCATCACTATCAGTGGCGTCGTAATCTTCATCGTCGGAGTAATCAGGTGTATCAAAATCGGCTGTTTGATTGATAACTTTTAAATTCATTGTTAAATCTCCCTCATCAAGATCGGCTGGATTTTCTGAAAGGTTAATTTCTTCTAAATCAATTTGAAGCAGGTCATCAAGACCCTCCGGTGGAGAAGGATTCGGTTGCTCATCGTATTCAAGGAAGTGTTTCTCTTTACCTACATTGATTAAGCGATCATCTGCTTTTTTTCCGGAAGCCATTGTGGTTTGTTCTCCTAGCACCCTGCCCGGAGTAATAACAGGAATTAACGGGCTAACTGTCTTCTTCGGTTTGAGAGTTCAACGAGTTCTGCAAGAATGCTTTTATTGTTATTCCCTTGTGCAAGGGCTTCAGAACGCCGCATACGTTCAACATCCCACAACAGAAAATCTTTGAGTTTCTTCAGACAACCTTCCACCCGTGTCGTTAAATTTGGAGGGATTGTCCGTTTTAGAAGAGCTTTGGAGATTATGCCTGTAATTTTTTCGTTAGCACAAGCATTTATAAGATTCTGCATATCAATGATAGCCTCATTATCACTCGCTTCCCAGAGCATCCTGCCAATGGTTGCAAAGTCAGGATGGGTAAAGTCTTGGTAGTGAAAATTCGCTTTGGCAAGTGGGATGAGGTCAGGACCTTGTAGCAGTGCCTCAATCAGTTGCCATTCAATCGATTCACGCGGACTCATCCTTGCGGTCGGCGTAGCCTGAGTGTGTCGCGGCGGCGAAACTGGACGAGACATCTTGACGCCTAGACGCTGCAACTCCCTCAAAAGCACTGACCGCTCGATGTCGAGTTCTTGCGCCGCGTACTTCGCGTATTCGCTGAGTTCAACCTGATTCTTGAGGTTCGATAAGGTTAGAGCAATTTCCTTGATAGCCTGTGTCTTTACATCAATGCGATGAATTGCATGCTGTTGCGTCGCTCGCTGGATCTGGAACTCAATGAGGTTCATCGCAGAATTGATCAGTTGATTGAACGCATCAAGACCCCGTGCACGGATAAATTGATCCGGATCTGTGTCGGGAGGTAGACTCGCCACCCGCACACGCAATTCTGCTGCCAGAAGGATGTGTAATCCGCGCAACGCCGCCTGAAAGCCCGCCGGATCGCCGTCGTAGAGGAGAACAGTTTCTTCGGCAAACCGCTTTAATAGGTCGGCGTGTGAGCTGCTAAACGAAGTCCCTAGCGATGCAACAACATTTTGGGCACCCGCTTGATACGGCATGAGTGCGTCGAAGTAGCCCTCAACGAGAATCACTTTCCCCTCTTTTTGGATTGCCTGACGTGCCTCGTATAAGTTGTAAAGCGTTTTGCTCTTATCGTAAAGGGCGGTGGTAGGAGAGTTAAGATATTTAGGCAGCTGCTCGTCGGATATTGCGCGCCCACCAAATCCAACGGGATTACCACGTTCATCACGGATTGGAAAGATAACACGACCGCGGAATCGATCTGTGGTGCTTTGGTCATCGCTTCTGATAAGTCCAACATCAATGAGTTGTTGGATTGAGAAACCGGCTTGTGTCGCCTCCTTAACGATATCTTGGCGTCCCGGGGTTGCGTATCCGAGTTGGAATTCTTTGATCGTTTGATCTTTGATGCCCCGGTTTTTCAAGTATGCCAGCGCATAGCCACCAATTTTGGGATATAGGAGTTGACGGTGAAAATGCTCCATCGCAAAACGATTCAGGTCTTGCAGTTCCAGACGTTTTTGACTAATTTGGCGTGCTCTTCCATCTTGGGCTGGCAGCGGAATACCTGCGCGCTCTGACAACCATTCCATCGCTTCCATAAAAGACTTGCCATCATGTTTTCTGAGGAAGCTAACGACATTGCCGCCGGCATTACACCCAAAACAGTAAAACGCCTGCTTTTCGGGAGAGACGTTAAAGGAGGGGGTTTTTTCGTCGTGGAAGGGACAAAGCCCTTTATAGGCTTTGCCAACAGGCTTCAACAGAACTCCAGACTCCGATATCACTTCGACAATATCGTTCTGTGCACAGATATCATCAAGTATCTCGCGTGGAATGTAGTTAGAAGCTTGTCTCATCACAACCCACCTTCGTCTGATACAGGTTTAGGCTTGCTTTTCCCATACTGCAGAGTTCCAAAAGAACGAAATGGGAAATTTCAAACTAAAATCGGTATGAAACGTGAAACTTACTGCGAAATTCGATGGTTTAATCCAAGTAAATGGGACAATAGTATCAATGGGTCAGTTAGTTGTCAACGTTGTCGTCGAACACCGGCCATGCCCTGTTGGAAGCCATCTTCTTCGATCATCCTGTGAATTGAATAGTTGTCCTTCGCAATTTCCAACGCTACTCGCAGAGATAGGAGATTTTCTCAGGGCGAGCGGATAATTCTAAAATATTAGTCCAAATTTCGCTTACTATTCCTTCAATGTGACAATCGTTGCACCTGCGCCACCTTCATTGAGTGCTGCCAATTGAAAATCACTCACTTGCGCGTGGTCTTCCAAAAGATCGTGAATTGCAGTCCGCAATGCGCCAGTGCCTTTGCCATGAATAATCCGCACTCTCGGTAGCCCCGCAAGAAACGCATCATCTATGTATTTATCAGTTTCCGCCCAAGCCTCGTGGACCGTTTTTCCTTGCAAGTTCAACTCTGTTTTAACATTTCCTGTCTTGCTATACTGAACATCCAAGATTGAGGTAGAAAGTTCGCGCTTATTGTCTTCTGGAGGCACAGGTTCAATTTCTCCGTATGACACCCGCATCTGCATGTTGCCAACCTTGATGAGCAAAGGCGTTTTCCCGTTTGAAATCGAGAGGACTTCGCCAAATTGGTTCAGGCTTTTCACACGGACTTTATCACCGACTTGCACATCAACTGTATCGGGGTGCGGTTCTGCTGCCTCTTTTTGTTGCTGGCGTTTCTCGTTTAGTTTCTGCTGCGCCCCTTCAACACGAGCAAAAGCGTTGCTGACACTCTCTTTTGACGCATTCTCGCTCCGCACTTCTGCTATCGTCTGTTCGACAAGTTTACGAGCCTCCTTGAGAATTGTAACGGCTTCCTGCTCAGCTTGATAGCGAAATTCTTCCCGTTCCGCCTCGATCTGGTTGACTAGTGCCTCGTACTTTTTGACCTCAGTATCCGCCACCCGGAGTTTATTCTGCACCATTTCACGTTCAACGTCAAGTTCGTTCTGCGACGCCTGCATACTGACGATGAGATCTTCCACCGCAACGGTCTGGTTGCCTGTGTACGCTCTGGCAGCATCAGTAACTGTATCAGGCATACCTAACCTTTGTGCAATCTTGAAGGCGTTACTGCTCCCGGGTACACCAATCTGCAGCCGATAGGTGGGTTGCAGCGTCTGCCAATCAAACTCCATTGAGGCGTTTTCCATACCCTCCTGTGCATGCGCATATGCTTTCAGCGCACCGTAGTGGGTTGTCGCAACGGTGCGAGTTTTACGTGTCCCTAACCAATCTAATATTGCCATGCCAAGCGCCGCTCCCTCTGTTGGATCGGTGCCTGCCCCAATTTCATCCAACAACACCAGTGAATTTTCATCCGCTTTTTTCAAGATGGAGATAATCTTGGTGATATGGGACGAAAAAGTGCTAAGATTCTGCTCGATGCTCTGTTCGTCACCGATGTCGGCGAACATTTGGTCGAAGACCCCAACCTCACTCCCCAACTTTGCGGGGATGTGTAATCCGGACTGTGCCATGAGTGTGAGTAAGCCGATCGTTTTGAGGACAACAGTTTTCCCGCCCGTATTCGGTCCGGTAATCACCATGGTGTGAAACGTGTCGCCTAGCGTTGCATCAGTTGGCACAACGCGCTTTGGTAGGTTAGGATCGCGCTCCTCTTCTTTCAATTTTGCACTGTCTCGAAGATTCATTTGAAGGAGCGGATGTCTCGCTTTTATCAACTTGATGGCACCCCGTGTGTTAAGCACTGGTTCAACGCCGTTAAGGTCTATGCTTAATCGTGCTTTCGCTCCTAGAAAGTCCAGTCCTCCTAAGATGTCCAAGGCAAGCTCCAATGATGCCAGATGCTCACGAGCCAAGTCACTGAGTTCAAGAAGAATGCGCCGTATCTCTTGGCGCTCTTCATCTGCTAGTTGGTGCAACTCGTTATTGAGATCCACAACGCCAAACGGCTCAATGAAAGCGGTCGCTCCGCTTGAGGATTGACCTTGAACAACGCCGGGAAAATTGTGCTTTGAATCTTGTTTGATGGGAATGACGTAACGATCGTTGCGGGAGGTGATAACGTGTTCTTGGATAGACCGCTGATGGTTCGGAGATTGGAGGAGATTTTCTAACTTCGATTGAATGTTTGTTCGTGCATGCGCCAACTTCCGGCGAATGGATCGTAACGCTGGACTGGCATGATCAAGCACATCACCATCTGGACTGAGACATCTGTCAATAGATTGGGTGAGTTCAGGAAAGGTCGGAAGATTACGAACAATCGAGACGAGCTTGGGGAAATCCTTCGGATTTCGCCTTTTAACGGATCGCTGGACATTTTGAGCGGCTGCCGCCGCACGAGCGACACCAAGCAACTCTTCCACTTCCAGAATGGCACCGGGCTTGGATACTTTATAGAGCGTCGGAGAAATATCCTTCACACCTTGCAGCGGAAAGCCGGCGGAAGTCTGGTAGAAGACCTTCGCTTCGCTACATAAGCGCTGTTGATGACGAATCGTATCAAGCTGCCGGAAGGGACTCAGCCTTGCTGCTCGTGATGCCCCCAATTGGGAATGTGCATACCCCTTAAGCAATGCCTTCAGCTTATCATATTCCAAGACTTTTTCAGTGTGAGGTGATATCATCAGATTGACCTCATTTGCTGAATTGACGGAGTTTCCACACGAGGCACAAATCAGCCTGTCCTAACAACTTCACTTCTGAACACGTTGAAGTTTATCACGACGAAAAAGTGCTTTTTCATAGAGCGAACGGTGCGGCGCAAATCCGAAGACTTTTTCATAGAAACTACGCCCACCGAGACCGACCGCTTGTACATAATCGTTCAAGGGGTCCTGTCCTTCTGACTCAGCCCGCCGAGCATCACGCAGGTTTATGAGAAAATCGTTTGCGGTTTTCTCAAAGCGATTGATAGCCTTGCGTTGTTCGTCAGTAAGGCCCCCATGAATATCTTTATCAACTTTGTAATCATGGATCGCTTTGGCATAAGCAGCGAAGGCTTCGTGATAGTCGCCCCCATTTTCCAATCCTTCAGCGGTTGTTACACTTGGTGACTGTGGAAGGCTCGCAATCAGGGCTTTTGCTTCAGGAATTAAGTCACGGCTTTTTTGCTGAATTGCTTTTTCCAGATTCGCTTTAAAGAGATCTATGATATCTTTATAGATTGCTAGTGCGTTATCAAAATCACCGAGTTTCTCATAGCAACGCGCTTGACTCAATCGAAAATCCGAAGACGCGTAATCGCGCATGGCAATCTGAGGCAGCTTATTCTCTGCGGGGGTATATGCCTCAAGTGCTTTTTGGTATTCGCCTTTCTGTTCATAGCAGTTACCAATCGCTTTTTGAGCGTATAAAGCGAGAATCTGATTTTCCGGTTGATGCTCGTTCACAACCATTTGAAAATGGGTGATTGCACCGTCATAGTCCCCTTCATAATAAAGGGCTTTTGCATAGTTGTATCGTGCCTTATCCGCAACAGAAGTCTCAGGGTATTTTTGGAAAATGGATTGAAGTTGGGTCGTAGCAGTTTCAAACGGCTTTTCTGTTCCGTCCGCATCAAACCAATCGCTCTCGGCTTCCTGATATGTCTCAATGGCTTCGGTATACTTCAAAAAAGCTTCTGCACGTGCGGTCTGTTGCTGTTGCTGATAAAAGGCGAAACCACCGACCACCACGATAACTATTGTTGCAGCGATAATAATCGATTTTAGGTTCGTCTTGAGGAATTCATAAACCTGTAGTGTGCTATCAACAAACTGATCGCTTTTTACCTCTTCCTTTGTCAAACGTCTACCTTGATCCATCTACTTTCTCTTGAACCTTTCAGGCGCACGGTTTGGGTGTGTGATGTCCACAAGTCCCACACATTGGCATATCAGTTGGTGTACCTACGGCATCTAATGTCCCAACCCCAAAGACAGAAAACAGTTGTGTGGTGTCGCTGCTTTCACATTCAGGGCAGGAGGCGGATGATTTTGGTTGGCTCGAAGCGAAAAGTTTCTCAAACGTATTATCACACTGCTTGCAACGAAATTCATAAATTGGCATTTCGCTTCCCTCATAAAAATAAAGCACCAACGTGCGTAGTTTAGGCACCCAGAATAGATAAGCGGGTGACGGGACTTGAACCCGCGGCCCTCAGCTTGGGAAGCTGATGCTCTACCACTGAGCTACACCCGCCCAGAAAACTGCTAAATTATACTGATTCACTTATTGCATTGTCAAGGAATTTTAGAACCAAGCGAGGGCAATCGCATATAAATATTGTGTCAGACTGACGCGCTGTTGAAGCTGGTGATTAACATTGTCCTCACTTCTTTACTGAGGAAAGCTCTTCTTTCAACTGCAAAAGCTGCGCTTCTGGCAGGTCTGTGATTTCAGAAATGAGCGTCATCTCCATTCCCTTGGCAAGCATCGTCTTTGCAGTTTCAATCTTTTCTTCAATTCTGCCTTTCTGCTCACCCTCACGCAGCCCGTTTTGAAAAATCTGCTGCCTCTCTCTCTAACGCTGTGACTAACATCGTCTTCACCTCCTCTTCGTTCCGATAAATCAACTCCAATGACTGGTAATCGTCAGGTTCAATCCGTCCGTGGAGTGCCAAATTAAGAGATCTGCACCTTCTCCCCGCTCTCCGCGCTCAAGTAGATTGCGTCCAACAATTTCATGAACGTCAGCGCATCGGTAGGAGACACATCGGGCGGGTTTGTGCCACGAATCGCGCCAGCGAAATCGCGGATCTCCCCGTCGAAATCGCCATCACTGTGCGCTACATATTCGTCAATGAAATCGTCGCCTTCAGTGTAGATTGCACCGAGCAGTCGGCGTGTTCCCGAACGCTTCACGCCCGAAGGTTGGGAGGTGGATTCCTGTTCGATTGTGCCAGCCGTGCCTAAAATTCGTATACGGAGATCCCACGCACGATCTGTCCATGTAGGAATGACAGAGGAGGTATCCATCTGGATTGTCATACCGTTAGCGCACCCGACCAGAAAACTGAGGTAATCCTCAGAATGATGATCTACCGCTAGCGTCGTTGGAAACGCGCTATGACTGGCAGCAAATGCCCATTCGGGTTGTGGACAGCCCATCAGAAACCACGCTTGATCAAGGTAGTGTGAGCCGTGTTGCCCCAACGCACCGCCCTTTAACCCCCACCGATACAGCCAATCTCTGCCCGGTCCCGGTTCATAGTTGACCCCGCGTTCACGGTAATGATAGTGCACCCGTGCATGGTATACCTGTCCGATTTCACCCGCTGCGATGATTTGACGGGTCTTTTTATTTTCTGCTTCGTGCCGCATGAAGTAGGAATATACAAGGGTTTTCCCGGTGGATGCCGCCACAGCGTTGATCTCCTCCACATCAGCCGCGTTGCGACCGTGTGGCTTCTGCACCAACACGTGCTTGCCCGCATTCAGTGCATCAATTACCATCGGCTTCCGCACATCAGGGGCTGTCGCAACCCCAACCGCTTCTACTTCGTCGTCCGCAAGCAATTCCCGATAGTCGCCATACGCTTTGGAGACATCGTTATCAGCAGCGACCTGTTGAGCAAGCTCCTGATTCAGGTCGGCGACCGCCCAAGCGATAGTATCTTCGCCCGCGCTTGCACCCGCTACCCACGCCCTACCAACTCTGCACCCGATTACACCGATTTTAATTTTGCCCCCCATGAGAGTACTCTCCTTTCACATTTCACGCATCGTTGGCTAGTAACTGGGTAAGATGCGTTTTCATTAGGTTATCTTGCGGTTGATAACCGAGGATCTCAACAGCACCACTGATATCAAGATAGCTCTGCTGGTAGGCGGTCGAATTGGCAGACCTGCCATACGTGATGAGAAATTTCACAGGGCCCTCATAATCAACTGCACATCCGAAAAGTTGGGCACAGTCGCGCGGCGTCAGGAGTGTGCTGCAGGTGCGCAAATGCTCCGCTTCATACTCTCCTGTGAACGTACCGATACGGACGCTGATAAAGCGCATGTCGAACTCATTGACGAGGTAGCGTCCAGCGACCTCCGCCATCCCTTTCATCGCCCCGTACCAACCATCCGGATTGATCTGTTCCGCTGTCGAGAATCGCGGCGGCGAACTTATCTGTTCATTCCAACCGGTGACATGGTTTGTGGACGCAAACACAATTTTTTGGACACCTTCCTCGCGAGCAGCTTCAAATAGCAGCATTGATGCACCGATGTCGGTCACCTCGCCCGGCACCTTGCCAAAGTCGTTTGAACTCACAAGCGCGAGGTGGACGACGACATCTTGATCTTTGCAAAGTTCTCGCATTCGCTGATAGTCTCGAACATCTCCCAATTCAACGCGAGATTTCGTGCTATCAGCCTCCTTGAGATCTACCAATGTCAAGGTGTATTTATCTTCCTTTTCCCACGCCCCCCACAATGTGCTGCCGACTTTGCCTGCCCCACCGGTGATGAGCACCCGTTTTTTTTCTGCCATATCTATCTTGTTCCTTTCTGAGTATGAGATAACCGTGGTTATCCCCTTTATATTGAAACCTAAGTTGCTACTTATCGGAAAATTGCCTTACTTCAGTATCAGCATTCGTCGAGTTGCTGTGAAATCGCCCGCTGTGAGCGTGTAGAAATAGAGACCGCTGGCGACAGACTCACCGGCCTGATTCCGTCCATCCCAATACACCGCACGACTGCGACTTTGATACATACCCGCTGCTTGATAACCTATCACCAAACGTCGAACTAGCTGTCCATTCATATCATAGATTGTCAACGTTACCTCTGCCGACTCTGCTAATTGATACGGAATCCACGTTTCTGGATTAAACGGATTCGGATAGTTTGCTAACAACGCAGTCTCCTCAGGAATCAGTGAGGCTAATAGATTTTCAAGATTTTCTATACCCTGTTTGAAGGCAAGTGAACCGTCATCTTCCAACCGTGCCTCTGCAATCCACGCTTCTATCGTCGCAGAATCTATACCTGCTACTTCAGTTGCCGGCGCGGCGGAGACCGTGGTACTGCCAATTCCCTGTGCTGCAAGAATAAGGTCAAGGATACTAACAACTCCATCAACGTTGAGATCCACCGGCGAATTGGCGGGCACCCTTTTCCCCAACTCCCGTGCAATGAGAATCAGGTCCAGAATGCTCACCCGTCCATCTCGATTCACGTCCCCGGTGGCAAGGCGTCCTTCCACAACGATGCGGATTTCATGCGGTCCTGCGGGGATGAGGTCCCCGGTGATAGCACCGAACTCGAAATTCTGTAGTACCAAATCTGTTTCACCGCCCGATTTCGCCTTGAACCTCACCTGAAGTAGAACCCCAGTGCCGGCCACACCTTGGGCGGACAGCCGTGCTGCACTAAGTCCTGTGATTTTACCCGCAACGTTATCAATGCTCCCACCCTGAAAGAAGGTGGTTCCGCCATCGGTTTTCAAGAAATTACCTTCACTAACATTAATAGCTTCAAGTATTTTGGGGTCAAAAGTGACATCAAACTGCCAACCTGCCAAGTCGAAGACATCTTCCGCACTGATGTCGAGGGTAAAGGTATCACCCGTATGAATTGGCGACTTGGAAAAGGTATAGCCAACACCGGGGGTTGCTACTGTATATTCCGTGCCCGGTTTAAACCCAAACTTGCCGTTATGAATGCTACCACGTATTCCAGCGACGACTAACAGGACATTTTTACCTGCTTTAAGCGTGACAGGGACAAAATCGGTGTAATCACCAGACCCCCAAATTTCCAAGTTAGCGTAAACCAGCGTCCCATTGAGCCAAACCTTTAGCCCATCGTCGGCACCAACGTGTAATGTTGTCTCCTGTTCTCGTGGAGAGTAGAGGGATACAGTGCCGTAGATAACGCCGTCAGGGGGGTCGCGTTGCAGCATCTCACCGATATTATTTTGCGGCTCAGAGGGGAGTATGTGAGATGTCCATACCTCATCGCCAACAGGCTTTCCCGCTGTTGCGCCATTGGTAGCGATTCCTACCTCTGTCACCTTACCTTCACTCGCCTCCGATAGCAAATCCTCACTCTTACTCACTCTTACGTCCGACAATAAGACCCATAACCATGGTCCTTCTATCTTCGGTCCCCCTTTTGGGAGTGCCGGATTGCCGTGCCATAGGAGCGTTGTTATATTCTGGCGTAACTCCTCCAAAAGTGAAAGATTGGAGATTTGGTTCTCGCCGACATTTAGCCATGTTAAGTTCGTTAAACCCAAAAGCGGTGATACGTCCGATATGTCATTGTGTGAAAGATTTATCCATTTCAAGTTAGTTAAACGTGCAAGAGAAGATATATCTGATATGTCGTTACCATCAAGACCCAAACGGGTTAGTCCGGTTAATCCCGCAAGTGGTGATATATCCGACACTTCTTCGCCAGCAAGATACAGTTCTTTCAAACCGGTTAATCCTGCAAGGGGCGTAAGGCCGGATATATTCCCGCCACAAAAATTTATAATCTCCAGTTTTGTTAATCCCGCAAGGGGCGATACATCGGATATGGAGTGCCCCCATGAACTAATCCTTTTCAGATTGACTAATCCTGCAACCGGCGATAGATCGGATACGTTGTCGCTCTTGGAGAATGCTAAAGACTCTAGGTTGATTAATCCTCTAAGCGGCGATAGATCGGATACGTTGTTATGCGAAAAATCTATAGTTTTCAAGTTAATTAATCCTGCTATCGGCGACAAGTCAGATATATTGTTATCGGAGAACGTTAAATAGTCCAAGTTGATTAATCCAGCGATTGGCGAGAGGTCAGATACCATGTTGTCGCGAAACGACGTGCTAGCGAGATTTCTTAAGCCCCTGTAGGGCGATATATCGGATATGCGGTTGTTATTAAGCCTTAAATCGCGCACATTGATTAATCCAGCAATTGGTGAGAGGTCGGAAATCTCATTATCTGGAAGTTGTAAAAACGTTGCATTTATTGCAAATTGCAGACCTGTCAAATCTTGGATACCCCTATTCTGTCCATGAAGTTCTCTCAGCCTTTCCATCTCCTGCACAGTAATCAGGGCATTTGGACTTTTGCCGAGCGTCTCTGCAATCACAGCGCGGAGGTTTGGGTCGGGGATCTGAACAATGGTCCCCGGTAACACCTCCGGCTGTGACGGACTCTCTACCTGTTCCTCCGGGAAGTCCAATGCGTATATCATCGCATTGAAATTAGATCTCCATGCGTCCCGTTTCATACTTCCGTTCTCACTATCTAATACCAATAAGCCAATGTTCTGCAATCCCACATTCTCACGTATCTTTTCTTGGAACGCTCCCGTCTCTAACCCAACCACAGCAGCAGCGTATGCAGCATCCACCGGACCTTGGTACACCTCATGGAAACGGGAGATTGGTTCAATACCATCGAACGCGCCGCCTGTCGCTTCCAGTGCCACCCGATACCTATCTGTATCTTCCTGTAAGAGCGCGTCCATCTCTGACTGTTCAACATAAAGCCGTAGTGCTTGTGCCTTGTCATACGCTGGGGTCGCGTTGCTCTCTATTACCGAACGCACCTCGTCCTCAAAGGTCTTCATACCCTCTGTATGACAACCGAAACAGGAGAGTCCGTTTCGCACCGTGGGGTCACTCGCTGCGGGGTTGGAGACGATGCTTATCGGTGCATCGTCCAGACGGAAGCCGGTGGCATTGGTAACGTAGTAGGCTTGTAACCCGTTGGGAAGATTAAAGATAACCTCTCCACCATCATGGGTGAAAGAGAGTGGGTGGGTGAAGATGTTCTGTGTGCCAACACTGCCTGCAAAGTCGTAACTTTTCCAATACGCGCCATATCGAGACCTATGCCGTTCTATGACCCGATTGTTATTGGACACCCCTGAATTGTTGGTCCCTGCTCTCCATACACGCACCCCCGGCGCATTCTGAAGATTACGGAGGACATCAACCTCCAGTCGAGTTTCTAACTCCCTATCTGTCGATGGCAAATCGAGTAGGTCATGGTAGAGTGGGGGTAAAGATGCTTGTGCGACAAACCAATCGACATGGATTGATGGTATATCAGCCTTCATCTCCGTCTGTAATCGCCCCAATTGTGCCTTTAGTGCTGTCTGTGTTGGTGCGTCAAATGAGATATGGTAGGGATACTCTGCTTCTATTGTCGTCCAGCCATCATTGACGTCCCACTCATAGTGTCTTAGGTCGATATAAAAGATAGTCCCTTGTGGGTCGATGGGGTGTGGGTTGGTGACTGTCACCCCCCATGAGAGACTATTGACGAGTTTGTAGAGTGCTTTGCGGTACTCTTGAAGTATCCCCACAGACGCGCCCGCGTTATAGAGGTGTGTCATAGTGAAGTACCGGGCAAATGCACGGTCAAACGGTGCGAGTGCCATCAGGTGGGTCTCAATGGTAGTGAGGATTTCACCATGAGAGATGAAGGCGGCATCGGTTGTGGAAGTTACCGCCCAATCGGGTGCACCAGTCAGTATCCAGTTACGGATCGTGTTAATTGATTGGGCAGGCAGCTGGGGTTGTCCAAGTGGCATCCGTTTGGCTGTTTCAGTGGTTATGAGTCGCTTGTATAGTTCAGAAGCGTCAGGGTTTCCTGGGACAACTGAACCTTTTTCGATAAGTGCGTTGTGTTCCATTAAGAGGGATTCTTTATAAGCACCGTCAGGACCGTGGCAGATAAGGCAGCTCTGTTGAAAGATGGCGTAGGTATCTAGAGCAATCTGTTGTTGGGCGGATACTGTTTGAGAACCTACAATAAATATCAATAGACCGATGAAGATGCTGAGATGCTGTTTCTGCTTCCAAGTCCCAATCAAATTAGGAACTAAACGATGCTTAAACATAGAGGAAAACTCCTTATGCAACTAATGGTGCGACTTTGCAGCGACTGATCCATTTTTGCTATAGGCAGCAACCTGAATTATTGAGTGCAAAAGCATAGCACGCTTTAATACGGTTTGCAAGCGGAATTTATGCAAGCAGTGACAGTATTAATCACGCCTCACCGATTCATTTCGCAATTGACAAAAAAAAGGGAAACGGTTATAATCATCTGACTAGTTATTATTCAGGAGATTTGAATGCATTATAAGGGACTACAATTAGATCCGTTTCAGGAGGAAGCAATCCATGCCATAGATCGGAATCACTCTGTGCTTATCACTGCACCGACAGGAGCAGGCAAAACCGTGCTTGCCGAATATGCCATTGAAAAATGTATGGAGATGGGTCGTCGCGTGATTTATACGGCACCGATTAAGGCACTAAGCAACCAGAAGTATCGAGATTTCTATGGGACTTATGGCGATCGTGTTGGAATCGTTACGGGCGATGTAGTACTAAACCAATCGGCTCAAGTGCTGTTGATGACAACGGAGATTTTCCGCAATACAATCTTTGATGATATTACCCGCTTAGACGACGTCGAATACGTCATTTTCGATGAAATCCACTATATCAACGATATCGAACGTGGGACAGTTTGGGAAGAGAGCATTATTTTTGCCCCTCAGAATATCAAATTTGTCTGTTTGAGTGCGACAATCCCAAATATCAACCAGTTCGCCGAATGGATGCAGACGGTCCGAGAGGCGGAGATTAACGTTATTGAGGAACTAGAACGCCCCGTTCCTTTGGAACACCATCTCTACTTGGAGGGATACGGCATAGGTGATGTTAAGGCTTTACAACGGATCCAAGAATCTATCATCTACGACACCCCTCATGGCTATGACGACTCCTACAATGTGGATAAAGATCGCCATGAATCTGATGCAGCTGAAATCCCTGAAGATGCCTTGAATAGTCTCATTGACGCAGATCTTATTCCTTACATTCGGGTTCAGAACAAACTTCCTTGTCTCTATTTCTGTTTTAGCCGCAAGGTGTGCGAGCAGAATGCAGCGCATTATGCCACACAGAATTTTCTGACCCGGGAACAACGGAAAGAAATCCTTCATCTATTCGACCTGTTATGCACACAATATAATATCCGAAACGAGCGTAATATCCAAGCTTTTCGTCGCCTCGTTTCTAAAGGCATTGCATACCACCACGCGGGTATGCTGCCCACCTTGAAAGAGGTAGTCGAGCGACTGTTCACCTCCGGTCTGATTCGACTGCTTTTCACGACAGAAACCTTTGCGGTTGGCATTAATATGCCGGCGTGCACGGTTGTTTTTGAGAGTTTAGAGAAATACGATGGTGTTAGCTTCCGCTACCTGAAAGCACGTGAGTACCATCAGATGTCGGGAAGGGCTGGGCGGCGTGGCATTGATCCAATTGGTTACGTTTATGCACGCGTGTTCCCAAAATTTGCACAATTTGAGAGCGTCAAACGAATCCTCTCAGGTAAAATCGAGCCGATCGAAAGCCAGTTCAACCTCTCCTATTCAAGTATCCTGAATCTTTATGAAAAATATGGAGACGACATTTATGATGTATGCACCCAAAGCCTGAGTAACTTCCAAAACCTTGAGCGGGTGCAGAAGACAGAAGCACAGATTCAACACACCGCCGCAACGTTGAAAAAACTCTCCGAACCGATTTGTATTCATGACGGTGTTGATGGATTTGAGCAGGTTGGCAGCTATAACCGTCTCCGAGACCAGATCATAGAACAGCGCAAACTTCTGAAAATAGAACGTCGTGCATTCAAGCGAAAAGGAGGCAAACGAAAACATCGGAAAAACCTACGTCAGAACTTTATCCGGACCGAACGTCGGCTGCGGCACATTGAATCCACACGAAATGAAAATCTCTGTCATAACTGCAAACAATTCAAAAGCTGCAATCAAAGCTACCGAAAAATCACACAGGCTGAAAATCGGATTGAGAAACTTCAGAATAGGAAAGGCTTGCTTGAAAGCTATCAGCGAAAACAGATTGCTTCGCGTTTGAAAATTCTTGAAGAACTTGGATATATTGATACCTCCGGAGTACTTGGTCGAGGACAGATTGCATCGCAAATTTACGGCTACGAAGTACAAGTAACGCAACTCCTTTTCAAGGGCTTTTTTGAAAAATTGAGTGTAGACGAACTCAATGTCCTAGCAATGGCAATTGTTTGTGAAGACAGAAAGGACTGGGGATACTATAGAAAACTGGAAGATAAAAAAACTAAAAGGTTACTGCGAACAGTGGACAAAGAGATTGAGGCAATCCGGGTATTGGAGGAAAAGTATCAGGTTGATCCAGTAACCCCTAAGTTAGTAACACAAATGAGCACAGCGATGCTCGCGTGGAGTCAAGGCTGTGAGTTTGAGACGCTGCCCCAATATGTAAACTTAGCTGACGGCGATTTTGTGCGGGCGTTTCGACTCGTGATAGATCTCCTCAGGCAAGTACGCAGGGCAGCAGTTGGACACGATACGCTACTGGATAAAGTGGATCGGTGCCTCGACAAAATCAATCGTGATGTAGTAGACGCTGAACGTCAGTTGCGCGCCGGTCAGGACACGCTATGATCGTTATCAGTAGACTTTTCTCTTGCCCTCAAATTTATATTATGTTACAATAGTTAATATATGTTTGTCATTATGTGAATGTAACAACTTGCACATCCTTAACCAATGGAGAAAGAACATGGCAAATCAAGAATTTGAACTTACTACAACATTACGAATTCGACCCGCTGCTGCAAACGATGCGACAGCTTTGGAGCAGTACTGCTTTACCGGCAAAACCACAGAAGAAATCGGCCAAGAATTGCAAGAGGATCTCTCACGGACGCAGCAGGGAGAGGTCTATCGAATTGTCGCTGAAGCAAGCGGACATGCGATCGGAAATATCCGGCTTGAGCGACACCCCCTCAACCCCGAAATTGGTGAAGTCAGCCAGTTGGCGGTTTCCGCGCCTTTCCGCCAGTTCGCGGTCGCAGATAGATTAATCGACTCCGCTGAAGATGTTGCACAAGAAAATGGTATCACAACGCTTCAGATTGAGTTATCCCGGTCCGAGGAAGCAATCATAAACGCTTACAAAGGATGGGGATTCGATGAACGTCCCGTTATTACATTGCAAAAAGCAGTCGGCTCTTCTGATGCGGCGAGCGCTCCCGACCAAGAAGCGGCCACCGACGAAACCCCTGAGCTAGAAGACACTGAAGATTCCTCTGAAAATTCGGAGGATCCCACTGATGATGGAGGACAGCAAAAATTGCTATAAGCGTGTGTAAAATGTGTAATTTTTTGCTTTTTACACCTGCTTTATCGATTGGAGTGAACAATGCACAAATATTTCAAGTTAACTATCGTTACAATTGGCATTGCCGCTTTTCTTATCAGTTGCGGAAGCCAAAACCCGTACCTTTCCAAGGGCAAAGAACTGATCAAATCTGACAAAAGACGGAAAGAGGAACGGGCCGCCCAACAGTTCAAGTTGGCAATTCAACATGAGCAAAATAATGCGGAAGCACACTATCTGCTCGGCTACTACGATTCTGAGTTGTTCTACGCAGACGGCACCCCAGAAAAGGCGAGTGCATCAATCGAAGAACGGGGTAAACATATGTTCCAAGCTTACCAAAACGACAAGCGAAAATACCTCGAAATCCTTGTCTTCGAGACGCTAAGAAACCGTGAGCCTGATGTTCAGAACGCAGCGTTAGATGCGCTCAAGCGCATTTACCAACAAGCTGACCGAAAAAAGTTACTCAATGCCTTGAAAAAAGCAATCAAGTCCAAAGATAACCGCGATAGGCATGACGCACAGTGGGTGTTTGCCGCCCTAGGCAGAGATCACCCTCAAGAGATTGTGCCGATTCTTATAGACTTGCTAGACTATAAACGCAGGGAAACCCGCTTGAACGTTATCAAGGCACTTGGTACAATCGGGGATGACAGCGCAATTCCAGTATTAGTAGGGGTGGTCAACTCTGGTTCAGCTAAACGGCAGAAAGATAGGGAAGACCCTGAAATACGCGGTCTTGCTGTTGAAGCACTGGGCAAAATCGGAGGGACCGCTGTAGAAAAATTGGTTGAGATCGTCGAGAATAAGGGCTCCTCAATGCGTGTTGATGCGATTCAGGCGTTGGAACAACTCGGTGATGAAAGAGCGGTTAAACCATTGCTAGAGGTGTTAAGCGAACAGGGCAATCGTGAGGTCGTTGTCAACTTCTGAGCTGAAAATTAAAATTCTCCACGAAAATCTTTGGAAGAAATTATTCCGCCGACTGCTGACTTGACCGTAAATTGGTGCGGCACGATCAGCATTCCAAAGGTTATCTCCAACCGATTTTTAACGAGTTGAAAATCTCTACTCGAAAATCTGTATGAAAGGGATCTTATGATTTGGAAAATACAACTTAGTTTTCTCTTAATATTCACAATTCTATGTGTTGCTGGATGTAGTGAAAACCGTTATTACGACGATCAATTGCAAATGGAACTCCAACAGTTGGACAGCGATCTCGACAACCGTTGGTCAACAACCGGCGTGGTTGTAATTGACGTAAAGGCAAACGGCCCCGCTAGCCGAGCCGACCTTGAGAAAGGTGAACTAATCTCCTATGTGATCGGTGAACGAACGATCCGCAGTACAGGGGACTATAACCAAGCCGTCAAGAGTGCAATGAAAGAGGACAACAACTTTATCCTAAAACTGACGGATGGTCGAGCAATCCGGTTGGCAGTCCGAAGAAGGGGCGATAAGGTTGGCTTGGAAGTTGATGGAACACGCGTTAGCAATGTGACTTCGGGAAGTCCCGCCAACACAGGCAACATCAAAATGGGTGACACGATTCAAAGCGTAATTGATGAACGAAACATTCAAACCATTAAAGACTATAAGAAAGCACTCAACGAATTTGCAAAGCACGATTCTAAGGTTACATTCCGTACAATTGAATTAGTTGGCATTAAGATCGGTACCGTCAATGCGCTCGGTAACTTAGGAGATGTACGTGCTGTCCAACCGTTAACCACGCTTCTAGAGACCGAAGGCAGCACCTTGCGTCAACCGGCTGCCGAAGCCTTAGAACGTCTCGTTGCCTTGAGTCAACTGAATACGCTTTTCCAGCAATTCCAGCAAGCCAACGTTGATGAGCTACCTGCCGACCAACTGAATCCACAGCAGCGCGAATCCGCCGAAATCTTGGGACTGCTCACGAGCGACCTTGAGAACAACATCGCTACACTCAACGATCCATTCGGTACACAATTTCGGCATCGCTCCGAAGCCTTATTCCAGAAAATAACTGATGGACAGATGGTAGAATTGGGGCAGAAATATATCAAACGTGACGTTGAGCCAAATCAGGAGATTCGACGGGCTTGTATCTCCATTTTGGGACACCTCAAACCGACCTCCGCTATTGAGGATCTGATTGCCGTGATGGAAGACAGCATGGAGGTTCCCGGCATCCGTTTTAAGGCAGGGCTCGCGCTGAGTCAGATCGGAGAGGACTCCGTTGATGCACTCATTGCTGCCTTTGGTCGTGGCGATGCGAGCGTTAAAGATATCGCCGCCTCAGCACTCGGTAACATCGGTGGGAACAAGGCACGGAACATGTTAATCAACGCTCTCAAAACGACAGACAATCCAACGATTAAGTTGACCCTCGCCGATGCCGTTGCCAAAGTTGGTCGTACCCCTTCAATTGAGGCACTCCGTCTCCAGCGGGAGGGGCTTCCAGAAGGAAGCGGTTTAAGAACATTTCTCAACGAGCTGCAGGTATTGCTGTTTAACGTTGAGTTGAAGTATCAAACGCATCTGAACAGCGAAAATATCTCAGCAGAGTTACGACAAGAGTTTAAAAATAACAAAATCCTGCTTTCTCAAAATGCCCTCCTTTCGATTCAAAAGAAAGATAGCGAATGGTGGATAGACGATAAGGATAATAAACGAATGTACATTGTTCGTAAAGAAGCCCGCAAAGAAGAGGGTAGGCTCAATATCTATGAGCCGCTCGATGTACAATCAGTGTCGTATTCGGTCACAAACTGATAAGCTGAAGTTTGGACAGCACCGCCAAATATGAGAAAACAGAGGGCTGACCCGATTGATGGATTCGGGTACATTTTGAGGTTCAGGGCATGTGGAAAACGTGTTTGCCCTACAAGAAAATAAATATCAGTCTGTAAGTTGTCCCCCAACTAGATGAAAATTGGTGTTACTTCCGATCTGCATACCGATGTTACCCCGCTGAATAAACAGATTCTTCCGCATATCGTCGAAGCGGCAGAGAAAGCAGGCTTGGATATCTTCATCCTCGCTGGCGATCTATCGCCCAACCTGCTCGAACTCGCCAACATCCTCAGCGCATTCACCGAATCCAACTTAAGTTGCCCCAAATTATTTGTTCCCGGAAACCACGATATTTGGATTAGCGAACATCCCGATATTACAAGCGAGCAGAAATACGATGCTATCGCGGTGGTCTGTCGTGAGTGCGGTTTCTATCCACTGGACGCTGCGCCGTTCGTTAAGAACGGCATCGGATTCTGTGGTACAATTGGCTGGTATGACTACTCATTTCGATGCGGGGAGTACAATTTTTCAGAGGAAGCGTACGCATCGAAACAGTTATCGGGATCCGTTTGGAGTGACTCAAATTATGCAAAATGGGAGGGAACAGATCCGGAAATGGCTCACCGATTTGAGAATAAGTTGCGGGAACAGATCCGTTCAATCAAAGACTCCGTTTCGCAAATTATTGTGACAACCCATCACGTCCCCTTCCAAGAATGCGTCCACGCTCGCGGAACATTGCCGTGGGATTTCTTCAGCGCATACATGGGGAGTCAAGGACTCGGCAAAACCTGCCTCGAAGAACCACTCGTCACGCACTCTCTCTTTGGACATACGCACACTCCAGTTCGGCAGCAAGTTGGCGATGTCACCGCAATCTGTTCCCCAATTGGTTACCTACATCAGCCGCCCGCGTGTGACCTATCTGTTTATGCACAGGAAAGGCTTACCTGCTTCGAGCTTTGATCCCGATTTATCGGGACAGTTTGTGAGCTAAGTTACGGAATCGTGGAATGGGGATTTGTACCATTCAAACAACGTGAAGAATCAAATCTTAACAATCTACTAAGATGATGATGTATAGCACACGATTGACCACGACTAACCACAACCGTAACAAGGAGGCAACATCCGCATGAACCGTCTGAGCCAACAAATCAGTGATGCCACAATGCTGAATCTATGGGGTTCTTACGTTTTACGCTTTACGTTTTACGCATTATGTTGCTTCCATCTGTTTGACGCTTGGGCTTTAGACGTTCGCGCAAATACAAACGCCAGAACCGATCAGAACGGAATAACCGTCGAGTTTAACCTACCAAAACTTGACATCTCGACAGTTAAACGGAATGGGACTCGGTATCAGGCAGTCAACTTTGAAGGAAGTGGGTTCACCAATGAAGCAGGAAATCCACAACTCCCTGTGTCGCGCGTAACGCTTGGTGTGCCGCCAAACGTCAACTTTCAGGTCGAAATTCTTCATGCCACAACAGAAACACGATCCGGCTATCGAATCCCGCCTGTACCACACAATGTTCCTAGGTCTAGCAGCGAAAACTCGTCTGCCTTTTCCCATCCCGAAAACTTCGAGACGCTCGAAGAAGAATGGCGTGAAGATGGTCCCGCTTACAGTTCCAACAGGAATTATCCAAGAACCGCTGCGCAGGTTGTTTATGACGGTTATATCCGCTCCCAACGGGTACTTTATCTAGAACTCCGTCCAGTCCAGTATCAACCAAAATCGAGAATGTTGCGGATCCATTCTCGTATGACCGTCCGTGTCCGCTTTATACACCAAGGTTCAGGTAACAGATTTCATACCACGAGTACCTCATCTTCTCAATTTGCGACCACAGAACCGGCTTCATTTGAACGGATGTACCAAAACTCCCTGTTAAACTACGATGAGGCTAAACGTTGGCGCGTCCCAACGACGGGTGCGGCTGCTGCACCGCTCGCTTTGGATCCCGATCACAGTATCAGGGCGGGACCCGCAGTGCAGGAACAGACGAATGGAGAACGGTATAAGATTCTCGTCGATAAAACCGGCATCTATCGCCTGACGAGCGATGACTTACGTCGAAAATGGGGGATTGATCTGAGTGGGCTTGATCCACGGCGTTTACATCTTAGAATAAACGGTAGGGAGATTCCCATATACATCTATGGTGAAGAGGATGGGCGTTTTGACCGCGGCGATTTCATCGAATTTCTCGGTGTAGATGCAAAGAGTCGGTATACAAGGTGGAATGTCTATTGGCTCGGCGCTGAACGTACACGCGGAGCGCGTATTGCCGAAATCCATGCCGCTCCCGATCACCCAACAGCAAAGATAGTTCCTAGTTTTCGATCGAAACTGTACTTTGAAGAGGACCATCTCCACAATAACCTGCGACACGCTGAACCCCGAGATGTTTCGCCAGATGACAAGCACAGTTGGTTTGAAGCGCTTGACTTCTGGTACTGGATTGGTGTCAAAAACTTGGCTGATGCAAATGAAGTGGATCTCGAATTTCCGCTTTACGACCTCACGCAGAGTTTCGATCCACCGAGTATCCGCGTCACCTTGCAAGGTGGCACACCGACGGATCACGAGGCGCTGGTTTCGATTAACAATATCCGGATTGATGAGGTGAAGTGGTCCAGCCACGAGGTTGCCACAGTTGATAAAACGCTACGGGTCTGGAACAATTTGCGGGATGCAACCAAGGGCGAAAAGAATGCGATTACCCTCGCTCGAATTGATACCACAGAAGAAGAAAATACCACAGCGTTTCCTTATCACGTTTATATCAATTCTTTCGACATCGAGTATACACGCTTGCTAAAAGCGGTCAATGATTCCCTCCAATTTGCCACACCTGCTACCACCGATCCATACAATGCCCGAATACGGCGTCGGTTGGAATATACTGTCCAGACCTTCTTATCTCCAGATGTGTCCATCTTTGAACATGACGGTGAGGTATTGATTTCAAAGTTCCAAAACCTCAAGATTGAGCGTGTAGATCTGGATCGCGTTGAGCGCAATCGCCTCCGCGAAATCTACCGCCTCAATGCCGAAGCCGACGGCATCAGTCAACCTTCGCTACAGGACATCCCGCGGGTTGCCTACAACGCAACGTTCCAAGTACGCGATGGACACGATGGGAAGTACATTGCGGTCTCTTCGGCGAGTGTCCGTCAGCCGGTTCGGGTTGAGGCAACAACACCGAGCGATCTACTCTCTACTAGCAATGGTGCAGATTACCTGATCATCAGTCATCCGGTATTCCTTGAACCATCGAAAAGGTTGGCACGGTGGAGATCAACACCAAAGGGCGGTGGATACAGAACGAAGGTCGTTGATGTTACACAGATTTACGACATCTTCAGTAATGGCATGGTTAATCCACAAGCTATCAAGGACTTCCTGACCTACGCTTATAAAAATTGGCAATCGCCCGCGCTCTCTTATGTCACAATTATGGGCGATGGAACGTATGATCACCGTGGGATTGATAAGGAAGTTTATCCAGAACCGCCAGAATTGACGGGATATATCCCAACCCACTACATCTGGACCATCTCCTTCGGGAAGACCTCGGTTGATCACTGGTATACAACGGTAAACGGTATTGACGAACTGCCCGACTTCTACATTGGAAGATTGAGTGTGGAAACACTCGAGCAAGCCGAAAACGTCGTCGATAAACTCATCAACTATGAGGATAAACGACCCAACGGGAACTGGCGCCGCCGGATCCTCTCTGTAGCAGATGACGAGATCAATAACTCTAGCGAGGAGATTTTCAAAAAAAGTTTAGCTTCGACTTCAAAAAACCAAGCGCTGCTCGGTTACGAAACCGTGCCAATCTACCTCGAAGATGTGAGGAACATGGTTGAAGCGAATAAAGCAGCTTATCCTGAACTGCCACAACGGGTGGCAAAAGACATGATTATTGACGCAATGGGTGACGGTGCGGTTATTGCCCAATATGCAGGACATGGTGGTCGAATTGTCTGGGCGCATGAGGCAATTTTTGACAATCGGGCAATTGGTCAGGTAGGTGAGACAGATCACCTCCCATTTATGCTAGTGTTGAGTTGTTACAACGGCTATTTTGATGCGCCCGGCGAACCAAGTATGGCGGAGACATTGCTCAGAAAAGATAAAAGCGGAATTATTGCCATGTTGAGCGCCACACGCCTTACCTACGGCAGCGGTAACGATGCGCTCAACGAGATCATTTTCGATATGATTTTCCAGCGAAATATACGTCAACTCGGACCAATTAGCTTCGACTCGAAAATCGAACAGTTAATACAGGACGGCCGCGGACAACTCAACGTCATGTTGGAATATACCCTCTTCGGCGATCCAGCGATGAACCTCGCCATGGCAGATTATGAGGTAGAGGCGGATATTGAGACGCGGACCGTTGCAGCCGGACAATTTCTCAAAATCTCTCCGGGGCAGATTATCGAAGTTACCTACGACCCTGCAATTAAGCAGAAACGGCCTACGCCAATCTCAAATTTCAACGGACGGATCTACGCAAAAGCAGTTTTTCCCGGCACTTATTCAACCGTTGAGGGAGAAGAAGAACTCTTGAAGGTATACTCAGGTAATGTTCCTGTTACCCAAGAGACAACTGTAGTAAACGGCAAATTCCCCGGACTTTCCATCCCTGTCCCCAAAGGCGTTAGTGCAGGCGAAGGCCATGTTGAATTTTATGCTGAGAGTGCTATGAGCATCGCTGCCAGTGGACGCTCATTTACCGTCCTTGTACCGAAGATTCTTGATATACAACCGGAACTCGTCGCTGGCGGTTCGGGCAGTGAGCCTTCTCACTTTCGTATATCCACACAGGTCTCCGATGAATTGAATGCACAAGGTATCAAGTCAGTTATCTTAGAATGGCGAGACCCGGAGAAACGAGAATCGTTTGAAGAAGTGATGATCCGGGATACATCACGCGGCAAGGGTTGGTATACAACCCCCAAGCCATTACCTCTACCAACCAACCGAGCCGGCATCCGATATGAGATTACGGTGATTGACATCGACAGTCGATACGTCTATTCCGGACGGCAGACATATCGCCCGTTTGTATTTCCTGACGTGCGAGTTACACCCGGACTGGGATTTTCAGATCCGTTAATCTACTACGACTATTTCCGCGAGGATGGTACTTGGACGATTAACGCAGATATTGAGCAGATTGAAGATATCGAAATAAAAGAGAATCTAGAAGTCGCTTTTTTTGCAGGAAACCCCGATCGTGATGGGGACGGCGTTGTTGACGTTAGTGCAAAGCTGCTGGGAAGGACGCAGATTCCACCTACTGCGTGGCAACGGAGAGATCCAATAGAACCCCACAAAACTTCACTTAAGACCGGGGATAAAACCGATAGTCCGCTCCGTCCCCGCGCTTTCAGGGATAGACCGCTTAACACCAACTGGATCGCAACAGCAACCCTTAAACATGAATTGCCGATCGGAAATCACGAGGTTTTCGTATTTGTCGATCCTGCCTTCAATACCACCGAAATGCCTTATGGAAAACTGCGCGAAGGCGATGAAAAAGACAATATTACATCGCGTCTCATTCCGGTTCAGAGCAGCCTCATCGGTCAAAGAGATCAGCATATTTTTAGTCAAGATAGAGCGATCGATTTCCGCATACCCGCTCACGCTGTTCCGCAACTCGCTGTTCTGACAATCACACCACTAAATAGCCAACAACGGCCTAAACCGGTGAACCCATCAAGTCTGGTCCCGGTCACGCTGCCAAACGGGGAGGACACAGTCGCCTATAATGCAGCACTGGATATACAATCCTTGAATCAAGGATTGCTGCAACAGCCCATAACAGCGGAACTACGATTCGATCGTTTGGCATTGCAAGAAACGATCAAGGATGAGTTAAGATTAGAAGAAATCGCAGATCCGGCTCCCGATCAGATTGTGACGATTGATGAAGGGGCAGAGACAGTTGCAAAGGAAATTGGCATGTATCTGTGGGTGGATATGCTGAAAAACTGGGTTCGTCTTGATTCAGAATTGATTACATCGTCTGATGGATTGATGCAAATCCAATCTACGCTTGCAAACATCAGCGCATCGAATCACGGGGATGGTGAAATTAACACGGTGAGAATTGGCCCAAACGTCCCACGGGTGGGCAAGTGGGTGTTGCTGTTTACGTCGTCCCAAACCTACCGCGTGCTAATCAGCGAAGAGGGAAGACCGCTCCAACTCACCAATCCAAATCGGTTCGTAGACCCATCGTCCAAAGTTCCGAGTCTATTCAGCGACGGCGTCGCCATCGGAATAGAATTAGGCGAGAATGAATTCCAGTTTGGAGATGTTCTCACTTTTCAAATATTTGCCAATGTGTCCAGCGGCTCCGATACTACATTCTTTGCCTCTACCTTCCGCGAGGCGAATGCTGGGAGAGGTAGCATCCAATATATTCACCTTGACGAAAATTCATCAATACCACCAGATCAGTGGGTCATTCTGTTCACTGATTCGGAACACTTTCAGATTGAAGGGCAAAAGCATGGTCTGCTGTCACGGAACGGTCAGCCCGTACGCGGTAAAGTTGGTGGCGAATTCGTTTACCCTGAATTCGGTCTACGCATCAGGATATCACCCGGCGAGCGAGAATTTGAAACGGGAGATAGCTTCCGGTTTAATACAATAGAAACTGGACGCATCCGCGCTGAACTCCCAATGCTCGGCACGTTGACACTGATGCAAAGTAACGATACTATCCCTCCTGACCTCCAGTTGACAATTGGCAAACAAAATTTTATTGATGGAGATCCAGTTTCTTCAGAACCGTTCGTCCAAGCAGCACTGGCGGATGACAACGGCATTGATTATATTACCCGCCCCGTTCATCTCGAAATCAGCCGGGACAGTCAGCAATTCACGTCAATCCCAGAGACGGAATATCGGCTGAGTAACGTTTCAGGGTCTAATCAGGTTAGTCTGAACTATCAGTCACCTATGTTAGAACCAGGAACGTATCGAGTCCGCCTGAGTGCCAGTGATCTTGATGGAAACAAATCTGAGGAAGAGATTGAATTCCGTATCCACAAAATCCTTCAACTGCTCAACGCCATGAACTACCCTAACCCATTCAGCGATGAAACGGTAATCACCTGTGAGTTGACTGGCGCCGCCGATGAAATGACGGTTAAAATTTACAGTCTGTCAGGGCGATTGGTCAATGAGTTTACCGAACCGGCGCGGGCGGGATTCACGATGATACCTTGGGACGGACGTGATAGAGATGGCGATGCTGTCTCCAACGGCGTGTATTACTGCAAGATTCGCGTTAAGATGGCGGGGGAAAAAGACCTAACAGAATACATCAAGATAATGAAACTAAAGTAAAGTAGGACTTCATGATAACGAGAAAACAAGCGAAATTTAACGCAATGTCGCCACGGCGCAAAGGTGCAAAGAAGAATTTTTACTGTTTTCCTCTGCGTCTTAGCGTCCTTGCGCCCTTGCGTTCCGTTTCTTCATGTTTTCCTGTTTCATTGTTTTTCTCTGCGTTCCCTGCGTCCTCCGATTCATCGGAGTCCTCGGAACGGGATCTGCGGTTAATTTTCTCCCGTTTGCTCACTTTCCCATTTTCCCACTTTCCCACTTTTTGCATTCTCATTGCTCTCTGCTGCCACACGGCTGCCCATGCTGCAGAAAAGTATGCGGGAGATTTCTTAACACTCGGCGTCGGAGCACGACCATTGGGGATGGGAGGAAGTTTCGCAGCCATCGCCGATGATTCAACCGCAGCATATTGGAATCCAGCTGGACTTGGGCGTTTGCGCCATTCCGAAGCAGCTTTTATGCACTCTAGTCTTGGCGAATTAGATAGTTACGATTTCGTCAATTATGTGCATCCAATCGGTGAGGTCGCATCGATTGGGTTGAGTTGGTTGCGGGTGGGCATCGATGATATACCGATTACATCACTCCCACGTCCTGGGAATCCTGTCAGTCCAGCCAACCGTCCCAAACAGGTCGGAACATTTAACAGCACCGACAATGCCTTCTTTTTATCCTACGGCAGGCAGGTCGGGTTTAATCTAGGATCAAAGCGGTTGAACATGTTCCTTGGCGGCAACGCTAAATTGATCTACATCTCTGCGCTGCACAACACAAACGCGCTTGGTGTTGGCGGGGATCTGGGTTTGCTCTGGACGACGTCCACTGAGAGATCTCGCCAATTGTCAATCGGCATCGTCGCACAGGATTTTTTCAGGACGAAATTATACTGGAACACCCCGCCCGAAAAGCCGGGGGAAGCGTCCAATACCGATACGATTGAGCCCAACCTGAAAATCGGTCTCTCTTACAGGCAATCGATCAAACCGTTGAAAAGCCACTTGTTGCTGACGGTTGATACGGATAGCTTGTACTCGTTTGAAAACCACTACGGTGCGGAGTACGTTTTCGCAGAACTCCTGTCGTTAAGGATTGGTGTTCAGGAGCGGAAAGGCATCAATACGATTCGTTTAATGACAGCAGGCGCAGGGTTACGGCTTTCCTTTTTAACCGGCGCTGCCTTCTCCGTGGATTACGCGTTCTTGAACAACAGTGAACTAGGCAATAGCAATCGAATCTCCTTGATGACGCGGTTCTAATTGGTTCATCGGTTCATCAGTACACCTATTCATAAATAAACTTCCGAACCAAGGAACCTTGCGTCCGAGAGCGTATTTTTGTTGAGTTTTTTGGCAAAGGTGATATAATTAGGACTTACGCAGCTAAACGAAACCCCTGTAGTTCGGCGAGGAATCGCCGCTGGACACCGTTCCCAACGCCCGATGAATCGGGCAACTACAATCGAAGTGCGTAAGTCCTGATAATTCTACTTGCTAGTTCAGCGGGGAGCAAGCATTGAGAGGAAAATACCCGAAGCTATAGCGCAACCGTGACTCCCGATTTATCGACACCTGCTATAGCACAATTCCAAAGTGCCATGCTTCAGTTTTGGCAATATGCCACTGGGAAATAGAGAAAACAAGGAAACACACGCGCCTCCCCTACTTCAATCAACCAATGAACTTCTGAACTAATGAACCAACAAAGTTACCTCAGCTTTTTCCTACTTTTCGCCCTTATTCTCAGTATGGTGATAGTTTTTCCAAGCCACTCCAATGGGAATGACGATAGTGATCTGTTCACCTTTATAAGGCTAAGGTACACAGGGGGCAGCAGTTGGTTTGGTAACGGTTGGGATGTCGATTTGCCCGCCTCCGATAGAAATTTTATCCGAAAGCTTGGCCAAGCAACCGACATTCCCGTTGCCCGTTATGAGAAGATTATCTCGGTTGGCTCCCCGGCACTTTTTAACTATCCCTTTGCTTACATCTTGGAAGTTGGCACGCTCAACCTGAGCAATGCAGAAGCGGCAAACCTCCGTGAATATCTACTACGCGGCGGCTTTATTATGGTTGACGACTTCCACGGCGGAATAGAATGGCGCCATTTTTACCGCCAACTCAAGAAAATTTTCCCAGAACGTGAACCCGAAGATATCCCCATCACCCACTCTATATTCCACTGTTTTTTCGATATCGACACCCTCGTTCAGATTCCCGGAATCAGATCTCTATACAACGGACGCACTTACGAGCGGCATGACGGCTATCCTGCTTATTGTCGTGGTGTTTATGATGACCACGGTCGCTTAATGATGATGATTAATTTCAATACCGATCTGGGGGATGCGTGGGAACATGCAGCGGAGGGCTTTTATCCACGTAAGTACTCGGATTGGGCGTACCGTCTGGGGATCAACGCTGTGGTCTATGCGTTAACGCATTAATGTGTGGCTAGAACTTTCCAAAAACGCGCACAAAGGTTTCCATGAAGTTATCGTCATTCACATCTGCGTTGGCGCGTTGATCGATGTATTGTGCGCCGATGTGGAGGAACAGCTCTTTTTCGTAGGCGACAAAGCTTTTTTCCATCTCCGCTAGAAGGGCTTGGCGAGTAAAATCGTTTCCATCATCAAGCATATCGTTGAAGAATAGAACCTGTCCGCCTCCGGTGATTTTGATTGTCTTGGTGAACTGATAAACCACTTTGAGAATAAACGCTGCAGCCGCGTCACGCACATCCGCCGCTTCAATTACACGCAGTCGGATATTGCGTAAAGCCTCTTCACCATCAATCTCCCCAACCAGTGAGAGATGTTCCAGACGGGTTTCTGCCATCTGAAAACCGTTGCGAATCGTGTACTTGAACATCGGCGTGATTTCGATTGATTTGGACGGACGTATACGGTAGTTCGTCTTCAGAATACCGACCTCGTAATGTTTGTTATTCCGATCAAAATCGAAGTTGTATCGTAGTTTGAAGCGTCCCGTCGTGACCATCTGCTTAATTCCCGAATATTCCCAAGTAAGTTTAGCGGTGTTAATGAGATCATTCTGCATCAACAATGGATCTGCGCGTCGCTTCTCGACCTCAACACCGCCATCTATAGGAAAAAACGTCACGTCCCCTCTCGCTTCCATCCTTTGCACATCAGGCTGAGACCGGTAGAGCTGTCCTTCCTCTCGACTTAAAAAACCCGCAAAGTACCAAGTCTCATCGGGGATACGGTCTTTTACCCACTTCAATTCGTTCTCGACAATTAACGCAGCATCCTGAGAGAGATCTTTGTTATAAACTACGTTGGTGAACGCTTTCGTCGCTGTCGAAGAATAGCGGAATGCTGTATCTCTGAGGTCCTTTTCAAACTGCAAGCCAACATCAAGATCCGTGGAACTTCCACTACGATTTGTCTTCCGTTTCATTAGCAGCCGCAGACCCCGCAAGCCAACATCAAATTCATAGTTGGGATCTTTATCGTTCTCTTCCTCATCTCGGAGACCATTGTTATTCTGATCCCTTTCATCAAGGAAATCCTCATCAACGTCAAAGAGCAGAATATCATCCTCATAATCGAAAGTACCGTTGTTGTTCTTATCAAGGTCACCGGGAATAATCAGGGAAGGCGGATCCAGCCACGTGTTATCAGTGTACCGGTCCTGATCATCGTTATCTCCGACAGAGCGGGACGCATCGAAACGGGGACCGACGCGGAAGGCTTCCCCCTGAAAGATTGTGTCCCCAACAGTTCGGAATGCCTTAAACACTGTCGTTGTTGCTTCAAACCGTGAACTGAGATCCTTCCTCAATGCACTTTTTGGCGTCGTGGCAAACTCTGCCTTTAGACCGTAGTTTGCAAAGTTGGTTTCCATGTCCAAAGCCCATACCGGTGTGTCACGGAAGTACCAAGAAGCACCCAGCTTCGACTTTCCGAATTTTGTCACTTCGCGTATGCCGATGCCAGACCCCTCAACACCTTCCTGACCGATCACCGGATTGAGTAGACCGGGAACCATTAAGATCATCCAATCGGTGCGTTCGGAGCGCACATCCCAACGTACACCTGAAAGGTCAATCTGATCGAAGGTAAACTTCGTAAAGGTAGTGGGAACCTCTCCCAAACTCAAGATGTTTTTGACATTGCCAGCGGTCTCCTCAATAATCATGACGCTGTGAAAACCGCGCCGAAACACGCGGTCAAAATCGAACTCGTTCTGCCGGACTGAATCCTCCTCTGTATCTGCGAGAAAGTCCCGTTTATTGGTGAAATCATATTCCACACGTCCTGATAGAAAGAGTTTACCAAATAGACTGTAGACATCCTCCGCCTCCGTCGGAAAGATCAGAAAGCTGCAAAGGAAGAAAACCAAAAAGCCGAAGATCGAAAACTTCGCCTTCAACTGCCATTTATTCATTAGCTGAAATTCCTTTTACATTTTGCATGTTGTATTCCACCCCTTATATTCCATCGTGGTCAAACCGCTCAGTATAAACCGTCCATGTGCCCGTCAGAGAATCATATCGAGTCAATCCGCCATGTGTACCAAACCAGAGGTAGTCATCATCAATTGCAATTGATAGAATGCCATTATGGGGAAGTCCATCGGCTTTGGTAAAGGTTGTAAACTGACCTGTGGTTTTGTCCAACATAGTAACCCCCTTGTCGAATGTACCGAACCAGACCTGATCCCCGCGGATTGCCATAGATGTTATCAGATTTGAACCCAAGCCATCCGCTTCCGTGAGTGTCCGCCATGTTTCATTTACCGTGTCGTAAACCGTTACACCGCGCCCGCTTCCGAACCAGACCTGCTCGCTATCGATGATAATGCAACTGACCTCATCACTCGCTAGCCCATCCTCCTGGGCAAAGGTGGTCCACGTCCCTTGTCTGAGCGCGTAGAGCGATACGCCGGTTTTTGTTCCAGCCCAAACACGATTGTCATCGACTGCCAAACACCGAACATCGTCATTTTTCAGACTCTTGGCGTATTTTCCTTCTACTGTTGGCAGGATTTCAATAGCAGCGTTATATGTTTCCCAAGCATTCCGATCTTCGGAAAGAATACTGTGCTTGCTGATACCGTTTTTCGTACCAATCCATACATCACTTCGATTTTGGACAACCGCTCGGATATCGACGCTTGGCAGTTGATTCTCTTTGGTGTACGATTCAAATCGATCCGCGATTTTATCGTACCGACCAACACCACCCTCAGTCGCAATCCAGACGTATCGCCTACCGACAGATAGGTCAATCACATTGTTATCCACAAGCTCATTTTTTTCCTCTTTTTCCCCATCCTCTTCGTCCTCTTCCTCCCCATTGTCATCCTCATCCCACCCTGATTCTTCTTCCGATTTTGCAAAGTGCTTCCATCTGTCATAGCGCTTGTCGTATCGACTCAAGCCGCGGTGCGTGCCGACCCACACATATCGAGAATCGGTAGTAACAGCCACCGCTCGTCGGTTTGCCAAGGTGGTCGGTTTTGTGAAGGAGGTCCATGTTTCTTTCTCCTTATCGTAGCGGCTCAAACCCATTGATGTGCCTACCCACACATATTTTGAATCGACTTTGAGTTGGTATCTCGAGACGCTATCCTGAACGAGTCCGTCTTCGACCGTGAAAGCTGTCCATGCTCCGGACGCTTGAGCGTATTTTAGCACACCCTTGCTGTTTGTGCCTACCCAAAAGCCATCGCTATCCTCCGAAATAGCCTCAACGGAGGATCTGGGGAGTCCATCGCTTCGCGTGAAGGAAGTCCACAACTTACCGGCTTTATCATACCTGTTGATACCCGTCCACCCGAAGGACCAAACATAATCATCACTGACCTGTCCAAGTTCCGTCTCATCTGCCCGTAGACCTTCACGCCTGTCATAAATCGTCCAAGTGTCATCGTCGGACCGATAGTAACTGACACCATGTGCTCTCCGGTCTCTGACCCACGAATAATGACCTCCGCCGCTCGTCCATACTCCTTCTCCGTCTGCAGCAATCCACTCACCGGAGCGCGAAGCCATACCTTGCGCTTCTGTGTATGATCGCCAAGTTTTCGTCGCTCGCTCGTACCTTTTGACCCCAACACTCCTTGTGGAAAACCAGATGTAATCTTTGGTAAAAGCAATGTCCTTAATGGACGTTCCGTCACCCGGTTCCGTCACCTTTACAGTCTCCCATTTTTCGGTTCGCGTATCGTAGTGCGCTGCGACACCGCCTAGGAAGGCAACCCAAACGCCATTTGGTTCATCAAGTTCGACTAGTGTAGCGTGATGTCCCGGTAATCCAGATGACTTTGTGAAGTGTGTCCATGTATCCGATATTTTGTTGTATCGCAGCACGCCGCCATCCTCTGTAGCGCACCAGACATCTTTTTCTCCCACCGCCAACCGACGTGTTGAGGTAATAAATGGGACTTCGGAGGAGATTGGCAGTGCGTCCTTTGTATACTCGATCCACGTATCGGTGCGACGATCAAATTTCAAAATTGCACCATTTGGGGAAGCAGACCAGTTAAGCACCCACAGGTAGTCTCCATCTAACTCCATCCAACGAATTTGATCTTCTCGCAGAATCTCTGCGTCGTGATATGGCGTATGCTTCTCCCACCGATCCTCCTCTATCTCATAGACAGCGAGTCCGGCAACCGTACCGAAAAAAATCTGCTTATCTACAACGGCAATGCTCTGAACATTATCGTGCAACAAGCCATCTGGCTGCATCGTAAAGACCCGTTGAATTCTCGCTCCATCGGAACGCGCAACCCCACCCGGTGTTCCTACCCAGATGGTTTCTCCGTCTACCGCGACAGCCCTAACATTCAGGTTTGGCAAACCCTTGGTGAGGTGAGTTGATGCCTCACCTTGAATAATCCACAATCCATTCCGTGTGCCGATTAGTAATCGCCCATCTGGGGCGAACGCAAGCGTGTTGACATAATCTGTTACGACCGGAAACGACTCAAATTTATCTGTCGCGCGATTTTTCCGATATAACCCTTCAGGCGTCCCCGCCCAAACCTCCTCATCAATCGCCAACACCGCTGTCACCCACTTGCCAGTGAGATACGAACGTGAAGCGTGAAAGGTTATATGTGATGAGTTCGGATTCGAGGACTTCCCCATTGACGAGTTTTGTTGACCTGTTGATTCGGTGATCGCCCCAATTCCCGATTGTGGGTGAGTTGACGGTTGCCCCATTAAAACACTCAATCCACCTTTTGTCCCAACCCAAACGTGATTGGAGAGGCTGATGCAGGTTACGAAATTGTCTGCTAGTCCACTTCGCTCAGTATAGAAACGCCACCGCTCCCTTTCCAGGCTTCCCAACCCCAAGGGTGTCCCAACCCATAACGTTTCGTCGCTAGCATCACTTGCCAAAGCGGTAATATAGTTCGTTGTTAAACCATCAGCTTTGGTGTAGGTTCTCCACGTTTTTTCGCGCAGCGAGTAGCGGCTGAAACCTTTATTTGTACCAGCCCAGAGCGCATCTCCAGTTGAAATCAGTGTCTTTATCTGATTCGACACCAATGTATCCCGTTTGGAATACCATGTCCACCCATCCGTCACTTTATCGTATCGACCCAAACCGTGCTCGTAAGTACCAATCCAAATATTCCTACCATCAACAGCCAACGCGGTAATGTGATCGCTAACCAATCCCTGCGCTGTGGTGTACTTGAACCAAGTGTCCACCGTTGTGATGTACCGACGAATCCCACGGTCTGCAGAACCAAACCAGACATTGTCTCCATCAACTGCAATCGCTCTGATGAAATCGCTCTCTATGCGATCTGTTCGGGTATGGCTCTCGGTGAAAGTTTGATTGATTGTACTATATTTGCTTACACCTGATTTTTCCGTACCCACCCAAACAGCGTCAGGACTTAAAGCGATCCAGCGAATATGGTTTTCGACCAGTCCTTCCTCTTTCGTGTAAGTGTTCCATGCGTCCTTGGGTTTATCGTAGCATCGAAGACCGTCTTCTGTACCGAACCAGACATACTCGGATTCCACAGCAACTGCGGTGATTACATTAAATTGATCTTTATCTTTCTCTCGTTGCAACGCCCACGCCCCCGTCGTCTTATCATAACGCGAAATACCTGCCTCGGTCCCAACCCAGATATAATTTCCGTCCGCAGCAATCGCAGCAACTTTGTTGCTTGCCAAGCCATCACGCTGCTGAAACTTTGTCCATCGTCTAGTCTCCAAGTCATACAAATTGACACCGAGAGTCGTCCCTATCCAGACCGATTTTCCATCGGAGGCGATTGCAGTGACATCATCAGAGAGCAGCCCATCCTCCCGATCTAATTTCGTCCAACGGTTATCTGCCTTATGATAGACGCTGACACCTCGATCTGTGCCAACCCAGACGTGATTGGCTGAAGTTGAAACACAACGGACATTATCACTCACCAACGCTTGTTCCGCTGCTGCTTGGGTAATCGCTGCTTCCTCTAGAACAGTCGATTTTTCGTCTCGCTGATCAATCTGATTGATACCACACCCAAGGTAAAATAGCAGGAGGAAAACAGGATAACAGAATAACCAGAAAATGAGAAAGTGAGTGTGGGGGGAACCGAGTTTTTGAGTGAACGGGGGTTTCTCTCGTCCCCGCGCTTCCACGCTTCCACGCATACTCAAAAAAGGAGTGAATCGTCTCGTTTTCACGTTATCTCGTCTTCCCGTTTTCTTATCCTTACTAGTCTTCCGCATAACTTGTCCATGTTCCTGTTTTCTGATTGTACCGACACAAACCCCGCTCCGTACCGAACCAAAGATGATCTCCGTCAAACGCGATTGCCTCAACTCGATTGTGGAGCAAGCCATCGTCTGTGTTAAACACGCGCCAGTCGCCCGTGATCTTATTCAGGCGTGTGGCTCCTGCGTCTGCCGAACCAAACCAGATCTCATCACCGTTCAAAGCGATGCAAGTAACAACATCGCTTGCCAAACCGTCCGATTGGTTGTAGGTAACGAAATCTCCGGATTCGACGTTGTACTCTGTCGCACCCTTACTCGTGCCGAACCAGATGTTTTCTTCGTCAGTAACGATGACGCTAGTGTCTGTCAGGTTGTTTTGAATCTCCCGATTTTCGGGATTCTTGATGAAATCGGAACCGGTCTTCGTATCAAGGTGGCTTTTAATCTTGATCTCATCAATGACGGAAATATCTGTAGTCAGGACTTCCCATGTTTTTTTCTCTCTATCATATCGACAAGCCCCTTTGTCTGTGCCAAACCAGACCATCTCCTCAGCGACCGCAACGCAACGGACATCATCGCTCAAAAGCGTCTGAGCGTATTTCTGATCATCACTCATACCTTTGACTTCCAATGCCTGTGTATGCGACTCCCAAGCATTCGGATCATCAGACAGCCGATTGAAGGTTGCAACACCGCGGTCTGTCGAGATCCATAAGTCGTAGCCTCTTACATCCAGATCTCGGATAGTATTGGAAGGCAAACCGTTTTCAACGGTGTATATTTCCCAGCGATCCCCAGCTTTATCATAGCGCAGGACGCCGTTGTTCGTACCGAGCCAAGTATATTTTTCGTCAATCGTCAGACAGGTGATACTTGGTGTGTCATCCTCCATATCCTCTATCCCCTCTATTCCCTTTAGACGAGGGGCAAACCAACGGTCTGTTTGTTTATCATAGCGATGCAAACCATTGGTTGTTGCTAACCACACATAACGCGCTTCGGCAGCAATGGCATATACTTTGGACTCGCGAAGCGTCCGTGTTAGAGGCGACTGAGTAAAATTGGTCCATATTTCCGTTTTGAGGTCAAATCGGCTCAATCCTTCGGCTGTCCCCACCCAAGCATAGTTATCGTCTACCACCAAGGAATGCTCAATCAGATCAGTGCTTACGAGTCCACTTTCCCCATTGAAGAATGCCCAATCCTTTGCAGCTTTGTTATACCGAACCAATCCCTGATCCTTTATCGTCATCCAAACAGTGTCAGAGGTCTCTACAACCTGCATCGTGCTTCCGAAAAAAAATTCTTCCATTTGCGGTACTTTCAAGGTCGTCCATGAGTCGGTTTGATTGTGATACTTTGACGCAATTGCATCACCCCACATTTGCCAAGGATATACAAGCCAGACGCCGTCCAATCCTCTGTTGATCCCAGAGCTAGCACCTGCAAGCACCCGCCGGACTGAAAACATCTCCCATTCTTGGGTCCGTCGATCATAACGGCTAGCATCTCCCCACGCCGTGACCCAAACATAATCGCTATCGATGAGCAGGTCATTCGTTTCATTGTTTCCCAAACCGTGCGTTTCCCCAATAGCTGTCCAAGTCCCCGTTGATTTATCGTATCTTTTAATTCCATCCCAAGTGGTCGTCACCCAGACATACTGTGGGTCAACGGCAATAGTGCCAATGCTGCTCCAGCGCACGCTTGGTACGATTTCATAGGTTTTCCATTCATCTGCCTCAAGCGAATACCGGCTCACCACACCACCAGTATGCGCTGTCCAGAGATAGGGGACATCGAGAGCAATAGTCCAAACTTTATTGTTTGGTAGACCGTCATCTACCGTATAATGACGCCATGTATCCGTTGCTTTGTTGTATCGTAACAATCCCCCGTTGGTCCCAACCCATACTTCATCTTTGCCCACAGTCAGCTCGTGTATACGCGTGATTGGCACCTCAATTGATTTTAATGGAAGATCCTCTTTGCTGAAGAAGCGGAATGTCTCTGTCAGTCGGTTATACCTTACAATGGCACCTTCTGTAGAATCCTTCCAGTTACCGAACCAGAGTCCCTCTCCATCTTCCGCCAGCTTGCTGACCCAGTTCGAGCGCAGCACTTCTGTCGTCGTCGCCGCAACGTGTTTAGACCATTTGCCTGTCTTTTTGTCCAAGCAACTGACCCCGGCGGTCGTGCCTATCCAAATCTTTTCGCCATTTATTGAGATGGTTTTAACATTATCGGAGGTGAGGCCCTCGTTGGTGTTCCCACGGGTGTAATGCGTCCAGGCGTCTTCTGCAATGTTGTACTTCACCAATCCCGACGGTGTTCCTACCCAGATGGTATCGTTGCCGTCAACAACAATCTCTCTGGCGTTGTTGTGAAGCGTGAAACGTGAAACGTGAGGCGTGGTGAACGACTTATCTAACCGCGCCAATCCAGACACTGTGCCTATCCAGATAGAGTCCCGCCCTATTGCAACGGTGTTAATCACATCCGAAGGCAAACCATCTTTTTCGGTCAATTTACCTAACACCTCGGTGGACAGATTATGATAGATAAGCCCATCTGCGGTAGCGATCCATGCAAAATCATTATCTAATTTGATATCGTTGATCCAGCCAGAGATTTGCAACTCGGACGGATGTGTATTCCATCTTTGGTTTCGAGGTTCGTAGGTCGAAAGTCCTGCCCTTGTTCCAATCCATAGGCGTGAAAATGTGTTCTCGGTGCCTCTGTTCTCAAATTCCAACGCAATACAGGTCACAAAGTTATGCACTAACCCATCTTTCGTCGTAAAAAATGTCCACCTGTCTTCGCCTCCCTGTCGTCCCCCTAAACCGCGCGGTGTACCGACCCAGAGATCTTCCTCAACTTCTGCAAGGGCAGTGATGTAGTTATCCACTAAACCGTTTGCCTTACTCAACGTCCGCCAATCAAGTTCCGTTGAAAACTCAGGACCTTCGAGATAGGTTGCTTGGTTCAATCCGGATCGCGTTGCTACCCAAACCGATTCATCCGTTGCCAAGATGTCTTTCACATCATTGTCACTCAACGTCTTAATTTCGCTATAGATCCTCCACGTTTCGCGGCGCAAGTCATACCGTGCCAGTCCATGCTCATACGTACCAAACCAAATCACATTGCCATCTGCGGCAATCGCCGTGATATGATTTGAAGGTAACCCCACTTCTGTCGTGTATTCTCGCCATGTATTAACAGATAAAATGTAGCGCTGTGCGCCGCTATCGGCAGTCCCTAACCATAGCGATGTTCCATCTACTGCTAGGGCGTTTATCTGATCGCTCGTCAACCGATCTCTTTTCGTATACGCCCTGACGAACTCCGAGTTCCGTTGGTCATACCGACTGAGTCCCTTATTCTCTGTGCCGAACCAGACGGAGTCCTCATCAGCGGCAATCGCGGTCACACTGTTATCAATAAGTCCGCTGTCCTTGTCATAATTGTTCCATGAATCGGTGAGTTTGTCATATCTGGAAACCCCGTTCTCCGTACCAACCCAGATGTAGTCATCATCAATCGCTATCTGTGTAACAGCGTCACCCGCTAGCCCATCTTCCTCGCGCTTCCGTGCCCAACTGTTCGTCTCTTTGTCATAACGAGAGAGCCCGTTTGGTGTGCCGAACCAGATAAATCTTGAATCAACAGCGATACAGAAGACTTCCCGTCCCGCCAAGCCATCCCGCGGCATGTAGCGTGTCCACGTACTTGTAGGGATCTCATAACGACTCACACCATCGCGTGTGCCAATCCAGACATCAGCACCATCCAAAACAATGGATAAAACGTGGTTGTGAGCCAAACCGTCTTTTACAGTGAAGTTATCCCACCGACCTTGTGCTTTATCATACCGGCTCAACCCCCGGTCAGTTCCCACCCACAAATAATTTGAATCGACAGCTAGGGATAGAACGCGATCACTGAGGAGCTGACTGGTCGCGCTTCCTTCCTCGTTGAGGAAAGAATCGGGGGGCATTTGCTGTGGGTCATGTGTGGAGCAATTCGCCAAAGCCAGGAGTATTATGAATCCTAAGAGTATATGAACTTGACGCATCTTTTTCAAATCACCTTCGGTCTTCTTCTTCATCGAAATGTGTGGTAAAGATTGTCCACGTATCTGTCACCGTATCATAACGACTCAGTCCGCGTTCAGTCCCCACCCAAAGGAAATCACCATCTGTGGCAAGCGCGAACACGCGATTATGGCTGAGTCCATCTCTTTGCGTAAAGTGTTTCCACTCCGTTGTTGCCTTATTGTAGCAGGACACCCCAGCATCGAAACTGCCGAACCAGACAAAATCATCTGTTGCGACAATACTAGTAATCGAATCGCTAGCTAAACCGTCAGACGATGTGAAGACACTCCACTCTTCGGTCCTAGTGTTTAATCTACTGACACCACCCTCCGTACCAAACCACACCCAGTCGCCATCAATGCAGATACTACTCACTTTATCGTGATGCAATCCTGCCTGCTTTGCATAAGTTACCCAGATTTCCTTCTTCATGTCATAACGACTGATACCTTTCTCTGTGCCCACCCAGACGTAGCGATGATCCACTGCTATACTGGTAACGCGGTTATCTACAAGGCTGTTAGCGTATTCTTGGGATAGTAACATTGTATCCACATCGTCTGCGCGCCTAAAGGTCTCCCAAGCATTCGGGTCATCCGAAAGTGTGTTGTATTTGCTCACCCCTTTATCCGTACCGACCCATAAGGTGCGTCCTCCTACATCGGCAACCTTGACGAATGTGTCGGCTAGACCGTTCTCCGCTTCGTGAAGATCCGTCCAATGCGCTGATTTATCAAACCGGATTACACCTTGGGCAGTTGCTATCCACAAGTATTTATCGTCAGTGACAAGGTCATTTACGGGTTCCTCCACAATGCGCTCCTCCAGCCAGAAGTCATATTGTTTATCGTACCGCCTTGCGCCCCAATCCGTTCCACAATAAACATAGCGAGCATCAACAGCAATTGCATGCACCACGTCAGCGGGTACAGCACGCCTGCCTGTGTACACCGTCCAGCTATCTTCAGACATGTTATAACGACTGATGCCATTATCACCACCCAACCAGAGGAAGTTGCCATCAGCCTTCAAAGTCGGATAGTTTACGTGATTATTTAGCAGTCCATCCTCTTCCGTAAAAACCGTCCAAGATGAGGATGCCTTATCGTATCGACTGATACCGTGCTCTTTGCTTCCGAACCACACAAATTCAGCCGTTTCCTGAACGTCTGTGAAATTGTTACCTACACTCTCTGGATGACCACGGAAGACCTGCCAAGTCTGATTGACTCTGTGAAACCCACTTGCGGGAACGCTGTCGTCTCCTTCCCACCAACTTTGGTTATACAATACCCACATATAGTCTACTCCGGAAATAACTTCTCGGATCCAGTCAGCGACCAACCCTTTATTGGAATTAATAATGATCCAGCTATCCATGCTCTCATCATACTTGCTCAAGCCTTCGCGTCCGCCGTAAGCCCAGACATCATCGTTGTCTACGACAATAAAGCCAATTTTTTCATCTAATAAACCGTTTGCTGAAGTATAGCGCCTCCATGTTTCAGTCTGTTTGTCGTAGCGCGCTACGCCCTCCCTTTGTGCTGGCACCCAGACATAACGTTTATCCGTCGCAAGCCGCGTACGGTATGTTTCAACATCAGGAGAGATTTCCTGAAACACCACCTGATGGGTCTCCCATCTGTCCGTATCTCGCCGATAGTGACAGATCCTATTATCCCTCAAGACAACCCATACGTCATTTCCATCGACCATCAACGTTGTCGTTTTATTTGCTGCCAGTCCATCTCTAGTTGTGTAGTGCCGCCACGTATCCGAGTTTTTATAATAGGTAAGCACACCCCCGTCTGTAGCAAACCATACACTGTCATCAGCTACCTCTATCCAATCAATTTCAGTAATATATGGTATCTCATCATTCGGGGTGAGCAACTGTAAGCTCTCCTCACCAACTTGTTGCGAATGGGCGTGGGAAGGTGGAGGCATGTTTTTTCTCTCGTTCCCGTGCTTCTCCCGATGAAGCATCGGGATCTTCAGAACGGGACTCGCTTCTTCGCTTCCTCGCCCTCTCGCTTTCTCGTTATCTCGTTGTCTCCCTTTCACCGAACCCCTTTGGTGGATTTCTGTCACATCCTCCTTCATGTAGTGCGTCCAAGTTCCTGTGCGTTTGTCATACCGAACGATTTCTCCGTTGGACGTGCCCGGCCACGCCACAAACCACACCCAATCGCCATCTAGCACTGCGTGTCCTATACTGCTGTGGCGCAGAACAACTGTTCGCTCCTTTGCACGAATTGCTCGCCAAGAGTTATCCTGAGGGGAGTATACGCCCAATCCACCGATTGTCCCCAACCAGATTTGATCACCTACCACACAAATATCCCGTACATTTTCGTGTCCCATCTCTATCCCCGGCTGGGTTAAATCATATTGCTGCCATCCACCCGATCTTGTCGCTGAAGAGTGCCATTTGTTACGGGGGAGTACTCCCAACCCACTCGGTGTACCGACCCAAAGCGCGTCTTTAGTGATTGCAATTGTTCTCACGTTGTCATTCGGCAGCCCATCCTCCGTTGTGAAATTATGCCATCTATTCTCCTGTTTATCGAACATGAAAAGGCCACTCCGCGCGCCAACCCAGAGTATGTCCTTCTCGCTTGCGATGGCGTTGATAGGAGACATAATGTGTGATGCGTGAAACGTAAGATGTGAATCGGTTAAGTTGTTACCTTCTGAATTTATGAGCTGCTTTAGCCCACTGTTGGTTCCGAGCCAGAGGGAATTGCCGGCAACAGCAATGGCGTTTATCCGCATACCTTTTAGGGCTTCAAAGGTATACCATTTATCCTCCTCCTGATTGTATTGACAAAGCCCGTTGCGTGTGCCAACCCAGACCGTTTGATCTACCACCACTATATCAAGGACAAAATCGCTTGGAAGCCCATGTTGATGTCGCCAGAATTTCCACCGATTGTTCTGGTATCGCCCCACGCCCTTTGACGTTCCAACCCAAATGGCATCAGCAGCAGCGACAACGCGCGTAATATAATTGGTCGTTAATCCCTGTGCTTTGGTGTAGGTTTGCCACTCCTCAGATTGCAAGTCAAATCGACTGAGTCCCATTGTCGTCCCGACCCAAAGGACACCGGATTGTTTTGCCATCGATCTGATGCTATCATTTACCAAGCCTTCCGCCTTCTTGACGGTGCTCCAAAGCCCCCGAATCTTATCGAATCGCGCTAGCCCGTCCTCGTAAGTGCCGAACCAGACATACTTACCATCGACCACCATCGCTGTGATGTTTGACGACGGAAGTCCATCTTCTATTTTGTAGTGAACCCATGTATCAACCGGTTTAATGTATCTTTGAACGCCCTCATTCGCCGTGCCGATCCAGACATACAGACCATCAACTAAGATATAATTGATCTTATCCGTTTCGAGCAAATCGTTACGCGTGTAGGTTTTTACAAATGTTTGTTCTGTGTTGCTGTATAAACTCACGCCGGCATTTTCCGTGCCGAACCAGATGAAATCCTCATCAATAGCGATGGTTGTGACGTTGTCGTCCGCTAAACCCTCGCTTTTGGTCAACTGTGTCCATGAATCGATCTTCTTATCGTATCTGGATACACCTTTGTCGGTTGCAAACCAGACATATTCGCCCTTGACAGCGATAGCGGAAATCTCATTGCTAGTCAAACCACCATCGTCGGTGGTGCGAAGTGCCCAAACATCAATCGCTTTATTATATCGGCTTAAGCCTTGATCCGTACCAAACCAGATGTAATTCCCGTCCACGCCGATAGCCATAACACGATTGCTCGGCAGACCGTCGTCGCGGGTGTAGGTTGTCCATTTATCAACTTTGGGCTGATATTTAGAAACGCCGGATTCTGTGCCAAACCAGACAGCCTCCCCATCTACTGCCACACTAGAAACCTCGTTATTCGCCAGCCCATCTTCGACGGTGTAGCTTATCCACAGATTTTCGTGTTTATTGAAGCGATTGATCCCTTTGTCGGTTGCAACCCAGATGTGTTGGGTATCTGCTGCGATAGCGTTGACCTGATCGCTTAAAAGCGCAGTTGACCCCCAAGGCATGGGCTGATCAATCATTTCTGGCGTCTCATCAGGCGTGGTAAAGGTACATCCGATAAGAGATAACAAAACAACAATCAACCATCGGCAGTCTAATGTCATTCTTTGCACCTCAAGCATCTGAAGCCTACAAGCCTTCGCACGTTTTTCCGCTCCAGAGCGGATCTTTTTAGCAACGCTTTACTGGAATTCATGATAGAATAATTTTATGTTTACTGAACTTGGGATTATACCACAGGCAGATAAAGCCTTCAAGTGGAGTAAAGTAACATCTGTGAATTTCTATTAACGAGTTTCTGGATGAAACTCCGAGGGAATACTGTTTCTTCAGCATATTTTAGTGAGCCATAGATAATCATCACATCGTCTTTCATTCACAACCTACAAAACCGTAAACACCCAACTCAACAACACTCAAATCAGAGGAAAGTACACAATGATTAAGGTAGGATTCGGTCAACGCAGTGTTACACCAGAAATCGGTGCAGAAATGCCCGGAAGTATTAACAAGCGCTTTTCTCAAAATGTGCATGACGACCTCCTTGTAAATGCAATGGTAATAGACGATGGCGATACACAGCTTGTCCTAGCGGGACTTGATGCACTGTCAATAAAACGCTCAACAACACAGAATGCACGGGAACAAATTGCAGATGCGACCGGTATTCCCGCTGATAATGTACTAATCGCAGCAAGCCACACACACAACGGCGGACCTATCGCAGATGTCTTCATGAGCGAATCGGATGCAGCTTACTGCGACTTCGTTGCTGCACAGATAGCACAGGCAGCAATTGAGGGATACGAAAAACGAGAACCTGCAACACTGGTTATTGGTGCAGGACACGAAGGAAGCGTTGCGTTTAACCGACGCTTTCGTATGAAAGATGGCTCGGAGCGCACGCATCCAGGGGTGGGCAACCCCGATATCGTTCAAGTCGCAGGACCTATCGATCCTATGGTCGGGGTCATCGGTGCGATAAATCAATCGTGCAAATTTCTTGGGTGCTGGGTGAACTACTGTTGCCATGCCACACTAGGGGTTGGCGGGGGTGGTTTTTCTGCCGATTATATCTACTATTTGAGAAAAACCGTTCAGCAGACAATGCAAGCTGAACATGCGATCATCGTCTTCGGAAACGGGGCATCAGGTGATGTCACGCAAGTCGACAACCTTAGAGATAGAGGGAAGCAGTCCGGAGAATGCTGGGGTTGGCATGTCGGCACAACGGTTGGTGCGGAGGTCATCAAGGTGTTGGCACGAATGGATTATACAGATGAAGTGCCATTGGGGTGTGCAACTGAAACCCTTGAACTTCCCTTACGAGACCTCAACGATGCGTCGCTCAACCAAGCACAGTCTTGGGGAGATCAAACAGTTTGGGCAAGAGAACTTGAATTGCTCAAAGAAATCAAGGAAATTGAACCGAGGGTATCCGCAGAGGTACAAATGATGCAGATCGGAAAAGCTGGACTGATTGCTGTGCCTGCGGAATACTTCTGTCAGTATGGGCTAGATATTCAGGGGTGTTCTCCCTTCGATCCGACGTTTATTGTCTCCCTCGCTAACGGTTGTGTGGGATACGTCCCAACACCACAAGCATTGGTCGGTGGGGGTTATGAACCCCGAACTGCGCGGTCTAGCAAGCTCTGTCCAGATGCCGGGGATCGAATTGCAGCAACAGCGATTCGGTTACTTCAGGGTGCACACGGATAAATTCGGAGAGATGTCTTCCTTGAGAAATAACTATCCAGCGGTTTGTGCTTCGCTAATCGCTTTGGCTGGCAAGACTCTCCTCAAAGGGAGGGTGGGCGATGCCTTTCTCTGTGATGATTGCTGTAATAAGATGGGCAGGAGTAACATCAAAGGCAGGACTATAGACTTTGACCCCTTTGGGTGCTGTCCTGCTACCGAAACCTTCTGTCACTTCTTCGGCAGCACGCTGTTCAATCGGAATCAGGTCGCCTGTTTCAAGGGACAGGTCAAGCGTCGAAGTTGGTGCAGCAACATAGAAGGGGATGTCATGCGCCTTTGCCAAAATCGCAACGTTATAGGTTCCGATTTTGTTGGCGGTGTCGCCGTTTGCGGCAATCCGATCCGCTCCAACAATGACGGACTGGATCCTACCTTCCTTCATAACCTGTGCAGCCATGTTGTCACAAATCAACGTTACATCAATCCCCGCCTGCATGAGTTCCCACGCTGTCAACCGTGCGCCTTGTAACAACGGGCGGGTCTCATCGGCATAAACACTGATGTTCTTTCCCGACTCATGTGCAGAGAACATAACCGCTAGTGCTGTGCCGTAATCAGAGGTAGCGAGCCCTCCCGCATTGCAATGGGTCAAAATGGTGTCGCCGTTACGGATGAGGTCTAATCCGTGTTGACCGATAGCACGGCATCTCGCTCGGTCCTCCTCAATAATGCTCTCGGCTTCATCAAGAAGAACATTTTTGAGTTGGGCGATTTCAAGATCTTTGTGCTTTTCCGCTGTTTGCTCAATGCGCTCCAGGGCCCAGAACAGGTTCACTGCCGTTGGTCGTGAGGTCGCCAGATAACCCGTTACCTTTTTGAGTTCAGCAGCAAAATCGGAGTAGCTAGTCGCTTTTGACTTCCAGATCCCAAGCACTGCCCCCAATGCGCCCGCAATACCAATCGCGGGGGCACCGCGAACCCGCAGTGACTTAATCGCCTCCCAAACGCTTTCTACATCATCACAATAAATTTGGTTGAATTCATTTGGCAGCAAGGTTTGGTCGATCAAGTGGATTCTACCATCAACCCATTCAATTGTCGGAATAGGCATCCTCTGCCTCCCCTTGGTCGCTCTGGTCTACCCGTTCAGCATCCTCTTCTGCCACGCTAGGTTCTTCAAGATTCTCATCGAAGCCTTCAAGATTCTCGTCGTCTTCGGGATCATTCTCTATTCGGGTTCCGGGGCTACGGGATTTAGAGCCTGCAGTGTATGCTTCGTGTGCTGCTTTAATCACCTCAACCGTCTCGGCACGATTTAGCCAACCGGATAATTCAAAATAAGGTTCAAAAAACTGCACAATTTTTTTAAGTAACTTAACGTCTAGGTCCGAAATATCATTAACCGAAGTGTAACGTTCATCGCCCAACATCACACAGATAACGTGATGGTCTCGGTCCTTACGTTTTAGCACGCCAATCGGTCGCGCCTCACAGACGTAGCCGGGGTGGCTAGCGTTGGCAGCAATGACCATTGCATTGAGGAAATGTCCATCTTCAGCAACTGTTTCTGGAATCCAACCGTATTCTGTTGGCACTGGCATACTAAATTCATATGCTAATCGAAATTTTCTGCTTTTTGCGTGGTAACGATATTTTTTTCGACTCCCCTTCGGTGCTTCGACAACAACATTGATGATTGAGGGTGCATGGCGTCCAAGTGAAATATCTCGTAAGTTCATTTTTATTTCCTGCCTTTGAGTACGTCCCCATGAAAATGGGGAAAAGGTTATCGATGCCCGGTAACCTTAACAGTCCAAAAATTCAAAGGAGGTAATGCAGCCCCTCCATAACCGATGAGGAAGGGAATGAACCAACCCGCTCCTCAACTATTGTTGAACAGGATAAATCCTAAATAATTCATCAATTCGATCCTGAAAATCTAGTAAACCTTAAACAAAAAGGTTCAAGTTGTAACGTTTTGACCGATCAATAGCCTAACTGACCAATAGTTTGTCCATTATAGCACACCTCACATAACCTTGCAACGGAAAAAATGGTCAATTATCATCTCTCATTTAACCAGCAGCCACAGGTCCAAATCCAAAGGTTTGTTTTAAAACCCGTGTTGGGGTATAATATCCTATCGGCCTGATGAATTACCTGTGATTTTATACCATTTCTACTTCTGAGATGATCTAGATGAGATACATCGGCTTACTCTGTATATCCCTATTGATTTTTGTCTTCAACTCAGCAGTTATTTTGAATCCCGATGTAATCGGGTCAGCGGTGAATATCCCCGATGCAAATCTGGAAAGTGCGCTTCGATCAAAGTTAGGCATCCCTTCCGATCCGTTCACCGACAGCGATTTGGAAAAGGTCACACACCTTTCTATGGATTAACCTAGCTATTAAACTGTTGAAAACAGCTTGGAGGTTACAACATGGCTTATGATTTGTTAATCAAGGGCGGGACATTGGTTGATCCCGCACAGAATATCCACGCAAATAAAGATGTCGCATTTTCAAACGGCGTTGTCGCCGAAGTCAGTGACGATTTGTCAAAGACAGACGCGCAGGAAGTATTGGATGCTAGCGGCTGCCTCGTCACACCGGGCATGATTGATCTGCACGTCCATGTGTTCTACGGTGTCAGCCATTACGGTATAGAACCGGACCCGACCTGTTTGGCAAAAGGAGCCACGACAGTGGTTGATGCAGGTTCAGCAGGTGCCGACATTTTTCCCGGCTTTCGTAAGTACGTAATCGACGTGAGTGAAACACGGATCTTGGCGCAAATCAACATCTCATCGCAGGGGATGCTAACGCAAGAAATCGGCGAGTTTGAAATCCCTGAATATGCCGACGTAGACAAAGCCTGTGCGATGATTGAAAAGCACCGCGATGTGATTTTGGGCGTGAAGGTACGGCTGACAAAACACAGCATCGTCAGTGAACGGTCGGGGATGATTCCGCTGCACCATGCACGCGAAGCCGCGGACGCAGCAGGACTACCCATCATGGTGCACCCGCAAGACGCTTGGTGCGATTCTATAGATGATATCTTGGCAGTTATGGGCGAGCGCGACATCGTAACACACTGTTTCCATGGGAGTAGATGTGGTATCTTGGACGATGACGGGAAGGTGCGTAAATCGGTGCATGAGGCAATGGAGCGTGGTGTTATCTTTGATGTGGGACATGGTGCAGGGTCTTTCTCATGGGATACCGTTGAAACCGCGATGAGCCAAGGGGTGGCACCACAAACAATCTCATCAGATCTGCACATCTACAACGTCAACGGTCCCGTCTATGACTTGGCAAATGTTGTGACAAAATTCCTCCATCTCGGTATGTCGCTCGACGATGCTATTGCTAAGGTTACCTCAGTGCCAGCAGAAGTGATTCTGCTGTCGGACAAAATCGGCACATTGGCACCCGGTGCGTGGGGAGATGCAATTATCTCTGAACTGCGCGAAGGTGAATTCCAATTGATGGATTCGCGTGGCGAAACCCGTATCAGCGGGCAGAATTTTGTGCCGGTTACTGTTGTCAAGGGCGGGCGGGTATACCGTCAAGGTCGTAAGGGATAATGGGCTTTGCGCCCTATTCTAACGTTCATTTGGTAAGGTGAAAAATGGCATACTCCAGTCTGAGAGATTTTGTAAGAGAGTTAGAACGAGCCGGCGAATTAAAGCGAATCAAAGCCGAAGTCTCCCCTGACCTTGAGATCACACAGATCACGGATCGGGTGAGTAAGGCTGAAGGCCCCGCACTGCTGTTTGAAAACGTTGAGGGAAGCGATATGCCGCTGTTGATCAACGCATTTGGCTCCTATAAGCGGATGGCGATGGCACTCGGCGTTGAAGATATGAACGAAATCGCCGATGAAATTGAGGACATGATTCAGCTTGGTCCTCCCGAATCGCTGCTCGACAAAGTAAAACTTCTCGGGATTCTGAGCAAACTGACAAAATTTCCTCCGAAAACGGTCAAGCGTGGTGCGTGTCAAGAGGTGGTTTTAACCGACGACCAAATTTCATTAGACCGCATCCCGCTCATCAAATGTTGGCCCCTTGATGCGGATAAATATATTACCCTACCACAGGTTTTCACACATAGCCTGAAAACCGGTCAGCGCAATGTTGGCACCTACCGGTTGCAAAAACTCGATGAACGGACGCTGGCAATGCACTGGCAGATTCACCATGATGGTGCCGGGCATCACCGCGAATACCGCGAGGCGGGTGAACGGATGCCGGTTGCTGTCGCTATCGGCGGCGACCCAGTCATGTCCTATATCGGCACTGCACCGCTCCCAAGCGGGATCGATGAACTCCTATTCGCAGGATTCCTCCGAGAAGCCAATGTGCCAATGGTTCCGTGTAAAACCATTGGTATGTTGGTCCCCGCAGATGCGGACATTGTGATTGAAGGATATATCGAACCGGACGAAACCTGCATTGAAGGTCCCTTCGGCGATCACACCGGCTACTACTCCCTTGAAGACGAATATCCCGTCTTTCGCATTACCGCTATTACACACCGTAAGCGTCCCATCTACCAAACAATTATCGTCGGCAAACCGCCGATGGAGGATTGTTACATGGGCAAGGCAACGGAGCGAATCTTCATGCCGCTGATTAAGACGCAACTGCCAGAGTTGGTCGATATGAATCTGCCGCTGTTCGGTGTTTTCCACAACTTTGCTTTGATCTCCATCGACAAACGCTACCCCTATCACGCAAAGAAGATAATGCACAGCTTGTGGGGGCTTGGTCAACTGATGTTCAGCAAGATTATTATCGTGGTTGACAAAGATGTTGATGTGCAAAATGTCGATGAAGTGCTTTTTCGCGTCGGCAGTAACGTTGACCCCAAACGAGACGTAACCATCGTTGAGGGTCCCGTTGATGTGCTAGATCACGCTGCGCCACTGATGGGCGCAGGATCGAAGATGGGGATTGATGCAACGACCAAATGGCGCGAGGAAGGTTATCAGCGGGAGTGGCCCGATGAAATCACAATGTCTCAGGAAATCATCGATCTGGTAGAGCAACGGTGGAAGGAATACAGGATTGAGTGAACTGCCAAATGTGGTGGTTTTCGTGACCGCCCTCAAGACAAAATCTTGAGAAGACTCGTAGTGAGAGAATAGACTTTACACTTTAACAACGGAGGAAGAAAGATGAAAACTTACCGCGCCGCTGTCATCGGCTGTAGCCGGATGGGGGCATTTATTGACAATGAAATACCGGATTATCAAGCAATCCAACTGCCGTATTCACATGCAGCAGGTTTTTATGCCGAAGAACGAACAGACCTCGTCGCTTGCTCAGATCTGCGTCCAGATGTCATGGAGGTTTTCGGAGAACGGTACGATGTACCTAAAGCACGACAATACACCGACTATCAGGAACTCATCGCCAAAGAGAACTTGGACATCGTGAGTGTGGCAACGCAGCCGGAACACCGCGCCGAAGTTGTTATCCATGCTGTGGAGCATGGGGTCAAGGCAATCTACGCGGAAAAGGCAATGGCTTCATCTATGGACGAAGCAGACGCAATGGTAGAAGCGGTAGAACGCAACGGCGCCTTCTTCAATCTGGGAACAAACCGCCGTTGGGACACCGGTTTCGACAAGATGAAAGAGGTTATCGACAGCGGTGAATTAGGAGCCCTCAAGACCCTAATCATCTATGGAAACCATTCGCTGTTTAACGGTTCCAGCCATCAGTTCGACCTAATTTTACGTCTGAATAGCGACCACCGCGCGTTGTGGGCATCTGCACATATCACCGATGACGACAGCATCTTCAACGGTGATATTGTTCAAGAGGATCCGAATGGTCAGGGGATAATTCAGTTTGAAAATGGCGTTACAGCACATGCGCTTCTCTCTCCGCGCGGTAGCGAATGGGAGGCAATCTGTGATAGAGGGATTGTGACATGCTGGAACAATGGTTGGCAGTGGCACATCCGACGTCAAGCCGACGTTCCGGGGTGGCGCAACTGCTTTGTACCGGAGCCTTTCCCTGAATTTGACCACAACAGCAGCACAGCAAATCTCATCAAAGATCTAGTTCACTCACTCGATACCGGTGAGCCGTCACGTTGCGGTGTCCGTGTGGCACACGCAAGCACGGAATTAATCTTTGCGTTTATGGAATCGCACTTGCAGAACGGAGCAAGAGTTCAGCTGCCGTTGAAAGGGTCAAAGCTGCGGTTAGAGAGAGAGCGTGCCCCAAGGCAGCCAAGGTTTCAGTAGAGAGACGATGGAAATCTCACGGAACTATGCACACGCCTCAACGAGATACCATCAGTCAAATGGATAATGTGCTTGAGTTTGCCCCTGTGCAATGCTATAATGGTGAGGTGTTGTCCTAGCGAAATCAAACCAACGAAATAATTCGTAAGGTCTTACCAATTCCTGTGGTGTAGTGCAGGATAACTCTATCTAAAAGGTAAGTTAAGCAAGTAATGAGATCAGAAGCAAGTAAGTTCAGAACAGTCATTGAGAAAAACACCTTCTATTTTTTTGATATGGTGTTTGAGGAAAAATATGAAAGCCATTTGAATTCATTAAGAGAAACGCTGCTTGTTCTCAAAAACAGTGTGGAAACTAGTGGTTTAAGAAAGGAACTTATTGAGGGATTACTTCAAAAAGAAAACGGCTTGAGGGCACTATTAGCTCTGACCGGACTCTCCAATGAATACCTCAAGCGACTGATTACAATCATTCGTATTGCCGACGATTTAGAGTTATCAAAGTTGGCATTAAAGGACGAGTGGTGTCCCAATGAATCATCAGCAAACCTTACAGAATGGTCAGATGCTCAAATAGCAAAGATGATCCACCAAAACGAGTATTTCAGAAAAGGGGTAGTGAACATCTTTTTTGAAGGCGCAACAATTCCTTTTTTGGCAAACACAATTCCTCTGTTTGAACTTAAAAAACTGAGCATTTCCAAGTTGGAGTTTGAAGTGCCAGCGATGATTGATACGATAGTGCGCTATAAAGAGAAAGGTTCGTATTCTGGTAAGAAGAGTAACAATGCTGAGATTGTTATAAACGAATTGCTTGAAAAGTTGGAACTTCCTTCTGAGACAGGTGATTTGGACAGACTTGCCAAGAGTGAATCAAACTTGAAGCGAACAATGGATTTCATTATTCCTGATAAGCAGAGCCCACGAGTTATTATTGAATCTTCTTTTCAATCAACCACTTCCTCCACACAAGGTGATAAAGCAAAGACAGAAATAAACGTTTCTACACTTATCAAGAAATATTATCCAGAGGCAAAATTCATCGGTTTTGTTGATGGCACCGGTTGGTATGTTCGCAAGAACGATTTGAAACGAATGGTAGCTGCTTACGAAGACGTTTTCACTTTCCATAAGGAAGAAATCTCACGATTTGAGGAATTTTTGAGAAAGGAATTTCAATTATAGTGGAAACATATACTGATCGAATTATTCAAGGCGATTGTCTCGAATTGTTCCGTCAAATTCCTAATAACAGTATCGATATGACTTTCGCCGACCCACCCTTTAATTTGAAAAAGAAATATCACAGCACAAGAGATAGCCTTGAGTTGGAAGAATATCTACATTGGTGCGAAAAATGGATTTCGGAGATGGTGCGTGTCACGAAGGAAACAGGGTCAATTTTTGTACATAACATCCCTAAGTGGCTGACGTATTATGCGAGTTTTTTGAACAAGTTAGCTGATTTTAGGCATTGGATTTCGTGGGACGCCCCCACAGCACCGATGGGGAAGACACTTCAGCCTGCGCATTACGGCATCCTATTTTATGCCAAAGATGCAAAGCAAAATAAATTTTATGAAATTCGTTATCCGCACAAACGTTGTCGTAAATGCAACTATTTGCATAAGGACTACGGTGGGAAAAAAGGACTTCTGCATCCTTTTGGTCCCCTTGTTCCAGATACGTGGACAGATATTCATCGGATAAAGCACAACAAGTATCGCGATCCCCACCCGTGTCAATTGCCGATTCATTTGTTAGAACGCATAATCTTAATGTCCACGGATGAAGGCGATACAGTGCTCGATCCATTTTTGGGAACAGGAACAACGGCAATAGCTGCAAAGCGACTTGGACGGCACTACGTTGGCTTTGAACTGGACGAAGTTTACGCAACGATAGCCCGTGATAAAGTGGAACAACAGGTATTGAACTCTCGGGTTGGAGATGTATGGGTCAGTGTTCATTTGGATGAAATTATTACAATCCGTGACCAAGATTGGGAGGCTTTACAACCAGAATTTTATAGTCCTAAGTCCACCAAAGCAATTGATCACACCAAGATATTGCTAAAAAGCAAAATACCGCTCATACCAACGGTTAATCAACAGGAAACACATCAAGAAGCACAATCGCGGTTTCTAGAAAAGCGCAAAAACAATCAATAGGGAGGGCTTTTATGCCTACAGTTAATCATGATGTTTTACGAAAATTTGTTTATGATATGTATATCGGTGCCGGTGGAGTTGAGGAAGATGCTCGTATTGTCAGCAATCATGTTGTAGATTCCAAT